>NZ_CP017481.1 GCF_002307355.1 Pectobacterium polaris | reverse complement strand
AACGGCGAGCATTTTCAGCCGCTGGTGCGTTTTGTCTCTTTCATTCTTCGCGATCAGTTGGCCTGGGATCTGCGTCTGGGTTTTGCGGAAGGCGAAGCCAAGGGCTTAAGTCTGGGCAGTGAGCAAAGCAGCCGGTTGGGATGGAGCAGCTTTCTCGGGCAGCCGCCCGCGGATCCCTATGTGACGATTTGTGTGCAGGAGTAAATGTGAACGTAACCCATCCACTCACGTTGGTTGTGCTCAACAGTGAGCAGCTCGATATCAATTCTCAGGTGCAGCACCAGTTCGATCATCGTGGTGGCACGCTGGGTGCGTCAGAAAAAGACCAATGGCAACTGCGGGATCGGCTGGGATCCGTCGTGCCGGAGCACGCCCGTATCGAAATGACCGATGGTTATTTCAGCCTGTGCGATCTGAGCGGCCAGTCTTTTATTAACGGATCGCTGTCGCCAATTGGGCGCGATCGCAAAGTCATTTTGTCACACGGCGATGAGCTGGTTATCGGGCCTTTCCGACTGGGCGTTTATATCGGCGATCCCACCACGGAACAGGATATCGATCAGGTATTAGGGCAGGGCACGGTCGATGTGCTGGGCGGCTGGCTAAGTGAAGATAAAAAAAGGCGCTCAACAGATCTGGCTGACACCACGGTTGCGCTGAATGACCCGCTGTGGGCGCTACAGAAAGAGCAGAGCCAGCCACTCTTGCCATCAGACAGTGAGACGGTCGGGGCATCGTTCACGACCTCTCTTTCTTCTTTTTCTTCTGCTGAGGACACCATGGATCAGAAATTTGTGGAATTACCGACCATCAACACACCGTACGCGGGAGAAGGGCTGGAGGGCTACAGCGATGGAACCTCATTAGCACCGCTGATGCGCGGGCTGGGGCTGTCGCTTCAGCCGGGTGATGATGCACGACTGCGCGAAATGCTGGAAGAAATGGGGAAAAGCCTGCGCGCGATGGTTGAAGGCCTGCTGGCATTGCAGACGGAACAGGCGGCAATGGCGGACACGCATTTGCGCCCGATTGAAGATAACCCGCTGCGTCTGGGGCTGGGCTATGCGGATACGCTGTCAGTGCTGTTTGCCGAAGGTAAAAGCCCGGTGCACCTGTCTGCGCCAGCAGCGGTGGAAGAGGTGTTGAACAATGTGCGGGTGCACCACATCGCGAATCAGCAAGCGATAGCCGTGGCGTTGGAAAATATTCTTCAGGCCTTTTCGCCAGCCGCGCTGCTCAATCGCTTTGAGCACTATCGCCGCAGTGGCGAACCACTGGCAGTGGATGACGGTTGGGCGTGGCAGATGTATCAGCACTACTTCCGTGAATTAACGTCGCCGCGCCAGCAGGGCTTCCAGAAGCTGTTCCATCAGGTATATGCGCAGGCGTATGACCGTTCCGTGCGTCAACAGCAGGAGCAAAAATAATGCTGCGGGCTCTGTGCTTATGTTCCCTGATGTTCCTGCTGTCGGGGTGTACCACGCTGGGCAAAATGGCGCAGGTGGCGGCGAATCCCGATATTCAGATAGGTAGCAACAATCATCAGCCTTCTACCGTGGGGTTTAGCCTGCTGGCGGAACCGGACGTTAACCCGAACGACAGCGGTGAAGCCGCGCCTATCGAGTTCCAACTGGTGCTGTTGGCGGAAGATTCACGCCTGTTAGCCACCGATTACGACCAGATCACGACGGATATCGAAAAGGCATTAGCCAAGAATTACCTCAGCCATCAGGACTACACGCTGCTGCCGGGACAGTTCAAATATCTGCCGCCCGAAGCGCTGGATGAAAAGGTGCACTACCTCGGCGTAGTGGCGCGCTATGCGGATTCGGAAAGCGCAGAGTGGCGCAAAGTCATCAAGCTAAAGAATACCGGGCAGACGTATCAGATCCTCGTGCACCTGCGCAGGGATGAAGTCGAAATCAAAAAAGACCAAGAAGAAGAATAACTATGTCGAGTCGCAATCGCATTATCTGGCGGGAAGGTCTGTTCATTAAACCGCAGCATTTTCAACAACAGCAAAGACACACCGATTACGCACTGCACGCGCGTCTCAGCGCTCTCAGTGATTATTTCTATGGCTTGCAGTCGCTGGCGATTAATGAGGAATACCTCAATTTTGGCCGCATCGCGCTGGTGAACGCCAGCGGGGTGATGCCTGATGGCACCGTGTTCAATATTCCGGGCGACGACGCCCTGCCGCTGCCGCTGGAGATTACCGACGTCGCGCTGGCAAACCAGAAAGTGTATCTGGCGCTGCCGTTGGCGGTAAATGGCGTCAGTGAAGTCGGTCAGCCGGGACAGGGGATCGCCAGCCGTCTGCAATCGCATCGGCATGACGTGCGCGATCTGCACAGCGACGGTGGCGACATCGTTTCTCTGGAAGTCGGCAAGGTCAGCCTGCGCCTGATGCTCGATCGTGACGATCGCAGCGCCTATGCCTCGCTGGCGATTGCCAACATTCTGGATAAGCGCCCGGACGGCGGCTTGATTCTGGATCCCAACTTTATGCCGTGCAGCATTAGCGTCACCGCGATCCCTACCTTAAAACGCTTTTTGGGCGAATCCGCCGGTCTGGTAGCAGAACGTGCGCGCAGTCTAGCGCAGCGTATTGCCGCCCCAGGGCAGCAGGGCGTTGCAGACGTGGCTGAATTTATGATGCTGCAATTGCTTAACCGCGCGCAGCCCAAACTGTCGCATCTGGCGCGCCTTGGCACGTTGCACCCTGAACGCCTGCACGAAACGCTGGTCGAGCTGTGCGGCGAACTGATGACGTTTACCGACGAGTCGCGTCTGCCGCCTGAATTCCCTGCCTATCGCCACGAACACCAGCAGGCCAGCTTTGAGCCGCTGATGATGTCGCTGCGTCAGGCGCTGAGCACCGTGCTGTCGCCGCGCGCCGTCTCCATCCAACTGAAGAAACAGCCGTATGGCGTGATGGTGGCGATGGTTGGCGATGCGGAATTGATGGCCAGCGCCGAGTTTGTACTGGCGGTGCGTGCGCGTATGCCGCAGGAGCATCTGCGTAAACAGCTGCTGCAACAAACGAAGATCGCCTCCAGCGAGAAGATCCGCGAACTGATCAGTCTGCAACTGCCGGGTATTCCGCTGCTGCCGCTGCCAGTTGCGCCGCGCCAGCTGCCTTATCACGCGGGCTACAGCTATTTCCAACTGGATAGACAAAGCCCCGCCTGGCAGGTGCTGGTGTCTGGCAACACGCTGGCGTTCCACATTGCTGGCGAATTCCCAGAACTGGATATGCAGCTTTGGGCCATCCGTGGGCAGTAGTAAGGAGAGAAAGAGATGAGCATCGAGGTTATTAAAAACGATCAACTGGGCGATCTGCTTTTTGACCACGCCCGCCAGCTGGATATGGACTCTGACTACTGGTTCCGCCTGCGTGGACAAAGCATTAATCCGATGGTGGATGCGGTCACACCGCTGTTGGGCATGGTAGAGCGGGTGCGCCAGCTCTCTGCCTATGAGGGCGTGGAAGATCTGTATCAGCGCGTGGTATCTGAAATTCAGGCTATCGAGCAGGAATTACATTCTCATGGCTACGAAAACGGCGTGATCTTGTCGTTCCGCTACATCCTCTGCACCTTCATTGATGAAGCCGTGATGGGGCGGGAATGGGGTGGCCAAAGCATGTGGTCGGCCCATTCCCTGCTGACCCGTTTTCACAATGAAACGTGGGGTGGCGAAAAGGTGTTTGTCCTGCTGGAGAAGCTGCTGGACGACCCAACCCGCTATCGCGACATTCTGGAGTTTATCTACCTCTGCCTCTGTCTGGGTTTTGAAGGGCGCTATCGGGTGATGACGCAAGGGCGTGAAGAACTGAACCGCGTCGTGAGCAAGCTGCATGACACCCTGCGCCCAGAGCCTGCGAATTCGCCGACGGTATTCCACCTGAATCTGGGGCAGCAAGCCTCGCGCTACCAGCTTCGCAGACAGGTGTCATTGCGCACGCTGTTTGTCGGCGTGTGTGTGGTCTTGGTGGCCGCCTTCGGCCTGTACCGCTATCAGCTAACTCATCAAACCCAGGACGTACTGCGTCAGCTGGGAGAATTATTACAATAACAGGAGCTACACCGTGATTCGAATTGAACTGCCGACACTGGTTGAACGACTCAACCCCGTGTGCCGTCATATGCTGGAAGAAGCGGCGGCACTCTGTATTCAACATCAGGGTGCGGAAATCCGTATTGAGCATCTGTTGATGAAAATGCTGGAAACGCCGCTGTGCGATGTGCGCCAGATCCTCAAGCGTGCGGGCGTGGATACGGATGAGCTGTCTTCGCTGCTGTTGCCTTCCTCGATGGATAAAGAATTTGATGCGGGCTATCCCTCATTCTCCCCTCTGCTGGTGGAGTGGTTACAGGATAGCTGGCTGCTGGCCTCGGCTGAATTCCAACATTCACGCCTGCGCAGCGGCATCTTGCTGCTGGTCCTGCTGCTGACACCCAATCGCTATGTCGCTGGCGCGGTATCCCGCCCGCTGGCGCAGATTAACCGTGAGCTTTTACGCCAGCAGTTTGATGAGTGGGTGAAGGATTCGGTGGAAACGGACGTCGCGGTGCAGTCCGCCACGGCCGAACAGGCTGCCGCAGCGAACACGCAGCTCTCTCGCTATACCCAAAACGTGACGGAATCCGCCCGACAAGGGCAACTGGATCCGGTGCTGTGCCGCGACCATGAAATCGATCTGATGATCGACATTCTCTCTCGTCGCCGTAAAAACAACCCGATTGTGGTCGGGGAAGCGGGCGTCGGTAAAAGTGCGCTGATCGAAGGGCTGGCGCTGCGTATCGTGGCCGGTGCCGTGCCGGAAAGATTACGGGATGTGGAACTGATGACGCTCGACCTGGGAGCGATGCAGGCCGGTGCCTCGGTGAAAGGCGAATTTGAGAAACGCTTCAAAGGCGTGATGCAGGAAGTGAAGGATTCGCCGCGCCCTATCATTCTGTTTATCGATGAAGCGCATACGCTCATCGGAGCGGGCAATCAGGCCGGTGGGCTGGATGTTTCCAACCTGCTCAAGCCTGCGCTGGCGCGCGGTGAACTGCGCACCATCGCGGCCACGACCTGGAGCGAATACAAAAAATACGTCGAGAAGGACGCCGCGCTTTCCCGCCGTTTCCAGCTCGTCAAAGTCGGTGAACCGAACGCGGAAGAAGCCACGGTTATCCTGCGTGGGCTGCGTGGTATCTATGAAAAAGCGCACGGCGTTCTGATTGATGAAGATGCGCTTCAGGCGGCGGCACAGCTGTCGGCCCGCTATATCTCGGGTCGCCAACTGCCCGATAAAGCCATCGACGTGCTGGATACTGCCAGCGCGCGCGTGGCGATTAACCTGACGACACCACCGCGTGCGGTCAGCCAGCTACAAACCCGCCTGCATCAGCAGGAGATGGAAATTACCCAGCTTGAGCGTCAGGCGCGTATTGGTCTGGGCAATACCGAAGAACGATTAGCCGAACTGCGTGACGCCCGCGAAGCCGGTGCGGTACAGCTGGCACAGCTGGAAGCCGATTGGCAGCAGCAGAAAACACAGGTTCAGCGCGTGATTGAACTGCGTACGGCGCTGCTGGATGAAGAGCAGTCTGTCGATTTTGATGCGGTATCGGCCGCGGCGGAACTGGCGGCCTGCGAACAGGCGCTGGAAGCGCTGCAACAGTCCTCGGTACTGGTCTCCCCTCACGTTGATAAAACGCAGATTGCAGCCGTCATTGCCGAGTGGACGGGCGTGCCGCTGAACCGCATCTCACAGAGTGAAATGGATGTCGTCACGCGCCTGCCTGAATTCCTGGGGGATTTAATTAAAGGGCAGCAGTTGGCGATTGCTCAATTGCATAAACACCTGCTGACCGCGCGTGCCGATCTTCGTCGTCCGGGGCGTCCGCTGGGGGCTTTCTTGCTGGTAGGGCCGAGCGGCGTGGGTAAAACGGAAACCGTGCTCCAGATTGCCGACCTGATGTTTGGCGGACGCAATTATCTGACCACCATCAATATGTCGGAATATCAGGAAAAACATACGGTTTCACGCCTGATCGGTTCACCGCCGGGCTACGTCGGGTTTGGTGAAGGCGGCGTGTTGACCGAAGCCATCCGCCAGAAACCGTATTCCGTGGTGCTGTTGGATGAGGTGGAGAAGGCGCACCCAGATGTCCTGAACTTGTTCTATCAGGCGTTTGATAAAGGTGAACTCGCCGATGGCGAAGGTCGGGTAATCGACTGCCGTAACGTGGTGTTCTTCCTGACGTCCAACCTCGGGTTCCAGACGATCGTGAACTACGCCGAGCAGTCGGATGTGCTGCTGGATGCGCTCTACCCTGAGCTGGCGGCCTTCTTCAAACCTGCACTCTTGGCGCGTATGGAAGTCATTCCTTATCTGCCGCTGGCGCATGACACCATGGTTGAGATCGTGCAGGGCAAACTGTCGCGTCTGGTGTCTCTGCTGCAACAGCGCTTTGGTGCGGAAGTCATCATTGAGGACGCGGTGCCGGAAGAGATTCTGCGGTTGGCGAACCGCAGCGAAAACGGCGCGCGTATGCTCGAATCGGTGATTGATGGCGCCTTGCTGCCACCGGTCTCGCTACAGCTGCTGCAACGCATGTCTGCGGGTGAACCTGTCAGCCGTATTCATTTCCGCGTCGAAGCCGGCCAGTTCCAGACTGAGGTTGAGGGCTGAGTATGCAACGTGCCCTCGAACTGACGCTTGCACTGACCCAACAGCATGATGAGGCTGGTCTGTGCGACTGGCTGCTGGAGACGATGCAGGCCGCCTGGCAGCCTCAAGGGATGTTACTGGGTATGGTGGATGTCAGCGGCAGGCAACTGACCTGCCAGGGGCGAGTGCATGAAACGCCGGTGGCGCTGAGTCTGGGCGTGGATGACTTTAGCCACCCGCTGGCTTATGCGCTGCATAAGAATCAGGCGCGCACCTGGGATTCTCTCTATGGCGGCGCTCGCATTGAGCACCGTGAGTTTCGGCAGATGCTGGTCTCTGTCGGGACGAACTGCGGGCTGCATGCGCTGCCGCTGCTGTCGGAGAGCGGTAAACCGCTGGCGGTGCTGGCGCTGTTGGATACGCCGACGCGCCTGCAAACGCTGCATCAGCGAGGCGAGTGCGAACGGCTGGCGCAGGTGTTTTGTCGCCAGCTTATGTTGCTGCGTGAGCTGGCGCATACCCGGCGGGAGCAGGTCGCGCTGAGAGATTCACTCCGCCAGATTAAGGATGAAGGGCAGAGCCGTCGCGAGCAGGAAAAGCGGGTGGAAGCCACGCTGATTGGTCGTTCTATCGTCATTAAAGAGCTGCACCAGCAGATTTATCAGGCGGCAAAACACCGTCTTTCGGTGTTGATTCAGGGTGAAACTGGTTCAGGGAAGGATGTGGTGGCGCGTCTGCTGCATCAGTGTTCCGAACGTGCCGACAAACCTTTTATCGCCATAAACTGCGCGGCGATCCCGGAAAATCTGATTGAAAGCGAGCTGTTTGGCTACCAGAAAGGCGCGTTCTCCGGTGCACAAAGCAACAAGATTGGTCTGGTCGAGCAGGCTAACGGTGGAACCCTGTTTTTGGATGAAGTCGGCGATATGCCGCAGTCCATGCAGGCCAAGCTGTTAAGGGTGCTGGAAACGCATAGCTTCCGTCCCCTCGGTGCGGAGAAAGAAGTGCATTCCGATTTCCGCCTGATTGCCGCGACCCATCAGCCGCTGGAACAGCAGGTGTCTGACGGTGTATTTCGGCAGGATCTCTATCATCGCCTTTGCCAGTGCCTGTTGCAGGTCGCTCCATTGCGCGAACGGCCGGACGATATTCGTCTGCTGTGCGAGCACTTCATCGGTCAATTTGCAGACAAACAGCAAAAGCACGTTGGGCCATTGAACCGCGCTTTCCTGCGCCAACTGGTGGCGTATGACTTTCCCGGCAATGTGCGGGAACTGCGTAATCTGCTGGAAGTCGCCTGCGCGCATACGCCGGACGGTGAGGCGCTGTCTCTGACATCGCTGCCGCCGGAACTGCGCGAACGGCTGACGAGCAGCCCGCCTGAAGAACAGGATCGCTATCAGCACATCCACGATTTGCGTATTGCCACACAGCTGTATGAAGCGGCTGTCATTGAGGCACGCCTGCGCCAGTTTCAGGGCAACCGCCTACTGGTAGCCGATAGCCTCAATATTCCTAAACGCACTCTCGACCACAAATGCCAGAAGCTGGAGGTAAATTGATGTTTCTGACGATGGCACCCCTACTGTTGGCAACTGCTGCGACGCCCGATCCCGCCTGGCAGTCGTTGTGGGAACAGTGTCGCAATGAGACGGCTGCTGAGCTCCGACTAGCCTGTTATGACGCGCTGGGTCGGGAAGCGGAACGCAGCGGCACGCTGTCCCCGCAAAGTGATAACGCCGCGACGGGCGGAACGTTTCAACTGGGACGTGAAGCAGACAGCGGCGATATGACGCTCACTCGCGTGCTGGCCGATGGCAATACGCTGGTGATTAGCTGCGCCAGCAATATTACGCACTTGCGCTTAACGCTTAGCGAACCCTGGAAAGGGGAGTCCGTCACATCCCAGTTGGATGGTGTGACGGTGTCCGACAGCTGGTTTATCCGCAATCGTGGGCTGCTGCTGGAGTCGGGACGCGGCCTGCCGGCGATTGATGCGTTGAAGCGCTGGATTGGGCATCGCGAACTGGTGCTTAACGGCGCGGACGGTCACGCGCTGCGTATCGAACTCGCCGGGCTGGGCGAAGCATTAGCGCCGCTGCGTCAGCAGTGTCACTGGTAAAGGAGGCGTTCATGCATGCACATCCCTGGTGTAAACGCCTGCAAACCTCGTTGCCAGATGAGAAGTTGCGCGCGGCGGTATTGCCGGACGATCCGCTCTGGGAAAAGGTCGAGACGGAGCTGGTCAAGCTCGGGTCACTGGCGCATAACCAGGTCGATCTTAACGTGGTGGCGGGTTACTGCCTGACTCTGCTGGAAAGCAAAACCAAAGACATGCGGGTACTGGTGCAGCTATTGCGCTGTTTACAGCACCCGGCCAAAGCGACACCGTTTTCTACCGCACTGATGCTGCTGGACAGCTGGCTGGAAAGTTACTGGGTGACCGCGTGGCCTGCCAGCCCGGTTCAGAAACAGAAGTTGATGATCCAGATTGTTCGGCGTTTTGAGAGCGCGCTGCCCCGTATTGCAGAAAGTGCATCCAGCGCAGAGCTGGAGCAATTACAGCAGTTAACGGATCAGGTGGCGACTCGCTGGGGCGAATTGGCCAGCGACAAAGCGGCGTTGATGGATGAACTGGTGCAAGGCGTTAAGCGCGCCAGACAGCGACAGCAGGCGCAGGAACAGGCGAATCAGACGGCGAAACCGGCCCCGGCAGCCAGCAGCAGTGGAGGGGCGGGCGGAAGTGAAACCTGCGCCAGCGCGGCCTCGACGCCCGTCAGTTCGGTGGAGATTAATTCATCCGACGAACGCGGCTGGCGGCAAACCCAGTTGAACGTCGCGGCGCTGCTGGTTGAGCGCCATCCCGATTCACCGATGGGTTACCGTCTGCGCCGCCACGCTATCTGGTCTGGCATTGCCACACCGCCAATGTCGTCCAAAGGGAATAAAACCCAGCTGGCACCCGTCTCGTCAGACCGCGTGGATGAATACCAAAGTGCGCTGGCTCAGGCCGATTTGGCGCTGTGGGAACGCATAGAACAAAGTCTGGTGCTGGCACCTTACTGGTTTGATGGCCATATGTTGTCGGCCTCGGTGGCCTCACGTCTGGGGCATGCTTCCGTCGCGACGGCGATTGCCGAGGAGCTTTCTGCGTTTATTCAGCGTGTGCCGGAGCTGCGTGAACTGGCGTTCAGCGATGGCGCGCCTTTTTTGACTGGGAAATGCAGCCAGTGGTTGCAGTCCAGCCAGCCCGTTCGCGGCGGCGGTGGGGCGCGGCAGGACGATCTGGCAACGGAGGCAGCGGCCTGTCGGGACGAGAAAGGCATTGGGGCGGCGATGCAGTTATTGGATGAACGCATGCGTCGCCTGAAAGAGCCTCGCGACCGCTTTTATGCCGAGTTGGTACTGGCGGATTTACTCGCCGAAGAAGGAATGAAATCACTGGCAGCACAGCACTATCAGCACATGTGGCAGGAAAGCCAACAATTGGGCCTGATGCAATGGGAACCGGGAATGGTCAGCCGCGTGGAGCGGTTGGCGGCATCCCGCAAAAAATAAGACATTCGGAGTGAATGGTCACTTATGTTTAAAACAATCATAACCTTTCTACGCAAGCAGTTGCCTAAACTGAAACCCTCCTGGCTACTTTTGGGCGTGCTGCTGTGGGTCGTCGTATTGGTTCTGGCCTGGTGGCTGGGGCCGCGTTTGACTGTGGGCGAGTCGCGTCCATTACAGGGAATTTGGGGCCGCGTGGTGTTCACGCTGGTTTGGCTGTGGCTGGCGTTCTCCTACAGCGCTTGGATGGTCTGGCGTCGTGTGCAGCAGATGCGGGCTGAGCGTCATGAACAGCAGGTGATTGAACAGGATCCCTTGCAGGTGTATGTCGACAGCCAGCAGACGTTTCTCGACCGCTGGCTGGAGGCGTTTCAGACCCAGTTGGGGAAAAGAGCGCTATATGCGATGCCCTGGTATCTGACGATTGGTCTGGCGGGCAGCGGGAAAAGTAGCCTGATCCATCGCGCTAATCCGGCAAACAAAATGAATCCGAAGCTGGATGCGGAGCTGCGAGACGTGGCGGCAGGCCAGCAGGTGAGCAGTTGGGTCGGGGAATCCGCGGTGATTTGGGATCCCAGCGGACAGCTACTTGCCCAGCCTGAGCTGGAAGGCGATTCGCTCGGACAACGTCATGCCCGACTGTGGCAGCACCTGTTGCAGTGGCTCAGTGAAAATCGTCGCCGTCAGCCGCTCAACGGTCTGGTGCTCACGCTAGATATTTCCTGGCTGGCGCAGGCTGGCGTCGCCGATCGCAAAGCCTACGCGCAGGTCATGCGCGCCCGCTTGCAGGAAATTTCCGTTAACATCAATACGCGCTTACCTGTGTATATCGCGCTGACCCGGCTGGATATGCTGAGCGGCTTCGATAAGGTCTATCGCCAGTTGAACCGCGACGCGCGTCAGGCCGTATTAGGGGTGACGTTTACGCCGCAGGCGAGCAACAGCAAAGCCTGGCTAGAAGAGCTGGAGCGCTTTTGGGACGAGTGGGTCACGCACCTGAATGACAACCTGCCAGACATGTTGCTGACGCAGTCCGACAGAAGCGTGCGCAATTCGCTGTTCTCGTTTGTCCGCCAACTGGCCGGCGTGAAAGATTACGTGATGGAAGTGCTGACGGAAACGTTAGCGACGGGCGAAGATCGCGCGTTCTTGATCCGCGGCGTCTACGTCAGCTCGGTCTATCAACAAGGGGTGCCGTTCGATGCCTTTGCGCAGTCGGCTTCCCGACGCTATCAGCTGCCAGAGCCGATCAACCCTGCGCTGCGCGGTGAATCGAATACGTTCTTTGTGCAGCGTCTCTTCCCTGACGTCATTTTCCCTGAGGCTAGTCTGGCGGGCGAAAATCGGCTGCATAGCCTCTATCGCCGACGTCGGCTGAGTATCGGCGTGGGCTGCATGCTGCTCGCGAGTCTGGCACTGATTGGTAGCTGGCACCATTTCTATCGGGTCAATGAAGAAGCCGGACGTAACGTACTGACGAAAGCGCAGGCCTTTATCGGCACCAATGAGCTGGAAGGCCAGCAGGGCTACGGCTATCAGCAACTGCCGCGTCTGAATTTGATTCGCGATGCGACCTTATCCTTTGGTAATTACCATGAGCGCACGCCGCTGCTGGCCGACCTTGGCCTATATCAGGGCGACAAGATTGGGCCTCATGTTGAAGGCACCTATCTGCAAATGCTGAATCAGCGCTTTCTCCCTGCGGTGATGCAAGGGTTGCTGGAAGACCTGAATCAGGCACCTGCCAATAGTGAGCAAAAGCTGACGATTCTGCGCGTGATGCGGATGCTGGATGATGCGTCAGGGCGCAATAAATCGCTGGTTGAACAGTTTATGGCGCAGCGTTGGCAGAAGGCATTTCCCGGACAGGGCAACGTGCAGGAACAGCTGATGCAGCATCTGGATTACGCCCTTGAGCACACCGATTGGCACAAGGCGCGTGAGCAGAAAGACGCGGTAGCGATCAGCACGTTTGCACCTTTTAATCAGCCGATTACGCTGGCTCAGCAGGAACTGAGCAAGCTGCCGATGTATCAGCGCGTTTATCAGAGTCTGGTGATGAAGGCGACGCAGGTGTTGCCGCCGGATTTAGCGATTCGTGATGAAGTCGGCCCGACCTTTGATCCGGTGTTTTCCCTGCGTAATGACAAAGCAGGAAGTGTGCCTCGGCTGCTGACGTATCCCGGTTTTAGCGATTATTACCTCAAGCAGGACAAAGCGCTGTTAGAGCTGACGGCGCTGGACGCCTGGGTGCTGGGACAGCGCGAGCGTGCGCAGTTCAGCGAGGCCGATCGGCGGGAAATTCTGCGTCAGGTGAATGATCGCTACATTACGGATTACATCAACCAGTGGCAGAAAGTGCTGGCGAACATTGATGTGCAGACGCTCGATACGCCGGAGCAGGCGCTCGATATCCTCACGGATATTACCGGCAACGATCAGCCTTTCCAGCGCGTGCTGACCACGGTGAGTGATAACACCCGTATCCGTAAGCTGTCCGATGATGATAACGACACTGCGCAGAGTATTAACACGCGTACCGGCCGTCCGTTTATGACCATCAATGCGGCGCTGAGCGGACGCGGTGAGCAGGGGCCGCTGGTGCAAGAGGTCAATCAGAAGCTGACGGATCTCTATCACTATCTCGATCAGATCGTCAACGCGACCGATCCGGGACAGGCGGCGTTGAAAGCGGTACAGGCGCGGCAGGGAAATAAATTTGCCGATCCGGTATTCGCCTTACAGCAATACGCCCGCAGCCTTCCCGCACCGCTGGATCGCTGGGTAGGGCAATTAGCTGGAGAGAGCGCGAGTCTGGTGACGGGGCTGGCGATGTCGTCGCTGAATCAGGAATGGCTGGATAAGGTCGTGACGCCATTCAATGAGAAGCTGGCGGATCGTTACCCTTTCGACCCGTCATCGAACAAAGATGTGCCGCTATCGGAAATGGAAATGTTCTTCATGACTGGCGGGACGCTGGACAACTTCTATCAGACCAACCTCAAGGCGATGATGGAAAGCGGCATGCTGGAAGAAGGCATGGCGTCGCCTCTGCAAGCAGAGCTGGTGAAACAGCTTGAACGCGCGACCCGCATCCGCCAGACCCTGTTTAATGCGCAGGGCAGCCTGGAAGTGCATTTCGTTCTGGAACCGCTGGAACTGACGGCGAACAAGCGCCGTAGCGTGCTGAATCTGGACGGACAGTTGCTGGAATACAGCCACGGTCGTCGCCAGAAAACGCCGCTGGTGTGGCCAAACAGTATGCGCGACGGTGCCGAAAGCAAGCTGACGCTGGTGCCGGACGATCGTGAGCGTTCGCCGCGCAGCCTGAGCTTTAGCGGGCCGTGGGCGATGTTCCGGTTAATCAATAGCGATCAGCTGACTCAGGTGAATGAGAACACCTTTGACGTGCGCTTCTCGCTGGAGAACGGAGCGATGACCTATCGCGTCTACACCGATGCCAGCCATAACCCGTTTGCCGGTGGTCTGTTCAGCCAGTTCACGCTGCCTGACTCGCTTTATTAATTAACTCTCGGGAGCCTGCTCAGGCTCCCTATTGCTGGATGATGTGATATGCAAGATGCACAACAGGCCCTGAAAGTAGGCCGCGATCCACGGATGCTGCCGGAGTTTGACGCACTTCGGGCGGAAATTAACAAGTTGAGTCACGCGTCTCGCCCTGATGTGGATTGGATGCTGGTGCACGATATGGCCACCACCATCTTTGAAAAGCAGGGCGTGGATCTCCAGACCGCGATCTACTTTACGCTGGCGCGTTCACGGCTGGCGGGATTGACCGGTTTCACGGAAAGCTGTGAGTTTCTGGCGAACCTGATCGTGACGCAGTGGGATAACTTCTGGCCACCGGTTCATCAGGAACGAGCGCGTATCGAGATGCTGGACTGGTTTATTGCTCGCATCAGTGAAGTGGTGCGGCAGTACGCCATCAGTCATGAACACAAGCGGCTGGTTTACCGTTGCGAACGCGCGCTGCAATTGATGAGTGAAAAGCTGCACAACTCGGGGCTGAGCCGCATTCCTCGCGTCGAGAATCTGCTGCACTTCGTCGAAGGCTATACCCATTTGTTTGATGAAACCGAGATTGTCATTGTGTCGGACGATCAGGAACTGAAAAAGCAGGATATGCAGATTCCACCCATGGTGTTCTTTCATTCAGACATGGAACCCGGAGCGACGGTGCAAAGCAGTGGTTCATCGGGCTCGGGTCAGGCTGCTCTGCCTGCGGGCAGCATTCTCATCGGACGGGAGAAAGGGCAAATGAAACCGACGGTATTGAAAATTGAGGCGCATAAAAAGCAGAAGCCAGCCTGGTTCTGGTTTGTCTCTGGGCTGCTGACCTGCGCGCTGCCCGTGGCGGCGATTACGGGCTGGCAGTATTGGCAGGAACAGAAAGCTGATGCGCTGGCGTTACTGCAACAGCCGGCTTACGCGTTGCCTGCCGCCCCCGATCATAATGACATTCGCCGGGTGCGTATTGCGCTGGGCGAGCAGAAATTGCAAGGCATGGAAGGTGAGCTGATTAACCGCTATCAGGCACAGCTGGAACAGGTAAAAAATGCGTCGCCGTTCTATCTGTATCAATACGGCAACGGCTTGAAAAACGTGATGCAGCAGCTCTATCCCGACTCGCTGGCGGTGAAGGAGATGGAACGCCAGTGGCAGATTGCGCTTGAACGTCAGCAGGGCGATGAACCGAAAACACGCGGGTACGAACAGGCCCGTGCCAGAGTCAATGACACGTTGCAGCAACTGCTGGAACTGGAGCGGCAGCGCCGGACGGTGACGATTTCCTATCTGAAATCAAAGCTCTACGATATGCAAAAAGACCTGATATCGGACGTTCCCTTTGGGATACGGCTGCGGGAGCTTGAGGCGCGTAAAACCAAGAGCCAGTCGCTGACGCCAGCGGAGCTACGCGCGATGGAAGATGAACTGCGCTCCTTCAACGTTCGCTTGTACCGTTTGCAGCAGGGTAATTCTGCCAGCTGATTATCGTGAAGGGAAAACGCTGAGCACATGATGAAATACAAAAAATTAATGATAGTCCTGTCGGCCTGCTGGCTGGCGTCATGTCAGGCGCCGGTCACGTCGCTGTCTGAAACAGAACTGGCGGCGTCAGCGAATCGGGGAAACGGCGAAGCGCAATATCAGTTGGCAAAGACGCTAGCCACGCGCTCGCAGTACACCGAGGCGATGCAGTGGATGCAGAAGGCATCTGGCCTGTCTGAGCTTCCGGGCAATCAGGAACTGCGTGCGGCCGCAGCGCTTCAGGTTGGCGACTGGTATCAGGCAGGGTTGGGTGCGCCCAAGAACAGCCCGTCTGCTCGCCAGTGGTGGACAACGTCCTCGCGTTTGGGAAATGGCGAAGCGGGGCATCGGCTTGGCATGGACTGTCAGGTTCAGCATCAGGGAAAGCTGGTGGCGGCATGCCTGAGTGCATTTGAATCCTCTGCGGCAAATGGCTATCCGCCCGCGCAACTGATCGTTGCCCAGTGGCACGCGACGCATGCGGGCGGCGAAAAAGATGCCGTATCGTGGCTGCTGAAAGCCTCTGAACTCGGCAATCGAGATGCGCAGTATCAGCTGGCGCAGCGCTACGAGCAGGGTAAAGGTGTGGTTATCCGTCGCGATCTGGCTGAGCGCTGGTATTTCCGTGCGGCGACGCTGGGTCAGGCACAGGCGCAGCTGTGGATGGCGCGGCACGAAGATGGCGAAAATGCGTTGAACTGGTATCAAAAATCCGCCTCATCAGGCGATGCCGAAGCACAGCTTTGGCTGGGCAAGGCATACCGTGAAGGTAAGCGCTTACCTTGGGATGAGCAAAAGGCGCGTTATTGGCTGGAGCGTGCCGCGTCTGGCGGATCGGGCGAGGCCGATTATTTGCTCAGCCAGATCCAGACAACCCATGAAAAGCGCGAACAGTATCTGGTGCAGGCTTCCTCTGCGGGCTATATCCGAGCGCAACGCGAATTGGGTGAGCGGTTATTTACAGCGAGCGAGTTCGCGCGTGCGCGTGAAGAATATGCCAAAGCGGCATCAGCAGGAGACACTGAATCCCGTCTGGCCTATGGCGAGATGCTGCGGCTGGGGCAAGGCGGCAAAGAGGATTATGTTGAGGCGATGAAGCAGTACCGTCTGGCGGCGAATGACGGTAACCGTATGGCTCAATATCGTATGGGGATGATGCGTCAGGATGGGCTGGGTGCCTCTCGCAATCGTATTCATGCTTACGCCTGGTACGCGATGGCGGCGACGGAGGGGATGAGCGAAGCCATTCATGCGCGTAACGATCTGGAAGCGACGATGCAGCCGGATGAAATCAAAGCCGGGCAGCGGTTGGCGATGCACTGGTCATCGGGGAAAACAGAGTAATCCGTGGTGGTGGATCATCGTGGCGTAAGTCGGATTGTCGTGGAATAAGTCGTGGAATAAAGAGTGGCAATAACAGGCGGGTGTTGCGTGATAGCAACACCCGCTTTTTTTTGTTTTTATGACTCTTTTCATTACGGGATGTCCTGACTTTTCCGTTCCTATTTTTCATAAAAAACGTAAGTGACTGCTTACTCTTATTGTTATGAAAATGAGCGATTTATCGCCAAATATAGTTTTTTGCTATTAATAAGCACGATTCCTATCGGTTATTCATTTCATTAATTCATCGCTAACTCAAACTTTCAGCATAACTGCGCATTCTGCGCAACTTCTTGCTCACTTTCTGGTGTAAATCACTTTTTGCGCAATGTCTGCAAACGATTTAGGAAGTCTGCGCAACTTCTTGCTCAAATTTTACTTAAGGGGAGTTTGTGTTAGGGGAATTCCTTTATAAAACATAAAGATAATTTTTGGCATGTGAATTGCTATACAGACGGTGAAGTTACTCATTCTGTTCAATAACTCATTCCGTTCAACAACAAGGAGCAAGACTATGCCAACTCCATGCTATATCAGCATCGAAGGTAAAACTCAGGGCAACATCACCGCGGGTGCTTTCACGTCTGATTCTGTCGGCAACATCTATGTGGAAGGCCACGAAGACGAAATGCTGGTACAGGAATTCAAACACATCGTCACCGTACCAACCGACCCACAGTCTGGTCAGCCGTCTGGCCAGCGTGTGCACAAACCGTTCAAATTCACCGTCGCGCTGAACAAAGCCGTTCCGCTGATGTACAACTCTTTGGCATCCGGCGAAATGCTGCCGACCGTGACCCTGAAATGGTACCGCACGTCGGTTGAAGGTAAGCAAGAGCACTTCTTCTCTACCGTGCTGACCGATGCCACCATCGTTGACATCGACTGCAAAATGCCACACTGCCAGGATCCGTCCAAACTGGACTACACCCAACTGATCGAAGTGTCGCTGGCCTACCGCAAAATCGATTGGGAGCACACCGTTGCCGGGACGTCCGGCTCCGATGACTGGCGTGCACCAGTCGAAGCGTAATTCCCACCGAACCCGGGCTTGTCCCGGGTTTTCTGCGTTTTTCTCAACGTGATGCTTTATCAACATGAACTGTGGCGTGAGCAGACTCAGACCACAGCTCAGGTTTTTATTTTAATCAGGATAGCGACGTGCCGCTCCGGGGGAACCCGAGGCGTGCGGTAGCCATGGCAACGGCGAAGGAAGAAGGAGAGGACGGGTGGCAAACAGTACAGGATTACAGTTCACCGTAAAGGTCGGTGCCCTGGAAGCAGGCACTTTCGCGGTGGTGGATTTCAGGCTGGATGAAGGGCTGAACCGGCCTTTCAGCCTGTCGCTGAGTCTGGCGAGCGCGTTGCCGGATGTCGATTTCGGCGCGGTGCTGGACCAGCCGTGCGAGCTGATGATTTGGTATGAAGGCGAACTGAAACGTCGCGTCAGCGGGATTATCAGTGGCTTCACGCAGGGCGACACCGGATTCCGGCGCACGCGCTATCAGGTGGAAGTCCGTCCAGCCCTGTGGCGACTGGGGTTGCGTACCAACGCCCGCATCTTTCAGGCGCAGAAGCCGGAAGCGATTATCGGTGCCCTGCTGGAAGAAGCCGGTATCACCGACTACGCCTTTGCGCTGCGCAACGAGCACGCGGTGCGCGAATATTGCGTACAGTATCGGGAAAGCGATTTAGCCTTTATCACCCGGCTGGCCGCTGAGGAGGGAATGTATTTCTTCCACGAATACGAAGAGGGTAAACACCGGGTGGTGTTTGCCGACGATGCGGGTGCACTGACCAAAGGCCCTGAGCTGTTCTTCAATCTGGCTACACAAGGGCTGAGTGAGGGCGAATATGTCCGGCGCTTCCACTACGCAGAGCGGGTGAGTACGGCCGAAGTCGAGTTGAAGGACTACAGCTTCAAGACGCCGGCTTACGGGCTGTCGCACAAGAAAATGAGCGGCGAGCTGGAGCACCAGCGCGAAAGCTATCAGCATTACGACTATCCGGGCCGCTATAAGCAAGACCCGAGCGGCAAGGCATTCAGCGGCTACCGGCTGGATGCGCTGCGCTCAGGGGCGGTGACGAGCGAAGGGGAATCCAACTGCGCCGGGCTGATGCCGGGCAACACCTTCACCCTGACGGAGCACCCGAATGTGACGCTGAATGCAGTGTGGCAGACGGTGAGCGTGACGCACGTCGGGCAACAGCCGCAGGCGCTGGAAGAGGAAAGCGGCGGCGAACCGACGACCATGAGCAACAGTTTTGCGGTGGTGAAAGGCACGACGACATGGCGTGCAGCCATGCCATACAAACCGATGGTGGATGGCCCGCAAATCGCGACTGTCGTCGGCCCGACGGGGGAAGAAATCTACTGCGACCAGTATGGTCGGGTAAAACTGCAATTCCCGTGGGATCGCTACGGCGCGAGCAATGACCAGAGTTCCTGCTGGGTACGCGTCAGTCAGGGCTGGGCAGGCGGCCAGTACGGCATGATTGCTATCCCGCGTATCGGCCATGAAGTGATCGTCAGTTTCCTCGAAGGCGATCCAGATCAGCCGATTATCACCGGGCGAACCTTCCACGCGACCAACCCGACGCCGTACGTTTTACCGGCACATAAAACGCGCACGACGCTGCGTACCGATACCCATAAAGGCAGTGGCTTCAACGAACTGCGTTTTGAGGATGAGGCGACGCGTGAACAAATTTACTATCACGCTCAGAAAGATATGGATGGTGTTATCAACAACATCCAGCGGCAGAGCGTAGGGCGCGATCAGCACCTCAGCGTGGATCAGGATCAGTTCCAACGGGTCACGCGTCACCGCCATCGAACGATAGGCAAGGATGATTTTGAAAACATCGGTCAGGATCATCATCAGGAAATTGGTCGGAGTTTTATTCAGAAGATTGGTGCTTCGTTCAAGCGTTTCATCGGCGGGGGAGAGATTACCCATATCGAAGGGAGCCGTCAGACCACGATGTCAGGCTCTGAAGAGACGCTGATCGGCGCGCATCAGCGTGTTCTGGTTAATACGGACAGCTACCTGAAAGCTGCGGATATCGTGCTGGAAGCGGGGCAGGCTCTGACCATCAAAGCGCCTGGTGGCTTCATCAAGATTGATAGCGCGGGCGTCACGATTTCCGGGACGATTGTGAAGATCAACGATGGTGGTGCGGCTGGCGTAGGGACTGCGCCAGTATCAATTACGCCAGAAGATCCGACGAAGCCTACGCTGCCCGATGCGCCAGACAGACGTTAAGGAGGAACTATGCCAGGTGCTGCACGTTTAGGTGACAGCTGCGCGGGTCACGGCTGTTTCCCCGCCACCCCGATTATTGAAGGCAGCGGTGATGTCATTATCAATGGCAAACCGGCCGCCCGTAAAAGCGATGCGGTTTTACTCCACGCTTGCCCCTGCCCGAATGTGCCCCACGGCGTGCACAGCCGTGCGATATCCGCGGGCTCCGGTACGGTCATCATCAATGGGAAGCTGGCTGCGCGTATCGGTGATGCGATCGGCTGCGGCGGCTCGGTTGCTGCTGGCAGCGGGAATGTGATCATTGGCGATTCGCCCTATCAATCCCCAGTAAAACCGTGCGCCGAACAATCGGCAAAAAGTCGCGCGCCCTTGTTGGCATTGACGCCAATGCTGTTGCCGACGTTAATGGAGTGGGCGTCGGTCGCCGAGTTGCCCATTCTTGATGACTTACTCACCGTCGCCCAGCGTAAAGATCGTTATCTGGCGCGTGCCAAGTTGGCGACTGAAGCAGCGACGCTGCCGGGGTTAGCCGATGCGGCAAAGCGGCTGGCGTTTAATAACGACAGTATCTTACGCGCCGAAGCGGCTCAGTATGTTTATTCGGTCGATGAATTCCGACGAGGCGTGCTGGATAAACTGCCTAAGGCGCCAGTTGGGCTGGATATTCTGGATACGAGTAAGCTTCCTGGCCTGACAGACAATGATTTTATGGACAAGAAAACAGGGTTTGGTTCTGCTTTGTTCAAATCAGCAATTAATGGCGAAACGATGTTGACCTACCGGGGCACCAATAATGCGGTGACAGGCGTTAAAGACTGGTTGACTAACGCTGGGCAAGGTATGGGATTGGAGACGGATCAATACAATCAGGCCATGTATTTGGCAAAGCGGGTAAAAAACGTTCTTTCTCCGCCACCTGTCATCGTGGGGCATTCATTAGGCGGTGGTTTAGCATCGGCTGGCGTTGGCGTCACCGGATTACCCGGCTATACCTTTAATGCTGCGGGTTTGCATAACAATACCGTGTCGCGTGCAGGTGGTGCCGATTTGGCGAAAACGGCCTCGCTGATAACGACGCAGGCGGTCGATGGTGAGGTATTAACCATGGCACAAACCTATGGCAAGGCTTTGATTCCGGGTTTGCTATCCGGTGCGGGCGCATTGATTGGCGGAGCCGCTGGTGCTGCGCTCGGAGGAGTCATCGGTGTAGCAAAACTGTTGGAAGGGGGCCTGCCGAAAGCAAGCGGTGATATGATGGCACTTCCCGCAGTCGGCGGCTCGCCGATTGCTCGCCACGGTATGGATCAGGTGATTGCGGGTATTGAAAGCCAGAAAAAGGAAGATATCGGGAAGATAACCAATACATTCAGGGGAATATAATGCAATGGTTGGCACGTATAAAATGGGTAGGCGTCGTTATTCTGGGATTATTAACCGCTTGTCAGGCGGGAGGACACAGTATGCGGGCGAATGAACTTTTTGAGCCCCCTGTGGTGGCGGTACTGGAAAGTATTCAAAAAGGTGACGAATCAGCAGCCCGTCATCAGCTGTCGCAGGGCGTTAACCTGAATATTCATGGCAAAGAAGGCATCACGCCGCTGCTGTGGCTGATTTATGAAACGAAGGATAAAAAGGCCGTCACGCTGGCGCTTAAACTGGGCGTCGATCCAAACTATAAAGACGGCTTTGGCGATAGCGCCGTCAATTCCGTAGCGGGCGCGAAAGACCCTGACTGGCTGCGTATTATTCTGGATGCGGGAGGCGACCCGAATGCGATTGGGCGTCGTGGCCAGCCTGCAATATTTAGTGCTATTGGTGAGGAGCGCTGGGCCGATATCAAATTACTCGTAGAGCGGGGCGCTGATTTGAACCTCGTTGATGGTTCCAAAGTAAACAGCGCCCACTATGCTGCTTATCTGAATAAATATGAAGTTGCATATTGGCTGATAGAACACGGCGCAGAGAGTAATATTTATGATGATACAGGCAGTAATCTCGCTTTTACCGTGGATGACAGCTTATCCATTATGTCTCCTAAATCGCCTCACTACCCTTGGGCACTAAAGGTAAAACAGCTGTTACTGGATCGCGGCGTTAAATTTCCACCGCTGTCACCTGCTGAAGTTCGGGATCGTTGGGAAAAAGGACTGCCAGTCTAGTTTTATTTTTATTCTCCGTTTTATTATCCATTTTGCGTCATAAAAATAAACGGCATGTCTCGACCCGATAATCTGCGTGATTATTGGGTCGTTGCTGCTGTGATGAATACACGCTCATCGTATTAAAAATTATCTCATTTATTTACAGGCAAATAACGATGATGGCAAACGGTTATACCCTGTTTGAAATCAGCCAGTTTAATGCACCTTTGTTCGCTATTATCTCGCCGTTGAATTATCCCAAATTACCTGAATATTGGCAGGCTTTTCAACCTGCGGCGTCGGATATATGGCAACAGCTGCATTTTGGCAAAGATGCCGAAAACTGGCAGATGTGGGCGCCTATTGTGGTGAAAATAGAAGAAGGCAAACCAGGAGAAACACTGCTGCACTGGCTGCTTGAGACACAGCCGGAGCGGCATGGTGGTGTAATTCTCATGCATGGCGAACTGACATTGCAGCAGGTGGCTGATTTTTGGCAACAGCGCATTTCCTGTCTCTGGCCTGATGGCACACGAGCGCTATTTCGTAGCTATGTACCAGACGTTTTATCGGCCTGGTGGTCCACTCTGGATCTTGCTGCGCAAATGGATTTTCTCGGCCCGCTGAATAACCTGTATTTGCCCATCGTGAATAGCGAACGTGGGGAATATAAACTATTCGCACAGCAGGATGTTAATAAAGAAAACAAGAACGACATTAATCAGATATACCACATTACTTTAACGCACTATCAATATTACTTTCTCGCTAATGATAATCGCCTGCACCGATTAGCGAATGAACTGTTTCTTTTTGTCAGCGCGCAGTGTGTTTTTCTTCTGGATATTGAAATAGTAAAAGCACGCTTTATTAGCGGTATTGTATTAGCCGGAAACTATTATCCGAAAGCCAGCGAAGCGGAATGTGAAGCCTGGTCTGCTCATCGCTGGGTGCTCGGCAGTGAATTCTATTTGCACCCAATCTTTATTCATCTGACTGAACGTTATTCGATCGCGGACAGTATTCGGATTTTTAAATCTGAGCCTGAACGTATTGAGAGTGTGCAGCTTAATTACCATCGCCCCGGTTGGATGCGGGGAGAGTTACCTGACATACCGGAGGTCACGCTGTGAGTGTATCGCAACCTTTCCTTGAACTGCTGCCGGAAGATGACGCGGTCTGGCAAACGCGTATCGCTCAGGGCGGCTGTTTTGTTATCGCCGAAGCGTCGATGAACGATGCCGTGCCGTGGCTGGCCGAACGCTGGGGGGGCAGCCTGGAGCAGACGCGTTTGTACTGGGGAGAAGCGGGGCGCGTTCATGCCTCGGTATCGCCCTATTGCATTCCGCTTCATGCCGCTAACTGGTCGCAGGTGAAAGAACACATAGTCACCCAACCTGGCTGGGGAATGGGGCTACAGCTGGAATGGTTTATGCAGGCATATTCACCACTTGATCAACTGCTTGAGGTGACGAAACATCTGCGACAGTGGAGCCTGGTGACTTCACCTTCCGGGGAGAATGCCATCCTGCGTGTAGGCGACTGGCAGGTGGTGAATCAGCTGTTATCCGCCAGTTCCGCACAAGAAGCCTGTGCACTCTATGGCCCGATAGCAAGCTTCTGCGACATTTCCCCTGACGGCGCGGTACATGCCTTAAACCTCACCGCCCGCGAACCGCACTCCATTCCAGACATCCTGCCGCGCCAGCTGAGTGACGAGCAATGGCAAGCCATCATGGTGCCTTACGGACATCACAATCTGGCGCGCTATATGGAACATCTGCGTGCTTACCATGCTGACTGGCAAAACGCACCTGCTGATGAGCTACAGGCGTTTGCCCATCAGCAGGCGGAACAGGCGAGGAACAGCGGCTTTAACAACGACCGCGATATCGTGCGCTGGCTGGCACTGGCGACAGAACTCTCGCCGGAATTCATGCATCAGCCCTGGGCAAAAAACATTCTGGTACAGCCTGAATACATTGGCACGCAAAGCCGTATGGATCGCCTGTATCAGGCCGCTATTGACCACCTGGACGAAGCATAAAATAAAAAGGACGTCATTTCATGAGTCAGGATAAAAGCAGCGCGTTAGCTGCCAGCGGGGATGCCGCAAAGCGTAATTTCACTACGGATAATAAGATTTCAGGGGGATGTACAACCTGTGGCTGCGAAATATTGGTGCGTTACCATTACGATTCAGGTGAACCCATCCCGAATGCCCCTTTTCAGCTAACCGATAGCAATAACCACAAAATAAGGGGTAAAACCGACGAGAACGGCATGTTTTTCATCCATGACATGGGGTGTCGCACGTATGAGCTGCTTTTGGGGGAAGGCAGCGATACGTTCGACCCTAAGAAAACGGTGGAAAACAACCCCGTTTTGATGTCTAACCCTGCCTATGCGAGTTTTGCCGGAGAATATTTTTCCCTGTTCGTCATCCTGAGAGTGCAAGGGATCGTGGAGTATGGCTCCGTCCAGCAGTCTGTGAGGATGCCGCTGAGCGATATACCGGAGCAATATAAACCGGCGTTGAAGCGTTTCTGGGAATTGGAAAAGCAGTTGCATAGAGATGATGGTGAACTCCAACGGGAAATCCGTCGAGTTCAACATCGAATGTCGGCGGAGGTGGCAAGTAAGGCATCCAGTGTTGATAATGCCGTTCTGCTGCTCTGTGAGGTCATACTGGGCTGTGTTCCCGTAGTTGGACAGTCGATGGATGTCTACTTCCTTGGGCAATGGTGTTGGTATAGCTATAAAAATCCTAACTTATTGAACGACACCATGCACCAAATTGACGGGGTGCTGTGTGTCATTGGCTTTGTTCCTGGCGTCGGGGATGCGCTAAAAGTCAGTGGAAATGCCATTACGCAAGCCTTGCGGAAGCTGAAAGGCGCTAAAGGCAATAAGCAGCAGGATATTGAGGAAGCCACTCAGATTATTCGCCATTTGAGTAACGGGAATATAGTCACCTGGCTGACGGGCATACGTTCTGATATCAGAATTTATGCTGATAAAGGGAAAGAAATACTGAAAACCATCAAAGAGGCACTGGACCTACTGGTGAAAGGTGTTTCTGGTGAGCGCAGTTGGATAGTCGCGCTGATGGCCGACAGTTTCCGAGCCATGGTGGATGTGCTCGAAAAATTAATCGCAATTTTTACCATCGTGACGGCATTGATTGAAGCCGAGTTTGCTGAATTTATTCCCCAAATCATGACGCAGGTTATTGGAAGTGCGCGGCCTAAAGGGAGCTGTGAATTATCTGCGATGACTGTGCAAAAGGGCGGATCGGGAGACTACCGTACTGAAGAGGAAATTACTGAATTTAATCAACGGGTAGAAAGACCTGGTGGCTTGACGATGGCTGAGGCCAGTATGATACCGGCAATAGGAGTATTTTTGGGAGGCGGTAAGAATAAAGTCGGCATGGCCGCTAAAGGGGGAAAAAATTCGACGAGTTCTCCACCTGCTTCTCCAACCTCACATACACCACCTAAGCAACCTCATTCTCCCCCGACGGACACGCCAAATGCTCAGGATAAGCCTCAGCCCAAAACGGGCGATAATAATCAAAAAAATAAGTCTTCCGATCATGGGCGACATGCCTCAGATGAGAATAAAAACCCGTCAGATGACGGGAAAACCGTTCAAACGCCCACTGGTGCCGAGAATGTAACGCCCGGCGCCAGAACTCCCCCTAATGATGGTGCTACTGCTGCCCAGGAAAAAGCAAAGACAGAAAACGGGGAGACGAAAACTGACCCGAAGAAAGGTGAGCAAAACGGCGATCCGGTCGATATGGCAACCGGTGCGGTGGTGGAGCAGCGCACCGATCTTCAGGTAAGTAGTCCGCTGCCACTTTCACTGCAACGCTACTATCGTTCCACAGGAAAACGTCACCCCGGTTTGCTGGGGACACTGTGGCGCACTAACTGGGATATCAGCCTGACGCTTAACAACGGGGTGGCTACGCTAACGGATGGCGAATTCAATCAGGCATTCTTCGCCCTGCCCAATGAGGGGGAGATCAGTCGCTCATCGTCAAACCCACAATGGCGGTTGACCCGGCAACAGGGTGAACTGGTGCTTCAACATGTCGGTGGCCTGCGCTATCGGTTTGAATATGCGCTCGGTCTCCAGCTTTGTCTGACGTCGATTGACGATGCTGCGGGCCATCGAGTGACTTTCGAGTGGGTGTTGGGTGAACTGCGTTGGGTTGCGCTGGCGGACGGGCGTTTGATTCACGTCACATCGGAACACCAAAGGATCACGACACTCACGCTATGTACCCCGCAGCATCAGCCATTAAAAACGCTGGCCAGCTATACCTATGACGACCATGGGCATTTACTGAGCGTACGGGCGGATGAAGGGCACAACTTTGACTATCGCTACTCACCGGAAGGCTGGCTGCTGCGCTGGTCGGATTTAGGTTCGACCTGGGTTGAGCATGACTACGATAAAAAAGGCCGCGCCATCCGGGACAGAACCTCCGAAGGCTACTGGCCGGGTCACTTTGAATACGACGATGACACCTTGACCAGCCATTACCACAGCGGGTTTGGCGGGGTATTCAGCTATGTGCGCGATGAGCGTAATAATATTCTGTCAAAACGTATGCCTGACGGCGGCGAGACCCGGTTCGAGTGGGTGGACAACCAACTGGTGGCAGAGACCGACCCGCTAGGTGGCCGCACGGCGTATCAGCGCAATGACTGGGGGCAGGTGACTGAAGTTACTCTGCCTGACGGCGCGACGCATCAATATACGTATGACGATAACGGACAACTGCTGGCTTATATCGACCCGCTGGGCAGCGAATGGCATTACCAGCGTAATGCTGCCGGGCAGGTTGTTGAAGTAAACGACCCGGAAGGGCGCGAGTGGCTGTATCGCTATGGTGAAACGGGGCAACTGTCGACAGTGATAGGCCCGGACGGCGTGCTGCAGCGTTATCAGTATAACCGCCGTGGCCTGCTGAGCAGCCTTGAGCGGGATAATGCACCGCCGGTAGCGTTCCGCTATGACGACCTTGACCGCCTGACGGAGCGACATATCGGGCATGAGGCGGGCGTGCAGGTGCGGCGCTGGGAGTATGACGGCGTGCGCGAGTCACCGTCGAAAGTGGTGTACGAAGATGGCAGCGAGACGCGGTTTGGTTACGACGTGGAAGGTAACCTGACGGCGGTGACGGATGCGCTGGGTCAGCGCTACCAGTTCCGCTACGGGGCGTTCGATAACCTGCTGGAGGCGACGGACCCGCTGGGGGCGACGGTGCGCTACCACTATAATGCGGAAGCGGAGTTTGCCGGGGTGACGAACAGTCAGGGGCGGGACTGGACGTACGACTTTGACGCCAGCGGACGGCTGAGTGAGGAGCGGCATTACGACGGGCGGGTGTACCGCTATCAGTACGATGTGGCAGACCGTCTGGTGCAGCGCACCGCGCCGGACGGCAGTGCACTGCATTACGAGCATGATGCGGCAGGGCGGATAACGCGCATCACGGCACAGAAAGCGGACGGGGAAACGGACGGCATTACCGAACTGGCGTATGACGTGGTCGGTCGGCTGACCAAAGCCGCCAGTCCTGATGCGGTGGTGGAATACGCCTATAACCGGGCGGGTCAGGTCACATCGGAAACGGTGAACGGCGAGGCGGTGCAGAGCGGTTACGATGCGGGCGGTCAGCGTGCGGTGGTGGAAGGGATTCTGGCCCCGCTGCAGCTGGCGTGGCAGTCGGGGCGGCTGTCGTCGCTGGGTATCGGTTCACACCAGCCGCTGCAGTTCAGTCACACGGCGGCGGGCGAAGAGCAGCGGCGCAGTAACGGCAGCGGGTTTGCATTACGCCACGAGTGGAGTCCGACAGGGCTGCTGCAGCGTCAGGCGCTGGAGGGCGCGGACGGTCGGGTGAATGACGTGCTGGAGCGGCGCTACCAGTACGATGTGCTGGACCGTCTGACGGGCATCAGCGACAGCCACTGGGGTGAACAGGCATTCCGGCTGAACGGAGCCGGTCAGGTGACGGCGGAGCGCCGTGATGAGGGACGGCGGCGTCAAGCGCGGCTGTTTGGCTACGACAGCGAACAGAATCTGTGCGAGGTGTCGCAGATAGCGCCGGGTCTGGGTGAGACGCTGAAGGTACAGGATGCGGTGGTACAGGCGTCGGCGCGGTACGATGCAGCGGGTCGGGTAGTCGAGCGGGGGCATACGCAATACCGGTATGACGACTGCGGGCGTCTGGCGATGAAGCGGGAAACGCGGCCGGGGTTCAGGCCAAAGGAAACGTATTTCGACTGGGATGTGCAGGACCGGCTGGTACGGGTGAGTTTGCCGGACGGGGCGCGGTGGCGGTATCGTTACGATGCGTTTGGGCGCAGAGTCAGTAAGGTGCGCGAGGGACAACTCCCGTCGGCGCAGGCGGTAGCGCGGGTAGCGTACCGGTGGGACGGTGACCAGCTGATTGGTCAGCAGCAGTACCGGGCAGACGGCTCAGCGGCGCGGGAAGTGCAGTGGGTGTACGAGCCGGGAAGCTTCCGGCCGCTGGCACAGGTGGAGGCACAGGGCGACAGCACGCAATTGCACTACATCGTCACTGACCTGACGGGGACCGCCAGAGAGCTGTGCAGTGAGGAAGGGGAAGTCCACTGGCGCGGCGAACAGGGACTGTGGGGCGCCCACCGCGAAGAGCGCCGGCCTATCCCGCTGCGTCGCTACCTGGGGGATGCAGCAAACGAGGAAGTGTACTGCGAGTTGCGCTATCAGGGGCAACTGTACGATGCGGAAACGGGGCTTTACTACAACCGGCATCGTTACTATGATGCGGAGAGCGGGCAGTATCTGTCACCGGACCCGATAGGGCTGCTGGGAGGCCGCAGACCACAGGGGTATGTGCATAACCCATTAGAATGGGTTGACCCTCTAGGTTTAGCTGCTTGCCCCGATTTATATGATTGGTATAAATACAATCGTTCTAAAGGTATGAATGCATCTGAGGCTCATGCTGCAATTAAGAACGCATCACCTCAGGAAATATTTGATTATTCATTACATAGACAAGGTTTGTCAGGACAAGATTATCCGAACAATTTTAAAGAGAAATTCTCAGCGGGGAATTATAAATACGAAGTAAGGGCGCATGATATAAATCCTAATGCTCCTTTAGGAAGTAATTCGGCTAATGGGCCTATTTTTAGGGTGGGGAGAAATCAAATGGGTGTGAATCCATCAACGAATCAAGGATATGGTTGGGAATATGGTTCATCTGATGGTGCGTGGCACCATACTTCTATTTTGAAAACAAATCCGAATTTTCCTAATCCAAATTATGATCCTATCGCGGCAAATAGCACACATATTCCTTTGCCTAATGGAGTAATTCCATGAAAGAAAAAGATTTAGCATCCACTATAAAAGAGCATGATTGGAAGCAAAGCTGGTTGGATTTCTCTGTTTTTTTATATGATCGAGAACGTCTAATTATTGTTGGGAGTGATGATCTATCATACTACCACACGTTGGAAATAATCATTGAATTACCATCATTTGTTCAAGGGGTATTGGACTGGCCATGTGATGTGAATGATGATTTTATTAAAATATCTAAAAATCATTCAGGTGATGAATTTATTGTTGAGTTCTATTCAGATGATGACTTTACGTTTAAGGTAATAGGGAAATATATATCCATTAATTTTGATACTGTTTTTTATTATAAGAGAGAAGATTTGAAACTAGGTGAGCGTTTAGCATATTTTATCAAATAAATAAAATCCGGAAGTGATCTTACGATCCTTCCGGCTATTTTATTTTTACCTGTCAGTATTATTACGCCAGCATAGTCTCCAACTCTGCCCGAATAATTATCCTGTCGGGCAGCACCTCAATTATTAACGGCTGGCCGAGTAACCCGCTCAGGGTGAGCCAGTCGCCCGCCAGTGTTAACTCGCCGTCATCCCCCACCCAGTCAGCACCTTCGGTCTCGTGGCCTGCTGAGCAGCCTTGAGCGGGATAATGCACCGCCGGTAGCGTTCCGCTATGACGACCTTGACCGCCTGACGGAGCGACATATCGGGCATGAGGCTGGTGTGCAGGTGCGGCGCTGGGAGTATGACGGCATGCGCGAGTCTCCGTCGAAAGTGGTGTATGAAGACGGCAGCGAGACGCGGTTTGGTTACGACGTGGAAGGTAACCTGACGGCGGTGACGGATGCGCTGGGTCAGCGTTACCAGTTCCGCTACGGGGCGTTCGATAACCTGCTGGAGGCGACGGACCCGCTGGGGGCGACAGTCCGCTACCACTACAATGCGGAAGCGGAGTTCGCCGGGGTGACGAATAGTCAGGGGCGGGACTGGACGTACGGCTTTGACGGCAGCGGTCGGTTGAGTGAGGAGCGGCATTACGACGGGCGGGTGTACCGCTATCAGTACGATGTGGCAGACCGCCTGGTGCAGCGCACCGCGCCGGACGGGAGCGCACTGCATTACGAGCATGATGCGGCAGGGCGGATAGCGCGCATCACCGCACAGAAAGCGGACGGGGAAACCGACGGCATTACCGAACTGGCGTATGACGTGGCTGGTCGGCTGACCAAAGCGGCCAGCCCGGATGCGGTGGTGGAATACGCCTATAACCGGGCGGGTCAGGTCACATCGGAAACGGTGAACGGCGAGGCGGTGCAGAGCAGTTACGATGCAGGCGGTCAGCGTGCGGTGGTGGAAGGGATTCTGGCCCCGCTGCAGCTGGCGTGGCAGTCGGGGCGGCTGTCGTCGCTGGGTATCGGCTCACACCAGCCGCTGCAGCTCAGCCACACGGCGGCGGGCGAAGAGCAGCGGCGCACTAACGGTAGCGGATTTGCATTACGCCACGAGTGGAGTCCAACAGGGCTGCTGCAGCGTCAGGCGCTGGAAGGCGCGGATGGCCGGGTGAATGACGTGCTGGAGCGGCGCTACCAGTACGATGTGCTGGACCGTCTGACGGGTATCAGCGACAGTCACTGGGGCGAGCAGGCATTCCGGCTGAACGGAACTGGCCAGGTGACGGCGGAGCGCCGTGATGAGGGACGGCGGCGTCAGGCGCGGTTGTTTGGTTACGACAGCGAACAGAACCTGTGCGAGGTGTCGCAGATAGCGCCGGGTCTGGGTGAGACGCTGAAGGTGCAGAACGCGGTGGTGCAGGTGTCGGCGCGGTATGATGCGGCGGGCCGGGTCATCGAGCGGGGCCATACGCAATACCGGTATGACGACTGCGGGCGTCTGGCGATGAAGCGGGAAACGCGGCCGGGGTTCAGGCCAAAGGAAACGTACTTTGACTGGGACGTGCAGGACCGGCTGGTACGGGTGAACCTGCCAGACGGAGCACGGTGGCGGTATCGTTACGATGCGTTTGGTCGCAGAGTCAGTAAAGTGCGCGAGGGACAACTCCCTTCAGCACAGGCGGTAGCGCGGGTAGCCTACCGGTGGGACGGTGACCAGCTGATAGGTCAGCAGCACTACCGGGCAGACGGGTCGGCGGCGCGGGAAGTGCAGTGGGTGTACGAGCCGGGGAGCTTCCGGCCGCTGGCACAGGTGGAGGCGCAGGGCGACAGTACGCAGCTGCACTACATCGTGACCGACCTGACGGGAACCGCCAGAGAGCTGTGCAGCGAGGAAGGAGAAGTCCGCTGGCGCGGGGAACAGGGGCTGTGGGGGGCCCACCGCGAAGAGCGACGGCCTATCCCACTACGACGCTACCTGGGCGATGCGGCGAACGAAGAGGTGTACTGCGAGCTGCGCTATCAGGGACAACTGTACGATGCGGAAACGGGGCTTTACTACAACCGGCATCGTTACTATGATGCAGAGAGCGGACAGTATCTGTCACCGGACCCGATAGGGTTACTTGGTGGCCTGAGACCACAGGGATATGTAAATAATCCTTTTTGTTGGATTGACCCTCTTGGTTTAAGTAGTAAGTGCCCTGAAAAATGGGATGTGGGGAGTTATGAAGATCTACGAAGTTCAGTGAAGGGACAGGATCTTGGATTAGATGCTCACCATGTTGGTCAAAAAGCAATAATGAAAGATCTGGTAAAAGATTACGATCCTAAGACTGCTCCCTCAATATTAGTTCCTAAAGAAGGCCATACTCTTTCTAAGGAAGGTGTTGGAATAGTATCAAGAAGTAAAATAAATCCGACAACAGAGAAACCGTTCACTTCGGCTAGGGATCTTATTGCCAGAGATATTAAAAAACTTAGAAGGGTTTATCCTGATGTTCCAAATGCTAAGTTACGTGAGTTAATTGATTTAAATAAATTGAAATATCCAGAAGTTAGATATAATAACTTTGGGAGGTAACCTTATGCTTAGTAATGAAAAGTTTGTTGATTCGATATTTAATGAAATACTTGAAGGTAATTTCGTTCGTTATAAAAATGCTTTGAGTAAAGTGCCTGATGAAGGTGTTGACGTTTATGCTAAAGCTAGGAGAGTTTTGTCACAACTTAGTGATGAAGATAAAGAAAATATTTTTAATTTTTTTAAAATAACCATTACAGATACAGCGTCAATAATATTAGGAACTATTGATGGTTCTCATTTTTCGCCTGGGATAGATAACGACTTTAAGCTAGTTTATGGCGATGAAGAAATTCAAGGTGAGTTACAAGATCTTTTCATTGAAAAGGCAGAAGATAAAGGTATTTATAATTAGATAACAAAATCTGGAAGCGATCACACGATTCTTCCGGCTTTTTTATTTTATGGTCTGGTCAGTGTTTATAAATTAATCTCGAATCTCAATAATAATCCTGCCGCGTTCTACCGTCACATTCACGGGCATTCAGGTAATGCTGTTCAAACCTATTTGCAACAGGTTGTACATTATTCCTGAATGGAACTCGACAGCGCTGTTGCAGCGTAAGGAGTGGGCGTCGGAATGAATGACGTGCTGGAACGTCTAATTTAGTCATGTAAAATAGCTAGCAGCGATTAAGTGAATTGAAAGGTGAATAATATAAAAATAATAGTGATTGATGATCATAAGAAAAAATCTCCCCCAAACCACTCAACCCATTACGCCAACATCCCCTAGTTTTACCCAAGTCTCTCTCCCGTCAGGTAACGCCTTAATCGCTAGCGACAGATTCGTTTTCCCGTTCTGTTATGCCTGCTCTCTTCAGAATCTGTTCTCCACTACCCACTGATCCTATCTGCACTGCCGCCGCTGCTAGCAGCAGATCCATCGTCACTTATCCTCGTTTTTAATAATTACTTTCTTAATTCTTATTATGCTAATTTATGTTCTAAATTATTGTTAGCGAAATAAATAAAAAAACTGAATATGTCATTCAGTTTTTTTATTGTATTCGCGTAAGGGTTTTATTCTATTGTTTCTACGCCACTGCTATGCAGTTTATTCATTTTTTAAAATTAATGTAAAGTAATAAGGTTGTTTTGTATATGATGAATAATGAATTAGTTTCATCGCTAATATTAAGTGAGTTAATTCAATATCGGCGTAGATTTACCCAATCGACGAAATCAATTAGTGAAGAAGAGTCTCAGGTGACTCAGGTTCAATTACCCAGAATTCGTGCTTTTGTTGAAAAAGGTCACCGTATTGAACTTATTCTGCCTGCGTTTCCAGTTAAATCTCCGAACCCCTATAAAGTGCTGGGTAGAGTGCCGGATATGGCGGAACGGTTGTCCTTGATCTTCCTGAATTCGTTATGTCAGCGTATTCAGCTTTATTACCCAGCAGGTGCACACATCCGTATTTGCTCGGATGGACATGTATTTGGTGACCTGATTGGGACCAGCGACGAAACGATTAACACCTATCAGGATGAGATTGAAAATTTGCTGCATGAGTTGGGTGCTGTTCATCTCAGCGTCTTTAATCTTAAGGATGTAGAGAATATGGCAGCACTCACTGCTGACTATGATCATCTTCGTCGGCGGCTGGTTGAGGATTACGCCGAGTCAGAAGAGGAGATCAAGGCGCAGCTCATGCAGAGCGAAGAAGGCTTGCAGCTTTATCGTTCAATAACCCGCTTTCTCTATGAGGATAGCCTGCGGCCTGACTATACCGGCTCTAATGCGGCGTTACAGAAGGATGCCAAAAAACGCGCGTGTAGCGTGATCCAACGCAGCTGGGCGTGGGGCAATCTGCTTGCTGAACAATTTCCAGACGCCATCCGATTGTCTATTCACCCTCAGCCTTCGGACAGCCTGAAACTGGGTATTCATATGATGCCCACGAAGGACGACTGGTTGACGCCCTGGCATGGTGTTGCTGCCAATGTTAATGGGCAGTTTGTGCTCATGAAGAATATGGATGCACAGCAGTTGGACGGTGAGGTTGTGGAGATCCGCGGTACGCCTAGCCATTACTTAGTTAAACAGCCTGATATGGCATAAGCGTACTGTCCTCGTCTTATCGTTCACTGAGACACGCTCGCTATTTGGTTGAGCAGGGGAACGATGTCACGCTGTTTAGCGGCGCATTGTTCCGTGAGCAGGCGGAGGCCGATGGAGTAGGGTTATCCTTGTGTCACTGGAATGATTTTATGTCGCAGTTTCATCGTAGTAACGTGCTGAAATCCGCCACGCGTTATGGGGTGAAACCGTGCCCCATAATGCTATTGCGAATTGTGTTTTTAAAATAGAATACGCGCACGGATGTTCTATCGCAGGGTTGCAGTAAATGAAACTATTTTTGGCCGTGATTTTTTCAGTATCGATGATTCCCCAGACCGGTTTTGCGGCAACAAAAACGGATGCGCTGACGGTGCTGAAGCATTTGGATGTGACTACTTTCCTCAGTTCTTTTGGACCGAAACATTTCCCTAAGGGGACGCTGCTGAAAGATACTGGTGATTATGTGTTTAGCCAGGAAAAAGACTGGGCAGGAGCAACAGACACAGATGGCAGTTGGACGTATTCACTGCGTATTATCTCGGAAAATGAAAAGGAGATCATTGCCTGTTTCGTGGATGATGCCCAGATTGGGAGTTACTTTTCGACAAGTCCTTTCCTGATAAAGAAAACGAAAAATACTCAGGCGTATTCAGTGATCGAGCTTGAACACGACGTAGAAGGATGTGAACTTTATCCCAAGGATCAATAATCCTGATTGATATCGGTAAACGAACGACGTTATCCGGACGTTGCTAAAAATAAGGAGCCGCTATAAGCCGCTCCTTTGTTGTTTCTATTCTTGCTGTTTTACAGCGCTTTATCGGTCAACAAGTCGACCTTGCTGGCTGTTGAGACACGCTCAAGGTACGCGTGAACGTTAGGGCCAAACTGTACGCCCTTCACGATCGTGAGCGACAGTAAGATCGGGAACAGAATAAAGTCGGTGGTGGAAATGGTGCTGACGTTTGCCAGACGCGGCTCCAGCACCTCGAGTTTCTGCTCCACTTCCGCAATCAGTTCCGGCGTTTTCGCGAGCAGTGCATCCAGATCGCCGAAGGCTTTTTCTTCGCGCAGGATGTAAGCATGACGCGCCTCTGGCGTGGAAAGCTCTTTGAAATCGGCTTTCGTAAAACGGGGAACCGCAAGGTTAAACACCGCACTGGAAACGGACTTACACCAGGCTTCAATCTCAGCATCAACCGGTTTGTCGGCGATTAACGGCGCTTGCTTGCTGTCGACATAGTGGACGATATCCATGCTTTCCGGCATGAAGCTGCCATCTTCTTTCTGCAGGATCGGCACCACTTTGCGACCCACCATACGCGTTGGCGTGTCGATGTCGCCTTCCATAATGACGGATTGCTCAACAGGCAGATCTTTCAGACCAAAAATCATTCTGGCTCTGACGCAGAATGGGCAGTGTTCGTAAATGAAAAGTTTCATGCATCGCCTCGTAAGATTTTGAAAAAGGCGGCAAAAGTTTGCCAGCCCTGACATGACAAGTCATGCCATCAGAGTAATACCTGATGCGGTCGGCGGTAAAGAGAATGTGCCTGAAGATGGCGATGGCAGGGGAAGGAAGGGCGCGGTGTGAATCGCGTGACCCGTACCAGATTACTGTATGATGCAGTGAAACCCCTTTGCGGAAGAGAAACATGGATCGCCTGAGCGCGCTGGAAACATTTATCTGCGTTTTTGAAACGGGGTCGTTTTCCGCAGCGTCTCGCAGGCTCGGTATTGGGCAGCCTGCGGTGTCCAAAGCGATCATGCAGCTTGAAAATCAGTTGGCAACGCCGCTGCTGCTCCGCTCTACCCGAGGGCTGACGCCGACAGAAGCCGGGCAAAATTTTTATGAGCAAATCGCCCCGGCGTTAAAGGTACTGGGGGATGCTCAAGAGCATGTGGTTAGCGGAAGCGCTGCGCTGTCTGGGCGGCTACGCATCAGTGCACCCGTGACGTTTGCCAGACAGCTCATCATACCGCGGCTCCATGAATTCATGGCCGAGCATCCCCAACTAAATATTGATGTCATTCTGGACGATCGCCCGATCGATCTGATTGCGGAAGGCATTGATGTGGCACTGCGTTTGGGCGACATGAAGGATTCAAGCCTGATTGCCCAGCGCTTAGCATCGTGTTCCATGCGCCTGCTGGCGACCCCTGACTATTTTGCGCGTCATGGTGTGCCAGCTTCTCCTGACGTTCTGGTTGCGTATCCTGCCGTCATCTATTTGCAGGGAGAGAGAACCGATCGCTGGATTTTTTCTCAGGGTGGAACACAGACCACAGTATTCCCCAATGGGCGTATCCGTGTTTCTGCGGCGGAAGGCGTGCGTGCAGCGGTGCTATCTGGTGTAGGACTGATTGTGGCGTCGGAATGGATGTTTGCACCAGAGCTTGAAAGCGGGCAAGTCGTCACCGCGCTGGATTCATGGTCGCTGGGTAAAATGGATCTGTGGGCTGTCTACCCTGGAGGTCGCATGACATCAGCACGCGCCAGAATTTTTACCGATTTCGTCCAGCGTCTTTTCTCCTAATATATTCCTCTTTGGAATAGCTGATATCCATTTTACCTCTCTAGTGGGAATGAGTGCGACGTCTTATGCTCTGCTCATCACCTGCCGACTTCCGGCAGGAAACACACAGACAGGTATGATGATGAGCACATTATCCAGCGAAGCCGATATCAGAACGCAGCAGGCTCCCGGCAACGTATTGATTTTCTCAATGGCGGCAGCCAGTGGTATTTCTGTTGCCAATATCTATTACAACCAACCGATGCTGGGCGTGATCGGCGAAAGCTTTACGTCGAACGGGGCAATCTCGCTGATTCCAACCGTGACGCAACTGGGCTATGCCTTGGGGCTACTACTGCTGGTTCCGCTCGGCGATAAGTTTGACCGCCGTCGGCTGATCGTGTGGCAATTTTTGATGTTGGCACTGGCTTCTGCATTTGCGGCCTTGTCGACATCGGCTGTCGCGTTATTAGGTGCGTCGCTGCTCATCGGTTTTGGGGCGACCGCCGCACAGCAGATTGTTCCGGCTGCGGCGGCACTTGCCGATGCGAAACAGCGCGGCGCGATTGTCGGAACGGTGATGAGCGGACTATTAAGCGGCATTCTGCTTAGCCGTACGATTGCGGGACTAGTGGCGGAAAGTGCGGGCTGGCGGGCGATGTTCTGGCTGAGCGTGCCGCTGGCGTTAGCGGGCGCGTGGGCAATGGGAAGAATGTTACTGGCTTCACCATCGAATCAAACCGTTCGTTACCGTGAGCTGATGCGTTCGCTGGTAACGCTGTGGCAGGATGAACGCGCATTGCGTAAGGCCACGCTAATTCAGGCGCTGCTGTTTGCATCGTTCAGCGCGTTCTGGAGTGTGCTTGCGCTGTATCTGGAAAGCGGACGTTTTCAAATGGGCGCCGCCGCCGCGGGCCTGTTCGGCGTGATTGGCGTCGCGGGGATTTTTGCGGCTCCGCTGGCGGGAAGGCTGGCCGATAGCGTCGGCAGTCGCCCAGTTGTGATTGCTGGTGCGCTGCTGACACTGCTCTCATGGGCAATATTCATCGGTTTCGATTCCATTATTGGCCTGATTATCGGTGTTGTCCTGCTCGATCTCGGCGTACAAAGTGCGTTAATTGCCAATCAACATGTGATTTACGGGCTCGGTGAAGCGGTCAGAGGCCGGATCAATACCGTATTCATGGGCGGTATGTTTCTGGGGGGCGCCGCTGGCTCCTCAGTTGCGATGGTCGCATGGCATCAGGGAGGATGGTTGATGGTCGGAGGGCTAGCCAGCGTTCTGACAATCATGGCGCTGCTGGTTGCGCTGATGAAAACCCAAAAAGCGTCATTGTGAACGGGGGAAAACAGGCTGAAATAGCCAGCCAGGGTGGCTGGGAAGTATTACCAATGTTGTTTTACAACCGGTAGATTAACCTTACTTGCTGATGACAATACTATACATTTGGCTTGCTATAGTCCTTCCATCCCTTGTCAGTACCTCACATCTCTGTGAGTGTTGTGTTAGTTAACCATCCCTGTCATTAGAATGACCTTGGCCCGCCTTGTGCGGGTTTTTTTTTGCCTGCTTTCTCGCTCGCGAGATTCGTGTTGAGCGTGTCTATTCCGTGTCGTGACTAACTGAATGATCGGAAGCGACTTTGATAACGACTCGGTTTCTGCCTTCATGCTTGGCCTGATAGAGGGCGTCGTCCGCGATTTTCAAGACGCTATCGATCTGCTCCATTCCCGGAATAAAACAGGTGACGCCGAGTGAAATCGTGATGTTCTCAGGAATTGGCAGCGGCATTTTTTCCACTTTTTTACGCAGCCGTTCGGCAATATCAGCGGCCTGCGTCATGTCCGTATCGGGCAGAAGTGCGAGGAATTCCTCTCCGCCAGTGCGGCAAATCAGATCGGATTCACGCGAGCCCTGTTTTATATTTTTCGCCAACAGCCTGATGACGTCATCGCCGATATTGTGTCCGTAGGTATCATTCACGCGTTTGAAATGGTCGATATCAATTACGATGGCGGCAACCTGATTACTCTTCGACAGAATGAGTTCAATGTTTTCATAGATACCACGGCGATTGAGTAATCCGGTGAGTGGATCGGTGTGGGCCTGCAAACTCAGTTTGCCAATCCGCTTGTGCAGCAGCAGGGTACCGAAAAGAATGACGCGTTTTAGCTGCTCAACCTCAAAATACCAGGAGGGGACTTTCTTGATTTTTTCAATCACGCCGGACTCCTCCATTTTACTGGCAGAAACCGCCAGCAAGCGCAGAGGGTTGGCGATATAGAAGGCGAGTAGGGTGAGCGCGATAAGCGTTAATGCCATTACCGGGGCACCTTCGTATACAACGGAACGCATCACGCTGCTGAGCAAATCGATAACGGTTTGAGAAGGGTGCAAAGTAATGATGATCCAGCCGGATGAATTGACCGTATCAAAACCCGCCAAAGACGGCGTACCTTTCATATCGGGCATCGCGGCGGTGCCACTCTTCTTGTTATGAAGCGCGTTTTTAATTCTCTCGTCGCTGACGGGCTTGCCGACCCACTGCTTATCCTGATGATAGAGAACAATCCCACTTTTATCGATCACGTAAACGCTGGAGTAATCGTTATAGAAATGGGTGTTCATGAATTCGTTTAAGACGCTTTGATTTTTTAAATAAATGGTTCCGCCGATGTAACCGAGATAATTTCCCTGTTTGTCTTTTATCGGGGAGGAAACCAGCACGATCAAATTTCCCGTAACAGAAATATAAGGCTGGCTGATTAACGGTTTTTGTTCCACGAGCGCCAGTTTGCTGGCATCAGAGGTCAGAGTGCTTCCTTTCAGGTTCAGCGAGGTTGGGTAAACCGCATGTATCTGATTCTGGGTATCCGCAACGAAAATAGAGTTAAAACTCTGGCTCATGCGGTATGTCTGCTCACTTTTTTCCAGTAGCGTCGCATCGTCATTAAAACTGTCCGCTATCGACATCGCGCTGTAAGCCAGCTCCTGCAGTGACGAAGATAAAAAACTTTCTGTGGTCGCCGCTAACTTGGAAGAATAGTTAAGGTTTGAACTCAGTATCTGATCGGTAATGAGCTTTTTTTGTACATTATAAACAGCAACATAGGCATTGGTCAGCGTGATGATCATGCTGATAATCGCGAGAGATAAAATGAGTGAACGCAAATTGATTGGGAATCGTTTTTTTATTTTCATTGTTGGCCGCACCTATTTTCCGCTAGGTAAGCAAAGTAACGCTTTCTTTTTGTTATGTAACACGGGCAGGGGTATCGCTTGCGACCAATGAATAAACCCGCCATTCAAAGTTATAGACGCTAATTGGGCTATCTGGCAACGTATTGATATCTCTCTAGCATCTTCAACTTAATGCAGGGTATGTACGATCTCCAGCGTACCGTTAATGATGAACTGCACGCCCATGCAAACCAGCAGAAATCCCATCAGCCGTGAAATGGCTTCAATGCCACTTTTCCCGATCAGACGCATAATCAGGCCAGAGCTTTTCAGACTGAGCCAGACGATCAGGCTGATCAACATAAACGTGAGTACGGGGGCTACGGTAATCACCCATGGCGTGATATCGACACCGCTCTTGATTTGTGAGGCAGAACTAATGATGAGAGCAATGGTTCCTGGCCCCGCGGTGCTGGGCATCGCTAGCGGCACGAAAGCGATATTGACTTCATTGGCGGAGAAACTGTCGTTGATTTCTTCTTTTTTGCTTTTGACTTCAGGTGCATGTTCTGGCTTTTGCTGAGGAAAAAGCATGCGAAAACCGATAAATGCCACGATGAGCCCGCCGGCAATACGCAATCCGGGAATGGAAATTCCGAAGGTATTCATTACGACCTGACCCGCGTAGTACGCGACGGTCATAATGATGAAGACGTAGAGTGAAGCTTGAAAGATCTGACGATTTCGTTCCCCTTGGCTCATGTTGCCGGACATCGCCAAAAATACCGCTACCGTTGTCAGTGGGTTCGCGAGTGGTAGGATTAACACCAGACCAAGACCAATGGTTTGAATCAATTCCAGCATTCTACGTTCCTTTTATTGGGGCACTTTCGTCAGTTCAGGAAAACGGTCAAGGATGACCTGTCGCTATGATGTCTGGCGCGGCTTAGGCCAGTTCATCCTCCGCTAATTTTTTAAAACGATAGAGCGTTTTTGTCAGCATATCGCGAGAAAACATATCAAACATTTGGCCGATCTTTTTCCCGATCAAGCCCCCCGGTGGGTTGTAGCGAATGGTCAACGTTACGGTTGTACCCGCTTCCGATGTGGCAGGTTGAAAAGAAAGCCGGCCTTCATTCGGAACCCGTGCCCCTTCCAGCGAACGCCAGTGGATATACTCCCCCGGTTTTTCGTCAATAATACGAGCCTGCCACTCAATGAGCGCGCCAATCGGCGTGTTAATCCGCCAGTTAGAGTCGGTATAGTTCAGTATCTCAATACTGGCGAAATGACCCATCAGGATTGGCAACGTTTCCGGTTTTCGCCAGAGATCAAACAAGCGCTCTGCCGGACGATTGATCGTGATGCTACTGCTGATTTCATTGGCATAACTGCCGTTTTTCGCTGCGGTTCTTCTTAAGAAAGAGGGAAACACCCGTCATCCTCCCTAATGGATTATTACCCCTTTATGGGCATATTCACGCCATTCTGACCGATCTCGACCAATGAAGCAAAGCGGAGACGGTGGTGATAGTGATGGTGCAGGCTATCACAGCAATCGTCAGAATTTTTACACGCCTAATGTTGCGTTAATGTTGGTTCGGTACTGTAAGTATCAGACAGCAGCTGAATGAAGTGCCGCAAAACACCAGGGTTTCTACATAACGATAATAGCAGTACCCCGCCCACTATTTTTAGTGGGCTTTTTTTTATTTATCTTTCCCTGTCTAGATATTTTATTTTCATGTGAATTGATATTTATCAATTTATCGCTAATGGGTTTCTACCTATTAAGGTGTAAAAGATGTTTATCCCTATATTCTGGCTTGTAAATAGCACATTGATTGTGAGGTGATTATACTTTATAAATATGTCGTGATACGTTTATAGCTAGCGTTTATGCTAGTAGGAATAAATATGAGTAACCCATTTGTTGCTAAGTGGAGCCGTAATGGCAACCTGCTTTGTCACGGCCACTGGTTAATATCTTATAAAGAAAAAGACTTCGCGCTGCCGGAAAAATATAAAGAGAATCATATGGGAACGATGGGGATCTACTCTATCATCGATCCTGATGATGAAACGTACCGGGACGGGTTAGATGAGGATGATTGGATTCTGGAAAATATCGACTGGCTGGCCGATAGCTTTGAAGAAAATAATGTCCCTATCGAAGAATGTTATTTTAGATATTTCTTTCAGGCTATAAATAAGCAGGACTGGCGATGCACCAGCTGCGCTGGCTGTATGTAAATTGCGCCATCATTATTAATTACTCCTATTCCCTCTGTATTCCCGCCGACCGACAATCTATTAGGGCAGTGCTATATTCTCTCTGACTATTCGGCGGCGTTTTATTCGGTCTTCTTCGATTTTCATCCCTCTTTCATCTTCTTTGCTAGGCGCTTCGCATACCGTCCAGCAAGACGTCTTTTTCGGGGAAAAGTGTTACCCTGACCCAACAATCCTTGATTAAGATGAGGCGGCAATGACGGAAGCTGACATTCTGCGGTTAAGTGCTTTGGTGGGCGAAAAACTGAAGGTGCGTGGTGCCAGGTTGACATGTGCAGAGTCCTGCACCGGAGGCTGGCTGGCTAAGTCTATTACCGATATCGCGGGTAGTTCTGGGTGGTTTGACTACGGCTTTGTGACATATAGCAATCTGGCCAAGCAGCGTCTGGTGAATGTGAACGCAGAGACACTGGAACAGCATGGTGCGGTGAGTGAAGCCGTCGTCAATGAGATGGCAGCAGGGGCTTTGCAGGCCGCTGATGCAGATTTTGCTATATCGGTAAGCGGCGTCGCTGGGCCAGACGGGGGAACCGAAGAGAAGCCTGTCGGCACGGTGTGGTTTGGCTTCACAGACAAACAGGGTGGGGCATTCGCCCGGACAGTGCGGTTCAGCGGAGACAGAAACGCGGTGCGTTTGCAATCGGTCCATTTTGCACTGCAAACGTTGCTCGACACGTTTCTGAAAAAATAACCTTGATGCTGTATGTGTATACAGTATAATGTCAGTGATTATTCGGCAATTCATGATTAAGCAGCCGCGTAGAGACAGCAGCTTTACGCCGCATGACAGGAGCAGAAATGGCTATTGATGAGAACAAACAAAAGGCACTTGCGGCAGCACTGGGTCAAATCGAAAAGCAATTTGGTAAAGGTTCTATCATGCGGTTGGGCGAAGATCGCTCAATGGATGTTGAAACCATTTCTACAGGCTCTTTGTCCCTGGATATCGCGCTGGGTGCTGGTGGCTTGCCGATGGGGCGTATCGTTGAGATTTATGGCCCAGAATCTTCCGGTAAAACAACGCTGACCTTACAGGTTATTGCTGCCGCTCAGCGTGAAGGCAAAACGTGTGCGTTTATCGATGCTGAGCATGCACTGGACCCGATTTATGCGAAAAAACTTGGCGTAGATATCGATAACCTGCTGTGTTCTCAGCCGGATACCGGTGAGCAAGCGTTGGAGATCTGTGATGCACTCACGCGCTCTGGCGCTGTTGACGTTATCATCGTCGACTCCGTTGCGGCATTGACGCCGAAAGCCGAAATTGAAGGTGAAATCGGCGACTCTCACATGGGGCTGGCTGCACGTATGATGAGCCAGGCTATGCGTAAACTGGCGGGTAACCTGAAGCAAGCCAATACGCTGCTGATCTTCATTAACCAGATTCGTATGAAAATCGGTGTGATGTTCGGTAACCCTGAAACCACCACTGGTGGTAACGCACTGAAGTTTTACGCCTCCGTTCGTCTGGATATTCGTCGTACTGGCGCAATCAAGGAAGGCGAAGAAGTTGTCGGCAGCGAAACCCGCGTGAAAGTCGTGAAGAATAAAGTGGCAGCGCCGTTCAAACAGGCTGAATTCCAAATCCTGTACGGTGAAGGCATCAATATCCACGGTGAGCTGGTTGATCTGGGTGTGAAACACAAGCTGATCGAAAAAGCCGGTGCCTGGTATAGCTATAACGGCGACAAGATCGGCCAGGGTAAAGCGAATGCCTGTAATTTCCTGAAAGAGAACCCGACGATTGCTGCGGAACTGGATAAGAAATTGCGTGAAATGCTGCTACACAAAGGCAATGAACTGACGCCAGCCGCCGCTGGAAATAGCCGTGACGAAGATGAATTCGCTGGTGAAGGTAACGAAGAGTTTTAATGGTGGCTGAATTATCGCCGACAGAGCACTTCAGCGGGTAGATGGATGAATAAACCATTACGCTATGCGATGAATGTGCTTTCTGTTCGCGATTATAGTGAAACCGAAATACGCCGCAAATGTGCGGCGTATTTATATAAGTCAGAAAGTGCAAAAGCAGAAGATGAAGCAGACGAAGCCACAGCCAGAGCTGCGGCAGAAGATGTGGAAGCGGCTATTGCGTACTGCAAAGAACATGGTTGGCTGGATGACGAGCGCTATGCTCGCCGCTATATCAGCAGCCGGAGCCGCAAAGGCTATGGTGCCCAGCGGATCAAAATGGAGCTAAGCCAGAAAGGAATCGATAAAACAACGTTAGCCACGGCATTAAACGAGAGTGATATCGATTGGTGTGCGCTGGCGAAATCGGTTGTGGAACGAAAATTCGGGCACCCTCTGTCCGATGAATGGAAAGACAAAATCAAACATCAGCGATATCTGCTCTATCGTGGCTTCTTTCATGAAGAAATCCAGTCAATTTATACGAATTTTTCAGATTGAACGCACACGGGATTTTACTTCCCATCGAAGAAAATTTATCTTATTCCCACTTTTTGTTCGTGAGTTGCTCGGTAACGTCAGCATGCTGGACTAACCTTGCCCGCGATCTGTTCTTCTAGCTTGATTCCAGGACAATTATGAGCAAGAGCACCGCTGAGATCCGTCAAGCGTTTCTCGATTTTTTCCACAGTAAGGGACACCAGGTTGTTGATAGCAGCTCTCTGGTGCCGAACAACGATCCGACATTGTTATTCACCAATGCGGGTATGAACCAGTTCAAAGATGTGTTCCTCGGTCTGGATAAACGTAGCTATGTCCGAGCGACAACCTCGCAGCGTTGCGTACGTGCCGGTGGTAAACATAATGACCTGGAAAACGTAGGTTATACCGCACGCCACCACACCTTCTTTGAAATGCTGGGTAACTTCAGCTTCGGTGACTACTTCAAGCATGATGCGATTCGCTATGCGTGGGAATTGCTGACGTCTCCTCAGTGGTTCAATCTGCCGAAAGAAAAACTGTGGGTAACGGTATACGCAACAGATGATGAAGCCTACGACATTTGGGCTGATGAAGTTGGCGTACCGCGCGAAAGAATTATTCGTATTGGTGATAACAAAGGCGGACCTTACGCCTCTGATAATTTCTGGCAGATGGGCGAAACGGGGCCGTGTGGTCCATGTACCGAGATTTTCTTCGATCACGGTGAGCACATCGCAGGTGGCCCGCCAGGAAGCCCTGATGAAGACGGCGATCGCTATATCGAAATCTGGAACCTGGTGTTCATGCAGTTCAACCGTCAGGTTGACGGCACAATGTTGCCACTGCCAAAACCTTCCGTTGATACCGGTATGGGGTTAGAACGCGTTTCTGCTGTCTTGCAGCACGTCAATTCAAACTATGACATTGATTTGTTCAAAACGCTGATTGAGGCGGTAGCGAAAGCCGTCGGAACGACGGATTTAACCAATAAATCGCTGCGTGTTATCGCCGACCATATCCGCTCTTGTGCGTTCCTGATTGCCGATGGCGTGATGCCATCTAATGAAAACCGTGGCTATGTTCTGCGCCGTATTATCCGCCGCGCTGCGCGCCACGGTAACATGCTGGGCGCTACGGATGCTTTCTTCTACAAACTGGTTGCACCGCTGATTGAAGTCATGGGGCCAGCCGCAGAAGAATTGAAAAAACAGCAGTCTGTGGTTGAGCAGGCGCTGAAGACGGAAGAAGAGCAGTTTGCCCGCACGCTGGAACGCGGCTTGTCTCTGCTGGACGAAGAAATTAAAAACCTGAAAGGGGATACTCTTGATGGTGAAACGGCCTTCCGCCTGTATGACACCTATGGTTTCCCTGTCGACCTCACTGCGGATGTGTGTCGCGAGCGCGGCCTGAAAGTCGATGAAGAAGGTTTTGAAGCTGCGATGACGGCTCAGCGCCAGCGCGCACGCGAAGCCAGCGGATTTGGCGTAGATTACAACAGCCTCATCCGTGTCGATGAAAACACACCGTTCTGCGGCTATGAAAAAACGCAGCAGCAAGCGAAGGTTATTGCGATTTATCACAATGGAAACGCGGTTGATCAGATTGCGGCAGGTGATGAAGCGGTTGTGATTCTGAACGAAACGCCATTCTATGGTGAATCCGGTGGTCAGGTTGGCGACCAGGGTGAACTGAAAAATGCGGGCGTCAGCTTTGCCGTTCAGGATACCCAGAAATACGGTCAGGCAATCGGCCACGTCGGTAAACTGACTCAGGGTACGCTGCGTGTTAACGACAGCGTTGATGCAAATGTTGATAGCCAACGCCGCGATCGCATTCGTCTGAACCACTCGGCGACGCACCTGCTGCATGCCGCGCTGCGTCAGGTTCTGGGCGATCACGTTGCACAGAAAGGCTCTCTGGTTAACGATAGCTATCTGCGTTTTGACTTCTCACATACGGAAGCGATGAAACCTGAGCAGATTCGTCAGGTTGAAGATATCGTTAACGCGCAAATCCGCCGTAACCTTACCGTGCAAACGGATGTCATGGCGCTGGATGATGCGAGAGCGAAGGGCGCAATGGCGCTGTTCGGCGAGAAGTACGACGACCATGTCCGTGTTCTGACGATGGGGGATTTCTCCATTGAACTGTGTGGCGGCACGCACGCAAGCCGTACCGGTGATATCGGCCTGTTCCAGATCATTTCTGAATCAGGCACTGCTGCCGGCGTGCGTCGTATTGAAGCGACCACGGGTGAGAATGCGCTGTCTGCGCTGCATCGCCAAAGTGATGTTTTGCAAGACATCGCGCAACTGCTGAAAGGGGATAGTCACAACCTGACGGATAAGGTACGCTCTGTTCTGGATCGTGCCCGTGCGTTGGAGAAAGAGCTTCAGCAGTTGAAGGCTCAGCAAGCAGCACAGGAAAGCTCGTCGCTGTCTGGAAAAGCAAAAGAGGTTAACGGTGTGAAGTTGCTGGTTACGCAACTGGACAACGTGGATCCTAAGCTGCTGCGCACGATGGTTGATGACCTGAAGAATCAGCTTGGATCTGCTGTTATCGTTCTTGGAACGGCGGCAGAAGGCCGGGTTAGCTTGATTTCTGGCGTAACGAAAGATCTGACTGACCGCGTAAAAGCCGGTGAACTGATTGGGTTTGTTGCCCAGCAGGTTGGCGGTAAAGGCGGTGGTCGCCCAGATATGGCTCAGGCTGGTGGTTCAGACGTGTCTGCACTGCCTGCTGCGCTGGCAAGCGTTGAATCTTGGGTTGCTGCTAGGCTGTAAAACGACAGATAACGTTTTATTCGCGTTATCCGACAAAACGCCATAACTTTCTGGTTGTGGCGTTTTTGTCTGCGGAAAAGGATCCGGCAAGCAGGATAGAAAGTGTGTTACCTTCAGATATTCTGAAGCTTTACATGCTCAGTCCTGTTGTTGTGATAACAAAAGCACAAGCTACTGATCTCGACTAAACTAACAAGTAGTGACAAACCGGAGTGTGATGGTGTGGTTATACCATCGTCTAGGTTTACGTTTTCACGGCACATGATGGATAATGGCGGGGAGACAGAGAGACCCGACTCTTTATAATCTTTCAAGGAGCAAAGAATGCTTATTTTGACTCGTCGAGTTGGCGAAACCCTCATGATCGGCGATGAGGTAACGGTTACCGTATTAGGAGTGAAAGGCAACCAGGTGCGTATTGGTGTTAATGCACCTAAAGAGGTTTCTGTCCACCGTGAAGAGATCTATCAGCGTATTCAGGCCGAAAAATCTCAACCAACGTCATATTGATTGACAATGCGTCTCGTGTTCGCGGGACGCAATTGTTATTTCCGGCTTTTCCCCCCACACATTTATCGATATATCCATTTTTACTGTGCGCTTCCTTTGGCAAGGTAACCGCCTGTTTTACTGTCGATAAAATAGACTTTTTGTTGTGAAAGTGCGCGTCTTGGATGCGAATTGTTCAAACGAACACAAGGTGGGAAAAATTGTTTGACTTATAAGTCTGGGAAAGTAATATGTGCGCCACGCAGTACCGGTGAGCACTAACAAGAAGTTCTTAGTAGCAAATCAGGTAATGTAAGGTGAGGTGGCCGAGAGGCTGAAGGCGCTCCCCTGCTAAGGGAGTATGCGGTCAAAAGCTGCATCGAGGGTTCGAATCCCTCCCTCACCGCCATTTAATATGCATCCGTAGCTCAGCTGGATAGAGTACTCGGCTACGAACCGAGCGGTCGGAGGTTCGAATCCTCCCGGATGCACCATTAAATACTGCCTTTGCAAGGCAAGTAGTAAGTGAAAGCAAGTTTTGTCGTAGATGAAGAATTATTAATGCATCCGTAGCTCAGCTGGATAGAGTACTCGGCTACGAACCGAGCGGTCGGAGGTTCGAATCCTCCCGGATGCACCATTCTTAAGTATCTCGTTTAATTGCTCACCCCATTATTTCTGCACCACACTCTGCATCCGTAGCTCAGCTGGATAGAGTACTCGGCTACGAACCGAGCGGTCGGAGGTTCGAATCCTCCCGGATGCACCATATTTCGATGTAAATAGAATCCTAGTATTTTTTTCCTTAGCACGAATCGATAAGCATGATCTTGCTTTAGCTACGGCCCGAAGTACTAAGCAAGCCAGATGATTTTCTCCGATGCCTCATTTCTGTTTTACCCAACTACTCTTTATCATATTGTTAGCGCTATAGCGGCACTGCCCTTTATTTTGCTGATATCAGAACGATATTTTTCTCATCACGTCCGTGTATTCATTCTTACCTCTCCCTTGCCTACATATTGAGATCGAGCCGACGAGTAATGAAGGCTGTCTTACTACTATGGGGTAATAACCTGTTTTTTATAAGGTTATTGAGTAAGCGACAACGTTTTCACTTTACGATAAAGTAAGCTCTCTTTTCAGTGATCATGGAGTCATGATGTACGATCGCTATCAAGGGCTGATCTTTGATATGGATGGCACCCTGCTTGATACTGAACCAACGCACCATAAAGCGTGGGATCAGGTTCTTGCCCGATATGGTATGAGATATGATGCCAGTGCCATGACAGCATTGAACAGCGTATTATCGACAGTCATCAGGCCGATATTGATGCTCACCAACTCGCGGCGGAAAAAACTGCTGTTGTTGAGGAAATGCTGCTGGATACGGTAAAACCACTGCCGTTGATTGATGTTGTTAAGCATTATCGCGGACGGAGTCCTATGGCAGTTGGCACAGGTAGCACGCATGGCATGGCTGATAGATTGCTAACGCATTTGGGGTTGCATGATTATTTTGATGCAATTGTTGGGGCTGATGATGTTATTCAGCATAAGCCTTTCCCCGATACCTTTCTGCGTTGCGCTGCATTGATTTCTGTCGCACCAGAACACTGTATTGTGTTTGAAGATGCAGACTACGGTATTGAAGCCGCTAAACGCGCTAACATGGCCGTGGTTGACGTCCGTACATTGTGAGTGAGTTCTGGGCTGTTTTTTCTCTTTTCTGGAGTAGCCTGCTAAGTGCAACACTGCTGCCTGGCAGTTCGGAAGTGCTGCTGGTAACGTTATTGCTTGCTGACAGCGCAAAGCCCTACCTGTTGGTCGCTGTGGCAACGGTAGGAAATACGCTGGGTGGGTTAACAAATATTTTTATAGGGCGCTTACTCCCTCAGCCAAAACAACAAGCTGGGTATTCGGTGGCCATGCGCTGGTTACAGCGCTATGGCTGCGCTGCGTTGTTATTTAGCTGGGTGCCGGTAGTAGGCGATTTATTGTGCGTGTTAGCGGGTTGGCTACGCATGCCCTGGGTGCAATCGGCGGTTTTCATCGGTATTGGAAAAGCGCTGCGGTATATCGTATTGACGGGTATAACGTTACAGGGGATGGCGTGGTGGTCTTAACCAGATTGCAATGCGAACTGGTGAGTGCTGCTGAGTTTCAATTATGCTTACAACCATTACATTTTAACAACGGGAGGTCGATTTGATCCCGGACATTTCAGAAGCACTTTCTTGGCTGGAAAAACACCCATTGGCAGTGAAGGGTATTCAGCGTGGAATTGAACGCGAAACATTGCGCGTAACAGCAAACGGACATCTTGCTACGACTGGGCACCCCGAGATATTGGGTTCGGCGTTGGCACACCCGTGGATTACGACAGACTTTGCAGAAGCGCTGTTAGAGTTTATTACGCCGGTCGATAAAGATGTCGATCATCTGCTGACGTTTCTGCGTGATATTTATCGTCATGTTTCCCGCAATCTGGGCGATGAGCGGATGTGGCCACTGAGCATGCCGTGCTTTATCGACAGCGAGCAAAATATAGAGCTGGCACAGTATGGCTCATCAAATATCGGGCGCTTCAAAACGCTTTATCGTGAAGGGCTGAAAAACCGCTATGGCGCGTTGATGCAGACTATTTCCGGCGTGCATTATAACTTCTCTCTTCCGCTGTCATTCTGGCAGGCGCGAGAAGGTGTTACTGATGCAGAAAGCGGGAAAAAAGCGATATCTGCAGGATACTTCAGGCTGATCCGTAACTATTACCGCTTTGGCTGGGTGATCCCTTATCTGTTTGGTGCTTCTCCGGCGATCTGTTCTTCTTTCCTTAAAGGCCGGGAAACCGCACTGCCGTTTGAGCGTACGGAAAAAGGCATGCTTTATCTGCCTTATGCGACCTCTCTGCGGCTCAGTGATTTAGGCTATACCAATAAGTCACAGAGCAATCTGGGGATTACGTTTAACGACTTGGATACCTATGTCGCTGCGTTAAAACGCGCGATAAAAACGCCATCTGAGGAGTATGCTCGGGTTGGTATGAAGAAGGATGGTCGTTATCTACAATTGAATACGAACGTCTTGCAGATTGAGAACGAGCTCTATGCGCCGATTCGTCCGAAGCGTGTGACGCGCGCCGGTGAAACGCCATCTGATGCCTTGTTGCGTGGCGGAATCGAATATATCGAAGTGCGTTCACTGGATATTAATCCTTTCTCTCCAACCGGGGTGAGTGAAAGCCAGGTTCGTTTCCTGGATTTATTCCTGATCTGGTGTGCGTTGGCAGATGCGCCTGAAATGAGCGCTGATGAGCTACTGTGTACGCGTAAAAACTGGAATCGAGTGATTCTGGAAGGGCGTAAACCAGGGCAAACGGTGGGTATGCGGTGTGAAACCATCCAGCAGCCAATTGCTGAGGTGGGAAAATCTCTGTTTGCGGATTTACGTCGCGTTGCGGAAGTGCTGGACGCGGAAAACAATCAACCACACTATCAGCAGGTATGCGATGAGCTGCTTGTCGGTTTTGACGATCCAGAAACGACGTTCTCTGGTCGACTATTAACGTTGATGAAGCAAGAAGGCAATGGTAGCGTGGGGCTGAATTTAGCGGAAGAATACCGCAAAATGCTCAGCAGCGAGCCGCTGCAGGTGTTGACGGAAGAACAATTGGCTGCTGCGAGCGAGAACTCCTGGCAGCGTCAACGTCAGATTGAGTCTGAAGATACGATGAATTTTGACGACTATCTGGCAACGCATTAAAAAGAAAAGGCCACAGAAACTGTGGCCAAATAAACATCTCTAATAGGGATGATGATAATAAATGCGCGTCTTTCAGTAAGTCAGACTCGCATAAAAAGGAAAAGTTCTCGGAAACGAGAAAAAATGAATTTTTTTCTTTGAGGAGGTGAAATTATGCCGTTATTAGACAGCTTTACCGTTGACCATACTCGTATGGCCGCACCCGCAGTTCGGGTTGCTAAAACCATGAAAACCCCTCATGGCGACAATATCACGGTATTTGACCTGCGCTTCTGTCGTCCGAACATTGAAGTCATGCCAGAGCGTGGCATCCACACGCTAGAGCACCTGTTTGCTGGCTTTATGCGCGATCATTTAAACGGTGATGGCGTTGAGATTATCGACATTTCTCCGATGGGATGCCGTACGGGCTTCTACATGAGCCTGATTGGCACACCGGATGAGCAACGCGTTGCTGATTCCTGGAAAGCGGCGATGGCGGACGTTCTGAAAGTGACTGATCAGCGTAAAATTCCTGAGCTGAACGAATTCCAGTGTGGCACCTATGAGATGCACTCACTGAAGGAAGCGCAGGACATTGCTCAGCACATCGTTGATCACGATATTGGTATCAACCAAAATGACGATCTGGCACTGCCGAAAGATAAATTGGCTGAGCTACATATCTAGTTTGTTGGATATGCGCAGATAAAAAAAGAGAACCGAAAGTGGGTTCTCTTTTTTTGTGCTCGGAACGCGTCAGACTGCGAGGAAGTGCTGTATAACCCGGCTGCCGAAGTAGGACAGCGTCAGCATAAGGGCGCCGATCAGGCTGAACCAGACGACGCGCCGTCCCCGCCATCCTTCATGGTAATGCCCCCAGAGCAACAGAATATAGATGAACCAGGCAAACAGGGAGAACACGGCCTTGTGCAGGTTCTCTTTGTTATCGATCAGGTCATCCATATAAAACAAACCAGTACAGAGCGTCAGCGTGAGCAGAATGACGCCAATCTGCGTGATGTGAAACATCTTGCGCTCAATACCCATCAGCGGCGGCATGTCAGCGGCAAATCCCAGCTTTTTATTCTTGAGCAGATAATCAAGCCAGGCGAGTTGAAGCGCATAAAGGGCAGCAATTAACAGCGTTGCATAGGAGAAAAGGGCCAGTCCGATATGGATCATCAAGCCCGGCGACGCTTCCAGATGCGTAATAAATTCACTCGGCATGAAGCTGGCGAAGGCCAGATTGATCAGCGCAAAGGTGTAGACGATAGGAAGAATAAACCAGCCGCGATCGCGCGTGGCGACAAATGTCATCACCGTACAGATGATGAGGCTGACCAGAGAGCCGATATTCAGCAAGCTAAGGTTTTGGCCGACCTGAACATCGAAAATGCGTTGATAAAGCGCCACTGCATGACAAATTAGCGCAGCGCTGGCCGAGAGTATTGCCAGCCGACGATATGCACTGTTCTTGCGCAGCAGACTGGGGATAATCAGTCCGAGGCTGAGTGTGTAGGCGACAAGCGCCACAATAGCGAAAACAGACATACAGATTAGGTTATTAAATATCAACTAGGTAAAATGAAGAATCAGTATAGCGTTAGTCGTCGCGGGCACCAACAGTTCTCCGTCAGCAGCGCTGAGATCGTTCCCGCTTTTGTGTATAATCTCTTCCATTCGTGTCGCGCTGGCGGCCTGTCTTACGTTGAGCATGAGATATGTTTGAAAATTTAACCGATCGACTCTCGCGCACATTGCGCAATATCAGCGGCCGCGGGCGGTTGACTGAAGACAACATAAAAGAAACGCTACGTGAAGTGCGTATGGCATTGCTGGAAGCCGACGTCGCGTTACCTGTGGTACGTGATTTTATCAATCGCGTGAAAGAGCGTGCTGTCGGGCATGAGGTCAATAAAAGTCTTACGCCGGGCCAAGAGTTCGTCAAGATTGTTAAAAATGAACTCGTCAGCGCAATGGGTGAAATCAACGCTGAGCTGAATCTTGCCGCGCAACCCCCTGCGGTTGTTCTGATGGCCGGTCTGCAAGGTGCGGGTAAAACGACCAGCGTGGGCAAGCTGGGTAAATTCCTGCGCGAAAAGCATAAGAAAAAAGTGCTGGTAGTTTCAGCTGACGTTTATCGCCCTGCGGCGATTAAACAGTTGGAAACGTTGGCAGAGCAAGTGGGTGTCGATTTCTTCCCGTCAGACGTGCAGGAAAAGCCCCTTGCTATCGTAGAACGTGCGTTACAACACGCTAAGCTGAAGTTCTACGATGTCCTGTTAGTCGATACCGCGGGTCGTCTCCACGTTGACGACGCGATGATGGACGAAATCAAACAGGTTCATGCGGCGATTAAGCCGGTTGAAACGCTGTTTGTAGTGGATGCCATGACGGGGCAGGATGCGGCGAATACGGCGAAAGCCTTTAATGAAGCGCTGCCGCTGACCGGTGTGATCCTCACCAAAATTGATGGTGATGCCCGTGGCGGTGCGGCGTTGTCTATCCGCCATATTACTGGCAAGCCAATTAAATTCCTCGGTGTCGGCGAAAAAACCGAAGCGCTGGAGCCGTTCTACCCTGAGCGCGTTGCCTCGCGAATTCTCGGTATGGGCGATGTGCTTTCACTGATTGAAGATATTGAAAGCAAGGTCGATCGTACACAGGCAGAAAAGCTTGCTAATAAGCTGAAGAAGGGCGATGGGTTTGATTTGACCGATTTCCTGGACCAGCTCAAGCAGATGCGCAACATGGGCGGCATGGCAAGCATGATGAGCAAAATGCCGGGCATGGGCCAACTGCCTGATAATGTTAAGTCACAAATGGACGATAAGGTGCTGGTGCGTATGGAGGCGATCATTAATTCGATGACGCGTCAGGAGCGTGCCAAACCTGAGATTATTAAAGGATCGCGTAAACGTCGTATCGCGCAAGGTTCCGGCATGCAGGTACAGGACGTGAACCGTCTTCTGAAACAATTCGATGATATGCAACGAATGATGAAGAAGATGAAAAACGGCGGTCTGGCGAAAATGATGCGCGGTATGAAAGGGATGATGCCACCTGGATTCCCGGGGCGTTAATCACCGAAATCGATGGTGTAGAGAAACTCTTGGCGTGATTATACGCTTTAGATTGCTTTTTGCGCCAAAATGAGTAAAATTTTCGGGCTTTTTATATGACATACTGGGCTCCGTTCCTCGATGGGGCCCAGTTGTTTTATTCACTAAAGAGGATGTTATGGTAACAATTCGTTTGGCACGTGGCGGCGCTAAAAAACGCCCCTTCTATCAAGTAGTCGTGACCGATAGCCGCAATGCGCGTGATGGTCGTTTCATCGAGCGCGTAGGTTTCTTCAACCCAATCGCATCTGGTCAAGCAGAAGCCCTGCGTCTGGATCTGGACCGTATCGAGCATTGGCTTGGTCTGGGTGCAACTGTGTCTGATCGCGTATCTTCGCTGATCAAAGACGCTAAAAAAGCAGCATAACCTGTTGCGGTGGTGATAATGAGCAATCAACTCAGCCCAAAACCTCCCGTTAACCCGATTGTGATGGGGAAGATAGGATCGGCATATGGCATCCGAGGTTGGCTCAGAGTGTTTTCATCCACCGAAGATGCCGAGAGCATTTTTGATTATCAACCTTGGTTCATCCAGAGTAAAAGCGGTTGGCAGCTTGTCGAGATTGAAGGCTGGAAGTATCACAATCAGGACCTAATCATCAAAGTGAAAGGTGCTGATGATCGTGATGCGGCTAATTTACTGACCAATTGTGAAATTGTCGTAGATTCGTCACAACTGCCCGATCTGGGCGAAGGTGATTATTACTGGAAGGATCTTATTGGCTGTCAGGTCGTGACCGTAGCCGGTTATGAGTTAGGTAAAATCATCGACATGATGGAAACCGGCTCGAACGATGTGATGGTAATAAAGGCCAACCTGAAAGATGCCTTCGGAGTCAAGGAACGGCTGGTTCCGTTCCTCACCGAACAGGTTGTTAAGCGCGTCGACCTTTCTGCTCAAACTGTTGAAGTAGATTGGGATCCTGGTTTTTGAACTCTGAATCAACCAGTAGTATCCAGCGGAACGAGACTATGTGGATTGGGGTGATTAGCCTGTTTCCAGAGATGTTCCGTGCGATTACTGATTACGGAGTCACTGGCCGGGCAGTTAAAAATGGCCTGCTGAACGTACAGTATTGGAGTCCTCGTGATTTCACTTACGATCGGCATCGCACCGTGGACGATCGGCCTTACGGCGGCGGCCCCGGAATGTTGATGATGGTGCAACCTTTACGGGATGCGATCCACGCAGCAAAAGCAGCGGCAGGCGAAGGCGCGAAAGTGATTTATTTATCACCTCAGGGCCGTAAATTAGATCAGCAAGGCGTACATCAACTCGCTACGAACCAGAAAATGATTCTGGTCTGTGGACGGTACGAAGGGATTGATGAGCGCGTAATTAAAACCGAAATCGATGAAGAATGGTCGATCGGCGATTACGTACTCAGCGGTGGGGAACTGCCAGCGATGACCCTGATTGACTCCGTTGCCCGCTTTATACCGGGCGTTCTGGGACATCAGGCTTCAGCAGAAGAAGATTCTTTTGCCGATGGATTGCTGGACTGTCCTCATTTCACTCGCCCTGAAATACTGGAAGGCATGGACGTTCCGGCAGTGTTACTGTCTGGCAACCATGCGGAAATACGTCGCTGGCGATTGAAGCAGTCGCTGGGCCGAACCTGGCTTAGAAGACCTGAACTTCTGAAAAGCCTAGCTCTGACTGACGAGCAAACAAGGTTGCTGGCTGAATTCCAACGTGAATATCAGTCTGAGCAACAAGAGTATTAGGTGGTTACGCCGGTTTACCGCGCGAACCCAACTATCAGTTTACCTAGGGTAAGAGACATATTATGAGCAACATTATTAAGCAAATCGAAGACGAACAAATGAAGCAGGACGTACCTGCATTTCGTCCGGGTGATTCCGTAGAAGTGAAGGTATGGGTTGTTGAAGGTAGCAAAAAACGTCTGCAGGCATTCGAGGGCGTGGTTATCGCTATTCGTAACCGCGGTCTGCATTCTGCATTCACTGTTCGCAAAATTTCTAACGGCGAAGGCGTGGAGCGTGTATTCCAGACTCACTCTCCGGTTATTGACAGCATTACTGTTAAACGTCGTGGTGCCGTGCGTAAAGCCAAACTGTACTACCTGCGTGAGCGTACTGGTAAGTCTGCTCGTATCAAAGAGCGTCTTAACTAAGATAGCGCTTTCGCAACATCCGAAAGTTGTTATTGATAAGGGGTTTAGCCAAAGGCTAAGCCCTTTTTTTATGCATGATAGTGGCGGCCCTTGCAGAGAAATGCTTCGCCTAATGAAAAAATTCATCTGTAAAAGCCGTTGAAAGTGACCTGCAAGTTTTCTAGTGATAGGATATTTCTGGATGTAACATTGCTCATCTATATTATTAAAAATTAAAGGAAGATCTGATCTACATGCGCAAACTATTATTTATTCCTCTCTTTTTTTCCTCGTTTATGGCGGAAGCTGATTTTATCCATCCTATGGATTTTGATAACTCCGAAGCTCAAAAAAATGAAGTTATCGAGTTTATAAAAGATACGGTGAAGAAGGATTACTGCGAGAGTGGTCTTGATATGTGTCAGGAAAGTATGTTGCGTATGATGGAGAAGGAAAACCTCAACGCCTTTAAGCTCGCCTCTAAAGCTAAAGATAGAAAAATAATGGATAAGGTCATCGAGGATTACTGTGAAAGCGGTTTTGACATGTGCAATTACAGTAACATTTATATGATGTACAAAGAAAACCTTAAGGCGAGTAAACAGTCCCTTGAATGGTAGTTCTCCTCTCTGAACGACATCAAAGCACTATTATGGCAGTAAAAAGCCCACCATCTTGGTGGGCTTGGTTTTCCCTGGTGCCATCATTATTGTTTGAATTTCAGTACCATGATGACATTAGACATGGTTATTTTATAAACGTTTATACAGATCAATTTTTCAATATTGATCGGTTACGGCGATCAAAATATCGTGTTGATACCGCTTTTATCCTGTTCAGAACGGTTTATTCGCGATGACTGTTGGGTACATGTGCATATGGTCGTTAATAAATTGAATATCTGTAAATCCTGCCTGCTCTAGCTGCAACTGTGTTTGTTTGTGGGTACGAAACGCTGTCCATGTTGCCCCGATAATGCGTGAGAAAAGTACAGATTGGAGGGCCAGCAATTTCGGATCGGTATTTATCCATGGGGAATCTTGCGACAGAGTCGGTGGCGGTGTCATAAAGCTGGTTATCAGCGTACCTCCAGGTTTCAGACCTGAGTAGAACACGCGGTAAAGCTCAGTAACTTTGTCATCATCTTGTTCATAGACGTTGAGCCCGTTGCTGGTAATCACATCTGCTTGTGCTGCCAAATCAATTGTCCAGGCATCAGCAAGTACCAACGATATCTTATTTTCCAGCCCTTGCTGACTTGCAAGTTTATACGCTTCTTCCAGCGCCTGTTTATCCAGATCGATCCCGATTAATTTCACATCTCGATGTCGCGTATAGTCCAACAGCAGTAAATCGGCCATGACGCCACAAGGGACCGATACCATAATGGCGTCGGGGCGCAAGAGCTCTTGAAGCAGGCGTTGGAAAATACCAAATCGTTCACGTGTTGCCAAAACGCTGGGTAACTGTGTATAGATGATTTCTTCGAGTGGATTAACATAGTGAGCTGGCTGATGTGTTATCACATTATGCGTCCAGTACGCATTTAACCCGTGATGTTTTAGTAAAAACTTGCCTAGCTCAAGGTGAGAGAACGCCTCTAGAATCGCGAGTTGTTCCTCTACGGCAATGCCGGGATGGTCGCCGGATTCGATAATGTTGTTCTTTACCGCAGCGACTCGTTCATCATGGCTTTCCTGTGATGAGGTAGCGTGTGATAAGAGTCTTGAGCTGCTATTTAGAGACGGGTTATGAGGCTTGTTTGAACCGGACATATGAGCACTCCATAATATCAATCGCTATCAGGAATAATAGATTTAGCTATCAGTGGGATATGATTCTTCGGTATCTCAGTATCAGGTTGTTAATAACTGAATGTGATTATTTAGTGTGAGCGATAATAGAGGGAGGTATGTCTGACGTATTTCTGTGTGAGTACAAAAGTGAGTGGAATTGTTACCAGATGCGATGAACGATAGCGTTTTGCCAGCTAAATTGCTGGTGAGTATGGCTCATCGTTTTATCTTTGAGAAAGTGTTAAGGCAGACTCTGTTGCCAGCGAGCTCGCAGTATCTCCGCATTCTCTACGCCGTCGCAGCTGGCGGGAAAGTTTTTCCCTGCTTTTCCCCATTCTTCCATGTTATCTGTACCGCAAAAAGCCGACTGTCCGGCCTGATAGCCACGCAGGTAGGTTTCACGGTCAACTTGGGGAGTACCAAACCATTCCTGCAAAGTGCTATCGTCCTTTACGACCATGCCAGAGATTGCATCCTGATAACCTGTTTCGTACCAGAAGCCTGACTCACTTTTAGCGGGGAGCGACGGGACGTTGCTTTGGCATGCTGTCATTAAAAGAATTACAGCCAAGACATAACTGTATTTCATCATCAAACCTTCAATGTTTCGGCCATCGGCCTGAAGAAGCATCGCATCAGGCGATGCCCAATTTTTCTTTCAGTAATTTGAGGTAGCGGCGACTGACGGGGATGTGTTTTCCCGTATGCGTCAATACTTCTGCTGCGCCGTTCTCCATTAACTGGATTTCTTTCAGCTGTTCCGTATTAACCATGTATTGGCGATGGCAACGGACGAAAGGCGTTTTCTCTTCCAGCGTTTTCAATGAAAGTTGGGTATAGCCAGACTGGCTGACACCCACGACGTGTACGCCGCTGAGTTCTGAACAAAGATACTCGACTTCCTCAATCTTGAGCAAAAAAATACGGTTGTGTCCGTTACAGGGAATATGGCGAAGCAAGGGCTCTGAAATTATCTGTACGTTTTTATTTACACTGACTCCGCGACGTAAACGATTTAGCGTTTTGCTTAGCCGCTGTGCGTCCAGTGGTTTGAGTAAATAGTCAAAAGCATGCTCTTCAAATGCCCTCACCGCGTACTCATCATAGGCTGTCACGAAGACGACATAAGGCATATTTTCTGGATCTAACATGGCGACCAGCTCTAATCCGCTGACCTTTGGCATTTGTATATCCAGAAAAATCACATCCGGTTGCAGCCGATGGATAGCCGGTATCGCCTCCAGCGCATTGCTGCATTGTGCAATGATGGTGATATCAGACTCATTTTCCAGCAGCAGGCTGAGCTCTTCACGTGCCAGCTGTTCGTCATCGATGATTATGGCTTTCAGCATCCTTCCCCCTTGTTGGCGTGATTCTACCATTATTCACGGCAGGGATTAGCATGGTTGTATCGGGAAGTGATAGGGCTGGCAGATATCATTTTTCTGGCAATATTTAGGGTGGTAATTTTTTATTTACACTAAGTGGATTGAAATCTTTACGGTTCGTGTTATGGTGTAAACATCACGCGTAGGCAGGTTGTACAGACAGTAGTCTTTACAGGCGATCGCGAACATACCGAACTCTTCAGGAATGGGATCATGCAAAAAGATTCACTTAACAATATTAATATCAGTGCAGAGCAGGTTTTAATTACACCCGATGAATTGAAAGCCAAGTTTCCGCTTAACGACGCAGAGCAGCGCGATATTGCGCAAGCGAGAGCAACCATTGCGGATATCATTCATGGGCGTGACGATCGGTTGCTGATCGTCTGCGGGCCTTGCTCGATTCATGACACGGATGCTGCGTTGGAATACGCGCGCCGCCTGCAGTCGCTTGCTGCTGAATTAAACGATCGCCTCTACATTGTCATGCGTGTTTATTTTGAAAAACCGCGTACCACCGTGGGCTGGAAAGGGCTCATCAACGATCCGTTCATGGATGGTTCATTTGATGTGGAAGCAGGGCTGCACATCGCGCGTGGGTTGCTGCTGGAACTGGTCAATATGGGTCTGCCATTGGCGACCGAAGCGCTTGATCCAAACAGCCCGCAATACTTGGGTGATTTGTTCAGCTGGTCGGCTATCGGTGCACGTACGACAGAATCACAAACGCACCGTGAGATGGCTTCCGGCCTGTCGATGCCTGTCGGGTTCAAAAACGGTACGGATGGTAGTCTGGGAACGGCGATCAACGCGATGAGAGCCGCCGCGATGCCACATCGCTTTGTGGGTATCAACCAAACTGGGCAAGTTTGTCTGCTGCAAACGCAAGGGAACATTGATGGTCATGTGATTCTGCGCGGCGGTAAAAAACCAAACTACAGTGCGCAAGATGTCGCTGAATGTGAAAAACAGATGCAGGAAGCGGGACTGAGACCTGCGCTGATGATAGATTGTAGTCACGGTAATTCGAATAAAGACTACCGCCGTCAGCCACTTGTTGTTGAATCTGCGATTGAACAAATCAAGGCGGGAAATCGTTCCATTATAGGTTTGATGCTGGAAAGCCACCTTAACGAGGGGAGCCAGTCTTCAGAACAGCCGCGTTCAGATATGCGCTACGGTGTATCGGTCACGGATGCCTGTATCAGTTGGGAAAGTACAGAGACGTTGCTGCGTTCCGTTCATCAAGATCTGAGCGCTGCACGTGTGAAACATTCAGGAGAGTAACAAAAGATGGTAGCTGAACTGACCGTATTGCGTGATCAGATAGATGAGGTTGATAAGGAGCTTGTCGCGCTGTTATCACGTCGGTTGCGTTTGGTGGCAGAAGTGGGTGAAGTGAAAAGCCGCTATGGTTTGCCCATTTATGCGCCCGATCGTGAAGCGGCCATGCTCAGCTCACGTCGTAAAGAAGCGGAGTCGATGGGGGTTCCGCCGGATCTCATTGAGGATATCCTGCGGCGCACCATGCGCGAATCCTATACCAGTGAAAACGACAAAGGCTTTAAAACGCTGTGCCCGCAGTTGCGCCCGGTCGTTATCATCGGTGGCCGCGGTCAAATGGGCAACCTGTTTGAGAAAATGCTGACGCTGTCGGGCTATCAGGTGAGGATCCTGGAGCAAGATGATTGGCCGCGTGCTGATGAACTGCTGTCTGATGCCGGTATGGTGATTGTTAGCGTGCCGATTCACGTGACTGAACAGGTTATTGCCCGTCTGCCTGTTTTACCTGATGACTGTATTTTGGTTGATTTGGCATCAGTAAAAAATGGCCCGCTTCAGGCGATGCTGGCGGTGCATAGTGGCCCGGTACTTGGGTTACACCCTATGTTTGGGCCAGACAGCGGTAGCCTTGCCAAGCAGGTTGTCGTCTATTGTGACGGTCGGCAGCCGGAAGCTTACCAGTGGTTACTGGAACAGATTCAGGTGTGGGGCGCGCGCCTGCATCGTATCAGTGCAGTCGAACACGATCAGAACATGATGTTCATTCAGGCGCTGCGTCACTTTGCGACATTCGCCTATGGTCTGCATTTAGCGGAAGAGAACGTGCAGCTTGAACAGCTATTAGCGCTGTCATCGCCAATCTATCGTCTGGAATTGATCATGGTTGGACGGCTGTTTGCGCAGGATCCGCAGCTTTATGCCGACATTATTATGTCTTCAGCGGATAATCTGGCGTTGATTAAGCGTTACTACCAACGTTTTGGCGAAGCGATTGAGTTACTGGAGCAAACGGATAAAGCCGAATTTATTAACCGCTTTAAGAAAGTCGAACACTGGTTTGGCGACTATGCCAAACGCTTTCAGGCGGAGAGCCGGGTGCTTTTGCGTCAGGCAAACGATATTCGTCAATAAGTACGTTCGCTATCTTGGTTGTGTTTAAGAAGCCATCCCGGGAATACCAGGATGGCTTTTTCAATTATTCGTTAACCTCGACGGGTACGACGTTTTCACTCGGGTAGCAGCCCAACACTTTTAACGAGCGGGTGATGGGGGATAATCCTTTTAGCGCTTTCTGCATGGCATCGCTGCGCAGGTTGGCCTGTACGTCCAGATAGAACATCTCTTCCCACGGATTACCGTTGATCGGTCTGGATTCCAGCTTGGTCATTACAATGCCGTTATCACGCAATACCAACAGCGCTTCTACCAGCGCACCTGACTGTTGGCCGGTTGCCATAATTAGCGTGGTTTTTGCCGGCACTTGTTCCGTCACGTCAATTGGCTTGCGTGCTAATACAATAAAGCGAGTAATGTTTTGTGACTGATTTGCCAGATCGTGTTCCAGCATCTGTAGCTGATAAAGCTGACCACCGGCTTCGCTGCCGAGTGCTGCTGCCTTCGGTGAGTTGAGTGCGGCTACTTTTTCCATCGCCGCGGCCGTGCTCTCACAATATTCAATCTTCCAGTGTGGAAAGCGGTTAATGAAATGGCTGCACTGCTGGAACGGTTGTGGGTGGCTGTAAACTGTTTCGATCTGTTCCAATGACGTATCGGTGGCAACTAAAACGCAGTGATTGATCGGATTGGTTAATTCGCCGACGATGGATAAAGCCGTGTGTTGCAGCAGATCGTAGACGTCATTGATCGAGCCGGAGCTGGTGTTTTCAATCGGCAGAACAGCATAGTCCGCTTGCCCTGTTTCCACCATGTTGAAGATATCTTGAAATTTCAGGCAACCACACTCAACAAACTGCTCGAAGTGCCGTGCGGCATATTGGCGAGCGGCGAGATGGGAATAAGATCCTTTCGGACCGAGAAACGCAATACGTGCAGAGTGTGACGTTGTTTGGTTGAGGTGATGCTGCAAGAGTGCTTGCTGCGTCAGTACCGAATCTTCAATGATGAGCTGAAATAAGCGGGTAATGTAGTGACCATCAAGATGATGCTTTTTCCCAGCGGCGGTCAGTTTGTCCAGTAAATCACGCTCACGCTCTTTGTCACGAATTGGGCGATGCGAATGCAATTTGCTGCGGGCAACGTCCAGCGCGAGTTCTCGTCTTTGTGCCAACAATTCAATTAATTGCAGATCCAATGCGCTGATGCGTTCTCGCAGTGCCAGTAATGGGTTGTCTGTCATGATGCTGTTACCTGTCTTATGTTCTTATATAAAAAAAGCCTCCTGGTCAGGAGGCTTTTTTGTTCGTCTTCGTATTCTTGCTCTTACGACGAATCGCCTCCCAAATCAGGGGAAGGTGAAAAAGAATACGAAGAAGAACAGTTTATTTATCATGTTTACTCGGTTAGTCATGAAGATATCTAGATTCTGAGTAGGTAAGGTAACTGTTGGCTTTTCATCCTGTCAATACAAAATCGCCGAGCGCAATGTTAAACGAGGTATCGCCTTGGATCTTTTAGGACGTGGATTACGACGCCTGGAATGCAAAAACGCGCCCTCAGGCGCGTTATATTGAGGTAAAGAGGGCGAGTTACTCTTCTTGCGTCGGCTGTAGATTGGCTTCTTTGACGCCCGCTACCGCACGTCTGGCTTCACCTTTATGTTGGAGTTTGTCCAACTGGCGTTCCAACTTGGCAATTAGCTCGTTGATGGCGGAATACATATCGTCATGTTTGGCGCTGGCAACCAGCGGGCCGTTTGGCGTACTGATAGTGGCATCTGCTACAAAACCCTGTGGTTCTTTTGACAAAATAATATGCGGGTTAATCAGCTGGGTTTGCCACTTATCCAGCTTAGAAAGACGGTCTTCGACATGTTGACGAATTGCGGGGGTGATATCCATTTGCTTACTGGTAATATTAATAGTCATATAAACTTACCTCTCTGCCTATGTCCGTCTTGGATAATTTCAGCATACAGTGAGTTGTGACAAAAAGCGTGATGTTGATCGCTTTTTTTCGTCACTTTTTGTCAAGAAAATGCGATTTGTGAAGCATCATTGGGAATAGGAGGGAAGTACTTGAGGGGGCATCTGGCCTGTGCCATTATTGATAGGATGTATTGACGCTACCGCACTGTTGTTGACTCCCGCCAACCTGTTTTTTCTGCTCATCTATGCATAGCCAACCGATCGAACCATAAAAAACGGCAACCGAAGCTGCCGTCTTATTACTGTGTGTCACTTGTCGTTTATGCTGGGTTCGCCGCGATGACTTTTGCGACTTTGTCCGCCTGTGCGGCCAGTTGCAGTTCGCGATAAGCATTTTCCATCAACGGCAGGGCATTTTTTGTTGCCTGGGTATCTGGGTAATCACGCAGCATTTGCTCAACGCGATTAACTACTGCCACATAAGCGCCGCGTTTCGTGTAGTATTGCGCGACAGAAAGTTCATACTTGGCCAGACGCTCTTTGAGGTAAACCAAACGCTTGTTTGCGTCGGTGGCGTATTGGCTGTTCGGATATCCCTGAATGAGCTTGCTGAAATCCCGAAATGCGGTACGGGCATACTGCGGATCGCGATCGGAACGATCAACGCCGAAGAAGCCTTGTAACGCACTATCATCCAGCGCCATGTCGGTCAGGCCGCGCATGTACAGGACATAATCCACGTTTGGATGGGTCGGGTTGAGTCGCAGGAAGCGGTCAATAGAAGCTTGGGCCAATGGCAGCTCGGCGGATTTGTAATAAGCGTAGATCAAATCCAACTGTACTTGCTGCGAGTAGGGGCCAAAGGGATACCGGTTATCCAGTGCTTCCAACTGCGTGATGGCTGCTTTAAAGTTGCCGTCCTGCAGTTTTTGTTGAGCATTGGCATAGATTTCAGATGGCGGACTATCAGGAACCGCATCTTTGGAATTGCTGGAGCAACCAGCCAGCGCCAGGCTCAACGTGGCGGCAGCCACCAGATATTTCATACGCGTCATGACGTTTTGATTATCCTCAGAATGTTATTCCGGGAGGCTGTCCGTTAAGCTCCCGATTTAGACCAGCTACAATAGTACATTATTTTAAACGGCGTCGCCGTCAAAACCCAACGTTAACGAAGAAGCTGCATAATATGGCACAACAAGTACAACTCACCGCAACGGTGGCCGAATCTCAACTCGGACAACGTTTAGATCAGGCTTTGGCCGAATTGTTCCCTGATTATTCACGATCCCGCATAAAAGAGTGGATTCTTGAGAATCGAGTACAGATTAACGGCAATGTCATCAATAAGCCAAAAGAGAAAGTACTTGGCGGCGAATCGGTAGCCATTGATGCATTGATTGAAGAAGAAGCACGCTGGGAAGCACAGGATATCAAACTGGATATCGTGTACGAAGATCAGGATATCCTGGTCATCAATAAACCCAGAGATCTGGTGGTTCACCCCGGTGCGGGTAACCCAGATGGCACGGTATTGAATGCCTTGTTACATCATTACCCTGAGATTGCCGATGTGCCCCGTGCCGGGATTGTGCACCGACTCGATAAAGATACGACAGGGCTTATGGTGGTCGCGAAAACCGTACCCGCACAGACGCGTTTAGTTGAGGCGCTACAAGCGCGTGAAATTACTCGTGAATATGAAGCCGTTGCGATTGGTTCGATGACTGCGGGTGGCATGGTCGAGCAGCCTATCGCTCGTCACTCAACCAAGCGTACTCATATGGCCGTGCACCCAATGGGTAAGCCTGCCGTGACACATTATCGCATTATGGAACATTTCCGAGCGCATACCCGTTTGCGGTTGCGTCTGGAGACGGGGCGCACCCATCAGATTCGTGTGCATATGGCACATATTAATCATCCTCTGGTTGGCGATCAGCTATACGGTGGTCGTCCTCGCCCGCCAAAAGGCGCTTCGGAGGATTTTATTGAGATGCTGCGTGGGTTCGATCGTCAAGCGCTGCATGCCACCATGTTGCGTTTCTACCATCCTATTACTGGCATTCACATGGAATGGCATGCGGAATTACCACAGGATATGGTCGATCTGATTGAAGCACTGAAAGCTGATACCGAAGCGTTTAAGGATCAGCTCGACTGGTAATGTATTCAATACGATAAGTGCCGATTTATAGAGGTGACGGACTATGCTGATATACCCCGACTGGCCTTTGCCAGAAAGTGTGAAATCTTGTAGTACGACGCGTATTGGCGGGTGTAGTCGTGCACCTTATGATTCGCTAAATGTGGGGAATCATGTGGGCGATGAGCCTGCGCACGTTACCGAAAATCGGCAAACGCTGGTGGAGCTGGCTGGTCTTCCTACTATGCCGCATTGGCTAGAACAGGTTCATGGCACCGATGTGATTCGTATTGGTGAGGTGTCCCCAACGTCTGTTTGCGGTGATGCCACTTATACAGATAAGAAAGGAAAAGTCTGTGCGGTGATGACGGCTGACTGTTTGCCCGTGCTTTTTTGTGCAATCAACGGTGACGAAGTCGCTGCCGCGCATGCTGGTTGGCGGGGATTGCACTCGGGGTATTGGAAGAAACGTTAGCCTGTTTCCGTGCGCCACCCGCGCAAATTATGGCGTGGTTGGGACCCGCTATCGGGCCTGATGCCTTTGAGGTCGGCCCTGAGGTTAGGGACGCATTTATTCAGCATGATGCGGCGGCGGCCTCTGCATTTCGGCCTGAAGGAAACAAATTTTTTGCCGATATCTACCAACTGGCACGTCTGCGTTTACGTGCCGCAGGGGTAACGCAAATTTTTGGTGGAAATGCCTGTACTGTGAGCGAGCCTCACAAATTTTTCTCTTATCGGCGTGATGGCGTGACTGGCCGTATGGCAAGTTTAATCTGGCTGATATAACCTATTGAATTAAGACGATCCAAGACAAGTAACATTTAAATCCTGTCACGACTGGCAAAATAACCTTGAAATTTTTGAGGGATGACCTCATTTAATCTCCAGTAGCAATTTTGACCAGTGTATGGGAGGTGTTATGCGTCTGGATCGTCTTACCAACAAATTCCAACTTGCTCTTGCTGATGCCCAGTCTCTTGCCCTTGGGCGCGATCACCAGTTTATTGAACCACTTCACTTGATGAGCGCCTTGCTTCATCAGGATGGTGGAACTGTTGGTCCACTTCTGACTGTTGCCGGAGCCAATCTTAATCACCTGAAAACCGAAATCGACCAGGCAATCGCGCGTTTGCCTCAGGTTGAAGGCACTGATGGTGATGTTCAACCCTCGAACGAGTTAGTCCGCGTATTGAATATGTGCGACAAGCTGGCGCAAAAGCGTGGCGATACCTTTATCTCTTCGGAGCTTTTCGCGCTTGCTGCGCTGGAGTCTCGTGGCACGCTGGGGGATATTTTGAAAAAGGCGGGTGTTACGCAGCAAGGTGTAACAAATGCTATCGATCAAGTGAGAGGAGGGGAGCAAGTGAACGATCAAGGGGCTGAAGATCAGCGCCAGGCATTAAAAAAATTCACTATTGACCTCACGGAGCGAGCGGAGCAAGGCAAGCTCGATCCGGTGATCGGACGTGATGAAGAAATTCGCCGTACTATTCAGGTCCTACAGCGTCGAACCAAAAATAACCCAGTATTAATTGGTGAGCCCGGCGTGGGTAAAACCGCGATAGTGGAAGGGTTAGCCCAGCGTATCGTTAATGGTGAAGTGCCTGAAGGCCTGAAAAACAAGCGAGTACTTTCACTGGATATGGGCGCGCTGGTGGCGGGGGCGAAATATCGTGGTGAGTTTGAAGAACGTTTGAAAGGTGTGCTCAACGATCTGTCTAAGCAGGAAGGCAACGTCATTCTGTTTATTGATGAACTCCATACGATGGTGGGGGCAGGTAAAGCCGATGGCGCGATGGATGCCGGCAATATGCTAAAACCCGCGCTGGCTCGTGGTGAGTTGCATTGCGTTGGGGCAACAACGCTCAATGAGTATCGGCAATATATTGAAAAAGACGCGGCCCTTGAGCGTCGTTTCCAGAAAGTGTTTGTCGCTGAACCGACCGTTGAAGACACGATTGCGATTCTGCGCGGGCTGAAAGAGCGCTATGAATTGCACCATCATGTACAAATTACTGACCCGGCGATTGTTGCAGCGGCCATGTTATCTCATCGTTATATCGCGGATCGTCAGTTGCCGGATAAAGCGATTGACCTGATTGATGAGGCGGCATCCAGTATTCGTATTCAGATTGATTCGAAACCAGAGCCGCTTGATCGGCTGGAACGCCGAATCATCCAGTTAAAGCTGGAGCAACAGGCGCTGAAAAAAGAATCTGATGAAGCCAGCCAAAAGCGGCTTGAATTGCTGAGTGCGGAACTTGACCAAAAAGAGCGTGAATATTCCCAACAAGAAGAAGAGTGGAAAGCAGAAAAAGCATCACTCACGGGAACGCAGAATATTAAAGCGTCTTTAGAGCAGGCAAAAATTGCGCTGGAACAGGCTCGCCGTCAGGGCGATCTGGGAATAATGTCTGAGCTGCAATACGGCAAAATCCCTGAACTGGAGAAACAACTGGCAGCAGCAACGCAGCAGGAAGGGAAAACGATGCATTTGCTGCGTAATCGAGTAACGGATGTTGAAATTGCTGATGTGCTGGCGCGTTGGACTGGGATTCCTGTTTCTCGCATGTTGGAAAGCGAGAAAGAAAAATTATTACGCATGGAAGATGAACTGCATCAGCGTGTGATTGGGCAGAACGAAGCCGTTGAAGCGGTAGCGAATTCTATCCGTCGTAGTCGGGCTGGGCTATCTGACCCGAATCGTCCTATTGGCTCGTTCCTGTTCCTTGGGCCAACGGGCGTTGGGAAAACGGAACTCTGCAAAACGCTGGCGACTTTCCTCTTCGACAGTGACGACGCCATGGTGCGTATCGATATGTCTGAGTTTATGGAGAAACACTCGGTTTCACGTTTGGTCGGTGCGCCTCCCGGATATGTCGGTTACGAAGAAGGGGGCTATTTAACGGAAGCAGTGCGTCGTCGTCCTTATTCGGTCATTTTGCTGGATGAGATCGAAAAGGCACACCCTGATGTATTCAATATCCTACTTCAGGTATTAGATGATGGCCGCCTTACTGATGGGCAGGGCAGAACGGTCGACTTCCGTAATACGGTGGTCATCATGACGTCCAATTTGGGATCTGACCTTATTCAGGAACGTTTTGGTGAGCGCAGCTATACCGAAATGAGGGATATGGTGCTGGATGTCGTTAGCCACAGCTTCCGTCCTGAGTTTATTAACCGTATCGATGAAGTCGTGGTATTCCACCCACTGGGAAGGGCGCATATTACGTCGATCGCACAAATTCAGCTCCAGAGACTGTATAAGCGTCTTGAAGAGCGTGGATATAGTGTCACGATCGCGGATGCAGCTTTAGATATGCTCGGGGAAGTCGGGTTTGATCCTGTCTATGGTGCGCGTCCGCTTAAAAGAGCGATACAGCAATTGATAGAAAACCCACTCGCTCAGCAGATGCTAGGGGGGAAATTGATACCTGGTAAACCGATCACATTAGATGTTGAAGGCGAACAGATAGTCGCACGACAAGAATAATGTGAGTGAAATGGTAAGCGGGCAACGGGGCATTCGTTTATGGATGCCCCGTTTTTACATATTAAGCTCAGGTTATATCCATTTTTTGTATATTAAGTGTTCCAAGTGCTGTTTGTTGTCTTGTTTTTGAACGGTTGGGAAATAATTTGCATTTAGCGCTTGTCAGCGTGCGAGAAGTCCCTATAATGCGCATCCACTGACACGGCAACAGCGACACGCGGTTGTGGTGACAGCAAAAAGATTCAACGAAGCAGTCAGTAATGACTTGACTTCACAGCGGAAAAGCATAGTATATGCAGCCCGCGCCACCGATGAAGTGGCACTGCTCTTTAACAATATAATCAGACAATCTGTGTGGGCACTCACAAGACCGTATCTTAACGATATAAAAAGTCTTGAAGAGTGAACAACAGTAAAATTCATTACGAATGAACAGTTACTAATTCTTTGAGCATCGCTTCTCGAGTAGAAGCAAATCAAACAAATCTTAAATTGAAGAGTTTGATCATGGCTCAGATTGAACGCTGGCGGCAGGCCTAACACATGCAAGTCGAGCGGTAGCACAGGAGAGCTTGCTCTCTGGGTGACGAGCGGCGGACGGGTGAGTAATGTCTGGGAAACTGCCTGATGGAGGGGGATAACTACTGGAAACGGTAGCTAATACCGCATAACCTCGCAAGAGCAAAGAGGGGGACCTTCGGGCCTCTCGCCATCAGATGTGCCCAGATGGGATTAGCTAGTAGGTGAGGTAATGGCTCACCTAGGCGACGATCCCTAGCTGGTCTGAGAGGATGACCAGCCACACTGGAACTGAGACACGGTCCAGACTCCTACGGGAGGCAGCAGTGGGGAATATTGCACAATGGGCGCAAGCCTGATGCAGCCATGCCGCGTGTGTGAAGAAGGCCTTCGGGTTGTAAAGCACTTTCAGCGGGGAGGAAGGCGATAAGGTTAATAACCTTGTCGATTGACGTTACCCGCAGAAGAAGCACCGGCTAACTCCGTGCCAGCAGCCGCGGTAATACGGAGGGTGCAAGCGTTAATCGGAATGACTGGGCGTAAAGCGCACGCAGGCGGTCTGTTAAGTTGGATGTGAAATCCCCGGGCTTAACCTGGGAACTGCATTCAAAACTGACAGGCTAGAGTCTTGTAGAGGGGGGTAGAATTCCAGGTGTAGCGGTGAAATGCGTAGAGATCTGGAGGAATACCGGTGGCGAAGGCGGCCCCCTGGACAAAGACTGACGCTCAGGTGCGAAAGCGTGGGGAGCAAACAGGATTAGATACCCTGGTAGTCCACGCTGTAAACGATGTCGACTTGGAGGTTGTGCCCTTGAGGCGTGGCTTCCGGAGCTAACGCGTTAAGTCGACCGCCTGGGGAGTACGGCCGCAAGGTTAAAACTCAAATGAATTGACGGGGGCCCGCACAAGCGGTGGAGCATGTGGTTTAATTCGATGCAACGCGAAGAACCTTACCTACTCTTGACATCCACAGAATTCGGTAGAGATACCTTAGTGCCTTCGGGAACTGTGAGACAGGTGCTGCATGGCTGTCGTCAGCTCGTGTTGTGAAATGTTGGGTTAAGTCCCGCAACGAGCGCAACCCTTATCCTTTGTTGCCAGCGATTCGGTCGGGAACTCAAAGGAGACTGCCGGTGATAAACCGGAGGAAGGTGGGGATGACGTCAAGTCATCATGGCCCTTACGAGTAGGGCTACACACGTGCTACAATGGCGTATACAAAGAGAAGCGACCTCGCGAGAGTAAGCGGACCTCATAAAGTACGTCGTAGTCCGGATTGGAGTCTGCAACTCGACTCCATGAAGTCGGAATCGCTAGTAATCGTAGATCAGAATGCTACGGTGAATACGTTCCCGGGCCTTGTACACACCGCCCGTCACACCATGGGAGTGGGTTGCAAAAGAAGTAGGTAGCTTAACCTTCGGGAGGGCGCTTACCACTTTGTGATTCATGACTGGGGTGAAGTCGTAACAAGGTAACCGTAGGGGAACCTGCGGTTGGATCACCTCCTTACCAAAAAGATGTGTGTTAAGTGAAGTGCTCACACAGATTGTCTGATGAAAATACTGAGCAAGCGCACCTGTTGATGTCATGAGTGTAGACTCATGCTGACGCGAAAGTGCCGGGTTTATGATCCGGTACGGATTTTTCGTGTCCCCATCGTCTAGAGGCCTAGGACACTGCCCTTTCACGGCTGTAACAGGGGTTCGAATCCCCTTGGGGACGCCAATCCGATAATGAGTGAAAGACATTATCACGAATATCTTAAAGATGATTCTTCGGAGTCATGTTTACGATATTGCTCTTTAACAATCTGGAACAAGCTGAAAATTGAAACATGACAGCTGAACATGCATTGATACCTGCGGGTATGAATGGTGTATCAGTGTGTCAATGAGTCTCTCAAATAATCGCAGCACGACAGTGACTTTGATTTATCAAAGACACCTTCGGGTTGTGAGGTTAAGCGACTAAGCGTACACGGTGGATGCCTAGGCAGTCAGAGGCGATGAAGGGCGTGCTAATCTGCGATAAGCGTCGGTAAGCTGATATGAAGCGTTATACCCGACGATACCCGAATGGGGAAACCCAGTGTGTTTCGACACACTATCATTATGTGAATACATAGCGTAATGAGGCGAACCGGGGGAACTGAAACATCTCAGTACCCCGAGGAAAAGAAATCAACCGAGATTCCCCTAGTAGCGGCGAGCGAACGGGGAGGAGCCCAGAACCTGAATCAGTTTGTGTGTTAGTGGAAGCGTCTGGAAAGTCGCACAGTAAAGGGTGATAGTCCCGTACACAAAAATGCACAGATTGTGAGTTCGATGAGTAGGGCGGGACACGTGACATCCTGTCTGAATATGGGGGACCATCCTCCAAGGCTAAATACTCCTGACTGACCGATAGTGAACCAGTACCGTGAGGGAAAGGCGAAAAGAACCCCGGCGAGGGGAGTGAAATAGAACCTGAAACCGTGTACGTACAAGCAGTGGGAGCCTTGATTAATCAGGGTGACTGCGTACCTTTTGTATAATGGGTCAGCGACTTATATTCTGTAGCAAGGTTAACCGTATAGGGGAGCCGTAGGGAAACCGAGTCTTAACTGGGCGTTAAGTTGCAGGGTATAGACCCGAAACCCGGTGATCTAGCCATGGGCAGGTTGAAGGTTGGGTAACACTAACTGGAGGACCGAACCGACTAATGTTGAAAAATTAGCGGATGACTTGTGGCTGGGGGTGAAAGGCCAATCAAACCGGGAGATAGCTGGTTCTCCCGAAAGCTATTTAGGTAGCGCCTCGTGAATTCATCTTCGGGGTAGAGCACTGTTTCGGCTAGGGGGTCATCCCGACTTACCAACCCGATGCAAACTACGAATACCGAAGAATGTTATCACGGGAGACACACGGCGGGTGCTAACGTTCGTCGTGAAGAGGGAAACAACCCAGACCGCCAGCTAAGGTCCCAAAGTCATGGTTAAGTGGGAAACGATGTGGGAAGGCACAGACAGCCAGGATGTTGGCTTAGAAGCAGCCATCATTTAAAGAAAGCGTAATAGCTCACTGGTCGAGTCGGCCTGCGCGGAAGATGTAACGGGGCTAAACCATGCACCGAAGCTGCGGCAGCGACACTTAGGTGTTGTTGGGTAGGGGAGCGTTCTGTAAGCCGTCGAAGGTGGCCTGTGAGGGCTGCTGGAGGTATCAGAAGTGCGAATGCTGACATAAGTAACGATAATGCGGGTGAAAAACCCGCACGCCGGAAGACCAAGGGTTCCTGTCCAACGTTAATCGGGGCAGGGTGAGTCGACCCCTAAGGCGAGGCTGAAAAGCGTAGTCGATGGGAAACAGGTTAATATTCCTGTACTCGGTGTTACTGCGAAGGGGGGACGGAGAAAGCTAGGTTATCCGGGCGACGGTTGTCCCGGTTTAAGCGTGAAGGTGGATGACTTTGGTAAATCCGGGTCGTCATTAACACTGAGGCGTGATGACGAGTCACTACGGTGATGAAGTAACCAATGCTACGCTTCCAGGAAAAGCCTCTAAGCTCCAGGTAACATCAAATCGTACCCCAAACCGACACAGGTGGTCAGGTAGAGAATACTCAGGCGCTTGAGAGAACTCGGGTGAAGGAACTAGGCAAAATGGTGCCGTAACTTCGGGAGAAGGCACGCTGATGGTAGGTGAAGTGACTTGCTCACGGAGCTGAAATCAGTCGAAGATACCAGCTGGCTGCAACTGTTTAATAAAAACACAGCACTGTGCAAACACGAAAGTGGACGTATACGGTGTGACGCCTGCCCGGTGCCGGAAGGTTAATTGATGGGGTCAGCCGCAAGGCGAAGCTCTTGATCGAAGCCCCGGTAAACGGCGGCCGTAACTATAACGGTCCTAAGGTAGCGAAATTCCTTGTCGGGTAAGTTCCGACCTGCACGAATGGCGTAATGATGGCCAGGCTGTCTCCACCCGAGACTCAGTGAAATTGAACTCGCTGTGAAGATGCAGTGTACCCGCGGCAAGACGGAAAGACCCCGTGAACCTTTACTATAGCTTGACACTGAACCTTGAGCCTTGATGTGTAGGATAGGTGGGAGGCTTTGAAGCGTGGACGCCAGTCTGCGTGGAGCCAACCTTGAAATACCACCCTTTAATGTTTGATGTTCTAACGTGGGCCCGTGATCCGGGTTGCGGACAGTGTCTGGTGGGTAGTTTGACTGGGGCGGTCTCCTCCCAAAGCGTAACGGAGGAGCACGAAGGTTAGCTAATCCTGGTCGGACATCAGGAGGTTAGTGCAAAGGCATAAGCTAGCTTGACTGCGAGAGTGACAGCTCGAGCAGGTGCGAAAGCAGGTCTTAGTGATCCGGTGGTTCTGAATGGAAGGGCCATCGCTCAACGGATAAAAGGTACTCCGGGGATAACAGGCTGATACCGCCCAAGAGTTCATATCGACGGCGGTGTTTGGCACCTCGATGTCGGCTCATCACATCCTGGGGCTGAAGTAGGTCCCAAGGGTATGGCTGTTCGCCATTTAAAGTGGTACGCGAGCTGGGTTTAGAACGTCGTGAGACAGTTCGGTCCCTATCTGCCGTGGGCGTTGGAAGATTGAGAGGGGTTGCTCCTAGTACGAGAGGACCGGAGTGAACGCACCACTGGTGTTCGGGTTGTGATGCCAATTGCATTGCCCGGTAGCTAAGTGCGGAAGAGATAACCGCTGAAAGCATCTAAGCGGGAAACTTGCCTCGAGATGAGTCTTCCCTGGGCACTAGATGCCCCTGAAGGGCCGTTGAAGACGACGACGTAGATAGGCTGGGTGTGTAAGCGTAGCGATACGTTGAGCTAACCAGTACTAATGACCCGAGAGGCTTAACCTTACAACACCGAAGGTGTTTTGAGACGACTCAAAAAACAATACTCAGCTTGTTCAAAGATTGGTTCTGATGGTTGTGCGAGCGCGTAAGCAACGTATAACGGTTGGAATGAAACAGAATTTGCCTGGCGGCGATAGCGCGGTGGTCCCACCTGACCCCATGCCGAACTCAGAAGTGAAACGCCGTAGCGCCGATGGTAGTGTGGGGCTTCCCCATGTGAGAGTAGGGAACTGCCAGGCATCAAATTAAGCAGTAAGCCGGAGCGATCTGGTGGTTGTAGAGAAATTCGGTGGAGCGGTAGTTCAGTTGGTTAGAATACCTGCCTGTCACGCAGGGGGTCGCGGGTTCGAGCCCCGTCCGTTCCGCCACTTATTATGCAAAAAGCCCTAAGCTAACGCTTAGGGCTTTTTGCATATTTGAATATTAGAATTTTTTAGATGAATCCGTCTCTTCCTCTTCCTTCTCTTCTTCTTTGTTTTTGCCGATCATTTCATTTTTTTCCTATCCTATCCTATCGCCGAGCGTACATTGCAAGTCTGCGATAAAATTCTTATAACAAAAGAGTGCTCTTTTTTGATAGGGTATTTAGAGTATTGAAACTGATAGTGGATTAGGCGTGCGGAAAAGAACCTATGCAATGAGGTATGTTGCTGGCCAACCAGCTGAACGTATCTTTCCTCCCGGGGAAATGCATTATCCGGGGCAAGTGCTACCGACAGGCTCATTGTTGCTGGAGGGGGATGTTTTACGCGTAATGGTGTGGAATATTTTTAAGCAGCAACGAATGAACTGGCTTTCCGTGTTGCAAAATTTCGGTAAAGGTACCCAGCTAGTCCTGTTGCAGGAAGCGCAAAGTACGCCAGAGCTCATCCGTTTTGCAACCACCAACTATCTCTCAGCCGATCAGGTCCCCGCCATTATCCTCCCGCAACATCCATCCGGTGTAATGACGCTATCAGCAGCCCAGCCAGTATACTGTTGCCCTTTACGTGAAAGGGAGCCTTTACTGCGTTTGGCTAAGTCCTCTTTGGTAACGGTCTATGCGCTTCAGAATGGCCAGAGGCTGATGGTTATCAATATCCATGCGGTTAACTTTAGTTTTGGTGTTGAGGTTTATACCAAGCAGCTGGCTGCGATTGGAGAACAACTCGTACATCATCAGGGGCCAGCTATCATGGCTGGAGATTTCAATGCATGGAGCCAGCAGCGTATCAACGCACTTAATCGGTTTGCGGTAAGGATGGGGTTGCAGGAGGTACATTTCGTTGATGACCAACGGCGTAAGGCGTTTGGTCGACCGCTCGATTTCGTCTTTTACCGTGAGCTGACCGTTAACCAGTCTTCTGTATTGGTGACTCAGGCCTCAGACCATAACCCACTACTCGTTGAATTTAGCCTGAGTTAATCGCTATAAAAAAACAGCCCTCTACATCTGTAGGAGGGCTGTTTCTCATTACTGATTCTGATATGACGTTAAGAATCAGGTTTTATGTTGCTGCTAACATAAAGCGTCAGACGATCGCCTGGCTGGATGTTGGCATTCTTGTTGATAACCGTATTCCAGCGCATCACATCAGCAATATTTACGCCGTGGCGTTTAGCAATGCTTGCCAGCGAATCACCCTTCCGAACTTGATAGGTGATAGAGCTGCTATTGCCTGACGCTTTGGCAACTTGCAATGTTTGACCAACCTTGAGCGCACCAGCGCTACGCAGATTGTTCCAACTCTGCAAATCTTTCGTGCTGACATTAAGCCGTGCCGCGATGGCTGATAAGGTATCACCTGAGCGCACCTTATACTGCTGTGATGCTGGCGTTGGCTGTGTTTCCGCTAAGCGTGTCGGTTGAATCGCTGCGATGTCACCATCAGCCAGTGAATCTTTCAACTGCTCAACGTGAGCTTTAGGAACCATGATGTAATGTGGCCCATTTGGAGCGGTAACATTACGTTTATAGCCCGAGTTATAGCTCTTCAGCTTATTCAACGACAGTCCAGCCATCTCAGCCGCTTGTGTTAATTCTATCTGCTGACCCAGTTCAACCTTTGCTAATGCGCGGCTTTCATTGGGCTGCGGTAGACTTACGCCATACTTCTTGCTGTTTTTAAGAATATCGCTCAAGGCCAGCATTTTGGGGACATAGATTGACGTTTCACGCGGTAACGCCAGTGCCCAGAAGCTGGTTGATTTCCCTTTCGCTTTATTCGCCTTCATCGCCTGCATGACGCGGCCTTCACCACTGTTATATGCAGCAACGGTCAATAACCAGTCGCCATCAAACATTGTGTTAAGCCGTTGCATCATATCCAACGCAGCCGTTGTAGACGCGATCACATCGCGACGTCCGTCGTACCACTGGTTCTGTTTCAAACCATAATTACGTCCTGTGCCAGGGATAATCTGCCATAGCCCAGCGGCATTGGCGGATGATGTGGCACTTGGATCAAAAGCGCTCTCCACTATGGGTAGCAGTACCAGTTCCATCGGCATTTTACGTTGCTTAATCTGCTCGACTATCCAGTACATGTACGGCTCTGCCCGTAATGTTACATCGTGGAGATAGCTCTTATTCTTCAAATAACGCATTTTTTGTTCGCGGATCCGGGCGTTTTCCGGAACCTCCATCTTCAGCTCGTCGCCAATGAAGTTCCACAGATCTCGCTGCGTGAGGCTATCGTCATCTAGCCATCGCGCAGAGGCCTCTCGACCATCTGTGTACTTTCCTGCTTCACTTTGACTTGCCGAAGACAAACTCTGTGCATGCTGTTTGGGTTGCGAGGTGTCATGTGGTGAGACCTGACAACCCGCCAGCAAGACTGAGGCGATAATCATCGCTTTAGCCTTCATATGTTGGTCAATAGTTGCTTAAAAGACGAGCAAGGATACTTTGGTTAGAGGAATAGCACAACCTAAACCTTCAAAAGCAGTCTTTCTTGCTACGTAGCATCTCAAAAACTTGCCAATTCTCTATATTTTCAGGTTCTTTTGATAATTTCCTTTTTAAATCAATTTCATGGCAGCGAAGAAATAGGTTAATTTTCCTCTCCAGACCCAGCAATGTAGGCAAACTAGACTGTGATTTTTCTCGTATCTGACTGATTTTATGGAGATAAGATTCAATTTCTGGATCTTCAGGCCAAATAGTATTAGAAAATTTTAAGTTTGAGAGGGTATATTCATGAGCGCAACACACTACCGTATCATCAGGAAGCTTTGCTATTTTCTGAATTGATTCATGCAGTTGTCGCGGTGTGCCTTCAAAAATACGACCGCATCCCGCTGAAAATAGGGTGTCGCCACAGAACAAAAATGGCGCACTGTAGTAAGCAATATGACCAGATGTGTGTCCTGGTACCTCAATTACAGAAAATTCCGAATTTAACAAAGAGACGGTATTTCCTTCCTCTACCAGGTAGGTTGCGCCGCACTTTGCGGTTTCTTTTGGGCCAAAAACAGGCAGATTGGGGTAATGCTTGAGGAGTTCACTGACGCCTCCGACATGATCATTATGGTGGTGAGTGAGCAAAATTGCTTCGGGGAAAAGTGAGTGTTGATCGAGCGTATTCAGCACCGGAGTTGCCTCACCGGGATCGACGATCACACAGCGGTTTTCTTTATTGCTTAATAACCAAATGTAGTTGTCCTGAAGTGCAGGGATACTGATAAGATTCATTCATCACCTCTTTTTGCTAGTAGCCTGAGGACGAGAACAGAAGATGAAATCGGCACAAATCCCTCAGACCATTGTTGCACCTGATTCATGGGATGATATCACCTGTGGGCAATTTTATCGCGAGTCGCTTGAACAGGCCTTGCTGCCATGGTGGCCAAAACTCTTTGGTTTTCATCTTATCAAGGTAGGGGCGCTGAGCGCGGAAATCCACATAACAGAGTGCGCGATTTCGCATCAGGTTAATGTTGCTCCACACGGTGATAATCTTCAGGTTATTGCAGATGCTCATCAATTACCTTTCTCTGAAAAGTCGATCGATGCTTGCCTGCTCGCTCAAACGCTGTCTTATTCATCGGACCCTCATCGTATTCTGCGGGAGGTTGATCGCGTCTTGATCGACGATGGTTGGCTAATATTGAGCACGTTTAATCCGATCAGTCTGGTTGGCCTTGGCAAACTGATCCCCAAACTCAATAAGAAACACCCTTATTGCAGCCGTATGTTTACTCAAATGCGTATTACGGACTGGCTGGGGCTATTGAACTATGAGGTTATCCATCAGACCCATTTTCACGTTACGCCATGGCGAATAAACAAAGGGAAGTTGAATAAACATATCCCGATGCTGGGATGCCTGACGCTGATTATTGCCCGAAAGCGCACAATTCCACTGACATTTACCCCAATGAGAGCGAGGTTGCGTAAAGCATCAGTGCGCCGCACGGTGGGCGCAACAAAGATATATCGGAGATGAGGCGAAGGCCTACGGTGATTTACTCAGCCTGATAGCCGGTGTCTTCAAGCGTTGGTGCACTTGCGGCTGCGCGCGCGAGTTCATCACAGCGCTCGTTTTCCGGATGCCCGGCATGTCCTTTTACCCATTCCCAGCGTACAGAATGATGTTGAATCGCGGCATCCAGCTTTTGCCAGAGATCGACGTTTTTGACCGGTTTTTTATCGGCAGTTTTCCAACCACGCTTTTTCCAGTTATGAATCCAGCTGGTTATCCCCTGACGAACATATTGGCTGTCAGTGCAGAGCACCACATCGCACGCGGTAGTCAGCGTTTCAAGCGCTGCAATCGCAGCCATCAGCTCCATTCTGTTGTTCGTCGTAAGACGATAGCCCGCGCTTAACGCTTTTTCATGCTGTTTGTAGCGTAGCAGGGCGCCATAGCCGCCGGGGCCGGGATTACCGAGGCAAGATCCGTCGGTGAAAATTTCTACCTGTTTGCGCATCTCTGGTAGACTCTCCCTTATGGTAAAAACGGCAAGTCTGACATAAAACGAAAACGATGAGCACTGAAATTACGCGACAAATCGTCCTGGATACAGAAACCACCGGTATGAATAAGCTGGGGGTTCACTACGAAGGGCATAAAATTATCGAGATCGGTGCGGTCGAAGTGATTAACCGGCGCCTGACTGGTCGTCATTTTCATGTCTATATCAAACCCGATCGTTTAGTGGATCCAGAAGCCTATAACATACATGGTATCAGTGATGAGTTTCTGGCTGATAAACCGACGTATGCGGATGTCGTGGATGACTTCCTCGATTTTATCCGTGGCGCGGAATTAGTCATTCATAACGCGACGTTTGACATCGGCTTTATGGATTACGAATTCCGCTTGCTGAATCGGGATATACCCAAGACTGAGACGTTCTGTAAGATCACTGATAGCCTGTTTATGGCGCGGAAGATCTTTCCCGGCAAGCGTAACAGTTTGGATGCCCTCTGCGATCGCTACCTGATAGATAACAGCAAGCGTACGCTGCACGGCGCATTGCTCGATGCCGAGATTTTGGCAGAAGTTTATCTGGCGATGACTGGCGGTCAAACTTCTCTGACTTTTTCGATGGAAGGTGAAGCGCAGCAGAAGAGCGATAATACCGAAACGATCCAGAGAATCGTCCGTCCTCAATCGGCGTTAAAGGTGCTTTACGCTGATGAAACAGAGCTGCTGGCGCATGAACAACGTCTGGATTTAATTGCTAAAAAAGGCGGTAGTTGCCTGTGGCGGGCAGAATAGCACCGCCATAATATTCGCCCTTAGCGTAGCAAAATGGATAGGCTGATTACGTGATGGGCGAGAGAATAATCAGTAAGATGAAATTATAAGCAAACAGAAACGGTTAGTTATAAAAAGCATTGACGTAATACTGCCGCCATCTTAGTATTCAACCCGCTCAGTGAGCACGAGTGGAGCGGTAGTTCAGTTGGTTAGAATACCTGCCTGTCACGCAGGGGGTCGCGGGTTCGAGCCCCGTCCGTTCCGCCACTTATATGAAGGCCCTGAATCAGCAATGATTCAGGGCTTTTTCATTTTCTGGGTTGTAAAAAATGCTGTAAAAAGTGCGGTGGAAAAGAGCTGTAGAAAAAGGCGGCCACCCAGAGAGCGATGGCCGTTTTTTTAGAAGTCCCAATCTTCGTCTTCGGTGTTGACGGCTTTACCGATCACATAAGATGAACCGGAGCCAGAGAAGAAGTCGTGGTTCTCATCCGCGTTTGGCGATAGCGCCGAGAGAATCGCGGGATTCACATCCGTCATGCTGGCAGGGAACAGCGCTTCATAGCCCAGATTCATCAGCGCTTTGTTTGCGTTGTAGTGGAGGAATTTCTTCACGTCTTCCGTCCAACCGACGCCGTCATAGAGTTCCTGCGTATACAACACCTCATTGTCATACAAATCCTGTAGCAGATCGTAGGCGAAATTTTTCACCTGCTGCTGACGAGCGGAATCGACCTTCGCTAACCCGCGCTGGAATTTATAGCCAATATAGTAGCCGTGTACCGCTTCGTCGCGGATGATAAGCCGGATCAAATCCGCCGTGTTGGTCAGTTTGGCACGGCTTGACCAGTACATCGGCAGGTAAAACCCTGAGTAGAACAGGAACGACTCCAGAAACACGCTGGCGACTTTCTTCATCAGCGGATCGTCACTGCGATAGTGCGACAGAATAATGTCGGACTTTTTCTGTAGCGCCGTATTCTCTTCGCTCCAGCGATACGCATCATCGACTTCGCTGGTTAGACACAGCGTCGAGAAAATAGAGCTGTACGAACGAGCATGCACCGCTTCCATAAAGCTGATGTTAGACAGCACGGCTTCTTCATGTGGCGTCACCGCATCGGGCATGAGCGTCGGTGCACCCAGCGTATTTTGGATGGTATCTAACAGCGTCAGGCCAGTGAACACGCGGATCGTCAACTGACGCTCGCGGGCATTCAGCGTACTCCACGACGGAATATCGTTAGAGAGCGGCACCTTTTCCGGCAACCAGAAGTTAGACGTCAGCCGATTCCAGACTTCCAAATCTTTGTCGTCTTCAATTTTGTTCCAGTTAATCGCCTGGACGCGAGTGAGTGCGGTCATGCTTCGATTTCCTTCCGCGATGGCTTAGAGCGCACAGGACACACAACCCTGAACTTCGGTGCCTTCCAGCGCCATCTGCCGTATGCGAATGTAATAAATAGTCTTAATGCCTTTGGTCCAGGCGTAGATCTGCGCTTTATTGATGTCGCGTGTGGTAGCGGTATCGCGGAAGAACAGCGTCAGCGACAGCCCCTGATCGACGTGCTGCGTGGCAGCGGCATAGGTGTCGATAATCTTCTGCGGCCCGATTTCATAGGCATCCTGGTAATACTCCAGATTGTCATTGTTCATGTAAGGGGCAGGGTAGTAGACGCGACCAATCTTGCCCTCTTTACGAATTTCGATACGTGACACAATCGGGTGGATGCTGGACGTCGAGTGGTTGATATATGAAATCGAACCGGTCGGCGGAACTGCCTGCAGGTTCTGGTTGTAAATGCCGTGCGCAATAACGGATTCGCGCAGTGCCGCCCAGTCCTGCTGGGTGGGAATGTGGATGCTAGCCTGTTCAAACAGCTCACGTGCGCGTGCCGTTGTGGGTTCCCAGATTTGCTCGATGTACTTATCAAAATACTCGCCCGTGGCGTATGTTGAGAGTTCAAAGCCTGAGAAGCGCTGGTTCCGCTCTATCGCTAACGCATTCGATGCCCGAATTGCGTGGAAAGCGACGGTGTAGAAATAGATATTGGTGAAATCGACGGCTTCTTCTGTACCGTAAAAAATCCGCTCTTTCGCCAGATAGCCGTGCAGGTTCATCTGACCTAAACCAATTGCATGCGATTGGTCGTTGCCTTTTTCGATGGATGGCACGGAGCTGATGTGGCTCATATCGGAAACGGCGGTCAGCGCGCGGATCGCCATTTCAACCGTCTGGCCGAAATCGGGCGAGGCCATGGCGTTGGCGATATTCATCGAGCCGAGGTTACAGGAGATGTCTTTACCAATGTGGCTGTAGCCAAGATCGTCGTCGTACAGGCTGGCCTCGTTGACCTGCAAAATCTCAGAGCACAGGTTACTCATGTTGATGCGGCCATGAATCGGGTTCGCGCGGTTCACCGTATCCTCAAACATCATGTAGGGATAACCAGACTCGAACTGGATTTCGGCGAGGATCTGGAAGAATTCGCGCGCCTTGATTTGGGATTTACGGATGCGCTTGTCGTTTACCATCTCATGGTATTTTTCGGTGACGCTAATTTCTGATAGCGGCACGCCATAAACCTGCTCGACATCATAAGGCGAGAACAGGTACATCACCTGATTATTCTTCGCCAATTGGAATGTGATATCGGGGATGACCACGCCTAAAGACAGCGTCTTGATGCGGATTTTCTCATCGGCGTTTTCCCGCTTGGTATCCAGAAAACGCAGAATATCTGGGTGATGCGCATTGAGGTACACCGCCCCCGCGCCCTGACGCGCTCCAAGCTGGTTGGCGTAGGAGAACGCATCCTCCAGCATTTTCATGATAGGGATAATGCCGGACGACTGGTTTTCGATACGTTTGATCGGTGCACCGGTTTCGCGGATGTTGCTGAGCATGAAGGCCACGCCGCCGCCGCGTTTTGAGAGCTGAAGTGCGGAATTAATCGCTCGACCAATCGACTCCATATTGTCTTCAATGCGCAGCAGGAAGCAGGAGACCAGCTCACCGCGCTGCTTTTTACCGCAGTTGAGGAATGTGGGAGTGGCGGGCTGGAAGCGTCCGCTGATGATCTCATCGACCAGTGCACTAGCGAGTGCGGTATCCCCTTTGGCGAGAGTCAGCGCCACAAGGCAGACGCGATCTTCGTAGCGCTCCAGATAGCGTTTACCGTCAAAGGTTTTCAGCGTATAGCCAGTGTAGTATTTGAACGCACCCAGAAAGGTTTGAAAGCGGAACTTGTGAGCGTAAGCCTGCTGGAAAAGGCTTTTGATGAAATCAAAGTGATACTGATCCAGCACGTCCGCTTCGTAATAGCCTTCTTCCACCAGATAACGCAGTTTTTCTTCCAGATTGTGGAAGAACACGGTGTTCTGGTTCACATGCTGTAGGAAATAACGGCGTGCCGCGAGCTTATCCATCTCGAACTGGATATTCCCCTCTGCGTCGTAGAGGTTAAGCATCGCGTTAAGCGCATGGTAGTCGAGTGTATGGTAATCGAGCGAGTGGGCGTCCGCTTCGGCCTTGGTTGCCTTTGCACTCACGTGGTCTGTTGTTGCCAAAATTCAGTTACTCCCTTACGCACATTTGCAACGTCTTCTGCCGTGCCGAGCAATTCAAAGCGGTACAGGTAAGGCACCTGACATTTCTGCGCAATGATGTCGCCAGCGATGCAGTACGCTGCACCGAAATTAGTATTGCCTGCGGCAATCACGCCGCGCAGATAAGCGCGATTGTGTGGATCGTTGAGAAAGATGATGACCTGACGCGGCACAGCCCCTTTCGTGCTGCCTCCGCCGTAGCTGGGGACAACCAGAATATAGGGGCGATCAACTTTCAATGCAGGCTGTTCTGTCGCTATCGGGATTCTCAGGGCTGGCAGGCCAACCCTGGAAATGAAGCGATGCGTGTTTTCCGACTGGCTGGAGAAATAGACCAGCGGGTTCATATTGCCCCCCTTACTGCAATTGCAGGGCGGCGTTCAGAGTACTGATCTTATCCGGGCGGAAGCCGCTCCAATGATCGTCGGCCGTCATCACGACGGGTACCTGTTGATAGCCCAACGCTCTTACCTGCTGTAACGCCTGTTCATCTTCAGTTAAGTCCACCAGTTGATAGTTAATTCCTTGCTTGTCCAGCGCACGGCATGTGGCGTTGCATTGAACACAATCTGGCTTAGTGAAAATAGTAATACGCATGATTCGTATTTACCCTTTGGCGTGAAAGAAGTATGTCGGAGCGGCTATCTTCAGGGCATGTGCACCCGAACCGATCCACTGTGTAGCGACCCGTTACGCGAGCACCACACAAAGAATACTAGATGTAGGTGTTTTAAATTTCAACCACACAAGATATATGATTTTTAGTTGACCTTATACCAATTGACGCAAACCCAGATGCAGCAAGGCTGGGAGAGAATGCAAGCAGAAAATGCAGAAAGAAATAAATGTGACGCGCATCATTTTTGACGAAATAGTGTGCGAAAAAACTAAAAGGAAAGGAGAGGGCTGCTTTACCCGATCAGAATAGAACGGTAGTTCTGGTTGATGACAATGCCTGATAGATAGCCCCGAGTATCTCAGGATAAAGTCTATCGACAAACTTATTCTCCGAACGAAAACGGTAGTAACGGAATAGAAGAGTAAAGCGTCCGCGACAGGGATGTCGCGGCTCGAGCGTACAGGGAGGTATTCACAGCGTCTTTACGATCTATCCGTTATTACCGCTCTACGACTTTGTCAGCAATATCAGGCAGCATCGCTGCCTGAGGCCGTCAATTACAGGACGGGCAGGTTTCTGCCGTAATAAATTTCCTGCATTTCGTGATACAGCAGATCGGTGATTCTTTTCCGTTCGGCAGCGCTGAGCTCTTCAGGGCTGACGTTGAACAGATAGTGTTTCAGGTCGAAGTCTTTCAATAGCATCTTAGTATGGAAGATATTTTCCTGATACACGTTCACGTCCATCATGTGATAGAGCGCTTTCATATCCTCAGACATGAAGTTCTGAACCGAATTGATCTGATGATCGATGAAATGTTTTATGCCGTTGACATCACGGGTAAATCCCCGCACGCGATAGTCGATGGTCACAATATCGGATTCAAGCTGGTGGATGAGGTAGTTCAGCGCCTTCAGCGGCGAAATTACGCCACAGGTAGAGACTTCGATATCTGCGCGGAAGGTACAAAGCCCGCCTTCTGGATGGCTTTCTGGGTAGGTATGAACACAGATATGGCTTTTATCCAGATGCGCAACAACAGAATGAGGCAACGGCCCCGGATGTTCCGAGGTATCGACATCTCGTGGGTCGATGGGTTCTTCGCTGACCAGAATGGTCACGCTGGCACCTTGTGGATCGTAATCCTGACGCGCGATGTTAAGGACGTTGGCACCGATAATTGAGCAGGTTTCAGTGAGGATTTCTGTTAAACGGTTAGCGTTATATTGTTCGTCGATATAGGCGATATAGCCATCGCGATCGTCGGCCGTTTTGGTGTAACAGATATCGTAGATACAAAAACTCAGGCTTTTCGTCAGGTTGTTAAAGCCGTGTAGTTTCAGCTTGTGCAATTTAAGTCACCCCCTTGTGGTGGTGTGATTATCCTAAGTGATGGATTATTGCGCATTCTGTAGCGCGCTCAGCAGATACTGTGGCAGGGCAAAGCTGCCGATGTGAACATCAGGCGTGTAATAGCGACAGGCGATAGCGGATTGTGCAAAACGTTGGCGCAGCGTGGTGGCGTCTATCTGACGCAGCGCCGGGTTATTGCTGGCCCAGGCGAACGTCATAATGCCGCCGTAGTAAGTCGGGATCGCCGCCTGATAAAAGCTGACATCCTTGAAATAGTGGCTGAGTTTTTTATGGCTGCCGACGGCTTCATCCTGTTGCAGGAAGCACACGCCATTCTGCGCGACAAAAATCCCGCCTTCGTTCAGGCAACGGGCGCAGCCCTGATAGAAATCGGAGGTGAACAGGCTTTCGCCGGGGCCGATAGGGTCGGTGCAATCGGAAATAATGACGTCAAATCTTTCGCTGCACTGCCTGACGAAGTTAACGCCGTCATCAATCACCAGATTAAAACGCGGGTCGTCATAGCTACCGGCGCTGTGATTGGGCAGATACTGGCGACAAAATTCCACCACGCCTGCATCGATTTCTACCATCGTGATATGTTCGACGCCGCGGTGCCGGCTGACTTCCCGCAGCATACCGCCATCGCCGCCACCGATAATCAGTACGCGTTTGGCACTGCCGTGTGACAGAAGGGGAACGTGGGTGAGCATTTCGTGATAGATGAATTCATCGCGCTCGGTGGTTTGCACCACGCCGTCAAGCGCCATCACGCGACCTAATGCGTCGTTTTCAAAGATGATGAGATCTTGATGATCGGTCTTCTCATGATAGAGCACGCGATCAACCGAAAAGTACTGGCCAAAGTTGGCATGTAGGGTTTCATACCAAATTTCTTTCTGGGACATGTTAGGGCTTCCTCCGCGATAACAGCCATGAAAATTGGCGCGCCATCATAGCCGACTCTTTTACCGCTTGCACGGTCAAATTTCAGTCAGCGCGGAGGAGGGAGGAAACTATTGTGCGTAGGAGAGCAGACCCAGTGAATTACGTGCCAGAGACTGGCATTTCTTCGGCGTCGGGATAGCGATTTTACTCAGGTCGCGATAGCTGTCTTCACCCATCGCCGTCATATCGTAAGCGTTATAATTGCTGAGATCCCAGCGATTTTGCTGAGCAAAGGCGACCAGTGTCCGACGAATCTGTTCATTCGGTAGATCTTGATAGCCACAGTGATTTTTCAGATAAACAAAGATCGCGGTCAGATCGGCCAGATCTTCCGCTTCAAATTCATTCAGCGCCTTGCTGGCGGAAGAGAAGCTCATCAGGCTTAGCAGGAGCAGAGCCAGCGCAGAGTTTTTCATGGTTGAACCTGTTCCAAATGTTGTCAGATGACGTTATCACAGATATCCCATGCGGTTCCAAGTTTTCTTACGGGAAACATCTGATATCCCCGTCATTCTTCAAGCTGCATGTGCGTTGGCTTTCCTCGCTCACCCCAGTCACTTACTTATGTAAGCTCCTGGGGATTCGCTGTGTCGCCGCCTGCCTGCAACTCGAATTATTTAGGGGATTGCGATAAAAAATGAGTGGTGAAAAGGTGGAAAACCAATAATCGCAATCTATTGAAATAGTTGATTTTTATTTTAGTGACGGTCGGTGATGGAAATCGCCTCGAGTTAATCGCAGGATTAAAGCCCATTTATCGCTGTTTGATACGATGACGCCGCCGTCAGCCTCTGTTATTAATAACAGCGATCTCATCTAATACAGTTTTTATTCTATGATCTCCGGTGTCTGGCGCGTCAGTAGTTGGTTGTTGGCGGGACTGTTGCTGCTTCCTTTAGCAACGATTTTTTATCAGGCTTTTTTTGCCGATGGGATGGGATTTACCCAACTGTGGCAAATCGGGTTACCCACCTACCTGATACATTCTGCGGTCATCGTGATTGGCACGCTGTTCTTCAGTTTGCTGTTTGGGTTGCCTTCCGCCTGGTTTATCGCCATGTACCGTTTTCCCGGTCATCGCGTACTGCAATGGGCGCTTTGCCTGCCGCTTGCGATGCCCGCGTTCCTGCTCGCCTACCTTTATACCGATGTGTTACGGCATCTGTCCCGCTTGTTGCAGGAAGGCGGGCTGCAAATCGCCTCGTCGTGGAGTGAATCCCACGTTGCTGGGCTACCCGTTTCGCTGGGTTGCATAAGTTTGGTGCTGGCACTGGTGTTCTACCCCTATATTTACCTGTTGGTGCGAGAAGCGCTGGTGAAACAGCCCGCCAGCCTTATCCATTCGGCGCGTTTACTGAATCAGACGCGCACTCAGGTATTCCGCCGCTTATGTTTACCTATTGCTCTGCCTGCGATTGCCTGCGGTAGCGCGCTAGTGGTGGTCGAAACGCTGGGCGATTATGGCGCGGCGTCTTATCTTGATACCCCAACCATGACAACACAGGTGCTGGATATCTGGCAGAAGCAGGGTGATCTTGGTGCGGCAGCACGCCTTGGCGTGTTGATTTTGCCCGCGATCTTTCTCTTGATGTTTTTGGTTAATTTCTGGCGTCGGAAGCAGAAAATTTATCAAGCTCAAGCAAATGCTGCTCGGGTGGTTCCGCCTGTGTTGAACGGGTGGCGCAGCAAGGTGGTGCGCAGTTATTGCTGGGGAATCGTTTGTCTGTCGTTCATCTTGCCGGTGCTGTATCTACTCTTTCTGGCGATCCGGCACATGATGTCGGTGTGGGATATGGCGTTCCTCCACGCGGTGATGAATAGCCTGTTGGCGTCCGCCATCGCGACCGTTGTCATTACGTTAATGGCGCTGTCGTTTATTTTCTATACGCGCACGGCCGGGATATTTGCTAATCAGACGCCGGTTCGGCTCGTCAGCCTGAGTTTTGCCTTGCCCGGCGCGGTACTGGCTGTCGGACTGTTTACCTTGCTGTCGCTGGTGGACAGCGGAATTAATCTGTTTGCCATCGCCGCGGGGTTACCTCCAACGGAGGCTTTGCTGGCGGGATCGCTGTTTATTCTCATCCTCGCCTACAGCGTTAAATTTGGGCGTCTGATGCTGGACAGCCTTGAGCGCAGCATGGAAGGCATTCCGCGATCGCTGGACAGTGCGAGTCTTGTTCTGGGCGCTTCCCCCCTCAGCCGCTGGTCACGTGTGCATATCCCGCTGCTGCGCAGCAGCCTGTTCATTGGGGCGTTGTTGATTTTTACGGAAAGTATGAAAGAGCTGAATGTGTCGCTGCTGCTGCGTCCTTTCGGGGTTGATACGTTGGCAACGTATGTTTTCCGCTTTACGGCGAGTGAGCAAGTAGCGTCATTTGCCTTTCCTGCACTGGTGCTGGTGGCGGTAGGGTTAATCCCCGTTTTCTGGCTGAATCGCGCACTGAATATAAAAGGATAATGACATGGCCGCGTCGATAGATATTCTGAGCGTTCAGGCGGTAAGTTGTACGTTGCAGCAGTCTCCTGTGTTGGAGAACATCTCCTTTGCCGTACGCGACGATGAGACGATCTGCCTGTTGGGGCGAAACGGCTGTGGCAAAACGGCGCTATTACAGGTGATCGCGGGCCTGCTGCCGATTACTCAGGGCAAGGTTTTGCTGGAGGGTGAGCTCGTTAGCTCGCCGCAAGAGTACGTCCTGCCGGAACTGCGTCAGGTTGGCCTGATTTTTCAGGACTATGCGCTCTTTCCGCATCTGACGGTGGAAGGTAATATAGCGTTTGGTTTATATGGCCGCCCGGAAAGCGAGGTGAAGCCAATCTGTGCGGAGATGATGGCGCTCTTACAGCTGGATGATGTCGCTGCGCGTTACCCACATGAGCTGTCCAATGAACAGCAGCAGCGTTTGGCGATTGCCCGTGCGCTGGCCTGTGAGCCGAAAATTCTGTTGCTGGATGAACCCTTCCCTGGTCTGGACAGCCAGACTCGCTACCGCCTGATCACCGAATTACGGCAGGTTCTGAAGCAGCGTCATGTTGCGGCGGTTTTCGCTACGCACAGCCGAGAAGAGGCCTTTGCCTGCGCCGACCATCTGATTCTGCTGGATGAAGGGAAGATTATGCAGCAGGGTTATCCATCCGAGCTGTACCATCGACCGAATAGCCGCTTTGTCGCTGATTTTATGGGGAATACCAACTATTTACCTGTGAAAATTATGAGCGACCATCAATGGCAAAGCCCATTGGGCGATCATCAGGCGACACATCCGCTCAATCAGCCGATGGATTCACAATGCGACTGGATGGTACGTCCGGCAGACGTGGCGCTGGCGCTCGATCCCGATGGCCCGGCGTCGATCGAAGATAGGCTATTTATGGGCACATCAAATTTGTATCGGGTGAAGATGGGAGAGCTGATGCTGCTGGTGCAGACCGGCAACTGGTTTGAGCCAGGACAACAGGTGCGTTTAAGCATTAAGACGGATCCTCCGGTCTTGTATCCTGCTTTACCCGCCGTCAGCAGTCCGGCTGACGGCCCTGAAACGAAATGATTACGCCTCGTGCAGGTCTGCTGCTGGCATAAGCCAGGTGCTATTGTGCTTTTCAAACCCTAATTTCGGGTAGTAATCCACCGCCAGCGGCGCAGCCAGCAAAATAATTTTGCAGCCTTTTTCAAGCTGCTGAGCGGTTTGTTGAATCAGCTTCTTACCTATTCCCGCATGCTGACAGTCCTCTGACACCGCCAGATCGGACAGATAACAGCAAAAATGAAAATCCGTCACGCTGCGCGCGATCCCAACCAGCGTCTCCCCTTGCCACGCGGAAACCAGCAGGTTGGCGTGCTTAAGCATACCTGCAATTGCTGTCTCATCATCCAGCGGGCGGCGCGGCCCCAATGAGGTTTTCGCCAACAGCTCAATGAACTGCTGGCTGGAAAGCGGGGCATTCACTTTGTAGCAAACATCCACTGGTGGTGTACGCATGGTGTCTCCTTCATGGTGTGGTTTCTGATATACTTCGCGCGCTTGGGCATTGCCCGGGCTGATTAAAACGTCAGCATTGGCGCATCATCGATAATGATTCTGTCATTTTGTCGATGGTGCTGAATACCTTACTTCAAAGAGTTATCAGTATGATGAAACATACCGTGGAAGTCATGATTTCTGAGCAGGAAGTGATGGCGCGGGTTACCGAACTGGGGCAACAGATCAGCGAACACTACCGTGATAGCGGCAGCGATATGGTACTGGTGGGGCTATTGCGCGGATCGTTTATCTTTATGGCCGATTTATGCCGAGCGATCGATGTCCCTCACGAAGTGGATTTCATGACGGCATCCAGCTATGGCAGCGGTATGAACAGTACGCGCGATGTTAAGATCCTGAAAGATCTGGATGAGGATATTCGCGGCAAAGACGTATTGATCGTTGAAGATATTATCGATTCGGGCAATACGCTGAGCAGGGTGCGGGAAATTCTGCAACTGCGTGAGCCGAAATCACTGGCTATCTGTACGCTGCTGGATAAACCAGAGCGCCGTGAAGTGGCGGTGAAAGTCGAGTGGGTTGGATTCTCGATCCCTGATGAGTTTGTGGTGGGTTACGGCATCGACTATGCCCAGCACTATCGCCATTTACCTTACGTCGGGAAGGTTGTTCCGCAGGAATAGCGTACCAGATAAGGCCGATGCCGTGAGCGACGCCCAGCGAGTGGGCGTCAGGCAGCGAATCAAGACAGGGTAGAAATCGCGCGGCGATAACGCTGTTCCAGCGTCTCCCGATTGGTCGCAGTCACTTCCAGATCGCGCAGACGGCCATCCTGAATACCGTAAACCCAACCGTGGATCGTAACCTTCTGCCCACGCTTCCAGGCGGACTGCATGATGGTGGAGTGGCCGAGGTTATAAACCTGCTCGACAACGTTGATTTCACAGAGCGTATTCAGCCGCTGTTCGGGAGGCAATTCCCCCAGCAGCGAACTATGCTTGTACCACAAATCACGGATATGCAGCAGCCAGTTGTTAATCAAACCCAATTCTGGGTTTTCCACCGCAGCCTGAACACCGCCGCAGCCGTAGTGGCCGCAGATAATGACATGTTCGACTTCGAGAACTTCGACGGCATATTGCACGACAGACAGGCAATTGAGGTCGGTGTGAATAACCAGATTGGCGACGTTGCGGTGAACAAACAGTTCACCAGGCTCAAGGCTGGTCAGACTTTCCGCAGGTACGCGACTGTCCGAGCATCCAATCCATAGAAAACGGGGACGTTGTGCCTGCGCCAGACGTTCAAAATAGCCAGGATCCTCTTCCACCATCGTTTTAGACCAAAGCTGGTTGTTCGCGATGAGCGTTTCAATTTCTTTCATGAAAGTAAATGACCTGTAACAAACAAGGGGCAGTGAGGAGTAATATAAGGCAACATGCGTCGTTTGAAAAACGATAGTTTATCTCCGTCATACTTCAAATCTGTAGAATTCACTGATAATAAGGCAATCCATTTCTTATGACATATGCACTGGAACTGGCGCAACTAACCAAAACCTATTCGGGAGGCGTCCAAGCGCTACGGGGGATCGACCTGAACGTGGAAGCGGGGGATTTCTATGCGCTTCTGGGGCCAAATGGCGCGGGAAAATCGACCACGATAGGGATTATCAGCTCGCTGGTGAATAAAACGGCCGGTAAAGTTCGCGTCTTCGGCTATGACCTTGAGCTGGACAAAGTGAATGCGAAACGCCAACTGGGGTTGGTCCCGCAGGAATTTAACTTCAATCCCTTTGAAACGGTATTACAGATTGTGGTTAATCAGGCCGGCTATTATGGCGTGAAACGTCAGGATGCGTTGCAGCGTGCCGAAAAATACCTGAAACAGCTCGATCTGTGGGGGAAACGCAACGAAAAAGCGATGATGCTGTCCGGTGGGATGAAGCGTCGCCTGATGATTGCGCGTGCGTTAATGCACGAGCCTAAGCTGCTGATTCTTGATGAACCGACCGCCGGTGTGGATATCGAATTACGTCGTTCCATGTGGGGCTTTTTGAAGGAGCTGAACGCGCAGGGCACCACGATTATCCTGACGACGCACTATCTGGAAGAAGCGGAAATGCTGTGCCGCAACATCGGGATCATTCAGCGGGGTGAGCTGGTGGAGAACACCTCGATGAAGCAACTGCTTGCTCAGCTGAAGTCCGAAACGTTTATTTTTGATCTGCCGGCGAAAAGCCCGCTGCCACAGCTTGAAGGCTATGCGTTCCGCCTGACGGATACGTCAACGCTGGAAGTGGATGTGATGCGCGAGCAAGGTCTGAACGCGTTATTCAGCCAGCTAAGCGCGCAGGGGATAACGATATTAAGTATGCGTAATAAAGCGAACCGGTTGGAAGAGCTGTTTGTCACCTTGGTTAATGGGGACGGGGCGAACGGTAAGGGAGAAAAGGCATGATGCATTTGTATTGGGTAGCACTACAGAGTATCTGGGTGAAAGAAGTCACCCGATTTGGGCGTATCTGGATTCAGACGCTGGTGCCGCCAGTGATCACCATGACGCTGTACTTTATTATTTTCGGCAACCTGATCGGCTCACGTATTGGTGACATGCATGGTTTCACCTACATGCAGTTTATCGTTCCGGGCCTGATCATGATGGCAGTCATTACCAACGCTTATGCCAACGTGGCCTCTTCCTTTTTCAGCGCCAAATTTCAACGCAATATTGAAGAGCTGCTGGTCGCGCCGGTGCCAACTCACGTGATCATCGCGGGTTATATTGGCGGCGGGATCGCGCGTGGCGTATGTGTCGGGGTATTGGTGACCGCGGTATCGCTGTTCTTTGTCCCGCTGCATGTTCATGCCTGGTGGATCATTGTTCTGACGCTCTTGCTGACGGCGACGTTGTTCTCGCTGGCGGGGTTATTGAATGCGGTCTTTGCGAAAACTTTTGATGATATCAGCCTGATTCCGACGTTTGTGTTAACGCCGCTGACCTATCTGGGTGGGGTGTTTTACTCACTGACGCTGCTGCCGCCGTTCTGGCAGGCCGTTTCCAAGCTGAATCCAGTGGTGTATATGATCAGCGGTTTCCGCTACGGCTTCCTTGGCATTCAGGATGTACCGTTGCTGTTCACCATGTCGGTGCTGATTGCCTTTATCGTGGTGTTTTATCTGCTGGTCTGGTGGCTGATTGAGCGCGGACGCGGGCTGCGGACGTAGTGTGTCAATTCTGTAAATGAGAAGGCGGTGGTAACACCGTATTAGCTTTTTGCAGACTGATTTAAGAAGTGAAAACGGTAGTAATGGAATAGAAGAGTAAAGCGTCCGCGCCAGGGATGGCGCGGCTCGAGCTTACAAGGACGTACTTGCAGCGTCTTTACGATCTATCCATTACTACCGCTCGATTCCGTCAGAAACTTGGCGATTAGGCAACCTGAACCGGAATCGCTTTTGCCTGACGTTGCAGCTCGTTATCGCCAGAGAAATAGGCAACCTTCGGGCTGTGGCTTCTGGCCTGCTCGTCGGACATCTGCACATAGGAGCAGATAATCAGTTTGTCACCCACGCTGGCACGGCGAGCGGCAGCACCGTTCACAGAGATAATGCGTGAGCCTCTTTCGCCCGAAATGGCGTAGGTAGAGAAACGCTGACCGTTATCAACGTTGTAGATATCAATCGCTTCGTATTCCAGAATGCCTGCGGCATCCATAAAATCCTGATCGATGGCGCAAGAGCCTTCATAATGCAAGTCAGCCTGAGTTACTTTGACCCGGTGCAGCTTGCCTTGCAGCATGGTACGTATCATCGCTTTGTTACCTCGGTTCATACAGTCAAATCGACCTGGTGGTTATCAATCAATCTGGCCTTGCCTAACCAGGCAGCCATCAAAATCACAGCACGCGTGCTGGCCGCGCTCAGCGGTTGCAGCGTATCAGCATCGCGGATAAACAGTTCATCAGGCGTAAAGCCCGCTTCACGCAGCTTGTCTGCTGCCTGTTCCAGCAAGGTGTCTATCTGGCGATCGCCGTTGTCCAACTGTGTCGCCATGTCCATCATCACCTGATAAACATACGGTGCCCGCTGGCGTTCTTCCGCACTGAGATACCCATTACGTGAACTCAATGCCAAACCGTCTTTTGCACGCACGGTAGGGACGCCGACGATATCAATGTCATAGCCCATATCGCGAACGAGCTGCCGAATCAGTGCTAGCTGCTGGTAATCTTTCTCGCCGAAGCAGGCGACATCCGGCTGTACCAGATTGAACAGCTTGCTGACGATGGTCGCAACGCCCCGAAAATGGCCGGGGCGACTGGCACCTTCCAACAAGGAGGACAGGCCGGGCACATCGACAAACGTTTGCGACTCCAGTCCATTGGGGTATATCACATCTGGGCTCGGTGCGAAAACCAGATCGGCACCACGGCGATTCAATTTCTCGCAGTCTTCCTGCAACGTCCGGGGGTAGCGGGCTAAATCATCTGGCCGCTCAAACTGCATAGGATTGACAAAAACGCTGACAATAACGATATCGGCACGCGCTCTGGCTTCATCGACCAGCGTCATGTGCCCGTCATGCAAATTACCCATGGTGGGAACTAAAGCAATGCGTTTCCCTTCCTGACGCCAGCGACGAACCTCGCGGCGCAGCAGCAGAGGGGTTTCGATAATTAACACACTCGTACTCCTAAAAAATATCCCCGTCATACTTCAAGCTGCATGTGCGTTGGCTACGTTCACTCACCCGAATCACTTACCCAAGTAAGCTCATCGGGATTCTTTCTCTTGCCGCCTTCCTGCAACTCGAATTATTTAGGGCATAGCCCGATTAACGGAATGCTTGTTTTTTAATGAAATGAATGTTCTTCGGCCGGGTAAATACCCTGTTCAACTTCTTGTGCATACAAACGCACTGCCGCGCGGATATCACCACCGCTTGGCGCCAGAAAGTTCTTGGCAAACTTAGGCGTGTTGTCACCGGTAATACCGAAGGCATCATGCATGACCAGAATCTGCCCGTCGGTAACGTTGCCGGCGCCAATACCGATTACCGGAATCGACAGGGCGTCTGTTACGCGCTTGGCCAGGGCGACAGGTACGCATTCCAGCACCAGCAACTGAGCACCTGCTTCTTCAAGCGCAAGGGCATCGGCCAGTAGCTGATTGGCATCGCTTTCGCTCCGGCCCTGAATTTTATAGCCGCCGAAGATATTAACGGACTGCGGCGTCAGACCCAGATGACCACAAACCGGCACGGCGCGTTCGGTCAGCATTTTTACCGTCGGAGCAAGCCAGCTTCCGCCTTCCAGCTTCACCATATTTGCACCTGCGCGCATCAGTTCTGCTGCCTGGCTGAACGTTTGTTCCGGCGTGGCATAGGTCATAAAAGGCATATCGGAGAGAACCAGTGCCAGCGGTGCGCCACGGCGGACACACTGCGTGTGGTAAACGATATCATGTGTGGTCACGGGCAATGTGGAATCGTGACCTTGTACGGTCATTCCCAGTGAGTCACCCACCAGCATCACGCGGATGCCTTGCTCGAAAAACAGGCGAGAGAAACTGGCGTCGTAAGCGGTAATCGTAGCGAATTTTCGCTGATCTTGTTTCCATTGGCGCAAGTGGGAGATAGTCGTCGGTTTCATGACGGTCTTCCTATGTCAATAGGGCGAAGAATTGAGGGGGACATTCTAATGTAAGCCGACGTGTAGCGATATACCCGTCGCGCTTCAAGTTACAGATGGGAGGGATTACTAGTGACCAAATGTTCCGGTCGGTTTCTCGTCATCACACGGTTCAGCATCCCACTGTGTATTATCCCATAGGGTCAGGCCGTTGCGGTCGACATGGGTTAACCGCTGGGCGAGGGTTTCGCCGTCGGGGAATGCCAGTTCAGGGGCGATTTCTGCGAGCGGGTAGAGCATGAATTCACGATTTTTCATGTCGTAATGCGGCACGGTCAGTCGTTCAGTCTGGATGACGACATCGCCAAACAGCAGAATGTCCAGATCTAACGTGCGTGGGCCCCAGCGATGCTCCTTGCGTTCGCGACCTTGTTCCAGCTCGATGGCTTGTGTGTGATCCAGCAGCGATTCGGCTGCTAGTGCGGTTTCCAGTTCAACAACGGCGTTGAGGTAGTCTGGCTGATCTTGCGGGCCAAGCGGACGGCTACGATAAAACGAGGAACAGCAAACGACGCGAGTATGTGGAATCGCGTCCAGCGCAGATAATGCTGCACGCACCTGTTGCAAAGGCTGGGCAAGATTGCTGCCCAGCGCCAGATACACACGTATCGTCATGCTTGATTTCCGCGTGCCGCTGTTGGTTTACGCGGTCGACGAGGACGGGAACGACGATGTGGCGTTGGGCCGTCATCCAGTGATTTCAGCATGTTTTGCTGACGAGGCGGTGCGGCAACCTGGAACTCTCCCCACCACTGAGCCAAGCGCAGCAGCTCCTGATGGTTTTCGATTTCGGCACGCAGGCAAAGCAGGTCATACGCGGCGCGGAATTTAGGGTGTTCCATCAGCTTATAAGCACGTTTACCCTGACGACGAGACAGACGCATTTGCAACTGCCAGATATCACGGACTAAAGACGTAATGCGCTTAGGAATTGCCAGAGAACGGCACTGCTCATCCAGTATATCGTTCATCGCCAGCGAGAAGGCATCGAGGTAGGCCAGTCCGCTTTCCTGCGCCAATTTTTGTGCATGTTCAATCAGCGGATACCACAGCATGGCGGAGAACAAAAATGCCGGATTCACCCGCATGTCGTTTTGCAGACGCTGATCGGTGTTTTTCAGCACCTGTGCAACCATGCGTTCCAGTGTGGAATCGCCGTTTGGTGTGAAGTAGCGACTCAGCAGCGGGAAAAGCGGCTGGAACAGCTGGTATTCACACAGCATTTTATAGGTTGGATAGCCATAACCTGACTGAAGCAGCTTCAGTGACTCTTCAAACATGCGCGCCGCAGGAATATCGTGCAGCAATGAGGCCAAACGAGGAATCGGCTCGGCGGTTTCTGGGCTGACCGTCATGTTCAGCTTAGCAGCGAAACGGACGGCGCGCAGCATACGCACTGGGTCTTCACGGTAGCGCGTTTCGGGATCGCCAATCATACGGATAACGCCCTGACGCAGATCGTTCAGGCCATCGGTATAGTCACGTACGCTGAAATCAGCAATGCTGTAGTAGAGGCTGTTGATCGAAAAATCGCGGCGCTGGGCATCTTCTTCAACGGAGCCAAAAATATTGTCGCGTAACAGCATGCCGCTTTGGGCCTGCTGAGAGGAATTTTTGACTTCTTGCTGTTCCTGATGCTGTTCGTGGTGACCACGGAATGTGGCAACTTCAATCACCTCTGGCCCGAACATGATATGGGCGAGACGGAAACGACGCCCGACCAAACGACAGTTGCGGAATAGCTTGCGCACCTGATCGGGTGTGGCGTTAGTGGTGATATCAAAATCTTTCGGCTTTTTGCCCAGCAGCAGGTCGCGTACGCCGCCGCCAACCAGATAAGCCTCGTAGCCCGCTTTGTTCAGGCGATAAAGTACTTTCAGCGCGTTATCGCTGATATCGCTGCGTGAAATAGTATGTTGGTCACGCGGAATCACCGTCATATGCTGGCGCGGTTCCTCTGATTCGACCATTTCGTTCTCACGATTCAGTACCTTACGACAAAAATTAGCAACTCGGGAAAAGATAATACACCTCGATAGTGATGGATAAATCAACGGCACAGCAAAAAATTTCTGGGAAACGTTTTTGACGTCGACCCAGCGACGGCCTGCAAATGTGACGGCCAAAGAGAGTGCGTCACTAAAAATAGCGGCTAATCATAGCTCACCAATGCCCCTTTGAGAATGCCGATGTGATCGCGGACGGGTTTATTGCCGCCTGTAACGGGACAACATCAAGGGACCAGTGCGCGACAGACCAGGCCAGAAGTGCGGAAAGCGTCATATCCTGACCGTTCTCCGGCAGTGGTTGGTTCAAGAATTGCAGTGCAGCCAGCAGCACGGGACGCGGATCGCTATTCGGCAGCGCTGGTGCATGATTTTGCTTGGAAAGCTTATTTCCCTCGGTATTCAGCACCAGCGGCAGATGAACGTAGGTCGGGATCGCATAGCCCAACTGCTGATAGAGCGAAATCTGCCGCACTGTTGGTTCGATCAGATCGGCACCGCGCACGATCTCCGTAATACCTTGATCGTTATCGTCGATCACGACGGCCAGATTATAGGCAAACAGCCTGTCACGACGGTGGATAATAAAATCCTCCTGAGCGAGTGCCGTGTCGGCATACAGCTCGCCACGCAATTTATCGTGAAAGTGAAATACTGGCGTTGTCTGGCGCAGGCGTAGCGCGGCGTTATCGGAGGGCAGATTACGCGTCCGACAATAGCCGTCATAGTGCCCACCTAGCTGCTGAATACGGCTACGCGTACAGGTGCAGTAGTAGCTCATGCCCTGCTGTTGAAGTTGCTGAAGAATCTCTCGGTAACGTGCATGCCGCTGTGACTGGTAAATCACCTCGCCGTCCCAATACAGGCCGTAATGGTCTAATTGTGCAAGGATACGGGAGGCTGCGCCGGGAATTTCCCGTGGCGGGTCGATGTCTTCAATGCGTACCAGCCAGCGCCCTTGTTGGGAACGAGCTTGCAGATAACTACCCAGTGCGGCGATCAGTGAGCCAAAATGCAGGTCACCAGAAGGAGAGGGGGCAAAACGCCCAACATAATGATGCGTTTCGGTAAAACCAGTTGTTCCAGACATAAGAAGTTGGTGCTATCTCGTCAGCGTTTTATCCAGACAGAAGATAGAGTGATGAACATCATTCATCAGCGGTAGAGTACCTGGAGTCGGCCCCTGCGACGGGCAGGAGCCGATTCTGGACAGGAAAATTAGCCTGCCATTTGCTTTTCGCGTATCTCTGCCAACGTTTTGCAGTCGATACACAGATCGGCGGTCGGACGTGCTTCCAGACGGCGGATGCCAATCTCGACGCCACAGGATTCACAGAATCCGAAATCCTCATCTTCGATTTTCACCAAGGTTTTGGCGATTTTCTTGATCAGCTTGCGCTCACGGTCACGGTTACGCAGTTCGAGACTGAATTCTTCTTCCTGCGCTGCGCGATCCACGGGATCGGGGAAATTAGCGGCTTCATCGCGCATGTGCGATACCGTACGATCCACTTCATCCATGAGTTGGTTGCGCCATGCTTCAAGAATACGCTTGAAATGAGCCAGCTGAGCGTCGTTCATATACTCTTCGCCCGGCTTCTCTTGGTACGGCTCTACTCCGGCAATTGCGAGAATGCTCAGAGAAGATGTCTTACGGTTTTGCCCTTCTTGCATGTTGCTTCTCCTACATAACACGACACGCATAATACCCTTTTATGCAGTGAAATTGCGGCGTTGTTGGCCATAACTTCAGCTATCTGGGTATATCGGCCCCCAAGGGGGGAAAAAACAGGCCGCTATAAATAGCAGATGAAGATGGGGTTGGCAATGCTTCCTGACACCGGCCTGATAAAGTGTGAGGAACAACCTGCTTACATTAAATAAGAAACAATGTGTTACGCCTTTGGTGGTACGTTCGGCGTGTTATGCCATGTTGGTACTTCATCCCAACAACGGTAGCTTATGCGTCAATTTAATACCGTCAGGGCCTAATGTGGAGCCGTAACATAAAATTTCAACCCCAGCCTGTTGTGCTTCGATAAATAATTCCGCATAGCGTGAATCAATATGCCGAGCGGGAGAAACCTGCTGGATGCCTGAATGGAGCACGGCGAAAAAAAGGACGGCGCGTTTTCCATTGGAAACCATCTGTTGCAGCTCACGCAGATGCTTTTGTCCTCTGAGTGTAACCGCATCGGGAAAGTAACCACATTCATGTTGCAATAATGTGACAGATTTCACCTCAATATAGCAGTCAATCCTGTCCGGCGCCTGTAAAAGCAGGTCGACTCGGCTATTTTCCGTACCGTATTTTACTTCCGTTTTTACGTCTGGGTAGCCCGCCAACTCTTCTATGCGATTTTCTAATAAGGCTTCGTACAATAATGTGTTGGCACGCAGAGTATTGACACAAATCCAGTGATTTTGTTGTGTTTCAGTCAGTTCCCAGCTCTGGGCGTACTTGCGCTTAGGGTTATCCGATGTGGAGTACCAGACGGTATCGCCGGGTGTTGCACAGCCCGTCATCGCACCGGTATTGGCACAGTGCAGCGTGAACGTTTCGCCTTCCGGGGTTACGACATCGGCCAAAAAACGTTTGTAACGTTTAATCAACCGAGCAGGTTGTAAACGTGGGGTATAGTCCATGCGTGTCCTGTTCTATTTAATAAATGACCAGCTTTCCAACTGTTGATAGCGGGTTTTGCCATTGTCGAAAAGTGATTCATAAAGCGAAAAGTGCGTCATGTCGACCTGCCAGCTAAAGGTGGCAGGGGGAATCGCGACGGGGCGAGTCGCGCCACGTAATAGCGTAATGTGTGGGTGAAACGGCAGTGCTGTTTGATAGCAGCCGTTGCGCGCGGCCTGAGAGTGCAGCAGTTCCGCCAATTGTAGCAGCCCGCGCGGTGCACGACGGCAGCCCAGCCAGACCACACCGGGACGCGGCCAGTGCCCAGCGTCATTCAGCGTAAGGGAAAAGGCGGGCTGGTGGATGCGGCCTGCCAATGTCTGCAAGACCTGCGCTTTTTGCTCGCTGGCATCGCCTAAAAACGCCAGCGTCAGATGAAGATTAGCCGCCGCGACTGGCCGACCCGCTTCCAGAGGGAAGTGTTCGGCACGCCAGCGGATAATCTCTTGCTGTGTGGCTTCCGGCAGTGATAAGGCAAAAAACAGGCGGCGGGTGGCTGACATGGCGATCTCTCTGTTCTGATTCCATCAGATGCTACATTCATCCAGATGCTACAATGCTCGCCGCTGAAAGTTAACCTTATACGGAGATGTCTGTGATTTTACCGCCCGTCAGCGCCGTGCTGGATGATGTGATAACGGCGCTACATAACGCGCCTCAGGTGCTGCTCAATGCCCCAACGGGTGCGGGGAAATCGACCTGGCTGCCGTTGCAGTTGCTGCAACAGGGCAACCTGAACGGGCGCATCATCATGCTGGAGCCACGCCGTCTGGCGGCAAAGAGCGTGGCTTGGCGGTTGGCGCAGCAGCTAGGTGAAGAACCGGGGAAAACCATAGGCTATCGCATGCGGTCGGAAAGCTGCGTGAGTGACGCAACGAGGCTGGAAGTCGTCACCGAAGGCATGCTGACCCGTTTGCTGCAACAAGATGCGGAACTGCAAGGCGTGGCGCTGATTATCCTTGATGAGTTTCACGAGCGCAGCGTGCAGGCCGATTTGGCATTGGCGCTGTTGCTCGATGTGCAACAAGGGCTGCGTGAAGACTTAAAGCTGCTGATTATGTCCGCGACGCTCGACAATGCGCGGCTGGCAGCGCTGCTGCCGGAAGCCGTCTGCGTGATTTCCGAAGGCCGCAGCTATCCGGTAGAGCGGTGTTATGCCCCGTTGAACAGTCAGGAGCGTTTGGAAGAAGGCGTTGCGCGGCAGGTGCGGCGTTTGCTCAGTGAAGAAGATGGTTCGCTGCTGCTGTTTTTGCCCGGTGTCGCGGAGATTCGCCGTGTGCAGGCGCTGCTGGAAAATAGCGTGTCGAGCGAGACAGATCTTTGTCCTTTATATGGGGCATTGACGCTGGCGGAGCAGCAAAAGGCGATTCTGCCCGCTGAGCCAGGTCGTCGTAAGGTGGTGTTAGCCACCAATATTGCTGAAACCAGTCTGACGATTGAAGGGATCCGGCTGGTGATGGATAGCGGCCTTGAACGCGTAGCCAGCTTTGATGTGAAAAGTGGCGTCACTCGACTGGTGACGCAGCGAATCAGTCAGGCGTCGATGGTGCAGCGCGCCGGGCGTGCCGGACGTTTAAGCCCCGGTATATGCTGGCATTTGTGCTCTCGTGAGCAGGCAGAACGCGCGGCTGCACAGAGTGAAGCCGAGATACTGAATAGCGATTTAAGCAGTATCTGGCTGGATTTATTACAGTGGGGCTGTACCGATGTGGCGCAGTTAACCTGGCTGGATACCCCGCCAGTTCCTGCGCTTTATGCCGCACGCCAGCTGCTACGCCAGCTTGGTATTACCGATAAACAAGATCGGCTGACTGCCGAGGGTCGGAAAATAGCCGCGTTAGGCTGCGATGCCCGACTGGCGACGATGCTGTATGCCGCGTCACAGCAAGGTTCAGATGCATTAGCCACCGCCGGATGTCTGGCGGCGATACTCGAAGAGCCACCACGTAGTGGGTCGATCAATCTGGCTGACTGGCTGCATCGCCCATTGCCGCATTGGTTGCGGCGGGCAAAACAGCTGACGCGCCGTTTATCGACGGCTTCAGGGCGCATTGACGGTAGCGACGCCGACTGGCTGCTGGCACAGGCTTTCCCTGACCGCATCGCTCGGCGGCGCAGTCAGGATGGACGCTACCAGCTTGCTAACGGCAGCGGTGCGATGATGTCGGCTGATGAGGCGTTATCAGGCACTGAATGGCTTCTGGCACCTGCGCTATTACAAAATAACCAGAGTGCCGACGCGCGGATTCTATTGGCGTTGCCGCTGGATATTGAGCGGCTGGAACGACAACTGCCCGGATTAATAAGTGAACATAACGTGGTGCACTGGGACGAAGAAAAGGGTACTCTGCGCGCCAGCCAGCGCGACCAGATAGGCAGCCTGACTCTGCGAACGCGCCCGCTGAACAAGCCTTCCGATGAGGCATTGCAGCAGGCGCTGCTATCCTGGATTCGTGAGCAGGGGATTGATGCATTAAACTGGGACGCTGCGGCGTTGCAGTTACGCGCCCGGCTACAGTGCGCTCACCAGTGGTTACCTGAGCTTGACTGGCCGCGAGTGGACGAGGAAACACTGCTGGCAACGCTGGAAATCTGGCTACAGCCGTCACTGTCCGGCGTGCGTGATTTACGGGCGCTGCACCAGATCAATTTGAGCGATGCGCTGCTGCGATTGCTGGACTGGTCGCTGCGCCAGCGGCTGGATAGCGCGCTGCCCACGCACTACACGGCACCCGGCGGTAGTCGTTTGCCTATCGCCTATTATGACGATAAGCCTCCAGTGCTGTCGGTGCGAATGCAGGAAATGTTTGGTGAGCAACAGAGCCCGCTGCTGGCGGAAGGGCGTGTGGCGCTGGTATTGGAACTTTTATCACCCGCGCAGCGTCCACTACAGATTACGCGGGATTTAGCGGCATTTTGGCAAGGCACGTACCGCGATGTGCAAAAAGAGATGAAGGGGCGTTACCCCAAACATGTCTGGCCGGACGATCCGGCGAATACGGCTCCGACGAGACGTACCAAGAAATATCAGAATCACTAATTTCAGACGTTTCCGCTTTCCCAAATAAGGGGCTGGAAACAGAGTAGGCGGCTTGAGCGCAGAGCAGATAGCCGTGAACAACCTGATGGAGAAGTTATTGTAATGTCTCGGGATGACCGCGAACCTATCGGACGTAAAGGGAAAGCGCCAAAACGTAAGCCTGAACGCAAGCAGGCCATACGACGTCGCAGGGATGACGACTATGATGATGAAGATTATGACGATTATCAGGACGACTATGACGACGATGATGATGATGATGATGACGACGGCGATGACACCATGACGCGTAAATCGCAAAGAAGACGGCGCTGGTTAGGGCTGGCGATCAAGCTGTTCCTGATCTTTGCCGTGGCGATGGCGATCTATGGCGTGTACCTCGACAGCCAGATCCGCAGCCGTATTGAAGGCAAAGTCTGGCAGTTGCCTGCCGCCGTCTATGGCCGCATGGTCAACCTTGAACCGGGCATGGCCTATAGCCAGAAAGAGATGATCAGCCTGCTGGAAGGCATGCAATACCGTCAGGTGAGCCGCATTACCCGCCCGGGTGAATTCAGCGTGCGTGGCAACAGTATCGATATGCTGCGCCGTCCGTTTGATTTCCCCGATGGGAAAGAAGGGCAGATTCAGGCACGTCTGACGTTTGCCAACGATCGTCTGTCGCAGATCCAGAATCTGGACAACCAGCGTAACTTCGGCTTTTTCCGTCTCGATCCGAAGCTGATCACCATGATGCAGTCGCCGAATGGCGAACAGCGTTTGTTCGTGCCGCGTGCCGGTTTCCCCGATCTGCTGGTTGATACGCTGGTCGCGACCGAAGACCGCCACTTTTATGAACACGATGGCATCAGCCTGTATTCCATTGGCCGTGCGTTCTTAGCGAACATCACGGCGGGGCGCGCGGTTCAGGGCGGCAGTACGCTGACGCAACAGCTGGTTAAGAACCTGTTCCTGACTAACGAGCGTTCGCTGTGGCGTAAAGCTAACGAAGCTTATATGGCGCTGATCATGGATTATCGCTACAGCAAGGATCGTATCCTTGAGCTGTATCTGAACGAAGTGTATCTCGGCCAGAGCGGTAACGATCAGATCCGCGGCTTCCCACTTGCCAGCCTGTATTATTTTGGCCGTCCGGTGAATGAACTGAGCCTCGATCAGCAGGCGCTGCTGGTGGGGATGGTGAAAGGGGCGTCGCTGTATAACCCGTGGCGTAACCCGCAGATTACGTTAGAACGACGTAATTTGGTGCTGCGTCTGTTGCAGAATCAGCAGGTTATTGATGCCGATCTCTACAATATGCTGAGTGCACGTCCGCTGGGCGTACAGCCGAAAGGCGGCGTCATCAGTCCTCAGCCGGCGTTTATGCAACTGGTGCGTCAGGAACTGCAACAGCGGCTTGGCGACAAGGTTAACGATCTCTCTGGCGTGAAGATCTTTACCACGCTCGATCCGGTCTCGCAGGATGCGGCAGAAAAAGCGGTAGAAGTCGGGGTTCCGGCACTGCGCGCAGGCCGTAACGTCAGCGATCTGGAAGCGGCGATGGTGATTGTCGATCGCTTCAGCGGCGAAGTCCGCGCGATGGTTGGCGGTGCTCAAACGCAGTATGCCGGGTTTAACCGTGCGCTACAGGCGCGTCGTCCTGTCGGGTCGCTGGCGAAGCCGCCGACCTATCTGACCGCGCTGAGCCAGCCGGACACCTATCGCCTGAATACCTTTTTGGCAGATGAGCCGCTGTCGATCAAACAGTCTAACGGACAGCTATGGCAGCCGAAGAACTACGATCGTGAGTTCCGTGGCCGCGTCATGCTGGTTGATGCGCTGGCGAACTCGCTGAACGTGCCGACCGTCAATCTGGGGATGGCCGTAGGGCTGAATCAGATCACGGAAACGTTGAAGCGTTTAGGGATCCCGGAAAACGTGATTCAGCCTGTACCCGCGATGCTGCTGGGGGCGATCAGCCTGACGCCGATGGAAGTAGCGCAGGAATACCAGACGATCGCCAGCGGCGGCAATCGTGCACCGCTTTCCTCACTGCGTTCGGTGATTGCTGAAGACGGCACGGTGCTGTATCAGAGCTTCCCGCAGGCGGAACGCGCGGTGCCAGCACAGGCGGCTTATCTGACGCTGTATGGCATGCAACAGGTTGTCGAACGCGGTACGTCGCGTTCGCTGGCGGTGAAATTCCCGAATTATCATCTGGCAGCGAAAACGGGTACCACCAATGACCTGCGTGACAGCTGGTTTGCCGGGATCGACGGTAAAGAAGTGGCGATTAGCTGGGTAGGGCGCGATAACAACGGCCCGGCCAAGTTGACCGGTGCGAACGGTGCGCTGACGATTTATCGTCGCTATCTGGAAAACCAAACGCCGCTGCCGCTAATGCTGACGCCGCCGGAAGGTATTACGACCATGACGGTGGATGCCAGCGGTAACTTTATCTGCAACGGCAGCAGCGCCGGACGCGTATTACCGGTCTGGACGGATAATCCGCAGGCACTGTGTCAGGCTAGCCAGCCACAGCCTTCAGCGCAGCAGGACCAGCAAAACGGAGAAGGTGTCGCTGACTGGATCAAAGAAATGTTTGGTCAATAAGCGCTTCTCACTGCCCCCGGTTAATCCGGGGGTATTTTTTTGTGCCTGCCGTTTTTCGAGAATGGTCACGCCCTGCCTGATACTGCTTTTCCTGTTATGCCATTCCGGCGCTGACGGGTAAAAGTCTTGCGATTGGTATTCCGTTGCGCCTATCATGCTGCCTTATATCGTAATCATTATCGTTCTCTTTTAGACTGACGATTACGGGAATAGTGAATTCTGCTCACCCCTTTCCTTCGGTGACATTACAAACCAAAAACGCTATGCAAAATCAAACTGTACTGCCTGATACCACTTTCAGACTGGACGACGTGAGCTTTTCCGTCGCTGGACGCACGCTGCTACATCCGCTCTCTATCATGTTCCCCGTCGGGAAAGTCTGTGGTCTGATTGGGCACAACGGCTCGGGCAAATCGACATTGCTGAAAATTCTGGGTCGTCACCAGCCCGCTAGCAGCGGAACCGCACTGCTGGGCGAACAGGCGACCGGAAGCTGGGACAGCAAATTGTTCGCCCGTCAGGTCGCCTATTTACCGCAGCAGCTTCCCGCAGCCGAAGGGATGACTGTGCGTGAGCTGGTTGCCGTAGGGCGTTATCCGTGGCACGGCGCATTAGGCCGTTTCGGCAGCGCCGATCGGGAAAAGGTCGAAGAAGCCATCACGCTGGTGGGGTTGAAACCGTTCGCTAACCGTCTGGTGGATAGCCTGTCCGGCGGTGAACGGCAGCGAGCCTGGTTAGCGATGACGGTGGCGCAGGATAGCCGCTGCCTGCTGTTGGATGAACCGACCTCCGCACTGGACATTGCGCATCAGGTTGAGGTTCTGGCGCTGATTCAGCGCATGAGCCGCGAGCGCGGCATCACCGTCATTGCGGTGTTGCATGATATCAACATGGCTGCGCGCTATTGCGATCATCTGGTGGCGTTGCGCGGTGGCAAAATGATTGCGCAGGGTGAGCCTGTTGCGCTGATGCAAGGGGACGTGCTGGAAAATATCTACGGCATTCCCATGGGCATTCTGCCTCATCCGGCGGGTGGCGCGCCGGTCAGCTTCGTTTGTTAACTCGGTTTTCCTGCTCATGATGCCTGAACGTTTTTCTTCTCCATCCTCTCCCGATCCGCTACGCCGTCGTTTGCTGACGGCGCTGCTGCTGTCACCGCTGGTTTACTCGGCGGCGAGCAGGGGAGCGACTGCTACATTTCCCGATTTAAACCGCATTGTGGCGCTGGAGTGGTTGCCTATTGAACTGCTTCTGGCGTTGGGCATCACGCCCTTCGCGATTGCAGATAAGCATAACTACAACCTGTGGGTGAAAGAGCCCGCGTTGCCTGAATCGGTGATTGATGTGGGGCTGCGTACCGAGCCTAATCTGGAATTGCTGACGCAGATTCGCCCGTCGCTGATTCTTTACTCTGAGGGCTACGGCCCTTCGGTCGCAAAAATGTCCCGTATTTCTCCGCTGCTGGGCTTTGGCTTCAGCAACGAACAGGGAAAACCGCTGACGTCGGCACAGGCCTCGGTCATGAAACTGGCCGATGCGCTCAATATGAAAGCGGCCGGCGAGCGGCATCTGACGGAGCTGGCGCAGTTTCTCCAGCAGGAAAAAATCACACTCCAGCCGTACACCCAGCGTCCGCTGTTGCTCATCACGCTGGTCGACAGCCGCCATGTGCTGGTGATTGGCAAGAACAGCCTTTTTCAGGAAGTGATGGATCACGTCGGGATAGAAAATGCCTGGCGTGGTGAAACCAGCTTCTGGGGCAGTACGATTGTGGGCATTGAGAGTCTGGCAGACGTCGGCGATGCTAATGTGCTCTGCTTCGAGCATGGCGATACCGCCATCAGCGCGCAGCTTGATAAGAACCCGCTCTGGCAGGCTATGCCGTTTGTGCGTAACCAGCGTTTGCAACGTGTGCCTGCCGTCTGGCTGTATGGCGGAACGCTCTCGGCGATGCGCTTCTGCCACGTATTGAATCAGGCACTGGAGGCGAGAAAATATGCCTAATCCTCTGTCTGTCGGTTCCTCGCACGCGCATAAGCACGTTATTCATCCGCTGGTTCTGCCAGTGGTACTGATTGGTTTTCTGTTGATCGTGATTCTGGGATGGGCGGCTACAATTTGCAGCAGCAATTACCGGTATCACAGTGGTTTGAGGGGCTGACCCAGCCCGCCTTGAATAATATGCAGCAGTTGCTGTTTCACTACAGCCTGTTACCGCGCATGGTGCTGGCGCTGCTGATTGGCGCGGGGCTGGGGCTGTGCGGCGTGCTGTTCCAGCAGGTCTTGCGTAATCCACTGGCCGAGCCGTCAACGCTGGGGATCGCCACGGGCGCACAGCTCGGGATCACAGTGGTCACGCTGTGGGCGCTGCCCGGTGGCGCATGGCTTCAGCAGATCGCGGCTATGGCTGGGGCGCTTGTGGTTGGCGCGTTGGTCTTTGGCGTCGCCTGGGGCAAACGTTTATCACCCGTGACGCTGATACTGGCGGGGCTGGTGCTGAGTTTCTACTGTAGCGCGGTCAATCAGCTGCTGGTGCTCTTCCATCATGAGCAGCTTCAGGGCTTGTTCCTGTGGAGCAGTGGCGTGCTGAACCAGCAGGACTGGAGCAATGTGCAGTTTGTTCTCCCGCGTCTTCTGGTGTGTTTCTGTCTGGCGCTGCTGTTGATTCGCCCGCTAACGTTGCTGGGGCTGGATGACGGCGTTGCACGTAATTTGGGACTTGGGTTGTCGCTGGCACGCCTGAGTGCGCTTTGGCTGGGGATTTTCCTGTGTGCTCAACTGGTCAATGCGGCAGGCATTATCGGTTTCATCGGCCTGTTTGCGCCGCTGCTGGCGAAAATGCTGGGGGCACGGCGGTTACTTCACCGCCTTTTATTAGCGCCGCTGCTGGGGGCGCTGCTGCTTGGTGTTACCGATCAGGGCGTTATCTGGCTGAGCCGCGTGTGGCTTGATGTCCCAACGGGCGCGGCAACGGCGCTGATTGGCGCGCCGCTGCTACTGTGGCTGCTGCCGCGTCTGCGTAATAGCGGTCAACCCGCGATGGTCGACAGCAGCAGTACGCCGACGGCTGAACGTCGCCTGTGGGGAACGTGGCTGGTTCTCGGCATTATGCTGCTCGGAATGGTGGTGATGACGGCGCTGATGTTAGGGAAAGATGCCGACGGCTGGCAGTGGGGCGGCGGTGATGTGTTAACGCAGTTGCTCTCATGGCGCTGGCCTCGGGTGCTGGCGGCGCTAACCGCTGGAGTGATGCTGGCGGTGGCGGGAACGCTAATACAGAAGCTGACGGGTAACCCGATGGGGAGCCCGGAAGTGCTGGGGATTAGCTCTGGCGCATCGTTTGGCGTCATTATTTTGCTGTTTTTCATTCCCGGTAATGCGTTTGTGTGGCTGCTTCCGGCTGGCAGCGCGGGCGCGGCGTTGACGCTGTTGGTCATGGTGATTATCGCCGGACGCGGTGGGTTCTCCACGCAGCGTATGCTGTTGGCAGGGATCGCACTGAGTATGGCGTTCACCACTGTCATTGCGCTGCTGTTGGCCAGTGGCGATCCGCGTATGGGAACCGTGTTGACCTGGCTGTCGGGTTCAACCTATGCGGTTGAACCGACTGACGCGATACGTACAGCGGTGATTGCCGTGCTGCTGCTGTTGATCGTCCCGCTATGTCAGCGCTGGCTGCGTATTCTGCCGCTTGGCACCACCACGGCCAGAGCGCTTGGCGTGGCCGTCACACCTGTTCGTCTGCTGGTGTTGCTGCTGGCATCGGTACTGACCGCGATGGCAACTCTGATGGTTGGACCGATGAGTTTTGTGGGCTTAATGGCACCGCATATGGCGCGGATGCTGGGCTTTAGCCGCGTGTTGCCGCAAATCGCCTGCTCTGCATTAATTGGCGGCGCACTAATGGTAATTGCAGACTGGTTTGGCCGGATGATCCTCTTTCCGGCGCAGATCCCGGCGGGGTTGCTCGCGACGTTTATCGGTGCGCCTTACTTTATCTATCTGCTACGCAAGCAGGTGAGATAACGCAAACTTCGGCGGGTAGATGCCCGCCGAGATCGTGTGATTAGCCCGTGACGTTAATCGCTTCGACCAGCATCCAGAAGGTGGTGAGCACCAGAGAAAGCGCCATGATGCCGTTGAAGGCTTTCAGTTTCCACGGTTCCTGAAGATGTTTGCCGATGCGATCGCCGAGCATGGCCCAAACCAGAATGCAGGGCAAATTGAGCGCCATAAAGGCGACCATCGTGGTGAAAATACCGTTGCTGGCGGTATACACCAGCGCGATGTTGCTGGACATCAGCCAGGCTTTCGGGTTCACCGCCTGAAATAGCGTCCCTTGCAGTACGGTCATCGGCTGTACTCGCCCTTGTAATTCCGGTGCCGATGAGCGCACGATTTTCCACGATAGCCACAGCAGATAGACGCACCCCAGCACGGTAAGAGGAAGGCGAATCACGCTCAGCCAGCTCAGCAAAAGCTCCAATGCCACCCCCATCAGCGCCGTTTGTAGCGCACAGCCAATTAAAATACCCATCAGCATCGGTAACGTACGGCGTAGGCCAAAGTTGACGCCTGACGTCGCCAGCAGCAGATTATTGGGCCCCGGCGTGATGGACATAACGGTGACGTAGCTGAAAAAAGAAGGGTCGAGCATGGTGTGATCCTGATGATGGGGGAGAACACTATGGTAGGCAGAAAAAAGAAATGGTTACAGATACACAAAATGATTATTGTTATGGGTACAAAATGCATTAATCGTTAACTGTACTCATCAGATGGCGGGGGAACTGTGTCCATTATCGACTCACAAGAAAGTACGCTCTATCAACAGCTCGCGGAAACCTTCGCCACGGCTATTCATCAAGGAACGTTAGCGCCGGGAAGTCGCCTGCCTTCTATTCGTCGCGTCGCTGGATCGCATCAGGTCAGTGTGAATACGGTGCTGAATGCCTGGCGTATCCTCGAAGATCGCGGGCTGATCGAAGCACGACCGCAGTCCGGCTACTTTGTGCGAGGACGTCTGCCGTCGCTGACGGAAAGCAAGCCTCACCGTGCGCAGGTGATTGTGCCGGGCAGTGAGCAACTGGATCTGATTGATACCGTTTTTGCTGCCCAGACGCACCCGGACTACATCAACATTTCTCTGGCGTGCCCGCAGCATGCCGATTTCTATCCGACCGAAAAGATCAGTCGCATTGCCGCTTCTTTGCTACGGCGACAGCCCGACCTGATTGGCCGCTATGCGCTACCGCCGGGCAGTGAACGGCTGCGGCGTGAAGTGGCGCGGCGGGCGATGGATTTGGGTATGACATTGACCCGCGAGGACATCACGATCACCCACGGCTGTATGGAAGCGCTACAGCTGGCGCTACGCACGGTCACGCAGCCGGGCGACTGTGTGGGGCTGGAAACGCCAACCTATTTTTATCTCTTTCCTCTGCTTGCCAGTCTGGGATTGAAAACGGTGGAAATTCCCACCGATCCGCAACGTGGTCTTGCGCTGGATGCACTGGAATTGCTGCTGTCAGAGGGGCGGTTACAGGCGATTATCGCCATGCCGAACGCGCAGAATCCGCTCGGATGCAGCATGACGCTGGCGGATAAAAAACGGCTGGCAAAGCTGGTGAACGAGTATCAGGTTCCGCTGATCGAGGATGGGTTATACAGTGAACTTCAGTTTACCTGGCCGCTGTCGCCGACGGTGAAAGCCTTCGACCGCGACGGCTGGGTGATTTACTGCTCCAGCTTCACGAAAACGCTGGCACCCGATTTCCGCATCGGCTGGATGGCGTCAGGCCGTTTCCGTGCCAAAGTGGCGCGGCTGAAAGCGGTATCGTCAATGGCGGAATCGGCGCTGCTATCGGAAACGCTGGCGCAGTTTCTGGAGTCCGGCGGTTACGATCATCATCTGCGCACGCTGCGCCGCCGCTATGCCGCGCAGATGGATGAGGCGCGTGGGCTGATTGCCCGGCATTTTCCGCAGGGGACACGCGCGACGCAGCCGCAGGGCGGTTTTGTCTTCTGGCTGGAGTTACCGGGCGGCGTGGATGGCGTTGAGCTATTCCATCGCCTGCTGCAAGAGAAAATTTGCGTCACGCCCGGCGAGCTTTACACGCTAAGTGGCCGCTGCAAGCACGCGCTTCGGCTATCATGCTGCTACCCGTTTGATGAACGCTACACGTATGCGCTTAAGCGCGCGGGGGCGCTGGCGTGTGAGATGAGCGGTATCGAACCGGGTAGCGCAGAGTAGTGTTATGAGTCGCCTTATGGCGTGCCGTTGCGTCCCCAGGTCAGGTAGCCCGCGCGTTCGCTTAAGCGCTCATAGTAGGCGCGGACGGCAGGATAGTCCGTGTGTTCCAGCGGTGTTTCATACCAGCGGTTCACCGATAGCCCGATGGGAATATCTGCCAGCGTAAACGCCTGTCCTGTAACGTAGTGGCCGGTTCGCTCTAATTGCTGATTCAAAATGCCCATCGTACGCGACCAAAGATTGCAGGATGCTGCTAAGAGCGTTGGATCCTGATGTGCAGGAGACTGACGCACCAGCGACATAAAAGCGTAACGCCATGAGGGATTGAGCTCGTTGGCCTGCCAGTCGATCCATTGATCGATCGAAGCACGGCTACGCGGATCTTGTGGGTAGAGCCAGGCTCCGTCCTTTGCGTTGGCGAGGTAACGTATAATGGCGTTCGATTCCCACATGACGAAATCGTCGTCCTGAATAACCGGTATCATGGCATTGGGATTGAGCGCCAGAAATGCCGGTGACTGCGGTGACTGATAACCTTCGCCCCAGTCTTCGCGGTCGAAGGGAATCACCAACTCATCACACAGCCACAGCACTTTCCGAACGTTGATCGACGACGTGCGTCCTAGAACCTTTAACATGACCTCTCCGCTATTTTCAGGAAAATAGACTTACTCATAACCAATTTAAGAGAGCTTGTCATTCTCGAACGAGAACGCTGCTGAAAAAAGTAGATGGCGGCGGAGAGGAGGAAATGCGACGGCGTCAGTGTTAATTAATGACGCCGTCGAGATACGCTTTTACAGCCGTGAGAAGCAGAGCTGTGCGGCTTCAATGGTGCGATCGATGTCCTGTGGCGTATGTGCCAGCGACATAAAGCCCGCTTCAAACGCGGACGGCGCGAGGTAAATCCCTTCTTCCAGCATCATGTGGAAGAACAGCTTAAAGCGCTCGACGTCGCACTTCATCACATCCTGATAGCAGGTGACGCTCTCTGCATCCGTGAAGAACAGACCGAACATGCCGCCCGCCTGATTCACCACCAGCGGAATGTTTTCGGCTTTCGCGGCAGCCAACAGGCCGTCAGCCAGCTGATTAGTCAACTCGGTGAGTTTTTGATGTACGCCGGGTTTCGCCACTTCCGTCAAACAGGCAAAGCCTGCGGCCATGGCAATCGGGTTGCCGGACAGCGTTCCCGCCTGATAAACCGGGCCGGTCGGTGCCAGCGCCTGCATGACGTCACGCTTGCCGCCGAATGCGCCGACTGGCATGCCGCCGCCGATGATTTTCCCCAGACAGGTCAGGTCCGGCACCACGCCGTAGTGCGACTGTGCACCCGCCAGTGCAACACGGAAGCCGGTCATCACTTCATCGATGATGAACAGGGCACCAAACTCGTCGCATAGGGCACGCAGGCCGGGAAGGAAATCTGGCAGCGGTGGAATGCAGTTCATGTTGCCCGCAACGGGTTCAACAATAATTGCGGCGATCTCATCAGGATATTGTTCAAACGCGGCGCGAACAGATGACAGATCGTTATAGACGCAGGTCAGCGTGTGACGGGCGAAATCGGCCGGAACGCCGGGTGAGTTAGGTTGGCCCAGCGTCAGCGCGCCGGAGCCGGCTTTCACTAGCAGGCAGTCGGCGTGGCCGTGGTAGCAGCCTTCAAATTTGATGATTTTATCGCGGCCCGTGTAACCACGCGCCAGACGGATCGCGCTCATGGTGGCTTCCGTACCGGAGTTGACCATCCGCACCATATCCATACTCGGCACCAGCGAGGTGACCAAACGCGCCATCTGCACTTCCATTTCTGTCGGTGCGCCAAAGCTCAGGCCGCGTTCTGCTGCCGCGATCACCGCCTCACGGATTGCCGGATGATTGTGACCCAGCACCATCGGGCCCCACGAACCCACGTAATCAATGTACGCTTGATCGTCAGCGTCGTAGAGATAAGCGCCATCAGCCCGTTCGATGAACAGAGGAGTACCGCCGACGCCGTTAAAAGCACGAACGGGTGAGTTCACTCCGCCGGGAATAAGTTGCTGTGCCGCAGCATACAGGCTTTCAGATTTGTTCATTACGCAGTCCTGACTGGTCTTGATCGTAAAATGTAGGGGTATTCTAATGAACTGACCGCCGTTATGAAATCGCTGTGCGGGTTTTCACTTGAAAACGCGTCGTATCATACCCACAGAGAGTACTGGCTGTGTGGTGGATGAGGCGGCATAATGCGGCGATTATTTCAACAACAGCTGTCAAATCTTGAACGTTTTCGCATACTGCCGGATAATAAGCGTATGAATATGGGTCTATCACCTGATAAGCCCTGAGTTGGGAGTAAAAATATGAGCGATGATATAGCAGCACTGCCTCTGCAATTTACCGATGCGGCGGCAAGCAAGGTGAAAAACCTGATTGCTGATGAAGAAAACCCAGAGCTGAAACTGCGTGTGTATATCACGGGCGGCGGCTGTAGCGGTTTCCAGTATGGTTTTACCTTTGATGATCAAATCAACGACGGCGATATGACCATTGAGAAACAAGGTGTGGCGCTGGTGGTTGATCCGATGAGCCTGCAATATCTGGTTGGCGGTGCGGTGGATTATACCGAAGGGCTGGAAGGTTCTCGTTTCATCGTGACGAATCCGAATGCGAAATCTACCTGCGGCTGTGGTTCCTCTTTCAGCGTCTGATCCTGCATTGCGGTTATTCACCGACTAAAAAATAAAAACCGTGTCTTGTTGCCGAGACACGGTTTTTTTATAGCAGACATTTTTTATAGCAGACAGTAAGCCAATTATAAGAAGCGTTAAAAAAACACGCCCCCTGTTTTTACTGTGATTACCATTCGACCGTAATCAAACGTATTTCCGTACCCTGTGCAGTTTTTGCCGCAGAGGTCGAAAATTTTGCCTGATCGACCTGAATACGTGACTCAGTAATTTTAGGTTGTGGTACAGAGGCTACGTTACAATTCATTTGATATTGACCGGATTGAGGCGTTACGCCGCATGCCGGTTGTATCGTCAGTTGAGCGTTAATTTGCCCGCCCTGACTCCCTGCATATGCCGTGCTACAGGCCGCCATAAGTAAGCCCGCGTAAAGCAACGCATTTTTCATAGTTAAAGCTACCTGGTGTCAAAGGAACCGATATCGGTTCAAAGTTTTCTCATTTCGTCTTTGCTTTGGCTTTTTCGCCAGATGGTAATCAAAAACATGAATGCTGTTTATGATTCCACCGTTACGTTCAGATTATCGACAACTATTGGCGAAATAAAAGTCGGTTAGTGTTACAACTTGTATACTAATGAAGCTATTGTTAGCGGAATGGTTTCACGGTGTTAATTAACAATCACTTGGCTGACGAAAGCGTGGGTCTTAACTCTGCTAATTGAGAACAAATTTGCCGGGCTGCTAATAGTAAACGAGGGCCGCTGCGGCTAAACCAGTCTTCATTGACGGTAATGACCGGAACCGCTAATTGCGGCTGCCAAAACGCCTGCACGCTGGAAATCCTATCTGGCGCACCGCCTACAATAATGGCCTGCGGCTGGCGTCTTAACACCTGTTCACGACTGACCTGCGGCCAAGGCACCGGGCTGTCGCTAAAGACATTTTCGGCACCGCACAGTGAAACGATCTGGCTTTGCAGCGTCGCTTTCGACGAGGTAAACAGCGGCTGAGTACCAAATTGAATGAAGACCCGCAATGGCGCGGCATTATGCGTCTCGCCAGTGTGTTGGAGTTCGCCTATTTCCTGCTGAAAATCTGTCGCGGCCCGTTCGGCTTGCTCAGGATGACGGCTATAGGTCGCCAGCTGCCGTAGTGACGCTGGGATATCGTCTAACGTCTTCGCATCCAGATAAACGATAGGAATCGAGAAGTTGGCGAGCTGTTCCAGCGGACGCTGCGGGTTGCCCTCGCGCCACGCCAGAATCAGATCAGGCTTGAGGGCGAGGATCTGCTCCAGGTTGATTCCCTGCCAGGAGGCAACCTGCTCCAGCTTTTTGGCTTCTGGCGGGTAATCTGACCAGGCGCTAACCGCAATCAGCTGTTCACCCATGCCTGCCGCATAGGCCATTTCCGTCGCGTGTGGTGCGAGACTGATCACACGCTGCGGAATGGCATAAGCGGCAGAGCAGAGCAGCAGCCCGGTCAGCCAGCAGAGGAACCTGACTGTCACGATTAGCGTGCGGCCAGCTTGGCCAGAATAGCTTCTACCATCCGCGTTGATTGCTGTGCTGCAACACTCAGGAACTCATCGAAACTCAGGTGTGAGGCTTTATCGGCCACATCAGAAATCGCGCGTACCACCACAAACGGGACGGCGAACTGGTGGCAGACATGGGCGATCGCGGTGGCTTCCATTTCTACGGCAATCGCCTTCGGGAAGGTGGTGCGGATACGAGCTAACGGCTCTGCGCCGTTAATGAAGGCATCACCGCTGACAACCAGACCGCGCACGGCGTTCAGCTGCAACTCGGCAATGACTTCCTGCGCCAGTGTGATGAGTTTTTCATCGGCAAGGAAAGCGGCAGGGCAACCCGCCATCTGGCCAGGTTCATAGCCAAAAGCCGTGACGTCGGCATCGTGGTAGCGCACTTCGTCGGAAACGACGATATCACCGACGTTCAATGTAGGTGCCAGTCCACCAGCGGAACCGGTGTTAATGACCACGTCTGGCTTGCTGTGTTCCAGCAGCAACGTGGTGCCCAGCGCGGCGGAGACTTTGCCGATACCGGATTTCAGCAGGGCGACATCCACACCGTTGATTTGTCCGGTGTAAATTTCGCAACCCGCACGCTGGAAGGTCTGACGGTTTTCAATCCGATCGCGCAGCAGCGTTACTTCTTGTTCCATCGCGCCGATAATACCGACTTTCATAAGGTTCCCCGCAAATTCTGTTATAAATGGAAGGCGTATACCTAATGCTGGTCACTGAAGTCCCATTTTAGGGGAAACACAGGGAGAGGTTCCCGCAGGGATGCCTCACTCCTGTGGTCGCACCGTGTATATCGGATCGTTAAATGACCAGCATTAGGTGTATATCGCGGATGTTAGTCTATCATGGCTAGCGGGATGAGATGGAGTGTCCATCATTGTGCTGTAGCGGGATGACATGGAGAACCGTATGTCTGGTATCGATTTCGCCAAAAAAATGAGCTTTCAGCGCCATTTCAGCCGGCCTAAAACGGCTGAGGATGAATATACGATTGTGCGCCAGTTTGAGAGCGATCGGGGTCGTATTATTAACTCCGCTGCCATTCGCCGCTTACAGCAAAAAACCCAGGTCTTTCCGCTAGAACGTAATGCAGCCGTCCGCTCGCGTCTGACCCATTCGATGGAAGTTCAGCAGGTTGGCCGCTATATCGCTAAAGAGATTTTGCACCGCCTGCAAGTCGAGGGGCGGCTGGCGTCATTGGGGCTGGACGACAGAGAAACGCCGTTTGAAAGCCTGGTTGAAATGGCGTGTCTGATGCATGACATCGGCAATCCGCCGTTTGGACATTTTGGCGAATCCGCGATTAATCAATGGTTCAGAAAATTGCTGGATAGCCACTATCTGGACAGTGAATCCCCGGAACGCGTCGATGACTGCAAAGTGCCTACGCTGCGGATGCAGCAGGATGGACTGGACGATCTGCGCGGGCAAATCCGGCAGGATCTGAGCCATTTTGAAGGCAACGCACAGGCGATCCGTCTGGTGCATACGTTGCTGAAGCTCAACCTGACCTACGGGCAGGTGGCCTGCATTCTGAAATACACCCGTCCCGCGTATTGGCACGGCGAGCTTCCGGCGGATTACCATTATTTGATGAAGAAGCCGGGCTACTATCTGTCAGAGGAAGCGTTTGTCGCCACACTGCGTGAAGAGCTGGATATGGGCGAATTTCATCGTCATCCGCTGAGCTACATTATGGAAGCGGCCGACGATGTGTCCTACTGCATCGCGGATCTTGAGGATGCTGTCGAGAAAGATATCCTCACGATCGAAGAACTTTACGATCGTCTGCGCGAAAATTGGGGCGCAGGCGCAGAGAAAGATATCTTCGCCAAAACGATTGAACGTGCTTACAAAGAACGCGAACGCTTTCAATGGCGTAGTCATGACGATCAGTTCTTCATGAATCTTCGCGTTTACACCGTAGGGCAGATGGTGCCACATGCTGCACTACGTTTTATCGATAACCTGCCGGAAGTCTATGCCGGTTCGTTTAATCAGGCATTACTTGAGGACGACAGCCCGCAGAACCGCCTGTTAGGTATTTTCAAACGTGTCGCCTTAAAGCACGTTTTTAACCATCATGAAGTTGAACAGCTTGAGCTACAGGGTGACCGCGTGATTCGCGGCCTACTGGATATTTATAGCCCGCTGCTCGAGATGCCCTATCAGGATTTCAGTCAGCTTGTCCGCGACGATACGCACAAGCGCTATCCGATTGAAACACGGCTTTACCACAAGCTATCCAGCAAGCACTGTCTGGCCTATTGTGAAGCGGTTGTCGCGCTGGAAGGATTACCAGAAACCGAGCGCGTCATCCGTGAATATTATTATCGGGCGCGTCTGATTCAGGATTACATCAGCGGTATGACCGATTTGTACGCCTACGACGAATACCGCAAGCTGATGGCCGCGGATTAGCGATGAACAGGCCGCAATGGAAATCGCGACTTTTGTAAAGCCGTTCAATATTTCCTTACGCTTCACGATCTTCCCCTTGGGAACCTTGTTGGTCCATATTTATCTCATACAGCACGACCACTGAGTGTACCCGGTGTCGGGTACACGGGCCGTAAGACTCGCGTGTTGATTACTATGAGATAACCTCCTATGAAAAGAAAATCACTGGTTCTGAGTGCGTTGGCGTTAAGTCTGGCGATGGCAATGGGCTCCACCACGGCGAATGCCGCTGAGTCAGCGGCGTCTGTTGCGTCATCGGGTCAATTACCCAGCCTGGCCCCTATGCTGGAAAACGTCATGCCTTCCGTGGTGAGCATCTATGTGGAAGGGCATACCACCCATGCGGGCAATGCGGGAAAAGAAGGTATCCCACCGCAGCTTCAGCCGTTTTTTGGTGAAAACTCGCCTTTCTGTCAGGAGGGATCGCCGTTCCAGTCATCGCCGATGTGTCAGGGAGACGGTGACGACGACGGTCAGCCACCGCAGCAGGAAAATTTCCAGGCGCTGGGCGCGGGTGTCGTGATTAATGCAGAAAAAGGCTATGTGGTGACCAACAGCCATGTGGTGGATAACGCCGATAAGATTCAGGTTCGACTCAGCGATGGCCGCAAGTATGACGGCAAAGTGTTAGGCAAAGACCCGCGTTCGGATATCGCGCTGGTGCAGTTGAAAGACTTTAAAAATCTGACGGCGATTAAGGTTGCGGATTCTGACCAACTGCGGGTCGGTGATTACACGGTAGCGATTGGTAACCCGTATGGTCTGGGCGAAACGGCGACATCGGGCATTGTGTCCGCGCTGGGGCGTAGCGGGTTAAATATTGAAAATTACGAGAACTTTATTCAGACCGATGCGGCCATCAACCGGGGGAATTCCGGTGGTGCGCTGGTGAATCTGAATGGGGAATTGGTTGGGCTGAATACCGCGATTCTTGCTCCAGATGGCGGCAATATCGGGATTGGTTTCGCTATCCCCAGCAATATGGTGAAAAGCGTCGTGGCACAGATTATCGAATTTGGCGAAGTGAAGCGCGGCGAGCTGGGTATCACCGGGACGGAGTTGAACTCCGAACTGGCGCAGGCGATGAAAGTTGATGCCCAGCGTGGTGCCTTTGTGAGCCAGGTGCGGCCAAAATCGGCGGCAGATGAAGCGGGCATCAAGGCTGGTGATGTGATCGTCACGCTGAATGGTAAAGCTGTCAGCAGCTTCTCTGCATTGCGTGCGCAGGTTGGATCGCTGCCGGTGGGCAGCAAAGTGGCGCTGGGACTGCTGCGTGAGGGCAAACCGCTGACGGTTGAGGTGACGCTGCAACAGAGTAATCAGGCTCAGGTAGCTTCCGGTAATCTCTATTCTGGCATTGAAGGTGCCGAGCTGAGTAATACTCAGATAGACGACAAAAAAGGCGTCAAAGTGGATAACGTTAAACCCGGTTCCGCGGCGGCTAAGGTTGGCCTGAAGAAGGACGACATTATTCTGGGGGTTAACCAACAGCCAGTACAGAATATTGGTGAGTTGCGTAAAATTCTGGACAGCAAACCGGCCGTATTGGCCTTGAACGTTCGTCGCGGTGACAGCACGATTTATCTGCTGGCTCAGTAATCGAGCTGTTCAGCGTGTAAGTTAATAATTACCTTTTAAGACAATTTGTTACGTTACTTATCTGGCCGGGTACTCAGGTACTCGGCCACTTCTCGCTTCTCTATGAAAGTGCTTTTGTGAGTTCTTCCACAGATTTAATCTAATTCCCGTTTCTTTGTTAATTTGCACAATGTGTGGCGCACCGAGTGGCGGTATGCTGGTGCAATTGTCAATGTTCCTCTCAGAGGTAAAAATGGCGTCGTATCATCTCAATGCCAAGATGGCACAGGATATTGTCGCGCGGACCATGCAGATCATTGATAGCAATATCAACGTGATGGATGCTCGCGGTAAGATTATCGGCAGTGGCGATCAGGAACGATTGGGGGAACTGCACGAAGGAGCGCTGCTGGCGCTTTCGCAGGGGCGAGTTGTCGATATTGATGATGCCGTAGCGCGTCACCTGCACGGCGTGCGTCCGGGCATCAATTTACCTTTGCGCATTGACGGCGAAATCGTTGGCGTCATTGGCCTGACGGGGAATCCCAGCCAGCTACGGCAATACGGCGAGCTTGTCTGCATGACGGCGGAAATGATGCTGGAGCAGGCGAGGCTGTTGCATATGCTGGCGCAGGATAGCCGTCTGCGTGAAGAACTGGTTCTGAACCTGATTCGCACCGACGATCTGTCTCCCGCCCTCATGGAGTGGGCGCAGCGTTTGGGTATTGATCTGAATAAGCCTCGTGTCGCTGCGGTGATCGAAGTGGACAGCGGGCAGCTCGGTGTCGACTCTGCCATGGCAGAGCTACAGCAGTTGCAGACGTTGCTGACCACGCCGGAACGCGACAACCTCATTGCTATCGTTTCTCTGACGGAAATGGTGGTGCTAAAACCGGCGCTGAACAGCCACGGGCGCTGGGATGCAGAGGAACACCGGCGTCGCGTGGATACGCTGATGTCGCGTATGGCTGAAAGCAGTCGGCTGCGAGTGCGGCTGGCGCTGGGGAACTATTTTTCTGGCCCCGGCAGTATCGCGCGCTCCTACCGAACGGCACGAACGACCATGAGCGTAGGTAAGCAGCGTATGCCCGCCCAGCGCTGTTATTACTATCAGGATTTGATGTTGCCCGTGCTGCTGGACAGCCTACGCGGCGGCTGGCAGGCAAACGAGCTGGTGCGTCCGCTCTCGAAGCTTAAAGCAATGGATGGCAATGGTCTGCTGCGTCGGACGCTGGGGGCTTGGTTCCGTAACAACGTCCAGCCCGGTGCGACGGCGAAAGCGCTCTTTATCCACCGCAATACGTTGGAATATCGCCTTAATCGTATCTCTGAATTGACGGGATTAGACCTGGGGAATTTCGACGACCGTCTGCTGCTGTACGTAGCTTTGCAGCTGGATGAAGAAGAGTAGGGCAGAAAGACACGTCGTTTTACGTCCACCGTGATTCAAGCTGGCCTTCCATCGTATTCACCTGATGCCGCATGGCATCAGGGTTATCTCATATTCAGTCGTAAAATATTCCCACTGCAACAAAATTGCTTAGACTGAAAACTATTACATAATCATTAACAATATAACGCGATAGCATAAATTATCGCGAAACAATATTTTTGCCCCTTCCTTATATCCACTATTGTCACTTCCATGTTGTCAGCCTGATAGACCCATCCTATTTCAAGCGACATGTACGCAGTTCAAATCAATAACGCTTTGTCCGGCAAATCGAATTATTTAAGTTATTAATCAGTCACATCCATCATGATTTTATCTGATACTTTCGAGCATTAGGGAGTGATAAGAATGTCAATACGTCGTCTGGGGTTATCTGTTGCTACGGCAGCACTGTTGTTTTCCGGTGTGGCCTCGGCGGCTACCGAACTATTAAACGTGTCTTACGATCCGACGCGTGAACTCTATCAGCAATACAATGCGGCGTTTATTAAGCATTGGAAAGCTACCACGGGTGAAGATATCTCTATCAAAAACTCGCACGGTGGTTCTGGAAAGCAGGCTCGCTCGGTGATTGACGGTTTGCAGGCCGACGTGGTGACGCTGGCGCTGGCTGGTGACATTGATGCATTAAACCTGAATCAACCGTTGATCGATCCTAAATGGCAGGCACGTCTGCCTGACAACAGCACCCCTTACACCTCCACCATCGTTTTTCTGGTGCGCAAAGGTAATCCAAAGCAAATCAAAGACTGGAACGATCTGGTTAAGCCGGGCGTTGAAGTGATCACGCCAAACCCGAAAACCTCTGGTGGTGCGCGTTGGAACTTCCTGGCAGCGTGGGCCTATGCCAAAGCGCAACCGGGCGGCAATGATGAAACTGCACTGAAATTTGTCACTGAGCTGTATCGCCATGCGCCAGTACTGGATACCGGTGCGCGTGGGGCAACCATCAGCTTTGTGCAACGTCAGCTAGGCGATGTGCTGCTGGCATGGGAAAACGAAGCTTATCTGTCTCTGCACGAACAGGGCGGCGATCAGCTTGAGATCGTGACGCCGTCTCTGTCTATTCTGGCAGAACCGCCGGTTGCCGTTGTCGACAAAGTCGTTGAGCGTAAGGGAACGCAGAAACAGGCTGAAGCCTATCTGCAATACCTCTACAGCGATGAAGCACAGCGCATCATCGGTAAAAATTTCTACCGTCCACGTAATGCCAAGATCGCTGAAGAGTTTAAAGATCAGTTTGCACCGGTGAATCTGGTGACGATTGATAAGGATTTCGGCGGCTGGAAAGCGGCACAGGACAAATTCTTTAACGACGGCGGTGTGTTCGACGCCATCTTTAAAGAGATTAATAAGTAAGTTTTTAATGTCTGACGGATTAAGGCCGCTATCACCATAGCGGCTTTTTTCAGGTTAAGAAGGCAGAGGATCTGCCGCCTTAATTCTGTCAGGTAGCGCGCGTCGGCAAGCAGTTGTTGGCTGGGTAGTGAGTATGAAAATTAAAGGCACGGTATGTCACAACGTTCTTCCTCAGTGATCCCCGGTTTCGGGCTAACGTTAGGGTTTAGCCTGAGCTATTTAGGATTAATAGTCCTCATTCCGTTGGCGGGGATGTTTTTGTATGCCAGCCAACTAACGTTTGGTCAGTTTTGGGATCTGATCACCAGCCGTCAGGTGCTTTTCTCCCTGCGGCTTTCGTTTGGTACGGCGCTGGCGGCGGCGTTTATTAACGGCATTCTCGGGACGCTGCTGGCCTGGGTGCTCGTGCGGTATACCTTTCCCGGCCGTAAAGTGATCGATGCAATGATCGATATGCCCTTCGCGCTGCCAACCGCCGTGGCGGGGATTGCGCTGACGGCGTTGTATGCGCCGAATGGCCTGATTGGCTCGCTGTTTCCGTTCAAAATTGCCTACACCAGTATTGGTATCACGCTGGCGCTTATTTTCGTCACGCTGCCTTTCGTGGTCAGAACGCTGCAACCGGTGCTGGCTGATATTCCCAAAGAAGTGGAAGAAGCTGCCGCCTGCCTTGGTGCGCGTCCGCTTCAGGTTTTCCGCCATGTCTTGCTTCCTGCATTGTTACCAGCGTGGCTGACGGGCTTTGCGCTGGCCTTTGCCCGCGGCGTTGGAGAATACGGTTCTGTGGTGTTTATCGCGGGGAATATTCCGTTTAAAACCGAAATCCTGCCGCTGCTGATCGTCTCCAAGCTCGATCAGTATGACTACAAGGGAGCAACCGGGATCGGCGTATTCATGCTGCTGGTTTCTTTCATTATGCTGCTGCTGATTAACGTGTTGCAGCGCCGCATTCAACCGAAACTGTAAGGGCCGGTCGTCATGGAACAGGTTATTTCCGCTCAGGCCAATGCGGCTAAAAGAAAAAAACAGCCCGCCGCCTATTACATTCTGGTTTCACTCGCGTGGGTCGTCTTTTTCCTGATTCTGGTGCTGCCGTTGATGATGGTGGTGACTCAGGGGCTGGATAAAGGCATCGGTGCATTTTGGGACGCGATTACCGAACCGGATGCGATCTCTGCGCTTAAGCTGACACTACTCGCGACCGTCATTTCTGTGCCGTTAAATGTGGTGTTCGGGCTGGCAACCGCGTGGTGTGTGACGAAATTCGAGTTTCGTGGCAAGAGCTTTCTGCTGGCGCTGATCGACTTGCCGTTCTCCGTTTCGCCTGTGGTTGCAGGACTGGTGTATGTGCTGCTGTTTGGGGCACAAAGCTCGCTCCATCCTTTTCTGCTCGAACACGATCTGCAAATTGTTTACGCCGTGCCGGGCATCGTACTAGCGACCATTTTCGTCACGCTGCCTTATGTTGCCCGTGAGCTGATTCCGCTGATGGAAGAGCAGGGCTCGCAGGAAGAAGAAGCGGCGAGACTGCTGGGGGCGAACGGCTGGCAAATGTTCTGGCACATCACGCTGCCAAATGTGAAATGGGCGCTGATTTACGGCGTGGTGCTGTGTACCGCGCGTGCAATGGGGGAATTTGGTGCCGTTTCCGTCATTTCCGGTCATATCCGCGGTCTGACGAACACGCTGCCGCTGCATATCGAAATTCTTTATAACGAGTACAACATCGTTGCCGCTTTCAGCGTGGCGATTCTGCTGCTGCTAATGTCGCTAGTGGTGTTGCTGCTGCGCCAGTGGAGTGAAGGTCGATTGACGAAGCAAATACAGAAACAACAGGAGTTGGCCAAAAATGAGCATTGAGATTCGCAATATTAATAAACAATTTGGCCAGTTCCGGGCGCTGAACGAGATTAATTTATCGATCCACAGCGGTGAGCTGGTGGCGCTGCTGGGGCCATCGGGCTGTGGTAAGACGACGCTGCTGCGTATTATCGCCGGGCTGGAACAGCCGGATAGCGGCAGCATTATTTTCCACGGTCAGGATGTGTCCGTTCACGATGTGCGTAAACGCAACGTGGGGTTTGTATTTCAGCACTATGCGCTGTTCCGCCACATGACGGTGTTCGATAACGTGGCGTTTGGGCTGCGAATGAAGCCGAAAAATATCCGGCCATCAAAGAGTGACATCGAAAAGAAAGTACATGAATTGCTGAATTTGGTGCAGTTGGACTGGCTGGGGGATCGTTACCCTGAACAGCTTTCCGGCGGCCAGCGTCAGCGTATTGCACTGGCGCGTGCGCTGATCGTCGAACCGAGCATCCTGCTGCTGGATGAGCCCTTTGGCGCACTGGATGCCAAGGTACGTAAAGAGCTGCGCCGCTGGCTGTCTCAGTTGCATGAAGATATCGATCTGACGTCGGTATTTGTGACGCACGATCAGGAAGAAGCGATGGAAGTCGCCGACCGCATCGTGCTGATGAACAAAGGCGTGATTGAACAAATCGGCACGCCAGCGGAAGTGTATAACAACCCAGCCAGCGAGTTTGTTTACCATTTCCTTGGCGACAGTAACCGGCTGAAAGTGGCGCAGACGGAAGAGACGATTCTGTTCCGTCCTCATGAAGTGTCGTTATCCGTTCAGGCGCAAGAAGGCTATCAGGCGGTGACAGTGCGAGATATTCGCCCACTCGGTGCCTTAACACGCCTGTCGTTGAAGCTGGGTGAGCAGTCGGAACTGATTGAAGCGGAAGTCGCAAAAGATGATGCAAGCCTGCACGGGCTACAGAAAGGCGATGTGATTCAGTTCAAACCTAAGCGTTATAGCCACGATTGGGAAATCTGATCGACAGAGCATCGAAATAAAAAAACCCGCGAATCCGCGGGTTTTTTGCTTTTGTCGTCAACACCAGCCGGGTGGCAAGGATTAGCGATAAGCGGGGTTAGAGGCAACAGAATAGCGACCGCTACCGACCAGCATGATGATAATGCCAGCGAAGAAATAGAGTGCTTCCAATTCCAGCGCCCAGGCACCCACGTTAGTCAGCGTGAAGAATTTACCTGTGCCAACCATCAGCGTAGCAACAACCAGCGTCAATGCGGCAATCAGGCCTGAAATACGGGTAAATACGCCCAGAATAATCAGAATTGGGGCAACAACCTCGCCGATATAAACGCCATAAGCGATAAAACCTGGCAGACCTGCGCCTTGCAGCATTTGTACGATCCAACCTACACCGTGCTCAATTTTTGCTACGCCATGAAACAGCAGCAGAATACCCACAGTTAAACGCAGTAAAAGTTTACCTGCATCAGGATGATCGGTTAAACGCGTGAACCACTGATTCAACTGAGCAATCATAATAGACAACCTCATTAAGTGAGCAAAAAATGCTTATTGGTAATGTTTGTTGGCAATGCTTTGTATAGGGCGGCAGTGTCGTTGATTTAGGGGTTGAATAGAAAACCAATAAATTTGATGTTTTCTGTCAAAAAATTACGTGAACGTCGTAAACGCAGATAAGCATAGCACCGCAATTGCGGCGGTCTAATGATGGATGGGAATAATGCAATAACAAGATGTTATGAAAAAGGAACGTAGTCTCAATGGCTGAAGGTCAGAGGAATGGATTGCATAAAGGGAATCGTGTTAGAGGGGATGCAGTGTGGAACCTATCTTGGATGCGACAGGTTCCTTTTTCATAATCGGTTTATGCGTCGCCAAGCAGTGCCTTTTTGGCTGCATTGAGAAAGTCGTCCGACAAGGCATCGCCCGCCGTTGCGCGTGCTAACGTTAGCGCGCCGGATAACAGGGCGAATTGCGCCAGAGCATGCAGTCGGCGCTGTTCTTTATCTTCTATCGTCGATAGCGACTCCAGCCTGTCCAGCATGGCTCTGACACCGCTGAGATAAACTTCACGTACCGGTTTGTCTTCACTTTCTCTGGCTATGTCGCTGGCTAACGCAGTGAGCGCACAGCCATCCTTAGCACCGTCACGATGGGCGGGAGAAAGATAGTGTTCAACCATCGTTTGCAGGTTATGTTGATCTGCGTGCTGACTTATTTCTTGCCAGCGGGAATTGGAACCCTCAAGTGCTTTTCGGCTGGCGATGGCAGCGAGTTCATCTTTAGAAGCAAAATGACCATAAAAGCCACCGTGAGTTAAGCCGGCTGCGGCCATCAAGTCGTTCACGCTGACGCCGTTCAGGCCCCGTTCACGAAAGAGCTGTGAAGAAACCTGAATGATTTCCTCTCGGTTACGCTCCATCTGCTGTTTTGATACACGGGCCATTCTGTTCTCCTCTTTCTGTCAGGCATCATCTTAGGGTATGAAAAAGCCAGACTCAATAGATGATGCCTTTCATCAATAGCCGGATCAGGCCCGTGGCGGCCACGGTGTAATAATATGAGCGCTATCACCTCCCTGAGCCCGAGGCAATGAACCCGCGATTTGATCGTGCGGCGTTCCCAGCGAAATAGCACTGACGTCGTCCAGTCGCGCGACCTGATCGTCGCTGAGTGCCACATTTAATGCGAGCAGCGTATCATCCAACTGTGCCAGCGTGCGGGAGCCCAGAATAGGGATCAGGCTGGTGCTAGCGCGGGCTGACTTATGCCGCAGCCAGGCGATGGCAATTTGTATTGGCATGACGTTTAAGTCGTTTGCCACGCGAAATACCTCGTCCAGCAAGGCTGTGTCTTGCTCGGTGTGTACGAGTCTTCCGCCAAAGCCGATCAGACGACCTTCTTTACTTTTGCGGTATTTGCCCGTCAGCAGGCCGCCACCCAGCGGAGACCAAAGCGTCGCTGCCAACCCCATCGCTTCTGCCATCGGCAGCAGTTCTCGCTCTGCGGTGCGCTGTACCAGACTGTATTCCACCTGAAGGCCAGCAATTCGCGACCAGCCGCGCAGCTCCGCGATGGTATCTGCTCGGGCAATGCGCCAGGCCGGGAAATTAGAGAGGCCTGCGTACTGGATTTTTCCTGCTCGAATGAGATCGTCGAAAGTGCGAATAATCTCTTCCAGCGGGGTTAATTGGTCATCAAAGTGTGCCCACAGCACATCGATACGATCGGTGTTAAGTCTCTTAAGGCTGTTTTCTACCGATGAGATCATATTCTTACGGCTATTGCCGGTTCGAGATATTCCTGCTTCCGGTAGGGCGCTTAAGGTGTACTTTGTCGCCACAACAAAATGATCGCGATCTGCGGCAATGAATTCTCCGACCATTTGTTCAGATTGACCGACCTGGTAAGCATCTGCTGTATCAATGAAGTTACCGCCCGCGTTGGTATAACGATCAAATACCTGTTTAGCCTGTTCTTTTTCAGAGCCATAGCCCCAACCAGTGCCAAAATTTCCTGTTCCGAGAGCAAGTTCGGAAACGCGTAAGCCGGTGTTGCGCCCAAAAGTCGTGTATTTCATACCGTGCCTCTATATTTAAATGTCGATTGACATCTATTATATATGTCATACATCATTTATGAGTGCAAGCAGGGTGGTATTCTCTTTACGGGAGGCAACGCTAACGGGGGTTGCTTAACTGCATGAATTGAGTTTCTAATCGACATTCAACGCCGCGATGACGTTAAACCATAAAAGGAAATATTTATGTCTGATGATGTTCTGTTTCGTCCCTTCACGTTGAAAGGGTTAACTCTTCCTAACCGTATTGTTATGGCACCGATGACGCGAGGGATGGCTGAAAACGGCATTCCTGGCCCCGCGCAGGCGGAATATTATCGCCGCCGTGCGGAAGGGGGAGTCGGGCTGATTCTGACAGAAGGAACGGTAGTCGATCGTCCTGCTTCGCGTAATATGCCAGGAATCCCGCTGTTTCATGGCGAAACGGCGTTGGCCGGTTGGGACGCGGTGGCGAAAGCGGTTCATGCCGCTGGTGGCCGTATTGGGCCGCAAATTTGGCATACGGGTTCAACCCACGGACGTGGCTGGGAGCCTGATGCGCCTGTTGAAAGCCCATCGGGACTGGTTGGCCCAGACGAGCCTCGTGGTGTGGTGATGACCGAAGAAGATATCGCTGATACCGTGGCGGCTTTTGCTCGCGCTGCGGCGGATGCGAAACTATTAGGTTTTGACACGCTGGAGTTGCATGGTGCACATGGTTACCTGATCGACCAATTCTTCTGGCCGGGCACGAATAAGCGTGAAGATGCCTTTGGTGGCGCAACGATCCGTGAACGCTCTCGCTTTGCCGCAGCCATTATCCGTGCTGTCCGGGCTGCTGTTGGTGAAGATTTCCCGTTGATTCTGCGTGTGAGTCAGTGGAAACAGCAGGACTACAGCGCACGGCTGGCGAGTTCCCCACAGGAGATGACGGATTGGCTAGCGCCGCTGGTTGAGGCGGGCGTGGATATTCTTCACTGTTCTCAGCGCCGTTTCTGGGAGCCTGAATTCCCGGAGGTTGATGGGGCGGAAGGGCTGAACTTTGCCGGTTGGGCGAAAAAATTGACGGGTGCGGCGACAATCAGCGTTGGTTCAGTGGGGCTGACCTCAGATTTCTTTGCCGCGTTTGGCGGTGAAGGTTCTGGCACTGCGGCACTGGACAATTTGTACGCACGGATGGAGCGAGAAGAGTTTGACCTGATCGCGGTAGGCCGAGTCCTGCTTTCTGATGCGCAATGGGTGCAAAAAGTGCGTTCTGGACAGACTGATAAATTACGCGGTTTTGATGCTGCGGATTTAGCCGTACTGGCGTGATTTTCAGGTGCCGTAGCTGAATAGGGCTGCGGTACTTCATTGAATTTTTGGAAGGTTAATGCGGAACAATTGAGTAGAATTTTATCTACACAACATATGCAGCAGATAATATTTGGTGGATTTACTTCAGATGGGGAATCACTTTGCGGAAGTGGTGGGTCGTGCAGGATTCGAACCTGCGACCAATTGATTAAAAGTCAACTGCTCTACCGACTGAGCTAACGACCCGCAGAAGTGGTGGGTGATGACGGGATCGAACCGCCGACCCCCTCCTTGTAAGGGAGGTGCTCTCCCAGCTGAGCTAATCACCCACTTCTGAACTACATTTACTTCAACTTCTAATAAGAAGACCAGCTGGTATGAGATTGGTGGGTGATGACGGGATCGAACCGCCGACCCCCTCCTTGTAAGGGAGGTGCTCTCCCAGCTGAGCTAATCACCCAATCTCAAATCTTCTTACTCTACACAGCGAGACACTTTTTACTTAAAAATCGTAAAGAGTGGTGGGTGATGACGGGATCGAACCGCCGACCCCCTCCTTGTAAGGGAGGTGCTCTCCCAGCTGAGCTAATCACCCCCGCTGTGTGGAGTCGCATTATAGGGATCCTTGAATATGAGTCAACGCTTTTTAAAACTAAAATGATTGTTCGTTGCAAAATTAGTCAAGACGTCGTATTTATCGCCGCTGGTGCTGCATCCTTGCGCAATTCAGCCTGTTATCTTGCTATCGCTAGCAGAATAAAAGCCTGTGCGGCATGTTACGGCGTTGAGGAATCGAAGCAGAGTGATAGAATGTTGCCCACTTTTGTTCTCTGAGCTTATGTCGGTCTATGCCGACAGCCGTTGCGTAATAAGGCTGTAATCCCAAATGAAAATCAAAACCCGTTTCGCCCCTAGTCCTACTGGCTATCTTCACGTCGGCGGCGCTCGTACCGCACTGTACTCTTGGCTGTTTGCCCGTCATCATGACGGCGAGTTCGTGCTGCGTATTGAAGATACCGATCTGGAGCGTTCAACTCAGGACGCGATTGATGCCATTATGGATGGTATGAACTGGCTGAGCCTGAACTGGGATGAAGGCCCTTACTACCAGACTAAACGTTTTGACCGTTACAACGCGGTTATCGATCAGATGCTGGAAAATGGCACAGCCTATAAGTGCTACTGTTCTAAAGAGCGTCTGGAAGCGCTGCGTGAGCAGCAGATGGAAAATGGTGATAAGCCACGTTACGACGGCTGTTGCCGTGGCTCTCACGAACATCATGCTGATAATGAGCCGCACGTCGTGCGTTTCCTCAACCCGCAGGAAGGCTCGGTCATCTTCAATGACCGCATTCGCGGGCCGATCGAATTCAGCAATCAGGAACTCGATGACCTGATTATTCGTCGTACTGACGGCTCACCGACCTACAATTTCTGTGTCGTTATCGATGACTGGGATATGGAAATCACGCACGTTATCCGTGGTGAAGACCATATCAACAACACACCGCGCCAGATCAACATCCTGAAAGCACTGGGCGCACCCGTGCCGGAATATGCGCATGTGTCGATGATCCTGGGCGACGACGGTAAGAAATTGTCCAAACGTCACGGCGCTGTGGGTGTAATGCAATACCGCGATGACGGCTATCTGCCGGAAGCTCTGCTGAACTATCTGGTGCGTTTAGGCTGGTCGTCTGGCGATCAGGAAATCTTCTCTATGGATGAGATGAAATCGCTGTTCTCGCTGGATGCCGTCAACAAATCGGCGAGCGCTTTCAATACTGAGAAGCTGCAATGGCTGAACCATCACTATATTAACCATTTACCCGCAGAATACGTGGCGACGCATCTGTCATGGCATATCGAGCAGGCTGGAATTGATACCCGCACCGGGCCGCAGCTGAGCGAACTGGTTGGCTTGCTGGGCGAGCGTTGCAAGACGCTGAAAGAAATGGCGGATTCTTGCCGTTATTTCTATGAAGATTTTGCTGAGTTTGATGCCGATGCTGCGAAGAAACACCTGCGTCCGGTTGCCCGTCAGCCGCTTGAGCTGGTACGTGAAAAACTGGCCGCGATTACCAGTTGGACGCCAGAGAACATCCATCATGCCATTCAGGGCACGGCGGACGAACTGGGTCAGGGCATGGGTAAAGTCGGTATGCCGCTGCGCGTTGCGGTAACCGGCGCGGGTCAGTCTCCTGGCGTTGACGTGACTGTGCATGCGATTGGTCAACAGCGTTCGCTGGCGCGTATTGATAAAGCGCTGACGTTCATCGCCGAGCGCGAAGCGCAGCAGTAATCGTTATCGTGTGAATCGCGTTATACAAGACGAGCCCCGGTCAGAAACCGGGGTTTTTTTATGGCGTGCTATGGGGATTATTGGCCAGCGATAGCGACTGCTTTGCCGATGGCATCGGGGATCACGTCGCCGTGCCCTTTACCGGGGAACAGAATAAAGTCGGCTTTTGTGCCTTGTTCGTTGAGCTGTGCGACCAGCGCTGTTGCTCTTTCCACCATTTTTCTTTGGCTGAGCCGTTCAGCCCGTTTTTCATCAACAGGTTTACCTGCCTGCGTTTTGGCTGGCTCATCTTCATTTGCCCCTGCCGTGACGGTAATTGATGGTGGCGGTGTAGCGATCAGCGGCGTTCTTGCCGGAATCACAACGCCATTTCCCCACCAGATAGACGGGCTTGCAGCAACATAACGCTGGAAAGATTCGGTGTGGTTAAAAAGCGTATAGAGCGTAAACAGACCGCCGAAAGAGTGCCCGGCCAGCGTTTGTTTTTGCTTATTTACGGCGTAGTTCGCTTCAACCCAAGGCTTTACCGTGGATTGCAGGAATTGATAAAACGCCTCAGCTTCGCCGCCTGCGGCAAAATCTGGATCAGTGAGCGTTGTCGGCGGTGTGTAGTCACGCGTTCTGGCGGGAACATCGTAAGGCTTATCGATCGGATAGCCGATAGCGACAATCAGCGGTGCCGCACCATTCTTCGCGTTATAGCGGTTTACGGCAACGGGAAACTGAGCGTTGCCATCCAGCATGTACAGAACCGGATAGCCACCTTCAGGCACGGGTTGGCGGGGAAGTGCAATAAAAAGCCGATAGGCATGCTGTGCATCGCTTTTCATCTCAATTTGCCTGATCTCAAATTGAGCTTTTGCTTGTTCGGTCATATCAGGAATGGTTGGCTGCGCCCGAACAGGCAACATGCCAGAGGTAGATACCATCAGAGAAAATACAATCATAGGAACATAGCGCATGTGATGGGGCTTATTATATAGGAGGCAGAAGCGTAACGTGAAGTGATGATAATAAATCGCGTTATCGTTAGCAGCTTTTTTATTGTGCTTATGATGAGATGACATCGAAATTGTCGTCTGTTTTTTCTTACCTTTGGCGTCTTTTTCAGCGGTTAATCGGATAACCGGATTTAGCCGTTGACACTGCGAATCGGGTTTCATATTATGCGACGCGTTCGCACAGTACTTGCTTTTATGGTTATGCTGTAAGATACGGGGCTATAGCTCAGCTGGGAGAGCGCTTGCATGGCATGCAAGAGGTCAGCGGTTCGATCCCGCTTAGCTCCACCAAACACTCCCTCTGTTTGGTTGATTATCACGAACATTCCACACGTTGTGGGGCTATAGCTCAGCTGGGAGAGCGCTTGCATGGCATGCAAGAGGTCAGCGGTTCGATCCCGCTTAGCTCCACCAAATCATCGTATTACCTCTTATTTCATCCCGTTTTTTCGATTTATCCGTATTCAATCAACGTCTTTCGTTTGCTCAATACTTTTCGATTACTTGTAATCCATTCTTTGTAAACGATTCTTTGTAAACCATTCTTTGTAAACCATTCTTTGTAAACGACAGTCGGCTGCCTTCGTTTTTTGAAGACAACCAAACCGTTATCTCTTAAGCCTCTTCCGGAAGCCTTGGCGTCCAGTCTATTGGCGACAGTCCTTGCTGTTCCAGAAGCTGATTAGCCTGCGAAAAATGCTTACAGCCCAAGAAACCGCGGTGTGCAGACAGTGGGGAAGGGTGCGGCGATTTCAGAATATGGTGGCGCTGCTGATCAATGATGTTGCCTTTTTTCTGGGCATGCGAGCCCCATAGCAGAAAGACCAGACCTTCCCGCTGTTCATTCAATGCCGCGATGACACGGTCAGTAAACGTTTCCCAGCCCAAATTAGCATGCGAATGCGCCTGTCCGGCTTCAACGGTTAATACCGTGTTGAGCAGTAAAACGCCTTGCTCCGCCCAGCTTTGCAGGAAACCGTGCCGTGGAATTTCAAATCCAGGGATGTCGCTCGCCAATTCTTTATAAATATTACCCAGAGAAGGCGGAGCGGGTACGCCAGGGCGTACAGAAAATGACAGCCCGTGTGCCTGATTTGGGCCGTGATAGGGATCTTGTCCCAGAATGACGACTTTGACCTGATGCAGTTCAGTAAAGCGGAACGCGTTGAAAACATCTTTCTGCGGAGGATAGATAGTCTTACCCGCTGCACGTTCTTTCCCAACGAATTCAAGGGTATTAATGAAGTAAGGCTGCTGCTTTTCTTGTGCCAGCACGTCATGCCAGGTGAGAGAGGTCGCCATCATGCACTCTTTTTTTACAGGTTGAATGGTGTTGTGGGTAGCTTACCGATCTATCGTGCCGAGGTAAAACCGTAACCGTTGTTGTCGTAATGAAAACGCCTTTTTTTGAAAAAAAATTGAAAATTTACAAAAATATTTGCAATTAGGTGTGCTGGTAAAATTGATATAAAACAATAAATTGCCTTCGCGTGGTTAAGTGGTGGAGTTTTAAAATTGATTTAAGTCAAGGATATCCCGTTATCAGGCTGGTATATAAGAGAGTAGATACAAACAGTTTTATACGATCGTTACGAAATCTGGCAGTTTTTTACCGATAGCGGTTTTAACTCGGTCAGGTTTTAACTAAGACCGTTTTTAACTAAGTCAGTTTTTAACTACGTTCGTTTTTAACTAAGACAATAACACGCCGTTTTACGGAGGCAATTATGGTTACTGGTATTCAAATCACCAAGGCTAACGACAGCGCGCTGATCAATTCTTTCTGGTTGCTGGATGAAGAAAAATCACAGGCGCGTTGCGTGTGTGCTAAATCGGGTTATAGCGAAGATCAAATCGTTCCGGTGAGCGATCTGGGTCAGATCGAGTATCGTGAAATTCCGCTGGAAATCAAACCTGAAGTGCGTGTAGAAGGTGGTCAACACCTGAACGTGAACGTTCTGCGCCGTGAGACGCTGGAAGATGCCGTTAAGCATCCGGAAAACTATCCGCAGCTGACCATCCGCGTATCTGGCTACGCTGTGCGTTTCAACTCGCTGACGCCAGAGCAGCAGCGTGACGTTATCGCTCGTACTTTTACCGCAAGCCTGTAAGTTGTAATTTAAGCCTTAACAAAACAAGCCTTAACAAAAAGGGAGCCGAAGCTCCCTTTTTTACATCTCTATTTTATAGAAATTTTATTTGGCAGAGGGTTCGTCAGTTTTCTGCGTTGGTTGACGACGCTTACCCACATTTTTAGCATCGCGCTGGCGAACTTTTACCTTCACCTTTTCTTTTTCCTTCTCTTTCTTCTCTTGCCGCTTAGCTAGCACTTTTTTCGACGGTTTCCCCGTCGTTTTAGCGCTTGGTGCTTTAGTCTCTGGGCGGAGTTCTTCAATGACGCGCGGCTTTAGCGGTTCATTCAAGTAGCGGCTGATTTTTCCCAGCAGCAGATGGTCGTGTGCTTCGACGAAAGAGATAGCACAGCCTTTACGACCGGCGCGACCGGTACGGCCAATACGGTGTAGATAGGTGTCCGATGTGCGCGGCAAATCGAAGTTAAATACGTGGCTGACATCGTTAATATCAATACCGCGTGCCGCAATATCCGTTGCTACCAGCACGTTGACACGCCCGTCGCTGAGACGTTTGATCGCCTCATTACGTTTGGCTTGCACCATTTCGCCTTCGAGATAGCAGGAGTTAATGCCAGCTTCACGCAGCCAGGCAACCAGCTCATGCACACGCTCACGCTTACGTACAAAAACGATAGAACGCGTCACGTCCGGCTGTTTTAACTGGTGGCAGAGCAGTGCCGTTTTGTGTTTGAGATCGTCAGCGCGGTAATACCATTGCAGAATTTTTTTACGTTCCCGACGCGATGGGTCGGATTCGATTTCAACAGGTTCGTTGAGCAGGCGCTCGGCGAAATCTTTGATCGCGTCCCCTTCCAGCGTCGCAGAAAACAGCAGAGTTTGCTTGCGCCAGCGGGTTTCTCCGGCGATATGTTCAATATCCTGAGCGAAGCCCATGTCCAGCATTCTGTCCGCTTCATCCAGAATCAGCGTTTCTACCGCGCGGCAATCGAAGTTTTCTTCTTTAATGTATTGCAGCAGACGGCCCGTCGTCGCGACGACGATATCCTGATTTTCACTGAAGACTTCCGCGTGGTTCATGTAGGCCACGCCGCCAGTGATCGTGGCGATATCCAGGTGCGTATGCGCTGCAAACGCTCGCGCCTGATCGGCCACCTGCATGGCGAGTTCACGGGTTGGCGTGAGGATCAGAATACGAGGTGGACCCGATTTTTTACGAGGGAAATCGATAAGATGCTGCAAAACCGGCAGCAGATAGGCGGCGGTTTTACCTGTTCCTGTTGGCGCGGAACCCAGTACGTCGCGGCCTTCCATCGCCGGCGGGATCGCCTCAGCCTGAATCACGGTTGGGCGCTCGTAGCCCATGTCGCGCAGGGCGTCTAACAGGCTTTCATCAAGATCAAGCTCGGAAAAATTGGTTACAGTCATGGTCTACCTCTATTTGGGGCGCCGATTATAGACGGATTGGCCGATTTCTTCACCTGTTTAAGCAGACATCGGCACTTTTCCTGTACTGATGTTTCACCTATGCTACTGCGGTTTGCGTTTGGAATCTTATTTTCATGAGTCATCAGGCTGATAATAAACTGACATTGCGTCGGGATGGATTTACCTTCAAGCAATTCTTTGTGGCGCACGATCGCTGTGCCATGAAGGTGGGGACCGACGGCATTTTGCTGGGGGCCTGGACGCCGGTGTCTTCAGCCACGCGGATTCTGGATATCGGCAGCGGTACCGGACTCCTCGCGCTGATGCTGGCGCAACGTTCTGAACCACACGTTCAGATTGATGCCATCGAACTGGATAGTGCCGCCAGCGATCAGGCGAAAGAAAACATTGCCGCCTCGCCATGGGCAGACAGAATAACGGTGTACGCTGAAGATATCGTCGGTTTTGCTGAGACGCGAAGCGCCACCTATTCGTTGATTATCAGTAACCCGCCTTATTTCCCGCCGGGGATCGCGTGCGGGTCAGTTCAGCGCGATCAGGCTCGCTATACCACGTTGTTAACTCATGAAGCGCTGTTGCGCTGTGCTCATCAACTGCTGATGCCTGAAGGACTTTTCTGCGTTGTACTGCCCGTTCTGGTTGCAGATAGCTTTATTCCGCTGGCGCAGCAGCACAATTGGCACGTTCACCAGCAACTTCGCGTATCGGAACAGGAGGAGAAACCTGCGCATCGCGTTTTGCTGGCGCTGTCTCGTCAGGAAAGAGAATGTCTGAATTCCTCATTGGCCATTCGTGATGCAGAAAGGTGTTACTCAACGGACTTCCAGCAACTGACAAAAGATTTTTATCTCTTTATGTAGATGGCAGACGCTTTGTTGCTGCGTCTGCCTTTTCTGAGTGAACTACTTTTTATGAACTACGGCACCAGAATAGTTGGCGTTGGGGCGTCGAACTGCTCTGGATAGTCCAGAGTGTAATGTAGCCCGCGGCTTTCTTTTCTTTCCAGCGCACAGCGGACGATGAGTTCGGCGACCTGCACCAGATTACGCAGTTCCAGCAAGTTGTTGGAAATACGGAAGTGAGCGTAGTACTCATTGATTTCCTGCTGAAGCAGTTGGATGCGGCGCTGTGCCCGCTCCAGTCGTTTCGTCGTCCGCACGATCCCAACGTAGTCCCACATAAACAGGCGCAGCTCGTGCCAGTTATGCTGGATCACCACTTGTTCGTCGGAGTTGTCGACCTGACTTTCATCCCAATCCGGTAACTTTTTCACCGCTTTGATTTGCGGTAAGCGCTGCAAAATATCCTCAGCGGCTGACCAGCCGTAAACCAGACACTCGAGTAATGAGTTGGACGCCATGCGGTTTGCGCCGTGCAATCCGGTATAGCTGACTTCGCCAATCGCATACAGGCCGTCAAGGTCGGTGCGACCATGCTGATCGACCATCACGCCACCGCAGGTGTAGTGTGCCGCAGGGACGATGGGGATCGGCTCACGCGTCAGATCGATGCCGAGAGACTGTAGCTTTTCATCGATAGTGGGGAAGTGCTGTTTGATGAACGCTTCGGGCTTGTGGCTGATATCCAGATACATGCAGTCTGCGCCAAGCCGTTTCATCTCATGGTCAATCGCCCGGGCGACCACGTCGCGCGGTGCCAGTTCGCCCCTGGCATCGAAATCGGGCATAAAGCGTGTGCCGTCAGGACGTTTAAGGTACGCGCCTTCACCGCGCAGCGCTTCCGTTAGCAGGAAGTTTCGCGCCTGCGGGTGGAACAGACAGGTCGGGTGAAACTGATTGAACTCCAGATTTGCCACGCGGCAACCCGCGCGCCAGGCCATGGCGATGCCATCACCAGAGGAAATATCGGGATTCGTGGTGTATTGATACACTTTGGATGCGCCGCCGGTCGCCAGAACCACCGTTTTCGCCCGGCAGGATTCTACGCGTTCCCGTTCACGGTTCCATATATAAGCACCGATAATGCGGCGTGTGCCGGGCAGACCCAGCTTATTCGAGGTAATCAAATCGACGGCGTTACAGCGTTCCATAATCCGAATATTCGGATGAGATAGCGCTTTCTGCACCAGCGTGTTTTCCACTTCTTTTCCCGTTGCATCCGCCGCGTGCAGAATTCGACGATGGCTGTGCCCGCCTTCGCGTGTGAGATGGTATCGCTCTTCGCCGCTGGTGCTGGTTTCGGTATCGAACAGTACGCCTTGTTCGATCAGCCATTGCACGCAGTGTTTGGCATTGCTGGCGATAAACTCAACGGCTTCCCGTTCACACAGGCCATCGCCAGCGATCAGGGTATCTTCGATATGGGAGTCAATGGTGTCCGTTTCATCGAAAACGGCGGCGATGCCGCCCTGAGCATAAAACGTTGCGCCTTCGTTGAGTGGGCCTTTGCTTAATACCGTCACGTTGGCTTGTGAAGCCAGACGCAGCGCCAGTGAAAGCCCGGCAGCACCGCTGCCAATGATTAAAACATCACAGACGTATTCAGTGGTCGTTTGCATGGTCGTGTCGTGGGTGCAAAAAGAAGAGGAAATCCGATGGTAGCACCCAATGGTTGATTGCTGTATTGGTTTTTAGCCGCCTATCTACACTATAAATAAGCAAAGGGAGGGGGATGCTGAATCGTGCGCATACCCCAGATTTATCGTATCATCCTCTGAGAAGCGTAGAGCCTCAGATGAAGACCATTTTTGATGAAGACTGTGATGAAGAGAATGTGTGATGATACGCATCGCAAAGACGAGTAACAGCGCTAAGCAAAAGAAAAATGATGACTCGGAACTTTATTGGATGTCTTGGTTCTAATTAGGAGCTTGCTCTAAATGACTTATATAGCTGGCAGTACTATTTTACGCGTGGAGAACGGTTTGAGTAGAGATTACCTCGGATGAGCGAGCAACTGGCAGATCAAGTTCTGGTCGAGCGAGTCCAAAAAGGCGATCAAAAATCGTTTAACTTGTTGGTCGTTCGTTATCAGCATAAGGTAGCGAGCCTGGTATCGCGGTATGTTCCCCAAGGGGACGTGCCGGACGTGGTACAGGAATCGTTTATTAAAGCCTATCGCGCGTTAGAGTCATTCCGCGGCGATAGCGCGTTCTATACGTGGCTGTATCGTATCGCAGTGAATACGGCCAAGAATTATCTGGTAGCTCAGGGACGCCGCCCGCCTTCCAGCGACATTGATGCCAATGACGCGGAAAACTATGAAAATGCGGGTGCATTGAAAGAAATATCGAACCCTGAGAATTTAATGTTGTCAGAGGAATTACGAAGCATCGTTTTCCGAACTATCGAGTCTTTACCGGAAGATTTACGTTTAGCGATTACGCTGCGTGAGTTGGACGGTTTAAGCTACGAAGAGATCGCCGTGATTATGGATTGTCCCGTCGGCACTGTTCGTTCTCGTATTTTTCGGGCGCGGGAAGCGATTGATAATAAAGTACAACCGCTTATTCAGCGCTAGCGAGCGTTTTCAGCTATCCGCATGACTAATGATGGATTTGACAAGGTAAGGGTGTCGGTATGCAGAAAGAGAAACTTTCCGCTTTAATGGATGGCGAAGCAGTAGATTCCGAACTGTTAGGCGCATTGTCACGGGATGACACGTTGCAGCAAAGTTGGCAAAGTTATCATCTGATTCGTGATGTGATGCGTGGTGATGTGAGTGAGAACGTGATTCACCTGGACATCGCTTCTCGTGTTGCCGCTGCAATCGAAAAAGAACCTGTTCGTTTGGTTCCACAAGCGCAGCCTGAATCTCAGCCACAACCTGTCGAGTGGACGAAGATGCCTTTCTGGCACAAAATCCGCCCGTGGGGCAGCCAACTGACGCAAGTCGGTGTGGCCGCCTGCGTCTCTTTAGCGGTGATTGTCGGCGTACAAAATTATCAGCAGGGTAATGCTTCCGAACATGTTGTGGAATCCGGTGTGTTCAGCACCTTACCCGCGATGGGCACCGCCTCTCCAGTGAGCCTCGGCGTGCCGTCAGAAAATGTTGCCCCTAACAGCGGCCAACAAAAATCCGATATGCAGCGCAATCGCCTTAACGCCATTTTGCAGGACTACGAATTACAGCGTCGGCTGCATGCCGAGCACGCTCTGCCGCAGGACGATCAGCAAGCGGCAATTCAGGTTCCCGGTACTCAATCATTAGGAACACAGCCCCGGTAATGAAGCGTGTTTGGTCCGCCGCCTGTTTTCTGATTGGCAGTCTGTTTTATTCTACTTTCGCCCCGGCTCAGAATGTTGAGCCGGGCGCGTCGCTGCAACAGATGAATAGCGCTATTCGTTCTCTGAATTACGAAATTTCCTTTATTAACATTACCCTGCAAGGGTTCGAGTCAGTACGGTATCGTCATGCTGTGGTCAACAACCGCGCTTTAGCGCAGTTGCTGTTTATGGACGGGCCGCGACGCGAGATCGTGCAGCGGGGTAATGAAGTCAGCTATTTCGATCCTGGTTTTGAGCCGTTTACGCTCACCAGCGACCATATCGTTGATTCTCTCCCTTCTCTGGTCTTCGCTGATTTCCAGAAGCTATCGCCCTATTATGATTTTGTTCCTGCTGACGGACGGGTTCGCATTGCCGATCGTCTGGCATCAGGCATTCGGGTGATCTCACGCGATGGCACACGTTATAGCTATACGGTGTGGATTGATGCGGACTCGAAACTTCCACTGCGCATTGATTTACAGGATCGCAATGGCGACAAACGGCTGGAGCAATTCTTAACGACATCACTGATTGTTGACGATGATGTAGTGAGCGTGATGCGTCCGCTGGAAGGAATAAAACTTCCTCCTGCGCTACCCGCGCCTGCTGCGGAAAAAGGTGATTTTACCTGGGTGCCGGAATGGCTGCCTGCCGGGATGAAAGAGCTGTCGCACAACAAAAAAGTATTGCCAGGTTCGTCTATTCCGATTGAAACACGCCTGTATAGCGATGGTTTATTCAGCTTTTCGATTAACATTAGCCCGTCTTCTGACGTGAGCGAGGAACAGTCTGTGCTCACGGGGCGACGCTCTATTTACACTGTCATGAAAGGCAACCGAGAGATTACCGTCGTCGGCGATATTCCCCCTTCTACGGCTAAACGTGTGGCTGACAGCATTATTTTGAAGGCGCAACCGTGATTAAAGAGTGGGCAACGGTAGTGTCATGGCAGGATGGAATTGCGGAGCTGCGGTGTGAGCCAAGTGCGGGCTGTGGCACCTGCAAATCCCGCTCGTCGTGTGGAACCGGTTTATTAAGTCAGCTTGGACTCTCTGCCGAAAATACGCTGTACGTTCCTTACGATCGGCCTTTGGAAATCGGACAAAAAGTGGAGCTGGGTATTTCTGAAGGGCGGTTACTGTTTTCCGCCGCGCTGGTTTATGTTGTCCCGCTGTTTGGGTTGCTGTTCGGGGCAGCGATATGCCAAACGCTGTTCGGTACCGATCTGGCTGCGGTTGTTGGCGCGCTGTTAGGCGGTGGCGTGGCGTTTATTGGTGTGAAGCGCTGGGCGAAGCAGCTAGGTAAAAATAAACGTTATGAACCCGTTATCCTGCAAATCGCACTGCCGGGTACTCTCTTACAAAATTGACCTGTTCACTCGAGCGTAAGCGGCGCGCGGTGCGGAAACATTGCTTACTCGCTTGTTATCTTTCGACACGATATTTGCCACGTAATGACACTTTACTTCCTGCTTTCCTCTGGTTGTTCTGCTATTCCAAATAAAACCGTCATAATCAAGGGGAATGCACTGGACATGACTAGGTTTTCACGCTTCTCGCATGTAGAATGCTGCGATTCAGGTGGAATAACATCGCTGCTGTTTTCACCTATGCGCATGCCCATCGGCAAGAATTTCAGGAATATCAAGGTAGAAAAATTTTTATAATGAAGCATATACGAAATTTCTCCATTATTGCCCATATCGACCACGGTAAATCGACGTTATCTGACCGTATTATCCAGATTTGCGGCGGTTTAACCGAGCGTGAGATGGCTGCGCAGGTTCTGGATTCCATGGATCTGGAACGCGAACGCGGAATAACGATTAAAGCGCAAAGCGTCACGCTGGATTATAAAGCGCAAGACGGCCAAACCTACCAGTTAAACTTCATCGATACGCCTGGGCACGTTGACTTCTCTTATGAAGTATCCCGTTCGCTCGCCGCCTGTGAAGGTGCGCTGCTTGTCGTTGACGCAGGGCAGGGTGTTGAAGCTCAAACGCTGGCTAACTGCTATACCGCGCTGGATATGAATCTGGAAGTGGTGCCGGTTCTGAATAAGATCGACCTGCCTGCTGCCGATCCAGATCGTGTTGCTCAGGAAATTGAAGATATTGTCGGCATTGATGCTACCGATGCCGTGCGCTGCTCCGCGAAAACTGGGGTGGGCGTAACGGATATTCTGGATCGTCTGGTGCGTGATATTCCGCCGCCGGAAGGCAGCCCTGACGCGCCGCTACAGGCGCTGATTATCGATTCCTGGTTTGATAACTACTTAGGCGTTGTGTCGCTGGTGCGTATCAAAAACGGCACGATGCGCAAAGGCGATAAAATTAAGGTGATGAGTACGGGTCAGGTTTATAACGCTGACCGTCTCGGTATTTTTACGCCGAAGCAGATCGACCGTGATGTATTGAACTGCGGCGAAGTAGGTTGGTTGGTGTGCGCCATCAAAGATATTTTGGGTGCGCCAGTAGGGGATACCCTGACGTTGGCGCGTCAGCCAGCTGAAAAAGCGTTGCCGGGCTTCAAGAAAGTCAAACCGCAGGTCTACGCTGGCCTGTTCCCGATTAGCTCCGACGACTATGAAGCATTCCGTGATGCCTTAGGCAAGCTGAGCCTCAATGATGCCTCCCTGTTCTATGAACCAGAAAGCTCTACTGCGCTGGGCTTTGGTTTCCGCTGTGGCTTCCTGGGTCTGCTGCACATGGAGATCATTCAGGAGCGTCTGGAGCGTGAATACGACCTGGAACTGATTACCACGGCACCGACGGTAGTGTATGAAGTAGAAACGACGGCGAAAGAAACCATTTATGTCGATAGCCCGTCTAAACTGCCGCCGCTGAATAACATTCAGGAACTGCGCGAACCGATTGCCGAGTGTCACATGCTGATGCCTCAGGAATATTTGGGCAACGTGATTACGCTTTGTATTGAGAAGCGCGGCGTGCAGACGAACATGGTGTACCACGGTAATCAGGTTGCGTTGACGTATGAGATTCCGATGGCCGAAGTGGTACTCGATTTCTTTGACCGCCTGAAATCAACCTCTCGTGGTTATGCATCTCTGGATTACGGCTTCAAACGTTTCCAGACATCAGACATGGTGCGCGTTGATGTATTAATCAACAACGAGCGTGTCGATGCATTGGCTCTGATTACTCACCGCGATAATTCACAATATCGTGGCCGTGAATTTGTCGAAAAGATGAAAGAACTGATTCCGCGTCAGCAGTTTGATATCGCGATTCAGGCCGCAATTGGTAACCACATTATTGCGCGCTCTACGGTTAAGCAATTGCGTAAAAACGTACTGGCCAAGTGTTATGGTGGCGACGTCAGCCGTAAGAAGAAACTGTTGCAGAAACAGAAAGACGGTAAGAAACGTATGAAGCAGGTCGGTAACGTCGAACTGCCGCAAGAGGCGTTTCTGGCAATTCTGCACGTCGGCAAAGACAGTAAATAAATTCTGAGGAGTTGGCATGGCCAATATGTTTGCCGTAATTCTGGCATTGGTGACGCTGGTCACCGGGATTGTCTGGTGTTTAGAACGTTTCGTCTGGGCGCCTGCTCGCCGGAAGAAATTTGCTGCCATGAGCGGCGCCGATCTGGCTGATGGTGCAGTTTCATCGAAAGCCATTGAACAACCAGGCTGGATTGAAACAATCGCATCCGTCTTCCCGGTCGTGGCTTTGGTATTGGTTGTGCGCTCCTTCATTTATGAGCCGTTTCAAATTCCATCCGGTTCGATGATGCCGACGCTGTTGATCGGTGATTTTATTCTGGTGGAGAAATTTGCCTACGGTATTAAAGAACCCTTCACGCAAAAAACGCTGATCGAAACCGGCCACCCGAAGCGTGGCGACGTGGTGGTATTTAAATACCCGTCCGATCCTAAAGTGGACTTCATCAAGCGTGTGGTTGGTGTACCGGGCGATCGCGTGAGCTATAACCCGATAACCAAACAGGTGACGATTCGTCCATCCTGTCAGGGACAGCAGGCGTGTGATACCGCACTGGCGGTCACGTACAGTAATGTTCAGCCTAGCGATTTTGTTCAGACCTTCAATCAGCCTGGACTGGAGTCGCGCAGCGGTTTTTATGAGGTGCCTGCCAATGACAATAGCGTGGAAGGGACTCGTATGGGCGCGCGCAAAGAGTCATTAGGTAATGTGACGCACAATATTCTGTTAGTGCCGGGTCAGCAGGATCAGCTCGGTGGTTATTATCAGCAATCGCAGCAGCAGCTTGCGACATGGGTTGTCCCTGCCGGGCACTATTTCATGATGGGTGATAACCGCGATAACAGTCTGGATAGTCGCTATTGGGGCTTTGTACCGGAGAGAAATCTGGTCGGTAAAGCCACTGCTATCTGGATGAGCTTTGAGAAGCAGGAAGGTGAATGGCCTACCGGTGTACGTTTGAGTCGCATCGGTGCTATCCATTAACCAAAGTAAGCATTAAGCAAAATAAGATACAGGCAGCATTCTGATGCTGTCCGTTGTAGAATATTTTCAGTAACGCTCTTTTTGAAAGAACATGCCCTAAATAGTACGAGTTGCAGGACAACACGTTAGCGTTTGAACCACGCTAGCGCACAGGCAACGCGAAGTATGACGGGCAGAAAGGCAGGCTTCCTTACGGGAGCCAATGCAAACGAAACAGTTTTGACCGAATTAGTAAGCAGGGCTGTTCCGTATGCTGCTGTTTTTGACGCATCGTTGATCTATTGGTAACACATGAATCCCATTCTGATAAATCGTTTACAAAGAAAGCTGGGCTATACTTTTCAGCAGTACGAGCTTTTGTTACAGGCGTTGACGCACCGTAGCGCCAGCAGCAAACATAATGAAAGACTCGAATTCCTGGGTGATTCCATCCTGAGTTTTGTGATCGCTAATGCGCTGTATCATCGTTTTCCCAAGGTTGATGAAGGGGACATGAGTCGGATGCGAGCGACGCTGGTGCGAGGAAACACGCTGGCGGAAATCGCGCGTGAATTCGAACTGGGAGAGTGCTTACGCCTCGGTCCCGGTGAATTAAAGAGCGGTGGTTTCCGTCGCGAATCGATCCTGGCGGATACGGTCGAAGCGCTGATTGGCGGCATTTTCCTCGACAGCGACATTCAGACCATCGAACGTTTGATCCTGAACTGGTATCAGACGCGTCTGGATGAAATCAGTCCAGGCGATAAGCAAAAAGATCCGAAAACGCGGTTGCAGGAATTTCTGCAAGGGCGTCACTTACCTCTGCCAACCTATCTGGTGGTGCAGGTTCGTGGGGAAGCACACGATCAGGAGTTTACTATCCACTGTCAGGTGAGCGGCTTTAGTGAGTCGGTCATTGGTACAGGATCGAGCCGTCGTAAAGCCGAACAGGCTGCGGCTGAACAAGCGTTGAAAAAACTGGAGCTTGAATGAGCGAAGTACAGACACACTGCGGTTTTGTCGCGATTGTTGGTCGACCAAACGTCGGTAAATCGACGTTACTGAATCAATTACTGGGGCAGAAGATTTCTATTACGTCACGTAAGCCCCAGACGACACGTCACCGCATCATGGGTATTCACACTGAAGGGCCTTATCAGGCTATTTATGTGGATACGCCGGGATTGCACATTGAAGAGAAGCGGGCGATTAACCGCCTGATGAACCGTGCTGCCAGCAGTTCAATTGGTGATGTTGAGCTGATCATTTTCGTTGTTGAAGGTACACACTGGAACGACGACGACGATATGGTATTGAATAAGCTGCGCGATCAGAAACTCCCTGTGCTATTGGCGATAAATAAAGTCGATAACGTCACGGATAAAACTAAGCTGCTGCCGCATATCCAGTTCCTCAGCCAACAGATGGACTTCCTTGATGTTGTTCCAATCTCGGCTGAGAAGGGCACGAATGTCGATACGATTGCCAGCATTGTGCGTAAACACTTACCGCAGGCAACGCACCATTTCCCGGAAGATTACATCACCGATCGCTCACAGCGCTTTATGGCATCGGAAATTATCCGTGAAAAACTGATGCGCTTCCTGGGTGAAGAATTGCCCTATTCCGTGACGGTTGAAATCGAGCGTTTCGTGACGAACGAGCGCGGCGGTTATGACATCAACGGTCTGATTTTGGTTGAGCGTGAAGGCCAGAAGAAGATGGTCATTGGCAACAAAGGTGCCAAAATTAAAACCATTGGTATCGAGTCTCGTCAGGATATGGAAGAGATGTTCGAAGCCAAGGTGCACCTTGAGCTGTGGGTTAAAGTGAAATCCGGTTGGGCAGATGACGAACGTGCCCTGCGCAGCCTGGGTTATAGCGAAGACCTGTAAGGTTCACGCCGATGGAAGGCTGGCAGCGCGCATTTGTCTTACATGGGCGACCTTACAGTGAAACCAGTTTATTGCTGGATCTGTTTAGTGAAAGCGATGGTCGAGTTCGCGTGCTTGCCAAAGGCGCGCGAGCCCGACGCTCTAGCCTGAAAGGCTGTTTACAGCCTTTCACTCCGCTGCTGGTGCGCTGGAGTGGCCGGGGAGAAGTGAAAACATTACGCAGCGCTGAGCCTGTCTCGCTCGCGCTACCACTGACTGGCTCGATGCTTTATAGCGGTTTATACGTTAACGAACTGCTGTCTCGCGTGCTAGAACATGAAACCAATTACTCTGCTCTTTTCTTCGATTATCTCCACTGTTTACAACATCTTGCTGCACAAGATGCCTCTCCCGAACCAGCATTAAGACGCTTTGAATTAGCGTTGTTAGGCTATCTAGGATACGGCGTTGATTTCCTGCATTGTGCTGGTAGCGGTGAACCCGTGGCCGATACCATGACTTATCAGTATCGAGAAGAAAGGGGATTTATTGCCAGTCTGGTTGTTGATAATAAAAGCTTTACCGGGCATGAGTTACGCTCGCTGGCGTCGCGTGAATTTCCAGATGTCGGCACATTGAAGGCGGCAAAGCGTTTCACCCGTATCGCGTTAAAGCCTTATCTGGGGGGAAAACCGCTGAAAAGTCGTGAACTATTCCGCCAGTTCGTTCCTGCTGCTAATTTGTCCAAACCCGCATCTTCTGATAAATAATCCCGCCTCCTCAGTACCCTGACGCTGTGACATCGGTGTAAACTGCCACGTATCGTGCATGACTTTACCGAGGATTTATCATGGCTGAACTGCTGCTTGGCGTTAACATCGATCACATTGCAACGCTGCGTAATGCGCGTGGAACGGCGTATCCCGATCCCGTTCAGGCGGCTTTTGTCGCTGAGCAGGCGGGGGCGGATGGCATCACTGTGCATTTGCGTGAAGATCGTCGCCATATCACGGATCGTGATGTGCGGATCCTGAGAGAAACGCTCCAAACCCGTATGAATCTGGAAATGGCTGTCACGGAAGAGATGCTGAACATCGCCTGTGAGGTGAAACCGCATTTTTGCTGTTTGGTACCGGAAAAACGTCAGGAAGTGACAACCGAAGGCGGGCTGGATGTCGCGGGGCAGCAGGAAAAGATCGATAACGCAGTAGCCAGACTTAGCCAGGCTAATATCTTGGTTTCGCTCTTCATTGATGCGGATAAGCGGCAAATCGATGCTGCCGTGGCCAGCGGTGCGCCCTATATCGAAATCCATACCGGGGCGTATGCCGATGCGTCAGATGACGAAGCACGCCAGCATGAGTTCGAGCGTATTCGTGATGCGGCGACTTATGCTGCGGAGAAGGGGCTTAAAGTCAATGCCGGACATGGTCTGACGTACCATAACGTTCTGCCGATTGCCGCCTTGCCAGAAATGCATGAATTGAATATTGGGCATGCGATTATCGGGCGTGCAGTGATGTCCGGTCTGAAGGATGCTGTTGCCGAAATGAAGAGTCTGATGCGAGAAGCACGCCGCTGATGGCAATTCTTGGGCTCGGAACGGATATTGTCGAAATCGCCCGTATTGACGCGGTGATTGAACGTTCAGGCGAGCGATTGGCTCGCCGCATTCTGACGGATGCTGAATGGGCGCATTATCAGCAGCATCAGCAGCCTGTTCGTTTCCTCGCCAAGCGCTTTGCCGTGAAAGAAGCGGCCGCAAAAGCCTTCGGTACCGGAATCCGTAACGGGCTCGCGTTCAACCAGTTTGAGGTTTTTAATGACGAACTGGGTAAACCTTGCCTGCGGTTTTTTGCTAAAGCGGCAGAGCTGGCTGAACAGATGGGCGTCAGACACGTCCATGTGACGCTGGCTGACGAAAGACGCTATGCCTGTGCGACAGTGATTATCGAAAGCTGATCGCTCGTAAAAGGATGCTTAAATCCTGTCGGCATGGTGCATGAGCACGTATTTTTCCCACAGTTGCTCATTGCCTTCAACATGGTTTGGATCTTTGACGATCGTATTGTCGATCGGACAGACTTTCTGACACGTCGGGGTGTCGTAGTGGCCAACGCACTCGGTACAGAGGGTGGTGTCAATTTCATAAATGTCCGTGCCCATGGAAATAGCCTGATTAGGACACTCGGGCTCACACATGTCACAGTTGATGCATTTATGGGTGATGAGTAACGCCATGATGTTCTTCTACCTTACAAACAGGGCGCAGATTATACCCGCTGATGCTCGTTTAAACACGCGTAACTGTCATTGATGGAGAATATACTGGTAAATCGGTCTCTCCTGTCTTCAATGTGCCTCTCTTCCGAGGCTGTTTACTGCGGGTTTTGCGTGTTTTCGGAGGCCTTCAGCATGCAACCTATTGGCAGCATAAATAGTGAGGTTACAGGGTAAAATTACCATCTGTTCGTTAAATTGGTTTTATACCCATCCTTTAAACTGTCTGAATCAGCCAGTGCGACTGTGTTTCTTGGGTTTTAATTTATTGATTTACAATTTAAATAAATTTAGTTGTGATATTGAACCACTTATTTTTGTAATATCATGGACATTGATTTAATCGGTATTGCCGATGAAGTTTGCATCTGGAGAGTCGATGACGGTGCATGTCCGTATGATATAATTTTATAACTAATAGTGTCAGTTTAATGGCGGAACTCATAGTGCAGCAGGAAGGTCATTTTAATCAGGTTGGGGCAGGATTTTTCCAACAGGGAGACGCAGAGCCATTAGGCGCTGATTACTGGCACCAATGCCAACGGCGGTATACTTTTCAGCCCATTTACCGAACATCAGGTAAATTGATGGCTATTGAGTTACTGACTTCCGTTTTTTCTCCTACCCTGCCGCAAAAGTTCATCTCTCCTGAAAAATACTTCGCGAATATTGATGTTGAAACCCGCCTTCTAATTATTGTAGAACAACTGCAACTTTTATCTCAGTGGAATTTTCGATTTACTCGTGACGGTCTTTTTGCCTCCGTCAACATTGATGGCATGACGTTACTGGCGTTACAAAATAATCTGGAAGCTAAACGCCTGATTGCCACAATGCCCTGGATTCGTTTTGAAATGGTCGAAAATCAGGGAGGGCTGCCAAAAGAAATCTTAACCAAGCTCCCTGAAGCACAAACACTGTGGCTGGATGATTTCGGCTGCGGCATGGCGAATTTTTCATCACTTATGCTGGCTCAGTATGATTGCATCAAAGTGGCACGTGAGCTCTTCATTCTCCTGCAACAAAGTGGTGAAGGAAAAACCGTTTTCCCTGCACTGATCGCTTTGCTATCGCGTTTTTGCAATTATGTGGTCATTGAAGGAATCGAAACAAAGGAAGAATGGGCCATTGTTCAAGCATCGCATGCTTATGCTGCCCAAGGATACTACCTCTCGCGCCCTCAGCCGTTTGAGAATTTTGAGACATTGAAGCTTGAACTTTAGGTGATAACCTGTTGTTTAGGCTATCACTTTGCATAGTAGAGTACTGCTGTATGCCCATCCATGCTGTTCCTTCATATTAATTCATTATATTTCCTAATATTTCATTTTTGTACAAAATCCCACCCGCCTGACAGGCTTTCTTTTCCTGCTGATTATCGAGGTATAATGCTGTATTTTGTTTTGTTTTTGTTATTTAATTCTCATTTTATTTGTTATGACAGTGTTTAATTTCAATGAAGCAACAGGGAGGAGGACTACGGATTTTGCATCAAATTATGACATATATAATCAGACGCTTACGTTAATGATTTTATTTTTTTCTTTTAATTATTTGATTTTTAATGGTAAAAAAATATAATGTTTACTGTTAACGATCAAAAATCACTTTGTGATAGATTTTGTTGATTAAAACAATGATACTTATTGGTATAATTGATTTGCTTACAAAAATTTGATGTTCAGAATATATCGCCATGTACCCTTAGGAATATTCTTTTATTCCATTAGAGAAGCTTATAACCCGAACAATTACTACTATTAAATTAAGATACTCTTTTGAATTTGTTGTTTTTATCTGCGCACAGTCATATGCGAGGGCTTTATGCTTACGTTGCTATGTTTCTAAACACTCCTGCTTCATGGAGCGTTTTTTCTTTCATCCTTTCTGCTCTCCGGAAATGCACCCATCCTGAAAATCTACGGGGTAGGGGCTTGTTACCGGGATTTTTCGTCATCAGCGTTGTGATTTGTACGATCAGGACCACTCGGGCCTGAGGAGAGTGTTATTGTGTATGAAATTATAATAACCCTACTGTTGTTATTGTTATTGTTTTCTTCTGTGAAAAATAGAAAAATTAAACAAAAGTTTAAAACTGAGCAGAAAAAACAAGACTTCCTCAACATGACTTTTTTTGCGATGGAATATAGCCCTGCCTCAATTATGATCGCAGATGAAAATTGTGAAATTATTTACGTTAATCGCCAGTTTATTACCATGTCTGGTTATATGCCGGATGAAGTTATTGGCAAAAAAACGAATATATTAAACTCTGGCATGACCAACGCCAGCGTCTATGAAGATCTGTGGGCTACCATAAATAAAGGTAATGTTTGGAGCGGTGAGTTCGTTAACCGGCGTAAAGATGGGCAGTTGTATTGGGAAAAGGCCAATATCGTTAAAATATATAATAAAGCGAGTAACACGACCCAGTATGTCGGCATTAAACTAGATATTACAGAGCGGAAATCGCAGGAACATCATGATAATTCATACAATCGTGCGCTGGAGTTGTTATCAAGCGGCGCGCCGCTGAAGGATATCCTGGATGCGATCATTTTCAGCGTTGAGGAAAAAAACCCAGGTCGTATTGTTTGTTCTGTACTGCTCGTTGATAAAGAAAAGAAATGTTTGACGCTTGGATCGGCGCCGAGCTTGCCAGGTTTTTATAAAAATGCCATTCACAATGTGAAAATTGCCGATGGTGTGGCTTCTTTTGGTACAGCAGCCCATACCGGAAAACGCGTAATCGCTGATGATATTTCCGTGCATCCACATTGGTCTTTATATAAAGGGCTCGCATTATATGCCGGGCTGCGTTCCTGCTGGTCTGAACCTATCATTGGTCAGAACAAAGAAATATTAGGTGTTTTAAGCGTTTATCACCGTAAAGTGTATGTCCCGACGGAAGAGGAAATTTTCTCTATCGAGAAATCTGCACAGCTGATTGCGATCGCGATAGAGCGATATCATGCCATTGATATGCTGCGGCGCAGCGAGGAACACTATCGGCAGCTGGCGCACTATGACTCATTAACGTCACTGGCTAATGGCCTGACGTTTGCTGAGCAGATGGAGCAGGCGATTCTGTTATCGAAACAAACGGGTAGAAAGATCGCGCTGATGTTCCTGGATCTCGATAAATTTAAACAGATAAACGACTCGTTTGGACATGCTGTTGGCGATTTGCTATTAAAAGAAGCGGCTGCACGTATGCGTGGTGCGGTTCGAGATTCGGATACGGTATATCGCCGTAGCGGTGATGAATTCATTATTCTGCTTCAGGGTATTAAGGAAATTGATAATACACTCTATGTTGCAGATAAAATACACAACGCACTGAACAAACCATTTGAGATCAATGGGAAAAAACTTGATATATCGTGCAGTATCGGTATTGCACTGTATCCAGAACATGGCTCCGATTCTCTGACGCTGGCAATTAATGCCGATTCCGCCATGTACCAAGCTAAAGCCATGGGGCGTAGTCAGACTCAGATTTATCACAGCATGAACGATCATTGATAAATGAAATAAAAAAGGCGCTCTGTCGAGCGCCTTTTTTATTATCTTTCTCGTAGTGCTTCTGCTTTTGCTCGGATAATCGGCTTTAACAAATAGCTGAGGATAGTTTTCTTGCCCGTGATGATATCAACAGAGGCCACCATGCCTGGAATGATAAGAAGTGGTTTATCGGCTGAACCTAAATAATTCTTATCAGTCCGTAAGCGAATAATATAAAAGCTGTTCCCTTCTTTATCCGTGACGGTGTCCGGGCTGATTTGTTCCAACTGACCTTTTAGGCCACCATATATGGTGTAGTCGTAGGCCGTCAATTTTATGATGGCATCCTGACCTGGGTGTAAAAACGCAATATCCTGAGGACGAATTTTAGCTTCGACCAACAGCTTGTCATCCAGTGGGACAATTTCTACCAGATCGCTACCCGGTTGAATTACTCCCCCGATGGTATTCACCAGAACTTGCTGCACGATACCGCGAACAGGGGAGACGACTAGCGTTCGGTTTACCCGATCTTCGAGCGCTTTACCCGTGGCTGCAATTTTGTTCAGGCTGGTTTGTGCTTCACTAAGTTGTGATAGCGCCTCGCTTTTATAGCGACTACGCGTTTCCTCTATTTTATTTTCGCCCTCTTTAATCGCAGACTCAGCCCGCGGAATGGAGAGTTTGATGGAATCAAGCTGGCCACGGGTTTCGACTTCAGCACGGCGCAGACGTAAAACTTCCACTTTAGAAATCGCGCCTTCCGCGATCAGCGGTTCTGACATTTTAATTTCTTGCTGGAGTAGGCCAAGGCTGTTGCGGAACTGAATCTCTTTGGCTGAGAAATCCCGCAGTTCCTGCTGGCGCTGGATCAACTGCTCTTCCAGGCCGGATATCTCATTATGCAGTTGCTGGCGGCGGCTGTTATAAAGCTCTTTTTCTCCTGCTGCTATTTTAGGTGCTTGCGTCGTGATTTCTTCGGAAAGCACGAGGTCTTGACCGCTGATTTCGGCGTTTAGGCGTTCAATTCGCGACAGCAGCGCAAGCCGATCGGCTTCGGTTTCACCGACGTTGGAGGCAAAGCGGGTATCATCAAGGCGTAGCAAAGGATCGCCTGCATTGACGACTTGTCCCTCACGAATAAACACTTCCGTGATAATACCGCCTTCCAGGTTTTGGATTTTTTGCAGCCGGGAAGACGGGATGGCTTTACCATCGCCGCGAGTGACTTCATCGATATTTGCGAGTCCGGCCCACAGGATGAAAAACAGGAAAAAAGCACCGATAGCCCACAGCGTGAAGCGAATAGAACGTGGCGAATCTTCGGCCATTGCCCGGCTCACTTCTGGCATCGTTTGCAGGCTCTCTTCATCTCCGCCGACAAAATACCGTTTAATTCGTTTGATATATTTACCGAGACGCATTGATCTGCCCCTTCTTCAACGCATCCATCACGATTGCTTTCGGCCCATCAGCAATAATTTTACCTCTGTCGACAATCACTAAACGATCGACCAGCGCCAGCATGGAAACCCGATGCGTGACCAGTAAGAGCGTTTTCTCTGCAATCACGGGGGCCAGGGCTTGCTTTAGTCGGTCTTCGCTGGTGTTATCCATCGAACTGGTGGGTTCATCCAGCACCAGAATCGGCGGATCGAGCAGCAGCGCTCTGGCTATCGCGACCGCCTGACGCTGCCCGCCGGAGAGTTGTTGACCACGTTCACCCACCTGAAGGTTATAGCCATCGGGGTGCAGACGAGCAAACTCGTTCACCCCTGAAATTTCTGCGGCTCGCAACATGGCTTCGTCTTCGACATAGCGTGCGCCGCTAATCAGGTTATTGCGCAGAGAACCACTAAATAACTGAATATCCTGAGGAACATAACCAATGTTGTGGCGTAAATCGCTGACATCCAACTGACGAGCATCGACGCCGTCGATCAGGATATTGCCCGTATTAGGCTGATAGAGGTTTACGATCAGTTTTTGCAGCGAGCTTTTTCCCGAGCCGCTACGGCCAATTACGCCCACTTTTTCACCGGGCGCGATGGTCAAGCTAATGCCTTGCAGCGAACTGGTTTTTTGTTCTGGGTAATTAAACGTCACATCGCGAAATTCGATACCGCCCCGGATGCTCTCGCGCTTCAGCGGGCGTTCGTTATCGCTACGCTCCTGCGGTAACTGCATCATCTGTTCGGTGGTTTGCATCGTCAAACGCGCTTGCTGGTAACGGCTGACCAGCCCAGACAGCTGGCCCAACGGCATGAGCGCTCTGCCGTTCAGCATGTAACAGGCAATCAGCCCACCCATACTGAGTTTGCCGTTAATCAGCATATAGACGCCGACGACAATCATGGCAACGCCGGCAAATTGCTGGAACCACTGCGTCAGGTTTACCGCCAGTGAAGACAGTGCCTTGGCTCGCATTTCCAGCTTGCTCAGGCTGCCAATGGTCTGTTCCCACTGGTGCTGCCGTTCACTTTCCGCATTATTGACCTTGATCGCGTCCAGACAACTCAAAGTTTCGATCAGCGTAGCCTGCCGTTCACTGGCAAGGTGCATTGTTTTTTCAATGGTGGCGGACAGCGGCTTTTGCATCGCCCAACTCGCCAGCAAGGCGATAGGGTAGGCTAGTATAGAAACCCAGACCAGTGGGCCGCCGATGATACCGATAACCAGCAGCAGAAGTAGCGTAAAAGGAAAATCGATCAGCGTCGTCAGCGTAAGTGATGACAGAAAATCTCTGAGCGACTGAAATTCATGAATATTCTGTGCAAAGCTACCAACCCGCGGTGGTCGGGCCTTCATCGACATGCCCGTGATTCGTTCAAATAACGTGGCAGAAATAATCAGGTCGGTTTTTTTGCCCGCCATATCCAGGCAAATGCCGCGCAGTGTTTTGAGTATCAAATCGAAAACAAAAGCGCCAGTCACGCCGATAGCCAGCACCCATAGTGTCGCCGTTGCCTGATTGGGCACAACGCGGTCATAGACATTCATCACGAACAGCGGCGTGGCAAGTGCGATAATGTTCACCAGCAAACTGGCGAGGACGGCATCGAGATAGAGCGAACGCGAAAGCTTCAGCGTATCTTTGAACCAGGATTTGGTTCGGGGGATCAGCGATGGATTTTGCAGATCGAACTGATGACGAGGTTGGGCAAACATCACCAGACCGAGGTAATTCTGTTGCAGCGTATTGTGCTCAACGGAAATTTCCCCGCCTTCTGTTTCACTGGGCATCAGACGCGCGCTGCCATCAGCGTTCCAGCCTAGCAGAATCGCCGCACGTCCTTCCCGTAACAGCAACATCGCGGGGAGCGACATCTCGGAAATTTTATTCAGAGAACGTTTGAGAACGCGCCCTTGCAACCCCGCACGTGCAGCGGCTCTCGGGAGCAATTTTACCGATAACCGCTGGTTGGCTAAAGGGAGCCCCGCGGTGAGTGTGGTACGACTGACGGATTTCCCCTGCAAGGTGCAGAGGATCAGCAAGCTATCCAATAAGGGATCGTCATGGCGGCTGCGAGGGTCACTATTTTCATTAACGATAGGCTCATGAACGATCGACGGCTCATGGGCAATAGTCGACTCGTGAACACTAGTCGATTCATGAACAACAGTCGGCTCGTGAACAGCTGGCTCTTGGACGATAGACTCTTGGTTAACTGATTTATCAGAACCATTTGTCTCTTGTACTGAATGCAACTTCATTTAACTAAACGTTCCCTTACGCAACGTAATTCCCCGCATATAAAGCATAATTTATCGCCGTCTGACCAATGAAATATATTAATTAAGGCTCGGCAACTCTGCTTGGGTGGTGACGTTGGTCAAGCTGGTACCGGCATCAGGCGCTGGAATCGCCAAACGGTTTAATAGCTCTCCCATACGGGATGCGATCCGGTATTCGGTATAGAGGGAGGTGAAGCGAACCTCGACCAGACGGCGCTGTGCGGTGAACAGCTCGTTCTCGCTGTCCAGCAGGTCCAGCAACGTCCTTTCTCCCAGGCCAAATTGCTTCTGATAGGCGGTACGCACTTTCATACTGCGGTCAGCATATTCAGCGGCAATCGGCAGCTGCTGACGCGAGTTATTTAACGCTGACCAGGCTAGCTTGAGTTCTTCGCTCAGCAGGCGGAGGGCATTATTTCGGACATCCTGTGCTTCTTTTACCTGATAGGCTTTTGATTCCATGTTGGCTTTACTGCTACCGCCTTCATACAGGTTGTAGCGCATCCGCAGCATCGCCTGCCACTCATTATTTTGACCGCGTGTTCCGTCAACGTTGTTATCCATCGTGCGAGAGAGTTCCACGTTGAGGCGTGGGTAAAACGTTGATTTTGAAGTCTCATATTGCTGCTGAGTGGCTTCAATATCTGACTCCGCGGATTTCAATGCCGGGCTGTTAGCCAGCATGATGCGCAGCGCGTCTTCCAGCGAGGCGGGGAGTTTTATCGCAGACGCATCGGGCATCACCAAATTCTCTGGTACCTTACCCACAATGCTCATGTAGTTGGTTTTGGCGTCGTCCAGATTGGTTTTTTCTGTCAGCACGTTGTTACGGGCCTGTGCAAGACGTGCTTCAGCCTGGTCCAAATCGGCCAATCGCCCAACGCCTTGTTCGCTGCGCAGCCTGATTTGATCGTAAATGCGCTCATGGCTTGCAAGGTTGGCTTCCGCCAGACGGACAAATTCCTGACGTTGCAGCACACTAAGATAAACCTGAACGGTATCTAATGCCGTTGCCTCACTGGTATTTAATACTTTATAGGCGCGTGAATTGACCGTAGCGCGTTGTCTGCCCACTTCGCTGGAGGTGGCGAAACCATCAAACACCGTCTGGCTTAGATTGATACTTGATTCCTGGCGGCTGAGCTCAACGCGCTTATTGGTGCTGGCGCGTGTTGAGGGGCTATCGGTCTCTTCGCGTCCAACGCCTGCACTTAGCGTGATGGAGGGGAGATATCCGCCTTTTGCCGCACGTAAATCATGTTCGGCAGAAAAACGACTATTAATAGAGGCGCTTACTTCAGGATGCGTATAAAGCGTACTTTTTATGGCGTCCTGAATTGTCTCGGCATGCGTCGCTGTGGAAAAAATGGTAATAAAAGGTAATAAAGCAAAATGGTATCTACGCATCATCAGCAGTTTTCCTTCACAAAAACTTTATTTGTGATTATTCCTATTAAAGTGTTTGAGTGTTATATAAACGCTTAACGAATTGATTTGTTTTTATTCCTTTTATATCAATGTGTTAATTTCATTCCTGACGTGCCTTAATGCGGTAAAAATAAGGCTTACTCTAAATGAGTAAAGTTCTGGAAAGAATATTCCGAATTTTTTATTATATCGGTCATTGAGTCAAGCGTTTGACGCATAACGACAGCACTATCGTAACGCTTTTTTTCATAAAATGTCAGGACGACACACAGCAAATCAACCTTATCAGGATGATAGCAAAAATCTATAGCCGCAATATCGCCACATTATAAAAATAATTATAGATATCAAGGAGAAAGTATTTTGAATGGTGTGATTGGTGTCATTAAGTTCGTTATTGGACAAGTATTTATCGTCGCGCTTGATGGAAGCCAGAGACTGCTAGTTGCTGGCGATCGCGTTTACAGCGGTGAAGAAGTGGTAACTGGCGCTAACGGCGCGGTTTCAATCACATTACCGGATGGCAAAACATTGGATTTGGGGCGTGATAGCCGCTGGAGCGATGTTAGCAATGCGTCCTCTCAGTCCAACGCGGATGTCGCCGATGATGTCGCGGCTATACAAGATGCTATCGCTCAGGGCGCCGACCCAACGCAAGTATTAGAAGCGACTGCCGCTGGTAATGACGACACTGGAGAAGCCGGTGACGGCGGCGGTGGGCATTTCAATCCAACGGTCGTTCTGAATTTGACGGCCGAGGTCGTGACTACTCCGATTGGCTATGATACCGCGGGCTCATCGTTTACTGACCGAGCCTCGTCCGTTCTGGATGGCGTAGATTCATCCACGACGTTGCTGGCTGCGGCAACGGATACTACCGATACCACTCCGCCTTCTGTCACCATTGTCATAAACAGTGATGGCATAGTAAGTTTTGTCTTCACAACACCGCCCGTTGGTTTTGACCTCAGTGATATCACCGTAACAAACGGCTCAGTAACGAATCTGGTGCAGGATCCTAACGATCCAACTCGCTGGACGGCGACATTGACGCCAGCCGCCAATTTTGAGGGAGAAGTCCGCCTCAGCATTCCTGACGGTAGCTACACTAATGCTGCGGGCATTCCTGGCACGGGCGGAAGTGAAGCGATCACAGTCGATACTTTGCCTCCCGTTGCTTCGATCTCTATCGACAATATCACGTCAGATAACGTGGTTAATGCTACTGAGTCTGGTCAGACCATTGCAGTCACCGGTCAGGTCGGTAATGAAGTGAAAGCGGGCGATGCGATCACCGTTACTGTTGGCACCGAAACGTACCAGACGACGGTGAATACCGATGGTAAAACCTGGAGCGTCAACATACCAGGCTCGGTACTTGCTGCGAATGGGGGTATCTCGGCAACGGTCACTACCCGTGATACCGCAGGCAATGTCACCACTGTCAATACGAGTCACACTTACGGTGTGGACACCGTTGCGCCAGTAGCGTCGATCTCTATTGATGATGTCACGTCGGATAACGTGATCAATGCGACTGAGTCCGGTCAGACAATTGCCGTCACCGGTCAGGTGGGCAATGAAGTCAAAGCGGGTGATGCCGTTACCGTTAAAGTCGGTACCGAAACCTATCAGATCACGGTGAATACCGACGGCAAGACCTGGAGCGTTAACGTTCCGGGATCGGTGTTGGCAGCAAACGGTGATGTGAGCGCTACGGTCACGACGCGCGATACTGCGGGTAACTCTACTACTGTCAACACGAATCACACTTATGGCGTCGATACGGTTGCGCCAGTGGCGTCCATCTCTATTGATAATGTCACCAGCGATAACGTGATTAACGCCAGCGAGTCGGGCCAGACGATTGCCGTCACCGGTCAGGTGGGCAATGAAGTCAAAGCAGGTGATGCCGTTACCGTTAAAGTCGGTACCGAGACCTATCAGACCACAGTGAATACCGACGGCAAGACCTGGAGCGTCAACGTTCCGGGATCGGTGCTGGCGGCGAATGGTGATGTGAGTGCGACGGTTACGACGCGTGACACCGCAGGTAACATCACGACAGCCAATACCTCGCACGCTTACGGTGTCGATACCGTTGTGCCGATTGCGTCTATCTCTATCGATGATGTCACGTCCGATAACGTGATCAATGTGACCGAATCCGGCCAGACGATTGCAGTGACGGGTAAAGTCGATAACGACGTCAAAGCGGGTGATGCGATCACGGTTACCGTTGGCACGGAAACGTACCAGACCACCGTGAATACTGACGGTAAAACCTGGAGCGTGAATGTTCCCGGTGCGGCGCTGGCCGCGAATGGCGATGTCAGTGCAACCGTCATCACGCGCGATACTGCAGGCAATGTCACCACGGCCAATACCAGTCACGCTTACGGTGTGGATACGGTTGCACCTGTTGCTTCGATTACTATCGATAACATCACGTCGGATAACGTCATCAACGCCAGCGAGTCCGGTCAGACCATTGCCGTGACGGGTCAGGTCAGCAACGAAGTCAAGGCGGGTGACGCCGTTACGGTGAAAGTCGGTACCGAAACGTACCAGACGACGGTGAATACCGATGGCAAAACCTGGAGCGTCAACGTTCCGGGGGCGGTGCTGGCAGCGAATGGTGATGTGAGTGCGACCGTCACCACGCGTGACACCGCAGGCAATGTCACCACTGCGAATACCAGTCACACATACGGCGTGGATACGGTTGCACCTGTGGCGTCTATCTCTGTTGATAACGTCACATCCGATAACGTGATTAATGCCAGCGAATCCGGCCAGACCATTGCCGTCACGGGGCAGGTCGGCAACGAAGTCAATGCGGGCGATGCGATCACCGTTACCGTCGGCACCGAGACGTACCAGACCACGGTGAATACCGATGGCAAGACCTGGAGTGTGAATGTTCCCGGTTCTGTGCTGGCGGCGAATGGTGATGTGAGTGCGACGGTTACGACGCGTGATACCGCAGGTAATGTCACTACCGCGAACACCAATCACACTTACGGGGTCGATACCGTTGCGCCGGTCGCTTCAATTTCAATTGATAACGTTACCGCTGACAATGTCATCAATGCCAGCGAGTCAGGCCAGACGATCGCCGTTACTGGTCAGGTCGGCAATGAAGTCAAAGCGGGCGATGCGATCACTGTTACCGTTGGCACCGAAACCTACCAGACGACAGTGAATACCGATGGCAAAACCTGGAGCGTCGATGTTCCCGGTTCGGTGCTGGCCGCGAATGGCGATGTGAGTGCGACCGTCACCACGCGCGATACGACTGGTAACGTCACCACCGCCAATACCTCTCATGCTTACGGTGTGGAGACCGTCGCACCAACGGCGTCTATCTCTATCGATAATGTCACGTCAGATAACGTGATTGACGCGAGCGAATCCGGGCAGACCATTGCCGTGACGGGTCAGGTAGGCAACGAAGTCAAAGCGGGCGATGCGGTTACTGTGAAAGTCGGTACCGAAACCTACCAGACGACGGTGAATACCGACGGCAAGACCTGGAGTGTGAATGTTCCAGGATCCGTACTGGCAGCGAATGGTGATGTGAGTGCGACCGTCACCACGCGTGATACCGCGGGCAACGCCACCACGGCCAATACCAGTCACACTTATGGCGTGGATACGGTTGCGCCAGTCGCTTCGATCTCTGTCGATAACATCACCAGCGATAACGTGATTAACGCCAGCGAATCGGGTCAGACCATTGCCGTCACCGGTCAGGTCGGCAACGAAGTCAAAGCGGGCGACGCTATCACCGTCAAAGTCGGCACCGAAACCTACCAGACGACGGTGAATACCGACGGTAAGACCTGGAGCGTTAACGTACCGGGATCGGTGTTGGCCGCTAACGGTGATGTGAGTGCGACGGTCACCACGCGTGATACCGCAGGCAACGCCACCACAGCCAATACGAATCATACTTACGGTGTCGATACCGTCGCACCAGTTGCCTCGATCTCTGTAGATAACATCACATCAGATAACGTGATTAACGCCAGCGAGTCCGGTCAGACGATTGCGGTCACGGGTCAGGTGGGCAACGACGTGAAAGCGGGCGACGCGGTTACCGTTACCATCGGTACCGAGACTTACCAGACGACGGTCAATACCGATGGCAAGGCCTGGAGCGTCAACGTGCCGGGTTCTGTGCTGGCAGCAAACGGTGATGTGAGTGCCACGGTCACGACACGTGATACCGCAGGTAACGCCACCACGGCGAACACCAGTCACGCTTACGGTGTGGATACCGTTGCACCTGTGGCCTCGATCTCTGTCGATAATGTCACGTCGGATAACGTGATTAATGCTACCGAGTCCGGTCAGACCATTGCCGTCACCGGTCAGGTGGGCAATGAGGTCAAAGCGGGCGACGCGATCACCGTTACCGTTGGCACGGAAACCTATCAGACGACCGTCAATACGGACGGCAAAACCTGGAGCGTCAACGTTCCGGGATCCGTGCTGGCAGCAAACGGTGATGTGAGTGCGACCGTCACCACGCGTGACACCGCAGGCAATGTGACTACGGCTAACACCAGTCACGCTTATGGCGTCGATACCGTTGCGCCAACGGCTTCGATCTCTATTGATAACGTCACGTCGGATAACGTGATTAATGCGACCGAGTCCGGTCAGACGATTGCCGTCACCGGTCAGGTCGGTAATGAAGTTAAAGCGGGCGACGCCGTTACCGTCAACGTCGGTACCGAAACGTACCAGACCACGGTGAATACCGACGGCAAAACCTGGAGCGTGAATGTTCCGGGATCGGTGCTGGCCGCCAATGGTGATGTGAGTGCCACGGTCACCACGCGTGATACCGCAGGCAACGCCACCACCGCCAATACGAATCATACTTACGGTGTCGATACCGTCGCACCAGTTGCCTCGATCTCTGTAGATAACATCACATCAGATAACGTGATTAACGCCAGCGAATCGGGTCAGACGATTTCCGTCACCGGTCAGGTCGGCAATGAAGTCAAAGCGGGTGACGCCGTTACCGTCAACGTCGGTACCGAAACGTACCAGACCACGGTGAATACCGACGGCAAAACCTGGAGCGTGAATGTTCCGGGATCGGTGCTGGCCGCCAATGGTGATGTGAGTGCCACGGTCACCACGCGTGATACCGCAGGCAACGCCACCACCGCCAATACTAGTCACGCTTACGGCGTGGATACCGTCACGCCAACCGCATCGATTACTATCGATAACGTCACCGCTGACAATGTCATCAATGCCAGCGAATCGGGTCAGACGATTTCCGTCACCGGTCAGGTCGGCAATGAAGTCAAAGCGGGTGACGCCGTTACCGTCAACGTCGGTACCGAAACGTACCAGACCACGGTGAATACCGACGGCAAAACCTGGAGCGTGAATGTTCCGGGATCGGTGCTGGCCGCCAATGGTGATGTGAGTGCCACGGTCACCACGCGTGATACCGCAGGCAACGCCACCACCGCCAATACTAGTCACGCTTACGGCGTGGATACCGTCACGCCAACCGCATCGATTACTATCGATAACGTCACCGCTGACAATGTCATCAATGCCAGCGAATCGGGTCAGACGATTGCGGTGACGGGTCAGGTCGGCAATGAAGTCAAAGCGGGTGATGCTATCACCGTTACCGTTGGCACCGAAACGTACCAGACCACGGTGAACACCGATGGCAAGACCTGGAGCGTGAACGTTCCGGGGGCGGTGCTGGCAGCAAACGGTGATGTGAGTGCCACGGTCACCACGCGCGATACCGCAGGTAACGTGACCACCGCGAATACCAGCCATGCCTACGGTGTGGATACCGTCGCGCCAACCGCATCGATTACTATCGATAACGTCACCGCTGACAATGTCATCAATGCTACCGAATCGGGTCAGACGATTGCCGTCACCGGTCAGGTCGGCAACGAAGTCAAAGCGGGCGATGCGGTTACCGTCAAAGTCGGCACCGAAACCTATCAGACGACGGTGAACACCGACGGCAAGACCTGGAGCGTGAATGTTCCAGGTTCTGTTTTGGCCGCTAATGGTGATATCTCGGCGACGGTCACCACGCGTGATACGGCAGGTAACGTCACCGCCGCCAATACCTCGCACACTTACGGTGTCGATACGGTTGCGCCAGTAGCCTCGATTGCTATCGACAGTGTCACGTCCGATAACGTAATTAACGCGGCCGAATCCGACCAGACGATTGCGGTCACCGGTCAGGTGGGTAATGAGGTGAAAGCCGGTGATGTGGTCACCGTTAAAGTCGGCACCGAAACGTACCAGACGACGGTGAATACCGATGGCAAAACCTGGAGCGTGAATGTTCCGGGAACCTTGTTGGCCGCCAATGGCGATATCTCGGCAACGGTCACTACCCGTGATACCGCAGGCAATGTCACCACTGTCAATACGAGCCACACTTACGGTGTGGACACCGTTGCGCCAGTAGCGTCGATCTCTATTGATGATGTCACGTCGGATAACGTGATCAATGCGACCGAGTCCGGTCAGACGATTGCCGTGACCGGTCAGGTCGGTAATGAAGTCAAAGCGGGTGACGCTATCACCGTCAAAGTCGGCACCGAAACCTACCAGACGACGGTGAATACCGACGGTAAGACCTGGAGCGTTAACGTACCGGGATCGGTGTTGGCCGCTAACGGTGATGTGAGTGCGACGGTCACCACGCGTGATACCGCAGGCAACGCCACCACAGCCAATACGAATCATACTTATGGTGTCGATACCGTCGCACCAGTTGCCTCGATCTCTGTAGATAACATCACATCAGACAACGTCATCAACGCCACTGAGTCCGGCCAGACGATTGCGGTGACGGGTAAAGTCGATAACGACGTTAAAGCGGGTGATGCGATCACCGTTAAAGTCGGTACCGAAACGTACCAGACCACGGTGAATACCGATGGTAAGACCTGGAGCGTGAATGTTCCAGGCACAGTGCTGGCGGCGAACGGTGATGTGAGTGCGACAGTCACCACCCGTGATACCGCAGGCAACGTCACCACGGCCAATACCAGCCACACTTACGGCGTGGATACTGTCGCGCCTGTTGCTTCAATTTCAATTGATAGCGTCACATCCGATAACGTCATTAATGCTACCGAATCCGGTCAGACGATTGCGGTGACGGGGAAAGTCGGCAACGAAGTCAAGGCGGGTGACGCCGTTACGGTGAAAGTCGGTACCGAGACCTACCAGACGACGGTGAATACGGACGGTAAAACCTGGAGCGTCAACGTTCCGGGCTCTGTATTAGCGGCCAATGGTGATATCTCAGCAACCGTCAGCACGCGCGATACCGCAGGCAATGTCACCACCGCGAATACCAATCACACATACGGCGTGGATACGGTTGCGCCGGTCGCGTCGATTACTATCGATAACGTCACATCCGATAACGTAATTAATACCAGCGAATCCGGCCAGACCATTACGGTGACGGGGCAGGTGGGCAATGAAGTCAAAGCGGGTGACGCCGTTACCGTCAAAGTCGGTACCGAGACATACCAGACGACCGTCAATACCGATGGCAAGACCTGGAGCGTGAATGTTCCTGGCTCTGTGCTGGCAGCGAATAGCGATGTGAGTGCAACCGTCACCACGCGCGATACGGCAGGCAATGTTACGACCGCGAACACCAGCCACGCCTACGGTGTCGATACGGTTGCGCCTGTGGCGTCGATTGCTATCGACAATGTCACGTCGGATAACGTCATTAATGCTACCGAATCCGGTCAGACGATTGCTGTGACGGGGCAGGTTGGCAATGAAGTCAAAGCGGGTGACGCGGTTACGGTCAAAGTCGGCACGGAAACGTACCAAACGACGGTGAATACCGATGGTAAGACCTGGAGCGTGAACGTTCCGGGCGCTGTGCTGGCCGCCAATGGCGATGTAAGTGCAACCGTCACCACGCGCGATACGGCAGGTAACGCCACCACGGCGAACACCAGTCACACTTACGGTGTGGACACCGTTGCGCCAGTGGCGTCGATTGCTATCGATAACGTCACGTCGGATAACGTGATTAATGCCAGTGAGTCCGGCCAGACCATTGCGGTGACGGGCAAAGTCGGCAATGAGGTCAAAGCTGGCGATGCCGTTACCGTTAAAGTCGGTACCGAAACCTATCAGACGACGGTGAATACCGATGGCAAAACCTGGAGCGTCAACGTGCCGGGTTCTGTATTGGCCGCCAATGGTGATGTCAGTGCAACCGTGACCACGCGCGATACCGCAGGTAACGTCACTACTGCGAACACCAATCACACTTACGGTGTGGACACCGTCGCGCCAACTGCATCGATTACTATCGATAACGTCACCGCTGACAATGTCATCAATGCTACCGAATCCGGTCAGACCATTGCCGTGACCGGTCAGGTCGGCAATGAAGTCAAAGCGGGTGATGCGATCACCGTTACCGTTGGCACCGAAACGTACCAGACGACGGTGAATACCGACGGCAAAACCTGGAGCGTGAATGTTCCGGGCACTGTATTAGCGGCCAATGGGGATCTCTCTGCCACTGTCACGACACTTGATGCGGCGGGTAACGTCACCACGGCGAACACCAGTCACGCTTACGGTGTGGATACCGTCGCACCGGTGGCGTCTATCTCTATCGATAATGTCACGTCGGATAACGTCATCAACGCTGCTGAGTCGGGTCAGACCATTGCGGTGACGGGTAAAGTCGATAACGACGTTAAAGCGGGTGATGCGATCACCGTTACCGTCGGCACGGAAACCTATCAGACGACGGTGAATACCGATGGCAAGACCTGGAGCGTCAATGTTCCGGGATCGGTGCTGGCAGCGAACGGTGATGTGAGCGCCACTGTCACCACGCGCGATACGGCGGGCAACGTCACCACCGCCAATACCAGCCACGCTTACGGTGTCGATACGGTTGCACCGGTGGCGTCGATCGCTATCGACAATGTCACGTCGGATAACGTGATCAATGCCAGCGAATCCGGTCAGGCGATTGCGGTCACGGGACAGGTTGGCAATGAAGTGAAAGCGGGTGACGCCGTTACCGTTACCGTCGGTACCGAAACCTACCAGACGACGGTGAACACCGACGGCAAAACCTGGAGCGTGAATGTTTCGGGGTCGGTACTGGCCGCGAACGGTGATGTGAGCGCCACTGTAACCACGCGTGATACCGCGGGCAACGCCACGACCGCGAATACCAATCACACTTACGGTGTGGATACGGTTGCGCCGGTTGCTTCAATTTCAATCGACAACGTCACGTCCGATAACGTGATTAACGCCAGCGAATCCGGTCAGATCATTGCGGTCACGGGACAGGTTGGCAATGAAGTGAAAGCGGGCGATGCGGTTACCGTCAAAGTTGGTACGGAAACCTATCAGACGACCGTCAATACCGACGGCAAGACCTGGAGCGTCAACGTTCCGGGGGCGGTGCTGGCGGCGAATGGCGATGTGAGTGCCACGGTCACCACGCGCGATGCGGCAGGCAATGTTACGACCGCGAACACCAGCCACGCTTACGGCGTGGATACCGTTGCGCCAGTGGCCTCAATCTCTATCGATAACGTCACATCGGATAACGTCATCAATGCTAGCGAATCCGGTCAGACGATAGCCGTGACGGGGAAAGTCGGCAACGAAGTCAAGGCGGGTGACGCCGTTACCGTCAACGTCGGTACTGAAACGTACCAGACGACGGTGAATACCGATGGTAAAACCTGGAGCGTGAATGTTCCGGGCTCGGTGCTGGCAACTAATAGCGATGTGAGTGCCACGGTCACCACGCGCGATACCGCGGGCAACGTCACCACCGCCAATACCAGCCACGCTTATGGTGTCGATACGGTTGCGCCGGTGGCGTCGATTTCTATCGATAATGTCACCAGCGATAACGTGATTAACGCCAGCGAGTCCGGTCAGACGATTGCGGTGACGGGTAAAGTTGGTAATGAAGTGAAAGCGGGCGATGCGGTTACCGTCAAAGTCGGCACCGAGACCTACCAGACCACGGTGAATACCGACGGTAAAACCTGGAGCGTGAATGTTCCCGGTTCGGTACTTGCTGCTAACGGTGATGTCTCTGCTTCGGTCACCACTCGTGATACGGCGGGTAACGCTACTACCGCCAATACCAGCCACACTTACGGTGTGGACACCGTTGCGCCAACCGCATCGATTACTATCGATAACGTCACCGCTGACAATGTCATCAATGCTACCGAATCTGGTCAGACGATTGCGGTCACCGGTCAGGTTGGCAATGAAGTGAAAGCGGGCGATGCGGTTACCGTCAAAGTTGGCACCGAAACGTACCAGACGACCGTGAATACCGATGGCAAGACCTGGAGCGTCAACGTTCCGGGGGCGGTGCTGGCCGCGAACGGTGATGTGAGTGCGACGGTTACGACGCGCGATACCGCAGGTAACGTCACCACCGCGAACACCAATCACACTTACGGCGTCGATACGGTTGCGCCAGTGGCGTCGATCTCTATTGATAACGTCACGTCAGATAACGTGATTAACGCTAATGAATCCAGACAAACGATCTCTGTTACCGGAAAAGTCGGCAATGAGGTTAGGGCGGGCGATAGCGTTACGGTAAAAATTGGCACCGAGACCTACCAGACCACCGTCAATACGGATGGTAAAACCTGGAGTGTGAATGTTCCCGGTTCGGTACTGGCGGCTAACAGTGACATTAGTGCCAGCGTGACCACGCGTGATGCGGCGGGGAATGCCACCACGGCGAATACCCATCATGCATACAGCGTAGATACGACTGCACCAGAAATTGATATTACGAATTTCGCGGGTAACGATGGCTATGTCAGCCAGAGTGAGTCGAAAAACACCCTAGTCAGCGGCACCAGCAACGAGAAGAAGGTCGATCTGGTCTTTACCGATGTTAATGGTAAGTCGGTTACGCTGCATGACGTGCCCGTGACGAACGGAAAATGGCAGACGAATGTCGATCTGAGTACGTTAGCGGAAGGCAAGATTACTGCAGGGGCGACGGCAACCGATGCGGCAGGTAATCAGGCACATGATAACAGTCAGGCCATCATGGATGTTACGCCGCCAGCCGCACACAACAACACGGTGTCTGGTACGGAAGACACGCCGTTGCACATTGGCTGGAGCGATTTGGGTGTATCGAGTGATACCACCAGCATCGTGATTTCTTCTCTGCCGCCTGCTGCCGCTGGCACGCTCTATTTTAATGATAACGGGAGTTGGAAAGCGGTCACCGCTGGACAATCCTTTACGGCTGGCAACACCGATCTACGCTTTACGCCTGCGAGTAATGTTTCTGGCGCAGTGCTGGGGGACATCGCTTACCGACCTGTCGATAGCGCAGGGAACACGGGCGATAAAGCCGCGCTGCATATTGGTATTACGCCAGTCGCCGATGCGCCAGTCGTAAGCCTGAGCACGACCAGCGTTACCACGGCGCCAGCTTCTGCGGAAGTCATTAAGGTGAATGGCGGAAGCGCGAACGGTGGTTTTGACGTACAGAACGGAAAAATCGTCGCGGTGGGCAACGGTGTCCGCGTCTGGCTGACCGAGGGGGATTCGGTCCCTACCGTAGTCGGCAACGGGAAGGTGGCGTACTACAGTCAGGGCAATACCAGCGGGGATGGCAATTACAGCGATATCTTCGTTGTGCACTCCAACAGCGGCTATTTTTATCGTCAGAGCGACTGGGCGGCCGATCGTAAGGATCACCGCGATCTGGATTCATTCAACGGTAACCGGACCAATAATGGCAGCAACGCGCACTCTGACTATGTTTTCGTCATCAAGGAAACGGGCTACACCTATAACGCGACCTATAGCACCAACAACAACGCGAATACGTCGGTCAACACGCTGGATGGGCTGAAGGTTAATTATACCGATAGCAGTGGCAAGTCAGGCTCGTTTACGAGGCAGGTTAGCAACAATATCGAAGGCGTGATCTACAGCGATGGATCGACATATACCCCCGGTACCAATAGCGCAACGGTGGAAAAAGTCCCCGGTCAGGCGGGAAAACAGACCTATACGCTCGATGTTTCAGCGGCATTGACCGACCGCGACGGTAGCGAAACGCTGTCGGGGATTAGGTTGACGGGGATCCCGACGGGAACGGTGCTGACCGACCAGATTAATAACGTGAAGTATACCGTCGGTGCTGATGGTTCATACCTGATTCAAAATGCGCACAACGCCATGACGTTAGCCGGGAAAATCACGCTTGAGGTGCCGGCCGATGCGGGTAAATTGAATGTCGTGGCGCAGGCGACATCGACAGAAATGGGCAACCACGATACGGCGACCGGCTATTCGGCGGAAGGTGCTGAACAGTATGGGCTGAGTGTCGGTGCGGCGGGCAATGATACGATATCCGGCACGTATAATGATGATGTGCTGTTTGGCGATGTCGTGTCGTTCCCTAATATCGACGGTAACGGCATTGTGGCTTTACAGAACTACATCGGCAAACAATTAGGCATGCAAACGGGCGTCCCGACGACGAAAGACATGCATAACTATATTGCTGCGCACAGTTCAGAGTTTGATCTGTCGTCGTCGAAAGGGGGGAATGACATACTCAATGGCGGCGCAGGGGATGATATCCTTTTCGGCCAGGGAGGAAATGACACCCTCTACGGTGGGGCGGGGAATGACCTGCTCTATGGCGGCAGTGGAGACGACATCCTGATTGGCGGCGCGGGGGGCGATACGCTCATCGGCGGGGCGGGTGCGGATACCTTTAAGTGGCAGGCTGGCGATATCGGCAACGATGTGATCAAAGACTTTAATGCCAAAGAGGGTGACCGGATTGATTTAAGCGATCTGGTTGGCGAACTGGAGGAAGGCACTGATATCAGCCGCTATATTCGCATCACCGATAATCATGGTTCACCGACGATTGAAGTGAGCACCGCGGGGAACTTTACGGCGGATAAAGGTGGAACGGTTGCAGTGTCGATTACGTTGGAACACTATAACGGTGCATTGCCGTCGCTTGAAAGTCTGGTCAGCAAGCCAGAACCGTCGAGCTGACGAAAAGGGGGAGCCTGCCCGGCTCCCTTTTTTATCAAAAACTTAAAAGGTCTCCGAACATGTTCTATATCCAGCGCGACAGTGATGGCCACCTGATGAAGGTAGAAAAGAGTCCTTTTCCTGAAATGAACGGCGAACTGTCCGACGATTCGCGTGAGGCGCAGGCTTGGTTCCGCAGTCATCAGGCAGCGATGTCCAGTCTCCAGCAGTTACGGCAAAGCGATCTGGAAATGGTGCGCGTGCTGGAGGATTTAATTCAGGTTTTGATTCAGAAAGGCGTGGTCAGCATTACCGACTTCCCTCAGGCGGCACAGCTGAAGCTGATCAACCGTGCGCAGGCGCGTGAAGCCCTGAATGGCGGATTGAACAAGCTGATTGGCGACGACGAAGAGACTATGTTTTGAAGAATAGTGAATGTTTTAAAAACTTACTGTTTTAACGGCTTGTGTTTTAAAGGCTTACTGCTTTAAAGACATAACGCTTTGAAGCAAAAATCATCCCTTAACGTCCCGTTCAGCCGTTCCGGCTTCTCAATATCGTAGTGAGAAGCCGGGTCGTTAAACGCCGTTAGCCAAAACGATATGGCATCAGATTCTGATCGCTGGCGCTGGTTCACCCAGCAGCCGTCCCATCGCGCCCTGTAATCCCATCTCCTGAAGCACTTTCAGCTCACCGGCGGTTTCAACACGTTCGGCGATAAGCGGCAGGGCAATACTGTTGGTGGCGCGATACAGCGCTTCGATAAACATTTGTTTATCGTCTTCCTGATCGATATTGCGGATGTAGCTGCCATCGACTTTCAGGTAAGCCAGCCCCCATTGCGACAGGTTGCCGATCATATTAAAGCGCCCGCCAAAATGCTGTAGCCCCAGCGCACAGCCATGTTCATTCAGCAGCTTGATTAAGGCTTCCAGTTGGGCGCTGTCTGGCAATTGGTTCTCGTCCAGCTCCAGAATCAATCGTCTGGCAACATCAGGCTGATGCTTCAACGGAGCAAGCAGATCGGCGAGCAGATGAAGATTCAGAACCGTAGTGCCGGACAGGCTCAGCGCCAGATTACCGTCGTGCTGACGAAGATAGTCTAGCACTTCGCGCAGCATGGTTTGATCCAGACGGGTATCCCAGCCAAAGCGTTGAATCCACGGCAGGAAGCGACCAGCGGCGATGCTGTTCCCTTGCTCATCCTGAATACGAGCCAGTACCTTGTGATGCAGTACCTGACTGGGATCGTCACACGCGACGACCGGTTGCAGGAAAAGCTGCAAGCGTTCCTGTTCCAAGATAGGATCGAGCAGGTTAAACCACATATGGCGATCGGTTTCGACCTGTTCGGTACTGACGGACGGAATCTCATGAGGCGCGGTGGTATCGGTATTGCTTTCGGCCCGCGTGAGCGCTTGATCACCCTGAATAAACAGGGATTGCGCGGTGTCGCTGGGGCGGAAAGGCACCATGCCGAATTGGGCGACAGGGGAGACGTCGGTTTCGCCTGTTAGATGCAAGGTTTCGATGTTGCGTGTCAGTTCGCCAATCAGCGCATAGGCTTCTTTATCGACCAGACCGGGGCAGAACAGCGCAAATTCCCCACCACGGATGCGTGCCAGAAGGCTCTCCGCATTGGTATGCTGTTTTTGCATTTTGCGCAGGATATGCCCGACAGAGGCTAATAGGGCATCGGTGCGCTGGCCGCCCAGCCGTTGGTTCATCCCCGCCAGATCCTGTACGCGAATCATGATCAGAAAGCCGGGGGCGGTTTCTTCGTCGGCCAGTTTGTCGTTGAACTGCATGTCAAACGCGCGGCGGTTATTCAATCCGGTTTGAGGATCCTGATAGGCGTCCTGACGTAAACGCTCGCTCCGTTCCGCCTCTTCTTCAAACAGCGTTTTGAGCTTGCTAACCATCAGGTTCATCGCCTGTGCGACGCGGCGGAATTCGGGCGTATTGGGCAAATCCGGCTGGCTAAGGAATTCACGACGGGTAATCGCCAGCGACTGATCGACAATATAATCGAGCGGACGTAGCTGGCGGCGCAGGAACAGCGCGCCGAGTAACACGCCCAGCGTGCCGCAGCCGAGCAGCCACAGGAAAGAGGCCGTACTGCTGCGCCACAGTCGGGTCACCGCGAACATCGGATGGCTGACGACTTCGACTTTTGCCGCCTGTTCCCAGCCGCGCATCACGATGGCTTCGCCCGCGCCGGGTTGCAGGTCCACTAACTGAACAAACCAGCGTGGTACATCAGGGATATCTGGTGACGCGGTGCGCTCCAGCGTGACATTGCTGGTTTTTAAATCCCGCACGCGAATACTGGAAAAATAGCCGCTGTCGAAAATCGAGCTGACCATCAGCTCTACCATTGCCGGATCATCGATATTCGGCGTCAGGGAAAGTCCCAGTGCGGTAGCGGCATCCTGCGCGTGAGAGTGAAGCTGGTTATTGTACTGTTCACGCGAATTTTCCAGGCTGACGAAAAAACTCCCGCTGAAAATAATTAGCACAAACAGGCAGATGGCTATCAGTAATTGTTTGTATAGAGACATAGCCTACCCTTACTCCTCAATTGAAAACCCTTCGGCACGCATTTTGGTTAATACATCCTGCCAGCGTGAAAGTCGTTTACTGTCACTGACTCGTTTGTTGCTGCCGCTGGCGCCCGGCAGCCAGAGACCTCCGCCATTAAAGGCGTACACCGGAACTAAATCATTGCGCTCTGTCGCCGGTTGGATCTTGTCGGTCAGATTGTCCAACACCAGCGGAATTGAGGTTGGCGTGGGATAATAGGTCAGCACCATGTGCGCTTTATTCAGGCGCAGGGCTTTAACATAGGTAATGCGTAATTTGTCCGCTGAGACGCCTAAATGGCGCAGCGTAAAATACTTGGCAAGCGCATAATCTTCGCAGTCCCCGGCACCTTTACGCAGTGCTTCAATCGGCGTAGCCCAGTAATCTTCCTGATTCCAGACGACAATATCATCGCGAAACAGCATACGATCATTGAAAAATTGGTTCACGCTGCTCAGCAGCGCCTTTTCCTCTTTATTGCGGGAATTGACCAACAGCGTCTGCCATTCATCTATTCGGCGGCGAGCATCGGGCGTTGCCGGGCCATAAAGCTGCTCGGTTCGCTGATTAATGGTAATAAAATCCCAGTCCGCACGTAGGGAACCCGCCAGCAGAAACAGCAGACAGCTAATAAAGAAAAGCGTGTAACTGGAGAGTCTGAACCCGGAGAGTCGCACTGAGGTTTCTCTGTTTACCTTGCGAGATGAATATGGAGGGTTAATTCGATGCAGAATAGCGTACTTTCATCGGTCTCAAAAGCAGTATAGTGGTGAAAATGGTTGTTTGTCATAGGCGTGTAGAAAGCGCTGGCACAAAGCATGAGGTAGCAGAATGCGTTCAGATGTGACGGATGGAGAGAACCTTAATTTAGGGAAGCTGGTTTCCGAAACGAGAAACCCGGCGACGATGGTGCTGGATCAGCTCTCTACGCTGGAGATGATGCACGCGTTTAATCAGGAAGATCGGAAAGTACCCGAAGCCATTGCGCAGGTTTTACCCGCGATTGCCGAGGCTGTCGATCTAGCGACGGCGTCGTTGCAGGAAGGCGGGCGGCTGATCTATCTGGGTGCAGGGACCAGCGGCCGTTTGGGCGTGCTGGATGCCTCAGAGTGTCCGCCAACGTTTGGCGTGCCGCACGGGCTGGTTATCGGCCTGATTGCGGGTGGGCCGGGTGCACTGCTGAAGGCGGTTGAAGGTGCGGAAGACGATCCTGCACTCGGTGAGGCGGACTTAAAAGCGCTGAATTTAACCGCAGTGGATATGGTTGTCGGCCTTGCGGCATCAGGCCGGACGCCGTATGTGATTGGTGCCTTGCGCTATGCGCGTGACGTTGGCTGCCGGACGGCGGCGATCTCCTGTAATCCGCATTCACCCATCGCGCAAGAAGCGCAGGTGGCGATTTCTCCGGTGGTTGGCCCGGAGGCGTTAACGGGGTCGACGCGGTTGAAGTCAGGAACGGCGCAAAAACTCGTCCTGAATATGATTTCTACTGGCGTAATGGTTAAGCTGGGAAAGGTGTACCAGAATTTGATGGTCGATGTGAAGGCAACCAACGTGAAGCTGTTGGACCGGGCTTGCCGCATCGTGGTTGAAGCAACGGGGGCCGAGCGGGAAAAGGCGCGGCAGGTGCTGGTACAGGCTGATAATGAAGTTAAGCCTGCGATTCTGATGCTGCTGGCTAATATTGATGTGACAGCTGCGCGTGAGCGCCTGAAACAGCACAACGGTTATCTGCGTGAGGCGCTGATTGGTGGATAAGATTTTCTTGGTGTAAGTCGGGAGAAATGTTTTGAGTGATAAGCGAGAGCAACGCATTGTTTTTTTTGATCTGGATGGCACGTTGCATCAGCAGGACATGTTTGGCAGCTTTTTACGTTTTTTACTTCGTCGGTTGCCGTTAAATCTCGTTCTGGTTGTCCCGCTATTACCGATTATCGGGCTGGGGTTATTGATTCGCGGCCGTGCGGCCCGGTTGCCGATGAGCTGGCTGCTGTGGGCGATTACGTTTGGGCGTGATGAAGACGAGTTGGTTCAACTGGAAAAGCAGTTTGTCGGCGCGTTTCGTCATGATGTCATTCCGTTTCCGCAGGTTCAGCAGCGGCTGAAAACCTACCTTGAAGACAGTGATGCACAGGTCTGGCTGGTGACCGGATCGCCGCAGCGGCTGGTGGAACAGGTCTATCATGATTCGCCTTTTCTGCCCGGCGTTCGCCTGATGGGAAGCCAGATTACACGCCGCTACGGCGGTTGGGTATTAACGCTGCGTTGTCTCGGACATGAAAAAGTAACGCAGATGGAGCAGCGTCTCGGCGCACCGCTCAAGCTCTACAGCGGTTACAGCGACAGCAAACAGGACAATCCGCTACTCTATTTTTGCGAACACCGCTGGCGAGTCACCCCCGACGGTAGCCTGCAACAGCTGGAATAATTTTTTCATTCCTTCATCTGATTTTTTCATCTCTTCATATAGGTATAATGCGCCGCCAAAATATGAATAATAAGGGCCTATTCCAGTAGGCGTTTATTGGCGCAGCCAGTTTGGACTCGGACAGCGCGGAAAAACCGGAGCGTACACGTAGTACGTGAGGATTTTGAGCACTGCCCAGGTTCAAAATGGCAAGTGAAATAGCCCTAATGGGATAGGTTCTAAGTGAGGAAACGTGGGCAACCTGCGTAACGATGAATACTGGATGCGCCATGCATTAGCGCTGGCTCAGCGTGCTCAGGATGAAGGCGAAGTGCCGGTTGGTGCGGTGCTGGTGCTGGATAACGATGCGATCGGCGAAGGGTGGAATCGGCCGATTGGGCATCACGATCCTACCGCGCACGCTGAGATTATGGCGCTGCGGCAGGGAGGGCAGGTGTTGCAGAATTACCGCCTGCTGGAGACGACGCTGTATGTCACGCTGGAGCCGTGCATCATGTGTGCGGGCGCGATGATACACAGCCGTATTGGCCGTTTGGTTTACGGTGCGTCAGATGAGAAAACGGGGGCTGCGGGGTCGCTGGTGGATATTCTGCGCCATCCTGGCATGAATCATCAGATTGTGATTGAATCCGGCATTCTGGCTGATGAATGTTCTGCAACGCTCAGCACGTTCTTTCGCCTACGTCGTGAACAGCATAAAGCCCGTCGTGCCGCAGAAAAAAGCGAGAAAAACGCCGCGCAGGACTAGCGGGGCGTTTTTCCTTCCATACGGATCTATTCCAGTTCTTTTTATTCCGGTACCTTGCTGAGAGGCACGGCCGGATAGCCTTGCGCGATCTGGGTTTGCTGCTGCACTTTGGCTTCTTTTTCTATCAGATAGCCTTCGAGACTCACCATATAACGCCGAATGTTTTCCACGTAGTTATAGGCTTCATGTCCGCGCGCGTAGCCGTAGGTGGTTTGAGTGTAATAGCGCTTCTGGCTCAGCATTGGCAGGCGCATCTTCACATCGACCCAGCTGTCGGGGTTACCCTTCTGTTTCTCGGTCAATTTACGCGCATCAAGCAGATGGGCGTATCCCATATTGTAAGACGCCAGCGCAAACCAGATTTTTTCATCTTCTGGAATAGTGTCCGGCATTTTCTGCATCATGTGCGACATATATTGCGCACCGCCGCGGATACTCTGTTCCGGATCGACTCGGTCGGTGACGTTCAGGCTTTCTGCCGTGTTGCGTGTGAGCATCATCAGCCCGCGCACGCCAGTAGGAGAAGTCGCCAGCGGGTTCCAGTGTGATTCCTGATAAGAGATGGCAGCCAGCAACTTCCAGTCAATATCGGTGGCGTATTTTTCAAATAGCGGGCGCAGATCCGGCAGCGTTTCATCAATCGCGCTCAGGAACGTGGTGGTATCGACATAGTCAAATTCGCCAACGTGACCGAGATACTTCTCCTCCAAACGTGCGAGCGTACCGTCTTCGACAATCTGGCTGAAGAAATCCAGCAGCGCGGCGGACAGGCTGTCATCGTGTGAACGGCGCATATACCAGGTAACTGGCTCTTCATCGCTGAGATCGAAGGCGACGGCAAGCTGCGGATGAATTCGCTGCATCAGGCCGATGGTGACCGAATCACCCAGCGTATAGTCCAGTTTGCCATCGGCAACCTGCTTCAGTAATTCCTGCGTGCTCTGATCGGAAGCTGATTCCCAGCTTAGCTGCGGGTATTTCTCTGCTTTTAGATCGCGCAGGGTAGCAGCATGGGCGGAACCGGATGTGACGACGAGGCGGCCTTGCAGTTTATCCAGCGTTTTTGGGCGGGGTGAACCGAGGCGGTACACCATCTGTTGTGAAATGGAATAGTAGGTTGGGCCGGCACGGAAGCGTTCCAGACGCTCGTGGTTGTAGATCAGCCCGGCAGCCAGCAGGTCGGCATCGTCACCGTCCAGATCGTCGAACAGCTCGTCAAGATTCTTGCGTGACGAGACCACCAGCTTGACGCCGAGGTAATCGGCGAACCGTTTTGCCAGTTCATAGTCCAGACCTGTCGGGGATCCGTTGCTCACGGCATAAGTCAGCGGTGAGTTGACCGTGCTGATACGCAACTCACCGCGTGAGAGGATCTGCCTGAGCTGTACATCCTGACTACTGCGCCAGGGAATGCTAGGCCATAGCGCTAACGCCAGCAGTAACGTGATAATCCCGATGAAAAAATAATTTAATTTTAACGGCTTCAAATAGTTATCTCTCGGCGGCCGTGTGGCCAGGCTGTCTGTAACGGCAGTTTTTTTATACGTCATTTCCCAGAGTGGGGGCATTTTGCTTAACAAACCGCCAGTGTGCAACTTTTATTGATTTGGTCACCGATTAATCACTCGTCGGAAGCGAAGTGAAATTATCGCCACGCAAACGGTTTCGTCCGAGGGAAGGATTCTCTATAATATGCGCGTTTCCCCCCTGTTGTGCCCCATGGCTGTATCGCAGCCAGTGCATCGAAGACGAGAGAACTTTAGATTATGGAAATACTGCGTGGTTCACCTGCTTTATCGGCTTTTCGTATTAATAAATTGCTGGTCCGCTGCAAAGAGCACGTTTTGCCGGTCAGTGATATCTATGCTGAATACGTACATTTCGCCGATGTCAGCGCCCCGTTGAACAACGATGAACAGGCCAAACTGACACGTTTGCTGAAGTATGGTCCTTCTCTCGCGGAGCACGAACCGCAAGGCCATCTGTTACTGGTCACGCCGCGTCCCGGCACGATTTCGCCGTGGTCTTCCAAAGCAACGGATATCGCCCATAATTGTGGACTAAGCAAAGTACTGCGCCTGGAGCGCGGCCTGGCTTTCTATATTCATGCGCCTACGCTGAGCGATGAACAGTGGCAGCAACTGGGGGCACTGCTGCATGACCGGATGATGGAAAGCGTATTTAGCGACCTGAAACAGGCCGAAGCGCTGTTCTCTCATCATCAACCTGCACCTTTCAAACGTATCGAAATTCTGCTGCAAGGGCGTCAGGCACTGGAAGAGGCGAACGTCCGTCTGGGACTGGCATTGGCAGAAGATGAAATTGATTATCTGCTGGAAGCCTTCACCAAACTGGGCCGTAACCCAACCGATATCGAACTGTACATGTTCGCACAGGCTAACTCTGAGCACTGCCGCCACAAGATTTTTAACGCTGATTGGGTGATCGATGGCGTCACTCAGCCGAAGTCACTGTTCAAAATGATCAAAAACACCTTTGAACACACCCCCGATCACGTTCTCTCTGCCTATAAAGATAACGCCGCCGTCATGGAAGGCTCCGCCGTCGGCCGTTTCTACACCGATCCCAACGGGCAATACACTTACCATCAGGAAGATGCACACATCCTGATGAAGGTTGAAACGCATAACCACCCAACCGCCATTTCACCGTGGCCGGGCGCTGCAACAGGATCCGGCGGTGAAATTCGTGACGAAGGCGCGACAGGCCGTGGCTCCAAGCCGAAAGCGGGTCTGGTGGGCTTCTCTGTATCGAACCTGCGCATTCCTGGCTTTGTTCAGCCGTGGGAAGAAGAAGAGTTCGGCAAGCCAGAGCGTATTGTCAGCGCGCTGGATATCATGACCGAAGGCCCATTGGGCGGCGCGGCATTCAACAACGAATTCGGCCGTCCTGCACTGACGGGTTATTTCCGTACTTATGAAGAGCGCGTCGATAGCCACAATGGCACAGAGCTGCGCGGCTACCATAAACCGATCATGCTGGCGGGCGGCATTGGTAACATCCGCGCCGATCACGTCCAAAAAGGCGAAATTATCGTCGGTGCCAAACTGATTGTATTGGGCGGACCGTCCATGAATATCGGTCTGGGCGGCGGTGCAGCCTCTTCTATGGCATCGGGTCAGTCTGATGCGGATCTGGATTTTGCTTCTGTACAGCGCGATAACCCAGAAATGGAACGCCGCTGTCAGGAAGTGATCGACCGCTGCTGGCAATTGGGTGAAGCCAACCCGATCCTGTTTATTCACGATGTTGGCGCGGGCGGTCTGTCCAACGCGATGCCAGAACTGGTGAGTGATGGCGGTCGCGGCGGTCGCTTTGAACTGCGTGATATTCTGAATGACGAGCCGGGCATGAGCCCGCTGGAAGTCTGGTGTAACGAATCGCAGGAGCGCTACGTTCTGGCCGTTGCGCCAGAGCAACTGGCACTGTTTGATGAAATCTGCCGTCGTGAACGTGCGCCTTATGCGGTGATTGGTGAAGCGACGGAAGAACTGCATCTGACGATGAACGATCGTCACTTCAACAACCAGCCTATCGATCTCCCGCTGGATGTGCTGTTAGGCAAAACGCCGAAGATGCTGCGTGACGTTGAGCGCAAACAGGTAGAAGGCACGCCGTTACAGCGTGATGAAATCTATCTGGCAGAAGCGGTCGAGCGCGTGCTGCACTTGCCTGTTGTCGCCGAAAAAACCTTCCTGATCACCATCGGTGACCGCTCTGTTACCGGTATGGTAGCCCGCGATCAGATGGTCGGTCCGTGGCAGGTGCCGGTGGCTGACTGTGCGGTGACCACCGCCAGCCTTGATAGCTATTATGGCGAGGCAATGTCTATCGGTGAACGTGCGCCAGTCGCGCTGCGTAACTTCGCCGCCTCCGCGCGTTTGGCGGTGGGTGAGGCGCTGACGAACATTGCGGCCACGCATATCGGCCCGCTGACTCGCGTGAAGCTGTCTGCGAACTGGATGGCAGCAGCAGGCCACCCGGGCGAAGATGCCGGACTGTACGATGCGGTGAAAGCCGTGGGTGAAGAGCTGTGCCCAGCGCTGGGTCTGACGATTCCGGTGGGTAAAGACTCCATGTCGATGAAAACCCGCTGGCAGGAAGAGGGCGAAGATCGCGCGGTAACCTCGCCGATGTCGCTGGTGATCTCTGCGTTTGCCCGCGTGGAAGACGTACGTAACACGGTAACGCCACAACTGCGTATCGGACAGGATAATGCACTGCTGCTCATCGATTTGGGCGCTGGTAATAAAGCACTGGGCGCTACAGCGCTGGCACAAGTTTATCGTCAGTTGGGTCGTAAAACGGCAGATGTTCATAGCCCTGAGCAGTTGGCAGGCTTCTTTAACGCCATGCAGCAGCTGGTCGCAGATAAAGCGCTTCTGGCCTACCACGACCGTTCAGACGGTGGCCTGCTGGTTACGCTGGCAGAGATGGCGTTTGCTGGCCATTGCGGCGTGACTGTCGATATCGCGTCTCAGGGTGAGGATACGCTGGCGACGCTGTTTAACGAAGAGCTTGGCGCCGTCATTCAGATCCCTGCGGCACGTCGTGCGGAAGTGGAAGCGGTTCTGGCACTGCATGGTCTGGCAGATTGCGTGCATTACCTTGGTCATGCTGAAGAAGGCACGCGTTTCACCATCAATCAGGGTGCAGAAGCGATCTATCAGGAAAGCCGTTCAACGCTGCGTCGCTGGTGGGCTGAAACCAGCTGGCAGATGCAGCGCCTGCGTGATAACCCGCAGTGTGCCGATCAGGAACACATCGCCAGACAGGATGATAACGATCCTGGCCTGAACGTGTCGCTGACCTTCGATCCGAAGGAAGATATTGCTGCACCTTATATCGCTAAGAATGTCCGCCCTAAAGTGGCAGTGCTGCGTGAGCAGGGTGTGAACTCTCACGTAGAAATGGCGGCGGCGTTCCACCGTGCGGGCTTTGATGCCATCGACATCCATATGAGTGACCTGCTGGCGAATCGTCGTAACTTGCAGGATTTCCAGGCGCTGGTTGCATGTGGCGGCTTCTCTTATGGTGATGTGCTGGGCGCGGGTGAAGGCTGGGCTAAATCCATTCTGTTCAACTCTCGCGTTCGTGATGAATTCGCTGAATTCTTCCTGCGTCCTCAGACGCTGGCGTTAGGTGTCTGTAACGGCTGCCAGATGATGTCTAACCTGCGTGAGCTGATTCCGGGTGCCGATCTCTGGCCGCGTTTTGTCCGCAATAAATCCGATCGCTTTGAAGCGCGCTTCAGCTTGGTCGAAGTGGAGAAAAGCCCGTCGCTGTTCATGAATGACATGGCCGGATCGCGCATGCCGATTGCCGTTTCACACGGTGAAGGACAAGTCGAAGTCCGCGACGATGCGCATTTGGCGGCGATTGAAGAACACGGTCTGGTGGCACTGCGTTATATCAACCACTACGGTCAGGTAACCGAGAACTATCCGGCTAACCCGAATGGCTCGCCAAACGGTATTACGGCAGTAACCAGCACCAGTGGTCGGGCAACCGTCATGATGCCGCACCCTGAGCGTGTGTTCCGTACCGTCAGTAACTCCTGGCACCCGGAAGAATGGGGCGAGGATGGCCCGTGGATGCGTATGTTCCGCAATGCGCGTAGACAGCTGGGCTAAGTTAAGGTCAGTGAGATAAAGGGGCTTCGGCCCCTTTTTTACGTCTATTTTCTCAGTTTGTCGTTTTTTTGCGACGGACAGACTTTTTGCTGTCTCTAATTGGTGACATTTAACTATTTGATTTATATGAGTGGTGTGATGGCATCATAAAGCTGTCTGTTTTTAGCGACATAAAGCGTCTCTTTTGCGCGTATTTTCGTTATTTGTATTTCGGGTCATTTGTTTCTTGGTTGGATTTAAAATAAAAATCAATAATAATCATTATCTTAATTTGTTTGTTTTAAGGTTGGCATCATAAGTGCATATTAAGTGTAGTTGCTCATTCAACTGGTTATGATTGCGTTGCTAACTGGCAAACATTTTCGCTCATAACATCTGGAATGATGCCAAAAGAAAGGGTGCCTATCGTCCACCAGACCGATAATCGGGCGTGAAAACGAACGTTATCAAGCATCGGGCGACACGTTGAGTGAGGCACCGCCTATTCAGTTACGCGGCCAGAAGGAGTGATTCTTCTGGCCGCGTGACGTTTTAACCCCGCCACGTCTCCCCAGAGAATCCCCCTGATTGTTTTTACGGCGTGATTTTTGCCGTCCTTACATTGGTATTCATGCCACATTGCGAAGCGTTGCGCATGTCGTAAGGGAAAACGTTGAACTTTTATAAGACTCAGTTAGCATCAGAGCGGATTCGATAGGTAACGAGATGATTTCTTTGAAACGATGGCGTTTATTTCCGCGTTCCCTGCGGCAATTAGTAATTATGGCGTTCTTGCTGGTGTTGCTGCCGCTGTTGGTGCTGGCCTATCAGGCTTATCAAAGCCTGAACATGCTGAGCGAACAGGCTGCGGATATTAACCGGACAACGCTGACGGATGCCCGCCGCAGCGAGGCAATGACCAGCGTCGCGCTGGCGATGGAGCGTAGCTACCGGCAATACTGCGTATTGGACGATCAGACGCTGGCGACGCTCTATCAGAACCAGCGTAAACAGTATTTGCAAATGCTGGATTCTCACGCGCAGGTCCTGCCCGATCCCCGTTATTACCAGACGCTACGTCAACTCCTGACTCAGCTCGGCGAAATACGCTGCCATAACAGCGGCCCAGAGCAAACGGCATCCAGCCTGCTGGAAGGATTCTCCCGCGCTAACGGACAGATGGTGCAGGTGACGCGTGACGTCGTTTTCTCCCGCGGGCAACAACTTCAGCAGGCTATTTCCGAACGAGGCCAGTTCTTTGGCTGGCAGGCGTTGCTCTTGTTTCTGGTCAGCGTGCTGCTGGTGGTTCTCTTTACTCGGATGATTATCGGCCCCGTTAATGGCGTCGAGCGAATGATTAACCGCCTTGGAGAAGGGCGCTCGCTGGGTAACACCAGCACCTTTAAAGGGCCGCGTGAGATTCGGACACTGGCGCAGCGCATTATCTGGCTGAGCGAGCGTCTGTCCTGGCTCGAATCACAGCGACATGAGTTTTTACGGCATATCTCCCATGAACTGAAAACACCGCTGGCTAGTCTGCGTGAAGGCACCGAATTGCTGGCCGATGAGGTGGTTGGTCCGCTGACTACCGATCAAAAAGAAGTCGTCGCTATTCTTGATAGCAGCAGTCGCCACCTGCTACAGCTGATCGATCAACTGCTGGACTACAATCGCAAGCTGGCGGATACGCCGACCGAACTGGAGCGAGTGGAAATCGAAGAAATCGTCGATATTGTCGTGGCCTCTCACAGTTTGCCTGCCCGCGCCAAAATGATTCATACCGATGTGACGCTAGCCGTTGAGCACTGTTGGGCGGAGACGACGTTATTGATGCGAGTGATCGACAATCTCTATTCCAATGCGGTGCACTACGGTAAGGAATCCGGTAACATTTGGATTTATAGCCGTCAGATTGGCAATCGCGTTCAGATTGATGTCGCCAACAGTGGTACGCCCATTCCCGATGCAGAGCGGAGCATGATTTTTGAGCCCTTTTATCAGGGCAGCCATCAGCGCCGTGGTGCAGTCAAAGGAAGCGGGTTGGGGTTGAGCATCGCGCGTGATTGCATTCGTCGTATGCGTGGTGAGCTTAGCCTAATTACCGTGGACTATGCTGATGTGTGTTTCCGCATCGAGCTGCCCTTATTGTCCGATAACGAATAGTCCGAGAATGAATAGATAATGAATGTAGGATTTATGAAGGGATGGCTGGCGAGTAGAAGATTTTCCCGTCTGTTGAAAGTGGTGGCGATGTCGTCACCGCTCGTTTTGGCTGCGTGTAATAGCCATGTAATCAGCGGCACGGCGTTGCTGGAGACGGAGGCGACACCGCCGAAAGAGCAGGTTGCCGATTTCCGTATCGCGCAATGTGAGCATCTGTGGCAGATAGACGATCGTGAATCTATGAACAACGCGCTGTACTGGCTGCGGGCGATGGACTGTGCCGGGCGTTTGACACAGTTCCAGGCCCGTGAGGAAGCCGGGCAGGTTGCGGGTGATAGCTGGGATAGCGTGTTTAAGCAGGGCATCCTGCTGGATAATGCTGGCATTACTCAGGCTGAACGCCGTCAGGTGCTGGAACAGATCAATTTATATCGTCTGGCTTTCCCGGCGGCACTGCGCCCGCTGATGCAAACCTGGCGTGACAGACAAACGTTGTTCTTGGCGCTGTCGGATGAGCGTCTGCGCTATAAGCGTTTGCAGGAATCCAGCGACAAACAGCTAGACACCTTGCGTGTACAGCAAAGTCATCTGCAATATCAGTTAGAAACAACCACGCAGAAACTGGAAAATCTGACGGATATTGAGCGCCAACTGTCGTCTCGTAAGCAGCTATCGGGGGAAATGCCGGATAACGACGGCGATCGTCGTGGTAGTTCTGGTGCGAATAGCGGTAGTGCAAATAAAGACGGTTCGCGCAATTTGGCAACGAAATCCAGAAATGAGCCAGTTGATGCGGATGACACCTATACGCCGCCGATGGAATCACATACGGACAACGCGACGACGAAGAAGGAGTCAACAAGACAATGACAGCCCGAAAAACGGCGAGTTTGTTGCTCGTGGATGATGACCCCAGCCTGCTGAAACTGTTGGGTATGCGGCTGACCAGCGAAGGATTTAGCGTGATGACGGCGGAGAGCGGCCAAGAGGCGCTGCGGCTGTTAACGCGCGAGACGTTCGATCTGGTGATCAGCGATCTTCGTATGGATGAAATGGATGGCATGGCGTTGTTTGCCGAAATTCAGCGCTATCAGCCGGGGATGCCGGTGATCATTTTAACCGCTCACGGTTCCATTCCCGATGCGGTCGCGGCTACACAGCAGGGCGTATTCAGCTTCCTGACGAAGCCCGTTGACCGTGATGCGCTCTACAAAGCGATAGACGAAGCACTGGCATTGTCCGCCCCAGCGGGTGATGAAAGCTGGCGTGAAACTATCGTGACGCGCAGTCCGATTATGCTGCGTCTGCTAGAGCAGGCCAGAATGGTCGCGCAGTCGGACGTCAGCGTGCTAATTAACGGTCAGAGCGGCACCGGGAAAGAGGTGCTGGCTCAGGCGATTCATGCGGCAAGCCCACGTGCGAAGAAAGCCTTCATTGCGATTAACTGCGGTGCGCTGCCGGAGCCATTGCTGGAATCGGAGCTGTTCGGCCATGCGAAAGGGGCCTTTACCGGTGCGGTTAGCAGCCGTGAAGGGCTTTTTCAGGCGGCGGAAGGCGGCACGCTGTTTTTAGATGAAATCGGCGATATGCCGCTGTCCTTACAGGTTAAGTTGCTTCGTGTTTTGCAGGAGCGAAAAGTCCGCCCGCTGGGTAGCAACCGCGATTTGGACATTGACGTGCGGATTATTTCCGCCACGCACCGTGATTTGCCGAAGGCGATGGAGAAGAACGAATTCCGCGAAGATCTCTATTATCGACTCAACGTGGTGAATATGAAGCTGCCAGCGCTGCATGAACGTGCTGAAGATATCCCGATGCTGGCAAACCATCTGCTGCGTGAATCTGCTAATCGTCACAAGCCTTTTGTGCGCACCTTTTCAACCGATGCGATGAAGCGCTTGATGACGGCAAGCTGGCCGGGTAACGTGCGTCAACTGGTGAATGTCATCGAACAGTGTGTGGCACTGACCAGCGCACCGGTGATCAGCGATGCGCTGGTTGAACAAGCGCTGGAAGGTGAAAATACCGCCCTGCCAACGTTTGTTGAAGCACGACATCAGTTTGAGCTTAATTACCTGCGAAAATTATTACAGATCGCAAAAGGTAACGTGACGCAGGCTGCGCGAATGGCCGGGCGTAACCGAACGGAATTTTATAAACTGTTGGGCCGCCACGAGCTGGATGCCAACGATTTTAAAGACTAGCGCTGAGAGTGCCGTGCGGGTGTAGATTGTCCGCCTGAGTTCTGACATGCTGTTCACTTGCTGATGCTCGGCTTTGGCCGCAACATAGATAACACAAAGGTTCCTCCATGAAGAAAATTGATGCGATTATTAAGCCGTTCAAACTGGACGATGTGCGTGAAGCGTTAGCTGAAGTGGGCATCACAGGGATGACGGTAACAGAAGTTAAAGGCTTTGGTCGTCAGAAAGGCCACACAGAGCTGTATCGTGGTGCAGAATACATGGTCGATTTTCTGCCAAAAGTAAAAATCGAAATTGTCGTGTCAGATGACATCGTCGATACCTGCGTAGAAACCATCACGCAGACCGCGCAGACGGGTAAAATCGGCGACGGTAAAATTTTCGTCTTTGATGTGGCGCGCGTTGTCCGTATTCGTACCGGTGAAGAAGACGAAGAAGCGATTTAATCTTTTCGCTTCCCCGCTAATACCGCTTAGAAGCCAGCCTTTATCAATCAGGCTGGCTTCGTCACATTTACTTCTACTCTACTTCCCTTTAGGCGCGGTAGGAACCCAACCCGCTAACACTTTGTCTGCGGTGTATTCTGCTGCTTCCGCGTCGCTTAACTGACGGCGCTGATCGTTTTTCTCTGCTCCTTTACCGCTGGATTTATACTCGAAAAAGCGTGAGTCCTGCGGATGGAACCAGATTTTCTCGCCTTGTTTATCTTTGCCTGACATTTTGTCCCAGCCATAAATGTGGTCATCCATGGTGGTGTTCAGGAAGACGGTCTGGCCGATCGCGTTAGGATCGGCATAGCGCCCATCGTCAAAGGTGGTCGTTGGGTGCCACGGGCGACCCAGGCCATAGCTGTTCGCTGGGACGTCTTGTTCTTTCGTCACCCGGCTATTGATAATGACCAAACCATATTTTTGTTTAATGTCGGTGCTGGGCGCGGTGAGATAGCCAATCGGCTGATCTTTCACGTCGGTACGGTTACGCGCGACAATATCGCAGTCGTCAAACAGCGCAGTACCGTTACCAAAGATGAAATCAACGGTGCCGCTGATTCGGCATTGTGAGAAGAAGCTGCGTCCCCCTTTCACATAGAGCGTGTCCTGATAGCCCGTCAGGCTGACATCATGGAACCACGCCCGATCGCTATTTTCAGCAACCAGCAGCGCAACGGCCTGTGAGTCTTTTAATTTGGTGTGATCGTCGTTGGCTTTAGCCTGATTGGCCGGATAATCAAAACCATTGTTGATGGTCAGTGAACGAGCGCTGAAATCGGGCGCATCGACTTTCACCGTGTTACTGCCATAGGTTCCCCACTTGCTGCCATCGGGTTTGAGCATCCCAGCGGCGGTGGTCGCGGTGATCACGGTGCCGTCACGGCTTTCGCCCTGTAAGTGAATGTTGGGGCGCGTAATCGTCAGGCGTTCGTGGTACACGCCATTTTTCACATAGATAACAAACGGCGAGCTGTCCGCCGGGGCGCTGGCGATAGCTTCAGAGATGGTTTTGTAGGCTTTGGCGTCCCCTGCGTTGCTGGAAACCAGCGCATTGTAGTCGGCAGCCTGCGCTAGCGCCCAGGGTGAGGAAATCAACATGGCTAAGGTCAGCGTTTTGCAGAGGTGTGAGGCGTTTATCATGTCCAGAGTCCTGTAATCGGTAAGGGAAAGGTATATAACGCGCGGCGGTGTAACGCCGCGCGCGGTTCTGTCTTATTGTTTTGCCTGACTGATAACTACTTGTGCTTGCTGACCGTTTTTTCCGCCAGCGACGCTAAAGCGGGTTCCTGCCGAATGGCGTCAGCGACAATCCCTGCCACAGCGATAGCGCCTTTTTTCTGAAAATGGGTGGTATCCGGTTTGCTCAGGCTACCCGCCTGATCGCGATAGTAAGGATATTGCTTAGGATCGATCACCAGCCAGTATTGTTTCCAATGGTCGCTGTTGCCCTGATTCGCCAGCGCGATAGTGGCGGGTTCAACGTCCAGTAAAATCACCTTGTTATCGGCAGCTGTATTCTTGATGGTCTGGCTGTAATCGCCGATGAAAGCATAACCATTTTCTGAATTTTGCTTGGTGAAGTGGCTGTGTACCGCAGGCGTGCCATTTTTCCCGTCAGCCGTTTTTACTCGGGTGGTAGGGGTCAGCAGAACTGGTGTGAGTTTGTGCTGGCGGGCGAAAGTGATGTAGCGCTCCAGCGATGTCTGGAATGACATATCGGCTTTCCCCTGCGGTGCCTGCTTTTTCCCTGCCGCATCGTTCGGGTAAGTACAAAGGTTAGCAACATCCGCTGGGCCACGCACCGCTTTTGCACTGTTGCAATTTTGATCGTTGTGCCCCATTTGAATAAACAGGAAATCACCCTCTTTCATCAGCGGCTGCATCTGGCGGAACCAGCCTTCGTAGAAATAGTCGCGTGAGCTACGGCCTGCACGTGTGCCATTTACCACTTTTACGCCGCTATTTTTACTGAACTGTTGTTCAAAAACCTGACCCCATCCCATGCGCGGGAAGCGCATTTTTTCATAGGTTGCCGCGGTTGAGTCGCCGACCATGAAAATGCGGGTTTGCGCTTTCTGGATCGCGTCCAGACTCTGGCGGGCAGAACGGTAATCCAGCGGTTCATAATCGCCTTTATTATTCAGGCCAACAATGGGATGGAATGCACTGTCGGTCAGTACCGTATGGCCGGAATAGCCGGTGTCGTTGTGATAATTGCGGTTATGGTTAATGACGTTGACGATTTTGGTGACTGCATCCTGCTGGGTTGCGGGGTAAGTCAGAGGATCGAAACGCTTGGGCGCACTGACGCCTACCTGTTTTAGCGCGTCATTAAAGCCTGCATGAAAATCGGCGTAGGCTTTTTTCCATGCTGCGGCGTCCAGTTTCGGTGATGCCGTGTCGTCCGTTAGCTGCTGTGGACCAATGTAGCCTGCTGCTACCGCAATATCTGAGGTAATACGGTCAGTCAGCGGGTTGATATTGGCAATATTCTCTTTGCCGTCATGCAATGACGGAGCGACAGCGGACAGGCAGATTGCACGGGAAATATTATTCAGCAGGCAGTTATTGCCGCCAGATTCGATGGCTAACAGACGTAGCGGCGGTGTGAGGCCAGAGACATCGAGATGATATTTTCCTTGCTCATCGGTCTGTGTCTGCCGCTTCTGACCCTGCTGGTCTCTGATAATGATGGTGGCAGGCAGATGAATATCCCGTGCGGTGACATTACCGGATAAGCCGGTTTTTTCATCCAGCGTTGAACCCGACAGTAAGTTAACGCTGTCCGGCGCGGCAGTCTGGTGTGCCGCAGCGGGCGTTTTAGCGTGTACGAGTGTGAAAGGGGCGGAAAGTATCAGCGCTAAAGCTACACTTTCTGAAAATCGTTTTGCCATGGTCAGACATATCCCTTGTTGGTTAGTCGAAAACGGTTAATGAACACAGGCGTTATCAAAGGAAGGTCGCTGTTTTTTATCGCTCTTGTCACGGCCTTTAGCGAGAACGTCGGGCTTTTATTGTGCACTCAAGCCGATGCCTAAACGAGGTCTCTTTGATGAAATAACTATTCATTAAAAATGAAATGTTATTTTAATAAGGTCTTGTTTTTTGTGACCCACCTCTTTTTTAGCGGAGTGCTGCCGTATTGGCATATAAATTTGTGATCAATAAGGTGTTTTACAGACGGCGGTTTTCTGAAAGATGAAAAAAAGGCCGCAAAAGCGGCCTTTGGGTTTGATCCGTTATCAATGAGGGTTAGACAACTTTATGCGGACCAAAACATTCGTAATGTAGCTGCTCTGCGGGGATACCCATAGCCAGCAACTGCTGTGCGATAAACTGCATGAAAACCACAGGGCCGCACAGGTAATAGTGCATATCCGGCGTGGTTAATTCATCTTTTAACGAGGCCAACTGCATCAGCCCGCTGTGGTGGTAGTCTTCGCCCGGACGATCGGCCTGCTGCGGTTCCCGATACCAGATGTGGTGCTGGAACTGCGGCAGAGACTGTCCCGTTTTACCGATTTCATCCGCAAACGCATGCGCTGTGCCATTTTCTGCTGCATGCAGCCATAGCACCTTCGCCTGATGCTCCTGCTGCTTGAGCGTATGCAACATACCTAACATGGGGGTTTGCCCCACGCCGCCAGAAATCAGGGCAACTGGCGTGGAAGCGGGAATATCAAGGAAGAAATCGCCGTGCGGAGCCGCCAGATGAATGATATCGCCTTCACGCGCGGTATCATGCAGATAGCCGGAAACGGTGCCCTGTGCTTCACGTTTCACCGCAATCCGGTAGGATTTTCCATTTGGCGCGTGAGTCAGAGAGTATTGGCGAATCTCCTGATTGGCAAAACTGTCATGCTTGATATAAACCGCCAGATACTGGCCCGGTTGAAAATCAGCAATAGGCTGTCCGTCGGTGGGTTCCAACGTGAAGCTGGTAATCACCGAGCTTTGCGGCTGCTTGTTCACAATACGGAAAGGTCGCACACCGCTCCAGCCGCCGTTTTGCGCTTCGGTACTGCGGTAGATATCGCCTTCGCGCTGAATGAAGACATTCGCCAGTACGCCATAGGCTTTACCCCAAGCATCCAGTACTTCTTGCCCTGGGCTAAACAGTTCATCCAGCGTTGCCAATAAGTGATTACCCACGATCTGATACTGATCGGCCTGAATGTTAAAGCTGGCATGCTTCTGGGCGATACGCTCAACCGCAGGCAGCAGCGCGGCCAGATTTTCAATATTCGTTGCATAAGCACAGATGGCATTGAACAACGCTTCACGCTGATCGCCATTGCGCTGGTTGCTCATGTTAAAAATATCTTTGAGCTCAGGGTTGTGCGTAAACATGCGATCGTAAAAATGCGCGGTCAGTTTCGGGCCTGTTTCCGCCAGCAGAGGAATGGTTGATTTAACGATTGCGATAGTTTGATTATCCAGCATGGTGACTCCTTATTTATTGGCATGACTTATAAGTTGTATTTTATATGCATCTTATTGGGTTTGTCCGCCGCTGTAAATTACCTTTTTGGTGGTAGGGGTTTTTAGGCGGAGCCAAAGGGAATAACATGAAGAAATAGCAGGTTGAGAATGAAGAAAAATCCGTTTACCACTGCGCAGCAGATAGTTGCTGAAGCCTTGTGCTGCCTGTAGCTAATCGTTTGCGTAAAAACCTCTGTCAAGACCTATCTTCATTAGGGAAAAACGGTTTACACTATACGCCATTCCCCAAAAGGGTAGCCCAATTCCCAAATGGGCCATTAATTCCCAGTATATTTATGTTAGCTGAGTCAGGAGATCCGGATGTTAAAGCGTGAAATGAACATTGCCGATTATGATGCCGACCTGTGGCAAGCAATGGAGCAAGAAGTGGTGCGTCAGGAAGAGCACATTGAACTGATTGCGTCAGAAAACTACACCAGCCCACGCGTTATGCAGGCTCAAGGGTCTCAGCTGACGAACAAGTATGCTGAAGGTTATCCGGGCAAGCGTTACTACGGCGGCTGTGAGTACGTTGACATTGTTGAGCAGTTGGCGATCGATCGCGCGAAAGCACTGTTCGGTGCAGATTATGCCAACGTGCAGCCACACTCCGGCTCTCAGGCTAACTTTGCCGTTTACACCGCGCTGCTGCAGCCGGGCGACACCATTCTGGGTATGAACCTGGCGCACGGTGGTCACCTGACGCACGGTTCTCCGGTTAACCTGTCAGGTAAACTGTATAACGTCATTCCTTACGGCATCGACGAAAGCGGCAAGATTGATTACGACGAAATGGCTGAACTGGCGCGTACGCACAAGCCAAAAATGATCGTCGGCGGTTTCTCTGCTTACTCTGGCGTTGTTGACTGGGCGAAGATGCGCGAAATTGCTGACAGCATCGGTGCTTACCTGTTTGTTGATATGGCGCACGTTGCTGGTCTGATCGCTGCTGATGTTTACCCTAACCCGGTTCCTCATGCTCACATCGTGACTACCACCACGCACAAAACGCTGGCTGGCCCACGCGGTGGCCTGATTCTGGCGAAAGGCGGCGACGAAGAGCTGTACAAAAAACTGAACTCTGCGGTATTCCCTGGCGGTCAGGGCGGCCCGTTGATGCACGTTATCGCCGGTAAAGCGGTGGCGCTGAAAGAAGCGATGGAGCCTGAATTCAAGGTTTACCAGCAGCAGGTTGCGAAAAACGCTAAAGCAATGGTTGAAGTCTTCCTGTCACGTGGTTTCAACGTCGTTTCTGGTGGAACCAGCAACCACCTGTTCCTGCTGGATCTGGTGAGCAAAAACCTGACTGGTAAAGAAGCTGATGCTGCGCTGGGCCGTGCAAACATCACCGTGAACAAAAACAGCGTGCCTAATGATCCGAAGAGCCCGTTTGTGACTTCCGGTATCCGTATCGGTACGCCAGCGGCAACTCGTCGCGGCTTTAAAGAAGCGGAAGTGCGTGAACTGGCTGGCTGGATCTGTGATGTGTTGGACAACATCAACGACGAAGCGACCATTGAGCGCGTGAAACAGAAAGTTCTGGAGATCTGCGCCCGCTTCCCGGTTTACGCATAATTCGGCATTTTCTCTGACATCACTGTCGGAACACGTCCTAAACGCCAGCCTGAGTGCTGGCGTTTTTTATGGCGGCCATCCGGCCGCCACCCTTCGGGTCGTCGCAAGCGACGTTGAAAAACGTTCCTCACGTTTTTTTATGGCGTGCCATCTCTGGTCGCCACTCTGCGGGCCGATACTTCCGTTCACGTTTAATGGTGAATAACGCGTTGCGCGACCGCATGCACTCTGACACAGTAACTGGCAAAAAAGAGTAGCCAGCAAAAAAGTGCTGAAGCTAGGAGAGTTGGTCATCGAAAGGGAGGAATCATGGTTTTGCAATCGACGCGCTGGTTAGCGCTGAGCTATTTCACCTACTTTTTTTGCTATGGCGTTTTCCTGCCGTTTTGGGGCGGGTGGCTGAAAGGTGAGGGGCTGTCCGCTGAGTCGATCGGCATGCTGCTGGGCGCGGGGCTCGTGGCGCGCTTCGTCGGCAGTCTGGTCATCACGCCCAGCGTGAAAGATCCGTCCAAATTGATTACGGTGCTACGTGGGTTGGCGTTGCTGTCATTGGCGCTGGCTGTTGGTTTCTGGCTGGGGAATGCCTGGCTGTGGCTGATGATAGTGATGATCGGGTTTAACCTGTTTTTTGCACCGCTGGTGCCACTGACGGATGCATTAGCGGCGACGTGGCAGCGACAGGTCGTGATGGATTACGGCAAGGTACGCGTCTGGGGTTCGATCGCGTTTGTTATCGCTTCTGCCGCAACGGGTGAATTGGTCGCTATCTGGGGACACCCCGCGATTCTGGCAATCCTCAGCGCGGGGCTGGTTGTGATGCTGTTAGGCATGCTGCTTCGCCCCAGCGTGATGCCGCAAGCGGCAACGTCGACAGCGCAGTCGGTTAGCGTCACGCCGTGGAAACGATTGCTGACCGAACCTGCGGTATGGCGCTTCCTGCTTTGCGTGTCGCTGCTGCAAGGCGCACACGCGGCGTACTATGGTTTCAGCGTCATTTATTGGCAGGATTCGGGCTATTCCGCCTCGATTATCGGCTATCTCTGGTCATTGGGCGTGGTCGCGGAGATTGTCATTTTTACCTTCAGCCAACGGCTGTTCCGACGTTGGAGCGCCAGGCAACTTTTGCTGCTCTCTGCCGTATGCGGCGTGGTGCGCTGGGGCTTGATGGGCGCGACGGTGGCTCTGCCGTGGCTGATTGTGATACAGATATTGCACTGTGGAACCTTCACCGTCTGCCATCTGGCTGCCATGCGTTTTATCGCGGCACGCAGCGATGGGGACGTATTGCGGTTACAGGCGGTGTATTCCGCGCTGGCAATGGGCGGGAGTATCGCGGTGATGACGATGGTGTCCGGTTTCCTGTTTGAACATCTACAGGGCGGTACGTTCTGGGTGATGGCGCTGTTGGCAGTTCCGGCTCTGTTTATCCGGCCTTCCGTCAGTCACCATGCTGTGGTCGGAAAGGCGTAAGCAATGGCACGCATTGTCAATATAACGTAGTGTGGTAAAAATAATGTTACATTATAACGCTTTGAAACGGTGGTGCGGACGGATAACGTTGCTGATAACAGGTCTGGCATTCGGCCAGCCCGTTTTCGCTCACCCACACAGTTTTATTGATATGCAGACGACAGTTGAGAGCCAGAACGACAACATCACCGGTTTACGTATGCTGTGGACGATGGATCCCATCACGTCTGCCGACCTGTTGTATGACGCAGGGAAAGCGAAGAAGGATTCTGAAGTCTGGAAAAAGCTGGCAGCGGAAGTGATGGCGAATGTATTAGGGCAGCACTATTTCACCGATATTTATCGTGATGGTCAGCCCGTGAAATATGCGCCGATGCCAACCGAATATCACCTTTCCCGCAAAGGCAATCAGGCGGTATTGGAGTTTGTGCTGCCGCTGGCACATCCACAGCCGCTGGTCGGCAAGCCTTTGCTGATTTCTACTTACGATCCTACCTACTTTGTCGATATGTCCTACCAGAACGACAAGGCCGTTAAACTGGCACCTGCGCTGGCTTCACGTTGTAAAACCTCGCTCGTCACGCCGGAACCCAATACTGAACTGCAATCTTATGCGCTATCGCTGGATAAGAACGATGCGCCGGATGAAGACATGGAGCTAGGGAAACAGTTTGCACAGCGGGTGACGTTACAATGTCAGTGAACCTCGGCTCACTGCAGCGTCAGCGCTCGTTGTTGAGTCGGCTGTACGATCTGTGGCCGCTGTGGCTGTTCTTGGCGTTGCTGGCCTCGGCGTTGCATTACATCGTGGGGTACTGGCCGCAAATCGTGCTGCAAAGCGCGATCTGGCAGAAATCGCTGCATCAGCAGATGTCGCACCTGTTGCAGATGGTAGAACAGCAACCGCATCAGGCGGGGCTGAGTCTGATGATGTTCAGTCTGGTCTATGGCGTGCTTCATGCCGTCGGGCCGGGGCACGGTAAAGTCGTCATCATGACCTATCTGGCGACGCACCCGTCGAAGCTGAAAAGCAGCCTGAAGTTGACGCTTGCCGCGTCGTTGGTTCAGGGTCTGATGGCGGTAGCGTTGGTGACCGTGGTATTAGGAATCTTGCAACTGTCGAGCCGAACGCTGCATAGCAGCAGCTTCTGGATGGAAAAGGGGAGCTTTGTGCTGGTAGCGGGGCTGGGGCTACTGCTCTGTTTCCGCGCGTTGAAACAGCTGTATATCGCCCTTGTGCGGCAGCCTAAGCCCGCGACGATTTTGCGCGTGACGCCTTTGCACGTAACGACTTCTCACGTCACCCAATTTAACGTACCAACCGATGGACGCATGGTGCTTCGTCCGACGCCTGCGCTTTTTTCTCCTCATCAGCACGATGCCGACTGCGGCTGCGGGCACCGCCATCTCCCGAGCAATGAAGAACTTGAGCGCGATAGTAGCTGGCGTACGCGCTTGATGATTGTGCTGGCAATGGGTATGCGCCCGTGTTCCGGCGCTATTCTGGTGCTGCTTTTCTCTAAAGTGATCGGCGTGTATTGGTGGGGCGTCGCCTCTGCGCTGGTAATGGCTGCTGGAACGGCGATCACGATCTCGGCGCTGGCCGTGTTGGTTTTTTACTGCCGTCGCGTGGTTGAGCGCTTAGGTGCAAACCGTGCCTCGCCCGTGTGGCAGCGTGCGACGTTTTCTCTTCTAGCTTTTGCCGGCGGGCTGATTTTAGTTGGCTCCGGCGTCCTGCTTTACCTCAGTGCACAGCCCGCGATGATGGGCGGCATTCGGCCATTCTCCGGCTAATTTTACCTTTTATTAGCGCTGCGCTAAAAACCCATTGCTTCGGATAATCACGGCAGGATATCATTTCAATAATGATAACTATTATCATTTATAACCATAATCGCAGAAGGGAATAATAATGAAGAAATGGCTGTTTTCAGTCGTTGCTCTGTTGGGGCTGAGTGTGAGCGTTGCCGCCAGCGCTAACCCGATTGTTATTGAAGACGTTAGTGGCAGGAAAGTAGAAATCAAATCCGAAGTGAAGCGGATTATCTTAGGGGAAGGTCGACAGATTTATCTGCTGGCTGCCTTTGATACCGAGGCACCGTTCCAGCGCGTCGTTGGCTGGCGCGACGATCTGCCGAAAGCCGATTATGACGGCTATATGGCTTATGAAAAGCAATACCCGGAAATCAAAAAGCTGCCGACCTTTGGCGGAGCGAAAGACGGCACCTTCAACGTCGAGCAGGCATTGACGCTGAAGCCGGATTTGGTACTGATGAATCTGGAGTCAAAAGCGGCGACGGATGAAGGCAAACTGATCGAGAAACTCAGTTCGCTGGGGATTCCGGTGGTGTTCATCGATTTCCGCGAGAAGCCGTTTGAGAATGCAGAAAAAAGCATTCACATCATGGGCCAGCTGGTTGGCAAACCACAGCGTGCGGAAGAGATTATTAAATTCCGTCGTGAGCAGATTGAGCTCGTCACCGATCGGTTGAAGAACTATCAGGGGCCACGCCCGAAAGTGATGATCGACCGTGCAGGCGGCTATGACGAAGAGTGCTGCATGTCATTTGGTGATGAGAACTTTGGCCGTATGGTTGAGGCCGCTGGCGGTGACAACATTGCCAAAAACATTATCCCCGGCACGTTTGGTACGCTGAACCCAGAGCAAATTATCAGTTCTCGCCCGGATGTGGTGGTGGTGACCGGAGCTAACTGGAAAAACTACAACACGGCGAATGGCTGGGTTGGCGTTGGACCAGGAGCCGATCAGAAAGAAGCGCTGCAACGCCTGCAAAAACTGATGGAACGCTCAGCATTCAAAACGCTGCCGGTAGCAACTGATGGCAACGCCCATGCAATCTGGCATCAGTTCTATGATAGCCCGTATCAGTTTGTGGCGATCCAGGTATTAGCAAAATGGATGCACCCGGAACTGTTTAAGGATATCGATCCTGATGCAACGTTCCGTACCTTCCACGAGAAGTTCCTGCCGCTGACATATCAGCCAGGCTACTGGGTTACTCTGCCAGCGAAGAAATAACGCCGTCAGGCAGTAAGCCAGATGATGCAGTAAACCAGATAATAGAAAAGCACTGAACCTCATCGGTCAGTGCTTTTTTTTGTGCTTTTTCACCGATTTTATCGTCTATCAACCGCAGCGCTGGCGATGTTCATGTCACCACATTTTTTATCCTGCCGGAAAATAAAGTAAACGTTTTCTTTCCAGTTTTCCCCATTGCCGGATCGTTAGATGTTTGTGACGATCAATTATCTTATTTTGATAGCTAGTAACTATCGTTTTGGGATTATTAAGTGATTTTAATGATCGATGCTATCAAGCTGTCTGCTTCTGTGGCGATAATTGAACGTGGTAAAGGTATGTCTGACTTTTACGCAAAACGCCACGTAGGGAGGGAAATTCGGTTTATTTGACATACCGGAATCAGGAAAAAAATACGGTATAAAAATTCAAAAAAAATGGAGCGGTTATGAATATCACGCAACGCCTGCTGTTGACGTTTTCGCTAATGTCGCTGGCGCTTATTTCATTAGTTATTGTTACTTTATCATTGTTATCAGGGTTCCAATCTCGTTTTGAATATGTTCAGGATAATGCGATTCCGAGCATTAAAGATTTAAATAGTTTGGTGGATAAAAGCAATTCGCTGGTGCTTTTTTTGTATCGTCATCAGACCACGGATGACGATCGCAAGCTGCCCGCGATTGAGCAGGATATTAATAGAACCATCGAGGAAATAAAGACGCTCAATGAGTATTACCTGATCAATGATGCCTCCAGTGAGGAGGATCGCCAACTGACCCATACGGCGATTGATCTGACCAAAAAATTACAGGTATCGCTACCTGTTTTTCTTAACGCATCAAAGTCGAACCAAAACGAGATCGCGCTTGGCCTGTTGCAAGGAGCAAACGGACCTGGAGAAGCGGTACGTGAGTTACTCGCCAATTACCGTAAGCAATTCGATCTGAATGTTGAAATGGGCGACGAACTGCGTCAGCTGAATAAACGGATTTATGACCAAACGTGGTTTGGCCTGTTGTCTGGTACGTTATTGATCGTGTTGTTGATCGGCTTTTTCGCGGTGAGAACCATTCTGGGCATTAGAAAAAGTTTGAATAACATGAGTCAAACGATGGAAAGCGTTAGCACCCATCTCGACCTGACGATTCAAGCGGACGAGCGACGCAAGGATGAAGTGGGAAATACCGCCCGTGCCTTTAACAGCCTGATGCAGCGGGTATCCTCAGCGCTGGCTTCGGTGAGTGCTTCATCGCAATCGGTGAGCAGCGCGGCGACGCAGATTGCGGCGGGGAATGAAGATCTGTCATCCCGCACCGAGGAACAGGCTGCTTCGCTGGAACAAACGGCGGCCAGTATGACGGAAATCAGTGAGACGGTGCGCCAGAACGCGGAGAACACGCAACAGGCGAGCCTGCTGGCGGGGAATGCCAGCAAGATCTCCATCAATAGCGCGGATTCCGTCAACACGATGCTGAATACGATGGAACACATTCGCACCAGCTCAGGCAAGATCACCGACATCATTGCGCTTATTGAAGGTATTGCGTTTCAGACTAATATCCTCGCCCTGAATGCGGCGGTAGAAGCTGCGCGTGCCGGCGAGCAGGGGCGTGGTTTTGCGGTGGTGGCGGGAGAAGTGCGTACGCTGGCACAGCGGTCGTCTACCGCGGCGCGCGAAATCAAGGATCTGATTGATGCCTCAAACTCGCTGGTGTCGGCGGGCGTCGATCAAGCCAGCGATGTAGGGAAAAACATGTCGGCGATGAAGGATGCGATCCAGCAGGTAACGGATTTAGTCAATGAAATCGCGGCGGCGACCGAGGAACAAACCCAGGGGATCAGCCAGGTGCATCAGGCGGTTAACCAGATGGATGATGTGACTCAGCAAAACGCCTCATTAGTGGAAGAGGCGTCTGCGGCGTCGCAGTCGTTGCAGGAACAGGCAAGTACGTTGAGCCAGCTGGTGGGGCAGTTCATTGTGGGGCAGGTTACCCCTCTGGCGCTGGCCTCCGCTTCTGCATCCGCGCTACCTGGAATATCCGCGCCGCGTCTTTCTCCCGTAAGGAAAAAAGCTGTTATTGCTTCGGATGAAGCAGACTGGCAGCGTTTCTAATCTATCGCGCCGTATGCTGCGCAGTAAGGCGGTATGCGGCTATAGGTTCGATTGACCAGTGCGAAAGCCAAGGGAGATGACGGTATGGAATCGACTGAGCACAGTGCGGAAAATCTGGGGGATTATGCGTCGCTACTGACGGAATTCGAGCATATGACCGCGTTGCTTACTCAGCTAATGAAAAGTGATTACCGCACGCTTGATCTCTATCTCAATAATTGCAGCCACCTTATTTTGCGATTTACTGCAATTTATAAACTGCTCGATAAACCCGAGTTTGAACATTATCTGAAGCATAATGACGCGGCGCTCTACTACAACGTAAACAGCGTGGGTTTGGCATTGCGTCTGTTTGAGAACATGCTGACGAACATGCGCGATGGGCTTGCCTCTGCGCGTTTGTACTGAATAGCGGCAACGTGAGGTATAGCGCGTACGGTGTATGGTTCTGGTGCGGTGAATCAGCGCCGTCGCGTTTGGTAAGCTAAGGAAGACGGTGAGGGAACTCACCGTCTATCCGTACAGAGAAAAGCTTAGACGGTGGGTTCGCTGACCAGCCCGTCGATAATCACCTGCGGCACGCCCTGCGAACAGCGTTCGATGCGTCCGCGTACACCATAGACTGCTGACAGGCTTTCCGGGCTAATCACCTCGGCTGGTGCACCATCGGCAATCAGATTACCGTTTTGCAGCATCAATACATGGTCGCCGTGACGTAGCGCGATATTGATGTCATGCACCACCACGACGGTGATGATGTTGCGCTTGCGCGTTTCCTTGCGTACCAAATCCATCACGTGGAACTGATAGTTCAGATCCAACGCACTGAGCGGTTCGTCCAGCAGGAGCAGCGAAGGTTGACGGATCAGCGATTGCGCTAACCCGACCAGCTGTTTCTGTCCGCCAGAGAGCTGATCGAGATAGCTCAACGCCAGATGTTCAATGCCTAACTGACGCAGCAGGTTCATCACTTCATCCTGCTTTTCGGCGTTGTGCATGCCGCCAGACGCGCGCTGTGCGACGATAATCGATTCCAGCACGTGCAGGTGAACGCCCGCCGGCAACGATTGCGGCAGATAAACAACTTTTTCCGCCCGCTGAGTGAAAGGTAACGCCATCAGGTTGGTGTCATCCAACCACAGTTCACCTTCGGAAGCATTCAGACCTGCCATTGCACGCAACAGCGTGGATTTACCGCTGCCGTTAGGGCCGAGCAGCACGGTAATTTTCCCGCGCGGCAGCTGTGGTACGGACAGATCGCGAATCACCTGACGCTTGGGGTAACCGGCGCGAAAGTGGGAAAGGCGTAATCCAGAAGAGGTTTGCTGGTTCATACGTTTCCTCTGTGGCGCAGGATGATGCTCAGGAAGAAGGGGACGCCAACCAGTGATGTGACGATCCCGACCGGGATAATGACGCCGGGGATGAGATTTTTCGAGGCAACGGACGCCATCGACAACACCAGCGCGCCAGTTAACGCACTGGCAGGCAGATAAAAGCGATGATCTTCACCGAAAATCATACGTGCGATATGCGGAGCAACCAGGCCGATAAAGCCGATGGGGCCAACAAACGCGACTGAAATAGCGGACAAAATACTGATGCGCAGCAGCGTCGCCAGACGCAGGCGGCGAACGTTAATGCCAAAACTCACGGCGCGATCTTCACCCAACCGCAGCGCGGTCAGTTTCCATGAGCTCATCAGCGAAATGGGCATCACGATAGCGAGCACCAACAGCAGAATTCCCAATTTTTCCCACGAGGCTCGGGCCAGACTGCCCATCGTCCAGAACACCAGACCTTGCAGCGTGTCTTCGTTGGCGATGAACTGGAGCATGGAAACCAGCGCATTAAAGGTGAACACCAGCGCGATACCGAACAGCACGACGCCGGAGGTAGCGACCTGCGTCCAGCGCGTAATACCATCAAGCAGCAACGCTGCCAGCAGCGCAAAGATAAAAGCGTTTGCGGAGATAAACCACTGAGCCGGAATACCGGGGATGCCGATACCGAGGACGATAGCCAGCGCAGCACCGAATGCAGCAGCGGAGGAAACGCCGAGCGTAAACGGGCTGGCCAGTGGGTTGTTCAGGATCGTCTGCATTTCTGCACCGGCCAGACCCAGTGACAGTCCAACCACGATAGCCATCAGCGCGTAAGGCAGACGAATATCCCAGACGATCACGCGTGTACCCGCATCGGCGCTGGCCGGATCGGTCAGCGTCTGCCAAAGTACATCAAGCGTCAGCCCTGAAGGCCCCATCGTAAAATCCAGCAACAACGAGCCGATGATGATCAACAGCAGTATCGCCATAACACCCACACGGCGTCGAATGATGCCGCGATAGTTGTCCATAATGGTGTTGGCATCCGCGGCAGTATTGCGGATACCCGGTTCAGTGGTTGTACTCATGAAAAATTACTCACCTTGTTTCCAGGCAAAGATAAACTCACTGTCAGGCAGCGAGGTAAAATTCTGAATGATATGGCGATACGTATCATCAGGATTCAGGCTGGTAAAGGCCTGAGGATAAATGTCCTTTGACAAATATTCCATACCGACAATGTTGTAGGGATGGTTGTAGAAATGGTGGTAAACGCCGTAAACGTGTTTCGCCTGTACTGCTGGGATCTGGCTAATGCCAGTGCGATTGAGCAGCGTAGTGGCCTGATTGCGCACGTCTTCTACGCTGGCGCCATAGCCTAACGGCAGGACCTGGCTGTTACCACGCTTAGAGCCTGTCATAATGTAGACGTCAGGTTTCATGCTGATAATTTTTTCCAGCGAGACAAAGCCTGACGCGCCCGGCAGCAAATCTGAACCAATATTTTTCGCGCCGACCGCTTCTACCAATCCGCCCCAGCCGCTGTTGCTGTGTGTGAAGCAGCAGGAATCCGAGTTACCGGCAATCGGCTCAACAAAGACGCTAGGTTTTGGGGTGATTGCCGCGGTTTTCTGCTGAATGGCATCGAAATGTTGACGATAGAAATCGGTATACGCTTTGGCATTGGCTTCACGGTTCAGAACTTGACCCAACAGGTCGATGCTCGGAGCGGTATCTTTAGCCGGATTCACTTCATAATCGACGAACAGTACGGGAATATTCAGAGCGCTAAGCTTGTCGATCACGCCGCTTTCCTTCAGCGCTGCCTTGGCACGCAGCTGGGCAATCATCAGATCCGGCTGTTTTGACAGCACGCTTTCCAAATCGACGTTACCTTTGTCACTGAAGCCCATATCCAGAATGCCAACGGACTGAGGCCATTTTCCTTTCAGCATATCCCAGGTTGCGGTGTCCTGTTTTTTCGCCAGATTGTTCCAGGCGACCAGACGCTGAAAGGGATTATCGCGGTCAAGCAATGCCATCGTCATAATATCGCGCCCATCTTGCAGAATGATGCGCTGTGGCTCTTGTTTAATGGTCACACTTCTTCCGTCGAAATCGGTGACGGTAAGAGGATATTGGGTGGCATAGCTGAAAAGCGGAGTGGTGAGGAGTGCAGTCAGAAAGAGTGATCTTACTGATTTTCTTAACATGGTGGCGATCCTAATTCACAGTTTATCAATGTGATGAAGTTATCAGTGTAATGAGTTTGATAATTATTATCGTATAAGGATAAACAATGCGTATACAGGATTCATATGTAAAGAAAAATAACAACTCCGGCCCAATTTCGTTTTTATGAGGGTGAGCCGGAGTGGGTCGGAATTAGCGTTTCAGTGCGTCGCTCAGTTCTTCACGGATGGTGCCCAGAATGGATTTCACCACACGTGGGTTACCTGCAACCAGATTGCCGGATGCCAGATAGTTATGGCCGCCAACGAAATCTGTCACGATCCCGCCAGCTTCACGTACCAGCAGCTCGCCACCGGCAAAATCCCACGGCTTCAGGCCGATTTCAAAGAAACCGTCAACGCGACCCGCGGCCACATAAGCCAGATCCAGTGCAGCAGAACCCGTACGGCGGAAATCCGCACAGTGGGTGAACAGCGCGCCGATGACGTTGATATAGCTTTTGCTGTGTTGTTTTAATTTGAAAGGGAAACCTGTTGCCAGTACGGTGCCGTCCAGATCGCGGGCAGTGCTGCTGCGCAGACGGTAGCCGTTCAGCTGTGCGCCTTGACCGCGAGTCGCGGTAAACAGTTCATTACGCATCGGATCGTAAACAACGGCAACTTCGGTACGGCCTTTAATGCGGACCGCGATAGAAACAGCGAAGTGAGGTAAACGTTTGATGAAGTTGGTGGTGCCATCCAGAGGATCGATAACCCATTGTACTGCCGGATCTTCGCCAACCAGCTCGCCACACTCTTCACCAATAATGGTGTGCTGTGGGTAAGATTTACGGATGACTTCAACGATCAGACGTTCTGCATCCCGATCAACGTTGGTCACAAAATCGTTGCTGCCTTTCTGGCTAGCTTCGACGGCGTCTGGCGTTTCATAGTTCTTGGCAATTAAATTACCGGCTTTACGCGCAGCGCGTATAGCGATGTTGAGCATCGGATGCATGGTATCGGTCCACTGGAATGTTAAAGAACGGAAAGCGGCGCAGAGTATAGCAGCAGAAAAGTAAAATAGCTAAGTCTGTGTTAAGGTATGTCGGTTTCCTTTTCGCACGACTTCCTTTCGCACAATAGAGTACATATGTTAGACAATATTCGCATTGTTCTGGTTGAAACGTCGCACACTGGCAATATGGGCTCAGTGGCCAGGGCGATGAAAACCATGGGATTAAGCAAACTTTATTTGGTCAACCCATTGGTGAAGCCTGATTCGCAGGCAATTGCGTTGGCGGCAGGCGCCAGCGATGTTATCGGCAATGCCACCATTGTGGATTCGTTCGATCAGGCGCTCGAAGGCTGTGGTCTGGTCGTTGGCACCAGCGCACGTTCTCGAACCTTACCTTGGCCGATGCTGGAACCGCGCGAGTGCGGCGTTCGCAGCGCGCAGGAAGCGGAACACGCGCCGGTCGCGCTGGTGTTTGGGCGTGAACGCGTAGGGCTGACGAACGAGGAACTGCAGAAATGCCATTACCATGTGGCGATTCCCGCTAACCCGGAATACAGCTCGCTCAATCTGGCGATGGCGGTACAGATCATTGCTTATGAAGTGCGCATCGCGCATTTGGATCGCTTACAGGCTGGGCAGCCGGCACATGAAGAGTCGCCATACCCGCTGGTCGACGATCTGGAGCGGTTTTATCAGCATCTTGAACAGACGCTGCTGCAAACCGGATTTATCCGGCCAGCACATCAAGGGCAGGTAATGAACAAGCTGCGTCGCCTGTTTACCCGCGCCAGACCTGAAAGTCAGGAACTTAATATTCTACGTGGGATACTCAGTTCGGTACAAAAAACACACGGCGAATAATACTTGAGTAATTTACTCGGTTAAATAGTTGACTAAAATACTCGGGAATGTCAGACTCACGTTATGTTCTGCCAATACATGTTTTCATAATACATGTTTTATCTACAGGTACCACTATCATGAGACTGACATCCAAAGGCCGTTACGCCGTTACCGCCATGCTCGATGTGGCTCTGCACTCCCAGGAAGGACCGGTTCCATTGGCGGATATTTCTGAACGCCAGGGTATTTCACTGTCTTATCTGGAGCAGCTATTTTCACGCTTGCGTAAGAACGGACTGGTTGCCAGTGTTCGTGGCCCGGGCGGCGGTTACCTGCTGGGTAAAAACGCGAATGAAATCGCTGTTGGTATGGTCATTTCGGCCGTCGATGAATCTGTTGATGCAACGCGTTGCCAGGGCCGCGAAGGCTGCCAAGGTGGCGATCGCTGCCTGACGCACACGCTGTGGCGCGATCTGAGCGACCGTATTACCGACTTCCTGAATAACATCACGCTGGATGAGCTGGTGAACAATAAGGAAGTACTGAACGTTGCGGATCGTCAGGATGCTGACACGCGTCGCACCGCCAATGGACGTATCCAGGAAACGATCAACGTTAACCTGCGCGCCTAATATACCTTCAACGTGACGAGTACCTTTACTCGTCACGTTTTGCCTTTCTGATAGCCGCATAATCCTGACCACATTGCCCAATGTGGCATTGGCGTTAGTCCGACTGTCACGGCGTGTTCTGACGATAAATTGTTCCACGATAACATCGCCAGATTTTTTGCATTGGCCCGAGAGGTTGCGGGTATAAACAGCCTGTCAATAAAACAAAACGCATTGTACGTTTTGAAGTGATGCACGGAGTTTATGAGCAATGAAGTTACCTATCTATCTCGATTATTCAGCTACCACGCCGGTTGACCCGCGCGTCGCTGAGAAAATGATGCAGTGTTTGACGTTGGACGGTACGTTCGGTAACCCGGCTTCCCGTTCCCACCGTTTTGGCTGGCAAGCGGAAGAGGCGGTTGATATCGCCCGTAACCAAATTGCTGAACTGGTCGGTGCCGACCCGCGTGAGATCGTCTTCACGTCAGGCGCGACCGAAGCCGATAACCTCGCGATTAAAGGTGTTGCCAACTTCTATCAGAAGAAGGGTAAGCACATCATCACCAGCAAGACCGAGCACAAAGCCGTGCTGGATACCTGCCGTCAGCTTGAACGCGAAGGCTTCGAGGTCACTTATCTGGCCCCGCAGCGTAACGGCATTATCGATCTGGCTGAACTCGAAGCGGCAATGCGTGAGGACACCATTCTGGTTTCCATCATGCACGTCAATAATGAAATCGGCGTTGTGCAGGATATTGCCGCTATCGGTGACATGTGCCGTAGCCGCGGTATCGTGTTCCATGTTGATGCCACACAGAGTGTAGGCAAACTGCCTATCGATCTGAACCAGTTAAAAGTGGATCTGATGTCTTTCTCCGGCCATAAAATCTATGGACCGAAAGGGATCGGGGCACTGTATGTTCGTCGTAAACCCCGTATTCGTCTCGAAGCGCAGATGCACGGCGGCGGTCATGAGCGCGGCATGCGCTCTGGCACCTTGCCTGTGCACCAGATTGTCGGCATGGGTGAAGCCTACCGCATCGCGAAAGAAGAGATGACCGCAGAAATGAATCGCCTGCGTGCGTTGCGCGATCGTCTGTGGAACGGCATTAATGATATTGAAGAAGTCTATCTGAATGGTGATATCGAGCAGGGCGTGCCCAATATCCTGAATGTCAGCTTCAACTATGTTGAAGGTGAATCGCTGATTATGGCGCTCAAGGATCTGGCGGTCTCGTCCGGTTCTGCCTGTACGTCGGCCAGTCTGGAGCCCTCCTACGTGTTACGTGCGCTGGGCATGAATGATGAGCTGGCACATAGCTCGATCCGCTTTTCGCTGGGACGTTTTACTACCGAAGAAGAGATCGACTACACCATCGAGCTGGTACGTAAATCCATCGGTCGTCTGCGCGATCTTTCTCCGCTGTGGGAAATGTTCAAGCAGGGCGTGGATATCAGCAGCATCGAGTGGGCGCATCATTAATTCACCAGTTCGGGGACGACTATCATGGCTTACAGCGAAAAAGTAATTGATCACTATGAAAATCCACGCAACGTGGGTTCATTTGACAACGCCGATCCTTCTATCGGCAGCGGCATGGTCGGCGCGCCAGCGTGCGGCGATGTGATGAAGTTGCAGATAAAAGTCAACAATGAGGGTATCATCGAAGATGCCCGCTTCAAGACATACGGTTGTGGTTCTGCCATTGCCTCCAGCTCGCTGGTTACAGAGTGGGTAAAAGGCAAATCGCTGAATGAAGCTGAAGCGATTAAGAACACGCAGATTGCCGAAGAGCTTGAGCTACCGCCAGTGAAGATTCACTGCTCCATTCTGGCGGAAGACGCTATCAAGGCAGCGATTGCGGATTACAAAAGTAAACGCGACGCGCAGTAATCTCTGCGGCTGAACTCGTCGGGGCACCGTTTCTTGCGGTGCCTGATACCGTCGAGGTGGCGAACGATCGAGGTAACAGTATGTCGATTTCTCTGAGCGAAAGTGCGGCACAACGCGTGAACGCTTTCATCGCAAACCGGGGCAAAGGCCTTGGGCTGCGTCTTGGCGTACGGACATCCGGCTGTTCCGGGATGGCGTACGTGCTGGAGTTTGTTGATGATTTGAACGACGGTGATACGGTCTTTGAAGACAAAGGCGTAAAGGTCATCGTGGACGGCAAAAGTCTGGTCTATCTTGACGGAACCGAGTTGGATTTCGTCAAAGAAGGGCTGAACGAAGGCTTTAAGTTCAATAATCCGAACATTTCCGGCGAATGCGGTTGCGGCGAAAGTTTCAACGTCTGACCCCTCTTGGGTAGTGAGCGTGCGATTGGTTAATGGCCTGCATTGCTACCCAGAACTCCCAGAGTACCACTATGGATTACTTTACGTTATTCGGGCTGCCGATTCGCTATGCTGTGGATGGCGGCCTGCTTGCATCCCGTTTTCAGGATTTGCAGCGGCAGTTCCATCCTGACCGTTATGCTGCCAGCCCAGAGCGCGAGCGCATGCTGGCGGTGCAGCAGGCGGCGACGATCAACAATGCCTATCAGGCGCTCAAGCATCCGCTGAGACGCGCGGAGTATATGTTGTCGCTGCACGGTTTTGATGTGAACAACGAACAGCATACGATGAAGGACACGGCATTCCTGATGGAACAGCTGGAACTGCGCGAAGAGCTGGACGCGATCTCACAGCGGTCGGATGCCGATGAGGCACTGACGGCCTTCGCCGAGCGGTTGCAGGCAACGATCGCTAAGCGCCGTTCGCATATGTGTGATGAACTCGATAATGAGACGTGGACAGACGCCGCAGATACCGTGCGCAAGCTACGCTTTTTAGACAAGCTCCAGCAACAGGTTGAAGAACTCGAAGAACAATTGCTGGACAGATAACTGGTTAATCCGGCGGGTAACCCGATGGTGATTGCCATACCGGGTTTCTCGCCAGCCAATTGATGGAAGCTCAATATGGCCTTATTACAAATTAGTGAGCCTGGCCTTAGCGCCGCACCGCACCAGCGTCGTCTGGCTGTCGGTATTGATTTAGGCACCACCCATTCTCTTGTTGCCACCGTACGCAGCGGTGAAGCTCAGACGCTGGCAGATAGCGATGGGCGTGACTTGCTGCCCTCGGTTGTTCACTATCGTCACGATGGTCACAGCGTCGGCTGGGATGCGCGCGACAATGCTGCCCACGATCTGGAAAATACCGTCAGCTCAGTCAAACGCCTGATGGGGCGTTCTCTGGACGACATTCAGCAGCGCTACCCGCATTTACCGTATCACTTTCATGCCAGCGATAACGGCCTGCCGCTGATTCAGACCTCGGCTGGCAACCTCAATCCTGTACAGGTATCGGCGGATATTTTGTCCGCGCTGGCTGCGCGTGCGGAAGCGGCGTTAGGCGGCGTGCCGGATGGCGTGGTGATTACCGTTCCTGCCTATTTCGATGACGCACAGCGTCAGGGCACCAAAGACGCAGCACGTCTTGCCGGGCTGCACGTATTGCGCCTGCTGAACGAACCGACTGCGGCCGCCATTGCCTACGGGCTGGATTCCGGTAAAGAGGGCGTGATCGCCATTTACGATCTGGGCGGCGGCACCTTTGATATTTCCATTCTGCGCCTGAGCCGTGGCGTCTTTGAAGTGCTGGCGACGGGCGGCGATTCTGCGTTGGGCGGTGATGATTTCGATCATCTGCTGGCGGAGTGGCTGCGTGAGCAGGCGGGCATTCACGATCGTGACGATCGTCAGTTAGATCATGCCTTTCGCCACGCGGCGGTGAAGGCTAAAGTTGCACTCAGCAGCGCCGAGTCGGTGCGTATGGATGTCGCTGACTGGCAGGGTGATATCACCCGCGAGCAGTTTGATTCGCTGATTGCTTCTCTGGTGAAACGCACGCTGCTGTCCTGCCGTCGCACGCTGAAAGACGCGGGGCTGATGCCAGAAGACGTGCTGGAAGTCGTGATGGTAGGTGGATCGACTCGCGTTCCGCTAGTGCGCGATCACGTCGGAACGTTTTTTGGCCGCACGCCGCTGACGTCGATCGATCCAGACAAGGTCGTGGCTATCGGTGCGGCGATTCAGGCGGATATTCTGGTGGGTAACAAGCCAGACAGCGAAATGCTGCTGCTGGACGTGGTCCCGTTGTCGCTGGGGCTAGAGACGATGGGCGGGCTGGTGGAAAAAATCATTCCGCGCAATACCACGATCCCAGTTGCCCGCGCACAGGAATTCACCACCTTCAAAGACGGCCAGAGCGGCATGATGATTCATGTCTTGCAAGGTGAACGCGAAATGGTCACGGATTGCCGATCGCTTGCGCGCTTCTCACTGCGTGGTCTGCCGCCGCTGCCTGCCGGTGGGGCTCACATTCGCGTGACCTTTCAGGTTGATGCAGATGGCCTGCTGAGCGTCACGGCGATGGAGAAATCGACGGGCGTCGAGGCATCCATTCAGGTTAAACCGTCATACGGTTTGAGCGATACGGAAATTGCCACGATGATCACCGATTCGATGCTGAATGCGAAAGAAGATGTCGGTGCGCGTCGTCTGGCAGAGCAAAAAGTGGAGGCTTCACGCGTGTTGGAAAGTTTGCAAAGCGCGCTGGTGGCTGACGCAGAGTTATTGAGCCATGACGAAAAAGGCATCATTGTCGCGGCATCCGAACACCTGCATACGATGATGCAGGGAAGCGATCCCGTGGCGATTGAAGCCGCGATTAAAACAGTCGATCAACAAACCCAGGAATTCGCCGCCCGTCGCATGGATGCCTCTATCCGTCGCGCGCTGGCAGGCCATTCTGTGGATGAGGTGTAACATGCCTAAGATAGTCTTTTTACCGCATCAGGATCTGTGTCCTGAAGGCGCGGTTTTGGAAGCGGAACGCGGTGAAAGCATTTTGGAAGTCGCCCTGCGTAACGGTATTGACGTTGAGCACGCCTGCGAGAAATCCTGTGCCTGCACTACCTGCCATTGCATCGTGCGCGAAGGTTTCGACTCGCTGGCAGAAAGTACGGAAGATGAGGACGACATGCTGGATAAGGCCTGGGGGCTGGAGCCGGAAAGTCGTCTGGGCTGTCAGGCGCGTATCGCCGGGGACGATCTGGTTGTCGAGATCCCGCGCTATACGATCAACCACGCGCGCGAGCATTAATCTGCATAGGGAGTAACCGTTATGGGATTAAAATGGACAGACAGCCGGGCTATCGGCGAAGCGCTTTACGATAAGTTTCCCGATCTCGATCCGAAAACCGTACGTTTCACGGATATGCATCAGTGGATCTGCGAGCTGGATGAATTTGACGATCGGCCGGACGCCTCCAATGAAAAAATTCTGGAAGCGATCCTGCTGGTCTGGTTAGATGAAGCTGAATAACACGATGACGGGGCTGCCTTTGGTGGCCCGTTTTATTCTCGTGCCAACATTCGTAACATTTGCATGTCATGATGCACCGTTTATTTGTCTGCAAACCGAGTATTTATAAGCGAAAGCGTTTATAAACACGCATTGATAAGCAGAACGTCTGCAACTATGAACATCACCTGCAAACATGAAAAGTGGCAGGAATACCTATTATCGGAGAAGCACTATGACGAACAATACCATGCTGATTTCACTCTCCACTCAACCTGCTGACGCGCGCTGGGGAGAAAAAGCGACGCTGAGTGTGAATGAGCAGGGTTTTACCATTCATGTCGGGGCGTCCCTGAATGGCAAAGCTGCACTGGCGGTGATCCAACGTGCTGCCCGCAAAATTGATGGGCAGGGGATTAAACACGTTAAGCTAGCCGGTGAAGGCTGGGATCTGGCAAACAGCTGGGCATTCTGGCAGGGATATCGCGGGCCGAAAGGGCAAAGAACGGTTGAATGGGCGGAACTGAATGACGCTGACAAGAAAGAGCTGAACGATCGCCTGAAGATTGTGGACTGGGTGCGTGACACCATCAACCTGCCTGCTGAAGATCTGGGGCCAGAGCAGCTGGCGACCCGTGCAATCGATCTGCTGTGTGACGTCGCCTGTGACGCTGTCAGCTACCGCATCACCAAAGGTGAAGATCTGCGTGAGCAGAATTATGCTGGCCTGCATACGGTGGGACGCGGTTCTGAACGTCAGCCGGTGCTGCTGGCGCTGGACTATAACCCGACGGGTAACGCGGATGCACCCGTGTTCGCCTGTCTGGTCGGTAAAGGTATTACGTTTGATACCGGCGGCTACAGCCTGAAACCGAGCAGTTCTATGGATTCCATGAAATCGGACATGGGCGGTGCGGCCACTCTGACGGGCGCGCTCGCGCTGGCAGCTGCGCGCGGTTTGCAACAGCGTGTGAAGCTGTACCTGTGCTGCGCAGACAACATGGTGAGCGGCAATGCATTCCGACTGGGCGACATCATTCGTTATCGCAACGGTAAAACGGTTGAGGTAATGAACACTGACGCGGAAGGGCGTCTGGTGCTGGCGGATGGCCTGATCGATGCTTCCGAGCAGAATCCACAGTGGATTATCGACTGTGCAACGCTGACGGGCGCGGCAAAAACGGCGCTGGGCAACGACTATCACGCGCTGTTCAGCTTTGATGATGAGCTGGTGGCGGCATTGCAGGAAAGTGCGAAAGAAGAAAGCGAACCGTTCTGGCGTCTGCCGCTGGAAGAGTTCCACCGCAGCCATCTGCCGTCCAGTTTTGCCGATCTGAACAACATTGCCAGTGGTGCACACACCGCTGGTGCCAGCACGGCAGCGGCTTTCCTGTCGCACTTTGTGAAAAATTACCAGCAGGGCTGGCTGCACATTGACTGCTCCGCGACGTACCGTAAAGGCGCGGTAGATCAGTGGGCGACGGGCGCAACGGGACTCGGTGTACGTACGCTGGCGAATCTCCTGCTGAGCAACGCCAAGTAGTCGGTTCAGGTCTTAACGCGTCAGTTTTTAACGTAATCATGTTGAGGAAAGTATGGAGTTTTCGCCACGTAATAAACTGGAAGAAGTGCTGATTCTGGCTGCAACAGAGCCAGCGCATCGTCCTGAATTTTTCAGTGAACTGATGGAAGCCACGGTGTTTGTGCTGGGCAGTACCGATGACGGGGATGAATCCGGTGAGGTGGTATTGCATGCGGGCAGTAATGTGAACATTCAGCACTGGGAAAAAGACGATGGTTCATCCGCCATTCCTTTCTTCTCTTCTCTGGAAGCTTTGCAGAGCGCGATTGCGGAAGAAGCCGCTTTTCTGGCCCTGCCGACACGTTCGCTGTTTGAAATGACGCAGGGCGTCACGCTGTTCCTCAACCCTAAGCTGCCGTATGGCAAAGAGTTTTTGCCACAGGAAATTGAACATATCCTGTCTGGCGAAGGTAACGGTTTTGTTCAGCAGCGCGTTGTTGAAGAAGAGATGCAGGTCATACTGAGCCAGCCAGCCGAGATGCCAGCACAGATGATTGATTCCCTGACGCAGCTGTTTACCAAACATCGCCATGTAAAACGGGCGTTTTTGGCACAGATTCAGGAACCGGGTGAAGAGCAGCCGCACCTGCTGATTGGGATTGATGCCGATCAGGATGAAGAAATCATCATCCGTGAAGCGGGCAGCGTTGCCAGTGACACCTTGCCGGACGAGCGTCCTGTCGATCTGTGTCTGGTGAAGGAAGGCGAATCGGGCATCAGCCATTATATGATTAAGCACACCACGCCGTTTTACGAGCGCAAGTGGGGGAGTTTCCTGAGAGAGTTTAAGGGAAGCGGTAACGCTTGATACCGGATAGGTAAATTTGATACAGGCGACAGCGGATTACGATTTTTCCGCTGTTGCCTGCAATAGCAGTAGATCGATCAACATCACCAGATTCGATTCAAATGAGCTAATCTCACCAGCTTCCGCCGCATAGTGAACCGCATCATCGTAAAGCCGGAAGTGCAAATCGGCTAACTCGCCTAATGAATTCAACGACGCTCGAGTAAACGCGATTACCTTCATGCCAATGTTTTTGGCGATACGCGCCTTATCTAGCACTTGCTCAGTTTCCCCGCTGCGGGAGATCGCGATAAACACCCGATACTTCGGCGCATTATTGAGAAAAATGCCTCGACTGTCTCCTAACCCGGAAGAGAAGGCATCTTTCCCCAGCACCTGCAGTTTCTTCGCCAAATATTCAGCAAACAGATGGGAAAACCCTGCGCCATAGAGGAAAAAGTGGCTTTCCTGTCGCAGGATAGCGCTGAAAGCGGCTCTATCCTGATGGCTAATGTAGGCAAACGTGCGCTGATAATTGTCGACAAAATGCTGGAAAGCATCAGGAAGCGAAGCGTCATTGGGCGTAACGACAGGCGAGGGTGCCAGACGCGGATGCTCCGTGAGCAACGTTTTGCAGTGATAAATGAATTCACTGTAGCCGCTAAAGCCGATTTTCTGGCACAGCCGCATGATCGTCGCCGTGGAAACATAGGTCTTCTGCGCCAGCTCCCGCACCGTGATTTTGCCTATCAGTGATGAATGGTCGGCGATAAAAGCCAGCACGCGGTATTCCGCGCGCGTCAGCACCTGACCGTGCTGCATTAAGGACGTCAGCCGATTATCCACCTGCTACCCCTGATTGACGGCAATAAAATACCGAACGGAACTAATCTCGCTCAATTGGGACATCATCGCGGCTCCCCCAATCGCTCCACGATCCGTCGTACAGCGTCACATTCGGGACATTTAACTGCGTCAGCGCCAGCACGACGACAGAGGCCGTTACACCGGAACCGCAGCTGGCGACGATGGGGCGAGTAAAGTCTACACCGTGTTTATGCAGAATGGTCGCCAGCTCGGCATTAGGCTTCAGCGCACCGTTACTCACCAAATCAGTCCACGGTACGTTGAGGCTACCAGGAATGCGGCCGCGATGCAGACCAGGACGCGGTTCATCCACCTCGGCGTTAAAACGGGGGGCGGGGCGAGCATCGACAATCTGTTCTGATTTATCCCGGCTGATAGAAAGCACGTCATCGCGTGAGCGAATCGCATTTTCATCCAGCGTGGCGTGGAACGTGGTTGGCTTCGGCGTTACATCGCCCTGTTCCTGCGGTAGATTCTGCGCTGTCCAGCCCGCCAGCCCGCCGCTCAGGATCGAAAGTGATGTCGCGCCGAAGGTGTGCAGCATCCACCACGCTCGTGGCGCGGAGAAGAGATTGCCTTCATCGTAAATCACCAGATGCTGCTGGTTATCGATCCCCAACTTGCCCATCGCGCGTGCGAAGTCTTCGCGAGTCGGCATCATATGTGGCAGATCGGTGCTGTGATCGGACAGCGTTTCAATATCAAAAAAAACCGCGCCAGGCAGATGACCGGCGCGGTATTCAGCATGAATATCACGGGTGCTGTTGCCCGGCGGTAGCATCCGGGCGTCGATGAGTGTGATGCTGCTGTCATTCAGGTGGCTGGCAAGCCAGTCTGCGGAGACAAACCGCTCATGAGAAACGGGCAAATCAGAAGACGATGCTGACATAGCTCCTCCACGTTGGGGCCGACGAATTCGACCCCGAATCTATCATTGATGTGCAATGATAGATTCATTGTCAGCGATTTTTCCTCATCCGACAAGTCGCGGATTATTGGGCAATACCGTCTCTATATGCTTGTTTTAATTGCGGCCAGTAATCCTGATTGGCTTCAATCATCTCGTCCAGAATGGCTTTGGCGTGCTGCATTGTCGGCACGGTTCGGTTCAGAGTAAATGCCTGCAAGGCCTTCTCGTAGCTGCCTTCCAGCGTGGCTTCGACCAGCAGCTGTTCAGACGCCAACTGCTGTTCCAGCAAGGCACGATGGAACTGCGGGACATTCCCCATCCGCACCGGTTCCGGCCCTTGCGAAGTGATATAAGCAGACACTTCCACCATCGCGTCGTAAGGCAGATTGGCGATGGCACCTTTATTCTCGACGATCACCAGATGGCGCTGGCGCAGATCGAACGCCAGCGAGCAGGCGACATCAACGATGAATGAACCGTGCACGCCAACGTGGAACGCATCGGACAGAACCCCGGTTTCCTTGTAGTTGGCGGCGGCCGCAAACAGCTTCTTCTCACGCCCGTCCATCACTTCATTGGCGCGTGTGTAGTCAGGATCCTGATGCTCCACGATCTGATTCGGCATCAGGTAGTACTGCAAATACGGATTCGGCACGAATTCTGGGAAATGATCCATGACTGGTTTGATGTTGCGCCAGGTTTTCACCCACGACGGATCGGCGTGCTGCGGATCGGTATCGGCGGCATCGGCGGTCAACAGGCCGTAGCGGGCGATGTGTTCGCGCAGTTCTGGCATACGATCGACGCCGTCGACCAGCACGCGGGTAAACCAGCCAAAGTGATTCAGCCCGAAATAATCGACCGTGATGTCGTGGCGATCGACGCCCAGCACGGCTGCAATGTTACGCATCGCAGCTACCGGCATGTCACAGATATTCAGTACGCGGGCGTTAGGACGCAGGCGGCGCACGCCTTCGGCAACAATTGCGGCGGGGTTGGAGTAATTGACGATCCACGCCTCTTGATGCGCATAGCGCTCAACCAGATCGATCAGCTCAGCCATCGGCAGAATCGTACGCAGGCCGTAGGCCAGCCCGCCGGGGCCACAGGTTTCCTGCCCGACGACGCCGTGACGTAGTGGGATTTTCTCGTCCTGTTCGCGCATCTTGTACTGGCCGACGCGCATCTGGGCAAAGACAAAGTGAGCTCCAGTAAACGCGGTCTCTGCGTCGGCTGTGACGGTAAAGACGATGCTGTCACTGTGGTCGCGAATGACCTTTTCCACCACTGGCGCGATGATATCCTGCCGCGGGCCGTCGATGTCATACAAACGAATCTCCGCCAGCGGGAAATCCGCGAGACGTACCATCAGACTCTTTACGATGCCCGGGGTATAGGTACTGCCGCCACCAGCGATGGTCAGAATGAATGGGGGTTTCGTCATGGTCAGTCTCCTGTTAAAGCGCGTTTTCAACTGCTTCGCGTATCGTTTTGACGTGAAGTCCGTAAACCACCTGTACGTTGTTACCCTGTCGGATAACGGCTTTCGCACCGGTGCTCTTAAGCTGTTGTTCGTCTACCAAAGCGGGGTCGATGAGCGTGACCCGCAGGCGGGTGTAGCAGTTATCCACCACTTCGATATTGGGTTTGCCACCCAGCCCGGCGATGATGGTGGCACCCACAAGTTGGGCATCGCCTTTCGCCGCGTCCTGCGTTTTTGCCGGATTCTCGGTCTTGGCCTGATATTCGGTTTTGGAATAAAGTCGCGTCTCTTCCTCATCGGTTTCACGCCCTGGTGTTGGCATGTCGAAGTACAGAATCAGGAAGCGAAAGACGAAGAAGTAAATCACCGACATGGTCAGCCCAACCGCGATGTACATCGGCCAGTTGGATTTCTCGGTGCCTAGCGGCAGGTTATAAAGCAGGAAGTCGATGACGCCGTTGGCACCAATCGCATGCACGCCCATGATGGAGAACAGCATCATGCCTATGCCAGTCAGTACGGCGTGGACGGCAAACAGCATCGGCGCGACGAACAGGAACGAGAACTCCAGCGGTTCAGTAACGCCCAGTAAGAAAGAGGTAAACGCGGCCGGAATCAGAATGGCTTTGGCGGCCAGCCGTTTTTCTGGCTTCGCTGTCACATACATCGCCAGCGCAGCGGCCGTCAGACCAAACATTTTACTGATACCGCGAGCATCCCAGACCACGGTGGAACTCAGCTGTTTGACGTCCTGACAGGCCATTTCAGCAAAATAGATGTTACGTGCGCCCTGATACAGCTTGCCGCATACTTCTGCGGTGCCGCCCAGTTCGGTGTACAGGAACGGGGTATAGACCAGATGATGCAGCCCAGTGGGGATCAGTACGCGTTCGAGAAAGCCATAAATCGCGATGCCAACAGGACCCGCACCTTTGATAGCGAAGGCCAACCAGGTAATACCGTGCTGAGCAAACGGCCACAGGGCGCTCATCGCAAAGCCCAGCGCAATCGCCAGCGGAATAACCAGAATGGCGACGAAGCAGTGGCCGGAATAGATCGCCATCACGCCGTTAAACTGTTTACTGGAATAGCGGTTATACAGATAGCCTGCGAATCCGCCGATCAAAATACCAGCGAACACGCCCATTTCCAGCACCTGAACGCCCAGCACCATGCCTTGCCCGGCAGGGCGCATTTCTGCGGCTGGTACGAGTTTGCCCTGCAATTGCAGCGTGATGTTCATGGCATTAATGAAGATGATAAACATCACCAGACCAATCAGCGCAGCGTAGCCTTTATCGCGTTTCGCCAGTCCGATCGGGATCCCGACGGCGAACACCAGCGCCAAATTAGCCAGAATCGCCACGGCAGATTTGGAAACTAGTTGACCAAAATCCTGAATCAAGGGGTGATTAAGTAAAGGGACGTAGCCCGCTAAATTGCCGTTACCGAACACATTCCCAAATGCGATGAATAACCCGACAATCGGGAGTATCAGCACCGGCCCATACAGGGACTTGCCGAAATTTTGCAATGCATTGACCGCTCTTTTCATTATCAGCCCTCTTACTGGCCATTATGGTGGGTACGGCAGCAAGGCTAGCAGTGAATGACAAAGAGATTCCAGTTATCTTATTGTTTTAAAAACAAATAACCTATAACGTTACAAGTAACCTTCAGAACTGTGATCGCCGATGATTTGTTACATTCAGCATTGGGGCGGTGAGAAACGAAAAAGCGTGATGCGTAATCGTTAATGAAGGGAAAATGAGAGGTAATATTTTTTTAATAAAATGTTATCTACTTGGTAGGCAACAAAGGCCGCTACCCCTATAATTTGCGCCACTTTCACTGGCTGGGTATACAATTCTTATAATCCGGCTGTAATCTGACAGTTTAGTTAATGAGGTCAATATGACGATAGAACGTACCTTCTCCATCGTAAAACCTAACGCGGTTGCTAAAAATGCCATCGGTGCGATTTACGCACGCTTTGAAAGCGCAGGTTTTACCATTGTTGCGGCTAAAATGCTGCGTTTGAGCCGTGAGCAAGCGGAAGGTTTTTACGCTGAGCATAAAGGCAAGCCGTTCTTTGATGGCTTGGTTGAATTCATGATGTCTGGCCCGATCATGGTGCAGGTGCTGGAAAGTGAAAACGCCGTTCAACGTAACCGTGACATCATGGGTGCCACCAACCCGGCAAACGCACTGGCGGGAACGCTGCGTGCTGATTACGCGGACAGCTTCACGGCGAACGCGGTACACGGTTCTGATTCTATCGAATCCGCTCAGCGTGAAATTGCTTATTTCTTCAGCGATGATGAAATCTGCGCGCGCGCGTAAATGAAACAACGGTTACGCACGATGAATTGTTGTGCGTGATAACAGGTCAGCCTGTGATGTTGCTTCTTTTTTGTTGCGTTAGTGCGCGACAGCGAAGTAATGACACAGAAAAAAAGCGGTGATGGTAGCTTACCTGTTTTAAAATTTGTACAATGCTGCGCCCCGGATGAGCCTGCACTTATCCGGGGCGTTTCTTTGGTCATTACCATCGAATTCAACCTTCTTTTTAGCGCCATAACGTGTAATAACGAGGCCAGGATTGACAATGTCTAAGCAAATCGCGTCTGAAACCGTCATGTCTGAAACGACGGCATCTCACACTACCGCATCTACAACTACCGTATCCGAGCAAACCGTGTCCGAATTCACTCCGGCGTCCGCTGATGCCTCTCAATCCGTCAAAGCCAGTGCGGAAAAAATCAACCTGTTGGATCTTAACCGCCAGCAAATGCGTGACCTCTTCATGTCGATGGGAGAGAAACCGTTCCGCGCCGATCAGGTCATGAAGTGGATGTATCACTACTGCTGTGATGACTTCAACCAGATGACGGATATAAACAAAGTCTTCCGCACCAAATTGCAGGAGATCGCTGAAATTCGCGCCCCTGAAGTGGTGGACGAACAGCGCTCTTCCGACGGCACCATCAAATGGGCGATTCTGGTGGGTGGTCAACGGGTTGAAACGGTTTATATTCCAGAAGAAGATCGCGCCACGCTGTGTGTGTCGTCTCAGGTAGGCTGTGCGCTGGAGTGCAAATTCTGTTCAACGGCGCAGCAGGGCTTTAACCGTAACCTGCGCGTATCGGAAATCATCGGACAGGTGTGGCGTGCGGCGAAGATTATCGGTGCGTTTAAAGTCACCGGCCAGCGTCCAATCACCAACGTTGTGATGATGGGCATGGGCGAACCGTTGCTGAACCTGACTAACGTGGTGCCGGCGATGGAAATCATGCTGGATGATTTCGGCTTTGGTTTGTCCAAGCGTCGCGTGACGCTGTCTACGTCAGGCGTAGTGCCTGCGTTGGATAAACTGGGCGATATGATCGATGTTGCGCTGGCGATTTCTCTGCATGCGCCGACCGACGACATCCGAAACGAAATCATGCCGATCAACAAAAAGTACAATATTGAGATGTTCCTGAGCGCGGTACGTCGCTATCTGGAAAAATCCAATGCGAATCAGGGACGTGTTACCGTTGAGTATGTGATGTTGGATCATATCAATGATGGCACCGAGCACGCGCATCAACTGGCGGAATGCCTGAAAGATACGCCATGCAAGATCAACCTGATTCCGTGGAACCCGTTCCCGGGCGCGCCGTATGGCCGCAGCTCAAATAGCCGCGTTGACCGTTTCTCCAAGGTACTGATGGAGTATGGCTTCACGACGATCGTACGTAAGACCCGTGGGGATGACATTGATGCTGCCTGCGGTCAGCTGGCGGGTGAAGTCGTAGACAGAACCAAACGTACGTTGAAGAAGAAAATGGCCGGTGAACCTATCGCGGTGAAAGCAGTCTGATATCAAATCGGCGCGGGTTAATGCGGAAGCGTTAACCCGACGTCGTTCGCTGAGGTAATTTGCAGGGTAAAAGTGAGCAAATTGCGAGGCGTGCCGCGTTGTTGTTAGGTCTGACTGTCACCCTGTTCATATTCAGGTAACCTCGCAGGTCAGGATGTCTGACAAAGACGACAAGGCGGGGGTACAGGGATGGCAAAGCCACTATCACAGAGACTTTCTTTATTACAAGGAATGTCTTTATCACAGGGAATGTATTGGCTGAATGGCCTGGTCGCGGTGCTGTTGCTAGTGGGGTGTGTGAAATCGCCTCAGGAGACGACAAATCCCGCGGTCGCCCAAACCCGCTTGCAGCTGGGGTTGACCTATCTGGCGCACAATAATCTGGATTCGGCACGGCAGAATCTTGAGAAGGCGGTAGCGATTGCTCCGCAGGATTATCGAACACAATTGGGGATGGCGCTTTACGAGCAGCGGATAGGTGAAAATCGTCTGGCTGAACAGCGTTATCAACATGTATTAAACATGGCGCCGGAAAATGGCAGCGTCATGAATAATTACGGTGCGTTTCTGTGTAGTTTAGGGCAGTATGTAGCGGCTCAGCGACAGTTTAGTGCGGCTGCACAACTTCCTGATTACAGTCAGGTTGCTGATGCGTTGGAAAATGCGGGATACTGCTTTTTCAATGCCGGACAGACTGAAGACGCGCGCAATTTATTGAGTCGGGCGCTGAAGTATGACCCGACGAAAGGCAGTGCTTTGCTGACGGAAGCGAACCAACAGTTTGCTGCCGGGAAAAATGAGCAAACGCAGCTGCTGCTTGATATTTACCAGCATATTCTTCCGGCCAGTGCCGAAAGCTTATGGTTACAGATTCGTTTCGCCGCGTTAGCGGGCCATGATGGCGATAAAGAACGTTATGGCAACGTGCTGGCGCGAAGTTTTCCACAATCTAAACAGTACCAGCATTTCTTAGCTAATGAATACTGAAGCCACCCAAGATAAAACAGAAGCAAAACTACCCGGCGAACGTCTGCGTGAGGCGCGTGAACGCCTTGGGCTGACTCAGCAAACTATTGCTGAGCGTTTGTGCCTTAAAATCACCACCGTTCGCGATATTGAAGACGGTACGACGCCTGCCGATTTAGCGCCGACCTTTCTGCGCGGCTATATCCGTTCTTATGCCAAGCTGGTTCATTTACCCGAAGATGAACTGCTTCCCATCGTGGATAAGCAGGCCATACCTAAAACGATCTCAGTCTCGCCGATGCAGAGTTTTTCGCTGAAAAAAAGCCGCAAAAAGCGTGATGGCTGGTTGATGACAATCACCTGGCTGGTCGTGCTGGTTGTTCTGGGGCTAACGGGCGCATGGTGGTGGCAAAACCATCAGGCTCAGCAGGCGGAAATCAACAGCATGGTCGATCACGCCAGTTCGATGCAGGCACAGACGGAAGGGCAGTCCGTTCCACTGATGGACAACAGCGCAGCGCAGGAAACGGCGACGCCGGACTCGGCAGCGGCACCTTCTACGCCAGTTGATCTTTCTGCTACTGTCGCGGCGACACCTTCAACGCCTGCTTCTTCTACAACCGCATCGTCCGCTGCACCATCCAACCAATCACCTTCACACGCGAACACCGCACAGCCACAGGCTGCGGGCAATGTTCTGTTGGGTGCTGGGGCCGTGGCTCCCGCTGCGGGTACGGTAGCGGAGAGCAATCCGGTCTCTGCGGCTCATGCCTTGGTGATGACTTTCACGGCCGATTGCTGGCTGGAAGTGACGGATGCCAGCGGTAAGAAACTGTTCAGCGGTATGCAGCGTAATGGCGGCACACTGAATCTGGATGGTCAGTCACCCTATAAACTTAAAATTGGTGCGCCTGCTGCGGTACAGATTCAATTTCAAGGTAAGCCGGTCGATTTAAGCCAATTTGTGCGTAGCAGTCAGGTTGCACGTCTGACGCTGACCGCAGAATAACGTGTTGTTCAGGTAAGACTGCAATGTTGGAGATGAAGTAATGCATAACGCTGCACCCATAACCCGTCGAAAATCAACACGGATTTACGTCGGCAAGGTGCCTGTTGGTGATGGTGCGCCGATTGCGGTGCAATCCATGACCAACACGCGAACCACCGACGTTGAAGCTACCGTTAACCAAATCAGAGCGTTGGAACGTGTTGGCGTCGATATCGTCCGCGTCTCCGTGCCAACTATGGACGCGGCAGAAGCCTTTAAGCTTATCAAACAGCAGGTGAATGTTCCGCTCGTTGCTGACATCCATTTTGACTACCGCATCGCGCTGAAAGTTGCGGAATACGGTGTCGACTGTCTGCGTATCAACCCCGGTAATATCGGTAATGAAGAGCGTATTCGCTCGGTTGTCGATTGCGCGCGTTACAACAATATCCCGATCCGCATTGGTGTTAACGGCGGTTCGCTGGAAAAAGATTTGCAGGAAAAATACGGTGAGCCAACGCCGGAAGCGCTGCTGGAATCGGCGATGCGCCATGTCGATATCCTCGATCGTCTGAACTTCGATCAGTTTAAAGTCAGCGTCAAAGCTTCGGACGTATTCCTTGCCGTGCAATCCTATCGTTTGCTAGCTTCACGTATCGATCAGCCACTGCACCTCGGTATTACCGAAGCGGGTGGCGCACGTAGCGGAGCGGTGAAATCAGCTATCGGCCTCGGTTTGCTGCTGTCTGAAGGCATTGGCGACACGCTGCGTATCTCGCTGGCGGCCGATCCAGTTGAAGAAGTGAAAGTCGGTTTCGATATCCTGAAATCGCTGCGCATCCGTGCTCGAGGGATCAACTTCATTGCTTGCCCAACCTGTTCTCGTCAGGAATTTGACGTGATCGGTACGGTGAATGCGCTGGAACAACGGCTGGAAGATCTCATCACACCGATGGATGTTTCGATTATCGGCTGCGTGGTGAATGGTCCCGGTGAAGCGCTGGTGTCGACAATTGGTGTCACCGGTGGACACAACAAGAGCGGCTTTTATGAAGACGGCGTGCGGCAGAGAGAGCGCTTCGATAACGAACAGATGATCGATCAGTTAGAAGCCAAGATCCGCGCGAAAGCCTCCATGATGGACGAAAATCAGCGTATTACCGTCAATCTGGTGGATAAGTAACTCTGACGGCGTGACGGTATGCCGTCACCCGCATAATTAACGATTCCTGAACCCGATGGGGATGCCCCGCATTGAAGATGCGACGACAATCCCTCTATAATCGGGTTTATTTTTTGAAAAACGCATAGAGAACTGACGTGGCAAAAAATATTCAAGCCATCCGTGGCATGAACGATTACCTGCCAGCCGAAACGGCATTGTGGCAGCGTATTGAAAACAGCCTGAAACAGGTGCTCAGCGGCTACGGCTATAATGAAATTCGTTTGCCGATTGTCGAGCAAACGCCGCTGTTTAAGCGCGCTATCGGTGAAGTGACCGATGTCGTCGAAAAAGAGATGTATACCTTTGACGATCGCAATGGCGATAGCCTGACTCTGCGCCCGGAAGGGACGGCAGGCTGCGTCCGCGCCGGTATTGAACATGGTATTCTCTATAATCAGGAACAGCGGCTGTGGTATGTCGGCCCGATGTTCCGCTACGAGCGTCCGCAGAAAGGGCGCTATCGCCAGTTCCATCAGTTGGGCTGTGAAGTGTTTGGTCTGCAAGGGCCGGATATTGATGCTGAACTGATTCTGATGACAGCCCGCTGGTGGCGTGTGCTGGGCATCGCCGACCACGTGAAGCTGGAACTGAACTCGATTGGTTCGTTAGACGCGCGCGCGCGCTATCGCGAAGCGCTGGTGGCGTTCCTCGAACAGCATAAAGATCAGCTGGATGAAGACTGCCTGCGCCGGATGTACACCAACCCGCTGCGCGTTCTGGATACGAAAAATCCGCAGATTCAGGTGTTGCTGAACGACGCGCCAGTGCTGACGGACTATCTGGATGATGAATCGCGTGCACACTTTGAAGCGCTGGGTGAACTTTTAACGCAGTCCGGCATCCCATATACCGTTAATCCGCGCCTGGTTCGTGGTTTGGATTACTATAACCGCACCGTATTTGAGTGGGTGACGACCAGTCTGGGCGCGCAGGGCACGGTCTGTGCCGGTGGGCGTTATGATGGTATGGTGGAACAGCTGGGCGGGCACGCGACGCCAGCGGTCGGTTTTGCGATGGGTCTGGAGCGTCTGGTTCTGCTGGTGCAGTCTGTCAATCCAGATTTCAAAGCACAGTCAGGCGTAGATGCTTATCTGATTTCTTCCGGTGCGGGAACGCAGGTTGCGGCAATGCAACTGGCGGAGAAATTACGTGACGCGCTGCCGCAGTTGAAACTGATGACCAACTACGGTGGTGGCAACTTTAAGAAGCAATTTGCTCGCGCTGATAAATGGGGCGCACGCGTCGCATTGGTATTAGGCGAAAATGAAGTGGCGGCCGGTCAGGTTGTGGTTAAAAACCTGAGCAATGGCGAGCAGGATACATTGGCACAGGCCGACGTCGCATCGCGGCTGGCAACGTTACTGGATTGAGGAGAGAGACACCGTGGAAGTCTATACCACAGAGAATGAACAGGTTGATGCACTACGTCGTTTCCTCGCGGAGAACGGAAAGGCGTTAGTTGTCGGTGTTGTGCTGGGCGTTGGCGCACTGGTTGGCTGGCGTTTCTGGCAAAGCCATCAAAATGACAGTGTGCAGGCGGCATCGGCATCTTATCAGCAGGTGACGGAGCAATTGGCCGAAGGCAAAGCTGAAGCGATTGCTTCAACTGAGAAATTTACGGCTGAGAATAAGAATACCTATGGTGCGCTGGCTTCTCTGGAACTGGCTCGTCATTACGTTGATCAGAAAGATTATGCTAAAGCCGCACAGCAGCTGGTACAGGCGCAGTCACAGACTAAAGATGCCGACCTGCTGGCGGTAGTGAATCTGCGTCTGGCGCGGGTTCAGCTACAAGAAAACAAAGCGGATGACGCGCTGAAAACATTGGATGCCATCAAACTGGAAGGTTGGGCGTCACAGGCTGCGGAAGTGCGTGGTGATATCCTGGTGAGCAAAGGGGATAATCAGGCTGCGCGCGATGCCTACAACAAAGGGTTGTCTTCCAATCCATCGCAGGCACAGCAAGCGTTACTGCGTATGAAACTGAATAACCTGTCCAGCTAAGAGGAATTCCATGCAATTGCGTAAAACACTTTTGGTAGGACTGGTTTCTGTTGCCCTGCTGAGCGGATGTTCGCTGTTTAACAGCGAAGAAGATGTTGTCACTATGTCTCCACTGCCGCAGGTGGAAAACCAGTTCACGCCAACCAAGGTGTGGAACAGCTCGGTTGGGAGCGGGATTGGTGAGTTTTACTCCAATCTTCACCCCGCATGGCAGGATAATCGCGTTTTTGCTGCCGATCGTCGTGGCACCGTGAAAGCGATGGATCTGAGTGATGGCAAAGAGGTTTGGCGTGCGGATCTGTCAGAGAAGACCAATTTCTTCTCCCGCAATAATCCAGCGCTGCTGTCCGGCGGCGTAACGGTTTCTGGTAACCATGTCTATGTCGGCAGCGAAAGAGCGCAGGTTTATGCGCTGAACGCGGAAGATGGTACGCCGGTATGGCAGACCAAAGTGGCTGGCGAAGCGTTGTCTCGCCCTGTCGTCAGCGACGGTGTCGTGCTGATTCACACCAGCAACGGCATGTTGCAGGCATTGAATGAAGCCGATGGCGCAATCAAGTGGAGCGTCAACTTAGATATGCCGACGCTGTCTCTGCGCGGTGAATCTGCCCCGACAACCGCATTTGGTGCGGCGATTGTGGGTGGTGATAACGGTCGTGTAAACGCCGTGATGATCAATCAGGGCCAGCTCATTTGGCAACAGCGTATTTCACAGCCGAGTGGCGCAACCGAAATCGATCGTCTGAATGATGTCGACACCACGCCAGTGGTAGCGGGCGAAGTGGTTTACGCGTTGGGCTATAATGGCAACATGACCGCGCTGGATCTGCGTTCTGGTCAGGTTCTGTGGAAGCGTGAACTGGGTTCAGTGCATGATTTCATCATTGACGGTGACCGCATCTATCTGGTCGATCAGGACGATCGTGTTGTTGCATTGAATACCAACGGCGGCGTGAGCCTGTGGCGTCAAAGCGATCTGCTGCACCGTAACTTAACGGCTCCGGCGCTGTATAATGGTTATCTGGTTGTCGGCGATGCCGAAGGGTATCTGCACTGGCTGAATACGGCGGATGGTCGCTTCGTAGCGCAGCAAAAAGTGGATAGCTCTGGCTTCCTGAGCAAGCCTGTGGTTGCCAGCGATAAGCTGCTGATTCAGGCGAAAAACGGTGATGTCTACGCGTTCACTCGCTAAGTAACCCGTATTGATTTGGAGCACAGCGTTTTTGGGTGTGCTCGTATAACGGCTCCTGACATTATCAGGGGCCGTTTCGTCTTTTTATCGTCAGCGAGTATTTCGCTGTAACGTATTGAAATATAAGTAATGAGGTTGTAACAATGATACCTGTCGTCGCGCTGGTCGGGCGCCCGAATGTGGGGAAATCCACGCTATTTAACCGCTTAACGCGCACTCGTGATGCATTAGTGGCGGATTTTCCTGGGCTGACTCGTGACCGCAAGTATGGTCGTGCAGAAGTGGAAGGGCATGAATTTATTATCGTCGATACCGGTGGCATTGACGGTACAGAAGACGGTGTAGAAACGCGCATGGCGGGCCAATCGCTGGTCGCGATTGAAGAGGCGGATATCGTGCTGTTCATGGTGGATGCTCGCGCGGGGCTGATGCCTGCGGATGAAGGCATTGCCAAGCATTTGCGTAGCCGCAAAAAAACTACGGTGCTGGTCGCCAATAAGACCGATGGCCTCGACCCAGATACGGTCACGGCGGATTTCTACTCGCTCGGTATGGGCGAAGTGTACGCGATCGCGGCGTCTCATGGCCGTGGCGTGACGTCACTGCTGGAAACGGTTTTGCTGCCGTTCGTGCAGGATGAAATAGAAGAGCCGGTCGAGTTAACCGAAGAAGAAGAGAACGCGGCTTACTGGGCTGCGTTAGAAGCGGAAGATAAGGCCAGCGAAGAAGAAGCAGAAGACGATTTCAACCCTGAAGATTTGCCGATCAAACTGGCGATTGTCGGGCGTCCGAACGTGGGTAAATCCACGCTGACTAACCGTATTCTGGGTGAAGAACGCGTGGTGGTGTATGACATGCCGGGCACGACGCGTGACAGTATCTACATCCCTATGGTGCGTGACGAACGTGAATACGTTCTGATTGATACCGCTGGGGTACGTAAGCGCGGCAAAGTGACGGAAACGGTAGAGAAATTCTCCGTGATCAAGACGTTGCAGGCGATTGAAGATGCCAACGTAGTTCTGTTGGTTATCGATGCGCGTGAAGGCATTTCCGATCAGGATCTCTCGCTGTTGGGCTTTATCCTCAATAGTGGGCGCTCACTGGTGATCGTAGTGAACAAGTGGGATGGCCTGTCACAGGAAGTGCGCGATCAGGTGAAAGATATGCTGGATCTGCGCCTCGGCTTTATCGATTTTGCCCGCATTCACTTCATTTCTGCGCTACACGGCAGCGGCGTGGGTAATCTGTTTGAGTCGGTAACCGAAGCCTATTCTTGCGCGACTCGTCGCGTCAGTACGGCGATGTTGACCCGCGTGATGCAAATGGCGGCAGACGATCATCAGCCGCCGCTGGTGCGCGGTCGTCGCGTGAAGCTGAAATATGCGCATGCCGGTGGTTATAACCCGCCGATTGTGGTGATCCACGGTAACCAGGTGAAAGACCTGCCGGATTCTTACAAGCGCTACCTGATGAACTACTATCGTCGTTCGCTGGAAGTGATGGGCACGCCGATTCGTATTCAGTTTAAAGAGGGGGAAAACCCCTTTGCAGACAAGCGCAATACGCTGACGCCAAACCAGCTCCGCAAGCGTAAGCGGTTGATGTCGCATCTTAAAAAAAGTAAGTGATTTATCTACGGGGCGAATAGCGATATTCGCCCCGTTTTGTTAGAGACGAAACCAATAATAATCAAGGAAAGCCATGTCCTGGGAAACCTGGAGTTTTGCGTTCAACGTCACGATGCCCAATTTGTTGATGTTGTTTATGGGCGTTGCGTTGCGCAAAATCGGCCTGCTAAATGATGCCTTTTGCGATGCAGCGATGCGTCTGGTGTTCAATCTTTCTTTGCCTTGCCTGCTGTTTTTCAGCGTGGCAAGCAATCATCAATCGTTTTCGGAACAGTGGCCGCTGGTGCTGTATGGCACGTTAGGCACGCTGGCGACATTCCTGCTGCTGGAAATTGCTGCTGTCCGCCTCATTAAAGAACCCACTGAGCGTGGCATCTTCGTGCAGGGCGGCTTCCGCTCTAACACGGGCATTATGGGGCTCGCGTTTGCCGTGAGCGCGTATGGTGAAGAGGGCGTGGCGGTGGGGTCGCTGTATCTGGTTGTCACGGTGATCATGTTCAACGCGCTGTCGGTGATTACCCTCACGCGCAGTTTGCAGCGTAAATCGCCTGATCAACGCATCAGCGTTCTCATGTTATTACGAGGCATCGCCACCAACCCGCTGATCATCGGTTTACTCTGCGGTGCCGCGTATGCGCAGAGCCATCTACCGATGCCAGCCGTGATTAAGCAAACGGGCAGCTTTATTTCCTCAATGGCGTTGCCGCTGGCGTTGCTCTGTGCCGGAGCCAGTCTGGAGTGGCGTAGTATGTTTCGGTCGTCCAACGTCGCGATGCTTGCTTCCGTGGCGAAGCTGTTGGTCGTTCCGGGGCTGTTGACGTTTGGGGGATGGCTGGTGGGCTTCAGGGGCGTTGAACTCGGTATTATCTTCCTGTTCTCCTCAACGCCGACGGCATCGGGAAGCTACGTGATGACGCGAGCGATGGGCGGAAACGCTACTCTGGCGGCGAATATCATCGGGTTGACGACGGCGGGAGCCTTCTTTGTGATTGCGTTCGGGCTCTACTTTTTACGTTCACTGGGCGTGATTTAGCGCTGTTGGCTTCTGTTGCAGTAAGTGACAGAGTCTTACGTCTTGCCTTTTGGCTGACAGAACAGGAATTTGATAGCGTACTCTTGGACAGTCTTCTTCCTGAGGCGCAGTGATGAAAACAAAGCATTCTGAGCGGGGCGTATATTGCCAGCGGATTGCCCCGCAGACCCAGTATCAGGGCAAACAAGGCTTGGTTTACTCGGTTGGAATTTCACGCGAGACGGTGGGTGCCCAGCATCTTCATATGCAGTTGGCGTGGATTCCACCGCGTTCGCAAGGCAAGGCGCATAAGCACGAGCATCACGAAACGGCGATTTACGCGCTGAGCGGTATTTCCTGTGTGTATTACGGGGAACAGCTTGAAAACATGATTGAATTACCCGAAGGTAATTTCCTCTATATCCCTGAGAACGTCCCACATTTACCCTATAATCCCAGTGATGATGTCGCCGTGTTGGTGATTTCCCGCACTGACGCCAACGAGCAGGAAAGTGTGGTTATGCTGCCTGAATTGGACAGAAATGTGCTGCCTGAACGTGGTGAAACGAGAGGATAAATATGGAAGCAAATTGCCCGAGCTGTGGTCATCCTCTAGCTTGGAAAAGTGGTGCGCGGTTTCAGTGTACTGCCTGCCAGCAGGATTATCTGCGTGAGGCTGCGTGCCCTGAATGTAAGCACTCGCTTCAGGAACTGAAAGCCTGTGGTGCGGTGGATTATTTTTGCCAGCAGCACGGGATGATTTCCAAACGGCGAGTCGCATTCAGCTACGCGCCTGCCGATTAAATTCATTATTACTTAATCAATGGTTACTCCTCTACGCCGTTGCGCCACAGCTCGGTCAGCTCCGGCGGCGCGCGGTCTTCGGGGATCAGCAGAATGATATCGGTATATTGATTCTGCTGCGGTTGGCAGTAGCTGATGTGGATGCGGTAATAGAACTGGTCGCCGCGCCCTGGGCCATCAGGTTCACCGGGTTCGCGAGCCTGAGGTGCGGCATTACGGATCGCGTTACAAATCCGCTCCCGTTCGGATGGCGGTACGCTGGCGAGCGCGAAACGTCGCGGCCCCGCCAGCTTGGGGATAAAGGCAAATCCCCCTTCACGCGCTAGCTCAATGATGGCATCGTCGTTGAGCTCTGGCAGCGTTTTCATAAGAACTCCTGTCGTACCTCCACGCCTACCGTTTCCCACGATTGCATGACGATATCGGCAACGGTGTGGTTAAAACGTTGAGCGGCATGTTGAATGGTGTGGCGCGCGAAAATTTCGAAATCCGCATTTTGCGGCAGCGTTTTATCACACAGCGTGTCGTACCAGATGCGGCCGGCTTTTTCCCATGAATGGCCGCCCAGCGCGATAGCTGTGAGATAGAATGCCCGGTTGGGGATACCTGAATTCAAGTGTACGCCGCCGTTGTCTTCACGCGTGTTCACATACTCGTTCATGTGAGAGGGTTGGGGGTCGATACCGAGCAGCTCATCATCATACGCCGTGCCCGGATGAGACATTGACCGCAGCCCCATGCCGTGAATACCCTCGGCCAGAAGCTTGTCACCGATAAGCCAATCGGCCTGCTCAGCGGTTTGCCCCAAATGATACTGCTTGACCATGGAGCCAAAGACATCGGACAGCGATTCATTTAGCGCACCGGACTGGCGGAAATAAATTAGCCCTGCTTCATTTTCGGTGATGCCGTGAGTGAGTTCATGTGCGACCACATCAAGCGCAATCGTGAAGCGATTAAAGATTTTGCCGTCGCCATCTCCGAACACCATCTGCTGCCCGTTCCAGAAGGCGTTCTGATAATCCTGACCGTAATGTACTGTGCCAGCCAGCGATAGCCCCTCGGCGTCCAGCGAGTTACGTTGGAAAATCTTCCAGAAGAAATCATAGGTTACGCCCAGATAGTTGTAGGCCTCATCGACGGCAACATCACCGTTGCTGGGTTGGCCTTCAGCGCGAACCAGCTTGCCGGGCAACTGTTGCTGCTGTTCGGCATCGTGAATGCTGCGATTTGCCTGCCCGGCGGGTAATTTCTCATGGGGTTCCGGGCGCGGATGGTGGCTGACCATTAATGACTGAACGTGCATCAGCGTTTGTTGCGCACAGTGGCGCTGTTCGTCTGTGCCGTTTGCGATAATGCGATGCAAAATGTAAGGGGGGATCACGCTACAAATCGGTCTGGACTTCATACCTCATCTCCTTGAAAACGCTCATCAGGGGTAACACAGACGATCAACAAAGCTCACTGTCTTTTTATCCTATCCGCGTCACCGCGCAGAGGCTGATAACCCGTGCGGTGAAAACGGTGAATATAAATTAGTGAGCTGGGAATGAGTATAGTTCAGATGGCGGGGGTAAGAATGGGGGATCGCCGTTGTTTTAGGACAAATCCCCATTCACGCATTTTATGCCGTTCGCGTTATTTTTGCGTCGGAGATGAGGGTTTTCGCCGCTTTTTCGCGGAATTTTGATTCGGAGCCAGTGTCGTGACCTGACTTTCTACCCAGCCGTCCTGTAAACGAGTTTTCAGCGTTTCGCCGGGGGAAATTTGCGCGACGTTTTTCAGCACTTTACCGTCCGGGGCGGTGGTGACGTTATAGCCACGCGCCAGCGTCGCCAGCGGGCTAACGCCTTCCAGTCGCGAACAGGCGATGCCTAGCTTCTGCTTGTTCTGATTCAACTGACGTTCTACTGCGCTTTGCATCTGATAGCTAAGCTGCTGCAAGCGCTGCTGCGCACGATGAATACGGGTTTGCGGCTGCTGTTGCATCAGACGCTGTTGTAAGCGTTCACTTCGGCGCGAGGTCTGCCGAAGCTGCTGCTGCATGGCGTCATCCAACCGCTGACGCAGTTTAACCAGCTGTGCCTGCTGACGCGCCAGTCGCAGCTGCGGATGCTGCTGCTGTAAACGGTGGTGCAGGCGGGTAAATTCCCGATTGCGCTGGGCAAGGTAATAATCCATCGCCATTTCCAGACGCTGGCGCTGGGACTGTATCTGACGCAATAGCTCAAGTTGGTTACGACTTACTAACTCGGCAGCAGCCGACGGCGTGGGCGCGCGCAGGTCACCGACGAAATCGGCGATAGTGACATCAGTTTCATGGCCGACGGCGCTGACGATAGGAATGCGGCTGGCGAAGATGGCGCGGGCGACCCGTTCGTCATTAAAGCTCCAGAGATCTTCCAGCGAACCGCCGCCGCGCCCGACGATTAACACATCACACTCATCCCGCTGGTTAGCCAGCTCAATAGCGCGAACAATCTGTAGCGGCGCTTCCGCACCTTGCACCGACGTGGGATACACGATCACCGGCAGTGACGGATCGCGGCGCTGCAACACCTGCAAAATATCGTGCAGGGCGGCACCGCTGGCTGACGTAATCACGCCGACCTGCTTGGCGGGAGAGGGCAGAACCTGCTTAAACTGTTGGTCGAACAACCCTTCGGCAGCGAGGCGCTGCTTGAGCTGTTCAAACTGCTGCTGTAGCAGGCCATCACCAGCGGGCTGCATGCTTTCCGCCAGTAGCTGATAGTCGCCGCGAGGTTCATATAGCGTGATGGTTGCACGAATCAGCACTTGCTGACCGTTTTGTGGGCGGAACGTCACTCTGCGGTTGCTGGTACGAAACATCGCGCAGCGTACCTGTGCACGTTCGTCTTTTAGCGTGAAATACCAGTGGCCGGATGAGGGCTGAGAGAGGTTGGAGATTTCGCCGGAGAGCCAAATCTGGCCCATTTCCATTTCCAACAGTTGTCTGACCGTCTGATTCAGGCGGCTAACGGTAAAAATTGCAGAGGAGGGAAATTGAGACATTGTGAGCCAGATCAAATTTTAAAACAGTCACTTAATTGATCGATACTACCTACCTGAAAAAGGTAATCAAGCATTTTAGTAAAATAATGCTGGAGGCAACCGATTACGCCCTGTAGAATGCCACGGCAATATTTTATCTATTCTTACATCCACCTTGGTGAGATATTGCCCATGCTACGTATCGCTAAAGAAGCACTGACGTTTGACGACGTCCTCCTGGTTCCCGCTCATTCTACTGTTCTGCCTAATACTGCCGATCTGTCCACGCAGTTGACGAAAAACATTCGCCTGAATATCCCTATGCTGTCCGCAGCGATGGATACCGTTACCGAATCCGGCCTGGCCATTGCGCTGGCGCAGGAAGGCGGTCTGGGCTTTATTCACAAAAATATGTCCATTGAGCGTCAGGCTGAAGAAGTTAGCCGCGTGAAAAAACACGAAAGCGGCGTTGTGGTTGATCCACAAACGGTAACGCCAGAAACGACGCTGCGTGAAATGAAAGAGTTGACCGAGCGCAACGGCTTCGCTGGTTACCCTGTCGTGGCAAAAGACAACGAACTGGTCGGTATCATCACCGGTCGTGACGTGCGTTTTGTTACCGATTTGGAAAAACCGGTTAGCGCGTTCATGACGCCAAAAGAGCGTCTGGTCACGGTCAAAGAAGGCGAAGCGCGTGATGTCGTGCTGCAAAAAATGCACGAAAAACGCGTCGAAAAAGCGCTGGTGATTGACGACCAATTCCACCTGATCGGCATGATCACGGTAAAAGATTTCCAGAAAGCAGAACGTAAACCGAACGCGTGTAAAGACGAGCACGGTCGTCTGCGCGTAGGTGCAGCGGTTGGCGCAGGTGCGGGTAACGAAGAGCGTGTTGATGCGCTGGTTGCCGCAGGCGTTGACGTCCTGCTGATCGACTCCTCACACGGTCATTCCGAAGGCGTATTACAGCGTATTCGCGAAACACGTGCTAAATACCCGAACCTCGAAATCATCGGCGGCAACGTAGCGACGGGCTCAGGTGCGAAAGCGCTGGTTGAAGCGGGCGTTAGCGCCGTGAAAGTCGGTATCGGCCCTGGTTCTATCTGTACGACCCGTATCGTGACTGGCGTGGGCGTTCCGCAGATTACGGCTATCTCTGATGCGGTTGAAGCGCTGGAAGGCACAGGCATTCCAGTCATCGCCGATGGCGGTATCCGCTTCTCCGGCGACATCGCTAAAGCCATCGCAGCAGGCGCGGCGTGTGTCATGGTCGGTTCCATGCTGGCGGGTACGGAAGAATCCCCAGGCGAAATCGAACTGTATCAAGGCCGTTCATTCAAATCTTACCGCGGCATGGGTTCACTGGGCGCAATGTCCAAAGGCTCATCAGACCGTTACTTCCAGACCGATAACGCCGCCGACAAACTGGTGCCGGAAGGTATCGAAGGCCGCGTAGCCTATAAAGGCCGCCTGAAAGAGATCGTTCACCAGCAGATGGGCGGCTTGCGCTCCTGCATGGGCCTGACCGGTTGCGCCACCATTGATGCATTGCGCACGCAGGCTGAGTTTGTACGCATCAGCGGCGCGGGCATTCAGGAAAGCCACGTTCACGACGTTACCATTACTAAAGAGTCACCGAACTACCGTATGGGTTCATAAGGTGATTTAACGCAATAAACCCTGTACTATTTTGCGCCGCTCCGCCTTTGCATAAGGCCGAGCGGTTAGCTGGGTTTACTTTTCGCTTTTGTCTTTTGCTTTTTGGAACATGCTCCTCATGACTCAAAACATTCATCAACACCGCATTCTTATTCTGGATTTCGGCTCGCAGTACACGCAGCTGGTTGCACGTCGCGTGCGTGAACTGGGCGTTTACTGTGAACTGTGGGCATGGGATGTCACGGAAGCACAGATTCGCGGGTTTAATCCGAACGGGATCATCCTGTCCGGCGGCCCGGAAAGCACCACTGAGTTTGGCAGCCCACGTGCGCCAGAATACGTTTTCAATGCTGGCGTACCGGTATTAGGCGTGTGCTATGGCATGCAGACGATGGCGATGCAGTTGGGTGGCCACGTTGAAGGTTCCAACGAGCGTGAGTTTGGTTATGCGCAGGTAGAAGTGAAAACGGATAGCGCGCTGGTGCGTGATATTCAGGATGCGTTGAGCGCCGCTGGCGCACCGTTGCTGGATGTCTGGATGAGCCACGGCGACAAAGTGACGGCCATCCCTGAAGGGTTTGAGACCGTTGCCAGCACCGATACCTGTCCGTTTGCCATCATGGCTAACGAAGAGAAGCGTTTTTACGGCGTGCAGTTCCACCCGGAAGTGACGCACACCCGTCAGGGCCAGCGTATGCTGGAGCGTTTTGTTCTTGATATTTGCCAGTGTGAAGCACTGTGGACGCCAGCCAAGATCATCGACGATGCGGTGAACCGTATTCGTGAGCAGGTAGGCAACGATCACGTGATTCTGGGTCTGTCTGGCGGCGTGGATTCTTCCGTTACTGCAATGCTGCTGCACCGTGCGATTGGCGATCGTCTGACCTGCGTGTTTGTCGATAACGGCCTGCTGCGCCTGAACGAAGCCGATCAGGTGCTGGAAATGTTCGGCGATCATTTCGGTCTGAACATTGTTCACGTTGCGGCGGAAGATCGCTTCCTAAGCGAGCTGGCGGGTGAAGATGAGCCAGAAGCCAAGCGTAAAATCATTGGTCGCGTGTTCGTTGAAGTGTTTGATGAAGAAGCCAGCAAACAAGAAGAAGTGAAATGGCTGGCGCAAGGCACCATCTATCCAGACGTGATTGAATCTGCTGCTTCTGCAACTGGCAAAGCGCACGTGATCAAGTCACACCACAACGTGGGTGGCCTGCCGAAAGAGATGAAGCTGGGTCTGGTTGAGCCGCTGAAAGAGCTGTTCAAAGACGAAGTGCGCAAGATCGGTCTGGAACTGGGTCTGCCGTACAACATGCTGTACCGCCATCCGTTCCCAGGCCCAGGTCTGGGCGTGCGCGTGCTGGGTGAAGTGAAGAAAGAGTACTGTGACCTGTTGCGTCGTGCGGATGCGATCTTCATCGAAGAGCTGCACAAAGCCGACCTGTACAACAAAGTCAGTCAGGCATTCACCGTCTTCCTGCCGGTTCGTTCCGTGGGCGTTATGGGCGATGGCCGTAAATACGATTGGGTTGTCGCGCTGCGCGCGGTAGAAACCATCGACTTTATGACCGCGCACTGGGCACACCTGCCATACGACTTCCTCGGCCGCGTCTCCAACCGCATCATCAATGAAGTCGACGGCATCTCCCGCGTCGTTTATGACGTATCGGGTAAGCCACCGGCGACGATTGAGTGGGAGTGACCGGTACTGGCTGGCAATGGCTCTATGCCGTCTGGTAGATGGAATTACAGGGCGCCCTGCTCAACGTGCTAACCTGAGCCTGTAATAACTTCGCAAGGATGCAAGCATGTTGCCGTTGGCAGGGAAGCCAGCCCGAGTGTCGGCGCACCGCTGCATGTGCGCCATCGCCCGGAGCGCACCCTTCTCGATCATCTCACCCGAATGCCGGTACTGGATGAGCATAGGCAGCTGATTCCGGTGGAATCAGCCTGTGCGGATTATTTACAGCGGGTCAGGGCAAGAAGCTCCGCCTGGGTGCTGGCGGAGACTTGATATCTTTAATACTTATATGCATCTGGCATGAGTTTTAGTTATTAGCAATTCAACATTGAGGTTGTGTAAGTGACGTTTAGGGATTTGTTCACGCTAAATACGGAAGCAGCGGCACCGGTTATTCAAATCATCAGTCACGAAACCTTGCGTATTCGGGCTTGCTGCATTCAGGCAGCCACAGACCTGAACAGAGACCTCTACGTATGGAACATGCCGCAGGGCTTGAGAAAATACGATTTCGAAGACGATTCCTGGGAATTGGAGGATGACGGTGAACAGCCTCAGGAAGCTCTGGAGTGGCTGGTTGAATCTTCGCAAGACCAATCTGAATTCATCCTGCTTCTGGAAGACTTCCATCATTTCCTAAATGAGCACACCCTGACCAGCCGCTTGCGAGCGTTTGCAATTGCCGTTGCCAGCCGTGAAATCAATAACGTCACTGTTGTGCTCTCCCAGCCTGCTCCGCTGCTGCCTGCAGAGTTGGAGAAAGAGGTGCAGGTGATGGAAATGCCATTGCCGGATGCCGATGATCTGAAAACTCTTATGCTTCAGGCCAAGCAGCGGTATGAATTGGATGACAGGGATTATCAGGAGTCATCCGCTCTGATCGAGTCTGCGCTGGGTCTGTCCACCAGTGAGGCACAACTGGCTTTCTCAAAGGCTGCTTGCCAGTTCAAGCGCCTGACCGAATCTGAAATCCCGTTTATCGTCAAAGAAAAGGAGCAGGTGATTCGCAAGAGCGGACATCTGGAATACTTTCATCCGAAAGCCACGCTCGACGATATTGGCGGCCTGGACAACCTCAAGTCCTGGCTGAACCGCCGTCGTCAGTCGTTTACCGAACATGCTCGTGAATTTGGTCTGGAAACCCCAGGAAGGGTGTTGCTGCTGGGTTTGCCGGGTACGGGCAAAAGTCTTGCAGCAAAGGCAGTGGCCAATGCCTGGCAGTTGCCGTTGTTGCGTCTGGACATGGGCAAAATCTACGGCGGTATTGTGGGGCAGTCGGAGGCTAACATCCGTTCGGCACTACAAACTGCCGAAGCACTGGCGCCCAGTATTCTCTGGGTTGATGAAATCGAAAAAGGCCTGTCAGGCATGCAGAGCTCCGGTGCAAGCGATGGCGGCACTACGTCTCGGGTGCTGGGTACCTTCCTGACCTGGATGCAGGAAAAGGAAAAACCGGTGTTTGTGGTCGCGACTGCCAACCATATCGCCCAATTACCACCAGAGTTGCTACGGAAAGGTCGTGTCGATGAAATATTCTTTGTCGATCTGCCGGTGCAGCAGGATCGCAAAGACATTATCTCTATTCATCTGAAACGCCGAAATCGGCTGGATGATTTCTCTTCTAAGGAACTGGATGAACTCGCGATTGCCAGCAAGGGCTTTACTGGTGCTGAACTAGAAGAAGCCGTTAAGGAAGCCATGTTTCTGGCTTTTGACGAAGGCCACCAGTTAAAAAAGGACGATATCCTCAAGGCCATTCAGGCCACCTCGCCACTGTCCATGGCGGAAATGATTCAGGATACCCGTGGCTGGGCCAAGGGGCGCGCTGTGGCTGCCAGCTCTACCGAGCCAGAAGCTCTGGAGCTTTCCAGCAGTAAAAAGCCCCGTCTCAAACAGGAAGGCGAAAACCCGTTCGTCAAAAAATAACCAGGACCGTTTGTTATGGAAAACCCGTTTTTTACTGCCCTTGAACAGCAAGGCTTCAAGGCAGACACACTGGACAGCCAGACCAATAGTGTCCTGATGCCGTTTATGCATTACCTGAATAGCAGCATCAAGGCACTAGAGAACAAGGAAGTCAGCTGCGAATGGAAGCCTGTCGCCAACAAGCGCTATCAGCTCAAGCCTGACAAACGGATCTGGCAACTGTTGCCGGTGAACGAAATTGAAGTTGTGGCTGGTAAGCAAGGCTGGTTTGAAATTCTCACCGTTGATGGAGAGCTACCCGATGCTGATTTTGACCCGGATGAGGACGACCCCATTCGACAAGGCAAAGGCAAAGGACGACGAGAGACGGATATACCCGACGGTGGTTATAGCGCCTCGGATTATCAGCTGTACTTACCTGAGCTTAAATTAGATGACGACCCAATATCATGGAGCGGTTATCAGCTAGAACTGCGTCCATTGGCCCGTCAGCTTGACCAGTTAAAGTCGGTTTATATCGACGGCCAGCCATGTACGGTGACGAAGCAGATTGACGCTCGTCTGATTCTGCAAGGCCATGTGAGACCCAACAGCACTCTGTCCGTTGACGGGCAAGACACGCCTTTCACCCTGATTAAAGGGTTGGACGAATCCCGTCTTAAACAATGGCAAGCCAAATCAGAAGGCAATGGTTGGCTGCTATTTTCAGAGTCGCGGCCTCAACTGGATGGACACAGGCTGGAAGATGTCACCAATAAAGAACTGGCGAAACTGGGTTGCGGTCATTTTCAATACCGAGGCCAGCCCCTGCACAGTGATCACTGGGAGTTGCATGTAGAAGACAACAAAAAGTCACAAAGTCTGATACTAGAAAGCCGTACTAACCAAGAATTCAATGATACCGACTCTCTTACCTGCTCCGCATTTTCAGCTCTCGTTTGGGAAGTGGAATCAGCGCGTGTCGAAGAAAAATGGATTCAGCTGATCGAGAAAGAAGGTGGCGAAGATACCGGTAGATCCGATCTGGATTACTTCTTTGGTGATAACCAAAACATCAAGATTCTAGACTCGACTGAACGAAAATTTGATGACGGTTTTCGTGTGCTTAAAGCACGTCAAGAAGAGCGCCAGCTCCTGCTGGCCAGAAATATCAAAGGCAAGAAAAACTGGAACAGCGAATATCCATCCCAACAGGGAAAAACGACTGAGATTCGTGTCAGCGTAGACACCAGCCAGCTCAAACGCCAGAAGGATGCCATCAATCAGTTGATGAATCGCCCTTCAGCAGGCCACTGGCCTCTGATTCAGATGTTGCAAAAGCGTGAGCAAACTCGTTGGCCAGACGTCCAACCTGTACGAATCGTTGAATCCGAGTGGAAAGTACTGACAGACCCAAACTTCGATGGCTGTGATCGTCAGCGTGAGTTTGTTACCAAAGCCCTGGCTAACGAAGATTTCACCATTTTGGATGGCCCGCCGGGTACAGGTAAAACCACCACCATTCTTGAACTGATCATGCAGCTGGTGCTGCAGGGTAAGCGTGTTCTGCTATCGGCTTCTACGCATGCCGCGATCAACAATGTGCTGGAACGTGTCAAGGAAAATTCATTGCTGTCCGCACAGATCTTTCCCTTGCGTATCGGTGATGAAAACAATGCCATCGGTGTTGAAGAATTCCAGTTCGATAATATGCTCAGCGGTCTTCAGAAAATCCACGGGTGTGATCAGCTCAGCAAGCAGCTGATGGTAGATTCTTCCAATCTGGTTTGCGGTACTACCATCGGCATTCTGAGACTGTTCAATGATCGCGAGGTGTCGCTGGATACCGGCGAGCCACCGTTTGATGTGATGATCATCGACGAGTGCAGTAAAACCACTTTTCAGGAATTCCTGGTGCCTGCCCGCTTCGCCAAACACTGGGTATTGGTAGGCGACGTGCGTCAGCTATCGCCGTTCACTGATCGTGAGCAGATCGTCGCCAACCTCGATAATCTGATGCTGGTTCCACCAAAAGGTAAAATACCCGGTCAGAACCTTCCTGCTGCAGTCCAGCAAGCCTGCTTCCTGCTGGAGGAGCTGCGAGGTGACCATCAGAATCCCTATTCCCAGCCAGTGTTGGTGCCTGTTACCCGTGACGTTGCAAGTGCATTGGTTGAAGAAATTCGAACACGTACTTCGATGCTAAAACTTGCCAAGGGCCTGGATAACCTGTTGGTCGTAACGGCAAACGCAGAACGTGATGCAGATAGCCATCAGCTTGGGCTGAAACAGATCCAGCAGAAGCCGGATCAGCTGTATCGCCACCGTTTATGTTTTGTCGAAGAAGGTTGTCTGGGCGAACTGACGGGCTGGATTCCGGACGATATGTTGATTCTGCATCCCGATTGGTGCCGCACGTCCCAAGCGGCGCAGCATGAGGTTTCGGGAACTGGCTGTGAGTCGTTCAAAGTTAAAACCTCTGAATACAAGGATACCGTGCAGGTTCATAAGGAACTACTCGACCGGATCGACAGCACCAAATGGTCGGAAGAGGTTTGTTGGCGTCTGGAGCGCGAGTACTGGCTGCGGTTATCCGCCAACCAGAAGCAGAAAACCGGTTATCTGGAAGATACTCTGGAACGGCTTTTCCCCAAGTCAGTACCAGCTGATGGCCGAATTCATGTACTCAAAAATATTGCTTTTCCGTCGATTCTGGAGGCCCTATCGGGGATGGACTGGTCAAACGCAAGAGCGACGATCCAACGACCTTGAATCAGGGGTTTGATGCTTCTGAGAAGTCCCAACGCTATACGACGCTGACCTATCAACATCGGATGCATCCGGATATATCGGCATTCCCTCGACAGCAATTTTACCCACAAGGTGTTTTGAAGGATGGCGGTAAAACGTCTTCTGACCAAGTATGGCAATACACAAGGTATAAGTCTCGTAATATCTGGCTGGATGTTCGGGGAGAAACCTGGGGCAATAGCAATAAACAAGAAACGCAGGCTCTGATAACTGAGCTTGAAGCGTTTTGTGATTGGGCAGAAGGAAAAAGCAAAAACAAAAAAGGCGAAGCCTTTGATGTTGCGATTTTGACCTTCTACAAAGGTCAGGAAAAAGCCCTGCGGGAAGCCCTTCAAAAGCTGCCGGGTAATGCCAATCGTTATGCACGGTTTAATTTCAAAGGCATATCGATCAAGTTGGCGACGGTGGATTACTTTCAGGGTCAGGAAGCGGATGTGGTGTTCTTGTCGATGGTGAATACCCATCGTGATGGCTTTATGGACTCACCTAACCGCCTTAACGTCTCCATTACCCGTGCCCGCTATCAGTTAGTGATTGTTGGGCATCATGAATATTTCTCTCAGCGTTCCCGTACGCTGGAGCTAAAGAAACTCGCAGAATCCTGCTGTGCTTCGACTGCAAGTAGCCCAAAACAGTCGCACCATCATGCAGGTAAGAAAGGGAAGTCTCATTAATGAGTGGCAATAAAAACAACAGAATGAAGTCGTTAGCGGAACATAAAGGGAATGCTCCAGGAGAGGCTGCTAATCAATCCAGTCCTGGCAAACATGCTGATAGTAAAGCAGGCTCGCTAGCCTTAACGCTCAGCAGAGCCGTTCAACTGAAACGCTTTCCCATCATCGCCAGATGTACGTTTTTGCGGAAGCGCCCCGATCTGGTGTCCTTGTTAAAGGGTGTTCAGAACAATCCTGCCGATGTTCCTTCTCGACTGAAGGTGTATCTAAAACGGGAAGCGCTGTGGGATGAATCAGGCATCTCGGATAAAGGCCAGCAAGTTATAGATAGCGGCCTGTTCGAAGCCAAAGAGCGCGGTCTTTACCATATCTGGTACACAGATAATGATCCGTTGCTGGGCGCTCGCCCGATCATGATGCAGCGTGATACGGCATTTTTTGATCCTAATATTCAAAGCTGGAAAAAAGGGCAGGATGCAGCTCGATCGGAATTTCGTGTTGAGCATTCCTTGCACCTGAGTGTTCTGGAAGAGTCCTTTGTCGATCACAACAAGACCGAATTGAAGAACATCAGTCTGCAAATGGCATCGCTTGAACCCGAAGTTATTTGCTCGCTCGAAAAATCAGCAGAGATTCAGCTTGAATGGACACTGGGCTTTTCAGCATCGCAGCTCAGCCTGAAAGGCCAACTGGATATGTTGCAATTCAATCAGAATAAAACCAGCTCACGCCCAGAAGCTCTGGATATTTCCATCTATGATTTTGGTGATCGCCTGAACGATGTTATGGCCGCTATCGCTGGAGAATTCGACGGCAACTGGCTGCCTGATAACCGTCGTATGGAAACTCAGCTTGAACAGATTCAGCGTTATCCATCAGCTGTCCAGAAATTACAGATCGGCAGTTTTGATCGCTCGGGTCTGACAACCTCTATAGGGCAGTTTCAGTCTGTTCAGGCCAAGCATATTCCCATTCAACCAGTCGACCAGTTGGATGCCGAGAAATGGCAGCGTTTCTGGTTGGAAGACTTCTACAGCAGGAAATACCACTCATCGGCAGAGGCTCGTAAAAAACAGTCGGAATGGCTGGACCATCCAGCCTTGAATGATTTTGAACTTCCGCTTAAAGAACAGCAATCCTTGTTGTCAGAGCTTTCACGCGAAAGCCAGATGCAGGCTTATTGGCATATAGCGGCGATGGCGGATCTCACTCCGTCCAGAAGCCGCAAGTTGCGGATGCCAATCAGCTTGGTAAATATTGATCTACTTGATCTTGGTGAGTTACTGCAACAGCTGACAGGTGGCGAATACATCGAACACTTCATCTATTCAGATCGCTATGTACATACCTCACGTCAAAGCCGCAACCTGAGCTATGTAGCTGCGTGTCTTGCTGATGCTGAAGGCTTGCTGCTAACTCTGGATAAGCAGAAAGGAAATGAGGCAGAGCTGCCAGACAACTGGTCGCGGAAAATCCTGCAAAAGCAAAACGATAACCACGGTCGCTACTGGATTCTGATTGGTAAGGAGCATATCTGGTGCTGGGAATGCAGCAGCGGGCTGGACTTTATTCGCGAGAATGGCGAGCAATTCAGTGTTGATGGCTCACCGACCTTTACGCCCAAAGAGGTGGGAGAACTGCCTCGATACTTGCAAGACCAAATTAATAATATCGCAGCGGAGGCTCTCTGATGGCACGGATCGTACCTCGTCAGGAACAATTTCGAATCGATTATCAGAATGAGTACCTGCCTGCTTTGTTTAGCAGGCAAGCGTCTGATGTTGACTTCAGCGACTCATTAGATTCGTTCGATGCTGGAAACGTAATTGCTGAATACGTCAGTTGTTCTAGTCTTACCCTGCTGATTTCCTGTAAGCAACTAAAAGACGAATCGTTGATTTCGGCCATCAGAGAACAGGCTGAAAAAGGTGTTCGTATTTATCTGCTGCTGGGCGACAAAAATGCCAACAAGGTGGCGATTGATACTCTGTCTGGTCGTTGCCTGATTCGCACAGGTGTGAGCCCGCAAGGTGTTCTGATACTGGTGGATCACACCACCACTCGGGCACAAGGGCTGATGTTGATGTCGGGTCAGCCTCTGGTATCTGCTGATAAATCCGCCTGGGGAATCCAACTGGAACGTCAGCAGATTGATGACAGTTTCCGCAGTTACTGCAAACTGTTCTGGGAGCAGAGCAACGAGGAATACTTGCGACAGAACCAGCAACAATCTATCGTGCAGCATCCGGATGGCGCGGTTGTTACCAACCATTCTCATCATCTATGTGGCACCTTACGCGATTGCCTGGGCGATACGCTGGAACACCTGCAAGCAGCCTCTCATTCTGGTTTCGGTGCTACCGGCGATGGCTGGCGGCTGCTGTTGGGAACGCAGTCCCGTGAGATAAAAGAGCAGGCTCGTACAGGCGTTGCACTCAGTGATAACCTGATTCCGTCTTTATTGCTATCAAAGGACGGAAACTGGTTGTTGCCAGACCAAACGGATTTCTCTGCGGCCAATTGGTGTTTGAAATTATCAGCACAGCAAAGTCAGAAACTTGGTCAAGCATACGACCAGGCATTTGAAGAAGCTGCATGGCAGTATCGAGGCGATTCTTCGATTCGTGAATACGTTGATCAGCAATCGCTTCGTTTCGCAGACCAACCTGAGCAGGAATGTGCGGTTGCAAAGGTTCGCGCAATTGAACTTGAGGATATCAACACTCAGGACATTGACAGCTTCCTGAATGATGAAGCCGAACAGCTGGCATCTAGGGTGACTGCCTGGCAACGTAGCCAACTGGCCCACTTTATTGATTATGACGTGGTGGTGCACCCGCCCTACTGCCCTGAGTCTGCAAAGCCGGATGCCTTGTATCAGGCCTGGGGGAACTCAGAACAGGATTGGCAGCAACGCCTTGAAGTGCTCACTAATGCCCAGTCCAAAATCGACCAACAGCAAGCAAGTATCGCTGACAAGTTAAGAGGCTTTATCAAGGGGGTCTTACTCGGGCAGGGACAATCGGTGAAATCCCTGAATCTGGAAATAGACACCCTTAAGAATTGGTCTGTCACCAAGGCTACACCGACAGAGCGAGAGCTGCATCGCCAGCAATTAGAGTCCTTGCAGGATAAAATTCGCAAGCGTGGTTCCGACACTGATCAGGAGTTGGATAAAGCCGAGCAAAACCAGCGCTGGGAACTGCAGCGTGACAGTCTGAAAGCCGAACAGATGAAAAAGAGCGACTTGTCCCAACAGGGGGTGTCAGCTCTCGAACAGCTGAAAAAGAACAAAACCGAGGCCACTTTTCAGGTTGGGCAAAAATTCAGAGCTAGCTGGATCTCGGCTGCCGAAAGGCTGACAGATCAGCAGCTGAATGACATCGAAGTCAACGACATCCAACCTGAACAGTTTTTTGCAGAAGCTTTGCCTGAAATACCTCAGGCGGCACCAAAAGACGCTGTTGAGCCGGAAAAGCAGGCTCGACAGGAGGCTATTCAACAAACCAAAGCCAGACGTGAAGAATTAACACAACAGGCTCGCCAGGCCTGTATAAAAGCCAGACGAGAAGCTCTGCAGTCGATGGATGTGGGTCAGGCTAACAATTGGAAAACATCCATTAAAGAGAACCCCTGGAAAAAGCATTACAGCGCTTTTGAGCGCTGCTTGGCTGATCATGAACAGGGGGTGAAGAAAATCGAGCGTGATATCCAGGAGGCTCAAAAAGCACTGGATAACAGCAGATCTGAACAGGAGCGAGCAGAAAAAGCACTGAATGAACACGGTTCATCGTTTGTATATCAGCCGAAACAAGCATCTGATGCCTTTGCCAAACAGCTCGGTCTGAAAGGTAATACAGCTGCTGAAAACCAATTCCTGTGGCCATCAGAAGAGCTGCCAGCAGAAGGAACGGAACTGCGTAAATATCAGCAGAATCGTTATCTGGTGGTATTTGATACTGATCAGATTAATCAGGCCAGACAGGATGCTGAATGTTTGAACGCAAAAATTGTATGCGACAAGGAGTCCGCCAATGCCTCAACAGAAAATTACCCTGACGATTGATGACGACGGAGCCATTAGCGCCAAAACCAGCGGATTCAAGGGCGAAAGCTGTCTGGAGGCGTTGGATGAATTACTCAATCTGGAAGGTGTCGTCAGCAGCGTCAAGAAGACCGATGAATATCATCAGCAGCCTCAACAAACGGCTCGGGTTCAGTCGCTCAGGGGGAAATCCTGATGAGTGCTGTAATCAAAACCGCTACGCCATTTGTGATTGAAGAAGTGCTGATGGAGGCTCTGACAGCAGTTGGGGCTGAACCACAAAGAGTCACTTCAAGTGATGTTGATCTTGTTCAGCGCAATCGACTTCAGATTGGGGATATTCTAACGAATCGTAGTGATATACAACGGCTGCCAGCTATTTCGGTTTGAGCGAGATCGTTGGGTAATGATGCATGATTCAGATGAGTATGCAGGTCGTACCGTCGATCGCTTTTCAGAAAAGGGTTATATCAAGGTTTCCAGATTTCTGACTGATGTGAGTGGTGCTTACGAATCTGCTTATGAAAAGCATTTGGAAAAACTGGCTGAGCAGGAACGAATCCGCCTTGAGGAAGAACGTAAAGCCAGGGTTGAAACTACTCGCCAGTAAGCCATTGCCAATGGCCAAATCCTAGGGCTACTCCGTTAAGGAAACCACCAATAGTAAAGGCCAGATTCAGCTGGTACTGACCCGTATGGTGTAGCTGTGCGACAGGACTATGGTGAGTACTTCAACGTTGCGCATATTGAACCAGAAAGCCATATATATGGCCCTGGTAAACGTTACGTTATTTGGCTCCAGGGTTGTTCGTTAGCTTGTGAAGGATGCTGGAATCAGCAGATGTGGTCATTTGAGCCTGAACAATTGATACATCGGGAGCAATTATTGGATGACATTCTTCAATACAGGGATATTGATGGCATAACCCTACTTGGAGGTGAGCCTCTACAACAGGCACCAAACACACGTTGGTTATTAAGTTCTATCAGGCGCTCCTCGGGCTGCTCGACGGTTTTATATACCGGTTTTACGTATAGTGAGCTAGTAAAACGCAAGGATTGGGCGTTGCTCAGAGAACATTGTGACTTGATGATAACCGGTCGCTACTCTTCTTCTTTAAGGAATACGAATCTTCGTTGGAGGGGCTCGTCAAATCAGGAATTAATTTACCTGGCGGGGGCAGAATTCCTCTGGAGCCGCCAGAAGACGCTAACGAGGTCGAAGTCATTATTGATGAAAATGCTGCTATCAGAGTTCTTGGTTACCCGGACAGCAGCTTTTTCGGGACTTTAATAGATTCAGAGTGACTTGGATTTGTCCAGCCAGACTTCCAGCCCCTGGGTGTTGAGGTCGGCATCTGTTGCCAGCCAGGCGCGGGCCTGTTGCAGGTCTGCCGCCGGGTTGATGGTCGCCAGTTGTGTTGTCAGCCAGTCGAGCATGGCTTCGGCAATGCGCTGGTGACGACCTTCAAGCGGGCTGGCGTGTTGTTCGGCGATAGCGACAAAGGCATCCAGTGATTCCAGTAACTGCCGGACATTCGCGGCCGTCGGCTGCACCGGCCCGTAGTGGGTCAGGTACATAAACCTGGGTTCAAGCGCGACCAGCTGTTCGATGCCAGCACGAATGGCGAGTGGGTCTAAGTGCACCGGTGTGGTGGTGACAAACAACAGGTTTTCGCCCGCAGGCGAGTCAAACACCTTGTAGGAAATGCCAAAAGTATCACCGGTGGAAATGCTGTGACTGCTGCTGTCGTGAACACAGAAATGGTGTTTGGCGTGTCTGGGGGGGCGTTTCAACATGCAGCTCTTGGCGAAAGATGCTTTGTAAAAGCCGCCCTAGGCCTCCTAGTTGAGCTGGATGTTTGTGATGGTAATGCGGGTGAGTTGGTCATCTGAAGAGGCTAATCCGACATCTTGAGCGTTTTTACGATGCATGGCATTTTTCATGGTTTTTTGATTGGGTTTTTCTTCAACGTATTGTTTTATAATTTATTTATTGTTCTATTGGTAATGGAGTGGGAATAAACCTGCGTCTGAAATAGCGTTGTGCTAAACAGCAAAAACCCGCGTAACTGCGGGTTTTTTTACATCTGACGAAATCTTTCTACGTGGTTGAGCGACTGATATTTTTAATTATTGTGAGTATTGGGTATAAGTCGAACGCCTGCGGCTCTGGTGATTTCGGTAAGAAACGACAACGTTGCAAAGTAGTTTCATTGGATTGGTGTTTCGGGATTAGACAGATTTAAGTGGTGACAAATTATCCAACCACAAACGGTGGCGCAATCTTTTTATGTACGGTAAAATTACGTACAAAAGGAGGTCACTATGACTACTACTGCTCGTTTAGATCTTCGGTTGAATGCTCACGATAAAGAACGCATCACTAAGGCTGCCGCATTACGTGGTATAGCTGTTTCTGCATTTGTGCGTGATGCGGTGTTGCGTGAAGCGGATACCGCCATTGCCGCAGATACCGCTGTTACGCTTTCTGAGCAAGAATCTCGCCGTTTCTTGGCTGCGTTGAATCAGCCGTTTCTGCCTAATGATCGTTTGCATAAAGCGATGGAAGAAGCTGCCAATTTGATGAAACGCTAATCTATGGCTCTGATATTTTCATTGCTGGACGGCCACCGCCATGACCGTTCAAGTTTTTCTTGTGGTGTTTTGGCTCTTGATGATTATCTACAAAAGCGAGCCTCGCAACATCAGCGTGATGGAATCGCTACGACTCATATCCTGCTCGATGAGTCGCAGCCTACCTGTATTCTGGGCTACTGCTCATTGTCCGCAGCACACTTATATTTGCACGAGCTCAGTGAAAATGACCGTAAGCGACTGCCTGGATATCCGGTGCCTGCTATGCGTATGGGGCGTTTGGCGGTATCGACTGCTGAACAGAAGAAAGGTTACGGACAACTTTTGCTTGGACATGCTGTGAATATGGCGTTATCTGTGCGTAATACGATGGGGGTGCGAGTGCTGGTTGTTGATGCGAAAGATGCACGGGCTGCTGCGTTTTATGAGGAATACGGTTTCCGACAAACAGCTAGCGAAGCGTTGACGTTGTATCTACCAATATCGAACAGCTAGGTAAGCTCAATTATACCCATGTTGTGTGAAGTGACTCATACTGCTTTACTTCCTTATACATGCAGATCTGCCTGCGGGAACTTCATCCCACGCTTCCCCTAAAACGCGATAGCGCTTTAGCGAGTCATAAACTCACGCTTTAAAGATGTGACTCATCGTCCGTGGTTTTATTCATCACAAAACGCGATCCTACCCACACGGAAATCAAAAAGGGTTTTTGATAGGTGGAGGGAAATGGAATGAATCACACTGACTGGCATCCGGCGGATATCATCGCGGGATTACGGAAGAAAGGGACGACGCTGGCGGCGGTTTCCAGAGCGGCGGGGCAGGCGTCATCTACGTTGGCGAATGCGCTCACCAGACATTGGCCGAAAGGCGAACGGCTGATTGCTGAAGCGATGGGGAAAAGGCCGGAAGAGATTTGGCCGTCGCGTTATTCAGGCGTGAAATGAGGGCAGGGAGTAGGGGAAATAAGCGAGAAAGCGCCATCGAATGACGGTGCTTTGTTTACATGACTCTGCCACATGACAGAGTCATGCTGAGAGTACTGCTATGATGTCGCTTTTGGGCCGCCCATTCTTTCTTCAATAAAAAGAATGAGTGACTCAGCTTCTTGTTTATCAGAAAAATCACGAAGCGAAATAGGGATAGCAATTATATTATCAACAAGTAAAAATAAATTATTATCGATTTTATTAAGGTGAGAAATCGCATGCCATTTATAGAGACTGTATGAGCTTTCCGTTTCTCCGTAGATACCATCATTGTTTATCGTTATTTTTACCTTTGTTGGAAACACCCCTGAAGGATAGCTTTTTATTTTCCTGGTGAGTAATGAAAGTAAAATATAAAGTACGACTAGTGAAGCCGTAAGGTAAGAAAATAACTTTATGAGTGGATGAGTTTCACGTTCGCTGGATAAGAAAATGATCGCCAGTAATATAAATAGCGACAAAAGTAACAAAGCAAATGAAAGCATTGACAGGGAATTAATTACCCTGTGCTTATAACTCTGTCTCTTTTCATTCCAACTAGATATCGACTTAATACTCTTTTCATAGTCGTTTTGTGTTAACGTCCGATGAATAATGAATTCTTTATTGTTTGTTTCCATTTTCTTTACGATCTCTGTTATCCATACAATATTATATTCACATCATGCATGAGATGTAGAGGATTTTTCTGTCTAATGTCCTCTCTGTATGTGAGAACTAACAGTAGCCACGTCGGCGAATGCGCTGAAAGGTTAAATAGCCCAGATCTCTGGGCTATCAGTATGGAGAATCACGCAGTCACACGTGAGTGTTAACGCTTTTCCTGTTGCTTCAAAATCCCTGCCTTAAGCACATCCACTTCCTTGCCGTTAATCGTGGCGGTCGCGGAGGTGACCTGAAATTTCAGATCGCTGAACTGGCAAAAGCCGGATTGGTACATCGGTATGAGTGCAGACTTCCGGGACACGATGTATTGCTCTCCAATCGTTTCGGCATCAAGACTATTTGCCCCAAACACAGGAAAAGCGAGCGTCTGTTCGGTGGATGCACCCTCGCTGTTTCTGAGTTGCAGCGTGGCGCGAAAATTAGCGACTTCGCCTAATTTATTCGTATTGATAGAGAAATTAAGCTCGCATTGATACGGGGTGTCCTTTCCGCCGAGGAAGATTGATTCATGCTTTAACGTTAAGATCGGTAATTCACTGCGCGTTGCCTTTCTCTCTTGTTTATCTTTCTCACACTGACGAAAATAATTATCGTCTGGTGTTCTGGCCGTTTCTTCGTAATATTTTTTGGCTTGATGGCAATTTGCTTCAACATACTGCCCGTTGTAATACATCTGGGATAAATAGTTTCCGGCATTACGAACGTTATTTTTATAAGTCCGTTCGAACAGTGAATAGGCTTTTTGGTAGTCGGTTCTGACTCGTAAGCCAGTGTAATACATCTTCCCCAGATTCATTTGCGCAGTGTTATCGCCTTGGCTGGCTGCACGCTCATACCATTTAAGCGCTTCATCTCCGTCAATGTTAACGCCCCATCTTCCTTCTTCGTACGCCAGACCGAGTATATTCTGGGCATCCCGCTGACCGCCTTCTGCCGCGACACGGAACCATTTCAGGGCTTCGACATTTTTATTTTCAATATCGCCATAGCCAAAGTTATAGAGATGGCCGACAAGGAAATTCATTTCTGGATCGCCATCCTTTGCCCAAGCTATGGCTAGCCGCAGAATATCCTGCTGGCTAAAACCGATACGGCTGAAGAAGCGCTGGGTTTCATCATCGCTGCTGCTTAAGTATCTTTTTACTGCCTGAATCAAGCGGGGGCGATCCGATATATTGCGTTCCGCAGCGGCTTTAGCATTATAAATAGAGCGGGTGATTGTGTTTATGACTTCAGCACCCATTTTTAGATCGGTTCGATTCATTTTTTCTGCGAACTGTTTAGCGCGTGCTTTATCCTGCGCCACACCTTTGCCGTATTGATAAAAATACCAGACGTTGTAGCAGCCAAAATTGCCGTCTATTTCGCAGGCCTGCTGATAATACTGGAGTGCTTGCGTGGTGTTTTGCGGGACGGTGATGCCGTATTCATAGATGAACCCCAGCGTGCTCAATGCCTGCGGGTCGTTGTCTTTCGCTAATGTCGTCAACGCGGTTAATGCAGCAGCATCCTGCTGCGTGAGGCGTTCGTAGAGCGTATCTACCTTGTCATTTGCCTGACTGATGGATGCCGCCGACAGGCCGATCAGCGTGGCAATAACGGTTTTCCTTATCATCACTTTTATGTCCTTAATGCATTCCCTGAGTGAATAGCAACGTGTAGCAAAGGTGTCGATCAAGGCGGGGGGTTACCGTAAGTCGTGTTTTTCAGAGCCATCGCCTTAATCACCGTCCTCATTATCCAACGCGCTCGGTTTATTATTCCTCAACAGCGCCCATTTTCTGAACTGGGTCGGCGTCATCTCCATCTGCTGGGAAAAGGCACGTCTGAACGCAGTGTCTTCACTGTAACCGCATTCGGCGGCGACTTGCTTGATATTGGTCACCGGGTTTTCAAGCAGCAGGCAGGCCATTTCAATTCTGACGCGGGTAATAAAATTTTTCGGGCTTTCCGCCGTGAGTTCTTTGAGCTTGCGGTGCAGCGTCCGGTCGCTGAAATTCAGGGCGCGCGCTAATTCTTCTGCGGTGATTGACGGGTTCTCGTAGCGGATGAGTTGTTCGGCGCGCAGCAGCAGGGGGTGTACGGTGTTAATGAACCCCTGTGGAGCGTAAATACGTTGGGAGAGCGGCTGACTATCCGCCACGGCGATATCCGCTGCCAATTTTGCGATCTTAGGCCCGCCACTGCGGCGGATAATATGCAGAGCAAGCTCGACCCAGGACAGCGGCCCGCCGGTGGTAATGATGCCATCTTGTTCTTCCAGCGCTTTGCCCCATACCGGTTTTGCCTTCGGGTATTTCTGCTTAAACGTGTGGTAGAGCCACCATGTCGTGGTGCAAAACCGGCCATCCAGCAGCCCGGCTTCGGCCAGAATGAAGCCCCCCGCACAGGCACCGCCTATCAGCGAGCCCTGTCGATATTGCTCTCTGAGCCACAGCGCGGATTCATTAATGGATGACATCGACATCGGTAATTTATCGGGCCCGAGCATCATTCCGGTCGCCAGCACGACATCCGATTTGCCCACCGCGTCAAACGAGCTGTCTACGTGAATCAGCCTGCCCTGAGCATCACGCACGGGTTTGCCGTCCGCACTGACAATCGACGTTTCAAAAGACAGCGGTGAGGCTGGGGAAGAAATGCTGTCAGGCTGTGTAATCAGCGTTTGGTTCACCATCCAGAAGATATCGGAAAGCCCGGAAATGGCTGATTGCATACTGCCCGGCAGCGCCAGAATGGAGATGTGCATAGTGATTTTTCCCGTCAGACTCTATTTGGCGAATTTTGCATGAACAATGTCAAGTTTGCCATCTTACCGCAAGCATCAACCACGATTAAAATTCAACCATTCGCTATCCCTGATGAAACGCATCGGGGGAAACCGGCAGCCGAATCACTCTTTCAGAGGAAAGCATATGACGCATTACCGCATTAAATGGCTCGGCCATCTGGCTATCGCGTTAGGGCTGGTGCTGTCTGCCAGCGTTCACAATGTTGCGGAGGCGGCAAAAATTAACAATATCGTCTTAGTTCACGGCGCCTTTGCCGATGGCTCTAGTTGGTCTGCCGTCACGGCCCGACTACAGGAAATGGGATACCACGTAACCGCGGTGCAAAACCCGCTGACCTCTTTAGCGGATGACGTTGAAGCGACGGATCGCGTACTGCAAAGGCTGCAGGGCGATGTGCTGCTGGTTGGGCATTCGTGGGGCGGGGCCGTTGTGACGCAGGCCGGCAATGATCCCAAGGTTCGCGGCATTGTCTATTTGTCGGCGCTGGTGCCAGACAGCGGGGAATCTGTCTCTGATTTATTGCAGCGCCTGAAAGCGCCGATGGAAGGCATGGCACCCGATTCCAATGGCCTGATTTGGCTGGATAACCCTGAACAGTACCGTGAGGTGATGGCGGGGGATGTCCCACTGAAGAAAGCACAGGCGCTGGCTGCGGTGCAACAGCCGATTGCCGCAAAAGCCTTTGGCGATCGAGTTCAGCAGGCGGCGTGGAAAAATAAACCAACCTGGTATTTGTTGACGGAGAAGGACAAGGCATTAAATCCATCGATTCAGAAAGCCATCGCGAGCCATATCGGTGCAAAGACGCGAGCTATTTCGTCCAGCCATATGTCTCTGGTGTCACACCCGGAAGCTGTCGCGGATTTTATTGATAGCGCGGCTAAAGCAGTTAAATAAGTGAGCGTTAAAACTCAATGTAGGAGAAGTTATTGTGAATATTTTACATATAGACTCTAGTATTCTTGAGAACGGTTCCGTTTCCCGACAGATTTCTGCTGACGTTGTGGAGCAATTAGTCAAACAGCATCCGCAGGCTGTCGTCTCTTATCGGGATGTGGTTAAAGATGAAATTCGCCACTTAACCGGACCGATTGCCGCAGGTTTCCGCCAAATAGCCTCTTCTTCAGCAGATGAGGCAACGCTGCGGGAACACCAATTATCTGAAGCGTTGGTGACGGAGTTTCTTGCGAATGACGTGATTGTCATTGGCGCGCCGATGTATAACTTTTCCGTCTCGAGCCAATTGAAATCGTGGCTGGATCGGCTAGCGCAGGCCGGCAAGACCTTTAAATATACGGAAAAAGGTCCGGTAGGTTTATCTGGGGGAAGAACGGTTATTGTGGTTTCCTCCCGTGGTGGTTTCTATACCACACCGCCTTTTTTAGATATGGATTTTCAGGAGCGCTATCTTCAGGGCTTTTTCCGCTTTCTTGGTATTACCGATATTCATTTCGTCCGCGCGGAAGGCGCTTCAAAAGGAGATGAAATCAAGAATCGTGAAATCAAAAATGCGAAGTCCTCTATTCATTCTGTGATTACATCCATAGACTAAATATATATACCCTAAATAATTCGAGTTTCAGGCAGGCGGCAAGCGAAGGAGTCCCGATGAGCTTACTTGAGTAAGTGATTCGGGTGACTGAACGCAGCCAACGCACATGCAACTTGAAGTATGACGGGTATATAGCCGATCAATAATCATTGAGGTAGCAATCATGCTCTATGCCATTACGCTGTATTACACCAGCCCGAAAGATGAACTTGAAAAGAGTATTGACGCACACAAAAAATGGCTGGCTGATAATATTAAAAAGGGAAATGTTATTTTTGCCGGCCCGCTGGAAGATGGCACAGGTGGGTTTATTTTAGCCTATGGTGTAGAGATTTCGGATATGGAAGACATTCTGGCCGACGATCCGTTTGTTAATCTGGGATTAGTCAAAACAGAGATAAAAGCCATTGAACCAGGCATCTGTTCGAGCCATTTCTATGCCGAATGGGCAGGGCATGCGAAGGCGTTGTAAATAGTCTATCGATGTCCTTATTATTATGGCTGTGTTAAAGCGCCATGTGTTCATGGCGCTTTAACATCATTGTGGAATAAATAGGATGTCGGGGGGGGGGGCCGATTTACAGCCCTGCGAATGGGAATGGATCTGCTGGTTTAAAGTGTTTTGAGGCTTGACCAGAATAGATTGTGCTTTGGTTCGGTCCCAGATCTAATTTCGCTGCCTTCCCGCCACGTGGAGCAAAATCGATATCTTTCAAGTCGACCCAAAAAATATTGGGCGATACGGCAGATTCAAAAAAGTATTGTAGCGATTTATGGTCGACAACGGTGCGCCAGCGCGTTGAGGCAATATTTGGCATACCCGGCAAGGAATAACCATAGGGAACGGATGCATTCCGTATGATACTGAATGCGGCGGCTAAGTCCGCTTTATCTTTTTCTATTTTACTTTTCTCTGCTACCCCTGCAATGAGTTTATTGGGGTCAACATTTTTTACATAGAATGAGGCGCGAACAAAGCGATCGGCGGCGCGGTTCGTTCCCGGCAGCATCACATTCCCACCTATCTGATCCCAATAGGCATTCAGCGTCAACTGCTGATCAAACGTCGGAGAGTTGGTCATCACCTGATAGTCCTTATTATGGTGAATGACCTGCTTGCCGTCGATATATTCAATAATTGCGCTGTCACCGGATGAATCGGATAAGGAGAGGTGAAGCGTTGCCTTTCTATCCTGGTGCGGTAATTCTTTTGTGACCAGTATAAATTTTTCCGCTTGCAGCGCCTTTACGGCTTCATCGACGGTAGCAAAATTATCTAGTACATATTGTGCCCACGCCGCGACGCTCAAGCCCGGTTTTTGTGCCGTCGGTGCGGTTTTAGGATATTTAGACTCCGCCAGCCAGAGTACGTTAGCCGCCAACCCTTTTTCATTCACACCATCGGTTGTGGAGGCCATATTGGCGTTACTGTCGAAAGCAGAGGCAATGACACTGCCGTATTTTGATGTCCACTCCAGAGAATGCTGGCCTGCGGCACCAGAACGCTTTAATTCTCGTGGGAAAATCCAGAGGTTGGTCTCGGTATCATCGGCCCAGTCCATTGAACGGGCGGTAATGGGGTAATCAAGGTTATTTGGATCCTTATAAACGAACCGCGTACAGGCGAGTGAAACCGCTGAGCCTAGCGTTAATGCTGCTAATGACAGTGCGCATACCGTAGACTTAAGGTGCTTATTATTTCTTATCATTTAATTTCTCCACGTTTATTCTCAGAGGGGTAGTTCACTAATATTACTGCTGATTATAGTCAGTGATTTATTTATGGGAGGTGGTAGCTATAAAAATAAATATAACGATGTATGATGATTAGTTTATTTATTATTATTCAATGGAGCTGTATTTTTTGACGGTCCGTTTATTTTAGGTTTATTTTCAACCAAGCCCCGCATTAAAACGAGCGTTGTATAACACGCGTTGAGACGGTTGTCGGCTTACCCACACAACGTAAAAATAGGTCAATATTTCACCCAGCGCTTAACCTAACCGCCAACTGGCAGTACACTGGTGGCGTGATTTTTTGACCGATTTTCACTGTGGGCTCTCACCTGCAGGCGTATCGATTCCGTTCCCTCTTTTTCAGTGAGCTATCTGGCCTATGACGTACCTCAAATTCTTGGGGATTGGGTTTATTTGTGTGCTGTTGTTGTCTTTTTGGCAAAGCTGGGCGCAGTCAACGCGTAACGGCGAAACGTTTAATGGGCAAAGTTGGTGGTCTGCCAAACGTGATTCTTCCGGCTTAGCGCCGAACCCTGTGCAATTTCGCCAGACTGCTATCGTCCAGGTTTATGCTGCGCCGACTTACGGCTGGCGCGGGCTGGTGGCGGTACATCCGTGGATCATTTTCAAGAACGCGGGGGAAACGCAATATCGCCGCTATGAAGTAGTGAGCTGGGGGAGTGACAACGTCGTCCGTCTTAACCGTTCGGTGGCGGATGCGTATTGGTATGGAGCGAAACCGAAACTGCTGGTGGAGCACCGTGGTGATAAAGCGGAAGCCATGATTCCGCAGATTGAGGCCGCGATCAAAAGCTATCCGTGGCCGAATACCTATCACGCTTGGCCGGGGCCGAACAGCAATACGTTTCTCGCACACATTGGCCGCGAAGTGCCCGCGCTCAAGCTGGATATGCCCGCTAATGCCATTGGCAAAGATTACCGCCCGATCACGCGACCGGTTGGGCTGTCGCCGTCGGGAAGCGGTGTGCAGATTTCGCTGCTAGGCGTGCTGGGTATCACGATGGGCCTGGAAGAGGGAATTGAGGCCAACATTCTGGGGCTAAACATGGGTGTGGATATGAACCCGCCTGCGCTGCGTTTACCCTTTGTTGGCCGCCTCGGCTATGAAAAAACGGGCAGTGAAGAGGGCCGAGGGTAGCGCTTCACCTTTACGCGCCGCATTGCCGCAGGTGTGTCAGCAGATTAGCGACTTCGGGTTGCAATGTCGCGCCGGATTTCACGCCCAGCCAGAGCTGTCGTGAAGCCCACTCATCGGTGAGGCTGATGGCGCGTAACCCAGTGCCGAGCACTCCAGGGCGAATCGCGCCCTCCGGCAAGACGCTGATCCCCAGCCCCGCTTCGATCATGCGACAAATCCCGTCAAAGCTGCTGACCTGTACCCGCAGGCGCAGCACTCTCCCCAGTTCATCCGAGGCATCTTTCAGCTGTTTCAGCAACGAACTGCCATTATTGAGACCGACGTAGTCGTAATCCAGTGTCTCGTTAAAGCTGACTTCTGGTCGCGCGGAAAGCGGGTGCTGGGGCGGAACGAGTACGACAAGCTTATCCTGACGATAAGGAATCTTCTCGACCCCCTGCGAGCCGACATTGTCAGCGAAGATGCCGATATCCGCTTCTCCCATCGCCAGCGCCGTTACTACGGTCTTACTGAGCTTTTCCTCCAGGTTAATACGAATGAGCGGTCGGGCCAGAAGGAATGATGCCAAATCCTGCGGAAGAAACTGAATAATCGCCGAGGTGTTCGCCCACATGTGTACGTGGCCGCGCACGCCAACGGCGTAGTCATTCATCTCACTCGCCATACGTTCCACGTTGCTCAACACATTACGCGCGTGATTCACCAACTCCTTGCCTGCTGGGGTTAACGTCAGGCCGCGCGGCATTCGGATGAATAACGCACAGTCCACGGTACGCTCCAGTTCAGCGATACGCTTGCTCAGGGCAGAAAGCGTGATGTGGAACTTTTCTGCGGCTTTGGTCAGGCTGCCGGTTTGGGCAACCTGCAAAAAGATGCGGAGCGACTGGAGGTCAAAGTGCGTCGGGTTAATCATGGTGTATCTAGCGTCCTCAGCAGAGCAGAAAGCGAGCCAATGACTGGCGTATTGATACCGCGCAGCATGCGGGCACATTTCTTATGTCACGCTGTAATGTAGCACGGCGGATGGTTTTCCTGACAGGAAAGGGTCATTGAGTATTCAGGGATTATCAAAACGCGGCTCTGCGCCTAGGATGGCGTTGTCCTCTCTCTATTTTTGCCCGATGGGTTATCTGGTTGCGTTATGTTCAGTCTAATGATGTTAAGCGATATGTTGCTGTGTTTGTTTTTGGGAGTAGGGCTGGGGGTTTGTGGCGGTATGCTGGGGATTGGCGGCGGATTGATCGCGATTCCGGTGTTGGGAATACTCTTTGGTATGGATCAGCATCTGGCGCAGGGAACGGCGCTGGTGATGATTACGCCCAATGTGCTGATCGGTTTTTTGCGTTACCGCCAGCGTAACCGCATAGATACGCGGATTGCGCTGACCATGTGCGTGTTTGCGTCGATATCTGCCTATTTTGCTGCACACATTGCCTCGTCGATTGATGTTCATCACCTCCAGAATGCCTTTGCCATCTTCCTGCTGGTGCTGGCGGCGTACTACATGTTTCAGTGGTACAACAAACAGCGTAACCATGCCTCGGACATTGTGCTGTCGACCAAATACCTGCCGCTGCTCGGCGTGGCGAGCGGGTTTATGTCGGGCATTTTTACCGTCGGTGGTGGGCTGGTGGTGGTGCCTGTGCTGGTCACGCTGTTTGCCTTTGCTCAAACGCAGGCACAGGGCATGGCGCTGATTCTCGTGGTGCCGGGCGCACTGGCGGCGCTGCTTTCCTACTCGCAGGCTGGCAACGTTGACTGGAGTATCGGCCTGCCGCTGGCGCTGGGCGGGATCTTCAGCGTGTCCTGGGGCGTCGCTCTGGCGCACAAGATGCCGGTTGCTTACCTACGCGGCGCGTTTTGTCTGGTGCTCGTCGGCGTGGGAATCACCATGTTGGCGGTGAAATAATGCGGTGAGAACGAGGGTTAGCGCTGTTACTCATACTTATTTCTTTAAATAGACAGGTATTCAGCTTAAAGTTTTCAGCGCTTTCTCCGTTGATAGGTAGGAAGTGATGCGGTTAGCGTGAATGATGTCTCAGTTTCCTAACCGCTGCTGGAACGGCCCGAGTGAAGTTGGGCCGCGTCCTCTCTGAAGCCCAATCTGAATAAGGCGTGATGTATGAGTCTCGTGAGCTATCTAGGAAAGCAAACTCTCGGTGTACTGGCGGGTTATAAGCAGGATGGTGTGGTCATCCATATTTGCGGCGTCTATCCCAATGCGGATAACAGCCTGCGCGTTTTTTTCCCACACGGGCATGAGTTTGCCGTTGGCGATCTGGCAACTATTCACCTTGATAACCGCTCCGGGGTTGATGAATTTGATGCCAATATTCAGGTCTATCGTGCTTCTTACAAAGGGCGCGTCGTCGTCAGTGACGGAGATTGGGTCGTGCTGGAACCGCGAGAGTGCCAGCTCCTGCATGGTTTCACGCCTGTGCTGGATATTCGCGAACCGGGCTATCAGTTTCCGCAAGATAACCGTCCGTCAAAACCGGTGCCGCTGACGCCGATGGTCGATTTTCCGCAGATGGAAAAGCAGGATTTCTCCAATAAGGTCGGCGTATTAATTACGATGGCCGCCGAACAGCCGCATACCACGGTGCTGGCGTTCCTGTCGTCCGTGGATAACGATATCTTCCTGATTACATTCCCCGAGACCTTTAAATCTCAGCTGCTCAAACGTAATCCACACTGCTTTTTTGCGATGGATGAACGCAGTCATTATACCTTCGAGCGGACCATTGAATGGAACTACACCATTATCGAAGGGGAAGCGTTTATTATCGCGCGCGACAATCCGCTCTATGAAAAAGTGCGGCATGAATTCGTCGCTAAGAACCCGTGGGAAATTGCCTTCTTCACGCGTCCTGATGTCGAGGTTTACCATATTAAAAGTAAACAGCTCGTGTGCCCCGGCAATACTCGACCTGCTTAGCTAAAATATAAAAAAAGAAAATAAACGGGATAGTGCTATCCCGTTTATATAAGTGGCGTTGGTCTACAGCGTTTTTTCTGTCGGTTCCAGCGCCCATTCAACCTTGCCTTTACCCGTGTTTTTGGCTTGGTACAGGGCGACATCCACGCGTTTCATGAAGTGTTCTGTGGGCTCCTGAGGCTGTTTTTGGCCGGCACCAATACTAACGGAAAAGTGATGCCTGTTTTTAATAATGATTTTGCTCGCGTTTTTTAATACTTCTCTTGCCAGCGCCTCTGCCCGATCCTGTGTTCCGGAATACAGAATAATCGCAAACTCTTCGCCCCCGATTCGGGTCGCCACCACCTCACTGTTATCGAAGCGGGAAAGAATATGGCCGAATTTACTTAATACTTCGTCGCCTTTTATGTGTCCATATTTATCATTGATGACTTTGAAATTATCGATATCGATAATAAATAAATAGGGCGATTTCGCTTCGAGCTTTTTTAATTCATTAATAAAAAATCGACGATTAGGAAGCTGGGTAAGTTCATCGCTGAATGACTGTATTTTTGCTTCGATGTACTTATCGTTGATTTTATAGATCAGGTTATACACGCCAAACCCGACGCCAAACATCCCAATAATTCTCAGTAAATCCTCAACGTAATATCCAATGAATTTAGTCTGATAAACAAATTCATCCATAAAATCAAACGTGGCAGAGCATATCCATACGTGTAGCCCGAGGCGAATGGATAAAGCCGAAGTATGGTTAAGTGATATTTTACTGGTACAAGATAGGATAAAAAAAAGAAAAACCAGTGCGATCGCATCGGTATAAGACCCAGGATTGTTGTGCAACTGCTCCTGAAAATCTCGATGCTTTAAGAATAGGACATTAAATATAACGATCAGCGCTGACGATAACAGGGCGAGCCTTATGGAATAAGACGCCTTCTTATTTTTATCAATGAAATCATGATCATATTGTTTAAAAGGCATCACTCACCTCCTCTTGTATCACCTTTTAATCCTATCATGAAACAGATTGAATAGATTCAGTATTATGCAACCGGTGGGTACTCCAGAGAATGACGTAGGGCGGGCTGATGCTGCAAAAGCAGACGCCTGATGGCTCAGGCGTCTTTACCGATTAGAAATCGGCTTTCAGTACAACGCGGTAGCGGGCTTTGCCGTCACGTACGTGCTGGATGGCTTCGTTAATTTTCGACATTGGGAACAGTTCCGTCTGCGGTTTCACGTTGGCGCGCGCGGCGAGCTTCATCAGGGAACGCAGCTCATGCGGTGAACCGGTAGATGAACCAGAAACGCTGCGGTCGCCCGCGATAAGCGTGAAGGCCGGAACGCTGAATGGCTTCATCACCGCGCCGACGGTATGGAACTTCCCGTTATAGGCGAGCGCGTTGAAGTAGGGTTGCCATTCCAGATCGACGCTCACGGTATTGATGATGAGATCGAACTGGCCTGCCAGTGCGGTCAGCGCCTGCGGATCGCGGCTATTAACGACCTTATCGGCACCCATCGCCAGCACTTCTTGCTCTTTTGCTGGGTTCGAGCTGAACGCGGTGACTTCACAGCCCATCGCGTGCAGGAGCTTAATCGCGATGTGACCCAGGCCACCGATACCGATCACGCCGACGCGGCTGGTCGCAGTGACATGGTGCATTAACAGCGGTTTGAACACGGTGATGCCGCCGCACAGCAACGGACCCGCCGATTCGATATCAATGGAATCAGGAAGCGGGATAGCCCACTGCCAGTTCGCACGGATTTTATCGGCAAAACCGCCTTTATTCAGGATTGTCGGCACGCTACCTTGCTGACAGTTGGTTTGGCTACCGCTGATACAGGCATCGCAGTGCCCACAGCTGCGTGCTGTCCAGCCAATGCCGACGCGCTGACCAACCTTCAATCCTTTGTTCTTCGCCGCGTCACCCAGTGCGTGTACACGGCCAATGATTTCATGCCCGGCAACCAGCGGATAGCTCGACATGCCCCATTCGTTATCGATCATCGACAGGTCGGAATGGCACACGCCACAGTAATCAACCGTGACTTCTACGTCTTCCGCTTGCAGTTCACCGGCATCAAACTCATACAACTCCAGCGCTGCGCCTGCTTCCGGTGCGGCATAACTCTTTATCATCGTCATCACAATTTCCTCAGTATGGGTTTGATTAACCAGTCTAAAGGGTTATGGCATTTTTCTCTATGTCACAACGTGCCTGTGGTTTTTCATTTTGTGTCGAGTGGGCGTTCAAGCAGCCTGATGGTTGGCAGAAGTGGCTCTCGTTGTATTAGTGTATTCGAGGTAAGAAGGAGGGAGGGTAAACCGAGAATGCCACTTGGCAAGTTGTGAACCCCCCCAAACTGATTGAATGGGGTTTCCTCGATTTTGTTAATCGGAAGCGGAAATAGAAAACCTTTGCGCCTGTATCGGGTAAAAACATGCCGAAGATAGGTAAGGTCTTGGCTGATGTACGCGATCAGCTTGGCATCCCATGTCTTGATGATTATGGACAGAGGCGATAGGTGCACGGTTTCTGGCATACCATGATTTCAACCTGTTTAGCTGGCTGTGTTGGTAACTTGGCGCACTTGCAGCAGGTGGTTGGGCATGAGAAAAGTGTGATGGATATCGCAAATAGGTGCGTGCATAACTTTCTATTACATACTGTCTGTTATGTAATTGATAGACTAAATTGGGTCTAAAGCATTAAATCCGTTGTATATCGGCTATTTGGCCTGTTTGCACGGTGGTAGTTGAAATTTCTAGGTGCACTGCAGCGGGAAAACCTTATAGATTTAGAACCTAACTCATTACATTTAAAGGATTACTATGGCTGATTATATCAATAGTAACATTCTTAGCCAATCATATGTACATGTAGAGCCTGAGTGGCTTTCGACTGTAAAAGGGAAAGAGAAACAAGAAGCTATTGAAAGGATAAAAAATATAATAATAAAACATGCAGAAGAGAGGATGAAGTTCTTTCTTTATGACGATGTTGATATCGATGTTTCCTTTGAAGATGGTTCTATTAAAGCACGTATTACTGCCTACGGGAGTGTTTGTATTTTACTAAATGCTCTTAATCCAGTTGGTAATTTTATAACAAACTACTCTTCATATAGGGAAGGAATAAAAACAATAGTTTCTGATGTCGCCAGACTCAGTGATGTTGTCAATGCTGAGGTTTTATTCCAGACTAAATCTAGGAGTAAAAATGAAATTATTAGAGTTGAGGCCAGAAAGGGTATCGTCGGTTCGCTTGAAAATATCAATAAAAAAATAAATGAAATTAGCTATAAAACGAAATCACACAAAAAAAATTCTGTTATGTCTATATATCATTCATTCTTGGAATTGCATAATAATATCCTTGAGTTGATGGATAACGTAAATGATACGAATGATAGAGAACTTGTTAAAACAGCACTTATTGATGGGGTTAAAAATATAAATCTAGGAGAGTTTGCATTTGATCTCACCGAGCCCATGTCGAAAAAAATACACGATGATTTGTTAAAAGAAAGAAATGAATTAGTCAAGAATTTAGAAGGCTGCAAGTAACTAAAGTTAGTATTTACGTGTTCGTTGTCAATATTATTCATGGGGAAATAGGTTAGTATGTCAGATCTAAATTTAGTTGAAATTGCAGTATGGCGTGATCGTGAATGCACTCATCAAATTGTTGATTTTGATCTACCTACGACCGTGTGTGACAGGTTAGATAATTTTTTATCAGAAGTTAATAGCTTCTTGGTTGATGGCGATTACGTGCCCACAAGAAATTATTTTCGATTACTATAAAGTTGATCAAAAAACTAAAGAGGATTATATCTCGCCCTAAAGAAATTTTTATTTCAACACGGAAATTATAGCCTTGAAAGCTATTCAAAGCTAGCTAAATAATAGATTGATTTTTAAATTTTTTTTGTGAGTTATTTCATATAAGGTTATTTTATGAAGTCACGTGAACTAAAAACCATCCATGATTTAATCGTTACAAATTACCAAAAAATTGATTTGGGTAATGGTCGTTATCTGCATGTTTTTCAACCTGCGACTACAGATACAATATACCAATTTGAGGCAAATGCAGAGGATATAGTTACTGAAGGTGAAAGATATAATATTGGGTATACTGAGGAGGTTGAAGGCGTAAAGATTATAGACCAATCATGTTTATCTAAATGTTCGGTCTTAGATAAGGACTTTAGCTATCAATATGCTCGTAATATGTCTAAGCAAAAACATGATGAAAATAAAGGAAAAAATGACGTAAGAGTTAAACATGATGAGGTTGAAGGCTATTATTGGGGACGAAAGTATGCATGGAGGGAGTTTGGTTTGGCACTTCCCCGAGATGCATTTGAAAGATACCTGATTGATTGTATCAATCATCCTCATATCGCCTGTAAAATTGAGACTGAAGGTTATCCGCAAGGTGATGATTCTTTCGCTTTTTTAGAGGAGGGGTTAGCAGAGGCAATCGATAATTTAATACAGTCAGCCTATATGGTAAATAAAGGGCCATACTTTAAATCACCCTTATATTATGGGGGCGAAAAAAGATTTACTATCAAAGGTGTTCCTGCTATAACCGACAAAAAATAACATAGTTAATAATCAAGCTTACCATCTGACGTAGATCTGATTCTTAAAGAAAATACGAAGTCTTTTTTTTTCTTATTCACCATGTTCTATTATTGGTAGCAAGGCTCCGTCCCTTTATCAATTCAGTTTACGATTAATACTGTTTTATATAGTGCTCTATACGATCAATGATTGTATTATTGAAAAGTAGAAAGGCGAGCCATTTGGTTCGCCTTTTCATTGCCTCTGGAATTTCTTTTTTGGGACACAAGTTGGGACACTGAGCATTTTTTAGGGTTGAGTCTTTAGCTTCCCGCTGGCATGATCCAGAACAGGGATTAACGGGACGTTAATCGCAACATTTTGATTTTAAATGACTCGGGGTGCCCTTCTTTGTGAAGGCTGAGAAATACCCGTACCACCTGATCTGGATAATGCCAGCGTAGGGAAGTCACGGTATGCCCCACCGGTTGCCGCCTTCTTCCGCGCCGGTTGGGAGACTTATGAATACGCGACCCGCCGACTTTTCTGCCGCTCAGGCAGCAACATCACTGACCCAATTCCGTTCTGCTTCGCCGTTGGTGCACTGTCTGACCAATGATGTGGTGCAATCTTTTACTGCTAATGTGCTGCTGGCGCTGAATGCGTCGCCTGCAATGGTGGTCGATCCCGAAGAAGCCGCGCAGTTCAGCGCGGTGGCCGATGCGCTGCTGATTAACGTCGGGACGCTGGAACGCACGCGCGCTGAGGCGATGCGGGCGGCGGTAAACAGCGCCCATCAGGCGGGTACGCCGTGGGTGCTCGATCCAGTTGCCGTAGGCGGTTTGACCTTTCGGAGTGAATTCTGCCGTGAACTGCTGGCGTGGAAACCGGTGGCGATTCGCGGCAATGCGTCTGAAATCATGGCGCTGGCGGGCTTAGCTGCACAGGGGCGGGGCGTGGATAGCGCCGATGATTCGCTGACGGCGCTCCCTGCCGCACGTGAGCTGGCGCAGCAAGTGGGGACGATTGTTGCGGTGACCGGCGTGGTGGATTATGTCACGGACGGCGAGCGAGATATCGCGGTAACTGGCGGCGATAGCATGATGACGCGCGTGGTCGGTACGGGCTGTGCGCTGTCGGCGGTTGTGGCGGGTTTCTGTTCTCTGGAGGGGGATCGCTTATCGCATGTAGCGGCGGCGTGTTATGTCATGGCGCAGGCGGGACAGCAGGCAGCCTCGGTGGCGCAGGGGACGGGGAGTTTTATACCCAACTTCCTCGATAGACTCTATACCCTGCGCGCGGAGGATCTGGCATGAAGCGTATCAATGCGTTGACGATTGCAGGCACCGATCCGAGCGGCGGTGCGGGTATTCAGGCGGATTTAAAAGCCTTTTCCGCGCTGGGCGCTTACGGCACCTCGGTCATTACCGCGCTGGTGGCGCAAAACACGCGCGGCGTGCAGTCCGTCTACCGGATTGAACCGGATTTTGTCGCGGCACAGCTGGATTCCGTGCTGAGCGATGTGCGTATCGACAGCGCCAAGATTGGGATGCTGGCGCAGACTGATATTGTCGAAACCGTTGCCGAGCGTCTGCGTCATTACGCGGTGCCTTTCGTGGTGCTGGACACCGTGATGTTGGCGAAAAGTGGCGATCCGCTACTCGCGCCGGAGGCGGTGGAATCGATCCGTCGTGAACTGCTGCCGCTGGTTTCCCTGATTACGCCCAACTTGCCGGAAGCCGCCGCGCTGCTGAATACGTCACCCGCCGCTAACGAGCGGGAAATGCGTGAACAGGGGGAAGCGCTGCTGGCGATGGGCTGTCAGGCGGTGCTGATGAAAGGCGGTCACCTCAGTGAAGCGGAAAGCCCGGACTGGCTGTTCAGCCGTCAGGCCGAACCATTGCGTTTTAGTTCTCCGCGCGTGAATACTCGTCATACACACGGTACTGGCTGCACGCTGTCTGCTGCGCTGGCGGCGCTGCGACCACGTCACGATAGCTGGGGCGAGACGGTCAAGGCAGCGAAGGACTATTTACAGCAGGCATTACAGCAGGCCGACACGCTGGAGGTCGGGCACGGCATCGGCCCCGTTCATCACTTCCACCACTGGTGGTAGCACCATAAGTAAATTGACTTGTACTTTGCGTGACATATTTGTCAGTAATTTCAAACTAAATTAAGCGTGCTCGGCATAGACAGCACGCGGTTCGTCCGGTTACTTTGCTGTGAATTCTTGGCGTTAATGTGAAATAGGATGTGGGGATAATATATGGCAGGTTCTGCTCGCAGTGCGATGGCTGCCAAAGCGCTTCAGACGATACTCAATATCGGCCTGCTGGTGCTGGCGATCATTCTGGTGATTTTTTTAGTCAAGGAAACGTTCCATCTGGCGAAAGTGCTGCTGATCTCCAGCGAGAAAGATTCCTCCTATCAGTTGATAGAAGGCATTGTGATCTATTTCCTGTATTTTGAGTTCATTGCGCTGATCGTGAAGTATTTCCAGTCCGGCTATCACTTCCCGCTGCGTTACTTTATCTATATCGGCATCACGGCCATCATTCGCCTGATTATTGTCGATCACAAAAGCCCGTCGGATACGCTGGTGTATTCCGCGGCGATCCTGCTGCTGGTGTTTACGCTGTATCTGGCAAACAGTAATCGCCTGAAACGGGAATAGGAGAAACAGGAATAGTTGAAACGTGCCGCTATTCCAGCAGCGAGCATTGGGGCGGCAGCCGACAGTGAATCGCCGCGGGAAGCACCTCGATGTGGAAGCGTTTGGCGCTGAGCGGCTCGCCGTCCAGATTAAACGTCATATCGTCCGGGGCGGTGATCTCTAGCCACGGCAGGGTAGCGGAAATCATGTTCTGGTTTTCGCTGCCGGTGAACCAGGCTTGCAGCATATTCGGCAGCAGCTCGGTTGCCGACAGCACGCTCAGTTCCAGCAGCCCATCGTTGACCAGTGCCTCCGGGCAAAGCTGCTGTCCACCGCCAGCCTGACGACCATTTCCTACCGCGACAACCAGCGTATCCCCCGACCAGTGAAAATCCGGCCCGCGAATCTCACAGCGCTCGGCTTGCAGCATGTCCATGCGAAAGAGTGCGTGCAGCACGTATGAGGCGCTCCCGAGCGCAGCCTTCATCTTGGCTGGTGTTTCGGTGGTAATGCGTGTGGCAAATCCGCCAGTCGCCATGTTGATGAAGTAATGGCTGTCGTTCACCTTGGCGATATCAATCGCGGTGGCGCGGCCTTTGATCGCCAGCGTTAGCGCGTTGTGCATCTCCATTGGAATCTGACAGCTGGTGGCAAAATCGTTGGCGGTGCCCAGCGGCACAATTCCCAGGCAAGGACGCCCCGCTTCCGGCTGCATCGCTAAGGCTGCGGCGACTTCATTGACGGTACCGTCGCCACCAGCGGCGATCACGTTATCAGCGCTGAGCTGAATCGCCTCTTCGACATAGCGTTTAGCGTCGCCGTATTCCCAGGTTACGCGCACATGCAGCGTATAGCCGTCCTTGCGTAGCGCATCAATCGCTTCGCGAAGTTCTTCATTACCCGCACTTTTTCCATTCAAAATCAGCAGTGTGATTGGATTCTTTTCCATGTCTTATTTCTCTGGCTGCGATGTTGTCGTTAATTGGGTGTTTTCGTTAATTCAGCGGTCGTTAATTTACGGGTTAATTGACAGATTAATTCACAGATAGTGCAGTGAATATCGAAACGTTGCAGTTAAGCATAGACACTAAATCGGTAGGCAGATATCAGAAGAATCGGTGAATGTTTGCGGTGGGGAAATGGGTGAGCGTAAGAAAAAGAAAAGCCAGCTCAAGGGAGATTGAGCTGGCCAAGGAGGTGGTTCCTAGTAGTATCACTACGCTTATTTTTCGTTCTATGTTTTCTCAGCGACGCAATATTAACCACAAGGCTAGCGAATTGATGTGATCTGTTTCTAATATTCGTTAAAAAACCCTGAGCTTTGTAACGATACCTTTGGGTGGTTTACGCTCTTGTTCGTCGCAGGGAAGGTGCGGTGATAGGGGGGCATACCGTAAAGGAAAGAGGGGCTGACGAACGGGGTAGCCGGATGTACGAGACATCCGGCGATATTACCGGTTTATTCCGCGTTAGGATTACGCGTGGTGGTGCCCGGCAGATTGCGCAGCAGTAGCGCATAATCCAGCGAGACATCGTCCGGTACGGGCAGATAGACGATATGGCCGTTACCCGGCGCGACATCGGTCGGTTGCCCTTTGGCATTCTGCATGGTGTCGATGGTGAATTGAATATTGCCGTTCGGCGTCATCATCTCCACGCTGTCGCCGCAGGAAAATTTGTTCTTCACATTGACTTCCGCCAGCCCATCGCGGCGCACGCCGGTGAATTCACCGACAAACTGCTGACGATCGGAAACGGAATAGCCGTAGTCGTAGTTCTGGTAATCTTCATGCACGTGGCGACGCAGGAAGCCCTCGGTATAACCACGGTGTGCCAGACCTTCCAGCGTTTCCAGTAGCGTCGAATCGAACGGTTTACCTGCGACAGCGTCGTCGATGGCACGACGATAAACCTGTGCGGTACGGGCGCAATAATAGAATGACTTGGTGCGACCTTCGATTTTCAGCGAATGAACCTGCATTTGCGTCAGGCGTTCAACGTGCTGAATGGCACGCAGATCGCGGGAGTTCATGATGTAGGTGCCGTGCTCATCTTCAAATGCGCTCATGTACTCGCCAGGGCGCAGGTTTTCTTCCAGCATAAAGACTTTGTCGGTCGGTTCGCCGATGCCCAGTGCGGGTTCAACGTTTTTCACCGCGATAGGTTCGTGCTGATGGACGATATTCCCGACCTCGTCCTCTTTGCCTTCCTGAACCTTATATTCCCAGCGGCAGGCGTTGGTGCAGGTGCCCTGATTCGGATCGCGTTTGTTGATGTAGCCGGACAGCAGGCAGCGACCGGAATACGCCATGCACAGCGCGCCGTGAACGAAGATCTCCAGTTCCATATCCGGGACGTTCTGGCGGATTTCTGCAATCTCTTCCAGCGACAGTTCGCGGGACAGAATTACACGCGTCAGCCCCATTTGCTGCCAGAATTTCACCGTCGCCCAGTTGACCGCGTTGGCCTGAACGGAAAGGTGAATATCTATCTGTGGGAAGTTTTCCCGCACCAGCATAATCAGGCCCGGATCGGACATGATCAGCGCATCTGGCCCCATTTCGATCACGGGTTGCAGATCGCGCAGGAAGGTTTTCAGTTTGGCATTGTGCGGCGCGATGTTAACGACGACGTAGAATTTCTTGCCCAGCTCATGCGCTTCGTTAATGGCTTGCGCCAGCGTCTGATGGTTGAATTCGTTATTGCGCACGCGCAGGCTGTAGCGAGGTTGACCGGCATAAATCGCGTCCGCGCCATAGGCAAAGGCGTAGCGCATATTTTTCAGCGTACCGGCCGGAGAAAGCAGTTCCGGTTTAAACATGGTATCTCTCGATTCTGATCACAAGTCAGGCTGCTCCACGGCGGGAGCAGTAAAGGCGGAGGATTCTAGCGCTAATAGGGGGAAATTGCAGTAGACGACATACGAAATGTGGGGCCTTGTTTGACGTAAATCAATCGTTTGATGTAAATCAATTTTTTGACCTAAATAAAGAATGGCCTGCCATTAATAGAGCAGGCCAGATAACGCAGGATTAACGCGTCGCGATACGGGATTTTCCGAACGTTTCGCGGTTGTGGAGCTGATATAAATCGACCTGTGGGCCAGCCGGTATAATCTGCGTCGGGTTCAGCCAGGCAATACCGTAATAGCCTGCTTTGATGTGGTCGATATTGACCGTCTCCGCGACGCCCGGCCACTGATACAGCTCGCGCAGGTAATTCGACAGGCTCGGGTAGTCGGCAATGCGCTTCAGATTACATTTGAACGCGCCGTGGTAGGCCACGTCAAAACGTATCAGCGTGACAAACAGACGCCAGTCGGCCTCGGTCAGCGTGTCGCCGAGCATATAACGGTGGCTGCCCAGATGTTCGTCCAATTCGTCCAGCGTGGCGAAGAGCGTGGTGACAGCATCGTTATAGTGTTCCTGCGTTTTGGCGAATCCGGTCTTATACACGCCGTTGTTGACGTTGTGGTACACGGTTTCGTTCCAGCGGTCGATCTCGCTGCGCAGTTCCGATGGATAGAAGTCGAGGTGGTTGCCGGTCAGATCGTTAAATTCGCTGTTCAGCATGCGGATAATGTCCGCCGATTCGTTATTCACGATGCGTCCCTCTACCCGATCCCACAGCACAGGGACCGATACCTTTCCGGTATAGTCTGGCACGCTGGCGGTGTAGAGCTGGTGCAGGTAGTGAATCTCACCCACATGCTCGCCGGCATCCTGCGGGGTGGCAAATTCCCAGCCGTTATCCGCGATGCGCGGGTTGGCAACGGAGAGAGAAATGATGTTCTTCAGCCCTTTCAGCTTGCGGAAAATCAGCGTGCGCGATGCCCACGGGCAGAGATAGGAGACAAAAAGCTGGTAACGACCGGCTTCTGGCACCAGCTCGGTTTGCCGAAATTTGGTTTCTTCACGGTGGAACGCCCCGTTTTTGATCTCTTCCGCTGCGACATCGCCGTTAACCCATTTGCCATTCACTAAGCCTGACATCGTTTTTCCCCTTATCCGTTCTGTTGCAGGTGACCCAAGTCCCGCACGCCGTGCGGGGTGATACCCGTTATTATTGTAGGCTTAAAAGAGTAACAGCCTTGGGAAAAGAGAAAATGACAAAATTTTCATTAAGTCAGACAGTATTTTTGACCAGACTGGGAAGGCATTGGCTAACGTTTAGCCGCTAGCAGACCGTATAGCGCAGAGTCGGACACCTCGCCGTCGACGATCCAACGCTGTTTCAATAGCCCTTCCTGCGTGAATCCCAGTCGTTCCAGCGAGCGGGCTGAGGCCACGTTGCGGGGATCGATTTCGGCTTCCAACCGGCTGAGTCCCGCCGTTTCAAAGGCAAAATCCCGCAGCGCAGAGAGCGCTTCCGCCATATAGCCTTTGCCTTGCGCACTCGCCGCCAGACAGTAGCCGATTTCGGCGCGTTTAGACTCAATCTCAAGGTTGAACAGCACGCAGGTGCCGATCAGCTCGCTGCTTTCTTTAACTTCCAGACCCAACTTCATGTGCTGCCCGGCACACAGCGCGCTCCAGTATTCGTCAATCGCGTCGTGCGCCTGCTCGATGTGTTGCCAAGGCGGATGGTTCCAGAAGCGCATCACAACCGGATCGGACATAAAGACGAACAGCGCTGGTGCATCATCACGATAGAGTGGGCGCAGCAGCAGGCGAGGAGTTTCGATTTTGGTGGTTTCGGAAAATAGCGCAGTCATTATCGTGAAAGCCTCTTTTTCGTGTGGAATGAATAGGTGTGGAATGGAAGACGGTTATTCGGACAGATGGCCAGCTTGCAGTGCGGCAATATCGCCAGCTGCGATGATGTCCAGATGACGTGTGATTTTTTCTATCGGCCAGTTCCACCAACACAGCGTTTCCAGTGTATCGATGACGTCCGGCGCAAAACGCGGCTTCAGGATTTTGGCCGGATTGCCGCCGACGACCGTATAAGCGGGCACATCGGCGGTGACCACGGCGCGTGACGCAATAATGGCGCCATTTCCAATGCGGATGCCGGGCATGATCAGCGCGTCATAGCCAATCCAGACATCATTGCCGATGATCGTGTCGCCTTTGTAAGGTAGATCGCCGGGCTTGGGCGTTACTTTTTCCCAGCCGTTGCCAAAAATCTGAAACGGGTAAGTCGACAGGCCGGAAAGCCGATGATTGGCCCCGTTCATGATAAATTTTGCGCCACGCGCGATAGCGCAAAACTTACCGACGACTAATTTATCGCCGAGAAACGGATAGTGGTAGAGCACATTTTGCTCGAAATTTTCCGCGCCATCGGGATCGTCATAATAGGTGTAGTCGCCAATTTCAATATTCGGGTTGGTGACAATGTTCTTGATGAAACACACTTGGGGGAAACCGGCCATGGGGTAGCGGTTATCAGGGTCTGGTCCGTTCAACATGGTCTCCATAACATCATAAGTCGGTGGATGTTACACCTCATTACAGGGCGCGGCTTCCCAGCGATAGCCGATGCCGTATACCGTTCGGATAAATGAGGTCTCTTCGTCCAGCTGTTCCAGCTTGCGACGCAGATTTTTGATGTGGCTATCGATGGTGCGGTCGGTCACGACGCGGTAATCGTCGTAGAGCTTATCCAGCAGCGCCTCGCGGGAAAATACCTTGCCCGGCTCGGTGGAAAGCGTCTTGAGCAGGCGAAACTCCGCTGGCGTGAGATCGAGATTCTGCCCCAGATAGCTGGCCTGAAAGCCGCTTTTATCAATCAACAGGGCCGTTTCGGTTTTCTCGACGGCTTTCAGCCCGTCATTCTGCCAGCCGCAGCGGCGCAACAGCGTTCTGACGCGCACGACCACTTCGCGCGGGCTAAAGGGTTTACAAATATAGTCATCGGCACCAATTTCCAGCCCCAGCAGGCGATCGATCTCTTCGCTGCGGGCGGTGACCATGATAATCGGCACGTTGGAAAACTGGCGGATAGTGCGGCAGAGCGTCAGGCCATCGCAGCCCGGTAGCATTAAATCCAGCAAAATGAGGGAAGGGGAATGCTGCCGCACCCACTCGACGACATCATTGCCGTTGGGCAGCCAGTGCGTGGCATAGTCCGCTGCCTGAAGGTAATCCACCAGCAGTTGTCCCAATTTGGGCTCATCTTCGACGATCAGAATCGGTGATGCCATAGCGAAATCGGGTACGGTTGTCATAGCTCTGCTTATTTTCGGTGTCGTGAGTCGATCTTAATCAGGTTCGTGCAAGGGAAGCTCAATGGTAATCATCACTCCCCCTAATGGCGAATGTTCAGCATACAGCCGTCCGCTATGCGCCTCAACGATATTATTGCAGATCGCCAGCCCTAGCCCGGAGCCGCCGCTGGCGCGGTTGCGCGAACTTTCCGCACGGTAAAAACGCTCGAAAATTAGCGTGAGCTGCTCGTCGGTCACGCCGGGGGCGCTGTCCTGCCAGATAATCGCCCAGCGTTTATGCTGCTGAATAACCGTAATGGTCAACTGACCTTGCTCATCAGTGTAGCGCAGACTGTTTTCCAGCAAATTGTTAAACAGCTGACTTAGCCGGTCTGGATCGCCAAAGACGCCCGCCTGCGCGGGTAAATCAGTGGTGAGCGTAATCTGCTTTTTCTGGAAACGTTCATGAAACGCGGCGATAGCAATATGCAGAATTTGCACCACGTCTACAGAGGCCTTGCGGTAGGCCAGCGCTCCACGATCGGACAGGGTGAGTTGATGCAGGTCGTCCACCAGTTTGGTGAGCGTCGTGACCTCAGATTGGAGCGAGTGCAGAGAGTGTGAGTCGGGCTTGCGTACGCCATCCTGCAAAGCTTCCAGCTCGCCACGCAGCACCGCCAGCGGCGTGCGCAGTTCATGTGAGACGTCAGCCATAAACGCGCGGCGAGACTGTTCGTTTTTTTCCAGCGTGATGGCAAGCTGATTGAAATCCTGCGCCAGCCTGCCCAGTTCATCGTGCGAACTTGCCGTCACGCGGGTGCTGAAATCCCCCGAGGCCAAACTGTGCATACCGCTGACCAGCCGCTTGACGGGCGCGAGCAGGCCGCGCGCGGTCAGCCAGGTGGCGATAATCGCGAGCAGCGTCGAGAGTGCGACAATCAGCCAACTGGTGCGCTGCTGCTGCCTGTCGAAACTGATGTCGGCGTTGCGGGTCAGTCGCTCAACGGGCGAGGCAACAATCCAGCCGACCGTCTGGTTTTGTACCTGAATCGGCTGCCAGGTGCCTTCATTCGGGATCGGTGCCGGAGAGCCGAACAGCTTGCGTTTGCCGGTATCCAGCACCCAAAGGCGCACCCGCAGCCCCTGCATGCTGTTGTCGGTGTCGTTGTTCTGGTCCAGCGAATGCAGCATTTTGAACACCAGACGCTCATTGTTGCGCAGGAATGACCAGTCGCCGTGCAGCTGATATTGCTCCGCCAGCGCATCGCGCAGTTGCGTGACCCGCTGTTCGTTGCCGCGCTTAATGTAGTCGATAAAGCCGCGCTCGAAGCTGGCGCGCACGCCCCAGTGCATAGTAATCAGCACCAGCATGCAGGTGGCGAAGATCGCGAGGAACAGCTTGGCGGTGATTCCGAATTTCATGACAACCTCACGATTTGCGCGGCAGCGTGGACTGCTTGACGCCGTCCGTCGGGACGCGGTTAAAAATCAACACGGGCAGGGCGATGATGACGATCATGCTGAGATAGGTGTAAATAAACACCATGTGCGTTTCTCCGCTGCCCGCCGCCATGTGCGGCTGGGAAAACATGCCGAGCAGAATGCCTGCGATACTGACGCCGAGGCTGGTGGACAGTTGCATGGTCATCGACAGCAGGCTATTGCCGCCGCTGGCGAGCGTATCTGGCAGATCTTTCAGTGTTAGCGTGTTCATGGTGGAGAAGCGAACGGCGTTCACCGTACCGAGGAAGAACAGCACAATCGGGATCATCCAGATCCATTTCATCAGCGCAACCAGAGCAAACAGCGCCGTGACCAGCGCCAGCAGCAGCGTGGAGACAATCAGCACGCGGCGGTAGCCGAGTCGGTTGACGACCTGCACCACGATCCGCTTCATTCCCATGCTGCCTAGCACCATCGGCACCATCATCAGCCCGGCATGGAACGGAGAAAAGCCCATTCCCAGTTGTAAAAACAGCGGCGTCATAAACGGTAACATGCCACTGCCGATGCGCGCCAATAGCCCACCGCTCAGGCCGATAGAGAAGGTCGGCGTATCGAACAGATGCAGATTAAACAGCGCCCGTTTGTTGTGACGAGCGTGCAGCCAATAGCTCAATAGCGCGATCAGCCCGACGGCGATCAGCGCGAAAATGGCAATCGGCGGAATGCCCAGGCTGCGGTTGCCGTCCAGCGCCAATGTCAGTGTGGCCATACCGACGGCAAGCCAAAGGAAGCCGCTGATATCAAAGCGCTGCGTTCGCATGGTGTAATTGGGCATCAGGAACCAGGTGGCAAGCGCGCCGATGATGCCAACGGGCAGGTTGATGAGGAAGATCCAGTGCCAACTGGCGTATTCCACCAGAAAGCCGCCGAGGGCTGGCCCCATTAATGGGCCAATCTGGCCGGGCAGCGTCACGAATGTCATCGCCGCCATATACTGATCGCGCGGAACGATTTTCATCACCGTCAGGCGGCCAACCGGCACCATCATCGCGCCGCCAATACCCTGAATGACGCGTGAAATCAGCAGTTCATTCAGCGTTTCCGAACGGGCACACAGCAGCGATCCGAGTGTAAACAGCAGAATCGCGGTGAAAAAGATGTTCTTCACGCCGATGCGATCGGCCAGCCAGCCGCTGGCAGGCAGCATCACCGCGACGGTCAGCACATAGGAAACAATCACCGAATGCATATGCAGCGGGCTTTCATTCAGACTCGAGGCCATCGAAGGCAGCGCGGTATTCACGATGGTGGTATCCAGCGTCTGCATAAAGAAGCCAAAGGCAACAATCCAGAGCTGCCAGCGGACGGAAGCCGGTTGGGTCATATTCCTTGACCCTCTGAATTGTTGAATACATTGGGCATAGTCGGTGGTGTCCTCACATTTCGCATGGTGCTCTCAAAGCACGAATATTATTATCTCGGAGAGGTTTCGTGCGCTTAACATTTGTTTTTCTCTGCATGCTTTCTGTATACGCACGACACAGGGGCGCTCAGTCGCCGCCGCCCTGTGAACCCAGGCTGTTTGGCGGGAAATGATGCCGCTTCGCGGTTCCTTCGTCGTCAATGTTCTCCTGTTCGGACCGCCGCTGACGCGTTCCCGACGCGGCAGCGACTTTCGCGGCGTCCTGCCGCTCATCCGAGAGAGCATCTCCTCCTCAGCATCATTTACGCCAAGGTGGGAGTACGTTGCGAGCTATATATTCCTTTTCTGTCACTTCGTGTGCTTAACATTTTTTCCTGGCGTAAAAAATTGTACTGAGACGGAAGCTGGCTCACGGGTGAGTGGCATGGACGCCACGAAAGGCAGTGCCGCGCCGGGAGCGCGTCACTGGCGGCCCGTAAAGAGACTGCTTTCGGTGAAGGCACCGCGTAGCGGTACAATTTAGCGCCACAAGCCAGGGTTCCAAGGGCGACGGCAATTGAGCCGCCCTTGGTCGGGTGCGTTCGGGGCGCTACCAGAAAAACAGCGAACGTTACGCGCACGAAACCTCCCCCTGAAATAGCATGTTATTAGCTCTTTACCGTTACTCATGTGCAGTCATGATAGTGACAAATCCAGCCGCTCATCCGAGAGAGCATCTCCTCCTCAGCATCATTTACGCCAAGGTGGGAGTACGCTGCGAGTTAAGCGCACGAAATATCCCCATAAATAGCATATTAATTAGATAGCTAACGCTAATCCTATTCCGTCACGACAGTGACAAATCCTTCTCCGGGACTTTGCGCCGAATATTCCTCAGCTTGTCGAAAAACAGATACACCACCGGGGTGGTATACAGCGTGAGGATTTGGCTCATCACCAGCCCGCCGACAATCGTGATGCCGAGCGGTTGCCGCAGCTCTGCACCGTCGCCACTGGTCAGCACCAGCGGCAGGGCGCCAAACAGCGCGGCTAACGTGGTCATCATAATCGGGCGGAAACGCAGCAGGCAGGCCTGGAAAATCGCATCCTGCGCGCTCAACCCGCCGCTGCGCTGTGCTACCAGCGCAAAATCCACCATCATGATCGCGTTCTTCTTCACGATCCCAATGAGCAGCATGATGCCAATCAGCGCCACCAGACTAAACGGTGCACCGAACCACTCCAGCGCCAGCAGTGCGCCCACGCCCGCGGAGGGTAGAGTGGACAGAATCGTCAGCGGATGCACGTAGCTCTCATACAGCACGCCGAGCACGATATATACGGTGATAATCGCCGCCAGAATCAGCAACAGCTGGGAAGACTGTGACTGCTGGAACGCCTGTGCCGTACCGGAGAACTGGCCGCGTACCGCTGATGGCACACCCAGCGACGTCATGGTTCTTTCTATCGCCGCCGTCGCGCTGGACAGATCGGTGCCTTCCGGCAGGTTAAAAGAGATCGTCGAGGCGGCCGACAAGCCCTGATGGTTCACCGACAGCGGGGCGTTGATCGGCTTCCAACTGGCGAAGTAAGAGAGCGGAATGGGCTTACCTTCGTTATTTATCACGAACATCTTGTCCAGTGAACTGACGTCCTGCGTGTAGGCGTCGTCCACTTCCATCACTACCTTATATTGGTTTAGCGGCTGGTAAATGGTCGAAATCTGACGCTGTCCAAAAGCGTTATTGAGTAGCGCGTTAGCGGCAGAGACGCTGATGCCGAGCTGCGCCATCGCATCGCGATCGTAGGTGAGTGCCATTTCCGCGCCTTTATCCTGCTGATCGGAGTTCACGTCGGCCAGCTCGGGCAGTTTGCTGAAAGCAGCACGAATCTTGGGTTCCCAGATACGCAGCTCGCTCAGATCGTCAGACAGCAGCGTGTACTGGTATCCGGCGCTCGATTCGCGCCCGCCGATACGGATATCCTGCACCGGCATTAAAAACAGGTTGGCACCGGGCTCTTTTGCCAGCTTGATGCGCAGGCGGCTGATTACCTGCTGTGCCGACACATCACGCTCGGACAATGGCTTAAGCGAGATAAACATCGACCCGCTGTTGGTACGCGATCCGCCGGTAAACCCGTTCACGTTATCCACCGCCGGGTCGCTGCTAACAATGGTCATGAAGTTCTGGAGTTTCACCGTCATGGCCTGAAAAGAAATGCTCTGGTCGGCCTGAATGAAGCCCATCAATCGGCCCGTATCCTGTTCCGGGAAGAAGGTCTTCGGAATGCTGATATACAGCCAGACGTTGAGTGCGATGGTGCCCAACAGGAGCAGCAGAACCCAGCGCGCATGGTTGAGCACCCATTTCAGCGATCGTCCATAGCCTTGTTGCATCGCCAGCAATACACGATTAAAACCACGGGTACGCGGCTGACTGCGTTTGGGCACGGCGCGCAGCAGTCGTGCGCACAGCATCGGCGTGAGCGTGAGTGAGATCAGCAGCGAAATCATGATCGCCGCTGACAGCGTGACGGCGAATTCACGGAATAGCCGCCCCGGCAAGCCGTCCATCAGCAGGAGTGGGATGAACACCGCAACCAGCGACAGGCTCATGGATAAGACGGTGAAACCCACTTCGCGCACGCCCTGAAGCGACGCCTGTAGCGGCTTCATGCCAGCTTCGATGTGGCGGGAAATATTCTCCAGCACCACGATGGCGTCATCCACCACGAAGCCAGTGGCAATGGTAAGCGCCATCAACGACAGGTTATTCAGGCTAAAGCCGCACAGGTACATCGCTGCAAAGGTGCCGATCAGCGATACCGGTACGGCCAGTGCCGGAATAGCGGTGGCTCGGCCGGAACGCAGGAACAGGAAGACGACCAGAATAACCAGCGCGACGGCGATAATCAGCGACTGCTCGACTTCCGCCAACGAGGCGCGAATGGTGGGCGAACGATCCTGCGCGACATCCAGCTGTATTTCGGCGGGTAGGCTGGCACGCAGTTCCGGCATCGCGGCGCGGATATTGTCTACCGTGGTGATAATGTTGGCATCCGGCGCGCGGCGAATCATCACCAGAATTGCAGGCTTCGCGTTCGCCATCCCTGCGTTACGGGAATTCTGCACCGAATCTTCTACCGTGGCGACGTCGCTCAGGCGGACGGCAGCGCCGTTGTTGTAGTGGATAATCAGCGGCGCGTAGGCGTCAGCGGTTTTGAGCTCATCGTTAGTTTGTATCTGCCAGCTTTTCTGGCTGCTTTCCACATTCCCCAGCGGCTGACGCACGTTTGCCTGCGCAATAGCCTGCCGTACCTCATCGAGAGAAATGCCCTGATTAAACAGCGCCACTGGATTCAGCGCGACGCGTACGGCGGGCAGGGAACTCCCGCCGATGGAGACATCGCCGACGCCTTCCATCTGAGATATTTTCTGCGACAGCTGGGTCGAGGCAAAGTCGTACAGCTGCCCCTGACTGTAGGTGTCCGAGGTTAGCGTCAAAATCATGACGGGGGCGTCGGACGGATTGACTTTGCGGTAGGTCGGGCGGCTGGACATGCCGGATGGTAACAGATTCTGTGCCGCGTTAATGGCCGCCTGTACATCACGCGCCGCGCCGTTGATATCCCTGTCGAGGTTAAACACCAGAATGACGCGCGTGCTGCCGAGCGAGCTGGTGGAGGTCATTTCGTTAACGCCTGCGATCCTGCCGAGCGCGCGTTCCAGCGGCGTGGCGACAGCAGACGCCATCGTTTCTGGCGAGGCACCGGGCAGCGAGGCGCTAACCGAGATCACCGGGAAATCCACCTGCGGCAGCGGTGACACCGGCAACAGGCGGAAACCTAGTACGCCACAGAGCGCGATGGCCAGCGTCAGCAGTAAGGTTGCGACGGGGCGGTGGATGAACAGGGCGAAGAACTTCACTCGGTTTCTTCCTCCTGACGCGGCGCACGGCGGAAACGCGTCGCCAGACGATCAAACAGCAGGTAGATCACCGGTGTCGTAAACAGCGTCAGGATTTGGCTCATGATCAGGCCGCCGACCATACAGATCCCCAGCGGCTGGCGCAGCTCCGCGCCAACGCCGGTACTCAGCATCAGCGGCAGCGCACTCAGCAGCGCCGCCATCGTGGTCATCAGAATCGGTCGGAAACGCAGCAGACAGGCCTGATAAATCGCGTCATACGGTTTCATGCCCTGTTCTCGCTCCGCCGCCAGCGCGAAGTCGATCATCATGATGGCGTTTTTCTTCACGATCCCGATGAGCAATATGATCCCGATAATGGCGATCACATCCAGTTCATTCCCCGCCATCATCAGCGCCAGCAGCGCGCCGACGCCCGCCGTTGGCAGCGTAGACAAGATGGTGATCGGATGAATAAAGCTTTCGTACAGCACGCCGAGCACAATGTACATCGCGACAATTGCCGCCACGATAAGCCATACGGTGCTGCTCAGCGCCGACTGGAACGCCAGCGTACTGCCCTGAAAACGGGTAGTGATATCCGCCGGCAGGTTCATCTGCTGCTCGGCTTGCGTGATCGCATCAACCGCTTCGCCCAGCGCATAGCCTTTCGCGACGTTGAAGGAGATCGTCGTCGATGGGAACTGGTCGATATGGTTGATCGCCAGCGGCCCCTGACGCTCTTCAACGGTGGCAATGCTGCTGAGCGGAATGGTCCCGCCGTCGCTGCTGATGAGGCGCACGTCGTTCAGCGCGTCCAGACCGGTGTTGTTCGTCGTATCGTGCTCCAGCACTACGCGGTATTGGCTGGCCTGCGTATAGATGGTGGAAACCAGACGCTGACCAAAGGCGTTGTACAGCGCACTGTCGACCTGTGACATCGTGATGCCCAGACGGCTGGCGCTGTCGCGGTTTACGTTGACGTAGGCGACCGCGGCGCCGTCTTGCCAATCGCTGCTGACATCCTCTAGCTGCGGCAGCTTTTGCAGCTCGGTCATTAGCTTCGGTACCCACTGGCTCAGCTCGTCCAGCGACATCGCCTGCAACGTAAACTGGTACTGCGTGCGGCTGATTTGGGTGTCGATGGTGAGATCCTGCACCGGTTGCAGATACAGCTGGATGCCGGGGATCTGTGCCGTTTGCTGTTGCAAACGACTGATGATCTCTGGAATACGTTCGCTGCGTTCACTGAGCGGTTTCAGGTTGATTTGCAGTCGGCCGCTGTTTAGCGCGGCATTCGTGCCGTCAACGCCGATGAACGAGGACACGCTCTCCACCGCCGGATCTTTCATGATGATGGAGGCGACGCGCTGCTGGCGGTCGGCCATATTACTGAACGAGACCGTCTGCGGTGCCTGCACGGTGCCCTGAATGATGCCGTTATCCTGTATCGGGAAGAAGCCTTTCGGAATCCAGATGTAGAGCAAAACCGTTAGCAGCAGCGTACCCAATGCGACGCTAAGCGTCAGCCACGGATGGTTCAGCACTTTGCGCAGCCAGACGCCATAGGCATCAATCAGGCGAGTGAAGAACCGTTCGCTGGCGCGGGTAAAACGGTTCTGTTTACGCAGCGACTGATGACTCAGCATTCGAGCGCACATCATGGGCGTTAGCGTGAGCGACACGACGGCAGAAATCAGGATAGACACCGCCAGCGTGACGGCAAACTCGCGGAACAGACGTCCGACGATATCGCCCATAAACAGCAGCGGGATCAGCACGGCGATGAGGGAAAACGTCAGAGAGATAATGGTGAAGCCGATTTCCCCCGCGCCTTTCAGCGCCGCGTTAAGCGGCTTTTCCCCTTTTTCGATATAGCGGGCGATGTTTTCAATCACCACGATGGCATCATCCACCACAAAACCGGTGGCGATGGTGAGCGCCATGAGCGTCAGGTTATTGATGGAGAAGCCGAGAAAATACATCGCAGCAAAGGTGCCAATCAGCGACAGCGGCACGGCAATGCTGGGGATCAGCGTAGCAACGGCGTTACGCAAGAACAGGTAAATCACCATCACGACCAGCGCGATAGCTAACAGCAGCTCGAACTGGACGTCTTTCACCGAGGCGCGAATGCTGGTGGTGCGGTCAGTCAGCGTGGTGACCTCGACGGAGTTCGGCAGGCTGGCTTTCAACGCGGGCAGCATCTTGCTAATACTGTCCGTGGTTGTGATGACGTTGGCACCTGGCTGGCGCTGAACGTTGATAATGATCGCCTGCTGCCGATTCGCCCAGGCACCGAGATGAATGTTCTCGGCGGCCTGCTCAATCGTCGCGACATCCTGAAGCCGCACCGGCGCGCCGTTTTTCCACGCGACAATCAGCTTGCGGTAATCATCAACGGATTTCATCTGATCGTTGGCGGAGAGCGTGACCGAGCGCGTAGGGCCGTCCAGACTCCCCTTGGCGGAATTCACGTTGGCGGCGGTAATGGCGGTGCGGATCGTTTCGCTGGTCAAACCGTACGCCGCCAGTGCTGGCGCGTTAAGCCTTACCCGTACCGCCGGACGCTGCCCACCGGCTAACGACACCAGTCCGACGCCTGCCACCTGCGAGATTTTCTGCGCGATACGGTTGTCCACCATGTCCTGAACTTGTGTCATCGACATGGCGCTGGAGGTGACGGCCAGCGTCATAATCGGCGGATCCGCCGGATTCACTTTGCTGTAGGTTGGTGGGTAGGGCAGATCGTTAGGTAGCAGGTTGTTGGCCGCATTGATGGCGGCCTGCACATCCTGTTCGGCGACGTCTAGCGACAGCTCAAGCTGGAATTGAAGCGTGATAACGGATGCGCCGCCTGCGCTCTGCGTCGACATCTGTTTCAGCCCGGACATCTGGCCGAACTGCCGCTCCAGCGGCGCGGTAATCGCGGAAGTCACCACGTCGGGGCTGGCACCGGGATACAGGGTAATAACCTGAATCGTCGGGTAATCGACTTCGGGCAGGGCAGAAACTGGCAGCGCCCGATAGCCGATAATACCGGCCAGCAGAATGGCGATCATCAGCAGCGTCGTGGCAACCGGACGCAAAATAAACAGGCGCGACGGCCCGCCGCCGCTGGCTGGAACGGTATCCTGCATCAGGATTTCTCCCCAGCGATGGCAGGCGTTTTCTCCGTCAGCGCTGAAGGCACGATTTCTACTTTCGCCCCTTCGGTCAGGCGGTCGATACCGTCAGTCACGACCTGAACATTGGCGTCCAGCCCAGCGGTCACCACAACCAGCTGGCCGTACTGAATGCTGGTAGTCACCTGACGCTTACTGACTTCGTTTTTATCATTCAAAATCCAGACGAAGCGGCCTTCATTACCCATTTGTACGGCGGCGGACGGCGCGACGACGGCGTTTTTCAGCGTGTCGACCTTCATACGGATATTCACGAACTGGTTCGGGAACAGGGCATCGTCCAGATTGTCAAAACGCGCTTTGAGTTTGATTGTGCCCGTCGTGGTGTCGATCTGGTTATCCATGCTCAGCAGGATGCCCTGCGAAAGTTTCGTTTGATTGGCGCGATCCCAGGCTTCCACCACGGGTGGCTGACCTGATTTCTGCGCGCTCAGAATCGTGGAGATTTCCGCTTCTGGCACGGTAAAGACGATATCGATAGGGTAGGTCTGCGTAATCACGACAATGCCGTTGGTGTCGCCGCTGGTGATGTAATTCCCGACATCGACCTGCTTTAAACCTATCCGACCGCTGATTGGGGCGGTGATTTTGCTGTAATCCAACTGGAGTTGCGCGCTGGCCACGGCACCTTCATCGGCTTTTAGTGTTCCTTCCGCCTGACGTACGGCGGCGGTCTGCGCATCTAACTCCTGACGGGAGATCAGGTTGGTTTTCACCAACTGCTGATAGCGCGCTAAATCCTGCCGGGCGTTAGCCAGTGCGGCCTGATCTTTTGCCAACTGTCCCTGTGCCTGCGTCAGCTCAACCTGAAAAGGACGAGGGTCGATTTCTGCCAGCAGGTCGCCAGCCTTAACCTGTTGCCCTTCCTGAAAGTGCAGCGCCATCAACTGACCGTTCACCCGACTGCGCAGCGTCACGGTATTGGCCGCCGTCACGGTACCTAAACCGGATAGATAATAGGGCACGGAAGCGGATTGCGTCAGCGCAGCCTGCACGGGGGCCAGCGTGCGCATGGCGGCACGGCGTCCACCACCACTGCTGTTGCTTCCCGAATGTGACGTACGGGCGGCGTGCTGCTCACCCGCACCGGAGGCGGCAGGTGGCGTCTGGGTAAAATGGCGCCAGATCAGTACGGCAATAGCGATAACGGCGGCAAGTACCAGCAGGCCTCGGATACGTTTGGCATTCATAGTGATGGATTACTCTCTCCAGGTTGCGCGGGAAGCTCGGCGTAGCCGCATACTTCACGCTGCATGTGCGTTGGCTGTCATACCCAGCACGTTAGTAGACCAATGGCCTTATTTTACTAGTTTAAACAGGAGATGCCGGATAAAAATGAAGGAAATGTGGAAGATATGTCAGGGTTTGTAGGAAAAAGAATCCGGCAGCACAAGGCCGCCGGATAGAGATAAGAATTTTATAACGTGATGAAGGATTACAGCACCAGACCCGCGATAGCAGCGGAAAGGATGCTCACCAGCGTAGAACCGTAAACCAGTTTCAGGCCGAAACGGGAAACCACGTTGCCCTGTTGTTCGTTCAGGCCTTTAATCGCGCCGGCAATAATACCGATGGACGAGAAGTTGGCGAAGGACACCAGGAACACAGACAGGATACCCACGCTGCGTGGAGACAGTTCGCCAGCCACTTTTTGCAGTTCCAGCATCGCCACGAATTCGTTAGAAACCAGTTTGGTCGCCATGATGCTACCAACCTGAAGGGCTTCGTGAGATGGAATACCCATGATCCAGGCGAACGGATAGAACGCGTAGCCGAGAACTTCCTGGAAGCTGATGCCAAAAATGGCGCTGAAAACGGCGTTGACCGCGGCAATCAGTGCAATGAAGCCGATCAGCATCGCGGCAACGATAACGGCCACTTTGAAACCTGCCAGAATGTATTCGCCCAGCATTTCAAAGAAGCTCTGATTTTCATGCAGAGTACCCAACTGCAATTCCGGCTCTTCACCGACTTTGTAGGGGTTAATCAGCGACAGCACGATGAAGGTACTGAACATGTTCAGAATCAACGCGGCAACCACGAATTTGGCATCCAGCATGGACATGTACGCACCGACGATAGACATCGAAACAGTCGACATGGCGGTCGCGGACATGGTGTACATGCGTTTTTCAGACATCTTGCCCAGAATGTCTTTGTAGGCAATGAAGTTTTCGGACTGGCCGAGAATCAGTGAACTGACTGCGTTAAAAGATTCCAGTTTACCCATGCCGTTCACTTTGGACAGGACCGTACCAATCGCGCGGATGATGATGGGCAGCACTCTAATGTGTTGCAGGATACCGATCAGCGCGGAAATGAAGACGATAGGGCAGAGGACTTTAAAGAAGAAGGAAATCAGGTTCTTCTCACTGTTAACCATGTCACCGAATACGAAGTCCGTCCCTTGACCTGCAAATCCGAGTAGTTTGTCGAACAGCGCTGCGACCCCTTTGACTGCGCCTAATCCAATGTCCGAGTACAAGAAGAAATAAGCGAGCAGAATTTCGATGACGAGTAACTGAATAATAAAACGAATACGAATACTTTTACGATCGCGGCAGACGAGTAGCGCCAGCGCCGCAACAACAACCAGCGCCAGAATAAATTGCGCGATATGGGACAGGGACATGTGTGCTCCAAATATGAGGCAGGCCTAATTTTCCACGTCATTTTATGTAACGCGTGCATTAAAAATGAGAGGAAGAACGCAAAAAAACAATTATACCTTGGGATTTTACCTAAACTAAATGCTACGTCTCGTTATTCGCACTTTTCTACTCATTCATTATTCTTATTCCACACATACTCGTCATCCTTCAAGTTGCATGTGCGTTGGCTGCGTTCAGTCACCCGAGTCACTTACTTGAGTAAGCTCATCGGGACTCCCTCGCTTGCCGCCTTCCTGAAACTTGAATTATTTAGGGTATAGAAAACGAACCGCCGTGTTCTGCATTGCAGGCTGGCGGGGTTTTTTCATGATGTTTTCTGCATGATTCAAAAGGAGAGTGATTATGTCAGTATCAAATACCACACGTGAGCTTGGACGTTCTGGAATCGTGGTGCCGCCTTTCTCGTTCGGCGGCAACGTTTTTGGCTGGACGGTCGATCAGTCGACATCGTTTAGCCTGCTGGATGCGCTGCTGGCGCACGGACTGAATTTCATTGATACCGCCGATGTTTATTCGCGCTGGGCACCCGGTAATCAGGGCGGTGAATCTGAAACCATAATCGGCAACTGGCTGAAAAAAAACGGCCAGCGCGACAAGGTCATTCTTGCCACCAAAGTGGGGATGGATTTGGGCGATGGCAAGAAAGGGCTGTCCCCTCGCTATATTCGTCAGGCGGTTGAGGCTTCATTGCAGCGCTTGCAAACTGACTATATCGATCTTTATCAGGCACATGCTGACGATAAAGACACGCCGCTGGAAGAAACGCTGGCGACGTTTGATGCACTGATTAAAGAAGGAAAGGTACGCGCGATTGGTGCGTCCAACTACAGCGCGGCACGTCTGGCTGAGGCGCTGAAAGTCAGTAAGGCCAACCATTTGGCGCGTTATGAAACGCTGCAACCGGAATACAATTTGTACGATCGGCAGGGCTATGAAGCTGCGCTAGAACCGCTGGTGCGTGAGCAGGGGATTGGGGTCATTAGCTATTATTCGCTGGCTAGCGGGTTTCTGTCGGGCAAGTATCGTCAGCCGAAGGATGCATCGAAAAGTGCCCGCGGACAGGGCGTGGTGGAGAAATACCTGAACGAGCGCGGCCGCACCATTTTGGAAGCGTTGGATAGCGTGGCGAATGCACATCAGACGACGCCGTCGCAGGTTGCGCTGGCATGGCTGATCGCTCGTCCGAGCATCACCGCCCCGATCGCCAGTGCGACATCGCTGGATCAGGTCGCTGAACTCGCGGGTGCGACCCGGCTGGTGCTGCCAGCAGAAGATATCGAGTTGCTGGATCGTGCGAGTCGTTATTAGGAAGCGGCTTTCTTCGTCACACTTTTATATGCGGGTGTGGACATTACATGCAGATGTGGAAATGGTTTCGTGCGCCATAATTCCGTCATTTTCATGCTGCTTCGTAGCACGCGCCCGACATAGGGGGCTCGCCAGCCCCCTATGAACCCCGGCTTTTGGCGGGAATTATGCCGCTGACGCGGTCCCATCGGTGTTCATGACCGCTAATCGAGCCACCAGTGACGCGTTCCCGACGCGGCACTGGTTTTCGCGACGTCCTGTCGCTCACTCGGCGGCCAAGCTCACCGCTGCATAATTTTTACGCCGGATAACGGCAAGGTACTCATACATTCACAACATTTATCGCGCACGAAACTGCCTCAATCGTGGCATAAAAAGACCGCGGCCAAGCAGACCTAAAACCGCTACCGCGCTTCTGCGCCATCATCCTCAAACCAGGCGGCTAGCTCGCGGCGTAGGTTATCCGACTGGGTGCCGAAGATGGCCTGTACCTGATGGCCGACGATGATCACGCCGATAGCCCCCAGTTTTTGCAGGCTGTCGCTGTTAACTAGCCGTAGGCTATGAACCTCGACCCGCAGGCGGGTGATGCAGGCATCCAGACTGACGATATTTTCTTTGCCACCAAAGGCGGTTACCAACTGCTGCAAGTTTTCTTTGTCTAGCGGTGAAGCGATTTCAATTTCGGTAATTTGCTTACCCAACATTGACGCGAACAATTTCCGAAAATTGTGAATCTTGCCCATCGTAGTCACCTCTTCGTTTGTTTATCAGCATGCGTATGATAATGCCGTTCACGTAACATTACTGTTAGGCAAAACACGGTGATGACGTTCCGTAGGAACCTCTGCACCGTGCCCGCCCGGTATCGTAATGCTTAACTAACAAGTATGAATCTTACTGCAATGCGCGACGTAGGATCCGGCAGCCGTAACCTGACAGGTCGAGCACCCCTGAAAGTGTGCTGCCAGTGGTCATTTCTTCGTATACGGCAGGCAGCGTGATCTGCTGCGGCGTTGCCGTGTAATTCTGTACGAAGATAAACTCACTTTCCCCGTCATCACGACGATGAGCCACAATGCCGTAAGGCAGATCGGTCGGCAGCGCTCGCGGTAAATCCAGCGTCTGTATCAGCGTAGTGAAGAAATCACGCTGGAAGGTGAGATCGTTGCGCGACGCGATGTAATAGGCTTGACCCTTGCCGTAATCATTGACCGTAACGGCCGGACGTCCAGCGTAGAAATCGCTGTCATAGGTTGCCAGCGCCCGCGCACCTTCGAGATGAATCAGCTCGCACAGGTGGGTGACCTGATACGGGCCGACCAGACCTTGTTCGTTACCGCTCAGACCGCTGATGCTGTTGCTTTCATGATCGTACAGCCCGTCAATTTCTTCCGCCCAGATTCCCATGATAGGACGCAGCGGACCGGGGAAGCCGTTTTGGTGGCACAGATCGGTTTCGTTGACGACGCCAGACCAGTAGGTGGTGACGAAGCGGCCGCCTTGTTTGACGAAGGCATCGACGCGTTCGGCAAAGCCATCGCGCACCATGTAGAGCATCGGGGCGATGACGAGCTGATAGCCGCTGAGATCGACATCGGCGTTGATGATATCTACCGCCACGCCCTGTTCCCAGAACGTACGATAATGTTCGGTGACGGTTTTTTCGTAGAACAGCCCTGCGTTGCGCGGCCCTTGGGCGTTGTCCATCGCCCAGCGGCTTTCCCAGTCGAAAATGATGGCGACTTTGGCATCAACACGACTGCCTGCCACCGGCGCGAGTTTGTTGAGAATGTCACCCAACTCCTGCACTTCACGCCCGACGCGGGTGTCGATATGTCCGACATGATCGACGACGGCACCGTGAAATTTCTCAACGGAACCACGGCTCTTACGCCACTGGAAATATTGCACAGAGTCTGACCCGTGTGCGACGGCCTGAAGTGAAGACAGGATATGCATTCCCGGCTTTTTCAGTTTGCTGATCGGCTGCCAGTTGGTCAGGCTCGGCGTTGACTCCATCAGGTAGAAAGGCTTCCCACCTTTTAGCGTACGCATCAGGTCGTGATACATCGCGGTGTAGGCACCCAGCGTGCAGTCATCTTCCGCGTTATGCCACAGCGGGTAGCTGTCCCAGGAGATAAAGTCGATCACTTTCGCTAACTGCCAGTAGTCGTAATCATAGAAATATTCCATGAAGTTCGTCGTCGCTGGCAGAGACGGATTTTCGGCTTTTAGCGGCGCAATTTCGGCGGCACAGAAATCGCTAACCTGTGAGGTGTTAAAGCGTTTCCAGTCCAGATTCAGGCCGTGAATCGACATTTCACCGATAGGCGATGGGGGCTCTAACTGCGACCAGTCGGTGTAGGTGTGGCTCCAGAAGGTGCTCCACCATGCTTTATTCAGCGCGTCTATCGTGCCGTAGCGGGCTTTCAGCCAGTTTTGGAAGGTGCTGCGGCAGGTATCGCAATGGCACTCTCCACCGTATTCGTTGGAAATATGCCAGCCGATCACCGCAGGATGGTTCGAGTAACGTTTTGCCAGCTGGGTGTTGATTTGTTTCACTTTCTCGCGATAGTTCGGTGAGCTCAGGCAGTGGTTATGGCGACCGCCGTGCAGCGCCCGCACGCGGTTGCTGCCCACGCGCAACACGTCAGGGTATTTCTGCGAGAGCCAGGCTGGGCGCGCACCGCTTGGTGTCGCCAGAAAAACGAAGATACCGTTGGCATGCAGTGTGTCGAGGATGCCGTCCAGCCAGCCAAATTCGTAGCGGCCTTCTTCCGGCTCAATCCCGGACCAGCTAAAAATGCCCACGGACATGACGTTGCACTGGGTCTGCTTCATCATCTCAATGTCTTTTTCCAGAACCTCGGGATCGTCCAGCCATTGGTCAGGGTTATAGTCTGCGCCGTGCAGCAGAACAGGCACCTTGCTGCTTAATGGGGGAATTTGAACATCGTTCTCTCCTAAACGGGTTGTCAACGCGTTGAATACGGTTTACGGCTTACTTAAACGCTTTGATGGAAGGCAGGACGTTGCCTTTGCAATCGAACAGCGCCTGATTTTCCCGCGCGTTGCCTTCCTTCCATTCGTCGTTGTTGTATTTCATGCCAGCTTTCGTAGCCCAGGTTGCGCCGGGAGTCGGCAGCCAGATTGGCTCCCAATAGAAGACGCCTTTGCCGCGTTGGTTGGGGACGTTGATGACGCTTTGCATCAAATCGTGCAGGTAATTGGCCTGACCCTGAACGGAGGCCGGGTAGCCGCCTGCATCCAGCTCTTTTTGCTGGAAGCTGTTTTCTGCGTTATCGCAGTTTTCCAGCGTGTAGGCATAAGCTGCTTCAACCACAATGATGTCTTTATTGTAGCGCTTGGTGACGTCGTTCATATTGTACTGCAACGCGCTGATAGGGCCGTTCCAGTAGGTGTAGAACGAGGCACCAATCACATCAAACGGGACATTACGTTTGACGATTTCATCGAACCACCAGATAAAGGTGTCGTTTTTGGTGCCTTCCGCCAGATGCAGCATGATCTTGACGTTATTCGCGCCCTGTACGTCCTTCACGCCCTGAATACCGGCTTTCAGCAGCGCCGCGAGGCGATCGAATTCACCGCCACCCTGACCCCAGCTTTTTCCTTCCGGCCACAACATTCCGCCGTTCAGTTCGTTACCGATCTGCACCATATCCGGCATGACGCCCGCTTTCTGGAATTCGCTAATCGTGGCTTTGGTGTAGTCATGTACGGCAGTCGTGAGCTGCGCGACGTTGAGGCCAGACCAGGCTTTGGGCTTGTTTTGGTGGGCCGGATCGGTCCAGAAATCGCTGTAGTGGAAATCCAGCAGCACTTTCATACCGTTCGCTTTGGCGCGTTTAGCCAGCGCCAGCGTGGTCGCCAGATCGTTATTGCCGCCGCCGTAACCATTGCCTGCCGCATCTTTCGGATCGTTCCAGATACGCAGACGGATATAGTTAATGCCGTTTTCTTTCAGGATCAGCATGGCGTCTTTCTGCTTGCCATGCTCGTCATAAAATTTTCCGCCGTGCTTTTCCACCTCGTTCAGCATGGAAATGTCCGCGCCTTTAATGAAGTCGGCAGGGACGTTCGTCAATGCGTTGATCGTCACATTTTCTGCGGCATACAGGGTTTGCGGCAGGGAGACAGTCAGCAGGCCAGTGGCGAGCATGGCGGCCATCAGTACGCGTTTTTTCATTTTCATTTTACGTTCCTGGAATTTGTACAGATGTTGAGTAATTACCCTTTGGTTCCGCCGGAAGTCAGGCCGGAGACAAAGTACTTTTGCAATGAAAGATAAAGAATGGCGACTGGCACCGCGATCAGCACGGCACCCGCGGCGTAGGTGGTGTAGCTGGCACCCATCTTCTGCGAGACCAGGTTGTACAGCCCGATGGGCAGCGTGTACTGATCCGGCGTACGCAGGATGGTGCTGGAGAGAATGAAATCACCCAGCGGACCGGTAAACGAGAACAGGGCGATCACCGCGATGATCGGCTTGGACAGCGGCATGATGATCTCGATAAAGATGCGGAAGTTACCCGCGCCGTCCATACGCGCGGACTCATCCAGATCTTTCGGAATGGCATCCAGATAGCCTTTCATCAGATAGGTGTTCATCGGGATCATGCCGCCGACGTAAACCAGCACCAGCGCAATATGGCTGTTCACCAGCCCCAGCATCTGTGCCAGTACGAAGATGGCGATCAGGGCAGAGAACTGCGGAATCATCTGCAACAGCAGAAACAGCATCAGCCCGTTCTGGCGACCGCGAAAGCGGAAGCGAGAGAAGGAATACGCGGTGAAACTGACGCTGACGAGCGTCAAAATCATGGTCAGGAAGCTGATCTTCATCGAGTTCCAGTACCACGCGGCGTAGTCAATCTGGCCGTTAAACAGCTCCTCATAGTGAATGAAGGAGAAGTTATCTGGGATGATCGAGGTGTTGAGCAGGCTGTTGCCGGGGTTCAATGACGCGCCTACCGTCCAGATCAGTGGATAAATAATGATGACCGCCACGATCGTCAGCAGCAGGTAGGTCAGGCCGAGTTTGATAAAATTCTGGCGTTTAACGCTGTGTTTTTTCATCTGCGCGCTTTCCTATGCCATGTTGTCTTGTTTGAAGGAATTGGTTGCGCGGAACTGCCACAGCGCGATTCCCACGACAAAAATCGACAGCAGAATGGTGATGCTGGCTGCGATCGCATATTGGGAAGAAGACATGGTCAGCTTATAAATCCAAGACACCAGAATATCCGTCCCACCTGCGTTGGAGCCGATCACTGCTGGTCCACCATTGTTGAACAGATAGATGATGTTGAAATTATTAAAGTTGAACGTGTACTGCGTGATGATGATAGGCGCAATGGAGTAGAGCACCAGCGGCAGCGTGATAGTGGTCAGCTTGTACCAGCTGCTGGCGCCATCAATCGTTGCGGCTTCGTACAAATCGTCAGGAATCGCCTGCAATACGCCCGTCGTCATGGCGAACACAAACGGGAAGCCTAACCAGGTTTGCATCAGAATCAGCGCGGTCTTGGTCCAGAACGGATCGGTCATCCACGCTTTAGGCTCAATCCCCAATGCGGCCAGAATGCCGTTATTAATCACGCCAAACGTTTCGTTAAACATCCCTGCGAAAACCAGAATGGTAACGAAGCCCGGCACCGCCCACGGCAGGATCAGAATGGTGCGGATCAGCGGTTTGAAACGCAGGCCTTTCTGGTTCACCAAAATCGCCAGCAGGATGCCCACGGCGCACTGAAGTGTGGTCGCAATCAGCGTCCAAATCACCGTCCATTGCAGCACGTCAAAGAATGTCGAACGCCAGAGATCGAGCCGGAAAATGTTGATAAAGTTCGTCATCCCCACCCAGTCGACCAGTTTGGCGGGCGGCGTGTGGTAGAGGTTGTAATTGGTAAAGGCGATGGAAAAGCCGAAAATAATCGGGAAAACCACGACAAAGACCAGCAGGATGAAGCCGGGCGTGATCATCAGATAAGGGAAGCCTTCGCTCAGTAGCATCTGATATTGCTTCTTCACGCTGTTCAACGGCAGGCCTTTATCGCGTCTGGTGCCGCACACGTAAGCATCGCGCAGGCTGAGATAGTAAACGCCGACGCCAAAAGCAGCGACGATCACACTGATAATGCCTTTTGCTAGCAGAAAAATAGAGTGATCGCGCGGCAGCTCGGTGCCCAGCGTGATGAGCCCCCAGGCGCCGTTTCGCAGGAAATCATGGAATATGCCGATGAAGCAGACCATGACGATAAAGAAAAGCGTGCCTTTGACGAACTGGCGATTATAAATCTGTCCGAGTCCGGGGACGAGCGCCAGCAATACAGCCGTTCTGGCGTGGCGACATCCTCTTTCTTGTGGCGTAAGGCCGCTAGCGTTGACGGTCACATCTACCTCCATTTTCTTCAAAACATGGGGTTCCCCTACACACCCCGAAACCGATTGGGGAGAAATAAGGGATCCCATGTTGACCCACGGTGGTGCGGGGGATTACTGGTTACTGTGGTTAGCTTCGATCTGCATTTTGATAATCTTCACGGCAGATTCCAGCGCCGCTTTGGTGTCCTGCTTACCGGTCACGCTCAGTTGCAGCGCGCTGTTCGCGGGTGTCCAGACTTCCTGCATTTCCGGTACGCTCGGCATAGGAACGGCATAGCCAGACTGGATCGCGACAGCACGGGATTTTTCGTCGTCCTTAATCAGCGGATCGTCAACCAGCGCAGCGATCGGTGGGATTTCACCGGTTAACTGGAAGCGGATTTTGGCGTACTCAGGCTGATTGATGAACTCAATGAATTTCTGCGCCAGCTCTTTGTTCTTGGAGTAGGTGGAGATGCTGTAGCCTTTCACGCCCAGCAGCGAACGTGGATGCTCACCGTTTGGCAGCAGCGGCAGTGGCGCGACGCCATAGTTTACGCCGGCGTTTTTATACGGCTGGAATGCCCACGGGCCGGTAATGACGGCAGCGGCCTTTTTCTCGGTAAACAGGGAATCGATCGCGTTAGCGCCGGTTTCACCGACGATACCCGGCGGGAACAGGCCATCGGCGTAGAATTTCTTGATGTAGTTGACGGCATCGATGGTGGCTTTTTTATCCAGACCGATGTCTTTTACGTTCGGTGAACCGTTGCTGTTCTGCCCGAAAATGTAGCCACCCATCCCGGCGATGACGCCATAGGCGTAATAAATCTCGTCAAATTTCGCCAGCAGGCCGTAACGGCCTTCTGCACGTTGCTGTTTGGAGAAGGTGAACAGGTCGTCGAATTTTTCCGGCGGCTGTGGCATCAGATCTTTGTTGTACACCAGTACGGTGGTTTCAACGGCTTTCGGCACGCCGTACAGCTTACCATTATAGGTTTGTGCTTCCAGTGCCGGTTTGGTGAAACTCGACAGGAATGTCTGATCCAGCTTCAGTTCGCTAATCAACCCCTGAACTACGGCGGTACCCACCTGATCGTGTGGCATCACGATCACATCTGGGCCGATTCCTGCTGGGCCATCCAGACGGAGTTTCTCAATCTGCTGCGCGTAGGGCGTTTCCAGCACTTTGATTTTGACATTATTCTGTTTTTCAAAGGCTTTTATCGCGTCGGCGATGCCGTCGGATTTCTTGATATCTTCCCATACCAGAAGTTCTTTGTCGGCTGCCAGTGCTGATTTGCTGAGTACGCCGGTGATACCCAGTGAAATCATAATGACGGTGGTCAGTGTTTTCATTTTCATCATTAGTCCTCAAAGCCCTGGTGGGCCAATCATGGTCGGAAATTGTCGCGTACTTTCCCGTTTTCACCGTTTTTGCTGTCCCTGTGCGATGTGGGTGTAACGTTACATCACACGGCAGGGAATGAGGCATTTAACAGTACACGTTGTTTGGCGATCGTCGCTGTGTGGCGCTTGACGCTTTATTGCGCGTTTTCCACAAACTAGGATAACGGTTACACCAATGGCGATTACATTAAGCAGAGTGCGCCACGTCTGCCAGCGAAACATGTAAAGGCTGTGATCTTATGCACAAAAGTAACCCCCTGTTTGTGCAAACGGTTACACCATGCTGTTATATTGCAATTATGACCAGCGTGCAGGTAAACCTGGCCGGATGCTAATGCGTCTGGAAGGGCTACCGAGCCATTTTGAGTAGACGACCACTGGGCCGTTGTGACTCAGCGCTTATATCCTGAAAAGCAAAATTATCAAGAGGTTACCGTTATGGCGTCGATCCAGTTGGATAGAGTGAGTAAGCATTTTGGCAAAACGATTACGCTTCACGATGTGAATCTGACGATTGCGGATGGCGAGTTCGCCGTTTTTGTTGGGCCGTCTGGCTGTGGTAAGTCGACGTTGCTGAGAATGATTGCCGGGCTGGAAGATGTCACAGGCGGTGAAATCATGATTGATGAAGCAGTGGTGAATGATGTTGCACCCGCTCACCGTGGCGTGGCGATGGTGTTCCAGTCTTATGCGTTGTACCCGCACATGACCGTCGCTGAGAATATGGGCTACGGCCTGCGCGTGAATGGTGTCCCGAAAGACCAGATTAAGCACCAGATCGAGATGGTGGCGAAGACGCTGCAACTGTCTCACCTGCTAGAGCGCAAACCGAAAGAGCTATCCGGCGGTCAGCGCCAGCGTGTGGCGATAGGGCGCGCTATCGTGCGTAACCCGAAAGTGTTCCTGTTTGATGAACCGCTGTCGAATCTGGATGCGGAACTGCGCGTTGATATGCGGTTGCACATCGCCAAACTGCATCAGGAATTGAAAACGACGATGATCTATGTGACGCACGATCAGGTCGAAGCCATGACGCTGGCTGATAAAATCGTGGTCATGAATTACGGCAAAGTCGAGCAGGTAGGATCGCCGATGGAGCTTTATTATCATCCGGTTAATCAGTTTGTCGCGGGCTTTATCGGCTCGCCAAAAATGAATTTCCTGCCTGCGCAGGTCATCGATTGGACGCCGGATAGCCTGACGGTGAATGTTGCCGACCAGCTACAGCTTGAGCTGCCGATCCGTACCGGTGAACTGAGCGTTGGCAGCACGGTAACACTGGGGCTGCGGCCTGAACATGTGTCACCAGAAGGCGAGGGGATTCGCCTGTCATTCGGCTGCGAGGTTGTCGAACGCTTAGGTAATAGCACCTACCTGTTCGGCCAATGCTGCGGCATTGATAACTTCAAGCTTCTGCTGGCGGGCGACAGCGCCTTCAAGCCGTATGAACACATTGAGGTTTTCTTCTCACCCAGTAACTGTCTGGTGTTCAACGCCGATGGCCTGCGTATCAGCGGCTAGTTAGCTTATTGAGTCTGAAGAATTAACGCATCCTGCCAAACAGCGCCCTTAACGGCGCTGTTTCTGTTGCTGTCTACGGCCTATTGTAGAAGCTGTTTTTCTTTATGCTGATGCGGTGTAAGTGTTTCGTGCGTGTTAGGCACCTTATTTCTCTGTAACATCGTTACACGCCCGACAAGGCGCGCTCAATCGCCGCAGCGCCTTGACCACTGGCTTTTCGGCGTGATTCGCGCCGCTTCGCGGTGCCTTCGGTGTTCATGCTCGCTATTCGGACCGCCTGCGACGCGTTTACTCGCCCCATAAACGGGGCTCGCCCTTCGGGCCAGCACAAGTGCTGTTCAAAAACGTCTCGACGTTTTTGTCCGACGCGGCGCAGCCTTTCGCGGCGTCCATGCCGCTCATCCGGCGATCATGTACACCTCAGCGCGATTTTTTACGCCGATGTAAGAAAAACAGTGAGTGCGTAGATATCCGCAATAGAAAAAGGCTTTCCGAAAAAAGCCTTTTGGGAAATACCCGACGGGAATGATGGGCCCGTCGAGCTGAGGGTTAGTGCGGTATTACCACCAGGCTTCTGCCTGAATACCGAAGTTCACTGCATTGCTGCGAGCGTCGTTGAAGGTGTTGCGGTTTTCATTTCCACGGTTTTGGTAAGACACGAAGAAGCGCAGTTCCGGGCGTGTCATCATGGGAATATCGGCGGTGAAGGCATGTGCCAGCGTGTATTTCTCACCACTGTATTTGGTTTCTGTACCCGCTTTCCAGCTGTCTTTTTTCTGATATGCGCCAGCTTCCAGATAGGTTTTTTGGTTCTTGGTCCAGACATATTGGCCGCGACCTACCGCAGACAATAATTCTGTGCTGTCGCGCCAGCGGCTGATTTCATCCGCTTTACCGTAGGTCAGAACATGGCTAAGAGAAATATTATCAGTGATCGGCAGATCACCGGCCTGAATGACGCGGTAGCCTTTGGCGCTGTCGTTGATGCTCCAGACGTCATACCAGCCGCCGCCCTGATCGACCATGTTGTGCGCCAGCCCTTTGTCGGCATATTGCAGCACCAGTTTCTGGTTAGATTTGAGGCCAGAGAAGTAGTGGCTGAGCTCGCCCGTGATCATCATCGAGTTTTTAGGATCGAATTTTTGCCCTTCCGCGAGGAAGATATTTTTCTGCGTGTCCGCTTCATTTGGCATCGCGTAGGAGATACCGAACTCCGTCCACGCGCCGTCCCACGGCTTCCAGCCCGCATAGCGTGCGTCCAGATAGTTGATATTCAGATCGTCGTAGGTGTCTGTTCTGCTTTGACATTCCTGACTGTTAATGCTGTTGCTACAGTCGACGTTCATGTTTTCAGCATCGGCACGGATCCAGGCAAAAGAGAACGCGCCTTCACCCGCTTTGACGTTTTCGATCCCGGCACCCGCACCGGAGATATTCCAGTATTTGGTATCAATGATGTGCAAGTCATGACGCTGATAGTAACGTTTCCCCGCCCATACCGTGGCATCCGGCAGGCCAGGTACAAACCCTTTTGCCTGAAGGTTTAACTGGCGCAAACCAAATTCGGCATCGTCATTTTTTGTCGTTTCATTATCGTTCGAGCCGTTGGAGAACATGGAAATCATGCTATCGAAGTAAAACGTTTTCCCATTTTCGTTATACAGCTGCTGCCCTAATTGGATTTCGCCGTAGGTGTCATCTTCGTTACCTAATCTTCCCACATAACTTTTATCGGCTGCCTGTTGTTTTCCGTGGTTTGAAGCACCCACGCCAGAACGGAAGTATCCTGAAAAATCAACAGAATAAGAAGGGGTTGCCAGCATTGCCAAACTCAGTGCAATGGATGTCGTCAGCAGTTTTCTTTTCATAATATACCTTTCGCTTATTCGGGTAAGAATGTGGATGTTCCAAATAACATGACGTGAACGGAGGTAAAACGTTTCCACTCATGGCGAAGGATTATGGGGGAATAAAATGGTGCGTGACATGATAGTTCTCACAAAATACAAAAGAGTTACACCAATATTTACACTGATGTAACGATGTTACAGGTGGTGCTTTGATTGTTTATCAGCAATGGTGCGGTGTTATTCGCTGCATAATGGTGTGTAACTGGTTACACGTTTTTCTAGCGTGACTAAAATGCAGCATAAAATTTTTTTATGTCAGAATCGGCGGCGTTACATAAAAGGAGTGATGCGATGCCGAGTAGGAAACATTTTAGAAAAAGAGTGAAAGGGTGTCTGCGGAAGAGAAATAAAGCACAGGGCGTGTAAGTGTAGAAAGGCAATGATGTCGCGCTTGCCTGATGCGAGGGATGACCGCATCGGGCAAGCTGAGTGATAAAAAACGGTTATTTCTTACGGGATGGGGGACTAACAGAATGGCGGCGTACCAGCGTCGGGCTAAACATGTTCGTGGTTTCACTGAGCTGTTTACCGTGGGATAACGCGATGGCTAATTCTGCGGCCTGAATTGCCATGGCGGAAACCGGATAGTGCACGGTCGTCAGGCGAGGGCGGAGGTAGCGGGCGATCAGTACGTCATCAAACCCGACTACTGACATATCCTGCGGTACGCTGATGCTGTTATCACTCAGGACAGAAAGGGCGCCGGCGGCCATGGAATCGTTGTAGCACACGACTGCTGTCATGTTGCCGCCCCGACTCAGCAGCTCCATCATGGCTGATTCGCCGCCCACTTCGTCCGGTGAAGCGCGGGCAATGAGGCGTTCATCCCGTGCGATGCCGTGCTCTTGCAGCGCATCCACATAGCCTTGCAGACGGTCGGCGGAGTCGGAAATTTGGTGATTAGAACAGAGAAAACCGATCCGCTGATGGCCTTCCTGAATTAAATGACGCGTTGCCAGCCAGGAGCCATAGCGATCGTCGAGCGCAACGCAGCGATTTTCATAACCGGGTAACGTGCGGTTGATGAGCACCATGTCAGGAATGTGGCTCATCAGCGCCGCCAGTTCCTCATCTGAAAGCATCTTTGCATGCACGACTAGCCCGGAACAGCGGTGGCGAATCAACTGCTCAATGGCTTTCTTTTCCTGTTCGGCATTGTGATAGCCGTTACCAATTAGCAGAAAGTTGCCGGTTGCCTGGGCAATTTGTTCGACAGATTTAACCATCGTCCCGAAAAAGGGATCGGACACATCCGCGACAACCAGCCCCATAGTCTCTGCACTTTGGTGCGCGAGCGCTCTGGCATTGGCATTCGGATGATATTGCAGCTCCGCCATGGCCTTGTGTACGGCTTCCCTTGAGGCGGTACTGGCTTTAGGCGAGTTATTAATTACACGCGAAACCGTAGCGACTGATACACCTGATAGACGAGCAACATCCTTTATTGTGGCCATTGGCATTCCTGAGCGGTCAAATGCGTGGTGAGGCGGACCGTAGCCTAACGCACAAGTTAAAAGAAAAAATCGATTACTTATATTTATAAATGTACAGGTTTTTGGGCGATGTTACCTATCCGACCACCTTTCCTTTTTGATCCAGACCGTACTTATGTGATCGCTATCAACAATCATCGGTCATTTCTCTCTTCCAAAATACTATTCCGAGGTTTAAATTTAGGGTAACCGATTACACTTGTGTGGTAGCTAAACGATAGCTTGCTATCGTTGTTCAGCATTATTACAGCTATTTTATCCATGCCATATAGTGAAACTGATTACATTAAGGGGTTTTTCTGGCTGAGTTTACAGACTGACCTGATGCCTCTTCCAGATCTCTGACGGACTGTTAGCGCCCTACAATGGGTTGCGGATGGTGCCGCGGTTGTACCGAATTTGTGTTTTGTATTGAGGAATAGCTTATGCAGTTTGAGCCGACTGAACATCCGCATCGCCGTTTTAACCCGCTGAAAGGCGAGTGGATTCTGGTTTCTCCGCATCGCGCCAAGCGCCCCTGGCAAGGGCAGCAGGATGAACCGGATCGCGCTACGCCACCGCCTTACGATCCGACCTGCTATCTGTGCGCGGGTAATAAACGCATTACTGGCGACATCAACCCGCACTATCAGGGTACCTTTGTTTTTACGAATGATTTCTCGGCTCTGATGGAGGACACGCCGGATGCACCGTCGGGTGACGACGAGCTTTTCCGCGTGCAGCAAGCTCGTGGCGTCAGTCGTGTCATCTGTTTTTCTCCCGATCACAGTAAAAGTCTGCCACAGCTTTCGCTGCCAGCGCTGAAAGCGGTGATCGATACGTGGAGCGATCAAACCGAGGAACTGGGCAAGCGGTATCCGTGGGTTCAGGTTTTTGAGAATAAAGGGACGATGATGGGGTGCTCCAATTCCCATCCGCACGGGCAGGTTTGGGCTAACGATTTTCTGCCGAACGAAGTACAGCGTGAAGATGAACAACAGCGAGACTATTTCTCCCGCCACGGTTCGCCGCTACTGCTGGACTATGTTCGCCGCGAGCAGGCTGACGGATCGCGCATCGTGGTGGAAACGGAGCACTGGCTAGCGGTTGTCCCTTACTGGGCGTCGTGGCCGTTTGAAACGCTGGTCCTGCCCAAATTCGCCGTACAGCGGTTGCCGCAGCTCAATGACATTCAGCGTGACGATCTGGCACTGATCCTGAAAAAGCTGACCAGCCGTTATGACAACTTGTTCCAGTGTTCATTCCCCTATTCGATGGGGTGGCATGGCGCGCCGTTTAAAGGTGATGACATCGCACATTGGCAACTGCATGCCCATTTTTATCCCCCGTTATTACGTTCCGCCAGCGTGCGCAAATTTATGGTCGGCTATGAAATGCTGGCTGAGGCGCAGCGTGATCTGACGGCAGAGCAGGCCGCTGAACGTTTACGCAGCGTGAGTGATATCCATTTTCGTGAGCAAATTTGAGGTCATTTTATGAGCCGTATTGATTCTCTACGTCAGTTAACCGAGTCTGTTTTTGTCCGATTATTTGGCTATGCGCCGCACGCGGCTATTCAGGCTCCCGGTCGGGTCAACCTGATTGGCGAGCACACCGACTATAACGATGGTTTTGTCTTGCCTTGTGCTATCGATTACCAGACGGTGGTCAGCGCGGCGATACGTCAGGATGGCATCGTGCGGGTGGTCGCGGTGGATTTTGACAACCAGCAGGATGAATTCGATCTCGCCAAAGAGATCGTGCCTCACCCAGACTACACCTGGGCGAACTATATCCGTGGAACGGTGAAGTTTTTGCAGGCGCGTGGCCTGCCGATCACCGGCATGGATATGGTGGTTTCCGGCAATGTGCCTTCTGGCGCAGGGCTAAGTTCATCGGCCTCGCTGGAGGTGGCTATCGGGCAGACGTTCAAAGAGCTGAATAATCTGGACATCAGCCAGTTGGATGTGGCGCTAAACGGCCAGCAGGCGGAAAACGATTTTGTTGGCTGTAGCTGCGGCATTATGGATCAGTTTATTTCCGCTCAAGGGCGTGTTGGTCAGGCGCTGCTGATCGACTGCCGCTCTCTGGAAGGGCGCTCTGTGCGTATGCTCGATGGTGTTGACGTCCTGATCGTGAATTCCAACGTACGCCGTGGGCTGGTGGACAGCGAATACAACACGCGACGCCAGCAGTGTGAATCGGCGGCGCGTCACTTTAACGTCAAGGCGCTGCGTGATGTTTCCCTCGCACAGTTTGAAGCGGGAATCGAGGGGCTGGATCCGGTAGCGGTACGCCGTGCGCGACACGTTATTACCGAGAACCGCCGTACGCTGGAAGCGGCCGATGCGCTGGCGCGTCAGGATGCGCATCGCTTGTTTGCGCTAATGGCGGAATCGCATGTCTCCATGCGCGACGATTTTGAAATTACCGTGCCACCGATCGATGCGCTGGTGGATTTGATTCAGGAGTATGTCGGTGAGCGGGGCGGTGTACGTATGACTGGCGGCGGTTTCGGTGGCTGCATTGTCGCCCTTACCCCCTCGGCGCTGACGGATGAAGTTAAACAGGTGATTGAACGGGAATATCCGGCGCGTACCGGTCTTCAACCGTCCATCTATCTGTGTCAGGCCTCCGGCGGTGCAGGGCGTGTGAGTTAAGTCTTTATACGGCCTCCGAGCAAGAGCCCCTGTGAGGCTCTTGCTCGTGATGATTCTATTTTTTCTCGGATATTTTAAATATATCAATCTATTAGTGGATGATGCTTTCCATTACTTTAATGAATAATGCTCTTACATCATCGTCTTTTTCATGATGCTTATCAGTGATGATCCAACGCCCTCCGACCATCACATCTTTTATTGGATTTGTTGAGCAGGCGAAAATCCAGCGGTTTAGGCGTTCCCGATCGTTGGCTGTGGCAAGGAAAGGATCGCGGCTGTCCAGCACGAGCATATCGGCCCGTTCGCCCACAGCGAGCTTGCCCACCGGTTGACCCAGTGCCATACGACCACCTCGCAATGCACCAGAGTAAAGCACATTGCCAATGTATGGTTCGTCTGGCAGGTGGAGTAAGTTACGCCGCCTTTTATTCAGGCGTTGCCCATACTCAAACCAACGTAAATCTTCACTGGCGCTCACGCTGATATGGCTATCGGAGCCAATTCCCCAGTTTCCCTGCTGTGAGACATATTCCTGCCCTGGAAAAATCCCATCGCCAAGGTTCGCTTCGGTCGTCAGGCACAGACCTGCGACTGCACCTGAAGTCGCGATCAATCGGGTTTCTTCTGCGGTGATATGCGTCGCGTGGATCAGGCACCAATGCTCATCCACTGGCATATGGCGGTATAACCACTCGACGGGGCGCAGACCAGACCAGGCAATGCAGTCGTTCACCTCTTTTTGTTGCTCGGCGATATGAATATGTATGGGTTGTTTTTGGGGGTGACAGTCGAGCACGGTTCGCATTTGATCCGGTGTAACCGCGCGAAGAGAGTGAAAGCAAAGTCCAGTGCGCTGCATGGGATTATTGGCAAGTTGTGAGGTGATACTGTCGTAGAGCCCCAAATAACGGTCAGTGTCGTTAATGAACCGACGCTGCTCCGAGGAAGCCGGTTGCCCGCCAAAGCCGGAATAGGAATAGAGCACCGGTAGAAGCGTCAGGCCAATACCCGCGGTGTTCGCCGCCTGCGAGATACGTAGCGCGAGTTCAGCAGGTTGCGCGTAGGGCTGCCCATTCTTGTCGTGGTGTAGGTAATGAAACTCGGCAACAGAGGTATAGCCAGCTTTCAGCATTTCGATATACAGGTAGCTGGCGATAACTTCTAACTGCTCAGGAGTGATTTTCCCTACCAGTCGATACATCAAATCTCGCCATGTCCAGAAGCTGTCGGCCGGATTGCCCATGACTTCACTTAATCCTGCCATCGCGCGCTGAAAAGCATGGGAATGGAGATTCGGCATACCGGGAACTAAAAAGCCGTCAAGTTGGATGCTGCTTTCGTCCCGAAGGCTATCACTTTCCAGCGATGTGATGGTGCCTTCTGCTGAGAGCGTTATTTTGACATTATTCGCCCACCCCTGTGGCAACAGGGCTTTTTCTGCAAAATATACGGTCATGTCACCACTCCGGTTTTTTATTTGTCAAATGTATATACATGTTCATATATATACATCTAATTGCGCGTAGAGTAAACTTTAACGGTCATCAGGATGAGGAAGCAGTCATGGCGCAAAGCGACGTTTTTAAAACAGTAGGTGAGGATCATCTGGATCAGCCCGCCCCCTTCTATGAAAGGGTGAAAAGTATGATCAAGACCAACATTCATAGTGGAGTCTGGCCTGTTAATTACCGTGTGCCCTCCGAAAGTGAACTGGTGAATCAGTTTGGTTACAGCCGGATGACCATTAATCGTGCTTTGCGGGAACTGACTGCGGAAGGATTACTGGTACGTATGCAAGGTGTCGGTACCTTTGTCTCAGAAATTCGTGGGCAATCCGCGCTTCTGGAAATCAATAACATCGCTGATGAGATAGCCAGCCGTGGGCATCGCCATCATGCACGGGTGCTTGAACTCACCCAAGTGTATGCGGATGCCCAGCAGGCATCGGCGTTTAATTTGTCGAAAGGCAGCCGTCTGTTTCATTCACTGATTTGCCATTATGAAAATGGTGTACCAGTGATGCTAGAAGACCGGTTGGTGAATACGCTGGTTGTGCCCGACTATTTGCAGCAGGATTTCACCCGTATCACGCCGAATGCCTACCTCTGCTCCATCGCGCCTATCGTTGAAGGGGAGCATATTATTGAGGCGGTGAATATCACCAGAGTGGAGTGTGCGTATCTGGAAATTGATGAGCATACGCCGTGCTTACAGGTGAATCGTCGCACTTGGACGGGACGGCAGGATAAAAAAATTGTTACTAGCGTGCGTTTGGTCTATCCCGGATCGCGCTACCGACTGGAAGGTATTATGCGCAAATGACCACGCGGTTACCTTACATCAACTACCTGGAAATGCGCTGGAAGAATGGGCTGGGGGTGACACAAGAAGTGTACCGCTATCCCGCCACGGAACAGTATGACTGGCGTGTGTCGGTGGCTACGATTCGTGATGCCGGACCGTTTTCTCGTTTTACCGGGTACCAGCGTAATATCAGCGTACTGGAAGGGGAAGGGATGTTCCTGGCCGTTGATGGTGAGCGCAGCGTATTGATCCCCACATTTCAGCCCACCGATTTTAACGGCGACAGCGACGTTTTCTGTGATGTTGTCGGCGGCCCGCTTCTGGATTTCAATGTTATCTATGATGCTAAAACGACACAGGCCTCGGTGCATTGGGTGAACAGCGGAGAGTGGAGCCTTAAACAAGGCTCATTGCTCCTGTTCAACGCGGGTCATGCGCTTGAAGTCAATGTCGATGGCGAGCGTCACTTCCTGCACCATTATGACAGTCTATTGATCGACACCCCTGCGACGGTGGTGGTGAGTGCTCAACCGACCCAGATCTTCGCCTGCGTCATGATTGAGCCCGTCACCTCCGGCAGTTAGCCTATCGTTTATCTGTTTATCTCCCGGTCGTCTGGTCGCATTGCCTATGTCAGTGATGTCTCTTCGGGGGCTATTTCGCGGCTGAATGGCATCCATTAGCCGTTCTCTCCGTGATAAGTGAACAGAGCTGTTTACTCAATTCACCGTGAGAAATCAGATCCCTGATCGCGTGCATGTCTGGATACAGTGCGGTGTCGGTTTCGCGAAACGCCACATTCTGGCGAATTAACGACAGCGTCAGTTCCGTTCCCACCGAGGCCCGTAGCGGCCGGTGAAACTCAATCGCTTGGCTGGCGCAAAGCAATTCGATTGCCACGATATCGACGGCATTTTCCACGGCCTTTATGGCCTTACGCGCCGATGACACGCCCATGCTGATATGGTCTTCCTGACCCGCGCAGGTGGATACGGTATGCACGCTAGCGGGTGCCGCCAGACTGCGATTATCCCCTGCTAGTGCGGCAGCAACATACGGAGGGATCATCATCCCAGAGTTTGCCCCGTTTTTTCCCATCAGAAAGGCGGGTAGTCCGCTGAGATGGGCATTAGTGATGCGGTCTGAACGTGCTTGTGAGGCAGTGCTGATTTGAGCTATTGCTATGGCCAGCGCGTCGAGAGCCAGCGCGAGTGGTGCGCCATGTCCGTTGCCGCCAGGTAAAATGACGAGTTCCTCTTCTTCGATTAAAAACACCGGGTTATCGGTGACCGAATTCAACTCGGTAGTCACGATATGGTGGCAATGCCGCAGTTGGTCGCGTACCGCCCCGTGGATCTGGGGGATACACCGTAAGCTGAGCGCATCCTGTACTCGATGGTCGCGGTAACGTTCAAGAATGTCGCTATCACTGAGCAAGTGGCGCAAAATACGCGCCGTTTCCTGCTGTCCATCATGGGGACGAAGTGCATGCAGCCGTGCATCATAACCGCGAGTATTGCCTTTCAGCGCCTCCAGACACATGCCACCCGCCATATCTGCCACAGGTAATAGCTGTGTGAAACCTTGCACTGCCAGACAGGCCAGTGCAGTAATTTCATAGGTTCCGCTAATCAGCGCATGGCCTTCACGCGGCCCTGGAATGCGCGGTGCAATCCCCGCCTTTTCCAGTGCCTCGGCGGAGGGTAATCGCTGCCCTTGATACCAGCATTGCCCTTCGCCAAACACAGATAACCCGATGTGCGCGGTGGCAATCAGGTAGCCTACGGAGCCACCGGCGGGCGACCAGGGCGTTACCTGATTGTTCAGCATATGGGCTATCCGCTGCGCGAGTTCCGCGTTAACGCCGCTGTATCCCTGCAAGAGCGATTTCAGCATCACGGCCATCATCGCCCTGACTTCCCGTACCGATAAATCTGGCCCCATCCCGCAAGCATGGCTACGCAGCATATCCAATTGCACATCGGCGATTTGGTTGGCTGACAAACGTTCGGTCACCAGATCGCCTACGCCTGTCGTTAAGCCGTAGATGACTTTTCCCTCGGCAATGGCGTTGTGTATATAACGGCTGACGTTATCCATGTGCGCCAGCGCCTCGGGATCAAGCTGTACCCGTGAGCCATCAGCAATGCGCACCAACTCTTCGATCGTGGTTTCAGCTCTGCCTAACGTGACCACATCATGATTCTGCATGGGAAAATGGGTATCTATCGTCATTTCGGAACGGTTCCTTACTTGCTAAGCCCTTGTTTAACGAGCCATTGGTGAGCGACATCATCAATACTGACGAATTCAGCGAGCTGTTCGTTCATGGCAATCAAATCTTCAGTGGTTAACTGGGCAGAAATTTTGTTCAGCGTACTTTCTATGGTCGGGTTCAATGTGCTACTGGCAACGATAGGCACGATATTCTGCGCGGCAAACAGGTGTTTTGTGTCGACCAAGGCCACGAGGTGATCTTTTTTGATTTCAGGGGTAGTGGAGGTGAGGTCAGCGACCTGAATTTGGTTATTTTTCAGGGCAGTCAGCGTCAGCGGGCCCGCGACATCGAGTACTTTGAAGCTTTTGAATTGCAGGCCATAAACGTCACGCAGACCGGAAACGCCTTCGTGACGGGTTTTCCATTCAGCGGGGCCGCCAAGCACCAGTTCACCGGCAATAGGTTTAAGGTCGTCAATCGTTTTCAGGTTGTATTTGTCAGCGGTCTTCTTTGTCACGGCCAGTATGTCGCTGTTTTGCGCGGCGGCGGGCGTGAGCATTTTCACTTTTTCCGGCAGTTTTTTCTCCAATTCTCGTATGACATCTTCCGAGCTGTGCGCCTGATTTTTTTCGTCTAAATAGCTCAGCAGTGCACCACTGTATTCTGGGATCACATTAATCGAGCCATCTAACAGTGCGGGAATATAGACTTCACGACTACCGATGTTGAGCTTTTTCTCCACTGGAATGTTTTGTGCTTCCAGTGCGCCAGCATAAATGGTTGCCAGCAGCTGGTTTTCTGGAAAATCCGCCGATCCAATAATCACTTTCTGGTTGGCGTCAGCAGCCCAGACAGAAGACGCGACAGACAGAATGGTGGCGCTGAACAACGTGAAATAGCGTTTTTTAATATTCATCTTGTTACCTTCTGTAAAAAGGACTAAACGTCATTGATTTTTAGTTCGCCGGGAAATCCCCGGAGAGACCACGAATCTCTCTGAAAGAGAGAAGAATATGTCGATGATCAGGGCCAGCAGTGCGACAAGCACCGCACCGGCTGTCATTTGCGCGAAATCATTTGCTGCCCGGCCGTCAATAATCAGGCGACCCAATCCTCCGAGAGAAACGTAGGCGGCAATGGTTGCCGTAGAAACGATCTGTAAGGCGGCGCTGCGGATACCTGAAATAATCAGAGGGGTCGCACAGGGTAATTCCACCTGAATGAGTAACTGAAGCGGCGTTAGCCCGATTCCTCTGGCGGCGTCATGGACGCTGGGATCGACGGAACGAATACCGGTGTGTATCCCGAGCACGACCGGAGGCAGCGCCAGCAGCACCAGCACGATGATGCAGGGCAGGACGAAGGCCATATCCGATTCGAAATACCCCGCGAGCAGGATCACCAGCAAAATAATCAAGCCAAATGAGGGAAGCGACCGCAGGGCGTTTGTGGTGCCGATAAGTAGCGCCTCTCCCTTGCCGGTGTGGCCGGTATAGCAGCCAATCGGGAAGGCAATGATGATGGCAGTCGCCAGTGCCGCAGCGCTGTAACCCACGTGCTGTAACAGGAGGAAGGCAATGCCTTCATCGCCGTACCAGTGGCTGAGATCAAAAAACCATTCAGACATTGATTATCCCCTTTTCGGCTGCCAGCGACTCAATGCGCGGGTCATGATGACCACCAGCGAGTCCAACGCAAAGGCGAGTGCGATACAGAGCACGATCCCTGCAATGATCGGCGTGAGAAACTGCAACTGAAATCCCTGAGTAAATAGTGCGCCTAGCTGTGGCACGCCGATCAGCGCTGCGACGGACACAATGCTGACGTTGGAGACGACCGCGACACGCAGCCCAGAACCGATAACCGGTACAGCAAGGGGAAGGTCGATTTGGAGAAACTGCTGCATAGGTTTGTAACCCAGCGCAAAAGCAGATTGTCGAGTCTCGGTAGAGATCGAATCCAGCCCGTCACACACGGTTCTGACCAGCAAAGCAAAGCTGTAAATGGTTAGCGCCACGACCACATTTATTGGGTCGAGAATGCGCGTATTGAGTAGTGGCGGTAACAGTACAAATAGCGCCAGCGACGGAACGGTATACAGCAGGCCAAAGAGATTGAGAATGATGCCCTTTGCTTTGGGCATGTTATATATCGCCCAGCCAACGGGAATCGCGAGCAGTAGGCCAATCACGATCGGTGTAACGGACAAATAACAGTGCCACAACAATAGATTAAGGATCTTATCGCTCTGCGACCACAGCCAGTCAAATCTCATATCGCCTCCTGCGCCATTGACTTGCAGGCATCCAGCACACTATCGAGCGTCATGACGCCCATTGGTATGTGCTGTGCGTCGATAACAACGGCTCGATGACAGGGAGAACTCAGTGCGGAGTCCAGTAGTTGGCGTAGTGTTCCGTTTTGTGGGTAAAACGTCGCCGCGAGGTTGATATTGTCTGGGGCGATGACATCAATGTGCTGTTGCGTGTCGAACCAACCATAAGCCTTACCTTGCTGCGTCACTAGCAGCCAACGTTGCGTGGCAATACGCCGCGCTTGCGCCATTGATGCGCCCATTTCGATGGTCGGTTCGAGCTGGAGGGCGGCAAGCGATCCAGAGGTGTGAAAACTCAGTTTGCGATAGCCGCGGTCACGGCCAATAAAATCGGCGACGAATGCATTGTGCGGCGCATTCAGTAATATCCCTGGTGCGGCCTGCTGGACTAACTTGCCTCCCGGTTTCAGAACGGCGACCAAATCGCCCAATTTCATTGCTTCGTCGATATCATGAGTGACCATAATGATGGTCTTGCTCACTTCTTTTTGAATACGGAGAAACTCTTCCTGAAGTTGTTCTCGTACCACGGGGTCAACCGCGCTGAAGGGTTCATCCATCAGCATAAATTCTGGATCGGCGGCGAGGGCTCTCGCTACGCCGACGCGCTGCTGCTGTCCGCCAGAGAGTTGCCACGGATATCTTTTGGCAAGCTGCGGGGCGAGCCCCACCACTTCCAGAAGTTCCGCAGCCCGGTTTCTGGCTTTACTCTTTGTGGCACCATTAAGAATGGCGGTCGTGGCGATGTTATCGATGATGTTTTTATGCGGGAATAACCCTGCGTTCTGGATAACGTAGCCAATGCGTCTCCGCAGTTGTACGACATCCATGTGTGTGGTCGATTCACCATTGAGCAGGATCGTGCCAGACGACGGTTCAACCAGTCGGTTGATCATTCGTAGTGATGTTGTTTTTCCGCATCCAGACGGCCCCACTAATACAGTAATTTTTCCGCTTGGCGCGGACAAATTCAGACCATCCACCACTACCGAGCCATCGTCATAATGCTTGGTCACGTTATTGAAAGTAATCATCGCTATGCCCCATGGTCATTTTTTTGCTTTACCGATGAAACGGTCGTTATAAAACGCATGCACACTCTTGTATGTACAACTAGCAAGGCATATGCCACAACACGGTTTAAAACAGACAATAAAAAATAAAGTAAATTAAAACAGTTATTTACTGTGTTTGTTAAATGTGTTTCAGGAAATATTTGTGTTACTACACAAGGATGAACGACGTATTGTCATGGTTTTAGTCGACTAAATCTGAGCCTTTTTGCACTAAAATGGTTCGTTTTGACATTTTATTGCACTTATTTTGGGCGAAACATCAAGTTATAGTCGATTTTCATTTCATTTTACGCATGCGATTTGTTTTTAATTTTTTGTTTTATAAGGATAAATAAATAAATAGATCAATGTGGCATTGTATGTGCTTATCATGTATATACAATTGCGATGGGAGAGAACATCGCATGCTATCAGTGGGTCTATCCACAGCTATCAAAGAAAGAAGGTAAACCGCATGAGTAGTGAATTTTCCCGTTATCGTGATGTTGAAATCAGAGCGCCACGCGGCACAACACTGAATGCCAAAAGCTGGCTTACCGAAGCACCGCTGCGCATGTTGATGAATAATCTCGATCCTGACGTCGCAGAAAACCCAAAAGAGTTGGTGGTATATGGGGGAATCGGACGAGCAGCAAGAAATTGGGAATGCTTCGATAAAATGGTCGAGGCGTTGAAGCAGCTCAACGACGATGAAACTCTGCTCGTGCAGTCAGGAAAACCGGTAGGCGTATTTAAAACGCATACGAATGCGCCCAGAGTGTTGATTGCTAACTCCAATTTGGTACCCCACTGGGCGAACTGGGAACACTTTAACGAATTAGACGCCAAAGGCTTGGCGATGTACGGGCAAATGACGGCGGGATCGTGGATTTACATCGGCAGTCAGGGCATTGTTCAGGGAACCTATGAAACCTTCGTGGAAGCGGGACGCCAGCACTATGATGGCACGCTGAAGGGGCGATGGGTGCTAACAGCGGGTCTTGGTGGAATGGGGGGCGCGCAGCCATTGGCGGCTACGCTGGCGGGTGCTTGCTCCCTGAATATTGAGTGTCAGCAATCGCGTATCGATTTTCGTCTGCGTACCGGATACGTGGACGAGCAAGCGCAGGATCTGGATGACGCACTGGATCGCATCCAGCGGCATACGCGTGCAGGGAAAGCGGTCTCGATTGCATTGCACGGCAATGCAGCAGAAATTTTGCCTGAACTGGTTAAGCGCGGTGTTCGGCCTGATATTGTGACCGATCAAACCAGCGCCCACGACCCGTTGAATGGCTATCTTCCCATCGGTTGGGATTGGGAAACGTACCGTGAACGCGCGCTGATCGAACCTGCTGCGGTGATGCAGGCGGCAAAAGCCTCAATGGCTGAACATGTTAAAGCCATGCTTGCCTTCCAACAGCAGGGTATCCCCACCTTCGATTACGGCAATAATATCCGCCAGATGGCGAAAGAGATGGGTGTCAGCAACGCCTTCGATTTCCCTGGTTTTGTCCCTGCCTATATTCGTCCTTTATTTTGTCGTGGTATCGGCCCGTTCCGTTGGGCTGCGCTCTCCGGCGATCCGCAAGATATCTATCGCACTGATGAAAAAGTGAAAGCGCTAATCCCTGACGATCTTCATCTGCACCACTGGTTAGATATGGCGAAGGAACGTATCAGTTTTCAGGGGCTACCTGCGCGCATCTGCTGGGTTGGCTTGGGGCAGCGCGCTCGTTTGGGGCTGGCATTTAATGAAATGGTCAGACGTGGCGACGTCTCCGCACCGATTGTTATTGGCCGCGACCATCTTGATTCCGGCTCTGTCGCTAGCCCTAATCGGGAAACCGAAGCGATGAAAGATGGTTCTGATGCGGTTTCTGACTGGCCGTTGCTGAATGCATTACTCAATACGGCAAGCGGCGCAACTTGGGTTTCTCTGCATCACGGTGGCGGTGTTGGGATGGGATTTTCACAACATTCCGGCATGGTTGTCGTGTGTGATGGCAGCGATGAGGCCGCAGAGCGCATTGCACGGGTATTGAGCAACGATCCGGCGACGGGCGTGATGCGTCATGCCGATGCGGGTTATGAGATTGCTATCGACTGCGCGAAAGAGCATGGCCTAAATTTACCGATGCTGACGAAATAAGCCTGGCAGGGTGCGACCACCTTCGCACCGTACCTTCACCGAGAGAGTGCGTATGCGTACTTTATGGCAGCATTGCCAGATTGCCACCATGGCGGATGGCAAATACAACCTGATTAACGATGCGGCATTAATCACCGATGGGCCTACGTTGCTCTGGGTCGGAGAGGCGGCAAAACAGCCCGATATTGCTATTGATCAGGTGTGGGATTTACAGGGTCGTCTGGTGACACCGGGCCTGATTGATTGCCACACGCATAGCGTATTTGGCGGCGATCGCAGCCAGGAATTTGAAATGCGGCTCAATGGTGCGACCTACGCCGATATCGCGGCGGCAGGAGGGGGAATTATCAGCACGGTCAATGCCACCCGTGAAGCCAATGAGCAGCAATTACTGGACAGCGCCCGACAGCGCATTGATGCGCTACGCAAAGATGGCGTCACAACCCTTGAGATTAAGTCAGGCTACGGCCTCAGTTTTGACGATGAGCGTAAAATGCTGCGTGTGATCCGTCAATTGAGCCATCTCATGCCGCTGACGATTTATAGCACCTGCCTGGCCGCCCACGCGCTACCGGTGGAATATCAAGGCCGCGCCGATGACTATATCGATGAGATTTGTGAACGTTGGCTTCCCCAATGGCATGCAGAGGGATTGATGGATGCGGTGGATGCATTTTGTGAGCATCTGGCGTTTTCTGTTGCGCAGGTGGAGCGTGTTTTTCTTACTGCGCAACAGCTTGGGCTCCCGGTAAAACTGCATGCCGAGCAGCTTTCGCTGCTGCATGGTGCAGGGCTGGCAGCCCGATATAACGCGCTTTCCGCCGATCATCTGGAATACCTCTGCGAAAGTGATATTGCGTTGATGGCACAGCACGGTACGACAGCCGTGCTGCTGCCGGGCGCGTTTTACTTTTTACGTGAAAGCAAACGGCCTCCGGTGGAATTGCTGCGTCAGTATCACGTGCCGATGGCTATTTCCAGCGATCTCAATCCTGGCACGTCGCCAGTTTTATCCTTGCGCCTGATGATGAATATGGCTTGCACGCTATTTGGGCTTACCCCAGAAGAGGCGCTGGCCGGGGTGACATATCATGCTGCTCAGGCATTGGGGGTCAGCGATCACTGTGGTTCATTGCAGGCAGGTAAAGAGGCAAATTTTGTCGTGTGGCAGGTGAATCATCCGGCAGAGCTGTGCTACTGGTTAGGCGGTTCGCTATCCAAACAGGTTATTTATCAAGGTCAAGAGGTCTGGCATGACTAACGGATTCGAATTACATCAAGGCAGCTTACCGCTGCTAATCAGTATGCCGCATCCCGGCACGCTTTTGACGCCGGAAATCGCCAACGGTTTGACGACCCGTGCAAAACAGCTTGAGGATACTGACTGGCATATTCCGGCGCTCTATCAGCCGATTATTGACATGGGCGCGAGCGTACTTTGTGCAAACTATTCCCGCTATGTGGTGGATTTAAATCGCTCTGCGGATGATAAGCCTTTGTACAGTACGGCTACTACTGGCCTATTTTCTGGCATTTTTTTTGACGGTGAACCGTTGTTTGAGGCAGGGAAAGCGCCGGATGAAAAGATGAAGGCGGATATTTTACAACATCTATGGCAGCCTTATCATCAGGCACTGGCACAAGAACTCGCGCGATTACATGAAACCTTTGGCTATGCACTGTTGTGGGATGCGCATTCGATAAAATCAGTAGTGCCCCGATTATTCGAAGGACGCCTGCCAGATCTTAATTTTGGTACTGCTGACGGTGCAAGCTGTGCCCCAGCGCTAAGTGCAGCGCTCCTGGCAAGCAGCGAACAATTCCCACAGTATACGAGGGTGTTAAATGGGCGTTTTAAAGGGGGCTATATCACCCGTCATTACGGCAACCCGCAACGGGATGTTCACGCGGTTCAACTTGAAATTGCCCAATGCAACTACATGAATGAGGATGACTTTACCTACTCAACGGAAAAAAGTGCAGATTTACAAAAATGCCTCATTGCGCTGACCAATACCCTGCTTCAGTGGGGAGATCGGCATTATGGTAAGGCCGCGCAGTCGTAATACGGATATATCAATGCCTTGGTAACGTGGCACTTACGTTATCAAGGCAGCAGGAACAGCGTTGCCAACCCGAGGAAGATAAAGAAGCCGCCGGTATCGGTAATGGCCGTAATCATTACGCTGGAGCCGATGGCTGGATCGCGGCCGAGTTTCATCATGACTAACGGGATAGCGACGCCCATCAGTGCGGCGAGCAGCAGGTTCAGCAGAATCGCCAGCATCATCACGCCACCCATGGCGGCGTTACCATAGAGCAGGAAAGTCACCACGCCCATAATCGTACCCCATATCACGCCGTTGACCAGCGCAACGCCTAATTCTTTGAGCAGCAGGTACGACTTTTTGCCGTGTTCAAGCTGATGCAAGGCCAGTGCACGCACGATCATGGTGATCGTCTGATTACCGGTATTCCCGCCAATTCCAGCGACAATCGGCATGAGCGTCGCCAGCGCCACCAAGTGAGATAACGTGTGCTCGAACAGACCGATAACCCGCGAGGCAATGAGCGCGGTACAAAGATTGATGGCCAGCCATGCCCAGCGATTGCGAAACGATTTATACACGGGCGCGTAGACGTCTTCAGAAGGCGTTAAGCCCCCGAACGCCGCAGATTGCTGTCGCTTTCCCGGTTCACGACGTCGACGATATCCTCAATCGTCAGGCGTCCCATGAGTTTCCCTTTGCTATCAACCACGGCGCTGGAAATTAAATCGTAACGCTCAAAGGCACCCGCGGCCTCTTCGACTTTATCTTCAGGCTGGAACCTCAGCGGCTGATCGTCCATGACGTTATTAACCAGAGCCTGGGGCGAGTGGAGCAGAATGTTGGCCAGCGACAGCTCGCCGATCAGCGTATTTTTGCGATCGGTGACGAACAGTTTGTCGGTGGAATTGGGGATAGTTTTACGGTAGCGCAGATAGCGCTGTACGGTCGCGAGCGTGACATCGGCGCGCACGGTGATGAGTTTGAAATCCATCATGTGGCCGAGGCAGTCTTCATCATAATTGATGGCGGCGCGTAGCTGCGCGCGCTGCTTCGGCTCAAGCGAGGTCAGTATCCTGCCCAGCAGATGGCGGGGGACGAGGCGGGACAGCTGAGCCTGCTCATCAACATCCAGTATCCGAACTGCTCTCAGGATTTCCTTGTCCTGCATATCGCCGATCAGATCGTCAGAAATGCTGTCAGAAGCCTCAATCAACACGCGGCCGCGCTTCTTTATGGGGATCAGTCGCCAGAGCGCTAGCCGTTCATCCTGCGGTAAAGATTCCAGCAAGTCGGCAAGGTCAGCGGCATGTAGCCCGATAATGAGCTCGCTGATTTCTGCGGTTTGATCGAGCAGGATGCTTTTTTCACGCAGCCTGATGTTGTTATTTAATGCCGCGTTATCGCCTAACGTCGTCTCATCACGTTCCGTAACGCGCGGTTGCTGGTTGATAATGTCTTCAACCAGTTCTTTGTTTTCCAACAGCAGAAGGGAGATGCGGCGACGGAGGTCGGTAAGTTTTTTTACACTCGACATAATGTTTTATGCTCGATCTGTTTTTTATCCGTGTTTTATTAAACGTAGCGCAAAATCAGTAGATTAAGAATAGGATTACTGGCGAATCGCAGTCTGAAAGGTGTGCGATAGTGCCCAGACGTGTTTTTTATGAGGAATTTTATCTAACGAATTATTAAATCGCTTGCTACTTAGTTTTTGGCGATATATAGTCAATTCCAGAAACGTAACCGATACCGATGGCAGAGACGATGAACGACAACGCTTACAAACTGGATGGACAGCTGTGCTTCGCACTGTATTCAGCCAATCTGGCGATGAATAAACTGTATCGTCGTTTGCTGTCCGAGCTGAATCTGACCTATCCCCAATATCTGGTGATGCTGGTGTTGTGGGAGCGTGATGGTTTGACGGTGTCTGAACTGGGCGAGCGTCTGTATCTCGATTCCGCTACGCTAACGCCGTTACTCAAGCGGTTACAAAGCGCAGGCTTAGTGGTACGTAACCGGGGAACAGAAGATGAGCGTCAGGTGCTGGTTGGCTTAACCGAAGCCGGGCGAGCACTTCAGCAACGGGCGAAAGCGGTTCCTGAAAGCGTGTTTTGCGCGACGGAATGCCATCTTGACCAGCTACAGACGATCAAAAAAGATTTAGAGACGCTGCGTAAAAATCTGATTGGGCATCTTTGAAAATACTGGCGGTTGCCTTGCGCATCCGCAGCCTGTCAGACAGCGTTATAGTTGTTAAGTAGTATACTTTTACGTTATTTTCTTTACGCAAATAAGTAGTTCGCGATTTAATTTTTCACTATGTAATTAAGGCCTGAGCAGCATCTATACTGCCTTAGGCTATTCCCTCACTATCTGGAGTCACATTATGTCTATTGAAAAAGTATTATACGTTGCTCATGCTCAAGCTACCGGTGGTCGTGATGGTCGTGCGGTGTCTTCCGATAAAGCGGTTGATATTAAATTGACGACCCCACGTGAGCTGGGCGGTGCAGGCGCTGAAGGGACGAACCCAGAGCAACTTTTCGCTGCGGGCTATTCTGCCTGTTTCCTTGGCGCGATGAAGTTTGTTGGTGCACGTGACAAAATCGCTGTCCCTGCTGATACCACGGTAAACGGTAGCGTAGGCATCGGTGCCATCCCGACAGGATTTGGTATCGAAGTTGAACTGAAAATTTCCCTGCCGGGCCTGGATCGCGCTGTGGCTGAAGATTTAGTGCAGAAAGCCCATATCGTTTGCCCATACTCCAATGCAACGCGCGGCAACATCGATGTGACCCTGACTATCGTCTAAGTCCGGCTTGAAGCAAGCTCATTGTTGATTGACGAACACGATTGATTCATGAACACAACTGATTGATAAAAACGGTGGCTGCGAAGATTCGCACTGCCGTTTTTTATTGGTACGGCATAGCTGAATGGGCAACGGACGTGAATGACGGGCACGGGAATACGAAGGCAACAAGCCTGATAGAAAAAATAGAATATAAGAAACGGGTTGGTTAAGCGCTACTCTTTCTGATTGACGAGTACGTTGGCAGGAAGCAGTAATTGTTCAGCACGCTGCTGCTGTTTGTCTTGATGATGACCAAACGCGGTGACGGTGGAGTAAGCAAAGCGGCCTAAAAGAATAATGAAGCTGATGAGTAAAACGGCACGGGCGATCCGAGAGCCACTTCGTCGCGGGCGTATCGATAATCGTCGTTTATGGGTAAGCGTGGACATTACCAGTTAATCCTCTGTGAAAGCGAACATTCGCTGTTGTTTATTTATGCACAAGCAGTAGGCGAGGTCAATCTGCCTGAGTGAAAAAGATGATGACCGATCCGGTTTGCGCACGTTCGGTATAAGGATAAAGGAAGCGTGAAGGGAGGAATAAGGGATAGGGAGAACCACCAAAAAACCCGCTCAAACAAAAACGAATAAGCGGGTTGTGTGGTGCAAGGGATTACGCCGTGGTATTGACGTTACGCCCAATCGCTGGATTTGCTGGCAGAGGTGGTAATGCCTGCAAAATACCGGAGACGACAGTTTCTTGGCTATCGAGCGCTTTTTTCAGCACAAGTGCGCTGGCCTCATTGCTGGTACGCATGTTGCTGAGGTCGGTCGCGAGTGATGCAATCTGTGATACATCCATTTCACTCTCCTTAACATTGAGTTGGATTGATATCCGGTAGGGAAAGGAAGCGCGCCTTTCCGCCGAGGTTGCATGATGTTGGCGAAAATTCTCGCCAGCCATCATTTGGGTATCGGCCCCATCCCTGTAAACTTTACGTTAACTGGACTTCACCAGCCAGCTTGGTTGCACGATTTTGCGCCACTTTACTGTTCGATGTAGGCTCGATTTTCCACGTAACGTTTTCATCAATCAGGCTTTTTCTTCCTCAATCATCAGCTTCCAGCCGGTGACGTCCTGCCAATATTCCTGTTCCCGTTCCAAATCCAGCTGTACCAGCGTGTTGTTGGTAAAGAAGTCACGGGGGAAGGTCAGCGTCCAGTAGTTGTCATCGGTATGCAGCCGTAACGATTCCGGCGTTGTCGTTGCCTGACGCTGGTTATTCAACAGCGTGGCAAGGCGCAAGAGCTGCATCATGGGCAAATACTGTTTCTTTTTGAACAGGTTCAACCGTGGCAACTCTTCCAGCTTGATCGCTTTACGGTGCAATCGCACGATCATGGACAGCACAAGCTGCTGTTCCTGATTGAAACCGGGCAGGTTGGTGTTTTGCAGAATGTAGGCGGAATGGCGATGCATGCCGCTATGGTTAATGCCCAATCCAACCTCATGCAGCATGGAAGCCCAGTTCAAAATAGCCTCAAGCTGTGGATGCACCAGACTAGGATTTTTCTCTGCCCATTGCGCATAAAGTTGCTGCGTGGTTTCCCGCACGCGTCGCGCCTGCTCGCGGTCGATATTGTAATGGGTCGCCAGGCTCTGCGCGGTACGGATACGAATATCCTGATGGCGGAATCGACCTTCCATTTCGTACAGCACGCCTTCGCGCAACGCGCCATCGGACAGGCGTAACTCTTTGATCGCCAGCGCATCGAAAATACCACACAGAATAGCCAGACCGGGCACCAGCACCGACTGACGATCTTCGGACAGACCCGGCAGACTCAGCGCTTTGAAGTGCTTAAACTGCAAGATCTGCATGCGTAGCATTTCCAACCGTTCGGGAGTAATCAGGCCGTCTTTCTCTCCCATTTCCACCAGAATTTCGTGCGTGGCTTTGATCGTTCCAGACGCACCGAGGGCGAATTTCCAGCCGTATATGCGGTATTCCCAGGACAGCGTTTCCAGCTTTTGCGCTGCGGCCAGCCGGGCGCGCTTGAAGTTGGCTTCGCTAATTTCACCATTCGGGAAAAACTGCTGTGCGAAGCTGACGCACCCCATACGACGGCTTTCCACCAGCATCGGTTCGAAATCTTCACCGATAACCAGCTCTGTAGAACCGCCGCCGATATCAATGACCAGCTTGCGGCCTTTTTCCGGCTGCGTATGCTCCACGCCCATAAAAATCAGGCGAGCCTCTTCATGGCCGGAAATGATCTCTATCGGATAGGGAATGATGTCCGCCGCGCGGCGCAGAAACTCCTGCGCGTTGGCCGCCTGACGCAGCGCGTGCGTGCCGACGATAGAAACGTTCATGGCCGGGAAGCCTTGCAGACGTTCAGCAAACAGCGCCAGACAGCTCAAGCCACGTTGAATGGCTTCTTCGCTGAGCATGTTTTTGCTGTCCAGCCCGTCGGCCAGATGTACACGCTGTTTTAAACGTCCCAATACCTGAAGCGCACCGTTTACCACGCGTGCGATCACCATGTGAAAACTATTGGAGCCCAGGTCGATAGCTGCGAACTCTTGCGGCTTTATCTCGGTTTTTTCATTGTTCGTTAACGGCATTATTCAGGCTTATCTCCAGGTTGCTCCAACGCCTTGATGTAGTCGTAAATGGCATTTTGCGCGCGTACTTTACGCCGGTTGCCGCGTGAGACATAGCGGTTGCTCGACTCTTTATCAATGACACGGGCTTTCACCGTATCACTGAACAGAATATCCAGCGTTTCCAGCACGCGGTTTTTCAAAATGGGATCCAGGATTTCCACTGCGACTTCAATGCGATAATCAATGTTGCGTGTCATCCAGTCGGCGGAAGAGAGGTAGACTTTCTTGTCCCCACCGTTGTTGAAGACATACACCCGATCGTGTTCCAGATAGCGGTCAAGAATACTGATGACCTGAATATTTTCGCTGATCCCCGGTAAATTAGGGATCAGCGAACACATGCCACGTACCAGTAGATTAATTTTCACGCCCGCAGAGGAAGCCTGATACAGCTTTTCTGCCAGCCCTTTATCCACCAGATTATTTACCTTAAGCGTAATGCCTGCATCACGATTCGCCAGCGCATTTTCGATCTCGGTATCGATCAATTGGTAAAGCTTGTCGCGGGAGTTTTGCGGAGACACCAGCAGGTGCTCGAAGCTGACCGGGCGGTAAGGGTTTTCAATGAAGTTGAAGACGCGACGGACTTCGTTGGTAATGCGTTCGTCGGCGGTCAACAGCGAGTAATCCGTATACAGACGGGCGGTTTTCTCGTTGAAATTACCGGTGCCGATGTGCGCGTAACGCACGATGTTTTCCCCTTCGCGGCGGGAAATCAGGAACAGCTTGGCGTGAATCTTCAGCCCTGGCACCGAGAAAATGACGTGTACGCCCGCTTCCGTTAGGCGCTTGGCCCAGTGGATGTTCGCCTCTTCGTCAAAACGTGCCTGTAGCTCGACCACTACCGTTACTTTCTTACCGTTGTGCGCCGCATGGATCATCGAGGTAATGATGCGCGAATCTTTAGCGACGCGGTAAATATTGATTTTGATCGACAGCACGTTGGGGTCGAAAGAGGCTTGTCGCAGCAGTTCCAACACGTGCTCGAAGGTGTGGTACGGGTAGTAAAGCAGAACGTCGCGCTCACGGATCGCATCAAACCCATTGCGAAAATTGTTGAACCCGGAGTGCCGCAGGCGGGGCAGGGGTTTGTTGACCAGATTGGCGCGCCCGACGTTCGGGAAAGAAATAAAGTCTTTGAAATTATGGTAACGCCCGCCGGGGATAACGGAGTCAAAGGAAGAGATCCCCAGTTTCTCTTGTAGCATCGCGACCATGGCGTCCGGCATGTCGCGCTGATACACGAATCTCACCGGCTCGGCGGTTAAGCGCTGCTTCAGGCTGGAAGACATCAATTCCAGCAGGCTGGATTCCATTTCCGTCACCAGATCGTATTCCGCATCGCGCGTCATCTTCATGGAGTACGCGTTCAGCGCATCATAATCAAAGAAGCCCTTGAAGATATCATCCAGACAATAACGCAGAATATTATCGATGAGGATCATGGTCTTGCGACGGCGCGGCGCTTCTGCTGGCAGGTTGACGAAGCGCGGTATTTTATCCGAAGGAATTTCCAGCAGGGCGTAACTAATCTCATCGCCACGAATAATTTCGACGGCAAGATAGGTATAGTTATCCTTCAGGAACTCCACCAGATTGGTTTCGTTAAAGATGAGTATTGGCGTGATATGCGGGCGCAGATATTGCCGGAAGTAGTCCCTCAGCCACTCTTGCTGATTAGGGGAAACCTGACGCTCATTGACCAGAAAAATCTGGTTACGTGCCATCTCCAGCAGCAGCTCGTTGTACAGGCTATCGAAGATTTGATCGGTTTTTAGTACGCGCGCCTGAATTTTGCCTAAAAGGTGTCGCAGATTGCCGTCCAGACCTTGTTCTTCGTTAATCAGAATGCGTCTTTTCAAATCGGCAAAACGGACTTTATAAAATTCATCAAGGTTGCTGGAGTAAATGCCAAGAAAGCGCATGCGTTCGATTAACGGATTGCTTTTATCTGCTGCTTCCTGAAGTACTCGTTCATTAAAGGATAACCAACTTAATTCTTTCTCTATGTAGAGTTTGTCCTGACCCATTGTCACTCCGCTCAACTCATGTACTGAAGGTTCATCCAATATTCATACCCTTCCTCTGTGGGGATAGGGTACAACAACATTATGGCGTGTTGATGACGATACCCGTCATATTTCGAGCCGTCTGTACGTTGGCTACCCTTACTCACCCCAGTCACTTACTAAAGTAAGCTCCTGAGGACTCCCTCGGTTGCCGCATTACAAGGCTCATAAATGAGCCTTGCCCTAAAGGGTCAACGCTTTAGCGTTGCTCAAAACGCTAGCGTTTTGTCATACGACTGGAACTATTTAGGGTATAAAATCTAATTCATAGACAGACTTACCATTGTCATATTATGGGCGTAAAGGCAACATATGCTACCCGCAATACGTTAGCAACACGACTCTGGCGGCTTCACTCTAACGGCGAGAATAATGGTAAACACAGGTAACACATCACAGTATCGGGATCGTCGGCGAGCGTGGATCGATCGTTTGGTTCACCGCATTGTTGCGGGCAGTGGGCTGCTGGTGCTGGCTATGCTGTTGTTAATCTTCTTCTATCTACTGTATGTGGTGACGCCACTGTTCCTTTCTCCCACCGTTAACGGGCAAAAAACGGTGCAACGCCACAGTGCGGAGCCGTCGCTGGCGCTGGGGCTTAGCGACAACGGGCAAATCGGGTTTCGCATCGACAGTCAGGGCTATGGCGAGTTTATTCCGTTTGCGGAAAACCAGCCTATGTCGCGTATTCAACTGATTCCCGCGCTGAGTTTATTGGCGCAGAGTCAGGGCGAGCGACAGGTTTATGCCCTGAGCCAGCCTGATGGCCGTCTGATTTTCGTGCAGCCTGTTTTATCACGTACGGAAAACCGTTCTCCTGTCTGGGATTATCCGCTGGGTGAGCAGGCATATTCGCTTGGGTTACCTGCGCAGCCGCTGCGTCATCTGGCTGTGGCTGCGGTGAGTGAAAAGCATGTTGTTGTGGCGGCGATTGGGCAGGAAAATGCCTTGATTATCGCTGATGTTGATAAAAACGGCGTGCGGCAACGAGCACAGATTACGCTTCCGGCGGGTACGATTAGCCAACTGCTGCTAACGCCAGACGGGCAGCAGGTGTATTTGCTCAGCGGCAGCACATTAACACTGTGGCAGGTGGGCGCGAACGCGCTGACGCTGCGGGAAGAGCGCCAGTTACAGCTGGCGGAACCGCTGCATCTGGCGCTGTTGTCCGGTGGACGATCGCTGTTGGTGCAGTCTGCTGACGGGCGGATTAGCCAATGGTTTGAGGTTCCGGGTCAACAGGGCGCGACGCTGACAGAGACGCGTCAGTTTCCGCACGTTGTGGGCGAATCGGTGTTGTTGGCAACAGAGGCGCAGCGACGAGTCTTTGCCACATTGAATGCACAGGGAGAGCTGTCGCTGTTTGCCAGTAAACAGTCGCATGCGTTGCTGACGCAGACGCTACTGGCACACGCACAAAAGCTGGCGTTTTCGCCTCGCGGTTCTGCCATGCTGGTTGAAACGGCGCAGGGCTGGCATCGCTATCGGGTTGATAACCCGTATCCCGATATTGGCTGGCGCGGGCTGTGGCAAAAACTGTGGTACGAAAACTACCCAGAGCCTGCCTATATCTGGCAATCCACGTCAGCGGATGACAGCTATCAAGCCAAATTCAGCATGATGCCGCTGATGTTGGGCACGATGAAAGCGGCGATTTACGCCATGCTATTTGCCACGCCGCTGGCGCTGTCTGCCGCGATTTATACCGCCTGCTTTATGTCACCGACGCTGCGACGCTGGATTAAACCCACGCTGGAAATCATGGGCGCACTGCCGACGGTGGTCGTCGGCCTGATTGCGGCCATCTGGCTGGCCCCGCATTTTGCGACCTATCTGTCCGCGATTTTGGTCATGCCGATTCTATGGATGCTGGCCGTGCTCGGCTGCGGCTGGCTGATTGAGTGCCTGCCGACGCGCTGGCGCGTCCGTTTCCCTGCGGGCTGGGACGTGCTATTCCTCATCCCCACGATCTTGCTGACATTTGTGCTCGGCTGTTGGCTTGCGCCGCGGATGGAAATTTGGGTGCTGGGGCAGCCGCTGTACCAGTGGCTAGGCGATGATTTTGTGCAACGTAATACGCTGGTGGCGGGCGTTGCTCTCGGTTTTGCGCTGATCCCGCTGATTTTTTCGCTGGCGGAAGATGCGCTGTTCAGCGTACCGGCTCGCTTAAGTCAGGGATCGTTGGCGCTGGGTGCGACAGCGTGGCAAACCCTGTGGCGCGTTGTGCTGCCGTCCGCCAGTGCCGGGATTTTCGCCGCGCTGATGCTGAGTTTTGGTCGCGCCGTGGGGGAAACCATGATTGTGCTCATGGCGACGGGCAATACGCCGATTATGGATGAAGGCCTGCTTCAGGGGCTGCGTTCGCTGGCGGCGAATATCGCGATTGAAATGCCGGAAGCGGTGACGAACAGCGGTCACTATCGGGTGCTGTTCTTAACGGCATTAACGCTGTTTGTTTTCACGTTTATCGTGAATACGCTGGCTGAAACTATCCGGCAGCGCTTACGCCAACGCTACCGTGATGAAGGAGAGAACGCGTGAAGCGCTGGTTCCGTTCGGGAAGGCCCTGGGTGTGGCTGACCGCATCGTCAATTTCCATTAGCCTGCTGGCGATGTTGGCAATCATTGTGTTGCTGGCCGGGCAGGGCATGCGCTATCTGTGGCCGCAGCCCGTCTGGCTGCTGACGTTGCAGCCTGAACAGGGGGCGCAGCGTGCGCTGATGGGGGAAATTTATGCCGAGCAGACGCTTTCGCCCCAGCAACTGGAACAGGCCGGTTTGTCCTCTTCTCCCGAGGACGCTGAAACTCGTTACTTGATCAAAATTGGCCAGCGTGAAATTCATGGGCAGAGCTTTCGCACGCTGTTGTCGCGCGACATTGTCCGCTTTGATAAACCCGCCGACATTCTGGTGTTGAAGCGGACGAATAATGGCACTGCCTATGGTTATCTGGCTGGCATGCTGGAGGGCGAGCAGCCGCTGGTGGCAACGGATCTCCCCGCTACCTTACAGCATCGCGTCGAGCAGGTGCAGGGATTGCTTGCGAAGACGCAGGCCATCCGTATGGGGGAGATGGCGAAGATCAACCAGCAGTTTGAGACGCTGCGGCTGGAAGAGAAAAAGCGGCAGCAGGCCAAGACGCTGGATAATCAGGCGTTAGCCCGTCTTCAGGCTGAACGTATTGAACTGCAACGCCGCTTTGATGAGCTGTCGCGCCAGCTAACCTCACTCAATCTGGACATTAATCGCGATACCGTGCAATTACGGGACGCGAACGGCAGCGTCCATCTTATTCCGCTCAGGGACATTGAACAGGCCTGGTACCCTAACGCGATGAGCCTGTGGGAAAAAGCCAGCCACTGGGGCGCTCAGGCGAAATACATGCTGGTGCACTATTCGCCGGACAGCAACAGCGCGGGCCACCTTTTTCCTGCCATTTTTGGCACGGTGCTGATGGTGGTATTGATGTCCATCGTGGTGATGCCGTTGGGGGTGATCGCCGCGGTTTATCTGCATGAGTACGCGGGGAAAAATAGCTTAACGCGCTGGGTGCGAATTGCCGTAGTCAATCTGGCTGGGGTGCCTTCCATTGTTTACGGCGTGTTCGGGTTAGGCTTTTTTGTTTATCTCATCGGTGGCACGTTGGATCAGCTGTTCTATTCCGAAGCGCTGCCGAATCCGACGTTTGGTACGCCGGGGCTGCTGTGGGCGTCGCTGACGCTGGCTCTACTGACGCTGCCGGTGGTGATTGTGGCGACGGAGGAAGGGCTGTCGCGCATTCCGATGTCTGTGCGCCACGGTTCACTGGCGCTGGGGGCGACCAAAGCCGAAACGCTGTGGCACGTCGTGCTGCCGATGGCGGTTCCCGCGATGATGACGGGCTTGATCCTCGCTGTGGCGCGTGCCGCAGGGGAAACCGCGCCGCTGATGTTGGTCGGCGTAGTGAAGTCGGTGCCGGTGTTGCCGGTTGATGACATTTTCCCTTATTTGCATCTTGAGCGAAAGTTTATGCATCTGGGATTCCAAATCTACGATCTGGCGTTCCAAAGCCCGGATGTGGAAGCGGCAAGGCCGCTGGTGTACATCACCGCACTGCTGCTGGTGTTGATCGTCGTTGGGTTGAACCTTGCAGCGATTGGGATTCGCCATGTTCTGCGTGAGAAATACCGTTCGTTATCACTCTGAAAGTAGGATGAAGTTATGGGATTTATGACACAAAAGGAGATGGCACCGCTGCCTGATGTTCATCAACTGAGTGATGAGCAGACGACGTTAACCGTGGAACATCTGAATCTTTACTATGGCGACAAGCAGGCACTGAACGATATTTCGATTCGCATTCCGAAGAATCAGGTGACGGCGCTGATTGGGCCGTCGGGCTGCGGTAAATCCACGCTGTTACGCTGCTTTAATCGCATGAACGATCTGGTTGATGATTGCCGCACCGAGGGCGATATCCGGCTGAACGGTATGCCTATTAACGACCCGCAGTTGGATGTTGCCACGTTGCGCCGTCGGGTGGGTATGGTTTTTCAACGACCGAATCCGTTTCCCAAATCGATCTATGAAAACGTGATTTATGGCCTGAGATTGCAGGGGCTACGCGATCGCCGCTTTCTGGATGATGCCGTTGAGCGGGCGCTGCGGGCGGCGGCGCTTTGGCATGAGGTAAAGGATCGGTTGAGCGACAACGCGCTGACGCTATCCAGCGGGCAGCAGCAGCGTTTGGTGATCGCCCGGGCGATCGCCATTGAGCCGGAAGTATTGTTGTTGGACGAACCGACCTCCGCACTCGATCCGATTTCGACGCTGGTTGTCGAGGAACTGATGGGAACGCTAAAGCAGCATTTCACGCTGGTGCTGGTGACGCACAACATGCAGCAAGCCGCGCGCGTGTCTGATTACACCGCGTTTATCAATCAGGGAAAACTGATCGAATACAACCGTACGGACGATCTGTTTACTTCTCCGACGCAGCGCCGCACAGAGGATTATATTACCGGGCGCTTTGGGTGAAATTTCATCAGACCGCCGCGTTTAAAGGACCTAAAAAAATTATGGATACCGTTCATCAATTGTCCGTGCCATTTGAAAAATTGATGATAAAATGCGCGCAAATTTTTTGACTCTGGCAAGTGGCGGGTAAGATGAAATTCAGTACCATGAACGAAGGTGAAATTATTACCGAGCTGTGCCGGAGAATAAAAGACTCCAGAATTCAGCAGCGTTTATCGCAGGTCGATCTTGCCGAACGGGCGGGGCTGGGAATTGCAACGATCAAGCGTGCGGAAATGGGCGAATCCATTACGCTCAGCAGCCTGCTCTCCATTCTGCGCGGATTAAATCGTCTGCATCAGATTGAAGGCGTGCTCTTCGATGCCGAAGTGGAATCCTTCCATGCGCAGATCAGCGGTGAGAAAAAACAGACCCCGTTGCGTATCAGAAAGAAAGCCGCCACGTTTCCTGCCAAAGCGCTCACCAAGCATGAAAATATCAAGAAGCCCGCTAACAGCACGGTAGACTGGTATATCGCGGCGGCTGAAAACAATATTGTCTGGTCGCTGCCTGAAAGCGATAAAAAATAAAGGGCTAATGCAAATGCATTAACCCCTATGTACGAACCCCGCATGCCCCCTGATTGTCGCGTTAAGCCACTTGGTATATTTAACGCGACAAGGTCAGTTTAGCCCCTGCCACGACTACTCGCACAGCACGACTTTAATCGCCAAACCGCCACGAGACGTTTCACGGTACTTGGCGTTCATGTCTTTGCCTGTTTCGTACATGGTTTCAACGACCTTATCCAGCGATACGCGTGGCTCGCTGGTGCGGCGCATTGCCATTCTGGCGGCGTTGATTGCCTTCACGGAGGCGATGGCGTTGCGTTCAATGCACGGCACCTGAACCTGACCTGCTACCGGATCGCATGTCAGCCCCAGATTATGCTCCATCCCGATTTCCGCCGCGATGCATACTTGTTCAGGGCTAGCGCCGAGTAGTTCAGCCAGACCGGCTGCCGCCATCGAACAGGCCACACCGACTTCTCCCTGACAGCCCACTTCCGCACCGGAAATAGAGGCGTTCATTTTGTAGAGCATACCGATAGCGCCGGATGCCAGGAAGTAACGCAGGTAAGATTCCGGAGTGACCGGTTGAACGTAGCGATCGTAATAAGCCAGCACGGCAGGAATAATGCCGCATGCGCCGTTAGTCGGTGCGGTGACGACGCGTCCGCCAGCCGCATTCTCTTCCGACACGGCCATCGCGAACATGTTTACCCAGTCCATCGCATCCATCGGGTCGTTAGAAAAACGATCGTTGATGAACAGCAGGCGATGCAGTGCTGATGCCCGGCGGGGAACGCGTAATGGGCCGGGCAACACGCCTTCCGTATTCATGCCGCGATGCATGCAGTCCTGCATGGTTTTCCATACGTCGGCAAAATAGTGCTCAAGCGCTTCCCGACCATGCATCGCAATCTCGTTTTTCAGGACGATGGCGGATAAAGACAGGCAGTGATCGTGACAGTGTTGCAGCAGCTTCTGGGCAGAAAAGAACGGGTAGGGCGCGCTTTCCTCTGCCAGATTAGGTTTGCCGAAATTTTCCTGATCGACGACGAATCCGCCTCCGATGGAGTAATACGTTTTGCTATAGACCAACTCTTGTTGGTTATAGGCGCGAATGGTCATGCCGTTTTCATGCAGCGGCAGGTTTTCCGGCTGGAAACGCAGGGAGGATTCCAACGGGAAGCTGACCTCATACTGACCGTTAAGCATCGGCAGGCGCTGAGTGTCTTTCACCTGTTGAATAAACGCCGGAATACTATCGATATTTACGCTATCCGGCAGATTACCCGCGAGCCCCATAATGATAGCGATATCGGTGTGGTGCCCTTTCCCAGTCAGGGAAAGTGAGCCGTAAATATCAACGACAATACGTGTCACCGATGAGATAAGCACGTGGTTCACCAGATCGTCGGTGAACATTTTACCTGCTTTCATTGGGCCGACAGTATGAGAACTGGACGGGCCGATACCGATTTTGAAGATATCAAATACGCTGACCATAGCGATTTCCTTGAAAAAAAACGCCGGTCGTTAAACAACGTGCCGGCGTTAAATTAGAGTGGGGGGGCTTACAGCAGATCGCGCAGGCTGTAAACGATGGCGGAAATAGCGATCAGTCCCATCAGGGTGACAAAGACGTTGCTGATGTGGCCGCTGTATTTCTTCATCGCTGGGACTTTCTGAATGGCGTACATCGGCATCAGGAACAGCAGGCACGCGATAATCGGGCCGCCCAACGTTTCGATCATGCCCAGAATGCTTGGGTTCAGCGTCGCAACAATCCAGGTGGTGATCAGCATGAACAGCGCAGTGATGCGGTTCAATTTGGTGTTGGAAATGGTTTTGCCTCTGCTGCGCAGGGATTTCACGATCATGCCGTTAAAACCTTCGCCTGCACCCAGATAGTGACCCAGGAACGATTTAGAGATCGCGATGGTGGCAATAACTGGAGCCAGATAGCCGATTACTGGGTTGTTAAAGTGGTTCGCCAGATAGGACAGAATGGAAATGTTCTGTGTTTTCGCTTCCATCAGCTCAACTGGAGAAAGGCTCAGTACGCAGCTGAAAACGAAGAACATCACGGTCAGCACCATCATGATGTGGCTGTATGACAGAATGCGTGAGCATTTTTGTTCTGCGTCATCGCCGTATTCTTTACGTTTGGCAACGGCGAAAGAGGAGATGATTGGTGAGTGGTTGAAGGAGAAAACCATCACCGGAATAGCCAGCCATAGTGTTGCTAACAGACCGTTGCCCGTGACGCTGGAACTCAAAGAAATGTTTTCAAAAACAGAGGTGTTCCAGTTCGGAATTAAATAAAGCGCCAGCAACATCAGCACGGCAACAAACGGGTAAACCAGAATGCTCATTGCCTTAACGATCATCGCTTCACCGAAGCGGACAATAAACATTAATCCGAGAATCAATATTAATGACAGCAGGGCACGTGGCGGAGAAGGCAAATGCAATTGGTGAGTAATAAAGCTATCTACCGTATTGGTGATGGCGACGCTATAAACTAATAGGATCGGATAAATAGCGAAAAAATAAAGCAAAGTGATTAATTTACCTGCACCAACACCGAAATGTTCTTCAACGACTTCGGTAATATCTTCGCCACCTTTCTTGCCGGATAATACAAAGCGGCATAATGCACGGTGAGAATAATATGTCATCGGGAAGGCAATCAGCGCCATGATAATTAACGGAATTAATCCACCAATACCGGCATTGATAGGTAAGAATAACACGCCAGCGCCGATGGCCGTGCCATAGAGGCCCAGCATCCAGACGGTGTCGCTTTTACGCCATCCTGAAGCCTGTTCTAACACCTGGCTGCTATCTTGAATGGTGCTCATATACTGATCTCTCCTCGGTGAACATATTAATACCCTGTTACAAGAGTATTGCCACATGATGTGGATTATAAAAATTACAGTATCGGCAAGTTGCCGTTACGGAGTTTAAAAAACGAACGAGACATGTTGCTAATTATGTCAGTAGGTCAATACTGTTTTGTGGCGGCATTCTATATCGTGGTGGTCAGCGAATAATATTGAGGCGATCACATAAATGAATTGACGGGAAATATTTTAATAAATTTCCGCGCAAATTAAAATATCAATCTTGATACTTTATTTTAAATGTTTTTAACGGCTCGTTATTGATACTTTATTTAATTGCTGAGTGATGAAAAATGAACAATAAATAAAATAAAGGGCAGATGAAATAATAAACGCAATTTTGCTGATGTCACGCGTAATGATGGTTTTTCTCTTTTGGGGACATCTCGATGGTGCGGTTCCTGCTGTTGCATCACATCACATTGTGTCGTAAGCCGATGCGTTGTTATCTGATGCATTGTTATCAGATAAATCGTTATCCGGCAGATTGCAACCTGCCGGATAACGGTCACCGAGCTATCAGGCAGTGAGTTTTTCTTCTGCCCACGCCAGACCGCTGTGGTATTCCTCTGGTAATAGAGGCGCCAGCGATTGCAGCGTGCGTTGCAACTGTGCGGTGTCCGACGACGGTAGATTGAGGTGCCCAACTTTGCGGCCAGGACGAACCTCTTTCTCATACCAGTGCAGATGGACCAGCGGCAGCGCCAGCCAGTCGATATTCACATCAGTGCCGATCAGGTTGACCATCACCGACGGTGTTTCGACAACCGGTACCGGCAGCGGCAGATCCAGAATAGCGCGCAGATGCAGCTCAAACTGGCTGATTGACGCGCCATTTTGCGTCCAGTGTCCGCTATTGTGTACGCGTGGAGCCAGCTCGTTAATGAGCAGGTGGTCGCCGACAATAAAGCATTCCATCGCCATCACGCCCACATAACCCAGCGCATTCATGATTGCGGACAGCATCTGTTCGGCCTGCTGCTGCAACTGCGGATCGGGTTGAGGGAAAGCCACGCTGGTGCGCAGAATGCCATCCTGATGCAGGTTATGAGTGAGCGGGTAGAACACGCACTTGCCGTGCGTATTGCGGGCACCTACCAGCGAAACTTCGCCAGAGAAGTTAATGCCTTGCTCAACGATGCATTCGCCGTAGCAGTCAGCGGGCAGCGTTTGCTGTTCGCCATCGCGCAAGCGCCACTGTCCACGACCGTCGTAACCGCCGACGCGACGTTTAATGATCGCTAATTCACCCAATGAGGCGAAGACGTGTGGCCATTCATCGGCGCTAGCCAGCAGTTGCCACGGGGCGGTTGCCAGATTCAGCGAGTCCAGCAGTTGCTTTTGCGTCAGGCGATCGGCCAGACGCGGGAAAATATCGCGGTTTGCAAACGCTGTGTGCTCGGCCAACTCGCGGGTGAGGGCGGTTTCCGGCCAGCGTTCGATCTCGGCGGTAATGACACTGTTATGAAACGGAACCGACTCCGGCTCTGCATCCAGCCCCACTGGGTAAACCGCAATACCAAGCGGTTCTCCAGCCTGACGCAGCATTCTGCCCAGTTGACCATTGCCTAATACGCAGACCGGTTTCATGCCTCCTCCCGCGGATCGGGATGAGAGAGCACATCATCGGTTTGCGCCTGACGCCAGTCTGCCAGTCGGGTAGCAATGCTATTATCATGCAGGGCGAGAATTTGTGCGGCCAGCAGAGCCGCATTCGCTGCGCCCGCTTTGCCAATGGCCAACGTGCCGACCGGAATACCGCGAGGCATTTGGACGATGGAATACAGGCTGTCTACACCGCTCAGCGTTGAGCTTTGTACCGGCACGCCAAGCACGGGAACCAGCGTTTTTGCTGCCAGCATACCCGGCAGGTGTGCTGCGCCGCCTGCGCCCGCGATAATCACATCAAAACCGTTCTGTGCCGCTTGCTCAGCAAAGCTGAACAGCTTATCCGGCGTCCGGTGTGCGGAAACGACTTCGGTGTGAAAAGGAATGTTCAGCGTGGTGAGGATTTCCGCAGCAAACTGCATGGTGGCCCAGTCACTCTTTGAACCCATGACGATGGCAATTTTAGCCGGGGCAACGTTGGATGACATGCCTGTAATGCTCCTGTAGTTGTACCTGTAATTGTACGTGTTCGTGACGCGTTCGCGTCGGCCAGACAGGGAGGGTCTGGCGTTGAGGGCGTAGAGCATATCACGCCATTATGGCGAGGAAAACGGTTGCGTATGCGGAAATGCTGGGGGAGTAAGGCGAGAGACCGTTAAGTCAATGTCAGGAAACGCATTAAAATGGGAAGGAAATCAGTTCGATATTTTGTGGCGTGACCTTAATCATCGACCCTTCTTCATGCCAGGCACCCAGAACGGCGCGACGACCCGAAGATTCGCCGAGATCGACCTGATGAATGGCTGGGCGATGCGTGTGGCCGTGGATCATCGTCTCCACCTGATAATGCCGTAAGCGTTCAAGTACGGCGTCGTGATTGACATCCATAATCTGCTGCGACTTTTTCTGGTTTTCGTGCTGGCTGGTTGCCCGCATCTTCGCCGCAATTTTCATCCGTAATGACAACGGCAATAGCAGGAAGAGTCGCTGAATGAACGGGTTGTGTACCCGACGGCGGAATTGCTGGTAATGCTGATCGTCAGTGCACAGGGTATCGCCATGCAGAATGAGGATCTTCTGACCGTAGAGGTCGAGCACCGTTTCCGTCGGCAGCAGCGTCATTCCGCTTTGTTTGGCGAAACGCTTACCGATCAGAAAATCACGGTTACCGTGCACGAAATAGCAGGGAATGCCGCGCTGATGTAAGGCATACAGTTCCGCTGCGACAGTCGCATGCAGCGGCTGGGGATCGTCGTCACCAATCCAGGCGTCGAACAGGTCGCCAAGTATATATAGCGCATCGGCATCAATCGCATCATGGCGTAAAAAACGCAGAAAACCGGCGGTAATCGCCGGTTCATGAACACTTAAATGCAGATCGGCAATGAACAGCGTTGCCATGCAGGTCGGATTATTCGCTGACCGTTACGTGGGTAATTACCACGTCTTCTTTCGGTACGTCCTGGTGCATGCCGCTGCGGCCAGTTGCCACGCCTTTGATTTTATCAACAACGTCCATGCCTTCGGTGACTTCAGCGAATACGCAGTAGCCCCAACCATCGGCACGCTCTGAACGGAAGTTCAGGAAATCGTTATCAACGAGGTTGATAAAGAACTGGGCAGTCGCAGAGTGCGGATCGTTGGTACGCGCCATCGCCAGCGTGCCACGGGTATTTTTCAGACCGTTGTTGGCTTCATTTTTGATTGTCGCATTGGTTTCTTTCTGATCCATGCCGGGAGCGAAGCCGCCGCCCTGAATCATAAAACCATTAATCACGCGGTGAAAAATCGTGTTGTCATAAAAACCGCCGCGGCAGTAGTTCAGGAAATTTTCTACGGTAACCGGCGCCTTGTCTGCAAACGTATTAATAACGATATCGCCGTGGTTGGTATGAAGCGTAATCATAATAATGAACCCTAGATAGCCTTAGTGATAAGAGCGCTGTTATAGCATAACTGGTCGATTGAGTCAGTACTTCGCGCTTACCGCACCGCTGTTGGCGGTTGGATGGATGAGAAAATCGTATAAAAAGGTTTACTACTCTGATTTTGGTAGGCGTCACATAATATGTGTGCTTAATAATAGTGCGCAATAAGGTGTTAATCAGGCAATGAGGACTTTTAAAAACAAATAAATTGATCAAAATTTCAAATAACAGTTAATTAATTTGAATGAGATTTTTGTTGCCCCAGATCAATGTTTTGCGTAATCAACGTGTTCTTTTTTTACGGCTCAGATTAATCTGAGAGTAATTCTTATTCTTCATAAATAACTCTAAAGAGATAGGTGAACTATGCTGGGTATTCTGGATAGTGTTAATCGTTTATTAGACAAACCGGATTTTGGCAAACTGTTTTTGCGCGTATCTTTCAGCGTTCTGATGCTGTTTCATGGCTGGCACAAAGTGCACGGTGGCATCGGTGGTATTGAAGGCATGCTCGCGTCGGCTGGGCTCCCTGCTTTTATTGGCTACGGTGTCTATGTTGGGGAAGTCATCATACCAATCCTGATGATCCTCGGCATTTTTACACGTCCTTCCGCGTTGATTTTCTCCTTCACGATGGTTGTCGCGACGCTGCTGGTTCACCCAGAGGGTTTCTTCACGCTGGCCAAAACCGGTGCCTGGGGTGTTGAAGGTACGGCGGTATTCTTCTTCGCGGGCATCGCAATTGCCCTGCTCGGCAGCGGAAAATATTCTGTGATGTCGAATCCGCGCTGGCGCTAATGGTTTTTTGTTAGCTGAACGTTTTTTCGTCAGTAACGTCGATTGTATGAAATGGCCCGGAAATCCGGGCCATTTCATTTTTATCCTTTCTCGCTTATTCCCTCTTCTTAACCTTGCAATACAATAGGGTTCAGGTTTCAATACCCCGTTGGGGTGTAAACCCTGAATGCATTGATGTTACTGACGCTACCTGCGACGGTGATTGGCCTATCGTGTTAACGCAATGCTTTGTGAAAACCATTTTTTTGTGAAAACCATTTTTTATAAAAACACTGGAACGCCCTGATGCTAAAGATTTTTAATACGCTGAGTCGCCAAAAAGAGGAATTTAAACCTATCCACGCCGGTCAGGTGGGAATGTATGTGTGTGGCATCACCGTTTATGACCTGTGTCATATCGGTCACGGGCGTACTTTCGTGGCGTTTGATGTGGTGGCGCGGTATTTGCGGTATCTGGGATATTCACTGAAATATGTGCGTAATGTCACCGATATTGACGATAAAATTATTAAACGTGCGATCGAGAATGGGGAAACCAGCGACCAGCTGACGACCCGTATGATCGCAGAGATGCACGCCGATTTTGATGCGTTGAATATTCTGCGCCCGGATGCCGAACCGCGTGCGACGCACCATATTGCCGACATCATCGAAATGGTGGAAGCGCTGATTGCCCGTCGCCACGCCTATGTCGCGAGTAATGGCGATGTGATGTTCTCCGTTGATACCGCGCCGGGCTACGGTGTGCTGTCTCGTCAGGATCTGGATCAGTTGCAGGCTGGCGCGCGCGTTGAAATTACCGAAGTGAAGCGTAATCCGATGGATTTCGTGCTGTGGAAAATGTCCAAGCCGGGTGAACCGCACTGGTCTTCTCCGTGGGGAGAAGGGCGCCCAGGCTGGCACATTGAATGTTCTGCTATGAACTGCAAACAGCTGGGCACGCATTTTGATATTCACGGCGGTGGTTCAGATTTGATGTTCCCGCACCACGAAAACGAGATCGCGCAGTCCAGCTGTGCACATGACGGCTCGTATGTGAATTACTGGATGCACTCCGGCATGGTGATGGTTGACCGCGAAAAGATGTCAAAGTCGCTCAACAATTTCTTCACCGTGCGCGATGTGCTGGCGTATTACGATCCAGAAACCGTGCGTTACTTCCTGATGTCAGGCCACTACCGTAGCCAGTTGAACTACAGCGAAGACAACCTGAAACAGGCGCGATCGGCGTTGGAACGTTTGTATATCGCGTTGCGTGGAATGGATCTCAGCGTTGCGGCGCACGGCGGTGACGAGTTTGAAGCCCGTTTCCGCGAAGCGATGGACGACGATTTCAACACGCCGGAAGCCTACTCGGTACTGTTTGACATGGCGCGTGAAGTTAACCGCCTGAAAACGGAAGATGTACAAGCGGCGAACCAGCTGGCATCGGCATTGCGTAAACTGTCCGGCGTGCTTGGCCTGCTGGAACAAGATCCTGAGCAGTTCCTGCAAAATGGTGCGCAGGTGGATAACGATGAAGTGAAAGAAATCGAAGCGTTAATCCAACAGCGTAAAGATGCGCGTGCGGCGAAAGACTGGGCGCTGGCGGATCAGGCTCGCGATCGGTTGAATGAAATGGGGATCGTGCTGGAAGATAGCTCTCAGGGAACGATCTGGCGCCGTAAGTAACGCTTTCTTCCTGTAACACGCTTTCAGTAAATAAAAAGCCCGCAAGAATAACATTGCGGGCTTTTTTTTCGCCGTGATCGACGCCGTAAAGGTTACTCGGCGACTTTTACCGTCTCGCCGTTGAACTGAACGGTTTGCCCAGCAACGATTTTGCAGCGCTTGCGTGTTTCCGTCTGGCCGTCAACGGTCACGTCGCCTGCGGCGATAGACAGTTTGGCTGCTGCGCCACTTTCACTCCAGCCCAGCAGTTTCAAGAGATCGCACAGTTCAACGTGCGGATGCTTTTCAAGATTAAAGGTTGCCATAAATTCCTGCTTATTCGTGTTTGACCTAATGTATCCTAAATAATTCGAGTTGCGTGAAGGCGACAACCGCACGAGTCCCCAGGAGCTTACATAAGTAAGTGACTGGGGTGAGTAAGGGCAGTCAACGCACAAGCAACTTGAAGTATGACGGGTATCGCCAATTATTCGGCGTGGTCATGATACTCTTCGCACGCCTGTAGCGTGTTTTGAATCAGTGTGGCAACGGTCATTGGGCCGACGCCGCCCGGTACGGGGCTGATGTACGACGCTCTTTCCTGCGCCGTTTCAAATTCCACATCGCCGACCACTTTACCGCTTTCCAGACGGTTGATACCCACGTCCAGCACAATCGCGCCCGGTTTAATCCATTCGCCGGGAATGAAGCCCGGTTTACCCACCGCGACAACCAGCAGATCGGCGTTTTCAACATGGTGGCGCAGATTTTTGGTGAAACGATGCGTAACGGTTGTGGTGCAGCCTGCCAGCAGCAGTTCCAGACTCATTGGGCGGCCAACGATATTAGAAGCGCCGACGACAACGGCATTCAGCCCGAAGGTGTCGATATTATAACGCTCCAACAGCGTGATGATGCCGCGTGGCGTACAGGCGCGCAGCATGGGCGCACGCTGGCACAGACGACCCACGTTGTAAGGATGGAAGCCATCCACATCTTTACTTGGCGCGATGCGTTCAATCACCTTGGTGTTATCGATGCCTTCCGGCAGCGGAAGCTGAACCAGAATACCGTCAATCGTCTGGTCGGCGTTGAGCTGGTCGATAAGTGCCAACAACTCAGATTCCGTTGTGGTGATGGGCAAATCATAAGAGCGGGAAATAAAACCGACTTCTTCACACACCTTGCGCTTGCTGGCGACATAAATCTGTGACGCCGGATTCTCGCCGACCAGCACAACAGCTAGGCCTGGTGCGCGTTTTCCTTCTGCCAAACGCTGCGTGACTCGTGCGGCAACTTCGTCTTTGACCTGCTGCGCAATCGTTTTACCATCAATAATCTTTGCTGCCATCTGAGAAGAGACCCATCAATTTGAAATAGGGGGAGATGGCCGCTATTTTGTCAGAAGCTGCGCGTGCTGTCAGGTATTGCATCAACATTAATTGTTTCTGCATTGAGACTGAAAGCGCTATTCACTCACCTCGATACGGTTTTTACCGCCATTTTTGGCGCGATACAGCGCGGCATCGGCAATATCGATAACGGATGACGCCGCTGGTGGTGGGCTATCGGCGCAGAACACATAAACACCGGCGCTAATGGTGACGATTTTTTCTGGGAATAGCGTGGTTTCATGTGGGATCTTTTCTTCACGTACTAAATCCAGCGCACGCTGAGCCAGCGCGGCAGCACTTTGTTTATCGGTCTCGGTGATGATGATAGCGAACTCCTCACCGCCATAGCGAGCGACCAAATCCTCGTTACGCCGCAGCATATTGCTCAGGAGGTTACCAATCTTGCGCAGACACTCATCGCCTGCCACATGCCCATAGTGGTCGTTATATTTCTTGAAAGCGTCGACATCGATCATGATCAACGCGATACACTGCCGCTTCTCCGCAGCCTGCAATAGGATTTGTTGCAGGAAAATATCGAACTGGCGGCGGTTGGCTAAGCCTGTCAAGCCATCGAACAGCGCCAGCGTTTGCAGCGTGTGGTTAACCGACGTGAGTTCATCACGCACGATGGTTAAATCGATCTGATTTTTCAAATTCATACGAATCTGTCTCAGCACGATCAGGCCGAGTAGGGTAATGGTGAACAGCAGAATTAAGGTAATGGCACCGTAGACCAGACTGTCTGCTCTCCATTTTTCGAGCACTAGCCCAAGATCGTAGCCGGCTGCGATGACGATAGGGTAGCGCTTTAATTTGGTGTAACCATAAATACGTTCGATGTGATCGAGCGTGGAGACAAAGGTTGCCGTACCGCTTTCGGACTGTTTCAGATGTTCTGAAAAGAGCGGACCGCTGGATACATTGCGGTTAACGTATGAATCGTCGTAAGGTCGGCCGTACAGGATTCGCCCATCGGACAGGAGAATGGCGAGCACATCCATGTTCCCCAGCGAGTAGTAACCATAATACTGTTTGAAGTAGTTCAGCGAGAGGGTAGCGAGCAACACGCCGTCAAAACTGCCGTCTGGCTTATTGATACGCATAGAAACGGGGATGATCAGATCGCCCGTCGAGCGGCTTTGAATCACGCTGCCGATGTACATGGAATGGTTGACGTTGTTTTGGTGATACTTGAAATACTCTCGGTCGGCGTTATTGGCATTGACGGGTTTTATTATGCCGGAGTTCACCAGCCATTCGCCTTTGCTGTCGTAAATAAAGAGGCCATGCAACTGCGGCAGCGCTGTTTTACGGCTTTTTAGAATATCGCTCAGGCGGTTCAATTGTGTGGGTGATTGGCCATCCTGTTCGATTCGCTCTTGTAAATCCTGTAGCAATATATCGACTTGTAAAAACGTATCTTCGGCATGGCGGGCCAGCGACAGCGACAGGTTTTTGGCGTTTCGCTCTGTGGAATCGACAAGCTGTTGGTGAGAATTGAAGACAGCCCATCCGTTCAGCGCCACTACTGTGGTGATGATGAATAACATAAAAACAATCATCAATTTTTGGAGCGGCATTTGATACTGGTTGGCTCTGTCGTGCGTGCTGGCCTTCATTGTCCTTCCCATCCTTAGCCAGAGAGATGACTGATGATAAGTGTAGACGCTCTCGCCATTTGCGCTGTTATTGATGAGATTTTCTTATGTTTTTTGTCGGTTATTATCGAATAATAAGCCGCTTCGATAATAAAGTAACGTCTCTACACACTATCTCCATATAGCGTTGATAAAAACTTGAAAATGAACCTGTATCATCGTGTTTATTCGTAAAAATCATCTAAGATAAATGACGTTGTGTTACATAACGGGATGAAAATTTGTTTTCACGCTAATGGTTTAAAAAAGTCACAAGGTGTAAGAAGATCTTTATTTGTCATTAAATACGCTATGTTTAATTGGCGTTTAACTGGAATTGCTAATGATAAGGATATTGTGCTTCTGACGTTATCGACGGATAAGGGAAGGGCATATTTGTGAATGATAGAGAGGCATCGCGGGAGAGGAACAAGAAATAAATTGACATGTTACCCCTCTATTCAGATGAAAACAGAAGAAAGATACTGCGGCGAAATAGATTTTAGCCAGTAATGAAATAAAGAGCCCTTCATGAAAATAGCGATTAGCGGAACGGGATATGTCGGTTTATCGAATGGATTATTATTAGCGCAACAGCATCAGGTTGTGGCGTTGGATATTGTGGCTGAAAAAGTGGCGCTGTTGAATCAACGAAAATCGCCGATTAATGACGCCGAGATTGATCGTTTTTTACAACATGAAACGCTGAATTTTTCTGCGACGCTGGATAAGCATGAGGCGTATACCGATGCGCAGTTCGTGATCATCGCTACGCCGACGGATTACGATCCGCAAACCAACTATTTCAACACGTCATCGGTAGAGGCGGTCATTCGCGACGTGCTGGCGATTAATCCGCAGGCCATTATGGTGATTAAATCGACGGTGCCCGTCGGCTTCACCGAGAAAATCAGCCAGCAGTTGGATACGGATAACATCATTTTTTCGCCCGAGTTTTTGCGTGAGGGAAAGGCGCTACACGACAATCTTTACCCGTCGCGGATTGTAGTGGGCGAGCGGTCAGAAAGGGCACGGTTCTTCGCTAACCTATTGATGGAGTGCGCATTAAAAAAAGATATTCGCGTGCTGTTTACCGACCCAACCGAAGCTGAAGCGATAAAATTGTTTGCGAATACCTTTCTGGCGATGCGCGTGGCCTACTTTAACGAGTTGGACAGCTATGCCGAATCGCTGGGGCTGAATACCCGGCAGATTATTGAAGGCGTATGCCTCGATCCGCGTATTGGCGATTACTACAATAATCCGTCGTTTGGCTATGGCGGCTACTGTTTACCGAAGGATACCCGGCAGCTTTTGGCGAATTATCGTACCGTGCCGAATAACCTGATCAAGGCTATCGTGGACGCTAACCATACGCGAAAAGACTTCATTGCCGATACGATTATCCGCCGTCACCCGAAAACCGTCGGCGTCCACCGCCTTATCATGAAAGCGGGATCGGATAATTTTCGCTTTTCTTCCATTCAGGGGATTATGAAAAGGATAAAAGCGAAAGGAATCAAGGTGGTAATTTATGAGCCTGGGATTGATGATGATGATTTTTTAGATTTTCCTATCATTCATCAACTCGACAGTTTTAAACAGCAGTGTGACATTATTATTACCAATCGCTATGCTGATGAATTAAAAGATGTGATGGGCAAAGTCTATACGCGAGACTTATTTGGCGAAGATTGATTTCTTGCTGTAAATCAATAAAGCGACATTTTGTTATTCGGTTATTCGCGAAAAGTTCATTTTTGCATTGTAATTAATTATGTCTTATTTCCGTTTTGTCATGTCGTGCCGTTTATCTGTGGTTTTATGATTATCGCAATAAATTAAGGTTGGCTTAAGGCTTCGTTATTTAGACTGCGGAATGATGATTTCTCGCCATTATTTATTTTGGGAATACGTTATGACGGATTTTTTGCCTTTTTCCCGCCCGAACATGGGTGAAGAAGAAATTGCTGCCGTGGCGGAAGTATTACGATCCGGCTGGATAACTACGGGGCCGAAATGTCAGCAATTAGAGCAGGCGTTTTGCCAGCGAATCGGGTGCCGACAGGCGATTGCGGTCAGCTCGGCGACGGGCGGTATGCACGTCACGCTGATGGCGCTCGGTATTGGCCCCGGCGACGAAGTGATTACACCGTCTCAGACCTGGGTTTCAACCGTCAATGTCATCACGCTATTGGGCGCGGAACCGGTGATGGTCGACGTGGATCGGCATACGCTGATGGTGCGCCCACAGGATATTGAGGCGGCCATCACACCGAAGACCAAAGCGATTATTCCCGTGCACTATGCTGGCGCTCCGGCCGATTTGGCAGCGCTTCGCGCACTTAGCGAGCGCTACGGCATCCCGCTGATTGAGGATGCCGCGCATGCCGTCGGTACGCAATATCGTGATGAATGGATCGGCGCGCGTGGAACCGCCATTTTCTCGTTTCACGCGATTAAAAATATCACCTGTGCGGAAGGTGGCATGGTGGTGACGGACGACGACGCGCTTGCTGAACGCATACGCAGCCTGAAGTTTCACGGGCTGGGCGTGGATGCATTCGACAGGCAGTTGCAGGGGCGCAAGCCGCAGGCTGAAGTGGTTACGCCGGGATTTAAGTACAATCTGGCAGATATCAATGCGGCGATTGCGCTGGTTCAGTTGGATAAACTCCCGGCGATCAACGCCCGCCGTCAGCAGCTTGCCGCGCGCTATCTCACCCAACTGCGCTCATTGCCGCTCCAGCCGCTGGCCGTTCCTGATTATCCCCATCTGCATGCCTGGCATCTGTTTATGGTGCGCGTGGATGAAACGCAGTGCGGTATATCACGCGATAACCTGATGGCGGCGTTGCAGGCGCACGGTATTGGCACCGGGCTGCATTTCAGAGCGGTGCATACGCAAAAATATTACCGCGAGCGCTATCCCCACTTGCACCTGCCAGCAACGGAGTGGAATTCGGCGTCGCTGATGACGCTGCCGCTGTTCCCCGATATGCAGGACAGCGATGTTGATCGCGTCGTCGCGGCGCTAACCTCGATTCTGGAGTCTGTTCGTGATTGATGACATCAAAAATGTTTCCGTTGTGATCCCCGTTTATAACGAAGAAGAGAGTTTGCCGGTGCTGATCGAACGCACGCTGGCGGCCTGCCAGAAGATCGGTAAACCCTGGGAAATTATTCTGGTTGATGACGGCAGCAGCGATCGCTCGGCGGACTTGCTGACCGAAGCGGCTAGCGACCCGGAAAAGCACATTATTGCCGTGCTGTTGAACCGTAACTATGGTCAGCACTCGGCCATCATGGCCGGATTCCAGCAGGCGGTGGGCGATGTGATTATCACGCTGGATGCCGATTTGCAGAACCCGCCGGAAGAAATTCCGCGGCTGGTGGAGTACGCCGCGCAAGGGTATGACGTGGTCGGCACCGTGCGGGCAAACCGGAAGGATTCGCTGTTTCGCAAACTGGCCTCGAAAACCATCAACATGATGATCCGGCGCTCAACCGGGAAATCCATGGCGGATTACGGCTGCATGCTGCGCGCGTATCGTCGCCACATTGTCAGCGCGATGCTGCGCTGCCACGAACGCAGCACCTTTATTCCTATCCTTGCTAACACGTTCGCCCGGAAAACCATTGAGATCGATGTGCTGCACGCCGAGCGTGAATTCGGCACGTCCAAATACAGCTTTCTGAAGCTGATTAACCTGATGTACGACCTGCTGACCTGCCTGACGACGACGCCGCTGCGCATACTCAGCCTGATTGGCAGCGTCGTTGCGCTGTCGGGCTTCCTGCTGGCGCTGCTGTTGATCGGCCTGCGTCTTTTCTTCGGTGCGGAATGGGCGGCAGAGGGCGTGTTCACGCTGTTTGCCGTGCTGTTCATGTTTATCGGCGCGCAGTTCGTCGGGATGGGTCTATTGGGGGAATACATCGGCCGTATCTATACCGATGTCCGTGCCCGACCACGCTATTTTGTGCAAAAAACAGTGAGTGCGGCAACGCCACTGGCTACCACTTTACGGGATGAAGAAGAATGAAAGCGATCGTATTTGCTTACCATGATATCGGCTGCGTCGGCCTTGAGGCGTTAAAGCTCGCGGGCTATGAGATTCAGGCGGTGTTCACGCACAGCGATGCGCCGGGCGAGAACCATTTCTACGCGTCGGTGGCGAAAGCGGCAGCAGAGATGGACGTGCCGGTATTTGCCCCAGAGGACGTTAACCATCCGCTCTGGGTGAATCGCATTCGTGAACTGGCACCGGATGTTATTTTTTCCTTCTACTACCGCACGTTATTAAGCGATGACATTCTCCAGCTACCATCGTTTGGCGCTTTCAATCTGCACGGTTCCCTGCTGCCGCGCTACCGGGGACGTGCGCCGGTGAATTGGGTGCTGGTGAACGGCGAAACGCAGACGGGCGTGACGCTGCACAAGATGGTGTCTCGCGCCGATGCTGGCGATATTGTCGCGCAATCCGTGGTGGCGATTGACGAGGAAGATACCGCGCTGACGCTACATGGAAAATGCCGTACCGCCGCTGCCGCTCTGCTGGCGCAGCAACTGCCGCTGATTCGCTCGCGTGAAATTACGCTGACGCCGCAGGATGAAAGCCAAGCTAGCTATTTTGGACGTCGTACGGCAGCTGATGGGCTGATCGACTGGCAAAAAAGCGCCCGTGAGATTAACAACCTGATCCGTGCGGTGACAGAACCGTATCCGGGCGCGTTTACGTTCCTCGGTGAGCGTAAAGTGATTATCTGGCGCGCTCGTGTAGTGAAGGTTAATCGCGTTAAAAACAGTGATGTGAAAGCCAATGGTGTGAAGTATGAACCGGGTTCGATTCTCTCGACGTCGCCGCTGGTGGTGTCCTGCGGAGAGGATGCGCTTGAGATCGTCAGCGGACAGAGTGAGACCGGGCTGTATATGTCGGGTAACCGATTGGCGGCGGAAATGGGCATGGTGGCACAGGCGAAACTGGGCAACCTCGCCAGCCGTGTGCAACGACGCCGCACGCGCGTTCTGATCCTCGGCGTGAACGGTTTTATCGGTAACCACCTGACCGAACGCCTGCTGCGCGACGATCGCTATGAAATCTACGGGCTGGATATCAGCTCGGATGCCATCGCCCGTTTTCTTGGCGATCCACGTTTTCATTTTGTGGAAGGTGATATCAGCATTCATAACGAATGGATCGAATACCACATCAAGAAATGCGATGTCATTCTGCCGCTGGTGGCGATTGCCACGCCTATCGAATACACCCGTAACCCGCTGCGTGTGTTTGAGCTGGATTTTGAAGAAAACCTGAAAATCGTGCGCGACTGTGTGCGCTACAACAAACGCATCGTTTTCCCGTCCACCTCGGAAGTGTACGGCATGTGTGATGACAAAGAGTTTGATGAAGATACCTCACGCCTGATTGTCGGGCCGATCAACAAGCAGCGCTGGATCTACTCTGTGTCCAAGCAACTTCTTGATCGGGTGATTTGGGCGTACGGCGCGAAAAACGGCCTGCGCTTCACGCTGTTCCGTCCGTTTAACTGGATGGGGCCGCGTCTGGATACGCTGGATGCGGCACGCATCGGCAGCTCTCGGGCGATTACCCAACTGATCCTCAATCTGGTGGAAGGATCGCCGATCAAGCTGGTGGATGGCGGGGCGCAGAAGCGCTGTTTTACCGACATTCATGACGGCATTGAAGCGCTGTTCCGCATTATTGAAAACCGCAACGGCCAGTGTGATGGGCAGATCATCAATATTGGTAATCCGCATAATGAAGCCAGTATCCGCGAACTGGGTGAAATGCTGTTAACCAGCTTTAATGCGCACCCGCTGCGTGACCGCTTCCCGCCGTTCGCCGGGTTTATTGACGTAGAAAGCAGCAGCTATTACGGCAAAGGCTATCAGGATGTCGAGCACCGCACGCCGAGCATCCGCAACGCCAAACGCCTGCTGGCATGGGAACCGACGGTGAAGATGGATCAAACCGTCGCGGAAACGCTGGACTATTTTCTGCGTACCGTTGACCCCCAGCACACTGCTGACGCCAAGGATGCGCAGGGATGACGCGTGTTGGCCTGCGGATAGATGTCGATACCTGGCGCGGTACGCGGGACGGCGTGCCCGCGCTGCTGAATGCGCTGGCAGAGTTCGATATTCAGGCGAGCTTCTTTTTTAGCGTCGGGCCGGACAACATGGGGCGTCACCTGTGGCGTCTGCTGCGTCCACGCTTCTTATGGAAGATGCTGCGCTCCAACGCGGCCTCGCTCTACGGCTGGGATATCTTGCTGGCCGGTACGGCGTGGCCGGGGCGTCATATCGGTGCGCGGTTTGGTTCGTTAATCCGCCAGACGCACGACGCAGGCCATGAAGTCGGGCTACACGCCTGGGATCATCACGGCTGGCAGGCGAATGTCGCCCGCTGGTCGGATGCGCAATTAGCCGCGCAGTTCCGTGAAGGAATGGACGCACTGACGTCGATTCTGCCATCGCCAGTGCGTTGTTCCGCCGTGGCGGGTTGGCGAGCTGATTCGCGCGTTGTGGAGATGAAGCAGCGCTGGAATCTGGACTATAACAGCGACTGCCGCGGCACCCGACCTTTTCGACCGCGCCTGGAAAATGGTGAGCTGGGCACCGTGCAGATCCCGGTCACCTTGCCGACCTACGATGAAGTCATCGGCGAGCGCGTGAGCGACGGTGAATTTAACGACTTTATTCTTGAGGCGATCCAGCAGGATCGCGGCGTGCCGGTCTACACCATCCATGCGGAGGTTGAAGGTGGCGCGAAGCTGGCGCAGTTCAGTCAGCTGCTGCTTCGTGCCCGCCAGCAGCACATCGAATTTTGTCCGCTTTCCGCATTACTGCCTGATGACCCCGCCACGCTGCCCGTCGGGCGGATTGAACGCGCGCCGTTTCCCGGGCGGGAAGGCTGGCTTGGTGTGCAAACGGAAGAATAAATAAAGCAGGAGATAGTATGGAAAAAGGCATGATAAAGCTGAAAAGCACCGTGATACTGGTGCTATTTGCTTTGCTCTATCTGTTACCGCTTAACGGCCGCTGGCTGTGGTCGCCGGACGAAACGCGCTATGCCGAAATCAGCCGCGAGATGCTTCAGCGCGGCGATTGGATCGTGCCGCATTTGCTGGGTATTCGCTATTTTGAGAAACCCGTTGCGGGCTATTGGCTGAATAACATCAGCCAGTGGCTATTGGGTCATACCAATTTTGCCGTGCGCTTTGCCTCGGTATTTTCTACTGCGCTGAGCGCGCTGCTGGTGTTTTGGCTGGCGATGCTGCTGTGGAAAAACCAGCGTACCGCGCTGCTGGCGGCGACGATCTATCTGACGTCGCTGCTGGTGTATGGCATCGGCACCTACAGCGTGCTCGATCCGATGGTGACGCTCTGGATGACGGCGGCGCTGTTCAGCCACGTGCTGATTCAGCGAGCCACGCTGACGCGCGAACGGTTCATGGCCTGGGGACTGATGGGGCTGGCTTGCGGCATGGGATTCATGACCAAAGGCTTTCTGGCGCTGGCCTTGCCGGTCATCAGCGTGCTGCCGGTGGCGCTGGCGCAAAAGCGGATTAAGGAATTGCTGCTGTTCGGGCCGCTGGCGATTGTCGTCGCGGTATTGTTGAGTGCGCCGTGGGCGCTGGCAGTGCATGCGCGAGAAGCCGATTACTGGCACTACTTCTTTTGGATTGAGCATATCCAGCGTTTTGCAGAAGACGATGCGCAGCATAAAGCGCCGTTCTGGTATTACCTGCCGGTGCTGATTGTCGGCGCATTCCCTTGGCTGGCGCTGCTGCCGGGTGCGTTGCGCAGCGGTTGGACGGAACGAAAAGCGAACCCGGAACGGTTCCTCCTGCTGTGCTGGATGGTGATGCCGCTGCTGTTTTTCAGCATCGCTAAAGGCAAGCTGCTGACCTACATTCTGCCGTGCTTTGCGCCGCTGGCGCTGCTGATGGCGGCGTGGATTTCCGGACTGGTGCCTGCGGTACGCGAACGTGTATTGCGCATTAACAGCTGGCTCAACATCGCTTTCGGCAGCGTACTGGCGCTCGCGGTTGCCGCGCTGGGGCTCGGCATCATCGTGCCGCATTTCTATCAATCGGGAGAAGGGCTGACCATCGTCTCGGGTGTCGTCTGCTTTATCGGCTGGATTGCCTTTGCCGCTGTCAGCTTGAAGAAACCGCGAACGTGGGGCTATCTGGTGGCGGGCTGTCCGCTATTTCTGGCGCTGCTCTTCGGTGGAAGTATTCCGGCGAGCGTGGTCGATTCAAAGAACCCTCAAACCTTCATTCGTAGCCATCAGCCGTTGCTGGAGGAGAGCCGCTATGTGCTGAGCGATGAGGTTGGGTTGGCGGCCGGACTGGCGTGGGAGCTGAAGCGCAGCGATATCACCTTATTCAAGGCGCGGGGCGAGCTGAACTACGGGCTGGACTACGCCGATTCCACTGATCGCTTTGTGGATGAGGGCGCTTTCCCGGCCTGGCTTGCTGAGAAACGGCGTAGCGGAAATGTCGCACTGGTGCTGAAGGTCGATAGGGATACCGATGAAGAATACCGCAGTCTGCCTGCCCCCGATCAGTTGAAAAAATCGCACCGTTACGTGCTGCTGTTTTATAAGCAGATAGCGCCATGAGTTATCTCTTGGTGGCTATCGTCTGCCTGCTCACCAGTTTGGGACAGCTGTGCCAGAAACGGGCAGCGGAGTGCTGGCGGCGTTTACCCACGGATCGTCGTCAACGCGTGACGCTGGGGTGGCTGATGCTGGCGGCTCTGCTGCTCGGCATCGGGCTGCTGCTGTGGCTTGTGGTGTTGCAGCAGATCCCGCTCGGCGTGGCATACCCGCTGCTGAGCATCAATTTTGTGTTGGTCACGCTGCTGGCGCACTACGGGTTTGGCGAACGTGTGGACAAGCATCACTGGTGGGGCATTGCGCTGATTGTCACCGGTATCTATCTGATGCAGGGGGATGATGGCGAAAAAAGGCTATGTCTGGGCGCTTGGCAGCATTGTGCTCGCCAGCACCGCGCAGGTATTAATGAAAAGCGGGATGCTGGCGCTGCCGAGCATTTCCATCGCGCACTGGCCGTCGCTCAGCTCGTTGCTGTCCGGCTGGCCTGCGGTTGCGGTACTGTTCGGGATGCTTTGCTACGGGCTGTCGATGGTGTGCTGGTTCATGGTGCTGCGCTATCTACCGCTAAGCCGTGCCTATCCGCTGATTAGCCTGAGCTACGCGGTGGTTTATCTGGCGGCAGTTTTCCTGCCGTGGCTGAACGAACCGATGAGCCTGCGGAAAAACCTCGGCGTCCTGATTATTCTGCTGGGCGTCTGGCTGGTGAGCCGCAACGCGCAGACGGCGCGATAAGCCGCCTGCGCGTGCTACTCACGATGATCATTATTGACTGAAAACGTGTGCCGCACCGTTCACACTCAGGCTGACCTGTTGGCCGACGGCAAAAGCGGCGTGGCTGACGGTTTTCAGTTCAATGATATCGGCTGCGGCGTGATGGACGTGTAGCGTCAGCGTCGAGACGAAGCCGGAAAAATCAACTTTACGAATGGTCGCGCGAACTGTCGCCGCGCTATTCCCCTCAGCGCTATCAACCTCAACGCCCTGAATCGCGATCTGTTCTGGTCTGAGCATGATTCTTGCCTTCCCGCTTGCGGTTGGGCGATCCACCGCGATGCGTCCAAGCAGACAGTCAGCCTGACCGCCGTCGATCTGCGCATCAAGAATTAGTGTTTCGCCGAGGAAGGTTGCGATGTCTTCGCTGGCGGGCTGATGGTAAAGCGCCCACGGCGAGCCGGATTGCGACAGTTGGCCGTCGCGCATGACGACAACGTGGTCAGCAAAGGACAGCGCTTCCCCCTGATCGTGAGTCACCAGAATCGACGCCACGTTAGCCTGCTGCAATACGTCCATCACCGCTTTACGGGTGGCGGCACGCAGGCCGGTGTCCAGCGCGGAAAAAGGTTCATCCAGCAGCATCAACTTAGGGCGCTGTGCCAGCGCGCGAGCCAGTGCGACACGCTGCTGCTGACCGCCGGAAATCTCATGCGGCGAGTGCTTCCGCAAATGCGCTGGAAGAGAAACCAGCGCCATCAGCTCATCCACGCGCTTTTGTTTTTCTGCCTTCGATCCTTTGAGCCCAAATGCGATGTTGTCCGCGATACAAAGATGCGGGAACAGCGCGCCGTCCTGCGGCACATAGCCGATTCCGCGCTGATGGGCAGGAACGGAAAGCCCGTTATCACAGAGCGTCTGCCCGTTCAGCGTGATGATGCCGCTATCCGGTTTTTCAAACCCGGCAATCAGGCGCAGCAGCGTGGTTTTTCCTGAACCGGACGGGCCGACAATCGCCGTGCGGCGGCTGTTTTCTAACGTCAGATGAATGTCAGACAGCACGGTGCGCCCGTTAAAACTTTTACTGACGTGATGAAGTTCCAACATGATTACAGCCCCGCCATTTTTTGTGATTGCGTGTAGAGAAACCAGGTCCACGGCAGCGACAGTAGAACCAGAATAAGCGCGTAGGGTGCTGCCGCCGGATAGTCGATCTCACTGGTGAGCGCCCAAAAGCCAGTTGCCAGCGTGCGGGTGCCGTTGGGAGCGAGCAGCAGCGTGGCGGTCAGCTCGTTAATGATCGCCAGAAAGACGAGCGTTGCCCCAGTGGCGACGCCGGGCGCGGCCAGCCGAACGGTCACTGTCATTAATGTCTGCAACGGCGAACGCCCGAGACTCGCAGATACCTGTTCCAGCTCCACCGGAGCCTGTGCGATACCGGCGCGTAGATTAACCAGCGCCCGTGGCATAAACATCAGCAGGTAAGCCAGCAGCACGGTGAATTCGGTCTGGTAGAGCGGTCTGATAATGTGAATCGTGGTGGTCACCAGCGCCAGCGCGACGACGATACCCGGCAGAGAGCTGGTGATGTAATTGCACCCTTCCAGAAACCGATACAGGCGGCTGGGGTGGCGAATCGTCAGCCAGGCCATCGGGATCGCCGCCAGCGTCGTCAGTGCGGCACCGCTCAGCGCCAGCGTCATGGTCTGGCGAAAGGCATCAAGCAGTTCGCGGCGCTGCCACACCTCCCAGCCGCCAAACCACAGCCAGCGAGACAGCGTAATAAAAGGCACGCCGAGCGTCAGCAGCACCAGTGTCGCCAGTAACAGCAGAGCCAGTAACAGCGGAAGCCGCGACAGACGTACCTGCGTGACAACCTGCGGCGCGCCGGAACCGACATGGGCATAGCGCGTGACGCCGCGCACGCGGGCATCCACACACAGCAGAAACAGGCACAGCAGCGCCAACACACCGGCCAGCATGTTGGCCGCCGGACCGTTAAACGTTGACTGAAACTGATCGAAAATTGCAGTGGTAAAGGTATCGAAGCGGATCATAGCGAACAGGCCATACTCCGCCAGCAGATGCAGCGCAATCAACAGCAGCCCGCCGCCGATAGCCAGCTTTAGCTGCGGCAGCACCACGCGGAAAAATACGGTAATAGGAGGCACGCCCAGCGTAGCCGCGACATCTTCCAGCGCGGGATTAAGCCGTCGCAGCGTCGCGGCACACGGCAAATACAGAAACGGCAAATAGGCGACGACGGATAAAAACACGCCAGCCGGCAGGCCGTGCAGGCCGGGCGCGGTACTGATCCAGGCATAGCTTTGTACAAAGGCGGGTATTGCCAGCGGCGCGGTGAGCAGCAGTGACCACAGGCGTCGGGCGGGCAGGGTGGTACGTTCCGTCAGCCAGGCCAGCAGCACGCCGAGCACCGTGCAAATCGGCAGCGTCAGGGCAACCAGCAGCACCGTGTTGGTCAGCAGTTCGCCGACGCGCGGGCGCAAGAGCAGCGCGCGCGCCGTTTCCCAACCGGTATCAATGCTCACGCCGATCACAAAGCCCAGCGGAATAAACCCCAACAGGGATAACGTCAGGGCGACGATCGTCAGCAACGCGGCTGGCTTGCGTAATGGCGGAGAGGGGGCGGTGAACGGGGTGGTTTCGCTGTAGCTAACGTTTGTCATACGGCCTGTGGCTGCCTCGTTAGGTCGATATTTTGAGACGGTGAAGCCGCGCTGAGCGGACATTCGGGTGAGGATTCGTCAGGGCGCGGACGCCCTGACGAAAGGAGCTGTCGTTGTAATCTACGTATTGCAATCTATGCGTGACAACTCACGTATTACAACAGACCTGCCTGCGTCATCAGATCCACGACTTTTTTGCTGTTGAGCTTGGCGGCATCGACTTTCGGCGCATCCAGATCTTTCAGCGGAACCAGTTTGTCATTTGAGGCCGCGTTGACGCCAACGGCATATTCAAACGCATCGTTGGTGCGCAAGAGCTCCTGACCGGATTTGCCCGTAATCCACTTAATGAAGGCCTGTGCGTCTTTCGCATGTTTGCTGGATGCCAGTACGCCGCCGCCGGAAATGCTGACGAACGCACCCGGATCTTTATGCTTGAAGTAGTACAGCTTCGTGTTGTTACTGTTTTCGCCGGTTTTAGCCTGATCGACAAAACGGTAATAGTGATAGATCACGCCGCTATCAATCTGTCCTGCGTTCACGGCTTTCATCACCGTGCTGTTGCCTTTGTAAGCGGTGAAGTTCTCTTTCATGCCTTTCAGCCACGCTTGTGTGGCTTGCTCGCCCTTCAGCTCCAGATAGGCGCTGACGATGGCCTGAAAATCTGCCCCGGACGGGGAGGCGGCCCAGCGGCCTTTCCATTCTGGCTTCGCCAGATCGGCTAAGGATTTCGGCAGTTGAGCATCGGTAAATTTGGTCGGATTGTAGACAAAGACGGTGGAGCGTGCGGCAATCCCGATCCAGCGGCCGTGGGATGGACGATAGTCAGACGGCACCTGAGCAAGGGTCGCATTATCCAGCGGAGCAAAGAGATTGGCGTTATCGACCAGCACCATCGACGGTGAATTCTCAGTCAGGAACACATCGGCAGGGGAGGATTTCCCTTCCTGCACCAGCTGGTTACCCAATTCGGTGTCGCTGCCATTGCGCAACGTCACCTTGATGCCGGTTTCTTTGGTAAAACCGTCAACCCAGGATTTCACGAGGTTTTCATGTTGGGCATTGTAAATCACAATCCCTTCATCGTTTTCTGCTGCGGTTGCCGACGCGCTGAGAGCCAAACCGGAAGCGAATAAAACGGCAGAACTCAGCAATTCAAAACTAAGCTTCATATTATTTACCCTTATCAATACCTGTCGTGTTTGCGTATGGCTGGCTTACATGGGAAGCCCTGCGTCACTCACGATAGCTACGCTATTTTAGCGACACAGGCCGATAGGTAGCGGCAGTCGACGATGGATTCTACATATTGATAATAATAATGATAGTTATTATTATTTCGCTTTCTTAAGGTTAAATTAAGGTTCCGGTGAGTGTGATCTTTCGGTCATCACTTTATTTCAAGGCGTGTCGCGGTATGAATTTGTATAAATCTATCGTCTAAAAAACAGGCTGACGTATCTGTGAAATTAATTTCATCGGAAATGAGACATAACGTCATGATTTACAGAAACAAATCCTGACTTATCATCTATATTTACTTTGCAGGCTGTGAGTAGCGATACAAAAAATGCACCGTACTTGCTTCGGTGTCACGTGCGCTTGTCTGCAATTTGGGGTTAATTGACCGACAAAAAAGTGACACAGCAACTGATATTCGGGGGATGGAAGAATGGATGTAGAAACGCGGATGATTGAGCTTATCGTTAAATCTGGCGAAACACGTTCCTGCGCAATGGAAGCACTGAGATCCGCTCGCCGAGGGGAGTGGGATCACGTCGATGAATTATTAAAAATGGCGGCGGTGGCGCTGAACCGGGCGCAGTTGATCCAGACTGGATTTATTGGCAACCAGAGTAAGGAAAAAGCCAATATCGAACTTATCGTGGTGCACGCGCAGGATCACCTAATGAATGCGATGCTGTGTCGTGAGCTGGCTGAAGAGATTATTGAACTCAGAAAAGAGGTCTCTGGCGTCAATCTCCACATGCGCTAGCCGCATCGCGGAGCAAAGGAAAAAGCCATTCAGTTTCACGCTGAGTGGCTTTGCTGTTTCTACCCGTCGCTACTTTTTCTTATCGCGACGCTTTCCTTAGGTTATTTCCCGTTTCCGTACTGCTCGTCGCTGACTTTCTCCAGCCATTCGACCGGGCTGCCGTTAAGCGATTCGGCAATGGCAATGTGCGTCATCGCAGTTTGTGCCGTCGCGCCGTGCCAGTGTTTTACGCCTTCGGGTATCCAGACAATATCACCTTGATTGATTTCCTGAATCTCGCCACCCCATTCCTGAAGCCAGCCCCGACCCTGCGTGACGATTAGCGTTTGACCGAGCGGATGGGTATGCCATGCCGTGCGGGCACCGGGTTCAAAGGTGACCGTCGCGCCGCCAACCCGAGCCGGGGCGGTGCCCTGAAAGGGCGCATCAATACGTACATTGCCGGAAAAATAGCTTTCCGGGCCAGGTTGGGACGGGTGTGAACCACTGCGGGTAATTTTCAATTTTTCCTCCGTTCCGGCAATCGCAGCCGGGGCTAACATGGATAACATCACGGCAGAGGCGGCAAGTCATCTCATGGAAAGCGTAGCTGTTATTGAAAAATTTGTAGTTGTTGAAAGATTCGCTGTGATTGAACTATTCAGGGTTGGTGAAAGATGAAAGACAGCGGCTGTGAAAAACGTTACTGCGATTTATGGAGAAGCACCAGAGGACAAAACCCGCAAGCGGCTATGAATTATATTCATTAATTACGCCGCGTAATGCAGGACACTCTGATGTTAAAAGAAAATTTTAATGACCTCATTTCGTTCCTTGTGGTGGCAAGAGAACGTAGTTTTACCAAAGCGGCGGCGAAGCTCGGGCTTTCCCAGTCGGCACTAAGCCATTCGATTCGCGGCCTTGAAGAGCGACTTGGCGTGCGTTTGCTGACCCGAACCACGCGCAGCGTCGCGCCGACGGAAGCGGGAGAGAAGCTGGCGCATAGCCTCGGCCCGCACTTCGCGGATATTGAAAGCGAGCTGGTGGCGCTGGGCGACATGCGCGAACGGCCTGCGGGGAATATTCGTATCACGGCAGGGGAGCATGCGGTTGATTCAATATTATGGCCGGTGTTAAAGCCATTTTTGGCGAATTATCCCGATATTAACGTCGAAATTACGGTGGATAACGCCTTAGCCGATATTGTTCTCGGCCGCTTTGATGCGGGTATTCGCCTGGGTGAACAGGTGGAAAAAGACATGATTGCCGTGCGTGTCGCACCGGAAATGAGCATGGCGGTGGTCGGCTCCCCGAACTATTTTGCCCGCAATCCTGCCCCTGCGACGCCACAGGATTTGCAGCATCACCGCTGTATTAACATGCGCCTGCCGACGATGGGCGGCATTTACGCGTGGGAATTTGAAAAAAACGGTCGGGAAATCAAGGTCCGCGTTGAAGGACAGCTGACCATGAATAGCCTGCGTCAACGGATCGACGCGGCACTCATCGGGCTCGGTCTGGCCTATGTACCAGAAGACTCGGTACGAGATGACATCGCCAGTGGGCGCCTGAATCGGGTGCTAACGGAATGGTGCCCACCGTTCCCCGGCTACTACCTGTATTATCCCAGCCGCAAACAGCATACCACCGCCTTCTCACTGTTTGTGGAAGCGCTGCGCTACCCGCGTTAGCGGTTGGGCTGTGAGTCAGGTGATTAAAAAGCGTTTGAGATAATCGGTTCCACCGACAAATGTTGAATATTCAAGGAAATGAAATGTGTTCTGATAATAATAACGCGCTTTTAGCGGTTTTCTCCGGTGAGTTTAGCGTTAGCGACGATGCCTGGACGTTGGATGCCGTGCGGTGGGGTTTTGTTGAGAAGAAAAAGATTATCGCCAGCTTGAAAGGGAAAATGGGGAGCGGCCCGTTTAATGCAGAGATCGAGCTATTATGGCGAGAAGAATTCGGTGACTATTTCGGCAGAGGTGAAATTACCTATGATAATTATCGCTCAGAATATAAAACCAATAGTTTCGCAATAAAAATCATGGCGTCAGATATTTATATAGAAGATGGTATTTGCGTTATTGACGATGCTGAATGGCTGGAAAATGGCTATCCCTATTCATTTTATGGCGATTTAGAACGAGTGGCGAACTGAAGTAAATAGCGGTTGTTTTCAAAAAATGACCGCTATTTTCTCATCCTGCCAGTCTACATTTTTCTGAATCAAATAGACTGTACAAGAAGCAGGCAAACACTGAGCTAGACGGTACTGATCTTTATTCACATAACGCCTAAAGCGCTTGAGCCCACCATCCCTGCAATCGCCAGCAAACTGAGCCTCACAGCGTTGCTGCTACCGAACTTTACCACCTCATATTCTGGTCGCGTAAGCAAGGACGGATGCAGGAGAACCCTTCTCCTGTCTCGATCTTGTGGGGCTAGTCAGCCTTATTCTGTGACGGACATAAACACTGTACATACCGTTACACAGCAACGCTCATCATCCAGGATAAGCCTGGTATATAATCCAAAAATACAGGGATCGATTTACTGTGAAGATAAAAATTCACAAATTTCAAACAATAAATATTATGTAGTCTTACTTTATAATGAAAATCAAAAATACTCTCTGCCTACATATCCTGATGGCAACCCTTGCCGTCCTGTTTCTTAGCGTTCCCCCGCTGGTGAAGAGCATTGATCCGGCGCTAACGTTCCAGCCACTGATTAACACAATGGAAGGCACGACAAAGGAACAAAAGGAAAAGATAGCCACCATTTCCCATGCGTTACAGGGGAATGCGATTTTCTTTCTCGGAGCTTCTGAGGTCTCGACCTCTGAGGACGAACATTACGCGGTATATAATTACTTTAATAACCAGTTACATCGTCCGGTCGTGGCCTATGGCGATAGCTATGTTGATAGCGTCACACATTTCTTACTGCTCTCACGTTTTAAAAACGAGCTTAATGCGAACAGTAAGGTCGTTTTGCTGCTGGCACCCGATAGCTTTTATTCAGACGGGATTCCCCCGGCTATTTTCGCCAACAATTTCCCAGCGTCTATTTTTGATCTTTTGATGAAAGATGACCAGACGCGTCCCTTTCTGGTCAATTACTTACAACATATCGATAAAGAAGATATAAGCCATTTAACGTTCGGCCAAATGAAAGTCTATGGCTGGCACCCGCAAATTATCTGGCAGGAAGTGAGTTATCAATTTGCTAATTTCTGCGAGCTGATAAAAAACGACTGGCTGGCGATGTTAGGTATTGTCCCTCAGCCTGCGCAACCGTGGCCTCAGCAACCAACAGCCAACATAACTCCCGATTGGAATCACGAGTTGGCGCAGGCTCATGTGTTGAATCAGTCTCGTCAGCAAAGTGCAGACACATTGTGGATGGATAAGTCGGTGTTTGCCGATGATAAAACGCCGGAAGAGTGGGACGACGCACCGATTGTTCCGGCGCAGATGGAGGCGTTACGGGCAACGATCAAACTGCTGAAAGCGCGCAACGTCCAGTTTGTGGTGATTGTCGATCCGATTAATCCGTGGGCAATTAATAACTCCCAGAAATTCCAGCCCGTCGACAGCCAAATCCGATCGATGCTGGAGGAAAATCAGGTGCGTTATTTTGATATGTATGCGCAGCCTTATCAGAACGGTTGGAATTGGGACCGCCTGCATCCAACCGAACCCGCATGGGTCGCCATGGATCAATTTATTGCTGAGAGTTTTAAATGATGAAATCCGCCATTCGCCTTTTTTTCCTTTATCTCTTTCTGGCAGTCACCATCGTCGCGTGGACCTCTGTTGATGAAAGCATGAGTTTAAAAGTGCATTTTGAATATCAAAAATTCTGAAGGATGAATGATGTACAGCTCCGGAATGTTTTTTTTCCTTCTGTTTTCATCAGCATTATTGTTTGCGCTGGTTAATCGCGTATTCAGTTATCGGCTGACGTATTTATCTGCCTTCTCCGTATTGGCGGTATTCGGCTGGGGATATATTTTCCAGGGGGATTACGTTATTCCCGTGGCGGTGTTCCTGAGCTTTTATATTCTCGTCACCTTAAAAGAGAAGGGGTGGTTAAAAACCTGGCAGGCGGTCAGCCTGACGTTGCTCCCGCTGTTTTTGGTGAAATTACACCTTAACAACCACTGGGGCATGATCGGCCTGTCCTTTATGACCTTCCGCGCCATTGATGTCCTGCTTTATCGCAGCAAAAAAGATGGTCGGAATTTCCTGCACTATTTCTGCTACCTCTTTATGCCTTTTATTATTCTGGCCGGCCCGATGTATCGCTGGCGGACATGGCTTAATGACATTAATAAACCCGTCTTCACGATGACCCGTGAACAGTTTTTAGTGGCGATGGAGCAGATTTTTACCGGCATTATTCAGAAATTTTTATTCGCTATGCTGATCAATAATCTGGTGATTGAGTCGTGGAGCCATCGCCCGTTTACGTTAAGCGTGGGTGTCGTAATGTCGCTGGCTTACAGCGCCTACCTTTACTTTGATTTTGCTGGCTACAGCAATATGGCTATCGGGGCTGGGCGTTTATTTGGTCTGAATATCCCGGCGAACTTCAATCTGCCTATTCTGGCGAAAAACCCGCAGGACTTCTGGCGTCGCTTCCACATCAGCCTGTCTGAATGGCTGAGGGACGTGGTCTTTATGCCGATTTATATGAATCTGATGAAGCTCGACTTTTTCCGACAGAACAAAACGTTGGCACAGAATATTGGCATCTTCTGCACCCTGTTTTGTATGGGGGCATGGAACGGGCTTGAACGACACTATGTTATCAGCGGCGCGCTGTTTGGCGCCATTTCCGTTGCTCACAACATGCTGCAATGGTCAGCCAAACGCAGTCCGGCACTGAGCAATTGTCTACACCATCCGGTTATTGTGTTCATCGGTCGAATTCTGACGCTGGCAAGCGCCGCGGCCTCCCTCTACATATTTAGCGGAATGTCCCCACTATGAAACTTCACTCAGAGCTTCAGGAACTACAAGATTTCCTCCGGGCGGCATTACTCGACCCCGCGAACCCACAGCAGTTGGCGATTAGTGGCAGCGATGACGCGATGACCTGGCAACAGCTATCCGCCGCCGTGACAGACTGGTCGCGTCGTTATCAGCACTGCCAGCAGCTCGATGGCGCACCGGTCGTGTTATACGGCCATCAGCAGGCGGAATTCGCCGTGGCTATCTATAGCTGTCTGCTGCATAACATCCCGTATATTCCGGTGGATTGCATCTATCCTCAGGAGCGGCTTAACGAGATTTGCCACCTGGCGAATGCCCCTTATTATTACGATGTGGCTACCAGACAGTTCATTGCTACCGGTGAGGCAGGGCAGGCGTTAGTCGAGCAAGATCTTGCCTATATCATGTTCACCTCCGGCAGCACTGGAAAGCCTAAAGGCGTGCAGATCGGGCGTGAAAGCCTGTGGCACTTCATGAAGTGGGTGCGCCAGGACTTTTCGCTGCCAGACGTGCCGGTGCTGATGAACCATGCAGTGTTCAGCTTCGATCTCTCTCTAATTCCGCTGCTGGCGAATCTGGCTACTGGGGGGCACATCGTTCTGAATGCAAAAGAGGATATCGCGGCAGAAAACTGGCTCGATCGCCTGAAAGACAACGGTGTTTCGGTCTGGGTTTCAACGCCTTCTTTCGCCTACCAGAGGCTGCTCTCACCCCAGTTCAACAGTGAGTATTTACCTGAACTCAACGTCTTCGTGTTCATTGGCGAAGTGCTCAACAAAGCGCTGGTAAAACAGTTACGCCGTCGCTTCCCACACGCCAAAATTCTCAACTCCTATGGCCCAACGGAAGCGACTATCGCGACCACCGTCATCGAAATCACCGATGAAATCCTGCACAGTGAAAACGATCTGCTGCCGGTCGGCGCGATGATGCCGGACTCCAGAATGGAAATTACGTCTGAGGGTGAGCTGATCATTTGGGGCAAAAACGTCATGCGTGGCTACCTCGGGCTGGCGAAAGAGAATGCGGAGAAATTGCTGAATCGGGAGAGCGAAGCGTTCCGGGGCTACAGAACTGGCGACCTGGGCTACGAGGACGGGCTGCTGTACTGTCAGGGCCGCAATGACAGCCAGATCAAACTGAATGGTTACCGCATTGAAATCAACGAGATTGAAAATCGCCTGCTGGCGATCTCCGACATCAGCGAAGCGGTTGTTCTGCCGCTGATGAAATCGGGCGGTGGCGTTTTACGTATTGCAGCGTTCTGCGTGACGAACTTAGCGCCAGAAGCGATCAAAACATCGCTCTCGAAGGTGATTCCGCCTTACATGGTACCTTCCCAAATTATTATCAAAGATGCGTTGCCGCTTAATCCTAACGGCAAAATCGACCGTAAGCTGCTGGATACCCATGCCCGCACGATCTAATGACTCAGGAAAAATGATGGAACAAGAAATACTCGCGCTGTTTGAAAAGATCTTATCCCGTAAAGTGGGCTTTAACGATGAGCTAATTGAGTCCGATATTCTCGACTCTATTCTGGCGGTCGACTTGGTGCTGGAAGTGCAGGACGTTTACGGCTGCGTGATCCCACCAACCGAAGTCGCCACCGTTCTGAAGACCCCTGCGGACTTGGCTCGCTACATCGAAGAGAACCGCGGCTAAGCCTGAAACGGCGACGGTTTTTGCGGCTGTTTAAAGACCTCGGATAGGTTTATCTGGGGTTTTTTTATGGGTTTTTATTAAGGTCGATTACATCATCAGATATTGGTGAAGAATAGGAGGGCAGTGATTCTATATTCAAATCACCCTAATTATTATAATTGTATCCGTGGTGTTGAATATTTGTTGCCGATATTATCTGAAAAGATCTTTCAACAATGGATAATACACGGAGACGTAAAATGGACGCATTCACTTTAGAAGATCGATTTGATTATCAGCCTCTAACCAATTCTCAAGGTGAAACCTGTCATTTTGGTGTACGTATTGAGCCTAAACAGTTAGGCGTACACATTGGCGAGTTATCACCTACCTGGCTGCGTACATTGGTAGAAAACCAACAGTTAGTGATACTACGGGGCTTTGATAGCTTTACGAGTGCAGAAAATTTAACAACATACTGCGAAGCCATTGGCGACATTATGCAATGGCCGTTTGGCGCCGTGTTGGAGTTGGTTGAACAACCCGATGCTACCGACCATATCTTTGCTAACAACTATGTCCCCTTGCATTGGGACGGCATGTACCTTAAAACGGTGCCGGAATTACAAGTCTTTCAATGCGTATCAGCTATTGGCGAAGGTCAGGGAGGGCGAACCACGTTTTCGAGTACCACCACGGCGTTACGTCTGGCGTCACCCGAAACCAAAGCACTGTGGCAGCGTGCAACAGGTCAGTATCAGCGTGCAGTCGAGTTATACAGCAGTACCGCGCAGGCTCCTATTATCGAACAACACCCTTACCGTACTCATCCCGTCATTCGTTTTTGTGAACCGCCTATTGCTGGCGATAAAGAATTTTTGAACCCATCGACTTATCATTTCTCAGGTATTGAACCTGAAGAACAAGAGCAATTACTCAGTAGTTTGCAACATGCCTTATATGACCCACGGGTTCAGTATGCTCATCAGTGGCAAAGCGGCGATATTGCGATTGCAGATAACTACTCGTTACTACATGGCCGTGAATCTTATGCTAGCCAGAGTGGCCGTCATCTACGCCGCGTGCATATCCATGCTAAACAGCCACTGAATAATCCACATTTGGTGCAACCGTCATGAAACCACAAGATGTTGATCTCATGATTATCGGTGCGGGGCCTGTCGGCTTGGCCTGTGCCTATCTTGCTCAGCTGTCGGGTTTAAGCACCGTCATTATCGATAAATCACAAGGGCCACTGACGGTAGGCCGTGCTGATGCGTTAAACGCTCGTAGCTTGCAGTTGTTTGAAATTATCGGTTTATTCGACGAGCTTTATCCCTTGGGCAAAGCCTGTAATACCAGCTCAGTCTGGTCAAAAGGTAAATTTATTTCACGCCAATCTACCTGGTGGGATGCTTTAGAAGGCTGTTTTCACAAGCATTTTTTAATGATTGGTCAGGCTTATGTGGAACAAGCGCTCGATAATAAGCTCACCGAACTAAAGAGCGCCGTGCGCCGCAATACCTCTGTGGAAGATATTGTGCTGGAGGAAGACGGATGCCTCACCACGCTCACCAGCGGTGAGACCGTCCGTTCCCGGTATTTGATTGGTGCAGATGGTTCACGATCGTTTGTGCGCCAACACTTTGCTATCCCGTTTGAGATCACTCGGCCGCAAATTACCTGGGCAGTGATTGATGGCGAAATAGAAACTGATTTCCCCAAAGTACCGGAAATTATTGTTTTTCAGGCAGAAACAGCCGATGTCGCCTGGATACCACGTGAAGGTAAGATTGATCGTTTCTATATCCAGATGGACAGTGAAGACTTCACGCAACAGCAGGCGATAGATAAAATTAATCATGCTCTGCAACCACACCGTCTGCGTTTCAAGTCGATTGAGTGGTACTCGCAATTCTCGGTTAAAGAGTCTGTAGCAGAACGCTATAGCCTTGAAGATAAACTATTTATCGCTGGTGATGCTAGCCATATTCACTCAGTGAATGGTGGGCAAGGGTTAAATACGGGGTTGGCCGATGCATTTAACCTCATCTGGAAAATAGCGATGATTACCCATCATCATGCGCCCCAAACGCTGCTACAGACTTACGAAACAGAGCGAAAAGCGATCGCGTTGGAAGTCGTAAAAACCTCAGCGGAACTCGTGCGTTCAACCAAAACCTCAGAGACAGGCACCCACGCCGATGATTACGTCAAGATTGTCGAAAAACGTGCGGGTTACATCACGGGTATGGGCGTTCGCTACGGAACAGACGGGCGTGTTGGCGAAAGGCTGCATGATTTTATGTGGCGTGATTCTCACTCTAGTCAGCCAGACAGAATTTACTCACATTTAAATTATCGTAATTACAGTCTGCTCATCGTTGGTACGGCGACGGTGCCTGCATCACTGCCTAATATCGTCACTGTCCTGCATGTTGAAACGGGAAGTAGCCCCTATTCTGATCAATACCTGCTAGTTCGGCCAGATGGCTATATAGCCGCCACCGCTCCTCTCGACCAACCTTCCGCGATCGGTCATTACTTTAGCGACTGGCGAGTTCAATAGCATAAACGTTGCCGGCTCAGTGAGATTGCACTGAGCCGATTTTCTTCTGTCGGGCAGAGTGAAAAATGCAGACATTGAATAGATATTTAATCTGTCATGAACAGTTGCGTTTGGTACATTGCTGTTGGAGTGTTTTTTAGTGCTGTTCTGTGCCAGAAGCTGATATTTGAAACGTCACTGCGACCAGTTTCATTAAAGAAAAACTCTGATCTGCCGTTGTTTTATTAGGTATTTTTAAAAAAAACACCAACTCAAACTGTTACAAGATACAGATGGAGGCTTCTGCGTATAGGGCAAATTATTTTAACAAACGCCCTGAAATGCTCCCCGAACATATCACCGGACTTGATGTTCAGTGAATATGGGTTTGCTCATCATCATTACATATAGAATATGTTGTGCTTTGAAAGGATGCTTTATGTTAGTTGACGTTGAAACGCCACATTCGCTTTATCAAAGGGTATCTCAGGAGGTTGGGAGAATTATCAGCAATCTCACTCAGGATACTACCGATGAGACGCTGAAAAAAACGAATGAAGATGCCCGTAAGAAACTGGAGGCCTTTTGTAAGGCCTTAAATGATAATATTGATAGTCTTCGACGAAATGCTGAGTGGGACAGATTCACCATCGCCTTTTATGGTGAAACTAATGCAGGGAAATCGACGGTCATTGAAACGCTGCGTATTTTGTTGAAAGAAGAGAGTAAACAACAGCGCCAGAAAGCCTTCCGTGAATTTCAGCAACGGTATCATCTTACTGACAGCGATATCGAAAAATTACAGTGGTCGTTGGACGACAATCAAAAAATAGCCAACGAACTGTCCCAGACGATAGAAGTCATCAACTCACAGTACATTGACCGAGAAACGGCGCTACATCAGCAAATCAATGCTATCAGTGCGCTTATTCTCGCGCAGCAACAGCTTGGCTCTTTATGGCAGAAGTTACTCAATTTATGGCGAAAAACACCGGAACAAAAAGAGCATGCTCACTTACTTGTGAAGCAACGCGCACTAAATATTGAAAAAGCCGCTGAGCTCAAAGATCTAGAAAGGCAGCAGATTGATTGCGATGCGAAAACCGCAGAGCTACGGCAGTTGCAAAGTATACAACTGGCAAAATTTGCCGAACTGGCACATCTGGCAGATGGTGAAATCATTGGTACGGGGGTGTCCGATTTCACCATGGACACTACACTCTATCCCTTTGAAGCTAATCAACAGCGTTTTGCCTTGTTGGATGTACCCGGCATCGAAGGTAAAGAGAGTACAGTGCTGGCGCAAATCCAGCAGGCGGTAGAAAAAGCACATGCTGTGTTCTACGTCACCAGCAAAGCAGCAGCGCCGCAAAAAGGTGATGAAAATAATCCAGGTACGCTGGAAAAGATCAAAGCACACCTTAATGCTCAGACAGAAGTCTGGACGTTGTTTAACAAGCGGATTACCAATCCGATGCAGCTAAATCGTCCAGTGTTGCTAAGTCCTGACGAAGAGCAAAGCTTGGTCGATCTGAATACAAAAATGCATGAGCAGCTTGGTGATAATTACCGCGATAGTTGCACACTCAGTGCAATGCCTGCATTTCTGAGTGTGGCAGAACACTTTGTTCCAGGGTCGGAAAATCTTAAAAAACGTAGCAAATTGCTAGAAAACTTTGAAAAAGATGAGGTGCTCGATAAGACAGGACTGAGCAGTTTTTTGAACTTGCTGACACAGAAACTAGTGACTAACAGCAAAGAAAAAATCACTCGTTCTAACGTCAGTAAAGCGCGTAAAACCGTGGAAGAAGCCACCAAGGAAATTACCTATCTGCAAAAAGAAACTTACGGAAAACTGTCAAAGCAACTGGACGAGGAAATGCAGAATGCCCACCAGTTGCTGGATATGTCGCTTGCATCGCTGAAATCGCGTCTGGCAGACCAAGGCGAAGAAGCGGTAGAAAAATTCAAAAACCGCGCCCGTCAGCGCGTCTATGCCGAGATTAATAACGACATCAGCAACGATCGTTTCAAAACTGAACTAGAAGATTGCCTCACACTGCAGCATGCTGAGCTGGAAAAAGAACTGCCGGGTATTCTTAAGTGTGAATTGGATATTTTTAAAGATGAAACCGAAGAGGTCATTCGTCGCTTTCAGCAATATGCCAAAGAGATACTTGCAACCTATTCCAAGCTGCAACAGCATAAATTTGAGGGGCAGTTTGATGTGAGAATCGACATTGATAGCGGCATCAAACTCACCAGTTTACTGGCAACGCTTGCCGGAGGCGCACTACTGTTCTGGAATCCCGCAGGATGGATCGTACTGGCTCCTGCGCTAGCCGGGCTAGTATTCGCATTTTATAAAGCGGTGCGCAGCTTCTTCAGCTCCAGCTACAAAATGTCTCAGCAACGTCAGTCCGCAGATGAAAACCTGAGTAACGTTGCACGCAAAATTAAAGCTTCCATCAGTGATGGGTTGGAAAGCGCCTTCCCCGAGCTTGATGAGAAGGTCGAACAGTTAAAAGCCATGCTGCAGGAGCCCGTGCGCCAAGCTTCCCATACCAACAATATTTTAAAAGACGCCAGCCAAAAACTACGCCAACTGTCCGTCAGCATTGAAACATCAGGAGCAAAATAATGAAAAAGACACTTGATGTGTTTAAAACTCAACAAACACAGAATATTGCATTGCTAAACAGTCTTAGTGATTTCCTGCAACAGGGGGAATCCGTTGGCGTGCAGATGGACCCCAAATTATTTCATAAGCTGCAGGCAGCTAAAGAGAGTGCAGCCAATGGCAAGCTGCACATTGCATTAATTGGCGGCTTTTCCGAAGGAAAAACCTCTATTGCAGCCGCTTGGATGGAGAAGCTAGATAAAGCCAGCATGAAAATCAGCCATCAGGAATCCTCCAACGAAGTCAAAATTTACGATGTGGGTTCCGATTTTGTGCTGATTGATACTCCAGGGCTATTTGGCTTTAAAGAACAGTTCAATGAAGATGTCCAGTCCGTTGAAAAATATAAAGATATGACTAAGAAGTACGTTAGTGAAGCACATCTGGTGCTGTATGTGATGAACTCCACTAACCCGATCAAAGAGAGCCATAAACAGGATCTGGAGTGGTTGTTCCGTACGCTGAATTTACTAGATCGCACTGTCTTTGTGCTCAGCCGCTTTGACGAAGTCGCCGACGTTGAAGATGAGGCTGATTATCACTCAAACGCGAATGTTAAGCGCGAGAACGTGGCTTCTCGTTTACAGGATTTGATTGCTTTGACCCCGCAGGAGCGTGATGCGTTAAGCATTGTTGCTGTGGCAGCGAACCCGTTTGATATGGGAACCGAATACTGGCTGGGTAATCCCGATAAGTTTCGCGCCTTATCACACATTAGTACGTTGCAGCAGGCCACCAGCGAAAAAATTGAGCGTAGCGGCGGTGTACTTGCGCTGGGGAAGAGACAAAAAGAAGCGTAATTCGCGACATGCTGACTCGCCAACTACCAGTGGCGATTGAGAATGACGAGCGCATTACACAGGAAGTCTCCGACCTTAACACGATCCATCAACGCATGAGTAAAGAGATGGGGACAATGCAGGTTAACATTTCAGAAACCCGAATTAAACTGAGAGAGTTCGTCGTCAATTACTTCAGCGATCTGATCCTGCAGGCCAAAGGATTGAGCCTGGAAACTTACACCGAATTTTTTGAACGTGAGGTGGGCGACAAAGGTGTTGTTATCTCTACCCGTTTAGATAATGAGTTTGAACGCCGATTGCGCACTGTTGCTCAGGCGCTGCAACGCATGGAAATAGGTTATCAGGCTGATATCAGCCACTACAACGGCAACCTGACTGCTATGGGTAAGCAGGGGCTGGATTACGTTGTCAAAAGCAAGGTCATCAATAACACTACGGTTATCGCCGCACGCGATGGTGTTGTCTCACTGGCAAAAATGGTGGGGGTTGATCTGGGAAAAATTCTGAAATTTAACCCGTGGGGGGCGGTAAATCTGGCTAAAGGGTTGAATGGTGCATTGTCCGTACTTGGGCTGGCAATGGAAGCCTGGGACACATGGGAACAACATAAGCGTGAAAAAATGTTTGCTGAAGCAGTGATTAAAATGGTGAATAATTTTACTGACCAACGAGAGAAAACTCTTGAAACTCTGGATGCAGATGACTTTATTCCGACATTTTTTGCTGGCTATATCAAGCTGCATGATGAACTGAACCTACTTGAAAAGTCGCTTGATGAGAGCAAAAAGCGCCAGAAACGTTTTGCCGAATGGCGGTTGCAAGCTGAAGCCATTGATGCTGAATTCACCCGTATTACAACCATAGGAAATGTGCCTTATCAGACGGTATAGCCTGCTCATGCTGATGAATGCAATCTGGATTTAGTCCTACTTTCATAGTGGCCGAATTTTTAACCCACTATGGGCTATGAGTCCACTTTCGCATGGCAGCCTTACTTCTCTTTTATGGGCTGGCCAGTGCTGTGAGTTCAGCCGACAGATTTAGCCTCACTTTTTCGTAGATCAGTGTCCTGCTGAGTAGCGGCTAATTCATCTGATATCTCAGCGTTATCTTCTGATATGAGCTTGGATATTCCTACTCAACGGGATCTCTCTAGAGCGATCCCGTTGAAATCATTGAACTACATGCCATTGTGTAAAAGCCGGAACAACTCCGGCTAATTATCTTCCTGCCTACTTTCGTTTCCCCATCACCACAACCTTCTCTTCACATCCTCATGCTCCAGCCCATCAACATAATCCCCATACCACTGCAACATGCCGCGCCGCTGCTCCAAATACTGCGCATGGTTATACGTTCCACGAATCGTGTTCTTATCCACATGGGCAAGCTGTAATTCAATCCAGGCGGTGTTATAGCCTTGTTCGTGCAGTATGGTGCTCATGGTGTGGCGAAAGCCGTGGCCTGTCGCTTTGCCGTGATAACCAATCCGTTTCAGTACCTGATTAATACTGGCTTCACTCATCGGTTTGGTGATGTCGTTACGTCCAGGGAAAACCAGATTATAGCGTCCAGTAACGGCATAGAGCTGTTGTAGAGCATCGATCACTTGATCGGAAAGGGGCACGAGGTGAGGGCGACGCATTTTCATGCGTTCTTTCGGTACTTCCCAGAGCCCTTTTTCAAAATCAAACTCCTTCCATTCTGCTTGCCGTAATTCGATAGTGCGAACGCCGGTAAGCATCAGGATACGTGTAGCAAGTTGTGTGACCTTACTACCCGAGTAAGTTGATAATGCGCGTAGAAAATCCGGCAGTTCATCTGGCAGCAGGTGAGGGTAGTGCGTGGCTTTTGGTGGGGGAAGGGCGCTTGCCAGTTCTGATGCTGGGTTGTTTTCCGCCCGGCCAGTGACAATCGCATAGCTGAACACCTGATTACAGGCTTGGCGAATCTTACGCAACTTGTCGAGTACGCCACGTTTTTCAAGTTTGCGCAGTGAGGTTAGCATTTCCAGCGGCTTAATCTCAGCAATAGGGCGTTTGCCGATATCAGGGAAGATGTCATTCTCAAACGCTTCCATCAGGTCTTCAGCGTAACCCTTCGACCAGTTAGGGCGCTTATATTCATGCCATTCCAATGCGATAGCTTTAAAGGTGTTATCAACGAGCGTTTGGCGTAGTTGTTTATCCACCTTCTTATGTTCGCTGGGATCAGTCCCGGTAGCAATCTGGCGTTTGGCTTCATCACGGCGTTGCCGGGCTTCAGACAGGGTAATTTCAGGGTATACCCCAAGCGCCAGCGTTTTCTGTTTGCCGTCGAAGCGGTATTGCAGACGCCAGTACTTTGAGCCATTAGGATGGACCATCAGATGCATCCCTTCACCATCGGTAAGTTTATAAGCCTTGTCTTCTGGTTGGCTCTTCTGACTTTTGCATCGATGAGTGGGATAGCTGATATCCATATTGAGGTGTCGGCATACGCTGGCTGTCGGTATAAGAATTCATTGAACGGGCTTGTACCATCACTTATACCAACAAATCCTACTTGATGTACGGAGATGTCGGTAGAGTCTGGTTGACTGAAATCAGCGAATTTATAGCTAATTCACTGAATTTGAGGCATAAAAAAACCCTACAGGAGTGAAACGTAAGATTTAATGACTTGATTTATATTGTTTTATTTTTGTTGTGTTTTTATATATACCCCCAATGATACCCCCATATTGTTTTGCGTGCGGTGTTTTTGGGCAATTTCATCTGAAAGGGTAGGGGATTGGATGACCATAATTTTCCTCACACTACTGATCGGCTCGATAATCCACCCCTCTGAAAACGCATATATAAGCAAAAGTATGTTAGTTCAGTCGGTTCAGTTGGTTCAATGTGTAAAGATGATTGTTTTCATTAATTATTTTCTCAAAAACTGAACCAACACCATGCCATTTTGAACCAACACGAACCCCTACTTGAACCAACATCATGCTAATTTCTTTCTTCTCTTTGGGGAAGGGAGATCCAAACCAGCAAAGTTAGGCTCTATGTTTGGCTCTGGTTCTGGCTGCTTGTTACGGGTGCTAAAGGGATGGTTGAAATTGTACCAGGTGGTGCGCAGTCGTCCATCCCTGCGCCTGACGAAAGGTATCCCATTTTCCCTTAGTATCTGGCATTGCACGCTTGGGTAGTGAGCCCCGGTAATTTCTATCATGTCCTCATCGGTAATTAACGTCATGCTTGGATCGCGTTCTTCCACTTCATCCTCCTGTGCTGATACTTCTTGGTTAATACCCAAAGCGGGATAATGCTGGGACATATCTATTGACCATTTTCTTATGTCGCTTGGGTATTGAAACAGTCAAAGGCAATTGAAATCTGATTAAGCCAAATCAATTGACTGGGAGATACACAATGGATCGCTTAAAAGCTGAAGTTGAAAATTGGGCGGTGAAAGATGGGCAGGAACAGGTAGCGATCGAGATAACGAAGCAATTCTTCTTGTTAGGCGGTAATGATTCTATTCGCCTGAGACGGATAGAAAACAACGGTGTTGCTGATTGTAAGGCTATCTACAACAATCGGCAGCAGATCTTTCGCTGGCTTCGCTCTGACTCCCGTGCGTCACAAGCTAAATCAGAAGCTCTGAGGCCTGCTATCATCGCAGCCTTACCAATTGAAAGAAGGGTGCGTATAGAAGGTGATGAAGAGAGCTATCTGATATCAATATTATTGCGTGAAATATCGGCGGCACTTATTGCTATTGTTCTGAAGGATCGGGAAGTGGCACTACGCGTCAGGGCTGCGCAGAAATCGTTTGATGTGATACTGCGCTATATAGAAAAAACATAGATCATCTAGCCTTTAATATACGGGAAAAAGGCTTCTCCGATCGTCAGTAACGCTCACAACGTTACTATTTGTTCCTGTCATCAAAGATAGGTACGCCTGCAATTCGGCTTAAACGTCTATATTTGTCGCTATGGTGATAGGTCAATACCTTACTATTTCTTACTATTTTTCTGCATATAACCTGTATCAGCCTGTAGGAAAAGGGTGTGGTGATGATCGATTTTTTGTTTTACACCTCATGAGCAAAAATTGCCGTTAAAGCCAGCGGTGGCGCGGGCATGGCTTAAAATCCATGCTCAATTATGTAAAAGTAAATAAAACTATTTCGGCTTTTTGGGGACGGGTATTTGTAGCGGTTGGCCTACATCGCTTGCCAGATAAGGCATTACCCGCTTTTCGTTATCTCAATCCGTCTAACCCTGTCTAATTTATTGGTGAAATAGCCCGGACAGGGCGGAGAAAAATTTAAGACGGGATTTTTGAGCAATCACGCTGTAAGCCTATCTGTATAAGGCCTTGCTGTGAATTGGTGTAGGCAATCCGTATTAAACAGTATTAAATTTACGCCAACTTCAATAAGCGCGTTCCGCACGCTCTGTCGACGTTAACGTGAGTTTCTCCATGTTCCCGGCGTCATGATAGCGTCGTTTATGGCTTCGCCCTGTACTGATTTGAGAAACGCCTGAACACCAACATTTGTAAACATTCTGGAGGCTGCGGCACGCAGAGCGTATCCGCCGTGCTTTAACGCATGCTGATTGCCGGGCTGGAATGGATTAACGGGTGGTGCGGTACGCGATCCGCGAATCGGTTTCGTTTCTGGAGGATTTTCGGCCTTCGGTGATTCGTGCTTCTCTTTTGCAGCCTTCTTCGCCTTGACGGGTGGCGCTCCTGACTTCTGCGAATTCGCACCGTAATTCGTAACTTTGATATGGAGCTTGGCGCTGGCGTAATTCAGTCCTTTCGCCACACACCAGTCTTTGGCTGAGATACCGGTCTTGGCGTGCTCGGCGAGGAACTTGTCTTGCAGCGCCCCCCAGTCCGGTCTTGCCATTTTGATTCCCCTGATAAAACTATTACGCTATTCACTCGCTCAGGAATGAATGGTGTGATGGCAATAAAAAACCGCCCGGAGGCGGCTATAACTATTTTTTATGAGTTATCACCGTATAGGTGGTTACACCAGGAGCATCATGAGACATTAAAAGTTTGCCCTCAACACCAATTTCTTCACCTGCCTCAATACTATCAGCCAGGGCGCGAAGAATTTTTACATAATGTGGAGCGAAGTTAATTTCAAAATCATCATGCTCTCTCATCATTCTACTCAAATCATCAAAGTTCATCTTTAGCTCCTTTATTAATGAGATAAAGATTATCGGCAACAGAAAGAAAAATTTTAATGGTCATCATGCCTACTCGCAAATGCGCCTTGTGATGGTCACCGCCTCACTTCCCACAATTGCCGAGCAACTGCCACGCGCGGGGATGTTTTTAATCAGAACGAAACCAACTGCGCGGAGTGACGCCCCTGCTTCATCAGCCTGTGTATACGTCAGTCGGCAGCCGGTGGCCGCGGCAACATCATCAGACACGCACTCACAACTAATTGGGGCTTATCTGGATGTGTCCAGAAGATATAAACCCGTATCCGTTTCGTTTTTGAGAATTGTGTAAACCTTCAGGTTTCGTTTTTGGCCGAACGTAAGGATTAGTTATGTTCGCGCTTTACACCTTCACCAGAAAAGCCGATACATTCCGATACATCGAGCGGATAACCTTAGCAAATCTTAGCATCAGGCTGCGCGTACTTTACAGGCCAATGATCTGGAGTCTGACGCTCATCAATGATGTGGAGAGCACCCGATAACAGGCTGATTAAGTTAGATTCATCCTGCTGATAACCTATATAAATCTATATATTGAGCGCTTTACACATTGAGGGGGAACTTGACGCTATCACGGCAAATCTGACACTTTTGTGCATCCCGGCTTTACACCCAGATAAAAAGCGTCAAGCCCTGTCAAGATTGCTGCCCTTCTCCTGGCTGGTGGTTTATATTTTCTTGCCTTGCCGTAAGCACAACGCTGATAATCCCTGAGGACTCCAATCAGCCTCATCATCAACACGGAATGCGACATAGAAAAGTTCTGCCCGCAAAAAAGTGATCGCCGCATCCACGCATCCTTCATCGTAGAATTCGTGTCGTACACTGCCGTCCATGTATAGAGCAATTACGGATTCCTGTTCGTCGTATTCGCTGCCATCAACGCCATAGCCCAACTCATCCGCAGCAGCCGCCAGACGAGTTAATCGATCGTCATGATTATCCTCATCAGGCTTTTCTCCATCGTGTTGGCTCACCCATTCAGCGGCCTGTTTCCACGTCATTTCCATTGTGCGATGTGGCCACGGCGAATCACTGGCATGATTTCCACCAGCACGTTTCTGTTCGGTCGCTGTGACATCGATCTTCACGCCAGAAAGAATGACCTCACCCTTTTTCACCCAGTCGTACACTGTCTGACGGCTTACACCGCAATGCCGTGCATATTCGGCCTTTTGTTCACCTCGATTAACGGTGCTGGAATCCTTTGGGTATTTAACCTTTCTCGGCGGCAATGCCTGGTACTGCGTTTCTACAAGAATCGTTTCCTTGAATCGCAACACGATAGGGATCATGTCGGCGTTCGTAGGGTCTTCTTCGTGCGGCATGGCCGACATTGCCATGCTGGGATAAACACCGGATCGGGTGTTTATTGAAAATAGCTCAGTGCTGGTGAACGCCTGCCGGATTTCGGTATAGAGGCTGTTAGATTGCGCCACAGGGATCAGCGCCGCTATCTCAATCTCAATAGGCAGAATAATGCGATGGTCGGTTATGGTGCTGCCGTCCTCCAGTGGGTGCTCCATCATTTTGGCGTCGCGGGTAATCGACGCTTTCAGTACCGTGATACCGTCAAATCGATGATTAAAGCCAGCGTCATAAACGCCGTACAGTTCAGTATTTTCTTTCATTGCCATAAATCCACGTCATAGTGAGAAATCACCGTCATGACATTCAGGCCATTAATATCACCAGCGAATCAATGGCTTCAGCCATGTGCTACTTCGCTTTCCTTTAACGCCTTATCCATCAGGCTACGCGCAATCACATGGATGGTTGGCGCAACGCCCAGCGGTGACTTGCTGCGTTCCTGCTCCTGAATACGACGAATTGCGCCTACCTGTTCTTTGCTGAGTAATATCGGTACCACTTTCCCGCGTGCGGTCATATAACACCCATACATGATATTTATACAGTGGTTATTGTTGCATAAATTAAAATTATATCAACAAGTGTTGCAAATATAGGGATGTTAATGGGTGTGATTTTTATCCAGTGGCATGTCACTTAACGTTCGATGGCGCTATTATCGATTTATCTTTAATTTGTTGGATGCGGAGTGGTTAAATAAAGTGAAAATTCAATCATTTATGAATTACTATGGCAGCATTGGTATAGCTCTGCCTATGATTAAGATTGCGAACAGCGAGGATGATTTGGGCGTTGTTTTACGGATTCATTTGCTTTGCGAGAAGTTTCTGGAGGCATGGATTTGTGGCATAACAGGACATGACAACCTCTTTAGTGAAGCCCCTCAGTCTGGTGATTTTCAAATGGAATTTTTCCAGAAACTTAAAATGTGTCAGCTCACAGGGTTGCCAGAAAGTGCTTATAAGTCGATTAAAAAAATCAATGATATAAGAAATTCATTTGCACATAGACTCTCAGTGACAGCCATTAAAGATAGTGAAATTGATACTGTTCATCATCATGTTAGAGGCCTAGCTGAAACTTATTTGTCCTTTCCGCTGAGTGAATTTCAAATAGAGACTTATGATGAAGACGGAAAGACTAAATACAGATATGCACTTGAATCAAGGGATACGCCAAACAGGGCAAAGCTGATTTGCCTATATAGCGCATTAATCATGTGTTTATTTTCTTATCTTGAAATCCCCCCTAACTCGACTCAGCCCAAATAATTCTGTGCTACCGAGGCAATCAATTCCTGTTTTTTAAGGCGGATAATCTCCGCCTTCTGCTCTGCTGTCAGGCGCATTTTGCATCCTCTGTGCGCAGGGCGGTTTTCTGCTTGCGCTGCGCTCTGGCACGCTCCTGCTGTTCGGTGGTGACTTCCCCCAGAGGCTTGCCGTTCAGGTCGTAGCGTTGCCCACCAGCGGCCAGCGCTTTGATGTAGGCAGAGCGGTGGACATACAACCCCAGCGAAAAACGCAGCGAGCCCGCCCCGGATAATTGGCGACGTTCAATATCTGCCGCCAGCGCCTTATCGATCCCGATAGCCAACGGGCGGGGATTTTCCAGATTGAACGCATCCGGCCAGAGTAAAACCAGCCGTTCGAGTTTTTTCCGGTTCTTGCGGTGCTGCTTATTACCTGTTTTGTCTGTTGCCTGTGAAGATTTGGCTGTGACATGTCCCGGCGTTGTTACCTTGTTCACGGTGGCACGCTTAAGACGCAATACGATACGTGTGTTCTCTGTCATCATGGTATTCCTCAAAATGGCGCGTCATCGCTGAAATCAGGTGTAAGGTGGCTATTACCCTGTACGCTTTGTTCGTGTGCGCGGCGTAGCGCGTCAGTGGGTTGGCCTGCGGCACCTTTACGGCCTCCGGGTCGCACCGTTCGGGCGCTTACCACGCTGTCGGCAATCACCTGGTAGCCGGTTTGTGCGTTACCGTGGCCGTCTGTCCACTGGGTGATCTGCATGTTGCCCGATACGCTCATCATGTCGCCTTTCTGGTGTTTCGCCAGCGCATCCGCCTGTTTGCCAAAGACTGTCACCGCCAGCCAGAAAGTGGCCTCGCCGTTCTCTGCCTTCTGACAGGGCAGCGGTACCGCCATGCGGGTGAAACTCATCGTGTTACCGTTGCTGGTGGTGCGGCTCTGCACGTCCACCACCAGGCGACCATAAGCGGAAATTTGTGCTGTCATGGTTGTTTTCCTCCCCTCAGCCATTTATCGCTGTTGGTTCAAAATGCCCCTTTGTTGGTTCAGTGTTGGTTCAACATGGAAAATATTTTCCTTACATAACAACCGTCTTTACACATTGAACCAACTGAACTAACTGAACCAACATACTTTCTACGTGTGTGAAGCAATCCTATTCTGGCTGGTCGTCTTCCGGGCGATACTGAAGGACGTAGACGTTTATCTGTCGCCCATCAATGCGCGGAGACTTACGCTGATAGCCGCGCCCGCTGGTGGGCGGGGTCAACATGCCCGCACCGCGCAGTATTTCGGCAAACTGCTTGGCGTTAAACCCTTTGGCTATCTCTCCCTCAAACGCGGCGGGGAAGGTGTAGAACACCATCGGTGAATCGTCGTGCTTGCCCCGTTCACGGTATCCGGCCAAATCCCGTATAGGCAGGCTGGTACGGTCGTAAGGCAGCGGCGCGAACCGGCTTAACCCACACGCATTCAGGAACGCTTCGCACTGTTCGATAATCTGCTGGTGCTCTTTGTTGCCGGTACCGAATTCACGCACCCAGGCATTGAAGCTGTGCTGTATCGCGTCGCGGCTCGTCTGCTCATCCCAGCCAGTAATCACCTTGCCCAGCGATAGCGCCGCTTCCATCACGGCAAAGCGAGCGGCCACGCGGTGAACCTGTTCGCCATAATCAGATGGAATTAACCCGCGCCAGCGCATTTCGGCGGCTCTCACGGCCTCGATAGCCTGTTGCGGGTGGTCGGCAAGGTACTTAATCCATTCGCGCCCGGCTGCGCCGTAGTGCCGCTGGTAGGCATCTTTCAGCGCATCGGCGTGCTGTTTGCCGTTGTTGTGCTCATGAAAGCGCATCGCTTTGCTTAACGGGATATTCAGCAGGCGTACCAGTTGGCCGGCTTTGGTCTTTCTGCCTACGCTGGCGATGAAGGTTTCCAAATCCATTTCGCCAGTGCTGATCGCCACCGTGCGCCAGCGCTTTAAATCCCGGTTGCCGCCTTCTTTGGCACCCTGTAGTTTGCCCACGCCGTTAAACAGGGCATAGGCGGCTTGCGCCACGCTCACCGGGTCAGCGCCTTGCCCGACTTCATCCAGTGGCATCAGGCCGTCATTGTGGGCGGCGGCTTCGTTCGCCAGCCCCAGCGCGGTGCCGTACCATGTCAGGCGCAGTAAATCGGGGTTGCCGTACAGACTGGCAGAGACATTCGCCGCCGTGGTTTTACCGGCACTGGATTGCTCATAGAAATGGATACCGAATCCGTCCGAACCAGATAGCCCAATAAGCGGAGCGGATAACGCCGCCGCTATGCCGGTCATCATGGAATAGTTGCCGTCCACCAGCCGTGCAATGTTGGTGCGCCAGCTTTCGGCGGTGCCTTTGACGGTGTAGCCCGCCGCCGCAGAGCTGCGACCGTTGAACAGTACCGGCCTGTCGGGTTGTCCGATAATTTCACCGTCCGGCATGATGTAGGCACCACACTGCCAGCCTGTGGCGTGGGCGATATGCCAAATCTCATGCACGGCGCTGCGCTGGAGCCAGTCGGCCAGTATCGCCCTCAGGCTGTTTTTGGTGGTGACGTTCACGCCGCCGTTTTTCAGCGTTCGCCAGCCTTCGCGTTCACCGATATCAGCCAACGGGATAGCATGCGTGGTATCCGCGTTTGCGCCGATTGCCCGCCAGCGCAGTATCAGGTATTGGTCTTTTTCATCCCGACCAATGCCCACCACGTTCAGCGCGGAGCATAGCCAGCTTTCGTTGTTGATCACCTCGCCACTGTCTTTATCCACTTTGGGGGTAAGCCAGAAAACTCCATCGCTACGGCTCTCGACACGCGGCCTTAACGGGTCGTCACGCGCCGGTTTATCACCGCTAGACACTGGATAGAGCGAATCGGCAAACGCCTGTGCCGCGGCGGTCAGTCCGTATTGCTGGCGGTAATCATCCCAGTCGGCTTTTTCGCTGGTGGGCGGTAGGGATACCCAGCCGTTCACCTCGCGGGCGGCTTTCTCTGCCCAGTCCTTCCCCGCGTTTGGCTTACCTGCCACGATGTCGTTATCCGCGGCAAGGATGATTTGCGCATTGGGATACAGAGCACGCATCGTCTTTGCGACCGGCACCATGTTGCCTGCATCGATAGCGGCGATGGTCAGCGCATCAGGGCGCATCAGGTGAACGCTTAACGCGGTCGCCAGTCCCTCACCAATAATCACCGTATCGGGCTGTTCTGAGGCATTAACAACGTGATACGCCCCGCGCTTAGCGGAATCGGTCACCAGTCGCTTGCTGCCATCGGGTTTTATCGTCTGTGCGGCGGTGGTGGTACCGTTCGCGTCCTGTAACGTCAGCAATAGGGTGCCATCAGACAGCAGCGGATACGAAAAGCCGGTTAACCCCTTTCCGGCCAGATATGCAGACTCTCCCGGATGTGCCTGCGTGGTCAGCTTCTCCAGACGCGGGGCAAAGCGCTGGGCTTTTTCTTCAACGGCAGGGGAACGCCCGTTATTTTCCATTGGCAGGTGTCGGGTGTCGCTCTGGCGGGTGGCCTGTTCCAGTGTCCGGGTATCAATACCCAATACCTCTGCCACCCTCTGCGCGGCATCCATCGCGGCACATTGGCGAACGTTCATCACCAGCGCCAGCCCGTCACCGGCTTCCGGTTCACAGTGGCGGCAATGCCATGTCCCGCGTCCTTCCAGATTATCGAACTGAAAGCGATCGGTACCGCCGCAGGCTGGGCAAGGGGTGAGCGTTGTCGGGTGACGGGGAACCTCAATCCCCAATTGAGAAAGCACATCAGGCCAGCGACCCGCAGCAGCAGCGGATACCTTGCGGATAAAATCGATATTACGCACTATCGCGCCTCTCCTGTTTTGTTGCTGCCCATAGCTTCCGCCTTATTCAGACAGGAAATGGCTTCGATAACCTGATCCATCACGATAGCGACGCGGATAGATTCACCCTCGCGGGCTTCATCGTTTGGGATGAGGTTCAGCCACATATCAAGGATCTCTTTCGATTTTTTGACGTGGTGTAACGCTTCCTCAACCTGGCAACAAATCTCATAAACCTGCTTGCTCATGCTGCCGCTCCTGTGTCCGGTGAAATCACCTGATAGCCTGCACGGGTTGCCAGCTCCAGAAAGGTATCGAGTCCGGCCACCAGCTCATCATCGAATAGTCGGCGGTCGCTGGTGGCTCTGCCGTTCTTCACGTACACCAGCACGCGCCCTGTGAAATCAGGGGTAACTTGCAGCGTGGCGGTAATGGTTGGCGTCTGGTTAGGCATGGGGCACCTCCGTTTTTTCAGGGGCATCACCTTCACGGCATCGGCTTTGCTTTTGTTGCTCATCCAGCAGCCATAAAGCAGGGTTGGCCGATAGATCACGGGCAAGCCCTAACGCCGTAGCCATATCGACTTCACTTAATTGTTCGTGAGTCTGTTCAAGTAACAGCAGCAGAACGCACAACTGATCGGCCTGCTGTGCTGCCTGAGACAGCGTAGAGTCACGCAACATGGGACACCTCCGCTTGTGCTGGTTCTGCCTGACTGGTGCGGTAAAGGTGATCGATACGTTCTTGCAGGACAAACAGCAGGATTTCACGTGCTTGTGGCGCATCGGTATTAACAGCGGCGTAGGCCAGTGCGCGGCATTGGTCGATAATTTCTTCCAGCTCTAACGGGGTGTTATCGAACATAGCGCACCTCCTGAACGGGCAGGCGACCAGCGAAAACAATGACACAGCCAGACGGGGATTTTTCCCGTGCTTCGTGCTCGGTAGTAGCGACAATGCGAATAATGCGGCGAGACGACATGCCCAGCGCCAGAAAGCGCCATATAAATTTGGGGTGAGTTTGGGTAGACTGTGAATCAGCCATAGCGTTACTCCTAATAACGGTGTGGTGAGAAGCCCAGTAAGTGTTCCCGCACTGCTGGGCTTCGTTAGTTGTGTAACACCTGTGGATAAGGTGTTGAACACCAGCCTATTGCAAGGTGTTGAACACGTCAAGCGTTTACAATCACTTTTTCCATGCCATACTGTTGAACACCTAAAACGGAGAAACGCTGATATGGCAACGAAAGCAGTCAATGGCCGGTCGCAAACTATTGCCGCCCGTGTCCCACATGAAGTGGTTAAAGAGGTTGAGGCACTAAAAGAAGAAGGTGAAACAACTGGGCAATTCGTTGTTTCTGCTTTACAGCGTGAAGTGAAATACCGGCAACGCAAGAAATCAAAAGAGTAGCCAGCAAGCAAACGCACAATTGCGTTGGCTAAACGGTGCGGGCGCATTTCGTATACAGTATGCGCAGTGCTGGTGAGATACAGGCGATTAATCATGATCGCTATCTCCCGCCAGTGGTAAGGCTGGTTGATACTCACGCCATAGCTGTTCTTCCTCCGTATTTAAGCGTTGCTTCTGCTGTTTGCAGGCTTGCAGATCGCGGCCTTTCTTACTGGCCTGCTTGAGGTAGGATTGTTTACGTTGCGTGAAGTCATGCAGGAATGCCCACGGCACACCGTAAGAGCCTGTTTTACGAATGGATGGGATAACCTCACCAAATACCCATTCACTAAAGCGATAGGCTGCAGTTCCTTCAACGGAAGCCTTACGGCTTCGAGCAATGAGTTTGTAGAAGCCTGGTTCTGAAACAATTGCCATCTTCTGGATACCGCCAAGGGTGGGTACTGAGTACCCCACCTTTTCATGCTCACCAAGCCGACGCAGTGGCACTTTGTGATCGGTTATCTCCAATGCTTGGCAAACATCTTTAGCCACAAACCACGGCTCACTAGAAATATTCACTACCCGCACTTTTGTGCCTTCAAATTTGATAACAGAAATATCCTGTTCACCTTTTCTGAAAATATCGCTCCGGCTGTTTTCAGGGGGAGCGAATCCCTGACCGTTAAGGTCATTATTTTTTGATTTCATAAAATCAGGCTCCGTTAGCTGGCGGCGTAATCCGGGTACAGGATCAGAATGTGGTTAATTTCTTGCTGGGTAAGCGGCTGGTGGCCGTTAATATCGGCATTGTTGTTTACCAGCCTAATGACGCGGGAAATATCATCGCGCTTTGCAAACCGATAACGATAGTGACTGCCGATCCCGTCTGTGTTCGGTTCGTTAATACGCTCTAATTGAATATCAAGCCGGCGTTCTAATTCGGTGGCGTAATTCCGGCCAGAAGAAAGGCGGCAATGGCGAAGAATGTCATTCTCAGTAAACCCACCAGCACCGGAACGTAGCATGAAAACCCGTGCGCGATGCTTCTTAGGGACTGGCCTTATCCGCTCTGGCTGGCTATTATGTCCACCAGTAATATTAGTTTGCGCAGCAGGTTTTATTTGTTCAAGTTGACGCTCGGTAGCACGGGCGTTTTTTATTTGCATTATGCAACCTCCCCGCGAGACTCTGCTATGCGTTGATCAATCCATTCATCAACTTCACTTTCAACGAAAGCAATCGAACGAGAACCAATCTTAATAGCTGCGGGGAAGCGCTGTTCTTTCATAAGGCGATATAACCATGCCTTACTGTAACCGGTACGGCGTTGGACTTCAGGGAGACGAATCAAATTATTGGACATGTTTACCTCGTAACGTCTATTGCGGTTTACGAGATATTTTCACTTGCTGAGAATTAAAAATAGATGGGAGGTAATAATTATCGCACCCATCCATAATGCTTATCTATGGGTACCTATTTTCAACAAAGAACTGTTAAATACACCCTGATTTACTAAATGATGGTAACTTCCCGTGCCATCAATACCCACCCATTAGCAATAAGGGTGGGTATGCATTAAATTTATGATTTATTTGATTTTCTTCTGCCGATTTTTCTAACTGCGAACGGCCTAAGAACTAAGTCTACAGCTTCGGCAAGATTAGTTGATGCCCCTTTCCCTTTAAGATATTCAATTATTTCTGGTTTTGTTGGGGCGGTAGTCGGATCATCCGCATCATATGTTGACCAGAATTGTTTTATGGCTTCTTCAACAAAATCTAGCCCTTCACATTTGTGTTCATAGCTTGGCAGCAATAATGTTTTTTCATTATTATCTGTTTCCATATCAATGACGATATGTGATGATTTTGCGTTCCAATGAGGAATAGAATCACGAGGTCTTACTGGTATAGATTTACGGACAAAATCCACTCGCTCATTTTCAACCCACACAAATAATGAGTCGCGAGTGATTATTGTTTTATCTTTGGATATATCATGCTTACGATCAGTGGGTCTAATCTCATAATGCTCCTCGTGATTATTCCACTCATCCCCAACCCATCGAGTAGCAAGGCATTGAACCGGAGTTAACACCCCACGGCGAATAGCACTTATTATACCCTCAGATATTCCCCAAGCCATTTTCCAGCGTTCATGATGGGTGTTTTTTACACCATCAAGGCCATTTACATAATCATAAGGATCTATTCCCGATAGTAATAACGCGGCCTGAGTAATACTGAATTCCTGTACTGTTTTCCAATGGGTTAGATCAGGAAGGTTTTCTACAATAGGCATACGCCACCTCACGCCCTCTGATTTTGGCGGCTATGCCAGCCCGCAGAGGTGTGCGGGTTTTCGGGGATCAACCTAGATATAGCCTATTCTTTGTACGTCCACAGCAGTCTATCGCGGTATACTACAACTGTCTATCTATCCAGTTACGCACGTTTCCCAAACGAGCCATGAACCACATTTCCGCCGTTCTCCAATGTTTCCATGTAATCTGCATACCACTGAAGCATTTCCCTGCGTCCGTCCAGATATTGCGCGTGGTTATAGGTGCCGCGAATAGAATTCTTATCAACGTGCGCAAGCTGGGTTTCAATCCATGCAGTGTTGTAACCCTGTTCGTGCAGAATGGTGCTCATGGTGTGCCTGAAGCCGTGGCCTGTAGCTCTGCCGTGATAACCAATTCGCTTTATTACTTGATTGATACTGGCTTCACTCATTGGTTTAGTGCTGTCATTTCTGCCTGGAAATACGAGCTTAAAGCGACCGGTCATTTCCTGTAATTGACGAAGCAGTATCAAAACTTGTTCGGAAAGTGGAACGAGATGAGGGCGGCGCATTTTCATTCTTTCTTTAGGGACTTCCCATAACCCATTATCTAAATCAAATTCTATCCATTCGGCGGCGCGTAACTCAATGGTACGCACACCTGTTAGCATGAGTAATCGCGTTGCTATTTGGGTTATTCGGCTGCCTGAGTATTGACTGAGGCATTGCAGAAATTCAGGGAATTCGGAAGCAACTAAATGTGGGTAGTGCTTATGCTTCTGTATAGCGAGCGCACCAGCTAACTCACTGGCGGGGTTATTCTCTGCCCGACCGGTCACAATGGCATAACGGAAAGTCTGGCTACAGGCCTGACGGATTTTGCGCATTTTGTCCAATACGCCTCGCTTTTCCAGTTTGCGCAGGGCTTCCAGAATGTCGAGTGGCTTAATATCGGTAATCGGTCGCTTGCCAATGTAGGGGAAAATATCTTTCTCGAAAGATTCCATCAGGTCTTCAGAATATCCCTTTGACCAGTTCGGATGTTTGTATGCGTGCCATTCTCTGGCCAGAGCCTCGAAAGTATTATCTACACTTAGCTTCTTGGCTTGTTTCTCAGATTTCTTATCGTCACTTGGATCTCTGCCACCAGCTAAAAGACGCCTTGCTTCATCACGCTTCGCCCTGGCATCGGCAAGTGAAACGTCTGGATATACCCCCACAGCCAATAATTTTTCTTTACCGGCGGTGCGATATTTTAAACGCCAGTATTTTGCACCGTTCGGATTTACTAACAGGTATAACCCGCCACCATCAGCCAGCTTGTAGGGTTTCTCTTTAGCTTTGGCAGTACCGACCTGACGGGCATTTAGCTTCACTTGGGGGTATCTCATTTCATTGAACCTGCGAATACCCCCAAATATACCCCCACATGATTGTAGATTTCAATAGACGGCTGTAGACGTAGGAATACTGAGATATGGCTATGTTGTTTGATTTATTTGGGTTTTGTAGACTTGAGTGGACGTTTCGAGAACTTGAAATGGTACGCCCTACAGGGCTCGAACCTGTGACCTACGGCTTAGAAGGCCGTTGCTCTATCCAACTGAGCTAAGGGCGCATTTCAAAAAAGAAATGGCTGTTGCTTGTTACAACAGTGGGCTGGATTATACCCACACGTCCCAGTGAGTCAACGGGTTGGCGCTGGATTTACGCTATACGGTGAATCCCTGTACAACTTTGGGTGAATGTCGCTTTCTCTGGTGTGATTTTTTTGCACAATTGCGAGCCTCGTCCATATGAACTACACATAGCAATGAAAATTTCAGTTTTATCTGCTAGATGCGTTCAGTAATTCTTTTCAAGTTATGAACGGACGTATTCTGCACCCTGTGCTGTTGGTACACTATGCCTGCATTCGTGGGTTTTGGATGAGTGTGGGCTGCTTTCACGTGCCAGGCTTGTCGCTTGGTCATTTGTGGAACCGCTATTTTGTCGAACTTTGGAACCTTTTGATTTATGAACATTCTTTCATCCGCATTCTTGCGTGTTTGTCTGCTGGCAATGTTGATGCTGCCTGTTGGCTATGCATCGGCGGCGAGTGCGGATTCTGATCCTGACCCACAGCCCGCGCAGACCGATGCGCCAGTAAAAATTAATGTTGATGCCGAGTTGATCAAGCTGCAAAAACAGTTAGATAACATCAAGCAGCAGGTTTCAGGCACAAATAGCGACAGTAAATTTGGTGCGTTGAATGACACAACGCAGGAGCTGGTGAATAGCGCCAATGAGCTTGCTAATGCAGTAACACCGCAACGCGCTCAAATTCAGGCTCAGTTGGATGTCTTAGGGCCAGCGCCAGAGTCTGGCTCCAGTATTAATGAAACCAGTGAAGTGACGCGTAAGCGAAACAGTCTGAATGCGCAAAAAGCAAAAATGGATGCGCAGGTCGAGCAGATTCAGGCTTTACGCACCGGAGCGGCCAATCTGTCCGCGCAAATAGTGACTCTGCGCCGTAATGCGCTGAAAACGCAGCTGGCCTTGAATTCCGGTAGCATTCTGGGCGGACGCTTCTGGGCACCGATTGTGGCTCCGCAGGCTGAGGATGTACGCCGCCTGAGCACCTTTCAGGATCAATTAAGTGACGCCTTTACAGTGGCCTGGGATCCAGACTGGCGTTACGGTTCCGCACTTCTGATTTTGATCGCCATGGCCATGAGTTCGGTGGGACGTCGGTATATGGAGAAATGTCTGGCCTGGGCGGGAATTAACTGGCTGCCGGAAGGGCGTCTGCGGCGGAGTTTTTTAGCCACGGCGTCGGTTATTTCAACGGTGGTCACGATCGGTATTGCGGTAAATCTGATCGACTTTACGTTTACGCGCCACGGTGAGGCTTCAGAACGTGTCGTGTCGTTCCTTGATGCGTTGGTGAGACAGGCAATTTTCTGTTCGATGATCGCTGGATTGGGGCGTGCGTTCCTTTCGAATCAGCGCCCTTCATGGCGTTTACCTGCGATTGCTAACCCCGTCGCAAAAGCCATGAAGCCGTTTCCTGTGGTTGCCGCAGGCATTATTCTGATCTTCGGTTTTATTGAACAAGTGACGGCGACGGTGGGAACATCGGTCGCGGCAACCATTATGGTGAACGGCTTATCTGCTCTGTTCCTGGCCTTTACTGCGGGGACGATCACGCTGAAAAGTGATCAGATTCGTCGGCAGATGGTACATTCAGGGGAACAGCCGGAAGCGCGTTCGACATTATCCGGCATTATTCATCTTGCTGTATTGGCGACATCGTTCGCTATTCTGGTGTCGCTGGTCATCGGTTATATCTCACTGGCTCGTTTCCTTGCGTTCGAGCTGGTGTGGATTGGTATGGTGTTCTCCTGCCTGTATTTGTTCTCAACGTTTATTACCGATATCTGCGAAAGCCTCTTTTCTCCCAATAACGCCAGCGGCAAGCGAATGAAAAATTCGCTCAATCTGGACGATCGGCATTTGGCTCAGGCCACCTTGCTTCTGTCGGCTGGCGGTAAAGTCTTCTTAATTTTGATGGCAGCCGTCGCCTTACTGAACGGGACGTTTGGCACCACTACGCCGCTGGAGTTGGTGCAAAAAGCCGTTGAAATCTGGGGCGGGAAAGGGCTGGAAACCTTGAGCATCGTGCCTGCTCATCTGGTCAATGCCGTGCTCTTTCTGGTGGTGGGGGTTTATGTTTTACGCTCCTCAAAACGCTGGCTGGAAGATGAATTCCTGCCTAAAACGACGTTAGAACGCGGAATCCGGGCGTCGCTGGTGACGCTGTTCAGCAACATCGGCTACATCCTGATTATCCTGCTGACGTTGGCGACATTAGGGATTGAATGGAACAAGCTGGCATGGATTGTCAGTGCGCTGTCGGTGGGGATTGGTTTTGGTTTACAGGAGATCGTGAAGAACTTTATCTCTGGCCTGATTTTGTTGACGGAGCGCCCGGTGAAAGTCGGTGACTCGGTCAGTATCAGCGGGGTTGAAGGGGATATCCGGCGGATTAATGTGCGTGCAACGGAAATTCAGCTGGGCGATCGTTCGACGGTGATCGTGCCGAACTCCCAATTTATTTCGCAGAATGTGCGCAATATTACGATGGGAAACCCGTTTGGGGTTGCCACGTTGGCGCTGACGTTCCCGCTGGATATCGACCCTGAAGAAGTCCGGACACTGTTACTGGACGCTTACATCGGCCATGATGCGATTCTGGAAACACCCGCACCGTCAGTGAAGTTCAGTCAGTTGAACCCAACGGGCATGGTGCTGAGCGTCACGGGCTATGTCAGTAGCCCGAGAATGGTATCGGAAGCGAAGAGCGATCTGCTGTTTGAGATTATCAAGCGGCTACGGGCATCAAACATTCCGCTGGCCGTACCGCAGAAGATGGTGTTGGAAAACTCAGGGCTTGCGCTGCCTGATAGTATTTCGGGTGAGGATAAATAATGTACTCAGCCATCCGTTATCCGGCAGTGAACGGGTAACGGATGAACATCGAAGCCGTGCTTACAGAGCGTGAGGTGCGGCTATTCTCCCTGCTGTTTAATCATATCGAGATAAATTTCACGCAACCGCTGAGTCACTTTTCCAGGCTTGCCGTCGCCGATTGTTTTTCCATCCAGCATCACGACGGGGAGAACCAGCATGGTGGCTGAACTGACAAAAATCTCTTTGGCGTGATACGCCTCTTCCGGCGTAAAAAAGCGTTCTTCCAGCGCAATGCCATCTTTTTCTGCCAGCTTGAGCAGCGACTGACGCGTAATACCGTGCAGAATAGCATTGCTGAGTGGGCGCGTTACAATCGTGTTGTCATGCAGGACGATGTAGCAGTTGCAGGAGCTGCCTTCGGTAATGAAACCGTCTTCAACAAAGAAAGCGTCGTCGGCCTGATTAGCATGGGCATACTCTTTTGCCAGGCTGGCGGCGAGCAGGCTGACGGTTTTGATGTCCCGGCGATGCCAGCGAATATCCTCAGTGGTGACAACGTGCAGGCCCGTTGTGGCTTTCGGGTTACCGACCAGCGAACGTGCCTGAGTGAATAACACCAGTGTGGATTTGACGTCAGCAGAAGGGAAATAGAAATCACGATCGCCAGCATTACCGCGGCTAAGCTGTAAATAGATCGCGCCTTCTTTCAGATTGTTTTTATTGATCAGCGCATCGTGAATCTCTCTGAGCGCCTCAGGTGTGACAGGCAACGTGAGCGATAGCTCGCGGCAGGAGCGTTGTAGGCGAGTGATATGATCGGCGAAATCAACCAGCTTGCCATCGATGACCGCTGTCACTTCATAGACAGCATCGGCAAATAGGAAACCACGGTCAAATACAGAAATTTTTGCTTCATTTTCTTCTAAATACTGTCCATCAACATAAACAAGACGTTGCATCACAACACTCCTTAATAGTTGCTCAATGCAGGTTAACGCGCGTTATCCCCACAATAATGCGTTGGGCGGTAATATTTCGCTACCGTTATAGTGCAGTCCGTTAGTGCGGTCGCGCTGCAAGAGCAGCGGGCCATCCAAATCGACCACGGCGGCACCTTGTGCCACGACAAATGCCGGTGCCATCGAGAGCGATGTACTCACCATGCAGCCGACCATAATTTTTAAACCTTGCTCCTGCGCATATTTTCGCAGACGCAGGGCTTCCGTTAGTCCGCCGGTTTTATCCAGCTTGATGTTGATCATGTCATAGCGGCCGACCAGAGCGGCCAGCGACTGGCTGTCATGACAGGATTCATCGGCACAGACGGGAATCGGGCGGGGCAAGTCTGCCAGCACATCGTCTTTGCCTGCTGGAAAAGGTTGTTCGATCATCGTTACGCCAAGCGCCGCGAGTTCAGGAACCAGCGTCAGATAGCGTTCGGCGTCCCATCCTTCATTGGCATCCACAATCAGGCGAGCCGATGGCGCACCTTCGCGCACGGCAGCAACTCTGGCCAGATCGTCTGAATCGGCCAGCTTTAGTTTGAGGAGAGGGCGACTGGCATGATGCATTGCGGCGTGGCGCATATGGTCTGGCGTATCCAGCGATAGGGTATAGGCTGTCTCCAACGCCGTAGGCGAAGGGAGATTCAAACGCTGCCAAATGCGCTGCTGATGCTGTTTGCACTCCAGATCCCAGAAGGCGCAATCGAGCGCATTGCGCGCTGCGCCTGCGGGCAGGATGGTTTGCAGCGTCTCTCGATCTAAACCGTTACGGACGTCGCTGTGCAGTGAAGCAATCTGTGCCATTACGCTGTCGAGGGATTCGCCATAGCGTGAATAAGGGACGCATTCGCCGTAGCCTGTCACGCTGCCGGACTGGAGCGCCACCACAACGACATCCGCCTGACGCTTGCTGCCGCGTGAAATGGTAAATGCGCCTTCTATTGGCCAACTTTCGGTGAAATATCGCATCTCAGTCATAAGCTTACTCTCGGATTAACCATCCTGTGCCTCACTGGCATCAGTGCCTTATTTGCAAGGTCTGAACGGGTCATCAAGTGTAATGCTTCTTCCGGTGCGTATTCTCCATTTTTCGCGATCGTAGCCAGAAATCGATGAGGCTTAATTCCGGGTTGGAAAAATTTATGAGCACGGTATCGACAGGGCGAATTATCTGAGATAGCTTGAATAAGCTCATCACACTTCAGGTCGCCTGTACCCTTGTAGTTAACGAAAGCTGTCGTCAACAAAAACGGGTTAAAGCGATTTGAATGATGTTGAGTAGAGTGCCTTTACAGGCACTGCGTCGCTCGGACGGTCCGGGCGCTCACGTTAATCTGAGGATGTTATGGCTGATTCTACTTCTCCGCGCCGTTTTACGCGCATCGATCGTCTTCCCCCGTATGTATTTAATATTACTGCTGAATTAAAAATGGCTGCGCGTCGTCGCGGCGAAGATATTATTGATTTCAGCATGGGTAACCCTGACGGCCCGACCCCTCCTCATATCGTGGAAAAACTCTGTACGGTCGCACAACGCGAAGATACTCACGGATATTCGACATCCCGAGGCATTCCGCGCTTACGCCGTGCGATCTCCCGCTGGTACGCCGATCGTTATGAGGTTGATATCGATCCTGAAAGCGAAGCGATCGTCACGATTGGTTCCAAAGAGGGGCTGGCGCACCTGATGCTGGCAACGTTGGATCATGGTGATACGGTGCTGGTGCCTAACCCCAGTTATCCGATTCACATTTATGGTGCGGTGATTGCCGGGGCGCAGGTGCGTTCAGTACCGCTGGTGGAAGGCGTTGATTTCTTTAATGAATTAGAACGCGCTATCCGCGAAAGTATTCCAAAGCCGAAAATGATGATTCTCGGTTTTCCGTCGAACCCGACAGCGCAGTGTGTCGAGCTGGATTTCTTTGAACGCGCTGTGGCGCTGGCGAAACAGTACGGCGTGCTGGTGATCCACGATCTGGCTTATGCCGACATCGTGTATGACGGCTGGAAAGCGCCGTCGATCATGCAGGTTCCCGGCGCGAAGGACATCGCGGTAGAGTTCTTCACGTTGTCAAAAAGCTACAACATGGCGGGCTGGCGCATTGGCTTTATGGTCGGCAACCCAGAGCTGGTCAACGCGCTGGCGCGGATTAAGAGCTACCACGATTACGGCACGTTTACGCCGTTGCAGGTGGCGGCGATTGCTGCGTTGGAAGGCGATCAGCAATGTGTGCGGGATATTGCCGAGCAGTATCGCCAGCGCCGTAATGTGTTGGTGCGTGGTCTGCACGAGGCGGGCTGGATGGTTGATGAGCCGAAAGCGTCAATGTATGTCTGGGCGAAAATTCCTGAAGCTTATGCGCATCTGGGGTCGCTGGAGTTTGCCAAGCGACTGCTGGCAGAAGCGAAGGTTTGCGTCTCCCCCGGCATTGGCTTTGGCGATTATGGCGATACCCATGTTCGGTTCGCCTTAATTGAGAATCAGGATCGTATTCGGCAGGCGGTGCGCGGTATTAAGGCCATGTTCCGTGCTGACGGTCTCTTACCAACCAGCAAATCCTTACCCGGCAAGGGCACGGCTGCCTGATAGTGATTTCCTGATAACTGTGGCTTCCAGTCGGCTGACTGGGAGCACATAAACATGCCGTGACAGCGGCTTATCATTTGCTAGAATGCCTACCGTTAATCTCAATCAGGATGAGTTTGTCATGTCATTATCTCTGTCTAAAATTTCTGCGTTAACGCTGCTTTGCGTCACGCTGGCCGGGTGCCAACAAACAGGAACGTCTGCCCAAAAAGGAACGGTGGCAGGCCAGTCTTCTGCGGTAACGGTTTCTCCTAACGATCAACTGAATCAACTGGCGTCGCTGGTTGCGGCTACCCGCTACCTTAAATCGAAGTGTAACCGCAGCGATCTGCCCGATGATGCGACGATTGCCAATGTTGCGTTGGCTGTAGCGAAACAACGAGGCTGGAATGTCGCGAGCTATCAGGCTTTACCGCAGCGCAGTGAAAGCCTGTATCAAGGGTTATTGAAAGACAGTACGCCAAAAGAGGCGCAGTGTTCGGAATTTAACCGTACGCTGACGCCGTTTATTGAGGCCATTCGCAGCCAAGGCTAAGGCGTAGCACTTCCACTTTTACCGTCGGCGGAACGTTCATTCTCGTTGAATTTTCCGCCCGGCCAATCTTCCAGTGCTTCCAAAATAAACACTTCACCTTCTACGCTGAAAATGGTCATATCCTGCTGGATCTGTTCTATGGTCAGCCCTTCTATTGGCGAATCCCCTTCACGAAATTGCAGGCCGTTGAGCGTGATGCTGCGCTTGGTTTCATCCGACGTGTAAACATGTGCGCTGTAGGCCAGCGGCGGAATCTCACCATTGCTGATGGCGGGTAGCGGCAGTGTGGTCTTCTTCTCTGAGGAAGCAGGCGTATCGGTATGGGCCTCACTTGGGTGAGGTGTAGCGGCGAGTGCAGCTGGCGTTTGCTCCTCTGTCGCAGGCAAGGTGGCAGCTTGAGCCGCTAACGTGGTCGTCGGAGAAGCAGGGCTACCCCAGCGCTGGTGGCTGAACCAGCCGAGTGCGGTAAAAAGCAGTGCATAAATAATCATCAGATAACCGGGCATCGGGTATCTGGCAAGCAGTGCTGGCTGTGAGTGTGTCGTTGCGTCCGGTGCGTTGTCCACGCGCTCATCCTTAAGTGTTTAGGGCATATTTTAGGTCGTGTAGCATCACATCATAAACCAAAGTCGGGCGAGTAGGATGGTGCCGTCTGCCTTATTTTGCAAAAAATAGAAAGAGCCAGAAAACTGAATCTCTCGGTTATGTGACAGTTCCTCCATTTTGATTAAAAACTATTACAGTCATAATAATCACAGATGGAATCTTGATGCGGGTCGCAAAAAAAACGTGTGAATTTGCTTTAATGAAACCATGTTTTACCATTGTAGGTATAACGTTTCTTTTTGGTGTTCGATAATCAATCAGCGTGGGGTGGTGCCATCATCATTTAATTAACAGTCCCGAGTGCTAAATGGGCAGTATTATTATGTGGTTTTTGACTACAGATCGTGTGCTGCTTTTTCATCAATAAGGGACGTGTCAATCTGCCACAACATTAAGAATAAAAGTACTTTTAAAGTATGCGATTAATATCGCAGGGTTTTGTGCGGATTTATTTTTCTATTTTAATAATTAAAAAATACTGAGGGATAACATGTTTAGAACGGTTATTGGGACTGGTCGTTTACGTACCTGTGCGGTAGCTATTGCCCTTTCCGGGCTTGTGCTCTCCGGGTGTGATAATAGTCAGCAGCCAGTGGCAGAAACGACCCCGCCAGATTTGCAGGTGAAAACGGCACCGTTTGGCTGGGCTGCGCAATATCATAATACGGATGGTAAATTTTATGCGACGACGGGGGGCGAAGGCGCGCTTGAAAATAGCATTTATGTCGTCACCAGTCGTCAGGAATTAAAAGACGCATTAAATAATATCCGCAGCCCCCGCTATATCGCCGGTGATGCCGATGCGGAATTGAAAGCAAAATTAGAACCAAAAATTATCTACTGGCAAGGCACTATCCGTGGTGATGACTTAGGCAATGGACGCTATGCCAATGCTGAGGATTATAAAACTAAACCGAATAAAACAACGTTTGATTTTGACTTATACGTCAAAGCATTCGATCAAAATTATATGGCGCAGTTGAAAGCGACGGTGGATGCGGGTGGAAGTGACGCAGCGGCGGCCAGCACACAGCTTAACCTTTTGAAAAAGCAGAATGGTCAACGTTCGCAGTATGCCAACAACCAGAAGGCGCAGATTCAATTTCAGGTACCGCCAAATACCACGATTTTAGGTGTGGGTAGTGAAGCCAAACTGGTGGAAGGCTATTTATCCCTCAATACCCTGAGCCAGACGTTCGGCAAAACGGATAACAGCAACATCATTATCCGCAATATTACGTTTCAGGCACCACGTGACTTTGCTCCGGCCTGGGATGCGGGCGACGGCGATAAAGGCAACTGGAATGCACGTTATGATTCCGTGTCGATTAATGCCAGCAAAAATGTCTGGATCGACCACTGCACGTTTACGGACGGTGAATATCCAGATCATTTAGAACCGGTGCTATTTGGCAAGCATATCCAACGCCACGACGGCTTGCTGGATATAGAAGACGGTGCCGATTACCTGACGATTTCCTACAACATCTTCGACCAACATGACAAAACGGTATTAATTGGCTCCGGCGATGGTGATAAAGGGGAATACCGAATCACGTTTGAAGGCAATTTATGGGACAACAGCGTGCAGCGTTCACCGCGCGTGCGTTTTGGTCAGGTGCATTTGCTGAATAACTACCATCGTGGGGCAACGGATACGAATTACCCCATTCTGTATGCCATTGGGATGGGCTTCGATTCATCCATTCTTTCCGAAAGTAACGTGTTTAATTTCCAGGGCGGCGGGGCGGATGAAAAGCTGATTATCGGTGCCTACAAGGGAAGCAAATTTAAAGACAACGGCTCCTGGTTCAATGGCAATCCGGCAAGCAATTTGAATCAAATCGCATTAGACAAATGCAGCACATTACAAGAAGCCGAGAAGGCAGCCGCTACAAATTCTGGGAAAGCCGTACCCGCATGGGCGCTGGAAACCTGCACCAATGAACTGGAATGGAGCCCGCCTTATACGTATAGCGCCGGGAAATCCATTGCCGCCGTTGAGAAATACGTCCTGGACAATGCCGGTGCGGGGAAACTGGATATTGCTCTGCCGTAGATCGTCTGATTCAACCCGTTATTTTTTTATTTGATTTTTATCTGTAAACCCATCTGCCGATGTGTTTCGCCTTGTGGCAACGATTCTGCTGTAGGGCGAAATACATCGGGAAAAATAATAGTAAAAATACAGGAAATGCTATGACTGACTTTTTACCTCGTACCCGTCTTACGCTCTGCGCAACATTAGTCCTGAGCGGCCTGATTGCTGGATGCAGCGATAGCGACTCAACGCCGGATGTCGGTGTTGATCGTTCCGCCGCACCACAAAATCTTAAAGTACCGACGTTGGCTTATGATGACCACAGCGTGGTACTTGCCTGGGAAAAACCGACCAAACCTGCCGCTGGTATTAAGGATTACCGTGTCTACATGAATGGAACCTTGCTGGGCGGAACCATTGATAACCAGAACACCCATTCACCGGCCAAGCCCTATATCGATAATTTCTACAATTCGATCGATACCGATAACTGGCATGTCCGCGTCAGCTTCCATAATTTCAAGGTCGCTAATCTGTCACCGGAAACGGAATACCGCTTCACGGTGCGTGCGCTTTATGACGACGGCAAAGAATCCGTTGATAGTGAAACCGTCGTGCAGAAAACGACGGCGACGCCAGCTTCACTGAATGTGACCAACTATGGTGCGAAAGGCGATGGCTTAACCAACGACACGGTGGCGATTCAGAAGGCGATTGATGACTGTACGCCCGCCGCGTATCCGAAAGGGTGTAAAGTCGTGGTTGAAGGGGGAACGTTTAAAACGGGGGCGCTGTTCCTGCACAGCGATATGACGTTTGAAGTCGCGAAAGGCGCCACATTGCTCGGATCGGCAAACGGTGACGATTACCCGCTCGCACGCGGCTACTATCTCTACCCTTACAGTTCACCTAAATTGCCGAAGCGTCCGCCTTCTCTGATTAACGTACTGGAAGCAGACGATCAGGGCAGCAGCCATGCAGGCACCTTTAAAAATATTCGTATCGTCGGGCAGGGCACCATTGATGGCAACGGCTGGACGCGTGGCGTTAAAGCCACCGATACAAACATTACTGAAATTGATGAGTTAAAGAATGAATTGCCGCTCTACCGTGCGAGTAAAGCCGCCAACGTTGGCAGCGACGGTATTCTGGCAAAAGACCAAACGGCAAAAGCCGTTTCTGAAGGAATGCTACTGGATGAGGCGTACAAAAACCGACGCTCCAGCCTGATGACGCTGCGCGGCGTGAGCAACATGTACCTGGAAGGGTTGACGATTCTGAACCCAGCTTTCCACGGTGTGATGGTGCTGGAATCCGAAAATGTGGCGATGAATGCGCTGGTACACACGACGTACGATGCCAATAATGCGGATGGCATTGAATTCGGCAATAGCCAGAACGTCATGGTATTTAATAACTTTTTTGATACGGGTGATGACAGCGTAAACTTTGCGGCGGGATACGGTGCCGAAGTGGCAACGCTGGGGCAAAAAGCGCAGAGTGGTGCCTGGATCTTCAATAACTACTTCCGCCGTGGGCATGGTGCGGTGGTCACAGGTAGCCATACTGGTGCCTGGATTGAAAAAATTGTTGCTGAAGATAACGTAATGAATAAGACGGATGTTGGCCTGCGCATGAAGAGCCGACCCTATTATGGTGGTGGCTCGCGTGACGTGGTATTCCGTAATAACGCGATGCGTGATATTGTCAACGAGCCGTTTGTGTTCACGATTAAATATAAAGCGGACGTGAACGATACCCAGCCTGCCGCTGAACCCGCGCAGTTCCGTGATGTGACCGTTTCCAACGTCACGGTTGATGGGACAGCGAAGAAAAACAGCATCCTGGTCGATGGGATGACCGTAACTGAAATGGCTGATGCGTATAAGTTCTCTTTTGGACGTGATGCCTATCACCAAGGCTTGCATTTTGAGAATGTAAAATTCAAAAATGTAAAAGCGACGGACATTACGTTCCTGAAGAACAGTGAATTTAAAAATGTCATTTTTGAGAATGTACCGGGAGCCTGGAATTTCGGACATATTGAAAATATCAGGCTCGAAGACCGTGTAAATAATGATGCCGCGCTGACGACCAGCGGTGATGAGACCATCACCCGGGAAGCCGCAACGGAATAAGGCATTTTCCCCACGCTAATCGGCGTGGGGAGTATTATGGATGATTACCTATGGCACGATTGCAAGCTTTCAAAGATCCGTCTTTTCATTCGTTGGTTGCCACTTTTCGGTCACTGCCCGCTCCGCTGATCCGACGTATTGCGTTGGGGCTGATTTTGCTGCTGATTTGTCAGCAGTTGGCCGTATTGACCTGGCGCTTTCTCCTCCCTGAAGACTCACGCATTGCTGGCGTGTCGGTCGCGCCTGCCCAGGCGAAAGAAAAACCCGCTACGCCGGGTGATTTTACCCTATTCGGCCATGCCCCCGATGCCGATGCGTCTGCGGTTAACGACGCCGCATTATCCGGCGATATTCCGCTAACCTCGTTAAATATCAGCCTGACTGGGGTGTTGGCGAGTGGAGACGCCAAGCGTTCGATTGCCATTATCGCTAAAGATAGTCAGCAATACAGTCGCAACGTCGGCGATGCCATTCCGGGCTATGAAGCCAAAATTGTGACTATCTCTGCCGATCGTGTCGTGCTCCAGTATCAGGGGCGCTACGAGGCGCTGCATTTGTATCAGGAAGAAAAGGCGACTGACGCGCCGTCGTCGTCTGGCGCATTTAGCCAAGTGAAAGACGAGATACAAAAAGATCCCTTCTCGGCGCAGGACTACCTGACCATTTCTCCCGTCACGGAAGAAGAAGTACTGAAAGGATATCAGTTAAACCCCGGCAAAAATCCCGATCTTTTCTACCGCGCAGGCTTGCAGGATAACGATCTCGCCGTGTCATTAAATGGCATGGATTTACGCGATGCGGATCAGGCACAGCAGGCGATGGCGCAGCTAGCCGGGATGAGCAAATTTAATTTGACCGTCGAACGTGATGGTCAACAGCAGGATATATATCTGGCACTGGATGGAGACCACTAATTTGTTTAGCAAGGGACAGGGATTTTTTAAGCGTCAGGTTTTTTCGAAGAATAAAAACCAGTGGCTTGGTCATTTACGCCGCAAGGGCATGTTGTTGCTCAGCGGGAGCGTTTTGCTGATGGCGTCATCATTGGCGTGGAGCGCCGAATTCTCCGCCAGTTTTAAAGGCACCGATATTCAGGAGTTTATTAATACCGTCAGTAAGAATCTAAATAAGACGGTCATTATCGATCCGTCGGTCAGCGGAACAATTACCGTACGCAGCTATGACATGATGAACGAAGAACAGTATTACCAGTTCTTCCTGAGCGTGCTGGATGTCTATGGATTCACCGTGATTCCGATGGATAACAACGTCTTGAAGATTATTCGCTCGAAGGATGCGAAATCGACGTCTATGCCGCTGGCCACTGATGAACAGCCGGGCATTGGCGATGAAGTGGTGACGCGCGTCGTGCCCGTTAGCAACGTCGCTGCCCGTGATTTGGCACCGCTGCTGCGCCAGTTAAATGACAACGCGGGTGCCGGGAGTGTGGTGCATTACGAACCGTCGAACGTGCTGCTGATGACTGGCCGCGCGGGGGTGATCCAACGGCTGATGACGATTGTCGAACGGGTTGATCAGACGGGTGATCGGAATGTGACCAGCATACCGCTGTCTTACGCTTCCTCAACGGAAGTGGTGAAGATGGTGAATGAGCTGAACAAGATGGATGAGAAATCCGCCTTGCCCGGCATGTTGACTGCCAACGTGGTGGCGGACGAGCGAACCAACTCGGTGCTGGTGCGCGGCGAGCCGAATTCACGCCAGCGCGTGATTGATATGGTCAAGCAGCTCGATCGCCAGCAGGCGGTACAGGGCAACACCAAAGTTATCTATCTCAAATACGCCAAGGCTGCCGATCTGGTCGAAGTACTCACCGGTGTCGGCGACAGTATCCAAACCGATCAGCAAAATGCGTTGCCCGCGCTGCGTAAAGACATTTCGATTAAGGCACACGAGCAAACCAACTCCCTGATTGTGAATGCCGCACCGGACATCATGCGCGATCTGGAGCAGGTGATTGCACAGTTGGATATCCGCCGTCCGCAGGTCTTGGTCGAAGCGATCATCGCGGAAATACAAGATGGTGATGGGATGAACCTAGGCGTGCAGTGGGCCAATAGAAATGCTGGCGTAACGCAATTCACGAATACGGGATTACCGATCACGACAATGGTGGCAGGGGCAGACCAGTTTAGACGTGATGGGACGGTGAGCACAGCAGCGACAGCAGCACTTGGCGGTTTCAACGGGATTGCTGCCGGTTTCTATCAGGGCAACTGGAGCATGCTGCTGACCGCGCTGTCCAGCAACAGCAAGAACGATATTCTGGCAACGCCCAGTATTGTGACGCTGGACAATATGGAAGCGACGTTTAACGTCGGCCAGGAAGTGCCCGTATTAGCGGGTTCGCAGACGACATCCGGCGACAACGTTTTCCAAACGGTGGAACGTAAAACGGTGGGTATCAAACTGAAAGTGAAGCCCCAAATTAACGAAGGTGACTCCGTTCTGCTGGAAATCGAACAGGAAGTCTCCAGCGTGGCAGATTCTGCCTCCAGCAGCAGCTCCAATTTAGGGGCAACATTCAATACGCGTACCGTTAATAACGCGGTGCTGGTCAGCAGCGGCGAAACCGTGGTGGTGGGCGGCTTGCTGGATAAAAGTACCAATGAGTCTGCAAGTAAAGTGCCCCTGCTGGGCGATATTCCCGTGCTGGGGTATTTGTTCCGTTCCAACAGCACGGAAACGAAAAAGCGTAACCTGATGCTGTTTATCCGTCCTTCCATTATTCGCGATCGCAGCCAATACCAGAGCGCCTCCGCCAGTAAGTATCACTCGTTCAATGCTGAAGAAGAGAAACAGCGAAATGTGAATGGCAGTGAGGGAGGGCTGTTGAGTAACGATTTGCTGCGCTTGCCGGAAGGTGGAAATGCTTATACGTTCCGTCAGGTTCAGTCCTCTATTGTGGCGTTTTATCCGGCGGGCGGGAAATGAGTGACGCTGCCTCCCTGATAATAGAATTACGCCCCATACTGCCTTTTGCCTATGCGCGGTCGCAGCAAATTCTGCTGTTACAGAGGGAAAATGACGCGAGCCTGCAGACGATTTGCGTCGCGCAAACGCCGCCATCCGCCTTGCTGGAAGCGCGTCGGATTGCGGGCTGTTCGCTCGGGATTGAACGCGTTACGGAAGAAGAGTTTGAACGGCAATTAGTCATTAGCTATCAGCGCGACTCGGAAGAAGCGCGGCGTATGATGGAGGACATCGGTAATGAGATGGATTTCTATACGCTGGTGGAGGAATTGCCAGACAGCGATGATTTGCTCGATGCCGACGACGACGCGCCGATTATCCGCCTTATCAATGCCATGTTGACCGAAGCGATTAAGAATAAAGCGTCGGATATTCATATCGAAACGTATGAGCGCTATTTGCTGATCCGCTTCCGCGTTGACGGTGTGCTCCGTGAGATTTTGCGTCCACAGCGTAAGTTGGCTTCGCTGCTGGTGTCGCGTATCAAGGTCATGGCAAAGCTGGATATTGCGGAAAAGCGTGTCCCGCAGGATGGACGTATGGCGCTGCGAGTAGGGGGACGGGCGATTGACGTTCGTGTCTCCACGCTGCCGTCGAACTACGGTGAGCGCGTTGTGCTGCGTTTGCTGGATAAAAACAGCGTTAAGCTCGATCTTGAACTGCTGGGCATGTCGGAACGCAATCGACAGCTGCTGGACAGCCTGATCCATCGTCCCCATGGCATTATTCTGGTCACCGGCCCAACAGGCTCGGGGAAAAGTACCACGCTTTACGCCGCGCTAAGCCGCCTGAATGCCTCGGAACGTAACATCATGACGGTGGAAGATCCCATCGAGTATGAACTGGAAGGCATCGGGCAAACGCAGGTCAATACCAAGGTCGATATGACGTTTGCCCGCGGGCTGCGTGCCATTCTGCGTCAGGACCCGGACGTCGTGCTGGTGGGGGAAATCCGTGATGGTGAAACGGCGCAGATTGCCGTGCAGGCCTCGCTGACTGGTCACCTTGTGTTATCCACGCTGCATACCAATAGTGCGCTGGGCGCACTGTCCCGCTTGCAGGATATGGGCGTCGAGCCTTTCCTGCTGTCAACTTCTCTGCTGGGCGTACTCGCGCAGCGTCTGGTCAGGACGCTGTGTTCTGACTGTAGCCAGCCACAGCCGGTCGATCCGGTTCAGGCTGAACAGATGGGGATCGCGCCCGGTACACTGCTGCATAATCCCGTTGGCTGTCCGCAGTGTAGCTTTACCGGCTACCGAGGACGTATCGGCATTCATGAGCTGGTGTTGATTAATGACGACGTCCGCGCCGCGATCCACCGCAGTGACGGTGAAATGGCGATTGCGCAGATTCTGGGGGAAGTCGAACCACCATCCGTCAGGATGGGTTGGATAAGGTACTGGCGGGGCTCACGACCTGGGAAGAAGTGATCCGCGTAACCAAAGAGGAATGATATGGCACAGTACCACTATCAGGCGCTGGATGCGCAGGGGAAAAAATGCCGTGGCGCTCAGGAGGCCGACTCTGCCAGACAGGCGCGTCAGCTATTGCGGGAGCGCGGGCTGGTGCCGCTGTCGGTTGATGAAAACCGAGGCGACCAACAGAAATCCGGTTCTACAGGATTCTCCCTACGTCGAAAAATTCGGATCAGCACCTCAGATTTGGCGCTATTGACTCGTCAGTTGGCCACGCTGGTGGCAGCGTCGTTGCCGCTGGAAGAAGCGCTGGATGCGGTGGCGAAACAGAGCGAAAAACCACAGCTGAGCCAGTTGATGGCGGCGGTACGCAGCAAGGTCATGGAAGGTCACTCGCTGGCCGATGCCATGAAATGCTTCCCCGGCAGCTTTGAACGGCTGTATTGCGCGATGGTCGCCGCAGGCGAGACGTCCGGCCACCTGGATGCCGTGTTGAACCGATTAGCGGACTACACCGAGCAGCGCCAGCAGATGCGCAGCCGCATTCAGCAGGCGATGATTTACCCGTGCGTATTAACCGTGGTCGCGATTGCCGTGGTCAGTATTCTGCTGTCTGTCGTGGTGCCGAAAGTCGTCGAGCAATTTATTCATATGAAGCAGGCGCTGCCGCTTTCAACCCGCGTATTGATGGGGATGAGCGATGCCGTGCGCACGTTTGGGCCGTGGATGCTGCTGGCATTGTTAGCTGGATTTATGGCGTTCCGCGTGATGCTGCGGCAGGAAAAGCGGCGCGTCAGTTTTCATCGACGCCTGCTGCATTTACCGCTGATCGGCCGCATCGCGCGTGGCTTAAATACGGCACGTTACGCGCGGACGCTCAGTATTCTTAACGCCAGTGCGGTGCCGCTGTTACAGGCGATGCGCATTAGCGGCGATGTCATGAGCAATGACTATGCCCGCCATCGGCTCTCTCTGGCGACGGATGCGGTACGAGAGGGCGTCAGCCTGCACAAAGCGCTGGAACAGACGGCGCTCTTCCCCCCAATGATGCGCCATATGATCGCCAGCGGTGAACGCAGCGGCGAGCTGGACAGCATGCTGGAGCGGGCGGCGGATAATCAGGATCGGGAATTCAGTTCGCAGATGACGCTGGCGTTGGGGCTATTTGAGCCTCTGCTGGTGGTCAGCATGGCGGCGGTGGTGTTGTTTATCGTACTCGCGATTTTACAACCGATTCTGCAACTGAATACGTTAATGAGTTCGTAAGAGAACCAACAATTGAATGAGGAAAAGTAAGGATGCAACAGTCTCAGCGTAGTTGTGGACAAAATAGTTATGGTCAGAGCGGTTATCGTCAGCGTGGTTTTACCCTGTTGGAAATTATGGTGGTCATCGTCATTCTCGGCGTACTGGCGAGCCTGGTGGTGCCCAATCTGATGGGGAATAAGGAAAAGGCGGATCGGCAAAAAGCCGTCAGCGATATTGTCTCTCTGGAAAGCGCACTCGACATGTACAAGCTGGATAACAACCGCTATCCGTCGACAGAGCAAGGGCTGAAGGCGCTGGTGACGAAGCCGACGGTACAACCGGAACCGCGTAACTACCCAGCCGATGGCTATATCCGCCGCCTGCCACAGGATCCGTGGGGCACGGACTATCAGCTACTGAACCCTGGTCAGCACGGCAAACTGGATATCTTCTCTCTGGGGCCAGATGGCATGCCGGGAACGGAAGATGACATCGGCAACTGGAATCTTGATAAGAAATAAAGGCATGCGGCGATCTGCCTGTCTTTATTGATGACGGCTGTGGATGACTGTTGTGGGTAGCTGCTATCGATGGCGGCGGGAAAAGGACGGCAAAAGCGCAATGAAGCGGTCAACGAGGAAGCAGCAGGGATTCACTCTGCTGGAAATGATGCTAGTCGTGTTACTGGCGGGCATCGCGGCTAGCATGGTTGTCATGGCGTTTCCTCCCGAGCGCCAGGATGACAGCGCCTGGCAGCTGGCTCGTTTTCAGGCGCAGTTAGAATTTGCCGCTGAAAGCAGTCAGATTAATGAATACATGCTGGGTGTTCGTATCCATCCCGATCGCTGGCAGTTTTATCAACTCCAGCGACCCGCTGCATCGGAAGGGATGCCGATCCCAAGCGGCGATCGCTGGCAGGGCTACAAGTGGCAGCCGTGGCAACCACATCGGGTGAGCGCATCGGCGTCGTTGCCCGAGGCATTACGGCTTGAGTTACTGCAAGCCGATGGGAAAAAAGTGGATAAAACGCAGAGTGGTGACGACCCCGATATCCTGATTTTGCCCGGTGGCGAAATCACGCCTTTCCGTCTGCTCGTTAAGTCTAAAGACAAAGCGCTCTCGAATTGGCTCCAGGTGGATAACACCGGGCGATTTGTGACGTCGATGAGTCAGGGTAAGAAACGATGAAACGACAGAAAGGGATGACGCTGGTGGAGGTGCTGGTCGCGCTGAGTGTTTTTGCGTTGGCAGGCATTGCCGTTTTGCAGACGACAGTCAGACAAGCAAGCAGCCTGAGTCGGCTGGAAGAGAAGACGTTTGCAGGCTGGGTGGCGGAAAACCAGCAGGTTCAACTGCGGCTGGAACAGCGCTGGCCGGAAGCGTCGTGGGTGAGAGGCGAAACGCAGTTCGCTGGCCTGCGCTGGCATTGGCGCTGGCAGGGCGTAGAGACTGGCGACCCTCAGACCAAAGCACTGGATGTGGAAGTGCGACGTAATAAAGACGCCTTTGCCGCCGATGCTTCCCTGCGCACCTATGTGGTGAAGCAATAATGTTTAGTAAAACAAGGATGTGTAGCCAAGTAAGAAGGGGGCGAGAGCCCGTGCGACAGAAGCGCCAGCAGGGGTTTACGCTGCTGGAAATGATTCTGGCGATCGCTATTTTTGCGGCGCTGAGCCTCAGTGCGTTTCAGGTGCTGAACGGCGTGATGCGTAATGATGAAATTTCGCAGCGTAAAGCTGAGCGTCTGGCCGAAATACAGCGCGCATTTTCACAAATGGACAACGATTTCTCCCAGATGATCGCACGCGGCAGCAGAGGAAGTACCTCGATGTTTTACGCCGGTCGCGATCAGTTAAAAAGTGATGACTGGGGCGTCAGCTTTATGCGCAATGGCTGGCAGAACCCGTTTGGTATTCTGCCGCGCTCTGAACTTCAGCCTGTGGCCTATCGGCTGCGGGAACACACGCTGGAACGGTTAACGCATGTGACGCCTGACCCGATTGAAGGGCTCGATCCCGGCGTAAAACCGCTTCTCACACAGGTTGATGGTTTCCGCCTGCGCTTTTTCAGCAATAAAACCTGGCGCGATCGCTGGGACAACAGTACGCAATTGCCACAAGGGATTGAAGTGGTGCTGACCTTAAGGGATTACGGCGAGATGTCGCGTATATTTTTGATTACCACCGGACCGGTTAAATGAGGCCGCGTCAGCGCGGCGCGGCGCTGCTGGTGGTGCTCCTGATCCTGGCATTAATGGTGACAATTGCCGCAGTGATTACGGAACGCACAGGCAAAGCGTTTTTGCGTACCGAAAGTCATTTGAGCCGTCAGCAGGCGAAATGGTACGCATTAGGGGCGGAAACGCTAAGCGGGCAGATATTACAGCGAGATGCGCGGAGTATGCCGGGGCGCACGTTTGCCGGACAGAACTGGTCGCAGCCGGGGCACCGTTTTCCCGTGGACGGTGGCGAAATCACTGGCCAGATTAGCGATGCGCGTACCTGCTTTAATGTGAATGCGATCAATCAAGGCGTGGATAACGAAAGCACGCTGGTGAAGACGCCTTATCCGGCGCAGGTTTTCCGTTTGCTATTGAAAAATCTGGGCGAGGAAACAGATCGTGCAGAAAAAATTACCGCGGCGGTGCGTGACTGGATTGATGCAGATAACTATCCGTCGGCGAACGGCGCGGAAGACGACGTTTATGCCACACTGCCAGTGCCTTATCGTACTGCGAATCAGAGAATGAGTGAAATTAGCGAATTACGCTCAGTGTATGGCATCGACAGCGATCTCTATCGTCGGCTATTGCCCTATGTCTGTGCGCTGCCGGTGGATGCGATGTCCATTAATATCAACACGCTAACCGAATTTGATGCCCCGCTGTTATCCGCCGTGTTCCTGAACGAAATGACGATGTCGCAGGCAAAAGCGCTAGTGCAGCAGCGGCCACGTATGGGGTGGGCAAGTATTGAAGTTCTGCAACAAACTGGGCTATTGCCCCCGAATAGTAAAAATACTGCGCAGCGAGTGCTGGCAGTAAAAAGTGAATGGTTCTTTGTAAAACTCCAGGTGCGTGTCGGCGACAGTGATTTCCATCAACGTAGCTTGCTTCATCTGAGTGGACAAAAGATAGAGGTCGTGCAGCGGCAATATGGAGGATATAGGACGGTGAATCCATGAAAATAGCGGGAAAATGGAAGCGAAAAGCCGCAAAAACCCCATTAAATCGAGGAACGATCGCTCGGCATCCGTGCCTCATTGTTCGTCTTCCGGTAGAGGAGCTGGGAGAGATCGAATGGCAGGTGCGCTCATCCAATGGGGAAAGTTTACTGAGTCAGGGGCGCGGTAGCATAGAGCAGGTTCGTCAGGCGCTGGCAGCCTATCCGTCCGTGACGTTTACCCGCGTTCTGGTTCCGGCCACTGACGTAACGTTTTATACCCTGACGTTGCCCCGACAGGCCCGGCGTCAGCTGACGCAAGTCGTGCCGTTTATGCTGGAAGACCAGCTGGCGACGGAAATTGAAAAGCTGCATTTTGCTGTGCTGGAAATTCATGGCGATGACGGCACGGTTGCCGTGGTGGAAAAAAACCGGATGCAGCGTTGGCTGGCACAGTGTGATGCGCTGGGCCTCAGCGTCGATACGTTATTGCCTGACGCCCGCGTATTGCCGAAACATCAGGATGGCTGGAGCGCGTTGCAGCATGATGACATGTGGCTGTTTCGCCAGCCGACGGGCCATGCCATGGCGGCGGAGTCCTCCTGGTGCGGTGATCTGCTGAAAGCCGCTATGCCGTTGCCTGCGATATACAGCTACAGCGCGGCATCAGTCGGTGGTGAGCTGTCGCAGTACGAATGGCAGGAAGAGGGCGAGTGGAAGGCGCAGCCGGAAACGGATCTCTTCACGCTGGCGGCAACGGCACACTTACCTGCCTCGGTCGATCTGCGACAAGGAGACTATGCGCCGGAGAAAGCCTGGCAAAACACCCTGCTGCCGTGGCGCGGCGTCGGGATCGCGTTTGCCTGTTACCTCCTGCTGGTTGCGGCAGATGCTGGCTGGGCGCACTACCAGCTTTATCAACAGTCTGAACATTGGCGACAGGAAAGCGTGCGCACCTATCGGCAGATTTTCCCTTCCGAGACGAATGTCGTTAACCCGCGCGCGCAGATGCAGCAGCACCTGCAACGTACGGCAACCGGAGGCGCAGGGAAAGCGCTGCTGGATCAATTAAACCCCTTACAGCAGCTCATGACACAGAATAGTGCGATCAAAATTCAGTCGCTGTCTTACGACGGCGCTGCGGGTGAATTCCGACTGGCGTTGCAGGGCACGTCATATCAGGAACTCGAGCAGTTTCAGCAGCAGGCTGCCGCTTATTATCAGGTACAGGCGGGAGAGATGCGGCAGGAAAACGATCGGGTTGAAGGCCGCTTAACATTAAGGAGCCAGCAATGAATGAATTACGGCAACGCTGGCAGGCGATGAGCCCGCGTGAGCGTCAGCTTATGGTCGTGTGCGCGGCGGTGCTTCTGCTCTGTCTGGTGTATTACGCTATTCTCCAGCCGTGGCAGGAGCGGGAAGATCTGTGGGAGCGCACGATTTCCCGCGAGCAGCAGACCGTCAGCTGGATGCAGAAACAGGCTTCATTGATTCCGCAGGGAAATCAGGCGCAGGAGGACAATAGTCAGCGCGACGTCAGTCTGCCGATTTTGATTTCACAAAGCACCAAGCGTTACGGACTAAACGTCGTACGTTTGCAGCCGCAGGGCAGTCAGGCATCGGTGACGCTGGGGCAGAGTGACTTTAATAGTCTGCTGCGTTGGCTTGGCGAACTGGAACAGAAAAATGGCGTAAAAGTGATATCGCTGGACGTGAATGGCGTCGAGCAAAGCCCCGGAATGGTGGACGTCACCAGACTGATGCTGGAACGGGCGGATGAAGCTTAAGTCCGGCATCGGCGTAGGTATCGCTCTGGTTCTGGCCTATGGGCTGTTCCTGGCGAGCTATGCGCCTGCCCGTTTGCTCACCGCCGTGCCGCTGCCAGCCGGAATGGTGGTTGCAGAGGCTGCCGGAACGCTGTGGCAGGGGAATCTACAACGGTTTAGCTGGCGCACGTTAACGCTGGACGATGTGCACTGGAACCTCACCTTCTCGGGTTTTATGCCCGCGCTGGAAATTGCGTTTAAAAACCCAGAAGGCATTGCAGGCCGCGGGATCATTCGCGGCTGGCAGCAGCCGCAGTTTTATCAATGGCAGCTTTCTGTGCCCGCGGGCTATTTATTCAGCCATCTGCGTTTTATCGTGCCCATCGGCGCAGAGGGAAACGTGCAGCTCAATCTACAAGAGGCGACGGTAGACCGTTCAGGCTGCCAGTCGCTGGACGCCAACATAACCTGGCCGGGGGCGCGAGTGAAAACGCCGCTGGGTGGTCTGGTGCTTGCGACACCTCAGGCCACGTTACGCTGCCAGCAAGGCGCGCTAGAAGCGAACTTGCGGCAGACCTCCTCACATCTGCAATTGTCTGGCAAAGGCAGCGTCACCCCGAAAGGCGAATACCGTTTTACGGGGCGGCTGAGCAGCGGAAATGACTTACCCGCGACGATGAAAAAACTGCTGGCAACCACCGGTAAAGCCGACGAGCAGGGTGCCAGAACGCTGAATTTTCAAGGGCGCTTGCTGTAATTAATAGAGGTAAGCGTTGTTATTTTTGTGCCGTCGTGCGCAGAAATAAACTGCTCATTCATACCGTTTCTTTATCAACAATCAGGGACTAACGTGGACGATTTAAGGGAATTCGCACAGCTGTTTCCGGCGTGGTGGTTTGGGGCGCTGGGCGTGTTGGGGTTGATTGTTGGTAGTTTTCTGAACGTGGTGATTTACCGCTTGCCGATTATGCTGGAGCGTCGCTGGCGGCAGGACATCGAGCTTGAAGCGGGCATGGCCGATTCCGATCCTGATACGCGCTACAACCTGTGTTGGCCGCCTTCGTCTTGCCCGCACTGCCAGCAGGCTATTGCAGTGAAAGATAACATCCCGCTATTCAGTTGGCTGTGGTTGCGAGGCCGCTCCCGCTGCTGTCATCAATCGGTGTCTGTGCAATATCCGTTAGTGGAAGTCATCACTATGCTGGCTTTTCTGACGGCGGGTTTGCTCTGGTTGCCCGGTATGGCGTTGTGGGGGGCATTGATTCTGCTGTCTTTCCTGCTGGTGCTGACCGTTATTGATATCAAAACGCTGCTGCTGCCGGATGTGCTTACGCTGTCGCTTCTGTGGATGGGACTGCTGTTTAATCTATCGGAGACCTTTGTCTCATTGAATGATGCCGTAGTCGGCGCGATGGCTGGTTATTTATCTCTATGGCTACTTTATTGGGTATTCAAATACGCAACGGGCAAAGAGGCGCTGGGGTACGGTGATTTTAAGTTGCTGGCTGCGTTGGGTGCCTGGCTGGGTTGGCAGGCATTGCCGAATCTGGTTTTGGTGGCAGCGTTGAGCGGGTTGGTCGTTACTCTTGTCTGGCGTGGGTTGCGTAAAGAGGATACGGCTAAACCGCTGGCCTTTGGCCCCTGGCTGGCAATGGGCGGCGTGTTCAGCGTGATAATGAACGGATTCAATCTGTAGAGAATAACAAAGGCAATACGAGTCATCGGCTGAATGCCGATCGGCAGGCATAAAAATAGGCTGAGGGTATAAATACCATCAGCCTTTTTTATCTTTATCTGTGTGTGCCCTTCAATGAATAAATCTTTGCCGGGCAAATGACAGGTTATTCTACCATCAGCATAAAGGTACTCACCCAAACGACTAAACAGAATGAGATACCCATAAAAAAATACTTCACCGATTTATTCTCCAGCAGAAACCACGCCAGCAACGATCCCGATTGTGCGTTTTATTATGGAAGGAAATAATTACGCTGCCGGTGATGTCACCGAAGGGTAATCTTTCCCGTTGTCATCACCAGAGTCACACCAGTTATGACGGGATCGGCGCTAAATCTACGCCGAGTGAGGGGGGGAATTCAAGAGGTCCAGAAACTATATTTTCAAAATAGCATTAAAAAGCGTTGAACCGTTTCAGGGACTGGGAAAACCGGGAGAATTCGAGTGAAAATAGCTCCTCAATCTTCCCGATTTTTGATGGTGTTATCGTTGGTTTGGCACCTATTGGATAGGCTTGAATGCGTTAGTCTGCTGGACTACGCTCGCCACCCCATCGCGGGTGCGACATGTTTCAGGATTGATTCGATCACATGCGCATTGTAATCCACGCCCAGTTGGTTCGGCACCGTGAGTAATAGCGTATCCGCTTCGGCAATCGCTTCATCCTGTTTTAACTGTTGGATGAGTGCGTCCGGCTCGGCGGCATAGCTGCGGCCGAAAATCGCGCGTGTGTTTTCATCCAGAAAACCCACCTTGTCGCTATCGTTACTGCTTCCGCCGAAATAGGCGCGATCGCGGTGATCCATCAATGCAAAAATACTACGGCTGACGGAGACGCGTGGCGTGCGCGTATGCCCAGCTTCAGCCCAGGCGGCTCGATAGGCACGAATTTGCTGTGCCTGCTGGATATGAAAAGGTTCGCCCGTTTCATCATCCTTTAACGTGGAGCTTTGTAGATTCATGCCCAGCTTCGCTGCCCATACTGCCGTGGCATTCGATCCGGCACCCCACCAGATTCGTTCGCGTAACCCATCAGAATAAGGTTCCAGACGCAAAAGGCCCGGCGGATTCGGGAACATAGGCTGTGGATTCGGCTTTGCAAACCCCTCGCCACGCAACACATCCAACAGCACCTCGGTATGACGCCGTGCCATGTCCGCTTCTGATTCCCCTTCTGTCGGCTGATAGCCAAAATAGCGCCAGCCATCGATCACCTGTTCTGGCGAGCCACGGCTGATGCCGAGCTGCAAGCGTCCGCCGGCGATCAGATCGGCGGCGCTGGCGTTTTCAGCCATGTACAGCGGGTTTTCGTAACGCATGTCGATGACACCGGTGCCAATCTCAATGCTTTTGGTTTTCGCCCCAATCGCGGACAACAGTGGGAAAGGTGAACCCAACTGGCGGGCAAAGTGGTGCACCCGAAAATAGGCGCCGTCAGCACCCAACTCTTCAGCGGCAACGGCAAGATCGATAGATTGCAGTAGTGCATCAGCGGCGGAACGGGTACCAGACTGCGGCGACGGGGCCCAGTGGCCGAATGATAAAAAGCCAATCTTCTTCATAGGGTATTTATCCTTATATTCAGACAAATATTTAGCATATTCGTCCTGCACAGCAAGGTTCTATAGATCAGTAATAGAAGCACTCTACGCGATTAATAGTGAGAATAAATATCATTTTTTTAACGTAATAATTCAGTTTATCTGACTAATCGTTCGCAGAATTAATAGTCTATTGAACGGGCACTTTCTGATTTGCGTGGGTAAATAATCCTGTTGTTATTTGGGATAGAGCGTCACTCGGACTTCTCTACCTCCAAGTTGGTATCCAAATATTATTATGAGCGAGATCAGTATTTTCTTTGTCGCTATCGCTGTATCATTTTATATATAGCGAAAATCAGGATACCAACATGATAAAGAAATTTGGCTACACGCTGTGGGTTGCCGGGCTGTTTTTGGTGTTTTCTAACGCCTGGGCGGCGCGTCAGGTGACCGACCAACTCGGGCGCAATGTCACGATTCCCGACCACGTTAATCGCGTGGTGGTGTTGCAGCATCAAACCTTAAATCTTCTGGTGCAGTTGGATGCACAAGAGAGCGTAGTGGGTGTGCTGTCCAGTTGGAAGAAACAGCTGGGTGAGCATTACTTGCGGCTGGCTCCGCGTTTGGCGGATTTGCCAATGCCGGGCGATCTCACTCAGGTCAATATTGAAAGCCTGCTGAAGCTGTCACCGCAGGTGGTTTTTGTCGCTAACTATGCGCCGCCGGAAATGATTGCGCAGATTGAGCGAACGGGTATTCCGGTCGTGGCGATCTCGCTGCGTCAGGATCAGCCGGGAGAAGCCGACAAAATCAATCCTACGATGGGTGACGAAAACACGGCGTATAACGAAGGGCTTAAGGCTGGGATTCGGCTGATTGGTGACGTCGTTGAGCGTCAGAAACAGGCGGAAGCACTGATCGACTATACGTTTACGCAGCGGCAAAACGTGAGTGCGCGTCTGGAGTCTATTCCAGAAGAGAAACGAATCCGCGTGTACATGGCTAACCCAGACCTGACAACCTACGGCTCAGGGAAATATACCGGCCTGATGATGTCGCATGCAGGGGCGCTGAATGTGGCGGCGGCATCGATAAAAGGCTTCAAACAGGTGTCGATTGAAAATGTGCTGGCCTGGAATCCAGAGGTAATTTTCGTACAGGATCGTTACCCAGATGTGGTGAAGCAGATCGTCAACGATCCGGCCTGGCAGGCGATTGAAGCGGTGAAACAGCATCGCGTGTATCTGATGCCGGAATACGCCAAAGCCTGGGGTTACCCGATGCCGGAAGCGTTAGCGATTGGCGAACTGTGGATGGCGAAAAAGCTGTACCCTGAGCGCTTTGCTGATATTGATATGCAAAAAGCGGCTGATGCGTATTACCAACGCTTTTACCGTATGGACTACCGTGCGGACGCCTCCGCGGCACAATGAGTTATCGCACCTACCGGATCACGCTGCTCACGGTGGTGGTGGTCACGCTGTTGATCGCCGTGTGCTCACTGGGGATAGGGCGTTTTAGCTTATCCCCGTGGCGCATCGTCCAGATACTTGCCGAACCGCTGTCTGGCAACGATCTGCTGTTTGGAAAAAAACCGCTGCTTGGCGATATTGAACGGCAAGTGGTGTGGAGCGTGCGCTTACCCCGCGTGTTATTAGCCTGGTGTGCAGGCGCGGCGCTGGCGCTGAGCGGGGCCACGCTGCAAGGCGTTTTCCGTAACCCGCTGGTCGATCCGCATATCATCGGCGTGTCTGCCGGCGCGGCTTTCGGCGGCACGCTGGCGATTCTATTAAGCTGGACGCCGCTGCTTTTGCTGCTGTCTGCGTTTACGTTCGGCATGCTGGCGCTCTTGCTGATTTTCATAATGGCCGCCGCATTCGGCAGGCAGAACGTGCTGATCCTGATCCTGGCCGGCGTCATCCTCAGCGGCTTTTTCGGGGCGTTGGTCAGCCTGATGCAATATCTGGCGGATACCGAAGAGAAGTTGCCGAGTATCGTTTTCTGGCTGTTAGGCAGCTTTGCCACTGCACACTGGAACTCGCTGATGACCATGGCGGTGCCATTAGCCCTTGCGGGCGGACTACTGCTGCGGCTGCGTTGGCACATCAACGTGTTGTCGATGGGCGAGCAGGACGCGCGTGCGCTAGGTGTCGCCGTACAGCCCTTGCGCTGGCTGATTTTGAGCTTGTGTGCCGCGATAGTCGCCGCTCAGGTGGCGGTCAGCGGGAGTATTGGCTGGATTGGGCTGGTGATTCCCCATGTCGCACGCATGCTGGTTGGGGCCGATCATCGTCGCCTGCTGCCGGTGTCACTGTGGCTGGGTGGCGGATTCATGGTGCTGGTGGACGATCTGGCGCGCAATCTCAGTGAAGCGGAAATCCCGTTGGGCATTCTGACGGCGCTACTTGGCGCGCCACTTTTTGCCGTGCTGCTGTATAAAACACAGCGACAGGAGAGAGGACGCTAGCATGCTGACCATCAGGTTATCGACAGAAGAGCTGGTGTACGGCTATCAACAGGGGCAGGGCTTTTTTTCACCGCTGAATTTGTGCTGTCGGGAAGGGGAAATTACGGCGATTCTGGGCGCGAATGGCAGAGGAAAAACGACGCTGCTGAATACGTTGATGGGGCATTTATCGCCGCTTTCCGGGACGATCCAGCGTGATGGACACATTGGCTTTGTGCCGCAGATATTCACACCGCCGTTTTCTTATAGCGTTCTGGATATGGTGCTAATGGGGCGTGCGGCACGTGTTCGGCTATTTGCCATGCCTTCTGCGCATGACATCACCGTGGCGCAGAATGCGCTGGGGATGCTGGGAATCGCATCCCTTGCCGATTGTGAGTTTAGCGCGTTGTCCGGCGGGCAGCGGCAGCTTGTCTTAATCGCGCGAGCGTTAGCCTCGGAGTGTCAGACGCTGATTCTGGACGAACCGACGGCGGCGCTTGATGTGCAAAATCAGGCGCAGGTGCTGCGGTTATTGACGCATCTGGCTAAAACGCAGCGCCTGAGCATCCTGCTAACCACACACGATCCCTCGCACGCGCTGGCCATTGCCGATCGGGCGCTGCTGCTGATGGGCAATCAACACTATCTTTATGGCCGCTGTGATGAGGTTGTGACGGAGGATAACCTGTCGCAGCTGTATGGTATTCCGATGCGGCAGGTTTGCGTGGACATCGCGCCACAGCCGTATTATGCGCTGATACCGATATTGACCATGACGGAGTCACCATGACCGATCCCCTTCGCCTGTATGCAGCGGGCAGCCTGCGCCTTGCATTTGCTCCGCTGTTGGCAACGTTCAGCGAACGTTATGCGGTGGACGTGATACAGACTTTTGGCCCTGCTGGGCTACTGAGTGAAAAAGTGATGCACGGTGACGCGGTAGATATTTTCGCCTCGGCAAACTGTGCGCATCCTTTACGCTTGAAAGCGCTGGGGCTGGCGGAAGAAACCAGCGTGTTTACGCGCAACCACCTTTGTATTGTGATGCGTAACGTGCCGGAACTCACCACGCAATCCTGGCTGATGGCGCTCCTTGACCCACGTTTTGTGCTTTCAACTTCGACGCCTGGCAGCGATCCCGGAGGGGATTATGCGTTTGAGCTTTTTGATCGCATCGAACGTCTGCATCGAGGCTGGGGAAATCAGTTGCGCGACAAAGCGAAACCGCTGGTGGGCGGCGGGCTCGACCATGCCATTCCGGCTGGCATGACGGCGGGAAGTTACCTGATTCGGACTGGGCAGAGCGATATGCACATTGGCTATGCGAGCTATCTGCCGTTATTGCTCAATCAACCGGATCTGCATGTGGTTCATTTACCCGATCCCTATCGTATTGATGCCGAGTACATGCTGGCTGTTATGAAACCTGCACGACGTGAGGCGCGGCTGCTGGCGAACTATCTTTTATCTCCTGAAGGACAAGGCTTTCTGGTGAACAAAGGATTTGCCTCACTGTTTTAGTCGCAGAACGGGAGGTAAATCGGTCAATGATGACGAACTCTGCTATGATTGCGGCATATCTGCGCCGCTTTTTAGCGCGGCGTCACCTTTCGTTATCTCGTCCTTGGTAGAGTAATCACTGTGAGTACAACCTCTTTTTCTTCCCTCGCGCTGCCCGCAGAGCAGTTATCCAATCTTAATGAACTGGGCTATACCGACATGACGCCCGTCCAGGCGGTGACGCTGCCAGCCGTTCTGAGCGGCGCAGACGTGCGGGCCAAGGCGAAAACCGGTAGCGGTAAAACGGCGGCATTCGGCATTGGGTTGCTGGATCGTATTGTCGTGAGCGACTTTACCACGCAGGCGCTGGTGCTGTGCCCGACGCGTGAGCTGGCCGATCAGGTCAGCAAAGAGCTGCGTCGTCTGGCTCGTTTTGCACAAAACATTAAGATTCTGACACTGTGCGGCGGTCAGCCGATGGGCCAGCAGCTCGATTCGCTGGTTCACGCTCCGCATATTGTTGTCGGGACGCCGGGACGTATTCAGGACCATTTACGCAAGCAGTCGCTGTCTCTGGATAGCCTGAAAGTGCTGGTACTGGATGAAGCGGATCGCATGCTGGATATGGGCTTCACTGATGCCATTGATGATGTGATTTCCTACACGCCGTCCGATCGTCAAACCCTGTTATTTTCCGCTACGTACCCAGAAGAGATCGAACAGATCAGCGCACGCGTTCAGCGTCAGCCGCAACGTTTCGAGATTGCAGATGGTGTGGAAGAATCGGCTATTGAACAACGTTTCTATGAGACAACGAAAGATCAGCGTCTGCCGCTGTTGATTGCCATTTTGGGCCATTATCAGCCTGCGTCCTGCGTGGTGTTCTGTAATACGAAGCGTGATTGCCAGAGCGTATTTGACGCGCTGGACATGCGCGGGATTAGCGTATCCGCGCTGCATGGCGATCTGGAACAGCGCGATCGCGATCAGGTTCTGGTGCGTTTTGCTAACCGCAGCTGCCGTGTGCTGGTGGCAACCGATGTTGCGGCTCGTGGCCTCGATATCAAAGAGTTGGAGCTGGTGGTAAATTTTGAGCTGGCTTTCGACCCTGAAGTTCACGTTCACCGCATTGGCAGAACGGGCCGCGCGGGTACGAAAGGTCTGGCGGTGAGCCTGTGTACACCACAGGAAATGAACCGCGCTAATCTGATTGAAGACTACCTCGGTATGCGCATTAAATGGACACCGGCGGATGAAGTTAGTCGCAGTGGCGAGGTTGCGCTTGAACCTGAGATGATGACGCTGTGCATTGATGGTGGCAGAAAAGCCAAAATCCGTCCCGGCGATATCCTCGGGGCGTTAACCGGCGATGCAGGATTAACGGCAGCGGAAGTAGGGAAAATTGATATGTTCCCGATGCATGCTTATGTCGCTATCCGTAAAGCCAGTGCTAAGCGCGCGTTGCAGCAGCTCCAGAAAGGCAAAATCAAAGGAAAAAGCTGCAAGGCCAGATTGTTAAAGTAACCGGTGGCTGATATACCAGACAGAAGGGGCACGGGTAACTGACAGGAGCGTTAAGGGCGGATGCAGACAATAGAAATCGATCGGCGGCTAACGGAAGTGAGCCAGCAGCTAACGATGGTGCTAGTACCGGGATTGCGCGACAGCGATGACGAACACTGGCAAAGCCATTGGGAACGGCGTTTCCCTCACTGGCATCGTATACGCCAGCGGGAATGGTATCAGGCCGATCTGGATCGCTGGGTGTTGGCGATCCGTCGTGAGCTTAGCGTCTGTACACAGCCCGTGGTTCTGATCGGCCATAGCTTTGGCGCACTGGCTTCCTGTCATGTGGTGCAGCAAGGTCAGGAGGGAATTGCTGGTGTGATGCTGGTCGCCCCTGCTGAGCCGATGCGCTTTGAGATTGACGATCGCATTCAGGCTGCACCTCTGTCGGTTCCGACGCTGACATTTGCCAGTCATAACGATCCGCTGATGAGTTTCACTCGCGCCCAATATTGGGCGCATGCGTGGAACAGCGAACTGGTTGATGTCGGTGAGGCGGGGCACATTAATGCAGAAGCGGGATTTGGTCCCTGGGAATATGGTCTGACAAGATTAGCTGAGTTTTCAGAAACGCTCATTGAGACTCGTTAATCGGCCAGTTTCCATCAAGTAGTCATATTACATTATTAAGATAACGTTATATTTTTCTTTAATGCCAGGGCAATGAATATAGTTGTCTTGGCATCTATTTTTTATTAAGCCAGCTCTTCCTGATCGCCTGAACCATGCAGCATTTCCTGAATCTGCTGATAAACTTCGGCAGCAGACAAATTGCTATATGATGTTTTGCTCTCAAAATGTAATACCTGTTCGCCACCGGAACTATGAAGTGCGCCCATGAGTGCCAGATCTTCTTGTGTGATGCGCTGTCCGGTAAAGGCATCGAACATTTCAGAATTACCATCTGGGTACTTAACCACGGAAATGAGCTTGCCGTTGTACAAGGGAATACCCGTCATCGCCAGCGAGTACTCGGCAGTGGCTTTCTGCTGTGCCTTAATCTGTTCAGGTGAGGGAGTATCGTTCTCTGCGGCCGCACGTTTCTTTTGGGAAGACAGCGTGACTTTGGTGCTCTCGTTCGAGCCCGGCATATTTTGTGAGTCGGAGTTTGCTGATGTGTCGGTTTTATTCCCCGGGCTGATAGCTGCAACCACGGTCGGGTTAGCCGCTGCGCCAATCGGAGGCATGGTTGCCGGGGTAGTCGCATTCACGAGTTGAATATCTGGAATCACCACAGTATAACTCCTTCTTATATCTATTTAATGCTGGTAATGGTTTTTACCAGTGAGTTACTTCAGTGTGTTAAAACCACATGCACTAATGCCACAGTCGTTGAAATTCAGGCTATCAACACAAGCAGGATAATTATCTTCCTTGGAAGAGGGATCAGTCTGCTGGGGATAATTTCCTATCATTCAACAATATGACATTAACGAAATGGTTCAGTGAGAACACAGTTAATGTAAAACAGTATTTATGCCAAACACTATTTATGCAAAATGCAATTGCATTAAAAACACCCTATCGTAAAAGGTATCGGCTGTTTTTTCTGCTTCATTAATATCCAAAAGGCATAAGATTTAACTTTTTGATTACCAATCGTGCGAGCTTATGTGACCAAACTTCTCCATTTTTAAAAAATAGAAAACTATCAAGGTATTAGCGTGATGCAGTGATAACTCTTACCCCATATGTGCTCTACAAGCGCGGGGTAACGCGATACACTGGTTTTCTTGTTTTTTCCTCTGTTAAGAAGTGCTATGCCCAGTATTAAACTGACGGTCAACTATTTGTATCGGCAATCCGACGAAACGCGTGAAGCCTCACAGGCAACGGCTCGCGTTTTTGTTGGTGATGAGCTCATCGCCACCGAGGTGATTACCGGGATGACAGAAAGCCCAGTCGAGAAGTATTTGCACCACTCAGGGCGAGAGGCGCAGGCCATACGTGTCGAATGGGATTGCGAAGACACAACAGCCATGACGGTGGCTGAGGTAGAAATCTGCCCCTGCTGCCACCATGATTAGCCTGATACGTTAAGCTGTTTTTGAACGCTTCGACTTCATGATTGACACACTAAAAACACAACGCGAGTTGCAGACAAACCAACGTATAAGCAGCTTGAAGTATGACGGGTAGACAAGGTGAATGTATGAGAGCAGCGGTATCAACCTTAATAGCCTGTGGACTATTTACGGCAACATGGGGAGCGCAAGCCGGCTGGTATGTCGTGAGCAATTACGAAGGTCACATTGGGCCTTATCCGGTGCATTTTTCATTGCAGAAATACAGTATTGACCAGGATAAGAATCTGCTTGGGAGCTACTTTTACGATAAATACAGAGCGCCGATCCCTCTGTATGGACGGCTCTCGGAAACGTCGCTTGAAATCTGCGAAATCCATACCCCGCAAGATTATGATAAATATATTGTTCAGGGCGTTAAGTCCGGCATCGATATGACGCACTGCCCGTTTAAATTGACCGATATGGGGGAAGAACTGCGCGGCGAGTGGTCAAACGGAAAGACGCGTTATGATGTTAGCCTACGGCGCGTGGCATCCTTTGACGATAGCGAGCAGCCCGCCAAGGTCGAAGGGCAGGTCGATATTCCGTTCTGGGGGCAAACAGCGACTCACAGTTTTGTCGGCGTGTATCAAAACAGTGATACGGGCATGGTTGTTGAGGGAGTCAAGGCGATTAACAAGAAGAGCGGCAATGTCGACCAGCTTCTCCAGCCTGATTTTCAACAATGCCAGTTTGGCTTTTTCATGACTCCGGTTTATATGAATATTGAAAATGGCGGAGATAATCGCAGTATCCTGCTGAACTGCTATTCCCACGGCGGAGGCGATATTCTGCTGGAATACCGTTTTGATGCGGCAAGCCAGCGTTATGGTGTGATCGGTGAGTAAAAATGCTAACGGATCAGGAATGTTAGCGATTTTTAATATATAAATCCTCTGCATTATTTTGCAGGCTAAATATATTGATGTTCATTGTTGGAAATAAATGATTTTTATTTCCACTCCTTTCTTGTTAAAAATAATCCCGCCTTCATTTTTTTATCAATATTACGTTTTATCTTCATTGTAACTGCAAGGGTACAAGTCCATAAAAGGGCTATTTTCTGCTAAAGGAGTGAAAATGCTTTCAGGAAAGAAAACGATCATGGCGATATCCATATTATGTGTCGCTTTTTCTGCGCATGCGGATAATTTCTCTAAGTTGGATCAAGCGCTACCGTCAGGCATTAATGCGCTTGCGATTGCGCCAGTATTTGATTTCGACAGTGATGGCTGTTTGCCCAGTGCCGGGGTTAGCCGAGGCGGGGTACAAAATGGGGGGTTGAAGCCGACAGGAAGTCTGACTGGCGGGTGCCGATGGGGCAATTTTCTCGACTCGTCAAATACATTGCACCGATACGCCTGTGTTGATTCCGCGGGTTCTCGCTATTGCGGTAGCTTCTATGCGCTCTATTTCTTAAAAGATCAGGTGTTGGGCGGTTTGAACACGGGTCATCGACATGACTGGGAGCATGTTGCCATCTGGACTAAAAACGGCGCGGTAACACACGGCAGCTTCAGTGCGCACGGCAAACTGACGACGGAAACCGCAGCGAATATCGATAAGCAGGGCGGCCATCTAAAATTCGTGTACCACAAAGACGGTGCCTTAACGCACGCTTTCCGGTTTGCCAAAACGAATGAACAGGCAGAAAATCCTTACGGCAATTTTGTCACGCCGGATATTGTCAGCTGGTATGCGATGTCGGGTGACGGTATCAGTAATGAAGCGCTGCGTAATCAATTAAATGCATTTGATTATGGTTCCGCTTCGATTCCGCTTAAAGACAGTAATTTCCTGACTAACCTGAATAATGGCCGACCGGCTGGTTATCCAGAATTTACGGCGGCGAGTCTAACGGCGTCGAAATAGTCATCATAAGAGAGGTATGGTCAGACATACCTCTCTCTGTTTTCTTATTTCCTGTCGATAGATTTTCGATATATGGAAATATTGATTTTTATAATAATCAGGGGCGATCTGTCCTTGGAATGATGCCAGCCTAATTACACTACCATTTATATCATTGAATTCTGCATGCATAGTTCGTTCAGGAAAATATAAGACGCGTCTTTTTATTCCAGTCATGTGGCAAGGAAATAATATTGTTTATACTGTGACGTTCTTAGCTTTGTGTTCGCTTCTCGTCGAACTGTTCACGGCAATATTCATCATTGATGTCGTCCACGATCACAAGCGCCGTTAAGGCAACATTGCGGAGGGTTTCAAGTTCGGTTGAATCGTCGCAACTGGTCATTAGGTCAATAATTCCACGGAGCATGGTCAGCTTTACTTCGATCCCTTCCTTCACTTGCCTGTCCCCTGTTCCTGCGATTCACGGACTTCAGTATGGATATCGCTGACGCTCCCGATAGGGGCAGTGAGTTGAGGGGAACGAGGTATCGAGGGGTGAGTCATTTACTATCTCCTGTAGGGGGTTGCGGTCTACAGGAGAATGTTGACAGTGCTAGGTCTCTGGTGGGGTAATCTTACAAAGAGAAAATGCAATATTACGATTTATTCTATGTCAGACAGCCAGTTTTCGATGGTGACTCCGCTAGGACAGTAAAGGCTTTTTGCCTCCAGATCGGTTCTAATTTGTGCCATCTTTCCATCGATATGTTTTCTTGGATGTTCAGCGACATCTGCGCCATACATCACAGTGAGTAGATTTTTAATAAACTTGGCTTGAGCATTCTCAGTTTTCTTTGACTGTTTTGGTGTTTTTGTTACTGGAGTTGCATTGAGCACCTCAACTAACTTATCCAGGTTGGCCGTTCGGGCAACAAAATAGATATCATCTGGCACGGATGGCACGGGTATATACCTCATGTGGGCATCAGCATCCCACATGCTAATCGTGCTGAGATTTTTGAATATTTCGATAATGCTATCGAACGCGGGATGATTGGCATCCCCGGCGGCTTCCGCGGCTTGGTTAAGCTCCTCAATCTCATCGTCAACGTCGATAAAATGCTGTAGTTGGTAAAGACCCGATGGGCCAGCAGAGATGGTTACACCTCGAATGAGGTCTTGCTTTCTTGATGGCTTGGGGAGTCCAAGGCTCTTACAGTATTGTTCTTCAGCAAATAAGCGCTCAATACCTAACAGTGGCGTGTCTTGGACCCCACTCAGGCTTGTTATCTCATTGCTTGTTGCGATAGCAAAGTCTATTTCACGATCTGGGGAGAATGATTCACCGATATACACTCCCCAATTTTCACGCACATACACTTCCACATTCGTCGCTGTTTCAGCCATTTTTACTCTTTTTATTTCAACCTTTTTAGCGATTTTAGGTGACTGTAGGTTCACTGATAAAATCAGATGCCCATCCAGAGCAAAACGTAAAATATCTGTTATGGCCACTTGCTCATTAATTTTTCTTTCGAGGTATTTCGCTGACTCGTCGAGACTGAGCCATTTCCGTAAATTGTTCAACTTTGACAAAGGTGTTCCCCGTTACCCTCCTCCCTATTTTTCAACTGGCACCAACCGGTTGAGGTATCGGCTTTTGGAACGATCCTAGATGCCAGTTTAGCTATTCTATCATGCAGTTATTTCTTGGCATTATCTTGGTGTTCGTTTCCTAAAATAAACCACGAGCGGGCTTCCGCTGTTCTTCCTGGGGGTCATAGCGCCGATATACCATTGAGGTATTTTTTTATTAAGGGAACTGGTTGATGATGCCACGCTGAGCTATGCCGAACTGGGGGAAAAGGTCGCGCTTTCCGCTCCTGCCGCGCATGAACGGGTCAAGCGGTTTCGGCGCGATACGAAAAATTGTGCTGTCCACCTATCTTGAGCGCCCTGTACAGCCGAGTGATAGCTGATTCGCTGACGATTTGGCTGGGCCAAGTAGGGTAAACTGGGCGAGAGGTTTATATTCAGGCCATTGCTAAGATAGCAGGCAATAGCCTGAAGCAATATCGGTGTGACTATCACCCTTCGTCTGGATTTAAACTGGATATTTGTTCACTCATCGTTGCATTATGGCAGCGATAAGCATGAATCTGCTCTTTAAGTGAAAGATTATTCGTCTCTAAGGATTCGGTATTGCCGCATTTTTTATTTCTTTCTTTAACCCATGTTGCTTGAGAAGCATGGAATTTACTCTTTATGTCTTTAGGCGCGTCTTCCAATATTCCATATACATCGGTGAAAAAGAAAAGATATTGTTCCTTTTCACTTTCAAGCGTTTTCTCTTGTGCGGTTTTTGTGATTTTTTCGGCATTTTCACTGAGCCAGGCTACGGCATAAATTGCTTTGGATAGGGCATCATAGGATTTTTTTTCTACTTTTATTTCCTTTTCATGTTCAAGAATACTGAGGTCGTAGGCAAAGGACGGAATGACGATCTTGTTATCGCTGAGTCTATTATCTATTTTTTCGCCTGTTTTAGTAAAAATGTTATTGCTAATTTTACCCATTTCATCTTTTGTATACAAAAATTCATCTTTATTAAGAATGATGTCGACGATTTCCTGACTTACGGGAATTTCAGCCCGCAAACTACACGAGAATGCTTTTCCCCAGCGTGGCTGAGTTGATATTTTAGAGTAAATCACGTTTACAGTATCAACAGACTGAGAAGGGGACTTATAGAACATTTCTTTTGCACGGTCAGCAAACGTTTTTTTAACGGCTTCAACCGCGTTGGGATCGCTGCATTGAAAGTCGTCCTTTGCATACGCTGACGTACAAGTAAGGATAGTTCCAATCATAACATAGAGGAGCTGTTTCATTTCTTGTCCTTGTTTTCAGTCAATCCAAGCTGCACCAGCCTTTCCCTCGTCATCTGCTGTTGGCAGGTATAAATTTTTGCCTGATCTTCCATTGAGCGGTTGTTATTCGCGATAGTTTCTATTGCACCACATTTTTTATTTTTATTTTTTATCCACTGTCGTGCATCCTCTTTCAGTTGCCCTTTAATATAATCGGGCAGGTTACTCCAGTAAATATTGAGCGCACTATCAGCCTCTCTGAATTCGACAATGGCTTTAATATATTTAAAACGTGGTGATTGTTCTTCCAGCCTTGCCGCATTTTCTTGTAACCAGGCCAAGCCATAAAGTGTGCGTGAGACTGACTCATCGTGTGGATACATAATATTGGTTTCTTGCTGATTATCAGCAATATGAACATTATAATAAACACGGTCTAATGCGATGTATTCATCGCTTTTTTTGTGGGGAGGGATATTGAGAAGGTAAATGCTTTTTGCTTTAGGATCTCCATTCTCCAGAATAGGATAGTACTTTAAAAAATTTGCCACATCGGATGGGATTTTTATCTTGGCTTTGCCAACGCAGCTTAGGTTATTTTTTGTTTTAAGTTTTGTGATAATGATGTCGTATTCAAATTCAATTTTTTTAATTGTCTCTAAAGACACGCGGTCGCTGATGGGTTGTGCTTTCTCTTGATCTTCTTTGATTAACGATTGAATGACGAGGGGGCTACGACATACAAGATTATTTGCATTAACATAGTGTGATAAAAGCATTATCAATAATAGAGTTTTTATTATGATTTTTATCATTTTCAATTCCATTGAAATCACGTTAGCAGGACATGCAGATTCGTTTGTCTGAAGATGAATAGGCGTTGGCACTGACCATCTTATAGGTCTCATTTATTTTTTTGAATTGGTAAATATAAGCGCCTTCGCCTGCTTCTTGTCTAAGTTCAGATTCCCTTTCGTTAAGTATATTGATGACAATTCCTTTGAGGCCAGGAGGAGACACGATGTCCATCTGGATATTAATAGTGCCTGATGACAGCGTATAGTAATTCATGACGAAGACCGATCCTGCATCCGTGTAGGATTTTTCAAAATATTTTTCTGACGGCGGTAGGTTTTTTATCTCTTGCAGAAATGAAATAAAGGCCGATTTTCCATTTGAACCATTAAAGATAAAGCTGGCGTCAGATTCCAGTTTTGGCATTATTTCATTGTTTTTATAACTTATTTTATCTTTTTTCGCTATGTTTACACCATAGCTAGCGGGAATAAAATAGGAATCAGTGAGTTCAATAAATTGGTTATAGTCTTTTTGTGATAGTTTACTTTTTTGCAACACCTTGGTGAAATCTGTCACAAAAGTGGGGAAGTCTTGCGCATGTGCCGCGCTGGAGAGAAAAAGAAAAGGTAAAACGACGCTTTTTATATAACTCCGTTTCATAATAAACACGCATTCCTTACAAATAGTGAATAAATCCTTTTGATATTATAAGGTTATTCATGGTTGTGCGTATATATTCTTTGTCATTCACATTGTTGTTGATGTTCTACAGACGATCTTTTCTGTTGCGTTTCATCTTTACTGCACCATCAGCACTATCAATGACCTTAAAACCTACGCGTTGGTAGAGCGTTATTGCCCTGTTGCCTTTCAAAACACTCAGAGTGACGGGAACGTTGGCTTCATCTGCCTGCCGCAGGAATGTGTGTAATAGCCACGCCGCGATCCCTTGACCCTGATAGGTTGGCAAAATCTGGATCTGTATAATGGTCCACTCGTTGGCACCTTTGTGCCGTTTGAATAACCCAATACGTTCAGATCCCATCAGCACAATATAAGCGTCGTTATAATGATATTTGATTCGCTGCCAGTGCGCCGAATCATCAGCAATAACGCCGGCCTTGTGAAGATGCTCATCCATCGTTGCGCGACGAAGCTTAAATAGGAACGCTTCGTCTTGCGGCGTAGCCAAACGCAGCGTGATATTGCGCCATTCCATATAACCCTCTGTATCGTGAGATGAACGTTGTGTGAGTATTCCCCTCTATATTGACAAAATCAGATAGTTATCATCAAATAATCTTCAGGAATATATATAAATCAAGGGAATAAGTATGAGGTATTTAGGTTTAATGCTGCTCTGTTGTGCTGTTCTTTTCTCGCCATTTTCCCTTGCCGTCGATGTGTCTAAGGTTTATGGCAGAATTCAAATTGTTGATTCGTTTCCAGACTATAGAGTGCAGATTGTCAGCGCGCACGAACACCTAAGAGTACAAGAAGTTACTGCGTTCGCTAACCGAGCAGGGGAATGGGAAATTGTTGATAATTTTCCCGATTTTAAGATTAAAATTGTCGACGTTCACCCTGACTTCAAAATTAGGCTCGTCGATAACTTTCCCGGCCCAACCCGACGACGATAAGTGCCTTTCTTATGCAGGAAACCCTCAAACGCCTGCATATTGCCGATTGCTTCACTCCCTGCCGCTGTTGCTCACACCACTATTTCCTGTTGGCTAGGTGCTGTACCAACAAAGACACGCAGATGTTGGTACGATATTGTCGTTTGTAGCACGAAAAATTACATCATGTTTTAAGTCAAAGAAATAGCGTAGTTTTTGCTGGTTTCAGCAGCAACAAAATGTGGAAAAACTGAAATTCTTTTCAATGATTTCAGTTGGCATCGAAGTGCACAAACCCAGATACGGCGCGGGCTGGCGGGTTAGTTTGTAGAAAAATAAAACTGAAAAATTTTTATGATCCGAAAACCGCAGGCGGGTGCGGTGTAGCGCCGATTTTGTCATGTGGGTGCTTATTTTGTATGGGTAGTAGTTGCATTGTAAGAGTGTGGTTGATATATCATTGCATATGATAATTGAAGAATGCATAACAAATAGCGTGATAGATATGCTCTAAGTTTTTCTCGTGATTCTTTGAATTGATATTTTTACATACAGTTATCAATTTTAATAATTGAGAGCGATATCTATTAAATCGGAAAAATTAAATTTTCTCTAAAAGGATACTGAAATGGCTAGTAAAGCTAATCTTGTGAACTTGGATGCTATGATAAAAAGATCTGATTTTGCATCTAAACCAGATGAGGATACAACATTCGATACTATTCATAATATATCTGTTCGAGATTTGGGCGATTTTACTGCGATTTTAAGGAAGCCTGATTTTCAAAGAGAGACAAATCATTGGTCTCCTGAGCAAGTTACATCATTACTTGAAAGTTTTGTCTCTGGCGATCTTATACCATCAGTAATCCTTTGGAAGTCGAGTTCATTTTTGTTTGTTATTGATGGTGGTCATCGATTAAGTGTTTTAAGAGCATGGGTTGAGGACGATTATGGTGATGGATTAATATCATTAAAATATTTTGGTGGGGAAATATCTAAGGAGCAGAAAGCTACGGCAGAGAAAACGAGAAAGCTTGTTAATTATAAAGTTGGGAGTTGGGCTGATTTCAATAAAAAGAAAAATGATGAAGATATTTCTGATCCTGAACGAGCAAAAATATCTACTATACTTACTAGAGGACTATCTATTCAGTGGGTAAAAGGTGATGTTGATAAGGCAGAAACTTCATTTTTTAATATTAACATGAAAGGAACGGCATTAGATGATGTTGAGGAACTTTTACTTAGAAATAGGAAAAAACCCACATCAATTGCTGCTCGTGCTGTTATAAGGGCAGGAAAAGGGCACAAGTATTGGTCTTCATTCAGTGCAGAAAATTCTGTGAAAATAGAAAAGGCAGCATCAGAACTTCACTCAACCTTGTTTGATCCCGATCTAAAAAGGCCAGTTAAAACTTTGGATTTACCATTAGGTGGCTCTAGAGGGGTTAGAATAGCCTTACAATTATTAATTGATTTTATTCTTGTAGCGAACCAAAATAGCCAAGGTAACCCTAGAACCATTAATGAGCAGATAGATGATGATACGGGAAATGATACAGTTCAGTATCTTCAAAAAGCCACGAGGCTTGCTAACCGTATAACAGGTAACGACAATGGGAGTCTAGGTTTACATCCTGCTGTATACTTCTATGGCCCGACGGGTAGGCATTCAAGTCCAATGTTTTTGGGGACGGTCTCTTTAATTGCGAAAAAAATTTCGGCCAATGATAGTGGTTTTTTTAAAAAGTTCACAAGTGTTAGACAGGAACTGGAAGATATATTAGTTGGTGATAAAGATCTAATTGCAACCATTATGCAAAAGCATGTAAGTGGAAAACGTGTTGAGAAATATTCAGAGCTTCTTTCTATTTTTATTGATAAGTTAAGTAAAGGTGAAGATTTATCTGAAAGTGTAATTATTGAGGAGTCGGGATTACAGGGAAAGGTTGTCGCTGGAAATGTAAAATCGAGTAGCAAAAGTTTTTCAGATGATAACAAAAGTCAAGTTTTTATAATATCAGCGTTGAGGTCTGCTATTAAATGTCCAATATGTAATGGATATTTAGATCCAGAAAAATCTATATCTTATGACCATATTGTCAGAGCGCAAGATGGTGGGAAAGGGGATGTGAATAATTGTCAATTAACACATCCATATTGTAATATGTCTATTAAAAATTAATTTTACTAAAGTTCAGTGATATTAATTAGATTAGAATACCACTGCAACATTTTCCTACGGCCTTCCAAATATTGCGCATGGTTATAAGTTCCACGGATGGAATTTTTATCAACATGCAGCAAACTGGGTTTCAATCCATGCGCTGTTATATCCGTGCACCATGCAAAATGGTGCTCATTGTATGCCGGAAACCATGACCGGTAAGCCTGCCATGATAATAACCCAAGCATCTTGATCACTTTATTAATCGCGGCATCGCTCATCTGCTTTCTGGTGTCATTTCGGCTGGGGAAAACCAGTGGGTAATAGCTCGTAAGCACTTTCAGTTCTTTCGAAATTAGTCTATTCCCTTTGTTCAGCACCCGTAAACCGATAGCGGAAACGCCACCCTTTTTCCCTTTGGAATTGAGTAGTAAAAAAGTGCCGTTGCCGCTATTGAGTGTGTATAGCTTCTACACGATTTTATGGTATTAACTAAGACAATGAATTGAGTATTCTTGTTGTTTTTAAAGGGTTTTTTAGACTTTTGGAGAGTGTGTAAGAGGGTGTGATGGTGTCCCCAGCAGGAATCGAACCTGCAACTAGCCCTTAGGAGGGGCTCGTTATATCCATTTAACTATGGAGACGTGAAGCCCGACTATTATACGCATTTTTGCTCTGAGAATAAGCACTTAACGGTGCGTTTGCTCAAAGTGTCGGCAATCAGCGTTTCTGCCGATGTTCTTTTTCCTCATTCCCTTGCACCTTTTGGAGTTTTCCGTGGGATGAACGACTCATGTCGTTGCGGATTTGTGCGTGGCTGATGAGTGCGAAAATAAAGGTGCCGCCGATAATATTCCCCGCCAGCGTGGGCACAGCAAACGGCCAAATGAAGTCCTGCCAGGGGATGTGGCCAATGAACACCAGATAGAAAATCTCTGAGGCACCGGCCACGATGTGGGTGAGGTTACTGAAAGCAATCATCCAGGTCATGATGATGATAATCCACAGCTTGGCGGAGTAGGCACGCGGCAGCATCCAAACCATAGTGGCAATAATCCAGCCAGAGACGACGGCATTGGCGAACATCTCCGTTGGTGAGTGTTTCATGACCTTCATGGCGATGTCGATCAAGGCCTCCCGCGTTTCGCCATCAAAAACGGGCATGTAGGTAAAGGCGAGGGCGGCCAAGGCTGTGCCGATCAGGTTGCCAACCAGCACGACAAACCATAACCGACCGAGCAGGTAGAAATTGCTGCGCGTGGGCTTATGCATGATGGGAAGCACGGCTGTGACCGTGTTTTCGGTGAACAGCTGCTGGCGTGCCATGATGACAATCACAAAGCCGATGGTGTAACCGAAGCACTCCAGCAGAAAGCCGCCGGGCACGCCAATCAGGTGGTTGTGGAGCATACCGACCGCCATGAATGAGGTTCCCATGGAGATCCCTGCCGCAATCGCCGACCACAGTAACGCCATTGCATCGCGTTCCAGCTCCTTTTGCCCTTCCTGACGAATCTCTTCATGGATTGCGGCGGCGGGGGAAGGCAAGTGATCTTCATCTACATCGATCGTTCTTCCCTGCGTGCTTTCCTCACTCTCTACCGCCACGTCCTTTTCTTTCTCTTGCCGGATTTGTCTGGATTCTGGAGGTGGGTTCATAGCGATTCTCTCGACGAGTGGGCCAGTTGGTGCCTTGCTAACGGTACTGACGCTGAGGGGCAATGACCGACAACCCCGCTGATAAGCGTAGTCAGTTTTTACAACATGGGGCGTTGCGTGACTCACTGATTTAGGCTGGCGGTGCTAAGCTGTGAGGGGAACAAGGGAATACCGTGCTGTCGCCCACGCTGGAGCGCGTGTCGCAACGATGCTGCGTGTTGTCCCCATAAGAAAAATGGCAAACCTCTGAAAATGCAGTAATGCGTAAGCCAACGTAGCGATGGAGCGATAAAATGTTACACTGTTGGCCGATATCCCGTCCTTGTCGCTCAGCCTGATAGGCTGGGGCTGATACTGGGAATACCCATTTTCGGTCGCGGGTATAGCACACTATAAATCAGGGAGAACAGATATGAATTACCGCCTGAGTGGGGTGGTGTTTGCCAGCGTGTTACTGATCGGCTGCGCCAGTTCCGGGGATCGAGCTCAAGAAGGACGTTCTGATCCGCTTGAAGGCTTTAACCGTACCATGTTCAGTTTTAACTATGACGTTCTGGATCCTTATCTGGTGCGTCCTGCTGCTGTGGCCTGGCGCGATTATGTGCCGACGCCCGCGCGTAACGGACTGGGGAACTTCTTCAGTAACCTGGAAGAACCTGCAACGATGGTGAACTACTTCGTTGAAGGCAAGCCGTATAAAGCGATGATTCACTTTAACCGTTTCTTCCTGAATACCTTGCTCGGGATGGGCGGCCTGATTGACGTGGCCTCAATGGCGAACCCGAAACTGGCGAAAGAAGAGTCTCGCCGCTTTGGTAGCACATTAGGCCATTATGACGTGGGCTACGGGCCTTATCTGGTCGTTCCTGGCTACGGTAGCGTGACACCTCGTGAAGACGGCGGTGGCGTAGTGGATACGCTGTATCCGATGCTGAGCTATCTGACGTTCTGGATGTCCGCGGGTAAATGGGCTATCGAAGGGCTGGAAACACGAGCACAGCTGTTGGATTCTGACGGGCTGCTGAGTAACTCTTCCGATCCTTATCTGATGGTGCGTGAAGCCTATTTCCAACGGCATGATTTCCTTGCCAGTGATGGAAAACTCACCCCGCAGACGAACCCAAATGCGGCAGCGATTGAAGACTCGCTCGACGAGATCGATTCAGCGAAATAGTGTTGCGTCACATCGCTCATTTTACAGGCACCTGCGGGTGCCTTTTGCTTTTATAAAACACTGCTAAACTTACTTTTACCATGATGATTCTGTGGTTTGTTTCTTAAAAGTTATGGCATTGTTGTTCATTTATTTACTTACTAAAATTTATTTCCTCCCGCCAGATAACAATAATGCTACGTCGTTAACCCGTACCGATGTCCATCATGGTTGAAATGTGTCTGCACGCTGATTTTTTTGTTAGCAAGGTTATTAACAAAAAGGTCATAAGAATGATGCCTTTTACTGATGATGGCGTGGCCGTGTGTTAATGAATGCCCGGAATTCTATTTACCTGCACTTATAAAAATAGAGATATAAGCATGAAAAAACTACTTGCTATGTTCTTCTGCCTCAGCGTGGTGGTTAACGCCCCACTGGTGATGGCTGAAGATGCTAAAACGACAGAGAAGACAACGGATGTGGTACTGATCGGCGGGGGCATTATGAGCTCTACGCTGGGCGTGTATTTACAGGAGCTGCAACCAGACTGGTCTATCGACATGGTTGAGCGGATGGATAACGTGGCGGAAGAGAGCTCTAACGGCTGGAATAATGCCGGTACGGGTCACTCTGCTTTCATGGAACTCAACTACACGCCGGATAATCCCGACGGCCCCATCAATATCAGCAAAGCGCTGGAAATTACCGAAGCGTTTGAAGTCTCTCGCCAGTTTTGGTCCTATCAGGTGAAAAACGGCGTGCTGAATAATCCGCACTCCTTCATTAACAGTGTGCCGCACATCAGCTTTGTCTGGGGTGACGAGAACACAACCTTCCTGAAACATCGTTATGACGCGATGCAGCACAGCACGCTGTACCGTGGCATGGAGTTCTCTGACGATCCTAATACGATCAAAGAGTGGGCGCCGTTGGTGATGGAAGGTCGCGATCCAGCTCAGAAGATTGCAGCGACTCGTATGCCTATCGGCACCGACGTGAACTACGGCGAAATTACGCGTCAGTTGGTTGGTGCAATGAAAACCAAACCCAACTTTGCGCTGCACCTGAATTCAGAAGTGCGTGATATCAAACGTAATGCGGACAACAGCTGGAGCGTGACTTACGCCGATCTGAAGAACGGCGAGAAAGAAAGCGTGATTAAGGCGAAGTTTGTCTTTATCGGTGCGGGTGGGGCGGCACTGCAACTGTTGCAGAAATCCGGCATTCCTGAGGCCGATCTGTACGGTGGCTTCCCGGTTGGTGGCGAATTCCTGGTGACAGAAAACCCGGAAATCGTGAAGCGCCACATGGCGAAAGTTTACGGTAAAGCCTCGGTCGGTGCGCCACCGATGTCCGTTCCTCATCTGGATACCCGTATTTTTGACGGTAAGCCAGTGCTGCTGTTCGGGCCGTTTGCCACCTTCTCCAGTAAGTTCCTGAAAAATGGTTCTCTGTGGGATCTGATCGGTTCCGTGACGTTCTCCAACGTGATGCCGATGACGCACGTCGGTCTGGATAACTTCGATCTGGTGAAGTATCTGGTTGGTCAGGTCATGATGGATGACGACGATCGTTTCGCTTCGTTGCAGGAATACTTCCCGAACGCGAAGAAAGAAGACTGGAGACTGACGATTGCTGGCCAGCGCGTTCAGGTTATCAAGAAAGATGATGACAAAGGCGGCGTGCTGAAGCTGGGTACGGAGATTGTCAGTTCCCAAGATGGCTCGATTGCCGCGCTGCTGGGTGCCTCTCCGGGCGCGTCTACCGCCGCGCCGATTATGCTGAGCCTGCTGGAAAAAGTGTTTAAAGATAAAGTTGCGACGCCAGAATGGCAGGGCAAACTGAAAGAGATCATTCCATCTTATGGTCAGAAGCTGGACGGTAATATTGAAATGACCAATAAAATCCGCAGCTATACCAGCAGCACGCTGGACCTGGACTATATTGAGGTTAAGCCTGAGTAATCGGGGTTAGCTGGAAATAACGATGCAAGGCCGCGAAAGCGGCCTTTTTTGTGCCTTTTCGTCTGGTAGATACAGGCAATAAAAAAGCAGGTAAGTTGCCTTACCTGCTTTATCACGTTCTGACTGGTAGCAATGAGAACGTGTGCTTTATTTATAAACTCGTACGTTACTTAGAACGCCATTCTTTATTTAGAACGCATAGTTAAAGTTCACGCCGTACAGCCAGGCTTTACCTTTGGAGCTGAAGTTGTAACTTGGAGAACCTGCTCTATCAGAGATCGGTTCGCTGATATCAACTTGCTTACCATGCATGTAAGACACGCCAACATCCACAGACGCGTCTTTATTGAAGGCGTAGGTGGTGCCTGCGCTCAACCAGAAACGGTCCTGATCGGGGATAGAGATAGAACGTCTGTCGGCTGGTACCGGGCTGTCATCAAACGCGATACCGCTACGGAACGTCCAGTTATCGTCATGATAGTAGGTGGTGCCGAGTGCGATACGGTAGGCATCACGGAAGCCTTCCTCTTTCTGGAACAGCGTGTTGCCACCGTTACCTGTCGCTTTCAGTTCCTGGAAATGGCTCCAACTGGTGTAGGTCAGGCTGTAGTGAACTGCCCATTTCGGCGCTACACGGTGGTAGGCAGATGCTTCCCACATTTCTGGCAGATTGAGTGTTAACTGACCCGGCACTGTTGCGCCATTGAGGGCACCAGGTCCAGCGGTGCGTTGGTTACTGTAATCGCCATTGAAATCGATATCGACTTTGGAACGATAGGTCAGGCCGAGCCGATTATTTTCATCCACTTCATACAGAATACCGGCGTTCCAGCCGTATCCCCATTCTTTACCTTCTAGACGAGCCATCTCTGAAGACGGGCCAGCAACTGCACCCTGAGCGCCACCCGCACCGGCAGGAACATTAGCCAGTTCACCCGCGCGTCGGATAAATTTGGCATCGGCATAAACCGCGTTAACCCCTAAACCAAAACTGAAATGTTGGTTCAGGCGATACGCGGCGCTCAGGTTCAGGTTTGACGTCAACAGGTCGGTTTCTCCGCCGATAGAACCTGCTGCATAGTTATCATTAAATTTAGTCGCCAGACCATAGTTAGTGGTGGCGGAAGCACCAATCGCCCACTGTTCATTCAGCGGCATGATGAAATGCAGGTTAGGTACCCAAGCATGTGGTGCGATGTTTTTAGCGCTGGTATCTTGCCCGGTCAGGGAGTTTTTCCCCTGAACATCGATATCTGGGTTGATATAGGTGACACCACCGGAGAAGGACGGGCGGTCAAACATGGTCATGGTCGCCGGGTTACGGCTACCGGAGGTCGCATTATCGGCTACGGCACCTTCACCAGAAAACGCGCGTCCCAGACCAGATGATGAGTATTCATTTAGCTGGAAACCAGCCGCGGACACATTTGCTGAAAACAGGGCCACCGCAACAGCAATTGTGGATTGTTTGAACAGGTTTTTCTGGTTCATGACCAAAACCTCTTTATATGCTTGTTATTTAACTTTGTTACACGAAGTAACAAGGGACGCGCATTGTAGGGGGCGCACTCAGCCTGACAAATCAGACCAGTTGCCAAAGTATAAGTTGGGAATCCGACAATGTTGCGCTGGTGTGTTAAAAATATGTCCAAAATGATGCGAAATTTAGATCTGCTTAACGTTTTGGTTAATTTGTGTGAAGAGATATTACTCAGTCTTTACTGCTGTATAACACCGTAATGTGATTGATATCACTAAAATTACTGGTCAGCATGAAGTGCTGGCACTGCTTCGGGATGAGGGAGTAAAATATAAGGAAGATAAAAATATTTGAACTGGATCATATCTCCCGCGTTTTAAGAGGAAATAGGCATGACGAACGTAATCAACAAATGCAGTGCTGAAGAAACCGCAGCCTGCTGCTGTGTCGATGTCGGCACAATCATGGATAACACGGATTGCACGGCGTCTTACAGTAACGTTTTCGGCGATCGTGCTGAGGCGGAAGCGACTCTCGCCGCCCTGACGGAAAAAGCGCGTGCGGTAGAATCCGAACCTTGCGAAATCACCAGCACGCTGGAAGACGTAGACGGCGGCGTTAAACTGGACATTGATTTCACGTTCAGCTGCCAGGCTGAAACGATGATTTTCCAGCTCGGCCTGCGTTAAGTCTTCCTTCTGGCAGGCATTGCGTTATCGCAAAGTCTGCCAGACTCGCTTTATTTCTCTTTCGTTGTTTATTTCCCCTTCGCTGTTTATATCCACCCCTGTCGGTGGTGTTGTCACTTTTCAATTCTCCCAATGCGCATGTTAATCGGCCATAGAATCGGTCGGCATGTTGTCGGCGTTCCCCAGAGCGTCGCAATGTCTTCATAAAAACGGCACAGCATTTCCTCTCGCCCTGCTTCTCGGGCACTGGCGACGGCAGACCAGGTCGAAATATAGCCAATTAGGGCGTCTAGCGGCCATTCAAGGCGGATGTTCAGGGGAGGCGCGGCAATTTCATCAAAGGGAAAAGGGATGTCTCGATATCCATTGTCAACCAGGTGGCGTTCAGCAGGCCAAAACGGGCCAATCTCTTCGTAATAAAACTGACGAAATCTGTCGTTCAGATCGTCATCAAGCTGCATAACGCCATAGCTGATGAGAGCCAATATTCCCTGAGGGACTGCCACTCTGCGGACTTCCTGATAAAACGCGTCCAACTTGAACCAGTGCGCGGCCTGCGCTGCGGTAATCAAGCTGTAAGAGAGTGGCTGTCCGGGCAAATTTTCTGCGGGGGAACATGTGTAGTCGATACGATGGTGTGCAACGGCGTTGCCTAGCTGACTCGCGCTGGGATCGATACCTTTTACTGCGTCGAAATGTTCAGCCAACTGTCGCGTAAGCTGCCCAGTCCCGCATCCCACATCCAGCGCGTTTTGGGTATTTGGTGCGAGGCTGGAAAGGTATTCTGCCAGTTCGGGCGGATATTGCGGTCGGTAGCGAGCATAGCTCTCTCCACCTGAGGAAAACCAGTTCCTGCTTTCTTCGGTTGCGTTAGTCATCTTTATCACCTGAGTCTTGTCATAAGGTTGATGGTATCAGGGCTGACAATCGCATGCTCTTCACACTTTTGTGTTGCGCAGCTTTGCGTAATGTAACTATCTGGTTAACAATGAAATCAGGTCTGACCTGTTGTGCGCGTACTTTATTTTCGGTTAACAGGAGCGTTTATGAGCGAGGTATTACCTCTGATAACCCGCCGTGGCGATCGCATTGCGTTCGTGAGCGGATTACGCACCCCATTTGCCCGGCAGGCAACAGCCTATCATGGTGTACCAGCTATCGAATTAGGAAAGCTCGTCACCAGCGAATTACTGGTTCGCACGGGGATCGATCCTGAATTGATCGAGCTATTGGTGTTCGGACAGGTGGTTCAAATGCCTGAAGCGCCGAATATTGCCAGAGAGATCGTGCTCGGTACGGGCATGAGTGTGCATACCGATGCCTACAGCGTGTCGCGCGCCTGTGCTACCAGCTTTCAGGCGGTCGCCAATGTGGCGGAAAGCATCATGGCAGGCACGGTGGAAGTCGGCATTGCTGGCGGGGCAGATTCCTCTTCTGTGCTGCCGATTGGTGTCAGTAAAGCCCTGGCCAGAACGCTGGTGGATATGAACAAGGCTCGGACGCTGGGCCAGAAATTGAAACTGTTAAGCGGCCTGCGCCCGAAAGATCTGCTGCCGGTTGCGCCCGCCGTGGCGGAGTATTCCACCGGGCTGCGCATGGGCGATACCGCCGAGCAAATGGCAAAAACCTACGGCATCACGCGTGAAGAGCAGGATGAACTGGCGCACCGCTCGCACAAGCTGGCGGCTCAGGCCTGGGAATCCGGCGTGCTGCGCGATGAAGTCATGACGGCTTACGTCCCACCTTATGACAAGGCGCTGAGTGAAGATAACAACGTGCGCCATGATTCCGCACTGGATCAGTATTCCCGCTTACGCCCGGCGTTCGATCGCCGACACGGTACGGTCACGGCGGCGAACAGTACGCCGTTAACGGATGGCGCGGCGGCGGTGCTGATGATGAGTGAATCCAAGGCCAAAAGTCTGGGGCTCACGCCGCTAGGCTATCTGCGCAGCTATGCATTCAGCGCCATCGGCGTGCAGCGTGATATGTTGTTGGGGCCGGCTTATGCCTCCCCGCTGGCGTTGGCAAGGGCCGGTGTGACGCTGGCCGATCTCACACTCATTGATATGCACGAAGCCTTTGCAGCCCAGACGTTGGCAAATCTCAAACTGTTTGCCAGCGATGAGTTCGCTCGGAATCAATTAGGCAGAAACGCCGCGCTGGGCGAAGTGGATCGCGACAAATTTAATGTGCTGGGGGGATCCATTGCCTATGGGCACCCCTTTGCCGCCACCGGGGCGAGGATGATTACCCAAACGCTGAATGAACTGCGTCGTCGCGGCGGCGGGCTGGGATTAACCACCGCTTGTGCGGCTGGCGGGCTGGGTGCGGCAATGGTACTGGAGGTGACGCCATGAACGATCAACAGCCTTTCTCCGTGACAACATCGTCTGCAACGGAAAAAACATCATCTGCAACGGAAAGAACAGCGCCCGTAACAGAAAGCCCGACTGCTTTTTCCCTCACCATTCGGCCGGACAATATCGGTGTTATTTGCATTGATGTTCCCGGTGAGAAGGTGAACACGCTAAAGAGCGAATTTGCAGAACAGATTCTTTCGGTCTTCGAGCAGGCGCGGCAGCATGCGACGCTCAGAGGGCTGATTTTTATTTCCGCCAAGCCTGATTCGTTTATCGCCGGTGCGGATATCACCATGTTGAACCAGTGCAGCAGCGCCGAACAGGCAGAAAATCTGGCGAAGCAAGGGCAGGAAACGTTCGATCAGGTGGCCGCGCTGCCGTTCCCTGTGGTGGCCGCGATACACGGTGCCTGTCTGGGCGGTGGGCTGGAGCTGGCATTGGCCTGCGACTATCGCGTCTGCTCGCTGGATGAAAAAACGGTGCTGGGGTTACCGGAAGTGCAGCTTGGCCTTCTTCCCGGTTCAGGCGGAACACAGCGTTTGCCACGGTTAATTGGTCTGGATAGCACGCTGGATCTCATTCTGACGGGTCGACACCTCCGTGCGAGTCAGGCACTACGACAGGGGCTGGTTGATGAAGCTGTCCCGCACGATATTCTGCTGGAGACGGCGGTCGAGATTCTCAAAAAAGGAAAACGCAAAGCGGTGCCGCTGGGCTGGCGTTCGCGTTTGCTGAGCAGTCCGGGTATTCGCCATGTGCTGTTCAAAATGGTGAAACGCAAAACGCGTGCGAAAACACACGGCAACTATCCGGCCACGGAAAAAATCATTCAGGTGGTGCGGCGTGGCATAGAAAAAGGCCGTGAGGAAGGGTATCGGCATGAGGCGAAAGCGTTCGGAAAACTGGTGATGACGCCGGAATCGGCCGCGCTACGCCATCTGTTCTTTGCCTCCAATGCATTAAAGAAAACCTCCGGTGCGGCTTCTGAAGCGAAGCCGATCCACCGCGTCGGTATTCTCGGCGGTGGGCTGATGGGCGGTGGGATTGCCAGCGTGACGACGACGCGCGGGCAGTTGCCGGTGCGTATTAAAGATATCAATGAACAGGGCATTAACCATGCGCTGAAGTACAACTGGGAGCTGCTGACCAAGCGCGTTCAGAGTAAGCGGATGAAGCCGACGGAGCGCCAGCGGCTGATGACGTTGATTTCCGGTAGTACGGACTATCGTGGTTTTGAACATGCGGATATCGTCATTGAGGCCGTTTTTGAAGATCTGGCGCTGAAACGGCAAATGGTGGCGGAGATTGAAGATCATGCTGCACCGCACACGATTTTTGCGTCGAATACGTCCTCGCTGCCGATCCACCAGATCGCAGAGGGCGCCCGCCGCCCGCAGCAGGTTGTGGGTCTGCACTACTTTAGCCCGGTGGATAAAATGCCGCTGGTTGAGGTTATTCCCCACGCTCACACCAGCGCAGAGACGGTCGCAACGACGGTGGCTCTGGCGAGAAAGCAGGGGAAAACCGCGATTGTCGTGGGCGACAGCGCCGGTTTTTATGTGAACCGCATATTAGCGCCTTATATCAACGAAGCCGCTTATTGCCTGCTGGAAGGGGAGCCGATCGAATCGATTGACTATGCGCTGGTGCGTTTTGGCTTCCCCGTCGGCCCGCTTGCGCTGCTTGATGAAGTCGGTATTGATGTCGCGACCAAAATTGTGCCAGTGCTGAGTGAAGAACTGGGCAAGCGCTTTACCTCCCCGCCAGCGTTTGATGCGATCCTGAAAGATGGGCGCAAAGGGCGCAAGAATGGGAAAGGGTTCTATCGGTACAATAAAACGCGCCGTTTCTGGCACGCGGGCAGAGAGGTAGACAGCTCGGTTTATCCGCTGCTGGATGTGACACCGAAGGCCCATATCGACCCCGCGCTCATCAGCCAGCGTGCTGTGATGATGATGCTGAATGAGGCCGCGCGTTGTCTGGATGAAGGGGTGATCCAGTGTGCCCGCGATGGCGATATCGGCGCGGTATTTGGCATTGGCTTCCCCCTTTCCTCGGCGGGCCGTTCCACTATATGGATCGTCTGGGAGTGGAAACGGTAGTGAAAACGCTGCTGGTGTTGCAACAACAGTATGGCGATCGGTTCGCGCCGTGTGAACGTCTACTCGCGATGCGGGAAGGTCGGCGGACGTTTTATCCGCCAACCGATGAAGACCAGCGCGCTAGTTGATCGTGACGTTAATCGTGACGGTATCTTTATACGCGCCCTCCGGCTTGCTGGCCTGACTGGCGTTAATTCGGGCGGTATATGGGATATTCTGTGTGATCCCCGTCCCCGCCCCGCTGTAATCGTTAGTCTCGGTCCAGGCGATGTTCCCCGTGCGGTAGAGCTGATATTGCAAATAGTAAGGCGTGCCGCCGACGGTGGCCGTCATTCTACGCCAGTTGGCATCGTCGGGGTGGGTACTGACCAGCTTGACGGTATAGGCACCCAGCAGCGTACAGCGAACGCCGAGGTTATTGTTGACCGCCGCAAAATCGGCAGGGAACGCCGCCGTACCAAAACTGATATTCGGCGCGCTGGTGATCTGGCAATCATTGGTGATGTTCATGGTGATATTGAGGGTTGAGGTGGTTGTTCCCTGTTCGTAAACGCAAAGACCTAATGCCCCCAGCGAACAAAGTCGATAATCCCACTTGATGGTCACCGTATCGGTATAGGTTCCAGCGGCAACGTTGTTGCCGATACTGGTGCGGATATAGATCGGTATGGAGCCATCCGCTGAATTGAACAGACCTAAGATGCCCAGAAACGTAGTCCGAGACCAGGTGTAAGTTGAACCGATGTTATAGAGCGTCCCGCAGCTAGAATCGATACACAGACTATAGGGAACGTAGTCTGTGCTCGCCCCTCTGCGCATCCGCATGGCGGTATCGCTGGGGTTACTGTCATCGAGTATTGTGACGGTAATCGTATTGGTACTGGCTAAACTCAACACACTCCCTGTACAGCGGAATCCACTGCCTGATGTCACGATCTGGGGTGTCCCGTTAACGCCGACAACGGAAGAGGCATAAGGCCCCAGCGTAGTGGAACTCGGTGGCGTCGTGCAGGCGGCGTAGCTAAAGGGCGCGTAATACAGCGCCATCGACAGGAAGGCCAGACGTAGCCAACGGGCAGCTCGCCGGTTGGCAGGGAAGAAGTGCTGGATTTTCGGTATCGGGGTCAGCATCGTTTTATCCTTTTGAGTCAGTCTGGCAGGTAAGCGGGCCGATGGTCGCCATCATGGTTTGTGATTCCGGCAGTGAAAATTCCACTCGGCAAAGCCGCCCGTCTTCTTGTTTAAAGCGTAAGCGGTTCGAGGTTCCCAGATTGGTGAAATAGACCAGGCCATCGTAGCCGCTGATGGTGGTGTCCCCGCTGACCTCGTTTGTTATCCAAGTGCCGATGGTGAGTGAGTTGCCATCCGTATTGCGTAGCTTAATGTTGGCGGATCGCACAGCATGAACGGGGAACGTAACGATGGTGCCGCTGCCTTCTTTGACCGCCACGCGCGATTCCACCTGTGGCGTGGTGACGTTGGCTGGCAGTTGTAGTGTGTCGATTTCCACTTTCGCGGGGTAATTGGACACGACCCACGGCACAAGCAAATGACCGCGTTTGTTGGTTTTTCCTACTAACTGGTTTTCATATTTTACCGGGACGTCAGGGTATCCCTCGGTATCGACCACAATAAAAGCATCGTTGATACGGTTACTGGCGAAAAGCCCCCCGTTCATGTAGATCAGCGAGCCACTCAGTTCACCCCATTGCGTGGTGTTTCCTTCATTGCCATACGTACCACCAGCAACCATGGCATAAGGGCCGCGCCAGTTCAGCGAGCCTTGGTGATAAGGATTTTCCCCCGCGCCATAGGCCGCATTCCAGCCTAATCCACCTTCTGTCGGGGCGGTACGGTTCACCCCGACACGCGGTGAATAATCGCCATTGTTGTCGCGCTGAACGCCGGCATTGATGCTGCCGTTTGTACCAAAAGGCATCACGAACTGGATCTGGGCGCTGTAGCCGTTTTCTCCCAGCGCTTTGTTAAAGGCGAGATAAATAGAGCTGTCTTGCCAGACCTGACGGCTGAAAGAGAAGTTCAGCAGGCGAGTACGGGTGGAATCGTACGCGCGGATATCGAAATAACCCACGCCGAATGAACCGTTGCCTTCGCCGAACAGCTGGCTGCTGAGCGTTGCCTGATAGCTTTCTCGGCTGAGGCGGCCTTCTGCGAGTACGGCCGTTAAATCGCGGTATTCCTCACTGCGTTTGGCATGTTGAACATTCAGGCCAAACGCGGAAGCGTAGTAAGAGTAGCCCGTGGTGTACTGGTGTCCGGTGGCTTCCTTTTCGCTCTGACTGTAGGACGAACTCAGGGTGCCCCAGCGGCCAAGGGTAAAATCGGCTCCTGCACCGAGCAGATAGAGATCCTGTACGGCTTCGCCATGCACTGACACGGTCAGCTTATTGGTCAACCCATAGCGATAGATGCCGCTGACAGCAGGATCGTCAGTGTAGGCATTATTCTTTATGCCATAGTCCTGACGTAACACGCCAACGGACAGATCGAAATCGCTTAACCCCTCTCTTAACAATGCGTTGGAGACGTAAAACGGGATCGTGGTAGAAATCTGCCGCCCCTGAGCGTCAGTGGTAATGACGGTGGCTTCCCCTGCGCCGTTCAGGTAAGGCGTATTCGTGAGGGTGAAGGGGCCAGCATTCAGGCTGGTGCTGTTTGCTTTATACCCGTTGATAAACAGATCAAGCGTGCTGGGCACGGCGGCCGTACCGGTATATTGCAACATCGGATAGGTGACGATATCCGGGCGAAGGCCGAAATTGCGGGCGACGCGCAGACCGCCCATACGCACCGAGTTGCTCCACGTCAGCGAGTTGCTAATCAGGTCACCAACCTGATAGGTGAGCATGCGTTCGTTATCGTTATAGCGCCAATAGGTATCGAAACGCTGATAGCCATCTTGCTGTGCGGTATCGCTGCCCGAGGTGAAATAGTAGACCCCCGTATTGGATAAGGTACCGTAAGGGCTAAAAAAACGCTGTTCCATCCAACTGTTGAGTGAGTCTGAATTGCCGCGGGGTGAGGTGTAATAAAGGTTATAGTTGAACAATAACCCAGGGCTGCTGCGGGCGGGAAAGCGCATCATGTCCTGCCCGCCGCCTTCAACAGATTGCTCGGGTAGCCAGAGTGTAGGCACGGTGATTTTTAGCTGCTGTATGGCCTGATCGTAATCGGCGGTGACTTCTGGCAGGGCGCTGACATTCACCAGCCCCACGCTTTGCTCCGATAGACGGACATGATTCGAACGCAGTGTTGCTGCATCCACATAATAGTTTCCCTCACGATACGTGACAGGCACGACCAGATTATCGCTCTGCCCGTTGACGGAAATCGTTAAATAGTAAACGGATTCGCTGAGTGAGGGCATGGCGCTGGGGGGCGGGGGAAGATCGGTATAGTCTTCCGCGAGAATCGTCGCAGAATAAAACAGCGTAAACGGGGCATAGATGAGCAGGGGGAACATACCTGTTTTACTCTTCATGCCTGACCTCATCCTAGCGGTACGGTCAATAAACACGCCGCTGTCGTTAATCGACCCATCATTCGCGTTTTATCAAAATGGGGTCGGTGATATCGATCAGGCTGGTGAAGAGCTGCATTGCTGCACCCGGTGTGGATACGCCCGCAGGCAGCGGCCAGCGCATCTCTTGTCCCGGTAGCACATAGCCTAAAAAGCCGTCGGTTACCTTTATCCGGCTTCCTTTCCCGCTTTGGTCGGCTGACCAATAAACGTTGCTTAAGCGGGCATGGACGACGCCACGATTGCGGACATAAAGATAGTTTTTCCCCCCAACTGCGCTAACTCGCCAACTGAGCACGGGCAGCGTAGGCTCGGCGGTGGCGCGTCGTTTGTCCGGGCGACTATGTGTCCAAATGCCTGCACCATCAAGAAACAGCGGCAGCAGATAGCGCATCTGGAATTGCAGCCCCATCTGTGGTGCATCTTGTTGGTAGGGCGCGGAGATTTCATCAACGATGATGCGGTAAGCCTGTTCGGTATTGGCGGGGGCAGGGTTGACGCGAATCAGGCGTATCATATTGCGCTTGCCCGGCTCCAGCGTCATGAACGGCGGTGTGGCAATCACGTTACTTTGCTCGGCATAACGATCCTGAAAATCTATTTGCTTCCAGGACACAATACGAATTTGTAAGCCAACGGGCGCAGTGCCTTTATTTTCCAACCAGAGCGCTGAGCTGTTCTCATCGGACTCAATGACCTGATAAATCGGCCAAACGAGAATAGAACTGGCGGCAAAGCAAAATGCGCTGAAACCGCTTAATAAAAAAAACATTGCCCGAATAAAAAACGTCATTTTCCTTTTCATCCTGTGTTCACCCTGTTGTGTTTTTAATAAGTCAGGCTGACGGTCACGTTATCGGTATAAACCCCCGCAGGAGGCAGAGGCGTGCCGCCAAAATAGCGGGCGTAAACGGTGTAGGTCTGGGTTGTGGCGGGAAAAGAGACAATGCTGAGCGCCAGACTTCCCGTTCCCCAGACCTGTGTGCGTGCCGCATCGCGGTAAAGCTGGTAGGCCAACAGGCGTGTCCCGGCCGCGTTCTTCAGATAACGCTGCGCGCTGCTGCCGCCATTGGTACCGTAGCCCAGTTCAATGATGGCGTTAGTGCCAGGTGTACAGGTGGCGATAATCGACCCCCCGCCGCTGGTGCTGGCGACATCCACGTTGGTCGCCGTGGCGCTGCGCGTCCCAAAGTTAAGCGTTCCCATATTGGGCTGGCTGCTTGCTGTGCTGGTGCCAAATACACAGCCTTTTTGTATCGTTGCGGTGACATCGAATGTGCTGCTCACGGTGAGCGCCATCGCCACCGTGGGAACGATGGAACCAGACAGCAGGAACGAGAAAATCAATGCCGATGGAAAACGCATCGCAATACCCGCGGCTATCGAGCCTGAATAGCCGCACGGGAAACGCCCAAAGCCAGACAGAACGGCAGGGCGTAGGTAGTCAACGCGGAATCGCGTATGAGATGTAGTGACATAACGGCTCCTTTTCTTGTGGATCAATGACCCTAAAGAGGCTGGCATGCGAACATGCCAGCCTGTAAAAAATTACCATTCGATCGTGGCAGTGACGGTGTCGGTATAAGCCCCTGCGGTGGGCGATAGCACGGTCTGATCTGACGGCAGGATACGGGCATACACCGGAACCGGCTGTGGGTTGCCCGTTGCAACAATGGCAATGCCGGTTGTAGTACTGAGTGTGATTTCGGTCGTGCGGGTTGAATCACTGTATAAACGGTAAGGGACGTTGTAGGCTCCTGTGCCCGGCGCTAAGCGGCGTAGCGAGGCGGTGGCGTTTGCACCCGCACCGATGTACAACGTCGCCGGTGTGCCAACAGAGCAACTGACGGTAATCCCGTTGCCCGAGACACTGGTAACCTGAGAGTCAATACTGGCTGTCAGATCGGAATGAGAGCCAAAGTTGATTGTTCCCCATGTAGTGCCTGCGCCTCCCCCGTTGTTGACTGTGCAGGCGGAAGTAATCGTCAGTGATACAGGGATCTGACCACTAATCGTCACGCTGCTTGCGGTGGGGGATAGGCCGAATGTGGTAAATAGTGTGGCCAGAATAGGTAATGCTATACGTTTAGAATTCATAATGATTCCTTTATATGCCTCTCACTTATTTTCATCGAATGTGTTTTCACGACAGCACATTGATTTTCGTGAAAACAGCTCGTCAAGAATGACTATTACCAAAGTAATCATAACGAGTCGTTTTAATCAGTACGGATATTTATATGGCATAGATTAACCGACCGGGAAAATACAGAGCGTTTATTCTCTTTCCTGATTGGCAGAACCACTGACACTAAAATGTCGCACTACTGAAATATATCGCTACTACTTTCAGTACGTTCCGTATGGTGAAGGTAATGCTATAAAGAAAACGTATGACTAATTTTATCTTCCGTGGCGTGAATAATTGCGGGCATATAAATAACAGAGACGTTCTTCGAGCTTTATCCTGAATTGCACATTCGTCCATAAATAGAAGAGCAATCTATTTTAATTATATGGCGTTATATTCTGTGTAATGACCTTGTTTATAAAAAACGAATAGTAAAAAAAGATCTATTTAAGATAAAGATAGAACCAGAGTGGTTGTTTAACAATGTCGCAAAAATTGATATGCGTTAAAAAAGTGCAAGAAATCGACATTTTTGATTTTATCAGTGTTTTATGCTGATTTTTTGTTCATTGTTGAATTCTGTATCCTATTTTTTGATTTTATTGTAAGCGATCATAATGACCATTATAAAGATATGGTTATGTATTTCGAGTGGGTAGATTCTGCCGTATATCTATAAATTTTTTATTTATCATGTAATTAATGATGAGAAATGAGAGTGGACGAGTCTCATAACTTTGCTGATACATTACAATTACTGACCCATTAGCGATAGATGTGCTAACAACGCGTTTTCAGAATGGTTAATGTTATAACAGTATTGGGTTGCATTCACGGCAGATCTCAGTGGGTAGTCTGTGGTTGGGAAGCAAGTATGATGACGTTTTCTACCTAAACCTGACCTCAGGTGAGTTTACATAGCGAGAAACTCAGGTAACCTACAGCAATAAAGCGGTTATACCCGTCATACTTGAGTGATTTAGGGTATATACCTTATATGGCTTACATTGCAGGTATGCCAAAATGGCAGAGAAGCCAATGCTCATACAGCACTAAGTATGAGGATATATCATATATTTCATTAACATAGCGGTGTAATATGCAAGTGTTGATAATGCGTCATGGTGATGCGGTACTTGATGCAGCGAGTGATGCCGTCCGGCCGTTGAGCGACGCTGGTCGTGATGAATCCCGCCAGATGGCGTGTTGGTTGAATGAGCAAAATATCGATATTGAGCGCGTTCTGGTGAGCCCTTATTTGCGCGCCCAGCAAACGCTCGAGGTGGTGAAAAAAGCGCTGCCGTTGCCGGAAGAAGCGGATTGCCTGAATGAGCTGACGCCCGGTGGTGACGCCCAGCTTGTCAGCTATTATCTGCAAACGCTGGCGAGAGAAGGCGTGGGGGCGGTACTGGTTGTGTCGCATCTGCCGCTGGTGGGCTATCTGGTTGCTGAATTATGCCAGAATGAAACTGCGCCGATGTTCGCTACATCTGCTATTGCCTGCGTGAAAGTGGAAGCGGAATCCGGTCATGGCGTTCTGCACTGGCAAGTCAGCCCGGCCCAACTGAACGCGAAATCCTGATACGACTAACTCCACATTCCTGAATTCATACGGTATGAGGCGTGTAATGAACTTACACGCCTCATCGTTTTTTGAAGAAGGATGAGCTTATTCAAGCGAAGGGGCTTCCAACGCCACCAACACCAGCAGCGCGGCACTCCCACCAAATTCTTTCGGTGCCTGATGAAAAGCCAGCACGTCAGGGTGCTGTGCCAGCCAGAGTGGCGTTTGTTGCTTAAGTATATGTTTGCCGTGCCCGTGCATCACACAGGCGCAGTAAACATACTCCCGCCGACAGGCCGCTAGCAGCGCGCCCAATTCCTGCTTCGCCTGAAGCTGCGTCAGGCCATGCAAATCCAGAAACAGCTCCGGTGAATAATCTCCTCGTCGAAGCTTCTTCAATTCATAGGGGCTAGCACCCGGACGGATATAGCGCGTCGGGCCTTCTGCATCCAGCTGTGGCTGAAATTCATCCGAAAAATAGAAACTGGCATCAACCTGCTCCTGTAATGCCCGTTTGGCGGGTAATTCGCCCGGTTTTTTGCGCAGCGGTTTATGGGTATAGGTATCCTGACGCAATTTTTTTGTGCCAGTGATTGACGTGCGAAAAAGCTGTAATTCGTCGTCATTCAGCGAAAATTTATTACTCATGTTTCATTCATCTTGCGTCAACATTCGATCAGTTTACCTTGTCTCCCCGCTGTCGCTAAATAAAAGTCTGTATCGGGGCGCGTTCAGTCGGTTATATCTGCTGATTTGTCGCGGGCTTCATGGCAAACTAAGCGCCAATTTCCCATTCAGAACTGTCTGCGGAGGACACCCTTGGACAAAATTTTCGTCGATGAGGCCGTCAGTGAACTTCATACCATTCAGGATATGTTGCGCTGGGCTGTTAGCCGGTTTAACGCAGCCAACGTCTATTACGGCCACGGGACGGATAATCCCTGGGATGAAGCCATACAGCTGGTATTGCCTAGCCTGTATCTGCCGTTCGATATTCCTGAAGATATGTACACGTCCCGTCTGATCACCAGCGAACGGCAGCGCATTGTTGAACGCGTGATTCGCCGCGTCAATGAGCGTATCCCGGTTGCCTATCTGACCAACAAGGCCTGGTTCTGCGGCCTGGAATTCTACGTGGATGAACGCGTGCTGGTGCCGCGCTCTCCTATCGGTGAGCTGATCAACAACTATTTTGATGAGCAACTGCCAAAAACGCCAAACCATATTCTGGATCTGTGCACGGGCAGCGGCTGTATTGCTATTGCCTGCGCTCAGGCGTTCCCAGAAGCGGAAGTCGATGCGGTCGATATCTCCAACGATGCGCTGGCGGTAACCGAGCAAAATATTCAGCAGCACGGTCTGGAATACCGCGTGACGCCGATTCGCTCTGATCTGTTCCGCGATTTACCGGCGATTCGCTATGATTTAATCGTGACTAATCCACCGTACGTGGATGAAGAAGATATGTTCGATCTGCCGCAGGAATTCCGTTTTGAGCCTGAACTGGGGCTGGCGGCGGGTAACGACGGTCTGGATCTGGTGCGTCGTATTCTGGCCTGTGCGCCAGATTATCTGAGCGACGACGGCGTGCTGATTTGCGAAGTGGGCAACAGCATGGTGCACCTGATCGATCAATACCCAGAAATCCCGTTCACCTGGCTGGAATTTGATAACGGCGGTGACGGCGTGTTTATGCTAACGCAATCACAGCTGGTCGATTGCAAAGCGCACTTTAGCGCTTACCGTGATTAGGATAGTTGATAAACCTATTTGCGAAGTGGGGGCGGAAGTAACGGAATAGAAGAGTAAAGCGTTTGCGCCAGGGACAAAAACGTCAGGAGCGTTTTTGAACGTCGCTTGCGACGGCCCTGCAAGGGTGAATCTCAGGGATGAGATTCATATCTGCGCAATCCGAGCTTACAGGGATGTACTTGCAGCGTCTTTACGATCTATCCGTTACTCCCGCTCAACGACCTCTGTCAGCAGCCGTGATTAAACGGTCATAACGATATTTATTCGCCTTACCGTTTAGACGGTAAGGCAGAAACAGAACACATGCGAAGGAGTTGTGATGGCAGGCAACAGTATTGGGCAATTTTTCCGCGTCACTACATTTGGTGAATCCCACGGTATTGCTCTGGGATGTATTGTTGACGGCGTACCGCCGGGCATCCCGCTAACGGAAGCGGATCTGCAACACGATTTGGATCGCCGTCGTCCGGGGACCTCCCGTTATACGACGCAGCGCCGCGAACTCGATCAGGTCAAGATTCTGTCCGGCGTTTTTGAAGGCGTGACAACAGGGACCAGTATTGGCCTGTTGATTGAAAATACCGACCAGCGTTCTCAGGATTACGGTGCGATTAAAGACGTCTTTCGCCCCGGCCATGCCGATTACACCTATGAGCAAAAATACGGTCAACGTGATTACCGTGGTGGTGGCCGCTCTTCCGCGCGTGAAACGGCGATGCGCGTTGCCGCGGGTGCGATTGCGAAGAAATACCTGCAACAGCAACATGGTGTGAAGATACGTGGCTATCTGTCGCAGATCGGCGATGTCACCTGCGAGCTGAAAGATTGGGAACAGGTTGAGCAAAACCCGTTCTTCTGCCCGGATATCGACAAGCTGGAAGCCCTGGATGAACTGATGCGGGCGCTGAAAAAAGAAGGCGATTCCATCGGGGCGAAGGTCAGCGTCGTGGCGGAATCGGTGCCTGTCGGATTAGGCGAGCCGGTCTTTGACCGTCTGGATGCTGACTTGGCTCACGCACTGATGAGCATCAACGCCGTAAAAGGCGTCGAAATTGGCGATGGCTTTGCGGTTGTCACCAAGCGTGGCAGCGAAAACCGAGATGAAATCACGCCGGACGGTTTCCAAAGCAATCACGCTGGCGGCATCTTGGGCGGGATCAGCAGCGGTCAGAATATCGTTGCGCATCTGGCGTTGAAGCCGACCTCCAGCATTATGGTGCCGGGGAAAACGATCAACCGTCAGGGTGAAGCGACTGAAATGGTTACGCGTGGGCGTCACGATCCGTGTGTGGGTATTCGCGCGGTGCCGATTGCCGAAGCCATGATGGCGATTGTGTTAATGGATCACCTGCTGCGCCAACGCGCACAGTGTGGGGATGTGAACAGTCAGGTACCTCGCTGGTAAAAAATAATGAAACAAGGGTTAATCGGGGTTCTCGCGCTGGCACTGAGCGCGCCGTTGTTGTCGAATGTCGCATGGGCGAAAACGCCCTGGCAGGAGATAACGCATCCGGTCGCGGGTACGTCACAGTCAATTGGTAGTTTTTCCAATGGCTGTATCATCGGTGCCCAGCCGCTGCCATTGCAGTCGCTGGATTATCAGGTGATGCGCGTCGATCAGCGCCGCTATTTCGGTCACCCCGATCTTCTGGCGTTTATTCACCGCCTGAGCAACGAGGTTAAGCGTACGACCTCCGGTAATGTGCTGGTGGGGGATATGGGCATGCCTGTCGGTGGACGTTTCAGCAGCGGCCACGCCAGTCACCAATCCGGGCTGGATGTCGACATCTGGCTGCAATTGCCCAGACAGCGTTGGAGCGAGCAGCAGTTGCTGAAGCCGCAGCCTATCGACTTGGTTAACGCCAGCGGACTGAACGTTAATCCGCGCGTTTGGCGACCGGAAATCACCACCCTGATCAAAACCGCTGCGCTGGATAGCGACGTAACGCGCATCTTCGTTAATCCGGCGATTAAAAAACAGCTGTGTGTTGAAGCGGGTCACGATCGTGACTGGCTGCGCAAAGTTCGCCCTTGGTTTGCACACCGTGCACATATGCATGTGCGCCTGCGCTGCCCGGCGGACAGCCTTGAGTGTCAGGATCAGGACGAACCACCTGTCGGTGACGGGTGCGGTGCCGAGTTAACCAGCTGGTTCCAGCCAAAACAGCCGAGTACCGAAGCCCCGGAAAAAACCACGCCGCCGCCGTTGCCTCCATCTTGTCAGGCACTGCTCGACAGACATTTTGCCGCGAGATAACGAGTCACTATGCGAGATAACAGATAACTATGTCGCGAGATAAAAAATAATTATGGACTGGTTAGTTCTTGGGCCAGAAATGCTGGCCGTACTGTTTTTTGTCGGGGCATTGGCAGGGTTCATTGATTCGATTGCGGGCGGGGGCGGCTTATTGACGATCCCTGCCTTGCTGGCGGCGGGTTTATCCCCGGCGCAGGCGCTGGCAACGAATAAACTTCAGGCCGTCGGCGGATCCTTTTCCGCCAGCCTGTATTTCATCCGCCGCCGTGCGGTGAATCTAGGCGAGCAGAAGCTGGCGATTGCGCTGACGTTTGTCGGCTCGACCTTTGGTGCCTGGCTGATCCAGCAGATCAATGCTGATTTTCTGCGCCAACTGCTGCCATTACTGATTATTGGCATCGGTCTCTACTTTTTATTAACGCCAAAAATCGGCGATGAAGATCGGCAGCGTCGTCTGTCGCCACTTCCGTTTGCGATTGTGGCAGGCAGTTGTGTCGGTTTTTATGACGGTTTCTTCGGCCCCGGTGCCGGATCGTTTTACGCGCTGGCCTTTGTCACTCTGTATGGTTTCAATCTGGCAAAAGCGACGGCGCATGCCAAAATCCTGAATTTTACCTCCAACTTCGGCGGGCTGCTGTTTTTTATGCTCGGCGGAAAAGTGGTCTGGGTGGTCGGCGGCGTCATGCTGATCGGGCAAATCCTCGGTGCGCGGCTGGGGGCCAAAATGGTGATGACGAAAGGGCAAAAGCTGATTCGTCCTATGCTGGTGCTGGTTTCCGCCATTATGAGCAGCAAGCTGATTTATGACAGCCACGGGCACGAAATTGCCGTTTGGCTGGGACAGTTTTTATAACAACAAATTATGATAACAACAGATAACATGACAACGACGCACCATTATCAACAGCTGATTGATATTTTTAATGATTGCTTTGGCGATGAATACAATACCCGTCTGGTAAAAGGCGATGATGAGCCGATTTATCTGCCAGCGGATGATGATATTCCGTATCACCGGATTGTGTTTGCCCACGGTTTTTATGCCAGCGCGCTACACGAGATTTCTCACTGGTGCATTGCGGGTGCCCAGCGGCGCTTGCAGGTCGATTTCGGCTACTGGTACTGCCCAGATGGCCGCGATGCCTCGACGCAAAGCCAGTTTGAAGTGGTGGAAATCAAACCGCAGGCCTTCGACTGGCTGTTCTGTGTCGCCGCAGGCTTTCCGTTTAACGTCAGCTGCGACAACCTGAACGGCGACTGCGAGCCGGACCGTATTGATTTCCAGCGGCGCGTGCATGCACAAGTGATGCAGTATCTGGAAGAGGGGATTCCCGCGCGTCCGGCCAGCTTTATTCGTGCATTACAATCGTTTTACAATACGCCACCGCTGACGGCGGCGAGCTTCCCGTATCCAGCCGATCTGTGATGCGCGGGAACCGCAAAAATTTGAGGATAAGAAATGATCGCAGAATTTGAAACGCGCATTCTGGCGCTGATTGATGACATGGTAGAGCATGCCAGCGACGATGAACTGTTTGCCGGCGGCTATTTGCGTGGTCATCTGACGGTGTCGGTGGCAGAAGCGGAAGAGCATGGAGAACACACGCTTGAAGCACTGCATCTGCGCGTTAGCGACAGCATTAATAACGCCATCAAAAACGGTGAGCTGTCACCACCGGATCAGGTACTGGTTAACGGGATGTGGGAACGTCTGTTCCAGCAGGCGCAGAATAGTACCCACTAGCTTGAATTGTTTAGAATGAGTTTAGCCGAACTCGTTATGACCGCTCCCTACTCACTGTCTCTCAGTTACATTCCTATGCAGACTCAGAGACAGTTTCGTGCGCCACACTGCTGCTATTCATATGCGATACCGTATATGCGCCCGACGCATGGCGCTCAGTCGCCGCCGCCCTGCGAACCCAGGCTCCCGGCTAAATTATGCCGCTTCGCGGTGCCATCGGTGTTCATGACCGCTAATCGAGCCACCAGTGACGCGTTCCCGACGCGGCACTGGTTTTCGCGACGTCCTGTCGCTCACTCGGCGGCCAAGCTCACCGCTGCATAATTTTTTAAGCCGGATTCTGGCAAAAACTATTACAAGTCGTGGCATTTGTGCACAAGAGGCCGTTTGTCTGTGAAGAGATAGTTTATTAATCCTGAGCTACGGGTTTACCTTTCAGCAGTTTTCTTATCCAGAAACGATTTGGGTTGAGTGCGGCGAGCGTATCGCGGTCCAGCGGTAGCGGTTCGCCATACATCTGTGAGGCCAAAATTTCTGCTGCGAGTGGAGCAGAGCACAGGCCGCGTGAGCCTAACGCACCGATAATAAACAGATCCTGCCAATAGGGTGCGTTTGGCACCGCGTCGGTACGGTGTTGAGGATGCAGTCGGTCTTCATACTCGGTTAGCGTTTGTTCATAGTCTGGCACCGCGCCTAATAGCGGCAAATGGTCGCGCAGCGCGCAGCGGACGCCCTGACGCGCCTGCGCATCGCTGACATCGACCGTTTTCGCCCAGTCTGCGTCAGGCAAACAATTCAGCAGCCGTTGGCGGTTGTCTTGCTGCTCGTTTTCTCGATAATCACAGTGTGTTTCACCCCGTAAATAGCTCGCCCCGATGCAGTGCGTCTGATGCTGCGGACTCACCGGTGTCAGATAGCCGTCGTAGCATAGAACCTGTTTGAGCTGCCCTAGCACCGGGTTGGTCGGAACATGGCTGACCTGCCCGCGCACGGCATAAGCAGGTAAGTGGGAGGTCTGTGGCCAGTCGGTAATGTGATGACCATTTGCCAGCACCACGACCGCATGGTTTACCTGCTTGCCAGTACTCAGGGTGAGCGCCCAGCCGCCGTCCGTTTTGTCTAATGCGGAAACGGTAGTACTCATCTGTACCGACAGACCGTTCTGCTCTGCCTGCTTCAGTGCAGAAGCTGTCAGTTCTGCTGGGCACAGCCAGCCGCCGTCAGGATAAGTGATGCCGTTTACGCCGGGATTCAGGCCGCTCTGATTTTCCAGTTGCTGCGCATCTACGCTGACGACCAGCGCTTCCGGCCATTCGCCTTGCAGAATCTGCTCGATTTTACGCGCACTTTTTTCATCCCAGGCGAGCTGGCTGACGCCGCACCACTGATGCTCAAACGCCAAACCCTGCTGTGCCAGCGCGGTATAGCTGCGGTGGGCAAAGTCAAAGGCGAGAGAGAAAAAGCGGGACACGGCATCGTGCCGGTTATTCAGCAGAGGATACAGCGCCCCCTGACGATTGCCGGATGCGCCCGTAGCAGGCTGTGCTTCCGCGCAGTAGAGCGTGACGTTTGCACCGCGCCGTTGCAGAGCCAGTGCAGTGAGCACACTGGCGATGCCGCCGCCGATAATCGCAATATCGTCAGTCGTGCTGGCGGCAGGGCGCGAATACCACGGCGTCGGCGAGGTGACGGGAAGCGTGTCGGGAAGAATGCCGCTCAGCATCTCACGCTTCTGCCCGAATCCTTTGACTTTACTGACCTGAAACCCCGCCTGTTGCAGACCGCGACGCACAAATCCTGCGGCGGTAAAGGTGGCGAACGTACCTTCTTTACGGCACAGACGAGCCATTGCCTGAAACAGGTTATCTGTCCACATATCCGGGTTCTTGGAAGGCGCGAAGCCGTCCAGAAACCAGGCGTCGACCTGATGATTCTGAGTCTCATCCAGCTCAGGCAGTAAGACGTTAACGTCACCGAACCACAGATCGAGCGTGATAGTGCCTTGCGCCAGAATCAGACGATGACAGCCCGGCAGCGCTAGCGGCCATTGCTCACGTAGTTCATCTGCGAATGCGGCCAGCTCCGGCCACTGTGCGTGTGCGGCAGCCAAATCATGCCGACGCAGAGGGAATTTCTCGAAGCTAATGAAATGCAGGTGTCGCAAGGTCGCCTGTGGCTGTTGTTGACGAAAGTCGGCAAAAGCCTGCCACAGCGTCAGAAAGTTCAGGCCAGTGCCAAAGCCTGTTTCCGCTATCACGCAGGCTGCGCGCGGGTGCGTGGCGAAACGCTCAGGAAACTGATTGCCCTTTAAAAACACATAACGGGTTTCTGCCAACCCATCCTGATTCGAAAAATAGACGTCATCAAACTGTTGCGATACAGGTGTACCCTGAGCGTTCCAACTTAACGACGCGTGTTGGATGGGGAGGTTGGTCACGACAAAAAGCTCATTATTCAAGTGATGATGAGATTCTATCGGGCTGAATATTGTGGCGCAAATTTAGCAATGATTTCGCGATAGTTTGGCTGATCGGACTTGTTCAGCTTACAACTGTACGCTAAAGTGCGAAGCGAAATCCCAAACTCTATAAGTGGAAGAAGAGGTATTAAATGAAACGTGCAGTGATTACTGGCCTAGGGATCGTATCAAGCATCGGTAATAACCAGCAGGAAGTTCTGGCATCATTGCGAGAAGGCCGCTCGGGCATTACTTTCTCTCAAGAGCTGAAAGATTCCGGCATGCGTAGTCACGTCTGGGGGAATGTCAAACTGGACACCACTGGCCTCATCGACCGCAAAATTGTGCGTTTTATGAGTGATGCATCGATCTATGCCTACTTATCCATGGAGCAGGCGATTCAAGATTCTGGGCTGTCTGATGAGGTTTATCAGAATAACCCACGCGTTGGCCTGATTGCCGGTTCCGGCGGTTCTGCGCGCTATCAGGTATTCGGTGCTGACGCGATGCGTAGCCCGCGCGGTCTGAAAGCCGTTGGCCCTTATGTGGTAACCAAATCCATGGGTTCTGCGGTATCCGCGTGTCTGGCAACGCCATTCAAAATTCACGGCGTGAACTACTCCATCAGCTCTGCCTGTGCGACCTCTGCACACTGCATCGGTAACGCGGTTGAGCAAATCCAGATGGGCAAACAGGACATCGTGTTCGCTGGCGGCGCGGAAGAGCTGTGCTGGGAACTGGCCTGTGAATTTGATGCGATGGGCGCACTGTCGACCAAATACAATGAGACGCCAGAAAAAGCGTCCCGTACCTATGACGCCGGCCGTGATGGCTTCGTCATTGCAGGCGGTGGCGGTATGGTCGTCGTAGAAGAACTGGAACACGCACTGGCGCGTGGCGCACACATCTACGCGGAAGTAGTCGGCTACGGCGCGACGTCTGACGGCGCGGATATGGTAGCCCCATCAGGTGAAGGTGCCGTTCGCTGTATGAAGATGGCGATGCACGGTGTGGATACGCCGATCGATTACCTGAACTCTCACGGTACTTCTACGCCGGTTGGCGATGTGAAGGAACTGGGTGCGATTCGTGAAGTGTTTGGCGACAACTCGCCAGCTATTTCTGCGACCAAAGCGATGACTGGTCACTCTCTGGGCGCGGCTGGCGTTCAGGAAGCCATTTACTCACTGCTGATGCTGGAACACAGTTTCGTTGCACCGAGTATCAACGTGGAAAATCTGGACGAGCAGGCTGCTGGCCTGAACATCGTGACTGAACCGACGGAACGTAAACTGACTACGGTGATGTCTAACAGCTTCGGTTTCGGTGGTACGAATGCGACGCTGGTCATGAGAAAACTCGATAAATAATCGGTTTATCAGTCAAACATTCTCATTGAAACGTTCTCATTGAAATAAAGAAAACCCCGCTGGCGCAAGCCGCGGGGTTTTTTGTTGGCGCGGGTTTGTTTGATGATAGTCAGTCAGCGATAGTCATGAGCGGTATTGACGCTAGATCAATACCCAGAGCAAAAATGCGGCCACGCAGGTGCTGACAATCACCAAAAACATCGGCTTATGGAACAGGGATTGCCAACTGAGCGGCAATGACGCAATCAGCGGGTTAAACAGCGGATGCAGCAATTGTGAAGTCGTGGTCCAGTCCGTTTCCTGTGAACGCTGAATGCGCTGCGTAAACAGGAATGTCAGCAGATCGCTAACCTGCATCGGCGTCAGCGGGGTTTGCAATCCGATATTGAAGCGATTCTGCGTGTAATCCATCAATAAGTGCTGTTCCTGTGCGGTCATAGGCTGTTGCAGCAGAGCCTGCAACGGCGCGAGATTCGGGGAAAGCAGCGTGTTCTGTGCCGATAGCGGCTGTGATGATAGATTCGCTGTGGATGACGAATTCGCGTTAGCCGTATTGGTGGTGTTGGCTGTCAGCGGTTCTGGCGCAGCGCCTGTCGCGCCTGCATGGGTCGGTGTTCCCTGCTGCGCTGGTGGGGTGGCGCGCAACAGCGTCTGCGTCTGTTGTAGCTCAACTTGAGCTTGCAGGAACTGCGTGATCAGCGGCAGATGTTTTAACGGGATGGCGTCACCCGGGCTAAGATTCTGCATCATCATCAGATTGTTCAGCACTCTTGCAGGCTGTTCCCCGGTCATGGTCGCTAAGCGGGTGACTAACTGATTCAAGCCGCGTTGTTCCGCAGGAGAGAGCGGACGATCGGGCGAGTTGGCGGCCTGAGTGGTTTGCGATGCTGTGGCTGATGCCGTTGATTGCGGGATTTGCCCGTTTTGCAGCAGCGTAACAACCTGCTGTAGCTGCGTTTTATTCAGCGCGCTTAGCGTAGTGCTACCGAACTGTTGCTGGATGAAATTGCTGACCGCCTGACGATTATTTCCCTGAGACAGCATATCCGTCAGACGCTGAAGCAACTGCTGACGTCCACCGCTATCTTGTGCCTGCGTTAAACGCGTCTGAAGTATCTGCTCGGCAGGCTGGTAATGGCGGGACAGCAGTTCATTATTTTCTGCCAGCCCTAATCCCTGTTTTACCGTTGTCCAGACCTCCGCTGCCTTTGACGTTGTCAGTGCGGCAACTCTAAGCACCAGATTTTCTAACGTCGTACGCTGCGCCAGCGTCAGCGGGCGATCGCCGTTGGAGGAACCTGCGACGTTAGCGGATGAAGTAGAGGTTGACGATGTGGTGGTTGGCGTAACCGAGCGTTCGCCGGGCAGCGGGGCACCTGGGCCACTTACAGGTTGCATATCGGTTATCCTCACTGCCGTCATGATTGAGTTGAATCATAGCAATCTCCCGTGACGGCCGATAGTCAGACGTCGCCTAAAACGGCACTAATCTCATGGGGGGGCTGATGAGCTACGCGCTAGCGGGATGCGCAAACGCTGGGCGAGGATCACGCCGAGTAGCGTGATGCCACCGCCAACCAGATGATAATGATGCAAAGGCTCGTGCAAAAAGCCAATTGCGATCATCGCCGTAAAGATCGGCGTCAGATTCATAAAGATGGAAGCTTTGCTGGCTCCGAGGCGCATAACCCCCTGAATCCACAGAAAAGGCGCAAGGATTGAGGCCATGATGCCAGCGAAAATCACCAGCGGCAGATTTTCAGCATTGAGCTGCACATTGTCCGTCAGCAGGAAATTCGGAATCAGCACGACTACGCCAAAGGCAATTTGCACATAGAGCGACACCCAGTTGGGCAACGGGATGCTCCAGCGTTTGGTCAGCACGCCATAGAGTGCATAGGACAACGACGCACAAAACATCATGAGTTCACCGGGGCCGATGCCCTGCGCCAGAATTTGTTCGGGATGTCCCTCACCGATCAGCCAGACAATCCCGACCAGCGACAGCAGGCTACCGAGCAGCACGCCCAGCGTGGGAGCCAGGCGCAGCAGCGGAATGCTGAGCAGGACGGTGAGTAGCGGCACGAGTGACCCCATGATCCCCATCATCACGGCGCTGATCGAGTGCGCCGCGTAATAGGCCAGACTTTGGTACAACACCATACCAAGCAGACCCAACACCAGCAGTTTCCAGGCGTGTTGACGAATGGTCGCCGCGTGCTGACGAAGGGTTGGCAGCATGAACGGCGTCATGACGAGGAACGCCAGCAGCCAGCGATAAAACGAGATAGCGGCTGGGTCAATAACGCTTGCAGAGAGCTTGTTGACGATGACGTTAACTGACCAGATCAGGACGGCAATGGTAGGAAAGAGGGCGTTCAACGTTGGGTTTCTCATAACAGACCAGACGAAAAACGCACCAATTGCCTGTCTGGTCGATAAAAATGGGGCAAGTGCGGCAATGGCAAACAACATAACAGAGCCATGTGACGACTATCAACCTTGTATGGCGTCGGCTTTCTATAGCAACCATCTTGTCAGATCCTCATGGGTGCGAACCGATAACGGAAAGATATCGCGTCGTAATTGCCTTGGGTTTCTGCCCCATTCGGTGGCAAAATATCTCCCCGCTTTTTTTGGCTGGCTACCGATGTCGGAGAAGACAATGAAGATTCTGGTTGATGAGAATATGCCGTATGCCCGCGAGCTATTTAGCCGTCTGGGGGAAGTGCAGGCCGTACCGGGACGTCCTTTGCCGCGCGATCTGCTGGCGGACGCGGATGCGTTGATGGTGCGCTCGGTCACGAAGGTGAACGCGGATTTAGTGGCTGGTTCGGCGGTAAAATTTGTCGGCAGCGCGACAGCAGGCACCGACCATGTTGATGACACCTGGCTTAACGCCAACGGGATCGCGTTTTCTGCTGCCCCAGGCTGCAATGCCATCGCGGTAGTGGAATACGTATTTTCTTCTTTGCTGATGCTGGCCGAGCGTGATGGTTTCCAACTGCGTGATAAAACCGTAGGGATTGTCGGCGTGGGCAACGTTGGCAGACGTCTGGATGCGCGTCTGAAAGCCTGGGGCGTTAACACGCTGCTGTGCGATCCGCCGCGTGCCGATCGCGGTGAGGCGGGGGATTTCCTGCCGCTCGACACGCTGGTGCGTGATGCCGACATTCTAACGCTGCATACGCCGCTGTATCTTGATGGACCGTACCGTACTCACCATCTGGTTGATGCCGCCGTACTGAACGCGTTTGCGGACGGACGTATTCTGATTAACGCCTGTCGTGGCCCGGTGGTGGACAATGCTGCACTGCTTGAGGCGCTGCAACAAGGTAAAAAACTCAGCGTCATTCTTGACGTATGGGAGCCAGAACCCGCGTTATCGACCGATCTGCTGGCGCGGGTAGACATCGGCACGGCGCATATCGCTGGCTATACGCTGGAAGGGAAAGCGCGCGGCACCACGCAGGTGTTTGAGGCGTGGAGCGAGTTTATCGGAACCCCGCAGCAGGTCGCACTTTCGTCGCTTTTGCCTGCACCAGAGTATGCCGAAGTGACATTGACTGCGCCGCTGGATGAGGCGCTGCTAAAACGTCTGGTGCATCTGGTGTATGATGTGCGCCGGGACGATGCGTTGTTGCGCCACGTTGCGCATCAGGAAGGCGAGTTCGATCGCCTGCGCAAACATTATCAGGAACGACGCGAATGGTCGTCACTCCATGTTATCTGCGCTGATGCTGATAGCGCAGATTGCCTGAACGCGCTGGGGTTCACGGCGTCAGTGCGGGATGCACGTTAACGGAGCACCGCTGAGGTTCTCCGCTGGCGGATGCGTCGCATAAGCATACTATTTATTCATTAATAGACAGTTATTTATTCATGAACTGACAGACGGTGTCGCTATCGTCTGTCAGTTCCATTCATGATTTGTGTTTCATTCAAAATTTGGGAGAGAACCAAATGTCTGACGGCTGGAATATTGCTCTGCTGGGCGCAACGGGCGCAGTAGGCACGGCGTTACTGGAATTATTGCAGGAACGCGAATTCCCGGTGGGTGAACTGTATCCGCTGGCCAGTGAACGTAGCGCGGGTGAAACCATACGTTTTAACGGCAAATCCTGCCTGGTCACCGATGTGGCTGATTTTGACTGGTCACAGGCGCAGCTGGCGTTTTTTGTTGCTGGTCAGGACGTCAGCGCCCGCTATGCGGAAGACGCGGGGGACGCGGGCTGTCTGGTTATCGACAGCAGCGGTCTGTTTGCGCTGGAGCCGGATGTCCCGCTGGTGGTGCCTGGCGTGAATACGCATACGCTGGCAGATTATCGTAACCGCAATATTGTCGCGGTGGCTGACAGCCTGACCAGCCAACTGCTGACGGCGATTAAGCCGTTGACCGATGCGGCTGGGCTCTCACGCCTGCATGTCGTCAATATGCTGTCCGTTTCCGCACTCGGTAAAGCGGCGATAGACGATCTGGCCGGGCAAAGTGCGCGTCTGCTGAATGGTGTTCCGCCTGAGGCCGGGCTTTTCCCGAAACAGCTGGCATTCAACCTGTTGCCTTTACTGCCCGATGATGCGGGCAGCGTGCGCGAAGAACGCGCGCTGGTCGATCAGGTGCGTAAAGTCTTGCAGGATGACGGATTACCGATTTCAGTGACCTGCATTCAGTCTCCTGTGTTCTATGGTCACGCGCAGGTTGTTCATCTTGAATCACTGCGTCCGCTGTCTGCGGAAGAAGCGCGCGATGAACTGCTCAATGCTGGGAATATTGAGGTAAGCGACGAGCAGGATTACCCGACGCAGGTTGGCGATGCGTCCGGTAACGGGCACCTGAGCGTCGGCTGTCTGCGTAATGATTACGGTATTCCTGAGCTACTGCAATTCTGGTCGGTCGCCGATAACGCTCGTTTTGGCGGCGCGTTGATGGCGGTGGAAACGGCAGAATGCCTGGTGCAGGAGTATCTCGGGTAATGTCGGAAACCACTCAGGCAGAGGCTACTCAGGCCGATGCCGCTGCGGAAAACGAACGCGCCCCGCTGAAAATCGCGCTAGGCATTGAGTACGACGGCAGCCTCTATTATGGCTGGCAGCGTCAGATTGATGTCGCTAGCGTGCAGGCCTGTCTTGAAAAGGCGCTGAGCAAAGTCGCGGATGAACCGATAGAGGTGTTTTGCGCCGGGCGAACCGATGCTGGCGTTCACGGCACCGGGCAGGTGGTGCATTTCACCACGCACGCGATCCGAAAAGATGCTGCCTGGACGATGGGCGTGAATGCAAATTTACCGCCGGATATCGCGGTGCGCTGGGTGAAAACGGTAGATGAGGATTTCCATGCGCGCTTCAGCGCCACGGCACGTCGCTACCGCTATGTCATCTACAATCACCGCTATCGTCCTGCGGTGCTTTCGCGCGGCATGACGCACTTTTATCACCCGTTAGACGTAGAACGCATGGAGCGAGCCGGGCAATGCCTGTTGGGGGAGAATGATTTCACCTCTTTTCGTGCAGTGCAGTGCCAGTCACGCACGCCATGGCGCTATGTAAATCATTTAAAGGTTACACGTCACGGTGACTATATCGTGGTAGATATTAAGGCCAATGCGTTCGTTCATCATATGGTGCGTAATATCGTTGGTAGCCTGATGGATGTCGGCTGTGGCAATCGCCCAGAGTCGTGGATTGCCGAGCTGCTGGCGGCCAAAGATCGTACGCTGGCTGGCGCAACGGCCAGAGCCGAAGGGCTGTATTTGGTGGCGGTAGATTATCCGCGCGTTTTGCTTTGCCGCGGCCTACGATGGGGCCGCTCTTTTTAGCGGATTGACGTTTTTTGTTGTAACGAGTGCGTTTTTTACCTGTTGCACGCTGCCAGATGGCCGTAGGCCAAAGGTAGGGTGCGATGCGTATTAAGGACGAGGCTATTCAGCGTGCTATACGCAAGGCAACACGGAGAGTGCGGCTGCCTTGCGTATATCGACCGCGTGCGTTCGATAGAGACTTTGGGAGAAGAAGTTGTGATGGAATTTATACAGTTTATTATTGATTTTATTCTGCACATTGACGTTCACCTGGCGGAACTGGTGGCGCAATATGGTGTCTGGATTTATGCCATTTTGTTCCTGATTCTGTTCTGTGAGACCGGGCTGGTGGTGACGCCGTTTCTGCCGGGAGATTCGCTGCTGTTTGTCGCAGGGGCGCTGGCGGCGTTGCCGTCGAACGATCTGAATGTACACACGATGGTATTCCTGATGATCGTTGCTGCGATTACGGGTGATGCAGTGAACTACACTATTGGACGACTGTTCGGTGAGAAGCTGTTTAGCAACCCGAACTCAAAGATTTTCCGCCGCAGCTATCTGGATAAAACGCATGCGTTTTACGAGCGTCACGGTGGTAAGACAATAATTCTGGCGCGCTTTGTCCCGATTGTGAGAACATTTGCGCCGTTTGTCGCCGGGATGGGGCACATGAGCTATCGGCATTTTGCAGCCTATAATGTCATTGGTGCGCTGCTGTGGGTGTTGTCGTTTACCTATGCGGGCTACCTGTTTGGCGATTTGCCGGTGGTGCAGGAAAATCTGAAATTACTGATTGTTGCAATTATTTTTCTCTCTATCCTGCCGGGCATTATTGAGATTGCCCGTCACCGTAGAGCGGCCTCGCGCGGCAATGTGAAATAAGTGAAGTATTTTAACATCCGGTTTGACCAGTTTTTTATCCACAGTACCGGAACGTTATGGTTTAATGGGCAGCATTTATGGTCTGTTCTTGGGAACATCCTTGGTGCCGATGCCTTTGTACCGCGATTGTCGTGCGTCTCAGGCATTTTTTCATTGGCAATGTTGTCAGGGAATAACATGAACAGCGGACTGGCATTTGCCAGGTTCAAGCAGAAAGGTTATCAATGAGCTGGATTGAACGAATTCTTAACAAAAGCAATATCACACCGACCCGTAAAGCGAACATCCCTGAAGGGGTCTGGACAAAATGTGATAGCTGCGGCCAGGTTCTTTATCGTGCCGAGTTGGAGCGCAATCTGGGTGTCTGCCCGAAGTGCGATCACCATATGCGCCTTTCCGCGCGTGCCCGTCTACAGGCTTTTCTGGATAAAGAAAACACTGTCGAACTGGGAAGCGAACTGGAGCCGAAGGATGTCCTGAAATTCCGGGATTCCAAAAAATATAAAGATCGTCTGGTTTCTGCACAGAAACAGTCCGATGAGAAAGATGCGCTGGTTGTGATGAAAGGCACGCTATACGGCATGCCGATTGTCGTCGCGTCATTTGAGTTCTCTTTCATGGGCGGTTCAATGGCGTCTGTTGTGGGTGCGCGCTTTGTGCGTGCCGTTGAGCAGTCGTTGGAAGACGGTTGTCCGCTGGTGTGCTTCTCCGCCAGTGGCGGTGCGCGTATGCAGGAAGCGCTGATGTCGCTGATGCAAATGGCGAAAACTAGTGCAGCATTGGCAAAAATGCGCGATCGCGGCTTGCCTTACATTTCTGTGCTGACTGACCCAACCATGGGTGGTGTTTCCGCAAGTCTGGCGATGCTGGGTGACCTGAATATTGCCGAGCCGAAAGCGCTGATCGGTTTTGCTGGTCCACGCGTTATCGAACAAACCGTGCGTGAAAAACTGCCGCCGGGCTTCCAGCGCAGCGAATTCCTGATTGAGAAAGGGGCGATCGATATGATCGTTCGTCGTCCGGAAATGCGCTACAAGCTGGCCACGATTCTTGCCAAACTGACGAACCATCCAGAACCGGGCAACGATGATGTGGAAATCCGCAGCGATGCGCCGTCTGAATCATCACAGGATGACGCATAATTGACATGATGGGCAGGACGTGTGGTGCTCGACCACGTCGTTCTCGACCGAGTAGCATGCACGCTCTGCCCGCAATGAACCGTAAGCTAGTGAACGGGACTCATGGATACTCTTCAAATACCTCAAGCCACGTCACCTTTGGTCACGTGGCTTCATTATCTTGAGCACCTGCACGCTCAGGCCATTGATCTAGGCCTGGAGCGCGTTAAGCAGGTTGCTGAACATCTCCAACTGCTCCAGCCTGCCGCCACGATTTTCACTGTCGCGGGGACAAACGGCAAAGGAACGACCTGCTGTACGCTGGAATCCATTCTGTTAGCCGCCGGGCTACGGGTAGGCGTGTACAGTTCTCCCCATCTTGTTCGCTATACCGAGCGAGTGCGTATCCAGGGCAAAGAATTGCCTGAAGCACAGCATACGCAGGCGTTTGCGGATATCGAAGCAGGGAGAGGGGCGGTATCGCTCACCTATTTTGAATTCGGTACGCTGTCGGCACTGCAACTCTTCAAGCAGGCGAATCTGGATGTCGTCATTCTGGAAGTGGGGCTAGGCGGGCGTCTGGATGCCACCAATATTGTGGATGCGGATGTATCCGTGGTAACCAGTATTGCTATCGACCATACCGACTGGCTAGGTAACGATCGGGAAAGCATTGGCCGCGAGAAAGCCGGGATCTTCCGACAGGGTAGACCTGCCGTCGTTGGTGAACCGGATATGCCGGGCACGATTGCCGATGTTGCCGCAGAGAAAGGTGCACAGCTGCGCCGTCGTGGTCGCGACTGGGAATATTCCGTTCAGCGTGAGACGTGGAGCTGGCAGGATAAACAGCGCGAGTTGTCACGGCTGCCGTTGCCCAACGTCCCATTAGCCAATGCCGCCACGGCACTGGCTGCATTGCACTATTCTTCACTCAACGTGAGTGAAGAGGCGATTCGACAAGGCTTGCAGCACGCCGCATTACCCGGTCGTTTTCAGACCGTGCAGGCGTCACCGCGATTGATTCTTGATGTTGCACACAACCCTCATGCGGCGGCGTATCTGGCAAACCGTTTGGCCGCGCTGCCGAAAACTGGAAAAGTGCGAGCTGTCGTCGGCATGCTGTCGGATAAAGACATCGCCGGTACGTTGGCCCACTTAACGCCGTCAGTGGATGAGTGGTATTGCGCACCGCTGGAAGGGCCGCGTGGTGCCACGGCGCAGCAGATTGCCGAGCACCTGACGCGCAGCCAATCGTTCTCCAATGTCGTTGCCGCTTGGCAGCAAGCAATGTCCGAGGCGACGGAGCAGGATATCGTCATTGTGTGTGGATCTTTTCATACGGTAGCGCATGTGATGGAAGCGCTGGATGAGGAGAAGGCGAATGGCGAGTAAATTTCAGAATCGACTGGTCGGTACGGTTATTCTGGTCGCGCTGGGCGTGATCGTCTTACCCGGCCTGCTGGACGGCAAGAAAAAGCACTACGAAGACGAGTTTGCATCGATTCCGCTGATCCCTAAACCGGGTGACAGCAATGAGATGGAAGCGCTGCCTGCGCTGAACCCGTCGCTGCCGAGTCAACCGCCGGAAGGGGCGGAAGCGGCGATGCAAAACAGTGCGGAAGCCGAAGCCGCTGAAGCGAGATCGTCTGCATCATCTACAACGACAGGATCTGAAACCACGACGCAGACGCCGCCATCGTCCCATTCTGGCACGAATACGCCAGCCATGACGGCACCGCCAGTGGTGGTTGAACGTCCGCCGGTTCAGACGCCAGTGCCGGTAACACCGAAGCCTCAGCCAAAGCCTGAGGTGAAGCCAGAAGTGAAACCGAAGCCAGAGCCTAAACCGGAACCCAAGCCGGAAGTGAAGCCTGAAACACAGCCGACGCCGCAAGCGCCTGTCGGGCAGGCCTATATTGTGCAGCTTGGTGCGCTGAAAAACGCCGATAAGGTGAACGAAATTGTCGCTAAGCTTCGTCTCTCTGGCTACCGCGCGTATACCGTGCCATCAACGCCGGTTTCAGGCGAGATCACCCGTATTTACGTGGGGCCGGATGCATCGAAGCAGAAGCTAGAGTCTTCACTGGGCGAGTTGAAACAGCTCAGCGGGCTAAGCGGGCAGGTGCGAGCACATTCCGTTCGTTAACGGTCGTCGAGCGTGATGATTACGTGACGGATAGTTCGCCGTCGGCCACGTAAATAAGCAAAAGCAGGCAGCGGGGATGAGGTTCACATCAGTGATACGTTGCCCCGCAGCTGTTTTAAGATGCCTGTTGTGAGTTTTGAGATGCCGAGAGTTAATAGAATCAGGCATGACGTGTTGTCGGTTTTTTCGCCTGATTATCTATCGATGAAATCGGCGGAAATACGCTACGCAAACGTTTTCTTTTTCTGTTAGAATGCGCCGCGAACAGGATGACGTAGCGGCTTATCGGTAGCATCGTTCATTATTAGGATAGTTCATGGTTTGGGTTGATTACGTCATTATTGGCATCATCGGATTTTCGGCTCTGGTTAGCCTGATCCGGGGGTTTGTTCGCGAAGCGCTGTCGTTAGTAACCTGGGGATGTGCTTTTTTTGTTGCCAGTCATTACTACGCTTACCTCGCGGTCTACTTCACCCGTTTTGATGATGAGCTGGTGCGTAACGGCATTGCGATTGCCATTCTGTTTATTGCAACGTTGATTGTGGGAGCTATCGTCAACTATGTGATTAGTTCACTGGTTGAACGTACCGGATTATCCGGCACCGATCGCGTTCTGGGCATCTGTTTTGGTGCGCTGCGCGGGGTGCTGATCGTTTCCGCACTGCTATTCTTTCTGGATACGTTCACCGGTTTTTCACAAAGTGATGACTGGAAGCAGTCCCAGTTAATCCCGCAGTTCAGTTATATTATCAGGTGGTTTTTTGACTACCTGCAAAGCACGTCAAGTTTTTTGCCGCAGCATTTATCGCTGCGGTAGCGCTGATGAGGAAAAGACACCATGTGCGGTATTGTCGGTATCGCCGGTTTTACACCGGTCAACCAGTCGATTTATGACGCGTTAACGGTGTTGCAACACCGTGGGCAGGATGCTGCGGGTATTGTGACCATCGATGCCTTTAATTGTTTTCGCCTGCGTAAGGCCAATGGCCTGGTGAAAGATGTGTTTGAAGCGCGGCACATGCAACGCTTACAGGGCAACATGGGGCTTGGCCATGTGCGTTATCCGACCGCGGGCAGTTCCAGCGCCTCGGAAGCACAGCCTTTCTATGTTAACTCACCGTTCGGTATCACGCTGGCTCACAACGGTAACCTGACTAACGCCCACGAACTGCGTAAAAAGCTGTTCGAGCAGGAGCGTCGTCACGTTAACACCACGTCTGATTCTGAAATCCTGCTGAATATTTTCGCCAGAGAGCTGGACCGTTTCCAACACTACCCGCTGGAAGCCGATAATGTTTTTGCGGCCGTTGCCGCAACGCACCAGCAAATTCGCGGTGCCTATGCCTGTGTTGGCATGATTATCGGTCACGGTATGGTGGCTTTCCGCGATCCAAACGGGATTCGTCCTCTGGTTATCGGTAAGCGCGATCTGGAAGATGGCCGCAGTGAATATATGGTGGCGTCAGAAAGCGTCGCGCTGGATACGCTGGGCTTTGAATTTTTACGCGATGTGGCGCCGGGAGAAGCGATCTACATTACGGAAAAAGGGCAGCTGTTTACCCGCCAGTGCGCAGAGAATCCAAAGAGCAATCCGTGCCTGTTCGAATATGTCTACTTCGCGCGCCCGGACTCTTTCATCGATAAAATCTCGGTCTACAGCGCACGCGTTCGTATGGGCCAGAAGCTTGGTGAAAAAATTGCACGCCAGTGGGAAGATCTCGATATTGATGTCGTGATCCCAATTCCTGAAACCTCTTGTGATATCGCGCTGGAAATCGCGCGCATCATCAACAAGCCGTATCGTCAGGGATTTGTGAAAAACCGCTATGTTGGCCGCACGTTTATCATGCCGGGACAGCAGGCGCGTAAGAAATCGGTACGCCGTAAGCTGAACGCCAACCGTGCTGAGTTCCGTGACAAGAATGTGCTGCTGGTGGATGACTCCATCGTGCGTGGTACAACGTCAGAGCAGATTGTAGAGATGGCGCGTGAAGCAGGAGCCAAGCGTGTTTATCTGGCCTCAGCGGCACCGGAAATTCGCTTCCCTAACGTGTACGGCATCGATATGCCAAGCGTCAATGAGCTGATTGCCCACGGTCGTGAAGTGGATGAAATCTGTAAGATTATTGGCGCTGATGAGCTGATATTCCAGGATCTCGAAGATTTGATCGATGCGGCGCGTGAAGATAACCCGGATATCGCTCAGTTTGAATGCTCGGTGTTCAACGGGATTTACGTGACGAAGGACGTCGATCAAGGCTATCTGGATTATCTGGAAGTCTTGCGTAACGACGATGCCAAAGCGCTGCGTAGCCAGAATGAAGTTGAAGATCTGGAACTGCACAACGAAGGTTAACAGCTAGTCGTACATTAAGGCTGTATTGAAGGGGAGGACGCGAAAGTGTCCTCCCCCTTATTTTTTATGTAGAGAAAATTTTGTATGTAGAGAAAAATGGCATATCAAAAACAGGCTTTCGGCGCTTGCCCTTGCTTATCGCTAATCAATGCGGCAAAGTTTGCGCAGATGATTTTTCCGCGTTTCTGCTGACGCGGCCAGCCAGAGGCAGTATGAATGAAGCGACTCATTGTAGGAATTTCCGGTGCCAGCGGCGTCATTTACGGCATCCGACTGCTACAGGTTTTACAGACGCTGGAAGGTATCGAAACGCATCTGATCATGAGTCAGGCCGCCCGGCAGACGCTGGCGTTAGAAACGGATTTTAGCCTGCGTGACGTGCAGGCGCTGGCCGATGTGGTACACGACACGCGTGATATTGCTGCCAGCGTTTCTTCGGGGTCGTTTAAAACGGCGGGGATGGTGATTCTACCCTGTTCGATAAAAACCCTTTCCGGCATTGTGCACAGCTACAGCGATAATCTATTGACCCGCGCGGCTGATGTGGTGCTGAAGGAGCGTCGTCCTCTGGTGCTGGGGGTGCGTGAAACGCCGCTGCATTTAGGGCATTTACGGCTGATGACCACCGCCGTTGAGCTGGGCGCGATAATCATGCCGCCGGTGCCAGCGTTTTATCATCGCCCAGAAAGTGTGCAGGATATTGTCGATCAGACGGTGAATCGTATTCTGGACCAGTTTGACATCGACCTGCCAAAAGATCTCTTTATCCGCTGGCAAGGTGCGTCGTAGCAGGATAGAGACTCAGGCACGCTATTTTTTTCTCTCGGGGCGGTAAACGTTTACTGCCCTTTTTTTGTGCCTTTTTATCACATTGCACTAATTTTGTGCGTAAAGGCACCAAAATGGTGCGATTGAGTTTTTGTATTCATGCCAATGTTATCTATCCTTATTGTTACGCGCCAAAAAATATCCTCTGAAAATATTGCAGAATCAAATGGTTAACCCTTATTTTCTGCGCGCTTCGCTCATGGGGTTTTTACGACGTCCCTACGTTCATTGTGGCATGAAAACTGCTACAAAAACGATAATAGTCGGCGCAGAAAACAAATAGCACTCATATCGTTCATTTTTAAAGCAATAAATCGATAAATCGTTCCGACATTGACGACACATGACATCAATCACTCATGATAAGGGTAGCAATATGAAGAAACTGATCAAAGTCTTACCGTTGGCACTCATTCTGGCTGCGGGTAGCGCGATGGCGGAGATTCCTAAGAATATTAAAATTGGTACCGATCCTACCTATGCTCCCTTTGAATCCAAAAACGCCAGCGGCGAACTGGTTGGGTTTGATATCGATCTGGCGAAAGAGCTGTGCAAGCGTATTCAGACTAACTGTACGTTTGTAGAAAGTGACTTTGATGCGTTAATTCCGTCCCTGAAAGCTAAAAAAATCGATGCCATCATTTCTTCTCTGTCTATCACCGAAAAACGCCAGCAGGAAATTGCCTTCACTGAGAAGCTGTATGCAGCCAATTCACGCCTGATTGCGAAGAAAGGGACGAGCATTGAACCTACGTTGGCTTCTCTGGGCGGCAAACGTGTTGGCGTATTGCAGGCATCAACACAGGAAGCCTTTGCTAATGCTAACTGGCAGCCGAAAGGCGTTGACGTTGTCGCTTACCAAAATCAGGATCTGATTTATGCCGATCTGGCCGCAGGCCGTATTGATGCCGCTTTTCAGGATGAAGTCGCCGCAAGTGAAGGTTTCCTGAAGTTGGACGCGGGTAAAGACTATGAGTTTGCCGGCCCGGCGGTAAAAGATGACAAATTCTTCGGTGTGGGTACCGGTATGGGTCTGCGCAAAGCGGATACCGAGCTGAAAGCCGCGCTGGATAAAGCTTTTGAAGAAATGCGTAAAGACGGTACCTACGATACCTTCGCGAAAAAATACTTCGATTTTGACGTCTACGGCGGCTAATGTCGCCAAGGTGACGCTCATTTCTTTATCACATATGTAGCGGGATCGTAGGGCATGCGGCACGGGATCGTTCCTCCCGTGTCGTGTTCCTGACTGATGACGCAGCGTGCCATTAACCGCTATTTCAACGGATATCATTGATGCTCTATGGCTATTCCCAGCTAATTCTGGATGGTGCCATCATGACGCTGGAGCTGGCTGCAAGTTCGTTACTGCTGGCGCTGGCTATCGGCCTGATTGGTGCATCGGCGAAGCTGTCTTCCAACCGTCTGCTGGCGGGGTGTTTTTCCTGCTATACCACGCTGATTCGTGGCATTCCCGATCTGGTACTGATGCTGCTGATTTTTTATGGTCTGCAAATTGTCTTAAACGGCGTGACGGAATCGATCGGCCTGGATCAGATTGACATCGATCCGTTGACTGCCGGGATTATTACACTGGGCTTTATTTACGGCGCGTATTTCACGGAAACCTTTCGTGGTGCCTATCTTGCCGTGCCGCGCGGGCAAATCGAAGCTGCCGTCGCGTTTGGTTTCTCTCCCATGAAGGTGTTCCGTCGTATTCTGTTTCCTTCCATGATGCGTTTCGCGCTGCCGGGCATCGGCAACAACTGGCAGGTGATCCTGAAAGCGACGGCGCTGGTGTCACTGCTTGGCTTGAACGATGTGATTAAGGCGACGCAACTAGCCGGCAAGGGCACACACGAACCGTTTTATTTTGCGCTGGTTGCCGGGGCGATGTACCTGATTTTTACCACCGTTTCTAACGGCGTGTTGTGGTGGCTGGAAAGGCACTATTCGCAGGGAGTCAAAAAAATAAATTATGAGTGAGATCCTGCAACAATATTGGCAGCCGCTACTGTGGAGCGATGGTTACCGCCTGACCGGGATGGCGATGACGCTCTGGCTGCTCATTTCCTCGGTGGTTATCGGCGGGCTGATGGCGCTGCCGCTGGCGATTGCTCGCGTATCGCCGAGACGCCGATTCAGCTTTCCGGTTTGGCTGTTCACCTATGTGTTTCGCGGCACGCCGCTCTACGTACAGCTTCTGGTGTTCTATTCTGGCGTGTATAGCCTGGAGATCGTGCGCGGCACCGACATGCTGAATGCCTTTTTTCGCAGCGGACTAAACTGTGCCATTTTGGCACTGGCACTGAATACCTGTGCGTACACGACAGAGATTTTTGCGGGAGCAATCCGCTCGGTACCTCATGGGGAAATTGAAGCGGCCAGAGCATACGGCTTCTCCCGCTTTAAGCAGTACCGCTGCATTATTTTGCCGAGTGCGCTGCGTATTGCGCTGCCCGCCTACAGCAACGAAGTGATTTTGATGCTGCATTCAACGGCGCTGGCCTTTACCGTAACGGTACCGGATATTCTGAAGGTTGCCCGTGATATCAACGCGGCAACCTACCAGCCGTTTTATGCATTTGGCATCGCGGCGGTCATCTATCTGGCGATCTCGTTTGTATTAATTGGGCTGTTCAGAAAGGCGGAACGGCGCTGGTTACGTCATCTTTATACCCGTTCATCTCATTAAACGCAGGAAAAAAGAGTATGTCGAATAACAAATTGATGGTGACGGAACTGCGTAAACGTTATGGCCAGCATGAGGTGCTGAAAGGGATCTCATTACAGGCGAAAGCGGGTGACGTTATTTCGATTATTGGATCGTCTGGTTCCGGGAAAAGTACCTTACTGCGCTGCATTAATTTTCTGGAAAAGCCCTGTGAAGGGGCGATTTACGTCAGCGATCAGGAAATTCGCATGGTGCGCGATACTGACGGACAGCTGAAAGTTTTTGATAAAAAGCAGCTTCAGATGCTGCGGACACGCCTGACGATGGTGTTTCAGCACTTCAACCTGTGGAGCTTCATGACGGCGTTGGAAAACGTGATGGAAGCGCCAATTCAGGTGTTAGGACTCAGTAAAGCGGAAGCGCGTGAGCGGGCGGTGTTCTATCTGAACAAGGTCGGGATCACGGATGCGGCCCAACAGAAATACCCGTCAGATCTCTCCGGTGGTCAGCAGCAGCGCGTTTCCATTGCACGGGCGCTGGCGATGGAGCCGGAAGTCTTATTGTTTGATGAACCTACGTCAGCGCTGGATCCCGAACTGGTCGGCGAGGTGTTGCGTATCATGCAGCAGCTTGCGGAAGAAGGGAAAACGATGGTGGTGGTGACGCATGAAATGGAGTTTGCCCGCCACGTTTCGAGCCACGTTATCTTTCTGCATCAAGGCGTGATTGAAGAAGAAGGGCCACCGGATCAACTTTTCGGTAGCCCGAAAAGTGCGCGTTTGCAGCAGTTTTTGTCAGGTGCGTTGAAGTAGGTTTTGGGGCTGATGGTAATAAGCCACGGACGTTTCTCTCAAATAGAACGGTGATAATGGAATAGAAGAGTAAAGCGTTTGCGCCAGGGACAAAAACGTCAGGAACTTTTTTGAACGTCGCTAGCGACGGCCCTGCAAGGGTGAATCTCAGGGATGAGATTCATATCTGCGCAAGCCGAGCTTACAGGGATAATGAGATGGACGCTCCATCTTTACGGCATCAGATGTGCCAAAGTTTGAGTGTCAAATCTCAAAAGAAGGAGCGTCCAAATGCAAGTATCAACGATGGGTATTGATCTCGCAAAAAACCTCTTCGTGCTTCACGGCGTAGATCACAATGGTAAAACCGTCCTGCGAAAAAAGCTTTCCCGCAGCCAGTTTGTCCCGTTCATTATTCAGCTTCCGGCCTGCTTAATCGGTATGGAAGCGTGTTCATCCAGTCACCACTTTGCCCGCCTGTTCAGCAACGCCGGACATCGGGTAAAACTCATTCCACCACAGTATGTTAAGCCTTACGTTAAAACCAACAAGACGGATGCGGCTGATGCAGAGGCTATCTGCGAAGCAGTCACACGACCGAACATGCGCTTTGTTCAGATTAAAACAGCGGAGCAGCAGGGTGTGCTTGCCCTTCATACCGAACGCAGTTTTCTGGTACGCGAGCGGAACGGCTGCGCCAACAGCCTGCGGGCGATGCTCGCCGAGTTTGGCTGTGTGATGGCGACAGGATTCAGTGCACTTTATAAAGCGGTGCCTGAGATTCTGGAAGATGAAGAAAACGAACTGCCTCACTTTGTACGTGTCAGCGTACAGCGTCAGCTTGAACATCTTAAAGCGCTGGAAACGAGGATACGACAGACCGAACATGAGCTGAGTGACTGGGCACGGACCCAGCCGGCCTGCCAGCGGGTAGAAAAAGTGCCGGGCGTGGGGCTGATGACGGCAACATATCTGGTCGCATCCGTCGGCAATGGCAGGCAATTCGATACTGCGAAGCAGTTTGCTTCATGGCTGGGCCTGACGCCACGGGAGCATTCAAGCGGAGGCAAACAGAAGTTCGGCGGCATAAGTAAGCGCGGCGACAGTTATTTTCGCTGTCTGTTGGTTCACGGGGCAAGAGCCGTGCTGAGGCATATCAGTAAAAATGAGAAGACGATGCCGTGGCTGGCCGCGCTGGTCAGGCGTAAACACCGCAACGTCGCGGCCGTGGCGCAGGCGTGTAAAACCGCGCGTATTTTATGGTCAATGCTTTTCCATGAAACAGAGTATCGTCCACTGACGGGAGCCTGAGGACATCAGCACCAACGTTAACGATGTCATGTTGTCCGGTAGTTGCATGTGAAATCAGTAAGATGGCAAAACAGGTAAGACCGCAGGTGAGATATTCTGAGCGAGTACGAGGGCATCACAGCCCGAAGGGATGTTGAGAACTCACCTGGCGGCTTTCATCATGGTCGGGGAGCCCGAAGGCTCCCACAAGAGACCGGATATATGGTTGCAATACCTGCCCGCTTTTTTACTGAAAAACATTGCGATTTATGGGAGCGTCCATATATGTACTTGCAGCGTCTTTACGATCTATCCATTATCACCGCTCTCAGCACTGAGTCAGCTCGGTTTTTTGATGACGTCCTGCAGGGCTTCTTCTAGCTCAATGAAGCGGAAATTAAAGCCTGCGGCCTCTAACCGCTGCGGAATGGCGCGCTGTCCACCCAGTACCAGCGTCGAAGCTTCTCCCATCAGTAGTTTGATCACAAAAGCGGGAGCCCGCAGAAAACCGGGGCGATCCAATACGTGTGCCAGCGTGGCAGAAAATTGTTCATTATGAACCGGGTAGGGCGCAACCATATTGAAAGGGCCGCTCAGTATCGGCTGGTTCAGCAGGTAAATAATGCCGCTCACCATGTCATCAATATGAATCCACGGCATATATTGCTTGCCGGAACCCATCGGCCCGCCAAGCCCGAGGCGGAAAATCGGCAGCATTTTTGCCAGCGCGCCGCCCTGTGCTGAAAGAACAATGCCAGTGCGCAGCAGGCAGACGCGGGTTTTATCGCTTTCGGCGGACTGCGCCAGTGCTTCCCATCGGGCGCACAGATGATGTGTGAATTCATCGACTGGGGATTCATCTTCCGTGACTAGCGCTTCCCCCTGATCGCCATAATACCCGACAGCGGATCCCGAGATAAAAACTGCTGGCGGCTCACTGCTGGCCTTAATCAGCGTTGCAAGCTGCTCGGTGATGTTCCAGCGGCTCTTTGCCAGACGCTGCTTTTGCTGTGGCGTCCACCGTTTGTCGGCGATAGGTTCGCCCGCCAGATTGATGACGCCGTCAAAGTCGTTCAGTGAGGTGATATTACTCAGCGTGGACCAATATTCCACCTGATTACCGAGAACGCCTCGGGCGCGCTCAGGATCGCGTGTCAGTACCGTAATGTCATGGGAAAGCAGCTGTAATCGCTGGATAAGGTGACGGCCAATAAGGCCAGTGCCGCCTGTTATAAGTAGTTGCATCGCTCCCCCTTATATTTATGCCTTGTGATAACGCAGGGTCATGGAAACCGAATCGGCGTATCGCAGGGCAAACGGTTTATCGACTTCTACTTCAGCATAGGTGATCCATTCGTGATCGCTGGCGATGTTGAGCACATCCTGCGTTAATTTTTCCAGCAAAGCGAAGCGGTTATCTTCCACGTGGCGAATAATGCTTTTGGTGATGGTGCGGTAGTTCAGCGCATCAGCAATATTCTCGCTATTGCGTGCCTGTTCTGCTGGGTAGTGAATCACAACGTTGATGATCACATCCTGCTTATTCGTGATTTCCTCATCTTTGATACCGATGAAGGTGCGCAACCGCAGATTTTTTATACGAATAATGGCGTCAGAATAGTGATGTGGCATTGCTCGGCCCTCGGTTGCTTCTGTTACTGCGATTAAACCGCAGCGTCAGGGGGTATCGTTAACGACAATATGTTGATTACCATAGCAGAAGATACCCAAAGGCCGAATGAGATGATGCCAGAATTTTATTGCTCGGCGAGCTGGTAAGCCCGTTGCGTTGCCGGACGCTCACTGATGCGTGTATACCATGCCTTCACCGCTGGGTAGTCATCAAGATCGACGCGTTGACGGGCATAAGAAACCACCCACGGATAGGTTGCGATATCAGCGATGCTGTAATTTTCTCCTGCTAGCCAAGGGCTGTCTTGCAGATGTTTATCCAGCACGCGGTACAGGCGCTGCGTCTCCTGCTGGTAGCGTTCAATGGCGTAAGGCACGGGCTGAGGCGCATAGTGGTTAAAATGATGATTCTGCCCCAACATCGGCCCGAAACCGGCGACCTGCCAGAACAGCCATTGCAGTGTGGCTGTACGCTCACGTAGTGACGAACTCAGCAGCACGCCGTGTTTTTCCGCTAGATAGAGCAGGATCGCGCCGGATTCAAACAGGCTAATCGGCGTATCACCTTCCGCGGGCTGCGTATCGACAATCGCGGGGATTTTGTTGTTAGGTGAGATAGCCAGAAACTCCGGTCTGAACTGTTCGCCTTTGCTGATATTCACGCGGTGGAGCTGGTAGGGGAGATTAGCTTCTTCCAGAAACAGAGTGATCTTGTGCCCGTTAGGGGTTGGTGCGTAATACAGGTCAATCATGAATCAAGTCTCCGTTTTAATTCAGAAAAACATCATGGACTGTATGGCAGTTGATCGCTTCAGAGAGCGATGCGCTGTCAGAATAGCGTATTGAGGAACGGGTTCTTACCCTACCACTTCTGCGAGTGAAAAATAAGCGATGACGCACCTCGTTGCACGATCTTTACCGGAAGCGCGTTGCCAACTTTGGTAGACTACGTCCGATAAAGGATGCGGGTGTTGTAGGTGTAATATTGTTGATATAAACGTTGTGGAGATAACGATGAAGTTGATGTTTGCGTCCGACATACACGGTTCTCTCAGCGCGACGGATCGCGTGCTGGCGATCTTTGAGCAGAGTCATGCCGACTGGCTTATTTTGCTGGGCGATTTTCTCAATCATGGCCCGCGCAACCCGCTGCCGGAGAACTATCAGCCTGCGGATGTGGCTGCCCGACTGAACGCTTATGCATCACGCATCATTGCCGTACGAGGGAACTGCGACAGCGAGGTTGACCAGATGCTGTTGACCTTTCCGATAACGGCACCCTGGCAACATGTGCTATTGCCGCAGAATCGCCTTTTCCTGACGCACGGTCATCTTTATCATCCAGAGAATATGCCGCCGCTACACGCGGGGGATGTTCTGGTATATGGTCATACCCATATCCCGGTTGCTGAGCAACGCGGTGAATATTATTTTTTCAATCCCGGCTCAGCGAGCTTGCCGAAAGGGGGATACCCCGCGAGCTACGGTTTACTTGAACAAGACGAGCTGCGGGTTCTGCCGTTACACGGCGGCGAGCCTATTGCACAGGTCGCGATTAGGCACTAATTTAGCGTATACCCTGTTTTTGACCTTGAATAACGGCAAGGCAGCAGGGAATATTCACAGCAAAGTTCGATTATTTAAAACAGACGCGCGTAGCAACGTGCCAATACTAAAGGGTTTCAGAGGATGGCGGAACAAAGTCAGGCAGCAGGCACAGAGTGGGTTGATATCGTCAATGAAAACAACGAGGTAATTGCTCAGTCAAGTCGTCAGCAGATGCGTGCGCAGAGTCTTCGTCATCGTGCCACTTACATTGTTGTGCATGATGGAATGGGTAAAATTCTGGTGCAGCGCCGGACGAAAATCAAAGATTTCTATCCAGGCTGGCTGGACGCGACCGCTGGCGGCGTAGTGCAAAGCGGTGAGCAAATGCTGGAATCCGCACGTCGTGAAGCTGAAGAAGAGCTTGGCATTGCGGGCGTGCCGTTTGCAGAGCATGGCTTGTTCTATTACGAAGGCGAAAATTGCCGGGTGTGGGGCGGGCTGTTTAGCTGCGTTACCCACGGGCCGTTTGCGCTACAGGAAGAAGAGGTTGATGAGGTCAGTTGGTTGACGCCGCAAGAGATCACTGCACGCTGCGATGAGTTTACGCCAGATTCGCTAAAAGCCCTGTCGTTGTGGTTGACGCGTCATAGCGATCAGGAATATGGCAAGCCGATTTCACGTAAGCTGAACGAGGCAGTCGAAGCCGCTGCAACACCTGCTGTTAATGATAAAAACATTCATGACGAAAATTCTCATGATGAAATTGCTCATGATGAAAACGACAGCAATATCGTCACTTCATCAGACGCTGATTCGCAGAAGTAATACCGCTTCTCTCTTGCCGCTGCTTTTCCCCGCAGCGGCGTCTATTTTTTCCGAGTGATCAACTGCGGGCGATCACTCGGGAACATGAATACTCTTCTTAATGTCCTTCAGGTAAATCACGATGGTGAACGTCATGATCACCAGCAAAGCCCACGAGCTCCATTTCCCTACGTGAACCATCGACCAGGCTCCGAGCTGTTCCGGGTAGTTCCAGATACTGAAAAACGTACTGATATTTTCAGCTAGCCAGATGAAAAAGCCGATCAGAATAAAGGCCAATGACAGCGGCATCCGTCGTTCCCGATCGTAAGGCGTGAAAATGACGGTGGTACGCGCATAGAGCCCGACGGCCAGTGCAGCAATGTACCAGCGGTAGTCGCCGATGTAGTGGTGGGTGAAGAAATTGGCATAAATGAGTAGCGCAACCAGCGTCGCCAGCCAGTAGGGCGGGTGATGGCGAATTTTCAGATCGAATAGCCGCCAGGACTGAATGATATAGCTACCGACAGAGGCGTACATGAATCCGGCAAACAGCGGCACACCCAATACCTTGGTGTAGGCGAAATCAGGGTAAGACCAGGAACGAATACCTGATGAGGTTTTAAACACCTCAAGCGCAAAACCCACGAGGTGAAACAGCGTAACGGCTTTTAACTCATCCCAGGTTTCCAGCTTGCTGGCGATCATCCATCCCTGAATCACAATGGCAAATATCAACAGCAAATCATAGCGCGGAATAGAGAACCAGCCGGCTTTCGGCACGCTGAAAACGGCAAGAAAGAACAGGCCAACGAAGATACAAGCGCGGGCCTCCTTGACGCCGAAATAGAGAAATTCAATCAAAAAACGGGTTAACCCTTTTGGCGATGAAGGCGTGATTCCTTTTTCCAACTGCTGCTGAAAGTGTTGATCCAATAATCGTATTACAGTCATCCATAGACCCTGTTTATGGTTATTCTTGAGCCTGCTCAGTGTGATTTTTTGTGCGGAGAGCAATAAAAAATGCCAGCGCTGAGGCTGGCATAGAAGATAACAGAATTAATCTGGATAGATTAGAGCTGTGTAGCCTGAATTGCGGTCAGGGCAACGGTGTAAACGATGTCGTCTACCAGTGCGCCACGAGACAGGTCGTTAACCGGTTTGCGCATGCCTTGCAGCATTGGCCCGATGGAGATCAGGTCGGCAGAACGCTGTACCGCTTTGTACGTGGTGTTACCGGTGTTCAGGTCAGGGAAGATGAACACGGTAGCTTTACCCGCAACTGGTGAGTTCGGCGCTTTGGACTGTGCAACGTCAGCCATGATAGCGGCGTCATATTGCAGCGGACCATCGATGACCAGATCAGGGCGTTTTTCCTGCGCCAGACGGGTCGCTTCACGCACTTTCTCAACATCGCTACCCGCGCCGGAGTTACCGGTAGAGTAAGAGATCATCGCAACGCGTGGGTCGATACCAAACGCGGTAGCGGAGTCCGCAGATTGGATAGCGATTTCAGCCAATTGCTCTGCAGTTGGATCTGGGTTGATGGCGCAGTCGCCGTAAACCAGAACCTGCTCAGGCAGCAGCATGAAGAACACAGAAGATACCAGCGAGCTGCCCGGTGCAGTTTTGATCAGCTGCAACGGCGGACGGATGGTGTTTGCGGTGGTATGAACAGCACCAGAAACCAGACCGTCAACTTCGCCCTGTTCCAGCATCAATGTACCCAGAACCACGTTGTCTTCGAGCTGTTCGCGCGCAACCACTTCGGTCATGCCCTTGCTCTTACGCAGCTCAACCAGACGCGCCACATAGCGCTCACGCACGACAATCGGATCGACGATTTCGATGCCTTTGCCCAGTTCTACGCCCTGAGCGGCAGCAACACGTTGAATCTCTTCTGGGTTACCGATCAGCACACAGTGAGCAATGCCGCGTTCAGCACAGATAGATGCTGCTTTAACGGTACGTGGTTCATCGCCTTCTGGCAGAACGATACGTTTGCCTGCTTTACGCGCCAGCTCGGTAAGCTGATAGCGGAACGCTGGCGGAGACAGACGACGTGAACGCTCAGACGCTGCGCTCAGGGAATCGATCCATTGGGTATCAATGTGGCGTGCAACATATTCCTGCACTTTCTCAACACGTTGACGGTCATCAGCCGGAACTTCAAGGTTGAAGCTTTGCAGGCTGAGTGACGTCTGCCAGGTGTTGGTGTCGACCATAAATACTGGCAGGCCAGTCTGGAAGGCACGTTCGCACAGCTTGGCAATGTTCGGATCCATTTCGTAGCCGCCAGTCAGCAGCAGGGCACCGATTTCCACGCCATTCATGGCAGCCAGACAAGCGGCAACCAGAACATCAGGACGGTCAGCGGAGGTCACCAGCAGTGAGCCTGGACGGAAATGTTCCAGCATGTGAGGGATGCTGCGTGCGCAGAAGGTTACAGACTTAACGCGACGCGTCTGAATGTCACCTTCGTTGACGATACGCGCATTCAGGTGCTTCGCCATATCGATAGCGCGCGTGGCGATCAGGTCAAAGCTCCACGGGATGCAGCCCAGTACCGGCAGCGGGCTGTTAGCAAACAGCTGCTTCGGATCGATGTTGGCAACGCTGGCTTTCGTGGAGTCATCAAAGATTTCAGACAGGTCAGGGCGAGTACGTCCCTGTTCGTCTACTGGCGCATTCAGTTTGTTGATGATCACGCCAGTGATGTTTTTGTTTTTGCTGCCGCCGAAGCTGGAGCGTGCCAGTTCGATACGGTCTTTCAGCTGTGCTGGGGAATCGTTACCCAGCGCCAGTACGAAGACGATTTCTGCATTCAGCGTTTTGGCGATTTCATAGTTCAATGCGTTAGCAAACTGGTGCTTACGCGTAGGAACCAGACCTTCAACCAGAACGACTTCAGCGTCTTTGGTATTTTCGTGGTAGCGCGCGATGATTTCTTCCATCAGCACGTCTTGCTGGTTGGAGCTCAGCAGGGCTTCAACGCGGCTCATCGCCAGCGGCTCGGCGGCGCTGATGGCGGAATTAGCACGAATAATGGTGGTCGTTTGATCTGGCGTATTGTCGCCACTGCGCGGCTGAGCGATAGGTTTGAACACGCTCAGGCGGACGCCTTTCTGTTCCATGGAGCGGATGACACCCAGGCTGACGCTTGTCAGACCAACGCTGGTGCCAGTTGGGATCAACATGATTATACGGGACACGGCCGAACCTCTTTACGGTTGCTCGTTAGTCAAAACAACACCGTCAGCCTTGGCTGACGGTGTTGGGCGTTACGTGTTTTACGCGGTCAGACGGTAAGCGTCTTCGGCGATGACCAACTCTTCATTGGTCGGGATAACTAGCGCAGGGCGGGTGCCATCTTTAGCGATGTTGCCACCTTTACCGAAGCGTGCAGCCAGGTTGCGTTCGTGATCGATGTCAAAGCCCAGCAGGCCCAGTTTTTTCAGCGACAGTTCACGAACCATTGCGGCGTTTTCACCGATACCACCAGTGAAGATGACGGCATCCAGACGGCCTTCCATCAGTGCAGCGTAAGAACCGATGTATTTCGCCAGACGGTGGCAGTAAACGTCCATTGCACGTTTAGCGTCAGCTTTCGTCTCGTAGTTATCTTCAACGTAGCGGCAGTCGCTGGTCACTTCAGTCAGACCCAGCAGACCAGATTCTTTGGTCATCAGGGTGTTGATGCGATCAATGTCCATGCCCAGTGCATCGTGCAGGTGGAAAATCACAGCTGGGTCGATATCGCCGCAGCGCGTACCCATGACCAGACCTTCCAGCGGCGTCAGACCCATAGAGGTGTCAACGCATTCGCCATTACGGATTGCAGTAACGGAACCACCATTGCCCAGGTGGCAAGTGATCACGTTCAGCTCTTCTACTGGTTTGTTCAGCACTTTAGCGGCTTCACGAGAAACAAAGTAGTGGCTGGTACCGTGGAAACCGTAGCGACGGATGTGGTTTTCTTTATACAGTTTGTACGGCAGTGCATAAAGGTAGGATTCTTCCGGCATGGTCTGGTGGAACGCGGTGTCGAAAACAGCAACGTTCTTATCAGCCAGGTGCGGGAAAGATTTCAGTGCTTCGTCGATGCCGATCAGGTGCGCCGGGTTGTGCAGAGGTGCAAAAGGTACGGAATCTTTGATACCCTGAAGAACATCATCAGTGATGATCGCGGATTGGGTGAACTTCTCACCGCCGTGAACGATACGGTGACCAATAGCAACCAGTTGAGCTGACAGCTCAGGCTTCTGAGACAGAATGGTATTGACGATGAAGTTCAGCGCTTCGCTGTGAGCTGCACCGGCACCCAGTTCGGCGTCTTGTTTACCGCCGTCCATTTTCCATTTGATGCGGGCTTCAGGCAGGTTGAAACACTCGGCTAAACCAGACAGGTACTCTTCTCCGTTAATCGCATCGATGATCGCGAATTTCAGGGATGAACTACCGCAGTTAAGAACCAGTACTAACTTACTCGACATGGAAGTACCTACTTGTTATACATGGTTAAAAAAATGTCATCAGGGCATAGCGTATCGCATGCCGCCGCTGGCATTTATGATTAACATCATACCTTGGTGTGATACACCAGACACGATGATGAAATAGGGTCGATACTATGACGTAGGTTATATCGGATAACCGATACAACTAATCTCTACAACAACGTGACATCGACCTGATGTAAACCGCAGCTTTTAAAGCGATGGATAACCGCGTTATGGCCGTTGGCTGCGCTTATGTCGCGAAGGGAATTATACTCCTTGCGTGTAGTCATACTACTTTAGGTATACAGCGGCCAAAAGGCCGATCTAGGATACCGATAGCGTAGGCTAAACACAAAATATATTTTAACCTTATCAACTTGAGTTGTTGATTTGTGCAAAAGTTTTATTTTTTATCTGTAAAGTTGAGGTGTGGCTATGGCGACGAAACCAGACAGTAGAATCAGTTGGCTACAGCTACTCCAACGTGGGCAGCATTACATGAAAACGTGGCCAGCAGAAAAACGGCTGGCGCCGGTATTTCCTGAAAACCGCGTGGCGCGAGCGACGCGGTTCGGTATCCGCATCATGCCGCCGCTGGCGGTGTTTACCTTAACGTGGCAGATTGCGCTCGGTGGTCAGCTCGGTCCGGCTATCGCCACCGCGCTGTTTGCCTGTAGCCTGCCGTTGCAAGGGCTCTGGTGGCTGGGTCGCCGTTCTGTGACGCCTTTACCGCCGACGTTGGCACAGTGGTTCCATGAGATTCGCCATAAACTAGTGGAGTCAGGGCAGGCATTAGCACCATTGGAAGAAGCGCCGACTTATCAGGCGTTGGCGGATGTGCTGAAGCGTGCGTTTAACCAGCTTGATAAAACCTTCCTGGATGATTTGTGATCGGCGTCAGGCTGTGTGCGGGTTGATGGCTATTTTGTTCTTTCCCCTGTTTCAAATCAAAGAAGCGGTGGCTACCGCTACCGTGACACGATTCAGTATGCGATTCTGAGGCCAATACCTATTTAGCGATATTGGCTTACCCCAAAAAGGGTTCAGGAGAGCAACATGGAAATGACAAATGCCCAGAGATTGATCCTTTCAAATCAATATAAAATGATGACGATGCTCGATCCCGACAACGCCGAGCGCTATCGCCGGTTACAAACGATTATCGAGCGTGGTTATGGTTTGCAGATGCGCGAACTGGACCGCGAGTTTGGTGAGCTGACTGAAGAGGTTTGCCGCGCGATTATTAACATCATGGAAATGCATCATGCCTTGCAGGTGTCGTGGACCAATCTGAAAGATAAGCAGGATTTGGATGAACGTCGCCTGACCTTCCTGGGCTTTGATGCCGCAACGGAAGCACGCTACCTCGGTTTTGTACGCTTTATGGTACATGTCGAAGGTCGCTATCCCCACTTTGATGCGGGTACGCATGGGTTTAACGCTCAGACAAAAATGTGGGAAAAATACAACAGAATGCTGGCTGTCTGGCAATCCTGCCCGCGCCAGTATCACTTGAGTGCGGTTGAGATCGCACAGATCATCAACGCCTGATTAATGAAAAAGGGGCTTTCTGTGGAGTGTAAAGGTTTTCTGTTCGACCTCGATGGTACGCTGGTTGATTCACTGCCTGCGGTAGAACGTGCGTGGATTAACTGGGCAAAAGATCACGATATTGAACCACAGGAAGTGCTGGATTTTATTCATGGCAAGCAGGCAATCACATCCCTGCGCCACTTTCTTCAAGGGCAAAGCGAAGAAACGATTCAACAAGAGTTTGATGCGCTGGAGAAAACAGAAGCGTCTGATACGCAGGGCATTGTTGCCATGCCAGGGGCGAGGGCGCTGTTGGAACGTTTGGATGCACTGGATATTCCCTGGGCGATTGTGACATCGGGTACAGTGCCGATTGCCAGCGCACGCCATCATCGTGGAGAACTGCCTGCTCCCCGCGCCTTTATTACCGCGGAGCAGGTTGCCAAAGGTAAACCTCACCCTGATGCCTATCTACTTGGTGCACAGCAGCTAGGGCTGAAGCCGGAAGAGTGTGTCGTCGTTGAGGATGCGCCAGCGGGTGTGTTATCGGGCCTGGCGGCTGGCTGCAAGGTTATTGCGGTGAAGGCACCTGCGGATACGCCGAAACTGGAGCAGGTCGAGCTGATTCTTGATTCGCTGGAGCAGATAGAAATAGAACCATTACCGAACGGTGCTAAGGTGCTTCTGCGCCAGTAGGTCGTCTGTAACATAATGACAAAACTGTGACTAAATATGATCAAACCTCGCATCTGCGAGGTTTTTTTATGGCAGACTATACCCGTCATACTTCAAGCTGCATGTGCGTTGGCTTCCCTTACTCACCCCAGTCACTTACTTGTGTAAGCTCCCGGGGATTCGTGCGATTGCCGCCTTCCTGCAACTCGAATTATTTAGGGTATACCAATGTCTGCCACCCTTTGGGCCACCGCTGTGCGGTGTTGAAAAATGCTCCTGCATTTTTTTATGGCATGCTGAACTTTCACCTCTCAATATGCATTTTTTCCGTCAGGGGAACCGTTTTGAATAGCGAACTTCTCTGGGTTTTATCCCTGTTGCTGATCGCCATTGTGTTGTTTACCACCAATAAATTACGCATGGATGTCGTAGCGTTGTTGGTCATCATCGCGTTTGTACTGAGCGGCACGCTGACGCTGTCTGAAGCGTTGGTGGGGTTCAGCGATCCTAACGTGATATTGATTGCTGCCCTGTTTGTGATTGGTGAAGGGTTGGTTCGTACCGGTGTTGCTTATCAGGTCGGCGACTGGTTGGTTCGCGTGGCGGGCAGCAGTGAGATGAAAATGTTGATCTTACTGATGGTTACCGTTGCGCTACTGGGAGCTTTCATGAGCTCCACTGGCGTTGTCGCGATTTTTATTCCCGTGGTGCTCAGCGTTTCCGCACGGATGAAAATTTCCCCCGGAAGGCTGATGATGCCGCTGAGTTTTGCCGGGTTGATTAGCGGCATGATGACGCTGGTGGCGACGCCGCCGAATATGGTGGTGAGCAGCGAGCTGATGCGCGAAGGCGTTGCGGGCTTTGGATTTTTCAGCGTGACGCCGATAGGGATGGTGGTATTGCTGCTGGGCGTGGCGTATATGATGGTCGCGCGTTACTGGCTTGGCGACGCCGAGACGGCAACAGCAAAAGAGATGTGGAAGAGAAGAACGTTTCGAGATCTGATTCGTGATTACCGACTGACGGGCAGGGCGCGTCGGCTGGCGATTCGGCCAGGATCGCCTTTTATCGGTCACCGTCTGGATGATTTACGCCTGCGTCAGCGCTTTGGGGCGAACGTAGTCGGGATTGAGCGCTGGCGTAAATTTCGCCGCGTGATGATCAGCGTGGCGGGCAATACCGAACTTCGCCTGAATGATGTCTTACTGATCGACATGTCGGCCTCTGAGGTGGATTTACGCGAATTTTGCACTGCGCAGCGGCTTGAACCGATGGTGCTGCGTGGTGAGTATTTCTCCGAGCAGGCGCGTGATGTAGGGATGGCAGAAGTCTCTTTGATCCCTGATTCCGAGCTGCTGGGGAAAACGCTGTACGACGTCGGATTCCGAAGCCGCTACGGCCTGAGCGTCGTGGGGATTCGGCGGGCAGGTGAAACGATGGAAGGTATCCTTGCCGATGAACCACTCCAGCTCGGTGATATTCTGCTGGTGATGGGTGACTGGCGCATGATTCGACAACTGCACACGCAGAAAAACGACTTCCTTTTACTTAATCTCCCTGCCGAAGTAGATGACGTTGCGCCCGCGGTGAGTCAGGCGCCACACGCGCTGTTTTGCTTGGCGCTGATGGTAGCGATGATGCTGACGGATGAAATACCGAATGCGGTCGCCGCGCTGATCGCCTGTTTGCTGATGGGGAAATTCCGCTGCATCGACATGGAAAGCGCTTATCGAGCCATTCACTGGCCGAGTATTATTCTTATCGTCGGGATGATGCCGTTTGCGCTGGCGTTGCAGCAAACGGGTGGTGTGGCGCTGATTGTTAAAGGGCTGATGGACGTTGCCGGGAACGCCGGGCCGCATGTGATGCTGGTGTGTTTGTTCGTACTGTGTGCCGTGATCGGCCTGTTTATTTCCAACACGGCGACAGCGGTGCTGATGGCACCCATTGCGATTGCTGCCGCGAAACAGATGGGGGTATCGCCTTATCCTTTCGCAATGATCATCGCCGTGGCGGCATCTGCCGCCTTTATGACCCCCGTGTCGTCACCAGTGAATACGTTGGTACTGGGGCCGGGCGGCTATAAATTCGGGGACTTTGTGCGCATTGGCGTCCCCTTTACCATGCTGGTGATGTTGGTCAGCGTGGTGATGGTGCCGTGGCTGTATCCGTTCTGACGGTGTCTTTCCGTTATAGCGGAGCCCGTTATAAGGGAGAATCCTGACTGATTTCGTCAAGCGACAGGCTAAAGCTGGGCACGAAGACTGTCATGAAATAGTCCATTTCCGGGCTGTGGCGCAACTGCAATGTTTTTTCCAGTCGTGCTTTGGCAAGCGTGAATTCCGCATTGCCTGCCGATAACTCTTCCAGACATTTCAGGTAGGCGCACAGTGCGTCTGCCTGCTTAACGATAGCGCGCTCTTCTTCGCTGGTGTAGTTATCATCCAGCAGCATGCGATAATCCTGCTGTAACTCTTCCGGCAACATTTCAATCAGTTTCTGCTGTGCAATCTTCTCTATCTTCTTGTACTCATGTGCGATCTGCGCGTTGTAGTACTTGATCGGCGTCGGCATGTCACCAGTCAGCACCTCGCTGGCATCATGGTACATCGCCAGTAGCGCGATGCGTTCTGCATTTAGGCTACCGTCAAATTTGCGGTTTTTGATGACTGCCAGCGCATGGGCGACAAAGGCGACCTGCAAGCTGTGCTCGGAGACGTTTTCCGTGCGCACGTTGCGCATGAGCGGCCAACGGCTGATGAGTTTTAGACGAGATAAATGGGCGAAAAAGTGGCTCTGATTCATGGCGATCTCTCAGACAACAGCGCGGTGAAATAGCAATATCGTGGGCATCTATTGTGGGCACTTGCCAGAGATTATGCAAACGGAGGTGAAGTATTCGCCGAGCGGTGATTGCCCGGCGAGGATAGGCTCGGTGACTGCTGGGCTATTGGTGATAGTGCCCCAGAAAACGCCCTAACTTGTGGATTGCCATGTCCAGTTCATCAATACGCGGCAGCGTGACAATGCGTACGTGGTCCGGGTAAGGCCAGTTAAACGCGGTTCCCTGAACCAGTAACACTTTCTCCTGCAACAGGAGATCCAGCACCAGTTTTTGGTCGTCGTGGATATTAAAGCGCTTCGCATCAATGCGTGGGAACATATACAGCGCGCCGCGTGGTTTTACGCACGACACGCCGGGAATCTGATTGATCAGCTCCCAGGAACGGTTGCGCTGCTCGTACAGGCGTCCGCCGGGCTGAATAAATTCACTGATGCTTTGATAGCCACCTAGCGCGGTTTGAATCGCATGCTGCATTGGCACGTTGGCACACAAACGCATGGAAGCCAGCATTTCCAGCCCTTCAATGTACCCTTTGGCGTGCTTTTTCGGGCCGTTCAGTACCATCCAGCCTTGACGGAAACCCGCCACGCGGTAGGTCTTGGAAAGTCCGTTGAACGTAACGGTCAGCAGATCCGGCGCGAGAGCGGCAATAGAATGATGCTGCGCATCGTCATACAGAATTTTGTCGTAAATTTCGTCGGCGAAAATGATCAGGTTATGTTCGCGTGCAATCGCTACGATATCCAGCAGCAGCTCTTTGCTGTAGACCGCACCCGTTGGGTTGTTCGGGTTGATGATCACAATACCGCGAGTATTGGACGTGATCTTTTTACGGATATCATCGAGATCGGGGAACCAATCGGAGGATTCATCGCAGAGATAGTGAACGGCATTGCCGTTAGACAGGGAAACTGCGGCGGTCCAAAGCGGGTAATCCGGCGCAGGGACCAGCATTTCATCACCCGGATTAAGCAGCGCCTGCATGGATTGCACGATGAGTTCGGAAACACCGTTACCGATATAGACGTCTTCGACCGTCATATCGCGCATATCCCGCGCCTGATAGTGCTGAACGATAGCCTTACGGGCGGAATAGAGGCCTTTGGAATCACAGTAGCCCTGTGCCGTTGGCAGGTTACGGATGACATCGACCAGAATTTCGTCCGGTGCCTCGAAGCCGAAAGGGGCAGGGTTGCCAATATTCAGTTTAAGGACTTTATTGCCTTCTTCTTCAAGCCGCTTGGCTTCCTTTAAGACTGGGCCACGGATGTCATAGCATACGTTCTCCAGCTTCTTGGATTTTTCAATCGGAGACATAAATAGTACGAACCTTTTGCAGAGAGCGCATATTCCCAGACGGAATAGCATAACCTGCTTAATGTACTCCTCCTATAGTACCTTTTGAAGAATGATTATCGCTTTCGCTGCAAATGATTGCGCATCTGCACTATATAGTTGTGTACTCGTTGGATGGTGCGATATGGTAGGGGTGCGGACGACTGTTCATGCCGCACTTTTTTAGCGCCAAAATAGGGTGACAGGGAGATCTCGTTTATTTAAGTGTGGAGCGTATTTATTTCGCAAGATGAAATAAAGGGAAGGTGCCGTTGTTATTGAATTAAGGATTAAGGCTGGTGAGCCATTTAATTACATGATGTCTTACCAATGGAAAGGCGATAGTGGTAACGAAATATAAGTATTTTTTTGCCCTTATCGTGCGTCTGCGATAGTGTCTTTAAATGTATCGGTCATTACCTGTACATGTAATAAAACACCAGGAATATTTTGTTAAAATTAAAATAGATAAGTGAAAAATCGTATGACCAGTGCAAATCGACCAGTACTTAATCTCGATCTTGATTTACTGAGGACGTTTGTTGCCGTTGCAGATTTAAATACGTTTGCAGCTGCGGCGGCGGCAGTTAATCGAACTCAATCGGCTGTCAGCCAGCAGATGCAGCGGCTGGAGCAACTCATCGGAAAGGAGCTTTTTGCTCGACACGGGCGTAATAAACTGCTGACCGAACATGGTATTCAGTTTCTGGGTTATGCCAGAAAAATATTACAATTCAATGATGAAGCCTGTATTTCATTAATGTACAGCGATATTCAGGGTACGCTGACCATTGGGGCGTCTGACGATACTGCAGACACTATCCTTCCTTATATTTTACACCGAGTGACATCTGTATTTCCTAAACTCTCCGTCAATGTCAGCGTAAAACGTAGCGCTGAAATGATGGAGATGCTGAATGAGGGAAAAATAGATCTGGTCATTACCACAATGAACGGCGTGGTGTTTCCTCATGTGTTATTGCGTAGTTCTCCGACGCTATGGTACTGCGCCGCGGATTATCAGTTCCGAGCGCAAGAACCCGTGCCTCTGGTTGTTCTGGATGAACCGAGCCCTTTCCGTACGCTGGCTACGCAGCAGCTGACGGCCGCAGGGATCCCCTGGAGAATTGCTTATGTGGCTTCAACGCTGTCTGCGGTGCGGGCTGCGGTGAAGGCCGGCATGGGTATCACCGTGCGTTCAGTAGAAATGATGAGCCCGGAACTGCGGGTATTAGGCGAGGAGGAAGGGTTGCCGAGATTGCCTGAAACACGTTATTTCCTCTGCCAGAACCCTAACCAGGAGAACGAACTGGCGACGGCAATTTTCAATGTGATTGAATCAGGGAAGCCCTCTCACATTACGCCTGTCAGCATGTTAGCAAACAGCGCGAATGGAAAACTGTCTTCCGATCCGTCACTGAAGGACGCGATCTAATCGTAATGGGTAGTTAAGTATCATTCGGGAGGGTAGGGATGCACCCCGAATGATGATGATTTATGACTAACGTGTTAAACCCACATCGGCAGCGCCTTCTTGGCCTGATTTTTTCACGCCGATCCCACTTTGCATTTTCCATTTCACATCAATAGGCTAGGCGTGGCGAGATTAATGACCCTTTCCATTTTATAAAACGCCGGTTCTATTTTTTTAAAATAATGTTATGGAAAATAGCGTCAAACCTTGTCCAGCATCATCTTGATTTTTTTACTAACTAAATTGGTAAAAATGTGTGCTGGATCAAAAAATACCCCTAATAACCACATGGGGGAACAGGCATTTTCTGTGAAAATGGTATAGTGACGCAGTGAACTTGCTTCCTGTGCTGCTGCACATTGGTTAACTGACAAAAGTACTGACTCGATTTAGCTGCGGGTGAGAACACAAAATGTTAACAAAACAGCGTGCATGTAAAGTAATGTACTGTTATTTTTAGTAAGGTTGAAAAAAAGGTTACAAATTTAGGGGCTCAACCATACCAAGCAAGGCTTACCTGATACGTTTCCGTGCTTTTTTGTGGTTATTAATCCTTCCTTTTAATCGATGTGGCGCATTAACTGCCGATAATAGAGCAGAGATGTTACCCGCCACTTTTGATGAGTAAGCAAAGAGAATGTCAACAACTACTGAAATCCTCGCCCATCATTGGGCATTTGGGCTATTCCTTATCATTGCCGTAGGCCTTTGCGTCTTCATGCTGACCGGTGGATTCTTGCTGGGGGGAAGAGCAAAAGGCAGGGCCAAAAACGTACCTTATGAATCCGGTATCGACTCCGTAGGTTCAGCGCGGTTACGCCTGTCTGCTAAATTTTATCTTGTCGCTATGTTCTTCGTTATCTTCGACGTTGAAGCCCTCTATCTTTACGCTTGGGCTGTGTCTATCAAAGAAAGCGGCTGGATTGGCTTCATTGAAGCAACCATTTTCATTTTGGTGCTGTTGGCTGGTTTGATTTACCTGGTTCGCGTTGGGGCACTTGACTGGACCCCGGTACGTTCCAAGAGACAAGTCGTTAAATCAGACATCATCAACACTACCAACAATCATCCGCAGTAACAGCGAGGCATTTTAAGATGGACTATACGCTCACCCGCATAGAGCCGGACGGTGAGAATGACCGTTATCCCCTGCAACGTCAGGAGATCGTTTCCGACCCTCTGGAGCAACATGTTCACCGCAGTGTCTACATGGGCAAACTGGAACATGCATTACACGATACGGTGAACTGGGGTCGTCAGAACTCCCTGTGGCCGTACAACTTTGGCTTGTCCTGTTGCTACGTAGAAATGGTGACGTCATTTACCGCTGTTCATGACGTGGCGCGTTTTGGTGCTGAGGTTCTGCGTGCGTCGCCACGTCAGGCCGACTTCATGGTGGTAGCGGGAACCTGCTTTACCAAGATGGCCCCTGTTATTCAGCGTCTGTATGAGCAAATGCTTGAGCCTAAATGGGTTATCTCCATGGGTGCATGTGCTAACTCCGGCGGTATGTACGATATTTATTCCGTCGTTCAGGGCGTAGATAAATTCCTGCCTGTTGATGTGTATATTCCGGGCTGCCCTCCGCGTCCTGAAGCTTACATGCAAGCGCTGTTGCTGCTGAAAGAATCCATCGGTAAAGAACGCCGCCCTCTGTCATGGGTGGTGGGTGAACAGGGCGTTTACCGCGCCAACATGCAATCTGAGCGTGAGCGCAAACGCGGCGAACGAATCGCTGTGACTAACCTGCGTTCGCCTGATGAGATTTGACCTGTAGATGATAAACCCGGTGGCCGTGTAATACCCCGATAATAGTGTGCGGTCATTATCAGCTACAGAAATAGCACATTTAATGTGGTGACATATTTATGACAGATTTAACGACACACGATCTCGCTCAGCCAGGCTGGCAAACCCGCGATCATCTTAACGATCCGGTCGTTGGCGAACTGTGTAACCGTTTTGGACCAGATGCATTTACTGTACAGGCAACCCGCACAGGTATCCCTGTTGTGTGGGTCAAACGTGAGCAATTACTGGATGTTGTCGCATTCCTGAAAAAACAGCCAAAGCCTTATGTGATGCTGTTTGACCTGCACGGTATGGATGAGCGCCTGCGCACCCATCGTGAAGGTTTACCTGCCGCCGACTACTCCGTCTTTTATCATCTCATTTCTATCGAGCGTAACCGCGACATCATGCTGAAAGTCGCGTTGGCTGAAAATGATATGCATTTGCCGACCGTGACCAAGCTGTTCCCGAATGCCAACTGGTATGAGCGGGAAACGTGGGAAATGTTCGGTATGACCTTTGATGGTCACCCGCACCTGACGCGCATCATGATGCCGCAGACGTGGGAAGGGCATCCGTTACGTAAAGATTATCCGGCGCGTGCGACCGAATTCGATCCTTTCGAGCTGACCAAGCAGAAAGAAGATCTGGAAATGGAATCGCTGACGTTCAAACCGGAAGAGTGGGGAATGAAGCGCGGTACTGAAAATGAGGACTTCATGTTCCTCAACCTCGGTCCGAACCACCCATCTTCACACGGTGCGTTCCGTATTATCCTGCAATTGGATGGCGAAGAAATCGTCGACTGCGTGCCTGATGTGGGTTACCACCATCGCGGTGCGGAGAAAATGGGCGAGCGCCAGTCCTGGCACAGCTACATTCCTTATACTGACCGTATTGAATACCTCGGCGGCTGCGTTAACGAAATGCCGTACGTACTGGCCGTGGAAAAACTGGCTGGCATTGAGGTGCCGGATCGCGTCAAGACGATTCGCGTCATGCTGTCTGAGCTGTTCCGTATTAATAGCCATCTGCTGTATATCAGTACCTATATTCAGGACGTCGGTGCGATGACACCGGTGTTCTTTGCGTTTACTGACCGCCAGAAAATTTACGATTTGGTTGAAGCGATTACCGGCTTCCGTATGCACCCGGCGTGGTTCCGTATTGGCGGTGTGGCGCACGATCTGCCACGCGGTTGGGAACGTCTGCTGCGTGAATTCCTTGACTGGATGCCGGCTCGTTTGGACACCTATGTCAAATCTGCATTGCAGAACACCATTCTGAAAGGCCGTACTCAGGGCGTTGCTGCCTACAATGCGAAAGAAGCATTGGAATGGGGCGTAACGGGTGCAGGTCTGCGTGCTACTGGTATCGGTTTTGACGTGCGTAAATGGCGTCCGTATTCCGGCTATGAAAACTTTGACTTTGAAGTGCCAGTAGGCGACGGCATCAGCGATTGTTATAGCCGCGTTATGCTGAAAGTTGAAGAACTGCGTCAGAGCTTACGTATTCTGGATCAGTGCCTCAAGAACATGCCGGAAGGCCCGTTCAAAGCGGATCACCCGCTGACGACGCCGCCGCCAAAAGAGCGCACGTTGCAGCATATCGATACGCTGATTAACCACTTCCTTCAGGTTTCCTGGGGACCGGTTATGCCTGCCAATGAATCATTCCAGATGGTTGAGGCAACGAAGGGCATTAACAGCTATTACCTGACCAGTGACGGCGGCACGATGAGCTACCGTACCCGTATTCGCACGCCGAGCTATGCGCATCTGCAACAGATTCCTTCTGTAATTCGCGGATGTCTGGTATCCGACCTGATCGTTTACCTCGGCAGTATTGATTTCGTAATGTCAGATGTGGACCGCTAATTATGCATGATCACAACAATCACGATCATATTGACGCTCAGGGACAACCTGCTGCCGACTCGCTGACAAAAGACAATGCTTTTGTATTGAGTGACGCCGAACGTGACGCTATTGAGCACGAAAAACATCACTACGAAGATGCACGCGCCGCGTCAATCGAAGCACTGAAAATTGTGCAGAAAGAACGCGGCTGGGTGCCTGATGGTGCTATCCACGCGATTGCCGACCTGCTGGGTATCCCCGCCAGTGACGTGGAAGGTGTAGCAACGTTCTACAGCCAGATTTTCCGTCAGCCTGTCGGGCGTCATGTTATTCGCTATTGCGATAGCGTCGTGTGCCACATCAATGGCTATCAGGGCGTTCAGGCTGCGCTGGAGCGTAAGCTCAGCATCAAACCGGGACAGACAACGTTCGATGGACGTTTCACGCTGTTGCCGACCTGCTGCCTGGGGAACTGTGACAAGGGGCCGTCAATGATGATTGACGAAGATACCCATACCCATGTGACGCCGGAAGGAATTGAATCGTTATTGGAGCAGTATCAATGAGTAAAGACATTGTTCTGACTGCTGAGCAGCATCCTCTGACCTGGCGTTTACGTGCAGACAAACAGCCGGTATGGCTGGATGAATATCGCAGCAAAAACGGCTATGTCGCCGCGCAAAAAGCGTTAACCGGCATGGCGCAGGATGAAGTGGTCTCACTGGTTAAAGACGCTGGCCTGAAAGGGCGTGGCGGCGCGGGCTTTTCGACGGGCTTGAAGTGGAGCCTGATGCCGAAAGACGAAAGCATGAATATCCGCTACCTGCTGTGTAACGCGGATGAGATGGAGCCCGGTACTTATAAAGACCGCCTGCTGATGGAGCAAGAGCCGCATCTGCTGGTTGAAGGCATGCTGATCAGCGCCTTTGCGCTGAAAGCCTACCGTGGCTACATCTTCCTGCGCGGTGAATATATCGAAGCTGCCGTTCACCTGCGTCGCGCAATCGAAGAAGCGAAAGCGGCTGGCCTGCTGGGCAAAAATATTCTGGGCAGCGGATTTGATTTCGAGCTGTTCGTGCATACGGGCGCTGGGCGTTATATCTGCGGTGAAGAAACCGCACTGATTAACTCACTGGAAGGCCGTCGTGCCAACCCTCGCTCCAAGCCGCCTTTCCCGGCATCTGCGGGCGTTTGGGGTAAACCGACCTGCGTCAACAACGTGGAAACGCTGTGTAACGTACCGGCGATTATCGAACACGGTGCGGCGTGGTATCAGGGGCTGTCTGCGGGTAAAAGTAAAGATGCAGGCACGAAACTGATGGGCTTCTCCGGCCGCGTCAAGAACCCGGGCCTGTGGGAACTGCCGTTCGGTACGACTGCGCGTGAAATTCTGGAAGACTACGCGGGCGGTATGCGCGATGGTCTGAAGCTGAAAGCCTGGCAACCGGGTGGTGCCGGTACGGATTTCCTGACGGAAAGCCATCTCGATCTGCCAATGGATTTTGAGCACATTGCGAAAGCCGGTAGCCGTATGGGTACCGCGCTGGCGATGGCCGTCGATCACGAAATCAATATGGTTTCGCTGACGCGCAATCTCGAAGAATTCTTCTCCCGTGAATCCTGTGGCTGGTGTACGCCGTGCCGCGATGGCCTGCCGTGGAGCGTGAAGATTCTGCGTGCGCTGGAGAATGGCGAAGGCCAACCTGGTGACATTGAAACGCTGGAGCAACTTTGCCGTTTTCTCGGTCCGGGTAACACCTTCTGCGCGCATGCGCCGGGTGCGGTCGAGCCGCTGCAAAGTGCCATCAAGTATTTCCGGGAAGAATTCGAAGCGGGTATCTCTAAACAGTATTTAGGCAATCTTAAAGCGATTGGCGGTATTCAGCCTAACCTGTTGAAAGAGCGCTGGTAAGCTATCGATCAACACGTGCGAGATGCAGTGAATGTATCCGCAGGGTGGCGCAAATAAGCCACCCTCATAAACCCAATAGATTTCAAGGCGCAGGTAGCCAACGCATTTGCGGCTTGAAAGATGAGGGTATACAGAATTTTTGATTAGCGCTCGTGGTAACACGGGCCATTATGGAAGCATGCTGACTATGGCTACTATTCATGTAGACGGCAAAGAGTATGAAGTAAACGGAGCAGACAACCTTCTGGAAGCTTGCCTGACTCTGGGACTTGATATTCCTTACTTTTGCTGGCACCCCGCGCTCGGGAGCGTCGGATCCTGCCGCCTCTGTGCGGTAAAACAGTACCAAAACGCGGAAGACACCCGCGGTCGTCTGGTGATGTCTTGTATGACACCGGCAACCGAAGGAACGTTCATCGCGATTGAAGATGAAGAAGCGAAGCTATTCCGTAAGACGATAGTTGAGTTTCTGATGACCAACCACCCGCACGATTGTCCGGTGTGTGAGGAAGGCGGTAACTGTCATTTGCAGGATATGACGGTGATGACGGGGCAGAATTTCCGTCGCTATCGCTTCACCAAACGTACCCACCGCAATCAGGATCTCGGGCCGTTCATTTCTCATGAGATGAACCGCTGTATCGCGTGCTATCGCTGCGTGCGTTACTACAAAGACTACGCGGATGGCAAAGATCTCGGCGTTTACGGCGCACATGACAACGTCTACTTCGGTCGTCCGGAAGATGGCACGCTGGAAAGCGAGTTCTCCGGCAACCTGGTTGAAGTGTGTCCGACCGGTGTATTCACCGATAAAACGCACTCTGAGCGCTATAACCGTAAATGGGATATGCAGTTTGCACCGAGCGTCTGCCAACAGTGCAGCATCGGCTGTAATACCAGCCCCGGTGAACGCTATGGCGAACTGCGTCGTATCGAAAACCGTTTCAACGGTAGCGTAAACCACTATTTCCTGTGTGACCGCGGCCGTTTTGGTTACGGCTATGTCAACCAGAAAGATCGTCCGAATCAGCCGCTGCAACGTCGTGGTAATGACTGGATCGCGCTGAATGCCGATCAGGCATTGCAAGGTGCGGCGGATGTGCTGCGTCAGGCGAAGAAAACGATCGGTATCGGTTCACCGCGCGCTAGCATCGAAAGCAACTTCGCGTTGCGTGAACTGGTGGGTGCTGAGAACTTCTACACCGGTATCGCGCAGGAAGAACAAAATCGTCTGCAACTGATCCTGAAAGTGCTGCGTGAAAGCGGTGTGAGAACGCCAGCGCTGCGTGAGATCGAAGGCTACGATGCGGTTCTGATCCTGGGTGAAGACTTGACGCAGACGGGTGCGCGTATCGCACTGGCTGTGCGTCAGGCCGTGAAAGGCAAAGCTCGCGAAATGGCAGCCGCGCAGAAAGTGGCTGACTGGCAGATTGCGGCGATCATGAACATCGGTCAGCATGCCAAGCACCCGCTGTTTGTCACCAACGTCGACAACACCCGTCTGGACGATATCGCTGCATGGAACTACCGTGCGCCGGTTGCCGATCAGGCACGTCTTGGTTTCGCTATCGCACACGGTCTGGATAACAGCGCACCAGCAGTTACCGATCTGGCTGCGGGTCTCGACCAGAAAGTCGATATCATCGTACAGGCACTGGCCGGTGCGAGAAAACCACTCATCATCTCCGGCACCAATGCTGGCAGCGAAGACGTGATCTCTGCTGCTGCAAACGTTGCCAAGGCGCTGAAAAATCGCGGCTCTGACGTTGGCATTACCTTTGTTGCGCCTGCTGCTAACAGCATCGGGTTGTCAATCATGGGTGGCGGTTCGCTGGATGACGCGCTGACGCAGTTGGAAAACGGCGACGCTGACAGCGTGGTGGTTCTGGAAAACGATCTCTACCGTCATGCCCCAATCGCTCGCGTTGACGCGGCGCTGGAAAAAGCTGAGAACCTGATTGTGGTTGACCATCAGCGTACTCGCATCATGGATAAGGCCAGCATCATTCTGTCTGCCGCCAGCTTTGCTGAAAGCGACGGTACGTTGGTGAATCAGGAAGGCCGCGCTCAGCGTTTCTTCCAGGTTTATGACCCAACGTATTACAACGACAAAATTGTGATGCTGGAAAGCTGGCGCTGGCTGCACTCGCTGTATATCACCTATAACAGCCGTCAGGTTGACTGGACGCAGCTGGATAACGTGATTGATGCGTGTGTTGCTGAATTGCCACAGTTGACTGCAATTAAAGATGCCGCGCCTGATGCCTCGTTCCGTATTCGTGGTCAGAAACTGTCGCGTTCACCGATTCGCTCCAGCGGCCGTACTGCGATGCGTGCCAATATCAGCGTGCATGAACCGCGTCAGCCCGTCGATAAAGACACTATGTTTGCCTTCTCAATGGAAGGGAACAACAGCCCGACAGCTAATCGTCAGCAGATTCCGTTTGCCTGGGCGCCAGGCTGGAACTCACCGCAAGCCTGGAACAAATTCCAGGACGAAGTGGGCGGACATCTGCGTCATGGCGATCCGGGTGTGCGTATGATCGAAGCCGGAGAAGGTTCGCTGGCGTATTTCGACAACATTCCTGCGGCTTTCGTCCCACAAGCGGGTCAATGGCGCGTTGCGCCGTACTATCACCTGTTTGGTAGTGATGAAATGTCACAGCGTTCTGACGTGATTCAGCAGCGTATGCCAGAGCCTTACGTGATGGTGAACCCGGCTGATGCGGCAACGCTGGGCGTGAACGCCGGTACGTTGCTGGAATTGACCTGTGCAGGACAAACGCTACGTCTGCCACTGCGCTTAAGTGCGGCATTGAGTCAGGGACAGGTTGGTTTACCGCTGGGCTTACCGGGTATTGCACCGATGCTGGCGGGTGCAACCGTTGAAAATCTGCGGGAGGCCGCACAATGAGTTGGTTAACACCGGAATTAATCGAGATTCTGATCTCTGTCGGAAAAGCGATCGTGATTCTGCTGGTTGTGGTGACCTGTGGCGCATTCATGAGTATGGGTGAACGTCGACTGCTCGGCCTCTTCCAGGGACGTTATGGACCGAACCGGGTAGGTTGGGGCGGTTCATTGCAGCTTGTCGCTGACATGATCAAAATGTTCTTCAAAGAAGACTGGGTGCCGAATTTCACCGATAAGGTGATCTTCACACTGGCGCCGATGATCGCGTTTACGTCAATGCTGATTGCCTTTGCGATTGTGCCGATCACGCCAACCTGGGGTGTCGCCGATCTGAACATCGGTATCCTGTTCTTCCTGATGATGGCGGGTTTGGCCGTTTACGCGGTGCTGTTTGCCGGCTGGGCGAGTAACAACAAATACTCGCTGCTCGGTGCGGTACGTGCTTCTGCTCAGACCGTAAGCTACGAAGTGTTCATCGGCCTGTCGCTGATGGGGGTTGTCGCGCAAGCGGGCTCGTTCAACATGCGTGACATCGTCGATTCTCAGGAACACCTGTGGAACGTGATCCCGCAGTTCTTCGGCTTTATTACGTTTGCCATCGCAGGCGTGGCGGTGTGTCACCGTCACCCGTTTGACCAGCCTGAAGCTGAACAGGAACTGGCAGATGGTTACCACATTGAATACTCCGGTATGAAATTCGGTCTGTTCTTTGTCGGGGAATATATCGGGATCGTGACCGTTTCCGCGCTGATGGTGACCTTATTCTTCGGTGGCTGGCATGGTCCAATCCTGCCTCCGTTTGTCTGGTTTGCGCTGAAAACAGGCTTTTTCATGATGATGTTCATCCTGATTCGTGCTTCGTTACCCCGTCCGCGTTATGACCAGGTGATGTCTTTCGGTTGGAAAGTCTGTCTGCCGATAACGCTTTTGAATCTGCTGGCGACAGCGGCCGTCATTTTGTACAACGCTTAAGAAGGGGTGAATAAACCATGACATTGAAAGAGTTAGTGGTTGGTTTCGGCACCCAGATACGCAGTATCTGTATGGTGGGATCGAACGCTTTTAAGAAGCGCGAAACCAGAATGTATCCAGAAGAGCCTGTGAATCCACCGCCGCGCTACCGTGGTCGTATCGTGCTGACGCGCGATCCTGATGGTGAAGAGCGTTGCGTTGCCTGCAACCTGTGTGCGGTGGCCTGTCCGGTCGGCTGTATCTCATTGCAGAAAGCGGAAACCAAAGATGGTCGCTGGTATCCGGAGTTCTTCCGCGTCAACTTCTCGCGCTGCATTTTCTGTGGCTTCTGTGAAGAAGCATGCCCGACAACCGCTATCCAGCTGACGCCGGATTTCGAGATGGGCGACTACAAACGTCAGGATCTGGTGTACGAGAAAGAAGATTTGCTGATATCGGGGCCGGGTAAATATCCGGAATACAATTTCTACCGGATGGCTGGTATGGCAATCGATGGGAAAGACAAAGGCGAAGCTGAAAACGAAGCCAAACCCATTGATGTCAAAGGCCTGTTGCCCTAAGGAGCTAGCATGGAATTCGCTTTTTATACCACAGGCTTGATTGCGATACTGGCGACGTTGCGCGTCATTACGCATACCAATCCTGTGCATGCATTGTTGTATATGGTCACCTCGCTCATGGCGATTGCGGGCGTATTTTTCTCGCTGGGGGCTAATTTTGCCGGCGCGCTGAGCATCATTGTGTATGCAGGTGCCATCATGGTGCTGTTTGTGTTCGTGGTCATGATGCTCAACCTCGGTAATTCCGTAGAAGAACAAGAGCGGAATTGGTTGAAACCCAGCGTCTGGATTGGTCCGAGCATTCTTTCACTGGCGTTACTGGTGATTGTCGTCAATGCCATTCTTAGTCTGAAAGATCAGGGCATCACGGGTACGCCAGTTGAGGCGAAGGCCGTGGGTATCAGTCTGTTTGGGCCTTATGTGCTGGCCGTTGAATTGGCATCAATGCTGCTGCTGGCGGGATTGGTTGTCGCTTTCCACATTGGTCGTGAAGATAAACGTGGTGACGTTGTCAATAAAGAAGGCGCGAACCAGGACGTTGAGAAGAAAATAACGGGGGAACGCGCATGATTCCGTTACAACATGGGTTAATTTTAGCCGCTATTCTGTTTGTTCTCGGGCTGACTGGTCTGTTGATTCGTCGTAACCTGCTGTTTATGTTGATCAGTCTCGAAATTATGATCAACGCTGCCGCGCTGGCTTTTGTTGTCGCAGGCAGCTATTGGCAGCAGCCGGATGGTCAGGTTATGTACATTCTGGCGATTACGCTGGCAGCGGCCGAGGCCAGTATTGGTCTGGCACTGTTGCTGCAAATGTATCGTCGTCGTCAGACCCTGAATATTGATACAGTCAGTGAGATGCGCGGATGAACTTACTCTATTTAACAATACTCTTCCCGCTGCTCGGCTTTCTGTTGCTGGCATTTTCCCGCGGTCGCTGGTCGGAAAATACGTCCGCGACCGTCGGTGTTGGCTCGATTGGTCTGGCAGCGTTGGTTACCGCTTGGGTTGTGGTCGATTTCATGGGCCAACAGCACGGTGGCGTGACCTTCTTTAATCAACATCTGTGGACATGGATGACCGTTGGCAACTTCGACATCAGCGTAACGCTGACGCTCGATGGCCTTTCGGTGACGATGCTGTCCGTTGTAACGGGCGTTGGTTTCTTTATCCACCTGTTTGCTTCCTGGTACATGCGTGGGGAAGAGGGATACTCCCGCTTCTTCGCCTACACCAACCTGTTCATCGCGAGTATGGTTGTTCTGGTACTGGCGGATAACCTGTTGTTGATGTACCTCGGTTGGGAAGGGGTGGGGCTCTGCAGTTACCTGCTGATCGGTTTCTACTACACCAATCCGAAGAACGGTGCGGCGGCGATGAAAGCCTTCATCGTTACGCGTGTGGGTGACGTCTTCCTCGCCTTTGCCCTGTTCATCCTTTACAAAGAACTGGGTACGCTTAACTTCCGCGAGCTGATGGTATTGGCACCGCAGAAACTGGCTGAAGGTTCACCGGAAATCACCTGGGCTACGCTGATGTTGCTGGGTGGTGCAGTCGGTAAATCGGCACAGCTGCCGCTGCAAACCTGGCTGGCGGATGCGATGGCTGGTCCAACACCAGTATCTGCTCTGATCCACGCCGCGACGATGGTTACCGCGGGCGTTTACCTGATTGCACGTACAAACGGCCTGTTCCTGATGGCGCCGGATGTTCTGCATCTGGTCGGTATTGTGGGTGCAGTCACGCTGGTGCTGGCGGGTTTTGCCGCTCTGGTTCAAACCGACATCAAGCGCGTCTTGGCTTACTCTACCATGAGCCAGATTGGTTACATGTTCCTGGCGCTGGGCGTTCAGGCATGGGATGCCGCGATTTTCCACCTGATGACGCACGCGTTCTTTAAAGCGCTGCTGTTCCTCTCGTCTGGTTCGGTGATTCTGGCCTGCCACCACGAGCAGAACATCTTCAAGATGGGCGGCCTGCGTAAAACGATTCCACTGGTTTATGTTTGCTTCCTGGTCGGGGGCGCGGCGCTGGCTGCACTGCCGCTGGTTACCGCAGGCTTCTTCAGTAAAGACGAGATTCTGGCTGGCGCATGGGCAAATGGTCACGTCAATCTGATGGTGGCTGGCTTGGCCGGTGCTTTCATGACCTCGCTGTATACGTTCCGTATGATTTTCATCGTGTTCCACGGTGAAGAGAAAACCAAAGCGCATGCAGGAAAAGGCATTTCTCACCACTTACCGCTGGTTGTGCTGATGATTCTGTCCACCTTTATTGGTGCGATGATTGTTCCGCCGTTGCACGGTGTATTGCCGGCGACGACTGAGCTTGAACACGGCCAGTTGATGACGCTGGAAATTACCTCTGGCGTGGTGGCGATTGCCGGTATTCTGCTTGCTGCTGTGCTGTGGCTGGGTAAACGTCAGGCGGTGAATAGCATCGCGAAGAGTGCTCCGGGTCGTTTCTTCTCGACCTGGTGGTTCCACGCGTGGGGCTTCGACTGGTTGTACGACCATGTCTTTGTTAAACCGTATCTGGCTATCGCGAAGCTGTTGCAGCGTGATCCGTTAAATGCATTGATGACGCTTCCGGCTACGGTTACCCGTTGGGGTAACCGTGGGCTGGCGCTCAGTGCGAATGGTCAGTTGCGCTGGTACGTTGCTTCCATGGGCTTTGGTGCCGTACTGGTGCTGGCCTTGTTACTGCTGGTCTAAGGCAGTATCTGGTAACGTATAAAAGGTAGGGCATTCCGCAGATAGGGATGCCCGCCACGGCAAGTTTTCAGATTTCTTTAATTTAGGGACACAAAACGCCATGCTACTACCTTGGCTAATTCTTCTCCCCTTTATCGGCGGTCTACTGTGCTGGCAGTTAGAGCGTTTTGGTACGAAAGTACCGCGCTGGATAGCGTTGATTGCAATGGGGCTGACACTCGCACTGTCTCTGCAACTGTGGTTGCAAGGCGGTTACTCACTGACGGCGCCGACAGGCGTACCACAATGGCAATCCGAGTTTTATGTGCCATGGATCCCACGCTTCGGCATCGGCATCCATCTTGCGCTGGACGGCCTGTCGCTGCTGATGGTGGTGCTGACTGGTTTGCTGGGCGTGTTGGCAATCCTCTGTTCCTGGAATGAAATTCAGCGCTATCAGGGTTTCTTCCACCTGAACCTGCTGTGGATTCTGGGCGGCGTTATCGGCGTGTTCCTTGCCATCGACATGTTCCTGTTCTTCTTCTTCTGGGAAATGATGCTGGTACCGATGTACTTCCTGATTGCACTGTGGGGCCATAAAGGCTCTGACGGTAAAACCAGAATTACGGCGGCAACCAAGTTCTTCATTTATACCCAGTCAAGCGGCCTGATCATGTTGATCGCGATTCTGGCGCTGGTCTTTGTGCATCACAATGCTACCGGTGTTTGGACGTTCAACTATGAAGACCTGCTGAAGACGCCGATGTCATACGGTGTTGAATATCTGCTGATGCTGGGCTTCTTCATCGCGTTTGCTGTAAAAATGCCTGTCGTGCCGTTGCACGGTTGGCTGCCGGATGCACACAGTCAGGCGCCAACTGCGGGTTCTGTTGACCTGGCAGGGATCCTGTTGAAAACAGCGGCCTATGGTCTGCTGCGCTTCAGCCTGCCGCTGTTCCCGAACGCATCCCATGCCTTTGCCCCGATTGCTATGTGGCTGGGTGTGATTGGTATCTTCTACGGTGCCTGGCTGGCGTTTAAACAGACGGATATCAAACGTCTGATTGCTTATACCTCTGTGTCCCACATGGGCTTCGTGATGATTGCCATCTATTCTGGTAATCAACTGGCTTATCAGGGCGCGGTGATTCAGATGATTGCGCACGGCTTGTCCGCTGCTGGTCTGTTCATTCTGTGTGGTCAACTGTACGAACGTCTGCATACCCGTGACATGCGTGAAATGGGTGGCCTGTGGTCGCGTCTGAAGTTCCTGCCTGCGCTGTCTCTGTTCTTTGCTGTGGCGACCTTGGGTATGCCGGGCACAGGTAACTTTGTCGGCGAATTCATGATTCTGTTCGGCAGCTATCAGGTTGTGCCGGTGATTACGGTGATCTCAACCTTCGGTCTGGTCTTTGCGTCGGTCTACTCACTGATCATGATTCAGCGTGCTTATTACGGTACGCCTAAATCTGATGAACCATTGAAGAGTATGTCGCTCCGCGAATTGTCTATCGTGATGCTGTTGGTGGTATTACTGGTGTTGTTAGGGGTTTACCCGCAACCGATTCTGGATACCTCCAGTGCCGCGATGTCAAATATCCAGCAGTGGTTTATGTCGTCTGCTCCAGATTCAATTATTTCAACAACAAGGCCGTAATTCGCCATGACAATAACTCTTCAACAACTAATTGCGCTATCGCCGCTGTTGATCGTCGGATTGACGGTAGTGGTTGTGATGCTGTGCATTGCGTGGCGACGCAACCATTTTGTCAACGCAACCATGACGGTTATCGGCCTGAATATTGCGTTGCTGTCACTGTACTTTGTCGGCCAGGTTGGCCCAACGGACGTGACGCCGCTGCTGCGTGTTGATGGCTTCTCGATGTTCTATACCGGACTGGTTCTGCTTGCCAGTCTGGCAACCAGCACGTTTGCCTATCCGTGGCTGCAAGGCTACCCAGACAACCGTGATGAGTTCTACCTGCTGGTTCTCATCGCGGCGTTAGGTGGAATTCTGCTGGCGAGTGCTAACCATCTGGCTTCGTTGTTCATCGGGATTGAACTGCTTTCTCTCCCACTGTTTGGTCTGGTCGGCTATGCCTTCCGCCTGAAACGTTCGCTGGAAGCCAGTATTAAATACATGCTGCTGTCGGCGGCGGCGTCTTCCTTCCTGCTGTTTGGTATGGCGCTGATTTATGCTGAATCAGGCGATATGAGCTTTGCCAGCCTCGGTAAGAGCCTGAGCGATCATCAAATCCATGAGCCGCTGTTGCTGGCAGGCTTGGGGATGATGATTGTCGGTCTGGGCTTCAAACTGTCTCTGGTTCCGTTCCAGCTATGGACGCCTGATGTGTATCAGGGCGCGCCTGCACCAGTGTCTACGTTTCTGGCGACCGCCGGTAAAATTGCCGTTTTCGGTGCCGTCATGCGTTTGTTCCTGTACGCGCCGGTGGCTGACAGCGAATCTGTCAGAATCGTGCTGGGTATTATCGCGTTCGCGTCGATCCTGTTCGGTAACGTGATGGCGGTATCGCAAACCAATATCAAACGTCTGCTCGGTTACTCTTCCATCGCGCATTTGGGCTATTTGCTGGTTGCCCTGATCGCGGTTCAGAGCCATCAATTGGCGTTGGAAACCGTTGGCGTGTATCTGGTGGGTTACCTGTTCAGCAGCCTGGGCGCGTTCGGTGTGGTTAGCCTGATGTCCAGCCCGTACCGTGGCCCGGATGCCGATTCACTGTTCTCTTACCGTGGTTTGTTCTGGCATAAACCGATTCTGTCTGCGGTGATGACGGTGATGATGCTGTCGCTGGCCGGTATCCCGATGACGCTGGGCTTCTTCGGTAAATTCTACGTGCTGGCTGTCGGTGTTAACGCTGAGCTGTGGTGGCTGACTGGTGCGGTCGTGCTGGGTAGCGCCATTGGCCTGTACTACTATCTGCGCGTGATGGTCAGTTTGTTCCTGAATGCGCCGCAGGTGTTGCAGCGTGATACCCCAAACAACTGGGCTTTAACCGCTGGTGGTGTGGTCGTACTGATCTCCTCCATCGCAGTACTGTTCTTTGGTTTGTATCCGCAGCCGCTTATCTCTCTGGTGCAATTGGCGCAGCCAATGATGTAACCGCTGACGAGAGTCTACTTGAGTAATGAAGCGCCGTTGATGAGAATCAACGGCGTTTTTTATGGCGAGCTTCCTGCCCGCCCCCCTTCGGGCCGCCACAAGCGACGTTGAAAAACGCTCCCTGCGTTTTTTATGGAAGCAAAATACGTTTTAGGAATGATCTGGTCTGTTGAAGCCGTAGGAACGGCGCAAAATTGTCTATAGTTAAGAAGGCAACGACTTATAACTCATGACTTTTCATAACAGAAGGAAGCACTTTATGGCAGCGACAAAAAAACAGCCTGAAGATATTCGTGTTGATGATGACTTAAAACTTCTGTCTGAAACGCTGGATGAGGTATTGCGCTATACGGGCGATCAGGCAGACCAAGCCTACCTTGATTTGAAGAAGGGCGCGGAAAAAGCGCTGCTGGAAGTCAAAGCCCGCATTGGCGTCACTGACAGCTATTATGCACGCGCCAAGCAGGTAGCCGACAAAGCCGACGTCTATGTGCATGACAAACCCTGGCACGGTATCGGTATCGGTGCCACCGTGGGTCTGGTGTTAGGATTACTGCTGGCTAAGCGCTAGTTCTGCCAATCTCGTTTCTGGTAATTTAGTTTCTGGAAATATAATGTAGCGGGGTTGCCCGCTACATCTCTCGATATCCTCTAGTCCTGAATCTTATCCTCTTTCTCCGCCATTCCTTGTACCCAATAGATAGCTTCGAACGGGCGTAGCGCCAGTATTGCGGGCTGAGGCTGTGCGTCAGGGTAATTGCTGAGTAACAGTCGCCAGCGGCGGTCATGAGTATCAATGGGAGGCTGCCAGCGTTGAGGCTGCTTGCTGAGGTTTGCCAGAACCAGAAGCCGCTGTCCTTCCCAGATGCGCTGATAACACCAGACAGTAGGATGGTCTGGCAACAGATCCTGATAGTCGCCGTGCGTCAGCAGCGGAAGCGCTTTACGCATAGCGATAAGCTGCTGGTAGGTATAGAAGACAGATTCTTTATCCGCCAGCGCTTGCCCCGCGTTGATGTGGGTGAAATTCTGGCATGGTGTTATCCACGGTGTACCACTCGTAAATCCAGCATGCTTGCTGGCATCCCATTGCATCGGCGTACGGCCGTTATCGCGCGATTTGCTGGCGAGGATTGCTAAGGTTTGTGCATCTGGCTGGCCGCGATCGCGTTGTTCAGCAAACTGATTCAGGCTTTCAATATCTCGGTATTGTTCAATCTGCGTATAGCCGGGATTGGTCATACCCAGTTCCTCGCCCTGATAGATATAGGGCGTGCCCTGCATACCGTGAAGCACCATCGCCAGCATCTTGGCAGACTGCACACGGAATTCGCCTTCATCCCCAAAACGCGACACGATGCGCGGCTGATCGTGATTACACCAGAACAGCGCATTCCAGGCGTGGTTGTGCATTCCCTGCTGCCAGTGATTAAAAATCTGCTTGAGCTGGATAAAATCAGGTTCCGCCAGCGTCCATTTTTCCCCATTGGGATAATCGACTTTCAGATGATGGAAATTGAACGTCATGGAGAGTTCGCTGCCGTCCAGCGCGGCGTAGCGGCGGCAGTGCTCCAGCGAGGTAGATGACATCTCACCGACGGTCATCAAGCCACGGGGCTGAAAAACATCCTGACTGAATTCCTGCAAGTAATCATGAATCAGGGGGCCATCGGTATAGAAACGACGTCCATCGCCCTGAGCATCAGATGGGAAGTCTTGCTGCTTGGAGACCAGATTAATGACATCCAGCCGCAGCCCGTCGACGCCTTTATCCGCCCAAAATTCACAAACCTGTTTTAATTCATCCCGTACGCGTGGGTGTTCCCAATTCAGATCGGCCTGTTCGGTGGCAAAAAGGTGCAGATAATATTGTTTGCTTTCCGCGTGCCACTGCCAGGCTGGCCCACCAAATTTTGAACGCCAGTTATTGGGCAGTGCACCGTCATTACCATCACGCCAGATATAAAAATGACGGTACGGGCTGCGGCGATCTTGCGCGTTCAGGAACCAGTGATGCTGCGTCGAAGTGTGGTTGAACACCATGTCCATGACGACGCGGATACGGCGCTGATGCGCTTCCGCGATCAACGTTTCCATATCGGTCATCGTGCCATAGGTCGGATCGATGGCGCAGTAGTCGGCGACGTCATAGCCGTTATCAACCTGAGGAGAAAGATAGACTGGCGTCAGCCAGATCGCATCGACGCCCAGCTGTTGCAGGTAATCGAGTCGGGCGGTGACGCCAGCGATGTCGCCAATGCCATTTCCGGTACTGTCCTGAAAGCTCTTCGGATAGATTTGATAAATCACGCCGTTTTGCCACCAGGGAAGCGAGGCGTTCATCGTCATGAGGTCGCTCCTTTATTACAGTGGACCGTGTTTACACGGCCTGAGTTGAGATAATAATGATATGTCGCCGCTATGCAGGGTCGAGTGTGCCATTACGGATTTTGCGCTTATAGACCAGCGACGTCAGCACAATTGGAATGACGGTGGCAACCAGCGTGGCGATAGCGAAGATTCCCCAAAACTGTGGCTTGATGGAGAGGATGCCCGGTAGCCCACCTACGCCGATGCCATTTGCCGTTACGCCGTACAGGCCGCAAATCAGCGCGGCGGCGGCGGAGCCGATCATGGCGCACAGCATCGGAAAACGGTATTTCAGGTTGATACCGTACATCGCCGGTTCGGTCACGCCAAGAAAAGCGGAAATCGCCGCGGGAACAGAAATTTCGCGTTCGTTAGCTTTCCGGCTGACGAGAATCACCCCGACAACGGCAGCTGCCTGCGCAATGTTGGACAGCGCGATAAGCGGCCAAACTGGCGTGCCGCCCATACTTTGAATCATCTGCATATCAATCGCTAACGTCGTTTGGTGCACACCTGTGATGACCAGCGGTGCATACAGGAACCCAAACAGCGCTGCACCAACGGGGGCGAAGCTGCCAGTCATCACTGCCTTAACGGCCCAGGCGACGCCATCACCAATCATACGACCAAACGGACCAATTAAGGTATGTGCAAGGAACACGGCCAGAATGAGTGAGGTTACGGGCACGACCACCAGATAGAGGTAATCCGGCACGATTTTTTTCAGCCGTGTCTCTATTATCGCCAGCGCCATCCCGGCCAGGACGGACGGAATGACCTGTGCCTGATAGCCTATCTTCTCAATCGTGAACCAGCCGAAATTCCACACTTCAGGCGTTTGTTGGCCGATGAGATAGGCGTTCATTAGCTGCGGCGATACTAGCGTGATGCCCAGCACGATGCCGAGGATGGGCGTGCCGCCCATTTTGCGTACGGTTGACCAGCAGACCGCAACGGGGAGATAGAAGAAGATGGCTTCACCCAACAGCCAGAGGAAATCGTAGATGGTTTGCCAGGTTGGGTAGAGCTGTACCAGCGTTTGCCCGTCGCGCATCGGGATATCGCCAATCACGTTACGCGCCCCGAGGATCAAGCCCCCGCTGATGAGGGCCGGAAGCAGCGGAAAAAAGATCTCGGCAAAATGTGAAATGCTGCGTTCAAACCAGCTCATGTTTTGGCGAGCGGCGACTTTGGCTTCTTCCTTATTCATCTCGCCTTTGCCCGTGGTGGCGAGCAGCGCTTTGTAATACTCATCCACGTTGGTGCCGATCACGACCTGAAACTGTCCGGCGTTGGTAAAACACCCTTTAACAATACGCAGTTCTTCGATGTTCTTGGGATGGGCTTTGGACGAATCATGTAAGACGAAGCGGAGACGAGTGATGCAGTGCGTGACCGCCGCGATGTTCTCACGCCCGCCGACCAGTTCGATCAGACGGTCAATATCCTGTTGTTTAACTTTACTCATAGTCATGTCCTTTTTATCTTTTAGCGCAGACGTCGGGGACGCGAAGCAAGTACAGCTAGAGAAAAGCATAGTCTGTTAACGGTGGTTTTGCCGTGAAAGGAAAACGCATTGAGCTGTTTTTAAAAGAGAATGTTCAGGCATGCGGTGTGCTGCACAAATCTGCGACGTATGGGTAGACAAAAAGGAAAGGGGGATGAACAGAGTGAGAGAGAGGCTGAAAAAACAAAAGCCGCCTGTAGGAGGCGGCTTTAGAGATTGTTTATATCACAATCAGAACGGGCTGATGATTGACCCAATACGTTCACAGTAACTGACATAAACATCTCCCATTCTTTTAAAGAATTTGCTGATTTTACGAAACGTTTTCATTATCAGACTCCTCTAACGGGTTAGTTAAGTGTGATGTTCATCACGTTTTTAATGGTAGCGAAGATGAGAACGGATTTCAACATTTTTGTGATGTCAGTCACAAAAATATAACGATATGGAAAAGGAAATGCGTCGTGGAGCGAAAGAACCTGATGCGCAACCGGAAGGTCAGCGCATCAGGTGATGAAAGGCATGCGGAGTAATATCAGGCGGGATAGTGATAAATATTGTGATCGAACCACTGCTCGCCAATCTGCTCGGCGTCTTTCTCCGTGTGGTGAAAACGGAAGCCAAGCCGTTGAGCGACAGCGTTGCTACGCGTGTTGGCGGTTGAGGCTCTGATAACGCAGCGCTCAACGAGGTTCGCATCGGTATAGGCGGCTATCAGTGTGCTGACAGCCTGAGAAACGATGCCTTTGCCTTCAAAGGTTTCGGCGATCCAATAGCCGATGACGCCTTCTTTATCCTGAATCGTGTTGAAGGAAATAATGCCAGCCAGCGCATCGTCCCAGCGGATAACGTAGACGGCGGCTATTTTGTCGAAGAATGCCTTTCTGTTGGCGCGAATGGTTTCACGCGTGTCATCGACGCTCTTGACGGAATCCGGCCAGGGTAACGTACGTCGCAGACGCGCTTTTTCCTGCTGAATCAGAGTAAAGAGCGCATCGGCATCGCTTTCTTCCTGGATCGTTAGGCGCAGATGGGGCTGATGACGCAATTCATACAGTGCATCTATAAATGGCGTATCGACAACTGACGCTTCCATAAAATCGCACCCTTTTACCGCTGCAACGTTCCATCAACGATCGTGACGCTGTGTCCGCCGATCCACGGTTCATCATTCAGGTAGGTCACAGTAATGCGGCCATCGCGTTGCAGCATGGTGCCCTGTCGCGCACGGTAGCTGAGTGGCGCGGTGACGTTATTGATAGAATGCTGCTGACGAAGCAGTACCGCCAGGCAAGCATTGGCACTGCCGGTAACCGGATCTTCCTTGAGATGGCCGCGTTCGATGTAGAAAGCACGAACCTCATAGTCGGCAGGCGTTGCGCCATCGTGCGGGCCATAGACAGCGATGCCGTTGGTCTGGCTGAGGTTTTGCACGGCTGAGAGTGCTTCAGCATCCGGTGTGATGTTCAGACAGGTATCAGCGCTGTCTACGCGAATCACAAGCCAACGAATGCCCATCTGTACGGCAGTAGGCGGGTAGCGTTTATCGATACAGGGACTATCAACGCCGGTAATACCCAACGTTTTTTCTAGCAGTGGCGTGTGCTCATCGCCAAGCGGAACGAGGGTGGCCTGGGGCGCGTGAAAAGCGAGGCTCTCATCATCACCGATGTTGATCGGTACCAGACCAATACCACATTGTTGCACCAGTTGGCCCGGAGACTTAGGGCGCAATCCTTCTTCCAGCAGGGCATGTGCTGTGCCTAGCGTAGGGTGTCCGGCAAACGGAATTTCCGATTCTGGCGTAAAAATACGGACATGGTAATCCGCTAAAGGGTCGGTGGCTGGCAGGACAAACGTGGTTTCTGACAGGTTCGTCCAGCGAGCGATCTCCTGCATTTGCGCATCGGTTAATCCCTTCGCCTCCATAATGACGGCAAGCGGATTGCCCTTGAAAGACTGCTGGGTGAAAACGTCGACCTGTTTGAAACGACGTACTATAGGCATCGCATTTTTCTCCTGTATGCGCTATCGCTTAAATATTACTCAAAACTAACCGCGATCCTATCGCGCGCTTGTGGCATAATGCGCGCCAAATCACATTCCGACTCGAGTATAAGTGCTGTGTTAAGTACCAACAATATCACCATGCAGTTCGGCAGCAAGCCGTTGTTTGAAAACATTTCCGTTAAATTTGGCGGCGGCAACCGTTACGGTTTGATTGGCGCGAATGGCTGCGGCAAATCCACCTTTATGAAGATTCTCGGCGGCGATCTGGCGTCGAGCGGCGGTAACGTCTTCCTCGATCCTAATGAACGTCTGGGTAAACTGCGTCAGGATCAGTTCGCTTTTGAAAAATACAGCGTGCTGGATACCGTTATCATGGGCCACGGCGAGCTGTGGGCGGTAAAAGAAGAGCGCGACCGTATCTATTCATTGGCTGAAATGAGCGAAGCCGACGGCTATAAAGTTGCCGATCTGGAAGTGCAATACGGTGAGATGGATGGCTACAGCGCAGAATCACGCGCGGGCGAACTGTTGCTGGGCGTGGGGATTCCCGTTGAGCAGCACTATGGCTTGATGAGTGAGATTGCTCCCGGTTGGAAACTGCGTGTCCTGTTGGCGCAGGCGCTGTTTGCCGATCCTGATATCCTGCTGCTCGACGAACCGACGAACAACCTGGATATCGATACGATCCGCTGGCTGGAGCAGGTGCTGAACGAGCGTAACAGCACCATGATCATCATCTCGCATGACCGTCACTTCCTGAACATGGTTTGTACGCACATGGCGGATCTGGACTACGGCGAGCTGCGTATTTATCCTGGCAACTATGATGAATACATGACGGCAGCGACGCAGGCTCGTGAGCGTTTACTGTCCGATAACGCTAAGAAGAAAGCGCAGATTTCCGAACTGCAATCGTTCGTCAGCCGCTTTAGCGCCAACGCCTCTAAATCTAAGCAGGCGACATCGCGCGCACGTCAGATTGATAAAATCCAGCTGGATGAAGTGAAAGCGTCCAGCCGTCAAAACCCGTTTATCCGTTTTGATCAGGATAAGAAACTGTTCCGTAATGCGCTGGAAGTTGAAGCGTTGAGCAAAGGTTTTGATAATGGCCCGCTGTTTAGCAAGCTGGGTCTGATGATCGAAGTGGGTGAGAAAGTCGCTATTCTGGGTGCCAACGGTATCGGTAAATCGACATTGCTGAAAACGCTGGTCGGTGATGTCGAGCCAGATAGCGGTACAGTGAAATGGTCAGAAAACTCAAAAATCGGCTACTACGCGCAGGATCACGAATACGAATTCGATGAGACGCTGACCGTTTTTGACTGGATGAGCCAGTGGAAACAGGAAAAAGACGACGAGCAAGCCGTGCGCAGCATACTCGGCCGTTTGCTGTTCAGCCAGGATGATATCAAGAAGAAAGTGAAGGTGTTATCCGGTGGTGAAAAAGGCCGCATGCTGTTCGGTAAGCTGATGATGCAGCGTCCGAATATTCTGGTGATGGATGAACCGACCAACCACCTTGATATGGAATCCATTGAATCGCTGAATATGGCGCTGGAAATGTATGAAGGGACGCTGCTGTTCGTCTCTCATGACCGTGAATTTGTCAGCTCGTTGGCGACCCGCATTCTGGAAATTACGCCAAATAAAGTGATCGATTTCACCGGCAACTATGAAGATTACCTGCGCAGTCAGGGTATTCAGTAAGCGTTGTGATACGGCCTCATTATTGAGGCCGCATTATTTAGGGGATGTATTCGCTTAGTCAGGATAAAAGCCACGGTTCAGCGCTTCTACCGCTTCGGCGACGCGCGGCCCCATTCCCAATAAAATCGCCTGATCAAGCGCGATAATACGCTGGTTTTTCCAGGCTGCGGTTTGCGTTAGACCGGGTACTGTTGCCAGCGCCTCCACGCCGTTTTCCACACTTTGCGTTGTCACTACAACCACCTCAGGATTCGCCGCAATCATCGCCTCGCCGCCGTAAATACGATATTGGCTATGCGTGGCAATATTCTTTCCGCCTGCCAGCGCGATCAGGCCATCCACCACGGTATTTTTCCCCGCGACCTGCGCCGCATTGCTGCCAACACTCAGCAGAAACACGACGCTGACGTGATCTTTCCGCGTAGCCAGCCGCTCTGATACCGCACTCAACTGCTGAGAAAGGCGAGTGGCCAACTGCTCAGCAGCTTCAGCGCGATTGAGCAGCGCACCAGCCTGACGAATATTGCTAAGCAACTGCGCTGGCGTGCTGGGTGTGCGGGTAAAACGCGCTACCGTTACACCTGCCTGCTCAAGCTGATTGAGCACCTGCGGCGGGTTGGCATCTTGCCAGGTCATCAACAGTGTTGGGTGCAGCGACAAAATGCCTTCGCTCGTCAACTGTTGCCAGTTACTGACCTTTGGCAACGTTGCCGTTTGTGGCGGATAGGTGGTGGTCTGATCCACGCCGACCACCGTACCGTCTGCGCCGAGTGCATAAACGATTTCTACCAGCGAGCCACCGGCAATCACCACACGCGGCTCAGCCGCGCAGGTGAAGGAAGACAGCCCGAAAAGCATTAACGCAATTATCGCCTTCATCATCATGATTCTTAGAATGAGAACGCCGCACCAATCGCGGTGCTGAAGCCGGATGCAGGAATGCTTTCATGCGCGGTGGTATAGCGCTTATCCAGCAGGTTATTCAGCGCCAGCGTGATCTGATACTGATTCTCGCTACCGAAGGTGCTGGTAAATTCCAGATTGGCCGTTGCCCAACCGCTGTGTTGGACGGCGGTATCTGCCGTTTCATCCTTCGCGCGTGAGGCAGCCCGAAGGTAGAGATCCGATTCCAGCTCCATGCGATCAAACAGCATGATGTTTTTGACCCCGACGCGTCCGGTAAAGGTGGGTTCACCGGTGCGATAGGTGCTGCGCGTCGGCAATTCCAGCTCACGGCGGATGATGTTGCCGTTAACGTAAGGAGACAGCGTCCAGCCGAGGTATTCCGCATACATTTCCATCCCGTACGTGGTCGCACGGTTGGCGTTGGCGTAGTAGCGGCTGCTGCTGTCCGTACTGCCGGAACAGACGGCGTTACCAGCGCAGTTCAGCGTGGTGATGTAGTCTTTGGCGCGTGAATGGTAGATCGCGCTGTCCAGCAGCCAGCTATCGTCTTTATAGCGCATGCCGACTTCATAGTTATCCGACTTTTCCGCCTTTAGATTGGCGTTGCCGTAAGTGGTGCTCCCGCCTGCTGCCGTGTCGTAAAACTTATGCGTCAGGGTAGGGTAGACATAACCTTGTGCGAAGGAGGCGCGCAGCTGGATATTATCAAAGCCGGAATAGCGCAGGCTGCTGGCGGTGACTAATGTGCTGTCACTTTCCTTCGCGGCGGCGGACGTACTGTTGTTCGGCATCACCATCCCGTTCATTCTCACGGTGCCTGTCTTCTGGCCGCCGTAGGAGAGCGATTCAACCCAATATTGGCGAGCGCCCAACGTCCACGTCCAGTCCGGCGTTATTTTCCATTCATCCTGTGCGAACAGCGCCCAGCTATTCTGTCGCCAGTGGTTATTGGATATTGAGCTTGGGTTAACCGACAGAGAAGGCATTCCCATGGGCGATAATGATCCCGTTACCCGGACATCGGAGAAGGCATTTTGCTTCACGACATCGGAGAGCCATTGTCCCCCGGCGATCAGCGTGTGTCCGGCTAATGGCGTGATATCCGCTTGTAAGGTCAATCCCCGACTGGTCTGCTTGTCGTCGGTGCCTGTGCTCATCGCCATTTTGCCTTGATAAAGCGCCATGCCGTTATAGCGTAGCGGATTGCCGCTCTGCGACAGATCGTTACGGAATTCGCGTTTGATATTTTGCTGATAGGCATCCAGATGCAGGTTTTTCAGCACATCGCCGCCGATCTGCCAGTCATAAAACAGGCCGACCTTCTTTCTTTCCAGTTCAGGAATGCGCACGCTGAAGCTGTCGTATTCATCCGAGTCGGTGTAGGTCTGCGTGCTGAGCTTGAAGCTGTCCAGCGACAGGCCGAACTTATGCTCGCCAAGACGATAGCCGAGCCAGGCGGACTGTCCACTGTTGCGGAAGTGGGTATCCGGCAGACGGCCATCCGGCGTACTGCGGTTGCCCTGATCGCTATAGCTGCCGCTGAGGCGATAGTCAAAATTGCCGATGGAGCCGTAGGCTAACCCCGATTCCTGCCAGCCTGCGGTCGCGCTGTCATAAACGGCTTTGATTTTGCCGCTCAGCGGTTTATCTCCGCCTTTGCGGGTAATAAAGTTGATCACGCCGCCGATAGCCTGCGAGCCATATAATACCGAATGCGGGCCTTTCACGACTTCAATGCGTTCAATATAAGAAGGATCAATTAATAATCCGAGGCTGTAATTGGGTCCGGCGCGTTGATAGGTGACTTCCTGTCCGTCAATTAACACTAATACGCGTGAGGCTTCTTCGCCGCGAATACGTATTTGTTTCCGACCGGCCAATGCGGTATCGGTAATATCGACGCCGGGAATATCACGCAGCGCTTCAGCAATAGAATCACCCGTATATTTACTCAGCTTTTCATTATCGACAACCTGCATCGTGACCGGACTTTCCCATAAATTCTGTTCCGTTCTCCCTGCACTAATAACGGTTATTTCATCGCTGTTTGTGGTCGAATGATTCCTGGATGAATCGTTTGGGGCTGCATTAATTGCGCCGCTATAAATAGCAGGCAGCATAAAGAGAGCCCAGTGTGTGGCCTTTTTATTCATGGCTTTTTCTCTGAAAAGTTAATGATTATCATTAACGTTATCATTTGGGCGGGAGCGGCGATAATTAAATTTGAATGAATATTAAGAAATGTGACTGCAATCTCATTTATTATTAAATAAGGACTTGCAATATTTTATTGGTTGTTAAGTTAACGAATTTTAATGTAGTGATTTTTGTTTTCATTTATTTAACATTTAAAGTGGGTGCAGTGGATTAATGCTATGAAAGTAATGAGAAATAACCGTGTTTATTTATATCTGCTATTTTAACCAAAATAAGCAAATCGGTTAATTTAAAGAGAAAATGACGCGAAAAGAATAACCCGCCTCCTTTCTGCCTGCCGGGCAGGTTGCCAAATAAAAATAATTATCATTTAATTTATTTTATTGATTATTTGGGGGCTGTTAATGAACATCGATTTTACGCCGTATTATGCCGAGCCCGGTGAGCAGCCTTTTGGCGCCCGACGTATGGCAATGCCGTGGCGCAACCATGTGCCGCTTTCACCAGAACAAATTCCGGCCGGTTGGCAGGCGCTGAAGCAGCAGACCGTGCCTGCGCGTAAGCGCCTGCTCTACCTGCACATTCCTTTCTGCGCCACGCACTGCACGTTCTGCGGTTTTTACCAAAACAAACTGCGTGATGACAGCACGGCGACCTATACCCGCTATCTGTTGCAGGAGTTGGCGATGGAAGCGGATAGCCCGCTGCATCAGTCTGCGCCGATTCATGCGGTGTATTTTGGCGGGGGGACGCCAACGGCGCTGGCGGCCGATGAGCTGTCGCAGATCATTCGTGCGATTCGTACCTCTCTGCCGCTGGCACCGGACTGTGAAATCACGGTAGAAGGGCGGGCGATGGATTTCGACGATGAGCGAATCGATGCCTGTCTGGATGCGGGAGCGAACCGCTTCTCTATCGGGATTCAGACGTTCGATACCCGTATTCGTCAGCGTATGGCGCGTACGTCGGATAAGCAGCAGTCAATTCGTTTCCTTGAGCGCCTGTGCGAGCGAGACAGAGCCGCCGTAGTGTGCGATCTGATGTTTGGCCTGCCGGAGCAAACGCCGGAAATTTGGCGCGAAGATCTGGCGATCGTCAGCGATTTACCGCTAGACGGCGTCGATCTGTATGCGCTGAATCTGTTACCAACTACGCCGCTGGCGAAAGCGGCCGAAAACCAGCGTGTCGCGCTGCCTGATGTGGTTGCCCGCCGTGATTTTTACCGGACTGGCGCGGCATTTCTGGCCGACGCTGGCTGGCACCAGCTTAGCAACAGCCACTGGGCGCGCACCACGCGTGAACGCAACCTGTACAACCTGCTGATCAAACAAGGTGCGGACTGTCTGGCAATGGGAAGCGGTGCGGGCGGCAATATAAACGGGCAAGCCTACATGATGGAACGCAGCCTGGAGCGCTACTACCAGCAGATCGATCAGGGGCAAAAACCGATCATGATGATGACGCCAGCCAGTCCTACCGGGCCGTGGCAGCATCAACTTCAGGCGGGTATTGAGGTCGGTCGTATCAAGCTGCCTCAACTGACGCGACATGCCCGTGAACTTCAGCCGTTGCTCAGCCAATGGCATCAGGCCGGGTTGACCTGTGACGATTCCACCTGCCTGCGCCTGACCAATGATGGCCGCTTCTGGGCGAATAACCTGATGCAGGCATTACAACAAATTATCCCCCAGCTTAATGCCGAAGAGCATGCGCACTAACCGGAGACGCAACCATGACTATGACACTGAATGAATTACTGGCAACCAACCCTGATGGCACACTGGAAGAGATTGCCGGAAAATATAATACCTCGCTGTTTGCTGTCGTAGAGGCCTTGCCTGCGGGGCAGCGTACGCTGGCAACGGGCGATCGTTTCGATCAGGTGTGGGACACGATTGCGACCTGGGGTGAAGTGACACTAATCAGCCACACGGCGGACGCGATTTTGGAATTCAAGAGCGAGCTGCCAACCGGTACGCACCGCCACGGTTACTTTAACCTGCGCGGCAAAAATGGCCTGAGCGGACATATCCGCGCAACGAGCTGTCAGCACATTGCGTTTATTGAGCGTAAGTTCATGGGGATGGACACGGCGTCCGTGGTGTTCTTTAATGCCAGTGGTGCGGCGATGTTTAAAATTTTCCTTGGACGAGACAGCCACCGTCAGCTGCTGAGCGCTCAGGTTGAGGCGTTCCGCGCGCTGGCGAGTGAATTACAACCGGAGCAGGTATGACGTGGTTACTTTTCGGCGCGGGCAATGGGGTCGGCGCCTGCTTATTACAGCGCGCGATTGAGTGCGAGCAGGCGGTCGTACTCGTATTGCGTAATCCTGAACAGGCCAAACACTGGCGTGAGCAGGGAATGACGGTAGTGGAAGGCGATGCCTGCGACCCAGAAACGGTCGCAGAAGCCTGTCGTGTGGCGGGGCCTTCTGCCATTGTGGTATCGACAATGGGCGGCGGCACGGTAAATTATCAGGGCCACCGCTCGGTGATTGATGGCGCCGAGCAGGCAGGCCTTAAGCGTATGCTGCTGGTGACGTCATTGGGCTGCGGCGATAGCTGGCCGTTGTTGTCGCCACGCGCTAAAGCCGCGTTTGGTTTCGCCGTACGTGAGAAATCGCTGGCAGAAAGCTGGTTGCAAAGCAGTACGTTGGATCACTGTATTGTTCGTCCCGGCGGTCTGCTGGACGTGGTTGCGACGCACAATGCGAAACTGACACAGGGTGCTGCTACGCTGGGATTGGTGTCACGTTGGGATGTCGCGCTGGCGGTTGATCAACTGTTGCAGCAACCCGTGTTTGGCAATCACATCTACAATCTGATCGATCCCGATCTCACGATGCCCGCCATTCCATAATCTCACCATTCTGTCACCGCTGTTGCCGGGGTAATCCATCCCGGCATCCGGCAAACTGTTATAGTTAATCTGTCGAAAACTGTATCTGTTATCTCTCATGGGGCTATGTTCTAATCGATGCCAGCAGTGTTGTATTCCTCAAGCATGATGGTGATGACGATGGATGAAGTAAAACGCCTTCTGACCGAAGAGATCGAACGTATTAATCGGGAAGAAAAACGCGACAATAAAATACGTTTTAGCCGCAAATTCATGCAGTCACACCCCTATCTGTTTGCCGCGATGCTGGTGAGCTACGTGCCAGTTGCGATCATCCTCTTTTATGCCCCTTATTTCGGTTTGCCCTACCTGATTGGCTTCACTGTTTTCCTGCTGGTGATGACGCTGGCGCTCTCGGTAGATATCAACCCGACCTATCGCTTTGAAGACATTGATACCTTGGATCTCCGCGTTTGCTATAACGGCGAGTGGTTTACTGTCCGCCACGTATCGCAGGACACGCAGGATAAGCTGTTGTGCAGCGAGCAGGTGCCGTCAGCCGTGAAAGCAGGGATAGAGCAAATTCGACGCACGAAAGGTGACGTTGATTTCTACGATGTCTTCTCGCTGGCCTACCACCAACAGCCTTCCCGTTAGCAGACTCTTCCTGTCCTCAAACCGTCTCATTTCGCGATGATAAAATAATGCGCATGGCTTTTCCCATGCGCAGATTTTCATGGTGGCTGGTTTTCATGAAAGCATAGTGCTACGTTCGTTAGCAGCAGCGAGTGCCGCATTCTTGTGGTTTTTCAGACTGATGATTTTCAGGTTGATGGTTTTTCAAATACGGGCAGAACAGGACGATGAGCGAAAAGGTATTGCTGGTAATTCAGTTGGGCCAACCGCCGGAAGGCATTGCGTCTCAGGTTGGGCAACAGGGGAAGTGGTTTACCGATGCGGTTCAGGGTAACACGCTGCCGGTGCAGGTGGTCCGTCCCGATCTTGGGGAGCCGCTGCCGTCGTTTGATACGCTAGCGGCGGTGGTGATCTCCGGTTCCTGGTCGATGGTCACCGATCGACTGGAGTGGAGCGAGTACACCGCGGGCTGGCTGCGTGAAGCATATTACGCCGGTGTCCCGCTGCTAGGCGTGTGCTATGGGCACCAACTGCTCGCCGATGCGCTGGGCGGCAAAGTAGGGGATAACTCGAACGGCAAGGAAGTGGGCGTTCAGGTTGTAACAACCCATGAAGCCGCGGCGCAAGACACCTTACTGCGTGATTATCCGCAGCAGTTTGGTGCTTATCTGACCCATCAGCAATCCGTGCTGGAACCACCTGAAGGCGCGCAGGTGCTGGCAAGTTCCGAGATGGATGGCTGCCAGATTATCCGCTATAGCGATAAAGTCCTGACCGTGCAATTCCACCCGGAATTCAGCGCGGACATCATGCTGACGTGCCTGCGTCATAATGAAGCAGCACTACGACAGGGCGGCTGGGATGTCGATCGGATGATGGATATCCCGCAGGAACCTATCTGGGCGCGCAAGATTCTGCTGGATTTTGTGCAACGCTACGCGGCGAAATAGCCCTCGATCAACGTGTTGTTCTCGATAAAACATCCTTCTCGATCACGACCTGTCGGTGATGGTCGAGCTAAAATCATGACAGACTCACCTACCGAAACCGTAGCGCTATGGCAAAGTTTGAACAGCTCGCTCACCAGATCCGTGAGCAGCTTCAGGAAGGGATCTGGCAGCCGGGCGACAAACTGCCCTCGCTGCGGGAAAAATCACTGCATTCGGGCATGAGCCTGATGACCGTGCTGCACGCCTATCAGCTGCTGGAAAGTCAGGGGCTGATTGTGTCGCGTCCACAGTCGGGTTATTACGCGGCACCACAGCTGTCCGCGCTACCAGCAGACAGCCTGCATTCGCCCGTGGGACAGGAGCGCGTTCAACTGACCGAAGACGTGGACGTCAACGCGTTCATTTTTGATGTGCTTCAGGCCAGCAAAGATCCGGCGGTCATGCCGTTCGGATCGGCATTTCCCGATCCACAGCTCTTTCCACAGCGTCAGTTGACGCGCTCACTGGCCTCGGTGGCACGTCATATGCAGCCACATAGCGCGCTGGATAATTTACCGCCGGGTAATGAGAGCCTGAGGAAGAACATCGCCCAGCGCTATGCATTGCAGGGGATTGCCGTCTCGCCCGATGAGATTGTGATTACGGCGGGCGCGATGGAATCCCTTAATCTCAGCCTTCAGGCGCTAACGGAACCGGGCGATTACGTGGTGATCGAATCTCCCGCTTTTTACGGTGCGCTACAGGCGATTGAACGCCTTAAACTCAAAGCGATTGCGATTGCAACCGATCCGCAGCAGGGCATCGATCTTGACGCGTTGCAGCAGGCGCTGAACGACTACCCAATCAAAGCCTGCTGGCTGATGACCAATTTTCATAACCCGCTCGGCTGTACGCTGTCCTGGGAGAAGAAACAGCGGCTGGTGGCGATGCTGGAAAAACACGGCGTCGGGCTGGTTGAAGATGACGTCTACAGTGAGCTTTATACCGGCCTGCAACGTCCGTTACCCGCGAAGGCGTTGGATAAAAAAGGGAGGATTCTGCACTGTTCCTCGTTTTCTAAAAATCTGGTGGCGGGGTTCCGCATCGGCTGGGTGGCGGCAGGGAGCTATGCGGGCAGCATTCAGCGTTTACAGCTGATGAGTACATTATCAACTAGCGCACCGATGCAGCTGGCGATTGCAGATTATCTGGCGACCAGCAGCTATGACAGCCACCTGCGCCGCCTGCGCCGGGCGCTGGAACAGCGTAAACACGCGGCATTACAGTCGCTACGCCAGCACTTTCCGGGCGACGTCCGCATTAATCATTCTCAAGGTGGTTATTTCCTCTGGCTGGAATTGCCTGAAGGTGTCAGCAGCACGGAGCTATATCGCCGCGCGCTGGAGCGAGGCGTCAGCATTGCGCCGGGGAAAATGTTCACTACTGGCGACAAATACGATCGCTACTTCCGCTTCAACGCATCCTATGAATGGGACGAGCGCTGCGAACAAAGTGTGATCGTATTGGCATCGCTGATTCGGGCGCAGATAGGCGAGCGTTTGACCCGATCACCTCTTTAGAGGTGTGGAGATGTTTGCTGTTTTTCTGCTACTGTTCCCGTCATGGCGGAAGGTGACGGCATCGATGGCGAAAAACAGCCATAACCTTGCCGGAAATCAGGAAGTCGATAGGCACGATGCGTATAATCCCCGGCTAAAGGTGAGCTATACCCGCTATCTTTCGGACCGCGCTGGCGGCCTTCCTGCACCCCGAAATCTATCGGATAGACAACGTAAACAACAGGAAAAACCACCCTGATGAGTATTCGCATTGTTCCTCAGGAACAGTTAGAACAGAACGAAAAATCGATGCCGGAAGGGAACATCCCTCCGCTGCTTTTTGCTAATCTGAAAAGCTTGTACAGCAGTCGCGCGGAGCGTCTGCGCCAGTTAGCTGAAGAGCACCCGCTAGGGGATTATCTCACCTTCGCCGCAGGCGTGGTGGAAGCCCAGCAGAAGGTATTGCACGATCATCCGTTGAAGCTTGACCTGAGTGATGTGCTGAAACAGTCCGGCGAACGTCCGCCGCTCGATATCGCGGTGTTCCCGCGTGATGCGCACTGGCACACGCTGCTGCGTGCGCTGATCGAAGAATTAAAACCGGATGCCAGCGGGCAGGTGTTATCCACGCTGGAGAATCTGGAAAAAGCCTCGGAGCAGGAGCTGGAAGAACAGGCAACTGCACTGCTGCAACATGAATTTCGTGCCGAGAGCAATGATAAAGCCCCGTTCATCTGGGCGGCGCTATCGCTGTTCTGGGCGCAGATGGCAAGCCAACTGCCCGGTAAAGCGCGTGCCGTACCCGGCGAACATCGCCAGTTCTGCCCCGTGTGCGGCAGCATTCCGGTATCAGGCGTGGTGCAGTTAGGTACGTCCAGTGGGCTGCGTTATCTTCACTGTAATCTGTGCGAGAGCGAATGGCACATGGTGCGCGTGAAATGCAGCAACTGTGAAGAGTCGAGTGAGCTGAATTACTGGTCGCTGGATAGCGAAAATTCCGCTATCAAAGCGGAAAGCTGTGGCCACTGCGGCACGTATCTGAAGCTGCTATATCAGGAAAAAGATCACCGTGTAGAAGCCGTCGCCGACGATCTGGCTTCGCTGGTGCTGGATGTGAAAATGGAGGAAGAAGGCTTTTCTCGCAGTAGCATCAACCCCTTCTTGTTCCCGGAAAGTTCGATCGAATAACCCGCCTAATCGGTGAAGCGCGTTTGGGCTTCACCGCCTTTCTTTCAAAAAAACTTTCTTTCAGAAAACCGTTCTTTTCATAAAAGAGTACAGAAAATCGGGGCTTACCACACGCCGCTGAAATGCAGCAGCAAGACCAGCGCGGTGATGACAATCGATGATGATGTGAGCACGATCAGCCCGTGGCTGGCGCGTGATAGCACCGGTTGACAACGAGCATTAAAGCGGTAGCGCAGAATCGCCAGTATCGACATCAGGGCAGAAACACACAAGAGCAGAATAGCGCAGGCAAACACCACTCGGCTGCCGTCCACCATACTCAGACGAAAACACAGCAGGCTGTTGATTAGCATCACAAACAGCGTACGTGACCAGGCCATGCCGGTTCGCTGTGGCTGTAATCCCGGATCGCGTGTCGTGTCCATGCGCTACCCGAACAGAATCATCGCGGCAAGTGCGATGGCAATGAGGGTGATAAACAGCGTCACGATCAGCAGCATTGGCGTATACGGCATATCGCTTTCCTGACGCATCGCTTTCTCATTGCTGACCCAGCGACGATAGGCCAGACCGCCGAGCAATGCCGCACAGACGACCAGCAGTAGAGCCAGCCCCTGACGCACCAGCGGATCGATATGAACGGTGAATTGATCGATACCCACCGCACCCGCGAGAAATGCCAGCGCGGTGCGAATCCACGCCAGAAAGGTGCGCTCATTCGCTAATGAAAAACGGTAGTCCGGGGTTTTCCCCTGACTCCACCACGGCGTTTTGTCCTGTCTGGGTGTTGTCATGTCGTCGTCTGATTTCAGGTTAAAGGGGGCATCCGATTGGGCGCAGCGTCTGCATTCTAGCGCCCTTGGCGGGTTTCGTCTGCCCTGATGGCGGTATCAGCGACAATTGTTTTAGTGATGCTGTCTCAGCAAAGAATGATGAAGCGCCCGGTGAGGCGCTTCGTTTTCTCAGGAAGCGTCTTTTCCCGCTTCATGGTTCTCTACTGCCAGCGCGGTAACCAGCGCGAACGAGCAAGCCAGCAGCGTGCCAAGTATCCAGGCGAAATACCACATGCTCTTTCTCCTCAAGTCGTTAGTAAACGGAATGCTTATTGGCTTCGATGTAGCGTGCATCGATCCGGCCAAACATTTTGTAATAACACCAACTGGTATAAAGCAGGATGGTGGGGACAAAAATACAGGCCAGAATGGTCATCACCTGAAGCGTAAGTTGGCTGGATGTGGCATCCCAGATGGTCAGGCTGACGTTGGGATCGAAGCTGGAAGGCATCACGAACGGGAACAGCGTAATGCCTGCCGTCAGAATCACGCAGACAATCGTCAGTGATGAGGTCAGGAAACCCCAGCCGCAGCGGTCTACGCGAGAGAAGAGACAGGTGAACCACGGCAGAACCACACCCAGTGCAGGAATCGCCCACAGAGCAGGGTGAGCTGTAAAGTTGGTCAACCACGCCCCGGCCTGCTGGACCACTTCTTTATTCAGCGGGTTAGACGGGGCTGCTTTATCCAGCGTGGAGGTAATCAGGTAGCCGTCGATTCCGGTTAGCACCCAGAGGCCAGCCAGTAAGAAGGTGATGCTCATCATCGCGCTGGCGATCAGGACGGTTTTTTGCGCGCGACGCTGAAGCGCCTCTGTGGTACGCATTTGCAGGTAAATTGCACCGTGTGCGACGATCATGGCGACACTCACAACGCCTGCCAGCAGCCCAAACGGGTTCAGCAGGCCAAAGAATCCGCCGTGGTAGGTGAGGCGCAAATACATATCGACGCTCAGCGGCACGCCCTGCAACAGGTTGCCTAATGCGATGCCGAACACCAGCGTGGGGACGAAGCTGCCGATGAAGATGCCCCAGTCCCACATATTGCGCCAGCGCTGGTTTTCCAGCTTGGAACGATAATCAAAGCCAACCGGGCGGAAAAACAGAGCGGCCAGCACCAGAATCATGGCGAAGTAGAAACCGGAAAAAGCGGCGGCATACACCATCGGCCAGGCGGCGAACAGTGCGCCCGCTGCGGTGATCAGCCAGACCTGATTGCCGTCCCAGTGCGGGGCGATCACGTTAATCATCACCCGCCGTTCAGTATCATTCTTGCCCAGTAGACGCAGCAGAATGCCCACACCCATGTCAAAGCCGTCGGTGATGGCGAACCCGATAAACAACAGGCCAATCAATCCCCACCAAATCAGGCGTAATGTTTCATAATCCAGCATTATTATGGCTCCCGTTACGGTTTTGCAGGTGTCGCTAATGGTTGTGTTGTTGGTTGTTCAAAGTGGTAGCGGCCGGTTTTCAGGCTGCTTGGCCCCAGTCGGGCAAACTTGAACATCAGATACATTTCCGCGACCAGAAATAGCGTATACAGTCCGCAAATCAGCCCCATCGACAGCAGGATGTCGTGTGCTTCCAGAGACGAATTGGCGATGGCGGTAGGCAGAACCTCACCGACTGCCCATGGCTGGCGACCGTACTCGGCGACGAACCAGCCAGATTCAATCGCGATCCAGGGCAGGGGAATGCCGTAGAGCGCCACGCGATGCAGCCATTTACGCTGCCCCATGCGGCCGCGTATGACGCTCCAGAACGACAGAACAAAAATGCCGAACATCAGCACGCCGCAGCCCACCATCAGACGAAAAGCGATATACAGCGGCGCGACGCGAGGGATGGAGTCTTTGGTTGCCTGCTGGATCTGGTTTTCGCTGGCGTTGGCGACGTCATCGGTATAGCGCTTAAGCAGAAGGCCGTAGCCAAGATCGCGCTTGGCAGCCTCAAATTGCGCGCGAACGGCGGGGTCGGTGTTACCTGATCGCAGTTCCTCCAGCAGACCATAGGCCGTCATGCCGTTACGAATACGTATCTCATGTTGCGCCATCAGGTCTTTGATGCCGACGACAGGTTTGTCGAGCGAACGCGTGGCGATGAGCCCCAGAAGATAGGGAACGTGGATCGCATAATCGTTCTGCATCGTTTCCTGATTGGGGATGGCGAACAGCGTGAAAGAAGCGGGGGCGGGCTGCGTTTCCCATTCGGCTTCGATCGCTGCCAGCTTGGTTTTTTGCACATCGCCCATCACATAGCCGGATTCATCGCCCAGTACGATGACGGACAGCACCGAGGCCAGACCGAAACTGGCGGCAATCGCGAACGAGCGCTTGGCAAAGGCAATATCACGGCCTCTCAACAGATAGTAAGAGCTGATCCCGAGGACGAACATCGCGCCAGCGGTGTAGCCTGCTGCCACGGTGTGGACGAACTTCACCTGTGCGACTGGGTTCAGCACCAATTCGGCGAAGCTCAGCATTTCCATGCGCATGGTTTCGTAATTGAACTCAGCGGCAATCGGGTTCTGCATCCAGCCGTTGGCGACCAGGATCCACAGTGCGGAAAAGTTGGAGCCCAGCGCGACAAACCAGGTCACCAGCATATGCTGGACTTTGGTCAGGCGATCCCAGCCGAAAAAGAACAGGCCAATTAGCGTGGATTCGAGGAAGAACGCCATGAGTCCTTCCATCGCCAGCGGTGCACCAAAAATATCGCCCACGTAGTGAGAATAGTAAGACCAGTTGGTGCCGAACTGGAACTCTAGCGTTAGTCCGGTCGCCACGCCCAGCGCAAAGTTGATGGCGAACAGCTTGCCCCAGAATTTGGTCATGTCCTTATAGATTTGCTTGCCGGTTAACACATAGGTGGTGTTCATAATGGCGAGCAGGAAAGACAACCCCAGCGTCAGCGGGACGAAAAGAAAGTGATACATGGCGGTCAGGGCAAATTGCAGCCGCGACAGCTCAACGACATCAAACATGTTAGGCTCCTAGCTTCAGGCAGGAAAATGCACGCCATATTGTTATTCCGATGCTTGCCGGAATAAATCGTGACGAATAAAGCGAAAATAAATTACTATCGACGGTATTTGCATCCGTCAGAAATTAATTTCACTGATTGAGGTGAGATAAGAATGAATAGTGAATAAAACGTGCGGGGATTATAGCGTGCAAAAATGGAAGGATAAATAGTACAGTTTGTTGGTTTGGTTTTTTTATCTCTAATGTCATTATTTTGTTTTTATATTTCAATTTAACTTTGTTTTCTGGTTGTTAATTTTATTTAAATTTAATTATTGGTTTTTTATTCTGTATTTCTATCTGTGTTGGAAATTGAATTTAATTAAAATAGTACAGATCTGAGATGTATAAATATAACAGTTTCATTTTTTATTTAATTTTACATTTGGCGATGAAAAATAATTGGGAATTATCAGGCTCTCTTGCCTAAAGAGAGGGATATGAGGCGTGTGTGCCGTACGCTAAAATACGGCACACCTTATATAATGAAGTACTGGTACCGGCGATTACGCGGAGGGCGCAACTGGCCACACGATAGATGCAGCGGTGAGGTCAATGCGGTTCAACGTAACCAGATAAATTTTCCATTGGGTTAGCCGTTCTCGCTCTTCATCCGTGGCAATCGCTAAGTCCACTGCGTAGCTCAGTTCGGCAATTTGGGTATTTGCCGTCGAGCGCCGTGCCGCCAGTTCCTGCTGTAGGTTTTGGGTTGCGGCAAGCTGTTGCGCTTCCGGGTTTGTCACCCAGTTCGCTCCATTCCACTGATCAAACTCGGTTGTTGGAGCCTGAAATGTCATATTTTCCGGCAGTTCGCCGAACTGCATCACCGACTGCGCCTGTCGTGTTTCCGTACTGTAAACGGTCCGACCGCGATAGTCTGGCACCTGTTCCCATGCCTTACCATCTGCACTACGGCGCAAGGCTTGGCCGACAGGCGGTAATTCCGGTTCGTCTGCGTAGCTGTCGGCGGGCAGACCAACACCTTGCATCACATATTCATAGCTGGCGCTCTGATATTCCCGCGTAGCCGGATTCACGTGATAAACGGTAATCCATCCTGTGTTGATGGCTAATCCGCGTTCGTTCAGTTCTGCGTTTTTAATTTGTGTTGAATAGTTGCTCATTATGCTGCTCTCACGATGTAGTTAAATGCGATATTGCGGGGGCGGTTTTCTTCTGCTGTGGGTACAACTCTTGACGCATCAAATGTAAAGCGTGCTGAATCAGAATTAGCACCACCAGATGAACTCTGTCGGCCTACGTCGTACTTGAACAATGCTCCATCCCCGTAGGCACCGTTTCCTCCGGGGTTGAGGTACCCAGTTATGTTTCTGATCGCATCACCCTGTGCTGACATCAACGCACGCCCCGCATCAACCCCACGCGCATCATCCCAGCCGCGCACGAATTCGCCGCGTAAATCGGGTAGGAAACCGCTGGGATAGCGAGAGGTCAGAATAGGGTATCGCGCTTTGTCGAACTGTTGGCCGTTGCATTTCAGCCAGCCAGCAGGGGCAACAGCGCCGGGGAATGGGAGAGGGATGCCTGCGATATCACTAGCTGAAACAGGTGTGATTTCAGCGCTCCCCGGCGTCTTATAATACCCATTTGCATCTGTTACTGCGTTGACATTACGGATGAGGATGGGATTAGTCGTCACTACTGCGTTAGGGTTACCCGCAGGTGACGAAGAAACTGTAATACCATTTGATGTTATAGACAGAATATGTGAAGCGTTTGCTGCGTTTGACTTGTACCAATTGGTACCAGTGTAACCGCAGTTAACGGTAATGTATGCGTCAGTAGGCGAGCGTAAAAACAATGAGCTTATGTTAGCAAATAGCTCAGTTTTAGACTGGTCAGCTGGCAAACCACGCCAATATGAAACGTCCCTCGGCTCGGCTTCGTTTGTCCTGATGTGGTAGCCCGGCGCTCGCGGATACTGCGTAAACGTTTTTACGCCTGTAATTGTCTGCGCTGTATCGGTGTTCATCGGGTGAGGCAAATTGTTTTGTCCCCACAGCGAATACCAGCCAGAGTCAGTATCTGGGCGGATAGTAATAAATTGCATCCCCACGCCCATTGTTGTGCTAAATGCGATGACGTTGATTGTATTCGCATCCCAATGCTGTACTAAAAAATTCCACGCAACAGGCGATGGGGCACGCATGGTATTTGCAGGGCAGCGATAAAAACCATTTCTAGCTGAGCGAAGTTGAACAACAATATCGCTATTCTCTAACATAACTCCTGCACTACCCAGCCCAAACGGCCCCCCTCCTGTGTTCTGAAATTTCAGCACTCTACCCGCAGTACCATCCGTGTCAGATGATTGCGTCACCAGCCCCACGTTTTCACGGAATTTCGCCTTATCTGAAATATCCGCGCCGTTCTGATCTTTTGCCAGTTTCCCCGCCAGTGCATTCAGCACCGTTGTGCTGAAGTTCGGGTCATTACCCAGCGCTTTAGCCAGCTCTTGCAGTGTATCGAGCGCCGCAGGAGAACCATTAACCAATGCTGCTATGGCGGCTTTCACAAAGGCCGTTGTCGCCAATTGTGTGTCATTAGCACCGGATGCAGCAGTCGGTGCTGTTGGCGTGCCCGTGAATGCCGGACTCGCTTTTGGGGCATATTGAGGGTGCGCATCGAGGATGGAAGCATGGGCATTCAGCTTATTGGCTACGTCAGATTTCACATCAGCAATCGCCTTCAATACGGTTGTGCTGAAGTTAGGGTCATTACCTAACGCATTCGCCAACTCTTGCAGTGTATCCAGTGCTGCCGGAGAACCATTAACCAATGCTGCCACGGCAGCTTTCACAAATGCTGTGGTGGCAATTTGCGTGTTGTTTGCCGTTTGCGCGGTCGTTGGCGCGGTGGGCGTTCCTGTCAGCGCCGGACTATTTTTGGGGGCATATTGTGCATGCGGATCGCTGGCGGCGAGATGCTTTTGCACACTATCGCCAGTAGTTTCCTGCATTTTTTTCAGGTAAGCCGTGCGGCTGGCTAACTGCTCTGCCTGACGGTTGGAGATACCTCCAGGGCCTGCGACAACGGGATCCGATGTCTCAAGTTGATAAATTCCATCAATCCAACTTTCTTGTTCAGATAAATTCGCCATGCTCATGCGTTCCTATGGTTGTGACGTCGCTACGATGCGGCTTTTACAGCGATCCTTTCTGTTTCCATGCCGATGCCAGCATCATGCCGATGGCTATAAAACAGTTTTAGTAACGATGAAGAGAGTACCTTTTGCGATGGGGCTGGTTTAGTAACGCAGTTTAAAAATTGAGGTGAAACGTGTGCAGAGCGGCAGTAACCGTGCGGATGCTATGTCCTTGCTTCCTGATAACTGTGAGCTGATGCAAATGGCGCGCTAATTGCATATTCCTGATTGTGGTTTTTTCAGGAGAGAGAGCAATGGTGGCGGAGCCTTCAACGACAATTCGATTTTTACTTGCCTCGCGCCAGTGTGAGCTGAACAGCTTGCGTTACCTGCTGCAAAGCGGTGAGCTGGTGGGAAAAATTAGCCAGCTTGTCCATCTATTGCAGCGTGAACGGGGAACGGCCAACCTGTTTCTTTGCTCCGACGGCCGCTTGTTTGCCGACGAGTTGGCGCTACGTGAGAAAGACGTGCAGGCGGCGCAGACGCATTTGATGACGCATCTGGCAGGGTTGGAAAAAATGACGGCGGAATTGCCGCAGGCGAGCCGTTTATTCAGCCGCGTTGCCAGCGTGGTTTATGCGCTAAGTCTGCTGCCCGCGCTGCGTCAGCAGATTCGCCAGCGCTTGTTGCCTCAGCCGCAGGCGATGACGTTTTTCAACGACATTGTCCGCAACCTACTGGCGCTGGTTTTTGAGGTCTCGGACACGGCGGCCGATCCGGGAATTTCCCGCGCGCTGATTGCCATGTTCAGCTTTATGCAGGGGAAAGAGTTGGCGGGGCAGGAGCGGGCTATCGGTGCGGCGGCCTATGCGGCGGGCAGCGTCGATGAGGAAACCCGGCAAAAGCTGCTGGACTTGATCGAGCGGCAGGATCGCTGTTTCGATACCTTTCTGAATTTTAGCGATGAAGAAAATCAGCAGCGCTGGCGTGCTATCGCGGTAGACAGCGAGTTTGAGCGCCTGCGCCGCATTGTGTGCACCCGCAGCCCGATAGAAAAGCTATCTGAAGCGGATAGCCTGCACTGGTTTTCGATTGCCACTAAGCGCATCGATGAAATGAAGCAGATGGAAGATGAGTTGGAGCAGACACTGATGCAGCGCTGCCGTACCCGTATTGCGGCAGCGGAGAAGGCATGCAGCGATCAGCGCGCGGATCTCGACGCGCTGATGGTGCAGCAGGAGCATGACGATCCGGGCTATTCGATATTTATCGCCGGTCATGATCTGGAAGGGCAAAGTGCGCCGCCCGGCTGGCTGAATAGCGATGGCGTCAGTCCACAGCTGGGGCGATCTCTGTTGTCGCTGGTGCAGCAACAGTCGAGGCGCTTACAGGTGCAGGATCATGAACTGGCTGCGCTGCGAGCCACGTTGAATGAAAGAAAGCAGATCGATCGTGCGAAGGGTTTACTGATACAGCACCGTGGATTAAGCGAAGAAGAGGCCTACAAAACCCTGCGCCGCATGGCGATGAGTCAGAATAAAAAGCTGATTGACATCGCGACGGCGATGCTCGCGGTGGCCGATGTATTCGGAGATAACCCTTAAGAGGTATATGCACATGAACTGTGCGTGTTCTGCTTGCTCGCGGTGCAAGACTCCGTCTTGTTAGAGGGAAAATAGCAGAGCAACTGACAGTGTTAAGTGGTTTCGTGCGTAAAAATATTGGCTGGCTCCCACTGTTGTTGTGCTGTGATGAGCGTAAATAACGCTGAAGAAAAAACAGGCTTAGGATGAGCGGCAGGGAAGCCGCGAAAGTCGTTGCCGCGTCGGGAACGCGTCAACGGCGGTCCGTTAAGAGACTGTTTTTTCTGAAGGTATCGCGTAGCGACGTTATTTCTCGCGAAAAAGCCACGGGTCACGGGGCGGCGGCGACTGAGCGCCCCGTGTCGGGCGCGTGCTACGACGTAGCAGAGAAATGGCAATATTCTGGCGCACGAAACAATAACCTTAAATTACATATTGTTACCTAAATTTTAGTTCACCTCACGATTAAACCACTCCCCTCGGCAATATGTAAAACTGTGACATCTGGCACAAACCTTGCTTTAACTCATTAGCAACAACCAAACATTCATAATGCGTTTCGGGCCAACGGCGGTACGGAAGGTGTTAATCGGACAACGGCGTCCATAAGCGTGCAGATTCTGCATGGGCTTGTGGACGCCGTTTTTGTTTTTACCACCTGAAAAGGTGTTTTGCGCAAGGGTGTCGTTGATGAGTGATTCCAAAACCAAAAGCATGACCGTCTCTCGCCGCCAGTTTCTGTTGGGGAGTGCTGCACTGGGCGGCAGCCTGATGCTGCCAGGGTTGATGAATAGCGCCTGGGCCGCGGGTTCCGACGCACCGGAGAAAAAGGAAATTCGGGTTGGGTTTATTCCGTTGACGGACTGCGCCTCGGTCGTGATGGCCGCAGTGAAAGGCTTCGATAAGAAATACGGCATCACAATCGTTCCTAGCAAAGAAGCCAGTTGGGCTGCTGTACGCGACAAGCTGGTGTCGGGCGAATTGGATGCCGCCCACATTCTGTACGGCCAGCTGTACGGCCTGCAAATGGGGCTGTCTGGATCGCAGAGCAACATGGCGGCACTGATGACGCTCAACCAGAACGGACAAGGGATCACGCTGGCGAACCAGTTGCGTGCAGCCAACGTCACGGATCTCGCTGCGCTGCAAAAATATGTTGCCGCTAGCCCGGCGGGCACCTACACCTTCGCGCAAACCTTCCCAACGGGTACGCATGCCATGTGGCTCTATTACTGGCTGGCCTCCGCCGGCATTCATCCGCTGAACGACGTGCGCACCGTGGTAGTGCCGCCGCCGCAGATGGTGATGAACATGAAAATTGGCAACATGGTCGGCTATTGCGTTGGTGAGCCGTGGAACCAGCGTGCCATCAGCGAAAACATCGGTTTTACCGCTGCCACTTCACAAGACATTTGGCCGGATCACCCGGAAAAAGTGCTGGGTACCCGCGCTGACTGGGTGAACGCCAACCCGAATAGCGCCCGTGCGCTGACCGCCGCGATTCTTGATGCGTCGCGCTGGATTGATGCCTCGGACGACAACCGCCGCGAAACGGCAGGCGTCGTTGCCGGACGCGCGTACATCAATGCCAAAGAAGAAACCATCGTCGGACGCATGCTGGGCCAGTACGAGAACGGGCTGGGGAAAAGCTGGAAAGACGAACACGCGATGCGTTTCTACCACGATGGTTCCGTGAACTATCCGTATCTGTCCGACGGCATGTGGTTCCTCACTCAGCACAAACGCTGGGGCTTGCTCACCGAAGAGCCGGATTATCTGGCTGTCGCGAAGCAGGTTAACCGTATTGATATCTACAAGCAGGCGGCCGATGCCGTGGGGAATGTGCCATTGCCCGGTAGCGACATGCGCAGCAGCGTGCTCATCGATGGCCGTCGCTGGGATGGTAGCGATCCAGCGGGTTATGCCAACAGTTTTAGCGTGAAGAAATAAGTGAGGTTGATGATGAAAAACCAGGCCCAGGTCATTCCAATTACCGCGGATAACGCCCCGGAAACCGTGCGCAGCGCTGACATTACGCCGCTGCCAACTAAACCCGTCACGCCCGCAAAAGCACCCGTGGCTCCCACTTTCGCCTACCGTTTGCTGCTGCGTAAGCTGTTTCAGCAACTTTTCCCTGCGGTTCTCGGACTGGGGCTGCTGGTTGCGGTCTGGCAAATTGCCGCGCTTAACAGCGAAAACTTCCCGACGCCGTGGACGACCTGGCTTGCCGCGCTCAGTCTCTTTGCCGATCCGTTTTACGTCGCAGGGCCGAACGATCAGGGCATCGGCTGGAACGTATTGGCTTCGCTGCAACGTGTTGGCATTGGCTTCGGGCTGGCGGCACTGGTCGGCATTCCCGCTGGCTTCCTGATTGGTCGTTTTACGTTTCTGGCTAACATGCTTAATCCGATCATTTCGCTGCTGCGCCCAGTCAGCCCGCTGGCCTGGCTGCCTATCGGCCTGCTGTTGTTCCAGCGTGCCGAACCTGCATCCAGTTGGACCATTTTTATCTGCTCCATCTGGCCGATGATCCTCAATACCGCCGAAGGCGTGCGCCGCATCCCGCAGGATTACCTAAACGTGGCGCGAGTCCTGAAGCTCTCCGAATTCACCATCATGCGCAAGATTTTGCTGCCTGCGGTGCTGCCTAACGTGTTGACCGGCGTGCGCCTGTCGATTGGTGTCGCCTGGCTGGTGATTGTTGCGGCGGAGATGCTGACCGGCGGCGTCGGTATCGGCTTCTGGATTTGGAATGAGTGGAACAACCTGAATGTGGAAAACATCATCATCGCCATCGTGGTGATTGGCGTTATCGGTCTGCTGCTTGAGCAGGGACTGGTGTGGATTGCTAACCGTTTCAGCTATGACAACCGCTAAGGAGCCGACGATGCGTACAACACCGATTATTCAAGTGCAGCAGGTGAGCCAGCGTTTCAATACCGCCAGCGGTGAGTTTCTGGCGCTAGATCAGGTGAGTTTTGATATTCACACCGGTGAGACGATCAGCCTGATCGGCCATTCCGGCTGCGGCAAATCTACGTTACTGAACCTGATTGCCGGCCTGACGCTGCCGAGTAGCGGCGGCCTGCTGTGTGACAACCGTGAAATCGACGGCCCGGGGCCGGAGCGTGGCGTGGTTTTTCAGAACCACTCGCTGCTGCCGTGGCTGACCACCTATGAAAACGTTGCACTGGCGGTACGCCAGGTATTTCGCGGCCAGATGAACAAACGCGAAATGCACGAATGGATTACCCACAATCTCGAACTGGTGCATATGGAGCATGCGCTGAACAAGCGGCCGAATGAGATCTCTGGTGGGATGAAACAGCGTGTGGGGATTGCTCGTGCGCTGGCCATGAAGCCGAAAGTACTGCTGATGGATGAACCATTCGGCGCGCTGGATGCGCTGACCCGTGCACATCTTCAGGATGCGGTGATGGAGATTCAGCAGCGCTTGCAAACCACGATTGTGTTGATTACTCACGATGTTGACGAAGCGGTGTTGTTGTCGGATCGCGTGTTGATGATGACCAACGGCCCGGCGGCGACGGTCGGTGAAATCATGAAAGTCGATCTGGAACGTCCGCGCTCACGCGTCGTGCTGGCCGACGATCCGCGCTACCACCACTACCGTCAGCAGGTGCTGCATTTCTTATATGAAAAACAGCCTAAAGCAGCCTGACAGCGAGGCCGGAACGATGATGAAACCGCATCTGATTGTGATTGGTAACGGGATGGCGAGTGCGCGATTCGTCGAGGTGCTGCGCCAACTGGACGCAACGCGTTACCGCATTACCGTGATTGGTGATGAACCGCGCGCCAGCTATAACCGTATCCTGCTGTCGCCAGTATTAAGCGGCGAGAAAGCGTTTACGGATACGCTGCTGACGCCTGCGACTCTCGACGACGATGCGGCGCTGACGGTGAATTATTTGCTGGGTGAGCGGGTCACGCATATCGATCGCCAGCAGCGTGAGGTGACAACGACGCAACGGCAGCTGCATTACGATCATTTGGTGTTGGCAACCGGTTCCACGCCGTTTATGCCACCGATGCCGGGCATCGATCTGGCGGGCGTGTGCGGTTTCCGCACGCTGGATGATGTCGAACTGATGTTGGCGACGATTGGCCAGTCCGTTCCTGCGGTGGTGATTGGCGGCGGTTTGCTCGGCATTGAAGCCGCCGCGGCGCTGCAACTGCGCGGTGCTGACGTCACGTTGCTGCATCGCGTTCCGGTTCTGATGGAACGTCAATTGGATGCCACGGCGAGCGACCTGCTGTGCGACAGCCTGCGTGCTCGCGGTATTGCCTGTGAGACGGATGTGCAGGTAGTCGCGCTGCATGGCGATGACAAAGGCGTAACGGCTGTTGAATTGGCCGATGGCCGTACGATTCCGGCCGGGCTGGTGGTGGTGACTGCGGGTGTGATTCCTGCTAGCCAGCTGGCGCGCGACTGCGGCTTACCCTGTAACCGCGGCGTGCTGGTGGACGGACAGCTGCAAACTGCTGACCCGCATATCAGCGCAATCGGCGAATGCTGTGAACTCAATGGCGAAATCTTCGGGCTGGTTGCCCCGTGCTTCGCCCATGCCACGCTGGTGGCACAGCGCCTTGCCGGACACACACCGAAAGACTATCAGCGTGAACAGGCGGCAACGCGGCTGAAAGTCACAGGAATTGGCGTGGTCAGCGGCGGCGATATTAACGTGGCACCGGATGATGAGGTGTACACCCTTTTTGATCCGCAGACGCAGCACTACCGTCGTCTGCTACTGCGCGACGGGCGGCTTAGCGGTGTCCTGCTGTATGGCGACACCGACGACAGCCAGCGCCTGCTGGCCGCGATGGAGAGCACCACCGAAGGCGAGATGATTCCGCCTGCCTCGCTGCTTTTCGGCCTTTCTTCCCCTGATTCTGACCCACAGCCTGAAGCTGTAAGGATTCCTGTCATGAGCAAACCTATTTTGGTGGTTGTCGGCCACGGTATGGTCGGCCACTATTTTCTTGAACAGCTGGTTGAACGTGACCTGCATCAGCATTACCACATAGTTGTATTCGGCGAAGAACGCCATGAAGCCTATGACCGCGTTCACCTCTCCGAGTATTTTTCTGGCCGCAGCGCCGCCTCTCTGTCACTGGTAAAAGACGGCTTTTTTGCCGAGAGCGGCATTGAGCTGCGCAGTGCCAGTGAGATCGTGGCTATCGACCGTGAACGTCAATGCGTGTGTGATGCGCAGGGCCGAGAAACCGCCTACGACAAACTGGTGCTGGCGACCGGCTCTTATGCGTTTGTTCCGCCGATTCCCGGCAATACGCGCCCCGGCTGTCTGGTTTATCGCACGCTGGACGATCTGGACGCGATTGCAGCACAGGCGAAAAAGGGCAAGTCTGGCGTGGTGATTGGCGGCGGCCTGCTGGGGCTGGAAGCGGCAAACGCCCTGCGTCAGTTGGGGCTAGACACCCATGTGGTGGAATTTGCGCCGCGCCTGATGGCAGTGCAGTTGGATGACGGCGGTGCCACCATGCTGCGGCGCAAGATTGAGGCACTGGGCGTACAGATTCATCTCAGCAAAGAAACGCGCGAGATCACCGACGGCGAGCAGGCGTTGCACCGTCTCTGCTTTGCCGACGGCAGCGTATTGGAAACCGATTTGGTGCTGTTTTCCGCTGGGATTCGCCCGCGCGACAAGCTGGCAGACAGCTGCGATTTAGAGAAAGGGCCGCGCGGTGGCATCGTGATTGATGACCGCTGCCAGACCTCCGATGACGCGATTTTCGCTATCGGCGAGTGTGCGTTGTGGAAAGGGCAGATTTTCGGGTTGGTGGCACCGGGCTACCAGATGGCACGCAGTGTGGCGGATACGCTGGCGCAGCGCGATACGCCATTTACCGGCGCGGACATGAGTACCAAACTGAAGCTGCTGGGTGTTGACGTCGCCTCGATTGGCGATGCGCATGGGCGCACGGCGGGAAGCCAAAGCTACCAATGGACGGACGGCCCGAACGAGGTTTACAAGAAAATCATCGTGTCTGCCGACGGTAAGCGTTTACTGGGGGCGGTACTGATTGGCGACAGCAGCGATTACAGCACGCTGCTGCAAATGATGCTCAACGATATGCCGTTGCCTACACAGCCGGAAGGGCTGATTTTGCCCGCACGTTCTGGCGATGCGCCGAAAGGATTGGGCGTGGCGGCATTACCGGCTAGCGCACAGATTTGCTCCTGCCATAACGTCAGCAAAAGCGATATCTCGGCGGCGGTGGCAGGCGGCTGCGGCGAACTGGGCGCGCTGAAAACCTGTACCAAAGCCGGTACGGGCTGTGGTGGCTGTGTGCCGCTGCTGAAACAGGTGATGGAGTACGAACTGACGCAACTGGGCGTTGAAGTGAAGAAGGACATTTGTGAGCACTTCGCCTATTCGCGTCAGGAGCTGTACCACCTGATTCGTGTGCATGAGATCCGCTCGTTCGATAGCCTCCTTGAGCGTTACGGTCACGGCTTGGGCTGCGAAGTCTGTAAGCCGCTGGTGGGCTCTATGCTGGCCTCCTGCTGGAATGACTATCTGCTGCAGCCACAGCACCTGCCGTTGCAGGATACCAACGATCGTTTCTTTGCCAACATCCAAAAAGATGGCACGTATTCCGTCGTGCCGCGCGTTCCGGCGGGGGAGATCACACCGGAAGGACTGATCGCGATCGGTCAGGTGGCGCAGCGCTATAACCTGTACACCAAGATCACCGGCGGTCAGCGGGTGGATTTATTCGGTGCGCGCTTAGAGCAGCTTCCCGCAATCTGGCGCGAGCTGATCGATGCCGGATTTGAAACCGGTCATGCCTACGGTAAATCGCTGCGTACCGTGAAATCCTGCGTGGGATCGACCTGGTGCCGCTACGGCGTGCAGGATTCCACCGGGTTGGCGATCCAACTAGAGCACCGTTACAAGGGGCTGCGCTCACCGCATAAAGTCAAAATGGCGGTTTCCGGCTGTACCCGAGAATGTGCTGAGGCGCAAAGCAAAGATATCGGCGTGATTGCCACGGATAAAGGCTGGAATCTGTACGTGTGCGGCAATGGTGGTATGAAGCCGCGCCATGCGGATCTCTTCGCCAGCGATCTGGATACGGAAACCCTGTTGCGCACCATCGACCGGGTCTTGATGTTCTATATCCGCACTGGCGATCGTCTCCAACGCACCAGCACCTGGATGGATAATCTGGAAGGCGGTATCGACTATCTGCGTCAGGTGATTCTGGAAGATAGCCTGAATATCGGTGAAGAATTAGATAAAGAGATGCAGCGCGTGGTAGATGCCTACCAGTGCGAATGGCAAACCACGCTGGAAAGCCCGGAGCGTCTGGCGCTATTCCGTGGCTTCCTGAACAGCGATAGCCCGGATGAAGCGGTGGTGATGGTGCCGGAGCGTGGACAGATTCGTCCGGCGCAGGATCATGAGAAAGCGGTCTCGCCAGAACCCGTTGCTCTGAAACCCGCCGCGCATGAGGCGGAGTGGGTACAGGTGGCGACGCTGGGCGATATTCCGCGTCATGCTGGTATGGCGGCGCGCCTCGGACAGCAGCAGATCGCGCTGTTCCACCTGCCGGGGAGCGAGCAACAGGTGTACGCGTTGGAAAACCACGAACCGGGCAGCGGGGCAAATGTGCTGTCGCGTGGGCTACTGGGTGATGTCGCCGGTGAACCAGTGGTGATTTCACCGCTGTACAAAAAACGCTTCAAGCTGCGGGATGGTGTGAGCCCGGATGACAGCGCGCTGTACGTGCGTGCCTGGCCAGTACGCGTGGAAGACGACGAGATTTGGGTATGCCGGCAACCGCTGGCCGTGCCTGAAGGCGTCGTTTTGGCAGACACTGCCATGGCAAAAGCATCATGAACGCGCGCATCTGTCGGACAACCTGCCCCTATTGTGGCGTCGGCTGTGGCGTGCTGGCAGAACACGATGGACAAGGTGGGGTAAAGATCAGTGGCGATCCGGCGCACCCGGCAAATTTGGGTCGCCTGTGCGTCAAAGGCTCCGCTCTGGGAGATACGCTGGATTTGAAAGGTCGGCTCTTGTGGCCGCTGGTGGAAGGACGTCGCGTTAGCTGGGAGCAGGCGCTCGATACGGTAGCTGAACGGCTGCTGGCGACCATGCAGCAACACGGCCCGCAGTCGGTCGCGTTTTATGGTTCAGGCCAGCTGTTGACGGAAGATTACTACGTCGCCAACAAGCTGATGAAAGGCTTCATTGGCGTCGCCAATATGGATACCAACTCTCGGCTGTGCATGGCGTCTGCGGTGATCGGCTACAAGCGCGGGCTGGGGCGGATGCCGTTCCCTGTAATTATGAAGATATCGAGCTGGCGGATGTGGTGGTGCTGGTCGGTTCTAATACTGCCTGGGCGCATCCGGTGGTCTATCAGCGGCTGGTGCAAGCGAAACAGCAGCGGCCACAGATGCAGGTGGTGGTGATTGACCCTCGACGTACCGCAACCTGCGATATTGCCGATCTGCATTTACCGCTGCAACCCGGCAGCGATGCCGGGCTGTTCAACGGTCTGCTGCATTGGATTGCACAAGATCCACGCATCGATCGCGCCGAATTGGCCGAGCGTTTTTCCGGCGTGGAAGAGGCATTAGAGTCAGCGCAGGCGTGGTCGGTGGCGCAGGTCGCAGAGTTCTGTCGGTTAGATGAAGCCGATATCGAGTGCTTCTATCACCTGTTCAGCACCAGCGATAAAGTGGTCACGCTCTATTCGCAGGGCGTAAATCAATCGTCCTCGGGCAGTGATAAATGCAACGCTATCATTAATGCGCATCTGCTGAGCAGCAAAATCGGCGTGTCGGGTTCCGGCCCCTTTTCGATAACCGGACAGCCAAATGCGATGGGCGGACGGGAAGTCGGCGGGCTGGCCAATCAGCTTGCCAGCCATATGGGTTTTACGCCGCAGGACATCGACCGCGTAGGGCGCTTCTGGCAGAGCGATAATGTCGCGACGCAGCCCGGTCTAAATGCGGTGGACCTGTTTCGCGCGGTTGAACGCGGCGATATTAAAGCGGTGTGGATTATGGGCACTAATCCGGTGGTGTCGATGCCAGATGCCGACCGAGTGAAACAGGCGCTGGAACGCTGCCCGCTGGTGATCGTCTCCGAGGTGATGCGACATACCGATACCGCAGAAACCGCTGATATCTTACTGCCTGCGCTGGGTTGGGGAGAAAAAGACGGCACGGTAACCAATTCCGAACGCCGGGTGTCTCGTCAGCGAGCCTTTCTGCCCGCGCCGGGGGAAGCCAAAGCTAACTGGTGGATGCTGAGTCAGGTGGCGCAGCGTATGGGATTTGCTGAAGCCTTTGCTTATCAGCATCCGGCGGAAATTTTTCGTGAACATGCGGCGCTGTCCGGATTTGAGAATAACGGTAGTCGCGCGTTTGATATCAGCGGGCTGGCGACGCTCAGCAATCAGCAGTGGCAGCAGTTGGAACCGATACAGTGGCCGGTGAATGCGACATACCCACACGGGCGCGCTCGACTGGGTGACGATGGTCGATTCTGGCATGCCGATGGCAAAGCGCGGCTGGTGTCGGTAACGCCGTCGCTGCCGCAAAGCCCGTGGAGTGCGGCGTATCCGTTGGTGCTGAATACTGGGCGTATTCGCGATCAGTGGCACACCATGACGCGGACTGGCAAAGCGGCTCGGCTGATGCGTCATATCAGCGAACCCTACTGCGAGCTGCATCCACAGGATGCGCAGACGCATGATATTCAGGCGGGCGACTTGGTGCGCTTGTCGTCGGTACACGGCTGGATGCTGGCGCGGGCGCGACTCGACGCCGGACAGGCACGCGGCAGCGTATTTGTACCGATGCACTGGAATCAGCAGTTCAGCGCTCAGGCGCGGGCTGACAGTTTAGTTGCGCCGATTACCGATCCGTATTCCGGCCAGCCGGAAAGCAAGCACAGCCGGGTACGTATCCAACCTTGGCATACCGCCTGGCAGGCCACGCTGTTTTTTGCTGACGAACCGCCGACTGCACCATTAACGTTACCCGCAGAGCATGACGTTCTGCCGCCGCCCGCCACCTACTGGAGCAAAGTGCCTCATGAGGGCGTGACGCAGTATCTGTTTGCTGACCGCGTGCCGGTAGACGACTGGCAGGCATGGCTGACCGAGCATTATGGGTTGGAAAACATGCAGTGTCAGGTTGCGCAGGGCAGTGGCGTATTTCACCTGATTGGCTGGCGTGATGGCCGCGTGGCGCTGGCCTGCTATGTCAGTGCACAGGCGCTGCGTATTGACAGCGATGCGGTGCGTCAGGCGTTTATCACTCCACCGCAGCTCCCGCACGAACGCCACGCGCTGCTGGCGGGTCAGGCCCCACAGGGGCAAGTGACGCAAGGGGCAACGATTTGCAGTTGCTATAGCGTTGGCGAAGCGATCATTGTGGGTGCGATTCGTAAAGGCTGCCACAGTGTGGCAGCCTTAGGCGGCACGCTGAAATGTGGCACCAACTGCGGTTCCTGTATCCCCGAACTGAAAGCGTTATTGAGCCAGCATGTGCCGATAACGGTCAATGAATTGAAAAAAGCAGGTTGAGCGCCACGGCGTAATGAGGTGTGACATGATGACAACACAATCAATATTGGCGAAGGGCCAACGGCGTCAGCCTGTACTCGGCGGTGAAATCTGGCTAGTGGGTGCAGGGCCGGGTGATGTAGAACTGCTGACGCTGAAGGCGCTGCGGGCAATCCAGCAGGCGGATGTTGTGGTCTACGATCGGCTGGTGTCGGCGGAGATTATGGATTTGGTGCCCGAACAGGCACTGTGTATCGACGTCGGAAAAACGCGCGGCTGTCACCGTCTGTCACAGGAAAAAATCAATCAGCTGTTGGTCGAACTGGCGCAGGCCGGGCAGCGGGTGATCCGTCTGAAGGGCGGCGATCCCTTTATTTTTGGTCGCGGCGGCGAAGAGATGGATTATGCCCAACAGGCCGGAATCATCTGCCACGTCGTGCCGGGTATTACCGCTGCGACAGGCTGTGCGGCGGCTGTGGGGCTACCGCTGACGCACCGGGCCTGTGCCCAGTCGGTCCGCTTCGTAACCGGTCATTCACGCGATGGCGAGCCGCAATTGGACTGGCCAACACTGGCCGACAGCCAGCAAACGCTGGTGTTCTATATGGGGCTGAGCCACAGCAGTCGACTGTGTCAGCGTCTGATCGAACACGGGCTGTCCGCGCAGACGCCCATCGCGATTATCGAACGCGGCACCCAGCCGGATCAGCGGTTATTAACCGCGACGCTGGCGACCTTACCGGCACTGCTGGCACGCTATCAACCACAGTCGCCTAGCCTGCTGGTGGTCGGTGACGTCGTCCGCTTCTGCCGTCATCCGGCGCTGCAGGTCGACGCAGCCCCAACGCGGTTGACGATGGAAAAACATGAAGCCGCCCGACAGCAACGGCTCTCTGCCTACAGTCAGCGCCTCGAAATAAAGCAGTTTTTCTTCGAGGCGCTTTCCACTTTCTACGCTGTTTTCTGCTTTATTATCGTGTCCTCGTTACCCTCCCTACTGAATTTTTAGTCATGGCCTACAGGGAAGGGGACGAGATGCCATCGCATGATGCGATCTTCAAACAGTTTCTGAGCGACATCGCGGTCGCACGGGATTTTCTGACTATTCATCTGCCGGATGAAATCCGCAAACGATGTGATTTCAGCACGCTGCAATTGGAATCCGCGTCGTTTATTGATGAAAAGCTGCGTGCGCGGATATCGGACGTGCTGTACTCGCTACGTACCACCGCAGGCAAAGGGTATATTTACTGTGTGATTGAACACCAAAGTCGCCCGGAAAAACAGATGGCTTTCCGGCTGCTGCGCTATTGTCTGGCTGCTATGCAGCAACATCTGGATCAGGGACACGATCGCTTACCGCTGGTGGTGCCGCTGCTGTTTTATCACGGCAGAGCGCGTCCTTATCCTTACAGCCTTCGCTGGCTGGACAGCTTCGCCGATCCTGTACTGGCACAAGCGCTGTATGAACAGCCTTTCCCACTGGTGGATTTAACTGCTATTTCGGATGATGAGATTCGCACGCATCGCCGCATGGCGTTACTGGAACTGGTACAGAAGCATATTCGTACCCGTGATATGCTGGAGCTGGCGCGTGAGATTGGGTTACTATTTGAACGCTGGTCGGTGCCGCTGACGCAGCGTCGGGCGCTGTTATTTTATATTGCACAAGCGGGAAACACATCCAAACCCGCAGATTTCATTGACGCACTGGCAGCACCGCTATCAACCGGTCAGGAGGACATTATGACGATTGCAGAACAATTGAAAAAAATGGGATTCGACGAAGGAATCCAACGCGGTATTCAGCAAGGGTTAGCACAAGGATTGGAGCAGGGCATTGAACAAGGGATGAAAAATAGTGCCAGGCAAATTGCCCGAGAATTGCTGTTAACGGGTATGGATAAGGAAAAAGTGCGGCAAATTACCCGACTTGAAAACGAAGAGCTCGAGCAATTGGTCATGGCTATCCTGCATGACACACAGCACTGATACTGTATTAAACAATACTGTATTAAAATATACCGTACTAAAAACCGAGCGTTGCTGATGCCTTTACAAGAAAAGGTCAGTCAGGCAACGCTCCTGTCGTGTCGTTAACGGTGCTTTTAGCCTTTGCGTACTCGCGCCGTCAGCCCTTTCAGGAAGTAGCGGATCACCTGATCGCCGCAGGTGCGATAGTTTTTATGATCAGGCGCGCGCATCATCGCGGTGACTTCCGGTACTGAAATGCGAAAATTTTGTGCCAGCAGGATCGCCTGAATATCATCCGTTTTTAATGAAAATGCGATACGCAGCTTTTTCAGAATAATATTGTTGGTCATCTTGCGCTCAAACTGCGGTGCAGGCTGGTTTTCATCTTGCCCACGTTTTTGCAGAATCAGCCCATTCAGGAAATAACTCATCACGATGTCTGGGCAAGGTTGATAGCCTTCCTCTCCCTCTTTTTTGACGTAGCTCGCCAACTGCTGGGGAGGGACGGTCATCTCCACCAGCGCCAGGATTTTCAGCAGGTGGTCATTATTCAAATTCAGCATATAGCGCACGCTGCGCAGGACATCGTTATTCATCATTACGGAAGGGGTCTCGCCGTTCGTCTTGGTACAAAACGCACAGTATAAAGGGAACGGCGGAGAAATGCAGAAACGATCGTGGAATTAGTGAAACGTCTCCCGTCCGGTAAAGTGCCCAACCCAGCCTTCTGGATTAGTAAAAATGCGGATCGCGACAAAATCAGGAAATTCGCCGCAGTCAAACCAGTGCGGTGTGTTAGCGGGAACGCGTAAGAGATCGCCGGCCTCACAGGTAAGCTGGAAAACCTGTTCGCCAATCGGCACAAAGAAGCTTCCGCTGCCGCGCACGAAGAAGCGCACTTCATCTTCACTGTGGGTGTGTTCCTGAAGAAATTTTTCCCGCAGCGCCAGTCTCTCGGCATGATCCGGCGTCAGGCTGATCACATCGGCAGAGGTGTAGCCCTCCTGCTGTTTGAGACGTTCAATATCGGCATGATACTGCGTCAAAATGATTTCGCTGCTGGCGTCGAGCGGTGGTGCGTCGGTCTGCCAGTGTTCTAGCTGGATCCCAGCGCTGGCGAGCAGGGAAGCGATGTCATTAAACGTGGTGAGTTGCTGAACGGGTTGCGTGATGTGCGGACGGTGGTAAATCGATAATGTTGTCATGTCTGCTTTTCCCTTAAGTATAGAAGAACCTTAACCATTCCCTTTATAGGGATAAAAAACAAGATGCGTTTTTTATAACTTATTCCTGTAAATTCAATAAGTAAAAATCGCTACATCTGTTCATCAATGCTATTTCTATTTATTCACTAGCCATTATCATTTTTGTTATTTCGATTTAACTTTTCCCGTTGCTAATCTCTTTTCCTGCTAATTATTTTATAAAAATCGGGATAAAAATGATGAAGACTCGCTTTTCTCGTCTGGCTGCATGCGTGCTGGCTACAGGGGTAATGACCTCTGTTCAGGCAGCGGATGAGACACTGTCATTGAAGGGAAAAACCATTGGCGTTGCCGTGGTGGGAACACAGCACTTTTGGGACCGTGAGGCCTACAAAGGGGCGACCGAAGAAATTGAGAAACTCGGTGGGCAGGTCGTGGGGGTGGATGGGGGGCGTGATAATCAGGTTCATGCCAATAACCACGACATCCTGCTGGCGCGTAAGGTCGATGCGGTGATCAGTATTCTCGGTGACAGCGCGGTAGAACCGAAGTTTAAAGCGCTGCGTGAGGCAAAGATTCCGGTTTTCACCGTCGATCATGTTTCATCGTATTCCATCAATAACACGACGTCGGATAACTACGCGATCGGTTCGACGATCGGTCGCTATACCGCGGATGCGCTGGGCGGAAAAGGCAATATCGCGGTTTTCAATGCGTTCTCCAACGCGCTGCGCATCTGCGGTATTCGCTATGACCTGTGGAAATACGTTCTGCAAGATTATCCGGGGATCAAAATCATTCAGCCTGAGCTGGCTGAACAATATTCCAACTCGCCGGAAGACGCGCGCAAGAAAACCCTTGAGTTGCTGAGCCAGTACCCGAAAGGTACGTTGGATGCAATCCACGTTGCCTGCTGGGATCAGCCGGCCATCGGTGTGGTGCAAGCACTGGAAGAAACCGGGCGTGATAAGGATGTGAAGGTCACGGCGATTGATGCCGGGCCAGAAACGCTGGAAATTATGGCGGAGAAAGGCAGTCCATTTGTTGCCAACGTTGCGCAGCAGCCGCGTTTGATCGGCACCACATCGGCGAAAAACGTCGCGCGCTATTTCGCGGGTGCCACACTGCTACCGCAGACGTTTGTGCCAGTCTTGCCTGTCAAAGGGGAGGCGGAAGCCAAGGCAGTCTATAAACAGCTTGGCTATGGCGAACTGAAATAAGGCTATGGTGGCATATCACTCAGCCCCGTCGCCGTCCGGCGGCGGTCTGGCAATGACGCACATCAGCAAGCAGTTTGCAGGGATTCCCGCACTGGACAACGTATCACTAACGGTTCGGCCGGGAGAAATTCTCGGCCTGATCGGGGAAAACGGCGCGGGGAAATCGACCTTAATCAAGGTGCTGGCTGGCGTTTATGCCGCAGACGGCGGCGAGATCGCTGTCGATGGGCAGCGGTTGACCGCCGTGACGCCCGCGGTTATCCACGCGCACGGCATTCGTTTTATCCATCAGGAACTGCATCTTATTCCCCATTTTACCGTGGCGGAGTCGGTGTTTCTCGGTCAGGAACGAGTGAACTATTGGCGAGGCGTCGATCGTCGGACGATGCGGCGTGAAACGGAACAGTTCTTTCAGCACACGTTCAATCTATCGATAGACGCCAATCGACTCATCCGGGAGTTAAGCCTGGCGGAACGCAAACTGGTGCAGGTCGCTCGAGCACTCATTGACGGCAAGGCGCGGCTAGTGGTGTTTGATGAACCGACCGCGCCGCTGGAAGCGCGGGAAGCCACGCAGCTACTGCATACGCTCCAGGCGCTGAAACAGCGTGGGATTGCGATTATCTATGTCTCTCACTATCTCAATGAAATTGCAGATATCTGCGACCGCGTCACCGTGTTACGCAATGGTAAGGGCGTGACGACGCTGGACGATCCCGAAACAAAGGATATCGATGGAATGATTCGCCTAATGGTGGGGCGAGAGATTGCCAGCCTGTTTGACGGGAAACGCAAGACAGAGAAAGGTGGAATCCCGCTGCTACAGGTCGAACAGCTCACGGATCGGCAGCATTTTCAGCCAATCCGTTTTCAGGTTGCCGCGGGAGAAATTGTTGGTATTGCAGGGTTGTTAGGATCGGGACGTGAGGCGCTGATTGATGCGCTCTATGGTATTACGCCCGCCCGTGAGGGACATATTGTGATCGATGGTCAGACGCTACGACCGCGTTCTCCGGTACAGGCCATCGCGCAGCGAATGGCGCTGGTGCCGCGCGATCGTCGCCACGACGGACTGATTTTACCGCTATCGGTGGCAGACAATATCAATCTGGCTTCCTTGTCCGCTGTTGCCTGGCGCGGGTGGCTGCGGCGTAAGCAAGCGGTAGCACAGGCGAATCATCTGGCGCAGACGCTGGATATCCGGCCGCGCGATGTCAGCATACCCGTGCGCAATTTAAGCGGTGGTAACCAGCAGAAGGTGATACTGGCGCGCTGGCTAAAGACCGATACTCGCTTGTTTATTCTTGATGAACCGACGCTGGGCGTCGATATTGGCGCGAAAGCAGAAATCTATCAGCTTACCCGGCAACTGGCGGCGGAAGGGCGAGCGGTTATCGTTTCTTCCAGCGATGACGGTGAACTTCTGGGGCTATGCGATCGCATTCTGGTGATGTGGCGCGGTGAACTCATCGCCGATGTGCCGACGGAACGCCTCTCGCTGGATAGTCTGCTGGCGTTGACCAGCAGCGGTCGAACGCAGGAGGCGGTATGACTCGTGCCTTACAATCCCCCCGAGCGACGCCGCGTTTAGCCGGGCTTTTCAATCATATTCCCTTACTGCTGTTTGCGGCGCTGCTGCTGTTCCTCTGCCTGAGCGCACCTTATTTTCTCAGCTGGCAAAATATCACCATTATTTTACGGCAAAGCGCGCCGCTGGCGATCCTGTGCTTCGGGCTGGTCTGCGTCATTACGGGCGGCGGCGACGATGTTGTTTCCGGCGGTATCGATCTCTCGCTGCCCGCGATTGCGGTACTTGCGGTGGCGATAATCAGCGACGGTTTGACGAACGCAGGTATCAGCTACCCGTGGTTGATTGTGTGGATAGTGGGGGCTGCGCTACTGGCAGGTACGGTGAATGCGGCACTGGTGGTGGCGATTCGGCTACCGCCGCTATTGGCGACGTTAGCCTGCTCTGTGGCGGTTATCGGACTCACTAATTTGCTGACCCAGCAGCGGCGCATCAGCGTTAGCGATCCGCTGATTGTGGCGTTTCGTGATAGCAGCCTGCTCGGGTTGCCACTGGCGGTCTGGTTTATGCTGCTGGTCTTCCTCTTGTTTCAATTTATCGTTCACCATAGCCGATGGGGCCAGCACTTGCAGGCCGCAGGCGGAAACCGAGAAGCGGCACAGCTGTCAGGCATTTCCCACACCCCGCTGGTTATCGGTTCGTATCTGTTAGGTGCGCTGGCGGCGGCGCTGGCCTCGCTAACGCTGGTGGCACAAGGATCGGGTAGTTCGCCCGGCACGGCAGAGCCGTTGTTGCTGGAGATGGTATTAGCGACATTTCTTGGCGCGGCATTCTCTCGCCGTCGGGTGGTCACCATCTGGGGCGCATTGCTGGGCACGCTGCTGGTTAATGCCTTATCGAACGGTCTGGCGCTGCTGAGAGTCGATATCTTCTGGGTCGGCGCGATTAAGGGTGTACTGATTCTGGTGGTGCTCGCCGCCGCCTCGCTACGCAGGCAAAGGAGTCACGCGTGAAACCTTCTTCTTTGGCGGCGCAGCCTGCGTTGCCGGGCGGCAGACTGGGGCTGTCGTTCTTTATCCGCTATGGCTTTCTGGTCATCCTGCTGGCTTTTTTGGTGTTTTTCTCGCTGCAAAACCCAATATTTTTGACGTTAGGCAACGGGGCAAATCTGCTACAGGGCAGTGCGGTACTGCTGATTGTCGCGCTGGCTATGACGCTGGTGGTGACTGCGGGCGGAATCGATCTGTCCGTGGGCGTTGCGCTGGATTTTGGCGCCGCCTTCGCGCTGGTGGCGCTCAAAGTCTATGGCCTGCCGTGGCAGGCAGCGGTGCTGGCCGCATTAGCGGGAGGCGCACTGATTGGTTTGCTTAATGCGGTGCTGATTATTCACTGTCGAATTAAGCCGTTTTTGGCGACGCTAGGGACGTGGTTTATCGGTAGCAGCATCGAACGTATCTACACTGAAGGCGGTGGGCCGATCGCTTACCGCCGGATGGCACCGCAGTACCATGAGCTGGCCGTGGGCGACCTGTGGGGCATTCCGGTGCCGATCGTGATTGTGGCGGTGCTGTTGCTGGCTTATTACCTGTTATTTGAACGGACGATTGCGGGTAAACGTATCCATGCGATGGGATTGAATGCGCCAGCGGCACTGATTGCCGGCGTTAACGTACGGCGTACGATGTTCTGGCTGCTGATTGTCACGTCGGTGACGTGTGCCATCGGCGGCGTGGTGTTATCCGCCAATCTGCGGCAGTTTACGCCGTTGGCCGGACAGGCTTACCTGATGGACGCCATTGCCGCTGTTTTCATCGGCACCGCGTTTCATGCGCAGGGGCGACCCAACGTAGCAGGGACGCTAATCGGCGTGCTGTTTCTCGGTATGATCGCCAACGGTTTGAACCTGATGGGGCTGAACTTCATCGTAAAAGATGCGCTGAGCGGCGTGATTTTGGTACTGGCACTGGCGCTCTCTTTCCTGCAAGGGCGGCTGCGTCAGCGGCAATAAATGTTCAAGCATGAATAAAAGACAGAACATGAATAAAAAAACAGAGCGTAAGGAGTCAGCGTGAGCCAATTTGATGCGGTTTTTGTTGGATTAACCATTCTGGATGTCGCGGGTCGGCCGGTGACTGGTTTGCCCGAAGGCGGCGGCGTCCACTTTATCGATGAAATCCGCCTTAATCCTGCTGGGACGGCCAGCGGCGCGGCAATGAATGCCGCCAAACTGGGCATTCGCACGGCGACGGCGGCCTGTCTCGGTGAAGATGAAAAAGCTGATTTTATTCTGGCGGCCTATCGCAAGCTGGGCATCGACTGTTCGCTGGTACAGCGAACGACGGCGGCATCGACCTCGGCGACCATTCTGACTATTCGACCGGACGGCGAGCGTCCGGCGCTGCATTATCGCGGGGCGTCAGATCATCTTTTTATCGACGAGCAGGATTTTGACGCTGTGTGCAATGCGCGTTTCTTACACCACGGTGGCACGGGGCTGCTGGCGAAAATGGATCAGGGGCAGAGCGCGCGTCTGCTTCGACACGCCAAAGCAAAGGGGCTGACGACCAGTTTCGATCTTATCGCGCCAAACGCGGAGACGCTGTCGTTGCTGATACCGCTGCTGCCGGATGTGGACTACTTTATGCCCTCGCTGGACGAGGCGGCGTTTATTTCCGGCCTGACTAAACCCGCAGAGATTGCGGCTTTCTTTCTTGATCGCGGCGTCGGCACCTGCATTTTCAAAGCGGGAGCGGCTGGATCTTACGTGTTCGGCCAGGATGTCACGCTGCGCATTCCTGCCTATCGCGTGGCGGTATCGGATACGACGGGCTGCGGCGACAGCTACTGCGGCGGCTTTATTGCCGGTCTGGCAAAAGGCTGGGATCTGGAGCAGGCCTGCCAGCTCGGCTCGGCCGTTTCAGGGCTGGTGGCTACCGGATTGGGTTCCGATGCGGGCGTGATTGACTGGGAACATACGCTGCGGTTTATGGCAGAAGCGCCTACCTATTAGGAAGTGCTGACCTATTAAGAGACGCTGACCGACTAGATCAGTGCCGCGTCTATTTCCATTCGTAAAGCAGCGGTTCGCCGCGGATGAAGCGTTGCAGGTCGGCGGCGATCATCGCGGTGTGTTTCACCAGCGTCTCCCGCGTCGCGCCAGCAATGTGCGGCGTGAGTACCACGTTATCAAATTCGGTAATGAACGGGTGATGACGCCAGAGCGGTTCGCTGTCGTAAACGTCAAGTGCGGCACCTGCCAGCCACTTTTCGCGTAGCGCCGCAATTAGATCGGCTTCGACAACCACGGCAGCGCGCGAGGTGTTGATCAGATAGGCGGTGGGACGCATGGTTCTGAGCCTGTCGAGGTTGACCAGTCCTTTGGTCTGCGGTGTGCTGTTCAGGTGCAGGCTGACGAAATCGGACTGCAAAAACAGCTCGTCCAGCGTGGTTTTACGAATGCCCGGTTCGTCGATCTCTTCGGCGGCGACATACGGATCGGCAATCAGCAACTGCATTCCAAAGGCGCGCGCCAGTCTTCCGACCCGATGACCAATGCTGCCATAGCCGATGATGCCTAGCGTCTTATTACGTAGTTCGCCGCCTTTGAAAACCTCATATGGGCTGTCTTTGTCTACGTCCCACACCACATCTTGCCGTAACCCATTTTGCGTCTGTAACGCGGTGTCGGTTTCGCGCGTGAACTCCCCACGCTTCAGCGCGCTATGGGCTTGAGGGATGTGGCGTGCGGCATTCAGCATCAACGCCAGCGTTAATTCTGCGGCGGCATCGGCATTGCGTCCGGGCGTGTAGAGCACCGGAATTCCTCGGCGGCGTGCGGCCTCGATATCGATGTTGACCGGGTTGGCGCGGGTACAGGCGATAAGCCGTAGGTGAGGGCAAGCCTCAATGACGCGGGCGGTAATATCATCATAGCTGGTGATGATGACGTCAGCGTTCTCCGCCAGACGAGTTAGCGCCGCTTCGCTCAGTTTGGGCTGGCCGATAGCCCAGCCGTCCACAACCAGTTCTCCTAACGCCTGAAAGGCATCAAGGTTGCCGCCATATTCGGCGGTAAATACGATCTTCATGAGGCAAGACTTTCCTGTGAGGTGGGAACCGTGTGCGAATGCGCCGCGTTGTGATTGTCGAGTGCATTAAGCGCCTGAGCCCGCGCCTGCCAGAGTGGCTGTAGCTGGTCGCGCAGTTGGCGAAAAACCGGAAACAGTGTCTGGTACTGCCGATGGGTGTCGGCATCGGGGAGAAACGTTGACGCCTGTGTATTGGCGGAAGGAACCATGTTGGCGCTTTCGCCGATGGACAGAGCAGCAAGGCGCGCGGCACCGCATGCGCTCAACTCTTTGACCGAACTGGCGATCACTCGTCGCCCGGTGCAGTCCGCGATGATTTGCAGCCAAATCGCTGAGGCGGCACCGCCACCAGCAATGTAGAGATCGCCGTGGGCAGGGTAGCCGCTGAGCGAATCGGTAATCGCATACGCGAGTCCCTCAAAGACCGCGCGCAGTAGATGCGCGTTAGTCGTAGATTGCTCGATGCCAAAAAATCCCGCTCGTGCCGATGTACTGTAAAACGGTGCGCGTTCGCCATTGAGGTAAGGCTGGTAGAAGACGCCACCGCTGCCGGGTGGCACACGGGCAATGCGTGCATTGATCGTCTGAAAATCGGCATCGTCAGCCAGCGTGCTCAACGCCCAGTCAATATTCGGCGTGCCAGATTGCATGGCGAACAGGTTGAGATAGTGGCCCGGCCAGGCGTGGGCGACAAACCGGGTTTGCAGGCTCACCTGCGTTAAACCACGGCACACAATGCCGGTGCAGCAGGTGGTGCCGAGAATGGTGAAAATGTCGCCGTCGTGAATAGCGCCGATACCCAGTGCCGCAGCAGACACATCCAGTGCGCCCGCACAGACGGGAATGCCTGCTGGCAGACCTGTCTGTGCAGCGACGGCATCGCTGAGCGTGCCGGCGATGTCATCGGGATAAAGCAGCGGCGGAAAAAGCGGCCTAATCGCGTGTAAATCCAGTTTATCCAGCACGGTTTTTGACAGCGTCTCGCTATGCAGGTCCAGCAGCGACGTACCGGCATCCGTCAGTTCCAGATTCGCCTGTCCTGTCAGTCGAAAACGAATCCAGTCTTTGGCAAAAAAGAAGTAATCGGCATCGCTCAGCGCATCCGGCTGATGCTGTGCCAGCCAGCGTAACTGCTGCGCGCTGTTACAAGGGAGCAGGGGAGAACCGGTTTCGGGAAAGAGCGTCGCTTCCAGATTCGGGCGCTGTTTAAGCCGATGAACCTGCTCCGCCGTGCGGGTATCACTCCAGAGGATGGCTTGTCGTACCGGTTGCCCGAGGCGATCGCTTAGCCAGACCCCTTCACCTTGTCCGGCCAGCCCGATGGCGCGCACGTGACCCTGTTGTAGCAGTGGCGAAGTGGCCAGCGTTTTCAGGGTAGCGATCACGGCATCCCACACCTGAGACATATCTTGCTCGGCGTAGCCGGGCTGCGGGGAATAGGTCACGGTGTTGGCTGACGCAATCAGCAGTTCATTGAAATCGGCATCGAATAGCACCGATTTGACCTTTGAGGTCCCGATATCTATGCCAATGTAGTAGTCCATCCTGTTCTGATCCTGCCTCGTAAAACCCGTATCAGCATCAGAATAATGGAAAAATGGCGGCCGCTATATTCATAGAAATGCAAAGCAAAGCAGCAATATTGGAATAGCAGAGAGTGCGAAAGGGAAGGGGAATGTGCAATCAATATGCAATGGCGGAAAGCCGCCATTGACGTGATTATTTTACTCGGCGGGTTGAGACAGAATGGCGTCGAGTAGGCCGGGGAAGCGCTGTTGCATGTCGCTGCGGCGCAGCCGGTTGATGTGCGTGGTGCCGATGTTGGTGGTATGAAGCAGACCCGAGTCACGCAAGACGCGAAAATGGTGCGACACGCTGGATTTTGGGCGACCGCCGTCAAGCTCGCTGCATGTTGCTTCGCCCTGCATGGCCAGATGGCGGACGATTTCCATGCGCAGGGGATCGCTCAGGGCGTACAGGACGCGCTCAAGCGTAAACTCATCGGGGGTAGGGTGCTTAAAAGGTCTCATGGGCGAATTATAGCGTCAGGGTTGTCTGAAATCTATTATTCGAATAATATCGAAATATCGAAATATCGAAGTAACCTGACAAGGTAGGAAAATATTATGTCCGCACTGTTTCAACCCTTCAAACTGAAAGACATTACGTTACGTAACCGCATCGCCGTTCCACCGATGTGTACCTATTCCGCGAATGATGGCCTGATCAACGAGTGGCATCAGGTGCATTATGCATCTTTGGCGCGCGGTGGTGCCGGGTTGGTTATCGTGGAGGCGACTGCTGTCGCGCCCGAAGGGCGCATCACGCCGCACTGCGCGGGTATTTGGAACGATGAGCAGGCGCAGGCGTTTGCCAAGGTCGCTAAATCTATTAAAGACGCAGGCTCCGTGCCGGGAATTCAGATTGCACACGCTGGACGCAAAGCCAGCGCCAATATTCCCTGGGAAGGTGACGACCATATCCCCGCTGGCGACTCCCGCGCCTGGCAGACCATTGCCCCTTCCGCAGAGGCTTTCGGTGCGAATCTGCCAAACTTGCCGCAGGAAATGACGCTGGAAGATATCGCCCGCGTTCGTGATGATTTTGTCGCTGCGGCTCGCCGCGCGCTGGAAGCCGGATTTGAATGGCTGGAGCTGCACTTTGCTCACGGCTATCTGGCACAGAGTTTCTTCTCCGTTCACTCCAACAAGCGTGCCGATCAGTACGGCGGCAGTTTTGATAACCGCAGTCGTTTTCTGCTGGAAACGCTGGCTGCCGTTCGCGACGTGTGGCCGCAACACCTGCCGCTGACCGCCCGTTTCGGCGTGATTGAGTTTGACGGTCGTGATGAAGAAACTTTGCAGGAATCCATTGAGCTGACGCGTCGCTTTAAAGCCGCAGGGCTGGATATGCTGAGTGTCAGCATCGGTTTCTCTACGCCGGCAGCGAATGTTCCGTGGGCACCCGCCTTTATGGGACCGATTGCTAAACAGGTACGCGAGCAGGCCGATCTTCCTGTCTCTTCCGCCTGGGGCTTCGGCACGCCGGAACTGGCTGAACAGGCTGTGGCATCGGGTCAGTTGGATCTGGTGATGGTGGGTAAAGCGCATCTGGCGAACCCACACTGGAGCTATCAGGCCGCCCGCGAACTGGGCGTTGAACGCGCCTCATGGACACTGCCAGCGCCTTACGCTCACTGGTTGGAGCGCTATTAATCCCTGTTAACGATGACTGGCGGCGTTTGTTAGTTAAGACCACTGACAAACTTAAGCCAAATCGTATTGTTCATCGTATTTCTCAGCATGGCGTAAAAAATTATGCTGAGGTGAACATGAACGCCGAGTGAGCGACAGGACGTCGCGAAAGTCAGTGCCGCGTCAGGAACGCGTCACTGACGGCTCGAAGGGCGGGCATGGTCGCCGAAGGAACCGCGTTAGCGGCATAATTTCCGCTAAAAGCCTGGGTTCTTAGGGCGCTGGCGATTGAGCGCCCTAAGTCGGGCGTGGCATCAATGCCACAGAAAAACTCTGCTGCTTACCACGCACGAAACCTTGTTGCTTTCTTGCACTGGAATGTGTTCTGCATGAGCTAGGTTGTGTACAGTTAACTCACTGCGCTCGCATTCAGTGCCTGATACAGGTCGTCAATGAGATCCTGCACATTTTCAATCCCTACCGATAAACGCAGCAGCTGTGGCGTGATCCCTTTTTGCAGCCTTTTTTCCAACGGGACGGAAGCGTGAGTCATGGAGTAGGGCTGGCTAATCAGGCTCTCCACTCCGCCCAGACTTTCTGCCAGCGTAAATAACCGCGTGCGCTTAATGACGTCACGCGCATAGTCCTCATCGCCTTTCAACCGTACAGAGATCATGCCGCCAAAGCCGCGCATCTGCTGCTGCGCTAACGCGTGCTGCGGGTGATTCGGTAGCCCCGGATAGTAAACCTGCTCGACCTGAGGCTGGAGTTCCAGCCAGTGCGCGAGTTGAAGGGCGCTCTGATTGTGACGTTCAATTCGCAGTGCCAGCGTGCGGATACCGCGCAGCGTTAAAAAGCTGCTGAACGGATCGAGCACGCCGCCAATCGCATTTTGCAGATAGGCTAACTGTGAAGCGAGTTCGTGGTTATCTCCAACCACCGCCAGCCCGGCAATCACGTCTGAATGACCGTTGAGGTACTTGGTTGCGGAGTGCACCACGATATCAAACCCGACATCTAGCGGACGCTGAATCGCTGGTGAAGCAAAGGTGTTATCCGCCACGCTGATGAGCCGATGTTTTTTGGCTAACGCAGCGATGGCCGCCAGATCGGCCAGCTTCAGCAGCGGGTTGGTCGGCGTTTCCACCCAGATCATTTTCGTCTGCGGCGTAATGGCATGTTCCAGCGCGCGGAGATCGGCTGGGTCAACGTAAGTCACCTGTAATCCGGCAGTGCGTTTTCGGACATTTTCTAACAGACGCCAGGTGCCGCCGTAGAGATCGTCCACGGCCACAATATGGCTACCCTGATTGAGCAATTCCAGCAACGTGGAACTGGCAGCCAGGCCGGAAGCAAAAGCGAACCCTCGCGTTCCACCCTCCAGTTCGGCAATCGCCGCCTCCAGCACCGCACGCGTTGGGTTGCCGCTGCGTGAATATTCGTAGCCGGTATGCTCACCGGGGGCGGGCTGGGCAAACGTTGATGTCGCATAAATCGCAGGCATCACCGCACCGGTGCTATCCGGGGTATAGCCCGCGTGAACGGTTTGGGTATCGAATTGAGACATGGTCACTCCTGGATGAATAAGAAAAACGAAGCGTGGAAAACGTATCAGCGAAGCGTCTGCCGCCAGTGGTTCAGGACGTCTGTACGCGTAATTAAACCGAGAAACCGATCGCCGTCGAGAATCACGGCGACAAATCCCTGGTCGAAAATCGCCAGCAGATCGTCAGGTGATGCCTCTTTTGGCAGCGTCTTGACCTGATCGGACATCGCCTCGCGCGCCGTCAGTGAAAAATGCTGGGTATCATTTTTGAGGCTGTTGAGGAGATCCCATTCATCGATCACGCCGACGACGCGGTCGTTGTCCAATACGGGTAGCTGGGAGATGTCGTAGAGCCGCATACGTGCATGCACTACGCTGAGCGTGTCGTCGGGCGACACCGAAACAGTGGCCCCTTCATCATGGCGATAGGTGATGAGATCGCGCAGATCGCCGTGCGGCGGGCGCGTGATAAGTCCTTTTTCGATCATCCAATAGTCGTTGAACATCTTGGACAGGTATTTATTTCCGCTGTCGCAAACGAGGGTGACGACCCGCTTGGGCTCGGTTTGTGCCCGACAGTAGCGTAATGCGGCGGCCAGTAAAGTGCCGCTGGACGATCCCGCCAGTACGCCTTCTTTACGCAGTAATTCACGCGCGGTGTGGAAAGATTCGGCGTCATCAACCGCGTAGGCGTGGGTGACCTGAGTGAAATCGGCCAGCGCAGGCACAAAATCCTCGCCAATTCCCTCCACCAGCCAGCTTCCGGCCTCGCCATATTCACCGCGTTGCAGGTAGTCGGTCAGGATCGATCCTGCGGGGTCGGCCAGCACAAAGGCGGTTTGAGGGGATACCTCGGCGAAGTAGCGGCTCAGGCCGCCCAGTGTACCGCCAGAACCCACGCCGACGACGATTGTGTCAATCTGCTCCTCCATCTGCTGCCACAGTTCAGGGCCGGTAGTTCGGTAGTGCGCTTCCAGATTGGCCGGATTATTAAACTGATCGATGTAGTACCCATCAGGCGTTTCTTCTGCTAATCGACGGGCATAATCCTGATAATAGTCAGGGTGACCTTTGGCGACGTCAGAACGGGTGAGTTGAACCTCTGCGCCCAGCGCCCGCAGGTGAAAAATCTTCTCGCGGCTCATCTTGTCTGGCACCACCAGAATCAGGTGATAGCCCTTTAGCGCGGCGACCAGCGCCAGACCGAGCCCGGTATTGCCCGCTGTGGCTTCAACGATGGTGCCGCCCGGCTTCAACCAGCCCTGACGCTCCGCGTTTTCGATCATGGAGAGCGCGACGCGGTCTTTAATCGAGCCGCCGGGATTCTGGTTTTCCAGTTTGACGAACAATCGGCAGGGGCCGGTATCAAACTGGGTGAGCTCCAATAGCGGCGTATGGCCGATGAAGTCGAGAACGGATTCAGCACGTTTCATAGCATTTCACTCTGGCGATAATGTCGGATGCCACATAGTAGATCTGCTGCAAATTGAAATTGAACGAAGTAAATCACCAAAGAATATGCATTTAAGTAATATAATATTCTGATTGGCCGTAAGGATGTGCGGAGGCGTAGCGGTGTGGGTGTATAGACTGCCAGCGAAATGCTTAACAAATCGCTTTGTGACTGCAAACGTATTTCTGAGTTGTGTATCTCGCTCACGTAAGACTAAAAATCTACGTCATAATGCCGACACCTTTGTTCCTTAATTGATATATGAAGGAACATGTATGTACTGTCTTCGCCCTTTAATACGCCCTTTAATACGCCCTTTAATAAACATTGCGTCTACACGTCAGGTTGGCTAACGGGTATGTTGCCACCCGGTGCATCACTTGGTGGCAAGTCAGTACAAAACGCGTTGCGATTTTAATAGATTCAGAAATATTCCGTTTCGTGATTAGAAATCCAGATGAGGGTTGAGCCGTGATAGTCGTCATTAGTGGAGGTTATCAGTGAGCGTTTATCGGCGTTGCCATCAGCGGTGTAAGCACAGCTCTGCTTAACCCGGACAGTTAACTCCCCTCGTTTTGATACTACCTCTGAGTCAAGAAATTGCGCGCTTCCGGATGGGTAAAAGATGCGCTTGTCCTTTTGATTTTTGTAGTTTCTTATGCGTACAGGGAATTGACTATTATGATATTCATATCGTTCTACAACTTCGCCCGTGTTTCTGTCCACTATAGTTTCAAGTAACCCACGGACATTTATTAGTAGGATCGCATTCTAAGGTAATGGGGACTCAAGTTATCAAATTCTTTTCGAATAGCCATGAATAATCGAGATGCCTCTTATTCCGCAAGCTAATATTCGCTTCACGCTGTGAGTTAAATGAGTATTAAAGCATTCTTGGTACTATTGTCGACAGGTCGGTTGCTAATGATTAATCTCCAACTGAAAAATGCGTTTGGGCAACTTGCCGAATTTATATGTACACAACGGTTGCCCAGTTAATATCTTCAAGCGGCGAGAATTGCTGAATGCTGACGAAGATGATTTTGGAAAAGTTGTGCATAATCTGCTGGTACGGCAGCTTTTACGCTTTCCCTTTTTGCAAGTAATGCTTTCCATGCAGAAACACGCGGTAGTCCTTCAAAAATCGACTCAGATACTGAGGCATCGATGATTGAGAAGTAACGGAAAATCGGAGCGTATACCGCATCTACCATACTGAAGTTAACACCCGAGAAATAAGGCCCCGAGCCCAACTCAGCTTCAATACGTTCAAGCTGGTTACGGAACGACGCACGTTTGTTGTCAGCCACAGCTTGATCTGTGGCATTTAAAAATTGCCATGCATTACCAAGTATCGCTGTAGCGAATTCGATCCATCCGCGCTGTTTAGCACGTATTAATGCATCGTCTGCGTACATTGAAGTACCGCCTTGTGTTTCATTGAGGTACTCGCAGATCACCATACTTTCGAAAATAATGGCATCTTCACCGCTTGCTTGATGCACTTTCAGTACTGGCACCTTGCCAGTCGGTGACAGGGCTAGAAACCAATCAGGTTTCGCTGATAGGTCTACATTTATGCGTTCAAATGGCACATTTTTTTCGAGCAACACGATTTCTGAACGCTGTACAAAGGGACAGAGTGGGTGGCTAATAAGTGTTAGGTCATGGTTAGGCATTTCAAACTCCAGATAAAATAAAAGCCCGCCGCCATAGCAAGGTGGCGAGCTTGAAGAACCATATCGCTTATTTAGATGGCTTAGATTGAAACGCCGCCGTCAATGATGATTTCTGAACCTACGGTCCAGGCAGACTCATCAGATGCGAAATAAAGCACCGCTTGCGCGACTTCTTGAGGCTTACCAAAACGACCTGCTGGGATGGTTGCAATGATATCTTTCATCACTTGATCATGGTATTCCACTGGAATCCCTGCCTTATCGTAAAGCGGTGTGTCAACTGGGCCTGGGCTCACTGCGTTGATACGAATTCCACGAGAAAGTAATTCGTTAGAAAGTGTTTTTGACAGGTTCAGCAATGCCGCTTTGGTTGAGCCATAAACGGAAGAGTTCACGGGGCCGGTGTGAGCATTTACTGAGGTATTAAAAACCACTGATGCCGAGCTTGCGAACACGGGCAGCAGTGCCTGCATTAGGAAGTAAGGACCTTTAACGTTGATATCATAAATGCGGTCGAACGTCTCTTCTGTCCATACCTCGATTGGCATATACATTGATATACCCGCATTCAGGAAAGCGATATCCAGTTCACCAAAGTGTTCTTTAACCGTTTGAGCCAGAGCTTTCTGCGCATTCACATCAGCGGAATCAGCGCTCACGACTAACACATCATTACCCAGTTCTACTTTCGCCTTTGCGATAGAATCAGGGTTAACACCAGTAACAATTACGCGTGCACCTTCTGCAACAAACAGCTTCGCTGTTTCAAGACCAATACCACTTGTACCACCCGTAATCAGTGCGCGTTTACCTTGTAGTCTAGACATTTCAAATCTCCAAATAGTGTTATCAAGGAATCGGCGAATGACCGATTTGATAGCCACTATAAGTTCATGCGCATATGGTGATAAGATTGTATTTTTAAATATGTTTCATGCTTTAAAAGCATAGATGGGTTTTAGGATGGACAGATTACTTTTGATGACATGCTTTGTCCGTACCGCTGAAACAGGCAGCTTTTCCGCAGCCGGTAGGGATTTAGGCTTAGGGCAACCGAACGTGAGTCGCCATGTTGCCACCCTCGAAGAGCATTTGCAGACCAGATTACTTCACAGATCAACCCGCAAGCTTTCCCTAACTCCTGAAGGAGAACGTTATTATTTGGAAGCAAGGCGTATTCTGGAAGCCGTTGAAGAGTCAGAGTCTTCTTTCAGAGAAAATGTTACACCCACAGGGCTATTACGTGTTGCTTGCCCCACAGCATTAGCTCACACATTCTTAGTCCCGCACATCCCCGATTTTTTAGAACGCTATCCTGAGCTAACACTCGAACTACAGATTAATGACCGCTATATCAATCTCGTTGATGAAGGGGCTGAACTGGCAATCCGCATTGGACACCTGGAGGACAGTGCTATGCGTGCCCGCAGACTTGGCATGTATGAGCGAGTCTGTGTTGCCAGTAACAAGTATTTAGCTAAACACGGAACCCCTAATACCCCAGAAGATTTAAAAAAACATGATTGTTTGATCTATACCTTGCTAACAACAGGAGCTACCTGGAGATTTCAGGATATCAATGTCCCTGTTTCTGGTCGGCTCAGGGTCAATTCACCGGAAGCAGTACAGAAGTTTGTTAATGCAGGGGTTGGGATCGCACAAGGCCCAGAATGGCTGTTCGAGGAGGGACTGGAAAATGGCAACTTACAGCTATTACTGACTGATTACACTGCACCGCCCGTTCCCATTCAAGCCGTTTATGTTGCTAATCGACTTTTACCAAAACGGGCGATTGTGTTCATGGATTTTGTTGCTGAAATCTTTGAAAAAAATCCCGCATTCAAAGTTTACAACGCAATGAAATGAGCCTGAGATAACGGACATATCTGAATCATTAGTAAAATCTAGTCAATCTTAGGCTGTATCCCTTAAATGATACCAACCTAGTTTAGCAAGGACCGTACATATTGACTTTCATGAGCTTGTCGTCGCTCAGACAGAAACTTAACGGCAGACTTCATCATGATTGCAGTGCAAGGTTCCGGTTTCCATTGTGAGTCCTACAGCAGGCAGCTTCATGCCAGGAGCGGACACTGCAGGCTCGGTCAATGGGATCTGGTCAGCAGAACCGGTTTCATTTCCATCATCAAATCACTAAAAGCCGTGTATGAGATTTTTTCAGGCTGTCTGCCCTGAAATGCCTGCAGACAAGAAAAAGCCGAACGGATAAGTGCATTTACGGTATGCCAACTGAGGGAATCGTTATGCTGTGATACATACCAATCTGTAGCCTCAGACAGCAGGCCTTCAAAGATTTCAAACTGACGTGTAACCAGCGCGGGCGTTGCCCGGATAAATGCCTGTATGTCACTTTCCTGACTACTGGCACAGTTCAGCGCATACTCAGATAGCAGATTTTTCATGGCATCCCAGATGTCCTCAGACTCCAGTTGCTTCATAAATCCTTCGATAAAATGCTCTCGGAACTTATTAGTCTGCTCCATAAGCACGTCTTCTTTGGTGGGGAAATACCTGAAAAAAGTCCGTGTCGACATTCCTGTCGCGATGGCAATCGCTTCTACAGTGGTTTTGTCATACCCGTTTTTTTGAAACAGATCATAGGCTGCAAGAGCAATCTGCTCTTTAAGGGCTTTTTTAGCCAGGGTTCGAGTGTTCATTACTAAGCTCTGAAAATTTCACTGGAATCATTTTATCTATGTCACTCAATGACACAAATGTCATTGAGTGACATAATTGCGTCCTGACGCTCTGTACGCAGTCATAACATACCGTAAAGAACGTCATTACAGCTAGGCGGTGCACAGCACTACCCATCATAAACCAACATTCGTGATATTGATAAAGTGAGGTCAGCGATGGTTTCAAGAGTATTAATCCTGGGCGCTTCCGGTCGCGTTGGTTCCTGCGTGGTTCAGGCTTTAAAAGCAAATGATGACGGTATTGAACTGCGGGTGTCGACAAGCCGGGAAGAACTCGCTCAAAAATGGCGCAGTGAAGGTCGCGACGCCGTCGTCCTTGATCTCAACAGGCCTGAAACGTTTGCAGGGGCGCTAGAAGGTATTGACCGCGTATTCCTTTTGACAGGCTATACGTCAGACATGCTTTTCCAGAGTAAAAAGTTTGTCGATGCCGCGCGCGACGCAGGCGTCAGTCACCTTGTCCATCTGGGGGTATTTACGTCCCGCCGCGATGATATCCCCCATTTTGCCTGGCATGACCTGATCGAGACCTACATCGAGGCCAGCGGAATTGCCTGGACGCATCTGCACCCTAACGTCATAACAGATTCCGTGCTGGTCACTGAGCCTTCTATTAAGGAAACAGGGGCGTTCACCGTTTTCTGGGGCGACAGACCGCAGGGGTGGGTTTTTGCCGAAGACATTGGCCGCGTCGCTGCTGCCGTTTTACGTGAGGGGCCGGAAAAACATGGCAGTAATAACTACTGGATGAGCACCGAACTACTGACAGGCCCTGAAGTTGCGGCGATGCTGGCAGAAGCCGCCGGAAAGGAGATCCAGTGCAACATACTTGATGCCTCCGTACTTGAAGGGATGCTTGAACACATTCCTTCGGCCTCTGACCGCGCCTATATGGAAAGCGCCGTAGTGACAATGAAACTTGGCGCTGCAGGTAAAATGCAGGCTCAGACGGTGGTTCGTGATGATGTTAAAACCGTAACAGGATGTCCTGGAAAAACGATTTCAGAGTGGGCCCGTTCTTATTTCGACGCGGGTAGCTAAAGCCAACTGACTCACACTCAAAATGACCAATAACGCTAAGCCAGCTGAACCATGATGACACGCAGAACCGCCATAAAAATCACGGCAGCCGCAGCCGCCCTGGCTGCGCTTGCACCTTTATCACCCTTTACCTATGCAAAAGGAACCAACGCGATGAAATATCGAGGAGTTGTTTACGATGTGGGACTGAGATTTACCGAAGGTCTGCCCTATTCTGTTGAACATTTTGACCCTAAGCTCGTTGCCTACGATATCAAAACGATTGCCACCCAATTGCACGCCAACGCCATTCGCATCGAAGGCGAAGACATTGATCGTTTAGTGACTGCCTCGCGTCTGGCGCACGAAGCTGGTTTGACCGTCTTTTTCAATCCCTGGAAGATGAATGTACCAATTACGGAATTGCCAGCTTATTTTTCGGAGGCCGCACTTGCCGCAGAGCAACTAAGAAGTGAAGGGGTTGATCTCATTTTCGTGGCAGGCTGCGAGATGAGTTTGTTCAATCAGGGAATTTTCGCTGGATCGACACAATCAGAACGAACGCAAAAAGGGTTGATGCCGCTCGGAAACCTCCCTCAGGCTGAAGCATTAGAAATATTAGCCACGAAATCAGAGCTGTTGAACGAGGAACTTCATAAAATTGTGGTTTCGATCCGCGAAAAGTTCAATGGCAAGGTCACGTATTCGGCGGGAATATGGGAGCGGGTCGACTGGAGTTTGTTTGATGTTGTTGGCGTTGACCATTACCGCAGTAACGAGACAGCAGAAGCTTATGTCAAAGCGCTTGATCAGTATCGCGTCGGTAAGCCACTCATTGTCATGGAGGTTGGGGCATGCACATATGAAGGTGCTGCAAAACTGGGCTCTTCTGGCTATATGATCCTTGAAGGCATGAACCCCGACGGCACAGGAGTCTTTAAGGACGGTGTTGTGCCCAATCGTAGTGAGCAAGAGCAGGCTGATTATATTGAAGAACAGGTTCGACTGTTAAGCACTTCGAATGTTGACGGAATATTCATTTTTCTCTTCTCGTTCCCGTCCCTGTATCACGGCGAAGGTGCGTCTGATTTAGACATGGTCAGCTTTTCGCTGGTCAAGAACCAACCACAGAATCACCCTAAGTCACGTCAGATGCCGCCATGGGAACCTAAGGAAGCGTTCCACCGTCTGGCCAAAATCTACCAAGAGATGGAGACTCAGTAGTCGACGAAACCCTTCTTCACAATGCTCGCGGAAAACTTCCAGCTGTAGCAGATGCAGCATCTGCTACAGCTGGAAGCTGACGGGATTGTGTATCCCCAAGTGCCACCGAAAGTGGAATATCGACTAACCGAGTGGGGGCAAGCGCTCTATCCAGCTCTTAATGCAATGCTCAAATGTGCAGAAAAACGAGAAGTTTAGATATCACTTTCATTTTTGTCGCTTAGCAAAATGACGGCGGTCTGCTTTTCGCTCACAGCGGCCCATCACTCGATTCATAACGTTTTCAAATAATTCGTCACGGGCCACAGTCTTTCATACTGGCAGTTCACCTCAGATCCGAAGCGAGATACCACACTGACAGATTGCTCAGCGCTTATGATAGGTCTACTAAGCAAATGTCGACGACGACGTTCAAGAATGCCGCTCCGGCCACCTGTGGCCGACCACATCGTCGCTCACAGGTGGCATACACCAACTTCTTAGCACTCAGCTTTCCGCCAGATGCAATACCGATTTAGGGTGTTAAAGTATCAGGATCAACGAACAGATTACGGCTTTACCCATTATCACGGGACTGAAGCCATTCCTCATGGATCTTCTGTACTCTGGACCACAATGTTTTGAGTGATTCATCGGAAACATTGTCAAAAGTCAGGCCAAACTCTTCCCTCAGCACGTCCAGCCATTCCGGTAGAGACGCGGAGGTATGCGTGGTCACGACGTTGCCGTCAGTTTTGGTAAGAACACAACCCCGCATTACCGTTTTACCGTTAGGCTGTCGAAGTTGAGCAGTGACAACTTTGGCATAACCAGACTCTGGCGAAAACACATTAAAGTGATGGCGGTCTGATAAATTCCCCATATCAGTAGGCTCATCAGCCATACTTACACCTGCAATCCAGCAAGATGGATCGGCAGTGAGATGCCAGTCACCCACACCATCCTCACCAACGGCCTCCATTCCAAACTTCATTAATCCCTGGTGGACGGTTGCATTTATAAGAGGCATTTGTTCATGCAGCGCGTCGCCGAGGCCGATATCAACCCACCATCGGCCATTAGGGTTGCTTTCACACGGCATTCCCTCAGCGATAATGGCGACATGATTTTCCAGCTTAATCCGTTCAGGGCCTTCAACACCATGGACGTTTGCAGGGTTGAGACTCACACGATAACCAAGCTGGGTGAGTAATGTGTATAAGCCGCCATTCAACTGAAAACAGTAACCGCCTCGCCGCGTGGTCGCTGCTCTTCTGAAACTTTCAAGTGGATCAATTCCCCATCCTTCTTTGAGGTGAATCCAGAAGGTTTCGTAAGGTATCCGTTCAACGTGAGCTCGATGAATTCGGGTCAGTGCCTGTAGGGAGGGTGTCTCGGCATCAAGGCCAAGGCGATCCAGGTAAGCTGTTACTAATTGATTCATTCTAGATAAATTTCCTGTTCAGACCAAAAGTGCTTGCGAGTCAACTGGCTCGGATAAACCGTCAGTTCCAGGGGGAAGCTGTGCCAGCGCCTGCCATGCTTGCAGGATTTTTGTGCAAAGCCCTCCGGACTGGTGCTTGGGCGAGATGTTGTGACTCTTCATTCGATTTCGCGTCACTATCAGCAGGTACAACAATCACAACGTAAACCCTTTCACATTTGGTAATGAATTTGAAAAGATCCTGCGTAGGTTTTCAAAAGGATACCAACGCCATAAATAATGGTAACTTATTGTATTTATGTTATTTACATAACAATAAGCCCGTTATTTATTGAAAGTGGTTATATTCTAACTTCCTGTTATGGCTTGGTGTAGAGCCTAAAATGGAAGTGGTGTTTTCATATTTGAGAGGGTATGGCATCACCTTTAAGTGATAGCTCTGCCAGACGCGAACGTTCTCATGTCACGGTCTATCTATTTAGAGGGGCAGGGCGCTCTCCCGCACGGACTTCGCTTCTTCACTTTCTGAAAAATGTTTTCAGGCTGACGCTTGACTTGGTAGAACGATCGTTCTACCATTAATTCATGAACAAAAAGCCGAACGATACCCGAGAAAAAATCCTGGCGACCGCCGAGCAACTTATCTATCAGAACGGCATTCATGCCACAGGCATGGACCTTCTGGTTAAGACCTCTGGCGTCGCAAGGAAAAGTATTTATCGCTATTTCGCGACCAAAGATGACGTGGCAGCCGCCGCGTTGAATGCACGTGATGAACGCTGGATGCACTGGTTCAGAACTGAATGTGATAAAGGCACTACCCCTCAGGAGCGTATCCTGAATATGTTCACTGTACTCAAAGGCTGGTTTGAGTCAGATGGCTTCCGTGGTTGTGCCTTTATTAACACGGCTGGAGAAGTGGGTGACCCTGCCGATCCCGTTCGCCAGATCGCAAAGCTTCATAAACAAAAATTGCTGGATTACACGCTGGAACTCACCACGCAATTAAACATCGAGCAACCATCAGCCTTGGCCAAACAGTTGCTGATTCTGATGGAGGGCGCTATCACCATGTCACACGTGATGGGCGATGACAGTGCGGCCGATAGCGCAAGAGAAGTGGCGCAACTGTTGTTGAAGCAGGTCTCTCACTAGGGCCTGAGTTTCAAAAAAACCTCGTTCTACTGATATATACCCCAAATAATTCGAGTTGCAGGAAGGCGGCAAGAGAGTGAATCCCGATGAGCTTACTCAGGTAAGTGATTCGGGTGAGTGAACGCAGCCAACGCACATGCAGCTTGAAGTATTACGGGGATATCCAAATTTCCTGGAGGCTCTACCATGTCCGATAAACAGACTCGCCCGCCACTTCCTCCTTTTACTCGCGAAACGGCGATTGAGAAGGTGCGACTCGCTGAAGATGGCTGGAACAGCCGAGATGCCGAAAAGGTATCGCTGGCCTACACGCTGGACACCAAATGGCGTAATCGCGCCGAGTTTGCAACCAATCGTGAAGAAGCCAAAGGTTTCCTCACGCGGAAGTGGAAAAAAGAACTTGAGTATCGTCTGATTAAAGAACTATGGGCGTTTACTGACAACCGCATCGCCGTGCGGTACGCCTATGAATGGCATGATGATTCGGGCAACTGGTTCCGCTCTTATGGCAATGAAAACTGGGAATTTGAAGCAGATGGCCTGATGCAACGTCGCTTCGCCTGTATAAACGACATGCCGATTAAAGAGAGTGAACGCAAGTTCCACTGGCCACTGGGTCGTCGTCCGGATGATCATCCTGGTCTGTCGGAGCTGGGCCTGTAAGGTTCTACATTTTCTTCCGCTAAGCCCCCGACGACTGTCTCTCAGCCGGGGGCTTTTTCTCAACCTAAAAATGACGGCATATATTTCTCGCACTAATGATGCCATTCTTGCCTGCGGAACTCCCTATGCCGCGTGATGAACGTTTATTTCGTGCGGCAAGAGAACTGATGCTCAGCCATCGGTGGGAGGCGACCTTAATTGACATGGCTGATATTGCGAATATGTCGGGACGTACTTTTTCCCGCCATTTTTTACGTGACACAGGTTTCAGCTTCAGAATGTGGAAACAGAGAGCCAGGATATATACCTCATTAGACCTTCTATCTAACGGTGTATCCGTTAAGCAGATCGCTTATCAACTCGGTTTTTCCTGTCCTGCCGCGTTTTCTGCTGCATTTCGTTCAGTGATAGGGACAACCCCAAGCGAGTTCTAATCTGGCTTTGAGTGTTTCTACTTAATAGATTCACTCACTGTGGATACAGATGTCTGCTTTCGCTCTTAACTGACGGAGCGGTCCTTTTACCCGACTGCTAAGTGCCAAAGCGGACGTTGCGGCCTAAGAAATCTGCTAACCAATGGCCAGCAGATTTTTTTAGGATATTAGTTACGCGCAGCAATAACCGCAGCGGCACCGCCCATAGCAACAGCGCCAAGACGATTAGCAATTTTCACAGCTTTAGGAGTACGTAATAAAACTCGGGCCCTGTGTGCCATGAAAGTCCAGGTAAGATCAATTGCCGCTAATGTAACCAGCGTAATGCTTGCTAGGATTGCCCATTCACTTAAACCTGCTTTTGGCAAATCGATAAATGACGGAAGAAGCGCAAGGTAGAAAACCATGATCTTAGGGTTGCCCAAAGTTAATGCCATACCAGCGCTAAACATTGACCATGAAGATGTACGTTGCGGTAATTCGTCTGCCTTTTCATTTACAGGCTTACGCCACATTTTAAACGCAAGCCAGCAGAGATAGATGATGCTGACCCATTTCAGAATATAAAAGCCTGTCTGGAATGTTTGCGCAAGGGTTGTAAGACCTGCCATAGCCATAGAGAGCCAGATAACCTCACCGATCCACATTGCAGCGATGAAAGGTATTACATTGCGCCAGCCATTGGTAATCACCCTGGAAACAAGGGCCGCGATACTGGGACCAGGTACTCCTGCATTTAAAAAGAGAGCACCGGCAAATAGAAAATAAGGAATTAATTCCACAGTGACCTCGACTGATTGCGCCTCTAATGGCTAATTACACCCTAATTGCATAGTAAGAGAGCAGGTAAATGCTCGGTAATGAACTATCTGGAACTCAACCGACAATAATCTGGATACCAGTACATTGGCCCCCGTTGGTCGGATGGAAGTCAACAGAACAGGCTGTAACCACGACATATAGATCCGTTTCTGCCAGCAATATCACATTCCCTCCCGGGGGGTTATCAGAAGCCAGTACTTCAAGCTTACCGTCTGCCTGCGGTTCAGAACGCTGGAAGAAATTAACCGGGTCCGGGACGACAGGAAGTGAGATGTCCACCTTTTGAAGTGCTGAAAGCATGTTGTCGCGGCAGTTAGGATGATCGAGCAGGCCAGCACGTTCGTAAAGGCCAGGGTTACACGCTGGAAAAAGCATATCATGCGGGCACGGTGAATTATCCTGCACAAAGGTGAGAAAAGGTCTGCCTTTCTCGCTATAAAAAGATTCGCCGGTGGCGGGAAATAATCGCTCAGTTATGTCTCGTGTCTGTGATGTGCTGAGCCAGTCTTTTTCTCCAGCTTCAACGGAAATGGCCCACAAGTCAGCAACCTGCTGACCTTCTGGATCAATAACACAGAACGTTTGACCTTTAGTAACCCAAAAGCCCCGGCCTTCCTGTGCAGGAATATCAATCTTTAACTGCTCATTCATTTTCTAAAATCCATTCTGGTTATAAGCGTGAAAGATTAACAAAACTGATGTGGCATGCCTAATAAATGGTTAGGTAAGGTAAAAGCCAGCTTGGCAAAAACGAATTTGCCTTCAAAACGTCCGCACCCACCCAAAGCAGACAATCCCAAACGAGCTCTTAAATCTGAGGCGTCGCTGAATAATACCTCTGAACGACCCATAAACCCCGGCGGCTAACTCCCCGAGCAGACGTTGGGACTTATCGTTATCCCATTGAGTGGGTAATGGAAAGCACTTGCCTCCATATAACCTCACTCAATGCGGAGCCACTTTCGAAAGGATATGAATCACCCGCATACCCGTGCAGAATCATCGATTACTGAGCGTTTCTCCTGTGTGGGATATCAGCGTTCATACTCCCATTTCGGAATCACGCAGCCTTTAGGGCCGGGGCGGTCTGTTTTCCGTTCTCATCGAAACGGGTTTCACAGCTGGTGGTCAGCCTGCCGTCTTTCCAGACTCCGCTGCTTTTGACTTTGCCATCGGGGTAATAACAGGCGCTTTCGCCCTGGCGCAGCGCGCCCTGATAATCTTTGTACTCTTTGCCATCGACCACCAACGGTTTGAAACCCTGCGAGCGACTAATGCATTGCATCTGGCCGTTAGGGTAATAGCTGATTTGGGTGTAGCTGTCATCGGTGCCGATACGCGTTTCATCCTGACGTTGACCGTTCGCATACCAGGTATTATTGGTTTGCTGGCGGTTGAACAGATAATCGGCTTCGGTGAGCGGTGTGCCGTCAGGGTTGAAGGTTTGCTGTTTACCGCAGTAGCCGCGGCCGCTCATCGACCGAGGGCAGTAATTGCGCTCGGTAATTTTGACGCCAGTGGCGGTAAATTCCTGCATCAGTCCGACTTCATAACCGTGGTCATAGGTCGATACGGACTTCGGTTTTCCGTCAGGGAAATTATAGATATACAGGCCGTCGAGTTCGCCATTGCGGTAGCCGCGATCGGCGCGCAGAGTGGTGCCATCGTCATAATATTCGACTTCACGGCCCTCCAGTTTGCCCATGACATAGTCAGCCTGATAAACCATTTTTCCGGCAGCGTTGAACTTCTGGTACAAACCGTGAGGAAGATTATCTTTATAATGAATGATTTGTGTCAGACGGCCTTTCTCATCACTCCAGCGCAGTTCTCCCTGCTTTATGCCAGCCATCAGTTCGACCTGCTGGATCTCGCCGTCAGCCGTCTTTAGTTTCCACATACCGTTAGCCACGCCTTTCACAAACGGGCCCTCGCCGTTTTCGGTGATCCACATGCCTTCAGGCTGGTCATCAACATAATCGCCCTTCGAGCGCAGCACACCCGCCAGACGGCGCTCGCTGGGGCCATGACGCTGTCCATTGAGGTAGGTATCGAAGCCACCCAGCTCTGGTGTATTGCCATCCATTCCGTCGGTGATTTCCCAGCGGCCTTCACGCTCATCGTCTTTCATCAATCCCGTTGCCGTTTCTTGCCCATCGCTGATGGTCCACTGGCCTTGCTGTTGTCCCGCTATATAGCTACCTGAACTGCCGAAGTTCTCGCCGACGGTGGTCCATTTTCCGTCAGGAACGCCACGCAGGAAAAAACCTTTTACTAAGCCATATTGTGCCGAGTAATAGACATAAGGCCCATTCTCGCTGCCGCTGAATTTAGCCGGGTCAGCTTGCCAACTTATGGCTGTCACGCGAAATCCGGGGGTTGCGCTATCTTCCACGCGACGGAAAGTTACGGTGAGGAATAAACCGTCTTTTTCCGCAAAGGTTTTTTTATAAGCGTAGACGTTGTCTGCTGGCTGTTTCGCAGCATGAGAAGGTGTGCCATCGTCAAGATACCAGCCGACAACGTTGCCCTGAGTAAAGTCGATGTTATCGAAATCGTGATTATCGAACTTAGGGTACTGCGCGCTGTAGTCATAAGGTGGAAGCTTGCCGAGTGCGCGTTTCACCAGAGTTGAATTGAGATCCTTATTCTCGCGAACCAGCTTGTCGAGAACCGGCTGTAAACTTAGCAGCGGAATATAGCTGCCGTCTTCAATGTAACGCCAACCGCGCAGGGCGAACTTGCCGTGGCTTTTACTCAACACCAGCGTGATTTGACCAGCCTGGTCTACGTCGGCATAAAACACGGATTCAATGGTGGAATCGGGGAAGGTACCGAGCAGGTGGGGAAGGTGATCGACACTGTCATCCTCTTCACTACAGAAGCAATAATAGCCTTTGACCACCTGGTTTTCCTGAATGAAAACCAGAAGGGCGCTGCTTTCGCGTGCGCCCGAAATGATCGGATGCGCCAGCGTTTTACCCGCGTAAAAAGGGTGTGCGGTGTCGTCCGGGGCGGCGATAGCCGTGCTGACCCCTATGACCATATTCAGTAGTAGGATGCCAAACAGTAACTTTACGGCTTTCATTCCCTGACCTGCTCTTTTGAAAAAGTGGCGCTTAGGTTACATGAAATGTTTCTGACGGTTAATATTTCGTTGAATCAATTCGTTGATAAACTTAGCGCATTAAACCGCCGCGGTGGTCACCCACGTTTACGTCGAAGACATTCAGCAGGCAGAACAGGGGCATAACGAGGTTATCGCGTTCTTCTGGGAACGCCTTGTTTCACGACGATGCACCGCTATCACTGCGCATACAAATACGCCTCATACCAGCGGCTGAGCTGTTCGGTTACCGGTCGGTGCTCGGGGTTAAATGGGCGGCCGTCCAGCGCTTTTACTGGGGTGATACCCGCCAGCGTGCCGGTGACAAAGGCTTCGTCAGCGGTGAGGGCTTCTGCCAGCGTAAAATCTTGAGTCTTAACCTTCAGCCCGTTGGCCTCTGCAAGGTTGATAATGGTCTGGCGGGTGATGCCGTTGAAGCAGTAGCGGCCTGATGACGTCCACAGTTCACCGCGGCGGACGATAAAAAAGTTGGTGGAGTTACAGCTGGCGACAAAACCGTGCGGATCCAGCATCAGCGCCTCATCAGCACCGGCCTGCAACGCCTGTAGCAGCGCCTGAATCAGATTGAGTCGACTGTGCGAATTCAGCCGCAGATCGAAGACGTCTGGCGTACTGGTGCGATAGGTTGAGGTAAACAGCGTCAGCCCGCGTTTTTTCGCCGCCGTATCGACGACTTTATACTCCGCCACGCACACGACCGTTGCGCCGCCGATAATAAAGCGGGGATCCTGATTCGGCGTATGCTTTTTCCCTCGGGTAATCATCAGGCGAATATGCGCACCATCGGTCATACCGTTGATGGCGAGCGTTTGATAGAGAATATCGGTCAGCGCTTCCCGGCTATGGCCGATATCCAGCTGGATCGTGGCGGCACCGTCGAACAGGCGATCCAGATGCGAATCCAGCGCAATCAGGCGGCCGTTAACCAACCGCAGGCCTTCCCATACGCCGTCGCCGCACACGTAGCCGGAATCAAAAATTGACACCACCGCGTTGTCGCGATGAACAAACTCCCCATTCACATACACCTGTACGTCGCTGTTACGCGGATCCTGCAAATAGGCCTGGCTGCTCTGGCTGGATAGTGTGGGTTGCATCGTGCTGTTCCTGAATGTGAATGATGAGTTAAAAGGAGCGCTCGGCAAAGCGGGCAAGAAAGGCCTGGGTTCGGGGCTGCTGCGGGTTTTTGAGTACCTGTTCGGCGCTGCCCATTTCATGGATCACGCCATTCTCGATAAACACGACGCGATCGGCGAAGTGATAGGCAAACCCCAGTTCATGGGTGACCAGCAGAAGGGTGCGGCCTTCCTCCGCGAGCGCTCGGATGGTGTGCAGCACTTCGCCCACCAGCTCTGGGTCCAGTGACGATGTCGGTTCATCAAACAGCATGACTTCTGGCGACATCGCCAGAGCCCGAGCAATCGCCACCCGCTGCTGCTGACCACCGGACAGGCTGGCGGGGCGGGCGTCTTGTTTGTTGCCCAGCCCGACCTTTTCCAACTGCGCTTTGGCGATGATATCCGCGTCATGCCGTGGCATTTTCTTCACCGACAGCAGCGCTTCACGCACGTTTTCCAGCACGGTCATATGGGGAAACAGATTGAACTGTTGAAACACCATGCCTACGCGTTCCCGCACGGCGCACAGCTGCTTTTCCGGGTAGTCGCGCTGGCCTTTCGCATTGGTTTTTCCCAGTACCACGTCATCCAGTTCGATAGTGCCGGCGCTGGGGATCTCCATAAAATTCAGGCAGCGCAGCAGGGTGCTTTTTCCCGATCCGCTGCCGCCGATGATGGCAATTTTTTCGCCGCGACGTACATCCAGATCGATCCCTTTCAATACCTCAACGGCACCGAAGCGTTTCTGGAGCCCGCGAATGCGCAGGACGATATCGTCGTTCAGAGCTTCATTTCCACTCAACGTACTATTTTCATTCAACGTACCGTTTTCATTCAACGTACGATTTTTATTCACACTAATAGCTTCACGCATAGCAATCCTGTGGCACTGTCAGACTAGGGGGTTGAACGGAAACGACGTTCAAGTCGTGCGGCAAGGTAGCTCCCCGGCCAGATCAAAATGAAATAGAGCAGCGCGACCACCGTCAGGATTTCCAGCGGACGATAATAGGTACTGCTCAGCAGTCGTCCCTGATACATCAGTTCGTTGACGGCCAGTATGGAGGCCAGCGAGGTTACCTTGGCCAGTTCGATCATCCGGTTGGTGAGGGCGGGCAGCATGTTGCGTAATACCTGCGGTAGAACCACGCGCCGCAGGATCACCGTCTGCCGCATGCCCAGCGCTTTTGCGCCTTCCCACTGTCCGTGGTCGATGGATTGCAGCCCAGCGCGGAAAATTTCCGTACAGTACGCGGCGCTATACAGCGTCAGAGCCAGCGTGGCGGCGGCAAAGGTACTGAACTGCACGCCGACCAGAACCGGGAAAGCGTAATAAAACCAGATCAGTTGGATCAGAACGGGCGTATTACGGAAGATTTCGACAAAGACTCTGGCGGGCAGCGACAGCCAGCGTTTGCCAAATACGCGAAACAGACCGAGAACCAGCCCCAGCGCGGTGCCTAGTACACCGGCCAGCAGCCAGAGTTCGAGTGTGACGCCAAGGCCTTTCAGCAGCACGGGAAGGTTGTGCCAGACCAGCGAAAAATCCCATTGATAGTGCATGATGTTCCTTACGCGAGCCGGCGATCTGCCAGCGACAGCCGTTTCTCAATATGTTGACTGAACAGGCTAATCAGCAGCAGCAGGGTGAAATACATCACCGCCACCAGACTGTAGACTTCCAGCGGTCGGTAGGTCTGGCTGTTGATCTGCATCGCCTGATAAAGCAGTTCGCTATAGGCCAGTGATGACGCCAGCGACGTGGATTTGATGAGTTCAAACGAGCGCTCAATAAAGGGCGGGATCATCCGGCGTAACGCCTGAGGAAGAATAACCCGACGCAGTGCCGTTGATTTCGACATGCCCAGCGCTTTTGCGCCTTCCCATTGCCCCGCGTGAATAGAGGAAATCGCGCCACGGTAAACTTCGGCATAAAAGGCACCGGACTGGGCGGACAGCGCGATCACGGCAGCGGTAAAAGGCGAAAACGTTAAGGGCGTAATGACGGGCAGGGCGTAGTAAATCCAGAAAAAATGCACCAGCGCGGGCGTATTACGATAAAAGCCAATCAACATCGCGGCAGGCAGGCGCAAGAGTCGCCGAGGCGACATTTTCATGGCGGCGAGCACCATGCCAGCCACCATCCCGATCAGTATGCTGGTGGCACCGATCTTTATCGTTCCCCATAGCCCTTCCAGCAGCAGTTGGTGATAGGGCCAGATGGCGGAAAAATCCCACTGATACGACATAAAATAGCGCCCCTGGAAAATGCATAATTAGGAAATACGTTTCTTATTTTGTTAGAACTGATGCATCTTAGCAGGTCGAAAAAATGATAAATAAATAATAAAACGTGGTGTTAATATTCCTTTTATTTATAAAAGAATGGCGGAATGCTGATGCCTCACGCTGCTGAACTTCCTCTGACGTTGCGCCTCGCGACCTTTGCCCACCGATTGACGATTCAGGACATTCCCGCCGCGTTAAGACGAAAAATCGTGCTGCATTTTATCGACAGTCTGGGTTGCGGTATTGCCGGTGCGAGTAGCCAGGTGGTGCAGGACTGCGCGCGCGTCACCCGCCTGCACTATGCGGCGGGCAACAACCCAGTATTGGATGGCGGCGCGCCGCTGGCCGCCATTGGTGCGGCATTTTTGAATGCGGCGGCGATCAATGCGCTGGATTACGATGATGGCTATGAGGTTGCCGGACGTGGTATGGGGCACCCCGGTGCCACGCTGGTTGCCGCCGCGCTGGCGGCACTTGGATCGCGCCCGATCGACGGCGAAACGCTGATCTGTGCGCTGGCCGCCGCGTATGAAATTAATGGTCGGATCATTCAGTCTCAGCAGCCGAGTCAGGCGCGTTTTCAACAGGTTTATGGTGTGTGCCAGCATGAATCCATCGGAGCGGCGGTGGCTTACGGATTGCTAACGGGATGTGATGCCGCAGGACTAGAGAATGCCATCGGTCTGGCGGCGTCGCTGACGCCGTTGCCTAGCTTGCACAAATACAACTGGCAGCAGCGGCCGCTGGTGTCTTTCAAGGATTACAACGCCCCCGCGGCGGAGTCGGGCGTCCGTGCCGTCGAGTTGCACCGTGGCGGGATTATCGGCCCAAGAGATGTGCTGTCCGGCGAGCAGGGATTCTGGCGCATGATGGGATCTGACCGCTTTGATGAAGCGGCATTGATTACCGGATTGGGAGAGGCGTGGGCGATCCAGCATGCCAGTTTCAAGGCCTATCCGGCCTGCCGCTGGATACATACCGCGCTGGAATCCTTCGAACGCGTACAGCACGAACTGGCGCTGTCGCCGCAGGCTATTGACCTGATTCGGGTCAAAGGAAGCCAGAGGCTGGCCGCTGATTTTATGGATGCACGGCCGCAAAATGCGACGGATGCGCAGTTCAGCCTGCCGTTTACGCTGGCGTGTCTGGCTTATCGTATTCCGAGGCATCGCTGGAGTGCGGACGATACCTTAACCAACCCAGAACTTCTGGCGCTGGCCGATAAAGTTCACGTCGAGGTTTCTCCCGAACTTGACCAACTGATGGCGCAGGTGCGTCGGCCGGTGTTGCAGGTTGATGTCGTTACGAGTGGAAAAGTGGTGAGCGGTGAGCGTATTGCCTTCCCGCTGGGATGCGCAGAACACCCGCTGGCGGAAAGCCGCATCATGGCGAAATTTACGGAGAATCTCTCGTCCCGATTTGCCCCAACAACGGTGGCGGAGGCAACGGCGGCGTTATCCGAACTGGAACAATGTCAGGATGTCGCCGCGCTGCTGACCCCGCTAATGCAGATGTCCTGAATCCGTTCAGGACTGTCGTTTTAACCGTTTCCGATTTATTTCCAATCTTCTTTAATGACCGACGGCACTTTGCTGACGTCCACGCCGCGCAGTTTGAGAGCTTGTTCATAGTAGTGCTGCGTCTTGCCGGATTGATACAGCTTGGCAAATTCGTCATTCAGGAAGTTATGGAAGGTCTGGTCGGCTTCTTTACGGATTGCCCCGCTGGTGCTGACCTCAATAATCGGCTTCGGCAGAATCAAATTGCCCTTGCCGACTTTAGCCTGTTGCAGCGCCAGCGCCGGGTGGAAATAGGACAGCGCATCGACCCGACCCGCGTAGAACGCCGCCACGCCTTCATCCATATTCGGGAAGCGTACCAGCTGTGCTTTTGGCAGACGTTTGGTCAGAATCAGGTCCGGGCTGGAGCCCAGCGTGACGCCGATTTTAATATCTTCCCGATTGAGGTCGTCCCAGTTGGTCACTGCAATGCCATCGCGAATCAACACGCCTTGCGCATACCAAAAGAAAGGCTGCTCAGGAAAATCGACCGCTTTTTTCCGCTCTTCCGTTGGGTCGAGCACCAGCATGGTATCGATCTGACCGGTTTGTAAGGCTGCGATGGCGTTGCCCCACGTGGTTTCCACCGTCACCAGTTTTACCCCCAGATCGTTTGCCAACTCTTTACCGATGTTATAGCCGATGCCGTCCCATTCTCCGGTCGAGGGATTTTTAAAATACCAGGGCTCGCCCTGTGCCACGCCGATGCGTAACTCACCGGTCTGTTTGATATGTTGCCACGTCGAGGTTTGTGTTTCGGCGGCCTGACTAAAGAAGGAGGCGCTAATCAGCGTTATCGCCATGAATGCCTGGTGAAGTGAACGTTTCATGATAATTACCTTGGTGATTGAGTTTTAATCGAGGCGATATATTTCGCTCATGCAGAGTAGCGAAATACTTATAGCGAAATTAGTTCTTTTCGCCTTATCTCATTCCAGATAAATATAACGATTCATTGAGAGAAAAATCGCGGCGGCGCGCGGTTTGCCCCGCGGTAGGGCGCGGCGTCTGGGGTTGTTCTGTTTATCTCGTCAGGTAGCCGATGAGGATTGCCACGATTTACCGTGTTTTCCCCCCGCGGCAGGGCATAGCAATAATTTCGCTATGCTTTTTAATAATAGGCAATTACCCCGCGGCATGCGGCGTATTAGATGCTACGGGGCAGCGTCATCACGATGGTAAGACCGCCGTGATGATCGTGTTCTGGCGTATCGCTTTCTGCATGATTTTCTGCGTAATTTTCCGCATAAGCAGAATTTTCAGTACAGGCATAAATCGTGCCGCCGTGTGCCGTGATAATAGCTGAGGCGATGGACAGCCCCAGTCCGCTGCCGCCGGAGTGCCTTCCACGTGAATGCTCGGCGCGCCAGAAGCGGTCGAAAAGCAGGGGCAGCGATTCTGGCTCAATGCCCGGCCCGCGATCGGAGACGGTAATCTGCCAGCACGGTACGTTTTCACGCAGCGTCGTTTCACGCACCTCAATCGCCAGATAGCGACCATCGCTGGCGTAGCTTAAGGCGTTCTCGATCAAAATAGAGAACACCTGTCCTAACCGTTCGCGGTCGGCAAGGCAGAAGTCGTGTTGTTCGATATGCGTCTGTGTCTGAAATCCGGCCTGTTCTAACTGTGGCCGATACCAGGTTAGTCGCTCGGTGATGAGCTCGTCGAAGTAGAAAGGGGTCTGGACTAACTGCAATTGCCCGGCTCTGGCTAGCGACAGAAAATGCAGATCCTGAATCACGTGATTGAGCTGTTCGAGCTGTTTGATGACCATCGTCAGCTGTGCTTTATCTCGCGGGAAGACGTCATCAAGCATGCCTTGAACGCGACCCATCGCCGCATTTAACGGGGTACGCAGTTCATGAGCCAGCGCCGCGCTGGATTCACGCAGCTCTCGCTCGTAGCGCTCCAGTTGTGCGGTCATGTTGTTAAAGTCGTCCGCCAGCGTCACCAACTCCATCGGTGCCTGCTCGACCAACTGCGTGCGGGTATCGAATTTCCCTTGAGCGACATCGCGTGCGGCGCTGGCGATGTTGGAAAATTGCTGTGACAGCGGTCGCGCACGCCACAGCACCACGACCACCATGGTGGGCAAGGCGATCAGTACCATAATGGCGAGCACCAGCCAGTCGCTGCTGGCAATATTCGGCACAAAGAATTCCGGGCCGTAATACTGATTGATAATCTGTTGATAGCGCGGGTTGGCGTAGTCTTTCTGTTCGCTTAATTGCTGAAATTCGGTCCGTATCTCGACCGACATGTGCTGCTCGACGTAGAGATTGTTGACGGCGAAACGCAGCCACATGAGGCCCGCGATAATGACCACGGCGGCAAGCAGCAGAGAAATAATGCGAAAGCACAGCCAGCGCCACAGCGACATTTTTTCTGACAGAAAGATCGATTTTTTCATCGCAACATTTACCGGAATCGATAGCCGACGGAGCGGACGGTGACTAACACATTGATGATGTCGTACTGATTGAGCTTCTTCCTGAGGTTGTGAACGTGGGTATCCACCACACGCTCCAGCGCGTCACTTTCCGGTAGGCTGGCTTCCAGCAGTTCACCACGGGTAAAGGCGCGGTTGGGCGCTTTGAGCAGCGTCACCAGAATGTTGAATTCGGTCGGTGTCAGATCGAGCACCACGGATTCTGACGGCGATACCGCGATGCTTGCCGTGACGGAAGTTGGGTCAACCGACAAATTTTCGAATGTCAGGACTGCATCTTCTCGGATCGCATAGCCGGTACGTCGCAGCACGGCCTGCACGCGAGCCACCACTTCCTGTGGGTTATACGGCTTGACGACATAATCATCCGCGCCGTAGCGCAGCGCACCGATTCTTTCCGGTTCGTCGCCGATGGCGGTGACCATAATCACCGGAATATTACTGCGTTGCCGCAGGGCGGAGAGCACCTCTGAGCCATTCATCTTCGGCAGCATTACGTCCAACAAAATCAAATCGGGTTTACTGGTCAGCGCCATGTGCAGACCCCGTTGCCCATCAGACGCGATAGACACCTGATAGCCGTCGCGTCGCAGATAGGCCTCAAGCACGCTGGCGGCATCCATATCGTCTTCAATAATCAACACCCGTTTTTCTGCCATCGCACCCTCTTGATGAAATCTTAAAAAACCGCAAAGCGTTTCTTGACTAAACGTCAGCATAATCCGCCACGATGCTGAAAAGCCAACACCAATCACGCTGTACCCGTCGGGGAAACGCCACGGTGCAAGATTACCGCGTAAAAGAGGGGATGTATGAACATAACAAAAATTATTTTATCCACCTGCCTGTCCGCTGCCGCGCTGTCCAGTGCGGCCGTTGCCGAAGCGGCAGAAGACGCTGCGCCTTCATTCTGGGGTGACCACACGGATGTTGTCGTGGGTGTCGCTGCCCAGAATGCGCCGCGCTACAGAGGGAGTAAAGATCGTCAAACTACCGCGCTGCCTGTGCTGACCATTCAACGCGGCGCGCTTTATATAGATTCTACGCACGGTATCGGCTGGCAATACCAGTCGCCCTCCGGTTTTTATCTCGACCACGCGATTGGTTACGACCTGGGAAGGGATGACAAAAACAGCCAGTGGCGCGCGGGTTCAAACCGTCTGAAAGGGATGGGCAAGGTTAAAGGATCGGTAACGACCACTCTAACGGCGGGGTATCAGTTTGCGCCCTGGCTGGCGCTGGAAGCGAGCGGCGAATTTGCGCTGAGCGAAAGAGATAGGGGAAATCAGTACCGCATCGGAGCAAAGAGCACGGTGTGGCAGTCCGCGACAAAAGACGATGTGCTGGCGCTGTCGGCAGATGTGCTGATGGGGGATGCCCGCTTTAATCAAACCTACTACGGCGTAACGCAGCAGCAGAGCACCCGCTCCGGGTTGGCGGCCTATCATGCCGGAAAAGGCGTTTACGGCTATGCGCTGGGCGCGAACTGGACGCATCAGTTTAGCCCTGCGTGGTCAACGAACGTCGGGGTAACCTCAACCTGGCTCACTGACAAAGTTGCGGACAGTCAGGTTGTGGAACGACGCAATGATACCGGTGCCACGCTGGCCGTTCTGTATGCGTTCTGAGGCTATCTGATGAGTGAGAGGACGTAATGATGGTCAGCCGTTTTGCTTTCTGTCTGCTGTCGGCCGTGTTGCTTAGCGGCTGTGACAGCGCTGATGATGCGCCCGCGTCACCGCCCGTCAGGCCGGTGAAAACGCTGGTGGTCATGCCGGCGATGAGCCGGGAACCGGTGACGTTGACGGGGGAAGTTCGCCCGCATGAAGAAACCGCGCTAGGTTTTCGGCTGGATGGTCGCATCCTGAATCGTCTGGTGGATGTCGGGGCGTCGGTGAAGCGTGGCGATGTGATTGCGACGCTTGATGCCCGGGACAGTGAAAACCAACTGCGCAGCGCGCAGGCGGATTTAGCCAGCGCAATCTCGGCGGAACGGCTGGCAAAAAGCAACTTTTCCCGCATGAAGGCGCTGGCACCGGGCGGCGCGATTGCGCGCGTGCAGCTTGATGAAGCGCAGGCAAATTGGGACGCAGCGGTTTCCCGCCGCGAAAGTGCGCAGGCGACGGTGAAAGGCGCGCAAGAACGCTTCGGCTATACGCAACTCACGGCTGCGCAGGATGGGGTGATCACGACGGTCAGCGCCAATCCCGGTCAGGTGGTGAGCGCCGGACAAGAGGTGGTGAAACTGGCCTCCCTCGGCGGGCGCGATGCGGTGTTTGATGTGCCGGAACGGCTGGTCAATCAGTCGCTTTCCACGCGCGTGATCCGCGTTTCACTGCTGTCTGAGCCGAGCGTTCAGGCTGAGGGGCGCGTGCGGGATATCAGCCCACAGGCCGATCCCGTTACGCGAACCTTCAGGGTGAGAGTCACGCTAACCTCGCCACCCGCCGCGATGGTATTAGGTGCCAGCGTGAATGGCGCGATACAGCAGTCCGACGCGGCTGTTATTGAACTGCCTGCGTCTGCGCTCACGCGGCAGGGAGATCAACCTGCGGTCTATGTCGTAAATACCACAACCCAGACGGTACGTTTGCAGCCGGTTAGTGTGGCGCGCTACAGCGATACGGCAATCTTCATTGCTGGGGGACTGGAGCAGGGCGATCGCGTGGTGATCGCTGGCATCAGTAAGCTACGGCCGGATGAAAAAATTCGGCTGGATGAAGAGGAGCGTCGCTGATGTCACCAGAACCGCAATCGACCGCACGCTTTAATCTGTCCGCCTGGGCACTGGCGCATCAGCAACTGGTCGCGTTTATGATGCTGGTGATTATGGCGGCAGGCGTGATGAGCTATCAACGTTTGCCCCGTAACGAAGATCCGGCATTTACCATCAAGTCTGCCGTGGTGTCTGCCGCCTGGCCGGGCGCGACGGTGAGCGATACGGTCAATTTCGTCACCGATAAACTGGAGAAAAAATTACAGGAAACGCCGTATCTCAATTATGTCGAGAGCTACACCCGAGCCGGGGAGGCGGTGGTTTTCGTCAACCTGCGTGATGACACACCGCCGTCTGCCGTGCCGAATATCTGGTATACGGTGCGTAAGAAAATGACGGACATCGCCAGTTCGCTCCCTGATGGCGTCAGCCCGCCGGCTATTAATGACGAATTTGATGATACGTTCGGAACGATTTATGGCTTTACCGCCGACGGCTTTTCGCCGCGAGAGCTGCGCGACCGCGTCGAGGATATTCGCTCGGCATTATTGAGCGTGCCGGATGTCGGTAAGGTCGACATGCTGGGCGTGGAAGAAGAACAGATTGTGGTGACGTTTTCTCCCCGACGTCTCGCCGGGCTGGGGTTAGATCCGCAGCAGGTTATCGATTCACTGAAAGCGCAGAATGCGGTCACGCCCGCCGGTATTATTCGCACCAAGGACGATAAGATTGCCGTGCGCGTCAGCGGGGCGTTTACCTCCGAGCAAAGCCTGCGTCAGATTACGTTGCGCATCGGCGGCAAGTTTGTCCCGCTGGTCGATATCGCCACGATTAACCGTGAAACGGCAGATCCGCCGTCGCCGACGTTTCGGGTGAATGGCGAGAAGGCCATTGGGTTGGCGATCTCGATGGCACCCACCGGCAATATGCTCAATTTCGGTCAGGCGATTCGCGAAAAAATGAATACGCTTTCTGCACAACTGCCGCATGGGATCGAAATGACGCGCGTGGCCGATCAGGCCGAGGTGGTGAAAGGTGCGGTCGGCGGCTTCGTGAAAGTGCTGCTGGAAGCGGTGGCGATTGTGCTGGCGGTGTCGTTCGTCTCCCTCGGCAGCCGGGCCGGACTCGTGGTGGCCGCCTCTATCCCGATTGTACTGGCGATGACCTTTATTGGTATGGAAATCACCGGTATCGGGCTACAGCGCATTTCGCTGGGCGCGCTGATTATTGCGCTGGGGCTGCTGGTCGATGATGCCATGATTACGGTGGAAGCGATGGTATCGCGGCTGGAACAGGGCTGGGATCGCAAACGGGCGGCGGCCTGGGCCTATGAAAGCACTGCGTTTCCGATGTTAACGGGGACGCTGGTGATGATCGCCGGGTTCATTCCGGTGGGGTTTGCCGCATCCAGCGCGGGGGAATACTGCTTTTCGCTCTTCGTGGTGGTTCTGATTTCGCTCCTGAGTTCCTGGATCGTCGCGATTCTCTTTTCGCCGCTGCTCGGCGTCTGGCTGTTGCCAAAAACGTTTAGCCACCATTCCGACGAACCGGGACGCTTGGGACGCCTCTATCGTCAGTGGCTACAGCGCGCACTGGCAAACCGGGGGATGACGCTGGCGATCACGCTGCTCCTACTGGTCATTGCCCTGTTCGGTGCGACGCGGCTGGAAGGCGAGTTCTTTCCGGCTTCCGACAGGCCAGAGCTGTTGGTTAGCTTGACGCTACCGGCGAATGCCTCACAGGCGGCGACGGAAACGCAGGCGAAACGGCTGGAAGCCATGCTGAAAAACGATCCTGACGTTGACCATTTTTCCACCTATGTGGGGTCGGGCGCGGTGCGGTTTTATCTCCCGATGGATGTGTTGCTGAGCCATGAGAATATTGCGCAGCTGGTGGTGGTGGCAAAAAATCTGGCGGCGCGGGACGCGCTGGCGGCCCGGTTGAATCAGGTGCTTGAGCGGGATTTCAGTAACATTGTCGCGCGGGTGTCTGCGCTGGAGCTGGGACCACCGGTAGGTTGGCCGCTGAAATACCGAGTGGCGGGGCCAGATAGCCATCGTGTCCGCGATATCGCACAGGGGCTGGCGAGCCTGGTGGGGAAACAAGCTGATGTGCGTGAGGTGAATCTGACGGCGGGCGAGCCAGAACGCACGGTGAACGTGGTGCTGAATCAGACCGAAGCGCGCGCCGTTGGCATCAGTTCGCAGGATGTGGCCAGTATGCTGGCGGCGATATTTTCTGGTTCTACGCTGACGTCGGTACGCGATGGCAATCGGCTGGTGGACGTAGTGATTCGTGGCACGCCGCAGGAACGCAGAGACGTTGCGACGATCGCCAATCTGCAAATCCCGATTGCGGAGGGGCGCTCCGTTCCGCTGGGGCAGATCGCGACCGTGGCGTATGGCGTCGAGGATCCGATTATTTGGCGGCGTCAGCGCGAGCCGTTTATTGTGGTGCAAATGGATGTCGCGTCGGGCGTGCGGGCACCTGCGCTGTCTGAAAAATTGGCACCCGAGATTGAACGCTATCGCGCCGCGTTACCGGCGGGTTACCACATCACAGAAGGCGGCGTTGCGGCGGAGTCTGATAAGGGCAATGGCTCCGTGTACGCGGTACTGCCGGTGACGCTGTTGGTGATGCTGGTGCTATTGATGATTCAGCTACAGCGTATTTCCCGCATGGCGCTGGCATTCCTGACCGCGCCGTTCGGCCTGATCGGTATTGTCGCGGCGATGCTGCCGACTGGCACGCCGATGGGGTTTGTGGCGCTGCTGGGGGCAATTGCGCTGGCGGGCATGATCATTCGTAATGCGGTTATCCTGATTGGCGAGGTCGATCTGAACGTGAAAAACGGACAGCCCGCGACAGAGGCGATTGTGAATGCAGCCAGCCATCGATCACGCCCGATTATACTGACGGCGCTGGCAGCGATTCTCGGCATGATCCCGATTGCGCATCAGGTGTTTTGGGGGCCGATGGCGTACGCGATTATCGGCGGATTGATGGGGGCGACATTGCTGACGCTACTTGCACTGCCTGCGGCGCTGAGTTTGCTCATGCAGTGGGAAGGGCGGAAAACGGAAAACCCTACGGTGTAGGTGAAACGTCGGCAGGCCGTGGCGCGACGAGTGATCGCTACGGCCTGCCGACACACCGTTATTGATCGACGACGGAACCGTCGACGTGCAGTCGGGTTTTCAAGCCGCGGCGGCGATAAGGGAAGCGGTTCTCCAGATCGTCCGCCAGCTCGATGCCGATGCCAGACTGCGTCGGTATCTCCATGAATCCGTCCACGCATTTGAAGGTGTTCTTCACCACGTCTTTCTTCCGCACACCGTTTTCCACGCCTGTCGCGCCAAATTTTTCCGACAGCGCTGGCTGGTCATCGCCCGGATATTCCAGCAGCGCAAAGTTCGGAATACTGACAGCGATCTGCAAGCAGGCTGCGGTGGACACCGGACTGAGCGGGTTATGCGGCACCACCATCAAATCGTTGGCTTCTGCCAGCGCGGCCACTTTTTTCGCACCAGTGATCCCCCCGCACATGCAGACGTCAGGGCGCACATAGGCGACGGCGTTGCGGCGAATCAGCATCGCAAACTCCTGCGGGTTATTCAGGCGTTCACCGGTGGCGATAGGAATATTGATTTTGTCGGCCACTTCCGCCATCGAATCGAAGTTATCCGCGCCGATAGGATCTTCAATAAAATAGGGATAAAACGGCTCAATACCGCGAGCGAACACCACCGCATCGGCGGGTTTCAGACGGCGGTGGATTTCGATACACAGATCGACATCGTTACCGACCGCTTCCCGATAGAGGCCGATGCGTTCAATGGCTTCGCCGATCTCTTTGGCGTGAGTGGTGAAGTAAGGAGTATCGCGTGATTCATCGAGAAATGGCGTGAGGTGACCAATCGCGGTAAAACCGTCGGCTTTGGCTTTTTTCAGATTGGCGATGGTTTCTTCTGTAGTGCGACCGCCTGCATGCGCATAAACACGCGCTTTGTCGCGGCAGCGTCCACCCAGCAGGTTATAAACCGGCGTATCGTAATATTTGCCTGCGATATCCCACAGGGCGATATCAATGGCGCTGATGGCACCCATGATCGCGGCGCCGCGGAAATGCCAGCAGCGATACATATACTGCCAGTGGTGTTCAATACGCAGCGGATCTTGCCCAATCAGATACGTGCGCAGTGCCTCGACGGCACCTTTGGAGGCATCGAGAAAGCCCCAGGCACCGGATTCGCCAATGCCCGTCAGCCCCTCGTCAGTGGTGACCTCAACAAACATATATCGATTCGCGAGAATCACGCGCACGTCGGTAATTTTCATCAATGCTTTCCTTAAGTTAGCCTGCTTAGCATTGAGTCTAATCACAGAGGCGTGCGGGTTGTCAACGCTGGCGTCCGAGACGGTAGCCGTCTTCGAACGCCGGATGACTTAGAGATGCCCCGACAGGCGCTGGTGGATTTTGGTGCTATGGGTATCCAGCCCGACGATTGTGACTTTTGCATCGTATCGATGATAACGGGTTTCGATCGCGTCGAGTGCCGCCACGCTGGAGGCATCCCAGATTTGGGCGTGCGTCAGATCGATGGTGACGTTTTGCGGGTCTTGCGCATAAAGAAAGTGCTCGAAGAGATCGTTACTGCTGCCGAAGAAGAGCGGCCCACGTACCGTATAGTGCACCGACTGCCCGTCTTCGCTCACCTGACGCTCCGCGTGAATGACGTGTGCCACGCGGCGGGCAAACAGCAGGATGGCAAAGATCACGCCACCCGCTACGCCGATAGCCAGATTTCCCGTCGAGACGGTCGCGACAACCGTCACGATGACCACCAGCGTTTCCGACAGCGGCATACGCTTCAGCGTCGTCGGGTGCAGGCTATGCCAGTTCATCGTTTTCAGCGCGACGATCATCATAATGCCCGCCAGCACCACCATCGGAATCTTCGCCATGATGTCGCTCAGCCCCGTCACCAGCAGCAACAGCACCAGCGCGGCGGCGAGGGTGGAAATACGCGTGCGCGCTTTACCCAACTCCACGTTGACCACGGTCTGCCCGATCATCGCGCACCCGGCAATGCCGCCATAAAATCCCGCGAAGATATTGGAAATGCCGAGCCCCCAGCATTCGCGACGCTTGCTGGAGGGCGTATCCGTGATGTCGTCGACCAGTTTGGCGGTTAACAGCGATTCCATCAGCCCGACAAACGCGATACTCAGCGCGGTCGGCCAGATGATGTGCAGCGTTTCAAAATTGAACGGCACCAGCCACTGGGTGAAACCCGGCAATCCAGGCTGCATAGGGCCAGCATCGCCGACGTTAGGCACCGTGATACCAGTAAATAGGGCAATCGCGGTCACCGTCACAATGGCAACCAGTGGCGCGGGAATGCTTTTCACCACATAAGGCAGCAGCAGAACAATCGCGAGCGTCAGCGCAAACAGCAGCCAGACGAGTGAGGATTGCCCGTAAATATGCGGCACCTGCGCGGCAAAAATCAGGATGCCCAGCGCATTCACGAAACCGATCATTACCGAGCGCGGAATGTAGCGCATCATCCTTGCCAGCCCGGCCAATCCAAACAGGATCTGGATGATCCCTGCCATGATCACCGCTGGCAGAATATAGGCCACGCCGTGCGCGTGTACCATCGGGCCAATAACCAGCGCCACGGCACCCGCCGCCGCGGTCACCATTGCTGGTCTGCCGCCGAGAAAGGACATGGTGAAACACAGCACGATGGAGGCGAACAGGCTGACTTTGGGGTCAACCCCCGCAATGATGGAAAATGAAATCACCTCTGGGATAAGTGCCAGTGCGGTGATGGTGCCTGCCAAAACCTCGCGCATCAGCAGCGAGGGCGAGCGTAATACAGCAAGCGTTGACGTCGCAGAAGGCGCTGGCGTCGGCGTGGCGTCGGGTGATGAAATCATAGGTGCAGGCTCTTACTTTTTCTTATTTATCGGTCAATGACGAAAGGCGGGAGAGGATAAATTATCGGCAGTATAAAAGATACTGTCCGTCATCAGCAGGCAAGGAAAAGTCAGTAGGGAAACGAAGGGGCGGATAGCGCGTTGTTCTATCCGCCCGCTCGTTGTTTTTTCTGCTCTTGCGACGATCAGCCGCCCGCTAAACGTCGGTAACGTTCATATCGCTCTTTGGCATCCCGTTCGGTTTGCTCAAACAGGCTATTGGCGATGGCAGGATGCTGACGTTTTAAGGACGCATAGCGGACTTCGCCCATCAGGAAATCCTGGAAACTCTCTTCCGGCTCGTCCGAGTCGAGCGAGAAGGGATTTTTCCCCTTATCCACCCGCTGTGGATCGAAGCGATACAAATGCCAGTAACCGGCATCCACGGCGCGCTGGGTTTCACGCTGGCTGCACCCCATTCCGGCTTTCAAGCCGTGATTAATACAGGCGGCGTAGGCAATGATCAACGACGGGCCCGGCCAGGCTTCCGCTTCCGCCATCGCGCGTAGGGTTTGTGTCTTATCCGCGCCCATAGCGATCTGTGCCACGTACACGTTGCCGTAGCTCATGGCCATCATGCCGAGATCTTTTTTGCGCGTGCGCTTCCCTTCGGCGGCAAATTTGGCGATGGCGGCTACCGGTGTGGATTTGGACGATTGCCCGCCCGTGTTGGAATACACTTCGGTGTCAAACACCAGCACATTGATGTCTTCGCCGGAGGCCAGCACATGGTCTAGCCCACCATAACCAATATCGTATGCCCAACCATCGCCACCGAAGACCCACTGCGAAGGCTTGGTCAGGTAGTCACGGTTATGGTAGATATGGATAAGCAGGGGATCGTTACCGTGCTCTTCTGCCAGCATATCGATCACCGCATCGGCGCGTTCCCGTGAACCTTCGCCGCGATCTTTTAGTTCCAGCCAGTTGCTGAGTGCGGTATTCAACGCGGGGGTAATGGGTAAGGCCAGCGCAGCGTGAACATCCTTGGCAAGCTGATCGCGGATGGCGCGGCTCCCCAGCAGCATACCCAGACCAAACTCGGCGTTGTCCTCGAACAGTGAGTTAGCCCAGGCAGGGCCTTGCCCTTTATGGTTGGTGGTATAAGGAATCGAAGGGGCGCTGGCTCCCCAAATAGAGGAGCATCCGGTGGCGTTTGCCACCAGCATGCGATCGCCGAATAGCTGAGTCAACAGCTTGGCATAGGGCGTTTCGCCACAGCCCGCGCACGCGCCGGAAAATTCCAGCAGGGGCGTTTCAAACTGGCTGCCTTTTACCGAGATTTTGTTAAACGGGTTACCTTTTGGCGCAAGGGAAAGCACATGTTCCCAGAGCGGAACCTGATGACGTTGGCTATCGAGCGGCTGCATTGCCAGTGCTTTGCCGCGTGACGGACAAATATCGACACAGTTGCCGCAGCCGGAGCAATCCAACGGCGACACGGCTAGATGATACTCGTAGGCTTTTGCTCCCTGAGCCACCTTACTGAGCAGCGCCGTCGGGGCGTTACTTCGCTCTTCCTGACTGAGTAACGCGGGGCGAATGGCGGCATGAGGGCAGATAAAGGCGCACTGGTTACATTGAGTACAGCCTTCGGGTTGCCACTCGGGCACCTGAATCGCGATACCGCGTTTCTCATAGGCGGCCGTACCGAGAGGGAAGGTGCCATCCTCCATGCCGATAAAGGCGCTGACGGGCAGGCTGTCTCCCTCCTGACGATTCATCGGTTCCAGAATGTGGCGGATAAAATCGGGCAGGGCGCGTGCCGCTTTCTCCTCCACCTCCGGCAGCGTTGCCCAGGCGGCGGGGATGATCACTTCGGCTAGCGCCTGCATCCCCTCGTCTATCGCGGCGCTATTCATATCCACTATGTTTTGGCCTTTACTGCCATAGGATTTAACGACCGCCGCTTTCAGATAGTCGGCGGCGGTTTCTGGCGCAATGATCGCAGCCAGCTTGAAGAATGCCGCCTGCATAATCATGTTAAAACGGCCTCCCAATCCAAGACGCTGGGCAATCTCGACCGCGTTGAGGGTGTAGAAACGGATGGCGTGCTGCGCCAGATAGCGTTTCATGGCGTTGGGCAACTTCACGTCCAGTTCTTCCGCCGTCCAGGCGCAGTTCAGTAAAAACGTCCCGCCCGGTTTTAGCCCCACCAGTAAATCGTATTTCTCCACGTAGCTTTGTTGCGAGCAGGCGATGAAATCCGCGTGGTGAATCAGGTAAGGGGAGGTAATCGGGCTCTGACCAAAGCGCAGATGGGAGACGGTAATCCCGCCCGATTTCTTCGAATCATAGGAAAAATAGGCTTGAGCATAGAGCGAGGTGTGATCGCCAATAATCTTGATGGCGCTTTTGTTGGCGCCGACGGTGCCATCGGAACCCAGCCCCCAAAATTTACATGCGGTCGTTCCCGCCTTCGAGGTGTTGATCGACGCCGTTGAAACTGGCAGTGAGGTGTGGGTCACGTCGTCGATAATCCCCACGGTAAAGCCATCCTGCGGTAACGGGCGCTTGAGGTTATCGAATACGGCAACCACGTGAGCTGGCAGCATATCCTTTCCCCCAACGCGTAGCGCCCCCCGACAATCAGCGGCGGTTGCTCGTGGCGATAATAGGCGTTTCTTACATCGAGGCATAAGGGCTCCGCCTGAGCCCCCGGCTCTTTGGTGCGGTCGAGTACCGCGATGCGTTGCACGGTTTTCGGGATGTGGGCAAAGAAATGTGACAGTGAAAAGGGACGATAGAGATGTACCGTCAGCAGCCCCACTTTCTCGCCTTGTTGATTCAGATAGTCGACCGTTTCCTGAATGGTCTCGCATACCGACCCCATTGCGATAATCAGCCGTTCCGCATCCGGTGCGCCATGATAATTAAACAGATGATATTCACGTCCGGTGAGCTGGGTGATTTGCGCCATATAGCCTTCGACCATCTCCGGCAGCGCATCATAGAAGCGGTTCACGGCTTCGCGTTCTTGAAAGTAAATATCCGGGTTTTGGGCGGTTCCCCGAATGACTGGATGATCGGGATTCAGGGCGCGACGGCGAAAGGCATCCAGCGCATCGCGATCCAGCAGCGGTGCCAACTCTTCATACTCCAACAGTTCGATCTTTTGGATCTCGTGTGAGGTGCGAAAGCCATCGAAGAAGTTGATGAAGGGGACGCGGCCTTTGATGGCGGTCAGGTGTGCCACGGCGGACAGGTCCATCACCTGTTGCACGCTGCTCTCCGCCAGCATGGCGCAGCCCGTTTGCCGTACTGCCATGACATCCTGATGGTCGCCAAAAATGTTCAGCGAGTTGGCCGCCAGCGCGCGGGCGCTGACGTGAAACACGCCCGGCAGCAGTTCGCCGGCAATTTTGTACAAATTGGGGATCATCAACAGCAATCCCTGCGAGGCGGTGTAGGTAGTGGTCAAGGCTCCGACTTGCAGGGCACCGTGCACCGCGCCAGCCGCACCGGCTTCGGACTGCATTTCTATCAGACGAACCGGTTGACCGAACAGGTTCTTTTTCCCCTGAGCGCTCCATTCGTCTACGTTTTCCGCCATTGGCGTGGAGGGGGTGATGGGATAGATGGCTGCCACATCGGTGAAGGCGTAAGAGATATACGCCGCAGCGGCATTCCCATCCATCGTTTTCATTTTACGGGTCATGCGGGATTCCTCTTTATTTGGCGTGGATGAAAAGTCGGGCACAGGCGATAACGGAGCAACGACGGCCTGTACCGCTTCTTCACCGTCTCAGCGAGTCAGTAGCACAGCCTGTGCCATTTCACGGCACTGAGAAAATGATATTAATTTTTAACGAGTTATCTTCATGTGTCGTTGTGTGCCTCGCTGGAGGCGGTCGGAGAATTGCGCGGAATAAGACAGAAACGGCCACATCCTGTCGGGCTGCCAACAAACTGTCGTGGTGATGCGGGCTGAGCAAGCGCGGCGGCACAGTCTGTCGCTTCACCAGCCACAATTGTTCTCTTTACAACAATTGGTTCGCCGATTGTCTTGTGTTTGTCTCGCCCTCGGTGCCCGTTTTTTTATTAACGTGATTAAATTCAATGAATTAATGATGTTGGCCCGGCTGGTATGTTCCCTGCAACGGTTAGGGGGTGCATCACGCATTCAACCCGAAACAGGAGAAGACACCATGGCTATGCGTCAATGTGCCATTTATGGCAAAGGGGGGATTGGCAAATCCACCACCACTCAGAACTTGGTCGCCGCATTAGCGGAAATGGGCAAGAAGGTCATGATCGTTGGCTGTGACCCGAAGGCGGATTCAACCCGTTTGATTCTGCACGCTAAAGCGCAGAACACCATTATGGAGATGGCCGCAGAGGTCGGTTCAGTAGAAGACCTTGAACTGGAAGATGTGCTGCAAATTGGTTATGGCAACGTACGTTGTGCCGAGTCTGGTGGCCCAGAGCCAGGTGTCGGCTGTGCCGGTCGTGGCGTTATCACTGCCATCAACTTTCTGGAAGAAGAGGGCGCCTATGTGGAAGACCTCGACTTCGTGTTCTATGACGTGCTGGGTGACGTCGTGTGCGGCGGCTTCGCTATGCCGATCCGCGAAAACAAAGCGCAGGAAATCTACATCGTGTGCTCTGGGGAAATGATGGCGATGTACGCCGCCAACAATATCTGCAAAGGCATCGTGAAATACGCCAAAACCGGCAAGGTGCGTTTGGGGGGCCTGATCTGTAACTCACGTAACACCGACCGTGAAGATGAATTGATCATCGCACTGGCCGAAAAAATCGGCACCCAGATGATCCATTTTGTCCCGCGCGACAACATTGTACAGCGTGCCGAAATTCGCCGTATGACCGTGATCGAGTATGACCCGAACTGTAGCCAGGCCAACGAGTATCGCGAGCTGGCGCAGAAAATTGTCGCTAATACCATGAAGGTTGTACCGGTGCCCTGCACCATGGATGAGCTGGAAGAGTTGCTGATGGAGTTCGGCATCATGGAAGAAGAAGACACCAGCATCATCGGTAAAACGGCCGCTGAAGAGAAAGTCGCCTGACGCAGAAGGAACACTGGAATGACAAATGCAACGAGTGAACGCAATCAGGCGATCATCCAGGAAGTGTTGGAAGTTTTCCCTGATAAAACGCGTAAAGAACGTAAGAAACACATGATGGTGACCGATCCGACGCAGGAGAGCGTCGGAAAGTGTATGGTTTCTAACCGTAAATCCCAACCGGGGGTGATGACGGTTCGCGGCTGTGCTTATGCCGGTTCCAAAGGCGTGGTATTTGGGCCAATCAAGGACATGGCCCACGTTTCCCACGGGCCGATTGGCTGCGGTCAATATTCCCGTGCCGGGCGTCGTAACTACTACACCGGCGTTAGCGGCGTTGACAGCTTCGGTACGATCAATTTCTCCTCCGATTTTCAGGAGAAAGACATTGTGTTTGGCGGTGATAAAAAACTCACCAAGCTGATCGAGGAGCTGGAACTCCTGTTTCCCTTAACCAAAGGTATTTCGGTGCAATCGGAATGTCCGGTGGGGTTGATTGGGGATGATATCGAAGCGGTCGCGAATGTGAGCCGTGAGGCGATTGGCAAACCGGTGGTACCCGTGCGTTGTGAAGGCTTTCGCGGCGTGTCGCAGTCGCTGGGGCACCATATTGCCAATGATGTGATCCGTGACTGGGTGCTGGATAACCGCGAGGGCCAACCCTTTGAGTCAACGGCCTACGACGTCGCGATTATCGGTGACTACAACATCGGCGGTGATGCCTGGGCCTCACGTATTCTGCTGGAAGAAATGGGGTTGAGAGTTGTGGCGCAGTGGTCCGGCGACGGCACGCTGGTCGAGATGGAAAACACCCCCTACGTGAAGCTGAATCTGGTGCACTGCTATCGCTCCATGAACTACATCTCACGCCATATGGAAGAAAAGCACGGCATTCCCTGGATGGAATACAACTTCTTCGGGCCGACCAAGATCGCTGAATCGCTGCGCAAGATTGCGCTGCAATTTGACGAGACGATTCAGAACAATGCCGAAGCGGTGATTGCGCGCTATCAGGCGCAAACGGATGCGGTGATTGCGAAATATCGTCCGCGACTGGCGGGGCGCAAAGTGCTGCTGTACCTCGGTGGCTTGCGTCCACGCCACATTATCGGGGCGTACGAAGATCTCGGCATGGAGATTATCGGCACCGGTTATGAGTTCGGTCATAACGATGATTACGACCGTACCCTGCCGGATTTGAAAGAGGGAACGCTGTTGTTTGATGACGCCAGCAGCTATGAGCTGGAAGCGTTCGTCAAGGCATTGAAGCCGGATCTGGTCGGGTCAGGGATCAAAGAAAAGTACATCTTCCAAAAGATGGGGGTGCCGTTCCGCCAGATGCATTCCTGGGACTATTCGGGCCCTTATCACGGCTATGACGGTTTCGCCATTTTTGCCCGCGATATGGATATGACGCTCAATAATCCGAGCTGGCAAGCGTTGACGGCCCCGTGGCTGAAATCAGCCTGATACTTATTATCCTGACAGCCCGTTAGTTCACAGATGAGTGGCGCGGGAGGAGAACACCATGAGCCAAACTGCAGAGAAAACCCAATCCTGCTATCCCTTGTTCGAGCAGGAAGAATACCAAACGCTGTTTCGCAATAAACGCCCACTAGAAGAGGCGCATGATGAACAGCGGGTACGTGAGGTCTTCGAGTGGACCACCACGGAAGCGTATCAGGAACTGAATTTTAAGCGCGAAGCGCTAACCATCGATCCGGCAAAAGCCTGCCAGCCTCTAGGGTCTGTGCTGTGCTCACTCGGGTTCGCCAACACCTTGCCCTATGTGCATGGTTCACAGGGGTGCGTGGCCTATTTTCGTACCTATTTTAACCGTCACTTTAAAGAGCCAATCGCCTGCGTTTCCGACTCAATGACGGAAGATGCCGCCGTGTTCGGGGGGAATAACAATTTAAATGCCGGTCTGGAGAACGCCAGTGCGCTCTACAAACCGGAGATGATTGCGGTGTCGACTACCTGCATGGCAGAAGTGATCGGTGACGACCTTCAGGCGTTTATTGCCAACGCCAAGAAAGATGGCTTTGTGGATGCCAACATGCCGATCCCTTACGCCCATACGCCCAGCTTTATCGGTAGCCACATCACCGGCTGGGACAACATGTTTGAGGGTTTCGCGCGTACCTTTACCGTGGGGGAAGATAAACATTATCAGCCGGGCAGCCTGCCGCGCCTGAATCTGGTGACCGGATTCGAAACCTATCTGGGTAACTATCGCGTATTGAAACGCATGATGGCTGACATGGGCGTGCCCTGTGCCATTCTGTCCGATCCTTCCGAGGTGCTGGATACGCCTGCCGACGGTCACTACCGCATGTATGCCGGGGGAACCACGCAGCAAGAGATGCGTGATGCCCCGAACGCCATCGATACGCTGTTATTGCAGCCGTGGCACCTGACCAAAACCAAGAAAATGGTTCAGGACACATGGAATCAGCCTGCGACCGAGGTGTCAGTCCCTATCGGATTAGGCGCAACGGACAAACTGCTGATGACCATCAGTGCGCTGACCGACGTGCCGATTAGTGAGTCGTTGACGCTGGAACGTGGGCGTCTGGTGGACATGATGCTCGATTCGCATACCTGGCTGCACGGTAAGCGTTTCGGTTTGTATGGCGACCCAGACTTTGTCATGGGGCTGACCCAGTTCCTGCTGGAGTTGGGATGCGAGCCAACGGTGATCCTCTGCCATAACGGTAACAAACGCTGGCAGAAAGCGATGAAGAAAATGCTGGAAGCATCGCCTTACGGGCAGGACAGTGAGGTGTATATCAACTGCGATCTGTGGCATTTCCGCTCGCTGATGTTCACCAAACAGCCCGATTTCATGATTGGTAACTCTTACGGCAAATTCATCCAGCGTGACACGCTGGCGAAGGGCGAGCAGTTTGAAGTACCGCTGATTCGCCTCGGTTTCCCGCTGTTTGATCGTCACCATTTGCACCGTCAAACCACCTGGGGGTACGAAGGAGCTATGTCGATCCTCACCTCGCTGGTGAATGCGGTATTGGAGAAATTGGATCGCGACACCATGAAGTTGGGCAAAACCGACTACGGCTTTGATCTCATCCGTTAATGGCGTGGTTATGTTGACCGTCATATCGGCCCGGCTTTGTCCGGGCCGTCACGTGTAGCACAGGAGGACGCGATGCCGATGGTGATTTTTCGTGAACGTAATGCACAGCTGTATTGCTATATCGCCAAGCAGGATCTGGAAGCGAAAGTGACCGGAATTGAATTTGATAGCCACGAACGCTGGGGCGGTGAGGTTGAACTGGAAGGAGGGAAACGCTACTACGTTAACCCGCAAGCGGAGAAGCCCACTTTTCCGATCAGTTTGCGCGCCACTCGCCCCGATCTGGTATGAACAGGAGGGAGCATGTCTGATGATGATCGTCTGTTCTGGCGGTTGTTTGCGCTGATCCAATGCCTGCCCGAACTCTCACCGCCGCAGTTATTACACTGGCTGAATCAGGGAGAGGATATCTCGCTGGATGTGGAATTTCTTACGTCCCTTAATCAGCCGCAGCTGGCGGCCACATTTCCCGGCGACCCCGCTATCCTGACGCGTAGCCGTTGGCAGCGTGTGATGGCGTGCCTGCGTGGCGAACTGCCGCCACACCTTGCCGTCGTCTCGCTAAAGGGCCGTCAGCCACAGTTACTGGCGGCGTTTTCGTCACAGGATGGCATGACGATCAATGGGCATTTTGGTCAGTGTCGGCTGTTTTTTATCTATGCGTATGATGATGCAGGCTACTGGCTGCATGGGCTACGTCGTTACCCCAGCGAGTCAGGAGAAATCGAGGGGAATGAAATACGGGCGCAGCTGCTAACAGGCTGCCATTTGCTGTTTTGTGAAGCGATTGGGGGGCCGGCGGCGGCACGCATTATTCGTCATAATGTACATCCGATGAAAGTCCCGCCGGGCACGTCTATCCTGTCACAGTGCGAGGCGTTGCAGGCGCTGATGGCAAATCGTCTGCCGCCCTGGCTGGCGAAACGGTTGGAAAAAGGTAATCCGCTGGAGGACCGCGTGTTTTAACCCATCGTGACGGCCCTACCCCTCACTATTCCGCTATTGTCGCCTTTGTTACAAAGGCGACAAACCTATCTGATTGAAAATATTAAATTAATTTGTGGCCCGCGAATTGCAAAAATACCCGGTAAGGTCAATCGACTCGACGAGGGCAGCAAGATGAAGGGAAATGAAATTTTGGCGTTGCTTGATGAGCCCGCCTGCGAACATAACCATAAACAGAAATCGGGATGCAGTGCGCCCAAACCCGGCGCGACGGCGGGCGGCTGCGCGTTTGACGGCGCACAGATTACGCTGCTACCGCTGGCGGATGTTGCCCATCTGGTTCACGGCCCTATCGGCTGTGCGGGCAGCTCCTGGGATAACCGGGGGAGCCAAAGCTCCGGGCCCGCGATCAATCGACTGGGATTTACCACCGACCTCAACGAGCAGGATGTGATCATGGGACGCGGGGAACGGCGTCTGTTTCATGCTGTGCGTCATATTGTGGAGCGCTACGATCCCGCCGCCGTCTTTATCTACAACACCTGTGTCCCCGCGATGGAGGGGGATGATATTGACGCGGTGTGTCGGGCTGCATCAGTCGCAGTAGGCGTGCCGGTGATTGCGGTGGATGCGGCGGGATTCTACGGCAGCAAGAATCTGGGTAACCGACTGGCGGGGGAGGTGATGGCAAAGCAGGTGATTGGGACGCGTGAACCCGCCGCCTGGCCGGATGACACGCCGTTTTCCCCTGCCCAACGCCACGATATTGGCCTGATTGGCGAATTCAACATCGCTGGCGAATTTTGGCATGTGCAACCGCTACTCGATGAGTTGGGCATTCGCGTGCTGGGCAATTTGTCCGGCGATGGGCGTTTTGCCGAGATCCAGACGATGCATCGCGCTCAGCTCAACATGCTGGTGTGCTCGCGTGCGTTGATCAACGTAGCCCGCACATTGGAGCAGCGATATGGCACACCGTGGTTCGAAGGCAGTTTTTATGGTGTGCGTGCGATGTCCGATGCGCTGCGCCAGATCGCGGCGATGCTGAATGACCCTGACCTCAGCCTACGTACGGAAGCCCTGATTGCACGGGAAGAAGCCTCGGCGCAAAAGGCGTTGGCACCGTATCGCGCCCGTCTGCAAGGGCGCAAAGCTCTGCTCTATACCGGCGGGGTAAAATCCTGGTCGGTCGTCTCCGCCTTGCAGGATCTCGGCATGACCGTGGTGGCGACCGGAACACGTAAATCTACCGAGGAAGACAAACAGCGCATCCGTGAACTGATGGGGGAGGACGCCATCATGCTGGATGAAGGCAATGCGCGAACCTTGCTGGACGTGGCGTATCGCTATGGTGCCGACCTGATGATCGCCGGTGGGCGCAACATGTACACCGCGTATAAGGCGCGACTGCCATTTCTCGATATCAATCAGGAACGCGAGCATGCCTATGCGGGCTATCGCGGCATTGTCACGTTGGCAGAGCAACTGTGCCTGACGCTGGAAAGTCCGATTTGGGCGCAGACCCATCAACGTGCCCCCTGGCATTAAGGAGAAAACGATGGCTCAGGTTATTCGTAATAAAAAGCCGCTGGCGACCAGCCCGATTAAAAGCGGGCAGCCTCTGGGGGCGATTTTGGCTAGTCAGGGCATTGAGCACTGTATTCCGCTGGTGCATGGGGCGCAGGGGTGCAGCGCGTTTGCCAAGGTCTTTTTTATCCAGCATTTCCACGATCCGATTCCCTTGCAGTCCACCGCGATGGATCCCACCACGACGGTGATGGGGTCGGACAGCAATATTTTGACGGCATTGACCACCTTGTGTCAGCGCAATGCGCCTAAGGCGATTGTTATCATCAGTACCGGTCTGTCGGAAGCGCAGGGCAGCGATATGACGCGGGCGGTCAGTGAATTCCGCGCGGACAATCCGCGTTTTAAATCGACGGCGTTGCTCACGGTCAATACGCCAGACTTCTATGGATCGCTGGAAAATGGGTACAGCGCGGTGCTGGAGGGGGTGATTGAGCAATGGATCCCGGAAAAACCACCAGCAGGTATGCGCAATCGTCGCGTTAATCTGCTTCTGAGCCATCTGTTTACGCCGGGGGATATCGAGCTTATTCGCAGCTATGTCGAGGCATTTGGTCTGCAACCGATACTGCTGCCGGATCTGTCGCAGTCGCTGGACGGCCATCTCGCCACGGGTGACTACCAGTCCGTTACCCAAGGCGGGGCGGTGTTACGTAACATTGAGCAGATGGGGCAAAGCCTGAGCACCATTACGCTGGGCGTGTCGTTACAGCGTGCTGCGGGTTTGCTGGCGCAACGCAGCCGTGGAATGGCATTGAACTTGCCGCACCTGATGACGCTGGCGAGCATGGATGCCTTTATTCAGCACCTGCAACAGCTCTCCGGGCGTGAGGTGCCTGCGTGGATCGACCGTCAACGAGGCCAGTTACAGGATGCGATGATTGACTGTCATATGGCATTGCAGGACAAAGCCATCGCGCTGGCAGCAGAAGGCGATTTGCTGGCGGCCTGGTGTGATTTTGCCCTGAGCCAAGGCATGGTGCCGGGGCCGGTGGTCGCTCCCGTGAGCCAGCCGGGGTTATTGAGTCTGCCGGTTGAGCAGGTGCTGATTGGCGATCTGGAAGATATGCAGGATTTACTGATCAACACGCCTGCGCATCTGCTGGTCGCCAATTCTCACGCCGCCGATTTGGCTGAGCACTATGGCATTCCGCTGATTCGTGCGGGTTTTCCCATCTATGACCGGTTGGGTGAGTTCCGTCGTGTGCGTCAAGGGTATGCGGGCATACGGGATACGCTGTTCGAACTGGCGAATCAATTGCTGCACGAGCATCATCCTGTGCCCGCCTATCACTCGCCGCTGCGTCAGCAATTTCCGGTGGTTAGGCGTCAGGAGGTGGAACATGTCGCATGTTAACCGCAATCTCAGCACCATCAGTTCGGCAGTGTGGTCGATGCAGGTCGCCTTCGCCAGCTCGGATTATCACCATGTAGACCAGCATTTTGGTGCCACGCCGCGGCTGGTGGTTTATGGCGTCAAACAGCATGAGGTCAAGCTATTGAAGGTGGTGGATTTCAATGTGGAATACGGTCATGGCGAAGACAAACTCGCCAGCCGTATCGATGCGTTGGACGCGTGTGTCACCCTCTATTGTGTGGCGATTGGCGAGACAGTCTTTCGCCAATTGTTGCAGGTCGGCGTCCGTGCCATCCGTGTGCCAGAGGCGACATCGATTGCACAGCTGTTGCAGCAAATCCAACAATGCTGGGCGGATAGCGAACACGCGACCCGACGCCGTCAGCGCGATCCAGATCGCTTCCAGCAATTAATCGTGGAAACCGAGTGGCGTGAGGAGGATGACGCCTCCTGAGTCCTCACGGTCTACGGCGTGACAATGTCATCTGTACGACAAAACCGACATAAACCGCGACATTGATCGCGGTTTTTTTATGGGTAATTTTGCTATTGCTTTGATTACAAGGTGTTTTTGTGAATGGCATCACATTTGCTTGTTCTGAGTTACCCCGTCCATAACGCCTGTGTGGGAGCCGGAGCTTCAGAGTTCCGTCTCTCTGTATTGTAGGGAGCTGAGAGCATGTGGAACTATTCCGAGAAAGTGAAAGACCATTTTTTTAACCCGCGTAACGCCCGCGTGGTGGAGCAGGCGAATGCCGTCGGTGATGTCGGTTCGCTGAGCTGTGGCGATGCCCTACGGCTCATGCTGCGGGTGGATCCGGGAACGGAAACCATTCAGGAAGCCGGTTTTCAAACCTTCGGCTGCGGCAGCGCCATTGCTTCCTCTTCGGCACTGACTGAGCTGATTATCGGCCGCACCCTGCATGAAGCCGAGCAGGTCACGAATCAGCAAATCGCAGATTACCTCGATGGGTTACCGCCAGAAAAAATGCACTGTTCCGTGATGGGGCAAGAGGCACTACGCGCGGCTATCGCCAACTATCGCGGCGAGACGCTGGAAGACGATCATGAAGAAGGCGCACTGATTTGCAAATGCTTCGCCGTGGATGAAGGGCAGATTCGTCGTGCGGTGGTGACCAATGGCCTAACGACGTTGGAGGACGTGATCAATTACACCAAAGCTGGCGGAGGGTGCACCGCGTGCCATGAAAAAATCGAGCTGGCATTGGCGGCCATTATTGAAGAACAGGCGGCCTTGCCTGAAACAGTCAAAGCACCGGAAGCCGAGACGTCGACGTGGCGGCAGGTAGCCGATGTTGTGGCGGAACTGCGTCCGTACATTCAGGCCGATGGGGGCGACATGACGCTACTCAACGTCAGCGACCATCAGGTGACGGTAAGCCTGTCGGGCAGCTGTCAGGGTTGCATGATGACCGACATGACGCTGGCCTGGCTGCAACAAAAGCTGGTGGAACGCACGGGGCGCTATATGGAAGTGGTTGCGGCACAGGCCGCGTGAGCTTATTGACTGTTCAGCGAGGCAGCGCACATGAAAAACATCTATCTCGATAACAATGCCACCACCCGTCTCGATCCGATGGTGCTGGAGGCCATGATGCCGTTCCTGACCGATTACTACGGTAATCCGTCGTCGATTCACGATTTTGGTGCCCCTTGTCGCGGCGCGCTGGAGAGAGCACGTCAGCAGGTTGCCAGCCTGCTGGGCGCACGCTATGACAGCGAAATTATTTTCACCTCATGCGCCACCGAGGCCACCTCCACCGCGATCCATTCCGCCGTGGCGCTGGCACCGGAGCGGCGTGAAATCATTACCAGCGCGGTTGAACACCCGGCCACGCTGGAAGTCTGCGAACACCTCGCGCGGCAAGGTTATACCATCCATCAGGTCGGCGTTTCTGCGCAGGGTGAGCTGGACATGGCGCAATACCGTGCCCTGCTGAGTGACCGCGTGGCGCTGGTGACGGTGATGTGGGCCAACAACGAAACGGGCGTGCTGTTTCCGGTACGCGAAATGGCGTCACTGGCGCATGAACAAGGCGCGCTGTTTCACTGTGACGCGGTGCAGGCGGTTGGGAAAATCCCCATCGTACTGTCGAGCTGCGATATCGACATGTTGTCGTGCTCGGCGCACAAAATTCATGGTCCGAAAGGCGTGGGGTGCCTCTACCTGCGCCGTTCTACTCGGTTTCGCCCGCTGCTGCGCGGGGGCATCAGGAGCGCGGACGACGCGCTGGTACTGAAAATATCGCCGGTATCGTCGGGATGGGCAGCGCCTGTGAACTGGCGGATGTGCATTTACCGATGATGAGTGCGGCGGTGGAACCGCTGCGTGACCGTTTACAAAAGGGACTGGAACAGGTCATTCCCAGCGTGATCGTGATGGGCGAAGGGCAGCCGCGTACGCCCAATACGCTCAATATCGCCTTTGAATTTATCGAAGGGGAAGCCATTCTGCTGCTGCTCAATCATACGGGGATTGCCGCATCCAGCGGCAGCGCCTGCACCTCTGGCTCGCTCGAACCTTCCCATGTGATGCGCGCGATGAATATTCCCTATACGGCGGCGCATGGCAGCATTCGCTTTTCCTTGTCGCGCTATACCCGTGAGAAAGAGATCGATCAGGTGATTACGGCACTGCCGCCAATTGTTGAGCGGCTGCGCACGCTGTCGCCTTACTGGCAACAGGGCAAACCTCAGACGGTATCGGGCGGCGAGTTTTTGCCGACCTATGGCTGATAAAGGGAGCGGCAATGGCGGATATCATCATTAATGACACCACGCTGCGCGATGGTGAACAGAGTCCCGGCGTCGCGTTTCGCGCCAGTGAAAAGCTGGCGATTGCGGAGGCCCTGGTGGATGCCGGTCTAACTGCGTTAGAGGTAGGGATCCCCGCGATGGGCGGCGATGAGCGAGCGCGAATTGCCGTTATCCGTCGCCGCCTGCCGGACACGGAACTGATGACCTGGTGCCGGATGAATGCGCTGGAAATCCAGCAAAGCGCCGATCTGGGGATGAATTGGGTGGATATTTCTATCCCCGCGTCCGATCGGCTGCGTGAACAGAAGCTGCGCCAGCCGCTCAAGGCATTGTTGCCACAGCTTTCCACGCTGATTGAACAGGCTCGTCAGCAAGGATTACGCGTGTGTGTCGGCTGTGAAGATGCCTCTCGCGCTAGCGACGACACGCTGCGTCAGATAGCGACTACCGCCAGTGCGGCAGGCGCTGAACGGTTGCGCTTTGCGGATACGCTGGGCGTGCTTGATCCGTTCTCCACCTTTGCCCGTATCAGTACCTTGCGGCAAAACTGGGGCGGTGAGATTGAAATGCATGCGCATAACGATCTTGGGCTAGCCACGGCCAACACGCTGGCGGCGGTAGAGGCCGGGGTTTCCCATGTTAACACCACGGTGCTGGGGTTGGGGGAACGGGCAGGTAATGCCGCGTTGGAAACCGTCGCGTTGGCGCTGGAACGTTGCCTTGGCCGTGATAGCGGTATCCACTTTGCTCGCCTGCCCGCGCTGTGCCAGTTGGTCGCCAGCGCCGCGCAGCGCACGATCGATAAGCAACAGCCACTGGTGGGTGAGCAGGTGTTTACCCATGAATCCGGCGTACATGTCGCGGCCTTGCTCAATGACAGCTTCAGCTATCAGGGGATCGATCCGGCGCTGATGGGGCGCGAGTTCCGTCTGGTTCTGGGCAAACACTCGGGGCGGCAAGCCGTAGAGGGGATTTTTGCTCGTCTGGGCTATCAGCCGCAGGCGACCGAGACCGAAGCGCTGCTGCGTAGCGTCCGCGCTTTTGCGGAAAACTGGAAGCGTAATCCCCTGGATTATGAATTGCTGGAAATGTATCGGGAACTCTGTGGCAGCGATGCGGCAATGGGGAGGGCAAGCGATGGAATGGTTCTACCAGTTACCCGGCGTTGATGAGCTAGACAGTGCGGAAGACTTTTTTGATTTTTTTGCCGTCCCTTACGAAGCCCATATCTTGCAAACCTGTAGCTTATCGGTGTTGAGTGATTTCCACCGCCGCTTGCGTGCGGCAGTCCCTCTGCGTAACACGCTGGAGGCATTACAAGATGCGGACTGGCAGCTTGCGCGTCGGCTGTTGGCGGAAAGCTATCGCTGCCATCAGCGGGAGGTGACGTCATGATACCGCGCTTTGCATTTGGTGATGCGGTGCGCGTGGTGCGTTCACTGCGTAACGACGGCACGATGGCGGGCATGAAGCGGGGCGAACTGCTGGTGCGGCGCGGCACGGTAGGATATGTGCGTGAATGGGGCGTCTTTCTTCAGGACCAGCTGATCTATCAAGTGCATTTTCTGGATGACGATCGGGTCGTGGGCTGCCGTGAGCAGGAGCTGATCGCCGAGGCCGTGCCGTGGCACGCTGGGACTTTTCAGTACGGTGATGGCGTCCACAGCAGGCAAGTGCTCTCTATCAACGGTGAACAGGTGGTGGACGTCGGTCAGCGTGGACAGATTTTCGCGACGGGCCAAGGGGATCGGGGAGATTGTTACACGGTGATGTTTGGTGAGCGTTGGTTTCAGGTGCCGGCTAGTGCACTGGAACTGGCGGAGGAGGATCGCTGATGTTGGCCTGGCAGCGCTTCAGCGAATGGCGTCTGGCGCAAAAAATGTGGAACACCACACCGACGCAATTGCCGGTAGATCGCCAGCGGCTTCTCCAGCAGCAATTGGCTCGCCAGTTGCTGCTGGAACAAGCTGTGGTGGAGGCGGCGCAGAAAAGTGTCGCAGCGGTGACGCCAGAACTGGTGCAGGCGGTCACCCACGAGCTGGAACCTGATTTGCGGCAGTCTGGATTGTCTGCGGCCGATCGTACCGCGGTCATTCAACATCATGTGCTGATGGCAGGGCAGCTTGCGAGTATTTCCGAGCAGGTGCCGCTGCCGACCTCCGCAGAGGTTGAGCGGTGGTATCAGCGTCATGCCGCACGTTTTTGTCGCCCAGAACAGCGTTTAACCCGGCATATTCTGCTGACCACGGGGGACGACGATGCCGAAGCCGTCAACAGGCAGCTTCTTGTACTGCGTCGCCAGCTACAGTCGGATACCGCCGCGTTCGCGACGTTGGCCGAGCGCCATTCCCAATGTCCGACGGCGTTGGAGGGCGGTTTGCTGGGATGGGTTAGTCGTGGGCTGTTGTTTGCCCCACTGGAGCAGGTACTGTTTACGCTACACGAAGGAGAACTCAGCGCCCCCGTTGCGACTGACATAGGCTGGCACCTGTTGTTGTGCGAAGCGATTCGGCCGGAAATGCCGATGGAGCAAGAGGACGCGCTGGCAAAAGCCTATGACCACCTGTTGTTGCAGCGCCAGAAGGAACAGCAACGCCAATGGCTGGCGCAGTTGGTGGTAAATCGTGAATAGGAATAGAACGTGGTAAGTCGTGTGCCAGTGGTTTACTGAGGGAAGATAAAAAGGTGGAGAGCTGAAGATCTCCACCTCCTACCGTTAACGAAGCTATTTACCGAATGAAAACGGGAGTAACGGAATAGAAGAGTAAAGCGTTTGCGCCATGGACAAAAACGTCAGGAACGTTTTTGAACGTCGCTAGCGACGGCCCTGCAAGGGTGAATCTCAGGGATGAGATTCATATCTGCGCAAGCCGAGCGTACATGGACGTATTTACAGCGTCTTTACGATCTATCCGTTACTCCCGCTTTACGGACTTTGTCAGCAACCTCACGTGGAGAGCCGAAGATCTCCACCTTTTAGCCGATCAGCCGATTGCGGGTTTGAGTGTTTCCAGCCAGCTATCGAGCCGTTCATCGGTGAGGTCATACTGGTTATCCTGATCCAACACCAAGCCGACAAACTGGTCATCCACCAAGGCGGCAGAGGCGTTGAAGTCATACCCAGCATTCGGCCAGGCTCCGATAACCTTGGCACCGCACGCGGTGACCACGTCGTATAAGGTTTTCATCCCGCTGGCAAAATTATCAGGATAGCCTTGCTGATCGCCCAATCCGAACAAGGCCACCGTCTTGTCCGCCAGTGCTTCACCCGGCAAATCAGCAATAAACTCTTGCCAGGACTCATTCTCACACCCTGCCTCCATGCCTGGTAATTGGCCTTCACCCAGCGTCGGCGTGCCTAACAGCAGAACCGAATAAGAGAGAAAACTGTCCAGAGAGGTTCGGTTGATATTGACCGGCGAATCCGCCGCGTCACCCAATTTTTGATGAATCATTTTGGCGATCTTGCGGGTTTTTCCCGTATCGGTGCCAAAGAAAATACCAATGTTCGCCATAGTTCGCTCCTGACTGATATTGAGAAGGATCGCCGCCGTCGGCAGCCGGTATCTGTACAGGGCGTTGCGAATATCATGCCAGATTTAGCAATCCGTATTCTGGCGATATTTTGCACGTTTTTAGCGCAATACTGCACTATGGATGATCTTATTGGGGAGGTTGAGCCGTGAGTGAATCGTGATTTTTACCTGATGAAACAAGAGTTCTACGCGGATTAACGTGAAAACAGGGGGTACGATCAATGTTTAGTCAGGTTAATGAATAAAGGGCGTAATGTTTGCATGGTTATTGGGTGCCGGTAATCGACCGGAATAAGGATGTCGGTACGTGGCACAAATTGTTGCGAACCTGACATGGCGGCATCTGATGTTGTAAGGGTAGACCATGACCATAAACCTGATAATGGAGTCTTTCCCGCCGGGGGAGATTGTCAGTCATTTATCGCGCCAGCATCCGGCGCTGTTCTCTACCGTCGTGGAGCAATCGTCAGTGGCGATCTCTGTGACCGACCCACAGGCACGTATTGTGTACACCAATCCGGCCTTCTGTCGTCTGACTGGTTTTTCGCTGTCCCAATTATTAGGGCAAAACCACCGTATTCTCGCCAGTCAGCAAACGCCCGGGGAAGTCTACAGCGATATGTGGCAGACCTTATTACAGGGATCGGCCTGGCGAGGGCAATTGATTAACCGCCGTCGCGATGGCTCCCTCTATCTGGCTGAGATTGATATTACGCCGATCGTCAACGCGCAGGGCGAGCTAGAGCATTATCTGGCGATGCATAAAGACATTAGCGCCAGCTATGCCCTTGAACAGCGTTTGCGTAACCACATGACGCTCATGACCGCCGTGTTGAATAACATCCCCGCGGCGGTCGTGGTGGTTGATGAGAAAGACCGCGTCATTATGGATAACCTGGCCTATAAAACGCTGTGTGCCGACTGCGGTGGTAAAGAGCTGCTGTCAGTGCTGGATTATGGCAAGAATAAGGACACGCTGCGTGAGGGAAGGCCGTTGCCGGTGATGGTTCGTGGCGCGGTACGCTGGCTGATGCTGGGGAGTTGGGCGTTGCCGGGCGTGAACGAAGAGGCCAGCCGCTACTTCACCGATAGTGCCTTACCGCGCACCTTGATTGTCATTACCGACTGTACTGAACAACAGCAGCAGCAACAGCAGGGGCGATTGGATCGCCTGAAGCAGCAAATTGCGAATGGCATACTGCTGGCGGCTATCCGTGAATCTCTGGGGGTCGCCATGGTGCAGTTGAACTGTCCGCTCAATATGTTGGCGGCGGCACGGCGTTTAAACGGCGAAGATCGCAGCAATGTTGCGCTGGAATCGGCATGGCGTGAAGGGGAAGAGGCGATGGCGCGACTACAGGCGTGCCGACCTTCTCTGGCCTTCGAAACCGAGGATGAGTGGTCGGTAAAATCTGTGTTGGACGATCTGACGTCGCTATACCATTCTCGCCTGAGTCGTGACGACCGTTTGCAGTACGACGTGGCATCACCACAGCTGACTGGCTTCGGCCAGCGAACGCAGGTGCTGGCGTGCCTGAGCCTCTGGCTGGATCGCACGCTGGCGCTGGCGGCGGAAATTGCGCCTTTTCAACTGACCATACAAATTTACGCGCGCGAAGAACACGGCTGGCTGTCGCTCTATCTCGAAGACAATGTGCCTATGACGCAGGTTCGCTTTGCTCCCGCACCAGCAACGCTGAGTTCGCCGGGTAAAGGCATGGAATTGCGCCTGATTCAAACGTTGGTCGCGGACCATCAGGGCGCCATTGATCTGTCGGCAGGCGCACAAGGCGGAACCTGTCTTATCCTGCGCCTCCCTCTCTTATCTCCTCTGGCTGGAGGTGCAAAATGACGCAGGCTCCTGAAACAAACAATCTCGTTTGGCGATTTGATCTGTCGCAGCAGTTTACTGCCATACAGCGGATTAGTGCGGCATTAGGCCGAGCGACGGAGATTCGCGAGGCGCTACAGGCCGTATTGCGCGTGTTACATAATGATGCGTTCATGCAGCACGGCATGATTTGCCTGTATGACAAAGAGAATGGCGTACTGGCGGTGGAGGCGCTGCATGAAGCCGATGAAAAACTCATCGCCAGCGGAACGCACGTCCGCTATCGCCCCGGTGAAGGCCTGGTGGGGACGGTATTGTCACAGCAGCAACCGCTGGTTTTGCCTCGGGTGGCTGACGATCAACGCTTCCTCGATAAGCTGGGCCTGTACGATTACAACCTGCCGTTTATTGCGGTGCCGTTGTTTGGCGTTGAATCTCAGCCGATAGGCGTACTGGCTGCACAGCCGATGGCGCGCTACGAAGAACGCTTACCTGCGTGTACGCGCTTTCTGGAAACCGTTGCCAACCTGGTCGCGCAAACGGTACGTCTGATGCAGCCCGCTCGCCCACGGCCCGCGCCAGACCCTGTTGCGCCGACGGCGCGGGCGCGAACCTGTACCACGCCACCGCGTCCTTACAGTTTCGACAATATGGTGGGAAAGAGTCAGGCGATGCGCCAGACGATGGAGATTATCCGTCAGGTTTCACGTTGGGATACGACGGTGCTGGTTCAGGGGGAAAGCGGCACCGGCAAGGAGCTGGTGGCCAATGCTATCCATTACCACTCGCCGCGTGCCGCCGCGCCATTCGTCAAATTCAACTGCGCCGCGTTGCCGGACAATCTGTTAGAAAGCGAACTGTTTGGCCATGAGAAGGGAGCCTTCACCGGTGCCGTACGTCAGCGTAAAGGGCGTTTCGAACTAGCCGATGGTGGTACGCTGTTTCTCGATGAGATCGGTGAAAGCAGCGCGTCATTTCAGGCTAAGTTACTGAGGATCCTGCAAGAGGGGGAAATGGAGCGCGTGGGGGGCGATGAAACTATCCGGGTGGATGTCCGTATTATTGCAGCGACTAACCGCAATCTGGAAGAGGAGGTGAGAGCTGGTCATTTTCGTGAAGACCTCTACTACCGCCTGAATGTGATGCCGCTTGCGCTGCCACCGCTGCGTGAACGGCAGGAGGACATTGGCGAACTGGCGCATTTTCTGGTGCAGAAAATCGGTCAACATCAGGGACGCACCTTGCGGATCAGCGATGGCGCTATCCGTTTGCTGATGAGCTATAGCTGGCCGGGCAATGTACGCGAGTTAGAAAATTGTCTGGAACGATCCTCTGTGATGTCAGAAAGCGGACTGATCGATCGTGATGTGATTATGTTCAACCACCGTGAGGTTGCGCCAAAAGTGACGCATACCGCGCCTGCGTCGGATGAAGGCTGGCTCGATCCGTCATTGGACGAGCGGCAGCGGGTGATTGCGGCACTGGAAAAAACGGGATGGGTGCAGGCCAAAGCCGCACGTTTGTTAGGTATGACGCCGCGTCAGGTGGCTTATCGTATTCAGACGATGGATATCAATATGCATCGCCTGTAAACCGGTGACACAGGATTGTGGCATATGTCACATTGTCGGCCTACTGCCACAATCCTGACAAATTTAATAACGTGTGTTTTCTCTATCATGCTGTTTTAACTGATTTTTAATCGTTCTGCTAAACGGTATGGTCTTTGCACCTCTCTGCTTATGACTTCGCAACCGTAGGCACTATTATGGCATCTTGTTCCTCTGCATCCGGCACCACAGGCTGTCGGTCAGCCCCGACTGATGGGATTACCCCGTTGCAGGCCAGTAAAGCGGCACACCATCCTTGCTATTCGGTGAGCGGTCATCACCGCTTTGCCCGCATGCATCTCGCGGTCGCCCCTGCCTGTAATGTGCAATGTAATTACTGCAACCGTAAATACGATTGCAGTAATGAATCGCGTCCCGGCGTGGTATCGACACTGTTAACGCCGGAACAGGCCGTGGCGCAAGCGCGACAGGTTGCCGCCGCTATTCCCCAGCTTTCCGTCGTGGGGATCGCCGGGCCCGGCGATCCGCTGGCAAATATGAAGCGAACTTTTAGCACATTGCGGTTGCTGCGTGAGCAAATGCCGGACGTGAAGCTATGCCTTTCCACCAATGGGCTGATGTTGCCGGAGGCTGTGGCTCCGTTGCTGGATATTGGCGTGGACCACGTTACGGTGACCTTGAACACGTTAGACCCGGCGGTAGCCGCGCGTATTTATGCCTGGCTATGGCTGGAGGGAGAGCGCTACACCGGGTTGGAGGCGGGTAGAATCCTGCTCGCCAAGCAGGAAGAGGGCATTCGCCGCCTGACGGAGCGTGGCGTGTTGGTCAAGATCAATTCCGTTCTGATCCCCGATATTAACGAGGCCTCGATGCTGGCGGTGAGCGAGAAAGCACGCCACTGGGGCGCGTTTCTACACAATATTATGCCGCTTATCGCCCGGCCAGAACACGGCACGGTATTTGGCCTTGAAGGGCAAAGGGAACCTGATGCCGATTGCATGACGCGCGTGCGCGCAGAGTGCGGTCAGGTGATGCCGCAAATGTCGCATTGCCAACAATGCCGCGCGGACGCTATCGGCATGTTAGGGGAAGATCGCAGCCAGCAGTTTCCCCTCTCGGCGCTGCCGGAAAAGCCACAGCCGTATTTGCCTCTGCTGCATCAGCGGGCTCAATTGCATGCCAGCATCGCGTCACAGGGCGAATCTGAGGAACCGGAAGCCTGTTTGGTTGCCGTGGCGTCTTCACACGGTGAGGTTATTGACCAGCACTTCGGCCATGCCGAGCGCTTCCAGATCTACAGCCTGTCATTGGCCGGCGTGGTACTGGTGAACGAACGTTTTACGCCCAAATATTGCCACGGTGAAGGAGCCTGTCCTCCTGAAGAGAATGCTGAGCGACTGAGTGCGCTGTTGGCGCTGCTGGCCGATGTTGATGCGGTATTTTGTGCCCGCATTGGTTTCGGGCCCTGGAATCAGTTGGAGCAGCAAGGGATTCAACCCTGTGTTGAAGGTGCCTGGCAAAATGTCACAGACGTACTGGCAGCCTGGTGGCAACAGCGACAGGGCGAACACCGGAATCAGCACAAGGATAAGGGAGCGGCCTGATGGCACAGGCGCAACGCTGGCTACGGCGCTTATTGGATCGATATGAGACGGGAGCGGCCTGTTTTGCACACCACATGGGATTGTCGCTGCCGGAATGGCAGCGTCTTCTTGATGGTCTGGCGATGGTACCGCCAGCCTGTGGGCTCGAACGTGAGCAGCGCTATACGCTGTTAAGCGAATTGCAGTCGCATCGCGCAGAAGAGCGGGAGCAACTGGCAGACTGGCTGTTTGAGCATATGTCCGGTGATGCGGCCCCTATGCACCGAATTATCGCCAGCACGTCGCTGGGGTTTAATCATCTGTGGCAGGATTTAGGGTTAGATTCGCGCGATGAACTGCGTGAGTTGATGACCGACTGTTTCCCCGCGTTAGTGGCGATGAACGTCAATAACATGCGTTGGAAGAAATTCTTTTACCGCCAGCGTTGTCTGCACAGTGAAGGGGAACTGATCTGCCGTTCCCCGAGCTGTGATGACTGCTGTGAATGGGCGCATTGCTTTGCGCCCGAGGTGTGAACCGGTCGGCAAAGCGAAGGGGAAACGCGACGCAATAACGTCTCTCAGCGCTTTCTTATTTCCGTGATGTACGTGACGGCAACGTGGTCAGCAAAATTGGGAACATCCTCAAACGCTGCTTTACCCGTTGGCGAGTTGAAGGCTGTCATCGCGTCTTCGATGGAGTCAAACCACAGTTCAGAGAAGCCATCCACCGGCGAGTCTGGGTACTTTTCCCGATCGATAGGGTTCAGGACGTATCCCTTTAAGCCCGGCAGGCGCAGGGCGATTTCGGTATGCACCTCATTCCAGTGTTTCACAAACTCGTCAAAGCTCTGACCCTGCTTACGAGTAATAAAACCCACGTGTTTAAAACCTGTTACTGCTGCCATAACGTTCTCCGGTGTCGATGCCTTCTGGGTTATTCCCGCGATAACTGAGGCTGTCGAGCCTTTCATTGTTGCTGTTGCCTCACGGTTTTTCGCTTTGAGGCATCGCGGTAAATTCGGGCATCACTATGATTGTTTTTTATTTCATGATAAACCGGCTTTCATTCGCCTCTCTGTAGACATAAATTCAACAATCACGGCAGGAAGTAAACGGTATCGTGATGCGGAATGCAGTCTGGAGCCCGCGACGCTCGCAGGACGTTATCTTTCAAATCAGGCATGCGGGCTGAGCCTGATACGCTTAATGGACAATTGAGTATGCGTACAACCGATCATCTGGGCGGTATCAACGCCTTTGTTACCACAGCACAGCAGGGCAGCTTTACCGCTGCGGCCGAGCGGCTGGGCCTGACAAAATCTGCGGTGGGGAAGAGTGTCGGCCGTCTTGAGGAGCGGCTCGGGTTAAAGCTGTTTCAGCGATCTACGCGTCGTCTCAGCCTCACGCCGGACGGCGAACGCTTTCTGATCAGCTGCCAGAGCGCCATGGATATTCTTGAGCAGGCAGAAGCCGAGCTGACGTCTCACATCTGCCAGCCTGCGGGGCGGCTCAGGGTGGATTTGCCTGCGGCATTCGGCAGGCAGCGCATTCTTCCGGTTCTGCTGAACATCACCCGCAGCTACCCTGAATTGGCGTTAACCGTGACCTTCAGCGAACGGTTTGTTGACCCAATTGAAGACGGGATTGATCTTGTCATCCGCATCGGTGAACTGGCTGACAGCAGTGGTCTGGTGGCGAGGCGGCTGACAACCCAGAAGCTGGTTATTTGCGCTGCACCGGACTACCTGCTTCATCGCGGTGAACCGATATCGGTGGATGAATTGAGTCAACATCACTGTGTGGTGGGGTTTCGCCGGAATCAGCCTATCACCTGGCTTCTGAAGGACGATAACGGACAGACGACGCGTTATACGCCACCGGTAACGCATGAGTTTGCTGACGGTGACGCGATGCTGGCCGCCACGCTCGCCGGATGTGGCCTGTCTCAACTGCCACGGTGGCTGGTCGGTCAATATCTTGAACGTGGCGAGTTGAAAGAGGTGCTTGCCCGCCACGCTGGTGGTGAAATGCCGATCAGCGCGCTATGGCCTAAAAGCCGCCAACTGCTACCCAAGATACGTCACGTGGTGGATACGCTGATTAAGGCGGCAGAAGACGGCCAGTTGGACTGATTACTTTTTGTTGTCGGCGGCGTCAGAATAGAACGGATAATCGGTATACCCTTCCTCAGTGCCGCCATACATGGTGGCCCGATTGACGTCATTCAACGGCCAGTCGTGTGCCATACGCTCGGCGAGATCGGGGTTGGCAATGTACGGCCGACCAAACGCAATCAGGTCAGCTTTTCCTTCTTGCAGGTAGGCTTCGGCGCTTTGCTTATCGAAGCCGCCTGCGATAACCAGCGTGCCGTCATAGGCTGCCCGGAATTTCTCGACGAACCCGTCAGGAATAGCCTGTTGGCCGAGCGTTTTCTGATCGCTGAGATGCACATACGCGAGCGCACGTTCACCGAGTTTGTTTGCCAGCTGTAGCCATGTTTCTTCTTCACCCTCAAAGGCGTGCATATCGAAGAGGCGTCCGAAGGGGGCCAGCCGGATCCCCGTTTTCTCTGAGCCGATAGCGCGTGACACCGCATCGGTCACTTCCAGCACGAAGCGCAGGCGGTTCTCAATAGATGCGCCGCCGTATTCATCATCACGGGTATTCAGTCCGCCATTGATGAACTGTTCCAGCAGATAGCCATTGGCCGCATGGATTTCAATGCCGTCAAACCCTGCACGGATGGCATTCTCTGCGGCGGTGACGTAATCCTGTACCACGGATGTAATCTCAGTTTTTGTCAGCGCGCGCGGGGTTGTGACCGGCACAGGGCCGGGCTGACCGTTTTCATCCCAGGCGTAGCAGGTTGAATGCTGTGCTCTGACGGCAACGGAACTGACCGGCGCATTGCCATCATTCTGCAAACTGGTATGAGAAATGCGGCCGACGTGCCAGAGCTGAATGAAGATTTTGCCATTGCGCTCGTGAACGGCTCGCGTCGTTTTTTCCCAGCCTTTCACCTGCTCGTCGTTATAAATGCCCGGCGTAAAAAGATAGCCCTGACCCTGAACGGAGATCTGCGCGCCTTCGGTAATAATCAGCCCGGCGGAGGCGCGCTGCTGGTAATAGGTCGCCGTCAGTTCGTCAGCGGTGTCGCCCTGGCGTGCGCGAGATCGGGTCATCGGTGCCATCGCAATACGGTTAGTGAGTGCCGTATCGCCGACGATGAATGAGGTAAATAATTTGTCCATGTTTCGGTCCTTTTATTAAGTACCGACCATGATGGGGAAAGGAGGCGGAGGAGGGAACACCTGTCTGTTCCGAACAGATGTTCCATAAATTCTACCTGTTTTCACGGCGTTTACTGGCAGCGCAGCCTGTCAAGCAAGGCATGGTCGGGGTAGCCATCCGGCGGTAGCCCTTCCTGTTGCTGGTAGGTGCGGACTGCCTGCGTGGTACCGCGGCCAATGTTGCCGTCAATTGCGCCCTGATAGAGCTGCTTTTCCTGTAGCAGAATTTGCAGCGCCTCGCGTTCTTTGCGTGTTAACGGCGTTTCCTGACGCGGCCAGGGTTTGCGTACTGGCGTATCGTGCTGGTAGTTATCCGACAGCAAGCCGACAGTCAGCGCATAGGACACGTCATTGTTATACCGCAGAATGGCGCGGAAATTCCCCGTTACCAGAAACGCGGGGCCATTCTTCCCGACCGGCAACAATATCGAGGCTTTCTCCGAAGACAGCGATGTCAGATCTCTAGGTACAGCGGTTTTTACCCCGAGCGCCTGCCAGTCAGCGACGGTTTTCTGGTTATCCATACCGGAAAGAGAATAATCAAAACCGCTGGGCAGATTCACTTCAATCCCCCAGGGGACGCCCGCCTTCCATTTGGCCTGCTGCATATAGTTTGCCACCGACGCCAGCGTGTCTGGGAAAGAGGTCCAGATATCAGGGTGACGATCGCCATCAAAATCAACGGCGTATTGCAAATAAGAGGCCGGTATGAACTGAGGCATCCCCATGGCTCCGGCCCAGGATCCTTTTATCTGCTCTGGCCGCGCATTGCCGTTTTGAATCATACGCAACGCCGCAATCAGATTCTGCCGGTTAAACGCCCGCCGATAATTGTAGTAATCCAGCGTGGCCAGTGAGCGGATGACCGCTTTGTTGCCAGTATTGGCACCATAATGACTTTCAATGGAGAGGAAGGCGAACAGCAGTGGCGGATCCACCTGATAGCGCTGATTGATGCGCGTCACGACGTCCGCGTATTGCTTAAGCAGTGATTTCCCCTGCGCAATATTTTCCGGCGTGACCCGCTGTTCGAGGTAGGTCCACACGGGGGTGACCAACTCAGGCTGTTTTTGTGTGGCCGCTACCACGTCGCTGTCCGGCGTCAGATCAGCCAACGCCTTATCAAAGGTCTCCGCCGTGATGCCCTGAGAAAGTGCCGCCTGGCGCAGTTCCGCTTTCCATTGCTCCATGCTTTTGTCGGGCGTGGGAAGACCCGTGGACGTGTCAGTGACGCCGTGTGATTGTAGTAACCCGCTAATATCCTTGCATTCATGAGGTGTGTGAGCGCATGCACTTAACACACCGGAACCGATCATCAACACCATGACTCTCGACATCACCAGCATGGATGATGCCTGCGTTCTGTTATTGACCATGTGACTGTTCCATAAGAGAGATACCCATCACACCGCAACGCGAATGATGTAGGGTACAGATGCGTGTCGAAAGCAGGCCCGTAACGTCACTACCTAATCACCGTTGTCGGGCACCACCATGAAATCGTGCAACCTCTCTTAGAGTAATAATGCAGCAACACGTCAGAATATACAGACAACCATTGACACAAGTGTCACTAACCACACTCATCCGTAAGCATTACTTCTGTTTTCGTAACGGCGTATTACCGCTGGCTTTGCTCCCCGCCGCGACACTCGGTTTCGTGTAGCAGTGTCCACCTTTTGAACGATCTCAGGTTGGTGTGCATCTTATTCTGTCTTTGCTGTGTTTTCTGGCAGCTGCCAGCCGCCGCCGAGCGCCTTGAATGTGGCAACGGCCGCTCGTGCCGATTCGGTTTGCGCCTGAGCCCGGGCATCGGAGGTTTGTAGCAGGGTTTCATCGGCGTGAAGGACGTCAATCAGGCTGCTTGTTCCTTTCTGGTAGGCGATGAAAGACGACTGCCGCGCGCTGGCTAACGCGGTCTCACCGGCGGTTAGCGTTGCGGCTTGCGTCTCGCGATTAACCAAAGCCGAGAAGGCGTTCTCAACATCTTCGGTCGCACGGAGTACCGACAGGCGGTAAGCCGCCAGCGCTTCGGCTTCCTGTCCCTTCGCCTGATCGATCTGGGCGTTAATCCGGCCGAAATCGAAGAGTCGCCAGCGCAGTCCTAATATGCCCGTCGATTGACTGGCACCGTTGGAGAATAGATTGCCGCTCGACACCGATGTTGCGCTGCCGAGTAAGGCGCTGAGCGAGAATTTAGGATAGTACTCGCTGATGGCTACCCCGATGCGGGCGTTGGACGCCGCGAGATGGCGTTCGGCCACGATAATATCGGGTCTGCGGCGCAGCAGGTCGGCGGGTGTCCCTGTTGCTATGAGCGTCGGAGGTTGTGGAATGGCCTGTGAGGTGGACAGTTGGGCTCGATGGGTGCCGGGAGGCGTGCCGAGCATAACGTCTAATGCGTTCATCGCGGCATCAAGCCCTGTCTGGAGAATCGGCACGGTGGCCTGAACCTGCGCCAATTCCCCTTCGGTCTGGCGTACCTGATACTCGGGAGCCAGTCCTTTGCTGTGGAGTAACTGTACTTTATCCAGCAGTTCTTGCTGCGTATTGACCTGTCTAGTGGCGATCGCCAGACGCGTTTGTAATCCGCGCAGAGTGATATAGATATCGGCAGTCTGAGCGGCGACGGCCAGACGTGTGGCCGCGACGCCTGCCTCGGAAGCCTGATAGTCAGCCAGTGCCGCCTGACGACCGCGTCTCAGGCCACCGAATACATCAAGCTCCCAACTGGCGTTAAGGTCGGCTTCATAGGCATTGCCGTAGCGATTATAGCCAGGAACCGCGTTAAGTAACCGGCCCTGTGACGTTTCAATCGACTGATAGGCGCGAGCGCTTTGTCCGCTGATATTGCCCGATGGCAGCAGCGCCGCCGTTGCTGCGCCAAGCCCCGCTTGTGCCTGACTCATGCGTGCGGACGCCTGGGCCAAATCAAGATTCTGTGCGAGCGCACTTGAAACTAACTCGCTCAGTAAGGGATCATTGAAGCTTTCCCACCAGACCGCCACGTCGGCAGCCTGGGTCGCGTTCCCTGCCTTTGTGACAGATCGTTCTGCGGCGGATTGCGTTTGATAACGCGCCGATAGCGGCGCATCTGGGCGGTGATAATCCGGCCCAACGGCGCAACCTGCCATTAAGCTCGTGGTCACAACCAAGGAAAGGGTACGGAGGGATAACATAGGAATTCCTTGAGTCAAAAAGTGGTGACCATATTACCAATTGGTCACTTGTTGTCAATCAGGGCTCGGTGAGCTAAGCTTCAAAAATGACTAAACATACGAATACACATCCCCCACGCGGGCCGTCGGACCATAGCGTTCGAGATCAGGTCGTGGAAGCGGCCAAAGCGCACTTCGGACACTTTGGATATGAAAAGACAACGGTGTCTGATTTAGCCAAGGCGATTGGTTTTTCTAAGGCATATATCTACAAATTTTTTGATTCCAAGCAGGCGATTGGCGAGGTGATCTGTGCCAGCCGACTGGCGATGATTATGGATATTGTCAATTCAGCGATTGCCGATGCACCAACGGCATCAGAAAAACTGAGACGCCTGTTTAGATCCTTGACGGAAGCGGGCAGTGACTTATTTTTTCACGATCGTAAGCTATACGATATTGCTGCTGTCGCCAGCCGCGATCGGTGGCCTTCGGCAGCGGCACATGAAGAAAGACTACGCCAGCTTATTCAGCAAATTCTTCTGGAGGGACGGCAGTCTGGGGAGTTCGAACGCAAGACGCCACTGGATGAGGCGGCGGATGCTGTCTATCTGGTCATGCGCCCTTACATCGTCCCCGCCCAACTGCAATACAACCTGGATGAGGCGGCGTCTGCTGCGGTGTTACTGTCGTCGTTGATATTGCGTAGCCTGTCACCTTAAAAAAGTGACCATTGACAATATTGGTCACTAGTTGGAGAATGCGGTTTCTGTCCTGTTCATTTAAGAAGGGAACCCATGCTTCGGCTCAAATCCACCACTCTTGCTGTTTGCTTGTTGCCTCTCGCCCTGGTGGCGTGCGGCGACGCTACCAATATTGACGATCCACGCAATCAGCCTCCTTTAGTGAGAACGGCTACCGTGGTGAGTGCCGCCGAGACGTCGCGTTCGTTTACTGGCGTCGTTGTTGCCCGCATTCAAAGCGACCTTGGTTTTCGGGTGCAAGGCAAAATACTTGAACGTCTGGTCGATACCGGCGAAAGCGTCAAACGTGGTCAGCCTTTGATGCGTTTGGACCCCATCGATCTCAGTTTACAAGCACAAGCCCAACAGCAGGCGGTTACCGCTGCGCGGGCTCGTGCCAAGCAGGCTACCGATGATGAAGCACGCTATCGAGGTCTGGTTGCCGCAGGTGCCATCTCCGCGTCAGCGTACGATCAGATCAAGGCAACTGCCGAGACGGCGAAAGCGGAACTGAGCGCCGCACAGGCTCAGGCCGATGTGGCACGCAATGCGACGGGGTATGCCGTTTTGATGGCTGACGCCGATGGCGTAGTGGTCGATACGCTGGCTGAACCGGGGCAGGTGGTCAGTGCCGGGCAGCCTGTTATCCGGCTGGCGCGTGCGGGACAACGGGAAGCTGTCGTACATTTGCCTGAGACGCTACGCCCCGTGGTTGGGAGCGAAGCCATGGCGATGCGATACGGCTCTGGTCATCCTGCCATTCCCGTGAAACTGCGGCTGCTGTCCGACGCTGCCGATCCTCAGACCCGCACGTTTGAAGCACGCTATGTTCTTGAAGGCGCGCTGGCGAACGCGCCGCTCGGTTCCACCGTCACACTCAATATTGCAGAAGATAAGCTATCTGAGAAGGTTCTTCAGGTGCCTATCGCCGCGCTTTATGATGCGGGGAAAGGGCCGGGCATATGGAGTATTTCTGGTGAGCCCATGAAGGTGTCGTGGCATCCCGTCAGCGTGCTTGGGTTAGGTGATGACACGGCAAGAGTCACTGGCGGCCTACAGCCCGGTGAACAGATTGTGGCTTTGGGCGCGCATCTGCTGCATGAAGGCGAAGCGATCCGCATGGCAGAGTCGCGTGCTGCCGACACGGCGGGGAATCGACCATGAGTGAGCCACGCTTCAACCTTTCGGCGCTCGCGGTGCGCGAACGCGCCATCACACTCTTCCTTATTATCCTGATTACCGTGGCCGGTATTCTCTCGTTCTTCGAACTGGGGCGGGCAGAAGATCCACCGTTCACCGTCAAACAGATGACCATTATCTCCGCATGGCCGGGGGCGACTGCTCAGGAAATGCAGGATCAGGTGGCCGAACCGTTAGAAAAGCGGATGCAGGAACTGAAGTGGTACGACCGCTCAGAAACCTACACGCGTCCGGGACTCTCCTTCACCATGCTGTCGCTGCTCGATAGTACGCCGCCTTCGCAGGTACAGGAGGAGTTCTATCAGGCGCGTAAAAAGCTCGGCGATGAAGCCAAAAACCTGCCGGCGGGCGTTATTGGGCCGATGGTCAACGATGAGTTCTCGGATGTGACGTTTGCGCTCTTTGCGCTGAAGGCGAAAGGCGAGCCCCAGCGTTTGTTGGTTCGCGATGCCGAATCGTTGCGTCAGCGTCTGTTGCATGTGCCGGGCGTGAAGAAGGTCAATATTATCGGGGAGCAGTCTGAACGGATCTTTGTGTCGTTCTCGCATGACCGACTGGCGACGCTGGGGATTTCTCCTCAGGACATTTTCTCTGCGCTGAACAACCAAAATGTACTGACGCCTGCTGGTTCGATTGAAACAGACGGCCCGCAGGTCTTTCTTCGTTTGGACGGCGCCTTCGACACGCTGGAGAAAATTCGCAACACGCCGATTGTCGCACAGGGCAGAACACTAAAACTGTCGGATGTGGCGACGGTTAGCCGTGGCTATGAAGATCCCGCGACCTTTTTAGTCCGTAATCAAGGCGAGCCAGCGCTGTTGCTGGGAGTGGTGATGCGTGAGGGGTGGAACGGTTTAACGTTGGGGAAAGCGCTGGATGCGGAGACCACCAAGATCAATGAAGGCATGCCGCTGGGGATGACGCTGTCGAAGGTTACCGATCAATCGGTGAACATTAGCTCGTCCGTTGATGAATTCATGATCAAATTCTTCGTCGCATTGCTGGTGGTGATGGCAGTGTGTTTCGTCAGCATGGGCTGGCGTGTGGGGGTTGTTGTCGCGGCAGCGGTACCCTTGACGCTGGCGATTGTTTTCGTCGTGATGGAAGCGTCCGGTAAGAATTTCGATCGCATTACATTAGGATCGCTGATTCTGGCGCTGGGGCTGTTGGTGGATGACGCTATTATTGCCATCGAGATGATGGTGGTGAAAATGGAGGAGGGCTATGGCCGAATAAAAGCCTCAGCCTATGCCTGGAGCCATACGGCTGCCCCGATGCTGGCTGGTACGCTGGTAACCGCCGTCGGGTTCATGCCTAACGGTTTCGCGCAGTCCACCGCCGGTGAGTACACCAGCAACATGTTCTGGATAGTCGGCATTGCCCTGATTGCTTCCTGGGTGGTTGCGGTGGTCTTTACACCTTATTTAGGCGTGAAGATGCTGCCGGAAATCAAAACCGTGGAGGGGGGACATGCCGCTATCTATGACACCCGCCATTACAACCAATTTCGCCGCTTATTGACGCGTGTTATCGCGCGGAAATGGATGGTTGCCAGCACCGTTATCGTCTTGTTTGTTGTGGCTATTCTCGGGATGGGGATGGTCAAGAAACAATTCTTCCCAACGTCCGATCGTCCTGAAGTGCTGGTGGAGGTGCAGATGCCTTATGGCACGTCCATTGAACAGACCAGTATCACGACGGCGAAGATCGAAGACTGGCTGAAACAACAGGACGAAGCAAAAATCGTCACGTCCTATATCGGGCAGGGCTCACCGCGTTTTTATTTGGCGATGGCACCTGAGTTACCCGACCCGTCGTTTGCGAAGATTGTCGTGCTGACGGACAGTCAGGAAGCGCGTGAGGCGCTTAAATTCCGTATCCGTGAAGCCGCGGCTGGTGGGCTAGCGCCTGAAGCGCGTGTCCGCGTGACGCAACTGGTGTTTGGCCCGTATTCACCTTTTCCTGTTGCCTACCGCGTCATGGGGCCGGATCCTGCCACCTTGCGTGAGATTGCCGATAAAGTGAAAACGGTGATGCAGGCCAGCCCGATGATGAGGACGGTCAATACCGACTGGGGCCCGCGGGTACCGACGCTGCATTTCACGTTGGATCAGGATCGGCTGCAATCCGTAGGGCTAACATCAAGCACGGTGGCTCAGCAACTCCAGTTCCTGCTCTCTGGCGTCCCGATTACGTCTGTGCGTGAAGACATTCGTTCTGTGCAGGTCGTGGGGCGCGCCGCAGGGGATATTCGCCGCGATCCCGCCAAAATAGAAGGCTTTACGTTAGTTGGAGCGGCTGGCCAACGTATTCCTCTGTCGCAGATCGGTGAGGTCGAGGTACGAATGGAAGATCCTGTGCTTCGGCGTCGGGACCGCACACCGACGATTACCGTTCGTGGTGACATCGCCGAAACGTTGCAGCCACCGGATGTGTCCGCGGCCATTGTGAAATCATTGCAGCCCATCATTGATACGCTGCCCGCCGGATACCGTATTGAGCAGGCAGGCTCGATCGAAGAATCGGCAAAAGCGACCAAAGCAATGGCACCGCTGTTTCCTATCATGATTGCCATCACGCTGTTGATCATCATCCTACAGGTGCGCTCAATGTCGGCGATGGTGATGGTCTTCCTCACCGCACCGCTGGGGCTGATTGGCGTGGTGCCAACGCTACTGCTCTTCAACCAGCCGTTTGGTATTAATGCGCTTGTCGGACTGATCGCGCTATCGGGCATCCTGATGCGTAACACGCTGATACTGATCGGACAAATCCACCATAACGAGAAGGAAGGACTCGATCCGTTCCATGCGGTGGTGGAAGCAACGGTGCAGCGAGCCCGGCCCGTGTTGCTGACGGCGATGGCGGCGATTCTGGCGTTTATTCCGCTTACCCATTCCGTCTTCTGGGGCACGCTGGCGTACACGCTGATTGGCGGGACGTTAGGGGGAACCATCATGACGCTGGTCTTCCTGCCGGCGATGTATGCCATCTGGTTCAAAATACGCCCTGATAATCAGACGCATATCGATAAACCCGTATCGGTATAAGCCGCAATCCGTATGACAAGCCCTCGCGACACAGTACACCGTGTGGCGAGAGCCATCCCGCCTGCTGGCGTGGAACGTATTCCCACGCCAGTCACCGCCGTTGAGGTTACCATGAGTACTGAAAGTACATCCGCTGGAATGATGGCAAAACCCCATTCCTCCGAAGGCCCGCGACTGACCGGAAAAATAGTCGCGTTATTGGCTGGCCTTTCGGCTATTAGCATACTGTCTACCAATATCATTCTTCCGGCATTTCCCGATATTGGGGAGCAGCTTGGGGCGTCGGCGCGTGAACTGGGGTTAACACTCTCCTGCTTTTTTATCACTTTCTCGCTAGCTCAACTGGTCGTCGGGCCGTTGTCGGACCGCTACGGACGCAAGAAACTGGTATTGGGCGGCCTCTCGCTATTCATCGTGGGTACGGTAGTCGGTGGTTTAGCCGGTTCGTTTGAAACGCTGATCGTTGGAAGAGTGATTCAGGCGCTGGGCATCTGCGCGGCGGCAGTGTTAGCACGCGCAATTGCACGCGATCTGTTTGACGGTGAAACGCTGGCGCGAGCGCTATCGCTGACGATGATCGCAACAGCGGCGGCCCCCGGATTTTCACCGCTGGTGGGGAGCGTATTGACGATCACATTGGGGTGGCGAGCGATCTTTATATTGGTGGGGCTGGCCGCTTTTGTCATCGCCGTCTTCTATGCTAATGGGCTGGGGGAAACGCATCCCGCTGAGCGTCGCGCACCGAACTCCCTTTCGAGCGTCATCGTGGCGTACGGCAAGCTGGTTGTGGATGGGAAATTTATCCTTCCGGCACTGTCGATGAGTCTGTTGATGAGCGGCTTGTTTGCCTCTTTCGGGGCTGCACCTGCGATTCTGATGAGTGGGATCGGTCTATCTTCACTACAAGCTGGGTTCTATTTTGCCTCCACCGTGTTCGTGGTCTTTGGTGCTGGAATGGCCGCGCCGCGACTGGCTCGCCGTTATGGCCCGAGAAGGATTGCGTCGGTGGGGCTCGCTACCGCGTTAGCCGGTGGGTGCTTGCTCCTGCTTGGGCCAGAAGCGCCAAGTCTGAGTGGGTATACCTTGTCGATGATCGTATTTCTCTGGGGAATGGGCTTAGCCAATCCACTGGGAACAGCCATTACGATGGGACCTTTCGGGAAAGAAGCAGGCTTGGCATCCGCGCTGCTTGGCTTTTTGACGATGGGAATGGCGGCGATAACAACCTGGCTGGGCTCGGTACTGACGTTTCCCGCGGTCACAACGCTGGGCGGTATACAGGCGACAGCCTGTCTGATAGCGCTGATATTGTTTCTCAGCGGCTCACAGACGAGAGCAAATGGGCGCTCAAAGGCGTAATGCTGTAAAAAAACCTGCTTAATTAACTCGATGCGGAACCCCCGAAGGGGTTCCCGATGCCATGACAGATCTACTTTGCGACAACCTCATCATTGATGGCATAGACCGTGCAACTGGCTGCCCCTTTGCGCTGGAATGTTTCACAGCTTTTGACGGCTGCCGCAGCGGCCTCACGACCAGTTCGCGCCCAGTATGCCGTTCCCCATGCTCCGTCCTTGCCTGTCGCAAACGCTTTTTCATAAAGCCGCGCCGCTTCGTATTTTTTGAACGCCTTTTTGCCTGCGCTGTTATTAAGGTTTGCGGGGGAGGCAAGATGCATTACTGGTAAGGTGACGACTTCCTCGTATGGCAAGTGTTGCTGTGCAAGGAAGCCAGCCACGGTTTTCCACCAGAAACTTTCTGGAGCGGTATCCATAAAGACGTGTCCATTCTTGCCAAACGCAGGCATTTCAATAAATTCCGCTTTACCTCCTCCGCTGCGATAGGCCTCAGAAAAGGCTCTGCCCATTTCCGGGCTGAACGATTGATCATTGCTGGAATAGAGCCACAGAGAGGGGATGCGTGCCGTGAGGCCATACGTGGTGAATGCGTTAATCAAACCGGATCTATCACAAAGTGATTTGCCGTCGATGGAACCCCGGCCTCCGTCAAAATTGATGATAGCCTGAACGCCGGGTGGGTTAACCGCGCTGGTTGCCAGCACGGCAAAGCCGCCTGCGGACATACCGGCCAGCACCGCTTTATCCTGAGAGGCCCAGGGCTGGCGTCTTATTGCCGCAAGCGCGGCCAGCATATCTCGGGTGTCTTTTTCACCTGCCAGCTTATGCAGCGGCTGCTTACAGGAACCGCCTAAATACTCAGCTCCGCCGCTTGAATAACCGTATCCCTCCCGCAGGACGGTAACCGCAGCATAACCGTGGCGTGCAAAGGCAAGCGCTGTCGACGATGCGCGGTTTGGGTTCATTTCCCAGCGATCAAATTCGGCAGTACCTACGGTTCCATTCGTGATCACGACCACAGGGAGTGTTGTCTGGCTGACTGGCCGCGTGACAAATGCATCGAGTATGGCGGGCTTGCCATTATCCAGCGTGACCTGCAACGAAAGCGGCTCTCTGATCAGGCCGTCGAATTGCTGGTGTTGTAGTGAAGCATGTTGTAGTGAAGCATTCGGTGGTGCGGCGATGGAAGAGAAGGTGAGACCAAACAATGCAGTAATGACGGTTACTCTGGTAAAGCTGGCTATAGAGTGATGTCGCATTTTTGTTACCTTGGCTGGTGTTTGATGAGGTCTTTTCATTCAAAACTGCCGGATGAATATCAGGTATTCACTCCGGCCTCAACGGCAACAGAAGGTCTATTGAGCTGTGGTTTAACTTAAAGGTACAGCCCGTGTGAGTCGGACAGTTTTAGGGGTTATCAGAAGGTCTGGGCGCTGTGGTTTTTTGCGTTTTTACGAGACAGTTGTTACGAGACCGTCGCTAAGAGATTTTTTGGGGTCACTCCGTCATCGAACCAACGTGACCCCGAATCTGACCACCATATTCTTCCGATGCGAAGGAAAAGCAGAATGTGTACCGGAAAGACTTTTGCACGTGAAGGCATTGAATAAAGTGATAAAAACAAAAATCCCGCTTAAGTTTCCTTAAGCGGGATTTTCTAAATTTGGCTCCTCTGACTGGACTCGAACCAGTGACATACGGATTAACAGTCCGCCGTTCTACCGACTGAACTACAGAGGAATCGGTTAAGTGCGACGGATAATAGCGGGAGTGTTTCAGCTTGTCAAAGGCTGTTATCGCTTGGTGCGTTTGATTGCCGAACTAATAACCAACATATTGAAATTATTGCTCAAGTTGAGCACTGGAAAGCAATAAAATGCGCTGATTAACGGGCAGGCTTGCACTCTAAAATAGCAGGGACTGCTTTAAGATGGTGCAGGTTGGCATTGGCTTGATGACAAGTTTCCCAGACAAAATCGGAGGCGTTGGTTAGCAGAATCATTGCTTTTCCTTATTTTACCTGTGTCTTATCAATGAGGTATCACTTTTTCTTAGACATAGAGACATAATATGGCGCGCTTTTTGCTACCTCTTTAGGGTAACTACTCAGGAGGCAGACATGAATCTTAGACGGCTCAAGTATTTTGTGAAAATCGTTGATATCGGTAGCCTGACACAGGCTGCTGAGTTGTTGCATATTGCACAACCGGCGCTGAGCCAGCAGGTCGCGACGCTGGAGAGTGAACTCGAAAAACAGCTGCTGGTACGGAGTCGGCGTGGTGTGACGCCCACTGAGGCGGGGAAAATTCTTTATTCTCATGCACAGACGATATTGTCACAGTGCGAACAGGCAAAGGATGCGGTGAGTGGCGCACGGCAATCAATGAGTGCCTAAGCGTTAGCCATAGAGCCAGCCATTTCCCGATGGCTGGCTACTAATCAGACTTTGTGTCAGATGTTCTATCAAAACGGTGCTCTTTCTTATTTATTTTGTGAAGATCATCACAATTCATAGCCTTATCGATCTTCCTCAAAACAGAGATTTTTGCTCTTAAAAATAAAATGGTTTTTTAGTTTTTTTATTTATTTGGTTTATTTATCTGCAACTTCATTTTATTGCTGCCGTGTGAATATGATTTCCTTAAAATGGTAATAGACACTAGCGGTCAGGCCATTCACAGTGTTACATTAATCTTCGTTATGTTTTCTCTAATCCTGTGCACCAAGAACAGGTGTTGCCTTATGGGTGTATGACGGTTATTTTTTTGATTAAGGAGTTCAAATGAATAATATCCTCTCTCATCTTTTAATAAAGTTGGCAGAAAAAGAAGTTGGAGAAAAAGCGCTTAATGCGAAGGTTGAATCGTTAGAGATGCTTATTTCCGCTATTGTTTCAACACTTGATGACAGTAAAATCAATGAGTTAAACAGAAAAATAGAAGGTGTGGTTGCTGATGCCTCACAGCGGAAGGATGACCATAATTACTTAGCTTTCGAACTATTGGCAAAAAACATCAATCGAATCACAACCGTTTCATTGCGGGAATAACTTTCTTATATATCAATGGTGACGACATTAATTGTTCGCATATTAATTTTCGTATATCCAATTGAGAATTGTTTATATCCAATAATAGAGAATACTTGTGCTATGCGTGATTTTGCTGAAAAAAATTGAAGGCGCCGACGTTTGTCCGCGCCTTTCTTGCGTTTATACCTTTTACTTCACATCAACAGCCTGCTTCTTCCGACGAATAAACTGATAAGCAATAGCCAGAACAATAAACCACAGCGGCGTGACAATAAGCGCCTGCCGTGTATCTGGCTGTAATGTTAACAGTACAATAACAAAAGCGAAAAAGGCCAGGCATATCCAGCACATGAAAATACCCAACGGCATTTTATAGGATGATTCGGCATGTAGCTGAGGGCGCTTTTTACGGTATGTCAGGTAAGAGCACAGGATGATGCTCCAGATGAACATGAATAAAATCGCGGAGACAGTGGTCACCAGCGTAAAGACCGTCATCACGTTCGGAATCAGGTAGATCAGCACCACGCCCGAAAGCAAACAAATGCAGGAAAACATCAACCCAGTCGAAGGAACCGCGCGTTTAGAGAGCCTACCGAAACTTTTCGGCGCATCACCTTGTTTCGCCAGGCCAAAGAGCATGCGGCTGGTGGAGAATACGCCGCTATTGGCTGAGGATGCCGCCGACGTCAGGACAACAAAGTTGATCATACTGGCGGCTGCAGGTAGGCCAACCAGTACGAACATTTCCACGAAAGGACTGCGATCCGCCGTAATTGCCGCCCACGGGGTGACGGACATAATCATGACTAATGCAAAAACATAAAACATGATGATGCGAATCGGGATGGCGTTAATTGCGCGGGGCAGCACGACTTTCGGATTTTTAGTTTCAGCGGCAGTGGTACCAACCAGCTCGATACCGACAAATGCGAATACGGCGATCTGGAATCCGGCGAAGAAACCGCTTATCCCTTTAGGGAACATGCCACCGTCATTCCAGAGGTTGGTAAAAGAGGCGACGTTTCCTGATGGGGAAGAGAATTGCATCATCACCAGCGCGACACCGACCACGATTAACGCAACGATAGCGACAATTTTGATCATCGCGAACCAGAACTCCATCTCGCCAAACAGCTTCACGGTTGCCAGATTTAGCGTCAGTAATAGCAGAACGCAAAGCAGCGAAGAGACCCACTGCGATAAATCAGGGAACCAGAACTGCGAGTAGGCACTAATGGCTACGACATCGGCGATCCCGGTTACGACCCAGCAGAACCAATAAGTCCAGCCAGTAAAGAAACCCGCCCATGGCCCAAGGAGATCAGCAGCGAAATCGCTGAATGACTTATAGTTGAGGTTGGAGAGTAATAGTTCCCCCATTGCGCGCATGACAAAAAACAGCATAAAGCCAATGATCATATAAACGAAGATGATCGAAGGACCCGCCATGCTGATTGTTTTGCCCGAGCCCATGAATAACCCAGTACCGATTGCTCCGCCAATGGCGATGAGCTGAATATGACGATTAGTCAGATTCCGTTGCAGTCCCTCTCCCTGTTCAGAGGCAAGGTCTGCGGCTTCTTTTGATTGTTCGACCATGTAAGTACACTTTCCTGTTTCTGTCTGTGATGTTTTTTTGAGCTCTTTGGCGGCTCTCGTTTGCGAAAATCTAAACAAATAAGATAGCGCAACCGCAGTACTTATTACAGCGGATGTCTGAGATAGCCAGGCATAAAGAGGGCAGATAATGATGTAAGGTGATGCTGTATGTTTTTCGCCCTAAAATGAAGAGGATATAAAACGATGAGAGGCAGAGATAAATAGGTTGAGCAGGTTAACAAAATTACCAATCGCTAACAATGCTATTATCACGCATAAAAAATTAATATGAAGTGTTTGACAGGCGCGCCGGGGAGGAGAATAATCCTCCCCGTTGGGTCGTTAGCTCAGTCGGTAGAGCAGTTGACTCTTAATCAATTGGTCGCAGGTTCGAACCCTGCACGACCCACCAACAATTTCAATGGCTTACGATTTTTATTTCAGTTTGTTATTATTTTGTTTTCTTTGGTTAATTTATTTTTAATTATATTTTTTTTAACGTTAATCGTATTTTCTGCATTAATTTATACTCTCTTTTGCTTTATTCATCTCACTCTCATCACGATCTCCCTTGCTTAATAAATGTGACATTTCCTAGCATATTTTTATTCATATAACGCGTTAACGCTAAGTGGATAGATAAGATGGTTGATGATATCGCTGAACGTTATCACTTTTGATGGCGAGAATGTGCCTCATACGTCCTGAAGAGTGGCGAGAAGGTGCTATGCTTAACCGATGGAATCGTTGACAGATCGTTTATGATGTGACGAGTTGTTTGCACAGGGTTGTGTTCATATCCACTGGGGCGGCGTTTAGAGGTAGCTGGAGTTTCCTGGTTAGCCATAAGCAAGTTTCTGCTTGATTTCGGAGGTTCATATGGGATTCGAAAAATTACTGGCTGTCATAGAAAAAAGTCACCAGGATCCAAAATCGGTTATCTCATTGTCTGAACTGAGCCAGGCAATCCATGAGATAATTTGTACGGAAAGTTCAAAAGAGTACAAAATAAATGAATGCTTCACCGAGCTGAGGGAACTGGTTGATGAAAGAAAAGCACTTTCCAGAAAACAGTTCCTGGATAAAGCGCTGGTGATGGAATTAACGCTTTATAAAAAGAAAGAAGAGGCGCTGCTTTTGAAACTCATCAGTATCGGAAATAAATAGACTGGCGTCTCTATTTTTTAAATTAGGAAGGCAATACTAAATACTACTACACCGCCAGATCAAATTATTAAGATGGCGGTGTAGCAAATAGTGCTATTTACGGTAGCTGGTTTTGATTTGTTTAATCGTGTTATCAAAAACAGCGGCTTGCTCGGCATCTTCCAATTGAGCAATATATCTTTCCATATTGATGATAACTTTACCGGCATCTGCCTGGCCGATTGCTTTTAATAACAGCGTAACCATAGCCTTCAGGCAGGTAACCTCGTGGGCCAGTGTTTCAGCGGATGCAGCAGTAGAAAAATCTGCGTTGCTCATGTTTTCTCCTCAACAAGAAAAAGATGTTTTCCTTCGCCTGCTGCGGGCGTTACCGCTGACGCGACAGGCAAAACCAGATGGGCGGGAGTATAACATAAAGCATATTGTGGATTGATATTATTCGCGGATAAAGCCATTTTAGTGACTGTTTTTTATGCATTTAACTTATATAAATAGCGTCTATATTTTGGATGTTTTTTTGTGGTAAAGGCTATAGATGTGTTTCGTTTAATACATATGATGTTCACTATGGACGTTTTTCACTGAATATATTATTTGTATAATACAGTGGCAGACGATGATAAAATTTCTAATCACATCCTGATTACAATAGTGACTTTTTATTGACAATCAAGATGTAAAGCCAATTGCATGCCATTTGATTTGCCTTGTTTTTTATACATTTTGTGCCAGTGAAGTGTTTATACTGTGTGGCGTATTTGAAATGTTAAGAATGTGATCAGCATACACCATCAGGTTAACGATATATTGTTATGATCGGGAATGCGCTTTATTCCTTCTCGGCATATTTTAAAATAGATATTCATATAAGTCTGTGTTCATTATTTTTTGAAACCAACGTAGTATCACCTGCAAGCAACTTTTTATGTAAGTGTTACTCCCTTTTTTGGAGAATTATTCTTTGATTAGCGTTTTTCTTGTTGATGACCATGAACTGGTGCGGGCAGGGATACGACGCATTCTTGACGATATCAAAGGTCTGAAAGTGGTTGGTGAGGCATGCTGCGGTGAAGATGCCGTCAAATGGTGCCGAAGCAATGATGTGGATGTTGTCCTGATGGACATGAGTATGCCGGGTATCGGTGGGCTTGAAGCAACGCGCAAGATCCTGCGTTTTACGCCAGATATAAAAGTCATCATGCTCACTATTTATACTGAGAATCCGTTGCCCGCTAAAGTGATGCAGGCCGGTGCTGCGGGATATGTGAGTAAAGCTGCCGCCCCTCAGGAAGTGATCTCCGCCATTCGCGCTGTGCATGCTGGTAAACGGTATATTGCTTCTGATATTGCTCAACAGATGGCACTAAGTCAGTTAGAGCCGCAGACGGATGCGCCGCTTGAGTGTTTGTCTGAACGCGAATTACAGATTATGCTAATGATAACGAAGGGACAGAAAGTGACTGAAATTTCAGATCAGCTCAATCTTAGCCCTAAAACAGTGAACAGCTATCGCTACCGTATGTTCAGTAAGCTGAATATCAACGGCGACGTAGAGCTGACCCATCTGGCTATCAAGCATGGGCTTTTTACCGCGGAGACATTGTTAAGTAGTGAGTGAGAGTTTCGATGCTTCGGCATTTTTAAAAACGGTAACGAGCCAGCCTGGTGTCTACCGGATGTATGACGCCGGTAATACGGTCATCTACGTCGGTAAGGCAAAAGACTTAAAAAAACGACTTGCCAGTTATTTCCGCAGCCATGTCGCCAGCCGTAAAACCGAGGCATTAGTCAAAAGCATCAAGTATATTGATGTCACGATCACGCACACAGAAACTGAAGCCTTACTGCTGGAACACAACTACATCAAGCTTTATCAGCCGCGTTATAACGTCTTGTTGCGCGACGATAAATCCTATCCCATGATTTTCCTGAGCGGCGATGCTCATCCACGTCTGGCTGTTCACCGCGGCGCTAAGCATGCAAAAGGCGAATACTTCGGCCCGTTTCCTAACGGCAATGCCGTACGTGAAACGCTGATATTGCTGCAAAAACTGTTTCCGGTGCGCCAGTGTGAAAATAGCGTCTATCGCAATCGCTCTCGCCCCTGCCTGCAATATCAAATTGGTCGCTGCCTCGGGCCTTGCGTTAGCGGTTTGGTGAGCGAAGAGGATTATCAACAGCAGGTTGACTATGTTCGCCTGTTTTTGTCTGGCAAAGATCAGCAAGTACTGAATCAACTCATTTCCCGAATGGAAGCGGCCAGTCGCGATCTGCATTTTGAAGATGCAGCCCGGATTCGCGATCAGATCCAGGCGGTTCGGCGGGTGACGGAAAAACAATTTGTTTCCGGCGACGGCGACGATCTGGATGTGATCAGCGTTGCTTTTGATGCTGGCATGGCCTGCGTCTATGTCCTGTTCATCCGACAGGGAAAAGTGCTTGGCAGCCGCAGCTATTTCCCCAAAGTACCTGGCGGTACGGAATTGGGGGAAGTCGTGCAGACGTTTGTCGGGCAATTCTATTTGCAGGGAAGCTTAGGTCGAACGCTTCCTACAGAAATTCTGCTCGATTTCACTCTGCCCGATAAAGATTTGCTGACGGAATCTCTGACAACGGTCGCGGGAAAAAAAGTACAGATTCAAACCAAACCCCGTGGCGATCGTGCTCGTTATTTAAAACTGGCGCGAACAAATGCTGCCACGGCGCTGGTCACAAAACTGTCTCAGCAGTCCACCATTCACCAGCGTTTGGCTGCGTTAGCTAACGTCTTGCAGTTGCCAGAAATCCACCGAATGGAGTGTTTTGACATCAGTCATACCATGGGGGAACAGACTGTGGCATCCTGCGTAGTATTTGATGCCAACGGTCCGTTACGTTCGGAATATCGCCGCTATAATATCAGTGGCATTACGCCAGGCGATGATTATGCCGCCATGGCGCAAGTCCTCCGACGCCGATATGGTAAAGCGCTGGATGACAGCAAAATACCGGATGTCATTGTTATCGATGGCGGGAAAGGGCAGCTCGGTCAGGCTCAGGCCGTGTTTGACTCGTTGCAAGTATCATGGGATAAAAACAAGCCTCTGTTACTTGGTGTCGCGAAAGGCAGCGATCGTAAAGCCGGACTGGAAACGCTGTTTTTTGAGTCGACGGGCGAGGGTATGGCACTACCGCCTGATTCTCCCGCGTTGCACGTTATCCAGCATATTCGCGATGATTCGCATGATCATGCCATTGGCGGACATCGTAAGAAGAGAGCAAAAGTCAGAAATACCAGTACGCTGGAGCTTATCGAAGGTGTCGGCCCTAAACGTCGTCAAACCCTGTTGAAATACATGGGAGGGCTGCAACCTTTGATGAATGCCAGTATTGAGGAGATTGCAAATGTTCCAGGAATTTCGCATGCATTGGCAGAAAAAATCTTCCATGCATTGAAACACTAGGGACAATGTTGCAACATACTCTTAGTATCCACTCCAGCCAGATAGTTACCTAAGCGCTATGCAATTTAATATACCGACGTTGCTTACCCTGTTTCGTGTTGCTCTTATTCCGTTTTTCGTGCTGGCGTTTTATCTTCCATTCGTCTGGGCACCGCTGCTCTGCGCGTTGATTTTCGTGTTTGCTGCCGTAACGGATTGGTTTGATGGTTTCCTCGCCCGCCGCTGGAAACAGACCACGCGTTTTGGTGCCTTCCTCGATCCTGTTGCGGATAAAGTGATGGTGGCTGTCGCGTTGGTGCTGGTTGCGGAATACTATCATTCTTGGTGGATTACGCTGCCTGCAGCGACAATGATCGCGCGGGAAATCATCATTTCAGCATTGCGCGAGTGGATGGCTGAAATTGGTAAGAGAAGTAGCGTTGCCGTGTCGTGGATAGGGAAGGTTAAAACCACGGCTCAGATGATGGCGCTTTTTGCTTTGCTATGGCGCCCGGAAAGTATTGTTGAAGGCATTGGTGTTGTGGCGTTGTACATCGCCGCAGTACTGACTTTCTGGTCCATGTTTCAATATTTGAATGCTGCGAGACACGATCTGCTTGAACCTTGATCGAAGCGCCGCAAAAACCAGCAAACGAACACGGCTGCTTGATAATTTTATTGACTCACTGCGTCATGTCAGTAGAATGCACCGCATCAACAGCAACGCTGGTTTGTAAGAAGTTAAGATAATCAGTGAGTTCTGTGTTGCGGGAATAGCTCAGTTGGTAGAGCACGACCTTGCCAAGGTCGGGGTCGCGAGTTCGAGTCTCGTTTCCCGCTCCAATTTAAAACATCGGCAATTGCGGATGTTGGTCACTAAGACCTGAATATTTTGGCGCGTTAACAAAGCGGTTATGTAGCGGATTGCAAATCCGTCTAGTCCGGTTCGACTCCGGAACGCGCCTCCAATATTTATGCCCGGGTGGTGAAATCGGTAGACACAAGGGATTTAAAATCCCTCGGCGTTCGCGCTGTGCGGGTTCAAGTCCCGCCCCGGGCACCATTGATAAATCAATAGACGTCAACCGACGTCTATTTTTTTGCCTAAAATCCACGGTGTTACTGGCTTCCCCTTCATTCCATACTCTTCCTACGTCAACACAATTCAACTGACATCAACTTGCTTGTGCGGGTACAATTGCGGGTATACTTCAGTATGGTAAATCCTTGTACCCTCAATAACGCATTTATTGAAGGAAAAGCATTATGGCACTCACGGACATCAAGGTACGTTCAGCAAAACCGGAAGAGAAGCCTTATAAACTTACCGATGGAAACGGTATGTTTCTTCTGGCTCATACCAACGGGTCTAAATATTGGCGCTTACGCTATCGTTCGGATGGCAAAGAAAAGACGCTGGCGCTAGGTGTCTACCCTGAGGTTTCCCTTTCTGAAGCGCGAAAACTTATTGCTGCTGGCGTTGATCCTAACGAGCATAAAAAAGCAGTCAAAACTCAGCAGCAAGATGATGAGCAAACCTTCGAGGCTGTGGCTCGCGCTTGGCATACTGATAATAAGAAGTGGTCGGAATCCCATGCTGAACGTATCCTGAAAAGTCTCAGCGACAATATTTTCCCCGCCATCGGCAGCACACATATCGCAAGTCTGAAAACAAGCGACTTGCTGACACCGATTAAATGCGTTGAACGCTCTGGACGTTTAGAAGTGGCTAAGCGCTTAAAACAACGCGTGACCGCCATCATGACCTATGCCGTACAAAATGGACTGATTGACTACAATCCGGCGCAGGATATGGCAGGGCAATTATGCCAGGCAAAGTTGAACATCGCCCGGCATTAGAACTTGAACGTTTGCCTGAACTTCTTGGCCGCATTGACGGTTACAAAGGTCGTGAATTTACCAAGTGGGTTATTAACCTCTCCCTACTGATTTTCATTCGTTCCAGCGAGCTCCGTTTTGCTCGCTGGCCGGAAATCGACTTTGAACGAGCGTTGTGGACGATTCCTCCTGAACGTGAACCGATCCCTGGAGTGAAATTCTCCGAACGCGGTTCAAAAATGCACACACCACATCTTGTTCCATTAAGCCGTCAGGCGCTGGAGATCCTTAAAAAGATCAGAGAGGTGAGTGGGCATTGTGAGCTGGTTTTCATTGGCGATCACTCATCACGAAAACCTATCAGTGAGGGAACGGTAAACAAAGCGCTGCAAACTATGGGCTACAACACTAAAACGGAAGTGTGCGGTCACGGCTTTCGCACCATGGCCTGTAGTTCGTTAATTGAGTCAGGGTTGTGGTCTAGGGATGCGGTAGAGCGACAGATGAGTCATCAGGAACGTAACGGCGTCCGAGCTGCGTATATCCATAAGGCGGAGCATCTGGATGAGCGTCGGTTGATGTTGCAGTGGTGGGCTGATTTTCTTGATGCGAACCGGGAGAGGGAAGTAAGCCCTTATGACTTCTCTAAGTAGCTTTATAGATTTGGATATGCCAATGGGCTAACGATGAAATGCATTCTTGAATAGCAATCAATACTTTTTTATAAATGTATCATGCCGACTACTCTGAGGTGCACGATGAAAACTTTCGATACCCAACTTGCTATGAGGATTGTATCGCATTCGACTGGAGGTTTTAGTCACGACACTCTTGCTAGAGCTTTGATTTCTAATCATAAAAATGATATTCCGGAAGGTTTTCTTGAATTATGTCGAAATTTTTGCCTTTCTCTGGAGAAGAAAGGAATCTTGAGAAGATGTCATAAATGCTCGAATTCACAAGATGAGTTCTTCGAGTATATATCTCATTGAGATTTGCCCTCGAGAAAATTTTCTCGGGGCATCAATTCGTTTCTTGCAACATCTCTTTTTCTGAGGTAGCTTTGGCTACACAGTTTCAGGAGAACGATTGTGAGAAACATACACTTAATAACAACCTGCACAAATGGCAAAAATAGTGATGGCAATAATATATTGAGTTTAGCTCAGTATTCCTCAGTACGAATACCTTCAAATGTACTGGTGAGTTCTTGGTGTAATGCTCTAAATGAGGCTATGTCAACATCTGCAACTGTATGCGCTGTAGACCTTTATAAAGGTGGTCACTGGGCGACGGCGAAAGCAATTTTAAAAAAATATCCTGTTGATTTATGGATTCTTTCGGCCGGTTTAGGACTTCTGCACTATAAAGATAAAATCGTACCTTACAAAGCAACGTTTGCAGTTGGATATGATGAATCTATACCTTTGTACTCTCACGAGTATGTAGGCAAAACTTTCCATAGAACATGGTGGAAAGAAATATCCGAGAGATCTTTTTTAAAACCTCGCCACCCTACATCTATTGCAGAATTAATGAAAGAAAACAAGAAGGACTATTACATTTTTTGTGGTTCCCCCGATTATATTAATGCAATCGAGTTAGATATTATTAATGGTCTTGAATATCTGGTTAGTCCAAAAAAGCAGTTGTTGATTATAACTTCGAAAAAAATTAATGATAGGTTGGCGAGATATTTGTTTAAAACTAATAAAAATATGGCTCATTGGTTGAGGTGTAATATGCTTATGCTTAATATTAGTATGGCAAAATATATTGTTGGTGAATTCACTGATAAAAAATTAAATGATTTAAATGAGTTGTCTCTACAATTGTCAGATAAGTTAAAAGAATTACCAGAACGTGAAGCAAAAAAAGGGATTCGACGTAGTCCTGAAGAAGTTAATTATTTTATTTTAGAGATTATGCAACAAGAACCTAGTATCAGTGCAACACATGCCCTGCGTGTGTTTCGTGATTCTGGCAATTCATTCGAGGAAAAACGGTTCCGCACTGCTTTCAAGGCACTGTCTAATGGCAAACCTTAATGCTACTTGCTGGGTTTTCATGATAGAATCCTCCGTTTTTTAAGGCGTTGCAGGAGAGTACGTTGTCGAAGCTAAAATATTTTTTCCCGGATAGTCAGGATTTTATCGATCCTAGTTTCGACTTCTTCCGCGAAACGCGAAACGAACACCGCGTTCGCCAGCGTGACGATCATTATCCACATGAGGTATTCTTTCGTCCTTATGATGGCATGCTAGTTTCTAAAGCGGTAGTTGACGGCCTTGGTGGCGGGGAGAGTAAGTATACCCGCGCTCAACGCTTACGTTACTTCCGTAATGGTATGAAGCATTTTTTCCGACTGCCAGACGATATGGAAACTATGGGCGATTGCGGTGCATTCACCTACGTCAATCAGGATGCGCCGCCATATAGAGTAGAAGAAGTTATCGAGTTTTACGAAACTTCCCGTTTTAACTATGGCGTTTCCCTAGACCATATTGTATTTGGTTATGAGAAGCCTGGGGAGGTATTTAGTGGCGAAGTGTTGGCAGAATGTCGCCGCCGCCAAGATATCACGCTTACTCTCGCTCAGGAGTTTCTAAGCAAGTCGCAAAAGAGTTGTTTCACTGCATTTGGTGTTGCACATGGATGGAGCAAAACATCTTACCGCCAGTCGGTAGAATCACTACTGGCAATGGGTTACAAAAATATCACTATGGGGGGGATGGTGCCACTGAAAACGGTACAGATCCTCGAAACATTGGAAGAAATTAAACCCTTACTAAAGAATGACACTCGCGTACACTTGCTGGGAATTGCCCGCCCAGAGAGCTTTGTCGACTTTATCCAATTGGGCGTGACAAGTATCGATTCTACTACTCCGCTGCAACAGGCTTTCAAGGATCGGAAGAACAACTACCATACGACAGATGGGACGGCCTATACCGCTGTGCGTGTTCCCCAGTTTGATGCGAATCCAAGTTTGAGCCGGAAAATTAAGTCTGGCGTGATTGACCAAGACATAGCGCGGCATTTGGAAAAAGATGCACTGCATGCACTGTTTGAATACGATAAAGGCTCCATGCCACTTGCGCAAACATTGGAGGCCGTATTGGCCTATGAACGTCTTCATGCGGGTGAGAAAGAAGCTGATAAAATACGTTTAGACTACGAACGCACATTGGCCGAGCGGCCATGGAAGAAGTGTCAGTGTAATATCTGCAAGGCCATCGGCATCAATGTCATCATTTTCCGCGGCGCAGAACGCAATCGTCGTCGTGGTTTCCACAATATTCAGGTGCTGTACAGTCGCTTACAGCGAACTTTGTCACAACGCTCAGAGGAATTGTCATGAGTGAATATCGTGTTCCTGCCTTGCGAATCAGACAAGGGGAAGAGAGGCAGCTTTATAGCCTCGCGATAGAAGGTAAGCAGATTAGTAAAATCGCCGCGATATCTCGTATTCGCCGCGGCGAGGAGAGTCTGATTGGCTATCAACGTCCAGAAGTACGTAACCATATTCGCGAAATTCAGCGCTATATTGAGAGTGCTAACCCAATGATCCCTAATCCGGTGATTATCGCTTTTGATAGGCGTGTGAGTTTTGAGCCGCTATCAGAGAACAGCGATATGGGGTATCTCGTGATCCCATTCTCCGAAGATAAGGATTTTGAGAAGCCTGGCTTTATTGTGGACGGACAACAACGCACAGCTGCTCTGCGAGATGCGGAGATTGATTCTTTTATGATGCCGGTCTCAGCATTTATTGCCAATGATGCTGAAGAACAGCGTGAGCAATTCATGCTGGTCAATTCTACCAAGCCGCTGCCCAAAACGCTGCTGTACGAATTAGCACCACATACACACGGACGCCTGCCTTCTGATCTGCAGTTACGTAAATTCCCTTCGCTGCTGACCCAACGCCTTAATTTTGGTGAAGGTCCGCTGGCCGGCCGTATTAAAACTGCGACCAATCCGGATGGGGTTATTGCCGATAATTCGATGATCAAAATGATCGATGCGAGCCTTCGGGAAGGCGCGTTGTATCGCTTCCGTGATCCTGCTACAGGATTGGGGGATGAAGGTAAGATGGTCAGATTGCTCAATAATTTCTGGTCAGCTGTTGAAATCGTTTTTACTGACGACTGGGATAAGAAGCCTCGTAATTCTCGATTGTTGCATGGTGTAGGGATACTTTCTCTTGGCAGTTTGATGGATGAGATCGATCAGGTACATCAGGAGTATCGTGGTGAATCTGACTGGACGGACATACCCACAATCACTCGTTTCGTTGTAGAATTGAACCGAATTAAACAGTACTGTGCATGGAGCAGCGGTAACTGGAATTTGGGTAAAGATATCGACGGTCAGCCTATTATTCGCAAATGGAATGAAATGCAGAACCTTTCCAAGGATATATCGTCGGTCACAGATTACTTGGTGACGAATTATATTAAGGCTGTTAATGCAGAAATTTAAAAAAGGGTGAAAACCTAATCGGTATTAGGCGTATCGAGTGTCGATATATCAACATGAGAGTTACCGGATATGGTATGGGAGTTTAAATTCTGTACAAAAATAAGGTAACTTTCATGTTTTCAATCCTATCACCAAACGTTAAACTGGTTTACGATACCTCTTTAAGCTCAAAAAACTTACAAATCATGAGTCTCGCACTTTTGCCGTTGTCGGGACCTGAGTGTTGAAAGTCAGTGGATGAGTGATAAATCGTACTGGCATGCCTCTGGTCTCAGTAGACTAGCAATCGTGAGCGACCTTCTTGACAATCATCTGGATGGGTAGCAGTGTATGGCATTGCCCTTGCATTCAGTGATATTAAACGTATAAAAATTTAAAAAGAAAGCTAATAATCAATAAGCTTTAAAAGCTCTATTACGCACAGCTAAAATATGGATGGATATATGCCCCTTGAAGCAGGCGACCTCGTTGACTCGCCTTATGGAATTGGCAGACTTATTCGCATTAACCATGATGATGCGCTTATTCAGTATTTTGACTCTCCCGTAAATTATGAAGGTATAGAGCAAACTGTCGACGTAAAATATCTTAAAAAAGCCGAACTTTATACGGAGAGTCTGGTTTATCACTATGACTACGAACTTGCCCGCTGGCAGATTGCTCGTGTTATTGGAGTTGTCCCCGGTGGTGTACGTCTGCATTTTCCTAATAAACAGCAGGAAGATGTCATCATAAATGACATCTTTGTACGCTGGGATCGCCCCATCAGTGATGCTGCGGCCCTCCTGGCCGAGCGCATTACTTATACTCCCTTTTGGCAGGACGCGCGCTTGGCTTATCAGCATCAGATGCTGAAACAGCGAAACGCATGCGCTGGGATTACCTCTGCTCTGTCGTCCAGTATTGAACTTGAACCTTACCAGTTAGCAGTTGCACGCCGGGTGTTATCTGATCCCATTCAACGTTATTTGTTGGCTGATGAAGTCGGCCTCGGAAAAACCATCGAAGCTGGGCTGATCGTGCGTCAACACGTCACGGAAAATCAGTTCACCCACTGCGTGGTGATTGTGGCGCCCGGAGTTCTGCACCGCCAGTGGCAGCAGGAACTTTCTGCACGTTTTCACCTGGAGGAACTGCTTAATAAGTCGATCCATATCATTGATATGGCCGCCTTCAGCACAGAGGACCTCCTGCCGTTCCGCCCCGATATGCTGGTGATTGACGAAGCTCATCAGGTCGGTGCCTGGGCATGGGATGCAGAGCACGAGCAGCGCTACGCTAGTGTGAACTACTTGGCGCAGCAAAGTGAAAAATTGCTGTTGCTATCAGCGACGCCCGTAACTGGCAATGAAAAGAACTTCCTGGCCATGCTGCATCTGCTGGATGCTAAAAATTACCCACTGACTGACACTGGCTTACAGAAATTTCAGCAGCGTATCCAGCAGCGCGAAGAAATAGGTTCACTGTTCTACGCGTTTAACTGTGATAACGACAACATGACGCTGGAAGAGAACCTGGAAGCGTTGACCAGGTTGTTTCCTGAGGATGAAGTACTAAACGGGATGGCTTCACAGTTGCTTCCCCATTTAGATATGATGCAACCGCTGCGGAGTGAGGCGCGTGATCTGCTGATCAATAAAATCCGCCACTACATTGGTAACCGTTACCGCCTGCACCACCGGCTGCTACGCAACCGCCGCAGCAATCCCGCCATTAGTGTCCTGATGCCTGGTTTGTCCGGTCTATCACTAAAAAAATACACCACGGCGAACGCCAGCAACGACATGATGATCGCCTGGCGCGAATCGGCAATAATGATGCACCCACAAGACCCGACGCTGGCGGCAATTTATCAGTTACTGTTTGAAGCCGCTATCGCTACGCCGGAACTGCTGGCCCGGCTTGCAAACTGTCGCTTACAGCAGGAGTCACCTGGTGCCGCGCAGGGCTTTCTCTATAGTGATTCACAGCTCGCGCTGTTGCAGCATCCGCTGTTTGATGGCGAGAAGGAGATCCTGCTTGAGTTGATAGACCGCTGCAAAATGGAGTGTGACAGCAAGCGCCAGCGCTTAATTGAAGTATTGGAAAAACTTCTGGATAGTAACGTCAGAGAACTCCCTTATATTGTGGTGTTCTGTGACCAGCCATGGGTAGCCGACCAGGTATTTACCGACCTGATGATACCATTTATTGGCAAAATCCAGCGCCATAACCCCGACAAAGAAGTGCGCTTTGGCAAGGGAAGCAAATGCCAGATCTTAGTGTGCGATCGCCGGGCTGAAGAAGGTGTCAATCTGCACGGCGGGCGCAAGATAGCGCTGCATTACGACTTGTTGCTGTCGCCTAACCGTATGGAACAGCGTCTTGGCCGCTTGAATCGCTACTGCGCGACTGAGAGTGCGACTACTATCCTCAGCATGGCGCTGGTGAGTGAAGCAGAGGGGCTGCAAAATCAGTGGCTGACTATTCTCAATGAAGTGTTCGATGTCTTCGAAGAGTCGATTGCAAGCCTGCAATACCTGATTGATGAGGAATTACAGCGGCTTATTTCCAATCTTTACCCTCTGGGTGAAGAGAGCATGATGCAACTCAGCGCGCGTCTGGCTGGTGAAGATGGCCGCCTTACGGTGGAAAAGCAGCGAATCGAAATGCAGGAAGTCCTGCTGCAAATTGATGGCGATATAATCGAAGCCAGAGAGTATGCCGATGCACTGGCAGATATCGATGAGTATGAAGAGGAATTTCGCCGCTGCGCTCGTAATCTGATAGGTAAGGTACTGAAATTCGATTTTATTCCAGATGAGAAAGATCCAGCGATATTCAGCTATCGCTTCAACCCTGGTGAGCGAGGGACGGGCACCTTAGTCAGCCCACAGCGCCTACAAAAACACTGTCTGCTGGGCTTTGATCTCAACCAATCTAGCGGAAGTTCGCCCATGACTTGGCCGCTTAGCTACTACCGGGCTGATACCTCTCAGGGTAAAATCCGCCCGGCTCGCTTGGGAGAACCTTTCCATGATGCCATCCTACAAATGCTGGATTTTGAAGAACGCGGTGTTGCCAGCGCGGTTATCCGCATCACACCCGGCATGGGCGATGAGAATATTTTTTTCCGCTACGATTTTCTGATTGAAGCTGAAGTCAATACACCAGCACTGCAACGGCTGGCCGACCATCTGATGCCGCCTGAAACCATTATCTTGTGGCTGGACCAGGCTGGCGAGCTGGTCACCAACGCAGAGGTGTTGATGATACTTAATGAAGACTATAAACCGAAGGATAAGGGCGGACGCCACCTAAATCTCAATGAGGAACGCTGGGCGCAGATTTCCCATTGCATCAGCGCTAAAGAGTGGCGCACCTGGTGTAACGATAGCTATAGCATAGCCCAGCGACTGGCGGTGGAACAGTTCGCCACACAACAGGCTCTCAGCTTGAGCCGACTGGAGCATTATCTAAGCAGCGCCGTGCTGCATCATGCTAACCAGCAGGAGACGGGGCAGACGCTGCGCCAGGGTATTGCACAGCCGAAAATGACCTGCCTGGCGACGCGTGCCTTAATCATTGCATCAGAAGCCATATTGGATGAGGACTCACAAATCGGATGAATCTGGCACAACTTATTGATAATGATGGTATTTCATCAAGATTGAGGGAGTGCCTGTTGCCGGAGGCGACCGCCGGGCGCCTCGACCGCCGGGCGTTGATCCGTGACTGGCTGTACCGGGAAAAATATGCCCACCACAACGATAACGAACTGACCGTCCCTGATGACAGCCATCCTGGCTGGCCAAGACAGGAGGAGTGGGAAGCCAGCGGTATTAACTGTCAACGACTAGGTCAGACCTTTCTGCTCAGCGCTGGCCCTGCTTGGTGTCCGCAGTGGCTGGAGCAGGGAAACGGCATGCCTTTTCTCGCCAGCGATCAGCACCAACTCTGCCGCCAGGACACTCGAGTACCGATGGACTATGTCCTGCGCCGTTACTTCAAGAAGGACAGCTATATCAGCTATCAGGCACCGGGCCAGCGCGATGCGGTACGCCGGGCTCTGTTCGCCCCATCGGGCAGTACGTTGTTGGTCAATTTGCCCACTGGCACCGGGAAAACACTGGTAGCGCAAGCATTAGCTCTGACAGCCCCAACTCCCGGGGCACTTTGTGTACTGATTGCCCCGACCACAGCGCTAGTTTTTGAACTGGCTCGCCGTTTCCGGAAGTTGCTGATTGAAGCAGGGAAAAAAGCAGAATCGGTCACCGGCTGGTATAGCGGCTTACCGGCGCAGGATAAATACGATACGTACATGCGTATCCGTGTGGGTGAGCAGCGGCTGATCGTCACCTCTCCTGAAGCGACCTGCAGTTCCCTGCAGTTCGCCTTATTTGAAGCAGCAAAACAGGGAGGGCTGCGCCATGTTATTGTTGATGAAGCGCATATTGTCGCCAGCTGGGGCAACGGCTTTCGCCCGCATTTCCAGCAACTTGGTGGCTTAATCCGCGGGCTGAAGCGCATCAGTCGTGAAGCGAATCTTACGCCGTGCTCAACACTGCTGATGAGCGCGACTATCACCGAAGCCAGCCGTAAAATCCTGCGCGATACCTTCGATCAGGAGATGAGCGAAGTCCATGCCAGCCATCTGCGCCCGGAACCAGCTTACTGGTGTTATCGGGCAAAAGACCACAGCGACAAATGGGATAAGGTGCTGCAATCGCTGGCTCATGCGCCACGCCCGCTGATCCTCTACGTGACGCGACCGAAAGAAGCTGAAGAGTGGGCGCAACAGTTGCGTTTGCAGGGGTATCAGCGTTTGGCAACATTTACCGGTGATACGCCGAATGACGTACGCCGAAGCCTGCTGGAAAAATGGGATAAAAACCAGCTGGATATCATGATTGCGACCTCGGCATTTGGCGTAGGTATGGATAAAAACGACGTGCGCACAGTGATCCATGCCACAGTGCCGGAAAACATGGACCGCTTCTACCAGGAAGTGGGACGTGGTGGACGCGATGGCTATGCCTGCACCTCACTGCTAATTTACAATCATCAGGATGTCAAACAGGCAGAACATCTGTCCTCACAAAGGTTGATTGGTCTTGAGTTGGGCCTGGAACGCTGGAAAAGTCTATGGGACAGTGCCGAATTGGTGGGCGATAACCTGTATCGTATTGATATAGAGAGGATCCATAGCGGCCTTAATTTCCGCAGCAAACAAAATAAATTATGGAACCTGCGTACCGTACTGATGATGGTGCGTGCAGGAGTGCTGGAACTGGATACCGACCTACAAAACCCGCCTGACAAAAAAGACTTTGCCAATGTTAATCGCTACGAAGCTGCAAAAGAGCAAATCATCCGACAGAACGGAAACTCACTGGTAGTACGCATCCTGAGCAGTCACCACACCGGAGAAGAATTGTGGAAAACACGTATTATCCCCTCCCGTGAAGAGACGCTGCAAGCTGCAAGGTCTAACCATAATGCATTAATCAACTGGCTGCATACGCCACTGAGCAGACCGCTGTGCGAGGTACTTGTGGATCTCTACTCCATGGCGGAATTTATTCCGGGTCACGCCTGTGGTGGTTGCCCTGCCTGTCGCGATAATCAGGCGCTTACTAGTAATTATCTGAGCCCACCGCCGCTGTTGCTTAACCCGCCAGCGTCGGTGGCACAGCAGGCGTTGAGCCGCTGGCAGGCGCTCAGCGGCCTATCTTACTCCAGTTGCTTTATCACCTATCCGCCAGTTAACGACGATGAGTGGGAACGTGAGAACTGGTATCACCGCGTCGCGACGCTACTGGTGCAACTGCATCATAGAGGCATTGTCCAGCGCGTCTGGGCAGATCCTGCCTTGTTGCATAGTATATTTAGCGCCATTCCGCGCGGCGAGCGCCTGATCTTGTTGAGTGACGAATTGCCTGCACGTGATGAGCCTGCGCCGGATAACGATGTAATGGCCGAGTTGGCAGAGTTGGTACTTCCCACGCAAGAGTCCTGCGCCAACGGTTATCTGCCGCCGTTAAACCCAGCACCATTACAACTGACGCTGATCCCGCATGATATGCCCTATCCTCACCATCCCGGCGGGGCGCATTACGTTCTTCTCGATAATCACAATTGGATCACCATCGAACAACTTCAAAGGAAACTAGACAGTGTCGATTATCAATAATGCCCATGGTGGCAGTCAGTATGCCGTGCTGGCCGCATTTTATCAGGTGCTGAAAGCCAGCCCGAAGAACCAACTACCGCGTGAAAAACTGATAGCGCTCTGTGCACCGGAAACATTGCAAACCGGCGACTCACAAAATGCACGTGGTAAAGCGCCTCAGGAATTAAGAGCATGGCTGGACTTGGGGTTACTGATGGAAGAAAAAGTAGAAGAGACAACACAAATCAGTTTCAACGCGAACTATTTCAGCACAAAAAGTATGCCGCTGCGCCAGGCTGCACGCCGCTGTTTACAGGCTCAGGAAAATAACAGTGACCTGAGCTCACGCGATGAACGCGCCGTCGACCTTACCCTTTTGGCTGCGTTGCTGCTGGCGCTGGATGTCTATCAGAACACAGAAATCAAATCGGGCAACCTTGAAGTGCTGGTGAACACGTTTATACCTGATTTTCGTATCAACAGTAATGAGATTGCTGTCGTTCCGGGTTATCTCAGTTGGCTGGGCTTTGCTCAACAACTCACTCGCGACAGTTACGCCATTGACCCCACCGATTCTATTCGTGAAGAGTTACCGTTCCTTATGCGTGTTGGCGAACAGCTTTCCATCGGCGAAGTGCTGCAACGTCTTAATCGGGCGCTCCCGGTGCTAGATGGTGGCAGTTATCGCCAGCAGGTCGAGGAGCGTATCAGTCTGCATGGCTGGCACTCTCTTAGCCCTAACCGCCTTTCCACCTCGCTGTCGCGTGCGCTGCTGCGGCTTCAGCTTTCCGGAGTAATCAACATGAAGGCTGAGTCTGACGCCAGCGGCGCAATGCAGTTAACCGGCCGGAACGGCAGTGTGCTGCGTACCGTAACCCATCTGACCTTAAATGATGCGGGAGTCCACTAATGCCACAACTACAGAGCTACTGGCCCAGCGAGCAGAACGTTACTGCCTGCATCCTAACCGAGGCTGAGTCACTGGCCGACAGCCAGTTGCTGGCGGTGCATGAACCGATGCGTCTCGACCGCATTGAGTTTCAAAGTGGTAAGGTCACGCAGGTAGGAGAGGGGGCGCTGCTGGACTTTCTGCTTGAACATAACCGCCCGCTGCCGCTAATTGGCGCTTCTGGCGTGGGGAAATCCCACCTGGTACGCTGGGTTCATGCTCAGCTCAAACGCCGTGAAGATCATGCGAAATACCACATTATCCGCATCCCAAAAAATGCTTCTCTGCCACGTGTACTCACCGCCATTCTAGAAGGTCTTGAAGGCGAGGAGTATCAGAGTATTCGTGAAAAGGTTAACGGAGTTGGAAAGCAATTAATCCCCGAAAACGTCGCCGAACATATTGCTCTTAAATTGCGTCAAGCGCTAAACGCAGCATATACAGATGCCATTGAAGAGCTTCGCCAAGAGAAAATGGGAAAAATTCAGCTGGAAGAAAGCAGAAAAAAGCAGCTGGAAGAAATCCAACAACACGCAGCATCATCCCGACTGCCCGCGCTGTTTTTTGACAGCGTGATGACGCAGTATTTCACTGCTCATGGCGCCTGTCTTCACAATATTGCGCAGCGCTTCTGCCAGGGAGCTAACGACGACAGTATTGCCAACTTGCGGTATGAAATGTCTGCGGAAGACTTCACCTTCAATGGACTGGACTTCAGGCAGGTTTCACCAACAGTGCTTCCCTACCTGCGCAATCAACAGTTGCTTACCAGTGATGAAAAAAAGCAAGCAGCAGCTCGCGTTGTCAACGTGGTGCGCAGCCAAGCGTTAGAAGACACCTTCGTCGAACTGTTTAGCTTTAACCGGGCCAATTTCCAGGATCTGATGCGTATGATCCGCCGACAGTTGCTGGCAGAAGGTCGCGACCTGATCCTTCTTGTGGAAGATCTTACCGCCACCTCGGCGATTGAAGATGTCCTGATCGCCTGTCTGATAGAGGAAGATGAGTACGACGGCAAAAAGGTTTTATGTACTCTGAGATCGATTATTGCGGTTACTGAGGGTCACGACAGCTTTAAGCGCCTACGTAATACGCTAGGCACCCGCGCCCGCTACGAATGGGTGATCCAGCAGCATGCCAGCGAAAACGATGTCGCGCTGAAAAAACGCGTTATTGACTTTTGCGGCCGCTATCTCAACGCTGCCCGTCACGGCGCTGCTGCGCTGGAAACTTATCACCACCAGCAGGACGCGCAGTGTTATCAGGAGATTCCGGTATGGCAGGATCAGGAGGTGCTGGAGAACGAATCTGCTGCGCCAGCGCTGGCCAGTTTTGGCAGCAGTAGCATTGGTCATCCGCTGTTTCCCTTCAACCCAGCAGCCATTGGGCAGTTGGTAGAACGACACTGCAAAGTTAAAGAGCAAGGCCTGGTATTTATCCCGCGTAATATTTTGCATGAAATTTTGCGCGAGCCACTGAAAAAGTATCGCCAGAGTTATCTTGACGAGCAGTTCCCGCCGTCACAATTTGCTGAGATTGTATGCAACTCGGCATTACAGCAGCGGGTACGCCTGGAAAGCCTCAGCCAGCCTGAGCGGATTAATTCACTGCTGGCTGTTTGGGGGGGAAATAGTACAAACCTGGCAGGTCTGACGCCCGCCATCTGTAAAGAGTTTGGTCTGCCGGAGTCGGTAGTACTGTTGGGTGGCGGTCCACCGCCACCGAAACCGAAACCGGAACCAGAACCAGAACCAGTACCGGAACCACCATCACCACTTGATGAATGGAAACTCGTGCTGGATAAATGGCACCAGAGCAAGACGCTCGAGCAAACCAGAGCCCGCGACATTCGTAAGTGGCTCTTGGAAGCGCTGAATGCCCGTATCGACTGGTCAACTGAGCTGATCCAGACCTCTCTCATGGCCAGTTCAGCAAAAACTCAGGGTAGGATCCACTTGCCCGGCGTGCTTGTGGGGAATCAGTCACATCCGCTGGTGAAGCTTGAAGATACTCCCGAGTTACGTAGCGCCTGTCTGGCGATGGCGCACTTCAACCATTATCAGAGTTGGGATTATGACGGCAGTGAGATCGACTACGCCGCCTTTCATAGTTTTATGGATCGCATTGAGCACGAAGTAAAACTCAAGGTGCTGCAGGAAGAACGCGAGGAGCTTTCCAGTATCATCAAAGATCTGCAGTTAAGTGGTGCATTCCTCGGGCAGGATGGATTATCGGCATCCCACCCGGCCACGCTGGTGCAGGCACTGTTAACGGAACCGCAAGTCGCAAACAGCAACCATCCACTGCTGGATGAGTTCTTAACCCAGGCGCGCGATACCGTGATTGATGAGCATCAGAAACGTCGCGAGCGTTTAATCGCGCTTACGGCGGCGAAAAAACCGGGTGCTCAGCCGTATGCTATTAACGGCTTAATGCTGGTGGAGGCGTCTAAGAAACAACCGCCAGACGCTGGCAAACAACCGGGCAAGATCCATGAAGTCAAAAGTAAGCTCGGTGGCTACCGCACCCTGCTATTGAAGACCCAAGAGAGCATCACTGAACGCCTGAGCGACGGCAACAGCGCCAGCCTGGCAGCGGTGAACCTCTGCGACATCATGAAGGAGATAGTCGAACTGGCGAATAGCGCGGACGTCGCCCGTCCAGTGGGTGAAACTGTACCGGTACTGCTGAAGTTGCTGAAGAGCTGGAAAGATCCAGAGCTGAAAAAACTGATCAGACAACTGGAAAAACTGACGTTGCCAGCCGATAACTCGCACATGTTGATGAGAGAACTCCTTGCCATCAATGGCGAGCAGTTTGAGGCGTTTCAACAGTTATTAGAGACTTGGGGCAAGTTCGAAGACGCCACCGACAAGTATGTGCAACAGCGTATAAGCGATAAGGGCGGAGACCAGATTGAGGATGCAGAAAACCAAGTTACAGATACCTTGGCAAACCTGGCTGAACAGTTAACGCTGCTGGAGGCGGACTTATCATGAGTGAAGTAAGCATCAGTGAAGTGGTAATCTCCAGCGCGTCGGAAGAGATTAGCGTTTTTGCACGGCGCAGCGGCGAATTTAAAACGCGCCTTGAGCGCCATCAGCAACTGGAAAAGGCTCAGGAGATACGCAATCGTCTGCTGCAGGTGGCGCAAAAAATCGATGCCCCGGCGAAAAAACTGGCGCAGATCCTCACGAGCTATCTGCTGCTACGACAGGTTTGCGATAGTGAGAGCGGTAATCCAATTGTTGGCCTGTTTGACCGCGAAACATTTGGCAATCCGCAGGCCCTGCTGGCGGCCTTTCTTCAGCAGTATGGGGCGCGTACATACGATGTTGCTCAAGCCCAGGAGTTTGGTCTGCTAGTTCTGGAAATTGAGCGCTTAGCCAGTACTCTCAATGAACATACCAGCACTGCGTGGCGTGAATACATCCGTACGTTAAAAGCGCAGTGGGAAGTGGACCAGAGACTTTTCAGCAACCTTGCTCATCAGGAAGGACAACGAAAAGTACAACAGCACTACTGTGACCTTGTCGCTCAGTTCACCAACAGTAGTCGTGGGCTGCCAAAAACTGCTGACGAAGTTGAGGCCATAATCGACCTGCATGAGCAACTTTGCCACCAGCGCGACGCGCTCAAGCTGAACGTGCCGGAAGAGGTCAATCTCTTCCTCAAAGCCGTATCCGGGCAAGGTGCCACGCTCGATATGTTGACGCCTAATGTACTCAGTTGGCTGGCTGAAGAAGACGACCCGACGCGCTATCGTATAAGACGCCTGTAAGGAGCCGTAGTTTCAATGGAACAGATTATTCGCGCAGTACTTGATGGGCTGGAGTCGCAGGAGGCGGTACTGCTCACTTGGGGTAACACACAAGGTTTTTTCACTGAGACCGAGTTCCGTAATACTATTTCTCAGGTCCTACAGAACCACCCGCTCGACGCCAACGGCCTAACTAGTTTTGGCATAGCGAAAGTCATGATCGATCGCGGATTGCTGCTGCGCCACCAGCAAAATGGCGTTTCGGTGTTTCGTACCCGCATGGCTGAGTCAGTGCGACTTTACAGCCAGTTGCGCCAGATGTTTCCTAAACACGGCCTTAATGATAACTGGCGTACCGCACCGACGTTGGTGTCCGACTATCGTTTCCTCCGCCGCCAGCGCAAATACCCGCTACGCAACATTCAGGCTGCTGAGGTTCTGCAGCAACTTGATGAAACTTCCGGTTTTACTCCTACGCACCACCAACTACTGTCGGCCCTGATAAGCCACTCGAGCGGAATGTACAGTCTGGCTCGCTTTCAGCAGGATGCCTGCAAAAATGTACTGCGCGGGGTGCAGCAGAGCCAGCACCGCTCGACTGCTACCATTGTCTGCGCCGGAACCGGGACAGGTAAAACACTGGCGTTCTATTTGCCCGCACTGACCTTTATCGGCAGTGAACTGGTCGCCAAAAGAAAAGACGCGGTGAAGGCTCTGGCTATCTACCCGCGCAACGAACTGCTGAAAGATCAGTTTATTGAAACGCTGCGGCAGACGCGCAAATTGAACACTGAACTGGCAAAGAAAGGTGTGCGCAAAGTGCGTATCGCCGCACTGTTTGGTATGGTGCCAACTAATAAAGAGGCGATCCATCGCGACTACATGAAAGATGCCTGGTGCAGGCATCGCAATGGCATGGCCTGTCTGTACATTCCCTGTCCGACAGAGAGTTGTCGCGGTAAAATGGTCTGGCACACCGCCGATTATGACAAAAACCTTGAACGCCTGCATTGCGACGGTTGTAGCCAGACCATCGAGCCTGACGAAGTGATCCTGACGCGTAAGCGTATGAAAATCGAACTGCCTGACATTCTATTCACTAGCACCGAAATGCTGAATAAACAGATGGGCAACCCGTTTCTGGCATCGCTGTTTGGCATCGGCAAAAACGTCGTCCCGCCGTCGATGATGCTGCTTGATGAGGTGCATACCTATTCCGGCGTCAGCGGTGCACAGAACGGCATGCTGATCCGCCGCTGGCGGCATCTGTCCGGTGGCACACCGCACTTTGTTGGGCTGTCTGCAACGTTGGAGCAGGCGACGCGCTTTATGGCTTCGTTAACTGGGCTGGAAGAGTACCTAGTGGCAGAAGTTAGTCCGATTGAAGACGATATGGAGACAGAGGGCGCGGAGTACATGCTGGCTCTACGTGGCGACCCGGCGTCTCGCTCAAGCCTTTTGTCCACCACTATTCAGGCCTCCATGCTAACCAGACGTATGCTCGACAACGCCGCAGTGCCAGTCAGCAACGGTATGTACGGCACGCGCAGCTTTGTATTCACAGATGATATTGACGTCATTAACCGCCTCTATTTTCAGCTGCTAGATGCCGAGGGGCGTTACTCGAACGGCAATATCAATGCCAAAAAAGAACCGCTGGCGATGCTGCGCGGCGACGCTCCAAATGAAGAGAAATTTACCTTTGGTCAGCAGTGGCCGCTGGCCAAAATGATTGGCCATACGCTCGATTCCGCTGACCGGAGCAACGTTAAGCGCACCTCTTCGCAGGATGCTGGCGTCGACCATGCTGCGGATCTGATAGTCGCTACCGCGTCACTTGAGGTCGGATTTAACGACCCGAACGTCGGTGCCGTTATCCAGCATAAAGCCCCGCGCGATAACGCCCAATTCCTGCAGCGTAAAGGGCGTGCTGGACGTCAACGAACCATGCGCCCGTGGACCGTGGTTGTGCTGTCCGACTATGGTCGTGACCGCATGGCATTTCAGTGCTACGAAAACCTGTTTGAGCCGGTACTAAAGGCACGCCAACTGCCGGTCGGCAACAGCTACGTACTGCGTATGCAGGCGGCCTTTGCCACTATGGACTGGCTCTCCAGCCGTAACGAGTATCTTAATCAGTGGAATCGCGGTATCTGGGATGACCTATCCGTCCCGCAGGACAAAGGTAAGCCATCTGAAGCTCAGTCAAAGCTGGCCGATCTGATTGAAGGCCTTCTGAACAGCCAGAAAACCCAGCAGGAGTTTAACTCATGGTTGGCTGAAGCTCTGGGGATTAAGGACGAAAAACTGCTGCAGTCATTGCTGTGGCAACCACCGCGCGCGATTATGACCGCGTTTCTTCCTACGGTACTTAGAAGACTGCGCTCCAACTGGTCGCGCCTTGGCATTGAGCAGGCCGATAACTGCCGCAAAAGCACGCCGATGCCTGATTTTATACCGTCCGCGTTGTTTAACGACCTCTGTCTGCCGGAGTTACAGATTAACCTGCCAGGTGAAGTCGGTCAGGAACCCGATGCGCACAGCATGCCGATTTTGCAGGGGATGAAAGATTTCGCCCCGGGGCGTATTAGCAAGCGCTTTGCCATCAAAAGCATTCGCGAATGCCACTGGCTAGTGCCGAAAAAACTCGAGCTGAAAGATGGTTCGCATCCATTCCCGATTGATGATTACTGCCCGCCAGACAAACGGGAGTCCATGCCCGATTGTCACATTACCACTCGCACTGGCATGCAGGTTATCCCTTGCTTCCGCGCCTGGGAAGTGACTGCCAGCACGCCGCCAGATGACCTTAAACTGAGTGAAACCTCAAACGCGTTTCTTAACTGGCACAGCGAGATCCGTCCACCTCAGAACGGCATCCCTGCGGAAGTGCCATCCAACAATGTCTGGCAGAATATTTTCCAGCATGTGGAGTTTTACAGCCATCAGCAGCACTGTCCGATCGAAGCCGTGCGCTTTGCTACCGGATCACGTGCCAATATTAAATTCAGCGACCAGCGTGAAGACCTGCAGATTGACTTCAAATTTGAACACCAAGACGAACCCGCTGCGTTTGGCTTCTCACTATGGGTAGATGCGGTAAAATTCCAGTGTCGGCTACCTAATTTTGATTTCGCTAGCATCAGCAACAACCGTGAACTGGTGGCCGGATTGCGCACGGCGCGCTTCCTGTATGAGGTCAGCCACGACGAGGCCATCTGTGTTAATACTTTCCTCGGCGGTTGGCTGGCAGAAACTGTCCTGGCAGGTATTGGCAGCGAAGCAGTATTGAAAAACTGCACCCTGGAGCAGGCATTCCGCGCAATGGAACACAACAGCGCAGGGATCGCCTTGATTGACGTTCCTGCACGAATCTTCCAGACGTTGTATGATGCGCAGACCGGTAAAGAGATAGAGCAGGATCTACAGCAAAGCTTGCGTGAACTGTTGGCCCAGGCTCCGGTGATGGCAAGAATTGCCGACTGGGTGGAACTGCTGTGGCAACCGCTGGATAACACCTGGCTGGAGTGGTTTACCCTCAACTTCACCAACACGCTGGGTGCGGCGCTGCTGCAAACCGCTATGCAGTTGTGCCCGGATGCCGACGACAACGACCTAATCCTTGACCTCAACGGTGGGCCGGTGCGCACTGCGCTGCTCGCGCCTGACCAGCGCGAAATCTGGCTGTCGGAAACCACCGTGGGCGGTGGCGGCATCATTGAGAAGATCCAACAAATTTACCGTGAAGATCCGCGCAGTTTCTTCGAATTACTAGACTTTAACCTCAGTCCAGGCAACTACGAAACAATGGACAATAATGTCTGGCACCTGCTGCAAACCATGGTAAACCCGGCATCATCCCTGCCTGCGTGTATGAACGAAATGCGCCTTGCCAACAATCATGCCAGCCAGGTTCAGGCGCAGCGCAACTTGCTGGGAGAATTGCAGCGCAGCGGCTTTATGACCAGCCATAGCTTCCTGTCGGCGATCAACACCCGCCTATTACGGCCGGGGACCGATGCCAGCAGCGACGTCTTTTTACTACAACTGCAACAGGATTGGCGACAGCAGGAGCAGCGACTGGGCATTGAACTACCACAGCGTGTCTATGCCTTTACCTGTAGTCAGTCCAGCGCGCTTGACCAGCAACTACAACAAGCGAGCCAAGGGCAGCACAACTTGGAGAGTTGGCGTTTAAATACCTGTAATGGCCTACTGTGGCCACGCGGCCATACCATTCGTGATAGCTGGCTAACTTGGTACAACCCTTACAGCTTTGCCGGGCCAACCGAGCGCCTCCTGCTGGCCCATGTGGTGCAGCACAGTTGTGCTCAGGTGGAGCTCAGCCAACCAGACTGGATGCAGCAGTGTCACCAGCATCTGGAAAATAATGGCAAATGCGAGTTAGTGGCCGAACCGGGCAATGCAATAAATGAGGCCATCGCAACTCTATTAGTCACCCCAGTAGAAATGTATGGGTTGTTCTTCTACCCGCGCGTCAGTGCCCTGCGCCGCCACAACAATGACACCTTCGCCATGATTGAAATTCCGGAGGCGATCCAATGAATACCCGTCGTATCTTTAAATCCAGAACCTCACGCCAGAGTGAAGTTCTTGATGTACTCAGCTCCTTGTTGGTAGCGGAGATCGCTCAGCCCAGCGCGGAATTGTGGATTGTCTCGCCGTGGATCACCGACCTCGACCTGCTGGATAATCGCACCGGCCGTTTCGATTACCTCGAACCGGCCTGGGGACAGCGTCAGGTGCAGACCTCAGAACTGCTGGCGCGTGCGGTAGCCAACGGCGGTACGCTTAAAGTGATGACCAACGAAACCCAGCATAATGCACGCTTTATCCGCCAGTTAACCGAACGCGTCGCCAACTACGGCATGCTGGGTAACCTGTACATTGGCCAGAAAGAAGTGCTGCATACCAAAGGGTTCCTCGGAGATCATTTCTTCCTAAGCGGCTCAATGAATCTGACGATCGGCGGGATCGTGATCAATGATGAACAGATTAACTTGACCACAGACAAAACCGCCATCGTGCAGGCGTTGTTAGCATTTAACGACTTTTACCAACCGGCACAGGGAGGTGTGCAATGAACAGCGCTGATAGCGAACAGTTCCTGCGAACCTTTTTCCATAGAGAAAACAATATTATCTCTTGGGAAAAAATCGCGGGTGGCCTGCTAGAAGCATCAACCCAACAGCGGTTGACCCCCTGGCTTGACGATGTCCGCAACGGATGCTTCCCGGTGATCCTCCCAGTAAAGGGCAGCAACGATAAAGTCACTTGGTATGCAATGGCCGATGAGGAACGAGACTATGCGGAGTTGCGCGAGTTATTAAACGCGCACGTAGGCACCTCGTGGTCAGACTTTAACCGCCAGCGCACGATGCTGGATCCGAGCGACCCGGTGGAAAAAGCGTTGATAGACCACTATAGCGATAGAGTATATAAATTTAGCTCGCTTTCTCAGTCGAGGATCCCGGAGATTTTCAATGGCATAGAGCGCTTGCGCCAACAACTCGCCAGCCGCCCGAATCACCAGCTCATACTTCTGCGCCCGCGTGGCCGTATTCTGCGTGATGTCCGTGCCGCCTTGCGTCGTCGTGATGTGCCGCAGACTCGCCTCTATCTGCAGGAACTACGTGAAGCTGGTGGCATAGGCCATATTAACGAACTGTTTATCGAACTGCGCTGCATGGCTCTGGAAGGTGATGCCAAAAGCCTGCTAGATTCGACTCAGTTGCGACAGGTCTTGGATATGCCGCACCCGTTGGTGTTGGCTGAAGAAGTGATGACGGTCTTCTATCAGCAGTTTCTGCTGAAGTATGAGCAGTTGAGCGACCTCGCCGCCCAACTACAAGCATTTAATAATTTGCTGGTGAAGAACGTACCGCGCCTGTTCCAAGTGACGCAGGGTATCAACACACCATCGGCGATCAAAAATATCCTACTGTGGTTACTTTCTGACACACAAAGTGATCCGGCAAGACTGAGGGAACAGGCACAACAAGTGGTTGCCGGTATGAAGGGTGCAACAGACGATGACCGGCACTGGGTGGGCCAGTTGCTAGCATCTATCCCTCCAGTTGCTGTTCCAGTCATGTTACCGGCCACCATTGATGAGTTGCTCATTAGAACTGATGAACATCCCGAAAGCGTGTTGGAAGAAATACTGTTGTTGCCGATCAGCATGAGCACAGTCGCTATTGCTTTAAAATGCGCATGGATTGTGGGCAGTGTAGAAGCAGCAATTAGAACCATTAATTACTTTCAGAAGTTATCCGAACAGGAGCGAGAATCGCTACTGGCTAAACCTGCTTTCCAGCGTTACTACACATCACTAAAAGGGCCTTTACCTGCTACACGTGTTGCTGGACTCAATAACTGGCAGGAATGGCTACAGGAGGTGTTGGATAATCCACAGTGGCCAGGTGCAATCGAGGCCGTAGAACAGGCCAGCCACCAATGGTCCGCTGCCGCTTTCCAACCAGAAGCTTTCGTTGCGCTAATTGATAAAAGTGATAGCCGCACCAGCATGGTGATGCGGGATGCCATTCCGATATTGCTGGAGTGGTTGGATAACCATCAGGCCAGCGACTCATGGCAGTCAGTTCGTTTAGCGTTGTTGCAGCAATTGACGCTGGATGACAACAGCTCACGTGAAGATATCTTCATTGCCTGCGATCTGACTCGCGGATATTTAAGTGGCAATAGTACTGCGAAAGACTATTGTGAACTCGTAGAATACTTAAAGATGATGATCGAAAATTCCGGTACTTCTAGCGCGAGCGCTTGGCTGGATATGCTGGAACTGTTCCTGATTCATCCTACTGCTGATCAATCTGCTAGAGAACGCTTGTTCAATCTCGTGCTCGGTATGTTTTACACTAATCCTGCTCGTTACAGTACTCTGCAGTGGTGCTTGCTGGCGCAGTTTGCCGAAGAGTGCGGTCTGAGTTGTGATATCCCACCGCAGGTAGTCGAAGACGGTGATGATGGAGTAGAAACCTTTCGCACAGGAGCAACACTGAATGACAAGGTTGTAGGCATTTATACTCTGACTGACTCAGTGGCGCAGCGCGTAAAGCAGCAGTTGTTGGCTGAATATCCTCAAGCTGATATTCGCCTCAATAATGATAAAGGAGGATCGGTCATGCTGCGTTCACTGGCTAAAGAGGCTGATATCTTTGTCTTTGCTTGGCTGAGTTCCAAACACTCTGCTTATTACGCAATAAAAGAAGAACGCGGGGTAAAACCTTTACTACAGCCTTCTGGAAAAGGAAGTACTAGCATGCTCGATTGTATTCGTAATTATATTGAAGAGTCATAAAGTGATAATTAATTTTAGGTGGCGCGGGCACGCCACCTAGCAACTCATTTTTGGCTATTCGCCTCGGTAAATGCATCCAGCTGTGCACGTTTCTTTTACGACAACAGCACTCAGAATCGGCAATAGTGGCTTGATCTGGTTCCATATCCATTCGGCTAGCACTTCGCTAGTAGGATTATCAAGACCGGGAATGTCATTGAGATAGTAGTGATCAAGTCGGTCCAGAGTCGGTTTGAAAATTGCTTTCAGTTCGGCAAAATCCATAATCCAGCCGGTATCTTTATCGACCTTCCCAGTGATCTCAATGCGTACCACGAAAGAGTGCCCGTGCAAGCGGCCGCATTTGTGCCCATCAGGTACGTTAGGGAGTCGGTGGGCTGCTTCGAATGTAAAATCTTTATACAGAGTCGTTTTCATTGTTACCTCGTTTTTGTTATACAGTAACAATAAGATGCAGGGTTTCATAGCTTTTCCCAACTAACTTGTCCATTGGTCCATGAAAATTCACTTTTTGTCTCAGTAGTAAAAATCTGTTTTCATAGAAGGCGGCATTGATTACGCCCCTGAAGGGCGTACTAAAACGGTAATAAAGAAGCCCCTTGTATCTTGAAGTTTAGGTATAATTGACATGTAACAGGTTTGGCTAAGTTCATGTAGCTTGTTCGCCCCTGGGGTTTTTGAAGCCCGTCCCGAAACTGATAACACATGAATTGCGCCACTCATCAGAAACCCGAACAGATGTGCGACCTTATTTCGTATAAGCCAAGGAAGGGTAATAATGAGTCTGCCAAATCCTGTTTGTGTGGGTATTGATGTGTCCAAAGCCACACTGGATGTTGCCATTGGTACAGGAATCCCCTCGTTTACTGTCAGTAACGACCTCGACGGCTTTGATGCTATTATCGCTGAACTGAGAAAGCATAACGTTTCTCTGGTATGTATGGAGGCGACCGGTGGGCTGGAAGTGACTATTACCTGTTCGTTGCAGTCAGAGGGAAGTGATGTCGCTGTCGTGAACCCAAGGCAAGCAAGGGACTTTGCCCGAGCGATGGGGTATCTGGCGAAAACAGACCAGATGACGCCAGAATGTTATCTCAGTTAGTTGAAGTGATTGATCGGCACCCAGAGTGTGAGCGATTTATACGTGCTCAGCACGCTCTGGCTAAAGTGGAGCGATAATATGCGATAATGAAATGGACACCTCCCCATACTGGCTTCAGTGAACCATGCTGTAAGTGCAAACCAACAGCAAAATGAAGAGGTGTCCCATGGAACAAATTATCGGAATTGACCTGGCAAAGCGAGTTTTCCAGGTACATATCGTTTCTATACAGGGTGAAAAGAAAGCTAACAAAATGATCACCCGTGAAAAGCTGATGGCTTTTATTGCTCAGCAACCCTCGTCCAGAATTGTGATGGAAGCGTGTGGTAGCGCAAATTACTGGTCCCGTCAGTTTAAAACATTCGGACATGACGTCAGACAAATCAGTCCGCAGTACGTGTCGCCCTTCCGAATGGGAAATAAAAACGACAAAAATGACGCTACCGCTATCGTTGAGGCTGACAGTCGTCCGGGTATGCGCTATGTACCGGGAAAAAGCATTGAGCAGCAGGATATTCAGTGTCTGCACCGGGTTCGTCAGCGGCTGATGAAAAACAGAACGGCGCTGATTAATCAGATCAGGGGACTGAGTCTGGAATATGGTATCGCCATACCGGAAGCCGCCCATAAAGTCATGGCCTGCCTACCCGATTATCTGGAAGATGCGGAAAATGAACTCACCACGCTCAGCCGAGAACTATTCCAGGAGATGTTGCTGGAGCTTCAAGACTGCCAGCAACGAATTAAAACGCTGGATGTACGCTTGAAGCAGATGAGTGCACAAAACGAGGATACACGCCGGTTGGAGAATATTCCGGGTATCGGGTCACTGGGCGCATCGGCACTGACGATAGCTCTGGGCGACAGTAGGGATTTTACTAATGTTCGGCATTTTGCCAGTTATCTGGGATTAGTGCCCGGTGAGCACAGCAGCGGCGGTAAAACCAGACTTCTGGGAATAACCAAACGTGGTGATGGCTATCTGCGCGGCTTGCTGATTCATGGTGCCGCTCCGTGGTTTATCGTACGGTTAATCTTCCAGATGAACGGTGTAGTGCAATCCAGAGGTGGCTGAAGGGTATTATTGTTCGGAGCGGTGTGAATAAGGCCGTAGTGGCGCTGGCGAACAAGAATGCCAGGGTAGTCTGGGCTCTAGTGAACCAGAGAACAGATTATGTTGCCAGGTAACAGTATGATTTATAATAAGTCAAAAGTGTTGATGTACTGACAGGTAGAACCGACTCTCTGTAAACCTGACAAATAGCTGGGCCATAGCAGGCCATTGCGATAATGAGGCCAGAGAGTACGGATGTTCATCAGGGCTCACGAAGCCGGATATATGTGTGTGACTACTTTGTCAGAAAAAGATCTGCCCATGCTTGCACTAGGTCGGTGTCCATATAGCTATTTAGTTCTATTAGATTTAAATCTAAAGACAATAAGCCAGAGCCGAAATCAGTTGATGACCACACCATAGGACGTGGTTTTCAGTTATCAATAAAATGTTGCTTGGTAGGTTCATCCGATTAAGATCAATGACGGTGGACTTGGTTTCCTGTGCAGCATACTCTTAGATACTTTATTCATAGCCACTTACCAGTAATTCAACTACGGAGCCTATTTCTGTGCTTCAACGCTGACTGCACCCAAATGACCGTTCTTCCCTGCAATACGATTTGGTTCGCTCTTTGGCGAAGTAGCTAACTCTGAACGTCAGTCGATCATAAATCGTTTGATAATCTTTAGCGTTGATATCCAGATAATAGAGCGGGTTTTCAGGGAAGTGTACCAGCGTCCGGTAGCCTGGGCAGTTACTAAGACCTAGCCCACTAAGCCATGCGGCCTGTATCAACGATGCTAACCCCGTGCCGCTTTCGTCATAACTTCCAAGACAATTAAAGGTATCGTTGTTAACGAACAAGACTACATGATAATGCGACTTCTGGTTTTCCTCTCCTACCTCCCGTACCCAGATATGACGCAGGTGATTGGGATAGGTTCGTTTCCCTTGTTTCTGCTTACTCCGATATCGCGCTTCAATCTTTGCATCCAGTGATTCAATGAAACGGGACATCAAACCCTGACGTGCATTGCATTCATCATCTGGCAGGCGTAAATCTACCCGCATTGCCATGGTGCGCGGATGCTCGGCTACTGCGTTATTTATCACGTCAATCATGCGTTGCAGATAAGTCTCGTTAAACGGAGCATGGCTCTGATCGATACGAATGTTATTTATCATGGTTTTCACTTATAAGAAGATTGCTACAGGCAGAGCATAGCCTTACCTGTAGTGGGCTGATGAATGGGTTGAGTAATTTGCAGGGATAGTGCTGAAGTAGCAGTAAGAGGAATTACACCTGTATTATGTGAATGACTATCTTCCTGATAATCAGGTTGATAGATAATATAATTATATCAGTTAGTTAATAATACCAACCCGTCATCAAACACACCCGACAGATGCCTGTGGCGTATGGTGTTACCCGAGAAAATCAGGTCAATTTTTACTCCGAAGTTATCCTGCTCATACTATGGCTTGTTAACGTACCAAAACGTCTGAAGACGATTCGGTACGTGTTATGTTTGAGGGGCCTCTGTAGAGCCTGTATTTCAGCCTTTCAGGCAATTATATTTCCCGACTGTAAATGCCTGTCTTGCACAGTGAACACTGTTTCTTCCCCCGGGAGTGGCTACCACACATTGTGCATCGCCAGTGGGTAACCCGCTGAACGGGTGTTAGCTGTGCAATAAGCCTTTGCAGTTGCTTCATACTTGAGGACGTTTGATCCTTTGAGACAAGGTAAGTGCAATGTAATAGCGCTTCGGGATCACCAGCAGTAATGACATGCTCAAACCATGCAGACGACATTACCGTTGCAGGATGAAATATCAACGGACACCGACAGTGATGGCAGCACCACTCATCGTCAGCAGAGTCGACCTGACGGGCTGCAATGATTTCACCGGTATTCCTCTGTGCGAGGTGGCATTTTTCTATACGCATAGCTCACCTTCACAATGGCTGGGTGGCATCAATGTAATCCTTCGTCAGTGTTGCCAGCCCCCGGTAAGTTTTTTGTCGTACTGATATCCACTGTTTTAACTCGTCAGCATTAGGCAAGTGTAGTGAATACCATTCATCCAAATCGCTGCCAGTGGTGAAATCACACCAGCACAACAGTATTAGGGCATGACGCATCTCCAGTTGCGTATGCAATCGGAATAGCATTTTTAATTGTTCTGCCAGCTTTCTTTTTCCCAACCGACAACATTCACTAAATAGCACGCCTGGAAGCAAGGGGTAATAAATATGCTTAATCAGTTGGGGAATAATATTGCAATCTACTACCTGCTCCGTGCGTATAACCTGGAGCAGAGGCTGTGGAATGAAAATAATGGATATGCTGCCATCTTCTTGTTGGCCTGATGTAATCGTCAGTTTGTGCCAGTGCTCTATTTTCTGCTGACACAAGCCATGCCACAAATTTATTCGAGTAAAATCATCAAGCCAAGTTTGATAATGGTTAAGTAATGGGGCCTTTGTCATTATTGTATTCCTTCAATGCTGGATTTCAGGCAGCAGAAAACCGCCGCTGGCGCGGATAATGGTTATAGCTGACTAAAAAGGTGTTATTAGTGGATAAAAGGAGGGTTAGCGTTGCTTACGAGATTTGGCAATGCTCTCTTGTAACCAGGCCTCAACTTCACTCTTTAGCCAACGTGAACTCCGGCCAAATTTAACAGGTGCAGGGAAATAGCCACACTGAATCAGCTTATAAAACCATTTATCCGTCATCTCAGTGAGTGTGGTGATAAATTTCATATCGATAAACTGATCTTCCAGTAAGGTTGGTTGTGTTGCCATATTGATATTCTCCAGTTGGTAAATAGATATCAGAGTCGGGGGGGGGGGCTTATCTGCCGACTCCGCTATACCAACTGATCCATCTGTAAAAATGTTCGGTAGCCAACTAATATGCGTAAGCCTTACATCCTCTCAGATATGAAGAACTACCCATGATTGATTTTTCACCTAGCTTCACTTGGTTATACTGTCATACTTCAAGTTGTTTTTGCGTTGGCGATATTCTTTCACCTGAATAACTTTCCTGAGTAAGTTCATCGGAATTCTCTCCTTTTCCGCCTCCCAGACATTCGAATTACTTGGGGTATATATACTAATGAAAGAGATAATGAGAGTTAGACGTCTGCATAAATTGTCTCTTATGGTATTTTTGTAGAGGGGTTGTCTGTACTCTGCCTATGATCATCTACATGAAATCATCTAGTATTCATTGTGTTTTATGCGTAAACTTGCCAGAATTGCACATAAAATCACGTAGTGATAAGGGTGGCATATATGGCTAGGCTTCTGGATGGTAGAGATTCTGTACTTTTTTTGTTCTCGGCCTTGAAGGCGAAGGGAGAAATATTTCCTCCAGAATCTGGAGAGACTGATATAGGCAGTTATGAAAAAAGGGTAAAAAGATATCTTCTGAATAATGGGGAGGATGAAATTAAGGTCGATTATTTCCTCAACCGAGTCCGTGTTGATAGAGAAAATTTACTACCTGCTGAAAATGAATTGACATGGCTTAAAAATGACTCTCGAGCTAGTTGTTGGTTTCTTCTTAAAATTGATAGACCTAATTATAACGGTGAAAGCAATTTACTTCTGGAGAAAAATGAACTGGTATTCTTTGAGCCATCCTTAGGCCAAAAAATTCCCCCGGAACATGATGCAAGAATAAATTTTATTAAAGAGAAAATTCGGTAAAACATACCAAGAGCAGTGAAAGGATATTCAACCAAAGAATTAGTTATTAATGCACATAATGAATGGATTGATTTAATTTCCCATGATGATTTGTTTAGTGATATTAATGGAAGAACAGGCGTTACCATTGAATGGTTACTAAACTACCTCAGAGATAACGACATTGCAATTTTAAATTATCGATGTGGGGATAGTATAGATGAAAAAATAGCATATTGCTATGCGGTTTACTTTCATTGGTGCAATATAGTCACCTCGATTTCAATGACGCAAGAAAAAAATTATTCATACTGAAATTCAAAAGCGCATTAAGCACGCAGAAGTCTAGAGTTAAGAAAAAAAGCCGGTAAATATAAAGAGTTGAACGTTACTGCCTCACAAGAAACACATGATAAAATACGCGAGATTTCAGTAATGGAAGGGATTTTAAATTCGAAAGTTATTGGGTATGCTATTCATGTTTCTTGGCAGAAAAAGAAAACTCGGCAATTAAAATAATTTAAGATAGATATTATTCTCTTGAATATCCACCATCTACACGACGAATCTGCTGGTTCGTCGTTGATGTTTTATTTTCTATTCGAGGGAGTAATCGTTGAATAAGCAAGCTGGCATTAATGCTATCAATCAATCTCTATCCTTATTACCTGAGCATCTTTCCGACAAGATGTTGCAGCATATCTGTGAATTGATTGATTACGAACCCGTCATCGGCATTATGGGGAAGACCGGTGCAGGTAAATCCAGCCTATGTAATGCACTGTTTCAGGGGGAAGTGTCCCCGGTCAGTGATAGCCATGCCTGTACCCGGCAAGCTCTTACGTTCCGGCTGTCATCAGGACAACGCAGCATTCTGTTTGTTGATTTGCCCGGTGTCGGTGAGAGTGAGGAGCGGGACCATGACTATGCTGCGCTCTATCAGCACTGGTTGCCACGTGTTGATCTTGTTCTCTGGTTGCTCGAGGCCGATGACCGGGCGCTTGCCATTGACCAGCATATTTATCGCACTGTTATCGGTGAACGCTACCGTGACAAGATACTGTTTGTCCTGAATCAGGTTGATAAGCTGGAGCCCAGTCACGAATGGGACCGGGACACGCAGCAACCCTCATTAAAGCAGTCCGGTAATATCTATGCCCGGCGCGTCGCCGTGCGTTCCACTTTCTTTCCTGCCCATCCAGTTTGTGCCGTGTCGGTGAAAACCGATTGGGGTATGGCAGCAATGGTGGAAACGTTGTTTCAGAGTTTACCGCCAAAGGCCAGCAGTCCGCTCGGCTACGGCCCAACTGGCGGTCAGTGGCTATTGCGAGCCGGGCTCGGGATGATTTTACCCAGTCGGTCGGCGACATACTTGATAGCGTGATTGCACTGCCTGCTATTCCCTCACCGCTAGAAATATTTATCGGCAGCCTCAAACAAACAGTGCTGTCACTCGCCCGTTCATTGTGGTCACTGCTGTTCTAGGCAATACCTACGCTTTCCCATCCCGTCCGGCCCTGTCGCTTTTGCACCAGGGCTTTTGTTTATTCTTTTTCTGAGGACATTCCTATGGTTCGTTTAGCTTCCCGCTTTGGTGCTGCCAATGTTATCCGTCGTGACCGGCCGTTAACACGCGATGAGCTGTTTCGCGTGGTCCCCAGTGTGTTTAGTGAGGACAAGCACGCGTCACGCAGTGAACGCTATACCTGCATCCCGACCATTACCCTGCTGGATAATCTGCAACGTGAAGGGTTCCAGCCTTTCTTTGCCTGCCAGACTCGTGTTAGGGATATCGGCAAACTCGAGCACACCAAACACATGTTACGCCTGCGTCGGGAAGGACAAATCACCGGCCAGCAGGTGCCAGAGATTATCTTGCTGAACAGTCATGATGGCTCAAGTTCGTATCAGATGCTGCCGGGGCTGTTTCGCAGCGTGTGCCAGAACGGCCTGATTTGTGGTGAATCGTTGGGTGAGGTGCGGGTGCCACATAAAGGTGATGTGGTTGAAAGGGTGATTGAAGGGGCTTATGAGGTGCTGGACACCTTTGAACGTATCGATGAGAAGCGGGATGCCATGCAGTCACTGCTGTTGCCACCACCGGCTCAGGTAGCGCTGGCAAAGGCGGCACTGACCTACCGCTTTGGTGAAGACCACCAGCCGGTCACAGCGGCTCAGATACTGGCTCCACGCCGCTGGCAGGATGAATCCAACGACCTGTGGACCACCTATCAACGGGTACAGGAGAACCTGATAAAAGGCGGGTTGACCGGTCGCTCCGTGCAGGGCAGGCAGGCCCGGACACGTGCCGTCAAAGGGATTGATGGCGATATCAAGCTCAACCGTGCGCTGTGGGTGATGGCAGAAACCATGCTGGCGACATGCCTGTGATGGATAGGCCAAGTGTTATCACTCTGTAACCACCTGGACAGGGTGTGTCCGACAGTTAGCGTTTGCCCTCATAGCTTGTTTACCTCAATCGCCCTCAGGCCGCATCCCACCGGCTTTCTTACTGAAAATAAAAATATTTTTCATAGTGTCCATACCCTGACCACGCCCCTCTTTAAAGTAATCACAGGACTTTCATTCCGTTAACTGCCTCAGGAGGCTGCACCATGACACAGGCTGACCGCCGATATGACCGGCTGGCCGTCAGGCTGTCATTGATAATCAGCCGATTACTGGCAGGCGAAACACTGAGCGTTAGAAAACTGGCGGCAGAGTTCGGCGTCTCTACCCGTACCTTGCGGCGAGATTTCCGTGAACGGCTGATGTATCTCGACCTAGAATACCGCAACGGTCTTTGCCGTTTGCCGGAGCACCATAACCCGGCGCGGCATGGGCAGGATGTGCTGATGTTTGTCCGACAAACCGGGATGGAGAACGTGTTTCCCGGTCTGGATAACCGGCTGGTTAGCACCCTGCTGGACAGCGGCGAGGATGCGCCCTGCCTGGTCTGGCATCCTCCCTTGCGCGGTACGCCGACACTGCCGGGGCATTTTTACCGTCTGACTCGGGCAATTGGTGAGCAGCTACGTGTCACGCTTCTGGCCGACGGTCAGCGCTATGACGGGTTATCGCCTTACCGGCTTATCTGCCTGTATGGCGAGTGGTATCTGGTGGCCGAATCACTGGGGCATCTTCTGGTCCTGCCGCTGCATGAGATTCATGGGGTGACGGTCTCTACCGAGTCCTTCCAGCGCCGTGATGATATCAGTCACCTGACCACACAATCCGGCTTCATCACGGCATTGCCGCACTTTCGCTTTATTCACGATGTACTCACCACCTTCGGCACGTCTCCGGCCACATAAGTCAGGGACGCGATGCCAACACCAGAGAAAACCAGAAAGACGGATAAAAAAGGACAGTACCCGTAGCGGCACACAGAAGCCGTTACCGGGCAGTTCAGTGAAGAGCCACACCAGACGTCACAGGCAGACACCGTTCTGCCTGGACGATTTTCATAATGACTTCAACATAAAGGATACGATGATGTTTACATACCTTCCGGGCAAACGGGGATGGCTGATAATCGGGCTACTGGCAACCTTCTCCGCTCAGGCAGAAACCGAGCTTCCTGCTCAGGTCACCTGGCTTACCTTCAAAAGGCTTGGCTGGACCAACCCTGATGGGCTGAGTGATGACCAGTTAATCCGCATGACCTATAGAGGCAGAACGATTTTTAACTATCCCTGGACTGAGCAGTTTTTTGTCAGAGATGGCTACGGGCCACTGTTTCTGGCGAATAAAAAGGCCAAAACCCTTTCTCGGGTAAATATGAGTACGCGGTCAAAAACATCAGGTGACCTGGAGGTGGTCTATCGTGGTAACAAAACCAGCAACTGTACCTATGAAATTACCGACACAAAGGTCTATTTCAACGCCAATTTTGCCGACGGCAAGCCCGAGCAGCCGACGTTATTGCTGAGCATTCCAGAAAAGTGCATCGACCAGAAAAAGATGGCGGAAATTAAGGCGCAGAAACGTGAACAGGAGCAGAAACTGGGTAAATGGCTGGCAGACGGCTTCAACAAAGAGCACCACCGCCGTTACGGCTACTAACCCTGAGACAGATCCATTCACACAGAGGAACCCGCATGAAACACATCCCTTCGCTTCTGCTTGCAGGCGCACTGCTGTTGCCGTTATCCGCACAGGCCGTACCGAACCTGTGGAGCGCCGATTCTGGTCAGGGTGTCACCGAATATCGGATAGCCAACACTGAGGGTAGCGTCTTTACCGTTAACTGCACCGGTAACCCTGACGAAGACAACACGTTGCAACACAGCGTGGCGGTGTTGCCCGTAGGGAGACAGGGTGTCGATTCCCATTTTTCCACCGAGGTGTCTATCGTCGTCGTTATCGATGACCAGCAATACGGTATTCCGTCCTCGTTAGGATGGCGCAATGCGGATAATGCCTGGTTCGCATTTATTGAGGCGATTGGCAGCGCAACACAGTTTGACGTTTATCTCAATGACCAGCATGTGGGTACCTGGGAGCCGAGGCAGAAAAACGTGCAGAAGGTGCTGGCTGATATCTCGTCGTGTGTCACGACACACCGGGAATAATCGGGAGAGATAACCCATGCCCATTATTGCCATCATCGTTATTGTCGTGGTTGTCATTGTATTAAGTAAAACCGGTATCTCAGACAGCCTTATTGGACTGGTTATCGCCACCGTTGCCGGACTGCTAACTGGCAGCGGAACCGCAGGCGTTGCCAGCGTGGTGCTGACACCGTTTCTGGGTATCCCGATAGGACTGTTTATCGGTGTAACCGTATTCGCCAAAGTATTGCGCTGGTTTTCCCGACGCTAGTGATAGCGTTAACCACACAAAGTAAACCCATCCCTGCCCCTGTTGCTTATGCAGCGGGGGCATTTTATTTTATTAAGGAATCACTATGTCATGTAATTCATTGGCAGGCTGCGTTGCGTCCAGAGAGCAACGCATCATCCAGATGGCGCTGTGCCTGCTGGAAAAACGGGTGCGTAAAAATGCGCGGCAGTTCAAAACCTCGGAGGACACCAAAAGCTGGTTAATGCTGGAACTCAGTAGTCTGGAGCGCGAAGTTTTTATGGTGCTGTATCTGGATAACCAGCATCGCCTGATAGAAAAGGAAGTTATCGCGCTGGGCGGTATCAACAGCACCGAAGTGCATCCGCGAGAAATTCTCAAATCAGCACTACGTCATAACGCCGCTGCCGTAATACTGACGCATAACCATCCCTCCGGCTGGGCTGAGCCCAGTCAGGCCGACCGCCACATCACCGACAAGCTGAAGGACTCGCTCTCACAGCTCGACGTCAAAGTACTCGATCATCTGGTGATCGGTGGCGCTGAGGTGGTGTCGTTCGCTGAACGCGGCTGGCTGTGATGACTGCATTTACTACCGTGCTTTTATAAGGAAACAATCATGCCATCATCGGATACCCCGGAATGGGGACTAAAATGTGCCATCACGCCACGGTTCGGAGCCCGACTGGTTCAGGAAGGTAACCGTCTGCATTATCTGGCAGACCGGGCCAGCTTTATCGGTACTTTTAGTAAGGCAGAAGCCCGTAATCTGGAACACGTCTTCCCTGAGCTGATTAAACAGTTAGAGCAGAAAATGCGAACGGGAGAACTGAATCCCCGTCAACAAGGCTGCATCACGCTGCATTGCAACGAATGGACCTGTGAAGCCGATACGCTGGGCAGTTTTGGTTATGTGTATATTGTTATTTATCCCACTTCTGCTGCAACACACTAATCCACAGTTTCTCTACTCACCTTGTGCATTTCACTGATTTCATTGATCTAATCTGAAGGGAGTATACCCATGCAAACATCACCTGCAATCCCGCCACGGGAGGATATCCCTTGCCCGTCACCTGTAGCCGTTTGGCAGCAACTTCTGACCTATCTGTTGGAAAAGCACTACGGCCTCACGCTGAACGATACGCCCTTCTGTGAGGAAAATGTGATTCAGGAGCATATCGATGCTGGCATCACGCAGCTCAATGCCGTCAATTTTCTGGTGGAAAAATACGAACTGGTACGTATCGATCGCAACGGTTTTAACTGGCTGGAGCAATCGCCGTTTCTCACTACTGTCGATATCCTTCGCGCCAAACGTGCAACGGGCTTACATCACGCATAAAGACTCAGAACTGTTTTCCAGTAATCCCACACCAAACTTATTTATCTTTCTCCCCAATGCATAATGCGCCAGCCCTTACCGGCTGGCGCATTTGCTTATAGGTATGGATCACAAACTATGCAAACTGAACCCGAGGTTTTAACCGAACACACCGAGCTGATTTGCTCGACCAATATCGAACGCATCGTTACCGGACGTGATGCTGCGCTGCAACAGATAGAACAACTCCTCAAACAGCTACAGGCGATCTCAACACTTACAGCGACTATCGGTGGCGGCACCGCTGAAGACTGGGCGTTAAAGCAAGGGCACCGCTACGACTGCTGGCTAACGGAAACGCCAGACAAGGCGATGCCAGCCATCATCCGCACGCTGGATCGCAATATCTGGCGCGACCTGATGCTGAAATCCGGCATGTTATCGCTGATGGACGCTGAAGCCCGCAGCCAGTGGCACAAGAATCTGGACGAGGGCGACCTACCGACCATCAGCGAAGCCAATATTCTCAGCACGTTTGAGCAACTTCACCAGAGTAAACAAGAGGTATTCGAGCGCGGGGTCATCAACGTATTCAAAGGGCTGTCCTGGGATTACAAAACCAATCACCCTTGTTACTTCGGCAAGAAAATCATCATCAATAATCTGGTGACATATAATCGTTGGGGCTTTGGCCTGAACTGGGGTTGGCGGCGCGATCAACTGGCCGATCTGGAACGTATGCTGTATCTGTTGGATGGCAAACCCATTCCTGACAACCGAGGCGATGTCACCATCCGACTGATGGACCATATCCGCGATAATCCTCACAAGCAGGAATACGAGGATGAGTTCTTTAGTGTGCGTTACTTTCAGAAAGGCACTGGGCATCTCACTTTTAAACGCCCTGACCTGATCGAGCAGATGAATGACATTATCGCCAAACATTATCCTGGGATGTTGGCGGCAAGGTGATTAACCAATTAATTCAGATGGTATATCCCATTGACATATCCCATTAATATTCTATGCTATCGATAGTCCAAAATTTCTCCAAGGAGACTGCTATGGAAAAAACTACAGTATTTAAAAGTAACCGCAGCCAGGCGGTACGGCTCCCTAAAGCCGTTGCGCTTCCCGATGATGTGAAGCAGGTTGATATTGTTGCGATTGGTCGCACACGTATCATCACGCCAGCAGGGGAAAGTTGGGATAGCTGGTTTGAAGGGGAGGGTGTAACGTCTGATTTCATGATCACCAGAGAGCAGCCTGATGATCAGATCAGGGAAGATTTTTGATGCTGAAATATCTGCTCGATACCAATATCTGTATTTACACCATCAAGAACAAACCGCAGGAAGTCAGGGACGCTTTCTATCGTCATTACGGGCAGTTTGCTATCAGTTCTATCACGCTGATGGAACTGATCTATGGTGCGGAGAAATCGGTAAATCCAGAAAAGAATCTTGCCGTGATTGAAGGATTTTCTGCGCGTCTGGAAGTGCAAACTTATGGTTTTGACGCTGCCGTACATACCGGTCAAATTCGGGCGGAACTGGCAAGACAAGGAACACTCATCGGCCCGTATGATGTAATGTTAGCAGGTCATGCGCGGTCAGCAGGTTTGATACTGGTCACGAACAACGTGCGTGAATTTGAGCGTGTGCCTGGGTTACGAGTAGATAACTGGGTCGGTAGATCGGCCGACAATAACGAGCCTTTGTAATCATTTTGAATGATGGGCGGAAATCTGCGGGATAGTGAATAAAACGAAAGGGTAGCGAAGTTTGATCTCTCATCACTGCATGGGTATCATGCTGCCGTAGTTTAACAACTGGCGTTACTACTTGGTATTGTAGCGAACGGCAGGGTAGGGAATGAAGCAATGTGGGTTGTGGGTACATACACGTTATATTTTAAGTTAAAACCTTTAAATTCAATGCTTATGGCATGTTTTTCAAGTCCCGCCCCGGGCACCATTGATTTAACACGAATTAAAACAAGCACTTATGTGCAATGTCGTAGACCGCCGAAAGGCGGTTTTTTTGTGCCTGAAAATCCCTTTCCTAATATTCTTCCTAATATGATTTTTGCATTAGTGCTAGATATGCACTATTTTGGCTTTATTATTCTGACCACCAATCATCGGAGTTTTACGGCAGGTATTATCTCGCCTGGCTGATGGTCAGGAGTTTAATCTTTTCTTTTTTCGGCTTATTCCCCTTATCTATAAGGGCTATTTCTTTCCTCTAAACGCTTACTTTTTAATCTGAGCTTGTTCAGCCGCGAGTCTTTCTACAGCACTAGCGCGGAGCGTAGCTAGCTGTTCGAGAAGTCCTTTTGCATCCACCATAGGGTGAGGCTGGTCAGTCTGACGTACTTTTAGCTGATTTTGCACTTCAATTTGACCGTTACTGAAAGGATGTGCGGTGAGATGAACTGTAATGGGGAGTTTGGTATCTTCTACCATCGCTTTTATGCGATCTATGCTTTGAATATAGGCTTCAACCTGCTGTGGACTATCGATAGCGTTTAGACCTAATCCACCAATGGTAATTGCGCGGTAAGTGTTATTTTCCTCTTTGACATCGAATACATAAGATGTAGTTCCCCAAGTGTGACCGGGTGTCATGTAGGCGTGAAATGTCGTATCACCGATGGTCAACGCGCTACCATCTTTCACCAAAATATCTGTGGCAGCAGGAGCAGGTATCGTCCACGCGTTAGGTTTTCCCTGTGTACTTTTTGCATCCAACTGTGCTTCCTTCCAGCCTTCCTCAGACATGACAAAGCGTGCATTGGTTAGCGCTTTGAGTTTAGAAACGCCACCTACATGATCAAAATGCCCGTGTGTCAGCAGTACCATTTTGATCTCTGCCGGGTTGACGCCGATTTTCTTAATATTATCGATCAGTTGGTCCGTAAATTCACCATACAGCGTATCAATCAGTACCGGGCCCTCACTGGTTTTGATAAGCCAGGCTGAGACCCAACAAATGCCGACATAATAAACATTGTCAAAGGCTTGGTAGGGCTCGATAGTCTGTGCCTTTGTATCATTCAGCCAACGTCCAAGTTCCGTAGGCATTTTGCCGCTGCTTCCAAATTGGCTGAAAAGTTGGTTGATGGTTGATGATGGACCGCATCCTGTCAGTGTGGGGATGGTCGTGCTAGTTATTTCTGCATCCGGTGAGGGGAGTGAGTGAGCCGTAGCAGCCATATTGAATAAAAGTAAGAAAGTAGCCAGAGGTGTAAGACGTTGGTTCTTCATTCTTTATCTCTTGTCTAGATAATAAAGCCCAGACTATAGTTGCGAAATTCGGACGAATAAATACGAAGTAATGCAAATTAACGTTGCATATTTCGAACAATATGAGGGCTTATGGACCGCTTTGTTGCCATGCAGGTATTTGTGGATGTGGTTGAGTTAGGGAGTCTAACTGCCGCAGCGAACAAGTTGGATATCTCGCGTGCCATGGCTACGCGCTATATTGCGTCATTGGAGAAAGCATTTGGCGTTCGTCTATTGCATCGCTCCAGTCGTAGTTTGGGATTGACGAGTGCTGGGAGCGAGATTTTGTCCTATTGCCGACAAATTTTAGCGTTGAATGATGATATTGGCGCTGCCCTTGAGAGTAAAAGTCAAGAGCCTAATGGCTTGATCCGGGTTGCTAGCAGTATTTCATTTGGCCAATCCTATCTAGCCGATGCGCTGAGGCGCTACTCTGCCCAATATCCCAAAATTTCCATTGAGATGGTGTTAAAGGATGCGTCATTGAATCTGGTGGAACAGCGTATTGATCTAGCTATTCATGTCGGTGACAAACTCGATCCGACGGTGATTTCACGCCAGCTGACCCGCTGTGCTTCGGTTGTTTGCGCAGCGCCCGACTATCTGGCACGCAACGGAACGCCCCAACGGCCAGACGATCTCAGGCAACACAACTGCTTGTACCACACGCGTTTTGGTCGTGTCTGGCGCTTCCAAACTCCAGCGGCTAACGGTGTAGATCTGGTAATGGATGAAGTGGACGTTACGGGCAACTTTGCAGCGAATGATAGCATGGTGCTTCTGCATGCCGCGCTTGCGGGTGAGGGCATCGTTCATTTACCCGCTTTTACGACGGATCCTTACCTTCGTACCGGCGCACTGGTTCGCGTTCTGACAGACTACGCATTGCCAGAGCTAGGGGTCTATGCGTTATATTGTTCACGCAAATACTTACCCACCAGCACACGTACGTTACTGGATTTTTTGCTTAATGACTTGTCGAGCGGCTAGATTTATGGCGCTAAGAGGCTAACTATATCTCTGTAACAGGCGTGTTTATTGTCATTACGCGAGTTGTTGACCTTGTTCCGCCATTTCTTTTATACGTTCTTGTACTTTGAGATCTAACGCCATGCGTTCTTCTGCTTGCATTGCCTCGTATTGCTCCTTGGATATTCCCATGGAGGCGAGCACGGAGAAAAATAATCTTTCTTCATGAGACATGGAGACCCAATCCATAAACTCCTGTGCTGCTTTCGAGCGTTGAGGCTCAACTTTAGCGCTGGGTTCGTGTCTGGATATCTGGCCGCTATCCTTTGCTTTCTCAAGAGCCATTTTGAACGTATCTTCACTTGGCGCAATAGCATGCTTACTGGTCTGGGCAAATAACAGATTAGCCCCTGAATATCCGATGCGATCATATGAACTCTCCTTAGTTAGATAATATAGATACTCACACAGTCTGAAGGGGACTATCGAGGAGATACCATCTGGATATATGTTTAATTCACATGATTAGCTGTGATTTTGGAAGGCGGTTGGAGGATTAAGTGGCAAGCTGATGTGGCATAAAGCGATGTTTTCATCGCCGTTAAGGAACGGCGATAAATACCGATATTGTTATTGGTTAATTTTTATCTATCTGATTTTTCGGCATAAAAACTTATCTTTTATCACGCCATCAAAGAAACGACCTTTAGAGACGACAGCGTCAGAAATAAATTTTTTATAGATAGATTCAGGCACGCTAACATATTGATAGATATCTTTATTATTAAATTCTATCTCAAGGTTGTGCGTCTTTGGATCGTACCCAATGGAATAAATTCGTGACGATGATACCTGCTGTCGCTGCAATGTTCGTTCCTCCCTTGTGCAAAATAAGATCAAACTATAAAAAGATTCACTGCATGACATATTGTCGACGATCATGCTTATTTATTGAATATGTATCAAATTTTTGGCGGGTTGGTTAGTAAAATCGTTGGTTTATCGTTTTCATGCTATGAATTTGTTCAATGGAGGGCAATTCATCTGTTTGGCTAGGGGAATGATGCAAACCTGCGATGATGAATAGCGAGCTATTCTTTTCGGCTGTGAGCTGAAGTGCAGGCTTGCAACAAGCTAAAATGATTATTCTTCCGGCGCGTATTCGATCCTGTTTCTGCCGTTGGCCTTGGCCTGATAGAGCGCATCGTCTGCTGCTTTTATCAAGCATTCATAATCGGGATGACCGCTATAGACGGCGATGCCGGCGCTTATGGTCATCGTAACGCTTTCACCGTTTTGAAGATAAATAGGGTGATCCTGGATTTTCTTTCTCAGCCGCTCGATGATGGTATAGGCGGCGACTTTAGGCGTTTCAATAAGCACGATCATAAATTCTTCCCCGCCGTAGCGGAAAACATAGTCGCTGTTCCTCGTGCTTTCATATAGCACTTCTGCAATCCTTTTCAGGATGCTATCACCAGCGGCATGGCCATAGGTGTCATTCACAGTTTTAAAATGGTCAATATCAATCATGGCGATGCTGAGCGAGGTGCTTGAGTGCATTGCCAGCGATATTTCATGTCTAAGAATGGTTGGCAGGAAGCGACGGTTTAACAGAAGAGTCAACGTATCCTTACCGCTTTCCAGTTTTTGGACTTCGTCAAATAGCGATCCCAGCAGCATATTTATTTTATAAATTTTGCTTCTGACCGTTTTAAGTAGCGGGGCGTAATCCTGCTGTGTCAGTAGTACGGTAGTGCTATGGCTGCGAATGTAGTCATCCGTTTCTGTCATGATGGAGGCGATAGTGCGTATTCCCTGAATGTTGCTGAAACTGGATTTCCCCTTATGGTTAAACCACAGGCCAAATTCCGAATCACTCAGATCCTGGATGCTGGAAAGAGGCGTACCAGTGGCAACACTAAAAATAAAGGCATTTTCCCAATTTAGCAGCGATGCATTTTGGCGCTCTCTCTCCATGCTGGCATTTTCCAGAATAGAAAATAGCCGATAGGATTCTTCATTTTTAGCAGCCAGATCGTGCGATTGTGAATAGGTTTTGCTCATTATCTCTATGGCGATATCCATAGAGATAGAGGCAAAACGCATGGAATCAAAGCATAGCGTTTTATCCTCTGCCACCTGTGCGATGTCTTCATAAAGGTGCCATTTTAGACGCCGAGCTCCGCGCTCAACGAGATCGACGGGAATACCAATACGTGCATGAATCTGACCTATTTTCTTTTGGTGGTTAATCAGGTCAGCCAGACGATCTCCCGTATTCGTTAAAATGTCCGCTATCCATTTGCTCATCGATCCATGGAGTCGATCGTGGACTTGCTGACTGGAAAGAAATAGGGAGGCTTCTTGATCTTTGAGCATGTAGGAGTAGAACGCGTCAGCAAAGTCGGAGGCTTTCTGATCGGCGAGGGTTCGCAGTAGAGTAAAAGATTTCTGTGAGGTTGTAGCTATCAGTTGCATCCATTCTGATGTTATGACTTGATTGTAGTCTGACTCACCGTTATCTCTCTGTTCATTAACGTTCAATAGTTCGTTCAACTTTTAATCTCTTTTGCGAATATGTCGGATGTACTAGGATAGAAACGATCAATTTTTTGCCTGAATAATTGATATGTAATGACAGAGAGGGTCAATATGGCGTTGTTAAAAACAAATAAAATTAATCATTTCATACAGCTACTATTCCTACCGTAGTTGTAAATGATAATGCTGTTTTTTTGATGTTAGAAGCTATTTTGAGATAAATTTATGAAAGTTAATGATCTGGTTACGGTTAAAACCGATGGAAAGACGCGGCGGGAAGGGACGATTCTTGCTGTAGAAACGTTTCAGGAAGGGATAATGTATTTAGTTGCATTAAAAGATTACCCAGCTGGTATCTGGTTTTTCAATGAGGTTGATAGCAAAGACGGTACGTTTGTTGAGCCAAAGACCTTGCCAGAAAAAGAGTAAAGCGGAACGCCGCAGTATACGAGCATTGTCCGAGTGAACAATGCTCGCAGTGGCTTTGGTATCAGTATTAGAACGTTTCCCAGTTACCGTTTTCGGTATTAGCCTGACGGGGTAGGGCGAGTGATGAACGGCCCTTGGCGGCGAGAGCGTTCGGCCGAGCAGGAGCTGAATTTGATAAATGGCTGGATAGCTTAAATGTCGCAACGGCACGGGTAAGCAATGCTGCTTGCTCTTCTAGCGATGCCGCGGCAGCACTAGCTTCCTGAACGAGCGAAGCATTCTGCTGCGTCACGCTGTCCATTTCAGATATCGCCTGACCGACCTGAGTAATTCCCCGGCTTTGTTCGTCAGAAGCAGACGCAATCTCACCCATGATGTCGGTGACGTTAGTGACGGCATCGACGATCTCTTTCATCGTTTGACCCGCGTTATCAACCAGAACAGAACCACTGCTGACCAGATTTACCGATTCAGAAATCAGCGTTTCTATCTCTTTTGCGGCTTGAGCACTGCGCTGTGCGAGGCTGCGAACTTCACTTGCTACGACGGCAAAACCGCGACCTTGCTCTCCCGCTCTAGCTGCTTCAACTGCCGCATTGAGTGCGAGAATATTCGTTTGGAAAGCAATGCTGTTAATAACGCTGGTAATCTCAGATATTTTCTTTGAGCTACCTGAAATACTGTTCATCGTGTTCACAACGTTTGCAACGATCTCACCGCCTTGCTTGGCTTTTCCTGAAGCATTTGCCGCGAGCTGGCTGGCATGGTGCGCATTTTCTGAGTTTTGCTTCACGGTTGCGGTTAATTGCTCCATGCTTGCCGCGGTCTGTTCAAGCGCTGCGGCTTGCTGTTCGGTTCGTGAGGAAAGGTCAGTGTTACCGGATGAGATCTCCGTCGAACCTTGGTAAATAGAGTCTGCACTTTCTCGAACGGTAGTGACGGTCGTGACCAGAGAAGACTGCATTTGTTGAACGTTGCTGGCTAGCGTGCCAATTTCATTCCTGCCATAACGGTCCGACATTTGAGTCAAGTCACCCTGCGCAATGCGCTGAATTCTCAGGACCAATTGATTTATTGGTTTGATGAGGATCCCGCGCAGCAGGAAGAACGTCAAAAGCGTTAAAATGGTGGCCAGCGCAAAGCTGCCGCCCATCAACGAATATCCAAGCAGTGCATTTTTATGTGCGGTTTCGTTTAAGTCTTTCGCTCTTTGTGTGCGGTAAGCGACAGCCTCTAGCAAAAATTTGTTATAGGCCAAATCTAAAACCCGAGTTTCTTCGGATTCGAGAGTGATAACCTCTTCAAACAAGCCTTGTTTTGCCGCGGTGAGCATCAGCATAAGACCTTGGTTGACGTACGCGTCATAGGATTTACGCAGATCGCCGTCCAACGCCATATCTTGAGGTGTTTTAACTGGGCGTTGTTCATAAACAGTGAAGGCTTTTTTTGATTGTTCCAGGCGCTGCTCAGCCTGTTTCAGGTTGTCATTGAAGACCTGCGAATCACCAATACGAGCGGCTGCTGCGGCCTGAATGAGCAGCAGACGTGCAGTGCGAAGGTGGTTGGAACTGTTTGAGATCCCCATTCGGGTATCGATTTCTTGTGTGACGTCGTCTAATGACTGATTGCTGCTTTGTAGAAAATAGCTGGATGTGCCGATAGATGCTGCAAATAACAGCATGATACCACCCAGAATAATGATGAATAAGGGAACTAGCCGTAAATTGCTCAGCATGCCGGCCTCGGCGTGCTGCTCAGACCTTGACGTTATTTTCATATCCATTCGCTCATTCTCAGGAATTTATGATTTACCATGCCACTCGCTGCGGCATTGGCGTTTAGGTTTTAGTGTCTACATTAATGACAATTCATTAGCTAAACAACCAATGTAAAAGATAATCGGCATATATTGAGAAACCTTAATCAAATTCGATGCGATCCCGATCACGTTTTTAACTCTTTAAAAAGAAAAGAGAAATACGTGATGCGAAATCATACAGATTGATAATAAAAAATAAAGAGTCTACCTCCTAACTTTATTTGTCTGAGGTTCAACGCTATTATGGCGAGTCTATCTTCGGAGGGATTTTTCTTGGAAAAGCGTACGCATTTTTTTTCTGATAAAAAAGTTGTTTTTTTTATCGCCACATTATGCTGTTTGCTCTGGGGAAGTGCTTATCCGGCAATTAAAAATGGCTATGAGCTGTTTCACATTGCAGATAATGATATCCCTGGAAAACTCGTTTTTGCAGGCTACCGGTTCGCGTTCGCTGGGCTGTTGCTCTTGGTACTTGCTGTGTTAAGCGGACGCTCCATCGGGCGCTTTCAGCGTGGGCAGTTAGTTCAGTTAACTACCCTGGGAATATTCCAGACATCGCTACAGTATGTTTTTTTCTATATCGGTCTGGCTTATACCACCGGTGTTAAAGGTTCGATCATGAATGCAACCAGTACTTTTTTCAGCGTACTGCTAGCTCATTATCTATACCAAAATGATAAATTAAATATCAATAAACTCATTGGTTGCATATTAGGTTTCGTCGGTGTGATGGTCGTTAATATCAACAGTAACGGAATGAACATTGGTTTTACGCTGTTAGGTGATGGATTCGTTGTTATTGCCGCATTTATTTTGTCTGCATCGACTATATATGGTAAGCGAATATCACAAACGATGGATCCAACCGTTATGACAGGTTATCAACTGGCTATTGGCGGGATTATTTTGACCATATCCGGATACTGTACCGGCGGGACACTCATCATACCTGATTGGAAAGCGGTGCTGATGCTAGGCTACCTTATTTTGCTTTCTTCAGTCGCTTTTTCATTATGGAGCCAATTGCTGAAATATAATCGGGTCGGTATGGTCGCACCATTTAATTTCCTTATCCCTGTCTCTGGTACGCTGTTGTCAGCATTGTTTCTTAATGAAAGCATTCTGGAGTGGAAATATTTCTTTGCACTTGTCCTGGTATGTTCAGGTATTTGGCTGGTTAACCGAATGGTGAAAAGCGATCGGAAAACGCCTCTGTGATCCAACGCATCTATTGTCCTGAAGGCACTGTTTGTAGCGTGATTTTTGAGCTCGTTGAAGCCGCGAACCACTTCATGCTGCAGTGCCTGCACTCAATCCCAGAAAATCACTAATTTATTTAATATCAATGAGCTAACTCTTTACCTACCTTTTGCTAGTAGTTCGATTGCTTTGTTGCCATTGGTTTGTATTCTGATAGGGATAGATAAATATTGCTTCATAACATGAGGTTAAGAGTTTTTTGGGTAAAAAGTGTAAGTTTTTCGTGAAAGGTATAAACTTACATAAAGGAGTGTGTTCTGGGCTCAAGGGATTTTTTGTATATCTATCATTTATATAGCAAGCAAATTGTTTCTTTTTTATTATTTTCAATGCTCTTTTTTGTAACGTTTAGTGTGCGATTTTGGCGGGAAAATAGGCATAAAAGTGATCAGACCAGACAGGGTTTAGCTCATAATGCTTTCATTTGTGTGATCTGTGTCACATAATGGCCAAAATCATTCTTTAGTCGCGTTGTATGTGCTACGGATTAGGCGGTACAGTTGCGCTGTTTTAGGATTAATCCTATGCTTTGGTTGAAGCAAGTCTTCAGGGTGGAACTAGAAAGCAACGGATGAACGGATTCGCAGCGTGATGCGTAAAGTTGGCAAGTAACGATTGCCCGAATAAGAAATGATAAAGTAGTAACTCGCAGTATCTGGCACCGATAGTTTTTTATGCCATCAATGGAGAGTGATTTTCGAACTGGGCGATATGGTCTATCACCTAACTTATGTTTTAAACATAGCCTGTCGGGATGGGAAATATGGGTACCTCTGAATTACTCAAACACATTTATGACATTAATCTGTCTTATTTGTTACTGGCGCAACGCTTAATTAATGATGAAAAAGCTTCTGCAATGTTTCGTCTGGGAATCAATGACGAGATGGCAGATATCTTGATGCAACTGACTTTACCGCAGATGGTGAAATTGGCAGAAACTAACCAACTGATATGCCATTTCCGCTTTAACGATCACAATACAATCAAAGTCTTGACTCAGGAATCACGTGTGGATGATTTACAGCAAATTCATACGGGGATTTTGTTGTCGAGTAACTTATTACAACAGTTAACTTCGAAAGAAGAAAACCTGCCTAAGAAAAGGGCATAAGTAATGGCGGAGAAAAGTATTGTTCAGGAGGCGAAAGACATCCAATTGGCGATGGAGCTCATTTCGCTCGGTGCTCGTTTACAGATGCTGGAAAGTGAAACTCAGTTAAGTCGCGGACGTTTGATTAAACTGTACAAAGAACTTAGAGGAAGTCCGCCGCCAAAGGGAATGCTACCTTTTTCAACGGATTGGTTTATGACCTGGGAACAGAATATTCATTCATCAATGTTCTACAACGCTTACAGCTTTTTAATCAAGAATGGGCAGTGCAGCGGTGTTGAAGCGGTTATTAAATCTTATCGACTTTACCTGGAACAGTGTGCGCCGCAGAGTGATTCTCCACTGTTGGCATTGACGCGTGCCTGGACATTAGTCCGGTTTGTTGACAGCGGTATGCTGCAACTATCGTCATGCAATTGCTGCAAAGGGATGTTCATTACCCACGCTCATCAACCTAAAAACAGTTTTGTTTGTAGTTTGTGCCAACCCCCTTCCAGAGCGGTAAAAAGGCGTAAACTTTCGCAAAATCTTGCCGATATAATACCTCAACTGCTGGATGAACAGGTAAAACACGCAGTCTGAGCCTGTAGCGATTTGTGAATCTATCACTGTGTGTTGTGAAGGCGGTGATAGATTTCTTCCTCTAGAACGTCCTGGCTACGGCTCCGCAGTTTTATCTCTCTTTCCGCCCACCTTTTTTATTATAAGGATTTCTTGTGCTGGTTATATTGGGTTATATCGTAATTGTGGCCTCGATACTCGGCGGTTATCTCATGGTCGGTGGGGCCTTGGGTGCGCTTTATCAACCTTCGGAGCTGCTGATCATCGGTGGTGCGGCGGTAGGTGCTTTCATCGTTGGTAACAATGGAAAGGCGATAAAAGCAACACTACGTGCACTCCCTCTTTTGGTCAAAAGTTCCAAGTACAATAAAGCATTGTATATGGACCTCATGGCCTTACTCTTTCGAGTGATGGCCAAATCCCGCCAGCAAGGCATGCTTTCCCTGGAATTTGATATTGATAATCCTCGGGAGAGTGAAATCTTCTCGAGCTATCCGAATATTCTTGCTGACAATACCGTCGTTGAGTTTATTACCGATTATTTGCGTTTGATGGTCAGCGGTAACATGAATGCGTTTGAGATTGAAACGCTGATGGATGAAGAGATCGAGACAATTGAACATGAAAGCGAAGTACCCGCGTCCAGCTTGACGATGATGGGTGACGGTCTTCCTGCATTTGGTATCGTCGCTGCCGTTATGGGGGTTGTTCACTCACTGGCCTATGTTGACCGGCCTGCTGCTGAGTTGGGTATGATGATCGCTCACGCCATGGTGGGTACCTTCCTGGGTATTCTACTTGCTTACGGCTTTGTCTCCCCATTAGCCGCGTTACTGCGTCAGAAAAATGCAGAAAAAATCAAAGTACTGCAGTGCATTAAAATCACATTATTGTCGAGCCTTAATGGCTACGCTCCACAAATTGCCGTTGAATTCGGTCGTAAAACGCTGTACTCAACGGAGCGTCCTTCCTTTACCGAATTGGAAGAACACATTCGTCGTGTGAAATCGCCGACTCAGCAAGCGTCGGACAGTAACGCATGAAACATCAGCATCCCATTATTCGCAAAAAGCGTAAGTCTGGACATGGGGGCCACCATGGTGGCTCCTGGAAGATTGCCTACGCTGACTTTATGACAGCAATGATGGCATTGTTTCTTGTAATGTGGCTTATCGCAATTTCTACGCCAATGCAGCTCGCCCAAATCGCAGAGTATTTTCGTACCCCGCTAAAAGTTGCATTAACTTCTGGCTCTAAATCAAGCGACAGTTCCAGCCCGATTCCGGGTGGGGGGAATGATCCCACCCAGCAAGATGGTGAAGTGAAAAAGGCCATCAAGACAGATAACGTAGAAAAGAAGCTGGATCAGGTTCGACTCAATAGATTGCGTGAACGCCTTGATCAGTTAATTGAAGCCGATCCTCGCTTACGTGCACTCCGTCCCCATCTGTTAATTGAAATGATTGAGGAAGGGTTACGTATCCAAATCATCGATAGTCAAAATCGCCCCATGTTTAAAACCGGGAGCGCGCAGGTTGAGCCCTATATGCGAGATATCCTGCGTGCGATAGCGCCTATCATGAACGATTTCCCCAATAAGCTGAGTATCTCCGGCCATACCGATGATGTTCAGTATACGACAGGGGAGCGTGGTTATAGTAACTGGGAATTGTCCGCAGATCGTGCCAATGCATCACGTCGAGAGCTTATTTTTGGGGGCTTGTCTGATGGAAAAGTTTTGCGCGTTGTGGGCATGGCTGCGACAATGAGCCTCAAACAGGCGGCAGGTGGAAGTGATGCGATTAACCGACGTATCAGTTTGCTGGTATTGAGCAGACAAGCTCAAAAGGATATTGAAGAAGAAAATGCAGAAAGCTCTGCTGTAAATATAGACAAGGTGGAAAATTTACAAAATATGGAGTTGGATAAGCCTAAACCTACCACTCCGGCTGCCGAAAATAGTGATAACAACAATACGAGTGGAAGTGGTGGGGCATCGCCACAACCAACTAATGGAGTTCCTGCTCCAGAGCGTCAACAGCCAACCACCGCGTTGCCTGCTGCGCCCGATAGCCAGGCGACGCCTTCTCAATAAGCCGCGATTCACAGCAGAGGTGACCACGTGAGCATGGACATGAGTGCTTTCTATCAAACGTTCTTTGATGAAGCAGATGAATTACTGGCAGATATGGAACAACACTTATTGTTGTTGGATCCGTCAGAACCCGACACCGAGCAATTGAATGCGATTTTCCGTGCAGCGCACTCCATAAAAGGAGGTGCTGGCACATTCGGTTTTAAAGCATTGCAGGAAACTACGCACCTGTTAGAAAACTTACTCGATGGGGCAAGACGTGGCGAAATGCGTCTTAGCACTGATATCATCAACCTGTTTCTGGAAACAAAAGACATTATGCAGGATCAGTTGGACGCTTATAAAACCGCACAGGAACCCAATGCTGAAAGCTTTGAGTATATCTGTCAGGCCTTGCGCCAGCTTGCTCTGGAGTCTAAAGCTGATGGTGACGCAGCCCAATCTGATACGTCGGCTGTAACACAGCACTCTGCTAGCCCAGCATCTAATGGTAAAGGTGAAATGCGTATCGCATTAACCGGCCTGAAGTCTCAGGAAATACCTCAGATGCTGGAAGAGCTTGGTAATCTGGGGACGGTTAAAGATCCGCACCAGACTGACACTAGCGTAGAAGTGACATTAGTGACGTCTGAAAGTGAAGACGATATTAGTGCGGTGCTGTGTTTTGTTCTTGAGCCAGAGCAAATCAGCTTCAAGTCTGCCGTAGCCAGCCAACCTGCCGTCGCTGAAGTCGTAGAAACATTGGCTGTTGTTGAAGCACCTGTCGCCGTCGCTGCTCCAGTTGCGCCGTCTGCACCCGTTGCTGCAAAACCGCAAGCTGCACCGGAAAATGGAAAAAATAAAGCAAAAACCGGTGATACCAGTATTCGTGTAGCGGTTGAGAAGGTTGACCAGCTTATCAACCTCGTCGGTGAGTTAGTGATTACGCAATCCATGCTGGCACAACGCTCAAGCGAACTCGATCCTGTGGCGCACGGCGACCTGCTCAATAGTATGGGTCAGTTGGAACGCAACGCCCGAGACCTGCAAGAATCGGTTATGTCCATCCGTATGATGCCGATGGAATATGTATTTAGTCGTTTCCCTCGATTGGTTCGTGATCTGGCTGCGAAATTGGATAAGCAGGTCGAACTAACGCTGATGGGGAGTTCGACTGAGCTGGATAAGAGTTTGATCGAACGTATTATCGATCCTCTGACACACTTGGTGCGTAACAGCCTCGATCACGGTATCGAATCTCCAGATAAACGCGTTGCTGCAGGTAAAGCTGCTGTTGGTAACTTGACGCTTTCTGCGGAACATCAGGGTGGTAACATCTGTATTGAAGTTATCGACGATGGGGCCGGGCTCAACCGCGAGAGAATTCTGGCTAAAGCCTTGTCTCAAGGGCTAGCAGTAAGTGACTCGATGTCTGATGAAGAAGTGGGCATGCTGATCTTTGCTCCAGGCTTCTCAACCGCTGAGAAAGTCACGGACGTCTCTGGCCGTGGCGTCGGCATGGATGTGGTGAAGCGGAATATCCAGGAAATGGGTGGTCATGTTGAAATCCACTTCCAGGCTGGAAAAGGCACGACGATCAGAATCCTGTTGCCATTAACACTCGCCATCCTCGATGGCATGTCCGTTAAAGTTAACAAAGAAGTCTTTATTCTCCCGCTTAACGCTGTGATGGAATCCTTGCAGCCGCAGTCGGAAGACCTGTACCCGTTAGCTGGCGGAGAGCGAGTATTGCAGGTTCGTGGTGAATATTTACCTCTCGTTGAACTGTTCCATATCTTTGATGTGGATGGCGCTAAGACGGATGCTACTCAGGGTATTGTCGTTATCCTGCAAAGTGCGGGTCGACGTTATGCCTTGTTGGTTGATCAGTTGATTGGTCAACATCAGGTCGTCGTCAAAAACCTGGAAAGTAATTATCGCAAGGTACCAGGCGTTTCAGCCGCTACCATCCTTGGTGATGGCAGCGTTGCGCTGATTGTGGATGTTTCAGCGTTACAAGCGCTTAATCGTGAAAAGCGTGCGGTTGAAACTGCTGCTTAATAAAACAGATTGTTAATAAAGGGTGGAAAACATGACTGGACTTGCAAGCGTCACGAAATTAACTGGCGAAACAGTAGGACAGGAATTCCTGATTTTTACGCTGGGTGACGAAGAGTACGGCGTTGATATTTTAAAAGTACAAGAAATTCGCGGTTATGACCAGGTAACGCGTATTGCCAACACACCTTCCTTCATTAAAGGTGTCACCAACCTACGCGGTGTCATTGTACCGATCGTTGACTTGCGCATTAAATTTGCCAAGCAGGATGTTGAATACGATGACAACACGGTTGTTATTGTTCTGAACCTTGGCCAGCGTGTTGTCGGTATTGTCGTAGATGGCGTGTCTGATGTGTTGTCATTGACTACAGACCAAATTCGTCCTGCGCCGGAGTTTGCTGTAACACTGTCAACAGAGTACCTGACTGGTTTAGGCTCTCTGGGCGAGAGAATGCTGATTTTGGTTGATATCGAAAAACTGTTGAGCAGCGAAGAAATGGCGCTGGTTGATAGCGTTTTGAAAGCCTAATACATCGGCCTTCAGGGGCTACGAAAGTGGCCCCGAAAACCTTCCTTAGCTGTATCCTTGTCAGTTCAGAAATTCGTAAAGATATCCAGAATAGTGCCGATATCATCGGTGGTTGGTCTACTCAAAAGGCGTTATATGTTTAACCGTATAAAAGTTGTTACAGGTTTGATGCTTGTACTCGTGTTGTTTGGGGCACTTCAGCTTATTTCTGGTGGTTTATTCTTTAGTGCATTAAAAAATGATAAGGATATCTTCAGTTCAACGCAGGTGATTAACCAAAAGCGTTCCGAGCTGGATTCAGCATGGTCATATTTATTACAGACCCGTAATACACTTAACCGTGCGGGTACGCGTTTTGCACTTGATGCAAGCGGTACGGGCGCCGGTGCTGGCGGTAAAGAGCTTCTGGTTTCTGCTCAAAGGCAACTGTCTGTCGCAAACGATTTTTTCTCCCGTTATGAGAAAGTACCGCAGGATGCGCATCAGGATGAAAATGTTACTCGGAGCGTAAAAGAAAATTATGTGGCTCTGAATGGCGCATTAACTGAATTAATTCAGTTTTTGAATGCAGGGGAATTTAAGAAGTTTGTTGAGCAGCCAACACAGAGTTTTCAGGACAACTTTGAAAAAGCGTATTACGCCTATAAAGCTGAAAGCGATAAACTTTATCAGGCTGGTATAGCTAAAAATGATGCAGCTTACGATTCGGCGCTCTGGATCCTTGGCTTCATTATCGTGTTGGTTTTTGCGTTAGCCCTGATTTCCTGGATTGGTATTCAACAGCTATTAATAAGGCCGCTAAATAGTATTGTTGAGCACATTCGTCATATTGCGAAAGGCGATCTGACAAAAACCACTCACTTTCACAGCAGCAATGAAATGGGCATTCTGGCTGACAGTATCCGCCATATGCAAAGTGAGTTTGTTTCAACGGTTAGTGCGGTTCGACAAGGTGCTGATGCCATTTATACCGGTGCTACAGAAATTAGTGCTGGAAATAACGATCTTTCTTCGCGTACTGAGCAACAGGCTGCTTCACTAGAAGAAACGGCAGCAAGTATGGAACAGTTGACCGCAACAGTTAAACAGAATGCGGAAAATGCTCGTCAGGCCAGTCAGTTGGCACTGAGTGCATCAGAGACGGCGCAGAAGGGCGGCAAGGTCGTCGATAATGTCGTCAAAACCATGCACAATATTGCTGGAAGTTCGCAAAAGATTGCCGATATTACTAGTGTGATTGATGGTATTGCTTTCCAAACCAACATTCTTGCACTGAATGCGGCGGTTGAAGCAGCGAGAGCAGGTGAGCAAGGTCGCGGGTTTGCGGTTGTTGCTGGTGAAGTTCGTAATTTGGCACAGCGTAGTGCTCAAGCTGCGAAAGAAATTAAAAGTTTGATTGAAGATTCTGTAAGCCGAGTTGATGAAGGTTCTGTACTGGTTGAAAGTGCGGGCGAGACGATGGGAGAAATCGTCAGTGCAGTCACTCGTGTAACGGATATCATGGGCGAAATTGCCTCTGCTTCTGATGAGCAGAGCAAAGGTATCGATCAGGTTGGTCAGGCTGTTACTGAGATGGATCGCGTGACGCAGCAAAACGCCTCCTTGGTTGAAGAGTCTGCGACCGCAGCGGTTGCTTTGGAAGAACAAGTGAAAGTGCTGAATCAGGCGGTTGCTGTATTCCGTCTGTCTGAAGATGCCGGCTCGTTTAGAAGGACGACACCGGCGACAGCGGGTCAAAAACCTGCATTGTTGGCTTCATCAGCGAATGGTGGTAAGAAAGCGAAAGAAGGTTCACCAAATGATAATTGGGAAACGTTCTGATCAAAACCGTCGTATAAGCTATAAATAACCCAAGCTGTAGGGATATTGTTACTGAGCTAATCCCCAGCCGCTTACATGTAGGTGGCTGGGTGATGGTTTACTCGCCATAATTTAAAAAATGAACATGCGAGTAATCGATCAATGCACTCTTGGGGGTTGTAAGTGATACAGCACCTGGTGCTTTGAAGTAGGGTAATTCATGATATTGTTCAATCTGTAACGTATGTTATGGATATGATGGGGTGAGGTTGGCTTTGGTATTAAAGCCAAAGAATAAAGCAGGTAGCACAGCTGTGATGAGAGGGACAACGCCACCCGACAGCATGTGGCTTTGGTAGAACGAACATGCTGGCCGGTTCAGTTTGCAGAACTTGCAGTGTGTATTACCAATACAGTGTCAGTTTTAATCGTAATGCGATGAGTAATTGACGAATGACAATAAAAACCTGCGTTAGCTGTAAAGGAAAGTTCAGATTGAAAAAAACCATAGCAAAAAACACTATTCGAGCGATTTGATATGAAAAGCACACCGTCGCAAAATCGCCCTGAATCTGCCTCTATCCTGACGCAGATGGTTGACAGGTTGCCGTTGTCGGATACCCATTTCCGTCGAATCAGTCAATTAATATACCAGCGTGCCGGCATTGTTCTAGCCGACCACAAACGTGAAATGGTTTATAACCGTTTGGTTAGGCGTCTCCGTTTGCTCGGAATCAATGATTTCGGCCAGTATTTAGCATTACTGGAGTCAGATCTTAACAGCGCCGAGTGGCAAGCCTTTGTTAATGCATTAACCACTAACCTGACGGCATTTTTCCGTGAAGCCCACCATTTTCCTATATTGGCCGAGCATGTCAGAAAACGTCCAAATGGCTACACCATCTGGAGTACAGCGGCTTCTACAGGGGAAGAACCTTATTCGTTGGCAATGACACTTGCTGAGGTTTTAGGTAATAAGGCGAGTGGGTGTCAGGTATGGGCCAGTGATATTGATACTCAGGTGTTAGAAAAGGCAACGGCTGGCATCTATCGGCAAGAAGAATTGCGCTCTCTTTCTCCACAACAACTACAGCGGTTTTTTTTGCGCGGCACCGGACCACATAGTGGTTTGGTTCGTGTACGTCCTGAGCTTGCATCAATGGTGCATTTCCAACAACTAAATCTGCTTGCACCCGATTGGTCCGTTCCTGCACCATTCGATGCTATTTTTTGTCGTAATATAATGATTTACTTCGATAAAGAAACTCAAGAGCGTATTCTTCGTCGATTCGTCCCGATGCTTAAACCGGGCGGATTGTTATTTGCCGGGCATTCAGAGAATTTCAGCCAGATTAGTCGTGAATTCTATTTGCGTGGGCAAACTGTATATGGGCTGGCTAAGGAAAGATAATGAGCAAGATAAGAGTATTATGCGTTGATGATTCTGCCCTAATGCGCCAGATCATGACTGAAATAATCAATAGCCATCCTGATATGGAAGTTGTTGCAACTGCGCCAGATCCATTAGTTGCTCGTGATTTGATTAAAAAATTCAATCCCCAGGTATTAACGCTGGATGTTGAAATGCCTCGCATGGATGGACTGGATTTTCTTGAAAAACTTATGCGCTTGCGACCGATGCCTGTTGTCATGGTGTCGTCCCTGACGGGAAAAGGCTCAGAGATTACGCTTCGCGCGCTGGAGCTTGGTGCGATTGATTTTGTCACCAAACCGCAGTTAGGTATCCGTGAGGGAATGCTGGCATACAGCGAACTGATTGCGGAAAAAATTCGCATGGCAGCGAAGGCGCGACTTCCGCAACGTAGTGCAGCGGCAGAACCGACAAGAATTATTCAGCATATGCCGTTGCTCAGTAGTGAGAAATTGATCGCGATTGGTGCATCGACAGGGGGAACGGAAGCGATACGGCATGTATTACAGCCCCTGCCGCCGACAAGCCCTGCATTACTGATCACACAGCATATGCCACCGGGCTTTACGAAGTCTTTTGCCGAGCGTTTGAACAAGTTATGCCAGATTACGGTGAAAGAAGCAGAGGATGGTGAACGTGTTCTTCCTGGTCACGCCTACATTGCTCCAGGAGCACGCCATCTTGAACTGGCGCGTAGTGGGGCAAACTATCAAGTACGTTTAAATGATGGGCCCCCGTCAATCGGCATCGTCCATCAGTTGATGTGTTATTCCGTTCGGTTGCGCAATACGCCGGGCGAAATGCTGTAGGGGTAATCCTTACTGGAATGGGGAATGATGGGGCTGCCGGCATGTTGGAACTCCATCAGGCTGGTGCTTATACTCTGGCCCAGAATGAAGCAAGTTGTGTGGTTTTCGGGATGCCGCGCGAAGCGATTGCGATGGGTGGCGTCGATGAAGTGGTGGATTTGCACCAGGTGAGCCAGCGTATGTTGGCACAAATCTCTGCCGGACAGGCATTACGTATATAAGCAGCTCTCGGTGAGCAATAAATATTTTAGGAGTAGGTATGGCCGATAAAGAACTCAGATTTTTGGTAGTGGATGATTTTTCGACGATGCGCCGAATTGTCCGTAACCTGCTGAAGGAACTGGGCTTTAATAACGTAGAAGAGGCAGAAGATGGTGCTGATGCACTGAACAAGCTTCGCTCCAGTACTTTTGATTTCGTCATTTCTGACTGGAATATGCCCAACATGGATGGACTGGAGCTATTACAGACTATTCGTGCTGACGGCGCGCTTTCCAGCCTTCCCGTGCTGATGGTAACGGCAGAAGCGAAGAAAGAGAACATTATCGCTGCGGCACAAGCAGGTGCTAGCGGCTATGTAGTTAAACCATTTACTGCAGCTACCCTTGAAGAAAAACTGAGTAAGATTTTCGAAAAATTGGGTATGTAAGGGGATCTTATGACGCCACATATGCCGTCCGTGAACGACACAGCTTCAGCAACCGAGATCATTTCGCGTATCGGCCAATTGACTCGTATGCTGCGTGACAGTTTGAAAGAGCTGGGTCTGGATAATGCGATAGCAGAAGCAGCAGAGGCAATTCCTGATGCCCGCGATCGTCTTGACTATGTTGTCCAGATGACTGCGCAAGCGGCAGAGCGTGCTCTGAACTGCGTAGAAGCTGCACAGCCACGTCAAAACCAACTAGAAGCTGATGCCAAGTCTCTGAAAACTCGTTGGGATGAATGGTTTGAAAATCCAATCGAGCTGGCTGATGCGCGCGAATTAGTGACGGATACGCGTAGCTATCTTGAAGATGTACCACAGCATACCTCGTTTACCAACGCCCAACTGTTGGAAATTATGATGGCGCAGGATTTTCAGGACCTTACTGGTCAGGTAATCAAGCGTATGATGGATGTTGTCCAGGAGATTGAAAAACAACTGCTGATGGTATTGCTGGAAAATATCCCAGAAAAACCAGACGCGCCTAAGCGTGCAAATGATGGTCTGCTGAACGGACCTCAGTTGGATAAAGGTGCAGCAGGTATCGTCGCCAATCAGGATCAGGTTGATGACCTTCTGGATAGCCTTGGGTTCTAATGAATCTTGCTTCAAAAAAGGGAACTATTCCCTTTTTTGAAAGAATGATGAACACCATCGCCCGGTTATTTATGGCCAGTATTTATGGCCATAAATAGCTAAACTCGACTTTCCCGCCTGTGTATCCTCACTATTCGTTAAAGAAGCGTCGGTTTTTCTCTTTGTTCCAGCCATAAAACTTTCTCGTATTTGTCATGCTAGGCAGCAAATTCCTATCCTGAAAGTCGTAACAGGAACACATCGTGGCTGAAGATAGCGATCTAGAAAAAACAGAAGCCCCCACTCCCCAAAAAGAGGAAAAGGCACGAGAAGAAGGGCAAATCCCGCGATCTCGAGAGCTGACTTCTGTTGTGATGATGGTCGCAGGATTGGCTATTTTGTGGATAGGAGGTGATGTCATGGCTGGCCGATTGGCCAGAATTGTCTCACAGTCGTTAAATTTTGATTACGCAACGATTGGTGATGACACCCAAATGCTACGGCATGTTGGCTCATTACTGCGTCAGGCAGTATCGGCATTGATACCAATCATGCTAGGGGCTGTGTTGGTTGCGCTGTCTGCGCCGATGCTGCTGGGTGGGGTACTCTTTAGTACTAAGTCATTAAAAGTTGACTTCAAAAAATTAGATCCTATTTCTGGGCTGAAACGTTTATTTTCCGCTCAATCACTGGCTGAGCTCTTCAAGGCAATATTGAAATCAGTCATGGTCGGGATCATTAGTACCTTGTTCTTGATTCATAACTGGCCGAAGATATTGCATCTGGTATCCGAAGCGCCGATTGCGGCGATGGGGGATGCGCTGGAACTGGCCGTGATGTGTGGTTTCCTTATTATTATGGGGCTCATTCCCATGGTCGCTTTTGATGTGTTTTGGCAAGTGTGGAGTCACATCAAAAAATTACGGATGACGAAACAGGAAATTCGTGATGAGCATAAACAGAGTGAAGGCGATCCCCACGTTAAAGGCCGTATTCGTCAGCAACAAAGGGCAATGGCCCAACGTAGGATGATGGCTGATGTCCCTAAAGCCGATGTGATAGTCACTAACCCGACGCATTATGCGGTAGCATTACGCTATGATGAGAAAAAAATGAATGCGCCGAGAGTGTTGGCTAAAGGGGCTGGTGAGATCGCGTTACGTATTCGTGAGTTGGGAACCGAACATCGCGTTCCTATTTTAGAAGCCCCACCGTTGGCGCGAGCGCTATTTCGTCATTCAGAGGTCGGGCAGCATATTCCGGCCGCGCTGTATGCCGCCGTTGCAGAAGTCTTAGCCTGGGTTTATCAACTGAAACGCTGGAAGCGGGAAGGTGGATTAATTCCTAGAAAACCGAAACATCTACCAGTGCCGGATGCACTGGATTTTGCTAAAGAGAATACTACTGATGGCTAATTTGGCCTCTTTGCTTCGTTTACCGAGTAATATGAAAGGTACCCAATGGCAAATATTAGCCGGACCAATACTGATCCTGCTGATACTTTCCATGATGGTATTGCCGCTGCCGCCATTCATTCTGGATCTGTTATTTACCTTTAACATTGCACTGTCCATCATGGTATTGCTGGTTGCGATGTTTACGCAGCGGACGCTGGAGTTTGCTGCGTTCCCTACGATTTTGCTGTTTTCTACCTTATTGCGTCTTTCGCTCAACGTCGCTTCTACCCGTATCATTTTGCTGGAAGGGCATACAGGGACGGCTGCCGCAGGTAAAGTTGTTGAAGCATTTGGTCACTTTCTGGTAGGCGGAAATTTTGCCATTGGTATCGTGGTCTTTATCATCCTTGTCTTAATCAACTTCATGGTTATCACCAAAGGTGCCGGACGTATCGCTGAAGTCGGTGCCCGCTTTGTGTTAGATGGTATGCCAGGTAAACAGATGGCGATCGACGCCGATCTTAATGCTGGGATCATTGGTGAAGAAGAAGCGAAAAAGCGCCGTACTGAAGTTACTCAGGAGTCAGATTTCTACGGTTCAATGGACGGTGCCAGTAAGTTCGTGCGCGGTGACGCTGTCGCGGGACTGATTATCATGGTCATCAACATTGTTGGTGGATTGATCGTCGGTGTTGTACAGCACAATATGCCGGTAGGGCAGGCCGCTGAAAGCTATACGCTGCTTACCATCGGTGATGGTTTGGTTGCCCAGATTCCTGCTCTGATTATCTCTACCGCAGCGGGTGTGATTGTTACTCGCGTGAGTACCGATCAGGACGTTGGCCAGCAGATGGTCACTCAGTTGTTCAATAACCCACGAGTGATGGTACTGAGTGCGGCGGTTATTGGGCTTATTGGGATGGTTCCTGGAATGCCCAACTTTGTCTTTCTGTTATTTACCGCATCTTTGTTAGGGCTTGCCTGGTGGATGCGTGGTGAACAGCAAAAAGAACCTGTTATGCAGCCTATACCAGCATCAATGGAGAAACATCAGATTATTGAAGCCAGCTGGTCTGATGTACAGCTTGAAGATCCGCTGGGTATGGAAGTTGGCTATCGATTGATCCCAATGGTTGACGCACAGCAAGATGGCGAGTTACTGGGCAGGATTCGTAGTATCAGGAAGAAGTTTGCCCAGGAAATGGGATACTTACCGCCGGTGGTTCATATCCGGGATAATTTGGAACTTCAGCCTGCCAGCTATCGCATACTGATGAAAGGTGTCGAGGTGGGTAGCGGTGAGGCTCATCCCGGTCGTTGGATGGCGATCAATCCGGGCAATGCGGTTGGCTCTTTATCTGGCGATATCACGCAGGATCCTGCGTTTGGGTTGCCAGCAGTCTGGATTGATAATGCCCTGAAAGATCAGGCTCAAGCTCAGGGATTCACGGTAGTAGAGGCAAGTACCGTGGTGGCAACGCACCTGAATCACTTAATTGCATTACACGCCAGTGAACTGTTTGGACGACAGGAAGCTCAGCAACTGATGGATCGCGTTGCGCAGGAAATGCCAAAGCTGACAGAAGATTTCATTCCGGGCGTAGTGACGTTAACGACCTTGCATAAGGTTTTGCAAAATCTACTTAGTGAGAGAGTTTCGATTAGGGATATGCGCACCATCATGGAGACATTGGCTGAACATGCGCCAGTGCAGCCAGACCCTTATGAGCTCACCACAGTGGTGAGGGTTGCTCTGGGACGTGCGATTACCCAGCAGTGGTTCCCAGGAGACAGCGAACTTCAGGTTATCGGTCTGGAAGGATCGTTGGAGCGCCTTCTGTTACAGGCGCTTCAAGGCGGTGGTGGCCTCGAACCGGGACTTGCCGATCGTCTGCTTGAACAGGCGAAACAAGCGCTACAGCGGCAGGAAATGTTGGGTGCTCCGCCGGTGCTGCTTGTGAACCATGCTTTACGCGCTTTACTTGCTCGATTCCTGCATCGTAGTCTGCCAAACATGGCCGTACTGTCTAATTTAGAAATCAGCGATCATCGCCAGATTCGCATGACATCAGTTATTGGGGAAGCTCAGAAGTGAGGAAGATGGTGTGTACTCTGGCAGCAGCGGTGCTGCCACTGGTACTCCCGTTCTGTGCTATCGCGACGCCAGGTAGTTGGAACGGAAGCATGCCAGGAATAAAACTTGATCATCGTGGCGAAATGGTTACGACGTCAGCTTTTGTTCCTAACATAGCGGTTAATCCAGATGAAACGATTACGACAATATATTGGCGGCACGTGATTGATTCTGCGATACCTGTGGGGCTTGTTGTGAAACTGTGTTCACAATCGCCGCAGCGCTGTGTTGACTTAGACGGAAGTGGTGACGGGCAAACTCGAGCATTTGACGGATTAGCGGCTAATAATGAGTTTCGTTTTGTATACTACATTGAAGGGAGTGGACGTATTAATCATTCGTTCAGCGTGCGTACGATCGATATTGCGGTAAATTACAGGTAGGCTTTTAAACAGTAATTTAAATAACTGGCTGTTTTAAATGATGAAAAGTCTCTGCCAGAAATGCAGAGACTTTTAGAAAGTAATTTTTCTACCACCAACTGTCACGCCTTTCGATTGACCATCCGGACCATACAGTCCCTGACCATGGCGAGGCTTCAATATATTGATGGCTTCATTCGTGTAGGCAATATGTCGGTTAAGCAGAAGACCATTGTGCTGATTCTGGTCATTCAAACGTCTGGTTAACTTTTGCACTTGCTGCCAGTAAGCCGATAGTTTTTCAATACCGTCATAAGGCGCTTGCAGCTTAAGAGTCGACTCAGTCTCATGGCGCCGTGTTTCCAAATGCTGCATTGTCGCCAACAGAGAAGTTTTCTTCTCTGTCACCTGTTGCAGAGCAATGCTGTTAATGTGACCAGCGCAAAGCAGCGTTTGCTCTTCGGACATAACAACATCGAGCTCACGTAGGCTGCTCAGCAGTTGATCCAAAATCGATTGCAGATTTTCCATAAATATTAATTACCTGCTAAAAAATCCTGCGTCTCTTTAAGCAACGCATCCGCGATTTTTCCGGCATCAATTTTAAGTGAGCCATCACGAATTGCCTGCTTCAAGGTTTCAACGCGGTTCATGTCTATGTCCTGCGTACCCGGCTGCATCAATTTTGCCTGCGCGTCGCTCAGTTTTACCTGTGTTGCGCTAACTTCAGACTGAGCCTCAGCCTGTTTGCGTTTGGTCTTAGCGACATCACCAGATTCGCGTTGCTGAACTTGACTGACCGGCTTCAGTGACTGGGTGCGATCAATACTCATAATACATCCCTCTAATTTGAGGATAAGTGGTTAATCATCAATGTGTTAAAAAATATACATCACATTGGTGTTCAATTTTAAAACGTCGTCAGTAATGACTCTGTAACTATCATCGGCAAACATGAGCAAATCTTTAATTAATTACTGTGAGATCAGAATAATCCCATCTTCGTTTGTGATTCCGCTGACTATTTGTCCATTTGCCGTTCTGACTCTGACCGCTTGTCCGGCTGCCGCGTTGTTCATGGCCTTTCCTTCGCCATTAATTGTGAAGCCTTCCCCTTGGGCGATAATCTGCACTAACTGACCTGCCTTTACGACCCAGGCACGTCTGATCATGGAGGCGGTAATAACCTGACCAGGTGTGAGATCGCGCAAAAGGACTGCGCCCTGTGCACCAGGTAACGTCAGTATAGGGCGCAACGGTAATAAATCGAGCCTGCCTTTTGTCAAACGAATGTCTTTTTCCGTCAGCGTGGTTCCACGATTTATAGGCCGAGCACTGGTGACATAATTCCCTGTTACCTGAACTTCTGTTTGAATGAAGCGACGCTGTTGCCCGCAACGTATGGACAGGCTCACATTACCCCACATTTTCGTATTTCCGGGCAGTGTGATTTGAGGCGCTTCGCACTGTGGCCATTGCGATTCTGGCGATTTTACCACAACGTTTACTGTATTCGTGCTTCCCTGAAAGCGTGAGGCAAAAAATTGATTGATCTGCGCAGGAAGGTCGTTCGCATTGACAGGGGTACACAGGATAAAAAAACAGGACGCCGCCAGATAGAGGTAATAATGTATTGTTTTCATTCCTGTTCGGCTCTCCTGATTCAGATTATATCGGGCGTTAAGTGTAACGATGTCAGCGTGAGGTTAAGGCAATAAATAGCGCTGCATTTGGTGTCTATTCGTTCGATGGCATAGCCACCATGAGAATTATCCTACTCACTCCAAATTCTAACTTGCGGAGGGAGCATGCTTGATAAATTAGACGCCTCGTTGCGGTTTCAGCAGGAAGCGTTGAACTTGCGTGCCCAGCGGCAGGAAATCTTGGCCGCGAATATTGCTAATGCGGATACGCCAGGCTATCAGGCCAGGGATATCGATTTTGCCAGCCAGCTCAGTAAAACAATGGAGCAAGGGCGGGTGAACGGTACGGGTATCGCGCTGAAAACCACATCTGTACGGCATATACCGGCACAGAATTTTCAGCCGCCGGAACTTGATTTGCTTTATCGCGTACCCGATCAGCCTGCGTTGGATGGCAATACGGTCGATATGGACCGCGAACGCACTAATTTTGCCGATAATAGCCTGAAATATCAATCCAGCCTGACCGTTCTGGGCGGACAGATTAAAGGCATGATGTCAGTCCTGCAGTCAGGTTCGTGATCGTAGCGCGATAGGAAGGTAAAGATTCATGTCGTTATTAAATATATTCGAAATTTCAGGCTCAGCGCTTTCTGCGCAATCTCAGCGTCTGAATGTGAGCGCCAGTAACCTGGCTAACGCAGACAGCGTGACGGGCCCTGATGGCGAGCCTTATCGCGCCAAGCAAGTTGTATTCGAAGTGAATGCCGCTCCCGGGCAGTCTACGGGGGGCGTACGCGTTTCCAATGTTATTGAAGATCCATCACCTGCTCGTCTGGTTTACGAACCGGGTAATCCGCTGGCTGATGGGCAGGGATACGTTCGCATGCCGAATGTTGACCCAGTGGCTGAGATGGTAAACACCATTTCTGCATCGCGCAGTTATCAGGCAAACGTCGAAGTGTTGAATACGACAAAATCGATGATGCTGAAGACGTTAACGATCGGGCAATAATCGGGAGACGAAATAGTGTCTGTAACAATTAATGATACGTCCTCGGCAACGAGAACGCAGAGTACATCGAATACTTCGATATCTGCACCAGTAGAACAAAATAGCAGCGCCGATTTACAGAATCAGTTCCTGACGCTTCTGGTTGCGCAGTTGAAGAATCAAGATCCGACGAATCCGATGAGCAACGATCAGCTTGTAAGTCAGCTTGCTCAGCTCAATACGGTCAGCGGCATTGAGAAATTGAATACCACACTGGGTTCTATCTCTGGTCAGATCAATAACAACCAATCCATGCAAGCCACAACGCTGATTGGTCACAGTGTCATGATCCCTGGAAAAGACATTCTTGTTGGCAAAGAAACCAGTACTCCCTTTGGCGTGGAACTGGAAAAAGCAGCAGAGGTTGTTACCGTCACCGTTAATGATGCAACAGGTAAAGCTGTTCGTACGATCGAACTGGGCACGCTTTCTGCTGGGGTTCACTCATTCAACTGGGATAGTAAACTTTCTGATGGCACGGTTGCGCCTGATGGGGCTTATACCTTCACTGTTGCCGCCAGTACTGGCGGCGCACAGCAAGTTGTTCAGCCATTGAGCTATGCGGTTGTAAATAGTGTCGTTCGCGGCGATAACGGTGCATTACTGGATCTAGGGCTGCGCGGCAGAGCCACCATGGACGATGTCCGGCAGATTCTGTAACGGTGTAAATTTCATGTTATTCCAGTGAAATTCACTATCTGGAATATGACTTAATCAATTCTCTGGAGAGCGACATGGGTTTTTCTCAGGCGGTCAGTGGTTTAAACGCGGCATCTAACAACCTGGATGTTATTGGTAATAACATCGCTAACTCAGCGACAGTGGGTTTTAAATCCGGGACCGTCACATTTGCGGATATGTTTGCGGGTTCTAAAGTCGGTATGGGTGTGAAGGTTGCATCGGTATTGCAGGATTTTGGTAATGGTACTGTGACTTCGTCCTCACGAGACCTGGATATTGCGATTAGCGGCGGTGGTTTTTACCGTCTGCAGGACACCAACGGTTCGACTTATTACAGCCGTAATGGTCAGTTCATGCTGAATGGTCGTAATATCGTCAACGCACAAGGTATGCAACTGACGGGTTATCCGGTCGCCGGTACGCCGCCAACGGTGCAAACGGGGGCCGATCCAGTACCGTTGACTGTTCCTGATGGCGACATGCTGGCGAGTGCAACGACAGTCGCATCAATTCAGGCTAACCTGAAATCTTCAGACCCAGTTCCTACAAACGCCTGGGCTACAACGCCTGGTGCGGAAGGCACCTACAATAGCAAAACTGCACTAACAACCTACGATAGCCAAGGTAATGTGCATAACTTCACCCTGTATTTTGTTAAAACGGCAAACAATACATGGCAGACGTATGCTAAGGATGACTCCATTACTCCAGCCACGTATCAAAATGCAGGAGCATTGAACTTTGCTTCTAATGGTGCATTAACGGGGCATACGCCTTTCAACCTCAACCTTGTTGGGACGAATGGTGCTGCTACCGGTACATTCACTCTCAATTTGACTGGCAGCGTGCAGCAAAATACAGAATATAGCTATAAGAGCCCAACCCAGAACGGTTTCGCTCCAGGATCGCTGACCGGTTTTGCTATCAATGACGACGGCACGATCGAAGGCAGCTACAGTAACGGTCAGAAGCAGGCGCTGGGTCAGATCCTGCTGGCTAGCTTTGCCAACCCAGAAGGTTTATCGCCTGAAGGGGATAACGCCTGGTCTGAAACTGCGAGTTCTGGTCAAGCTGTCGTTGGTCTGGCAGGTACCGGAAGTCTGGGGAAACTGATCGGCAAATCTACCGAAAGTTCAAACGTTGACCTGAGTAAAGAGCTGGTCAGCATGATTGTTGCGCAGCGTAACTACCAGTCAAACGCGCAAACCATCAAAACGCAGGATTCCATTCTGCAAACGCTGGTTAGCCTGCGTTAATTATCCTAACGGGGACATTGCATGGATCACGCGATTTATACGGCAATGGGTGGCGCGAGTCAGTCATTGGAAAAGCAGGCAATTACTGCGAACAACTTGGCTAACGCCTCAACGCCGGGTTTCCGGGCACAGCTTTCCGCACTGCGTGCTGTACCGGTAAATGGGTTGACACTGCCCACCCGAACGCTGGTTGTCGCTTCAACGCCTGGCGCTGATATGACTGAAGGCGTGATGAATTATACTGGCCGTGCAATGGATGTCGCTTTACCGAAAGAGAGTTGGCTGGCAGTGCAAACGGCTGACGGCGGTGAAGCGTACACCCGTAATGGTAATATGGAGATCAGCGCTGATGGGCAGTTGACTATCCAGGGGCGTGTTGTGATGGGCGACGGTGGACCGATTGACATTCCTCCGCAGGCTCAGATCAGCATTTCTGCTGATGGTACAATTTCTGCGCTTAACGCTGGGGATCCACCGAATACGATTGCCCAGTTGGGGCGCTTAAAGCTTGTTAAGGCTACCGGACAAGAAGTTGAGCGGTCTGATGACGGATTATTCCGCTTGACGCAGCAGGCTCAGCAACAACGTGGTAATGTTCTGCAAAACGATCCTACCGTGCGTATTATGCCGGGTGTGATCGAGGGCAGTAATGTGAACACGGTCGATACTATGGTCGATATGATTGCCAATGCTCGTCGCTTTGAAATGCAGATGAAAATCATTAGCAGCGTCGACGATAATGCACAACGCGCTAATCAGATATTAGCAATGGGTTAAGCGCCGAGTGCGCACAGGAGTGAATAAATGATCCGTTCTTTGTGGATTGCAAAAACCGGCTTGAATGCTCAGCAAACCAATATGGACGTTATTTCCAATAACTTGGCAAACGTCAGCACCAATGGTTTCAAGCGTCAGCGTGCGGTATTTGAAGACTTGATGTATCAAACAATTCGTCAGCCTGGGGCTCAATCTTCAGAGCAAACCATGCTACCGTCCGGCTTGCAGTTGGGTACAGGTGTTCGTCCGGTATCAACAGAGCGTATTCATACTCAAGGGACCTTTTCCGAAACGGGTAACTCTAAAGACGTTGCGATTAAAGGTCAGGGATTCTTTCAGGTTCAGCTGCCTGATGGGACAACGGCTTACACGCGTGACGGCGCCTTCCAGCTTGATGGTAACGGCCAGTTAGTGACGTCCAGCGGTTATCAGGTTCAGCCCGCGATTACTGTTCCGGCGAATGCGACCGAACTGAATATTGGTCGTGACGGTATTGTCAGCGTTAAAGTGCAGGGACAGGCGGCAACAAACCAGATTGGCCAGCTGACACTGACGACCTTTATTAATGATAGCGGCCTTGAGAGCATGGGTGAGAACCTGTATCTGGAAACCGCGAGTTCAGGTGCGCCGAATGAAACAAACCCAGGTTTGAATGGCGCGGGCCTGCTGTATCAGAAATATGTCGAAACCTCCAACGTCAATGTGGCAGAGGAATTGGTATCGATGATTCAGACTCAGCGTGCCTATGAGATCAACAGTAAAGCAATTTCCTCTTCTGACCAAATGTTGCAGAAATTGACTCAGCTGTAATGGGTGACCCGCTAATTTCAGGAGCGAGAGCGGGTGCTCTGGCTGCCTGATAGTAGCAATGTAGACAGTGTTTAACGGGGTAATGATGACCATAGGCACCCGATGAGTGGGCCAGTATGGCTTTGATTTACCCCGTGAATATGTGAAATAGATTAATTTAAGGCGATATCCGCAGTGATAATGAATGCAAAGTCGGTTATCAAACCACTCCGCCGACACCGTCTGTTGGCATTGATCGCGATGTTAGCACTTAACGGTTGCGCCTATATTCCGCATGATAAAGTTGTCACTGGGCCTACGACTGCTCAGCCTGGATCGCCTGTATTAGCGGGTCCTAATGGTTCTATCTTCCAAACCGTGCAGCCGATGAATTATGGCTATCAGCCAATGTTTGAAGATCGTCGCCCACGTAATATTGGCGACACATTGACGATCGTGTTGCAGGAAAATGTGAGCGCCAGTAAAAGCTCGTCAGCCAATGCTGCTCGTAATGGTTCGTCAACGTTCGGTGCAACGGTGGTACCGCGTTATCTTGACGGGCCGTTGGGTAATAATCGTGCGTCTCTGAATGCGACAGGAACGAATGACTTCACTGGGCAGGGCGGTGCGAATGCGAACAACACCTTCAGTGGCACGATTACGGTCACGGTTGGTCAAGTATTAGCTAATGGCAATCTGCAGGTCGTTGGCGAAAAACAAATTGCAATTAATCAGGGAACAGAGTTTATCCGTTTCTCTGGGGTAGTTAATCCGAGAACCATTAGTGGTAACAACTCGGTACCATCAACCCAGGTTGCGGATGCGCGCATTGAATATGTCGGTAATGGCTATATTAACGAAGCGCAAAACATGGGCTGGTTACAGCGGTTCTTCCTCAATGTTTCTCCGTTCTAAGCTTAAGAGGCCTGCCATGCGGATTGCATCATTTTTCACTGTACTGCTGACGTTACTGACGCTGAATATTGCCCCTGCGTCGGCAGAGAGAATTCGCGATCTGGTGAATATCCAGGGCGTACGCGGTAATGCGTTAATTGGTTACGGTTTAGTTGTTGGTCTGGACGGCTCTGGTGACCAGACCATGCAGACGCCGTTTACCACGCAAAGCTTAACTAACATGCTTTCCCAGTTAGGGATTACTGTGCCTGCCGGTACCAATATGCAGTTGAAGAATGTGGCGGCGGTGATGGTAACGGCGGAACTTCCGCCTTTTGGCAGAACAGGCCAAAATATTGATATCGTGGTGTCTTCACTCGGTAATGCGAAGAGCTTGCGTGGCGGGACGCTGTTGATGACCCCATTGAAAGGGGTCGATAACCAGGTATATGCCCTCGCTCAGGGGAATGTTTTGGTTGGCGGAGCTGGCGCTTCTGCCGGTGGAAGCAGTGTTCAGGTTAACCAACTTGCTGGCGGTCGAATCAGCAATGGTGCCGTCATCGAGAGAGAGTTGCCAAGCACGTTTGGCACGTCAAATACAATAATGCTGCAACTGAAGAACGACGACTTCTCGATGGCGCAGAAAGTCAGCGATGCAATTAATCGCTCTGGATACGGTGGTACAGCGACCCCGCTGGATTCTCGTACCATTCAGGTACTTGCTCCGCATGGCAACAGTTCTCAGGTTCGCTTTTTGGCCGATGTCCAGAATATTGAAATCAACGTTGGTATTCAGGATGCCAAGGTGATTATTAATTCTCGTACCGGATCTGTCGTGATGAACCGTGATGTCACGCTGGATAGCTGTGCTATCGCCCAGGGTAACCTCTCTGTGACGATCAATCAGCAGGCCAACGTCAGCCAACCTAATACCCCATTTGGCGGTGGTCAGACGGTGGTTACGCCGCAAACAGAGATTTCGGTTCAGCAAGCGGGTGGGGCTTTACAGCGTGTCAATTCCAGCGCCAACCTCAACAATGTCGTGCGTGCATTGAACTCTTTGGGCGCAACGCCGATGGAGCTGATGTCTATTCTGCAGGCGATGCAAAGTGCTGGCTGCTTGCGTGCCAAACTGGAAATTATCTGATGGGTGATATGCAGACGCTGAATAACGCGGCCTATGATGCGCAGTCCCTGAATACGCTGAAGCGTGAAGTTTCAGGCAATCCTCAAAGCAAAGAGGGTATCAGGGCGGTTGCGCAACAAATGGAAGGCGTGTTTGTACAATTGATGATGAAAAGCATGCGTTCTGCGATTCCGCAGGATGGGCTTTTCAACAGCGATCAGACGCGTCTGTATACCTCAATGTATGACCAGCAAATTGCTCAAGAGATATCGACTAAGGGCAAGGGGCTTGGGCTCGCGGATGTTATGGTTGAGCAATTGACCCGACAATCGCCAGATGCTACGGCGGCTAAAGCCGCTGTTCCATCTGTTCCATTAACATTTGATGGTGATGTGCTTAAAAGCATGCCAATCGCAGCCGTGGAACAGATGGTACGTAAAGCGCTGCCCAAATTGCCCACTACGGGTTCAGCGTTGCCGCTATCCAATAGTAATTTTGTGTCTCAGATTTCCTTACCCGCTCAGATTGCCAGCCAGCATAGCGGTATACCTCACCACCTCATCATCGCTCAGGCTGCGCTTGAGTCTGGCTGGGGGCAGCGTGAAATCCCTACCGAAGATGGGCGACCAAGTCATAACCTGTTCGGTATCAAAGCAGGCAGTAGCTGGAATGGGCCGACAACAGAAATAACGACGACAGAGTATGAGCAAGGCGTGGCCAAAAAAGTAAAAGCCAGCTTCCGAGTATACGATTCCTATATTGAGGCTATTGGCGACTATGTGAAATTGTTGACCAATAACCCACGCTATTCTGCTGTGATGAGCGCCGGAACGGCTGAGCAAGCCGCTCATGCGTTACAAAAGGCGGGTTATGCGACCGACCCACAATATGCCCAGAAGCTGGTTAGCATGATCCAGCAAATGAAGAGTTCTGGCGAGAAAGTGGCGAAAGCTTACACTCACGATTTGAGTCGGCTATTTTAATTTTTTATTCAAGATTTGCGCTTCCTGACCGATAAAGTAATTAACTTATGTAGCGTATTTGCTGCTTTCAGCATTTGGTTAATCGCGCAGGGCGACAAAAGCCTGTGTAAAAGGAACAACACCCTATGTCCAATTTAATTAACACCGCGATGAGTGGCTTAAAAGGTGCACAGGTTGCGCTGAGTACAGTGAGTAACAACATTAGTAATCAGGCTGTTACTGGCTACAGTCGGCAGAATGCGATACTTGAGCAAGCTATTAGCAGCACCACATCGGCTGGGTATATTGGTAACGGTGTCAATGTTGTTAGCATTAATCGTCAATACAATGAGTTCATCACTAATCAGCTGCGTGCGGCACAAACGACAAGCAGCTCGGTTTCTGCTTACTACGAGCAAATCTCCAAGATCGATAATCTTCTGGCTAGCAGCACAACGAGCCTTTCATCAACGATTCAGGGGTTCTTTTCTAACCTGCAAAACCTCACCAGTAATCCAGGCGACTCGTCGACTCGCCAAACCGTACTGGGCAAAGCTGAAGGGCTGGTAAACCAATTTAAAGTTACAGATAAATATTTGCGTGACATGGACAGTGGGCTGAATACACAGATTCAAAGTACTGTTGGCCAAGTTAATACGTATACCGATCAGATTGCGTCTTTAAATAATGAAATCACGAAGTTAATGGGCGCGAATAGCGGCACGATGCCTAATGATTTGCTCGATCAGCGCGATCTTCTTGTCGATCAGCTTAACAAATTAGTAGGCGTTGACGTTACCGTTCAGGATGGAATCGTCTATAACGTAGCATTGAAAAATGGTACCAATCTGGTTCAGGCTGGAACAAGCAATGAACTGGTAGCCATCGGTTCAAGCAATGATCCAACGCGTCTGACTATTGGATATAAAGACCAGACAAACGATGTTGTCTCATTAAATGAGAGTACGTTAACTGGTGGTTCATTAGGCGGTTTACTTTCTTTCCGCACTGAAACGCTAGATGAAGCACGTGGCCAGTTAGGGCAGTTAGCGCTGGCATTTGCCGATGCGTTCAATACCCAACATCAGCAAGGTTATGACCGTGATGGTGTTAAGGGCGGCGATTTCTTCTCTTTTGGTAAGGCTGTCGTTCTGAACGACAGTAAGAACGGGGGTAACGCGACGTTAACTCCGTCTTACACCGATACCAAAGATGTGCAGGCAACTAATTATGCGATTAAATACGATGGCGCTAATTGGCAAGTAACCCGTTTGTCTGATAATTCAAAATTCACGGCGGCGGTGGATACCTCTGATAACAGCCTGAACTTTGATGGCGTTAAAATGGCTATCACAGGGACGCCGGCAACGAATGACAGCTTCCTGCTTAAGCCGGTTAATGACGTCATTATCGATATGGCAGTAGCTGTTTCAGATCCTAACAAAATTGCGGCGGCATCCGTTAAGCTTGACGAAAATGGTGCTCCGGTTTTGGACGCAAGCGGTAATCCTGTCTTTGGTGGGGTAGGTGATAATACCAATGCTAAGGCACTGCTTGCTCTACAAAATGAGAAAATTGTAGGCGGGAAAGCGAGCGTTTCCGGAGCCTATGCTAGTCTGGTAGGTACAATTGGTAACCAAACTAGCACGTTGAAGATAAATAATACATCGCAGCAAAACGTTGTTAAGCAGCTGACTGCAGAACAGCAATCCGTATCCGGTGTAAACCTGGATGAAGAGTACGGCGATCTGATGCGTTATCAGCAATATTATATGGCAAATGCTCAAGTCATCAAAACAGCACAATCTATATTCGATGCGCTTTTAGCTGCTCGTAACTAGTTTGACCATTTGATTGAGAGGAATTAATACCATGCGTTTAAGTACCAGCATGATATATCAGCAAAATATGCAAGGCATTATTAATGGTCAGGCAACGTGGCAAAAAACAGGTGAGCAGTTAGCAACGGGCAAACGTGTCGTAAACCCATCAGACGATCCGATTGCAGCAGCGAATGTTATTATGCTTGACCAGGCTCAGTCGGAGAACAGCCAATATACGCTAGCGCGTACGTTTGCTAAGCAAAGTATGTCTCTGGAAGAGTCTATTTTAAGCAAAAGTACTATTACGATCACTAGCGCATTAAGTGAAGTAATTAAGTCTGGTGGAACTAATAATGATGATAACCGCAGCTCAATCGCAGCATCGTTACGTGGCATGAAAGCTGAATTGCTTAATATGGCTAATAGTACCGATGGTAATGGTAATTATATTTTCGCCGGTTATGAAACTGATAAAACTCCCTTTGTCGAAGGTGCATCTGGTATCGAATATCAAGGTGGATATCAGGCTATTTCACAACAAGTGGACTCTTCTCGTTCTATGACGGTGAGCCATATTGGTTCTGACGTATTTATGCGCGCAACTGGTGGTGCAAAAACTGAACCTGATGGTAGCGTACAGGCTGATTTGTTTGAAAGCCTCGATATTGCTATCAAAGCGCTAGAAACTCCGCTTGATGGTGCAGATGATGCAACAAAGGAAAGTGTTGCTGCTGCAATGAATACGGCAAATCGCGGTTTAAATAATTCATTGAGTAATATTTCGTCTGCCCGTGCTGAACTGGGCATTCAGCTCAATGAAATTGATAATCTTGATGCTATTGGTAAAGATCGCGATGTAGCAAACAAAACGACATTGTCGCAATTGCAGGATACTGACTGGGTTGAGGCGATTTCTTCTTACATGATGCAGATGTCTTCTTTGCAAGCTTCTTACACAACGTTTCAGAACATGCAGGGAATGTCGTTGTTCCAGATGAAATAGTAGTAATAGAGGATATTCATCTATTCTACTTTACGATTTGAATACGCTTAAACCGGGCGTATTTTTTAGGCGTGTCACTCCTTTCATTATATTGAATGGATGACATGCCATTTTTTATTCCTCCGATCGTCCCCCACTTCTCTCTGGCATCTCGTTTATATAACACCTGTTTCTTTAGCGCATAGATTGTTTTAGTATATCGATTGTTCTAGTGCATCGATGTCTGGCGCAACTTCCTACGCGTGATTTGGCAAAGTTACAGCTTTGCATAGCCATATGACAAGTCGCGATAGGATGTTAACGTGAGGAATAAATATACGCGCACGATATCAGTATTGGCCTAACGTCGACCACTACGGATTTCTTAATTTTACTATTGGGAGCTAGGACTTGATAGCTGAGTGAGAATATCAGCGAGTAAGTCGAATACCTCGCTGAATAAATGCTCTGCAAAGGGGGGGACGAGTGGGAGTAATAAACCCAGCGTCATAATTCCCACCGTGAGGGTAATCGGGAAACCAACGACAAATATCGAGAGTTGAGGTGCCATACGGTTAAGCATACCTAATGCCAGGTTAATGGTCAGTAATAAGGTTATGATTGGCAACGCTAACATCAATCCATTAATAAAAATCAGCCCACCGGCACGTGCAAGAGCGAGAAATGCATAGCTGTTGATAGGGTTAGCACTGATAGGCAGGGTATAGAAGCTATCAGCTAACAGCGAAATCAGCCAGAGGTGTCCATCGAAGGTTAAGAACAATAAAATCGCGAGAATATTCAGGAAACGAGCGATTACCTGCATATTCGGGCCACCGGTGGGATCAAAGAAGGTCGCAAAAGCGAGCCCCATTTGTAAGCCAATAAGTTCGCCAGCATGGCGAATAGCAGCAAATGCTAACTGCATTGACAGGCCTAGCGTAACGCCGATGAGTATTTGCTGTATTAAGAGCCACACACCTGCGACGGAAAAAATAGGCGTGGTGTTTAACGGTAAATAGGGCGCAACGAGCAGGGTAATTAGTACACCCAGACCGATCTTCACCCGATTACCAATCGCTCTTTCGTTAAAGACAGGTGCGGTACTGATCAGTGCAAGAATTCTGACAAAGGGCCAAAAAAACTGGCTAACCCAATTCACCATGTCCCAACTGTTAAACGTCAGCATGCTTACCCAATAATATTAGGTAACTGGCCGAATAGCGTACGCATATAGTCCAGCATGAGGTTTAACATCCAGGGACCTGCGATCACTAAGGTAAGGAACACCGTTAGGATTTTAGGGATAAATGACAGTGTCATTTCGTTTATTTGGGTAGCAGCCTGCAAGAGGCTAATAGTCAATCCGCTGAGCAGTGCCGCCATCAGGGGAGGCGCCGCCAGTGCCAATGCTACTTTCATTGCTTCATAGCCAAGCGCCATCACCGATTCTGGTGTCATAGTCGCATTCCTCTATCCGTCTAACTATAAAAACTTTGGGCTAATGAACCGAGTAGCAGTTGCCAGCCATCGACTAATACGAAAAGCATGAGTTTAAAAGGCAACGAAATTGTCGCCGGAGGAACCATCATCATACCCAGCGCCATCAATACACTGGCAACAACGAGGTCGATGATAAGGAAAGGAATAAACACGGTGAAACCGATCTGGAACGCGGTTTTTAGCTCACTTGTCACAAATGCGGGGAGAAGTACACGCATGGGTACTGCTTCAGGCCCCTGAATCTCTGGAATTGCTGCCAGCCGGGTAAATAACGCTAGATCGGTTTCCCGGGTCTGCCGCAGCATGAACTCACGCACGGGTTCCGCGCCACGTTCTATGGCGACTTCCATGCTGATTTGATCCTGACTGAAGGGAAGATAGGCTTCGTCATAAACGCGGTTGAATACTGGCGACATGACAAAAAATGTCAGGAAAAGCGTCAACCCGAGCAATACCTGGTTCGGTGGTGCGGTTGGTGTACCCAGCGCATTACGTAACAAACTCAGTACAATAATGATGCGGGTGAAGCTGGTCATCATTAGCAATGCGGCAGGAAGAAATGTTAATGACGTGAGGAAAACCAGTGTTTGTACTGATAGCGTCCAACTCTGTCCACCGTTAGGTAGCGGCTGCGTCACAATTCCGGGAAGCTGTGCCCATACGGATGGTGCCATGAATAATAAACCGATAGCTAAACCATTGCGCAGTGTGCGAAGCAGGGCGGTGATACGAAAATAATTAGGCAAGACACTCATTCCGATTTTTCCGGACGCTTTAAAACTTTCTTTAACAGTTGATTGAAATCTACCGGCTTGGTATCGCCAGTGGAGGAACTGTCGTTGGTTGGTTGTGCCGGAAGTGTATGCAGCGGTGTGATTTGCTGAGCCGTAACACCTAACACCAGCCAGGTATTATCAACCTCTACAATGACGACACGTTCACGCTGCCCGATAGGGCAACTGGATACCACTTTTAGCAACTTGTTTTGCTTGGCTTGGGGAGCAAAGCCGAGTTTGCGAGCCAGCCAGGCAATCAGCAGAATAAATAATAAAATACCAGCGAGCACGCTACCAACCTGTGTCAGTAACATGCTGCCGGTAAGTGGTGGCTCAGTAACAAGTGTTGACTGCTGACTTGCTACTGGGGCCGGGGATGATATCGAGGCTGTTGCCATTAACGACTCAGGCGGCGCATACGTTCGGATGGTGTGATGATATCTGTAATACGAACACCGTATTTGTCAGATACAACAACAACCTCACCCTGAGCGATCAGATAGCCGTTAATCAGGATATCCAACGGTTCACCCGCTAAACCATCAAGTGCAACAACAGACCCCTGGGTCAGACGCAGCAGTTCTTTTATCGTCATTTTGGTTCGGCCAAGCTCAACGGTGAGTTTGACAGGAATATCCAATATCAGATCGATATCCTGCAGGGCACCCAGCGGATCATGACCGTCTAGCGACTTAAAAATGCCTTCCGTTGTCGCGGCCGGTTTTTCTGCAGCCTGCTGCTCGTTAAATGCATCAGCCCACAGATCGTCCACTGATTCCTTATCGTCGGACGGTTTCTTGGTGTCACTCATGGGGCTGTTCCTCGTTATCCAGAGAATTCAATATAGGGTTAATCAAATGTTCAACACGTAGGGCATATTGCCCGTTTAATGTGCCATATTGGCTGGTCAGCACAGGCACGCCGTCAACATGAGCAACGATTTTGTCAGGTTTGTCGATCGGTAAAACGTCGCCGGGCTGCAGCTTCAGAATCTTGGACAATCGCAGCGGAATATCAACAAAGCTTGCAACGAGTTCCAATTCGGAATGCTGTACCTGCTTGGCTAGGGTGTCACGCCAGCTCTGGTCTTCCTGACGAGAGTTTTCCAATGGCGGGTTCGCGAGCAGTTCGCGAAGCGGTTCGATCATTGAAAAAGGAATACAGATGTTAAATTCGCCAGTCAGTGAGCCGATTTCAACATGGAACGGTGTCGTTACGACGATATCGTTAGGCGACGTCGTGATGTTGGTAAACTTGACCTGCATTTCTGAACGTACGTATTCGATGTCAAGTTTGTAAATCGCATTCCAGGCTTCGCCATAGGCTTCCAGAGCCAAGCGCAACATACGCTTAACTACGCGCTGCTCTGTGTGGGTAAATTCACGTCCTTCAACTTTCGTCGGGAAGCGCCCATCACCGCCAAAAAGGTTATCTACGGCGATAAATACCAGGCTTGGTGAAAATACAAATAATGCAGTACCACGTAGCGGTTTTAAGTGAATCAGATTCAGGTTCGTCGGTACCGGAAGGTTTCTGGCGAACTCATGGTAAGGCTGGATCTTGATTCCACCTACGGTGATATCAGGGCTACGGCGCAACAGGTTAAATAATGACATTCTGAACTGGCGAGCAAAACGTTCATTAATGATCTCTAACGCCTGTAAACGCTCACGGATAACGCGTCGCTGAGTATTCGGATCATAGGGCTTAACGCCGCTATCCGTTTTTGATGCTGCATTTGCGTCAGCATCACTATCGCCGCTGTCGCCGTTTAATAATGCATCAATTTCTGCTTGTGAAAGAATACTATCGCCCATAATGGTTACCGCAGTATAAAGGCCGTGAACAGAACATCAGTAACGACCTGGTTAGGTTGACCAGGAACTAATGGTGGGCTTAGCACTTGCTTAATTTGCTCTATCAGCTTCTGTTTACCTTGCTCATTGGCAAGTGCAATCGCGTCCTGACGAGAAAGCAGTAATAACAGTCTGCTGCGAACTTCTGGCAGATAATTAGTAAACCGTGTACGCGTGGCTTCATCTGGTAAACGCAGCGTGAATCCAACATACAACACGCGGTCAGGGTCATTATCTGCATTGACGAGATTAACGGTAAAGGTATCCAGTGGCATGAAAACAGGCTCTGGCGGTGGCGGTGCTTCCTGCTCAGCCGTTGCCGCATTTTTCTGACTTAATAGCCACCACGCGGCGCCCGCAGCACCAGTTGCAGCGAGAGCAACGATAATCAGTAGTATTAGCCAAATAGACCGTTTACGTCCTGGTCGAACTTGCATATCAGACATAGCCAAAGATAGTTCCCGTTACTTATCGATATTTATTGCTGGATGAAACCAACAATAAATAAATGCGTAATGTCGATGATTATCCTGCCTATTGCAATGTTCAATACAGAGAATAGGCAGGGAAAATCGTGCTAACTTATTCGTTTACTTCACTTTCAGGCAAAGATATCAACGCCGTTGACCGATGATGCCATTGATCTTAACTGTTCTGGTACGTCTAATAATTCACTTGTGCTGTCTGATGAATGGCCAAATTGTTGTTGGTAAGACGGGCCACGGTTGTTGCCATCGTTGTTATTACCCGCCATTTGCTGCTGCCAGGCAGAGGAATCACTACCTACGCTGCTCTGGCCAAGGTTAATTCCGCTCTCTGCCATCGCATTACGCAGGTGAGGCAGCGCAGCTTCCAGCGCTGAACGAACCTGACCGCTTGCTGAAGCCAGATGAATTTGAGCTTGGTTATCATCAATTTTTAGACTGATGTGCAGGGCACCCAATTCCTGTGGGTTCAAACGTAACTCTACGGTCTGTTGACCATTACGGCTGAACATAATGATTTGCTGGCCCAATGCATCTTGCCATTGCGGTGAACCGAATGGTGCATTCAGTTGTGCGCTAGTTGCCTGAGGGGCTGGGGTGGTTGTTCCCACCGATGTCGGTTGAATATGCATCGCTTGTGCGACAGGCGGCGTTGTTTGAGACGCGCCGTTGCCTAACGTAGAGACTGATTCAGACACATTGCGATCGCCTGCAAGGGAGTTTGGCGTCGTTAGCGCAAACTTTGCAGCCTCATCCGCAGATTCGGTTGTTGCTGATGAGGTTTGCTTGGCTGCATGATGTAGATCGCGTGATAGGCCTGCATCTTTATCTGGCATCACTGACGTGTCGAGTAATTTTGCCAGCGTGCCTTTAGCACTTTCGCCCGTATTGCTTAGTACCGATGCGGACGCCTCATTCTGGCGTTTAGCGTCAGTAAGCCCCGGAATCATTAACCCTGCATTTACGGCAGTTGCTGCAATACTATCAGCGGCAGGTTGTGTAGGAAGCGGCGCTGTCTGCAACATGGCAAGCAGTGCCTGCATGGCGATAGTGTCATTTGCCGTGCTGTCACTCTCTTTTTTGTCCAGATTCTTAAACTTCGCCTGCCCTATAATTTCTGGATTTTGCTTACCCGCTGTAATCGTTGCTCCCGTGAGAGAACTGAAGGAAGAAAGCAGGGCATTTAAATCGTCACGACTCAGCGAAGCATTATCTTTCCCTAACGCGCTTAGCAGGGCTTCTTCGTCTACTTTATCGAGCGTTTTTTTACCCGAAGTATCGGCTACTTGTGATATGCGTTTGCTCAACAGATCAACAAAATCTTTTGGCAGCTCACCCTGTGTCAGTAACGAAGCGGAAGAACCGCTTGTATCACTGGCAGTGGTAGCTATAGGTAACGCGGACAGATTCATGATTCTGCTTTCCTCTGTGAGGCCCGTTGGGCAAATTCATCCATTTGTTTTTGTTCTATTTTGTTCTCTTTGGCAAGCTGTCTTGTCAGTTCGCGATCCTGCAGTTTTTCAAATGCGTTCAAGCGTTGCTGTTTTTCTTGCCAGGTCTTCATTGCTAAATCTAAACGTGATGTCCACTGCGAGAGCTGTTGCCTGTGTTGCTCAATTGCACCGTCTAACGTTCGGATGAACTGCTGATAATTTTGCCAGCTATTATTTGCCATACCAGAGGACATCGTCGAGTTCAATTTTTGACGATAGTCATCCTGATAGTTTAACAGCATATTGAGCTGCTGCTCGGCCTGTTGATGTGCCTGACGCACTTGACCCAACTGGCCTGCTGCTTTCTCAACGTCCTTCTGCGCCAGTTCGCGTAGTGTAACCAGCGGTGACTGGGTTTTCATCTGCTCTCCTACTCGTTACGAGGGAAAATAGTGTGCAACGCCTGGCAGGACTCTTCATAGTTACTTTGTTCAAACATACCCTGCTGCAAGAAGGCTTCCAGGTGCGGGTAAAGCCGAATTGCTTTATCAAGCATAGGGTCGCTGCCTGCGGCGTAGGCACCAACACTGACTAAATCACGGTTACGTTGGTAGCTGGATAGTAACTGTTTAAACTGCCTTACAGAAGCATAATGACCTTCATCGATCAGCGCTGTCATCGCACGACTAATCGATGCTTCAATATCAATTGCCGGATAATGGCCTGATTCAGCTAATTGACGTGACAATACGATATGCCCGTCAAGGATGGCACGAGCGGAGTCAGCGATAGGATCCTGCTGATCGTCACCTTCTGTTAGAACAGTATAGAAGGCGGTGACTGAACCACCTCCATGAATACCATTTCCTGCGCGCTCTACTAGCGCAGGTAATTTAGCGAAGACAGAAGGGGGATAACCCTTGGTTGCTGGCGGTTCGCCAATCGCTAAAGCAATTTCACGCTGTGCCATGGCATAACGTGTGAGCGAATCCATGATGAGTAGAACGTGATGCCCGCGATCGCGAAAATCTTCAGCAATACGCGTGGCATACGCGGCACCCTGCATCCTTAATAATGGAGAAACATCAGCCGGTGCGGCAATAACGACGGAGCGCGCTCGTCCTTCCGTGCCCAAGATATTCTCGATAAAGTCTTTCACTTCTCGGCCACGTTCACCGATAAGTCCAACAACGATGACGTCAGCCTGAGTATAGCGTGCCATCATACCCAACAGCACACTTTTACCCACCCCGGAACCCGCAAACAGACCCATTCGCTGCCCCCGACCCACGGTAAGCAATGCGTTGATGGCTCGAACACCTACATCCAGAACACTGTCGATAGCCGTTCTTTGTAATGGGTTAAACGGTGGCGTAATCAGCGCTGCGCGATATCCTGTATCCGGCGCAGGTAAACCATCCAGCGGTTTTGCGCTACCATCCAGTACTCGGCCCAGTAATTCAGGGCCTAATGGTAATTGCTTCCCCTGGCTGCTGCTGTCTTGGCCGACGCGGGCGTAGACACGTGCTCCGGGGGTAATACCTTCAACTTCTTCCAGCGGCATAAGAAAGAGTTTTTGCCCGTTGAAACCGACAACTTCACTTTCGATTTCTTCAACCTGTGAGCCATTCTGCCGCTCAATGAGGCAGGTGGCACCCAGTGGCATATGTAACCCTGTCGCTTCCAATACCAAACCTGTCGCCCGGGTTAAGCGGCCGTAACGACGCACCGAAGGCGTGTCATCAATGCGCTTCTCAAATGAATCGAGAGAAGAAAGCCAGCGTCCGAGGCGCGAAGTCATCATAGTTCTCCTGGTGCGGCTAAACGGCAAAGTTCGTGCCAGCGTGTTGCCAGACTGGCATCCAAATCGCCTTCTTCCGCGCTGACTTTACAACCGCCAGGGTGAAGTTGGCTATCGGCAAGCAATCTCCAACCATGTAAGCTGAGTGTTGGGCCCAAAAACTGTTCAACACGTTCCAGATCTGAAGGGTGAACGCGCAACTGCGTTCTACCTGAAAACATAGGCTCTTGCTGAATCAATTGCTGTATCTGACCGAGCAGCGCATTACCGTCGCATACCGGAGGTTGCCCCAGAATCTGCTTGGCTGCGGTCAACGCCAACTGCATCAAACGAGCGGGGATCACACTGTCGAGTGTATCCAGCGTCTGTTGGAATTCGGTGACCATGTGCTGCATTTGTTCGATGATCGGCTGCTGCTGCTGCAAGGCGTTTTGTAAGCCCTGCTGTTGCCCTTTGGCTAAACCCTCCTGATAACCTGCGTCATAACCTTGTTGGTGGCCTTGCGCAAAACCCGTTTCTCGTGCCTGTTGCATCGTGCTTTCACGCAGAGAGGCGAGTTCGTCCTCTGCGGTAGAAAGGACGTTTTCTTCAGAGAAATTCTCGATGTCCGACAATTCAGGTTCATCACTTACCTGATAGGTTGGAACGGACTTTGAAACGGGTTCAGCCAAATCGTTAGGCTTCCAAGGCTGCCAGGCCAGGTTTTTGGGAGCGTTAGACATAAGCATCCTCGCCGCCACCGATAATCATCTCGCCGCTGTCTGCCAGTCGACGGACGATAAGCAGAATGGCTTTCTGTTCGTTTTCAACCTGCGACATACGTACTGGACCGCGAGTTGAAAGGTCGTCGCGAAGAATCTCTGCAGCACGCTGAGACATATTGCGCAGGAATTTCTCGCGTAAAGGCTCTTCGGCACCTTTCAATGCCAACAGCAGAGACTCGGACTCGACTTCTTGCAGAAGGCGCTGGATACTGCGGTCGTCCACGTCCACCAGATTTTCGAACAGGAACATTTCGTCGATAATTTTCTGTGCCAGTTCGCCATCGAATTCGCGTACAGCATCGATAACCGCTTCTTCCTGCTGGGTTTTCATCAGGTTGATAATCTCAGCCGCAGTACGAACACCACCCATTTTGCTGCGTTTGAGATTCTGACCATCCAGCAAGCCATTCAGAACGTCTGTCAATTCTGCCAGTGCGGAAGGCTGAACGCCGCCGAAGGTCGCGATACGTAGCATAACGTCATGACGAAGACGTTCGTCAAACAGGGCTAAGATATCGGCAGCCTGAGCACGCTTCAGGTGCACCAAGATTGTTGCGATAATCTGCGGGTGTTCGTCGCGAATAAGGTCTGCGGCAATCTGCGGCTCCATAAAGTTGAGTGTTTCCATTCCACTCGTAGAGTCGCGGCTCTCCAGAATATCTTCCAGCAGGCTAGACGCTCGCTCTTCACCAAGAGCTTTGACAAGCACTGAACGAAGGTAGTCACCCGCATTCACGCTGAGAGCGGCATATTGCTCTGAGTCAGCCTCAAATTCTCTCAGAATTTCGAGCAACTGCTGTTGTGATACCTGTCTCATGTTCGCCATTGCAGAACTCAGGTGCTGCACTTCTTTAGTCGAAAGATGAGTAAACACTTCCGCGGCGCGGTCTTCACCAATGGTCATCAATAAGATGGCGCTTTTTTCTGTTCCTGTGAGGGTCATAGTTCAGTACTCATCCATTGACGGATTACCAGAGCGACAACGCGTGGATCGTTCTCTGCCATTTCGCGTATGCGGTTACTTTGCATTTCTGCATTGACGCGTTGCTGCGATTTCCGCTGCTGTTCAACTTCCGAGCTACTCAAGTTGACCATAATATCTCTGTCTGTACCTTGAGATAGGGCCGCCGCCGCCAGCGCCGCTTCTTGTTGCTGTGCTTTTCTCTGCAATTGTGGACGAACCAGTTTACGCCACAGAATCCAGGCAACGATCAGAACCAGCAGCCAGCGACCAGCTTCCATCAGGAGATCGAAAAATGCCTGTTTTTGCCAGAAGGGGAGTTCGCCAGAACCGTCAGTGCTATCCATAAATGGCGTATTCACGACATTTAATGTATCGCCACGTTCAGTGGAGAAGCCCATTGCTTCGCGTGCTACTGTTTCAATCTGTTTGATCTGTTCTTCCGTCAGTGCAATCGGTTTGCCGTCCTCACCAGGAGGCTGGTAGTTAACAATAACGGCTGCAGACAAGCGCTTCACACCACCCGAACTGTGTTTGGTATGTAAAATCGTCTTGTCGACTTCATAGTTGGTTGTTGCATCGTTACGAACATTTGATGTCTGAATAACGGTATTTGCATTTGCCGCATTAGCTTGCGCACCTGCCGCATTGTTTTGGTTCTGCTGACCAGCCTGATTGTTCGCATTGGCATTATTTGGCGGTGTCGCGATAGGGGCTGTAGGTGCCGGTGCGGGTTGATTGGTTAATGCACCTGGAACGCCACCGACGTTCGGGCCACCTTTTTGCTCACTCTGGCTGGTTTGCTGAGAGCGAACAGCCGCTTTGTCTGGCGGTTGGTTAGGTTGATACTGCTCGTCAGTTTGTTCGCGAGCAGAGAAATCGATTTGCGCGGTGACCTGAGCATGTACGTTACCCATGCCAACCATCGGCGCGATGATTGACTCTATGCGGCGTTGGTACATCGCCTCGACTTCGTTGCTGTACTTCAGTTGCGCAGCATTCAGATCGCGGCTGCTGCCGCCTGCCTGGGTTAACAGGCGTCCTGTCTGATCGACGACCGTAACATTATCTGGTGGCAGGCCAGCAACGCTGCTGGAAACCATATAAACGATGGAATTGATTTGACCTTCATCTAATGCACGACCCGGCTGTAATGTCAGGGTGACAGAAGAAGAGGGGGCTTTTTGTTCACGAACGAACAGTGAAGGCTTCGGTATGGCAAGGTGAACTCGCGCATTCTGGACAGGGCCGAGCGTTTCTATCGTTCTGGACAGCTCACCTTCCAGCGCACGCTGGTAATTTATCTGCTCACTGAATTGGCTGATGCCAAATTTTTCCTGATCGAGCAATTCAAAGCCAACAGCACCGCCTTTTGGCAGCCCCAATTGAGCAAGTCGGAGTCGGGTCTCATAGACATTTTCGGCGGGAATCATGATCGCGCCGCCGTTCTCCGCAAAACGATAAGGAACATTCAGCTTTGTTAGTTCGCTGACAATCGCACCGCCGTCTCGGTCATTGATGTTGCTATAAAGAACCCGATAATCTGGGCCTTTGGCCCATAGAGTCAACGCAACGACGATGGCAATGGCCGCAGCTGCTGCGATCAATAGTGGGATCTTCGGATTGGCGCGTAACCGGTTGAGTATTTCGCCAAAGCTATTTTTACCGGTAGCGGAGCCGGTTAATGAGGCGTTCATACTCTATCTCTGCTTGGTTGTTGAACGATATACTTAACGTTGTGACGTGACAAAACAGAACTCCCTGATTGCGCAATCAATAAAACATTTCGCCTACATTTATCGGCATGTCATTATTTTCCGTAAAAGAAAAATCGATGGGTCGATAAGGTGGCATTTTTCGCGCTAATTGTGCGATTTATCTGAAAAGCTGTGTGGTAGGGTAATGCTGTCATAGAAAATGCATAAGCAGTCTACTCTGTATGATGTAGTGAGGTGTTATGTCAGTTCAAGGTATTGATGGTGTTTTACAGCAAATGCAGGTCAAAGCTCTGCAGGCTGCTGACACGCCAATAGCCAGACCATCGGTAGAGCCTGGTTTTGCCAGTGAGCTGAAAGCCGCGATCGATAAGATCAGCGACACACAGCAGACGGCTCGTACGCAGGCTGAAAAATTTACCTTGGGTGTGCCAGGCGTAGCATTGAATGATGTGATGGTGGATTTACAGAAATCATCCATTTCAATGCAGATGGGCATTCAGGTGCGTAATAAGCTGGTATCTGCGTATCAGGAAGTGATGAATATGTCTGTTTGATGTCGTTTAATGGCATCAATCGGCAACCAGTAAAGCCATTGTGCGTAATCTCACTGTTAATGCAATGAAATTACGCACAATCTTTATTTGTGCTGAGTACCCGCCTGTTTACTCCTTGTCTTCAAACCCTCCAATCTTCAAATTCTTAACGCGCACTGATTTTGTTATGCCAGATACTCTGAGCATGCAGAGTAAAAGCACCAGCACCGTTTGTGGATAAAAAACGCGTCTCGTATAAAACCAAAGACGCGCTGAAGACGGCATAACCTTAATCTATAGTACGTTATGAGTGTGTTTCGTCAGGAAAGGGTTCACCAGGTAGTAGTCGCTGCCCTGCAAATTCGCTATAAGTCGTATTAATTGACTTTTGCTTCAGTGATTGCCCCATTAACGAACTTAATTCGTCCATTCGCTTCTGCAGAAGTTGTTTTACTTTTGCTTCATTATCCATCACTTCCTGCAAAATTTGTCGCAGATGCAAACGCATCATACTGTCAATTTCATCAGGAATTGGCGTGTTAACTAAGCCTTCAACGGACTGAACATAAACAATCTCTTGCTCAACCAACGTATCCCATTGGCCGCTGACGGCCAAATGAAGAATTTTTTGACTCAGAGACAAAAGCTGTTGGTAATCTTTTAGAAGCCGATGGGGGGAGGCCATTAACGTACTTCCTGCTCTGGTTTGTAATTAGGGCCGATTTGCCGCCAGGCATCAGCGATATTTTCCAGTAATACTTCGACTTCTTCTATCGCTTTGGGATCGTTATGTAGATTAGCAATCAACAAACGTTGAGACATGTAGTCATACAGGGCGGACAGATTTTCAACGAGTTCCCCCCCTCTTTCCATGTCTAATCCCGCTTTTAGTCCGTTATTGATAATATTAATTGCTTTAGATAACGCCATGCCTTTACCTGGTATATCACCTTGCTCCATGAGGATGCGTGCGCGCACCATTGCACTACGCGCACCATCAAACAGCATGACGATAAGCTGGTGCGGGCTTGCGCTCATCACACTGCTTTCAAGGCCTACCTGAGCGTAGGCCTGGCTGCCTTTCATGTTGTACATCAGATTACCTATATGTCTTTCATCGAGAATTTAGAGTTTAGAGAACATGCTGGTCAACTGGTTGACGGTGCTGCTCATATTAGACATGGCTTTATCCAAGTCAGTAAACTGCTTCTGGTAGCGAGCAATTGTCTGTTCGATACCGTCACTGACTCGTTTGTACTGAGTATCTAACGATTTCAATGTACTGTTTATACTATCTTCTTTAGTCTTAATCGTTCCCTCTTTCGTATCGAGAACTTCTTTCAAATAACTCCGGGTCTGTGTTGCAAAACCGGTTTTATCATTGTTCCCTACGAAAAATTCTTGCACTTTTCCTGGCTCTTCTTTCAGCGCCTTGTCGAGAACCGTATTGTTTATTTCAAGCTTGCCTGTCTTAAAGTTTTGTGTAATGCCTAAATCAGCAAGAATGCGAAATTCGCCGCTTGAGCTCTGAACGGTCGTCAACTGGGATTTGAGTTTATCCTGGATACCACGGACGGTTGAGTCGCCTATCAGGGCTCCGTTGCTAGTGGACTGAGCTTCCCCTGCGTCAACGGCGGTGTATTTGGTTTGTGAAATAATGGTGTCTTGTAGAGCATTATAGGCATCAACCCATGCCTTAACCGCGTCTTTCATCCCAGTAATATCTTGATCGATGGTCAAGGTTTCAGGTTTGCCTGTTTCTGTTTTTGCTTGCAACGTTAGTGTGACACCTTCGAATGCATCATCGATCGTATTACTTTGGCGTTCAATTTCGATACCGTTTGCAATAATTACTGAGTTTTGTGCCGCGACTTTCTCGGTTGTTGAACCCAAAACATTGCCGCTATCAGTTAATGTAATCTCACCTTTTTCACCGCTATTTTTAGCGGTTAACATCAAATAGTACTCGTTATCTTTCGCCTTCACTACGCTGGCGGTCACTCCACCATTCGCTTTGTTTATCGCATCACGGACACCATTGAGTGAGGTTTCTCCTCCTTTAATGTCAATGGTCAGTGATTTTCCGTCAGCTTGAGCAATCTTAAGCGTAGTATCCGTTGCGCTTAATGCGGCTGTTGCACTGGTTTGAACCGAAGACGTAATCGAATGTGCTTGCGCTAATTGTTTTACTTCTACGCTATAGCTGCCTGCAACTGACTTGCTGGCTGTTGTAGCAGTGAAAGCCTTATTGGTGCTGGAGACCTTGGTATTAGTAATGCCATCAATAGAACCCGTCACGATACCAAAAGACTCGGACTTGGCTAAGGTGTTGTTAGCGGTATTGAATTTGTCGAGGGCACTTTTGAGTGAGCTAACACCCGTAAGTTGAGCTTTGTAACTACTTTGCTGACTGGTAATTGGTGTTAGGCGCTGGTTTTCAGCAGTCCTTAAATTAGTTAACAATGTTGATAAATCCAGACCTGAGCCTACACCTAATGAGGAAATGCTTGCCATGATCGAATCCTTTTATTCCGAGTTTAGCTGTCTATGTGAGAGTTATCGGCAGTATCAGTAATAAGTTTAGCAGGTAAGCTGACGTAGCTTTTACTGTGCCATACCGTCCCTTGGTGGGGCATCCTCATCATGCCGTAATTCCGATTGTGGATGAAGAAAAATCACAAGATGGCCTGGGCACTTATTAAAAGATGAGAACCTGTTTAAAAATAAATGTGGCAAAAAAAATTAAAGCTTCTGAAAAGCGTTCCGATAAATGTTAGCGACGGGGATGAACCCGTGGGTCTAACCCGAAACTTACACCTCATCGATTAAGGAATTCTATTATGGCCGGTATTAACACTAACGTAATGTCTCTGCTGACTCAGAACAACCTGAGCAAATCTCAGTCTTCTCTGGGTACTGCTATCGAGCGTCTGTCTTCTGGTCTGCGTATCAACAGCGCTAAAGACGATGCTGCTGGTCAGGCGATTGCAAACGGTATGACTGCACAGATCAAAGGTCTGACTCAGGCTTCTCGTAACGCCAATGACGGTATTTCTCTGGTTCAGACTGCTGAAACTAACCTGAACGAAATCAACAACAACTTGCAGCGTATTCGTGAGCTGTCAGTTCAGGCTGCAAGTGACACCAACACCACTGAAAACCGTGAATCAATCGCACTTGAAATCTCTCAGCGTGTTTCTGAAATCGACCGTATCACCAATACCGCTAAATTCAACGGTATCGATCTGCTGAAAGGCGATGCTAACCTTTCTATTCAGGTTGGTGCAAATACCGAAGCGGACGATGCCATCACTATCGGTTCAACCGCGCTGATTGGTTCTTCTTCTGGCGATCTGGGTGTTACTGGCCTGGATGTTTCAACCGCTGCTGCTGCAACAGCATCAATCAGCTCAATTGATGCTGCGTTGAAATTGGTTGACACTGCTCGTAGTAACTTGGGTGCGATTCAGAACCGTTTTGAATCTACCATCACTAACCTGAACAACACGGTTAACAACCTGTCTGCTGCTCGTGGTCGTATCGAAGATGCTGACTATGCAACTGAAGTGTCCAATATGAGCAAGGCTAATATCCTGCAACAGGCTGGTACTTCTGTATTGTCTCAGGCTAACCAGGTTCCACAAAACGTGTTGTCTCTGCTGCGTTAATTTTTCGACATACACCTTTATCATTACAATGATAATGCTGAACCAGCCCTCGGGCTGGTTTTTTTATATGTATTGCAGTGATGCTGATAATTGCCCTGCGAAGGCAGTGCTGTTCTTTCGATTGTTATTCCTGATTTTTGTTAGGTTAATAAGTTATTGTGAATAGAGATAGGTCTGCTCCCTAATGGTTCGTAATGCGCCCTCGTCTGTTGGTATTCCTTCATCTGCCAATAGTGCTGCTGTTTCTACTATCCTTCCTTATACCTCGCCGGCACATCTACAAGCCGTTGCGTGGTTACACGGCGTAAAATGTGCTGCACCTGAAAATGCAAGGGTGCTAGAGCTTGGGTGTATGGCTGGGGAGAATCTTCTTCCTTTTGCACTAGCCTATCCTCAGAGCTCGTCTATTGGCATCGATTTGGACGTGGAAAAGGTTGAAGAAGGGCAACAACTGCTGAGTGAACTCGGCGTTGAGAATCTCCAACTTGCGGCGACTGATTTAAACACCCTGCTGGAAAGCGAGTTAGGGCAGTTCGATTATATTATTGTGCATGGCATTTTTGGCTTGGTGAGCGGTGAAGCTCGAATTGCATTACTGCAATTTTGCCAGAAGCATCTTTCTCCTGTTGGTGCGATAAGCTTCAAATACGCTACGTATCCCGGCGGGAAAACAGCGGAGGTATTGAAGGATGCATTAATCCTTCATACAAGCCTGGCCGAAACAGTGGAACAACAGCAAGAAAGTGCCAGAGCTATGCTGACTTATCTGTCACTAGGGCTGTCCCCCAATAATGCTCAGGAAAAGGCGCTACGGAAATGGGTTGAACAGGCTGAACAGCAGAGTGATGTTCAGCTAGCGCTGAATTATCTACAGGGCCTGAATGAGCCATGCTATCTGCTAGATTTTAACACGTTAGCCACTGGAGCTGGCCTGACTTATGTCGGCGATATTCAGCCACATACAGAATTAGCTGAACATTACGGTGAAAATGTTTCTAGCATGCATCAGGTCATTTGTGCGTCGATGCACAAAGTGTTGAAGCAACAATATCTTGATTTTGCTGTTGGAAGAGAAAGTAGATTTACTTTACTTGTGGCACAAGAACGTTCAGAAGAAGTCTTACCTGAGCCGGATTGGTCTCGGTTGGCCGATTTTCACTGGGCTGGCAGTTTCCTTCCGTTTTATACAGAGCAGGGGACAAGCACTAACGGATGGCGTTCTGCCTCTGGCGTCATGGTTACAACCAGCCATCCTCTGACGCAGCGTGTGTTAACTACGTTAGGTGAATCTTGGCCATTAGCTCAGTCTTTTCAGCAACTTTTATTTAACACTCGTGAACCAGAAAAACCTGAAACAGATGAACGAGTTAACTTGCAGAATGCATTGAGAGCTTTGTTTGTCAAAGGGTTAGGTGAGTTGCATTTTAGACTTGGTGAATGTGTTTATCAGAAGAGTTCATTGCCTGCGCTCTGCCTGTTGCCTGGTGTCCTAAAGGTAAAAGACAACTTTAACTTCTGGCATGAACCCGTATCGCTAGAGTTGTCGGATGCTGAAAAGATATCTCTGGCTTCTTGGGATTTGTGGGGTTGTCAGCAAGATGAAAATTACTTCCCTGTTATGCGGCGTTTGCATCAGCACGGTGTTTTACAGGGGAGGGTTCGTGCATGGCACCGCTACTTCCAGGATGCATTACTAGCAAGTTCCGGCATAAAGGAGATTATGTCGTATATCGGTGCATTAGTGTTTTATGTCAGCGATCCTAAAACTGGTGGTGTGTACAAATCACCCTTACTCACAAATGGGAATTCGGTAAAAGCGATTAAAATTGCTGATAAAACGGTGAAGGAGATTGCTTGGTTAATTTCCAATGGTGACTTCATTCAGGCAAGGTATATTGCAGAGAGATTGACACAAAAAGATCCTGAGAATATTGAAAACTGGAACCTACTCGCCGACACATTAAGAAAAACAGGGGACGCAGAAGGCGCTTCCTTAGCATTAGTACAAATTATCTCCAGACATTTGTTCAGTTGGAGTGTCTATTACGATCTGGCAACCCAAAGCCAGGACGCAGGGCTAAAGCGCGAAACATTGAATTTGGTACGAAAAATTATCCGATGCGATCCAGCAAACGCACAGGCCTGGAATCTTTTAGCTGTTGTGCATTTAAGTTACTATAACTTAGAACAAGCGGAATTTTGCGGAAAAAAAGCTATTGGCCTGAATGAAAACGATGTATCTATATTGAATAGCATGGCGGCTATTTATGAGTCAAATTCTCAACAGGACGAAGCAAATAATTATTATCGGCGTATTATGGAGCTTTCTCCTAACGCTTCGAATCTGCATAGTAACTTTCTCTTTGGCTTAACGCATAGTAGTACGATTTCACCAGAAACCCTTTTCCAGGAACACCGCGAGTTTGGTCTGCGTACTGAGGCTAAAGTAGCGAAATTGAAGCTACAACTCCCTGAGCGCCAGTATGATAAAAATCCTAATCGGGTTTTACGTATCGGTTTTGTCTCTGGAGATTTAGGGCTACATCCGGTGACTAATTTTCTTGAACCAGTTTGGAATTCAATTAATCTTGACTGTTTTTCATTATATGTCTATGCAACATCAACATTGAATGATGAAGCCACCCAGCGTTTAAGAGAAAAAACTGCGGCTTGGCATTTTGTAAGAGATAAGAGCGATGTTGATCTGGCAAAGCTGATTGGTGAAGACAAGATAGATATCTTATTCGATCTTTCGGGCCATACTGCGTATAACCGTTTACCTATGTTTGCGTTGAAGCCAGCACCAATCCAGATTAGCTGGATCGGCTATCCGGGGACAACGGGGTTACAGGCCATGGATTATTTTATGAGTATTAATCTTGCTCCGCAGCCTGAAATTTTCGAAACCCAGTTTATTGAAAAAGCACTTTATGTGCCATTCACTCAGCAATTCAAACCAATCACAGACAGCCCTGATGTCGGGAAACTGCCGGCTCTTGATAACGGCTACTTTACATTTGCCAGTTTTAATCGCCCGAAAAAAATCAATGATCAGGTTTTAACGGTATGGTCAAAAATTTTGACGGAATTACCTACCAGCAAGATGATTATTGGCGCACTTTCAGGTCAACAGGTTATCGATAATATTCGTAATAAGATGGTGTCTATGGGGGTGCTAGCTGAGCAATTAATCTTCCGTGGAAGAACTAATGTAACGGGATATTTAGCGATGCACAACGAGATCGATCTTCTGTTGGATACCTTTCCTTATACTGGCGGAACGACGACAAACTATGCTTTGTGGATGGGTGTTCCTACGCTGACGATATCGGGTAAAACACTTGCTACCCGTCAAGGCGTTGCAACATTGAGTGCAGCTGGGTTATCCGAGTTCATTGCAACCTCCGAAGAGGATTACATCCGGCGGTCAACCAACTGGACTCAGCGTTTAGACGAACTCGCGTTAGTTCGTTCTAATTTGCGTGCTCAGCTAACGATAGACGGCAATGAAAAAATAACACCAGCAACCTACTTTGAGCGTGCTTTGCGGATAGTTTGGCAGCGCTATTGCGCAGGAGAGGCTGTGACAAGCCTTGCTATTGAACACGATATTGTATGAGTGATGCGGGCACAGGGCAGCAGCTGTGCTCTTTATTCGTCGGATTATGTTTTACCTGGCTGATTGGTTGTTTGTCTCAGTGCTATGACTATTAATCTTTGCGAGAACGATAATGAAAAGTCCAGTATATGTAACAAGCCCATTGCTTCCACCGTTAGATGAGTTCACGCCATATTTGGAAGAAATTTGGCAGAACAAATATTTGACAAACAACGGTGCATTCCATCAACAATTGGAAAAGGAACTGGCGCAATATCTGGGTGTTGAATACCTGAGCCTATTTAGTAATGGCACATTGGCACTGCTTACTGCTCTTCAAACACTACGAATCACTGGTGAAGTCATTACAACGCCTTATTCCTTTGTTGCAACGTCTCATAGTCTGTTGTGGAATGGTTTAAAACCGGTATTTGTCGATATCGATCCTGTTACCTGTAACCTTGACCCAGATAAAATTGAAGAAGCGATCACTCCTGCTACCTCTGCTATTTTACCTGTGCATTGTTATGGTATCCCCGCTAACGTCGAGCGTATTCAGCAAGTGGCTGATAACTATGGATTACGTGTAATCTATGATGCTGCCCATGCTTTTGGCGTTAAAAAAGAAGGGAGTAGTGTTTTAAACCATGGCGATTTGTCTATCCTCAGTTTCCATGCAACGAAAGTATTTAATACCATCGAAGGGGGCGCAATTATTTGCCGTGATGCTAAAACCAAGAAACGTATTGATTATCTAAAGAATTTTGGTTTTGCTGATGAGCTAACCGTCGTAGCTCCTGGTATCAATGGTAAGATGAATGAAGTACAGGCCGCCTTTGGCTTGTTGCAGTTAAAACATATTGACCATGCGTTGGCAAAACGACGCAGTATTTATCAACGTTATCGTTCTGCATTACAAAACATTCCAGGCCTACGGTTGATCGAAGTACCTGAAAATATTGATTGGAATCAGGCGTACTGCCCTCTGTTTATTGAGAAAACCTTCCCATGTACGCGTGATGAGCTTTATGATCTGATGAAGGGCGCGGGAATTTTCGCTCGCCGTTATTTTTATCCGCTCATTAGTGCGTTTTCTATGTATCGTGGATTAGACAGTGCTGCTGAGTCTAACTTACTGAATGCTAATAAAGTTGCTGATGCAGTACTTTGCCTACCTATCCATGCTGAACTGAATGAAGAAGATCAAGATAGGGTTATTGCAATTATCCTTGCACAAGTGGAACAGGTACAGCCGCCTGTGGGTATTGCTTCAATGGGAACTGGATCATGAAACTGGCTATCTATGGCGCAGGTGGATTAGGTCGAGAAGTCTTAATGTTGGCGCAACTCATTAATACACATCAGTCTCGGTGGAATGAAGTTGTCCTTATTGATGATTTTAATCCTGGGCGTGAGCTTAAAGGCATTGCCGTCAGGGATTTTGAATCTATCAGTATGGCTTGTGATGTTGAAGTTGTTATCGCTGTAGGCGAACCTTCTGCCAGAGAAAGCTTGGCAGATAAAGTTAAAGCTAGCGGGTTAACGCTGGCTACGCTGATTCATCCCAGTGTTTATCTGTCGGATTGTACGGTGGTAGGTAAAGGCAGTGTATTGTGTCAGGGAGTATATGTATCCTGCGATGTGATTATTAGAGATAATGCATTTTTGCAGCCGTATGCCAGTGTCGGTCATGATTGCGTGATTGGTGAGCATGCTGTGTTATCTACCTTTGTTACGTTGGCAGGGCATTGCACTATTGGTGAAAGAACATTTGTTGGGATGAGCGCGGCGGTCAAGGAAAACACTTCGATTGGCCATGATACTATTATTAGCATGGGAGCCGTGGTGTTTAATGAGATCGAAAGTGGTGTTATTGCGTTGGGTAATCCTGCCAGAGTAATGAGAAAAAATGATCTCGGCCGTGTTTTTAAATAATTTTAATAGTGAAGGTAATAGTAATGAGTAATTTAGAAAAGTATAACCATGTTTTTACTGAGGTTTTTTCTGTCGCAGAGGAAGCTTTACCTGAGTACAAGTATCAGGACTCGGCTTCTTGGGATTCAGTAGGGCACATGGCGATGATCGTTGCACTAGAAGAAACATTCGATATCATGATGGATACTGAAGATATTATTGATTTCTCCTCCTATGAGAAAGGCAAAGAGATCCTGAATAAATACGATGTGGAAATTTAAGGTACCGTTATGCTTCTGACAGGGAAAAACGCAGTGATTACTGGCTGTCTACAAGGCATCGGGAAGTCAACATTGGAAACATTTGCTAGCCAAGGTGCGAATGTTTTCGCCTGTTGTCAAGCCGAAGACGAGTCATTTACTCAGTACATTGCTGAGTTATCGGATAAGTATGGTGTTGAGATTCTCCCTGTCTATTTCGACTTACTTGATGAAGATGCTATAAAGAAAGGCGCTGGAGTGATCCAAAAAAGCAAAAAACCTATTGACATTTTGGTTAATGTTGCAGGTGTGACGCTAGATGCCTTTTTTCATATGGCAACGATGGAGCAAATGAAAAAGACGTTTGCTATTAACTTCTTTTCGCAGATGTTCTTTACCCAATATATCACCAAGTTAATGCTTAGAAATAAAAAAGGTAGTGTGGTTAATATTTCCAGTATTTCGGCTCTGGATGGCAACTCTGGACAACTCTCTTATGCCTCTTCCAAAGCAGCTTTGATTGCTGCGACTAAAACGTTGTCCGTAGAACTGGCGCCGCAAGGAATTCGTGTTAACGCTGTGGCCCCAGGAGTGATAGAAACGGCAATGACGGAAGGTTTGGCGCAAGAGGTAATAGAACGTCAGATGGCCCGCTGTAACCTTAAACGTCTCGGGACGGCGGAAGAAGTTGCGAAAGTGATCCTTTTCTTATCATCTGACAAAGCTAGCCATATCACGGGGCAAGTAGTGCGTATCGATGGCGGTATAGGGTGAGAACGAGGAATCTATGTTATTACAACACAAAAATGTATTAATTACTGGGACGCGACGTGGATTGGGGCGCGCAATGATTGATGCATTCGCTGCCAATGGTGCCAATATTTACGCTCATGCGCGCGAAGAAGACGCTGAATGGTTATCTGAACTGTCAGCAGTGGCGGAGAAGTATAACGTCAATATTTGGCCACTTTGTTTCGATATGACGGATTATGTAGCTATGAAATTGGTTATTAAACGTCTCGCGGCGGACAAGCGGCCTATAGATGCTGTTGTCAATAATGCAGGTATCATTCTTAACTCGTTATTCCAAATGACTACTGAAGAGGCACTGAGAAAGCAGTTTGAAGTGAATTTTTTCTCTGTTTTCTTGTTTACTCAGTATATCGCTAAGTTTATGGCGCGCCAAAGACAGGGCAGCATTATTAACATAGCTTCTACAGTGGCATTAGATGGTAATCCAGGTAAATCGGCTTATGGCGCTTCTAAAGCTGCTGTGATCGCAATGACGAAATCTATCGCAGCTGAGATGGGTGAGTTCGGCATTAGAGCGAATTGCATTGCACCAGGTGTTACCGACACAGATATGCTGGATACCTTGCCTGCACATATTTTGGCAGACACAAAAAACGCGACTGATTTACGCAGGGTTGGACAACCGATGGAAATTGCTGATGCCGCTGTTTTTCTTGCCTCTGAACTTTCCAGCTATATCACTGGGCAGGTTATTCGAGTGGATGGAGGTTTGTGACATCAGAAGACAGATCATTGACTGATATCGTGACAGCGTTTGGGGGCACCAAAAATGAATTGTTTTGTTCGCGCGGTAGTGCAGTTTGATTGAGACTGCTTTTCTACAGTAAAGACTATGTGCTGCTAGTTCTGTGTGGCGCATTATATTATTTTTTGATTGTGACTAAATGAGTGGCTCGATTTCTGATATTGATAAGTCTGTTTTTTGAACATTAATTCCTATCCTGATTGGATTGGATTGGATTGGATTGGATTGGATATCGATGTTTCTCAAGGCATTTGATATTTGGATTATTTATGGTGTTGGTATTGTTTTAAACAATGTGCATGGCACCTTTATACTTGCACTCGGTGTACTACTCGAGTGCAGAGATGGTTCTATTCGGGAACACAGTTTGCTTTTACAAACAGTTAACATGCAGCATAGGGCTTCATAAGCGAAAAACAAAGACAAAAGAATGATGAGTATCTGCATTACTCAACGGTATATTACCGTCTATGGCTATTTACTCACACTGTGTGGGTCGACGATCGATGAATCGTCGATTCAGTTCTACGACATTACGGATAACTGCAGTGATGTTTCTTAATCTGGATCAACATGATAAAGCGGCTTTGGCTGCCATTGATGAACAAGGGCGCCAACTGAGCTATGGTGAATTGTGCACTCAGGGAAAACTGTTGAGTGCACAGATTCCGGCTGGCTCTCTGGTGTTTTTATTCAGTGAAAATACGTTTGGCTCGTTAATTGGATATGTAGGTTTTCTAAACCATGGCATTGTTCCTCTCATGCTGGATAAAAATCTGGATAAGGAACTTTGTGAACGCCTGCTGTCCACCTACCGTCCTGCTTATCTTTGGCGCCCGCAAGGTGAAAATGGCCAGTGTCAGGATGCCATATTTAGTCTAGAAAATTATGAGCTGGTGCCGACGGGGCTAGTGCAATACCCGTTGCATCAGGATCTGGCATTATTGGTGTCGACATCTGGTTCGACGGGCAGTCCGCGTCTTGTACGCCAGAGTTACCGCAATATCTTGAGTAATGCGCATAATATTGCCGAGTATCTTGCCATCGACAGTCGAGAGCGCCCAGTGCTCAATTTGCCAATGAATTACGTTTATGGCATGTCGATAATTAACAGCCATTTGTTGCAAGGTGCTACGCTGCTACTGACGACGCGTAGCATCATGCAGAGAGAATTCTGGTCTTTTATAAAAGAGTATGAAGCTAGCTCTCTTGCGGGCGTTCCTTATACCTATGAAATGCTGAAAAAGTTGCGTTTCATGACAATGAAACTTCCTGCATTGAAAACGTTAACGCAGGCTGGCGGAAAATTATTGCCTGAGTTACATGGTGAATTTGCTCGTTATGCCCAAGATACTGGCCGGGATTTTATCGTTATGTATGGGGCAGCGGAAGCGACGTCCCGCATGGGGTATTTGCCTCCCGAGAAGGCGTTAGAGAAGTGCGGTAGTATGGGGATCCCCATTCCCGGTGGACGTTTTGACATCATTGATGAGAACGGTAACTCAGTTGAACGCGATAACTATGTAGGCGAGCTGGTCTACTATGGTGATAACGTAGCCCTAGGCTATGCTGAATGTGGTGCAGACCTGCAACAGGGCGATGAGCGCTGTGGTCGCCTAAATACTGGCGATATGGTTAAACGAGATAAAGACGGTTATTACTATGTCGTTGGCCGTAAAAAACGCTTTCTGAAGATTTTTGGTAATCGCGTTGGGCTTGATGAAGTGGAACTCATGATTCGTGGCGCTTTCCCTACGTTGGACTGTGCGTGCGGTGGTACTGACGATCGACTTTATATCTTTATTACTGACGACGCTTTCTCGGAACAGATAAAGCAGTTTATTGCTCTGAAAACACAGCTGAATCACACTGCTTTTCGGGTGAAAGTATTACCGTTGTTACCCCAAAACAACGCAGGGAAGATCTTGTACGCCAAATTGGAAGCTTACTATGATCCCCTATGATGACATTTTGAAACTGCAGCCTTATTCACTCGCCCAGGCTGACAAAAACTCGTTAATGCTTCAGCGTCTTGTAGGACTCACTCGGCATCACTATGCGCACTGTGAGTCTTATCAACGCATCTTGGATGCACAGGGAATTGTTATTGAGTCTATTCAGACCGTATCAGAAATCCCCTTTCTGCCAGTTTCCTTATTCAAGGAACGCGATTTATTGAGTATTACCACGGATCAGGTGGTAAAAACTATGACCTCTTCTGGTACCACCGGACAAGCAGTGTCCAAAATCTATTTGGATAAAATTACGGCGGCCAATCAACAAAAAACCTTGGTGCGAATAGTGAGTGATTTCACTGGTCCGTCACGTATGCCGCTGTTAATCATAGATTCTTCAGCTCTGATGAAGAATCGGACCATGTTTTCAGCACGAGGTGCGGGTATTCTAGGGTTTTCAATTTTTGGTGCAGATAAAGCTTATGCACTGGATGAAAATATGGCGCTGGACCTCCCGGTAATTCGCGCATTTTTGGATAAACATCAGGGGCGTAGAGTCTTGCTGTTTGGTTTTACTTTCATGATTTGGCAGCACTTCTATAAACAATTATGCGCCACTGGTGTGACGTTAGATCTATCTAATGCATTGCTGATTCATGGCGGTGGTTGGAAAAAACTTCAGTCTGAAGCCGTATCGTCAACTGAGTTTGCACAAGCGTTGCATCATGTTTGTGGCTTGCCATATATCTATGATTATTATGGCATGGTGGAACAAACTGGATGTATCTACATGCAGTGCTCAGAAGGGCATTTACACGCCAGTATATTCTCTGATGTCATTGTCCGCGATCACCGTGATTTCTCTGTGTGTCAGGTGGGGAAACCAGGCATTATCCAAGTGCTTTCTTTAATTCCTGAGTCCTATCCCGGTCATTCTCTGCTTACCGAAGACCAAGGTATCCTCCTTGGTGAGGACGACTGCCCTTGTGGGCGTTTAGGTAAATATTTTAAGGTACTGGGCCGATTAAAAAGTGCTGAATTGAGGGGATGCAGTGACACTTACGCCGTACAGTTTTGACGGTATTTCCTTTCTGGTCGGAAATGCTGTTTCACTACAAGAGATGCATCATCGTAAGGCGTTGAAACCATTTGATGGTAATGTGGTTTCATTCTTGGATCATTTCGCTAAACGTCTTTTTCGGCATCCACTCACCAAAGCGTATCCTGATGTCGCCAGCCTGGCTTTTTGGTGTCGTAGGGCTTCGATTCTTCAGATGCAGCAGCATTATCCCAACCTTGATCAGCGTGTGGGGCGTGGGCTAATTTTCCATATTGCTCCCTCCAATGTAGCGGTCAATTTTGCTTATTCGCTGGTTGTGGGCCTATTAAGCGGTAATAGCAATATCGTCAGAGTTCCCTCAAGGGATTTCCCTCAAGTGGAAATAATCTGTGAGGCGCTTACTGCATCGCTTGTTGAATGGAATAATGTTGCGCCTTACCTGTGTCTGGTCCGTTACGGGCATGAGAAAAGCATTAATGACATGTTCACCGCATGGTGCCATACACGCATCATTTGGGGCGGAGATGACACTATCGCTACGCTGCGTCAGTCTCCATTGCCAGCGCGTGGTTTGGATTTGGCATTTGCTAGCCGTTATTCTCTGGTATTGATCGATGCGGTCTCTTATCTAGCCATGAGTGATAAGGCATTAATTGCCGAACGTTTTTACAATGATACATTTTTAACTGATCAGAATGCCTGTACTTCTCCAGGGCTGGTGGTATGGCTGGGTGATGCACCGCAGATAGAGCAAGCGCGAATGCAGTTCTGGACGGAGTTTGAGCAATTTTCGCAAAAAAAATATGAACTTCAACCTGTGGTTGCAGTACGAAAATTGCTTGAATTTTGTAAGCTAAGCGCAGCGAAAGAGGGGGTATATAAGGCCTCAGGGGATCAGAATTTGGTCTACCGTGTGCTGGTTGACAGCTTGAATAACGATACGATGACCTATGCTTGCGCAGGAGGGTATTTTCTCGAATATCTAGCTGCCGATATCAGTGATATCTACCCAGTGTGTAATAGTCAGTGCCAGACCCTCGCGTTATTGGGTGTTGATAGAGATTTGGTTACTCAGTTTTTAGATGATTATCAACCAGCGGGTATTGATCGTGTTGTTCCTGTAGGACGCACATTAGATTTCGGTTTGCAGTGGGATGGCTATGACTTGATTTATTCATTGACTCGCACCATTGCACAGTTTTGAGCTTGCTATCAGAAGAGCCAGTTCACTAGTGCCACAATTTACGATCACCTTCAGGTTTTTAACCCGATTTTTCATATGTTTGTGGTCGAACGTGATTTTAATTTAGTAATATTTTCATCTAGGAGTATGGTGTATGACTGAGTATAAATATGCAAAATCCATGTCTCAGTTTTATCGTGATGTTTTTTCCCGTGAATTGGATCTAGGGGATATTGGGAGTTTACCCCAAGAGTTTGTTGCCGCTATTATTGAGGGAAATACAGATACTCTGTTAATTAATAAAAAAATTTATAGCTATGATAGTGGATTAGAAACAAACCATGATGAAGCCTTAAAGCAGTTATTACTTACTATATCACTGGCAAATATAGTGCTTGATGGGAAGTTTGAAGGGAGAAACGTAAGGTTACCAGTGGATTACATTGCAAATATACAAAATTCATTGGTGGAGATAATAAACCTTAAACCTTGCGTGGAATATCTTGTTGTTGCTATTCAATTACTATTTAGAATCGGTGCTGTAGAAGCAACAGTCACATTAATCAATAATAATTTCTCCGTCCTGAGTGATTCTCCCGCTGCATTTAGAATACTGCTCATGATTTGTATGATTGAAGAGGATTATGATCTGGCACTTCCATTAGTGCAAGAAATGACAACCAAGCAACACCTCATTGGCGATCACTGGTTTACGTTATTAATGGTGACTTGTGCCATTTATAAACTAGGCGGCCACCCTGACTCTTATATAGATTTCCGACCACTTTTAAGAGTCGATGAATTTCCTTCTGATGATGATTATAAGTGGCTAATTAAGCAGGAAGTAAGTAATGGAAAGGTAACGGTAATTATCTCGTGTGACATACGGTATTATTATGAACATGCTATATCAGCCTTGTATTCAATATATGAGACTAATAAAGATAATTTTAATGTACATTTCCATATTTATAATATAGATGATGAAACTTATAGTGATGTATTAAAGAAAAAAGCCTCTTTCCCTGAGTTAAATATATCGTGTACCACCGAGTATTTCCCTGGAATGAAGGGCATGAATGTTCACTACGCGTCAAGGCGTTTTATCTTTGCTCGTCATGCACTATCGGTGTTAAATTCACCAGTTTTAATCCTTGATGCCGACTGTTTATTTCGGAAGAATTTGTCAGACACCATTAAACAATGGCATTTATCAGACCTCGTCCTGACAGAAAGTGAAAGTGCACCGTTCTGGGAAAAAGCCCTTGGAGGGTTCGTTTATTTGGGCGGAGGGCTAACCTCAAAGATATTTATCGATAAGGTTGCATCTTTTATCCACAGTAATCTGCTAAGTGATAATAGTGTCTGGTTTTTAGATCAGGTTGCACTTTCTGCTGCCATTGACGCTGTCGGTACACCAGGTGATATTTCTAGAATAGATTCTGCTATCGTTTATGATGTCAACCATGTAGGTTATTCACTACTATGGATGGTAACGACAGTGAAAAATGCAAATGGGAAATATTCCGATTATAAAAAACAGCTGATTGAGAAATACCATAGCATTTAATACTTCTTATGAATAAGCAAGGCCGCTGTGCCTTGCTTATTCTTATTTTAATATTCGAGATATCCCAGCTTGCGCTGGCGCATAGTCCCCACACTTTCTATAAAATGTAACCGCTTCATTTAGCATGTTATGGCATTCTAGAATGACTGCAATATTGTGATTGGCTTTGTAAGAGTTGACACCGCTTTTTCTTCCGGAAGGCATGCTAATACATTTGTGGAAGTGATCCAATGCCCCCTGAAAGTCGGAGTTATTCATAAGCACTAAAGCTTTTAAAAAAACAAAATCAGTAGATGAACAGTATTTTTCATATTTTAATATATCTAATGACTTTACATACTCACCAATATTTATAAGGCTATATCCATAGCATTCAATTAAGTTTTCATTATAGGCAGGGAAGGCGCTTTCTTGGATTTCTAGTGCGATGGAGAAGCTTTTTATAGCAGCTAAATAATCTTTATTCAGGTAATGACTTTTCCCTAACTGATAATGAAGGTACGGTTCTTTTGGTGCGTCGCTAATCGCTTTTTCTAACATGCTAATATTTCTTTCTATTTTATTTGTTTGGCGCAGAATCTCTTGCTTATAACCAACGTGATTTAATACTATGGGAGCCATAAATCGTTTTACTGTACGCGATTTAATTTTTCTGGGGATAATTTGTTCGTGAATAATCCCTTCATAGTGATAGATTTCTTTTCTAAAAAGCCGATTAAAGCACTCTTTAACAACACTCTCCTCACCATCTTCGTCTAAATAATCCAATCTTTCTATGTTACCGATATGGGTCGTATGTTGGTGTATTAGCTTAGATAACATTGCTATATCAACTGATTGAATTTCTTCATCAGCATCGACAACTAAAACCCAATCATATTTGGCAAATTGTAGTGAGTAATTTCTCGCAGCGGAGAAATCTGATATCCATTCAAAGTCATAAACTTTATCAGTAAATTTTCTGGCAATATTTTTGGAGTCATCGGTTGAGCCGGTGTCAACGACAACAATGTCGTCAAAATATTTTGCGATTGCTTTCAGTGCGTTGCCTAAGTGCAAAGCTTCGTTTTTCACGATCATGCAGACTGATATCATTTATTATGTACCGCATTTTAAAGGCTTGATATTAATCAATACTATATCAATTTGTCAGTAATAACAATTTGATGCTTGCTTGCCATCGGCAGTTGAGAAAGGAGATGAATGCGTGGCAGTAGGGCGTTATATTATCGGCTATAATGCTTTCGGTATCATTAATATTTATATTATTGGCACTAAAAATTTCATAGGGCCTTATGAGCCCATAAGGAGTAAAAGTGGTTGCGTTAGAATTTTCTCCTTTCGGAAGAGATATGCGTCACAGATTTGCTGTCGCATTGCACCATCTGTACGTGCCATTTGTGTTTCTCTCCGCAGGCTCCTTACTCAATCCTGTCATACATGGCATGAATAACCCTCCTTTTTTGACGCTATTCAGGCGATTGGCTACCCTACCTAAAAGCATAATAGTGTCGATAACACTATCATCGTAGGTATTTGTCACTGTGAGCGATTTGTATACCGCCGAAGGCACAATGGATAAAAATTCCCTTTGGAAGCGCTATGTACCACTAGTGCGCCATGAAGCCTTGCGTTTACAGGTTCGTCTCCCCGCGAGCGTCGAGCTTGACGATCTGCTACAGGCTGGCGGTATCGGCTTGTTAAGCGCAGTTGAACGTTATGATTCGTTACAAGGTACGGCGTTTACCACCTATGCCGTCCAACGAATTCGCGGTTCAATGCTGGATGAATTACGCAGTCGTGATTGGGCTCCACGCAGTGTACGGCGTAATGCGCGGGAAGTGGCACAAGCAATGCAACAGGCTGAACAGCAGCTCGGTCGTACTCCAACGGAGCAGGAAGTTGCGCAGACCTTGAATATCACGCTTGAGGATTATCGTCAGATACTGCTGGATACGAACAATAGCCAGCTTTTCTCTTACGATGAATGGCGTGAAGAACATGGTGACAGCGCAGAGGCGTTACTGGAAGGCAATGAAGATGCGAACCCATTGCATCAACTGATGGAAGGCAATTTGCGCCATCGTGTAATGGATGCGATTGAAAATCTGCCAGAGCGCGAGAAGTTGGTGTTGACGCTTTACTATCAGGAAGAGTTGAACCTGAAAGAGATCGGTGCCGTTCTTGAAGTCGGAGAGTCGAGAGTCAGTCAGTTGCATAGCCAGGCGATAAAGCGCCTGCGCGTGAAATTAATGAACGATGTTTAATTGCGCTGCGTAGGAATACTGTTATCAAAGTATATCTTCAGTCACTGAAGCAGCAGGCCATGGCAATGTTTGAATATTGATGCGCCCCTTACATCAGTATTTAGATGATTAATGTCACCTGTTTTTAGCACACCAGATTCTCTGGCGTAATGAACGATGCTATCGCTTTACATTGAAGTTATATATTGTCATGGAATGGATTCATGCACCCATCAATTCGGAAGAAACAGCTCCTAAGCCGTTATCTGAAAGACTTCAAACACAGACAAACCAACTGTTCCCAGTGTGATAAAGAGCTCGACCGCGTTTCACTGGTATTTCGCAATCAGCTTATCAATAAAAAATCGATCGGCAGCATCGACAGGCTTATCGATGATGACATCTGGTCCGGTCTGCAACAGGAATTAATCCCACTTTGCCGCTTTTGTAGCGAAATATTATGCAATACCACTGCTAGCTATTTCGATATTAAAGCTTTCACACAGTATCTGATTGAGCAGACTGAAGTCCGTCATAGCACGATGCGCGAATATGTCATTCGTCTTAGACGCCTGGATGAGCTGCTGGCCGCCAATAATTACCCTGCAGAAACCTTTTCTCGGCACCGTGATGGAGTGCAGCAGCGCGTATGTGATTACCTTCCCGGCATTGAGCAAAATATTTACCGCAGCGCCTTACGAAAATACGATCAATATCTGGACTGGCAGCGGCATTTCTGACGTGCATCATGCGTCGTTTTCAGGCTGACATTGCCAAACCATGGGATACTGACTATAGGTAAATGTTATGACAGTGTAAAAAATGCTTGCATTGCAGAGGCAAATTATTGCACTGTCATACTACTGAAATCATTCGGCACTAATTTTTAGGCAATGGTTAGCAGTAGTTCTACGATGCGATCAATCATTATTCAGTGGAATAGTCGTTGTCACAGTGAGGAACGCGAATGGTAATGTCCTTTTCTGGACTTTGTAGTCGATGCCAAGATTCTACGCCGCTGACTCGCCGATGCGAGGGATGTTCCTCCCACTTATTTTCAACACTGCGCCATTCTCTCTTTACCCAAACTCTCCGTTTATTTTCTTTTTCTATCCATGAATGCTCGGCCCGTTTTTCACTCCGTTCGTGGATGAATCATGCGTATTCTCTGTCCGCTATTGGCTTAATAAGGAAGCCTAACCTCGTTAGTGAGTTAAACGTCACGCGCTGTAGAACAGTGCGGTAAGTGAAACAAACTGTAAGGTGCCACTATGGGAAGACAAAAAGCAGTGATCAAAGCTCGTCGTGAAGCCAAACGCGTTATCCGTCGTGACTCGCGTAGCCATCGTCAGCGTGAGGAAGAATCGGTCACTTCTCTGGTACAGATGGGCGGGATTGAAGCAATCGGAATGGCGCGCGAAAATCGTGATAATTCCGTTATTCAAGCACGTACCGTTGCCCAGGAACATTACTTGTCTGCGATAGAAAACAAACAGTTGATTTTTGCCACAGGTGAAGCTGGCTGCGGTAAAACGTATCTGAGCGCTGCGAAAGCGGCGGAGGCACTAATCCATAAAGAGGTTGAGCGTATTATTGTTACGCGGCCAGTATTACAGGCCGACGAGGATCTTGGCTTTTTACCCGGAGATATTACAGCGAAATTTGCGCCTTATTTCCGCCCGGTTTACGACATACTTTTGCGTCGGCTGGGGGCCTCTTTCATGCAGTACTGTTTGCGGCCGGAAATCGCCAAAGTAGAAATTGCGCCATTTGCGTATATGCGCGGACGGACATTTGAAAATGCGGTTGTGATTCTGGATGAGGCGCAAAACGTGACAGTGAACCAAATGAAAATGTTCCTGACGCGTTTGGGCGAAAATGTCACGGTTATCGTGAATGGTGATATCACGCAGTGCGATTTGCCATCTGGGGTTAAATCCGGCCTGCGCGACGCACTGGAGCGTTTTGTAGAGGATGACATGATTGGCGTGGTCTCTTTCGGTAAAGAGGACTGCGTGCGCTCGGCGCTGTGCCAGCGTACGCTCCATGCCTATGGCTGATGTCTGTGTAGCATGGGGATAAAAGTTCCTGTGATATCACAATAAAAAAACGCCCCTGATTTGTATCAGGGGCGTTTTCTTTTATATGGCGGTGAGGAAGGGATTCGAACCCTTGATACGTTTTCACGTATACACACTTTCCAGGCGTGCTCCTTCAGCCTCTCGGACACCTCACCGGGGGTTGCCTACAAGGGGCAACGGGGCGCTACTATAGGGAGTCGCTTAGCTTCGGTCAAGCAGTATTTAGCGCAAACGGTGCGTATGGCTAAGCATTGAACGGTAACGGATAGTCGGCGTAACTGGGTCGTTAAAATGTAGACAAACTGCATGGGGAATTGGCATAAAAAAACCACAGACCGCAATGGCCTGTGGTTTTTTTCAGCTATTGACGATTATGCCAGCAGCGTTTTGATGTAGCTGGTCAGTGCTTCGTCTTTGCTGTTAGCGAAGAAGTATTCCTGGAATTTAGGACCAGCAATCGCACCTTTAACCAGATCCTGATCGAGGCCTTTCAGGATGGTGATCAGATCGTTGTAGGTCACTGCTTTTACAGCATCCAGGATTTTCTTGTTACGTTGTTGAGGAGCAACGCGATCGCTCGGATAGCCTCGGCCGCCTTCTTCTTTGAACAGCTGGGTAAACAGGTTTTCCAGGTTCAGTTCAGCGCCCCAGCCAAAGCCTTTAGCGTAAGGAACGGATACAGCGTTACCGTTGTTGATCTGAGAGAACAGGTAAGCATCAGATGGGTCAACAACCAGACCGCAGATTACGCCTGGGAAAGAGTTACAAGCCAGCATTGCGCCCTGGCCAGTACCGCAACCGGTCACAACGAAATCAGCCGCGCCAGAGTTCAGCAGGATAGCTGCCAGAATACCGTTCTGGATGTAGGTCAGCTGCGCTGCATCTTCAACGGCGTATTGGCCGTAGTTGTGTACAGTGTGTCCCAACGGTGCAACCGCTTTGGTCAGAGACTCGGCGATGATGGCGTTTTTGGCAGCTTGGCTGTTCTCGTTAATCAATGCAATTTTCATGTTCGTTCCTTTTCTGTGACGGACAAATACATTTTTTAAAACTGTATTTCAATTTGTTGTGTGCAGTATACCGTTTCAAAAATAAAGCGCAAATCGTGGAAGCAAAGAATGCGGCACAGCCCATAGATTCAGGAAAAATACGATGCAAGAAAAAGAGAGAATAAAAGCATAACATATTGAAAATGGCGCTGTATTTCAGCGCCATAGGGGAGGGGATTATGCGTCAGGGAAGGTCAGCGTATTGCCCGGTGCCTCTCGATTAAGATGAAGAAAATTCAGGTGTCGTTCGTACTGATCCAAAATGTCGTTAATCACCTGTTCTTTGCTGTAATCCATCAGGTCATTCCCCTGACTTCCTTCTAACAGGAAGGTTTCAAGGCGGTAATAATCTGATTTACCCGAGCGGGCGCGGTAGGTAAACGCCGGGACGCTATAGCGCTGTGGCCAAATTTGGTAAAGAAAGTTCTGTTCATCACCCAAATCAACCAACAGTTCTAGATGATTCAAGCGCTCATCTTCGACAGGCGGCAAGTCGTTGACTTCAACGCTGGCACCGCGCAGGCGCAGTTCGCGCGCGACGTCATCCATGGCTGCTTTACAAACGTTATCCAGCATTTTTTGCGTATGGGTTGTACCGGGGAAATTCATTACACGTGAGATGCGTTGCTTCCAGTTCAGACGATCGTCGCCTGATATTGGCATCGGGGCTGATGTTTGTAAGGAGCTGGCTTTACGGTAATCCTCAACCCGCAGTGATTTGTACAATCCCGCCATAATAAAGAACATCACAAAGCTAAACGGTAATCCCATAATGACGGTGGTGTTCTGTAAGGCTGACACACCGTTTGTCATCAGCATGCCCAACGTCAGCAGGCCAATGGCGACTGACCAGAAAATTCGCAGCCAGTTTGGCGCATCATTGTTGATGTCGCCAAGACGAGAGGTGAAGTTGCCCAGCACCAGCGAGCCGGAATCGGCAGAGGTGACATAAAACAGTAAGCCGGTGATGGTCGCGACAGAGGCGCTCAGGCTGAAGCCGGGGTACTGTGCCAGCAGGCTGTAGAATCCGCGCTCTGGGTGCTGCATGACTTCATTGGCAAAATCCAGATTACCGTGGAGCACCTGATAAAGTGCGCTGTTGCCAAAAATGGAGAGCCACAGCAGCGTAAAGACAAACGGAATGATCAACGTGCCGACGACGAACTGTCGAATCGTTCTACCGCGTGAAATACGCGCCAGAAACAGCCCGACAAACGGTGCCCATGCGACCCACCATGCCCAGAAGAACAGCGTCCAGCTATTCATCCACTCGGTTGGGCGATCGAACGCAAAGCTGTTGAGCGTCATGCCTGTAAAGCGATTGATGTAATCCCCGACGTTAAGCACCAACGCGTTTAGCAGAAACTCGGTATCACCCCAGAAAAGCAGAAAGAGAATCAAGCCCAGTGCGAGCAGGACGTTAAGCTCGGAGAGGAAACGAATGCCGCGATTGACCCCGGACGTCACGGAAACGGTCGCCATGACGACGGAAAGCAGGATGAGCGAGGCCTGAACGGTGAGATTCTCTGGGATCTGGAACAGGACTTTCAGCCCATAGTTAAGCTGAACGACGCCAATGCCCAGCGTGGTCGCAATACCGAAGATGGTTCCGAGTACGGCCGCGATATCAACGCTGTGGCCAATTGGGCCATTAATACGTTTACCAAAGATAGGGTACAGAGCGGAGCGAATCGTCAGCGGCAGATTATACCGGTAGCTGAAGTAGCCTAGAGCAATGCCCATCAGCGCGTACATTGACCAACCCGTTAACCCGTAGTGAAACAGCGTCCAGACCATGGCCTGCCGTGCCGCTTCTATCGTCTGGCCCTGTCCTTCCGGTGGCATCATGTATTGCGTGATCGGTTCCGCAACGGAAAAGAACATTAAATCGATACCAATCCCCGCCGCAAACAGCATGGCTGCCCAACTCATCAGGCTAAATTCAGGTTTCGACTGTTCTGGCCCGAGCTTGATCGATCCAAATCGAGATGACGCAATGAAGATGACGAAAACGATGTAAAGCGTGGCGGCTAGCAGGTAGTACCAACCAAATGTGGCAGAAACCCAGTTAAGCGCGTGGGTAATCCAGGCATTCGCTTCTTGGTTAAACAACATGGTCATCAGCGAGAAGGTCAGGATGAGTCCCGCTGATGTGTAGAACACGACAGGATTCAGGCGATCCTGTTGGGTGGTCGTTTCTGATGCTGGCATGGTTATCCCTTGCGTGACGTGAACAGATACTCTGATTCCTCTCTCCACGAAGCGCGCTTAGCGCATATAAAGAATATGGCGCAGGACATCCGCTGAGTACGCTTTCCGTTGAAGAAGGTTGTCAGAACAAAAAAGAAATTATTCTTTTTAAGGCGGAGTTATCGTCTGAGCTCACACCATTTTTCATGATAATTGATACGAATTTTTAACCTTTCAGCAATAAAAGATATTCATTTTTTATTGAACGTTCAATCAAAAAAAAGTTTAATAGGACAAATCGGAGCATGAATCACCGTCGTTTACCGTGATTCATCAGGCAAAAATGAAGGGAAGAAAATGAAGAGGAAGTGCGGTGCCTAAAGTCGGAATGCAGCCTATCAGACGGCAGCAACTCATCGAAGCGACGCTGGCCGCGATTAACGATGTGGGGATGCATGATGCCTCAATCGTACAGATTGCCCGACGTGCGGGAGTGTCGAATGGGATCATCAGTCATTACTTCCGCGATAAAAATGGCTTACTGGAAGCGACGATGCGCTATCTGATTAGTCATCTGGGGCTGGCGGTAAAATCAAGGTTGCTGAACCTGACAGAAAATACGCCTCGCGCACGTTTGCGGGCGATTGTTCAGGGGAATTTTGATGATAGCCAGACGAATAGCGCGGCGATGAAAACTTGGCTGGCGTTTTGGGCCAGTAGCCTGCATTCCCCCATGCTCCATCGGCTACAGCAGGTTAACGATCGGCGACTTTACTCCAACCTGTGTGTCGAGTTCAGCCACTGTTTGCCGAAGGATAGCGCGCGTGTTGCAGCAAAAGGGCTGGCAGGTCTGATCGATGGGCTGTGGCTGCGTGGTGCGCTAAGCCATGAGGCCTTCAACCGCGAAGAAGCACTGAGCATTACCTACGACTATATCGAACAGCAGCTCGTCCGCACGTAACCCTTCCTTATCATTTTTGCCTTTTCTGCCCGGACGTGCGTTCGGGCTGCCATCAGACAGGAGAATTTATGTCTCACTACGGTTTACAACAGCTTTATATCAACGGCGCTTATGTCGATAGCACGGGTGACGATACGTTTGAGGCGATTAACCCCGCGAATGGCGACATCATTGCTCACATTCAGTCGGCCACTGCTGCTGATGTTGACCGTGCGGTCAGTGCAGCAACCGCAGGGCAGAAAGTATGGGCGGCGATGACGGCGATGGAGCGTTCGCGCATTTTACGCCGCGCCGTGGATATCCTGCGTGAGCGTAACGATGAACTCGCTTTGCTTGAAACGCACGATACCGGCAAGCCGCTCTCAGAAACCCGAACCGTCGATATCGTGACTGGTGCGGATGTTCTGGAGTACTACGCAGGGCTGATTCCTATGCTGGAAGGTCAGCAGATCCCGCTGCGTGATACTTCATTCGCCTACACCCGTCGTGAACCACTTGGCGTGGTCGCGGGTATCGGTGCCTGGAACTACCCCATTCAGATCGCATTGTGGAAATCCGCCCCTGCGCTGGCGGCAGGTAATGCAATGATCTTCAAACCCAGTGAAGTCACGTCGCTCACCGCGCTAAAACTGGCGGAAATCTATACCGAGGCTGGGCTACCGGCTGGCGTATTCAACGTGCTGACAGGAACGGGGAAATCCGTTGGTCAGGCACTAACCACGCATCCAGGTATTGCCAAAGTCTCTTTCACCGGTGGGATCGCCAGCGGGAAAACGGTAATGGCCAATGCCGCGGGCTCGACCCTGAAAGACGTCACGATGGAACTGGGCGGAAAATCGCCACTGATCATTTTTGCTGATGCCGATCTGGATAAGGCGGCGGATATCGCCATGATGGCGAATTTCTTCAGCTCAGGTCAGGTGTGTACTAACGGGACACGCGTCTTCATTCCGCAGGCATTGCAGGCGCAGTTTGAGGAAAAAATTCTGGCGCGTGTTCAGCGTATCCGGATTGGTGACCCGACTGACGAGCAGGTGAATTTTGGTCCGCTGGTCAGCTTCCCGCACAGAGAATCCGTACTGCGTTACATCGAAAGCGGGAAGCGTGAAGGTGCTCGCGTGCTGGTGGGCGGCGAACCGATGGCTGACGAGAAGTATGCGCAAGGCGCGTTCGTTGCCCCGACGGTGTTCACCGATTGCCGGGATGATATGAAGATTGTGCGCGAGGAAATCTTTGGCCCGGTCATGAGCATTCTGACATATCAGAATGAGGATGAGGTTATCCGCCGTGCTAATGATAGCGAGTATGGGCTGGCGGCTGGCATCGTGACCAGCGATCTGAATCGGGCACATCGGGTTATTCATCAGCTTGAGGCCGGGATTTGCTGGATCAACACCTGGGGTGAGTCTCCGGCTGAAATGCCTGTGGGCGGCTACAAACATTCGGGTGTCGGACGTGAAAACGGCATCACAACATTGGAACACTATACGCAAATTAAATCGATACAGGTTGAACTGGGTGAATTCCGCTCGGTATTTTAAACGAAGGGGAGAAAGCCTAATGGAATATGATTACATCATTATCGGCGCTGGTTCTGCCGGCAACGTGCTGGCAACGCGTTTAACAGAAGAAAGCGACGTAAGCGTGCTGCTGCTTGAGGCTGGTGGCCCGGACTATCGGCTGGATTTTCGCACGCAAATGCCTGCGGCATTGGCTTTCCCATTGCAGGGGAAGCGCTATAACTGGGCTTATGAAACCGACCCAGAACCTCACATGAATAATCGCCGTATGGAATGTGGTCGCGGCAAAGGGCTGGGTGGTTCATCGCTGATTAACGGCATGTGCTACATCCGTGGCAATGCGATGGATTTTGATAACTGGGCGACCATGCCGGGTCTGGAAGACTGGAGTTACCTTGACTGCCTGCCGTATTTCCGTAAAGCGGAAGCGCGGGATGTGGGATCGAATGACTACCATGGCGCAAGCGGTCCTGTTTCAGTGACAACGCCGAAGATGGGAAACAACGAACTGTTTCACGCGATGGTTGAGGCGGGCGTACAGGCGGGTTATCCGCGTACGGACGATCTTAACGGCTATCAGCAGGAAGGCTTTGGGCCGATGGACAGAACCGTCACGCCGAAGGGACGTCGCGCCAGTACCGCGAGAGGTTATTTGGATCAGGCAAAAAGCCGTAAGAATCTGACCATCGTGACGCATGCCTTAACCGACAAGATTCTCTTCGACGGAAAACGTGCCATTGGCGTGGCTTACTTTAAAGGGGAAAGTGCGCAGACGGCGAAGGCTCGCCGTGAGGTGCTGCTGTGTGCAGGTGCCATTGCTTCGCCGCAAATCCTGCAACGTTCCGGCGTGGGACCGAAAGACTTGCTTCAGCGTCTTGATATTCCCGTGGTGCACGATTTGCCCGGCGTCGGTGAGAACTTGCAGGACCATCTGGAAATGTATTTGCAGTATGCCTGCAAAGAGCCAGTATCGCTGTATCCGGCGTTGCAGTGGTTTAACCAGCCAAAAATCGGCGCGGAATGGTTGTTCAACGGCACTGGTGTTGGGGCTAGCAACCAGTTCGAAGCGGGGGGGTTTATTCGTAGTCGGGATGAGTTCACCTGGCCGAATATTCAGTACCACTTCTTGCCCGTCGCGATTAATTACAACGGCAGTAATGCGGTGAAAGAGCACGGATTTCAGGCGCACGTCGGCTCCATGCGCTCACTCAGCCGGGGGCGTGTACAGGTGCGATCCAAAGACGCCCGTGAGCACCCGAGCATCTTGTTCAACTATATGTCGACGGAGCAGGATTGGCAGGAATTTCGCGATGCGATCCGCATTACGCGTGAAATTATGGCGCAGCCAGCGCTGGATAAATACCGTGGGCGAGAGATCAGCCCCGGCCTGGAAGTTCAGACTGATGAGGAACTGGACGAGTTTATCCGCAATCACGCCGAGACGGCATTCCATCCCTCCTGTTCCTGTAAGATGGGTGAGGATGAGATGGCGGTGGTTGATGGGCAAGGCCGAGTTCATGGTATGGAAGGGCTACGCGTAGTGGATGCCTCCATCATGCCGCAAATTATTACCGGTAATCTGAACGCGACAACCATCATGATTGCCGAGAAAATTGCTGACCGAATCCGCCGGCGTCAGGCGCTGCCGCGCAGCAAAGCACGCTACTATGTTTCCGGCAATACCCCAGTGAGAAAAGCACCGCTGAAGCCAGCTTCGTAATGTTTCCTACATAGTAAGATGGAGCGCCAGATGGACCGTAGAGAAAGCGCGGTCCATACTTTTCATTGCTATACACAATCTGACAAACAAACACCTTCTGCACCATTACTATGAGTGACATCGCCATCAGTGATGTCACTTTTCCTTGAGGAATGAAAATGAATAATTGGCTGCAACAGATTCAGGGCTTATTAGGTTCCGTTAGCAAGCAGGGGAATCAGCATCAAGGGGGAAAAAACGGCAATTTGGGCGACATGCTGAAGCCTGCTGCGCTGGGTGGTTTGGCGGGTGTGTTGTTATCGAATAAATCCACGCGGAAAATCATGGGTTCATTGGGTAAAAATGCGTTGATCATTGGCGGTAGTGCAGCGGCGGGTGTGGTGTTGTGGAACCAGTATAAAAAACGCGTTCGCGACACACATCAGGACGATCCACAGTTTGGTACCCAGTCCTCAGCTGACAATATCCGCGCCCGTCGCCTGATTCAGGCTCTGGTTTTTGCTGCCAAGAGTGACGGCCATATTGATGCAACCGAGAAACAGCGTATTGATGAAAATATTCAGCAACTGCAACTGGGCAGTGAAGCTCACCGCTGGGTACAGGAAGCCATAGAACAACCGCTTGACCCGATTTTGCTGGCGAAAGATGTGAAGAATGAGGAAGAGGCGCTTGAGGTTTACTTCCTGAGCTGCGCGGTCATTGATGTCGATCACTTCATGGAGAAAAGCTATCTGGATGCGCTAGCGACTGAATTGAAGATACCGCAAGACGTACGGCAGTCGATCACCAATGAACTGAAAAGTCCATCATGATAGGGCGAGTGATTTAGGCTGTGGTGAGAGAATATCGGATAAATAAATGGATAACGCGGGCGAAAAGGTTTTCGCCCGCAGTGCTATCTGCTGCTTAGAAAGCGCTGGTGTCTTTGAACAGACCCACTTTCAGTTCGTCAGCGGTATAGATTTGGTGACCGTCAACCCACACTTCACCATCAGCAATACCCATCACCAAGCGGCGATTGATCACGCGTTTGAAGTGAATGCGATAAGTCACTTTTTTCGCTGTCGGCAGCACTTGTCCGGTGAATTTAACTTCACCTACGCCGAGCGCGCGGCCTTTGCCTTCGCCGCCCAGCCAGCCCAGATAAAATCCGACTAATTGCCACATCGCATCCAGACCGAGACAACCTGGCATCACCGGATCGCCGATGAAATGGCAACCGAAGAACCACAGGTCAGGCGTGATATCCAATTCGGCTTCCACATAGCCTTTGCCATACTTACCGCCGTCTTCCGTCATTTTAACGACGCGGTCCATCATTAGCATGTTAGGGGCAGGTAACTGAGGGCCTTGCGGGCCGAACAGTTCACCACGACTGGAGGCAAGGAGGTCTTCTTTTGTATAGGATTCGCGTTTATCTACCATGGTCTCTGTAAGCCTTGTTTTAATGAAGCACGCAGGTTAGCGTACACCTGTACGCTGGGCAAGTCTGTTGCGTCTGGTTGAACCAGTTGGTTTAACGGAAAAACCAAGGGAAACGTCTACGCTCTTGCGGTGAAATCTGTCCAATTCGCTCACGAATGGCGGACAACAGGTTTGGCTGCTGTTCATCGTCATAAGCGAAATTGGTCAATAATGACACCGCTTCCGGCGCAGTTTCTACCGGGAACAAATGGAATTTCCCTTCGCGTACCGCTTCAACGACATCTTCCTGTAAACAGAGATGGCGTAAATTAGCCGCAGGTAAAATCACGCCCTGCGTTCCCGTCAATCCACGACGCTGGCAGACTTCAAAGAAACCTTCGATTTTCTCATTCACGCCGCCAATCGGCTGCACATGACCAAATTGATCGACGGAACCGGTCACGGCGAACTGCTGATTGATCGGCCGCAAGGAGAGGGCGCTAATCAGCGCACATAGCTCTGCCAATGAGGCACTGTCACCGTCAACTTCGCTGTACGATTGTTCGAAGACCATAGACGCTGAGAAGGGAAGCTGTTGATCAAGTTCCAGTTCCGTAATCAGAAACGCCTGCATGATCATCATACCCTTGGCGTGCAAATTGCCAGCCAGTTCGGCTTTGCGCTCAACGTCGGTGAATTCACCGTCGCCAGCGTGAACTACGCAGCTGATACGCGTCGGCTCGCCAAAGGCAACGGGGTAGCCAGGGAATTCCAATACGGAAAGTCCATTAATCTGGCCGACAACTTCGCCTTCCGTTTCGATCAGGATCTGGCCTAATTCTATTTCATCCTGCATGCGCTCGCGGAGGTAGCCTTCACGCCATTGGCGGGCAGCAACGGCGTCAACCAGCGCCTGCTCCGTGATCTGACCATCTCTGGCGTACAGAGACGCATATTTTAACTGGCCGATTAGCCAGCGCGGACATAATGGCAAATTGCCCTGATCGCCGCTGTAGCGCACTGCAATGTTGACCAATGCAGGCCAGGCATCTGCGTCCAGCAGCGGTAGTTGATTTTCGCTGCACAGTGCATTGATGTAGGTACACCAGCGCGCCATATCATCCGTTTCAATCAGCTGCAATTGCGCTTCGAACTCGCCGTAAATAGCGTGTTCGCCTAATTCCGGTTCCATATCATGAATATCTGCCAGACTTTCGCGGTCACCGAGAATAATTAGGCGAATATCAAGCGGCATCGGTGGCACATCAACAGGAAGCGGCTTGCGCTCGTCTGGTGACTGCCAACGATAGATGCCTTCAGCCATAATCTGCTTCAGACGCAGCCACATCAGAGGCTGAGCCAGCAGTGCTCTGGCTGACAGGATCAACGTACCGCCATTAACCTGATGAATCAGCCCTGGGTGCAGCGTGATTTCATCGTGAAAACTGCGTACGCAGCCGAAGAGCTGTTCAGATTCAATCCATTCCTGATAGCCACAGAGCTGCTGTGCGGCAAAGTTGTCCGCAGGCTGTGTGGCGGGTTCGACCCGAATATGACGACCCTCAATGATATATTTACTGCCATGTATCGCCCCGGAGTCTGGCCTGATGGCGCTCAGCGCACGGGCGATCAATGCCATATATTCATCATTCTCTTGCGCTTTCAACAGCATAAAGCGCGAAGGAGATCGAGGGTGGCAAAAGAGCGTCAGGCTGTCTGCCAGACGCGACTGAATAGCGGAGAATTCAGCAGGAGCAAGTTGAGCTGCCTGAGTGAATAGCGTTTGATAAGGCGTATTATTAGGCAGTAAATGCTGCCATGAGAGTCGGTTACTGGTCAAAGTATCAATGTAATCGTCTGAAGGAAAAGCGTGATTATACAAGAATAATGCGCACTTCGCATAAGGAGAGTCATCTCTCCGTCATCTTTCATATATTGAGGCTTAGACTGCGTTTGGTTAATCGTCTTAAAAGCTGTCAGAAAGCCGCCAGAAAGCGGTCAAAATCAGGGAAAACTGTTATGCTGAAAGTCACGTTACGCGGTCACTGAAGAATTTAATATGAAATATCAACAACTAGAAAATCTTGAGTGCGGGTGGAAATGGAAATACCTGGTGAAGAAGCATCGGGAGGGAGAAGAAATTACGCGTTTTCTTGAGCAAAGCGCTGCGGATGACGCGGTACAGGCATTGCTTAAAATGGAAAATCAGCCGGTTAAAGTGCTGGAGTGGATTGCGCAATGCATGAATCCCACCTTAGAAAACCGGATGAAGCAAACGATTCGTGCACGGCGTAAACGTCATTTCAACGCAGAGCACCAGCATACACGCAAGAAATCGATCGATCTGGAATATCTGGTCTGGCAGCGCCTTGCTGCTCTCGCTCAAAGACGCGGAGTGACCTTATCAGAAACGATTGTGCAGTTAATCGAAGACGCTGAGCACAAAGAAAAATATGCCAGCCAGATGTCGCTGCTTAAACAGGATCTTAAAGCTATTCTGAATAAAGACGAAACGTGATTGGTTTTTTGTCATTTATCGCGCTGATAAACACGCAAAAAAAAACCTCGCAGGAGCGAGGTTTTTTTTTCGTTAATAACTTAAGCCTGAGGCTGAGTTACAACGTCTTTGATGCCTTTAACTTCGATCTCTACGCGACGATCCGGTGCCAGGCAATCGATCAGCGCAGCACGAGGTTTCACGTTGTCACAGGTAGAACCCGTAACTGGTTGAGATTTACCCAGACCACGAGCAGAGACTTTGTTCGCAGGGATACCTTTAGAAACCAGGTAATCAACTACGCTCTGTGCACGTTTTTCAGACAGGCCTTGGTTGTATTGCTCTGAACCTAAACGGTCAGTGAAGCCCAGAACAACAACGGAACCGTCTTTCGGATCCAGAGAGCTCAGCTGGGTGTACAGTTGATCCAGTGATTGCTGGCCTTCTGGTTTCAGCGTTGCTTTGTTGAAGTTGAACAGGACATCAGATTTCAGTGTGAAACGCTTGGTTTCAACAACTGGAGCTGGAGCTGGGGTCGGAGCCGGAGCAACAACTGGTGCTACGCGGTCATCCTGGCCGAAACGGTAAGACAGGCCAACGCTCATCAGCAGGTTGTCTGGACGGGCACCAACGGTACCAGCATCACCAATGTTGCTTACCCATTGGTAGTCAACACGAGTAGCCCAGTTTTTGTCGATAGCGTATTCAACACCAACTGCAGCCAGCGGGGAAACGCCAGTGTCGTCGTTGTTGATGTCGCCGCCACCGATAGCCGCGTGGCTGTCAGCGCGCCATACCATACCGCCCAGACGAGTATAAACGTCCAGATCAGGCATAACAGGGTAGCTCAGTTTGGCAGCCAGTTGGATGCCCTGTGCTTTGAAGCTTGCGCTGTCTGCTGCGTTAGCAGTAGAACCTGCATACTTCATGCGGCCCAGCCAATCGTAGCCCATTTCAAAGCCCAGGTACGGGTTGGCTTGATAACCAACAAATGCACCAGCGCCTAACTTGCTTTTGATCGGGTTATTGTTGATACCGGTGTAACCATTGCCGTAGAAACCAGTATCGTGGAATTGAGACACACCCAGTTTACCACCGGTGTACCAGGTATTGTCTTTAGGAGCTGCTTGCGCGACGGTCGCGAAGCTAGCCAGTGCCACTGCAACTGCGATAGCTGTTTTTTTCATTTTACGCCTCATTATCATCCAAATCGGCAATTAACCCGGAGGGCTAATAAACCTTTGGTTAAAATCCTTTGGTCGGAGACTTTGCCCTTATTTATGACTCACTGTCAGTCAACTGACGTTATAAAAGAGCAACTCCAGCGAGTTAAAGTCTACAACGTGATGAGAAAGTTACAAGTATGATGTGATTTACGTCATAAGAAAATCGCACGATTCATACATACTTGCTAACAAATAGTAGATGCTTTTGACAGATCTTACGCCTTTTAGCTGTATTAAATATACCCAAAAAGCCCGCAGAATACCGCTCTGCGGCGATCGACAAGACATATAACCTGAAGGGGCTGAGAAAATTCTTAATTTACTTAATGATACAATGTCGAATGAATTTTAAGGCTAGGAAACAGTCTATAGGCGTCACCGCCAGCACTTTCTGGCCGCATAATAAAGCCATACGTATTTCCTGCCTGTGCGGCGTGCCGCAACCGAACCTTCTCTTCTTCCGTCAATTCGTGCGGTAACCAGCATAAAACAGCGCTGTAATTCCCTGTCAGCAAGGCTCTTTCCATGGCATCAACCGTAAACAGCGGATTGATGTGATGGAGTTGCACCATTTTATCCAGCGGGAGCCCAGATTGCTGTACCCAAGGGCGGCTCAATTTTTGCTGAGGGGAAAGCCATAACAGCCACCGAGACTGCGTGCCTAGCTGCTGTAAGAGCGGTAATAACAGGTGTGTGACTATGGGCTGATCGGCGTTGTACACGATTTCGCTGATAATTCCACCTGTGGCAACCGAAGGCTCCGCAGCGTGTTGATTTGCAGAAAACGATGATGGCTCGATGTTGTGAGAGCGGATTGATTGCGTACGCATAATGAGTTCTACCCATAGTATTACTGTATGAACATACAGTATATGCTGTGTGCGTGAAAATCAACCTGATTTTTTGAAAGCGCTTCGCATATTCCTTATGCAAGAGACAGTAAACACATTTACTGTTTGAAGCCGCATCGGGGCTGTGGTTAATTATTTGTTCCTGCTACAGATATTTTTAATTGTTCAGGAAGAGATCATTTCAATACTAAGGATTATGGCAATGAAGCAATTATGCAAAAAAAGGATTTTGCAATCTCAGCAGTCTTTTTCATCTTTGGGGGACATCACTTCGCGTTCCCAATTTGGTGGCTACAGCATCGCAGCAAATAAAACGATTTTTGGACTGGTATCGGAAGGGGAGCTTTATCTTCGCGCCAGTAAGAAGGATGAAAAATATTTTCAACAGCGTGATATGCCTAATCTGATTTATACCAAACGCGGCATGCCTGTTCCTTTGAATTACTTTCTTGTCGATGAGGCATTATGGCAAGAATCTGAGCAGCTACTGTATTTCGCCCACCTGGCGCTGGGAGGCGCGCAGTATGATAAGGCAGTCAGAAGTACCAACGGGCGGTTAAAGGATCTTCCGAATCTTAACCATGATATCGAACGGCTGCTGTGGAAAGCGGGAATCAAGAATGTCGATGAGTTACAGCATTTCGGTGCAAAAAACAGCTATCTCAAGTTGCGGAAGGTTCGCGCTAATCTGAGCGTCAACGTGTTACTAGCGCTTGCTGGTGCCATTTGTGGTACGCATCAGGCGGCACTCCCTCGCGGTATCCGCAATGAACTGTTGGAATGGTATAAAAACAACGCCGTCTCCAAAGGGCCAAAGCACTAAGAGATACGTCATATTTTTACCGTGTCATCATGTCATTTTTTAGCTGTACGAGTTCAGGTAAGAGACCGATCAGCAGGCCGATTTGCTGAATAATTAATGATTCTTTACTGTCTGACTCGGGTGAAAGGGATTGAAGGCTGGCGGTAATGGTTTTCAATCCCTGATTGATACGCAAACTTTCCTCTTCGCTGCAGTGTAGCGCATCATCAACATGACAAACGGCATCATCCAGCAATTGCAGCGTTTCCGTTGAGGTAATTTTCCCGCGATGTGCGCCGAGCGTCGAAATATAGCTTAGTAACGTATGATTCAGGCACATGAAGCGGAATGCGCTGTCCAGCTTACTTCTGGTCGCATGAGGCTCTGAGGACATATTCGACACGACGGACGCTAGTTCGGCATCGCAGTTATGCGCATCGCGGCGGGCAATGCGATAAGGCAGGCTATTATCTTTCCCCTGATAATATTGAACCATGATCGCATCAAGATAGCGGCAGTTGGCGTCCAATGTCTTATTGATGACGGTTGGCAGACCGCGAAAACGCCAGTCCGGCCAGATAAAACTGACAGCAGCCCATGCGATGGCACACCCGAGTAGCGTATCGATAATGCGTGGCACCGCAACGTCAAAGCCTTCACCCAACAGGTTGAAACAGAGCAGGACAAGCAGCGTAATAAACATGGTCGCGTGGGCGTACTGCACGTTGCGAAAGGCGAAAAATAGTACGCCGCTAATAACGATCAGCGTTAGCTGTCCTTCCAGCGAAGGAACGAAATACAGGATGGGCAAGCCGAGTAAAATACCGGTCAATGTCCCGATAATTCTCAACGTCAGCCGCCGCCGAGTGGCGTTATAGTTGGGCTGACAAACAAACAGGCTGGTGAGCAGAATCCAATAACCATGTTGCAAGCCTGTGACCTGAATCAACGCGTAGCCGCTACAGAGCAGCACGGACATACGGATGGCATGACGAAACAGTGCTGACTGCGGTGTCAGGTGGCGGCTAATGCGTAAGCGGATGTCGCTCCAGCCCGTGATTTTGTCATCTGCCAGCGTGTTTTCTGGGTTGTTTTCTTGCTCAATGGCCTGTTCGGATTCGATAGTCGCGAGTTGGGCATCAATGGCGCGTAAATTATTTAAGAGATAGGTGAGCGCTTTGATTTGTGCTGCGTCTGCCATGTTGTTGGCCGCGATACGCGCAATAGCAGATTCGAGATGCACGAAAGCCCGCTCAATGCGGCTGTCATGCTGATACTTTTGGTGTAGCAGAATGGATTGCGACAGCTGCTGACAGGCTTTGGCCTGCATACTCAGCAGGCGTTGAAAGCGAAATAGGACGTCGCTATAACGCAGTTTCTCACGCAATTGTGGATAGTAAACATGCGATGAGCTGGCTCGTTCGTGAATATCCTGCGCGACGAAATAGTAGTGCAGTGTTTGACGCGTCCCACGCTGGCCGCGATCGCCACGCAGACGCGTTAACAGCGATGACTTGGTCTGATTGAGCGTCGCAACCAATTGGCTATTTGCCATCGCGACGTCAATCAAGGGCTTGTCGGTTTCTTCTTCAATATCAGGATCGAAGAGGTTGGCTTTGGCATCCAGATAGCGGGCCAACTGCTGATAACACTGCTCGAGGTTGTCCTGCAACGGGCGGATGGGAAAGATCAGATGACCGAATAGCGTCAGCAGATTGTACCAGGAAGCCCCTATCAACAGCATGATGGGCTGCTGATACCAGTTGTCGTAAAGGGATATGCCCAGCATGGTGTAAATCGCGATCAGCAGTGCGCCGAATGCGATGGTTGCATAGCGTTGCCCTAATGCGCCGAGCAAAATAAAACCGCAGGTCGACACCGCCAGACCGAGGCCAAACAGCCAGGGGTGGGGGAAAAGCAGTTCGATCGAAACGGAAGCGATAAAAAAACAGGCTAGCGTAATGAACAAATTACGCAGGCGCCCGGTGAGGCGGTCGTCAAGGTCAGTGAGAGCGGCCGCGACGACGCCAAGCGTAACGGGGATTGTCGATGTTGGCTGACCCAGCCACCAGGGAACTGCCGCCGCCCCACTCAGTGCAATGAGGATGCGAATGGTATACAGCCAACTGCTGTTATACACATAGCGGCGAATTCCCGGGGCGAAGGTGAGCAACGTAGTATCCTTAGATGCCGTTAGCGAAAGTGGCGGCGGGCATTGTTTTCCCGCGCTGCCTGCGCCAGTTCGACGGAAACCACGCGACGCCCGACTGGCCACAGCGCGATGGCGGCAATTTTAAAATTTGCGATGCCAACAGGAATGCCAATGATCGTAATGCACTGTGCGATGCCTGTAATGATGTGCGACAGGCAAAGCCACCAGCCAAAGAAAATGAACCAGAAGATATTCAGTAGCGATCCGCCAGCGCTGAGAATTGTGCTCTTGTCATCTGGGCGTAGCTCATCAACATGGATAGCCTCATTACCATAAGGCAAGAGCGACAGCTTGGTGATTTCCCAGCATGAGCGTGTTAGCGGTAAGGTAAAAATCAGCAGCACGCTGACAACTGTCGCCAGAAGCCAGGCTAACGTGGTGAAAAAACCACCTAATACGAAATTAAGGATGTTCAACACAGTACGCATAGTTTCTCCTGCACTTGTAAGGTCACCAGATAACGTCCCAAACTCGCTGATGGTAAAAGAATTATCACATTAAGCATCAGGATATCCTAACCTGTTTTTAAGGCTAGAGCGTGAAGTCCGATAACGGGTAAACTAGAGTCAGATAAACGACAAGAAATGGACGAATATCCTCTCACATAGTCATGGCGCGAACATCATGGAACTGAAATCTACCTCGTTAGGTAAACATCTGGCCCAGCATCCTTACAACCGGGTGCGGTTACTGAATGCCGGTGTCGAAGTGAGTGGCGATAAACATCAATATCTGATCCCCTTTAATCAGTTGCTGAGTATTCACTGTAAAAGAGGGCTGGTGTGGGGAGAGCTGGAATTTGAATTGCCAGCCGGAAAAGTGGTGCGTCTGCACGGAACAGAGTGGCAGGAAACGCAGGCTTTTTACCGCCATCTTCTTAAATCCTGGCTTGACTGGAGCGAGGAGATGAGCCTGATCAGCGCTGAAGTTTTGCAGCGCCAAACGGACAATATTCAAACGCTGACGCAGCAGGATAAATGGTTTAGCCGTCAGGCTCTGGTCACGTTGCAGAATGCCATTCGCGATTCGCTGGGGGCTTTGCCTCTGCCTGTTTCTCGTCTTGAAACCTTTGATAACTGCCGTGATAACTACCAGCATTGCTTGCGCTGGCTTGAGCAGGGCGATGAGATGCGCACTGTGGCGAATCAGGCATGGATGGATCGCACGCTGGCGGCAGAGCAGCCTTTCTTTGAAACGGTGGAGAGTTCGCCATTAAATGTGTCGCAGAGTAAAGCGGTGATCAATGGCGAAGACGGTGTACTGGTACTGGCGGGTGCCGGCAGTGGAAAAACCTCTGTGCTGGTGGCTCGAGCAGCGTGGTTAATGCACCGACAAGAAGCCACGGCCGATCAGATTTTGCTACTGGCATTTGGCCGTAAAGCGGCAGAAGAGATGAACGAGCGCATCCGGGAGAGGCTCCACACGGACGAAATTCAGGCTAAGACGTTCCATGCACTGGCATTGCACATTATTCAGCAGGCTAGCCGCAAGGCTCCGATGATAAGCCAACTGGAAAGTGATACCAAACAACGTCGCGAACTGCTGATTTCTCACTGGCAGCAGCAGTGTGCCGAGAAAAAAACGCAGGCTAACGGGTGGCGACGCTGGTTAACGGAAGAGTTGGAATGGGATGTACCAGAAGGCGATTTCTGGAACGATCCGAAGCTGGCGGGGCGGTTGGCCGGGCGACTTGAGCGCTGGTTAGGGTTGATGCGTATGCACGGCGGCAGCCAGAGCGAAATGGTTGAGCAGGCGCCAGAATCTATTCGGACAGCGTTTCAGCAACGAATTCGCTTGATGGCACCGTTGTTGAAAGCCTGGAAAAAAGCGCTTAAGGATGAGAACGCCGTCGACTTCTCTGGCCTTATCCATCAGGCCGTGAACTTGCTAGATAAAGGGCGCTTTGTCAGCCCTTGGAAGCACATTCTGGTGGACGAATTTCAGGATATTTCGCCACAGCGTGCGAGCTTGCTTGCCGCACTGCGTCGACAAAATAGCCGCACCTGCCTTTTTGCCGTCGGGGATGACTGGCAGGCAATTTACCGTTTTAGCGGTGCTGAGCTGGCGTTGACGACAGCATTTGAACAGCATTTCGGCGTAGGTGAGCAGTGCGCGCTGGATACCACCTATCGCTTTAATGAACGCATTGGTGAAATTGCGAATACGTTCATACAGCAAAATCCGTATCAGTTGAAGAAACCGCTTAATAGCCTGAGCAAGGGGGATAAAAAAGCGGTGACGATTCTGCCTCAGGATCAGCTTGAACCACTTCTGGATAAACTGAGCGGCTTTGTGAAAGCTGATGAGTGCATTCTTGTGCTTGCGCGTTATCACCATTTACGCCCGGCGATTTTGGAGAAGGCGGCAACCAAATGGCCGAATTTGCAGATTGATTTCATGACGGTGCATGCCAGTAAAGGGCAGCAGGCGGAATATGTCATTATCGTGGGTATGCATGAAGGGAGAGATGGCTTCCCGGCCCCGGCAAGAGAGTCCGTGATTGAGGCAGTGCTGTTACCTGAACCTGAGGACTTCCCCGATGCGGAAGAGCGGCGTTTGCTCTATGTGGCGTTGACGAGAGCGAAACATCGCGTCTGGTTGCTACAGGATGTGGCGAATCCATCGGCGTTTATTGAACATCTTCATCGTTTAGGTGTACCGACGCAGCGTAAGCCGGGATAACGAAAAGAGAGAAGTAGAACAGAAGAGACCAGCGTCGACGGTGTAGTACGCCGCTGGTCCAGTATGATGTACGGATATTATTTCAGTCGATCTTGCAGGTAGCGCTGATAATCAGGAATGGCGATTTGAACCTGCTCGTTAAATAGCGCTGAGTTAATCAGGAAATCCGCCGTTGCCCGGTTGGTAGCAACAGGAATGTTCCAAACCGTAGCCAATCTCAGCAGCGCCTTCACATCGGGATCGTGGGGCACGGCATTAAGCGGATCCCAAAAGAAGATCATCAAATCGATTTTCCCTTCGGAAATGAGTGCGCCAACCTGCTGGTCACCCCCCATCGGTCCACTTAGCATGCTTTTTACAGGCAGACCCGTGTTCAACTGAATCAGGTTACCGGTGGTTCCGGTAGCATAAAGCGTGTGCTCTGTGAGCTGTTGTTTATTCGTACCAACCCAATCCAACAAAGATTGTTTACAGTGGTCGTGTGCGACCAGCGCGATATGTTTTTGCGCAGGGATGGTACGGGTGGTGAACTCCATGGTTACGTCCTTCAATCTGGTGTAGTAAAGCTGACGCTAGGGTACAGACAGATTACGGAAACGTAGTTTCAGTGCAAAGCGATAAAAGCAGGAAAAGGCGAACGGGTATCAAAAATCAGATGTGACTGCGCGTAAAATCACCAGCTTACGGATTCATTCAGTGCGGTCGCAAAGCCCGCAACTGAAGCCCCTTTTGCCGCCGCGTTGTACTCTGACATTTTTCGCTCTATATCGAGTAGCTCATTGTCTGCGATCACAAACGCATCGGTACGCACGGGGATTGCCTGATTTTTTTCATCAAGCAATTGATATTGAGGCTGGTCGGTAAAGTTCTTGCGATCCTGAAGGGTTTGCAGCGGGGGTAGCTTAAATGACACTGATGCTACTTTTTCCGTGTTAAAGGTCGCAATAAAGGTTGAAGGGAAATAGGTCTCTGGTGCACCAGTCTGGGCATCGACAGTATCGACAACTTTGAACAAAATCTGGTGTTGCCCACTGCCAAGTTCGAGGCTATCGGCACCTTTCAGCAACGAGCCTGACATCTTTTGCCCGTCAACCATAAGGAGATCGATTTTCTGATCTAATTTCAACGTTGTTGCCGCCATTGCAGAGGTACTTAAACCTGCAATAAAAAGGCAGACAGTGATGAAGCCGAATTTCATAATTTTCCCAGATGGAACGTAATCCGAGTATTGTTGAGGAATTGTCTGAATGTGTCAAAGGTTTCAATTTGAAACAGGCTGTTATTGCATCTTTCGCGCTATAAGGCACAGATGGAGGCGATTTTAAGCCATTTCCTGCTATTCGTAGAATGTGAGATACACTGTAATCAATCACGCAAGAGAGGTTGAATAGTATGAATGACAGAGAGATTGAGTCTGTACTGACAACGGTAAAAACCATTGCGGTAGTGGGGGCCAGCGATAATCCATCCCGTCCGAGCTATGGTGTGATGGCGTATTTGCTTAAGCAGGGCTACGACATTATCCCCGTTAGCCCCAAACTGGCCGGCCAGACGCTGTTAGGTCAAAAAGCGTATGCCAGCTTAGAGGACATTCCTAAACCGGTTGATATGGTCGATGTTTTTCGCCAGCCGGAAGCGGCCTATGAGATTGCCAAAGAGGCCATCGCCATCGGCGCGACCGTTCTGTGGCTACAGATTGGCGTCATTAATGAGCAAGCCGCCATTTTAGCTCACGATGCAGGGCTGAAAGTCGTCATGGATCGCTGTCCGAAAATTGAAATCCCGCGGCTGGGGTTAGAAAAATAAGCTGCAGATAGTCGGCGATGCTGAATACCACAACATCGCCAATACTTACCTTTGGCGTCAGTATCAGCTTTCAGTGAACAACTAATGGCGCAGCTGTGGCGCGCGGCGTTGAATGACCTCGGCTAATTCGTTTAGCGAAGGGTGTTCATCCTCAGAAAGCTCTTCCTTCATCAACTGCGCTTCTGCCAGATAAGTATGAATCGGTTGGCCTTCGTCATCTTCCATCACAACGTGGTACCACGGTTCGGCGCGCGGCGTGTCATTGCCGCTAATTTCTTCCCAGGTGGGCGTGTCTAATGAGTATTCGGGATCGATATCAATAACGACCCCTGGAAATCCCAGTTGTCTATGACGAATCTGTTGTCCAAGACCGAATTTACAGATGATCATATAACCCCCTGGAAATAGATTACACTTTCTACTCGTTGCGGATGGCGTGGAGGAAAAGCAACCGCATCCGATAACGCCTTTTAGCGTATAGCGTTTTTTCAAATAATGAGTTCGTTGATGAATCGCAGGCTGAACACATTATTAATAGTATGGTGTAAATTTTTAGAAGATACAGGTCTGCTAATGAAATGTTGTGTGGTCGCAGGGCTGGAAAGGGGGAAGAAGATGGCAAAGATAGCGACGGCCGCCTATGTCTATGGCGTGGTCCAGGGCGTTGGATTTCGTTACAGCACGCAGCATCAGGCTATGCAGCTTGGGCTCAATGGCTATGCACGCAATTGTGATGATGGCAGCGTGGAGGTGGTAGCAAGCGGCGAACCTCATGCGGTAGACGCGTTGATTGAGTGGCTGAAGCAAGGAGGCCCACGAAGCGCCAGAGTGGATAAGGTGCTTATTGAGCCACATGGTAAGACGGACTATGCCGGTTTTACGATCCGCTACTGAAACGGGGGCGTGCTAGATGCATTTTACCGGTTTGGGTAAGCCGGCGATTTTGGTTGCCTGCTTGGCTGGCCCTTTCGGGAACAGTTTATACAGATAGCGGCTATTTCCTTTCTCCTCACCATACTTTTGCGCCATCGCCTTAACCAACATACGTATCGCGGGTGACGTATTGAACTCCTGATAAAAATTCCGCACAAACCGGACGACTTCCCAATGCGGTTCAGTCAACACGATGCCTTCCTGTTCCGCTAACACGGGAGCCAATGCTTCGCTCCATACGGTGCTGTCCATCAGGTAACCCTGCGCGTCAGTTGCGATTGTTCGCCCTTCAAACTCCAACATCTTCTCTCCGACTGCGATATCTCAGCCCGCAGTTTAACAAATTTTGCTGTTTGCACCGGAATAAAAAAAAGCCCCAGATGGGCTGATGGTTCCCCATAAATAAAGACAGGCATAGAAGGTTGTGATCTACTTAGTGTTCCACCAAAAAGTAAGGTCACGCCTCTATGCCTGCTTCACAAGTTTGCCATAAATTTTTTAGCCAGTCCCTGAACTCACTTCATCAGTACCGTAAAAATGCTCTGCTCGATATGACCGTCGCACTGACGCGTGGCGCATCGCTCTCTCTTACCAGCATCGGCAGGTATCTGCCAGGACCGGCACGGGTTAAGCACAAGATTAAGCGTGTTGACCGGCATCTCAACAGTGACCTGATGTTTAGCGATGTCCCCGCTGTTTATCAGAAGCTTGTATCCCGCCTCACCAGCAGCCTTTCATTATGCGTTATTGCCGTGGACTGGAGCGGCTATCCGTCATCGGAGCTCAGCGTTTTGCGGGCGAGTCTACTGTGCGATGGAAGAGCTATCCCGCTGATGAGTAAAGTCATTGCCTCTCAATACCAGAACAACGCTACCGTTCAGAACGACTTTCTCGATCAGATGGCTGCCGCCATCGGCAAAGATAAGCAGGTCATTGTTGTGACTGATGCAGGCTTTCGCAGCAGTTGGTTTCATCACATTCGCTCTCTGGGCTGGCATTTTGTCGGACGTGTCAGAGGTCGCCTTTACTTTCAGATAATCGGGGATGAGGAATGGAAAATGGCGCGGGATATTACGTCAAGAGCGAAGTCATGCTATCTGGGATTTGGGCGACTGGCACGCAACGCCAGCCGTGACTGCCTCGGGCATTTCTATACCGTGCATAAGCGGGCAACGGGCAGGAAAGGCAACCAGAGCTTCCCTAAAACGGACAAGATGTATCGTAAAAGCGCGCGTGAACCGTGGCTGCTTTTTACCAGCCTGATGGGATATAAACCACGTGAGATAGTTAAAATTTACAGTCGCCGTATGCAGATAGAGCAGAATTTCAGGGATGAGAAAAGTGAGCGCTATGGATTGGGGCTTAGGGCAAGTAAAAGTCGGGGCGAAAAGCGAATATCAGTGCTTTGCCTGATAGCGACACTCTACAGCATCATCATGTGGCTGACGGGTTATTATCTTGAAAGAAAAGGAATAAATAGATGGTTTCAGGCGAACAGTGAGAAATCTCGGAGGGTGTTGTCGTATCTGACATTGAGTGAAAATGTCATCCGTCAATCACCGAGGATCCTGTCGGGGATGAACCCCGACAGGGTATACGACGATATGGCGAGAGCCTATCGAAACATCATCATGGTGTATTGATGATGTTTCTGGGGATCTCTCAGCCCAGATGGGGCTTTCTCAGTGTGGCGATAGACGGAACTTAGTCGTTACGCATGATGCCCAGAATGCTCAACAGGCTAACGAAGATATTGTATATCGCGACATACAGGCTAACCGTCGCCCGGATGTAGTTGGTTTCGCCACCGTGGATGATGTTGCTGGTTTCCCACAGGATGGCACCCGCAGAGAACAGAATAAACAGGGCACTGATTGCCAGATGCAGTGCCGGAATCTGCAAGAACAGATTGGCGATAACGGCAACAACCAGAACAACGAATCCTGCCATCATCATGCCAGACAGGAAGGACATATCCTTACGTGTCGTTAAGACATAGGCTGAACAGCAGAAGAACACCACCGCCGTGCCGCCCAGAGCCAGCATGACAATATCGCCTGCGCCGGAGGAAATCAGCGAGCTTAAAATCGGGCCCAGCGTATAACCCATGAATCCGGTCAGTGCGAACGCCGCCAGAATACCCGCAGGGCTGTTAGCCAGCTTGTGCGTCAGGAACATCAGACCATAAAACCCAACCAGCATCAGAATTAAGCCAGGGGCAGGCAGATTAAATACGGTACTTGCCGTTGCGGTAACGGCGGAAAAGCCCAGTGTCAGCGACAGCAGGAAATAAGTATTACGCAGCACTTTATGGGTGCTGAGTAGCGAGCTTTCACGGGTAGAGGAAACAACAATACGATCCATAGTCAGCGACTCTCTCTTCAGGGTGCTATTATCCAACGTCAAAGAATAAATAGTTACAGGACGTTATTAAAGACGGTTTACCCTTCTTTACGCTGAAAGTTTTCATCTTTCGGATCAGCGCTCGTATTTTGCCCTGCTCGTCGTGTGATACCGGAGATAAATTGCACTATTTTATTTGTTGCATGGCGTTTTTGCGTCCAATTGCGTTGCGTTAGACTATTTTTCAGGCGATTGAGCGCTGTGATGCTTTACAAGATCTCATACACTGTTTATAGTTCGCGTCATTGCGGAGGAGTGGCCGAGTGGTTGAAGGCACCGGTCTTGAAAACCGGCGACGCGAAAGTGTTCTAGAGTTCGAATCTCTACTCCTCCGCCAAAAAAATTCAACGGGTTAGCTTAGGCTAGCCCGTTTTCGTTTCTGTTATCGAATCCCTGACTCGTTTTACCTTCGTAGCACTGATGTTTCTGCTGGCTGCGACGTCGTCTGCGTCGGCATGTACCGAAGAGATGATGCGGATGCTTTTTCCATTGCGTATTTATTTAGAAATGAATACTAACGATTAGTAAAAATAAATAAGCATTGTGCTATTCATCATTAATAAAATGATAGTTATTGCTCAAGAGTAATAACAACATAAATATCGGTGTTATTTGGCGGTCATATATTCATCATCAGTCGTGCGTACATTAAATAAAATGCCCAGATTGGAAAATATACACGTTACTGAAAAACGATAGATTGATGTATTGACTACAGATTAAATCAGGAAGTCATCCTGAGTTTTATAAACAACCAGATCTAGCAATGTGCGATATTTTTCCTGAAAAGCGGCATTGGCTTCTGTTTCAATCTTGTGGACTAATTTAGCGATGATGGCCTTGTTACTGACGGAATGGCCAGATTGAATGATCTCTTCCACAATGTTGCCAAGCATTTCCATATCGCTGATCTGAGAGTCAAGACTGAAGACATCAGATATCAGGAGCTCGTTTTGGGGCACTTCTGAATGCATTGCTTTTCCTCCCTTTAGCGCTTTCTGACGTGGTCAATGCACGCCTTGTCAGACAGCACGAACGCGTTATCCGCCAGACATGAAGAAATGGTTACTTAACTTTAGTCGATCATACGCATAAAACCAGTCGATAAGATAAATAAACACCGCGTTACTCAACGATGCTGCCAAACGTGAAAGGATGACGGCGATCAATGGTCAGGCGGATAAATATGAATTGATCGTTTCCTGACAATATTATGTCTGAAATAATTATGCGAGATACATGACTTCAATAAGTTAAACATAACGAGAGGAAAATAGACGGGGAAAAACATTAACTGAACATAAAGACTATTAATGCATTTGATTACATCCTATAAGATTTTGATCTGTACAAGAAGATGACATTTTCCTGCGATACATGCTGTTTATCAATAAATGTCTTTTTGTCAAAAATTGTTCGTTTACCCAAAAGTGTCTCTTTATCAAAAATGTCTTTTTATCAAAAGAGTGCTGTAGTTTACCTGGAGCGTTGGCATGCAAAAGATCAGAGCAAAAGCAGTTTGTCTTTTCCGCAATAATGGCAAGATTCTGTTAGCAGAAGGGCATGACCCGGTAAAAGATGAGCACTATGTGTTGCCGCTCGGTGGTGGCATCGATTTTGGCGAACTGTCGCAGGCTGCGGCGGAGAGGGAGGTTCAGGAGGAAATCAGTGCAGCGACCAAGGACTTTTCGCTGTTGGGCGTTTCAGAGAATATTTTCTTCTACAATGGCAAGCCGGGCCATGAGATTGTCTTTGTTTATGAGGCTCGTTTTCAGGATGAGTCGCTTTATCAACAAGATATCATTCATGGTATAGAGACAAACGGTGTTCCGATCGTTACCCGCTGGTTTGATATTGATTTGCTGCGCTCAGGGGAAATCAGGTTTTATCCTCATGGTATAGTAGACATGATCTAGCCGGAACTACGGGTTGGGATGATGGCAGACTGTTACCTCCGTGATGATAATGCGTGCCGATGTTAAGCGTCGAAATAAGGAAAGAAGATGCAGGTTTTGATAGTGATTGATATGCAGAATGCGGTGTTTGCAACGCCAAGAGCGCGACAAGCGCAGACAGTTGCATTGATAAACCAGCTTTCAGCTGCAGCAGATCGGACGATTTTTATTCAGCATGAAGGAGATGGCATGTTGTCAGGCAGCGATGGGTGGCAGTTATTGCCTGAGTTGCACCAGCCTGAGGGCAGTTTGTCGATCACTAAAACGGCGTGCGATGCATTTTACCGTACGCCGTTAGCCGATGTGCTGGCTGAGTTGAATGTTAGCCACCTGACGATTTGCGGATGCGCGACGGATTATTGCGTTGATGCAACCATTAAAAATGCCGCCAGCCGAGGCTATGCGTTGACGATCGCAGCTGATGCGCACACGACGGCCAATCGCGGCGAACTGAAAGCCGAACAGCTCATCACGCATTACAACGACGTGTGGCGGAATTTTATTATTCCGGGCAACACGATTACGGTAGAAACCACGGAGCACATCGTTGCTTCATGGAAGATGAGTCGTTAGTTCCATGTTGAATATTATTTCTGTCAGAAATCGCCCGGAATACAAAGAGTGGGCGATCCATTACTTCCAACGCCACTGGGCATCAGATGAGACGTTGATGCTTTACGAAGACTGTATCAGCCACTGCATTGATGCGGAAAACCCATTGCCAGATTGGTATCTGCTGGAAAAGGACGGGCAGATTATTGGTGGTGCAGGGTTAATTACCAATGATTTCATCAGCCGCATGGATCTTTATCCTTGGCTGTGCGCGCTTTATGTTGAAGAAAACCATCGTGGCAAGGGTTATGCGGGGCAGTTGATTGAGCATCTTACTCAGGAAACTCGCCGTGCTGGTTTTTCTGCGCTGCATTTATGCACCGAGCTGATCGGCTTTTATGAACGGTATGGATTTCACTTTACTGGAATGGGCTATCACCCTTGGGGTGAATCGTCACGTATCTATTCACGATCGCTTTAAAGCATTCATCCGTGACCTAACGGCTCGCTTTATGCGCCGATTGGGCTAAAAATTGCAGGCAACATGCGTAAAAGTGAACGGGATCATATTTTGCTGACGAGGGGCAGACTACGCTTCTTACATACTGACAGGTAATCAGTTATCCATGTAGGGGAGAGGTGATTATGTACACGAGCATCCTGGTGCCAGTAGATATAGAAGAAGATGAACTCACCAAACACGCGCTTACGCATGCAGTCAGGTTGGCTAAAATGTCGGGTGCCGCAATCCACCTCTTTCATTCCCTCCCAGATGCGTCGGCGTTTTTATCTGCTTATTCTTTTGGCATAAAAGAGTTTGAGAACGAAGCGGTGGTGAAAGCGAATGACAAGCTGAAATCACTGATGAAAACGATCGACCTTCCTGCATCGCGTTTGTCATGCAGCGTCAGCTTCGGATCGGCCAGAGACGAAGTGTTAGCGCTGGCGGAGGAGATTAATGCAGATTTAATCGTCATTGGTTCACGCCGACCGAATGTGAAAACCTATCTGCTTGGCTCAAATGCTGCCGCCATTGTTCGCCATGCGAAAATGTCGGTATTAGTTGTCCGTTAGTTTCTGCATAACGCTGCCGCCGCGTTTGGATTTGGTGACGGGGCTGCAGCGACACTATGCATAAGCATGGCGATCGCAATATTCAACACGTTCGATCAACCGTTCGATCTCGCGATCGGAAAATACTTCGATACCGTGATGACGCAGTAATTCAGCGGTGACGCCGCTGCCTGCTACTTGCGAACCGTCAAAGCGCCCGCTGTATATGATGTGTGTACCACAGGATGGACTCCCTTCGGTCAGGAGAGCGAAGCGGCAGTTATTCTGTTGTGCCATTTGCAACGTTAGCCAGGCACCCAGAATATAGCGCTCGGTTACATCGCCGCCAGTGGCTTCAACAACGTTGGCGCCAGCCTTGATGACCGAATGACCGCCCGAGGCGGGAATAATCTCCGCAGACGGTCTAGGCGTAGAGAAACCCGCAGCCAGTTCTGGGCAAAACGTAATCAGTCTCGCCTGTTGTCGCCACTGGGCAAGAGACTCGCCGACAGATTTCTTTTCAGTACCGTTATAGCGAACGGGAAAACCAGACAGACAGGCGCTGATCAGAATGTTATTCATCGTAGGGCATTCCCTCTAAAAGGTAAGCATAGGCGTGGCTGCATTGAGTCATCATGCTCGTTGTCTGGAAGAGAAACGCCGCTTCAAAAAATGGAGAACAGCAGGACAACGGGAAAACTCAACGGCCAGGTTAGCCCCACCATTAACGAGGCAAAGAATCGGATGAACAGGGATTTGTCTTTACTTAACAAGAACGTCACGATCAGGGAAACGACAAAGCCGATCATGTAGGTAAGTTTAATGAGTTCCCAAAGGGAGTGATGTGGCACGTTTGTTTCCTTTTATCCTCGAAGCGCCTGCATTTTATGTTGTTAATATTTTCTGATCAATTTTTTAACCCATAATGCGTCGTCGGGTGACATCGCTTTGCGGTGCGTATTTTGTACTACAGTTATTATCCTCTGGTTAAAATGAGACCCTCGGTATGAAAACAACGCTGGCTGTTGCGATGGTATGTGCTGTGGCCCTGCTTTCTGTTTCTACGCCTAGTATGGCGAAAAACGTCCGAATTTCTGATGAGCAGATCAAAGAACAGATCATTCAGGAATCTATTTCGTCTTATTCTGGTAATTGTCCTTGCCCTTATAATTCAGCACGTAATGGCAGCAAGTGCGGTAAGCGTAGTGCATGGAGTCGGGCAGGAGGCTATTCGCCAATTTGTTACAAAGAGGATGTGACCCGGAAAATGATTGATGACTGGAGAATGAGAAATTGAAATACATAATATTCGACAGGGAAATAAAAATAGCGAAATAATAATCTCTTTGCTAAGAGATCAATTAAACTATTTATGTGACAGAAATATTAAATTTTTATTTCAGTATGGACATTGTAGGCTGGCTGTCATAGCTTACTATTTTACCCCATGAGAAAGGTAATAAAATGAGTGAGATATCTAGCCTGTCCCTGAAGATTTCCCCAGAGCTGAAAGAAAAAATCAAAGCGGCTGCCCTGGAAAACGAAGTATCTATCAGTGCAGAAGTCAGTGCCCGGTTGCTGAGGAGCTTTGATGAAAGCCATCAGGCTTCTGAACTGTCTTCTGAGTCGGTGGACAGCCAGGGGACAGAAGAAGTCGGTGCAGAAGTGCCGCTGACGCAGAAAGAGCTAAAGAAAGTCCGAGAATTGCTGAAAGGTAAATCTAAAGCGACTTCCAAGAAAAAGTAATGTTGGAATGTGACTTTGAATCTCTGATTGATTCAAAAAGTAAATAGCAAAATACGCACCCAGACGTCTCGATAAAAGACATCTGGGTGCGTATTTTTGTTCAAAGCATTCTGCTTGTCATGTTGCTTGTATAGAAAGCAAGAATCACTAGAAAGTATGCGATCGCACCTTATTTGTTTAATCCCATCTATTCCCATTTCCCATGCGCGACATAATATAAACGTAGACAGTGTTTATTTAATTTTATAACGAATTGTTACCTTTTATTTTTGAGTTTATTGTTACATCCTAAATGCAATATTTATCCTCTCTGAAAAAACATATATCTTATAAATAGATAGATTATAAAAAAATGATCGATTTAATAGATATTAAATCCATAAGTTAGAAAATATAAAGATTATCTACAAAAGGCCGATACCCCCCTTCGGCGTAAGGAAAAATTGTTCTGGTTTTTATTCACCCTTATTGCTGCTATTTAACCCTAATTTCAGTAGCGATAATGTTCCTGAGTTTTATGGGACATGGGGATGTAAGAAGCCACTCATGGTACGGGAACGTGCGGTGAAAGATGAGGTGTAAAGGATGACATTTTTTCCACTGCCAGTATGTGCAGATATCTGGCATCAAGCGCGGTATCTGGCTAGACCCATTCGGCTGCATCGCGATGGATGTGGTTTGATGAGCATGCCTGACTACATATTTTTTATGTTTCTCACCAGGGCATATAAATAGTCTGTCCAGATATGTGTATTTTTTGTTATGAAAAAGGGTATTGGAGCTATCTGTATTTATTGAATAAATATTAATTTTTTAATTATATGTTTTTATACAGATAGAGAAAATTAATTAAGGAGATGTTAATGAATTTGTCCAACTGGCGTATAGGATATCGATTAGGGGCGGGGTTTTCTTTTTTGGTATTGATGCTTTTGGTAATTGGTAGTGTTGCCATCTCAAAGCTAAGTGATTTTCACGAAAAAATGGATGAGATTGTTTCGCAAAATTACCCACTCACCGTCAAAAGTAACAAGCTCATTGATGAGCTGAATAATTACCTCAATAACCAGCAGCTGCTTCTACTACTGAAATCAGAAAGCGAAATTAACAAACAGTTGGCGCTGAACAAAGAGCGTTCAGGAACGATATCTGAACTCATGGAGTATTTGAACCAATCGGTAAGCGACGATAAATCCGTTGCGATACTGCGTGATATTGGCGACATTCGCCGTGATTTCCTCGGCTCCGCGAATAAGCTCTCTTCACTGGTTTCGGCAGGAAACACCGACGCCGCTGCGGAAGAATACTTCAACGTAACGCGTGTTACTCAGGCGAAATACACCAGCAAAGTTCATGAGTTCATCGACGTACAGGATGACAAAATGTCATCCTCAGCGCGAGAGGTGGGTGACAGCTATAAAAATGCGCTGATGGTTCTCGCCACGATCATTATCATCAGTGCGCTGGCTGGATTGATCATTGCTTCGTTGATTACCCGCAGCGTCACTCAGCCGATAAAGGAAGCGCTGGGTGTTGCCGAAAATGTCGCGAAAGGCGATCTGACTTCTGAAATTTACACCGATCGTCAAGATGAAACCGGTCAGCTGTTATCCGCCTTGAATAATATGAACAGCAGCTTAAGGCAGATTGTCAGCCAGGTGCGTGACGGGGCAGAAACGATCTCCAGCGCTGCATCGCAAATTGCTGCGGGGAACCAGGATTTATCTGCCCGCACGGAAGAACAGGCCAGCTCGCTGGAAGAAACGGCGTCATCGATGGAACAATTGACGTCGACGATAAGAAATACCGCCGATAATACGACGCAGGCGACAGACCTTGCGGCTAGCGCGTCTGAAACCGTGAAAAAAAGCGGTATCATGATGGAAACAGTCACGCAGGAAATGCGCGGTATCCGTGATTCGTCACAGCGTATGGCGGAAATTATCGGCGTGATTGATGGCATTGCATTCCAAACTAACATTCTGGCGCTGAACGCGGCCGTTGAAGCGGCACGTGCTGGTGAGCAGGGCAGAGGGTTTGCCGTTGTCGCCAGTGAGGTACGTGCGCTGGCTCAGCGAAGCGCTACGGCGGCAAAAGAAATCAAAGAACTTATCGATGACTCGTTCAAGAAAGTGCAGGACGGCATGGGGTTGGTAGAAAAAACCGGCGTCACGATGAACTCGTTGGTGACGAATGTGCAGGGCGTAACGGGAATTATCAGCGAAATTGCGCAGGCCAGCCGTGAGCAAAGTGATGGGATCAATCAAATCAACCTGGCCGTTGGACAGATTGATACAACGACCCAGCAAAATGCGGCGTTGGTTGAAGAATCTGCCGCCGCTGCGCTCTCTTTACAGGATCAGGCGAATAGTCTTGCGCGTACGGTTAGCGTATTCAATCTGGGTGCATCGTATAAAAGTGCGGCGTTAAATAGAAAAGTAGAAACGCCTGCACTGGCTGCCCCTAAAAATGGCCGTACAGAAAAAACAGCAGCCAAAGGTGAGTTAGCAGACTGGACCACGTTCTAACGTCTTGTCGTTAACTGGTATTGCTGATTGACCGCCATTGTGTGCACAAATTGTGTAGCACAATGGCGGTTTTTTATTGCCGTGTCGGGCAATGATGGCAGTACGAAAATCAGTGTTTAGCGATGGTCTGCTTAGGGTGATTCATATACCACCGAACAACATCAATGAGCAGGAAGATGAGCAGGCTGATCCCCATAACGGGCAAGCTTACGGCCAGTAGTAGCGTAATAAGCGCAATCAGCACGCGGTGAAAGACTGGGACCAGTAATAATGCCGCAGTTAGCGTGTTGACCGGATTGGCGTCATGGCGAGATTTTGGACGACGTATCCACCACATCCGATAACCCCATACAATCATCGTACAGAGCCCAAGACCAAATGCCGCGAGGATGAGTTGATTGGGTAAACCGAATAACACGCCCATGTGTGCATCCACTCCCCAGCGGGTGAGCTTGGCGGCAAGCGGAAAGGTGTTGAAATCGGTTTTGTCTACAATCTCTAGCGTATCTGGATTAACCGACACGGCATCAACCTGCGTTGGCCAGGAACGATCGATCTCACTGACGGTCCAGGCACGGTGCGGCTTGGTGGCTGGGCGGATTTCGATTTTATTGGCATCAATCCCGGCATGACGTGCGGCAGCCAGCACCTCATCAAATAACGCCGGCGAATAGGCTTCAGCATCCCCCATTGGCATTGACGCATGGTGTTCAGCATGTTCATCCGTAGCCATCGCCGCCATATCGTGACCGTGCATCATATCGTGATGAGACATCGGTGCGGGCAACTGCGTGTTCACCGATGGGGTCTGCCACCCTAGCGCGGTACGCGCGACAGAAATGTTGCTTCCCGCCCACTGCGACCAGGTTAACCCCGTTACGGAGAAAAAGAGCAAACCCAGCACAAGGGTCAGCCCCATCGTGGCGTGCCAGTGGCGCAGACGCTGCGTCTTTGCTGTTGTCGTCTGGCTATTCTTCAATTTCCGCCGTCTGGTCGCTGACGACAGATGTCGGGTTGACCACCAGATAACAATGCCGCCCAGTGCCGCAACCCACAGCCAGGATGCTGCCAGCTCGCTGTAATTACGCCCGACATCGCCTAACAGCAGCCCGCGGTGCAGGTAATCAAGCCAGGTACGGAAGGGCAGAATACCGCTGGTGCCGTAAACAATCTCACTGCCGCGATTTTCCAGTGAAACGGGATCGATGAAAACGGCGCGACTTTCTGATGGCCCCAATTCCGGCAAGGCAAACATAACTCGGGTGGTTTCTCCGGCGGCAGGTGCAGGACGTATCGCAAGTAATTTTGCATCCTGATGGTGAGCGAGCCCCGCCTGTGCAGCATGGATTTGCTCAGCCAGAGAGTACGTCGTCCCCTGACTTTCGGTGAAAAGCTGGTGTGAATACAGCCGATTTTCAATCTGCGGCGTCAGGACATACAGCGTCCCTGTGAGAGCGGCGACAAAAATAAAAGGACCGACAAAAATACCGATATAAAAATGAAGCCGAATGAACAGGGCAACGATTGCGGCACGTGGCGATACGTTATCCATCGCGTGTTTATCCGACGCCGTTTCTCCGGCTGGGCGCGCGCCAGAGGCGGCAGCAGTGGCTGATGCCTGATTAGGGTGTGACATAGAACCCTCTGAAATCACTTAGCAAAAAAATGATCAAACGCCACACCTGAAAGGGTATAGCGCGATGCGTTATAAATGCACATAAGCATGATGATGCGTGATTCAGAAAGGCGGGGCGCGGACTACAGGGGAAGCATAACGTTCAGGAAGGACAATGCGGGAGATAAAGTGAATAACCAGCGCTTCAGATAAAGACGCGGTCAGTATGGGATTGAGAGATCCTGTTGCGAACAGCGCCGGCGTATACGAAAAGAGTACGCAATAACCGCAAGCGGCATGATCCATCATCATGGACGGTGATGAAGGCGAATGGTGTGATTGCGTCGCGTGATGCCGGGACATCTCATGTCCGGTATGATTATGACGCGGTTCGGCTATACTGCCGCTGTGGCTGGTGGACGCTGTTGTATCATGCGCGTTGGTCGTATGTGCAGCCGAGCTAGGCGGGTTTGTACCATTTTCATGAGCATGGGCCCCATGAAGCACCAGTGTTTGTGAAATCACTGGGGCAATGAAAATGGTCAAAATAGCGAAGATGCCGACCCAGGCTGGGAAACTTCGCCGTCGTAGCGCGGACAAAAGCATAGCAGTCTTAATTCAATAATACCGGGTTCAGCCAAGGAGTGTACTTTACTTGCCCTGGCATTGTTACACAAATGTTTATATCCACCCTACCTCACACGTCATGTGAACTGTCGTCGCTATCCGTTACGGTTTTTATCGGTGGGGCAAAGGAAATGGCGCGGGCGTAAACGGAATAATCCTACGCACGCGCAGGTCGATATTCGCTATAGTCCGTGGCTGTTTTCCATTTTTACAACCCGGTTTATCATGCTTTATCGTTCTCGTTGTTTAAACGCTGACCTATTATGATGAACAATATCTTTATCAAGTTGTCGGAAAGCTAACTTATCCATTAATATGGATTTTAGTTGATTGAAGCACACCAACAGGGGGAGCTGTGCTGGATAATAAATTTGGGTTTAAACAGCGGGTTGCTAGCCTTCGCTGGCTGTCCGCCGCCGTTATGCTGTCTGTAAGCGCAGTGCCTGCTTGGGCATTTTCTATTGATGATGTGGCACAGCAGGCTGAAAAGCTGGCACAAAAGGGTTTTGAAGCGCCGAAAAGTAATCTGCCTGCGCAATTCCGTGATATGAAATTTGCGGACTATCAGCAGATTCGTTTCAATAACGATAAATCATACTGGAATAATGTACAGACGCCTTTCAAGCTCCAGTTTTACCATCAGGGCATGTATTTCGATACGCCGGTAAAAATTAATGAAGTGACGGCGACAACGGTTGATGAGATTAAATACTCTCCTGAGTATTTTGATTTTGGTTCCGTTAATCACGATCCTGAAACGGTTAAAAATCTCGGTTTTGCTGGTTTTAAAGTTCTCTATCCGATCAATAAAGCAGATAAGAACGATGAAATTGTCAGCATGCTGGGTGCCAGCTATTTCCGTGTTGTAGGTAAAGGCCAGATTTATGGCTTGTCCGCCCGTGGTCTGGCTATCGATACGGCTTTGCCTTCTGGTGAAGAGTTCCCGCGCTTCCGTGAGTTCTGGATTGAACGTCCAAAACAAAATGATAAACACCTGGTGATTTATGCGCTGTTGGATTCGCCGCGCGCCGCAGGGGCTTACCGTTTTACCGTTTATCCAGGTCGTGACAGCGTCGTAGATGTTCAGGCTAAAGTCTTCCTGCGTGATAAAGTGGGCAAGCTGGGTATCGCTCCGCTGACTAGTATGTATCTGTTTGGGCCGAATCAGCCGTCACCAACGCTGAATTATCGTCCAGCGCTGAACGACTCTAACGGTCTGTCAATCCATGCCGGTAATGGAGAATGGATTTGGCGTCCGCTGAATAATCCTAAGCACCTGTCTGTGAGCACGTATGCGGTAGAAAATCCGAAAGGGTTTGGTCTGCTACAGCGTGGCCGTGATTTCGCTGCCTACGAAGATCTTGACGACCGTTACGATCTGCGTCCAAGCGGCTGGATTGAGCCGAAAGGCGAATGGGGCAAAGGGAAAGTTGAACTGGTTGAAATCCCTACCGCGGATGAAACCAATGACAACATCGTTGCTTTCTGGACGCCGGATGTGTTGCCTGAAACGGGCAAACCGCTGGATATTAAATATCGTCTGCACTTTACGCGCGACGAAGATCAACTGCACTCCCCGAACATTGCCTATGTTCAACAAACTCGCCGTTCTGCCGGTGATGTTAAACAATCTAACCTGATCCGCCAGCCTGACGGCACGATCGCTTACATTGTGGATTTTGTTGGACCGAATTTAAAAGAGTTGGATGAGAACGCTCCGGTAGCCTCTCAGGTCAGCATTGGCGACAACGGCGAGATTGTAGAAAATAATGTTCGCTATAACCCGGTAACTCATGGCTGGCGTCTGACGCTGCGTTTGCGTGTGAAGGATGCGAAACAGCCGACTGAAATGAGAGCTGCGTTGGTTAATGGCGAGACGACATTGACTGAAACCTGGAGCAATCAGCTGCCTGCTAATGAATAAGTCAACTTCTTCTCTCGATTACATTGAGAAACTTCCTCTGCCTGCTCCGCAGGCAGAGGTTCTTCGCGAAAAATTACCGCAAGCGGCCTGGAACGATCAGGCCGTTTTGCATCAGGCCTTGTCTGAAGGTAACCAGTCTGAAGGTAGCCAGGTCAATGTTCAGTCTGAAGAGGATGCAGCGTTGCATTCCGTGCAGGCTCGTCTTGAAATGGCCTGGGCTGATGGTCTGGACAACGGTAAGCAGCTCGGAACAGACAGGGAAGGGCGGACGGCATTAAAAGCGATGCCCGTCATTACCCGTGCCTCTATGTTCCCTGATGTTTGGCGGACGAACCCACTGATTCGCTGGTGGGAAAGTCTGCTGGGCCGTACCGTACCGCCTCGTCCTCATTACAGCCCGGAAGAGAAAATTTCCGAAAACCGCTGGCGTCTGGTGGGGACAATCCGCCGCTATATTCTGCTGGCGTTGACGCTGTTCCAGACGGCGATCGCAACCTGGTACATGAAAACCATCCTGCCTTATCAGGGGTGGGCGCTGATCGATCCGTTTGAAATGGCGGGTCAGCCGTGGACGCGCTCGGTGATGCAACTGCTGCCTTATGTGTTACAAAGCGGCATACTCGTTCTGTTTGCAGTGCTGTTCTGTTGGGTGTCGGCCGGGTTCTGGACCGCGCTGATGGGGTTCCTGCAACTGCTGATTGGTCGAGACAAATACAGCATCTCTTCCACGACGGTGGGTAACGAGGCGCTGAATCCTGAGCATCGCACGGCGTTAATCATGCCGATTTGTAACGAAGACGTAGAACGCGTGTTTGCGGGATTACGTGCCACGTATGAATCAGTTGAAGCGACGGGCAACCTTGAGCATTTTGATATTTACGTCCTGAGTGACAGTAACGATCCCGATATCTGCGTAGCAGAGCAAAAAGCCTGGATGGAACTGTGCCGTGATGTCGGCGGAGCAGGGCGTATCTTCTATCGCCGTCGCCGTCGTCGCGTCAAACGTAAGAGCGGCAATATCGATGACTTCTGCCGTCGCTGGGGTAACCAGTATAGCTATATGGTGATTCTGGATGCCGATAGCGTGATGAGCGGTGAATGTCTGACGTCTTTGGTCAGACTGATGGAAGCGAACCCGAACGCCGGTATCATCCAGTCGTCGCCGAAAGCCTCTGGCATGGATACGCTGTATGCACGCTGCCAACAGTTTGCAACGCGTGTTTACGGCCCGTTGTTCACCGCCGGCCTGCATTTTTGGCAACTGGGTGAGTCGCATTACTGGGGGCATAACGCCATTATCCGCGTTAAACCGTTCATCGAGCACTGTGCCTTGGCACCGCTGCCGGGTGAAGGTTCGTTCGCTGGTGCGATTCTTTCTCACGACTTCGTTGAAGCGGCGCTGATGCGTCGTGCAGGATGGGGTGTGTGGATCGCATACGACCTGCCGGGAAGTTATGAAGAGTTGCCGCCTAACCTGTTGGATGAACTGAAACGTGACCGCCGCTGGTGCCACGGTAACCTGATGAATTTCCGGTTGTTCCTAGTTAAAGGCATGCATCCGGTTCACCGTGCCGTTTTCCTTACTGGTGTGATGTCTTATCTGTCTGCGCCGCTGTGGTTTATGTTCCTGGTGCTCTCTACAGCCTTACAGGTTGTGCATACGCTGATGGAACCACAGTACTTCTTGCAGCCTCGACAGCTGTTCCCCGTCTGGCCACAGTGGCGGCCAGAACTGGCTATCGCACTCTTTTCAACGACATTAGTCTTGCTGTTCTTACCAAAACTATTGAGCGTGATTCTGGTGTGGGCGAAAGGGGCAAAAGAGTACGGCGGCGCTGTCCGAGTCTTCCTTTCTCTGTTGCTGGAAATGCTGTTCTCGGTTCTGCTGGCACCGGTTCGTATGCTGTTCCACACGGTGTTTGTTGTCAGTGCGTTTCTCGGCTGGTCGGTACAGTGGAATTCTCCACAGCGTGACGACGATGCGACGCCGTGGAGCGAAGCATTTGTGCGCCACGGTTCCCAGCTGATTCTCGGACTGGTCTGGGCGATTGGCATGGCATGGTTGGATCTGCGCTTCTTGTGGTGGCTATCACCGATTGTCTTCTCACTGATTCTGTCGCCGTTCGTGTCGGTTTATTCGAGCCGTGCGGCCTTGGGACTGAGCTGTAAGCGTGCGAAGCTGTTGATGATCCCGGAAGAGTTTAATCCGCCACGCGAACTGGTCGCTACGGATGAATATTGCCGATTGAACCACCAACGTAGGCTCGATAACGGGTTTATGCAGGCCGTCTTTGATCCGTCAGTTAACGCCCTTGCCAGTGCAATGGCAACGGCGCGTCATCGCTTCAGCCAGGCAATTGAAGACGTACGTGAGCAAAATGTGCGTGATGCTTTGAGTCGTAAGCCAGAAGAGGTGAGCAATAATCAGCGTCTGGCATTGCTTAGCGATCCCGTTACGATCTCGCGCTTGCACTACCATGTGTGGCAAAAACCGGAAGCGTATGCTGCGTGGGTTGAGTCTTACCAAAAACTGCCTGCACCTCATATCAAAAGCTAACTGCTTGTAGTGTAGAAAACTAGTGGTGTGAAAGATAAAGCAACGGCAATCAATGCCGTTGCTTTTTTTTCGTCTGTCATAAGGTGTCACAATGCCTGAAACTACAGGAGTGCATCAGTTAATAAAGGGATGGTTCACCTTCTGGGCGGGTTTTGAAACGGCGATGTAGCCACATGTATTGATCTGGGGCGAACAGAATATTCTTTTCAACAACCTTGTTCATCCAGGCGGCGGTCACGGTTTCATTATCTACAGGCGCACCCTGTTCAGCAGGCTGAATCAGTAATTCATAACCTTTTCCTTCGGGCAGTCGGCGTGGCACAAATGGGATGATTGCCGGAAGCGCCGTCTTTATCAGCATATAGCTCCCGCGGGTGGTTGCCGCGGTGTCTACGGCAAACAACGGGGCGAATACGCTACTGCGCGGGCCATAATCATGATCTGGGGCATACCAGATGATGTCACCCTGTTTGAGGGCGCGTATCATGCCCTTAAGATCTTTCCGGTCCAGCATGGATTTATTGGAACGCAGCCTTCCCCATGTCTGTAACCAGTCAATCAGCTTGTTATCATTCGGACGATACACGCCGATTCCCGGATTGTGCATCCCAAAAACTCGCGCACCGAGTTCCAACGTTAAAAAATGCAGCCCGATCAGTAATACGCCTTGCTCCCGCTCGTTCTCCGGGCGTATGTGCTCAAGGCCTGTAACCGTAAACCAGCGTTCAAGACGCCAATTTGGCCAAAACCAGGCCATACCTGTTTCAACTACGCCCATGCCGACCGATTCAAAATTCTTCCTGACTAATACATCACGCTCGGCCTGTGGCATGTCAGGGAAACACAGTTCAAGGTTGCGGGTGGCGATCTTGACGCGCTTTGGTAGCAGGCGTATAGCCAGATAGCCGAGCGCGGTACCGATACGATAAATAACGGGGTAGGGCAGCAAAACGATCAGGTAAAGGATACCGATGCCCAACCAGGTGAGCCAGTAGCGCGGATGTAGCAATGAACGATTAAAAGAAGGGATTTGGGTCATGGCCTCAGTATCAACATTTTGGTGCTGGTCAGCACGCGAACCGTTAAAAAAATCGAGTTAATGACTAACTGCAAGATAGATTATTGCGGTGCTTTGCCAATAAAACAAATTATCGCCGCCTTATTGGCTGATTTTTATGCAAAAAACCGGCTTAATCGTATCATTCCCAGAGAATGAGTTTTGACCTTTGGTGGCATGCCGCATGCAGAGAGAGGGACGCGGCGACCCTGATTGGGTCGCCTGGCACATCATACTTATCGCTATTGTTTGAAAATACCTCTGGCGTAACGTGGTTCGCTGCGCCAGTACTGTGGAGGAGCAGATACCTGTGCGCCCAGTCGGGCGGCGGCATGCCACGGCCAGCGTGGATCGAAAAGTATGGCGCGAGCCAGCCCGATAGCATCAGCCTCACCGGTTGCAACGATCGCTTCAGCCTGTTCCGGTTCGGTGATCAATCCAACGGCGATGGTCGTAATACCAACCTCTTGCTTAATTCGCTGCGCATACGGCACCTGATAATTTGGTGCAGGGTGAATCTGTTGTAACGGTGATAGCCCGCCGCTGGAAACATGGATGAAGTCGCAGCCTAATTCGTGTAGCGCTTTACTGAGCTGTACAGACTGTTCCAGATCCCAGCCTTCTTCCACACCATCTGTCGCAGAAATACGTACGCCAACGGCTTTATGTGCAGGGAAAACGTCGCGTATCGCGCGGTAAATTTCAATGACCAGACGCATACGATTTTGAAGCGAACCGCCATAGCGATCTGTGCGCTGATTTGTCAGCGGTGAAAGGAACTGGTGCAGTAAATAGCCGTGAGCCGCGTGAATCTCTATCAGGTCAAAGCCCAGACGGTCCGCACGTTTAGCGGAGTCAACGAACGAGTCAATTAGCGCACGAATTTGTGGTTCTGACATGGCCTGTGGTGTCGCATCACTGGCATTATAGGGAACAGCCGATGGTGCAATAGTCTGCCAACCCCCCTGTTCCGGGCGCAGAAATGCCCGTCCGCTCCACGGAACGCCCGTTGATGCTTTGCGACCCGCATGCCCCAACTGTATGCCGAGAGGTATAGCAGAATAGGTTTTTACCGCGTGAATCGCACCAGCAAGAGCGTGTTCGGTTGCGTCATCCCACAAACCAAGATCGTGCGGGGAAATCCGCCCTTCTGGTGAGACAGCGGTCGCCTCAATAATAAGTAGCCCTGCTCCAGAATGTGACAGGTTACCTAAATGCATGGTATGCCAGGATGTTGCCTTGCCGTCCTCAGCTGAATACTGACACATGGGGGCAATGATGATTCGGTTGGGCAGTTCGAGTTTACCGAGCGATACGGGGGAGAAAAGCTGACTCATAATGACAGATCCTTCGATGATGGTGCTTCATGAAAGCGAAAATGAATCCCAGAGGCTATTGGTTTACGGTAAGGTCATGGGTTTACGGTAGATCACTCTTTCTCGTTGCGCTATCCATTTCATGCCCTGACAGGCTTGGCGCTATCAGGTATGATGCCGGGCGATTCAGTATGTCGAGCCATAGCTCGATGATGAACGCCACACGCTAACCTCAATGAAGACAGGAACGTACACCATGCCAGTGTTACATAACCGAATTTCTAATGAGGAACTGAAGGCGCGCATGCTTGCGGAAACCGAGCCGCGTACCACAGTCTCCTTCTATAAATATTTTACGATTGACGATCCAAAAGCCTTTCGCGATCGTCTGTATATTCAGCTTGAGCAATATAAGGTCTTCGGACGAATCTATATTGCCACTGAAGGGATTAACGCCCAAATCAGCGTGCCTAATAATCAGTTCGATGCCTTTAAAGCCGCATTGTTCAGTGCGCATCCGGCACTCGATCAGATTCGCTTAAATATCGCTTTGGAAGATGACGGGAAATCGTTCTGGGTATTGCGTATGAAAGTACGCGAACGGATTGTCGCCGATGGCATTGACGATCCTACCTTTAACCCAGCAAATGTCGGGCAATACCTGAAAGCCGATCAGGTTAATGCGATGGCCGACGATCCTGATACCATATTCGTCGATATGCGTAATCATTACGAATACGAAGTCGGGCATTTCGAGAATGCGCTGGAAGTGCCGTCGGATACCTTTCGTGAGCAGTTACCGATGGCCGTGGATATGCTGGATGAGGCGCGTGATAAAAATATTGTCATGTACTGCACGGGCGGTATCCGCTGCGAAAAGGCCAGCGCCTACATGCTGCATCACGGTTTTAAAAACGTGTATCACGTAGAGGGCGGTATCATTGAATATGCTCGCCAGGCTAAAGCTCAAGGGCTACCGCTGAAGTTTATCGGCAAGAATTTCGTGTTTGATGAGCGAATGGGAGAGCGTATCTCTGATGACGTTATCGCGCATTGCCATCAGTGCGGAGTATCGTGTGACAGTCACACTAACTGCCGTAATGAAGGATGCCATCTTCTGTTTATCCAATGTCCGAGCTGTGCCGCAAAATACGAAGGCTGTTGCAGTACGCCGTGTCAGGAAGAGATGAAGCTGCCGCTGGAAGAACAAAGAGCGATACGCAGCGGGCGTGAGAATGGAATGAAGATTTTCAATAAATCCAAAGGATTATTGCAGTCAACGTTGCATATTCCTGCCCCTGCAGCGAAAGATAAGGCTAAATAGCCAACGGCTTATCGTGCAATATAAAAGCCCTTTCCAACGGAAAGGGCTGTGTACTGTTGATGCGTAGTGCCGGCTTATTTCTGGCGAACGCCTTCAACGGCAATAATCAGTTCTACATCCTGTGAAGCTGGACCCAAATCGGTCGTAATGTTGAAGTCTTTCAGCTTGATAGTGCCTTCGGCTTGGAATCCTGCACGATAGTTACCCCACGGATCATCACCCTGACCGATGAGTTTGGCATCCAGCTTAACGGGCTTGGTGACACCATTTAAGGTCAGGTTGCCGGTAATATCGTAATCTTCACCGTCTTTCTTCACTTCAGTGGACGTAAACGTTGCCTGTGGATGCTTGGTAACGTTTAAAAATTCTGCACTGCGAAGGTGCTTGTCACGTTCAGCGTGGTTAGTGTCAACGCTGTTGGTGTTGATAGTGACATTCACTTTATCCGCTGATGGGTTTTTCTCATCAAAGGTAAAAGCGCCATCGAAATCGTTAAAGCTACCGTAAAGCCAGCTGTAACCGAGGTGTTTAATGCGGAATTCGATAAACGCGTGCTGGCCTTCTTTATCGAACTTGTACTCTGCCGCCAGTGCAGAACCGGCAGAGGCAAGCATGGATACTGCAGTCAGGCTCAGTAGTGTTTTCTTCAGCATTGGTATTTCTCCATAAATCCAGAAAGTTAAGGAACGTTGCGACCCAACATCCGTTTCAACGTGTTATCACCATCGATAAAGTGGTGTTTTAATGCGGCTAAACCGTGCAGCACTGATAAGGCAACCACCGCCCATGCAAGATAAAGATGCACGTCGCCTGCTATATCGGCCTGATCCGTCAAGCCGCTGACAATGGCCGGAATAGAAAACCAGCCAAAAACTGAGATGGAATGCCCTTCGGCAGTGGAAATGAGATATCCACTAATGAGAATGGCGAAAAGAATGACATAAAGCGCAATATGAGCCAGCGTCGCGCTGACGCGGGTTAATGTGGAGTAGCTTTTCAACGGCGGAGGCGGTGGGGAGATAAAACGCCACACCACGCGAAAGATTAAGATGGCAAAGAACAGCACGCCAATCGCTTTGTGAATCTCTGGGGCACGGTGATACCAAATATTGTAGTACCCTAATGTGACCATCCACAGCCCTAAAGCGAACATGCCATAAACGGTTAACGCTGCAATCCAGTGCAACAGAATGCTGATATGGCCATAACGAGAAGAGGTATTACGCCAAAGCATGGTGATAACTCCTTATCAGATCGGTAACGCAGTCAATTCGGCGAAATTTAACAGGAAGAAACATAAAATCAATATAAACTTTCAAATTGTAACATTATCATAAACATGAACAATTTTTTTGAATTTAAATTCATAATTTATTCAGTTTGGTTATGGAAACTCTCTACTAGAAATAGATATTTCTGATACCTGTTTTCAGGTGAAAGATGAATAAAGATGGCGGCTAATTAAATTAATTGTGCCAGAAAGACACTCGATTAGTTGAATAATTATGTAGCGGGTGATTATTGGTATAAAAGCAACGAGTATAAAATCAGGCGAGTGTGACATAGTCTATTGATGCTATAAAAAGAAATGAGAACAAGCCTAAAATAACAACACCGCCAATAAGGCGGTGTTGTTATTAAAGCAATTGTCATTAACGTAAATCATTGGGTATTGAATATAATATTAATAACGTTATCAATTACTAATGTTTTCGATAATCACTGGCGTCACAGTCTGTTGATTCGATTTTTGCAATACCGGCTTCGAGTATGTGTATCAACTGCCTTGCAACATCTGTCGTTAGCCAAAGCGTCCGGTCTACCTGTGCTTCATCTGGTGCTTGGTCCGAGGTGGATAAGTAGTGCAAACGGATCATCATGGCGTCATAACTGTCAACGGTGCTGATGTCCCAACCTACAAGAGGATGTGTCTGAATAACTTCATTTTTTCTATCCATAAATACCCCTTATTGACTAGTTACTAACATGAGTGACTAACGAGGCTTCAGGTGGATCATTATTTTTAAACAAGCATTATCAGTATACTGTGGCTTATTTAATTTATGGGAAATATTTTCAATTTTTCGTAAAAAACATTAGACAGGCAGGTATGACGAAGGGATAAGCGATGCATCAGATAAAATATCGGGACGAATAGGCTTTCATCCCGAAGGTGTTGTTACAGGGCAGGCGAACATTATTCTACAGCAGGCCCTGAATTTTTCTCTAATGCGGCAGCAAGTCGGGCAAGGTATTTCTTCATTGCGGGATCCCGATTTTCATTTTGAGATTCCAGTGTCAGATTGTGAATCATCAGCTTGTTTGCTTTCTCATCAAGGCAGAATGCCAGGGACGAAAAGGCGAGTTCCAGAGCATCGATCTTGCGTTGTTGCTCGCCAATCAGCTCCAGCAGTTCCCCGAATGTCATTGCCTCTTCTGGTTTTTCTACCGTCATAACAGATACCCTCGGTCATAGCACATGGCGAAATGCCGCTTTAAACTGCCATTACAGCCTATATCTTCATTATCTTTCAAGCTTTAGATTACTCTGCCGTAAACCAGTCATCGGCACTTTCCCACGTTTCCTGCAAGATTTCAGAGATACGATCTTTGTCCTCTTTGCCAGCTCCCATTACCGTCAGGCTGTTTGCGGATGTATAACGAACCTGAATGGGGGTATCGGGATAAATTTTATGAATACGTTTTTCCAGCTCATGCCTGAGTGCTTCGATGGCACCGGCGGGTAAAGGCGTTGTCTTTGCAAGAGTGATTTCTACGCGCATGCTGACCTCCAAATTTTAAACTGTTTATTTATACAGTTATTGCAGGTGGAGAACAAGACGCGCAATAAAATTTAGCCCATCGGCATAATGCGGATGGGCTTGTCGATTAACGGACTGACCAGTTGAGGCTTTGTCCAGCGAGGAAGGGGATTAGCGACTCGTCGCCGAGCGCGATTTCTTCGGGGAATGTGACGGTTTCACGGTGAAGCTCAATCCAGTTGTCGTTCACCGGCAGGCCATAAAAACGCGGGCCGTTTAGGGAGCAGAATGCTTCGAGTTTATCCAACGCGTTCATTTCTTCAAAAACGGTGGCGTATGTACTTAATGCTGCCTGAGCATTGAACACACCGGCACAGCCGCAGCTGGACTCTTTTCTGTGTTTGGCATGCGGTGCGGAGTCCGTGCCGAGGAAAAGCCGGTCACAGCCGCTGGCGACGGCTTCACGTAGCGCCTGCTGATGCGTATTGCGTTTTAAGATAGGCAGGCAATACAAGTGAGGGCGAACGCCACCAACCAGCATATGATTGCGATTAAACATCAGGTGCTGCGGCGTAATGGTTGCGGCGAGGTAATCATTACCGTCAACAACATACCGCGCGGCTTCTTTCGTCGTAATGTGCTCAAGGACGACCTTCAGTTCAGGGAACTGTTGGCGTAATGGTTCCAGCACGGTTTCGATGAAGCGCGCTTCCCGATCGAAAATATCCACGGCGGAATCGGTCACTTCACCGTGGATGAGTAACGGCATGCCAATTCTCTGCATTTGTTCCACAATACCGGAGATATTGGCGATGCTGGTCACCCCATGGCTGGAGTTCGTTGTGGCATTGGCCGGATAGAGTTTTGCGGCGGTAAAGACGCCTTGCTCAAAACCACTCACGACTTCGTTGGCATCAAGCGCATCGGTCAGGTAGCACGTCATCAGCGGATGAAAATCATCACCCTGCGGGACTGCGGCCAAAATACGCTGACGATACGCGATAGCGCTGGCTACGCTGGTAATCGGCGGCGTCAGGTTAGGCATAACAATTGCACGGCCGAAGAAACGACTGGTATAGGGGAGAACGGTTTCCAGCATCCGATCGTCACGCAGGTGAATGTGCCAATCGTCAGGGCGACGGATTTTAAGAATAGTGGGCTGTGCGGTCATGGAATTGCGCTCCGGCGGTCAGTAGAAAAACAGCATCTTTCGGTTGGTTTTGGGACTGATACGGCGGGGGATAAGGATAAGCGCAAAGCCATTTGAATGCATCCGTTTGTTGATGAATGCTTGAAATTAACCGTGGATTGGCATTTGATAGCATTATCTTTTCATTGATAAATAAGGGATGTATATGGAAATTCGTATTGTGGCCACTATTCAGGCAAAAGCAGAGTTCATTGCAGATGTTACCACAACGTTGAAACGCGTGGTGGCACCTAGCCGACAGGAAGCGGGTAATGTGCAGTATGATCTGCATGAAGTCGTGGATAAATCCGGCTCGTTTGTGTTTTTCGAACGCTGGAAAGATCGCGATGCGTTGGCATCACATGAGCAGAGCGATCACTTCAAAAATCTGCTGGCGGAGTTGGACGGCAAAACGGACAGTGTAGATATCAAGCTATTGAATTTTCTAGGCTAAAAATTTATTTATAAAAAAGCCCGCCAATTGGCGGGCTTTTGTCTATAGAAGCTAGGATTACTCGCTGACTGGTGTAGGCTTGGTTGCTGGCGCAGTTGATTGGTTAACTGCGGCATGACCGCCTGCCGAACCTTTTCCTGAGAACGGATAGTCTGGACGTACCCAATCACTGTGTCGAGCAGGTTCAGCATGGTATGCCGGCGCTGGTGCTTTAGTCATTGGTGCTGTCGCATGAAGCTTATAGCGAGGCTGATCAACATCAACATCAACAACCGCTGCTGCTTTTGTTTCGCTCAATACCGGCTCTTCCACAATCTGCTGTTCGCTGGTCGTCGTTACAGGCTCATCCTGAACGCTTTGCAGCGGGCTGACTTCCTGTACTGCGGAAACTGCAGGGGTAGAAACTGGCTCTGCCAGATCGGCTTTCTCGGTTGCATTAGCGTCAACGGTTTGTACATCTTCAGTGACCTGAGTAGCGACAGTATCAGCAACTGGTGCTTCCTCAACGGCATTCACGGCAACTGCAGCGATAGCATCATCGATAGCGGTGTTCTCGGTAACTGGCTCGATGGCGGTTTCTTCGCCTGCGGTACTCAGCTCGACATCCGCTACATTGCTATCCTGAATAACGTCGGCAGACTGTGCTGTTGCGGTTACCGCGACATCTTCCTGAACCACTGCTTCAGTAATCACAACGTTTTCAACCGCGTTGGATTCCACTGTGTCTGCTTGTGCAGTCACGGCGGCTTCGACAACGGCTGGTAACAGCGGTGTTTCAATTGCTGCAACGTTCTCGTCCTGCTGATGCTGGTTTTCAGCCTGCTGCGGCTGTGCAAGAGGATAGCTAACCCACACTTTTCCTGATGCCATTTCCGGTGATGCGGCAGCAAATTCTAACTGCATTGGTGACTGAGACGGGTAACGCTCATCACGATAGCGGCGACGGCGCTGGCCGCTGACGCGCAGGTGACGCGGCGAACGACGTGAACGACGCGGCATACCGCCATTCTCGGCATTGGCACGATTTGTATCGTTCTGCTCGTTATCGACCTCGTTATTGTCTACCGCAGCATCGTTTGGCTTGACGTAAGCTTGAGTCTGCTGGGATGCATCAGCAACAGGCGCAGTGTTATCAGAGAGAGTATCCTGCTGAGTTTCAGACTGGACACGTACCTTCTGCGTCAACTGACGGCGTTGACGGCGTGGCATAACCTGAGTCGGTGTATCCTGCTCGGCTGCATTGTCATCAGAATCATCAATGACTGGCTGTGCTTTTGCCTCAGCCGGAGCCTGTCGGCGCTCATCCTGACGACGACGCTGACGCTCGGCACGTGGTTCACGACGCGGCTGTTCTTCCGAACTGGATTTCTCCGCATTTTCCACAGCGCGGGTGTCAGTAACGGCTTCCTCGTTTTGTCGCTTATTACGGCGCTGATCATCACGCTGTTCACGATTGTCACGATTGTCACGATTGTCACGTGAGCCACGATCGCGGCGATTATTACCCTGACGGCGTGAGTTCCGACGTTCAGAACGCTGACCCTCAGTAGACTTCTCTTCTTCTGCTTTCTTATCGTCAGCAGCATCCACTGTTTTTTCAACAGGTTCAGAAGCGAATACGCCTTTCAAGGCACTGAGGAAACGGCTAAAGAGGCCCGGTTGAGCATCCTCTGTGGCTTTCGCTACAACAGGAGCCTCTTTGGCAACTGGAGGCGTGGTTTCTTCTGGCATTTCAGCCATGCTAAACGTTGCTAAAGCCGGTTGCTCAGGCTGTTTACGCTCAATCGTTTGTTCGTCTTGCAACTGCTGCGTTTCCGTTTCCAAACGCTGAGGCAGCAAATAGCTGAGCGTCGGTTTTTCTTCGCCTTTACGGACGCGAACAACGGAGTAGTGCGGAGTCTGCATACCGTCATGTGGCACGATGATCGCGCGCACGCCGCCTTGACGTTTCTCAATGGCGTTAACGGCATCACGCTTTTCGTTCAGCAGATAAGACGCAATCTGAACTGGAACAATCGCGTGGACTTCTTTGGTATTTTCTTTCAGCGCTTCTTCTTCGATCAGACGAAGAATAGACAGTGAAAGTGATTCATTGTCACGAATCGTGCCTGTGCCGCTACAGCGTGGGCAGACGTGGTGGCTGGATTCACCCAGCGAAGGGCTTAGGCGCTGACGCGACATTTCCAGCAAACCAAAGCGGGAAATCCGGCCGATCTGAATACGCGCACGATCCTGACGTACAGAGTCGCGCAGGCGGTTTTCAACTTCACGCTGGTGACGAACGGGTGTCATATCGATGAAGTCGATAACGATCAGGCCACCGAGGTCACGCAAGCGCAACTGACGGGCAATTTCATCTGCGGCTTCAAGGTTGGTATTGAACGCAGTTTCTTCGATATCACCACCGCGCGTTGCACGGGCGGAGTTGATATCGATTGCTGTCAGCGCTTCGGTCGTATCGATAACGATAGAGCCACCGGACGGCAGGCGAACTTCACGCTGGAAAGCCGATTCGATCTGCGATTCGATTTGATAGTGGCTGAAAAGCGGAATTTCGCCACTGTACAATTTAATTTTGCTGCTGAAATCGGGACGACCCAGCGCAGAAATATGTTCTTTCGCCAGATCGAGAATTTTTGGGTTGTCGATCAGAATTTCGCCAATGTCCGGGCGCAGATAGTCACGGAAAGCACGGACGATTACATTACTTTCCTGATGGATCAGGAATGGTGCAGAGCGGCCTTCGGCGGCTTTTTTGATCGCGTCCCAATGTTTCAGACGGAAAGCCAGATCCCATTGCAGCGCTTCAGCGGATTTGCCCACACCAGCGGTACGAACAATAAGCCCCATGCCATCGGGCAGTTGCAACGATCCCAACGCTTCTTTGAGCTCGGTACGATCGTCACCTTCGATACGGCGTGAAATACCGCCTGCACGAGGGTTATTCGGCATTAAGACCAGATAGCTGCCTGCCAGACTGATAAAGGTGGTCAGTGCCGCGCCTTTGTTGCCACGCTCTTCTTTGTCTACCTGAACAATGACTTCCTGACCTTCACGTAACACGTCTTTGATGTTAGGACGACCGTGGGAAGAATAGTTGCTAGGGAAGTATTCGCGGGCGATTTCTTTAAGAGGGAGGAAACCGTGTCTTTCTGAGCCGTAATCAACAAAAGCGGCTTCAAGACTAGGTTCGATACGAGTGATTTTACCTTTGTAGATATTTGCTTTCTTCTGCTCATGGCCTGGACTTTCGATATCCAAATCATACAGCCGTTGACCATCAACCAAGGCAACACGCAACTCTTCCTGCTGAGTTGCGTTAATTAACATTCTTTTCATCTTCAACTTACTCGTTATTTTTACTTGCATTATTGATAGAGCTGCGGACAAAAGAACCGCATGACCGGAGTGAACCGATGGTCTCGTGGCTTATCGCAGGGACGTCAACCTCCCGGTTGTCGCCTGCATAGAGACGCATGTTTCGGTAGCCTGTGTTTCCTGATGGAAAACAGCGCATTTACTGAGGGAACAGCTTCTGAATTATGTCGCCAGATCTGATTCCATTTGCCGGCCAAGCTGCAATCCGCAGCCCGCTAACTGCTTGATATCACATTACGTCTTACGCCATTGCTGCGTGTGTGTGTCATCAGGCAAACTTAATAATTTCGCAATTTCCCCTTGTTCTATCGGAAATCCGCGTGGGAAACGCAAAAGCATTATTCCACTGCTGATACCGTTATAGCAAGGTGACTTTGCCTGTCTGTATAAAGATAGTTCTGTTGTTATCACCAAAACGGACAGGGTTTGATGCTATAGCCCAACTCACCCGCCCACTTACTCGACAGTGCAACAATATCTTCATAAGTCAGACACACAGTTAAGCACAGAAAAAGAAGTGGCGCTATCGGGTTGCTCTATTTAGAATCGCGCATCATGAAAACAGATAATCCTTCAGTACAATTTGTGACGATCTCCGCAGATGAAGCGGGGCAGCGCATCGATAATTTTTTACATACCCACTTAAAGGGTGTGCCTAAAAGCATGGTTTACCGTATCTTGCGAAAAGGTGAGGTAAGGATAAATAAGAAACGGGTCAAACCTGAGTATAAATTGCTCGATGGTGATGTCATTCGTATTCCGCCTGTTCGACAGGCAGAACGCGATGAAACCCCTGTTTCTGCCAATCTTGGTAAAGTGGCGGCGTTGGCCGAGTGCATTATTTATGAAGATGATTACCTGCTGGTGCTAAATAAGCCCTCGGGTACAGCCGTGCATGGCGGCAGTGGCTTAAGTTTTGGCGTGATTGAAGGGTTACGGGCTTTACGCCCTGAAGCGCGTTTTCTGGAGTTAGTTCACCGTCTCGATCGCGATACCTCGGGCGTTTTGCTGGTCGCCAAAAAACGTTCGGCCTTACGTTCTCTGCATGAACAACTACGGCTGAAAGGCATGCAAAAAGACTATCTGGCGCTGGTTCGCGGCCAGTGGCAGTCCCACTGCAAGGTCGTTCAGGCTCCACTGTTGAAAAATATCCTGCAAAGCGGTGAACGCATCGTACGGGTAAACAGCGACGGTAAACCGTCAGAAACACGCTTTAAAATAGAAGAGCGTTTTGAACACGCGACGCTGGTGCGGGCTAGCCCTGTTACTGGGCGTACGCACCAAATTCGTGTACACGCGCAGTATGCCGGGCATCCGATAGCATTCGATGACCGCTACGGCGATCGTGAATTCGATCAGCAACTGGTAGGCACAGGCCTAAAACGTCTGTTCCTGCATGCACAAGCGCTGCGTTTTGAGCACCCGAACACAGGTGAGACGCTGAGGGTCGAAGCACCATTGGATAGTGGATTGCGTCGCTGCCTGCAAGCGTTGCGCAAGACAAAAGCATAACCTCGCATACCTACATGCCTTATTTGTCGGGATAGCGCTTCATCGGCTATCCCGATTCATTTCACATCGTCAGTGGATTCACGCCTTCCTTTTGTAGCATCTGTGTTAGCGCGATCAGTGGCAACCCAATGAGCGTATTAGGATCGCGCCCAGATAACCGCTCAAAGAGGGTAATGCCCAATCCTTCACTTTTAAAACTGCCTGCGCAGTTCCACGGCTGCTCTTTCTCCAGATAACCGTCAATTTCCGCCTCCGTTAGCGTACGAAAATGCACGTCAAATGGCTCTGCGAGGCTCTGTATTTCTTGGGTCGCGCTATTGAAGAGTGCTAAACCGGTAAAGAAGGAAACACACTTTCCGCTGGCCTGCTGTAACTGGCGTGTTGCGTTACCCTTATTATGTGGTTTTCCTGTTATCGCGTTCCCCAGGACGCAAACCTGATCGGAACCGATAATCAGGTGATTGGGGTAGTGAGCGGCCAGCGCTCGCGCTTTGCTTTCAGCAAGGCGGATCACGAGATCGACGGCGTTTTCTCCGGGGTGAGGGGTTTCATCGATGTCTGGCGATGCGCAAACAAAGGGGATCGCCAGCTTTTCCAACAAGGCTCGGCGGTAAGGTGACGTTGAGGCGAGAACAATCTGCTGCATAATTTTTTGATAAACCGTAGCGTAATGATGAAAGGCATTTTAAACTGTGCGCCGCTCTGGAAGCGAATATTGGTGAAAGGTGGTGCATCACTGCCTTTTTCTTTGACTCTATGTCGTTACGACGTTAATATGCGCGCCCTATGCAAAAGGTAAAATTACCCTTAACCCTTGATGCGGTCCGCACTGCTCAGAAGCGTTTAGATTACGTTGGTATCTATTCAGCTGAACAAGTAGAGCGTGTTGCCGAATCAGTGGTGAGTGTGGATAGTGATGTTCAGGCCTCTTTATCTTTCAATATCGATAATCAGCGTCTGGCGGTGATTGACGGTAACGCTGATGTTACTGTCACTCTGATGTGTCAGCGTTGCGGAAAGCCGTTTGAACATCAAGTCCATGCGACATTCTGTTTCAGCCCGGTCGTCAATGATGAGCAGGCCGAAGCGTTACCGGAAGCGTATGAGCCGATCGGCGTCGATGGTTTTGGCGAAGTCGATCTGCTGGCAATGATTGAAGATGAAATTATTCTGATGTTGCCTATCGCCCCGGTGCATGATTCTGAACACTGTGAAGTGTCCGAAGCGGATATGGTATTTGGTCAACTGCCTGCAGAGGCGGAAAAACCAAATCCATTTGCCGTATTAGCCAGTTTAAAGCATAAGCAATAAGGAGTAAGGTCCATGGCCGTACAACAAAACAAACCTAGCCGTTCCAAACGTGGTATGCGTCGTTCACATGATGCGCTGACTACCGCTTCTGTATCCGTAGATAAAGTTTCTGGCGAAACTCACCTGCGTCACCACATCACTGCGGATGGTTACTACCGCGGTCGCAAGGTCATTGCTAAGTAATTCTTGCGAATTATTTGCAAGGCAATACCTTGACACGCCTAACTCTGGCGTTAGATGCGATGGGCGGGGATTTTGGTCCCTGCGTAACAGTGCCTGCTGCATTGCAGGCACTGGCTTCTAATCCAGCTCTCAATTTGTTATTAGTCGGCGATCCTGCTGCGATTACTCCATTACTTGCCAAAGTCGATTCTGATTTACTTTCCCGCTTAGAAGTTATACCGGCGGAGTCGGTTATTGCTAGTGATGCGAGGCCGTCGCAGGCTATTCGTGCGAGCCGTGGTACCTCAATGCGCATAGCGCTTGAGTTGATTAAAGACGGCAGGGCACAGGCCTGTGTAAGTGCAGGCAACACCGGTGCGCTTATGGGGCTGGCAAAGCTCCTGATTAAGCCACTGGACGGAATTGAGCGACCCGCGTTGGTGTCAGTATTACCTCACCAGCAACACGGAAAAACAGTCGTGTTGGATCTGGGGGCGAATGTTGACTGTGACAGCACGATGCTGGTTCAGTTTGCCGTGATGGGCTCAGTGATGGCAGAAGAAGTGCTGGAACTGACGAATCCTCGGGTCGCGTTGTTGAATATCGGTGAAGAAGAAAGCAAAGGGCTGAGCACTATCCGTGAAGCAGCGGCACAGCTAAAAGAGGCACCATCAATAAATTATATCGGTTATCTGGAAGGCAACGACCTGCTGACTGGGAAAACGGATGTGATGGTCTGTGACGGCTTTGTGGGCAATGTCACCCTGAAAACGGTGGAAGGCGTGGTAAGGATGTTCCTGTCACTGCTGAAATCTCCAGCTTCAGGCCCTGGGCAAAAACAAAAACGATCCTGGTGGTTGAAATGGCTAGGGCGTTTGTTACAAAAACGCTTATCAAAGCGTTTCGGTCATTTGAATCCCGATCAATATAATGGCGCATGCCTGCTAGGGTTACGGGGAACCGTAATCAAAAGCCATGGTGCAGCAAACCAGAGAGCGTTTGCGGTTGCTATTGAACAGGCAATGCAGACGGTACGGCGGCAGCTTCCCGAGCGGATTGCCGCTCGTCTAGAAGCGGTATTACCCAAGAGTGATTAAGCGTACATGTATACAAAAATAATCGGAACGGGCAGCTACCTGCCTGAAGAAATCAGGACGAACGCTGATTTAGAAAAGATGGTGGAAACGACGGACGACTGGATCGTCACACGTACTGGAATCCGTGAGCGCCGTATTGCTGCGCCGGATGAAAACGTGGCGACCATGGGATACCGTGCCGCGCAAAAAGCGCTGGAAATGGCGAATGTCGATCCTTCTGAAGTCGGTCTTCTGATTGTTGCTACAACATCATCAAGCCATGCTTTTCCTAGCTCAGCCTGTCAGGTTCAGCAACTGCTAGGGATCAAAGACACGATCGCCTTCGATCTGGCCGCTGCGTGTGCAGGTTTTACCTACGCGCTGAGCGTTGCCGATCAATACGTTAAAAGTGGTGCGGTGAAATACGCACTGGTGATCGGTTCTGATACGTTGTCTCGCGCATTGGATCCTGAAGATCGCGGCACGCTGATTCTATTCGGTGATGGTGCGGGTGCTGTCCTGTTAACGCCGTCAGAGCAACCGGGTATTCTTTCTACCCATCTGCATGCCGATGGCCGTTATGGCGAGCTGCTGACGTTGCCACATCAGGATCGTAATCATACTGATACGCCTGCTTACCTGACGATGGCGGGTAATGAAGTCTTTAAAGTGGCCGTGACTGAACTGGCACATATCGTTGAAGAAACGCTGCAAGCGGCTCAACTGGATAAAAGTGAATTAGACTGGCTGGTGCCTCATCAGGCTAACCTGCGCATCATTAGCGCCACGGCGAAAAAGCTGGGTATGGGGATGGACAAGGTGGTTGTGACGCTGGATCGTCATGGTAATACCTCCGCAGCCTCTGTGCCTTCAGCGCTTGATGAAGCGGTGCGCGATGGGCGTATTAAACCAGGGCAACTGGTGCTGCTTGAAGCCTTCGGTGGTGGTTTTACCTGGGGTTCCGCGCTGGTTCGTTTTTAATTAAACAGGATTGTGATATGACGCAATTTGCAATGGTGTTCCCAGGTCAGGGATCGCAGACGGTAGGGATGTTGGCTGAACTTGCTGCAGAATACCCGATCGTCACTGAAACGTTTGCTCAGGCTTCTGAAGCGTTAGGTTATGATTTGTGGCAGCTTACCCAGCAAGGGCCAGCTGAAGAGCTGAATAAAACCTGGCAGACGCAGCCTGCGTTACTGACCGCTTCTGTCGCTATCTGGCGTGCCTGGCAGCAGCAGGGCGGCAAAACACCTGCTCTGATGTCTGGTCATAGCCTTGGTGAGTATTCAGCACTGGTTTGTGCCGGTGTTCTGGATTTCCAACAGGCCGTTCGCCTGGTTGAATTGCGTGGCAAACTGATGCAGGAAGCGGTGCCGGAAGGCACGGGTGCGATGTATGCCATTATCGGGCTTGATAACGATGCCATTGCTAAAGCGTGTGAAGAATCCGCGCAGGGGCAGGTGGTGTCTCCGGTAAACTTCAACTCACCGGGTCAGGTGGTGATCGCGGGCAATAAAGACGCCGTTGAGCGTGCTGGTGCTGCGTGTAAAGCGGCGGGTGCGAAGCGTGCGCTGCCGCTGCCTGTCAGCGTACCGTCACACTGTGCGCTGATGGAGCCAGCAGCGAAGAAACTCGCTGTTGCGCTGGAATCCGTGACGTTTAATTCTCCGGTCATCCCCGTTGTGAATAATGTTGATGCTCGCATCGAAACCACGCCGGAAGCCATTCGCGATGCGCTGGTGCGCCAGCTTCATTGCCCAGTGCGCTGGACTGACTGTGTTGAATTTATGGCTTCTCAGGGCATTGAGTCGCTGCTAGAAGTCGGGCCAGGTAAAGTATTGACTGGCTTAACCAAACGAATCGTCGATACCCTGATAGCAGCAGCGGTGAACGATCCTGCTTCTCTATCAGCGGCGATTGAGAAATAAGAACGGAGAAGACAATGAGTTTTGAGGGGAAAATTGCACTGGTTACCGGTGCAAGCCGTGGTATTGGGCGTGCCATCGCCGAGACGTTGGTTGCCCGCGGGGCAAAAGTCATTGGTACCGCAACCAGCGAAAAAGGTGCTGAAGCCATTAGTGGCTGGCTGGGTGAGAACGGTAAAGGTTATATGCTGAATGTTGCTGATGCAGCATCAGTAGAAAGCGTATTAGCAGAAATTCGCGCAGAATTCGGGGAAATTGATATTCTTATCAATAACGCGGGTATCACCCGTGATAACCTGCTGATGCGTATGAAAGATGATGAATGGCACGATATTCTGGATACCAATTTAACGTCGGTATTCCGCATGTCTAAAGCAGTGATGCGTGCCATGATGAAGAAACGTTTTGGCCGGATCATTACCATCGGTTCCGTTGTGGGAACGATGGGCAATGCAGGACAAGCTAACTACGCGGCAGCGAAGGCGGGACTGATTGGTTTCAGTAAATCCCTCGCGCGTGAAGTGGCTTCTCGTGGTATTACGGTCAACGTCGTCGCGCCTGGTTTTATCGAAACAGATATGACTCAGGCATTGACAGAAGAACAGCGAGCAGGCATTTTGACGTCGGTTCCAGCTAACCGACTCGGTGATGCTAAAGAAATCGCCAGTGCTGTTGTATTTTTAGCCTCTGATGAAGCTGCTTACATTACTGGCGAAACATTGCATGTCAATGGCGGCATGTATATGATCTAAAAAGCTCGAAAACTATTTGCATTATTTGCGGTGATAACCGCAAAATAGCACAAAATCGTGGTTCAACCAGCCGAGATTTTGTTGCATCTTTTCAAACATTTTATACACTACGAAAACCATCGCGAAAGCGAGTTTTGATAGGAAATTTAAGAGTATGAGCACTATCGAAGAACGCGTTAAGAAAATCATCGTTGAACAGCTTGGTGTTAAGCAGGAAGAAGTCGTAAACAATGCTTCTTTCGTTGACGACCTCGGCGCTGATTCTCTTGACACTGTTGAGCTGGTAATGGCTCTGGAAGAAGAATTTGATACTGAGATTCCAGACGAAGAAGCTGAAAAAATCACGACTGTTCAAGCAGCCATTGATTTCATTCAGGCTAACCAGCAGTAAGCGAACATATCTAGGCGGTCATTCGACCGCCTAAGTTTTTTTGTCCCGCAGTGTCTTTTTTTCCCTCCCTGGAGGATAAGCGTGTCTAAGCGTCGAGTAGTTGTGACCGGACTGGGCATGTTATCTCCTGTCGGCAATACAGTTGAGTCTACCTGGAGTGCTCTTCTTGCCGGTCAGAGTGGTATCAGCCTGATCGACCATTTCGATACTAGTGCCTACGCAACGCGTTTTGCTGGCTTAGTAAAGAATTTTAATTCTGAGGAATTCATTTCGCGTAAAGAAGCACGCAAAATGGATGCCTTTATTCAATACGGTGTTGCTGCTGGCGTTCAAGCTATGCAGGATTCCGGTTTGGAAATCACGGAAGAAAACGCTCCGCGTATCGGTGCGGCGATTGGTTCCGGCATCGGCGGTCTGGGTCTTATTGAAGAGAACCACACTGCGCTGGTGAATGGCGGCCCGCGTAAAATCAGCCCGTTCTTCGTGCCGTCAACCATCGTCAATATGGTGGCTGGGCATCTTACTATCATGTACGGAATGCGTGGCCCGAGCATCTCTATCGCTACGGCCTGTACGTCTGGCGTACACAATATTGGTCAAGCCGCTCGCATTATTGCTTACAACGATGCGGATGTGATGTTGGCCGGTGGTGCAGAAAAAGCCAGTACGCCATTGGGCGTCGGTGGATTCGGTGCCGCTCGTGCGTTGTCTACGCGCAATGACAATCCTCAGGCGGCAAGCCGTCCGTGGGATAAAGACCGTGATGGCTTTGTACTGGGTGACGGTGCTGGCCTCATGGTGCTGGAAGAGTATGAACACGCGAAAAAACGCGGTGCGAAAATCTATGCAGAAATTGTTGGATTTGGCATGAGCAGCGATGCGTATCATATGACGTCTCCACCGGAGAACGGTTCTGGTGCTGCGCTGGCGATGGAAAATGCGCTGCGTGACGCGGGTCTGGCAACGAGCCAGATCGGTTATATCAACGCGCATGGCACTTCTACGCCTGCGGGTGATAAAGCTGAAACGCAGGCAGTGAAATCCGTATTTGGTGCAGACGCAAGTCGTGTGCTGGTGAGCTCGACAAAATCCATGACGGGTCACTTGCTCGGTGCGGCAGGCGCGGTAGAGTCTATTTTCAGTATTCTTGCTCTGCGCGATCAGTCTGTTCCGCCAACGCTCAATCTGGACAATCCAGATGAAGGCTGCGATCTGGATTTCGTACCTCATGAGGCGCGTCAGGTCAGCAACCTGGAATACGTACTCTGCAACTCTTTCGGCTTCGGTGGAACCAACGGTTCTCTGATCTTCCGTAAAGTTTGATTGCGATAGCGTTTTAAAAAACCCGGTTTCCGGGTTTTTTTTTGCCTGCATAAAATCAGACACACCTGCTTGTCTGCAACGCCGCTTTGCTGGCAAGCTGACGACGATGAATGATGCGGAGCTTATATGCTGTGGATTAATGGTCAGTTACAGGAACAGCTTTCGGTACTCGATCGGGGTACACAGTATGGTGACGGCTGTTTTACGACAGCCAGAGTATGCGATGGCGAGATTGTCTGGCTTGATCGACACGTCGCGCGTCTGCAACAGGCTGCTACGCGCTTGTTATTTCCGACGCTTGATTGGGAAAGCCTAATCGCTGAAATGAAACAGGCAGCGCTGGGGTGGGCGGACGGCGTAGTGAAAGTGATGCTAACGCGGGGTGTCGGCGGGCGAGGTTATAGTGCCCAAGGCTGTGCGCAGCCAACCCGAGTCGTTATGCAGGTAAGCTATCCTGCGCACTATGCCAGTTGGCGTGAGCAGGGTATTAGCCTGAATCTCAGTCCGGTGGCGCTAGCTAAAAGTCCGCTGTTGGCGGGGATAAAGCATCTGAATCGGCTCGAACAAGTGCTGATTCGCGCGCATCTTGACCAGACCTCAGCCGATGAGACCCTCGTGCTTGACACTTCTGGTGCGCTAGTGGAATGCTGTGCCGCGAATTTATTCTGGCGTAAAGGACATCGGGTTTATACGCCGAATTTATCCGAGTCAGGTGTGGATGGCGTTGCCCGACAGCATATTATTGCCTTGCTGGCAGATTCTGATTTCGAGCTACAGATCGTCAGCGAACCCCTGACCGCACTGTCCGATGCGGACGAAGTGCTGGTTTGTAATGCATTAATGCCGATCGTCCCTATAAATCAGGCGCACATCTGGCGTTATCACTCCCGAGAGCTTTATCAATTCCTAAGTCCTGACTGCTAGTAGATGGTTGATTTATGAAGAAAAAGAAAATTGGTTTGCTGATTATTGCTGCTGTTGTGCTGATATTACTGGTCGCGTGGCAGAAAATGCAGCGTTTTGCTGATTCTCCATTGGCTATCGAAAAGGAGGCTATCTTTACGCTTCCTGCCGGTACGGGAAGGGAAGGGCTGGAAACGCTGCTTCTCGATCAGAAAATCATTACTGATGACACATTTTTTCCGTGGCTGCTGCGTTTTGAACCTGAGTTGGCAAAATTCAAAGCGGGTACGTATCGCTTTACTGCGGGCATGACCGTGCGCGAGATGCTGGCGCTGTTGTCCAGCGGAAAAGAAGCGCAATTCTCCATCCGTTTTGTCGAAGGCTCACGCTTGAAAGAGTGGCTCGCCACGCTGCAACGAGCGCCTTACATCAAGCATTCACTGGCCGATAAAACCGAACAGGACGTTGCCACCCAGTTGGAAATCAAAGATAAGACGAACCCAGAAGGCTGGTTTTATCCTGATACCTACTCATACACGGCCGGTACGAGCGATAGCGCCCTGTTGCAGCGTGCGCATCAGCGCATGAAAAAAACGGTGGATGAGGTATGGAAAGGGCGTGAAGAAGGATTACCGTATAAGACACCGGACGAATTGCTGACGATGGCATCAATCATTGAAAAAGAAACAGCGATCAATGAAGAACGTACTCAGGTTGCTTCCGTTTTTGTCAATCGCTTACGGCTTGGTATGCGCTTGCAGACTGACCCCACGGTGATTTATGGCATGGGTGATGACTATAAAGGCGTGATAACCCGTAAAGCATTAGACACGCCGACGCCTTACAATACGTATGTCATTTCCGGCCTGCCACCGACGCCAATCGCGATGCCGGGGAAAGCCTCATTGGATGCGGCTGCGCACCCAGCCAAAACGTCATACCTGTATTTTGTGGCGGATGGAAAAGGCGGACACAGTTTTACCACTAACCTTGCAGACCATAATCGTGCTGTGAGGGTATACCGCTCAGCGTTAAAGGAACGGGATGAACAGTAAATTTATCGTCATTGAAGGATTGGAAGGTGCAGGGAAGACCACTGCACGCAATATCGTGGTGGAAACGCTGCGCTCACATGGCGTGAAAGACGTGGTGTTCACGCGAGAGCCAGGTGGTACGCCGCTGGCGGAGAAGCTGCGTGAGCTTATCAAGCAAGGCATAGCCGATGAGAAGGTCACCGACAAAGCAGAAGTCTTGATGTTATACGCGGCCAGAGTTCAGTTGGTGGATAACGTCATCAAACCGGCGTTGGAGAATGGAAACTGGGTCATCGGCGATCGTCACGATCTTTCTTCACAGGCTTATCAGGGCGGTGGACGTGGGATCGATCAGCAACTGCTGCGCTCACTGCGCGATACTGTGCTAGGTGATTTTCGTCCTGACCTGACGCTCTATCTTGATTTGCCGCCAGCCATCGGCTTACAACGCGCGCGTCAGCGCGGCGAGCTGGATCGGATTGAGCAGGAGTCGCTGGCTTTCTTTGATCGCACCCGCTCCCGCTATCAGGAACTGGCGGCGGAGGATGACAGCATCCTGACGATCGATGCCTCACAGTCTATTGATGCCGTCAGTGCGGATATTCAGGCGACGTTACAGCAGTGGCTGCAACAACAAGGGTTACAGCCTGTTGCACAGGGGCAGGGCTGATGGATTGGTATCCGTGGCTGAATGCATCCTATCGGCAGCTTATCGGGCAATATCAGGCGGGCAGGGGGCACCATGCGCTGTTGCTGCATGCATTGCCGGGAATGGGCGATGAATCGCTGATTTATGCGCTGAGCCGTTGGCTGATCTGCCAGCGGCCTGATGGGATGAAAAGCTGCGGCCAGTGCCACTCTTGTAACCTGATGACCGCAGGAACGCATCCAGACTGGCATGTGCTGAGCCCAGAGAAAGGCAAGCAAAGCCTGGGCGTCGATCCCGTGCGTGATGTCGTGGAAAAAGTGTATCAACACTCTCGACAAGGCGGAGCAAAAGTGATCTGGCTGGCTGCCGCTGAGCAACTGACAGAGGCTGCCGCCAATGCACTGCTGAAAACGCTGGAAGAGCCGCCGCAGAATACCTTCTTTTTATTTGGCTGCCGTGAACCAGCCCGGCTATTGGCTACGTTGCGCAGCCGTTGCCTGTATCACTATCTGGATGTCCCGAGTGAGACGCAGAGTGTGCTGTGGCTGAATGCTCGCCATCGCCATGACAGCAAGGCATTGCGCACGGCATTGAGATTACAATCGGGCGCGCCGCTAGCCGCCGAGGCGTTATTGCAGCCAGAGCGTTGGAAACAACGTAGCGCGCTGTGTCAGGCGTTCTCTGCCGCGCTGACTTCGCGAGATCAGCTCTCACTGATATCACAGCTGAATCATGACGATGCTGATGTTCGTATTCACTGGTTGGCTGCGCTACTGCTGGATGCCATGAAATGGCAGCAGGGGGCAAGCGAGCATTGGGTGAATCAGGATCAGATTGAATTGGTTGAGCGTCTGGCGTGTGAACCTTCCGCACATTTGCAGTATGAGCTGCAACAGTGGCTGACTTGTCGGCAAAAATTGCTGACCGTCACGGGTGTGAACCGTGAACTGCTGCTGACGGAACGCCTGCTTGATGGAGAGCGCACGTTTGCTTCATCGGTTAAGCGCGACAGCCACCCTTTTTCTGTTTAATTACTATCGAGTAAATATCATGTTGTTAGTGGATTCCCACTGTCATCTTGACGGTTTGGATTATGAGTCATTGCATAAAGATGTCTCCGATGTGCTGGATAAAGCGAAAAGCCGTGATGTCGGTTTCCTTCTAGCGGTGGCAACAACGCTGCCCGGCTATCGTGCCATGGTGGAGTTAATCGGCGAGCGCGATAACGTGGCCTTTTCCTGCGGCGTTCATCCGCTCAATCAGGAAGCCCCTTATGATTATGCCGAGCTGCGTGAGCTAGCCAGCGCCAGCCGTGTGGTGGCGATGGGGGAAACGGGTCTGGACTATTTCTATCAGCAAGAGACGAAAGCCCAGCAGCAAGAATCGTTTCGTGAACACATCCGTATTGGCAATGACCTGAACAAGCCGGTCATCGTGCATACGCGTGCTGCCCGTGAAGATACGTTGGCCATTCTACGTGACGAGCAGGCGGAGAAATGCAGCGGTGTGCTGCACTGCTTTACGGAAGATTTGATCACGGCAAAAGCGCTGCTGGACATGGGGTTCTATATCTCGTTTTCTGGGATTGTCACGTTCCGCAATGCAGAAGAATTGCGTGACGTCGCGCGTTACGTGCCGCTGGATCGGATGCTGATTGAGACGGATTCCCCTTGGCTCGCGCCGGTTCCATTCCGGGGTCAGGAAAACCAGCCTGCGTACGTACGTGATGTAGCAGAATATCTCGCTGTACTGAAAGGCACATCGTTGGAAACCCTCGCTGCCGCCACGACAGAAAACTTCTCCCGCCTGTTTCACATCGATCCGGCTCGGTTGACCGCTGCGCAATAGTGGCTGAGAATAGCCGAGTTTTTTTTATCCGTGTAATTAATAGCGCTTCATAATCCCCTTGATTAGGTTTTTCCTCTTCAGGGGACGTGTTTTTTAGCGATATATCACATAAAAGTGCAATATCTGTTCGATCTCAGCCTGTTGGCTTGTGGAAACGTGATAGCAATCAAACATTGTGAACGCTATTTATTTTACTCTGCGTAAAAATTAAAGGGGGCTAAGACACCCCAACTTGCAAAGGCATCCTCCCCGTCTTTGCTTATATGAAGTATCAGAAGTAAAAGCACTATTACTCAGGAGCACACTCAATTATGTTCAAGAATGCATTCGCAAACCTGCAAAAAGTAGGTAAGTCGCTAATGCTGCCCGTATCCGTACTCCCTATCGCAGGTATCCTGCTGGGTGTCGGTTCGGCCAATTTTAGCTGGTTGCCTGAAATTGTCTCCAGCGTCATGGCACAGGCCGGTGACTCGGTGTTTGCCAACATGCCGTTGATTTTTGCTATTGGTGTTGCCCTGGGCTTCACTAATAACGACGGTGTTTCCGCACTGGCGGCAGTGGTGGCTTATGGCATCATGGTCAAAACCATGGCTGCGATTGCGCCGCTGGTTCTTAATCTACCGGCTGCCGAGATCACGGCGAAGCATCTGGCAGATACCGGTGTTCTGGGCGGGATCATTGCCGGTGCGATTGCCGCGTATATGTTTAACCGTTTCTACCGCATTCAGCTGCCTGAGTATCTGGGCTTCTTTGCCGGTAAACGTTTTGTGCCGATTATTTCCGGCCTGACGGCAATCATTGTCGGTACGCTGTTGTCGTTCATCTGGCCACCGGTTGGTAGCGCGATCCAGGTATTCTCTCACTGGGCAGCGAATGAGAACCCAATGCTGGCATTCGGTATCTATGGGGTCGTTGAACGTTCTCTGGTACCGTTTGGTCTGCACCATATCTGGAACGTACCTTTCCAAATGCAGGTTGGTGAGTTCACCAATGCGGCGGGTCAAGTTTTCCACGGCGATATCCCTCGTTACATTGCAGGTGACCCGACTGCGGGTAAACTGTCCGGCGGTTTCCTGTTTAAAATGTACGGCTTGCCAGCAGCAGCTATTGCTATCTGGCATTCAGCGAAGCCAGAAAACCGCGCGAAAGTGGGCGGCATCATGATCTCTGCGGCGCTGACCTCGTTCCTGACGGGCATCACTGAGCCAATTGAGTTCTCCTTCATGTTTGTCGCGCCGATCCTGTATGTGATCCATGCGATTCTGGCGGGTCTGGCGTTCCCAATCTGTATTCTGCTGGGTATGCGTGATGGTACAAGCTTCTCTCACGGTCTGATCGACTTCGTGGTACTGAGCGGCAACGGTAGCAACCTGTGGCTGTTCCCGATTGTGGGTCTGTGCTATGCGCTGATTTACTACACCATCTTCCGCGTTCTGATTACTAAACTGAATCTGAAAACGCCGGGTCGTGAAGATAGCGCATCTGAGCAAACCTCACAGGACAGCACTGAAATGGCTGCCGCACTGGTTAGCGCGTTTGGTGGTAAAGAAAACATCACTAACCTGGATGCGTGCATCACCCGTCTGCGTGTTAGCGTAGGCGATGTGGCTAAAGTTGATCAGGCTGGCCTGAAAAAACTGGGCGCAGCAGGTGTGGTTGTGGCAGGTTCCGGTGTTCAGGCAATTTTCGGTACCAAATCCGATAACCTGAAAACCGATATGGACGACTACATCCGTACCCACTGATGTCGTGTTGGGGAGTGATAAAAAGGGGCGAAAGCCCCTTTTTTTATGGTCAGAACCGCCTTATTCCTCTTCCTGAGACTGCCGCGCGTAAACCACCAGACGCAGATGGCGATCTTCATCGATGGTCAGCGAGGTATGTTCGAAAGCTTCAGCCTTGCCGTCGATCATCAGTTGCCGCACGCCGCTACATGTGGCGTGTACCTCATGCTGCCGCCACCACATTTTGAAATCTGGCGATACCTGCTCCAGTTCGTCCACCAGTTCATGAATGTCTGCTTCCTGCGTCGCACGTGCGAAATCGCGGCGAAAACTCGACAGCATCTGTGGAGCCTGTTGCTCCCAGCCGATGAATCGCTCATGCAGCAACGGATCGGTGAATAAGAGCCAGAGCAGATTACGCCTTTCGGAAGGATGGGCGTCAAAGTTGAAAAGCTGATTCGCCGGTTCATTGAAGGCCAGCACATCCCAGCGCAGGTTGAGGATATAGGCCGGATGCGGAGCCAGATCGTGCATCAGACGCCGTACCAGCGGCGGCACGACGCACCACGTCTTACCCGGCTCGGCAGGCGGTCGCTCATGCGCCAATAGGAACAGATGGCGACGTTCGGCGGCATCGAGTTTTAGTACCCGTGCCAGACTGTCCAGAAATGCCGCCGACACGCCGATATCGCGTCCCTGTTCGAGCCAGGTGTACCACGTCAGGCCAACACCAGCCAATGCCGCCACTTCTTCGCGTCTCAACCCCGGCGTGCGCCGTCTTCCTCCGCTAGGCAAGCCTACGTCGGCGGGTGACACCCGTTCACGGCGCGCGCGCAAAAATGCAGCCAGATCATGGCGAGTTCTTTCCAATGTTCGCATCGTTTACCGCATTGCTTTTAGTAATAGCATAAGTGGTTAAATTGTAATTGTTTAAAAAGGATTTGAGAATGGCGGCGTCATCATTTTCGATACGCAACTTCTCGATATGCAAGGATATACAGATGAACTCAAATTATCGCGCGTCGGCATTGCCTACGCCAGCCGTCAACAGTCCGCCGTGGCTTGGCCTCTCTGTGCTGCTGATGGCCGGCTTTGTCACGATCTTCGACCTGTTCGTGGTCAATGTCGCGATTCCCAGCATGCAGGCGGATCTGGGTGCCAGCTTCGCACAGATCGGTTTTATCGTGGCGGGTTATGAACTGGCTTTCGGCGTACTGCTGATTACAGGCGGGCGGCTGGGGGATGTATTTGGTCGACGCCGCCTGTTTGTGGTGGGCATGGCCGGATTTACGCTCGCCTCTGCGCTGTGTGGTTTAGCGCCCAGTGCGGGGTTCCTGATTGGTGCTCGCATCTTACAGGGACTTGCGGCCGCTTTACTGTTTCCACAGGTTTATGCCTCTATCCGCGTCAATTTCGACGGTGACGATAGCCGCCTTGCCTTCGGTCTGTTGGGCATGACGCTGGGGCTCGCTGCTATCGCGGGTCAGATACTGGGGGGATGGCTGGTGCATGCCAATCTGTTCGGGCTGGGCTGGCGGAGTATATTTCTTATCAATGTACCCATCGGTCTGCTGGCTATCGCGGCTGCACGATTTATTCCTGAGTCCCGAACGCCGCAGCGTCCTTCGCTTGATTGGACGGGCGTAGCGTTGGTCAGCGTTGGGCTGATGCTGCTGCTGGTGCCGATGATTGAAGGGCCGGGGCAAGGTTGGCCAGCATGGAGCCTGTGGATGCTGTTCGCCGCGACTCTCTTGTTAGCGTTTTTTTACCGCCAGCAGGAACGCCGACAGCGGGCGGGGCATCTTCCGCTGGTGGATATGCGTCTGCTCGCACAGCGCCGTTTCCTGCTGGGTGTGTTGCTGGTGCTGCTGGTGTATTCCACATCCAGCTCATTTTTCCTGTGTTTTGCTTTGCTGGTGCAAACAGGGTTAGGGCTTGATCCGTTTCTCGCGGGCAGCATTTTTGCGCCGTGTAGCGTGGGCTTTGTTCTGGCATCGCTGGCTGCGCCGCGTCTGGTTGCCCGCTGGGGCACGGCTGCTATCGTTGCGGGAGCGCTGGTTTACGCTGTCTCGATCGGCCTGTTGATTATGCAGGTGCAGATAGCGGGAGCCGATTTGGTGGCTGTACAGCTGATCCCTGTGTTGGTGGTGGTCGGTGCGGGTCAAGGCTTCATCATGACGCCGCTGTTAAATCTGGTGCTGGGCTTTGTGGATGAGGTTCAGGCGGGGATGGCATCGGGAGTGATCTCGACGGTTCAGCAGGTTGGGGCGGCGCTGGGTGTGGCCGTGGTGGGTATCCTGTTTGGTACTGCGCTGGCGACAGGTGATGACGCGGTTGCGCAAGCGGGCCAATACGTTTCAGCCTTTGTGGCGGGAATGCTCTACAACCTGGTCGCGGCTCTGCTGGTCTGCATCCTGTTGCTGATGCTGGTAAGAACGCAGCGGTCATTCGGTTGATGAGAAGGCGCGCACACGAATTTTCGATGGACGGTACGAAAGCCTTACCGCAGCGGCAATAGCGTCCCTGTTTTCGGGAGAAGGTTGGCGTATTTCTGGTTTTTACTGGAAGCCGTATTTTGACCACCCGCACCAGAAATAGACGAAGAAGGTTGAAAGAAATGGAATATGTCACTCATACTGCCTACATGACGTCGTTCAACGCCAGCTTTAACAAGGAAATCAATCATGGCTGAAGAAACCATCTTTAGTAAAATTATCCGCCGGGAAATTCCTGCCGATATCGTGTATCAGGATGAACTGGTCACCGCCTTCCGTGACATCGCACCCCGCACGCCAACCCATATTCTGATCATCCCGAATGTTTTGATCCCTACCGTTAACGACACGGCTCCCGAGCATGAAGCGGCGCTGGGACGTATGGTGACGGTTGCGGGTAAAATTGCGCAGCAGGAAGGGATTGCAGAAGACGGCTATCGCCTGATCATTAACTGCAACCGACACGGCGGGCAGGAGGTTTATCACATCCACATGCATCTGCTGGGTGGTCAGGCATTAGGGCCTTTGCTGGCGAACTAGATCCTATAGGACTAGATCTTATAGAACCAGGTTCGATAGTCATGGGTAGACTGTCGTGCGAGAAAACCATCATGCGAGAACATCATGCGTAACCCGATGCTTTTTCTGTCCGCGTGTTTGGTGGCTGGGCTGCTGGTGGGCTGTAGCGCGCCAAAGGTGCTGACCATCAATGAGCGGCAGACGCTGGTATTAGATGCACCTGTGCTGTCGGCCGGTATTACCGCGGGGAACCCGTCGCTGGATTCAGAAAATGGCCGGCTGCGTGCGTCTTCCGTTGTCAGCAACGACGCCTCACAGGCGGTGACCGTGCATTACCGTTTCTATTGGTATGACGAAAACGGGCTGGATGTGCTGCCTTTTGAAGAGGTGCAGTCCATTGAAATCCCGCCACAGACGGAAATGACGGTTTTTTCCACGCGCAGCAGTCCCAATGCGCGTCAGGTCCGTCTTCATCTGTTTTTGTAATGGTGTGCAGAGAGAGAATATATGAAAAAGTATCTAGGGGTGATGGTGGCGGTATTGGTACTGACAGGGTGCCCCAGCCGTCCGCCAGAACCGACCGAACCGCCTGCGACGATTGAGCCCGTTGAGCCGCAAGTGCCGACTACGCCAACGCCGCCGCCGGGTGAATCCGTACCGCAGCCGCCAAAAATCCAGACGTTGAACTGGGAAGCCAGCATTAATCCGCTGGTGGCGCAGATGCTGAAAGCCGATGGCGTCACGCCGGGCAGCATCCTGCTGGTGGATAGCGTGAAAAACAACACCAACGGTTCACTGCCGATAGCGAAAGCGACAGGGGCATTGTACAGCGCATTATCTTCCGGCAAGGCGTTTACGCTGGTGCCGCGCGAGCAACTGGCTGCCGCGAAACAAACGCTGGGTCTGTCGGTTGATGACAGCTTAGGATCGCGCAGCAAGGCAATTGGTCTGGCGCGTTATGTCAGCGCGCAGTATGTGCTGTACAGCGACGTCAGTGGCGATGTGAAATCGCCACAGCTCGACATGCAACTGATGCTGGTGCAGACCGGTGAAATTGTGTGGTCAGGCAATGGCGCCGTTCAGCATTAAGCCAGCAGGCATCCAGCAGCAGCTGACTGCGACAATCCAGAAGCATTTCCCGACCGTGGAGATGGCGGATATTCGCTTTGAGCTGGTTGGCGGGCTGAGTAGTAAAAGCTGGCGTATCCGTGGGCCGGACATCGAATGGCTTGCGCGTCGGCAATCGCCAACCGAGCGGAAAATGGGCGTCGATCGCCAGCGCGAGTTCGCCTTACTGCGGCAGATGTCGGCGATAGGTCTCGCGCCACGGCCGCTGCTGTGGCGTGATGACTGGCTGATTGTCGAGTGGGTGCCAGGGCGCATTGCCACATCGGATGAGTTTCTGATGATGCTGGCTAATGGTGAAGTGGCACGAATATTGTCTCAGCTCCATCGCCAGCCGCGTAGCGGCCATCCTCTCGATCTCAAAGTGCTATTCGCGCAGCACTGGCAGTTGATGGATCCGCACCGCCGTTCGCCCGCGTTGTTGCGTGCTCACCATTATTTTCAGGGCGCGGCGCTACCCACGCCTTTGGCGCTGGTGCCTCTCCATCTCGATGTGCATGCTGAAAACCTGCTGATTACTCCACAAGGAACGATGCTGATTGACTGGGAATATGCCTCAGATGGTGATATTGCCTTTGAGCTGGCGTTCATTGTGCGAGCCAGTCAGATGGAAAGCCTGGCGCAAACGCATTTTCTACAGAGCTACCAGCGACATCGGCGAGGGCTTTCCGTGAGCCGCCTCCAGCAACAGATGATGCAGTGGTTCCCCTGGGTCGATTATCTGGTATTGATGTGGTTTGAGGTTCGCTGGCAGCAAACGAAGAACCCCGAGTTTCTAGCGGAAATTCCCGCGCTATATCATCGGTTACAACAATATCATTTATAGCCAAGTCATCACCTACCGCTAGGCTGACGGTGTGGCGTTTGTAGTAAAGATCATTTCATTAAGCAATACACTCTAAAGAATGAGGTTTTTGTGGGTCCGGTAATGTTAGACGTTGCCAGCTATGAGCTGGATGCAGAAGATCGTGAAGTGCTGGAACATCCGCTGGTTGGCGGCGTGATTCTGTTTACCCGTAATTTTCATGATGCAGCGCAGTTACGGGAATTAGTGCGTCAAATCCGCGCGGCCTCGCGCGAACGTCTTGTGGTGTCTGTGGATCAGGAAGGCGGGCGCGTTCAGCGTTTTCGTGACGGGTTTACTCGTCTGCCTGCAGCGCAGGCGTTTGCGGCATTAAACAGCGAGTCAGAAGCCCTGCGTTTGGCGGAAGAGGGCGGCTGGCTGATGGCGGCAGAAATGATCGCCATGGATATCGATATTAGCTTTGCGCCAGTGTTGGATATCGGCCACCAGAGCGCGGCGATTGGCGAGCGTTCATTCCATGCCAATCCAGAGACGGCGCTGGCCGTCGCGCAGAGTTTTATTCGCGGCATGCACAGCGCGGGCATGAAGGTCACGGGTAAGCACTTCCCCGGCCACGGTGCGGTCAGCGCCGATTCACATAAAGAAACTCCGCGCGATCCGCGTCCGCTTGCAGAAATTCGCGCCCACGACATGTCGATTTTTAAAGAACTGATCCAGCGCCAGCAGTTGGATGCGATCATGCCTGCCCACGTGATTTATACGGAGGCCGATCCGCACCCCGCCAGTGGTTCGCCCTATTGGCTCAAAACGGTGCTGCGTGAAGAACTGGGTTTTGATGGCATCATTTTCTCCGACGATCTCTCGATGGAAGGCGCTGCTGTGATGGGCAGTTATCCCGAGCGGGCGCAGGCGGCGTTGCAGGCAGGATGTGACATGATTCTGGTTTGTAATCATCGTGAAGGGGCGGTCAGCGTGTTGGATAACCTGTCCCCGGTCAAAGCGGAGCAACTGACGCGCTTATATCATCAGGGTTCGTTTTCTCGTCGGGAACTGCTGGATTCGCCGCGCTGGAAGCAGGCGAATCAGGCGCTCACATTGCTCAGCGAGCGCTGGCAGGCGCATAAAAATGGCGAGAAATAGGCAACTTAGTCTGCGGTGAGGATGAAAGATGATTATCTATTTACACGGTTTTGACTCGACCAGCCCCGGCAACCATGAAAAGGTCCTACAGCTTCAGTTTATTGATGAAGATGTACGGCTGATTAGCTACAGCACGCTGCATCCGCGTCATGATATGCAACATCTGCTAAAGCAGGTGGATAAGACGATTCAGCAGTCTGATGACGATCGTCCGCTGATCTGTGGCGTAGGATTGGGGGGCTTCTGGGCCGAACGCGTCGGTTTCCTGTGTGATATACGACAAGTCATCGTTAATCCTAACCTTTTCCCGCAGGAAAACATGAACGGGAAAATTGATCGACCGGAAGAGTATCTGGATATCGCCACGAAGTGCGTGGCGAACTTTCGCGAAAAGAACCGCGATCGCTGCATGGTGATGCTTTCTCGTCAGGATGAAATGCTCGACAGCCAGCGTAGTGCGCAGACGCTGGGAACGTATTACGAGATCGTCTGGGACGATATTCAGACGCATAAATTCAAAAGCATCTCTCCCCATTTGCAGCGGATAAAAGCCTTCAAAACGCTCGGTTAACCCTGCGTTAGCGATGACCTGTTAATGGATGCTGTCGTTCCTTCTGATACTCTTGTTTGATAGGGGATCAGGAGGCATGACGCAATTTATTTACTTTTCTTAGTTCATCCAGCGGCGCATTTGCGCACGATTCAGCATTTTCTCTTCCCACCGATTTTCGCTAATTCACTGAAATAAAGATGGAATTTTCGAGCTAAAAACCTGCGCAGCAAAATAAATTGATATATATCAATTTTGGTATGACCAAATAACCTAGCGTGCTATTCTTGCAGCAGATATCAGGCTTAACTTACGCGAACCCTATGTTATATAAGGATATTATTTTTTACTCTTTATTAACGATTGGTTCACATTTTAGGGGGTCATTTTGACATCACCAACCAAAAAAATTGTCATTGTCGGCGGGGGAGCTGGCGGACTTGAACTCGCAACGAGTTTGGGCCACAAGTTAGGACGCAAGAAAAAAGCGGAGATTACGCTGGTGGATCGTAACCATAGCCACCTGTGGAAACCACTGCTGCACGAAGTAGCGACCGGCTCGCTGGACGACGATATGGATGCGCTGAGCTATCTGGCGCACGCTCGCAATCACAATTTCCAGTTTCAACTGGGCATGCTGACGGATATCGATCGTAAACAGCAGCAGATTCAACTGGCCGAAGTGTGTGATGAACAAGGCGACGTACTGGTTGCGGCGCGCCGTATCCCGTATGACATTTTGGTGGTGGCATTAGGCAGTGCCTCCAATGATTTCGGCACACCGGGCGTGAAAGATCACTGTATTTTCCTGGATAATCCGAAACAAGCCCGCCGTTTCCATAATGAAATGCTGAATTTGTTCCTGAAATTCACAGCAAATCAGGACGAAAAAGAGCGTGTGAATATCGCAATTGTGGGCGGCGGTGCGACAGGGGTCGAACTGTCTGCTGAGTTACATAACGCGGTGAAACAGCTGCACAGCTACGGTTTTGACGGGCTGGATAATCAAACGCTGAACGTGACGCTGGTGGAAGCGGGTGAGCGTATTCTGCCTGCGCTGCCGCCACGCATTTCAGCGGCTGCACATCAAGAGTTGAACAACATTGGCGTCCGTGTGCTGACGAAAACCATGGTGACCAGCGCAGAAAGTGGCGGTCTGAATACCAAGGACGGTGAATTTATTGAAGCCGATCTGATGGTTTGGGCGGCAGGCATCAAGGCACCGGATGCGATGAAAGAGATTGCAGGTCTGGAAACGAACCGGATTAACCAACTGGTGGTTGAGCCGACGTTGCAGACGACGCGCGATCCCAACATTTTCGCCATTGGCGACTGTGCCTCCTGCCCGCAGGAAGGCGGCGGTTTTGTGCCACCACGTGCGCAGGCCGCTCACCAGATGGCATCACGCTGCCACAGCAATATCATCGCGTTGCTGAACGGACAAACGCTGAAACCTTACGTCTATAAAGATCACGGTTCACTGGTTTCACTGTCTAAATTCAGTACGGTTGGCAGCCTGATGGGGAACCTGATGCGGGGCTCCGTGATGGTAGAAGGGCGGATTGCGCGTTTCGTGTATATCTCCCTGTATCGCATGCACCAGGTTGCTTTACATGGCTATGTTAAAACAGGCCTGATGATGCTGGTCGGTGGGATCAACCGGGTGATTCGCCCGCGTCTGAAGCTGCATTAATCCACCGCTACTGATACTTTCTGATACGGGCGTGAACGCGATTTCATGCCCGTATTCTTTTTGTAAGCGACCATCTTATTTTTACTCAATAACCCTCCCTTTTCGCCAATCCACTCATAAGACCCTGTTTCTAAGTCGTAGCGCTATTGGTCACCTCGCTGATATATCAGTATAAAATATCGTCCTATTAGCAATTCCAGTTAAGATAATTCTCAAATGACGGATTTATGTTACGAATCTGACACTTTTGGTTAATTAGTCTTATTGCGAGAGTGTGAAACATTGTGCAGACTTTCCACTGTTTACAGATGGCGTAGCACGCACGTCGAAAATTCTGAATGCTGATATTCAGAAGGAACCATCGGATTCATCGCGTTAAACGCGAGCTGGCGTAAAACAAGATTTACGGCAGGATTGCAGGTGGGGAATGCGTGAGAATAGATTCGGGAGGTATCCTGTGAACAAATCCATGTTAGCGGGTGTAGGTATTGGTGTGGCTGCGGCATTGGGTGTGGCAGCGGTGGCGAGTATGGAAGTTTTTTCCTCTAAACCTCAGTTTGCACAGGTGCTAACAGCAACACCGATTAAAGAAACGGTCAAAACGCCTCGTCAAGAGTGCCGTAATGTCAATGTGACTCACCGTCGTCCGGTACAGGATGAAAACCAGATTGCTGGCTCGGTACTGGGTGCCGTAGCGGGTGGTGTTCTGGGGCATCAGTTCGGTGGCGGACGCGGTAAGGATGTCGCAACGGTAGCGGGTGCACTGGCTGGCGGCTATGCGGGCAACCGTGTACAAAGCGGCATGCAGGACAATGATACGTACACGACGCAGCAACAGCGCTGTCAGACGGTGTACGACAAATCACAAAAAGTTCTGGGTTATGATGTCACCTATAAAATCGGCGACCAGCAGGGTAAAATCCGCATGGATCGCGATCCTGGTACACAAATTCCAGTAGATCGGAATGGTCAATTAATCCTGAGCCAACAGGGCTAATTTACTCTGAAGTCTACGTTTTTGCGCTGACACCGCTCTAAAAACCGCGAGACACCTGAAGAAGGTGCTCGCGGTTTTTTCATTCTACGTTCTTTCTGCTTATACGTTCTTCCTACTTTCGGTTAGCTTCATGCTCAGGGATAGCAGCAAGGCGGCCGCCGCGAATCCACCCGCCAGCCAAAGTGTCGCGATCGGGCCTGAGCTATCCACGACTTGACCACCGACCCACGATCCGAGAGCAATGCCAACATTGAAAATGCCAACATACAGCGCGGAGGCAATCTCTACGGCGCGTGGTGCCGCTTTCATCATCCATGTCATCAAACCGACAGACACGCCGCCGTAGGCCAATCCCCAGACGAGCAGCGCCACACCGCCGCCAAAATGCGAGCCCCCGATGGTCAGGAACAGAATCGGAGTCAACAACAACCCCAATGTGATCGCCATCAAGGTTAACGCCGTACGCTGCGCTGTGATGATACCTGCCAGAAAATTGCCGATGATGCCTGCCATGCCATAGGCGAACAGCAGTGCGCCGATCCATCGGGCATCGAATCCCGACACCGATAGCAGCAGCGGCCGCACGAAGGTAAAGGCCATGAAGTGTCCGGCTACCAGCAATAGCGTCAGGGTTAGCCCAACTTGCAGCTTACGGTTGCTCAACTGTTCGCCGAACTGGCGTAGGGTGACCGAATGGGCAACGGGCAAGGCAGGAATAACCGCGAGGTGAAGCACTAGCACCAGCCCGCAAAACACAGCCATGCAACCGAAGGCCCAGCGCCACCCAGCGAGATCGCCAATCAGTGCGCCGAACGGCACACCCAGCACAGATGCCGCTGCGACACCGCCAAAGATGATGGATGTCGCCAGACCGATGGCGTGCTCGGGAACGAGTCGTGCCGCCAGACCACCAGCAATCGCCCAGATACCGCCCATACAGAAACCGACCAGCACGCGTGCAGCCAGCATCCAACCGATGTCTGGTACCAATGCCGAGGCAATGTTGGCGATAACCAGCAGCGTCAGCAGTCCGCACAGGATCCTGCGTCTATCCATGCCGCCGGATGCGATCACCACCAACGGGGCGAATAGCGCAGCCAGCAGCGCGGGGAGTGAAATCATCAGGCCGGCGGTTCCGGTAGAAGTCTGTAGCGTATCGGCAATCGGTGTTAGCAAGCCGACCGGAAGCATTTCTGTCGTGACGACAGAGAAGGTCGCAAGGCCGACGGCGACGACGGCCAGCCAGGAATGCTGTGCAGCAGCACCTAGAGGGATAGAGGAAGACGTGTTCATGGTTCAGTCCTTAACAGGGGGAAGCAGGCGATGTAACCGTCAAACGGCATGGGGAAGAGGAGGAATCGTCCGCAGGCGTTGATATCCCCACAGCGCAACCAGCAGCACCAACACGCCAGCGCATAGCGCAACGGCGAATCCGGCTCGGGCACCGCTGTCGTCAACAACGTAGCCTGATAGCGCAGCGCCCAGCGCCACGCCGATATTCAGCCCCGCCAGCAGCCAGGTCATGCCCTCGGTAAGACGATGCTCGGGAACCAGACGTTCGACCAGCGACATTGCCACGATCATGGTGGGGGCGAAGAACAGCCCGGCGATCAGCACGGCCGCAGCTAGCGCGGGAATGCTGCCAACCAGCAGTAGAGGCAACGTGGTTGCTGCCGTTGCTAAACCGCCCAGCAATAACAACTGATGCAATGCGGTTCGCAGCTTGAGAGCGCCGAACACCAGCCCGGCCAAGCATGAACCGACCGCATAAGCCGACAACACCAGACTGGCCGCCGCCGGCTGACCATACTGTTCGGCGAAGGCCACGCTGACGATATCCACAGTGCCGACGATGACGCCCATCGCGACCATCAACAGTGCCAGCAAACGCACATTCGCCTGTTTGATCACCGACCCCGAACGATCCGTGCGGACATCCTGCGCTTCTACTGGCGGCTCGGTGCTGTGCTGTGTCACCAGAGCAAACACGCCGACAATCAGCAAGAGCGCCGCTGCCAGCGGGCCAGCCTGAGGAAACACCGCGACGGATAGCCCGACAGCCAGCGGTGGCCCGGCGATAAAGGTGACTTCATCGAGTACCGTCTCCAGCGAGTAAGCGGTCTGTAAACGAGGCTGACCGCGATAGATGGCCGTCCAGCGCGCTCTTACCATTGCGGACATGCTGGGCATGAAACCGGCCAGCAAGGCACCGATGAATAAGCTCCAGTCGGGTGCTTGCCTCCAGGTGCTGGCGAGCAGAAGCAGCATGCCGATCGCGCTGATAGTGGTTGCAATCGGTAGCACGCGGCCTTGCCCGTGGCGATCGACCAGACGGGAGATCTGCGGTGACAGCAGCGCGTAGGTCAACACAAAGGTGGCGGAGACAGCACCCGCTAGCGCATAACTGCCACGTAGCTGCGACAGCATGGTGATAATGCCAATGCCCGTCATGGGCAGCGGAATCCGCGCCAACAGGCCAGCCAGCGCAAAGCCCTTGGTGCCGGGCGCAGCGAAAAGTTCTCGATAAGGATTGACCATCTCATTCTCCAAAGTGAATCCACTTGCCACCGCACGGTGGTACAGCGACAATACATACAGAGCGTATGAATAAAAGCATATATTCATACGGAATGAATGTAAATAATCATACGATGTGTATGTAAGGATGTGTCGATGGTTCGTCGTACTCGTGCTGAAATGGAAGAAACTCGCGCTACGCTGCTGGCGACCGCCCGTAAGGTCTTTAGCGAACGCGGCTATGCTGACACCTCAATGGACGATCTCACCGCACAGGCGAGCCTGACCCGTGGGGCGCTTTATCACCATTTCGGTGACAAGAAGGGATTGTTGGCGGCAGTAGTGGAACAGATCGATGCCGAGATGGACGCACGACTGCAAGTCATCTCCGACACCGCCGAGGATGGCTGGGACGGTTTTCGTCGCCGCTGCCGCGCTTATCTGGAAATGGCGCTGGAGCCGGAGATTCAGCGCATTGTGCTGCGTGATGCCCGAGCGGTGCTGGGGGCGCGTCACCAGATTCACAGCGCCATTGCGTTGAGTCGATGCAGCGGCTGATCGATAACCTTATCCGACAGGGCGTGGTGGCTGATGCCGATCCACAGGCGCTGGCATCGTTAATCTACGGCAGTCTGGCCGAAGCGGCGTTCTGGATAGCGGACGGAGAGGATGGAAATGCGCGGCTGGCACAAGGTGTAGCCGCGCTGGAGTTGCTGCTGCGTGGGTTATTAGTCAAGCCACGGTAGCGATCAAAAGAATAGCCTGACGAGACACGTGGTTGGCGTCCCGTCTTTGGCTTAACGACGGAAAATAATCTCTGCCCAGCGCGCCAGTCCGGCGGTAACGGAACCAAAATCGTTGCCGCTGGCGATAGGAATATCAGGAAGTAACTGCTGAATAGCCTGACGCAGCAGCGGAGAACGGGCGCTACCGCCGGTCAGGTAGATCACTTCCGGGCGGGTTTGACTGGTTTCTAGCGCCAGCGTCACCTGTTGCTGAATACGCATGAGCGGATTCTCGATGGCGGCATTGAGTTCATCAGCATGAATGCGCGTTGCCAGACCCGATTCGATAAAGTGCAAATCGGCTGCCGTTTCCGACTGATTGGACAGCGCAATCTTGCTCTCTTCCGCCAGTTGAATCAGACGGTAGCTTAGGCGCTGTTGCCAGACGGTCAGCAGTCTTTTTACCAGTTCGGGCTGACGGGCATCGCGGATCATTTCGTTGATTAACGCGCGGCTGGCGGTGCTATGAAACTCTTTTTGCGCCGGAATATCGTTAATCGCAACCGCATTCCACCAGGTCATGAGTGGCAGAGCGATGCCTTTTTCCGATTCACTATTCATACCAAGCAGTGGCATCAGCTGTTTGAACGCGAGCATGATATCCAGATCGTTACCGCCAACGCGGCAGCCGCTGTGCCCTAATAGGCTTTGTGAACGTTCATGCTGCTTATGCCACTCTGGGCCCATCAGCAGCATGGAGCAGTCGGTGGTTCCGCCGCCGATATCCACGACCAGCACGCGCGTTTCTTTCGTCAGCGTGGATTCGAAATCCAGCCCAGCGGCCACGGGTTCAAACTGGAAGACGACGTCTTCAAACCCGGCACGGTGTGCCGCACGATCTAAAATGCCTTGCGCCTGCTGGTTGGCTTCTTCGCCGCCGATGCTTTGAAAGTTAATCGGGCGGCCGATGACGGCCTGACGAATAGGCTGATCAAGCTGGCTTTCCGCCTGCGTGCGGATGTGCAGCATCATGGAGCAGACCAGATCTTCAAACAGCGCAATCTGCTGGGCTTTCAGCCCGACGGCACCGAGGAAGGACTTCGGTGATTTAACGAACCACGTCTCTTCCGGGTCATCCATATAGTGGCGCAACGCATCACGTCCGAATTTCACGCTATCAGGCTGCACGCGAATATCTTCTTCGCGGTTGTAGCTGATGGCGCGCTTCAGCAGCAGCGCGTTCTCACCCTCAGCATTGACCTGATGGTGTCGCCATAACCACTCGCTAACCGCTTCGCGCACGGGCGCGCACAGCAGGGAAGAAAGATAAGGCGAGCCATTTTCCAGCGACAGGAGCCGTGGCGTTCCTGCATCCATAACCGCCACTGAACAGTTGGCTGTACCGTAGTCAAAACCGATAAACATAGTGAGGCCCATGCCATAGAAATTTTCCGGGAGACATTTTTAACGTCGCACCCGCGACGGCCCGGAAGGGAGGCCGCCAAGGATGGCGGACCATAAAAAGGGTGGCGACTTTACTGCGTTACGACGGTGCTTGTAAAGGCGGATATATTGGTTAATGATAATGCGTTGATATAGCAGTTAATAATGGAAAAAACACTAAGAAGGAACGGTGAATAAAATGAAAAAGGCAATACTTGTAACACTTCTGGCCATGGTGTCTTCGGCTCACGGTGCGAATAACACTAACGAGTCACCTGATGATCGACTCATTACTTGTACTGCGTCAGCTCAAGCGATTTCCGAGAGTAAAGCTTGTTTTGAGGCCGCTTATCAGGGATGGGAAGTGATTATGAATCAGCAGTACCAATCGCTGATGCGGGATAAGTCGCAAACGGTTAAAGACTCGCTGAAAAAATCACAAGACGCCTGGATTCAATACCGCGATGCCTATATTGAGGCAGCAGAAAATACGTATTGGGAATTCGAAGCGATGGACGGGCAGAAAAAAGATGAGAAAGTAGAAGGAACTTGGCAAGTGTTAACCTACGACATGAAGGTACGCATGGTTCGCGAAAGAGCCACCGAATTGTTACAGGTGCGAAGAAGTATTCTTGATTTCTAATTCACAATGCCGATGAATGTCGATATGAATTCATAAAATAACGGGAACCCGCAGGTTCCCGTTTATGTTGAAAGCGAGTTACGCCGCCAGCGTATGCTGCGCCATGTTCCCCAGCAGTGAACCGATAAATTCGATGCGCTGCGGACGGTCACTCAAATCCTTCATGAATTTCAAGCGAGTTGGGCCATCAAGACGGTAGGTGCCCGGATCGCGCTGTAACAGGCCGATAAGATGGGACGGATCGACGCGATTTTGCTCGCTGAATTCGATAAATCCACCTTTTTCATTCCCTTCAATACGGCGAATACCCAGCGCCTGTGCCTGCTGACGCAAAGCGGCAATCTGCAACAGATAGCGGCTTGCATCGGGGAGGAGACCGAAGCGATCGATCAGTTCGACCTTCAACTCATCCAGCTCGGCGGTGGTTTTCGCGCTAGCGATACGTTTGTATAACGACAGGCGCGTATTGACGTCGGGGATGAAATCGTCAGGCAGCAGGGCAGGCAAACGCAGTTCGACGTCGGTCTGGCTGTTGATCAGATCTTCCAGCGATGGCTCCCGACCCGCTTTCAGAGCCTCGACGGCGCTTTCCAGTAGTTCCATATAGAGCGAGAAACCGACGCTGGTCATTTGTCCGCTCTGATCGTCCCCGAGCAGTTCGCCTGCGCCACGGATTTCCAGATCGTGCGTTGCCAACGCAAAACCGGCGCCGAGGTCTTCCAATGAGGCAATCGCTTCCAGACGCTTCTGCGCATCGGTGCTCATCGCTTTAGGATTCGGCGTCAGCAGGTAGGCGTAAGCCTGATGGTGGGAACGCCCGACGCGACCACGCAACTGGTGCAGCTGTGCCAGACCGAAGTGATCGGCACGCTCGATGATAATGGTGTTAGCGCTCGGGATATCGATCCCCGTTTCGATGATCGTGGTACATACCAGAACGTTAAAACGCTGGTGGTGGAAGTCGTTCATGACCCGTTCCAGCTCGCGTTCGCGCATCTGACCGTGGCCGATCGCGATGCGTGCTTCCGGCACCAACTCTGCCAGCCGCTGGGTGGCTTTCTCGATATTTTCGACGTCGTTATAGAGGTAATACACCTGCCCACCGCGCAGAGTTTCACGCAGAATCGCTTCACGCACCACCAGATTGTCATATTCGCGGACGAAGGTTTTCACCGCTAAACGACGGGCGGGCGGCGTGGCGATGATCGACAGATCGCGCATTCCACTCATGGCCATGTTGAGCGTACGCGGAATTGGCGTAGCGGTCAGCGTCAGGATATCGACATCCGCCCGCATCGCTTTGATCCGCTCTTTGTGCCGCACGCCGAAGCGGTGCTCTTCGTCCACAATCAGCAGCCCTAAATCACGCCAGTGCACGTCGCTCTGCAACAGCTTATGGGTGCCAATCAGAATATCGACTTTGCCTTCCTGCGTTTCTTTCAGCACCTGAGTTTGTTCACGCGCGCTGCGGAAGCGGGAGATCATTTCAATCTTCACCGGCCAGTTGGCAAAGCGATCGCGGAAGTTGTCAAAGTGCTGCTGCGCCAACAGCGTTGTTGGCACCAGAACGGCAACCTGCTTATGGTTTTCAACTGCCAAAAACGCGGCGCGCATCGCCACTTCGGTTTTACCAAAGCCGACATCGCCACACACCAGACGATCCATCGCCAGCGGCTGGCACATGTCGCTCAGCACGGCGTTGATAGCCTGAGCCTGATCGGGCGTGGTTTCGAAGGGGAAACTTTCGCAGAAAAGCTGATACTGCGTTTTATCATGCTTAAACGCAAAGCCGCTTTTCGCCGCACGCTGGGCATAAATATCCAGCAGCTCGGCGGCGACATCGCGCACTCTTTCTGCCGCTTTTTGCCGCGCGCGTGACCAGGCATCGCCACCCAGTTTATGCAGCGGCGCATTCTCATCGGCACCGCCCGCATAGCGGCTGATCAAATGCAGCGAGGAAACAGGAACGTACAGCTTGTCTTCGCCTGCATAGGTCAAAATCAGGTATTCGGCCTTGATGCCGCCCGCTTCTAGCGTGGTCAGCCCAGCATAGCGGCCAACGCCGTGTTCGAGGTGGACGACGGGCTGTCCCGGCCGCAGTTCCGCCAGATTGCGGATCAGCGTATCGGTATTAATCGTGCGGCGGCTATCCTGACGGCGGCGACTGACACGCTCACCCAGCAGATCGCTTTCGCAGATCAACGCACGCTGACGCAGCGTGTCGATAAAACCGTGTTCGCTGGCACCGATGATCAGGTAAGTGCCGCGCTCCTGAGCCTGCTCCAGCGTGTTGATGAGTGTCGGATTCAGTTTGATACGCGCCAACAGCTCTTGCAGCGTTTCGCGTCGGCCTTCGCTCTCGACGGAGAAAATAATCTGGCCTTCGAACTGTTCGATAAAACGGCGTAGCGCGTCCAGCGGGGATTTCTGCTGATGCTGAATCGCCAGCTCCGGCAGCGGCAGATAGGCCAGATTCACGTTGGCGGCTTTTTCCGGCAGCGTATCGGTTCTTAATTGCACGCGCGGCCACGCTTTCAGCTCCGTGAACAGACCGTCTACGCGCAGCCAGAGTGAATCCGATGGCAGCAGCGGACGCATCGGATCGACACGACGGCTTTCAAAGCGCTGCTGAATATCCTGCCAGAAACGCTCGGCGCTCTGTTCGATATTGCCCGTGTTGACGATCAGCGTGTTGGTCGGGAAATAGCTGAACAGCGACGGCAGCGGTTCACTGAAGAATAACGGCTGCCAGTATTCGATCCCGGCAGGCCAGACGCCTTTGCTGACCTGCTGATAAATGTGCTCGGCATCGCGTCGCACCTCAAACTGCTCGCGCCACTGGCTGCGGAAAAGTTCGATGGCGGTTTTATCGGTCGGAAATTCGTGGGCGGGCAGCAGATTAATGTGCGGCACTTCATTCAGCGTGCGCTGCGTATCCACATCGAACAGACGCAGGCTGTCGATTTCGTCGTCAAAGAAATCGATACGGTAGGGCTCTTCGCTCCCCATGGGGAATAGGTCCAGCAGCGCGCCGCGCGTGGCATATTCACCGTGTTCCATGACCTGATCGACGCTGCGGTAGCCCGCCTGTTCTAATTGCGAACGCAGCTTATCGCGCGAGAGGCGCTGGCCTTTTTTCAACACCAACGCATGGCCGTGCAGGAAACTGTGCGGACAAATGCGCTGCATCAGCGTGTTGACCGGCAGAATCAGAACGCCGCGCGTCATGTTGGGCAATTGATAGAGCGTGGAAAGGCGGGTCGAAATAATTTCCTGATGCGGAGAAAAACTATCGTAGGGCAGCGTTTCCCAGTCAGGCAGGGTGGTGACGTGCTGGTCGGTAAATTGCTGAATTTCATCACGCAATCGCAGAGCGTTTTGCATATCCGGCGCGATAAGCACCACTAGCCCGGCGTGGCGTTCAATGATTTCTGCACATTCAACGGCGCAGGCAGCGCCGGTTAACTGGCCCAGCAGGCGCTGCTCACCCGCTTTGGGCGGCAGCGAATAACGGTAATTTTCAGGCATCATCTGATTATCGGGTCTCGCCTCCCTGCATCCGGCCAGGAATAAGAAAAAGCCGTAGAGTGAGGGTGTTAGGGTTCCATAAAGCAGTACTACCCTTTATTATCCTTGATCACTTTGCTTTGGCAACCTTATCCAGACGGATTTCATGTATCAACCTGTCGCTTTATTTATTGGCCTGCGTTACATGCGTGGGCGTGCATCAGACCGCTTCGGCCGGTTTGTCTCCTGGTTATCCGCCATTGGCATCACGCTGGGCGTGATGGCGTTGGTCACCGTGCTTTCCGTGATGAATGGCTTCGAGCGCGAACTGGAAGGCAATATTCTGGGCGTGATGCCTCAGGCAGTTATCTCTACGCCACAAGGTTCGCTGAACCCGGCGTTGATTCCTGCATCCTCCTTAGACTCGCTGGAAGGCGTAACGCGCGTTGCGCCGCTGACGACGGGCGATGTGGTGCTACAAAGCGCCCGCAGCGTTGCGGTGGGCGTGATGTTAGGCATTGATCCTGACGAACAGGAACCGCTGTCACGCTATCTGGTTAACGTCAAACAGCAGCAACTGCAATCCGGTCAGTATCAGGCCATTTTGGGCGATAAACTGGCCGCACAGCTGGGTGTTAAAGCTGGAGATCAAATTCGCATGATGGTAACCAGCGCCAGCCAACTGACGCCGATGGGCCGTATCCCCAGCCAGCGTATTTTCACCGTTGCCGGCACCTTTGCCGCGAACAGCGAAGTGGATAGCTACCAACTCTTAGTGAACCAGCAGGATGCTTCACGGCTGATGCGCTACCCCGCGAACCAGATTACCGGCTGGCGTTTGTGGCTGGAAAAGCCGCTGTCGGTCGATACGCTGAGCACGCAAACGCTGCCGGAAGGTACGGTCTGGAAAGACTGGCGTGAGCGTAAAGGTGAGCTGTTCCAAGCCGTACGCATGGAGAAAAATATGATGGGGCTGTTGCTCAGCCTGATCGTCGCCGTGGCCGCATTCAATATTATTACCTCGCTGGGTTTACTGGTGATGGAAAAACAGGGAGAAGTCGCCATTCTGCAAACGCAGGGGCTGACTCAACGTCAGATTATGGCGGTGTTTATGGTGCAAGGGGGGAGCGCTGGCGTGATTGGCGCGTTGTTAGGGGCATTGCTGGGGACGTTATTGGCCAGCCAACTGAATACGCTGATGCCGATATTGGGCGTATTGCTGGATGGTGCCGCGTTGCCTGTAGATATTGATCCCATGCAGGTCGTGACCATCGCCATTTCTGCGATGGTCATTGCCCTCTTATCGACACTTTACCCGTCATGGCGCGCTGCCGCCGTTCAACCCGCTGAGGCTTTACGTTATGAGTGATTTACCGTTATTGCAGTGTACTAACCTGTCGAAGCGCTATCAGGACGGCAAGCTGTCTACCGACGTGTTACGTGATGTCTCATTCGAAATGAGCAGCGGCGAGATGATGGCCATCGTCGGGAGTTCTGGCTCGGGCAAAAGTACGTTGCTGCATGTGCTGGGCGGGTTAGATACGCCGACATCAGGTGAGGTTATCTTTAAAGGCCAGCCGCTGAATACGCTTTCAGCGGCGGCAAAATCGGATTTACGCAACCGCGAGCTGGGCTTTATTTATCAGTTCCACCATCTGCTGCCGGATTTTACCGCGTTGGAAAACGTAGCAATGCCGTTGCTGATTGGTAAAGTGCCGACGTCACAGGCGCAGGATAAAGCCCGCGAAATGCTGGCGGCTGTTGGGCTGGAAGCACGCAGCCACCACCGTTCATCAGAGCTGTCCGGCGGTGAACGACAGCGTGTCGCCATTGCCAGAGCGTTGGTGAATAGCCCGTCTCTGGTATTGGCAGATGAGCCAACCGGTAACCTCGATCAGCGTACGACCGACACCATTTTTGAACTGCTGGGAGAACTGAACGTCCGTCAGGGCACAGCCTTTCTGGTGGTGACGCATGACCTGCAACTGGCTAGCCGACTGAACCGCCAACTGGAAATGCGCGACGGTCAGTTGCAGCAGGAACTGACCCTGATGGGAGCGCGGCAATGAGATTTCCTCCGCTCTCGTTGCTGATTGGCCTGCGCTTTAGCCGCGGCCGTCGGCGTGGCGGCATGGTTTCGCTGATTTCGGTCATTTCGACGCTCGGGATTGCCCTCGGCGTAGCGGTGTTGATTCTTGGCCTGAGCGCGATGAATGGCTTTGAACGTGAACTGAATAACCGCATTTTGGCCGTGGTTCCGCATGGTGAGATCGCACCGGTCAATCAGCCTTTCGACGGCTGGCAGGACATTCTTCCGAAAATAGAACAGGTGCCCGGCGTTGCGGCTGCGGCACCTTATATCAATTTCACCGGACTGCTGGAGAACGGTGCCAAACTTCAGGCGGTTCAGGTAAAAGGCGTCGATCCACAGCAGGAGAAACGTCTTAGCGCGCTGCCCAACTATGTGTTGAATGACGCCTGGCAGCGGTTCCGCGCGGGTGAACAGCAGGTCATTATTGGTCAGGGCGTGGCAAAGGCGCTGAATGTGGTGGAAGGCGACTGGGTCACGGTGATGATCCCGAACAGCGACCCGGAAATGAAGCTGATGCAGCCGAAACGCATCCGGTTGCACGTCAGCGGTATTTTACAGCTGAGTGGCCAGCTCGATCACGGCTTAGCGCTGATTCCGTTGGCGGATGCCCAGCAATATCTGGACATGGGGCAGAGCGTAACGGGGATCGCCATCAAGGCTAACGATGTGTTCTCTGCCAATAAGCTGGTGCGCGATGCGGGCGAAGTCACGAATGCTTATGTCTCTATTCGCAGCTGGATTGGCACCTATGGTTATATGTACCGAGACATCCAGATGGTGAGAACCATCATGTATCTGGCGATGATCCTGGTGATTGGTGTGGCCTGTTTTAATATTGTGTCAACGCTGGTGATGGCGGTGAAAGACAAAAGTAGCGACATTGCGGTCTTGCGTACGCTGGGCGCTCCAGACGGGCTGATTCGGGCTATCTTTATTTGGTACGGGCTATTGGCTGGGCTGCTGGGTAGCGTGATAGGCGCTGTCATTGGCGTGATTGTGACCTTGCAACTGACGCCAATTATTCGCGGTATTGAGGCACTCATCGGCCATAAACTGCTGTCCGGCGACATCTATTTTATCGATTTCCTGCCATCGGAATTGCATCTGATGGACGTCTTTATCGTATTAGGCACATCGCTGGTGCTGAGTTTGATTGCCAGCTGGTATCCGGCACGACGCGCCAGCCGGATTGATCCTGCTCGCGTGTTGAGCGGACAGTAAGCCAAGCCAACGCACATGCGGCTTGAGATATGACGGGGATATTCCCTATCGTGTGGGAAAGCGATCACACCCTAAGGAGCAGTCATGTACTACGGTTTTGACATGGGCGGCACGAAAATTGAGCTGGGCGTGTTCGACGCGGAGTTGAACAAGGTGTGGCAAAAGCGGGTGCCGACGCCGCGCAATAATTATGATGATCTACTCTCGACGCTGGTCAATCTGGTGCATGAAGCCGATGCTCAGGTTGGTATGCAGGGGAAAGTCGGTCTCGGCGTACCGGGCATGGAGACAGGTAACGACGGTGCACTATTCACCGCTAACCTGCCTGCGACGATGAGAAAACCGCTGCGTACGGATTTGTCGCAGCGTTTGCAGCGGGATATTCGCATCAGTAACGACGCTAATTGCTTTGTGCTGTCGGAAGCCTGGGATGCGGAATTTCGTTCCTATCCTATCGTGCTGGGCATGATTTTAGGCACGGGGCTGGGCGGTGGTCTGGTGATTAACGGGCGTCCGGTCGACGGGCGCAACGGCATCGCGGGCGAGTTCGGCCATCTCCGTCTGCCGTCCGACGCGCTGGATATCATCGGCGTGGATATTCCCCGCGTGAAGTGCGGCTGTGGTCAATCAGGCTGTATCGAGAATTATATTTCTGGTCGCGGTTTTGAATGGCTGTATGAGCATCTGTATGGTGAAGCGCTGCCTGCCGTGACCATCATCCGACACTATCGCGGCGGAGAAGAAAAGGCGCAGGCGTTTGTCGATCGCTTTATGGATTTGTTGGCGGCCTGTCTGGGCAATCTGCTGACCCTGTTCGATCCGCACCTGCTGGTGTTGGGCGGTGGACTGTCGAATTTTGATGAAATCTATCAAATTCTGCCGACGCGCCTTCCTTCACGACTTTTACCGATTGCGAAACTGCCACGTATAGAGAAAGCGCGTCATGGCGATGCGGGCGGCGTACGTGGTGCGGCGTTGCTACACTTAATGGATAACTAGCTGGAGAAAGTATGTATACGCGTCAACGATTAGGGCGATTTCATAAGGGAAAGCGTATGCGGCAACAGCGTCTTCGTGCGCGTATTTTCCATCGTGATTATCTGGCAGCAAGCGAAGTGAAAAAACCGCGCGTGGTGATACTGACGGGCGCAGGTATTTCAGCAGAGTCGGGCATCCGTACCTTTCGTGCGGCCGATGGCCTGTGGGAAGAGCACCGCGTTGAGGATGTTGCGACGCCCGAAGGCTTTCAGCGTAACCCCGAGCTGGTGCAGGAATTTTATAACGCCCGTCGTCGTCAGCTACAGCAGCCGGAAATTGTACCCAATGCTGCGCATCTGGCATTAGCGAATCTGGAAGCAATGCTGGAAGACAACTTCCTGCTGATTACGCAAAATATCGATAACCTGCATGAACGTGCTGGCAGCAAGCGCATCATTCATATGCACGGTGAGCTACTGAAAGTACGCTGTACCCAAAGTGGACAGATTTTTGAGTGGCCGGACGATCTCGCCGTCGGCGAACGCTGCCACTGCTGCCAATTTCCCGCGCCGTTACGCCCGCATGTGGTGTGGTTTGGTGAAATGCCGCTGCACATGGATAAGATTTACCATGCGCTGTCGCAGGCCGATTACTTCATTGCGATTGGCACGTCTGGGCATGTCTATCCTGCTGCCGGTTTTGTCCATGAGGCTCATTCGCACGGTGCCTACACGCTGGAACTGAATCTGGAACCGAGTCAGGTAGAAAGCCAGTTTGATGAAAAAATGTACGGCCCCGCCAGCGCCGTGGTGCCAGAATTTGTCGCTGCCTGGTTGACGCGCGGTCAAAGCATTAAGTTTTAAGCGTCCACAAAAAATTTTAAGCGCCCGCAAAAAGAGAAAACGTCATGAATCGTATGAGGATGGCGTTTTCTCTTGCCGATCGTTGCTGCAGCAACATTCATCAAGCTGATCGAAGGGCAACATCGCAGCGTGGTTAAAGAAACAATATTCACTCTCGCTACAGCGAGTATGCGCAGCGGTTTCTGTCGGCGAGTCCACCTGCGGATGTGGCGGCTGTTGGCTGTCATGGCGTGATGATGTTCCATGAAGCGACCGTGTTCCATGAAGCGATAAGGTTCGTCGGAAAAAGCCTAGCATAGCGTTACCCTCACGGTATCTCATCACAAGATGAATGAGATAATTATGTTAATGAGAGCTATTCTCATTAATGTAAGCTAAGCCTAGTTGATAATGTGATGATGTGGGAATGACAATTGTCAAAAAGTATATCCAAAATTGTTCTATCCCCCGTTGTGCTTGAATCAACAAAGGGTTAGATCGATCAGAATGTCCGTCGGGCCTCTGCCGCCAGCGCTTTCAGATAATTCAAATCGCACAATTCCACCTGATGACCCCGGTAGGTAATGTGGCCTTGCCGCTTCCAGTCGGACATCAATCGACTCAATGTTTCACTTCGCATCCCTAATGACGTCGCGAGCTGGCCCCGACTCACCGGTAATGTCAGTTGCTGAGTTTGCTGAATGTGGTGCTGGCGCAGCAGGTAATCTGCCAGACGCTGTGGTGCGGAGCTGGACGTCAGCCAATCGATTTGGTTGATCGTCGAGTAGAGCTTCTTGCCCAGATAGTTGAGCAGACGTAGTGCCAGCTCCGGGCGCTGCAAGCAAAACTGATGAATATCCTGCCGTGGGATCATCAGCGTGTGGCCATCGCTCTGTGCGCGGATATTCATCGGGAAGCGGCCGTGATCCATAAACACCGCGGCGATGGCGACAAACTCTCCGCGTTCAAACTGCCCGAAAATCTTCTCATCGCCGCCATAGGTATGGCGAAAAGCCTGTAATTTTCCTGCTTCAACCAGCAAACAGTGCTGCATTTTGTCGCCTTCGCGAAACAGAACATCATCCTGACGGAAAAACAGACGCTCGCTTTTTGCCAATAGCTCACACACCACATCGTTGGGTTCACCGCGCATCCAGTCATGCTGAAACAGCACCTCGCCGTATTCATCGGGCGATAGCGCTTTTTTGACAAATGTCATTTGCCCTCCCAGAGGCTGGTATTACCATCAAGCTAGTAAATGAAAATAATAATCACTTGCATGAATTCAGCAAGCAAAATCACGGCGCGCTGAATCGAGAATAGCGGAGAGTTTCCATGAAAGAAAATACCCTTCCAGCGGCACAGGCGCTGGTTCTCCATGAATTGATTACCCCAACCGAACACGGTATTGCCAGTCGCGTGTTGGCCCGTACCGACGGCGGCAATGTCACGCTGTTTGCCTTCGATCAGGGGCAGGGGCTGAGCGAACACAGTGCCCCTTATGATGCACTGGTTATGGTACTTGAAGGTGAATTATTGCTGACGATTGGTGGTGAGCCGGTTGTCGCGCAGCCCGGCACGCTGGTGCGTATGCCAGCCAATGTTCCGCATGCCGTTGATGCGCAGCAGTCGTCACGTATGTTGCTGACGATGTTGAAGACGCTGAAAACCAACTAAGCGCTATTCCATTAAGCACTATTCCATTAAGCGCGAAACGGCTACCGCGTTAACACCGAATTAAGGAGTGACAGTATGAGCGATCATGAAGCAGGACATAAATTTTTAGCCCGCTTAGGGAAAAAACGTCTGCGCCCCGGCGGCCGAAAGGCAACTGAATGGCTGCTCAGTCAGGCTGGGTTCCAGCAGGACAGCGTTGTGCTGGAAGTCGCCTGCAATATGGGCACCACGGCGATGGAGATTGCGCGTCGTTTTGGTTGTCAGGTTATCGGCGCGGATATGGATAAAGTGGCGCTACAGAAAGCGCAGGAGAATGTCGCGGCGAACGGTCTGGCATCGCAGGTCACGATTATGCAGGCAAATGCGCTGGAGCTGCCGTTTCCCGATAATCACTTCGACGTGGTGATTAATGAAGCCATGTTGACGATGTATGCCGACAAGGCCAAGAGCCGCATTATTGCCGAATATTATCGGGTGCTGAAACCGGGTGGTCGCCTGATTACGCACGACATCATGCTGCTTTCCGAGAAGGATACCGGGGCCTTGCAGGCGGTAGAACAGATGCACAAAGCGATCAATGTGCATGCTCAGCCAATGCTGCGTGAGCGCTGGGTGACGCTGTTTCAGGAGTGTGGTTTTAGCAAGGTTAGCTACGATAACGGCGCAATGACGCTGCTGACGCCACAAGGGCTGATTTATGATGAAGGCGTAGCGGGTGCGGCGCGCATCGTAAAAAATGCGCTGAAGAAAGAGAACCGCGACATGTTCTTCAACATGTTTCATACTTTTCGCCGCAATCGCAACCAGCTTAACTATATTGCGGTATGTAGCACCAAGTAGTGGCCGTATTCCTTTTGACCGCGTCGCGGTAACAAGGAAAAAGCGTGTAAGGCAGGCGAAATCGTTTAACATACGTGACAATACGTTATCTTAACTGCGCTTTTTTATTGCGCTGGATTCCTTGTTACGGTGAACAATGCAGCCATTATCGCCGGGTGATATCCCGCTAAAGTACGCGACGCAGTTACCGCATTACAGCCAGCTAAAGCAACAGCAGTGCAGACGCGATCGTCGGAGTCTGGCACTGCTGTTGGCGTTTTTCGTGCTCACGCTGGTCGTCAGCCTGTGTGCGGGGGAACGCTGGATTTGGCCGACGGCCTGGCTGGATGACGCTCAGCAGCTCTTTGTCTGGCAGCTGCGCTTGCCCAGAACGCTGGCCGTGATGCTGGTGGGGGCGAGTCTGGCGATGTCAGGCACCGTGATGCAGGCCGTTTTTGATAATCCGCTGGCGGAACCGGGGTTGCTGGGTGTCGCGAATGGCGCAGGCGTGGCCTTGGTGCTGACGGTACTGCTGGGGCAGGGATTGCTGCCTGTCTGGATGTTAAGCCTGAGCGCCATTGCTGGCGCGCTGCTGATTACCTTTCTGTTACTCCATTTTGCCCGTCGTCATATTTCCAATACCCGTTTATTGCTCATCGGCATTGCGCTCGGGATTATCTGTAGCGCGGTGATGACCTGGGCCGTCTACTTCAGTTCCAGCCTCGATTTACGCCAACTGATGTACTGGATGATGGGCGGCTTTAGCGGCATTGACTGGCGGCACGGCTGGCTGATGTTGACGCTCTTGCCGCTGCTACTGTGGCTGAGTCGTCAGGGCGCGGTACTGAACGGGTTGACGCTCGGTGAGATTCAGGCGCGTCAATTGGGTATTCCAGTCTATCGCTGGCGCACGATTCTCGTGCTGGTCATGGGCATACAGGTCGGGCTGAGCGTGGCGCTGGCCGGCATCATCGCGTTTATTGGTTTGGTGATCCCACACATGTTGCGGCTGTGCGGGCTGACCGATCAACGTTATTTATTGACCGGATGTGCGCTGGCCGGCGGTGGTGTTCTGCTGCTGGCGGATACGGTCGCGCGCGTTGCGCTGAGTTCAGCCGAGTTGCCGATAGGCGTGGTTACCGCTACGCTGGGATCGCCATGGTTTATCTGGCTGCTATTACGTAATCGACTGTAGCGATATGTCTTGTTCTATCCACTTTTGTTTATCAACTCTGTTTTATCACTGAAGGGAGCAAAACGATGAGCACTGAAATCCATGCTATTCCGCTAACCACCATTGATGGGAAAGCGACAACGTTTGAGGCGTTTAAAGGGCAGGTGGCTTTAGTCGTCAACGTCGCTTCTCAATGCGGCCTGACTAAACAATACGACGCGTTGGAAAAACTCTACGAAACCTATCGCGACAAAGGTCTGGTCGTGCTGGGATTCCCTTCCAATGAATTTGCGGGACAGGAACCGGGTTCGGAAGAAGAAATTCAGGAATTCTGCCGTGGGACGTTTGGCGTGCAGTTCCCGATGTTCAGCAAGATTGAAGTCAATGGCGATAACCGTCATCCGCTGTACCAAGTGTTGATTCGCGAGCAGCCGGAAGCCAACGGGACCTGGAAAAGTGATTTTTTTGCCCGTTTGGTCAATAAAGGCCGTAAGCCTAAGAACCCAGAAGACATTCTGTGGAATTTCGAAAAATTCCTGGTGGATCGCGAAGGGCGCGTGATTGATCGTTTTGCGCCGGATATGGCACCTGACCATGACACCATCGTGAAAGCGATCGAAGAGGCGCTGGCAAAATAAGTGACGCAGCAGACTTCCCCAGAATTACAGCTGTTGCAGGCCAGCGTCTTGCCGCGTTTGTCGCCGACGAGTGCGGAGTGCCATCGTGGTGAACTGTTGCACATCATCGGCCCGAACGGCGCAGGCAAGAGTACTCTGCTGGCAAGAGCGGCTGGCTTGCTGGCGGGGGAAGGAGAAGTCTGTCTGGCCGGCACGCCGCTGTCGCAGTATACGGCAGCGGATCTGGCCGTGCGGCGCGCCTATCTGGCACAGCAGCAACCGCCGCTGGCGCTGATGCCGGTATTCCAGTATTGGCAACGGCATCAGCCGCCGCTGGCTCAGGAAGATGCGGTTGAAAAGGTGGTGCATTTTCTGGCGGAACGTCTGATGTTAACCGACAAGCTGGCGCGCCCGCTCACGCAGCTGTCGGGAGGCGAATGGCAGCGCGTTCGGCTAGTGGCGGCGCTGTTGCAGATTTGGCCGACGATCAATCCGCACGCGCGTCTGTTGCTGCTGGACGAACCGACCAACAGCTTAGATGTGGCTCAGCAGGTGGCACTGGATTCGTTACTGAGTGAACTCTGTCGTTTGGGCATCGCGGTCGTGGTTTGCGCACACGATCTGAACCACAGCGCCCATCATGCGGATCGCGTATGGCTGCTGTCAGCAGGAGCGTTGGTGGCGCAGGGCGAGACGGCGGAAGTCATGCTGCCGGAGGTGCTGTCCCCTGTGTTTGGTGTGGCGTTTCAGCGGCACGTGGTCGATGGCAGAAACTGGATCATCACGCGCAGTGCCTAGCGCAGCCAGAAAATGGCGTCGTCAGAAAATAGGAAAAATCGCCTTTACTTGCCAGTCACCCCGATTAAACGCTAAATTAATCCAATACCTAGCATTTTCAAACGCTAGAGGACGATGGCCTCGGCGGTTTTATGGTAATCACGATGATACGTTTACGATCTGGTTTGCCCCTACGATATGGTTTGCTCCTCGCCAGCCTGATTTTGGTCGGCTGTAGCAGTAGTCGGCATAATAATCCGCCGCCGAACGCGCGTCTGAGCGATTCGATTATGGTGATGGTGCAGCTAAACGACCAACTGGGGCAATGGTACAGAACACCTTATCGCTATGGCGGGCTGGATCGTAACGGCGTTGATTGTTCCGGCTTCGTCTACCTGACGTTTCGCGATAGGTTTGGCATGCAGCTGCCGCGTACCACGGAAGCACAAACCGAACTGGGCGAGCGTGTTGACCGTGACAACCTGTTACCGGGCGATTTGGTCTTTTTCAAAACGGGCAGCGGCAGCAGTGGGCTGCACGTCGGCATTTATGACAAAGACGACCAGTTTATTCATGCCTCCACCAGTCAGGGCGTAATCCGCTCATCGCTGGATAACGTGTACTGGAAACGGGCGTACTGGCAGGCCCGCCGCATCTAATTTCCCCCCTTTATTATGCTTACAGCACGGAGCTGCTCATGTCCTCTCTGCGTTTATTGATCTCTGACTCTTACGATCCCTGGTTTAATCTGGCCGTTGAGGAGTGCATCTTTCGCCAGATGCCCACCACGCAACGGGTACTGTTTTTATGGCGCAATGCGGAAACCGTAGTCATTGGCCGTGCCCAGAACCCGTGGAAAGAGTGCAATACGCGGCGGATGGAAGAGGATGGCATCAAGCTGGCACGGCGCAGCAGCGGCGGTGGGGCGGTCTTCCACGATCTCGGCAATACCTGCTTTACCTTCATGGCGGGTAAGCCGGAATACGACAAAAGCGTCTCAACGCAGATTGTGCTGGATGCACTCAGTTCACTGGGGTTAAAGGCTAGCGCGTCGGGGCGTAACGATCTGGTGGTGGAAACCACGGATGGCGTACGCAAGGTGTCCGGTTCGGCCTATCGCGAAACTAAAGATCGCGGCTTTCATCATGGCACGCTGCTGCTGAACGCCGATCTCAGCCGCTTAGCCGATTATCTGAACCCGGATGTTAAGAAGCTACAGGCAAAAGGGATTACGTCCGTGCGTTCCCGCGTCGCCAATCTGGTGGAATTGCTGCCCTCTGTCGATCACCAGGCCATTAGTCAGGCGGTGACGCAGGCCTTCTTTGATTATTTCGGCGAACAGTGTGAACCAGAAATCATCTCGCCTTCTGCCTACCCGGACCTACCGGGATTCAGCGAACAGTTTGCGCGTCAAAGTAGCTGGGAGTGGAACTTCGGTCAGGCTCCGGATTTCTCGCATTTACTCGATAACCGCTTTACCTGGGGCGGCGTTGAATTACATTTCGATGTGGAACGCGGCGTCATTGTCCGCGCGCAGATTTATACCGATAGCCTGAACCCCGCGCCGTTAGAAGCACTCGCTTCTGCATTACAGGGAACGGCGTATCGCCCGGAAACCTTGGCGGCAGCGTGTCAGACACTGATTAGCGCGTTCCCCGAACAGCAAAACGAATTGCAGGAACTGGCCGATTGGCTGGAGCAGAGCTTGCGCTAGGCGTCCTGTTTTTCTCAACGAATCGATGACAAGGAAACGTAAGGGAAATAATACCCCTGCGTTTCCTCCGTGTTAATTCGATTGCCATCCCTCTACACTTTCTGTTTACCCATGAGTCGTTGTGTGATGAGCGCGTGGCTCTCTTCACTTGAACCGAGTGGTATTAGGGAGACAGGATGCAGCAAACACCGTTATTCAATAATCACTATTTTCACCAGTTGCCGGGGTTCTACACCGCGCTACAGCCTACGACGCTGCATGGCGCTCGCCTGCTTTATCACAGTGAGGGATTGGCCGCGGAACTCGGGCTGTCTTCCGACTGGTTTACGCCAGAACAGGATGCCGTCTGGAGCGGCGAACGCTTGCTGCCGGGAATGGAGCCGCTGGCGCAGGTTTATAGTGGGCATCAGTTTGGCGCGTGGGCTGGTCAACTGGGTGACGGACGCGGAATCCTGCTGGGAGAACAACAGTTGGCGGATGGCCGCAGCATGGACTGGCATCTCAAAGGTGCGGGGCTGACGCCGTATTCGCGCATGGGAGATGGTCGCGCGGTGCTGCGCTCGGCGATACGCGAATTTCTGGCTTCGGAAGCGATGTATCATTTGGGTATTCCCACCACTCGGGCGCTGACGATTGTCACCAGCACACATCCGGTCCAGCGTGAGCAGGAAGAAAAGGGCGCGATGCTGCTGCGTGTGGCGGAAAGCCATGTACGCTTCGGCCATTTTGAGCACTTCTACTATCGACGTGAACCGGAAAAAGTGCGTCAGCTGGCTGAGTATGTGATTGCCCGTCACTGGCCACAGTGGGAAAACGATGAGCATCGCTATGAACTGTGGTTCGGCGATGTGGTAGAACGTACCGCTCGGCTGATTACACACTGGCAGGCCGTCGGATTTGCGCACGGCGTAATGAATACGGACAACATGTCGATTCTGGGACTGACCATCGACTACGGCCCTTATGGCTTTTTAGATGCGTATCAACCCGATTTCATTTGCAATCACTCTGACCATCGCGGGCGCTACGCGTTTGACAATCAGCCTGCCGTAGGGCTGTGGAATCTGCATCGTCTGGCGCAGGCGCTGTCGGGGCTGATGGACACGGAAACGCTGGAACGCGCGCTTGCCCGCTATGAACCGGCGCTGATGCAGCACTATGGTACGCTGATGCGCGCCAAGCTGGGCCTCTTTACCGCGAGCGCCGAGGATAATGATGTGCTGGTCGGGCTGTTGCGTTTGATGCAGCAGGAAGGCAGCGATTACACCCGCACGTTCCGCCTGCTGGCCGATAGCGAAAAGCAGGCATCACACTCGCCGCTCCGTGATGAATTCATCGACAGGGCCGCGTTCGATAGCTGGTTTGCGACCTATCGCCAGAGGCTGATGCAGGAAGATCAGGGTGATGAAGAACGTCGTCGGCTGATGAATGCGACGAACCCAAAATATATTCTGCGTAATTATCTGGCGCAAATGGTGATTGAACGGGCGGAAAACGACGACATTAGCGTGCTGGCACGTCTGCATCAGGCGCTGTGCCAACCGTTTGATGAACAGCCGGAGAATAACGATTTGGCGGCGTTACCGCCAGAGTGGGGCAAGCATCTGGAGATTTCCTGCTCCAGCTGAACCGGAGCAGGGGGACTTGGCTATTGCCGCAGATAAACCTGCGGAATGGTGTAGTCAGGGTGTGAACCGACGCTGAGATCGGCGCGATACCAGTGAGTCAGCGTGTCCGCCTGTAATACCTGCGCGGGCGTGCCTTGTGCGACCAGCTTCCCTTCATGCAACAGCAGAATACGGTCGGCATACAGCGCGGCCAGATTCAGGTCGTGCAGGACGCAGCATACGGATAACGGCTGTTTGCGCGTAAGCTGCTTGAGCAGCCGCAAGAGGTGCTGTTGATGGTACAGATCCAGCGCCGACGTGGGTTCATCGAGGAACAACCAACCCGGCGTCGGTTCTGGATGCCACAACTGCGCCAGCACGCGAGCGAGCTGTACGCGCTGCTGCTCCCCGCCAGAAAGCTGGCGATAGTCGCGCGTAGCCAGTTCCAGACAGCCTGTTTGCGCCATGACCTGCTGAATCACATCATCATTTTTCGGGTAGCGACCATGAGGGGAGCGGCCCATCGCAACGACATCCCGCACGCTAAACGCAAACGCCATGCCACTATGCTGGCGCATCACCGCACGCGTTTTGGCGAGCGCGCCGGGTTGCCAGTGTGAGAAAGGCTGTCCGGCTAACAGGCACTCGCCTTCATCTGGCGTTAAATAACCGGTCAGTAAACGGAGCAGGGTCGATTTCCCTGCGCCGTTAGGACCGATAATCGCGACGATTTCCCCGCTGTGCAATTCCAGAGAAACGTCATCCGTCAGATAACGACCGTTGGTCTGAAAGCGCAAATGGCGTGCGACTAACGTCCGATCGAGCGCTGAATCAGTCATTGCCCCGTCCTTTATGCTGAACGATCAGCCATAAGAAATACGGCCCGCCAATCAGGCTGCTTAACAGCCCAACGGGCATTTCTGCCGGAGCAAGTAGCGTGCGCGCCAGCGTATCGGCAAACAGCAGCAGACAGGCACCGCCAAGGATAGATCCGGGAATAAGCCAGCGATGGTCGGCACCCAGATGCAAGCGTATCAGGTGCGGGATGATGAGCCCGACGAACCCGATCACGCCGCTCACTGCCACCGCGACACCCACCAACAGCGAGCTGAGCAGCAGCAGAATGTGCTTAGTGCGCTTCACGTTGACGCCAAGGTAATGTGCTTCCTCATCCCCTAGCTGCAACAGGTTCAGACGACGTGCATAGTACAGCGTCGCGATCATCGCAGGGATGGTCAGCGTACTGGCAACCAGCAACATCGGCCACTGTGCCTGCCCGAGACTGCCCATGCCCCAGAGCGAAAACTGGCGCAGCTGTTGGTCGGTGCTGATGTAGGTCAAAACGCCGATCAGCGCGATACACAGCGCATTGAGCGCGATGCCTGCCAGCAGCAGCCGGGTTAATCCACCTTGTTCGGAGCGACTGAGGATGAAAATGATCGCGGTAATCGCCAGACTGCCCGCGAAAGCAGCGAACATCGGGCCATAAAGCGCCAGCAGAGGGGGAAGGCCGAGCGGCAGCACGATAGTTATCGCGACGCAGAGTGCAGCACCGCTGCTGATCCCTAGCAGGCCGGGATCGGCGAGCGGATTGCGAAATAACCCCTGCATAATCGCGCCGGAACAGGCCAACGCGCCGCCGACGAGGATCGCCAGCAGCACACGGGGCACGCGGATATTCAACCAGATATGCCAGATCGGATCGTCAAGCGGTGTTTGCCATAACATCTTGAGCGATAGGGTCAGTGCGCCCATGTTGGCGGCACCCACCATCAGTGCCACCATCAATAACAACAGCGCGATCAACCACGTGCGTGGGTGAAACCGTGACGTCATTTTATCGCTTCAGCTGTCTGACGCAGCGTCGCCATAAGCGTTGGGGTTTCGAGCGTAAAGCCCAGCATCGCCATATCATCGACCACTAACAGACGCTTGTTCTTTCCTGCTGGTGTCAGTTCCAGACCGGGTAATTTCCAGACTTGCGCTTCACCGCCCAGCGTTTTCAGCCCCTGACTGGAGATCAGAATCAGGTCCGGTGCGCTGGCAATCACGCCTTCCTGCGACAGCGGTTGGTAGCGTTCAACGTTCTGCATGGCATTCTTCAACCCAGCATGGCGGATAATCGTGTCCGCAGGGGTGTTTTTGCCTGCTGCCATTGCGGTCATGCCGCCGTGGCTGAGAACGAACAGCACGTTAACCGGCAGCGGTGACGTTTTGACGGCTGCCAACTGCTGCTGATAGGTTTCCGTCAGCTTTTTACCTTCTGCGTCTTTACCCAGCGCCTGTGCGATGACGCCGATTTTCTGCGGCACCACATCCAGCGAAGGCTGAGCAGGAACGTGAATCACTTTGGTCCCGCTGTCCGCCACCTGCTGCAAGATGAGCGAAGGTTGGGACAGATCGCTGGCGACCACCAGAGACGGTTTCATCGCCAGAATGCCTTCGGTGTTGAGCTGACGCATGTAGCCCACATCAGGCAGTTTCTTCACGGCTTCCGGGTGTAGGCTGGTGCTGTCGCGTGCCACCAGATCTTTCTCCGCACCCAGCGCATAGATAATTTCCGTGACGTCGCCGCCGATAGAAACGATACGCTCGGCAGCAGACCCCCCCAGCGGGAGTGTCAATAGCAGGGGGAATAGCCAGTTTTTCATGCGGCGAGATCCTTGTATGGTTTCAGAGCATCAACCTGGTCGCGCCACTGCTGTTGTTCCGGCGTGCCTTCGGTACGTTGCCCAAAGAGTTGTGCAATTTGAGAGCCGTCTGCGGCATAGAGTTCGAGGCTGGTCACAATGCCGTCGGCCGTCGGTTTACGCGTGATCCAGCTTTCTGCGATCGCGCCTTCGATCAGATGCAGGGTGAAATCTTTATTAAAGATGTTAATCCACTCTGCATGTTGTTCCATACGCTCTACACGCTCAAGCGTACCGGTGAAGATTTGCACACAGCCACGGTTACCGACAAATACCATGATCTCGTTCTGATCTTCACGCGCGGCAAACAGAATCTGTGACAGCGCATCGTTGTCTACACGGTAGGCCAAATCGTCAGCAACCGAGTTAAACGCCTGCTGGCGCGTCAGGTTATGGCGCTTAAGCAGAATGAAGAAATCATGCACGTCCGTCATTGCACGCCATTCCGCTTCAAGCTGAGGATTATGGGCAACGACCTGCTCGGCTGCTGCGCTGTTTGCTGGACGAAGTACCAAGGCGGGGTTTTCGCTGCTGGTAAACTTCTCAACAAATAGCTGCCAGGCGGCCATGTCCGTGGTGTCGGTTGTGTATACCTTCAGGATGGCATCACCCTGATGATCGAAAAATTGAATGCTCTGACGCTCACCGCGTGCGGTGTTTTCACGCATCGCAAAAGCGGAAGCCCATTGAGAAAGGAACAAACGCAGGTCCAGCTCGCGTGGGTTGAGGATAAGGCCCGCATGCCCATCAAGCGTCTGGTTCTGATAGTAACCAGTATGCTCATGCACGGCGTATTCGTTACGTGTGATCGACTTGGTATTACCAACCTGCTCCAGCGCGCTTAACCAAACTTTGGCATCACCCTGTAGGCGCTGCGCATCGTGTCCGACACGGGCGTGGGTCAGTTCCGCTTCGCTGATGCCGAGTTGCGCAGCCAAATCGCGAGCGTATTTACGCGGATGTTCAACTTTCGCCTGGAGGTATTGTTGGTAAATGGACGTCTGCATCTCGTTCGTTCCCTTAATCGTTGTCGTATTAATCATAGCAATGAATGAGAATCATTTTCATGTAACAAAAACGCAACCTCAAGTGAAGTTTTCTTAATAAGTGGAATAAGAGGAATCGTAAGAGGTATTTACGTACTGCGGTTACATACGACGAGATAGCGGAATAAGTGACGGGAAAGCTGGAAAACGGCTGGCACACTACCGGGGGAAGGTGAGTGTGCCAGCGTATATCGGATTAAAAACGACTGTCGACGGCGTCCGCCAGACGTGCCAGCAGCGTTTCGGTGTCCTGCCAGCTCAGGCAAGGATCGGTAATGGATTGCCCATATGTCAATGCCAGAGGATTGATCGCTGGCTGATTGCCTTCAATTAAGAAACTCTCCGCCATGATGCCCGCGATGGCGCGTGAACCGGCACGAATTTGCTGACAGATATCATCGGCTACGTCGAGCTGACGGCGATGCTGTTTCTGACAGTTGGCATGACTGAAATCGATCACCAGATGCTCGGACAACGAGAATTCACGCAGGTGAGCACAGGCCGCGGCGATATCTTCCGCGTGGTAATTCGGCTTTTTCCCGCCACGCATAATAATGTGGCCGAACGGATTGCCCTGCGTTTTGTAGACCGACATGAAGCCCTGCTTATCCGGCGAGAGAAACATATGCTGGGCGCGAGCGGCACGAATGGCATCAACGGCGATACGTGTATTACCGTCCGTCCCGTTCTTGAAGCCGACAGGGCAGGACAGCGCAGAAGCCATTTCGCGGTGGATCTGGCTTTCGGTGGTTCTCGCGCCAATCGCACCCCAGCTAATTAAGTCGGCGATATACTGGCCGGTGACCATATCGAGGAATTCCGTCGCGGTCGGCAATCCAAGCTGATTGACGTCCAGCAGCAGGCGGCGCGCAATCTCCAGCCCTTCATTCACCTGAAACGTTCCATTAAGTGCGGGATCGGAAATGAGTCCTTTCCAGCCCACCACCGTGCGCGGTTTTTCAAAATAGGTGCGCATGACGATTTCCAGTCGATCCTGATACTGCGTGCGCAGCGCGGCTAGACGGCGTGCATAATCTAACGCGCTGTCGGTGTCATGGATCGAACAGGGGCCAATCACGACGAGCAGGCGGGGATCTTGACCGGTTAGAATGGCTTCAATGTTTTTGCGTGACGAGGTGACATTTTCGGCAACGGCAGGGGTAATCGGGAGTCTGGCGAGTAACGTTTGAGGCGTAACCAGACTCTCGATGCGCGCGCTCCGCAGTTCATCTGTTTGCAGCATGTTTTATCTCTGAATACGGTCAAGCCGAAAACCTGCCGTCACCGAAATGAATAAACATGGCGGTGTTTTCAGACAGCGTTTTCAGGCTATGTTTCCGACTAAAAGGTTGCTTCGCAGCGGCGAAATGCCGGGAAGTGATGGAGCACACAATAAACGAACTGGCGCACATTACAACCGCATCAGGGTAAAAAATCTCTCATGTACTAGTACATTCTTCGGCTCATGCCGAGAATGTCGATGATTTTGGCGGAAATTTCCTCAACGGAATAATTGGTGGTATTGAGATATTTAATCTGGTGTTTGCGAAATAGCGCTTCAACTTCACTAAGTTCCATGCGGCACTGGCGCAACGAAGCATAGCGACTGTTGCCCCGGCGCTCTTCCCTAATGGCCGCCAACCGTTCGGCATCAATGGTGAGCCCGAATAGCTTGTGCTGGAAAGGTTTCAACGCGTCGGGCAGGCGCAGGTTATCCATATCATCAGCAACAAAAGGATAGTTGGCGGCGCGAATGCCGAATTGCATCGCCAGATACAGGCTGGTCGGCGTTTTGCCGCAGCGCGACACGCCCAGCAGAATAACCTGTGCCTGATCGAGATTGCGCAGCGAGATACCGTCATCATGCGCCAGCGTATAGTCGATGGCGGCGATACGGGCGTCGTATTTGCTCAGGTTATTGGCCGTTAAACCGTGAGTGCGGTTGGCAATCGGTGTCGGTGGCGTGTTCAATTCTTCCTGCAAGGGAGCAACTAGCGCTTGTACGATGTCCTGGCAAAACCCTTCGCTGCTGGTAATAATGTTACGCACGGTCGGGGTGACGATGGAATAAAACACCAGCGGTCGCACACCGGTTTGCTGATACAGCGTATTGATTTGCTCACACACGGCTTTGGCGCGCGCTTCACTTTCCACGAAAGGTAAGGTATAGCTAACCGTGTTCACAGGGAACTGGGACAGCACCGCATGGCCCAGTACTTCTGCCGTAATGGCCGTACCGTCCGAGACATAAAATACGCTTCTTTCCACATAACCCCCTGTTGATATTTTAGACAACTCGAACACGTTAACCTCGTCAAAAATTGCGTTTAAAGAATACTTTTATTAAAACGCCATTTCATTATCTTCATGATAAAGAATACTAATCTTCTACGATATTGGATTTTTACCGCGTTAAGCAATCATTCACCGTGAAATCAGTTTTTTTTCATAGGTTGATCGATTCACCTGTCCATGTTCATCAAAACGCTATGCTAACCTGATTGCGTTGAGGCGATTCTCAACCGAACTCTTTCATACCCTAATTGTATGCAGAAAGGATTATTTTCGATGTCCAATAACGGCCCTGATTTGCGTAATGTCCTTTGGTATAACCAGCTCGGTATGCACGACGTTGAAAGGGTGGGAGGCAAAAATGCCTCTCTGGGTGAAATGATCACCAACCTTTCAGGATTGGGCGTAGCCGTTCCCAACGGCTTTGCGACAACGGCGCAGGCGTTTAATGATTTTCTTAATCAAAGCGGGATTAACCAGCGCATTTATGAGCTGCTCGATCGCACCGATATTGACGATCTGAGCCAGCTGTCGAGCGCTGGTACGCAGATCCGCCAGTGGATTATTGATACGCCTTTCCAGCCAGAGCTGGAGCAGGCAATCAGTGACGCCTACCAGCAACTGGCCGACGGTGAGAAAGACGCCTCGTTTGCTGTGCGTTCTTCCGCTACGGCAGAAGATATGCCGGATGCGTCCTTTGCCGGTCAACAGGAAACCTTCCTGAACGTGCAGGGCATTGATGCGGTGATGGTGGCCGTGAAGCACGTATTTGCATCGCTGTTTAACGATCGTGCGATCTCCTATCGTGTACATCAGGGGTATGACCACCGTGGCGTGGCGCTGTCGGCAGGTGTGCAGCGCATGGTGAGATCCGATCTGGCCTCTGCGGGCGTGATGTTTACCATTGATACCGAATCCGGTTTTGATCAGGTTGTGTTCATTACGTCGGCTTACGGTTTGGGTGAAATGGTGGTGCAGGGCGCGGTGAACCCAGACGAGTTCTATGTTCATAAGCCAACGTTGCAGAACAATAAACCTGCGATTGTGCGCCGTAATATGGGATCGAAAAAAATCCGTATGGTGTATGCCGCGAGCCAGGAACATGGCAAGCAGGTGCGGATTGAAGATGTGCCGACAGAACAAACGACGCGTTTCAGCCTGACGGATGATGAAGTGCAGGCGCTGGCGCGTCAGGCACTGCTGATTGAAAAACACTACGGCCGTCCGATGGACATCGAGTGGGCGAAAGATGGTCATACCGGCAAGCTTTATATTGTGCAGGCGCGCCCGGAAACGGTTCGCTCCAACGGTCAGGTGATGGAGCGTTACCACCTGCCGGCCAGCGGTACGGTGCTTGTGGAAGGTCGTGCGATCGGTCACCGCATCGGTGCGGGCGAAGTGAAAGTGATTCAGGACATCAGCGAGATGCACCTGATCAACGCGGGCGATGTGCTGGTAACCGACATGACCGACCCAGATTGGGAACCGATCATGAAGAAAGCGGCGGCGATTGTCACCAATCGCGGTGGACGTACCTGCCACGCGGCGATTATTGCACGCGAGCTGGGCATTCCGGCCGTCGTGGGCTGCGGCGATGCAACCGAGCGTTTGCGCAAAGGGCAGAAAGTGACGGTTTCCTGTGCGGAAGGCGACACGGGCTATGTCTATCAGGATCTGCTGGACTTCTCCGTGAAGAGTTCACAGATTGATGAAATGCCAGCACTGCCGCTGAAAATCATGATGAACGTGGGTAACCCTGACCGCGCATTTGATTTTGCCTGCTTGCCAAACGATGGCGTCGGTCTGGCGCGTCTGGAATTCATCATCAACCGCATGATTGGCGTACACCCGCGTGCATTGCTGGAGTTCGACCAGCAAGCTCCTGAAGTGCAACGTGAGATCAAAACGCTGATGCAGGGCTACGACGATCCGGTGGAATTCTACGTAGGTCGTCTGACGGAAGGGATTTCGACGCTGGCAGCCGCATTCTCGCCGAAGCGCGTTATCGTCCGCCTGTCCGATTTTAAATCGAACGAATACGCCAATCTGGTCGGTGGTGAGCGCTATGAGCCAGAAGAAGAGAACCCAATGCTGGGCTTCCGCGGTGCGGGTCGCTACGTGTCGCCGGACTTCAAGGCCTGTTTTGCGCTGGAATGCGAAGCCGTCAAACGCGTGCGTAACGTGATGGGACTGAAGAACGTCGAGATCATGATCCCATTCGTGCGTACTGTGGCACAAGCGGAAGCGGTGGTGGCTGAACTAGCGAATCAAGGTTTGCGCCGTGGCGAAGACGGTCTGAAAATCATCATGATGTGCGAAATTCCGTCCAACGCGCTGTTGGCCGATGAATTCCTGCAACACTTTGATGGCTTCTCTATCGGCTCAAACGACATGACGCAGCTCGCGCTGGGCCTGGATCGCGACTCTGGCGTGGTATCGTCGCTGTTTGATGAACGTAACGATGCGGTGAAGGCGCTGCTGTCGATGGCGATCAAGGCCGCCAAGAAACAGGGCAAATACGTCGGTATCTGCGGTCAAGGTCCGTCAGATCACGAAGATTTCGCGATCTGGCTGATGGAGCAGGGCATCGATAGCCTGTCGCTTAACCCGGACACCGTGGTGCAAACCTGGCTGAATCTGGCTGAGCACAAGTAATCAGTACGGTGAATGCTATGACGCTCGGTGACTGCCGGGCGTCATAGTAACCGACGATGTCAGATTTTAGGGGAAACACGGAGATGAGGTTCCCGCAGGGATGCCTCACTTCGTGGTCGCCCCGTGTATCTCGATCTCATCGCGATGGGGTTGCCGTTGGCCTTTTCGTTTCTTACGGTGCTGCAATCAGGAAGGATTTAAACTGTGGTGTCATCACCGCGCTAAAGCCCTTATCCGTTTTGGTAATCAGATAAACCGCTAGCCCCTGTTGTTCTGCCAGTTTCAACGCCTTCTCCGTTCCCAACACCATCAAACCGGTATCCCAACCATCGGCTTCCAGCGCGGTTGGTGCAATCACGGTTGCAGAAACTAGCTGATGAGTAATCGGTCTGCCCGTCTCGGGATCGATAACGTGCGAATAGCGCTTGCTGTCCTCTTCAAAATAATTCCGATAGCTGCCGGATGTGCTGATTGCATACCCCTGCAAATTCACCGCCGCCTGTGCTGCATTTTCCTGATCGGTGGGTTTCTGTATCGCCACGCGCCACGGCGTACCCTCGGCGTTCACTCCACGGCTGGAAACCGCGCCACCGACGGAAACCAGATAATTGGTGATCCCTTTACGCGTCATTAACTGCGCGAGAACGTCGGCACCGTATCCTTCGCCTAGCGTGGAGAGGTCCACATACAAATCTGGGAGATCTTTTTGAATCCATTCTCCCTTTTCGTCACCGATCAGCTTCAGGTGACGCAGCCCGACATTTTGCCGCGCTACATCGATCTGCTGCTGGCTGGGAATCCGCGTAGGCTGCTTCTGTGGGCCGAATCCCCAGAGATTAACCAACGGGCCGACGGTGATATCCATCGCGCCGTGCGTGGCTTTACCGATACGCAGCGCGGCCAGAATGATATCCGCCATGCCATTGCTGATGGGCTGGGGATCCGTTCCTCGGTACTGGTTAAAACGCGACAGGACTGAATCGTCACGGTAGGTAGAAATATCGTCATTGGCTTGCTCCAGCAGGACATCGATTTCCCGTTGCAGCTGCGTTTTGTCTTCGGTGACGTCGCCGCTAATTTTTACGCTGTAAAACGTCCCCATGGTTTTGCCTTCAATGGTCAACAAAGGCCGCTGTGTCGTAGGCGTTGGATTATCGCAGGCTGTCAGAAGGCTGAATAAGCCACAGAGTAGCAATCTCTTCGCGGCAAGAGGCATCATGAAAAACTCCTGAAAAACTGAACTGAGGGTAGGCAGACAGGAGAGTAACAAAAAAGGGATGAAGCGTAATTGAATGGAAGACAAATGAAAGGAAAAAAAAGGCCCATCTCAGGGGATGGGCAAAGACTACACACAGCAATTCGTTACTAACTCTGACGAGGAGGAAACCTCATTGACAAACAGTAGGTTAATACTAGCTCCGGTATTTATCCTATGGATTATGCCCTATTCAGTCATTAAGAATCATCCTAATAGTTAATTATCTTTTAAGAATTGGCCTCTCGGAGTTTTTACATTGTCAATAATATTGATGCATTAGATAAATGATATCAAAATTTTTAGGACTAATCCCTAAGAATAGAGGGTTAATCATTAGCTATTTTTACCTATTGAAAAGGTAAGGGAATGATAGCACCGAAAAATAGTGTCAAAACCGTGCACGAAAGATAATGGCGGAGAAGCGATGCGAAGAGAGGGAATGCGTGGGCGGCGTACCGCCCACGGGAAGAGGAAATGGTGACTGTCGGTCTTACTCTTTATCTGTGGTGTTAGACGTATTAACGGGAAGGATGTTTTGCGGTTCGGGGATTTCACGCATCCAGGCAAACAGCAGACGATAGGAAACGGCGAGGACGACCGGGCCAATAAATATCCCTATCATGCCAAATGCCAGCAATCCACCAATCACGCCGGAAAGAATCAACAACATAGGAAGATCGGCACCCATTTTGATTAATACTGGGCGGATAACGTTATCGATGGTGCCAACGACGCAGCTCCAGACCAGTAAAATGGTGCCCCAGGTGTTATCGCCCGTCCAATACAGCCAAATAATGGCAGGAATCAATACCGGAAGCGGCCCTAGCTGTGCCAGACAACACAGAAACATCAGCACGGTTAATAGCGTGGTGTAAGGAATCCCAGACAGCCCCAGACCAACCCCGCCTAATACCGACTGCACGATGGCTGTTACCACCACGCCCAGTGCGACGGCGCGAATTGATTGCGCTGCCAGAATCACAGCGGCATCGCCGCGCTCCTGTCCCAGCCGGATAGCGAAATGTCGCACGGCCTTCGCAACGGCTTCACCTTTGTAATACAGCAGGGCGCTGAAGATCAGCATCAGGGAACAGTGCATCAGAAAGCGCCCGACATGCGCCGCCTGTGCAACCAACCAGGTTGCGGTTTTACCAAAATAGGGCTGCACCTTGGCGAAAAGACCGCTGCCGCCGCTTTGCAGCAGCGTCTGCCAGCTGTTGAATAATTTCTCACCGACTAAAGGAATGGACGTCAGCCACTCCAGCGCTGGCGGCGAAAAGTTTTCCTGTCTGGCTCCCCAGCTCATTAGCGCCGAACTGTTCTCCACCACGCTACTCACAAGAACGGCAATCGGGACAATAAATAGCAGGATGAGCAGCAGCGTCATAACGAGCACGGCGAGAGAACGTCTCCCCCATAATAGCGCCTGAAATTTAATCAGCATCGGCCAGGTGGCAATGACCACCATACATGCCCAGGCGAATCCCAGAATAAAAGGCTGTACCACCCAAAAACAGGCAATAATCATGATGGTAATAAACACCAGACTGAACAGGATTCTGGCCAGATCAAATCGTGGTGGCTGGGAATATTTGCTCAATGAATCGTTCCTCAATAGCAAAGAAAGGGCTTAGGCGAGGTTGCTTGGGTGAAGCCATGTAGTCACGAGCCATCATGAGATATTTCCGAGGGTTTTGACAGCGTGTTGAACATTTTGTTGGTGAAACGGCCATTAGCCAACACGCTGTATGTTTTTGCCGATCCGGGAGCGCACACGATTGCGAAATGTGATAAAACGTGATGTCCCCGATGACAGAGCGGCTATATCGGGCTCTTCACAGGCATATCACGACATATTGGCAAACACATCATGTACGGACAGGGTCAAAAAATAATGATCCCACAGATCACGCAATCTCCCGGGCTGGTCCAGCCGGTGCTTAATTTTCTGGAAGCATTGAAGAAAAATGGATTCACAGGCGATACGGCGACCAATTATGCCGATCGTCTGACGATGGCAACGGATAACAGCATCTATCAACTTTTGCCGGATGCGGTGGTTTTCCCCCGTTCAACCGCTGATGTCGCGATCCTCTCACGGCTGGCGGGCGATACGCGTTTTTCAGGGCTGACCTTTACTCCACGCGGTGGCGGGACAGGAACGAACGGGCAGGCGCTGAATCGCGGCATCGTGGTCGATATGTCGCGTTATATGAACCGCATTCTGGAGATCAATCCTGAGAAAGGCTGGGTGCGCGTCGAAGCTGGCGTCATTAAAGATCAGCTTAACCAGTATCTGAAGCCTTATGGCTATTTCTTCGCACCCGAGCTGTCGACCAGTAACCGGGCGACGCTGGGCGGCATGATCAATACCGATGCCTCAGGGCAAGGTTCGCTGGTGTACGGGAAAACTTCAGACCATGTGCTGGGGCTGCGTGCGGTGCTACTGGGTGGCGAAATGCTGGATACGCAGGCGATGCCGATAGAACTGGCAGAGAAGCTGGCGTTAGAAGATTCCGCCATCGGCCGTATTTACCATACGGTGCTGCACCGCTGTCGCGAACAGCGCGCGTTGATTATCGACAAATTCCCTAAGCTGAATCGTTTTCTGACGGGTTATGACCTGCGTCATGTGTTCAGCGACGATCTCCGCACCTTTGACCTGACGCGTATTCTGACTGGGGCGGAAGGCACGCTGGCGTTTATCACCGAAGCGAAGCTCGATATCACGCCGCTGCCGAAGAGCCGTCGTCTGGTCAATATCAAATACGACTCCTTCAACTCCGCGTTGCGCAATGCGCCGTTCATGGTGGAAGCGAAGGCGTTATCCGTTGAAACCGTGGATTCCAAAGTCTTAAACCTTGCCCGCGAAGATATCGTCTGGCATTCCGTTAGCGAACTGATTACCGATGTGCCTAATCAGGAAATGCTCGGCCTGAATATCGTTGAATTCGCAGGTGATGATGAAGCACTGATTAACGGGCAGGTCGACTCGCTCTGTCAACGGCTGGATACGCTGCTGGCAAACGGAGAAGGCGGGGTGATTGGTTACCAAACCTGTAACGATCTGGCCGGCATCGAGCGTATTTATGCCATGCGGAAAAAGGCCGTCGGGCTGCTGGGCAACAGCAAAGGGCTCGCGAAGCCGATTCCGTTTGCGGAAGATACCTGCGTGCCACCACAGCATCTGGCGGATTACATCGAAGAGTTCCGCGCGCTGCTGGACAGCCATAACCTGACGTACGGCATGTTCGGTCATGTGGATGCTGGGGTGCTGCACGTTCGTCCGGCGCTGGATATGTGCGACCCGCAACAAGAAATGCTGATGAAACAGCTTTCTGACCAAATTGTCGCGCTGACGGCCAAATATGGCGGTCTGCTGTGGGGTGAGCACGGTAAAGGCTTCCGCGCTGAGTACAGCCCCGAATTCTTTGGGCCAGAACTGTATGCCGAACTGCGCCGCATCAAGGCCGCGTTCGACCCTGATAACCGACTTAATCCGGGTAAGATTTGTGCGCCGCTAGACGTGGATGCGCCGATGATGAAAGTCGATGCGGTCAAGCGCGGCACGTTCGACCGCACGATCCCGCTGACGGTGCGTACGGCGTTCCGTGGCGCGATGGAATGTAACGGCAATGGTCTGTGCTTTAACTTTGATGCCCGTAGCCCAATGTGCCCGTCGATGAAAATCAGCGGCAACCGGATTCATTCTCCGAAAGGCCGTGCGACGCTGGTGCGTGAATGGTTACGCCTGCTGGCGGAGCAGGGCGTCGATCCAGTAGCGCTGGAGAAAGCGTTGCCGCAGCAGAAACTGAGCCTGCGAGCCTTTATCCAGAAGACCCGCAATACCTGGCAGGCGAAGCAAGGGGATTACGATTTCTCGCACGAAGTTAAAGACGCGATGTCGGGCTGTCTGGCGTGTAAAGCCTGCTCAACTCAGTGCCCTATCAAGATTGACGTGCCCGGTTTCCGTTCTCGCTTCCTGCAACTTTACCACACGCGCTATTTGCGTCCGGTGCGTGACTATCTGGTTGCCGGTGTCGAAAGCTATGCGCCGCTGATGGCACGCAGCCCGAAGACGTTTAACTTCTTCCTGAAAATGCCGCTGCTGAATAACCTGAGCCGCAGCCAGATCGGCATGGTTGATTTGCCCCTGTTGTCATCGCCATCGCTGCGCCAGCAATTTGCAGGACACAGCGGCGTCAACACCACGCTTGAGCAGTTGGAACAGTTGCCGGAAGCGAAACGCCAGCAGTACGTGTTAATCGTGCAGGATCCGTTTACCAGCTATTACGATGCGCAAGTGGTGGCAGATTTCGTCCATCTGATCGAAAAACTGAAGCTGAAGCCAGTCCTGTTGCCGTTCTCACCGAACGGGAAGGCGCAACACATTAAAGGCTTCCTGCAACGTTTTGCCAAAACGGCCTCGAAGACGGCAGATTTCCTGAACCGCGTCGCCAAACTGGGAATGCCGATGGTAGGCGTCGATCCTGCGCTGGTGCTGTGCTATCGCGACGAATACCGTGAAATTTTGGGCGAGAAGCGTGGCGATTTTCAGGTGCAACTGGTGCATGAATGGCTAGTGACGGCATTGGCAGACAGCACGCCGCAGCCTGCCACTGGCGAATCCTGGTATCTGCTGGGGCACTGTACGGAAACCACGGCGCTGCCGATCAGCACGAAACAGTGGTCCGATATCTTCTCGCGCTTTGGTGCCAAACTGGAGAATGTCAGTGTCGGATGTTGCGGCATGGCGGGAACCTACGGGCATGAAACCAAGAACCTCGCTAACTCGCAGGGAATCTATGCGCTTTCCTGGCAGCAGGTGTTGCAGAAGTTACCGCAGAAACGCTGCCTGACTACGGGCTATTCGTGCCGCAGCCAGGTGAAACGCATGGAAGGCAGCGCATTGCGCCATCCGCTACAGGCCTTGCTGGAGATTATCTGATGCTATGGAAACGACAGGTTACGCTTGAGCAGCTCAACGAACCGAGCCAAACGTGTATGGTGGGTCATGTCGGTATCCGTTATACCCATATCGCGGAGGATTCTCTGGAAGCGGTGATGCCAGTGGATTCTCGCACGCGTCAGCCATTTGGCTTATTGCACGGTGGTGCGTCCGTCGTGCTTGCGGAATCACTGGGTTCCGTCGCGGGCTATCTGTGTTCTGAGGGCGATCAGCAGGTGGTGGGGCTTGAAATCAATGCCAACCATCTGCGAGCCGTGCGTGAAGGGGAAGTGCGGGGCGTATGCCGTGCGCTTCACGTTGGCCGCCGTAGCCAGGTGTGGCAGATTGAGATTTTTGATAATCAGAATCGCCTGTGCTGCATTTCGCGTCTGACGACGTCGGTCATTACGCCGTAAACATGAAGCACGAAACCAGATTGCTGGCCGGTCTGGTTTCGTTGTTCTGGGAAAACATTGTTCTTAAGAAAACACTGTTCTCAAGAAAACATTGCTCTTCAGGGGAGAAACGGCACGCGCTTAACGAAGTCGGTCTGAAACGCGGTGGCTTTATCCCACGAGCCTTGCATGCTTAACTGATGGCAAATCGACTTCAGCGTGTTACGGGCAAAGTAGTAACTTTGCACTCGAAAGAGGTGGCAACGCCCTTCATTATTAATCTCTTTAATCAACCGATTGTGCAGTTTGACCAGCGCATGCAGATAGCTGTCGTCATCGCCATTTCTCAAACAGAGTTCAACCATGTCCATGCAGGCGTTATGATAGCGGCGTAAATGGTCAATATTGCTTCCCGGACGGTTCAGGCGAGCTTCCGCCATATAGAAATCAACGGTGGCATCGCGAATCTGAAATTTATATTCGTCAATTTGGTGGTGCAGCCAGGCATTCATGGAAAGCATGGTTATCGACCCTGAATATTAAATGATAATCATTATCATATTAATAAAAAAGGCCATGATCAATGGGTAAAATGTGCTTTAGCGTTAAAAGTGCGATCGGAAATCACATAAATCTTCATATACCTTCCCTCTTTTACAAATAGGTATCGTCGATAAATGTTATAATAATGATAACGAGATGATAATTTTTACCTTCCCGAAAGGGACAGGGGTGATGAATTTAATTCATTTATTATCAATTGGTTAGTTGATTTTTTGCCGCATTGTTTGACGCGTCAGAGACGTGTAAAATAGCGCTATTGGCTCGTTAAAAACCGAAATGTTACGAATAGCCCTGCGAAACAAGAGGTTGAAGCTAGTTTCATTATCACTAACATTAGGGGAAACCAGCCTAAAACTGGTACCACACGCAATGAGGTATTCCATATGCAAGCGGAAAATGTAGGGACGTTTTCACTGGATGAAAATGTCTGGCAAGGATTGACGCTGACCGACAGCGCCGTGAAGCAGATTAAGAATCTGATGAAGCAGGATGAAGCCGTGCAAGGATTACGGCTCGGCGTTAAACAATCAGGCTGTGCAGGGTTTGGCTATGTGCTGGATCTGGTACAGGAGTTCGAGACCGACGATCTGGTGTTCGAACGTGATGGCGCAAAACTGTATGTCCCATTGAAGGCGATGCCTTTCATTGACGGCACAGAACTTGATTTCGTCCGTGAAGGGCTGAATCAGATATTCAAGTTTAATAATCCCAGAGCGCAGCATGCTTGTGGATGTGGCGAAAGCTTTGGCATTTAAGTGATGAAAAATTATGGCACGTAGCACGGTAGATGTACCTGATGATGTCCAGATCTGGATGGGTGATGGACGCTATAAAGAAGGTTTCTTCACGCAGTTGGAAACCGATGAGCTGGCGCACGGCATCAACGAAGATGTCGTACGGGCGATCTCGGCGAAGCGTAACGAACCTGAGTGGATGCTGGAATTCCGTCTCAATGCCTTCAAAGCGTGGCTGGAGATGGAAGAACCGCATTGGCTGAAAGCCCATTACGAGAAACTGGACTATCAGGACTATAGCTATTATTCCGCGCCTTCCTGCGGTAACTGCGATGACAGCTGCGGCTCTGAGCCCGGTGCCAAGCAGCAATCCGGGATTACGGACGTGAATAATTACCTGACCAGCGAAGTAGAGAATGCGTTTAATCAGCTGGGTGTTCCTGTCCGTGAAGGCAAGAAAGTCGCGGTCGACGCGATTTTCGACTCCGTCTCTGTTGCGACCACGTATCGGCATGAGCTGGCTGAAAAAGGCATTATTTTCTGCTCATTCAGCGAAGCGATTCAGGAACATCCCGATCTGGTGCGTCAGTATCTCGGTACGGTTGTACCGGCGAACGACAACTTCTTTGCGGCGCTGAACTCGGCGGTTGCCTCTGACGGCACGTTTGTGTACATCCCGAAAGGCGTGCGCTGCCCGATGGAACTGTCGACGTATTTCCGCATCAACGCGGCGAAAACCGGTCAGTTCGAGCGTACGATCCTGATCGCCGATGACGACAGCTACGTCAGCTACATCGAAGGTTGTTCCGCGCCCGTTCGTGACACCTACCAGCTGCACGCTGCGGTGGTGGAAGTCATCATCAACAAGAATGCCGAAGTGAAATACTCCACGGTGCAGAACTGGTTCTCCGGTAAAGATGACGCCGAAGGCGGGATTCTGAACTTCGTGACCAAGCGCGCGCTGTGTGCAGGTGAGCATTCAAAAATGTCATGGACGCAGTCAGAAACTGGCTCCGCGATCACCTGGAAATACCCGAGCGTCATTCTGCGCGGTGACTACTCCGTCGGCGAGTTCTTCTCTGTCGCGTTGACCAACGGTCGTCAGCAGGCCGATACCGGCACCAAGATGATCCACATCGGTAAAAATACCCGTTCGACCATTATCTCTAAAGGGATTTCCGCCGGACGCAGTGAGAACACCTACCGTGGTCTGGTGAAGATCATGCCGAGCGCGACCAACGCCCGTAACTTCACCCAGTGTGACTCCATGCTGATCGGCAGCGAGTGCGGCGCACACACCTTCCCATACGTGGAAGTGCGCAACAATACCGCGCAGCTGGAGCACGAAGCGACGACCTCGAAAATTGGTGAAGACCAGCTGTTCTACTGTCTGCAACGCGGTATCAGCGAAGATGACGCCATCTCGATGATCGTGAACGGATTCTGTAAGGACGTCTTCTCTGAATTGCCGCTGGAATTCGCGGTAGAAGCACAAAAGTTACTGGCGATTAGCCTGGAACACAGCGTGGGTTAATTCGGCGGTTACCGGGATTTTCACAGAGAATAATGAGAATCATCGGTCCCGGAATTCATTAAGCGCCCGCCACATTGGGCGTTGGAAGGAATAAGCATGTTAAGCATCGAAAATTTAAAAGTCAGCGTAGAAGGCAAAGAGATCATCAAAGGGCTTAATCTCACCATTAAGCCAGGTGAAGTTCACGCAATTATGGGCCCGAATGGCTCAGGAAAAAGTACGCTCTCCGCGACGCTGGCTGGACGCGAAGAATATGAAGTGACCGATGGTTCGGTCAGCTTCAAAGGGAAAGATCTGCTGGAATTGTCTCCAGAAGATCGTGCGGGCGAAGGCGTCTTTATGGCGTTTCAGTACCCTGTCGAGATCCCTGGCGTCAGCAACCAGTTCTTCCTGCAAACCTCCGTTAACGCGGTGCGCAAATACCGCGAGCAGGAACCGCTGGATCGCTTTGACTTCGCCGACTTTATCGAAGAAAAGATCGCGCTGTTGAATATGCCAGAAGATTTGCTGACCCGTTCGGTCAACGTAGGTTTCTCCGGCGGCGAGAAGAAGCGTAACGACATTCTGCAGATGGCGGCGCTGGAGCCAGATTTGTGCATTCTGGATGAAACCGACTCCGGTCTGGATATCGATGCACTGAAAATCGTCTCTAACGGCGTGAACTCCCTGCGCGACGGCAAACGTTCGTTCATCATCGTCACGCACTACCAGCGTATTCTTGATTACATCAAACCGGATCACGTCCACGTTCTGTATCAGGGACGTATTGTGAAATCCGGTGATTTCTCGCTGGTGAAACAGTTGGAGGAGCAAGGCTATGGCTGGCTTACCGACGAGCAATAAGGTGACGAGCGATAACGCGACGGGTAAAACCAGCATCGCACAGAAACAAGAGCAGGCGCTGCAGCAATGGCATGGTCTGTTTGAACGTGATGCGTCGCGCCGTTCTGAAGGGGCGAACCAGCACTGGCAGGATGTGGTGCGCCTTGGCTTACCGCACCGTAAGCATGAGCACTGGAAATACACGCCGCTGGATGGCTTGCTGAGCAACGAATTTGTCGCACCACAGGCACCGTCTCTCGATCGTGCAGCGGTAGACACCTTGGCCTTAGCCGTAGATAGCTGGCGTCTGGTGTTTGTCGATGGCGTATTCAACGCCGAACTCAGCGACAGCGCCTGGGGGCCTTATCAGGTTGACGTACAGGCGGCGCATGCGCATGGCGTGCTGCCTGCTGCCATCCAGTCTGAAGTGTTCCTGCACCTGACCGAAAGTCTGGCTAGCACCAGTACGCTGATTCGTCTGGCTGCCGGCCAGCAGGCGGAAAAACCGCTTTACCTGTTGCACATCAGCAGTAGCCAGGAAGCCGCGTTGAACACGGTTCACCATCGTCATCATTTGAACGTCGAACGTGGCGCGAGCGCGGAAATTATCGAGCACTACGTCAGTCTGGATGAGCATGCGCACTTTACTGGCGCACGCCTGACGGTGAATGCGGCAGAAAATAGCCAGGTTAGCCACTATAAGCTGGCGTTTGAAGCGGCAGCGGGCTACCACTTCGCGCATAACGATCTGGTACTGGCGCGTGATGCTCGGGTTCGTAGCCACAGCTTCCTGCTGGGGGCGGGGCTGACGCGTCACCACACCAGCGCCCAGTTGAACGGCGAAGGTACCAATCTGTCCATGAACAGCCTGATCCTGCCGGTTGGCAGCGAAGTGTGCGATACGCGAACGTATCTGGAACACAATCAGGGCTATGGCGAAAGCCGCCAGTTGCATAAAGTCATCGTCAACGATCGCGCCAGAGCGGTGTTTAACGGCATGATCAAAGTTGCGCCGCATGCGCTGAAAACTGACGGACAGATGACTAACAACAACCTGCTGTTGGGCCGGTTGGCCGAGGTTGATACCAAGCCGCAGTTAGAAATCTACGCAGACGACGTGAAATGCAGTCACGGTGCCACTATTGGCCGTATGGACGAAGAACAGCTGTTCTATCTGCGTTCCCGTGGTATTACGCAGCAGGATGCGCAACAGATGATCATCTTCGCCTTTGCGGCGGAAGTCACAGAAGCGATTGAAAACGAGTCTCTGCGAGATGTGGTTCTGGAACGTATCGCGCAGCGTTTGCCAAACGCGCTGGCGAATGCCGGCAAGGCGGTATGATGAGTTATCCTATTGAACGGGTTCGTGCCGATTTCCCGTTGCTGGCAAGCGAGGTTAACGGCCAGCCGTTAGCCTATCTTGATAGCGCCGCGAGTGCGCAAAAACCGCACGCGGTTATCGATCGCGAAGCCGAATTCTATCGCCATGAATATGCAGCTGTGCATCGCGGCATTCACACGCTGAGCGCACAGGCGACCAGCGCGATGGAAGCCGTGCGCGAGAAGGTCGCCTCCTTTATCAATGCGGCCTCAGCGGAAGAGATTGTTTTTGTCCGTGGGACGACGGAGGCCATCAATCTGGTGGCTAACAGCTATGGTCGCGCTTTCATTCAGCCGGGCGACAACCTGATCATCACCGAGATGGAACACCATGCGAATATCGTTCCCTGGCAGATGCTGGCGGAAGCGCGTGGCGTTGAGGTTCGCGTATTGCCGCTGGCTGAAGATGGCTCGCTGGATGTCGCAAAGCTTCCCGGCTTGTTGGACGAGCGTACTCGCCTGCTGGCGGTGACGCAGATCTCTAACGTGCTCGGCGCGCTGAATCCGGTGAAAGCGATGATCGCGCAGGCAAAAGCGGTTGGTGCGGTCGTGCTGGTCGATGGTGCGCAGTCGATCATGCATCAGACAGTCGATGTGCAGGATCTGGACTGTGATTTCTTTGTCTTTTCAGGACATAAAATCTACGGCCCTTCGGGTATTGGCGTGCTGTATGGCAAACGTGACCTGCTTCAGGCCATGCCGCCGTGGGAAGGCGGCGGGGCGATGATTCGTCAGGTTAGCCTGCGTACCGGCACCACCTATGCCGATTCGCCGTGGCGCTTTGAAGCCGGTTCGCCGAATACTGGCGGCATCATGGGCTTAGGTGCCGCACTGGATTATGTGACGGCGCTGGGGCGTGAAGAGATTCAACGTTATGAATCCTCGCAGATGCAGTATGCGCTGGAAGCGCTCACGCAGGTGCCCGATCTGACATTGTACGGGCCTGCTGAACGCCACGGCGTGATTGCATTTAACCTTGGGCAGCACCACGCCTATGATGTCGGAAGTTTCCTCGATCGGTACGGTATTGCGATTCGCACCGGCCACCATTGTGCGATGCCGCTGATGGAACACTACGGTGTTCCTAGTATGTGCCGCGCCTCGCTGGCCGTTTATACTACACGCGAAGAAATTGACCGGCTGGTTGCCGGATTGCAACGTATCCATCGATTACTGGGCAGTTAAGCGCCGCGCGTGGACCTGTTCGGGGAGAAAAACATGGCGAGTCTGCCAGAACCGCAGAAACTGGCGCGCAACTTTGCGCGCTGTAATGACTGGGAAGAAAAATATCTTTATGTCATCGAGTTAGGGGAGCGTCTTGACCCTCTGCCCGATGAGTGGCGTAATCCAGACAACCTGATTTCAGGGTGCCAAAGTCAAGTTTGGATTGTGACACAGCCCGATGAACAGGGCGTTATCACCCTGCACGGCGACAGCGATGCCGCGATTGTGAAGGGGCTGATTGCGGTGGTGTTCAGCCTGTATCAGGGGCTGACAGCGCAGGAGATTGTTGAATTGGACGTGCGGCCATTCTTTGAATCGCTGGCGTTGAATCAACACCTCACGCCATCCCGTTCTCAGGGGCTTGAGGCTATGCTGCGCGCGATTCGTGCGCATGCTGCGGCACTGCTTTAATTTTCTTCCCTGTTTTCTGCTTTCCTGAAGTATAAAAAAGCGCTGTGACGGAAAAAAACGTCCAGCGCTTTTTTTGTTTTTTCATTTACTGATATTTACCAACGGCACGTTATTGTTTTTTGGCAGATTTATTAACTCGCTGATATTTCAGAATTCGTCCCGTATATTTATTTCCCATTAAATTTTATGCTGGCTCTGCTTTGTAAAGAATTGAATATCAATGCTTTGATTTTTAAATAAAATATTCTTTTGTTACAACAATGCTAATATATACCCACGCTCGGTGGAAAGGGGCAACAATAGCCGCATTGACACCAGATATCCCCGAACCATTCAGGTTGCAAAAACGCGAATGCACAGGCAGCTTGAGGTATGACGGGGTAAACAGGGTATAGCCAACCGGATACCGCATTCTGGGTACAGAACCGGATGTCGTTGATAAATTACTTATGTTAGTTGTGATGTAGGGAACCTAATATGAAACGCGCGTTAACTTTACTTGGTATGGCCTTCGCGGCATACCTGACCAGCACCGCCGCTACAGCGACGGAATACCCGCTACCACCACCCAATAGCCGCCTTATCGGTGAGAATATCGCTTATACGGTCCCCAATGATGGTCGTCCGCTGGAAGCTATCGCAGCGGATTTCAAAATTGGTCTGTTGGGCATGATGGAAGCGAATTCAGGCGTAGATCCTTACTTGCCGACAGCCGGTTCCACGCTCACGATCCCGACGCAAATGCTGCTGCCGGATACCCCGCGCGAAGGCATTGTGGTCAATCTGGCGGAACTGCGCCTTTACTACTACCCGAAAGGGAAGAATACCGTCATCGTTTACCCGATCGGCATTGGTCAACTGGGGCGCAATACGCCACTGATGACGACCAGCGTAAGCGAGAAGCGTGAAAATCCGACCTGGACGCCAACGGCGAACATCCGTAAACATTATCTTGAAGAGCAGGGCATTAAACTGCCTGCCGTCGTTCCGGCTGGCCCAGATAACCCGATGGGGTTACATGCGCTGCGCCTGTCAGCACACGGTGGCGTTTATCTGCTGCACGGTACGAACGCGGACTTCGGTATCGGTATGCGCGTAAGTTCCGGCTGTATCCGTCTGCGCCCAGATGACATCAAAGCGTTATTCGACAACGTGCCAGTCGGTACGCGAGTGCAGATTGTTAACGATGCGATTAAAACGTCCGTTGAACCCGACGGCAAACGCTACGTTGAAGTGCACCAGCCTCTGTCGAAAACCGATAAGGACGATCCACAAACCATGCCGATTGCGCTGACGGCGAAGACGCAGAAGTTTGTTAAAGATGCGGAGACGGACAGTAAAGCCGTTGCTGATGCCATTGTGCGTCGTTCAGGCATGCCAATCGTGGTTAGCGTAGGACAAGACATCAATACCTACCAGCCACCAGTAGAATCGGCTCCAGAAGCGCCTGAAACGCACCAGGTTGCGCCGATCACGGCGATCAGTACCACCGCTCGGTAATAATGAAATAAATCGGCCAGATGCGTTTAGGCGCATCTGTGCTGACCCAAGGATGGGGCAGAAGGATGAAGATGCCTGACAAAGCGAAAAAAGGATTGAAAGAGAACGCTGAAAAGGTAAAACGCAGGCAAAAAAAAATGGCGCACAGTGTGCGCCATTTTCACTACTTAACCAGTTCGATTACTTTTTGTAAGTACGAACTTGGTTGTCCAGACGCTGGTTAGCACGAGCTGCGTCATCTTTAGCAGCTTGTACGTCAGAGCGGATTGCGTTCACGTCGTTGCTCAGTTGGTCAACTTTAGCGTTCAGAGTCTGAACGTCAGAAGACAGCTGATCAATTTTAGCGTTGCTTGAACAACCAGCAAGCAGAGTAGAACCCAGGATTACCGCGCCCAGTACCAGTTTAGTACGATTCATTATTAATACCCTCTAGATTGAGTTAATCTCCATGTAGCGTTACAAGTATTACACAAACTTTTTTCTAATGAGAATAAATTTTTGATGAGAACATGCTTAATTTTGATCGTTCGCTCAAAGAAACAGCGAGTTTTACATATTCATTAAAAAAGTAAGGAAAACAGTGCTATTTTTATCGGATAACTCTGAGGCTTTCGGCTATTAAATGACGTGTTACACAGACGCATTAATTAGGTTATCGCACTGTAGAAAGTCGTTTCAGAATATAAAAAAAGCGCCATTAAGGCGCTTTTTACCGATCTGATTGTTGGGATCAGAGACGGTGTACGGAAGCGGTGTTGGTTGTGCCGCTGGAAACCAGTGCACCAGACACCATAACCACAACATCGCCAGCTTGCGCATGACCGGTGTTCAGTGCAGCTTCTTTACCGATGCGGTAGAAATCATCAGTAGAGGCAATTTCCTTCACCAGCAGCGTATCAATGCCTTTGCTCAGCAGAAGCTGACGCGCAGTAACTTCGTTAGTCGTCAGCGCCAGAATGCGGGCATTCGGGAAGTATTTACGGATAGATTTGGCAGACTTACCGCCGCTGGTCGCAACCACAATCAGTGGCGCATCCAGTTTCTCTGCAGTTTCTACCGCACCACGGCAGACAGCCTCGGTGATACGCAGAACCGGGGGAGTCTTGATGGTATCCAGACGGCTTTTCATCACGGAATCGGTACGCTGACAGATCGTCGCCATGATGGTAACGGATTCCAGCGGGTATTTGCCTTTCGCACTTTCGCCAGACAGCATAACGGCATCGGTGCCGTCGATGATGGCGTTCGCCACGTCGCCAGCTTCAGCACGGGTAGGGCGTGGGTTTTTGATCATGGAATCCAGCATTTGCGTTGCGGTGATCACCACTTTGCGTGCCAGGTTACATTTTTCAATCATCATCTTCTGCGCGAAGATGACTTCTTCAACTGGGATTTCAACGCCCAGATCGCCACGAGCAACCATGATGCCGTCGGATGCTTCCAGGATTTCGTCGAAATTGTTCAGGCCTTCCTGGTTTTCGATCTTGGAGATGATCTGAATGTGCTCGCCACCGTGTGCTTTCAGGTGAGCGCGGATCTCTTCAACGTCAGAACGTTTACGGATAAAGGATGCCGCAACGAAATCGACGCCTTGTTCGCAACCGAAAATCAGGTCGCGTTTGTCTTTTTCGGCCAGCGCAGGCAGTTGGATGGAAACGCCAGGCAGGTTAACGCCTTTATTCTCGCCCAGATCGCCATTATTCAGCACTTTACAAACGACGTCGTTACCGTTGACTGCGGTAACCTGCATACCGATCAAGCCGTCATCAACCAGAACGGTGTTACCGACGCTCAGGTCTTCAGTAAATCCAGCGTAGGTTACTGCAACGCGATCTTTGTTACCCACGATGCTTTGATCGGTGGTGAACGTGAACGTTTGACCTGCGGTCAGCGTGACGTCAGCGCCGTTTTCCAGCTTCATGGTACGAATTTCTGGGCCTTTGGTGTCAAGGAGGATAGCGGCTTGTTTACCGGTTTTTTCCATGACGGCACGCAGATTCTTGATGCGTTGACCGTGTTCTGCGTAATCCCCGTGAGAGAAATTCAGGCGCATAACATTCATGCCGGCAGACAGCAGGTTGCCAAGCATTTCTTCCGACTCAGTTTTCGGCCCGATGGTACAAACAATTTTTGTCTTTTTCATAAGATAGTTTCTACAAGTTGTGATGGATAAAAAAACGAGTGAACCAGTGGCGAGGCGAGACAGGCCGCTGGAAAGAATGCGTGAGGGAACAGTATAGGAGGTAAGTATAGATGGTCGTCGTGAATGGGTGATGAAGTGCACAGCCGCTCGTCGCATGAGAGCGGGATTCGCGTTGGCGATGCCGTTGATAATAATGTTATTGATAGTGGCACGTTGTTTAGCTGAAACCATTCAATTGAAACGACGTTTCGTATTATAGTTATTAAGCGACGAGAAACAAGGTGGTAAAAGGGGTGAAATTGAATATTTTGTCGTGTTTACGCAAAAAACTGAGCGATTTGGTGTTTTTACCTAACTTTGTTGCGCAACTGCCTAAGAAACCCACGGTATAAATACGGTATTACGGCGAACGACGGCAAGTGGTTGATTCTTGTAACAGTCGACAATAAATAAGGAAAACACGTGTAAGCGGCATGTTTTTCTGTCGATCCGTATCACGTTTTTGTGTCATGCTTCTTGAGAAGATGAATGCAAATGGTAGTTTACCTGCCATTGCGGATTGTTACTGCGTAAGCAGGCAAAACCAGATGCTCGTTCTTGCTACGGGTGTCTGGTTTTTTTGTTTCCAGGGTTTGAAAAATGAAGATTGCCAAAATACTCAACAATAATGTCGTCACCGTGATCGACGAAAACAATAATGAGTCGGTTGTGATGGGACGCGGGCTGGGCTTCAAAAAGCACTCTGGCGATCTGCTGGACGAAACGCTGATTGAACGTGTGTTTGTGATGAAATCCGGCGAGCTGACATCGCGTCTACAGGAGCTGCTGTCAGAGATTCCGATGGATGTCATCACGACAGCAGACAAGATCATTCTGCTGGCAAAAGACCGTTTGCCCGGGAAACTGCAAAACAGCGTCTACATATCCTTAACGGATCACTGCCATTTTGCGATAGAGCGCCACAAACAAGGGGTGGACATCCGCAATGTGCTGTTATGGGAAATAAAACGGCTGTATCCAAAGGAATTCGCTGTTGGCCTGGAGGCGCTGGATATTATTGAGCAGCGTCTTGCCGTGCGGTTACCGGAAGATGAGGCGGGATTTATTGCGCTGCATTTGGTGAATGCGCAGCTTGACAGCGAAATGCCGGAAGTCTTGCAGATTACCAAAATCATGCAGGAAATACTGAATATTGTAAAATATCAGCTGAGTCTGGATTATAACGAACAGGCGTTAAGCTATCATCGTTTTGTTACGCATCTGAAATTTTTTGCGCAGCGGCTAATAGGAAAGAGTACGGTATTTAGTGATGACGAATCATTACATGATGTCGTGAAGGAAAGATATCAATTGTCTTATCGCTGCGCGGAAAAAATACAGGTTCATATTGTTCAAAAGTATCAGTACACGTTAACGAAAGAAGAGTTGATGTTCTTAACCATTCATATTGAACGTGTGCGGACAGAAGGTCAGGATAAAATAGAGCCAGGCGATGGGGAATAAGTTCTGTTAATTTGCTTTTCGTCACAAAATAGCAGTATGGCAAGATAAATTCCCTTGCATACGACGAAAGTGAAAGCATAGAGTATGTGGAAAACAAATTATCAGATGAAGTTGGTTTTATTGTCGGCACAGTAGTTGTGCTAACAAACAATCAGGATTGTTACTGTCAGGCTAATCTAGGCGGGCAGGCAAAACCTAAATCGTTTTCTCAATGCTTATTGGGAAAAGCGATTTAGGTTTTTTTTTGTCTCAAACAGAACTGGCAACCTTAAATCATTGATATTTAGGTCTGTTTAGTATTAAGGATAGACGATGGAATACAAAGCATTAGCAACAGAGATACTCGATGGTGTCGGCGGACGCGGCAACATCATTAGCGTGATGCACTGCGCAACTCGATTACGTTTTAAATTAAAAGACGATAAAAAAGCGGATGCCGCTGCGCTGAAAAGTAATTCAGGCGTGATTATGGTCGTTGAAAGTGGCGGACAATTTCAGGTCGTCGTCGGCAATCATGTTAGTGACGTCTATCGCAGTTTACAGAATATTGCTGGGCTGACCGATCAGGCTGATTCCTCAAATAATGAGGAAGGCGATGAGAAAAAAGGGAATCTTCTTTCCCGCTTCATCGATATTATTTCTGGCATATTTACACCATTAATCGGTGTTATGGTTGCTTCCGGTATTTTAAAGGGATTCTTAGCCCTGAGTTTAGTGTGCGGCTGGATGGTTGAAACCAGCGGAACCTATAAAGTTCTGTTTGCAGCAAGCGATGCATTATTCTTTTTCTTCCCCGTGGTGTTAGGTTATACCGCAGGGAAAAAGTTTGGTGGAAATCCATTCGTTACCATGGTGATTGGCGCTACGCTGGTGCATCCTTCCATGATTGTTGAATTTGGCGCTATGCAGAACGCGAATTATCAGCAACTTTATTTCCTTGGCATTCCGATCACATTTATTAATTATGCCTCTTCCGTTATTCCCATTATTTTCTCAGCCTGGCTCTCCTCACGTCTGGAAAAGCCACTGAATGCGATATTGCATATCAACATCCGCAATTTCTTCACGCCGTTACTGTGCCTTTGTATTACGGTCCCCGTTACGTTTCTGCTGATTGGGCCGGCGGCAACCTGGCTTGGGCATATGCTGGCCGGCGGCTACCAGCTGATCTACGGGCTGAACTCCACGATTGCAGGCGCACTGATGGGCGCGCTGTGGCAGGTGTTTGTGATTTTTGGTCTGCACTGGGGCTTAACGCCGCTGATGATCAACAATCTCAGCGTGTTAGGGCATGACACACTGCTGCCGCTGCTGACGCCTGCGGTGTTGGGGCAGGCAGGAGCGGTGCTGGGCGTGTTGCTGCGTACTCGTGATATGAAACTGAAAGGAATTTCTGGTTCGGCGTTCTCGGCGGCAATTTTCGGTATTACCGAACCTGCGGTGTATGGCGTCACGCTGCCGCTGAAGCGTCCTTTCATCTTTGGCTGTTTAGGCGGTGCCATCGGCGCGGGTGTTCTGGGATATTTCAACACTACTATTTATTCCTTCGGCTTCCCGAGCATCTTCACCTTTACTCAAGTTATCCCGCCGACCGGTGTCGATAATACTGTCTGGGCTGCCATCATTGGTACGGCGATTGCCTTTACCTTCGCGGCTGTGACGACCTGGGCGTTCGGGATTCCCGCGCAAGAAAAAGCAACAGAAGCAAATGCGCCTGAGGCGGCACCACAAGCCACACAGCGTCAGAGCGATGCAACGCGCAAGCAAGAGATCAACAGCCCGATCGAAGGTACGGTTCTGCCACTTGAACAAGTCGGCGATGAAACGTTTGCCAGTGGCTTAATGGGAAAAGGGATTGCGATTAAACCGCAGGCCGGGCGCGTAGTTTCACCGGTGAATGGGACGGTTGCCTCGCTGTTTAAGACCAACCATGCCATTGGGCTCGAATCGGAAGAAGGAGCCGAGGTGCTCATTCACGTCGGTATCGATACAGTGAAATTGGATGGCCAGTATTTCACTGCACACATTAAGACTGGCGATGTCGTGAAGCAGGGCGATCTTCTGGTGGAGTTTGATTATCAGGCGATTGAGAAAGCCGGTTATGACACGACAACGCCCGTCATTATCACGAATAGCGAAGATTACGTTGATGTTCTGCCTACCGCCGGAAACGCCGTGCAGGAACAGGGCGCTTTGCTGACGTTAATCCGCTGACATTGAAATTTACGACCCAATTGGGAGGAGAAAAGATGAGCCATCAGTTTCCGAAAGCATTCTTGTGGGGCGGCGCGATCGCAGCCAATCAGGTTGAAGGTGCGTATTTAACGGACGGTAAAGGGTTATCAACGTCCGATTTACAGCCACAGGGTATTTTTGGCGAGATCGTCACGCGTACGCCGGGCGATAGCGGAATCAAAGACACTGCGATCGATTTTTATCACCGCTATCCCGAAGATATCGCGCTCTTTGCAGAAATGGGCTTCAAATGCCTGAGAATCTCGATTGCCTGGACGCGTATCTTCCCGCAGGGTGATGAAACCCAGCCGAATGAGGCAGGGCTGGCATTTTACGATCGCCTGTTTGATGAAATGGCAAAGTATGGCATTCAGCCGCTGGTGACGCTGTCCCACTATGAAATGCCGTACGGTCTGGTGAAGAATTACGGCGGCTGGGGAAGCCGTGAAACGATTACGTTCTTCGAGCGCTACGCCCGCACGGTATTCCAGCGCTATAAAGACAAAGTGAAATACTGGCTGACGTTCAACGAAATTAACTGCGCATTACATGCACCATTTACAGGAATTGGTTTACCTACCGAGAGTAGTAAGCAGGATATTTATCAGGCGATTCATCACCAGCTCGTGGCTAGTGCTAAAGCGGTGAAGGCGTGTCATGACATCATCCCTGATGCCAAAATCGGCAATATGATGTTGGGTTCCATGTTCTATCCATTAACCTGCAAGCCTGCGGATGTCATGGAAACCATGCAGCAAAACCGCGACTGGCTGTTCTTCGGTGATGTCCAAGCCCGAGGATACTACCCGGCGTACATGAAGCGTTTCTTTGCACAGCACGGTATTACGCTAACGGTAACGGAAGACGATCGTCAGTCGCTGAAAGAAACCATCGATTTCATTTCTTTCAGCTATTACATGACGGGCTGTGTGACCACGGATGAAGAAGTGAACCTGAAAGCCCGTGGCAATATTTTGAATATGGTGCCGAATCCGCATCTGGAAAGCTCCGAATGGGGCTGGCAGATCGACCCGGAAGGGCTGCGTTATTTACTGAACTATCTGTATGACCGCTACCAAAAGCCGCTGTTCATTGTGGAAAACGGTTTGGGTGCCAAAGATAAACTTGAGAGCGATGGCAACATTAACGATGACTATCGCATCCAATACCTGAACGGTCACCTGTATCAAGTGGGCGAAGCGCTGGAAGATGGCGTCGAGGTGATGGGTTACACCTGCTGGGGGCCTATCGATCTGGTGAGTGCGTCAAAAGCCGAAATGTCGAAACGCTACGGCTTCATTTATGTCGATCGTGATGATGAAGGGAACGGCACGTTAGAACGTCGACGTAAGAAAAGTTTCTACTGGTATAAAGAGGTCATTTCCTCTAATGGTGAAACGTTGAAATAAACCATCGCATCGATGAGTCATTTACGCATTCATTCTCAGAAAAATAAGCGCTGGGATGAATGCAAACTCTATTTTTTTACTACACATGGGAAAGATGGCGAGGAAATAAGATGAAACGGGAGGGAATGGACTAGCCATTAAATCATATAAACGGTTATTTAGGATTTACACAACGTGTACAAACAGGCGGACTTACGGCTAGCGTCGTGAGGGGACTGTTTCAATTTAAAATCGATGTTTAAAATTTTAAAATATACCCTACTCGGATAATAAATATGCGTAAAAAATTCCCTGTAAAGATGATGGTATTACTGATGTCGTCAGTGTTTTTGTCTAATGGTGCTATGGCCGCGAAATTGACCGTAGAAGAAAGACTGGAACTATTGGAGAAAGAACTGGCGGCAAATAAAGCCGAATTGCAGTCAACGAAAAAAGAGCTGCGCGAATATAAGACGATCGCAGAGAACAAAACCCAAGTTGCCGCAAATTCAACGGCGAAAGATAAAACACGGGCTGTTGTATCCGTTGACAGTTCTCCGGCTAACCATACGGTAGCGGCCTCTGCGACAAGCTCGGTTGATGTTGCCACGGCTGCAAATACACAGCAAAAACCGCTCACGTTGGATGAAATTAGCAAATACGTTAAAGATGACATTGGTTTCTCCTATACCGGTTATTTACGTTCCGGTTGGGCAACCGGGACAAATGGTTCACCGGAGTCCTATGCCATTGGTTCTTTAGGGCGTTTTGGTAATGAACATTCTGGTTGGTTCGATCTTCTTCTCACCCAGCGCGTTTATAACAAAGATGGCAAGACGGCACACGCCGTGGTTAAACTCGACGGAAACGTTGGACAGCAATACAGCGCGGGCTGGTTTGGTGATAATACGGGTAATGAGAACGTCCTTCAGTTCTCCGATTTATACCTGACAACCAACGGATTCCTGCCTTTTGCGCCAGAAGCAGATTTTTGGGTCGGTAAACATGTCCTCCCCGTGTATGAAATCCAAATGCTGGACTGGAAAAGCGATCGTGTTTATGCCGGTGCTGGGGTCGGTATAGAGAATATGAACGCGGGGCCGGGTAAATTAGATCTCGCTTTGACGCGTGAAGACGTTAACGTTTATGCCCGAGAATACGAAAACCCGAATATTGGTAGAAACGCGGATAAAACCAAAATGAATACCAACACGATGGAGATTCGGTATAAAAATCTGCCATTGTGGGACGACGGTGCGTTAACGCTGATTGGTAAGTATGTGATGGCAAATAAGAACGATAGCCAGAAACATAACGAAAGCAATAATGAATACTTCAAAATGAAGGACAGCTATCTGGCGACGGCGATCGTCAAGCAGAAACTGGATGCGCGCGGTGGGTTTAACGAATTTACGTTGCAGTCAGCGAATAATTCTATCGCCAGTGGGTTTGCCCGATACAATGACGGTAATCCGTCAATTGGACAGGGTGAAAATTATTATGGCGATCACACAGGCGGTAATGCGTTTCGCGTAATATCACAAGGTGAAATGTATTTGCATGACAACATCATCATGGCTAATGCGTTGGTGTACTCTTGGGGTAAAGATATTTATAGCTATGAAACGGGGGCGCACAGCGATTTCGAAAGTATCCGTACCGTTATTCGTCCCGCCTATATTTGGGATACCTATAACCAAACTGGTGTGGAGCTAGGTTGGTTTACGCAGAAAAATACCAATCAAGCCGGTGTAAACTTCCGCGAGTCTGGTTATAAAACCACGCTTTATCATGCACTGAAAGTGGATACCAGCATCCTGAATTCCAGACCAGAAATTCGCCTCTACGGTACGTACTTAAATATTCTGGATAATGAGATTTCGGGTTACAAATTCTCGGATGATAAGAATAAATCTCAGTTCATTGTCGGTGTTCAGGCTGAGGTGTGGTGGTAACGACGGATTGCCGCAAATAGGGCAGGCTGAAACGCCTGCCATCCTTACAAGATGGAGCAACAATATGCTGATAAATTTAAAGCATCGAACGGTATCGATACTGGCAACCAGTCTGTTTGCCTGTGCCTCCATGCATGCATTCGCACTACCTGCCGATTTCCCGGTTATGCCTGCGGCAACCGTCCCTGTGAGCCAATACGTCACGGCGGTGAATGCCGATAGCAGTATTACTTTCCGCCTGTTTGCGCCAACGGCGAAGCAGGTCAGTGTTTTTACCGGTTCGACGCCCGATAGCATCGTGTCCCATGCGATGACGAAAGATGAATCTGGCGTATGGTCGTTCAAAACGTCAGCGCTGGCACCGAACCTGTATGAATATTTTTTCAGCGTGGACGGTTTTCGCACCATCGATACCGGCACAGCGTTTACCAAGCCACAGCGTCAGGTGAATACCAGTCTGATTCTGGTGCCGGGGAGCATTCTGGACGTGCGTCAGGTGCCACACGGTGAGCTGAGAACGCTGACCTACCATTCGAAAGCCTTGAAATCAGAGCGCCAGGTCTATGTCTGGACGCCGCCGGGCTATAGCGAATCGTCAAAACCGCTGCCGGTACTGTACTTCTATCATGGCTTTGGCGACACGGGCGCATCGGCCGTGGTGCAGGGGCGGATACCGCAGATGATGGATAACCTGCTGGCGGAGAAAAAGATTGAGCCGATGCTGGTCGTCATTCCTGATACGGAAACGGACGTTCCCGGCATTATCCCGGAAGAATATCCCCCGCAGGAGCGTCGCAAGGTGTTCTATCCGCGCAATGCGTTAGCAGCGGACAGGGAACTCATTCATGACATTATTCCCGAGATCGGCAAACGCTTTAACGTCCGTCAGGATGCAAACGGCAGGGCGCTGGCTGGGCTGTCGCAGGGCGGCTATCAGGCACTGATATCCGGCATGAGTCACCTGGATCATTTCGGCTGGCTGGCAACGTTTAGCGGCGTGACGACTGAAACGGTGCCGAACACGGCCGTTGCCGCACAGCTTGAACGACCGGAGCAGATCAATCAGCAACTGAAGAACTTCACGGTGGTGATTGGCGAAACCGACAACATCACCGGTAAGGATATTGCGGGCCTGAAAACCATCCTGGAGCAGAAAAATATCCGGTTTGATTACCGCCATTATCCCGATCTTGGGCATGAAATGGATGTCTGGCGACCAGCCTACAGCGAGTTTGTTCAGAAGCTTTTTAAATAGCGTCTTCATGCTGCGGGCAGCGTCGTTGCATGCCCGCTTCTCTGATGGCAGCCTGAATCGCTGGGCTGCCATATCAACGACGGCCAAGCACCGTTAGCGTTAAGGATAATCATGTCTATTCGCAGCTACTTTTCCCGTTTTGCCATGTTGATCGTGGCATTGCCTTTCCTCAGTGCGTTCAGCGCGCAGGCTCAAAATTCCCCTTTTGACGTGGCCGATCATAAGCAGATTCGCGTCATTATTAGCGCCGATGCGAAAAACGAGGCTGACGATGATTTTGCCGTTGCACATGCGGTGCTGACGCCGACGATGCAGGTGAAAGGGCTGATTGCTGCCCATTACTCCCGTACCGCGCCGTTGATGAAGCGTGATGGCGAAAACAGCATGATGGAAAGCTACCATGAGCTCCAGCGCCTGATGAACGTGATGGGAAAAACGGATATTCCCGTCTATCGCGGTGCGACGCACGCGCTGAAAGCCGACGGTGGTGCGCCTGCGTTGAGTGAAGGGGCGCAAATGCTGATCAAGGAAGCGTTAAAAGAGGATTCGCACCCGCTGTTTGTGTTAGTCATGGGGCCAATTACGGATATCGCTGCTGCATTGCAGGCTGAACCAAAGATCGCCAGCAAAATGACGGTAGTGTGGATTGGCGGTATGCCTTATCCGAAGGGCGGCTGGGAATACAATATGTTCAACGATCCGGTCGCGGCGAACAGTGTATTCAAATCCCAGGTGCCTTTGTGGCAGGTGCCGCATAATGTTTATATGTCTGTGCGCGTCTCGCTGTCTGAGCTTGCCGTGCGCGTTAAGCCGCAGGGGAAGGTCGGGGAGTACCTGTGGCAACAGTTGATCGAGTTTAATCGTGCGATTTCCGAAACCATCAAAGACGTTCCGTGGCCGAAAAGTGAAGTCTGGGTCTTGGGCGATAACCCCGCGGTTTCGCTGCTGTTGGATGACCACGAATATCACTACACGTTGGTGAATGCACCGAAGTTAAATGACGATCTGACCTATGCGCCTCAGAAAAATTTGCGCCAGATTCGGGTGTATAACGCCGTTGATGCCCGCTTTACGCTGGAAGATTTCTACGCCAAGCTGGCGTTGGCCTATGGCCAAGGGAAATAAACATCCCCAAAGGGCATACTCTGGGGCACTATTTTTCACTTAAGCCCCACTTATTGAGCGTCTGAACTTTTTCTATCAGGCAAAACGCCACGCTTTATCAGAAAATACACGGGGATGAACGGCCGACATGGACGCTTCATCCCAGTACTTGCGCCACCTACCTTGATACGTAAGTAGCCAGTTTTTAAGTGCTTAATTTTCAATCCCTCAGCGTGTAATCCCCTCGCCATATCCTGCGATGTCCACCCTCTATGACTGAGACAATCCTCATATAACTTTCGATACGATTCATTACTTTTCTTTACCTTTGATCAAAAACAATATTTTGAATGCATCTTTTTGTTATTCATAGTGCGAGTAATGTCACGACAGTTGTTGTGGTTTCTGTCAAATGGATAACTAAAACGACCGCCAGTAGGCGGCTTAATTTGGACACAAACGCATGGTCAGGATAAGCATGTCAGTCTCCTATCTGTGGGGCATGGTAGCCAGTCTCTTTCTAATGATGCCAGCCTATTCCGCTGATGCTCCGGCGTCACCCCCTCCCGCCCCGATAGAAGCAAGAAACTCCGTCTTCACCAATCAACACCCCGATCAGTTCAACTCGTGGAAAGCGACCAGTGAACAGTCTGAGCGTCACGATGCGCTGGCAGAAGACCCCATGATGGTGGTCCTCTGGGCGGGCTATCCCTTCTCCAGAGACTATAACAAGCCACGCGGCCATGCCTACGCCATCACGGATGTGCGTGAAACGCTGCGTACCGGCGCACCCAAGACGGCAGAAGATGGCCCTCTGCCGATGGCGTGCTGGAGTTGTAAAAGCCCAGATGTCGCCCGCTTGATTCAACAGGAAGGCGAGGACGGCTACTTCAAAGGCAAATGGGCGCGAGGCGGGCCGGAGATTACTAACGATCTCGGCTGTGCGGACTGCCATGATACCGCGTCCCCAGATTTCGCTCAGGGTAAACCGGCGCTGACGCTGTCCCGTCCTTACGCCGAGCGCGCAATGGAATCAATTGGCAAACCGTTTGATCAAACCAGTCGATTCGGTCAGCAATCTATGGTCTGTGGACAATGCCACGTTGAGTATTATTTTTCCGGTAAAGACAAAGCGGTGAAATTTCCATGGGATAACGGCACAAAAGTCGAAGACATGGAAAAATACTATGACGCCATTTCCTTCTCCGACTGGACCAACACCCTTTCCCGTGCACCGATGCTGAAAGCCCAACATCCAGAATATGAAACCTGGAGCATTGGTATTCACGGTAAAAACAACGTGACCTGTATCGACTGCCATATGCCGAAAGTGAAAAACGCGGACGGCAAGCTGTATACCGATCACAAGATTGGCAACCCTTTCGACAATTACGGCGAAACCTGTACCAATTGCCACACGCAGGATAAAGCGGCGATGCAGGCGGTTGTCGCTGAACGCAAAACGGCCATTCAGGACTTAAAACTGAAAGCCGAAGAGCAACTGGTTCACGCGCACTTTGAGGCGAAAGCGGCCTGGGATGCTGGTGCAACCGAAGCAGAAATGCAGCCGATTCTGATGGATATCCGCCATGCGCAATGGCGCTGGGATCTGGCCGTTGCCTCTCATGGTATTCACATGCATGCACCGGATGAAGGCTTACGGATGCTCGGCACCTCGCTGAGTAAATCCGCTGAGGCGAGAACCAAACTGGTGCGCCTGTTGGCCCAGAAAGGGATAACAGGAGAAATCAAGCTGCCGGATATCTCGACGAAAGAGAAAGCGCAGCAGGCGATTGGGCTCAACATGCAGCAAATCAAAGCCGAAAAACAGGATTTCCTGAATACGGTAGTGCCGCAGTGGGATGAGCAAGCGCGTAAAGCGGGACGACTGAACTAATAACCCCTCATCGCCCGTGGACGCGGGCGATCATAAAGTGGAGTGGATATGAGCGTATTACGTTCGTTATTGACTGCCGGGGTGCTGGTATCAGGCCTGTTTTGGGCATTGCCAGGGCTGACGCAGCCCGCACCTCAGGCGGAAAAAGGAGAGCGCTGGGAGGTCATGCCGCAGCGCAATCCCGATGAGGCTTGTCTACAGTGCCATAAACCGGAAGAGGATGGCATGCAGGGCAAACATGCCTCCGCTGTCAACCCGCATAATCAGCAACAGCTGACCTGCACAAACTGTCACGGTAAGCCGTCGCTGTTGCACCGCGAAGGCGTTAAAGATGTCATGCGCTTTAACTTCCCGATGTATAAGGTGGAAGAGCAAAACAGCGTCTGTATGTCATGCCATACGCCGGAACAGTTGCAGAAATCGTTTTGGCCACACGATGTGCACGTCGCGAAAGTGGCCTGTGCCAGCTGCCACCAACTGCACCCCACGCAGGATAGTATGCAGACGCTGAACGACAAGAGTCGCATCAAACTGTGTGTGGATTGCCATAGCGATCAGCGTAATAACCCAGACTTCAACCCAGCCTCAGTTCATCTGGGTAATAAGAGGCAGCCATGAGTTGCTCTCGTCGTCAATTTCTTGCCCGTATGGGGGGGCTGATTGCCATCACCAGTACGGCGGGGCAAGTCGTCGCACAGACGCTGAATATCAACGGCGTCCGCTACGGCATGATCCACGATGAATCGCTCTGTATCGGCTGTACGGCGTGTATGGATGCCTGCCGGGACGTCAATCAGGTGCCGGAAGGCGTATCACGCTTGACGATCATTCGCAGCGAGCCGATCGGGACCTTCCCAGACGTGAAATATCGCTTTTTCCGTCACTCCTGCCAGCACTGCGATCATGCACCCTGTGTTGACGTGTGTCCTACCGGGGCGTCGTATCGTGATGCGGCAAGCGGCATTGTGGATGTGAACCCCGATCTGTGCGTAGGGTGCCAATACTGTCTTGCTGCCTGTCCTTATCAGGTGCGCTTTATTCATCCGAAGACGAAAACGGCGGATAAGTGCGATTTTTGCCGCAAGACCAACCTGAAAGCCGGAAAACTGCCCGCCTGTGTGTTGTCTTGTCCGACTAACGCGCTGACGTTCGGCAACCTTGACGATCCTGACAGCGAGATTTCCCGTCTGCTCCGTCAACAGCCGACGTATCGCTACAAAATCGCGCTCGGCACTCGTCCTAAGGTTTATCGCGTACCGTTTAAATACGGGGAGGTTCATCAATGACGCCCGTGTCTTCAAGCGCATTCCATTTTGATTCGTTAGTCTGGGACTGGCCGATTGCGATTTACCTGTTTTTGGTGGGCATTTCTGCGGGGCTGGTGACGCTGTCGGCCTTACTGCGGCGCTACCACCCCGAGCAGGCAACCGCCGACAGTACGCTCATGCGCACCACGCTGATTCTTGCACCGTGCACCATCATTTTTGGATTGCTGATTCTGGTTTTCCACCTGACGCGCCCTTGGACGTTCTGGAAGCTGATGTTCCATTACAGCTTTACCTCGGTGATGTCGGTTGGGGTGATGCTGTTTCAGGTCTATATGGCGGCGCTGGCGGTCTGGCTGGTCAACATTTTCAGCGAGCAGGTTATCGTGCTGCAACAGCGCTGGTTGCCGAAGTTGGTCATACTTCCCAAGGTGCTCGGCTGGCTGGCACCGATGCAGAAATCACTGGATATCGTGATGTTACTGCTGGCGGTGATGTTAGGCGCTTATACCGGGTTTTTACTCTCCGCGCTGAAGACCTATCCGCTGCTGAATAACCCGATCTTACCGGCTTTATTCCTGTTTTCGGGGGTGTCCTCCGGTGCTGCCGTGGCGCTGATCGCCATGGCCTGCCGCTATCGCAGCAATCCGCATAGCGAAGAAGCGCACTTTGTACACCGTGTCGAAACGCCAGTCGTGTGGTTAGAGATCTTCTTACTGTTCGCGTTCTTTATCGGCCTTGCTTTAGGGGACGATGGGAAGCAGCGGGCCTTGGTGGCGGCTGTGGGCGGAGGATTCTGGGCCGTGTGGTTCTGGCTGGGAGTGGTAGGGATTGGATTAGTCATTCCCTTGCTGCTCAAGTCATGGGCCAGCCGACAGCATTCACCTTATGGCGTGCTGGCGGTGTGTGGCCTGAGTCTGGTGGGCGTCTTATTACTGCGCTTCTTTATCCTCTATGCGGGGCAGTTAACCGTTGTCTAATTCCCAGCAAGAGGCCTGTTGATGTTGTTATTGCCAGAATTTGGGTATGTCGCGCTGTCGCTGGCGGTTTGCGTCGGTGTGGCAACGGCGTTGCTGACATTTTCAGGCTACTCCCTGCGCTGGTCGGGCACTTACCGACTGGCGCGGTGCTGGACGTTAGTACTGTTTGGTCTTGTGCTGTTTGCGTTTATCGCGCTGACGCTGAGCGTGGTACAGGATGATTTCTCTGTTAATTACGTCGCCCAGCATAGCCATCGTGATTTACCGCTAGGGCTAAAAATTGCGGCAGTCTGGGGCGGGCATGAAGGATCGCTGCTGCTGTGGCTGTTATGTTTAACCGGCTGGAGCGCCGCGTTTGCCTGCCGCTATCGTAAGGAGACGAGCGATCTATTCCCACTGACGTTGGCGATGCTGGCCGCGATAGCGACCGCGCTGCTGGTGTTCATTGTCTTTTTCTCCGATCCCTTTGTGCGTCTCTTCCCGCCTGCCGTGGCGGGGAGGGATCTCAACCCCATGCTGCAACACATTGGCCTCATCCTCCATCCGCCGTTGCTCTATCTGGGCTATGGCGGATTAACCGTGAGTGCGGCGCTGGCGCTAGCCGCCCTGATTCATGGTGAGTTTACTGCGCCTGCCGCCTGGATTTGCTGGCGCTGGACGCTACCGGCCTGGAGTCTATTAACGCTGGGCATCATCCTCGGATCGTGGTGGGCCTATAACGAACTGGGCTGGGGAGGATGGTGGTTCTGGGATCCGGTAGAGAACGCCTCACTGCTCCCGTGGCTCACGGCCAGCGCATTACTGCACAGTCTGTCTGTCACTCGCATGCGCGGCATCTTCCGCCATTGGTCGCTGATATTGGCGCTGCTGACGTTCATTTTATGTCTGCTGGGCACGCTGATTGTGCGTTCCGGGATATTGGTGTCTGTCCATGCCTTCGCGCTCGAACACGATCGCGCGGTACCTCTATTTATCCTGTTTGCCTGCTTGAGCATGGCAGCGCTGGCGATTTATGGCTGGCGTGCCCAGCTTGTCCGCTCTGCTGCCCGCTTCTCCGGCTGGTCGCGGGAAATGGCGATACTGCTGGTGCTGCTGTTATTCAGCGCTGTCGCGCTGGTGGTACTGCTTGGCACGCTTTACCCAATGATCTACGGGCTGGCGGGCTGGGGGAAAATCTCCGTGGGCGCGCCCTATTTTAACCGCGTGCTCTTGCCCTTCGGTGGCCTGATGCTGCTGCTAATCGGGGTCGCCGCGGGAGGCTACTGGAAACGTAGCACGCGCTGGCCTGTCCGGCGTGTAGGCATGACGCTGGTGGTCGGCGTCGTCACTGCGCTGATCTTATGGCCGTATGGGTACGCTGTCGCACTGGCTGCGGGTCTGATCGGCTGGGCTATGGCCGCGCAGTGGTTACAGCCGCTGTCGGCGATACGTCAGCAGCTTCCTGCACTGTTGGCGCATACGGGCGTGGCGCTATTTGCCTTGGGGATTGCGTTCTCTGCGGGCAGCAAGCAGGAAATCAGCGCCAATGTGGGTCAAGGAGAACAGGTCACGCTGGGCGACTACCATTTCCGATTTTTACAGCTGGAGTTAGTGGCGGCGCAGAACTACACCGCAGAGCAGGCTGTGATTGCGATTTATCGTGGCGACTCGCCGATCGCTCAGGTGATGCCGGAACGCCGTTACTACAACGCACGTAAACAACAGATGGTTGAGCCGGGCATTGCCTGGGGGCCGATCAGAGAATGGTATGCCGTGATGGGAGAGAAAACCGGCGAGAACCGCTATGCGATGCGTTTCTATGTGCAAACCGGCGTCCGCTGGGTGTGGGGCGGCGGCCTGCTGATGGTCGCGGGTGCACTGCTGGGGTGGTTCCGAGGGAGAAGGGCCTATGACTAAACACATTGCGCTCCTTTTCATGCTGCTGGCTTTTTCTGTGCAGGCTCAGGTGGTCGATACCTGGGCATTTTCCAGTCAGGCACAGCGTCAGGTCGCGATGGCGATTGCTGGCGAACTGCGCTGCCCGCAATGTCAGAACCAGAGCCTGCTGGAATCGAATTCGCCCGTGGCGGTCAGCATGCGCCATGAGGTCTTTTCCATGGTGGAACAGGGCAAGGACAAGTCAGAAATTATGGCGTTTATGAACCAGCGCTATGGTGACTTTGTTCAGTACAACCCGCCGATGAAAATGCAAACCGGCATCCTCTGGCTCACGCCGCTGCTTTTGCTGTTAGCGATTGCGGTTATCGCGTGGCGAGTGATGCGGCGGCAGAACCGGGGAGCGCGCCCATGAGCCTGTTAAGCGTGAACCTGTTGGACCTGAACTTATTAAGCATGGTGTTCGTCGCGGTCGCGGTTGTCGTTCTGGCTGCCGGGCTGTTATGGCCGCTATTGCCCCTGCGTCAGTTGGAGGGGGATGGCAAGCTACCGCGTTTGGCGGAGCGCATCTGGCATTTCCAGTGTGAACAGGCAGGAAAGCATCTGTCCGAGCATGAGGCAAAAATGCTGGGCCGAGAACTGTCCCACGATCTGCCGTTAGCCTCATCCCCTTCTTCTGCGCAGCGCCCGATGCCCGCCATCGCGGTTGTAGTCGCGGTCATCGCTATCCTATTGAGCAGTGCGACGTTCTACATGCTGAGTCCGCGTGCTGCGCTGGTTCAGGCGGAACGCCAGCGGCTTGCCGATCCGCTACACGATTTTAGCGACGCGCAACAGCAGGAAAAACAGCTTGCTACCTTGCAGGACAACATTCGTAAAACGCCGGGTAACAGCGTCCTCTGGGCTGAGCTGGGTGAATATTATCTTTACCGTAACGCCTACGACAACGCGCTGCGCGCTTATCGGCAGGCGATTGCGCTAAAGGGCGACAGCGCTGAGCTGTATTCGGCGCTGGCGACGGTGCTGTATTACCAGGCGGGTCAGGCCGTCACGCCCCCGATGCAAGAGATGGTCGATAAAGCGTTGGCGCTGGATGCCAATGAAGTGACGGCGCTGATGCTGTTGGCATCTGATGCGTTCCTGAAAGCGGACTATGCGCGCGCGATTACGATTTGGCAGCGCTTGCTGGATACGTATAGCCCGCGGGTTAACCGCGTCCAGTTGATCGAGGCGATCAACACGGCAACGCTGCTGAAGAATAGCCAGAAATAACGCGTGATACCCCTTGAATGAGAGTGGGCAAGCGTGGCTTTTGCACCGCCATGATGGCGGGGGATAACCAGAATCGCTGATTTTATTGATCTCAATAAAAGAGATTAACTCTTTATGGTTACGGCCCCGAGAGGGGGAGTACGGGCACCATGTTATTCTATAGCCACTAAGAAAGTAGGAGTACACCCCGATGTTAGAAGCGCGCGATGTGGTTTGCATACGCGATGAGCATGTGCTGTTCAGCGCTTTGTCGTTTACAGCCAGCGCGGGAGAAATGGTGCAGATTGCTGGCGCCAACGGGGTGGGAAAAACGTCGCTGTTGCGCATTTTAAGCGGTCTGGCGACGCCTGAATCGGGAGAAATCTGCTGGCAAGGGCAACGCATCAACCGTATGCGCGAGCAGTTTAATCAGCAGCTTCTGTGGCTAGGCCATCAGCCGGGCATCAAGAGCGTCCTGACCGGTGAAGAGAACCTGCGCTTTTTCTATCCGCAACAGCAGCAGGATGCACTGTGGCAGGCGCTGGCCGCCGTCGGGCTGGCCGGCTATGAAGACGTGCCAGTGGCGCGTCTTTCTGCGGGACAACAGCGTCGCGTCGCGCTGGCGCGTTTGTGGCTCACCGATGTTCCGCTGTGGATTCTGGATGAACCGTTGACCGCGCTTGATGTGGCGGGCGTCGAAATGCTGACTCAGCGTATGGAACACCATATTACGTGCGGTGGCATCATCATTTTAACCACCCATCAGCCGCTGCGTCCGTTCGCTCAGGACATTCGCTGTATCCAGCTGACGCCGAGTGAGGGAACCCCATCATGCGGCGTCTGATTGCCCGAGAACTGCGCGTCGCGTTGCGCAATAACGCGGAAATCCTCAACCCTCTGTGGTTCTTCCTGATCGTCATCATTTTGTTCCCTCTGGCTATTGGACCAGAGCCGCAGCTATTGATGCGTGTGGCCCCCGGTGTGGTGTGGGTGGCGGCGTTGCTCGCTTCGCTGCTGGGGATGGATCGGCTTTTCCGCGATGACTATCAGGACGGTTCACTGGAACAGCTGACGCTGTTGCCGTTGCCGCTGCCGTTAGTGGTGCTGGCGAAAGTGGTGGTGCATTGGATGGTCAGCGGGCTGCCGTTGTTACTGCTTTCTCCGCTGGCGGCGCTTCTGTTTGGGCTGGACAGCCACGGCTGGCAGGTGATGGCGCTCACGCTGTTGCTCTGCACGCCAACGCTCAGTTTTCTGGGGGCCATTGGCGCGGGATTAACGGTCGGGCTGCGCCGCAGCGGTGTGCTGTTAAGCCTGCTGGTCTTGCCGCTCACCATACCGCTGTTGATTTTTGCAACGGCGGCGGTCGAGGCCGCCATGATGCAACTGCCGGTGGGTGGGTATCTGGCGATCCTCGGTGCCTTTCTGGCGGGCAGCGCCACCCTGAGCCCGTTTGCCACGGCGGCGGCGTTGCGGGTGAGCATTCAGTAATTTTCCGATCTCAGGATCGCCTTCATCGTCCCGCTGGGATGAGTTTTACGCAGAGTGAGCACACGATTATGTTGAAAAAGAACTATCAGCTTACGCAGCCGGATCGCCTTTATGGCCTTTGCGGCAGGCTTATCCCCTGGTTTGCCCTGCTTAGCGCGGCGCTGTTGATCGGCGGTTGCCTGCTGGGATTTGGATTTGCGCCCGCGGATTATCAGCAAGGGCAAGGGTATCGCATCATGTACGTGCACGTGCCGGCGGCCGTGTGGTCGATGGGCGTCTATGCCGTGATGGCGATATGTGCGCTTGTCGGGATAATTCGGCAGTCAAAAACGGCGGAGCTTGCCGTGGCGGCGATGGCACCCGTTGGCGCGGTGTTTACCTTTATTGCGCTCACGACGGGCGCCACCTGGGGGAAACCGATGTGGGGAACCTGGTGGGTCTGGGATGCGCGTCTGACGTCGGAACTCGTTCTGCTGTTTCTGTATGTGGGCATCATCGCGCTCTACAACGCGTTTGACGATCGCAGCCTTGCAGGTCGTGCTGCGGCCATTCTGGTGCTGGTGGGCGTGGTGAATTTACCCATCATCCATTTCTCGGTCGAGTGGTGGAATACCCTGCATCAGGGATCGACAAAAATGCAGAAAACCATCGATCCCGCTATGCGTCTCCCGCTGCGAATCATGATGTTAGGGTTTATGAGTTTATTCGTGACGTTGTCACTGATGCGGTTACGTAACTTGATACTGGTGCAGCAGCGCCGTGCGCCCTGGGTGGCTGCGCTGCTTAATAAAGGAGGGATAGCACGATGAACATCGCTTTCACAAGTTGGCAGGATTTCTTTGCGATGGGCGGCTATGCCTTTTACGTCTGGCTGGCCGTGGTGCTAACGCTGCTACCGTTGAGCGCATTGGTCAGTCATACCCTCTTGAACCGTCGCGCATTGCTGAGCGATATCCGCCGCCAGCAGGCGCGTGAGCAGCGCAAGAATACGGCTCGCCAGTCGGAAACGAGGGAGGTGACGCAATGAGTGCTCCGCGTAAAACCCGCCTCTATGCCATTCTGGCCGTCGTCTGTGGCGCGGTGTTGACGATCGCGCTGACGCTCTATGCGCTGAGTTCAAATATCGATCTCTTTTATACGCCCAGTGAAATTCTTTACGGCAAGAATGAAACGCAGGAAAAACCGGCGATTGGACAGCGTTTGCGCGTCGGCGGCATGGTGATGCCGGGCAGCGTACGTCGCGACAGCCAAAGTCTGGAAGTCCGCTTCACCGTTTATGATGCGCAGGGTTCCGTCGATGTGACCTATAACGGGATGCTGCCGGATCTGTTCCGCGAGGGGCAAGGGGTGGTGGCACAAGGCATTCTGGACACCGACGACCATATTATGGCGAAAGAAGTGCTTGCCCGACATGATGAAAACTACACGCCGCCGGAAATCAAAGCGGCGATGGAAGGACAAAACGGTCATGCACCAGCAGCGGCCACAGAGGGTAAACGGTTATGATGCCTGAAGTGGGCAATTATCTGCTCTGTCTGGCGCTGGGCGTTGCGCTGTTGCTCAGCGTGTATCCGCTGTGGGGCGCATCGCGTCAGGATACGCGTCTGATGGCGCTGGCGCGTCCGCTTGCCTGGGCGCTGTTTGCATGCATTTTGGCGTCTTTCCTCGTGTTAGTGCATGCGCTGGTGATCAATGATTTCACCGTTCTCTACGTAGCCAACAACTCGAATCGCGCGCTGCCAGTGTGGTATCGCGTGGCGGCGGCGTGGGGCGCACATGAAGGATCGCTGCTGCTCTGGGTGCTGCTGATGAGCGGTTGGACCTTCGCGGTGGCAGTATTCAGTCGTGGGATGTCGCTGGATGCGGTCGCCCGTGTGCTGGCCGTCATGGGGATGATTAATGTCGGCTTCTTGCTATTCATCATTCTGACGTCGAATCCCTTTACGCGCACGCTGCCGGACTACCCGATTGACGGGCGCGATCTCAATCCGCTGTTGCAGGATGTCGGGTTAATCTTCCACCCTCCATTGCTCTACATGGGCTATGTCGGGTTTTCCGTGGCATTTGCGTTTGCGGTCGCCTCGCTGCTGGCTGAGCGACTGGACAGCGCGTGGGCTCGTTGGTCGCGGCCGTGGACGCAGGCGGCGTGGTCATTCCTGACGTTGGGTATCGTGCTCGGTTCGGGCTGGGCATATTACGAACTCGGCTGGGGCGGCTGGTGGTTCTGGATCCGGTAGAAAATGCGTCATTGATGCCGTGGCTGGTGGGCACGGCGCTGCTGCACTCGCTGTCGGTCACCGAAAAGCGCGGCAGCTTCAAGGCCTGGACAGTGTTGCTGGCCATCGGCGCGTTCTCACTCTGTCTGTTGGGAACGTTTCTGGTACGTTCCGGCGTTCTGGTATCGGTTCACGCGTTTGCCTCCGACCCGGCGCGCGGCATGTTTATTCTCGCGTTTCTGGTCATTGTCATCGGCGGCTCTTTACTGCTGTTTGCCATCAAAGGCAATCGGGTACGGGCGCGGGTCACGAACTCGCTCTGGTCGCGTGAAACCTTCCTGCTCGGCAATAACCTGATCCTGATGGCGGCTACGCTCGTGGTGCTGCTGGGAACGCTGCTGCCGCTGGTGCATAAACAGCTGGGCTTAGGCAGCATCTCGATTGGCGCACCGTTCTTCAACACGATGTTCACTCTGTTAATGGCACCGTTTGCCTTACTGCTGGGCGTGGGGCCGCTGGTTCGCTGGCGGCGCGACGAGCCGCAAAAACTGCGCAAGCTACTGCTGATTGCGCTGGCCGTGACCGCCGCGTTGTCGCTGCTGCTGCCGTGGCTGTTCCAGGATTCCGTTGTTGCCATGACGGTGGTCGGCCTGTCGATGGCGCTGTGGGTGTTCTTCTTAACGGTGTACGAGCTGCATACCAGTTCCACCCGTCGTCATGGTCTGTTGCGCGGTTTGACCATGCTCTCACTGAGCCAATGGGGCATGGTGTGCGGCCATATTGGGCTGGCGGTGACGGTGGTAGGCATCGCCTTCAGCCAGAATTATAGCGTTGAGCGGGATGTGCGGATGCGGGCTGGCGACAGCATACAAATCCACGATTACCGTTTTACGTTTCAAGGCGTGCGTGATGTCGTGGGGCCGAACTGGCAAAGCGCGAAAGGGACGATTGAGGTAACGCGCAACGGCAAACCGGAAGCGACGCTGAAGGCGGAAAAACGCTTCTACAACACCAGCGGCGCGATCATGACGGAAGCCGCCATTGATGCGGGTGTGACGTGCGATCTCTATGCAGCCTTGGGTGAAAAGCTGGATGACGGTAGCTGGGCGGTGCGGCTGTATTACAAACCGTTTATCCGCTGGATTTGGTACGGCGGGGGCTGATGGCATTAGGGGGCATCCTGTGCATGTTTGACCCGCGCTATCGCCTGCGTCGCGCCGTTCGGGAGACAGCATCATGAGCCGTAAGATTTTGTTAATCCCGCTCGTGCTGTTTTTACTGCTGGCCGTTGCCTTGTTGTGGCAACTGGTGCGTAACAGCGACGGTGACGATCCGATGCGGCTGGAGTCCGCCCTGATTGGTAAACCGATTCCCGCGTTTCGTCTTGAATCGTTGGATCAGCCGGGGAAAGTTTATAACCAATCTGAGCTGAGTGATGGCAAGCCGCTGCTGCTGAACGTCTGGGCGACCTGGTGCCCGACGTGCCGCGCGGAGCACCAGTTTCTCAACACGCTGGCGGCGCAGGGAATTCGCGTCGTGGGCATGAATTATAAAGATGAACGCCCCAAAGCGATTGAATGGCTGAAGACGCTGGGCAACCCCTATGCGATGAGCCTGTTTGATGGCGACGGCATGCTGGGGCTGGATTTGGGCGTGTACGGTGCGCCGGAAACGTTCTTGATCGACGGGAAGGGCATCATTCGCTATCGCCATGCGGGCGATCTCAACATGCAGGTGTGGCAAGAAACGCTGCAACCGCTGTGGGAGAAATACAGCAAGGAGGGCGGCGCATGAGAGTGCTGAGTTTCCTTGGTGCGCTGCTGCTGTCGTTCAGCGTGCTGGCGACCTCCGAAGTATTGCGTTTTGACAACGACACGCAGGAGCAACAGTTTCGTGAATTAACCATGCAACTGCGCTGCCCGAAATGCCAGAACAACAGCATCGCTGATTCCAATTCGATGATTGCTTCGGATATGCGGCAGAAAGTGTATGAGCTGATGCAGCAGGGACAAACGAAAGAGCAGGTTGTCGATTATATGGTGGATCGTTACGGCTATTTTGTGACGTATGAACCGCCGATCACGCCTTTTACTATCCTGCTGTGGCTGCTGCCTGCGCTATTTTTGGCGTTGGGCGCAGGGATGATTATCCGGCGTGCACGCCGCATCAGAAGTGTCAAAGAACCCATGAGTGAACAGGATAAAAAGCGCTTGCAGATGTTGTTGGGACGTGAGGAGAAATCGGAATGATGTTACTGACAACCGTCATTGTGCTATCGCTGATTGCGCTTTCCGCGATGCTGCTTGCGCCGTGGTCGTCACGGGGCGAATACGATCGCGATGCGATCAATCAGGCGCTGTATCGCGACCGTCTGCGTGAGCTTAATGGGGATGTTGCCAATGAGCAGGAACGTGCTCAACTGGTTGAAGAGCTTCAGCATACGCTGTTGCAGGATATTCCCGTCGGCGCGAAGGCACAACAGCGTCCGCTAAACCGCTGGGTTTTGCTGCCGGGCATGCTGCTGCTGGTTATCGTCAGCCTCGGCGTGTTCTGGAAAACCTCGGCGGTTAATCGCGTGCAGGAATTGCAGCAGGTTGTGGCATTAACGCCGGATCTGATGAAGCGAGCGCTGGACCCTGACGCTGAACCGCTGACCATTGAAGAGGTCGCACGTCTCGGCCTGGGATTGCGTAGCCAGCTAGAAACGCAGCCAGACAATGTACAAGACTGGTGGATGCTGGGGCGCATTGCGGGCTTGCTGAATAACTACGACATGTCCGTGCAGGCGTTTGCCAAGGCATTCCAGCTCGATCCGAAAAATACGGATCTGGCGCTGGATTATGCCGATCTGCTGTCTCGATCCACCGATCCGCGTGATAGCCAGCGCGGTGGTGACATGCTGCGTGAACTGATGAATTCCGGCTCGACCAATGTGCGCGTGCTGAGCCTGCTGGCTTTCAATGCCTATGAAGCCCAGCGCTATCAGGACGCGATTGAGGCCTGGCAAATGATGCTGAAACTGCTACCGCAAAACGACACGCGCCGCGCGGTCATCGAGCGCAGCGTGGTGCAGGCGAAAGCGTCACTGTCGGTGCAGGCGACTACTGGGAAGTAAGCCCTCTTTTTATCTTCATCATCAATAGCGGAAGGGCGATATATCGCCCTTTTGTTGTTTCTGTTGTTACGGTGCTTGCTGTTTCTATTGCTACGACGAAGGTTTCGTGCGCATTACCCACGGTTTTTTCTGCAACCGTTGCAGCACCCGCCCGAAAAGGGGCGGCTAAGGCCGCTCTCAGCACAGACGGAAACATCCGCCCTAAAATGACAATATATTAAGTTCAATCTTTTGATTTTATGGGGTAAGTTCGCGTAAAGAATTACGCTGAGGTGAGCGTAGCCGCCGGATGAGCGGCATGGACGCCGCGAAAGTCTGCGCCGTGCCGGGAGCACGTCGCAGGCGGTCCGATCAGCGGATACGAACGCCGAAGGCACCGCGAAGCGGCGTAGTTGCCCGCGAAAAGCCAGGGGTCGCGGGGCGACGGCAATTGAGCCGCCCCGCGTCGGGCGCGTGCGACGCGAGTTGCAGAAATTCACGCGGCTTGTTGCGCACGAAACCTTCGCTGTAATTACAAAAATATTTGAGAGGAACGGATGCTTCCGTTTGTGTTGAGGACGGCATACGCCGTCCCTAGTGTTACTTCGAAGCGCGGGTTATAACCCGCTTTTGACGCCGTGCATGTCCGGCAGTTTGTGTGCGATGCCTTTGTGGCAATCGATACAGGTTTGACCGAGTTTTATCGCTTCGCTGTGTTTTTCCGCCGCGACCGTTTTTTGCCCTGAGAAGTCCATGTAGTCAAAGTTGTGACAGTTGCGGCATTCCTGAGAATTGTTATTTTTCATGCGCCGCCATTCGCTCTGCGCCATCGTCAGCCGATGGGCTTCAAATTTTTGTGGCGTATCAATCGTGCCCATTATCTTGCCGTACAGCTCTTTACTGGCCTGAATCTTACGCACCATTTTCGGCACAAACTCATGCGGAACGTGGCAATCCGGGCAGGTGGCGCGCACGCCGCTGCGGTTACTGTAGTGCGCGGTTTCCATATATTCCTGATAGACGGTATTGCGCATTTCATGACAGCTGATGCAGAACGCCTCGCTGTTGCTCATTTCCATGCCTTTCTGGGATGTCGCCAGAAAGAAAATACCGCCCGCGAAACCGATAATGAGCAATGTTCCCAGCGCCAACCGACTTGGGCGGCGCCACCATTGCCACAGCTGGCGCAACAACCGTCCCACTTTTCCTGGTTGTTTCATAGCAAACCTCACTGACCAAAGCCTTTAGAAGGGGTGAACGTGTTACCGGTAATCGGCGAACTGTCCGCTTGCGGCACGTGGCATTGCAGGCAGAAATGGCGAGCAGGTGCGACATTGCTCAGCACTTTGCCGTCTCTGTCGACAAAATGGGTCGGGCTGACGCGGGGGGCGCTGGTGGAACGATAGCTCTCCACGCCGTGACACTGTAGGCAACGGTTAAAGGTCGGGGTGACCTGATAGCCATCCACGCTATGCGGGATCATCGGTGGCTGGTTGACATAGTTGAGCGCCATACGCTCCTGCTGCTTCGGCATCCGGCTATTTCCCGGCTGTGTCGCGGCGACTTCTGGCGATTGGCTTAAATCGACCTGTGCAGTAGCGATTGCACTGCCTATTATTGTACTGCCCATTATCGCCAGGGCGGTGATCCAGCGAAACCATCCCATTCTCAGGCTTTTCATGACTTTGCTCCCGATTTCCATCTAAGGGTTATTTTAAAAACGTCTTCAGCGCAGACATCAATACAGCGTCCGCATGTTATGCAGTCTCGGTCAGTCACCTGTGCCGGACTGTGTTTATCAAGCAAGGGGGCGCGTAGCACCTGTGGCTCTGGACAGACATGAAAGCAGTCCATACAGCGCGTACAGCGTTCACGCTCAGTGGCATCCACAACCAGCGCGCCTTTACCGCCAAGCGCACCATACAGCGCGCCAGTGGGACAAAGGTGTCCGCACCAGCCATGTTCCACGACCCACAAATCAAACAGAAATAGCGCCAGCAACAGCCAGATACCTGCCCCAAACCCGAAAATCAGCCCGCGACCCATCAGTGAAACCGGGTTGACCCATTCCCACAGCAGCCCGCCCGTCAGCGCACTCCCTGCCAGAATAAGGATCAGCAGCAGATAGCGTAGATTGCGGGGATCGTCGCCGAGGCCGTGATGCCGAAACGACGACGCAGCCAGGCGGCTAAATCGGTGAGCGGATTAACCGGGCAGACCCAGCTACAGAACAGGCGCTTGCCTGCCAGCGCATAGCTCAGCGCAATAATCAGCGCACCGACCAGCGCGAGGGTGGTGGGCAGATGGCCGCTAGCCAGACTTTGCAGCACCATCAGCGGATCGCTGAGTGGCACGGTGTCGAGCAAGCGGCTGGCGCTGTAGTTACCACGCAGGATCCAGAACCCTAACAGCGGGCCGCTGAGAAACATGAGCAGCACCAGAGACTGAGTCAGACGGCGTAAGACCAGCCAGCGGTGGCTGCGCCACCAGCCTTTTTTCGCCTGAGCTTCTCGTCCGGCGTCTTGCTTACGATTTGCCATCGCGTGCCTCCAGCCAACTGAAACGGTAGTGATGTCCGAGTTCGCCTTTTGCCAACGCGCGCGGTAAGACTTTGATCGCTGGCTGTTCCAGCACGCAGGCTTTTTCACATTTGCCGCAGCCAGTACAGACATCGCTATGCACCGTAGGCAGAAAACGGGCATGTTTTCCGGTACGGGCATTGCGCTCTGGCTCCAATGTGATGGCGCTATCGATGAGAGGGCAGACGCGATAGCACACATCGCAGCGTAACCCCTGATAGTTCAGGCAGTTTTCCTGATCTAACAGCACCGCTAATCCCATACGGGCATCATCAATCGTGTCTAACGGCTGTAACGCACCGCTGGGGCAGGCGACCACGCAGGGAATGTCCTCACACATCTCACACGGGATATCGCGTGCAACAAAGTAAGGGCTGCCGGCGGCGGAACCGGAGACCAGCGTTGCCAGCTTCAGCGTGTCGTACGGACAGGCCTGAACACATTGGCCACAGCGTATGCAGGCACCGGAAAACGCCGCCTCAGACAGTGCACCCGGTGGCCGCAGCCGGAGTACGTCTGCCTGAGCGCGTCGCTGCTGAATGCCGAGAATCGTCACCGCTGCTGATAAGCCAGCAACGGCGCGGACGGCGTCACGCAGAAAGCGACGGCGAGCGGGTGATGAATTCTCCGGGCGTGCCATGTGCGCTACACCTTAGCCAGCTTGACGGCGCATTTCTTAAAGTCCGCTTCTTTCGACAGCGGATCGGTCGCATCCAGCGTTAGGACGTTGGTCATCTGTGCGGCGTCGAAGAACGGCATATACACCAGGCCGCGCGGCGGTTTATTACGGCCACGTGTCTCAACAATCGAGACGACTTCACCACGGCGCGAGATAATGCGGACTTTCTCACCGCGACGCAGATCGCGCGTTTTGGCATCCTGCGGGTGCATAAACAGCACGGCCTCGGGGAAGGCGCGGTGCAGCTCTGGTACACGACGCGTCATGCTGCCGGTGTGCCAGTGCTCCAGAACACGACCGGTGGAGAGCCAGAGATCGTATTCTTCGTCCGGCGCTTCGGCGGCAGGCTCGTACGGCAGCGCGAAAATCACCGCCTTGCCATCTGGTTTGCCGTAGAAACGGTAGGCTTCTCCCGCTTTGACGTAAGGATCGTTTCCTTCGCTGTAACGCCATTGCGTTTCTTTGCCATCAACCACTGGCCAGCGCAGTCCACGAACTTTGTGGTAGGTATCGAACGGTGCCAGGTCGTGACCGTGCCCACGACCAAACGCGGCGTATTCTTCAAACAGGCCTTTTTGCAGGTAAAAACCGAACTCGCGAGATTCATCGTTCAGCTGGTTTTCCGCTAACTCGCTGAGCGGGAAGCGCGTGGTGACATCGTTCGCAAACAGCACGTCGTAGAGTGTCTTGCCGCGATAGGCTGGTTTCTGCGCCAGGAGTTCTTCCGGCCACACGTCCTCGATGGCGAAGCGCTTGGCAAAGCTCACCACCTGCCACAGATCCGATTTTGACTCGCCCGGTGCTTTAACCTGCTGACGCCAGAACTGCGTCCGGCGCTCGGCATTGCCGTAGGCACCTTCTTTTTCCACCCACATTGCAGTCGGTAAAATCAGGTCAGCAGACAATGCGCTGATCGTCGGGTAGGGGTCGGATACGACGATGAAGTTACGTGGATCGCGCCAGCCGGGCATACGTTCCTGATTGATGTTCGGGCCGGCCTGCATGTTGTTGTTACACATCACCCAATAGGCATTCAGCGTGCCATCTTTCAGCGCCCGATCCTGTGCGACGGCGTGCAGGCCGATCTTTTCAGGAATCGTGCCTGTCGGTAGCTGCCACAGTTTTTCCGCTATCGCGCGGTGTTTCTCGTTGGTTACCACCATGTCCGCAGGCAGGCGGTGGGCGAAGGTGCCGACTTCACGCGCGGTGCCGCAGGCAGACGGTTGACCGGTTAACGAGAACGGCCCGCAGCCCGGTTGAGAGATCTTGCCCGTCAGCAGGTGGATGTTATAAACCAGATTGTTAGCCCAGACGCCGCGCGTGTGCTGGTTAAAGCCCATCGTCCAGTAGGAGATCACTTTCTTCTTCGGATCGGCATAGAGTTTTGCCAGCGCTTCCAATTGATCGGCGGGAACGCCGCTGAGCGCGACCGTTTTTTCCAGCGTGTAGTCGGCGACAAAGGCTTTGTATTCTTCAAAACTCATCGGCTCAGACGCATCGGAACCGGGGTTTTTCGCCGCTTTTTCCAGCGGGTGCGTCGGACGCAGCCCGTAGCCGATATCGGTCACGCCTCGGCGCAGGTTCACGTGGCGGGTAAAGAAAGCCTCGTTCACCGCATTGTTTTGGATAATGTAGTTGGCGATATAGTTGAGAATGGCCAGATCGGTTTGCGGCGTAAACACCATACCGTTATCCGCCAGCTCAAAACTGCGGTGCTGATAGGTGGACAGCACGGCGACGGTGACATTGCTGTTCGACAGTCGACGGTCGGTGATGCGCGACCAGAGGATCGGGTGCATCTCCGCCATGTTAGAGCCCCACAGTACAAACGCATCGGTCTGCTCGATGTCGTCGTAGCAGCCCATCGGCTCATCCATACCGAAGGTACGCATAAAGCCGACGACCGCCGATGCCATACAGTGGCGCGCGTTGGGGTCAATGTTGTTGGAACGGAAGCCCGCTTTGAACAGTTTGGCGGCCGCATAGCCTTCCCAAATGGTTGATTGCCCAGAGCCAAACATTCCTATCGCGTTCGGGCCTTTCTCCTTCAGGGCGGTTTTGAATTTCTCCGCCATGATGTCAAACGCCTGATCCCAGGAGATCGGCGTAAATTCGCCTTCTTTATCGAATTTTCCGTCGCGCATACGCAGCAAAGGCTGGGTCACGCGATCCTGTCCGTACATGATTTTTGGCAGGAAATAGCCTTTGATGCAGTTTAATCCACGGTTAACCGGCGCCTCGGGGTCGCCCTGGCTAGCGACGATGCGACCGTTTTGCGTACCGACCAGTACACCGCACCCAACGCCACAGAAGCGGCAAGGGGCTTTATCCCAGTGGATAGCATCCGACTGTTCGGTCACGGCACGAACCGCGGTGGGTATGGTGATGCCTGCGACCGCGGCTGCCGCTGCAACCGCGTTCGCCTTCATAAAGTGTCGTCGACTGAGTTTCATAGTATTTCCTCACCCTGAGCTTGTTGATCAAGAGGTTGTTCATCGAAAGCAAAAGATTGTTCATCAAAAGACGCTTCATCAAGCTGGTGATAAACCAGCGAAACCGCCAGTACGCCTGTAAGCTCGCGTATTGACGCTATTTGTTTTAACAGCGCGTCTTCTGAATCTGACTCCAGCACCACGACCATTTTTCCGGTATCGCTATCACTGGCACCTACCTCTAAATTGGGTTGCGTCGCTAACGCCTCGTCAACGGCCGCCAACTGCGCCGGGTTGACGTGAACCACTACACTGCAAACATGCCAGACTGTGCTCATCGGTTTTCCTGTTGCGTCGGGAGACGCGCTGGCGCGGTGTGATATCCCGCGGTGATTTTTTTCATCGAGATGGCGCTGACAGGGCACCCAGAAATACATGCGCCACAGGTAGTACAGGCGTCGTCATCGATAGACGGTGCAGCAACGCGCCCTAGGGCGGGACGAAACCGTATCGCGCCGGTTTCACACGCATCTTGACAGCTGCGGCATTCCACCTGATGCAGCGATAAACAGGCATCCTGAATTGTCAGGTGGTATTCCCATGGCGGAGTGTGGCTCTCCGCGAACAGCGCTTGTGGACACGCGCGAGCGCAGTCGTAGCAGAACGTGCATTCGCCGCGCTGAAAGTCGATGGTGGGGAAACCGCCCGAACCGCGCTGGATAATCCCGGAACCGCAGGCATCAATGCAGACGTTGCAGCGCGTGCACTGGCTCAGGAACTGGCTTTCTGCGCCGCTCCACGGCGGACGCAACGCGTTGTCTGCCCGCTGTAGGCCACCAGTCAGTAGGGAACGCCGGGAGAGGTTAGTCATGGCTGTTTGTCGCTCTGGTGCTCAATGAAATATCCAATAAAAAACACGCTGTTTTTGTAGGGGTTACACTATTCCTCTTGGGGTGTATGCGATAATCACCCTTTAGAGGTAAATGGGGGTGCCGGATCAAGCTTATGTGGGATTCGCGTCTCATTGGCTTGCGGGAGCGTGTGGGGATCGTGATAGTACGCTGAAATGTTGATCTACCTATTTAGAGTAGGTATGACGCCAAAGAGGATTACTCGTTGTGATGGTCAAACGTCCTGTTTCTACCAGCCTGGCTCGCGCGTTTTTTTATATCGCGCTGCTTTCATTCCTGACGACGGGCATTGCGCTGCTGACGTTAGCCAGCGGTTTACGCGATGCGGAAGCGATCAACGTAGCCGGTTCCATGCGCATGCAAAGCTATCGCATGGGGTATGACCTACAGGGTGATCGCGCAGCGTTAGAACCGCATCGCCGCCTCTACGCGCAAACGCTGGATTCCCCGGTTTTTCACCTGTTAGATCGCTGGTATGTGCCGCGCGATGTGCGCGATCGTTATGCCGCGCTGTTGCAGAGCTGGAAAACGATGGATGAACGCCTGAACGCAGGGGATCGGGTGTGGTATCAGGACAATATTGTCGGCTATGTCACGCAGATCGATCTCTTTGTGCTGGCGTTACAGCACTATTCCGAACGCAAGATGATGATAGTCGTTGTGACATCAATAATTGGCTCGATCACTATCTATATACTGATCTTCTTTACGCTGCGTCGCATCCGTCGTCAGGTAGTCGTGCCGTTGAATAAGCTCATGGCGGCCTGTACGTCCATTGAGAAGGGACGCTTTACCCATTCGCGGCTGGACGTCAATCTGCCTAACGAATTGGGATTACTGGCGCAAACCTTCAGTAATATGACTGACGAGCTGCAAAAACTTTACCGTTCTCTGGAAGATAAGGTACGGCAGAAAACGCTGCGCTTGCAGGAAGTGAACCGCATGCTGAAGGTGTTGTACAACTGCTCTCAGGCGATGAACGTCAGCACGATAGACCGGCATTGTTTTCAGCAGATTCTGCAAATTGTTCGCCGCTATGAAACGGTCGGTTGTCTGGAAATGCGGGTCGGGGAGAACTGGCGGTTATGTGAAGGCCAGCCGGATGAGCAGGCTGCGTGGCAGGCCTTGCCTATTCGTTTGCAAGAGGTCGAGTTTGGGCAACTGCGCTGGCAGGCATCAACGCAACAGCCGTCGGCGCAGCTGATGGAAAGCGTCGCCACTATGCTGGGTCGCGGACTCTATTTTAATCAGGCGCAGAAGCACTACCAGCAGCTGTTACTGATGGAAGAGCGCGCCACTATCGCGCGTGAACTGCATGACTCACTGGCTCAGGTGCTTTCTTATCTGAATATTCAGATGGCGTTATTAAAGCGTTCGGTTGCGGAAGAAAATGCGCAGGCCCGGCAGATCATCACCGATTTCGAGCAGGCGTTAAGCGATGCTTATCGTCAACTGCGCGAACTATTGGGCACATTCCGACTGACGCTGCAACAGGCCGATTTGCCGGCGGCGATGCAGGAAATGATTGAGCCACTGCGCACGCAGACCTCGGCGACCATCGCGATTGATTGCCGGATTCCTACGCAGGCGTTGGATGCATCACAGCAGGTTCACTTGTTGCAAATCATCCGTGAAGCGGTGCTGAACGCCATTAAACACGCGCAGGCGACGACGATTACCGTCAATTGCCGTACGCAGCCTGATGGTAGTCATTGTGTTGATATTCGTGATGACGGCTGCGGCATTATCAATCAGGAGGAACCTGCGGGACATTACGGCTTAAATATTATGCAGGAGCGCGCCGAACGGTTAGGAGGAAAGCTCTCTATTGGCCTCCACCCTGAAGGGGGACGCAGGTTAGCGTCTGTTTCTCGACGCCGACGACCGCGCGTGAACGCGACAACACGAACAATCTCTATCCTGAATAAATCGAGTGGGAAGCAGGCCGCTTGAGGTATGACGGCGATAAATCATAGACCATAATCATAAATAAAATAATAAGATCCATATTACATTGGGGCTGGGCATGTCAGAAAAACCATCTTATCGTGTTTTGATCGTCGACGATCATCCACTTATGCGCCGGGGAATCCGTCAGTTACTGGCAACCGATGCCATTTTTGATGTGATCGGGGAAGCCAGTAATGGCATGGAGGCGCTGAGCCTCGCGAATCGGGATTCTCCCGATATCATCTTGCTCGATCTCAACATGAAAGGATTGAGCGGGTTGGATACGCTCCACGCGCTGCGGCGCGATGGGATCTGCGCCCGCGTCATTGTATTGACGGTCTCCGATGCGCCCAGCGATATTTATGCGCTGATGGATGCGGGTGCCGATGGCTATCTGCTTAAAGATAGCGCCCCGGAACACTTGTTGGAGGCCATTCGTAACGGTGATGCCTTCAGCGAACAGGTGCGGGACGTGCTGCGCCACCGTATCGCCATAAAGGACACGCCGTCGCCCTTTACCGTATTGACGGAGCGCGAACTGGATGTGCTTCAGGAAGTCGCATCAGGACTATCCAACAAGCAAATTGCGAGTGTGCTGTATATCTCAGAAGAGACGGTAAAAGTGCATATCCGCAACATGCTGCGCAAACTCAACGTGCGCTCCCGCGTCGCCGCCACGGTGTTGTATCTGGAGACGCGCGGCCAGTAGGGTCGTTGAAACAGACAGACCGTGTGAATAGGGCTTCCGAATGACGTCCAGAAGCCCAAACGGTTATTCACAAAGGCGGAAAAAGGCTCAATACTGCGGGAATCGTGACGAGTGCGAGCAGTAGCGAGACGATGATCGATAGTGCGATCACATCCGGTTGATAATTATACTTCTTGGCAAACACATACACGCCAGCGCCAATTGGCTGCGCGGCCATCACCACGGCGGTTGCCAGCCAGATCCCCTGAGATTGTCCCATCCCGAATACATAGACGGCAGTGGCGAACGTGACGGCAGGCTGTATCACGAGTTTTAGCACAACCATCGGTAATACCGTTTTGCTGACCGTGACGTTCAGATGCTCTTTTACCTTCAGTCTGGCAAGGCCCAGTCCGAGAGCAAATAGCGCGGTGGGGCCCGCAGCATTGCCCAGAAAGCGCGCAAAGGATTCGATGACGACGGGGACCTGAATGTCGAGCAGGACGAACGCCAGACCGGCAAGCACTGAGATCGTTAATGGATTCTTCACGGTCGTCAGCGCCGAGCGTCCCACACTGTGAATCAGTCGCGTATTCGCGTCTGTCGCTCGTGTAGAAAACACATCCCAACTGACGATCACGGCCATGATGGCGGGGATATTATGCAGAATGGTTGCCATCGCTGCGGGTAGTGCCGCCTGTTCGCCATAGACTGAAATCAAAATCGGCACCCCCATGTATCCCGTGGTGCCATAACACGCGCCCATGCTAAGAAGGGAGGAGTGGGGCAATCCAATCCTCATGCGCTTCGCCAGCAACGCGGCAAGCATGTAGGACGCTGCAATTCCGCACAGCGTTGACAGCATAAAGCCCCACTGTTTCAGGTCGCTGGTGTCGGCACGCGCCACGGCAATAAACAATAAGGCTGGCAGCGAGATATACAAGACGTAGTCGTTGATTAACTTATCTGCTTGGCCGCTGTCGGGCTTTATTCTTCCATAACAATAACCAACGAGAATCACCAGAAATAAGGGGACGACAATCAAGAACATGGATGGGCCTCTTTTTTATATTTTTGAAGATATCGACCCGTGGATTTTGCGGGGTGTTTCATAAACCGCTAAATGAATTATGATGTGTTCATAATTGATTTAATCAATAGCGATAATCTCAAGAGGTCAGGATAACGGTGCGAGCACAGGTCGAGCGGATAGAGGGGCGTGGTATCACGCTGGAGCAGCTGCGTATTTTTGTCTCCATCGCGGAGTGCGGTGGCTTCGGACGCGCGGGTGAAGAGCTGGGACGGACGCAATCAACGCTGAGTGCTGGCCTGAAACGCTTAGAAGAGGATGTCGGCTGTCGCCTTATCGAGCGGCGTCAGGGACACATTCTCGGGTTGACCGAAGAAGGGCGACAGCTGCTGCCTGCCGCGCGTGACATCCTGCTACGTACGCATCGGGCCATCGGCGCGTTGCAGAAGTCCCCGATGACAGGCCGCGTAGCACTCGGCGTCCCGGATGATTTCGAGGTTAAAAATCTGCACGAAATCATTTCGCTATGTCTTGAAGAGAATCCTGGCCTAAAGGTGGAAATCACGGCGGCGTCATCGACCGTGTTGTCTTCGATGGTTGCTCAGCAACGCCTGGATGTCGTGATCCTCAAAGGGCTAGCAGGGCAGCCGCTGATTTCTGAAACAGAAAGAATTTTGCGGGTTGAATCCCTTCACTGGGTCAGTTCCGGTGCGGTGAATTTCAGTGAGATGGATGAAGTCCCTCTCGTCACGTTCCCTGATGGCTGTGTGATTCGGAAATGCGCGGTTTCTGCGCTGGAGCATGTCGGACGCCCCTATTACTTTTCTTATGTGAGCGGGTCTTTCGATAATATCCGCAGCGCGGCGGCAAAAGGGCTGGGGATTGGTTTACTGCCGAAAAGTGCGCTGTCCGAAGCTCTGTATGTTCTGGGGCCGGAAGATGGCGCTCCCAGCGTTCCGGCGATTCAGCTCGTGCTCAGCGTGACGCGACCCGGTAAACTCTACCAACAGTTTACCCGCTATATCGATCGGGCATTGGCGCAATAGGCTGAGGTCGGATTTTAGTTCTCGGTAATATCGATTATCGCGGCCAGTTGGGCCGCGGTGTTGCGTGCTTCGCTTTGTTAGCTAATTTTATTATCAACCTTTGGCTCAATTAGCCCTTGCTTCGTCAACTCTGACACAATGGCGCCCTTTGTTCTCTCAAAAGTTGTCGCCAGTTCGTCAATAGACGCGCCATTTTGGAATGTCGAGGCCAACAACGCCTTTAATTCATCATCCCATGAAATACCTGCATTTTTCGGGCGGCCTGCTTTAATATTGTCCTGCTGCTTTTCTTCGAGTGTCTTCTTAGGTTGTTTCTTGATTTTGATTGTATCCAACACGGTGAATAAGGCTCGAATGACCTGTGGGTTGTTGTATGGACTTTCCTCTGGTAAGACTTCTCCCGTTGCAGGATCAATGCCGTTTATCAATGCTGTTACGATATCTTTAGCTTCACTACGTTCCATATTCTCGTTGCCTTTCGAGTACTAACACGGATCATAAATGACGAATGGTTTTTCACGAATCGAGCCTAAAGGAAGGCAGATTCTTATCAAGAGCGACTCATAGCAGTAGCCTGAATCCAAACCAATTAGCAGATAAAGCAGATGAAAAATTTGGATTTAATTTGACTTAGATGAAATTAACAAGACACGAGTAAGGGAAATTTCAATTCACATTCATTAACCTACGGGCGTAGGGTAATATTTACAGAACATGAATTGGTACGACCGAGTGGACTCGAACCACCGACCCCCACCATGTCAAGGTGGTGCTCTAACCAACTGAGCTACGGTCGTACAGTAGATAACATCTTAATCAGTAACGTTTTGATTAGAATGCTTTTCTTCATTCCAGCATTTGGAATGGGCGCTATTATGGACGGCTCTGACGTTGGTGGCAAGCGCTTTGTTTATCATCCCCTTTCAAGTGTTGAATGTTTAGCCGAATTCGTCGGATAAAGCCGTTGCTGACGTAACGTTAAAAATTTCTCCCAGAAATTTTTATGCGATTTCGCCGCTTGGCGGATCGTTTGCGCAAAGACTTTACTCCCTGATAGCGCAACGTTATCGTATCGCGGCATAGCATCCTGACAGGGGACGACCCCTGACGCGAAAAGGATTCACGGGACGACCCCCTATTCGATGTTTAAGGAGAACAGGGTATGGCCTGGTTTCTATTAGCGCTTGCCGGTTTGTTTGAAATTGTCTGGTCTTACAGCATGAAACTGTCTGATGGCTTCACGAAAGTAGGCGCATCGGTTGTCACGATTGTCGCCATGATCGTCAGCTTTGCGCTGTTATCCATGGCGATGAAATCTCTTCCTCTAGGCACGGCTTACACTATCTGGACAGGGATTGGCGCGGTAGGGGCGTTTGTAGTGGGATTGGTCTTCCTGAATGAACCCGCAAATGCGATGAGGATTATCGCTGCGCTGTTGATCGTCAGCGGCTTGGTCCTGATGAAGCTGTCCTCATAGCGTATATACCCGTCATACTTCAAGCTGCTTGTGCGTTGGCTGCCCTTACTCACCCCAGTCACTTACCTGAGTAAGCTCCTGGGGACTCGAGCGGTTGCCGCGTTACAAGGCCATAAATTGGCCTTGCCCTAAAGGGTCAACGCAGAGCGTTGTTCAAAACGCTCACGTTTTGTCACGCAACTCGAATTATTTAGGGTATAGTTTTTGAATAACGCATTGCCTCTGAACGTCAGGTTTATCTTGATATGAACATCTGGCGTGTGGCAGGGCCATCGTCACCTGACTCTGCCACTTCCTCTCACTCTCTTGTTGCTCATTATTGATTAATTTTGCTCCTTGTTGCGTATTATCAATAAGTGCTATGCTGATTTCCGCGTAATATCTCAATAAATCTGTCGAAAGTGATTCTCATTAGTGTGCTGTATGCTCTTTTAAGTGTATTTACTACTTCATCGAGCTAAATCGAGCATTGCCGATTAATCATCACGTCAGTCATCTAACAACCGCACAAAAGCGATATCTCTTGGTTCAGGCAGGTTACGGCCTGACTCGCGGCTATCTGTGTACGTACAATCTGCAAGGGGAGTGGAATGATCAAGTTGGTAATTACCGATCTCGACGGCACGTTTCTTCACAGCGATGGCGATTACAACAGGGCCTTGTTTGCCGATGTTTATGCATTAATGAAAGAGAAGAACGTGCGGTTTGCTGTCTGCACAGGCAAGCAGTGCGAGCGGGTCGAAGCGCTTTTTGGCGATGATGCGAAAGACATCTGGATCCTGGGAGACAGCGCGACGCGCATCAAGTATCAGGGAGAATACGTTTACCAGTCACTCATCAAAAACCGCCTTGCCTTGAGCCTGATTGGCGTGTTGGAAAGCGTAGACGATCGGCACGTCGTCATCGGTTGTACCCCGCACGGTGCGATGGTGAAGGAAACGATCGATCCTGCTTTACTGGAAACGGTGAAAAAGTCGTACACCAATGTGACGTTGATCTCCAGCTTTGCTACCGTGACCGATGACTTTGTGAAAATCACGGTTTATGACCCAGAAGGGCACTGCCACGAGACGGCGAAGTACCTTGATGCGTTTCACGATCATGTCTATATCGTCGTCTCTGAAGCGGCCTGGATCGACATTGCGGATGTCGGCGTACACAAAGGACACACCGTAGACATCCTTCAGGAGAAATTGGCGATTAAGCTAGAGGAAACGATGGTGTTTGGCGACGGCTACAATGATATTGAGTTAATGAGCCGTGGGGCTTACAGCTTTGCGATGCGCAATGCGTTTGAAGAAACCAAAGCCTCGGCAAACTTTATTGCCCGCAGCAATGACGACGATGGGGTACTGAAAACGATAAAGCTGCTGCTTTCATAAAGTGAACTGCATGAAGCAAACCGGCAACCGCTGGGGCTACCGTTGCATTATCGGGCAATAATCACATCCAGATTTTTTTCGCTTAAGACGCTCTGGCAGGCAGGAGAGATTTCATCATCGGTCACCAGCGTGGTGATTTCATCACATGCAGCCACACGATAGCGCGTGAGGGCAGAGATCTTATTGGCGGTCAGGGCAACGATCACTTCGCTGCTGCGGGTCACCAGACATTTTTTGAATTCGGCATCGTCATATTCAAAAACGGTCAGGCCTTCATTGGCATCAAAGGCACAGCCTCCCAGCAGGCATTGATCGAAAAACATTTTCTCTAGCTGCCTGAGCGTATCGATACCAATCGCGCCGCCGACCTCTTTCTGGATCCTTCCGCCAAGAAAAATCACTTCTACATCCGGATACTGCATCAGCTCTGCTGCGATGATGGGCGAATTACACACGGCGGTAAACTTCAGGCCAGCCGGGATCTGTTTCGCCACGGCCAGATTGGTGGTGCCGGTGTCAAAGAAGACGCAGCTGTTGGGCTTTATCAGCGGGATGACGGCCTGAGCGATACGATCTTTCTGGGCAGCGTCGATGGTGGCTCGGCTGGCAAAATCAATCACCTCTGGCGGCATGCTGACCGCACCGCCGTAGACGCGTTTGCAGGCACCGGATTGCGCCAGTTCTTTCAGGTCACGCCGTATGGTGTGCTCGGATACGTTCAATTCACGTGAGAGCTGGGCGCAGACAACTTTGCCTTCCTCGCTGAGGATCTGCCTGATTTTGGATTGCCGTTGCTCGGGAAAGTCGGTGTAATCGAACATACATGTCCTTGGTTAATCAAAATGATGCACAACCTGCCGCCAGCGAGCAGGCTTCATTCGGGTCAATGATGTGTACAGCATGGAATTGCGCCATGTTAATCTGCACCTTCTGGCAACACAACACCTCTACCGCGTTGATCTGCAATGCGTGAGTCATAGTGTAAAATTTACGCGTCAATATACCGACATCACCGATAAAGAGAGAAAAACAGCCGTGTTTCATGTCATTACTGGGTTTATCGCCCTCTATGTTATCTGGCGTCTGGTCTGGCGCTTGCGTGTTGGTGTGCCTGTAAAGCGCATGCTGGCGGTGTTAGTGCTGCTGGCTTCGCAGCATCATCTGATTACGCGCACCTTTTTTGGCACGATGGCGTCGCCGGAAGTGCCCGCGTTTGTCCTGATGCTGCTGGGATGGGCGTTTGGCGCGCTGCTGATATCCGCATTCCTGCTGTTGGCCATCGATCTGCTCGGCGTCGTGGGGCGTCTGTTATCCCGCTCGGTTGGGCAGGTTCTACTGAACAATATGGCGCTGCGTGGCGGAATTGCCGTGGTGGCGATGGGACTGGCGGCGATTGGCGTTTGGGAGGCGGTGCGCATTCCTGAAGTGCGCACGGTAGAAGTCGAGTTGAAGCAGCTACCGCCTGCGCTGGATGGTTTCCGGCTGGTGCAACTCACGGATTTACATGCCAGTCGCCTGTTACAGCGCCCCTGGATGGAAGCGGTGGTGGCAAAAACTAACGCGCTTAAACCCGATCTGACGGTGATTACTGGCGATATGGCCGACGGCACCGTGAACGCCCGTCACGATGATATGGAACCGCTGCGTAGCCTGACCGCGCCACACGGCGTGTTTGCCATTGTGGGCAATCATGAATATTACGTGGAATATACGCAATGGGTGCAGCGGCTGAATGCTCTGGGCTTACGCATGTTACTCAATGAAAATGTATCGATCGGCCGCGATAATGCCGCGTTTGTACTGGCAGGGATCACCGATCGCACCGCCGCTGATTTTCAACAACAGCTGCCAGATACTGGCGCGGCGCTCAACGGAATAGCACCGGATACCGCCGTCGTTCTGCTTAGCCATCGGCCAACGGGAGCGAAAGAGAATGCGCGTGCTGGAGCGGATTTACAGCTCTCCGGCCATACGCACGGCGGTCAGGTGTTGGGTATGCATTGGGTGACGCAGATGGCGAATGAAGGGTATGTGTCCGGTAGCTATGACGTGGATGGCATGCATCTGTACGTGAGCAATGGCGCGGGCCTGTGGAACGGTTTTCCGATCCGCTTAGGGAAACGTGCCGAGATTACTCAGTTCATACTCCGTTCGCCGTCGCTGTAGTTTTGGGGTAGCAGAAGAACTCGCGGCCTCTTAAAAGAGGCCGCGATGACAAGCGGGCTCATTATCACAAGCGGTTCTATCGGCGAGATTATTATGCATACCCTAAATAATTCGAGTTTCAGGCAGGCGGCAAGCGAGGGAGTCCCGATGAGCTTACTCAAGTAAGTGATTCGGGTGACTGAACGTAGCCAACGCACATGCAACTTGAAGTATGACGGGTATAGATAGGAAAAATGTGCGATTGAGCTACTTTTCATCAGGTTAAGCTATCGCAGAAGTTAGCATATACAATTATAAATTATAGGGAGACTCTGGCACTGTCTTGCATCAAGAAGAAGGAATCGGTGAAGCGCTCCGCTGCCATAAGGCAAGGCTATCGGAGAACGACCCACCTTCTTGCGCAGCGATTAAGGCAATGCAACATACTGGGAGATAACGATGGACGAGAATAAAACGAAACCAGCCGGCAAGTGTCCGGTTATGCACGGCGGAAACACTTCTACTGGCTCATCAAACACCGACTGGTGGCCAAATGCCCTCAATCTCGACATTCTTCATCAGCATGATACCAAGACCAACCCGTTAGGCAGCGATTTCAGCTACCGTGATGCCCTCAAAACCCTCGATGTCGATGCCCTCAAAAAAGATTTGCATGCACTGATGACCGACAGCCAGGAGTGGTGGCCAGCGGACTGGGGTCACTACGGCGGCCTGATGATTCGTATGGCCTGGCACTCGGCGGGCTCCTACCGTACGACCGATGGTCGCGGCGGCGGCGGAACCGGTAACCAGCGTTTTGCACCGCTTAACTCCTGGCCAGATAACGTCAGTCTCGATAAAGCGCGCCGCTTACTGTGGCCCATCAAAAGAAAATACGGCAATAAACTCAGCTGGGCGGACCTGATTATTCTGGCGGGCAATATCGCGTATGAATCTATGGGGCTGAAAACATTTGGTTTCGCTTTTGGTCGTGAAGACATCTGGCACCCGGAAAAAGACACCTACTGGGGTTCGGAAAAAGAGTGGCTGGCAAAGAGCACGGGGCGCTATGGCAGCGACGATCGTACTTCGCTGGAAAACCCGCTGGCGGCCGTACAAATGGGGCTGATTTACGTTAACCCAGAAGGCGTCGATGGTAATCCCGATCCGCTGCGTACCGCACAGGATATGCGCGTGACGTTCTCCCGTATGGCGATGAATGATGAAGAAACTGTTGCGCTGACGGCAGGTGGGCATACGGTAGGTAAAACGCACGGCAATGGTGATGCCAGCCTGCTGGGGGCGGCACCAGAAAGTGCAGATGTTGAGGAACAAGGTCTCGGCTGGCATAACCCGACGGGATCGGGCAAAGGGCGCTACACCGTCACCAGCGGGCTGGAAGGAGCCTGGACAACGCATCCGACGCAATGGGATAACGGCTTCTTCCACATGCTGTTGAATCACGAATGGGAACTGAGAAAGAGCCCGGCCGGTGCATCGCAGTGGGAGCCTGTCAGCATTAAAGAAGAAGACAAACCGGTTGATGTTGAAGATCCGTCTATCCGCTACAATCCGATGATGACCGATGCCGACATGGCGCTGAAAGTTGACCCGGAATATCGCAAGATTTCCGAACGTTTCTATCAGGATCAGGCTTACTTCTCCGAAGTGTTTGCCCGAGCATGGTTCAAACTGACGCACCGCGATATGGGGCCGAAAGCGCGCTACGTGGGTCCAGATGCGCCGCAGGAAGATTTACTGTGGCAGGATCCGGTTCCGGCTGGCCGTACCGACTATGATGTTGATGTGGTCAAAGCACGCATTGCAGAAAGTAGCCTTTCCATCAGTGAACTGGTCGCAACCGCTTGGGACAGCGCCCGTACATTCCGTGGTTCCGATATGCGCGGCGGTGCCAACGGCGCGCGTATTCGCCTCGCCCCGCAGAAAGACTGGGTAGGGAACGAACCTGATCGTCTGGCGCGTGTGTTAGTCGTTCTGGAAAGTATTGCCGCCGCAACGGGGGCCAGCGTGGCCGATACCATTGTGCTGGCGGGTAATGTAGGGATTGAGAAAGCGGCTAAAGCGGCTGGCGTGCATGTGACAGTGCCTTTTGCGCCGGGACGCGGCGACACCACCGACGCCCTGACCGATGCAGAGTCTTTTGACGTCCTTGAACCTATCCACGATGGTTACCGTAACTGGCTGAAGAAAGACTATGCCGTGAGCGTGGAAGAGCTGATGCTCGATCGTACCCAACTGATGGGGCTGACGGCGAAAGAGATGACGGTGCTGGTTGGCGGCCTGCGTGTGCTGGGGACCAACTACGGCGGCACCAAACACGGCGTATTTACGAATCGTGAAGGGGCGCTGACGAATGATTTCTTCGTCAACCTGACCGATATGAAATACACGTGGAAGCCATACCGTAAAGACCTGTATGAAATCCGCGACCGTAAAACGGGTGAAGTCAAATGGACTGCGACGCGTCTGGATCTGGTCTTTGGTTCCAATTCCATTCTGCGCGCTTACGCTGAGGTTTACGCACAGGACGACAGCAAAGAGAAGTTTGTGAATGACTTTGTTGCTGCCTGGGTGAAAGTGATGAATGCGGATCGTTTCGATCTGGCAGAGTAAGACGTCACGCTCCCCACGCTGGTGTTTTCACGGCGTGGGGAGCATCATTTTTGCTGCGCAACCTTGTATCTCACTGCTTCTTAAGATTAAGCATGAATTCTCTGAATGGGGCGGCGAATTCCTTAAACAGCGGGTGCTTTCTATTCTGCATCATCACTTCGCTAAATAGCTTCAAACCCACAATAAAGGCCTGAGTCTGTTCCGGCGTCATGTCCATCTTGCCATCGACTTTTTCAAGAATCTTGAACACATCATCGTGAATTGCGCATTCAAACGACAGCGTGCGCTGCTGCTCGGCTTTTTCTTCCACCGTAATTTGATAGATATTTCCCATTGTGGCCTCGGTAAATTGAACTCGTGATAGATAGTTGATAAAATCAACTATATGATCATTGGTTGACTGAGTCAATAAAGCATGATGAAACCCCTTTTTGCCTTATTAGAAAGCTATAAGGCACAGATGCAGGAACAGATGAAAGCGCACGACATTAGTCTGGATGTGGTGCATATCCGCTTATGTAAGATCATCGCGATGGAAGGGCGCATTACGCCTCAGTCGCTGGCGAAAAGGGTCTGTCGGGATAAGGCGCAGATCACCCGAATGGTAGCGGAGCTGGTCAAACGCGATTATGTCCGCAAGATCGATAACCCGGATGACGGCCGCAGCGTGTGGCTCAGTTTGTCCGATAAAGGCGTCGCGTTTACGCAGGTTTTTCTGCATCAGGAAAAGCAGATTGAGGTGCAGATGCTTCAGGCGCTGTCCCCTGACGAACAAGCCACGTTTAGTGCGCTGTTGGAAAAGATAGCAGCCAGCCGTGCTGCACACTAAGCCCCGCATCCGCTAATTCTTGCTGCACTGCCGTGAAGCGTACTCGCTGTGCTACTGCACCGCGATAGCGCGATAGCGGCGTGCTTCCCCACATCATTCTCCCTATAAACCACAGCCGTACCGGCAATTTCGGTGCTGGCACGCATTTTGCTTTTCTCTATTCGGGACAGCACCACGCATGGCGCTGAACAACCTGAATAGCTGGCTAGGGTTCCGATCCATACCATATGGATGTCTGGTCCGAGAGCTGGCGACCTCCAGTTGAGGTTACACGGCGGGACAAAAGCCCGGGAGACAGCAACACCCATGGTGTCGCGCTGTTCCCGCTTTTTTCCTACTCAACCGGAGGTCTGGCATGAACCTATCTCGTTTACTGGGCGTTTGCGTCCTCAGTCTCTCAGCGCTGCTGAGTTTCCCTTCTCAGGCTGCGCCTAAAACGCAATTCAACGTGTGCTGGACGATCTATGCCGGATGGATGCCGTGGGGATTCATCGGCACGCAGGGCATTATCGATAAATGGGCCGACAAGTACGGCATCAAGATTAAGGTCACCCAGCTTAACGACTACGTCGAGTCGATCAATCAATACACTGCCGGGCAATTTGACGGTTGCACGATGACCAACATGGATGCCCTGACGATTCCGGCCGCGGGCGGTGTGGATACCACGGCGCTGCTGCTCGGCAGTTTCTCCGCAGGTAACGATGGCATCGTGCTCAAAGGCAAAGGGAAAACGCTGAGCGATTTGCGTGGGATGAAGGTTAACCTGCCTGAACTCTCTGTCTCGCATTACCTGCTAGTGCGCGGTCTTGAAACGGCCGGATTGCGGGAGCGAGATGTCACCGTTGTCAACACGTCGGATGCCGATATTGTCGCGGCCTTCGCCACCCGCAGCGTGCAGGCCGCCGTCGCCTGGAATCCCCAACTTTCAGCAATCAAAAGCCAGCCGGACACCACGGAAGTCTTTCAGTCCGGCCAGATCCCCGGTGAGCTGATCGACATGATGGTCGTGAACACGCAGACGCTACAGGACAATCCGGCGTTGGGCAAAGCGCTGGCTGGTGCCTGGTTTGAAATGATGGCGCTGATGAAGGCGGGCGACAAACCGGCGCTGGAGTCAATGGCGGCGGCTTCCGGTACCGATTTAGCCGGCTATCAGGCGCAGCTAAAAACTACTCATCTGTTTTATTCCCCACAGGACAATCTGGCGTTTCTGACCAGCTCGGATCTCCCTAACACCATGAAGCGAGTGGCCGATTTCTCCTTCGACAAAGGGCTACTCGGTACTGGCGCACAGAGCGCAGATTTTATCGGTATGACGTTCCCCGGACAGATTACACAGGGTGACAGCGCCAATGTGAAATTGCGCTTTGACGACACCTTCGTGCGTCTGGCCGCAGAGAACAAACTCTGACCCGCAAACTGGAGAGACTATCGTGCGCTTGATCAATCGCTACCCCAGTCGGGGGGACGGCTGTTGCTGGTCCTGCTGCCGTTTGTCGTGCTGCTGGTGCTGTACCTCATCGGGTCGGCGCTGCGGCTGGAGGACAACCCCAATGACAAACTCCTGCCGAGTCTTGGGCAAATGGCCGAGGCGATTCAGCGTATGGCATTCACCGAGGATAAACGCAGCGGTGATTACCTGTTCTGGCTGGATACGCAGGCCAGTCTGGTGCGCCTCGCACTGGGGCTGGGGATCGCCAGCCTGTTGAGCCTGCTGTTCGGGATTGCAGCCGGGGCTTTTCCGCTGTTCCGTGCGTCGCTCTCGCCGCTGATGACCGTGCTGTCGATGATCCCACCGCTGGCGATTTTGCCCATTCTTTTCATCATCTTCGGGCTGGATGAACTCTCGAAAGTGATGCTGATCGTGATTGGCGTTACGCCGATGCTGGCGCGCGATCTCGAACAGCGCGCCCGCAACATACCGCAGGAAACGCTGATTAAAGCGCAGACGCTGGGGGCGAACAGCTGGGTCGTGGTGCTGCGCGTCATCCTGCCACAGCTGCTGTCGCGGCTGTTGATTTCACTGCGGCTGCTGTTGGGCGCGGCATGGTTGTTCCTGATTTCTGCCGAAGCGATTTCGGCAACGGCAGGGCTCGGTTACCGCATCTTTCTGGTACGCCGCTATCTGGCAATGGATGTGATTCTGCCTTACGTCGTGTGGATCACGCTGCTGGCATGGCTCATGGATATGGCGCTGCGCTGGCTGCATCGCCGTTGGTTCCCGTGGTCAGAGGAAAGCAAAGCATGAGTTTTATCGAGATCGATAACATCTGGCAGGAATACGGCGACCACGTCGTGCTGGAACGGCTCAACCTGAACGTTGAGGAAGGGGAGTTCTGCACGATGGTCGGGGCATCCGGCTGTGGTAAATCCACCTTTCTGCGTCTGCTGCTGGGGCAGGAAACGCCCAGCCGTGGTGAAGTGCGGCTCGAAGGGAAGCGGCTGCCCGCTGAACCGGATGCCAGCCGCGGCGTGGTGTTTCAACGCTATTCGGTTTTTCCACATTTAACCGTGCTGGAAAACGTGGTGATTGGGCTGGAGATACCACGTTCCCCTTGGCTCGGCAGGCTGTTTGGGCAGCGCAAGCAGGCGGCGCGAGACGATGCTGCCCGGATGCTGGAGCGCGTCGGGCTGGGACACGCCATGCACAAATACCCCAACCAGCTTTCCGGCGGCATGCAGCAACGGCTAGCCATTGCTCAGGCGTTTATTGTCCAGCCGCGCATCCTGTTGCTCGATGAACCCTTCGGGGCGCTGGATCCCGGTATTCGCGGCGATATGCATACGCTGCTGCTGGAGCTGTGGCGGGAAACCCGCTTGACGGTCTTTATGGTTACCCACGATTTGCCGGAAGGTTTTCACCTCGGCACGCGCTTGCTGGTGTTCGACAAAGTGCGCATCGACCCGCATGCGCCAGAAGCCTATGGCGCACGCATTACCTATGACATCCCACTTAATCAGGCGCGTCTCGCCACGCGACAGCGTGCACTTACGCTGGTGCCTCCTGTGGTCAGCGTGGCGACATCCCCTATTTAAGGAGCTTTCGGTTATGACAGCGATACAGACATCGACAAACACATCGACAGGCCGAACAACATTTGATGAAGAAATCGTGCCGGGCGGAGGACATACCTCCTTCATTCTCAAACGTGGACAGATTCTGCGTATCGAAGATGTGGAGGGCGGCGGCAATGTGGGCCTGCTGCTGTTTAACGCGCACCAGACCAGCGAACGTTTGAACCTGCCGGATACCCTGAAAGGGCAACATACTGCCAGGCTGACGGTCGGGCACTGTCTCTATTCCGATATGGGACGCGTGCTGGCAGCCATCATTGCCGACACATGCGGCTGGCACGACAGCTTTGGCGGCGTGCTCAATGCGCAGGAAGTGCAGGAGAAATACGGGCAGGGGCGCTATCAGGAGCGGCGCAACGGCTTTTTCCGTAACGGCATGGATAACCTGCTGGTCGAGATGGGGAAATGGAACCTCAATCTGCAAGATCTGCTGATGACGATCAATCTGTTCAGCAAAGTCACAGTAGATGCGCAGGGGCAGTTTCACTTTCACGCCAATCATTCGCAGGAGGGGGATTACATCGAGCTGTATGCGCCAATGGATACGCTGGTGGTGCTGACCGCCTTGCAACACCCGATGGATCCTAACCCGACGTATGCGCCGCAGCCGATCGCGCTCACCTGGATCCGGGCAGACGGTGAGGATGTCGCCGCGTACTGCCGTGCGTTCCGTGAGGAAAATGCACGCGCGTTTCACAATACCGAACGCTTTTGCCTGTAAGGAGGCCGGACATGACGTTAATTGCCAGCAATAAAACGGCCGAGGACGCGGTATTCCGCCATGTGATTCCTGCCGGAGAACCCTATCTGTTTGAGGTCAAGCAGGGACAGACGCTGCGGCTGCTGGATTTGGAAGGCAATCAGGCGGTGGATACGCTGTTCTATCGCGTCGATGACCCTCGTGAACGTTACGATCCGCAACGTACGCTGCGCCGCCAGAATAGTGTCTACCTGACAACGGGCAGCGTGCTGTATTCCAATCTTGGCAATCCGCTGCTGACGATTGTCGCCGACACTTGCGGTCGCCATGACACGCTGGGCGGAGCCTGTGCGCAAGAGAGCAACACCGTGCGTTATGCGCTCGACCGACGCTACATGCATAGCTGCCGCGACAACTTTCTCTGCGCCTGCCTGCACGATGGCCGCCTGAACAAAAAGGACATCGGCGCGAACATCAACTTCTTCATGAACGTGCCGGTGACGGCGGAAGGCGGGCTGACCTTCGAGGATGGCATTTCCGCGCCGGGTAAATACGTGGAGCTGCGCGCCGAAACGGACGTCATCGTGCTGATTTCTAACTGTCCGCAGTTGAATAACCCGTGCAACGGCTGGAACCCAACGCCAGCGGAGGTGCTGATATGGAACTGATACCGGATCGCGGTGATGAAAAACGTACGCGCTGGCAGCGGGTGAAAGCGTGGCTGGTGAGCGCGCTGGAGGCACGGGCAAACCGGTATTATCTGCCGCCAGCTAATACCCGAACGGACAACGCTCCGTGATTCCGGCGTTATAGCCCGTTTCAGTATCTGACCGTTACCGCGATGGACGACCATCATGCGGATCGCATTTTGGCGGGACGACCCGCCCTTGCATGAGTCTAGCGTATGTTCGACAAACTTCTGATTGCCAACCGTGGCGCGATTGCGTGCCGTATTCTGCGTTCGCTGCGCGAGATGAACGTCCGTGGCGTCGCGGTCTATTCTGATGCTGATATCAGTAGCCTGCATATTCAGGACGCCGATGAAGCCATTAGCCTGGGTGAAGGCGCGGCGGCTCACACCTATCTGGATGTAGAAAAAATTCTCTCTGCGGCGCAGCGCAGCGGCGCGCAGGCCATTCATCCCGGCTATGGTTTTTTGTCCGAGAATGCGGCGTTTGCCGAAGCCTGCGAAGCGGCACAGATCGCCTTTGTCGGGCCGACACCGCAGCAGCTACGAGTATTTGGTTTAAAGCATACGGCGCGAGCGCTGGCGAAGCAGCACAACGTGCCGCTGCTGGAAGGCACCGAGCTGCTGGAAAATATTGATGCGGCCCTCGGTGCGTCGGCAGCGATCGGCTATCCGGTCATGCTTAAAAGCACGGCCGGAGGCGGCGGGATCGGGATGCGCGTCTGCTACAGCGCCACGGAACTGTCCGATGCGTTTGAAACGGTAAAACGTCTGGGCCAGAACAACTTCAGCGATGCGGGCGTGTTCATCGAAAAGTATATCGAACGCGCCCGACATCTGGAGGTGCAGATTTTTGGCGATGGGCAGGGCGAGGTGCTGGCGTTGGGGGTACGCGACTGCTCGGTGCAGCGTCGCAATCAGAAAGTGATTGAAGAAACGCCTGCGCCCAATCTGCCGGATGGGGTCGCCGATGCACTGTGCGCGGCGGCAATCAGTCTGGCACAGGCGGTGAATTACCGCAGCGCCGGAACGGTGGAATTCGTTTATGACAGCGCGACGGATCGTTTTTATTTTCTTGAAGTCAATACGCGCCTACAGGTAGAACACGGCGTAACGGAACAGGTTTGGGGCGTGGATCTGGTGCGCTGGATGATCGCACTGGCCGCAGGCGATCTGCCGCCGCTGCGCGAACTGGCTGCCGGATTGAAGCCGCAGGGGCATGCGATTCAGGCGCGGTTGTACGCAGAAGATCCGGGTAAACAGTTCCAGCCGTCGCCGGGATTGTTGACGGAAGTTGCGTTTCCCGCCGCAGAAGGACAGAGCTTGCGCATCGATACCTGGGTGACGGCGGGGTGCGAGATTCCACCATTTTTCGATCCGATGCTGGCTAAGATCATCGCCAGTGCGCCCACCCGCGAGCAGGCGATGGCTGGGCTGGATCGGGCTCTGGCGGACACGCGACTCTACGGCGTGGAACACAACCGTGACTATTTGCGTCAGATTCTGGCGGCAGATCCATTTGCCAGCGGCCAGCCGTGGACGCGCTGTCTGGATACGTTGGTTTACCAGGCGACAACCTGCGAAGTGGTGAGCGCTGGCACGCAAACCACCGTACAGGATTATCCCGGCCGTCTCGGCTACTGGGCGGTCGGCGTGCCGCCGTCGGGGCCGATGGACGATCGCGCGCTGCGTTTAGGCAACCGTCTGGTGGGGAATCCGGCGGGGATGGCGGCGCTGGAAATCACGATGAACGGGCCGACATTGCGTTTTAATACGGATGCCGTGGCGGCAGTCACCGGTGCGGCTATCGCTATCGAGCTGGACGGTCAACCCGTACCGATGGATTGCGTATTTGCGATACCGGCGGGTGGCACGCTGCGGTTAGGCGCGACGAATGCGCAGGGGGTTCGCAGCTATCTCTGCCTGCGTGGCGGTATTAATGTGCCGGATTATCTCGGCAGTAAAAGTACTTTCACATTGGGGCAATTTGGCGGCCACGCGGGCAGGGCGCTGCGGGCGGGTGACGTCTTGCATCTCACGCCACTGACGGACAAACGCACTGGCGATTGCCTGCCGGACACCTTGCGCACCACGTTGTCTACGGTGCGTGAACTGCGTGTGATTTACGGCCCGCATGCAGCACCGGACTATTTCACGCCTGCCTATATGGAAACGTTCCTCACCACCGAGTGGGAAGTGCATTTTAACTCCAGCCGCACGGGCGTCCGCCTAATTGGGCCAAAACCGGAGTGGGTGCGCGACAGCGGCGGAGAGGCGGGGCTGCATCCTTCGAATATTCACGACAACCCGTATGCCATCGGCGCGGTGGATTTCACGGGTGATATGCCAGTTATTCTGGGGCCGGATGGCCCGAGTTTGGGGGGATTCGTCTGTCCGGTGACGATAATTGAAGCCGACCTGTGGGCGATGGGACAGCTTAATGCGGGTGACCGTGTACGCTTTATTCCTGTCGATCTCCCAACGGCGCGCGCGTTGGCGCTGGCACGTCAGGCGGAGGTGGAACAGCTTGCTCCGCTCGCTGTCGACTGGTCACCTGTCGCGCTCATTTCTCCGGTGGTGTTGGATACCGGTGAGGCGGATAAACGGCTGGTTGCACGGCTGTCCGGCGATACCCATTTGTTGCTGGAGGTAGGCGCTGCGGAGCTGGATGTGGCGCTGCGTTTCCGCGTCCATGCGCTGATGCTGGCGCTGGAAAAACAGACACTCAATGGCATCATTGATGTGACGCCGGGCATTCGTTCATTGCAGGTGCACTATCGCCCTGAAGTGCTTTCGTTACAGCACCTGTTGGATGTGCTTTCCACGCTATGGCAGGACGTTTGCACCCAGCAGAATCTGACTGTGCCATCACGAGTGGTTTATCTGCCGCTGTCCTGGGACGATCCCGCTTGCCAACTGGCGATTCAAAAGTACATGACCACGGTACGCAGCGATGCGCCCTGGTGCCCGAGCAACCTTGAATTTATCCGCCGTATTAACGAACTGGATAATCTCGATGAGGTTTACCGTACGGTCTTTGAGGCCAGCTATTTGGTGATGGGACTGGGCGACGTTTACCTTGGCGCACCGGTGGCAACGCCACTGGATCCCCGCCACCGTTTAGTCACCACCAAATATAATCCGGCGCGCACCTGGACGGCGGAAAACTCGGTAGGCATCGGCGGCGCTTACCTGTGCGTTTACGGCATGGAAGGGCCGGGCGGCTATCAGTTTGTCGGACGCACGCTGCAAATGTGGGATCGCTATCGCGGCGTTGGCGCATTTGACGGTAAGCCGTGGCTGCTGCGTTTCTTTGACCAAATTCGCTTCTATCCGGTGTCGGCTGACGAATTGTTATCTATTCGACGGGATTTCCCGCTGGGGCGCTATCCGCTACGGATCGAGCAAAGCGAACTGGCGTTAAACGCCTATCAGGATTTCCTGTCGCGGGAAGCTGAGGAGATAGAAACATTTCGCGTGCGCCAGCGGGCTGCATTTGAGGCAGAACGCGAGCGCTGGCGTATTGCCGGTCAATCGGTAACGGATAGCGTGGACGTGGTGATTGAAGAAGCGAGCGAAGCCTCGATCCTGCCGGGACAGGTCGGCGTAGAAAGCCCGATTTCTGGCAATCTCTGGCAGGTGACGACGGAGATTGGCAAAACGGTAGACGAGGGAGAAACGCTGATGATCCTCGAATCCATGAAAATGGAGATCCCGATTGTCTCGCCGCAGCGCGGTATTGTGCGGGAGATCCGCTGTCAGCCTGGCGCATCCGTTCGCGCAGGGCAGTGCGTGGTGGTGATCGAGTCACAGGTGGAATAACGGCGGCGCTCCGTCGTCTATCCCCGTCATACTTCAAGTGGTATGTGTGTTTGAGCCCTGTTTTTCCAGACGGTTAAGCAGGGTAGAAAAATTGGCGGGGCGCTTGCCTTTGCGCCAGAGTAACGCTCTGGCGTGACATGACCTGTGACAAGTTTGGACACCATGCAAAGTTACAGTGAGACGTTGCTGATGCTGTCAGAGTGAATAAAAGTGAGAGAAATACACGTGCAGCCAGTCAGGGAGGAGCAAATATTTTTTGATGAGGAAGACGCTAACGACGAACGTTCCTATTGAAAAAATAATATGAAAACCGATCCAAAAACTAAACCAAAATTCGCCACGATGAAATGTCACGTCTTTTCTATTAATTCTCTCGACTAACACGCCAGATTTGAGTCCGTTATAGACGTGAAAAATTTCCCATATCCCACCACCAATGAGGAGTAGTGGTATGTAATCTTTTAACCAATCCATTGCAATCTACTCTTTCAATATCATTTTCGCGGAAGAATTCTATCATAATCACCGAGGTGCCTATACAAACCAGTGGAAGTTCAGTGCGTTGCGTTGAGTCAGATCAAATAGACGGAATGAAATTGATATTACGGGAAGATAATCAATGCAGATTCAACAAAGGATTGAGTCGATTATTTTTCAGTAGAAAAGAGTGGTAATAACGTATTTTGAAAACAAGGAATGGTGCGTTCAATTGGACTCGAACCAACGACCCCCACCATGTCAAGGTGGTGCTCTAACCAACTGAGCTATGAACGCATTGAGATACCGTGCTGCCTGTCTGACAGCGAGGCAAATAGTAGCGAGCAAGGGGAAAGCTGGCAAGAGGAAAAATGCAATTTTGTGCTCTTGCCAGTGCGATTGCTGGGGTTGTATCCATTGTGTCGTTTTTTTCGACTCAAATTGGATGAAACGTTATCTAGCGGGCGGCCCGCGCTAAAATTCGTGCGGCGGGTTGGCGCTGAAGAAAACGAATCCGCGTCACCATCATCACTGCCGCTGCCGTCAGGCCAATGATGAAACCACACCAGAAGCCCGCAGGCCCCATGCGTGGCACGATGCTATCCGTCAAGGCCAGCAGGTAACCGCTCGGTAATCCCAATACCCAATAAGCGACAAAGGTAATATAGAAAATTGAACGGGTATCTTTATAGCCACGCAAAACGCCAGTGCCGATCACCTGAACGGCATCGGAAATTTGATAAACGGCGGCCAGTAGCATGAGCTGAGAAGCCATCGCCACAACCAGCGGATCCTGATTGTAGAGCAGGGCGATAGGCTCACGCAGCAGCGTGGTGAAAATGGCTGTGCAGCAGGCTAATGCCACACCCGCCATGATACCCGTGTGCGCGGCAATGCGGGCGTTCTCAACCGAGCCTTCTCCTAAGCGATGCCCGACGCGAATGGTCGTGGCGACGCCAACCGAGAGCGGAAGAACGAACATCAGCGAGCTGAAGTTCAGGGCAATCTGGTGACCGGCCACATCGACGACGCCCAGCGGCAACACCAACAGCGCCACCACGGCAAACAATGTCACTTCAAAAAGCAGTGCCAGCGCGATAGGTAAACCGAGGCCAAAGAGGCGCTTCAGCACAGCAACGTCTGGGCGGAATGCGGGACGGTGCAAGCGGATATCGCGTAGCCAAGAGGCGCGTCGGGTATAAAGCATCATCAACAACATCATGATCCAGTACACCGAGGCGGTAGCCACGCCGCAACCGACGCCGCCCAGCTCGGGCATGCCAAATTTACCGTGGATAAAGATGTAGTTGATCGGGATGTTGATTAACAACCCGATGAACCCAATCATCATGCCGGGATAGGTTTTGGACAGCCCTTCACACTGGCAACGTAAAACCTGATAGAACAGATAGCCGGGAACGCCCCACAGTAGCGCATGCAGATAGCCGATGGCTTTCGCAGCCAGTTCAGGCGAATCGTCGCTCATCAGGTTGATGGCGTATTCCCCCTGATACAGCACCAGCATCGTAAGCACAGAAATGATGGCGGCGAGAAAGAAAGACTGTCGCACCTGATGAGAAATGCGATCGCGACGGCCGGAACCATTGAGCTGTGCGACAACGGGCGTTAACGCCAGTAGCAGGCCATGACCAAAAAGAATGGCGGGTAGCCAGATAGAGGTTCCCACAGCGACGGCGGCCATATCGGTGGCGCTATAAGCACCGGCCATGATGGTGTCAACTACACCCATCGACGTTTGGGACACTTGCGCAATAATGACAGGAACAGCAAGCGCCGATAATTTACGCGCTTCTGTCAGATACTGTTGCACGGATACCTTCCTTGAATGACTAACGTAATAGCAGGGTAAATGACTCAGATATGAAAAACAGATCGGGGTAAAGCGAGCATTATTGTAACGACTTAACGAAAGTAAACCAGCATGGAAGAGAATATATTCTTTTTGTTACGCTACGGTTTCGATAGCTATGCGGTATACGGCATTCCGGTTTGGTTTTCCGCGAAATATCGGGCACACTGCACAGAGTCATTTCTTTGTTTTTAAGAGGCAAACCGCATGTTTACCGGTATTGTTCAGGGCACCGCGCCAGTGGTGTCGATTGAAGAAAAATCCAACTTTCGCACGCACATTGTCCAGCTCCCGCCCGAGTTGTTGCCAGGGCTCGTGCCCGGCGCATCGGTGGCGCATAATGGCTGTTGCCTGACAGTAACCGCTGTTGACGGCGATCGTGTCAGCTTCGATCTCATGAAGGAAACGCTGCGGTTAACGAATCTGGGCGATATTCATGAAGGCGATGTCGTCAATATTGAGCGAGCCGCGAAATTCGGTGACGAGATCGGTGGGCACGTCATGTCAGGCCACATCATGTGTACGGCGGAAGTGGTTAAGATTCAGGTTTCAGAGAATAACCATCAGATTTGGTTCCGCCTTGCAGATGAAGCGCTGATGAAATACGTGCTGCATAAAGGCTTCGTTGGAATTGATGGCATTAGCCTGACGGTGGGAGAAGTAACCCGTGGACGTTTCTGCGTGCATTTAATTCCAGAAACGCTGAACCGCACCACGCTGGGACAGAAGCGTCTGGGAAATCGCATTAATATCGAAATCGACCCGCAGACACAGGCCGTGGTCGATACGGTCGAGCGCGTGTTGGCTAGCAAGCAGGCGAGCGAGCTCGGCAAGGAAGAGTAATTCCTACATTGCACATTTTGGTAAACCGGACGGCGTTTCTACCGTCCGGTTTTCTCTTTTCTGTCAGCACACGACTTTCTGTCAACACACGACGCTGTCAGCGCGCAACGCGCAATCCACCTTCGATCCCATCGGTGCTGAACACGACCTGCCAGAGCTGAAGGTTTCTTGCTCTGAAGGCCCCTGCACAAAAGTTAAGATAGTAGCTGAACATCCGGCGGAAGCGGGCCGTATAGCGTGTGGAAAGCGGTGGCCAGTTTTGCTGAAAGCGAGCGTGCCAGGCCATTAATGTACGATCGTAATCAGCACCGAAATTGTGCCAGTCTTCCATTACCAGATAAGGCTCACTCGCCTGTGCAATATGCTGTATGGAGGGAATACAGCCGTTGGGGAATATGTATTTATGAATCCAGGGATCGATGTGCGGATTGGTCTTATTGGCCCCGATGGTATGTAGCAGAAACAGTCCATCGGGTTTTAGATTACGCCGTACGACGCGGAAATAATTGTCATAGTTGCGCGGCCCGACGTGTTCAAACATGCCTACCGACACCACACGATCAAATTGCCGATCGAGATCGCGATAATCTTGTAATTCAATGGTGACGTTCAGGTCCTGACAACGCTGCTGTGCCAGCACCTGCTGCTCTCTGGAAATGGTGACGCCGTAAACTGACACGCCGTAGTGGCGTGCCGCGAACTCGGCAAGTCCGCCCCAACCACAGCCGATATCCAGCAGCGTCATTCCTGATTTTAGCTGGAGCTTTTCGCAGATCATGGTGAGTTTATCTTCCTGCGCCTGTTCCAGCGTTTTTGCCTGTTTCCAATAAGCGCAGGAGTATTGCATGTAAGGATCCAGCATCAGGGTAAAGAGGTCATTACCTAAATCGTAATGCGCTTTACCGACAACCTGAGCGCGTCGGCGGGATTGTAAATTCGTGAAGCGGGAGAGGGCGACACGTGTGAGATCGTGCAGGCGACGGGGTAGTTGATTGTCCAGCCCCGCGCGCAGAACGCGATGGGAAAACATATCCAGCCGTTCACACTCCCACCATTCATCCATGTAGCTTTCTCCCAACCCCAGCGATCCCTCACGCAGGATACGCTTAAAGAAATTGGGGTTGGTGACGCGGATGTCAAAAGGGCGAGTGCCGTTGATGGTGATATCCGCGGTGGCCAGCATGTCCTGCACGATGTGGAACCAGGGCGCGGTATTAGGATCCCATTCTTCTGTATAAGGTAAACCCATCATGTCTCCTTAACTTTTCACATGCAAAAGTATCGTAAAACACACCAGGACAACACTTATCGCAGCCGAGGTATCGGCTGTCACCAGAGAAAATGAAACACGGTATTAAATTTTGAACTGCTTCAGCCAACATACAAGAGAATTGGCTGAAGCAGAGAGGGGAAGCAGCAGAAATAAGAAAATTGTCTGTACAGAATGGCTACGGCTAGCGGCGATAGTCGAGGTAGGGGCCGTCTGCAACCGAGCGGCGTTCAATCAGCGTCGGGTGCACTTCAATGACGTGCGCATCTTCCCGCTTACTGGTAATGCGATCCAATAGCATAGAGAACGCGGATTGGCCCAGACGCTCCTTTGGCTGGTGGATGGTGGTCAGCGCAGGCGTAAAGAAACGCGCGTGGCGCACGTTGTCATAACCGATCACCGAAATATCCTGCGGTACGCGCAGACCCAGTTCGTCAGCCGCACAGATGGCACCCATCGCCATGATATCGCCACCGCAGAAGACGGCTGTAGGTCGCTGTTTCTGTGCGAGGATCTGATGCATGGCTTTGTAGCCGGATTCCGGTTCGAAATCGCCGCGAACCACCCATTCGTCACGCACGGTGATGTCGGCTTCCTTCAATGCTTTCAAAAAGCCGAGGTAGCGTCCGCTGCCGGTGTTGCGTTCTTGAGTACCGGGGATGGCACCGATATCCCGATGGCCGCGTTCAATCAGGTAGCGACCTGCCATATAACCGCCTTCAAAGGCGTTATCGATAATGGTATCGGTAAAGTCGCTGTGCATCTGTCCCCAGTCCATCACGACCATCGGAATGCTGCGATAATCTTCCAGCATACCTAATAACTCGGGCGGATATTCGGCACACATCACCAACAGGCCGTCGACGCGTTTTTGCGCCAACATGGAAAGATAAGCGCGCTGCTTGCCGATGTCGTTATGCGAATTACACAGCACCAGCGTGTAGCCTTTGGCGTAGCAGCTGTTTTCAACGGCTTCAATGATCTCGGCGAAATAGGGGGCTTCGCTGGAAGTGGCCAGCAAGCCGATAGATTTAGTGTGATTAACTTTGAGGCTGCGGGCGACGGCGCTGGGTGAATAGTGCAATTCTTTGATTGCTGCCCTGACGGCTGCCTTAGTCTCTTCGGCGACGAAACGTGTTTTATTGATCACGTGCGATACGGTTGTGGTGGAAACGCCAGCACGTTTTGCCACATCTTTAATCGTTGCCATCTAAAAATGACTCCTGAACTTACCTGTTACAGACGTAAGTATATTGTTAATCGTTTGCCTACGTTTAATGTTCTTCTTCTAAGCTAAAAAACAGGATTTCAGAAGGAGAATGCCGAATGTTATACCGAAGGGATCTGGGTTGACGTTTTTCGACTGATACGCAGCGCTTTCATAAACAGCGGATTGTGTCCGATTTATCATGAAAGTGAAAGGGCTAATTTATACTATTAGTGATGCATTCGTCCGAGATTTTTCGCTACAATTATGAAAGAATCGTAATAACCCTATTATTTGTAGCTTTAACTACCTAAACGGGTTCGGCTGTGAATGGTGGTGTCTTTTCAGATGAAGCTTTCAGATAAAATTTGTTCGTTAATAAGGAGTAATTTATGGATACAGATCTGAAGATGTCTTTGCTGACAACCGTTGGCTCGTTGGCTGTGATCATCGCGTTTAGTTTTATTGCGGTGATGAACTAACCGAAGGGTGCCTCTGGGCAGGTTAGATATTCAGACACGTTGATGTTACATAAACGTGTCTGAATCGTTTTATACCCGTCATACTTCAAGTTGTATGTGCGTTGGCTTCGTTCACTCACCCGAATCACTTACCTGAGTAAGCTCATCGGGATTCCCTCTCTTGCCGCCTTCCTACAACTCGAATTATTTAGGGTATACCAGATGGTATAATCTGCTCTTAACGAATCGTCTGCGGTGTGACTACGCGACGTGCGCCAACGTAGTGCTCCTGCCAATAATCTTCACTCAGCTTGCTGATACGAATATCTGAGCCTGTACGCGGCGACTGGATAAATTTCCCTTCACCCAGATAAACCCCGACGTGATCGGCTGCGCCACGATTATTGATGCGGAAGAAGACCAGATCGCCACTTTCCAGCTCACTCTTTTTAATCGGAGCAGCATCACGCAGGTGATACATTTCGTTTGCGGTGCGTGGAATTTGGATCTTAACGACATCTTTGTAGGCGTAATAAACCAGTCCGCTACAGTCGAATCCGGTAAAAGGAGAGGAGCCGCCCCAGTGGTAAGGTTTGCCTATCTGGCTCATCAACTTATTCATTGCGGTCGTTTTGGCATGTTGATAGCGTTTTTTATGCGCGGCGCTTAGCGCCATTCCTTTTTCTGTCGGCGCTGGATTTTTATCCGCTTTCCCCTTGAGTGCGGTCTTCTTCAGTCCGGTTTTGACTCTGGCTTGGGCGGTTGTTTGTTTCTCTTCTTCAGGCTTCAGCTTTTTAAGATTTTTTTTCACTAGCGCGGGCGTGCTGCTTTGCGTTCGTGACGGCTTTTTCTCTGTCACTTTGCTCGCGGTGCGGGATTTGGTTTTATTGCTGACGGCGGTAGGTTCTGGTTTTTTGCTTTTGATCGGCGTCGGGGATTTAGCATTACCCTTTGTTTGGCGGCTTTTCTTATTCGTTTCTGCCATGGCGCTTTTCTTCGGCGCAGAATGCGGGGTATGCGGCGCAGCCTGAACCACGTTCAGGGATAGATTACTGAAAAATAATATAAAAAGAGTAATAAATAAGCGCATAATAACAGTGACCGAACATAATCCTTAACTCGCTCAATCCTCACAGTATTCCTGAAAACGGCGTCATAAAAAAGTGGGCACGGTCGCTTTATTCATACAGAATAGTGAAAAAACGTTAATAGTTATTTTTTCGATTGATTTATCAGCGTTTTCTGGCGTTGATTTCATCAATGATGAATACCTTCAGGGAAAAATAACCCTACAAAAAATGGCGTTTTTTTGTGGCTAGTGGCATCGGTACAATATCACCGAGTCAATGTCGCTGTCGTAGCACCTCTGACGGCGGCTCATGGCTAGCGTTTTGGACGTTAGCCATCCTATAGAATTAAGGAAGCAAGAAGATGACGACACCGACAATTGAAAAAATTCAGCGCCAAATTGCTGAAAACCCGATTCTGCTGTACATGAAAGGCTCCCCGAAGTTGCCAAGCTGCGGCTTTTCCGCACAGACTGTTCAGGCGTTGTCTGCCTGTGGCGAACGTTTTGCGTATGTTGATATTTTGCAGAACCCAGACATTCGTGCTGAACTGCCGAAATACGCAAACTGGCCGACATTCCCACAGCTGTGGGTTGACGGTGAGCTGGTTGGCGGTTGTGATATCGTGGTAGAAATGTTTCAGCGCGGTGAACTGCAACCGCTGATCAAAGAAACGGCAGACAAATATAAAGCGCAGCAGGCCGATCAAGAGTAATGCTTTCGTCTGGCGTAATGACAATATCAAATGTTGTTACGAAGCGAACGTAAATCCTTCCAACGGGTGCCTCTATGGCACCCGTTTTTTGATCTCAGCCTTTTCAGTCTTCGGCTGACGCGTCTTCCAGCGAATTTTCTTCCAGTACAATCGGCCATCCGCCCAGACGTTTCCAGCGGTTAACCAACTCACAGAACAGCAATGCCGTCTGGTTGGTGTCATACAGCGCAGAGTGCGCCTGGCTGGAATCAAACGCTATTCCTGCGGTAATACAGGCTTTAGCAAGAACCGTTTGGCCTAACACCAGTCCGCTAAGTGCTGCGGTATCGAAAGTGGCGAAAGGATGGAACGGATTACGTTTCAGACTACAGCGCTCGGCCGCTGCGGCCATAAAGCTATGATCGAATGTGGCATTATGCGCCACGATAATCGCGCGGTTGCAGCCTTGATCTTTGATCCCTTTACGCACGACTTTGAAAATTTCATGCAGCGCATCATATTCGCTCACCGCGCCACGCAGTGGGTTGGTGGGGTCAATGCCATTAAACGCCAGTGCAGCGGGTTCCAGAATCGCACCCTCAAATGGCTCGACATGAAAATGTAGCGTTTCATCTGGCTGTAACCAACCGTCTTGATCCATTTTTAATGTTACCGCCGCAACTTCCAGCAAGGCATCGGTTTTCGCATTAAATCCGGCGGTTTCAACATCAATCACTACCGGGTAAAACCCACGAAAACGGCCGCTCAGGGCGTTCAGATCACTTTTATCAGCCATTTTTCTCTTAATTGTTAGCAAAACGCAGCGCGCATTATTGCAAATTTTGGCCGGAGATGCAGCATGCCGTTGTGGTTTCAAACCGCGGAGATAGCAGAAGAAGGGGGGAGAGAACAGGTGCCGATGCAGCACCTGTAGAATGCGGGAGTATTAGTGACCGATGCCGTTACCGGCGTGGGCGTTCTCGATCAATTCGATTTTATAACCGTCTGGATCTTCGATGAACGCGATCACGGTAGTACCGCCTTTGACCGGGCCCGCTTCGCGCGTTACATTGCCACCCGCTTTGCGGATACGCTCACAGGTTGCGGCAACATCGTCAACGCCCAGCGCGATATGACCATAGGCGTTGCCCAAATCATAGCTGTCGACGCCCCAGTTGTAGGTCAGTTCGATAACCGCACCTTCGCTCTCTTCGGTATAGCCGACGAAAGCCAACGTGTATTTGTATTCGGTATTCTCGCTGGTGCGCAGCACGCGCATACCCAGGATCTGGGTATAGAAATCGATAGAACGTTGTAAATCGCCAACACGCAGCATGGTGTGAAGTAAGCGCATAGTGTCCTCGTTAAAAAGTGCAACAAAGAGGGAAGTATAGCGTTGTGGCTCTACCGAGTCCAAGCTGTTGGGATGATGCTAAAAATGCGACACAATAGTGGGGTTTGTGTTAAAACGTACTCTCAGGAGGGGTAAATAGCGCGTTGGGTCACTTTTAGACTGCCTGACGTGTAAAAAAATCGTCAGTTATTACAATGGTTACCTAATTATTTTCATTGTGACTGTCCGTTTGGGCTTGCCAGCGGTAAAGAACAGGGCTTCAATAAATAGAGTTGTCGCAGGAGGTGTTGTGCCAGAGCAACTTGAACTCTTTGTTGTCCCTAATCCATGCCGTGGTATTTGTCAGACGGATGAAGGCGGATATTGTCGCGGTTGCTTTCGCAGTCGTAATGAGCGCTTTAGTTGGGGCCAAATGAGTGATGCGCAGAAACAGGATGTGCTGCGTTTGTGTCGGCAGAGAATGAAACGTTCACAGCGTTCAGAGAAATCCGATACACCAGCAGAGTCCCGTCAGCCATCGTTGTTTTAAGTTATCTTGTCTTAGATGATCTATTTACGTGAAATTTTGTTTAAGCAACGCAGGAGCGTTCGATTGAATAAAATAAGCCTGAGATCATTTTTAAAAGACTTTTATTTGATAGAATCCATTCCATGATGGAGCTATTTTTACAACAATAAAGTCATTTTTTATTCTTATAAATCAGAGTTGATTGCAATCCAGGGATATAACTTAGCGTGCTAACAATAAGGAGAGGTGATGGAATTGCCATTAGGATCTGATTTAGCCCGTCTGGTGCGCGTATGGCGTGCGCTGGTCGATCATCGATTAAAACCACTTGAACTGACTCAGACGCATTGGGTCACGTTGCATAACATATACCATCTACCCCCTGGGCAGTCGCAGATTCAGCTCGCCAAAGCGATAGGTATTGAGCAACCCTCATTAGTCCGAACATTGGATCAGCTTGAGGAGAAAGGGTTAATCACTCGCCACGTTTGTGCGCACGATCGTCGGGCAAAACGTATTATGCTGACCGAATCAGCAGAGCCAATCATACAGGCAGTCAATGGTGTAATTAGCCATACACGTAGTGAAGTATTATTTGGTATTACGCCGGAACAGGTGGATGAATTAGCGTTGCTGGTTTCGCGTCTTGAGAAAAATATATTGGCATTACATGAGAATCAAGCGTAGCTAAATTTGGGTTACGCAGAGGGAGAATTAAATCCCGGCAATATTACCAGTATTGATTATTGGTTATTTATTCCGGGAGTTGATTATTCGTTGTGACGATCGCCGCAGAGAGTGGCGATCGTCACACAGCATTAGCGTGGGGAAACGGTAATACTGCGGCCATTGCTGGCCATGGCAACGCGTTGACCTGCGCTGAATTTCGTATCGCCTTGTTTCTGTACCACCATAATGGTACTGCCATCATCACGACGAATTTCCAATTCTACGCCCTGTGTGCGGTTCAGCGCACCTGTGGCGCCTTGACCCGCCACACCACCGGCTACTGCGCCAGCTGCTGTCGCCAGGCTACGACCGGAACCACCACCGATCGTGTTGCCCAGGAAACCACCCAGCACCGCACCGCCCAGCGCGCCGATCACGTTAGAATCTTCTCCCGCCTGAATTTGAACCGGACGCATAGAAACAATCGTACCGTAGGTCACGGTCTGCACTTGTTTAGCTTCGGATGCGCTGTAAACATCACCTGAAAGCGTGCTGGTATTAGCACAACCAGCCAGCGTGATACCAGCAAGGGTAACCACAAGTAAACGCTTCATCATAATACAAACTCCTTAATAGCGAATATGTCGGGCTGGCTCAGCCTCGGCCGACGCAGTGTTATACCAATAAATTATGGTCTGGCTCAGTGTAGCATGCCACTCTTTTTACTCTTTTTTTCAGAATATAATAGTGCGCTTAAATTACGTATAAACAGAGAAGTAAATAGTACGAGAAAGGGCTTTTTTTGTAGCAAATATTATCAAAAACCGACATTTGGTTAAAACCTAACCCGTGTGGCAAAAACGTAAAAAATTTAATAATTCAGAGTGTTAACGTGCTACTTTTATTCTCAACGTAACGGTTGTTATAGGCGTTCTCTTTTTATCCCACAGGGGCAAAGGCTATATAATGAGATCAGGCAGATATATTGGCGTAATGTCCGGCACCAGCCTTGATGGTGTGGATGTTGTGCTAGCCGCGATTGACGAACATACGGTTGCCCAGCAGGCCAGCTACTGTCACCCGATACCGCAGGATATCAAAATGGCCATCCTGGGGATGTGTCAGGGGCAGGCGGTGACGCTGTCGGCGCTGGGGCAGTTGGATACCCGTCTGGGCATCTTGTTTGCCGAAGCGGTGCTGACGCTGCTTAAAGAGACGGAACTGAGGGCTCAGGATATTACCGCGATTGGCTGCCACGGGCAGACGGTCTGGCATGAGCCCACGGGCGATGCGCCTTGTACGTTGCAGATCGGTGATAATAACCGCGTTGCTGCCTTGACGGGCATCACGACCGTAGGGGATTTTCGCCGCCGAGATTTGGCTTATGGCGGGCAGGGCGCGCCGCTGGTGCCATCGTTCCACCATGCGTTGCTATTGCATCCTGTTGAACGACGTATCGTACTCAACATCGGTGGCATCGCCAATCTGTCGCTGCTGGTGCCGGGTGCGCTCGTGCGCGGTTACGACACGGGGCCCGGAAATATGCTGCTGGATGCTTGGATCTGGCGGCACTGTGCGCAGCCGTATGATAAAGATGCCGTGTGGGCGATGAGCGGTCAGGTGAATCCGCTATTGCTACGTCGCATGCTGAGCGATCCTTATTTTGCGTTACGGGCACCGAAAAGCACTGGGCGTGAGTATTTCAATCTGGGCTGGCTGGAAAGAATGCTGGCTGGCTTGCCGCCGATCGCGCCGCAGGATGTTCAGGCGACGCTGGCTGAGTTAACGGTTGTGAGCATTGCTGAACAGGCGCTGTTGGTCGGTGGATGCGAACGCTTACTGGTTTGCGGCGGTGGCGCGCGTAATCCGCTCATTATGGCGCGTCTCTCGGCGCTGCTACCGGGGATTGAAGTCAGCACGACGGATGAATACGGCGTGAGTGGCGATGATATGGAAGCGCTGGCGTTTGCCTGGCTGGCCTCTCGCACGCTATCAGGGCTGCCAGGCAATCTGCCGTCCGTCACGGGGGCGAGTCAGGAAACGGTGCTAGGCGCGATTTATCCGGCCAACGCGGATTAATCAGATTTTGCCGAGAGTTTCATCGTTATCCTCTTGTTAAACTTAAATGAGCGGCAGCGCCAGTTGCCGCCATCGACAAGAATGACAGGGGAAAAAAATGAAACGATTACTGACAGGGACAGCGCTTATTCTGCTGAGCGGATGCAGCTATTTTGGTCATAAACAGACGGTGGAGACGCTGCATTATCAATGCGGGACAATGCCGCTAACCGTGACGCTACAGCAGGGCGGTGAAGCGACTCCACAGGTGAGTTTCCTGCTGGACGGTGAACGTCTCACGCTCCCTCAAGTGGTATCCGCTTCTGGCGTCAGATACAGCAATGACACCTATACATTCTGGAGCAAAGGCGATCGTGCATTTATCCAACGGGGTGAACGAGTTATCATCGACGACTGCGTGTTGGCTCCGATGTAACTGACGCCGCACGCTAGTGGTGTTGCTGCTGATTGCGATTTTTCGGGTACGGGAGCAAAATGGGATTTTCGCCCGCTTCTGGCCCGACATTGCGACAGTAGGATATTATGACTCAGGAACGCTCCCCTTCTGACGGTTCTCCTCTTATTCAACCCGCCGATATTGCCGACATCCGCCGTGAATACACGCGTGGTGGGCTTCGCCGTAGCGATCTTCCCGCGAACCCGCTGGATTTATTTGAACGCTGGCTGAAGCAGGCCTGCGATGCAAAACTGGCCGATCCTACCGCGATGTCTGTCGCGACCGTGGATGAGCACGGGCAGCCTTACCAGCGTATCGTTCTGCTGAAACACTATGATGAGAAAGGCATGGTGTTTTATACCAATATGGGCAGCCGCAAAGCCCATCATCTGGAAAACAATCCGCGAATCAGCCTGCTGTTCCCTTGGCATATGTTAGAGCGGCAGGTCATGGTGCTGGGTCGCGTAGAGAAGCTGCCAGCGCTCGAGGTGCTGAAGTATTTCCACAGCCGTCCGAAAGACAGCCAGATTGGCGCGTGGGTATCAAAGCAGTCCAGCCGGATTTCAGCGCGCGGCGTGCTGGAAAGCAAATTTTTGGAATTGAAGCAAAAATTCCAGAATGGCGAGGTGCCTTTGCCGAGTTTTTGGGGGGGCTTCCGCGTCGTTATCGATTCTGTCGAGTTTTGGCAGGGCGGCGAACACCGCCTGCATGACCGCTTTTTCTACCAGCGGCAGGACGAAGGCTGGCAGATTGATCGTTTAGCGCCTTAATCACGAAATATCCGTGTTAAACGCTGGCGCTCCTATCATCAGCACTTTATCCTATGAAGTTTCGCGTTGACTGGGCATTGCGCGGCGATATGGCGTTCATAGCCTGTTGCATAAAGTCATGCAACAGCGAAATCATCATGCGACAGCAGACAGGTATGCTGCGCATCTCTCACGGCGTTGTGCGTAAACCCAATGGGAACGTAACGGCCTATTTTTATAAAAATGGAGTTATCGATGGCGAGTAGTAACCTGATTAAACAATTGCAAGAGCGGGGCTTGATTGCCCAGGTGACGGATGAGGAAGCGTTAGCAGAGCGGCTGGCGCAAGGGCCAATTGCACTGTATTGCGGTTTTGATCCCACCGCCGACAGCTTGCATTTGGGGCATCTGGTGCCGCTGCTCTGCCTGAAACGCTTCCAGCTGTCTGGCCACAAGCCGGTTGCGCTGGTTGGCGGTGCTACGGGGCTGATCGGTGACCCAAGCTTTAAAGCCACAGAGCGTAAGCTGAACACAGCTGAAACCGTGGGTGAATGGGTAGAGAAAATTCGCCGTCAGGTTTCCCCATTCCTGGATTTTGACTGCGGTAACAACAGCGCGATCGCGGCGAATAACTACGATTGGTTCGGCAATATGAACGTGCTGGATTTCCTGCGTGATATCGGTAAACACTTCTCCGTTAATCAGATGATTAGCAAAGAAGCCGTGAAGCAGCGTTTAAACCGTGATGACGTCGGCATTTCGTTCACCGAGTTTTCTTACAACCTGTTGCAGGGATACGACTTTGCCTCGCTGAACAAGCAGCATGATGTCGAGCTGCAAATCGGTGGTTCCGACCAGTGGGGTAATATCACGTCCGGTATCGACTTGACGCGCCGTATGAACCAGAAACAGGTTTACGGTTTGACCGTGCCGCTGATCACCAAATCTGATGGGACGAAATTCGGCAAAACGGAAGGCGGCGCAATCTGGCTGGATGCCAGCAAAACCAGTCCTTACAAATTCTACCAGTTCTGGATCAACACGGCGGATGCCGATGTGTACCGCTTCCTGAAATTCTTCACGTTCATGAGCCTCGAAGATATCGATGCACTGGAAGAAGAAGACAAAAACAGCGGTAAGGCTCCACGCGCGCAGTACGTGCTGGCGGAAGACGTGACCCGTATGGTTCACGGCGAAGCAGGTCTGGAAGCGGCTCGTCGCATTACACAAAGCCTGTTCTCTGGCGCATTGCAGGATATGACGCAGGACGACTTTGCGCAGCTGGCGCAGGATGGTATGCCGATTATCGAACTGGAAAACGGTGCGGATTTGCAACAGGCGTTGGTCAGCGCTGAGTTAGTGCCGTCACGCGGTCAGGCCCGTACGATGATCTCTTCAAATGCGGTCACCATTAACGGCGAGAAACAGGCCGATCCTGAATACACCTTCAGCGATGCCGACCGTCTGTTTGATCGCTACACCTTGCTGCGTCGCGGCAAAAAGCACTACTGCCTGATCTGCTGGAAAGCATAAGCATTACCGATAAGGGAGCGTTAGCTCCCTTTCTTCTTGTAAGTTGAGGCGCACAGGCGCTGGCAAGGATTTGAGTCATAGCTAATGAAAAATATACTTTCCATCCAATCACATGTCGTTTTTGGTCATGCCGGTAACAGCGCGGCAGAGTTTCCGATGCGTCGGATGGGCGCAAACGTTTGGCCGTTGAATACGGTGCAGTTCTCGAACCATACCCAATATGGTCACTGGACGGGATGTGTGATGCCCGCCAGCCACCTGACCGAGGTAGTGCAGGGAATTGCGAACATCGACAAATTGAAGACCTGTAATGCGGTGTTGAGCGGCTATATCGGCTCCGCCGAGCAAGGGGAACATATTCTAGATATTGTTCGTCAGGTGAAAGCGGCTAATCCTGATGCGCTGTACTTCTGCGATCCGGTAATGGGTACGCCGGAGAAAGGCTGTATCGTCGCGCCCGGTGTGTCTGATTTCCACTGCCAGCAGTCGCTGTTAGCGGCCGACATTATCGCGCCGAATCTGCCTGAACTGGAATTGCTGGGTGGCCGTACCGTGCATAACGTGGCGGAAGCTGTAGAGACCGCGCGTGCCCTGTGTGAAAAAGGGCCAAAAATCGTTCTGGTAAAGCACCTTAGCCGAGCGGCCACACGTGAAGACAGCTTTGAAATGCTGCTGGTGACGCCGACGGATGCCTGGCACATCAGCCGCCCGCTGGTAGAGTTTGAACGTCAACCTGTCGGCGTGGGCGATTTGACCAGTGGATTACTGCTGGTGAACTTGCTGAAGGGCGTGGCGTTGGATAAAGCGCTGGAGCACACGACGGCAGCAGTGTATGAAGTCATGCTGGTGACGAAAGAGATGAATGAGTATGAGCTACAGTTGGTTGCGGCTCAGGATGGGATTGCTAATCCGCGTCATCACTTCCAGGCGATTCGCCTGTCGTAAAACGTATAACGCCCCGAATGCCGGGGCGTTATTGCATGTTAGCCTTTCAACCTTTCAACCTTTCAACCTTAAGCGCGGTAACGACGGAAGGGCGCTCGGCAATATGGTCGAGGTAAGCCGCCAGCGCAGGGTAGCGGAACATATCCAGTTTTAGCGACTGCGCCCAGCGCATTACGGTAAACAGGTACGCATCGGCGATACTAAAGCGGTTGGCGACCAGATAGTTCTGTTCACTCAACACCAGATTGATATAGCGGAATTTGACCTGCAAATATTCCATCAGCAGCTCTTTATACGTTTCCGGCGTGCCAGGACGGAAGAGCGGCGTAAACGTTTTGTGCAGCTCAGCAGAAATGTAATTCAGCCATTCGAGCGTATGGTAACGCGCCATGCTGCCAGTCGGAGCGATAAGGTTACAGTGCGGAACCAGATCGGCAATGTACTCGGCGATAGCAACGCCTTCAGTCAGGACAGACCCATCATCCAGCTCTAACGCTGGCACCATCCCTTTCGGGTTGATGAACGTATAGTCGGTTCCACGCTCTGTCTTTTTCGTACGCAAATTGACCTTCTCCAGCTTGAATTCCAGTTTGGATTCGATCAAAACAATGTGTGTAAAAAGAGAACTGCTTTCAGCTTTGTAAAACAGTTTCATGGGAACCCCTTCCTATTATTATTTTTCCATCAACACATGCGCTGATGATTGTTGAATAACGACATGTCGTTTTTTTACAACAAAACGTAACGGGAGAGTGTGAGGCCTCTTGCAAAATACTCCTTATGTATGATTTTTGCGTGAAATTTGGGCGATTTTTGCGGTGCAAAGCCAAATTTTCATCCGCCTTTTGGGGCGAGCTTGTTGGTTTTAACGGCGGCGATAAGTGAAGCTGTATCGCGTGTGACACATGCCGCTTTTGACTGGGGCGAAAACAGCCGCGTTACGGGTTATGAAGACGATTTCTGGGCTGGAAAAATCGCGATAGGGTGATGGTAAGGAGGATTGGTCAGGGGGAAGCGTTAAATAAAATGGTATTGTTGGTTTTTAACGCTAATACGGTGAAATCAGCTACGTTGAGGATGTTTTTCGACGCATGATTTATAGCGGTTAATTAATTATTACTAAATCTGTTGATAAGAAAAATTTAATTAGTGACAGATTTCGTATTTTTCATGATACCGTCGATTTAAGTTATTTCCCCATGGTGAACGTCTAATGGATATTCAAAAATAACAATAGGAAAAGGTATGAAGGGAAACTATTGCAAAGTGAATTTAGTTAAATTACCCCTTTATTTATCGTATGTAATAAATGAGGGGTAGTCATGTCCAACGATTTCCATCGCGCTCGCACCATATTAATTAACAGCGACGTTTTCAATTATACGTTACGTACCGTCGACATTTTTTCTATCAGTGATGGAAAAATAAATACGCTTCCCGAGTAACTATTATCACCACATCAAAACACAGAGAATACGCCGATAAAAATCGGATAAGCCGTAGGTTGCTTACGCCTGGGCGTTAGGTAGTTCATGTTGGCTAATAGTGCGTATTGTCTGATTCTATTCATTATCATGAGGTTACTATGAAAAAGAACAGGTTATTGTTTTTTATAGCCTTGGCTATTCTTCTCGGGATTATTGTCGGCGGAGCCTGTCATTCTTTATTAACGGAGCAGGAGGCCAAAGAGGTCGTATCCTACTTTAATTTAGTGACCGATGTTTTTCTGCGCCTGATAAAAATGATTATTGCGCCATTGGTATTCGCCACCTTGGTTTCTGGTCTTGCTAGCATGGGGAATTCTTCTTCCGTTGGCCGAATAGGGCTGAAGGCGATGGTGTGGTTTATTTGTTCTTCCGTGGTTTCTCTTTTTATTGGCATGATGTTAGCAAATATCTTCGAGCCAGGCGTTGGAATGAATCTCGCTATTCCAAGTACGCCAATAGCGGTAGATACCGGCGTGAATACCGGTGGATTTACACTGAAAAGCTTCATTGCCCATATATTTCCACGCAGCATCGTCGAAGCGATGGCGAATAATGAAATATTGCAGATTCTGGTGTTCTCCATGTTTTTCGGTTCCGCGCTGGCTTTTGTGAAAGGCCAGAATAAACATGCTGTCACGATGGAATCGATGATAGAAGAACTGGCGAAAGTGATGTTCCGGGTGACGGACTATGTCATGCGGTTAGCGCCTCTGGCCGTATTTTCCTCGCTGGCGTCGTCTATTACGACCGAAGGGCTGGGGCTTCTCCTCGACTTTGGCAAAGTCATTGGTGAGTTCTACCTGGGTCTGGCGCTGCTATGGGGGCTCATGTTCGGTGCAGGTGCGTTGTTCCTCGGTAAGAAAGCAACCTGGGGTCTGATCAAACTGCTGCGCGAACCCAGTATGCTGGCATTTGCTACCGCCAGTAGCGAAGCGGCCTACCCGAAAACGATGGAAGCGCTGAGCGAATTTGGCGTTCCCAAAAAAATCACCAGCTTTGTACTCCCGTTGGGGTATTCCTTTAACCTTGTCGGCTCCATGATCTATCAGGCTTTTGCCATTCTGTTTATCGCACAGGCTTACAATATCCACTTAAGCTTGACGGAGCAGACTTTAATTCTGCTGACGCTGATGATCACCAGTAAAGGTATGGCTGGCGTGGCACGTGCCGCGGTCGTGGTGGTAGCTGCCACCTTGCCGATGTTCAGCTTACCCGAAGCGGGCATTTTGCTGATTATTGGTATCGATCAGTTCCTGGATATGGGCCGCACGGCGACCAATGTGATTGGTAACGGCATGGCGACCGCAGTTGTTGCCAAACTGGAACGAAACCATGACCTGGAAGAACAAGACCATGCCGACGAAGAAGCACCCGTGATGGCAACTGGGAATGCCTAAATTAACGTCAGGTTAATGCATTGAGACAGACGGCCTTCGGGCCGTTTTTCTCTTCACTCGCCTCCGTACGCTGCCGTGACTGTTTTTCATCCCCTTCACGTTCCCATTGGCGTTTATTCTGATTTGCTTCTTTTCAATAGTTAACGGCTATCGCTGCGTTCATATCGCATTGTTGCAAAAACGTTATTTTTTGTTTGTGTTATCTTTAAATAAGACCGCAAGCTCAGGCTGGTTATTGATTAATCGCCCGATGCAGAATAACGAATAGCAAGTTAATTTGGGAGGAAGCATGTCATCACACCTTCGCGACACTTGTCTGGACACACTGACGGTACAGAAGCAGATTTACCATTACTACAGCCTGCCGACGGCGGCGAAAACGCTCGGTAACATCGATAAATTACCGAAGTCGCTCAAAGTGCTGTTGGAGAATTTATTGCGCCATCAGGACGGTGACACGGTAGAGCAGGCCGACCTTCAGGCGGTCGTAGACTGGCTGAAAACGGGCCATGTCGATCGGGAAATTGCCTATCGTCCCGCACGCGTACTGATGCAGGATTTTACCGGCGTGCCCGCCGTGGTCGATTTGGCGGCGATGCGAGCGGCGGTGAAACGGCTGGGCGGCGATGTGAATAAAGTTAACCCGCTGTCGCCAGTCGATCTGGTTATCGACCACTCGGTGACGGTTGACCACTTCGGCGATCGTCAGGCGCTTACGGATAACACGCAGTTGGAAATGGCGCGTAACCGTGAGCGTTATGAGTTTTTGCGCTGGGGGCAGAATGCCTTTAGTTACTTCAGCGTCGTGCCGCCGGGAACCGGAATTTGCCATCAGGTGAACCTGGAGTATCTCGCCAAGGCCATCTGGTACGAAAAGCAGGGCGACAAACAGTTTGCCTATCCCGATACGCTGGTGGGAACCGATTCGCATACCACGATGATTAACGGTTTGGGCGTGCTCGGCTGGGGCGTCGGCGGAATAGAGGCCGAGGCTGCGATGCTGGGGCAGCCTGTTTCGATGCTGATCCCTGACGTGGTCGGCGTCAAGCTAAGCGGCAAGATGCGCGAAGGGATCACGGCAACCGATCTGGTCCTGACAGTCACACAGATGCTGCGTAAACACGGCGTGGTCGGTAAGTTTGTGGAATTTTACGGCGATGGACTGGATTCGCTGCCGCTGGCGGATCGCGCGACCATCGCCAACATGGCACCGGAGTATGGTGCAACCTGTGGCTTCTTCCCTATCGATCAAATCACGCTGGACTACATGCGGTTGACCAACCGTGCGGAAGAGCAGATCGCGCTGGTGGAAGCCTACAGTAAGCAGCAGGGGCTGTGGCGTAATGCGGGTGATGAACCGGTCTTTACCAGCCAGCTTGCACTGGATTTGTCGACGGTGGAAACCAGTCTGGCAGGGCCGAAACGCCCGCAGGATCGTGTGCCGTTAGCGGGCGTACCTGAAGCCTTTAAAGCCAGCCGGGAGCTGGAAGTCAGCACGGTGAAGAACCATTCTGACTATGAAGAATTCACGCTGGAAGGCGAAACGCACCGTTTACAGCAGGGGGCCGTCGTGATCGCCGCGATTACTTCCTGTACCAACACCTCTAACCCGAGCGTGCTGATGACGGCCGGACTGCTGGCAAAAAATGCCGTAGAGCGCGGTCTGAAAACCAAGCCGTGGGTCAAGACCTCGCTGGCACCCGGTTCGCGGGTTGTAACGGATTACTATGCTAAAGCGGGATTAACGCCGTTCCTCGACGAGCTGGGATTCAATCTGGTGGGCTACGGCTGCACCACCTGTATTGGTAACTCAGGTCCGCTGCCGGATGCGATTGAAGCCGCGATAAAAGCAGGCGATCTGACGGTTGGCGCGGTGCTGTCAGGTAACCGCAACTTTGAAGGTCGTATTCATCCGTTGGTGAAGACGAACTGGCTGGCATCGCCGCCGTTGGTGGTCGCGTATGCGTTGGCAGGGAATATGAACGTCGATCTGACGCAAGAACCGCTGGGTGAAGATCGTGACGGAAAAGCCGTCTACCTGAAAGACATCTGGCCGTCGGCCAAAGCGGTGGCGGACGCGGTGTTGAACGTCAGCGCAGGCATGTTCCACAAACAGTATGCCGCCGTGTTTGAAGGCACGCAGGAGTGGCAAGATATTGAGGTCGATGACAATCCTACCTATCAATGGCCGGAAGAATCGACCTATATCCGCCAGACGCCTTTCTTCCTGGATATGGGGAAAGAGCCTGAGCCGGTTCAGGATATCCACAATGCACGCATTCTGGCGATGCTGGGCGATTCGGTCACCACCGACCATATCTCGCCGGCAGGCAACATCAAGCGCGATAGCCCAGCAGGGAAATATTTGCTGGAGCGCGGCGTCGAAACTGCGGAGTTCAACTCTTACGGTTCACGGCGTGGTAACCACGAAGTGATGATGCGCGGGACGTTTGCCAACATTCGTATCCGTAATGAGATGGTGCCCGGTAAAGAGGGCGGCTATACCCGCCACATCCCGTCGCAGAATGAGATGACGATCTATGATGCGGCGATGCGCTACAAGGACGAAAATGTCCCGCTGGCGCTGTTTGCGGGTAAAGAGTATGGCTCCGGCTCCAGCCGTGACTGGGCCGCGAAAGGCCCACGTCTGTTGGGCGTCCGCGTGGTGATTGCCGAATCGTTCGAACGTATTCACCGTTCTAACCTGATCGGGATGGGGATTCTGCCGCTGGAGTTTCCTGACGGTGTGACGCGTAAAACGCTGCAATTAACCGGCGACGAGCAAATTTCGATTACAGGGCTAAATCAGCTGACCCCAGGGGCGACGGTTGAGATCAACATCACGGATACCAGCGGTAACACGCAGACCATCAGCACCCGCTGCCGCATCGATACCCGTAACGAACTAACCTACTACCAGAACGACGGCATCCTGCACTACGTTATCCGCAATATGCTGTAATTTTATGTCTCGCCACCGAGGGCTGAAATCCGGCTCTCGGTGGATTCGCTCAACTCGAAGAGCGAATACGTCAGTAATACGCAGCTTCATCCTTCCTCAGCGGTACGTTTCGGACGTTACCGTGCGTAAATGCTATCGCAGAGACGATGCTTCTTCGTGAATCGCTGTGCTTTTTCGATTGCAGGATATACCTGACGACGTATGTCCTGTCGTCTGAAAAGCGGTAAAAAGAAGGAGGAATGCACAGTTCGCCTTGTGTAACGACGACGCTGGGATTTTCATACAGCGTCCATTCCTGTGGCTGAGCGGTTCTTGTGCTGATAGCGATAAGAGTAGGTTGATAATCCTGCGCATCGCTAACTAAAAAACAGAGATCGTTTGCCGCTTGTCTGACTGACGTCAATTCGTCCGGCTGTAATCGATCGCCTGAACCGGGACAACCGACAAGAAGAAAACTCGTGGCTATAAGCAGAAATGCAGGCAATTTTGCGGTCAATGTCATCATTAATTCCAGGGAAAGAACTGCATGGTTTTTTGATATTGTTGCCGTATTTCTGTCTCAGAAATATCGCCATCAAGGGTGACATCTCCCCGCGCCCTCAGAATTTTCCACGCTTGATAGCCGTATGTTTTTTAAAACGAAATAATCAGCGATTATTTGCGCCTGCTGCTCCATTTGTTATAGCTAGGTAGGCTTATAGCTTGGACTATCGACGGCTAAAAATGAAGCGTTAATCCAAGCCGTGTAACGTTCGTTCCTTACGGCTAGAAAGATATATTATCCCTAACGCACCAGCACACGTTTCTTCACATTAAATACTCGAATCCTTAGATGAATTGTGGTTATGTTGTCGTGATGCTAACTATATGGGGAATAAGTAAAAACTATTGCCCAGCCACGCCCCGAATACAACGCCAATGCCGCTTGAGAATGACGGGGATATAACAGGAGGTTATATGAATGAGTTGATCAAAAAACGCTTTAAACATTCGCTGCTGCTTCTCACGCTGTGTGCAACAGGCGCGATGACATCGGCCTTTGCTGCTCAGGTTCCTGCTGGTGTGGAACTGGCGGATAAACAGGAGCTGGTGCGAGGCAATGGTTCAGAACCTGCCTCGTTAGATCCGCATAAGGTGGAAAGCGATGTAGAAGGCCACATTATCAATGACTTCTTCGATAATCTGGTTCGCGTGGGCGATGACGGCACCATTCAGCCACGACTGGCCGAGCGCTGGGATAATAAAGACAACACGGTGTGGACATTCCACCTGCGGCCTGATGCCAAATGGTCCGATGGTTCACCGATTACTGCGGATGATGTGGTGTACAGCTGGCGACGCCTTAGCGACCCTAAAACGTTGTCGCCTTACGGCACTTACGTCTCCAGCATGTATGTGCAGAACGCGGCGGATATTCTGGCAGGCAAGAAAGCGCCGGATTCGCTGGGCGTGAAAGCGCTGGATAGTCACACGGTTGAAGTCACTCTGGAACACCCGCTGTCGTATTTCCTGGAAATGTCGGCGTACCATGTTCTGGTCCCGCTGCCGAAAGCAGTTATCGAAAAACACCCTGATAACTGGACGCAGGTCGGGAATTTCGTCAGCAGCGGCCCCTATACGCTGAGCGAATGGGTGGTTAACGAACGTATCGTCGGCAAGCGCAATAGCCAGTATTGGGATAACGCGCATACCGTCATTAACAAAGTGACGTACCTGCCGATCAGTTCGCAGGCGGCGGAGCTGAACCGCTATAAATCTGGCGAAATTGATGTCACGGGCATTTTGTCGCCTGTTCAATTTGCATCGCTGAAAAAAGAGTATCCGCAGGAGGTGAAAGTATCACCACAGATCGGAACCTATTTTTATCGCTTCAATACGCAAAAAGCGCCTTTTGACGATCCACGCGTCCGTCGTGCACTGGATCTCAGTTTGGATAAAGATATTATCGCAAACAATGTGCTAGGTATGGGGCAGACGCCGGCTTACAGCTTGATTCCCAAAAATGTAGGCGGTTTCCAGCGCAAGGATCCCGAGTGGGCAAGCTGGACGCAGCAGCAGCGTAATGATGAAGCGAAGAAACTGTTGAAAGAGGCTGGGTTTGATGACAGGCATCCGCTGAAATTCAACTTGCTTTACAACACCTCCGAGTCGCATTTACGCGTGGCGATTGCCGCCAGTTCAATGTGGAAGAAGAATCTTGGGTCGGAAGTGACGTTGCAAAATCAGGAATGGAAAACGATGCTGGATACCGTACGTACCGGTAACTTTGAGGTGGTCAGACAGTCCTGGACTGGGGATTACAACGAAGCCAGTACGTTCTTGAATACTCTGGAAACGAATGACAGCAACAACAATGGTAAATTCAGTAATGTACACTATGATGCGTTGTTGAAAAAGGCGCTGACGGCGAAGGATAAGCAGGAGAAGGAGGCGATTTATCAACAAGCCTCGGATATTTTAGATAGCAATATCCCTTTGTTGCCCATCTACTACTATGTCCAGCCGCAGATGGTTAAGACCTACATCGGTGGTTTTTCCCCCAACGTGCGTGGTGATTATTACACGCAAGACATGTACATCCTCAAGCACTGATCCCAATAAAACAGCCGGTTAAAAACCGGCTGTCAGCATTGAAAGAAACGATCCTGACGTGAAGCGGGATCGTTACTTCATATCCAGCAAGTGACCCATTTTGGCCGCTTTGGTCGCCAGATAGTTCTCGTTTTTCGGGTTGCGCCCGACGATTAATGGCACGCGCTCAACGATATTGATGCCTGCTTCATTGAGTATTTTCACTTTCTGCGGGTTATTGGTCAGCAGGCGAACTTCATCAACGTCGAGCAGCTTGAACATGTCGGCGCACAGTGTGAAATCGCGCTCGTCGGCGGCGAACCCAAGTTGGTGATTCGCTTCCACCGTATCCGCCCCCAGATCCTGCAACGCGTAAGCGCGGATTTTATTGAGCAGCCCAATATTACGGCCTTCCTGACGGTGGTATAGCAGCACGCCGCGGCCTTCTTCAGCGATGTGGCCTAATGCGGCCTCAAGCTGGAAACCACAGTCGCAGCGCAGGCTAAACAGGGCATCCCCCGTCAGGCACTCGGAGTGCACGCGGGCAAGTACGGGAACTGAACCGGAAATATCACCATAAACCAGTGCAAGGTGATCGTGACCCGTGGCGATCTCTTCAAAACCCACCATCAGAAAATCGCCCCACGGAGTGGGTAACTTGGCTTCCGCCACCCGTTTTAGCTGCATACTTTTCTCCAAAAAATCTGTATCCAAAAAAGCTGTGTCTAAAAAACCATGTTCAAAAACAAGAATGCTGAGGCGAATCCTACTGCTGCCCACCGTGCTTGACCAGCAAAAAAGCCTGTTTAAGAACGTCATAAAAATTGAATTACAACGTGGCCTGACCGCCGTCTGGTTTCAGGTTCGTTGACAGAACTGAGCGCTATTTTACGCCATACTGACAGTCCGTGTCGGATTTTCTGATAGAATTGTGAAAGTTTTGTTGCAAAGCATCATACTGAATTATGGGAAGAAACTATCTGCATTATGGGAAGAAACTATGTACGAAATTGCCAAACGAACCACCATCGGCGCAGCGTTATTACTGATTATGCCAATGATTATCTGGATGAGCGGTTGGCAGTGGCAACCGGAGTATGACGGGCTCTGGTTACGCGTACTCTTCTGGATTACCGAAACGGTGACATCGCCGTGGGGCATTCTGACCAGCATTGTGCTAAGCCTCTGGTTTCTCTGGTGCCTGCGTTTTCGCCTGAAGCCAGCGATCGGCCTGTTGGTCATCATGGCGATTACGGTGCTGATTGGGCAGGGAATCAAATCGGCGATTAAAGAGTGGGTGCAGGAATCACGGCCCTATGTGGTTTGGCTGGAGAAAAATCATCAGGTGGACGACAGCTATTTCTATTCGCTGCCGCGCAATGAGCGTTCGGAACTGGTGAAGACACAGTTGCAGGACCAAACACAGATCCCACAATGGCTACGCAGCCATTGGCAATTTGAAACCGGCTTTGCTTTCCCTTCTGGGCACACCATGTTTGCCGCAACCTGGGCGCTGCTGGGCGTCGGACTGCTGTGGGCACGTCGCCATTATAAAACGGTGGTGATCCTGATGCTGTGGGCCAGCGGCGTGATGGGTAGCCGTCTGGTTCTCGGCATGCATTGGCCGCAGGATTTGGTGGTGGCGACGTTAATTAGCTGGCTGTTGGTGGTGGTCGCCAGTTGGCTGGCGCAGCGCTGGTGCGGCCCGCTCTCGCTCCAGTATGAAGAAATCAAAGAACAGGCGGAGGAGGATGCCGCCGAAAATAAATCCTCGTAGCGCTTGAGTTGTTGTTCCTGTTGTAGGTCGTACTCCATAGTTAATCACCAGTAGCACGTAATCTGCGGATGGCATTCGTCATCCGCATTTTTATGACGAACCTCCTTGTCCGTCACCCTGCGGGCCGTTGCTGACGCAACGTTAAAAATTTCTCCCGGAAATTTTTTATCTCTCCCGTCGCTGTTTCTTCACGACTCTTACAACTATCGCCTCGCGCAAAATGTAAACAATTTGTGAGCTGCTTCGCTATTCCTGTTTTTGCTGTTGGACAATTTTTCGGTTGGTTGTAAAACTTCATTTGAATGTTAATTCAATATTGAATATATATTCAAACAGGAGAATAACAATGAAACCTTACCGTCTGAAATCCTCCCTGCTGGCTATCATGTTTTCCTTCTCTGCCGGTGCGTTCGCCGCAGATAACGGGTTGATCGCCATAATTACCCCTTCGCACGACAACCCATTCTTTAAAGCCGAAGCCGAAGGTGCCAGAACCAAAGCCATCGAACTGGGCTACACCACGCTGGTGGCGTCGCATGACGATGATGTCAGCAAACAAAACCAACTGATTGAAACCGCCATTGCCCGCAAGGCGAAAGCCATCATTCTGGATAATGCAGGGGCCGATGCCACCATTGGCCCGTTGAAAAAAGCGAAAGCTGCCGGTATTCCCGCTTTCCTGATCGACCGTGAAATCAATGAAACCGGCGTGGCCGTGGCGCAGATCGTTTCCAATAACTATCAGGGCGCGCAGCTCGGTGCGGAGAAATTCGTCGAGCTGATGGGGCAGAAGGGCAAATACGTCGAGCTGATTGGCCGTGAGTCAGACACCAATGCGCACGTCCGTTCGCAGGGCTACCACGATGTGATCGACCAATATAGCGACATGAAGCGAGTCGCCAGACAAACGGCGAACTGGAGCCAGACGGAAGCCTTTACTCGCATGGAAGCCATCTTGCAGGCAAACCCAGGTATCACCGGCGTGATTTCCGGCAATGACACCATGGCGCTAGGGGCGGAAGCCGCGCTGAAAGCGGCGGGGCGTCACGACGTGATTGTGGTGGGTTTTGACGGCAGCGACTACGTGCGTGATTCCATCATCAATAAAAGCAACATCAAGGCCACGGTGCTGCAACCCGGCTGGCAGCAGGCGCAGATGGCAGTCGAACAGGCGGATTACTACCTGAAGAACGGCAAGGCACAGCACGAAGAAAAACAGCTGATGGACTGCATTCTGATCGACGAATCTAATGCGACCAAACTCAACACCTTTGCGTTGAAACCGTAATCGAGGCGGCAGGAGCGTCAGCTCCTGCTGATAAAGGAGTCGTTATGCTGTTCGATGAACGATACCGCGCCAGTTGGATTGGGCTCTGTGCCTTGCTGCTGTCGGCCTGTACGGTGGTCGATCTGGATGAAAACGGTAAACCGATCATTCCGGTCGACCCCACGGCTACGCCGGGCTATAGCTCCATGACGCCAGAGAACATCGCGACAGCGCTGTGGCAGCCAACGCTGCTTCCAGCTGCGCAGCAGCAGGCGCTGTCCTGGGATGATGTGAAGAAAACGCAGGCCGAGCTGGAGGATTCAGGGCGTAAAGCCGTCTACGCAAGGCTTCAGGGCACGGTCAGCGGAATTGACCGGGAAAGTCGCGAAGGAAAATTGACGCTTGATGTGCAAGGTGACGCCGTCACGCTTCAATTAGGGCCTATCGTCAAAGGCAATGCCATTCGCGATGCGGCTGGATTTATTCGCTTTGATGACTTCAAAAATCAGGTTCAGTTTGCCCAACTGGCTCGTGCGCTGAATAACAAAGCGCTTGCGTCATTGCCGGCGCTGGATGCAGGTGTGCAGGGCAAGTCCGTTAACGTACTGGCGGCATTGGTGGTGACCAAACAGGGCATCAGCGAAGCGGTGCCGATGACGTTAAACCTGACTGAAGTGAGCAGCGGAGGGGCGCAGTGATGGAAAAACCAGACGCTTCTCTGCAATCAAACGCGGTGAACCGACCCGATATCGTCATGGCGACTCGCGGCATCACCATGCTGTTTCCCGGCACCAAAGCGCTGGATAACGTCGATTACAACGTTTATCGCGGCAAGGTTAACGTGATTATCGGTGAAAACGGCGCGGGTAAATCGACGCTGATGAAGATTCTGGCCGGTGTGCAGCAGCCGACGTCCGGCCAGATTCTACTGAATGGCGAAGTGGTGCGCATCGCGGATACGCGTGATGCGGCGGCAAAAGGCATCGGCATGGTGCATCAGGAACTCAACCTGTCCGAGAACCTGAGCGTGGCGGAGAACATCTTCCTGGGTCGAGAATTGCAAAAGGGCGTTGCGCCTATCGATTATTTGTCACAGGAGCGGATTGCGGCGGAGCTGATGGCGCGCCTCGATCAGGATATTTCCCCGCGTACCGAGGTTGCCAGCCTGAAAGTCGGCCAACAGCAGCTGGTGGAAATTGCCAAGGCGCTGGCGGATCAGGCCGACATTCTGATTCTGGACGAACCCACCTCCGCGCTGAGCAAAACTGAGGTAGAGATTCTGTTTCGCGTGATCCGCGAGCTGACTCGCCAGAATGTGTCGATTATCTACATTTCACACCGGCTGGAAGAGCTGATGGCGATCGGCGACTACATCACCATCCTGCGCGACGGGTGTTTTCAGGCAGAGGCGGCCGTCAGCGACATCGACGTGCCGTGGATCGTGCGGGAAATGCTCGGCGGTGACCCTGTCACCAGCTTCCTGCATCCTGGCAGAACGTTTGGCGCGCCGATATTGGAAGCGGAGCACCTTACCTGCCTCAATGATGCCGGGCATCAGGTGGTTAATGATGTCTCGCTGATGGTGCGTGAAGGGGAAATCGTCGGCATTTACGGGCTGATGGGCGCGGGCCGCACCGAACTCTTCGAATGTCTGCTGGGTATTCAGAATGACTATCTGGGCAAGATTTATCTCGATAGCAAACCGGTGAATCCGCGTCTTGCTACCGCGCAGCGCATTCGTATGGGCATGAGTCTGGTGCCGGAAGATCGTAAAAAAACCGGCATCTTTCCGCTTTCGTCGGTGGCTTCCAATCTCACGATTGCCAGCCTGTGGCGGCGGCTGAAATACGGCATGGCGATCTTCCAACGACAGGAGCAGGAGGTGGTTGCCAGCACGATTGGGCAACTGGCGATCAAAGTCTCTTCGCCTGAAGTGGAAATTCAGGCGCTCAGCGGTGGCAATCAGCAAAAAGTGGTGATTGGCCGCTCGTTGTTGACCAGCCCCAAGGTGCTGCTGCTGGATGAACCAACGCGAGGTATCGATGTAGGTGCCAAGGCCGATGTGTTTGAAATGATGGTCGGGCTGTCCGAACAGGGCATCGGCGTGCTGTTTTCCACTTCAGATCTGAAAGAAATTATGGCGGTATCGGACCGTATTTTGGTGATGTCGAATGGCAAGCTGACGGCGAATATCGTGCGTCAGTCGGCCAGCGAGTCGGCATTGGTTTCGGCAAGTGCACAAGGGTTCTGACATGAAAACGACTCACCTTCCGGCAGCGTCCGGCGCGCTATCACCGGGTAAGTTTGTACGCTCACGAGAGAGCATCCTGCTGTTGATTCTCAGGCTGCGCACGTTTATCGCGCTGTTCCTGATTCTGGGGTTCTTTGCCTTCACGGTGCCCGGATTTTTGGCCACCGGCAGCCTGATCATCATGGTGAAGCACATTGCCATCAATGCGTTTCTGGCGCTGGGGATCACGTTTGTCATCATCACCGCTGGGATTGACCTGTCAATCGGTGCCACGTTAGGGCTATGCGGCATGGTGGCGGGCTACATGATTACTCAGGGAATTGTGCTGCCGATGTTCGGCGTCGCGATTTTCCCCAGCGTGTGGATCATCGTGCCTGTCGTGCTGCTGATTGGCGCGCTCATTGGCGCTATTAACGGTTGGATCATCACTCGGTATAACGTTGCGCCCTTTATCTGCACGCTTGGAACGATGTACATCGTGCGTGGGGCATCGATGCTGATTTCCGGTGGGGAAACGTTCCCCGGTTTGGGCGGTAATCCGCAGTTGGGCAATACCGGTTTTGAGCTGATTGGTTCCGCCACGATCCTGGGATTACCGCTGGCTATCTGGCTGATGCTGGTGCTGGCCGTGGTGATTGCTTACGTGGCACGCCGCCTGCCGTTCGGCCGCCATGTCTATGCGATTGGTGACAATGAACGTGCTGCTGAACTTTCCGGCGTCAAAGTGCGTCAGGTCAAAGTCTGGGTCTACACCATTTCCGGCTTTTGTGCGGCTATCGCGGGCATCGTGGTGTCTTCTCAGTTGGTCGCCAGCCATCCGGCAACCGGTACCGCCTTTGAAATGAACGCGATTGCTGCTGTGGTGCTTGGCGGAACGTCGCTGGCGGGCGGGCGCGGTACGATTCTGGGCACGCTGATTGGCGCGTTTGTCATCGGGATTCTTGCCGACGGGCTGGTGATGATGGGCGTGAGTGAATTCTGGCAGATGGTGATTAAAGGCATCGTCATCATTGTGGCGGTGATTATCGACCAGATGCAAAACCGTATGCAGCACAAGGCCGCAATCGTGTCCCAGAAGGCCGCGGCGGAAGGAACATAGTTGATGAAGGGACGTAGTTAATTAAGCATAGATCGCACATTAAGCATAAATCGTACGTTAAGCGTAACTAGCACGGGGCGTTGAGTTGTGGCGAGAGCGATGTCGGTAGGCATACCGAGGCCCGATTTGAGCGCAATTTTTTTTGATTTTATATGAATAAATATTCGTTTTTGAGTAAAAATTCAAGTGAGGTGAAGTATGAATCCGTACGCATTGTCGGTGGAGGCGCTGACGCACAAAGCCCGCGCCATTCGTCGCCGCATTATTCATCTGAATGCCAATAGCCCGGCTGGCGGGCACACGGGCGCCGACCTGTCACAGGTTGAGATTCTGACGGCGCTGTATTTTCGCATTCTGAACTGTGCACCAGATCGCCTTCAGGATCCGCAGCGGGATATTTACATCCAGTCAAAAGGTCATGCGGTCGGCGGCTATTACTGTTGTCTGGCGGAGGCTGGCTATTTCCCGGAAGCGTGGCTGGAGACCTATCAGCACCCTGACTCGCATTTGCCGGGGCATCCAGTCAAGCACAAAACGCCGGGGATTGAACTGAACACCGGCGCGCTCGGTCACGGGCTGCCGGTTGCCGTCGGCATTGCGCTGGCGGCGAAGCGCGATAACAGCCCGCGTCGAGTGTTTGTCCTGACGGGTGATGGCGAACTGGCGGAAGGCAGCAACTGGGAAGCGGCGCTGGCAGCGGCACATTACCAACTGGACAACCTGATCATCATCAACGACAAGAACAAGCTGCAACTGGCGGGAACGACCTGTTCCATCATGAACACCGATCCGCTGGCGGAAAAGTGGCAGGCTTTTGGCCTCCAGGTCACGGAATGCGCGGGTAATGACATGCGCTCGGTGGTGGAAACGCTGGAGAATTTGCCTCGCAACGGCAAACCGAATGTGGTGATTGCGAATACGGAGAAAGGTGCGGGCGTGTCGTTTATTCAGGGGCGGGCTGAGTGGCATCACCGCGTGCCGAAAGGCGAGGAAATTGCACTGGCGCTGGAGGAATTAAAAGATGAGTAACGCAGAGCATCTGGCAACCGTCATGGTCGAGCAGTTCATCAAGGCCGTCGAACAGGGGATTGATATCGTTCCGGTGTTGGCGGATTCGACCTCTACGGCGAAGATTTCACCGTTCATACAGCGTTTCCCCGACCGCATCGTCAACGTGGGGATCGCAGAACAAACCATGGTGGGGACGGCGGTAGGGCTGTCCATCGGTGGCAAGATTGCGGTGACCTGTAACGCGGCTCCGTTTTTGATCTCCCGTGCGAATGAACAGCTTAAAGTCGACGTCTGTTACAACAACAGCAACGTTAAGCTATTTGGGCTGAATGCGGGCTGTAGCTATGGCCCGCTCGCCAGCACGCACCACAGTATTGACGACATCGCGGTGCTGAGAGGGTTTGGCAATATTGAGATCTACGCGCCGTCCAGCCCGGAAGAGTGCCGTCAGATTATCGATTATGCGTTTGAACATCAGGGGCCGGTCTATATCCGCCTCGATGGGAAACCGCTGCCTGCCTTGCACGATGAGCAGTATCGCTTTGTGCCAGGACAGATCGATGTGCTGCGCAAAGGTCGCGATATCACGCTGGTCGGGCTGGGGTCTACCGTGCATGAAATTGTGACGGCGGCTGAATTATTAGCAGAAAAAGGGCTTTCCGCTACGGTGGTTAATCTTTCCTCTATCCGCCCGTGCAATACTCAGCAATTGCTTGAAATTCTGAGTGAAACACCTCGAGTCATCACAGTCGAGGAACATAACGTCAACGGCGGTGCAGGCAGTCTGGTAGCGGAAGTGCTGGCGGAAGCGGGCAGCGGAATTCCTCTTGTGCGTTTGGGAATTCCCGATGGTCAATACGCGATTGCCGCCGATCGGAGCGCGATGCGAGCGCATCACGGGCTAGACGCGACGGGCATTGTCAACGCAGCACTGCGTCTTTGCCCGGGAGGCTGATGATGTTTACGCCGGTTATTTTGGCCATCGATGAAGGAACGACGAACGCCAAGGCGATTGCCGTCGATGAGCGGGGGCGCATTCTGGCTAAGGCGGCGGTCGCTTTACAGGTGACGCACCCGCAGCCGGGCAGAGCCGAGCAGGACGCGATGGCGATCTGGCATGCGGTTTGTCAGGCGGCAGAAGCCTGTCTGTCGTCATTACATCGGGCTCAGGTGGTGGGCATTGCGATCAGCAATCAGCGTGAGTCGGTACTGATTTGGGACAGGCGAACCGGAAAGCCGCTGACGCCGCTGGTCAGCTGGCAGGATCGCCGCGCCGAGAAATTTTGTCAGGCATTGCAGGGCAGTGCGGAAGCACGTCTGATCGAATCCCGTACCGGGCTACAGGTCGATCCACTTTTTCCCGCCGCCAAACTGCACGCTATGCTGGCGGAACTGCCGGACGGTGTCGTCCGGGCGATGCAGGGGGAACTGTGCATCGGAACGGTGGACTGCTGGCTTAACTGGCAGTTTAGCGGTGGACAGGCGTATTCCACCGACTATTCCAACGCGGCAAGAACCCAGCTGTTTAATATCCACCGCGGCTGCTGGGATGAGGATCTGCTGGCACTGTTCGGTATTCCCAGCGTGTGCCTGCCTGCCGTTACGCCGTCCTCGGCGTTACATGGTCACACCGGCGTGACGGGCATCAAGGGGCTTGCCGCTGGCGTACCGATCGTGGCGCTGATTGGCGATTCTCATGCAGCCCTGTACGGTCAGGGCATCACCCAAAGCGGTGAAATCAAGGCGACGTACGGCACCGGCTCGTCGCTGATGACCACCATCAACACGCCGCATCAACAGGCCGCAGGGCTTAGCACCACCATTGCCTGGCACGATGGCGAGCTGCGCTATGCGCTGGAAGGCAATATTACCCACACCGGTTCGGGATTTGCCTGGATTGGTCAGATGCTGGGCATTCCTTCCGTAACACAACTTACCGAACTGGCGCTCAGCGCCGACGCTAATCAAGGCGTCTTCTTTGTTCCTGCGTTATCCGGGCTAGGCGCGCCCTATTGGGATGTGCAAGCGCGTGGCCTGCTGTGCGGCTTATGCGATGCCACCACGCCCGCCATCATCGCCCGTGCGGGATTGGAAGCCATCGCCTACCAAATTGCCGACGTCTTTTTCGCGATGGAACAGGCATCGCAGGCCGCATTACCCGCTTTGCGCGTGGACGGCGGCGCGACACAAAACCGCTGGCTGATGCAGTTTCAGGCCGACCTTTTGCAGCGCCCGTTGATTCGCAACCATAACGCGGAAGTGTCGGCGCTGGGAGCGGCTTATCTGGGCGGAAAAATGCTGGGGTGGTGGGAACACCGCGAACAGATTGCCGCGTTGCCCAGAGAAGTCGAGGTCATCGAACCGTCGACGACCAACCACGGGATTTTGGAGAGCTATCAACAGTGGCGTACGGCGGTAGCGCGTGCGCGCCTGCGGCCCGAGCCATAACCATTTTTAACCGTAAGACATTTTTAGCAGTAAGAACCTATCCGATACGAAAGAAAAGACAAGCAGCTCAATACCATCAGAAATCAATGAGGTGACTTTTATGGCAACGTATAACTACCCTGAATTTGGTGCCGGTTTGTGGCATTTTGCGAACTATATCGACCGCTATGCCGTAGACGGCTACGGCCCGGCATTGAGCACGATCGATCAGATCAAAGCGGCGAAAGAGGTCGGCGAACTTTCCTATGTCGACTTGCCTTATCCCTTCACGCCGGGCGTGACGCTCAGCGAAGTGAAAGATGCACTGAAAGATGCGGGGCTGAAGGCGATTGGTATCACGCCGGAAATTTATCTGCAAAAATGGTCGCGTGGTGCCTTTACCAACCCCGATCCCGCGGCCCGAGCGGCGGCGTTTGAATTAATGCACGAATCTGCGGGCATTGTGCGTGAACTCGGCGCGAATTACGTCAAAGTCTGGCCGGGTCAGGATGGCTGGGATTATCCGTTCCAGGTCAGCCATAAAAACCTGTGGAAGCTGGCGGTTGATGGCATGCGCGATCTGGCGGGGGCTAACCCCGATGTGAAATTTGCTATCGAATACAAACCGCGTGAACCGCGTGTGAAAATGACCTGGGATTCTGCCGCGCGAACGCTGCTGGGTATTGAAGATATCGGGCTGGATAACGTGGGCGTGCTGCTGGACTTCGGGCATGCGCTGTATGGCGGCGAATCACCGGCCGATTCTGCTCAGTTGATTATCGATCGCGGTCGTCTGTTCGGCATGGATGTGAACGATAACCTGCGCGGCTGGGATGACGATCTGGTGGTCGGCACCGTGCATATGACCGAGATCTTCGAATTCTTCTACGTGCTGAAAATCAACAACTGGCAGGGCGTCTGGCAGCTCGATCAGTTCCCGTTCCGTGAGAACCACGTTGAGGCGGCGCAGTTGTCGATTCGTTTCCTGAAACACATCTATCGCGCGCTGGATAAGCTGGATATCCCGGCGCTTCAGGCGGCGCAGGAAGCACAAAATCCGTTACAGGCGCAGCGGATTGTGCAGGATGCGCTGCTGTCATCCATTAACGTTGACGAGTAATCACGTCACGCTACGTCAGGCACGGAGCAGGGGAATCATTCCGCGCCTGACGTGACTATTATTTGCTAACCGCTGGGTGATGAGTGTTTAGATCAACGTCTCAGCGGTTAATCGATCGGTAATCAACACATCAACGTAGTGCCCGGTTAATGCTCCGCGAATCGCGGCACTTTTCTCGACACCGCCCGCTAACGCCACCACGCGTGGACACTGACGCAGCTGCGGCAGCGCCATACCAATCACTGGATCTTCATCGTCCTGCAACACCGGTTCACCTTCCGCGTTGTAGTAATGCAGGCATAAATCGCCCACGGCACCGCGTTCGGCTAACTGTTGCAGCATCGCTTCGTGATAGTAGTTACCGGAGTTTTTCAGCAGTTGCGATGGCTCTAGCACGCCAATACCGACCAGCGCCAGACTCACTTCGCTGAATTTATCAACTACGCTGGAAACCTCATCGCTGGTCACCAAACGGGCGCGATCTTCCACCGAGCGTTCGATGCTCTGCGCGGGCAAAAGGTAAGCGGGGCAACTGAGCTGATTGGCTAAGGTTTGCGTCAGGATTGTCGCCTGCACGTTGCCGTTCGGCCCGACGCCACCTAACAGTTGGATGACACCCTGCGCCTTGACGCTTTGCGGATGCAGGCTATCCACCATCGCCCGCAGCGTGCTGCTCCAGGACGAGATACCGACCAGATCGTCAGAGCGGATACTGGTTTGGACATAGTGCGCGGCCGCAGAGCCAATCGCCTGCTTGATTTGCGCCAGCGTGGCGTTATCGGCGACGTCCACCACGATAGCCTGATCGATGCCGTAGCGCTTCTGAATCGCCGCTTCCAGCCCCATGAACATGTTCGGGGTTGAATTACGCTGATTTTGACCACACCTTCTTTAACACAGCGCGTGATCGCGCGGGAGACAAAAGACTGTGACAAATGGAGTGAGGCGGCAATTTCTGCTTGTTTCATCCCTTCGCTATAATAGAGCGTAGCGATCTTGACCAATAATCGCTGTTCGTCCTGCTTTGACATGACTTTTCCCCTTGCTGGCTTGCTGCTGTCATTTTTATTCAGCACAGAATAAATAACAAGCGCAGACGGCAGTGGAGTGCGGTTCTTGATTTCCCTGTCTGCGTCGGACATGGTAATTTAATGGGGTTTGTCGCCAAAATTTGGCATAATTCATCCGGTTAATGGATATCACAGGAAGGACAATGTGAAATATTTGCTGATTTTTTTACTCGTGCTGGCGATATTCATCATTTCTGTCACACTGGGTGCGCACAACGATCAGGTTGTGACATTTAACTACCTACTGGCACAGGGGGAGTATCGTATCTCCACACTGCTCGCCACGCTGTTTGCCCTGGGTTTTGCCCTTGGCTGGGTTATCTGTGGTCTGTTTTATCTGCGTCAGCGCATTGCGCTTGGCCGTGCACAACGTAAAATCAAGCGTCTGGAACAACAGCTTTCTACCTCCACCGAGGAGAACGTGGCGCCAGTGCAGACGGTCACCCACTAAGGAATTCTCTCTATGTTAGAACTGCTGTTTCTGTTGCTGCCCGTGGCCGCCGCGTACGGTTGGTACATGGGTCGCAGAAGTGCGCAGCAGGACAAAGAGCAGGAATCGAACCGCCTGTCCCGTGAGTATGTCACCGGGGTTAACTTCCTGTTGTCCAATCAGCAGGATAAGGCGGTTGAGCTGTTCCTCGACATGCTCAAGGATGACAGCAACACCTTTGAAGCCCACCTCACGCTCGGTAACCTGTTCCGTTCGCGCGGCGAAGTTGACCGTGCGATTCGCATCCATCAGGCTTTAACTGAAAGCGCATCGCTAACCTTTGAACAACGCCTGCTGGCGGTGCAACAGCTAGGCCGTGACTACATGGCCGCAGGGTTGTATGACCGCGCCGAAGAAAGTTTCAACCAGTTGGTGGATGAAGAAGATTTTCGACGCAGCGCCTTGCAGCAGCTCTTGCAGATCCATCAGGCGACCAGCGATTGGCCGACGGCAATCGATGTGGCGGAAAAACTGGTCAAAATGGGAAAAGACCAGCTTCGCGTGGACATTGCGCATTTTTACTGTGAATTGGCGCTGTTGGCGATGGGTAGCGACGATCTGGATAAGGCGCTCACGCTCCTGAAAAAAGGGGCAGCGGCGGACAGTCAATGCGCCCGTGCGTCTATCATGATGGGACGCATCTACATGGCGCAGCAGGATTATGCGCGTGCCGTGGAAGCCTTACGACAGGTTCTCGATCAGGATAAAGAGCTGGTTAGCGAAACGCTGCCGATGCTGCAAGAGTGCTATCAGCATTTAGATAAGCCCTTGGATTGGGCGAATTTCATCAAACGCTGCGTAGAAGAAAATACCGGTGCGACGGCGGAATTGATGCTGGCCGACATCCTCGAAAGAGAAGAGGGTGCCGAGGTTGCACAGGCTTATATTAACCGTCAGCTTCAACGCCACCCCACGATGCGCGTGTTCCATCGCCTGATGGATTTTCACCTGCATGAAGCGGAAGATGGGCGAACAAAAGAGAATCTTCAGGGGTTGCGCGACATGGTAGGCGAACAGATTCGCACCAAACCGCGCTATAACTGCCGCAAGTGTGGCTTCACGTCGCAATCGCTCTATTGGCAATGTCCTTCTTGCCGCACCTGGGCTAGCATCAAGCCGATCCGTGGGCTCGACGGCCAGTAACGTTTCACGATATCGAGTTAGTGTTGCTTAATGCATTTTAGTTACAACATACTGATAGCTGCATATGATTTCGGTTCCAGCTAGCTTCTTTAATCGCATTGGTCTTCAGGCGGCTGGGATTTCAGGGGCGGTGCATGTAGAATGCGGCGGGAATTTTGGCTTCGCAAGAGACTGGGTGACGAATGAAAAACGAGAATCTACAGCAAAAGAATCAAACGGTATCATCCCCGATTGTGGTCGCGCTGGACTATGCCAGTCAGCAGGCGGCGCTGTCGTTTGTTGACCGTATCGATCCGCAGGATTGCCGTTTGAAGGTAGGCAAAGAGATGTTTACCTTATTCGGCCCACAGTTCGTGCAAACGCTACAACAGCGCGGCTTTGATGTGTTTCTCGATCTGAAATTCCACGATATTCCAAACACTGTCGCTCACGCCGTTGCGGCCGCGGCCGATCTTGGCGTGTGGATGGTCAATGTCCATGCCAGCGGTGGTTCGCGCATGATGACGGCGGCGAAAGAAGCGCTGGTGCCGTTTGGTAACGATGCGCCGCTGCTGATTGCCGTGACCGTGTTAACCAGCATGGATGAAGACGATCTGCGCGGGCTTGGCATTACCGTCAGCCCGGCGGAGCAGGCGGAACGATTGGCTGTGTTAACGCATAACAGCGGGCTGGATGGCGTGGTGTGTTCCGCGCATGAAGCGCAGCGGTTGAAGCAGGTATGCGGTCAGGCATTTCAACTGGTCACGCCGGGAATTCGTCCAGCGGGCAGCGACGTTGGCGATCAGCGCCGCATCATGACGCCGGTTCAGGCGCAGCAGGCTGGCGTCGATTATATGGTGATTGGACGTCCGATCACCCAATCGGCGGATCCGGCACAGACGCTGCGTGATATTCGTGCTTCATTGTTAAACGGTGCGGCATCATGAACATGCGTCGTGACGAGAATAGCCAACTGGTTTACTCCACGGAAACCGGGCGTATTAAGCCGGAAGAAGAACAGGTAACTCGGCCAAAAGGTGATGGCATCGTGCGTATCCAGCGTCAGACCAGCGGGCGCAAAGGAAAAGGCGTATGCCTGATTAGCGGCCTCGATCTTGACGATGCTGCGCTGGAGAAGTTGGCGGCTGAATTGAAGAAGAAATGCGGCTGCGGTGGCTCAGTGAAAGACGGCGTGATCGAAATTCAGGGCGATAAACGCGACCTGCTAAAACAGCTTCTGGAAGCGAAAGGGATGAAGGTTAAGCTGGCTGGCGGCTAAGAAGGCATGACGAGTATGGCAGCAGGTTTACTCCCGTGAACCTGCTGCCCATAATTCGTTATTTATCGACCTGACGGCCAATCAGCCCGCCGATAGCTGCACCGCCCAGCGTTCCTAATGTTCCGCCATCCGTTAAGATAGCCCCACCAACTGCACCCGCACCGGCACCAATCGCGGTATTACGGTCACGTTTGGACATGTTTGAACAGCCCGCGAGCGTTACAGCAAGCGTAATTGCCAGCGCGGCTGTCGCAAAACGTTTGTTTAATTTCATTTTATTCCCCTTTCTGCTCTTGGCCTCACGTTTCTTGTGAGGAAAATATCGAACAACGTGCTTTTTACGGTATTAAATAAAGAAACAGGCCTTCTACTGCTTGGTGACAAGTATAATCATCGGAAAAAACTGCAACAGGTAAAAAATCTTAATTCCCCAGCGTTATGTTAACGATAGCAATAATTGATAAAGTTGGCTGTTTTTTGCCCAATTCTGTGGGGTGTCTCTTTCTTTTTCCCATAGCAGAACACCGCTAGGTCTTTAGCGATTTAGCCCATAGCGACGATCTCGTCAGGCCGCGAGAATGGTGTCATCGCGCCAAGGGGAGGCTGATTATGTTAGAAACGCTAAAAAAACAGGTGTTGGAAGCCAATCTGGCCTTACCGCAGCACAATCTGGTGACGTTTACGTGGGGAAATGTCAGCGCGGTCGATCGACAGCGCGGCCTGATGGTGATCAAACCTTCCGGCGTGGAGTATTCGGCCATGACGCTGGAGGATATGGTTGTCGTTGAGCTGGAAAGCGGCAAAGTGGTGGAGGGGACGAAGAAACCGTCGTCAGATACCGATACCCACCGCGTGCTGTATCTGGAATTTGCTGATATCGGTGGTATTGTGCATACCCATTCCCGCCATGCCACGATCTGGGCGCAAGCCGGTAAAGATATCCCCGCCTGGGGAACGACGCACGCGGACTACTTTTATGGCTCTATTCCCTGCACGCGTCTGATGTCGGATGCGGAAATCAACGGGCGCTATGAGTGGGAAACGGGAAGGGTGATCGTCGAAACTTTCCGTCAGCGTGGCATTTCTCCGATAGATGTTCCTGCCGTCTTGGTTAACTCGCATGGCCCCTTTGCGTGGGGGAAAGATGCCGACAACGCGGTGCACAACGCCGTTGTTCTGGAAGAGCTTGCCTACATGGGGATTTTCTCACGCCAGTTAACGCCTCAGTTGGGCGAGATGCAGCAAACGCTGTTGGATAAACACTACTTACGCAAGCACGGCAAGAACGCGTATTACGGACAATAAACCGCAGCCATTCCTTTCTTGTTACCTTTAAGCCATATAGCGCCGCAAATGCGGCGCTATTGTTATTTGTGGGGGCTTGGGTGTCGGCCAGGGATGGCATGCCATAAAAAATCCCTCCGCGAGGGAGGGATCGAAGGAGTTATACAGAGGATGTTTAAGGCTGAGCGCCGTCTCGTAAGACAATCGGGCTCTCTTTTGCCGTTGGGACATCGCTATTCATCGCACGACGAATGACGAAGAATGCGGAAATCAGCATTGTCACCGCCACCAGCATGAAGAACCCGCACAGCGCGGCGTTGATCTGATTACTGAAGACGATAGTTTCCATGTCTTTAATCGATTTGGCCGGTGCGATCAGCGTGTTCTGTTCAATACCCGCGGCGAAGCGTTTTGCCTGAGCCAGAAAGCCGATGCTCGGTTTTTCATGGAAAATTTTCTGCCAACCCGCCGTCATCGACGTAATAAACAGCCAGACGGTAGGCACGATAGTCACCCACGCATAGCGCTGTTTCTTCATCTTAAACAACACCACGGTGCCGAGAATCAACGCCATCGAAGCCAGCATCTGGTTACCGATACCGAACAGCGGCCAGAGTGTGTTGATGCCGCCCAGCGGATCGATCACGCCTTGATAGACGAAGAATCCCCAACCGGAAACGGCGACGGTTGTACCGGCCAGATTCCCCAGCCAGGAACGGCTGTTCGCTAATCTGGGAATCGCAATACCGACCAGATCCTGCACCATGAAGCGACAGGCGCGCGTTCCGGCGTCAACCGCGGTCAGGATGAACAGGGCTTCAAACAGAATCGCGAAGTGATACCAGAATGCCATCATCGCCCGGCTGTTAAAGATTTCGGTGATGATGTAGGCCATGCCCACCGCGAAGGTCGGTGCGCCACCGGCACGCGAAAGAATAGAGGCTTCGCCAACGTCATTGGCAATGGCACTCAATTCCTGCGGGGTAATCACAAATCCCCAGTTATTGATGGCTAACGAGGCGCTCTCAACCGTGGTGCCGATCAAGGCAGCGGGTGAGTTCATGGCGAAGTAGATGCCCGGTTCGATGACCGAGGCACAAATCAGCGCCATAATCGCCACGAAGGATTCCATCAACATTGCGCCATAGCCGATGAAGCGGATATGGCTTTCACGTTCAACCAACTTCGGCGTGGTGCCGCTGGACACCAGCGCATGGAAGCCGGAAATCGCGCCGCAGGCGATAGTGATAAACAGGAAGGGGAACAGCGTACCGGAGAAGACTGGGCCGGTGCCGTCAATAAAACGAGAAACGGCAGGCATTTTCATTTCCGGCATGGCGAACACAATACCGAAGGCCAGCCCGACAATGACCCCGATTTTCAGGAACGTAGAGAGATAATCACGCGGTGCCAGCAGCAGCCAGACGGGCAGGACTGAGGCCACGAAGCCGTAAATCACCAGAACCCAGGTGAGTGACGTCCCTTTCAATGTGAAGAACGGTCCCCAGTAAGGGTGTACCGCGATGTTACCGCCGTAGACAATCGCCAGCATCATCAGCACAAAGCCGATGATAGAGACTTCAGCGATTTTGCCCGGACGCAAAAAGCGCATGTAAACGCCCATGAAGAGCGCGATAGGGATGGTGGCGGCAATCGTGAACAGCCCCCACGGACTTTCTGCCAGCGCTTTAACGACGACCAGCGCCAGCGCCGAGAGAATGATGATCATCACGCCCAGCGCACCGAGCATGGTGATAATACCCGCGAACGTGCCCAGCTCCTGTTTTGCCATCTCACCCAGAGAACGACCGTCCCGGCGGGTTGAGATAAACAGCACCAGAAAATCCTGCACCGCACCCGCCAGCATGACGCCGACCAAGATCCAGATCGTACCGGGGAGGAAGCCCATCTGTGCGGCGAGAATCGGCCCGACCAGCGGACCGGCCCCAGCGATGGCGGCGAAGTGGTGGCCGAATAGGACCCATTTATTGGTGGGAACGTAATCCAGACCGTCGTTATGACGCTCCGCCGGTGTCAGTCGGCGATCGTCGAGCTCAAACACTTTTTTGGCGATAAACAGGCTGTAAAACCGATAGGCGATGCTGTAACACGATACTGCCGCGATAACCAACCACACGGCATTGACGTGTTCACCGCGGCTTAGCGCCAGCGTGGCGAACGAAAAGGCGCCCGCCAGGCCGACTAGCAGCCAGATCACAATGCTCTTTACGTTACTCATAACAACGGCTCCTTCGTTATTCAGAAAAGGTATAGCGCGGGTGTTAATGCAATTTAACAATAGTGGGTTTAATGGCGAAGAGAAGGGAATGGATGAGAAAATGTGAGCGAAGGTGAATTTTTGTAAAGAAACTTAAAGCGTAAACAAGGGCTAACGAAATGCGCGGCGATGTAACCCGCGCATTTCTGCATGCTACGTCTATTTCATCAGTGGCATTCTAAAGATTCTGTCAACGGGCTGCTTCGTTTATCGACCACACCGACCGCGATAGCAAGAACCAGCGCACTCAGCGACAGAACCCCGCCCGCCCAGTTTGGCGCAGTGAAACCGAAGCCGCTGGCGATAACGCTCCCACCGACCCAGGCACCGAGGGCATTACCAAGATTAAAGAGGCCAATATTGACCGCTGAGGCCAGCGTTGGGGCACCTGCGGCTCTTGCTTTGTCCATCACCAGTTTCTGAATAGGAGAAACGGTCGCAAATCCAAACGCCGCCATCAGGAAGATACACAATACCGAGGCAATCTGGCTGCTGGCCGTCAAATGGAAGATGAACAAAATAGCAGCCTGCCCAAACAGCGTGATATACAGCATCGGCATGAGCGCTCTGTCAGCGAAGCGCCCACCCAGCCAGTTCCCAACGAACAAGCCCAAACCAAATACCATCAACAGCCAGGTAATCGATCCTTCTGAGAAGCGCGCCACTTCCGTCATCATGGGCGCGATATACGTAATTGAAGTAAAGAAGGCCGCGGGTCCAAGAATGGTTATGCCCATGGATAGCAATACTTTTGAGTTGCCGAATGCGGCAAATTCATGCCCGATATGCTGTGCTTTGGGTTTGGCGGTGGAAGGGATAAGCACCAGTACGCCGACCGCAGTGGCGATACCAATCAGCGTGATGGCGTAGAACGTCGTTTGCCAGGAAAACTGATGGCTAATCCAGGTTCCCACTGGCACGCCAATAAGGTTAGCCACCGTAAGGCCGGAGAACATAAAGGCGATAGCACTGACGCGTTTCTCTTTAGGCACCATCTCCGCGGCGAGCACAGAGCCAATGCCGAAGAATGCCCCGTGTGTCAGAGAGGTGATAACGCGTCCGACGATCGCCATACCGATGGACGGCGCGAGGGCGGTGACCAAATTCCCCAGCACAAAGATCCCGGCAAGAAAAAGCAGCATGGTTTTTTTGGGTAATCGGGAACCCAGAATAATGAGTACCGGCGCGCCCACAAAAACCCCAAGCGCGTAACTGGTGGCCATATACGCCGCCACGGGGATCGTCACCCCGTAATCCGTCGCGATGGCAGGCAAGAGACCTGCAATGATGAATTCCGTTGTTCCAATCCCAAAGGCACCAATAACCAGGGCCCATAAAGCGATAGGCATGATATCCCCTATGTCTGACAATTTTTGCATGTGCTAAATTATGCCTAATGGTATTAGGGTAAGGAAATAAAATGGCTAATGAATTAGAAAAAACGAATGCGCTTAGGCAAGAAAAGCCTATCCCGGCAAAACTGGACGACGTGGACCGAAAAATATTAGCCCTTCTTTCAGCCGACAGCAGTCGGAGCTATGCCGACTTAGGGGAAGCGCTGCATCTTTCCGCGCCGTCCGTGCATGAGCGAGTGAAGCGGCTAAAGAAGGACGGGGTCATCAAAGCGACTATTGCCAAGATCGATGGGTGTAAGGTCGGTCGGAGCTTATTAACGTTTGTCCTGGTAAACACAAAGAGTATCTTGAGCACCAAACGTTTACTGATATTAAGTGATTTGCCAGAAATTGAGGAATTTCATACCGTTGCAGGGGATAGCTGCGTCATGCTCAAGGTTCGCACTCGGGATACCGAAGGGCTAGAGGAACTGCTAGGTAAGCTACAAGAGATTGAAGGCGTCGACAGCACGCGTAGTTATATCGTTCTGTCGACCTTCGTTGAACGCGGCCCTGACCCCAGTTTGTAACGCGTCCCTGTTTGTTGTCAGGGACGCAGGGGCTGTGCAACACGCGTCTTAAGGCAGAACGTTTCCGGCGGCGCGGTAAATTTCGTACCATTCTTCGCGGCTGAGCGACAGGGTAGACGCCGCCGCGATGTCACGGATACGTTCCGGGCTCATGGTGCCGATAATCACCTGCATTGCGGCAGGGTGACGCAAGATCCACGCGGTGGCGATCGCGGTATTGGTGACGCTATGCTGCTCGGCGATGCGATCAAGGGTGACGTTCAGCTTAGGGAATTTCTCGTTATCGAGGAAAACGCCGTCAAAAAAGCCGTACTGGAAGGGTGACCAGGCCTGAATCGTCATGGTATTCAGACGGCTGTATTCCAGAATCGCGCCATCGTGATTCACCGATGCCGGGTTCGTCATATTCACGTTAAGGCCAGCATCAATCATGCCCGTGTGCATGATGCTGAACTGCAACTGGTTGGCGATCAGCGGTTGGCGTACGGATTTTTTCAGCAATTCAATCTGCAACGGATTCTGATTACTGACGCCGAAATGGCGCACTTTTCCGCTGCTTTCCAGCTCATCGAAAGCGGCCGCGACTTCATCGGGTTCAAACAGTGTGTCCGGGCGGTGCAGCAGCAGCGTATCAAGATAGTCCGTTTTTAAACGCTGTAGGCTACCTTCGACGGACGCGATGATGTGCGCCTGAGAGAAGTCAAAGAAGCCCTGACGAATGCCGCATTTGGATTGCAGAAAAATTGATTCACGGCGGATGGCGGTCTTCTGTAAACCGGCGGCGAAAATCTCTTCCGACAAACCTGAGCCATAGATATCAGCGTGATCGAAGAAATCGATGCCCGCCTCGACGGAAGCATTGAGGATGTCAGCTGCTTCACTCGTGCTTTTCTTTGCCATTCGCATACAGCCCAACGCAATGTTGGAAGCCTGTATCGCGGATGTACCGATTGTCATTTTCTTCATCGGGAACACTCCTGTGATGAGGGTTGCACGTCCGCCGAGATGACTCGGCGGCATGGCACTTAGGCGGCAGGTTTTGCCACGATGCTGCGGGTTTCCAGACGAACTTCAGCGATGACCACGTCCAGCGTATCCCCCTGACGATAGACGACCTCGCCTTTCACTGAGAGGGTGCCCATTTCCTGACTGCACACCAGCTCATCGCGCACGGCGTGGATAAAGGAGGATGGGATAAAGGCGACTGCGCCGTTATCCAGCAGGCGAACGCGCAGGCCGCCGCGTGTGACGTCAATGATTTCCGCATTGAAGCGACTATCTGTACCGGCTTTATCTTTGAGGTAGCGGGCGTACAGCCAGTCGCCGACATCGCGCTCAGCCATACGATTAAGGCGGCGGCGTTCGGCCAGTTGTACGGTGACGTCGTCCTGCGGTTTTTCCGCAGCCTGTCCGGTGATAACCGCTTTCAACAAACGGTGGTTAACCATATCGCCGTATTTACGGATCGGTGAGGTCCAGGTGGCGTAGGCTTCCAGCCCCAGACCAAAGTGTGGCCCCGGCGTGGTGCTCACTTCCGCGAAGGACTGGAAGCGGCGAATGCGGCTGTCCAGGAACTGCGTCGGTTGGGCATCCAACTCGCGGCGCAGCGTACAGAAGCCATCCAACGTCAACAATGCTTGCGCGTCGGCCTGAACGCCGTGGGTATCCAATACGGCAACCGCTTGTTCGATCGAGGCAGGATCGAAGCCGTTATGCACGTTATAGATGCCGAAGCCCAGCTTATCGCGCAGCACAATGGCCGCACAGACGTTGGCCGTAATCATGGATTCTTCAACGATACGGTTGGCGATGCGGCGATGTTCAACCACGATATCCAACACGTCGCCTTTCTCACCCAGCAGGAAACGGTAATCCGGGCGATCTTTAAACACCAGTGCGTGGGTGGTGCGCCATTCGCTACGAGCCAGACAGAGACGTTGCAGCAAACGAATTTGTTCGGCAATCGCGTCGTTTTGCGGCTGCCATTCGCCTTGATCTTCCAGCCAGTCAGAGACGCTGTCATACGCTAACTTGGCTTTGGATTCGATCCAGGCGGCAAAGAAGTGAATGTCGTCACCCAGTGCACCGTCGGCGGCAATCGTCACGCGGCAGGCGAGGACAGGGCGACGCTCGTCTGGGCGCAGGGAACAGATATCGTCCGACAGCGGGCGCGGCAGCATCGGGATGTTAAAGCCGGGCAGATAGTTGGTAAAGGCGCGCTGGCGTGCGATGTTGTCCAGCTCGCTACCCGCCGCGACATACGCAGTCGGATCGGCGATAGCGATGGTTAATTGCAGCGAACCATCACCGTTGTCCTGCACGTATAGCGCGTCGTCCATATCTTCCGTGCTGGCGCTGTCGATAGTGACAAAGCTCAGCGCGGTGAGATCTTCGCGGACGAGTTCGCCGTCATGGCGCTCAGTCGCTTCAACCTCTGGGGCCGTGCGCTCCAGATTATGACGTGACAATGTCACCCACCACGGTACCAGCGGATCGTCGCCCGTGGTGATGTACTGCGTCAATTCAGCATGAAATCCACGGTCGCCCTTCAGCGGGTGACGGCGCATTTCGGCGACGGCCCAATCACCTTCCTGAAAATCGTGCGTGATATCGCGCGCGGCGCGGCAAGGGATGGCATCTTTCAGCAGTGGATGGTCAGGCGTAATGGATAAGCGGTCGTCTTTTTTATGGATGCGCCCAACAAATCGGGTCAGGAAGGGTTCGATCAGCGTTTCTGGCTCGACAATTTCCCGCTCTTTTTCCGTATGCAGGGTGGCGGTAATCCGGTCACCGTGCATCACTTTTTTCATGTGCGGAGGGGGAATGAAATAGCTTTTTTGTCCGTCAGCTTCAAGAAAGCCAAATCCTTTATCGGTGCCTTTGACGACACCTTCAACACGCGGTGTCTGAGAGTGAAGTTGCTGTTTTAGCTGTGCAAGCAGCGGATTATCTTGAAACATAGCGTCCAGAAATACGGTTGTGAGTAGCTCAATTAGCAATTCACAGTTTTACTCGAATCGGGTGCTGGCGGCAAGAATAATCGGGGAAAGTGTGGTCGCAGATCGGCAGCAGAAGCGCGGATAAATCCGAGTAAAGTCAACGCTGATTTGAACGTGTCCACCTGCCGTGCACGCGATTGATTTCACGGCACGGCAGCGTCGTTTATGTGATGAGTTGCCGCCTAGCCGACAGATGCTTAGGCGATACGCAGCAGAGACTCTTCTTGCGTACTACGACGAACGACAACCGGCACTGATTTAGAGGTCGGCGTGTGCGTTTCATCCCCAAAGCTGGACAGCGGCACCAGCGGATTGGTTTCCGGGTAATAGGCGGCCAGGTTGCCGCGCGGAATCGCGTAGCTCACCAGCTTGAAGCCGTTGACGATACGGGTAATGCCGTCATTCCACAGCGTTTCGATATCGACGAGATCGCCGTCTTCCAACCCTAACGCACTGATGTCATCCGGGTGCATGAAGAGCACTTCCCGCTGCCCGTACACGCCGCGATAGCGGTCATCCAGCCCATAAATCGTGGTGTTGTATTGATCGTGTGAGCGCAGGGTTTGCAGCGTAAAGGGCACATCGCTGCCTCGTAGCTGCGGAAACAGCGTATCGGGCAGAGCGGCATGGCTGAATTGCGCTTTCCCGTTGAGGGTATTGAAGTGCAGTTCAGCGGCGGCGTTACCGAGATAGAATCCGCCCGGCAGGTCGCAGTTAGCATTGAAATCGGTAAAGCCGGGAATAGTCGCGGCGATATGGTCACGGATGCGTGAGTAATCGTCCGCCAGCGCCAGCCAGTCGAGCTTTTCATGACCGAGTACCGCATTGGCAATCCCGGCAACAATCGCCGTTTCCGAACGCTGCAACGGCGAAAGCGGCTGCCCGACGCCCTGCGACGCGTGCACCATGCTGAAAGAGTCTTCGACAGTAATAAACTGCGCGCCGCTGGCCTGCATGTCGAGATCGGTACGGCCGAGCGTCGGCAGAATCAATGCATCGACCTTGCCCGTCACCAGATGGCTGCGGTTGAGCTTGGTGCTGATATGTACGGTCAGGTCGCAGCGGCTGAGCGCTTCTTCGGTGCGTGCCGAATCCGGTGCGGCGGCAGCGAGGTTACCGCCCAGCGCGATCAGCACTTTTATCTCGTCGCGCAGCATCGCTTCCAGCGCTTCTACCGTGTTGTGGCCTGCGGCGTAAGGCGGCGTGAAGCCATAATGTGCCGCCAGACGATCGAGAAACGCGGCCGTCGGTTTCTCATCGATCCCCATGGTGCGGTTGCCCTGCACATTACTATGGCCACGTACCGGACACAGCCCCGCGCCCGGTTTCCCTAGCTGCCCGAACAGCAGTTGCAGGTTCACGATTTCCCGCACGGTGGCGACGGAATGCTTATGCTGGGTAATCCCCATCGCCCAGGTGCAAATCACGCGCGGCGACTGCTGATAAATCGCCGCGACATAGCGCAGCTGCGCTTCACTCAGGCCGGACTGTTGTTCGATTTTCTGCCAGCTTGTCGCGTCGACAACGGCCAGATACGCATCCACCTGCTGGGTATGTGTAGACAAGAAATCCTGATCGAATAAACCCGCTTCCCCGGCAGACAAGCGCTGGCGATGTGTTTCCAGCAGCGCTTTTACCATGCCGCGCACGGCGGCCATATCGCCGCCCAGATTGGGTTGCAGGTAGGTTTCGCTAATGGTGCCGGACAGTGGCGTGAGCAGCTCCAGTGGGTTCTGCGGATTGGCAAAACGTTCCAGACCGCGCTCGCGTAGCGTATTAAACGAGACGACGTGCGCACCGCGATCGGCGGCGTGGCGCAGGCTGTGCAGCATACGTGGGTGATTGGTGCCAGGGTTCTGCCCGAAGACGAAAATTGCGTCAGCGTGTTCGAAATCATCCAGCCGGATCGTGCCTTTACCGACGCCGATACTCTGTTTCAGACCGATTCCGCTGGCCTCATGGCACATATTCGAACAGTCAGGAAAATTGTTGGTGCCCAGCATACGGCCAAAAAGCTGATACAGATAAGAGGCTTCATTGCTGGCACGGCCGGACGTATAAAGTTCAACCTGATTAGGGTGCGCCATGTTACTGATGTGGCGAGCGATCAGCGCAAACGCCGCGTCCCAGCTGATAGGAACATAGCGATCGCTGGCACGGTCATAGCGCATCGGGTGGGTTAAGCGGCCCTGATATTCAAGGAAATAGTTACTTTGCTGGCGAAGCGTCGTGACGCTATGGGCGGCGAAAAAATCCAGATCGACCGCTTTGCGCGTTGCTTCCCAGCTGACCGCTTTCGCGCCGTTTTCACAAAAACTGAACGTGCTGCTGTTGTCATCACCCCAGGCACAGCCGGGGCAGTCAAATCCTTTCGATTTATTGACCCGCAACAAGTTTCGGATATTTTTCAGCGCTTGCTTGCTGTCGAGAACAAAACGCGTGGTGGCTTCCAACGAGCCCCAGCCGCCAGCCGCATTGCGGTATGGCTTGATGGATGGTTTGAATTTCATGTTCGAATCCGCAGGTGAATAAACCCGTCATACTTCAAGTTGCAGGTGTGTTGGCTGCCTCGCTCACCCCAGTCACTTACTTGAGTAAGCTCCTGGGGACTCGCTGCGTTGCCGTCGGCCTGAAACTCGAATTATTTAGGGTTTTGTTGTTTTTATGTGAACAAAATTTTAAATGTTTGCTCTTTAGATGAAGTTTAGGTGCCGTCGGCGATCGCGTCTAATCAAATGCGGCTATGGTGGGATAGAGGCGGTTTATCGGTATATACTCCGGGCTTACCCACTACTGTGTCTGATGATCGAGTCTGACGATGGATATTAAGCAACTGCAATACCTGTGCAATCTGGAGAAAGAGCGCCATTTTGGCCGGGCAGCGGAAGCCAGTTTTGTCAGTCAGCCAACGCTCTCCATGCGGTTGAAAAATCTGGAGCGAGAGCTGGATCTGGCGTTAATCAATCGGGGTAACAATTTTGAAGGCTTTACCGCCGAAGGTGAACGCGTGCTGGCCTGGGCGCGGGAAATCGTCTCGGTTTATCAGGGGCTGAAGCTGGAAGTCGCGTCGCTGAAACGCGGTGTGAGCGGCGTATTGCGCATCGGCGCGGTGCCGCAAAGCAGTATCGCGCTGTCGAGCCTGCTGGCAGCGGTGAACAAGGTTTACCCGCAGCTGGATTTTCAGATCTCGCTGTTCAGTGCGGATCAACTGCTGGAAGCGCTGAATGCGCATTCGGTGGATGTCGGCATCGGCTTTTTTGAGTTTTCGACGCTACAGGAACTGCACTTTCAGGCGTCGCCGTTGACGGAGCAGGGCGTTGATCTCTTGTTCCATCCGCACTATTTCCCACAGCTGGTCGGGGAGACGCCGCTGCCTCTCGCTGCGCTTTCTGAGGTTCCGCTCTGTCTGGCGGAGGCCAGCCGCTACTTCCGTCGCTATCTCGATAGTCATTTCCGCGAAATGGGCGTTTCGCCGTGGGTCAAGGTGGAAAGCTCTTCCGTCCTGCAACTGATCCAAAGTGCTTATGTCGGGCTCGGGTGCGGCATTGTGCCTCACGGCAGCCTGATCCCGGACATGACGCCCGCGTTAACGCTCCGACCTCTGCTGTTTCCGCCAATGCGCCGCCGTGCTGCCGTTGTTGTTGCACAGGCTGGTCGAGCGACGCCGCTGGCGCAGAACTTCTTTGACGCGGCGCAGGCGTGGTTGCAGGCTCAGTCGTAGAGGCTTTCATCCTGTATCGGCGCAACGGATTTACTGGCGCGCAGCCGCCTGACGGACTGGCGAACCACCAGCGTGCCGTTTAGTAGCAGGTTGCCGACGGGGGCTTCGGGGCGAATCAGGCGATATTGCAACAGCCTGACGGCTTCTTCGCCCAGCGCCTCACGCGGCACATGTACCGATGTGAGCGGGACGTCGTGAATGGCCGAGAGATTGAATCCATCCATGCTCATCACCGAGACATCCTGCGGCACGCGCAATCCTGCTTTGGTCAAAGCATTTACCACCCCAACCGCGATGAAATCACCACCGGCCAAAATCGCCGTAGGTCGCTTATCCGGCGGGCAGCGGGCTAAAAAGGTCGTCATCGCCTGTTCGGCGTCCGTCGTGCTGAAATTATCTAACGCCAGCAAATTATCCTCAGAGGAAAACGGCAGATTATGGTGCTGATAGGCATCCCGAATCCCGTCCAGACGCAGCTCCATCGTGTAACGACGCAGGCACAGCAGCGTCAACACGGAATGGTGCCCTTGCTCAAAAATATAATGGGCGGAGAATTCGCCTATCAAGCGATGGGCGGGCGCCACACCCGGCAATCGCATCTTACGGTCAATGCAGTTAATCAATATGCAGGGCTTACCGCTGTCCGCCGCCAGCGCGTGAATATAGGGATCGTCGATGCCGATCAGCAGCGCCGCCTCCGTAGCCGGATCGCGCATTTTGTCTAAAAAGAGCGCCGCATCGCTGTCATTTTCCTCCAGCCCGCAGTAGCGCACTCGCACATCGTGTGGCTTCAGGGCATCAATGATGCTCTGTACCACCTTGTGATAGAAGATGTCGGACCGAATATCAAAAGCGCGCGGTGGGGCAAAAATAGTGAGCCCGTTCAACAGCAGGCGGCCGTTGGCGAGATCGGCCAGTACGCCGCACTGGCGGGCGCAGTTGAGAATGTCCGTTTTTGCCTGTTCGCTGGTATTGGACTGACCAGATAGCACGCGTGAGACCGTGCTGATCGAGTAGCCCGTCCGCTGCGCAATTTCGCGTATTTTCAGGTTTCCTTTCATTTTGTGATCCCGTTCACCTTCGAAAATGACAAAGTTTTCATTGCTATCTGTTACCTATTTTCAGGCGCTATATGCAGGTTTTTGTCTGCATTTTGACCATAGCATGAAAATGTTTTCAAAAAAGTGAGTGTTTCACGATTTTCAATTGTTCTACTCTCGATTTGGTAAACCAATTTCAGTGGTTAGAGGTAGTAAAACAGGATTTAACTCAATAAATACAATGATATGAAAATGGTTTGATTGTTCGATAGGCTATAAATACAAAAATGCCGTCGAGATATCAGACCAATGTCACCCTACTTTCCTGTAAAGGAGTCACCATGAGTCTCGACATCAATTCGTCCCCCATCGCTACCAAAGGTAAACGGACATTCAGAAACCTGCGTTGGTGGGTGCTGAGCCTGTTTCTGCTTGGCGTTACCGTGAATTACATCACCCGTAATTCACTGGGCATTCTGGCACCCGAACTGAAAACCAGTATGGGCATCACCACCGAGCAATACTCCTGGATTGTCGGTGCATTCCAACTGGCGTATACCATTTTCCAGCCGATTTGCGGCTGGCTGATCGATGTCATCGGCCTGAAAATTGGCTTTATGATCTGCGCGGTGATCTGGGCGCTGATGTGCATCTTCCACGCGGGGGCGGGAAGCTGGCTGCATCTGGCGATCTTGCGTTTCTTTATGGGCGCGTCCGAAGCGGCAGCGACACCGGCGAATGCCAAAACGCTGGGCGAGTGGTTCCCTAAAAAGGAACGCCCGATTGCGGCAGGCTGGGCCGGTGTCGGTTTCTCTATCGGTGCGATGCTGGCACCGCCGATTATCGTTGTGGCGCATGCCTATCTGGGCTGGCAGGGCGCGTTTATGTTCAGCGGTGGGCTGGCACTGCTGTGGGTGATTCTGTGGTGGCTGTTCTATCACAACCCCGAAAATCACCCCAATTTAAGCCGTGAGGAGCTGGATTTCATCCGTCAGGACAATGAAGCACCGCCGGTCAAACTGCCTTTCTTCACCGCGCTGAAAACCGTCTCAAAAAATAAACGCTTCTACGGTATCGCGATTCCCGCATTTATGGCGGAGCCCGCGTGGGCCGTGCTCAGTTTTTGGGTGCCGCTCTATCTGGCAAATGAGCGCGGTATGGATCTGAAACAAATCGCGATGTTTGCGTGGCTGCCGTTTCTTGCTGCCGATCTTGGCAGTATCGCCAGTGGCTATCTCACCCGACTTTATACCCGCTGGTTCGGCTGCTCGCGCGTTAACTCGATTGTGGCGAGTTCGGTCACGGGCGCGTTTCTGATGCTGTCGCTGGCGCTGGTTGCCATCAGTAAAGATCCGTGGGTGGCGATTCTGCTGATTTCCATCGGTGGGTTTGGCCATCAGGTGATTTCCTGCATGTTGAGCGCACTGGTGGTGGAATCGTTCGATAAAGGGCAGATGGCAACGGTGAACGGGATGCGCGGTTCATTTGCCTGGATTGCCAGCTTCCTGTTCTCGCTGCTGATTGGCGTCACCGCCGACAAAATTGGGTTTAACCCGCTGTTTGTCGCGATGGGATTCTTCGATCTGATCGGTGCCATCTTCCTGATCGCATTTATTGCTGAACGTCGTGGGAAAACGCGGTCGCAGGCATAACGGCTCATTTATTTTTCCTGAAAAGGACGCTGTATGAAAACGTTGAAAAATTGGGTGTTCCGTCATCAGAGTGCCGACCATGTTGAGCTGCTGGTGGACGACAAACATGTGTTTCGCCTGTACGTGCTGGAACCGATGTTGGCCCGCGTGCTGGTTAAACAGCATGGCGAGCTGAAGCTGAACCGCACCTGGAGCATCGCGCCGCAGCAGGATGTCCCTTGGCAGGGGCGCAGCCGTGAGAGCTGCGAGGGTTTCAGCCTGCCGGGATTCTCGCTGGAACAACTGGACGATGCGCTGCGTATCAGCACCGCGCGGATGCGAATTACGATTCATCAGCCGCTGTGGCTGGCGTGGGAATATTGCGATGAACAGGGCGAATGGCAGCCGTTTGCTGCCGATCGACCCACCAGCGCCTATCTGCTCAACCCACACGGTGATGGCGTGGCGCACTATCAGCGCCGTTTCCCGACGGAGCGCTATTACGGGCTGGGTGAGAAGGCTGGCGACCTTGAACGCACCGGACGTCGGTTTGAGTTCCGCAATCTGGATGCGATGGGCTACAACGCGGCGAGCACCGATCCGCTGTATAAGCATGTGCCGTTTACCATTACCCGACGTGACGATGTCAGCTTCGGCCTGTTTTACGATAACCTGAGCACGACCTGGCTCGATCTCGGCAATGAAATCGATAACTATCATCTGGCTTATCGACGCTATCAGGCGGAGGCGGGCGATCTCGACTATTACCTGTTCATCGGGCCGCGCGTGTTGGATGTCACGAAAGCATTTGTGCGCCTGACGGGGAAAACGCTCTTTGGGCCAAAATGGAGCCTGGGTTACAGCGGTTCCACCATGCATTACACCGATGCACCGGATGCGCAGCAGCAGCTGATGAAATTTATCGCGCTGTGCCGGGAACATCATATCCCGTGTGATTCGTTCCAACTCTCATCGGGCTACACGTCGATCAACAATAAGCGCTATGTGTTTAACTGGAACCACGACAAAGTTCCCCAGCCGGAAGTGATGTCGCAGGCTTTCCACGATGCGGGCCTCAAACTGGCTGCCAATATCAAACCCTGTTTACTGCAAGATCACCCGAAATACGACGAGGTGTCGGCGCAGGGGCTGTTTATCCGCGATTCCGAATCCGATGTGCCAGAGCGCTCCAGCTTTTGGGACGATGAAGGTTCGCACCTTGATTTCACCAATCCGGCAACGGTGGCGTGGTGGCAGGAGAACGTCACCCGACAGCTGCTGGGGAAAGGGATTGATTCAACGTGGAATGACAATAACGAATATGAAGTCTGGGATGGTGAAGCCCGCTGCCACGGATTCGGCGAAACGATGGCGATCAAACACATTCGCCCGCTGATGCCGCTGTTGATGATGCGCGCCTCGCTGGAGGCACAGCAGCGTTTTGCTCCGACGCTACGCCCTTATCTGATCTCGCGTTCCGGCTGTGCGGGCATGCAGCGCTACGTGCAGACCTGGAGCGGCGATAACCGTACCAACTGGCAGACGCTGCGTTACAACACGCGGATGGGAATCGGGATGAGTCTGTCCGGCCTGTTTAATGTCGGGCACGACGTTGGCGGGTTTTCGGGCGATAAGCCAGACGCCGAGCTGTTTGTGCGCTGGGTACAAAACGGCGTGATGCACCCGCGTTTCACCATTCATTCCTGGAATGACGACCATACGGTAAACGAACCGTGGATGTATCCCGCGGTAACGCCTGCGATACGCAGCGCTATTGAGCTTCGCTACCGTCTGCTGCCGTATTTTTATACCTTGCTGTGGCAGGCTAGCGCGGACGATGAACCGATGCTGCGCCCGATGTTCCTCGACCACGAGCAGGACAGCGCGACGCTGGAGGAAACCGACGATTTCATGCTGGGACGAGATATTCTGGTCGCCAGCGTGGTTGAGCAGGGACAGCGCCAGCGCACGGTCTACCTGCCGGCGAATACGTCAGGCTGGTACGATTTTCATTCTGGTCAGTGGTTCAGCGGCGGACAGACAGTCGTGCTGGATGCGCCGTTGGAACGGCTCCCGCTTTTGGTCAGAGCGGGTGCGATGATTCCGCTGTCGGCGCGAACGGCCCACGTCAGTCCGCGTGAAGATGACCAGCGTGAATTCCTGCTCTTCCCGCCTGTCGCGGGTGGTACGGACAGCGGGCTGCTGTTCGAAGACGATGGCGAGACGTGGCAATGGCGTGAAGGTAACGCGCTGTGGCTGCGCTGGGAAATCCGCACGGATAGCCAACGGATTGACGTGACGTTTACATCGGAAGGGCGATACCAGCCCGCTTGGCAGCATGCGACGCTGCGCCTGCCGGCGGGCGAGCAACGCCAGCTGTACATTAACGGCGTTCATACGGAGACCTATCAACACCAATAATCATCTCCATTTCTCTATACGCTAAATAATTCGAGTTGCAGGAAGGCGGCCAAAAGAGGGAATCCCGATGAGCTTACTCAGGTAAGTGATTCGGGTGAGCGAATGCAGCCAACGCACCTGCGGCTTGAAGTATGACGCGTATATTGCGCCTCGGTATTATTGTTTACCGGGGCGTTTTTTTTGTTATGCAGAATATAAATAATATCCGATTGGTTATCTTCAGGATAAAGAGATGTTAATAAAGTGAATGGAATATTAAATATAAAAAAGAGTTGTGCGAATACCCTTAATAAAATCGGATCTACAAAATAGTTTAAATAGTAAGAAAAGATTTTATAACAGTTAAAAAAATAGATACTTGGTAAGTAATAAGTTCGCAAATTATCAGCCAGAAAAATTAATAAAAACAAACATGGCGGCTTCTGATTCATTCGCGAACAGAGTTTTTATTTTAAGTGGAGTATTCGCTATGAAGAATAATCACCATGATCTATTTGCCGCTTTTACACTCCCCAACGGCGCGACGCTGAAAAATCGGGTACTGATGGCTCCCATGACCACCTGTAGTGGGTTTTACGATGGGAGTGTGACCAAAGAGCTGGTGGAATATTATCAGGCCAGAGCTGGCAGCATCGGCACCGTGATTGTGGAATGCTGTTTTATTGATGACAAAGGGTTGGCTTTTCCCGGTGCGATAGGGATAGATAACGACGAGAAAATTGCCGGACTGGCCAAAATTGCGACGGCGATTAAAGAAAAAGGCTCGACGGCGATCCTGCAAATTTATCACGGCGGCCGTATGGTCGAACCACGTTTTATCGGTGGCGCGACGCCGGTTGCTCCGAGCGCCATTGCCGCGCCGCGCGCGGGTGCCATCGTTCCGGTTGCACTGTCGGGCGACGAGGTTGAGGCCATGATTGGCAAGTTTGGCGATGCCGTTCATCGTGCCATTCAGGCGGGTTTTGATGGCGTGGAAATTCACGGTGCGAACACTTACCTGATCCAACAGTTCTATTCTCCGCACTCTAACCAGCGTTCAGATAAATGGGGCGGCAGCCGTGACAAACGCGCGGCCTTCCCGCTGGCGGTGTTGGATATCACCCACGAGGTCGCGGATAAATACGCCGATCCTTCGTTCATCATCGGCTATCGTTTCTCGCCGGAAGAAATCGAAGAACCCGGCATTCATTTTGATGATTCTCTCTATCTGCTGGAAAAATTAGCGGCGCGCGGGCTGGATTATGTTCATTTCTCTATGGGCAATATTCTGCGCTCGTCCATTATCGAAACAAACGACCCGACCCCGCTGATTAAGAAATATGTTGCCCGCTGTTCCGCGACATTAGCCGCGATTCCGGTTATTGGCGTAGGGGATATTGTCAATCAGGCAGACGCGGATGCGGCGCTGGAAAATGGTTATGACCTGATTGCCGTCGGCAGAGCCTGTATTGCTTATCCAGACTGGACAGATCGCATTGCCGAGCAGGAAAAACTCGATCTTTATATTGCCAGCGATAAACGTGAAGCATTGACGATCCCTGAACCGCTGTGGCGTTTTTCATTAGTTGAAGCCATGATTCGGGACGTGAATTTAACCGGCAAAAAATTTAAATCCGGGATTTATCAGGAAAACGTTCAGGATGAATGTGGCGAGCTGCGAATTGCTATCCATTTTGAGCAGAATCGAGTCGCCGATATTGCGCTGGAGAATAGCGAGATTGATGATTCACTGAAAATCAGTTTTGAGATTATCCGCGAACGCATTCTGGATACCAATAGCCCCCATGTTGATGCCGTAACGGGCGCAACGGCGCAGAGTGAAGCGATTAAAAAGGCCGTCACCAAGGCGATGGTGAAATCGAGTAAAGACGCCATTATTGCCGACGGCGGTAATCCAGACGCGCGTCGTGAAGCGGATGTGGTGGTGATTGGCAGCGGTGGCGCGGGGCTGGCGGCAGCGATTCAAGCCAGCGAAGAGGGCGCGCGCGTTATCGTCATTGAAAAGATGCCAGTCATCGGTGGCAATACTATCAAGGCCTCTGCTGGTATGAACGCGGCGGGAACCGTCTTCCAACAACATAAAGGTATCGAAGATAGCCAGGCGCTGTTCTATGACGAAACGCTGAAAAGTGGCAAACAGAAGAACAATCCTGCGCTGGTGCAATATTTCGTCGATCATGCGTCTGACGCGATTAACTGGCTGGCGCAGCACGACATTGAACTGAGCGACATTACCACGACGGGCGGCATGAGCGTTGACAGAACGCATCGCCCTGCCAACGGTGCAGCGGTGGGTGGCTATCTGGTCAGCGGACTGATTAAGAACCTCAATAAATACAATATTGAGGTGCTGCTGGAAACGTCGGTAACCGAAATTGTGCAGGAGAAGGGCAAGGTTAGTGCCGTCAGAGTCGTCAATGATGATCAGGAAGAGAGCCTGATTGCGACAAAAGCGGTGATTGTTGCCACGGGCGGTTTTAGTGCCAATCAGGCGATGGTGGAGTCATACCGCCCAGACCTGAAAGGCTTCGTCACCACCAACCACAAAGGTGCTACGGGCGGCGGTATTCGCCTGCTGGAACAGATCGGCGCGGATACGGTGGACATGGGGGAAATTCAAACCCATCCGACGGTTGAACAGACAACCTCTTATCTGATCTCCGAATCCATTCGCGGTGGCGGGGCTATTCTGGTGTCGCAGCGTGGGAAGCGTTTCTTTAACGAAATGGAAACGCGGGATAACGTCTCGTCAGCCATCGTCAACCTGCCGGAAGAGTACGCGTACATCCTGTTCGACGAGCAGGTCAGAAACCGCAATCGGGCGGTCGAAGAGTATGTCGCACAAGGGCTGACCGTCAGCGCGGACAGCGTCGCTGAGCTGGCCGATAAGCTCAACATGCCGCCAGCTGCGCTGCACGCCACGTTCGAACGTTACAATGCCTTTATTGCCGATAAACACGATGAAGATTTTGGCCGTACCACGGGGATGCGTGATCCGCTGAATCAGGCACCGTACTACGCGATTAAGGTGGCGCCGGGCGTGCATCATACGATGGGCGGCGTGACTATTAATGAAAAAGCGGAAGTACTGAATCGCCATAAAGAGACGATCTCCGGGGCTTATGCCGCAGGGGAAGTAGTTGGTGGTATTCACGGTGCGAATCGCATTGGCGGCAACGCCGTAGCGGATATCATTATCTTCGGGATTCAGGCGGGGATTCAGGCGGCGGCCTATGCGCGGGCACCGCGTCGTTCCGATGCTTTTCCGACGAAAGCGCGTAAGCCAAAGTTTGCGAAAACTACGTCAAAAACCACGGCGAAAACGGCTGAAAATCAACCGATGCTGGTAGCCGAGTAAGTGATAGAAAAGAACGTGATAGAACCGTAGTGCTAATGGCGGGCGTCTGAAAGGGCGGGCGCTCGCGATTTTCCGACCGTTTCCTTTCCGTACCGCCATTCGATCATGGGAGTCACCGTATGCCTTCTGTCGATAACGCTTACGTCTATTCTGTTCACCTGATGGGCAGCCCCATTCTGCTCAAACTGTTTGTCCATGATGAAATCGCTGTCAGGCAAGTTTTCCAGCGCATCAAGCAGCTTGAAGACTTGCTAACCGTTAATCGGGTGCAGTCGGAAGTGATGAGCATCAACCACGCGGCGGGAAAAGCGTACGTTTCGGTGAGCCCAATTGTCTTTGAGCTGATTAAACGCGCCAAAGCGGTGAGTCTGATTGAAAACAGCGGCTTTAACGTCGCGATTGGTCCTGTCGTGAAACTATGGAAAATCGGTTTTAGCGGCAGCACGGTGCCTGACAGCGAATCGATACAACGGGCGCTGGCATTAACGCATCCCGGGCGCATTATTCTCAGAGAGCAGGACTGCGCCGTGATGCTGGAAAGCGCGGGAATGGAGATCGATCTGGGCGCGATTGCGAAAGGCTATATCGCCGATATCGTCCGGGACGTTCTGCATCAACATGCGATTCAGGATGCGCTGATCAATCTGGGGGGAAACGTGCTGGCTATCGGCAGCGCGCTGACGGATGAACAAGGGCTATGGAGCGTCGGGTTGCAGAAGCCTTTCGCGGATCGCGATAGCCTGTTGGGCATTATTAAAGTGAAGAACAAATCCGTGGTGACATCCGGCGTCTATGAACGTTTTTTTACCGTGGACGACCGTATTTATCATCATATTATCGATCCCCGGACGGGTTACCCGCTGGATAATGAACTGCACAGCGTAACGGTTATCTCGAACGACTCTCTCGACGGCGATATCTACACCACGCTGCTCTATGGCATGGGCGTCAGCGCCGGCATTCACTTTCTACAAAACCAGCCGGATATCGAAGCCATCTTTGTGACAAAGACCAAAGAGATTATTTTCTCTTCGCAGCGGAATTATGTGTTTGAGTTGCTGGATAAGGATTATTCTGTGACTAATTTGTAAAGGTTAATTTTTATCAAAATTCGACATGGCGTGTTGATTACTGTACGCACTATTTTTTGATATTCAGGAACGGTGTCTATTCACGAATTAACCTACTTACTCGATACACCATATAAAATATTAAATTTCGACTATTTCATTATTCGCCCATAGAGATATGGCCTCAAGCACAGGTTTAAATGATTGGCCGAACTCGGATAGGGAGTAAACCACTTTGAGTGGCGGTTTTTCACCAAAAATTTCTCGCGTGATAAGTCCGTCTATTTCGAGTTTTTTAAGTTGTAAGCTTAATGTCATTTCAGTGATTTGAGGGATGTTTCTGCGCAATTCACTGAACCTTTTATTGCTATCTTTCAAGTAATAGAGAATAACGCCTTTCCATTTCCCACCGATCAAATCCATCACCATGCTAACCGGGCAAGGATAGGTTTTATCATTAAAAAAAACCTTACAATCCGCATTTTTAGTGACTTTTGTTGTCATTTTTTCTCCACTATCTTTCTTGATAGTTATTGCTAATTAAAAGCTACACGGTTAATTTATCACAAGCACTATCATTTTGATAGTTAGATTGCTATTAACGGAGAATGTATGACATTAATAATATTGGCACATCCAGATATCGAGAATTCTATAGCAAATAGTACTATTGTAACTGAATTACAACATGGTCTTTCTGAACTAGAAGTACGTGATATTTTTCGATTAAACAGTGATTATAAAATTAATGAAAAAGAAGAACAGGCAGCGTTATTGCGTCATGACTTGATTATTCTGCAATATCCTATGTATTGGTATAATATTCCAGCCATTCTAAAAGCATGGTTTGATCAGGTTTTTACCTATCAATTTGCTTATGGTTCACAAGGCGATAAGCTTAAAAATAAGTATCTGTTGCCAAGCCTTACCATTGGTCAACCGGAATGTAATTTTTTACAAGAAAAAGGTTTCCCATTGATGGACAGTTTATTAATGCCAATAAAAATGTCGGCTGAGTATTCTCAGATGCACTATGTAGAGCCTGTCATTTTGTATGATACTTCAACCGTGTCCGGCCATACTGAATCAGATATTAGAGCTAAAGCAGAAATTCACAGTCAAAAGCTAATGGGCATAATTAATATGAGTAGAGAAATAGCAGAATAGAGAAGTAGCCTATCCGAGATAGGCTACTTTTGATGACTTATTTCAGTTCCAGCTCGTTCATTGCAGCGATGCTGAAACCGCCGTCAACGTGCAGAACTTCACCGGAGATACCGGCAGCCAGATCGGAACACAGGAACGCAGCAGAGTTGCCCACGTCTTCAATGGTAACGACACGGCGGATTGGCGTAACGGCTTCGCAATGCGACAGCATTTTCTTGAAGTCTTTGATGCCGGATGCAGCCAGTGTACGAATCGGGCCCGCAGAGATGGCGTTAACGCGCACGCCCTGAGCACCCATGGCGTTCGCCATGTAACGTACGTTTGCTTCCAGAGACGCTTTTGCCAGACCCATAACGTTGTAGTTAGGGATGGCACGCTCAGCACCCAGGTAGGACAGGGTAACCAGCGCAGAGTTCGGGTTCAGCATCTTACGGCAGGCTTTCGCCATCGCGACGAAGCTGTAAGAGCTGATATCGTGAGAAATGCTGAAACCTTCACGGGTAACGGCATCAACGTAGTCACCGTCCAGTTGGTCGCCCGGTGCGTAAGCAATGGAGTGCACGAAGCCATCAAAGTTCGGCCATACGTTAGCCAGTTCGGTAAACAGTGCTTCGATGCTGGCATCTTCAGCGACATCACACGGCAGAACGATGCTGGAACCCAGTTCGCTGGCAAAGCCTTCAACGCGTGCTTTCAATTTGTCGTTCTGATACGTGAAGGCCAGTTCGGCACCTTCGCGCTGCATTGCTTGTGCAATACCGTAGGCAATAGAACGGTTGCTGGCAACACCTGTTACCAGAATGCGCTTACCGGTAAGAAAACCCATAGCAGTAATCCTTGTGATCATTGTTGCTGCGATCGCCACCTCTGTACCCGTAAACATACGTGGCAAGTGACGACCGAGATGAATAAACCGCGCGATTCTACCATGTTGGGGACGGTAGGGGTACTCCGAGCAGTATCCGCCTTTTTCCACAGCCCTGTGGCTGTCGCGGGGATGCCGCCGTGGTGCGCGGAGATTAACGTTGTGCGCCGTCGCGTCGCCAGGCGTCGGCGCTGAGCGCTTCGCCGAAGTGGCTGGCAATCAAACGTTTCGTCAGGTCATGGAGCGGGGCGGACAACACATCGGCGGTACTGCCGCGTTCGACCACTTCGCCTGCCTGCATCACCAGAATCTGGTCGCTGATGTGTTTCATCATGCCCAGATGCTGCGTCACGTAAATATAAGAGATACCGTGCTTTTCCTGTAACTCCAGCATCAGATTGATAATCTGTGACCGCATAGACATATCCAGTGACGCCAGTGCCTCATCGGCGACAATCACTTTCGGTTGCAGGATTAGCGCACGCGCCAGACCGACGCGCTGTTTTTGCCCCGGCGCGAGCGCATGCGGATAATAATAGGCGTGATCGGGACGTAGCCCGACCTGATGCAACGCCTGATTAATCGCTCTTTCACGCGCTTCAGCGCTGAGATCGGTATTCAGCCGCAGCGGGACATCCAGCAGTTGCCCGATGCGCTGACGCGGATTAAGCGCGTTGCTCGCATCCTGAAAGATCATGCGGATGCGCTGGCTGCGGTAGCGGTAATCGCCGTAGTGCAGTGGATGGTCATCGATAACCAGCTCGCCGGACGTCGGCGCGATCATGCCCGACAGCATTTTAGCCAGCGTTGATTTCCCCGATCCGTTCTCGCCGATGATGGCGAGCGTTTGCCGTTCACGCAGCGTAAAGCTGACGGATTTCACCGCCTCAACATGCTGACGACGGAACAGCCCGGTCCGATAGCGGAACGTCTTGGTCAGGTTGCGGGCTTCAAGCAGCATCTCAACCATCACGGTTCCTCCATGTTGAGCGGGAAGTGGCAGGCATATAAGTGGTTCTTAACGGAAAGCAGCGGCGGCGTTTGCATACACTGTTTTTGTGAATACGGGCAGCGCGGGCCGAGCCGGCAGCCAATCGGCAGGTGCTCTAACGAGGGGATCGCCCCGTTCAGAGTATTTAGCCGGCTTTTGTGCGGCAGAGAACGACCGAAATCGGGCATTGCGCGAATCAGCGCCTGCGTATAAGGATGGTGCGGCGCGGTGATCAAATCTTCACAGGTGGCGCTCTCCACCGTTTGCCCACAATAGAGCACGTTGATCCGGTCGGCCCATTTGCTCATGGTTTGCAGGTCATGGCTGATGAGCAGAATCGTGGTGTTATTGTTTTGGTTCAGGCGCGACAGCAGGCGGAAAATCTGCGCCTGCGTGGTGGATTCCATCGCGTTGGTCGGTTCATCGGCAATCAGCAGGCGCGGCTGGTTTGCCAGCGCGATAGCAATCATCACTTTCTGACACTCGCCGTCGCTCAGCTCATAGGGGTAGCTGCCCATGATGTCTTTATGATCTTTAATCCCGACGCGGTGCAGCAGTTCGATCGCGCGGCGCTTGCGCCAGTTAAATCGCTGCCACCAGCGGCCTTTGTACGTCCAACCCGGAATCGCCTGTACCAGCTGACGGCCCACACTTTCGGACGGATCGAGACAGGATTGCGGCTCCTGGAAAATCATGGAGACGTTATGGCCGACCAGCTTACGCCGCTCGCGCGACGACAGTTGTAGCAGGTCGATATCATCGAAGCGGAAACGATCGGCGGTCACGCGCCAGTTTTCTTTGGTGATCCCGCAGATGGCTTTGGCGATCAGGCTTTTACCTGAGCCGGATTCGCCCACCAGCCCGCGAATCTCACCCTCGCTCAGCGTCATACTGACGCGGTCGACAGCTTTTACCGCGCCGTCGGCGGTCAGAAATTCAATCGTCAGGTTACGGATATCAAGTAATGGCATAGGGAGTCGTCGCCTCTTATTCCGTTTCCGCGACGAGCGCACGGCGGATGCCGTCGCCCAGCAGGTTGACGATTAACACGCTCAGTGCAATAGCCGCACCGGGCAGCATCACGGTCCACGGTGCGGCATAAACCAGCTCCAGCGAGTTGCCAAGCAGGGCACCCCATTCGGTCGTCGGCAGCTGCGCGCCCAAATCGAGAAAGCCCAGTGCGGCGATATCCAGAATGGCAATCGACAGCGCGCGGGTAAATTCGGAGACCAGCAGTGCGGCAATGTTTGGCAGCACAACGTACCAGACCAGATAAAGCGTGGAAGCGCCGTCGAGACGGGCGGCGATCACGTACTCTTTGTCCATTTCATCGTGTACAGCGTTGTAGATGGTGCGCACCATGCGCGGCAACAGCGCCAGCCAGACGGCGAGCATTGCGTGTTCGAGCTTAGGGCCGATAAAGGCGATGACGACAATCGCCAGCAGCAGCGACGGAATGGACAGCAGCGTATCCAGAATATGGTTGAGCATCGCAGAGCGCAGCCCGCGCGTGACGCCCGCAAAGACGCCCAGCACGATGCCGCACAGCGCCGCCGCGTAGGTGACGATGAGCGACGCGCCAACGGTCGGTGCAGCACCGCTCAGCAGACGGCTTAGCTGATCGCGGCCTAAATCGTCGGTGCCAAGAAAGAACGACACTTCACCATAGTGCGACCAGGAAGGAGGCAGCAACTGATAGCCCAAGAATTGCTGGTCAACTTCATAAGGTACGAGAAATTTGCCGAACAAACACAGGCCGATCAGGATCAGAAAGCCGTATAGCCCGACCATCGCCAGCATATCCTGATGGAATGCCCGCCAGGTATCGCCCAGTCGGCTAGGCAGCCGCTTTTCGCTATAAACGTTATCGTAGGGCATACCATTCCTTGTGTTTCAACGGATTTGCCATGGCACCCCAAATATCGGACAGGATGTTGACCGTGATGACCATTGCGCCAACCACCATCACGCCCGCAGAAATGGCCGCGAAGTCCTGCTGGCGAATGGCGTTCACCAGCCAGCGACCGATGCCCGGCCAGTTAAAGACCACTTCGGTAATCATCGTCAGCGTCAGCATCGTGGAAAATTGTAATCCCAGTTTGGGAATAATCGGCGGCAGCGCGTTATGAATCAGATGGCGGCGAATGATCGTAAAGCGCGACAGTCCGCGAGTCGCCGCTGCTTTAATGTAGTTTTTGCTGATAATTTCCGTAGTGCTGACGCGCATCAGGCGAATCACTTCGGTCGTCGGCCCAACGGCCAGCACGGTAATCGGCAGAATCAGATGGCGGATGGCGCTAACGATCATTTCACCGCGATGTGGCGAATCTGACAGCCAAGCGTCAATCAGTGCAAATCCGGTGACGGTTTTCACCTGATAGAGCAGGTCGAAACGGCCTGAAACCGGTAGCCAGCCGAGGTGCAGCGAGAAAAAGAGCGTTAGCAGCAGCGCCAGCCAGAATACCGGCAGGGAAAAGCCGATGAGCGCTAGCGTGCTGATCACAATGTCCGCGCCGCGGTTCTGCATCACGCCAGCGGTAATCCCCAGCGGAATACCGACCAGCAGCGAGAGTGCAAACGCCAGCAGACAAAGCTCAATCGTGGCCGGGAACACTTCTTTCAGCAGCTCGCTGATGGCCTGTCCGTTAATGCTGGAGCGACCGAAATCCCCCTGAAGCAGGCTGGTGAGGTAAAAGTGATAGGCATCAAACAGCGCCGCGCCGTTGAGCGGGGCGTTAGGCGTGTAATAACTGAGGCTAAAGCCAACCAGCGTCAGCAGTGATAAGGTCACAATCAGTAACACCAGACGTCGCAAGGTAAAGATAATCACGGCTGTGCTTCCTCCACGGTTTCCGGTGCAGAAGGCTTCTGCTGCGCCTGTTGATCCTCGCGGAAGACGCCCGCGAACGAGGCATTGCCGAAGGGACTCAATACCAGCCCTTTCATGTCATAGCGGTAGGCCAGCAGTCGTAATGACGACGCCAGCGGCAGAACGGGTAACTGTTCCGCCAGAATGCGCTGTGCCTGCTGATAATAGTCAATCCGCTTAGAAAGCTGCTGTGACGAAAGCGCGTTTTGCAGCACTTCATCAAACGTGGGATCGCACCAGTGCGCGTAGTTGCTCTGGGAGCGAATTGCTGCGCAGCTTAACAGCGGGCGGAAAAAGCTGTCCGGGTCGTTACTGTCCGTTGCCCAGCCTGCCAGCGTTAAATCGTGGCTAAGCTCCATCAGTCGCGCTTCCTGAAAACGACCTTCCACCGGAATGATGGTCACGGTGACGCCAATTTGCGCCAGATCGGCCTGTATCAGCTCTGCCGTTTTCAGCGGACTCGGATTGTAGGACTGTGACGCGCTGGGCACCCACAGGCGCAGGTTCAGGTTCGTCAGCCCCAGTTCCTGCAAGATTTGTCGCGCTTTCTGCGAGTTATATTCCGTAATTTGCGATTCATTGTCGTACGCCCACGAGGCGCGGGGCAGAATCGACGCCGCCGTTTCCGCTGTGCCGTAATAGATCGACTGCATCAGCCTGTCGTTATTGATCGCCAACGCGATGGCTTCCCGCACGCGGCGGTCGTCCAACGGCGGTTTACGCACGTTGAAGGCCAGATAGGCGACGTTCATGCCGGGACGCAGCGAGAGACGCAGACGCGGGTCATTACGCAGGATCGTCAACTGGCTGGCCGCCGGATAGGCGAGAACATCACATTCACCGGTCAGCAGTTTGGATAAGCGGCCCGTCCCGCCAGAGCCGAGATCGACAACCACCTGCTGCATACGTGGCAGGCCGCGCCAATAATCGCCGTTGCGCGTCAGTCGGATATATTGCCCGTTGCGATATTCATCGAGCAGATAAGGGCCGGTGCCGACCGGTTCGCGATCCAGCAGCTCCTTCTTATCCTCTTGCGCCAGACGTTGCGCGTATTCTGCGGACAGAATCGGCGCGTAGTGCGTGGCCAGATGCCAGAGGAAAGACGCGTCCGGGCTGTTGAGCCGGATCTCAATACTGTAGTCGCCCAGCTTGCGGATGCTTTGCACCGAATCGGCGAATTGCAGGCTGTCGAAATAGGGGTATTCGCCGCCGTTGACATCATGATACGGGTGCTTTTTGTCCAGCATGCGCTGGAAGCTGAATATCACGTCGTCAGCGTTCATATTACGGGTTGGGCTGAACCAGGCGGTGTGCTGAAACGGCACATCGCGGCGCAGGTAGAAACGGTATGTCGAACCGTTATCCAAGACTTCCCAGCGCTGAGCCAGTTCTGGCATCAGACGATAGGTATAAGGATCGACATCCAGCAGGCGATCGTAAAGCTGCGCCGCCAGCGTATCAATCGTGACGCCGCTGCGCGCCATCTGCGGGTTAAACGTGTTCAGGACATCATTGACGCAATAGACAAAACCGCTCTGGCGAATATTTTCCAGCGGAGCAGGCGGCGTTAGCACGGACGGTGGTGCGGCCAGTGCAGGCAATGCCAGCCAGGTGAGTGCCAGTGCGAAACAGGTTTTTCCGAACATACGGGATTTTTCAGTCAAGACGGTTATATACAGAGTGTATCGCACTCTTGGCATCCTCCCCACTCTTGTTATGCGCGTCTGGCGACTTTCCAACCGTTTGAGCCACCAGATGAATGATTGAAAACGTCATAGTGAATGCTATAGTTAAGTCATAATGACGAGGAAATAACTATGAATGCAGAAATCAGTCTTAAAGTTGAAAACTTTGCTCGTGAAGCCGAGTTGCCTGATGGCGTTTTCCATGACCCGTTAATGTTCGTTAATGTCGTGCGCAGTGGGATCTCCGGCGCGATGCTGAAGCGCGGTGCGGATGCCAGCGGGCTAAGCCGTAAGCTGATTGGCTCGGCGCTGTCCGTCGACCCGTCTAATATCTCTCGTCTATTCCGCCGTAAGCATTTAACGCTGGAGCAGGGGGAGGCCGCGCTGGAGACGTTCCGTCTGTGGTTGAAAGCCATGACGACGTTTGAAGATGAAGCGAAGGCGCAACTGTGGATGGAGAGCGGCATTCCGGCCTTTGGCGGGAAAACGCCGGCGGAAATGCTGGATACGCACAAAGGGCGTCAGTTGGTTGATAACGCGCTGAATCGTATTGAATACGGCGAATTTATATGAGGCTTTACCGCATTACTAAAGCGGTCTGGCTGGAGGCGTTTTCAGGGCAAACGGGCGTAAGTTTTCAGCACGGTGCACGTTTCAATCAGCCCAACACGCCGGTGCTATATTTCAGTGAAACGCCCGCTGTCGCGATGCTGGAAATGGGCAATTATCTTCCTTCGCCGCAGTTGCTGCCCGCCAGCTATCGTTTGGGTGTGTATGAACTGCCGGACGATGTCCCACAAGAATCCATTACGCTGGACATGCTGCCTGAAGACTGGCATCGCTATCCCTTTATGCCGGACGTGCAGGCACTGGGATCGCGCTGCCTGAACGCTGGGCAATCGCTGGTGATTTGGGTGCCGACCAGCGCGGTTAAGCCGTTTGGCAGCATGCGTAATGCGTTGATTAATCCGCTACACCCCGCGTTAAGCCAGCTACGTCTGATTGAGGCGATCCCGGATTTTTACAGTCATAGGCTGTTTAACCCGATCGGACACTAAGCCTGCTATCAGCAGCGATGAGGCTGACAGGAACCCCATAATCAGTATGGTAATGAGAAAAATTCTCAACAAAGTGCTTTACAGATGATACTGATAACTATTATCATCATTTTCGCACTTCGACGGTGGCTTCTCGCAGGCACTGAAGGAGAGCACGACATTGCTCACATTGCTTCCAGTATTATTTTAGCCAGCCGACGTGCTGGCTTTTTTTTTTGTCTGAAAAATGACTTCGCCAGATACTTACCCTGCTTTCTATTTCCCTGTAAATAATTAATAAAATCAATATGGTTGGGAAATTTCCTAAATTGTTTGCGGGAACAAAAATCTCCCTTATCATGCCTACACCCAAGATCATGGGTGTACACAATGGAGATAAGGAATATGTGGATGAGAAGGAATCAAATCGTCAGGAAATTGACGTTAGGGGTGGTAACAACGGTGCTGGGGATGTCACTCAGCTTTTCAGCATTATCCGCTACGCCGGTAGAAACGCATGGTCAGCTGTCCATCGAAAACGGGCGACTGGTGGATGAACAGGGGAAAAGGGTGCAGCTGAGAGGGGTCAGTTCGCACGGTTTGCAGTGGTTTGGTGACTATGTCAACAAAGATTCGATGAAGTGGCTGCGCGATGACTGGGGGATCACGGTATTCCGTGCCGCTATGTACACGTCGTCTGACGGCTATATTTCGAATCCTTCCCTCGCCAATAAGGTAAAAGAGGCCGTTGCGGCGGCGCAAAGCCTCGGCGTCTACATCATCATCGACTGGCACATCTTGTCGGATAATGATCCCAATATTTATAAAGCACAGGCAAAAACCTTCTTTGCTGAAATGGCGGGGCTGTATGGCAGCTCGCCAAACGTGATTTATGAAATCGCTAATGAGCCAAACGGCGGCGTGACATGGAACGGGCAAATTCGGCCTTATGCGCTGGAAGTGACTGACACTATCCGTAGCAAAGATCCCGATAACCTGATTATCGTTGGTACGGGCACCTGGAGTCAGGATATCCACGACGCGGCGGATAATCAGTTACCCGATCCTAATACGATGTACGCACTGCATTTCTATGCGGGTACGCACGGGCAGTTCCTGCGCGACCGCATTGACTATGCACAAAGCCGTGGCGCGGCGATTTTCGTCAGTGAGTGGGGCACCAGCGATGCGTCCGGCAACGGTGGGCCGTTCCTGCCTGAATCGCAGACCTGGATCGATTTCCTGAATAACCGTGGCGTAAGCTGGGTGAACTGGTCGCTTACCGATAAGTCAGAAGCGTCCGCCGCGCTGGCTCCGGGTGCGAGCAAATCAGGTGGCTGGACGGAGCAGAATCTGTCGACGTCAGGCAAATTTGTCAGAGAGCAGATTCGTGCAGGTGCGGATCTGAGCAATGGCGATAACGGTGGCGATACGCCAACCCCACCAACGGAACCGACCAACCCAGGTAACGGAACAACGGGTGACGTCGTGCTGCAATATCGTAATGTCGATAACAACCCTTCCGATGATGCGATTCGTATGGCCGTCAACATCAAAAATACCGGAAGTACGCCGATCAAACTGAGCGATCTGCAAGTGCGTTACTACTTCCACGATGATGGCAAACCTGGCGCGAACCTCTTTGTTGACTGGGCGAACGTCGGCCCTCACAACATCGTGACCAGCACAGGGACGCCAGCCGCCAGCACCGACAAAGCCAACCGCTACGTTCTGGTGACCTTCAGCAGCGGAGCCGGTTCCCTTCAGCCGGGCGCGGAAACTGGTGAAGTGCAGGTGCGTATCCACGCCGGTGACTGGAGCAACGTGAATGAAACGAATGACTATTCATACGGCGCTAACGTCACGAGCTACGCTAACTGGGATAAGATCACCGTGCACGATAAAGGCACGCTGGTATGGGGCACGGAGCCGTAATCGCGCGCTGTTAACCTATTAATCCATTTCCTCTGCGGGCGTTAATTCGCCCGTATTTTCTTTCCAGACCGTCACTCATTCACCGCAATATCGTGCTTCTTCAGCAATCCACGCAGTTGGTGATAGGTTAATCCCAGCAGTTCCGCGGCTTTACGCTGGTTAAACTTTGCCTGATTCAATGCCCGTTCGATCAAGCCTTTCTCTTGTTCCAGCAGCCACGGTTTCATCTCCAGCGGTAAATCCGGCTGATTGATTGCCGTACGTAGCGGCGTTTCCTGAACGGCGGTTGCCCGGCGGAAGGGATTCAGAATGATGGCATCGAGAGGCTGCTCACTGTTGCCGTGACGATAGACCGAGCGTTCAACCACGTTTTTCAGCTCACGAATATTGCCCGGCCAGTCGTAATTCAGCAGCGTCTCGCGCGCGGCAGGCGTAAAACCGGGAAACAGCGGCAGATGCAATTCGCGGCACATCTGAATCGCAAAGTTATCCGCCAGCAGCATGATGTCCTGTTGGCGTTCACGCAGCGGCGGGAGCTGCACAACGTCAAAGGCCAGACGATCGAGCAGATCCGCACGGAATTTACCGCTGGCGGCAAGCGCAGGCAGATCGTCGTTGGTCGCACACACCAGGCGCACGTCAACCTGTAGCTGATCTCGGCCGCCGACACGCTCCAGCATGCCGTATTCGATCACCCGCAGTAATTTTTCCTGCACCAGCATCGGCGCGGTAGCCAGTTCATCCAAAAACAGCGTTCCGCCGTCGGCGCGCTCGAAACGTCCCAGATGGCGTTTTTGCGCCCCGGTAAAAGCCCCCGCTTCATGACCAAATAGCTCGGAGTCGAGCAGATTCTCGTTGAGCGCCGCACAGTTGAGGGAAACGAACGGCCCTTGCCAACGCGGGGAAAGATAATGTAGACGGCTGGCGATCAGCTCTTTACCGGTACCGCGTTCGCCAATCACCAGCACGGGCTTATTCAACTGTGCCAACTGCGACACCTGTTCCAGTACCTCCAGAAAGCTGTTGGCTTCGCCCAGCAGGTTCTCTTTTTCCTGAAGCATGATGTTTCACCGTGTTATTTTTACTAACTGTTAGTGTATTTGACTAATCTAGCGGAAAGGAGAAAATAGTCAAAATTATCTATTCTTTAATTTTCAGTTGGTTAAACTGAATTAAAAGTTGGCATGCTTATTGATATATCTATAACGAGATCGCGACTGGCTCAGCTGGTCACGGTGATAAATCAGGCGTAATCAGACGCTGGAAATCATGAAGAGGATGTAATTATGGGTATTTTTTCTCGTTTTGCCGACATCGTGAACGCCAACATCAATTCTTTGCTGGATAAAGCTGAAGATCCGCAGAAATTGGTGCGGCTGATGATTCAGGAAATGGAAGATACGTTGGTTGAGGTACGTTCAACCTCGGCGCGGGCGTTGGCAGAAAAGAAACAGATTGCCCGTCGTATTGAACAAGCGCACGGTCAGCAGGAACAGTGGCAGGAAAAAGCCGAGCTGGCGCTGCGTAAAGATAAAGACGATCTGGCTCGTGCGGCGCTGATTGAAAAGCAGAAGCTGACCGACCTGATCGCGGTGTTGCAGCATGAAGCCGAAAGCGTGGATGAAACGCTGGAGCGCATGAAGCGTGAAATCGGCGAGCTGGAAAACAAATTGAGTGAAACCCGTGCTCGCCAGCAGGCGCTGACGCTGCGCCATCAGGCTGCGGCATCGTCGCGTGATGTGCGTCGCCAGTTGGATAGCGGTAAGCTGGATGAAGCGATGGCACGTTTCGATCAGTTCGAACGCCGCATCGATACGATGGAAGCGGAAGCTGAAAGCCACGGGTTAGGGAAACAAAAATCGTTGGATCAGCAGTTTGCCGAACTGAAAGCGGACGATGAAATCAGCGCGCAGTTGGCGGCACTTAAGGCTAAAGTTAAGCCAGCAGAGTAAAGCGTCATAAGCGCGTAAACGCTATCGGATGGGCTGTCGTTAGAAAACGGCAGCCACCGACGGGTGAATAATAACTAAGGAGACACAATGAGTGCGTTGTTTCTTGCCATTCCGCTGACCATTTTCATGTTGTTTGTGGCACCGATATGGCTTTGGCTACATTACAGTCAGCGTAAAAACAGTGCTCAACTGGGACAAAACGATATGCAACGTCTCACACATTTAACGGAAGAATCCAACCGTATGCGTGAGCGTATCAGGGCGCTGGAAGATATTCTGGATGCAGAACACCCGGACTGGAGAAAATCGTAATGAACAATACGTGGTCAGGTAAAACGTTATACCGCATACCGGAAGAAGGCATGCTGAAAGGGGTTTGCGCTGGTTTAGCACGTTACTTTGACGTGCCAGTGAAACTCGTGCGGCTGATTGCGGTGCTGTCGATATTTTTCGGCCTGTTCTTTTTCACCATGGTGGCCTACATCATTCTGACCTTTATGCTCGACCCGGCTCCGGCGGGAATGGGATTTGAGGATGAAAAAGCGGCTCGCACACCCAGCCAACTGCTGAATGAAGCGGATGCGACCTTGCAGGCCAGCGAACAGCGCCTGCGCAACATTGAACGCTATGTCACCTCGGATACGTTTGGTGTTCAGAACCGCTTTCGTCACCTGTAATTTTTCATCGGTTATACTCTTTCGCTGACATTATCCACCGTACGACTTGAGTCGAGAGTGGATAATGTCGCGCTGTTTTCTCGCAGAAATCTCTATGATCCGATCCCACTGTGCATCGGATGCCAGCCATTTCCTTCTTTCGCGCTGTAGCGAACATTCTGTAGCGGTGCCAGTTTCCACTGACCATGATTGTCCTTCACCAGCTCGCTAGCCTGTACGCGGCACTGGTAGTGCAACGTATCGGCTTCCAACTGGAACTGATATTTTTTGCCTTTTTCCGGAACAAAGCGAGTGGTAATAAGGCATGAGTATTTGCTTTCAACATAAACGTTGATAATCGCTGTTTCAACATCAGGCACTAATGGTGTTTCGTAGTAGTCAATATTGTATTTCTCTCCAGATACTTTTGGCATTCCGCGATCCTGGGTGTTCTGTAAAACCCATTCACTGGAACGAATAAGACCGCCAGTGCGTTTGCCGTTTAACGTCTGGTAAATACTCGTCTGTTCTGTGTTATCTACGATACGTACCCACGGGGAGTCATTTTTTTCAGTTGGTGGGGTAAAAAAGGAATTATTCGGCATGATGGAGCAGCCTGAAGCTAAAATAGCTATCGCAGCAAGGTTGGTTAGTCGTAAAAATTTCACTTTCATTTCCTCGATTACTGGACTATTCAAATCATCTAGTGAAAGGGGGGAGTAATGTCTAAACGTTTTATTCAACCAGAGTAAAAATAAGCCTCAGCATTACGCTGAGGCTATATCATCATTCACTATACATTCTGGGGAAATAGTCGTTGATTTTTGCGTTATCAAATAGTCGATCCGTTGTGAAATCGACTACATCTGATACTGCAATGCCATGATGTAGCTCGCTGGGAAAATCGGCTATCGAACCATAAACCGTAGGTGTTAAGAAGCGGAAGTAATCACCCATTTTCGTGTTACCTTCATAGCCAACAAGATAATCTTCGCCTTCAAAACTTCCCTCAATCCCATGGTAGACAAAAAATCCCTTTACTGAGGGGACATTATATTCCCCGATTTTTTGCTCATAACCAGATCGTTCTTTTAGCCATTGATCAAATTCTTCTCTGCTAGCCATATGGCTAAATCTTAAGCCGGAATAGAGGTCTGACACAGTCTGACCGCACTTATTCTCAGGATAGACGTTAAATTGTTCCGATTCTTCCCATAAAAATTCGTTCAACTGGTCGAGTAATGACTCGGCATCATTGATTGATAAAAGCGCTTTCGGTAGGTCACCAAAGCAGTTGTTAACCATAACGGCAATTTTCCCATGCTTATCCATCGCAAACCAGGTGAAAATTGTACCGAATTCAGGTTTCCAATTTATGTTTAAGGTATTCACATTATTGTCCTTTAGGCCATGTTACCTGGCAATTTTCGCAAGGTTTTATGACCGATTCTGGTGTCACTTTTCCTGCGTCGTACACCGCTCTTGGCCTGACGGCATCCGTGAATTTAACATTCTCCGGTGATGCACCCTGACGAACCAGTTGGTCTGCTGCAGAAACTTCAGCACAGGCTCCTGCTTTGTTCTTACAAAAACTTGTAAATTCACCGATTTTGACGCCTAACTGCTTTTCAATGTAGGCAACAGTTTTGGGATCCAGTGCATCAGCTGTGATGCTGGCATTACTGCTTCCTACCGCGGTTTTACCTGTCACTGGGTCATATGCGCCAACCATGGTGGCGGTTTTATTCGCCTGGGTTTTCGAAGGGAAATTCTTAATTTTATCCAGCAGATCTTGCTGCGCCTGAGCAGCAACTTTATCTGCCTGATTTAACGCACTTCCTTTCCCTGCTCCCGTCTGCGTTTTTTGTATGACTTTGTTGAACGCCATGCCAGCCGCAAATTTTACAACTTCCTGCGCCGATGCACCATTATCGTATAAGCTGAGGATCCCATTGATATCAACAGGCGTCATCGCTGAGGTAATGATATCGTTTTTCAGTGCCAGCTCACGGATTTTCTCATCGCTCAGTCCCTGTGCTTTCCATTCGGTAAGTTGTTCACTGCCCTTAATAGCGGCGACATAAGGATTGCCAGCGATGCCCATCGGTGTCCAGTCAATGCCCGTCTGTGTATAGATGTCACCGATGAATCCAGAGTAATCAGAATTTAACTGGCCCTGTTGCGCGCCATTCATCATAGTCCTGGCATAATCTGTTACGAGATAGCCGAACTCATCAGCCGTTATTGCCCCAGATTGATACATCGCGACCAGCTTTTCACCCGCTTCTTTTTCCCGTTTACGGTACTCATTACGGATATCGGTCTGGCATTGACCATTAGAACCACAGGCAGCAAAGCGTTCCTGTAGTTCATCCATGCCACCGATACCGGCGGCTTTTAGTTTTTCATACAGCGCGCGGCCTTCTTTACTCAGTTTTTCAACGCCGTACTTATTTGACAGCAGGTTATAATCAACGGCATTTTTACCCGCGTCATGTCCTGCCACCGCGCCTGCTGAAGAATCGCTTGCCAGACCTGCCGCCATGGTGGCAGCCAGAGACGCCAGATTACTGACTTTCGCCCGTTCATCATCAGTCAGTGACTCAACCGTTCTGTTTGGATAGAGATAGTCGACGATCGCTCGCGCGGCCAGCTCACCACCTGCTGCACCAACGGCCCCGGCAGTGGCGTTGGAACCGGAAAGCTCAGCCACCACGCCGCCAACGATAGCGTGACCGATGGCATTGGCTGCGATCTGCGCGGCAGTGGGATTGTCGCTATTCTGCAGAGTCAAATCGCGCACGGTGCTGGACAGATAAGGTGCAGCACCTTGTGCCAGTGCTTTCAGTGGATCACCACCCGCCAGCGCAGTGATGGCTGCCGCTGCGGCACGAATGCCTTTATTAAGCTCACCACCTGCTTTATATTGATCGTTGATGTCCTTATACGCGGCGGTATTTTGTACCCGAGTCCAGTACTCCTGACGCGTCTCCTTGGTCTCATCCCACTCGCCAGCCGCGTTAATTCCCGCGTTGTTTGCCATAATCTGGCCCTGGCTGAGGGTGATATCCACGCCTTGGTTAACAACGTCGCTAATCAGGCGCAGTTGGTTCAAACGCTGCTGTTCCTTCGCTTTATCGAAGATTGGGCTGATACTTTGGTTAGCGTGCTCGACATCGCGGCTCAGTTCGCTGACATCCTGCTGCTGGTTCGCCTGATCACGGATAATCAGCGATCCTGGAGAAACGGCAGCATAAGTCGTACCGGAAGCATTCCCATCGCTGCCACTCGCTCCTAGGCCATTGGCCGCCAGATTTTGCACGGCGTTTTTCAGCAGATCCTGCGCACCCAGCCCGCCAGTGCTGATACCGACGCTGCTGTGTGACACCTCAAACTCTGCACTGTTGTTGATATTGCTGAAGCCCAGCGTGCCAGTACTGAGACGGTTTTTATCTTCGCTGGCGGTGCTGCCAATCACGGCACCATCCAACTGCGTGTGGTTACCGACAGTGATATCGAAGCCGCCGTCACCCGCGAAGATGCCGGTTTGCTCCTGCACACTGTTATAGGTGCTGTGGATTTTGTCCTTCGCCACATTGGCGCTGACGCTGCCAGTCATGCTGCCAAAGGTAAAACTGGCGCCTGCTGAGCTGTTCTTTTGCTTCGAGTCGTAGTTATTAACGTCCTGCTCACTCTGTAGCGTCAGGTTACGGCCGACATTGGCGACGACCTGATCGGCACTCAGCTGTGCGCCGCGCAGGGTGGTGTCACGCCCGCTGTTGACCGTCAGCTTATTACCGGCGTCGACGGTGGTTTCTGTATGTGTCAGGCCATCGCCATTCTCGTTACCGGAACCTTTACTGGCATTGGCAAACACACTGATTCCTGCACCGCCTTGGCCCGCACCGATGCTAACGCCGATGCCGCCACCGCTGTTGCTGTTTTTGCCGGTCTGCAACTGCGTGTTCTGCGCTGACAGCAGGTTGATATCGCGGTTTGCCGACAGCAACACATCGTTGCCCGCTTTCAGCTGACTGCCACCGATGGTCAGATCGCCATCGTCGCCATTCTCTGAGCCGGTCGCCACCAGATTGATATTGTTGCCCGCCTGCACGGTGCTGCCGGAGGCGTTGACCGCTTCGCTGTGGCTCTCGCTCTTCGACTTCGAAGTACTCAGCGACAGGCTGACACCAATGGCGTTCTGGTCGGTAGTGTTCTGCGACGCCAGTACTGCCGCCTGAGCGGCCTGTACGCCTGCCAGACCGGATTTCAGCTTCTGCAGCGATGCCATACGGCCATCCTGCTGCTCATCGGCGGCTTTCGCGCTGGTGTAGGCAGTGTTGATCGCGCTGCCAATCGCGCCGGACAGCGCCAACGTCAGCCCTGTCTGTTTACGTTCGTACGTAGTGTCGGTGGTGCTTTGGTTATTCGCGGCATCAATGGTGATGTTGTTCGCCACCATATTAATGTCGTTACCAGCGATCACATCAGAACCCTGCACGGCGATATTATTGCCTGCGACCAGACGGGTATCGCCATTGACGCTGCCCAGCGTGCTGTTGTGATGGGTCAGTGCGTCAGTATCAGAGGTTGAGGCCTCTTTGATTGAACCGACAAAGAAGCCAATGCCGCCGCTGCTCATCAGGCCCGATTTGGTGGTTTTCTTCATCGACCAGCTGTCGCGGCTCTCTTCTGCCGCCGTGACGTTGAGGTCGTTACCAGCATGCAGCGCCAGATCCCGATCCGCCGCCACATCGCTGCCAGTGATATTCAGGTTGTTACCCGCGCTGACGGCGATATTTTCCCCGCCCAGGCTGCTGCCGTTCGCCAGCGTGGCATCGTAGCCGGCGCGGGTGGTCGTGGTGCGTTTCGACAGGAAGCCGGAACCTTTCACCTTCGAGTTCATGTCGAGATATTCCAGGCTGCTGGCGCTGCCGAGGTTGATATCATTGGTGGCCGTCAGCGCAAGCTGCCGATCGGCATTCAGTTTCGCCGCCTGAGCGTTAATATTATTGCCCGCGTTCAGCGTGATATTGCCGTCGCTGGTGACGTCACTGCCCTGTACCTGAGTCAGCGTCTGCGTGACGTGGTTATCTTTATCCCATACCACCTTGTCGCTGCTGCCGGTGGTAATGGTGGTCATATTGATATCGCGGTTAGCGGCGATCTGCGTCTGGCTGTTTTCACCGGAACTGACCACCTGCGCGGCCTGCAGATTGACATCACGGCCTGCCTGCAGCAGCAGTTTGCCATCGTCACCTTGCACATACATGCCTGCCACGCGCTCGATATTGTCACGGCTGAAGCTGTTGCTGCCGTTCTGGCTCTCGGCGTGATTGGTCTCGCTGGCGACGGTGAGATCACGTCCGGCCTGCGCCAGCAGGGTATCGGTCGCACGTACCGTGCCACCGGTATTGGTGATGTCGTTGGTTGCCTGCAGGGACACGGATTTACCGGCGATGATACCGCCCACATTGACGATCTCGTCGCCGGAAATGCTGACCAGTTGGGTGGCGTTGATGCGACCGCTGTTCAGCATGCCGCCGCTGACGCCGATGCTGACGTTCTTACCCGCCAGCAGTGCGCCGCTGCCGTCCATATCGCCTTGCTGCACCTGCGCATAAACCTGCGGTACCAGCACGCGCTGGGTGGTGCCATCTGGCATCTTCATATCCTGCGCCACCAGCCACACCATATCCTGGGTGATCTGCTTCATTTGCTCGGCGGTCAGCGCCACGCCCGGTACCAGGTTGAATTTCTTCGCGAAGCTGACGCCCGCTTCCATCAGGCCTTTGTACTGTTCTTCATCGCTGGTGTAATCCGCCAGATAACGCTGGCCGACCAGCTCAACGATCTGCTCGCGCACCAGGCGCTGTTCATAGAAACCATCGCCGAGGCGTTTTTGCGTGATCGACGGATCGGTCCGCAACTGGCTCAGCATATAGTCGGAACTCAGCCAGGTTCTCTGATTGGTGAAACGCGGATCGGTTTCGATCAGATAGCTGCTGGTGGCATCCGGCAGGGTGGTGAACAGGCTGCCGGTTGGCAGAGAAGCGTCCGGTGTTATGGAACGAATGACATCGGTGTTCTGTCCGGCCACTTCCACGCGCTGCGCGGCATAATCCGCCAGCGATGGCGCGTTGCTGGTCGCTTGGGTATTCTCCTTCATCACGCTCGGGCTGAGGCTGATGGACTGAATTTCTGTCGGCGGGGTATAGGCGGACGCTCTGGCTTTCTGGCTGTCGGTGCCTTTCTTATGAATACGATCCCACTCAATCACCTGGCCGACTTTTTCCGTCAGTTTCTGACCGGTGACTTCGGTGTTCACCAGTTCTTTGACGGCGGTCAGCAGGCTGCCGCCAGCAATAATCTGGCTCTTGTCGTTCAGCAGCTTATCGCCGGCGAGTGAGATCTGGCCGCCCGCGATAATTTTCGCCGGATCGCTCTGTGCGATCTGTTCTTCGCGCACCGTTTCGGTATAGCTGTACTGATAATAGTGGTCACGACCGCACACCACACCTTCAATACAGATATGACGCACTTCATTTTTGTAGAAACTGATGTTGTAGTCGTCAGGGCTATAGTGAACGCCATTATTCAGGTCGACCACCATATACTCATTTTTCTGCTTCTCTGACAGCTGTACGAAGCGGGTTACAAAATTGTCGTTGATATTGTTCAGCGCGGTGAAGCTGAGCGCCATATTGCCGACAGACTCTATTGTGGCACTGTGGTTGTTAAGGTCGCCCGCTTTGCCGCTGGCCACACCGTTTTCATCGAGATTGCCACCGATAGCCAGATCGCCACCGCTGTAGATCAGGGAATGAGTATGGTTGTTCAGCGTGCCGACACCCAGATCGAGACGCTGACGCGCCGCAATGGTGGCGCTGCTGTTATTTTCCGCCAGGTTATTCAGTGTCGCGGCGTTGATCGCCAGGCCGTCACCATAAATACGACCGGTACCGATATTGTTGATGGTGCTGGCATTGATGCGGGTCAGTACGCCGTCGATCAGGCCACGGTTGCTCAGCGTATCGCTGGCGTTCAGCGTGGTCTGCTGCGCGCTCAGTTCGCCTGTGGGCTGGTTGTCGATGTTACTGGCCTGCACATTCAGTTTACCGCCTGCGCCAAGCAGCGCATTGTTAATCAAGCTGTTATTGACGTTCAGCGTCAGATCGCCATTTGCCAGCGTTTTATTGTTGTTACTGAAGCCGTCCGCGAAGCTGAGATCCATATCGCCAAGCGACAGAATTTCACCGCTGCCGTTAATCTCGCGACCGCGGAAGATCAACTGCTGACCCGCCACCAGACGACCACCTTCATTGCTGATACGCAGATCGCTGTTGGTGGCTGCGGCGCGGGAGAGGGCGCTGCTGTTTTGCTGATCGAGCGTCAGCTGTTTATTGGCGGAGATTTGCCCCAGGTTGTTGTTCAGCACCGGCGTGGCGATGGTCAGATCGCTGGCGGCGGCTAGCGTACCGTTCTGGTTATTCAGTTCACTGCTGGCCGCAACATCCAGCGAGCCGGAACCGGCCGCCATGATGGTGCCGCTCTGGTTATTCAGGCTGGCGCTCTGCACGCTGAATTTTTTGGCGTTGGCGGCGATGCGGCCATTCTGGTTATCAATGCTGTCGCTGCTGAGTTGCAGATCGTGGTCGCCGCTTTGCAGTAACTGGCCGCCACGGTTGCTGATAACCGGCGTACTGACCTGTAGCGCATTGGCGTTAATCACGCCGCGATCGTTGCTGAGTTTACCGGCCGCTGAGAGTTTCAAATCGCCACTTGCCAGCAGCTGCGCGTCGTCGGTGATGATATCGCTGCTGCTGGTCAGCGTGGCGTGATGCGCGGCGGTATCGCTGCCACTGAGATCAATCTGGCTGGCGCTGGCGTTCAGATTGCCACCGGCCAGCGCCTGGCCCTGACTGGTCAGTTTGCCGTCGCTGGCGAGTGTCAGATTGCCGCTGTTGGCCAGCGTGCCATCGGTTTTCATCCCAGCGGCAATGGCCGCGCCTTTGCTGTTGCGGATGGTGGCGCCGCGCACATGGGTGTTGCCTTTGGCGGCGATCAGGCCGCTGTTGATCACCTCGTCGCTGGCGGTGGTGCTGTGGTCGCGCTGGGCAAACAGGGTGCCGCTGTTATCGACTTTTTTACCGCCCAGCAGCAGATCCTGTCCGGCATTGACGGTGCCGCTGTTAACGATATCGCCATTAGCGTTAATGGTGATATCACCCGCCTGCGTGCCGAGTGTGCCTTTGTTGCTGACGCCGACCCCTTGCTCTGTCGCCACCAGACGGATTTTACCGGCATACATGCCGCCCAGTTGGGCTACGTCGATCGCCAGTGTCGGCTTGACGTCGCTGCTGTCGCTCTCCGCTGCACTGCTGGCGGTAGCGCTGTTGTTATCGACAACCTTATTGTTATCGGCGGCCACTTCGTTTTTACCGGTGGTGACGGTCACATCTTTCGCCCAGATACCGGCATTCACTTTCACAGTGCGGGCAATCAGATCGGTGTAGTCCTGCCGGCTGCTGTCCATGCCAGCGCCTTCAACCACGATCTCACCGCTGCCCACACGGTAGCCGCGCAGTTCACCGTTGGTGATTTGCGGTGTGCCGGTGGTCAGGGTGGCGCGGTTGGCATTAATAAAGCCACAGCCGTCGCAGCTGATGCCCGCCGGGTTAGCAATCACTACCTGCGCCTTACGGCCTGCGACTTCGACGTAGCCATTCAGCTTGCTTGGGTCACGCGAATTGACTTCGTTAAGAATAATTTTGGCTTCGCCTTTTGCCAGCCATGGGTTACTCGCCACCCAGCCGCCCAGTTGGGTCTGTACCTGCTTGTGGGAGTTATTCAGAATCGCGCCTTTATTATCGACGTCGAACTGGGTGTATTTGTTGTGCGATACGCCACCAGCGCTTGGCGTCTGGATATTGACCTGCGGCGTGCCGTTGGCGCTCTGCATCACATTCGGTTGCTGCCCGCCCGGTGCGCTCTTGTCGGCGACAATCCCGGCCGCCATCACCTGTGGCGCGAGCGTGACCAGGCCGAGTGCGGTCATGGTCAGGAAAGCGGTGGGCTTCATCCGACCAATCAGCTGGCTCAGCGTATGGCCGACGCCGTTTGCGCCACTTTTGCCCTGGCCGCGGTTGATTTCGGAAACCACGATTAACAGGCCGCGAGCCTTGTTGAAAATGACGCGATAGAGGTTCTTGTTCACGAAAAGTTATCCCTGCTAAAAGTGATGTTAAGCAACCAGCGGCGTGTTCTGCTGCCAGAGTCTGAATTGTTGTTGGGTGACGTCATCGCCACGGAATTGTAGTACCCGTTGTCCGCGTTCCGCCCCTTTGTGGTACAGCGCACGGCCACATAAATGGGGAAACAGCGTGCCGCCGACGATGCGGCGAAACGCCTGCTGATCGCCGAAGGGCGCGACCCAGTCGCGGAACCACAGACGGTCGCCGCTGGTCCAGTCCTGTGGCTGCACGAGGATGCCGGGGCCAGTGAGGTAGCGTTGTTCCGCTTCTTCATCCATCCACGCCCAACTGAGGAAAAACATCGGCTTGTCATCGCGGCTGGCGATAACAAACTGTTGATGTTTGATGGCGGGCAACAGCAGCGTCGGCAGAACACTGAGCGGAATATCGCGGTGCTGTGCCGAATGCATCCACAGCCAGACTGCCGCGCCAAGCGCTTCCGCTTCGCTGAACTGGCCGCCGAGCAGCGGGGCGGTTAACTGATAGCCATTAACAGGTATTTTCATCACGCGCCTCCTTAATACTGCCAACTGAGGTTAAAACCGAGGGTGACAGGGCTAGTGTGGAAGCCTTCCGGTTTGGAGAACGGCACACCGACAAACAGGTCGTAGCCCGTGTTAAAGGCGTTGCCGCGCAGACCAAGGACGCCGCCTGCCAGATGTTTTCCGATGAGGTAATCACGCGTGCCGTCAACTTCACCGTAGTCAGCGCCGAGATACAGTTCCTGGTTGGGCAGCGGCGTGCGCCAGGCCAGATCGTTGCGTATGAACCAGCCGCGGTCGGCCGTCAGGGTGCGTTCACCGTCGAAGCCGCGCACGGTCCAACGGTTACCAATCGACAGTTGATCTTGAGGCGTTAGTTTGGTGTGGTTGATCTGGCGCAGATACTGGAGGTTATACCGGAAGGTCTGGTTTCCTATTGTAAACGGCATATCCAACTGGGCATTGAGTTGGATAATTTTCGCCAGTGCTGTGCCTTCATCGAAATACTCTTCCTGCGCCGGAATCGCGCCGAACCAGCGAGTGCCGCGCTGATAGCTTACTGCGGCATCAAGCGTGGTGGCGCCGAAGTAGTGGCGGTGCTGCAGGCCCAGACGCCAGGCGCTGGTTTTACGCCGCTGCACATCCACTTCGGTATCGTTGACGAAGTTCTGTGATTCGCGCGTCAGAATTTCATAGCTCATCGAGGTTTTCTGACTGCCGCTGCGGTACAGCACCCGGCTCAGTTGGAAGTTAAGGTTTTTGCTGTTGCCGCTGTAGTTGTAATCTTCATACGCGCCCGCTACATTCTGGTTGTAGTCGTAGCCGCTGGCGGTGACGCCTGCCATCCAGTAACCGAACGGCACAGAGTAGTGCAGCATGTAGTTCTTGCTGCCTTTTTCGCTGCCGGATTCCAGGTCATGGTTGCCGGAAATGTAGAACAGATCGCTGAGCGCGAAGGGGTTATCGATATACAGCGTCAGGCCGCCTTGATAACGACCGGTGGTTTCGGTGCCAGAGTCATCGAGCGTCGCACCGAGACGCCACATTTTTTCCTGTTTCCAGGTCACGTCAATGTCGCTTTCGCCTGGCTGTTCGCCTGGAACAATCGCCATTTCTGCCTGTACGGTTGGCACGCGCTGCAGGTTTTCCAGTCCCTGTTCGATATCACGCAGATCCAGCAGTTCGCCTTCACGCGCTGGCATGGCGCTCCAGAGGCTCACGTAGCGATCGCTCTCTTTGGTCAATTCGATTTGGCGCGTTTTGCCTGGAATCAGGGTGATATGCAGGGTGCCAGTTTTCAGGTTCTGCGGCGGCGCCATCACGCGCGCGGTGACGTAGCCATGGTCGATCAGACGGTTTTGCAGTGCGCTCATCAGCAGGTTGACACCCTGAGCTCCCAGGCACTGACCTTTACCCTGATCGGCCAGCTGTTGCAGCGGGATACGCAGCCAGGAAGGAAAATCTTCTTTGCCGGTTAGGATAATGTGATACAGCATAAAGCACTGTTTTTCCTGATGAAATTGCAGATTAGTAAAGAATGAAGAGGGGGGCTGCAAACGCACATCGGGCGTTTGTGGCGCTAATTGCTGCTGAATCGCACGCTGGCGATCCTGCTGGTTGATATTCAGCTGTTCATCCACCCGGTCCGGTGCAGACGTCAGATTATTATCTGCCGCCCAGCTGCTTGCTGAGGTGGTCAATAAAATAAAGAGCGCAAGTTGGCTGAGACGCGCAGATTGATACCCGTCAGTGAATGACGCATTCCGTAGCATAATGAATTAACCTGAATTATTAATTGTTATTGGGACACCATTCGTTTCCAGAAACAATTGGTTACTTGGTACAATTTCAGGTTGTATACGTTAACAATTTGTTTGCTAAGAGTTGTCTTATTGCTTGCTAAGAGTTGTCTTAAAATTATCGTTTCTTTACATTTTGGCGGTAAAAATACGGTATGAGATAGGTGAGCGTGGTTGAACTTATGTTGGCGTGAGGCGTTTGTCGGATTTTATTATATTGATACGATATCTCTCTCAGCGATATATGGTTCTCAACGACATACAGTTCTCAACTACATATATCTCCCAACCAAAGGAGTGATGGTTCATTCGATGAGTCGACTACAGAACGAAATTAACTCTCTGGTCAATCGCGGCGTAGATCGCCACCTGCGGATTGCCGTCACTGGGTTGAGCCGCAGTGGCAAAACCGCGTTTATCACCGCGTTCGTTAATCAATTATTGAACACCCACAGCGGTGCCCATTTGCCGATGTTTTCCCCTGTGCGCGAAGAGCGTCTGCTGGGGGTGAAGCGTGTGCCGCAGCGCGATTTGGGCGTGCCGCGCTTCGCCTATGATGAAGGCATGGCCGCGCTGTATGGTTCCCCGCCGGCTTGGCCGACGCCGACGCGCGGCGTGAGTGAGATTCGTCTGGCGCTGCGCTATCGTTCCAAGGATTCGCTGCTGCGTCATTTCAAAGACACCTCGACGCTCTATCTGGAAATTGTCGATTACCCCGGCGAATGGCTGCTGGATCTGCCGCTGCTGGAGCAGACCTATTTGAGCTGGTCACAGCAGATGAGCGGCTTGCTGCAAGGGGGGCGCACCGAGTGGGCCAAACCCTGGCTGGCGCTGTGTGAGAAAGTCGACCCACTGGCCCCGGCGGATGAAAATCAGCTTGCCGAAGTGGCGCAGGCTTACACTGACTATCTGCACCGCTGCAAGCAGGAAGGGCTGCACTTTATTCAACCGGGTCGATTTGTGCTGCCGGGCGATCTGGCGGGCGCACCGGTGCTGCAATTCTTCCCTTGGCCGCAGGTGAATCAGATCGGTGAAGCCAAACTGGCGCAGGCGGATGAGAAAACCAACATCGGCATGCTGCGCAAGCGTTTTGACTATTACTGTCAGTCGGTCGTCAAAGGATTTTATAAGGATCACTTCGTACGCTTCGACCGGCAGATTGTTCTGGTCGATTGCCTGCAACCGCTCAATAGCGGAATTCATGCGTTTAACGATATGCGGCTGGCGCTGACCCAACTGATGCAAAGTTTTCATTACGGGAAGCGCACGCTGTTCCGGCGTTTGTTCTCGCCTTGCATCGACAAGCTGATGTTTGCGGCGAGTAAAGCGGATCACATTACCGCCGACCAGCACGCCAATCTGGTGTCGTTGCTTCAGCAACTGGTGCAGGAAGCGTGGCAGAACGCGGCGTTTGAAGGCATCGATATGCGCTGTGAAGGCATTGCGTCGATCCAGTCAACGCAGAGCGGGGTGGTCGATCATCAGGGCCAGAAAATTCCGGCGCTGAAAGGGCATCGGCTCAGCGACGGTCAGCCGCTGACGGTCTACCCCGGTGAAGTGCCCGCGCGTTTACCGGGTGCGGCATTCTGGCAAACGCAGGGCTTCCATTTCGATCAATTTCGTCCGCGAGAAATGACGGTAGACACGCCGTTGCCGCATATCCGGTTGGATACGGTCATGGACTTTCTGTTAAAGGATAAATTGCGATGAGCGAACCACTGAAACCTCGCGTCACGTTCGATGACGTTTCACCGCAAGAGCCACAGCCGCAGCTGCGTGCCGGGTTGGCGTTTGACGAGCAGAGCGGCACGCCGTTTTCCCCGATCAGCCGCGAAGAAGAAGTACCGGAAGAAGGCGCGGCGGAAGAGGCGATCAGCGCGGCGCTGCGACCAAAGCGGAGCCTGTGGCGGCGTATGGTGATGGCAGGAATCGGGCTGTTTGGTGTTAGCGCGCTGGCGCAGGGCGTGCAGTCGCTGCATACCGCCTGGGTACAGCAGGACTGGATCGCACTGGGCGGCATTACCGCAGGCAGCCTGATTGTAGCAGCGGGCGTCGGCTCGCTGGCCGTCGAGTGGCGGCGGCTCTATCGCTTGCGGGAACGTGCGGAAGAGCGCGACGTGGCCCGCGATCTGTTACATAGCCACGGCGTGGGGCGCGGGCGCGAATTCTGTGAAAAGCTGGCGCGACAGGCGGGGCTGGATAGTGGCCATCCGGCGATACAGCGTTGGCAGGCTTCGCTGCATGAAACCCACAACGACCGCGAAGTGCTGGAGCTTTATGCGCGTCTGGTTCAGCCTGTACTGGACACGCAGGCGCGGCGTGAAATTAGCCGCTCGGCGGCGGAATCCACCTTGATGATCGCCGTCAGCCCGCTGGCGCTGGTGGATATGGCATTTATCGCCTGGCGCAACCTGCGGTTGATTAACCGTATTGCCGCGCTGTACGGCATCGAACTTGGCTATTTCAGCCGCATTCGCCTGTTTCGGCTGGTGCTGGTCAATATCGCGTTTGCCGGCGCATCGGAGCTGGTGCGGGAAATTGGCATGGACTGGATGTCGCAGGATCTTGCCGCGCGGCTATCAACTCGCGCTGCACAGGGCATTGGAGCAGGGTTGCTGACCGCGCGCTTGGGTATCAAAGCGATGGAACTGTGCCGCCCGCTGCCGTGGCTGGATGACAAACCGCGCCTCGGTGATTTCCGCCGCGAACTGATTAGTCAGGTGAAAGAAACGCTGCAAAAAGGGCGTTAGGGCCGAAGACGATGGTGCAGGCAGTGTGCCATCGTCGTTTTATCGTTGCTTAATGGGGAAATGCGGCACAAGCCGCGTGCTACTTCGGCAGACAGTACCGTTGTTACAGAATCGTGTGTAGGATAAAAACTCCTCATTTCTGTATAACAGGACGTTTTTATGATTCCCGGTAAAAAATTGACGCTGGCGGCCCTGTCGCTGTCGGCAGCCATTCTCTGCTTACCTGCCAGCGCACAGCTGGTACTGGCACCCGCCGATGCTGAACGTTACGCGCAACACAGCTTCCCTGAATATCTCGAATTACTCATGTTGCCAAATGATGCCGCTGTGCCTGCGGATATCCAGCGCAATGCCGACTGGCTGGAAAAGGCTTTTCAGAAGCGCGGTTTCACCACGAAAAAGCTTGCAAATGGTGATAAGCCGCTTGTTTATGCTGAGCTGGGCACGCCAAAAGCCGATCGTAAAACCATCTTGTTCTACATGCATTTTGACGGACAGCCTGTGAATCCGGCCGAATGGCAAACGCCGCCGTGGCAGCCCGTGCTGAAAGAAAAAGACGCTGCGGGCAAATGGCAGACGCTGCCTGAGTCACGTCTTCTGAAAGGGGATATCAATCCAGAATGGCGCCTCTTTGCCCGAGCATCGGCCGATGATAAAGGGCCGATCGTGATGTTTCTCGCCGCTATGGACGCAATGAAAGATAAAGGCGTTGAACCTGCGGTCAATATCAAAGTGCTGCTGGATTCCGAAGAGGAAAAAGGCTCGCCCGGCCTGACGACGGTGATGGCCGACAATCTGACGCTACTGAAAAGTGACGGCATGGTGATTTATGACGGCGCAATGCCATCCAGCAATCACCCTGGCATCAACTTTGGCAATCGTGGGTCAATCCAGATCGATATGACGGTTTTCGGTGCGAACGCGGCGGCGCACAGCGGCGGTTATGGCAATGTCATTCCCAATCCGGTGCAAAATCTGGCTACGCTGTTGGCCAGCATGAAAGATGCAGACGGTAAGGTCACGATCCCCGGTTACTATGACCGAGTCACGCTTAGCGAGAGCGATAAAAAACAAGTCGCAGAGACCGCGCCACCCGCTGGCGCGCTGGAGAAACGCTTTGGTGTTGCTCAGTTAGAGAAGGTTGCCAGCAATGCGGCAGAGGCGGTGCAATATCCTTCGCTGGATATTCTCGGCATTAAAGCGGGCGACACGGGCAAAAAAGCCTCGAACGCCATTCCGTCAACCGCGACGGCCAGCGTGAATATTCGCACCGTGCCCGAGACGCCGCCGGATGATATGTATGCGCTGTTACGCCAGTATATCGCCAGCAAAGGCTTTCATATCATTGCCGGTGAAACGCCTACGCAGGCCGAACGCGAGCAGTATCCGCATCTGATTTCCCTTAGCCTGACGGCCTATCCGAGCAGCGCCTATGCGGCCAGAACTGAGATCGATTCCCCACTGGGGCACTGGGCAGTGGCGACTACAACCGCACCACGCGGCATCGCACCGGAGAAGAATCGTATGATGGGCGGGACGCTGCCGATGAGCGGCGCGGTCAGCGTATTGAAAGTGCCTTACGTCATCGTTCCTCTGGTGAATGCCGATAATAATCAGCATAGTTTTGATGAGAATTTACGCCTCGGTAACTATCTGGAAGGCATTCGAACCATTGTGGCGATGGCAACGACACCGCTGTCTTAACCCCGTTTCGTCATTGACGTGGAAAAAACGTACAGATGTGTCAACTTTTGCTGCCACCTTACTTCATCCTGTGCAAACGAAAGGGTATTATCAGTAGCAATAGCCATGTCGTGTCTCTTGAAGAAGGTAGCCGTTGATGCATCTGGAAGTGATTTGTGAAGACCGCATTGGTATGGTCCGTGAACTGTTAGATCTACTTGCGTCACGCAATATTGATTTACGCGGCATTGAAATTGCGTCTATTGGTCGTATCTACCTCAACTTTGCCACCCTCGATTTTGATGATTTCCGTCTGCTGATGACGGAAATCCGCCGTATTGAAAGCGTCAGCGATGTGCGTACTGTGGCGTTCATGCCGTCTGAGCGCGAGCATCGGGCGTTGAATGCGCTGCTGGAATCGATGCCTGAACCGGTATTTTCGCTGGATATGAAAGGAAAGCTGGAGCTGTTTAACCCCGCCGCGCTGGCGCTGTTTGAACAATCGTCAGAGACCATCAGCGAATTGACGATTGGCAGCATGATCCCCGGTTTCAATTTCGCCAGTTGGCTGGAAAAGAACAGCGCTGTCGTCGCAGAGCGTGTGGTGATTCGCGGCCAGGATTTCTTGCTGGAAATGACGCCGGTCCGTCTGGAAGATGATGCCGGTAAAGTGGCAACGGCGGGCGCATTGGTGATGCTGAAATCGGCCGCTCGCATGGGCCGCCAGTTGCAGAATCTCGCCGTGAATGATGAAAATGAGTTCGATCACATCGTGGCCGTTAGCCCGAAAATGCGTCAGGTGGTTGAGCAGGCGCGCAAATTAGCGATGCTGGACGCGCCGTTGCTGATCGTGGGCGACACGGGGACGGGCAAAGATATGCTGGCGCGCGCCTGCCACCTGCGCGGGCCGCGCGGCAAGAACCCGTTCCTGGCGCTGAACTGCGCGGCGTTACCCGATGACGTGATGGAGAGCGAGCTATTCGGCCATGCGCCCGGCGCGTATCTCAATGCGCAGGAAGGCAAGAAAGGCTTCTTCGAACAGGCGAACGGTGGTTCGGTTCTGCTGGATGAAGTCGGTGAAATGTCGGCGCAGATGCAGACTAAACTGCTGCGTTTCCTGAATGATGGGACATTCCGTCGCGTCGGTGAAGATCACGAAGTCCATGTGGACGTGCGGGTGATTTGCGCGACCAAGAAAAACCTGTTGGAGCTGGTGCAGCGCGGCGAGTTCCGGGAGGATCTTTATTATCGTCTCAATGTGCTCTCGCTGATGTTACCGCCGTTGCGCGAGCGTCCGGCGGATATTATGCCGCTGGCAGAGCTTTTCGTGGCGCGTTTTGCCGATGAACAGGGGATTCCACGGCCTAAACTGGCCGCAGATGTGGAGCATTTCCTGCCGCAGTACGGCTGGCCGGGTAACGTTCGGCAGTTACGAAATACCATTTATCGCGCACTAACGCAGTTGGAAGGTAACGAACTGCATATGCAGGATATCGATCTCCCAGCGTTTTCGATTGATGCGCCGCAAGATGAAACCCTGCTTGATGGCTCGCTGGATGACATCAACAAACGCTTCGAGCGTTCCGTGCTGACCCGCCTTTATCAATCTTATCCAAGTACACGCAAACTGGCGAAACGGTTAGGCGTATCGCACACGGCGATAGCCAACAAACTGCGGGAATATGGACTCAGCCAACGCAAACCGGCGGGGGACGACGAGGAATAATCGCGGCGATGGGTATGTATGCTGCGGGACTTGATTAATCAACGGAGTGATTATGGATCAAGAACAGGCTCGACAACTGCTACAGACTGCACTCGCTGACCCCGCCGCACAGTTTCGTGACGGGCAGTGGGAAGCGATTGACGCGCTGGTTAACCGCCAGCAGAAATTACTGGTAGTACAGCGAACTGGCTGGGGAAAGAGTTCGGTCTATTTCATCAGTACGAAAATTTTCCGCGATCGTGGCATGGGGCCCACTATTATTGTGTCGCCTCTGTTGGCGCTGATGCGCAACCAGATAGATTCTGCTGGGCGATTAGGCATTGTGGCGGAAACGCTGAACTCGACCAATAGAGATGATTGGAATAGCGTTGCGCAACGTATCATCAGCAATCAGGTTGATTGTTTATTGATTTCACCTGAGCGTCTGGCGAATGATTCATTTGTTGACACGGTATTGCAGCCCATTGCCGACCGTATTGCCCTGATGGTGATTGACGAAGCACACTGCATTTCGGATTGGGGACATGATTTCCGGCCAGACTATCGGCGCATTGTGAATATTCTTCGTCAATTGCCCGCTAATACCCCCGTGCTGGGTACGACGGCCACCGCCAATAATCGCGTGGTTGAGGATATTCAGGCTCAACTAGGTAACATTCGCATTCAGCGTGGCTCACTCATTCGTGAAAGCCTGTCGTTACAGACGATGAGATTACCTGACCAATCATCGCGTCTGGCATGGCTGGTACAGGCGATTCCAACCCTACAAGGGACAGGAATTGTTTATGTGCTGACGCAGCGCGATGCGGAGATGGTTTCTCGCTGGCTCAATCAGTCGGGTATCGTCGCGCGGGCTTATTACAGCGGTGTAACGCATGACGATTTTATGACGTCGGCAGGGAAAACTGATTCAGATGGATATCGGCAACACCTTGAATCATTGTTGCTTAATAATCAGATTAAGGTGCTCGTGGCGACGACGGCGCTCGGCATGGGATACGATAAACCCGATCTGGGTTTTGTGATTCATTATCAGATGCCGGGATCGATTGTTGCGTATTACCAGCAGGTGGGGCGCGCCGGACGCGGTATCGAGCGAGCTGTCGGTATCCTGATGTCTGGTGTTGAAGATAGAGAGATTCACGAATTTTTCAGGGGATCGGCTTTTCCTGCGGAGACGCAAGTGACTGAAATTATGCAGGCGCTTGCAAATGCGGATGGCCTGACATTGCGAGAAATTGAAGAACAAACCAACCTGCGTTATGGGCAGATCGAGAAAGTTTTGAAATTTCTCAGCGTCGATAGCCCGGCACCCGTGATAAAAATTGACCAGAAGTGGCGTAGGACGCCTATCCCTTATGCGATGGATCGTGCCCGTATTGCTCATCTTACCGGGCAACGAGAACGGGAATGGCAGGAGATGCAGGCATATCTGGCGGCGACGAGTTGCAAGATGACATTTTTGCGCCACGCACTGGATGACCGAGATACGACGCCGTGTGGTCAGTGTACTTCCTGCCTTGGACGTTCTGTGGTCGCTATTTCGCTTAATGCTGAGCTTATTCATCGCGCAGGAACATTTCTCAAACAGGCTGAAGCTATCATTCGGCCAAATATACAGGTCGCCGCTAATGCTTTTATTGAGTACGGTTTTCGCGGGAATTTAGCGCAGAATTTGCGTGCTCAAGAAGGACGTGTCTTGTCCCGCTGGGGTGATGCGGGATGGGGAAGGAGAGTGGCAGATAATAAATATGCAGGCCGTTTTAGTGACGAATTGGTTACAGCGATGGCGGAGATGATTCAACAACGCTGGCAGCCCGAACCCGGACCTGAATGGGTCTGCTGTGTGCCTTCACTTAATCATCCTGTATTGGTACCTGACTTTGCTCGGCGTCTGGCAGAACGGTTGAACCTACCGTTTGTGGATGCTATTCATAAAATACGTGACAACCAGCCACAGAAAGGTCAACAAAACCGCTTCCACCAGTGCCGTAATCTGGACGGTGCGTTTGCTGTCATCCCCTCGATACCAGAAGGTGCGGTGTTGTTGATTGATGATATTGTTGATTCTGGCTGGACGTTGGCGGTGATTGCTGCCTTATTACAACAAGCGGGTAGTGGCTGTGTTTATCCGGCCGCGCTCGCGTCTGCTTCGGTGAGTGATGCATGAATTTATCCCCCACGGCACAAGCGACACTGCTTTTGACCTGTTATTTCAGCAAGGCAAGTGTTGACGACCTCAAGCCACTCACCAATACGGAGTGGGGGCGCTTTGCATTGTGGTTGAAAGAAAAATCACTGAGCCCTGCGGATCTCCTTATGCCGGACCCTACCGCGCAGCTCAGCGGTTGGCATGATTCACGCGTGAGCGTTGCCCGGATTGTTCAACTGCTGGGCCGAGGACATAGTCTGGCTCTGGCAATTGAAAAGTGGCAAAGGGCGGGATTATGGGTCGTTACGCGTTCAGATTATGATTATCCGAAACGTTTAAAGCAGCGGCTGAAAAGTGATTCTCCCCCCGTATTATTCGGCTGTGGTAACCGTACGCTATTAAATACCAGTGGGCTGGCGGTGGTCGGTTCGCGTAATGCTAATGCTATGGATTTATCGTTTACACATCAGGTTGGTATACAGGCCGCTGCTGACGATATTGCCATCGTTTCTGGTGGGGCCAGAGGCGTGGATGAAACCGCGATGCTGGGTGCCATGAGTCAGGGGGGCGTTGTCATCGGCGTGATGGCCGATAGTTTGCTTAAGGCGAGTACGAGTACGAAATGGCGTAAAGGATTGATGGAAGGGCGGGCGGTATTAGTGTCTCCTTTCCACCCTGAAGCAGGTTTCAGTACAGGCAATGCGATGGCGAGGAATAAATACATTTATTGCCTTGCTGAAAGTGCCTTGGTCGTTCACTCAGGTAAAAATGGGGGGACGTTCAGCGGCGCGCAGGAAAACCTGAAGAAAGGCTGGGTGCCGCTGTGGGTAAAGCCAACAGACGAAGAGTCTGCGGGCAACGCAGATCTGGTTATTGCAGGGGGGCGCTGGTGTGATATGGACTGGCGATCTTTGAGTGTTGCCGGATTACTCGAGCAGGTTAACTCTGTATCGACGTCCGTTGCCCTGGGGAGGCAAGGTAGCCTAGTTTTACGCGAGGAGCCGCAAACAGCACTGTCGGATCAGCCCATTGATTTTTACACGTTGTTTTTACAGGAACTCAGTCGGCTGGCGGTAGAAGCGGTAAGCCTGGATGAACTCATCAGTCTCACTGCGCTACACAAATCGCAGCTTACTGTCTGGTTACAGCGGGCTGTTGATGAAGGCGTTATTAGCAAACAGGATCGGCCGATTCGTTATCAATGGATTGCTAACCCTTCTTGATCCTAAGTCAGAATAACAAAACGGCTGCTTGCGCAGCCGTTTTTCATGTAATTCAGCGTAGCTTAGCTTATTTCAGAACAGCCAGTGCTGCGTCGTAGTCTGGTTCAGTGGTGATTTCGTTCACCAGTTCGCTGTGCAGCACGTTGTCGTTCTCATCCAGTACGACAACCGCGCGAGCGGTCAGACCTTTCAGCGCGCCATCGGCGATAGCAACGCCATAGCTTTCTTTGAACTCACCGCCACGCAGGGTAGACAGCACAACAACGTTGTTCAGACCTTCCGCGCCGCAAAAGCGGGACTGCGCGAACGGCAGATCGGAAGAAATACACAGAACAACGGTGTTATCCAGTTCAGAACCCAGTTGGTTGAATTTGCGCACGGACGCGGCACAAACACCGGTATCGATGCTTGGGAAAATGTTCAGGATTTTTCGCTTGCCAGCATAGTTGCTCAGCGGGGTATCAGACAGATCTTTAGCCACCAGAGTAAATGCTGGGGCTTTGCTTCCTTTGGCTGGGAATGACCCTGCTACTGGCACAGGATTGCCTTGAAAATGTACGTTCTGTGACATGTTTGCGTCCTTAATTACAGGTGATTAACACGCTGCTCAGTTTAGGGCAACATTAGCAACATTGGTATAAAAATTACGATTAAAATTGCTGGCTTAGCAACGCCACCATCGCTTTTAGGTAGCATTCGCTGGCGGCATCAGCCGAGATTGGCGGAAGCTCAGCGGTAATGCAATGAAGCGAACGATCGGCGCACCAACTTCCGAAAGAGCCAGGCGTGTCGTAACCGATACTCGATACTAACGGCAGTTCGCACCGCTGCGCCAACCATTGACCCAGTTCGGAACGATGTGGATCTTCAATACAGGCGAGTGGCTCATGAAAAGAGACAACCCAGTGAGGATTAAGTTTCTCAATCAGCGTGCAAAGGGCTTTTGTTTCCGGCTCTGAACCTGCCGTTTCGCCCGTGGATAGCTCGACATCGCGTTCATCTGCGGCGCTATTCCAGCGATAGACCGTCTTCCCCGGCTGCCAGTTACTGGCCGGAAAATTGCGATTGAGATCGACACCGTTGGCGTTGGCGCGCAGCCCCAACTGACAGCCATCCGGGTTCACTGCAAGAATCACATGATGGCGACGCTGGCCTGAAAAGAGGGTACGCAGCGCGCAGGACAGCGCCACGACTGCTGCGGTTTCATCGCCGTGTGTACCGGCAATAATCAGCCCGCTCTCTGAAGGGGCTAATTCGGCTGGGAAATACAGCAGCGGCGCGCCCAGCAGCGATTTCCCATACGGTTCGCCCAGCGACGGTAGATTGCCTCGTTGCCGGCGTGCCTGAAGAGGAATGATCGGGTTTTCCATGTTATCGCCCTGTGGTTACCTATGCGTTTCATCATAAAAAAATCGGCCCGGAGACGCAAACGGCGATGCAAGCTGACAAATTGCGGGGGTATCGCTGGATGATAGCGCTAATTTCTGACTATTATATTCTTCAATCAATTCATTACGCTTTCAGGTCAAATCATCATGCACTATGGATATTCTGCATTTTATGCCGCGTTGATGGCGGCCATGACGGGCAATGCCGTTGCGGCGCAGGTTCCGGCGGGAACGGTTCTGGCTGAGAAACAAGAAATCGTTCGCCACATTAAAGATGAACCGGCTTCCCTCGATCCGATAAAAGCGGTGGGGTTGCCGGAAGCTCAGGTGGCACGCGATCTGTTTGAAGGGCTGGTCAATCAGGACGCGCAGGGGAACCTGGTCCCGGGCGTAGCGCTGCGCTGGCAGACGACCGATAACCGCACGTTTATCTTTACCCTGCGTGATAATGCCCGCTGGTCTAACGGTGAACCCGTTACGGCGAATGATTTTGTCTACAGCTGGCGTCGTCTGGTCACCCCTGAAAACAGCTCGCCGTTCGCCTGGTTTGCCCGACTGGCGGGGATTCAAAACGCCGAACAGATTCTCGCGGGCAAGTTGCCCGTCGATCAGCTTGGCGTGACGGCCGTCAATGATCACACGCTGAAAGTGCAGCTCAGCAAGCCCGTGCCTTATTTTGTCAGCCTGACGGCGAATTTCAGCCTGTTTCCGGTGCATCAGGCTACGATAGAAAAATTCGGGAACGACTGGACGAAGCCAGGCAATCTGATTGGCAATGGCGCGTTTAAGCTGGATCAGCGCGTTGTTAATGAGAAGCTGGTGCTCACGCAGAATCCATATTATTGGGATAACGCTAACACGCGCCTGACAAAGGTGACCTTTGTTCCGATCAATCAGGAATCGAATGCGACGAAGCGCTATCTGTCCGGCGATATCGATATCACCGAGTCGTTTCCTAAAAACCTGTACCAGAAGCTGCTGAAAGACTTGCCCGGCCAGGTTTATACGCCGGATCAGCTTGGCACCTATTATTACGCGTTTAACACGCAGCGTGCGCCGACCAATGACGTACGAGTGCGAAAAGCGCTGTCTTACGCCATCGATCGTAAAGTTATTGCGGAAAAAGTATTGGGCACGGGGGAAAAACCGGCCTGGCACTTTACGCCGGACGTCACCGCGGGCTTCAAACCGACGGAAAGTCTGTTGCAGCAGTATTCTCAGGATGAGCTGGATGCGCAGGCAAAAGCGCTGATGGCAGCAGCAGGCTACGGCCCCAATAATCCGCTGAAATTATCGCTGCTGTATAACACGTCAGAAAGCCACCAGAAGATCGCGATTGCCGTGGCCTCCATGTGGAAGAAAACGCTGGGGGTAGACGTGCGTTTATCCAATCAAGAGTGGCAAACCTATATCGACAGCCGTAATAGCGGTAATTTTGACGTCGTGCGGGCCTCCTGGGTCGGTGACTACAACGAACCGTCGACATTCCTCTCACTGCTTGCCTCGCACCACAGCGGGAATATCGCGCGCTTTAAAAACGCGAATTACGATCGTGTTCTAGATGAAGCGGGTAATCAGACTAACCCGCAGGCACTGAATGCGGACTACAACCGGGCAGAGCAGATCTTGGTGGATGAAGCACCGATTGCGCCGATCTATCAATATACCAACGGACGCTTGATCAAACCGTGGGTGAAGGGCTACCCGATTACTAACCCTGAAGACGTGGCGTACAGCCACATGCTTTACATCGAAAAGCATTAAGTACTGTATTAATACATCGAATGATGTGGCGATAAAGCCGGAGCGATCGTGATGGTCGCTCCGGCTGGCAGAGAGCAACGCTGATAGCAAAAAGTGATAGCAAAACCGTTGGAGGCAAGACGTGGAATCCTTGGCAGGAAAAGAGTTGCAACACAGCGGTGCGGTTCATGCGTATCAGTTGGATGGAAAGGGGGGCGTGACCCCGATTGGCGAGCAGGATGTGGTTAACAGCGAGAAACCCTGCTGGCTACACCTGGATTCTACCTTGCCTGCCAGCGTGCGCTGGTTGAATAAAACGACGCTGGTGCCGGATAGCGTACGCAATGCACTGGCGGGGGAAAGCGCCCGCCCCAGAGTCACGCGCTTAGGGGAAGGTACGTTGATCACGCTGCGCAGCATTAACCTGAATGCCAATGCGCGACCGGATCAGCTTGTGGCCGTTCGGGTGTTTATTACCGATAAACTGATTATTTCCACTCGACGCCGTAAAGTTCTGGCTATCGACGAGATTCTTACCGATCTGAAGGAAGGCAATGGCCCGACGGACAGCGGAAGCTGGCTGGTTTCCATTGCGGAATCGTTGACCGATCATACCAGCGAATTTATTGATGATTTGCATGAGAAAATCATCGATCTGGAAGAGGATTTGCTGGAGCAAAAGATTCCACCGCGCGGCGAGCTGGCGCTGATTCGCAAACAGCTTATCGTGTTACGCCGCTATATGACGCCACAGCGCGATGTCTTCTCGCGTATTTCCGGCGAGAAACTGCCCTGGATGCAGGATGACGATCGCCGCAGAATGCAGGAAATTGCCGATCGATTAGGGCGCGGGCTGGAGGATCTGGACGCCAGTATTGCGCGCACCACGGTACTGTCGGATGAAATTACTGCGTTGATGACTGAAGCGATGAACCGCCGTACCTATACGATGTCGCTTTTGGCGATGGTTTTCCTGCCGACGACGTTCTTAACCGGCTTATTTGGCGTCAACTTAGGGGGAATTCCCGGCGGTGATGCGCCGTTTGGTTTTTTCACGTTCTGCCTGATGTTGGTGATATTGGTGGGCGGCGTTGCATGGTGGTTAAAACGCAGTAAATGGCTATAACGACTTGCGGCGAGCGGGTGCGCAGATAATCACAAACTGTCGCGAACGGCTAAAAAACCACGCGTAAATTGAGCAATATCAACATTTTTTACCCTGTTGTGCGGCACTATCATTCCCGCAGGTGAATGCAACGTCAAGCGATGGGCGTTGCGCTCCATATTGTCTTACTTCCTTTTTTGAATTACTGCATAGCACAATTGATTCACACCATGCCGACAGTTTTGTCGGCATTTTTTTATCCCTCGATCCTGACCTTTTCCGTCATCCCGCAGACGACGTTATAAAATGCCTTTGGCATTTTATTCATTAGCTTACTATGCTTAAAGGGAACCGCTGGTGCTATTTGACCAGCCGTAACGCATGTCTGTACTGCTTCAGTAGCTGGATTTGCCTCAACATTATCCAACACCGAGGAGGAAAATATGCTCACTCAAGACGCAACGGATTATCTGCAAGCTGACACGGTTCCGGTTGAACCGATTCCCATTATACCGAACGATCCGATACCTCGTCCGCTCCCCGATCCACCGCCCATTCCTGATCCGCCGCCGACAGGGCCGGAACACGAACCTGTCACTGAACCACCGCAAGACCGATAGCGGCGCGCTACGCGGCAGAAAATGGCAATAAAAAACACGGTGGTGAAACAGCAACCGCTGCTTCTTGCCACCGTGTCTCTATTCTTTATGGTAATGCCATTCCCTCACAGGAATATCGCGCTTATTTTATTTCCAGCACGTCAAGGCGTGTCATTGACGGCGCGTCGTCATCGTCTTCCGGCTGCCAGCCAACGGGCTGCAACGGCAGTTCTTCACGATCAAAAGCGAGATCGCCACCATCTACCACGTCGCTACCGTGACGAATGCCTTTAAAATCGAACAGCGCATGATCGGCAAGATGAGAAGGCACAACATTCTGCATGGCGCTGAACATGGTCTCAATACGGCCGGGGTGACGCTTGTCCCAATCGCGCAGCATATCTTTAATCACCTGACGTTGCAGATTTGGCTGCGAACCGCACAGGTTGCACGGAATAATCGGGTATTGGCGAGCTTCAGCAAAGCGTTCGATATCTTTTTCACGGCAGTAGGCAAGAGGGCGGATGACGATATGCTTACCGTCGTCGCTCATCAGTTTCGGCGGCATGCCTTTCAGTTTTCCGCCGTAGAACATGTTCAGGAATAGCGTTTGCAGAATATCGTCACGGTGGTGACCAAGGGCAATTTTTGTTGCGCCAAGCTCCGTCGCGGTACGATACAAAATGCCGCGGCGCAGGCGTGAACACAGTGAACAGGTGGTTTTTCCTTCTGGAATTTTGTCTTTCACAATCCCGTAGGTATTTTCTTCGACGATCTTGTATTCCACGCCGATGCTATCAAGGTACTGCGGCAGAACGTGCTCCGGGAACCCCGGCTGCTTCTGATCCAGATTCACCGCAACCAGAGAAAAATTAATCGGCGCGCTCTGTTGCAGATTGCGCAGAATTTCCAGCATGGTGAAGCTATCTTTCCCGCCGGACAGGCACACCATGATGCGGTCGCCTTCTTCAATCATATTGAAATCAGCGATAGCTTCGCCGACGTTACGCCGCAGGCGCTTTTGCAATTTGTTCAAATTGTATTGTTGTTTCTGGTTAGTTTGTTGATTTTCTGACATTTTTATCTGTGCTCGTTGCAAAAGGCGTTGCGGATGGAAAACGGTTCAGCGCAGACGCCAATACGGTCTGCACGATCATGGCGTGTATGGTACGGATTACGGCGACGAATGCCAGATCGTTTTACAGCGGTGTTCCAGAATTACCCTGTGGGTGAGGGGGGCGTTGCTGCTTTTTGTTCGTCTTAGAGGGAAATTATCCCACTACATAGCGATGGTTTGATGCTTCGGCTGTGGAAAACTGAGAGGGTTTACTTCACTCATCTCACGGTTAAGGCTGGGTTTTACGATCTAGTTAGGAGGGAAAAATGGCTAATATGATAGAAGTTATCCAAAATGAAACATTGGAAGATGTTCTTACGATTTTCGCATTAACATCGGATTATAAGCAATTGGATAGACTTTATACTTATACTAATTTCGACGTTATATCTAGCGGCGAACTTTCCGCCAAATACAATGAGCTTTTCCACAAGGGCATTCTTGAAGACAAGAATGGCACAGTCGTAAAAGGACCTAATTGGGTGGCTCCAAAGTTTGTGACTGATAAAAAATACGGTTTCTAATCGAAGGTCTGTTACTTTCGCTCTTAATTAATACTCGCTGAATTCTCGAAAACACCGGAATATGCCTTAAAAAGCTGCTCCGGTTTTTTATACCATAAAATCAGTATCGGCCACCTTCGGTGGTTTTTTTGTGAAAATAAGCGTGTTGTGTGACTACAGAGTCTAAAAGCAAACATCTGGGAGGTCACCAGAAATGAATAAAGCGCGGGATTTTATTCGTGGTGCCGATTCTTTGTCGCCTCTCTTATGATGTGGATGTCAGATGAGTAACTTGCGGTTTACCACACTATGGCGGTTGCCGAAGTGCGGTGTGGTAGATATAGTCTTTGTCTGAAAAGTCTATTCGATGGGTGTTGATGCCAAACGTGGTGTCAGAACCTTCGCTCTACTCGATCCGAGGCCAAAACATGAAATTATTGCCATGGCTATGTACTGCCGCTGCGCTTCTGCTGGCGGGATGCAGTAATCATAGTGAGAATGCTGCCGCTACCCAGCAAAACGTCACGCAAAATGATGACACAAGCACCGTGGTGTTGCTGAAAAGCAGTTCGCCGGTTGACGTCAACTGTACGCTGATTGGTGGGACGATGGCGATTTCCCGGCAGCTTGATGGTGCGAGCGTGGGAGCCTGTCAGTTAGCCAACGGTAAGCGTTGTAGTGAACAATCGCTGATGAATGGAAGTTGTCCGGCAGGGTGAGTGTTGCGGCAGTCTGCACTGCCGCAGGAAAACTTAAGATGCAACCAGATTTGCGCAAGGTGCGTTCTGGCTGATGTCTTTCAAGTTCTGTAGCGTGGTTTGGGAAATGCTGATCAGCGCCTCTTCTGTCAGGAACGCCTGATGTCCGGTAAACAGTACGTTGTGGCACGCGGATAAGCGGCGGAAAATATCGTCCTGAATCACATCGTTGGATTTATCGGCAAAGAAGAGATCTCGCTCGTTTTCATAAACGTCCATACCCAGCGCGCCAATTTTCTGCTGCTTCAACGCGTCGATAGCGGCCTGTGAGTCGATCAGTCCACCACGGCTGGTATTGACGATCATCACGCCGTTTTTCATTTGTGCAAAGGCCGCCTGATTCAGCAGATGATGATTCTCCGGCGTCAGCGGACAGTGCAGGGAGATGACGTCCGCGTTGGCGTACAGCGTTTTGAGATCGACGTACTCCGCCCCTAATTCCAAGGCCTGCGGGTTCGGGTAGGGATCGAAAGCCAGCAGTCGCATGCCAAAGCCTTTCAGGATGCGCATCGTGGCGATACCGATTTTTCCGGTGCCGATAATGCCCGCTGTCCGGTTGTGCATATTGAAGCCAATCAGCCCTTCCAGAGAGAAGTTCGCGTCGCGAGTACGCTGATAGGCGCGGTGAATGCGGCGGTTAAGCGTCAGCATCAGGCCGACGGCGTGTTCGGCGACAGCTTCAGGGGAATACGCGGGAACGCGCACCACACGAATACCCAGTTCCTTAGCGGCTTCCAAATCGACATTGTTAAAGCCCGCACAGCGTAGCGCTAGCGTTTTAATGCCCAACGCAGCCAGTTCGGTCAATACCTCGCGGCTACCGTCATCGTTCACAAAGATGCAGACGGCTTGACAGCCCGCGGCGGTTTTCGCGGTGCGCGATGTCAGCATGAAATCGAAAAACTCCAGCTCATAGCCAAACTGCTGATTGACCTGCTCCAGATATTTACGGTCATACTGCTTAGTGCTGTAAATTGCCAGTTTCATTGATAGTTTCTCCGAAAAATCCTTAGGTTAAGCTATCAGAAAATCGGGCGGTGACAAACCGTTACCTGACTGACAGTAACGGTTTGAAATTGAGAGGCAATAATAGCGTAAGACCGATTTTAGCGAGACGTACTGAAAACCGACACGGCTTCGGACATCGTGGAGATCTGCTGTTCCAGGCTGTTAATAGCAGAACTGGAATGTGTCGCCAAAATGGTATTCTGTCGCGTCAATTCATCAATGTTGTTCACCGCCGAGTTAATCTGCCCCAGCCCTTGCGATTGCTCTTGTGTCGCTAGGCTGATTTGATTCACAAGCTGCGTCACCTGCTGCACCTGAGTCAATATGTTGTGCATCGACTGGCTGGTGTGGCTGACCAATTTATCGCTGGTGTGAATGTTCGCGATTGTGGTGTCGATAATTGCCGCGATGTCTTTGGCGGCAGCGGCGCTACGCTGTGCCAGAATGCGGACTTCCCCCGCAACTACGGCGAAACTTTTGCCTTGTTCTCCGGCGTGAGCGGCTTCTACTGCCGCATTGAGCGCCAGAATGTTGGTCTGGAACGCCAGATTATCCAGCACGCTGATGATGTCGGTGATCTCTTTGCTGGAACGGGTCATGACCGCCATGGTGTCCGTGACCTGGTTAACCGCTTTCTCACCCGCATCGACGGCCTGATTGGCATCGTTCGCACAGCGTGTCGCCAGCTGAGAGGCTGAGGCGTTGCTTTGGATCGTCGCTGTCAGTTCTTCCATTGATGACGCGGTAGATTGCAAACTTTGCGCGGTATCTTCACAGCGCTGGCTTAGCGTGTAATTCCCGGAAGCAATTTCGCCGCAGGCGTGGCGCAGCTCGGCCAGCTTGCCGTTGACATCATCGACAAACGTGCGGAAATTCATGCCGGATTGATTGACGGCGCGTAATAACATGCCAACTTCATCCACGCGATTAAGTTGAAACGAGTTATCTGCCTGCCCGGATGCGGAATTAATGGCCTGGCGTAGAATCTTTTCCAGTGGTTTTGCCAAGTGCTGGACTAATAATTCACTGGTTATTACCGCGCCAGCGAGTAGCGCCAAAACAAAAATTAATAGCGGTGTGGTGAGTGGAAGAGTAGCCAGTAAGAAAAGTAGTGCGAATAGCATGAAAAGGAATACGTAGCTTCTTATCCGCCAACGTACGGGAATAACGTTAAATAAGCTAAGAAGTTTTAGCGGCCCTTTATAAATCAGCAATCCCTGAAAGAGTCGGCGGTTCTTTAATTTATTCTCATTCATTTGATGGTAAAGCGCTTCAGTTTGCCGAATTTCTTCCTGTGAAACTCGGGTTCGTACCGACATATATCCTGTTATTTTTCCTTCTTTCATTAGCGGTGTCGTACTGGCTTTTACCCAGTAATAATCGCCATTCTTGCGGCGGTTTTTTACGACGGCCGTCCAGATTTTACCTGCCTTCAGCGTCGCCCACATGTCGGCAAACGCCTGCGGGGGCATGTCTGGGTGGCGCACGATATTGTGAGGTTGGTGGAGGATTTCCTCAAAGTCGTAACCACTGGCATCAATAAAATCGTCATTGGCATAAGTGATATGGCTATCGGTGGTGGTAACCGACATCAGTTTGGCTTTTTCATCTAATAAATACTGAATATCACTGACCGGAAAATTCTTACGCATTTATTGATCCTTTTAGTATAAGCAAGCATAAACGTAATTTTTTTAGATCCATTAACTAACGGAAAGCGATGGGTGCTATTTAATTAACGGCAATCTTCACGAAATACTTAGCGAGTAGACTTATATATTCTTACTAGTTTCGCCCGTTATTTTTTCTTTAGGAAATCGTTATTTTTGTTTAGAAAAATCGTTGCCTAACCCAACTCGCTACCAGAGCACGCGCCGATGACCAAAAGCATTCATTTGTTAAGTATATTATGACTCTGCGAATTTGCACTGTGGCCAACGCATGTTAAAGAAAGGGAAAAATGATGAAGAAGCAGGGCGACGGACGCCCTGATGTGAGCGCCCGTGAAGATGAGATTAGCTAGCGAGAAAGGCTGAAGACAGAGGCGGCCTGCACCATGCTTGATATCTGCTGTTGCAGGTGATCGGTGGCCGAATGCGACTGACTGGCTAACGCGGTATTCTGATGCGTGAGTTCATCGATGCGGTTTACCGCTTCATTAATTTGATCTAGCCCCTGAGATTGTTCCTGCGTTGCGAGGCTGATCTCATTCATCAAATTGGTGACGTGTTGAACCTGCAACAGAATATTGCTCATCGATTTATGCGTGTGCGAAACCTGCTGTTCACCAGTACGAATACTATTCAGCGTTTCGTCAATGATGGTCGAGATATCGCTGGAAGAAGAGGCGCTACGCTGTGCCAACGAACGCACTTCACTGGCGACCACCGCAAAGCTCTTACCCTGTTCTCCAGCATGAGCGGCTTCAACAGCGGCGTTCACGGCCAGAATATTGGTCTGGAACGCGAGATTATCCATCACGCTGACGATATCCGTAATCCGTTCGCTGGAACGGGTGATCGTCTCCATCGTATCGGAGACCTGGCTGACAGCCTGCTCACCAGAGTTCACCGCCTGATTCACATCCTGCGTATAGAGTGAGGCCTGAAGCGAAGCTTCCGCATTACTTTTTATTGTTGCAGTCAGCTGTTCCACGGAGGCGGCAGTTTGTTGCAGGCTTTCTTCCGTTTCCTCGCAACACTGTGCCAACGTATGGTTACCTTGCGCGATCTCATTACAGGCGTTTTTCAGCTCGCTCAGATTGGTGTTCACATCGTCCACGAAGGTACGGAAATTCATACCGGACTGATTTACCGCGCGCATTAACATGCCAATTTCATCCACGCGATTAAGCTGCGTCAGGTTGTCTGCCTGTCCGGCGGCGGAACGCATAGCCTGAGCCAGAATTTGCTCGATAGGACGGGCAACATGATGTACCAGAAGCTCACCACTGGCAAAACAGCAGGCGATCAGCAGCGGGAAGAGTACGGAAGCCAATGCGGTTCCCGCCAGCAGGGAATAGGCGGCGATGAGCGGAAGCAGGCTAAAGAGCAGAAAATAGCTGCGGATGCGCCAGCGTAGCGGCATGGTTTTAAAAAGACTCAGGATGCGCAATGGCCCAGTATAAATAAGCAGGCCATGATGGAAGGTGCGATATTTCAGTTTACCTTCGTTTGCACTGGCATAGAGCGCCTCGGCTTGACGAATTTCTTCGGGTGAGGCAACGGTCCGCACAGACATATAACCAGCAATTTCACCGCCTTTTCTCAGCGGCGTGGTGCTGGATTTTACCCAGTAATGGTCGCCATTTTTGCACCGATTTTTCACAATTCCCGTCCAGATATTGCCTGCGCGCAGCGTTTTCCACATATCCGCGAAGGCGGCTGGTGGCATATCCGGGTGTCGGATAAGATTATGGGGCTGCCCCATCAGCTCATCAGTGGTATAGCCACTGACATCAATAAAATCTTTGTTCGCGTAGGTAATATGACTTTCTGGCGTGGTGACAGACATGAGTCTGGTTTTTTCAGAAAGAGGGAGTTGGCGGTCGGTTACAGGGGTGTTATTACGCATAAAGCAGTCCTTGATATGCTGTGTCCGAATACTGATTTAACATGAGGCATACCCACGACAATGAATCAGCGGATAGCGGTAATGGTTCAGGTTGCTCATTGCTTTTTTAAGGCGATGCGGGCAGAAGGAGATAATCCTGATATCCACCCGTAAACGCTTTGTTCATGATGAGATAACGTGATTCATTACAAAATATAACCTCACTTAAACATTTTACCACGAAAGGGTAATGAGTAAGTACGCACAATAGTGGTAAATGTGAGTTGGATAGGATTGTTTGTTAACAAAAAGAGCGATTTGTGAATGAATAATCGGCAGAGTCATACAGGACGAATTTTACCGCTATTGAACAGGATGCTTAACTCGCGCTAATGATTAAAAAACGTGCACTTTCAGTTGCTTTCCTGCTCGCCGCCTTGCTGTTTCTTTCCTGGCGAGCACTGCCGCAGTGGCTACCGCGCCTTGCTAACCTCTGGCTCCCGACGGAGATGTCTTTGACCGTGAATGGGACGCCTGGGTGGCAGGGCGGTGGGCTGCATAGCGCGGGGTTCAGTCTTATGGCCGGGGAGTGCACACTCGTTGACGTACGGAATATGGCGCTGCGTTGGGATAGCTGGCGATGGCATGTCGATATTGATGCCGTGACGGTAAACAGCGACTGCCTACGGTATGTGCCAGCAAGCAGCAGCACTGAGCCAGCGGCGCAGTTGGCGCAATGGCAGCAGCGATTGCCTGCGGCCGATATTCAGGTGAAGACGTTTACGCTACAGCCTTGGCAGGATTACGCCGGACAGGTGCGACTCAGCAGCGACGGCAAGCGGCAACAAACGCTGGATTATCAGGGCGATCAACTGGCGTTTAAGGCAGAACTGAACGATCAGCGTCTGACCCTGCATGAGAGCATGATCGCAACGCCAGCGGGGTTCGCGCGCCTGCTAGTCAGTGGTGAGATGGAGCTGGCCGATACGCTGGATGCCGCACCGGTGCAGGGGCGGCTCACCGGAAAACTGGATTCAGGGCAAACGCCCGATCCGCTTTCGCTCCTGCTGGATTGGCATCATCAAGCGGGTGAACTGGTACTGAATGCGGCGAATGATGAGACACCGCTGATATCGCTGCCGTGGCAACTGACGGATGAGGTGATTCAGGTGACTAACGGTGTCTGGCGCTGGCCTTATGCCGATCAGCCCCTCTCCGGACAGATAGCCATGACATTACAGCACTGGCGACAAGGGCTGGATGCCACCACGATTAATGCGCGGTTGAACATGCTGACCCAAGGGCATAATGGCAAGGCGAACGCCGTGTTGGTGCTGGGGCCGGGCAATATTGGCCTGCTCAACAGCGAATTGCGCTTTCAGCTTACCGGGCAGGCAAACTTACCCGCACTCTCCCTGACGGCGACGCTGCCGGGGGTGTTGCAGGGCTCTATTCTCAATCCCGAACTTTCTCTTTTACCCGGGGCGCTGCTGCGTGCCTGGGGAACGCCTGCGCCGCAAATTTATCTTGAAGAAGCACGCTGGCCGCTGGCGGGCGTCCGAGTCAGTGCGACGGGCGTGAATGGACGACTACAGGCGATTGTGAAAGCGCGGGAAGCATACTGGGGGCGTTTCAGCCTGCACCTTGACGGTCAGGCACAGGATTTCTGGCCGGATCAGGGGCAGTGGCAATGGCGTTATTGGGGCAATGGCCAGCTACCGCCGCTGAAAGGTCAGTGGGACGTGGCTGGTCGAGGCCAGTGGCAGGATACCCTGATAGAAGTCACCCAGCTGTCGAGCGGCTTGGATCAGTTGGGTTATGGCATTGTGACGGTACACCAGCCCCGCCTGACGATCACTGAGCCGATCCGGTGGCAGCGTGCTCGTTCCGGTGAACATTTTCAAGGTGCGCTGCAACTGGCTTCCGAACGGGCGCACTTCAGCAACGGGGGCTACTTGCCGCCTTCGTTGCTAACGCTGACGATGCAGGGGCGTAGCCCGGATGACTTCCAGCTACAGGGGCAGTTACAGGCTGAAGATATCGGGCCGGTTAGGCTGCGTGGCCGCTGGGATGGAGAGCGACTGCGCGGGGGGCGTGGTGGCCGACACAGCCGCTTAAGGTGTTTCAGCCTCTGCTTTCTCCGCTGTTGAAAATGAACATTCGTGCCGGGCAGTTTTACGCGCAGGCGGCATTCTCTGCCGCACGTAAAGAAGGGTTCAGTGCGGGCGGACATTGGGTCGTGAAAAATGGCGGACTGTGGCTACAGGATGGTGAAGTTAGCGGCGTCCACTTTGTCTTGCCTTATCGTCTGAAAGATCAGCGCTGGCAACTGGGCGTCAAGCAGCCTGTTGCGCTGCGAATTGACGTGCTGGACAACCTGTTTCGGATGAGCAATATCCGCGTCGATCTCCAGGGATTTTACCCGTACAGTGAGCGACAGCCGCTGGTTATGTCTCAGGCCGATATGGATGTATTGGATGGGCATATTGGTCTGTCTACGCTACGCTGGCCACAGCGGGAACCTGCGCTATTCACCGTTAAGAGTGTGGATCTTAGCGAACTCATGACGGTGCTGAAGCAAAAGCAGTTTGCTCTGTCCGGGCGCGTGAGCGGCACGCTTCCGCTGAATTTTAATCACCCGACCACGCTGATTGAAGGCGGACGGATTACCAATGATGGCTTCCTGACGCTGCGGCTGGATAACCAACTGGCCGATGAGTTAGCGAGTAAAAATCTGGCAGGCGGGGCGGCGATTGGCTGGCTGCGCTATCTGGAAATTGGACGTTCCTATGCCACGCTTGACCTGACCAATCAGGGCGAGCTGACATTAACGTCGCAGGTGCAGGGGAAAAACCCGCAGCTCAGCGCGAAACGCCAGGTGATTCTCAACTATCGCCATCAGGAGAATATCTTCCAGCTATGGCGCAGCTTGCGTTTTGGCGATAACTTGCGGGATACGCTGGAGCAGCAGGCCAATGAATAAATTCAAGGTAGAACAATGAACAAGTGCGAGACATTGCTGGCGGTAGGTTGCACGGTCGCTTTTCTGACGGGATGCGTGCCGCGTATCGAAGTGGCTGCGCCCAAAGAGCCGATCACCATCAATATGAACGTGAAGATCGAACATGAGATTCACATCAAAGCGGATAAAGAGGCGACGCAATTGCTGCAAAGGTCGGACAATGCGGCTGGCGATGAGATAAAGAAAAGCGCGCCGGAAGGCGCGCAATAATTAAACCAAGTCAATCAATGGCAAGGTTGGTAACACTTATTCGTATGAACAAGGATTCTTTATGCGGTGACCAACTGAGACAGTTGAGTTTTTGCCGCGTCGGTGGCTTTCTGTGCCACATCCGGGCCGTAGCCGTAGCCTTCAGCGAACACAAACTCAAGGTCGGTCAGGCCGAGGAAGCCCAGGAATACGCGCAGGTACGGTTCCAGCAGATCGGTTGGCGTGCCTTTATGGATGCCGCCACGGCTGGTTAATACGATAGCGCGTTTACCTTTCACCAGACCTTCCGGGCCTTGCTCGGTGTAGCGGAACGTCACACCAGCACGGGCAACCAGGTCGAAGTAGTTCTTCAACTGGGTAGGAATGTTGAAGTTATACATTGGTGCAGCGATCACGATAATGTCATGTGCTTGCAGTTCGGCGATCAGTTCGTCGGACAGTGTCAGGGCTTCTTGTTGACGTGGGGTCAGGGCAGCATCGGAAGGACGCAGTGCGCCGACTAATTCGCCATCAAGAACCGGAATCGGTTGAGCAGCCAGGTCGCGGACGGTGATACTGTCGCTTGGATGTGCAGACTGCCACTCGGCGGTGAAGTGGTCGGCCAGTTGGTTTGACTGAGAATAACCTGCCAGAATGCTTGATTTCAGAACCAATACTTTGCTCATTGCCAATTCCTTTAGTGATTAGAAGTGGGCGACAACATAACGCCCCTTGATGTGTCACATCTTATGCGGTGATCTGCAAAGAGAAAAGTGCAAATATTCGAGGTCTTTATTCGATTTTCTTGAATAAGACAAAATGGTGCTATTAGAGCCGTTTATGACAATGTGCTACTATCCACGGCTTAAAAATTTCGTGCCTTGAAAGTAGATTAGGCTCCATCGAGCCAGATTCGGCGGCGAGCATCGCCCCGGCAGAGACAAGAATTAGAGAAAACGATTAAGGAAGAGCAACGTGAAATCACCTCTCAGTGCATTATCTACGCAGTTAAGTGAGCTAATGCTTAGCGATCGGCAACGTCTGCGCCGCCGTTTACAAGGTGCGGCGAAGGTCAGCAGCCCGCAGGCTCAGGCGGCGATCGCTCAGGAAATTGAGGGGGAAATTGCTGCTGCGCGCCAGAAAGTCGAGAACCGACGGGCAAGCTGTCCGGCGATTCACTATCCTGAACAGCTGCCCGTTAGCCAGAAAAAAGACGAGATACTGGATGCGCTGCGTCATCATCAGGTGATTATCGTCGCGGGTGAGACGGGATCGGGTAAAACCACGCAGTTGCCGAAAATCTGTCTCGAACTGGGGCGCGGGGTGCACGGTCTGATCGGTCACACGCAGCCGCGTCGTCTGGCTGCCAGAACCGTTGCTGACCGCATTGCTGCCGAGTTGGAAACGCCGCTGGGTGACAGTGTCGGTTATAAAGTCCGATTTAACGATCAGGTGAGTGACAATACGCTGGTCAAACTGATGACCGACGGTATTCTGCTGGCGGAAATTCAGCAGGATCGCCTGTTGATGCAGTACGACACGCTGATCATCGATGAAGCGCACGAACGCAGCCTGAATATCGATTTTATCATGGGCTATTTGTGCCAACTGTTGCCAAAACGTCCTGATTTAAAAGTAATTATCACATCGGCGACCATCGATCCGCAGCGCTTCTCTCGCCATTTTAATAATGCGCCAATCATCGAAGTGTCCGGCCGGACCTATCCGGTGGACGTGCGCTATCGTCCCGTGGTGGAAGACGCCGATGACAGCGAACGCGATCAGCTACAGGCGATTTTTGATGCGGTCGATGAACTGACGCGCGAAGGGCCGGGGGATATTCTGGTCTTCATGAGCGGTGAACGAGAAATTCGCGATACGGCAGAGGCGCTGACCCGTCTGGACTTGCCGCATACCGAGATCCTACCGCTGTACGCGCGCCTGTCGAATCAGGAGCAGAACCGCGTCTTTCAGTCACATCACGGCCGCCGTATCGTGCTGGCGACCAACGTGGCGGAAACCTCGCTCACCGTGCCGGGGATTCGCTATGTGATCGACCCAGGTACCGCGCGTATCAGCCGCTATAGCTTTCGCACCAAGGTACAGCGCCTGCCGATTGAACCTGTCTCGCAGGCGTCGGCGAATCAGCGTAAAGGGCGCTGTGGCCGTGTCGCTGCTGGGGTGTGTATTCGTCTCTATTCCGAGCAGGATTTCCTGTCGCGGCCTGAATTTACCGATCCCGAAATTCTTCGCACCAATCTGGCTTCCGTTATTCTGCAAATGACGTCGCTGGGGTTAGGCGATATCGCCGCGTTCCCGTTTGTTGAAGCGCCGGATAAACGCAATATTCAGGATGGCGTGCGGTTGCTGGAAGAATTAGGCGCGATTAATCTGGCAGAGAACGGGCATTACCGCCTGACGCCGCAGGGGCAACAGCTGGCGCAATTGCCTATCGATCCACGTTTGGCGCGAATGGTGCTGGAAGCGCGTAAAACCGGCTGTGTGCGTGAAGTGATGATCATCACTGCGGCGCTGTCGATTCAAGATCCGCGCGAAAGGCCGATGGATAAGAAGCAGGCATCGGATGAGAAACACCGCCGTTTTGCCGATAAAGACTCCGATTTTCTGGCTTTCGTCAATCTGTGGGACTATCTGCGTGACCAGCAAAAAACGCTGTCTTCCGGCCAATTCCGCCGCCAGTGCCGCACAGATTTCCTTAACTACCTGCGCGTGCGCGAATGGCAGGATATTTATACGCAGCTGCGTCAGGTCGTGAAAGAACTGGGGCTGCCGGTCAACAGCGAGCCCGCCGATTACCTGAGTATTCACTGCGCGCTGCTTACCGGCTTGTTGTCGCATGTCGGGCAGAAAGATATTGAGAAACAGGAGTTCAGCGGTGCGCGTAACGCGCGGTTTGCGATTTTCCCTGGCTCGGGGTTATTCAAAAAACCGCCTAAGTGGACGATGGTCGCTGAACTGGTGGAAACCAGCCGTCTGTGGGGACGCATTGCTGCACGTATTGAACCCGAGTGGATCGAGCCGCTGGCCCAGCATCTGATTAAACGGAGCTACAGCGATCCTCATTGGGAGAAAGCGCAGGGCACCGTGATGGCGCAGGAGAAGGTGACACTCTTCGGGCTGCCGATTGTCGCGGCGCGCAAGGTGAACTACAGCCAAATCGATCCGACGCTGGCGCGTGAAATGTTCATTCGCCACGCGCTGGTGGAAGGTGACTGGCAAACGCATCACGCCTTTTTCCGCGCCAACCTCAAGCTGCTGGCGGAAGTGGAAGATCTCGAACATAAATCGCGCCGCCGCGACATTCTGGTGGATGACGAAACGCTGTTTGCTTTCTATGACCAGCGGTTGCCGCACGATGTGGTGTCGTCACGCCATTTTGACACATGGTGGAAAGCCGCCAGCCGGGATAATGCCGACCTGCTTAATTTTGAAAAGAGCATGTTGATCAAAGACGGCGCAGAGAAGGTGAGCGCGCTGGATTATCCGAACTTCTGGCATCAGGGCAGCTTGAAATTACGCTTGTCCTATCAGTTTGAACCGGGCGCGGATGCGGATGGTGTCACGGTACATATTCCTTTGCCTATTCTCAATCAGGTGCGTGAAGAAGGTTTTGAGTGGCAGATTCCCGGCGTGCGCCGCGAACTGACGATCGCGCTGATTAAGTCATTGCCTAAACCGTTACGTCGTAACTTCGTACCCGCGCCGAACTATGCCGAAGCGTTTCTGGCTCGCACCACGCCATTAGAGAAAGGACTCTTGGATGCGCTGGAGCGTGAACTGCGGCTGATGACGGGCGTCACGGTGCCACGCGAGGCGTGGCAGTGGGATCAGGTGCCCGATCATCTGAAAATCACGTTCCGCGTTATCGATGAGAAGAATCGGACGCAGCGGGAAGGCAAAGACCTGAATGCGCTGAAAGATCAGCTCAAGGATAAAGTGCAGCAAACGCTGTCATCCGTAGTGGATGACGGGCTGGAGCAGCGCGGTCTGCACGTCTGGAGCTTCGGTTCGCTGCCGGATTGCTATGAGCAGAAGCGTGGCGGCTACTCGGTTAAAGCCTATCCGGCATTGGTGGATGAAAAGGATAGCGTGGCGATTCGTCTGTTTGACACGCCGCACCAGCAACAGCAGGTCATGCGGCAAGGGCTGCGCCGCCTGTTACTGCTGAACATTCCGTCGCCGATTAAGTATCTGCATGAAAAGCTGCCAAACAAGGCGAAACTCGGCCTCTATTTCAATCCGTACGGCAAAGTGTTGGATCTCATCGATGACTGCATCGCCTGTGCGGTGGATAAGCTGATTGAATCATCCGGTGGCCCGGTCTGGCAGGAAGAGGCCTTCCAGCAACTGCATGAAAAAGTGCGTGCGGAGTTGAACGATACGGTGGTGGATATCGCCAAACAGGTTGAGCAAATCCTGACGGCGGTCTTCACCATTAACAAGCGTCTGAAAGGGCGTGTAGACATGGCGATGGCGCTGGCGTTAAGTGATATCAAGAGCCAGATGACCGGTCTGGTGTTCCGTGGTTTTGTGACCGCAAACGGCTGGCAGCGCCTGCCGGACGTACTGCGTTATCTGCAAGCGATAGAGCGCCGTCTGGAGAAACTGGCGCAGGATGTTCACCGTGATCGAGCGCAGATGCTGAAAGTGGAGCACGTTCAACAGGCGTGGCAACAGTGGTGGAATAAGTTGCCTGCGGAGCGACGTGACGACGACGATGTGAAAGCGGTGCGCTGGATGCTTGAAGAGCTGCGCGTCAGCTACTTTGCTCAGCAGCTAGGAACGCCGTTCCCGATCTCGGATAAGCGCGTATTGCAGGCGATGGAGCAGGTGGAAGGATAATTTTCTCGGTATCACATCAGGTCGGCAAGGGCTGCTTTTTGATCTCAAGGTAAGCCGACCTGATGGCTTCTTCACCATACTGCTGTTCCAGACGTTTTATGATGAAATGACCTTTCGCCATGTTTTGGTAGTGGTGAATAAACAGCGTATTAATGGCCGCACCGCTGGCGGCACCAATCACCGGAACAATCTGTGCGGCCATTTTTTCCGTCATGGTTACGCCCAGTCTGGTGGCGACCGCATCAATCAATTTTGCCAGCGTTTTTCCTGCCTGTGAGGTGCTCATTCGAGCAGACGCTTTCCCTGCGCTTTTCTTGCCAGCAATGCCGATTAATTCGCGGCTGGCATGTCGGGTGATATCGGCCAGAACGGCGCGTGACGTGTAATAGGCAGAATCGGCAGCGTCGTCGCTTTCTTGTGTCCCGCCGAGCGCGAAAACTTCTACACAGGCAGCTTTGACGGAAAAATCAGTGAGGGAGAAACCTTCGCCACGGAACGCATCATGATGGTGGTGCTGATAGGCAGTTCAACTAGCAGACCCGCTGCGCCAAAAAAACCGCTGACTGCACCGGAAGCGGCGACGGCCAGCTTGTGTGTTTTTGGTGATGCTACGCGAGCAGGATCATCGTCCAACGTATAGAGTGCGGCGTCTACCGCTTTGTAGAGCGCGGAATGAACCACATCCTGTATTTTGTTTTTCACTAGGGCGGGTAGCTTCGACAGACTCCATTCAATCGGTTTTCCAACCAGATTCGCTGCCTGTATGGTAAAAGAAGGGGCTTCCAGCAGCGCTATGGCCTGTCTGATGGCGAGCGTATCCTGCTGAGTAAGAAGAGTCATAGGCGTTCTCCGTACCGTTGGTTGAATAACCTACCTGACGGGATTGTTATGCAGATGTTTGTGACGAGCGCGCCGCTAACCAGGCGGTAAAAGCGTCGGGTGGGATAGGTCGGGAGAAATAGTAACCCTGTACTTCATCACACCCGAAACGAGCCAGATGTTCGAGCGTTTCTTTATTTTCTACCCCTTCCGCTAGCACAATGTAATTCAGTTTGTGCAGCATGCTGATAATGGATTGCACAATGACACGGCTTTTGCGGTCAGTTTTTATATCTTTAATCAGCGATTTATCCAGCTTTATCACCGTAGAGGGAATATTGCGCAAATAGCTTAAGTTGCTATATCCCGTACCGAAATCATCAAGCGCGATAGTAAATCCGAGCTGTTGCAGCGTTTGGATGGTGGCGAGCGTTTCGGTGCTTCCGATAATGTCCTGCGTCTCGACACACTCGATGTCAATGTCCTGAGGGGTAAGACCGTGATTTTCCAGAATGGTGATGAGACGTGGGATAAAGTCATTCTCGGAAAAATTTCGGGCAGAAACGTTAATCGATACGGGGAACGTTAGTCCCTCCTGACGCCACTGCTTCACCTGACATGCCGCTTCTCGGGTGACCCAGTCCGTTAACGGACGCATCAGCGTAGTACCTTCCGCGAGCGGAATAAACTGGTCGGGATAAATCTCACCTAATTCAGGGTGTCGCCAGCGAATCAGCGCTTCGGCACCAATCACAGTGTTGGTCTTGATACTTAATTTCGGCTGATAAACCAAATAGAGACCCGGCTTCTTGTTCTGTAGCACATCGGCTAGCTCATTGAGCAAGGTAAAGGCGATTTGCTGCGCTTTATCGGCCTCTGGGTCGTAGGCAAACTGGCGAATATTCTTGGTGATGGCAGTGCGCAGTGCGCTCATTGACTCACGCAAGATTTGCTGCGGCTCTTTGGCCGGAATCTGGAATTCGGTGTAGCCAACAAAAAGTTCCAGTTTGAGCGGAATATGGCTGGCGATACTTTCATGGATCCGCTCAGCACAGGCGTCGAGTTCCGCCAGAACTTGATCTTTCCTATCGGCCTTCACCAGTAGCGCGAAACGGCCTACGGCGGCAGAGTACAAATTGTCTGATGAATTTAAGCTAAGACGTAAAAAGACCCCGATATCTTTCAGCAGGCCTTCTACGGTCGGCATACCCAGCGCACACCCCATTTCATAGGCGTAAGAAATGTCGATGGTATCAATCAGAATAAGCAGGTAGGGCTCGTGAATGTCGGTAATGTGGCTAATGTCGTCAATCAGGCGCTGGCGATTGGGCAACAGCGTGACGGCATCAATCAGCCCAATCGCGTTGCGGTATTCCATTAGCACCATCGCAATGGTCGCTAAATCATGCAGGAGCCGCAGTTGGACCTTGCTGAAGGTGCGTGGGATATAATCGATGACGCTGAACGTACCGATGGAATAGCCGTCTTTGGTTTTCAGCGGTACACCCGCGTAAAAACGGATAAAAGGTTCGCTGGTTACGTAAGGGCTGTCTTTAAAACGGTCGTCCTGAGTGGCATCGGGGCAGATAAAGGATTGACCCGTTTGTACGGTAAAATGATCGAAGGAACCGATTTTATCCATATCATCCAAAGGAAAATGGGTTTTCGCTTTAACATGCAGAGATTTGGAACCGGTTAGCGTCACGAGAGCCGTCGGGGTTTCAAGGAGTTGGCAGGCTAATTTCGTGAGTTTGTGAAGAATATCGTCTTGAGATGTATCGGTTTTCTGTAATTCGTCGAGAGTCTGCATGCGTTTTTTTTCGTCATGGCTCAAATGTTTTAACATGTAGACTCTTCCTTTCCGCAATAATAATCGCGACAACATCAATTTAATTTAACGGCGACACAATAACATAGAGGCTAAAAATTGAGGTAACTTATTATATCGCCTTTATCTTTCCGTTAAGGTTCAGACGTTTTTTTGTCTTAAATCATGTTTTCGGTTTTCAGTGTGCTGTATGGATTTATGATATTTCTCCGTAAGTTACAAGTAGAGGTAAGCGGTCTGGCTGAGAAAGTACTCTGCAAATAAAGGGGGAATCCAATTATAAAAAACGGTCGCTTCCATAAGATAAAAATAGCATCCTGATAATTGTTATACCCATTGTAGGGTGACAATATGGATGATTAACCTATCTCTCTGATAAGAATAGAACAGATATTTTTTTATACCATGAAATTGGCGGAAAACGATGTTGCCAGGCGGTATCCCGAATAATGATTTCCGCCTGACGGTGAGGTTCTGTGGGGCGTTAGCGTTACTTTGTTGCCTGCTGTTTTGCCAACGTTTCTAACTGCTGACGAATGGCGGTAACGGAAACGGCGCGATTATCGGCTCTATCGCGTTCACTGGCATCGGGCGCGGAACTTTGGATGCCCATGAGCACCCAGCCTGCTGCTGAATTCAGCATCAGCGGGGAGCCGCTATCGCCAGGCAGCGTGTCGCACTGGTGCGATATAACGGCGGTGTGAACCCAGCCGGTGATCAAACAGTTTTGATGGCGATAAAGCGTTTCCTGATGATCCTCTGGATAACCGGCCTGCGTGACGCGCTGACCGTTGTCCTTCAAAGCCTGCATCAATTCCTGCCGGCTGCCTTGCCAGAGCGGGAGCGGACGAATGTCCGGTGGCGTTTGCTTTAGCCGAATCAGCGCATAATCCAGCGGTGCAGCTGAAGGCGGAACGATCCACCCCTCGCCGTCGGCTTTCAGTTTTTTGGCGAGCGTGTTATTCGCCAGCACTTCAATTTCCGTTGTTTCATACCGCCAGCCATTTTCTGTCGCCAGAAAGCGCAGCGCGACGGGTTTATCTATCTCACCTTTCGGTGGCGTGACTACGCAGTGCCCGGCTGTCAGCGCCAGATGCGGGGAAATCAGCGTTGCGGTACAGAGGTTACCACTGGCGGTTTCCAACTGCCCAATCGCTTGCCACGGCCAGATCGCCGTGTCGGGAACGACATCTCGATCGTCATGGTTAAAAAATAAGATTTGTTGCTGCTTCTGCGCGGCGGTATCCGTCGGTGAGGATTCTGCCCAACTGAGCGGGGCGATAAATGATAATGAACATAACAACCAGGCTGATATGCGCATGCAGTGAATAAACCTTATGAGAGAAACCATCTTGAGGCGCTAAATATAGCGCGTTGAATTAACTATAGATGTATTTGTTGGTGAGGGACTGAAAATTAAAATGTTATCGAGTGTAAAAGGCGTCGGATAACATCATTGCGCTTATTTCATCATAATACCCCTATGCTCAAAACGTGACGCCACGATCTGAAGTGGCGTCGCGTTTTTACATCAACAGTACAGCGAATGACACCTGTTTTATTCGTAGCTGACGATCACGACACGCGCATCTGAACTTAACATTTTCGAACTCACCGAGCCGATGCCTTGCGGCAAAACAGCGTGTTGCGAGCTGTTTTTCATGTGTAGCGTTTGTATTTCACCTTGTCGTTCACAGCTGACGGTCACATTATTTGAGCGTGTTGTCACATCACAGACCGGTTCGACGATGGCACCCGAAAAGCGGATGATACCGGACGATGAAGAGGAAGAGGCGAAGGCATACGATGTTGCAGCCAGCGTGCTCAGCAATAGGGCAGATATTTGCAGGGTTCTTTTCATTATACAGTTCTCGGTATTGCCCGGAGTGTAATGATATAAACGGCGCTGAGTGATAAAACTTTACTGCTCTACAATCTTTATTTGGCGAGCGGTCTGCATTTTTGACGTTTACTGTTTTGGACGTTCAATAACCTCATGATTAATAGCGGTGCGATTAATCACGGCGTGATGCAGCCCCTGCAACTAGAGGAAAAAACTCAGGGTGACAATGCCACAGAGCAGAACGAGGGATAACATAATTTCAAATGAGTAACGTCGCATCATTCTCCCGTCCCCCCATGAAATAAACACCCGGTAAACCGGGTGTTTGATTATTGTTCTACGGCAAGCTCTTAGCGATAGATTTCAAATAGGGCTAACCGAAAGTGACGCCTTCCCCGTAGGGAAGGCGTGGTGCTTACCGATTACGCTGCTGGCGTAGTGGTCGCTGGTTTTGCCGTTTTCGCTTTCTTCACGTGTTTCTTGGCAGCCTGCGCTTTCTGTGCAGGAGCTGGTTTGGCTTTCTTCACGTGTTTTTTAGCAGCCTGCGCTTTCTGGGCAGGAGCAGGTTTGGCTTTCTTCACGTGTTTCTTGGCAGCCTGTGCTTTCTGAGCAGGGGCTGGCTTGGCTTTCTTCACGTGTTTTTTAGCGGCCTGCGCTTTCTGGGCAGGAGCTGGTTGGGCTTTCTTCACCTGTTTTTTATGGTGAGCGGCTTTAGCCGGAGCAGACGTGGTCGCCGTAGGCTGAGCTGGTGCGCTGGTTACGGTATCCGCGGCAAACGCTACAGAGGACAGACCCAGTGCCGCACCTGCGATCATAACTAATACTTTATTCATCTTCATTTCCTCGTTATCTCATTCACGTTTCGTAGCCCTCAGCTGGGCCGGTAGAGAGAGAATAGGAGAAACAGCGGACGGCTTCAGTGAGTGATTGGTTTCGGCGTGTAACCTAATGTACAAGCCAGAAAAAGTGGGAAAGACAGGGAAAAACGGCGGGGTTACCGCCGTCTCGGTGCTAGTGCTGAACGGCGATTGCGGCCTGCGTTGTTGCGGTTTTTACCGGCCAGCAAAAGCGGAAACGGGCACCGCCGAGCGGGCTGTCATCCACGGTAATGCTGCCGTCGTACGCCCGGGCGATAGCATGAACAATCGCCAGCCCCAGCCCACATCCGCCGCTGCTGTTCTCGATACCCGCTTCCAGCCGGACAAACGGTTCAAACACGCTTTCCCGGCTGTCGGGCGGAATACCGGGGCCGTCATCTTCGACGTGCAGACACGCGATGTGCTCGGCGTCGGATGTTAGGCTGATATGCAATCGGCTGTGGCAGAAGCGTAACCCATTGCCGATCAGGTTATTCAGCACTCGTTCCATCAGGCGTAAATCGAGCGCGCCAATCCGTGCCGAATGGGGCATGTCCAACGAGATGTGTTTGTCAGGGTGGATCAGGCGGAAATCGTCAACTTTTGCCTGTAGCCACGAAGGAATATCAATATCGGCAAGATGCAACGTCACCTGCGGTCGGTCGAGTCTGGCATACGTCAGCAGTTCGTCAATCAGCGCTTCGAGTTGGCCAATATCCCGGTTTAACGCCTGCTGTTCGTCTTCTGTCAGGTTGTCGCTCATCGCCAGTCGATAGCGCAGCCTGACCAGCGGCGTACGCAGTTCGTGCGCAATGTTGTCAATCAGCTGCTTTTTACTGTTGATGAGCTGATTCAGGTTATCCGCCATACGGTTGAAGGCGACGCCAAGCCGGTACAGGCTTGAGGTGCTATCGAAGTGAATGCGTTCCTCCAGATGACCATCCCCGAGGCGCTGCGCGGCATTCTCCAGTTTTAGCATGGCCTGCCAGTGTGGCCGCATCCACAAGAAAACCGGCAGCGCCAGCGATAGCCCTATGAGCATCACCAGCAGTAAATCCAGCAGCCGCATTTCATGCAGGAAGAACAAATAAGGAATAGGGCCGACGGCAAGAACATAGTGGCTGCGGGGAATGCGTTGGATAAACGTGTATTCATCATCCAGCGCGATAATCTCTCCCTGATTCAGACGCTGCCGATTCTTGGGGCTCAGCGCATATTTGCTCACCGGTTCGATGTGCAGTTTGAATGACAGGTTTAAATCAAGCTGGCTGATGGTTTTATGCCAGTCGCGAGGCGGAATCGCGCGCAACTCATTACGAATGAGATACAGCGAGCTTTTCATCAGGTCATCCATGGACTGACGCCCGGCGCGTTCGGCTGTGACTTTATAGACCAGCCCGACCAGAAGTGTCATGACGACAAAGCAGGCGAACAGCAATAGAAAAAACTGGACGAACAGCTTTCTCATAGCGTGACGCTCTCCCAGGTATTGGGGGCAAACAGATAGCCTTTGTTGCGCACCGTTTTAATACGGAACGGTTCCAGCGGGTTGTCGTACAGTTTCTTACGCAGGCGGGAGATCGCGACGTCAATGCTGCGGTCCATGCCGTCGTAGGTCACGCCGCGCAGATTTTTCAGCAGCGCATCCCGATCCATGATGTGACCAGCATGGGTCGCCAACTGCCAGAGCAGATCGAAATCCGCGGTGGATAATACAATGTGTTCTTGCCCTAATGTCACTTCCCGATTGACCGGATCGATACAGAGCAGGCCGAAGTGCAGGGATTTGTGCACCTGTAACGCAGCGGGCGCGGCGTTTTCCGTCACGGCCAGTGGCGTCGCAGCGTATTGCCGCAAATGCAGACGCAGGCGGGCGAGCAACACGGCGGGCGGTGTAGTTTTCAGAATGTAATCATCGGCACCCATTTCCAGCGCCAGAATATGATTCATATCGCTGTCCAGCGAGGTCAACAGCACAATCGGGCCGCTGTACTGTGGCCGCAATTCCCGACAGATGGTCATGCCGTCTTTGCCGGGCAGCATGATGTCCAACAGCACAAGGTCGGGCTGCTGCTGTTCAATAAAGGCCAATGCCTGATCGCCCCGCGCTTCAACCTGAACATCAATGTCATGCTTGCCGAGGTAAGCGGCGATCAATTTTCCCACCTCGGTATCATCTTCTATAAAAACAATCTTATGCATGGTATCTACGTTATCCCCAACTCACTGTTGATAGCATAGCCTGATGATAGGCGATAAACGAGAAATGAAGCGTAAATGGGTGTTAAGTGTTTGTTTACTTGCCCAAATTAGATAAGCTGCGGGGCGTGCTTTTTTTAGGCGATATCGCACCTGACTCTCGGCATTTAACGAGAGCAGTCACGACATAATGACCGATTATTCCACTGGGAACCGCGCTGAAGATGAAACCGATTGACCAGATAAACAGCTGGATGCAGGAAGCCTTACGCCCTTATTTTGGGCTAGAACCGCTCTCGTCTGAATGGGATATTTTAACCGTACGTGACGGCTATTTTATCTGCTTTGATGGCGACACGATCCGCAAACGCATTACCGCCACCGAGCTAGATTATCAGGAAGAAGATGTCATTATTCACACGCGTGGCCGTGACGTTATTCTGCCGAGAACCGCGCGCAGTAAAGAAAAAAAGCTGACGTACACCAGTGTTTCTAGCGTCACGGCCGATGGCATTGTGTTTTCCGCGGGCGTCAGAACGCTGAATTCGGGAAGCTACGGTTATATCAGCGCCAGCAATTACCGCAACTCAATCGGACTACCGTTGCCGGAATGCCGTCATTTGACCAGCAAAGCAGAGATTGTCGAGTGGCTGCGATCTTATCGTGAACAATTACCGTCTGACTATGCGCACAAACTGGAACGGCTGATGAGTATGAAAAATCAGCAGCATAAAACGGTTCCAGGCGACATCTTCCGGGTCGAAATAGACTTACATACCGATGGGTATGTTTTGGTTATTGGCAACCTGCGTCAGATGCAAAAGGACGAGCTGTTTGCGGAACACAGCATCTGGAATGATGTGATGACGATGCCGCTGTTTGTCCGACCTTATCTTCTTCGCACAACCGAGCGTAATCTCCCTCTGTCGGAGATTGTGGCATCGTCCTTGTCTGAGAAGTGCTGGATTGTTATGGATAACTCGTTTCTGCGCGGTAACTATGAGTATGTGGGATCGAAAACGTTGTTGGAAGATGACATTCTGTTCCCCGTTGGCTATGGCCCAAGCATCAGTGCACAGAAAAGCGACTATCGTCTGTCGTGGGGACCTTGCTCGATCAATAAAGCCAGTCAGGATACCGCTTTTAAAGCCGGGCGCAGCTATATGAACAATGGGGCTTATAGCAGCGTATCAGCCGAATGCTTCGCTGATAAAGGCTTCTCTGGCTATGATAAAACGCTGCACAACCTGGAGCATCGTGAAGCATGGGAACAGGCACTGGCCGAGTTTGGTTTTCCATCGGATACGACCTACGATGCTTTTGCCCAGCGTACTGGCGGGCTGACACGTACGGCTTATCTGGCGTATGTCGCCGATAATAAAGCGTACCAGCGTAAGGCGCGAGTGAAGAAAAAAGAGACGAAATAATACCTGCTATCTCGGTGCACGTGCTTTCGGGTGCGTGCATGCCAGTGGACTGCGGTGGTGCAATAATTATCGCTAATAATGTATATAGAATACATTAATGTGTGACTGGTTGGTTATTTCTTTATGTAATCAAATGGTTACTCACATGGTTTTTTAATCGATATTGCTTAATAAAATGGAGCTGATTTATTAACCGCAGTGAATTATAAAAACGTGCTAATTTTAACGGTGTGTTTTTGAAAGAACTGGACACGAAAATTTCATCTGGTTACTATCGCTGGCCTGGATTTAAATGCTCTTTTGAGTATTAACTGACATTGGACTGCGATGCGTTTTTCAGGATTTAAAAAGATAACAACAACCATTTTCATGATGGTTATTATCTCATCTTCTTTTTTATTTTCATTAAATGAATTATTGGTTAACCATCAGGAAAGTAAATTAACATTGCGCTCTGAAAAGTTACGCTTCCAGGCTGAAATGTTAGCAGAGCAGGCACTGTCTGCGTTGGGTGATATTAACGCTATTGATGATGATATTTGTTCGCCAAACTACATTGAACAATTAAGAATGATAAGATGGCGTCATCTCAATATTGAAGATGTTGCTTCTTTAAAAGAAAATCGTATTTATTGCAGTGCCTTTTGGGGGAAGTGAATCCTCCTCTGCATATTACTGTGAAAAATGAAACTGAAAATAATAAGCCAGCATTAATTGAAGTGAAAAACAATAGCAAAACGCTGTATAACAATATCGGCCTCTATCAAGGTCATGCTGCGGTATTTGTCGCGCGGGGAACCTATGAAGGTATATTGAATACGGTCACTGATGGATATTTCGTTATGACATCAGTGGATAAAACGCAAAAGTATTTTGAATCGAATTCGAAGGAATATATTGCTTCGGGTAATCCGTTACTGAGTAAAATATTTACCGCCAACACCAGCCTGTGTAGTCCCCAATGGCTGTTTTGCGTGATAGCTCAAAATGCGCGCAGCGGACTGCTGTCGCTCACACCTGGTCTCCTGTCTTTTGTCATGGTGGTTGCATTGATGCTGGGTGGGTTTCTGACTTTCTTCTGTTTAAATATTGTCGATAAAAGACAATCGCTGAAATCTCGCTTGAAGAAATCCATCAAGAGAGGGGATGTGTTTCTTGAATATCAACCGATGGTGAACGCCATTGATGGGAAAATAGCGGGTCTTGAGGCGCTAGTCAGATGGCGTGATAGCGTACATGGCTTTGTTTCTCCTGAGGTCTTTATAAAGGTTTCGGAAAAAATCGGGTTTTACGCAAAAATATCTGATTTTGTAATAAAAACTTCAGTGAAAGAAATGGCTGCTGTTCTCAATGAAAACAGAGAGCTGACGCTGTCTATAAATATAACCGATCATGAAATTAACGAACCGACTTTCATAAGCCGATTGATTGAGGTATGCGCTTTACATGGTGTTGAGCCTGCTCAGATAAAGTTAGAAATATCAGAACGCTGCCAGCTATCGCAAAAGGAAATCCAGCTTTTTGCCGAGCGTGTGGCAAACATGAACATCAAACTGGCGATTGATGATTTTGGCGTGGCGAATTCGAACTTAGCATGGCTTACCGGTTTCAGATTTGATGAAGTTAAACTTGACGGTTCGTTAATGAAAAATCTGGATAACAAGAATAAAGAAAAGATATTGCATGCGATCTGTTTGCTCATTAAAGATATGGGGAAAGACATTGTTTTTGAAGGCGTTGAAGATGCTGAACAATTAGCGATTGCCAGAGAAATTGATGCGGATTGCTTAATTCAGGGGTGGTTTTTTTATCGCTCACTGTCAGCAAAAAATATTGAAAACCTGTTAATCACTCAGGAAAAAAATCACGTAGTGTGTCCCTGATTTTTATACTTGTCCTCCTCACGTTAAGAGCATTAACTTAACGGCCGCACAAGATGCAAGAGAAGAAGACATGGCGTGAAATATCCTGCCATGTCTTTGTGGCGGGGCTTTAACGCAAAGCCCGTCTACCTTCAACGCTCGGTGTTTTCTCCGCATCGAGAAAAATAATGGAAATTGGCCGAATAAATTCGTTCGTTGGTGCGTTTACACGTTGTCTACTTTTAGGAGAACCCTGTTATGACGCGCATCGTTCCCGTTCTGGCCGCCGGGCTGCTCATCAGCCCACTGTTGCACGCTATGCCTCTCAACTACACCATTGCCACGGATAAAACCGCCATCGCGCTTTCATGGCAAGCATTTGGTCACCTTTCACAGGCTTCTCTCGACGGGGTAACGGGCAACATCACACTGGATGCGGAAAAGGAAATAAATGACCGTATTGATGTGAAAATCCCCATCACGACGCTACAGGCTTCCAACGGCTTGCTGACTTACCAGTTAAAAAGCAGCCTGTTTTTTGATGCTGAGCACTATCCCGATATCACGTTCACCAGCAGCAGGGTGGTGGCGCTAGGTCATGGCCATTTTCGGGTTTTTGGTTCACTGTCGGTAAAAAATATTCAACGCCCAGTTATTCTGGACGCCACGCTGGAAGAACATGGCGGAAACGCATCTGGAGAAGAGGCGTTGTCTCTCCATGCCACCACGGCGATTTCTCGCTCGGCCTTTAATATGGATCGCTTTACCGGGGTGGTTGATGATCGCGTGGCAATCAGTATTGATATCCAGGCGAAAGCGCGACACACCGCATAAACGTTTCCCGCCACTCAGGGGAATCAGCGAGTGGCGGGAGCATCAATGGCTAGGCCAGAGCGGTTTGCAACCTGCGCGCGCTTTCAGTCAGTTGCGGTACAGGGTTACGGCCAATTAATACAAACTGATAGCCACGATTGTGCCACCAGACGACATGCATATTATGGCGCTGCTCATTGTTAAGCGCAGAGGCGGTTGCTCCCCGAACGGGAGAAATGCACAACGCCATAGGGCCATGCTCGGCATGCATCCAGGCAATCTGTGCAATAGCGGTGCTGTCATAGCGCAGCATACGCACTATTTTCAGCTCCGCGCCTTGAAGCGTCAGTTGCCGTTCATTGAGTGGCAACCCAATCTCTTGAGTGGCACGAGACAGCCCGCGCTGTAAGGTGGGTAAGGAACTGTCTGCATCAAGCAGGGTTTCGGGGCTGTACAGTGACATGTACTGCGCTTCAAGATCGCGAATTTTCTCACTGTCGTTACGAACAATCGAAACAGGACGCGCAAGGTAGCCTAGCCCCGAGCCAATCACCAGAAAACTGAGTGAGGCTGCAATGAGCGAGCGGCGACTGACATCGGCATGCGATGGCGATTCTACGGATGCCGGATGCGTCGTCAGCAGTTCCTCAAGCCGGGCCTGCATCTTCGCCTGAGGCGCTTTGTTGAGTAACGGCGCGAAAGCCTCTTCAAGATCGAGATGGCTTTTCATCAGCTCGGCGGTGCGCTCGGCAAGTTGTTCGTCTTTCTCCAACTGTGCCGCGAATTGTTGCGCATCGTCGTCATCCATCTCACCATCCAACCAGGCAACGATGGCTTCATCACTGTAGGGGGGTGTAAAACGCATGGGTTTCAAGACCGTTTCTCCTTTGCAGCAGGCAGAGCATCAACTGGTTTTGCCAGCGTACTTCGTGCGGTGGCCAGTCGGCTCATAATGGTGCCGATGGGTACCGATAGCGTGTCTGCTGCCTCCTGATAGGTAAATCCTTCGACGTAAACTAAAAATACGGTATTGCGCTGCGCTTCTGGTAAGGCGCTAACGCGCTGCATGATTTTCTGGTAATGCCGATAATCATCATTCTGCTCTTGGGTATCCGGGGCCAATAGGGCTTCGCTTTCGACAAAACCTTGGCCCAGACGCACGCGACGGGCGCGCAGTTCGGAAATCCATATCGAATGAAGAATGGAGAACAGCCATCTGTCGATTCGAGTGCCCGGGGTAAATTGCTCGCTTTTTTCGAGTGCACGAACACAAGTGGACTGGACTAACTCTTCGGCAACCTCATGGCTGCGCGACAGCACCAGTCCATAGCGCCACAGGCGCGTCAAATGAGCAGTAAGCTGCTGGCGAACGTCGCTGGTGGTGATTGGCTTATCCTCACATTGATACTCAGGGAATTAACGCAACGCCCGTCCACCATCAACGCCTAGCGTTTTCCCGGTGACGTAGCGGCTGCTGAGCAGGTAATCCACCAGTCGGACAATTTCTTCTTCACCGGGGGCAATTTTCATCAATGATTTTTCCAGCGCCTGCTGACGATAGGATTCGTCATCCTTTTCATTAAACAGGATGAGACCGGGGGCGATCGCGTTGACTTTCACCTCGGGTGCCAGCTTGCGGGCAAACGACCGCGTCATGTTATCCAGCGTCGCTTTGCTGGCGGCATAGGCAATGTGCTTATCGCTGCCTTTTTCTACCACGTAATCGGTCAGATGAATGATATCCGCACCCGCGATGCCTTGCCCACGCAGACAAGATTCCAGCAGTTGGTTGAGTAAATAGGGCGTATAGACATGAATTTGCAGCATATCGGCCAGCGTTTTTTCTGGCGGTGTGGTGGGGCTTTCAGGCTCCCAGCGGCTGGCATTGTGAATAATGGCGCGCAACCGCGGCGTGAGCGCCTGGATTTGCTCCGCAAACGCATAGATGTTTTCCGTGGTGGAAAAATCGGCGGTCAGACAAACGGCGCCATCTTGCTGTAGCGTCTCCAGCTCAGGATAAGGTGTGCGATAGCTGATGATGACCGGAATCGACTGGGCCAGAAACGAACGCGCCAGCGCCAGCCCAATACGCCGTGCGCCGCCGGTAATTAACACGGGAGCAGAAGAAAAAGTTGTCACAATTAGGTCTCCTCAACACGCTAGTCAAAAGGGGGCGAAGCGTGACAATATACCTGAATTAACCACCATATAGTTTACGGTTTTATACCCGTCAGGGTAGTGCGCGGCAAACCACTGGCGAAGAGGAGAAAAGGGAATATGGAAAAGTCCCCTGAGTCTACAAGTTCCAGTGAACCACTCTGTCTGGACTACACGGATTATTTAGCAGCATTGTGCAAGAAACGTTGGCGTTTCGTGGATGCGATGTACGGCGTGATGCCGATTTTTGGCATGGTAACCAAGATGGCACCGACTCGGCAGATCGCGCCGAAAGAGCGGCTGAAGGGACTGGCGCTACAGGTGCTTTCTACGCAGGTGAGTGACGAAACCAATATCACCAGGCTGATTACGCTGGCACGTCAGCAAGGTCTGACCGCGTTTGATATCCAACTGCCTTATTCGCTGACGAACGAGCAACTGAGCGCCATTAGCCGCGAATGTGACGACGCGCTGGATTTAACGCTGCGGGACGAACGCCTGTCCGTCCGATTCAAGATGCCAGCCGTGCAGCATTAGCACGGCGTGGCCAGCACGATATTTTACTCTGTTTCTGCTGTGTTGGGGCGTACCGTCGTCGCCTCAATCGCCTGTGCGAGTGAGCCGTAGAAACTGAGCCGCCCTTCAATCGGATGAACCTTCGCCCGCGCCAGCGTTTTTAACGGCTGGAAGGGAATATCGGTGATGATGAGCTGTTTACCTTCAGGTAGCGTTTCACTAAAGCGCAGGAACGCATTGAGTCCGCCAGCATCCAACACTGGCACCGCATCCCACTGTAAGATGATATTTTGATAGCCTTCGCTGCGCACGGTCAGATCGTTGAAGATGCGTTCGGCCGCGGCGAAAAACAGCGGGCCGTTAACGCGCAGCACCAGATGATCTGGGATTTTGGTGTCCGGCAGTTCGCTCAGACGGGTCATCTGCGCGATGCGACGCATGAAGAGCAGGGATGCCAGTACGATGCCGACGGTAATCGCGATCACCATATCGAACAGCACGGTCAGCGACATGCAGAGCAGCATCACGATAATGTCGTCTTTCGGCCCGTGTCGCAGCAAATCCACCACCTTGTGCGCTTCGCTCATGTTCCAGGCGACGATCAGCAGCAGCGACGCCATTGCCGCCAGCGGCAGATAAGACAGCCACGGCGCAAGGATCAGCAGCGCCAGTAACACCAGCAGCGCATGGATCACGGCGGAGATCGGCGAGTTTGCGCCCGCGCGCACGTTAGCGGCGGAGCGGGCAATCGCGGCGGTCGCGGTAATGCCACCAAAGAAGGGGGCGATGATGTTACCGAAACCCTGACCCATCAGCTCCGCATTAGAATTGTGTTTTTTGCCCATCATCCCGTCGAGCACGACGGCGCACAGTAGCGACTCAATCGCCCCCAGCATCGCCATTGAGAACGCCGCAGGCAGCAGCGCGGAAATACTTTGCCAATCCAGCGTCATCGTCTTCCCATCCGGCGACGGAATATCCCACGGCAGGATGAGCTGCGGCAGGATAGGCGGAATCCCTTGCCCCTGCGAACCGTCCGCCAGCATATAGCTGAATCGGGAACCGATGGTGGCCACATTTTCACCAAGCAGCGACATGATCCCCATCACTGCGACGCCTGCCAGCAGCGCAGGCAAATGGCCGGGCAGGCGAATACCGAGTCTGGGCCAGACGATGAGAACCAGCAGCGTCGTTGCGCCAATCAGCGTATCAGCAAGATGCAGGGTCGGCAGCGATTGCGCCAGCGCCGCCACTTTTTCGACGTAATGCTCGGGGACTACCGCCATCTGCAAGCCGAAGAAATCCTTGATTTGCATGGTACCGATGGTGATAGCGATTCCGGAGGTGAATCCCAGCGTCACGGAAAGCGGAATGTATTCAATCAGGCGGCCAAAGCGGCAGAGCCCCATCAGCAGTAGAAAGACGCCGGACAGCAAAGTGGCAACCAGCAGGCCGGATAGCCCGAACTGTTGCGACACCGGATACAAAATGACGACGAAGGCGGCCGTCGGGCCCGAGACGCTGTAGCGTGAGCCGCCGCTGACGGCGATGACAATCCCGGCAATGGCTGACGTATACAGTCCGTACTGCGGAGGAACGCCGCTGGCAATGGCCAGTGCCATCGCTAGCGGTATGGCGATGATGCCGACGGTTACGCCAGCGATAATGTCGTGGGTAAAACGTTGTAGCGTATATTTTTCGCGCCAGCACGCATCGATCAGTGCGCTGAACGGCCTGACGCCGTTAATTCCGTGCGTTTTCATCTAAGCAGAAACCAAAGTAAGGAAGTAAATCAATATGGCGGGCCTGCCGGTCCGTCGACGACAGCCTTACGATACGCCGGACGCGCTCAGAAGATCCAGATATACATCAAGAGAAGTGGTTTTTGGCGAGGCCGACGCGGCGAAAACCGCGTCGGCAGGGGAATTACAGCGTGATGGTGATCAGATAGGCGGCAAAGAGCGCCAGATGCGCGCTGCCGCTCAACACGTTGGTTCTACCGGTGGAGAACGTAATGTGGCACAGCACCAGTACCGACAGCATCACGACAATGTGCGGCATATCCAGACCGAAGTTCAGCGTACGGCCGGTCAGCATGGCGATGATCGTAACGGTAGGAACCGTCAGTGAAATGGTTGCCAGCACGGAACCGAAAAACAGATTCATGGCACGCTGCACCTGATTTTTCAAGACGGCGCGGATCGCTCCCAACCCTTCAGGTGAGAGGATTAATAGCGCGACCAGGAAGCCCGTAAACTGCGTCGGTGCGTTCATTTCGGTCAGCAGCGTCTCCAGCGGCATGGAGTTCGTCTTGGTGACCGCGATAACCGCAATCAGATGAACCAGCAGCCAGGCGGTGTGCCACAGGGAACTGTGCGCGGACGGTTTACCATGGTGCGGATCGTCACCGTCACCTTCGTCTTCATGCTCATACACAAACAGGCTTTGGTGCGTACGCGTTTGAATCAGCAGGAAAACGCCGTACATCGCCGCAGAAATAGCGGCAACAATCAACGATTGCGCTACGCTGAAATTACCACCGGGCAAGGCGCTGGGGAAAACCAACACGATCACAGCCAATGGGAAGATCGCCATCAGGTACTGCTTGATGCCGCTCAGGTTGACGTACTGGGTGGCGAATTTACGGCCGCCAAGTAAGAGAGCGAAACCGACCAGACCACCGGTGACAATCACGATAATGGAATAGAGGGTGTCACGCATCAGGTCCGGGCCAGCGTCACCGGTTGCCATCAGTGCTGAAATCAGGCTGACTTCAAGAATGACGACGGATAGGCTGAGGATCAATGAACCGTAGGGTTCACCCAGACGGTGGGCGAGCACGTCGGCGTGACGCACTACGCTGAAGGCGCTAAACAGTATCCCGGCTAGCGCGATGGCGTTGATGCCGAGAATGGCGATAAAATCTTGTGACGTGCCCCACATGTAGAGCACGGCCAGCGCAATAACAGGAAAAATGAGTGAGTATTCATGATGGCGAGTTTTGACCACCTCAGCATGAGACTTCATTGCGGGAGTTCTCCTTATCCAGAGGAATGATACGGCAAAATATCCCCGTCATATTTCAAGTCAGCCTACTGGCAACTCGAACTATTTAGGGCATAAAGCCATTTATTGTGGTCGTAAAATCCTTTATTCAGGTCGTAAGCCCTTATTAAGGGGGTAGAACAGCAATAAACAGCAAAAGGTTACTAAAAAGTAGTTATAACGTAATAAAACGAACAATATGATAACAGATTGTCATGTTGATGCGGGAAGTTTTACGGATTTTTACGCTTTGAGATGAAATTTAAATGAAAAGGGAGAATCTGCGTGTCTTCTCCCTATCATGATAATATCAAATGTCTTTTTTATGGTTATTCGTCAGGATTATCCATAATATCGTGACGTTTATGATGATAATCCTCTTCATTTAACCCTTCTCGCCAATAAGGCACAGCATACATCTGATTTCGCTCACACCCGCGTTCGCGACGCACGTGGCGGCGAAGTTGAACCACGATGCGATCCTCACCGGCTAACCAGTAAAATGCATTTTCAGCCGACGGAAGTGACTGAAAATGCTGCAACAATACATCGGTCGCGTCCGTTCCGCCGACAATCCAGTGCAACTGAAGCTGTGCTGGTTTAGCAATATCAAGTTTATCCGCCTCGCTGTCGACACGGATTACCGCATGCCCCGTTGCGTCATCAGGCAGGTTCTCCAACAGCGCCATGAGTGCGGGGAACGATGACGGGTCAGCAGCCAGATAATAAGCGGCCGCTGGCGGCAGCATCGGGAGCGGGCCACCGGGTTGTGAAATACCGACCCAATCGCCGGGCTTGGCCTGACGGGCAAAGGTGACGGCAGGCCCGGCGTGCTCATGCAGCGCGAAAACCATATCCAGCTCCGCATCCTCCGGGCGCACCGCACGGACGCTATAGGTGCGAACGATGGGGCGGGCTTCGCCCTCTGGCCAGATCGGGCCGCGTTCGCTAATCGTGGGCAGAGCCGGTTTTTGCTGTCCAGCCTGAGGCAAAAAGAGCTTGATGTGTGCACCGTATCGCTCGGTCGGATAATCGCGCAGCGCGTCGTGATGGAAAGTAATGCAGCGTAAATGAGGGGAAATATCGTGGATGTGTTTAACCTGAACTAAAACAGGCTGACGCGGCGTTGCCATTCAGTGTCTCCGTGGATAGTCGATTCCAAATTAAGAATGATAATAACACGAGATGATAATTATTATCATTTGATGTCTGCCCGTTATTATTCTTGTCACCGCCGATACTTTTTATTGAAGTCGATAGCTTTCACGCCAAGCGTACGACAGGCTCCTGGCCTCACAAAAATGAGGTTTGTATCAAGAATTTGTCAAGTCTAGCGGTGAGTTGCCGATTAGTTGATATAAAGCGTGAGTGAAACATTATCACGAACTTTTTCAGTCTTTGTGACCAGTATCAAACTTGATCGCAAAGCCATAAATGAATAACCTCAATATAGATAGTGTTGTAAAATTAAGCAGATGAAGCAGTTAGGTTTTTACACGCAGGGCGAGAGCCGATCTGACGAGCAGCAAAAGAGTAAGGTTGGGGGTAGTAAGTAGTGTTAACACGCGATTTTTTGCAGAAAGCAGATTGTAGAACGTCTTTTGGTTGTATTGAAGAAACCTTACTGCTCACCCCGCAACAGCGGGCTGACTCGTTGGACAGGACGCTGGCGCTCCGGCCAAATAGCTGTCCTGTCTGGGTATTTGGCTATGGTTCACTCATGTGGAACCCGGTTTTTGACGCCGAAGAAACCTGCCTTGCTACGTTGGCAGGGTGGCAGCGTGCCTTTTGCCTGCGCCTCACCATCGGCCGCGGCACGCTAACGCAGCCAGGGCGGATGCTGGCGCTGAAACCCGGCGGGCAAACGACGGGGTTGGCTTTCCGACTGCCGGAAACCTCATTGCGTGAAGATCTGGAGCTGCTGTGGAAGCGTGAAATGCTGACGGGCTGCTATCGTCCGCTCTGGTGCGAACTGCATCGCAAGAACGGCGCACCGCTGACGGCGCTGGTGTTTGTTTCCGAGCCGGAGCATCCCCTCAACGAAAATGATACCTGCATTCAGAGCGTTGCACCGCTGATTGCGCGTGCGAGCGGTCCGCTCGGCACCAATGCGCAATATCTGTTTGCACTCGAGCAAGAGCTGAAGAATCACGGAACGGAAGACGAAAGCGTGAGTGAACTGGCGCAGCGGGTGAGAATCCTGCAACAGTCGTGTTCTGCGGCAGCAGGGAACGGTTAATAACGAAACCGCGATGAGTGGAAGCATTGAGGTGAACGACGAGATCGCCGTTCACCTTGAGATAATGTGAAGCAACTGACTTACCAGCCGACGCCAACACCCATGGTGTACAGCGTGTCGTCAACATTCCCCTGATTACTTTCGATACGGGTACGTGACACTTTCATGCTCATAGAAGACCAGTCGGTCAGCTTGAAGCGCAGGCCCGCATCCGCTTTCAGATAGATTGGCGCAGTACCATCAAATGAACGACCCAATTCACCGTTGGTGAAGGCTTCAACCGATTTGCTAAACAGGTAGCGGTTGTACGCCCACTTAATCGCACCGGAGTAGAAGTCATCATCGCCTTGATCGCGGTAGACGAAGGTTTGGGAGTTGACCAGCGACGTCAGAGAGAACGCGCCTAAATCGTTATCCCAGAACTGATAACCGGGACCGAGACCGAAAGAGCGGTTGATTTTAATGCTTTCAATCCAGTCGCGTTTGTACTGATAACGACCCTGCCAGAACCAGTTCTCATCCACGAACTTATCCAGTGCATATTCGCCAGCCGCATTCTTGGTGCTCTCGACTTTATCCTCTTTTGCCAAATGGTAGCTGGCATCAAGGTTGTGTCGCCACGTATCGTGACGCGCTTTGGTGTTCAGCGTCACATCGTAGTTGTCGGTTTCTGTCGAGCTTTTCTTGTGCGACATGCCGGCGTCAATGTTGCCTTTCCAGGCTAAATCGGTCACCAGCGGCTTCTGCGCGACGATGGACGTGATTTCGGAAAGCGGCAATGTCTGCGGGCCAGCGGCTTCGTTAGCCAGCGACGGATTTGCGACGATGGCGCGGTTTTCGCCTGCTTTGATCGTCGGATACAGAACGCCTTTCTCGTAGCGTTCACCTTGAATCACCAGGCCATGGTCGGATTCAAAGGTTTTCACCTTATCCCAGGCGACAGAAATAGAGCCGGCATAGTCGGTGTTGATAAAGAGTTTTCCGCCGTCAAGCAGCGTGATTTTCCCTGTAAGCTTGTCGCCGTTGTTCAGCCAAATGGTATCAGCGCGGCTCTGTGTAATGCCAGCAGAGAGGGCGATAACCAGGCTGAGGGAAGAGAGTGCGTGTTTGGATAGTGTCATTATTGCCAAGTAAACAGTGGTGACAGGTAGTGAGATGTCCGTCAAAGACAAAGACGTACAGCCGATGATAACGAACCGGTTTAGTCCGGAACGGCAAACATTAACAGGAATCGTAGTGATGCTCTACCCGAAAACGAAAATTGATTAGAATGTAAATAGTTATAAAAGTGGCTATTGATGATTAACAGCTATAACGCGATATCTGTCACATTTTTGGCTGGCGGAAAGGCGATGGGTCGTGAGGGGATGATGCTCTCTGACCCTGCTTGTTTCAGGCCAGAGAGCGTGTGTGATAGATGACGCTATGCGGTGCGCTGCGTGCGGGATGCGCTGTTGTTGCTCAGGAAACGTGAGGTCAGGAACGTCCTTACGCGGAACACGATCCGTTCCTGGAAGAGAACACAGAGCGTCACGGTGCTGAGCAGGAAAATGATATAGCCCGTCATGGACAGCTGCACCTGACCTGCCGCGGTAATGCACTGGTCCCAATCGCTGAAGCAGGCCATCGGATTACCGCGCACCAGCTGTTCCAGCGTACGGAACAGATTAAAGAGCGGAACGTGTAACGCAAAGATAGACAGCGAGGCTGCTCCCAAACGGGGAGACCAATGCCGCAGCCATTCACTGTTAGGCTCACGGGCCAGTGCACTGAGACAAACCAGACCGACCTGAGCCGGCAGGAGCAAGCCGTTGTGCAGCAAGAAGTACCAATAGGCTTCGCCTTTTGTGAACAGCCAGGTAGCGACAAGGAAGTTCACACTGATAAAGAGGGCGAGTGCGTAGCGCTGGCCTTTGGTCAACGGTAAGCGATCTTTCTGACGATAATGGCGGAACAGCGCATAGCCCAATATCCCGGCCAGGAATTCCGGCAGACGGAAGATCGGCCCACGCTGCAACAGCCCGGTGTACGGCATACCGAACTGCTGTTGCCAAATTACCCAAATCGGCGGCAGCAGATACAGCAGGCAGACGATCCCCATCCACAGCCACGGATGGCGGCTGTTCAACAGACGCGGTGCCAACAGTGGGAACGCCAGATAGAAAAAGAACAGCGTGGAAAGCGACCATAACGGGGCATTGAAGGTCAGGAAGTAAGGATTCCATGCCTGCAACATCAGTACCTGCAATAACCCGTTGAACGCCAACTGTGCATTCGTCATGTAATGGCGCAGCGTTTCGGGGTCGGCTGCGGGATCGTTGGTGTCATAAATGACAAAACGCGCGCTGGCGACTTGTCCTTCCGGCGGTACAGCCAGCCACTGCATCAGCGTGACAACGGCAATTGAAGACAGCAGGGCAATGATATGGATGGGATAAAGATTAAAGAAGCGTTTGGCCCAGAACTGGCGAACGGGTTCACGCAGACGTCCGTCCTTAATGTAGACATGGGCTAGCAAGAAGCCAGACAGGACAAAGAACGTGCTGGTCGCGAAGAACCCCATACTGGTGAGCTCGCTCAGGAAGGGAATGCGCTCACGCTGGGGATAAACGTGTACCGTGTGATAAATCATCACATAGCAACCGAGCAGAAATCGTAACCATTCCAGGCCGATAAACCGCTCCTTACTGACCTTTTTCATGTTGTTCCTCAACGTTAAACTCGGTGTAAAAGCCGAAAAATGCGATTACTAAGTAGTTTAGACGAGAGCAACGTCACATTAATTAGGATAATGGCTATAAATGCCGGTGCCGTTTAGCAACCGTTTAGATTGGGCGGGGTGTTGGTGGTATTTCCAACAATTATTTTCATCAACTACAGCGTTTTCATGAACTACGACGTTTTAATCAGTACGGCGGCATCCTCGCTCACGCGAGGATAATCTCGGACGGAAGGGCGCCAGAGCGCCTTATCCGTACCGCTGACAATCGCGGTATCTTGTGACGATGTGATTAAATCACTTTTTCTTGTAATACCCAGACAGCCGCTTCAACCCGTGATTTTAGCTTCATTTTTTTCAACAGGTGTTTGACGTGAACCTTAACGGTACTTTCGGTAATCGTGAGCTTGCGGGCAATCACTTTATTGGACAATCCCTGAGCTAGCAGCTTCAGAATATCGCGTTCGCGCGGCGTGAGCAGTTGAATGTCTCGGTCGCTGCTATGACGGCTTTCGCGCAGGCTGGCGGCCAGAATCGGCGTCAACGTTTCACTCAGTACCATTTTTCCTGATGCCGCCTGATGCAGCGCAGCCAGCAAATCTTCCGGTTCCATATCTTTCAGCAGGTAACCGTCAGCCCCATTCTTCAGGGCATTGACAACATCGTCTTCATGGTTGGATACGCTAAAGACGACAATACGGCCAGACAGCGATTTTTCCCGCAGACGATTCAACGTTTCCAGGCCATTCATGCCGGGCATGTTCAAATCGAGCAGAATCAAATCCGGGTCCAGCTGTTCCGCTAGCTCGACACCCTGTTCGCCGTGACTGGCTTCACCTGCCACCTGCAATTCTGGGTCCATGCTGATGAGTTGCTTAACACCATTCCGCAACATGGGATGGTCATCAATCAGCAGTAGGGTGGCGGCATCTTCGTTAATCATGAGTTTCTCCTGTTAATGGCAGCCGGTGACGGTATTCGGAGAGGAAGTTGACATTGACTTCAGTGCCCCCCGACGGCCGGCGTCGAACAATGCATTCGCCGTGCAAACCCCGTGCACGGTCGCGCATGATAATAAGTCCATAGTGGTTGGCGCGGCTGGCATCATCCGGAATACCGATGCCATTGTCGGCTACGCTGAGTTCGATGTAACCCTGACGTAGTTGCAGCGTAATATCGACCTGTGTGGCCTGCGCGTGTTTATAAATATTGCTCAGCGCTTCACGCACAATTTGCAGGACGTGAATACCTTGATGCGCGGAGACCGACTGCGGCGGCAGGCGGTAATGTAATTCGATAGGATAGCCCAGTCGCTTACTGAATTCATCGACCGATGCGCGCAGCGCGGCAAGTAAGCCGGATTCCGACAGCTTCAACCGGAACGTCGTCAGCAGCTCACGCAGTTGGCGATAGGCGGTGTTTAACTCTTCCCGCATTTCCGTCAGTAACTGTTGTGAAGCAGGGGGTAAATCGCCGCCCTGCATTTGCAGGCAGCTCACCTGAATTTTCAGGCAGGAGAGGGACTGCGCAATAGAATCATGCAGCTCGCGGGCAATCGTGGCGCGTTCTTCCATCAGCATCAACTGCTGTTGATGGTTGGATTGACGCTCCAGCGCCAGCGTGCTGGTCAACTGTTCCAATAAAGTATTCAGTAACTGGTTTTGATCGCGGCTTAGTACGGTATTGCCCGGCAGCGTAGCTAACACGACGCCATATTGCCCGTGTTTATCATGCAGATCCCAACAGTGAGGCTCACCCGGCAGTTCTTCTCGCTTTACCTGCATACCGCAACTCTGACAGCTGTTATCTGGGCAGTGATCCGGCTGCGACTGGCTGCAATCGCTAAACTGGTGAAACTGTTCCTGATTATTATCTTCATACAGCCGCAGTTGAACATTGCGCAGCGGGGTCAATGACGGCAGTTCGTTCAGGATCGGCATCAGTCGGCTACACAGCGGCGCACCGGTATGCAGGCGTCGACTTGCGCGATAGAGGAAAGAAAGCAGATCATTTTTCTGTTGCAGGTCGGCTGTTTTCTCGGCGACACGCAGTTCCAGACTGTGGTACATGGCGGAAAGTTCGTCCGACATGCTGTTCAGCACCTGTCCCAGCGTGCTCATTTCGTCATGGCCGTTGATGGCGACGCGTTGGGTAAAATCACCTTGCCCGATAGCTTGCCCCATCGAGACCAAACGTCGCCACGGTCTTAACAGGCGGCGACGCAGGTAAAAGAACGTGGTGACCAGCAGAATAAACATGATGCCGATGAAGATGCGTTGCACCAGCGTGACCATCCTCAACCGCTGTTCGGTTTTATGATCGATGGCGGAAACCAGATCGTCCAGCTGTTTCACAAAGCGGGCGACATCCGCCGAGGCATCAGCAGAATTCGTTGCCTGCCGCAGATGCGGTTGCAGGTTCTCCAACCAGAAAACGCGCAGTGCAGTGAATTGCTCACTAAGCCCTTCCCGACGTACTGCCTGCTGTAGGTCACTGCTGATTTCGTCTTCTTCCAGTTCTCGCAGATAAATTTCATTCTCGGCAGAGAGCGGCACCATCGAGAGCAGGCGATAACTCTGCATACGCAGCGAGCCCGCTTTATTAATGGCGTGCGCGTTCCCTTGGATGCTTTGGGACATCCAACTGGAAACCGACATACCTGCAATACCCAGCAAACCGAGTAGCAGCATCAATAAGGCAACCTGATTGACGAGCGACAGCGGCAGCAGGAAACGTTTCAACATAATAAAGCGACCTCTGCTGGAGGAGTAGAAAACCAGTACCGAGAAGGATAACCCTTTTGGCATTTTTCCCGATCCTACATGATAACCCCATACCCACTAGTGAGTACCACCGAATATCCATGCCTTGAAAGGGGATATGACAGTAAGAAAAAATAGAGATATAACAGCTTGAATTATCGTTGCTTATTTTTCTATTTTTATTACTCATTAAGGAGTGTGGTTATTTTTACACGATTTTTTTACCTGACAGCGCGTTGATTTGCATCAACTTTACCTGCGGTGTAATCCCTAATGTTGCGCCTTAATTCTACCGCGTTTTTATTTATCGAGGTTTTTTATGACGCAGCCTTCATCACCCGAAAAAGTATCGCAAAGCACGCTGATAAGGGAATGGAATCCTGAAGATACAAAATTCTGGCAATCTGGCGGACAACGGATAGCACAGCGTAATCTTTGGATCTCTGTACCGTGCCTGCTGTTGTCGTTTTGTGTCTGGATGATTTTCAGCACCGTGGCCGTTAACCTAAACAAGGTTGGATTTAGTTTTAGCACAGACCAGTTATTTTTACTTGCCGCGCTGCCTTCCGTCTCCGGCGCGCTGTTGCGCGTTCCTTACTCTTTCGTCATCCCGCTGGTTGGCGGTCGCCGCTGGACGACGCTGAGTACTATTATTCTGGTCATCCCATGCATCTGGCTTGGGTTTGTCGTACAGAATCCGCAAACGCCGTACAGCGTCTTCGTTACGATTTCTCTGCTGTGCGGCTTCGCCGGTGCTAACTTTGCGTCCAGCATGGCGAACATCAGTTTCTTCTTCCCCAAATCACGTCAGGGTAGTGCGCTCGGCATTAACGGTGGATTGGGCAACCTCGGCGTGAGTGTAATGCAACTACTGGTGCCGGTGGTGATTTTCCTGCCGATGCTGGGATTTTCTGACAACGGCGTGGTGCAACCTGACGGCACACAGATCTGGCTGCATCATGCTGCCTGGATGTGGGTGCCGTTGCTGGTGATTGCCGCAACGGCCGCCTGGTTTGGCATGAACGATCTGCCTATGGCTAATGCGTCGATACGTAAGCAACTGCCCGTTTTGAAGCAAATGCACCTGTGGATACTCAGCTTCCTGTATCTGTCCACGTTTGGCTCATTTATCGGTTTCTCGGCAGGCTTCGGCATGCTGTCCAGAACGCAGTTTCCAGACATCGTGATTCTGTACTACGCGTTCTTCGGGCCGCTGCTGGGGGCGTTGGCGCGTCCGGTTGGTGGCATGCTGTCTGACCGCTTTGGCGGTGTAAAAGTGACGCTGATTAACTTCATCCTGATGACGATTTTCTCAGTGCTGTTGTTCCTGTCTCTGCCGAGTGCGAACTCTGTGGGCTCATTCGGGATGTTCTTTGGCATCTTCATGATGTTGTTCCTGACTGCCGGTCTGGGTAGTGGGTCCACGTTCCAGATGATCGCCGTGATTTTCCGTAAATTAACGGCAGATCGCGTTAAATCGCAAGGCGGCAATGATTCTGACGCACAGCGTGCGGCAGCCACGGACACCGCAGCGGCATTGGGCTTTATTTCGGCCATTGGCGCTATCGGCGGTTTCTTCATTCCTCAGGCCTTCGGAATGTCGCTTGAGTTAACCGGTTCGCCCACCGGAGCGATGAAGGTGTTTGTGGTGTGCTACGTCGTCTGCGTATTGGTGACCTGGCTGTTCTATGCCAGAAAGAAAAATTAGTTTCCTAAAATTCCAGAATATTCTCTGTCTCTGTTTTTTCGGCGTAAAAATTATGCAGCGGTGGGCATGAGCACCGAGTGAGCGGCATGGATGCCGCGAAAGCCTGTGCCGCGTCGGACAAAAACGTCAGAGACGTTTTTGAACAGCACTTGTGCTGACCCGAAGGGCGAGCTCCATTTATGGGGCGAGTAAACGAGTCACTGGCGGCTCGAATCGTGCTCATGAACACCGATGGCACCGCAAAGCGGCATAATTTCCGCCAAAAGCCTGGGGTCTCGGGGCGAGCGGCGTTTGAGCCGTCCCGAGTCGGGCGCGTGCTACGAAGTGGCATGAAAATGACAGTGTTGCTGCGCACGAAACATTCGCAGTATCTGCATAAAACATGAAAAAATGTGACTACGACGCCATCCCTTTCGGGGAGGCGTTTTTTTTGCACTGCATCCAGCTACCCCCTTTACTGAATCTGTACGATTTTTCGTCGCCTTCCGACTACTACCTCTAAATAGTCGTGTGTATGAATTCAGTATAAGCACAAAACGAATGGTTTTATTTTTATCTTTTAAAATCAATTAATTATGTGTTTTTCCTGTAATAATTCTTTGGTGGTAGTTGGCGATATACTCCGTTTTTCACAGGGTGACACTCTTGATCGTTATCAAGTTTGACAACGCGGTTGCTGGATACCCTAGCGCCAACTTGAGCGATGTGTCGTAAGCAAAAACAGATGTCTGCTACGAGCATTTCATAACGACAGGGGCCAGCAGGCTTCGCAGCAGGAGAGTCCGGATGAGCAAATTCCTTGACCGGTTACGTTACTTCAAACAACTGGCCGAACCGTTTTCTGATGGTCATGGCCAGACCCTCAATACCAATCGTGACTGGGAAGACGGCTATCGCAGTCGCTGGCAGCATGACAAAATCGTACGTTCTACCCACGGGGTAAACTGTACCGGTTCATGTAGCTGGAAGATTTATGTGAAAAACGGTCTGGTGACGTGGGAAACGCAGCAGACTGACTATCCGCGTACCCGCCCGGACCTGCCTAACCATGAACCTCGCGGCTGCCCGCGCGGTGCCAGCTATTCCTGGTATCTCTACAGCGCTAACCGCCTGAAATACCCGATGATGCGTAAGCGCCTGCTGAAACTGTGGCGTGAAGCGAAACTGGCGCACAGCGATCCGGTTGATGCCTGGGCATCCATCGTCAACGACCCCGAGAAGACCAAATACTACAAGCAAATTCGTGGTCGTGGCGGTTTCGTTCGTTCTGACTGGAATGAAGTTAACGAACTGATCGCTGCCTCTAACGTTTACACCACCAAGACCTTCGGTCCAGACCGCGTGATCGGTTTCTCACCGATTCCTGCGATGTCGATGGTGTCCTACGCAGCGGGTGCCCGTTACCTTTCTCTGCTCGGCGGCGTGTGCCTGAGCTTCTATGACTGGTACTGTGACTTGCCACCAGCGTCACCGATGACCTGGGGTGAGCAGACTGACGTACCGGAGTCTGCCGACTGGTATAACTCCTCTTACATCATTGCCTGGGGCTCTAACGTTCCGCAAACCCGTACGCCGGATGCCCACTTCTTTACGGAAGTTCGCTACAAAGGCACTAAAACCGTGGCGGTCACACCGGACTACGCTGAAATCGCCAAGCTGTGCGACCACTGGCTGAACCCGAAACAAGGTACCGACAGCGCGATGGCGCTGGCAATGGGCCACGTTATTCTGAAAGAGTTCCACCTCGACAAACCGAGCCAGTATTTCAGCGAGTATGTTCGTCAATACACGGACTTACCGATGCTGGTGCTGCTGGAACCACGTGAAGACGGTTACTACGCAGCGGGTCGTATGCTGCGTGCTTCCGATCTGGTGGACAACCTCGGCCAAGACAACAACCCGCAGTGGAAAACCATCGCGATTGACGATGAAAGCGGCAATCTGACGGCTCCACAAGGGTCGATCGGCTACCGTTGGGGCGATCAGGGCAAATGGAACCTGGAACAGCGCGACGGCGTGAGCGGCGAAGAAGTGAAGCTGCGCTTGAGCCTGCTGGGGTCGCACGACGATGTAGTTGATGTCGGCTTCCCGTATTTTGGCGGCGCGGTCAGCGAACATTTCAACAATGTTGCGCTGGAAGAAATCTTGCTGCACAAACTGCCAGTTAAGCGCCTGACGCTGGCTGACGGTAGCGAAGCGCTGGTTGCCTGCGTGTATGACCTGACAATGGCGAACTACGGCTTGGATCGCGGTCTGGGTGACGACAACTGTGCGCGTGATTACGACGATGTGAAAGCGTACAGCCCAGCCTGGGCCGAAGAGATTACTGGCGTTTCTCGCCAGAACATCATCCGCATTGCACGTGAATTCGCGGATAACGCCGATAAAACGCACGGTCGTTCCATGATCATCGTTGGTGCCGGTATCAACCACTGGTACCACATGGACATGAACTACCGCGGCATCATCAACATGCTGATTTTCTGCGGCTGTGTCGGTCAGAGCGGTGGCGGTTGGGCGCACTACGTCGGACAAGAAAAACTGCGTCCGCAAACCGGTTGGACGCCACTGGCGTTTGGTCTGGACTGGCAGCGTCCGCCTCGTCACATGAACAGTACGTCGTTCTTCTATAACCACTCTAGCCAGTGGCGTTATGAAACCGTCGCGCCGCAGGAACTGCTGTCACCACTGGCAGATAAATCCCGCTTTACCGGCAGCATGATTGACTTCAACGTGCGCGCCGAGCGTATGGGCTGGCTGCCGTCTGCACCACAGCTGAACGTTAACCCGCTGGATATCGCAGAAAAAGCGCGTGCCGCCGGTGTCACGCCGCAGGAATATACCGTTGCTGCGTTGAAATCAGGCGACATCAAATTTGCCGCTGAACAGCCGGATAGTCCGCAAAATTACCCGCGCAACCTGTTCATCTGGCGTTCTAACCTGCTGGGTTCCTCCGGTAAAGGCCACGAATACATGCTGAAGTACCTGCTGGGTACGGAGCACGGCATTCAAGGGCAAGATCTGGGCACGGCGGGCAGCGTGAAGCCTGAAGAAGTGGAATGGCACGATCAAGGCGTTGAAGGCAAACTGGATCTGGTGGTGACGCTTGATTTCCGTATGTCCAGCACCTGCCTGTACTCTGACATCGTTCTGCCAACGGCAACCTGGTACGAAAAAGACGACATGAATACCTCGGATATGCATCCGTTTATTCACCCGTTGTCTGCGGCTGTCGATCCGGCATGGGATTCCAAAAGCGACTGGGAAATCTACAAAGGCATCGCGAAAGCCTTCTCCCGCGTCTGTCAGGGACACCTTGGCCAGGAAACCGATCTGGTTACCTTGCCAATTCAACACGACTCCCCGGCAGAAATGGCGCAGCCGTTCGGCGTGGATGACTGGAAAAAAGGCGAATGCGATCTGATTCCGGGCAAAACTGCACCGCACCTGATGATGGTGGAGCGCGATTACCCGAATCTGTACGAACGTTTCACCTCGCTCGGTCCGTTGATGGACAAGCTGGGCAACGGTGGTAAAGGCATCGGTTGGAACACGCAGACCGAAGTCGATTTCCTGAAAAAGCTGAACTACACCAAGACTGAAGGCGCGGCGGCGGGTCGTCCGAAGATTGAAACGGCGATCGATGCGGCAGAAGTGATTCTGTCTCTGGCCCCGGAAACCAATGGTCAGGTAGCCGTGAAAGCGTGGGAAGCACTGAGCAAATTCACCGGTCGTGACCACGCGCATCTGGCACTGAATAAAGAAGACGAGAAAATTCGCTTCCGTGATATTCAGGCGCAGCCGCGCAAGATTATCTCCAGCCCGACCTGGTCTGGTTTGGAAGACGAACACGTTTCCTATAACGCCTGTTATACCAACGTTCATGAGCTGATTCCGTGGCGTACGCTGTCCGGTCGCCAACAGCTGTATCAAGACCATGAGTGGATGCGCGCCTTCGGTGAAAGCCTGCTGGTCTACCGTCCGCCAGTCGATACCCGTGCTGCTGCACCGGTGATGAATCAGAAACCTAACGGCAACCCGGAAAAAGCGTTGAACTTCCTGACGCCGCACCAGAAATGGGGCATTCACTCCACGTACAGCGACAACCTGTTGATGCTGACGCTGGGTCGCGGTGGCCCGATTATCTGGCTGAGCGAAGACGATGCACGCGATTTGGGTATTGAGGATAACGACTGGATAGAAGCGTTCAACGCCAACGGCGCACTGACGGCGCGTGCGGTTGTCAGTCAGCGTGTGCCAGCGGGAATGACCATGATGTACCACGCGCAGGAACGCATTATTAACCTGCCGGGATCGGAAATTACTCAGCAGCGCGGCGGTATTCACAACTCAGTAACGCGTATCACGCCGAAACCGACCCATATGATCGGCGGCTATGCCCAACTGGCTTATGGCTTTAACTACTACGGCACCGTTGGGTCAAACCGCGATGAGTTCGTCGTAGTTCGTAAAATGAAACGCATCGACTGGCTGGATGATGAAGGTCAGGACTATGTACAAAAAGCGGTACAGCAGGAGAAAGCCTGATGAAAATTCGTTCACAAGTGGGCATGGTGCTGAATCTGGATAAATGCATCGGCTGTCACACCTGCTCCGTCAGCTGTAAAAACGTCTGGACCAGCCGTGAAGGGATGGAATACGCCTGGTTCAACAACGTCGAAACCAAACCGGGCGTGGGCTATCCCCATGCCTGGGAAGATCAGGAAAAATGGAAGGGCGGCTGGATCCGTAAAATCAGCGGCAAGCTCGAACCGCGTATGGGTAACCGCATCAGCGTGTTGTCCAAAATCTTCGCTAACCCGGATGTGCCGGAAATCGACGACTACTATGAGCCGTTCGACTACGACTATCAGAACCTGCGTAAAGCGCCGGAAGGCAAGCATCAGCCTGTCGCCCGTCCGCGCTCGCTGATTACCGGTCAGCGGATGAAGAAAATCGAGAACGGCCCGAACTGGGAAGACGATCTGGGCGGCGAATTCAGCAAACGCTCCAAGGATAAGAACTTCGATCCTGTCCATTTCAACGAAATGCAGAAAGAGATGTACGGCCAGTTCGAAAACACGTTCATGATGTATCTGCCGCGTCTGTGCGAACACTGCCTGAACCCGGCGTGTGTGGCGACCTGTCCGAGCGGCGCGATCTACAAACGCGGCGAAGACGGTATCGTCCTGATCGATCAGGATAAATGCCGCGGCTGGCGTATGTGCTTGACCGGTTGCCCGTACAAGAAAATCTACTTCAACTGGAAGAGCGGCAAATCAGAAAAATGTATTTTCTGCTACCCGCGTATAGAAAGTGGTCAACCGACGCTCTGCTCAGAAACCTGCGTCGGACGTATCCGCTATCTGGGCGTGCTGCTCTATGATGCCGACCGCATCGAGCAAGCGGCCTCTGTGGAAAACGAGAAAGATCTGTACCAGAGCCAACTGGATGTGTTCCTTGACCCGCACGACCCAAAAGTCATCGAGCAAGCGCTGAAAGATGGCATTCCAAACAGCGTCATTGAAGCGGCACAGCAGTCGCCGGTATACAAAATGGCGATGGATTGGAAGCTGGCGCTGCCGTTGCACCCAGAATACCGCACGCTGCCGATGGTGTGGTACGTGCCGCCGTTGTCACCGATTCAGTCTGCCGCGGATGCAGGTCAATTGGCGCACACCGGCGTATTGCCGGACGTCGAAAGCCTGCGTATTCCAGTGCAATATCTGGCGAACCTGCTGACCGCAGGCGATACCGAGCCCGTATTGCTGGCGCTGAAACGTATGTTGGCGATGCGTCACTACAAACGTGCAGAAACCGTAGAAGGCAAAATCGATACCAGCGCGCTGGAGCAGGTTGGGCTGACGGAAGCGCAGGCGCAGGAAATGTACCGCTATCTGGCGATTGCGAACTACGAAGACCGTTTCGTGATTCCATCAAGCCATCGTGAGCTGGCGCGTGAAGCCTTCCCAGAAAGCAAAGGCTGTGGTTTCAGCTTTGGCGATGGTTGCCACGGTAGCGATACCAAATTCAACCTGTTCAACAGCAAGCGTATTGATGCCATTGATGTCAGCAACAAAACGCGCGACATGAACAGCAAAATCATGCGGGAGACGAATCATGATTAGCCTGCGGATTATTGCCCGCCTGCTGGACTATCCCGATAGCGAGCTGTGGGAAAACCGAGCTGAGTTGATCGAAGCGGTCGAGCAAACTGATGCTTTACCGCTGCGTGAGAGCAATCAGCTCATGCAGTTCATCAACACGTTGTGCGCGCAGGATCTGTTGGACAAACAGGCGGAGTATAGCGGCCTGTTTGACCGCGGTCGGGCAACCTCGCTGCTGCTGTTCGAACACGTTCACGGTGAGTCTCGTGACCGTGGTCAGGCGATGGTCGATCTCATGCAGCAATATCAGGATGCCGGTCTGGCACTGGATTGCCGTGAGTTGCCGGACTACCTGCCGCTGTATCTTGAGTACCTTTCTCGTCTGGAGCCCGCGCAGAGTCGCGCGGGTTTGCTCGACATCGCGCCGATTCTGGCGTTGATTGGCGCGCGTTTGCAGCAGCGAGACAGCAGCTATGCCGCGCTGTTTGATCTGCTGTTGGCGTTGTCCGGCAGTGACCTGAAAAGTGACGATGTCACACATCAGGTCGCTGACGAAGCGCGCGACGACACGCCGCAGGCGCTGGATGCCGTATGGGAAGAGGAACAGGTTAAGTTCCTCGGCGAAGAAGGCTGCGCATCGGCCCAACAAACGCAACACCAACGCCGCTTCGCTGGCGCGGTGGTGCCGCAATATCTGAATCTTGACGCGACATCGGCGGGAGGGCAACGCTAATGAGTGCAATCACGAACTATTTTAATGTGTTCTTTTTTGACATCTATCCCTATCTGGCGATGGCTATTTTCCTGATTGGCAGCTGGTTGCGCTATGACTACGGCCAGTACAGCTGGCGTGCCGGTTCGAGCCAAATGCTGGATAAGAAAGGGATGCGTCTGGCGTCTAACCTGTTCCATCTTGGGATTCTGGGCGTCTTTGCCGGGCACTTCCTCGGTATGCTGACGCCGCACTGGATGTACGAAGCCTTCCTGCCAATGGATGTAAAACAGAAAATGGCGATGTTCGGCGGTGGTGCGGCAGGTCTGCTGACGTTTGTCGGTGGCGTGCTGCTGTTAAAGCGCCGTCTGACCAACCCGCGCATTCGTGCCACCTCCAGCGTTGGCGACATTCTCATTCTGTCTTTGCTGGTGATTCAGGCTGGTTTAGGGCTGCTGACCATTCCGTTCTCTGCACAGCATATGGACGGCAGTGAAATGCAGAAGCTGGTCGGTTGGGCGCAGAGCGTGGCGTATTTCCAGGGGGGAGGATCTGCACATCTGGTGGGTGTTGCGCTGATCTTCAAACTGCACATCGTGCTGGGGCTGACGCTGTTTGTTCTGTTCCCGTTCTGCCGTCTGGTTCACATCTGGAGCGCACCGGTCGAGTACCTGACGCGTCGCTACCAGTTAGTACGTAACCGTCGCTAAGTATGATAAAAACGGCGGCGTTATCATAACGCCGCCGTTTTAATGTCTTCCCTCTCATCTTTCCCCGCCAACAACGCTCGTCATCAGCAGCTCTTCGTTGATTACTTACCTCGCGCCGTCGTCCATTGCACGGCGAAGGCACTCGCCAGAACGATCGTCAAACCCAGAAACGCCGTACCGGTTATCGACTGTGAAAGCAACGCCCAGCCTAGCACCACGGCGGTCAGCGGGCTCAGCAACCCCAATGATGCAACGGCAACCGTCGGCAGGCGGGATACGCCACGAAACCAAAGCCCATAAGCGAGCACAGCACCCGCAAGACAGAGATAGGAATAGGCAGCCCACTGTGACAGGGTTAAAGCAGGCAGCGGCGCATCAGCGATCCACGCAACAGGTGCCAGCATCAATCCGCCGAGGAAGAGCTGCCAGCCAGTAAGCGGCAGCACGGGCAAATCAAGTTGCCAGCGACGTGTTAACCAGACTCCAGTAGCCATACATACCGCCCCCAGCAGCGCGGCGGCAACGCCCACGGGCTCAAATGTCGTCTGCGGCGACAGCAGCAAAATAGCCATGCCCGCCACACCGATGATCGCCGACCACAGCGTCGCCAGTCTGGGTGCTCGATGATCCACTGCCCAGACCAACACCATCACCAGCAGCGGTTGGATCGCGCCAAGGACTGCTGCGAGTCCGCCAGGCAAGCGATAAGCCGCGACGAACAGCAGCGCCTGAAAGACGCCGATATTCAGGGCGCTGAGCACGAGCACCCGCCACCAGTCTTGCCGAGCGGGGAAGCGGCGCGTGAATAAGAGCAGCAGCAGACCCGCAGGCAGCACGCGGATAAGCGCCGCCGTAAAGGGGCGATCTGGTGGCAGGATTTCTGATGTCACGATGTAGGTCGACCCCCAAATCGCGGGAGCCAGCGCCGTGAGTATGACGTCACGCCAATAGTGTGGTGAGGATGCAGTGTTCATGACTTTACCTTCAATTCAAGATATCATGATAGTGTTGATTAATTACCTTGAAGTCAAGATAAATGAAAAATCAAACCAGCGAACACGAATATGATGCGGTAGATGCCATCCTTGAACAGTGGCGGCGCGAACGGCCCGATCTGGATGCCAGCCCCATGGGGCCGATTGGACGTCTCAGACGATGTGCCGCGTTCATCGAACTGCGTCTGGAAGCCTGTTTCTCCCGATTTGAACTGAGCAGTTGGGAGTTTGACATGCTGGCTACGCTGCGGCGTGCAGGTGCGCCACATTGCCTTAGCCCGACGGAACTGTTCTCTGCGCTGATGGTGACGTCAGGCACCATGACTCACCGGCTCAAGCGCCTTGAAACTCGAGGATTTATCGAACGTGTGCAGAACGAACAGGATGCGCGCAGTATGCTCGTGCAGCTCACCGGCACGGGGCTTGAGCTGATTAACCGCGCGGTTGAGGCACACATCGAGAATGAACGTCAGGTGCTATCGGTGTTGCCTGCCGATGTGCTGGCTTCTCTTGATGCTAATCTTGCAGCGCTACTTCGAGGGCTGGAGAGTCACGCCGGGCGTGCTACGCCTAAAGAGACGAAGTCGTTAGAGACAAAGTAATTCGCCGGACGAAACCTCAATACGTTATTACAAAAGGAACTGGGCATGTCTGAATACCGTGCGTCAATCTGCTGGCAGCGCAATGGGCAAGATTTTATTGATAACCGCTATAGTCGACTGCATCAGTGGCAGTTTGACGGTGGTATTACGCTGCGCGCCTCGTCATCACCTCATGTCGTGCCGCTGCCTTTTTCGCTGGAAGATGCGGTCGATCCTGAAGAGGCGCTGGTGGCCTCGCTGTCCAGCTGTCATATGCTGTGGTTTCTTTCCATTGCGGCCAAAAAGCGCTTCTGTGTCGATGACTATCAGGATCAGGCGGTGGGAACGATGGGCGTGAATGCAGCAGGAAAAATGGCGATGCTGGACGTCACGTTGCGCCCACAGGTGACATTCAGCGGCGAAAAACAGCCTACTGCCGAGGAATATGCCACGTTGCACGAATTGGCGCATGATGCCTGCTATATCGCTCATTCGGTGAATTTCCCGGTGAACTGCGAGCCGACGTTGGGAACGAAGGGCTAAACTGAATAGGGTGACGACGTGCCGATATCATCGCGAGTCACGCGAAAAGTACCGCCCGACGCGTTCAGATCGGGCGGTGTGACCAATTACGGCCAGCCGAGCATCACCAGCCGGTAATGCGCTGCCAGGTTTCCTGCTCATTCCTGTGCGATTTCAAAACCTGATAGTGCTGATGCATCGCAGCCGTGGCGCAGGCGTGGTTAGGCAATATCCGCAGCCGTGTGCCGACGGGGAAATTGTCGATTGAAAGTCCACTGTCGGCGGGTAGTGCGATAATGCCGTGTTCCTGATTGGTGATCGTCACGCAGAGGTCGTTGTAAGGGCTGCCGTAGAGATCACACACCAGCCCGTAACCGTAATCTTTTGCCTGAGATGCAGTACCGCGATCGCGGGAGAGCGCCATCCACCCTGCATCGATAAACACCCAGCCTTTTTCGCGATTATGCCCGATCACAGTGCTGACGACCGACAGCGCGATATCATCCAGCGAACAGACCCCGACGTTTTTCATCACCAGATCGAACGTGGTGAAAACGCCCGCTCTGACTTCGGTAATCCCCGTTAAATCCTCGGCAAAGTGCGCCGTCGGCGTAGCACCGACGCTGAGCACAGGGCAGGCAATTCCCAGCGCTCGTACACGCTGTCCGGCGGTATTGATGGCTTTACACTCGGCGCGTGCCGCTGCTCTGATCGCCTCGTCCGTACGGCAGGCGTAAGATTCTCCCGCGTGCGCCAGCAGGCCGGTGAGCGTCGCGCCGTTGCCGTCGATCTGCTGTGCCAGCTCAAGTAGTGCGTCGCTTTCCGGTGGGATGCCGCCGCGATGCCCGTCACAGTCGATCTCAATAAAGACCGAAAACGTCACATTATTGGCACGTGCATAATCAGTCACCGCGCGTGCCTGCTCAGGGCTATCCAGCAGAATATGAATATTCACGCCTTTGCGAATTAAGTTGGCGATACGCGGCAGCTTGTGCGGGGCGATCCCCACGGCATAGAGCAGGTTGGTATAACCCGCGGTGGCAAAGGCTTCCGCTTCTGCCAGCGTCGAAACCGTCGCGGGTGATGCCGCGTCTTTGAGCAGATAGCGACCAGCCTCAATCGAGCGTAGCGTTTTGAGATGCGGCCGGATTTGGCTGCCTAATTTTTCCGTACGCTGATACAGCCTGTCGATATTGCGTTGAAAGCGGAACTCATCAATCAGCAAAAAGGGCGTTTCCAGCGCATTAAGCCATTCAATATTGTTCATTATGCACCTTCACTTCGTTTAGCCTGCTGCCAGGCGTCAAGAATGCGTTGGCCGATATATAAGTCCTGAATGGACAAGCCGGAGCTGTCAAACACGGTGATATCGTCCGGCGTTTGTCGTCCTGCTGCGCTTGCGCTAATCACGTCGCCAATGGCGGTCAGCGTCACATTGGCCGGCGCATGTTGGAAGTCACCAATGATTCGCGATTGGGAAGGCAGATCGCAAAACAGGCGGCCTGCGGTAAACAGCTCTGACGGCAGTTCCTGCTTGCCGACGGCATCCGATCCCATGCTGACAACGTGCGTTCCCGCGTTAACCCATTCGGCGTTAAAAAGCGGCGTGCGTGATGGCGTTGCGGTCACGATGATATCCGCCGCGCGACACGCGCTTTCGGCATCGCTGACTTGCGCATCCAGTCCGGCTGCCTTGAATTCTTGCGCCATCTCTGCGGATTTGCTGCTATCGCGCCCGACAATCAGCAGGGTACGAATTGGCCGTATTCTTGCCAATGCGGCGCACTCATAGCGGGCCTGATGACCGGTTCCGAACACGGCGAGAACCGAGGCATCGGGTCTTGCCAGCAAATCAGCAGCAACAGCGTTGGCGGCGGCGGTACGAAAGGCGTTCACCTTTCCGCCTTCAATCGCGACCGCTATTTGCCCGATTTGCTGATCGAACAGCAGAATGAGGGAATTATGGCGGGGTAGCCCGTTAGCGGGGTTTCCTGGCCAGAATGAACCGACTTTTAGTCCCGCGAGTTCATGGGTTGCTGAGGCCTTGATGCTGAATATGTTGACCGGATCGGAACCTTGCCCATGCACCACCGGAAAATTGTGTGCTTCCGGTTTGCTGGCAGCGAGCAGGGCTTCACGAACGGCGTCATAAGCCAACTCATGGCTGATGAGTGCCGCGGATTCTGTTTCAGAAATAAAGATCATCGTTTTTTCCTTAGGTATTGCCGGTCAGAAATGCGCCGTAGCGGCTGATATCGACGTTCCCGCCGCTGATAATAATGCCGATGCGTTTGCCGCGTAGTGATTCACTGAGATTGCGTGCCGCCGCAAAGCTGAGGCACCCCGTTGGCTCCACGACGATCTTCATGCGTTCGGCGTAAAACCGCATCGCGTCAATCAGGTCGTCATCCGTCACGGTCAGAATATCGTCGACGTTCTGGCGAATCAGAGCGAAGGGGTACTGACCCAGATGCTGGATTTGTGCGCCATCGGCGATGGTTTGCGGTGTATCGATATGCACGATATGGCCGCTGCGAAGCGATTGCTGCCCATCGTTGCCTGCGAGAGGTTCGACGCCATAAATTTTGCAGTGTGGAGACAGCTGACGAGCAGAAAGCGAAGATCCCGCCAGCAGGCCCCCACCACCTACGCAGACGAATAAGGCATCCAATTCGCCTGTCTCTTCCAACAACTCTTTCGTTGCGGTGCCTTGTCCGGCAATAACATGCGGATGGTCGAAAGGGGGAATGAGCGTCAGACCATGCTTTTGCGCCAGATCGTTACCGATCTGCTCGCGATCTTCAGTGTAGCGATTATATTGCACCACGTTGCCACCGTAGCCCCGTGTTGCGGCGATCTTGATCGCAGGGGCATCGTGCGGCATCACAATGGTTGCCGGAATGCCGAGCAATTTGGCGGCGAGTGCAATCGCCTGTGCATGATTACCGGAAGAGAAGGTGACTACGCCAGCCGCCTTTTGCGCGTCAGTGAATTGTAATAAGGCATTCATGGCACCGCGAAACTTAAATGCGCCTGTACGCTGGAAGTTTTCACACTTGAAGAAAACCTCTGCGCCGAACAGGTCATTGACCGTGCGCGATGTCATCACCGGCGTTTTATTGGCATAGCCATCAATGCGTTCTGCTGCGGCTACCACATCGTCGAAAGTGGGGAGGCGTAAGTCGCTCATAGTTGGATAATCCGATGTTAGTGGTTATGAATACCGGAGGCCGTTGGCCCCGATATTGTCGAATACCTGATAAACAAAATATATAAAATTAGATAAATTGTCTAACATGATTTATCTTTAGGTTATCGGCTTACGTGAAATACATCTCGTACTGCTGAAACAAGTCGGAACGAGTACGTGTCACGGAACCATGAGCGACCGCTGACGGCAGCGCGTGTGGTACTAAATCAGGTGTACTTACAGTAAACTCAGCGCCAGAAAACGCGCTTGCGCAAGCATGGGTATTGCGCATGGGTAGAGGAATGGGAGGGGAATATGTCTGCATCTGGAGAAGGTCTGCTGCTGACGCAGTTAGATGCGATAGCCAAAGGGTTAAGCGAAACGTTCGCGCCATTCTGTGAAGTGGTTGTGCACGATCTGAAAAAACCAGAACACGCGATACTTTCCATTCACAATAACCTCTCCGGCAGGGAGGTCGGTGCCCCTGCGACGGAACTGGGCCTTGCCCGCATCGCTTCGCCCGAATTTCCTAACATTCTGGCGAATTACGCCAACCAGTTTGCTGACGGGCGTCCAGTAAAAAGCACCTCAGTCGGCATCAAAAATGCGGAAGGCGAATACGTCGCGGCGCTGTGCCTGAACGTCGACATGACGCTATTTCGCGGCATGCAAAATGCGCTGGCGCAGTTCACCCAGCTCGCGTCGGACTCCGTAACGGAACATTTGGAGCCAAACGGCGCGGCGGCGATCAGACAACACATCGATCACTTTGCCGCCCGACTTGCCACCACGCCACGAGCGCTAAAAGCACAGGACAGAAAAATCCTGCTTCAGGAACTGAAAGACAACGGCCTGCTGGAAGTCAAAAAATCGATGGAAACTATCGCCCAGCACTTGGGGGTATCGCGGGCTTCGGTGTATTTGTATGCGAAGGAATAGGGTGTTGTGCTTAATGTGATGACTTTAATACGCTAAGTTATCTGCACGTTGATGAAAGAAGCCACTAGGACTTCTTTCAGGTGTAGTGATAATTAAACGGCAACGGCTTCAACAATCGAGATTAAGCTGCCAGTTTCAATAATGCGATTAATTTTAAGACCCGCGCTGGCAAACAGGTTTTTTAGTTCGCGTTCGGTACGCTCTCTGCCACCGTCAAAGCTCGACAGCAATAAAATATCCATTTCTTTGCCGAAATGCTGGATATTTCCTTCTGGAGGAACCGGGTCCATCACCAATACTTTTCCGCCTGGGCGCATGGCCTTGCGACAATTATTCAGGATAATCGAGGCTTTTTCGTCCGGCCAGTCATGCATAATGTATTTCAGTAAATAAATATCTGCTGCTGGGCAGGATTCAAAGAAACTACCTGGCTGCAATTGCCAGCGAGAATCATCGGTTAGCTCACCAAGACGGTGCCGGGATAACACATGCGGCTGATCGAATAGAATACCGTGTAGTGTCGGGTTGGCTTGTAAAACTTGTAATAATAACCCACCCATTCCTCCTGCGACATCAACTACTGTGGCCCCTTCGGGGAAGTCATAACTACGCACTAGAAATAAATTTTCAAATTCCGACATTGATGACATACCGGAATGAAAATCATAACCTTGGGAATGATCCTTCGACCAATACTCAAAGAATGACATATCGTAAATCTGTCTAAAACTGGAATGACCCCGCACGTTTTCCACCAGTTCACCCAAAGGACGCCAGAAGGTTTCATCAGTCAACATAAGCACGGCGTCACGCAGAGGATGTTTTGCGGAAGCACATAGGCATTCGGCTGGTGGCGTGAGCGCGAATTTGCCCGGTTCTAATTCAGTAAATATATCCCGCGTAGCAAGTAAGCGTAGAATTCGGTGCAAGTTTTGAGCATCTACGCGTAATGTTTTACTGAGTGCCTCAATGGTTTGTGGTCCTGCTTTGAGATGGTCGGCAACACCCAGAAGTGCCGCTGCGCGTAGCGATGCCTGATAGGTATAACCCAACGCCTGTTCTAATAAATACATTGCAGCCGCTTCGTTTTCCGTATGACCAGCACTAATAGTTTTCATACTAATATTTCCTCTATAATAATATTATATTGATTTTAGAGTTACAGTGATTAACTACATCTCGGAATTTACAGTTGGAGTTTTTTCACGAATTAATCAGTATCATCACCAGTATAGTCGGAATTTTTTATTATGGGCTTGTGCGCACCATCCTATTCCACCCTCTGAATATAGAGTGCTAATTATTCTGTTTTATAAAAAATACAATTATGGGTAATTGGTTTTTTTATAGATTGGTTCTGGGTTTGTTTCGATAAATTAGAATTTCTGAAAGTTTTTTAAATTAACTTCCACCCGTAATTATTTGACGATCTCTTGGTTTTTCAAGCTTGGTGTCATTATTCTTCCAAGCCATTAATATAAATTATTCAGGGAAGTAATACATCGTGCTGTGAGTTGCGAAACTGTGATGGATAATATCTATTACTTTGATATTGTTATTATTCTATGGTCCGCTTGATAACCAACTGAATTATTGTATGGAGTTTATTGCTACTGCAAGTAAAGCTGGTGTTGTGGCACGATCGTCTGGAGACGTGGCTGAACATGATTTCACCAACAAACGATATGCACTTTCGATCATCCTGTTGCTCCAAATCACCATTTCCCCAATCCTCACCTATACTTGCTTCACTGCCCGATCTGCCAGTGTGTGGCAAAAGAACGGGTGTGGTGAAAACGAAAACGCGAGGAGTAGGTATGGGTATTCTGTCCTGGATTATTTTTGGCTTGATTGCGGGGATTCTGGCTAAGTGGATTATGCCCGGTAAAGACGGCGGCGGCTTTATCCTGACGGTGTTGCTCGGGATTGTCGGTGCGGTCGTGGGTGGCTACATCAGCGTTTTCTTTGGGTTCGGTCGGGTCGATGGCTTTAACTTCGGGAGTTTTGTGGTGGCGATTGTCGGCGCGATTGTCGTGCTGTGGGTGTACCGCAAGATTCGGGACTAGCTCTGTGTCCGTTGCCCCTCTTCAGGGGCAACGTTCTCTTTCCTATTTTAGTGTTTTCCCTGCATTCCTTGATGCCGTCAGTGCGCCACGCTTAATGCGTGATGATGCTATCCAGCGCGCGTAGGTGCTCCGGCTGCCATGACAGATTGACTTCGGTACCGGCTTTCCAGTGTGGTTGAATCTCGCTGGCGGGGAGTTTCACCATAAACTGCGGCTGACCTGCCACTTCTGTCATCATCCTGACGTGATCGCCCAGATAGATGAACTGCTGAATGCGGGCTTTGACGTGCTGCATGCCGTCATCGACGTGAGCTGCGTTGACGTGAATGCGTTCCGGACGGATGCAGAGGGTGATTTTTCGGCCCGGTGAACTGGGGCGGACTTTCAGCGCGCGCAGCGAAGTGCCGTCGTCCAGCGTTGCCCGATAGAATGCGCCTTCGGCCTCGGCACGCGTGGCGAGCAGCGTATTGTTTTCGCCGATAAACTGCGCCACAAAAGCGTTCTCCGGTTTTTCATAGATGTCGCTAGGGCTATCCATCTGCTGAATCACGCCATCGTTAAACACGGCGACGCGGTTGGACATGGTCATCGCTTCGCTCTGGTCATGGGTGACATACACCACGGTTAATTCCAGCGACTGATGCAGCTCCTTGATTTCTAGCTGCATATGCTCGCGCAGTTGTTTATCCAATGCACCCAGCGGTTCATCCATCAGCACCAGCTTTGGTTCGAAAACCAGTGCGCGAGCCAGCGCCACACGCTGCTGCTGGCCACCGGACATCTGGGCAGGGTAGCGATCGGCCAGGCTGGTGAGCTTCACGCGATCCAATACCCGATCCACTTTCTCTTTGATATCGGCACGGTTCAGACGGCGGATGGAGAGCGGAAACGCCAGATTCTCCGCTACGGTCATGTGGGGAAACAGGGCGTAGTTCTGAAACACCATACCGATGTCGCGCTGGTGCGGCGGGAGATGGTGCAGCGGGGCGTCGCGCAGCATAATTTCCCCCTGCGTCGGGGTTTCAAACCCGGCGAGCATCATCAAACTGGTGGTTTTTCCCGAGCCGGATGGCCCAAGCAGGGTCAGAAATTCACCTTCACGGATGTCCAGATTGAGGTTTTTGACGATCAGGCGGTCGCCGTCATAGGTCTTCTGAACATTCCTGAAGCTGACATAATTTCTCATTTTTCACTCTCCGGCAGTCACTGTTATTCATAAGAATGCATAAACCATGCCGGATGCCTGGGGAGCAGAAAATACCGCGCTGCAAGGCGTCATAACGCCACCGTTCATCATAACGGGTGCGCCGTAATAGGGCGAATTGAGGGAGGATGGCACCGTAGTGGTGCGATGAAGCGAGTATAAAAACGGGGACTGTCAGACGTCAGAATAAGGTGTGTTTAGCGCCTGAATGCACGCCACAATCACGGAGAAAGCCTGCGTCATGTGGCTCTCTTCCACGCTGGCGTAGCCCAGTAATAAACCGCGCTGCTGCGTCGGTTGCAGATAGTAGCTGGAAAGCGGTTTGACCATCACGCCACGGCGCAAAATCGCAGCGCTCAGCACGACATCATCGATGTGGGAAGGCAGGCTGAGCAGCATATGCAGCCCGGCGTTGCTGTTGTCCCCGACGTAATCTGCGCCCAGATGCTGTTCGATCAGTGACGTCAATAGCGCGCGGCGTTTGGCATACAGCAGACGCATACGGCGGATATGCGCGGCGTAGTGGCCTTCGCGGATAAATTGCGCGAGCGTCGCCTGCGTGAGCCAGTGCCCGCCGCGATAGAGCTCGGAATGTGCCGTCTTCAGCGACTGCGCCAGCAGCGGGGGCAGCACCATGTAACTGACGCGCAGGCCGGGATAGAGTGTTTTGCTGAATGTGCCGATGTAGATCACCGGCGATTGCGTCTGTAGCCCTTGCAGCGCGGGGATCGGGCTGCCGGAAAAACGAAACTCGCTGTCGTAATCATCCTCAACGACCCAGCAGCCATGCTCCTGCGCCAGTGCCAGCAGCCGCTGACGACGCGCCAGACTCATCACCGCGCCTAGTGGATATTGATGTGACGGTGTCACGCAAATCAAGCGTGGAGCGGCGTCAGGCAAGAGCGTTTCCGGCGGCGCCAGCCCCTGTTCATCAACATCGATGGGAGCAACGCGCAGGCCGTTAATCGTCAGGACATTACGAATGCCCCAATAGCAGGGATCTTCAATCCAGGCCAGATCGCCGGGGTTGCACAGCATTTTAGCCAGCAGATCCATTGCCTGATGGGTGCCTTCGGTAATCAGAATCTGCTCCGGCGTACATTCAACGGAGCGGGCGACGCGCAGGTAATCCACCAGGGCGAGTTGTAGTTCGGGGCAGCCGCCAATCGGCGAATAGGAAAGCTGTTCGGGGCGAACGCGCCGCGTCAGGCGCGTCTGAATCCGTCGCCATAAATCGTGAGGGAAACTGGCGATATCCGGGATGCCCGGCATAAATGCGCCCCATTGTCGGGCGGAGGCACCGGCATAACCCAGCAGATGCATACCGCGCCGCGACAGCTCATGCTTAGGCTCGCGTATCTCCCCGGCATTGTCGCTGCTCACCGGTTGCATATTGCCATCGGGGAGCTGCTCCGTGACGAAGGTTCCGCTTCCTTTGCGCGCGTCAATATAGCCTTCCGCCAGTAGCTGTTCGTAAGCCGTCAGCACGGTATTGCGCGACAGCGACAGCTGCTGCGCCAGATCGCGCGACGACGGCAGACGCTCGCCAGCGGCGATCGCGCCATCAAGAATCGCCAGCCGAATGCTGTCGTACAAACGCTTGTTCAGCGCGCCGTCTTGCTGATTGGCTAAACGCTGAAGCAATAAATCGGTCAGAAGTGAGCGCAAAAGTGGATCCTTTAAATATTCAAAACTGGCACTGGATTATAGAACCATCTCGCGTCTAAATGACATCATCATCTTGCAACTACACTAACAGTTACCGTTCGATTCACCATCGTTCAACGACTAACCGATGTGTTTGGGATACCGGAGCAGACCATGAAGAATAGCGAACTGAATCAACGCCGTCTGGCCGCCACACCACGTGGTGTGGGCGTCATGTGTGATTTCTATGCCGAGCGTGCGGAAAACAGCACCCTGTGGGATGTGGAAGGGCGGGAATTTATCGATTTCGCCGCCGGGATTGCGGTACTGAACACTGGCCATCGCCATCCGAAGATTGTCGCGGCGGTGCGCGAGCAGTTGGATCGCTTTACCCATACGGCCTACCAGATTGTGCCTTACGGCAGCTATGTCACGTTGGCTGAGCGCATCAACGCGCTGGCGCCGATTGAGGGCGCGGCAAAAACCACGTTTTTTACCACTGGCGCTGAAGCGGTAGAAAACGCGGTGAAAATCGCCCGTGCGTACACCAAACGCCCCGGCGTGATCGCCTTCAACGCGGCGTTCCACGGCCGTACGCTGCTGACCATGACGCTGACGGGCAAAGTGGCACCGTACTCCACAGGATTTGGGCCGTTCCCCGGCTCTATTTTTCACGCGCTTTATCCGAATGAGAAGCAAGGCATCACCGTTGAGCAGGCGCTAGAAAGCGTCGAACGTCTGATGCATACCGACATCGCCGCCGATCAGGTTGCCGCCATTCTGCTGGAACCGGTGCAGGGTGAAGGCGGTTTCCACGTTGCGCCGCCAGCCTTTATCCGCGGGTTGCGCAAACTGTGCGACGAGCATGGCATCCTGCTGATTGCCGACGAAGTGCAGACCGGCTTTGCTCGTACCGGTAAGCTGTTTGCGATGGAATATTACGCGGAGAAAGCGGATCTGATCACCATGGCGAAAAGCCTAGGCGGCGGCTTCCCGATCTCCGGCGTCGTCGGCCGCGCTGACGTCATGGATGCCCCTTCTCCGGGTGGGCTGGGCGGCACCTATGCGGGTAACCCGCTGTCGGTCGCCTCTGCGCTGGCGGTATTGGATGTGATTGAAGAAGAGAAATTGTGCCAACGAGCACAGCGTCTGGGTGCCACACTGGTGGAAACGCTGGAGAAGATAAAGGCGCAGTGCCCGGCACTGGTGGCGATTCGTGCACAAGGGTCGATGGTGGCGGTCGAATTTAACGATCCGCAGACCGGTAAACCCTCGGCAGAGATTACCCGTCAATTTCAGAAAAGCGCGTTGGAAGCTGGCTTGCTGTTGCTGACCTGTGGCGTGCATGGCAACGTAATTCGTTTCCTGTATCCGTTAACGGTGCCTGACGATCAGTTCAGCAAGGCCATGAGCATCCTGACGCGCGTATTAACACGATAGAAGAGAAACTATGCAACTGGAACAGTTACTGAAACAACAAGCTTTATTCCGTCAACAGTGCCTTATTGACGGCGAGTGGCAAGATAGCCAAAACGGTGAACGTCTGAACGTCACCAATCCGGCGACGGGCGAGGTGCTGGGTAGCGTACCGCTAGTGACGGTGTCACAAACTCAGCAGGCGATTACCGCCGCTGAACAGGCGCTGGTTGAGTGGCGCAAGAAGACAGGAAAAGAACGTGCCGCGCTATTGCAGGCGTGGGCACGCCTGATTATGGACAATCAGGAGGATCTGGCTGCGCTGCTGACGGCGGAGCAGGGAAAACCGCTGGCGGAAGCGCGGGGCGAAATTGCCTACGCGACCAGCTTTATCGACTGGTTTGCGGAAGAAGCCAAGCGCATTGAAGGCAGCGTACTGCAATCCCCGCAGGGACAGCAGCGCCTGCTGGTCATCAAGCAGCCGATTGGCGTGTGTGCGGCGATTACGCCGTGGAATTTCCCCGCGGCGATGATCACACGTAAGGTCGGGCCCGCGCTGGCGGCCGGCTGCACAATGATTGTCAAACCCGCCGAGCAGACGCCATTCACCGCACTGGCGCTGGCGGAACTGGCGCATCAGGCGGGTATTCCGCGCGGCGTGTTGCAGGTCATCGTCGGCGATGCACAGTCGGTCGGTAAAGTGCTGTGCGATAGCCCGGTGGTGCGCAAGCTGAGCTTCACGGGTTCGACGGAAGTGGGTCGCATCCTGATGGCGCAGAGTGCGCCAACGGTGAAAAAGCTGTCGCTGGAGCTGGGCGGCAACGCGCCGTTTATCGTGTTCGATGATGCCGATGTGGATCAGGCGGTAAAAGGCATTCTGGCCTCCAAGTTCCGCAACAGCGGGCAGACCTGCGTCTGCGCCAACCGGATCTACGTGCAGAACGGTATTTACCCGACTCTGGTCGAACGGCTGGTTGAGGAAGTGCGCAAGTTGAACGTCGGCGACGGTACGCAGCCGGGCGTGACGCAAGGGCCGCTGATTGATGCCGATGCGGTTAGCAAGGTTGAACAGCACATTGCTGATGCGTTATCGCACGGTGCGACGCTGCTGCTGGGTGGGAAACGCCATGAACTGGGCGGCACGTTCTTCACGCCAACCATCGTCGGTGGGGTGACGCGCGAGATGCGTTTTGCCCGCGAAGAGACGTTCGGACCCGTGGCACCGCTGTTTCGCTTCAGTGATGAAGCTGAGGCGATTGCGATGGCGAACGATACCGAATTTGGGCTGGCGGCCTATGTCTATACGCGTGACGCCGTGCGTCAGTGGACGGTGCCGGAAGCGCTGGACTACGGCATGGTCGGCATTAATACCGGGTTGATCTCGAATGAAGTCGCACCGTTTGGCGGCGTGAAGCAGTCTGGGCTGGGGCGTGAAGGGTCACGTTTCGGTATCGAGGATTATCTGGAAATGAAATATCTCTGCGTCGATCTTTCACGGTAGATCGTCGGTAAGAAACGCGTGTCGATAGCCCCTATCGGCACGCGAACACCAGACGCGCAATGTGTCTGGGTGGTGCAAGGCAATGCTGGCTTGCACCACGACATGGCAAAAATGGTGACATGGCATCAGGTGTAAAGGGTGGTTGTGTATCCCTGATGCTTCTCCTCACCGTTCCCGCCGCCGCGGTAGTAAAACATCAATAAAATTTTTGAATTGGCACAATTTATGCTCATATTTTTTTGCGTGATTATCATGATACATGATGCATCAAAAATGCAGCGCACAAAATTGTGGTTCGTATTTGACCTTATTACGTTGGCTAACACTCCAGGAGCGAAAAGATGTCCAAACTCAACAACACATCCAAAGCGAAAGGCCTCTTCAACCGTCCGGTACTGAAGAAAATAGCGGCCACGGCTTTTCTGGTGACGATGGCCTGTCAGGCGCAGGCAGAATCCGTCACGGTGATCTCATTCGGCGGTTTGAACAAAGATGCGCAGGATAAGGCGTTTTACAAACCGTTCGCCGCGGCGGGCAAAGGCACGGTAGAAGCCGGTGAGTATAACGGTGAAATGGCGCGTATCCGGGCGATGGTGGAAACCGGACAGGTAGGCTGGGACGTCGTGGAAGTCGAAGGTCCAGAGCTGATGCGCGGCTGTAACGAAGGGCTGTTTGAACCGCTGGACTGGTCAAAATTGGGCGATCAATCCCAGTTTGTTAAAGGCGCAGTCAGCGAGTGTGGGGCGGGGATCTTCCTGTGGTCTACCGTACTGACCTATAACGCGCAGAAGCTAAAACAGGCACCGAAAAGCTGGGCTGATTTCTGGAATGTGAAGGATTATCCCGGCAAGCGTGCGCTGCGTAAAAGCGCCAAATTTACGCTGGAAATCGCGCTGCTGGCCGATGGCGTGAAGCGTGAAGATCTCTACACGGTGTTGGCGACGCCAGAAGGTGTCGAACGCGCCTTCAAGAAACTGAATCAGATCAAATCGAACATTCAGTGGTGGGAATCCGGCGCACAGCCGCTGCAATGGCTGGTATCGGGCGATGTGGTGATGACCTCCGCGTATAACGGCCGCGTCGCGGCGGCGCAGAAAGAGGGGCATGACTTCAAGATTGTCTGGGCCGACAGCATTTACGATCTGGATAGCTGGGCGATCGTCAAAGGATCCAAGCACAAGGCATTGGCGGAGCAGTTTATTGCGTTTGCCAACCAGCCGGAAAACCAGAAAGTATTCGCCGAAAACATTCCGTATGGCCCGACGCACGTCAAAACCACCAGCCTGTTAGCTCCGGCCGTCGCGGCTAATCTGCCGACCGCACCGGATAATCTGGCACAGGCCTTGCAGGTCGATACAGAGTTTTGGATCGATCACGGCGAAGAGCTGGAGCAACGTTTTAATGCCTGGGCTGCGCAGTAAAGCCGCAGTGAGTGACCGTACGTGATGATGGAGAAAGAGCCTATGTCCCAGAGCGATGTCGTCGCCGCTGTAGCGTCTGGCGGAAACGAAGAAAATTCAACCTTAAAGCAGCAACTGTGGCTCGCGCAGAAGGCCTATAAGAAACGCTCTCTGCTGCTGATTGCGCCGCTGTTTCTGTTTATCGTGGTGAGTTTTCTCTTCCCGATCACCTCGATTTTGGGGAAAAGCGTCTCCAACCCGGAATTGCGTGACAATATGCCACAGACCATTGCCGCGATGCGGCTTTGGTCGGGCAACGATGTACCGGATGAAGCGGTCTTTCGGGCGCTGGTTGGTGATCTGCGCGATGCCCGCAGCAGCGGTAAGCTAAGCACGATCACCAAACGGTTAGGGTATGAAGGATCGGAATACCGTACGCTGATTACCCGCACACTGCGTAAGCTGCCCGCCGAGGGCAGCAGCGACATGCGTGCTCAACTAATACGCGAACAGCCAGTGTGGGGCGAGTTGGCGACCTGGCAAACGTTCGATCGCGCCGCGCGGCCTTTCACCAGCTATTACCTATTGGCGGTGTTTGACCACAAAGTCGATGCCAGCACGCAGCAGATTGTCCCGCAGCCTGCCGATCAGGCGCTGTATGTCGACGTGCTGTTGCGTACGCTGCTAATGGCGGGCGTGGTGACGCTACTGTGCGTAGGGCTGGGATATCCACTGGCCTATTGGCTGGCAAAACAGCCGTCTAATCGTGCCAATCTGTTACTGATTCTGGTGCTGCTGCCGTTCTGGACATCGCTGATCGTGCGGACGGCGAGCTGGATTGTGCTGTTGCAGTCCGGCGGGCTGATCAACCGTTCGCTGATGCACATCGGTATTATCGACGAGCCGCTGGTGCTGGTGTTCAACCGCATCGGTGTCTACATCTCAATGACTCACATCCTGCTGCCGTTCTTCATTCTGCCGTTGTATGCGGTGATGAAAGGCATTTCCCCGAACTATGTCCGCGCGGCGATTTCGCTGGGGGCGCATCCGTTTATCGCCTTCTGGCGGGTTTACGTGCCGCAAACCTACGCGGGCGTGACGGCGGGAGCGTTGTTGGTCTTCATGATGGCGATTGGTTACTACATTACGCCAGCGCTGTTGGGTGGGCCGAGTGACCAGATGCTGAGTTATTTTGTCGCGTTCTTCACCAATAGCACCATGAACTGGGGAATGGCGGCCGCGCTGGGGACGCAGCTGCTGATCATCGTGACGCTGCTGTACGTCGTGTATATCCGTGTCACGCGTACCAATGCAGAAGCCGCGGCGCACTAAGCACACCTTAATTGGGGAGATAACAAATGAGACAGCAGGGTGAAGTGGGTATCCGTCTGTGGAACACGTTCTTTAATTTCTACGGAGCGGCGATGCTGTTGTTTTTGATCGTGCCCGTGCTGGTGATTGTTCCGCTCTCATTTAATGCCGGTTCGTTTCTAAGCTATCCGCTGACGGGATTTTCCCTGCGCTGGTATCGCGAATTTTTCAACTCCAGCGAGTGGCTGGGCGCGCTGGGTAACAGCCTGCTGATTGCGCCGCTGGCCACGCTGCTGGCGACGGTGCTTGGTGTGTTGGCATCGGTCGGGCTGGTACGCGGTGAATTTCGCGGTAAGTCGCTGGTGATGGCCGTGCTGATTTCACCGATGATTGCGCCGGTGGTGATTGTTGCGGTGGGGATGTTTTTCTTCTTCGCCAAACTGTCGCTGCTGAACAGCTATCTGGGGTTGGTATTGGCACATGCGATGCTGGGCGTGCCGTTCGTGGTGATTACGGTCACCGCGGTATTGAAGAACTACGATCACAACCTGACGCGTGCCGCCGCCAGCCTGGGCGCTTCGCCGCTGCTGGCTTTTCGCAAGGTCACGTTCCCGCTGATTGCCCCCGGTGTGTTCTCCGGGGCGCTCTTTGCTTTCGCGACCTCGTTTGATGAGGTAATCGTCACGCTGTTCCTCGCCAGCCCGCGCCAGCGCACGCTGCCGCTACAGATGTTTGCCGGTATCCGCGAAAACCTCGACCCGACGATAGCCGCCGCCGCCACCATGATGGTCGGTGCCGCACTCGTCCTGCTGATCGTGATGGAGATTCTGCGCCGCCGCTCGGAGCGATTAAGAAGTGGGACTTAATCTAGCGCATGCAGGGTATGAGTTATGTTTCGTGCGGGTTGATTCTTATGTGCCGTTTCTTACATGGAATTAAGTAAAGTCCAAATAGGGGGCATCATCCGGCGTAAGAAATTATGCAGCGGTGAGCATGAGCACCGAGTGAGCGGCATGGACGCCGCGAAAGTCAGTGCCGCGTCTGACAAAAACGTCGAGACGTTTTTGAACAGCACTTGTGCTGGCCCGAAGGGCGAGTCCCATTTATGGGGCGAGTAAACGCGTCACTGGCGGCTCGAATTGTGCTCATGAACACCGATGGCATCGCGCAGCGACATAATTAGCGCCGAAAAGCCAGGGTTCGCAGGGCGACGGCGATTGAGCCGCCCTGCGTCGGGCGTGTGATGAAGTCGCAGAGAAATATCGCTATTAATACGCACGAAACTTTCACACTAGGGTGCATACAGTGGTGAAAGGACAACACCAAATTTCGCTGAAATTTTCTTCAGCTTTTTTTAAAACCAAAATCATGATGCATCAAACACCATTTTTATGTGTGCTGTGTAAAACGATTATGTACAAAGGCTCAGGAGATTCGGTATGACAGTGCAAAAAACACTCTTGTTGACCGGCGCTAGCCGGGGAATCGGGCATGCTACCGTTAAGCATTTTCACGCGGCGGGGTGGCGGATCTTTACCGCGTCGCGCCAAAACTGGGCGGAAGAGTGCCCGTGGGCGGAAAAGCTGCTTAATCACATTCATCTCGATTTGGAAGATATCGACAGCCTGCAACAGACGCTGCCGCTGATTAAGGAAAAGCTGGGCGGGCGGCTGGATGCGCTGGTCGATAACGCAGGGATTTCACCAAAGGGTGCCGACGGGCAGCGTCTGGGCGTGCGCGACACGGACTATGCGACCTGGCTGCGGGTCTTCAACGTCAATCTGTTTTCCTGCGCACTGCTGGCAAACGGCCTGTTCGACGAACTAAAAGCGTCACAGGGCTGCGTGATTAATGTGACCTCGATTGCCGGGTCGCGCGTTCATCCCTTTGCCGGCGTGGCTTACGCCACGTCAAAAGCGGCACTGTCCGCGCTGACGCGGGAAATGGCCTTTGATTTTGGCTCACACGGTGTTCGCGTCAATGCGATTGCGCCGGGAGAAATTGAAACCTCGATTCTGTCACCTGGGACGGACGACATAATTGAGCGGCAGGTGCCGATGCAGCGTTTAGGTAAACCCGAAGAAGTGGCAAGCCTGATTTATTTTCTCTGCACCTATGGGGCTTCTTATGTTAATGGCGCGGAAATCCACGTTAACGGAGGGCAGCATGTCTGACGGACAACACACGGCACTGTTTCCCGCGTTTCCCTACGCGGCGTCCAATCAGCCGGTTTTTGCCGACGTTGCATCGCACGGCGACGAGCTGATGACGCAGGCCGCTCCGCAGGTTTCCTGTCAGCAGGCATTGGCTATCGCGCAGCAAGAATATGGCTTGTCTGGGCAGATGGCGCTGCTTCAGGGCGAGCGTGATATGAATTTCTGCCTGACGGTCACGCCCGATGAACGCTACATGCTGAAAGTCATCAACGCGGCGGAGCCCGCCGACGTCAGTGATTTTCAGACTGCGCTGCTGCTGCATCTTGCTCAGCAAGCTCCCGAATTGCCCGTACCGCGCATCAGGCCGACAAATGCGGGTCTGTCAGAAACGAGCGTTGAAATTGATGGTGTACTGCTGCGCATGCGGCTGGTGAGCTATCTCGCAGGGATGCCGCACTATCTGGCTTCGCCTTCAACGGCACTGATGCCGCAATTGGGGAGCACGCTGGCGCAGTTGGACAACGCGCTTCACGGTTTTACGCATCCGGCGGCGAACCGTTTACTGCTGTGGGATATCAGCCGCGCAGAGCAGGTGCGTCCTTATCTCGATTTCGTTACTGAACGACAGCAGAATCAGCATCTTCAGCGCACTTTTGACCGTTATGACAGCTATGTCGCACCTGAATTGACGACGCTACGCCGTCAGATCATTCATAACGATCTGAATCCGCATAACGTGCTGGTAGACGGTTCGTCGCCGACGCGGGTCACTGGCATTATCGATTTTGGCGATGCTGTATTTGCCCCGTTAATCTGCGAAGTGGCGACGGCGCTGGCGTACCAGATTGGCGATGGCGCGGATCTGCTGGAACAGGTTGTGCCGTTTATTGCCGCGTATCACCAGCACAGGCCGCTGACACCGGCGGAGATCGCGCTGTTGCCGGATTTGATTGCGACCCGCATGGCGCTGACTTTGACGATTGCGCAGTGGCGGGCATCACGTTACCCCGACAATCAGGCGTATCTGCTGCGCAATGTACCGCGCTGCTGGCACAGTTTGCAGCGCATCGCGACCTATTCTCATGCGCAGTTTGTGACTCGCCTACAGCAGGTTTGCCCGGAGAACGCGCGATGAATCAGAGAGAAATCACGCCTGAAATGACCACGACAGAGGCATTGCTGGCGCGCCGTCAGCGGGTATTGGGCAGCGGCTACCGCCTGTTTTATGAAGAACCTCTGCACGTTGCGCGCGGCGAGGGCGTGTGGCTGGTCGATCATCAGGGGAAACGCTATCTGGATGTCTATAACAATGTGGCCTCGGTCGGGCATTGTCATCCCGCGGTGGTGGAGGCGATGGCACGACAGAGCGCACAGCTCAATACCCACACGCGATACCTGCATCCTGCGATTGTTGATTTTGCAGAAGATCTGCTGAGTGAATTTCCTACTGAGTTGAACAACGTGATGCTGACCTGTACCGGCAGTGAAGCTAACGATTTGGCACTACGCATTGCCCGACATGCGACGGGGGGAACGGGCGTGTTGGTGACGCGCTGGGCGTATCACGGCGTGACCAGCGCGCTGGCAGAACTGTCGCCGTCGCTGGAGAATGGCGTGGCGCGCAGCAGTCACGTGAAGCTGATCGAGCCGCCGGATACCTATCGCCAGCCCGGCGCATTTCTTCGCAGTATTCGTGATGCGCTGGCGCAGATGCAGCAGGAAGGCATTCGTCCTGCCGCGCTGTTGATCGATACGATTTTTTCCAGCGATGGCGTGTTCTGTGCACCGGAAGGCGAGATGGCGCAGGCGGCGGCATTGATTCGTCAGGCGGGCGGACTGTTTATTGCGGATGAGGTGCAGCCGGGCTTTGGGCGCACCGGGGAGTCAATGTGGGGCTTTGCGCGTCACGGTGTTGTTCCGGATCTGGTGAGTTTAGGGAAACCGATGGGCAACGGGCATCCCATTGCTGGATTGGTTGGGCGCTCCGCGCTGTTCGATGCATTCGGGCGAGATGTGCGCTATTTCAATACGTTCGGCGGCAATCCTGTGTCTTGCCAGGCGGCGCACGCGGTGCTGCGAGTGATTCGGGAAGAGCAGTTGCAGCAGAATGCCCAGCGAGTTGGTGATTATCTGCGGCAAGGATTGCAGCAGTTAGCGCAAGATTTCCCGCTGATTGGTGATATTCGGGCTTACGGTCTGTTTATCGGCGTAGATCTGGTCAGCAATCGCGAAAGCAAAGCGCCGGCAACTGAATCCGCATCGCAGGTGGTGAATGCGATGCGTCAGCGCGGCGTGCTGATCAGCGCGACGGGGCCAGCGGCAAACGTGCTGAAAATTCGCCCGCCGCTGGTGTTTCAGGAAGAGCACGCCGATGTATTTTTAACCACGTTGAGCGACGTGTTAACGATCATCGACACCCGCACGTGGGAATAATCCATCGTGCGGGTGACGTGAAAAGGTAAGGTGACTAGATACGGAACGCTGCAACGGCATGGCTGAGTTCACCCGCCCGTTCGGACAGCGAACTGGCTGCTGCCGCGGCTTCGTTTACCAACGCGGCGTTTTGCTGCGTGACCGTTTCCATCTGTGAAATCGCGGTATTAATCTGCCCGATGCCCAGACTTTGTTCATTGCTGGCGGTGGAGATTTCGGTCACGATCGAGGCCACGCGTTTGATGTCTTCCACCACGCTTTGAATCATGGTGCCCGCGTCGATGACGGCATGGTGTCCATGGTTTGCCTGTTCGACAGACGTCCCGATCAGTTCTTTGATCTCTTTAGCCGCGTTGGCACTGCGCTGTGCCAGCGTGCGTACTTCGCCCGCGACCACCGCAAAGCCTCGTCCCTGTTCGCCCGCTCGAGCGGCTTCCACGGCGGCGTTCAGCGCGAGGATGTTGGTCTGGAACGCGATGCCGTCGATCACGCCGATGATATTGGTGATTTTCTCTGCGGATGACACCATTTGCTGCATTGCTGATGTCACATCGCCCATCATCTTGCCGCCGTCAACCGCGCGCTGTGAGGCGGTGGTTGCCAACTGGCTGGCGTGAGCGGCATGGGTGGCATTCTGTTTGACCGAGGACGTCATCTGTTCCATTGATGCCGCGGTTTCTTCCAGTGAACTGGCCTGCTGCTCGGTACGGGAGGAGAGATCGATATTGCCGCTGCTGATCTGGCTGGATGCCGTCGCAATAATGTCGGCGTTACCGTGTACGCGCTCTACGATATCGGTCAGGTTCAGCACCATTTCCCGCAGTGCGGTTTGTAGCTGTCCCATTTCATCGTTCGAGGTAATTTCGATGCGATGCGTCAGATCGCCGTCTGCCACTTTTCTGGCTAAATCCACGGCATTTTTTATCGGTACGGCAATCGATATAATCAAGCGCCAGCCGGATAGGGCAACGATAACTATCCCGATCAGAAGGGTAATCACTACGGAAAATAATATATTACTGAAACTACTTTGTGATTCAGAATAGAGTTCCTGGCCCACATCAGATTGTAATTTAATCAATTGATCGGCAGTCTTTTGCAGCGGTGCATATTCGCTTTTTAAGGTGTGATTAATAATATATTCTAATGCGTCTTTATCATTCTTCTTAATTGCATTAATGGCGGGAATAACGACTTTATCGTTGTACTGCTTGTATAACATTGCAAACTGTTCTTCTAATAATTTCTCGTCGCCCGTTAAATACGTCTTGCTGTATAAATCCCACTGTGCATCATAAATTTTTTGTGCTTCTGCAATGTGCTCCAGTCCAGTCTTGACATCGCTCGGCTGTGAGAGGTCAACGCTGGCGACTTCAAACATCACGGTGTTCACCTGTCTGGTGATGTTGTCCAGATAACCCAGTGCTATCAGCCGATCCTGATACAGGGTTTTCATCGATTGGTTGGTGTTATTCATGCCAAACAGCCCTATAAGGGAGACAACCAACAGCAATAATGCCATTAACACCATAACCGAAATTAATTTAAGTTTAATGCTCATAAGTACCTCTAAATTACTCCCAGGTGAGGAGCGGTATTTCTATATCGACGGAAGAAAGAGAATATTTATGTTGAGACTAACTAAAATTAAAAAATGGCATCAGGGGACTTGCGACAGCGTTGATTTACATTGATTTACAAAGCGATTGGCATTCTATGCTAGTTGGGTAATTATTATGGCTATATTATTCTGGCCGGAAAGTTACCGTTACAGCTAACTAACGAAGATAATATTTAAGGTGACGCCATCATTGTCATTTTTTTAAAAAACCAGAGGCGTTAATTTTTAAAAAAAATGAAACAAAACCGAGGTGAGGATGATAACTCGGATAATAATTTTCCGTTATTAACTTTCCGTTATTAACTTTCCGTTATTAACTTTCCGTTATTAAATCGTATCCCTGTGTGACGATCCTCTTCCCCGCGCAGGAAAAGGCGGGGAAGAGGAGAGCCGTTACCGATGCTGAGCTAACTGCACGGCGTCATGCAGATTGAGGCGCTGCCAGAAATTCTGTGGGCCTTTATCGCCCGGTGCGCCGGAGAGCGGGTAACCGTCAGCCAGCGCGGTTTTCACCATCAGGTTTCTGCGCTCGGTAACGGAGAGATGCGGAAGCACAGGGTCGAGCAGGACTTCTGCACCTTCGGGAATGCTAACCGGAGACGCCGCGCCAGGTTGGGCTGGCAGACCGTACGTCATCGTGTAGCGATAAAACGTCTTCATCTCCGGCGCGGCGTAGGGATCGTCCTGTGCCGTATTCTGAGCACAGGCGCTCAGCGTTGTGCCACAGGCTTTCTCTAATGCGCTGCGCAACTCCGTCTTCGCCTGTTCAAACAGCCGACGATACTGTGGATCGTTGAGGTAGTGCGCCACATTGCGCTCGGCGATCATCCGTGAACCGATCACATCTAATGGATAATGCACGCCCAGCACGATGCGCGAATAGCCATAGCGCGCGCCGCGATCGATCAACGGGACGAAGCGCTCGGGGAGCATTTCCGCTAACAGCAGCGCATCGGTGTAACCCGCGTTGGTATGCCCGCTTGGAAACGCGCCGCCGGAAGCGGTGTAGGGTTTGTTATCGCCAATCACGGCGGTATCCGGCACCAGATGAATGGTGTTATTCGGCTGTAGGAAAGGGCGAGGGTAGTCGAAATGCTGTTTAGCGGCGGACGTACTGACTTCAGAAGTCTTGATTAAGGCTGCGGCTTTGCGCAGTTCACCGCGATTATAAGCGCTGATAAATGCATGGCCGAGCTTTGGGCCCAATGCATCAGCCAGATAGTAGAGATATCCTTGAGCCTCGGCGTCCACCAGTGCCTGTTCGCGTTGCCCCTTGGTCGCTTCGCGATTAATGCGCGTCACGATAGCCATGTTTTGCTGCAACACAGCGGTAGAAAGGTGTGAGAAGGAATCCAGCAAAGCAATGCCGGCCTGCTGGTTGGCCTTCACGGCGAAGTCATAACCGCTGGCGTTTAACCACTCGGTATCTGCCATCAGTGACGTCTGTTTCGCCTGTTCTAGCTGCGCGCGGGTCAGCTTCGGTGCATCGCCCTGGATTGCCTTGCGCAGCGCAGCCTGAATGGATTGTTCCAGTTCAACAACGCGAGGGCTGCTACTGGCCTGCGTGGTGGAATCCACAATGGCGCGGAGACTGGCGCTATCCGGCTCAGGCGCTGCTGCAAACCCAGAAAACGGTAACAGGAAAAGACTGACAACAGGCAGCAGCTTGAGCGCGGGTAACACATGAGTTTTCGGTAATACATTGGTTTTCGATAACTCATTAGGTTTCGATAACACTGTGGTTGCGGGTCGCAGCATAGGGCGATAACGCATAGTGGCATCCTTAATTGGGAGGATAAACGTCTGTCGGTACGGGATCAGGCTAGGCGCTGATTGTGATGGTAATGTTTCAGGATATATTTTGAGATGCTTATCAACGCATTATCATGATTTTTTATGTTTGGTGACGTCGTGAACCTCACGCGGTAACCGAGGACAACAGTTTCTTATCTGGTTGCTTATATAGAAGAAAAAGACATAAAAAAGGTTCTAAAAAACAGAAAGGTGATTTGCTTTTTTTATCATTGACGCAAAGCTCATTTCTCTCTACTTTAAACAGACGATTATTTTTTAATATTTAATTGATTTATAAGTAATTAATCTAATTATAACAAAAATGACAGACATAAATAGCCCGGTTATTCCTCAACGCAAAAAGGCGATGGCGAGCCTCTCCCTGTTAAAAATGGCAAGTGAAACAGTCCTGTGGGATAGGTTCAACGTCAACTAATGCGAAATAATTTTACCCACGAGCCAATGTTTACCTACGAACAATAGTCTTACCCAAGAACAATGGTTTTACCTACGAATAATGGTTTCCCTACATCAAACAGACATACGTTTGCGTATGCCAATAAAATAGTCAGTAACAGCAGGAGTGAGTCAGGTAATGATTCGGTTAGAAAACGTGAGCGTTGATTTCCCCGCCGGTAAAGCAGCACAGTCCAGGGCGGTAAACAACGTCAACCTGACCATTCAACAGGGTGAAGTTTTTGGGATTGTCGGCACCAGCGGCGCAGGAAAAAGTACGCTGTTGCGGACGATCAATTTATTGCAGCGCCCAACAGAAGGGCGCGTGTTTCTGGGCGATACGCTGATTAGCAATGCGTCTGGCCGCGAACTGCGCCAGCATCGGCAGCGTATCGGGATGATATTCCAGCATTTTAATCTGATGCATACCCGCAATGTGTATGACAACGTGGCGTTCAGCCTGCGTGCTGCGGGGAAGGGTAAAGAAGAGATTGCCTCGCGCGTGCCGGAAATCTTGGCGCTGGTCGGGTTGCAGGACAAAGGGACCGCCTATCCGGCGCAGCTGAGCGGCGGACAGAAACAGCGTGTGGGCATCGCCCGTGCCATCGCCAACCATCCCGAAGTGCTGCTGTGTGATGAACCGACCTCGGCGCTGGATTTGGAAACGTCGGCGTCTATTCTGGCGCTCTTGAAAAGTATCAATGTCCGGTTAGGCATCACGATCGTGCTGATTTCCCATGAAATGAGCGTGATTAAAAGTATTTGTCAGCGCATGGCGGTGATGACGGGCGGAAATATTGTGGAAGAGGGCGACGTCTTTACGATCTTCTCTGCGCCGCAACACGCCTACACCAAACAGCTGGTTAGCCATACCAGCCCGGTCGAATTACCTGAACGCTTTAAGCAGAATAATAAAGGCGTTTTGCTGAAAATACTTTTCGCCGATGATTCGGTAGAACAACCGATATTATCCGACGTGGCGCAGCAGTTTCAGGTATCGGTCAATATTCTGCACGGCAATATTGAATACATTAACGATCGCGCGCTGGGGCATATTATCGCTCAGATTTCATACCGTGACGATCCGACAGCGGATAATTTAGCCGCTGCTATTGCTTATATTCGACAGAATACCTTTGGGGTGGAGGTCATCAATGACTGATTTAATCGGTGAATTAATCTTCGCCTTCGGTGAAACCTTCACGATGGTGTGTATTTCAACGCTCTGTGCGGTGATATTCGGCCTGCCGTTAGGTATCGCGATTTATGTGACCGATCGTCATTTATTCTGGCAGAACCGTTTTGTCTATCTGGTCTCGACCATTCTGGTGAATATCATCCGCTCGATCCCGTTTGTGATCCTGCTGGTGCTGCTGTTGCCATTAACGCAGCTGCTGCTGGGGAACACAATTGGACCAGTTGCGGCGGCGGTGCCGATGTCCGTCGCGGCGATTGCGTTTTATGCGCGTCTGGTGGATTCCGCGCTGCGTGAAGTCGATCCGGGCATAGTGGAAGCGGCGGAGGCCTTTGGTGCCAGCCCAACGCGTATCATCGGGACTGTGTTGTTGCCGGAAGCGCTGGCTGGATTGTTACGCGGCCTGACGATCACGCTGGTCAGCCTGATTGGCTACTCGGCGATGGCCGGGATTGTTGGCGGCGGCGGTGTCGGCGATCTGGCGATCCGCTTCGGCTATTACCGCTATGAAACCGAAGTGATGGTGGTGACCGTGATTGCGCTGGTGGTGTTGGTGCAGGTCGTGCAAACGCTGGGTGATATGTTATCGCGTCGGGCGAATAAGCGCGAACGCCGCTAAACCAAGACCGAATAGGGTATTCAGGGCAGCAGAGAGATGTCATGAAAATAGACAAAATTGTATTAAGAAAAATGAAAATGGCGCTGAAAACGCCATTTACGACCAGCTTTGCGACGCAGACGGAGAAACACTTCTCCATCGCGGAAGTCCACGCTGGCGGGCACATTGGTTACGGCGATTGCTCGGCAATTTCGCTGCCGTTTTATAACGAAGAAACCAACGTCACCGCTTGGCATATTATGCGTGACTTCCTGATCCCGATGATTAAGCAGGCCGGAGATATAGAGCATCCTTCACAGGTGCGCGATATTTTCGCCCCGGTAAAGCGTAATAACTGCGCTAAAGCGGCAATCGAAGGCGGTATTTGGGATGCTTACGCGAAGATAAAAGGCGTGCCGTTGCATCAATTACTGGGCGGCGTGCGAAATAACGTCGAAGCGGGTGTGAGTATTGGTATTCAGGAAACGCCTGATAAATTAGTCAGCGTGGTCGATAATTTCCTGAACGAAGGCTACAAGCGCATCAAAATAAAGATCAAACCGGGAAAAGATTACGACTATATTCTGGCGCTGCGTCAGGCATTTGGTGATATCACGCTGATGGTGGATGCCAATTCTGCCTACACGCTGGACGATATTGATTTCTTTAAGCGCATTGATCAATTCAATCTGCTGATGATCGAACAGCCGCTGGCGCACGACGACATTATCGACCACCGCAAACTTCAGGCGGCGGTAAATACCCCTATCTGTCTGGATGAAAGCATTGCGTCGGTAGAGGATGCGCGTAAGGCGATAGAGCTGGGCAGCGCCAAAATCATCAATATTAAAGTCGCGCGTGTCGGCGGCATTACCGAAACCAAGCTGATTCATGACTACTGTCAGGCGCACAATATTCCGGTGTGGTGCGGCGGTATGCTGGATACGGCGGTCGGTAAAGCGCACAACATCGCGGTATCTACGTTGCCGAACTTTATCTACGCGCACGATATCCCGCCGTCTTCCCGCTACTGGCATGAAGACTTCATGCTGCCGTTTGTCGAATTAGACAAAGACAGCTGCGTCGCAGTGCCAAATAAACCGGGAATCGGCTTCGAGATTAACCCTGAACTGTACGAAAAATATTGCTACGGACAGGAAACCTTTTTGTTTTAAATGATTATTGAATAAGCCTTTTTTAGTAAGGCATGTGAGCAGTAAAGCGTTATCCAACACCAGGGAATAACGTTATAAAAATAGAGAAAAATAATGAGCGATGTTGCATCGCGCGTAAGGGTATGGATTTAGGGAGAAACACGGTGATGAGGTTCCCGCAGGGATGCCTCGCACCGTGGTCGCTCCCGGTATCTCGATCTTAACCGTGGTGACAGACGCCCAACATAACGAGAATGCCGTTAGCAAAACGGCGAAGACTGACTAAATCGGACAGACAGGAACGCGACGATGCGATTGAAAAAACTCATTCCACTCATGCTGGCATTGGGCATCTCTCAGGCTTACGCAGCAGATTCAGGCAAAGAAATCACCATCGGCGTCTCGCCGGGGCCGTATGGCGACATGGTCACGAAAGCGATCAAGCCGGAAATGGTGAAAAAAGGCTACGAGGTAAAAGTGCGCGAATTCAGCGACTACATCCAGCCGAATCTGGCGCTGTCGAACAGCAGTATCGATGCCAACCTGTTTCAAAACCGCCGCTATCTTGATCGTTTCAGCGCGGATAAAGGGTTGAAACTGGCAGAAGTGATCACCGTGCCGACGGCCAGCATGGGCTTTTACTCCAACAAAGTACGCTCGTTGGATGAGCTGAAAGCAGGCGATATCGTAACGCTGCCAAACGATCCATCAAACCTGGCGCGTTCGCTGGATTTCCTGCAAAAATATGGCCTGATCAAGATCAATCCAGACATTACGCCGACGAAAGCCTCGCTGCGTGATATCACCGAAAACCCGAAAGGGCTGGTCTTTAAACCGCTGGAAGCAGCACAGCTACCGCGTGCTTTGGGCGGCGTAACGGGTTCGCTGATTAACGCCAACTTCGCGATTTCTGCTGGTCTGAACCTTTCTGACGCGATTCAACTGGATGTGCTGCCGGAAGATCTGAAAAACATGATCGTTGTACGTGCGGAAGATGCCGACAAACCGTTTGCTCAGGATCTGAAAGCCGCCGTTCAATCTCCGGAATTCGCGGCGTTCTTTGAGGACAAAAACTCCATGTTCCACGCGTTCCAGAAGCCTGAATGGATGAAGAAGTAATTCCCTTTCAAGCCGCCAGTGACCTATGCGCAATAGGTCACTGGCTTCCCCGCTGCAAACGGGTATTAACCCGCAAATCCCCTCTCAGGCAACATACCGTGTTAATTCAAAGATAAGAGAATTTAAAACATTGTAATTTTTTGTATAAATGCCATTCTTTGTAAGATTTATTGACATAACACAACGAGGGTTCGATGAAAAAAATACTTTCTACTGCCGTATTGGCGCTGGTACTGACGGGATGTGCTCAACAAACCTTTACAGTAAAGAATGAGTCTGTTGCAACACCTAAACAGGTGACCACGCATCACTTCTTCGTTTCTGGTATTGGTCAGAAGAAAACCATTGATGCTGCGGCGGTATGTGGCGGTTCTGACAAAGTTGTTCGCACCGAAACACAGCAGACCTTTGTTAATGGCCTGCTTGGGGTGGTAACGTTCGGTATTTATACGCCTAGAGAAGCCCGCGTTTATTGCTCGCTCTAAGCTAAAGCCTGTATTTAATAGAATATAAGGCTGTCTTACGATAAAGCCATCTCCTATCGAGATGGCTTTTTCATGTCGTTTATAGCCGTCATACTTCAAGTTGCCTAGGTCGTACCAACAGAGAGTTGCCTTGCTCCCCCAGTTCCCAGAACAGGCCGGTCATGATCGCTAACCCTTCGCGGGCGACAGATTTCAGCAGGTGTTCGTTGACCGCGTGCTGGCCGCATGCCGGATAGGAATGGGGGATCCACAGCGTCGGCAGGCCGAGGATATCGGCGAAAACGTCATTGGGTAGCGATCCGCCCAAATTCGGTAATAAAGCAGGCTGTTTGCCGCTGATGTGCTGCATCAGTGCCAGCGTCCAGTTCACTAGCGGATCTTCAGGGTTAAAGCGCGTCGCCGGAGAGGTATTAAGCACCTCAACCTCCACCTGCGTAAAGCCGTGCTGGTCGAGGTGTTGGCGCACATGTTGCGCCAGATGCTGCCAGTCGGTGCCAACCACAAAGCGCAATTGGCAAATCGCCGTCGCGTCGGCGGGAATCGCGTTCACCGGCTTGCTCGGGTTGCCGGTAATGAACGACAGCACTTCCAGCGTGTTCCAGCCAAATAGCCGTTCGGCAGGCGTGAGACCGTCTTCGCCCCAGTTTTCATCAATCGCCGGATCGTCCTCGCCACCAGCGGGGTCGATTGTGCTGAGGATTTCCCGCAACGCGGGCGTTAACGGCGGTGGCAGCAGGGCGTCGATCTTCATCCGTCCTTGTCCATCAACCAGACTCGCCACGGCGTTCGCCAGTTGGGTGCCCGGATTGCTTAGCAGGCCGCCCCAGTTGCCAGAGTGATAGGCCTGATCGCGTGCCTGGATGCGCAAACGGAAATTGATGCAGCCGCGAGAACCGAGGAACAGCGTCGGACGCTCTGCGCTGAGGCGCGGCCCGTCGGAGGCGATAAAGATATCAGCAGACAGCGCCTGCTTGTGTTGTTGGCACAGCTCGGCCAGCCCCGGTGAGCCAATTTCTTCCCCCATCTCGAACAGCAGTTTGCAGTTGAAGCCTAAACGCTGCCCACGAGCCTGAAATACCTGCTCCAGCGCCATCAGGTTGATGCTGTGTTGACCTTTGTTATCGGCGCTGCCGCGTCCGTACCAATGGTCACCTTCTTCCACCAATTCCCACGGTTTTAGCCCGTCGCGCCAGTTTTCTTCATCACCAAAAACCACGTCGCCGTGGCCGTAAGACAGCACGGTCGGCAGGCTGGGATCTTCAATGCGTTCGGCCAGCAGAAAAGGGGGATGGCGTTCATCTGGCGAGGTAATCAGCCTTACGCTGAACCCCATCGCCTGCAAGGCGGGCTGGATTTCGTCGGTCAGATAGCGGTTCAGCGCGGGATGGTTACCGGCTTTCTGGCTCTCGCTGGCATGGGCAATACGCCGGGCCAGCGTCTGTTTAAATTCTCCGCGATCGAAACGTTCACAGGCGATACGAATAAGGTCTGCGCTGGTCATGCCTTTCCTTGCTGGATAATGTGCCGAAGTTACCGATATTTAAAGAAAAAACGAGCTTTGCAACAATAATAAAAATTGCAATTAAGCTTTGCTTTTAATATAAACCTGCGAATCCCCCCGCGATGTCTGAAAGGAACGTTGCCATGCACAGCTCCGAGATTCGTTATTTTCTAGTGGTTGCCACCACCGGTTCGCTTAGCGCCGCTAGCCAGCACCTGTTTGTGGCCGTATCTGCGATCAGTCGCCAAATCCAGCGGCTGGAAGAGCGCATCGGCGTGCCGCTGTTCGAGCGTCATGCGCGCGGCATGGTGCTAAACGATGCGGGACGCATTCTGGAAAATCACGTGCGCAAGAGCATGATGGACATGGATGCTGCCGTGGCGGAGATTCAGGGGCTGAAAGCCAGTCGGCGGGCGCTGCTGCGTATCGGCTGCACGGAAGGGATGGCATTTGATCTGCTGCCGACGCTATTTGCACGTTTCCGCCAGCATGACCCGGATACCACCTTTGCGCTGAAAGTGGACTCGGCGATGCAGGTGTCCCAGATGATCCGCAATGGTGAGGTGGATATCGCGCTCCAGTTTGCGCTAGCGCCTGAGCAGGGCGTGAATGTGGAACTGGCGCTGCCTGCGCCGCTGATGCTGCTGATGTCTGACGATCATCCGCTGGCGCAGCAGTCTATTCAACTGGCGGATTTGCATCCTTTCCCGCTGGCCTTGCCGGAATCCTCGACCACGTTACGGCAGCTGTTTGACCTCTCATGCCGCATGAACGGCACCTTTCTGGAACCGACGCTGTGCTGCAACAACTTCACCACGCTTTATTACTATGCGATGAGCACGCCGGGGGCGGTCACCGCCTGTAGTTTCTATTCCGTCATGTACAAGTGCTTACAGCAACCGATGCGGCTGAAACCGCTGAATATTAAGCAGCTTGACCAGCGCTCGCTTCAAATCCAAACGCTGGCAGGCAAAGCGCACGCGCCACAGCAACAGGCTTTCCTTGATTTCATGATGGTGGAGCTGCGGCAGGGAGAGGCGTATTATTTGAGTCAGATCGCGGAAAGCTAAATATCCGCCTTCACTCCATCTCAATAATGTCGCGCTTTTGCTCGTCTTCTAGCTGGCGCAGAACGCGATACACCTGCGCTACCGCCTGAAGCGTTTCGCGCGGAATGTAGTGGCCTTCCGGCGTGGTGCGATACAGCGTGCGGGTCAGCCAGATGAAGCGAATCACCGGAATATCCGCTTTTTGCGCCAGTGCGATAAGCTCCCGCGCCGCGTTATCTTCACCCTTGAATAAAATGCGTGGCAATGGCGTTTTGCCGGGGCGATAGTAAAGCCCCACCGCATAGTGCGTTGGGTTAACCAGCAGCATATCGGCGTCTTCGACCTTGGCTTTGGGGCGCGGCGCGGCAGGTTCGTTCATCAGTTCGTGCGCCAGCGATTTACGGTGACCTTTCATATGCGGATCGCCTTCGGAATCCTTGTGCTCGTTGCGTAAATCCTCGTGGCTCATCCGCTGCTGCTTGAGAAAGAAATACTTTTGCAGGCCGAAATCCAGTGCGGACAACACCAGCAGTGCCGTCAGCGTGGTACGGGCAATGCGCATCAGCAGCGCTTTCACCCCTTGCCAGAAGCCGTGCAGATCGCCATAGGCTAATTCGACCAGTGCTTCCAGCTCCGGTACCACCACTTTATAAAAGACCGTTCCGATCACCACGGCTTTCAGGATATTGGTCAGCATTTCTACCAGCTTACGCATCGAAAACATCTGCTTGAACTGGTTGATCGGGTTCAGGCGGTTGAGATCGAGCTTCAGCGCTTCGGGCGCAAACAGCGGACCATATTGGAGCCAGCCGCCCACCACGCGCAGCAGCACGGCAATCGCGGCAGCTAACAGGCAGAGCGTGCCCGCCAGCACGGCGGCATCGTGAAACACCTCTTTCGCCACCTGCGCAAACGGGGCATCCAGCCGTTGCAGCGGCAGTTGTACCAGCGTTTGCAGTTTCCCCATCGTGCTGTCCGCCAGCGCCAGTACGCACTCCAGCAGGCCGACGCAGATCAGCAGCTTGGGCACATCCTGACTTTGCCCGACTTCCCCTTTACGGCGCGCATCTTCGAGCTTTTTCTCTGTGGGTTCTTCCGTTTTCTCGCTCATCGGTTCCGCCTTTAGCTATTCGATGCGGTAAAAAGCAGCGGGAGCAGGTGCTTGAGATCCGGTAGCCCCTGAAGTTTGTGGTCACCTAAATATTGCAGCACTGGCAGATAGATGATGAAAAACGCCATTCCCACCAGACACTTGGCCGGAATGGACAGGACGAACACCTGAAGCTGTGGACTATACAGGCTGAGTAGCGCAATGCTGAATTCCAACAGCAGCAGCAGCGCCACCAGCGGCCCGGCGTACACCACCAGATGGGTGAAAGTGTCGGCTAGCAGGCTGAGATACACCTCAAACCCTTGTTCTCCCGGCGCAGGTAGCCAGGACAGCACTGGCCAGATCTGGTAGCTGTCCCAAATCAACTGCGTCAGCCCTTTCAGGCCGATACCGATAATCAACAGCAGAATCAGCGTCTGTTTCAGCAGATGGCCGAGCGGCGTGGCGTCCGACCCCAGTGCGGGGTTGAGCTGTCCGCCCATGAGCGCACCGCGCTGGTTATCAAACAGGGCGCCGACGGATTCAAACAGCCAGAACGGCATCGCCAAAATCAACGCGATGAGGAGCCCGACAATAACTTCTTTCAGCAACAGGCCGGGCAGCATCGGCCAGGACAGCGGCGTCAGCAGAAGCTGCTGCTGCACGATGGGAGCGGGCAGCAGCGTCAGGGAAATCACCACGGCGTTGCGCGTCATGCCTTTCAGCACGTTGAGTGAAAAAACCGGCACCAGAATAAAGCAGGGATACAGTCGGGCGATGCCGAGCGTAATGGCGATGATAAAGTCGTAAACGTGCTGAATGGTGGCGATCATGCGGATTTATACTCCGGTGTGCGCAATCATGTTAAATGCGGTGATAGCCAACTGCATCAGCTCTACGCCAATCCAGCGCCCGCAAAGCGCCAGCGCCAGCCCGACAGAAATCAGTTTGACGGCAAAAGGCAGCGTCTGATCCTGTAACTGCATCACCGCCTGTAGCAGCGAAATCAGCACGCCGACGATCACCGCAACCAGCAGCGGCGGCGCAGAGAGCAGCACGACCATCACCATGGCCTGACGGAAAAGCGTAATTATTTCCATCGTGGCCTCACAGGTAGCTGTAGAACAGGCCGTCCAGCAGTCGCGTCCAGCCGTTGACCAGCACGAACAGCAACAGCTTTAACGGCAGCGAGAGCGTCATTGGCGCGACCATCTGCATCCCCAGCGCCAACAGCACGTTTGAGACGATGAGGTCGATGACGATAAACGGGATATAGATCAGGAAGCCGATTTTGAACCCGGCCTGTAGCTCCGACAGCACAAAAGCCGGAATCACCAGCAGCAGATTTTGTGTATTCACCTTTTCGGATAGCGACGCAGGCCACATTTGCAGGCTGTTCTCATGCAGGTGTGTGAGGATATCGGGGTCAACGTTGCGTGACATAAAGGCTTGCAGCGGCTCCAGCCCGTAGGTCACGCTGGCCTGAAGCGACGTGATATCGGTCATATCCAGCGGCTTTTCCTGCACGCGTTTGCTGATGTCCTGAAAGACGGGTGCCATCACAAACAGCGTCGCCGCAAGCGCGATGCCGTACAGCGCCATATTGGGCGGCACCTGTTGTACCCCGATGGCGTTGCGGGTGATCAGCAGCACAATCGCAATCTTCAGAAAGCAGGTGCAGACAATCATCATCAGCGGAATCAGGGAGAGGGCGCCCAGAAAGAGCGCAAACATCAACGGGTCGAATGCGCCGGAAGTCATGGTGCCAGCTCCGGTTCAGCGGCGTGTTCTTCATCTGCTATCGGCAGTATTGGCGTCGGTGCGGAAAAACGCTGGGTAATCTGTAGCCCCAGTCGGCCTTCCACATCGACCAGATCGCCGCTCGCGAGCGCTATATCACCGTGATACAGCCAGGCTTGCCCCAGAACCACGTCGCGCAGCGTCAGCACGCTACCGCTGGCGAGGCATTGCAATTCCGCCAGCGTCATCGTCAGGCTGCCGCAGCGAATATGTAAGGTGACCGGCAGCGGTGGTAAATTTTCAGTGACATTGTCACTCATTTGCGCGAATTCAAGCGCTGATGCCTCTGAGTGGGGATCGGCTAGCATCGTGTCAGTCGTGGATGGGGGCATTGAGACAGTCTCCATGTCGGTAACGGTAAAGGTGTAGGGGGCGAGCTCTGTGAGCTGCAACATGCCGCGTAGGTGCAGCGTGCCGGCTGATAGCGTTCCCTCGCCAGAGGGGGTAAACCACGGGCGATTGGGCAAAATAAGATCGCCCGTACGCAAACGGCGTAACGCGGACAGCGGCAGCACGGCATCAGCCAGCGTGAGCGGAATAGCGATAGTCATTCCTGCGGGTAGCGCGCGGCGCTGGCGCTGCCAGTCAGCACGGGAAAACAGCGCCAGCCAGACGGCGTCAGCAGCCTGCATCCGGCTGCGCACGGTCATGCCGTTCCAGCTCACGCTGAGCCAGACGCAGAGTGCCGCATCTTTGCCGTGTTGCTCTGCTGAATTCTGCTCTTTCTGAGAACGGTCCAGCGGATAGATTTCCCCGACCAGCGCCCGCAGCACGGGGTTAAGCGACTGGTTGTAGAGCGTCCAGTACCATTCCTGTGCCGCGTCATCGTCTTCTGTGAGAGGCAGCAGCGGGCAGTCCGACAACAGGCTGAGTACGGGAAACGGATTGATCAGTGAGATATCGCCGATGTCGCTACGCCAACTGCTGGCTTGCGCGGTGGACGATTCCTCGGCCTGTTCGCGTGCGTTCGCCAGTTGAAGATGCAGGCTGCCAGCTAATCCGTCGCGGATAAACGGCAACGCGAGCCCAGTGGCCAGCGTCGATCGGATACGGGCGTACTGCGCGCGCAGGGTCGGCAGCGTTAGCGGCCTGACGTATGCTGAATGGACGTCGGGTGAATTCGGGCTCATCGCTCATACTCTCTGGCGTCAAAACGCAGGTTTATCGGGCAGTCCAGTGCACTGGAGAGCGAATGACGGCAGGCTTCACGCCGATCTTTTAACTGGTGGTAGCTTTCCCGGCTGAAACGTAGCGAAATATCCCAGCCGCGCGGCACCAGCGCGGCTAACCGCGCATCAATATCGCCCAACTGCGGCAGCTGTAGGCTGAAGGCAAACGGCGGGGCGCAGATGTTGTCCATCGCCTCAATCAGCTCACATTGCAGCGGTTGCCACTGTGACGGTGTCACATGTTGTGGGCTGTCCGGTGCCTCACTTTGCAACGACTGCGGGGCATTGATGGGGCTGCCCGGCGCTAAGGCGACAGGTGATTCCTGATAGAACGCGTCTTCAAAGCCGTCCGAAAACGTGAAGGCTTCCCAGAAATCTCTATGTTGTGGATCGGGTTGTGGATTGTGTTGCGAATCGCCTGCGCGCGAGGACTTGCCGTGCAGCACCGCCTGCGCGTTCTGCGTCGCCTTGGATTCGGATGATGCAATCTGTCGGTTATTCATACGGGCTCCTGAGGTAACGTAAGCAGATATTCCAGTTTCTCCACCGCCTTCTGACATTGGCGGGTGGTATCTCGGGCGTGATCAACCTGACGCTGCTGGTCGTGGTGTTGCTGCTGTGTGGCCTGCACCCGCTGCGTTTCTGTCGCGATTTCGCCGAGTAAGCGCTGTTCGGCGGCAAGGTTTTTTTTCAGGTTTTCCAGCGTTTGGGATTGCCCCTGAGTTTCTCGGGCAAACTGGTCGCGCTGCGTCTGGCTGGCCTGTCGCAGCGCCTCGACCTGCTGCTGGTGATGGCGTTGCTGCTCCGCAATCCTTATCAGCTGTTGTTCTTCCTGCCGCTGCTGACGCTCGCTGCGGCTTAAGCGCTGGCGGCGTATCGGCATCAGCAGGTTCAATACGGTCTGTAATTCGGCATCGCGTTCGGTGTTATGGGGCATAGCGGCTGACTCCGGCGAGCTGTTGTTGAATCACGCCATATGGCATGGGTTCACGCATCGACTGACGCAGAAACTGGGTGATTTCTGCCTGGGCGTTGACCGCAGAATCGGTCAGCACGTCATGGCCGGGCTGGTATTCTCCGAGGCGGATCAGCATCTCGACCTGCTTGTACGCTGCCATCAGACGCCGTACGCCGCCCGCGTTGCGGGTGTGATCGGTATCCACGACGTTGCTCATGGTGCGGCTCAGGCTGGCCAGCACGTCGATAGCCGGATAGTGCCCCTGTTCCGCCAGCCGTCGGGCGAGCACGATGTGTCCGTCAATCAGCGAACGCACTTCGTCGGCGACCGGATCGTTCATAGAATCCTGTTCGATCAGTACGGAATAGAGCGCGGTGATGGCGCCGTCTTCCGTTTGCCCGGCGCGTTCAACCAAGCGCGGCAGCAGCGTATAGACCGACGGCGGCAGCCCGCCGCGCCCCTGTGGCTCCCCGAGCGCCAACCCGATTTCACGCTGGGCGCGGGCGAAACGCGTCAGAGAATCAATAATCAGCAGCACCTGACGGCCTTCGGCACGGTAAGCCTCGGCGATGGCGGTGGCGGTGAACGCCGCGCGGGCGCGCTCCATGCTGCTGCGGTCAGAGGTGGAACACACCAGCACGGTGCGGCTGCGTAGTTCATCGTCCAGTTCGTGATCGAGAAATTCGCGCAGCTCACGGCCGCGTTCGCCAATCAACCCGAAAACGATGGCGTCGCACGGCGTATTACGCGCCAGCTCGGCCAGCAGAGTGGTTTTGCCGCACCCCGCACCGGCGAAAATGCCGACACGCTGCCCCTGACCGATGGTCAGCAGGCCATCGACGGCGCGTAGTCCGGTGGGGAGCGGCTGGCTGATGCGCGGTCGTGAGGTTGGCGGTGGCGCATCGCCCAGCACTGGCTGCGTGCGGCCTGCGGCATGACCGGGTTCGACAAACGCGCTCTCGCCGCCGTCCTCCAGCGCCCGACCAAATCCGTCCAGCACGCTGCCCAGTAAACGTTCCGACACCTGAATGCAGTGCGGCTGATACAGCGGCGTCACGGCGGCCCCCTGTGCGATGCCGTCCAGCGCCCCGAGCGCGGAGAGAAAGGTGTTGTCTGGGCTAAATCCCACAACTTCGGCCATCATCTGGCTGTCGTCCTGACGGGCCACCCAGCACAGATCGCCAATGCGCGCCTGCGGCAGGCTGCATTCCAGCAGGATGCCGCTGACGGCCATGACGCGGCCTTTTTTCTCCACCGGCGCATAGGCTGCCAGATGCTGGCGCTGCTGCGTGACCCACTGGTCGAGCAGCGGAAAAGAAGAAGGTTGTGTCTGCATTACCAGTTCACCGTTATCTGTTGTCTGCCGCTGAATTCAATCTGGTGCTCGTCAATTCTCACCAGACGCAGGTTGTCGATCTCATCGCCGATGAAAAAGCGCTGACCGTCCGCCGTGACGACATTGGCGCGCGACCCACTGGTCACCTGAACGATCTGAAACGGCAGTTGCTCCGTTTTCAGCTGCGTGCGGTTATCCACGGATAGCGCGGTTCTATAACGTTGGTGGAGTTGGGCGAGCATCCGTTCCAGCTTTTTTTGATCGTCCGGCGATAATTGTCCGGTGAGCGTGATGCGATCCTGATAGGCCGCCACTTTCACGGCCGTGCTCAGCTCCCGTTCCTGCAACATAATGCGCAGCGTGCTCTCCAGCTGTGGCAAGGTGCCGAGCGGTTTGCGGGTATCTTGCGGCGACGGGGCGGCAGGCATCGCGACGCTCTCCTGTAGCTGCCAACTGCCCACCATCACCAGCAGCAACGCGCCAAGCAGCAGGTAGCTGGCTTTGGCCCACAGCGGCAGGCGCGGAGCGGGGGCAGGCGTAGGAATCGGCGCAGCGGTATGAACTGGCGGTTGATCGGCAGGCATATCCGCAGGGGGAACGTCCTCTTCCACAGTCAAAGGCGTTTCACTGTCGTCAGGCCAGGGCGTATCGGCGGCTACAACGCAGAGCCAAATCTGCCCCAGCGCAAACGGCGTACCGGGCGGTAGAACGTCAATCTGCTCGACGGTATGGCCTTCCGCATTGCACAGCGCGCCATCCTGTGCGCTGAGCGCCCAGCCGTCAGCGGTCTTCTCCAACTGGCCGTGATATGGTGCAATGCCGGGATCGTAAAGCACGAGATCGGCATCATCGGCCGCACCGATGCGCCAGGCGTTTCCGCAGAGCGGCAGCGCCGCACCGCGATGTAAACCAGTCAGCACGCGTAATTCAAACATGGTGTGTTCCTATGCGCTAAAGGGGTCGGGGGAGTCGTAAAGATCGAGACGTCCAATGACGTTGATCGATAGAGTGGATTCCAGTTCGGTGAAGGACAGCACCGGAACGTGGTGAAATTCGTCCTGCAACAGCGTGCGCAGCGGGCTGCGTAAATCCTGCGCCACTAGCACCAGACTGCGATGCGATGAGAGCGGCGGAAACGCCTGCCGCAGTTGGCCGAGCAGCGTGGCGGCGTAATCCTGCGTCAGGGCGAAGAAGGTTTCGTTCTGCGTCTGACGCAGCGCATCGCGCAGCAGCTCTTCGCTTTCCGGCGTCAGCAGCCAAACGGCGAGGTTGTTTTCGTCGCTGTACTGGTGGCAAATTTGTGATTTGAGCGCCAGACGTACATAGTCGGTCAGCGCCAGCGTGTCCCGTTCGTGCTGGCCGACTTCAATCAGCGCTTCGGCGATGGGGCGCACCGACCGCAGCGGCACGCGTTCGGAAGCCAGCCGTTGCAGCACGCTGGCAAAACGCGAGAGCGGCATGATGCGCTGAAGTTCCTGCGCTAACTCCGGCTGCTCACTCTCCAGCCAGGCCAGAATGGATTTGGTTTCCTGCAAGCCGATGAACTGTGAGCCGGTGCGATGAATAGCCTGTTCCATGCGCGCCAGAATCAGCTCATCCGCGCTCCAGCGCGGCACGTCGTCCGGCTGCTGCGCGACATGTGCCAGCGGTAGCCAGAGCCACTGGCTTTCATCCCGCAGCGTAGGGCCGGGTGTGGCAAGATCAACATCAGTCGGTTCGATTGCACCGCTGGCAACGGCGAGCCGATCGGTGACAAATGTGGCTTTCACATAGGGAATTTCGTAGACGCAAAATTGAAATTCATCTTCCGCTAGCCGATCGCTGAATTCGATATCAAAGGACGGCAGCGTAAAGCCGAAGCGATAGACCAGTTTGTTACGCAGGCGGCGAATATTCTGTACCAGTGCCGTCGCCGTTGGCTGCCCTTGCCAGACCGGATGAAACAGCAGCAAATAGGCGCGCGTGGGGTTAAAACGCCGTAGGTCCTGATAGCCGTTCTGTTCCGCGGGCATGTTGTCCGCTTCCAACTGACTGGCATCTAACTGACCCTGTTGTTTGATACGCCAGAGCTGAAACAGACCGCTGCCGAGCGATGCCAGGCTGATAGTGACAAACACCAGCGTCGGCATCCCCGGCAGCAGCGCAAAACCAAACATGCCGATGGAAGAGATGATCCACGCTTTGGGCTGGCTGGTGAGCTGTTCGGCAATTTCACGGCCAATATTGGCATCCACTTTTTGCCCGTCGGCTGAGACGCGCGTGATGATCATCCCGGCGGTCAGTGAGATCAGCAGGGCGGGAATCTGGGCGATCAGCCCGTCGCCGATGGTCAATACCGAGTAGACGTGCATCGCATCGGAGGCGGCCATGTTGTGCTGCAGCACGCCGATGGCGAAACCGCCGATCATGTTGATGAACACGATCACCAGCGACGCAATGGCATCGCCTTTAACGAACTTCATCGCGCCGTCCATCGCCCCGAACAGCTGACTTTCTTTCGCCAGATTTTCCCGTCGCTGCCGTGCCTGATGGGCTTCGATTAATCCGGCACGCAGATCGCTGTCGATGGACATCTGTTTACCGGGCATCGCATCGAGCGTGAAGCGTGCCGCCACCTCGGCCACGCGCTCGGAGCCTTTGGTGATCACCAGAAAGTTCACCACCGTCAGGATCAGGAAAATAACCAGACCGACTGCCAGATTCCCGCCCACCACGTAGTTACCGAAGGCTTCAACGATATGGCCGCCGTCCTGCTGGAGCAGAATCTGACGCGTGGTGGAAATGGATATCGCCAATCGAAACATGGTGGTCAGCAGCAGCACCGCCGGAAACGTCGAAAAGGCCAGCGGTTTGGGCAGATACATCGCCAGCACGATCAGCAGGGAAGAGACGCAGATATTGAGCGCGATCAGCACATCGATCAGCCCGGTGGGCAGCGGAATGATCATCATGAAGACGATGGACATCACGATGACCGCGCCAACCACCTCCGAGCGCTGCATCGCGCTCAGCGCAATGCGGTTCAGCCAGATAATCAACAGATTCATGGCTGCCCCTTATCCGAGTCGCGCGCATCCTGCTTTTGCCGCGATGCGGGATCACGCTGGGTCAGGTCATCATGCTGAGTACTTTTGGCCTGCTGTTTCTCATATTGAGCAATATCGCCAATCATGCCGCGTATCAGCTGGAGCGCCGTTTGCCGGTTTTTACTGTCGCGCCACAGGGGATGCGGCAGGTCGCTAACGAGCGGCAGCAGGGCGCTGAAAAACATCGCCTGATGCTGTACCTGCGTACCGGCGACTTCCCGACCGAGATTATGCAGATCGCGGGCATAGGCACCGTTGGCGCTCAGGCCGATCAGGCGGCGGGTTAGCTCCACGGCACCGAGCGTAAAGGCAGGCACTTTGTTCGCTAACCGAGTAAGCAGCGTCTGGCTGGATGACAGCGTATGGCTCAGGTGGCGAGAATCGTTGAGGTTGCTCAGCATCTTGCTGAGAACGGCTTTCGAAATCGACGGCGTCAGCGAGGCGATATCCGCCGCCAGCGCGCGCTGCAACGTGCGCAGCCCAATGGAAAACGTTGCGGCATCAAAGCGTTCCAGCAGGGAATCCAACAGCGCGCTGGCCGACTGCTGATGCACGATTTTCTGGTAATACAGATCGCGCATCGCCTGTTTTTGTTCCGGCTGAGTGCTGAACAGCGCAATGGCCGTTGCTGTGTTCAGACCGGCCCGAACTTCCGGCCCTTTCTCCTGATGCAGCTGCTGTAGCGCACTTTCTGCCGCCGCGGTCAGCTCAGGCTGTTGGGGAGACTGCTGCTGGATGTGGCGCAGCAGAATATCACCGCGCGCCGGATCGTTGCCCGCGGCTTCCAGCACCGCCTCAAGAGACGGTGAGCCTTGCTGCATCAGCAGATCGCGCATCCGACTCAACTGCTGATCGAGCGTACTTTGCGACGGATTTTCCAGCATCCTGAACAGTTCGGTCAGTTTCTCAATCCGCTCGACATTGGCGGTGGCGCGCGCGTCCGGCTGCTGGGCGATGTGGCGTCGGTTCAGCGATTTGCTTCTGCGTTCGGCCTGCTCGCCAAACGCCATTGCCACTTCCTCCATTGAGGTGGAGAGCGGCGAACCGGGAGGCGCGTGGTGCGAACTCGTCTGCTGCACCGCAGCCTGTGGCGCGGGATCGTCATCCACCACGACAGGACGCGGCAGGGCGCTGCTAGAGGGAAGAACCGTCGGCATTTTGATCATGATGTCATCCTGAATAAATCGGCTACGTGTCGTGGTGCGAACGTGCAGCGGTATGAATGTATTGCTGTGTGGACGCAGAAAAGAATGGGTTCCCCGATGTGAAGTCATCGGAGCAGGCCGAATTTGATGGCGGATTGGATTAAATGCCGTTCTACTGATTGCAATAACTTGCAATTTCACGCCGCTGGCGTTGGCAATAAGTGGCGTGATAAAAAGCAAAGTGAAAAATAACTGATTAAAAATCAGTGTGATAAAAATTTTTTCGGGCTGGCACAAGGCTTGCTCTTCCGTTTTTGCCAATGAGGCACAACAACGGAGAGTCAGCCAATGGAAATGTCTACCCTGAAACACATCGAACAGACCCCTTCGCTTTACCCAGCGTTATCTGTCGATTGGGAACAGGTGTTTCGTCAACACGGAAAGAAATTGCATAACTTTATCCGCAAGCGCGTCAGCAACCATGACGACGTGGAGGATTTACAGCAAATGACCTATCTGGAAGTGCTCAAACATCAGGATAAATTTGCGGGAGCATCGCGGCCGGAGACGTGGGTATTCGGTATTGCCCTCAACCTGGTTCGCAATTATTTCAAGCAGGCACGCCAGCGCGCTCAGGAAATGGGCGATGAGATGCTGGAACATATCGCGATAGATCTCGATCCCGGCGCTATCACCGAAAGTCAGCGGTCCTTGAAACGCGCGATGGATGCCATCGTCTCACTGCCTGAAGATACCCGTCAGATGCTGATGCAATTGCTGGATACCGATGCCAGCTATCAGGATCTCGCGTTGCAGTTGGAGATCCCGATCGGTACGGTGCGGTCGCGGCTGTCTCGTGCCCGAGGGGTGATCCGTCAGGCCGTTGAATCCTGACGGCATTTCACGGGACGAAAGGACGCGCCTGCACCCGCCGTTTTTCACTGACTGAGTTGGTAACCGCTTTATTTCACTATGGCGGTTGCCGTTCAGTTCGTGGTCGCACGCCGTGATATCAGGTCGCATTGATGCCGTTGCAGGGTTCCCTGTCCATCTTCTGGAATGTTGAGACGCCGTATTGCGCTACCTGCACGGCGGGTGGCTGCACAACAGTCTTAATTCAAATAAGGAGATGGCAATGATGTTCACCCAACCTTTTCGTTCCGATGAGAAAACCAAAGCCCCCGAGCTTGAACTGGTGGATTTTGCATTTGGCCGCATCAAGGATGCGATTTATATCGTCAACGAAGATCAGCGTTTTTGTTACGTCAATGAAGCCGCCAGCCAGACACTGGGCTACAGCATTACGGAATTCATGCATTTGAGCGTTGCCGATATCGATCCCGACTGGGTCGCTGAGCATAGCTCGCCCGATTGGTTTCATGAATACGCATTGGGCGTCGGCACCACGTTTGAAACCAAGCACCTCACCCGCAATGGCATGACGATTCCGGTCGAGGTCAATCTCACGCATTTCCAACACAGAGGACGTAGCTACAACATGTGTGTAGTCAGAGATATCAGGGAACGTAAACATATCGAGCAGTTGGCTTACGCGCGAGAACAGGAATTTCGCGCGCTGGTGGAGAACACGCCGGATTTGATTATCCGCTTTGATGCCAACCTGAACTGCCTGTACGCCAACCCCGCCAGTCTGAAACATCTGGATTTCACCGTAGAGCAACTTCAGGGCCGTATGATTACGGAACTGATGCCCGGCGTGGGCTGTGCGATCCGCATAGAACAGCTGGTGCGGCTGGTTGTCGATACCCGCAGCAGTGCGGAAGGTGAAGTCATGGAAGAGCTGGGGAGAGGTGAGCAGCGTCATCATCATATTCACCATATTCGCTGTGTGCCTGAGTTCGATCAGCACGGCGCGCTGGTGTCCATTCTGACCGTCGGACGGGACATTACGGCGATTCGCTATGCAGAGAAGAAATTGGCCGATTCGCACATGCAACTGCGTTTATTGGCGCGTCAGCGTGAGATTTCACGCGAAGAAGAGCGTAAGCATATCGCTCAGGAAATTCACGATGAGCTGGGGCAACACCTGACCACGATCCGCATGAGTCTGTCGCTCATGCGCATGTGTTTTGCCAAGGAAAACCCAGACATGCAGACGCATTTGCAAAAGCTGATGCAACTGACTGACCAAACGATCCAGGTGGTGCGTAACGTTTCGACCCGGCTCAGGCCGAATGTACTGAATATGGGGCTGACGCCCGCGCTGGAATGGCTGTGCGACGAATTTAACCGGCACTATAGCGCAACCTGTCTGCTGCGAACGTCGGGAGAACCGCTGGTGCTCAATGACGAGAGCACCACGGCGGCCTTCCGCGTCGTGCAGGAATCGTTGACTAACGTGGCGCGCTACGCCGCCGCCACGCAGGTAATCATTACGCTGGATAACCAGCAGGACTGCGTGGTGCTGTGCACCAAGGACAACGGTAAAGGTTTTGATTCCCGCGCTAAAAATAAAAACGCTTTCGGACTCATGAGCATGAAAGAACGCGGACGGATGCTGGGAGGCGAAGTTGTTATAGACAGCGCGCCCGGCAAAGGCACGTTGGTGCAGCTAACGTTTCCTAAAAATGGCTATACCCGCTAACCGCGGGATAAGAATAACAAAAGGAAGAAATGAGCGATGGGCAAACCAATACGTTTAATGATCGCCGACGATCACGTCATCATGCGTGAAGGTCTCAAGCAGATCTTTGCGCTGGATGACTCGCTGAGCGTCGTCGCCGAAGCGGGAAATGGTGCACAGGTGCTGGCGCAACTGCGCAGCGTGACCCCCGACTTGCTGCTGCTGGATATGTCGATGCCGGGCATCAGCGGTGAAGCGCTGATTTCGCGCGTGGTAGCGCAATATCCGCGTCTGCCGATTCTGGTGCTCAGCATGTACAGCGAAGCGCAAATTGCGCAGCATGCGCTGAAGAGTGGCGCCAGAGGTTACATCACCAAAGATAAAGATCCGGAAGCGCTGCTGTCGGCGATCCGACGCGTGGCGCAGGGTGCTCGCTATATCGACCATACGATTGCCGAGCAGCTGGTGTTTTCCAATTATACGGAGGGTGACCGAGCCGCGCACGATGTGCTGACGGCCAGAGAGCACCAAATCATGATTATGTTTGCGCAGGGGATGGGTATCAACGCCATCGCCAATGAGCTGGCCATCAGCAACAAAACGGTCAGCACCCACAAAGCGCGCCTGATGGAGAAAATGCAGTTCAGCACCAATGTGGAAATTGTGAAGTATGTCGTGAGTAAGAAGCTCATTCCTTAGCGGTGGGAATGCGCTGTGCGAAAAATAACAGATAAAAGGGATTCAACAGTCGGTGAATCCCTTTTGCTGAAGCTTACATTTTCCTGACGGTATCTTTTCGTTTTCCTGCTAATTGTTCAGGAAAGTAACAGACTGTTTTTGCTTATGTTGGCCGTTTTTTGTAGGCATTTCCCTACAAATTCCTCTGGAATTCCTACCTGATGTTCAGCGATGCCTGATGGTTTCATTATTCAATGACGGTAATGCTTGTCATCGTTCCACCAGCGATGAATCGGTGTGCGTTATGCGGAGAAACGTCACAGATAGACGGTGGGGCACCACGTTATGGAAGGCAGTCAGTTAGCCCGCTTGGGCTTCAGGAGTAGTTAATGAATAATCATTACCGTCAGGATAGACAGCACGCTTCTTTATTAGAAAATTCGTTCTCAGAGCATTCGTCATTAGCGCCTTCATCATTAGAAAAGCCCGTATTAGAAAAAGCGCGATCATCAGCAGACTATTTCCCGCCATCGTCGGGACATTCCACACACACAGCCGATGATATTCATTCATCGCTCTCACCCATCATCAATGTTATTGCGCCTCTCAATGTCGACATCGTGCTGGAAGGTGAAACTGGTACGGGCAAAGACACGCTGGCGAACCGCATTCATCAACTTTCTCGATGCAGTGGTCCGCTGGTGGCGGTGAACTGCGCCGCCGTGCCGGAAAATCTGGCCGAAAGTGAGCTGTTTGGCGTGGTTTCCGGGGCTTATACCGGAGCTAATCGCTCCCGCGCCGGCTATCTGGAAAGTGCAGATAAGGGAATTCTGTTTCTGGATGAGATCGACAGTATGCCCATGACGCTACAAGCCAAGATGCTGCGCGTGCTGGAAAGTCGTGGCGTAAAGCGGCTGGGAAGCACCCAGTTCACGCCCGTGGATATGCGCGTGATTGTGGCGACGCAAACGCCGCTGCTGCAACTGGTGGAAAAAGGGCTGTTTCGGCGCGATCTCTATTTCCGTCTGGATACGGTAAAGATTCAACTGCCAACGTTGCGTTCCCGCAGCGATCTCATTCTGCCGCTGTTTCAGCGCTTTAGTCAGGAAGCCGCGGTACGCCTGAAAATGGCACTGCCACCAATGACGGCGGACATTGACGAACAGCTGCTGACCCACAGCTGGCCGGGCAATATCCGTGAACTGAAAGCGGCGGCGGATCGCTGGGCGCTGGGGCTGTCGCCTTTAGCCAAAATCCAGCCGCTGCTGCACCCGCGTCCTTTGCAGTTGAAAGATCGCTTAAAGCGGATTGAAAAATTTCTGATTCAGGATGCGCTGCGCCGCCACGACCACTGCATTGACGATGTTATTGTGGAGCTTGGGATCCCCAAGCGGACGCTTTATCACCGCCTGAAAGTGCTGAACGTGACGGCGCGAGAGATGTGCGCAGGGGGTGGGGAAGCCTGTCAGGCATGAGGGCAGATTATCCGCCGTTTACCGATCAGGGTACGGTAGCCAATGACGGCAGGCCGACTTTTGCCAGTCGGCCTGCTTTCAGGTTACACCGTTTCTATTTACATCGTTTCTGTCGGCATTTTTTCTATCGGCGGGCACGGATAGTGATGGATATCCGGTAGATCGTGCAATGCCACGGCCTTACTGAAATACCATCCTTGCATAATCGCCGACGGGCACTGTTGCAGGATGTAGGCGGCTTGCTCGCGTGTTTCCACCCCTTCGATGATCACCGGGACGTCGAGTTTTTTGATAAGAGTAAATAACAGATCGGCCATGGCGGCATTAACCGTGTCCGTGCCGATGGCGTCGACAAAAATCTTGTCGATCTTGATCATATCGAACGGTAAATGGCTCAGATAATCGAGGTTGGAATAGCCCGTGCCGAAATCATCAAGCGCGATCTTATAGCCTGAGCGCCGTAGCGCCTCAAGGCCATCAGCCAGCGTCTTGTGGGACGTACTCGACCGCTCGGTGAGTTCCAACATGACGCGGGTTTTATCGATCGCCAATTCATCACACATTTGCTGTAGGAAGTGATGATAATCCGGCGAAATAATGTCGGAGACGGACAGATTAATACTCAGAAGGAAGGGCGTGTCCTGCGTGAGGTACGGCTGCATGTCACGCAGCGCCTGACGCGTAATGATGCGGGTTAGCTCATCTGAGTAGCCCATTTTTTCAGCCGCGCTGATGAAAAACTCTGGCGAAACGTTGTCGCCACGCTCGTTTTTCCAACGCGCCAGCGCCTCTACACCAATAATGGTGCGCTGCGGCAGGCTAATCAGCGGCTGGTAATGTACCTGAAACCGCTGGTGTTTGATCGCGCGTTTTAGCTGTGAGGGTAAAGTATGGTGCCGATCGTCATAGAGCTGGTAGGACAGGGCAAAACTGCTCCCGAGGAGCGCCCCAACAAAAAATAGCGCAGCGATGATATACCACGGGCGATACAGGATGCCGGCAGAATCCAACTGAGCCAGCACGCAGACATTCAGGGTAGCTGCACAGAAAAACGTCTGGCGTTTTCCCATGGTCAGCCACCCGTTACTCTCATGCCGAGTCTCTTTGAACATTGAGAGGTCGATGTTGCCAAAGGTCTGATAGATATGCCCTAGGTTACGCGTGAGCAGCATCGCGCTGTATTCGGCGGGTGGTTGAGTGAAATGACGAAATGCGGCGGCTGCGGTGACAGTGACGACACCGTTGAGGCTCGCCATATCTGCGGTAATACGCGGATCCACCACATCTTTCATCGCGGTCCACAACTGCACGCCCTCATCGGTCGTCAGGTTCGGCGGCAGCAGATAAATCGGTGGGTTGAGGATGCCCCAGCCCGCGGAACAGATGAGATAGTTGTTCTTGATTCGCCCAATATCACGCAGATAGACGGAGTAAAAGGAGAGCAGGCGTAATTCTTTCAGATCGGCGCTGGAGCAAGGCGTGTTATTTAGCGTCAGCACGCGGTCAATGGTTTCCCGGCTTTCACGGGCGACGGCGGTGCCTTGTTCGAGCACATCCTGGCTATAGTGCTGTAGTTGCGCTTGTTCCAGCCTGGCTAAAATTCCCTGACCAATTAATAGCGCCAGCAATGCGCTGGCAAATGAAATCAAAATAAGTCTGAACCACAATCCGGTATTGGTAGTTAAGGTGAGCATAGCGACCATTTGGCAGCGTGACGGGAATAGTACGGCATGGGTTCAAATATCGCATCCTTGCCAGTTGCACAGCATAAAAACGTTCCTGCAAATCAGAAACAACATACGGCCTTTCGGTAAGGTAATAACGTTTTCTATTATTCTAAAAGAAAATCTATGATGCCTAACGGTCGGAAACACAGAGAAAACTAGGCTAGTTCTTCCCCTCACATCGTTATTGTCGAAAGAATTTCCTTTCCGTTGGAACTCACTGACCCGCTCTCCCACTTAATGAATGAACAAGATGACTGTATGTACAGCATGACAGTTCACTACCGTAAACATTCATCATATTTGGAGATATATCATGGCTTTAGGACTTTCTCAGGTTGCATCTCAGGCGGCTTCTCAGACTCTGGATACCGCGATGGCCGGTTCTCTGACTCGTGCTGCGGGCGCTCAGGCACAGAAAATTGCGCTGGATACGGAAAACTCCATTCTGGATGGTCAGATGGATTCCGCGTCCAAATCACTGAACTCCGGGCAGAAAGCGGCGAAAGCCATCCAGTTCTGATCGTGATGTAACGAGCCGGAGCCTTGCTCCGGCTTTATTTTTATCCCGTCCGCGATGGAATCCACACCATGAAAATCAACCACGCTACTACGCTGCCCCAGCCGGGGGATGCTCCGCTGGCGGACAACGGCACGTCTTTTTCCTCTTCTGCCACTAATCAGGATGTGTCCTGGTTTAGCGCAGCGCTGTCGTCGGCACCGATGACGGCAGAAAGTGGCAACAGTCAGTGGCTGGGCGCGCTGGCGGAAAAATCTCAGGGACTGAACGGCGTCTTTAAATCCGCCGAACGCGATGTGAGCCAGTCGATGCGCTCCAATAATCCAAAAGATGTGCTGGATGCGACCCGAACGCTGTCGTCGTTCTATCTGGAAAGTCTGCTGAGCGCCAAACTGGTGGCGAAAAGTGTGCAAAGTCTGGAAAAACTCACCAACTTACAGTAGCGACCTATGAAAATCGATAAGCGAGTGTTTCTTCTGCTGATCGGGCTATTGACCGGCTGCGGCGAGCCGATTGAGCTGAATCGCGGGCTGTCGGAGAACGATGCCAACGAAGCGATTTCGATGCTCGGCCGCTATCAGATCGGCGCGGAGAAACGGGTGGACAAAACCGGCGTCACGCTGGTGATCGATGCAAAAAACATGGAACGTGCCGTCAATATTCTTAATGCGGCGGGTTTACCGAAGCAATCGCGTACCAATCTGGGCGAGGTCTTTCAGAAAAGCGGTGTGATCTCGACGCCGCTGGAAGAGCGCGCCCGCTATATCTATGCCTTATCGCAGGAAGTGGAGGCGACGCTGGCGCAGATCGACGGTGTGCTGGTGGCGCGGGTGCATGTGGTGCTGCCCGAGCGTATTGCCCCTGGCGAGCCGGTTCAGCCCGCCTCGGCGGCGGTGTTTATCAAATACCGTGCCGAACTGGAGCCCGATGGGATGGAGCAACGCATCCGCCGTATGGTCGCCAGCAGCATTCCCGGCCTGTCTGGCAAAGATGATAAAGAACTGGCAATTGTCTTTGTTCCGGCGGAACCGTATCAGGACACGATCCCCGTAGTTACGCTGGGGCCGTTCACGCTCACGCCGGATGAAATGCGACGCTGGCAGTGGAGCGCGGGGCTGTTCGGTCTGCTACTGGCCGGGCTATTAGGCTGGCGCGTTGGCATGCCTTACCTGCGGCAATGGCAGCAGAAAAAAGCGGGGGCATCGTCGTCACCATGACCACACAAGCGCAAAGCCAGCGGCATGAGTCGGGCGATCTCACCCCGCTTGCCTGGCTGATCTGGTGGGCAGAGGACTGCCTGTTACAGGCCGATCCCAGTTGGTGGAACGGGAAGGTGACATTACCCGATGCGCCGTTGCGTCGCGATTGGCTGCATGTGAATGCCGTACAGCTTCATCGTCACTTTTCTCTGCCGTCGGTGCTGCCGCCGGATCCGCTTGCTTCACTGATGCAAATGGGAGCGCTGGATACGGCGCAGCGCGAAACGGTATTGCGCCTGATGGCACGGGTGTGTCAGCCCGTACGCAGTCCGGATCGCTCGGACGCGGAAGGTATATGGTGCGAGCGGCTGGCAAAGGCGCTGCGGCCGGGTTTATGGCTACCGTCAGCGGTCACCTTTTCTTCCTTATCGTCGGCGTCACCTGCCGCGAGCTATCAGGATGCGCTGACGCTGCTGCGCATTCGCTATGGTGAAACGTGCTGGCCGCGTCTGCGGCTGCTTTTTCCTCGCGATGGGTCCTGTGCTTGCCATGCCCCGACGATGTCATTGCCCGCCGCCCGGCTGAATGCGTTGTGCGATGCCCTGATTTGGAAGGCATCGACCCCCACCTAAAATCGATTTCATCTTGCACAGTAAAGGACGAAGCATGCTGACGACGAAGACGTTTGCGACATTACCCGGCGGTAGTCGGGATGAAACGGTGATTATTCCGGCGGAGCGCGTCGCGGCGCACCGTCGTAGTCGGACACTCTGGGAAGAGGCCAATGCGCAGGCCGACACGATTGTGGCGCAGGCGCACGAACGTGCCCGAACGCTAGGTGAGCAGGCGGTCGAACAGGCAGAAGCGGAATTCTGGCAGCAGGCAAACGCGCTATTACAGGGCGTTCGACAAGACCGAATGGATCTGGAAAAGATCATGATTACGCAAGCCGGACAGCTGCTGCGCGATGCGCTGGCGCATTTGCTGGATAAAATGCCCGCACCGTCGCGCCATCACGCTTTACTGCGGCAGTTGCTGAAGCAACAGCAGGGAGAAAGTCGGGGAACGCTGTATTGCCATCCCGCCCAGCTTGCTGATGTACAACACTGGCTGGATGAACATACACATCTTGAGTGGCGTCTCGCCAGCGATGACGCGCTGGATAGCGATGCCATGAAGCTGATTACCGCACATGGCGTGATGTCGCTGAGCTGGCGGCAGGCGACGGCGCAGCTCCTTCCTCTTGAGTATCCCGCCGCAATATAAAATCATCACCTGCCACTGGGAACTGCACGCTGGGGTTAACCACTCACTATTGAGTCAATGACGAGAACGTTTAGGTTTACGACCAAAAGTTCTCGTCAACGACCCAAACCGTGTTGTGAGGAAAATACCCTATGAGGAGAGCGTGCTATGTCCCTTAACCCCATTCAGCGTCGCCTTGACGCGCATCTGGTCGATTCGCAGCAACAGCTGGATGATATTGCGCTGAACGTTGCAGAAGGTGGAGCCAGTCAGGCCGACAGTTATGCCTTTTTTGAAGCCAGCATGGACTATTCCAATGCCAGTTGGGCGGTCGGGCAGTTGCTGAGCGTGAAACACGGCTTGGCAAAGGCCATCATCAATGACTTCAACTGAGTTGGCCGCGATGTTGGAGCGTTGGCTAAACGGCGGAACGTCGGCGCTGAAGTTGGACATCGATGGCGGGGCGGTGGCGCTTGTGCGGCAGTCGTCGGGCGTGGCGTGCAGTGCGGCCATTCCGCTGCGTGTGTTGCCGGATGAACCGATGTTGGCGCGCGCATTACAGCTAGCCGATGCCGCCCACGCCCAGTTTCAGGATGATACCGCCATCCTGTCGCTCTCTCCGCAGGATGAACAGCTCTGGCTATGGATGCGGCCTGATGCCGATGACGTCATGCAACTGTGTCGCAGCCTGGAAACCTTACTTAACCAACGGGACGTCTGGCTGAGCCTGCTCATGCCGCGGGCGAAAACGCCCGTTTCCGCTCCACTGAATCTGAACACGCTGGCTTTTTTGCAAGGAGAACGACATGCGTAAGGGATTGATACGTCATCGATCGTATAGCACGCTGCTGGCGATCTATCGCTGGTTTTGCTGGGCAGTGGTGCTGATGGGGATTATCCCGGTGAATGGGGTGATTTCGCTGGCGCACGCCGCCACGCCAGCCGACTGGAACAAGGGCGCGTATGCCTATTCTGCCGAGCAAACGCCGCTGTCTGCGATTCTGACGGATTTTGCCAACAGCCACGGTGTGGATTTGGTGCTGGGCAATATTGCGGACAATGAGGTTACGGCGAAAATTCGGGCGGATAACCCCACGCTCTTCCTTGACAGGCTGGCGCTGGAGCACCGCTTTCAGTGGTTCGTGTATAACAATGCGCTGTATGTCAGCCCGCAGGACGAACAGGCGTCGGTGCGTCTGGAAATCTCCCCCGATGCCGCCCCCGACATTAAACAGGCACTCAGCGGTATTGGGCTGCTCGATGCGCGCTTCGGCTGGGGTGAACTGCCGGAAGAGGGCGTGGTGCTGGTCACCGGCCCGCAGGCGTATATCGATCTGATTCGTAATTTCAGCCAGCAGCGGGAAAAGCAGGACGAACGGCGCAAGGTGATGATTTTTCCGTTGCGCTATGCCTCGGTATCCGACCGAACGCTGCAATATCGCGATCAAAAAGTCACGATTCCCGGCGTCGCGACCATTCTCAATGAGTTGATGGATGGTCAGCGTGCGGCACCGGCAGGCGCATCCGGCCCGATGCCCGTGCAGCCGGATAACGGCATGGAAGCGATGCGGGACAGTACGCGTTCGCTGATGACCCGGCTGGCAACCCGTAATAATCCAGGGCGCAGCGGTGAGGCATCAGGCCGCGTGACGCTAAGCGGCAAGATTTCCGCCGATGTGCGTAATAACGCGCTGCTGATTCGGGATGATGAAAAGCGCCGGGCGGAGTATCAGCAGCTCGTCGAGCATATCGACGTGCCACAAAATCTGGTCAACATTGATGCCATTATTCTGGATGTGGACCGAACCGCTATGTCGCGGCTGGAAGCGAACTGGCAGGCGCAGCTTGGCAATGTGAGCGCAGGCAGCACCATGATGATGGGGCGGAGCACCCTGTTTGTCAGTGATTTCAAACGCTTCTTCGCCGACATTCAGGCGCTGGAGGGGGAAGGAACGGCCTCCATCGTCGCCAATCCTTCCGTACTGACGCTGGAAAATCAGCCTGCGATTGTTGATTTCAGCCGGACGGCGTTCATCACGGCGACGGGCGAACGCGTTGCGGACATTCAGCCTGTAACGGCGGGCACCAGCCTGCAGGTGACGCCGCGTGTGATCGGCGAAGGGGCGCAGCGCAGCATCCAACTGGTTATCGATATCGAAGATGGTCAGGTGGAAACGGGGCGCGAAGGTGAGGCCTCCGGCGTGAAACGCGGCACCGTCAGCACGCAGGCGCTGATTGGTGAAAACCGTGCGCTGGTGCTGGGCGGTTTTCACGTTGAAGAGAGCGGTGACCGCAATCGCCGCATTCCGATCCTCGGGGATATCCCGCTGCTGGGGCAGCTGTTTACCTCGACGCGTCATGAAGTCTCGCGCCGTGAGCGCCTGTTTATCCTGACGCCGCATCTGGTCGGCGATCAAACCGATCCCACACGCTATGTTTCCTCCGCCAATCGTCAGCAGTTGAACGGTGCCATGAACCGCGTCTCGCAACGCAACGGTAAAACGGATCTCTACAGCCTGATTGAAGGCGCGTTTCGCGATCTCGCCAGCCGTCAGCTTCCCGCCGGATTTCAGGCCGATAGCAAAGGTACGCGATTGGGAGAGGTATGCCGCTCGCAGTCGGGCCTGATCTACGACAGTTCGCGCTATCAGTGGTACGGCAACGGTCAGGTGCGCCTGAGCGTCGGTGTCGTGCGTAACAGCGGCACACAGCCGCAGCGTTTTGATGAAGCCGCCTGTGCCAGTAGCCGCACGTTAGCGGTGGCGGTGTGGCCGAAAACGACGCTGGCACCGGGGAATCCAGCGAAGTGTTCCTTGCATTGCAGCCCGCGCTAACGTCCCAGCCCGCCCGACGTAACCTGCTGACATCTCAGTAGCGATTTCAACTAAAACAGGAAAGGGTCATGAATCATAAAGCACTGTCCGTCGCGCTGATCGCACTCCTGCTGAGCGCCTGCACTTCCCCGCGGCAGATCGCCAACTGCGCCTCGGTGACCTGTCGTCCGCAGCCGGAAACGCGGCAGCTCATCATCTGGTGGCAGCCCGATTTGCGCAGCAGTCCGGCTGATTACAGCAGAGTCAGCGTGGATGAGTGAGCCAGCGGCAGTATTCGACAATCAGCATGACTTTCTCACAGCGCTGGAGACCGCGACGACGGCATGTTGGCCGGTACAGCCGGGCGTCACGCTGTGGTTGACTGCGGTGTCGGCGCAGAAGGCCATACTCACCTTAACGTTGGCGCCTGCACGACATTACCCCAGTATGCTGCGACAAATTTTACAACGCCGCTTTCTGGAGGCCGATGCGCTGTTTGCCTGCGGCCTGAGCCTGGATGAACAGCAACATCTGCGGTTACATCGCGCGTTATCCACATTGACTGACTCGGCAGCGGCAATCGACGAACTGTGGTGTTTGGCCGGTCTGCCGCCGCGCTGAAACGTGAAAAAGTCATGCGTTTTCGTGCATAAGACGGGAACTGAGTAAGCAAGGAAATCACTTAATGGGGGAGTGTCACAATCACGCGGGCTGACCGCACATCATTGGCGCTTTCATAACCCATTTACTCATTGAGGAAACATTATGCTTAATTCTCTTGGTGGCGGAGCCTCTCTGCAAATCACGATCAAAGCGGGCGGTAACGGCGGTTTATTTCAATCTCAGTCTTCACAGAATGGCGGTTCGCCATCGCAGTCAGCGTTTGGTGGCCAGCGTAGCAACATCGCAGAACAGCTGTCCGATATCATGACAACCATGATGTTCATGGGCAGCATGATGGGCGGCGGCATGAGCGGTGGGCTTAGTGGTTTGGGTAGCAGCCTAGGTGGACTCGGCGGCGGTTTACTGGGCGCTGGGCTGGGTGGCGGTTTAGGTGGCGGTCTTGGCAGTAGCCTTGGCAGCGGACTGGGCAGTGCGCTCGGTGGTGGATTAGGCGGGGCGTTGGGTGCAGGCATGAATGCCATGAATCCATCGGCCATGATGGGTAGCTTGCTGTTTAGCGCATTAGAAGATCTGCTGGGTGGCGGCATGTCGCAACAGCAACAGGGTGGACTTTTCGGCAACAAACAGCCGTCGTCGCCAGAAATTTCTGCCTATACCCAAGGCGTTAACGATGCGCTGTCCGCCATTCTGGGCAACGGCCTGAGCCAGACGAAAGGGCAAACGTCACCGCTGCAACTGGGCAATAACGGTCTGCAAGGCCTGAGCGGTGCGGGTGCGTTCAATCAACTGGGTAGTACACTGGGGATGAGCGTTGGGCAAAAAGCCGGCTTGCAGGAACTGAACAACATCAGCACGCACAATGACAGCCCAACGCGTTACTTCGTCGATAAAGAAGACCGTAAGATGGCGAAAGAGATTGGTCAGTTTATGGATCAATATCCTGAAGTCTTCGGTAAACCGGAATACCAGAAAGACAACTGGCAGACGGCGAAGCAGGATGACAAATCCTGGGCGAAAGCGCTGAGCAAGCCGGATGACGACGGCATGACCAAAGACAGCATGGATAAATTCATGAAGGCGGTCGGCATGATTAAGAGCGCGGTAGCGGGCGATACCGGCAATACCAACCTGCACGCTCGCGGCAACGGCGGCGTGTCTCTGGGCATTGATGCAGCGATGATCGGCGACCGTATCGTCAATATGGGGTTGAAGAAGCTCGCTGATTAAACGAAAAACCATCGGGAGCAGGGCGGAAGCACTGCTCCTTGTTATTGGTTTTAATGTGATTATTTCAATTCAAATCAATTGGTTTGCTCGGTTTTAGTCCTTTTTTTGCGCGATTAGCGCTATGAACATCTTGTTATCCTTTACGCGTACTTTCTTAAAAGGAATAGCGTCAAGGATGCCACATGGAATGTTTTCATCACTCTTCACACCACCGCTTCAATCCTCCGACCTTCTTGTTTCCCACGACGTGAACACACCGAATCTCTGCTCGACTTAAATGTTTTGCGCTTTTCACCCGCGTAGCGTTTTTAGCCAATAGGGCATCTTTATAACGTCTTGTTTTATCAATGTGATGCTCTATCAACATGAACTGTGGTGTGAGCAGACTCAGACCACAGTTTAAGCATTTTGCTTTTCATCAGGGGAGCGGCGGAACGCATCGGCGCATGCGGTAGCCGTGGCAGCAGAGCAAGAATAAAAATAAGGAGAAAGCAGGTGGCAAACAGTACAGGATTACAGTTCACCGTAAAGGTCGGTGCCCTGGAAGCAGGCACTTTCGCGGTGGTGGATTTCAGGCTGGATGAAGGGCTGAACCGGCCTTTCAGTCTGTCGCTGAGTCTGGCGAGCGCGTTGCCGGATGTTGACTTCGGCGCGGTGCTGGACCAACCGTGCGAGCTGATGATTTGGTATGAAGGCGAACTGAAACGTCGCGTCAGCGGGATTGTCAGTGGCTTCACGCAGGGGGATACCGGATTCCGGCGCACGCGCTATCAGGTAGAAGTCCGTCCAGCCCTGTGGCGACTGGGATTACGCACCAATGCCCGTATCTTTCAGGCGCAGAAGCCGGAAGCGATTATCGGGGCGCTGCTGGAAGAGGCGGGCATCACTGACTACGCCTTTGCGCTGCGTAACGAGCATGCAGTGCGCGAATATTGCGTGCAGTATCGGGAAAGCGATTTAGCCTTTATCGCCCGGCTGGCCGCTGAGGAGGGCATGTATTTCTTCCACGAATACGAAGAGGGTAAACACCGGGTGGTGTTTGCCGACGATGCGGGCGCACTGACCAAAGGCCCCGAGCTGTTCTTCAATCTGGCGACGCAGGGGCTGAGTGAGGGCGAATATGTCCGGCGCTTCCACTACGCGGAGCGGGTGAGTACGGCCGAAGTCGAGTTGAAGGACTACAGCTTCAAGACGCCGGCTTACGGGCTGTCGCACAAGAAAATGAGCGGCGAGCTGGAGCACCAGCGCGAAAGCTATCAGCATTACGACTATCCGGGTCGCTATAAGCAAGACCCGAGCGGCAAGGCGTTCAGCGGTTATCGGCTAGATGCGCTGCGCTCAGGGGCGGTAACGAGCGAAGGGGAATCCAACTGCGCCGGGCTGATGCCGGGCAATACTTTCACCCTGACGGAGCACCCGAATGCAACGCTGAATGCGGTGTGGCAGACGGTGAGCGTGACGCACGTCGGGCAACAGCCACAGGCGCTGGAAGAGGAAAGCGGCGGCGAACCGACGACCATGAGCAACAGTTTTGCGGTGGTGAAAGGCACGACGACATGGCGTGCCGCGATGCCGTACAAACCGATGGTGGACGGTCCGCAAATCGCCACCGTCGTCGGCCCGACCGGGGAAGAAATCTACTGCGACCAGTATGGTCGGGTAAAACTGCAATTCCCGTGGGATCGCTACGGTGCGAGCAACGACCAGAGTTCCTGCTGGGTGCGTGTCAGTCAGGGCTGGGCGGGCGGCCAGTACGGCATGATCGCGATCCCACGCATCAGCCATGAAGTGATCGTCAGCTTCCTTGAGGGTGATCCGGATCAGCCAATTGTCACCGGGCGAACCTTCCACGTCACTAATCCATCGCCCTACCCGCTGCCCGCTAACAAAACGCGTACCACGCTTCGTTCCAAAACCCATAAAGGCAAAGGATTTAACGAACTCAGTTTTGAGGATGCGACCGACAACGAAGAGATCTTCCTTCACGCCCAGAAAAATATGGCAGTGCGGGTGCTTAATTCCAAAGATGAGCGCGTGGACTATAACCGCACAACAAGCATCGGACATGATGAAGAACTGGTGGTCGCCAACGATCGTAAAGTCACGGTGGAAGGCAATCAGGATCACAAAACCACAGGCAACCATTTATCGCTGACCGAAGGCGATCGGGGCACACAGGTTAAGGGCGATCTGACGCAGAAAATTAGCGGCGTATTCAGCGTGGACAGCAACGGCGATCTGACATTGCAAAGCGGCAGCAAATTAACACTCAGGGTCGGAAGCAGCTTTGTCGTTATCCACGCTGGCGGGGTGGACATCAAAGGACCGGCGATTAACTTGAACTCAGGCGGCAGCCCGGGTGATGTGGCACTCCCGCCGATCCGGCGATATTGAAAGCGGCCGCCGCCGCAGGGACGATGTTTGTGGCGCACTGTCCGGCAAAGGAGAAAAAAGGTGAGTGAGATAACACACTGGGCAATAGTGGATGCAGCGGCAGAGCCCGAATTATTTTCGATGTTGGAACAATTAGACCCACCCCATGCCAGTTTATACGCGGAGCCAGTACCGGAAGATATTGGGCGATTGGCTCCGCACTTAGTGCGAGTTGACGACGCCATTATTCAGTGGCTTGAACAAAGAAAAACGCCTTGGGGAATACGGCTTGAAAGCCGAGCTGATATGAAAACTCTGCGTCAGCATTTACGTAAATACCTGCATGTACAAATCCCCAATGAAGAAAAACCTGTATTTTTCCGTTTTTATGACCCGCGTAATATCTGGCCATTGCTGTCCGTACTTTCTGACTGGGAAAAGCATACTTTTCTCGGCCCTATTGAGGCGATAAAGACAAACTGGCAGGGAACATCGCAGTATGAAAGCTTTGTGGCCCTACGAGCAACGTTTCAGGCAGGATGTACTTCCCGGCGAAAAATAATGCGATTCTCTCCAGAACAGATGGGTGAGTTAACGCTGATTTTTGAGCAGCGCTATCTCGAAAACCTGGTCAGTAAAATTGAAAGCAGTGACGGAGAAAATAGACCAATCGATTTACAAAAAATTGGCGAGATATTTCGTTGGTTGAAACAACAGGGAATCACTGATGACAGGAGCATTCGTGGGTTGTTCTCTTTATTTCATGAACGGGGATGTCTGATACTGGAGGATATTCCTGCTGACTTTAAGAATGTCCTCTGTACAGAAGGTAAAAAAGGTGTATTTAAAGCAGAAACACTTTTACTCAGGGAATTGGGCTCTGTGCCCCTATAAGGAAAATATATGGTAAGTTTAACGGCGGGATCGCCATCATGTAATTGTGAAAATCCAGATACCTGCATACATGCGTTTTCACTGAAAGTGAAATACTGGACATTTGATTACAGTCAGGATGATTTTGTCACAACGGTAGAAACCATTGATAAAACAGGAGAAGGTGTTCCCGTTTCGCTCGGCCTGACAGGAAAAGGCTGTGTTTCACATAATCAATTATGTCCTCATGGAATCATTTATGATTCCGAGCGACGTCGTGCTCCCAAGACGTTTAGTAGCGGTCTGACAAATTATGTGTGTGATTATGGAGAAAAAGCAGATATTTTTTCAACACACGATGCCATCGATTTCTTGAGAGAGTATGTGTTTGCAAAAGGTATCAAAGCATTGTTGCCTAAGGAGATATATACCCTACGTGTTGGGCAGTGTAACGATGAACCTTTTATCAGTGAATCGCTGGTCTTTCTTAATGGGATATCACAGATATTTAGCTTGCCTTCCAGAGATGCGCTTCGCACAAAAATTATAATCTATCCGGCATTCAGCTGGGATGTCAGTGTCGCTATTGGCACTGCTCAAAAGGTTGAGGAATTCAATAAACGTCAACGAAAAGAAAAACGAAGAGAGGAAAATGCTGCTAATGGGAAACCACAGCACGGTTCCCGTGGATGGCGAAGGATCCCTAAGTATGAAATAAGCAATGCTCTTGAGATGGGCGGGGATTTTACATATACATTAGGAAACAATCCTGAACATAATTACTCTGTTTCAATGGAAAAAGATTTTAAGCGAAAAGCCAAAACCCTGACCTGGCTGAATAAATCAGTTAAAGCAATTGACTTTATCAGTAATTCTCTCTCTACGGCCAAAGGTGAGAATGACAAAATAACGCTGCTGGAAACGGAAATTATCTACCCAACATTAGAGATTAATGCCAAGGGAGAATTAAAAGAAGATAGTGTTTCTGGTGATATTTATATGGAACGGGAACTCTCACTGGGGTTAGCGCCGTTGATAGGGATAAAAATGACGCTGGATCTGCTTCAGGCATTTGCTGCCTGGTATCGCGCAGATGTCCTTCTGGCGGCAATCCGTGAAGGGTTGATGTCTCAGGAGCAGGCTTATCAGGAGGGCCGTAATGCGGCGTTTTTCGGGATGAAATTTTGGTTGGTGGCAGAGGGAGATCTCAACTTCACGCTGGCATTCAAATCAGACGCAAAAAATGAGTGGGAATGGCAAAAAGACGAATCAGCAGAAGCCACGCTCACACTGACTACGGAAGCGAATGTCCGAGCGGGCGTCCGCTTCTATATCGCAGAGGGAGCACTGGAGATTGGTGGAAAGGCGGTGGCAAAAGGATGTTTGGGGCTACATGCGCCTACAAAAGATAAGCTGGATTTGGTATTTTACCATGAAGGAATAACGGCGAAGATTTATGTGAAGTATACGGTTGGGCTTTCTTCTAGTTCGGAGGATAGTGCTGATGATAGTGCTGATGTTTCGGAGAAAAATTCAACTAATAAAACCGCTGACCAAAGTAAACAAGCTGAAAAGGAGTGGGTTATCCATGATAAATTGGAAAAGAGTGATTCAGAATGTCGGTTTAATCTTATTTAATATAAGTTTTTGTTTTTTTCTATTAGGAATGTATCCAGTTAGGGCTGACGAAATGATTAGTGGAAAATATCTATTCTCTTTTAAAACTTATAAAAGCACTTGCCTTCTTCGAGTAAATGATTTCCCTGCGATTGATAATACAAAGATCGATTCTGGAACAATGTCAGCGGGATTTAACTTGACGGCATTTTTAGAAACTGGGAAAAATGATATCGAACTATTAATGGGGCCGCAGAATCATAAAGATCCCAAGACTCTGTATCCTGATTCCTCCTGTCATGTGATAGTCACTAAGGATACCGAAACAAGCAGTACAGAAATCGCCAATTTTAAATTAAGTGTGAATGAAAAAGGCGAGATTACGGCGAGTGAATCAGTCAATACGGCCAATAGCTCCACCATTTTTGAAGGTTATACAAAGAATGAGAAAGACTATGGTTTCTATAAGGTTAGAGGGAGTTTAAAAATCGATAGCCTGCCACGCTGGGCGTGGGTGAATGCGACTCCAGTTACGGAAAACGATCTACCTAAAATCAGGATGGCCTATGCAGACATCTGGACAATGATGAAGGATCGCGATATTGAGGGTTTGAAAAAAATCACACAGACCTCAAACGAAGAGATGGCTTTTGCAGAAGGTGCCACAACAGGAATGATGTTTATTTCAACCGATTTTCCACAGCATGTAGTTGATAAACAGCTTACTCCTCTCCCAATTGAATGGAATAAATATAAAATCATAAAATATCGTGATGGACGTTTATTTCGTTTAGGTGTTGGTTTTTTCCAAAACTCACCACTAAGGTTTATAAATAGTGAAGGTAAAATAGTTTTTGCTTACAGGCCTTATTTCTCAATAATAGATGGTAAGGTAACGCTGGTAAGGTAATTTAGGGTAATAATTCTGTAATAAAGAATCGTTTATTTATTTTCAACGGACGAATTAAAAAATGGGTAACGCAGTTAAATTAGGCGATAGCGATACTGGGCACGGTAGTCATCCGCCGACGCCCGTTGCAGCGGGTTCATCGACGGTTAAGGTGGATGGCATGCCGTTGGCTCGACAAGGCGATCCGCTGGCTCCTCATGGTCATGCTCGGAATATTAGCGGTGGCTCATCCAGTGTATTTATTGATGGTAAACCCGCGGCGAGAACGGGGGATGGTGTGAGTTGTGGTGGCGTGGTGATTGGTGGGGGAACGGTCACCATTGGGTAATGGCTTATTCACGTTCACGCCTGACGTCTATCGAGCTGAGCTAAAAAAAACCAGCACAGGTTTCCCTGGCTGGCTTTTCCCTGATGCGGTAATGGCGCACGTATTACATTTGACGCACCGCAATAAAACGATCGGCGATCAGGCGGGCGACCCAGAACGAGGTCTGCGCCACGTCGCTATGTAGCCCGTTCTTCGTGTGGATGTCGGCCTGATGCAGAAAATCCTGCTCCAGCGAGTCCACAAACGCATCGAACTCGAACTCACCCCGTCGCAGCGATCCTGACTGGCTGAGTACCGTATTCAACTGTGTTCTCACCAGATGGATAGCCTGCGTGAACGATTCGCGTTGCGCCGGCGTAATGTATCCGCCTTGTCTGGCGATATCGGCCCAACGTGTCGGTGCGGGAGATGTCATTGTGTTTGGCATCTTACTTCACCTGTAAGTTGGCGGAATCCGGCACTTTGTAGTGATTATTGACGTTCGTCAGGTTGATGTTGCTACCTTTGACGTTCAACCCTTCACTGTCGCTTTTCACGAACGAGAACTTGCCGTTTTCTGCGTCAATGTTGCTCAGGTTCAAGTTCCAGTTACCTTGTTGCCCACCGTTGGTGCGAACAAACGTACCGAAATCTTTCGCTTTGAAATTATCGATAGTCAGGTTGGCATCCGCGTTCAACTGGAAAATCTTATCGGAAGCGCCCTGAGCGCTACTGTTGGTGATTTCAACATTGGCTGGCTTACCGTTATTTGATTTCACCGTCAGCGCATCTTCACCCACGTTGGTCCAGTGTACGTTATCAATTTTGGCATCGCCGCGAACGTGTACGCCATCCGCCGCATTATCACCAAACACCACGTTTTTCAGCGTTGCGCCTTGAGCCAGCTCAAAGACTGGCTTCTGGCCTTCAGCCTGACCACCGTCGCCTAACTTACTGCCAGCGGTAAAGGTTTTTCCGCCGCCGTCAAAGACCTCACCGGGGCCGACTTTGATGGTGTCATTTACCACGGTGGCATCACCGCTGGCTTTAGGGAATGCCACTGGGCCAGCACCGGCTGTTGAAGTCGTCGGCGATGCTGCCGAACCGCCATCAACACCGGTTGGTGCGGCCGTCAGTGGAGCAGATGCGCCGCCGCCGTTACCGCCAATGGGTGAAGACGGGGCTGATGGTGCCGCAGGGGATCCACCACCGCCAGCAGAGGGTGCAGACGGTGCGGCAGGCGATCCACCGCCACCACCGGATGAAGCCTGCGGTGCGCCCACAGATGGCGAGCCGCCACCTTGTGGCTGTCCTTTTTCTTGCGGCTGACCGAATTCACCTTTCTGTGAATCCATCAGATTGCCGATCAATTCCAGCAGCGCTTTTAACAGATCGTTGCCGCTCAGTTGACCACCGCCGTCTGCGGTTGGGCTGATGGCATTATCTAATGCGCTGCCAGCCGAATCTTGCAGTAGAGAACGGCTCAAATCTTCTGGATTTTGCGCCCCGCCTACACCGCCAGCGCCGGATGAACCCGCCAGCGGTGACGCCCCGCCGTTGCCGCCTGCCGCGCCCGACGAGCCGGAAGAGAGTGGATTCCCCGCTTCCTGGCCATTTTTGCCCTGAATCAGCGTTTCCAGCAGTTTCATCAGCATATCGGCAGGGCTGCCGTTTTGCCCTAACGCCGAGCTGCCACCGTTGCCCGCACCGCCCTGGCCCAGCGGGCTGCCATCGGTTGATGACGGCGTATTGCCCTGCGCATTAGGCAAAAGCGCGCTAAGCAATGTGCCCAGCGCCTCCATGAGCTGGCTATCCTGCTGTGCAGAACGTGGCGAAACCCCGCCGTTGCTGCCTGAAAGCGGGGAATTCAGACCTGTTGATGACAGGCCAGCGCCGGGTTGTATGCTGAGCGTGATCGTCATATCAGCCATAACATCTCCTTGAAAGTGAATAATGTGGGTCATTAACAGGCTTACGTCTGTTGCGTATTAAGTGAGGGAAGGTGTGATGTGGTTCCCGTGTAGGAAAGAGAAAGATGTCGGGAACCAGAAGGAGAAACTGACCACTTAACCGACACGATCACTTCATCACCCTTGGAACCTGTTATGCAGAAAATTCAGCATGTTCAGCCCGGTCTATCCGCGTCGGAAATTGCACCCGCTACGCTAGCTAACACACCGCTATCGCAGGGCAGTAGCACCAGCGCGAGCCAAAAAGGTGCGCAGTCCCTGATCCAGCAAGGTTTGCATGATAAAAATAAACCGCCCGAGCTGGAGCAGGGAAACGGCAGTTCAGTGAAGAGCCAGGACTCGCGCTCGACTACCTTGCGCGAGCTATTCTCATCGGAAGGCGTGAGTCAGAGTGCACCGCGCGCGCCGCGTGATTCGCTGGCATCAGGTGGGCCGATCCAGAGCCTGCCGCGTTTTGCCTCCACTGAAGCTGCTGAGATCAAAATAAGCGGTAGCACGACCGCTACACCCGCCGCGAAATCTGATATCACGCTGGACAGCCACGGTAAGCTTCAGTTTGGTAAAGGCGTGCCGGAGGCGCTGAGCACGCTGTTACAACAGACCATCGGGAAGAATAGCCAGCCGTTCGTGGCTCATCATGAAAATCAGGATGCACAGCAGCACGCGCTAGCCGACAAATCAGGGCGGCTGTTCGTGATTCAAAGCGATGACAATCAGCATATTGCGCTTCACAGCAGCGGCCGCAGCGCGATGCCAGCGGGCAAGCTGAGCGCGAGTAACGTACAGCTGGACTCCACGCCGGAACGTATTTCTCTGAAAACAACCTCGGGCGAATCTACGAGCGTGCCGCTATCTGGACGCATGAACCACGAGTTGCTGACCGGTGTCCACCGACAGCCTGATTCAGCTTCAGGCGCGGGTGAACAACTGCGTCTTCATGACGGTAAGCTTTTTGCACTGAATACCGAGTTCGGAGTCTGGCAGCAAAGCAGCGATGTCGCCCACAGCCAGTTATCCCGGCAGGGAAATGGTCAACTGTATGCCGTCAAAGACGACCACACGCTGAGCAATTTGTCGTCGGGCACGGAGTCATCCACCTTCAGCGATAAGATTACGGCGTTTTCGGCCAACCAGAACGGGCAATCTGCCGTGCTGACCGAGCAGAATCACCTCACGCAGCTGCACCTGATGAGCACGTTGGATGCCACGCCACAGCCGGTGGATCTCAAGCTGGAAAATGGTGAACCTGTGTTTGCGAAAGCGGTGGGGTTAACCGCAGAACACCTGCTGATTGCCGACAATGACGGTAAACTTTACCACGCACCGCTGCCCGAAGCGGGTGAGTCGCACGCTACATTAACCCCTGCCAGCACGCCGGAACTGAATGCGGTGCTGGGCGACGACCATCGTATTACCGGATTTGCCCACGATGAACACGGCCAGACGCAGGCGCTCGCCACCGATCGCCAGGGACAAAAACACGTCGCACCTCTGGGGCAGAATGGGCTGTCCCCCACGCCGGGGTGGAACCTGAGCGACAGTCTGGTGGTGGATAATAAGCTGGGGCTGACCACGGCCGCGCCCGAGGCGAAAGACACCTTAGATCTGGGACGACTGGGGCAGATCGGTCTACAGGAAGGCAAAGTTCATTTTTACAACGGCAATACCAAAAGCTGGGAGGCATCCAGCGTTGAAGCCAGCCAGCTCAAGCGCGGGCTGGACAATCAGGCTTATACGCTAAAAGACGGTGAAATCAAGCCGCTGTCCATTAACCAGAAATCGGACACGTTTACGCACGGCGACAATACCGTGTTTGCGCTGCCGCAGGTGCGTATGACGCCGTCTGCGGGTACCGCACTCCCGGGGATTGCCAAGGACGATGATGTCTCGGCGATGGCGGTGATCAACCGTAATAAATTTATTGCCGTCGATAAGCAGGGCGATCTGCATTTCCACCAGATCAAACCAGGAACGGACAAGCTCGCCGCACCACCGCTGGCGTTGCCTAAAAATGGCTTGGCCGGTGAAATACAGGACATCGCACTGGATCACCAGCAGACGCTCTTTGCCCTGAATAAAGACGGGCAGCTTTTCCAACTGCCGAAAGCCGACTGGCAAAATGCGGCGAATCACGACAGTGCACAATGGCAGCCGATGAAAACGCCGGCAGAGGGGAAAGTGAATTCACTGGGCACGAATGCGCAACATCATTTGCAGGTGGCGCATGACGAGCATGAACTCCATACCTTGCAAGGGAAGGAATGGAAAACGACGGTGCCAAAAGGGGAAGCGCCGTTAACCGCAGAGCCACGTGCCGCAGAAACGGTGTTTGGCAGGCTGGATGTGGCGACAAAAGGGGGAAAAATACCCTTAACCGGGCTCACGTTTAAAGCCGATGTTCAGGTTCTCGGTAAAGCGGGTGAAGAGTCGCAGCAGGTGAAAAGCAAATTGTCAGATCTGCTGCGGGCCCATCTGGTTTCATTCACTCTGGACGTGCCGCGGCCGTTAAAAACCTTTGCCGACCATGTGCAGCATCAGGTCAGCGGGCGTGAAGGTCTGAAGCCTGTTTATGACATGCAAACCGAATTGCTGAAAAAACTGGATGCCACAACGAGCCAGCCTCAGGGCACTGCGATGGATCTGGCGAGTAAGCTAGACAAGCTGGATCTGGGGGAAAAAGGGAAACCGCTGGTGAACCTGCTAAAACAGTTCCATACCGAACTGGAAAGTAGCTCAGCCAAAGCGGCGCTGCTGATTGGCAGGCAGCAGGGCGTGGTGAACGATAACGGTGTCATGAACACGGAAGGCAAATCCGCCAGCTTGCATGGCAGAGAAAAAGATCTGGCTCCAGTGCTGCTGGCGGCGATGGAAAGTCATCCGTCATCGAAAACGAGTACGGCTGGTACGCTGATCAAAGCCTTTGTCGACAGCAAAACGCCGATAGCCCAAAAGCCGAATAGCGAATCATTTGGGCAGCAGCGGGATACCAGCGATGCACTGTCGCTGGCGAAAACGCGACTGGTACTGGATACCCTGGTGCTGGGGACTTGCATAAGCTGACCGATCGCATCGATACGCTATCCGGCACGTCGCCGGGTGAGGCGGAACTGGCATCGATGATGAAGGAGCTTAACGCGCTGCGGCAGGGAGATTACGGCGAAAACCCGGTGAAGAAGATGACCGACATGGGGTTCACCAATCATAAGTCGCTGGAGGCGGATTACGATTCGGTTAAAACCTTTATGAAGGCGTTCCGGAAAGAGGACAACGCCATCAGCGTCACTTCGAAAACCGTGATGCAGGCGGCCAGCCAGACGGACATGATCGATAAAATGAAGGCGACCGTCCTGTCGTTGGACAGCAACGAAAGCATCGCGTTTAACCGGACCTATGGCGGCGGGGCATCCATGTCGTTTGTGGTCAGCGGCACGCCATTACCTTTCCCTCCGGTGCCGGGCGGCGGCGTCAGCGGCGAGCGAAATTACAATCTGAGCTTTTCTCGTGGTGAAAATGGCATCAACGTTGCCTTCGAGCGTTCAGGCGGGATTACCGGGAAAGTGAGTTACTCCGGCGGGTATGACGTCAGCCAGTATCTGACAGGAAAAACCTCGGCGCAGATGACGCAAAGTATCAACAGCAAACACAGCTTCACACCGGACGTTCGTGCCTCTTTCGGCGTATCCGCCAGCCTGCAAATGGCGCAGCAAAACGCCCTGAACTTTACCCTCAGCGAAGAAGAACTGCCGGGGTTTATTGACGGTCTGTCGAGCGGCACGATCAACCCGCTTGCCCTGCTGGATAAAGGGGAACAGCACAGCGTGAAGGCCGGGAAAACGGTCAGCTTCAATCTGGATAGCAATGCTGCGCTGGAGCTGCGTGGCGGAATCAACCTGACGGAAAAAGGTGTGGCGCCCACCAGTGCGACGCTGCGCGGATCGGTTGGCGTGACGGCGAGCGCTAATGTGCTGTCTGCCACGAGTTCGTCCAGCGTTTCACAAGGAGAGAAATCCACAACCTATGCGGAATCTGACAACCGTCTGCGCTTCATGAATCAGGCCACTGCGGGGCTCAATGCCACTATCAGTGCCGGGGCGGCCAGAACGACACCGGATGGCACCGTCCCGTTCTTCACTGCGGCCAGCGTTGGGGTGAATGTGGCGACCGATTCGCGGACTAATCAGTCAATTAGTTTGGGTATGAAAAAGGCTGAACCGCTGGAGAAAAAAGACATTGATGCGTTGACCAAGACACTGGCTTCTGCCTTTAGCGATCCGGCCAGTCAGTTATTGATCGACAGCGTGAAAGGAATGGCGGAACCGGGCGATCAACTGGCCATACTGAATGCGCATTTTGCGGATAAACCGGCAAACACCGACGATCAGCATCAGGGATTAATGAGTTTGAAAAAGCTGAATGTGCAGCAGGATGTCGCACAGCGTGACGGGGCAACGCTGGATAGCGTCAAGCACACGACGTCCTACACCAACCTCAGCAAACTGACGGAAAACGGGCTGTTTCAGGTGATCGGTAACCATTTGGTCTCTTCGCTGCCGCCGAGCAATGCCGATCGCATCAATCAACTGATTGCGGACAATCCGGCGCTGAAGGATATCGTGAGCCGCTTGCAGGATAACGACCGAGCGTCGGTGACGGTCACTCTGGAGCTGAAAGACGACGTGCGGGAAAAGATCGAGAAGGGCATTCAGAACAAAACGCACGGCAAGGATGACGTCATCGCGCTGTTTAAAGACGGCAATAATTTGCGTCTCGCCAGCATTGAAGTCTCGAAAGCGGTGAAAAAGAGCGAAGGATTCAATACCCCGGCGGTCATCATCAATGCGTCAAGCAGCGCGGGCGTCAGCATGAATAAACTGCTCGGCAACGTCAGCTTTAGCTACGGGCAGGATCAAACCGTGCCGCAAAGTTACAAACTGAGCGGCGAGATTGCAAAAGCCAATCCCGCGACCGCCAACGCGTTGCAGCAGCTCCAGCAGGAAGGTTTGCAGCTAAACAGCTAATCGTAAATATCATGCGGTGATTACAGGAGAACAGGATGACACCCACACAACAGCATATTACTCGGCTATTACGCCACTACGGCGCGCTCAGCCGTACCCAACTGGGCTTGCAGGACGGCATCTGTGCGCTACGCGAACCTGATGGTCAGGAGGCGGTGGTGTTGGAAGTCCCCGCCAGCAGCGGCGTGCTGCTATTGCACAGCGATGTGATGCGATTTCAGGGGGAGGTCAGCACGGCGGTGTATCAGTTCATGCTGATGCTTAACTTTGAAATGGCGGCGATGAAGGGCTGCTGGCTGGCGCTGGATGAGAACGCGACGCTGCGCTTGTGCACTCAGCACACCGCAGAATCGTTGGATGAACCGAGCTTTACCGCGCTGCTGCCTGCCTTTATCAGTCAGGCCAAAGAGACCCGACTACTGATTCGCGGTTTATTGCCACGATTTATGGCGGCGTAGCGCGGTTGAGCCACGTCACGCTATTGATCGATGGCAATAAAGGCCAGCATCGTTTCGCTGCCGTCCAGAATATCGGATTGGATGGCCTGTCGAGCGGCGCTGGCATTGTGCTGCTGTAGCGCCACGAAGACCTCTTCGTGATGTTCAATCGCCATCTGCACGGAAAAATGCGCATAGGCCTGCGCAATCAGCGGGCCGGTGCGCATCCACAGGCTACCGATAAACTGCGTCAACAGCGGCATACGTGCCGCCTGCGCCAGAAACAGGTGAAATTCGCTATTTAACCGCAGCGCTTCGCGTAGATTTTTCTCGTCAATCGCCAGACGATTCTGGCGAATATTCTCTTCAATCTGCTCCAGCATCTTTGGCGTAATGTGCGCGGCAGCCTGCTCGGCTCCCGTGCCTTCCAGCGCCAGCCGCAGTGTGCGGATCTCTATAAACTGGGCTTCGGTCAATTGAGGGACGCGGATATCGCGCGGCGTTTTGAGCACCAGTGCCTGTTCTTTCGCCAGTTGCAGGATCGCATCTCGCACCGGCGTGACGCTGGTACCAACCTGTGCGGCGAGTTCCCGTATTCTCAGGCGATCGTCTGGTTTGAGTTGGCCGGTAATTAACGCCTCACGCAGCATGGTATAAACGCTGGAACCCAGATAGCTGTGATTGATCTGCCCAATTGGATAATTCACTGTTCCCCCAGAGAGAAGCGCTGCGCAACGTGATGAGATAAATATGAGTTAGCGCCGCAACGACCCGCGGCGATGAGGCGTTAATATACAATATGATGCATCAACGAGGCTATGGGGTGAGATATCGCACGGGTGAAGAATCGACAAGAAAAGGTCATGAAGTACGCAGTATTGTGTGATGAGGCGTAACCAATCTAAAATTATTGGTTAAGGAAATATTTTATCGCGACTTAACGCAAACCGATTGTCATAAAATTATATATTACCTGACATATTGAGCTTGGTAATTAACGGTTCTACTATGCCGAAAAAATTATTCTCATCAGGGATGAAGCCATGCGTGGTTTTTTCAGGCTGTTCGTTATCGTGCCTGCGCTATTTTCTTATACCGTATTTTCCGCGCCGCTTAATCCGGCAGACAGAAATGACATTCAGCAGCGGCAGGCCGAGGTAATTGACCAATCCCGGCAGCAGCGCGATGCTTTATTACAGTTAAATCAACCGCAAACGACGACAAATCCAACTGGCGGAAGCGATGCCGGGCACTGCTTTTTCATTAAAGATATTAATTATCACAATAGCTCCCTGCTGCGTGAAAAAGATAAAAATAGGTTAAATAAAGATTATATTAATCGTTGTCTTAATGTTAACGATATAAATCAGTTGATTCATGACGTCAGTAATTGGTATATCGAGCGGGGTTATATCACCAGCCGAGCCTTTATTGCTGAACAAGATCTTTCTGGTGGCGTATTACAGATCGATATTCTGGAAGGTCGTCTCGAATCTATTAATCTTAATAACCAATCGACGTGGGCATTAAAACAGGTTTTCCCAGGGCTGGAAGGCAACATTCTCAATCTGCGGGATATCGAGCAGGGTATGGAACAGCTCAACCGCATGCCGACGCAGCAGGTGAGCATCGAAATTCAGCCCGGCAGCCAGCCCGGCTATTCCATCGTCAACCTTACCAATAAGAAACAAATTCCGCTGACGGCAAACATCGGTTTTGATAATAGCGGGCAGAAAAGCACCGGAGAGCGGCAGCTAAGCGGCGGTCTGTGGGCGGATAACGTGCTGGGGCTAGCCGACCAGTGGTTTGTTAACGGCGGGCACAGCAGCGAGTTTCGCGATAGCCGCAATGTCGAAAGCCTGCAGGCGGGCGTGTCGTTGCCCTATGGTTACTGGACGCTCAGCTACGACTACTCCCAAAGCCGTTATCGCAACGATTTCATCAACCGGGATTTTCTCTGGCATTCAACCGGCGACAGCCAGACGCACCGCGCCACGCTGTCACGCGTGGTGTTTCGCAACGGCGACATGAAAACCAGCCTCTCGGCGGGTCTGTCGCACCGTATCGGAAAGAACTACCTGAACGATGTCCTGCTGCAATCCAGCAGCCGTAAACTCAGCAGCGCGATTATCGGCATCAACCACAGTCAGAAGCTGTGGGGCGGGCTGGCGACGCTCAACCCTGCATACAGCCGGGGAACGCGCTGGTTCGGCGCTGAAAGCGATGAAGGGAAATCTGATGATGCGCTGCGCGCCGAATTTAACAAGGTGACGTTGGCGGCCAGTTATTACTACCCGATTGCTGACAACCTTCATTACCTCACCAACTTCTACGGCCAGTATTCACCGCAGCGCCTGTATGGCAGCGAGCAGGTCACGCTGGGCGGGGAAACCTCCGTTCGCGGTTTCAAAGAGCAGTATCTTTCAGGCAATCGCGGTGGTTACTGGCGCAACGAACTCAACTGGCGAGCGGCGCAACTGCCGCTGCTGGGCAGCGTCACTCTGACGGCAGCGGTGGACGGCGGGCATCTCTTCTCACATCAGGCCGACAGCGAATCGGCGGGTACGCTGTGGGGCGCGGCGGTAGGCGCGGGTGTCGCGAATCAATATCTATCACAACAAATCACGGTTGGCTGGCCGTTGGCACATCCCAACTGGCTAAAACAGGATAGTGCCGTGGTGTATTACCGCGTTGGGCTGTCTTTTTAGTTTTTAATTTTTCGTTGTTAATTATTAAGACCGGGGATCAGGGATGAAACCAGTAAAAACCACACAACGCCTGCTGGCGTATACGTTGATCCATTTGATTGCGTTTCAGCCGCTGCTGCCGGCGATGGCGGCGGGCGTGCAGGTCGCTACGGGCAATACCGCGCTGGATCAGGCCGGCAACGGCGTCCCGGTCATCAATATCGCCACGCCAAACAGCGCGGGGATCTCCCACAATCAGTACCAGGATTTTAACGTCGACAAGCCGGGTCTGATCCTGAATAACGGCACGGCGCAGCTCAATCCGACTCAGCTCGGCGGGCTGATCCAGAACAACCCCAACCTGAAAGGCAAGGCTGCCGACGCCATTATCAACGAAGTGGTGTCCACCAATCGCAGTACGCTGGCGGGCTACCTGGAAGTGGGCGGCAAGCAGGCCAGCGTGATTGTTGCCAATCCGAACGGCATTACCTGCGACGGCTGCGGCTTTATCAATACCCCGCAGGTGACGCTGACCACCGGTAAACCGCAGTTGGATGCGCAGGGGAATCTGCAGCATATCGACGTGAAGCGCGGCGATATCACGCTGACCGGGCAGGGGCTGGATGCGAGCAAGAGTGACTACCTCAGCCTGATAGCCCGCACCGCGCAGATTGATGCCGGGCTGAATGCCAACGATACCCGGATTGTGCTGGGGGCCAATCAGGTCGATGCGACGGGCAAGGTGACGGCGCAGGCGGCGGACGGCGGCGTGGCTGGCAGTAATGTAAAAGTCGCGCTGGATACGGGCGCGCTGGGCGGCATGTACACCAATCGCATCAAGCTGGTTTCCAGCGATAAGGGCGTGGGCGTTAACCTCGGTAATCTGAGCGCGCGCAGCGGCGATATCACGCTGTCGGCCAACGGTAAACTCAGCCTCGGCGATGCGGTGGCGCAGGGCAGCATTCAGGCCGACGCGGAGGCGCTGGCGCTGCGGGGCAAGCAACAGGCGGGTGACGCGCTAACGCTGAACGCCCGACAGGACATCACGCTGCAGGACGCGACGCTGCGGGCCGGACAACACATCGAACTGACATCGGGTGGCGGACTGCAGGCGCAAAACAGCGTCATCAGTGCCGGCGTCGATGCGCAGGGCACGGTCAACTCCGCTCATCAACTCGTTCTTAAAGGTGACAATGTCACGATTAATGCTACCCAGCTTGCCGCCGGCAAGGTGACGGTCGAGGCGGGGCGCTCGCTGCAGCAGGATGCGCAAAGCGGCATCAAAGCGGAGTCGGTGCTTGAGATGCGCGGCGACACGGTGTCGCTGGCGGGGAGTACGGGCGCTGAGGATGTACGACTCGAGGCGAAAACGCTTAACGGTGCCGGCAGCGCGCTGCTTCAGGCGAAGAACAACGCCACGGTGCGCGTGACGCAGCAGGGCGACTGGCAGGGAAATCTGACGGCCGGTCATGCGCTGAGCGTTGACGGCGGACATCTGGTACAGCGCGGCACGCTAGCGGGGAAAACCCTCGCGCTGACGCTGGACTCGCTGGATAACCAGGGCGATATCGCCGCGCTGCAGGCACTGACGTTCAGCGGCAACACGTTGACGAACCGCAGCACGCTGGCCGCCGCCGAGCGGTTGACAGTTAACGCGCAGCGTCTGGACAACACCGGATTACTCAGCGCCCGGCACGAGGTAAAACTTGAACTGCAGGAGGTGCTGAACAATCAGGGCAACATCCTGACCGATAATCAGCTGTTTTTGCTGGCCGACAGCATCACCAATGGCGGCACACTGCAGGCCGCGACGCTGACCGCACAGGCTGACCAGCTTAGTAATCAAGGCGAGGTCACCGCTAACGCCCTCGACCTGACCAGCCAGACGACCGAAAACCACGGCACGCTCAACGTACAGCAGATGCTGGCGCTGCACGGCGGCAGTCTGGTGAATCACGGCACCCTGAGTGCAGGTGAAAAACTGGCGCTGACGCTGGGCGACGCGCTGGATAACCGCGGCCTGATGCAGGCTGGCAACATCCTGCAAATAACCGCCGACCGCCTCAGCAATGACGGTACGCTCACCGCCCCGGCATTACAGTTGCACACCGGCACGCTTGCTAATCAGGGCACGCTGCAGGCTGACAAGGCGCTGCAGCTTGACGCCACACGCTCACTGACGCAGTCCGCTCACGGCACGCTGCTAGCGGGCACCGACCTGACGGTGAACGCCGCACAGGCAGAGACCGATGGCGCGATTCAGGCGCAGCAGTTCCTGCTGAATGCCGAGCGCTGGCTCAACGTGGGCAAGACCAGTATTACCGGCGACGGACAGATTACGGCGACCCAACTGGACAACCGCGGCAGCCTGCTGGCCACCGGAAACTGGACGATGAACAGCAATACCGCCAGCCAGGCCGGGGTGTTGCAGGGCACTGTGCTGAATATTGAGGCCACTACTCTTACGAGCAGCGGGCAGGCACAGGCGCGGGGCGCGGTGAACCTGACCGTCGCCGATACCTTTACCAATAGCGGTGACTGGCTCAGCGCAGAGTCGCTGCACCTTCAGGCGGCGCAGACCGACAACCGAGGCACGTTGCAGGCGTTAACCCTCACCGCAGACGGTACGTCTCTCGACAACCGTGGCACGATGAGCGGTATCAATAATCTGTCGCTCTTCTTAACTGGCAATCTGGATAACAACGGCACGCTACAGGGTAACCAGCTGCGTGTGGACGCGGCACAGCTCGATAATCGGGGCTCACTTCACGGCACGGATGCGCTGACCCTGGCGATAGCCGATAGTTTGGTGAATGCCGGTACGCTGCAGGGCAACTTGCTCCGCGTGGATGCGGCACGTCTGACCAATCAGGGTACACTTCACGGTACTGATGCGCTGACGCTGGCTATCACTGGCAATCTGGATAACGCCGGTACGCTGCAGGGCAATCAGCTGCGCGTGGATGCGGCACAGCTTGCTAATCAGGGCACGTTGCGCGGCACGGATGCGCTGACATTGGCGATAGCGGGCAACCTCTCCAGTCAGGGCGAACTGCTGAGCGACGGTGACAGCACCACGTCAGCGCAGCGGTTTATCAATCAGGGCACCTTGCAGGCGAAAAACGTCACGCTGCAGGTGGATGAACTGGATAACGCGGGGAAAATCCTCGGTGTGTCCTCGCTGGCGCTGGCGGCCACCCGCGCGCTTACCAACCAGCAAGCAGGAAAACTGCTGTCTCAGGGCATCGCGACGTTAACGGCGGCAGAGGCCATCAATGCCGGAGAGTGGCAGGCGAAAGCTCTGACGCTGGCGGCAGAGGATCTGACCAATGACGGCCAGATTCAGGGCGATGAGGCTTTGTCCCTGGCGCTGCCCGCTACTGACGGCAAGGGCACCTTCGTTAACCGTGGCACCGTGACGACAGGCGGAGATGCCACGTTGTTCGCGCGCCTGATGGATAACCAGGGCACGCTGTCCAGTCTGGGGCGCACTGAACTGACTGGTGCGTCGCTGATTAACGACGGGCGAGTGGTCGCGGCGACAGGATTGTCGCTGCGGGGCGACTATCAGGGCCGCGGCCTGCTGAATACGGCGGGCACACTGACGCTGCACGGCGACACGCTGGCGAATCAGGGGCACTGGGAAAGCCGGGCGCTGTCCCTGCAAGGGAAGGACGTGACCAATCAGGGCACGGTGCTGGGGAACTCCGTCACTATGTCCGCCGATCGTCTGGTTAACCACGGTGACTTCACCGCTGTTGATACGCTGACGCTGTCGCTCGGCGACCGCCTGCACAATACCGGCGCGTTGCGCAGTCGCGCGCTGGGTGTTACGGCAACCGACCTCAATAACCGTGGTGACATTGTCGGGACGGACTCGCTGCAGCTCACGCTCGCCGGTCAGTTGGATAACGCAGGGATAATCAGTGCAAACAACACACTGGCGGTGACGGCAGACGCCGTCACCCAGCGCGAGAATGGCACGCTGGAAGGAAAAACCGTCACGCTGGACGCCGCTTCACTGGTCAATCAGGGCAAGATACTGGGTGTGGACGCGCTGACATTGTCGATTGCCGGTAACCTGTCCAATGACGGCAGCCTGCTGACCCAGAAAGCTGGAGTGGTAACCGCTCAGCAGGTGGACAATAGCGGATTGATACAGGCCGCGACCCTCTTGCTTGACGCGGATGAGGTCACCAATGCCGGGCAACTGCTGGGGATTGACGCGCTGTCGATAACCGCACAACGCGGGCTGACCAACCAACAAACCGGCAAACTGCTGACGCAGGGCGCGGCGGTGTTACAGGCCGCGCAGGCGGAGAATCACGGCGAGTGGCGGGCGGAGCGCCTGACGCTGCAGGCTACAAACTTCACCAACGCGGGACGGGTGCAGGCCGCAGGGGACATGGACATCGCGGTAGTACCCGCGAGTGCTCCTTCTCAGCGTTCATTCCTGCCGATGGCGCTATCACTGGCGGCAGATATCCAGCAACTCAACGCGTCATCTTCACGTCAGAGCGGTGGAGCAACAGACGGTGTGCTGGACAACCGCGGCACGCTGGTGTCCGGTGGCGACACGCAGCTGCGCGCCACGCAGATAGCTAATCAGGGCTCCCTCGCCAGCAACGGCACGGCAACCCTTATCGGTGAGACGGTGGAGAATGCCGGAGATATCGTGGCCGTCACCGGGCTGTCACTGGCGGGCAATTATCAGGGCCGCGGGTCGCTGCAGACTGACGGACTGCTGGACTGGTCCGGCACCACGCTCACCAACCGCGGGCGCTGGCAGGCGAACGCTATCCAACTGCAGGGACAGGCGCTGGACAATCAGGGCACGCTGCTGGGGCAGCGCACCGACATCATGGCCGCTAGCCTGTTTAACGGCGGCGAGATTGCTGGGGTTAACGCGCTGCAGCTGACTGTTGCCGATAGCCTGACCAATCAGGGGCAGCTTTATGGCGCGACGCTGGGGCTGTCGGCGACCGACCTGTTCAATCAGGGCGAGCTCGCCGGTGACGCGCTGCACCTGACGCTGCAGGAGACGGCGCGCAATAGCGGCTTGATTAGCGGCAGCCAGCGGGTAGTGCTTGAGGCGAATCAGATCGAACAGCAGGGTTCACTGGAAAGCCGCCAGCTGCAGGTGCAGGCGGATGCGCTCGACAATCAGGGCACGATGCTGGGTGTCGATGCGCTGACGCTGGCGATTAACACCACGGCGCGCAACAGCGGAAAATGGCTGAGTCAGGGCGACAGCATGCTGACCGCCCGCCAGTTGGACAACCGCGGCCAGTGGCAGGCGAAGACGCTGACGCTGACGGCGGATGAGGTCGAGAATGCCGGCCAACTGCTGGGGCTGTCGGCACTGACTCTGACGGCGAAAAACATGCTGACCAATGCGCAAACCGGCACGCTGCTCACGCAGGGCCTGGCGGTATTGCACGCGGCTACTGCCGAGAACGACGGTGAATGGCAGGCGGACAGCCTGACGCTGGACGCACAGCAGCTGACCAACACCGGTCACATTCAGGGTGATGCAGCGCTGACGATGACGCTGGCGAATGGTGACCTGAACAATCAGGGGACGCTGTGGAGCAAGCTCGCCACTGTTACTGCCCGGTCGCTGACCAACGCGGGTGATATTACCGGCGTTGACGGTCTGCAACTGACGCTGGATGACGCGTTAACCAATCAGGGCGCGTTGAGCAGCTATCTGCTGACCACGCAGGCCGACAGGCTGGACAACCACGGGAAAATTAACGGCCTCGACCAACTGGACATGACAGTCAACGAGAGCCTCGACAATACCGGCACGCTGTACGGAGCGGCGCTGACGCTGAACGCCAGCGACCTGACCAACAGCGGCACGATCACCGGCGTCGACAGCCTGAATCTACATCTGAACGGGGCGCTGAATAATACGCGTGACCTCAGCAGTAATGCGCTGGCGCTCAGGGCCAATGACGTCGTCAACCACGGTACCCTGACGGGTGTGAACGGGCTGACGCTGCAGCTTGGCAATCATCTGGATAATCAGGGCGCGCTGAACAGCCAGGCGCTCACCATTGCGGCCCGCGACGTGACCAACGGCGGACAGCTGAACGGCACGCGCGACCTGCAGTTAACGCTGGACGGTACCCTGACCAACACCGGCGATCTCACCGGCCAGCGCACCGATATCACTGCGAAGGACGTGCTGAACCACGGACAGATGCGGGGTTCCGATGACCTGCAACTGAATCTGCGCAACACACTGGAGAATCGCGGGCTTATCAGCGGCAACACCAAGTTAGGTATCGTTGCGAACCATATCGACCAGCAGGGCACGCTGGAAGCGCGGGCGCTGACAGTGGACGCGCAGACGCTGGATAATCACGGCAAGATGCTGGGCGTGGATGCACTGACGCTGGCGATTGCGGGGACGGCCCGCAATCAGGGCAACTGGCTGAGTCAGGGCAGCAGCACGCTGACGGCGGATCAGGTTGACAATCAGGGGCAGTGGCAGGCGGGCGATATCACACTGCAGGCCAATGATTTGAGCAATAGCGGGCAGATTTTTGGTCTCAACGCCCTGTCGCTGACCGCCGCCAACGGCCTGACGAATCAGCAAAACGGAAAACTCCTGTCGCAGGGGATGGCTGTGTTACGTGCGGCGAGCGTGATAAATGACGGCGACGCGCAGGCAGACCGCCTGACGTTTGAGGCGCAGCAACTGACCAACCGCGGACGGATGCAGGGGGACCACGGGTTAGCCATCGCGCTGGACCGAGCCAACCCCGCCAGCCTGCTCACTAATCAGGGTACGCTGCTCTCCGGCGGCGACAGCTGGCTGAGCGCCAGCCGGCTCGATAATCAGGGCACCGTGTCCGGCGTGGGTAAGCTGACGCTCGACAGCGGTGCGATAAACAATACGGGCACTGTTATCGCCGACGGGGCGCTGACGCTTGACGGCGACTATCAGGGCACCGGCCTGCTGCATACTGCCGACACCCTGACGCTGCGCGGCAATCAGCTGCGCAATGACGGGCGCTGGGAAAGCCGGGCGCTGGCGCTGAACGGCGGCGCGTTCAACAACACCGGCACGGTTATCGGTGAGCGCGGTATCACGCTAGAGCTGCGGGATGGCCTGACGGTCGGCGGTACCGGCCAACTGCTGACCAACGGTGCCCTGCAGGCGCAGGCGGGCACGGTCATAAACGACGGGCTCTGGCAGGGCAACACGCTGGCGCTGATGGCGGATGAGGTCGGGAATGCTGGCCAACTGCTGGGTCTGTCGACGCTGTCGCTGACGGCGAAAAATAAATTGACCAATGCGCAAACCGGCTCGCTGCTCACGCAGGGCCAGGCGGTGCTGAACGCGGCCGAGGCGAGTAACGAGGGCGAATGGCAGGCGGACCGCCTGACGCTGGACGCACAAAACCTGAACAACCGCGGGCATATTCAGGGTGATACATCGCTGAAGGCGACGCTGGTAAACGGCGAATTACACAATCAGGGGACGCTGTGGAGCAAGCTCGCCACTGTTGCTGCCCGGTCGCTGACCAACGCGGGTGAGATTACCGGCGTCGACGGTCTTCAACTGACGCTGGATGACGCCTTAATCAATCAGGGCATGTTGAGCGGCTATCAACTCACCGCACAGGCCGACAAGCTGGACAACCGCGGAAAAATCAACGGCCTTGACCGCCTTGAACTGACGGTGAGTGACAGTCTCACCAATCGCGGCACGCTGTACGGGGCGGCGCTGACGCTGAACGCGAATGACCTGACCAACAGCGGTGCGATCACCGGCGTCGACAGCCTGACTCTACATCTGAATGGGACGCTGAATAATACCCGCGATGTCAGCAGTAATGCGCTGACGCTCAGGGCCAATGACGTATTCAACCACGGCACCCTGACGGGCGTGAACGGGCTGACGCTGCAGCTTGGCAATCATCTGGATAATCAGGGAACGCTGAACAGCCAGGCATTCACCATTGCCGCCCGCGACGTGACCAACGGCGGACAGCTGAACGGCACGCGTGACCTGCAGTTAACGCTGGACGGCACCCTGACTAACACCGGTGACCTCACCGGCCAGCGGACAGGTATCACCGCGGTGGACGTGCTGAACCACGGGCAGATACTGGGCTCGGACGATCTGCAACTGGATCTGCGTAATACACTGGAGAATCGCGGGCTTATCAGCGGCAGCACCACGTTGGGTATCGTTGCGAACCATATCGACCAGCAGGGTACGCTGGAAGCGCGGGCGCTGACGGTAGACGCCGGGACGCTGGACAATCAGGGCAAGATGCTGGGTGTCGATGCACTGACGCTGGCGATTGCGGGGACGGCCCGCAATCAGGGCCACTGGCTGAGTCAGGGCAGCAGCACGCTGACGGCGGATCAGGTTGACAATCAGGGGCAGTGGCAGGCGGGCGATATCACGCTGCAGGCTGCTGAGCTGACCAACCGTGGACAGATTTTTGGTCTCAACGCCCTGTCATTGACCGCCGCCAACGGCCTGACGAATCAGCAGAATGGGAAACTTCTGTCGCAGGGGATGGCGGTATTGCGTGCGGCGAGCGTGACCAACGACGGTGATGTACAGGCGGACCGCCTGACGTTTGAGGCCCAGCAACTGACCAACCGCGGGCGGATGCAGGGGGACAACGGGTTAGCCATTACGCTGGACCGCACCAACCCCACCAGCCGGTTAACCAATCAGGGCACGCTGCTCTCCGGCGGCGACAGCTGGCTGAGCGCCAGCCTGCTCGACAATCAGGGCACCGTGTCCGGCGTGGGTAAGCTGACGCTCGACAGCGGTGCGATAAACAACGCGGGCACGGTGATGGCCGACGGGGCGCTGACGCTTGACGGCGACTATCAGGGAACCGGCCTGCTGCATACTGCCGATACGCTGACGTTACGCGGCAATCAGCTGCGCAATAGCGGACGCTGGGAAAGCCGGGTGCTGGCGCTGAACGGCGGCTCGTTCAACAACACTGGCACGGTTATCGGTGAGCGCGGTATCACGCTGGCGCTGCGGGATGGCCTGACGGTCGGCAGCACCGGCCAGCTGCTGACCAACGGGGCCCTGCAGGCGCAGGCGGGCACGGTTGCGAACGACGGGCTCTGGCAGGGCAATACGCTGGCGCTGACGGCGAACGACCTGACGAACGGCGGGACGCTGCTCGGGCAGGATAACCTTCGCCTCGATTTAGTGGGTATCTATCAGGGGAATGCACAGTCTCGCCTGCTGAGCGACGCCGAGGCCATCATCACGGCCGACCGCCTGACGCAAATCGGTGAGATAGCCGCGGGCACGCTGAACCTGACCACCCATGCGCTGGATAACGGCGGACGCATACTGGGCAGTCACGGCCTGACGGTGGCTAACCGTGACGAACTGATTAACCGCGCTGGGGCGGAACTGCTGACCAACGGCGAAGGCCGCCTCGACAGCGGCACGCTGCGCAATGCCGGTACGCTACAGGCCAACGACCTGCAACTGCGCGCAGGGGATATCGATAATCAGGGCCGCATTCAGGGCACCGACGCGTTGCGCCTGCTCGACGTGCTGCGCTATGTCGGCAATAAAAGCAGCCAGCTGCTTAGCAAAGGTACGGCCACGCTCCAGGCTAAACAGGCGGACAACGCCGGGTTATGGCAGGCGGGCACGCTGACGCTGAACGGTGATACGTTCAGCAATAGCGGCACTGTCGCGGGGCTGAACAGCCTGTCGCTCAATGGCGACCAGTTACGTAATCAGGGTGAGCTGTTCTCGCAAGGCGCGGTGACATTGTTCGGTAAGACGCTGGAGAACAGCGGCACGCTGACGGGTGTCGGCGGCTTTACGCTGGATCTCACCGACCGTGTCGATAACCTGGCCTCGGGGCGCTTGCTCAGCGGTGGCACGGGCGAACTGACGACCGGCGTGCTGAGCAATCAGGGGCTGTGGCAGTCGGACGCGTTACGGCTGACCGCCCGTGACCTGGAACAGCAGGGCAATCTGCTGGGCGTGCAGCGCGGGACGCTGCAACTGAGCGGCGCCTATCGGGGCGCGCAGGGCAGCCAGCTGGTCAGCGGCGGCGACCTTAGCCTGACAGCGCATGACATCACCAACCGCGGGCAGATACAGGGCAGCACGCTGACGCTGGGTGCGGAGGCGCTCACTAATCACGGCACCCTGCGCGGCGACCGTGCGCTTAATGCTATCGTTGTCGGCCAGTTCAGTAATGCGCCGCAGGCGCGTTTAAGCAGCGACGGCACGCTGAACGTGCAGGCCGCGGCGCTGGACAATCAGGGCGACATCAAGGCCACCACCACCACGCTGACGGGCAATACCATCACCAACGGCGGCACGGTACAGGGCATCACCGCGCTGCAACTGGATGGAAAAGATAAGATTATCAACCAGCAAGGTGGGCAGTTGCTGTCTGACGGCACCACCACGCTGAACGCAGCGGCAGTGGACAACCACGGTTGGCTGCAGGGGCGCGGACTGGTGCTCAACACCGCGCAGTTGACCCAGCAGGGCAGCCTGATGGCGCAGGACAAACTGACGCTAAAAATCCCGCAGTGGGTGAATAACGGGCTGGTGCAGGCCGGCGAACTGGAGATTATTGCCGATGAACTGGACAACCACGGCACGCTGCTGGGCCTGACACAGCTGGCGCTGCAGACGCAGCGTCTCATTAACCGTCAGGGCGCGAAGCTTTACAGCGCGCAGGACCTGCGCCTGAAAACCCATGAACTGCAGCAGGACGGGCAACTGGTGGCGCTGGGCAACCTGAGTGCCGAACTCACCGGGCCGCTGATCTTTACGCAAGCTATGGCCGCCGGACAGCAGCTGACGTTAAACGTGGCGGGTGACCTCGATCAGCGCGGCACCCTACAGGGGAAATCTGTCCAACTGACCAGTACTGGCACGCTGACGAATCAGGGCAACATTCTAGCGGGCGGCGGGGAGTCACGCGTCAGTGCAAAAGACATCGTGCAACTGGAAGCAGGCAGCATTCAGGCGGGCGGCAACCTGATGCTGGTGAGCGATAACACGCTGAATAACCAAGGACTGATTGGCACCACCGGTGACCTGCTGGTGCAGGCGGGGAGCGTCTTGCATAACAGCAGCATGCTCTACGCGGGCGGCAATATGCGCCTGCTGTCGGATTCCCTGACCAACGTGTTCGGCACCATTCTGGCGGGCAATAATCTGTGGGTGCAGCGCGATGCGCAGGGCAACGCCAGCACCTCGCTGCTCAACAGCTCCGGCACCATTGAAACCCAGTCCGGCGATATCACCATTAACACCGGCACGCTGACTAATCAGCGTGAGGGGCTTGTGGTGACGGAAGGAGAATCGACGGCGGAATCTGTGCCAGACTGGGTGGGTAAAACGATGGTATATATTCCGATTGAGTGGTTTAAAGAGGGAGATTATGGGATTCTTGAAGATGGTATAGGATTGGAGAGCGGGCGGCCTGGTGAGTATTGGTGGATGTATGCGGCGTATGAAAAATCTGAATTTATAAAAGTAGCATTAGAGACTAGCAGTACTAAAGTAATTGCTGGTGGGAAAGTAGGTACAATGAATTCAGGTGGGTCTTTCTATTCGTACTCTGCCTTCTTACTTAACAATGCCTCTCAAATTACTGCGATTAAAGATATTATATTAAAAGGGCGTGATTTTGAAAATCGATCATATCAAGAGGGTTATGTAAAAAAATACCTGACATATAAATATTTAGGAGGTGCTAATTTCTTTGCTAATAATGATAAAGATGCAATATATAAATTTAATGATAGTAGATATGGACGAAGGGAGGAAAGAGAAAAACGGTTCAATAATGATTTACAGTATTCACTGTATGAAACCTCCCCAACCTACGAAAAAACCGAGGGTGAAAGCTATAACGCGTTAATTCAGGCGGGCGGCACCATTACCGCCGATTTCAAACAAGATATCAGCAACACTACTCTGCAGCCGGGCAGCGGTGGCTTTATGCCAGCTTCCACCAAACCGGTGCTGGATGCCATCACCACGCTGTCACCCTTACAGAAGCAGACCACGCGCCAGCTGGCCAGTCAGGACTCGTCGTTTAACGCGGGTGCGGTAGACGTCACCCAGGCAGGGAGCGGACAGGCTGCGCTGTCAGGTAATGCCGCAGGCGTGAATGCGACGGGTAAAACCGTGACGTTGACACAGCAGGCGAGTACCGCGCTGCAAGCGGGCGCACAGGCGGAGAACATCACAACGGCGATCGCGGCGCCGAATACCACCGGGCCGCTGACGCTCACCACCGGTGACGCGGTGGTGTTACAGCCTTCGATTTCCGGTCACGTGAACAATCCCAATGCGGTCACACTTACGCAGCAGGCGAGTACCGCGCTGCAAGCGGGCGCACAGGCGGAGAACATCACGGCGGTCATCGCGGCGCCGAATACTACCGGGCCGCTGACGCTCAACACCGGCGACGCAGTGGTGTTGCAACCTTCTACTTCTGTTCACGTCAACAACCCCGATGCGGTCGCACTGACGTCGACAGGTCAGCGGCCCGATGGCGGCAAGAGCCTGACGCCGGTGAGCGTGGACAATACCGCAACGGGCGTCACGATAGCGGGCACGGTAGGTAGCCCCGCCACACTGACTACACCGGGCATGGCCGCGATTGACGCACCGAAGCAGGCGGTCAGTGTAGACACCCCGTCGGGCGGAACTTCGCCTTCTGCGCCACAGCCTCTCTCTGCCGCCGCGCTGCTGAGCGCCATCGGCAACGGGCTGCAAAATCTGAGTACCAATCCGCTTGCCGATTACCCGCTGCCGACGGGCAATAACGGGCTGCTGGTTGTCGATCCGAATGCCGACAGTCGTTACCTGATCCACACTAACCCGAAACTGGAACAGCTGGGGCAGGTGGATAACGCGCTGTTCAGCGATCTGCAGACGCTGCTGGGGCAACAGCCGTCAACGGTGGTGCCGGTCGAAACGAGCTCACAGTGGACGCAGGCCGACCGGGTACTGGGCTCGTCCTATCTGCTGGATAAGCTGAATTTGGATGCGGATCATGATTACCGCTTCCTCGGGGATGCGGAGTTTGATACCCGCTACATCAGCCAGGCGGTGCTGAAACAGAGCGGGCAACGTCACCTGAACGGCACCGGTTCCGATCTGGCACAGATGCAAATGCTGCTGGATAACGCTGCGGCAGCGCAGAAAGGCATGAACCTGCAGCTGGGCGTCAGCCTGACGCCGGATCAGGTCGCGAACCTCAGCCAGAGTTTGGTCTGGTGGGAAAATATCGAGGTCAACGGGCAGACCGTGCTGGCACCGAAGCTGTATCTGGCGCAGGCGGATAAAAGCAACCTGCAGGGCAGCGCGATTGTCGCGAATAAAGTCGAGCTGAACGCGGGCGGCAACGTCACCAACAGCGGCACGCTCAAGGCGGTTGAAGTGCTGGCAATCGCCAGCGGCGACAGGATTGATAACCACGAGGGCGGTCTGATTAAGTCAGACGGCGGCCTGAATCTGGTGGCGCTGAATAACATCACCAACAGCGGCAGCCGGATGGAGGGCAACACGCTGCAGCTCGCCAGCATTAACGGCGATATCATCAACCGGACGGAAAGCCGCAACTTCCAGACCGCGCAGCCGACGGCTTCCCACAGCGGTACGGGCTCGCTCACGTTCACCGAACTGGGTAAAACCGCCGAAATCGTCGCGGGCAACAGCCTGACGCTCAGCGCGGGCAAGGATATCCGCAACGTGGCGGCTACGCTCAACGCCGGACAGGACATGGCGTTGAACGCCAAAGGTAATGTGGCGATTGAGGCGCTGACGCTGACCAACAACCGTGTAGATATCGGGTGGCGCAGCAGCAACACCGCGCTGAACACGGGCGTGCAGGGCAGCACCGTCAATGCGGGCGGCGCACTGAGCGCGGTGGCGGGTCAGGATATTCAGATTGACGCCAGCTCGCTTTCCGGCGGCACGGCGCTGACGCTGGCGGCGGGCAATGACATCCGCCTGACGTCGCAGGACACGCTGAAAGAGACGTTGTATCAGGGCGGCAGCACCGCACAGCGCCGCACGCAGGACTTGGCAAACAGCCAGCTCCTGAGCGGGGGCGACCTGAATCTGGTGGCTGGAAGGGATGTGCTGTCCGAAGCGGCCAGCCTGAACGCCAAAGGCAATGCGACACTGGCAGCCGGACGCGATCTCAACCTGCTGTCTCAAGAGGAAGAAACCTACAGCGGCAACTGGTGGAACCGTCACGCCGACTGGCAGCAAAACATCACCCAGCAGAGCACCGAGTTAACGGCGGGCAAAGGCCTGAACCTGCAGGCGGGCAGAGATATCAACCTGCAGGCAGCACAGGGTGTGGCGAGCGGCGCGGTGACGGCACAGGCGGGCAACGACATCAACCTGCTGTCGGCCACCGAAACGCAGCACACGTTCTTTGAAGAGACGAAGGTCAAGAAAAAAGCCTTCTCGAAGACGGTGACGCATACCGTTCGCGATAATTTCCGTAGTGACGAGAAAGAAAGTGTCCTGTCTGGCGATAAGGTTGTGTTGCAGGCCGACCATGACATCAATATGTCGGGATCGGTGTTGTCCGGCGAGCAGCTTGTTGCACTCAGCGCTGGTAATGACATTGATATGGCGGCCAGCGTCGAAACGCAGCGTGTTTATGAAAAACAGACGAAGAAAAAATCCGGGCTGATGAGCGGTGGCGGTTTGGGCTTCACCATCGGGAAACAGTCCAGCAGTGCAGAGTATAACGGTGCGGAAACGCGTCAGAGTGAGTCGCGTAGTGTCGTTGGTGCCGTCGATGGCGATGTCATGATGCAATCAGGGCAACGTATTGCGATTAGCGGCAGTGACATTATTGCCGGCGGCGGAGAGGGACAGCGTGGAAATATCACGATCCGCGCGCAGGAGATCGACATTACCCCCGGCCAGGACACGCGGGATATCACGATCCGTTCTGAAACGAAAAGTAGTGGAATCGGTATCGCCCTGAAAGGCACGCCGTATGACAGCTATCAGAATCTGCGGGATATTGGAAAAACAGAAGGAATAACACAGAAAGCCCGGTTATACATGAGTGAAGCCGCTGCGATGGTGTTCGATGCACCTCAGATTGCGCTCTCGATAGGCCGTAACAGCAGTAAAACAGAGCAACATACGCAGGGGGTTTATCAAACGGGCAGCGCGTTAACCGCCGCCGGGGATATTCAACTTCAGACCACCCTTGCTGAAGGGACGACAAACGTATCCCGCCCCAATGCAGGAAATATTCTGGTATCGGGGAGCTCAATTCAGGCCGGGGGCAACCTGTTACTGGATGCCGTGCGGGATATCAACCTGCAAAGTGCCAGCGACTGGGAAAAAACGACGGAAAACCGTACCCAGAGTGGCTGGTCGTTCAGTGATGCTATTCCGGGGATCGGCTCATCGATTCGTCACCTCAGCGGTGGCCCTAACCATGGTGTCAGTCTGATACCGTTTGCCAGCGAGTCCGTACGTGAAAAGCAGCAGGGCGATACGCTGGCACAAACAGCCAGCACCCTGAGCGGCAAAAACGTGACGCTGAACAGCCAACAACGGGACATTCTTATCACGGGTAGCGCGGTCACGGGTATCAATGCTGTCTCTATTTCGGCTAATAATGGCAATGTCGTTGTTAACCCTGGGCAAAACCATGCACGCAATGAAACCGCTGGCAGCCGTAGCACCATCGGCGATCTAGGCGGCGATGGCTACAGCGGCACGATGGGGTGGCAGTCGAGTCGCTATCGCTCAGTCGATGACGTTAGTCAGCAAAGTGCGATTCGCAGCATTATTCAGAGTGGCAATGGTGATATCGGTATTGCCGCAAAAGAAAAGGTCGTGATTGCGGGAACGGATGTGCAGGCAGGAAAATCCCTGCTCGTGCGCGGCCGTGATATTACGGTCGACCCAGCAGTTGATACTGAGCATCGGTTGCGTGAGCAGCAAAGCAGCCAGTACGGTGTGACGACGGCCTTATCCGGCTACGCCGTAAGTGCCTTACAGGCCGTTGAACGCCTGTCGCAATCGGTCGAGGATAAAAGAGATCCGCGGCTGAGTGCGATCTATGCAGCACAGTCGGCGCTCAGCCTCGCAACACAGACCGTCGCGAACAATATGAATACGGCGGCGATCAAAGTCACGGTGAGTGTAGGCGGGGGCTCCAGCCAGAGTAAACAGCAACAAGATGCGGTGACACGTGAAGGAAGTACCTTATCTGCTAACAGCGATATTCGTCTGGATGCAGAAAAAGATATTACCCTTACGGGTGCGGATATTCGTGGGCGTCACATCGATTTGACCGCGGGTGATTCGCTGACGCTGGTGTCGGCGCAAAGTGAATCGCAGCTTACCGGGAATAGCAGCAGCCAGCATGCCGGTGTGGGTGTCGGTTTCGGGCTGGGCGGACAACAAAACGGCTTTACGATAGAGCTGTCTGCCAGCGGGCAGAAGGGAAAAGAAAACGGTAATAGCCAGACGCATCAACTGACGCACGTGGCTGCCACCGAATCGGTAAACCTCCGCAGTGGTGCTGACACCGTTTTAGCGGGTGCGGTTGTCTCTGGCAAGCATGTGGAAGCCGACGTCGGGGGGGACTTGCTTATCAGCAGCCCGCAGGATACGTCCCGCTATGATAGTAAGACGACCAGCGGGGGGCTGAATGTCAGCATCTGCGTTCCACCGATTTGTGGTGGGCAAACCGTGTCAGCCAGTGGTAATGCCAGCCTGAGCCAACAGATATTGAATAATCGCTATGCCTCAGTACAGGAGCAAAGTGGTATTCAAGCAGGGGAAAACGGCTTTACGATTCTTACCCGTGGTCACACTCAACTGGACGGAGCGATTATTTCCTCTGAAGCAACGGCAGAGAAAAACCGCCTCAGTACAGGAACGTTGGGCTGGCAGGATATTGTCAATGTGTCCCGTTATAGCGGGAGCGGATTTAGCCTCAGTGTGTCAACAGACAGTATGCCGACTGCGGGGTTAGGGTTGGTTAAGGGTTCCGCCACTGGCGTGACATATTCTGCGGTGTCTCCGGCAACGATTGAGATTCGAAATAGCGACGCACAGCAGCAGGATGTTAGCACGCTCAGTCGTGATACCTCCGGTGCCAATGGCAGCGTAAAAGACGGGTTTGATCGGAACAAGATTGAGGACAAACTGACCATTCAGCGAGAAGCGACGGCGCTGGGGGTTCAGGCTCTTGATGCTTATAAGACAAGCAAAAAAGGTGAGGCGGAAGAACAGGCCAGAACTCGTTTGATAGCTGAAGGTGTACCCGCTACGGAACTGGACGCGCGGATACGGACCAGCAATGAAGTGAAGCAGGTCGAAAAAGATTATGGCGTTGGCAGCGCCTTCTGGATGGCGGGATCTGCACTGACTTCACTCGCATCCGGGGGACTGGGCGGGAATCTGAATGGAGCCATCAGTGGTGCGGCAGCACCCTATCTGGCCGCGCTGGTGAAAGATGTCTCTGCGGGTAGCGAACCGGCTCGCATTGCCTTGCATACGGCACTCGGCGCTGTTCTGGCGCACACGCAAGGAGGAAGTGCAGCAGGCGGTGCCGCTGGCGGGTTGGTCTCCGCGGCGGGTGCAGACGTGCTGACCAGTTTGCTCTACCCGGAGGTGAAAAAAGGCGAGCTCTCTGCCGAGCAAAAACAGCTGATCGCCAATCTGGTGACGATCGCAGGCGCTGGTGCGGGAGGCATTGCCGGTGGTAATCTCGCTGGTGCAGGAAGCGGTGCGAATACAGCGAAGAATGAGGTTGAGAATAACTTCCTGAGTAAAGGAAGTCCGCAGGAATACACCGAACGCTATAAAGGATGTGGTGGAGAGGCTAAATGTGAGCAGGACATCCGCAAGGAGATGGCGAAAGAGTCAGCGGAAAATGTCCAGAAACTGAAGTCCTGCTGGGAAGCTGGCGATAGTGCCTGTGTTGAAGCTATCGGCAAGGAAATAGAGCTCAGCGAGAAGGCTTATACTGAATTACGTCAGCAGGATAATATGGCGGGCCGTGCTTACGAGTCTTTAGCGCAGCATTACGCAGATATCATTGCGAACTGTGCAGACTGTGGCTGGCTGGAAGCCGCACTGGCTAAGACTGTTGCGGGTGGGCTGACTGATATAGCGTATGGGGCGCTGGGTGTGGGGAGTTTGCCAAAACCGGGGCAAGCCGGTGGTTCAGCCAGAGATGCAAAATTAAGCCAATCTGAAATAAATGAGATTGTTAATATCCCTAAAGGGCAACGACCTGATCCATCAACATACATGTCAAAAGCTGAAATGGATGCGCATTTGGCTAAGTTTGAGGATGGTGCGGTGAGATTTACCTCAATGAGTGATGTGAAAAAATATGGAACTCTTGGTCCAGATAATGGGTTTGTGATGCCCAAATCTGAATTTGACAAATTGATAAAAGAATCAAGTGGTAATCTCAGGATCATAGAGAAAAGACTGGGGTTGGAATCGGGTTACTTAGGTAATTCAAATACGGGTGCTTTTTATATTAAGAGACAAGATCTTAAGAACTTGAAAATCCCATCAGGGAATGAATCTGGCGCAAATCAGTTTTGGTTGCCAGGAGGAAAGACATCTGGTGGTATTTCTGAGGCTGTAATGGATTTTTCACACAAGCCAAACGCCCTGTTGATTGATTTGAGTAAATATAATGGTGGTAAGTAAAATGAATGATATGGATAAATACTACACAATGAAACCATTTTCATATCCTGAGAAGGCACCATTGGCAGATGGCGAATTCTCAACCGAGAATTGGTGGAGGGTAAGGAAAATAAATGATGATCAGTATATTTTTTTCTGTTTGTCAGGAACACAGGGGACTGAAGAACAAAAAACGGAAATCACAGAAAGTGAATATAATCAATTGATTAATGGTTATTTAACAGCGAGTGACATTTGTTTGAAATATAAAATTGGCTAATGGGGATGCTGTAAATAATTCTGTGTGCAGGTTCCCCTATTGGATATGTTGAATAAAAAAATCCCGGTGACTAAAGATACCGGGATTTTTTTATCTGTCACTCAGTCATAATACGTATCACCAGTTGCCCCTGTTCAACAGTGATGACGACCGGTGTATCGGTCGCAAATCCCGCCGCCTCCAGCCAGTTGCCGGTAAGGTGCAGGCTGGGGCTGCGGCTGTAATAGCGTGTCATATCATGACGATTGGCATGGCGACGGCAGTCTGTTGTTGTGGGATACGGCGAAGCAGGTGCAGGATATCAGCTACGCTGAGCCGTGATGTTGAGCACGCGAATAACGCGCTCAGCCCGATCTTTAACAAAGAGAAAGAGCAAAAACGCCTGAAACAGGCGCAGCTGATTGGTGAAATCGGCGCGCAGATGATGGATATCGTGCGCACGGAAGGCGAGCTGAAAGCGCAGAAAGCGGCGGAAGCCAAGGGCGACGCCAAAGTCAACCGTCCGAAAGACGGTGATTCGGCGAAGGAATGGGAAGTCTATAAAAAAGCGCTGACGGAATCGCCGACCTACAAAGCCGAGATGAAGAAATACGGAACGGGCAGTGATTTCCAGCGTGCGGCACAGGCGGTCACGGCGGGCGGGGACATTCAGAAAGCGATTGCCAGCGGTGCCTCACCGTATCTGGCGCAGTTGGTGAAAGATGTCACGATACCGAAGGATGAAAGCAAAATCACGGCGTCGGATATCGCAGCAAACGCGATGGCGCACGCGGTGGTGGGGGCTGTTGTTGCCCAGCTATCATGTCAGGATGCGGCGACAGGGGCGATTGGTGCCTCCAGTGGTGAACTGATCGCCCGCGCCATCATGGCCGATCAATACCCCGGCAAGACGGCGAACGACCTGACGGAAGAAGAAAAACAGTCGGTCAGCGCGCTTTCCACGCTGGCCTCCGTGCTGCTGTCCGGTCTGGCAAGCAACAGCACGGCCTCCGCCGCCAGCGGCGCGCAATCCGGGCGTAATGCGGTGGAGAATAACTTCTTCGACATGTTGATTGTACAGATTGTTCTGATATCGCTCCTAAACTTCTGGATGCGGCGGGAGATCGAGGGAGAATCATTGAAGTCAGACCTACAACCCCAGATAGTAATTTGAGCGTCTATGAGAATGGTAAAGTCGATCATGAACAGGTTTTTCATCAGGTTTATACTGACGGTAAGTATGTTTACGATCCTAGGGTGTCATTAAAGCCTATTCCTAAAGGTGACTGGGAAAAACATATCAAATCTATAAATCCTAATGGAGTGATGATCTCTGATAAAATTCAAGGGTTAAAAAATGATGAATAGACAAGATAGATGCTTACTTTCTGTTATTGAAAAACTTGGGGAATTAGAGTGGAAACGCTATAGAGAGCGTTATCCTGAAATATGGAACAATGATCATTTTGAGAGGGCTGACTGCTCTAATATACCTCCTTCTACAAGCTTTCGTTTTAAAGAAGAAAATCTTCATGTAATTAATCTTCTCAAAGAGGCATTGGATTTTTATAAAGGGCGGCTTCAATGGAGTATGATAGAGCAACCTAAAAAATATACAGAAGGCGTAAATCGATGCATTATTCCTACATATGTAAAAGAACTAAGAGAAAAAAAGGATGAGACATTTGAGGTTTATGATTATATATCCGAGCACTTGCCAGAATTTGGCCTAATAGCATATGAAGATCTTGTTGGGTTGGCTGACCATGTGCGTTTAGCATTCAAAAATGCTGGGTATGATGTATGAATATTCGTGTGGAATTTTTATCGGTAAGAGTGTAAGCATCCCTTTAAACTGACCTTAAGGTATTGTAATGCTTGGGGGCTGATTCTGACTTATTATGCTGCCTGGCCATACTAGCGCTCCAGAACTGGTATCACTAACAGTATTGGATGGTACTGGAATTTATTAAACTGGGCAAGCGGAGGGCTAAATGAAGTTATTGTTATTTCCCCATATGGGCAACTAATAAAAATTAAGTAAGGTGCGTAAATGTCAATTGACATAACATGTTACACATCAATAGATATTGGTGAGTTGAAGGAAAGGCTAGATATGACGAGGAAACACACTGGTCATCTCTTTGATGGCTCATATATTATGTTTGAGCCGCATGTAATTTTAGGCCGCCAACAACTTGAGTTGATTGATGATCGTATAGAAAAGTACAACCAGGAAACTAAGTTATTAATTGCTGAGGAATTTGGCCTAAAAGAACCAAAATCCTATTTTTTAGTTGCGGTCAATGACAAATCCTTTCCCGATTTGAATATTTCTGAAATAGCAGATGTATTCAGGCAAGAGTTAGGGGAAAAGAACGTTATTGTGCTTCTAAATGGCGAAGATTTAATCTAAATTTTATGATGAATCCCATCCCTAAATACCGCGCTCAACAGCCACAATCACCGACTGTCCGGTATTAGGTTGAATAAAAATCCTCAAGCTTCTTCGAGTGATAGAGTTGCAGTAGAAAACGTTCTTAAAGATATGCTAAATGCTCTTAAGGGAAAAATAATGGTTGAATACATTAATGAGTATCTGAGTATGTTTACTCAGAGGTCAGAGTACATAAAAAATGAAGTAAACCAGAGCATCGAATATTGGTTACCAGATGATCCACCGACAATTTTATTGTTCTCATTGGTAGGTAAGGCATTAGTGAACCAATTGGTGTTGTTAAGAGAGTCAGATAAATTAAATTTTTTCCAGCATATCGAAATGGGAATAACTTCAGAAAATACTGATTTAGCAACTGCGGTAGCAACTGGGCTTGTTGAAGCGTTAGTTACAGCTTCCGATGAAGATGAGTCTGTGTGGGAAAAAATTGAAAATTATCTACATAGTGAATCAAAAAATCATGCGTTATCGTGGAGGGATTTTGGGAAGTAATCGAAGAGTATCGTTTTATTACAAATAATTTTAAAAATGGCCCTCTGAAGAACGTATAATTACTGATACGTTTTATTTTATATCATGGGTAAATAAAAGTAGGATATTAAATGACAAACTCACCTCATATAAATCATGCCATTGAACTATCGCTTGCTGAGGGTAATTCAGTAAAGGAGATCTCAGATGGATGGACTGACTTTTCTCAGGTGATATTTTTTTCTAAAAAAATGTCTCGCAAGTTATGTGTTGAAATAAAAAACAAAGAGCCAATGCTAAGGTATTTCTCCTCGGATAGGACACCGCATAATGAAGCTGATGAAGGATTTATATGTGATGAGTCTAAGATTGCGGTTTCCTATCCAAAATGAATTTTTATAACAAAGTGATCCAAAAATAACGCTCACCAAAAGCACGAAGGAGAAAAATAGATGATCCCCGTCGGATATTTAGCTAAAAGAGTCGCACTAAAATCTGACTGGCTTAGCTCTGAGCAGATAAAAGACATTTACTCGGTGAGCTGTTGTGTCTCTGATGCCTTTTGTGAATATATTCAGTTTTGGCGTCATAACGGTTACTGGCTGTTTGATTCGCCGGAGGTAATTTATTCTCTGGCGAAAGAAGAAGGAATTGATCTGGCCGAGACTATGATGTTTTATTACGAGGCATACGAGTATCAGTACGATGAAGATACAGTAGAATGGAGCCTGTTCGAGCCGGAAGCATCTTTTGACACCGATGTGAAGATACCACAGCAAAAAGTGTTGCAGGGTTTTGATATTGTCTCTTTCCACCTTGAGCAATCACCAGAGTGTTCCTATTTATCCTGCAACCATATGGCACAGGAGCTGGAGGTCAATGCGCATTGTCTGCTGGCGTCTTTTGATGAGGCGAAAAGGCATCTGGAAAGTGGCGTTTTTCACGGCTGTGAGCCGGGGCCATGCAGAATATTTGCGGTGTATTCGGTGCCGGACATATAATTTTATCCCACATAAATTATACGAAACCGAATAGATAAAGCTTCCGCTATAAATAAACATTTCATATTTTTCATTTCTCATGTTGTGTGATATAAGCCATGCATGACTTTATTTAGATAAGCACAAGGTATTTACAATGAAAATCTGTGTCGCGCAAATAGCATCCGTGGTTGGTCATGTCGATGAAAATGTGAAAAAGCATCAGGATATGGTAATTACCGCGGCACAAAATGCTGTCGATATTATTGTCTTTCCTGAACTCTCATTAAGTGGCTATGAGCCTTCATTGGCTGAAGAATTAGCGTTACCATCTGACGAGATTAAATTTGATGCCTTTCAGTCAATGAGTGATGCATATGGAATTTCTATTGCGGTAGGTTATCCTGTCAAATTCAGCGATGAGATAAAAATAACGATGATTATCTTTCAGCCTGAAAAAGAGACGTTATTTTATTCAAAGCAGTTACTTCACCCTGATGAAATGCCTTTTTTTAAACAAGGCAAGCAACAGACTACGGTTAGCGTTGAAGGGAAAGTCGTTGTGCCAGCGATATGCTATGAGTCTTTGCAGCCAGTTCATGCACTTGAGGCCGCGAAATTGGGGGCCGATCTTTATGTGGCGAGCGTGGCAAAGTCCGCTAATGGCGTGATGCAAGCTTATGAGCATTATCCTGTCGTTGCCAGGAAGCACGGGATGTTTGTCCTGATGGCAAACGCGGTTGGTAAAGCCGATAACTTTGTCTGTGCAGGACAGCCGGCGATTTGGGATCGCGAGGGAAAACTTCTCATACAGGTTAATGCGACACAAGAAGCCTTGCTTATTCTGGATACCGAGACAGGCAAGGTAATGATGATTGAAAAGGATCATTGTTCCCGATCTTAACAGTCATTATGTGAATATTAACACTTATGTATTATTGCATTCGGTGAGCGTATCAGTGTTCACCTTTAATTTTCTGGAAGGGGGCAGTAACGCGAATTTTATTAGCTGGTATGATTATTAATAATATCATTTGACTTTGAATTATTGTGATTGGTAAGTAATTCCATTCTATTTTATTAAGATATTGCATCTATCCCACACGAAAGCGTAATCTCATTTTAGCTATTCAATATTTTTAACTATATTGTTCGCTTTTTCTTCGTATGCGTTTTTATTTAATCCTGTAAACTCAAGGCTAAATGTCCCAATGGAAACGGGGAGAGTATCCTCGGACGGGAGATATATTAATGAAGGACTATGCGCTTTCTATTCTGATTTATTTTTGACGATTCTACTTCGTCGCTCCGATCCTGCGTGTCGCTGGCTTGCGATCCGCTGGTTAGACCGTTGCCGTTTTAACGGCGGATAGTTGTCGTTTGTCGGTACGGGTTTTATTCATTAAGTGAAGGAAATCACAATGCAATACACTGGGAAGTACCTGAAGAAAACAGTGCTGATGCTGGCCATGATGGCCGGTCTCAGCGTCGGGCAAAGTCAGGCGGGCGTCGAAATTGAGACGCGTTCGCTGGATCAAATCTATCAGAGTGCGCTGAGAGAAGGCGGAACGGTCACCGTCTATGCCGGTGGCGATGTGCAGTCACAGCAGGCGGGTTTCAAGCGGGCATTTGAGACACGTTTTCCTGGCATGAAACTGAATGTGATTGTTGATTACAGCAAATACCATGATGCTCGTATCGATAACCAATTGGCGACCGGCACCCTGATTCCTGATGTGGTGCAACTGCAAACGGTGCAGAATTTCCCGCGCTGGAAAAAAGAAGGCGTGCTGCTGAATTACAAAGCGCGTGGTTGGGATAAAATATACCCGGAATTTCGTGATGCAGATGGTGCCTGGACCGGTGCCTATGTCATCGCATTCAGTAATTTGGTCAACACCCAGCTTCTGGATGAAAAATCCTGGCCGCGTGAGGTTAATGATTACCTTCGTCCCAATCTAAGAGGTAATTTGATTCTGGCTTATCCGAACGACGACGATGCAGTACTGTTCTGGTACAAGCTGGCCGTGGATAAATACGGCTGGGATTTTGTTAAAAAATTGCAGGAGCAGGATCCCGTCTATGTGCGCGGCACCAACGTACCCGGTGCTGAGATCGCGACCGGAAAATATAGCGCGACGTTTACCAGTTCCGGTGCGCTCGTTCCGGCAGCCGATGCTGTGACCCGCTTTGTCCTGCCGAAGTCCGATCCTTTTGTCTCCTGGGCGCAACGTGCCGCTATCTTCAAACAGGCTAAACACCCGGAAAGCGCCAAGCTCTACCTGAGCTGGGTGCTGGATCCGCAAACGCAAACTCAGGTTTCACGTATGTGGTCGGTGCGTACCGATGTTGAGCCGCCAGTAGGTTACAAACATATCTGGGAATACCGTAATACCCGTCCGCAGGCATTTGCTGATTTCATGTACGATCGCGGTGCGGTAGAACGTTTTCGCGCACAGCTGAGTTTGTATGTGGGTGAAGCGAAAGGCGAACCCACGCCGGGCTGGCTGGGTGTGAATCCAGAGGTGCCTCTGGTTAACTAACGCTTGAAATTATTGCGTTACTTCATGCTGGTCACGTTAATCGTGGCCGGCATTGCATCTGTAAGTACGACATAATTAAGTACCACACGGTTAAGAATCACATCCGAGAATGGCGGTCTTGTTCTGTGAATGGTTTGAGCAAGGTTACAAGAGGGGAATTGCCAATGGCAGCGAACCACCATTGGCGTGTTGAGGATTAATGCTTACTTCTTATTGTTGGGTTTCAAGGTTTCGCCAACGTTCAACAGGAAAATCTCGTTATCGCGAGTGGACACGCGAGTTGAGCCATCCTCCATACGGTAGCCGCCTTCGGTGAAGCCCGCACCATTCAGGAACGGTGCAACGGACTGTGGCTGATTGCGTACCGCCGCTTCCAGCGCTAACAGGGCATAAGGCTCGATGGTATCGACATCAGCATATTGTCTGTTGGGATCGGCCATAAAGAAGCCGTTTTGATAACGCGTGCTGATAATGTTATCGCCCACTTTTTCCGCCAGCGATAGATAGTCTTTCACTTTGCTCGCCTGATACAGATCCAGCAGCGCGAACAGGGCGTAAGGATCGTTGTTCTTGGTAGCGAGATCCACTTTGGTGTCTTTACCCGGCGCTGAACCTAACTCACCCAGCCCCTGTGCGCGAGCGATGCCGCGTGCGACACGCCACAGTTCGGCGTCCGGTGAAACGGTATAGGCGCGAGAATACGAGAGCAGGAATGAATTATCCGCAGGATAAGGCTTGATCACGGTGCCTTTTTTGCCGTAATAGCCATCACGCGGCAGAACGTAGTTGGAAAGATCTTTGCCGTTAGCGAGCATCGGACGGAACGTGTTATCCGATTCGTTGTAGGCATGCTTGGCAAAAGCTTTCAGGCCATCGGTTGTCCACGTCAGAAGTTCCTTACCTTCCGCCCCTAAATCTTTACCCAACTGGAGCTGCATGAGCGCATTTTCGGAATAGATCGTGCTGGTACGTCCTTTCAGCATCATATTGCCTTCCAGTGCGGTAGGGCCGAACTCTGGGCCAAACTGGCGCTGGGCGCGGTCGCCGTATTTGGAATGCGTATCGGCATCGTCAGTCGTTTCATCACGCTTCAGCGCCTGCGTAAACTGATACACGCCGAGTCCAGTTGCTTTATCCCGTGGCAGCACGTACTGCTGTGCCAAACGTTTTGCCCAAACCAGCGCGCCGTCTTCCTTATTGTATTTGTACAGCAGCGAGGCGGAATAGATCAGATCGTTACCCGCATTCAGGAAGCTAAGGCCTTTGGTGGCGAAGAAGGGCGGCTGTTGCTCAAACGGACTTTGCCAGAGCGCGCCTATTTTTTGCCCGTATTTCCCGTGGCGACTGGTTTCCATAATCTTCCAGTCATAAACGTGCGCATTCCAGAAACCGCGGATAAAGCGTGCAGTTGCGTCTTTATCGACGCTGAACATCAAATCGTAGTAGGGATAAGCATTTTTCAGCTCATGCACCATCTCTTTTTCACTCGGTCCTTCCGGCTGTAGCGTTTTTAGATCCACAAAACGGTGGCCGCCCCAAATCAGCAGGCCGCTCTCATCCTGATAGTGCTGAAAGTGATACTTCACGATCGCTTCGGCACGTTGCTTATAGCTAGGGTTGCCGCTCAGGTTGCTGAGCCCGACCAGCACGCGCATCAGGTTCTGCTGAGCGGAAAAGTTGGATAACACGGCGTGGCGACCATCGGGGAAGATCCACTCCATTTGTTTGCCCGTGCGAGGATCGACACCATCAGCAAGCAATGGCGTAGGCGACTGACCGTGATAATGGTCGCCAGCTTTGGTCAGCACGTTATCAACATACTGATTGACGATGGTGAGACGGTCAGGCGTGGCGGCGCTGGCTTGTAAAGCGACCAGACCCGCAAGGAGCGACAGCGCAAATCTTTTCATTTTGTCTACCTGTAACGATGATTCATCCAGAGCTGTAATAAAGGGATCCCGCTTGATGAACAGGATCCCCGAGAAATATGGCGTAGCAGTAAGTTGTTTTAGAAAGGTAAGTCGTTGTTAGAACGTATAGGTGAAGCCGACTTTCCCTTTCCCTTCACGCGATTTCACATCGCGCCCGCTGGCAACATCTTCAACGCCAACGTGTGCGGTCCAGTTGTCGTTGATGGTGTAAGACACGTCGAAATCCTGCTGGTAGTCATGCTTTTTGTTGTTTTGCAGCACGTAATCCGCGTGATAGTAGTAAGCGGTGTACGCCAGCGTGAAATTGTCGAAACCTTTGTAGGCCACGCCCGCTTCATAGCGGTGACGGTGAGTGTCATCATCCGTGCTGGTACGTTTGCTGCGGGTGATTTTTCTGAGGTCATAGCGATATTGCGCATGAAGATCCGTCTTATCAGTCACAGCCCAGGTCAGTTTCAAACCTGGCGTATAGCGTGCGCCGGAACTCTGGCTAGCGCCGATATCGCCCACGGTGCCTTCACCGCTGGTGCCACCGGAATAGAAGCGCGCTTCCAGATTCGGCGTCAGGGTTAATTCAGGCGTTAAGCTATAGGCATAGCCGGTATAAAAAGCATAAGAATTCGAGACGACATCATCGATGGTCAGATCTTTATTCTTATTATAAAAACTCAGTTCAACGCCGACGTACAGGCCATTATCCATAAAGTGCCGCATGCCGATTTCATCACCGTGATAGCGATTCATTGTTCCCCAGCTATGTTCATAGCTGAGTTTAGTATCAGAGGCAGACGCGGAAACAGCATAAATTTGGGCAAAAAGAATACCGGCCACAAGGTAGCGTTTTTTCATTATGGGCACCATTAATATTGATCGTTAATTATGAAAACTGTGCGCTGATAGACAAAATTCATTCATGAATTTATTTTTTCATCAACACGGCAGGAAATACGGCGTATTTCCTTTATAAAATCCTGCATTTCTTAGAAAACGTAGTTGAAACCAACTTTGATTTTCCCCTGACGGCTTGATGATGTGCTGGATTGGCTAATATCATCATACTCAATGTAAGGAGTTAGCTGTTTGTTTAACTTATATTGAACTTTGAACTGATGTTCATAATCCGTTTTCCCATTATCGTAAACCGCGTATTCTCTTTCCGTGAATTCACCCTTGCTATATTTATACGATTTTGTGGTGTTATCACCGATGTAGTAGTTAAAGACGTAAGTCAGATTAATATTATCCAAACCAGAATACGTTACCCCTGCATCCAGACGATGACGACCGGTGTCGGATTTTGACAAATAAGATTCCCCTGCGTAACCATATTTGTCAGATGCGGAAATGGTTGAATAGCGTGAGCTACGAGTGGGCTTTTTATATTCATAGCGGTAGCGGCCATAAGTGGACCAGTCGCTGTTAATTCGGTAGTTATATTTCAGCCCCGACTGGTACATCATGGTTGAATTGCCGATGGAAAATTCAAAGGTCGGCGTTAAGGTGGCGGCCTTGCTGAGCTTGAAATCTTTACCGATTACCATGCCGCCAGAGCCGCCCTGCATGTCATCATAGGCAACGTCGTAGTTGCTGTTCCCACCTGCTGAGGTACTGAATTTGACTTCGTACGACCAGCCGTTGGTTTTCTTATGAATGAGCTTAATGGAGTCTGAGTGGCGGCGATCTTCCGTCTTCCAGTTATGTTCATACTGGAAGGTGGTTTTGCCGTCGGTTTCTGCCTGAGTGAGGAACGGTGTGAATCCGGCACAAACAATGAGTAGGTTACGGGTATTTATTTTCATTTTATCTTTCTCTTTTGGGTAAACAATATTATTGGCGAGCGCAGTCTCTATCTTTAAAACCAGACAGTTGATGTCATTTTTTGGGCGTAAAAATAGAATCACCAGGAATGATGATGACGCCATTTATAATGTCAGACAGGGCTTTCTCCCTGGTAAATCAGGTTGCTATCAATGCATCGATGACTCCTTATATACGACGTAGCTTATGAGTATTTCAATCAGCGAAATGGCTTATGCTGCTGAGTGAAGGTTGATAATTCCCACCGTTTACCGGTTAATCTAATTATCATCAGACTTGATAATTAGGATGAGTGGCATTATGGTGAAAAGGAAACGTTGTTTCATTTATGTGGATCACACATTTGGTTACTCTTTGAAATTTTTTGTAATCATTTCGTCTGATTATTGTAAGTGTCAGGAATAGGCGTAACGGAGAAAAAGATTATCAGAGAAGGAGTGGTATCTCTTGAATGTTAGTGATAATAATGACATGTAATTGAACAACAATTAACCTGTTATCGGCCTTATTTCCCCGCCATCATTCCGAGAATATTCTGTGGAAAGCGATTTCCATAAAATGAATAAGCGGCCAATAGCCATCAAACACCCCTGAATATCGTCAGGAACTTATCGTCGTTTTACCCCACTCAACGCCTAGTTACCTTCGTCATGCTGCGATCGGCACGCTTGCAGGCCTTTCTGTGTTTGCATGACGCGGGAGATCCGTTTGTTAAGCCTGATGACAGTAGAATGAGGACGTGAATGGTCAATCGTATTGAGGGCGGAAGCCGTTGGGGAAGTGCCGCGTCTTTGCCTGCGCAGCATGATACTGAGACTCGCAGGCCGAGTGGGCAACAGACGGCATCGCCAGTTACGCCGTCGGGTTCGCGTTCCATCGATTTTGGCGATGCGTCGCCGAACGTATCGCAGCTTTCCACTGAACGGACTACGACGGCACCTACTCGCATTTTACCCGCTGTGCCGAACGTTGCAGACCGTTCACTCATTGCGGAACCCAAACCGCCCGTCGATCTTCAGGCGATCGACAGCTCAGAGCACAGTAATGCCAGAGCATTGGAAAAGTGGTCGCCGCTATTAAGCGATCTACCGGAAAATGAACGCGAGAAGGCGGCAAAGGCGCTGAATCGCCCGCTGGCGGCGGCGAAAATGCTACAGGATGGCGGAGCGAACGCGGAAAAAGCGCTCATCTACCTGCGTGACAATCCCGCGATCTATACGGCGATGGATACAGCGAAAGACGGTGGCAGAGCCGACGGACATATCTCGAATCGCGATACTAAATCCTTTATTAAAAGCATGGAGCGACGCGCCAGCGATGCCAGCCACGCCGTGAAGGAATATAGGGAGAAAAATCCGGCAGCCGATGCGCAGTCGCTGCGGTTAGTGCAATCTTCCGCGCTATTGCTGGCTAACGAGCCGCTGCTGAATGCCGCCGATGCCAAAACATCCTACACGCATTCTCCGCCGCAAAAGAACGATCGCACCAGTACTCTGACCGATCTGAACGCGATCATGACCGATAACCCGACGCTGTCGCCACAGCTAAAAGCGGCGGCCCAACTGTGGTCGCACCCAGGGTTATTCGGGATTCTGGAACATGCGGATGTCAAAGGGGAGAAACTGGCGCGAGTCCCACATGATGGCAAGCTGATGATGAAGGACATGAAAAGCTGGATTCGCGAACAGGCACCAGTGAACCGTCAGGAAGCGGCGGATATGCTGCACAATGCGGCAGCATTGGGGTTGGCGGCGAAAACCGATATCAGCAAGCTGAATGAGGCGGTTTTCACCCAACCGCAGCAGCACAGCGGGGCGCAAAAATCGGCAGCGCTGGTCAAACTGCAACAGACGCAGGAACAGGTGATAGCGGGGCGCGAATACCGGAATACTGAAGAAACGGAAAAGGTGCTGAATCAACGTATTGAAGTGCTACAGAAAGATGCGGATGTGATTCAGCATTTTGAGCAGGCGGTACCGCGCGAGATAAATACCATTTTACGGTCCGATCCACTGCTGGCGCAGGCGGCGATGAGCCAACGTTTCTCTGCGGCGTCACCGACTGCATCGCGATCTGTTGGGCTGGATTCCGCGCTTTGGGCTGAGTCACACGCGGGGGCTGGAGCAAAAAGCGATGCGCAGGCAGTGAAAGAGGCCGGGCGCAGCGTAATGGATTTTGCCAAATCGTCGCTGCACGCAGAGGATTTAACCAAGGCGGCGGGGAGCAAAACGGCTATTGGACTGGCTGGCAAAGCTGGCGCAGCGATTGCCGGAAAGGTGGTCGGTGCCATTGCGGGTGAGGCCGCCGGTGCGGCTGCCGCCTCTGCCGTTGGCGCGGCCGCAGGGCCAGTGGGGTGGGCGGTAAGCGGGGCGCTCAGCATCGGTATGGGGATCGCAGCGCTGGTGAATTTCTTCAATGCCAAAAGCAAACTCAATAACCGTCGGGAAGATTTTGCCAAAACGGTTAATCCCGCGCTGGAACAGTTCAATATTCCCAAACCGCGCTAATATGCCAGCTTAAATCTCGAAGGCTTAAATTTCAAAAGCTTAAATCTCGAAGCCCGGGGCGACTTCTTTCACCGGTTTTTTACACTCTTCGGGCTTTGGCTGATTCGCCGGGAGGTTTTTACAGTCCGGCGCAAAAGGATTCAGCGCATCGCGATTCAGATAGAATACAAACAGGATCAGAATGATGAGAGGGATCAGAATACGTTTTCTTTTCATGGTTATCTTTAGTTGCGTTGCGGAAAATGTGGATATGTTAAAAAAACAGGAAAAATTCTAACGCGTTACACGGCTTTTGTCTTTAGCCCGCTCGGTTTCCGCCTTATTGTAGTGGCTCGGCATGACGATATCGGCAGAGGTGAAGATGAAAAAGATTCGATTTGCGGCGATTGGGTTAGCGCACAACCACATTTATGACATGTGTCGGCAACTGGTTGATGCGGGCGCGGAACTGGTCGGCGTGTTTGAGTCCGATCCGAATAATCGGGAAAAATTTATCTCACTGTTCCCCGCCGTTCCTTTTGCCGATTCTGCGGAACAACTGATTGCCGACGCGTCTATCGATCTTATTGCCTGTGCGGTCATTCCTAGTGACCGAGCCGAACTGGCACTGCGTACGCTGGATGCCGGCAAAGATTTCTTCACCGCCAAACCGCCGCTGACCACGCTGGAGCAGTTGGATGCCGTCCAGCGTCGGGTCGCGGAAACCGGCCGCAAATTTGCCGTGTACTTTAATGAGCGTATCAATGTGGATAGCGCGCTGTTTGCCGGTGAACTGGTGCAACGGGGTGAGATCGGTCGAGTGATTCAGACGATCGGCGTTGGCCCGCATCGTGAACGCGGCGCGCGACCTGACTGGTTTTATCAAAAACGTCAGTACGGCGGGATCCTCTGCGATATTGGTATTCACCAGATCGAACAGTTTCTCTATTTTACTGGCAATACCGACGCGCGAGTGGTAACCAGCCAGACGGCGAATTATCACCATCCGCACCAGCCAGAATTTGAGGATTTTGGTGATGCGATGTTGCTGGGCGACAATGGGGCAACGGGCTATTTCCGCTGTGACTGGTTTACGCCGGATGGGCTGAGCGTCTGGGGCGACGGCCGCCTGACGATATTGGGGACGGAAGGCTATATCGAAATCAGGAAATATGTCGATCTGACGCGCGGCGAAAGCAACGTCGTTTATCTGGTGAATGGCAAGGGTGAACAGCGCTTTACCCCCGCAGGCAGCGTCGAACGCACTTTTTTCCCAAATTTTCTTCGTGACTGCCGTGAGCGCACCGAACTGGTGATGTCGCAAGCGCATATCTTCAAGGCGACAGCGCTGTCGATTCTGGCGCAGCAGGCCGCGAAGAAGATCGCCTGAGAGAAGGCATTATCCGTATATCAATGACAAACCTTTTTTTCAAACCGTGCTCCGCGATGGCGCACGGCTGTTCCTTTTTTGTGCATGAAAATTGAGCGCCTCAATCTAACTTCATAAAAATCAACAGGGTAAAAGCTGGCATGGTTTTCGCTTTAGTGAATTCAATCTTGTATACCAGATGGGATTCACATCATGCCAAGAATGACAGGGCTCACGCTTCAGGAATGGAAACAGCATTATCAACAGCAGGCCGATCGCGTTGGTGAAACGTTAGGCGCGCTGCTCGCCAGCTTGTCGCCGGACGATCCCGCGTGGATCGCGCTAGCGACACCTGAATTGCTTCAGGTACAAATTGCGGCGCTATTGCCTCGGTATCGTGAAAATCCAGATGCGCTGCCGCTGTTTGGCGTTCCTTTTGCCGTCAAAGACAATATTGATGTTGCGGGCTGGCCGACGAGCGCGGCGTGTCCGGCATTTACCTATCTGGCTGATAAGGACGCGACGGCCGTTGCCAAACTGAAAGCGGCGGGGGCGATTGTCATGGGTAAAACCAACCTCGATCAGTTTGCGACCGGTCTGGTCGGCACGCGCTCACCGTTCGGTGCGGTGCCGAACACCTTTAATGCGGAATACATCAGCGGCGGATCCAGTTCCGGTTCGGCGTCGGTGCTGGCGCGCGGGCTGGTTGCGTTTTCATTAGGCACCGATACCGCTGGGTCGGGGCGCGTTCCCGCCGGGTTTAACAATATTATCGGCCTGAAGCCGACGAAAGGGTGGCTATCGGCAAGCGGTGTCGTACCGGCCTGTCGCCTGAATGACACCATCTCCGTGTTTGCGCTGACTGTCGACGATGCATTTATCGTCGCCGAACTGGCTGGCGGGTACGATGCGGCGGATGCTTACTCGCGCCACCATCCCGCCAGTACGCCTGCGGCGCTGCCAGCGAAACCGCGCTTTGCGATTCCCAGCGATCCGACTTTCTTTACTGATGCCGTTGCACAGGCAGCATGGCAGCACGCGCTGGTTGAATTGGAAGCGGCGGGCGCGACGCTGCATCCCATCGATTTCAGTATTTTCACGCAGCTAGCCGATCAGCTTTATCAAGGCCCTTGGGTGGCGGAACGCACCGTCGCGGTGGGCGACATGCTGCAACAGCCAGAAAATATGGATTCAGTGGTGCACGGCATTGTGGCGAGCGGCGAGCGTTTCAGCGCGGTAGAGGCTTTTAAGGCTGAGTATCTGCGTGCCGAACTGGCGCGTCAGATTCAGCAGACGCTGGCGTCGTTCGATGCGCTAGTCGTGCCGACCTCACCGACGATCCACACGCTTGAAGCGATGAAGCAAGAGCCGGTGCGTTACAACTCCCAGTTGGGCACTTATACCAACTTTACCAATCTGGCCGATCTCTCGGCGCTGGCGCTGCCGGCACCTTTCCGTACCGATGGTTTACCGGCGGGTATCACGCTGATTGCACCTGCCTGGCACGACCGTGCATTGGCGAGTTTTGGTCTGCGCTGGCAGGCACAGCTGGCGCTCACGTTGGGAGCAACGGGAAAAACGCTGTCCGCCGTATCAGGCACCTTGCCGCCTTCGGCATTGCACGTTCGCCTCGCCGTTGTTGGCGCGCACCTGACGGGCATGCCGCTCAATCACCAACTGACCAGCCGCGATGCGGTGTGGGTGGAAGAGACGCGCACGGCGGAAAACTATCGCCTTTATGCGCTGGCGAATACGCAGCCGGCCAAGCCCGGTTTAGCGAAAAGCACCGACGGCGCGGCGATTATCGTCGAGCTGTGGGACATCCCGCTGGCGCGCTTTGGTGAGTTTGTCGCAGAAATTCCTGCGCCGCTGGGCATTGGCACGCTGACGTTAATCGACGGGCGACAGGTTAAAGGCTTTATCTGCGAACCGGCTGCGCTGAGCGATGCCGTGGATATCACCGAATTCGGCGGCTGGCGTCACTGGCTTGCTCGTCAGGAGGCGTCCCATGTTTAAGACGGTATTGATCGCTAACCGGGGTGAAATTGCCTGCCGCGCCATTCGTACGCTGAAACGCCTGGGAATAACCAGCGTGGCGATGTATTCCGATGCGGATAAAAACGCGCAGCATGTGAAAGACGCAGACATTGCCGTACCGATTGGCGGCGAGAAGGCCAGCGACAGCTATCTGTGTATCGATAAGGTACTGGCTGCCGCAAAGCAGACGAAGGCAGAGGCGGTCTGGCCGGGCTACGGTTTTCTGTCAGAAAGTCTGCCGTTTGCTGCCGCGTGTGAAAAAGCAGGTATTGCGTTTGTCGGGCCAACCGCACAGCAAATTGGCGAGTTTGGCCTGAAACACCGCGCCCGTGAATTGGCCGCTGCCGCTGGCGTGCCGATGACGCCAGGAACACCGCTGCTGGCCTCGCTGGAGGACGCGCTGGTCGCCGCCGAAGACATCGGCTATCCGGTGATGCTGAAAAGTACCGCGGGGGGCGGCGGCATTGGCCTGACGCGCTGTGCGGATGCCGTAGCGCTACAGGCTGCGTGGGAAAGCGTGCGCCGTTTGGGCGAACAGTTCTTTAGCGATGCCGGCGTCTTTCTTGAGCGTTGCATCGATCGGGCGCGTCACGTCGAAGTACAAATTTTTGGCGATGGCAAAGGCCGGGTGGTCGCGCTGGGCGAACGCGACTGCTCACTGCAACGCCGTAACCAGAAAGTCGTGGAAGAAACCCCCGCACCGCATTTGCCGGACGCCACGCGAGCCGCGCTGCTGTCCTCGGCGGTGAAACTGGGCGAACTGGTTAACTATCGCAGCGCGGGAACGGTGGAATATATCTACGACGCTGAGCGCGATGCGTTCTTTTTCCTCGAAGTGAATACCCGTTTGCAGGTTGAACATCCGGTGACGGAGTGCGTCACCGGGCTGGATTTGGTCGAATGTATGCTGCGCGTCGCGGCGGATGAGCCATTGGATTGGGCACAACTGACGCAGGCACCGCGTGGGGCCGCGATTGAGGTGCGCATTTATGCGGAAGACCCGCTGAAAAATTTCCAGCCTAGCCCCGGCGTGCTGACCGAAGTGGCGTTTCCCGATGGTGTGCGGGTTGACGGCTGGGTGAGCACAGGCACCGAGGTGTCTGCCTATTACGATCCGATGATCGCCAAACTGATCGTTCACGCGGAAACCCGTGAACTGGCACTGGAGAAGATGCAGCAGGCACTGAATGCCGCGCGTTTGCACGGCATTGCCACCAATCTGGATTACCTGCGCCAGATTATTGCTACTGACGCGTTCCGCAACGGAACGGTATGGACGCGGATGCTCGACAGCTTTACGCCGTCCGCGTCGATGATTGAAGTGATTCAACCTGGCACCTGGAGCAGCGTGCAGGACTACCCCGGACGCCTTGGCTATTGGGATATCGGCGTACCGCCGTCCGGCCCGATGGACGATTTCGCATTCCGTCTGGCGAACCGTATCGTTGGCAACGATGAGGCAGCGTCAGGGCTGGAGTTTACGCTGCAAGGCCCGACGCTCCGTTTTCACCGCGAGGCGGTAATTGCGCTGACGGGAGGAGACTGTCCGGCGACGCTGGATGGGAAAACGGTGCCGTACTGGCAGCCAGTGACGGTAGCGGCGGGGCAAACGCTGACGCTGGGGCGTGCGCAGTCCGGCTGTCGCACCTATCTGGCGGTGCGTAACGGCATTGATGTGCCGCAGTATCTCGGCAGCCGCTCGACTTTCGCGCTGGGGGAATTTGGCGGTCACGCCGGGCGAACGCTGCGCGTGGCGGATATGCTGGCGATTTCTCAACCCGACTTGCCTGCCTGCACCACGCCCGCGCCGGTGAGCGCACCGCAGGCCGTGGACGCCACGCTGATTCCGCCGTATGGCGATGAGTGGCGCATTGGCGTGCTCTATGGCCCGCACGGCGCGCCGGACTTCTTTACCCACGCGGCGATTGATGAATTCTTCGCAGCAGAATGGCAGGTGCACTACAACTCAAATCGGCTGGGCGTGCGTCTGGTCGGGCCAAAACCTACCTGGACGCGGGCGAACGGCGGCGAGGCTGGCCTGCATCCTTCCAACGTTCACGACTGTGAATACGCCATTGGCGCTGTGAATTTTACCGGCGATTTCCCAGTGATCCTCACGCGGGACGGGCCGAGTCTGGGCGGGTTTGTCTGTCCGGTCACCATCGCCAAAGCGGAACTGTGGAAAGTTGGTCAGGTGAAGCCCGGCGACCGTATCCGTTTCCATCCCATTAGCGCGGATGAAGCGCTGGCGCTGGAACAGGCGCAGTCTACCTGCGTGTCCACGCTGGGAACGGCGCATTCACCCGCGTTTGACGTGCCGTCGTTGGCAACAACGGAATTGGGTTCCGCCACGGTGCTGGCTGCGGTACCCGCCACCGCGACGACACCCGCTGCCGTGTATCGTCAGGCGGGAGATAACTACGTTCTGATCGAATACGGCGACAACGTGCTGGATCTGGCGCTGCGCCTACGCGTTCATCTGTTAATGGCGGCGATCCGCGCCTCAGAAACGGCGGGGATAGAAGAGCTATCGCCCGGCGTACGGTCGCTACAGGTGCGTTACGACAGTCGGGTTCTCCGCCAGCGTGCGCTGCTGGACGTGCTGCTGCATTTGGAACGTCAGCTTGGCGATGTGAGCCAGATGAAAGTGCCGTCGCGGATCGTCTATTTGCCGATGGCGTTTGAAGACAGCGCCACGCTCGGCGCGGTGGAGCGCTACCGTGAAACCGTACGTACTAGTGCCCCCTGGCTGCCGAATAACGTCGATTTCATTCAGCGCATTAACGGCTTGCCGAGCCGTAATGACGTGCGCGACATCATTTTCGATGCCAGCTACCTGATTCTGGGATTAGGTGACGTTTATCTCGGCGCACCCTGTGCGGTGCCGGTCGATCCGCGCCACCGTCTACTGAGTTCCAAATACAATCCGGCGCGCACCTTCACTGCCGAAGGCACCGTCGGTATCGGTGGGATGTACATGTGCATCTATGGCATGGACTCGCCGGGCGGCTATCAACTGGTGGGGCGCACGCTGCCTATCTGGAACAAATTCCTCAAAAACGATCAGTTCATTGCGGGTGAACCGTGGTTGCTGCGCTTCTTCGATCAGGTGCGATTCTACCCAGTCAGCGAAGCCGAACTCACGGCGCTGCGCGATGACTTCCGCGAAGGACGTGCGGCGATCCGCATCGAAGAAACCGAATTTGATTTTGCTGAACACTCGCGCTTCCTGACGGCGCAAGCCGACGATATTGCCGCGTTCCGCCAGCGTCAGGCCACGGCGTTTGAAACGGAAGTGGCGCTGTGGCAGCAGGAGGATGACAGCACGCCGCAGGACGTGGTTTCGGCCGCTCCTGTGGAAAACGACGAGAGCGCGTTTCAGGTCAGCGCGGATATGAACGGCAACATCTGGAAAGTGTTAGTGAACGTGGGGGATGTCATCGAAGCCGGACAGCCGCTGATTATCGTTGAAGCGATGAAGATGGAGCTGACGATTAGTGCGCCGCAGTCCGGCCGAGTAAAACGCATCGGCTGCCAGCCGGGTCGACCAGTCAGCCCCGGCGATGCCTTGCTGTGGTTGGAGTAGGCAGCGGTTGGAACAAGCGGTTAGAACAAAAGGACAGGCTGGAATAAGGCGCGAACCTAAATAAACGGCAAAGGCGGAGAACACGATGCGAGCAGGCACACAAAAGAGCAGTAAAGATCGCCCGGAAGCGCTGGCGGAGCGGGTGTATCAAACGCTGAAAAACGACATTTTCGACTTTCGCCTGATGCCGGGTGACCGCTTTAGTGAAAATGAGATTGCCGAACGGATGTCGGTCAGCCGTACGCCGGTGCGTCAGGCGCTGTTCTGGCTGGAGCGGGAAGGCTATGTCGAAGTCTATTTCCGCAGCGGCTGGCAGGTTCGCCCGTTCGATTTCGAATATTTTGAAGAACTGTATGACTTTCGCATTGTGCTGGAGCGCGAAGCCATTCGACGGCTGTGCGGGATGCCGCCGGGGCGCTGCGCCGAGCTATTGGCGGACCTGAAACGCTTCTGGATTGAGGATCCGCGACTGGACGACGGCAAGATCGTCTCGCGCTACGACGAAGGGTTTCACCGTGGGCTGGTGACGGCGGCGGGCAACAGCGAAATGGCGCGGGTCCACGGCGAACTGACGGAGAAAATCCGCATTATTCGCCGTCTCGATTTCACCCGTGAAGATCGTATCGACGCGACCTATAAAGAACACGCCCGCATTCTGCTGGCGATATTGCAACAGCACACCGAGGAGGCGCAGCGCATTCTGACCGACCACATTGCCGTCAGTAAGGCCGAAGTCAGGAAGATCACCTTACACATGCTACAGCAGGCGCGGCCTCAATCTGTTTCAACGGAAGTGGTTGCACCTGACGCCTCACACGATTCCATTCTCACTCAACACGACTTAAGGGCTAATAAATGAAAAGACGTTCATTGCTAAAAATTTTTGCGCTTTCTGCGACAGTGGTTGGTATGGGGTTGACCTGGAGCGTGCAGGCGGCGGACACCATCAAGGTCGGGATTATGCATTCGCTGTCCGGCACGATGGCGATTTCGGAAACGCCGCTGAAGGATGTGGCGCTGATGGCTATTGATGAAATCAACGCCAAAGGCGGCGTGTTGGGTAAAAAACTGGAGCCGGTGGTGGTCGATCCGGCGTCAAACTGGCCGCTGTTTGCCGAAAAGGCGCGTCAGTTGCTGACGCAGGACAAAGCGGCGGTGGTGTTCGGCTGTTGGACCTCGGTGTCGCGTAAATCGGTTCTGCCAGTATTCGAGGAACTGAACGGGCTGCTGTTCTACCCGGTGCAGTATGAAGGCGAAGAGATGTCGCCGAACGTGTTCTACACCGGCGCGGCCCCAAATCAGCAGGCGATCCCTGCGGTGGAATATCTGATGAGCGAAGACGGCGGGGCGGCGAAGCGTTTCTTCCTGCTGGGTACGGACTATGTGTATCCGCGCACCACCAACAAGATTCTGCGCGCGTTCCTGCATTCCAAAGGCGTACAGGACAAAGATATTGAGGAAGTCTATACGCCGTTTGGCCACAGCGATTATCAAACCATCGTTTCCAACATCAAGAAGTTCTCGACGGGCGGTAAAACCGCAGTGGTTTCCACCATCAACGGTGATTCCAATGTGCCGTTCTATAAAGAGCTGGCGAATCAGGGAATCAAAGCCACCGATGTGCCGGTTATCGCGTTCTCTGTCGGTGAAGAAGAGCTGCGCGGGATCGACACCAAGCCGCTGGTCGGCCATTTAGCCGCGTGGAACTACTTTGAGTCGGTCGATAACCCAACCAATGCCGACTTCGTGGAAGCCTACAAAGCCTATGCTAAAGCGAAAAACTTGCCGAATGCGGGCACGGTGGTGACGAACGATCCGATGGAGGCCACGTATGTCGGCATTCATATGTGGGCGCAGGCGGTAGAGAAAGCGGGCACCACGGACGTGGATAAAGTCCGCGCCGCGATGGCCGGACAGACCTTTGCCGCACCGGATGGCTTTACGTTGACGATGGACAAGACCAACCACCACCTGCACAAGCCGGTGATGATTGGTGAGATTGAGGAAAACGGTCAGTTCAACGTGGTCTGGCAAACCGATCAGCCGGTTCGCGCTCAGCCGTGGAGCCCGTACATCGCCGGTAACGATAAGAAGCCCGATCATCCAATCAAAGCCGCGCAGTAAGCATTGTTCCTATACGCCCCGTCCAGCATGTCGGACGGGGATACTCCCTCTCTTATATGGCGGACATTGCGATGATGAGTCATCGATTATCTACGTTTGTGCTGTCGCTGTGTCTGATGTTTCCCGTGCTGGCACTGGCCGGGCCGGCGGCCGATTTCGCTGCGGCTAATCGCACGCAGCAGGCCGAACTGTTGCAACAATGGGCCGCCACGCCGGAACCCGCACGCTTGCCGTTGTTACAGGCGTTGCGCGACGAGTCGGTTGTGCTCGATCGGAACCAGCAGCCGTTTATGGATGTGCAGGGCACGCTAACGCAGCTGGAAGGGAATGCGGAACCGGTTGGCGCGACCAAAAAACTGTTTATGAATAACCGCCTGCGCGGGCTGGTTGCCACCGCGCTGGCTTCGCATCAGCTCGTCAGCGATGACGCCGCAACGCGCCTGAATGCCGTACGGCAGTTGCAAAGCGACAGCAGTGCGGAACAGCTGCCGCTGTTGGTACAGCGTCTTGGGGTAGAAAAAGATGCGCAGGTGCATGATGCGCTGAATACCGCTATTGCGACGCGGCAGTTAAACGATCCCAATCCGCTGGTACGCCTTGAGGCGGTCAAACGTTTAGGGCAGACCGGCGACCCGCAGATGCAGGCGCGCTTACAGCCGTTGACGCAGGTGCAGAACGAACCAGATACCGGCGTGCGGGCGGCGGCGCAGGAAAGTCTGGATCAGATTAAGCAAAGTTTGATCGTCGGCGATCTGCTGGGGCAGGCGTTTACCGGGCTGTCGCTCGGCTCTATCCTGCTGCTGGCGGCGCTGGGACTGGCTATTACTTACGGGCTGCTGGGTGTCATCAATATGGCGCACGGCGAAATGCTGATGCTGGGCGCGTATGCAACCTGGCTGGTGCAGTCGCTGTGCCAGCAGTTTGCGCCGAGCTGGCTGGCGTATTATCCGCTGTTGGCGCTGCCTGTTGCCTTCTTTATCACCGCCAGCGTCGGTATGGTGCTGGAACGCACGGTGATTCGTCATCTTTATGGCCGACCGCTGGAAACGCTGCTGGCGACCTGGGGGATTAGCCTGATGCTGATCCAACTGGTGCGGATGCTGTTCGGTACGCAAAATCTGGAAGTCGCAAACCCCGCGTGGCTGTCCGGTGGGCTGCGCCTGCTGCCGAATCTGGTACTGCCGTATAACCGCATCGCGGTGATTGTGTTCGTCCTCGGCGTGCTGCTGCTCACTTGGTTAATCCTCAATAAAACCCGTCTTGGCATGAATGTACGGGCGGTGACACAAAACCGGGCGATGGCGGACTGCTGCGGCGTGCCGACCGGACGTGTCGATATGCTGGCCTTTGGGCTGGGCTCCGGCATCGCCGGGCTGGGCGGTGTGGCGCTGTCGCAGTTGGGCAACGTCGGGCCGGAGCTGGGACAGGGCTACATCATCGATTCATTCCTCGTCGTCGTGCTGGGCGGCGTCGGACAACTGGCGGGGACGGTGGTCGCCGCGTTCAGCCTCGGCATTCTCAACAAAGTGCTCGAACCGCAGATTGGTGCTGTGCTGGGAAAAATCGTCATTCTGGTATTGATCGTGCTGTTTATTCAGAAACGGCCACAGGGGCTGTTTGCATTCAAAGGACGGGTGATTGACTGATGACGCAACCTATTACGCAACCCGTGACGATAACGCTGACGCAGCGCGCGCCGCGGCTCATGCTTAGCCTGGGGTCGATCGCGTTTCTGGCTTTGCTGATCCTGCCGTTTCTCGCGCTGTTGCCCGCAGAGAACCCGCTAGCGATCTCGACCTATACGCTGACGCTGATCGGCAAAATTCTGTGCTATGCGATTGTCGCCGTCGCGCTGGATCTGGTGTGGGGCTACGCCGGACTGCTGTCGCTCGGTCACGGCCTGTTTTTCGCGCTGGGTGGCTACGCGATGGGCATGTACCTGATGCGACAGGCCGCTGGTGAAGGAATGCCTGCGTTTATGTCATTTCTGTCGTGGACGGAACTGCCGTGGTTCTGGGCGGGAACCCAGTACTTTGCTTGGGCGCTGTGCCTGATTGTGCTGGTGCCGGGCGTGCTGGCATTTGTGTTCGGCTGGTTCGCGTTCCGCTCCAAAATCAAAGGCGTGTATTTCTCGATCATGACGCAGGCGCTGACCTACGCCGGTATGCTGCTGTTTTTCCGTAACGAAACCGGCTTTGGCGGCAATAACGGGTTTACCGGCTTTACGACGCTGCTCGGTTTCCCCATTACGGCCACGGGTACGCGCATTGGGCTATTTGTCGCTACCGTGCTGCTGTTGATTGCCAGCCTGCTGGTGGGATTTGCGCTGGCGCGCAGTAAATTTGGCCGCGTACTCACAGCGGTGCGCGATGCGGAAAACCGTCTGATGTTCTGCGGCTACGATCCGAAAGGCTTCAAGCTGTTTGTCTGGACACTTTCCGCCGTGCTGTGCGGGCTGGCTGGCGCGCTGTATGTGCCGCAGGTCGGCATTATCAATCCTGGCGAAATGTCGCCGACCAACTCCATCGAAGCTGCTATTTGGGTGGCGCTGGGTGGGCGCGGGACGTTAATCGGACCGCTGCTCGGTGCGGGTATCGTCAACGGGGCGAAAAGCTGGTTTACCGTGGCCTTTCCCGAATACTGGCTGTTCTTTTTGGGGCTGATGTTTATTCTCGTCACGCTGTTTTTGCCGCGTGGCGTGATTGGACTGCTGACGAGGAAGAAACATGACTGAGTCTTTATCTGTGCCATCGGTTCCAGTACAAGACGTGCTTTCACAAGCCATGCCTTCACAAACCGCGCCTTCACAAACTGTCGCGGCTCAGCCCGTATTGACGGAGCCAAAGTTCGCGCAGCCGCATCCGTCGGATCGCCATCGGCATCAGACCGATCCGGTGCTGCAACTTGACAAGATTAACGTGAGTTTTGACGGCTTCCGTGCGCTTACCGATCTCTCGTTACAGATTGGTGTGGGCGAACTGCGCTGCATCATCGGCCCAAACGGCGCGGGGAAAACCACGCTGATGGATGTCATCACCGGTAAAACGCGACCAGATAACGGCAAGGTGTTTTACGATCAATACACCGACCTGACGACGCTGTCGCCGGTAGACATTGCCCGCGCGGGAATTGGCCGGAAATTCCAAAAGCCGACCGTGTTTGAAGCGCTGACGGTGTTTGAAAATCTCGACATCGCGCTGAAAACCGACAAATCGGTGTGGGCGAGCCTGCGTGCCAGACTGAACAGCGAGCAGCGTGACCGGATTGATGAGACGCTGGCGCTGCTGCGGCTCGGTCATGAACGGCAGCGACCTGCGGGGCTGCTGTCGCACGGGCAAAAGCAGTTTCTGGAGATTGGCATGCTGCTGGTACAAGAGCCGCATCTACTGCTGCTTGATGAACCTGCGGCGGGGATGACGGACGCCGAAACGGCCTATACCGCCGAGCTATTTCGCAGTCTGGCGGGCAAACACTCGCTGATGGTAGTGGAACACGATATGGGCTTTGTCGAGAGCATCGCCGACCGTGTCACCGTGCTGCATCAGGGGCAGGTGCTGGCAGAGGGATCGCTGCGCGAGGTGCAGGCGAATGAACAGGTGATTGACGTTTATCTGGGGCGCTAACATGTTAGAGATTGCTGAACTGAATCAATATTACGGCGGCAGCCACATTCTGCGCGGCCTGTCGTTTGAGGTAAAACCCGGCGAAATTACCTGCTTGTTAGGGCGCAACGGCGTGGGAAAAACCACGCTGCTGAAATGCCTGATGGGGCTGATTCCGGCGAAGTCCGGCACGATTCGCTGGCAGGGGGAAGCGATTAACTCGCGTAAACCCTATCAGCGTGTGCAGTCTGGCATTGCCTACGTGCCACAGGGACGGGAGATTTTCCCTCATCTGACGGTAGAAGAGAATCTGCTGATGGGGCTGTCGCGCTTTCCGGGCAAACAGGCGCGGCAGGTGCCGGATGAGATCTACCAGCTTTTCCCTGTGCTGGATGAAATGAAACAGCGGCGCGGCGGCGATTTGTCTGGTGGGCAGCAGCAACAGCTGGCGATTGGACGTGCGCTGGCCTGCAAACCGCAGTTGCTGATTCTGGATGAGCCGACAGAAGGCATACAGCCGTCGGTGATCAAAGAGATCGGCGCAGTCATCCGCCAACTGGCACAGCGTGGCGACATGGCGATTCTGCTGGTCGAACAATTTTACGACTTCGCCGCCGAACTGGCCGACAGCTATCTGGTGATGTCCCGTGGGGAAATCATACAGCGTGGACGGGGAGACACGATGGAACAAGACGGCGTACGGGGGCTGGTCGCGATTTAATACGTGTTACTTATTATTTCATTCTGGAGTTGGAGATAGGCTGCATCCACATATTTTCAATATTACATAATGAGGAGCGGCAGCCTAATTTTATATAGCAGACATATTGCTAGCGCGATAATTATTTCGTTATCCGTAACGTTAACGTGCTGTCCAGATTTTCGAATCACTTAGGATGTAAAGTGAAAATTGAGTCTTGATGTTTAAAATTAAATCCAAATTCGAAAATTAAGTTGACTGAAAGTTCGTTATTCTGCTTTTTGGATTAACAATGTTGCCTTGCCGGCATTGTCATTACAATTATCGTCAACGATATAGGCTACAAACTGCGATGTTGTTGTATCGACAACCGTCGGACTGCTGGTCACAGAAACTCCCCAGCGTGCATTTTTAAACCCACCTTGCAACATAACACTATCGATAATGCAACTATTAGAGGCTCCCATGCAATTCATAGTATTAGAAACGAGAGAAACAACATATCTCCCTTGATCTAAATTAAACTTCACGGGGGTGCCTGTTAACGTGTCAGTAAACGGAGCGCTCAAACAATTTCTTTGAGAATCAATCGTTATATCTGTTGCGGCTTCCGCAGCGAAAGAAAAAAATGCCAGCATGAACATGCTGATGGATGTCTTGCGCATGAGTAAATCTCCTGAAAAAGTAATTTATTGGTAAATTAATACAGCCTTACAATGCATGTAATAATCAATAAATCGGTCCATTAAAAACCGCCATTATCTTAAACTATAAAAATTAGAAAAGCGTCAATGTTTTAACCTATCAATCAATTTATTTCTCCAAATATAATTTTGTGCCTATTGGTTGTTTGTAATTTCCTAAAGTTTGTTTTTTGGAATTTATTATTCAATAAATTTATACTGTATTAAGCATAATGCTGCGTTCAAAAAATTGTTGTTTCTGGATGAACCAACAGAAGGAATACAGCCGTCAGTAATTAAAGAGATCGGCTCGGCGATTCGCCAACAGGCGCAGGGTAGTGACATGGCGATTCTACTGCTTGAGCAAATTGTGTAAAATACCGTCTTAAGAAGATAATTCATTGTTTATCTTCAGCTAAAAGGAAAGGGAACTTAAGGATGAGTAAACTGCTGAAAACTTTTGCTGTTATCGGCATCATCGCTATTGCTGTTGTGGGTGGTTCTCTATGGCCGTATATCAAAATGGATTTTGCCAGTAGCGCACATTATACCGAACAGGATGAAAGGGAATATGCGTTCTATAGCCCCGATATTCTGAAAAACATGCCGCGTATTACCGCTCTCTATGACTTCAATTTTTCGAACGTAACGGGGCCGGAAGCTAAAGTCTGGACGGTGAACTTCTATGGCACTGGCGATACCAGCAAGGTTCACACCTATCTGACGTCGATGGGTTATGAGAAACAGGATCATTGCGATGTTGAGGCTGAATGTTGGCGAGCGGCGGGCACTCATGACGTTGTGACGGTGGCGACGTTTGATACAGATAAAAGCGTGATGGTTCAGGTTTACAGCAGTCCGTATGCTGAGCCATTGCCAGCAAAATAATCATTTACGCCCGATCTCATCAGGCTCACTCGTAGCGAGCCTGATTCATATGTAATCGATAACTTACCTTCTCTTTTCCTCACAGCACCTTATTCAAAAAGTTGATCGTTCTCGGGTGACGGGGATGGTTCAGTACCTGCCAGGAATCCCCGCTTTCGACGATTTTCCCGTCCACCATGAACACCACGCGGTCGGCCACTTCACGTGCAAAGCCGATTTCATGTGTGACGACGACCAGCGTTACGCCAGAGCGGGCGAGCGACTTGATCACGTCCAGCACTTCCCCAACCAGCTCGGGATCGAGCGCGGACGTCGGTTCATCAAACAGCATCACTTTCGGCTTAAGCGCCAGCGCGCGGGCGATGGCGACACGCTGCTGCTGGCCGCCAGACAGGTGACGGGGATAAGACTGCGCTTTATGGCGCAGGCCGACGCTTTCCAGCAGGGTAAAGGCGATGTCTTCGGCTTCCTGACGCGAATAAAGCTTATGCGCCAACGGGGCTTCAATGATGTTTTCCAACACGGAAAGGTGCGGGAACAGATTGAAATTCTGGAACACATACCCGACGTTGATGCGCTGGCGTAGTACTTCCTTTTCTTTCAATTCATAGAGCGTATTCCCTTTGCGCCGATAGCCGATGTAGTCGCCGTCGATGCGGATAAAGCCTTCATCCACGCGCTCAAGGTGATTAATGGTACGCAACAGCGTGGATTTTCCCGAACCGGACGGCCCCAGAATCACCGTGACAGAACCGGGTGCCAGCGTCAGATTGATATCCTCCAGCGCTTTGTGCTGACCAAAATGTTTCGCCACGTTGCGGATCTCAATCAGCCCACGGGCGCTTTCTGCCTGTGGCTGGGCGGTGGTGCGCGCGTGAGCAAAGTAGTCGATAGCTTCAGACATAGTGACTCTCCAGAATCGGGTAGATTAACGTGCGCGCTTGCGCGTGAGGAAACGGACGAGTCTCTGGCGTGGTGTGGGTGGCATTTCACGCACGGCACCGCGGGACACATAGCGTTCCACGTAGTATTGGACGACGGATAGCACCGTGGTGATCAGCAGATACCAAATGGTGGCGACCATCAGCAGCGGAATAACCTGCTGCGTACGGTTGTAGATGACCTGAACGGTGTAAAACAGCTCTGGCAGCGCCAGCACGTAAACGATCGACGTACCTTTTGCCAGACTGATGATCTCGTTGAAACCGGTCGGCAGAATCGAACGCAGCGCCTGCGGCAGAATGATGCGTACCGTACGGCGACCGCCGGGCAGACCGAGTGCGGCGGAGGCTTCAAACTGCCCAGCATCCACACCAAGAATACCGCCGCGAATAATCTCTGCGGTATAGGCGGACTGCACCAGCGTCAGGCCAAGCACCGCGACGGAAAACTGATCCAGTAAATCGATGGTCGGATAGCGTAGGAAGACAACAGAGGTAAACGGAATTCCCAGCGCCAGCTCGTCATAGAGATACGAGAAATTGTAGAGAATGATCAGCACCAGAATCAGCGGCAGGGACCGAAATAGCCAGATATAGAGCCACGACAGGGTGGACAGCAGATAAGACGGCGAAAGCCGGGCCAGCGCCAGCGCGGTGCCGAAAATAATGCTGAATAGCGTGCCCAACGCGGTCAACAGCAGCGTTTGCCCCAGTCCGGCGAGAATGACCGGATTAAAAAACCACTCGGCAAAGACCGCCCATTCCCAGCGCGGGTTCAGTGCGATTGACTGAATCACCCCAGCAAAAATAAACAGGGAAAATAGTGCCCCGGCAATACGAAAGGGATAACGCGCGGGCACAACGTGCAACGGCGGTTCCTGCGTTTGTCCCAGCGGTGCTTGCTGAGATGTGTGTAGAGATTGCGTCATAATCGATACCCTTTGAAGGTGATTCTGAAAAACGTCCTTTTGCTTTTAATCACCGCACAGGGTGAGTCTCGGTGTGCTGGGGTCAACACACTTTCAAATGGCGAGCGATAAGATCGACTTCCGTTTGGCGGGCAGTCTGAGGCGCTGCGACGTCAAATAGCGCTTTCTTGAACGGCAGCCGTCCATCGTAAGGCGGAATGCTGTAGGTCGCGGGATCGACGCTGATATCGAACTGAGGCGTATAGCCGTGGGTCAGATAGAGGTTCACCGCTTCTGGCTGACGGAAACCCGTGGTCAGGAAAAAGTGCTGATAGCCTAACCGACGGGCGTGCTGCTCCAGCTCCTGCATCACTTTTCCTGCCAGCCCCTGACGACGCAGCGAATGATCCGTCCATACCCGTTTAATCTCGGCGGTGGTGCTGTCGTAGCGTTTAAACGCGCCGGTGGCAATCGGTACGCCCCGACGCAGCAGCGCAATAAAGATGCCGTGCGGCTGCTGGTAGATTCCTGGCGGATCGTTTTCCCGCTCACCAAAAAAGTCGCCATAGCGTTGTTCATATTCCGCGAACAGGCCGTCGATAATGGGGGCCACGATAGGGTCCTCGGGCTGGGTCACAATGAAGATGTCGTCGGACATGGGATGCTCCTGATTCGTTAGCGTATTCGAGCTATCGGTAACCATTGCGTGGCGTCCCGATAGCCATCGGCGGTATTAGTCGCCCAGTCCCGGCGGATTGATTTCTGAACGGTCAATACGTTCGATGCTTTCTCCCCAGCGGTTCAGCACCTTGTCGTACTCACCGCTTTTAATTACGCCGTTCAGCGCGGTATTAATCGGCTGCACCAGCCCGCTGCCTTTGCGTGTGGTGACCGCGATATGCGCGACGTTGGGGTAGCCGCCGTTGACCGTACCGACATGCTTAACCTTGCCGGTCAGCTCCGCTTTGTAGGCACCGATGACGTTCGGGCCGAAATAGGCATCGGAACGACCGGATTGCAGACTCAGGTTGGCCGCCGCATCGTCCGTGACATAAATCGGCTGAAAGGCGGGCAGGCCGCTAGCGCGATTCTGCTTATCCCACGCCAGCAGCACCGCTTCCTGATTGGTGCCGGAGCCGACAATAATCTTCAGTCCAGCGATGTCCTTCGCTTCCTTGATGGACTGAATTTTACTGGTGGATTTCACATAGAAGCCGAGCGAGTCGATGCGGTAGGTGGCGAAATCGAACTTTTCCTTGCGCGTTTTGGTGACGGTAATGTTGATGATGGCGGCGTCATACTTGCCGGAAGCGACGCCGAGTGGCCAGTCTTCCCACGAGGTTGGAACAATATTGAGTTCCAGACCGAGGCTGTCGGCCACCAGTCGGGCGATATCCGGCTCGCTGCCTACCACGGTTTTGTTGTCGTCGGCCAGAAACGCCAGCGGCGGTGACGACCCCAGCGCGGCAATCGCCACGGTGAATTTACCCGGCGTGACGAAGGTAAAGTCAGCCGGAATCTGTGTGATAGCTTCTGCGTTTTTCGGAGCATGGATCGGCTGCTGATTGGCTTTCAGATCGATGGCGGCCTGTGCGCCAGTCGTGACGGACAGCGATCCGAGCAGCAGCGATCCCGTCAGTAGCCTTGTCAGCAGTGAGGGACGTACACGGTGTGTCTTGGATGAATAGGCGATCTCTTTTTGCATTTGTTTTTCCCTTGCAGGTGACTATTTATAATGGTTTTAGTGACGTTGTCACTTTATGGTGTACTGTTTTTACTCAATCGCCGATACCCGGCGGATTCACGACGGACTGTATGATTTTTTCATCGTCTTCACCCCAGCGATCCAGCACTTGCGCATAGCTGCCGTTGTGGATCGCGCCATTGATGGCGGTGCTGATGGGCTGGGCCAGACCGTTACCTCTCTGCGTGGTGACCGCGACGTAAGCGACCGTTGGGCCTTTGCCCACCATGCGCGTTTTCCCCGTCAGCGCCGCTTTATACGCCCCGATGGAGTGCGGACCGAAAAACGCATCGACGCGCCCGGACTGAATGCTCAGGTTGGCGGCGGCATCATCGGTAACGTAAACAGGTTGTACGGGAGGAAGGCCGTTAGCGCGGTTTTGCCGATCCCAGCCCAGCAGAATGTTTTCCTGATTGGTGCCGGAACCGACGATCACTTTCAGACCGGCCACATCCTCCGGCTTGTTAATCGACGTAATCTTGCTGGTCGATTTCACGTAGAAACCGAGCGTATCAATGCGATACGTGGCGAAGTCGAACTTCTCTTTGCGGAGTTTTGTCACCGCGATATTAAAAATGGCGGCGTCGTATTTCCCCGCAGTGATGCCCAGCGGCCAATCCTCCCAGGAGGCAGGCACCAGCTTCAGCTCTAGCCCGAGTCCGTCGGCAACCAGCCGCGCAATATCGGCATCGCTGCCGATAAGCGTTTTGTTATCGTCAGCCAACAGCGACAGCGGCGGTGAACTGAGCGCCGAGACGGCAATCGTTAGCTTTCCCGGCGTCACGAATTTGAAATTAGCCGGGATCTGCGCGATAGCCTCAGCGTTTTTCCCAGTACGAATAGGCGTTTGGTTGGCTTTCAAGTCGATACGGCTAACAAATCCCGTATCTTGCGCCTGCGCATGGGTTACCAGCGTGGCGCTCAATAATGTCGCCAGACCGGTAGCGGTGATAAAAGGGGAACGCTTCACGGTGAATCTCCTGTTGCGTGAATTAACGCGTGAATTGATTCACCGGATAATCCAGCGCCAGATTTTCCCGCAGCGTGTAGCCGGGATATTCCTGACGGAACAGGCCACGCTGTTGCAGTAGGGGAACGACGCGATCGACAAAGTGGTTGAGCGTATCCGGCGTGCCGCCCTGAATGATGAAGCCGTCGGCGGCACCATTTTCAAACCAACGCTGCAAGCCATCCGCCACCTGTTCGGGCGTGCCGCTGAAGACGGGGCGCGGCGATGCTGCTTCCAGCGCGACCTGACGCAGCGTTAAGCCTTTTTCCTGCGCGTTGCGTTTGATTTCATCGGTGGTGCTACGGAAGCTGTTTTTCCCCAGATCGCCGATATCAGGGAAGGATTCATCCAGCGGATGCTGTGAGAAGTCGTAGTGCTCAAAGTAGCGTCCCAGATAATTGAGAGCATCTTCAATCGTGACCAGCTGTGCGGTTTCCTGATACTGACGCTCTACGTCTTCCGCATCGTTGCCGACAATTACGCTGACACCCTGAAAAACATGCAGTTGATCGGCTCGGCGACCGTTTTCTTCCAACTTCTGTTTTACCTCGCGGTAATAACGCTGCGACTCTTCCAGCGTGTGTTGATGAGTGAAGATGGCGTCGGCGTGTTTGGCAGCCAGTTTTTGGCCGTCTTCAGATGCGCCGGCCTGAAACACAATAGGGCGACCCTGCGCGGACCGGCCAATATTCAGCGGACCCTGTACCGAGAAGAATTCCCCTTTATGGTTCAGCGTGTGTAGCTTTTCGGGATCGAAGAACTGCCCACTGGCTTTGTCACGAATAAAGGCATCGTCTTCCCAGGAATCCCACAGGCCTTTCGCCACCTGAAGGAATTCATCGGCAATGCGGTAGCGCAGCGCATGTTCCGGGTGCTGCGCGCGGGAAAAGTTTTTCGCCGATCCTTCCAGCGGCGATGTCACCACGTTCCAGCCTGCACGACCGTTGCTCAGATGATCGAGGCTGGCGAACTGCCGGGCGGTGGTAAACGGTTCGGAATACGACGTCGAGAGCGTGCCGACCAGACCAATGTGGGTGGTGACGGTAGCCAGCGCAGACAGTAGCGTCAGGGGCTCAAAACGATTGAGAAAGTGGGGGATCGATTTTTCATTGATATACAGGCCGTCGGCCACGAAGACAAAATCAAATTTCCCTTGTTCGGCTTTTTTTACCGCATCCAGAACAAAACCAAAATTAATGCTGGCGTCGGGTACGACGTTTTTATGCCGCCACGCGGACATATTTCCTGCTGCGCCTTGTAATATTAAACCCAGTCTTAATTGTCGGTTTGAAGATGTTTTTTGTTTACTCATTATCAAGAACCTTTTATTAATTGAATGTGCTTGTTATTCGTTGAATATGTTTATTCTTAATTGGTCGTACTTCCATGAAAGTGAAAACAGTCCATCAATAAACTGGCTATCAATTAACAAGCCATCAATAGGCATTCACGTATTCAATGAAAGGTTAATAGAGCGTTAACTGCGTGTTTTCACTATTGATGAGGCGAGGCATGATGTAAAACAACAAAAATGGATAATGAAATTTGAAAATTTCAGATGATGATGCGGCTTATTTTGTTAGTATCATGTTAATGATTGTGTCTCTCGCCGTATTTAAAGGAAGCATGTAATGTCTGATCTTGTTGCTGAACGACTCGTTACCGCGAATGACGCGGCTCTCTCTGCGGCGGTTGCCAGCGTTGACCAGCAGGCGTTTCGCGATGCGATGGCAAAGCTGAGCGCGGCGGTCAATGTCGTTACGACGGATGGCCCGGCAGGTAAGGCCGGATTTACGGCATCCGCCGTGTCCAGCGTCAGTGATGCACCCGGCACGCTGCTGGTGTGTCTGAATCGCGGGTCGTCGGTGTATCCCACGTTTCAGGCGAATACGCATTTGTGCATCAATACGCTGGCCGCCCATCATGAAACGCTGTCGACGCTGTTTGGCAGCCGCTCCTCTACTGAAGAACGGTTTGCCGCGGCGGAGTGGGACGTGTTACACACGGGCTCACCGGTGTTGCGGGATGCGCTGGTGGCGTTTGACTGCCTGGTTGAAGAAGTGGTGAGCGCGGCGACGCACGATATCTTTATTTGCCGGGTGTTAGCGATTAAGCAGGGCGAAAGCACTGATGGTCTGGTGTATTTTTCCCGCCGTTATCATGCGGTTCGCGGTTAATATTTATAACTTTCTCACCTAATGCACTCATCGTAATTAATTGATTTATAAAAATTGCCGCCTCCGTCAGGTCAATCTGGCGGAGGTGATGAGTTGATTACGTCAGTCCGATATTAGGAGAGACACGGGGATGAGGTTCCCGCAGGGACGCCTCCCCCCGTGGTTGCTCCGGGTATCTCGCTCGTCAAACGATCGGCATTACGGCCTTTGGTGGGGTGACTTTCGTGGTATGCAGGCGATGCAGTGCGGCCTCCGCCAATTGAGCGAAATAGCGTGAGGCTGGCGCAATCGCGCTTTCATCTGGGTTGAACTGAGGATGATGCAAGCCAAATTCGCTGTTTGAGCCAATGCTGACGAACGTGCCCGGCACGTCCTGAAGATAAAGGGCAAAGTCCTCGCCGCTCATTTGCAGTTCGGCGTTTTCTACCTGATAGCCCGCATCTCGGGCAATTTGCTTGCTGAAATCGGCCCATTCGCTGGTGTTCACAACCGCGGGCGGGCCGGGATACCATTTCAGCTCCGCTTTTGCGCCCAGCGCAAGGGCAATACCACCAATCAACTGTTCAATGCGTTCCGGTATTTCCGCGCGAATCGCGGCATTGTAGGTGCGTACCGTGCCTTCCAATTCTACCGTTTGCGGCAGGACGTTCCAGGTGTTGCCGCCCTGAATACGCGTGACGCTGATGACCAGCGATTCCAACGAACTGAAGCTGCGGCTGGGCAACGTTTGCAGCGCGTTGACGATATTGCAGGCGGTGACGATGCTGTCGATGCCCTGTTCGGGTTTGGCCGCGTGTGCGCCTTTGCCCGTGATGTGAATAGCGAAGCGATCCACGTTGGCATAAAACGGGCCGCTGCGTGTCGCGAAGGTGCCAGCGGGAAGTTCAGGTGCATTGTGCAGGCCGAAAACGGCGGCGACATCGGCGAGCGCGCCGGCGCGGATGAGCTGTTTAGCACCGGTAGAAACTTCTTCTGCGGGCTGGAAAAACAGCCTGATTTTACCCGGTAAGACAGATTCGCGTTTTTTCAGCAAACAGGCGGCACCGAGCATCACAGCGGTGTGGAAGTCGTGTCCGCAGGCATGCATGACGCCAGCGTGCTGAGAGCGAAACGGCACATCGACCAATTCTTCAATCGGCAGGGCATCAATATCGGCTCGCAACGCAATCGTCGGGCCGCTGCCGTGACCGATCTCGGCAACGACGCCTGTGGTTAAGGCAAGGGGTAACAGGCGGATGTCTTTCTCTTGTAACCAGCGGGTAATGTGCGCGGTGGTTTGGTGTTCCTGATTGGACAGTTCTGGGTACTGATGCAAGTGCCGTCGCCAGTTAATTAACTGCTGCTCGAATGACATATCACAACAGGGGATAGAGTCAGCCATATCAATACACCTCCTTAACAAAACGTAAACACGATAAAGGTAGCTGATAGCCACTCAATGGATAAATACCGTCTGGTTATATTTCATATCTTTTTATCCCGGCGTATTTCAGACTTCGCGCATGTCGTCGTTATTAAAATATCTGCTAACAAAACCCATTATTGATATTTATATTTCACACTATTATGCAACATTCTTCTTATCTGCGTTTGCACTGGCTGATTTTTATTGCCCTGTTTATTTAAACGAATTTTTTAAATGACGGGTTTTTAAATGCATAGCTTTGCAATAAATAGCGCTAACGGATAGTCGCTGAAAATAAGGAAACATCGTGGGATATAAGCTCAGTTTATTAGATCAAAGCCCTATCGCCGAAGGAATGAGTGCGGCGCAGGCGTTGGCGCAAACCGTGTCGCTGGCGAAAGCGGCAGAAGCGCTCGGTTATTACCGCTTTTGGGTTTCCGAGCATCATAATTCCGATGAGTTGGCGGGGTCGTCTCCCGAGGTCTTGATCACCTGGCTGTTGGCGCACACGACAACGCTACGCATTGGCTCCGGCGGAGTGATGTTACAGCACTACAGCCCGTATAAGGTCGCGGAGAATTTTCATGTGATCAGCGCTTTGGCGGGCGGGCGTGTGGATTTGGGGGTCGGCAAAGCGCCGGGCGGACTGCCGCTGGCGACGCGGGCGCTACAACAGGAAATCGGTGAAACGCAGCGGGTTGCCTTTACGGAAAAGCTACATCAGCTAAACCGCTTTCTCGACAGTTATGACGAGACGGCCGAGCGCCTGAATGCCACGCCATTACCTGAACATTCGCCACAGCGCTTTCTGCTGGGTGCCAGTCAGGAGAGTGCGCAGTTAGCTGCCTCGCTGGGCTGGAGTTTTGTGTTCGCCGGGTTCATCAATGCCAGTGAAGCGCTGCTGACGGAATCTCTCTTGAGCTACCGAGAGTTGAAACCCGCCAACGCCCAGACGCTGCTGTCGCTGTCGGTGATTGCCGCCGAACGTCATGAGGATGCGGAGGCGCTGGCCAGCACGCAGCATAACTATAAAGTTTACATTGAGAACAAGCCGCCGCTGACGGTCGGCAGTCAGGAACAGGCTGATAACTTCGTTCGGCAGGCAGGCGCGACGGATTTCCGTATCGTACAGGAGCCGCGCAATGTGCTTTACGGTACGCCAGAGCACATCCATCAGCGTCTGGAAAGTTACCATCAGCGTTTTGGCGTGGACGAGTTCATCATCCATACGCCCGTGACGTTACCCCGCGAGCGTGAGGCATCGATTCGGCTGCTGGCGCAGCGCTGAAAACGTGAGCGATGACAAGGCGGTGCCGCTATTTGAGCAGTAACCTGATTCTGTATAGCAAGAATAGTCGGGGGAGATGATGGCGGTGCCAGACAGCAAGGAAGCCTTGATCAAGGCAATCAACAGTCAGTTTGCGCTGTTAATGAAGCGAATCGAGGCCGTTCCCGCCGATCGCGCATTCTCGCCGGAAATGGCAGGACATGCGCAGGGAACGCAGATGAGCGCGGCAAATCTGGTGGCGTATTTGCTGGGCTGGGGCAATCTGGTGCTGAAATGGCATCAGCAGGAAGAGCAGGGTAATCCTATCGATTTTCCAGAGACGGGCTACTAGTGGAATCAGCTTGGTTTACTCGCGCAAAAATTCTATCAAGACTTCGCCCACATTACAGAGTGGCCTGAACTGGTCGCGTTGCTTGTCGCGAATAAACGGGAACTCATCGCGCTGGTTGAACGTTATACCGATGCACAGCTTTACGGTGAATGCTGGTACGGTAAGTGGACGCGCGGTCGGATGATTCAGTTCAATACCGCCTCGCCTTATAAAAATGTGGCAGGACGACTGCGCACGTGGGAGAAGAACGCATAACTCACTGATAGAAAATAAAAAAATAGTGCTGATTGTTTGTCTTCTCTTTCCCTTCGTCAGTGGCGCACTAGCGGTGTTTTTTCAGACAAAACCTTACATATTCCCCCTGCTTGATTGTTCTATACTCAGTAGTAAGCAAGATAAGTTTTACTGACAGATGAGATGAATAGGGGGAAGAAAAATGATTGGTCTTAACCTAGTTTCTCCAGTGTCATATAGCGCCATGCCTGACAAACCTGATCATGTTCAGGGCATTTCCCGCTCGTCGCAGCTGTCTGGTTACCCTAATCAGGACGCGTCTACCCGAACCCGAACGACGTACGATAATAGCGCGTCGGTCTTTAAGCCACCGATAGCCGATGGGGTTAATCGCCCAACGGAAAATAACCAGCTTAACGTTTACGTTTAAGATGGTATCAGACAGATAAAAATGGGCAATCGCGTACTGTAAACGATCGTTTCGGTGCGTAGGTTGCCCTCTTTTTTTCACTTTATTTGCATCAAGCCCTCCTAAAAAAGCATCTTCTTCTATAGTAGTCATTACGCTAGGGATAGTCGGTTTAATCGCATATTTTTTAGCGTGTCGGTTTCCTAAACTGCGTCGCTTTTGTGTTTCCATGAGCATTGGAATGGCAAATATTTCTATGAGAGAGAACAGATGAAGAAATTACTTAATATTGCATTAATAAGAAGATTTACTGTTATTGCACTGTTTGTTTTTTCAGCATCGGCATGCTCATTGAATCAGGGCAGTAGCCATTTCGAAAAAGCATTGCTCACGCCTGAACAGATCAACGAAGCAATCGTCTATCAAAAGGATGCAGATAAAAATAGCGATGTTAAACCGAAAGAGGGGGAAAAATGGTTTAACGTCATCTTAGGACAGGAGCCCATTATCATTAGCGCCCCCCATGCTACCGAACCGTTTCGGGATGGAAAATATCGTTTCTCTGACGGAGGAGGGACGGCAGCACTGGCAATCATGTTGGGAAAACTGACGGGGTCGACGGTCATCTATACAACAAAAGCCTCTCCTTCAGACCCCAACTACTACGATAATAATGATTATAAAGCGAGGCTAGCCGAATTAATAAAATCACAAAAGCCGAAACTCATTATTGATATCCACGGCAGCCACCCTTACCGACCCTATGATGTCGATATCGGAACCATGAAGGGAAAATCTCTGCTGGGTAAAGACGAACTGGTGACCAAACTCATCGCCTCATTGCGAAATGAAGGCATTTCCAATTACTCAAACAACTATTTTGCCGCCTCCAAGAACGAAACCGTCACAAAGTTCGGCTCAGCACATGGTGTACCAACGATCCAACTTGAGGTTAACAGCGTTTGGATGGTGCCAAGTGAGGGTAATTATGAATCACATCGGTTTGCGCAATTGCTCCAGGGCATGGTTCGTTACGTCAATAGCGTAAAATGACAGTCGAGCACGCCCGGTTGAATCACGTCGATCAGGTTATCTGTATTAGCTCAGACCCAATATTCTAGTGTTGACTGTCTGATGAGTACTAGATATTGCGGACACACAGATTTAGTGATTCCATAAACAGGGCGTCCGTCTTATGAAAAATCATAAGACGGACGCTTTAACATACTGATATTACTGAGATAGAAAAGGCTGTTGCTGTCTTGCCTGCTACTCGGCTTACCGTCAGTCCTGGAACATACTCTATGAACTTATCTTGGTAGTGCAGTATCGCGCAATCTTCCATGATCCAGCTGCGGGCCTATGTAGCAGAAACAGCTCCTGATAAGCCGCTGGAGTGATGATGCCCGTTGCTTTGTCTGTTTCTGTTCCCTCGGTAGCGCTTCGAACGAATGCCCAGTCGGGGCTGATTTGCTCCACTTCCTTTATTTCATATTTCATACTGAAGCCGATTGTTTCAAATACGCTATTATAGGCCAGCTCAAGCTCATCCTTGCCTATTGACGCTGGTCTGCCCGGTCCCATAAGCACACCATCATTAGTATATGTTTCGATTAAAGCAGGGATGTCGGCGCGATTGAATGCAGTCAGATAAGCTACTGCTGCCGCTTCAATTTTCACCAGTTCTTCATTCAATGTCTTATTCATTATTATTCCTCACTAAGTGTGCGTGTGGTATCGGTGTCCAGGTAAGACAAACCGGGCAACCATCTCCCCGGAATTCCGATTCTGGCAGCCATGAGTGTTGGTCACCAAAAACTCGCTGGACACGATATCCGATAAATTTATGCTGCTGTGCAGCCTCGTGTGTCTTCCTCCTGATCGGAGAGGGGCCCATCTGGGTTTACCGACTAGGTAGTCATCGGCGTCATGACGACGCGATTTTTGAGCGTCATATCATTCTTTAAAGGAAAAGAATCAAAGAGGGCGTTTAAATAATTCATAAGATTTTCGTTAAATTTTTGACTTGGGAGGAGCCAGGAAACAATGCATTCGCTTAATATAAAGGTGATTTATTAAGTGGACTAGATGTATAAAAATACTTAGCCTTATCATTTAAATGATAAATGGTGTGGAGAGGAAGCTTTGCGTCGCGAAGAAATTGCAGATCTGACTGCGTTCGTAGTTGTTGCTGAAGAACGCAGCTTTACCAAAGCAGCTCTACGTCTGGGGATGGCGCAATCAGCACTGAGCCAGATAATTCGCCGTGTTGAGGAACGCCTAGGTCTACGACTTCTGGCACGCACGACACGAAGTGTCGCGCCAACAGAGGCTGGGGAGCGCCTGCTTGCGAAGCTTGGTCCGATGCTTCATGACCTCGACCTTGTGATTAGCTCTCTCGGTGAGCTGCGTGACCGGCCTTCCGGAACGATTCGACTCACGACGGTGGAACATGCGGCAAAGACGATACTCATGCCCGCCATTGAAAGACTACTACCAGAAAACCCCGATATTCATATTGAAATCAACGTTGATCATGCACTGGTGGACGTTGTGGCCAATCAGTTTGATGCTGGTATCCGCCTTGGAGGAGAGATCGATAAGGACATGATTGCTATGCGGATTGGTCCAGACATCCCGATGGCAATCGTTGCCAGTCCTGCCTATCTGACAAGATTCCCAGCACCAAAAATACCCACTGAGCTAATCGATCATAACGTCATCAATTTCCGGCTGCCAACATCTGGCACAGTAATAGGATGGCGCCTTATGAGTGACGGACATGAAATAAAAGTTAAAGGCAAAGGGCAACTGGTCGTCAATACTATTGAGCTACTGGTCAACGCAGTACTTAATGGCCACGGTCTGGGATATATCCATCTTGATCAGGTGCAGGGATTTATTGACAACGGAAAACTTATCCAAGTACTCGATAAATTCACACCGGACATACCGGGTTATCATCTTTACTACCCTAATCACAGACACCACTCTTCTGCGTTCTCTTTACTCGTAGAAACCCTCCGATATCGCAAATAATCTGTTATATATTCTGCAATTTGCGTGTGATCCGTTTTTGTCATCGGGATGGCTATCAAATGGACTGATTACCATGCGGCCCGGTCTGAATGGAATCTCTGACCTGTAGCTCCGACAAGAACAGATTTTCTTTCGAGAAATAGCCGCCGTCCAGCATCGCGATCAGGCGGTTAATCACTTCGTTGATCATATCGCTCACCGGATCTTTGACGCTGGAGAGCGACGGTTTCAAAAACGGGGCGGTGGGAATGTCGTCGAACCCGACGACAGAAACGTCGTGCGGCACGGCAACGCCAGCGTCATCCAACGCTTTTATTGCGCCAATCGCCATATCGTCATTGCTGGCGAGAACGGCACTGAACGATACCTGATTATCGCGCAGGGCGTTAATGGCGAGCGACCCGCTGCGCGGCGTCCATTTTCCTTTCACAATCAACTCATCCCGTACCGCGATATTGGCCGCTGTCAGGGCATCTTTATAGCCGGAAAGGCGTTCGATAGCGGTCGGCGAATCCAGTGAACCGGTGATAAAAGCGATATCTCGATGGCCGCGCGCGATCAGATGCTGCGTGGCGTTATAGCTGGAACCTTTGTGATCGCAACAGATGCAGTGGCTCTGGTGTTTACGCAGTTTACGGTTAACCACCATGATCGGCTGCTTGTGCTTCTCGATGATGTCATCCATTTCATCCACGGTGAGAAAACGGGGATAGATGATGATCGCATCACAGCGTAACCCCAACAGGAATTGAATCGCGGCGCGTTCTTCATCGGCGCTGTGTTTGCCATCGACCAGAATCAGCTGACGCCCGTTGTCTTCCAGCTTTTTGGCGGCCTGTGACAGCAGTTCGTTAAAATAGCTGCCGTTATAGAGCGTGTTGGTTACCACCAAACCAATACAGGCTGATTTGCTGGTCGCCAGATTCCGCGCCAGTAAATTTGGCCGATATCCCGTCTCCTCAATGGCCTGATAGACCAGCGTTTTGGTTTCTTCACTGGTATAGCCTTTGCCCGATAGCACGCGCGACACCGTCGCTTTCGATACGCCTGCTTTCTTCGCCACTTCCTGCATTGTCGACATGGGACATCCTGAGACGTTGAGTACTCCCGTCATTTTACACACTTTATATCCGTCATACTTCAAGTTGCATGTGCGTTGGCTGCGCTTAGTCACCCGAATCACTTACTTGAGTAAGCTCATCGGGATGCCTTCGCTTGCCGCCTGCCTGAAACTCGAATTATTTAGGATATGGGCCGGTAGCAGGGTGATGAGTGCAGAACCGAAGCGGACGAGGGGAGTAACACGCTATTCATGACGATCACGATCACATAAGCAAAATATTCATAACAAAATTATTGAAATCGCATTCATATATAAACACTATCATGTGGAACCGGTTACCCATCGGCGTTTCATCACGTTGCATGGAGCAGGGATACCGGCATGAATACTTTCATAACTGTATGAAATTGAATAATAAATGTGCGTGCATCAAGTGATATTCCCGTTTCGAACGGTGTGTTGAATTGGGTGTAGCGTGCGCGATTACGAGAGATTGTCTATCCATGTCAAAGAATTATGCGGCTGTATCCCGTTCGATCGTCGATGCCATCGGTGGTGCTGATAACATCGCTGCCGTGACGCACTGTATGACCCGTCTGCGCTTTGTGCTGAAAGATAATGATGCGGCGAATGTGGCCGAATTGAAGGCGATAAGCGGCGTGTTGGGTGTCGTGAAAAATGATAACCAGTGTCAGGTCATCATCGGCAACACCGTTTCTCAGGCCTACGCCGAAGTGGTGAAACTGCTGCCAGAAGGCGTGGAAGCTGAAAAAGCCGTACCAGTGAACAATAAAATTACGCTGCGACGCATCGGCGCGGGGATTCTGGATGCGTTGATTGGCACGATGTCACCGCTCATTCCCGCGATTATCGGTGGCTCGATGGTGAAACTGCTTGCCATGATCCTCGACATGACCGGGCTGTTTGAGAAGGGCGCCTCGACGATAACGATTCTGAACGTGATTGGTGACGGCGCGTTCTTCTTCCTGCCGATCATGGTGGCGGCGTCTGCGGCGGTAAAATTCAAAACCAATATGTCGCTGGCGATTGCTATCGCCGGGGTGCTGGTTCATCCGACGTTTATCGATCTGATGGCAAAAGCGGCGCAGGGTCAGCAGGTGGTGTTTATGGGGCTGACCGTCACGGCGGTGAAGTATACCTACACCGTGATTCCAGCGCTGTGTATGACCTGGATTCTGTCTTACATTGAAAAATGGGTAGACCGTATTACGCCAGCGGTGACCAAAAACTTCCTGAAGCCGATGTTAATCGTGCTGATTGCCTCCCCGATTGCCATTATGCTGATCGGCCCGATTGGGATCTGGATCGGTAGCGGTATTTCTGCGGTGGTGTACACCGTGCATGACTATCTGGGCTGGCTGTCTGTTGCCATCATGGGCGCTATTTGGCCGCTGCTGGTGATGACCGGTATGCACCGTGTGTTTACCCCGACTATTATTCAAACCATCGCTGAAACTGGCAAAGAAGGCATGGTAATGCCGTCTGAAATCGGTGCGAACCTGTCGCTGGGCGGATCTTCACTGGCGGTTGCCTGGCGCACCAAAAACCCGGAACTGCGCCAGACGGCGCTGGCGGCGGCGGCCTCGGCCATTGTTGCCGGGATCTCTGAACCGGCGCTGTACGGTGTGGCTTTGCGTCTGAAGCGTCCGCTGATCGCCTGTTTAATTACCGGTTTTATCTGTGGTGCCGTTGCGGGTATCGGCGGGTTGGCAAGCCATTCAATGGTGTCGCCGGGACTGTTTACCAGCGTGCAGTTCTTCGATCCGACCAACCCGATGAGTATTGCTTGGGTATTCGGTGTCATGCTTCTGTCCGTCGTGATTTCCTTCTTCGTTACCTTACTGCTGGGCTTTGAAGACATCCCAGTCGAAGAAAAATCAGAAGAGAAGCGCGTACAGGGCGATGAAGTTTCCGCGCCACAGCACGCAGCGAACACGAATTAAATTAAGCACTGATTAGTACAAAGGAGAATAGCGTATGTCTGCATCAACATTTCCCAATGGGTTCTTATGGGGGGCGCGATTGCGGCCAATCAGGCAGAAGGCGCGTACCTTGAAGGCGGTAAAGGGCTGACGACGGTGGACATGATTCCCCACGGCGTGAATCGTCTGCCGGTGAAACTGGGGCAAGAACCGCGTTTCGCGCTGCGTGAGGATGAGTTTTATCCCAGCCATCAGGCGATCGATTTCTATCATCGCTATAAAGAAGATATCGCGCTGATGGCGGAAATGGGGTTCACGGTGTTCCGTACCTCCATCGCCTGGAGTCGGCTCTATCCGAATGGCGATGAGCTGACACCGAACGCGGACGGCATCGCCTTTTATCGCGATGTGTTTGCCGAGTGCAAGAAGTACAACATCGAGCCGCTGGTGACGCTGTGCCATTTCGATGTGCCGATGCATCTGGTTACCGAGTACGGTTCATGGCGTAACCGGAAAATGGTTGAGTTCTTCGCCCGCTATGCTCGCACCTGTTTTGAAGCCTTTGACGGGCTGGTGAAATACTGGCTGACGTTCAATGAAATCAATATTTTGCTGCATAGCCCGTTTTCTGGCGCGGGGCTGGCTTTTGCCGAAGGGGAAAATCAGGAGCAGGTGAAATACCAGGCTGCACACCATGAACTGGTAGCGAGCGCGCTGGCGACGAAGATTGCGCATGAGGTTAACCCGGAAAATCAGGTTGGCTGCATGCTGGCTGGCGGCAATTTCTATCCGTGGTCGTGCAAACCGGAAGATGTCTGGGCGGCGCTGAATAAAGATCGGGAAAACCTGTTCTTTATCGACGTGCAGGCACGCGGCACCTATCCGGCGTATACCGGCCGTTTGTTTAAAGAGAAGGGCATCACGATTGCATCAGAGCCGGGCGATGATGAGATTCTCAAGAACACGGTAGATTTTGTGTCCTTCAGCTATTACGCCTCCCGCTGTGCCTCGGCGGATATGAACGAGCACAATAGCAGCGCGGCGAATATCGTTAAATCGCTGAAGAACCCGCACATCAAGGCGAGTGAATGGGGCTGGGGAATCGATCCGCTGGGTCTGCGCATCACCATGAACATGATGTATGACCGCTACCAGAAGCCGCTGTTTTTGGTCGAAAACGGGCTGGGCGCGAAGGACGAGATTAACGCACAGGGCGAGATTGATGATGACTATCGCATCAGCTACCTGCGCGAGCACATCAGTGCAATGGCGGACGCCATTGGCGACGGTATTCCGGTCATCGGCTATACCTCATGGGGCTGTATCGATCTGGTCTCTGCCTCCACCGGTGAAATGAGCAAACGCTACGGTTTCATCTATGTCGATCGCGACGACCAAGGTGAAGGCACATTAGCCAGAAAGAAAAAGAAATCGTTCTACTGGTATAAGAAGGTGATTGCCAGCAACGGAACTGACCTGAGCTAAAAGCAATAAGGTTACTCAACAATTCCTGCTATAGCCCCCTGACGGAGACGTCTGGGGGTTATTTTTTTCCTAAAATGCGAGGAACGTGAATTGTGGTGACTTACTTATTTGTGCATAATCGAGCATATTAACTACGCAACATAACGCATAATCGAGCCATGGTGAGCATTGCGATTTATCATCGTCAATGTTCAACAACGCCGTCATGCCAACGTGATAGGAAGGTAAACACCATGAGTCAGTCGCTTCCCGATATTGCCTTTTTTCATGAACTCGCCACGCTGGCTAGTCAGGAAACGTTACCGCGTTTTCGTGCCCTTACCGCAGACCAAATTGATACGAAGCCCAAAGAGGGCTTTCGCTTTGATCCGGTCACGGAAGCCGACCGAGAGGCTGAACGTGTCATTCGCGAGCACATTACGCGTCATTACCCCGATCACGCGATTATGGGCGAAGAATTTGGCCTGAGCGGGGAAGGTCCGGTGCGTTGGGTCTTGGATCCCGTCGATGGAACCCGGCCTTTCTTATGCGGATTACCGGTGTGGGGAACGCTCATCGGCCTGCTGCACCATGAACGTGCCGTGATGGGGATGATGAGCCAGCCGTTTACCGGGGAGCGCTTCTGGGCCGATGGTTCGCAGGCGTGGCGCAGCGATCGGCATGGGGAAATACGCTTAAACACGCGCAAAGGCGTGTCGCTCGAACAGGCGATTCTTCACACCACCGCCCCTGAACCGCTGACGATGCACCCGACAGTTCGCTTCGCCGATCTAGCAGAAAGCACGCTCATGACGCGCTACGGCGGCGAGTGTTACGCGATGGCGATGCTGGCAGCAGGCCAGATTGATATCTGCGTGGAGTTTGCATTGCAGCCCTACGACATTGTTGCGCTGATCCCGATTATTGAGCAGGCGGGCGGCACCATTACCGATCTCAACGGACAACGAGCGGAAGCGGGCGGCACGGTAGTCGCGACCGGTAATCCCGAGCTACACCAACAGGTGTTAGCCATTCTGAATGGAACGTGGTCATAACCGCTGTTTGTAAACCAGCAAAAGACAACGGCTAAGAAGGAATCATGATGAAAGTGGCACACGTGGCATTATGGACGGCCGATCTGGCCGCGCAGGCGGCATTTTGGCAAGAGTTCTTCTCCGCTCAGGTGGGGGAAAAGTATGTGAGCCGGAATCGCCCCGGTTTTGAATCGCATTTCGTTCAACTGAGTGAAGGCGCATCTATTGAGCTGATGACGCTGCCGGTGTTGGCTGAAGCCTTAACCAATAAAGAAGGCTGCGGCTGGGCGCACGTCGCAATTTCGGTCGGGAGCAAAGCGGATGTGGAAGTGTTAGCCAGCAAAGCGGCGGAACGCGGCATTCTGGTTGCCCAGCCTCGAATGACGGGGGACGGATTTTACGAAGCGATCGTCAGCGACCCAGATGGTAATCTGATTGAGATAACCTCAGACTGATAATTTATTACTCAATAGTTTCGTCGAATCATTAGTTGCGTTAAGGAACAGTCGGTTGTTGTCGTTAACTGGTTTTTGGACGCTCTTCTTCACTTAGCTATCTTTAAGATGTATCTGGAATAAGCGAATATTGTCGAGCGTTGAGAGGATACTGAAAACCAAAGTTCATACATTGTGAGAGAAAATTATATGTCATTGGACAGGCATGACCCGATATTTTTTAAGGCAAGCTCAAAGCGTTCATTCCAACCATCAGGTAACTCAACGGTAATATCTAGCGAGAAGCTCCCTGAGGTCGGTTTTTGAGTTACCATGTCTGATAAAAACGCTGGAAGTTTCTCCGCTTGTTCGATGATGTTTCCAGCAATACCAAAAAATAATTTATGAATTTCAGAGTATAGTTCGCTAACTCGTGAAAAATAAATTATTTCCTCCCATTCTAATGCACTTTTACATACTTCTGCATATAATTTGCATATCAATACTATTTCAGTATCCTTGCCCGGCTCGCCGGGTTCCCCCCAAGCTTTCTTAAATTCAAAATTAATTAATTTTGTAAATGCCTCCGTGATTAATGTTATTTCTTGAAATCGGTCTAACGTCCATTCAATGAATTCATCATCAGTAATTCGAATGATTGGTTTAATATATAGCCCCTGCTTTAACGCTTTCCATCGTTGTAATGAGTAATTCATTTCAAAACGTAAGACTTCAGCTGTAAGTTGATGCTCCCAATAATCTTCTTTTTCTAATATTAAACGTTCTGCTAGATAACTCAGTTTCCCAAATTCACTAAGATGGCGCTCTTCATATCTTTTCCTTATTTCAAATGCTACTTTTCCAACTTTTTCTGCTATATAGTTATCATGCTCGCGCTGCCATTCAAAAAGCAAACCAGCAGGGTATTTAGTAGGGTCATCATCTACTAGTTTATGACAGTTACTGCATAGCCATATTGCATTAGATATAGCGCTTCTCTCCATTGAAGTCATTGATGACTCATAACGTGCGGAACCTTGATGTGCGCCATAAATATGCGCAGCCTCTCCAAGATTTACTGAGTCATTTGGGTCAGCAGATGGCCCACTGGTTATTGCTCGACAGGATGGGTTGGAGCAATGATTCGCTGCTCGTTTAGCTAAAGTAGTGATAATTTGTTGTTTAAACCTATTATTAAATGACATTGTTCTAATGACCTTTTTTCGCGATCTATCATGGTTGTCTTTTTCTTATATAGAATAATAGAACAGCAAGTTAATAAGTCGATTTATTTTTTAGAACACTTAGCTGGAATGCGCTGCCACTGTGTTAAGTAATCAATCTTCCCAATGGAACAGTGCATCGAACTGTGTGAAGCCGCGATCTGTGAGCACCGTCGGCACGCGAGTGCCGGTGGGCAGCAGCGATGTCAATTGTTCCTTATAAGCGCGCACAAGCCCACACTTCTCCAGTTCTGATTGAACCTGCTGGCTCAATGCAATAACGGCGGGTGTCTCCAGCCTATCGATCATTTCCAGTTCAGGAAGCGCCTGAGAACCACCGTGAGCGTGCCAGTTTTTCTCGCTCTCCATAAAAACGAAATAGGGCGACAAGCGGCTTAATAAAACGGTTAACCCTGTGTGTTCTTCGCCATGGCAAAGCGGACGTTTGACGTCAAAATCCAGTGTGTTCTTATAAAACCAAGCGTCGACAAAAGAGGCATATCCAGAACCGTAGTGATTCCATTCTATCCTCGACTTGGTGTTGGTCAGGCGCATGACCTGCGCACAAACCCCTTTAAAATGCTTTTCGATAGCTTGTTCATCATTGCTTACCCAGGGATATTCATCCGAAATACACTGTGCTACGGGTTGTAAAAGACACGAGATCTCGTGCGGTGAAAGTAGCGGCGAGACGACCTGATGACTTTTACTTGTTGAACTTCTTGCCATTTTTGCTCTCCTTAAGAAATGGCTTAGCTTTTACAACAAACCGCATCAATTTCTGTCTACGGAAAACTTGCTGTGTCTATTCTGACATTCTTCAATTGAATAACTCGCTTGTCCAGTCGGAGAAAGCTCGAACGGCGGGAGAAAGAAAACGCGGGTGCGATGCGGGTTGTCTTCTGTCTGCAATGCATTACTGGTCAGCGCAGCAACGTGTCTGGCAGGGTAACCCCGCCGACTTTAATATTATTAGACAAAATCAAACCCTCAATGATTTTTCATGCTTTAATTGTTATGTTATAACATAACAATAGGTGTGTAGGGAGATTATCGCGATGGGTGCTTAAAAGCGAAACATTCGTGGCGATGAATCATTCCAAAGCAGAACAGTAAAAATGCAAATCATTAGAGAGTGTGAAATATGGCTGACGTTGTAGCTCGACAGAAAGCAGATGCAAGACTACCTGTGACCGTACTATCCGGCTTTCTCGGCGCGGGAAAGACCACGTTACTTAACCATATTCTGAATAATCGCGCTGGCCGCCGCGTCGCGGTGATCGTCAACGACATGTCAGAAGTGAATATTGATGCTGCGCTGGTGAGGGAAGGTGGCGCTGAGCTTTCACGGACGGACGAAAAGCTGGTTGAGATGAGTAACGGCTGTATCTGTTGCACGCTGCGTGAAGATCTCCTGCTCGAGGTTAATCGGCTGGCGAAAGAGGGGCGTTTTGATCAGTTGGTCATTGAATCAACCGGTATCGCGGAACCGCTTCCGGTCGCGGAGACATTCACGTTTGCGGGTGACGATGGGGAAAGCCTCTCTGAAGTCGCTCGGCTGGATACGATGGTGACCGTTGTCGACGGCTATAATTTCTTAAAAGATTACACGTCGGTGGACAGCATCCAGTCACGCGGAGAATCGTTAGGAGAGGGGGACGAGCGCAGCGTCGTGGATTTGCTGATCGACCAGATCGAGTTCTGCAATGTCATTATCCTCAACAAAACCGACCTTATTGATGCGGCACAACAGCAGAAGCTGGTTGCGATTATTCGTTCGCTGAATCCGGGCGCAAAAATACTTCATGCACAATTTGGTGCTGTGCCGCTGAATGAGGTACTCGACACGGGATTGTTTGATTTCGACAAAGCGGCGCAGGCCCCTGGATGGTTGAAAGAGCTACGCGGCGAGCATACGCCTGAAACGGAGGAGTATGGCATCGCCAGTTTTGTTTTCCGTGCGCGTCGGCCGTTTCATCCTGCCCGCTTCGCGCAGGTCATGGAAAACTCGCTCACCGGAGTTGTCAGATCTAAAGGCTATTTTTGGTTGGCAAGCCGTCCGGAATATGCGGGATCGTGGTCTCAGGCAGGCGGCGTGGCGCGTCAGGGGCTGGCTGGTTCATGGTGGGTCAGCGCACCAAAAGAAAGGTGGCCGACAGATAGCGAATCGCTTGATTACATTCGTTCCATATGGGTGGATGGCGTGGGTGATGCACGGCAGGAACTGGTGTTTATCGGTATCGATATGGATGAACATGCGTTGCGAACCCGTCTGGAGGCTGCACTGCTGACGGACAAAGAAATGACAGAAGGTCTGGCGATGTGGCTAGATTATCCAGACCCGATAGAGCCCTGGTTTGTGTCATAAAGTGTGGGTAATTTAGAAAAGGTCTGATTGCTCAGGCAGAGGGAAGATTTATCGTCCCCGCGCGTGTCGAGGACGATAAATTGGTTTATGAAAAATCGTACTTTGGTGCAGAAAAAACGGTATTACGGAATACGAACTCCCGTTTTACCGCGCTTCCGCTACGTTAGCTTTCATAGCTAACCGCATGCGCTTCCGTCGGTGCGGGAAGCTCCCATTTCGTCAGCATACCTTGCAGCGTTTTGTTGCTTAATGTGGTGTCTCGTTTACCGTTGCGGCGCAGCAATTCCTGACGCGGACGCTCCAGATAGACGATCTCCACTTCTGCGCCGTAGGCGTAGCACAGATCCAACGTGCGGGTGCGCATTTGCTGGCTGAGATGCGTGGCATTCCACACGAACGGTTCATGCGTTCGCAGCAGTGAACGGGCTTTGTCGGTTGCCCAGTGCACGGCTTTTCCTTCATTCTCACCGTGTTTCAGCCCCAGCTCTGTTCGCGCATCGTCGAAAGACACCACGGGTAAATCGCGCCGATGCGTCCGCACCCAGGTGTCTTTTCCCGACGCGGGCAAACCGCACATCACGGTGACTTTCGATCCCGGCTCCTGAAACAGCGGATAGTCTGGATGAACATCAGCACCGCGAAAATAGCTCAGGCGCGTGTGGGCATCGACAAACGCTCTCGGCTGGCCGTAACAGCCTTCTTCCCGCGCCAGCTCGCGGAACAGCTCAATACTGTCGAGCACGCGCGCTTGATCCTGACAGATGCGCCCACGCATATCGGCTTCCGCCAGCGTTGCGAGCAGCGGAATGCTCAACTGCCAAGAGAGTTCGCGAATCGTAAAGATCGGCGACATCCGACGGCGCTCATCCTCAAGGCAGTAAAACGGCACCTGATGCACCGAAATTAAGCGGCAAATCGCTTCCCGAATCGCAAACGGAACGCCTGCATCCCACAGCAGCACCCGGGCATCGATGGCGCCTTTGCGCGAGTGTCCCGGCTGACCAATCTGCCCCGTTACTGGGTCAATCACCGTCGTGCGGTATTTGGCAACGTCATGCAGCAACGCAGCAAAAAACAAGACTTCCTGCTGCTCGCGCGTAGCGTTCTGGTAATCAGGAAGCTGCAATAGCGACTCGACCACCATGATGGTGTGTGTCCAGACATCACCTTCGCCGTGATAGCGTGGCTCCTGCGGCGTCTCTTTGGCGCGTTGAAGCACTGGGAACGCGTCCAGACAATCAGCAAAATCTGGCTGCGCGCCAGAGGCGGGGACCAATCCCCTAATGGTATTCCAATCCATGATCATCATACTCCTTACTTATTGGGCATGGCGGTGGCGAGTGCGTCTAAAGAACGCAGCGTATTCAGCCCCAGCATTTCCCAGGATACGGTTGGACAGGGCGCGTACAGATCAACGCCGTCAGCCAGTTGGTTCGGCAAAATCGGGCGTCGGGAATGATGCGATCCGCTGTCCAAAATGGTCTGGATAAAGTCATGGCGTACCAGCTTGTAACGTGCCAGTACCTGTTCATCATCTTCAACCTTCAAATAAAGGCCTTCCGAACGGTCCGATTTATCGGTTTGCTGCCAGCACAGCGCGAGCGGTAAGCCTTCACGCTGCACGGTGGATTCAAACGAAGTCTTCCAGTTCTGGCTTTTCGCCAGCGAACGGAACACCAGTTTCCACAGCAACGCCGGATTCGTCGGCATCTCCCCGGCATAGAGCACCGGAACGGACAACACGGGCGAACCGGCCAGCATCGCGTGTCGGCGTGCTGTCGATAAAAAAATACCGTCACGACGATCGTAAATATCAAATTCGTGAAAGTAGTGCGGCAACCGGTCATAAAACACGGAATGCTTGCTGTACGCCCATTCGCCGTACATCACGAAACGGTCCTCCAGCAGTTCAAGAAAATGCATTTCGTGCGCGGTAGCCCAGAGCTTGAACTGATTGAACTGTCGCTCCCGCGAACCGCCAGCCAGATAGTGGCCGCGCGACTGGAGCAGGAGTTCCGCCGTTTCATTGAAGGACACGCCGCTGTTCGCGCCGTCGATCTTTTCTTCGATCACGACGTAACGGCCTGCCAGCGCTTTCAGTGCGATTTGATCCGACGCATCATCGCCGGGCTGTAAACGCGAACCTTCCAGATGCGGGGTACGCGGATACTTTAATAACGGTATTGAATGTAAATACATGTTTTTCGCCTGCTGCGTTATTGGCGCAGCCAGGCCCATCTACGGTAAAAAAGAGGGCCGACGAACGTATTCTGGCGCGAGTCAATAGACTGTCCACTGGCATTCCAGAGGTCAGAGTCGCGGGGGGAGGAAGCGGGAGGTTCGTTTTCTGCTCCGCACAATAGTGGGGAAAACAGGGAACTCGTACCGCAGCCAACGCTGGCGCAGACTGCGCCGAATCGAGGCTGCTTAATGCAGTCGTCGGCGGTTAGTGGGGGGCTGACGTACAGGGCACTTTAGGGCTCCAAATGACACATGGGGGTGAGTAAACGGCGCGATTCTAGCGAAGGAATTCTCCGACAACAAGTTTTTGTATAAAAAATGCTATTCTTTCCTGTAGTTGTAGAATGCGTTGTCGCGTGTAAACGTGGTAAAAAGGCCAGAGGCTATCGACGTCAGCGTGATAAGAATAGCGAGTGGTGAGATAGGGGATGCACACAATGAAGAGTCGAGGAATATAATGAAAATCAGTGTGATAAAGAAAGGGATTGCGGGTCTGTTACTGGTGCTGCCGCTGTACGGTGTCGCAGAGACAAAAGATCCAGATTTATTCGTTGGCTATACCACGCAGGATCTTACCGATGCGTTGCCTGCGCAGCTGTTGAACATGATTCAGCGAGACAAAGTGGTCGATCCGGCAAACCACATGGTGCAGACCGAGTATGTTGACCCTACGACAGGCAATAAGGCGTTGGTTTCATTGTTCATGCTGCCGCCAGATAGAGATGGCAATGTCCCGATTGCCTCCAAGCCCAGCGATCTGGATGCGGTGATCGCCAGTACCGAAAAAGAGATGCTGCGTCAGCGTATTAAGCCCGACCAGCGTGCGGGAAACATTGACGGTGCGACGCCTTTTCGCTGCTTACAAACGATTCTGAATAACAAGGTTTTGCATTCGCTGTGTTCGACGCTGATTAAAGGGCGCGTGCTGGAAGTGCAGGCGATCAACACGGTTGAAAATATTCAGGATGAAGCCGGGCTGAATAAGGTCATCGGGCAACAGAATGAATTCGTTGTCGAGATGGGGAAAACGTTGCTGGCGCTGAAAAAGTAATCCGTACTGACGCAGCAGGACAGGCGTCAGCGGTGACAGACCGCCACGGTTTCTCATCAACATTCCTGAGCGAAGGCAAGCACCTTCGCTTTTTTTGCACCAAAAATCCCCCGGTTCTCCCTTGCCAGATTCTCAGCGTTCGTGCATAACTGCCGGTGCCAAAGGGCCGATGCCTGAAATCAGGCATGACGAAACGACATTCATGACGAAATGTATTCATCACGAAACGACACCGGATAAACGCTATGCTTTTGTTACTCGTTTTGGCTGTGATTGTAGTCGCCGTTTACGGCTGGTTAAAACAGCCGCAGTATGTATCACCAGAGGTCAAGCCCCAGCCAGAAAACCCACTCTTTCGCGATGGTGCGTTTCATAACCCAGTGGCTCGCCCGACGGTCGATAGCCAGAACCGGTTTGCGCTGCTGTACCGCTTTCTTTTTGAAAAGGATGCTGGCGCGTTGCCAGATACCCGTCTGCCGTCGGAAAAGACCGATCTGCATCAGTTAAGTAAAACGGATAACGTCATCATCTGGATGGGACATTCCAGCTATTTCATTCAACTGGAAGGGAAAACGTTCCTGCTGGATCCGGTATTTAGTGACAACGCCTCGCCGGTGCCGCGCACCAATGTCGCTTTCAAGGGCAGCAATGTGTATTCACCGGACGATGTTCCCACCATCGACTATCTGTTGATCACTCACGATCACTGGGATCATCTGGATTACCCCACGCTGAACGCGCTACGCGGGAAAATCCGCCGCATCGTCACGCCAACGGGCGTAGGTTCCTATTTTGTAAAATGGGGCTTCCCGCAGAAAGACATTACGGAAGGCGGCTGGTTCAGCTGCCTGAAAGAGAACGGAGTCGAAATCCATGTGCTTCCGACACAGCATTTTTCCGGCCGACTCCTTAAGCACAATCAAACGCTGTGGGGTTCATTTGCGCTGATTACGGAACAACATCGTCTGTATCTCGGCGGGGACAGCGGCTATGGCGCTCATTACAAAGCGATCGCCGAGCGTCTGGGCGGATTCGATATCGCGATACTGGAATGCGGGCAATACGATCGGGACTGGCCTCATGTTCATATGACGCCGGAAGAGAGCGCACAGGCGGCCAGTGATTTACAGGCCAAAGCGGTATTACCAAGCCATAACAGCAAATTTAAGCTGGCGCACCATCGCTGGAACGATCCGCTGGAGCGCATTTCTCAGGCGAGTGAAAATCAAGACTGGCGACTGATGACGCCCCGCATTGGCGAACGCGTTCAGGTCGATAACCCGCAGCAGACGTTTAGTCAGTGGTGGTAGAGCAGGGCGGAACGAGAGTTAAGCTCATCCCTTCAACGTTCCTCACGTTGTTGAAGGGATGAGCGGTTCACCATCAAGCAAATGTTTTCTCACTCAGGCAGTCAATAAATGCCCGGAGTTTGGGAGACAGATCGCGACTGGCAGGCCAGAGAACCCACATTGGGCTGCTATTTTGAGTGAAGTCATCAAGGATGGTCTGTAATCGGCCATCGCGCAGGTATTTCGCCACGCTGAAATCTGGCAGGCAGGCAATGCCTTGGGCCTGTCGGGCCAGATGGATGCGCATTTCTATGCTGTTACAGACCAGCGAGAGCGGAATGTCGTAGGCGTTTTCCTCTGCTGCTAGCGGGAGCGGCCATTGCTCAAGGCGACCGGAGCTGGGAAAGCGGTAATGCAGGCAGATATGCGTTTGAAGCTCCATCGGGTGTTGCGGCAGTCCGTGTTCCTTAAAATATTCTGGCGCACCGACCAGAACGCGGCGGAACGTGCCCAACTGACGGCGCTTGAGCCCTGAATCCGCCAGTGTTCCGGTGCGTATCGCGGCATCAAAACCATCACCAATGACATCCACTAAACGATCGGAGAAATCCAGATCCAATTCTACCGCCGGATAGCGCTGCATAAAATCTGCGATGACAGGCTCGAACAGGCTGCTGTGTCTGGGCAGGCTGACGCGCAGTTTACCGTGTGGCGTCTCGCTGGCCTGCGTCATTTCCAGTTCAGCGGCTTCGACCTCGCTAAGGATGCGGCGGCAGCGTTCAAGGAATTTTTCACCTTCGGCGGTCAATGCCAGCGTTCGCGTGCTGCGATGAAAGAGGCGCACACCCAAGCGTGCTTCCAGTCGCGCAACCGCTTTGCCGACAGAGGAGGGTGATACCCCCAATTCGCGCGATACGGCGGAGAACCCAAGCCGTTCCGCCACGCGTACAAAAATGCCAATGCTGCCCAGTTTATCCATCATCACGCTGACCTATTTAAGACATTTTTGTCCGAAGTGTTAATAACCTTATCCTATTTTTCTCGATATGACTTTGACTTAAGCTGCCGCAAACGCTCGATTACCCCTGTTGGTGTCTTTGGGCATCACGTTATTGCAGACGAGAACGATGACTTCACTTTCTTTTTCCTCCGCCAGAATCTGGCTTCAACTGCTGGCCGCTTGCCTCACCGGCTTATTAATACCGCTGTGCTTCACCGGTCCGGCGGTCGTGCTACCGGCGATCAGTCAGGAATTAGGCGGCAGTCCCGCGCAACTTAGCTGGATTATGAACGCTTACATCCTCAGCTATGGCGGCGCGATGATGGTATCGGGCAGCCTGACCGACATCTACGGGCGCAGACGCATTTGGCTGATCGGGCTGGCCTGGTTTTGTGTTTTTACCTTCGCGATTCCGTTTTCCCCCAGCGTACTGTGGATCGATCTACTGCGCTTGCTACAGGGGCTGGGCGGCGCGGCGGCTTTTGCCGCGGCGATGTCATCGCTGGCACCGCTTTTTGCTGGCCGAGCCCGCGCGCGTGCTTTTAGCTTACTGGGCACCACCTTTGGCCTCGGGCTGGCTTTTGGCCCGCTGGTATCAGGATGGATGGTTGAGGCCAGCAACTGGCAAGGCGTCTTCTACGCAACGGGTATTGTGGGTCTGCTCGGCTGGGGACTGGTCGCGATAAGCACTCGACGGGTAAGCGAAACAAACTCCGGCACGATGGACTGGCCGGGCATGATCAGCTTCACACTGGCTTTGGGGCTTTTTACCTACGGCATGCTGCTGGTACCGGAACTGGGATGGCGCAATACGATGGTTATCGCCATGTTGCTCGCGTCGGTTGCCGTGTTTGCTGGTTTTGTGGCTATCGAACGACGGGCAGCACAGCCGATGCTGGATTTGGGATTTTTCCGCTCTCCCGGATTTATTGGTGTACAGGTGCTGGCCGCTTCACCCGCCTTCCTCTTCATCGTGCTGATTGTGATGCTGCCGGGGCGCTTTATCGGTATTGACGGCTACAGCGCATTGCAGGCAGGGCAGATGATGGTGTGGCTGGCAGCTCCGTTGCTTGTGGTGCCATTTTTGGCGGCGCTGCTGACGCGCTGGTTCACTCCCGGCTTGCTGTGCAGCGTCGGGCTATTCCTTGTGGCGGGCGGACTGCTCGGGTTAGCGCATGGGTTTGCTCAAGGAGGAGCTGCGTTACATTTACCGCTGTTGCTGATTGGTATCGGGATCGGCCTGCCGTGGGGGCTCATGGACGCGCTGGCCGTCAGCGTAGTGACGCCGGAACGAATCGGCATGGCGACGGGGATTTTCAATACCGTGCGGGTATCCGCAGACGGTGTCGCTATCGCCATGATTAGCGCCTTGCTCGCCACCTTGATCCAAAATGGCATGGCGCTGGAGATGGGGGAATCGGTCTCACAGGCTGCGCTTCTGGAAGCGGCCAGCCGCACCGCATTAGGAGAGCTGCATACCGCCGTGTCAATCCTGCCCGACCATGAGGCTCTGCTATCACAACGCTATGCGGAGTCGTTCATCACTGTCATGTACGTATTGGCAGGGATCGCCGTACTGACGGCCTGCGCGGTATTCGTTTTGCTGCGTGAACGACCAGAGGGTGCGAGTACCAGACAGCGGACGTAATATGGGATTTCATCATTCGATGGTATTAACGAAATGACCCGTACTGAGTGATAGGCAGAATGGTTCCCACCCACCTGGCGGGGCCCATTCACCCGAACCATAAATCACATTATTCTGAATCTCATTAATAATCACGCCATCGATAGCACATTGCTTTGATTGCCAGATGATTCCAGAGTCTACGTTAATGAGAAATGTGTATAAAAACGTCGTTGCAAGAAAGGTGCTGCCGAGCACGCCAGAGGTGATGTCTGGGACTGGATAAAGATGACCGACATAATCGTGTAAATGTATGCTTTTTACTTCATGCGATACGGTGTCGAATAGGTGAACATGCTGACCATACAATAATGCAATCTTATTTTCGTTAAGAAGAAGATCGCGAAAGCACTGCTCGAGTAGATAACCGTTATCATCAATCTCAACGTAAATACAGAGAATGACCACGGGTTCATCATGCTTGCAGATGAGAACGCTCTGTCGCTGCTTGGCACCATGAGGAAACGGATTGATATCAATCTTGAGAATGGTGCTTTCAGGATAAAATTCAGTATCGAGAAACTGTGCGGTATAGACCATAGTAAATTTTTAGCATTTTGCTACAAAGACGGTGATGTCATTATATGCTCGTTTTTCACGATCTCCGTCAACATACGTGCATGTTCTGGTATTTAAAATAACGTGGAAATTGGTTTAGCGTTATGATTTTATTTAAATGATAAGGATATTTTATGAAACGAGTGGTTTTTCCTCTCACCTTTCTGACATTAAGTGTGATGGGATCAGTACAGGCTGAATCTCTCCAGGAAAGTTTATTGCATTGTGATAACCGTTTCTTCAGCGAACTTTATATCCAGCAGAAGACATTCATCGGATCTGCGCTTCTGAAGACTGATAATAAACACCATGCCTGGTTTGTCCCTCCCAAAAATGGAGGAGATGTTATCTGGTTTTCCCAGCCAGTAAAATCTGACAACTTAGTGCTTTCTGGCTATTTCATACGTCAGAATGATTTAGATGAAATGGGAAAATACTACTTCTGGGGTTTGATTATTGATGGTTCAGCCGCAGAGGTTGCTGCTACTTTATCCAAAGTAAATTGGCAAAAAGCGGGAGATGAGTATTTCGCTAACCCTATGATAAAACGCCCCGGAGACCAGATGTGGAAACTTAACTCTGGTGCTGCAAATGGTATTGCTCCAGCGAAAGGAAGTGTGGAAAAACTTGCCTTGTTAAGTGACAGCGGGGATAAAGCACAATTACTCTGCTCGGTACAAGGTAGTGTGACAGATGAGATTTTACTGCCTCTGCGCCCTGACTTGATAGGGAACGAAAAATGATTAAGTCTTTTGGGCTATTTGCAATATTAGCTTTGCTGGCTGGCTGCACCAACCACAGCCAACTGAAGAAAGAAAATGTAAGTAACTCTCCAGCAGGAGTGATAAAAATTATGAGCGATGAGCAAGTTCTGACCTTTGCGGACTTGCGTAATGTCTCATCCTATCAGGGTAATAACCGTCTTCGTCGGCTATATACGATCAATAATTATACTGAAAGTAAAAAGATCGGTAAAAACCCCGATATTTATGTCATGAGCTCCCGTGCTATTAACGTCATCAATTGCGACTCTCTTGAAAGAGCGGTATTCGAACGTGTCTATTTTTCACAGCCTTATGCACTTGGTGATGTAATAGCAATAGTGGATGAAATAGGGCAATGGGGGCCATTTCATAAAGAGTCAATGATGGGACTTATCGCAGGTATGGTTTGCCAAATTGCGCCAGAACGATTGAAACCGGAACTACCAAAAGAAACACGTACGCCAGTGTTAGGGTAAAAAAACATGGTATTCATTTTTTAAGAGACGTTGCAGGATTGCATGAGATAACGAAAGCTATTTAGACGGTAAATAGCTTTCTTATTTAATCACATTAGATAGCGATTCCACTTTGGCTAACCTAAGGGCCATCGTATCCATATTCTCGCGTAGCCAGATGTAACGGACGCCATTAGGGCTAATATCTGCTGAATAACGATCGTTCATCTGATGGGATACCTGTACTCGACCGAGACTGCTTGAAAGCGGCAAGTCTGTTGCCGTATGGCGCAGGAGCTTGATATCAAAGAGGAGACATTTTGTATCTCCACTATTAGGTAAGGCCTTTTACCCCCAAGGTTTCACCTGCCGAGGGAAATTCAGGTGTTGAAAAATCAACCAATGCGAGTAACGTGCTATAATTGATTTGTTGCATACACTTCTTGCAAAAAGCAGACCTAAGCCTGAAGTACTTCTTTTCAAGGATGTGCCATGCCTCCACAAGCTGACGTCGGAATTCATCAACAAGCAAACAACGTTATTGTGCTCTACCGCGAGATGGCGTGGCTGTCACAGGCCATTAATCAGGTTATTTGCAGCTATTTAAAGCAAGAGGGGCATGAACGCCACTGGACAGATATTCCCCCTCCGGATCTGCAGGAAGGCACACCCTATGCTGATCTGATTATTGACTGGCAACTCTCTATTTTTGACCGTCTGGCCCTGGCGCTTGCCATGGCGCCGGGCGTGAAACCCGATACCCTCGATATATTCTTTGGGCTTAACAGCCTTATCGATCGTCCCTTTACGGAATTTGGCGGCGTCAGTGATAAAGCCTTTAGCGGTTTTATTCCCACCGGGCAGACGCTCAACTTTCTTATTAGCGCCAATGACCCCGACTGGCGCGCTCATGTTCAGGCTATTTTCTCGAATAAACATCGCCTGATGGCGGAACAGGTCACCCAACTGCTGTCCGTTGATGATGGGGTGCCCAAATGGGCCGGTATTTATCGCTTAAATGAAGAGTGGTTGCACTATTTTACGACCGGTGAGCGCCTGCGCCCGGAATTAAGCGCCAGCTTCCCGGCTCATCTGCTGGAGTCGCCACTGGAATGGGGAGATCTGGTGCTGGATGCTGACGTGATGGCGCAGATTGAAGAGCTGCATGCGTGGCTTAAACATGGCCACACGTTGATGAACGAGTGGCAGCTGGCGAAAAAGGTGAAACCGGGTTATCGGGCGGTGTTCTTTGGCCCGCCGGGGACAGGTAAAACCCTGACCGCCGCGCTGTTGGGCAAGGCCACGCAGCGGGACGTTTATCGCGTCGATCTCTCTATGGTGGTGTCAAAATACATTGGTGAAACCGAGAAAAACTTATCCCGCGTGTTTGATGCCGCCTGCTACAAAGAGTGGATCCTGTTTTTTGACGAAGGGGATGCGCTGTTTGGTAAACGCTCGGAGGTCAGTTCATCCAACGACCGGCATGCCAACCAGCTAACGGGCTATTTACTGCAAAAGATAGAAGATTTTCCCGGCACGGTGATTATCGCCACTAACCTGAAAACCAATATGGATGAGGCGTTTACCCGCCGCTTTCAGAGCATGGTGCAGTTTACTATTCCTGGTCCTAAAGAGCGGCTGCTGCTATGGCAAAACGCCTTTCACGGCGCGTGCGATCTTGCTGACGATGTCAATTTACCCGCCATTGCTGACCGCTATGAGGTTGCCGGTGGGCAAATTATTAACGTCCTGCGCCAGTGCGCATTAATCGCCATTCAGCGAGGGGAACGTAAAGTGAATCAGGACGACATTATTGCCAGCATTCGCCAGGAGTTCAGAAAAGATAACAAAATGTTTTTTGAATAAATACGCCGTCGAACCACGGGCAGCAGGCAAGTGGGAAAGCTAACTGGCTGACACAGCTGGATTGATAACGAGGATGGTTATTATGTTTACAAAACAGAAGCCACAGCAGCAATCAACCCGCCAGGCGGTATCCCAGCGCAAAGCGAGCCATGTTTCGGCCGCTCTTAAGGACAATCGTGCTGAGACCGTACAAAGACAACCCAATAAAACCGGGCTGCCCGATAACCTGAAAAACGGGATGGAAAACCTTAGCGGCATGAGCCTGGATAATGTCCGGGTGCATTATAACTCATCAAAACCGGCCGCCGTGCAGGCCCATGCCTATGCGCAGGGCAGCGATATTCACCTTGCTTCCGGCCAGGAAAAACATCTGCCGCATGAACTGGGGCATGTGGTGCAGCAGGCGCAGGGCCGGGTGGCGGCAACCACTTCCGTTGGTGGAATGGCGGTAAATGATAGTCCGGCGCTGGAGCATGAGGCGGATGTGCTGGGGGGAAGGGCGTTGCGGGGGGGAGGATAAATAGGCTTAATAAATATCGTTCTACGGTGACCGAGTTGTTATAGGTAGCTGAAAACAACCGATAAAATGCGAGAAATAAAAATTAAAAGGTTTTATATATGTATAAATACGTAGATAAGCCGAAAGGAAATAAAAGTAAAACTGTTTCGTATGACCAATCAAAAATGATGAGCGGGGGGGGGGCTACTTTTCAACTTTTTGATAATCGGCCTGAAACAATTCAGAGAAGAAAGTTGCAAGAGATGGCGAATAATAACCTACAACTAAAGCAACATCATCAATCACCTAAAGGCAAGTTTGGAAAAATAGAAAGATCTGACGTGCTCCAATTAAGTAAATGGAAATGGAACTATTATCTATTTAAATGGTTTCCCGTTGGCGAAGTATGGTCTGATCCACCAGAGTTCCAACCTGATATTACTAGACATAATCAGGAATATGATGATGGGATATATCCGCCCTCAAGAGTGATGTATGGAGAGGCGGACTTTAGTTATTCACACTCCTATGTCGGAAGACACCCCAACTTTGGTGGGCATACAATGGCTACATCATATGAAAGTGGGGAAACCGTTGAAAGATTGTATCCAAATACACGAGGCAATACCGGTTCATTATTGGATCATAGTGTAGATGTTCAACATGGTGTGGATGCAACTAGCCATAGTGGGGGATTCGATGTAATACATTTCAATTTCCCTCACACAGGTAATAGAAATAAAACCCAAGGTGCTTTGACTTCAGAGATGTTGGATTCATTTTTTAGAAATTGTCAAAAAAAAGAAGAAATAGGCTCGATTGTTAGAATGGGATTAGTTAATAAGCAAAGTTATAAAGGTATTTATGGACTTTATAAAACAGTGCCTAAATACGGATATAAATTAATCAAAAAAACAAAGTGGGATGTGCCTGGATATGGACACAAGCAAACCAAGGTGGACAAACCAGCATCTACAGCTGAAGGCGATGGTGCAGAGTTTTGGTTTCAATTGATGAGTAAAACGCAAACTGAAGCTAATTTTACCGACCTTCATCAAGTTGATACAGATTCTGATAATGATAGCGATGACGAGAGAGAAATGTTCAAAGACAAAAAGTTATCTGAATTCAGGGAATCTGGGACATATAACTATAATGGTACTACTCATGATATGAATAGTATTTTAAGTGGTATTCATGACGTAATCGGAAATCAGGCTTGGGGACGTTTTGAGGAAATAATCTCAGATTCCTTATTTTCGAATACATCAATGAGTAATTTTTTATTCAGTATTTCCACTATAGATACTTATTTCTTTGATCTGATTCAGGATAATCTTCCTCAGTTATGGGATAGCACAAAAAAATGAGCTCACGGTTGTTCCTATTCACAAGGGGCTATACTGATAATCTTGTAAGCTCATGACGAAACCTAAAAGCCATTAAATTAAACTGGTCGTTATAGGTGCTGAACAAAATCTATAACGTCCAATCAAGAAAAAATATAAAGGTTTTAGATATGTATATACAATCAAATAATCCGAAAACGATTAAAGCTAATTGTGTTGTTCAAAAGAAAAGCAATACAAAGAAAGCTTTTGGTTTTGTTGATAATCGACCTCAATCAATAGAGTTGGTTCAGTTGCGAAAGGTTTTTAATGAATCAGTTCAGTGTGTGAAAAATAAAGAGGCTAAAAAGGCACCATCCGAAGATGTTAAAAAGAAGATAAAAAAAGCTGATTTTCATAAACGGGTAATAAAAGGACTTCCGACAGGGAAAATGAAATATATAATCGGTCAACATGGTGCAAAGAGCTGTGAACAGAAACGTTTAAAGAATATTAAGGGTATAGCTGTATCAGGTTCAACTCATGAATCTGAACATACTATTGGGTACGCGGTACTGTCTGGTGGATTTTTACCACGAGGTGAATCGACAGATGCACAAGTACTTGAAAACATAGCCCCTGCTTACCAGGAGGTGAAGGCTTTACATCGTGATCACATAGGGACAGGTTCCAGTTCTACACCTGATGAAACAAATATGAACGCCGATCAATATCGAAATATGCAACGTGGGTTACTAACTGGTGAGACTGGCTATCACAAAGAGTTAGCCAACAGACCTTTTAATTCAATTGGAGTGTCGTTGACTGAAGGAAAAAATGCTGTTAGTAACGCCGTTCAGATAAATCAACTCGGTTACGGTCAGCAATTGCGCAATAAAAAATATTCACATATTAGCTCAACCGCACTGGGGCAAGCCAACGATTCCTATAAACGTATGGTTGATAATATGCAGAGTATAGATTATGTTAAAGATGCACACAATGCAGATAAAGCTACCGTATTGGAACACTCTAAATTAGAAATGATCCTGGCTCGGTATGCAGCGATCACCGGCAAATGGCCTAAGGAACAAGCGAGTGAACTGAATGAACTTCTTGGGGCCTCCACAGTCGATACGAAGAAAGTTAATCAAGTTATTAACTCACTTAATTTTTATTAACGTTTGTGGCTCTCGATTAGAACTTGTTTAATATATGTTATAAGTACACTTCTATCTCTGTTTTTTTTGGTAGTGTTTTAATTATTGTTGAATATTAAAATTACAACTTATAAAGGTATGTGGTATGTTTAAACAAGATGGCGGTTCTAAAGAAAAATGTAACGGAGTTGTTACTGATTATTTTTCTCAAAAGAAAAACAATTTGAATAAAGTTTTTGGGTTTACGGATAATAGACCTAAATCGGTTTCGCAACGAAAGCTGCAAAAGATAGAGAATAATGCTACTACAAATCCGGTGCTTCAGCGTGTTATAGATGAAGTCTACATAAAGTATAATATTCTACCCAAACTTACTAAGGCAAAGGAAATTTCACCCGACAATGTTGCTTTTTTGGATAAGATGTATTTGAACATTGAAGAGTCTGTGCAATCCAAAAATGGAGGCGCGATCATTAGAGATGTTATAAGGTTTTATGATTTCGTTAATCTATTGAATATTGAAAAATCAAAAGGTGAAAATAAATGGCATCCTACAGGTGGAAAAGTTCCTTCACTTGATGAAAGGATTTCTACAGGTTCTGTTTATCTTCATTTTACAAATCAAGATAATTTTATTTCCATTCTTCAGGCAGGAATAATTGAAGATAGAAGTCAGCTTCTTGGAAATAGGCCAGGTAGTTCCCCAGGAATTTATGTTGCGCCAGGAAGACAAACATTTAACCCAGAGGAAGCTCACCTTAATCTTTTTCTGGGTCAGGATGCCTATAAAGATAGGGGGAGTTTTGTTTTCGCCTTTACTTTACCAGAGGGAAGTGTTACTGAGGGTGCACCTTTAACAAGTGGAAGCCCCTACAAGGAAGCCAAACACATTGGTGATATAGATATATCTAATGCAATTTATAAGGGACTAAACCCATTTATAACAGGCCATCACTAAAGTTTTATAGAAAATAATAATCACTATTAATAGAGCCAGTTATTCAAGCTGCGATAGGTAAGGCATTGCATTTTTCCTGTCTTCCCAGAAAAAATCACTTTGGCGCACCATTGTTTATGCACACAAAAACTAGCATAAACAAGCACGGGGATAAGACTTCCGTCAGTTATCCCCATGCTGAAATATCACCCTTTACGGCTTATCCCCTTCCTTCCTCACCATCCTGACCGCAAATAATATCCAGCCCATTACTATTATAAAAATTAACATAATAGGCCCTTGATAAGCCTGAAACGCGGGGTCGGCGACAAATACCAGCATCAGTCCGCTAATAGACAGCGACGTCAGCGCCACAAACGGTAAGCGGCTCAGGTGTTTTCTCAGTGGGAACGACCAGATGCAGATTATCAGCAGCAACAGAATAAAGAGGAACGACACAAACAAACCGGCTCTTAGCTCCCAGCGATGAATACAGATCCAGTTTAACATTTGGCTGACGCTGTTCAGCACCTGATTAATAGGCGGTGGGTACTGCTGCGCTTCCGGGAAGAAAGTTTTATCAATCAGCTTCTCATTGACGTCGCTTAACGGCAGCGGCCAGTAGCCAGCGCCCAAAAAGCTCCAACTGGAGAGATTGACCAGTTGAGTCAGGGCAAGCGTTTCATTACGGTTATCTTCGCTGATAAGCATAGGAACCAGCCGTTTGTACACCTGCTGGACGTCAAGCTGATCTGACTGTTTGCTTAACCATCGCTGTAAGCCTTTTATCTGGTCGAGTTCGTCACCGGCTGTATCGAATTTTGTCGGCGAGCCTGGGCGAGCGATCAGCAGGTTGGTTCTTTTTGATAATTCATTGAAATCATTGAATTTAAAAAAACTCTTATTCCTCTCGACGACCTCTTTTGTGGGGACGATAACGTTCAGATAATATTTATCGCTGCTGGTGAGTTCACCATCTAATTCACTGACGCTGGAGTGGCGGTGCTCGCTCTGACGGAGCGCAACCTTAAGTTTGTCCAGGAATGAGAAAAAGGCCTGCTTGCTTTCTGGGGTGTTGAGGATGGAAAGGTCGATATCCAGCGTAATGCCATCGGCCATCGTCGGCACGCCCTCGAGCCCGAAGCTTATCCACGGCAGCAGATTATTGATGACGTATTTATCCATAGGCGCAGTAACGGATTCAACCAGCTGTTTGACCATATCGTCGGTAAACAGCCCGATCAGCTGACTCCGGGAGAGATCCCTTGGCGTCGTTACCACCAGGTCGAGCTTCGTGCGATAACGATGGGTCGTCTGAATAAACTGGCTGAATTTTTGATCGGCTAACCAGTTTTGTGGCAGCACCAACGTATTGCCTTCTCCTTCCGGTTTCATCACCGCACCCACGTAGCCAATACGGTCTAAGCGGCTAAAATCAATGGCTTGCCCTTTTACGAGATGCTGCCAGTAAGGATAAAAGCCATAAAAAGTCCCCATTGTGAATATCGATTTGACGGTGTCCTGACACCCGCAGTCCGCTGGGGCGACCCACTGTAGCGCTTCGGCATGAATAGGGATCGGGCCTTTTTTCATATTGAACATGTCATAGTTCTGCAGATCGTCGGGTTTAATGCCCAACTCATTAATCGCCATCTGAAAGAGATAGAGGCTGGGAAAAACTTCATCCTGAAGCGGCGCAAGCGCTTTCAATATTTCTTCCGGTGGAACGGTTAGCTTAAAATCGGCGATGGTTTTACCTAATGCTTCGGGATCCAACTGCCACACCAGCTGTGGCGCTGTCGTTTGAGTATCGCTTTGTGTGCTGGTCTCAATTATCTGCGTGGATGGGACAGGGGGACTGGCACTGGTATCATCAATGTTGTGATTTTCTGCGCTGCTATCAACTTCTTCACCGCTAGTGGACGGGGTGGTGTTTGTGCTGGTGCTGGTGCTGGTGCTGGTGCTGGTGCTCGTCGAGGCGCTGGTGCTGGGATGCGGGATCTCAATGATGCTGGATTTAATTAAGCTATCAATATTCGGACCTGGCGTCTGGGTAATATTAAGCTGATCGAATAAGTCGCTGAGCTGATTGTACAGCTGGCTGCGCTGATCGAACTGCTGCTTCTCTAATTTCACCAGGCTGGCCAGTACGGTCTTACGCTGCTCCAGACTGGCGAAATCTTTCTTAGCCAGTTGGTAATAATAAGGGGCTGTATTGCTGTTGGGCTTTTCTGGAACAGAGGGTTCTTCAGGTTTTGACGTATCAGCGTTTTTATCGGGGGCCGCGCGTTTGAGACCGAGTTCTATCTCTATCTCAGAGGACGTTAAAGAAAGCAGCTGCGGGGGCGTTATTGCCGTGCGCCACGTCGAATAAAGCGTATTTCGCTGGGCGGCGAGGTTTAACTCCAGCATCAGCGAATCGACAAATACCTGGTGCTGATCGTTGGATGTTTCGGGAACGTTGAACGCAAATTCATTGCAGAAATAGTCCAGCCAGTAGCGCGTGGTGGGGCCGACGACGCCGTCGTTGAGCCGCTGGCCTCTTTGCAACTGGGCCTGAAAATCGGCATTGTTCTGATAAAGAGAGGCAAGCCGCGTTTGTATCTCTTTCCCCAGATAGCGCTTATCGTTCGCCGTTAGCTGCTTGCTGCACGTTTTATACGGCTGGGCGCTGTCGACCAAACCGTATTGCGCGGCGTAGCCCGTCGTTGGCAGCGTGCACAGCAGGCCGCCAAACAGAAGTCCGCTGATGACCTGTCTGGCAAGGCGCGTCGTGGGCTGACGAATAAGCGATAACAGACTGAAACCAGGATTTATCATTGTTTTATCCTTAGCGCCATGACACAAACAGAGGGACATCCATCCAGGGGTATTTAATGGTCTGAAAACTCCACGGCAGCTGGTCGAGCAGCATGTCAAAGGTGCCGGGGATGATGTTCAACTGCCAGTGTTCAGGGGTAAGGCTGAGCATACCGTCACGTTGAATAAAGGTGGATTGCAACCCGCTGACCGAGGTTTTTCCTAAGACCCGCCAGTGGGCAATAATGGCCGTGAGCAATCCTTCGATAAGCTGCTCGGCCCCTTCCGGCAGTGCCACCTGCTGTGGGATGGGCGTGGAGGGCGCCACTCCGCAGAGCACCTTATTCAGCAACAGCTGATATTCAGGCGCGCTGTTGGTGTTATTCGTCATCCACTGCAGGCAGAACAACGCCTGCAGCTGCGCCTGGTTATCCACAAACTTACGCCCATCGGTCAGTGCCAGCCGCTGAAATAGCATGGGAATATAGACTGAAGCGATAACTAATCCTGCATTGTGAACGGTAACGGGTTCCGTGCTGACGGCGGCGTTATCCTCTGGTTTTTCCCATGGTGTCCCCGCGTCTTTCTTCATGTCCTTGCCTGTCATATCAATGGCCTCGATAAGCTGTTTGATTTCGACTTGCTGATGATTCAGCTGCGCCGCCCACGCCGGGGTATCCGGCGGTTTCTGTTCACTACGCCGTGCAATGTGTTCTAACGTTTTTCGCTGTGATGTCGAGGATATAAGCGGCAGTAATCGACCAATCAGCACCGCAACCGACGCGTCGTCGGGCGTGGTGTCCTGATGGCTGTGACTGCGCCAGCGCTGATTTAATTCGAGGAGAACAGCATCTAGGAAAGGCCCGGCGGTGATGGCGATCCCTTTGAGCCAGTGCTGGCGATAGAGCGTTTGCCAGAACAGGTATTCGCCCCGTTTTGGTGAGGCAAAAAGCTGGCAGAACGCCTGGCGTAGGGCCAGTAACGCAAGCGTTGTGCTGGTGAGCGTTGGCAACAGCAGCGCTTGATGTGCCTGCGGCGCGATTTCCTCCAGCCAGCGCTGCATATGACGCGGATTTGCCAGCATGCGCTGTAACCATTGCCGTAGAGAATGCTGCATCGGGTACTGCGCCAGGCTCACCAACCAGCCGGTCGCTGGCGCGGGCGCTTTACCGTCAAACCACAGCTGCAACCCTTCGCGTAATCTCTCCTCGGGGAGAAGGCTATCTAACCACCGTTTGCGTTCCGCCAGCGGCTGATGAATCAGGTTGCTGCTGAGAATAAACTGCTGCAGTTGAAGGGAGTGCTCAGCGTCCGGTGCAGCATTATGTCTGTTCATCTGGCGCAGCAGGCGTTGCAGCCATTGCTCCGGGGTGGCGGGGCAGTCATTGCTGAGCAGCAGGGGGTAAAACCAGTGCAGGGTCAACCTGAACTGCCGGACGATCGCCAGCAGCAGAGGGAGCAGCGCCAGGGTGCGCTCACCGATTGTCGGCTGCATACTGCGGACCAGCCGCGTGAGCTGGACGCTATTCCAGGTCTGCAGCTGTGTTGCCAGTGCCGGAGTATTGATGGCGGCATAATGCTGTACGAGTCGGCGCTGCGACTCACTGATGACCCTATGTTGGTCATCGGATTGAATATTTGCCAGCAGCTGATGTGCGGTGACCGGAGGCTGCGTATGTTGCCCGACAAGATCAATCAACTGCTGGCGCCATAAAAAGCCGCTATCGCTCAGGCTTAACCACTCGTTAATTAACACTTCGACGCGCACCTGATAGCGGGCAGAAAGCTGTTCGGTGATATTCAGCAAATACTGGTACTGATTAAATTCACTTCCTCGGCGGCTTATCACGTAGTGCAGCGACAGCTCCCATAGCGCGTTTCTTCTATTGCGGGTAGGGCTGGCATCAGGCGAATTTGAGGTGTGGCTAATGGCCGTTCCGAGGGTTTGGCTCTGATGAATAATCTCCCGTACGGTCCCGGTGGCCGAAGAATTGATAATGGCGGTTAATGTCAACAGAGCTGAGTCATCGAAATGCGCCACCCAGCGCTTTATGCTGGAAACGGAAAGCCCGATGCTGAGAATAAGCTGAGCCAGTCGTGGTCCGTAATCGCGCTGCCACCGGGTAATTTTGCTGTCCCACAACGTCTGACTGGCGCTTTGTAACGTCGTGACGATCTCTTCAATGTCCGCCAGCTGCGTCAACGAGAGGTCGCTTGTCAGTGATGGTGCAAGCGCTAGCTGAAAGAGAGAAGGAGACGACTCAGAATCCTGAGTGGACTCATCAGGGAACCGGTCAGGGTTGAGTTCGTCCAGCAGAGCGCTCAAGGTCGTGCCTGCCAGAGAAAGGTCTCCGGTGCTAAGTGCGTTATTTCGCAGAGCTTCAAGCTGGTCGCTAAAAGCGATATTACGCCAGGCCGCTATCCGCTGGATTAAATAGCGGAGGTAGTTTTTAGGGGTAAATGCGCCGCCGCTTTCCACGATAAGAAAGGCGAAGGTGATTTGCCATAGCATTGCTGCCGTCTCGCGTTCTGAGCTCCTGGATCCCTGCCAGGCAAACAGGCGCTGTTCGGCGATAAGGCGTAATAATGGCGTCGCCAGTGGCTCCAGTACCTCGACCAGCGACGCTAAGGTTTTAGCAGAATAGGTTTCGGCCCAGTGACGGCGAATATACTCAAGCTGACCACACCAGCGTAGCAGGGCTGCAAACGGCGACGAAACAGGCGGCCAGTAGCGCAGGAGCTGCTGTTCCTGGCCCGAACTGAGCGCCAGCAGCAGTGCGTTAATATCGGCAAATGGCGCTGCGTTGACGCCCGCCTGTTGCACCGCAGCGTCAAAAATGTGGGTTTCAGCTCTTTCCGGCGTTTTTAAAGACGACGTTGATGCAACGATTGGCTCGATGGTGTGGAGCAAATCCAGTAGTTGCCCCCGCAGCGCGCTGTCGATGGTCGTACTGTTAAGCGTTGAAATTAACGACGCCAGCAGCGCATCGGCCTTTTGGTTTTGCGAACGGGCCATCTGCACAACGAGGCCAGACATATAGCTTTGGCGGTTGAACGCGCTGCCGCGATTGATAAGCAGGAACTGAAGCGTAAACAGCCACAGCTGCTGGTGGATTTGTGACGGCGATAAAAGCCCGATGGGATCTGCTGGGGATAATGCCTGCTCGTTCTGAACAGGCGCCGTTGCCGCATCGGTGCGCTGTTTCGGCGACCACCATTCCGGCATATGCAATATTGCCTGCAAAAAGGGGTATTCCTGCGGCGTTAATACGCGAAGTAGCTGCAAACGCGCGGTTTGCTTCAGGTCACGCAGCAAAACCCAGGGAAGCTGGCTATCGCTATGCCGCTGGTAAAGGACCTTAATCAGCTGTGGTGAAAACTGCTGCAGCAGCTTTTCCCAGTCGGCAAGAAGCGGGGCTAAATTGTGTTGGGCGAAAGCCTGTGTGAAACGGTTAAACCACGCCAGTGCCAGCCGGTCGGCTAATTCCCCCCGTCGACTTTTAGGATGCGCTAACAGCAGCGACATGATTGTCCATTGCTGCGCCGCCGTTAACGACGGCAATAGCGCCGCAATGTGGCCGTCGGGGAATTGCTCAACGACGCGCTGCAATATCTGTTCAGGCCGGTGTGCGTGATTGAGTTGGTTAATTAATCGCGCGGAATGCTCGGCCAGCATCTCAGATAAGCCGAGGGTTTCCAGCGTCTGTTCACCGGCAGCCGACCACGGCAGCGTGCCGGTGCTGAGGAATTGCCAGAGCAGGTTCCAGCGCTGTTGCTGCTGGCTCAACACCTGCATAGCAGACGAAGAGGGTTCAGCGGCGTCTGAGGCCTGTTGGCTGGCGTGCAGCTGGGAGCGCAGCGTTGCCTGTAGCAACTGCCTGAGTTTTTCGGGCGCCGCCTGGTAAAAGCTGCTGGCGCTGAACGTGCCGAGATCGAGGGTTAGCCTGTCGAGAACCAGGGTTTGATGCTCAGGGCAGATCTCGTCAAATACCGTCTCCATCACCGGGAGAAACTGCTGAACCACCCACTGAGCGGCACGTGACTCAAAGTTTTCCGCATCGGCAAAGCCGGTGAAATCACATTCGAGGCTGAGGTGATTGATTTTGTGGCGCTGGCTCATCGGCTCTCTACCCCGTCTGTCTCAGTGCCTGCGCTTTGTATCAGCAGGTAAAGCTGCTGAGCAATGGCATCACACTCCGGCTGGCGCGCTTTGTGCTGTAAGGCGGCGGATTTTGCCTGGCGCCACTGGCTATACAGCGTTTCGAACTGGCTAAAAATCGCGAAATCAAGCCACCGGCACTGCGTCAACAGATGTGCCGGGCTGTTTTCAATGATGAGTTGCTCCACCTGTTCGCGAAATCTGAGGTTGCTAAAGCGCGCGGTGTAGCCCGGTAAAACCAGAATCACCCGGTTGGCGTAGTCGCTTAACGATGCGCTGGTCTCTTCAGTGCGCAGTAAAATCGGCTCAACGACGTACAGCCCTTCGCTGTCCCGGTTGAGTTGCACGAGCCAGCGTTGCAGTTGATGGCACAGCAGGGTGAGTGCCTGTTGGTCCTGGTGGCTGGCTATAGGGAACCATTGCCTGCTACCGTCGAGATCGACGCTAAAAAAGAGCTGATGATAGCCATGATCCTGGCGTGAGAGCAGACGGTAGCGGCGGTTATCAATACCAAACTGCAACAGCGCATCGGGCAGGGTTTGCTCGCGGAAAAGAGGGGCGGTTAATAGCCTGTCCTGAATATCAGCGTCATTTGGGTATTCCGTTAAGGGGTTTTCCGCGACGGGCAGAAGCGCCGCTTGCGTTTCGGGGTCGGTTAACCACCGCGCTTGTTTGCCGCTATCGCGACCGAAATAGTGCTGGTCTGACAGCGGGTATAATGAGTATCTGGCCAGCGCCTGCGCGTACCCCTCTGAGGCGTCGGCCTTGGGGAATAACCCCAGCAGTAACCCAAGGCGCTGGCAATATCCGCCCTGATGCGTGGGATGGAGTAAATTATCGCCAATTCCCCGACCATTGGTCATGGTGACGATATTCAGAATAAAGGCCTGTTTATATTTGAGGAGCTGTTTTTCTAAGCTTTCGGCAGAAAAATAGGGGTTGAACTGGCGGTGCAGCCACTCTGGGTAGCGTTCGCTATACAGGGCAAGCAGATAATTAAAAATACGGTTCTTGCGTTGCGGATAATCATCAAGCCGGGCGCGCAGGAGCTCCAGATTTGCGCTGGCGTCACGAGGGTAATGTTTATCGATATTATAAAACTCATCATCCTGCAGGCGATGGGCGTGATAGGTGTGCCCGCTGGTTAATGACAGCGAGAACAGGGCGTTTAACCCGGCGATATCATCACAAAAATTCGCCATCAGCTGGTCAAACAGCAGCAGGTAGCTGCGCAGCTGATGCCGTTGCGCCTGCTGCTGCGCATGGTAATGGTTTGGCGTTCCCGGCGCTAAATGGTAGTTCCTCGGGAACAGGGTTTGGATCGATTCATAACGTCTGAAATCAAAATATTGCCCCGTGGGCAGCGCGGAGGGGATGGCCGCTTTGAGCTGGGCTGAACGCTGTTGGTACTGGATCTGCTCTATCTGAATGGCCAGATCGGCGTAGTCAATGTTGACCGGATGCTGGAACTGAACGATCTCAATACCTGAATGCGTGGAGGCTTTCGGCAGCAGCAGATAAGAAAAAGGCGCAATAGTATCAACGAGCTCCGGCTTACCCTGACCGACGTTGTCGTCATGCTGGACAAATTCCAGACGATCGATTTGCAGGATCCCGTCCCCGGCGAGCAGAGCGTCCTTGATGACATCAACAGGTGTGTTTTGCGCGTTCGACGCAAGCCACTGGCCGATCTGGTTGTAGATGCAGGCGGCAAGCCAGGTCACATCCGCAATATCATCGCTAATGTGGATGACGGCGGTGAGCGTCAGGGGATGCTGCCCGGTTAATTCAATGGCGGCCAAATCCTCACCCACGGCCCGCACGCGATAAAATTCGTGGCGAATGCGCTGAATGGCGGCATGCTGCTGGTTATAAACCGAACGCGTGTCGCGCTGCTGGCTTAATGCGTAAAAGTGGTTGAGCTGCGCGTTGAGGGTGTAGATACCCAGCTGCGGGGCATGTTCGCTGTCGCGCAGCCACACTTTATCCAGCTCGGGAAGCCGGGCCAGTAGCCATGCTTCATACTCTTCAGGCTGCTGGGGCCAGGACGGGATGATCTCCTGCGCCAGGGCTAACCCATGCGCCCGGTAATCAATGTTTCCCGTAGGCTCACTAAGATAGTCGGTGACCTCAAACTCGCAGCGGTAGATAAGGTCGGTCAGGGCATAGCACACCTGCTCGAGGATCGTCATTCCCGGATCATGGGTATTGTAGTCAGTCCACAGATGGCCGCTCAGCTGCTGAATGTAGGTCAGGCCAAGCTGGTAAAGATGTTCAAAACTATTCGGATTATCATTATGGCGTTTTTTCGAAATAGTCTTAGACATTATTGAATTTACTCCCCGGTCGCCACGTGCTGGCACTGCTGCATAAAGGGGTCATTCCATAATTGCGTTATATGGTACTGAATGGTCTGGTCTGCGCCGAATGGCGTATTGGTGCGAATTTGCAACGCGTAAGGGCGCAGGGTGCCCCGGTGATTTTGTTGACGCCAGCGCAGCTGGATTTTATCGGCAGAAGAGTGAAAAAATGCCTGAGTCATATGGATGGGATTTTTATCTCCCCAGTGCCACCAGCGTTTATTGGGTGCACAGGTATTAATGGCGATAGCGTGCGCCAGCGCATAGCGTCCGCTGTAGCGGATGCCAATCCCGGCGACCACTTCGAACATATGGCACCCTTCAAGCTCAGGGGTAATATCGTGCCATTCGCCGTCAGCGGGAACCGGCGTATCAATCATCGCGCTGCCCATCCGGCCCTGAGAGGCAATGGTGCCGTTGACATCCAGCGCCTGCCGGGGCGCTGCGTTATTAATCCCCACCTGTCCTTTGGGAGTCATCGACAGACTGATGGCCTGTACCGTTTCGCCGCCCTCAGGGCTCTCATCAGTGATATCCGCCACCGGGTTGGCGAAAACCTGCAGGTTAATGCTTTGTGGGGCAAATCCAACGTGCCACAGCGGGGTATCAGGACTATTTTGCTGATAAAAACTCAGCAGGTGCTGCTGGTCTAATGCTCTGAGCTGCAGGCCCGTCTCCGCTGGCTTGATAAAGCCTTCATCACTCTGATTAACGCATGAATCTATTAAGTCTGAAAAATGCTCCGCTGACGGCATGGTCCCATGACGAAAATAATTCTTAAGCGTACTTCTGTTACGTTTAGCCATTATTTGGAGTGCCTTTAGGGTTAGACGTTGTGGATGTGCTGACAATAAATTGCTCCCCGATCACCAGTTCGCCAATGCCGACGGTCACCGGTTTATGGGAAAGGTTATCGGGTGAAATTTGAATGTACTGATGCTCTTCCGGAATCAACAAATACCATGGAAAGGCAGCGCGTATTGGCTGACTGGTCGCCGCGCTGTCCTGCAGGCTGTACTCGGTATCTTCATCAAGGCTAATTTTCAGCGCGGAGAGCGCGCTGACCTTAACGACGTTTTGTTGCCTGAGAATAAAGGCGCTGAGTTTCTCAAGCGATAAGCAGAACCCTAGCCCGGTGTTCAGGGTATCCGCCTCCCAGGGGCATAGCTGTGCTTTGATAGCGTATTCCAGTCTTCGTAACGCAGGGCCATGACTGACCCCCTCTTTTAACGTGACTTTGCAGCGGATCTGAATTTTTTCGTAGCCGGGGTTACGCACTTCTATCTGCACGTGTGAGCGCGAGACGGACAGCAGGAAACGACGAATAGCGAGCAGGTATGACGAATCTAACTGCTTCGGCGAGCAGAGCGAGTGATCGCAGGCGGTATGGAGCGGCGTCACGATAACCAGTACGCGGCCAGGCTCCCGGCCCTGAGAGTAGTAGCTGCGCGTAGGGAAACAGTGTACGGAACCGACTTCGGGAAAATTTTCCAGAATAAGGTGTTCGTAATCCCAGGGAGTTAATGCCTTGCCTTTATGACGCAGGTTTTCGCTCACCCGCATCTGAAAGTGCTGTTCGCTCTCGACTTCGGGGATCCTGATCATCGCATTGAGTTGCGCAATAGCGGCCAGATTGGCTTTTCGCGGCGTGCTGCGCCAGGCAGAAAACGGGAGCGGGGTGATGCCATCGTCGGTGAGGGGTGCGCCTTTGCCGGTGACTTTCACCACGTGCGTGGCGACATGCAGACAGTCAGGATATCGGTCGACCCCTTTGTTGGTACTGACGCGCAGCCAAAACAGGCCCGACGGCATCACGCTGTGGTCCGTATTGATGTCATTCGGCAGATCTAAGGTGACAATGCCGGTCGTCAGAAAATTGAGGGTAGTATCATGAATAATCTGATGCGGGTTGAGCGCCTGCCATTGATTATCCACCAGGTAATACCAGCGATAGGCGGTGGATGGCCAGGGCATCAGCAGCCGGGAGCTACCGTCAAATACGAAGAAAATATTTAAATATCCCGACAGCTCACTGGCGGTGATACCGATAAAACAGTGGCTATCCTCCTGGTAGTTCGGGAAGAACCGAGGCCGGTGGAGCTGGCGGGTTTGCCTGGGCGGATAAATAACGTTTTCGCCAAACGGGTGCAGGTGCAGGATCTCACTCTGGCTGTGCGCGTCGACGCTTAATAAATCAATGGTTGATTGCGCCGAATAGTCGATGGAAATATGGGTGACTAACGGCGTATAGGGCTGATTGGGCAGGATCTTTTTATGCTTTTTGGTGACGTTATAGGTCAGCGTGTCGCTCAGTAAGGGCGCATAGTCTTTATGACCGAATGCCGGTTCCGGGCCCGTGAGCAAAAGCTTAAACAGCCCGTTACGTAAGCCAGACTGGTTGCTATAGGGCGTTTTCGGCCAGGGGCGGGTCACGGGGGTGTAGCCATTTCTCATGTTTGAGAAATGAAGATGCCGGTCATGATGTAGCGCGCCGCGTGCCGGGGTAAATAACGCAAAGTCTGCGGGGCCGAATTCAACCCACTGCCCGTTGCTGAGTACTTCAGCACGCATCTGAAAACTGGCGTTGCTGTAGGGGTAAGAATATTGCGCATAGTACTGTTTGAAACCGTCTGAACTCCGAGGCAGGCCTCCCCAGTCCAGGTGCAGCGATAGCTGACTGATGGATTTGCGGGCAATCTCTTCGTTCGCCATAACCACATAAGCGTCAACATAAGGCTGAGAGCCAAATAAGAAGAAGGGCTGTGAGGAGTCAACTTGCCCTTCAGGGTTAAATAACTGCATCTGGGTTACGCCGCTTACCTGGGTTGTCATCACCAGTTTTGATAATTCAAAATCACGGAAAATGGCGTAGGGGAAGCAGTTGCTTTGCCGCTTCAGGGTTATTTTTAGCGATGCGCTGTGAGGGAGATGGGCCTGACGCGGGACCACGGGCGCAAAGCCGGTATCAATATGACATCTCACCTTGAACCCCGCCTGGCACTCATGGCTGGTGCAGGGGTAAATTTCTACCTTATCAAGCACCTCCCAACCGTTTTCAGTTGAAGCTTCAATATGAAAAACGCCCTGGAACAACTGGTAAAAAGCGGCTGTAGAGGAGTGACTGAGCAGCTCTTCAATGGTGGTGTAAGCCGTAGGATCGGTGGCAAGAATCGGTTTTAAAGCGGTCAGGGCGGTTGCAATATCCGTTTGGGTTAACCATGGCGCCGTATAAAGGCAGCGTCGGCTTACCATCTGACCGATGATACGAAAGAGCAGGTCTGTTTTTGATAAACCGTACTGCACCCCTTTCTCCGGGGTTGAACAGATATAGTGCAGCGTTTGCAGATAAAATAATTTGTAGGCGACCCAGACTCGCTGTGACGCTCTGAGCTGACGAAACTGGCTAAGCTCTTCCTGACTAATCTGTTTTGTCAGGCCCCTGGCGGTTATGCGGGCAGCCCAGTCTTCGAACAGATGGCTATGCACGGAGAGCAGCTGCGCAAATATTCGGCTTAACGCGGCGGCGGTTTGCTTATTATCATCCACGGCCAGTAATTCCTGAGCAACGATGCTCGAACGCACCTCTTTAAGATGCACCACGATTTCGATAATGCGGTTACCCTGCTGCATAGAAAATAAGGGGTCGGAGATAATCAACCCCATCGGTTGGGTGCTGTCTTCGGTTTTATATTTGTTGTTGAAGATATTGAACCGCTGAGCTTTGGGGAAATTATCACCGCTGGCGCCAGCCGTCACCTGCACCTGTTGCCCGCTAACCCCGCATACCAGACCCGTCTCTTTTTCGGGTGACACGAGCGGATCGCGCTGTAGCGTGAGGTTAAAGATGTGCGACACCTCGGCATCCGTAACCTCGATCGGGTAAAGACTGCGGTAAACGATCGGCTTAAAGTCAGGGTCGTCACCGGGACTAAATTCAGCTCCCTGCTCAAATTGAATCGTGCTGTTGGCCTGAGGGTTTAATAACAGCTTTAAGTACACCGCGTTGTCCGGGGTGGATTGTTTATCCTGCTGCAGAACCTGGCGGTAATAAAACTGCAGATGCTTTTCCGTGAACTGATTAAGGCTTTGTTGCGCGCGTTCAAACAATTTCAGAAAGGCAAAATAAAGCGCCTGCTGCGGGTTATTTTCCTGATGGACTAAAGCGGCCTGTAGCACCTGCTGGCTCTGCTGTTTTATCTGTTCAATGACATAGACTATTTTTGCAAAGCAGTGGCGCAGTTGTTCCATAAAGCTGCTGTGCTGCAATACGGGCGAGGCGGTATCGACCTTATGCTGATCAAGATTCCACAGCGGATCGAGCTCCTGAACGTGATGGCGAAATCGCTCGGGTAAACGGGTTATTACCAGACTGAGCGGCAGCGAGAGGTGATGTTGATATTCATGTAACAGGTAGTATTTAAACTGGTATGCCGTTTCTGGCGTGCCGGGCAGGTGTTGATACCAGGCCTGTAAACGTTTTAACAGAATAAATAAAAACGCAATGGTGGCATCTTCACGCTGCGCCAGTGCCTGCTTAAATAGCGTCTGGATATGCTTTGTATCACTGGTTGAAATAGCAGCGCAGACCACAATCTCACTTTTGTGAAATAGATTACCCCAGTTGCCATCCGGCTGGTCCTGCAGATTTCTGAAGGGCAGCTGCTGGGCAAAGTGATGCGCCCAGTCGACTAACTGCTCAAAGCTGAGCTCGTGTGGGGTGAACAGGGATGAATTTATCGCCTCATCCTGACGCTGCTGTCTTGAGGTCATTATGCGATATCCCACTCATTCGATAACGGCAGCAGCTGAGGCGAGACCAGCGTACCTTCGTTTAAATAGAAGGGGTAAACCATGTTACTGCGCGTATTGGTGGTGATAACGCTGTAGTCAATTTGAATCAGTAATTTCCCGGAGAGCGGCTCGGGTAAAAAATGGACATCCTCAACGTTGATGCGTGATTCGAAAAATAGAATGGCATGGCGAATTTCAGAGGCCAGCTGGGTTAATACCGTCTGGGTGAGCTCTTCAAAAACAAACTGATTTATTCGGCAGCCGAAATCAGGCGCCATCAGGCGCTCCCCTGGCGTAGTGGAGAGCAGAATGGTTAAGCTCTGTTCTATATCCTGTACGTCAGAGCTCATGATGACCTGATTATTAGGTCCGGTAAAACCGGGCGGAAAAGCCCATCCGGTGCCTAAAAATGCGTTGTCGTTTGTCATAAATATCACGCTATCCTCGCCGGTGGTCATTAACCGCCAATAATGACCGTGGGACATCCAAGGGTGATTGTTCCGCCGTGGCTGGTGGTGTCGCCCATTCTCGCCGCCGGTTTGCTGCCAATCAGCACCGTGGCCGATCCTTTGACAATAGTTGAGGGCGGTCCAACGCAGGTGCAGCTATCGCCGATAACCGCGGCGGGTAACGAGCCAATTAACACCGTGGGGACGCCTGGCCCGATAATGGGCCCGCCGACGTGAGGAATAGGGGGCAGCGCCGGGGTTATCATCGGGCATATCTGTAGATCCGTAATTCTTGCAGCAAAGGGCATATATCAACTCCGTTTGTCGCTAATTAATTTTGACCAGGGCGCCTTTGACGGTCGTAATGCCCGAGCAGGAGAGTTCTGCGGTTGCCGTTCCTTTCAGCGTTAACCCTGTGTTGGCTTGCGCGGAAACATTTAACCCGGAAATTTTGGCGTCGCCGGTGGCCTTAACGGTCGTATCACGCGTGGAGCTAATATTGACGGCCCCTTTGGCTGAGATAGTGATATCTTTGTTGCTGGTGATCGCAATACCGCTTTCATCCATGCAGAAAACATTACTATTCTGGTCGCTCAGGGTGATTGATTTATTTTTATCACTGATAACGATAGCGTTGCCGTTAGGTGTTTTTAACGTCATAACGCTGTTCTCGTCGTCAAAAATAACTTTCATTTTGCTTTTGGTGACCAGGGTCTTGATATAGTTGTCGGACGTGATCTCTTCCGGCATTTTATTTTTGCTGCTATAGAGCGAGCCCAGAATAATCGGGCTGCTGGGATCCTGGTTGATACAACCGACGATCACTTCATCACCCACTTCCGGGATGAAAAAATTGCCGAAGCCTGAGGATGCATACCAGCAGGCCAGCCGCGCCCAGATTAAATTCGCTTCGCTGTTTAGCGTCGGTAACTTCACCTGGAGGCGATAGTTTGAGTCCGGATCGCCATCCAGTTTGGTTACCACACCGATTTGTAGCCCATCGACGGGCGGCAGGTATCCTGAAGCTGGTGGTGCACCTATATCACGGTGATCCGCTGACCACATCGGTGACATCCCCAGTTCGGCCGTGGTGATCCACTGACCATTTTCGATGCTGTGGTGAACGCCGCTAACATAATGTGAACCGTTGTAGCGTTCACCCACGCCGGCCAGTTCAAGTAAACCGTTGATGGTAGCGCTGGCGTTTCCCTGGAAAGTGACGCTGCCGCGTACCTTACTCAGCATCGCTTTGACCTGCTGACCACCCGCCCAGCGCGTCAGAGAGTCGGTGCTCAAGGTAGAGGAGGTTTGCAGAGTGTAATCACTGATGCCCAATACCTTTGCGAGATCGCTGCTGGTGAAATTACCCTGCCCGGAGATGGATTGCGCTGAACCGGTGCCCGTCACCATGCTTTGCTTCGCCGGATCCCAGGCGGTAGCGGTGACGGAGCTGAGCTGATTTCGGGCGTCTACTTTTGCCGAAAACGACATTAAATCGGTTCCATAGGTCACGACCAAGGCCGCGGCAGCGCTTATTGCTGGCTTATCAACCGTCACCTTATTCGACTGGTTGGTGACCACGAAGCCATTTGCCTCCGCCCGGGTAAGAATAAAATCCCAGTCGGTGCTGTTAAACTGAACCAGTTCGGGGTGAGATTCGCTAATGCTGCCGACGGAGGCCGTGATGCTGGAATATTTTGCCAGCAGGCTACTGATAATGTTGCTGTCGGATTTAGCGAGAAAACATTGACTGTGTTTAGCAATCGTCAGCGCAATGGCCTGATCTTTACAGACAACGCTAAGGAATGAGCTGTTATTTAAAGTGATTTCTATCCCATGGCTAATAATAATACCGGCAAAAATCTCTTTTTCATCACTGGCATAGCCAGCGGAAATAGAAATGGTCGCACCCGGCTTAAACGTATCGGCATCGCTGATATCAAAGCGTTGTGTCGGCATATCGCCGTCGCTAATGGTTATCTCAGCGGTGGCAATATGATTCACCTGATAATGAATATGGATTGCGATAACACCTATGGAACTATCAATCGCTTTGCCACCCACTTTAATGATGTAGGTGGTGACACCAGAACTGTTATTGTTTAATGGAGAGGTAGCCATAGTTAACCTGATGTCTAAATTAACGGTGGGAAATAAATTTTTGTTCCGGGCTTAATCTGTCTGGCACTGGCCAGGTTATTCGCCCGGGCAACGTCAATGTAATAACTGCTGTCGTTATAGATCTTATGGCAGATCATGGGGAGGGTGTCTCCCGCTTTGAATTCAATGATATGCGTTAAATCGGGGGAGGACTGTTTTTTTAACGCACTTTTTTCTTGTTGCGTTAAATACTTGGCAAAGCTAAGCGATACCGTAGCGCGCAGCGGATTGCCGGAGGAATCGAAGAGCGAGTAGCTTATACTGATGGCGGTCAGGCGCCCCTGGAAGTTTACAGATGTGCCCCACGCAATCACGACCGGATTAGGCTCATGCTGTTCACCATGATAGGCATAAGTGACTTTTTTTAGCGTAGCCAGCTGTTTCTGCACGGTGTTTGTGCTGGTTTTTCCGGTGACGCCCGTACCGTCGAGCAGAAGCTCGAAGTCCAGCTTCTCGCTTTCATAGCCTTTAAACACCGTAGTTGGCGAGATATCACCTTGCTGTTGGGGGCCTTTATCCGTGTAGGAAATGCCAAAGTTATGCTTAATACTATTAGGATTTAACGTCGCCGAAAATGTCTGGGCAACGGTTCCCTTAGCCGTAATTGACTTTATTGTTATTTTTTCCATGCTGAATTCCCTTTGTCTAAATCATTTATCTTTCTCTTGTTTCATCAGGTGCGGGCATAAAGTGATAAGGGCGAACGGTGACTGGCAAATTATCTTCAGGATCAACGCCCGGTTGAGCGGAACCGTATGACGGCGTTTTATTATCGTCGTTGATGGTTTGTGATTTAATCACCAGCTGTTTTATTTCTAATGGCACAGTTATAAGTTCCTTTTTAAATGATGAAAGCAAATTTCAATTTCCTCAATCGCGATGTCATTTTGCGTTGAGTTGAAAGGTGCCATCTTCAGCTTGACCGGATAGGCATTAGAGGCCGTCCAACTTTTGCAGGTCGTTCCTTTCTCATTGAGCAAATTGATCGAGACGCTTTTTGTCTGAATCGGTTTTGAAAGCTCATCATTCAAAATATCTAGACACCAGCTAAGTAGCTTCGACGCTTTATCCGTTACCGCGCGTTTGAGCGTTAAATTGCTACTTTTTATCGCCTTAGGCAGATGGTAAACCAGGTTATTTCCTCCTTCACGATACTCTTCGGTTTCTATCTGGAACTCCAGCCCGGAGACTTCCTGAAAGGCTGTGTCATCGGCACAGCCACTGATAGAAACGCTGAAGTAGAAAGCGGGAAGCGGCCAGTCACCATCACCCTGAGCAGCACCCGTACCTTTTGCGGTTACCATGATGATACTTTCCCCATCCCGAGAATAAGATTTTGCTCAACACAAGAAATCAAACGGCGATTTCTAAGCCTTCATGGGCCAGCTCAATGGTTTCAACCGCCACTTCATTACTGTCCGACTTTAAATCGGTGCCGGTAACTTTGGTGGGCCAGGCGTTTTTTAACTTCCAGCTCATTACCGGTGCACCGCTTTCATCCAGCAGGTTGATGGTGACGGCGGTTCGGGCAATCGTGTTCATTTTGATCTTCGAATACCATTCGTAGAACTTGTTATCACTTTTAAAAATACCTTTCTTAAGCGTGACGTTGCCGCTTTTGATCAAGCCAGGCATTTTTATGGTCGAAAATACCGGGCTATTACCTGCGCGGTATTCGATGGGCTGTGCTTCTAAATCAAGTCCTGATACTTCCTGAAATGCTGAAACCATCCCCGCGCCAGCGCCGCCATCCCATTTCACTTCGAAATGAAATTTCGGCATTGGCCATACGGTATCGGACTGCGCTGAACCATCATCTGCCATGGGAGTCTCCTGAAAAAGCTATCTACGTTATATTTGACGATATTGACTGCTAACCACCGGGTCATGCAGAGGTCAGAATCTAGGATTCCTGCATTTTTTGCTGGAACGTGATTTCGATAAATTCAGCCGGTCGAACCATCGCAACCAGAACGGTAATTCGCAGAATGCCTTCCAGAATATCGTTGCCGGTCATTGTCTTACCCAAACCCACGCTCACGTTGTATGCTTCACCCGGCGTGGAACCGGCTAATCCGCCTCGTTTCCAGATACCGTACAGGAAGTTACCCAGCATGCTTTCCATTGAAACCCAGGTGTTGGCGACATTCGGCTCAAAGACATAGGCTTTCGAAGCCAGCTTAATGGACTCTTCGAGCATAATCATGGTGCGTCTGACGTTGATATAGCGCCAGTCCAGGCTGTTGCCATCAAGGGTTCTGGCTCCCCAGACCAACGTGCCTTCGCCGATAAATGGCCGAATGGCGTTGATTGATTTACCCTGGGTGGTGACGTTCAGATCTTCTTGTTCGTCATCGCTGATATTGACGGTCGGGGAGACCACTGCATTAACGCTGACGTTGGCAGGCGCTTTCCATACGCCGCGAGAGTTATCGACCATGGTATAAATACCGGCCATCGCCGCAGAGGGGGGCAGAATATTTTGCTGGAATTTAATGTCCGCCATAACGGTTTGGTATAACGGACTCATATTCGACAGGATCTTATGCAGTAGCACCGCATCCGGTCGCGAAACGTCAGCGCTGAGCCTGGCTATTTCGTCGAGCATCGCCTGTTTGCGCGTCGCTCTCAGCTTGTTACCACCGGTACTGAGTTCTTCTTCCGAAAGGCCGTCCAGGTCGCTGAACATTGCCGCAACTTCTGCGTTCAGCAGCTCAGCAAGCTTATCGACATTGCTGATGTTGAGGAAACTGACATCGCTGTCCTGCACGATGGAGGTGTTGAGCCACGGATAATAAGCGGCGGAGTAATCGAGATAATTGGTGCCGAGCTTGGAGCGGAAGTTTTCGATACAGTCACCGTCAGGATGCTGGCGGTCTTTATAACCGTTCCAGACATCCAGAATAGCAACGCGGTTTCTCATCTTGCCGCCACAGTGACCAAGCATGGCCTGCTCGACGTTAATACAATCGTCTTCAGCCAGCTGTATTGCTTCAGGAATAAGCAGCATGGTGGGTTCTGGTTCTTTGATCAGCGGCAGAATACCGCCCTTCAATGCGGTTGCATCGATATCATCAGAATAATTACCTACCGAAACGATATAGCAAGGGCCACCGCCATTTTGAAAGAAAAAAAGCATGCTGTAGTAAAGATGATGGCGGGTGTTTGATTGGGCTATCTGGTAGGTTTTTCCTGACTGCTTAAATGCTTCGCGGGTATTGGCATCAGGAGGGGTACTGATTTCGGATATCTCAAATAAATGTTGAGGTTCGCCGCCAAAATATTGACGATATTCCGACATGGACGTAATGCGCCATCCTTGATTGCTTAACGATTTACCACCATTATCTGCTTTTTCCGTATATCCAATAAAGGCGGGAACCGCAGTGGCAACTTCAACAACAGAGTTTGGGAATGCGTTCTGCTCAACAATATATACGCCAGGTGTTTTCATTACGCCCATAGTTTGGACCTTCATGTAATTGATTGGCAACCATGCCCATCTGTTAACACACAGAAAAAAGCGCTGTAAAGAAAGGCATTCAATTAAGAACTATCTGATTAACTATTGATATGTTTGGTATAGCGGTTGCCGTGTTTCCTGTCAACTGTCACTGGCGAGAAGTTCTGATGACATTTTTAATTTTTACCAATATAGACATTCCACCGTGCGGGCTTACCCTGATAGCATTATGCTATGCGCATATGATTGATATAAGAGGAATATATTCCCTTTTTGTCAGTTGACGTAGATATGGGCGATGGATGTTTTAAGCCCTTCGACAATGAATGTTGAAATATTGTCTGGCAGCGGCAAGGGAAGGGACTTAATCATCACGCTGTTAACGTTCCGCAGCGTGAAGGGTTCGGCATAAGTTTTTCTTAAGGGTATTGGATTGTTGGAAAGAAAAACTCTTGCCGTTTTATTAGCAGCCTGTTCATTTTCTTGCTCGGTAAACGAGTGGGGTATATTAAGGTTTTTTTTACCGCCGAACGAAAATATATAATATTTCCAATAGGCCGAGATAGCATTGAAGCGAACCCTGATAGCTTTTTTTTCTAAGCTGCAGTGAGATTTTGGCAGAACGATAGAGAGTATGCCGATAAGATTTTTGTTATGGGTTATTGCGCCATCACCGGCCGTTATTGCATTTAATTGGTTCACATCAACCCAATGTTCTGCAGTGATATCCAGTTCGGTGCTATCGGTAAATTCGGCGCTTAACATGGATATATCAAACATGTTGGGCATTTTTGTGATGTTTCTGAAACCGGGGTCAGCGCTGACAAGATAAAATCTTAAGGTCAATTCCTCTGTCTGATCGGCTAAATCGCTAAACCGTTCAGCATCAACAATCAGTTGAGCAAACCCCTGGCTTGATTTCAGCAGGATGCCATATTGCCGGAGTAACAATACGCTTTCCCGATCGGGAACGAGATCAATGGGGCCTAATCCATTGCTGCCGGCATTGTAATATTCATGCAATACGTTGATTGCTAAGATTGACTGATAGTCTGCCATTTAACGATCCCTTTTGGCCATCGTGGTATCTGACAAATGGATGTTACCCACCTGATTGAGAATAGACTCACTATCCGGTATCAGCGCCCTTACACGATAGTTACAGGACGGCAGATAGTGTGAGCCGAATATTCCCCACATATGATTAAGCTGATCGCCCGGTATGGATTCCAGCTCCATGTTGAGCTGTTCAATGTTTTTCGGCAGGTCAGGGGAGTTTTGTCGATTGAAACTGTTATGACGGTTGAAGAATGCCAGAAAATGGGAAAGAACCTTTAACCCGTCAGAGTAATGGCTGGTACTAAAATTCGCCGCCACTGTCACCGTCATGGTGATAAAAAGGGGTTGTGAGGCGATGGCTGTTCTGTTGCTGTTGTGGTTGTGCTCCGGCCGGTAATTTTTTGAAAACACGTCTTTTTCAATGTTGCTAATGAAAATGAGGATCTTGTTTTGTATTTTATCTGACTTTGAGCCATCGAGGTCCGTTGGCGGTGAGACAATCACCAGATCATCGGTTAAATCAAACACATTTTTAACCGACTGGTTCATCCTGTCTTTTAAGTATTCCATGCACAGATCGAGCATAAGATGTTCCTGATTAAGAATAGAAAATGAGATTCCGAACCGGCTTTTATAGCTATAACGCATTTATTGGAAGTTTTACAACCTTAAACGATGCTCGGTGTAACTTCGTTACAGGAGGATGGTTGTTTACTGACGTTGCCGCCGCTTCATCATTGTGCTTTGAGCAACGTCTCTTCCCTCAGGCGTGCAGGTATTGGAAGAATGACTTAAAAGGGTTGAAAATATTGCCAATGCAAAGAGCCTGCTATAATGGAGACGGCGCGCACGTTTCAGGAAAAATACATACACTACAGGATAGCTAACGAAGAGAGCCTCTAACATTACTAAATAAAATTAGAAAGGGTTTGAGATATGTATAAACAAGCTGAAAAGTCGAAAAATCGTAAAGGTAAAGCTGTTGATGATTCCGTTGCTCAAAATAAAAGTAACGGCAAGCAAGGGTTTGAGTTTGTGGATAATCGGCCTGAGGTTATGTCTCAAAGAAAACTGAAAGAAACTGGCAATAGAACATTATTAGGTGCGAGCGCACAGTTGAAGAGTAAAGAACACACTCATGGGTGTGGTTGCCCGTCATGCACTAATAGTCATCAGCCGTTACAAACAAAAAAAGTATTGCATAGTGGAACGGTTCAGAGATACACAACGGTTTCCATTAAAGATAATTGCGGTGAAAATGCCGTTGGTAAAAGTGGTAATGAGAGTTCTACGCGAAATACTTTTGCCAAATGGCCGGATCTCAAAAATAGCTTTGAAAAAAATGTACATCCCAAAGATATGCCAAAACTTGATGAAGACGGGAAGGATACAGGGGAAAAATATTCACGGAATGGATACATGTGTGCGGAACCCAATGCGTTATCATATTTATTACACAAGTATAATTATGTGAAGCATCCTTTAAATAGTGCATGGCTTGCCGGGATTGAGTTTCCGGAGTTAGCTATTGATAATAAAACAGGCCAAAAAATAAAGCCATGCCCTGTTTGTTCGCAGTGGGTATCAGATAATGCACCAATGAAAATAAGCGCGCTTGATGGTGGTTCTTTTACAAATCAGGCCCAACTAGAAAATGAGAAAAAGCTTGCCCTTGAGGAACATCTCCGCCAGGAGCAACAGGCTGCAAGGCTACTGAAAAAAGAACGACTGGCACAGGGGAGAGAGAATGCTAAAAAGGTGAGTGAGGCCAAGTCGGAGGTGATAAAAGAACTACGAACAATTGACGCCGCTATTATATTTGCTTTGATAGATCCCATCCCTAAAAAAGAAGCTGAAAAATGGGGGATTAATGGAAAGAAGAAAAAATTAGATACGAAAAAATTGAAAGACTTCACGGATGACTGTATTTTAACGTGGATAATGGGGTTAAAAGAAAGTGATATCGATGAAATTGAAAAATATAAAGATTTTAAAGATAACTCTGATTTTAAGAATGAATTTAAAGAATGGGCGGCGAAAAATTTAAAATAAAGATAATCACCCTGGTGAAATTCAGAAAATTAAAATGATTTCTGGCGAATTTGTTATAACGGCGTGTCATCATTACCGCTGGGTTTATATCGCAGGCTCTATGTCGTTTTCCGGTATGTCTTTGTGGAGTCGTGGGGAGTCGGCACCCCCCATAAAACCTATACCTCTCTTTGTAATTCCGCCTGGCTTAACGATGGCGCTGGCCCTGGTTCTTTTCTTTATGCTGCTGGCCCCTCCGGGGATCTCTGTGCTGAAGAGGTGAGCTCGAGGTGGTTTTCATGAAACGCCGCCAGCGCATCATGGTGGGCGACGCTGACAATCGCCGAGTCCGGCAGTCGGGCGCACAGCATTTGATAGATGAGCGTTTCAGTTTGCGGATCCAGCGCGCTGGTGGCCTCGTCAAGAAAAATAAACGCTGGCCGATGCAGTAACACCCTGGCAATCGCCACACGCTGCTGCTCTCCACCGGACAAACGGTATTGCCAGCGATCCTGGGTATCCAGCAGGCCGGTCATATCCGGCAGCGCAGCATCAACCAGCGCCTGCCGACATTGTGCATCGCTGAAACGGTTTTCATCATCGGGATAACAGAGTACGCCTTTCAGGGACCCGCCTGGCAGATAGCTTTTTTGCGGCAGAAACAGCATCGATTGTCCGCGTGAGAAGGTGATCTTACCTGCGCCGTGCGTCCACAATCCCGCACAGGCGCGCAGCAGGGTGCTTTTGCCAACGCCGGAAGCTCCCTGAATAATCCAGCGCTCTCCGGGTAAAACCTGCCAGAGATCCAGCGTCGTTAGCTGCCGGTTATCCGGCGTCAGCAAACGCAGATCGCTGCAGCGAAAACCGCGTATATCCTCCTCGTCACGGTGGATATCAGAAATATGCTGCTCCGCCTCGTTGAGTGCCGCTTCCATATCCCGAAGCCGGTTAGTTAACGCCAGCCAGCGGGTGAATCCCTGATAGGCCTGCATAAAATAGCTTAATGTTGCGCCCAGAGAGCCGTAGGCCATCTGGATGCGCGTCATATCGCCAAAGGAAATCTCACCGCGCAGCAGCTGGGGCAGCGCCAGCAGCGTGGGTACCGGCGAAATAAAGTGGGAAAACAGGCTCTGCCCGAACGATACATTGAAACCGCGCAGTATCACCGCCAGCGCATTCGCCCGCACGCGCATAAAGCGCTGCGTAAGGCGTTCGCCTTCGCGCCGTCCGCCGCGATAAAAGGCTATTTGTTCCGCGTTCTCTCTGACCTGTACGCCAAGAAAACGAAAATCACCCTCGGCATTTTGCTGCTGCATATTGAGGCTAATCAACGATTTGCCCAACCAGTGGGATATCGCGACCTGCATAATAATGGTGATATAGGCGGCATAGACCATATAGCCCGGAAGCGATATCTCACTGCCCTGCAACGAGAAGCGCAAAGTGCCGGAAATCGACCATAACAGTACCGTATAAGCATATCGAGTCGGCGTGTTTTGGTAATTTCGGCCCAGTCTTTCATCTGCAACCACTCTTTGGCAATCAGCTCAAAGGTGTTAGATGCGTCATTGACCTTGCGGATTTTATCGAACTGGCGAGCCTGTGCCGCGTTGAATCCCTGTGCCACTTGCTCACGCGCTTATTCGCATTTCTCCTACACCTCGGTAAGTTTTACTGCTGGGTACTCACCTAACGCGAACATACTGGATTTTCCGTTGAGTTTAAACCGATAGCGCCATGTCTTTTTGCCGTTGGGTTTCACTACGAGGTAGGGGGGCGTTTAAGTTATTTATTATACCGTTATTGTACTCACTTAAAATGAAGATGGAAGAATGTTGTACTCATCCATGTACTCATTTTTGACAGCGTTGTTACGAGATGAGTTGAGACGTTATGAAATGAAAAATCCACGCAATTGCGTGGATTTTATAGTTTTTGCGATACTCATGAGATTCAATAAAACCTCATGAGACAACAAACTTTAATTAGACGTTGAACAGGAAGTTCATCACATCGCCATCTTTTACGATGTATTCCTTGCCTTCTGAACGCATTTTTCCGGCTTCTTTCGCGCCTTGTTCACCTTTGTAGGTGATGAAATCTTCAAAGGCGATAGTTTGCGCGCGGATGAAGCCTTTTTCGAAGTCGGTGTGAATCTTACCGGCGGCCTGTGGGGCGGTGGCGCCGACAGGGATGGTCCAGGCACGAACTTCTTTCACGCCAGCGGTGAAATAGGTTTGCAGGTCCAGCAGTTCATAGCCCGCACGGATTACGCGGTTCAAGCCCGGCTCTTCTAATCCTAACTCAGCCATGAATTCTTCACGGTCAGCATCGTCCAGTTCGGCAATATCCGATTCAACGGCGGCGCAGACGGCCACAACGACAGAACCTTCAGCGGCGGCGATTTCGCGCACTTTATCGAGATATGGATTGTTTTCGAAACCGTCTTCGTTGACGTTAGCGATGTACATCGTTGGTTTCAGCGTCAGGAAGCTCAGGTAGCGGATAGCTGCTTTATCTTCATCGCTCAAATCCAGCGAGCGCAGCATGCCAGCGTTTTCCAACTGTGGTAAGCATTTTTCCAGCGCAGCCAGCTCAGCTTTAGCATCTTTATCGCCGCCTTTGGCTCTCTTCTGCACGCGATGAATGGCGCGTTCACAGGTATCGAGGTCAGACAGTGCTAATTCAGTGTTGATGACTTCAATGTCATCAGCTGGATCAACTTTGTTGTTTACGTGGATGATGTTGTCGTTTTCGAAGCAGCGTACAACGTGGCCGATGGCTTCTGTTTCACGAATGTTGGTCAGGAACTGGTTACCTAAACCTTCACCTTTGGACGCGCCTTTTACCAGACCGGCGATATCAACAAATTCCATGGTGGTAGGGAGGATACGCTGCGGCTTAACGATCTCAGCCAGCTTGTCCAGACGTGGATCGGGCATCGGCACTACGCCGGTGTTCGGCTCGATGGTACAAAACGGGAAGTTGGCCGCTTCGATGCCGGCTTTGGTCAACGCATTGAACAGAGTGGATTTACCGACGTTAGGCAGCCCAACGATACCGCATTTGAATCCCATGTTTATATCACCTTAAATAACTTATTAATCAGGCAATTACTATCTCTTGCCTGTCAGAATGGAAATATTTCGGCCGATTATACACGGAATGGCGATTTATCTCGATCTGCCATCCGCATTCTGACCAGATTATGCCGCTTTAAAGGCATGCAAGCGGTTCATCGCTTTGATCATGTCTTCTTTCATCAGGATTTCTGTGCAGCGCACGGCTTCGTCAATGGCATCGTCGATCAGCGTCTGCTCACTCATTGGCGGTTTACCCAGCACAAAACCGGTCACTTTGTTTTTATCGCCCGGATGGCCGATACCGATGCGTAAACGATGGAAGTTTGGGTTGTTGCCCAATTTACTGATGATGTCTTTCAGACCGTTATGGCCGCCGTGTCCGCCGCCCAGCTTAAGTTTGGCAATTCCCGGTAATAAATCCAGTTCATCGTGTGCAACCAGAATTTCATCAGGCTGAATGCGGTAGAAGGTGGCCATTGCCGCGACGGCTTTGCCGCTCAGGTTCATGAACGTGGTGGGAACCAGCAGACGTACATCTTGCCCAGCCAGATTCAGGCGGGAGGTGTAACCAAAAAATTTGTTTTCTTCTTTCAGCGGCTGACGGTAAGCATCCGCCAGACGATCGACAAACCAGGCGCCCGCATTATGGCGAGTGGCGGCGTATTCAGCGCCGGGGTTCGCCAGGCCGACAATTAATTTAATGCTGCTCACGGTATATTCCAGATTACGTGCTTAAACTGACGCAGGGTAGCGTGATAACGAGAGCGCTAGTTTACACACCGTATGAGGTATAGCCAAATATCGGCGTTTAAATGTAAAAATATTGTTATTTGTTTAGTGATGTGATTATTCGGATTTTTGTCTATTTGTTTGTTTAAACGTAAAAAAATATTAATCATTCCCCTTATCTGTGATCCCTCCCGCAATCATCTAAGTACATTATTGTCTATAATTACATCAATAATAAGACAGTAAACAGTAATGGCACTCCGATTCATCCACAGAATTAATCTGGAGGTGGCAGATGAAACGCAAGAACGTGACAGTACTAGGTAATATATTGATGGGTATCGGGATGATCATGATGATTGGCGGCATCGGTTTTTCTATCGCCAGCCAGTTCCCGAAACTGAATGTTCCTGAATATATGACTTACATTGATCTGGTCAGTATTTTTTCTGGTGCAATATTTTGGTTGGCGGGGGCGCGTATTAGCGGGCGTGAAGAAGTCGCGGATCGTTACTGGTGGGTTAAGCACTTTGATAAGCGTTGTCGCCGCCAGCGTCATCCATAATCGTTAATGACGTCATTGTGGTGTTAATGAACATGAAATAATAGAGCCGCTGTAGCCTCGCTATGGCGGTTTTTTGTTTTATAGAAATAAGAAAGCCACCTTGTTACAGGTGGCTCCTTCATTATCGTTTTTGAACGGTTACCCGATCAGCAGCGATTAATGTTCAAACATCGCAGAAATGGATTCTTCGTTGCTGATACGACGAATCGCTTCGGCCAACATCCCGGACAGCGTTAGCGTACGAACATTCGGCAGTGAACGAATGTTTTCCGCCAGCGGAATGGTATCGCAGACAATCACTTCATCAATTACAGAGTTCTTGATGTTCTCGTAAGCATTGCCTGAGAAGATCGGGTGTGTGGCATAAGCGAATACACGTTTAGCCCCACGTTCCTTCAGCGCTTCCGCCGCTTTGCACAGCGTGCCGCCAGTGTCGATCATATCGTCAACCAGCACACAGTCACGGCCAGCGACGTCACCGATGATGTGCATCACCTGAGAAACGTTGGCACGTGGACGGCGCTTGTCGATGATCGCCATGTCGGTATCGTTCAGCAGTTTAGCGATTGCGCGGGCACGCACAACGCCACCGATATCAGGAGAAACCACGATCGGGTTTTCCAGATTCTGTTGCAACATGTCTTCCAGCAGGATCGGGCTACCGAATACGTTATCTACCGGGACATCGAAGAAACCCTGAATCTGCTCAGCGTGCAGATCCACAGTCAGAACACGGTCAACACCCACGCTGGACAGGAAGTCAGCAACGACTTTCGCGGTGATTGGCACACGTGCGGAACGCACGCGACGATCCTGACGGGCATAGCCGAAGTAGGGGATAACGGCGGTAATACGTCCCGCGGAAGCGCGACGCAGAGCATCGACCATCACAACCAGTTCCATCAGGTTGTCATTGGTGGGTGCACAGGTGGACTGGATGATGAAAATATCACCACCGCGTACATTTTCATTGATTTGCACGCTGACTTCGCCATCGCTAAAACGACCGACAGCGGCGTCGCCAAGGCTAGTGTACAAACGGTTGGCAATACGTTGTGCTAGTTCCGGGATGGCGTTACCAGCAAAAAGCTTCATATCAGGCACGAGAAGAACCTCAGGCTTGCGTCCAGAGAAATATTGCACCTGCCAAGCAAGGAAAAACAACAGGTACAACATGCATACGGGTGTATGAATTAAGTTTGCTACAGACTGGCCGCATGGCAGCCGGTGTGTGGCAAAACCTAACGTTGCCCAGAAAGCGTACGGTGCAGCGGAGAGATATTAACACCTTTCGCGACGAAACCGTTTAACCATTCCGGGGCCTGGTCAAGCACCTGACGGGCTGCGAACTCGGTGTCAAACTCTGCAAACACACAAGCCCCCGTTCCAGTCAGGCGCGCCGGGGCATATTCTAGCAGCCATGAAAGTAGCTGTTCAACCTCACGAAAACGTTTTCTTGCGATAGCTTCACAATCATTGACGAAGGTCTGGTTTAATAAAGTTTCTAAATCACGAATTGGCGAATTCCGCGTCAACTCAGGATCGCTGAAAATCAACGGTGTAGCAATACTCACGCCAGGGTGAGCGACCAGATACCATTTTTCTGGCGGATTTGCCGGGGTTAACCGCTCGCCAATGCCTTCGGCAAAGGCAGAATGCCCACGAACAAAGACGGAAACATCCGCCCCCAATTGCAGCCCCAGTTCGGCCAACGTATCCACGCTCAGCCCGCTTTGCCACAAATGGTTGAGGGCGACCAAAACGGTCGCTGCATTGGATGAACCGCCGCCCAGCCCGCCGCCCATCGGCAGACATTTCTCAATACTGATGTCTGCGCCGAACTGGGCAGGGCGAATATTGTCGCGTTCGCAGTGTTGCTGTAATAAGCGTGCGGCGCGGACGATCAGGTTTTGCTCGTTCTCTACACCGTCGACAGGGGTAAGCAGGTTAATCTGGTCGTCATCACGCGGCCGAATCGTCAGGGTGTCACCGTAATCCAGAAACTGGAATAGCGTTTGCAGCAGGTGATACCCGTCCTCTCTCTGGCCGGTAATATAAAGAAACAGGTTCAGTTTGGCGGGAGCAGGCCATGTCTCGATAACCGTCGGTTGCATCGCTTATTTAACCATCCAGTTATTCATCTTCAGCTTAATACGCTGTTCGCCCTGGACCAGTTCCAGACTGGTTGGCAGCGGAGGCGTTAACTCAGTGTTGTAACTCTGATAGCTGACATTCCAGTTTTGGTTGCCCTGATGATAGGTGATGGTTTTCAGCAGATAGCGTTCATCCAGCGTGAATTCGGTGGCATCGCCTGGAATGCCGAGAATCCACTGGCGCAGATTGTTCAGCGGGATCGCCATGCCGGTCAGTTGCTGAATCATGTATTCGGCATCTTTACCCACGTAACGCTTGCCCTGATTGTCGGTGATTTGCACGCCGTCAGGCTGGGCACGCAGTTCTAATTCGGTGCTGCCGAGCGGGTTGGTCAGCAGCAATCGATAACGCTGCGGCGGTGTGTCCTGCCAGAAGAAATTGGCTGATACTCTTTTACTATCGGAGATATAGGCAAAAGCGCCGCGCGTCTGGTATTGGCTGAGCTGCTGGACCTTTTGTTGATGCTGCTGCCACTCTGGCGAGGTGGGGCTTGTACCCGTTTGGGTCGGTTGATTAATGCTACAGGCGGCAAGCAATACGCTGGCTAAAGGCAGTAAACGCAGGCATCGGACGGTTTTGGTTGGCATGTCGGTCGTATCCTGTAATGAACGAAGTCCGTGAAATACGTCACGCTAACGGGCTTACCGCTCAGCGTCAATGATTGTTATTCGTTAATGGCGTTTATTGTTTTTTGTCAAAAAGTGACTACCTCAGACGAGGTGTATCGCGTGCTGTCGCTTTTATTGCACTCCTGCATCAAGTAGAATGCGGTTCAAACGAAATCCATACTAAGACCGGTATTACTCAGAAACAGCCAATGACCCTGCTTGCGCTTGGTATTAATCACAAAACCGCACCGGTTTCTCTGCGTGAACGTGTTGTGTTCTCACCAGATAAACTCGGCGTGGCCCTCGACAGTCTGCTACAGCAACCGCTGGTGCAGGGCGGCGTTGTGCTGTCTACCTGCAATCGCACGGAACTCTACCTTAGCGTTGACGAACAGGAAAACCAGCGTGAGCAGCTGATTCGCTGGCTGTGTGAATACCATCAATTGCGCCCGGAAGAAGTCAACGGCAGCCTGTACTGGCATCAGGATAACGCCGCCGTTAGCCATTTGATGCGTGTTGCCAGCGGTCTGGATTCTCTGGTGTTAGGCGAACCGCAGATTTTGGGGCAGGTGAAGAAGGCGTTTGCCGAATCACAGCGTGGTCATTCCCTGTCCAGCGAACTGGAGCGGCTGTTTCAGAAATCCTTTACCGTCGCCAAACGTGTTCGTACGGAAACGGATATCGGTGCCAGCGCAGTGTCAGTGGCGTTTGCTGCCTGTACGCTGGCGCGGCAGATCTTTGAATCACTATCGGATGTCACGGTGCTGCTGGTCGGTGCCGGAGAAACCATTGAACTGGTCGCTCGCTATCTTCGCGAGCACAAAGTACAGAAAATGGTGATTGCGAACCGCACCCGTGAACGCGCACAGGCGCTGGCAACGGAAGTGGGCGCAGAAGTCATCACGCTGGCTGAGCTGGACGAACAGCTTGTTCAGGCTGATATCGTGATCAGTTCAACGGCAAGTACGCTGCCGATTATCGGAAAAGGGATGATGGAACGGACGCTGAAGGCGAGACGGAATCAGCCAATGCTGATGGTGGATATTGCGGTGCCGCGTGATATTGAGCCGGAAGTCGGCAAATTGCCGAACGTTTATCTCTACAGCGTGGACGATCTGCACGCGATCATTCAGCATAACCTCGCGCAGCGCAAAGCAGCGGCGGTGCAGGCTGAATCTATCGTGCAGCAGGAAAGCTCCGACTTCATGGCGTGGCTGCGTGCGCAGTCCGCGGTGGAGACCATTCGCGATTATCGCGCTCAGGCCGATGAGCTGCGTGCGGAAATGACGGCCAAGGCGCTGGCTGCCATCCAACAAGGCAATGACGTTGAAGCGGTGATTCAGGAACTGACACACCGTTTAACCAACCGTCTGATTCACGCGCCGACCAAATCCCTTCAGCAAGCCGCTCGTGACGGCGACCAACACCGGTTACAAATTTTACGTGACAGCCTTGGGCTGGACTAGCATTCATCTCTATTACAGGATTTAACCGCCCGCATGAAGCCTTCTATTGTTGCTAAACTGGAAGCGTTACAAGAACGCCATGAAGAAGTCCAGGCGTTACTCGGTGAGCCCAGCGTCATCGCTGATATGGATCGCTTTCGCGCGTTGTCGCGAGAATATGCGCAGCTCACTGATATTACCCGCTGTTTCCAGCAATGGCAGCAGGCGCAAGAGGATCAGCAAACCGCAGAAATGATGCTGGACGATCCTGAAATGCGCGATATGGCTCAGGAAGAGTTGAAAGAAAGCAAAGCAACAATTGAAGCACTGGAGCAGCAGCTTCAGGTGCTATTGTTGCCGAAAGATCCCGACGATGAGCGCGGCTGTTTTCTGGAAGTGCGCGCCGGAACGGGCGGCGACGAAGCAGCGATCTTTGCCGGTGACTTGTTCCGTATGTACAGCCGTTATGCCGAATCACGCCGCTGGCGTGTTGAGGTGGTAAGCGCCAGCGATGGTGAACATGGCGGCTATAAAGAAGTTATCGCTAAAATCTCCGGCGATGGTGTGTACGGCCAGCTCAAGTTTGAATCCGGCGGTCATCGCGTTCAGCGCGTTCCCGCGACGGAATCGCAAGGGCGCATTCATACCTCGGCCTGTACGGTCGCTGTGATGGCGGAAGTGCCAGAAGCGGAGATGCCGGACATCAACCCGGCAGATTTACGCATCGATACCTTCCGCTCTTCTGGCGCGGGCGGTCAGCACGTCAATACCACCGATTCCGCCATCCGTATTACCCACTTGCCAACCGGTATTGTCGTGGAGTGTCAGGACGAACGTTCACAGCACAAAAACAAAGCCAAAGCGTTGTCGGTGTTGGGGGCGCGTATTCGTGCCGCAGAAGTGCAGAAACGTCAGTTGGAAGAAGCGTCAACCCGCCGTAACCTGCTCGGCAGCGGCGATCGTTCTGACCGTATTCGTACTTATAATTTCCCACAGGGAAGGGTGACCGATCACCGTATTAACCTGACGCTTTACCGGCTGGATGAAGTCATGGAAGGGAAACTGGACACGCTGATTCAACCGGTCGTGCAGGAATACCAGGCCGATCAACTTGCTGCATTGTCCGAGCAGGAATAATGACGTATCAGGATTGGTTAATCTCTGCCACTGCGCAGCTCGCGGCAGGAGAAAGCCCGAAGCGAGATGCGGAGATTTTACTGGGCTTTGTGACTGGCAAGTCCCGTACGTTCCTGCTGGCGTTTGGTGAAACTGAGCTGAACGCGGCAGAACAGCAGCAATTAACTGAACTGCTGGCGCGTCGTGAACAGGGAGAGCCCATCGCCTATTTGATCGGCGTGCGCGAGTTCTGGTCACTGCCGCTGGCCGTTTCACCCGCCACGCTGATTCCTCGTCCCGATACCGAATGTCTGGTCGAACAAGCCTTGCTACGCCTGCCTCAAACGCCGTGTGCCGTATTGGATCTGGGTACCGGAACTGGCGCGATCGCGCTGGCGCTAGCGAGCGAACGGCGTGATTGCCGGGTGACTGGCGTTGATGTTCAACCCGATGCCGTTGCGTTAGCGACAAAAAACGCCCAGCAATTGGGGCTCGATAACGCCTGTTTCTTGTCCGGAAGCTGGTATTCACCGCTTGATCACACGCGCTTTGCGCTTATCGCCAGTAACCCACCGTATATTGATGCGGATGATGTGCATCTGTCGCAGGGCGATGTCCGTTTTGAACCTGCCAGCGCGCTGATTGCCGCTGATAACGGACTGGCGGATCTACGTATCATTATTGAATCCGCTCCGCAGTATTTAGATGCCGGTGGCTGGCTGCTGCTAGAACATGGCTGGCAGCAGGCTGACGCGGTGCGTCAGCTCTTGCAGGCCCGAGGATTTACACAAATAGAAACTTGTCAGGATTATGGTGGCAATGACCGCGTGTCGTTAGGACGCTGGTCGGATGCCCCAATTTATTAGGAGCAATGGACGTGATAACTCTTTACCCAGCCACGATATATCTGCATCTGGCAACGGTTGGCATCAGTATTTCCCTGTTTGTGATTCGTTTTTTTTGGCTGTGCCGGCAATCCGCTATGCTGCAACAGCGCTGGGTGAAAATCCTGCCGCATATTAACGACACCTTGTTATTAATCAGCGGTATTGGTTTAATCGTTCTCAGCCATACGTATCCGTTTACTCCCGAGCAAAGCTGGCTGACGGAAAAACTGTTTGGCGTTATCATTTATATCCTTCTTGGCGCTATCGCCTTGGGGAAACGCCCCCGTAGTCAGAACGTTCGCTGGCTGGCGTTTGTATCTGCTTTAATATGCTTTGGTGTGGTCGTGCTGTTGGCACTGACGCAGTCACCGTTGCTGATGGAATAATTATGAGTGCTATTGCTGATTTTGAATTCAACCAGTCACTGCTAAGTGATGGTGTCGTGTTGGTTTCACAGGCGATTCGCCGCGACTTTCCCGCTCAGGATGTGCGGCAAAATCTGCAACAGCTGGTTGAGAGCGCCCGAGCCGCTATTCCTGACGGCCTTGAGCAAGATCTTCAGCTTGAAAAACTGATTGAGCTGTTTTATCACACCTGGGGATTCGGTGGTGCGGGCGGCGTTTATCGCCTGTCTGATGCGCTGTGGCTGGATCAGGTGCTTGAATCTCGTCAGGGCCTGCCTGTGTCGCTGGGTATCATCTTTTTGCATATCGCCAATGAACTCGGTCTGCCGCTGATGCCGGTGATTTTCCCAACACAGTTGATTCTGCGTGCCGACTGGCTTGATGAAGAGATGTGGCTGATCAATCCGCTAAATGGCGATACGCTGAGCGAACATGTGTTGGAAGTGTGGCTGAAAGGTAATATTGGCCCGTCAACTCGTCTGCTGGATGAAGATCTGGATGAAGCCGAGAATGTCCTGATCGTGCGTAAAATGCTCGACACGCTGAAAGTCGCCCTGATGGAAGAAAAACAGATGGAGCTGGCGTTGAGAGCCAGCGAAGCGGTGCTGCAGTTTGACCCGGACGACCCCTATGAAATCCGCGACCGCGGCCTGATTTATGCTCAACTGGATTGCGACCACATTGCGCTGTCCGATCTCAACTATTTTGTTGAACAGTGTCCGGAAGATCCAGTGAGTGAAATGATAAAAGTGCAGATTCACTCGATAGAGCAGAAACAGATTGTCTTGCATTAAAAAAACAGTCTTACATTAAGAAACCGTTTTGCAGTAATGCTACGTTAATTTATTTCCCGACATGAAGGTAAAAGTATGACGAATAAAGTGGTCAAGATAGGGGATATCCCAGTCGCCAATGATCTGCCTTTTGTGCTGTTTGGCGGCATGAATGTTCTTGAATCACGCGATCTGGCGATGCGCATTTGTGAGCATTACGTCACGGTCACGCAGAAGTTGGGCATTCCTTACGTGTTCAAGGCGTCATTCGATAAGGCTAACCGCTCCTCGATTCACTCTTACCGTGGTCCAGGTCTGGAAGAAGGGATGAAAATCTTCCAGGAACTGAAACAGACCTTTGGCGTAAAAATTATCACTGACGTGCATGAATCGCATCAGGCCCAGCCCGTTGCTGATGTCGTTGATGTGATCCAGCTTCCTGCGTTTTTGGCGCGCCAAACCGATCTGGTGGAAGCGATGGCGAAAACCGGTGCGGTAATTAACGTGAAAAAACCGCAGTTCGTCAGCCCGGGGCAAATGGGTAACATCGTCGATAAATTTATCGAAGGTGGCAACGATCAGGTGATTCTGTGCGATCGCGGCAGCAACTTCGGTTACGACAATCTGGTTGTCGATATGCTGGGCTTCAATGTCATGAAGCACGCTTCTAACGGTGCGCCGGTGATTTTTGACGTGACACATGCGTTGCAGTGCCGCGACCCGTTTGGTGCGGCGTCCGGTGGCCGTCGTGGACAGGTCACTGAATTGGCGCGTGCCGGTATGGCCGTCGGTCTGGCGGGGCTATTCATTGAAGCTCACCCAGATCCTGCGAATGCGAAGTGTGATGGTCCATCTGCGCTGCCGCTGGATAAGCTGGAACCGTTCCTGCAACAGATCAAAGCGATTGACGATCTGGTGAAAAACTTCCCAGAGCTGGATACCAGCAAGTAATCTTACTCACAGTAGATTGATTGCTGATGTAAAAAACGTAGGGAACGTTTTTCAACGTCGCTTGCGACGGCCCGCAGGGTGGAGGGCAGGACGCTCGCCATAAAAAAACCCGCGATATCGCGGGTTTTTGTGTTTATAACGTTCGTCGTTTTCTACGACACAGCACGATGGCTGTTATTTATAGAGATCCGCGCTGATGGTCATGTTGTTGCCTTTGCCTTCCCACTGTCTGGTGATGTGGTAGTACTTAGCACCTTTCTCACCTGCACGTTTAGCAACAGCCTCGGATATTTGTGTAATATTGGTGTAGTTACCACGGAACTGAATGGAGTCGAAAGGCACCATCTGTGCCGCTGTGGCCTTGTTCAGTTCCTGGATTTGTGTGCCATCAGATAGCGTTACCGTGTAACGTCCACCTTTCGAGGATTGCGTTTCAAAGAAGTTGCCCACGCTACGGCTGGGGCTATCAGAGTAAGCAACGCCTGGGATTTCTACTTTCGCTGCCTCTGCACCACCGGCAGCCAATGCAGCGCGACCCGCGTCAGAATCAGCAGGGATCGCATCAGGTCTCTGAAGCTGACGTTTTGGCGCATCCGCTTTATAGATAAAGGCGGTAGCCCTTTGATTAGCACTATTCGAGTTCACATCAACCTGGCGAACGATGTAGAACGAATCGGCATTTTTCTCTTTTGCTGCTTTCGCAATGGCGTCGATCAGATCAGGCTGAGTGCTGAATAAACCGCTCACCGTGACGGTGTCATAAGGCTCCAGCAAATAGGCAGCATCTTTCGGTAGCTCTTTAACACCGTAGACGGTGCGATATTGCACGTTCTGTTTCGCTTTAGGGGCATCTTTATGGTACAGGTCGACCGTGACATTCCAGTAGTCGCCTGAATTCGTATCCGTCATAGACTGCACATAAAACGACTCTGCACCCAGCTTGTCGGCGCGTGTTGAGGATGCCGCGACCGCTTCATTGATCGCGTTAAAACGCCCCTTAAATGTAATTCGCTCAAAGGGTTGCAGGGATTTTGCTTGCTCAGGCGTAAGTTCCTGCGCAGCCTGCGCTGAAAATGCCGAGAGTGATAACAACAATGTAGATGCAATAACAGTAGTCTTCAGCTTCATAAAAAATCCTTTCGCCTTCCTGCCACTCGAATTATTTAAGGTATAGCAATCAACCTGTAACGGAATAGGGCTGATTATCGCACGGAATAAATTCTTGTGCTTTAGCATTTTCAGCGGGCTGAAAAGCCATGATGCTTCGGCTCGCAACAAGAAAAGTGCTAATAATAACGGTTAATGATTGTTTTGGCATCATAAGGGATATTTATACAATTTATCACGTTAACAACCTTGTAACACATCATTTTTGTGAAACAGCCCAGAAAAATACTTCTGTAATAATGCTACAAAAGGCAGAGAAGACCATGATTTTCGACCAAGAAAGGCTGGCAGAACCTGTGATAACTCGGCTTTTCTGTGAAATTCATTTTATTTATGGATCATCGATCACATTTTCAGTACGTTATAAATGAGTTCGCCTACAGTGAGACGCCTCAAAAAACGTGTGGTAAGAAGATGATAAGACCCTCTTCCTACCACGTGAATGTGGGGATACAGGGTGCACTAGGTCTCGGCGAATTCGTATAACAGAATAGGGTGAGAATAATAACCTTCGTTAAAAATAAGCGAAAAGGGTATCAGCATGCGTATTGGTGTACCAAGAGAGCGGTTGGCCAATGAAGCCCGTGTAGCAGCGACGCCGAAAACGGTTGAACAGCTGCTGAAACTGGGTTTTACGGTCTCGATAGAACGTGAAGCGGGAAAACTGGCAAGTTTTGACGATGCGGCATACGAAGAAGTCGGTGCGTCGATTGTTGACAGTTCGGAAGTCTGGCAAGCCGATATCGTCCTGAAGGTGAATGCGCCGCAGGATGATGAAATCGAACTGACCCGAGCGGGCAGTACGGTTGTCAGCTTTATCTGGCCAGCGCAGAACCCAGAACTGCTGGCGAAGCTGGCTGCCCGTCAGGTGACGGCGATGGCGATGGATTCCGTGCCGCGTATTTCGCGTGCACAGTCACTGGATGCGCTCAGCTCGATGGCTAACATCGCGGGCTACCGTGCCATCGTTGAGGCCGCCCACGAATTTGGCCGCTTCTTTACCGGACAGATTACCGCTGCAGGTAAGGTTCCGCCCGCTAAGGTCATGATTATCGGTGCTGGCGTGGCTGGTTTGGCTGCGATCGGTGCCGCAGGTAGCTTAGGGGCTATCGTTCGTGCTTTTGATACCCGCCCTGAAGTAAAAGAGCAGGTTAAGAGCATGGGGGCTGAATTCCTCGAACTCGACTTTGAAGAAGAAGCAGGCAGCGGCGACGGCTATGCCAAAGTCATGTCCGAAGCCTTTATCAAAGCGGAAATGGAACTGTTTGCCGCTCAGGCAAAAGACGTCGACATTATCGTCACTACCGCACTGATCCCTGGAAAACCGGCACCGCGCCTGATCACCAAAGAAATGGTGCTGAGCATGAAGCCCGGCAGCGTGATTGTCGATTTAGCGGCGCAAACGGGCGGGAACTGCGAACTGACCGTAGCCGATCGCGTCACGGTGACGGAAAACGGCGTCAAAATTATCGGTTACACCGATTTGCCTAGCCGTCTGCCGACGCAATCTTCACAGCTTTACGGCACGAACCTGGTTAACCTGCTGAAATTACTCTGCAAAGAGAAAAATGGCGAAATCGACGTCGATTTTGACGATACCGTGATTCGTGGCGTGACCGTCATTAAAGACGGTGAAATCACCTGGCCAGCACCGCCGATTCAGGTTTCCGCACAGCCACAGCAGACAAAACCTGCTGCTGCGGTAGTGAAGGAAGCGGCTAAACCGACGTCGCCGTGGAAGAAATATGCCTTCCTCGTGATCGCTATCCTGCTGTTTGGTTGGCTGGCTGATGTTGCGCCTAAAGAGTTCTTGTCTCACTTTACCGTTTTTGCGCTGTCCTGCGTGGTGGGCTATTACGTGGTCTGGAATGTCAGCCACGCATTGCATACGCCATTGATGTCAGTCACTAACGCAATATCAGGCATTATCGTTGTCGGAGCATTGTTGCAAATCGGCCACGGCGGATGGGTGTCGTTCTTCTCATTCATTGCCGTATTGATCGCCAGCATCAATATTTTCGGTGGTTTCACCGTGACTCAGCGCATGCTGAAAATGTTCCGTAAAAACTAAGGGGTAACACATGTCTGGTGGATTAGTAACTGCTGCATACATTGTTGCCGCAATTCTCTTTATTTTCAGTTTGGCTGGGTTGTCCAAGCACGAAACGTCGCAACAAGGGAACATCTTTGGTATCAGCGGTATGGCGCTTGCGCTGATCGCGACGATTCTGGGACCGGATTCTGGCAACGTGGGTTGGATCATTGTCGCGATGGCGATCGGTGGATCAATCGGTATTTATCTGGCGCGTAAGGTTGAAATGACCGAAATGCCAGAGCTGGTCGCGGTTCTTCACAGCTTTGTGGGCTTGGCTGCGGTACTGGTTGGCTTTAACAGCTTCCTCGATCACGGTGAAATCACCGATCCGGTGATGGTCAATATCCATTTGACGGAAGTATTTCTGGGTATCTTCATCGGTGCCGTGACCTTCACTGGCTCGGTGATCGCGTTCGGTAAATTGCGTGGCAATATCTCCTCCAAGCCACTGATGCTGCCTCATCGCCATAAAATGAATCTGGCGGCGCTGGTTGTGTCCTTCCTGCTGCTGCTGGTTTTCGTCAATACAGGCAGCGTGGCGTTGCAGGTACTGGTGCTGATCCTGATGACGGCTATTGCACTGGTATTTGGCTGGCATCTGGTTGCATCGATTGGCGGCGCGGACATGCCGGTCGTCGTTTCTATGCTGAACTCCTACTCCGGTTGGGCAGCAGCAGCAGCGGGCTTCATGCTGAGCAATGACCTGCTGATCGTGACCGGTGCTCTGGTGGGTTCTTCTGGTGCGATTCTGTCTTACATCATGTGTAAAGCGATGAACCGTTCCTTTATCAGCGTGATTGCCGGTGGTTTTGGTACGGATGGCGTTTCCTCTAGCGAAAGCGAAGAGGTGGGTGAATATCGTGAGGCTTCAGCGGAAGATGTGGCTGATTTGCTCAAGAATTCGACCTCAGTCATCATCACGCCAGGATACGGTATGGCCGTCGCACAGGCGCAGTACCCTGTGCATGACATCACCGCCAAACTGCGTGCGCGTGGTATCAAGGTTCGCTTTGGTATTCACCCAGTTGCAGGGCGTTTGCCTGGTCATATGAACGTGCTGTTGGCTGAAGCAAAAGTCCCTTACGACATCGTGTTAGAAATGGATGAAATTAATGACGATTTCACCGATACCGACACCGTACTGGTCATTGGCGCGAATGACACCGTTAACCCGGCAGCACAAGAAGATCCACACAGCCCAATCGCTGGCATGCCAGTGCTGGAAGTGTGGAAAGCGCAGAATGTTATCGTGTTCAAGCGTTCTATGAATACCGGTTACGCTGGCGTACAGAACCCGCTGTTCTTTAAAGAGAACACACAGATGCTGTTTGGCGATGCCAAAGACAGCGTTGAGGCGATTCTGAAAGCGCTGTAAGCGTGATAGGAAGTTGAAAACGAAAGGGGCGAACTCGCCCCTTTTTTACATCTCAACTATAGTGATATGTGGCATCGCCAAAAATAATGCCAGCACTGAGGCTGGCATTACTTGGTGCTTAGCGTGATGACACGAGCAATCAGCTGTTATCACCGTCTTCAAGCGTAATCGGTGACACGAAATCATCGGGTTTGATCGCAAGTAAATCGCACTTCAAGTGGTCGATAACATGCTCGACGGTGTTGCCGATAAAGGCCGCGGAAAGGCCGGTTCTACCCAGCGAGCCTAACACCACGACGCCCGCCTGCAAATGCTCCGCCAGATCGGGAATCACTTCTTCCGGCAACCCTTTTTCTACGTGCGTCACGCGTTCATCCAGGCCGAATTTCTGCCGTAGCGACTTCATGGCGATAAGGTGCTGCCCTCGAATCGCATCGTTGTAGACGCTGGGATCGAAATCAGGCAGTTCAATGGCGATATTGATGGGGGTAACAGGGTAGGCACCGACCAGATGAACCTCGGTCTGGTCAACCTGCTGCGCCAGCTCCAGCGTTTCCGATACCAGTTTGATATTGAGCGGATCGTGATAAGGGTCTTCGCTAGCCAGATTGACGGCAACCAGCGCACGGCCTTCGACTGGCCAGGGCTGATCTTTCACCATCCACACGGGGCAAGGGCATTTGCGCAGTAGCTGCCAGTCGGTTGGCGTGAAGATAACCGCTTCCAGCCGATCGTGCTGATGTGCCATTTTTAACAACAGGTCATGTTGTCCGGCAATGACTTCCCGAATAATGGCTTCAAAGGGTTTATTGTGCCACACCACTTTGATTTCTATCGACACGCCAGCGTCAAGGTAGTATTTGCACTGTTCCGCAATCCACTCGGTTCGCTGTTGAATAACGCCCTGACGCATTTCCACCCGTTCATCGGGAGAAAGCAGCGTTGTCATTTCATAAGAGAAATCATAAATTGGCAGAAATGCCTTGATACGGCCGCCAAGTCGCTGAACCAGGTAAACCGCCCGACGCAGCGCTGGTTGGTCATCCTGATTTGGGTCAATAGCTACCAGTAAGTTCTGATACTTTGCCATAGCTCCTCCAAACAGCTGTTACTCCACAGCCTGTAAATCAAGAGTACCGCAATGGAATCGCTTTGGACAACAGAGATAAGCGGCAGAATAACAAAATAAGAAATATCACGAATGACGTGGAAAACAGAGGGGATAAAATTGACGTTGCCACAGTAAAAAAAGCGGCAACGTCAAATGGTTAGGCTGGAAAGATTATTTGCGTGAGGAACCGGCTAATTCGGAAAGCGCATCAATATTTTCGATCGTGATGTATTTTCCTTTTACCGCCAGCGTACCGCTTTTCTGGAAACGCCCCAGCAGACGGCTGATGGTTTCAACGGTCAGCCCCAGATAGTTACCGATATCACCACGCGTCATGGTCAGACGGAACTCACGCGGCGAGAAACCACGCTGGGCGAAACGGCGGGAGAGGTTGTAGACAAACGCCGCCAGACGCTCTTCAGCATTCTTTTTCGACAGCAGCAGAATCATATCCTGATCGCCACGGATTTCGCCGCTCATCAGGCGCATCATCTGCTGGCGCAGGTTAGGCATTTTCCCGGAGAGATCGTCCAGCGTCTCGAAAGGAATCTCGCAGACCATTGAGGTTTCCAGCGCCTGAGCGAAGCTCGGGTGTTGGGCTGTACCGATAGCATCAAAGCCCACCAAGTCACCTGCCAGATGAAAACCGGTGATCTGCTCGTCGCCTTGCTCCGTGATGGTATAGCTTTTTATCGTACCGGAGCGGATGGCGTAGAGCGATCTCAGTTCATCGCCAGCCTTAAACAGCGCCTGCCCCTTCTGGATAGGCTTCTTCCTTTCAATGATGTTGTCGAGCTGATCGAGCTCGTGTTCATTCAGGGTGAAAGGGATGCATAGCTGACTGATACTGCAATCCTGACAGTGGATTGCACAACCGCCAGACTGGATGCGTCGGATAATTCGCTTTTCCGGGATCATAGGCTTTGCTCAGGCAATAATTGATATTGGTCAATTTTAACAGCTTTTATCGGCTCTGATAAGACCGGTAATCACCGGAATAGACCAATAAATAGTGAACTAACTATAATTTTTCGATTTTGTTGGAAAATATTCCGATATATAAGTCCCGTGTGGCGATAATATTTTCGTCCATTACGTTACCGAATGGTTAACACGTTGATTAATCCGAATCACTTACGATGATAGGCAATTCGGACGGGATTTTCGTGTGTCGCGAAGCGTAAAATTATAACGGTAAACTATTCTGTTGAAGCAAATAGCGGTTTAGGTAAATAGCCTTCGTGAGTGAGCAGCCACTGCTTACGGTGAATGCCACCCGCATAGCCCGTCAGCGCACCACCCGTACCGATAACACGATGGCACGGAACCACGATGCTGACAGGGTTGGAGCCGTTTGCCATGCCGACCGCACGCGCTGCGCCGGTGCGTCCCAGTAGCGTCGCGAGCTCGCCGTACGTGGTAATTTCTCCACAAGGGATTCGACGTAATTCCTGCCAGACCTGCTGCTGAAATTCGGTCCCGACAGAAGCAACGGGAAGCGTATCAATAATCGCTAATTCACCCTCAAAATAGCGTTGCAGGCTCTCCGTCAGTCCACCGGGATTATGACGCGGCTGTAACGAAAAGGGATCATTTCGATAACTGCGATTGAGCATGCGAAATAAATCGTCTTCATACTCGCGCCACTCGACGGCACGCAAATGATTATTTTCATCCGCAATAATCAATAACTCCCCAAGCGGAGTTGCCATCGTGTCCTGAAAAAAAGTCTGCATAGTGATTCCTTACGCGCTTGTCGCTTTCTTGCTTCTCTCGTGAGTTACGTGCCGATTATCCGGCATCCTCAGGCGGATTGAAAATAAAGTTTGAATGTGGCGATCGGCATCCTGTCAGAACGAATCCCGTTGATACGCGAACACTTAAGAGAGGCAATGCACCTCCAACGTGAGGTATGAGATGCCATTCATCTAATATTGCTAATAAAATCAATTGTTAATGTGGAATGTGCTCAATTTGTATTTATGAGAGATGGAACATGCCAATCTTCATCCTACTGCCAGATAACATCATCGCATGGCAATAATATGAAGGTGAACGATGTTGGGATGTTCTATTTTTTTATGGCAAAGGCTGTACGAATAGCTATGTGTCCTACGTTATTTGGAGGAAATGCGCAGAATGAAAAAAAAATATGCCGTAGTGGGAACGGGAGGCCGCGCGGGCCTTTATCTGGAATCGATCGCCAGGGATTATCAGGATCAGGGACAGTTTGTTGCTTTTTGCGATACCAACCAGACGCGAATGAATTACGCCAATCAGATTGTCCATAAATATGGACACGATAATGTGCCGACGTACCTCGCCGAACAGTTTGAGCAGATGATCGCGGAAACCAAGCCAGATGTGGTTATTGTGACGTCTCTGGATCGGACGCATCATCACTATATTATCCGGGCAATGGAATTAGGCTGTGATGTCATCAGTGAAAAACCGATGACGATTGATGAAGAAAAATGTCAGGCAATTATCGATGCGATTGACCGTACTGGCCGTAAATTACGCGTGACCTTTAATTACCGCTATGCCCCGCATCACAGCAAAGTCCGTGAATTAATTGCTGTTGGCGTGATTGGCGAAGTCTATTCCGTTCACTTTGAGTGGCTGCTGAATACCGAACACGGTGCGGATTATTTCCGTCGCTGGCACCGTGACAAACGCAATAGCGGCGGGCTGTTGGTACACAAATCCACGCACCATTTTGATCTGGTGAATTTCTGGCTGAATAGCGAACCGGAAACGGTCTATGCGCAGGGCGATTTACGTTTTTACGGTAAAGCGAATGCTGAAGCGCGCGGTGTCACAGAATTTTATTCCCGGTCACATAATAGCGCGGCGGCAGAAAACGATCCGTTTGCGCTGCATATGAATAAAAGCGAACAGCTGACCGCCTTATATTTGGACGCCGAACATGAAGATGGCTATTACCGCGATAAAAGCGTGTTCGATGACGGTATTAATATTGAAGATGTGTTAGGTGTGATGGTGCGCTATAAGAGCAAAGCCATCATGACGTACTCATTAAACGCCTATTTACCCTGGGAAGGGCTGAACGTGGTGTTTAATGGCAGCAAGGGCCGGTTAGAAATGAAACTGGTAGAAAAATCTTATGTAAACGGAGGCGGACAAAAAGAGGATGAAGGTGCGCTGAATGAATGTGAAATAAAGATCTATCCGATGTTTGACGAGCCTTATGTCGTACCGGTTGAATTTAAAGCGGGCGGACACGGCGGCGGCGATCAGGTCATGTTAAACGATCTGTTTGGTACACCGGAACCTGATCCATTACATCGCGCAGCAGATTATCGTGATGGGGCAATGTCTATTTTAACTGGCATCGCTGCCAATCGATCATTACGCACCGAACTGCCAGTGAAAATAAGCGAACTGGCCGTTAACCTGAAAAGAGGGAATTAATCAGACTACCTGCCATTTCAGGCAGCAAACGCTTCCGCATCCGTAGTACCTGTCTGTCCGCATACCGGCAGGCAGGTGGAAACCTCCGAATACTATTATAAGGGTTTTATTATGGCGAAAACACGGAACAAATTATCTCACCTACTCCTGCTCTGTGCTGCGCTTCCCGTGGGCGCGGCATTTTCTCACTCTGCTGACGCCGCCGAGATCCGTATCTCCTGGTGGGGTGGCAATCAGCGGCATGAGGCGACGCTCGCTGCTATTAATGCGTTCCAAAAAGCCAATCCGACGATTACCGTCAAAGCCGAATATGCTGGCTGGGACGGCTATCTCTCCCGCTTATCAACCCAGATGGCGGGTGGACAAGAACCTGATGTCATGCGTATTGACTGGAACTGGCTGCCGCAATTTTCACGCAATGGCGACGGCTTTTATGATTTGAATAAGCAAAAAGATATTTTGGGGTTGGGAGATTTTTCGCCTAACGCCCTGAAAACGGCGGACGTAAAAGGGAAACTACAAGGTCTCCCGATTTCGATGACATCCCGCAGCATGATTTACAACAAAACCACCTGGGATAAAGCAGGCGTCGCCTATCCGCAAACCTGGGATGAGCTGTTTGCCGCCGGTCCGGTGTTTAAACAAAAACTGGGCGACAATTATTACCCGCTTGGCGTTGCTCAAGGTTCAAGCGATGTGCTGGATATTCTGACGCTCGGCCGTAGTTACATGGCACAGAAATACGGCATTGATATGATCGATGAGAAAAAGCAGAGCATTGCCTATAGCCGCGATCAGGTACGGGAACTCTTCGGCTTTTATAAAAAGCTGGTTGATTCCCATGTGATACCCGATCAGCGCTATTTCTCCTCGTTCGGTCGCACCAACGTCTATGAAATTCGCCCCTGGATTAACGGTGAATTAGCCGGGATGTATTTATGGGATTCAGCCATCTATACCTATTCCAGCAATATGCCGAAGGATGCGGTGCTGGAAACCGGGCCGTTCCTCACCATGCCCAATGCCAAAGATTCGGGGCTGACCACCAAACCGTCTTCGCTGTTCGCCATCAGCAAGAACAGTAAGCATCCTAAAGAGGCAGCAATGCTGATGAGTTTCATGCTGAGTAACCCGGAAGGTGTGAAGGCATTAGGATTGCAAAACGGGATGCCTGCTAACCCGAAAGCGCAAAAACTGCTGGAAGATATCGGCGTGATCAACCCCGGTAATCTGTTAGCGAATGCCTATCGGGCGGCAGCGGAGCAACCTGCGTCTAAGGTGCCCGTTTCACCGTTTATGGAAAATCAGGAGCTGGTTCAACTGTGGACAAGCAGTCTACAAAAACTGGATTACGGTAACGGAGAAGTGAATAAGGTTGCTGATGATTTCCTGAACGGCGCTAACCGTATATTAAAACGTGCTATCCGCTAACTACCGCTGTTAATGTGCGATGCCATGTCAAAAACGATATGGCATCGCATTTCTCGAACGCTACGCTTTACTTGATCACACCACACGCCATTCTGGCGCCGCCACCGCCCAGTTTTGCTGGCATGTCAGCGTAGTTATCTCCGCCGGCGTGAACCATCAACGCATGATTTTTTACTTCAGACAGCGATTTTATCCGAGGAGCCAGAATCGGATAGGTTGATGTGCCATCGGCATTCACGACCAGACCGGGGAGGTCGCCCAAATGCCCCTGATCGTTATAAGGCCCAAGGTGTTTACCGGTTTTTTTCGGATCGAGGTGGCCGCCTGCTGCCAGAGCGGGAACCGACTTACCGTCTTGCTCGGCAGGCTCACAACTGGCATTTTCATGCACATGGAACCCGTGAATCCCCGCTTCCAATCCCTTCAGATTCGGAGTGAAGAGCAGGCCGTACGGCGTTTCCGTAATGGATATCTCCCCGATGCTGTTTCCCGCTCCCGTTGGAAGCGCTTCATTCAGCGTCACCGTGGTATCTGCCGCGAAGGTGGAACAGGAAAAGAACACGCCTGTCAGGATAAGTGCCTTCAGTTTCATTGTCTTTTGCCTCTTAGGGGTTGAGTGTAAAGGATCGAAAGCCATGCTTTTTGCTCATGGCCTTTCTGCGGTGAGCTGTACCGTGCTGATGGTGCGTGCGCGAAAGCCCGCTTCGCAATAGCACAGGTAAAACACCCACAGACGTTGGAACGGTTCATCAAAGCCCTGAGCACTCAACATATGCCACTGCTGATAAAAGCGCTGCCGCCATTCGCTGAGGGTACGGGCATAGTCCTGACCGATATCGAACAGGTCGCGGGTGATAAAATCGGTATGCCGCGTCATGGTGGTGGTCATCGCGGTAATCGAGGGCAGAAAACCGCCGGGGAAAATATAGCGTTGGATAAAATCGACATTGCGGCTGTAGTGGCTGTAGCGCTGGTCAGCAATCGTGATTGCCTGAAGCACCATGCGACCTTGTGGACGCAGCAGTTGCTGGCAGCGCTTGAAGAAGGTGGGCAAATACGCTTTTCCGACCGCTTCGATCATTTCGACCGACACCAACTTGTCATACTGACCGGTCAACGAGCGGTAATCCTGTAACAGCACCGTCACTTTATGGCTCAGACCGGCTTGCTGAATGCGCTCAACCGCGTAGTCATACTGCTGTTGCGACAGTGTAGTCGTGGTGACATGACAGCCATATTCACGTGCGGCCAGCTCGGCTAATCCTCCCCAGCCGGTGCCAATTTCCAGTAAATGATCCGTTTCACAGAGTGCCAACTGTTCGCAGAGGCGACGCAGCTTGGCGCGCTGTGCGTCTTCCAGCGTCATCTCGGGTTGCTGATACCAGGCGCTGGAGTAGAGCATCTCGCTATCGAGAAAGCTGCGGTAAAAATGGTTGCCCAGATCGTAATGGGCGGCAATATTTTTCTGCGCCTGCTGCGGACGATTACGGCGGCACCAGTGGATGAAACGATGAAATGGCCCCGTCAGCCAGCCAAAGCGCGTTTCAAGCGTATCGACTAGCGCCTGATTCTGCGCCAAAAGCTGGAGAACGAGCGTGAGGTTGGTTGAGCTCCAGTCGCCATCGATATAGCTTTCACCCGCAGCGATACTTCCACCTAGCAAGACGCGGCGATAAACACGGGGGTTATGTATCGTGATATCGCCTTGCAGTGCCGCGTGCCGATCGCCGAATAACGTTTCGTTGCCTTCTGGTTCGCGAAGGCGCAACCCTCCGCCTTCTATCCGACTAAGCAGAAGAAAGACCACTTTTTTGGCCCGAGTATAGCGAGCGGTATTGCTCGGGTGACGCACCAACTGTGTTTCCGTTGAACTCATGAGTTGTCCTTCTTTCCAGACTGCGGATGAGGATAAACGGGCGAGCGTTTAATCCACAGTTTCAAAGCCTGCCAATATATGGTGCAGGCGGTTTTCATCGTCATTAACGGCAGAGACCAAAGCTGAGCGCGCAGGGCGGCACGAGTGAGCGGCTGACGATGCAGCACCAGCGTCGCGTCAAACTCGCGTCCTTGCCTGTGGTTCTCGATGTGGATCCGCAGACGCGCGTCGGGTGGCGTGAGCCGCCAGTGATACACCATGTCCATCGGGTTAAAAGGCGACACATGAAACGCTTTGGAAATCGGCGTAGAACCATCGGGGACGACGGCATAAGTATGACGTTCGTTCCAGGGGGTATTACGCACTTCCGCCAATAACCAGCGTAGTTCGTTATGCTCATCGTACAAATAATAGAAATTGACCGGGTTAAAATAGCAGCCCAGATAGCGTAGCTGACACAGCAGTAGCACTTTCCCCGTGAGGCGTTCCCCAGTTAGTTCCTCAATTCGATCCTGTGCTTTGGTTTTGATATCGCCACCGCCGAGATAATCGCCACGACAAAATGACGCAGGGGAAAAGCGCTCCAGCGCAATGCCGACATGCGGCAAGGCGGGAATCTCATCTAAATCGATTAACGCCATGAATAACGCATAGTCGAAACGATGCGTGACGGGCGTGAAACGTCGATGACGAACCTTGCCAACATACAAGGCGCTATTCATCTTGCACACTCTGATGGAGGAGGTTGACGACATCCAGCGCGCTTTTGACGCCATCTTCATGAAAACCGTTGTACCAATAGGCACCACAAAACCAGCTGCGGTTGTGCCCATTAATACGTTCACGCTGCTGCTGGTACTCTGTCGTCTGTTGAGTAAATACCGGGTGATGATAAATCGCGTGGTGCAGTATTGTATTCGGGTCGATATCCTGCTGAGGGTTCAGCGAGACACAAAAGGTGGTGGATGAACGAATACCTTGCAGGATGTTCATGTTATAGGTCACAGAGGCACGCGCGCGGCTAAACGCCTGATCGACCGGCAAACGGTAATTCCAGCTTGCCCACGCTCGCCGACTATGAGGCAGAAGCCGGGTATCGGTATGCAGGATCACGTGGTTCGGCTGATAGTGCATGCCGCCGAGGATTCGCAGCTCATCGGGCGTACTCGTTGCCAGCAGCGCCAACGCCTGATCGGAATGGCAGGCGAAAATCACCTGATCGAACCGATATGTCTGATCGGCGGTACATACCGTAACACCCGCGTCATCGCGTATGACCTGACTGACGGGCGTCTGGAGGTGGATCGTCGCTCGATCGCGGATACGTTCTGCGAGTCGCCGCACATACTCCCGTGAACCACCGGGCACGACCATCCACTGTGGACGATTGACCAAATCCAGTAACCCGTGATGGTTGAAGAAGGTCAGGAAAAGCGACAGAGGAAAATGCCGCATATCCTCAAGCGACGACGACCAGATAGCCGCGCCCATCGGCAAAAGATAGTGCTGGGCAAAGAACGGCGAAAATTTTTCCTGCTGCAACAAATGGCTTAGCGTCAGACCTTGATAATCACCGCTGGCAAGATACCGCTTGCAGACGCGGTTAAAGCGCACAATCTCCGCAACGAAACGATAGAAACTGGGGCGGAGCAGGTTGCCGCGCTGGGCGAACAGCGTGTTTAACGTATGGCCGTTATATTCCAGGCCCGAAACCGGATTACTGACCGAGAAGCTCATTTCAGTGGGCTGTCCGGTTAATCCCAACTCATCCAGTAGCGCAATAAAATGGGGATAGGTCCGCTCGTTGTAGACAATAAATCCCGTATCGATGGGGTAGGTCGTGCCATCCTGAACCACATCGACCGTTGCCGTGTGGCCACCCAGATAATCGTTCGCCTCAAACACCGACACCTGAAAGCGATCGGATAATCTGAGTGCGCAGGTTAAGCCAGAAATACCGCTACCAATAATGGCAATCTTCATACTGTTTACCTTACTAACCGGCTGGCGAGCAGACGTTGCCATGACTGTGGGAGGATAGAAATCGCTTTGAGCAACAGCGCAAAGCGCAGAGGGAAAGCGATCTCACGTTTTTTCTTTGCCAGACCACGGCGAATAGCTTCTGAGGCTTGTGACACGGAAATCAGCATCGGCATCGGGAAGTCATTACGTGCGGTCAATGGAGTATCGACAAAACCGGGCAGGATCAGCGACACGGTGATATTGCGAGCCTGCAAATCCAGTGACAGGCTGCGGGCGAAGTAGGCCAGCGCGGCCTTTGACGCGCCATAGGCTTCCGCTCTCGGCAGCGCAACGAGGCTGGCAGTTGAACCCACCAGCGCCAGATGGCTTCCGTTGGCAAGCTGTGGCAATAACACCGACAGGCAATTCACCGGGCCGATCACGTTGGTTGTCAGCACCCGACTGACTTTTTCCGCTTCAACGACGCCGTTATCCAGATACTCACAGGTTCCCGCACTGAGAATCACCAGATCGACCGTGACGCCGTCCAACGTCTGCTGCGTATCTGCCAGGTTCGTCATATCAAAGGCTATCGTGCGAATGGTTGGGAAGGCGGCAGTTAATGCATTAAGTCGTTGTTCATCGCGCCCGCAGGCGAGGACGTCCCAGCCGTCTCTGGCATAATCCAGCGCTAACTGCTGGCCGATCCCAGAACTCGCCCCGGTAATCAACACGCGGTTCATGTCTGAAGTCTCGACTTCAGGTGGCTGATGAGCGAGCCAAGCAGGGGAACATGCTGATAAAGCATCGCGCCCATGTCGTAATAATCACGGTGATAGATAACTTTGTTGTCGGCGAAGAGCAGGTGGCTACAGCCTGCTAACGTCAGCGGTGCGTTACTCTTTAACGACGGATGCGCATAGTGCATCGTCCAGAACATCGTCGCACCGCCGCGGAAGGTATGGACATCAGCGATCTCGAACTGACAGTAGCTCAGATTGTCGAGTGAATGAGAAAAGTAGCGATGCAAAGCACTCAACCCATGATGGCTGGAAACAGGGTCGATAAAGTGGATATCCTGATGATAGATACCACCCAACTCCGTTAATCTCTCGGCTGTCAGCTCTCGATAAAATGCCCTTATTTTCAGCAGAATAGGTTCATACTCGCCATTTTCTACCGAGATGCCGTCTTCCTCGCGCGCTTTTTCTATCGTCATAACCACTCCTGTTAAGGTCACCCATTCCCACGCGGTGGAAATGGCCAACAGATAGAGGAACATCAACGCTTATTAATTGAAAGATATCAACTTAGGTATAGATTGAATCCACCGTTCGTCAATAAGATTTTTCAGAACGATAAGGAGGTGATAAATACAGATGGAAGGAAAATATGGCAGAAAAAAGGAAACATGGCGCAAAGTGTAGTGACAACGTCACGCCATGTTTCCTAGGTCGACAGCCATAGGCCGGATGTTATTTCTCGGCAGGCTTAATCAACGTCAGAATCGTGCCCAACTGCTCACGCTGTTCATCGCTGACTTCGCGTGCAGCGGAATAGCCCGCATTCTGAATAATCATCTCATTCAGACCCACCAGCCAGTCATAGATATAAAACGCCGTATTGTTGGTAGGCGTCAGCGACAGTTTGGTTAAGCGCTGTGAAGCACCAAAGCTGACCGCCTGTTTTTCGGGTTTAGCGAAAATTTTATGACCACGATTGATACGGCTGGCAGGGCGCAAGGATTCATCAAGCTGCTGGAAGCCGAGCCAGGCAACGAAGTCGCCGAGAATAGTCAGCACGCGTGAAACCTGACGGTCTGCCTTATTCTCGCGGTTGATGCCCAACTGCTCGCCGTCGACCAGCATATCTACCAACGCTTCTTCGATCCGCAAACGGATGCTGCCGGTAATCAATTCTTCAACCAGCATTTCGATCGTCGCTTTCGGCACGTTCAGCAAATCGAGAAGCGGGGCATTTTCCGGCAGGCCACGCAGATAGTTAATCCAGTAACGATAAACGCCGTGCGCGTAGTCCGCCTCATAGCTGTGGTCGATCGTCAAAATAGGCGGTGCAGGCTGATCGATAGCGATCGGTTCATCGGCAAACAGATCGATTTCGATCCCAACACCAAACGGATCGCTATGAGCGGACGGGGCGGAGAGGTCTTCGGCATCCGCGTGGAAACCGCCATAGCTTGCCCCTTTCTGTTGCAGATACAGACGGCGCAGCTCATCACGCGAAGGCAGCAGCCGTTCCAGTAGTTCACCGTGCACGCCGGTGCGAGTCTGGAGCGATTTGAGCAAGGTCTCTGCGATACGCTGTTTTTCCGCCGGATCGTCAACATCAACGGGCAGATACCAGTTGCCCAGCAGGTTATCGCTGAGTTCACGTTGAATCTCGCTAAGCTGTTCGCTGATGCGCCCCAGTTTTACATCCCGGTGGACTTCCGCGCCCAGCCACGTTGCCATCCGCGCTACGCCGCGTTTATCCATCGCCAGCATCGTTCCCCAGGCGTCGCCCGGATTACCCACATAGCGTTGTACCGCGGCATCATAGTTTTGCCCGTGCGTAATACGGCGATCGTGACGGGTGACCGCCCAAATCAGCCCCGGTTTACGATGGCTACGAACCTGTGCGTTTTCGCCTTGAGTCTGTTTAACCCAGTGATCCAGCGCCTTACCGACGACTTTAACGTCGGCGCGGTTGCCTGCGGCGCTGCATACCATCAGTACGTTCATTTCCTGATTGTCGGTATAGCGCTCCAGCAGATAGGCGCGTTTCGCCCGCAATAGCGTGTGCGCCAGTGGATGCTGTGTGCTTTGCTGTTTTGCTGGTGGCTCGTTCCGCGTCTCGCGGATCTCACCAAAGCCGGGGAAGTCCAGCACATCAACCTGCTCGAACAGCGCTTCTTTAGGCGGCAAATGCAGAGGGATAAGCAGCTCCGCCGTCAGCATCGTTAACTCAGCCAGCGAAAGCTCCGTCGTTTTCCCTGCACGGCCATTCTGAACCGGCCGCACCAGCACGCCGGGATCGTCGGCACTGTGCAAGCGTTCCAGCGCCGAACCGTCGATCAGACCGTCTGCCGGATTTAATTCATCATCCACCAGTATCCGCAGCGGTGCTAACAGCTTGCGCGTACCGGACAGGTGTTGCAGCGTGTGGCTGAAATGACGATATGCAGTGGTCAGCGAATTCAGCTCGCCCCACAGTACGGAGAATAGCTGAGCGCGATCGTCAACGGTGAGATAAGGCGCTAATTCAATCGCAACCGGCCAGAAGTGGGCTTCCAGCTGTTTTTGCCGTTTGACATCGTGACGCGCGAGATAGTCCCAGAGTTCGACGACTTCATCGCGGCTCATCCCTTCAACGGGTTCTGGCTGACGGTGCATCAACAGCGTTTTAATGTGTTCGGCAATATGGCGCTCGTCCAGCTCTTCAAACGCGGTCTCTTGATTGAGATCGTTTAAGAACGCGTTGGCCATGATCTTGCCTATATCCAGTTCGCTGAGCAGTTGCAGTTGAACGGGAAACGATTTGTTCTTCACGCCCGACTGTCGGCTAAAGCGCGTAACTAGCGCGGTTGCGCGATCGGACGGATTAATGTGATCGATAAAATCCAGCTGTTGCCCTTCAAAAGCGGTTTCCAGCTTGCCGTTTTCGCCCCCGGCCAGCGACGTGATCAGGTAGGATTTCCCTGCCTGAGACAGGCCAAAAAAGCCGATGGCGATGTCTTTCTGCGCCACATCGGACAGATGCTGTGCTTTATTGTAATTACGACGCAGTTTGACGATCAGACGGTCAGCTTCGATATCCAGACGCGGGGCGTTTTGGCGTGTGCTGTCAACCCAGTCGATGGCCTGTTCAACACCTTGCGCGACGGCCTGTAGCTGGCCGTGAAGTCGGGTAGAGAGCTGTTTGGGCGTTAATCGTTTCATTTTTTAAATACACTCCCACTATCGATCCAATAATGGGTCGCACCTGAGCCGTTAGCGGATAATGTGTTCAATTTGAGTCGTAAATGATGTGGTGGAACGCGAGTGCCGTCTTCCAGTACCGCATCGGCAATCTCAAAGCGCTCAGGGCTGTCTTGATCGTCGCTTTTCGTCACGGCCAGTCGGACACGCAGCTTACTGTCACCGACGACTTTACGCGCTAAATCCTGATCGACAATTGAGAGCATGTAGAGCGAGGATGCAGGCCAGCGTTCGTTGTCCAACTGGCGGAAGCCGAGGCAGAGTGAGCCACGCACCTGGAAGCTGAGTTTCGGGTCAAGCTCGAAATCCGGCGCATCCAGATCGATATCGCTGTAGTAAACGTTATCCAGCGTCAGCGCGTTGCTGCTGTCCATCATGCCGAGGTAGCGCACTGTAGAATAAGGCTGGAAATCACCGACCTTAAAGTAAAAGCCCGGCAGGCGCAGATCGAGCGCCAGCAGGCACAGCATCGCGCCGACAGCGGCAGTAGATTTCGGGTTATCGATGCGCCCACGTTTGTTAAACGGATACCAGTCATTGGTATGATAGCCATCCAGCGACAGCATCCGGTTAATCGGCAGCGGTTGCAGGTGGCGGAATAGCGCCTGAATCCCTGGGAAGCGCGAAGGGCGACCCGTAAGCAGCAGCACATCGCACGAATATAGCGATACTACTTCAGACATCAGGCGCAGATTCTGCGTGATGTTCATTTTGTTAGACAGGAATTCGCCGTGCAGTTTGTTCAGTTTAAGAATCAGCGGCACCTGCAAAATATCGAAGACCTTGTCGCTGACTGGCAGCTCGCGCTGCACTTCCGTATTGATGTATTCCAGCACTTTTTCCGTTGGTGCCTGTTCCAGCAATTCGCCGAAGGTGGATTCGATCTCGGCGCTGGTATCCAGCGGGTCAAAGCGCTCATAGGCTTCTAAAATCGCGCGACCAATCGGAATGAAGACCTGCAACGTTACCTGCTGACGCAGCGTGAGCTGTGCGTCCATACGGCCTTCATTGCCGAACAGCTTCGCCATCAGTGCATCCGGGCTGGCCATTCCGGCGGTTTTCAGCGCAGCCTGTAGCGCAGGGAGAATATAAAGCTGAATTACATCCAGCAGGATATCGTCGCCAGCGACCTTAAAGCCTTCGCGGAACAGCAGGCGGGGAATGATTTTAACGTTGTTGCCGACGCCGTCATCAAGCAGATATTGCGTAATGGCGAGGTCGGTGGTGCCGCCGCCGATGTCGATTGAGGCAATGCGCAGCGTTTTGCCCGCGGGTTCACCTTCATCGAGTTCTTTATCGGGGCGTGCCATGCTGGCGAAGAAATCTTCCGCACGGCCGCCAAAGTTCACCTGTGCTTCGTTATACAGGTAAACCATCTGTCCGCATGTAGCTTCATCCCATTCGATTTGTACGTCAGGCACCGGAACCCGGCTCAACTGCTTATCGGCTGGTGTGGTGAAATCCTCATCCATCGGATGCCAGTCCATCGCTTTCCAGACCAGCGCGATCGCTTCATGCATGCGGCGGCGGAAAATTTCACGCTCGGGTTTCGGCATCGCGGAAGGCAACGTCAGAATGATATTTCGCAACTGACGCGGCGCACTGCTGTGGATCATCTTCAACCGCTGAGCGGCGCTGTTCATCTGCATCAGCGCTTGGGCCAGCAGTTCGGAGAGCATGAATGTCATGATCGAACTGCGGCTGTAGTGCGGTGAAAACACCGGTAAGCGCTCTTCCAGCGGTTGGTTATAGAGCGGCTGGCCTTCATCATTCAGCATGATGGTCAGCGGCATGGCTGTCGCTAACGGTTCGGTCTGCGAATGTGCGTCGGTCTGGCTGAAACGCCAGCCTGGCGCATAGCTTTCTTCGTCCCACAGATAGCGACGTGGGCTGGAAATGCCGCTCGATCCTTCCGTTCCCTGACGCAGCAGCGCCATGTGGCTGGCTTCGCGTCCGACGCGGGTGATTGACGGCCAGATGAACGCGTCATCACGACCGCTTTCCACGGAGAAGTTGTCTTTACCGAATTTCGCCTGCGAGAACTCGACGCGGCTCTCAAACAGTTCGTTGTACAGATAATGTGGCTCACTCAGATCGCGCAATTGCAGTTCATAGGTCTGCTTCAGGCCGTTGCTTTCGTCCGCATGGTCCTCAACCAGAATGCCGCAGGTGTGCGAGTTGCCGACATCCAAAATCAGGTCAACGTTGACTGCGGGTTCCTGCAGCGTGCTGGTATTGATGCGAATTTCTGGTATTTCGAGTTGGTTGCCCAGCATATCCAACACATTCAGGTAATGTGCCTGATACTCAAAGCCCCTGAGCGCCACTTTCACATCATGGCTGTCACGGTTTTCCTGTTTTTTGACCTGTTGGGCAAAAACTTCGCGCAGCCAACCATCAACCCAGGTTTCATCAAGGAATTCACCCAACTCATCGCTGTGGTAAGCCAGTGCGAAATTCCCGCCAGTTTTGATGTCATTGGCATTAGGTGCCAGCGACTCGTATTCGTGGCCTTCTGGGTAGGTTTTGGTATCGAACGCCAGACAAATGCGGTGCGTATTGCCGTCCTGATCGGGTTTATCCAACGCAAGAATCTGCATCCGCGCCCAGTTATCTGGCCCACCCATGAAGGTGCGCGGCGGGTTAAAGCGGAAGAAGGGCAGCGGCAGCCAAATGTTCTCTAGCAGCTTCAGCGATTGCTCAAGCGAAATACTCAACTCAGGCTTCACGACTTCCGGCGGCATCCCAGTGGCAGAAGGCAGCAGAAATTTGTCCGACTGCTCATCGTACAGCAGGTGCAGCAAGGGGCCGTTAGCACTTTTACGCACATAGCGGTTAGGTTGTTCAGCCGAAAATTGCGGCTTTAAAGCAAAATCCAGAAACTGAATTCCGCTGTCCTGAATCAACGTAATGCGTTGTTTATAATCGGTAATCGTCGCCAGCATGATTATTTACTCTCGCGCTTTATCGTCATCGGGAAAACGGTGTCTGCATCATAACGACCAATACACTCCGCCGCGGTGCCGGATGCGCCTTGTTTACAGACCAGTTCTGGCATTTGGAAACGAGAATTATCGGAACAGCGGGCGCCGGAACGACTGTTGATGATCAGATTGCCGGAGCTCATTAATCCTGCCTCAATATTGGCGCGACACGTGACACCGTCACCATGAGTGATGCGTGCGGTACCTTTTCCATTTTGAATCTGGTAACGCAGGCTAGGCGGCCTGCCGGTAATCGGGGCTTTGCTATCAACGATGACGCGCCAGTTACCGTTCAGGAATTTAATCGAGCCAATTTTCACCGCGTCGGCTGGCATGACTAAATCATCCTTGCCTGCAGGAATCGCTGGCACTTGCTCGACAACGGGCTCAACTGGCGGTGCAGCCGGTTCTTTCGGTTCCGTGACCGCAGGCGCTTCCGGTTTGGCCGCATCTGCTACAGGCGCAGCAGCAACCGGTGCCGTAGCAACTGATTGCTCAGCGGCTTTCACGACCTCTTTTTCTGCGACAGGTGGAACAGGTGTGCTTTCTTGCGGTGGCGCAGATTCAGCCGGAGTAGAAGAAGGCAGGGCACGTTTTTCTGACTTGACCGTCGCGGCGACATCGGATGTCGGTTTGTCGTCTTGTCCTGACACGCAGCCACGTATTTGCAGTGACAAAATCGCTAACAGCGCAGCGGCAGGTAACAGCCACCACAGGCGGAAGAACGGTGCACGAGCAGGCACTGCCGCAGCGGCGACAGGCGCAGGCTCGGCGGGTTCCGGTGGGCTGACTGGCTGTGGTTCGGGTTCAGGCTCGGGAACGGGTTCAACCAGCGGTAATGTTGTGGCGCTTGCTGCCGGGGTGGGTGCAACAAAAAGCGGTTCCGCTTCCTTGATGAGCGGTCGCAGGCAGTCCAATGCATCAAGACGGGATTTCTTATCGAGATTGACGAAGCCCCAGAATGTTAAGACCGGTTTACCATCAACCAGATAGACGTGGTTCGCTCCAGGGAACTGTATCGCTTTTGCCAGCAGGACACCGAAAAGTTTCTGCCCGGCTTTTTCTGCATTTTGCGCACGCTGGCTGATATCAGCAACCGCAGCTTGATAGGTTTCCAGTAACGCCAGCGCCTTTTCTCGTTCTTCTTCGCTCGCGGCAATCCAGGAGGTGACTTTACCGTCAACCGGCGAATACCAGTCAATGCGGTCTCCATGCTCGTTGGGTTGGGGAATCGCCAGGCAATCGGCAATCTGCTGCTGTTTTCTGAGACGTAACGTTTCCCGCAATTGAAGTGCTGATGCGTAAACTGGCTGCCCGTTCTCACCCAGCGCCAGAAAATCATCCAAACTTCCACTACGTAAAAATAATTTTGCCACGCAAAAGAGACCTTTTGTAATGATGCCTAAAGCAGAAAATAGAGTGTAATCTGCGACAGGGTATACTGTAGTGCGAATGATGGCGAATCAAACGCTTAAAGAAGTGATAAAACTAACAAATATTTGAGCAATAGAAAAAGTGGGAAACGGGAAGTGTACGCACGTGCAGCCGACGACGTCCAGATAATATGATGAAAACGCTGACAAAAACGATGCATTCTCTTTCAGTAATGATTTGCGGAAACGAGGGACGCTGCGCGACGTCAGCCTCCCTCAAGGCAGTGAGAATTAAAGCTGGACGTTACCCGTGATCAGGTAAGCGGATGAGGTACTTTGTGACATCGGCGGCAGCGTATCGCTGAGGACATTACCTTTTACGTCGGTAAATTCAACGGGAATATCGTTCATTCCAACGTGCTCAACAATAAAGTGGTTATAATCGGTTTTCTGTGCAGCAATCCATTGGTTATTGCGCATATATTTCATCTCAATAACGGGATATTTTACATTCCTGAATTGCACTGCTGCCCAATAAGGATTTGAACCTTCCTTTATACGATAAATAACGTTGCCTTTTACCGGCGCTTCGATCAGCGTCCAGTCGATATTAATTTTCCCATCTCGCAGATCGCCTATTTTCTCAAAGGCGTTAAACGATAAATCCAGTGCGCAATCGCCACCTTCAGGATAGAGGTCGGTGACATAAACCACCGTACTGCCTTTTGGTCCATTCACTTTCAGGTAGGCCCCAGCCAGCGACGCCTTCACGCCGCGATAATCCAGCTGGTTCCGATTTAACGCCGTGATCTCCATGTTCTGCGGGATCGGATCCAGTAAAAGGGCACCGCCCTGATAGCCAGAGCCCGTCGCAGTGGCGTAGCCGTAACAGATGTCGTCCAGTTCCCACTGGGCGTGGGCGGTATTAATCAGGGGAATAACGCATAATGCAGACAAGGCTAATGAGGTTATTTTATTCATGTTTCACATCCAATATGATTCAAGATTAATAACATAGGTGAGTGGTAAAATAAAAAACCAAAACGGAAATCCATTTTTTGGCCTATTGATAATAGGAGTTTTGTATAAATAGGTAAATCGGTTTTATCTTAAAATAGTAAAGCAGTGAATATATCACTGGGTTTATTTCTATCGAGTGAAATAGTTATATGCGTGAATAATCAATTTGGATTTATTCAGAATGTGTTCTACGGTTTAAAGGGTGACAACATTATTTCGCGCCAACGCGGATAACGGCCAATGGCTAATCTGTAACGATGAAGAGGAGACTGCATGACCATTCATAAGAAAGGACAAGCGCATTGGGAAGGGGATATCAAGCAGGGAAAAGGCACTGTCTCAACGGAAAGTGGTGCACTGCAACAGCAGCCTTACGGCTTTAATACCCGTTTCGAGGGTAAACCCGGCACAAACCCGGAAGAACTGATTGGTGCGGCGCATGCGGCCTGTTTCTCTATGGCGCTCTCGCTGATGTTAGGCGAAGAGGGGCATAAACCTGAATCGATCGATACCACGGCGGATGTGTCGCTAGATAAAGTTGATGGCGGGTTCGCCATCACCAAAATCGCGCTGCACAGTACGGTGAAACTGCCGGGTATTGATGAAGCCACGTTCGATAGCATCATCCAAAAAGCGAAAGCAGGCTGCCCAGTGTCCAAAGTGCTCAAGGCCGAAATTACGCTGGCCTATCAGTTGAATTAAGTACGAGCAGATGAACTAGGAGCAAGCCGCAGAACTGAGGCTGTTTCCCCCATTTTACCGATAAAAATTGTGTTGATAAAAAGGCTTACTGGCGTCGTGCGGTAAGCCTTTTTACATTTATACAATTAAAAATAACGAAACGATTAAAAATAATTTAACATCTTTACGATAATAACCATAAAATTAGCATAGTCATTGCTGCATGATGCGGGCTATGGCGTAGGACGCAATATAACAAGAGCAATATTGGGCTGGCCGGTTTGTGGTGGTCAGATTCTCTGAGTATGTCGTGCTGTGGAACACAAGCGAGAGTTCAAGATGAATAAAATGACCAAGATCTGTTTTTCTGTGCTGTTGGCCGGTAGTTTGCTGACTCCTGTTTTGGCAAACGCCACCACGTCGGAAGACATGCGCGGTATGCAGAAAAGTTATACCGCCGCCACTAAAGCGGACGATGCCGCCGCGCTGAAAACCGCGCTGAGCGCATTCCGTGAGCACGTTGAGCACGCGAAAACACAGGTTCCGCCTGATTTCGCCAAACAGCCTGCCGATGGCCCAGACAGAAAAGCCTATGTGGAAGGTCTGGATAAGATTTTGCAAAAAGTGGACAGCGCACAGGCTCTGGCGGATGCCGGTAAACTGAGCGAAGCCAAAGCGGTGTTAGCTGAAATCAATACCTTAAAAGGCGAATATCACAGTAAATTGAGAGGCTAAGCCGCTTTTCGTTTACCATAAGCCGCCAGTGGGATCGCACTCACTGGCGGTTTTTTTTGTTATAAACGTTAGGACAGTCAGGATTGCCAGCTAAGGGGAAACAGGATGATGTCACCATCACACGATGCAACACATGATGGCAAAGATACACAAAGCAGAATTATTGAGGCCGCGCTGGAAGTCATACTGGATCACGGCGTGAGAGGGGCAACCTACCGAAAAATAGCGCAGCAGGCCGGATTGTCGCCGGGGACGCTAACCTATCGCTACAGCAATATTGAATTGCTGTTGAGCAGCGCGTTCATTTATATGGTCGATGGTATTTCAGACGCATTCCGTGTTCGCCTCAAGCAGGCAAAGGATATCGACAGCGCGCGCGAAGCGGTAGTTGATCTGATCTGTGGAGACATCTGGGCAACGCCGCGTCATCTGACGTTAAGTTTTGAACTATACGCGCTGGCATCGCGGAAAGAAGAGTATCGGCTGATATTGCAGGAGTGGATGACGCGCAGCAGAAAATCGCTTCACCTCCATTTCAGTATCGCAACCGCGTGTTCACTGGATGCGATGATTGAAGGATATACGATTCATAACTATCTCAATAATGAAGCCGTCAGCCGTGAAGATATCCTCAATACGGTAATCAAACTGACCTCTTGACTCTGCCCGACGCGATCTTGTCAGGCATCTTCCCATTAAAAAAGAACCTAATGAAACAGGTGCAAAACGGTGTATATTCGTGCGATAGTTATTCGTACATATGTACGAATTGGTTTAAATAAAGACGACGAGAACCATGACCACAAAACCCGCTATCAATAAATTTGCACTGTTCGGGCTGATGTTCATCCCCGGTTTTACGTGGGCAACCTGGGTGACCCGAACGCCCGTTATACGTGATGTTCTGAATGCCTCAACGGAAACAATGGGCATGATTCTGTTTGGTTTTTCATGTGGTTCCATGCTCGGCGTATTGGGGGCAGGTAAAGTCATTAACGTTCTCGGCATCCGTAAAACCATGGCTGGCGGGTTCCTGCTGCTTCTGCTTGGGCTACTCATGCTTGCTGCGTCGCTTTCGATTCAAAGCACGCCCAGCGCCTTTATGGGATTGTTGATTTTCGGCGCGGGCGTCGGCCTGGTTGATATTGCTATCAACATTGAAGGGGCGGCGTTTGAACAGCATCTGAATAAAAGCCTGATGACCACGCTGCACGGTTTTTTTAGCCTGGGAACGCTGGTCGGCGCGCTGACAGGGATGGCGATGACGGCGTTCGACATCAATACTACGCTGCATTTTGTGGTGGCCGTAGCACTGTCGATATTCACCGCGATTGTGCTGATGCGCCAAATGCCGTGGCTGAGCGATTTGGCCCGTTCTGAGCAAGAGGAAAAGGGCGACTACAAGACGCAGGTCTTCAACGAACTTAAAGACAGTCGCTTGCTGATTCTCGGCGTGGTTATTCTTGCGATGGCGCTTGCCGAAGGTTCTGCCAACGACTGGTTGCCACTATTGATGATCGATGGTCACAACTTTGGTCACACGTCAGGGACGCTGGTTTATGTCGGATTCACTGCCGGTATGACGCTGGGGCGTTTTGCCGGAGGGTACTTTGTCGATCGCTTCGGCAAGGTCAATATGCTCCGTTTCAGCGCCGCCTCCGCCGCACTTGGGTTGACGCTGGTCATTTTCTCTAATGCGCCGTTGTTGGCCGCCGCTGCGGTTATCTTCTGGGGTATCGGCGCATCGCTGGGCTTCCCGCTCACGATTTCCGCTGCGGGAAGCGGAGAAAACAGCGCCGTTCGCGTCACGATTGCGGCAACGTTGGGCTACTTTGCTTTTCTCGTCGGTCCGCCTGCACTGGGCTTCCTTGGCGAGGTTGCAGGGTTACGCATCGCCATGCTGCCAGTACTTGTCATGGTGATTCTGGCCTTTGTCTGCTCGTCTGCCGCCCGTGAACGCGCGGCCAAAACGGCATCTGAAACCCCATCCTGACGTTTCTGCGCGGTTCCGTTTTGTGTTACCGGAGCCGCGCAATCTGTGCCACGATATTAATTACGTTGATAATAAATGATGTGATGAATCTCGATTAACAAGGCTGGTCATCACTCCGAACTGGGAAAGTGAACACAATGGTAAATTTAACGGATATGGCCGAAGGGGATTACCCCGAATATCGCCAGTTTTTTATTCTTGAATATGCTCAGGATCTACAAGAATCCCGGGGATATGACGCGGAAAAGGCGAGGGCGATCGCCACGCAATCGATCGATATTGCGCTACCGCAGGGCGTTCACACGAGAGCCAATAAGTTATGGTGCATTCATTCCTCAGATAATGCAGGTGTCATCATTGGTTATTTGTGGGTCGTTCTGAAAGAAAACGCAGCCTGGGTCTCTGATTTTTGCCTTCTGCCCGAGTGGCGGGGACGTGGTTTCGGTAAAGCCTCACTTGCTGCGATGGACATCGCGCTCACGGCATTAGGTATTGGCGAAATCGGGCTGAGAGTGGCTGCACACAATCCGGTTGCCAAGGCGTTATATGAAAAGAATGGCTTCCAAATCACCGGTTTTAACATGCACAAAAACCTGGAGCCGAACCCTCCATCAAACCGCCATTAACCCAGCGAAATAGGGCAAGCACACCTCAGCGACCACCGGCCCCCCAATGCCACTCTTTTGTTCACATCTGTGTAACTAAAGTTCAAAAAAAAGACGCCGATAAACAAATAGTAGGAGCTCATTGCAACGGAATGTTGATTACGATAAGTATCAACTCTAGGGGAGCCATAATGGCCAAACAATTAATACAAAAAAAAACAATGAGTACCCGCGCTCAAGTGCTGCTAACTGGCGCATTAACCATCGCACTCGGTTTCGCTGTCACCATTGGGGTGCTCAGCTGGCAGTCTAGTGAAGAACAAAAATCTCTGGCCGAACGCTACTTACAACAGATAGCCCAAAGTGAAGCATTAAGAATTCAACAGGAACTCAACTACGCCCGGGATGTGGCCCATAACCTCGGACAAGGGCTGGTTGCGTTGCCCGCCGCAGGCATTAAAGACCGCGCGGTGGTCGATAAAATGACGGAATATGCTCTGCGTGATAACCCAGAATACCTCTCGATTTCAGTCATTTTTGAAGAGAATGTGTTTGATGGTCGTGACGCTGAGTTTGCCGATCAGCCAGGTCAGGCGCCTAAAGGCCGCTACGCTTGGTTTGTTGACCGCGATCAGGCCGGCAATTACAAGATGCACCCCCTGCAGTCCTTCCTGACTCCCGGCCAAGGCGATTACTACCTGCTGCCGCAAAAGAGCCAGAAAGATACGCTCATCGAACCCTATTCCTATGCTTACAACGGTGTTCCAACGCTGCTGACGTCAGTCGCCGCACCGATTGTCAGTCAGGGGAAACTGTGGGGCGTCGTGACTTCAGACATCTCCCTTGCGTCATTACAGCAAAAAGTTAACCAGATTAAGCCTTGGGAAGGCAGCGGCTACGCGATGCTGCTGTCCAGTGAGAGTAAAGTCATCTCTTATCCGGATAAATCCCAAACGAGCAAAGCCTGGCAAGGGCCGACGGACAATTTCACGTCCTCAGTGGTACAACACGACGATGCCATTCTTGGCGAAGAAGCGCTGATTACCTGGCAACCCATTACTATCGGCAACAGCACAGATAAATGGCATTTGGCCATTGTTGTCCCGGTGAGTCAGGTGATGGCTGCCTCTGAACGCCAGTTAATGAATGCCGTCATCATGATGGTGATCAGTATCCTGTTGGTGAGCGCGCTGTTGGGCTGGGTGTTCAGCCGTAAAGTGCTTAAACCACTGGGTGGCGAACCACGCGAAGCGGCCACCATTGCGCTAGCTGTTGCGGAAGGTCGACTGAGTAATGTGATTGACGTGCAACCCAACGATCGTAATAGCCTGTTCTTCGCGCTGAATACGATGCAGTCACAACTGCGTCAGGTGGTCGGACAGATCAAAGACGCCAGTGATTCCGTGCGACAAGGCGCTGCGGAAATTGCCAGCGGTAACCTCAATCTTGCATCGCGTACGGAGCAGCAGGCTGCGGCGCTGGAACAAACCGCGGCGAGCATGGAAGAGATCACCGCAACGGTGAAACACAATGCCAACAATGCTCATCAGGCCACGACGCTGACAGAAAATGCCACGAAGATTGCTCAGCGCGGCGAATCGCTGGTCAGTCAGGTGGTTCAGACGATGTCGCAGATTGATGAGAGTGCGAAGAAGATTGGCGATATTACCGCCATGATTAACAGCATCGCTTTCCAGACCAACATTCTGGCGCTGAACGCCGCAGTAGAAGCGGCACGAGCGGGCGAGCAGGGAAGAGGATTCGCCGTTGTGGCATCGGAAGTTCGTAGCCTGGCACAGCGCAGCGCCAGTGCGGTGAAAGAGATTGCCGCACTGATTGAGGAATCCAGCCAGCGCGTTGAAAGCGGCGTTAAACTGGTGAACGATGCCGGTAAAACCATGCAGGACATGACACACGCCGTCAGCTCGGTGCAAAGTATCATCGGTGAGATTGTCACGGCATCGGATGAGCAGGCGAAAGGCATTAGTCAGGTCACGATTGCCGTCAATGAAATGGATGGTGTGACGCAGCAAAACTCCGCGCTGGTACAGCAGATGTCGGCTGCTGCCAGTTCGCTGGAAGATCAGTCTATGTCGTTAGCGCAGGCGATAGAGCATTTTCGTTTGGAACAGCAGCACGTGTCACCTCATGCGCTCTTAAAGTAAAAAAGTGACGCTGTCACCCGGTAACCTAACGGTTGCCGGGTTATATCTTTAATCCTTCCGTGATTTTTGCTCCACATCCCCCTGAATTTTCTTCAATATCGCATATGGCATTCACCACTCCGTAAACGTTGTCTCGAGCCTTTAATTAAGGCAAATTAAATCATCCCGATATTGTTAAGAAAAAATAATCATGCACCTGAATTACCCCTGTCTGAGAGCGTTCATGGAGATTGTCCGTAGCGGCAGCTTCGAAATTGCGGCTCGTAAACTCCACGTCACGCCGTCTGCCATCAGCCAGCGTATCAAGCAGTTAGAAGATCAGCTTGGTCAGGTATTGATCGTAAGGGGCAATCCCTGTCGAGCAACGCTGACGGGACAAGCATTACTTCGACACGCAGAACAGATAGATATGTTGGAGAGTGAACTTTTCAGCACGCTTGAAATGCCGGCCAGACAAAGTCTTTCAGTGGCGGTGAATGCGGATTCAATAGATGGATGGTTTCTGGATGCGATGGACGATGCCTGCCACCAATCCGGTATTTTGCTCGATATCCTCGCCGAGGATCAGGAGCATTCGGCAACTTTGCTGCGTGAAGGTCGCGTCATGGCAGCGGTCAGCGCTAGCCCGGAACCGATTCAAGGCTGTGGCGTGGAATATTTAGGAACGATGCGTTACCGCGCCTATTGCTCACCGATTTTTCACGAGACGTACTTTGTGGATGGCATCAATGTGGACAGTTTGCAAAAAGCGCCGCTCCTGATATTTAACAATAAGGACAGATTACAATCCTTATTTATCGCATCGCTGGTTCCAGAGGCGATTGAACCGCCGCAGCAATTCGTTCCTTCAACGGCGGCTTTTGTCGGTGCCATTCTCAGAGGGCTAGGGTGGGGGATGATCCCGGAACATATGGCATCATCCCATACGGAAAAAGGCGAATTAGTACCGTTTCAAGCCGGAAATCCTATCGATATCCGTCTGTACTGGCACCGTTGGAATATCCGTTCTGCATCGCTGGAAGCGTTAAGCCAGAGCGTGCGAACTGCGGCCGTTCGGCATCTTTTTCGGTAATGGGTGCCAAGTCAAAAAAGGAACACGAGCGACCGTTGACGTAAATACTAGCGGCGGCCCCGTAGATTTGTACTGGCTGACCATTCATATGTCGCTGAGGAATCAGGTTTAAACTTATTTTTCTTCTTCTCGGCCTTCGCCTGTTTTGCTACAGCTTCACGTTCCTTCATCAGTTTATCGATGTAATCATCTTTAATATGATTGCTCTCAGAGTTGGTCAGCGTGCGGTCCTGTTTTTTTCGTGCCTGATCGAGTAACGTCTTAAGCTGACGTTGTTCACTTTCAGTCATGTCTTTCTGAGTCAGTCGTTGCATGGGAATGAACCTGATAAGCGGGCTAGGAAATACATTGTAGAGGAAAACGCTCTGAGGCCCAGAGAAATCGTACCTCAAGCCTTCCTGATTTCTTGATAATTGGCACACAACTTATTTATTCAGGCACAGTAGAAAACACATAGTGGGGAAAAATGATGTCACCAGAATCGGCCGTAGCGGCACAATTTAAGGCCTATAACGAACATGACATCGATGCCTTCGTGTCATGTTTTGCACCTGATTTCAAAGCGTACCGCATGCCGGCAGAAGCGCCATCGATTTAACCTTTATATCTATTGAGAAACAGCGGTTTACTTCGCTAAAATCTCTGGAACAGAAGCGCAAAAACGTTTTTTGACGGCCTGCCAATGGGATTTGCCACTGCACAGTGTCGTGGAGTTCTCGATTAGTACAGCTGAAACGAAAAACACCAGTAGGTTGGCACGGCGTGGAAAATTGTTGCCTGACTGGAGCCGCGCTCAGGATTGGTACGGGGGAGAATTTTTGCTGCCTTTTGCGGATGTAGGGATTTGCTCAGTGGAACGGCCAGTTTATACGAATGCCTCTTTGGGTTCGCATAATGTATATTATGTTAAATAAGATAAATGCACGATAACCAAACCTGACCTATCATCCACTATATGGATGGGTCGTATCAATCTGGTGCGTGTTCTCAAAAAATCTTGGAGGAATAACATGAGGTTTTTCGTAAGGAGTCCATCATGTTTACTGCAAGAAAATCTACGGCATCAATGCTTCTAGCTAGTTCGTTACTGTTCTACCCTGCTCTTCAGTCTCTGGCCAACGTGCCTCAACATACCGTTCAACAGCAAGCCGGCGGCTATCGTGTTCAGGTCGGCAAAATTCTTGTCACATCATTCACCGACGGCAGCGTCGCGCAAGATCTTCATAACCTGCTGCGGCGTACGACAACACAGAACACCGATGCATTACTGGCTAAAAATTTTCAGGCCAATCCGGTTGAAGCCTCTATTAATGTATTTCTGATTACCTTACCCGGCCGAAAAATACTGGTTGATACAGGATCCGGGCAATTATTTGGCCCTGGTAATGGTGGTCAGTTGATTGACAGTCTGGCGGCGCAAGGGATTCATCCGCAAGATATTACTGATATTTTACTAACGCATGCGCATTCCGATCATTCAGGCGGAATGGTCAAGGATGGTCAACGTGTATTTGCTAATGCGCGCGTGTTCGTGGGAAAACCTGACATTGATTTTTTCTTTAATAATGCCAATCAGCAAAAAACGGGCTACGACCAGAGTTATTTCGATATCGCTCAAAAAACCTTGCAGCCCTATCTGGATGCCGGAAAAATCGTGCCATTTTCAGGTTCTACCGAATTGATACCCGGTATTACCGGTACGGTACATCCCGGCCATACACCAGGATCGGCGTTCTATACGTTGGTAAGCGAAGGTGAAAAAATGACCTTTGTCGGCGATATCATCCACGTTGCTGCGGTGCAGTTCCCACAGCCCAATGTTACTATCGCGTACGATGAGGATCAGGATGGCGCTGCGCGTGTACGCAACCATGCGTTTGAAAATTTTGCGAAAAACAAAGACCTTATCGCGGCACCACATCTGCCGTTCCCCGGCATCGGCTATGTCGCCCGACACGAACAGGGCGGCTATGCATGGGTGCCTATCACCTATACCAATCGAGCTGCCTCTGGCACAAAGTAAACGGATAACAAAATGACGCCATTTTCAGACATCGATATCGACCTGATGCTGACGTTAGATGCATTGCTAAAAGATCAGAACATCACGCACGCTGCCGCACGGCTGGGGATTAGCCAACCGGCGATGTCGGCACGACTGGCGCGTCTGCGGACGATCTTTGGCGAGCAACTGTTTATTCCTTCCCCACACGGACGTGGGGTTTTACCCACGCCAAGAGCCGAGTCGCTACGGCCACAGGTCGCGAACGTTCTGCGAGGCATATCGGCAATGTTAGAGCCAATGAATTTCGATGTGGCAAACAGCAACCGGACGTTTGTGGTTGCCCTGCATGAAAATCCCGCCCTAATGCTGGGTGCAGACTTGTTTAACCAGCTTAATGCTGCTGCTCCGGGTATTCGATTACGTTTCGCCCTGCCGGAAATCGCTCATTTGCCTGAGCAGTTGGAAAATGGGGAGATTGATATCTACATTGGTATAAATGCCGGAGCACACGATGGTTGGATCAGACGCAAGCTTTTCGACGATGAATTTGCGACAGCTCAGCGTAAAGGTCACCCGAGAGGAACAGATCACCTTGATCTGAAAAGCTATTGTGCCCTTCCCCATTTGGTTGTTTCCTCGGAAGGGGATCCGTTTACCGGCTTTGTCGATCAAACGCTGGCTGGTCTGGGATATCAGCGCAGCGTGATGATGTCCACACAAAGCTACGCGATGGCGCCACCAATTGTAGCGGGTACGGATCTGCTTTGTACGCTGCCCAAACGAATGCTGCAACGTTTTACCCAGACGCTCGACATTTTCCCCCCACCGGTGTCGCTACAGCCGATTACCATTAGCATGTACTGGCATCCGAAAAATAGCCACGATGCGGCTAATATCTGGCTTCGTTCACAACTGCTTAATGCCGCAGGCCTCCAGCCGTAGTAATAACGTTTCGGTGGTCTGCATCAGGCAATAGCATTGCTGGCCGCCCCGCTTTCTTGTAACCTTCCTTTGCTACAAGCCGAATCCTGAACACAAAAACCTGAAACTACTGGACGTTACATGACAACTCATACTTCTAAAGATCCTTTGCATGGCGTCACGCTTGAAATGCAAGTCAATGCGCTGGTTGCCCGTTTTGGCTGGGTTGAGTTGGGTAAACGGATCAACATCAATTGCTTTAAAAGCGATCCAAGCGTTAAATCCAGTTTAAAGTTTCTGCGTCGGACACCTTGGGCTCGTGCCGAAGTTGAAGCACTGTACCTTGATTCTCTGGACGGTTCCGCTCCCGTAAAACCAGATGATAGCGCTGTTGATCCCTGGGCTAATAGTCGCAGAAATAAGAGCTAACCAACGTGAAAAAGCCAGTCGTACTGATTGCCGCTGCGCTTCTACTTGTCAGTTGCGCGTCTAAACCTCCGAGTTCGCTTGTCACTCCACTTCCTCCTGTTAAACAGCCGCTTCCAGGGAAATATCAGCAGAATAAGGAACCCATGCGCGGTGTTTGGCTGGCGACCGTTTCCCGCTTGGATTGGCCGCCGGTGGCATCCGTTAATGCCAGCAGTCCTGCTATACGTATCACTCAGCAGCAGGAAGCGCTGACAGGCAAGCTGGATAAATTGAAAAGCCTCGGTATCAATACCGTATTTTTTCAGGTTAAGCCTGATGGTACCGCGCTCTGGCCTTCTAAAATATTGCCCTGGTCAGATATGCTAACGGGCAAGATTGGTGAGGATCCGGGCTACGATCCGCTACAGTTCATGCTGGATGAAGCGCACAAGCGCGGTATGAAAGTCCATGCCTGGTTTAATCCCTATCGCGTCTCCGTTAACACTAAATCGTCAACCGTGACAGAGCTAAATCGCACCTTGTCGCAAAATCCGGCCAGCGTATTTGTGTTGCATCGTGACTGGATCCGCACCGCCGGCGATCGCTTTGTACTCGACCCGGGCATTCCGGAAGCGCGAAACTGGATCACCAGTATCGTGGCCGAAGTCGTTGCGCGTTACCCTATTGACGGCGTGCAGTTCGATGATTACTTCTATGCCGAATCATCCGGCTCGATGCTTAACGATAGTGAAACCTTTAAAAAACAGGGTCAGGGATTTGGCTCAAAGGCAGACTGGCGGCGGCACAATACACAGCTGTTGATTGAGCAGGTGTCGCGCACTATCAAGCAGTTGAAACCCGAGGTTGAATTTGGCGTCAGCCCAGCAGGCGTATGGCGCAACAGATCACACGATGCAGCAGGTTCCGACACGCGAGGTGCGGCCGCCTACGATGAAGCGTATGCCGATACCCGCCTGTGGGTGCAACAAGGGCTGTTGGATTACATTGCCCCGCAGATCTACTGGCCCTTCGCGCGCGATGCGGCTCGCTATGATGTCTTGGCAAAATGGTGGGCGGATGTGGTGAAGCCCACAAATACGCGCCTCTATATTGGCGTTGCGCTGTATAAAGTGGGTGAGCCTTCAAAGAATGAGCCTGACTGGACGATAAATGGCGGCGTGCCGGAGCTGAAAAAGCAGCTCGATTTGAATGAGTCTGTGCCACAAATCAACGGGACGATTCTGTTCAGAGAGAACTATCTCAATCAACCACAGACCCAGGAAGCGGTTAATTATCTCAGAAACCGCTGGAATCCAATTTAACGAACGGCAGAGGCTTCAAAACCTCTGCCCCTTCCTCTGGTACTGATTCATGCCTGAATCAAGCGCTTAAATAATAATTGCTGAATATCTTGTCGGTGAGCAAGAAGAGCGTGGACGGTAACCAGATTATTTTCGATTGAATAGAGGACTCGATATCCTCCCGAAGTATTATATTCCCTGTATTTTCCGCACCCGATTTTCAACAGTTCTGGGCTGATCTGACAGCTCAAAGGAAACTGCCGGATTTTACTCTCAAATTGGTCCAGAATTTCATTGATCACCGGGCCGGGTTCTACATTAACACGGCGGAGATGGCTGACAATATCGCTGATACAGACTCTGACCGTCGAGGTGTATTCTATCGCTACTCTCGGTTCTTCCATTTAGCGTCCCTTCCTGATGACATTGTCAGTTCAGAATTCCAGCCCATCCAGCAATTGCCCCCTGCTGAACACTTTTCCTTCAGCTTTGTCTTTCTCAGACAGCGTTAGAAGCTTCAGCAGTGCAATGGCATTTTCCCGTTCCTGCTGCTGATCGTAGGATTCAATAACGTAGGCAGGAACGCCATTCTGGGTCACCAGAATAGGTTCAGCGAGGTCAAGCGTGGCTGCGTTTTTCTTTATATAGCTAATCGTCTCGATCTTCATGATGCTTTCCTCCTGATATCGATTCCAGTCTTAATTTAGTCTTTATATAGACTGAAAACAATGTGTAAAGCATGATCATGCCTCTCTCTTACTTGTCGTTTTCTCCCTGATCGCTATAGCTAAACGTGCTGTTTATCCCTCTTATTGCCGCTTTTTCGGTTCAAGAATTCTGCGGTAGGCGGATTTTTTTTGCTTATTTAATAAGCATGTAAAGTAGCCATGACATCATGATTCGTAAAAAACCAATCAACCAGTTGATTTTTATGTGAAAAAATAAAAGTTTCGAAACGAAATAAATCATTGAGTCGGTGACTGAAAAAACCTATATTGGCCGCGTTTTTCTTATAGTGGTTACGTGTTTAATTCATTTATTCAACTGTGGTTGCCTGCGAGCTCACGGTTGTAGGAGAGATATGATGACGGATAAAGTCCGTATTGACAGTTTAGGTGCGAATTCATTAAACGGAAACAATGAAACCTATTTGGCAAGACAAGCTGAATTTGAATCGAACGTGAGGAGTTATCCACGCAAATTGCCTCTGGCAATTGCGAAAGCCGAAGGCGTGTGGATCACCGATGTTGAGAATAATCAATATCTTGATTGTCTGGCCGGGGCGGGAACGCTGGCGCTTGGACATAACCATCCTGACGTGCTGCAAAGCATCCAACGTGTCATTACTAGCGGCTTGCCGTTACATACACTTGATCTGACAACACCGTTGAAAGATCAGTTCTCCGAGTATCTGCTTTCCTTACTGCCTGGTCAGGGCAAAGAGTACTGCCTCCAGTTTACGGGCCCTTCTGGTGCCGATGCTGTTGAAGCTGCGCTGAAACTGGCAAAAAAATACACCGGTCGTGCTGGTGTGATCAGCTTCTCCGGCGGCTACCACGGCATGACGCATGGCGCGCTGTCGGTAACGGGTAACCTGTCACCGAAAGAAGCGGTCGACGGCATGATGCCTGAAGTCCAGTTTATGCCTTATCCGCATCAGTACCGCTGCCCGCTGGGCATTGGCGGTGACGCTGGCGTGAAAGCATTGACCTACTACTTTGAAAACCTGATCAACGACGTTGAGAGTGGCGTACGCAAACCGGCGGCGGTCATTCTGGAAGCCGTTCAGGGCGAAGGCGGCGTTAACCCGGCACCTGTCGAGTGGTTGCAACGCATCCGTAAAGTCACGCAGGAACACGGTATTCTGCTGATTATCGACGAAGTGCAGGCGGGCTTTGCACGTACCGGTAAATTCTTTGCCTTTGAACATGCTGGTATTGAGCCAGATATCATCGTGATGTCTAAAGCAGTGGGTGGCGGCTTGCCATTAGCCGTACTGGGTATCAAGAAGCAGTTCGATGCCTGGGCTCCGGGTCACCATACCGGTACTTTCCGTGGTAACCAACTGGCGATGGCAACCGGCCTGACGACGCTGAAGCACCTCAAAGACAACCAAGTAGCAAACAAAGTCGCTGAGCAAGGCGAATGGCTGAAAGCCAAGCTGGCTGAGCTACAAAAACGTTATCCGGTGATCGGCCACATTCGCGGTCTGGGATTAATGATCGGGATTGAGATTGTTAAGCCTAATGAAGCGCAGGATCACATGGGTTGTTACCCGGCTGACGGCGAACTGTCTGCCCTGTTGCAAAAAAAATGCTTTGAATCTGGCCTGATTCTGGAGCGCGGTGGCCGTAATGGTTGCGTTCTGCGTCTGCTGCCTTCCCTGCTGATCAGCAATGCTGAATTGGAAATCTTCCTGGATAAATTTGAAAACGCCCTGCTGTCTGCTGGCGTGAAGCCAGTCTGAGTGGAGCGAATGACCACGATGTCCCAATTAGTGGAAACAGAAGCAGTGGAAACAAAAATCAACCCGATTCTGGCCTCTTCTGCACAGAGTATCGAAGCCTATCAGGAAGCGATTACGCAGAGTAGCCAAGCCGTCATGCAGTGGCTGCAACAGCCTGAGATGTATCAGGGGAAAACCGTTGCTGAACTGCGTGAGCGCATCACGCTGGATTTTAATCCTCAGGGCCTGGGTAACCAGGCCGCTATCGAGCGTGCAATTGAGTACTTTTTGAAAGACAGCCTGTCGGTGCATCACCCACAGTGCGTCGCTCACCTGCACTGCCCGAGTCTGGTGGTTAGTCAGGCGGCGGAAGTCTTGATTAACGCCACGAACCAGAGCATGGACTCCTGGGATCAAAGCCCGTCAGCGACCATCATCGAAATGAAGCTGATTGAATGGCTGCGTACTCAAGTTGGCTATCAGTCTGGCGATGCTGGCGTGTTCACCAGCGGTGGCACCCAGAGTAACCTGATGGGGCTGATGCTGGCGCGTGATGCCTTCTTTGCCCGTCAGGGACATTCGATCCAGCAAGATGGATTGGTTGGTAACCTGAAGAAAATTAAAGTGTTCTGTTCTGAAAATGCCCATTTCTCGGTGCAAAAGAACATGGCTTTACTGGGTCTGGGTTATCAATGCGTTACGCTGGTGAAAACCGATCGCTTCGCGCGGATGGATCTGAACGATTTAGCAGAGAAAGTGGCGCAGGCCAAGGCTAACGGTGAGCAGATTCTGGCGATTGTGGCGACGGCCGGTACCACTGACGCGGGTGCGATCGATCCTTTACGGGCGATTGCCACACTGGCGGCAGAACATCAGATTTGGGTACACGTTGATGCAGCCTGGGGCGGCGCACTGCTGCTGTCCGAGAAGTATCGCGATTATCTGGACGGCATTGAATTGGTGGATTCCATTACGTTGGATTTCCACAAACAATTCTTCCAGACCATCAGCTGCGGCGCTTTCTTGTTGAAAGAAGCGCGTCACTATGAGCTGATGCGCTATCAGGCGGCTTACCTGAACTCTGAGTTCGATGAAGCACAGGGCGTCCCTAATCTGGTGTCGAAATCATTGCAGACGACGCGCCGTTTTGATGCGCTGAAACTGTGGATGGGTCTGGAAGCATTAGGCCAACAGCAGTACGCGGCGATCATCGATCACGGCGTTACGCTGGCACAGCAGGTTGCACAGTATGTGGATGAACATGCCTCGCTGGAATTGGTGATGCAGCCACAGTTGGCAAGCGTTCTGTTCCGTTTCCGCCCGCAACAGCTGGCGACCGCGGATGACGCGACTATCGCATTGCTTAACCAACGCATTGGCGATGCATTGTTGGAATCAGGTCGTGCCAACGTAGGCGTCACCGAATTTAACGGTGTTACCTGCCTGAAACTGACGTTGCTGAACCCAACGGTCAGCCTGGACGATGTCAAAGTCCTGCTGGATCTGGTTGAAAGCACGGCACAGCCGTTGCTGACAGCCTAATCCCTGCTCTACCGCATCATGAAAAGCCGATAACAATAATAGGTTATCGGCTTTTTCCGTTCTACACCGTCCCCTTGGAAAGTCTCGGAGCAGGCCAATTAATGCGCCAGGATGCGGGGCAAATTAATACGAATATCCCGGCTTTTTCGGCAACGTATCCAACTGCGGTTTGATGAACGGATCGTAAACGTCATCTTTCCAGCGTTCCGGCTGGATTTCGTTTAACGCGACAGAAAGCGATTCGTCGGAAGAACCGAAATGCTTCTTCAGGACCGCAGCAAGATCTTCCGCGACGGCTTTCTTCTCTTCTTCAGACAGATTCCTTGGGAAGTGTTTGACATCGATATGGGGCATGGAATGGTCCTTTTCATTGATGAAACCGCACGTTGGTTAAGCTAGCCAGTGAGTTAAGATAGCTAGTGTGCATGAAGACGGCAATAGGATAGTTAGCCCGATGATAAACAATCCGCTCGAGACAAATTGGCCTAAACTCATCGAAGTGTGTCATTCAGGCCACTGTTAGCGATCTGTCAGATTCTTATACTGCTCCTGTTTGGCGCGTAACAGCGCTGCCAGTTAACCGGATATGGGAGCAATAAGATGAAAATAACGCAGATTCGCAATGCGACATTACGACTGGAATTTGGTGGGAAAACGTTTCTGATTGACCCGATGCTGGCACCAAAGGCGACCTATCCCGGCTTCCCGGGAACAGCAAATGCACATCTGCGTAATCCACTGGTCGATCTTCCCCTGCCTATGGCGACAATTCTGGATGTTGATGCCGTGATTGTGACGCATACGCACCTCGACCATTGGGATGATGCAGCCATCGACGCTATCCCGAAAACGATGCCGATCTTCAGCCAAAATGCGCAGGATGCTGGCCTCATTCGGCAAGCGGGATTTACCTCGGTGCGTGTACTGGATGAGCAGACGGAATATGACGGCATAACGCTGATCAAAACGTCCGGCCAACACGGTTCTGATGAAACCTATGCTAATCCACAGATGGCGGAACGACTAGGTGACGTTTGCGGGATTATCTTCCAGCATGCGCATGAGAAATCGTTTTATCTGGCTGGCGATACCGTCTGGAATCAGCATGTTATTGCTGCATTGACGCATCACACGCCCGATGTGGTGGCGCTGAATATCGGCAATGCGGTCATTCCCGGCTTCGGTTCCATTATCATGGGAAAAGAGGATGTACGGCGTGTGCATCAGCTCGTACCCAATGCGGCGATAGTCGCGACACATATGGAAGCGGTGAACCATTGCCTTCTGAGCCGTGCTGAGCTGCGTGACTATTTGCATGAAGAAAGGCTTCAGTCCGTCGCGCACGTACCGAACGATGGCGAAAGCGTGCAATTCTGAGCCGGACAGTAACCGGAACCTATTGATGATTTGATGAGGGCTATTATGGCTGTGCTGACCGTCGCGGTGGTTGTCTCCGAGAATTTTAGCCCGTTTCATTTATCTATACCGGGTATGGTTTTCAGCGACATGCTCTATGAAGAAAAACAATTTGAGCTTTTTTTCTGTGCGGAAAAACCGGGCATGGTGGCATCAGAGCACGGGTTTTCTATCAACGTTGATCACGGATTTTCCGCGTTACAAAACGCCGATTTGATCGTGGTTCCCTACTGGAGCCATCCAGAGACGCGCCCTTCTGCACCGCTTCTGGATGCGTTACGCGCTGCCGCAACCCGCAAAGCACAGATCGCCGGATTATGTCTGGGAACTTATGTGCTGGCTTATGCCGGATTGCTAGATGGACGCCGTGCCTCGACACACTGGGCATTTGAGCAGGATTTTATCGCCCGCTTTCTTCATGTGCAGTTGGATACCAACGCGCTCTATGTCCAAGATGAACACCTGATTACGTCTGCGGGCACGGTGGCGGCAATAGACTGCTGCCTTTATCTGGTTCGTCAACATTGCGGCAGCGCTATTGCTAACCGTGCCGCCCGCCGTCTGGTGATCCCACCTTACCGTGAAGGTGGGCAGGCTCAGTTTATTGAACATCCGGTGCCGGAAAATACGCGAGATAGTAAAATCAATCAGCTGCTGGACTATCTGCGCAGCCATCTCCGTTCGCCCCACTCTTTGGATGCGCTGGCAAGCCGCGTGCAGATGAGCCGCAGGACATTTACCCGACATTTCTTCCGAGCCACAGGCATGACGGTTAGCGACTGGCTAACGGCGGAACGGCTCCATCATAGCCAGACATTACTGGAATCGACATCTCACTCCATCGAAGCGATTGCGGATAGCGTGGGTTTTCAGTCAGCGGTAACCTTTCGCCAGCAGTTCAAACAGCGTTTTAGCGTGAGCCCGACCGACTGGCGTAAAACGTTTCAGGATAAAAGAAGCACCCGCTGATGTGTATCGTCTTCCGAAAAATAGCCAGATCATTATATTATTGGTGAAGATACGGATTGCCACCTATCCTTAAAGTGTGATGATGCTCACAGTCATCAATACCACAAACACAACACTTCACTGACAAACACACGCCCTTTCTGACTAACGTTAATCGTCCATCGTTACTCTCTGTTTATCCACGATAAAACATGGAGAACCCATGCAAACGCGTAATACGACGCTGATTATCTTCAGCGATCTCGATGGATCGTTGCTAGATCATGAAACTTATCGGTGGGATGCCGCGCAACAGTGGCTTACACGGCTGGCGAATGAGGGAATTCCACTGATTATCACCACCAGTAAAACGGCGGCCGAAGTTGAGCCCTTACGGCGGGCGCTCGGGTTGGAACCGTATCCCTATATTGCGGAAAACGGCGCTATTGCCGTGCTGCCGCCAACATGGCAATCACATCCTGATTATCCAAGGAAGAGGATGGGTGCAGAGTATTCCGTTATCCGCGCTCAGTTGGAATCGCTACGCGCATCCGGTTTCCGTTTCAAAGGCTTTGGCGATATGAGCAGTACGGAAATAGCAGAAATGACGGGATTAACCGCGCAAGACGCCAAACGCGCGCAACAGCGAGAAGCCACTGAACCGCTGCTGTGGCTGGACGAGCAAAATGCCCTACCGCGTTTTTGCCAGTTATTGGCAGAAGCGGGGCTGACTCTGACCCAAGGTGGTCGTTTCTATCACGCCATGAGTGCCCAAACGAGTAAGGGATTTATGGTTAACTGGATAAAAACACAGTATATCGAGAAATACGGTACTGACGTCAAAACGCTTGGTCTGGGAGACGGTCCGAACGATATATCCCTGTTATGCACGGTGGACTACGCCGTATTAATTAAAGGCAAAGGAAATCAAATTGTTAACCTGCCTGAATCGTACAGCGGCAAGCAATATTGCACACAGAATTCAGGGCCTCAAGGCTGGAGTGAAGGACTGGCGCATTTTATTGGCAACGATCATTTCTCGGCATGACATAGCCGCAAGAAGGCATGGGAGCATAGGATGAGCGAATTTTATCAAGATGGCATCATTACCAATTTTCACAATCTCACTCAGAGAAGCATGGAAGAGCTGGAGTATGAACTTCAGGTATTTTCCGGGCAAAACAGTATGGGGCTGATTCTGCCCTCGCTGTATTCTGAGCTGGAAGGCCCCGCGCTGAGCCACATTGTCGATCAGCTGTCTCAGGTTTCTTACCTTGACGAAATTGTGATCGGTCTCGATCGCGCCGATCGGGAACAGTTTCTTTACGCCCGAAAATTCTTCTCTCGCCTGCCGCACCGACATCGCATTCTATGGAACGATGGCCCGCGCCTGAAAGCGCTCAGCGACGAACTGGCAGAAAAGTCACTGGCACCGGAGGAGCCCGGCAAAGGCCGGAATGTCTGGTTTTGTGTCGGCTACACGCTGGCATCGCGTCGTTCTGCCTGTGTTGCCTTACACGATTGTGACATTGTCACCTATGATCGTGCGATGCTGGCTCGCCTGCTCTATCCCGTGGCGAATCCGCACTTTAATTACGACTTCTGCAAAGGCTATTACGCCCGTGTTGCAGAGGGAAAACTGAATGGCCGTGTGGGGCGTCTGCTGGTCTATCCGTTACTGAAATCGCTGCAAAAGGTCTACGGCAATTCCGACTATCTGGATTACATGCGCAGTTACCGCTATCCGCTTTCCGGCGAGTTCGCGATGCGCACCACCATTCTGAACAACCTGCGCATTCCTGGCGATTGGGGACTGGAAATTGGCGTGTTGTCAGAAATTTATCGCGGCACCGCAACCCGCCGTATTTGTCAGGTGGATATCGCCGATCGCTACGACCATAAACATCAGCCGATGTCTGAAGACGATCCTAACGCGGGATTGCAGCGCATGGCGGCGGACATCACAAAAGCGCTGTATCGCAAGCTGGCGATTCTCGGCGTGAATATCACCACGGACTCTTTCCGCGTCCTGCGGGCGACCTACTATCGCACCGCGCTTGATATGATCGATGCTTTCGAGCATGACGCACGTATGAACGGCCTGAGTTTCGACCGTCATAAAGAGGAGTCGGCGGTGGAGTTATTTTCTGATGTCATCACCTTTGCAGGTCATGCCTATAGCGATGTCCTGGGGGATAAACCGTTTGTGCCGAGCTGGAACCGCGTGCAGTCTGCGTTTCCCGATATCCTTGAGCGGTTGTATGCGGCGGTAGAAGCCGACAATCAGGAAACGTGATGCCCTCCGCTATGCACTCGCTATCTCATAGGGCAAACGCATCATGATGCATCATTGAATGCGTCATGATGGATCCCTTGCATAAGTAATTCATATCATTAGATTTAATCACTCGATGAATCAACCAATTTTTCTTACCTTTAATCGACGCATTAGAAAACGCGGCATTTCCCGCCAGACGGGCATACTTGTCGTAAGAAAATAATATTTCACCTATTTGACAAGGTATTAGCGTTCAATCGATTAAGGAAGTTGGCGCGCTTTATGCTTTAGCTCTCCTGTCATTATTTAACTAAGGAGAGTGTTTTGATGAATTTTTTAATCAATGAAAGCGACGTGTTAAACCCAAAACGCAGAGCATTATTAAAACTTTCGGGCGCCCTGCTGGGAACGGCGGCGGTAACCACAGGGTTAAGTTCGCGGGCTTTTGCCGAGACTCAACCTGAGAATGCCGCATTTACCGCGCCGTCGGCCACTAACCCAATCCGTATTAACTTCAATGAGAACCCACTGGGTATGTCGCCCAAGGCGCAAGCCGCTGCGCGTGAGGCTGTCGTGAAAGCCAATCGTTATGCAAAGAGTGAAATTTTACTGCTTGGCAATAAGCTGGCGGCGCATCATCAGGTTGAAGCCCCTTCCATCTTGCTGACAGCCGGATCGTCCGAAGGTATCCGAGCGGCCATTGAAGCCTACGCCTCGCTGGATGCACAGTTGGTGATTCCTGAATTAACCTACGGAGACGGCGAACACTTTGCGAAAATTGCCGGAATTCATGTCACGAAAGTCAAAATGCTCGACAACTGGGCATTCGATATTGAAGGGCTGAAAGCCGCCGTAGCTAGTTACAGCGGCCCTTCCATCGTTTATCTGGTTAATCCTAACAATCCAACGGGTACGATTACGCCAGCGGATTTAATCGAACCGTGGATTGCCAGCAAGCCAGCCAATACGATGTTTATCGTCGATGAGGCTTATGCCGAGTTCGTCAATGACCCGCGTTTTCGCTCTATTTCACCGATGATCACGCAGGGTGCAGAGAACATTATTCTGCTCAAAACGTTCTCCAAAATACATGCCATGGCCGGTATGCGCGTTGGGTATGCCGTCGCCCATCCCAACGTTATTGCGTTGATGGGACGGTATGTCGCGGGCGAAAAAATCAATTTTAGCGGTGTGGATGCCGCATTGGCATCTATGGACGACTCGGCATTCATTACCTACAGCAAAAAGAGTAATGATGTGTCGCGCCAAATCCTGCTGAAAGCGCTGGATGACCTGAAATTGCCTTACTTACCGTCAGAAGGAAATTTTGTGTTCCACCAGTTGGTCGTGCCGCTTAAGGGTTACCAAAAGCATATGGCAGACGCGGGCGTGCTGATTGGCCGCGCGTTTCCTCCAGCAGATAACTGGTGTCGTATCTCGTTAGGGACGCCGCAGGAAATGCAGTGGGTCGCGGATACTATGCGCGAATTCCGCAACAAGAACTGGATTTAATCTTCCGTCATACCAACCTTGCCGCACCGCCGTGGCCGACATTCGCCTCTCGTTCTGAGGGGCGATTATTCCTGAACCGCATCGTTGAAACCGGAGTAACGCTTGACCCACGGGGAATTGCGCGGCTAAATGATCGCATGCCTTTCATTATTTATATTGATATCAGGCACAAGCAAAATATGAAAACGGTCAGGGAGAAATAAGAGCATGATTATTTTTGTTACCGGTGCAACAGCTGGGTTTGGTGAGTCAATTACGCGTAAATTCATTAGTGCGGGCCATAAAGTGATCGCGACCGGCCGCCGTCAGGAACGTCTGGATGCGCTGAAGGCGGAACTGGGCGATGCGCTGTATCCGCTAAAACTGGATGTGCGTGACCGTCAGGCGATTGAACAAGCAGTTGCCTCCCTGCCAGCCGAATGGCAGGCCATTGATGTGCTGGTGAACAACGCTGGACTGGCGCTGGGTCTGGAACCTGCGCATAAAGCATCGGTCGACGATTGGGAAAATATGATCGACACCAACAACAAAGGGCTGGTGTTCATGACCCGCGCGCTGCTGCCCGCTATGGTGGAGCGTAATATCGGCCACGTCATCAACATCGGTTCTACCGCAGGAAACTGGCCTTATGCGGGCGGTAACGTGTACGGGGCCAGCAAAGCGTTCGTGCAGCAGTTTAGCCTGGGATTGCGTGCCGACCTGTCCGGCACCCGAATCCGCGTAACAAATATCGAACCGGGCTTGGTCGGTGGAACGGAGTTCTCAGCCGTGCGCTTCAAAGGTAACGACGACAAAGTCAGTAAAACCTATGACAACACGACGCCGCTGACTGCCGAAGATGTGTCTGAAGCCGTTTTCTGGGTGTCCACCCTGCCAGCACACGTCAACATCAACACGCTGGAAATGATGCCGGTCAGCCAGTCTTTTGCTGGGCTAAGCGTACACCGCGAAGGCTGATAACCATCAAGTACTCGCATTAAGGGCATGAATGCGGTTTCATGCCCTTTTCTTTTGGTTCACAAATCGCTTTTACCCGATGCTGCACGGTTATAGTGCCGTTGAAGCGAAGGATGTATACTTCTTGTTATAGGTAACTTTCCTTTTGCACAAAGCGTGGAGGTTACAGGGAACGGCGGTCGCCTTTTGTTGTCTATCGCTTGCCGTGCGCTTTATCGTTCTGCGGCACCGGCGTTTGTTTTTATCATTCGTTCTGTCAAGGTGAAACATGAACCACTACTCTTTTTCTTCTTTGATTCGGGCCTTCATCCCGCTTTCTCTGGTTATCGTTTCCGCTGCCTGGCAGCCTGCCGCACTGGCAGAGACACGTCATATCATTGTTGATTCCGGCGACAGCGCGTTGTCAAAAGAAGCGGCGCGTCAAAGCAAAGAGCAATGGGATTCAACCCGCTCGCTGCGTAATAAAGTCAATAACCGCGTTGAGAAAGAATTCGATAAAACGGAAAAAGCGATTGATGGGCGTGAAAAATGCAACGCCAGCTACAACGTTAATGCTTACTGGGAAAACACCACCGATCGCTGCCTCGATCGTCGTACTGGCCGCCCCGTTACTCCCTGATTTTTACCCACGCCTGCTGGCGTGGGTTTCCCCTTTTCTCTTCGTAGTGCAGCAAACAAAATAGTGCAGCAAATTAGCCTGCATCCGAAGGTGACATCACCGTTAAACTCAACGATTATCGCATATCGTAGAACCCGCATTGTTATCCAAAATGGAGCGCATCAGGATGAATATGGATCTCATGCAGTTACTTTCACGCCCTTTTCACATCAAACTGTGGGGCGTGTTTGTTATGTGTCTATTGGTCAGTTCGTGTGCAAGCACCTATCCGAAGACGGATAACATCACGAATATCACCAATGACAATGGGACGCTTATCGCGGAGTCTGCTAATTACGTTTATAAGTTCTCCGACGCACGCACTCAAAAAGAGTATCAGGACTATTACGCGTTTTATCGTGATTACAAAGACATCATCCTTGGCGTGAGGGTCGATTTTTCTCTCCGTAATAGCCAGGTCTACGCGAGATATAAAAACGTGATTGATACTCGCCGATTGACCCAAAAGCAGGAAGTCGATTTACGCGAACTCTACGCGGCGAGAATTCCTTCAGCAATGGGAAAAGGTGAAGTCACCTTTAGTGCGAACGGCACATTCAGTGAGAAAGAAGGCTCATTGGTCAGCCCGACAACAAACGGTCGCCTGCCGCAACCCATTCCGGTGGTGATCAACAGCAGCGATAACTCCGGCAAAGAGGTGTTGCTTGCTCCCCTCATGATTCCAGCCGTTGTCCTTTTCCCGCTATTTATGATGTATGGCTGCGCGACCGGGCCCTGCGTTTAACCTTCTCCGGGCCATCGTTGATGGCCTGATTTCGTGGCTTTTTCGCGTTATCGTCATCGTTTGATATACTCAAAGAGACTTTTTTCAGAGAAAAGGATCAAAAGATGAAAAAAACCGTCATTTTTGGTGCCGCGTTATTCCTGGTTACTCCGTTGGCTGCACTGGCATCTTGCGAGAGCGTGAAAGCGGATATTGCCCAGAAAATCATCGCCAATGGTGTACCAGAATCCGGTTTTACGCTGGATATCGTCCCGAACGATCAGGTGAATCAGGCCAGTGGTCAGGTGGTTGGTCACTGCGAGAGTGATTCATACAAAATTGTTTACACCCGCCATGCTGAGGGTGACGCCAATACGGAAAGTGCGCCGGCGCCAGCAGAAGGTCAGCCGACGACCACACCGTAACCCTTCCTCTGGATGTTCAAAGTAAATGTTCAAAAGGCGCTTTCGCGCCTTTTCTTTTGCCTTATTTTTGTCTGGTTTCAGCCTGCCCCGGTCGCTGTCTTGCCGGGATCATTCTGGCGGAAAGCAGCGTGATAGCCGCGATGAGTGCAGAAACGATAAATACGCCGTGGATAGACGAGGCGACTTGCGATGCCAGCGTATCGAGCTGGTTGACGCTCAGCAGAATACGCTTGGCCGGATCCATAAGCGTCTGGAGCGGATCGCTCACGTCCGGCAATCGCCAGTGCAGACTGATGTTCAGCGTCGCACCAAGGATTGCCGTTCCCAGCGCGGAACCTAGCATGCGGGTAAACATGGCGGAAGCCGTCGCAATGCCGCGGATGGAGTAGTCCACCGAGTTTTGTATCGATACCAGAAACGTTGTGCTACTTAGCCCCATTCCCGAACCGATCAGAAATGCCGCGAGCCGCGCCCACATAAGGTTGCTGTCCGGTTGAACGGTTAGCAGCGTCAGACTGCCGATAATCAGCACAATACCGCCGAGCATTGCCGTAAAGCGATAAGACGTCCACAGCATTAAGCGTCCGCTCAGCGTGCTGGCCAACGGCCAACCAATCGACATCATCGCCAATATACTGCCGGCTTCCAGCGGCGTTTTACCCATTACACCCTGAATAAACGTTGGCAAAAAGGCGCTCACGCCCATCATGGCGGCACCGACGACCAATCCGCCGAGGTTACCGGCGATAATGACCCGATTGCGCCACAGCGCCAGCGGAAACAGCGGCTCCGGCGTGCGCTTTTCCTGTCGAACCAGCAAAATGCTGCCCACGGCGGAGATCGCAAGCAGTGGGATCACCCAGTAGCCAAACACTTCAGCCTGTAGCAGCGCCATTAGCAAACTGGCGACGGAGACAATCAGATAGAACGCCCCCATCCAGTCCAGCTGATGCTGGCGCACGGCATTCATCGTTGGCAGATAGCGAGCCAGCAGGAAGATGGAGAACAGCCCAATCGGCACGTTGACCCAGAAGACCAGCGCCCAGTTGAAGTGTTGCACGATAAACGCCCCCAGCAGCGGGCCGATAATCGCGGAAAAGCCCCACACGCTGGACAAATAGCCCTGTATTTTCGGGCGCTCGGTCGAGCTGTACACATCAGCAACAATGGTGAAGGCAATCGGAGTAATCGCGCCCGCGCCCAGCCCTTGCAAGGTGCGGAAGACGATCAGCCAGCCCATCTGCGTCGAAAATCCGCACAGAATAGACCCCAGCAGGAACACGATCATGCCGAAGAAGAATATCTTTTTGCGGCCATACAGATCGGCCAATCGGCCATAAATTGGAATACTGATCGACTGCGTCAGCAAATAACCCGCAAAGACCCAGCCTAATAGGGAAAACCCGCCTAAATCCGCGATGATGGTGGGCAGCGCGGTGGCGACAATCGTCACTTCAATCGCGGCCGTGAACATAGCCAACATACAGGCAATTAAAATCCAATGGCGATGTGGGACAGGTGTTTGCTGCGGGTTATTCTCTGTTTTCATTATATTTTCAGGATAAGAAGAAAAACTGCCTGTGAGTATAACAGGTGGCGTGACGGAGAAAATTTATTCCCGCAGAGAAGCGGGAATAGAAGACAAAAGAAATTAATAGCTGACGGCAGAAAGATCGATATAAGACGAGAGATCCCGCTGTTCGGCGCGTGGCAAGTAAGGTAATTCACCCAACTGCGGTGCCGGAATTTTTTTCCGCAGAACGTGAATGATTTCTGCGTAATTCGCCAGTCCGGGGTTAATACGGTTAGCGACCCAGCCGACCAGCGGCAAACCATCGTTGATGATCGCCTGCGCGGTCAGCAGCGCATGGCTGATACAGCCCAGTTTGATGCCAACAACCAGCACAACAGGCAGCTGTTCCTGCACCACCCATTCGGAATATGGACGCAGATCGTTCATGACGGTTCGCCATCCGCCGGTGCCTTCAACCACCACGATATCCGCCGTCTCGCCCATGTGGCGCAGGCCTTGCGTCATCGTGCAGTAATCAATGGTTCCTTCGCTGGCGCTGATTTCATCTTCCCGCAGTGCGATGGGGTTAACCATGTTATAGGGCAATTCCAGCGTGGAGGCCGCCTGTAGCAACAGCGCGTCTTTATTACGCAGGCCCGCTTCCGTCTCTTCGCACCCTTTTGCTATCGGTTTGTAGCCCGCAACCGATTTGCCTGCCAGCGCCAGTTTTTGCAGTAGCGCCTTGGATACCACTGTTTTGCCAACGGCGGTATCAGTACCAGTGACAAAAATACGTTTCAACATGGGATAACTCCAGACCACCTGAATACCAAAAAACAAGCACAGCTAAAATGCTTTCCAAGCGTGAAAGTCTAGGCTATGCCTCATTCGGGCAGTTTGCGTTAGCGCAATGTTTTGTTGCTCTACGCCTTTATGGTTATCCCTGTAGCAGTTTAACCAGTAGCGATCCGTTATAGAGCGCATCCTTGACCAGTGCGGCACCGGGCATCGTGCCCTGATTGTAGAATTGGGTCGCTTCCACCTGGAGGTTGTGGCTATAGGGCGGGAATGATTGCTGTTGAATACAGCCTAAAATAGCGGGATGTAAAATGCTGGCCGCTTTATTCAGGGGAGATCCCACCAGAATTTTATCGGGATTGAAGAGATTCACCATGATGGCGACAATGCGGCCGACGTTATGACCGACATCGTTAATGATATCTTTGGCTAACTGATCGCCCTTGAGCGCGGCGTCACACAGGTTCTCAACGCTAAGCGGTGAACCATGCAGAAGCGAGCTCATGGACGTATTCATGCGCTGTTGCGCCAGTTCCAGCATATTTTCCGTGCTGGCGACCGTTTCGAGACAGCCGTGATTGCCGCAATAGCAACGCTTGCCATAAGGATCGACCTGCGTGTGCCCGATTTCGACCAGATTCCGACTTCTCGCATGGAGGATGCGGCCACCGGTAATCACACCCGCACCGACGTTATGGTCGATCACCACCTGAATCACATTTTGGCAATCGCGCGATGCGCCGTATAGCGCTTCGGCCATCGTCCAGGCGCAGATATCATGCTGCAAATACACCGGCAACCCCGTACGTTGTTCCAGTGCTGGGCCAATCGCCATTTCCTCAACGTCATAAAAGGGCATCCGGTGAATAATGCCCTTACTGGCATCAATCATGCCCGGTGCGGTAATCGCGATTGCCGTTAGTCGTTCCAACCGCTTTTGATGACGAATAAAAAACTGGTCGATTTCATTCAAAATACGGTCGAGCAGCGGCTGTGGTGATACGGCGGGAAGCGGGATTTCTTCTTCCACAACCAGCTTGCTGCTGAGATCGCGCAGCGCCAATAACAGGGTATTGTGGCTGATGCGTGCGGAAAGATAATGCCAGGCCTCGGTATCGAGAATCAGGCCGATAGCGGGACGCCCTCTGCTGCCCACATCCTGATATTCAGTTTCCTGTACCAGATGGGCTTCCAGCAGTTCGCGGACGATTTTGGTAATACTGGCGGGCGCGAGCTGAGCGCGTTTGGACAGTTCGATACGTGATATCGGGCCGTACTTATCGATCAGCCGATACACTGCACCGGCATTCATTTGTTTAATTTGATCGATGTGTCCTGGTTGACCGTCGGCTATCACAAACCTGGCTCCTACTCATTATTGCTGGCACTGCTGTTGAAAAATTTATCTTTATTATTGCGGCATGACTATTTTTCACGCTGCAAAATAAAAAAACTGCGGGTATGGTGGGGCTTTTCACTAAACTCGTCAAATATTTGATTCGTTATGTGATTTAGCGCGCATATTTTAACGATTATCCGCCCAGCATCAGCGACATCAGCACTTTCGCGGCTGCACTTTGCGGCTGATGCCGTGCCGTCACCAGCCAGACTTCCGTTGTGGCGTCCTCTTCTTCCAGCAGCAAATATTTCACGCCATCGACCCGAATTCGCAAAAACGATGCAGGCAAGATGGACACGCCCAATCCCGCAGATACCAGCCCGACGATGGTCATCGCCTCACCCACTTCCTGCGTAATGTAGGGGCTGATGCCATAGCGTTTCAGCAGCGTTAGCGTGTCGTCATACAGCGCCGTTCCAACCGCGCGGGAGAAGAAAACGAACGGCTCATTCGCCAGCTGTGTAATGCTGATGGCCCGACCTGCATCCTGCTGCGCTAACGGATGGGATTCCTGCACGACGGCGATCAGCGGTTCGCGCAGCAGCAACTGATGATCCAATGCGTCCGGCAACGGGTTATTGCGCATAATGCCGATATCGAGCTTACCGTTCAGCAGCGGTTCAATTTGCTGCTTGGTATTGAGCTCCATCATTTGAATATGCACTTCTGGGTAGGTTTGGCGAAAACGCAGCAGGCTGCTGGAGATCTTTTTGATAAACGGCGCGGAGGACGTAAAGCCGATCGTTAATTCGCCAATCTCGCCGCGTTGAATGCGGGACGCCCGTTCCGCCGCCTGATCGACCTGACTGATAATCGACCAGGCCTCTTTCAGGAACATCTCGCCTGCTGGCGTGAGTTGGACATTCCGGTTGTTGCGTGCCAACAATTTCGCCCCCACCAGCTCTTCCAGAATCTGAATCTGTTGGCTCAGTGGCGGTTGTGAAATGCGTAATCGTTCTGCGGCTCGGCCAAAATGCAGCTCTTCAGCGACCGCAATAAAATAGCGAAGGTGACGTAGTTCGATATTCATACTTTAAACATATCAATCATGATTATTAATATATTATACAAAATAATATCACTCTTCTATGATCCTCACATTGTTGTTTTACGCCTGATTTACCTTTCTTGGTAAGGAATTATTGTGAGTAACCTGCCATCTTCTGCACCGAACGACTGGCCTCTTTCTATGGCCGACGATGTAGATGATATTGCCCCGAAACATTCTGGTAAAACGCCTTATATTACGCGTGGTACGCCACAATTTATGCGCGTCACGCTGGCGCTGTTTTCTGCCGGGTTAGCAACGTTTGCCCTGCTGTATTGTGTTCAGCCGCTGCTGCCAGTGCTATCTCAGGATTTCGGTATTTCGCCAGCGACCAGCAGCCTGTCACTTTCCGTCTCAACGGTAATGCTGGCGTTTGGGCTGCTGTTTACCGGGCCGCTCTCCGACACCATCGGTCGTAAGAATGTGATGGTCGTGTCCTTGATGCTGGCCGCGGTCTGTACCGTGATTTGCGCATTTATGACCAGTTGGAACGGCGTATTGGTCATGCGGGCAATGATGGGGCTGTCGCTCAGCGGCGTCGCGGCCGTCGCCATGAGCTACCTGAGTGAAGAGATTCATCCCAGCGTGCTGGCGTTTTCGATGGGGTTATATATCAGCGGTAACTCAATTGGCGGTATGAGCGGACGTCTGGTCAGCGGGGTCTTAACGGACTATTTCCCGTGGCGAGTCGCCATCGGTACGATCGGCGTACTGGCGCTCATTGCCGCGATTACGTTCTGGCGTATCCTGCCAGAATCACGCCATTTCCGCCCCGGTTCGCTACGCCCGAAAACGCTGCTGCTGAACAGCAAACTGCACTGGCGCGATGCGGGTTTGCCGCTGCTGTTCCTTCAGGGGTTTTTACTGATGGGCACGTTCGTTACCCTGTTTAACTACATTGGGTATCGGTTACTGGCTCCGCCTTATTTACTCAGTCAGGCGGTGGTTGGCTTACTTTCCGTGGTTTATCTCACCGGAAGCTACAGTTCACCGAAAGCCGGCGCATTAACGGCCTGCTACGGACGCGGCCCGGTGCTAAGCGTCGCAATCCTACTGATGCTAGCGGGACTGGGAATGACAGCCTTGACCCCGCTCTTCGCGATTTTTGGCGGAATGATGCTTTTTACCGCCGGTTTCTTCGCAGCCCACTCGGTAGCCAGCAGTTGGATTGGTCAACGGGCGCGGCGCGCGAAAGGTCAGGCATCATCAATGTATCTCTTTTCTTACTATCTGGGCTCCAGTCTGGCCGGCACGCTGGGAGGATTCTTCTGGCATTCATTCGGCTGGATGGGGATCACCGCGTTTCTGAGCGCCCTGTTACTTCTCGCACTGGCAGTCAGCCTGATACTCAAACGCCGCCTTTAAACTCCTTTCTTACCGGAGTTTGCCTGAATCAGGTAAACTCCGCGTTGTTTCCGCTCGCCCCCTCGATGCCCCCGTTAATCCTGCTTGAAATAATGACGACCACGATTGCTGAAGTGTCCATTTATTAGTATAAAGATAAGTATGTTGTAACTAAAATGAAGTTTATCTATGAATCACTACGCGCTAATCGATCGCATGAACCGCAGTTTCCAGTCGTTAGAAACGAAACTGGCGCTGATGCAGCAACAGTTTGCCGAGTATCGGCTTCTGGCCGGGCGCGTCTATTCCCTTCCGCATGTGGAAAAAGGAACGGAGCACGATCCCATCGAGCATATCGCCGTCACGCAGTACGTCGGGCAGGAGGCGCGCGATAAAGGGTTAGCTCACTTTCAGCGACTGTTCATTCACCACTATCCGGAAACACTCAGTAGTAAAAGCGCGATCCGCTTGCCGGGCGCACTCTGCTTTTCCGTCAACGCCGCGCAGTATCAACAAGCTCAGTCGCTCATCACGGAAATTAACGCACTGAAAAAAGAGTTGGAACAGATTATTACCGTCGAATCCGGGCTGGAGCCGGAACAGCGCTTTGATTTCGTCCACACGCATTTGAAAGGATTGATCACGCTTAGCGCTTACCGTTCGCTGACGCTCATAACGAACCCCGCGTCAGTCCGTTTTGGCTGGGCGAATAAGCACATCATTAAAAATATGACGCGTGTGGAATTACTGGAGAAACTAACCAAAAGCCTGAATGCGGCAAAAAACGCCGCACCGTATACCAAAGCGCAGTGGATTGAGCATGTCGAGCAGGAGATTGACGCTGTATTGTCGCTGCCGGAAGACGCCATTTTGAAGATCAAGCGCCCGGTCAAAGTACAGCCTATCGCCCGAGTGTGGTATCCCGAACAGCAGAAGCAGGTTCAGCATCCCTGCCCGTCTCCCCTACTTGTGCTTTGTCAGCAGGAATCAGGCGGTGACATCCCTATTATCGGCGAACTCAATCCTTATGACGCCAACAACATCAAGCATAAACACAAACCGAAAGCGGCCGAACTTCGCCTGCTCATTCAGCGTTTACACCTGTATACCGATACACCGAAATGAAAAAGAAAAAGCCTGCGGGTAAACACCGGCAGGCTACAGGATAAAACGCTGACTATCGCGTCATTACTTTTTCAGGCTACCGACCATCTCTTCCGGTCGAACCCACTCATCAAACTGTGCTTCGGTTAGGTAGTTCAGTTTGAGCGCAGCCGATTTCAGCGTCAGCCCTTCTTTGTGCGCTTTTTTGGCAATTTCTGCCGCTTTGTCATAGCCAATGTGCGTGTTGAGCGCCGTCACCAGCATTAGAGATTCGTTCAGCAACTGATTGATGCGATCGCGATTCGGTTCGATTCCTACCGCACAGTGCTCATCGAAGCTCTTCATGCCATCAGCCAGCAGGCGAATCGATTGCAGGAAGTTATGAATCACCATCGGGCGATACACGTTCAGCTCAAAGTTACCAGACGCACCGCCGATATTCACCGCAACATCGTTGCCCATCACCTGACAGCACAGCATCGTCAGCGCTTCGCACTGGGTCGGATTGACCTTGCCTGGCATGATGGAGCTACCCGGCTCGTTCTCAGGAATACTCAGTTCGCCGATACCACAGCGCGGGCCGGATGCCAGCCAGCGCACATCGTTGGCAATCTTCATTAACGATGCAGCCAGCCCTTTCAAGGCACCGTGCCCGTGAACCAACGCATCACAGGTCCCCAGCGCTTCGAATTTATTCGGCGAAGTCACAAACGGTTGACCGGTCAGCGTCGCCAGCTCGGCCGCCACGCGCACCGCGTATTCGGGATGCGTGTTTAGTCCTGTTCCGACCGCAGTACCGCCCAGCGCCAGCTCGCAAATGTGCGGCACGCTGTTTTCGATATGCTTCAGGTTATGCTGCAACATCGCGGCCCAGCCGGAGATTTCCTGCCCCAGCGTCAGCGGCGTGGCATCCTGTAAATGCGTACGGCCGATCTTGACGATATCCTTAAACTGCTCGGCCTTCGACGCCAGCGTGGCGTGTAACGCTTTCAATTCAGGAATCAGGTGTTCGTTGATCGCGACGACAGCGGCGACGTGCATCGCCGTTGGGAAAACGTCGTTGGAACTCTGACTTTTGTTGACATCGTCATTGGGATGAACCAGCCGATTGTTGCCCCGCTCTCCCCCCAGCAGTTCACTGGCCCGGTTAGCCAACACCTCGTTCATATTCATATTGCTTTGCGTGCCAGACCCCGTCTGCCAGATCGCTAACGGGAATTCCCCGGCATGCTGGCCAGCCAACACTTCGTCCGCCGCCTGAATAATCGCATTTCCCCGATCGGCAGGCAGAAGCGTGAGATCCATGTTGACGCGGGCCGCCGCACGCTTGGTTTGCGCCAGCGCATAAATCAGCGCACGGGGCATTTTCTCTTCAGAAATACGGAAGTGTTCCAGCGATCGTTGTGTCTGTGCGCCCCATAACCGTTCAGCAGGAACATCAATCGGTCCCATTGAGTCTTTTTCACTACGCGTCGTGCTCATTACCTTTCCTCCTTAAAACACACATTCAAATAGTAGAAGACATCGAATCACATCGCTGGGCCTATTCTGATAACACTCACTGGCCTTATCACGCTTATTGGTCGACTAACACTGTCTGGTATCGCGCTACATAAAACATTACCATGAAGCGAAGAAGATGCAGTGTATTCATAATCACTCAAGCAATTAACAGCTAGCATCACAGAAATTAACAATTAATGTAATAGCAGGGAGCCGACATGCAAAAAATGCTCAATTGCGTCCAGCACTATGCCTGGGGCAGCAAACACGCCTTAACTGAGCTATATAGCATTGATAACCCTAACGATTTACCGATGGCGGAACTTTGGATGGGCGCCCATCCTAAAAGCAGTTCGGCGATTATTGATGAAAAAGGCAACACCCGCAGCCTGCGAGACGTGATTGCCGAAGACGCGACCGCCCATCTTGGCGCAACGATCGCGCAACGTTTTGGCGAATTGCCCTTTTTGTTTAAGGTATTGTGCGCGGAACAGCCGCTTTCTATTCAGGTTCACCCCAGTAAATCGTCGGCAGAACAAGGCTTTGCAAAAGAGAATGCTGCTGGCATCCCACTCGATGCGGCCGAAAGAAACTACAAAGACGCCAATCACAAACCGGAATTGGTCTACGCATTAACGCCCTTTCAGGCCATGAATGGGTTCCGAGAATTATCTGAAATTGTGCAGTTGCTAGAGCCTGTCGCCAGCGCACATCCGTCAATCACCGCATTTTTACAACAGCCCGATGCGAAAAACCTCGCCATGCTGTTCACCAACCTGTTGAGTATGGAAGGTGAGCAAAAATCACGCGCGCTCGGCGTCTTGAAAGCGGCGCTAAATAGTCAAAATGACGAGCCTTGGGCGACCATCCGCGCGATAACCCAATACTATTCTGACGACAGCGGATTGTTCTCTCCGCTGCTGCTGAACGTCATTACGCTGCAACCTGGCGAAGCCATGTTCCTGTTTGCACAAACGCCGCATGCTTATCTGAAAGGCGTGGCATTAGAAGTCATGGCGAACTCAGACAACGTGCTGCGTGCTGGGCTAACGCCGAAATACATTGATATTCCAGAGCTGCTGGATAATGTCGTGTTCGAAGCCAAACCCGCAAACCAGCTGCTGACGACGCCACACCGTCAGGGTAATGAACTCAGCTTCCCGATTCCTGTTGAGGATTTTGCTTTTTCGCTGCACGAACTGAGCCAGAGCCCGCAGACGCTCAGCCAGAATAGTGCCGCCATTGTATTTTGTATTGACGGCCATGCCGTCCTGCAAAAAAATGAGCAGCGGCTCTCGCTACGTCCGGGAGAATCCTGCTTCATTTCCGCCAGTGAGTCACCGATAACGGTTGAGGGACAGGGGCGTCTCGCTCGCGTATTTAACCGATAACTTGTTCCATACGCTGCGGTTACCTGTGGGAAGTTGCCAGCGTTTCGCGTTGAAAACGCGCATTTTTTTACTAAAGGATGAATAAAAATGAAGAAATCGTTAGTCGCCGTAGGCGTTATTGTTGCTCTGGGTGCCATCTGGACCGGCGCATCTTGGTACACCGGCAAGCAGATGGCTCAGCAAATTGATGGTTTTACCGATACGCTGAATACCAAGCTCAAGCAAGCCTACCCGAACGCGGGCCTGAAAGTCGTCTATCGCGACTATAAGGGTGGCGTATTCAGCAGTACGCTATCCTATGTGCTGCAAGCAGATGGCTCAATAGGCACAGCAGAAGGCGCGAAGATCCTTGCGCCCGGTGAAGAACTCGTCTTCAACGAAACCGTGTCTCATGGGCCGTTCCCGCTAGCACAGCTCAAGAAGTTCAACCTCGCTCCGGCGATGGCGTCTGTCCATACCGAGTTGGCCAACACACCTGCCATCAAAGCCTGGTTTGAGCTGACGAAAGATAAACCGTTCTTTACGGCCGAAACGCGTGTCGCTTACAGCGGTGATACGCAGTCACTCGTTACGCTGGCCCCTATCGACCATCAGTCGCCAGAACAGAAATTTTCCTTCAGCGGCGCGGAAGCCGTGGTGGATATCGGGCACGACCTGCGCAGCAGCAAGCTGGATACCACCATCAGCAGCGTGAAGATGGAAAGGAAAAATGCCTGGGGCCAAACAGAGAACGTCGATCTCACCGATTTCTCCATTAAGGGAACCAACCAAAAAGGCAAATTCGATCTTGATTTAGGCGATGGCAATCTGTCCTTTAAAGCGATGACGTTTGCCGTAGAAGGCGGTGAACCCGTTACGTTGAACGACTTCTCTCTGCAAAGCAGCGCAACGGAAGATGATAAAAATCTGGCGGGCAAACTGGGCGTAACGCTGGGATCGTTAATCATCGGCGACCGCAATCTGGGTTCTGGTAACGTGAGTATGTCCATTTCGCAGCTTGACGGCGCGGGCACCAAACAGTTCCTAACCGCCTATCAGGAAAAAGTGCAGAAAATGTTGCAGGATCCGACCGCTATCGATCCTGACACGTATCAGCACGACGTTGCCATGTCGGTTCTGCAATATCTACCACAGCTGCTGAAAGGCAACCCGAGCATTGCCATCTCTCCGGTCAGTTGGAAAAACAGCAAAGGCGAAGGCACGTTCACGCTGGCGCTGGATTTAACCGATCCGTTGCAGAGCACGGATAAAGCGAACGATGCAACCCTGTCGGATGAAGAAAAAATCATTCGTCAGTCGGTCAAAAAACTCGATGCCAAACTCAATCTGCCACTGGATATGCTGGCGGAATTGATGGTGCAGATGAGCCCAAAAACGACCAATGCGGAAGAGCAAAAACAGCTTACTGACATGTCGAAACAACAGGCTGAAATGATGGCCCAGATTGGTGAAGCTAACCAACTGAGCGTCACAAAAGACAACGCCATTACCAGTTCACTGCACTATGCCGATGGTCAAATTGATTTCAACGGCAACAAAATATCACTGGCTGATTTCATCGCACCGTATTTCTCTGTTCCAACGGAAGAAGGTGAAGAGTCTCTGCCTGGCGCACCGCAAGAGCCAATCGCACCACCGGCACAATAATTCGGTAGCATTACGCGCTAAAACACACGGTGGCCGCCCCTGCAGCCACCGTTTTTTCTGCCCGACACTTTCTGCTTCATATTGAGATGACACCATGTCCGCGTTGAAACCCTTCATGGAAACCCATCAGGCTGCGATCTATTTTGTTGCCGTGATAGCGGCAGTGGCAACAGCACTGGTGCTGCCGGGAACGGATCAACTGGATGTAGTAATTAATCCGGCGCTGGCGCTGATGCTGTTTGTCACGTTCCTGCAAGTGCCGCTGACCACGATCGGAAAGCGCATCACTCAGGTCAGATTCATCGGCGCGTTGCTTACTGCCAACTTCATCGTGATTCCCTTGCTGGTCGCGGCGCTGTTGCCCTTTCTCCCCGCCGAACCGCTGGTGAAATTGGGCATCATATTGGTGCTACTCGCCCCCTGTATTGACTACGTAGTGACATTCGCGCATCTGGGACGCGCAGATGCCGCCCGCCTGTTGGCCGCAACGCCTATTTTATTGATGCTGCAAATGTTGGCTCTGCCCTTTTACCTGACGCTATTTCTCGGCCACGGCGCTGCGGGGCTTATCGTCTTCGCGCCCTTTATCGACGCGTTTATCTGGCTGATTGCCGTGCCTTTAGCGCTGGCCGCGCTTCTGCAATGGCTAGCGGCGCGCCAACGCACAATGGCAACATTTTCGGATGCATTGAGCTATCTTCCCGTTCCGGTTACCGCTCTGGTGCTGTTTATCGTCATTGCGGCGGTCATTCCTCAACTCCGTACCACTTGGGCGTCGGTGCTGCTCGCGGTACCGTTTTATCTGCTCTTTGCGCTGCTGGCACCACTGCTCGGCTGGTTCACTGCCCGCGTGTTTCGATTGGATTCGGCTGGCGGGCGCGCCGTGGCCTTCAGCGCCAGCACGCGAAATTCTCTGGTTATTCTGCCGCTGGCGTTGGCAATACCCGGCGCACTGCCTCTGCTTCCGGCCGTGATTGTCTGCCAAACGTTAGTCGAATTGATCAGCGAACTCATTTATATCCGAGCTATTCCTAAGTTGAACGCCCGTTTTACGGGGCAAGAAAAGTAATAACAGATTGTTTTTGCTCAATGATTGTCCATAACACATGAATTTCGACGGTAACAATTAGCTATTTACCACGATTTCTTTTTATACTTTGTCGTACGAAAAACAGTAATCAGACAATAATATTATGATTGATTCTCGCTTACCATTGACAGACATCCACCGCCATTTGGATGGCAATATCCGCGCCCAGAGTATTCTGGAGTTAGGCCGCCAGTACAATATTGCATTACCTGCCAGCGATCTTGACACGCTCCGCCCTCACGTCCAAGTCACCAAGAATGAACCTGACTTACTGAGCTTTTTACAAAAGCTCGACTGGGGCGTAGCCGTACTCGGTTCACTGGATGCCTGCCGCCGCGTGGCTTACGAGAACGTTGAAGATGCCATGAAAGCCGGGTTGGATTACGCAGAACTGCGTTTCTCTCCCTACTATATGGCGATGAATCATAAACTGCCGATTGCTGGCGTTGTTGAAGCCGTGATCGACGGTATTACTGCTGGCAGTCGTGATTTCGATACCGATATCCGTCTGATTGGCATCATGAGTCGGACATTCGGCACTGAGGCCTGCCAGCAAGAGCTGGACGCCCTGCTGTCGCAACGCGATCGCATCGTCGCACTCGATCTGGCGGGTGATGAGTTGGGCCATCCTGGCGCGCAGTTTACTTCTCATTTCCGACAAGCTCGCGATGCCGGCTGGCATATCACCGTTCATGCGGGGGAAGCGGCTGGGCCAGAAAGTATCTGGCAAGCGATTAACCATCTGGGTGCAGAGCGCATCGGGCACGGCGTCACCGCCATTATCGATCCTCGCCTGATGACGCACATGGCGGAGCATGGGATCGGCATTGAATCCTGCCTAACCTCTAATATTCAAACCAGTACCGTGGAAACACTGGATAAACATCCGCTGATCCACTTCCTGCGTTATGAAATTCCTGCAACTATTAATACGGACGACCCAGCAGTTCAGGGCATAGAGATTCGTCACGAATATGAGGTCGCAGCCCCACTTGCTGGCCTGACGGCGGTAGAAACGCGCAAAGCGCAGGAAAACGGCCTGAACATTGCGTTTATCAGCGAGCAGGAAAAGCAGCAACTACGCGAAAAGGTTCTGCGCAAACGCGGTGCTACGCAGTAATTTTTATCATCAGCACACAAAAAACGGCTAACTTCCGTTAGCCGTTTGATACGTACTTGTTAAAGATAAATTACAGAGATCAGCTTGGGTTTGCTGAGGAGTGGTGCGACGTAATCAACCACTGCTTCTGTTTCACGTCCCAAGCGTAAGTGTAGGTATAGCGCGCTTTGGCTACGCTACCATCACCGAATGTGAAGGTGTAGGTTCCGGTATCAACGGCCTTATTACAGCCGATGCGGATCGTGCTGGTGTCAATCTTACCAACCGGCTTTTTCGCCAGGAAATGTTCGAAGTAATCAATACGCTCTGCGTCAGTCGTACGCGGTTGATCGGACAGCGTTGGCAGCAGCACCGCGTCTGACGCATAGTTTTTCGCAACTTGCTTCGCATCGCCCGTTTTCAGCGATGCATTCCAACGGTCAAATAACGACGCAATCTCTTTTTGACTGGTTTTTACGCATTGTGCACCCTGAGCAGCCTGCACAGATGCAGAAGCCAGCGTCCCTAACATCGCTAAAGTTAACACCGTTTTTTTAAACATATTTCCCTCGATCTCAAAATAATAATTATCATTAACTGTGTCTTGCTCTATCGCCAACACATCTCGATGAGCGACTATTGTTATAACGTAACGCAACAAAAAAGTAACACCCCTCTGAAACTATCACTGTAATAGATTATTTCTTGTGTTTCCGTGGAGTTACAAGTGTTTGTTACAAATGACAACGCCCTCGGCCTGTGTAGACCGAGGGCGTTTTGTATGATGCGAGAGAACGATAACCTTTTACTGACGGGGCGTATCCTGTTCCTTGTTTATCCGCTTGGCATAGCGCTGGGCCAGCGCGGCGCAGACCATCAGCTGGATTTGATGGAAAATCATCAGCGGCAGCACCATCGCACCAACCGCAGCGGCAGGAAATAGCACGTTTGCCATCGGGATCCCATTAGCCAGACTCTTCTTCGAACCGCAGAATACGATGGTGATTTCATCGGCAGTATTAAAGCCCAGCTTACGGGCGACCAGCGTATTCACCACCAGCACAATCGCTAGCAGCACTATCGAACAACCGACAACGGCGAGCAATGACCAGACGTTGATCTGTCCCCAAATCCCCTGCACAACCGCCTCGCTGAAGGCGACATACACCACCAAAAGAATCGATGACCGGTCAGTGATATTAATCAGCTTACGGTTACGTTCAACCCACTTGGCAATCAACGGGCGAGACAGATGGCCAATCACGAAAGGCACCATTAACTGCATGATAATAGAACCAATAGCGTGCAGCGTATCCGTTTCTCCTCCTTGCGTATGCATCAGCAAACCGACCAGAATCGGCGAGAGAAATACGCCCAAAATACTGGATGCCGAGGCGCTACAAATCGCCGCTGCGACGTTACCACCCGCCATTGAGGTATAAGCAATCGCTGACTGCACCGTCGCCGGTAGCGCGCACAAATAGAGGAAGCCCAGATACAAGGTCGGCGTCAGTACAACGGGCGACAGCAGACTCATGCCGATTCCCAGCAGCGGGAACAGAATAAACGTGCTGGCAAACACCACCAGATGCAAACGCCAGTGCCCCATGCCAGTGGTAATCGCTTCACGCGATAGCTTCGCGCCGTGCATAAAGAACAGCAGAGCAATCGCCGCAGTGGTCAGATGCTCAAAGAAAACCTTCACGGAGCCTTCAGCCGGAAGAACCGACGCCGTCACCACCACAAAAATCAGAACCAATAAGAATTTATCAATGCGTAACCGTTGTAACCACCCCATCCCCGACACCTTTCCCCTAGCCTGTTATCAGCCGAATGAACACCCTAACAAGACGGGCGATCCGAGGATCGCCCAAAGTTATCTATGACTAAATGTGAATCCAGAAATCTGAGCCGATAAATCTGTTTACAGACAGAAAACGGTGGTAATGAGATAAAGGCATCAGAAGCGCCTTCCGAACATCGTAAATCGAACGTAAAAAGACGCATGTACCGCATTTTTACCCTCGACCATTATCACCGTTCGATTGATTTTCTCAGCAGTCTAGGGCGATCCTAAGATCGCCTGTTTAAACAAACCATTAACTATCTGGAATAAAACGCGGTAAATCTAGCTATTTTTCAGCGTGACGGCTTTTTTCTGCTCGTGGGAAAGCAGCCCTAGCTCGATCAGTTCCATCACCTGAATCGCCTGATGCACGCTGACGGGGTTTTCGCCTTTACCCGTCAGCGCATCGCGCACTGCCGCATAGTAAGCCGGATAATTACCTGGAATCGTGGCGATCGTTTGCTCCGCCGTTATGCCATCGCGAGACAGCGTCAGCACGCCATCGTGCTTATCCTGCCCCCAGTCGGCCAGCGGTGGGCGCTCACCCGCCTTCAGGCGATCTTCCTGTGGGTCAAGGCCGTATTTTACAAAGCTGCCGCGTGTGCCATGCACGATATAACGGGCAGACGCTGCTGCCACCAGCATGCTGGCGTGCAGGACAATTCGGCGTTGCGGGTAAATCAGCGTCGCGTGGAAATAATCAATTGCCTTACTGCCAGGTCTCAACCGTGCCATATCGACCTGAATCGCCACTGGCAAGCCAAACAGCTCCAGCGCCTGATCCAGCAAGTGCGGCCCAAGATCGTACCAAATCCCGCTGCCTTCGCTGCCGTCTTCCCGCCAGCGCTGACGCACTTCGGGGCGGAAGCGATCGAAATGCGATTCCATATACACCACATTTCCTAACGTTCCCGCCGCCAGCAGCTGTTTCAGCGTCAGAAAATCGCTGTCCCAACGGCGGTTATGGAAAACAGAAAGCATTTTTCCGACGCGGTCGGCGATGGCACCCAAGTCATATGCTTGTGACAACGTCACCGTAAACGGTTTATCGACGACGACATGCTTGCCCGCTTCCAGCGCCTGTTTCGCCAGCGGGAAGTGCGTGTCATTGGGGGTAGGAATAACAATGAGGTCAATATCGGGATCGTTAAATAACGCCTGAGGGTCTTTCTCTACTCGCAGATTTGCCCAATCTGCATGCACTTTTTCAGCACTGCTGCTGGACACGGCCACCAGCTCCATACCCGTCGTACCTGCAATCAACGGCGCGTGGAATGTCTTACTGGCATAGCCATAGCCCAGCAGTCCAACACGAACGGTCTCACTCATGACGATTCCCCTTAGCTTATTTTGACTTTGTGATTTCTCACTCAGTATATACCCGTCATCCGCCAGATTGCAGAGAGGGATAATAGCCAGGGGAATCTGATTCGTTTTAGTTCACTAGCCGCTCACGGCGCTGGGCATCCGTTCTTCCCACGCCACGGGCAGCGTTTTGGCTGCCGGATAGTTGATTTCACTGCTGCGACGGCGGAAATCGCTGGGGCTAACGCCGACACGCTTACGGAACACGCGTGAGAAATACAGCTGATCGTCATACCCCACCACGCGACCAATGTTGGCGATAGATTCCTGCGTCGTCTGCAATAACAGTTTGGCGCGAATCACGCGCTGATCTTCACGCCAGCGCAGAATGTTAATGCCTACCTGTTCACGGAACAGATGCGCCAACCGAGAAGGCGACAGACAAACGTGCCGCGCGACTTCGTCAATACGCAGCTCACCAGCCAGATTGCTGGTAATAAACTGGCAGGCCTCTATCACACGCGGATCCATAATCTTCTGCGGGCTTTGCGGATCTTCTTCCATCGCGCGGAGCAACAGTCGTTCCAGCAGATTCATACCCAATTCTTCTGAAAAACGACGCCCGGAACGCTGGGTCTGCTCGATATTGGCAAACAGTCTGTCGAATTCCAGCAGCAGTTGGTTATTCGGCAGGCTCATGCGACCAATACCGCTGCTTTTGGTATGCCATTCCAACCAGTCAGCCCAGTAGGCACGCGGGCGAAAATAGACCCAGCGGTGATACCAGCAGTCGCTGCTAGATGAACGACCATAAAAATGCTTCGATTTCGGCGGGAACAGCAGCAGGTCACCGGGATTACAGAAAAAGGTCTCATCGCCATCAAAGACCTGACCCTGACCTTTCATGGTGAGGTTAATGATGTAGCCTTTCATACCATCGGGACGATCGATAAAGAAGTCGAGCGGCCCTTCTGCCAGAATCGGTGTCATACCTGCAACAAGATAAGCGTTGAACGAATATCCCGGCAGCAGCGGATTAGGCTGAGAGTCATGCGCCATACGGTGATACATCGAGCCTCCGGTACACGCGAGTAATGAGATAAAGCGGCAGGGTAACTCACCTGCCGCACGGGCATTTATATCGTTTTCTTCGACAGCTGTTTGTAGCGGTCGAAGATAACCGCCGCCAGCAGAATCAGACCGCGTACCACATACTGGGCAAACGGAGAGATGTTCAGCAGGTTCATCGCGTTTTCAACCGTACCTAAAATCAGCACACCGGCTATGACATAGGAAATTTTACCGATCCCGCCTTTCAACGACACACCGCCCAGTACACAGGCAGAAATCACGATCAGCTCATACCCGATGGAGGTCATCGGCTGACCGCTAGTCATACGCGATGCCAGAATGATCCCCGCTGCCGCCGATACCAGACCGGACAAGGCGAAAATGATGATTTTGGTACGTACGACCGGCACCCCAGCCAGACGCGCCGCCTCTTCATTGCCCCCAATCGCCAGCGTATTACGGCCAAAGGTGGTTTTGTTCAGCAGCAGGCCAAACAGAATCATGCAGCCGATGGTGATCCAGATTGGCGCAGGCAAGCCCAGCCAGTTGGCATAGCCCAGTTCGAAGAAACGCTCATCTTCAATCCCTACCGCTTTACCATCGGAAATGATGTACGCCAGACCGCGCGCAATCTGCATCGTTGCCAGCGTGGTGATCAGCGCGTTAATCTTCAAACGAGCAATCACAAACCCGTTAAGCAAACCGAACGCCACGCCCAGCAGCAGCCCGGCACCGACGCCGATCCACAGGCTTTCACTGATATTGATCACCACCGCCGTCGCTACGCCAGCGCAAGCAATTATTGACGCGACCGACAGGTCAAAATCACCGGAAGCCAGACAGAACAGCATTCCACAAGCCACCATGCCGGACATGGAGATCGCCAGCCCAAGCCCTTTCATATTGATAAACGAGGCGAAGTTGGGGACGAAAATCGCACAGCCAAGAAACAGCACGGCAAACACCACCAGCATGCCGTAGTTATCCCAAATGCGAGATAATCCCGCGCCGTTTTTCTTTTTTTCTGAGGTTGCAGACGTAACCGTTGACATTATTTTGCTCCTTCGCGGTCAGGCAACCGCAGATTCGATATCGGGGGTTCGTAACATGGCCAGACTGAGCACCTTCTGCTCTGTGGCATCGGTATGCAGCAGTTCGCCGGAGACGGCACCTTCGCGCATGACGATAATCCGGTCGGCCAGCCCAAGCACTTCTGGTAAATCGCTGGAGGCAAACAGCACCGCGATCCCCTGATTCGCTAGTTCATAGATGACATGATAAATTTCGTGCTTCGCGCCGACGTCAATGCCGCGCGTGGGTTCATCGAGCAAAATGACCTTCATCTCTTCGGACAGCCAGCGACCAAGAATGGCTTTCTGCTGGTTTCCCCCGGAAAGATTCATAATCAGCTGTTCATCGGACGGCGTTTTGATGTTCAACGCGTCAATGCGCTTCGCGGCGTTATCCGCTTCCCACTGATTATTAATAATAAAACCGGCTTTCAGGCTCTTACGTCTTGCGCTGATATTGATGTTGTCACGCACCGAGTGCACCGGAATGATGCCGTCGGCTTTACGATCTTCCGGGCAAAGCATCACGCCCTGACGAATCGCATCAATGGGGGAATTCACTACCAGCGGTTTGCCATCCAGCAGCACCTGACCGTTGGTGATTTTGGTCGCGCCAAACAACCCTTTCATCAGTTCGCTGCGGCCAGCGCCCACCAGACCAAATAGCCCGACAATTTCTCCCTGCTTCACGTTCAGGGAAACCGTAGATTTCACGCCCGGCGCTTTTACGTCTTTCAGCGTCAGACGCTCTTCGCCGTGCGGACGCGGCGCATAGCCATAGATATCCCCCAGGTTACGCCCTACCATCGCCTGTACCAGCGACTCATGGTTCACCTGCTGCATATCGTCGAACGTGCGCACATAGCGGCCATCTTTAAACACGGTAATGGCATCGCTCAGCGCAAAAATTTCTTCCATCCGGTGCGAAACGTACAAAATGACCCGGCCTTCACTGCGCAATTCCTTAATCACGCGGAAAAGCTGCTCGATTTCACGGGCAGACAGCGAACTGGTCGGCTCATCAAAAGCAATAACCTTGGCGTTACGGGCCAGCGCCTTGGCGATTTCCACCATCTGCCATTGCCCGATAGAGAGGTATTTCAGCGGGGTATCAGGATCGATATCCAACCCCAGATGCTGCAACTGAAGTTTGGCTTCATAGCGCAGCAGCGAATAGTTCACCATGCCGTATTTATGCGGCAGCTGACCTAAGTAGATGTTCTCGGCGACCGTCATTTCCGGCACCAGATGCAGTTCCTGATAAATGATGGCAACGCCCGCATTCAGGGCATCCATCGTGTTGTTAAACTGCACGGGCTTGCCCTGAATATGAATCTCGCCCGCTGACGGTGAATAGTTACCGCTCAGGATCTTTAACAGCGTCGACTTGCCCGCCCCGTTTTCCCCCATCAATGCATGGATCTGGCCGGCATGGCAGGAAAAACTGATATCCGAAAGCGCCTTAACACCGGGAAATTCTTTGCCAATCCCATGAAACGACAAATAGGGTGACTGTGCTGTCATGTCTGTTTCCTCATAACGATGCAGGTAGAGCGCGGATAACCTCGACCAGCATCATGCTGACCGGCGTTATCCGCGTCTTTACGAAATCAGGCGTGATTACATCAGGCCTTTTTTCTCCAGTTCGACCTTAAAGTTGTCACGAGTGATCAGCACCACGTCAGTCACTTCGGTGAATTTCTCCGGCTCAACGCCTTTGGTCACCCAGTCATTCAGCATCTGGATACTCTTGTAACCGTGGATATCTGGGCTCGGCAGCAGTGAACCAAAGAAGCCCGTTGCCTGACCTTTAGACAGCTCGCTCACCGCATCCACGCCGTTGATACCGATACCAATGACGTTTGCGGCTTTAAAGCCCTGACCTTCCGTTGCACGCACGCCACCCAGCACGGTGTTGTCGTTCATGCCGATAATCAGCCAGTTTTTCACGCCCGGATGCTGGACCAGCATGGAGTTAGCGGCGTCAAATGCACCGGGGATATCGTTAGATTTGGTCGGCACTTTGTAGATCTGTTTTTCTGGGAACCCTGCGGTTTTCAGCGCGTCCATAGAGCCAGACGTGCGGCGACGTGCGGTATCCAGCTCATCAGCGGTAATCGCCATCACGGCGGTTTCCTCTACTTTCCAGCCGCGTTTGGTCATCTCTTTATACAGTTCCTGACCCTGACGCTCGCCAATTTTGGTGGCCGCCATCATCACCAATGGCACGGTATCCATTGGTTGGCCTTTGGCATTCACGAACTGGTCATCAACCGCAATCACTTTCAGATTGTAGCTGCGTGCTTTCGCTATAATGGCTGGCCCCAACTTCGGATCCGGCGTACAGATAACGAAGCCTTTCGCGCCACTAGCCGCCAGACTGTCGATCGCGTTCAGGGTCTTTTCACCATCAGGAACTGCGATTTTTATCACATCAAAACCAAGGTCTTTCCCTGCTTTATCAGCGAACTTCCATTCCGTCTGGAACCAGGGTTCTTCCGGCTGTTTAACCAGAAAGCCCAGCTTTAAGTTCTCTGCCATAGCTGATTGTGACATAACAGCGGCCAACCCGATTGCTGCCAGCGCCTTAGTGAATTTATGCATGATGTTCTCCGGTGTAATTATCTTTTCATTCGTCAGCAACGCTGAAACGAGTTCGAGTTCCTGGTAGGGTATTTCCGGTCTGGATAAAGGAAAAACACTGACTTAGCACAATTCCTTTACTCAGTAGCATTCAGACGCTTTATGTTTTAGTCGTTATTCTCGGTAAGAATGTAGAGCTTTATCACAGTCCGGAACAATGACAGGTTTGTGCATACATTTAGCGAATTTAACCAATCATTAACCTTTGACCAGCATCACAAAATGGCTGCTGGCGACAGAAAAATACATACTTCCAGCTAACCGCTCCTCACCGCCTCTCGTTATCCCTGCCATCGTAAACACCAACGATCTGGGATTAATGAGGAGCAAAGCATGAGTGCGGGCGCTATTACGATTGGTCTCGACTTCGGCAGTGATTCGGTACGCGCCTTAGCCGTTGACTGCCAAAGCGGGCAAGAGTTGGAAACAGAAGTGGTCTACTACCCCCGCTGGCGCGAGGGGAAATATTGTCAGCCTGCCAACAACCAGTTCCGACATCACCCACTGGACTATATTGAATCGCTGGAACAGGCGGTTAAGGTCGTGGTCTCCCGCCTGACGCATGAACAGCGGCAGAACATCATCGGTATTGGCGTGGATTCAACCGGGTCAACCCCTGCACCGATTGATGAGCAAGGCCAGATCCTCGCACTACGCCCCGAATTTGCCGACAACCCCAATGCGATGTTCGTGCTGTGGAAAGACCACACGGCAATAGAAGAAGCAGAAGCCATCAACGCGCTGTGCCGTAGCGGCCAGTTCCCGGATTACACCCGCTATATCGGCGGCGTTTATTCGTCCGAATGGTTCTGGGCCAAAATCCTGCATGTCTCGCGCGACGACGCAGCGGTGCGTCAGGCCGCCGTATCCTGGATCGAACTGTGTGACTGGGTGCCCGCCCTGCTTTCCGGTACGCAAGCGCCAGCCGATATTCGTCGTGGACGGTGCAGTGCCGGACACAAATCACTCTGGCACCCGAGCTGGGGCGGACTACCGCCGAAAGATTTCTTGCACGCACTCGATCCCTGCCTGACCGAGACATTACAGTACCCGCTGTTTACCGATACCTGGACCGCCGAACAGCCGGTCGGCACCATCACCGCCGAGTGGGCACAGCGGCTCGGCATCCCCGAAACGGTCATCCTGGCGGGCGGTGCGTTTGACTGCCACGTCGGCACCGTCGGCGCAGGCGCACAACCTTATACGCTGGTCAAAGTGATTGGCACGTCCACCTGCGACATTCTGATTGCCGACGACGCACGCATTGCCGATCGCACCATCGCCGGTATCTGTGGGCAGGTCGACGGCAGCGTTGTTCCCGGTTATATCGGTCTCGAAGCTGGGCAATCCGCTTTCGGCGACATGTACGCCTGGTTTGGGCGACTGTTGGGCTGGTCGTTACAGGAAGCGGCGAAAGACCATCCTGAACTCAAAACGTCATTACAGGCGATGGAAGCCAAACTGCTGGAGCGACTCACGCACAGCTGGGCGGAAAACCCGACGCTGGATCACCTGCCTGTCGTGCTGGACTGGTTCAACGGCCGCAGAACGCCGTTCGCCAATCAGCGACTGAAAGGCGTGATTACCGACCTCAATCTGGGCACCGATGCCCCCACGCTGTTCGGCGGTTTCATTGCTGCCACGGCCTTTGGCGCGCGCGCGATCATGGAATGCTTTGAAGATCAGGGCGTTCCCGTCGAGAACGTGCTAGCGCTGGGCGGTATCGCACGGAAATCCCCCGTCATCATGCAGGTCTGTACCGACGTGATGAATCGCCCCTTGCAGATCGTCGCCTCCGATCAGTGCTGTGCACTGGGCGCCGCGATCTTTGCCGCCGTCGCCGCTGGCGTTCACGGCGATATCCCAACGGCACAGCAGCATATGGCCAGCGGCATAGAGCGCACCTTAATGCCGGACAGCCAGCGCGTCGCCCGTTATCAGCAGCTTTATGAGCGCTATCAGCAGTGGTGCCGCCTCGCGGAACCAGCCTATAGCCCAACGTCTACGGCAAAAAACTAATTTTATCCCTCTGGGGATCACGTTACAGGAGTCATCATGGATCATTTTAAGCAGCTTGAAGTCTGGTTCGTCATCGGTAGCCAACATCTCTACGGGCCGGAAACGTTACGTCAGGTAAAAGAGAACGCGGAAAAAGTCGTCGCCGGATTGAATCAACAGGCCAACCTGCCCGTTAAGCTGGTACTGAAACCGCTGGTGAAAACACCAGACGAAATTCTGGCACTGTGTCGCGATGCCAATTATCAGGATAACTGTATCGGCCTGCTGACCTGGCTGCATACCTTCTCTCCGGCCAAAATGTGGATTGGCGGCCTGAGCGTACTCAGCAAACCGCTGCTACAATTCCACACCCAGTTCAATGCCGAAGTACCGTGGGACACCATGGACATGGATTTCATGAACCTGAACCAAACCGCGCACGGCGGACGTGAATTTGGTTTCATCGGTGCCCGGATGCGGCAGGCACATCAGGTTGTCGTCGGCCACTGGCAGGATAAGAACGCCCATGCCCGTATCGGCAAATGGATGCGGGTTGCCGCCGCCATCCAGGAAAGCAAACAGCTGAAGGTTGCGCGCTTTGGCGACAACATGCGTGAAGTTGCCGTCACCGAAGGCGATAAAGTCGGCGCGCAGATCCAGTTCGGTTACTCCGTCAGCGCCTGGGGATTAGGGGATTTAACCGCCGTGGTCGATGCCGTAACCAAAGGCGATATCGATGCGCTGGTTGAAGAGTACGAAGCCAGCTACCAGTTAACAGATGCGGTGAAACTCAACGGTGCGAACCGTCAGAACCTGCTGGACGCGGCACAAATTGAACTCGGGATGAAACGCTTTTTGGAACAAGGCGGCTATCACGCGTTCACCACCGATTTTGAAAACCTGTACGGCTTGAAACAACTGCCGGGTCTGGCGGTACAGCGCCTAATGCAGCAAGGCTATGGTTTCGGTGGCGAAGGCGACTGGAAAACCGCCGCGCTGCTGCGCATTATGAAAGTGATGGCCGGCGGGTTGTCGGGCGGGACGTCCTTCATGGAGGACTACACCTATAACTTCCAGAACGGTAACGATCTGGTCGTCGGCTCTCACATGCTGGAAGTCTGCCCGACGATTGCGAAAGAGCAGAAACCGATTCTGGATGCGCAACACCTTGGCATTGGCGGCAAAGCCGACCCTGCCCGTTTGATTTTCTCAACGCCGGCTGGGCCGTCTCTCAACGCCAGCGTGATCGACATGGGTGACCGTTTCAGGATGCTGGTTAATCTGGTCGATACTATCGAACAGCCGCGCCCGCTGCCGAAATTGCCGGTTGCCCGTGCTATCTGGAAAGCCCAACCGTCGCTGGAAGTGGCGGCCGAAGCCTGGATTCTGGCTGGCGGTGCGCACCACACTGTCTTTAGTCAGGCGCTGGATCTCGAACATATGCGGCTCTACGCCGAGATGCAGAACATTGAACTGCTGGTGATCGATAACGACACTCGACTCCACGAATTCAAAGATGCGCTGCGCTGGAACGAGGTGTATTACAAACTGTGTAGCCGCTAAGCCTGTTCTCAGGGGTAGGTTGTCTATGGATTCGTCGTCCGTGAACAATCTGCCCCTTTGTAGGCACTCGTATAGGCACTCGCCACCTCACGCTCCGATTTGCCATCGCCCTACCACCCGACGCTCCCCTAAACGCCGTAGTATTTTCCTGTCAATCTATTATTTTTCATTTTCATTCGTTTGTTGTTGAAAAATAAGCGTACTTTTTTCATCACCCTCTAGACAGGCTTTTTCGCTTGAATATACTTAGTCATCTCAACCACATAACTATTAGACCAATCACCATGACCGTTCATGACTATTTGCTCAAATTCAGGAAAGTCAGTTCAACAGAAAGTCTGGAAAAACTCTTTGATCACCTCAATTATTCTCTGACAGACAGTCAGGAAATCATCAACATGTACCGTGCTGCGGACCATCGGCGGGCCGAGTTGGCATCTGGCGGGCGCTTGTTCGATCTCGGCTGCGTACCAAAATCTGTCTGGCATCACGTTCTGTAGTTGTTAGCAACAAAAAGAATAGTTATGCAATAATTTCCTTCCGGGATATTACGCAGAACGCTCAGCTCGTTACTGTATAATAGCCCGGTGCTTCTGTTATTAAGCGAATCTGACCTTCCGCCCCTTGAAGGGGACGGCGATAACCCTACTTTGGGTATGTTGTCGAAAACCCAACAATGCCTGATAATAGTCCGGTTTTGTTTTCTAGGCACCGTAATGACCGAATACGCATTGCTCTTTGTTAGCATCCTTCTGGTAAATAATTTCGTCTTAGTGAAGTTTCTTGGGCTGTGCCCCTTTATGGGCGTGTCCAAAAAGCTCGAGACGGCGATTGGCATGGGCATGGCGACCACGTTTGTGATGACTGTCGGCTCCATGTTTTCCTGGTTGGTCAACGAATTTATTCTCGTTCCGCTCGATATTCTCTATTTGCGCACCATGGCCTTTATTTTGGTGCTCGCCGTGGTGGTGCAGTTCTCCGAGATGTTCGTGCGCAAAGTCAGCCCTGAGCTGTACCGACTGCTGGGGATTTTCCTACCGCTGATTACCACCAACTGTGCGGTGCTTGGCGTCGTGCTGCTCAACATCAACCTGTCGCACGGTTTCCTGCAATCGACAATTTATGGTTTCGGCGGCGCGGCGGGCTTCTCGCTGGTGATGGTACTCTTCGCCGCCATTCGTGAACGCCTTGCCGTGTCAGATATTCCTGCACCGTTCCGCGGTTCGTCTATCGCGCTGGTCACCGCAGGCCTGATGTCGCTGGCGTTTATGGGCTTTGCCGGACTGGTGAAATTCTGATGATCGCTATCTGGATTGCCATTGCGGCATTAAGCGCTCTCGCGCTGGCATTCGGTCTGGTGCTCGGCTACGCCTCCCGTCGGTTTGAAGTCGAAAACGATCCGATTGTGGAAGAAGTGGAAGCCATGCTGCCACAAAGCCAGTGCGGCCAGTGCGGTTACCCTGGCTGTCGGCCCTACGCCGAAGCGGTCGCGCTGAATGGTGAAAGTATTAATAAGTGTGGCCCCGGCGGCGAAGCGATGATGCTGAAGCTGGCTGAAAAGCTCAACGTCGATCCGCAACCGCTGGAAGGTGACGCCGATGTTCAAGCTCCCGCGCGCCATGTTGCCTGGATCGATGAAAGCAACTGCATCGGCTGCACCAAGTGCATTCAGGCCTGTCCGGTTGATGCCATCATCGGTAGCACCAAAGCGGTACACACCGTCGTCAGCGATTTGTGCACCGGCTGCGATCTCTGCGTCTCCCCTTGCCCGACGGACTGTATCGAATTACGTCCTATCGCGCCGACTCCCGCTAACTGGAAATGGGATCTCGATACGATTCCAGTACGCGTTATTCAAGTAGAACGACATGCTTAAGCTGTTTTCCGCCTTTAAAAAAGACAGAATCTGGGATTTCGACGGAGGCATTCATCCGCCGGAAATGAAGACGCAGTCCAGCCAGATACCACTGCGCCAGATCCCGCTGCCAGAACAGTTCATTATTCCGCTCAAGCAGCATCTTGGGCCGGAAGGCGAGATCTGCGTCAGCGTCGGCGATAAAGTCCTGCGCGGTCAGCCGTTAACGCGGGGAAAAGGCCGCACCTTGCCCGTTCACGCACCGACGTCGGGAACGGTGAACGCGATTCGCCAGCACACGACGGCGCACCCGTCTGGCCTGTCCGAACTCAGTATTATCATCGTGCCGGATGGCGACGATCGCTGGTGCGAACGCCAAACCTTGACGGATTACCGTGCGCAAAGCGTCGATACCCTGCTTGCCCATCTGCATCAGGCTGGCATCGCGGGCTTGGGTGGCGCCGGCTTCCCTACCGCGGCCAAGTTACAAGGCGGGATGCGCGGGATTGAAACCCTGATTATCAACGGCGCAGAGTGTGAACCCTATATCACCGCCGATGACCGACTCATGCAGGAGTGCGCCGAAGAGATTATTCAGGGCGTCGAGATTCTGTCATTCCTGTTGCAGCCGAAACGCATTCTGATTGGGATCGAAGATAACAAACCGGAAGCCATCAGCGCTCTGCGACTGGCCTTGGGTAAACGCAGCGACATGCAGCTGCGCGTCATCCCAACCAAGTATCCATCAGGCGGTGCCAAACAGCTCACCAAGATTCTGACTGGCAAGGAAGTCCCGTTCGGTAAACACTCCGCCGCCATTGGCGTACTGATGCAGAACGTCGGAACGGCTTTCGCCATCAAACGTGCCGTGATCGACGGCGAACCGCTCACCGAACGCGTGGTAACGCTGACCGGTGAAGCCTTGCGCCAGCCCGGCAACGTCTGGGCACGACTGGGGACACCAGTACGCCACCTGCTCAAACAAGGTGGCTTCCACGTCAATAAGCAGCCGATGGTCGTGATGGGTGGGCCGCTGATGGGCTTTACCCTGCCGTCGCTGGATGTCCCTATCGTCAAAATCAGTAACTGCCTGCTCGCGCCGTCACATGCGGAAATGGAGCCCGTTGCTGAAGAACAATCCTGCATTCGCTGTAGCAAATGTGCCGATGCTTGTCCGGCAGGCCTGTTACCGCAGCAGCTTTACTGGTTCAGTCGCGGGCAGGAACACGAAAAAGCCCGCAATCACCATCTGTTTGACTGCATCGAATGCGGTGCCTGCGCTTACGTCTGCCCTAGTAATATTCCGCTGGTGCAGTACTACCGTCAGGAAAAGGCCGAAATTCGGGCCATCGATGAAGAGGCACAGCGTGCTGCGCAGGCCAAAGTGCGCTTTGATGCTAAACAGGCTCGTCTGGAGCGGGAAAAAGCGGCACGCGAACTGCGCCACAAAAAGGCGGCGGCTAGCGTTTCCACCACGGATAAAGATGCCGTTCAGGCCGCGTTGGAGCGCGTACGCCGTAAGCAAACCGCTGCAACAGAGGTCGGTTCGCCAATCGAGGTCATCCCCGACGCACAGCCGGATAACAGTGCCGCCATCGCCGCGCGTGCTGCCCGCAAAACATTAGTACGCGAAGAACGGGCACGTGAAGAACGCTCACGTGAACAACCGACGCAGCAGGAAGCGCCTGCGGTCGAGGTTCCCTCTGCCGAGCTTGACGATCCCCGCAAAGCCGCCGTGGCCGCCGCTCTGGCACGCGTTAAAGCGCGTAAGGCTGCACAGCAGTCTGAGGCAGTAAACCCAGAAAGTACGGAAGAAGCGTCAATTCCCGCGGTTTCCAACGTGGCGGCAGAACCGATTGCTGTTGTTGAAGTACAAGAGTCGGACGATCCGCGTAAAGCTGCTGTTGCCGCTGCTATCGCACGCGTTAAAGCCCGCAAAGCCGCGCAGCAACCTGCAACAACCACGGAAGAGCCTGTTTCGGCGGCTGCCCCTGACGTAGTAGCAGAACCGACTGCCGTTGTTGAAGTACAAGAGCCAGAAGATCCACGTAAGGCTGCCGTTGCCGCCGCTATCGCGCGCGTTAAAGCTCGTAAAGCCGCGCAGCAATCAGCAACAAATACGGAAGAGCCTATTCCGTCGGCTGTCCCTGAAGTGGTAGTAGAACCGATTGCCGTTGTTGAAGTACAAGAGCCGGAAGATCCGCGCAAGGCTGCCGTTGCTGCCGCTATCGCTCGCGTTAAAGCCCGTAAAGCCGCGCAGGCATCGTCATATCAAGAGGAATAAATGGCTTTTAGAATTGCGAGTTCACCGTTCACACATAACCAGCAGCGCACACAGCGCATCATGCTGCTGGTCATTCTGGCCTGTCTGCCGGGTATGCTGGCGCAGTATTACTTCTTTGGCTACGGTAACCTGATTCAGGTCGGGCTAGCATCTGCTACCGCGCTTATCGCAGAAGGTGTGACACTGTCACTGAGGAAATTTGCCGTACGCACCACGCTGGCTGATAATTCCGCACTATTGACCGCCGTACTGCTCGGCATCAGCCTGCCACCGCTTGCGCCCTGGTGGATGGTGGTCATGGCGACCGTCTTCGCTATCATTATCGCTAAACAGCTGTATGGCGGCTTAGGGCAAAACCCTTTTAACCCTGCGATGATTGGCTATGTGGTGCTGCTGATCTCTTTCCCGGTCCAGATGACAAGCTGGCTGCCGCCCGCGCCGCTGCAAACCATTCCCGTCGGTTTCCATGATGCGTTAGTTATCATCTTTACCGGACACACCCCTGACGGGTACACCATGCAGCAGCTGATGCACAACGTTGATGGCGTCAGTCAGGCTACCCCGCTGGATACGTTTAAAACCAGCCTGCGCTCCGGCCAAACGCCGCAGGACATTCTGCAACAGCCGATGTTTGCCCAATCGCTGTCCGGTATTGGCTGGCAGTGGGTGAATATCGGTTTTCTTATCGGCGGACTGTTTTTGCTGATGCGCGGCACCATTCGCTGGCATATTCCGGTCAGTTTCCTGCTGTCGCTGATGTTCTGCGCCTCGCTAAGCTGGATCATTTCGCCGGAGAAATTCGCGCCACCGATGCTACATCTGCTGTCCGGGGCGACTATGCTCGGCGCATTTTTCATCGCAACCGATCCCGTTACCGCATCAACCACCAACCGAGGCCGCCTGATTTTCGGGGCACTGATTGGGTTACTGGTCTGGCTGATTCGTACCTACGGTGGCTACCCGGACGGCGTCGCGTTTGCCGTTCTTCTGGCAAATATCACCGTGCCGCTGATCGACTATTACACCAAGCCACGCGCTTACGGCCACCATCGCTGAGGAGACGCCCATGATGACGACAATGCGCCGCCACGCGACAACACTGGCCTTATTTGCTGCTGGCACGACTGCACTAACCGCCGTGGTGAACATGTTAACGGAACCGACGATCTCGCATCAGGCGATGTTGCAGCAAAAGATGCTGTTGGATCAGGTGGTTCCCGCCGAGTTATACAACAGTGACATGCAAAAAGAGTGTTACGTTGTCACTAACCCTGCACTCGGATCGTCAGCGCCGCACCGCGTGTTTATCGCCCGCCAGAACGGAGAACCGGTCGCTGCCGCACTGGAAAGTACCGCGCCAGATGGCTATTCTGGTGCTATTCGGCTGCTGGTCGGGGCTGATTTTCACGGAAAAGTACTCGGTGTTCGCGTTACCGAGCATCATGAAACACCGGGGCTCGGTGATAAAATCGAAGTACGAATCTCAGACTGGATCACTCGATTCAGTGGACAAACGGTACAGGACGAGCGAGATGCCCGCTGGGCAGTGAAGAAAGAAGGCGGAATGTTTGATCAATTTACCGGCGCCACCATTACGCCGCGCGCCGTCATTAACAGCGTAAAACGCAGCGCCCTTTACCTGCAAACGCTGCCGCCACAAATCAACACGCTGTCCGCCTGTGGAGAGAATCAATGAGTCAGACCAAAGCACTTTTCATTGACGGGTTATGGAAGAACAACTCGGCACTGGTTCAATTGCTGGGCCTTTGCCCCCTGCTGGCCGTGTCATCAACTGCGACTAACGCGCTGGGATTAGGGCTGGCAACCACGCTGGTTCTCACCTGTACCAACATGGCTGTCTCCGCGCTGCGTCGCTGGGTACCGGCGGAAATCCGTATTCCCATTTACGTCATGATCATCGCTTCGGTGGTTAGTACCGTGCAGATGCTGATCAACGCTTACGCCTATGGCTTATATCAATCGCTGGGGATTTTTATCCCGCTGATCGTGACGAACTGTATCGTTATCGGCCGGGCAGAAGCCTTTGCCTCCAAGAATGCGGTTTTCCCTTCCGCCATTGACGGTTTGGCAATGGGTTTAGGGGCGACCAGCGCACTGGTGGTACTCGGTTCTCTACGTGAAATTCTGGGTAACGGCACATTATTCGACGGCGCAGATTTGCTGTTGGGTAGTTGGGCTAAAGCTCTGCGCATTGAGGTTGTCCACCTCGATTCCCCGTTCCTGCTGGCAATGCTGCCACCGGGCGCGTTTATCGGCCTGGGACTGTTGCTGTCCGTGAAATATTTGATCGATGAGAAAATGAAACAACGCCGAGCCCGTGCCGCTGCCGCCGAAGGGAAAGCGGTGCCAACAACGGGTGCTGTAGGGGAATCGCTGTGAACAAGGTCAAACGGGTTGAGATCTTAACGCGTTTACGCGACAACAATCCCCATCCGACGACTGAATTACATTTCAGCACGCCGTTTGAACTGCTCATTGCCGTGCTGCTTTCCGCTCAGGCAACCGATGTCAGTGTGAACAAGGCAACCGCAAAGCTCTACCCTGTTGCCAACACGCCGGAAGCCCTGCTTGAACTCGGCGTAGACGGTGTGAAAGACTACATCAAGACAATCGGCCTGTTTAACAGCAAAGCGGAAAACGTCATCAAGACCTGCCGTTTATTGCTGGAAAAGCATCAGGGAGAGGTTCCCGAAGATCGCGCCGCGCTGGAAGCCTTACCCGGCGTAGGACGAAAAACGGCAAACGTCGTCCTGAATACCGCGTTTGGCTGGCCGACGATTGCCGTTGATACGCACATCTTTCGCGTCAGTAACCGGACAGGATTCGCTCCGGGTAAAAATGTCGAACAGGTAGAGGAAAAACTGCTGAAAGTGGTTCCGGCAGAATTTAAAGTCGACTGCCATCACTGGCTAATTCTGCATGGTCGTTACACCTGTATTGCCCGTAAACCGCGCTGCGGTTCCTGCCTGATTGAAGATTTATGTGAATTTGGCGAAAAGGTAGACGCCTAATCTGTCGTGGTCTGGTGGAATCCTTCTCACCAGATCGCCTTCTCCGTTATTCCTCACTCAGCCTCGTCTTTTGCTCTCTCATTAGCAAAGTGAGCCGCGTGTTCTCCACATTTTACTGCTCAGACAACGATGCTCTCAGGGGGTTTATTCGATGTGCTGTCGCGTATTCCTCTATCAAAAAGCCTGTATAAAAGTACAAGTAACCACTATTTAAGGCTAATAAGTTATTTTTAATAGAAAATTTAGTGATTGAAAGTCACGTGAGGTGATTATATCGATATTTATCTTATCGCCTGCTATTGATGTATTTTTATACTCACTGCATATTTAGTGATATGCAAAACATTAAACCGCATATTCATTCATAGTTAATGATATTATCTTAATTTTAAGTCAAAGGCAGATTATATCCCTTTCGTGGAAAACAAATAGGTAAAACCAATATAATCATTTGAAGCAAAAGAAAGTTATGAAATTAAACTCTGCATAACATTTAATTTATGGTTTTATCCAACACCCAAAACCACTTGTAACAAAACATGTCAAATGACTTGCCTGTCCGTAAAATCACGTCAATATAGCGCCGTTTTTCCTCCCCATAACTAGTCAAAAGAGGTTGCAGTTTCACTGCTTCACTCTTGTTATTTTCTCGTTAAAAAAAACGAGATAAGTAAAATCAGAGGTCTTTGTGTCAACAGCAAACAACAACAACGAATCCCCTGAAAGCGTCAGCATGAACGCCTTCAAACAACCAAAAGCGTTTTATCTCATCTTTAGCATCGAGCTGTGGGAGCGTTTTGGTTACTACGGTCTGCAAGGTATTATGGCGGTTTATCTGGTCAAAATGCTGGGTATGTCCGAAACCGACTCCATTACCCTTTTCTCTTCATTCAGTGCGCTGGTATACGGTTTCGTCGCCATTGGCGGCTGGCTGGGCGATAAAGTCCTCGGCACCAAACGTGTGATCGTACTGGGGGCTATCGTGCTGGCATTTGGCTACACCATGATTGCCTATTCAGGCCACAGCGTGACGTGGGTCTATATCGGCATGGCAACCATCGCCGTCGGTAGCGGGTTGTTTAAAGCGAACCCGTCAGCCCTGCTGTCTACCTGCTATGCAAAAGACGACCCGCGTCTGGATGGTGCTTTCACCATGTACTATATGTCGGTGAACATTGGTTCCTTCTTCTCGATGCTGGCGACACCATGGCTGGCAGCCCACTATGGCTGGAGCGTTGCATTTTCTCTCAGTGTGGTCGGTATGATTCTGACACTGGTGAACTTCATGTTCTGCCGTAAGTGGGTCAGTGCGCACGGTTCACATGCTGATTTCCAACCAATCAATTTATCAAAACTGGCGATGACCCTCGTCGGTATTGTCGCACTGGTCGTACTGTCGACCTGGCTGTTACATAATCAGTCCATCGCTCGCTGGATTCTGACGCTGATTTCGCTGGTCGTCGTCGCTATTTTCACCAAAGAAATATATGCGGTAAACGGCACTCAACGCCGAAAAATGATCGTTGCACTTCTGCTGATGTTGGAAGCGGTTGTCTTCTTTGTGTTGTATAGCCAGATGCCAACATCGCTGAACTTCTTTGCTATCCGCAACGTTGAACATTCGATTTTAGGTTTTGCCTTTGAGCCGGAGCAGTATCAGGCGTTCAATCCGTTCTGGATCATGCTTGCCAGCCCGATTCTGGCTGCGTTTTACAACAAGATGGGTGACCATCTGCCGATGGCGCACAAATTTGCGATTGGTATGGTGCTGTGCTCCGGCGCATTTCTGGTGCTGCCGTGGGGTGCCAGCATGGCAAACGAACAAGGTATTGTGTCCGTCAACTGGCTAATCCTCTGCTATGGCCTGCAAAGTATCGGGGAGTTGATGATTTCCGGTCTGGGCCTCGCGATGGTCGCTCAACTGGTACCACAGCGTCTGATGGGCTTCATTATGGGTGCCTGGTTCCTGACGTCAGCCGGTGCCGCCATTATCGCGGGCTACGTTGCTAATATGATGGCCGTGCCTGAGAATGTCGTAGACCCGCACGCCTCTCTTGAAATTTATAGCAATGTCTTCATGCAGATTGGTATCGTCACGGGCATCATCGCCGTTCTGATGCTGCTGACCGCGCCGAAACTGACGCGTATGACGCAGGATGTCACCGACGCCCCTGCGGACGCCGTCACTACGACAGCCTCTGCCTGATAACTCACCGGAACACGTCACACACATGACGGTATGACGTGTTACTGGTGAAGCGTTAGATGATAGCCAGATGATAAAAAGCCAGACAGTGTCTGGCTTTTTTTACGCTGGTTGATCCGTCCTGAATGATGCTTACTTCACTGGCAGCGTCACATCTTTGAACATCGCTTCAATTTCATCATTCGAACGCAGCGCAACGGCAGAATCAACAACATCGCGCGTTAAGTGCGGCGCAAATCGCTGGATGAAATCGTACATGTAGCTACGCAGGAACGTGCTGCGGCGGAAGCCGATTTTCGTCGTGCTGTAGCTGAAGATGCTGTTCGCGTTGATGGTCACCAGATCGGTTTCCGTCTGTGGATCGACCGCCATATTCGCAATAACCCCGACACCCAACCCTAAACGCACGTAGGTCTTAATGACATCGGCATCCGTGGCGGTAAAGACGATGCGCGGCGTAAGGCCAGCGCGGTTAAACGCCGTATCCAACTCGGAGCGCCCCGTAAAACCAAAGGTATAGGTGACGATAGGATAAGCGGCCAGTTCTTCGATGGTGATATCTGTCTTAGACGCCAACGGGTGATCCGGTTTGACTACCACCGCGCGATTCCAGTGGTAGCACGGCAGCATGATCAGGTCGTCGTACAAATGCAGCGCTTCGGTCGCAATAGCAAAATCCGCAGAGCCTTTCGCAACGGCCTCAGCAATCTGCGTCGGCGAGCCCTGATGCATGTGTAGCGACACGCGAGGGTAGCGATCGATAAAGCCTTTAATGACGCTTGGCAACGCGTAGCGCGCCTGCGTATGCGTGGTCGCGACATACAACGACCCTTTATCAGGATAGGTATGTTCTCCAGCAACCGCTTTGATGGCATCGACTTTCGACAACACTTCACGCGCAATGCGGATGACTTCCTGTCCGGCGGGTGTCACCTGTGTCAGGTGTTTTCCACTACGGGCAAAAATCTGAATGCCCAACTCATCCTCCAGCATGCGGACCTGTTTACTGATCCCCGGCTGGGAGGTGTACAACCCTTCTGCGGTAGAAGACACATTCAGGTTGTGATTAACAACTTCAACAATATAACGAAGCTGTTGTAGTTTCATAATTTATCCCATTCCCAATTGAAGTGTGCGCGTGGCATCTCACGACGTTCTGACGACGTTCCGTTTTATTGACTTTGATTGCGCCTTAACCATCTGGTGCATATTTCCATCAATTAATGTCATTTAATCATAAAAACTATTTTTATATAACCATTTTTGCATGGCGGCAGCGATAAAGAACGCGGTGCAGGCGATTATCACCGAGGTAAACCGCATTATTCTCTATCACGGATCAACAATCCTTATGCTACCGCAGCACAATCTTCATATATCTGTTTTATCTGGATATTTTCTGCGATCAAAAAAGCCAGCCTTGCGGCTGGCTTGATGTAGCGATGTTTTACACATAACCCAGTTATGCGCAGGGTAACTGAAAGAAGTTACTTCTTCCCTTCAACCCATTTGCCATCAATGTAAAACGCTGACCAGCCCGTTGCCTTGCCGTCTTTCTCTGACGAGACATATTGCTGTTTGGTCTTACGGCTGAAACGCACCTGCGTTTTGTTGCCGTCTTTATCAGCCACAGGAGCATCGGCCAGATAGCGCAGTTTTTCCGGTAAACGATCCTTGAATCGCACCAGTTCTTCTACCAGCGGTGCCCGCGTTTCGCGAGATTTCGGGAACGTATTAGCGGCAAGGAAAACCCCTGCTGCGCCATCACGTAATACGAAATAGGCATCAGACTTCTCGCAAGCCAGCTCAGGCAATGGCACCGGATCTTCTTTCGGTGGCGCAACATCGCCATTACGCAGGATCTTACGCGTGTTACTACACGTCTCGCCAGTGCACGCCATGTATTTACCGAAGCGACCCATTTTGAGGTGCATCTCAGAGCCACATTTCTCGCACTCAACAATCGGCCCATCGTAGCCTTTGATGCGGAACTCACCGGCTTCGATCTCATATCCGTCACAGGCTGGGTTATTCCCGCAAACGTGCAGCTTGCGCTGATTATCAATCAGGTAGCTGTCCATCGCCGTACCGCATTTTTCGCAGCGACGACGAGCACGCAGCGCGTTGGTTTCGGCATCGTCGCCTTCCAACACGTTCAGCACTTCCGTTTCCGGTATCAGGTTGATCGTGGTCTTACAGCGCTCTTTCGGCGGCAGTGCATAGCCGGAACAGCCCAGGAACACCCCAGTACTGGCAGTACGGATACCCATTTGACGAGAGCAAGTTGGGCAGTCAATGCTGGTTAATACCATCGCATTGGGGCGCATGCCGCCTTCTTCAGGATCCTGCTCTGCTTTTTCCAACTGCTGGCTAAATTCGTTGAAGAACTCATCCAGTACCGCTTTCCATTCCGCCTGATTATTGGCGACCTGATCGAGGCGGCTTTCCATCCGTGCGGTGAAATCGTAATTCATCAGTTCGCGGAAGTTCTCTTCCAGTCGATCGGTAACGATTTCACCCATTTTCTCGGCGTAGAAACGGCGATTTTCCGCTCGGACATAGCCGCGATCCTGGATGGTTGAAATAATAGATGCGTAGGTAGACGGACGACCAATCCCGCGTTTTTCCAGCTCTTTAACCAGAGAAGCATCGCTGTAACGTGCAGGTGGTTTAGTGAAGTGTTGCCCTGGCAGCAGTTTCTGCAGCGACAGCGCTTCGCCCACCGCCACGGTCGGCAACGTGCGGTCTTCATCATTTTTACGCAGCGCAGGCATGACTTTCGTCCAGCCATCGAAGCGTAGCGTACGGCCTTTGGCACGCAGCTGATAATCGGCAGCTTCCACGATTAACGTGGTGGAATCGTATTGTGCTGGCGTCATTTGGCATGCAACGAACTGACGCCAAATCAGCTGATACAGCTTCTGCGCATCGGCTTCCATATCTTTCAGGTTGTCAGCTAACACGCCGACATCGGAAGGACGAATCGCTTCGTGCGCTTCCTGCGAGTTTTCTTTGCTGCTGTAAAGGTTCGCAGACTCCGGCAGATAGCGCTTGCCGAACTCTTCGCCAATATAGCCACGTACCATCGTCAAGGCATCCTGACTGAGGTTCGTTGAGTCGGTACGCATGTAGGTAATGTAGCCCGCTTCGTACAGACGCTGCGCCATCATCATGGTCTTTTTCACGCCGAAGCCAAGGCGCGTACTGGCAGCCTGTTGCAGCGTGGAGGTGATGAACGGCGCGCCTGGCTTGCTGCTGGTCGGCTTATCTTCACGATCGGCAACCACATAGCGCGCGTTCTCAAGCAGGCTGACCGCCGCATGCGTTTGTTCTTTATTAACCGGTTTAAACGGCTTGCCGTTGTGATGCGTCACCTGCATTTGCAGTTGAATATCGCTGCCTGCCAGCAAATCAGCGTGCAGTTCCCAATATTCTTCCGGCACGAACGCTTTGATTTCACGCTCGCGATCGACAATCAGGCGTACCGCAACCGACTGTACGCGTCCAGCGGACAGGCCACGGGCGATTTTTTTCCACAGCAGCGGAGAAACCATGTAACCCACCACGCGATCCATAAATCGACGTGCCTGCTGGGCATTCACGCGGTCAATATTCAACGTGTCTGGTTTTTCAAACGCCTGTTTAATGGCATTTTTCGTGATTTCGTTAAACACCACGCGGCTGAAACGCTGATCGTCACCACCAATGATTTCCCGCAGGTGCCAGGCAATGGCTTCCCCTTCGCGGTCAAGGTCGGTTGCGAGATAGATGTGGTCAGCATTTTCCGCCAGTGTTTTTAATTCGGAGACAACCTTCTCCTTACCCGGCAGTATTTCGTAGTTGGCTTTCCAGCCATGATAAGGGTCGACGCCCATACGATTAACTAGCGCGGATTTCTCATCCTTTTTGACTTTCTTTTTCGTTTTATCTTTAGTCGTTGAGTCCGCGCTCTTTTTACTGACTGAGCCACTCGTCGGCAAATCGCGCACATGACCGACGCTGGATTTAACCACGTAGTCATTGCCTAAATACTTATTGATCGTTTTGGCTTTTGCCGGGGACTCGACGATAACGAGAGCTTTACCCATATGTACTATTACCTGCTGAATTCTTCTGAAAATCAGATATTTTTCGGGGCATCCAGAGCGGATTCTACTGACTGCGCAAAATCCCACACTCTACCTGATAAATATTGCCACGCAACCTAATTAGCATGGAAACTCTGTTTTATCCGCTTCCTACCACACTGAATATCGGCAGGTAAGCACCTAAAATGTAGTCCCTTTGCATCATAATCTACGCTTTACCCTGAAACCGTATCGCAGTACCCTTTCTCTTGGTGCGACTTTTGAAATAACCGCATTGCGTTTTGAAATCGCTGTGTTGATTTTAGAAATAGCCTTATTGATATAGTGCAACGCCCCCTTTTTTCAAGGGTGAGTACAGGAGTAACAATCATGTCACCTGAACATCAGGTTAACGAAGAAAAGCGTCCTATTGACCGCCAGAGCTTATTAATTGAAGCCAATGACATCATTAAACATCACGATGATTATTTGCATGGCATGGTCGCTGATAGCGTAGAACAAAAAAACGGCGTGCTGGTTTTTCGCGGTGAGTTTTTTCTCGATGAGAACGGAATACCGACCTTAAAAAGCACCGCGGTATTTAACATGTTCAAGCATCTTGCGCATATTTTATCCGAAAAATACGACCTGATCGATTAAATAGCTTGATCGATTAAAAACGAATGCCCGCAAATTCGCGGGCATTTGATTGTGTACGGCTTAATATTTTAGCAATTACAGCAGGGGCTTTGAACCACGTTGCCACCAGCGCAGCATCAGTCGTTCTGCGGTATCACCTGCGCTGCCCGTCAGACGATCCAGCAGGCGTTTACGCCGCGTATAGCGAACGCTTAAGACTTCATGGTTGGCCATTTCAGCAATCAGCAGATCGTCACTGGTGCCGATAGCGTCAATTAACCCCAGATCTTTCGCCTGAGTACCAAACCAGTGCTCTCCCGTCGCTACCGAATCAATATCCAGCGAAGGACGCATCTGCTGTACAAAATCCTTAAACAGCGTGTGTGTGACATTCAGATCTTCGCGGAATTTCTCACGGCCTTGTTCAGTATTCTCACCAAACAGCGTCAGCGTACGTTTGAATTCACCCGCGGTGTGCAGCTCAACATCAATGTCTTTGTTTTTCAGCAAACGGTGGAAATTGGGGATTTGCGCCACAACACCAATAGACCCGACAATCGCAAACGGTGCCGCTACGATGCGGTCAGCCACACAGGCCATCATATATCCGCCGCTGGCAGCCACTTTATCTACGGAAACCGTCAAGCGTACGCCGCCCTGACGTAAACGTTGCAATTGCGAGGCCGCCAACCCATAACCGTGCACTACACCGCCAGGGCTTTCCAGACGCAGCAATACCTCATCTTTCGGTTTCGCCACAGCGAGCACGGCGGAGATCTCTTCACGCAGCGAACTGACTTCGCCCGCATCCATACTGCCGTTGAAATCAAGCACGTACAGGCACGGCTTAACATTTTTCTCTTCGCCACGTTTGGCGCGCTGTTTATCTTGCTTCGCGGTTTCTTTTTCTTTCTTCTTTTCTTGTTTCGATAACAGCTTACGCTCGGTGTCGCTCATACAGGCAGTCTGCATTTCGCGCTGCATTTCCTGATATTGTTCACCCAGATTCGTGACCTGCAACTCACCTTTATGTGGGCGCTTACGCTGCGTCATCCCAAATGCCAGAACAACTAACGCACCAATAGCCACCACGATGGTGAGTACCTTAGCCAGGAATAAACCGTACAGAGAAAGTAATTCCACAAACACCGTCCTCATTGACTGCGTATTAATTAATGTTGGTTTACTCACCAACCATGGCGTTGACGTCGTGCGCCATTCCCTTCCTATAACCTAACTGATGGCACGCAATATGGCGATGTTATTCCTGCGGTTTTTACGCCTGTTGCTGCTTTTTACAACAGCACGGGGATAAATAGAGGCAGTCTCATTGAAAACATACGATATTTGAGGCATAACACCCCCATTCACCCTGCCCGGATGCGCCGTTATCTGACGTTCCGAGCGGCACGACTGACGCATATCGTCGTGCCGACACGCGATGGCAGGTCTATTATCTGAAGCGTGGCTGTTTTGCGCCACGGCAAGAGGAATTCATTGTGCATTACCAACCTAAAATCGATTTACTGCAAAACCGCATCATTCTGGTCACCGGTGCGGGCGACGGCATCGGTCGGGAAGCTGCGCTGACCTACGCCCGCTACGGCGCACACGTCATCTTATTAGGGCGGACAGAAAGTAAACTTCAGTCGGTTAAACAGCAGATCGAGCAGGATCACGGTACGCCAGCGCATGTTGTTGTTTGCGATATGCTGGCTTTATCCTCCGCGCAGTGCTTTCAACTGGCTGACGAACTGGCGCAGGTTGTGCCGCATCTGGATGGGGTTCTCCACAACGCCGGATTACTCGGGGAAATTGCCCCTATCACACAGCAAACGCCGGAAATCTGGCATCAGGTTATGCAGGTCAACGTCAACGCAACCTTTATGCTGACACAGGCGCTGCTGCCTCTATTATTGAAATCGCCTTGCTCCTCTCTGGTTTTCACCAGTTCCAGCGTGGGCCGCGAAGGTCGCGCCGGCTGGGGAGCCTATTCCGTATCCAAGTTCGCGACAGAAGGCTTGATGCAAGTGCTGGCCGAAGAATACCATTCACAAAATCTGCGCGTGAACTGCATCAACCCTGGCGGAACACGTACGGGAATGCGTGCATCGGCCTTCCCCAATGAAGATCCGATGAGACTGAAAACGCCAGCAGATATTATGCCGCTGTATCTCTACCTAATGGGCGATGACAGTCGCCGCAAGACGGGGATGAGTTTTGACGCGCAGCCGGGCAGAAAAGCCGGTCCAGCCGAATAATAGAGAAGAACACGCACGATGAGCGATGAACGCCACCAGCAACGCCAACAGCGCCTGAAAGAAAAGGTCGACGCCCGCATTGCCGCCGCAAATGAAACGCGCGGTATCCTGATCGTCTTCACCGGTAACGGGAAAGGAAAAACCACGGCGGCGTTTGGTACCGTCACGCGAGCGATAGGCCACGGATTACGGGCAGGCGTGATCCAGTTTATTAAAGGCGAATGGCCAAACGGTGAGAAGAACCTGCTGCAACAACACGGCGTGGAATTTCAAGTCATGGCGACGGGCTTTACCTGGGATACACAGAATCGCCAGACGGATACCGAAGCGGCACAGCACGTCTGGCAGCATGGCAAACGCATGTTGGCCGATCCACAGCTCGACCTCGTCGTGTTGGATGAACTGACGTATATGATTAGCTATGATTATCTGGATTTAAGTGACGTTGTCACCGCATTGAAACAGCGTCCTGCCGGGCAGACGGTCATTATTACCGGACGAGGTTGCCATCGTGATTTGTTGGAAATGGCCGATACTGTGACGGAAATGCGTCCAGTAAAACACGCGTTTGATAACGGGATTCAGGCACAGCAAGGCATTGACTGGTAGTCGTTAGCCTTATTGCTGACAAAGGCCGGTGCGCGGGAGTAACGGATAGATCGTAAAGACGCTGCAAGTACGTCCATGTAAGCTCGGATTGCGCCATCCCTGGCGCAAACGCTTTACTCTTCTATTCCGTTACGCCCGTTTTCATTCGGTAAATAACAACCTATTCGGGCAGCGAAGGCTGCCCGTGAAGCGTAGGAATAACGATATTAACCGTTGCGCTTCGACTTTGGCGAGGTACGGCGCGCCGGAGCACTGTTGAGCTGGCTGTGACGTTTTACTGCACGACGGATTTGGTTCGCTTTCACCCGACGGCGCTCACGCTCAACCGGTAGTTTCGATACCGTTTCTGCCGGAAGCTGCACTAATTCACGCAGATAGTTCAATTGTTCCAACGGCATTTCTGTCCAGCCACCGCGCGGAATACCTTTCGGCAACGAAATGTCGCCGTAGCGCACGCGAATCAGGCGGCTAACCTGCACGCCAACCGCTTCCCACAGACGGCGAACTTCACGGTTGCGCCCTTCGGTCAGCGTCACGTTATACCACTGGTTCAGACCTTCACCGCCCTGATAGCGGATAGTGCGGAATGATGCAGGGCCGTCTTCCAGCTGTACACCTTTACTCAGCTGTTTGATCTTTTCGTCGTCAACAACACCGAAGACACGCACGGCATATTCGCGCTCAACTTCACGGCTTGGGTGCATCAGGCGATTGGCTAACTCACCATCGGTCGTGAACAGCAGCAGACCGGAAGTGTTGACATCCAGACGCCCTACTGCAACCCAGCGAGAGCCCTGAATTTTTGGCAGACGGTCAAAGACCGTCGGGCGGCCATCAGGATCGTTACGGGTGCACAACTCACCTTCCGGTTTATAGTACATCAGTACGCGGCACACGGACTCTTCGGTTTCCTTAACGGTAACCACATGACCATCGATACGGATTTTGGTGGCTTTCGTCACTTCAACGCGATCGCCCAGAGTGGCAATCTTACCGTCAACGCTGACGCGTCCAGCCTGAATGATAACTTCAACTTCGCGGCGTGAGCCATGTCCGGCACGCGCCAGAACTTTTTGTAACTTTTCGCTCATTGAGCAACCTCTAGTGTCGCCTTCCCAGGCGTCGGGGGGAGTCATAACTGCTGATAAAATTCAGCACGTTACGTAAAAATAGTGTGTACGTAAAAATCGTTCGTCGTATTAAAAACTGGCGCGATTATACCGATCTTCGCGCCATTTGTATTCCCATTGTTACCGCTCGTCGCTGCACTTATAGGAACGGCGTGACATCACCGGTGCCTTCACGGGCGACGCGCGGCACGGATTCGGTCAAGTCGATAACCGTCGTCGGCTGTTGACCCAGTGAGCCACCGTGAATTATCAAATCCACCAGTTTTCCCAATCTGTCCTGAATTTCTTCGGGATCGGATTCGGCAAAATCATTTCCCGGCAACATCAGCGTGGTCGACATCAGCGGTTCATTCAGCGCGGCCAGCAACTCCAGTGCGATAGGATTAGACGGCACGCGCAGGCCGATGGTTTTACGCTTTTCATTCATTAAGCGGCGAGGCACCTCTTTCGTCGCTTTCAGAATAAACGTGTAATTACCCGGCGTATTATTTTTAATCAACCGGAAAGCCGAGTTATCAACATGGGCATATGTCGACAGTTCGGACAGATCGCGACACATCAACGTGAAGTTATGATCGCTCCCAAGATCGCGAATCCGGCAGATGCGTTCCAGCGCGTTCTTTTCGCCCAACATACAGCCCAACGCGTAACCGGAATCCGTTGGATAAACAATCACCCCACCTTTATGCAAAAATTCCACCGACTGATTGATCAATCGCGGCTGTGGATTCTGTGGGTGAATATAGAAAAACTGGCTCATGACCCTACCTCGTACGTCTGACATTTCGCGGCGTTGTGCATTCCAACCCGCTTCATCGTGCAAATAGTGTAATAGGATTATTATAGAACGTGTTGATGGTAAAAGATTGTTATTCCATGAATTTGTTATTTCAAAAAGAACGACATGGCATCAACACGGCTATGCACCGCTAGTCTACCAACACGGGATGATGCCAAACGGGTTCGACATCGGCAGGTAGCCACAGCTTGCGGCCCAGCTCAATCCAGGCGCACGGCAGATGGAAATCCGATCCTTGCGACGCCATTAGGTTGAAGTCGCGCGCATAGCGCCCCAGCTGCGTACGCTCATCCGGTGCCTGTTGGCATTGCGCCACTTCCATCGCGATCCCGCCGCTTTCTGAGAAGGTAGCTAATAGACGCTTTAACCATTTGGCTGTCAAATCGTAGCGCCCCGGATGCGCCAACACCGACACACCGCCGGATTGATGAATCGCCTCAATCGCTTGCGGAATGGTGCACCACTGCGGTGGCACATAGCCGATTTTGCCTTTCGCCAGATATTTTTTGAACACCTGATTCATATTCGCCGCGATACCCAGTTCGATCAGATAACGCGCAAAATGCGCACGTGTAATCTGCCCTCCGGTCGCCAGACGCTGTGCGCCAGCCAGCGCATCGGGAATACGGTTTTTTTGCAGTCGAGCCGCAATCTGTTCCGCCCGACTCTGCCGACACGCTGCCTGCTGTTGCAGCAACCCCGTTAACGCTGGGTGTGCAATATCCATCCCCAATCCGACAATATGGATCTCATGATTTTCCCACAGCGTGGAGATCTCCACGCCGGGAATCAACCTCAGCGGCAACCCCTGCTGTGCAATCGCATTCTGCGCTTCGTCAAGTCCAGCCGTCGTGTCGTGATCGGTAATGGCCAGCACGCTCACCCGCATGTCTACCGCCCGACTGACCAGCGCCGTCGGCGTTAAAAGGCCATCAGATGCCGTGGTATGGCTATGCAAATCATAAAGTGGAAATGACGATATCGGTTGAGAATCTTCTGGCACAAGCCTATCCATTAACAAGAATAATGCGAAGGCCGCATGATGCCATTAATAGGAAGCAAATGGTAATGCCCGCCGTTTCCCTGAGTAATAAAATAATCATATTGAAGGTGTTGACATTTTATCGCCGAACCAGTTAACTAGTACGCAAGCTCGGTACGCAGACAGTATATAAACAGTGAGATGATGATAATGGCAACGCAGAAAATGATGAAACATGGTTGGTGGCGCGCTTCCCTATCGCGGGTGGACTAATCACGCATCGCTGTTATCACACATGCAGATATTCCCAGGCCCGCTTAACTAAGCGGGCTTTTTATTTGATGGGCACAACATTAAACGGGTAGCAAGAATGCAAACAACACAACCTAAACTGGAACTGGAACTGCTGCGTATCGAGGCCGTTTATCGTAACGACCCCAGCGCCATCTTCCATCAACTCTGCGGTGCCAGACCGGCAACGTTGCTGTTAGAGTCGGCTGAAATCGACAGCAAGCAAAACCTGAAAAGCCTGTTAATCGTCGATAGCGCACTGCGCATCACCGCACTGGGTCAGCAGGTTTCCATTCAGGCATTAACCGCAAACGGTGCCAGCCTCCTGCCGCTTCTGGATGCCGCGCTGCCGGTGGAGATTATCAATCAACCGCGTCCGAACGGTCGTGAACTCACGTTCCCACTGGCAGACGCCATGCAGGACGAAGATGCTCGCCTGCGTTCGCTGTCCGTGTTTGATGCCTTACGCCAGATTTTGACGCTCGTCGCCTGCCCGACAGACGAGCGTGAAGCCATGTTCCTCGGCGGCCTGTTCGCCTACGATCTGGTCGCAGGATTTGAAGAATTACCTGCGCTGAGCCAGCAGCAGCGTTGCCCAGATTTTTGCTTCTATCTGGCAGAAACGCTGCTGGTGCTTGACCACCAAAAACGAGTGACCGCACTGCAAGCCAGCCTGTTTACACCGAACCATAGCGAAAAGCAGCGTCTGCAACAGCGTCTGGAACAGCTGCAACTTCAGCTCACCCAACCCGCGCCTGCGCTGCCGCGTCAGTCCATCGAAGATATGACGCTGAGCTGCAACCAGAGCGATGAAGCCTTCGGGGAAGTCGTCAGTCAGATGCAAGAAGCCATCCGCATCGGTGAAATTTTCCAGGTCGTGCCGTCACGTCGTTTCTCTCTGCCGTGTCCTTCACCGCTGGCCGCCTACCAAACGCTGAAGGATAGCAATCCCAGCCCTTACATGTTTTACATGCAGGATCAGGACTTCACGCTGTTCGGTGCCTCGCCGGAAAGCTCGCTGAAATACGATGCTGACAGCCGCCAAATCGAAATTTACCCCATTGCCGGTACCCGCCCGCGCGGTCGCCGTGCCGATGGCTCGCTGGATCGCGATCTCGATAGCCGCATTGAGTTGGAAATGCGTACCGACCATAAAGAGCTGGCTGAACATTTGATGCTGGTCGATTTAGCCCGTAACGATCTGGCGCGCATCTGTCAGCCGGGTAGCCGTTACGTTGCTGATTTGACCAAAGTTGACCGCTATTCCTTTGTGATGCATCTGGTCTCCCGTGTAGTGGGCACATTGCGTGAAGATTTAGATGTGCTGCACGCCTACCGCGCCTGCATGAACATGGGCACGCTGAGCGGCGCACCGAAAGTCCGGGCCATGCAGCTGATTGCCGAAAGTGAGAAAACCCGACGCGGCAGCTACGGCGGCGCGGTGGGCTACTTCACCGCTCACGGCGATCTGGACACCTGCATCGTCATTCGCTCCGCCTATGTCGAAGATGGTATTGCCACCGTTCAGGCCGGTGCGGGCGTGGTGCTGGATTCTAACCCTCAGGCCGAAGCCGACGAAACGCGTAATAAAGCTCGGGCCGTACTGCGAGCCATTGCCAGTGCGCACCATGCAAAGGAGATTTTCTGATGGCCGACATCCTGCTGCTCGATAATATCGATTCATTCACCTACAACCTGGTGGATCAGCTGCGTGCCAGCGGTCATCAGGTCGTGATTTACCGTAACCATCTGCCTGCCGACGTCATCATCGCGCGGTTACAGCAAATGGAAAAACCGATCCTGATGCTCTCCCCCGGCCCCGGCACGCCGGCAGAAGCAGGTTGTATGCCGGAACTGCTGCAACGTTTACGCGGTCAGTTACCGATCATCGGCATTTGCCTCGGCCATCAGGCCATCGTGGAAGCCTACGGCGGCCATGTCGGTCAGGCGGGTGAAATCCTGCACGGCAAAGCGTCAGCCATCGATCACGATGCCAGCGGCATGTTTACCGGTTTACCGCATCCGTTGCCCGTTGCCCGCTACCACTCGCTGGTCGGCAGCAACATTCCTTCGACGCTGACCGTCAACGCACACTTCAACACGATGGTCATGGCCGTGCGAAACGATGCGGATCGCGTCTGCGGTTTTCAATTCCATCCTGAGTCGATTCTGACCACGCACGGCGCTCGACTGCTGGAACAAACGCTGGACTGGGCGTTGGCTTAACGAGGGATACGATTATGCAACTGTCTGCTACACAACCGTCTTCTAAGACCCGGGAACCGTCTACTGCTCAGGATGTCATGACCATGCAACACATATTGGAAAAATTATACGGCGCGAACCCTATCAGCCGTCAGGAAAGTCAGGCATTGTTTGGTGCCATTATTCGCGGTGAACTGGAAGCCAGCCAGCTGGCAGCGGCGTTGATTAGCATGAAAGTGCGCGGCGAGCATCCCGATGAGATCGCCGGCGCCGCCACGGCCTTGCTGGCCGATGCGCAGCCGTTCCCACGCCCTGACTATTTATTTGCCGATATCGTCGGCACAGGCGGCGACGGTACCAACAGCATCAACATTTCGACGGCCAGTGCCTTCGTTGCTGCCAGCTGTGGCCTGAAAATCGCCAAGCACGGCAACCGCAGCGTATCCAGCCGTTCCGGTTCCTCCGACTTGCTCTCCGCTTTCGGTATTAAGCTGGATATGAGCGCGCAGGATTCCCGTCAGGCGCTGGACGATCTGGGCGTGTGTTTCCTGTTTGCTCCGCAATACCATCTGGGCTTCCGTCATGCCATGCCAGTTCGTCAGCAGCTCAAAACACGCACCGTCTTCAACGTGCTGGGGCCGTTGGTTAACCCCGCTCGCCCGCCGCTGGCGCTGATTGGCGTGTATAGCCCGAATTGGTTCGCCCTATCGCCGAAACGCTGAAGGTGTTGGGCTACCAACGTGCTGCCGTCGTACACGGCGGCGGGATGGATGAAGTCGCGCTTCATGCACCGACGCAGGTTGCTGAGTTGAACAATGGCGAGATCGAAATTTACGAACTGACGCACCGCGATTTCGGTCTGGATGCGTATCCGCTGTCGGCATTACAAGGCGGTACGCCAGAAGAAAATCGTGACATTCTCGCGTCACTGCTACAAGGTAAAGGTGAACGCGCGCACGCCGCTGCGGTTGCCGCCAACGTTGCGCTGCTCCTGAGATTATTCGGACAAGAAGATCTGCGCCAGAATGCGCAACAGGCGCTTGAAGTCATTCATAGTGGACAGGCTTATCAGCGCGTTATCGCCCTGTCCGCCAGAGGATAATGGAACCATGCAGGAAACCGTATTACATAAAATTGTGCGTGATAAAGCGCTCTGGGTTGCGGAACGAGAAAAAGCACAGCCGCTGGCCTCTTTTCAGCATGAGATCGTTCCCAGCCAGCGCGACTTTTATCAGGCGCTGAAACAAGATAAGCCCGCCTTTATTCTTGAATGCAAAAAGGCTTCACCGTCGAAGGGATTGATTCGCGATGATTTCGACCCGGTAGCGATAGCCCAGGTCTATAAAGATTACGCGTCTGCCATTTCCGTTTTGACCGACGAGAAGTATTTTCAGGGCGATTTTGCTTTCCTGCCGCAGGTTAGCGCGGCAGTACATCAGCCGGTGTTGTGCAAAGACTTTATTATTTCGCCCTACCAGATCTATCTGGCTCGTTACTATCAGGCCGATGCCATTCTGCTGATGTTGTCCGTGCTGGACGACGAGCAGTATCAGCAACTGGCCGAAGTAGCGCACAGCCTGAAGCTGGGCGTGTTGACAGAAGTCAGTAATGAAGAAGAACTGCTGCGGGCCATTCAGCTCGAAGCACGCGTCGTTGGGATCAACAACCGCGACCTGCGCGATCTCTCTATTGACCTCAACCGTACCCGGACGCTCGCACCGCGTCTGCCCGCAGGCGTCACCGTGATCAGTGAATCCGGTATCAACTGCCAGGCACAGATTCGTGAACTCAGCGCGTTTGCTCAGGGCTTCCTGATCGGCAGCTCACTGATGTCTGAGCCGGATCTGAACGGCGCGGTACGTCGCGTTATTCTGGGTGAGAACAAAGTTTGTGGACTAACGCGTGCAGCAGATGCACAGGCCGCCTATCAAGCGGGTGCGCTCTACGGCGGTTTAATCTTTGTCGCCAGTTCCCCACGCTATGTTGACGCCAAACAAGCCGCCGACGTTATGACGGGTGCCCCACTGCGCTATGTCGGTGTTTTCCGCAATGCGCCTGTCGAACACATCGTTGCTATCACGACTCAGTTGGGATTAGCAGCCGTTCAACTCCACGGCGATGAAGATCAACAGATCATCAACCAGCTACGTCAGCAATTACCGGCGGCTTGCCAGATTTGGAAAGCGCTGAGCATCGAGGATGTCCTGCCTGAGCGCAATCTCGCCCACGTCGATCGCTACGTGTTTGACAACGGTCAGGGCGGCAGCGGTAAAACCTTCAACTGGTCGCTGCTGGCGAATCAGTCATTGGATAACGTGCTGTTGGCCGGTGGCCTGAATAGCGATAACTGCGCACTGGCAGCACAGCAAGGTTGCGCAGGACTGGATTTCAATTCCGGGGTAGAAAGCGAACCGGGAAAAAAAGACTCACATAAAATTGCTGCGGTTTTTGCGACATTACGTCAACCGCAGCACTAAAACAGACGGGAAAATTATGACATTACTCAACCCTTATTTCGGTGAATTCGGCGGACAGTTTGTTCCGCAGATCCTCATCCCGGCGCTACGCCAGCTGGAAGAGGCTTTCGTCAGCGCACAAAAAGATCCTGAGTTTCAGGCCGAATTTACCGATCTATTGAAAAACTACGCGGGTCGCCCGACAGCGTTAACCCTGTGTAAAAACCTGACCGCTGGGACGAAAACTAAGCTGTACCTGAAACGCGAAGATCTACTGCACGGCGGTGCGCACAAAACCAATCAGGTACTCGGACAGGCGCTGCTGGCTAAACGCATGGGTAAAAGCGAAATCATCGCCGAAACCGGGGCGGGCCAACACGGTGTCGCAACGGCGCTGGCTTGCGCCCTGCTCGGCCTGAAATGCCGCGTCTATATGGGTGCCAAAGACGTTGAGCGCCAGTCGCCGAACGTGTTCCGCATGCGTTTGATGGGGGCAGAAGTAATTCCCGTTCACAGCGGTTCTTCCACGCTGAAAGATGCCTGCAACGAAGCGCTGCGTGACTGGTCCGGCAGCTATGAAACAGCACACTATCTGCTGGGAACGGCCGCTGGCCCGCATCCTTATCCGACTATCGTGCGCGAGTTTCAACGCATGATTGGTGAGGAAACCAAAGCGCAGATCCTGGAAAAAGAAGGTCGTTTGCCAGATGCAGTACTGGCCTGTGTCGGCGGTGGTTCTAACGCGATTGGGATGTTCGCTGATTTTATCGATGATACCGATGTCCGTCTGATCGGCATTGAGCCGGGCGGCTTGGGCATTGAATCCGGGCAGCACGGCGCACCGTTAAAACACGGCCGCGTGGGTATTTATTTCGGTATGAAGTCTCCGATGATGCAAACGTCTGACGGGCAAATTGAAGAGTCCTATTCTATTTCTGCCGGGCTGGATTTCCCGTCCGTAGGGCCGCAGCACGCCTATCTGAACAGCATTGGTCGCGCCGACTATGTCTCAATTACCGATGATGAAGCGTTGGATGCTTTCAAAGCGCTCTGCCGCGGTGAAGGGATTATTCCCGCGCTGGAATCCTCCCACGCTCTGGCGCACGCCTTGAAGATGATCAAAGCGGAACCGGAAAAAGAGCAACTGCTGGTGGTCAACCTGTCCGGCCGTGGTGATAAAGACATCTTTACCGTGCACGATATTTTGAAAGATCGGGGAGAAATCTGATGGAACGCTATCAACAGTTATTTAACCGCCTGTCAGAGAAAAAAGAAGGCGCGTTCGTTCCGTTTGTTACGCTGGGCGATCCCTCTCCCGAGCAGTCCCTGAAAATTATCGACACGCTGATTGCAGCCGGTGCCGATGCGTTGGAGCTGGGCGTGCCCTTCTCTGACCCGTTGGCGGATGGCCCGACCATTCAGGATGCCAACCTGCGCGCCTTTGCAGCAGGTGTCACACCAGACCAATGCTTCGAAATGCTGGCGGCCATACGTCAAAAATACCCGGAAATCCCGATTGGCCTGCTGATGTATGCCAATCTGGTCTTCAGCAACGGTATTGATGAATTTTATCAGCGCTGTGCGCAGGTTGGTGTCGATTCAGTTTTAGTGGCAGATGTGCCAGTGGTCGAGTCTGCACCGTTCCGTACAGCTGCGATGCGACACGGCATTGCCCCCATTTTTATTTGTCCACCCAATGCTGACGATGAACTGCTGCGCGAGATCGCCTCTTATGGCCGCGGCTACACCTATTTAGTGTCACGTGCGGGCGTGACTGGGGCAGAAAAGCGTGCGCAACTGCCGCTGAGTCATCTGGTTGCCAAACTGAACGCGTATCATGCAGCCCCCCCGCTGCAAGGATTTGGCATTTCCGATCCTGCTCAAGTGCGGGAAACGTTAGCATCAGGTGCCGCGGGTGCCATTTCTGGCTCCGCGATCGTACGGATTATCGAAAAAAATCTGAACCAGCCCGACGTCATGCTGTCAGAATTACACGCCTTTGTGAGTGAAATGAAAGCGGCTACGCGTTCATAACACGTTTCAGGCGCGCGATTTGTGCTTCACACAAGTCCTATCGCGCGCCGAATAATGTTTCAAATTATTTCTTATTTAATTAACGCGAAGCATCTTCAATTATTATTTAGTTTCCACTTTATTATAATTGTAAGAAATGTTTTCAAATTGAAATAATTATTTAATTCCGCATCAACAAAATAAATTAATTACCCCTTAACTTTTAAACCGCATAAATCCCACGAATAAAATACGAAGAAAATCACAGAACTGAGATCATTTAAAATTTTCTCTTTTTAACGATCTTGTTCACATTACTGTAAGAAATAATAAATAGAATGGAATCGCTGAACAAAAGTGGCAGCGCGTTTTTAAATAATAATTCTCTTTGACTTGGGATAATAAAATGAAAGTTAAAATATTGACGATGGTGGTAACCTCCTTAATCAGCTTAAGCTCCATGGCTGTGACGATTGACTATCGTCATGAAATGAATGATTCGGCAAAGAACGATCATAAAGATCGCCTGCTGATGTCTCACCGTTTTGACAACGGTTTTGGCTTGTCACTGGAAGGCAAATGGGGTCAATCAAAAAATGATACCACCCCAAATAAACCGTATAACGAAACGGTCAGCAACGGTACTGAAGTGACCGCCAGCTATCAGTACAAATTCGATAAAACTTTTGGATTGGAAGCCGGCTTAAACATGGTTACCACTTCAGACGATAACAATTACCGTCCTTACCTCAAAGGCACGGCCAACATTACCGATTCCTTATACTATGGTCTGCGCTACCGTGCATCTTACCTGCGTAAAAGTAACAACATCGGTAATACCAGTACAGCTGCGAACCCTACCGATATTAAAGGCTACACCATCACCAGTACGCTGGGTTATAAACTGCCTGCGAACTTTGTGGTTGAATACGAATTTGAATACGACAAGAAGACCAAAGCTGGAGCTCCTGGTTACATTGCCGACAACGACAACTATGGCCTGACTCACAACGTTAAGTTAGCGTATAAATATGACAAAAACTGGACGCCTTATGCTGAAGTCGGCAACGTTGTTGGCAGCAAAAACACTGACGAGCGTCAAACTCGCTACCGTGTTGGCGTACAATACAATTTCTAATGGCTAACGCCATCTAGATAATTGCTGTAATAAAAATAGCGTTCTCTTTATTGGTTTGTTATTTCCTGTCTATAAAAACGGCGACGTTATTCACGTCGCCGTTTTTTTATGGCGTGCCATCCATGGCCGCCACCCTTACGGGCCGTTGCTAACGCAACGTTAAAAATTTCTCCCGGAAATTTTTTATTCTTCACATCAAATCAAATTAACAATCAGAAGCGATAGCCTACGCCAAACATAAAGGCCCATGGATCAAGTTTAGTATGGATGCTTTGCTGATCGTTACCGGCTTTAAATTTCACATCAGTATCAATATCCATCCACCACACGGACATATTAAGCAGCCAGTTTTTATCCAGGTTGTAATCCAATCCTGCCTGCGCAGCAAGACCCCAGGAATTCTTCAGGCTCAGATCGCTCAGCCCTGCACCTTTCCCCGTATCATTAAATTTCTCATCGAAGAACAGGGTGTAATTCAGGCCAACACCTAAATAGGGACGTAATTTATCTTGAGTATCACCAAAATAGTACTGCGCGACCAGTGAAGGCGGCAGGTGTTTAACTTCCGCAATAGTCCCCGTTCCCGGTGTTCCGACTTTATGTTTGAACGGCGTGGCGGCAAGTAATTCAACCCCAATATTGTCCGTCACCATGTAGCTAAACGTCAGACCCAGTTGAGTATTGTTACTCACCTGAAACTCACCTAAACCCAGTACGTTGTCCGAGCTTTCAGCAGGCCGTACGGTTGTTGAACCCGCCCGAACAATGAAATCACCCGCTTGATGAGCCTGCGCCAATGCAGGCATGAGCGCCGCTGCCAACAATAAGAAAGATGTCTTTTTCATTACCCACTCCATTTATAGGGTTTAAATTTCGAGCGAAATATACCCCTAAGTAGGTATTCTTGTTTTAAGCCAGATCACATCTTTTAAAGATTTTAGACCTAAATTGAACTGAATCATTTATCGCTAACTCATTAAAATTAATGAAATTGATCTAGATCAATAGTGACGTAAGGACATCAAATGCGCCGCAGGTGGCGATGAGCGCCATTATGAGCAACCACGCCGCACTGACCTCATAGTGAGGGGAAAAGCAGCATTGCATCGTTGACGGGGTGCCACAGCGCGAATTAACAGGTTACAATTGGGAGTTAAGTTCTCTCTGTCGATTTATCTTTTTTCAAGGAGCCTGCATGCCTATCACGGCTAACACGTTGTACCGTGACACAATGAATTTCACCCGCAACCAGTTCATCAGCATCTTAATGATGTCACTGTTGACGGCATTCATTACTGTCATACTGAATCATGCACTATCGCCTTCTGGAGACGAGTTACAGATTCTGAGCAGTTCCAGCAGCGATCTGTCATCTTCTGTCGAAGCTGGCTTGATGGATATGATTCAGCAGATGACGCCGGAACAACAAACCGTGTTACTGAAAATGTCGGCAGCAGGCACCTTTGCTGCGTTAGTGGGCAATGCGCTGCTGACGGGCGGGGTTCTGATGCTGATCCAGCTGGTTTCTGACGGACAGCGCACCAGTGCACTGCGAGCAATTGGCGCCTCTGCACCCTTTTTACTGCGTCTGCTTATCCTGATCCTGCTGTGCACCCTGCTCATCCAGCTTGGCATGATGCTTTTGATCATTCCTGGCGTGCTGCTCGCTATTGCGCTGAGTTTGTCACCCGTGATTGTCGTTACGGAAAAAAGCGGGATTTTCAATGCGATTAAAGTGAGTACCAAACTGGCTTACGGTAACTTGCGTGCAACCGCGCCTGCCATCGTGATGTGGCTACTGGCTAAAATCGCTATTTTGCTGATCGTGTCGAAGTTACCGATTTCCTCACCGACCGTGCTCGGCGTGGTTCTGAACGGCTTGGGCAACCTGATCTCCGCGATCCTGCTCATTTATCTGTTCCGCCTTTATATGCTGCTGCGCACTTAACTGCCGCTCTCTGCCTATGCCATCGCTCTGGTGGCATAGGTTCCGCCAGATCCCCGTTCGCTATCTACCCAATCGTAATTTTCTGCAAATTATTACAATATCTCGGGAATGGTGTTCCACAATAAAGGATAATGGCATGAGCTATCGGATAACTCTCGCGGGTTATGATTACGACACTGTTGAGTGATGGATTGACATAATGAAGCAACTTCTTGATTTTATACCGTTGGTCGTTTTTTTTGCGGCCTATAAACTTTATGACATCTATATCGCATCGGGTGCACTGATTGCGGCAACGGCGCTGTCACTCGTGGTCACCTGGGTGATGTATCGTAAAATAGAGAAAATGACGCTGGTCACCTTTGCCATGGTCGTCGTTTTCGGTTCGCTAACGCTGGTGTTCCATAACGACCTGTTTATCAAGTGGAAAGTCACCATCATCTACGGCTTGTTCGCCATTGCCCTGCTGGTTAGCCAGTTTGTAATGAAACAAACCCTGATTCAGAAAATGCTGGGTAAAGAGTTAACCTTGCCGCAGCCCGTTTGGGGGAAACTGAATTTCGCCTGGGCCATGTTCTTTCTGGTGTGTGGGCTGGTTAACATCTATATTGCTTTCTGGTTACCGCAAAACGTTTGGGTTAATTTCAAAGTCTTTGGTCTGACCGGTGTGACGCTGCTGTTTACGCTGATTTGTGGCGTTTATATCTATCGTCACTTGCCTAACGATCAGGAAAAGTCAGAAGAAGAAAAAAGCGAACAGCAGCAATAGCCAAAGCGAGATAGACACAATGAGCACACAAAACGTGTTACCACAGGGCGAACTGGTTCTCCGCACGCTGGCAATGCCAGCCGATACCAATGCGAACGGCGATATTTTTGGCGGCTGGCTGATGTCACAAATGGACATGGGCGGCGCGATCCTGGCGAAAGAAATTGCCGAAGGGCGTGTCGTTACCGTACGGGTTGATGGGATGTCATTTTTAAAGCCTGTCGCCGTCGGCGATGTGGTTTGCTGCTATGCACGTTGCTTACGCACGGGCCGCAGCTCTATCAACGTCAACGTTGAAGTGTGGGTGAAGAAAGTCTCCTCTGAGCCGATTGGTCAGCGCTATCGGGCTACCGAAGCGTTATTCACCTACGTCGCCGTAGATGAAGAAGGCCATCCGCGTGAGTTGCCTGCGGGTAAAAGCAACTTCACGCCAAGCGAGTAACGTCTGGCATCAGACTCAGCATTCGCTGGCGCAAGTGCCTAAATTATTACCGGATGCATTGTTACCAGATATATCGTTACCTGATATAAAGACATAACGAAAACGGGGCGCTATCTACACAGATGGCGCCCCGTTTCTTTTTCATATCGGCGTGAATTATTCGACTGCCGCCCCGCCGTCAATTTTAAAGACGATGGTCACAACCAAATCTTTGCCCGGTTTACCCGCTTCATAACGCCATTTACGCATGGCTTGTTTGATATCACGCTCGAACATATTACGTGGCTCAGCAGAAAGCACGCGCACGTTGTCCACGCGCCCAGACTCGTCCACATCAAACTGCATTTTTACCCGCCCTTCAACGCGCAGAGAAAACGCGCGAGCCGGATACTGAGGCTGTGCGCGGCTCAACGGACGTGGCCCGCTTGACTGCGTGCTTGCTGCGGGTGCCGGAGCCTGCTTCACTGGCGCATTCGTCACATTACGCGTTGGCTCTGTGCTGGTAAACGGCGAAGGCGGCTGTTTTTCAACCGTCGGTTCCCGTTTAACCGGCTTCGGTTGCTCAACCTTCTTCACCGGCTTAGGCTCCGGTTTAGGTTTCGGCGGCTTGGGCTTTGGTTCAGGTAATGGCATAGGAACCGGCTGCGGCAATGGCTCCGGTTCTGGAATCGGTTCCGGCTCAGGTTCGGGCTGCTTAACCGGCTCTGGCTCCGGGGCAGATTTAGCAGCAGGTGCCGCTTCATAGGCCGCAGGGTTCACCATCACAACGCTGATGGGCTTAGATTCCTGCGGTAATTCGATTGAATTATTAAATGATGCGTACAGCAAACCTGCAATCAGTGAACCGTGAAAACCGACTGAAAGTATGAATGGCCATGAGTAACGGCGGGTCAAAAAGAACTTTTTTTGCGGCATAGTCTGTCTTTATCCTCTTATGCCGCCCAAGTTTAAATGCAAATAGCAATCATATTCAATAACAACCCGTGGAATTGTTAAAAAAACAGAAATCGTGGGGGATTACTCTGGCAAATCAACCTATTGTCCTCGTACTATTGTCTTCAAACAACATCACGTATGATGATATAAACTCGTTTCTCTTACCCGATAGCGTTTGACCGCTGGGGTCTCAAACCCGGCACCCCAAACGATAAAGGGTACCTTCCCACCTGTGAGGTCGCTATGCTCTATGTCATTTATGCTGAAGATAATGTTGATTCATTAGCAAAACGCCTGTCGGTCAGACCGGACCATCTTGCCCGTTTACAGGCATTGCGTGATCAGGGTCGACTGATTACCGCGGGCCCTTTGCCTGCTATCGACAGCGAAGATCCCGGTCAGGCTGGCTTTAGCGGCTCCGTGATTATCGCCGAATTCACATCGCTGAATGAGGCAACGGCATGGGCCAACGCCGACCCTTACATCGCGGCAGGCGTCTATAAAAACGTCAGCGTGAAACCATTCAAGAAAGTGTTTTAAGGGTTCCCTTGATACAGGTCATGGTTGTACTAAAAAACCATGACCCTTTTCGCCCCCGCTAAAAGCTGAAATATTTTAGTCATTTAACAGTGATAGTTTGACCGCTATTCATTCATAGAGGGTCAGCAATCATGTTAATGCCTGCGATTTTGCAAAACGGAGTTGCTACTATCCGCCGCCGTCATCGCCTCAGTATTCTCTCCGGATTGTTATTGATCATTGGGTTATTTTCTTTACTGCAATTGGTTTCCGTCGGCGTCATTTCGCAAACGATGACTCAGGTTCGGCAGGATATTTCCGCTAACGAGAGCCTTCGCCAGCAACAAGCCTTAATGGATAAAGCGCGGATGGAAGTGATGAGTGCCAGCGATAAGCTCAACCGCGCGGGCATTTATCTGTTAGTAGACAAAGAAACGGGGTCTGAAGGCAGTTGGCACAGCCTGATGGATGAGGCGGAAGTGTCTCTAAAACAGGCGCAGGAGCACTACCAATTGTTGGGGACGGTCACAACAGCTGAAGCGGACTCCGCGGCTTTTATCGATTTGAAAAAGAGCTATAGCCAGCTTTATTCCGGGCTTGTCGAGCTGGCCGAGGGAATAAAGACCACGAATCAGATCGATATTTTCTTTGCCGTTCCGGTACAGGCATACCAAAGCGATTTTACCCAGAAGTATTCACACTATCTGCAAGATACCGATGCGCTGCAAAAGCAGCATGGCCAACAATTTTTATCCTCTCTCGATAACGCAAAAACGATTTTCATTACGGTTCTGGGGCTCTTGCTGGCGATCGCCATCGCCGTGTGGATTGGCGTGAGTCGGATCATTATTCGTCCGCTGACGCACATCATCGCTCATTTAAAACTGATCGCCGCGGGTGACCTTTCGCATGCGGTCAATACAAAAACGCGCGGTACACGCGAAGTTGAACAGCTTAATGCTAGCGTCATTCAAATGCAGGAAGGTCTGGTGACCTTGGTCAATCAGGTTCGCCAAGGCGTTGACCATATGGTGACGCAGGTCGATCGGGTCGCGGCAGATAACCATCGGCTTTCCGAACAGGCAAACCGCCAATCCCACGAGCTCAAAGTCACCACAGAACATATTATTCAGCTTAGCCAACATCTGGAACAAAATACCCAGCATACCCAACAGGCCAATTTGCACGCGGAAGACACCAGTAAAATCGCCACTCAGGGTGAGACAATGATGAATGACGTAAAGGTGGCGATGTCAGACATTGCAGGCAGAACGCGTGAGATGACGGAAGCGATTGGGATGATTGAGAACGTGGCGTTCCAGACGCACATTCTGTCGTTGAACGCCTCCATTGAAGCCGCACGAGCTGGGACGATGGGACGCGGCTTTGCCGTTGTCGCGCGGGAAGTTGGCACGCTGGCCTCGCAAAGCAGCCATTCTGCACAAAATATTAATGTGCTGATTCGTGATTCTGATAACAGCGTCACCGCCGGAACGCGACTGGTGAACAAACTGAATGACAGCCTGCAACACATCATTCAGACCGCGAAAGGCACGGGCACGTTTCTGAGCGAGATTTCGGAAATATCACACCAGCAGAACGAGAGCATCCATGAAGTCACCGCCCGGCTCAGCACGCTGAACGACACCGTCAGAGAAAATGCGGGACAGGTTGAAGCCTCCGCACACACCTTCGCTTCACTGCTGGAGCAAACGGAACGCTTAAATACGTCGGTATCGCTGTTCATCCTACCCTCGACGGAAGATGACATTAACCCGATGATCGATCAGAGAGAAATGGCACAGCGCATTCCAGTAATGGGATGAGCCGATGAGGGAATAAACTCAGAGCGTAATAAACCATGTGATAAAAAAATAGCGACCATACCTCGGGTCGCTATTTTCCTCACTGGCTTACCAGTCGTAGGTTACCGCATAGAGCAATGCCCGTCGCTGCTGCTTTTGTTGCAGATAACGGGCAGAGCGAATATGACGATACGTACGTGATTGAGCCTCTAACCAGCGACTTCTTCTACGCTGGACCTGACGTAACATCCGCCAGCGACCCACTTCATTCCGACTGCGTTTCATTATGCGACTCTTGTTAATACACTCGCGCGGGGCATTATACCCCCCTCATTCGCGGCGACAATCAGTGAATCCCTTTCTCCGCCATTCTCTTCTTAGCCCGCTACGCTATTTTATTCAGAGGAAAGGCATTTCCCCTTTTATAAATCTATGCGTACACTTTGTTAATTCTTTGCAGAAGGGAACTGTGCTGCTTTTATGTCGACATTTTATACTGTAATAAGTTGGTTACTGGTTTTTAGCTACTGGTTGCTGATTGCAGGTGTGACCCTGCGTATTTTAATGAAACGTCGGGCGGTGCCTTCTGCGATGGCTTGGCTGTTGGTGATTTATATTCTGCCACTTGTCGGTATTGTCGCTTATCTTTCGTTTGGCGAGCTCCATCTCGGCAAACGCCGAGCCGAACGTGCCAGCAAAATGTGGCCATCAACGGCAAAATGGCTACGCGAATTAAAAGAATATCGCCGTATTTTCGCGACGGAAAATAGTGAAGTCGCCAGCTCTTTATTTCAGCTGTGTGAGAGACGGCAAGGGGTTGGCGGCGTAAAAGGCAACCAGTTGCAGTTAATGACCACGTTTGATGACACCATTAAAGCGTTATTGCGTGATATTGAACTCGCACGCAGCAACATCGAAATGGTGTTCTACATCTGGCAACCCGGCGGTCTGGTTGAGCAAGTCTCCTCTTCCCTTATCGCCGCGGCACGACGCGGGGTACACTGCCGTATTCTGTTGGACTCTGCCGGCAGCGTACAATTTTTCCGCCAGCATCACCCCGAGCTGATGCGCACCGCCGGGATCGAGGTGGTTGAAGCCCTGAAAGTGAATCTGTTCCGTGCTTTCCTTCGCCGCATGGATTTGCGACAGCACCGTAAAATCATCCTGATCGACAACCGTATTGCCTATACCGGCAGCATGAACATGGTCGATCCCCGTTTATTCAAACAAGATGCTGGCGTTGGGCAATGGATTGACCTGATGGCGCGTATTGAAGGCCCGGTAGCGACCACGCTGGGGATTATTTACTGCTGCGACTGGGAAATGGAGACAGGCAAGCGCCTGCTTCCGCCGCCGCCGGATGTTAACGTTATGCCGTTCGAACAGGAGAGCGGCCACACCATTCAGGTTATTGCTTCTGGCCCCGGTTACCCGGAAGAAATGATTCATCAGGCGCTGCTGACGTCCGTCTATTCGGCACGTAAGCAGTTGATCATGACGACCCCCTACTTCGTGCCCAGCGACGATTTGCTGCACGCCATCTGTACCGCCGCTCAGCGCGGGGTCGATGTCAGCATTATCGTTCCACACAAAAATGACTCCGTGCTGGTCGGCTGGGCCAGTCGCGCATTCTTCACGGAACTGCTGGCCGCTGGCGTAAAAATTTATCAATTCAAGGACGGGCTGCTGCACACCAAAAGCGTACTGGTTGATGGACAACTCAGCCTGGTCGGCACGGTGAATCTGGATATGCGCAGTCTGTGGCTGAATTTTGAAATTACGTTGGTGATTGACGATGCCGGGTTCGGCAGCGATTTAGCCTGCGTACAGGAAGATTACATCGCCCGTTCACGCCTGTTAAACGCGACGCAGTGGCAAAATCGCCCTTACTGGCAACGCATCGTCGAGCGGCTGTTCTACTTTTTCAGCCCTCTGCTATAAATACGCGTTTTCCCGTGTTCTAATAAGGCTATTGGGAATTAACAGGAATGACGTTATGGATTTGAATAATCGCCTGACCGAAGACGAAGCATTGGAACAGGCCTACGATATCTTTTTGGAACTCGCGGCTGATAACCTCGATCCGGCAGATATTCTGCTATTCAACCTGCAATTTGAAGAGCGCGGTGGTGCAGAGTTATTCGACCCTGCTGAAGACTGGGCCGAGCACGTTGATTTTGACCTGAATCCTGACTTTTTTGCCGAAGTCGTGATTGGGCTGGCCGAAGAAGACGGTGAAGAAATTACGGATATTTTTGCCCGCGTGCTGATTTGCCGGGAAAAAGACCACAAACTTTGCCACATTTTGTGGAAAGAGTAATTCCGCTTACTTAAAAGTAAGGCGTCTCCCGCAGGAGACGCCTTTTTTACATCGATAGCCGATAAAACAGATTACTGTGCTTCAGCTTCTGCCACCGGTAATAACGCCTGCGGATCGACCTTCAGACACGAAACGGCATGCGTAAAGCTCCCTTCCAGCAAGGGACGGGTTTTCGAGCACTCAGGACCGACAATCGGGCAACGCGTGCAGAACACACAGCCCGATGGCGGATTGATTGGCGAAGGCAAATCCCCTTCCAGCAGCTGTATCTTCTTGTTCCGCTCCTGATCGGGATCGGGCGTCGGCACAGCGGACATCAGCGCGCGGGTATACGGGTGCTGCGGGTTTTTATAGACCTGATCGTATGTTCCCAGTTCTACCGCATGACCCAGATACATCACCAACACGCGATCGGAGATGTGTTTCACAACCGATAAGTCATGAGCGATGAAAATCAGCGACAGACGCATTTCGCGCTGTAGCTGACGCAGCAGGTTAACCACCTGCGCCTGAATCGACACGTCCAACGCGGAAACCGGCTCATCACAGATAATCAGTTTCGGCTCCAGAATCAGCGCGCGCGCGATGCCAATACGCTGACACTGCCCGCCAGAGAATTCATGCGGATAGCGGTTGATCAGGTTCGGCAGCAGCCCAACCTTCAGCATCATCGCTTTCACACGATCTTTTACCGTCTGTCGATCCAGCTCTGGGTGATAAACCTTTAACGGCTCGGCAATAATTTCGCCAATGGTCATACGCGGATTCAGTGATGCCAGCGGATCCTGGAATATCATCTGAATATCGCTACGCGCAGCACGCCATTGAGCAGCGCTCATACCCAGCAAGTCTTTGCCCAGCCAGGTGACGCGTCCGTCGGTCGCTTTTACCAGACCAATAATCGCACGCGCAAGCGTGGACTTGCCGCAGCCGGATTCACCCACCACGCCCAGCGTTTCGCCTTCATATAAACGTAGCGTCACGCCATCAACGGCTTTCAGTTTTTTCGGCGGCTGCCAGAACCACTGTTTATCATCTCTGACATCAAAGTGGACTTTCAGATCGTCCACTTCTAACAACACCTTTTTCTCGTCCGCGTTGTTCATACCACCTCCTCAATCGCTCTAAAGCAGGCGCGCAAGCGGCCATCACCAAAAGATTCCAGCGCCGGTGCGCTATGGCAGACATCCATTGAATACGGGCAGCGTGGTTGGAACGGACAGCCTTTCGGCAAACGTAATAAGTTAGGCGGATTGCCCGGAATGGTTGCCAGCACGTCATCTTCCGCATCCAGACGCGGCACGGCGTTGAGCAGGCCGACAGAATACGGGTGGCTCGGATGATAAAAGACGTCGCGTGCAGCGCCGTATTCCATGGTACGTCCGGCGTACATCACCAGCACTTTGTCACAAATACCCGCCACCACGCCCAGGTCGTGGGTGATCATGATGATGGATGTATTGAACTCACGTTTCAGCTCGTTCAGCAGCGTCATAATCTGTGCCTGAACCGTCACATCCAGCGCTGTTGTCGGTTCATCGGCAATCAGCAGCTTCGGACGACACAGCAGTGCCATTGCGATCATCACGCGCTGACGCATCCCACCGGAAAACTCATGCGGATACATCTTCATACGCTTGCGCGCTTCCGGCATTTTGACCGCATCCAGCATTTTGACGGATTCTTCAAACGCTTCGCTTTTGCTCAGGCGTTTGTGCAACATCAGCACTTCCATCAGCTGTTCGCCAACGCGCATGTAAGGGTTCAGCGAGGTCATCGGGTCCTGGAAGATCATGCTGATTTCTTCAGCGCGCAGCTTATTCAGCTGGCTTTCAGGCAAATTGAGAATCTCTTTGCCACGAAAACGTGCCGATCCACCAATACGACCATTGCGAGCCAGCAGCCCCATCAACGCAAACGCGGTTTGTGATTTACCGGAGCCGGACTCACCAACAATCCCCAGCGTTTCACCGGCGTTGAGCGTGAAGTTCAGGTCGTTAACCGCCGTCACATCACCATCCTGCGTTTTGAACGTTACCCGGAGATCCTGAACATGTAGCAGCGCGTCGTGCGCGCCAGTTAATTCAATCTTGCTCATGTCGATATTCCTCAGCGATCTTTCGGGTCGAGGGCATCACGCAGGCCATCGCCGATAAAGTTAAAACAAAACAGCGTGACAACCAGAAACGCCGCCGGATAGAACAGTAACCACGGCGACACTTCCATTGAGTTCGCACCATCATTCAGCAAGGCCCCCCAGCTGCTTAACGGTTCCTGCGTTCCCAGACCCAGGAAGCTCAGGAAGGATTCGAACAGGATCATGCTTGGCACCAGCAGAGAGGCGTAAACGACCACTACGCCCAGCACGTTAGGCACAATGTGGCGCAGCACGATACCGCGCGTGGAGACACCGGAAACCATCGCTGCTTCAATGAACTCTTTACGTTTCAGGCTCAGCGTCTGGCCGCGCACGATACGCGCCATATCCAGCCAGGACACCATGCCGATAGCCACGAAGATCAACAGCATGTTCTGCCCGAAGAACGTCACCAGCAGAATAACGAAGAACATGAACGGGAATGAGTTGAGGATTTCCAGCAGACGCATCATCACCGAATCCACTTTCCCGCCCAGATAACCCGACATCGCGCCGTACAGCGTTCCGACGATCACCGCAACCAGCGCCGCCGCGACGCCAACCATCAGCGAGACGCGGCCCCCGATGGCAACGCGGACCAGCAGATCACGACCCGAGGAGTCCGTACCAAAATAGTGACCAGACGTCATATCCGGCGCAGCTGACATCATTCCCCAGTCCGTATCGGCGTAGTCAAATGCAGACAGCATCGGGGCGAAAATCACGAACACGGTAATCACGGCCAAAACAAGCAGGCTAGCCAGCGCCGCACGGTTGTGGATAAAGCGCAGACGCGCATCCTGCCACAAACTGCGTCCTTCAATCTCAGACTGCTCGGTGAAGTTCTCTAACGCTTCAACGTTTTTTCGATTCCAAAACATAACGCCCCCAATTAATAGCGAATTTTCGGATCGATAACAGCGTAGAGCACGTCAATGATCGCATTAAATAGAATGGTTAAGCCGCCGACCAGAATCGTCAGGCTCAGTACCAGTGAATAGTCGCGGTTCAGTGCACCGTTTACGAACAGTTGCCCAATACCGGGTAAACCAAAAATGGTTTCAACAACCATCGAACCGGTAATAATCCCCACAAACGCCGGCCCCATATAAGAGAGCACGGGCAGCAGCGCAGGTTTTAACGCATGGCGCAGGACGATGCGGCGCATCGGCAACCCTTTAGCGCGCGCGGTGCGAATAAAGTTAGAGTGTAAAACCTCGATCATCGATCCTCGGGTAATACGCGCGATGCTGGCGATATAAGACAGAGACAGTGCCACCATCGGTAAAATCATGTATTTGGGTGCCCCACCGTTCCACCCTCCGCCGGGTAGCCACCGCAGCGTAATGGCGAAAACCAGCACCAGCAACGGCGCGACGACAAAGCTGGGAATCACCACCCCCGTCATGGCAAAGCCCATCACGGTATAGTCCCATTTCGTATTCTGATTCAGCGCGGCGATCACACCGGCACTCACACCAAAAATAACGGCCAGAACGAATGCCGCAGCCCCCAGTTTTGCAGAAACAGGGAAAGACGTCGCGACCAGATCGTTCACGGAATAGTCTTTGTATTTAAAAGAAGGACCGAAATCACCCTGCACCAATTGCAGCAAGTAGTTGCCGTACTGCGTCATAATGGGGTCATTCAGATGGTATTTGGCTTCAATATTCGCCATCACTTCCGGCGGTAAATTGCGCTCACCGGTAAAAGGGCTACCGGGTGCCAATCGCATCATGAAAAACGAGATGGTGATCAGGATAAATAGCGTTGGAATCGCCTCTAAACAGCGGCGAAGAATAAATTTTAACATTGCTCGTACCTATAAAAGGCTGGCAGCACAGCAGCGTGCGCCAGCCATTATTATTAGTGCTTGATGATATAAAGATCTTTCACGTAAACATTATCCTGCGGATCATTGCCCGTTAATCCACCCACATAAGGTTTCACCAGTCGGGTATTCGCATAGTAATAGACCGGTATGGTGACAGCGTCTTTATCCAGCTGCGATTCCGCCTGCTGGTAAACCGCAGCGCGCTCCTCATCGGTTTTCACCTGCAAGGATTTCGCCACCAGTGCATCAAACTCTTTGCTCTTATAGTGCGAGGTGTTACTGCTGCTGTCAGACAGCATGCTGTTCAGGAAGGTTGAAGGTTCGTTATAGTCGGCACACCATCCGGCGCGTGCAACATCATAGGTACCCTGATGACGCGTGCTGAGGAAGGTTTTCCATTCCTGATTTTCCAGCTTAACGTCCACACCGATATTCTGTTTCCAGATAGAAGCCGCCGCGATCGCCATTTTCTTGTGCAAATCGGAGGTGTTATACAGCAGGTTCAGCGTCAGCGGTTTGTCTGCGGTATAGCCCGCTTCTGCCAGCAGTTTTTTCGCTTCTTCATTACGTTTCGCCTGTGGCCAGGTGAACCACTCTGGAACGGATGCTTTCAGACCATCGATATACGGTGGAACAAAGCCATAGGCAGGAATATCGCCCTGATTCTTCACCTTGTTGGTCAGAATATCCTGGCTCAGGCCCAGACGCAGCGCGGTACGGACTCGTACATCGTTAAACGGCGGCTTCTGGTTGTTAACTTCGTAGTAATAGGTACACAGGTACGGGTTAACCTTCACTTCATCCGGGATTTCTTTCTTCAGCTTTTGGAAGAGCTCAATTGGCAGGTTGTTGTACGTCATGTCGATTTCACCGCTGCGGTAGCGGTTGACGTCCGTCACTTCAGACGCAATCGGCAGATACGTCACCTGATTAATCACGGTGTGGGCGTTATCCCAATATTGCGGGTTACGCTCCAGCACCATTTTTTCGTTTACGACCCAGCTTTTCAGCTTGTAGGCACCGTTGCCGACCCAGTTTTGCGGCTGCGTCCATTTTTCACCGAATTTTTCAACGACGGCTTTATTGATTGGGGACATCGCGACGTAAACAGGCAGCTTATAGAAGTAAGGCACCGCTTCAGAAAGCGTCACCTCAAAGGTATGATCGTCGATCGCTTTCACGCCCAGCGTATCTGGGGATTTTTTGCCAGCGATGATGTCATCGATATTCAGCAGATGACCATATTGCAGATAGCTAGCGTAAGGCGATGCTGTCTTTGGATCGGCCAGACGCTGCCAGCTATAGACGAAATCTTGTGCGGTAACCGGCTCACCGTTGGACCATTTGGCATCTTTACGCAGGTGGAACGTCCACACTTTAAAATCTTTGTTATCCCAGCTTTCTGCTACGCCGGGACTGGTTTTACCGTTAACGTCGGAAATAACCAACCCTTCCAGCAGATCGCGCGACACGTTGGATTCCGGTACACCTTCGATTTTATGCGGGTCAAGGGAGGAAACTTCAGCACCGTTGTTACGGACCAACTCCTGTTTTTCTGCTAACTGAACGCCTGCGGGAACGGTCGCGGCGAAGGCAGAAACAGCCATCGTGCTACTTAATGCCGCGATAATAGCGGCAGCTACTCTTTTTTTAGTTGTGATGTGTGTCATTATTTTCTCCTGTAATGTTGTCGTGCTAGTTATCCCAGCACGATTCCTGAATTAGAGCCCGGTGAGAAAACGATTAATCGATTCGACTCACGACCCATTCCCACATGGCAGGAATGGGTAACCAGAGATTAAACACCAAATTAATCACTGCTTGCTCACTTCATTTGCATCAAACCGTAAACAGCTGCGGATTAATGCTTAATGATATAGAGATCCTTCACCCGTATATTATCCAACGGATCCTTGCCAGTGATGCCACCGACATAAGGTTTGATCAGTCTAGCGTTCGCGTAATAATAGACCGGTACAATCGCGGCATCTTTATCCAACTGCGATTCTGCCTGCTGATAAACTTGCGCACGTTCGTCGTCCGTTTTCGCCTGAACCGCCTGCTCCATCAGTTTGTCGAACGCCGCGCTCTTATAATGCGCGGTGTTGTTGCTACTGTCTGACAGCATGCTGTTCAGGAACGATGTCGGTTCATTATAGTCCGCACACCATCCGGCACGCGCAACGTCATAATTGCCCTGATGACGCGTGCTGAGATAAGTTTTCCACTCTTGGTTTTCCAACTTCGCGTCAACGCCCAGATTCTGTCTCCAGATCGATGCCGCCGCGATCGCCATCTTTTTATGCAGATCTGACGAGTTATAGAGCAAATTAAATGTCAGCGGTTTCTCGGCGGTATAACCCGCTTCCGCCAGCAGTTTTTTTGCTTCTTCATTACGTTTCGCCTGTGGCCAGGTAAACCACTCTGGCGTATGCGCTTTCAAGCCGTCCGTAAACGGAGGAATATAGCCATAGGCAGGAATATCGCCCTGATTTTTCACTTTATTGGTCAATATGTCTTGATCAAGCCCCATGCGCAGAGCCGTACGTACTCGAACATCGTTAAATGGCGGTTTCTGATTATTGATTTCGTAATAATACGTGCAGAGGTAGGGATTGATGTTAACTTCTTGTGGGATTTCTTTTTTCAGCTTCTGAAATAGCTCGATGGGTAATTTATTATTGGTGACATCAATTTCACCCGCACGGTAGCGGTTAACATCCGTCACTTCAGAAGCAATCGGCAGATAGGTGACCTGATTAATCACGGTCTTGGCGTTATCCCAATATTGGGTATTACGCTCCAGCACAAGCCGCTCATTCACAACCCAAGATTTAAGGCGATAGGCGCCATTCCCTACCCAGTTTTCCGGCTGGGTCCATTTATCACCAAACTTCTCCACCGCGGCTTTATTTACTGGCGACAGGGACGAGTGATTGAGTAATTTATAAAAGTAAGGGATCGGTTCGCTTAATGTGACTTCCAGCGTATGGTCGTCGAGGGCTTTTACGCCCAGCGTATCGGGAGATTTCTTGCTGGCGATAATGTCATCGATATTCAGCAGATGACCATATTGTAAATAGCTGGCGTAAGGAGAAACGGTTTTCGGATCGGCCAAACGCTGCCAGCTATAAACGAAATCTTGTGCGGTAACCGGCTCGCCATTGGACCATTTGGCATCTTTACGTAAATGGAACGTCCAGACTTTAAAATCGCTGCTTTCCCACTTCTCAGCGACGCCAGGAATCGGGTGTCCATCAGGATCGGAAATCACCAGCCCTTCATATAAATCGCGCGCGACGTTGGATTCCGGCACACCTTCTATTTTATGCGGATCCAGTGATGACACCTCAGCGCCATTGTTTCTCACCAGAACCTGTTCTTTCGCCAGCTCAACACCGGCAGGTACATTAGCAGCCTGAACATTCACGCATGACGCCATCACTGCTGCGGCAATCATACTGGTAACAAAGCATCGTTTTGTTTTGCGAATTTTCACTTTATAAACGCCCCTGTCTTGATACAACGCCATACCGGACCCTATGTATAAAAATCGCCGTCACATAGAGCAGAAAAGATCGCCTATTATCCAAATAAATCATAAAATTAATTTATGGGTGAATAACGAATAGCAGGTCGATACTCGAAGCTATCAAAAGCAGACACATTCGCCAATATTTTTACATTGATGTTGCTTAATTTTCTTTACTACAGCTTGGTAAACGTTTTATTTCAATCATTCGATACGTTCATTAACCCCATGATAAACAATGTTTTTTCTGTTTATTTGCAGATATTTTTTAAATATTCAGCAATTTATAGATTTTGGACAAAAAAACATCGTAGTGGGTTTCATCATTTTCACAGCACAAAAATGATGATGCATGCTTACCTGTCCGCGTCATTATCTGAGCAGAATGTTATTATTTTAACAACTCCGTTACTCATCTTGCACGACAATAGCACACGATTCCCTTACGGTAGGCCACACGTAAAATAACTAACTCGATTAAGATATAAGCGTCGTTTATGCGAACACGTTTTATACGAACAGATCATTCCGATTATGTGCACAACATCGTGCCCGGAATTTCCCCCCTAACAATGTCCTGCTCCGGTACCCACCTCATCCCTTACAATCCCTTTTAGGTAGAAAAGCCGCTGATTTTGTCTGGTTAATGATAGGCGTTATCAATACCAGCCTGCTGAATGGTGTCAGCTTAAAGAAAAGTCGATATAGATCACAAAAAAGGCACCTATAAATAGGTATGCTCATTTCATACCGTAACGGACGCGTAGATCTTCTTAATTTTGACGTAATTTCAAAACAATATTTCAAAAATTTACGATATCGGCGGTTACAGTATTTTAAAAAGCAACAATCGCGCCACAACGGCGGCTAACAAGCTCTTTGAGTCAATTAATGCGAAATAGGCAGAAAAGAATAGCAAGGTAACGAAAACGCCCCCCGCTCGTTTATCTATACTGTTCTATCCGGCGAACAATTGACTGAAAGAGTTTAACATTTATCAGGAGAGCATTATGGCCGTAACCAACGTTGCTGAACTTAACGCATTGGTCGAAAGAGTGAAAAAGGCACAGCAGGAATTTGCCACTTACACTCAGGAACAAGTGGACAAAATCTTCCGCGCCGCCGCACTCGCTGCATCGGATGCCCGTATCCCGCTGGCAAAAATGGCGGTTGCCGAATCTGGCATGGGGATCGTGGAAGACAAAGTCATCAAAAACCACTTCGCATCTGAGTACATTTATAACGCCTACCAGGATGAAAAAACCTGCGGCGTCCTCTCTACTGATGACACTTTTGGTACCATTACGATTGCCGAGCCGATTGGTCTGATCTGCGGTATTGTTCCCACCACCAACCCCACTTCTACCGCAATTTTTAAAGCGTTGATCAGCCTGAAGACCCGTAACGGGATTATCTTCTCTCCCCATCCACGTGCAAAAAATGCGACCAATAAAGCCGCTGACATTGTTCTGCAAGCGGCAATTGCGGCAGGTGCACCGAAAGATATCATCGGCTGGATCGATCAGCCTTCTGTCGACCTGTCCAACCAGCTTATGCACCACCCAGATATCAACCTGATTCTGGCGACTGGCGGCCCGGGCATGGTGAAAGCCGCATACAGTTCCGGTAAACCAGCAATCGGCGTAGGTGCCGGTAACACGCCTGTTGTCGTTGACGAAACCGCGGATATCAAGCGTGCCGTGGCGTCTATTCTGATGTCGAAAACCTTCGATAACGGCGTAATTTGCGCGTCAGAACAGTCCGTCATCGTGGTAGACAGCGTCTATGATGCTGTGCGTGAGCGTTTTGCCACCCACGGCGGCTACATGCTGAAAGGCAAAGAACTGCATGCCGTACAGGGTATCTTGCTGAAAAACGGTTCACTGAACGCCGACATTGTTGGCCAGCCTGCACCGAAGATCGCAGAAATGGCGGGCATCACCGTCCCAGCGAACACCAAAGTGCTGATCGGTGAAGTGACGGCCGTCGATGAATCCGAACCGTTTGCGCATGAAAAACTGTCGCCGACGCTGGCGATGTACCGTGCGAAAGACTTCAACGATGCCGTCATTAAAGCGGAAAAACTGGTCGCAATGGGTGGCATCGGTCACACATCCTGCCTGTATACCGATCAGGACAATCAGCCAGAGCGCGTGAATCATTTCGGTAATATGATGAAAACGGCGCGTATCCTGATTAACACCCCAGCTTCTCAGGGTGGTATCGGCGATCTCTACAACTTCAAACTCGCTCCGTCTCTGACGCTGGGCTGTGGCTCCTGGGGCGGAAACTCCATCTCCGAAAACGTCGGTCCGAAGCACTTGATCAACAAGAAAACGGTAGCCAAGCGAGCAGAGAATATGTTGTGGCATAAACTTCCTAAATCCATTTATTTCCGTCGTGGCTCACTGCCTATCGCACTGGAAGAAGTCGCCTCCGATGGTGCAAAACGTGCATTTATCGTGACCGACCGCTTCTTGTTCAACAACGGCTATGTCGATCAGGTGACGTCCGTACTGAAACAGCACGGACTGGAAACCGAAGTGTTCTTCGAAGTTGAAGCTGACCCGACGCTGAGCATCGTGCGTAAAGGTGCGGAACAAATGCATTCCTTCAAACCGGATGTGATTATTGCGCTGGGTGGCGGTTCTCCAATGGATGCCGCGAAGATCATGTGGGTGATGTATGAACACCCGACGACACACTTCGAAGAGCTGGCGCTGCGCTTTATGGATATCCGTAAGCGTATCTACAAGTTCCCGAAAATGGGCGTCAAAGCCAAGATGGTGGCGATAACCACCACATCCGGTACCGGTTCTGAAGTCACGCCGTTTGCCGTGGTGACCGACGATGCAACTGGACAGAAATATCCACTGGCGGACTACGCGCTGACGCCAGATATGGCGATTGTTGATGCCAATTTGGTCATGAATATGCCGAAATCGCTGTGTGCGTTTGGCGGACTCGATGCTGTAACCCACTCGCTGGAAGCCTATGTTTCTGTGCTGGCAAACGAATATTCAGATGGCCAGGCGTTACAAGCGCTGAAACTCCTGAAGGAAAACCTGCCAGACAGCTACCGCGACGGCGCGAAAAACCCGGTTGCCCGTGAGCGTGTGCATAACGCCGCAACGATTGCAGGTATCGCGTTTGCCAACGCCTTCCTCGGCGTTTGTCACTCCATGGCGCATAAACTGGGCTCTGAATTCCATATTCCGCACGGCTTGGCTAATGCCCTACTGATCTCAAACGTGATTCGCTATAACGCAAACGACAACCCGACCAAGCAGACGACGTTCAGCCAGTATGACCGTCCGCAGGCTCGCCGTCGTTACGCGGAAATAGCCGACCACCTGCGTTTGACTGCTCCAAGCGATCGTACCGCGCAGAAAATCGAGAAATTGCTGAACTGGCTGGAAGAAATGAAGACTGAGCTGGGGATCCCAACGTCCATTCGTGAAGCGGGCGTACAGGAAGCCGATTTCCTGGCTAAGGTCGATAAGCTGTCAGAAGATGCGTTCGACGATCAGTGTACTGGCGCTAACCCGCGTTACCCGCTGATTTCCGAACTGAAACAGATTCTGCTGGATACTTACTATGGTCGTAAGTTCTCTGAAGAAGAAAAAGCAGAAGCGGTTGAACCTGTAGCAAAAGCCGCTAAAACCAGCAAGAAAGCCGCACATTAACGTTCTGGCTGTAACCGCCTTAACCTAAAGGCGGTTTATCTCTCAACGATGCCCAACCTTTTAAGGTTGGGCATTTTTATTACTCGTACTCCGCATCGACACGCACCAATACGCCGTTTATTACTCGCCCTACCTGCCGGATATTTAACCGCCTTACTCGCTTTCTTTACGGGTTAATCCCAGCGCAATTTTATAATGCTTACGGCACACAGAAACATAGCTCTCATTGCCGCCAATAACGACCTGCTCTCCTTCGTGGACGGCATTACCTTGTGCATCTAACCGCAATACACAGTTGGCTTTACGGCCGCAATGACAGACCGTTTTTAACTCGATCAGCTTATCTGCCCACGCTAATAAATAGTGACTTCCGGAAAACAAATCACCACGGAAATCAGTACGCAATCCGTAACACAATACCGGGATATCTAATTGGTCCACGACATCGGAAAGCTCCCCCACCTGCTCGCGGGTTAAAAATTGACATTCATCAATTAATACACAATCTACGGGCTGAGCGCGATGATCTTTCTCCAGCAATCCAAATAAGGATGTCTGCGGATTAAACAATAATGCCGGAGAAGAAAGGCCGATCCGTGAACTGACTATCCCCACGCCATGCCGATTATCTATTTCTGCAGTGAACACCAGCGTGCGCATCCCACGCTCCTGGTAGTTATATGACGACTGCAATAGTGCCGTCGATTTCCCTGCATTCATTGCAGAATAATAAAAATAAAGTTGGGCCACTCGGTCACTCCAAAAGGCAGGCTATATGATCTTCGGGTCGTAAAAACTTATTGTAACAACTCGTCTTCACGCTGCGCAATGGGCTATTCCTCGGCCACATTTTGACCATACGCCCGCCAGCGACGGCCTGTTATGATAAAAGATATAAACGTTCCTTATAACAACGGTGCGGCATCAATAAGTCATTCTCTGCCTTTTGAGGTAGAAAAGCGGCATACCAAATGTATTTTTTTGATAACAGGAAAGTATTTATATTTATGTAACATAGGATGTGAGATCTGTTTTAAAAATGACGTTTTTTAACAAACTTACAAATTTGACTATTGCAGAAAGGAAAATAGCACTCTATTATCACACTACACGCCACCAATAATATTATTTGAGATTATCACAATGAGCGAAGCACTAAAGATTCTTAACAACATCCGTACTCTGCGTGCCCAGGCAAGAGAATGTACCCTGGATACTTTGGAAGAAATGCTGGAAAAACTGGAAGTCGTGGTTAATGAACGCCGCGAAGAAGATAGCCAGGTTCAGGCTGAAGTTGAAGAACGTGCGCGTAAATTGCAGCAATATCGCGACATGCTGATTGCAGACGGTATTGACCCTAACGAATTATTGCAGTCTTTAGGTTCAGTTAAGGTTGCAGGTAAAAGCAAGCGCGCTGCCCGCCCGGCAAAATATCAATACACTGACGAAAACGGCGAACTTAAAACCTGGACTGGCCAGGGTCGTACACCGGCAGTAATCAAGAAAGCAATCGAAGAGCAAGGTAAATCTTTAGACGATTTCCTGCTGTAATCGTTTATAAGTACTGAATACAAAAAAACCCCGATAATTATCGGGGGTTTTTCTTTGATAACGCATATTGCAAAGAGAAACAGATATGTCGCCGTTTTTTGGCTGCTCTCTGTTTTTGTAAACAGAGAGCAATCATTACATTCTGTTATTTTTCTTCTGCTTCAATCGTTTCCTGCAGCCACTGCGCAAATTCCTGGCCTAATCCATCATGGCGTAAACCATATTCCACAAATGCCTGCATATAGCCTAATTTATTACCACAGTCATGGCTCACACCTTTCAGGTGATACGCTTCTACTGTTTCTTTTTCCATCAACATCGCGATGGCATCGGTTAACTGAATTTCATTACCAGCGCCAGGCGGTGTTTTCTCCAGCAGAGACCAAATATCCGCAGAGAGGACATAACGGCCAACGACGGCTAAATTAGACGGGGCTTCGGAAGCTTTAGGTTTTTCAACCACACCAACCATCGGTGCGCTATCCCCTGCTTTTAATTCCACACCTTTGCAGTCAACCACGCCATAGCTACTTACATTTTCAACGGGCTCAACCATAATCTGGCTACGGCCTGTCGTAGAAAAGCGCTGCAGCATTTCGCTCAGGTTATCTTTCTTCAGATCGGATTCATATTCATCAATAATCACATCCGGCAGAATAACCGCAACAGGCTCATCCCCAACTAACGGGTGCGCGCACAATACGGCATGGCCAAGCCCTTTGGCTAACCCCTGACGTACTTGCATAATGGTGACGTGCTTAGGACAGATGGACTGAATCTCTTCCAACAGCTGACGTTTAACGCGTTTTTCTAGTATGGCTTCCAGTTCAAAACTGGTATCGAAATGGTTTTCGATAGAATTTTTAGAAGAGTGTGTAACGAGAATAATTTCATTAATCCCTGCTGCGATACACTCATTAACAACATATTGGATCAGCGGTTTATCTACCAACGGCAGCATTTCTTTAGGAATGGCTTTGGTGGCAGGCAGCATACGCGTCCCTAATCCAGCAACCGGTATGACCGCTTTTTTTACTTTTTTATTCACAATAGACATAAACAGCCTCTTATATACCGTTCAAATAATGAACTTTATTTATCTAATCAAGATAACCGCAAGAGTATAACGACTTTAACAAGAGCACGCTTGTCCCAACGTTACCGTTCAATAAAAATAAGATAACTCCCTACATAGTAGGAAATAAAAAATAATACCGAAAGATGGGTATTACCTGAAACCGGCACCATCTCGCGCTATCAGACTATTCTGTAGTCAACATCAGTCGTAAACGGCCGCCGCCGCCCCATATCTGGCATTGCCATGCTTCGCACTGATAATTCAACTGGTTGAGATAAGCACCTTCAAGCGTGCCTAAAGGGACGCCACTATTCAGCGCTATCTGCTGTTCGTTAACATTCAACGTCGCATTTAGCCCGGCGGAAATCAGTATCAGCTGTTTTAACTGCTGATGGTAATACCCCACAAGCAAAGGAAAACGACCGTCCAGACTCGCCTGCCGCAACAACTGGTTTACCTGCTTTAATAGCGTTGGCAGATACGGCAAACGGTGTTGTTGATCGGCCAAATGCTCCTGAAGCACCCCATTGAACAAGGTTCGAAGCAGTAACGCTGCCAGCGTCCCACTATTATTGACGCCCTGAGTGACATCAAGACAATAGAATGCCAGCTCAGTCTCCGAAAGCGCGGCAATATCCAACACTAGCCCCGGTTGTTCCGCTGCCGTCAACTGACGATAGTTAATACGGCACCGAGCAAGCGTTTGCTGAACGGGCGGCTGTAGTTGGGCAAGCAGTTTGGTGACGGCTTCAGGAGATTGATTCAGGGAATCCATGTCCTGCATGAGTTGATCCATCTCATTCAGCTGTGAGGTGAACATATCAGGATATAGGCAGGACATCACAGCTTCACGCAAACGTGCATAATCACGAATCGGTTTTAGCAACACATCCTGAACACCAAGCCGCAAGACTTTGGCAATGTCCGCCATCTGGCTGGTTGCAGAAATGATCAGTATTGGCGTGTCGTTGTCTTTCAAGCGCAGACGTTCAAGGAACTCGATTCCTCCCATCGTCGGCATACTCAGATCGCAAATCATTAAATCGGGTTGGTAATGTTCAAGAGTGCTTAGCGCATCTAATCCGTTAATCGCTTCCTGAACTGAAGCCCCAAGAGAAGTCAGATAACCAGCGAGCACAGATCTAAAAACGGCCTCGTCATCAATGACTAAAATATGCTTACCCGCTAGTGGTTGTTCCATCAGTACCCCTTACTTCAAACACCGAATAATCACACCTGCTTTAGCGCCAGTGTGCCGGATAGACGGCACACCCTGTCTTCTTCGCTACATGTACTTTAACTACATGCAGCGCGCTTCACTATGCCTCTTTGGCGAGCGGCAACAATTCATCACGCATCTTTTCCACCGCCTTATAACCCGCCTCAATCGCCTCCTGCGCCCGATGAAAATCTAAGGTAGCAATCTGGGGACAATGCGGTTGCAGCAGCACATCCGGCGGATCGCCCGCCATCCGCGTCATCTTCAACCGATTTTCCAGAATTTGGATCGACGTACTCATTATCTCCATCGCCGTTGGCGAACTTTCCGCTGGCTGACGGCGGCCCCGCAGTAAGCGTTCCCGAATTCTGCTACGCCAACCTTGCGGAACATTCTCCACATCAATGTCTGACGCTGTCGGTTTGATCGACAGCAAATCCTGATGATTAAGACTGGCGTCGTGCTGGAGATCAACTGCGATAACAATGTCGGCCCCCATTGCCCGCGCCAGAGACACGGGAACAGGGTTTACCACCGCGCCATCCACCAGCCAGTAATCGTTAAATCGAACGGGGGATAGCAGGCCTGGCATACTGCAAGACGCCCGCATAGCCTGATGCAAGTCGCCTTCCGTCAGCCAGAGTTCACGCCCTGTGCTGAGGTTTGTCGTCACTACGCCGTATTTGATATCACAGTCTTCAATCTGTGTTGTATGTAACAAATGCTTCACACTATTAAAAACACGATCGCCACGCAACAAACTACCGCGCTGCCAAGAGAGATCCATCAGTCGAATCACGTCCCAGTAGCCAAACGCCCTCACCCAGCGATCCATTGAGGATAAATTGTTTGTGGCATACGCCGCACCAACCAGCGCACCGATAGAACAACCGGCCACAACATCAACCTTTACCCCCATTTCTGTTAACGCATTAAATACACCAATATGCGCCCATCCTTTCGCTGCCCCAGATCCCAAGGCTATTCCAATTTTTTTCCGCTGCATGATCGATCCACCTGCCTTCATTTTAGCGCACATTGCTACACGTAGAGTTTCTTAGGTAACATATCGGCATCCTGCATAGTGATCTGTTTATTATCTATCAGTTTTTATCTTAAATTTTCTTCAGGAGACGTTGTGTCAGAATCTTGCCCCTGTTGCAGTGGGTTGCAGTATAACGCATGCTGTCAACCGTACCTCACGCATGCCGCAACAGCGGCTGAGCCAGCCATATTAATGCGATCGCGCTATACCGCCTATGTCAAACGCGATGTCGATTACCTTATCGCCACCTGGCATCCCGATCTTCAACCCGAGCAATGGCGCGGGTCCCTCGCTGAAAGCTGCCAGCATTCGCAGTGGCTCGGCCTTACTATACTAGCAACGTCTCCCGGAAAAACGCCCGATGAGGGCTATGTGGAATTCGCCGCACGTTATATATCGGAAACCGACAACCAGCGAACAGAAGTGATGCGAGAGCGCTCACGCTTCCTTCGCCAGCATAATCGCTGGTACTATATAGACGGCGTTCATTTGCAGACTGGCAGAAATGAACCTTGCCCGTGTGGTTCCGGCAAAAAATACAAAAAGTGTTGCGGACAATAGAACACAGGCAGCAGTCGCCCACGCAGCCTTACCGCTGCGTTACCATAAGATCGTTATTTTAGTTTTTGGACAGGATCCACACGCTCATGCAATCCCAAAATATACAAAGAAAAGTATTACGAACCATTTGCCCCGACGCAAAAGGGCTCATCGCGAAAATTACGAATATTTGTTATAAGCACGAACTGAACATCGTGCAAAACAATGAGTTTGTCGATCATCGCACGGGGCGCTTTTTCATGCGGACCGAGTTGGAAGGGATTTTCAACGACACTACGCTGTTAGCCGATCTAGATAGCGCGCTTCCCGAAGGGTCTTCTCGCGAATTAACCGCAGCTGGTCGTCGTCGCATTGTCGTTCTGGTGACAAAAGAAGCCCACTGTCTGGGCGATCTGTTGATGAAAAGCGCCTATGGTGGTTTGGACGTCGAAATCTCTGCCGTCATCGGCAACCACGATACCTTGCAGACGCTGGTCGAGCGGTTTGATATTCCTTTCCATCTGGTTAGCCATGAAGGGCTGACTCGCGAAGAGCACGATCAAAAAATGATCGCGCAGATCGATCAATACAAACCCGATTACGTCGTGCTGGCGAAATATATGCGCGTTCTGACACCAGCGTTTGTTCAGCACTACCCGAATCAGGTGATCAACATTCACCATTCGTTCTTACCCGCCTTTATCGGTGCTCGCCCGTACCACCAGGCTTATGAGCGCGGAGTAAAAATCATTGGCGCGACAGCACACTACGTCAACGATAATCTGGATGAAGGCCCAATCATCATGCAGGACGTCATTCACGTCGACCATACTTATTCAGGCGACGACATGATGCGTGCAGGCCGTGACGTTGAGAAAAATGTCCTGAGTCGTGCGTTGTACCGCGTGCTGGGACAGCGTGTTTTTGTCTACGGTAACCGCACCATTATTCTGTAATTGGTTGATCGGGCATCTTTTTGTATAAGGATGCGTCGAACGGAATAAAAAAACGGCAACCGCATTTATTTTTGATATATACCGCTTTACAGGGGCGCGTCATTTGATATGATGCGCCCCGCTTGAAGCGAAAGCTTATTGCAGCAAGGCCAGTGGTGGGGTTCCCGAGCGGCCAAAGGGAGCAGACTGTAAATCTGCCGTCACAGACTTCGAAGGTTCGAATCCTTCCCCCACCACCATTTCAAAGCAGTACTTCTGAATTAAACTCCAACGCTAAAGCATCAGATTCCCATCAGGGGAAGGTGAGAACCTTCGACCAAGGTTCGACAAAACCGGCACGGTTTTGAGCAACGCGCAGCGTTGACCCGCAGGGTGAGGTGCGAAGCACCGAATTATCCTTCCCCCACCACCATTTCAAAGTAATACTTCTGAATTAAATCCCAACGCTAAAGCATCAGATTCCCATCAGGGGAAGGTGATAACCTTCGACCAAGGTTCGACAAAACCGGTATGGTTTTGAGCAACACTCAATGCATTTTCCCCAACATATCCCGCCCATAATTTCAGCAGTTTTGCTTAGTCTCTCCCTTATCCAAAAACGCCCAATGAGTAAAAATAGACTTCACAATGAATAAGTTATATGCATTAATAGCATTATTGTCCAGAAAGGGAATTCTTGAGACTCGATACTATGAGTGAATATTACAGCCGTAATTTTATACCCATCAGACCTCAAACTGCTTGTGCGTTGGCTCCTCTTACCCAACTCGAATTATTTAAGGCATAGGGACTTTGTTTGTGAAATTACCCTATCAAAATTATCGCTAAGAAAAATCATGAGCTTTTTATATATTCTACTATCAAGCGCCATGCTTGCCCCTCTTTACATACTTATTAAAAAGTTGACATCCTCTAACTTCATTTATAGCAGACTTACTGCAATTATATTAGCCACGATTTTTATGCTTTTTCACCTTTATATATTCCATGCAGGGGAAATACCAATCTTAGGCATTTCCATAAAAGACAATGATTTCATCTTCAATAGTTCATTTATATTCGCCTTACTGTGCGCGATGACTTGCGCAGTCGCTCACAATAGAAATTAAATAATTTAGAGGGTTAATCAAGATGGCATTTTTTTATATATCCATATCAACACTCGCTTTCATTCCCGCCTATTTTTCTATAAAAAAACTTACCGAATCCGGCGATGTTTACTATAAATTTCTTGGTATTGTCATCTCTTGCACATTCATGTTTTTTCACTTTTATACCTATCATGATGGAAAAATACCATTTTTTGGCATACCCATTGAAAATAATGATGTCGCCCATTACAGCGCCTTCATATTGGGATTAATTAGCGGGTTTGTAGGTTGGGCAGCGTACCACGAGGACTAACAGCTCATAAATGACATCAAACACATTGAAAAGATTGATAAAAATGACATTAACTTACATCTTCTTATCATTACTCATGCTCACTCCAACTTACTTGATCATAAAAAAACTCACCTCATCCGAAGATATTTACCATAAGTTCTTTGGAGTTCTTGCTTCCTGTGTATTTATGTCTTTTCATTTTTACACCCATCATGCTGAAAGAATTCCTTTTCTTAATATATCTATCGTAGATAACGATGCAATGTATTACAGCGCCATCATATTTGGGTTTATCAGTGGATTTATAGGCTGGGCGGCTCATCACAAAAATTAAAAATAAGCCCCAGGAAGGCAGCAAGGCTGGACGAATTCGTCCAGCTAACACACATACAGCTTGAAGTATGGCGGAAATATGCAATTTACTAACTGTGCCACCCCACCGAAATAATCGACACAACATCTCATTCGGTGGGAAAATATAACCTTACGCCTTCCCTTTCCAGCGCCCAGGAACATAAGAAAATACAGGGAGCTGCCACGACCAGCGAATTGCTGCCAGACGCACGGCCAAACCAATCGTGAATGACGCCAGCAGGTTAATATCGTGATTAATATTAAGCGACTTTAGTCCCAGATATAAAAGTGCGACTAAAAGCGAGACGCTGGCGTACAGCTCTTTCTTCAGCACCATTGGCGTACGGTTGCAGAAAATATCACGCAATATTCCACCGAAAATTCCGGTTACGATACCCGCCATCACCACCACCGTCGTTGAGTAATTCAGTTGCAGTGCGACGTTGCAGCCAATAACCGTAAAAGCAATCAGCCCCATCGCATCCAGAACCAGAAAGAGTCGGTGCAGATGATGCATGAAGCGTGCAATGATAATTGTGAAAAGACCCGCACCAATGGTGAGGTAGATATAGCCGGGATGTTGCGTCCAGCCAATGGGATAATTACCGAGGAGAATATCGCGAACGGTGCCACCGCCAAGCGCGGTGATAAAGGCAATCATGCCTACGCCAAAAATATCCATATTACGACGTCCAGCGGCCAGCGCCCCGGACATCCCTTCAGCCGTAATCGCGATCAGATAGATGTAAGTCAGCACACAAGTTATCCTGTGAAATGTGCCACTCCCTCTGTCCGCTTTACCTGAGAGTTTACGCAGCAGTGCTGCTTGCCCCTTCGGTGGGTTGCATTGCAACCTCTCTCCAGTTGGCTTCAATGGAATTCGCAGTTAGGGTAGCCTGAGCGATTATGGGAGTTTGCGCCTTCGGCGGAGCGTCATAGTATTACTGATACTATACGCCCTCTCTCCTGCGAGGAGCGGAGTATAGCGGTCGACAAGCCTCGTGTTCAACTGAATATAAGTGAATCTTATTTTTAACGATTCTCATCTGCGCCAACCGTCTCTGAAGCCACAGCAATAAGCCCATCAACGCCGTTAGAAAGTGCCGCCTCACCGTGACGGCATCCCTCATTTTCTGCTACCATCTGGTCACATTTTTTAGCGAATGGCAGCGAACATGAAATTTGTATCTTTTAATATCAATGGCCTGCGGGCGCGCCCTCATCAGTTAGCCGCCATTATCGAACAACACCAGCCGGATGTGATCGGGTTGCAGGAAACCAAAGTCCACGATGACATGTTTCCGTTAGAGGATGTCAGCCAGTACGGCTACCACGTTTATTATCACGGACAAAAAGGTCACTACGGCGTCGCGTTGCTGTGTAAAACGCAGCCCATTGAGGTTCGTCGCGGTTTCCCAACGGATGAAGAAGACGCACAGCGCCGGATCATCATGGCGGATTTTGCCACTGAGCACGGCACGCTCACGGTCGTTAACGGGTATTTCCCGCAGGGAGAAAGCCGCGACCATCCGGTGAAATTCCCCGCCAAGACGCGCTTTTATCAGGACCTCCAAACCTATCTGGAACAGCACCACAGCGCGACACAACCGCTGATCGTGATGGGTGATGTCAATATTAGCCCTACCGATCTGGATATCGGCATCGGCGAAGAGAACCGTAAGCGCTGGTTGCGTACGGGTAAATGTTCTTTCCTGCCGGAAGAGCGTGAATGGATGGCGCGTTTGCAAGGCTGGGGGCTTATCGACACCTTCCGTGCCGCGAATCCCGACAGCAACGATCGTTTTTCGTGGTTTGACTACCGTTCTGCCGGGTTCGATGACAACCGAGGCCTGCGTATTGACCTGATTCTCGCCAGTACGTTCCTGGCCGAACGCTGCGTCGCTACCGGTATTGATTACGATATCCGAGGGATGGAAAAACCGTCTGACCATGCACCGATCTGGGCACAGTTTTCGTTGTAGAAATCGTACGTTGTAAAAGATCGTACGCAGTAGAAATAACATCACCGCTGTGCATTAAAGCCACAGCGGTGATTAAAATTAGCAGAAATATTAGTCGTAGTGCTTTTTAACGCAAGATTATTGCTTAACCAACTGCCATATCAGGTTATTCGTTCCCAGCGTTTGCTTGTCGCGCACGCATTGCAGAATCACCCCTTCAACCTTTACCACCGCGCCCTCAGAATAGTTCCGGTTTTCATACACGCAGCAGCGCAGGCAGTTGTTACTTTGCTCACGCACCGCGGTCCCAGCGCCCCACACTTCCGGTGGAACAGGAACAACAATATCCGTTCCGCCACGATTAGCCTGTGCCAGCGTAGGCAGTACCAGCATCACACTGGCGAAACACAAAGACACTAACGATTTCATTGCTCCTGCTCCTTCGCTTTTTTAGTCTGAGGCTTACGCCGTTTTGAAGCACCTGACGGCGGTGCAGAAAGCCCTTTAAACGCCCTCACCGCGCCGTTCTGTTTCGCTTGCTGAATCAGTTCCTGCAAGGAGTGGGTCAACGGTTGCATAAAATCCTGATAGCGACATTTCTTCTCGCTGATTTGCGTCAACGTAGCTTCCCAATGTGCTGTCATGTCAGGGTGCGCCGCGCTCGCAGGCAGTGAGTGAATCAACGCCCGCCCCGCTTCGCTCGCGTGAATATAGCGGGCTTTCTTAAACAGAAATGTCCGTTTAAACAATAGCTCGATAATACCCGCGCGCGTCGCCTCGGTTCCTAACCCATCGGTCGCCCGCAGGATTTTCTTTAGTTCTTTATCCTGCACAAAACGCGCGATGCCTGTCATCGCTGACAACAGCGTGGCATCGGTAAAAGGCCGCGGCGGCTGTGTTTGACGCTCGACTACCTCGCCGCGCTCACACAATAGCTCATCACCTTTTGCCACCACGGGCAGCGGCGTCCCTTCGTTTTCTTCGTCCCGCTCTTTGCCACCTAACAACGTGCGCCAACCGGCTTCGGCCAGGAATCGCGCTTTGGCAATAAATTTACCACCCGCAATATCCAGTTCAATGACACACTTGCGAAACACGGCGTCCGGGCAGAATTGCATGATGTACTGCCGCGCGACTAAACCATACACCTTGCGCTCATTCTCCGTCAGCGAGGCACTTGCGCTGCGGGCGGTGGGAATAATCGCGTGGTGAGCATCAACCTTACCATCGTCCCAGCAGCGATTACGTCGATCCACATCCATGACCGGTTGTGGCAACAGATCGGGCTGGTGTACGGATATCGCATTCAAGACGGCATGACGCCCGGCAAAATGCTCCTCTGGCAGATAGCGACAGTCAGAACGCGGGTACGTAATCAGCTTATGGGTTTCATAGAGCTTCTGGCACACGTCCAGTACCTGCTGCGCACTCAGCCCGAAACGCTTCGCGGCTTCGATCTGTAACGTCGACAGCGAATAAGGCAACGGCGCGATTTCTGATTCCCGTTTATCATTATAGCTGGTGACAATCGCGGGCTGGCCTTCGATACGCTTGACGACATGATCCGCCAACGATCGATGCAGCAATCGCCCTTCTTCATCCTGATAAGGTTCACAGGATTCGCTGGGCTGCCACATCGCGACAAAACGCTCATCGGCAGGCGTCACGATATGGGCTTTCACTTCAAAGTAATCTTTGGAAACGAAGTTTTCTATCTCTTCATCTCGGCGCACCACCAGTCCCAGCACCGGCGTTTGCACGCGGCCAACCGACAGCACGCCGTCATAGCCCGCATTGCGCCCTAATATCGTATAGGCGCGGGTCATGTTAATGCCATAGAGCCAATCTGCACGGGAACGCGCCAGCGCCGACACGCACAAAGGGATGAATTCTCGGTTCTCACGAAGACGAGAAACAGCACGTTCTACCGCCTGTGGATTGAGATCGTTAACCAGGCAACGACGTACCTGCTGGCGTTTTTCTTCCGGCAGCGAAAGATATTCCAGCACCTCATCCACCAGCAGTTGTCCTTCACGATCGGGGTCTCCCGCGTGAATCACTTCGGTGGCATCATTCAGGAGCTTTTTTATGGCGTTGAGCTGCTTACTAACCGAGGGTCGCGGCTGCAATAGCCATTTCTGGGGAATGATAGGGAGATCGGCAAGCGACCAACGAGCATAGCGCGCATCATAAACATCCGGTTGCGCCTGCTCCAGCAGGTGCCCCACGCACCACGTCACAACATCATTTTGACCGCAGGCAATAAAGCCATCGCCGCGTCGATGCGGTTTGGGTAACACGTCTGCAATCGCCCGCGCAAGGCTGGGCTTTTCGGCAATAAAAAGTCGCATTATTCACCATCAAGCAGACTGGGCATTTCCCGCGTAACTCGCGGGAAAGCACGCTGTAAAACAGGGTGGAAATCGATATTCTTCAAGAGATGACGATCAGAAGTAGTGAACAAACGCGTCGGGATCAAGCGGCGTGACCGTTGTCGAGGCTTTGAGCACGGGCGTCCCCAGATAGAGGAAACCGACGATTTCATCCTGTTCACGGCAGTTGAACGCTTCACGCACCAGCGTATTGTGCGTCCAGGCACCGCTACGCCAGACACCGTTAAAGCCCTGCGCCAATGCCGCCATCTGCATGGCCTGAACCGCACAGCCAGCGGAAACAATTTGTTCCCAAAGCGGGACTTTCGGGTTCTCTTCACAATGCGCAACAACGGTGATAATCAGCGGTGCGCGATAAGGTGCCTGACGCGCTTTATCGATACCGGCGTCGTCCAACCCTTCCTGCTGTGCTGCACGGGTCAGTAGCGAACTAAAACGATCCAAACCGTCATTTTCGATCATAAAAAAGCGCCACGGCTTCATTGCGCCATGATCCGGCGCACGCATACCGGCGTGGATAATGTTATTCAATGCGTCACCCGTCGGTGCTGGCGCGGTCAGGCGCGAGGCCGAACGACGATTCAATAGCAATTCAAGAGCATCCATCGCACATCTCCTGTCTGGCAATATAATTTCTGCGGTACAACCCATTTCTACGGTAGAAACGACTGAACGGCAACGTTGCGCGCCACGTTAGCACAAGTAGAAGTTTTGTTACAAGATAACCCCGCCAGCGCGCGCTCCCACGGTGATTTAATGCTGACTTTTTACTGTCCGCTCATTAGGATACTATCACTCCTTGTGCTTCATCACTTGCCAGAGGGCGAGTTGAAGGACGTAGGGCACACGCTGTTTACCCGTTCATGGAGATATCATGCGCACATTGTGGCGAATTTTTAGCGGATTTTTTAAGTGGACATGGCGTCTGCTTAATTTTATCAGAGAATTTATTCTCAATATTTTCCTTATTGCTCTGATTTTAGTGGGTGTTGGGATCTACTCACAGGTAAAAACGACGCCTGAAGAAGCCACGAAGGGTGCGCTGCTGGTCGATCTGACGGGCGTGGTCGTTGATCAACCCACCGTTAACAACAAATTGCGTCAATTAGGACGCGAATTCTTCGGCGCATCGAACAACCGTCGCCAGGAGAACTCACTGTTCGATATTGTCGACAGTATTCGTCAGGCAAAGAGTGACGACAACATCACGGGAATGGTGCTGGATCTCAGCGACTTTACCGGTGCCGACCAACCGTCTATGCAATACATCGGTAAGGCGCTGCGCGAATTTCGCGATAGCGGCAAACCTATTTATGCAGTCGGCGACAGCTACAACCAGTCTCAATACTATTTGGCCAGTTTTGCCAATACGGTGTCATTGACGCCACAAGGCAGTGTTGATCTGCACGGTTTCGCAACCAACAACCTCTACTTCAAGTCCATGCTGGACAAGCTGAAAGTGACCACCAATATCTTCCGTGTGGGAACCTATAAATCAGCCGTTGAGCCGTATCTGCGTGACGATATGTCTCCTGCTGCGCGCGATGCCGATGGCCGTTGGATCAATGCCCTGTGGCAGCAGTATTTAAATACCGTTTCTGCTAACCGCCAGATTACACCTCAGCAGCTCTTCCCGGGCGCAACCAGCATCCTTGCAGGCTTGCAGGCCGTTCAGGGCGATACCGCACGCTATGCGCTGGATAACAAACTGGTCGATGAAGTGGCATCACGTTCCGTGACTGAGCAATCGCTGGTTAAAGCGTTCGGCTGGAATAGTCAGAAGAACAACTTCAACTTCATCAGCATTTACGACTACACCATCAAACCACCGGTACAAAACAACAACCAGATCGCGGTTGTGTTTGCCAATGGCGCAATCATTGATGGTCCGGAAACGCCGGGAATGGTCGGCGGTGATACCACGGCAGCACAAATCCGCGCCGCGCGCCTCGATCCTAAAGTCAAAGCGCTGGTATTACGCGTCAATAGCCCCGGCGGTAGCGTTACCGCGTCGGAGCTGATTCGCTCAGAACTGATGGCGCTCCGTTTGGCGGGTAAACCGATCGTGGTATCCATGGGCGGCATGGCGGCATCAGGCGGCTACTGGATCTCAACGCCTGCGAACGCAATCATCTCCAGCGCCAGTACGCTGACCGGTTCTATCGGTATTTTTGGCGTGATTACCACGTTCGAAGATTCGCTGGAAAACCTTGGCGTCCACACGGATGGCGTGGCTACCTCGCCGTTGGCCGATCTGTCGATTACGAAATCACTGCCGCCTGAATTTTCCCAGATGATGCAGTTGAGTATCGAACGCGGTTATAAGAACTTCATCGATATCGTGGCGCAGGCTCGTAAGAAAACGCCTGAGCAAATCGATCAGATCGCACAAGGTCACGTTTGGGTCGGTAGCGATGCGAAAGAAAATGGTTTGGTCGATCAGATCGGCGATTTTGATGATGCCGTGAAGAAAGCCGCTGAGTTGGCAAAACTGGGACAATATCAGTTGAACTGGTATGCCGAACAGCCAGGCCTGCTCGACACGATGCTGAATCAGGTGAACGCTTCCGTTTATACCCTGCTGCCCGTTGCCGTCCAGTCTATGCTGCCAGCGCCGGTCGCACAGCTGGCGGAAGTCATGCGGTCACAGCCGTCCATCATGAATAACCTGAACGACCCGCAGAACCGGTACGCATTTTGCCTCAACTGCGGAGAAGTCCGGTAGCGTTTAGACAGACCTCAAGTCTAGCCCGGTAGTAATAGTCATTACTTATGATGATATTATCGGGCTACTTTTCCCTCTATAATTTTCGGTTTAATCCTGACTCACACCACCATGCGAAAGAAATCCATTTATGTCGCCTACACGGGCGGCACCATCGGTATGCAGCGCTCGGCCAATGGCTATGTTCCGGTATCCGGTCATTTACAGCAGCAGTTGGCAAAAATGCCGGAATTCCACCGTGAAGAGATGCCGTCGTTCACGATTCATGAATATGACCCGCTGATCGATTCGTCTGATATGACGCCAGCAGATTGGCAATCCATCGCGGACGATATTCAAAACCATTACGATGATTACGACGGTTTCGTGATTCTGCATGGTACTGACACGATGGCGTTCACCGCATCCGCGCTCTCGTTTATGCTGGAAAATCTTGCCAAGCCGGTTATCGTGACAGGGTCACAAATTCCGTTAGCGGAATTGCGCTCGGACGGCCAGACCAACCTGCTGAACGCGCTGTACGTTGCGGCTAACCATCCGATTAATGAAGTCGCCCTCTTCTTCAATAACAAACTGCTGCGCGGCAACCGCACCACCAAAGCTCACGCGGATGGCTTTGATGCCTTCGCCTCCCCCAATTATCCACCACTGCTGGAAGCCGGTATCCATATTCGTCGGCTGGCACCGACCGTAGAATGCAGCAACTGTCCGCCGCTAAAAGTACATCACATTACGCCACAGCCTATCGGGGTGATTACGATTTACCCCGGCATTTCTGCAGATGTCATCAGCAATTTCCTCCGTCAGCCAGTGAAGGCGCTTATCCTGCGCTCCTACGGCGTTGGCAACGCGCCGCAAAGCCCCGGGCTGCTGCATGAATTACGTGAAGCCTCCGCACGCGGCATTGTGGTCGTCAACCTGACACAGTGTATTTCTGGGCGCGTAAATATGGGCGGCTATGCGACAGGCAATGCGCTGGCGCATGCGGGCGTTATCAGTGGCTTTGACATGACCGTCGAAGCCGCATTGACCAAGCTGCATTACTTACTGAGCCAGCAAGACTTAAGCGCCGATGACATTCGCCAGTTGATGCAGCAAAACCTGCACGGGGAATTGAGCGATAAAGATTGAGTTAATCACGGAGTCGTAATGAAAAAAGCATTGCTATTAGTTGATCTGCAAAATGATTTTTGTCCCGACGGTGCATTGGCTGTTAACGAAGGCGACCGCGTCATCGAGGTGGCTAACCGCGCTATTGAGGCCTGCATAGCCGCTGGCATCGCGGTAATTGCCAGTCAGGATTGGCACCCCGCTAATCACGGCAGCTTTGCGGTTAATGCAAATACCAAGATCGGAGAACTCGGTGAGTTAAACGGGTGGCCACAGATTTGGTGGCCGATTCACTGCGTACAGGGAACATCCGGCGCTGATTTTCATCCAGCACTGAATCAGTCGGCTATTCAGTGGGTGGTGCAAAAAGGAACCCAGCCGGAGATCGATAGCTATAGCGCTTTTTTCGATAACGGACATCGGGTGAAAACCGAATTAGATGAGTGGCTACATGCCAACTACATCACCCATCTGATTATTCTGGGGCTGGCGACCGATTATTGCGTCAAGTTCAGCGTGTTGGATGCGATTGCTCTGGGCTATCACACTGAAGTCTTGGTGGATGGCTGTCGTGGCGTAAATCTTTCGCCCGATGACAGTGAATTCGCATTACGGGAAATGGCGCAGCGTGGGGCGATACTGACGGATATGACGCAGTTTCTTACTACGTTGTCTGCCGCCCACTAACGCGCTACGGCTACTGACAACAAATAGCGGCAGCCGTTGCGGCTGCCTGCTTATGTTTTACGCGTTGGGTTTCAGCGTAATAATGGCGTCAGCGATGTTAAACTCGCGCTTAAGCTCCTGCTTGCTCTTCATCACGATTTCGCCATCGGTGCCAATCGTCATGTGCTCAGCCTGTTCGTTATGGCGAGCCTGCCACATCATCACCATTTGCAGACAGTTTTCTTTCTGTTCAGCTGTCAACGCGACACCGTCTGGCCATTTGCCCAGCTCCACCGCCGTGACTAACCGTTGGTAAATTTCTGGCGTCATGGCGTCGATCAGATCATTGAGTTCCATATCCGGTTTCTGCTCCGAGAAAGGTCAGATTTATTCTTACTGGGTTCTTGTGCTAAAAGCGTTTTTAGTAGCTGAATCGTTTAAAGCAAGCTATCATCTAGCTTACCGCCGTCGCACCTATCGCAGACAGATTACCCGTCAACGCGTTCGCCATCAACGTCGTCGATGAAACTCAGTGAAGCCGAATTCACGCAGTAGCGTTCGCCCGTGGTTTTCGGGCCATCAGGGAACACGTGCCCCAGGTGCGCATCACACTGCCCGCAGCGGATCTCGATACGGCGCATGTTGTGTGACTCATCTTCCAGATAGCGAATAGCCTCTGAGGAGACCGGTTGATCGAAGCTCGGCCAGCCACAGCCGGAGTCGTATTTGCTGTCGGAATAAAACAGCGGAGCCTGGCAGCACAGGCAGTGATAAGCGCCAGTGCGCTTGTTATGCAGCAATTTGCCTGAAAACGCAGGTTCCGTACCACGTTGCTGGGTGACATAGCGCTGCATCTCTGTCAATTCAGTATTGTCGGACGGAGTACGTGAAGCGGAGTCGTTAGTCATGGAAGTCTCACAGCGGGTGTTATCAATTCAACTAATCCTTGATTATAACAAAAAATTAACAACCTGACAGGCTGTTCTGACCTAATATTAGGAATGTTATTAGCACGAACATTTAATTGTGATACGCATCACATATTGAGATTACACAGGCTTTATATGATGCATTCCGCCCTCATATCAGGCTTAGATGTTACTTAGTTACAGGGTCGAGCGGTTTTCGCACAAAGTTTGGTCATAGGTTTGACTTACAGCAACTATTGACACGATTCCGCTTGACGCTCAGCAAGGTTTTTGTAATTTTACAACCAACCTTTTATTCACAAACCAATAGCTGGTGGAATATATGACTATCAAAGTAGGTATCAACGGTTTTGGCCGTATCGGCCGTATTGTTTTTCGCGCTGCGCAAGAGCGTTCTGACATCGAGATCGTTGCAATCAACGACCTGTTAGATGCTGAGTACATGGCGTACATGCTGAAGTACGACTCAACTCATGGTCGTTTCAACGGCACCGTTGAAGTTAAAGATGGCCACCTGGTTGTTAACGGCAAAACCATTCGTGTTACCGCAGAGCGCGATCCTGCGAACCTGAAGTGGAACGAAGTCAACGTGGACGTTGTTGCTGAAGCAACTGGTCTGTTCCTGACTGACGACACTGCACGTAAACACATCGCTGCTGGTGCGAAGAAAGTCGTTCTGACTGGTCCATCTAAAGATGACACCCCGATGTTCGTTATGGGCGTAAACCACAAAACTTACGCTGGTCAGGAAATCGTTTCTAACGCATCTTGCACCACCAACTGCCTGGCGCCACTGGCAAAAGTTATCAACGACAACTTCGGTATCGTTGAAGCACTGATGACCACCGTTCACGCAACCACTGCAACGCAGAAAACGGTTGATGGCCCGTCTCACAAAGACTGGCGCGGCGGCCGCGGCGCAGCACAGAACATCATCCCATCTTCTACCGGTGCTGCTAAAGCAGTAGGTAAAGTGATTCCTGAGCTGAACGGCAAACTGACTGGTATGGCGTTCCGCGTTCCTACCCCGAACGTTTCTGTTGTTGACCTGACTGCACGTCTGGAAAAACCAGCGTCTTACAAAGAAATCTGTGCAGCAATCAAAGCCGCTTCTGAAGGCGAGCTGAAAGGCGTTCTGGGTTACACCGAAGACGAAGTGGTTTCTACCGATTTCAACGGTGAAAAACTGACTTCCGTATTCGATGCTAAAGCAGGTATCGCACTGAGCGATAACTTTGTGAAACTGGTTTCTTGGTACGACAACGAAACTGGTTACTCAAACAAAGTTCTGGATCTGATCGCTCACATCTCTAAATAAGCGTCAGCGATGATTCTGTGAAAAAAGGGCGACGTGATGTCGCCCTTTTTTATTGTCTATTGCAGATTTCTTTTTACCACGAAAAACAATCAAAAAAAGGCACTATCATGCATAACACAATGTTCTCACTCCCCGTCACGAAGCAAATTAGCGCAACCCTCACCCAACGTCAGTTGGACCAATTACCTATTATCGTCGTTGACCATCCTGAAGTTCGCGCGGCAGTCGCCTTACAAGGTGCGCACCTGCTTAGCTGGCAGCCAACAAACGAAGAGCCGGTGCTCTGGCTGAGCGACAATACGCCTTTTACTCATCACGTTGCGATTCGCGGCGGTGTCCCGATCTGTTTCCCTTGGTTCGGCCCTTTCGCCGATCCTAATCACGGTTTTGCCCGTCTGCTGCCGTGGGAATTTACCGCCCACAGCGAAGATGAACACGGCGTACAGCTCACGTTCACGCTGCAAGACAATGAAGAAACGCGCAAGAGCTGGCCGCATGCATTCACGCTCATCGCCCGTTTCAAGCTGGGCAAGGAATGTGGCATTGAACTGGAAGCGCATGGCGATTACAGCATTACCAGCGCGCTGCACACCTATTTCAATATCGGCGATATCAGCGATATCCGCATTGCGGGTCTGGGTGAGACATTCATTGATAAGGTGGATCAGGGCAAGCTGGCAACGCAGCAAGGCGATCTGGTCTTTACCGACCGTACAGACCGCATTTATACCCAGCCGCAGGACACCAGTGTGGTACATGACGCTGTGCTGAAACGTGCTATCGAAGTGCACCATACGCACCATAGCGATGTCGTATCATGGAACCCCGGTGCAGAGCTCTCTCGTACGATTAGCGATATGACCGATGAGGGATATAAAACGTTCGTGTGTGTGGAAACTGCGCGCATTAATCAACCGTTTGTCGCATCCGCCAACGCACCAGCGCGTCTGGCGACGGTTATCCGCATCAAGAAATAACCACAGCGATACCTTAGCTATATCGGTGTATGGCGATGTCGCCATACACCCTATTTCTGCAAATCCTTTTCCGCCAATCCTTTCGCTTTCGCTACACCACGTCCAGATGCTGCTTACGCGTCGGCGGTGGAAAAGCCTGATCGAGCTGCGCGATATCTTCCGTCGATAGCACCACGTCCAGCGCTTTCGCATTCTCCTGAACATGCTTCACAGAGCTGGCTTTAGGAATCGCGATCACGCCCGGTTGACGAATTGCCCACGCCAGTAAAAGTTGAGCAGACGTGATGCTATGTTCGCGTGCAATGCGGTTCACCACCGGATGCGAGAATAATCCATCACGTAAGCGCCCTGCCTGCGCCAGCGGACAATACGCCATTACCGGAAGCTGTTGTTGCTGACACCACGGTAACAAATCAAACTCAATACCGCGCGATGCCAAATGGTAAAGCACCTGATTGGTCATGCAACGCTGCCCGCCATTTAGCGACCACAGCTCCTGCATATCCTCAAGGTCGAGATTGGAGACACCCCACTGGCCGATTTTCCCCGCCTGCTGCAATCGCTCCATCGCCGCAATTGTATCCACTAACGGGATACCACCGCGCCAGTGCAGCAGATACAGGTCAATACGCTCGGTTTGCAGTCGCTTCAGGCTGCGTTCACACGCCTGTATCGCCTTTTCGCCTCCCGCATTGTGCGGATAGACTTTCGACACCAGATAAACGCGGTCACGGCGGCCACGTATCGCTTCGCCGACGACCTCCTCCGCTCGGCCTTCCGCATACATTTCGGCCGTATCAATCAGCGTTAATCCAAGGTCGATGCCCGCTTGCAGCGCCGTTACTTCCTGCGCTTTCATTCGAGCATCTTCGCCCATGTACCACGTTCCCTGACCGATCGCCGGTACGCGGGTGTCATCTGGAAAACGAATCGCTTTTGTCATGCGTTCCTCCGTGTTTGCCGTCAACGTAACGAGTTTGCCGTTAAACCTAACATGGCATTCAGTGCACCATAAATGTGCAAATGGGGTGATATCACCCCATTATTGTACGGCAGATGCACTATGCTTACGAAGAGCATTAAAAGCGCTCACGAAAAGCATCAGAAGCGATAGCTGACGCCTGCGCTCATTAAGATGCTGTGGTTACTATCAACAATCGGGCTGTCTTTCATTTCGTCAGACAGACGCGTGTAACGGCCCACGGCCCAGGCGCTCCAGCTTTGGTTAATCTGATAACCCGCGCTCAGTTCAAGATACGGGGCCCAGCCATCGCCAGGGCTATACTGGTTAAAGCCAGAACGGGCTGACTCCTGTGCGCTAACGCCGTAGTAATACTGGTTCATGTTTTCACTGAACCAGGTGGCACCGATACCGGGAGTGAGACTCAGATCGCCCATTGAGAAGCGGTAAAGGTAAGCGGTATCCCACGCAAAGCCGTTGCTGTAATCCAGCGTGTCACCGGCCAGCACAGTACGAATTTCACCCCAGTCGGCGGTATGACGATAAGCCGCACCCGCCATCAGCGTACTGCGGCGTTTGTCCAACTGCTTCATACGCAGATCGTCGCTATCTCCCGGCTTAAACCCTAAAGGCAGGTAGTACGCCGTTAAAGAGAAACGATTTGCGCCGTCATTCCACAGGTAGTATCCACCACCCAGCCCGCGGAAATAAAAACTTTCACTTTCATAATTCAGTACAGGAAGCGGATAAACATCATTATCAACACCACGGTATACGGACGTTGAACCCGCAGCGCCAAGGCCCAGAGAGACATCTGCGGCATAGGCTGAAGGCAGGAGCACAGCACCAGAAATCAGTGCGGCCAGCACACATAGTTGAGGTTTTTTCACAGTTTTCTATTTCCTATTACAGATAAATATCATGAAACATGATAAGCCAATTACACACGTTCGCGTTCAGGTTATATAAAAATAACATTAACGAATAACCTATATATTCGATAGGTTTTACGTGCGCTAACGTCGGTAATAGGCAGTGTCCTTAAGGCTGAACGCCCATTCCCTATAATGTTACACGGATTTTCCTGAAAGTGAGTCCTTGAAATATCTTAAAAATACGTCTGTGGACTAGAGGAAATTTTACGGATGCAAACTACGCTTTAATACAGAAGGTGACGTCTTCCTGACCAGCCGGTATGAATAAAATCACGACGCCCTGACGCTACAAGTTGGCATAAGGGTTGCTGGACTCAGGAGATTTCTTCTTTCGGAGGGCAATACATTAATAGGCATATATTCCACACGCTCTCTTAATCTGTGCTAATCGACGAAGGACGGGCATCGCTATGAACATATTTGATCACTACCGCCAGCGCTACGACGCTGCCAAGGACGAAGAGTTCACTCTGCAGGAATTCCTTACCATCTGTCAGCAGGATCGCAACGCGTATGCGAACGCGGCTGAACGATTGTTAACGGCTATCGGTGAGCCTGTAATGGTGGATACCGCCCAAGAATCACGAATGTCACGCCTATTCTCGAACCGGGTGATTGCTCGCTACCCTGCTTTTGAAGAATTTTACGGCATGGAAGAGGCTATCGAACAGATTGTCTCTTACCTGAAACATGCCGCGCAGGGACTGGAAGAGAAGAAACAAATTCTGTATCTGTTGGGGCCGGTCGGCGGCGGGAAATCTTCTCTGGCCGAACGCCTGAAAGCGCTGATGCAGCGCGTACCGATTTACATCCTCAGCGCCAACGGCGAACGCAGCCCAGTGAATGACCATCCGCTCTGCCTGTTCAATCCGCAGGAAGATGCCGCGATACTTGAGAAAGAGTATGCCATTCCACGTCGCTATCTCGGCACCATTATGTCGCCGTGGGCGGCTAAGCGTCTCCAGGATTTCGGCGGCGACATTACCAAGTTCAAAGTCGTCAAAGTGTGGCCATCGATTCTGGCACAGATTGGGATCGCGAAAACCGAGCCCGGCGATGAGAACAATCAGGACATTTCAGCGCTGGTCGGTAAAGTCGATATCCGCAAGCTGGAGCATTATGCTCAGAACGATCCCGATGCCTACGGCTACTCCGGCGCATTGTGCCGCGCGAACCAGGGCATTATGGAATTCGTCGAAATGTTCAAAGCGCCAATCAAGGTGCTTCACCCGCTGCTGACTGCGACACAAGAAGGCAACTATAACGGGACGGAAGGCATTGCCGCCCTGCCGTTCAACGGGATTATTCTGGCGCACTCCAATGAATCCGAATGGGTGCAGTTCCGTAACAACAAGAACAATGAAGCGTTTCTTGACCGCGTGTATATCGTGAAAGTGCCGTACTGCCTGCGCGTATCTGAAGAGGTCAAGATCTACGACAAGCTGCTGGATCACAGCGAACTGACGCACGCCCCTTGCGCACCCGGCACGCTGGAAACGCTAGCCCGTTTCTCCATTCTGTCGCGTCTGAAAGATCCCGAAAACTCCAGCATCTACTCCAAGATGCGGGTTTACGACGGAGAAAGCCTGAAAGATACCGATCCGAAGGCGAAGTCCTATCAGGAGTATCGCGATTATGCGGGCGTCGATGAGGGAATGAACGGTCTGTCGACTCGCTTCGCGTTCAAGATTCTGTCGCGCGTCTTTAACTTCGATCACAGTGAAGTTGCGGCCAACCCAGTACACCTGTTCTACGTGCTGGAGCAGCAGATCGAGCGCGAACAGTTCCCACAGGAGCTGGCAGAGAAGTATTTAGAGCACCTGAAAGGCTATCTGACGCCGAAATACGCCGAATTTATCGGTAAAGAAATCCAGACCGCCTACCTCGAATCCTATTCCGAATACGGCCAGAACATTTTTGACCGTTATGTTACCTATGCGGATTTCTGGATTCAGGATCAGGAGTACCGTGACCCAGATACTGGCCAGCTGTTTGACCGCGAATCGTTAAACGCCGAGCTGGAAAAAATCGAGAAGCCTGCGGGCATCAGCAACCCTAAAGACTTCCGTAACGAGATTGTCAACTTCGTCCTGCGCGCCCGTGCCAGCAATAGCGGCCGGAATCCAAACTGGACCAGTTACGAGAAGCTGCGTACGGTCATTGAGAAAAAGATGTTCTCCAATACGGAAGAGCTGCTGCCTGTGATTTCGTTTAATACCAAAACCTCAACGGATGAACAGAAAAAACATGACGACTTCGTCGATCGCATGATGGAGAAAGGCTACACCCGGAAACAGGTTCGTTTGCTGTGCGAATGGTATCTGCGGGTGAGGAAGTCATCATAATGACGCACGATGCTGGCGACAGCGTTTGGGGGAAACATGGCCTATTTTATTGACCGACGACTGAACGGCAAAAACAAAAGCACGGTGAACCGCCAACGCTTTCTGCGCCGCTATAAGTCGCAAATAAAACAGTCGATTTCCGAGGCCATTAATAAGCGTTCGGTGACCGACATCGAAAGCGGGGAGTCAGTCTCGATCCCCAATGCAGACATCAACGAACCGATGTTCCATCAGGGCCGTGGAGGACGCCGACACCGCGTCCACCCGGGCAACGATCACTTCGTACAGAATGACAAAATCGAGCGGCCACAAGGAGGTGGCGGCGGTGGTTCCGGTCAGGGGGACGCCAGTAAAGATGGCGAAGGCGAAGATGAGTTTGTCTTTCAGATCTCCAAAGATGAATATCTGGACTTGCTGTTTGAAGATCTGGCGCTGCCGAATCTGAAGAAGACCCAGCATCGGCAGATGAACGAGTACAAAACGCACCGCGCCGGGTACACCGCTAACGGCGTTCCTGCCAATATCAGCGTGGTGCGGTCGCTGCAAAACTCGCTGGCACGCCGTATGGCGATGACAGCGGGTAAACGGCGCACGCTGCATGAGTTGGAAGAATCACTGGAACAGCTGGCGCATACCGAACCCGCACAGTTGCTGGAAGAGGAACGGCTGCGGCAGGAGATTACCGAACTACGCCAGAAAATCGCCCGCGTGCCTTTTATCGATACCTTTGACCTGCGCTACAAGAACTACGAGCGCCGAGCCGAGCCGTCGAGCCAGGCCGTGATGTTCTGTTTGATGGACGTGTCCGGCTCGATGGATCAGGCGACGAAAGACATGGCGAAGCGCTTTTATATTCTGCTGTATCTGTTCCTCAGCCGAAATTATAAAAACGTCGACGTCGTCTACATTCGCCACCATACCCAGGCCAAAGAGGTCGATGAACAGGAGTTCTTCTACTCTCAGGAAACCGGCGGCACCATTGTCTCCAGCGCGTTAAAGCTGATGGAGGAAGTGGTTCGCGAGCGTTACGATCCGTCGCAATGGAATATCTACGCAGCACAGGCCTCGGATGGCGATAACTGGGCTGATGACTCACCGCTGTGCCACCAGATTCTGGCAAATCAACTTCTGCCGATGGTGCGTTACTATAGCTACATTGAAATCACCAGGCGTTCACACCAGACGCTCTGGCGTGAATATGAAACGCTGCGCGATAAATTCGATAATTTCGCCATGCAACATATTCGCGATCAGGATGATATCTACCCTGTCTTCCGTGAACTCTTCCGTAAACAAACGGTAGGGCATTGACCCCTCTCGATCGGCCAGTTATCTGTTAATGATTAATCGTTAGCTGGCTGATTTTTTCTCTCTGGGCATTTTTCTATAAACATGTATTTAAAATACATGTATTATAAATGGCATTATACCTGCACAGAGAATCGCTTATGAACATTGATAAATTCAAACACCAGCACAACGAAATACTCGAAAGTATTGATACCCTGCGTCAGCTATCCCGGGCCGGTGTGACAGAGAACGCCACTGACATCGCCCGCGCCATCGTCGCCATGAGCTCAACCATCAAGCTGCACCTTTCCGCAGAAGATCGCGTGCTTTACCCTTCACTTCAGCGTAGCGGTGACGAGCAGTTAACGAAGATGAGTCAGCATTATCAGAATGAAATGCAAACCATTGCCGCCGATTACGATGCGTTTTCCCGTCGCTGGAATACAGCTTCACAGCTGATGGGTCACGACAGGGATTTCCGGGCGGATGCCAATAACGTGTTGCGTAAGGTCTATGAACGCATGCAACGGGAGAATCATGATTTTTATCCCCGCATTGAAACGGCCTGAGTGGATTAAGCACGTTTGACTAAAGGGCGGAAAATCTCTGCTCCGCCCTGTTGATTAGCGTCTTCATGCAACCTCGCCACGCCAGTTCCCTTCGCATCATAGTGACATTGTCACAAAGATAACGCTTTCTTTCCGCCTGTGTGCGCATTACCCTGTCGAACCCATAAAACATAGATTTCTGCTTTTGTTATGCAACGATTTGTTCTGATTTTACTGACTCTGGTTCTACTCGGCCCTCTGGGCATCGACATCTATTTACCGCTTATTCCCGCCATCGCCGTGGCGCTGAACAGCCCTGAATCGCTGATTCAATCCACCGTCGCACTTTTCATTCTGATCATGGGATTAGGCCAGCTGCTGGCGGGGCCACTGGTCGATAAGTACGGTCGACGCCCTATGGCGCTGGCTGGCGTGATTATCTACCTCATCGGTGCGATCATGGCCGCGCTGGCTACCAGCGCCACGCTGTTCATCCTCTCACGCCTTTTTCAGGGACTGGCCGTCTGTTGTACCGCCGTCGCCATTTTCAGCAGCGTGCGTGACAAACTGAACGGCGACGATGCCGCCAGAACCTATGGTTTTCTTAACGGCACGCTGAACATTGTGCCAGCGCTGGCGCCGCTATTAGGTGGGCTTTTGGCCGAAGCCTTCGGCTGGCGAGCCCCCTTCTGGTTCCTCGCAGGCTACAGCATTCTGGTACTGGCACTCGTCATCCGCTTCCTGCCCGAAACGCGCCCGGATTCAACGTTGCCCGTACACGGCTTGCCGCTGCGCCAATACGCACGTCTGTTGTCCGATCGCCAATTTTTGGGATTCTCCTCAGTCAACGCGGGAGCCATGGGGATGGCATTGACCTATGTCACCTTCTCTCCCGTGGTATTGATGAACGAGGCTCAGCTCACGCCGCTTGAGTTTTCGATTGCCTTTGGCGTAAACGGTTTTTGGATCATGCTGGTCAGCTTCTTTGCAAATCGCATCATTCGCAAAGTCGGCCGACCCCGCTGTCTGGCTATCGGTAGCCTGCTGATGGGTGCTGGGTTTGTTTCGCTGCTGAGCGGCGTCGTTCTCTTACCCGACGCGATGCAAGACACCTGGCCGACCTACATGCTGCCCGTCGCGCTGGCCTGTGCCGGTCTGGCATTTTTGATCGGGCCGTCCACCAGCTATGCGCTGGAGCCTTATTCCAATGAGGCGGGGATTGCGTCAGCGATGGTAGGATTTGTGCAGATGGCGGGCGGCGCAGCGCTGGGCTTGATGGCTATGGCTATTCCTCTGCCGTCAAAAGTATCACTGGCGCTGGTGATGCTCTGTGCCGCTCTGCTAGCGGTACGCGCCCGCCTGCTGACGCGGCACCACAAGAGCAGCATTACGTCACTGCCCCGCACCTAGTTCAAAGTATCGAATACAGCTCACCTAACGAGCATATCTTTCCACGGACAAATCATCGGACTCAATCTCCGGTGATTTGTTCGACAGAATATCCGCCAGCAATTTCCCCGATCCACAAGCCATCGTCCAGCCCAACGTGCCATGCCCCGTATTCAGGTACAGATTTTTCAGCGGTGAGCGCCCTACCAGCGGCGTGCCGTCTGGCGTCATCGGACGCAATCCCGTCCAGAATGTTGCTTGCTCAATCGGGCCACAATGGGGATACAGATCGCGCACCACCATTTCCAGCGTTTCACGGCGCTTGGGATTCAGCTCGGTGTTGAAACCCACGACCTCGGCCATTCCTCCGACGCGAATGCGACGATCAAAGCGAGTAATCGCTATTTTATAGGTTTCATCCAATACGGTAGAAACCGGTGCAAAAGCGTCATCCGCCAGCGGAATCGTCAGTGAATAGCCTTTCAGCGGATAAACCGGAATATCGAACCACTGATGCAGTAATCCGGTGGAATAGGAGCCGCAGGCCATCACATAGGCATCTGCCACAATCATTTCATCGTCACACTGCACGCCCGTAACGCTTTGCCCTTCCACTCGCAGCTGGCGAACGTTACGCCCCAGTTTAAAGATAACACCGGCATCGGCAGCCATCGCCGCCAGTTGGCGAGTGAACAGCTGGCAGTCGCCCGTCTCATCATGCGGTAAACGCAGCCCGCCGGTCAGTTTTCCCGCTACGTGCGCCAACGCAGGTTCAACCGTGGCCAGCTCATGGCGAGTCAACAATTGATACGGTACGCCAGCCTCTTCCAGCACGGCGATATCACGTGTCGCGTTTTCATACTGCTGCTCAGTGCGGAACAGTTGCAGCGTTCCACCTTGCCGACCTTCGTACTGGATACCAGTATCTCGCCGCAGCGCTTGCAAACAATCGCGGCTGTATTCCGCCAGACGCACCATCCGCGCTTTATTGGTTTTATAGTGGCGCGCGTCACAGTTGAGCAACATTTGCCACATCCAGCACAGCTGTGCGGCCGTGAAATCCGGCCGGATGGCCAGCGGTGCATGACGCTGAAACATCCACTTTATCGCTTTCAGCGGTATTCCCGGTGCAGCCCAAGGTGCGGCATAGCCGGGGGAAATCTGTCCGGCATTCCCGGCGCTGGTTTCCAACGCGGGCTCCGGTTGTCTGTCTATAACGGTAACATCATGCCCTGCCTGCGCAAGATACCAGGCGGTACTTACGCCAACTACACCACTTCCCAGAATCACAACCCGCATGCTACCGCTCTCCCTTTCGCTCCGCCAAAGACCGTCTAATCTGCTGGAAAAATGCTTATTGAATGGAATAAAACACTAGTTAAAAGGTAAAACTGAAGACTACTCTAGCAGTTGGGAAGGAATTGTCACCCGTCTCGACGATAACATTTATCTATTGTTATCTCTTCGATCCGAAGATTCTCCACTGAGATCGTAACGAAATAACTGTGAAATCATTCACAAAATATGTATTCAGTTTTTAGCTGAAAAGAGTAATAAAGATAAAAAAGGTGAAAATGTTAAATATCAATTTAATTAATAAGTTAGTTATATTGCTTATTTTTAAATCGTGATAATCATCACAGCAATAGAACCAACAACATCACTGTCAAGACACACGACCTCGTAGTTAAATACAAAATTGCGACATTCATCAAAAAAACGCCTTATCAGTTTAATAACATTGTGTTCACACGATGGTTATTCATATTTCCAGAGGGCGACGATGAAAATTGGATTAGTCATTAGCGGCGGCGACGTTAGCGGAATAAATAATTTCATCTTTCAGGTGAATAGAATGACTGCCTCTGATATCGTCATTTTCGATGGCGGAATTAATGGCCTGATCGATAACTGCTGTAAAGTCCTCACTCGCCGCGATTTGGTGGATTACTCCATCTCAGCAATGCCCCTGATTACGTCAGGGAGAAAAACTGGGAAATGCAGAAAAACAGACTATGAGCAAATCGTCAAAAACATTCAAAAACAAAAACTCGACGCGCTCATTATGGCTGGCGGAGATGGCTCATTCCAGTTTTTAAAAAAACTCAGTCACTATGGCGTTCATTGCTATGGCGTAGGCATGACGATTGATAATGATATTTCAGGGAATAGCTATACGATCGGTTTTTCTACCGCCTGCGAGCAGGTAATGAGTGAAGTAGAAAAATTGCGAAATACAGGCCGGGGGTTACAAGGCCGGGTATTCATGATCGAATTACTCGGTGGATATTGTGGCGAATTAACCTTGCAGGCAGCATTAAAGAGCAACGCAGACATCGCACTCATTCCAGAATCACCGTGGGAGATTGATAAATTATCACAATGTATTCGGGAGAAAATCGCAGAACAAAACAGCGTGATTATTTTATGCTCTGAAGGCTATACCCATGAATATACTCCTGGCTTTCAGGGCGCTATCGATACCATTATCAAGAAACTAGAGCACAAGATTGGCATCCGTATCCGAAAAACCATTTTGGGATATGGTTTACGAAATGGCGCGCCCACCGGGGAAGAAATTATTCAGGGCACCCTGTTAGCAGAAGAAGTCGTTCGGTGTATTAATTCCGGACTGACCAATAAAATCATCATTATCAATAATAACAACAAGGCTATTCCTATCGACCTGGAGGATTCAGAACGACGTTTGGTTGATGTAGAAAGTCATTTTTATAAGCTCGCGAAAGCCCATCACCTTATATGAGGCCATGATTATGTTGAAAGTACTTTGCGTTTGCGGTTGTGGATTAGGTTCCAGTTTCGCTATCGAAATGACAGCCAAGTCCGTACTAAAAAAATTAGGTATTGATGCAGAAATAAATCACACCACGATTTCAGAGGCCTCTGCCTTCAATTATGACGTCATCCTAACCCAGAAAATATTTGCTGACATTCTGAACAGCGATGCCAGTGAAGATGAGAAAAAAAGAGTCATCATTCTTAATAAACTGACTGATAAAGATGAAATAGAAGAAAAAATTTTAACGTATATCCAGGCTCATCAATAGCATGAGGTGAAATATGAACACCGTTATCAATTTCATTGTGAAAGATTTATTAGGCCAGGCATCCATATTAATCGCACTGATCGCCATGATCGGGTTGATTTTGCAGAAAAAATCGGTAGGAAAAACCGCAGAGGGGACGTTCAAGACGCTGCTGGGTTTCCTCATCATGATGGCAGGGATTAACATCATCGTTGATACCCTGACTTATTTGAACAGTATCTTCACTCAAGGCTTTGGCATGAAAGGCTACATCACCGATGTCGCCGCCATCGCCGGGTTGGCAAACCGCGAACTTGGGTCAGAAGTCGCGTTAACGCTCATGGTGATCTTTGCCGTCAACATCCTTATTGCGCGCATTACCCCCTTTAAATATATCTTCCTGACGGGACAGGCTCTGCTGTGGATGGCAACAATCGGTACCGTAATTGGCTATAAGGCAGGTTTGACCGGCGCAACGCTGATCCTAACCGGCGGCATATTTGGCGGCATTATGGCCGTGCTGATGCCCGCGCTAGCACAGCCGATTGTCCGTAAAATCACGAATTCCGATGATGTAGCTCTGGGGCATTTTTGTACCATCGGGTATCTGGTGCAGGCCGCCGTTGCGCGGTTAGTCGGCAAAAACTCCAAATCCACAGAAGATTTAACGCTGCCCGATAACTTCAAATTTTTGCAGGATACCTACCTGTCGATGGCCGTCGTCATGGTGCCGATGTACCTCATCCCAGCCGTAGCAGCGGGGCCAGCCTACATCGCGCAGTACGCCAACGGCGTCAACTATCTGATGTATTCCTTCATGCAGTCCATGCAGTTTGTCGCAGGCGTTTTCGTTCTCTACAGCGGTGTCCGTCTGCTGCTTAATGAGCTGGTTCCCGCATTTCGAGGGATCGCCATGCGGCTGGTCCCTAATGCCAAACCCGCGTTGGATTGCCCGGTTCTCTTCCCCTATGCGCCTAACGCCGTCATTGTCGGGTTCCTCGCCACCACCGCCGGTTCTATTCTCGGAATGTTGATCTTCCCGATGTTTGGGCTGGCGATGATTTTGCCAGGTTTATTGACCAACTTCTTCGCGGGCGGCACAGCCGGTATTTTCGGTAACGCGCTGGGAGGACGGCGCGGCGCAGTCATCGGCGGTGTCGTGCATGGCCTTTTCATTACGCTCTTGCCCGCCATTCTGGTGCCATTACTGGAAGATTTCGGATTTACCGGCGTCACCTTCAGTGATTCTGATGTCATCAGTACTGGCCTGATATTAGGACACGCTTTCCAGCAAGACTGGTTATTTGTCGCCGCCTTTGTCGCATTCGTTGCATTCATTGCCTTTATTGCGAATCGTAAACTATCGCAATAGCGTATTGGCCTGTCGTCATTATGCAAATAGCTTAAGGAGTCACTATGTTTTCTCTACTCAAACGCTTTTTATCCCCGGGTCCCTCTTCCGGCCCTCGCGATAATAAGGATGACAATCGCGTCAGGGAAATTGAGGAAGAATTAGCGGAGCTTGAGTCTCGTTTAGTTCAAGATCCGGCACATAGTGAAACGCAAAAAGCGCTAATGATTAAATACAATCAGGCCATTCAGGTATTTTCTTCTCATCCTGACTATCGGGATCGCGTTGATGATATTTTTATTCAGATAGATGAACTCAGAAACACCATTCGGAAAAATATATGAGGATTTATGAGCATAAAAAATTTCCTTTTGCAGCACGATTGCATTCAACTGGGCGTGATATGTAAGACATGGGAAGAGGCTATTTATTGCGCCGCACAACCGTTAATCCGTGCAGGATGTATTACGAAGAACTATCCCATCGCGGTGATAGAAAGTACGAAGGAATACGGGCCTTATTATGTTTTTGATGAAGGCATCGCTATTCCCCATGCGCGCCCTGAATGCGGGGTTAAGGAGAATTGTTTCAGTTTACTGACGCTACAGACTCCGCTCTCGATTCAGGGAAGTGAACCGGTGGATATTTTAATTATGTTCGGCGGCGTTAACAGCGATGCGCATATTACAGAGGGTATCGCCTCAATCATCAATCTATTGGAAAAGGACGATATGCTCTCTCGTATTCGAAGCGCCACTACGTCAGATGATATTGTCGGAGTATTATGAAAAAGCTTATTTTAGTCAATGGTATTCCCGCATCAGGGAAAAGCACGGTAGCACGTATCATTGCGGACGAATTGAGTCTCTATCGGTTAAGTCTTGATGAAATAAAAGAGCCGTTCATGATGCAGTTTTGCGATGTGATTAATAGAACGTTAAACAGAAAGCTGGGATACGCCGCCTATCAGGCCATGTTTAATATTGTTAGACAGGCTCCTGAAAATAGCATCCTGATTCTTGATGCTTGGTTCGGATTTCGCGAGAAAGCCGTATTGCAAGATTATCTGGCTTCATGTGATATCCACCATACGCTTGAAATATGGAATGCCATCTCATCTGATCGGGTAGCAGAGCGATATCAAGCCAGAGTTAATGAAAGAATAAAAGGCCATCCCGGCGATGAATATCTCCCAGAATTAATGTCACTCGCGCATCAGGCCCAACCGATGCGTATTGGAAAGTGTTACACGGTTGATCAGGATAAGGAAATTAATCATCAGGAATTAATTCAATGGATCAAAACACACCTGGATTAATCGCTTATTTATATTACTTTTATGAGGGTAATTATTATGAACACCATGACAACTGCTGAACACCGAGGATATCAATTAATTTGTAACGCGACAGGCGCTATGATGGTTATTGCCTGCGATCAACGTGGCGGTATGCGAACAGTATTGGCACCGACATCAGAAGCACAGGCCGCGATTACCAATGAAACATTAGGAAAAACAAAATATGACATCACTCGCTATCTGGCGGCAAAGGCTGGCTGTGTGCTGGTTGATCCGATCTGCGCCATACCCGGTCTGATAGACGAAGACATTCTGCCCCGCGATACGGGCCTGCTCATCGGGCTTGACGCATCAGGGTGGGAAACAACGCCAGAAGGCTACCGGATCTCCACGATGGTTGAAGGCGTAACGGCACGTAAAGTGCGCGAATGGGGTGCCACTGGCGGAAAAATCATGATCTACCTTCGCCCAGATAGACCAGCCGCCAATACCCGTAACCTTGCCACACTTCGTACCGTGATTCAGGATTTTGCGCAGGAAGATTTACTGCTCGTCGTCGAATTCCTGACCTATCCGCTGGAAAATGAATCTCGTGAAGACTATACCCGCCTCCTGCCCGAACTCATTCCAGCAGGCTGTCAGGCTTGTATCGACCAAGGCGCAAAGGTCTTAAAAATTCCTTACCCTGGATCTGATGAGGCCTGTGCACGCGTGACCGCACTCTGCGGTAACATTCCCTGGGCCGTCCTATCCGCTGGCGTCGATCACGCGACGTTTCTCCCTCAAGTAGAAAGCGCGTTGAAAAATGGTGCCTCTGGCGTGATTGCCGGACGTTCTCTGTGGAAGGATTGCATCTCACTCGATCGAGACATCTCTAAAGAGAAGCTGTCTACGATTGCCGTTTCCCGTCTCAACGACATTCAGGCGCTGTTAAAACGGTATCAACGCCCCTAGTCCAAACGGCATTTCGCGCTCTCTCCGGGGAGCGCATTTCCCTATCAATCGACAGCGTAATACCGGTTTCTTTTTTCTCCCCTCAGCGGCCTTTCTCCATCAAACACGCTCAATTCGTCAATTGCCGCGTGTCCAAAGCTCAGCTATAACTAAATGAACCACGATGATTTTTTGACAGGAGCCAGCGGGAAGGCAGTAAACGAGATCTCACGTACAGACTTGTTATGTTAGGGGGCGCGCTGATGGCTATATCGACGGATAATCAGGTAAAAAAAACACTTCGCCTGAGTGATGGACCGGACTGGACGTTTGAGTTATTGCAGGTTTACCTTGATGAGATTGATCGGGTGGCGAAGTTGTATCGTCTGGCAACCTACCCTCATCAGATTGAAGTCATCACTTCAGAACAAATGATGGACGCCTATTCCAGTATAGGCATGCCGATCAACTATGCCCACTGGTCGTTCGGGAAGAAATTTATCGAAACCGAACAGCGTTACAAACACGGGCAGCAGGGGCTGGCCTACGAAATCGTCATTAACTCCGATCCCTGTATCGCGTATTTGATGGAAGAGAACACGCTGCCGATGCAGGCGCTGGTGATGGCGCATGCCTGCTACGGGCATAACTCGTTTTTCAAAGGTAATTACCTATTCCGCAGTTGGACCGACGCCAGCTCCATTGTCGATTATCTGCTGTTTGCCCGGCAGTATATCGCGCAATGCGAAGAGCGTTATGGCGTGGACGAAGTGGAACGCCTGTTAGATTCCTGCCATGCGCTCATGAATTATGGCGTTGACCGCTATAAGCGCCCGCAGAAGATTTCGCTCGAAGAGGAAAAGTCCCGCCAAAAAAGCCGTGAGGCCTACCTGCAAAGCCAGGTTAACGATCTCTGGAAAACCTTACCGCGCCGCGAACAGGGTGCCGCACCAGAACAGGCAAGGCGTTTTCCGCAAGAACCGCAGGAAAATCTGCTCTATTTTATGGAGAAAAACGCGCCGCTGCTGGAGCCTTGGCAGCGTGAGGTTCTGCGTATCGTGCGGAAAGTCAGCCAGTATTTCTATCCACAGAAGCAGACTCAGGTGATGAATGAAGGCTGGGCCACGTTCTGGCACTACACCATTCTGAACCATCTCTATGATGAAGGCCGAGTCACCGAGCGCTTCATGCTGGAGTTCCTGCACAGCCATACCAATGTGATCTATCAGCCGCCGTACAATAGTCCGTACTACAACGGGATAAATCCGTATGCGTTGGGCTTCGCGATGTTTCAGGACATCAAGCGTATTTGTCAGTCACCGACGGACGAAGACCGCTACTGGTTCCCCGATATCGCGGGTAAAGACTGGCTCGATACGCTGCATTTTGCGATGCAAAACTTCAAGGACGAGAGTTTCATCAGCCAGTTCCTGTCACCGAAGTTGATGCGTGATTTCCGGCTGTTTACGGTTCTGGACGACGATCGCAATAATTATCTGGAAATTGCCGCGATTCATGACGAAGAAGGCTATCGTTTGATCCGACAGGAGCTCTCCGCGCAGTACAACCTAAGCCATCTGGAACCGAACATTCAGGTCTGGAACGTGGATTTACGCGGTAATCGCGCGCTGACGCTGCGTTATGTTCCGCATAATCGCGCCCCATTGGATAAAAGTAGTCAGGAAGTGTTGAAGCACGTCCATCGCCTGTGGGGATTTGATGTTTATCTGGAGCAGGCTAACACGGATGGTAGCATCGAGTTGATTGAACGCTGCCCGCCGCGTAACGGAACAGCAGCCACATAACGAAACTCGGTTCACAGGTCAGCGATACGACTAAAGAAAAAAGGGGATTCAGGCAGCAACCTGAATCCCCTTTTCATATTTTCACAATGACGCTGCGGTATGAGCCTTAGCGGCGTACTTCCGCGATGTCCCGCGGGATCGCACTCTGCATACTGTGCCAGATCGCCCCACTTTCTTTACCGTAATGCCTGACGACATCCATCACCTGATCGTAAAGCTCTTCGCTGCGCAATGCGTCCAACCGACCATAAAAATTCACCGCCAGCTTGCGGGCTTCCGGATTGGAAAAGTAGTAGCGCCCTACACGAATATACAGCCCTTTCAGACCGTTCAGGATCAGACCATAAATCGGATTGCCAGAGGCAAAGGCCAAACCACGAAACACGTTGTAGTCAAGTTGTGCAAAGGCTTCTGCGCTATCGTCTACCGCGCTTGTCTGAGTTAATACATCACGCACTTTTTCCGGGTTATGGCGTAACGCCGTCCGAATAAAAATGGCGGCGATGTTGGTTCGCACGGCCAACAGGTTATCGATCAGTTGCGGCACGCTATCGTGATCGAGTCGCGCCAGCGTTTCCAGAATATTGAGCCCGGAGGTTTCCCAAAAGTTGTTAATCTTTGTGGGTTTCCCGTGCTGTATCGTCAGCCAGCCATCACGGGCCAGACGCTGAAGTACTTCACGCAGCGTAGTACGGGTCACGCCAATCAGTTCGGAAAGCTCTCTTTCCGCGGGCAAAATAGAGCCAGGAGGAAAGCGGTTATTCCATATACTTTCGATAATGTATTCTTCCGCGAATCCAGCCGGACTTTGCGCCTTTATAACCATGTGTTTGATAATCCGTAGCGGTGATTGCCGAAAAAAGCTAAGTCATAATACCAGACGAAAGAATCATGATATAGCGCCGCACTCGGGCACCAGGCAATTTCAATGAAAAATTGTGACTGCAAACCGCCCTCTCACGCCTTAGAACGGTAGACTTCTGCCCGTTTGTAAAGTTTTTACGATATGATAAAAACCATCAAACTATTCTAACGAATAAGGATTCCCCTTCCATTATGATCGCCATGCCCCTCCACCGCGCGCTGTTAAAAAATTTCCTGGGATACGCGCCAGACTGGTACAAACTGACTATTTTTTGCTTCTTGCTGATTAATCCGCTGCTGTTTTATTTTGTCAGCCCGTTTTGGGCCGGTTGGTTACTCGTCGTGGAGTTTATTTTTACGCTAGGCATGGCGCTGAAATGTTACCCATTACAGCCTGGCGGCCTGCTGGCACTACAGGCAATCTTCATCGGTATGACCAGCCCGCAGCAGGTGTGGCATGAAATAACGGGGAATATTGAAGTCCTCATGCTGCTGGTGTTTATGGTGGCAGGCATCTACTTCATGAAGCAACTGCTGCTCTTTGTGTTTACCAAACTGCTGCTGCGCATTCATTCCAAGACGCTGCTTTCACTTGCTTTCTGTATCGCCGCCGCCTTTCTTTCCGCGTTCCTTGATGCCCTGACCGTGATTGCCGTTATTATCAGCGTCGCGATCGGGTTTTATGGTATTTACCACCGCTTTGTTTCCAAGCAAGGTGAAGACGAGGCCGATATCAGCGATGACAGCGCGCTAAACAGCGAGGAGCAGCATCGTACGTTGGAGCAATTCCGGGCATTCTTGCGCAGCCTGCTCATGCACGCTGGCGTCGGTACGGCACTGGGCGGCGTGATGACGATGGTTGGCGAACCTCAGAATCTGATTATCGCGAAAAGCGCCGGTTGGGATTTCGTCAGCTTCTTCCTGCGCATGTCACCGGTGACCGTCCCGGTGTTTGTTTGCGGTATCCTGACCTGCGTGCTGGTCGAGCGCTTTAAACTCTTCGGCTATGGCGTAAACCTGCCAGACAACGTACGTCGCGTGCTTGAGGATTACGATCGGGATATGACAGAAAAGCGCACGCCGCAGGATAAAGCGCGTTTAATCGTGCAGGCGGTGATTGGCGTCTGGCTCATCGTCGCGCTGGCGTTTCATCTGGCTGAGGTCGGGTTGATTGGCCTTTCCGTGATTATTATGGCTACGACGTTCTGCGGCGTAACTGAAGAGCATGCCATTGGTAAAGCGTTTCAGGATGCCATGCCGTTTACCGCGCTGCTGACGGTCTTCTTCGCTATCGTCGCCGTCATTATCGATCAGCAACTGTTTTCACCGATTATCCACCACGTTCTGCAATCTTCTGAGAGTGCGCAACTGACGCAGTTTTATCTGTTCAACGGCCTGCTCTCATCGATATCGGATAACGTCTTCGTTGGCTCGGTTTATATTAACGAAGCGCGCAACGCCTTTGAGAACGGTCAGATCTCGCTTCCTCAGTTCGAGCTGCTCGCGGTCGCGATCAATACCGGCACCAATCTGCCTTCCGTCGCCACGCCGAATGGGCAAGCCGCGTTTCTGTTCTTGCTGACGTCCTCTCTGGCACCGCTTATCCGTCTGTCTTACGGGCGCATGGTGATCATGGCACTGCCTTACACCATTGTAATGACGCTGGTCGGGTTACTTTGTGTTGAGTTCACGCTGGTGCCGTTCACCGATTTTCTGATGAATAAACAATGGATTTCTTTGCCAGACTTGACCATATCGGGCAGTCACTCATAATCACGATCGTGTATAGTAATCACCGTGGCGACAATTTCGGTCTTGATGACATCATCAACATCATTTTTGTCGCGACAGAATGATATAAAAGCATCAAATAAACATATCGTTACGTTTTGCACAGTGAAATGATGGCAGTGAAGCCAGAACGGTTTACACTGCTGCTTCAATCATGTTTAGCATGGAATATTTTTATGTTGCGATTTCTTAATCGTTGCTCACGCGGGCGTGGTGCGTGGCTGCTGCTGGCGTTTACTGCTTTAGCGTTGGAATTGACCGCGCTCTATTTTCAGCATGTGATGTTATTAAAACCGTGCGTGCTGTGTATCTATCAGCGCTGTGCGCTGTGGGGCGTGTTCGCGGCAGGTATTGTTGGAGCCATCGCGCCAACAACGTCGTTGCGTTACCCGGCCATCGCACTATGGATATACAGTTCTTATGAAGGGTTCCGTCTGGCATGGAAACACACGGATATTTTGTTAAATCCGTCGCCGTTTACCACCTGTGATTTCTTTGTCAGCTTCCCTTCATGGTTGCCTTTAGACAAATGGCTTCCGGCCATTTTCAATGCGACAGGTGATTGCTCAGTACGTCAGTGGGAATTCCTTTCCATGGAAATGCCGCAGTGGCTGCTTGGCATCTTTGCCGCTTATCTGTTGGTTGCCGTGCTGGTATTGATCGCTCAGCCTTTCCGCCCTAAACGCCGCGACCTCTTCAGCCGTTAATGATAGACCGAAAAGCCCGACGAGAGTCGGGCTTCTGGTAACTGTTTCTACGCTTCACAGGCTTGTACTACCCCTCACTGCTGTGGTCTGTAGATATCGCGATAGTGGCCTAATCTTTCGTTAAAAAAAGGTCTTTTTTCCTGCGGGATTCTTCGTGATATTTCATCTGCGTCGATCTTTTTTTCCTGACTTTCCATAAAAGCAATGGTGGAGGCAGCAAAGTCGGTGTACTGCTCGCTGTACTCAAGAATAATTTTCTCAAAGTTAATCACATGCTCTCCCTCCTGCTGGTTTAACCGCTTTAAAATTATACAACACGTCACGATTTGTGCCGGAGATGACAGCATGATTCGCACAATGAAAAAGAGAAATGTGAAGTGACAGGCAAAAACAGATGGGATGACAAATGAACGCTGATTATCCCAACCAATAAAAAGCCCCTCTTCTGAGTGATTCAGATTGAGGGGCCTCTTGTTTTAATCAGATAACAGCCTAGCGCCGAACAGAAACTATCGCGCCCATTCAGGTTTGTTTAAAATATGATCCTGCCAGTCCACCACCTCTGTCTCACGCACGGCGATATGACGCACGGAGATACGCTCACGGTGCATGGCCGTTTTAGTACCGCAGACCAGCGGGTGCCACTGCGGTAAATCTTCACGCTCATGAATCAGGCGGTAAGCACAGGTCGCTGGTAGCCAGTTAAACGTCAGCAGGTTTTCACGCGTCAGCTTGATGCAGTCCGGCTCGTACTCAAAGCGTTTCTCATAGTTACGGCACTGACAGCTTTTAATATTCAGTTGATTACAGGCGACGTTGGTAAAGTAGATTTCCTCCGTATCCTCATCAATCAGTTTATGCAAACAGCACTGACCGCAGCCATCGCACAGCGACTCCCATTCATCGTCGGACATCTCAGACAACGTTTTTTGCTGCCAAAAAGGGCGTTCAGTCATGTCTCTTCCAGTTACCTTAAGTTGTATAAATCGATAGCGTTGTAAATAAAGATACGTGATTCTGGCAGGCGCAGCGGGGAATTTTTGCTGCCCGTCGTTCAACACGGGCAGCCGGGGGAGCGTTAGATAATACGCGTGCTTAACGTCCGGTCATTTACCGTAATCGTTAGCATATCGCCAGACAGGATCGGACCGACCCCTTTTGGCGTACCCGTTAAAATAATATCGCCCGCGCGCAGCGTAAAGAAACGGCTCATGTAAGCAATCAGCGGCAGAATCGGCGTAATCATATCACGCGTGTTGCCCTGCTGGCGCACTTCATCATTCACTTTTACACCCAGATCGGTTTGCTGCGGATCGCCAAACTCGGCAACCGGGATAAAACCAGAGATCGGGCAGGAACCATCAAACGCTTTGGCTTTTTCCCACGGCTGACCCGCCTTTTTAAAGTCGGACTGCAAATCACGCAGCGTCAGATCCAGTGCTACACCATAACCCGCAATCGCCCGGGCGACGCGTTCTTCATTCGCCTGCTTTAACGGCGTACCGATCAGCACAGCCAGCTCGACTTCGTGATGAACCGAGCCCAGATTTTTAGGGATGGCAACGGGCTGGCGTAAGTCACACAGTGCGGTTTCAGGCTTGATGAATAAAACAGGCTCACTTGGAATCGCATTGCCCATTTCTTTGATGTGTTCTGAGTAGTTGCTCCCGACGCAAACGACTTTGTTTACTGGGAAATCAAGCAGCGCGCCCTGCCAGTCTCTGTGTTGATACATGGGTATTCTCCTGCCCTGTCTGTTGGATTATCGCTGCTTTCGTGGCACAGAACACGACCAAAAGGAAAACAGCTATATAAGAACACGATGGTGCAAAACCATCGTTATATCATCGCAACGGGGGTTACCCCAACAGATTTCAGGCGCGCAAGGCTGGGGATCCGATGAGGGAGAAACGAAGCCCTATCCCATCAAAAAGGGAAACAATTAAATTGTGGCGGGATAAAACTCAAAAGGTGAATATTTATCGCGCGGAATATCATGCAAACGGCTGAGATATTCCACGCCAAATTATGTTTGCGGCTTTATCTGAAATTGCACTTTGGTATTATTTTTTTACACTTATACCGGCGTGGTTAATAAGCTCTCGACCGGTGGAGGAACTTGCAGATAAAAGCCCTGTTCCTGTAGCGCAAGTTTCACTTTTTCTATATCGGCATTCGCCAATTTTTTGCGCCCATCCAGCGGTAAGAGCATGGCCAACTGCGGCGTGCCGAAACTTTTCATTAATTCTTCCGGCACGCGTGAGAAATCGTCTTTTTTTTCAACATAAAGATAGGTCTGATCGCGTTTAGCACTTCGATAGATCACACAAAACATTTTTTTTACTCTATTTGATGGGAATGCCATCTTGCCTGTATATAATTGTGACTATAACATGCTTACAGCGCTCTGGAATATCATGCCTTAAATGTTACTCTAGGGATTAAAAGATGCTGAAACTGAGTCAGGATAGATGTCACAAACGCCAATAGAGCTAAAAGGCAGCAGCTTTACCTTATCGGTTGTTCATTTGCATGATTCCCAACCCGAGGTAATTTACCAGGCACTACAGGAAAAAATAGAGCAAGCGCCTGCTTTCCTGAAAAATGCCCCCGTTGTCATTAATGTTGCTGCATTAACAGCGGAAACCGACTGGATAAAATTGCAGCAGGCCATTTCGTCAACCGGCCTGCATGTCGTTGGCGTCAGCGGATGTACCGACGACGCATTAAAGAAAACCATTGCGCAGGCGGGGCTTCCCCTTCTGAGCGAAGGTAAAGCACAACGCCGGGTAGTCGAGCCCGTCGCCGCCGTTCCTGCTGCGGTGAAAACGAAAGTTATCAACACCCCCATACGTTCCGGCCAACAGATTTACGCCCGGAACTGTGACTTGATTGTCACAAACGGCGTCAGCGCAGGGGCGGAGGTGATTTCCGATGGCAATATTCATATTTACGGCATGATGCGCGGCCGAGCCCTCGCAGGCGTTTCTGGCGATGTTCAGAGCCAGATATTCTGTACGCATCTGGCCGCAGAACTGGTCTCGATTGCTGGCCGTTACTGGCTAAGCGACCAGATCCCTGAACCGTATTTTGGGCAGCCAGCACGGATCAATCTGAACCAGCTGGACAATGTTTTAACGATAAAACCTCTAGACTAGAATCTCCCAAGGAAACATTTATGGCACGCATCATTGTTGTTACATCGGGTAAAGGGGGCGTTGGCAAGACCACATCAAGCGCGGCCATTGCTACCGGTTTAGCCCAGAAAGGAAAAAAGACGGTTGTCATCGATTTTGACATTGGTCTGCGTAACCTCGACCTGATCATGGGATGCGAGCGTCGCGTAGTGTATGACTTCGTCAACGTGATTCAAGGTGATGCCACGCTGAATCAGGCGCTGATCAAAGATAAGAGAACGGATAATCTCTACATTCTGCCTGCATCACAAACGCGTGATAAAGATGCGTTAACGCATGAAGGTGTAGAGAAAGTGCTCAACGATCTGGGCGAGATGGAATTCGATTTTATCGTGTGTGACTCACCCGCCGGGATTGAAACCGGTGCGTTGATGGCGCTCTATTTCGCTGATGAAGCGATTATCACCACCAACCCGGAAGTCTCTTCCGTTCGTGACTCCGACCGTATTTTGGGCATTCTGTCTTCGAAATCACGTCGTGCAGAGCGTTCTGAAGATCCGATCAAAGAGCATTTGCTGTTGACGCGCTACAACCCAGGGCGGGTGAGCCGTGGCGACATGCTGAGCATGGAAGACGTTCTTGATATCCTGCGGATTCCTCTGGTTGGCGTCATCCCAGAAGACCAATCCGTACTCCGCGCCTCTAACCAGGGCGAACCCGTCATTCTGGATGCGGAAGCCGATGCAGGTAAAGCCTACGCGGACACCGTTGAACGTCTACTTGGTGAAGAACGCCCTTTCCGTTTTGTTGAAGAAGAGAAGAAGGGTTTCCTTAAACGACTTTTTGGGGGATAAATTATGGCTTTACTGGACTTCTTTCTGTCCCGCAAAAAAACGACAGCCAATATTGCCAAGGAACGGCTGCAAATTATTGTCGCGGAGCGACGCCGGGGAGATAGCGAACCCCATTATCTGCCGCAATTAAAGCGAGACATTCTTGAGGTTATCTGTCGATATGTACAGATTGATCCTGAGATGGTGACAGTTCAGCTTGAGCAAAAAGGAGATGATATTTCCGTGCTTGAGTTGAACGTTACATTACCGGAAGCGGAAGAAACGCCTAAATGATTTTTCTGCTGTAGTATCCCCTGCTTTTACGCAGGGGATATCTATTCCCGCTACACTTCAAATTAAGTGCGTTTCATTTCACAATAAACTGTATATTTAGCCAGTCTTTTATTTCTTATTTTGTTTTTTTCACCGCACTCTTATCACCCTATTTGCTGCTTTTTTCATGATTTCATCATCACAGCAAATAAGGCGTATTGATAAGACGTGTTTACCGGTGATTAATAACCTTGCACAATTTCACGCAGTTCATCGCCATATAACTGGCCGCGCCAGCCAGACAACATTTCCGGCGTTCCCGCATCTTGCCCGCTTAATTTCCAGTGCCAGTTCAGCAGACGATTAATTTGGCGACGTGAGGCCAATAGTTCGGCGGATAATCCGCTCTGTTCGCTCACGCGCTGCACCAGCGCTTTGATATCTTTAAACGCTTTTTTATAGCCGGGATAGTCGATCAAATTAATCACCGGCGGTGGGCAATCCGCATCAGCAATACCGTCCGTCTGTGCAACGCAGTCCAGCAGCGTTTTGCCATGGTAGCGAATTTCCGGGCCGCTCAGCCCCAGCGAGCTCAGTTCACCCAGCGACGTCGGCAGACAACGCGCCACCTGCAACAGGTTCTCTTCACGTACGACAAAATTCACTGCGCTGTCTCGCTCACGCGCTTTACGCAAACGCCACTCAGCCAGACGCTGAAGGCAAGCCAGATTCCGGCCACGCAGCTGCCAGGCGTTGCCAAATTCGCGATAGGCCAGCGCCGGTGCCAAAATATCCTGTTTACGCTGACACAGCAGGAGACACTCATCCAGCGCAGCGTTCATCCACCCTGCGGCTTCCGTATCAGCCACCAGTTGAATGGCCATCGGCAGCAGATAGAACACATCGGCAGCGGCATAATCGCACTGTTTTTCGCTCAGCGGACGTGCCAGCCAGTCCGTTCTCGACTCGCTTTTATCCAGCGTCACGCTCATGTAGTCGGCCACCAGCGCAGCGAAACCATACGAAAGCGGTTTGCCTAAAAATGCGGCCAGTATCTGTGTATCAATGAAAGGCGTCGGCAATGTTCCAAACGCATTGAGAAACACTTCCAGATCTTCGCTGCCCGCGTGCAGGAATTTAGTGACCTGTTCGTCACGCAGTAACGCCTGAAAGGGTGCCCAGTCGGTAATCGTTAACGGGTCGATAAGTGAAAGCTGTTCGCCGTCATACAATTGAATCAACCCTAATTGCGGATAATACGTGCGGGTTCTGACGAACTCCGTGTCCAATGCCACCTGCGGAAAGCGTCGCGCCTGGGTGCAAACCTGTTGTAACCCGATGTCGGAAGTGATCAACTGATAATTCAAAACGTCATTCTCTTGGTTGTTTTTACTTTACGGTTCTGGGTCAAATCCGTATCGCCGTAAAAAATTCCCGGCGGAAATTTTTAACGTCGCAAGCGACGGCCCATAGGGTGACGGCTGTAAGTCCGCCATAAAAAAGAACGCCGGATAAACCGGCGTGAAAACATCATATCGCGTCCTGCCTCTCTCTGGCAGTCGTTTTTCGTGGAAAATCGTCAGGCGGCAGCGTCTTTCTTCGCCGTTTTCTCGCCGCGTAATTCGCGACGCAGAATTTTCCCCACGTTAGACTTCGGCAAATCGTCGCGGAATTCGATCTCTTTCGGCACTTTGTAACCCGTAAGGTTACGGCGGCAGTGGGTAATGAGTTCTTCTTTCGTTAACGAGTTGTCGCGTCTGACGACAAAGGCTTTGACTGCCTCACCGGAGACCTCATTCTCCACCCCAACCACTGCCGACTCGGACACTTTGGGATGACGGCTGATCACATCTTCAATTTCGGTCGGATAGACGTTAAAGCCGGAAACCAAAATCATGTCTTTCTTACGGTCGATAACCCGCAGGAATCCTTCATCATCAGACGTGACAACGTCACCCGTCGCCAGCCAGCCGTCTTTTAACACCTCATCCGTCGCAGCAGGCTGCTGCCAGTACCCTAACATCACCTGCGGCCCACGCACCCACAGCTCACCGGATTCCCCCGGACCTGCGTCATTGCCGTTATCATCAATGATTCTGACATCCGTTGACGGCATCGGTAGCCCAATACTGCCGCTGTAATGCTTCAGATCGTACGGGTTGCCCGATACTACAGGAGAACTCTCCGTCAATCCGTAGCCTTCGAGCAGATGTTTACCGGTCAATTTTTCCCAGCGCTCTGCCACCGACTGCTGCACTGACGCGCCACCACCTGCGGATAGCCGCAGTGCCGAAAAATCCAATTCATGGAATTCTTTATTATTGAGCAACGCGTTAAATAACGTATTCACGCCCGTGATTGCGGTAAACGGATACTGCTTCAGCTCTTTCACCACCGCTGGAATATCGCGGGGGTTAGTAATCAGGAGATTCTTCCCGCCCAATTCAAAGAACAGCAGGCCATTCACCATCAGCGCATAGATGTGGTACAGCGGGAGTGCGGTCACTACCAGCTCAGTTCCTTCACGCAAAACGGCACCGTATGCGCCTTTACACTGCTCAAGATTCGCCAACATATTGCGGTGCGTGAGCATGGCGCCTTTAGCGACGCCCGTGGTGCCGCCGGTATATTGCAGAAATGCTAAATCAGTATTGATGATGTCGGGACGAATATACTGCTGACGCCGCCCTTCCTGCAAAACACGACGAAACGATATGGCATCCGGCAGATGGTATTTGGGCACCAGCCGCTTAATGTATTTCACCACGAAGTTAACTAACGTGCCTTTTGCCGTAGAGAGCTGGTCACCCATGCGAGTCAGGATAACGTGCTTCACTGCCGTGTTATGGACGATCTTTTCCAGCGTATGCGCAAAGTTAGACACGATAACAATCGTGCTGGCACCGCTGTCTTTCAGTTGATGTTCCAACTCACGTGGCGTATACAGCGGGTTAACGTTAACCACCACCATACCTGCACGCAACACGCCAAACAGCGCGACGGGATATTGCAGCAGATTGGGCATCATCAACGCGACGCGATCGCCTTTCTGCAATTTAAGCTGGTTTTGCAGATAGGCCGCAAATGCCCGGCTCCGCTCTTCCAGCTTACGAAACGTCATCACTTCACCCATGTTGACGAACGCAGGTCGATCGGCATAGCGCTTCACGCCATTTTCAAACATTTCAATCAACGACGAATAGCGATCTGGATCGATTTCCGCCGGCACATCCGCCGGATAGCGTGATAACCAAATTTTTTCCAAGACGTCACTCCCGAGATATTTTTTTAGTGGCATCGTCGTCGCCCTCAGAGGCTTATTGTTATTAACATTATTTTAACTCAGCCTACCAGTTAGCTAACAAACAATGTTCAGGTTGCGAGAACGATCACTAATTTATTCTTTATTCAAAAAAAATCAGGCAACCTGCGTCGCCTGATCTCAATAGCCTACTGAGTAGATTCTTATTCTGTCACGACATTCTCAATGCGCGCCGGCCCCGGCCAACCGCCGTCAAATCCCCATCCGGGGCCCCAGCCGTAGCCGTAACCCGCACGCCATCCCCACGGGCCATAGCCGCCGGGCGGCACCATCAGACGCTGCACGACATTCCAGCGTTTATAGCCTTGCGCGTCGATCACGACATAACGATAGGGTTTATCCCCGATAGCGCCCTGTTCGGTGCCGACAATCGGCCCGACAACGGTAACCAGTTGGTCTTTAAAATCGACGGGTTCCAGAAAGCGATTCACATAGGCAATAAAACGCCCTTCTGACGGCATATCCAGCAGCGGTTTTGCGCCACTATCCAGCGGCATGCTGGCAATTTCCAGCCGCGTTTTATTCGCTTCATTGCGGATACTGACCACTCGTCCGCCAAAGCGTGATTCCTGACCGACATAAATCTGCGGCGCATTCATCACACGCACTAAATCGTCCTGCGGCGTTGGTGACGTGCCTTTAATGGCATCCGGCACCGTGACACAGCCTGAAAGCAGCAGCGCTGCCGCCGCCGCCAGACAGAGGCGTGCTTTTTTCTGATTCAGATGCACATTTTTTATTTGTACGGACATAGCACAACCCCCTCTACCAGATATCTGATAGTTAGACTGCTCAGCATCGAATAAGTTGCTGTTTATGACGGGCATACTTCACGTCGAATGTGCATTCTGTTATTCGCGGCCGGGCAGCTTTTTCCAGGTCACTTCATTGCGCAGGTAGCGCGGTTGCGCATTCTCGACGCTGACCGCTTTTCCTGCCTGCCATAGCTGACAGGCCAGCGGCAACATGTCCTGCGCCTGCGGCAACAGCACCTCGCCCTTTGATAACACCAGTGAGGAATGGTTTACCAGTTCAGGGTAAGTTTCCCATCCGGTTCCTACCGTGGCCCATTCGCCTGACAGCGCGGCAGTTAATGCCTGCACCTGCTCAGGTTTCAAGACCGCTTCCTCGGATTCACCCTGCCAGCCGCCGTCAGCATTGCGCTGATAGCAGCCCCAGTACACTTCTCCCATTCGCGCATCGATGGCCGCCAGCACCTGCGTTGCCTGCGTCAGGCGGAAAGCGCCCTGCGCCATGGTCGCCAATGACGATACGCCAAGCAGCGGTAAATCCGCTCCCAATGCCAGCCCTTGGGCAATACCGATACCAATCCGCACACCGGTAAAACTTCCCGGCCCCTGACCAAAAGCCAGCGCATCAAGATCCTTGAGCGTCAGGCCGCTGTCGGCCAGCACCTGCTGAACCATCGGCAGAATACGTTGTGTGTGTTCACGGGGACAAATTTCGAACAGAGAATGAATTTCACCTTCATTCCAGAGTGCGACGGAACAGGCTTCCGTTGCGGTATCAAGCGCTAGAATTCGCGTAGACATGCCAACCTCAGGCAGGATAAATAAATCTTAATAACCCGTATCATAGCATAAGCCCCTGCCGTGCCGCAGCCCTTCCCACCATCGGTCAGACCATGCAGCAATCGCCAGTGGGGAATTAGGTATTACGCGTCAGGAAATTAATCGCCTGCCCAATATCGCGGGTACGTGGCGTCGGCGGCAGGCTATTAAGGAACACGGCACCATACGGGCGCATCACCAGTCGATTATCGCAAATCACAATCACACCGCGATCCTCAACATCACGAATGAGGCGACCCACGCCTTGCTTCAGGGTAATCACCGCATCGGGAACCTGTACATCGTCGAAAGGCTCACCGCCACGCAAGCGACAGTCTTCAATACGCGCCTTCAGCAGCGGATCGTCCGGCGAGGTAAAGGGCAGTTTATCGATAATGACGCAGGAGAGCGTATCGCCACGCACATCCACCCCTTCCCAGAAGCTGCTTGTCGCCACCAGCAAGGCATTACCCGCCGACACAAACTGCGACAGCAGTTGCGCCTTGCCAGTTTCTCCCTGTAACAGCACCGGTAGCGTCAACGTGGCGCGGAATTCGGCTGCCAAATCGCGCATCATCTGATGCGAGGTACACAGCATAAAACAGCGCCCCTGATTCGCCTCGATCAACGGCCGCAACATCGCCGCCAGCCTTTTTGCCGCACCGGGGCGATTGGTTTCCGGTAAATTACGGGGGACGCAGAGCAGCGCCTGATTGGCATAATCAAACGGACTGGGTAACAGGAGCGTATTCGCGTTATCCAGCCCCAGCCTATCGGTGAAGTGGAAGAGTTGATCGTTAACAGACAGCGTCGCGGAGGTAAACACCCAGGCCGCAGGCTTCTCTTTTATCAGTTCACGAAAGCGATCGGAGACGGACAACGGTGTCAGCGCCAACACGAAATGACGTGAATTACATTCATACCAGTAGCTGTAACCCGGTTGCTGCACGTCTTTCAGCCGTTTCAGGCGGTTGCGATAAAGCGTAGCGCGCTCAAAGGCGGCATCCAGCAGCGCTGAACGCCCGAGCGACAGTTTCGCGACGTCGTAACACAGCTCCAGCGCATCATCCAGCAGCACCAGCGCACGCTGAAGCGACGGCTGTTCGAGCACATCACGCAGATTGCCGCGAAACCCCGGATCGCCCAGCGCCAGCCGAAAATCCTGCGTACTTTGCGTCAGACGATCGGCACTTTTTTGCAGTTGAGAGGCATCGCGCACTTCGGTGCGGTAAGCAATGATGATGTCTTTTGCCAGATCCAGCAGTTGGCGGCTGGAAAGCTGCTGACCGAAATATTGGCTGGCGATATCGGGAATCTGGTGAGCTTCATCGAAAATGACGACGTCGCTTTCTGGGATCAGCTCCGCAAAACCGCTCTCCTTCACCACCATATCGGCGAGATAGAGATGGTGGTTAACCACCACGATATCGGCATCCATCGCCTTACGCCGAGCTTTCACCACGAAGCACTCTTTATAGTGCGGACAGTCGCTGCCCAGACAGTTATCGTTGGTGCTGGTCACTAACGGCCAGATCGCGCTGTCTTCCGCCACGCCTGAACAGGTCGTGACATCGCCTTCCGTCGTTTCCGACGACCAGCCGCGCAGCCGAACCAGTTCGCTCAGCGTTTCACCGGGTAAATCACCGCCGCCCAGCGATTGCTGTTCAAGCCGCTCCAGACAGAGATAGTTCGAGCGACCTTTCAGCAACGCTAATTTGCCTTTGTACTTCAGCGCCTGCGCGATCGTTGGTAAATCGCGGCTATAGAGCTGATCCTGTAGCGCTTTTGATCCGGTCGAAATGATGACTTTTTTATCTGAACGCAAAGCAGGCGCAAGGTAGGCATAGGTTTTACCGGTTCCGGTACCCGCTTCCACCACCAGCGCTGTTTTATCGTCGATAGCCTGCATGACGGCCTGCGCCATCTGCCGCTGTGGTTCACGAGGCTTGAAGCCTGTGATCGCTTTCGCCAGCACGCCGTCATTAGCAAAATCATCAATTACACGATCGTTCGTCACGCCTGCTCTCTTTTTCAAGGGAATGCTGTATCTGTAAGCCGATAACCGTTTCAGGTCGCGGCAAAATATCGCGCTGATTATGCCAAGAGTCACCCAACGCTACCACCTTAAATCAGGAAAGCGTGCCGCAACCTGCTGTGTTAGGCTTGGCGGCTGGCATTGGTTGATGTCACTCTTTTAATTATCCCCACAATGGAGAAACCCACCTCATGGCGATCACACGAATTAATCCTGAAGCACGCTGGTCAGACGCCGTAATCCATAACAACACGCTCTATTACACCAGCGTGCCGGAAAATCTGGATGATGACGCACAGGCGCAAACGGAAAACGCGCTGGGCGCGTTAGATGCGATCCTGCAACAGGCGGGAACAGAGAAGAGCAAGCTGTTAGACGTGACGATTTTTCTCGCCGATGCGGATGATTTTGCCGCTATGAATGCCGCGTGGGATGCCTGGGTCGTGGCGGGTAGCGCGCCTGTACGCTGCACCGTGCAGGCTAAATTGATGCACCCGAAATTCAAAGTCGAAATCAAAGCGATTGCGGCGATATAAGCCACCGTCTTATATATCCAGAAGAGGGAGAGACGTGGTGATTACTGCTCTTCTTCCTCTTCACCATCATCAAAATGGTGTTCTTCGTCGCTGTCATTATTGTCGTTAAATTCGTCATCCTCTTCGTCAAACATCATCGCGACGGTGTCGCCTTGATGATTCTGACGGATCTCCGCCGCAACCAGTGCTATCGCCTGGCCGCTGCTCATGCCCTCAGACATGAGTTCCTGAATACGCTCTACAGCATCTTGCTGCTGCTTGTGCGTCAGCGCGGGCATACCTGCAATCATGATAGTTTCCTGGTTGGTAAATTCGCGCGTATCATCGCATGCCCGCTTCGGCATACACCAGCATTTCTGCTTTGTGGTACGCTGTGGTCAGGAAAATCGACGCGCTATCAACACAACCATACTGTAGACACAACACGAAGAACATGATTGCCGCTAATACGACTCACGTAACCGACACCAGCGATTTGACTACCGCGACGGCTGCCGCCGCTATTCATCACGCGCTGCCTTACTACCCGACCGTGCTGCTCGATCGCTTTGCGCCCTTTTCCCAACAGCCGTGGGCGATGTTGCTGCATTCCGGGTTTGCCGATCATCCGCATAATCGCTTCGATATTATGGTCGCCGATCCGCGAGTCACACTTTGCACGCGCGGAAGCAAAACGGAAATCACGCGTGACGGTGTAACGAACATCGTGGACGGCGATCCATTTGCTTTACTGCAACAGCAGCTTGATTCACTCGCGCTGTCCGCGGAAGCACATCCTGATTTCCCTTTTCAGGGGGGCGCACTTGGCCTGTTCGGCTATGATTTGGGACGTCAAATTGAAACGCTGCCCGCACAGGCCGAGCAAGATATTGATTTGCCGGATATGGCGGTGGGTCTATACGACTGGGCGCTGGTTGCCGATCACCATCGAAAAACGTTAACGTTGATCGTACATCATTCCCTTCAGGCACGGCTCGATTGGTTAGCGACTCCGTCCGTTAACGCCCCAAAATCCGATTTCAGCCTTACCAGCGCTTGGCAGCCGAATATGTCACGCGAAGCATATGGCGAAAAATTCCGCAAAATACAGGACTACCTTCTGGCGGGAGACTGCTATCAGGTCAATCTGGCGCAGCGCTTTTCCGCGGCTTACGAGGGCGATGAATGGCAGGCATTTTTACGACTGTCAGCAGGCAATAAAGCGCCCTTTTCCGCCTTCCTGCGCCTGCCGGAAAATACCGTCATCAGCGTATCGCCGGAACGCTTTCTCTGGCTGGAAAATCACCGCATTCAAACGCGCCCGATTAAAGGCACACTGCCGCGCCTCGCAGACCCAGATGCCGATAAACAACAGGCGGTGCGGCTCGCTAATTCGGAAAAAGATCGCTCAGAAAACCTGATGATTGTCGATCTGCTGCGTAACGACATCGGTCGTGTCGCGGTGCCGGGCAGCGTCCGTGTGCCGGAGCTGTTCGTCGTCGAACCTTTCCCCGCCGTGCACCATCTGGTCAGCACCATTGAAGCACAGCTACCGGAAGATTGCCCTGCAACCACGCTGCTACGCGCCTGTTTCCCCGGCGGCTCGATTACCGGCGCGCCCAAAATCCGCGCTATGCAGATTATTGAAGAACTGGAACCTCAGCGCCGCAATGCCTACTGCGGTAGCGTCGGCTATATCAGCCTGTGCGGCACCATGGATACCAATATCACCATCAGGACGCTATTAACCGAACGCGGCAGAATTTACTGCTGGGCGGGCGGCGGCATCGTCGCCGACAGTCAGGAACAGGCTGAATATCAGGAAACGTTTGATAAAGTGGGCCGCATTCTTCCCCTGCTGGATGGCTCCCAGACAATTCAGGTACCGAGTCAATGAGTGAGATCGCCTTGCCGCCAACGGCTTTTGCGCTGAACGATTTTATTACGCGCTTTCAGTTACAGCTTCCGCCATCGCTGCGGCCTGTGCACCAGCAGCGTCAGGCTGCGGTTCTGGTGCCGATTATTTGTCACCCTACGCCCACGCTGTTATTGACCCGACGTTCTGCCGATCTGCGTAAGCATGCTGGGCAAGTGGCGTTCCCCGGCGGTGCGGCGGATAAAGAAGATCGTTCCATCATCGAAACAGCGCTGCGTGAAGCGCAGGAAGAAGTGGCTATTCCACCGGAAAACGTCCAGGTGCTGGGCGTATTGCCGCCGCTGGACAGCGTCAGTGGATTTCAGGTCACACCGGTCGTCGGGCTGATCGCTCCACAGACTCGCTTTCATCCCAATGAAGACGAGGTCGCCGAACTGTTTGAAATGCCGCTGGACGAGGCCTTCGCGTTGACGCGCTATTATCCACTGGATATCGAGCGCAAGCAGCAGCGTCATCGGGTTTATCTTTCCTGGTATCAGCAGCAGTTTGTCTGGGGGCTAACCGCCGCCATCATCCACCAGCTCGCCTTACAGATTTCCGACAAGCCCTAAGCCCGAGGCCGCGTTCAGCGGCTTTTGGTTCATCACTTCTTTTCCCTCGCCAAATATCCTTATTTAAAAAGCGGCCTTTGCGATCAAAAAGCATCCACCTATAGCATTTACAATGACTTAGATCGTATTTAGGATAAGTTAAATTATGTGATGACATAAGTTTATTTCATGCGAAAAAGAAAGCCACACGACATATTCCACACTACAATAGCGCGATTTGACGAGTTTTATTCTAATCTTGGGGTATATATCCACTAAAATTCAGGTCATGTCTCGCTGGAACCGAAATCATCAGATAATTCGCAGCATAACTATCTGATTATGATGAAGGAACCGGATGCAGGCGATCAGATAATAAAGAGTGGATACGACCCTGAGTCTTTGAGGAGTTTCGCGTGATAAGCGTTTTCGACATGTTTAAAATCGGTATTGGCCCCTCTAGCTCTCATACGGTTGGACCGATGAAAGCCGGTAAGCAATTTGTCGATGAATTGATCAACCAGGATCGACTGACCGCAACCACGCGCATTGCCGTCGATGTGTATGGCTCGCTGTCGCTGACGGGTAAAGGCCACCATACGGATATCGCTATCATTATGGGTCTGGCGGGCAACATGCCAGATACCGTTGATATTGATGCCATTCCCGGTTTCATCCGCGATGTTGAGCAACGCGAACGCCTGCTGCTGGCTAACGGGCAGCACGAGGTAGATTTCCCACGCGAAGGCGGTATGGTTTTCCGCAGTGAAAATCTGCCGCTGCACGAAAACGGTATGACTGTCACCGCCTTTGCTGGCAATAAAGAAATTTATAGCAAAACCTATTATTCCATCGGTGGTGGCTTCATCGTTGATGCAGAGAATTTTGGCAAAGACAGCGCCACTGATGTATCCGTTCCCTATACGTTCAATTCCGCCAAAGAGATGCTGGATCACTGCAAACAGAGTGGCCTGTCGCTTTCTGGGATGGTGATGCGTAACGAGCTGGAGCTGCATAGCCGTCAGGACATTGACGCCTACTTTGCCGATATCTGGCAGACAATGCGTGCCTGTATCGATCGTGGCATGAACACCGAAGGTGTTTTACCCGGCCCGCTGCGCGTGCCACGTCGTGCCTCTGCGCTGCGCCGTATGCTGGTGTCTACCGATAAGCTGTCCAACGACCCGATGAACGTGGTGGACTGGGTCAATATGTTCGCGCTGGCGGTGAATGAAGAGAACGCCGCAGGTGGCCGTGTGGTTACCGCACCAACGAACGGTGCGTGCGGCATCGTCCCGGCAGTCCTCGCCTATTACGACCACTTCATCGAGCCGGTTAGCCCGACCATTTATATTCGTTATTTCCTCGCGGCGGGCGCGGTCGGCATTCTGTACAAAATGAACGCCTCCATCTCCGGTGCCGAAGTGGGCTGTCAGGGTGAAGTGGGCGTGGCCTGCTCCATGGCAGCCGCTGGACTGGCAGAACTGATGGGTGCGAGCCCAGAACAGGTTTGCGTCGCCGCCGAGATCGGCATGGAACACAATCTGGGCTTAACCTGCGATCCGGTTGCCGGCCAAGTACAGGTTCCGTGCATCGAACGTAACGCAATTGCTTCCGTTAAGGCGATTAACGCCGCCCGCATGGCAACCCGCCGCACCAGCGAAGCACGCGTCTCGTTAGATAAGGTGATTGAAACCATGTACGAAACGGGTAAAGACATGAACGCTAAATACCGCGAAACCTCACGGGGCGGACTGGCGATTAAAGTGCAGTGTGATTGATCGGCTAACGGCGCACTCCCGTTTTTTCATCAACGAAAAGTCCACCAACTCGACTTAATCTCGTTCACGCCAGTCCACAAGACGTGTCCCTGAGCGGATAGGCAGGCAACCACACTGGAGGCGGGCTCCCCCCCGCCATCCCGCTTGCCGTTGAAAGTCCAACCTATTCAACCACGCGTTCCTGCCTCTATACGGCTGAGGGTGATGCATTACCATAGCGCACATATTCCATCATTGTTCGTTCACTTTCCTGTTAATAATTTTTCCCACGGATCATAAGCGGACAATAACCATGTCTTAGGTCGTAAGGCATCGGATAGAAAATCACGTAAAAGCTGCACTTTGAGTGGCAATAGTGTGCGTGTAGGATAAAGCGCGTGTATTCCGAGTGTTTGCGCTTGCCAGTCTGGAATAATTTCCACCAACCTCCCCTTGATAATATCGCTATATACCAGAAAATCTGGTTGCAAGATTATCCCCTGGCTTTCGATAGCAAGAAATCGGCATGTTGCACCATTATTAACATTGAGGCGCGGGTGAATATTAACTTTAATCTGTTCTCTTTTTTCCTTGCAAAATAACCATTCGTTGCCACTGGAGTTATAACTATAAGCAATCACTACATGTTTATCTAAGTCTATAGGGTGTGTCGGTGTACCCCGAATGCGAAGATATTCAGGTGAGGCGCACAATATTAGCCGAGTTGTTGCCAACAAAGAGGATATCAACGTTGAATCAGGCAGATTACCGATGCGAACGACTAAATCGTATCCTTCTTCTACGGGATCGACGTTACGATCAGAAAGAACAATATCAAGCTCAACTTTCGGGTTTTTATCCATAAACTGTCCCCACAATGGGGCCAACTGAAGTACACCGAAATCCTGCGGTACACCAATCCGCAAGCGGCCATGTGCCTGATTGGCACCGGTGCAAATTTGATTTTCAGCCTCTTCGATAACCGATAACACCTCTTTACAACGCAAGTAATAAATTTGGCCTTCATTAGTCAAAGAAATACGCCGCGTGGTGCGATGGAGTAATCTTACGCCTAAAAATTTTTCTAACTCAATAACTTGTCGTGATACGGCCGGTTTTGAAAACCCGGTACTGTCCACCGCTTTGACAAAACTTCCTGCTTTCACTACCGCAACAAAGGTAGCCATCGCTTGCAATTTATCCATTGTATCCCCCTGCGAGACAATATATCTAATTACCCGTTATTTATCATTACCATCATTACTAATAAAGTGTCGCTGATACTTTAACTTCACGAGAGATGACACAATGAAAATTGCCGTTATAGGTACTGGAAATATGGGGCAAGGGTTCGTCAAACAGCTCACGTTAGCGGGGCATGAAGTACGTGTCACTGCTCGTGATCTGACCAAAACCAGAGCGCTTGCCGCTCAATATCCTGGGGCGGTGGCAGTGGCATCGGATGACGCATTGCAGGATGCCGATATCGCGATTTTAGCGGTAGGCTACAATGATGCGCGCTCCGCCTTACAGTCCCTTGGCGATCTCAATGGGAAAGTGATTGTTGATATAACCAACCCACTCACAGCCGACTACATGGGATTAACCCTTGGCCATGATACCTCTGCGGGAGAGGAAATCGCGAAAATGGTCCCTGGCGCTCTTGTTGTTAAAGCATTTAACACGATTTTTGCTCAAGTTTTAGCTGAAGGGGCGATATTTTCCCAGAATGAAACTGTCCCGGTTTTTTATGCTAGCGATAGCGAATCAGCAAAAGAAACTGTTCGCGAATTAATCGAAAGTATCGGATTCTCTCCGGTAGATACGGGAGGACTAAAGAATGCTCGTTATCTGGAGCCTCTCGGCGGACTAAATATTTATTTTGGTTACGGGGCCGGTAAAGGAACTCAAATTGCACCGACCTGGATTAGCCGTATTTAATTCATTCTTTATTATTTTTATTTCTCAGGAAAATGATGTCTCATATGAAATTGACTCAACTCTCTATCGCTTTAACAATATTTTGTTTTTCCTCTTTTTCTTTTGCAGATCAGAAATCAACAGATATTGTTAGTCCTATTACGAGTAAGGTTTTACCCTATAAAACCAGCCCTTCAGAAGCACGTAAAGCTGGCCGCGTGGCTTATGATAAACCGACGCCTGAAAATAGCATTATGCTGTTTGTCGATCACCAAGTGGGGCTGATGGCAAGCGTTCGAGATTTTCAACAAGCATCTGGCTATAAAAATAATGTTATTGCCTTGGCGCAGATGGCTAAAGCATTAGACATTCCTGTATTAATGACGAGCTCCAATGCTCAGTGGCAGAATGGCGATACGCTGCCGGAACTAAAAGAAATATTCAAAGATCAACCAATTTACCGTCGTACCGGTATTATCAACGCTTATGAAGATCCGACGTTCCGTAAAGCGTTAGAAGATTTGGTTGCCAAAACGGGTCGCCGACACATTATCATTTCCGGTGTCACATTGGGAACCTGTGTCACCTTACCGACATTGGCAATGATCAATGATGGGTATCAAGTCTATCCCGTTGTTGATGCCTCTGGCGCATGGAGCAAATACGAGGCGGATGCGGCGATGCAGCGAATGACTGCGGCTGGGGCTGAGCTTGAAAGTGTGTTTGCGCTTGGTGCAGAATTACAAGCAGACTGGAAAAACCCCACAGCTGACGCGATGCTTCCCCCCTTTATCAATGGGTTACCAGAATATGGTTGGGTACTACAGAACTATTGGAACAATGCTAACCAACATACCGTTCCCGATCCTTTTAAAGTCGTAAAGTAATATAGCGGAGTCTCTGCCCACGCCCTTTTCGGCAAAAAAACACCCTGCCAGCGTACTACCGCTCGCAGGGTGCGATCATCACGCCCGACAGCGCTTATGCGTCGTCATCCTCTTCCCGCACGACGATACGTTCTACACGCACCAGTTCAATACGGTATTCGGAAACCTCGATAATATGGAAGCGCAGGTTGTACAACTCGATAATGGCACCGACTTTCGGGAACTCATCACTGTGCGCCAACAGCATACCTGCCAGTGAAGCATACTCTTCCTTCGGATCAACCAGCTCGCTGCTATCCACCACCTGTTGCAAAGCGTGTAGATCCGTTCCGCCTTTCACCAGCCAGCCTTCGCCGTCTGGGATGATATCCAGCGTTTCGTCTTCATCCGGGAACTCACCCGCGATCGCTTCCAGCACGTCCAGTGGCGTGACCAACCCTTGCACTACGCCAAATTCGTTGGCAATGATGACCAGGCTACCTTTCGCACGACGCAGAACAGGCAGCAGGTTAATCACATCCAGCGTTTCCGGCACGACAATAGGTGGGTTAGCCGCAGCAAAATTTTCCACATCAGTTTGTGTTTCCAACGCCACCAGCAGATCCTTGGCACGGACCACGCCGATAATTTCATCCAGCGACCCGCGACAGATTGGGAAGAGGCTGTGAGGCGTATCCAGCAATTGCATACGGATCTGTTCGACAGAACTTGCACTATCCACCCAGGAAATTTCAGTCCGCGGTGTCATCACGCTGCGCAGTGAACGCGAGGCTAATGTCAGCACGCCGCTGATCATATTGCGCTCTTCTTCGGCGAATTCCTCTGTTGTGAGCTTCTTCTGCGGTTCATCAGAATCCACATCGTCCGTGTTTTTCCGTGAGCCCATCAGGCGCAGAATGGCCTCTGCGGTACGTTCACGCAAAGGACGGTGCGACTGATGCTTCATAAAGTTATGACGGGCAATCTGGTTAAACATTTCGATCAGGATAGAGAAGCCAATCGCCGCATACAGATAACCTTTAGGAATATGGAAGCCAAGACCTTCCGCCATCAGGCTCAAACCAATCATCAGCAAGAAGCTGAGACACAGGACAACCACCGTTGGATGTTCGTTAACAAAGTTGGTCAACGGTTTAGAAGCAATCAGCATGACACCCATTGCGATGATCACCGCCGTCATCATGACGCCCAAGTGATCGACCATGCCCACCGCAGTAATCACAGCATCCAGCGAGAACACGGCATCCAGCACGACGATCTGTGCCACCACAGCCCAGAAACTCGCGTGGGCGCGATTGCCGTTGCCATCATGCGTTTTATTCTCTAGCCGTTCATGCAGCTCCATCGTGGCTTTGAACAAGAGGAACACACCGCCGAACAGCAAAATCAGGTCACGACCCGAGAAACTGAAATCACCAAGGCTAAACAATGGACGCGTCAGTGTGACCATCCAGGAAATCAAAGACAACAGCCCCAGACGCATTAACAGCGCCAGGCTTAAACCGATAATGCGGGCTTTATCTCGCTGTTTGGGGGGTAATTTATCCGCCAAGATGGCGATAAACACCAAATTGTCGATACCCAGAACAATTTCCAGTACCACCAGCGTCAATAAGCCTGCCCAGATTGAAGGATCTAGCAAAAATTCCATGTCAGACTCCAGAAAATGAACGAGCAGATGACATCAATGCATGAGCCGCATTGAGTGGTAATAAAAAGAGTTGGTGTGAATCAGAGAGATTCTGAATGTGGTCTGAGTGACCAGCTGAGTACAGAAAACCGCCAGCATTAGCGGGAAAACAGAGAACGTTTTGTCGGTGACAGTCCATGGGAAGGGCTGATGCCCGGTGCTCCTAAGCAATTTAAGGGACGTTTACTCTAACAGGTTGTTACCAATTTTCACAAAGAATTTCTTCCGGCCGACTTCGCATTGATAACACGCCCAAATTTTCCCATTCAGAGCCCTTTTAGCCCTTGGTTTAACTGGTCAGCATTAGAGCATCATCACACTATTTATTTTTTCGATAAGTAAAATAAATCTGTCAGTCACGATTTCTAGCCTGACAACCTGGAGGAACACAGTGAATGTCATGAATCCACGGTAAAATTTTTTCTTGCAGCCATACTAATACCGCGACGGTTAACGTTTAGCTTGTGAACGCTGACCTGGTTTCCTGACACATTGACTCTTTTTTGATCGTGAACGTGAGGAGGTAGCAAGTGAGTATTGCAATCATGTTATGCACTCACGGCGCCACTGCGGGACCGCTGTTAAAGACAGCAGAAATGATTCTTGGCGAGCAAAGTAATGTCGCCTGGATTGATTTCGTTCCTGGAGAAAACGCCGAAACATTGATAGAAAAATATCAGGAAAAACTCACGCAGTTAGACACATCACAAGGCGTGCTGTTTCTCGTTGATACCTGGGGCGGCAGCCCGTTCAACGCCGCCAGCCGCCTCGTCACCGACAAAGAAAACCATGATGTTATCGCCGGCGTGAATATTCCCATGCTAGCGGAAACCTTTATGGCTCGGGATGATAACCCGTCCTTCTCCGATCTGGTTTCTATCGCGTTGGAAGCTGGTAGAGATGGCGTAAAAGCCCTAAAACATCAGGAAAAAGCCAAAGTAGCCCCCCCTTCTCCTCCACCGCCCCCAAAAGCTGTCCCCACACCGGCAGGACCCGGCGAACATATGAAGATTGGGTTGGCGCGTATCGACGACCGTCTGATTCATGGTCAGGTCGCCACCCGTTGGACGAAAGAAACCAATGTTTCGCGCATTATTGTTGTCAGTGATGAAGTTGCTGCCGATCACGTGCGTAAAACGTTGCTGACTCAAGTTGCGCCACCGGGCGTTACCGCGCACGTGGTGGATGTGGCAAAGGCCGTTCGTGTTTATGACAATCCGAAATATGCCGCCGACCGCGTGATGCTGTTGTTCACCAATCCGACGGATGTCTTAACGCTGATCGAAAATGGCGTAAATATCACCTCGGTCAATATTGGCGGGATGGCATTCAAACAAGGAAAAACGCAGGTGAATAATGCCGTCTCTATCGATGAGAAGGATATTGCGGCATTCCGTGAATTAGATAAACGCGGTATTGAATTGGAGGTTCGAAAAGTATCAACCGATTCCCGGATTAAAATGATGGACTTGATTAACAAAATGCCGCGTTGATACCTATCGTGCTGCGAAGGTTATTAACGCTACTGTCACCATCAATAATAGTTTTATAGACCTGACGATTTTCAAGATAGGTATTTATGTCGACATTGAAAATTTTACGTTGACATAGAAAATCAACGGGGATGGCGATTTATTTTTACTCAGACACATTTTATAGGAGAAGTACGATGGAGATTACCACACTTCAAATTGTGCTGATATTTCTCGTCGCATGTGTTTCGGGGATGGGTTCGATTCTTGATGAATTCCAGTTCCACCGTCCACTCGTCGCTTGTACGCTGATTGGCGCAGTATTAGGTGATTTAAAAACCGGGATCATTATCGGCGGTACGCTGGAAATGATCGCGTTAGGCTGGATGAACATCGGTGCAGCTGTCGCACCAGATGCGGCGCTGGCGTCCATTATCTCAACCATTCTGGTTATTGCTGGCGGTCAAGGGATTGGTGCAGGGATTGCTCTGGCAATTCCGCTCGCTGCTGCTGGGCAAGTATTAACCATCATTGTTCGTACCATCACCGTTGCGTTCCAGCATGCGGCAGACAGCGCGGCAGAGCGAGGTAATCTAACGGCTATCAGTTGGATTCACGTTTCTGCCTTGCTGCTACAGGCCATGCGTATCGCGATTCCTGCGGTGATCGTTGCCGTTTCCGTTGGCACCGACGCCGTTCACGCACTGCTGAACTCCATCCCAGACGTTGTCACTAACGGCTTGAATATCGCCGGTGGGATGATTGTCGTTGTCGGTTACGCGATGGTCATCAACATGATGCGCGCGGGTTACCTGATGCCGTTCTTCTATCTTGGCTTCGTTACCGCTGCCTTCACTGAGTTCAATCTGGTGGCGCTGGGCGTAATCGGTATTGTGATGGCGGTGCTGTATATCCAACTCAGCCCGAAATATAACAAGGTGCAAGGCCAGTCTGTCACATCAGGCAATAACGGTCTTGATAACGAACTGGATTAACAGGAGTGAGAGAAATGGTCGAAAATACGAAAGTCAAAAAACTCACTGACAGCGATATCCGCGCGGTGTTTATCCGTTCCAACCTGTTTCAAGGCTCCTGGAACTTTGAACGTATGCAGGCACTCGGCTTCTGTTTTTCCATGGTGCCAGTGATTCGCCGTCTTTATCCTGAAAATTCGGAAGAGCGTAAACAAGCAATCAAGCGCCATCTGGAGTTTTTCAATACGCAGCCTTTTGTTGCCGCTCCGATACTTGGCGTAACGATGGCGATGGAAGAGCAACGTGCGAACGGTGCTCCTATTGACGACGCGGCAATAAACGGTCTGAAAGTCGGGCTGATGGGGCCACTAGCTGGTGTCGGCGACCCGATATTCTGGGGTACCGCCCGTCCAGTATTCGCTGCGCTAGGCGCAGGGATTGCCATGAGCGGCAGCTTGTTGGGGCCAGTGCTCTTCTTCGTCCTGTTTAACCTGGTTCGCCTGCTGGTGCGTTACTATGGCGTCGCCTATGGCTACCGCAAAGGGATCGATATCGTCAGCGATATGGGCGGCGGTTTCCTGCAAAAAATGACCGAAGCGGCCTCTATTCTCGGCTTGTTTGTCATGGGGGCATTGGTCAATAAATGGACTCACGTCAACATCCCGATGGTGGTGTCGACAGTGACGAATCAGAACGGGGAAACCACGGTGACCACCGTTCAATCCATCCTTGACCAGCTCATGCCGGGGCTCGTTCCCCTGCTGCTGACGTTCGGCTGTATGTGGCTGTTACGGCGCAAGGTAAATGCGCTGTGGCTGATTATGGGCTTCTTCGCCATTGGTATCTTCGGGTACTGGATCGGTCTGCTCGGCGTGTAATGTTCAATGGCCGGGTGCCAATACACCCGGCCATTTTTATTTACGGACACAGATAGTTAACGGACAAGGGTAATACGGATGACAATGACAGATATCACGCTGGTGGTGTTGATTGCGTTAGCACTGGCTTATGCCATCTACGATGAGTTCATCATGGATAAACTCAAAGGAAAAACCCAACTCCTCGTCCCGCTGAAGCGGATGAACCGACTCGATACGCTGATTTTTATCGGCTTAGTGGGGATTCTTATTTATCAAAACGTGATGAATAATGGCGCTATTATCACCACCTATCTTTTGATTTCGCTGGCCTTCATGGCGTGCTATCTGGCCTATATTCGTCGTCCTAAACTGGTGTTTAAATCAACCGGATTCTTTTATGCGAATATATTCATTCCTTATACCAGAATTAAAAATATGAATTTATCTGAGGATGGCGTATTAGTCATCGAACTGGAGAAGCGTCGTTTATTGATACAGGTTGCACAGCTCGACGATTTGGAAAGAATATATAAATTTATGATTGAGAATCAATGAGGTAAGTTTACCTTTAAATTATTTAAAATAACGTTGGCTATACACCTCATGTTTAGATGGTATTTTAACCACAATGACTTTGTCGTTATTTTATACGATCCTTCATTATCAACGTCCAAATGAAAATAATTATCAATTGCATTATTAATGCTTAAAACTTTTAGTGTTGTTTGCACCACAAATAATATGGTAAGGTTGCGCCGTCATTGGGGAGTAGCCGATTTCTGATTAATTAACATTCACAATAATTCATCAGAAATGCTCGTATCAACATACTCGTTTTATCTCCTATTACCGGAGCATAGACGTGGTGCGGGCGGCCAAGCGTGATTGGCAGGCGAGACCATAGACACGTAAGATCGTCATTCGGGTTGGGGATGATCTGCGTGTATATGGTTAATCGTCCAGCCGAGGCTACTTACAATGAACATGTCAGCAACACTTATCCTAGCATTTGGTATGTCAATGGATGCCTTCGCCGCGTCAATCGGTAAAGGTGCCGTACTGCATAACCCTCGTTTCCGCGATGCCATTCGTACCGGCCTCATCTTTGGCGTTATCGAAGCTATCACCCCGCTCATCGGCTGGGCACTTGGTTTTTTTGCCAGCCAATATATTCTCGAATGGGATCACTGGGTTGCCTTTACCCTGTTAGTCATTTTGGGCGGCCGTATGGTCGTTGAGGGGATCAAAAACTCCTCAGACTGCCGCTGCGAAAAAGTCAAAAATCATAGTCTGGCACTGTTAGTTTGTACCGCCATCGCCACCAGCCTGGATGCCATGGCAATTGGCGTCGGCCTGGCCTTCCTTCAGGTCAATATTTTCCATACCGCGATGGTCATTGGCTGTGCCACCATGATTATGGTGACGCTCGGAATGATGATTGGCCGCTATATCGGCCCTATCTTTGGCAAGAAAGCGGAAGTGGTTGGCGGGCTGGTTCTGATTGGTATCGGCTGCAATATTCTGTACGAGCACCTCGGCTACGCCGCCTGATAAAATACATTTCACATTAACGGGCAGCCCGATTATCGCGCTGCCCGTTTTTATTCTTCCTGATTACGCACCTACCGCATCGCTATCAACACGCTGATGCAAGCGGATAATAAAATCCGTTTCACAACTAAACGCGGTGGCTGCTTGCAGTCGCTCGCTAACGTCTGGCGTTGCTCGCCAGGCAAAAGGCGTCATTTGCAATAGCGCCGCGGCCTCATTCCCAGATAACTGCATTGGGTACGCGAGCGCCTGCTGATCAATAAGCTGAAAACCTGCAAGCACTTCATCTTTACTCGGGTGTAATAACACCTCATCGTAGACTTCTGCTTTCAGTTGATAAAGATGTCGTGGCCCCGGAGATACCGTCACCACCCAACCGCCAATCTTAACGGTGCGCTGCAATTCCGCGTCATTACAGGGCGCATAGATCTTTACCACAGCATCAAGGGATTGGTCCTGGAAAGGCAGTCGCTGGCTGGATGCGACGCAAAACTCAACGTTGTCATACCGCTTTGCCGCCCGCTGAATCGCCGCCTTGGAAACATCCAGCCCGTATATCGTCATCGTTCTGCGCGATGTCAGACGATGGGCAAACTCTGCGGTGTAATACCCTTCACCACAGCCGATATCCAACAACGCCGCAGCGTCATCTGCCACAATACGATCAACATGCTGCGCAACGGCGTCACGTAGCGGTTGATAGTGACCGCCCTCCAGAAAGCTGCGACGCGCCTGCATCATTTCAGCGCTATCACCAGGCTGCTTTGAACGCTTAAACTGTACCGGCAACAGGTTAACGTACCCTTCTTTCGCAAGGTCAAAACTATGTTTACCACACGTCCATTGCCGCGGGTGTCGCTCCAGAGGTAACTGGCATAGCGGACACTGATAACTCATCGGCACATTTTCCTCATTAAAAACGTCTTCATTGCATTATGCGTGTAGATAAAAGTATTACGGGTGTAGATAAAACGCAGACAACAAAAAACCCGCACCATGGCGGGTTTTGCAACAGAGCTGTAAAATTACAGCGCAGTGACGTTTACTGCAGAAGGACCTTTCTGGCCATCCTGAATTTCGAATTCTACGTTCTGGCCTTCAGCCAGAGTTTTGAAGCCGTTGCCTTGAATTGCAGAGAAGTGTACGAATACATCTTTGCTGCCGTCAGCAGGAGTGATGAAACCAAAGCCTTTAGACTCGTTGAACCACTTAACCTGACCTTTAATCTTTGCCATTTCAAATATTTCCTTTAATTGTTTAAACCGCCAAAAAGGCGTTATACAGACAAACCAAAGTCGTTACTGCTTGAGGCACTAAGATAAGGATCGGCAGAGAAGCAGCATGCAACACTAAAGGTTGTACTTAAGTCTTCTTTACTGAAAATGCCATTCATATACAGAACTGTACCTCGTTTTACCCAGAAGCGTTATTACACACTATGTAAACGATGGCAAGGGCTTTTTTATCAGTCGTGGACATGCCGCACAAATTCACGTCATCCTTGATTCATTAATACACGATAATGCTTGCTGACCCTATATTCACAGGCAGCGTCTAACACGGCACAATAAACGCACTTCAGATTCTATTATGCAAAAAAATACGCGACAACCGTCGCATTTCTGGCACAGAGGCATCGGCAGTCATAACAAAAAGCTATAATTTACGCGCTTATATGAAGAGATATTGACCATTAACAAAAAAGCGCGCCCGACATCGGCCACGCTTATATCAATGTTTAAAATCGATTGTCATTTTTATGCTATCTGTATCTTTTGCATTAATACATTACATAATAGAAATTATTTATAGACTAATCTTTCGTTACGCAGGGAATTAACTGGTTTGAACCAATAGCACAATTAATGCCATCAAAAAAGTCAATAAGACCAAACTTGCCAACTTCCAACGTCGTTCTGATTTTGTGCTCATATCACTGACAATCCTTTTGTATAAAATAGAGACATCACTCACATTCTTTATGGTTTATCGGCAGAGATCAGAACTTTCTTAAGGCGACATAAGATTTATCTCGCTTTTTGGCGTAAATTTCACCATGTGTATAGCTATGTATAGTTGCGCGACAGTTCACCACCGTTACCGTTAGACTTTCGTTGTAACCTTAAGTACGATTCATTAAATTAAAGCAACATTTCTGTTACCAAAGGAGCATGATGCGTTCCTTACCCGCGCAAGTGCGTGCGACGTGCCTGCGAACAGTGACTTCTTGTGTCATGAGACACCCTCTAATATTCATTCCCCGCCCTTTTCTGCCCCTTGACTTAAATGATATTGATAATTATTCTCAAGTAACACTTTCACGGTTTGTAAGGATATCCGCATGATCGGTTTTCACGCTCATTTACCTGCCCTATTCCGTCGCATCGCGCTGCCGTGCGCTTTACTGCTTTTAGCCAGCACCTCTGCTCAGGCGGCTGAAAAGCTTAAAGTCATCACGACCTTTACCATCATTCAGGATATCGCACAGAATATTGCAGGCGATGCCGCGACGGTTGAGTCCATCACCAAACCCGGCGCAGAGATTCATGATTATCAACCGACACCGCGTGATATTGTTAAAACACAGTCCGCACAGTTGGTGCTGTGGAACGGCATGAATCTCGAACGTTGGTTTACGCGCTTTTTCGAGAACGTGAAAAATGTGCCGGCCGTTGTGGTGACGGAAGGCATCACGCCGCTTCCTATCCGCGAAGGTGCCTATAATGGCAATCCAAACCCGCATGCCTGGATGTCCCCTTCCAATGCATTAATCTATATCGAAAATATCCGCAAAGGTCTGGTGCAAGCCGATCCCGCCAATGCAGAGACGTATAACCGTAACGCCAAAGCCTATTCGGAAAAAATCAAGGCTCTCGACGCGCCGCTGCGTGAACGTCTCTCCCGTATCCCAGAACAGCAACGCTGGTTAGTCACCAGTGAGGGCGCATTCAGCTATCTGGCGAAGGATTATCAGTTCAATGAAGTCTATCTCTGGCCAATCAATGCTGACGAACAAGGTTCGCCGCAGCAGGTACGTCGGGTTATCGATACCGTGCGAGAGAAGGCTATCCCTGTCGTATTCAGCGAAAGTACTATTTCCGATAAGCCAGCAAAGCAGGTCAGCAAAGAAACCGGGGCGAAATATGGCGGCGTGCTGTATGTTGATTCGCTGTCTACAGAGAAAGGCCCTGTGCCGACCTATATCGACCTGTTACAAGTGACGGTGGAGACCATCGCTAAAGGATTTAATCAATGAGTAGTGATCGAGCAGTACAGTCATTAGACGTCAATGATGTTTCGGTTACTTACGGCAACGGGCATCAGGCTATTCGCCATGCTTCTTTTTCCCTGACTGGTGGAACGATTTGCGCCTTGGTTGGCGTCAACGGCAGCGGAAAGTCGACGTTGTTCAAAAGCATCATGGGGTTGGTCAAACCAACCTCAGGGCAGGTACTGCTCAACCAGCAACCGATCTACCAAGCGCTGAAACAGAATCTGGTTGCCTATGTTCCACAAACGGAAGACGTAGACTGGAATTTCCCCGTTTTGGTTTCCGACGTGGTCATGATGGGGCGCTACGGGAGGATGAATTTCCTGCGCATTCCCAGCAAACAAGACCGCGCTATTGTAGCGGAATCGCTGGAGCGCGTCGGGCTATCGACGCTGCAGCATCGCCAGATCGGCGAACTGTCCGGTGGACAGAAAAAGCGCGTCTTTCTGGCACGAGCACTGGCTCAACAAGGCAGCGTGTTACTGCTGGATGAGCCTTTTACTGGCGTAGACGTCAAGACAGAGAACGCCATTATCGATCTGCTTCGCACCTTGCGTGATGAAGGGCATTTGATTCTGGTGGCAACCCATAACCTCGGTAGCGTTCCTGAGTTTTGTGACAACGTTATTTTGGTCAATCGCACCGTTTTAGCCGCAGGACCGACGCACAGCACCTTTACCCAAAGCAATTTGGAGAAAACGTTCGGCGGTGTTCTGCGACACATCAACCTCGGGGGATCTCATCTTCACGATGATGATGATGTCCGTTCGGTGACGGTGTTGACAGACGATGAGCGTCCGGCCGTGTTCTATGGGTCGACCAAAAGCGATCCTCCTGCGTCACGCGTGATACCGGAGGAGAAAAAGCCCTGATGATCGATATCCTGTTGCAGCCATTCAGCTATAACTACATGGTCAAGGCGATCTGGGTCAGCGCGATTGTCGGCGGCGTGTGCGCTTTTCTTTCGGCGTATTTGATGCTGAAAGGCTGGTCGTTGATGGGCGATGCACTCTCCCACTCTGTCGTCCCCGGTGTTGCAGGAGCCTATGCTCTGGGCCTGCCCTATGCGGCGGGTGCCTTTTTTACCGGTATGCTCGCCGCACTGGCAATGACCCTCATCCGTCACATTACCCGATTACGCGAAGATGCGATTATCGGCTTTATCTTCTCAACGTTTTTCGCGGTCGGACTGCTGATTATTTCGCTCAACCCGACATCGGTTAACGTGCAGTCCATCATTTTCGGCAATATTTTGGGCATCGCCGACGAAGATGTCCTGCAAGTTGAAATCATCATCGGCGTGACGTTCGTAATTCTCTGCCTGCTGTGGAAGGATCTGCTGGCCGTGTTCTTTGATGAGAACCATGCCCGCTCTATCGGTCTTTCCCCGCTGAAGCTAAAAATTCTGTTCTTTACGCTGCTGAGTGCCTGTACGGTCGCGGCGCTGCAAACTGTCGGCGCAATTTTGGTCATTGCGATGGTGATTACACCGGGTGCCACTGCTTATCTGCTCACCGATCGGTTTGGTCGTCTGGTTGTGATTGCTATTGCACTGGGCGCGATCACCAGCGCGGTCGGGGCGTATCTGAGCTTCTTCCTTGATGGTGCAACCGGCGGCGTGATTGTCACATTGCAAACCGTCGTCTTCCTGTTGGCATTTGTCTTTGCACCTAAGCATGGGTTGCTGGCCTCGCGCCGCCTACGGTTACGCGATCAATCAGGAGCTGCATTATGACGCTTATTAGCTGGCTCATCGATCCCCTGACCTACCCGTTCATGCAGCGTGCACTACTCGCCGCTGTGGTCACCGGTACGGTCTGCGCCGTGCTGTCGTGCTATCTGGTACTAAAAGGCTGGTCGCTAATGGGTGATGCCATTTCCCATGCCGTGCTGCCCGGTATCGTTGTTGCGTTCTTACTGGGGATCCCGCTGGTCATCGGAGCTTTCGTTTCCGGTATTTTTTGTGCGGTAGCAACGGGATACGTGAAAGAACACAGCCGGGTCAAAGAAGACACGGTAATGGGGATCATTTTTTCCGGTATGTTTGCACTGGGGCTCGTGATGTTTGCGCGCATCGATACCGATCAGCACCTGAACCATATTCTGTTTGGTAACGTGCTGGGCATCACTCAGCAAGAACTGACGCAAATCTTACTGATTGCCGGAGTGACGCTAGCTATCATTTTATTGAAACGGCGAGATTTCATGCTGTACTGCTTCGATCCCAATCATGCCCGCGTTATCGGCCTGCCCGTTAAGCTGCTGCACTACGGATTGCTGAGTCTGCTGGCAATGACCATCGTTGCATCATTACAGGCCGTCGGCGTTATTCTGGTGATCGCGATGCTGATTGCACCGGGCATTATTGCCTTCATGGTCTGTAAGCGCTTCGAACGGATGGTTCTCGTCGCCACGCTGGTTTCCGTCATTTCCTGTATTGCTGGTACCCTGATCAGCTTCTACATCGATGGTGCCACAGGCCCTTGCATCGTCATCGTTCAGGCACTGTTCTTTACGCTGGCGCTGACCTACCACCAGCTTAAACAGCGTCGTCAGGCAACCTCTCAGGTTGTCACCGACACGCTGTAATTCCCTCGATTCAAAGACCTCTTTGCATGACGTAACCGGAAAAAAAGCGCCGGTTACGTCATTAATCCGCGATGTCATTTCTTCATCCAGCAGATTGAGCGTCATCCTAACCCCGCTATTTTTAATTCCGGCTATACTTGTTTCTCGCTATCACCGCCTATCGGTTATCACTGTGCTATATACCTGTAATACTTCAAGCTGCATGTGCGTTGGCTGCGTTCACTCACCCGAATCACTTACATGAGTAAGCTCATCGGGATTCATTCTCTTGCCGCCTTCCTGCAACTCGAATTATTTGAGGTATAGATTCCATTTTTATTGCGCTCAATGGGTTACCGTAAACAAATCGCCTCAGTGAATAGCAGGGTATCTGGCAACATCAACGGGAGGATGACCTTATGTGGCAAGCTATCAGCCGACTTTTGGAAGAACATCACGGTGCTGCGGATATTCAGGAGCGTCGCGAATTATCCGGTGGTGAAATACATCCGGCCTGGTACATCCGCTACGGCGAGCATGACGTCTTCGTAAAATGCGATAGTCGTGAAATGCTTGCCAAATTCACGGCTGAAGCCGATCAACTTCATTTGCTGAGCCGCAGTAATACGGTGCGTGTACCCATCGTCTATGGGGTCGGTAGCTCACGCGATAACAGTTTCCTGCTTCTGCAATATCTTCCCGTTAAACCGTTGGATGCGCATAGCGCCTGGTGTCTGGGTGAACAGTTAGCACGCCTGCATCAATGGAGCGACCAGCCGCAATTTGGGCTGGATTTCGATAACGACCTCTCAACAACGCCTCAGCCAAACAGCTGGCAGCGGCGCTGGGCGACCTTTTTTGCCGAACAGCGTATTGGCTGGCAATTACAGCTGTCGGCAGAAAAAGGGATGCATTTTGGTCACATTGAAACGCTGATCGCACGCGTTGAGGAACGTCTGGCAGGACATCAACCCCAGCCGTCGCTCTTGCACGGTGACCTATGGCCAGATAACTGTGCGAATAGTCAGGATGGCGCTTATCTGTTCGATCCGGCCTGCTATTGGGGAGACAGAGAATGTGATTTAGCGATGCTACCGCGCTATCCGGCCCTGCCCCCACAGATTTATGATGGTTACCAGAGCGTGTGGCCGCTGGATAAAGGCTTTATCGATCGCCAGCCCATTTACCAGATTTATTATCTGCTTAACCGGGCCAATCTTTTCGGTGGTAAACATATTGTTGAGGCACAACAGCTCATTGAGCAGCAGTTGTTGATCTAAGGCGAGACGGTCGCACTTAGATGAGGGCTTGATCTAAAAATGAGAAGAATACGGCGTCTGGCGCAATCGTTGCGCCAGACCGTCAATCAGACTGGCAACCCGAGTAAACGTAACACCAGGTAGCCAATACCCGCGATAATCACCGGCAGGATATAAAGCGGAAAGAATTGCACAAAAATCGAGTGTCCAGGAACAATAACACGTGATTCCAGCGTCTCACGCGTATTCCCGCCATCACCTTTCATTTTTTCCAGAATCAGTTGATCTTCAATGCCTTCCTTAATGGTCTTCGCCTGACGCAACATCCGGGCACCTGAAACTTGCAAAGCCAGGGCAATAAAAATCAGGATGTAGATCAGCCAAAACATCAGCGTCGCCCCACTGAAAAAACGCGTGAAATCCGGTACCGGCGAGTTGTACCAAAAAATGTTCAGGAAAGGCGTATTAAAGCGCACCATGTCGACCATCAGGTGCACAAAATCCAGAAGAACAGCATCAATGCCCTGTTTTTTCTGGGTATAAGCATAGAGATAATTAGCTAGCGAGACGAAGGTTGAAAGCAGCGCGGGAATAAAAAGGATCCATCCGGCAATGCGTTTAACGACGGCAATACGGCCAGCCTGTTGATACGTCATGAGAACCCCTTCTTAGCGACGCAACATCGGTAATGTATCGTTTTAGTACGACGGGTAGCCTACTGTAACTTTACGCGCAGTCAACACTTTATCTCCCGCACCGCCTGATCGGCCACAATAGCGGTTTACCCCGTCATACATCACGCTACGTGTACGTTGGCTGTCACTCAGCCCTTCCAAGTGCCTCTCCCTACTGGTCCAGCGCTTCGCATTGTTCAAAATGCTCGCGTAGCGCCCTGCAACTCGACTTATTTAGGGTATAGTTTACCAGTAAATTTTCTTTTCCTTTGCTGACGGAGCCAGTGGTATGTCCTTTGATTCTTCTATACGAGCGGCGATTTTCGATATGGATGGGCTGCTGATTGATTCAGAACCGTTGTGGGACAAAGCCGAACTGGAGGTTATCGCCTCGCTTGGCGTCGATATTTCACGACGAGAATCCATGAAAGATACTCTGGGTTTACGCATCGATATGGTGGTTGAACTCTGGTATCAGCATTCCCCCTGGGCGACACCAAGCCGGGACGAGGTTGTCCGCCGCATTATCGATCGCGCCATTGAACTCGTTGCCGAACAGCGTCCCCTCCTGCCCGGCGTCGAACACGCGTTGCAACTGTGTCGTGAACAGAATCTCAAAATAGGGCTAGCTTCCGCTTCGCCGCTTCACATGCAGCAACAGGTGCTGCGAATGTTTAATCTGGAACACTACTTTGATGTCTTAATGTCAGCCGAGACGCTGCCGTATAGCAAGCCTCATCCAGAAGTGTATTTGAATGCAGCAAACGGACTCGGCGTTCCTCCGACACAATGTGTGACGCTGGAAGATTCGGTGAACGGCATGATCGCAACCAAGGCGGCACGTATGCGTTCAATCGTTATTCCACAGGCTGAGTTTCGCGATGACGCACGCTGGGCGCTGGCCGATTATAAGCTGGATTCTCTGAATCAGCTTGCCGCTAAACACGTAGTCTAGAAATTTGGGTGTAGGAATTAGGAATAAAGAAGTAGAAGAATAGAAAACAGACATCGCGGGATATGACGAAAGCGTGGCCAGTCTATTAGCTGACCACGCTTTGAGGCATTACAGGAAATCTGCGCGCTTAGGCGAGAAAGCATCGATCAGAACGCTGCCGTCTTCCAGCGAGACCACGCCATGCATCTCGTTTTTCACCGCCAGATAAGCGTCGCCGGTTTTCAGGATACGTTTCTCACCTTCGATCACCACTTCAAAGCTGCCAGCGGCAACATAAGCAATCTGATCGTGGATTTCATGGAAGTGCGGCGTACCAATCGCACCTTTATCAAAGTGCACGTAAACCATCATCAGCTCATCGCTCCAGGTCATGATTTTACGTTTAATGCCACCGCCCAGCTCTTCCCATGGCGTTTCATCATCAATAAAGTATCTTCTCATCATCATCTCTCCTCTAACGCTTTTATTGCCCATACCTTTTATTGCGTCAACAAACCGTGCACGACCGACAACAAGGGTATGACTATGGATTGCGACATTTTAGCCACATCAGTACCAGAAGAAACATAAAATAAGCAAAACCATGACGGCCCTCAAGAAATAAATAAAACATTATTTCATTTTTATTGAATTCGCATCCCATCCAAACTATCATCCCGCATAACAAGAAAGAACCGGGCAGGTTGAGGAACAGGTGACGTTGTCACTGCCACGCAACATCATCTGTTTCGCCCGGCGCTTTCACCAAGAACAGGCAGTAATGAAACGGCAGTTTTCCACATGATGGGCAGCAGTAGGAAACCCGTCATAGCGTAATAAAAAACGATCGGGCGGTGATTTCACCGATCTGGTCGATTCATTCCGGTGTTAGCACCAGACGCTACACCTTTATCTGGGGCATGGTTGGCGAGAATCACGTTTTCGGTGACATGGATCACGTCAAGGTTAGCGAGTTACGTTAATCGCTTTCAACCGGAATTACCGGTGTTCCCTACAGTAACAGCTAACGACTAAGTATTTTGTCGCTTATAGAGAGATTACAGATATGATTTTAAATTCTTTTGATTTGCAAGGTAAAGTTGCTCTGATCACGGGTTGTGATACGGGTTTGGGTCAAGGCATGGCTATCGGTCTGGCACAAGCAGGCTGTGATATCGTCGGCGTCAACATCGTTGAACCGAAAGACACTATCGAAAAAGTCACCGCACTGGGACGCCGTTTCCTCAGCCTGACCGCCGACATGAGCAATGTCTCTGGTCATGCAGAGCTGGTAGAGAAAGCTGTTGCTGAATTTGGTCACGTTGACATTCTGGTCAACAACGCCGGTATCATCCGTCGTGAAGATGCGATCGAGTTCAGCGAGAAAAACTGGGACGACGTAATGAACCTGAACATTAAGAGCGTTTTCTTTATGTCTCAGACCGTTGCTCGCCAGTTTATCAAGCAAGGTAAAGGCGGTAAGATCATCAACATCGCTTCTATGCTGTCCTTCCAGGGTGGTATCCGCGTTCCTTCTTATACCGCATCAAAAAGCGCCGTTATGGGCGTAACCCGTCTGATGGCGAACGAGTGGGCAAAACACGGTATCAACGTCAACGCAATTGCACCGGGATATATGGCTACCAACAATACCCAGCAACTGCGCGCCGATGAAGAACGCAGCAAAGAAATTCTGGATCGTATCCCAGCTGGCCGTTGGGGCTTGCCACAGGATCTGATGGGCCCGTCCGTCTTCCTGGCATCCAGCGCATCTGACTACATCAATGGTTACACGATTGCCGTTGATGGTGGCTGGCTGGCTCGCTAAAGGAAATTTTTCTTAGCGGCATTTCGCCAACCTACGATAAAAAGCACAATTTCGGTTGTGCTTTTTATTTGTTTTTCAAGTTGTTATTTCGTTTTTCATGATTCTTTCTCCTGCCAAAATCCTTTCTTAAAAAAAATCAAAACAACGTTCCGACTTTGATCACACTTTCGATATTGCGTGCATGACGACAAGGTTAATAGCGCAATATAATCAATCAAAACAGTGTTTCTATTTATAAGGAACTGTTCACACGGTTCCATAAGAAGGTACTCCATGAGTATTTTTGAAAGCTTATACACCAGCAGGAAATCGCAGCTCGACGAATGGGTTGCAGCACTCGATAGCCACATTGCCTGCGTTCAGGATAAAGGCCGCAGCCAAAGTCAGCCGACATTATTATTGGCTGACGGTTTTGATGTGGAAAATTATGCACCTGCGATGTGGAAATTCCCAGATGGACATACCGCACCTATTTCTAATTTTGCCAGCCAGCAAAATTGGCTAAGAACGCTGTGTGCCATGAGCGTCGTTACGGGTAATGAGAGTTACCAGCAGCACGCTATCGCACAAAGCGAATATTTCCTGGATCATTTCGTTGATGATAATAGCGGCCTGTTCTTCTGGGGCGGTCACCGCTTTATTAACCTGGATACGCTGGCAGGCGAAGGGCCAGAATCCAAAGCTCAGGTGCATGAATTAAAACACCACCTGCCCTATTACGCGTTGTTGCATCGTGTTAATGCGGAAAAGACGCTGAATTTCTTTCAGGGTTTCTGGAACGCACACGTTGAAGACTGGGATTCTCTGGATCTGGGTCGTCATGGTGATTACAGCAAAAAACGCGATCCAAATGTGTTCCTGCATGCCCGCCATGATGTTGTCAATCCGGCACAGTGGCCTGTTCTGCCATTAACGAAGGGACTGACTTTTGTTAATGCTGGCACAGACCTGATTTATGCCGCGTTCAAATACGCAGAATACACGGGCGATAGTCACGCCGCGGCCTGGGGTAAGCATCTTTATCGCCAATACGTTTTGGCCCGCAACCCAGAAACCGGTATGCCCGTGTATCAGTTCAGTTCACCACAGCAGCGCCAACCGGTGCCGGAAGACGACAATCAGACGCAGTCCTGGTTTGGCGATCGCGCCCAACGCCAGTTTGGCCCAGAGTTCGGTGAAATTGCACGTGAAGCCAATGTGCTGTTCCGTGATATGCGCCCACTGCTGATTGATAACCCACTGGCAATGCTGGATATTCTCCGCACGCAGCCTGATGCAGAAATGCTGGACTGGGTTATTTCAGGGTTAAAAAATTACTATCAGTACGCCTACGATGTCACCAGCAACACGTTGCGCCCAATGTGGAACAACGGCCAGGACATGACAGGCTACCGTTTTAAACGCGATGGCTATTACGGCAAAGCGGGAACGGAATTAAAACCGTTTGCATTAGAAGGTGATTATTTATTACCGCTGGTTCGTGCTTATCGTCTGAGTGGCGATGAGGACCTGTACGCTCTGGTTAACACCATGCTGACGCGGCTGAACAAAGAAGACATTCAGCACATCGCCAGCCCATTACTCTTGTTGACCGTCATTGAACTGGCCGATCACAAACAATCAGAATCCTGGGCACATTACGCCGCGCAGTTGGCTGGCGTTCTGTTTGAACAACATTTCCATCGTGGTTTGTTCGTTCGCTCCGCACAGCATCGTTATGTTCGTCTGGATGATAGCTATCCGCTGGCTTTACTGACTTTCGTTGCCGCTTGTCGCAACAAATTAAACGATATCCCGCCGTATCTGACACAAGGTGGATATGTTCACGGTGATTTTCACGTTAACGGGGAAAATAGAATTGTTTATGACGTGGAATTAATTTATCCAGAGTTATTAACAGCTTAATTTTATGTTTTTTTTAATGGTTCACAATTAATCAATAGGTAAGCATTATGAATGAAAACAGAATGCTGGGGTTAGCCTATATCTCCCCCTATATTATAGGGCTGATAGTTTTTACCGCTTTCCCCTTTGTTTCGTCATTTATCCTCAGTTTTACTGAGTATGATTTGATAAATCCGCCTGAATTTACGGGTCTTGAGAACTATCACCGTATGTTCATGGAGGATGATCTCTTTTGGAAATCAATGGGCGTCACCTTTGCCTATGTATTTCTGACCATTCCATTGAAATTAATCTTCGCACTGTTAATTGCGTTTGTACTTAATTTCAAATTACGTGGTATCGGTTTCTTCCGTACTGCTTACTATGTGCCTTCTATTCTGGGTAGCAGCGTGGCAATCGCCGTTCTGTGGCGTGCTCTGTTCGCCATCGATGGCTTGCTGAACAGCTTCCTCGGCGTATTTGGCTTTGACGCTATCAACTGGCTGGGCGAACCGTCGCTGGCACTGATGTCGGTAACCCTGCTGCGCGTATGGCAGTTTGGTTCCGCCATGGTTATCTTCCTTGCTGCATTGCAGAACGTTCCGCAATCACAGTATGAAGCCGCCATGATCGACGGTGCATCCAAATGGCAAATGTTCCTGAAAGTAACGGTACCGCTGATTACACCGGTTATTTTCTTTAACTTTATCATGCAGACCACTCAGGCATTCCAGGAGTTTACGGCACCTTACGTCATTACTGGCGGCGGTCCAACGCACTATACCTACCTGTTCTCGCTCTATATCTATGATACGGCGTTCAAGTATTTTGATATGGGCTACGGTGCTGCACTGGCATGGGTTCTGTTCCTGGTTGTTGCGGTATTTGCGTCTATCTCCTTTAAGTCGTCGAAATACTGGGTGTTCTACTCCGCTGATAAAGGAGGAAAAAATGGCTGACATGCATTCAAACCTGACTACAGCACAAGAAATTGCCGCTGCAGAAGTACGCCGTACGCTGCGTAAAGAGAAACTCAGTGCCACCATCCGTTACGTGGTTCTGCTGTTCGTTGGCTTGCTGATGCTTTACCCACTGGCGTGGATGTTCTCAGCGTCGTTCAAACCGAACCACGAGATCTTCACGACACTGGGCCTGTGGCCAGAACACGCCACATGGGACGGTTTCGTTAACGGTTGGAAAACCGGTACGGAATATAACTTCGGTCACTACATGATTAACACTTTCCAGTATGTGATTCCGAAAGTGGTTCTGACCGTCATTTCCTCGGTGATTGTGGCTTATGGCTTCGCTCGCTTTGACATTCCGTGGAAGAACTTCTGGTTTGCCACGCTGATTACCACCATGCTGTTGCCAAGCACCGTACTGTTGATTCCGCAGTACCTCATGTTCCGTGAAATGGGCATGCTGAACAGCTATCTACCACTGTATTTGCCGCTGGCGTTTGCAACACAAGGGTTCTTTGTGTTCATGCTGATCCAGTTCCTGCGTGGTGTACCACGTGATATGGAAGAAGCTGCCCAGATCGATGGCTGTAACTCCTTCCAGGTGCTGTGGTATGTAGTCGTGCCGATTCTGAAACCAGCCATCATCTCTGTTGCGCTGTTCCAGTTCATGTGGTCAATGAACGACTTCATCGGTCCGCTGATTTATGTCTATAGCGTGGATAAATATCCGATTGCGCTGGCGCTGAAAATGTCTATCGACGTTACTGAAGGCGCTCCGTGGAATGAAATCCTGGCCATGTCCAGCATCTCCATTCTGCCATCCATTATTGTTTTCTTCCTGGCACAGCGTTACTTCGTACAAGGCGTGACCAGCAGCGGAATTAAAGGTTAATAGAGGATTTATCATGGCTGAAGTTATTTTCAAAAAGTTGGAAAAAGTATACACCAACGGTTTCAAAGCGGTTCACGGCATCGACCTGACCATTAAAGATGGTGAATTCATGGTTATCGTCGGCCCGTCTGGCTGTGCGAAATCCACTACGCTGCGTATGCTGGCGGGTCTGGAAACCATCAGCGGCGGTGAAGTCCGTATCGGCGAGCGCGTTGTTAACAATCTGGCGCCAAAAGAGCGTGGCATTGCCATGGTGTTCCAGAACTACGCCCTCTACCCTCACATGACGGTAAAAGAGAATCTGGCATTTGGTCTGAAGCTGAGCAAACTGCCTAAAGAGCAAATTGAAGCACAGGTCGCTGAAGCGTCCAAAATTCTGGAGCTGGAAGACCTGATGGATCGTCTGCCGCGCCAGCTGTCTGGTGGTCAGGCACAGCGTGTGGCCGTAGGCCGCGCCATCGTTAAAAAACCAGATGTGTTCCTGTTTGACGAACCATTGTCTAACCTGGATGCGAAACTGCGTGCTTCGATGCGTATCCGTATTTCTGACCTGCATAAACAGTTGAAGAAAAGCGGTAAAGCAGCAACAACGGTCTATGTTACCCACGATCAGACTGAAGCAATGACCATGGGCGACCGTATCTGCGTCATGAAACTCGGTCACATCATGCAGGTCGATACGCCGGATAACCTGTACCACTTCCCTGTCAACATGTTCGTTGCTGGCTTCATTGGCTCACCAGAAATGAACATTAAGCCGTGTAAACTGGTCGAGAAAGACGGTCAGATTGGCGTTGTAGTGGGTAATAACGCGCTGGTGTTAAACAGCGCGAAGCAAGACAAAGTCCGCAGCTATGTAGGACAAGACGTATTCTTCGGCGTTCGCCCAGACTATGTTTCCGTGTCAGATACGCCATTTGAAGGCAGCCACTCACAGGGTGAGCTGGTTCGCGTAGAAAACATGGGTCACGAATTCTTTATGTACATTAAAGTCGATGGCTTTGAATTAACCAGCCGCATTCCTTATGACGAAGGTCGGCTGATTATTGAGAAGGGCCTGCATCGTCCGGTGTATTTCCAGTTCGACATGGAAAAATGCCATATTTTTGATGCAAAAACAGAAAAAAATATCTCTCTTTAACAGGAGTAGTAACCGATGAAAAAAGCGATCCTACACACGTTAATAGTTTCATCTCTGGCGTTAGTGGCAATGCCGTCTTTAGCCGCTGATAATGTTGAATTGAGAATGTCCTGGTGGGGCGGCAACAGCCGTCACCAGCAGACGCTCAAAGCGATTGAAGAGTTCCATAAGCAGCATCCAAACATCACCGTGAAAGCGGAATACACCGGCTGGGATGGTCACCTGTCTCGTCTGACAACACAGATTGCCGGTAACACCGAGCCAGATGTGATGCAGACCAACTGGAACTGGCTGCCGATTTTCTCTAAAAACGGCGATGGTTTTTACGATCTGAACAAGGTTAAAGATTCTCTGGATCTGACCCAGTTCGAGTCAAAAGAACTGCAAAACACCACAGTCAACGGCAAACTGAACGGTATTCCAATTTCTGTTACTGCTCGCGTGTTCTACTTCAACACCGAAAGCTGGCAAAAAGCGGGACTGGAATATCCGAAAACCTGGGACGAGCTGCTGAACGCCGGTAAAGTGTTCAAAGAAAAACTGGGCGACCAATACTACCCTATCGTATTGGAACACCAGGATTCTCTGGCTCTGCTGAACTCTTACATGGTTCAGAAATACAACATCCCTGCTATTGATGTAAAAAGTCAAAAATTCGCCTACACCGATGCGCAATGGGTTGAATTCTTTGGCATGTATAAGAAACTGATCGACAGCCATGTCATGCCTGATGCGAAATACTATGCCTCTTTCGGCAAGAGCAACATGTATGAGATGAAGCCATGGATCAACGGCGAGTGGTCTGGTACTTACATGTGGAACTCCACCATTACTAAGTACTCTGACAACCTGCAACCACCAGCAAAACTGGCATTGGGTAACTATCCGATGCTGCCTGGTGCGAAAGATGCCGGCTTGTTCTTCAAACCTGCACAGATGCTGTCTATCGGTAAGTCAACCAAGCATCCTAAAGAGTCTGCTCAGTTGATCAACTTCCTGCTGAACAGCAAAGAAGGTGCTCAGGCGCTGGGTCTGGAACGTGGCGTACCGTTGAGTAAAGCCGCCGTGGCTCAACTGACGGCTGATGGCATCATCAAAGACGATGCACCAGCGGTTTCTGGGTTGAAACTGGCGCTGTCTCTGCCGCATGACGTTGCTGTTTCCCCTTATTTCGATGACCCACAAATCGTTTCTCTGTTTGGTGATACCATCCAGTCTATCGATTACGGTCAGAAATCAGTGGAAGACGCGGCGAAATACTTCCAGCGTCAATCAGAGCGTATTCTGAAACGTGCAATGAAATAATGTCGTACATGTTTTAGGCTGTAATTCATCCCTGCCGCACTGACGGCAGGGATTTTTCATTTAAATTAAAACAACCGCCATATCCAATTCGATCTCCCTCACAATTTGAAACCCCATTTTACTTTTTGTTACCCAAACCGATCTCGATCACAGAACGTAATTTAATAATAAATAGAATAGAACTTGTCCCAAAAAGCATAATGCGTGTTTTTTATTAGAGATATCCTAACCAGTAGGGAATATAACAATGAAAGTTAAATTACTAGCTCTGGCAGTTACGTCATTAATTAGTGTGAATGCAATGGCTGTGACGCTCGATTACCGTCATGAAATGCAAGATAAAGTCGGTAATACGCATAAAGACCGTCTTTCAATGTCACACCGATTTGCAAGCGGCTTTGGTTTATCAGTAGAAGCGAAATGGACTGGTGCAGATAAGAAAGATCAGCCTTTCCATGAAACCGTCAGCAACGGCACAGAAGTAGTTGCCAGCTATGTTTACAACTTCAACAAAACTTTCTCTTTGGAACCAGGTTTCTCTTTAGATTCAAGCTCAGACTCTAATAATTATCGTCCTTACCTACGTGGTAAAGTGAATATCACTGACGACGTTTCGACCTCACTGCGTTATCGCCCTTATTACAAACGCTATAGCAAAAATATCGGGACGACAAAAGAAACCTCAGAGAATGGTTATAACCTGACAGCGGTAGTCAGCTATAAATTCCTGAAAGACTTCCAGGTTGACTATGAGTTTGATTATAAAAAATCAAATTCTACAGCTTATACCCCTCTTGCAGATAATGAAAATTATGACATTGCACACGACGTAAAACTGTCATACAAACTGGATAAAAACTGGAAGCCTTATATGGCTATCGGTAACGTTTCCGGCAGTAAAACTACTGACGAGCGTCAAACTCGTTACCGTGTTGGTGTGCAATACAGCTTCTAATAACGGCTTTGTTATTTAAATAAGCGTTATTAGTTGGCAAAAGGGATGTTATTGTTAATTGATTCATTCAATTTTATCATTAGCATCCCTTTATTATGATGTCCGTCGTAGGTTAAGCAAGTTAGTTACGTTTCGTTGTTACATGTGGTGTCGTTAAATGCGATTTAGCCACATACGTTTTAGCTGTTGGAATTGCTGTGTCTGATTTACCCTCTTCGTGTATGAATGTTATTTCTTTATTAAAGTTTGCGGTTCAGGGTAGTCATTTTTTCTCCGATGTGATGGCTACCCTATTTTTTACCACCGCCCAACGATTTCCCCCTCCTTCCCTTTGTCAGGTGATCTATCATGATTGTTCGTTCTCTGCTTGTCGGGGCCATTATGATGTCTGTAAATGGATTAAGTTACGCTCAACCTGTTTTTCCTGTCTGGCCACACGGTGAAGCGCCGGGTGCCTCTTCTTCAACGGTACAGCCGCAAGTGGTCGAGCGCAGCAAAGACCCCTCTCTTCCCGATCGAGCAGCAACCGGTATTCGCAGCCCCGAAATTACTGTTTATCCGGCAGAGAAGCCCAATGGCATGGCTTTGCTCATTACGCCCGGCGGTTCTTATCAGCGCGTCGTGTTGGATAAGGAAGGCAGCGATCTCGCACCGTTCTTTAATCAACAGGGCTATACCCTTTTCGTGATGACTTATCGCATGCCCGGTGAAGGCCATAAAGAAGGCGCGGACGCCCCGTTAGCCGATGCCCAGCGTGCAATCAGAACCTTGAGAGCCAACGCAGAGAAGTGGCACATTAACCCACAGCGTATTGGTATTATGGGATTCTCCGCTGGTGGTCATGTTGCAGCCAGCCTTGGAACCCGATTCGCCCAGTCCGTTTACTCCGCGACGGATGCCATTGACAGCGTAAGCGCACGCCCTGACTTCATGGTGCTGATGTACCCCGTCATTTCTATGCAAGCGGATATTGCGCACGCAGGTTCGCGCAAACAGCTAATCGGCGAACAGCCAACAGAAGCGCAGGTGCTGCGCTATTCTCCAGAGAAGCAGGTTACCGCTCAGACGCCTCCCACGTTTCTGGTGCATGCCGTTGACGATCCGTCAGTGTCGGTTGATAACAGTCTGGTGATGTTCAGCGCGCTACGGGAAAAACAGATTCCGGTCGAAATGCATCTATTTGAGAAAGGTAAACACGGTTTTGGCCTGCGCGGCACCAAAGGACTTCCTGCAGTTGCCTGGCCTCAGTTGCTGGACAACTGGCTGCGTGTTTTACCGGTAAATAACGAACAGCCGAAATAAATCATTACGCCGTCACCGCTTCCGCAGGCAGGGATAATCTCTTATACTGTATAAAATAACAGTTTTATTTGAGAAGTTTCATGACTGCGGAAGGACACCTGCTGTTTTCTGTTGCCTGCGCGATTCTGGCTAAGAAAGTTGAGTTATCGCCTGCGCTGGCTACCGGAGACTGGTGGCACATTATTCCCGGTGCACTCCTTACCGCGCTGCTGCCCGATATCGATCACCCTAAATCCGTCCTCGGGCAGCGCCTGAAGTGGCTTTCTTCGCCCATTGCTCGCCTCTTTGGTCATCGCGGGTTTACGCACAGCCTCCTTGCCATCGCCGCCGGTATTTTCTTTATTCAGACGCGCCTGCCGCCAGACTGGCCGATTCCGACCGATGCCTACCATGCCATGATCGTCGGTTATCTGAGCCACATTCTCGCGGATATGCTGACGCCCTCGGGCGTTCCCCTGCTCTGGCCCTGTCGCTGGCGTTTCCGCTTGCCGATTTTAAACAGTCAGAAAGGCAATCAGTTGGAACGTTTTCTGTGTCTTGCCTGTATCGTTTTTTCGCTGTATCAGCCACAAAAGAATCTGGATTGCTGCACCTATGAGCAGTCATTTCGCTTTTTGCAGTCAGCGCAAACCTACCTCTTCCAATACGTGAAGTAACAGCGTTAGCTACCGTCAGACATATCCCTGTAACATGATGGCAAAAGACCTGCTATCCTGTGCGCGTTTGTTATTTTTCATCGCAAAAAATCACGCTACCTCCGCCGTTCTGCATTACCGCGCGAGATCGTGGCAGCGTGACGCGACTCACTGATAGGGAGCAAAGCCGGATGAATTTTCCGCTACTCATAAATATTCTGCTATTTGTCGTATTACTGCTCGGATTAGGTTACGCCAGCCGTAACCCATCCTGGAGTCTGGCAAAGAAAGTGTTGCTGGGTTTGGTTGTCGGGGTGCTATTTGGTCTTGCACTGCATCTGATTTATGGCGGCGACAACCCGGTTGTTAAGCAGTCCATCTCATGGTTTAACATCGTAGGTAATGGCTATGTGCAGCTGTTACAGATGATCGTCATGCCGCTGGTCTTTATTTCCATCCTCAATTCCGTTGCCAAACTGCATAATGCCTCGTCATTAGGGAAAATCAGCGTGTTGACGCTTTCCACCCTATTGATCACCACGCTGATTTCCGCGTTGGTCGGCGTTTTTGTGACTAACCTGTTTGGCCTGACGGCTACCGGGCTGGTGCAAGGTGCGCAAGAGACCGCGCGATTAACGACGATTGAAAGCAACTATGCCGGTAAAGTCGCTGACCTTAACGTGCCTCAGCTTATCCTGTCATTCATTCCTAAAAATCCGTTTGCTGAACTGACTGGTGCTAACCCGACGTCTATCATCAGCGTCGTCGTCTTCGCCGCGTTCCTTGGCGTTGCGGCGTTACAGCTGCTGAAAGATGATGCGGTCAAAGGCGAACGCGTTTTAACCGCCATTGATACACTGCAATCCTGGGTGATGAAGCTCGTTCGTCTGGTGATGAAGTTGACCCCGTATGGCGTCATGGCGCTGATGACCAAGATGGTCGCCAGTTCTAACCTGCAAGACATCCTCAAGCTGGGCAGCTTCGTTGTCGCGTCCTATCTGGGTCTAGCGATTATGTTCGGTGTCCATGCACTGATTCTCTCGTTCACAGGCATCAATCCGGCCCGTTTTTATCGCAAAGTCTGGCCGGTACTGACGTTCGCGTTTACTAGCCGTTCCAGCGCGGCGACGATTCCACTCAGCATTGAGGCGCAAACGCGCCGCATTGGCGTACCGCAATCTATCGCCAGCTTTGCGGCGTCTTTCGGCACGACAATCGGTCAGAACGGCTGTGCGGGGCTTTACCCAGCGATGCTGGCCGTGATGGTCGCGCCAACGGTCGGCATCAACCCGCTGGATCCTGTCTGGATCGCGACGCTGGTCGGTATTGTCACCATCAGTTCTGCTGGCGTAGCCGGTGTGGGCGGCGGTGCCACCTTTGCCGCGTTAATCGTTCTGCCCGCGATGGGGCTGCCGGTGACGCTTGTCGCGCTGCTCATCTCCATTGAACCGCTTATCGATATGGGCCGTACGGCGCTTAACGTCAGCGGATCCATGACGGCCGGTACTGTCACCAGCCAGTTGATGAAGCAGACGGACAAAACGGTTTTCAACGCGCAGGATGACGCTGAGTTGACGAACCGCTAAGCTGCATTTGCTGCACAAAAGAAAACGCCGACGGCTGATGCTGTCGGCGTTTTTTTATGACGGACATCCTTGCCCGTCACCCTACGGGCCGTTGCTACGCAACGTTGAAAAACGTTCCCTACGTTTTTTATGACGATCTTCTAATCAATAATACCGTGCCATCAGGCTACTTAGCGCTGTGGGTTTGTGTCATAAGCCTGACAGCTCTGGAAGCCTTTATTGAGAACCTGACCCGTTTCGCCGTAGCTAACGAAATAGTTCTGCGCAGTACCATCGCGGTTTTTCAGCAGATAATCGCTACAGGTGCCTTTGGCATTTACCAGACGTTTTTCCACTCCGCTACCGGCGAGTTGATGAACCTGCTGCTTCGTCATTCCCACTTTCACATCTTTCACCACGGGCTCATTGACATAGCTTTCTGCCTTGTTATAAGCCGAACATCCCGCCAGCATGACAGCACCTGCTGCCGCAATACATACCAGTAATCTGTTATTCTTCATCTCATCACCTCATTATTAATGGGTCACCCTAAGGCTAGTCGGCGGCGACCACTTTTTCAAATCATAAAGCCGAGATGTAACATATTGGCCGATAGTCGAAAACGGGTTATCTATAGGGAAAATGACTACCTGACAGCTTGTTCTTTTTCTTCACGCCAATTCGTTTTACACTCAGGCTATCGTAATAATTCTTTTGCAGTATCAATAAGTTCAGGAGGGGATGGCATGTCATTACAAAACGACATTATCACTGCGTTGGGAGTGAAAAGCAGCATCGATCCAGCACAGGAAATCCGTGTTAGCGTTGATTTTTTAAAGAATTATCTGAATGCTCACCCGTTCGTTACGTCGTTAGTTTTGGGCATCAGCGGTGGTCAGGATTCTACGCTGACCGGCAAACTGTGCCAGACGGCTATCACGGAATTACGCAATGAGACCGGAAATTCTCGCTATCAGTTCATCGCCGTTCGACTGCCTTACGGCGTGCAGGCGGATGAAGCCGATTGTCAGGATGCCATCGCCTTTATCCAACCAGACCGCGTACTAACCGTCAATATCAAGCCCGCGATTGAAGCCAGTGAGGCCACCTTACGTGCCATTGGCGTGGAGCTTTCCGATTTTGTAAAAGGCAACGAGAAAGCCAGAGAACGCATGAAAGCGCAGTACAGCATCGCGGGCATGAATGCCGGGCTTGTCGTCGGCACCGATCATGCAGCAGAGGCGGTAACGGGCTTTTTCACCAAATACGGTGATGGCGGTACCGATATCAACCCGATTTTCCGGTTGAATAAGCGTCAGGGTAAAGCGCTATTGCGCGAACTTGGCTGCCCTTCTCATCTTTATACCAAAGCCCCGACCGCCGATCTGGAAGAAGACCGTCCGTCTCTCCCCGATGAAGTCGCGCTGGGTGTCACCTATGAAAAGATCGACGACTATCTGGAAGGCAAGCAGATCGAGGCTAACGATGCAGCCATTATCGAAAACTGGTATCGTAAAACCGAACACAAGCGTCGTCCGCCGATTACCGTTTTTGATGACTTCTGGCGGTAAACCATCGCAATGAGCACTACCGGATGCAGGTAACAGCATCCGGTTTGATTTTTTTGCACAGTCCTCATAATCAGGTATGAATATGACGCCACAGCGCGCCACGCTCACGGGCTTACTGGCGATCGTTTTATGGAGCACATCCGTCGGGCTTATCCGTAGCCTGACAGAAGCACTCGGTCCCATCGGCGGCGCAGCGATGATTTATTCCACCAGCACGCTATGTCTACTGGCTTTTTATGGCATTCCTCGCATTAAAACGCTGCCCAGAATTTATTTATTCGCAGGCGGCGCGATGTTTGTCTGCTATGAGATATTTCTGTCGCTGTCCATCGGGCTAGCGAGTAGCCGCATGCAGGCGATAGAAATAGGGATGATTAACTATTTATGGCCCAGTTTGACCGTGTTCTTTTCTCTTTTTATCAATCAGCAGAAAAGCCGTTTCCTGCTCTGGCCCGGCCTTGCGCTCTCGCTAGGCGGCATCGTGTGGATTATGAAAGGAGAAAGCGACTGGACACCAGCACTCCTGTGGAACAACATTTTGGCTAACCCGCAGGCCTACAGTCTGGCGTTTTCTGCGGCCCTGACCTGGGCGCTCTACTGCAATATCACCAAGCGTTATGGGCAGGGAAAAAGCGGCGTCTCGCTGTTCTTCTTCGTCTCATCCCTCGTGCTATGGATTCAGTATGCCTTCAGTGCCGAAGGGGCGATTTCATTAACCTTACCGAGTTCGCTGCAACTGCTCTTTATGGGCACATCGACCGCATTAGCCTATTCCGTCTGGAATATCGGTATTCAGCATGGCAACCTGACGTTGCTGGCAACCGCCTCTTATTTCACGCCCGTGCTTTCCACACTTCTGGCCGCGCTCTGGCTCAACATCACTCCCGCTATTTCATTCTGGCAAGGCGTCGCCATGGTCACGGCAGGTTCACTGCTCTGCTGGTATGCAACACGCTCGCCCACGAGCTGATCTTCCGCCGCCCTGCTGTTTTCGGCTGGATTTACCGCTAACAAAACCCTAATCTGCTCGCGGTCACATTCTTCACGCTAACCTGCTATAGTCGTCCCCACATTTCGTTACCTAAAAAATAGTCACACATGTTAAGGCGTTTCTTTTCCTACTATTCCCCTTACAAAGGGTTATTCGTCCTCGATTTCGGCTGTGCCATTATCGCTGGTCTGCTTGAATTAGGGTTTCCGATGGCGATTAAAGCGTTCATCGACAAACTGTTGCCGGCTCAAGACTGGTCGCTGATCCTGTTAGCGTCGGTGGCGCTATTGGCGGTGTATCTGCTAAATACCGCGCTAATGGCCATCGTCAACTATTGGGGACATGCGCTGGGCGTCGGTATTGAAACCGATATGCGGCGGCAGGCATTTGAGCATCTGCAAAATTTGCCGTTCCGTTACTACGACAATATGAAGACCGGCCATATCATCACCCACGTCACCAAAGATCTGGAAGAAGTCGGGGAAATTGCCCACCACGGCCCAGAAGACCTCTTCCTCGCGATCATGACGTTTATTGGTGCGTTCATCCTGATGGCGACGGTTCACCTGAATCTGGCGCTGCTGACGATCATTATCGTGCCTTTCATGACGTTTCTCGTCAGCCGCTATGGTGCCCGCATGACGGAAACCTGGCGTCAGCTATTCGGTCAGGTTGGCAACTTCAACGCCCGAATTGAGGAAAGCGTTGGGGGCATCCGCGTCGTGAAAGCTTTTGCCAATGAAGCGCATGAGAAGAAACTGTTCTCCAACGATAACGAAAACTACCGCCGTACCAAGTTGCAGGCCTATCGCATCATGACCGCCAGTATGACGCTCAGTTACCTTAGCACGCGCCTGATACAGCTTATCGTGATGCTGGCCGGTATTTGGTACGTGATTCAGGGGGAACTCACCTACGGTGGTTTTATCGGTTTCCTGCTGCTGATTGAAGTTTTCTTCCGTCCGGTCGCCAAAATTACTTCGGTGCTGGAGAGCTATCCCAAAGGTATTGCGGGATTCAAACGCTTTACTCAGCTGATCGACACCGTTCCCGAGATTGCCGACGCTCCCGATGCGCATGATGCTGGGCCGCTGAAAGGCGATATCCGCTTTAATCAGGTGAGCTTTGGTTATTCCGCCGATCGTCCGATTCTGCGTAATATCGATCTGTCGATTCGCGCAGGAGAAACCGTGGCATTTGTCGGCCCCTCCGGCGCGGGCAAAACTACCCTCTGTTCCCTGCTGCCCCGTTTCTACGATTTAACCAGCGGCACCATCACCATTGACGGCATGGATATCCGCCAGATGACGCAGGCATCGCTACGCAGCCAAATCGGCATCGTACAGCAGGATGTCTTCCTGTTCGGCGGCACCATTCGGGAAAACATCGCCTACGGCAAACTTGATGCCAGTGATGACGAAATCATGGTGGCCGCACGACGTGCGCGGTTAGATGAGCTGATCGAAAACCTGCCTGAAGGACTGGATACCGTGGTCGGCGAACGCGGCGTTAAGCTATCAGGTGGGCAAAAGCAGCGTTTATCTATCGCACGAATCTTCCTGAAAAACCCGCCGATCCTAATTCTGGACGAAGCGACATCTGCGCTGGATACCGCAACGGAGCAAGCAATACAGCAGTCGCTCAGCGAACTTTCTACTGGCCGCACTACGTTGGTTATCGCCCACAGGCTGGCCACCATACAGAACGCGGGACGCATTGTGGTGGTGGATAACGGCAGCATTATTGAGCAAGGCAGCCATCAGGTGCTGCTGGAACAAAGTGGTATCTATGCCAGATTACATCAGGCGCAGTTCGGTCAGGCCTGATTACCTCCTCACCTCAGACTGCTGACAAACCTATTTTTCGAACGAAAACGGTAGTAACGGAATAGAAGAGTAAAGCGTTTGCGCCATGGATGGCGCAAGTCGAGCGCACAGGGATGTGTTTATAGCGTCTTTACGATCTATCCGTTGCTACCGCCCCACTATTTTTGCCAACATCCTCAAACGGTGTTATTCACTGCCTTTTCCCACATAGATGTGACTTCAGAGGTTTCCCTTGCAATAAATTGCATTTAAAATACATTTATTATAATTTCATCAGGACATGACACACATGGCGAGAAAACCCCTGGGAAAATACCGACAGCGGGAGATCCGTACCGTCGGATTGATGATCGCGCTGTATGAAAAGCATCATCCTGAAACCGACGATAACGCGCAGCATAAAGACTTATTCAACTACGCCATCAAGCGTCTGGAACGCTGCCAATTCGGCGAAGATAAACCCGCGTGTAAGCATTGCCCCATTCACTGCTATCAACCCGCCCGACGTGAGGCGATCAAAGCGATTATGCGCTGGTCGGGGCCACGGATGTTGTTGCGCCACCCGATTCTGGCAATACGCCATTTAATTGACGACCATCGACCAGTGCCGGACTATCCGAAAAAAGAGACTGCGCCAAAAGCGCCAAATGGACGGGCAACGCGTTTAGCCTCGCAGCATACTGCACCAGCAGATACCGAATCGACGTTGAAATAGATAATGTGAAGACGAATAAGATAGGAAAAGGCCGCTTGCGCGGCCTTTTTGGGTGACTCTGTTACTCTTTGGGAGAGGCGTTCTCTACCCTGCTTTTTAGCTTTTGCCCCGGACGGAACGTGACCACACGGCGCGCCGTAATCGGAATATCTTCGCCAGTTTTTGGGTTACGTCCCGGACGTTGGTTCTTGTCTCGCAAATCAAAATTGCCAAAACCTGACAACTTGACCTGCTCGCCATTTTCCAAAGCGCGACGAACTTCTTCAAAAAACAGCTCGACTAGCTCTTTGGCATCCCGTTTGCTCAGCCCGAGCTTCTCAAACAGGTATTCTGACATTTCAGCTTTAGTAAGCGCCATAGGTTCAATCCCTCAAGGATGCTTGGAATCGCTGTTTTAATGCTGCTACGCATTCTGCAACGGTAGCGGCAATTTCCTCTTCTGCCAGTGTACGCGTGGTATCTTGCAGGGTCAGACTGATAGCCAGACTCTTATAACCTTCCGCTACGCCCTTCCCTCGGTACACGTCGAATAAGTTTACGCCAACTAACTGATTTGCGCCAACTTTCTTACACTCAGCCAAAATATCACCCGCAGGGACATTTTCAGCGACCACAACGGCGATATCGCGACGGTTCGCCGGGAAGCGGGAAATCTCGTTCGCCTCAGGCAATACGCGGTCTGCGACCTTATCCCACAACAATTCGAACACCACGGTGCGCCCGTTGAGATCCAACTTGCGCTCCAGTTCTGGGTGAATAACGCCAATGAATCCAATGCGTTCTCCGCACAGATAAATAGCAGCACTTTGTCCTGGATGCAATGCCGGATTATTTTCGGCTTTGAACTCAATCTCAGACAACTTGCCCGTCAATGCCAGTACCGCTTCCAAATCGCCTTTTAAATCATAGAAGTCAACGGCCTGACGCGCCAGATCCCAATGCTCTTCATAACGGGTGCCAGTAATCACACCCGCCAGCATCAGATCCTGACGAATACCCAGGTCAGCACTGGTGTCCGGTACAAAACGGAGGCCACTTTCAAACAGGCGCAGGCGGCTTTGTTGACGGTTTTGGTTATACACCGCAGCACTCAGCAAGCCACTCCACAGCGATAAACGCATCACCGACATCTCTGCAGAAATCGGGCTCGGCAGGCTCAGAGATGCCTCAGTAGGGTGGATTAACCCTTGAATTTTCGGGTCAACAAAACTGTAAGTAATTGCTTCTTGATACCCGTGATCGACTAATAATGTCTTCACGCGCTTCAATGACAGTGACGCTTCGCGATGCGAGGTCATAATCAATGGCGCTTGAGTCGGAATATTCGGAATGTTGTTATAGCCGTAAATACGCGCGACTTCTTCAACCAGATCCTCTTCAATTTCCATGTCGAAGCGCCAGCTCGGTGCCGTCGCCTGCCAACCTGCATCGGTTTTCGCGACGTTACAGCCCAGACGTTGCAGAATATCGCTCACCTGCTCATCGGCAATCACATGGCCAATCAGACGATCCAGCTTTTCACGGCGCAGCGTAATCGTTGCGCGCGTCGGCAAGTCTGCCTCGCTGGTCACATCAACCACCGGACCCGCTTCACCACCACAGATATCAATCAGCAGGCGAGTCGCGCGTTCAATGGCTTTGTGCTGTAACGCGGGATCAACGCCACGCTCGTAGCGGTGAGAGGCATCGGTGTGCAAACCGTGACGACGTGCACGTCCGGTAATCGACAGCGGGTTGAAATAAGCGCATTCCAGCAGAACGTTTTGCGTTTCTTCATTGACGCCAGAATGCTCACCGCCAAAGATACCGCCCATCGCCAGCGCATTCTGCTGGTCAGCGATAACCAGCGTATCCGCATTCAGCTTCGCTTCGTTACCATCCAGCAGCGTCAGCGTTTCGCCTTCTGTCGCCATACGCACGATAATGCCGCCGTTGAGACGGTCAAGATCGAACGCATGCATTGGTTGACCGAGTTCCAACAGAACGTAGTTAGTCACGTCAACCACTGGATCGATAGAACGAATACCGCAGCGGCGCAGCTTTTCACGCATCCACAGTGGCGTTGCCGCCTTAACGTTGATGCCTTTCACCACACGGCCTAAGTAACGCGGACATGCCTGCGGCGCATCGACCTGAATCGGGAAAGTATCCTGAATCGTTGCGGCAACGGGCTCAATAGTCGGTTCATTCAACGCCAGTTGATTCAACACGGCGACATCACGCGCCACGCCAATGATACCGAGGCAATCTGCACGGTTCGGCGTCACGCTGATTTCAATCGCGTTGTCATCCAACTTCAGGTACTCACGGATATCCGTGCCAATCGGCGCGTCTAACGGCAGTTCGATGATGCCATCATGATCGTCGGAAATACCTAACTCGGAAAATGAGCACAGCATGCCTTCAGACGGCTCGCCACGCAGTTTAGCGGCTTTAATTTTGAAATCGCCCGGCAGCACAGCACCGACCGTCGCCACCGCCACTTTCAGGCCCAGACGACAGTTCGGCGCACCACAGACGATGTCCAGCAGACGCTCACCGCCGACATTGACTTTCGTCACACGCAGTTTGTCTGCGTTCGGGTGCTGCCCACATTCAACCACTTCACCGACAACCACGCCGTGGAATGCGCCAGCAACCGGCTCAACGCCATCCACTTCCAGCCCTGCCATCGTGATCTGTTCAGATAGCGTTTCACTGTCAACTGCCGGGTTTACCCACTCGCGTAACCAGAGTTCACTGAATTTCATGATGTATACCCGCCTTACTTAAACTGTTTGAGGAAACGCAGATCGTTTTCGAAGAATGCACGCAGATCGGTCACGCCATAGCGCAACATCGTCAGACGCTCCATACCCATACCGAACGCGAAGCCGGAATACACTTCTGGGTCGATACCGACATTACGCAGGACATTCGGGTGCACCATGCCGCAACCCAGAACTTCCAGCCATTTACCGTTTTTACCCATCACATCCACTTCAGCAGACGGTTCGGTAAACGGGAAATAAGACGGACGGAAGCGAACCTGCAAATCTTCCTCAAAGAAATTACGCAGGAAATCATGCAGCGTGCCTTTCAGGTTGGTGAAGCTGATGTCTTTATCGACGATCAACCCTTCCATCTGATGGAACATCGGCGTGTGGGTCTGATCGTAATCGTTACGATAAACGCGACCCGGCGCGATGATACGGATAGGCGGTTGCTGCTTTTCCATGGTACGAATCTGAACGCCGGAAGTCTGTGTGCGCAGCAGGCGTGTAGCATCAAACCAGAACGTGTCGTGATCAGCACGCGCAGGGTGATGCCCTGGAATATTCAGCGCATCAAAGTTGTGATAGTCATCTTCGATCTCTGGCCCGGTAACAACCGAAAAACCCAGCTCGCCGAAAAAGGTTTCGATGCGATCGATGGTACGCGTCACTGGATGCAAGCCACCATTTTCAATGGTTCGGCCCGGCAGGGAAACGTCGATGGTTTCTTGCGCCAGACGCGCATTTAGCTCAGCGGATTCCAGCATGTGCTTACGGGCATTCAGCGCGTCCTGAACATCTTGCTTAGCCTGGTTAATGACAGCACCAGCCGCAGGACGTTCTTCAGCCGGCAACTCGCGCAGCGAGGTCATCTGAAGGGTTAAGTGACCTTTTTTGCCCAGATATTCGACGCGCACATTTTCCAGTGCGGCAACATCCTGAGCCTCTTCTATAGCTGTTCTGGCTTTGGCAACCAGCTCTGCGAGATGTGGCATTGTGTTCCTCTTTTTCTGCCTATGTGGCCAACGGTCATGATTGAAGAATGTCGTTTTACTCAAAACGATAAATGTTACTAAAAACAAGAGTAAAAACCGATTATTGTAAACAAAAAAGCCTCCCTATGGGAGGCTTAAGCGCTACTTTTCGTTTCTTTTCTTACGCGCAAAGCCCCCTGAATTCAGGCGCTAAAGTAAAAAAAGAAACGGAAAATAGCAGCGTTCATACTTGCGTTACCTTGTCTTGTAAATAATAAAAACTAAACGTGTAGTGCTCGACGAAAAGAGGGAGCCAAAGCTCCCTCTCTCAACTGACTTACGCCAGTGCTGCTTTCGCTTTTTCGACCAGCGCGCTGAACGCTAACTTATCGAATACTGCGATATCAGCCAGAATCTTACGGTCAATTTCAACAGAAGCTTTTTTCAAGCCGTTGATGAATTTGCTGTAAGACAAGCCGTTTTGACGAGCTGCCGCATTGATACGTGCAATCCACAGCTGGCGGAATTGACGTTTACGTTGACGACGGTCGCGGTAAGCGTATTGACCAGCTTTGATTACTGCCTGGAAGGCAACACGATAAACACGCGAACGGGCACCGTAGTAACCTTTCGCTTGTTTCAATATTTTCTTGTGACGTGCACGGGCAACTACACCACGTTTTACGCGAGCCATATGCTCTCTCCTAAAGTCTTATTCTGAATTAAAAAAAGGTTACTTATGCGTACGGCAGACATGCGATAACAAGACCCAGATCCCCTTTGGAGACCAGACCTTTTGGACGCAGGTGACGTTTACGCTTAGTTGACTTTTTGGTCAGAATATGACGCAGGTTAGCATGCTTACGCTTAAAACCACCGCTTGCGGTTTTTTTAAAGCGTTTAGCGGCGCCACGTACTGTTTTGATCTTTGGCATTGTTATTTCCACTTCGCATTGTTAATAAAACGAATCAGATAAGGCGAACAAAGCCGTACAACACAAAGGTTGTACGGTCTTGCTACTTGAATGCCTTACTGTTTCTTCTTCGGTGCTAGCACCATGATCATCTGGCGGCCTTCGATCTTCGATGGGAAGGATTCGACAACTGCCAGTTCACTCAGATCGTCACGAACGCGGTTAAGCACTTCCATACCAATCTGTTGGTGCGCCATTTCACGACCGCGGAAACGCAGTGTGATTTTAGCTTTGTCACCGTCTTCAAGAAAGCGAATCAGGTTGCGTAGTTTGACCTGATAGTCGCCATCATCGGTACCAGGTCGGAATTTGATTTCCTTGACCTGAATAACTTTTTGTTTTTTCTTCTGTTCCTTTGTGGACTTACTCTTCTCATAAAGGAACTTGCCGTAATCCATAATTCGGCAAACCGGCGGCTCGGCGTTCGGACTGATTTCAACTAAATCAACACCTGCTTCTTCGGCTTTTTCTAATGCTTCATTTAGACTTACGATGCCCAGCTGTTCGCCTTCGACGCCTGATAGGCGTACCTCGTGTGCGCGAATCTCTCTGTTGATGCGATTAGGACGCGCCGGTTGAACTCGTTTTCCGCCTTTAATACCTATACCTCCAATTGATGAAGACTACGGCTGCGAATCTCTTGCTGCAGCTTACTGATGACTTCACTGACGTCCAGGCTCCCCAGGTCTTTACCACGACGAGTACGGACAGCAACTTTTCCTGCCTCGACTTCTTTGTCGCCACAAACCAGCATATAGGGAACACGTCGTAAAGTGTGTTCGCGGATTTTAAAGCCTATCTTCTCATTTCTCAAGTCTGCTTTTACACGAATGCCCGCTTCTTGCAGTTTTCGGGTCAATTCGTTGACATAATCAGACTGGCTATCGGTGATATTTATAATCACCGCTTGAACCGGGGCTAACCAGGTCGGGAAGAAACCGGCGAATTCTTCGGTCAGAATACCGATAAAACGCTCCATTGATCCCAAAATAGCCCGGTGGATCATAACCGGAACCTGACGCTCGTTGCTTTCGCCAACGTAAGACGCGTTCAGACGACCCGGTAATGAAAAGTCGAGCTGCACCGTACCACACTGCCACGCACGATCCAAACAGTCATGCAAGGTAAATTCAATTTTTGGGCCGTAGAACGCCCCTTCACCCGGCTGATAGGCGAATTCGATGTTATTTTCAGTCAACGCGGCAGCCAAGTCGGCCTCAGCGCGATCCCACATCTCATCGCTACCAATACGTTTTTCAGGACGCGTAGACAGTTTCACCACGATTTTTTCAAAACCGAAGGTGCTGTACATGTCATACACCATCTTGATGCAGCTGTTCACTTCATCACGAACCTGCTCTTCCGTACAGAAGATGTGCGCATCGTCCTGAGTGAAGCCACGCACGCGCATTAAGCCATGCAGAGAGCCTGACGGTTCATTACGGTGACAGCTACCGAACTCGGCCATACGCAGCGGCAGATCGCGGTATGATTTCAATCCCTGATTGAAAATCTGTACGTGGCCTGGGCAGTTCATTGGCTTGATGCAGTATTCACGGTTTTCTGATGACGTCGTGAACATCGCTTCTTTGTAGTTTTCCCAGTGACCAGTTTTTTCCCACATCACGCGATCCATCATGAATGGACCTTTTACTTCCTGATACTGGTACGACTTCAGCTTCATGCGTACAAACGCTTCCAGCTCGCGGAAGATCGTCCAGCCGTCGTTGTGCCAGAACACCATACCTGGTGCTTCTTCCTGCATATGGTACAGGTCAAGCTGTTTGCCGATCTTGCGGTGGTCGCGCTTAGACGCTTCTTCAAGGCGTTGCAGGTAAGAAGCCAGTTGCTTTTTATCTGCCCATGCGGTGCCGTAAACGCGTTGCAGCATTTTGTTTTTGCTGTCGCCACGCCAGTAAGCGCCGGACGTTTTCTGCAATTTGAAATGGTGGCAGAAACGCATATTCGGTACGTGCGGACCACGGCACATATCGATGTATTCTTCATGGTGATACAGACCCGGACGATCGTCGCGACTGATGTTCTCATCCAGAATCGCAATTTTGTAGGTCTCACCGCGTGCAGCGAACGCATCGCGCGCTTCCTGCCAGCTGACTTTTTTCTTAATGACGTCATAGTCAGTGTCGGCAAGCTCGTGCATACGCTTTTCGAGCAGCTCAATATCTTCCTGAGTCAGGGTACGGTCGATATCAACGTCATAGTAAAAACCGTTATCGATAACGGGACCAATCGCCATTTTGGTATCTGGCCACAGTTGCTTAATCGCATGGCCCAATAGGTGCGCACAGGAGTGGCGAATAATTTCCAGACCGGCTTCATCTTTAGCGGTGATGATAGCTAACTGCGCATCGGTATCGATCTTATCGCTGGCATCAACCAGTTCGCCATTGACACGTCCTGCGATACAGGCTTTTGCCAGACCGGGACCAATATCAAGTGCAACATCGAGGGGAGAAACGGCGTGGTCGTAATGACGCTGACTTCCATCAGGAAGAGTGATAACTGGCATTATAATTCCCTTATTTACAGTGGTGAGCCACACGAAAGCTCACATGCAAAAAATCGCATATCAATTGAAAATCAAAAGTGTTACCCCTGCTATTTCTCTTTACTCTGTGAAATATATACACATGATGCGAACACTAAAGGTGCGCATTAGCGTGACACGGATAACGTCGGGGCAATAATACACCTTATAACTTACGTGTTAAAGCTGGATGGGTAGCCTGTTCATCTTTGCATCGTGATGAACAGGCTACTGAGGGGTTTACTGTGTCTGCACCGACTTCAGCGATGCATTATTTTTGCGGGAGAATCGGAAACCAAGCCAAATAACGGCAATCCAGAACGGAATTAAGATGACCGAAATGCGAATCCCCGGAGACAGCAGCATAATCACCAGAATCCCTGCCAGAAACGCCAGACACAGGTAGTTGCCCCACGGATACCAGAAGGCTTTAAACGCAGGAACAATGCCCTTCTCTATCATCGCCTGACGAAAACGCAGGTGAGCAAAGCAAATCATGATCCAGTTAATCACCAGCGTTGAAACCACCAGCGCCATCAACAACTCAAAGGCTTTGCCTGGCATCAGGTAGTTGATCGCGACGCCGAACGATGTCGCTAACGCTGACAGCGCGATAGAACGAACGGGGACACCTCGTGCGTTGACCTTCGCGAGAGATTTCGGCGCATTTCCCTGTTTTGCCAAACCGTACAGCATCCGGCTATTGCAGTACACGCCGCTGTTGTAAACCGATAACGCTGCCGTGAGTACTACGATGTTAAGTACGTTTGCGACTATATTGCTATTCAGCGCCTGGAAAATCAGGACAAACGGACTCCCGCCATCGACGACATTTCCCCACGGATAAAGCGATAACAAAATAGACAGCGCGCCGATATAGAAAATCAGGATGCGATAGACCACCTGATTGGTCGCCTGAGGAATAGAACGCTTCGGATCGGCTGCTTCAGCAGCAGTAATACCCACCAATTCCAGACCACCGAATGAAAACATGATCACAGCCATCGCCATGATCAATCCACTTGCGCCATTCGGCATGAATCCGCCATGGATCCATAAGTTACGCACCGTTGCCGTTTCGCCACCATTGCCACTCAGCAGCAACCAACTGCCGAAGACAATCATCCCAACGATGGCAAGCACTTTGATAAGGGCAAACCAGAATTCCGTTTCCCCAAACATCCGCACATTAACCAGATTGATAAGGTTGATCAGCACGAAGAATATCGCGGCGGACAGCCAGGTTGGCGTTTCAGGCCACCAGTATTGGATATAAATCCCCACGGCCGTCAGTTCAGCCATCCCTACCAGAATAAACATCGCCCAGTAGTTCCAGCCAGCCAGAAAGCCCGCAAAATCGCCCCAGTACTTATAAGCAAAATGGCTAAACGAACCCGCTACCGGTTCTTCCACCACCATCTCACCCAGCTGTCGCATAATCAGAAACGCAATCATTCCAGCAACCGCATAGCCTAATAAAACGGACGGCCCTGCCATTTGGATAGTCTGCGATATCCCTAAAAACAATCCGGTACCAATCGCACCACCCAGCGCAATCAGTTGAATATGTCGATTCTTTAACCCTCGTTTTAGAACCAATTCCTGTTGATCGTTTGCTATGTTGTTTTGAGCATTTGCCATGTTGTTTTTGTGCTTCCTGTAAAGCCTTCTTCATTTTATAACAATGCCTGCTCATGCCATCAGCATGAAGGATGACGTGAGCAGGCAAAGGGATAGATGTTTACGCGTTACACAGTGATTGAGCCATTAACGTTCTGGGATGACACTTTTAAACGTTAGCTCCACATCATCACGATCGCGCTCAGCGGCAAGCGCTTCAGGCTCACTTTTTTCTGCATTCTGAGGCAACAATTTTTTCAATAATGCTAACTGCTGGCGCTGCTGCTCTACGATTTCCTGCAACAATTTCACTTGCTCATTCGCTCTGACACTCGCCCGATTAACAAAAAACCAGACCAGCGCGGCCAGCAGCACAATGAGCAAGACAAAAACCACTTCTAATATGTTCACAACGACTCCACTTATAACCACTTATGACAGGTACCTGTGGGCTATCTTAACACCGTGGCATAGCCAAGTTCGATACCCAACCCTATCCGTTATCCACATCGTGTTGATGCGCACCGCTATCGTATTGGTGCAAAAATAAAAAAAACGTGGGGAGCGTTTTTCAACATCGCTTACGACGGCCCGCAGGGTAGCGGCCTGGAATGGCACGCAATAAAAAGCCTGTCGACAAGGACAGGCTCAGGCATTGATAGGGAATATCAGAAAGGGTAATCGTGGTAGCCCATTTGCTCAGAGATATTTCTGGCCGCAGTGTGCAGCATAGCCACATATTCGTGTTTATTGTCTTCTGAAAAACGAATCGTTGGGAAAGAAATACTAAGACCAGCAATCACCACGCCAAAACGATCGAATACTGGCACAGCGATACAACGCAGTCCTTCTTCCTGTTCTTCTTTATCTTCCCCGTAGCCTTGCTCACGCACGACATCCAATTGGTTGAGAAGCGCTTCAGCAGAACACAGCGTGTGCGGCGTACTGCGCGTGAATTCGACAGTCGACAGAACCTCTTCCACTTCGCCACGATCGCGCCATGCCAACAACACTTTACCAATTGCGGTACTGTGCAGCGGATTACGGCGACCAATGCGCGAATACATACGCAGGTTATACATCGAGTCAATTTTGTGGATATAAACGATGCCGTCTTCATCCAACGCGCCAAGGTGGATTGTTTCCCGCGTTAGTGCAGATAACTCACGCATCTGTATATCCGCACTGCGGATTAAATCTACGTTCTGCAATGCCTTTGCCCCAAGTTCAAACAACTTGAGCGTCAGCGAATATTTCTCTGATTCACCTTCCTGCGCAACATAGCCCAGGGATTTCATCGTCTGCAAGAAGCGGTAAACGGTACTCTTAGACATCATGACTCGCTGAGAAAGCTCGGTAATACCAATTTCTCTCTCTTCACCTAATGCCTGTAAAATACCAAAAACCTTTAAAACGGACGACACGGAATCGGGTTGTTTATCTAAATCTGCACTAGCCATTTTTGTGGTTACCCTACTCAGTTTTTTTTGTTTTAAAAAAAATAGAACAATGGTTTTAGTATAAAGGGAACGCTTTGATTATGGCAATGGAGCAATAACGATAATCAAGTTAAGTTTGAGAAATAACCGCGTCAGAGACTTAATAAAATAATATGTAAGAAAATATTTTAAAATAATCCGCGCCATAAAATGTGACGCGGATTTATTAGTATTATTAGTGCCAGACTGAATCAGGAACCTTCGCCAGATACAGCGCAGGCTTTCCATCTACGTCAGAAGTAAACAGGACTTGTTTATTATCCGGCGTAAAGGAAGGATGTGGGTGAGTAACCTGACGGTCCCCTTCCAACACGTCCCATGATGTATTGTGTTGCGCGATACGATGTTCTTTGCCGGTTTTCAGATTGAAAACATACAGGAACGGGTCGTTCTCGATCTTGTAGCCACCATCGTCCTGCACGTCGACTGGCGCATCGGAACCGTCGCCGACCAACAGCGTGCCATCATAGTTACTCATCAGGTGAGAACACGGCGGCATTACGCGCAGTTGGCGATCTTCCAACGTAACCGGGTCGATGCTGCGGATGTAGCGATTGGTATCGTCTTTAAGGTAAGAGACGTAAATCATCGCTGAACCATCTGGCACCCAGAATTCGTGGGTGCAGCTTTCGCCTTCCGCATGCTCTTTCACTTTACGCATGTTGGTGCCATCTTCATTGATGAACCACATACGCGCATCAACCAGGTCATGCGGACCTTCGTGGCAGAACGCAACCGTGTTGTCATCACCCGGACGGTAGATTGGGTGACCCAGCCACTGGTTTTCCTGAAGGATAGTCTCTGCTTCGCCCGTTATCAAATCGACGCGAATCAGACGACAGCAAGGATTGGTGAAATAGAATTCCTGGAACTTTTTCCAATCGGTCAGTGGTTTCCAGTCTTCTTTTTTGATCTCAATACCGACCATTTTGGTGCAATCGGAGTTGGCAACCCAGGTACCGTAGCCGACCCAATCGTCAGGCACCTGATAAATCGTTTTCTCTTCCAGCGTAGCCAGATCGACACGCATCAGATTACGGGTATTTTTAACGTAATACAGCGCATCGTCATTCGGAGACAGGAAACCACCGAAGGTGTTGTCACCTTTGCCTTCCGTCAGCTGCGTGGCGCTCTGCTCTTTTAAATCCAGCAGATAGTAATTCCACGGGCCATCAAACGCAGCGCCAAACAGCAGCTTGCTGCCGTCATTGAAGAAACACTTCTGATAGAAATAGTTGCGGTGGCAGATAACATCGGGCGGGGTTAAGCGCACAACTTCGGTGCCGGTTGCTGAATCCTGGTAGGTATGAAACGTTAGGGGGATCTTGTTACCTTTGGCCATCCGTAAATCCTTAGAACTTATCATGAAGAATCTGACGCCACACGCGCATACTCTTCGATAACCTGACATTCCGTTCGCCCGATGAATCGGTCATCCCGACACCGGTTGTTCAAAAATCAGGCCACCAATCTCACGCGAGACGCCTGTTATATCGGCATTATAGAAACAATGTTTCATTTTTCCGTGATCGTGGTTTTATTTTATAAAACATTCTTCATATTTTCACCACCTGTTTCAGATCGAATGAAAACATTCGGGCGGAGAAAACGCAGGAACGATGAACCAATAAACGCAGAAATAACAAAGGCCCGAATGGGCCTTTGGGAAGATAGCTTCAGAAGATAATATCGTAAATTACTTCAGGTATTCGCCGGAGCGCAGCGCTTCGATACGCTTATCCAACGGCGGGTGTGACATGAACAGTTCGCTGAAGGATTTCGATTTTCCGTTAATGCAGAAAGCCATCATGCTGCTCTCTTCCTGCGGCTCATAGCTGGTCTTCAAGCGTTGCAGTGCAGCGATCATTTTCTCGCGCCCCACCAGCTTGGCTGAACCGGCATCCGCATGGAATTCACGGTAGCGTGAGAACCACATGGTGATAATGCTGGCAAGAATACCAAATACCAGTTCCAGCACGGTGGCAACAGCGAAGTAAACCAGCGGGTTGCCATTGCTGCTTTCACCTTCGTCACGGTTGCCGGACAGGAAACCGGAAACGACCTGCGCGATAAGACGAGAGATAAAGATAACGAAGGTATTTACGACCCCCTGAACCAACGTCATCGTCACCATATCGCCATTCGCGATGTGGCTAATCTCATGCGCGATAACCGCTTCAGCCTCGTCACGGCTCATGTTTTGCAGTAAACCGGTACTCACTGCTACCAGCGACGCATCACGACGGGCTCCCGTCGCGAACGCATTGATGTCCGGTGCATGGTAGATTGCTACCTGTGGCATCGCGATCCCAGCCTGCTGTGACTGTGAACGAACCGTTTCCATCAGCCAGCGTTCAGTTTCGTTACGTGGTTGTTCAATGACTTCACCACCAACGGACCGTAACGCCATCCATTTAGACATCAGCAATGAAACAAACGCACCGCCAAAGCCAAACAGTCCAGCCATAATCATTAAGCCCTGGACACTGCTGGACTGAATTCCCGTCAGGCTGAGTACCAGCCCGAAAACCAACATCACCGCCAGGTTGGTGATCAGGAAAAGCGCAATACGCATCATAAAGGTCTCATTTCCTCTTGCAGAAAGATAAAGTTTGCACACATACATCGTATGGGTTGCCGTGGCATTTTCAAGCATTCTTAACTTTTCAGTTACTAAATCCACATAACTTTACACGTTTCAAAAGGAAAGCGGCATCCTGCCTGCTATCAATCCTGATATGTCAGCGTGATAACGTTGAGCGAAACTCGATAAATTCGGCAGCGTGATCCACCTGAATCGCCCCTACCCCAGCGCGAATTAATGCCCCCCATACGGCGTCAGGTTCAGCTAAGGCTCGCGTGTCGCTGTAGTCGAGCGAATGCGAGCAATCCAGCGTGTTCACCCAAATCCGAACCCCAAGCCGTTGAAACTCGGCATACACCTCGGTCAACACCTCAATATGATCAAAGCTGGCTTCCACAATACCGACGCCGATATCATCAATCTGTCGTAAAATATCGACGGTTTTCCCCCATTTGAGGTGGATCATCGGCATATAGGGAACTTGGGTATCCAGAGACGGTGATGCAATGGGAAAACGAGCAGAAGCAAGATCAACCGGACTTTTCATGATCACACCTGCACTCAGGCCTTTATCGCGAATATCGCGGGCGATCACACCAAATTCGTGCTCATGTTTGACATCCACATTGATGACAATACGCCCCCGCGCCTCTTCGAGAACTTCATACAATAACGGGACTTTTTCGTTACTCAGTGGCCATGCCGAACCACCATCGCTCCCACGTAAACGTGCCTGACGAATCTCCTCCAGCGTCATCTTGCCAATGCAGCCGCTCATATCGCTCGTGCGATCGAGCGTATCATCATGGATCACAACAACGTGGCTATCTGCCGTCAATTGCGCATCTATTTCCACGATATCAACGCCCAGACGAATCGCCTCACGCAGCGCCGCCAGCGAATTTTCCGGTGCCGAATCCCAAACGCCGCGATGTGCCACTGCCAGAACCGTTGCATTTTGCGCTGCAATCACGTCCTGAGTTATGCCTCTATTTTGCTTTGTCATCTGTCGAAAGCTCCAAATAAATGAGAAATGTCACGAGTGACGGGAAACTGACTGCGCAAAATGCTGCAACAGGCTATCTCCCCGTGAAACCACATTGTCCAGCGCCTGCTGCGGCGTTTCTTGCTCTGCCCAGACCTTTTCCAGCTCTTCATCCATGATGGTGCGAATTTGTGGCATGTTGCCCAAGCGGAACCCGCGCGTATAAGGCAGTGGCGGTTTATTGGTAAGCTGTTTCATCGCAACATCGCTGCCGGGGTATCTGGCATAAAATCCCTGCTCGCGCGTGAGTTCGTAGGCAGGCTGTGTCACCGGTAAATAGCCCGTCATCTGATGCCATTCGGCGGCATTTTCCGGCAGTGTGAGGAAATGCAGGAATTCAGCGATCCCTTGATAATGCGATGCCGCTTTCCCTTTCATGACCCAGAGGCTTGCCCCTCCGATGAACGTATTCTGCGGCGCACCTTTCGCCTCTTCGCTGTAAGGCAGCATGCCTACACCGTAGTGAAATTTGGCATAGTTCTGAATCTTGCGTAGCCCGCCCGATGACGTCGTCAATATGCCGCAGTCACCGTTATAAAAGCGCGTAGTGCCTTCGTCATTACGACCAAAATAGCTGAACGATTTCTTCTTCATCATCTCCGCAAGCTGGGTGATGTGCGCAACCTGCAACGGACCATTCACCAGCAGGTGTGCATCGACACCATCGAAGCCATTGTTTTTCGTCGCAATCGGCAGCCCGTTCCAGACGCTAAACGCTTCCAGTAATATCCAGCCTTGCTGCCCTGCATTCGTATAGCCGCATGTCATCCCACTCTCACGCAGCCGCATCGCATCGTACGCCAGCTCATTCCAGGTGCGTGGCGGCTTATCAGGATCGAGCCCCGCTTTAATAAACGCATCTTTGTTGTAGTACAGAACGGGGGTTGAACTGTTAAACGGCTGGGAAATCAGGTGTCCGGTCTGGCTGTCGCTGTAAAACAGCTCAACCGCAGGCAAAAAGGCTTTTTCGTCATTAGCGATACCAACCTGATTGAACAGATCGAACACCGGGATAATCGCCCCGCTGTGCATCATATTCGGTGTACCGACATCATAAACCTGCAAAATATCCGGCGCGTTGCCCGTGCGATAAGCGGCAATGCCAGCAGCCAGCGTCTGTTCATAGCTGCCCTTGTAGATAGGCTCAACGTGATACACCGTCTGAGATTCGTTAAACCGATTGACCAGCCGTATCAATTCCGTGTTCAGGTTGCTGTCCATACCATGCCAAAACGTCAGCTCAACAGCCGCCTTGGCAGACAGCGGAATGAGTAAGACCACACTTAACAGCATCAAAAAAACAGACGTGAACCTAAACCGAATCATCATGATGTTTTCTCCGGTACAATTTATTTTTAGGAAAATCGCGTTGCTTTTAGGAAAATTTCATTTTTGTAAAACGTGTTTTAGGAAAAAGATGTGCTGACAACGACGCTAGGGTTCGCCTGTGACACGTAGATGATCGGGGAAGTGATGAACTGTATCGCGATATTTCAGCAGGTAAGAGAGGGGAAATGGTGTGGCAGAAAAACCTTATGTCAGGAAAACCTTATGTCAAAAAAACATTGTGGCGGGTAGTCCTTCGACTGCCCGCCACGGTATTCGATTAGCTCTGCGCGTGTGCCATATCTGTACGCATTGAAGCAGCAACAGGTTGATGTTTCGGTGGTTTAACCCACAGGGTGATCAGCAACGAGATGACCGACATAATGATGATTGCCATGAAGGTGGCCTGGAAGCCCCCTAACTGTGCGGCAATGAACGAGCCAGACAATGCACCGATACCAAACCCCTGATAAATCACACCGTAGTTTTTGCTGTGATTTTTCAGACCGAAGAAGTCGCCAACAATCGCCGGGAACACCGTGATATTGCCACCAAAGCAGAAGGCAATCGCGCTGACACAGATAAAGAACAAAACCGGATTCAGCGGCAGGAATGTCATCACGGAGACGGCGAGAATCGTCACGAACAGGGTAAAACTGATCACCCGCATACGTCCGACATTATCGGAAAGCGCGCCAAGCACAATACGCCCAACAGTATTAAAAATCGCAATTGCAGACACCGCGTTGGCCGCCGTCGCCATATCCATTCCGGCCATTTGCACACCGATATCTTTCACAATACCAATCAAATACAGGCCGCTCATGCAAGCGGTGAAGAAGATAATAAACAGCAAATACGATTCTTTGGTCGCCAACATTTCAGCCAGTGAGAAATCACGCGTCTGCCCCTGAACCGCAGACTGTTGAACCGGCACCGCAGCAGGTTCTTTCAGCAGTGAGCTACCGACCAGAATCATTGCCATGACGATAATGCCCCAGTAGAAAAAGGCTTCTGACACACCGACTTCCGCAATCAAAAAGCTGTTTACGTATTTGAACAGCAGGCTTCCGGTACCGAATGCGCCAACAGAAATGCCCGCTATCAGCCCTTTGCGGTTAGGGAACCATTTGATCAAATTGGACAGGGTCGTGATGTAAGCCGTGCCGTCCGCAAAGCCGACAACAACGCCCATCAACAGATAAATCAACGTCAGTGACGGGCTTGCCGCACTCGCCATCAGCCCCGCGCCCAGCGCGATACCGGCGATCATTGTTAAGCGGCGTAGACCAATACGCTCCTGAAATTTACCGGCAAACAACGTAGCAAATGCCAGACAGAAACTGGTAATGGAAAACGTCGTCGCCACGGAGCTCAGCGTCCAGCCAAATTTGTCCACCAGCGGCTGGTTGAATAAACTCCAGGTGTAAATCGTGCCGAGTCCCATTTGGGTGATGATAGTCCCGAGGACAATCAATCCCCGGTTAACAGGTTTGGTATTCATGGGCTTTCCCCTACATCAAAATTGGTCCGATTCACTCGGCACGCTAAAAAATATAAGCTGATGTGGAGAAGAGAAAATCCATCAAAACACTGTCAGCTTATGGGCTGAAGCCAGTATACAAGCGGGCTGACAGTGGTTGATCGAATGGGGAATGAGATGCCTGAAACGCGGAATGAAATGCCGTTAAAGACGCATCAATGACCTGAACGCCTTTATCTTGCTTCGACTTACTGGGACTTCAAAATCCAGATCGTTCAACCGCAGGATATAGGTATTGTTAAACCACGGCACAATTTCACGGATTTTCGTCAGGTTGACACAGTAAGAACGATGGCAGCGGAAGAAGTACTCTTCCGGCAAGCGGCTGCAAAACTCCGTAATATTCATCGGCATGATGAATTCTTCACGCCGGGTATAAACCAGCGTGACCTTTTCCTGCGCGGCAGCATAGTAGATATTGTTAATATCCGTGACGATAATCCGTTCGTCTTTCATCAGGTTAATAGTGTGCTGTGCACTTCTCGGGGCACTCGCCTGCGTGCCCGTTTCAACAGCAGGTGCTATTTGCCGCTGCTGCCAGGTTGTTTCCAATTTACGCAGCATCGTGATGATGCGTGATTCATGATACGGCTTGAGAATGTAATCGAAGGCTTCGACTTCAAACGCCTCAACCGCATGTTCTTTGTACGCCGTAATAAAAATGATGTAAGGCTTATGCGCGAATTTGCTGATATTTTGCGCCAGCCAGACGCCATCTAGCGAGGGAATATTGATATCCAAAAAGATCGCATCAACGTCGTTATGTTGCAGATATTTCAGTACATCCAGCCCGTCATCAAATGTCGCCTCAATCGTAATATCGCTGTGTTGTTTGATGAGATAACTCAGCTCTTGCTGCGCGAGGAACTCATCTTCAACAATAATGGCTTTCATGGGTTGCCTCCTGTTTGTTCAGCAGCAGAATCTCCCGACTGCGGCACCAGAACGGTATCCGGCAACGCCGACGGGGTTTTATCTTCTCGTGGAATGTAGAAATAAATTTCGGTCCCCGGTTCCAGACGGCGAATATGCAGACCATCGCCATAGAGCAGGCGAACCCGGTGATGGACATTCAGCAGACCAATTCTATTCCCTGGCAGTTCGTTACGCGCGACGCGGTCCATCGTTTCCTGACTAATGCCATTACCCGTATCTTTTACCGCCACCAACAGCTTATCGCCCTGCTCCTTCACGGACAGCACCACGGTTCCTTTGCCTCTGCAAGGCTGAATACCATGCACAATCGCGTTTTCCACCAGCGGCTGAATTAACAAACTGGGGATTTTGTACGCTAAATCGTCGTCGATATCGTAGATCACCGTTAGCTTGGCACCGAACCGCGCCTGCTCAATCGCGATATAATCCTGAATCTGGTACAGCTCTTTCTTTATATCGATCAGCGCATCGTCGTTGAGTTCGAGGTTATAGCGCAGATAGCGAGACAGATTGATCACCAGTTGGCGCGCGGTATCGGGATTAATACGAATAGATGAGGAAATCGCATTCAGCGCATTAAAAAGAAAGTGCGGATTGATCTTACTTTGCAGCGCTCTCAATTCCGCTTTATTTGCCATATCACGCAATTGTTCTGTGCGAGACACTTCAATTTGCGTTGACATGATTTGCGATAAACCGACCGCCATCACGCGTAATGAATAGGTGATTTTATGCGCATGGCGATAATAGATTTTCAACGTGCCAGTCACCTGCCCGTGTTCCCACAGCGGGATGACAATCATCGAATGAATTTCCGGCGTCAGGTGCTGTTCATCATTATTTTTAATGATGATTTTTCCGTCATGGATCGCCTGCTGTGTCATCGGGCTAATTATATCGTGGCCGATATTATACTTTTCTTCCCCAATCCCCACATACGCCTGAATGTGCTGTGTGTTCGTTATCGCTACCGCATCTGCATTAATTTCAGTCCGAATGATCCTACAGATGGCCGTCAGTGAATCGCTGTTGATATTGCGGAAATACGGCAGCGTTTTGTGTGCGATATCCAGCGCGAGTTTGGCCTGTCTGGCGGCAATGACCTCTTTTTCATTCGCCACGCTTTGCACCAGCAATACGATCAGGCCAATACAAACGGAGCCAAGAATCATCGGCACCGCAATTTTCGAAACAATATCTAGCCCTAACTCGATCGGCGTCGCCCATGCCACAACCAGCAGCATAGTTAACGACTCACACAGCATACCGCCCAGAATTCCGATGCTCCATTGCTGCTCTTTTTTGACTTTCTTATTGATGTAGCCGGAAATGATACCCGCGATGATGCTGGTAATCAGGCAAGGGACGGAGGTGATGCCATCGATATCAATGAGATAACGATGCGCACCCGCAATGATGCCAGTTGCAATCCCTACCCAAGGACCGAAGAGAATACCGCCGGACATCACGGCAATCACACGCACGTTGACGAGCGACCCTTCAACATTAATGCCGGAATACGTACCGAACAGCGCAAACAGTGAAAAGATGGCCGTCACCGTCACCCGCTCTCCTGGCGAGTGTTGCTCTTTTTGCAGTAATTGCCGGAACTGACTGGTTCTTGTCAGGAAAAACAGACAAATCAGCATCAGCGCGGCGCGGTCGAAGACCGCAAGGAGCATTTCAAATATTTCGTGCACGGGACATCCGGTACTGGGTTACGAGCCAGCACTATAGAAAAAATGTGATCCGGATTCCACTTTTTAGTCTGTGAACCGCGCAGGGAACGCAAAGTATGAAAGCCAGCGGACGCTGGCTTTCTGAGACGGCGGGATGGTACAACCGCTGTTTGTCTATCTTGTTTAAACGTCTATCTTGCTTAAACGTCTATTGGCTTATTTAGTTTCAGTAACTGGGTGAATTCCTCGGCAGGCATTGGGTGCCCAAACAGATATCCCTGCGCTTCCTCGCACCCTTTACCCCGCAGACGCTCGCTCTGCTCTAATGTTTCCACCCCCTCTGCAATCACACCCAGACCGAAACTTTTCCCGAGATACAGGATCGCCCGAACAATCGCCGCATCCGGCGGAGACTCGCACATGGTCCTGACAAACGTTTGATCGATTTTCAGCCGAGTCACCGGGTAGTTTTTAAGCATGCTGAGCGAGGCATAGCCCGTGCCATAATCATCAAAGGCAATACCGATTCCCGCTTCACGCAGCGTATTTAACGGCTGCAGCATACTTTCATCGTAACGCAGGATAATATTTTCCGTGATTTCCAGCTCCAGCGAACTTGGCTGTAACCCGGTACGCGCAAGAATATCCATAATCTTTTGCGCCAACATGCCGGTACGAAACTGTGCGCTGAAAAGATTAATGCTGATACGAAAATAGCTGTCGCTCGCCTGGCTCCATTCCGCCGCCTGCCTGCATGCCGTTTCGACGATCCAATCCCCAACGCGTTCTGCCCACGGGCCGTTTTCCAGTGCGGTAAGAAATGCCGCGGGGCTAAGCAGCCCTCTTTCCGGATGACGCCAGCGCAGCAGCGCCTCGGCACCAACAATTTCATTTGTCGCCAGTTTGACCTGTGGCTGGTAGAACATCTCAAACTCATGCTGCTCGTAAGCGCGCACAAATTCTAACTGGAAGGCATGCTTAGCCTGAAAGACCTCAAGCAGCTCGCGTGTAAAAAAGCGGTAGCAGTTTCGACCTTCAGATTTCGCCTGATACAGCGCTAAATCTGCGCTGGTCAACAGATCCTGCACGGTCAACCCATATTCTGGGTACAGCACCGCACCAATACTGGCACTAATATTGATTTGATGATCGTCAATAATCATCGCCTGCGAAATTTCATGGATAATTTGCTCGGCAATTTTTCCTGCGACCTTTTTGTCGCTCAGGCCGGGGAACAACAGCGCAAACTCATCCCCACCCATTCGCGCCACAACATCACCGGAGCGAACTGTAGCTTTTATTTTTTTAGCGACATGCACCAGAATATTATCGCCGCTGGAATGCCCCAGACTGTCATTCACATCTTTAAACCCGTCCAGATCGACCATCATGATACAAACCGCAGGTTCATTCTTTAGCGCGGTTTCCAGATTGGATGTCAGCAGAGTGCGGTTTGCCAACCCGGTTAACGGATCCAGATGCGCCAGCAAAAACAGCCGTTCTTCATTGCGCCGTCGTTCTGTAATGTCACGCAATATCGCACCATAGCTAATATTGTCGTTGTCTTCCCACATCGAAACCGACAATTCGACTGGAACCAAACTACCGCTTTTAGCTTGTACGTTCAGTTCCAGCGTCACGCCTTTCATCAGCGAATCGCGATCGGTAACCAGATGATTGAGCTGCACGACAAAGGCATCGGGCACGATGGTATTAATACTGCGGCCAATAATCTCCTCGTCAGTATATTCCAGCATGTGTTCTGCTGCGGTATTCCAGAAGGTGATCATCCCCTTCTCATTAACGCACAAAATGGTATCGGGCGAGGTGTTGGCAATATTTTCAAAACGCACCTGACTGGCTTTCCGCGCCAGTTCCAGACGTCGCATTTCCAGCTTATCCATAACTAATGAAGCCAGATCCTGCAAATTATGCTCATCACGCTTGGTGAATGTCGTTCTGGGTTTCAAATCGATAATGCACAACGTGCCGATGGCATGCCCGGACGGCGTAATTAATGGAATGCCAGCATAAAAACGAATGTAGGGAACGCCCACAACCAGCGGGTTATTTTTAAAACGCGCATCCTTAAGGGCATCGGGCACGACCATGATCTTTTTCTTTAGGATCGTATGCGCGCAAAAAGAGATATCACGAGGCGTTTCGCAAAAAGGAACGCCCACGCTGGCGGCAAACAGTTGGCGTTCAGCCTCTACTAACGACACCAAAACGATAGGCACGCTGAAGATGTTAGCGGCCAGACTAATCAGGTTACTTAGACCCGGGTCAAATAATACGTTCTTAATGCCATACTCACGAAGAGCAGCAAGACGTTTGTCTTCATCTTTGCTTATTGGGGCACGACTCATGGGTTCCCCCCTCCCATCGTATAATGTTCAGATTAGACAAAAATTTAGCTATAAATCCAAAATGTTGCAGCAATGAGCACGATAAGAACAGCAAGCCAACATTAGCAAACCAAAGCCCCTATCCTGCCAAGAGTCAGATGCGTGGTGGCTAAGTATGAGTATGGCAAAAGATCCAGACTCTATCACCCCTGCGAATCATGAATAATAACAAGTGGAAGCATCAATTAAGATAATAGATGAAAAGTGAAATAGAAAGATACCGACGCACTCACAACGTTGAGCGATGAGGGAAGAAAAGAAAGGAGAAGGTTGGTATATTCAAGTGCTCATAACCGGATAACGACAATGTATTATCAAGTTATCAACAGAATATAACCAACCAGAGCGTCATCAGGCGGGAAAATAGGTTATTGAATGCTCAGGCGTGTCATTTTTTGCTCGTATCACGACATCCCACACCCCTGTATAAGGCACCGTTAAATACACCTCGCCTTCTGCATGACGGCAAATAGAATCCTGCGCAGCACTATTCTCTTCGGCCATGGCTTCCTGTTCACTACTGCTCATTTGCACTTCAAATGTATTTGTACACCGAACAATTACCGTATCACCACCAAACAGACTTAAACACGTGCGAATTACAGACATACACCCTCCGCGACACGCAGTCATGCGCATGCTTAATGAAACGAATTTATTGGTTATATTTCCCACAGCGGGATTTCCATAAGAGCAAAATGCATACGGCCAGATTGTGATTTAGATCAAGTGACTCACACGTTTAAAGCAAATTAGGGGGTGGAATAAGACGATACTATGACTGCCTGATACTTATTAGGATTTTTGATAGTTGAGCGATCGCGCTTAGGGATGTCGACGTTATCTCATCCAGCCACACAGGGTGTGCCTTACAGAATAACAACTTAAATCGTATTAAAAGTTGTATTTATGCGCGATTTTCACACGCACTAATGACGACCGTCGGTGGTTTTTTTAAACAAGATTAATACCTGCTTGATAAATGAAAACTTAGGTTGTACATTGACCGAATGAAAACGACACTTGCAGAACGATTAAAGACCGCCAGAACTGCACAAGGGCTTAGCCAAAAAGCACTTGGCGACATGATTAGCGTATCTCAGGCCGCCATACAGAAGATCGAGGTGGGGAAAGCGTCGCAGACAACCAAAATTGTTGAGCTTTCCAATGCACTACGTGTTCGCCCTGAATGGTTGGCAAACGGCGAAGGCCCAATGCGTAGCAGTGAAGTCACTCGCTCGCTTCAGGAACCCAGCATTCCGCCAAAATCCGAATGGGGCACCGTATCAGCTTGGGACAGCACGACAGAACTATCAGAGGACGAGGTGGAAGTGCCTTTTTTAAAGGATATTGAGTTTGCCTGCGGCGACGGACGCATTCAAAGTGAGGATTACAACGGCTTTAAGCTCCGTTTCTCCAAAGCTACGCTGCGTAAGGTTGGTGCAAATACGGACGGTTCAGGCGTTCTTTGTTTCCCGGCAGCGGGCGACAGTATGGAACCCATCATTCCTGATGGAACTACCGTTGCGGTTGATACCAACAACAAACGCATCATTGATGGGAAGCTCTACGCCATCGCTCAGGAAGGCGGCGGTAACGACAAGCTAAAACGAATCAAACAACTTTACCGCAAGCCAGGCGGTCTTCTCACCATCCATAGCTTCAATCGCGAGACTGACGAAGAGGCCTATGAATCTGACGTTGAGATCATTGGCCGTGTGTTCTGGTATTCGGTGCTGCTATAGCCCGGTAATGGCGGAATCTCGCGCCATAGTTCTCTCTTTTCCTCTCATCAACGCCGATGGACCGATACGGACATCGGCTTGTTTTATCAATAAATGTTTCAGCGCTAAAAAGCGTTTACCCCCGCCCAAATAACCTTACCTACGCGCAACAGTTTTATACAATCCCCGTGCTATTGTCTCATCAACCCTTGTTGATGTTGTGTTATTCATCCTGTCTATGTTGTTCCTTTCCCGCCCTGTGGCGGGATTTTTTTTGTCCCTCATCGGGCCTCTTTTGCGTGTAGCCCCTCCACCTTGTCATTTCTTTTTACAACCAAAAACAACTTAAATTAAAACTAAAGATGTTGACATAAAAACAACTATAGTTTTAAATAGACACATAGCAGCAGGGAAGTCTCTGCAAAGGTAACAACCCAGTTTTCACGTCAGTAACAACACACATAACAATAGGGTGATTTATGACTGAGCCACAATTTCGCAGTAAAGGTCCTGAGCTTCTGGTCGAGCTTTCTCAACATGTTGCCGATACGGTCAAAACCGTCACGGAGTTGGATCCACAAACCGCCGAGCTGGTCGGCAATGCCGTTGCCAAACATATGATGACCGTATGGGGCGGGCAAAACGTTTATTTCCCGATGGGAATCTCCTGGCGCGCGTCTCAACGCGATCTTCAAATCTATGAAGAGTTTGACGGGCGCAATCACAGCGCGCTGGCTAAAAAATATAATGTCTCGCTGCAATGGATTTATAAAATTGTCAGAACGATGCGAAAAGAGGAACTACAGGCAAAACAGCACACTCAGGCATAATGTAAAAAGCCATTAATTAAAAACCCAGGTGATAATTAAAAGAAAACAATAAAAACAGATCATTTAATAACAACTATAATTTTTGCTTTTAATAAAAAATAACCTAATTCATGAGAATGGTGCAAATGTAGCAAGGTATTTCTATACGCTGGCTCAGGATCACTCACACAGTTTGAAGCATGACAGATATATCCAAAAATAATACCGTCTGGTAATTAATAGAATGGGTACGTTTACGTATCCATTCTTTTTTATATCTCTCATATTGCTCTTAGAAAAATCGCCCTTCTGCACTCTTGCCCCTCTCTTCTTATTCAAATCAAGCAGCTAAAAAAACCCACAAACATGCATTTACAATGCACAAATCAATTTTTAACCATTCCGAGCGTGATAACGTTGCCCCACGATCCCTTCGGTGTATTGAAAGCACCGAGTGAAAAAAATAAATGGGGGCAATTGAGAGCAATGAGTGAGAAAGCAAGAAAGCGGTGGCAACGCCGCCCCGGAACCACTGGCGGTAAACTTCTCTGGAATGACTGGCGCAACGCCCTGACCTGGCGCAGAGCGACGCAAATTCTGCTACTGGCAATTAACATCTATATCGGCATCACCTTCTACTTTTGGGTACGCTACTTTGAAACTGGCGGCACGAGCCTTTATATGTCGAGGCCGGGCGGTATTGAGGGCTGGCTGCCGATTGCCGGATTGATGAACGTGAAGTTCACGTGGGAAACAGGTGATTTTCCCCCTATCCACCTTGCGTCAATGTTATTACTTCTCGCATTTATTCTCACCAGCCTGTTACTGAAGAAATCGTTCTGTTCCTGGCTGTGTCCTATCGGCACGATTTCCGAGTGGGTAGGTGCATTGGGGAAAAAAATATTTGGCCGTCACTTCATTCTTCCGAAGTGGCTGGATATTCCGCTGCGTAGCCTGAAATATCTGTTATTAAGCTTTTTCCTCTATATCGCCTTATCGATGCCAGCACAGAGCATTTATATGTTCCTGATGTCGCCTTACGGCTTAATCGCCGACGTCAAGATGCTCGGCTTCTTCCGTAATATCGGCACCATCACGTTAGTCTGCGTTTTTCTTTTTACGTTTGTCAGCCTGTTCGTCCGCCATTTTTGGTGCCGCTACCTTTGCCCCTACGGTGCGCTCATGGGGATATTTTCGCTGCTGTCACCCTTCAAGATTCGTCGCAACGCCACCAGCTGTATCGATTGCGGCAAATGCGCCAAGGCCTGCCCATCTAACATCCCGGTAGATAAGCTCATTCAGGTGAGAACGGCGGAATGCACGGCTTGCATGACCTGCGTTGAATCGTGCCCAGTATCATCAACGCTCTATTTTTCGCTGACGCAACCTTCAGGCTTGCAGGAAAAAGGCAGCGAAATAGCCAAACCGCTATGGCGACAAACTGCACTGTCCGGTCTCACGATGACGGTACTGGTGCTCGGTATCCTTTTCGGCATGATCGGTTTTGCGATGTATATCGGCGGCTGGGACAGCCCGATTCCCGAACACATGTATTTCCGGCTCATCCCCGGCTCACAGAGCATTGGTCATCCATAAAAACTATCCTCCGGCATAGCCGGAGGTTTTTCATATGCGCCTATAAGGCTCTGTTACCAGCCGCGCCCTAACAGGCGCATCACGATCTGACATTTGCATCTAGGGATTACTTACGGCCCGTAAACGGGCTACCAGGATACGGGATCGACAGTTCCTCTCCCATTTTATCCTCGTCCAGTTGGTGCTTTATGTATTCTTGTATCTTGACCGTGTTTTTCCCGACCGTATCAACATAATACCCTCGACACCAAAACTCCCTGTTACGGTATTTGAACTTCAAATCGCCAAACTGCTCATAAAGCATCAGGCTACTCTTTCCCTTCAGGTACCCCATAAATCCCGAGACACTCATCTTCGGCGGGATTTCCAGAAGCATGTGGATGTGATCCACACAGCATTCCGCTTCCAGAATATTCACATTTTTCCATTCGCACAGCTTTCTTAAAATGCTGCCAATCGCTCTGCGCTTTTCCCCGTAGAACACCTGCCTTCGGTACTTCGGCGCAAAAACTATGTGATATTTACAGTTCCACCGGGTGTGCGCTAAGCTCTTTTCGTCCCTCATTGGGACCCCCTTTTGATTTCTTGTTGAACGTTTGCAGTTGCCAGACCGCAAACTGTTTTAACAAATCAAAAAGGGGTTTTATAACTGGCCCAAAGCTGAAAGCTTTACTGAACCCCCAGCCTAGCTGGGGGGGTGGGCATAAGAAAAGCCCCGGCAGATGCCAGGGCTAGAATGGAAGTAGGTATGAATCTAATTTTGTTTCAGACTTGCGAATATCCAAACACCAACAGTGTTCTTACCATTGACTCCATGGAACATGAGATTAGGCTGATACCATTCAATCTCACCATCCTTTTCTCGTATTACGGATAGCATTTTCTCTATGTCATCCTTTATGACACTAAAAAAATCATTACTGAGATTAGCATCATAAAAAGTACGCTCATATACCCCACGCTCTGATTTTTCACTGTCATCTGATCCCTCCGAGGATAAGTTGAATAATTGCAATAGGAGAATTACATTATTACAGGCACTCAGTGAATGCCTGCTGTAATACCTTACTTGGTTACTGAGTTATCGATAGTCTTAATGGCTGTGCCATTTTGCTGCTTGATGATGTTCACCTGCACATTGTCTGCGGTTTTTGTCGCCAGCACATTGATGTCTTTTTCATCATCACAATTGAAATCACCTTGTAGCGACAATGCTACAGCCTTCAGAGAATCATCAGTAGAGAAAGGGACATACGAAACTGTGTTATCTTTATTGACGATTTTGACACCTACAGCGCCAGTGACATCATTCTGATACAGGTTGTAGATCGTTCCGTTACGGGAATCCGTATCAACAAATACTTCACTTCCCAGAGCTTTCGCGCTCGTCACGACAACTGCATCAATATCAGCGCCTGGCGAGTCCGCATATGTTGACAAACTCGAATCTACAATTTTTAGATAGGTAAATGAGTCAGATATTGATTCAATAACATCAACGTCATACCCAATTACGGAGCCTCTATTAGTCGCCACATTACCAGGAGCTGGGTTGATATCCTTAAATACAGGAGTCGCTTTTATCCATTCATTTCCATCCACTGATACATAGGCATCCCACGACTCATATGTCCCAACCTCATAGACGTAAAAATCAGCGTCTACTGTTCCACCCTTCTTGATAGCTAATGGACTAAAGCGCAAAACAAGACTACCTGCGGCACCAAGGGAGAGCGTCGCTTCTCCTGAACTGTAACGATTAGGGGCACCAAGGGCACGTTTAGGATCTTTAAAACTCGATGACACCTTAGGACCGGGAGTATAGTTGACGACCTCCGTAGCAAAACCGACTGCGGTACCTGGAATATCGGGGTAGCCTTTATAGGTCTCTGCAAATGCTGAAACTGAAAACAGGCACATTAACGCAATAGCGTATTTTTTCATCTCACTTCCTCTTGATATAAAGATCCTCACTATTGCGAGGAATAAATAGATTCCGCTCTACGTATGCCAGAAAGTTGATTGTTAGCTTGATCAAGCGCCGTCAATAGCGGATCAGTTCAATAAACAACCTGCGCATATGTCAGTCTGCAACCGGTGGTAGTGGAACCAATGTCGGCTGAGTCAGTTCCGCCGGTAACGGTACGCATTGTGCTGGCACGTAAACGGTACGTGTAGTCGAGCAACCGATCAGCAACATCATCGCTAACGCACTGACGACCAACCGGGTCACGTTTGATAATTGTCCTGTAAACGATCTGCGTTTCATCTGAATTCACTTTAATATTTATGCCGTGCTGATTAGCTTGGCGGGCAATCTCATTGAAGCGCTGAAATTCCAGCTCCTACCCTGCAATGATGGCCTGCTGCCCCGTGCTAATATTGTCAGACTGCTGACGGCCCAACTCTGCAGCATCTGCATCCCACCGCAACCCCTGCACGTACCAACCGAGCGCTATTCCGGCCACCAGCGAAACAGCTGCTATTTTCCAGTTAGGTATAATGCTCATAACTGAACGCGCTCACGTACCCATCCATACAGGAACGCCTCATTCGCAGGTCGCGATTCTGCCAGCTCAAGATAACGAGCCCCCTGACTGCAATTTAGTGCTCGGAGTAAAACACGCTCAGCCTCTGCGCCCCTTGCCGCTAAATACTGACGTAGCGCAGTAATAGTACGTGGGCCTATATTTCCGTCTGCGATCAGATCTGGATATAAGCGGCCACCGTTATTCATCGCAGTCAACCAGCGCTGGAACCATTTGGATGGCACGGACGGTCCCATATTGATTCCCGTATCACACAATTCGGCAGCGATAGTTGGTGATACAGCTGCAACCTGATCGAACCGTGGCCCATACCAGTAATCAGCCTCGTAGATGGCTAATGCCTGCTGACGAGTCATATTGCGCATATCACCGTTATAGCCATGAGCCCGCGCCACTTTCTCAGTAACCCCCCAGTTTGTCGGGCCGCCACGATCAGCAGGATGATTAACGTAACCACCCTCACGATTCAGGATCGCGTTAAAGATTTCATCTTTCGTCATCAGAACCTCAGCACATCGATAAGCCGGGCGACATTACCGCGAGCACGCAGAATAGCCGCACAGATAAACATATTCGTAATCACCACCAGCCAACCTGCATCGTAATAGCCGAACAGGTAGCGAAACGGAACGCTTGCATAAACCAGAACCAGCAGGTAGGCCAGCCATGAAATTAATGGGCGGTGTCTCGCTCCGTTCTTTCGATAGAACATCAGCAAGACGACTATCACCGCGCAGATAATGACGTTAACGAGAGTTGCCATTTCCACCACCTCCCCTAAATCGGGATAGCGTACTCAATACGCTGTCCATATCCTGATTGTTGAACCAGGTAAGGATTTTGATAGCTAACGCCGAAACGATTACTGCACCGAGAGCATCAAGAGGCTTATCACTGTAGCCAGTCAGCGCGGAGAGCTTAGAGCCCACCAGCCCAGCACACAGAACGCCCGCGATATATGAAACGACGAAATATGCGATACGCCTGAATGCCGTCAACTCGGCAGCGGTTACAACGTAAAATACGGCTCCGGCAAACGCGCCGAATACCACCCCATAATCTGTTCCGGTCAGAATCCCGTATAAACTGGCACCCGCCAGCGCAGAACCAGCAGCGCCGGTACTGGTAAAAGGTTCGGACATTTAGCCCCCTCTATTGCTGTGCATCCTCTCTGAACGAGGGGAAAAGAAAGCCCGCCGCTTACTTACAGCGGGCTATGTGATTTATTGATTAGTTGCTACTGGTTGTATTAGCAACCGAGCCCAACCAGTGGAGCCTAGTGTCCACGGTCAACAGCTAACGCAGCATTTGCTCCGGTGTATGCTGCTGGGGCCAGCGTATCTGACGCTGATAGATCTGGGTCTTGACGCCATGTGCGCGAACGACCGCTTGCTTGACTTGATGAAGTCATTTTGTACGCTACCCAATTCGCAAACCGGGTCGAACTGTTATTGTTCAGCGTATATGCATCACGAATCAACGTCTGAGAACTACCGCCTACCGGGCAACCTACGAGACAATTATCTTTCGACACGGCAGCGACTGCTGCAACAGCAGCCTGATGAGCTGGTAAGGGAGCGGCAATTTCAGTTTGCTGCGAAGGTTGTTGTTCGGCTGTCTCTTGAGGTTGGTACATTGAGCAAGCGCCCAACAACAGCACGGGCAGTAACTTGATGAAGTTCAGTTTCATGTGTATCCCTCTTTTGAATGTCTGCACGGTTTATATGTCACTCGGACACGTAAAGTGTAATCAAAGGGATAGATAAATTTTACTAAACAGAATTACATTCTGTTTTTTTTCCTGATAAAGAAAAGGCCCGCAGAAGCAAGCCTAGAAATAATGTTTATTTGCGACGTTAAGGCCTTAACTCCTTGCCGCCATTTTTTATCAAGATGTCCGCTATATCCTGATGGCCATTAGCTACAGTTCTCGTCAGGGGGCTGTAGCCGTCACTATCAACAGCATTAACATCCGCCCCTTTTTTCAGAAGAAACGTGGCAATCTCTTTATTGCCAATCATCCCAGCTAAATGCAACGGAGTGAACCCAGCGCCAGTCCTTGAATTGATTAACTCAGGGTTCTTGTTGATTAATTGTATCGCTTCTTTGTTTGATGTTTTTGACCAAATTAAATCAGACAATCCTTGGTCTTTATCCAAATCGGAAGCATAAGCGGAAAAGGAAAATAAAATAGCAATAACAAACGATAAAACCGATTTCATACACACTCCAGTGTTACACCCATCCATAATAGAGTGCAAATAATACCAGCGTTATGTTGCTAATAGTTATCTGTTAATTTAAACAGCGAGCACCGAATCCCGCCGCCACTTGAAAAACTATCCTCTGGCATAGCCGGAGGATAGTTTTTCATATGCGCCTATAAGGCTCTGTTACCAGCCGCGCCCTAACACGCGCATCGCGATCTGACATTTGCATCTATGGATTACTTACGGCCCGTAAACGGGCTACCTGGATACGGGATCGACAGTTGCTCTCCCATTTTATCCTCATCCAGTTGGTGCTTTATGTATTCTTGTATCTTGACCGTGTTTTTCCCCACCGTATCAACATAATACCCTCGACACCAAAACTCCCTGTTACGGTATTTGAACTTCAAATCGCCAAACTGCTCATAAAGCATCAGGCTACTCTTTCCCTTCAGGTATCCCATAAATCCCGAGACACTCATCTTCGGCGGGATTTCCAGAAGCATGTAGATGTGATCCACACAGCATTCCGCTTCCAGAATATTCACGTTTTTCCATTCGCACAGCTTTCTTAAAATGCTGCCAATCGCTCTGCGCTTTTCCCCGTAGAACACCTGCCTTCGATACTTCGGCGCAAAACTATGTGATATTTACAGTTCCACCGGGTGTGCGCTAAGCTCTTTTCGTCCCTCATTGGGCCCCCCTTTTGATTTCTTGTTGAACGTTTGCAGTTGCCAGACCGCAAACTGTTTTAACAAATCAAAAGGGGTTTTTATAACTGGCTCAAAGCTGAAAACTTTACTGAACCCCAGCCTAGCTGGGGGTTTTCTGGGCACAAGCACAAAAAATAAGGGGCCAATTGAGGCCCCTATTGTTAACCCATGCTTAACACTGGATTACATGTTATCGATGATGTCCTGCGCAAACTCACTACATTTCCGTAGTTTAGCGCCTTCCATCAGGCGTTCGAAATCGTAAGTCACGGTCTTGTTCTTGATCGCGCCTTCAACGCCCTTAACAATCAGGTCAGCCGCTTCGAACCATTGCAGGTGACGCAGCATCATTTCAGCAGACAGAATCACGGAACCTGGGTTCACTTTGTCCTGACCCGCATATTTCGGTGCTGTACCGTGCGTGGCTTCAAACAGTGCACATTCGTCACCGATGTTCGCGCCCGGAGCAATACCGATACCGCCAACCTGTGCTGCCAATGCATCGGAAATGTAGTCACCGTTCAGGTTCATACAGGCGATCACATCGTATTCAGCAGGACGCAGCAGGATTTGTTGCAGGAATGCATCGGCGATCACGTCTTTTACCACGATCTCTTTGCCGGTGTTCGGGTTCTTGATTTTCACCCACGGGCCGCCATCGATCAGCTCACCGTCGAATTCTTCACGCGCCAACTGGTAGCCCCAGTCTTTGAACGCGCCTTCGGTGAATTTCATGATGTTGCCTTTGTGTACCAGCGTGAGGGAATCACGGTCGTTGGTGATCGCGTATTCGATAGCCGCGCGAACCAGACGTTTGGTACCTTCTTCGGAACACGGCTTCACGCCGATACCGCACTGCTCAGGGAAACGGATTTTGCTAACGCCCATTTCTTCACGCAGGAATTTGATCACTTTGTCTGCTTCCGCAGAACCCGCTTTCCACTCGATACCTGCATAGATGTCTTCGGCGTTTTCGCGGAAGATCACCATGTCGGTCAGCTCAGGCTGTTTAACCGGGCTAGGTGTACCTTCGTAGTAGCGTACCGGACGCAGGCAAACATACAGATCCAACTGTTGGCGCAGTGCAACGTTCAGAGAACGAATACCACCGCCGACTGGCGTTGTCAGCGGGCCCTTAATCGCCACACGATACTCACGGATCAAATCCAGTGTTTCTTCCGGCAACCAGACATCTTTACCGTAGACCTGCGTGGATTTTTCACCCGTATAGATCTCCATCCAGGAAATCGCGCGCTTGCCTTGATAGGCTTTCTTCACGGCGGCGTCAACGACGTTGATCATGGCTGGCGTTACATCGATACCAATGCCGTCACCTTCGATAAAAGGAATGACCGGATTGTTTGGAACAACCAGTTTACCTTGAGCATCAACCGTGATTTTCTGACCTTCTGTCGGTACAACTACTTTGCTTTCCATTAACCTCTCCTTCGAGCGCAATTTTGTTAATGACTTGTAAGATGCGTGTCAATACTACTTGAATATTTAGCCCGCGCCAATCGCAAACCATTTGAGTATAATGCTTTTGTTATCCGCGACTATAAAGATGATGAATAAATTCCCTGTTAAAAATCACAAAGTTAAACGATTCAGCTCACAGCCGGCAAGAAAAAAGCAGCCTGACAACGCGCCGCGCCTCATCGTTTTGTTCAATAAACCTTTCGATGTGTTGCCACAGTTCACTGATGAAGCCGGACGTCGCACGCTAAAAGATTATATTCCGATTAGTGGTGTTTATGCCGCTGGGCGTCTGGATCGCGACAGCGAAGGTCTGATGATTCTCACCAATGACGGCAAACTTCAGGCTCGACTGACACAACCGACGCAAAAAACGGCCAAAATTTACTATGTTCAGGTCGAAGGTATTCCTGACGATGCCGCATTGACACGCTTTCGTACCGGTCTGGAGCTGAATGACGGCAAAACGCTGCCCGCCGGCGCGGAAATCGTACCGGAACCCAACTGGCTGTGGCCGCGCAATCCCCCCATACGCGAGCGTAAAAGCATTCCCGACTGCTGGTTAAAAATCACGCTGCATGAAGGCCGTAATCGGCAAGTTCGTCGTATGACGGCAAATATCGGGTATCCTACATTACGTCTGATTCGATACGGCATGGCCAATCAGACCGTAGAAAACCTGTTACCCGGAGAATGGAAGGAGATAATGGATGTTTAAACCCCATGTGACAGTCGCCTGTGTGGTACAGGCCGAAAACCATTTTCTGGTCGTCGAAGAGTTAATTAACGATAAATTATTGTGGAACCAGCCCGCGGGTCATCTGGAAGCCGATGAGACGCTGATTCAGGCTGCAAGCCGTGAGCTGTGGGAAGAAACGGGCATTCAGGCTACACCGCAGAGTTTCTTGCGTCTGCACCAATGGATCGCACCTGACAACACGCCGTTTTTACGCTTTTGCTTCGCGCTCGATCTGCCTACGCGGGTCGACACCCAGCCGCACGACAGCGATATCGAATGCTGCCGCTGGCTGACCGCCGAGGAAATTCTGCATTCTCGCCAGCTTCGTTCACCGCTGGTGGCCGAAAGTATTCGCTGCTATCAGCAGCCAGAACGCTATCCGTTAACCGTATTGGGTGCGTTCAACTGGCCTTTTTAGACAGAGGTCTGTTTATAAACCTGCCGTGAATGGCCTGACCACTGCGCGGCAGGAATAGCGATGCAGCCCTCGGCTCAACATGCTAAAATATGCCGCTTGTTTTTCGCATCAATGCGTCAGTAAATTTCAGTTCGTGAGACTCCCATGTCAGATAACAGCCAGAAAAAAGTGATTGTCGGTATGTCCGGCGGTGTTGATTCCTCCGTTTCCGCTTACCTGTTACAGCAACAGGGCTATCATGTTGAAGGCCTGTTCATGAAGAACTGGGAAGAGGACGACGACACGGAATATTGCTCAGCGGCCACCGACCTTGCAGATGCGCAGGCCGTTTGCGACAAGCTGGGTATCGAATTACATACCGTCAACTTTGCCGCTGAATATTGGGACAACGTGTTTGAACTCTTCCTTGAAGAATACAAAGCGGGCCGTACCCCCAACCCCGATATCCTGTGCAATAAAGAAATCAAATTCAAAGCCTTCCTGGAATTCGCCGCCGAGGATCTCGGCGCGGACTATATCGCGACAGGCCACTATGTTCGTCGTCACGACGTTGACGGTAAGAGCCGTTTATTGCGCGGCATGGACGGCAACAAAGACCAGAGCTATTTTCTTTATACGCTGAGCCACGAGCAGATCGCACAGAGCCTGTTCCCAGTCGGTGAGCTGGAAAAGCCGCAGGTACGTAAAATTGCCGAAGAGTTGGAACTGGCAACCGCGAAGAAAAAAGACTCTACCGGTATTTGCTTCATCGGTGAGCGCAAATTCACCGATTTTCTGGCGCGCTACCTGCCCGCACAGCCGGGTCCAATTCTGTCCGTCGACGACAACAAACCGATGGGACAGCATCAGGGGTTGATGTACCACACGCTGGGGCAACGCAAAGGTCTGGGTATTGGCGGCGTCAAAGACGGCGGCGAAGATCCCTGGTACGTGGTGGATAAAGATGTCGCCAACAATATTCTGTATGTCGCGCAGGGTCACGAACACCCTCGCCTGATGTCGTACGGTTTAATCGCACAGCAGCTACACTGGGTCGATCGTCAGCCGCTCACCGCTGAATTACGTTGTACGGTGAAAACCCGTTATCGTCAGGCGGATATCCCCTGCACCGTCACGCCACTGGGCGACGATCGCATTACCGTGCGTTTTGATGAGCCTGTCGCAGCCGTGACTCCAGGCCAATCCGCCGTCTTTTATCTGGACGACGTTTGCCTTGGCGGCGGCATCATCGAAGAACGCTTACAGGAGTAACCGTGGCTAAGAATTATTATGAAATTACGCTGGCGTTAGCGGGCATTTGCCAATCGGCGTATGTAGTCCAGCAGTTGGCCCATACGGGTAGCTGTAATAACGATGTGCTACATACCGCGCTGAACAGCGTTTTGAATCTCAATCCGGCGTCCACGCTGGCCGTTTACGGTAATGACGAGCAAAACCTGAAAGTTGGGCTGGAAACGCTGTTAGGGATTCTGAATACCAGCAGCAATAAAGGCGCAGGTGCAGAATTATCGCGCTACGCTTTCAGCCTGATTGCGTTAGAGCGCAAGCTGAATGCCAAGTCTGCCGCGCTTGACGAATTGGGCAAACGCATCGGGCAGTTGGAGCGCCAACTGGAGCATTTCGAGTTGCTCTCCGAAACGATTGTGAGCGCGTTGGCTGCCATTTACGTGGATGTCATCAGTACCCTGGGGCCACGAATTCAGGTTACCGGTTCACCGGAAGTGCTGAAAAACAGCCAAGTGCAGGCTAAAGTACGCGCTGCACTGCTGGCCGGAATCCGCTCTGCTGTGCTCTGGCAGCAAATTGGCGGCGGACGCCTACAGCTGATGTTCTCACGCGGCAAGCTGGTTAAAGAAGCAAAACAGATATTGGCGCGTTGCCCAGCCGATTGATGGTATTCTTGCCGTTATGAGCGACGCTGGTGTGATTAACGCCAGCGTCACGAAATTGATTATTGTTAAAATTACTTGTCCTTATCAAAATTAATCGTTATTGAAACCAATCTCAGGAGTTGCTTGCGATGGAATTATCCTCACTGACCGCCGTTTCCCCTATTGATGGACGCTACGGCGATAAAGTCAGCACGTTGCGCACCATTTTCAGCGAATTCGGTTTGCTGAAATTCCGTGTGCAGGTTGAAGTACGTTGGCTGCAAAAACTGGCAGCCTGTGCAGAGATCCAGGAAGTTCCTGCATTTGACGCTGACGCAAACGCTTTCCTTGATAAAATTGTCGCTGAATTCAGTGAAGAAGATGCGTCCCGCATTAAAACGATCGAGCGTACGACCAACCACGACGTGAAAGCCGTTGAGTACTTCCTGAAAGAGAAAGTTGCCGCTATTCCAGCGCTGCACGCCGTCAACGAATTCATCCACTTCGCCTGTACTTCAGAAGACATCAACAACCTGTCTCATGCGCTGATGCTGGATACCGCTCGCCGCGATGTCATCCTGCCGCACTGGTGTCAAATCATTGATGCGCTGAAAACGCTGGCACAGGAATACCGCGATATTCCACTGCTTTCCCGGACACACGGCCAGCCCGCTACGCCATCCACCATCGGTAAAGAGTTCGCTAACGTGGCTTACCGTATGGATCGCCAATATCGCCAGCTGCAACAGGTTGAGATTTTGGGCAAGATTAATGGTGCCGTCGGTAACTATAACGCCCATCTGGCAGCCTACCCGGAAGTGGACTGGCACCAGTTCAGCGAAAGTTTTGTTACCTCGCTGGGCATCAACTGGAACCCGTACACCACGCAGATCGAACCGCACGATTACATCGCCGAGCTGTTTGACTGCATCGCGCGTTTCAACACGATTTTGATCGACTTTGACCGTGACATTTGGGGCTACATCGCCCTGAATCACTTCAAGCAGAAGACGATTGCTGGCGAAATTGGTTCCTCCACCATGCCGCATAAAGTTAACCCGATTGACTTCGAAAACTCGGAAGGCAACCTGGGTCTGGCGAATGCCGTTCTGGGACATCTGGCTAGCAAACTGCCGGTTTCCCGTTGGCAGCGTGACCTCACTGACTCTACCGTACTGCGTAATCTGGGTGTCGGCGTGGGCTATGCGCTGATTGCGTATCAAGCCACGATGAAAGGCATCAGCAAACTGGAAGTGAACCGCGATCGTCTTGCTGACGAACTGGATCACAACTGGGAAGTGTTGGCTGAGCCGATCCAAACCGTGATGCGTCGCTACGGAATTGAAAAGCCGTACGAGAAGCTGAAAGAGCTGACGCGCGGCAAGCGTGTTGATGCTGTCGGTATTCAGGAGTTTATCGATGGTTTGGAATTGCCAGAAGCGGAAAAAACGCGCCTGAAGGCGATGACACCAGCCAACTATATCGGCCGTGCTATCGCGATGGTCGATGACCTGAAATAACCGTTCTCAAACCTGATCGCAATCTCTCTCTGGCGGGCGCCCTGCCCGCCAGTTTTCCATAAAACCAACCATTTCCAGCCTGTTTATACCCGGTTTATTCTCCCTGTGGATAATTTAACAAATAAAATAAATAACGTTCTCTGCGTATAATGTTGATACGCGGGGGCGACATACGTGAAAGATAGAGTGCATCAAGGTATTTTGATAAATATGATTCTATCTATTCGACAGAGGATATAGCGATGCGAATTCTGGTCGTTGAAGATAATGTATTATTGCGCCACCACTTAACCGTTCAGATGAACGAAATGGGGCATCAGGTTGACGCAGCGTCTGATGCCAAAGAAGCAGATTATTTTCTGCATGAGAATATGCCGGACATCGCCATTGTCGACCTCGGGTTGCCCGATGAAGATGGCATGAGCATGATTCGTCGCTGGCGCGCCCATCAGGTCAAGCTCCCGATACTGGTGCTGACCGCCCGTGAAGGCTGGCAGGACAAAGTTGCAGTGCTGCAAGCAGGGGCAGACGACTACGTGACCAAACCGTTCCATATGGAAGAAGTCGTGGCGCGGTTGCAGGCACTGATGCGGCGCAACAGCGGTTTGGCATCGCAAATCATCAGCCTGCCGCCCTTTGAGATCGATTTGTCGCGCCGCGAGTTGATGATCCACGATACCCCGATCAAGCTGACCGCGTTTGAATACACGATTATCGAGACATTGATTCGCAACAAAGGCAAAGTCGTCAGCAAAGAGTCGCTAATGTTGCAGTTGTATCCCGATGCAGAACTGCGGGAAAGTCATACCATCGACGTGTTGATGGGGCGATTACGCAAGAAAATTCAGCAGGCAGAAGCCCCGGATGTGATCACTACCGTGCGCGGACAAGGATATCGTTTTGATATTGATACCCCCTCAGGCTCAGCATGAGCGATAAGAAGCAGCCCTTTTCGCTTCGTATTCGTTTTTTACTCGCGACAGCGGCCATCGTGCTGGCGCTGTCGCTCGCCTATGGCGTCGTCGCCATTATCGGGTACAGCGTCAACTTTGATAAAACCTCATTCCGTTTGCTACGCGGCGAAAGTAACCTCTACTACAGCCTTGCGCAGTGGCGCGATAACCAGCTGAATATCGTCACGCCACCCGACGTTGACATCAATTTTCCCACGCTGGTGTTGATATACGACGAGCATGGCCACATGCTCTGGCGCGAAAAACACGTTCCCGAGCTAGAAGCGCTAATCAATCCGGAGTGGCTGAACAAAACAGCCTATCACGAGTTAGATACCGACACCGATACCAGCAGCGCGGTACTAACAGGCAATACCTTACTACTGAGCAGCCTGCGGGCGCTGAACGGCGCGCATAGCAATGCGTTAACGCACTCCATCGCCGTGAACGTTTACCCCAAGACCGAACATCTCCCTTCCATCACGATTGTTGTAGTCGATCGCATCCCGCAGGAGCTCCAGCAGGAAGACGTGGTGTGGGAATGGTTCAGCTATGTGTTGATCGCCAACCTTCTGCTGGTGCTTCCCCTGCTTTGGCTGGGCGCGCACTGGAGTCTGCGCCCTATTCAGCATCTGGTAAAACAGATCGCCGAGCTGGAAAAAGGCACGCGCGATCAGTTGGATGAAAACCCGCCGCGCGAATTGTTCAGTCTGGTGAAAAACCTGAATATCCTGCTGAATAACGAACGTCAGCGCTACCATAAATACCGCACAACGCTCACCGATCTCACTCACAGTTTGAAAACGCCGCTGGCGGTTTTACAGACCACGTTACGTGCGCTGCGAACTGGCAAAGAGATCACTATTGATCAGGCTGAGCCTATTATGCTGTCGCAGATCAGCCGCATCTCGCAGCAGATTGGTTACTACCTGCATCGCGCCAGCGTGCGCTCTGAACACAATCTACTGATACGCGAAGTGCACTCGGTTCCGGCGCTGCTGGATGGTCTGTGTTCCGCGTTAAATAAGGTGTATCAGCGTAAGGGTGTGGTGTTGACGCTCGATATTCCGCCCGAGTTGACCTTTGTCGGTGAGAAGAATGATTTCATGGAAGTGCTGGGCAATATTCTTGATAACGCCTGTAAGTACTGTCTGGAATTCGTCGAAATTAGCGTGCAATACTCCGATCACAAACTGCACCTGATTATCGATGACGACGGCCCCGGCATCCACGAAAGCAAGCGCGAAATGATTTTCCTGCGTGGGCAACGCGCCGACCGTATGCGCCCTGGTCAAGGTATTGGCCTTGCCGTTGCCGTCGAAATTATCGAACAGTATCAGGGTGAGATCCTCATCAGCGACAGCGCACTGGGCGGTGCCCGAGTCGAAGCTATTTTCTCCCGCCAAAACCTGAGCCAGAATGAGGGGTGAAAGGCAGTACAGCGCGCGATGCTTCCGCTATACTTATCGCCAAAATACTGATTGTTTTAAAATACTGATTATTTCACGGAAAATCATATCTTCAAGAACAGTCATTTCCTCAAAAACAAGTTTCTGGAAAACGGTATGGACTATCAGCTCAATCTCGACTGGCAGGATTTTTTAGCGAACTACTGGCAAAAACGTCCGCTCCTGATTAAAGGCGGTTTCACGCATTTTATCGACCCGATATCACCTGACGAGCTCGCTGGTCTGGCGTTAGAAAACGAGGTAGATAGCCGTCTGGTCAGCCATCAGAATGGACGCTGGCAGGTCAGCCACGGTCCTTTCGAGAGCTACGATCACCTGGGGGAAAGTAACTGGTCGCTGTTGGTGCAGGCCGTCGATCACTGGCATGAGCCCTCTTCTGCCTTGATGCAGCCCTTTCGACAACTGCCGGACTGGCGCACCGATGATTTGATGATTTCATTTTCCGTTCCCGGCGGTGGCGTAGGGCCACATCTGGATCAGTATGATGTTTTCATCATTCAGGGAACGGGACGCCGCCGCTGGCGCATCGGTGAAAAAATACCGATGAAGCAGCACTGTCCGCATCCTGACCTGCTTCAGGTCGATCCGTTTGACGCGATTATCGATGAGGAACTGGAACCGGGCGATATCATCTATATTCCACCGGGTTTCCCGCACGAAGGCTATTCGCTTGAAAACTCGCTGAACTACTCAGTGGGTTTCCGAGCGCCGAATGCTCGCGAGCTGGTCAGCGGCTTTGCGGATTATGTGCTTTCCCGCGAACTCGGCAGCTATCGCTACAGCGACCCTGATGTTCCATCCCGCGATCATATCGCCAGCGTACTGCCGCAAGAACTGGATGCGCTGCAAAAAATGATGCTGGAGCTGGTGCAGCAACCGGAGCATTTCCAAAACTGGTTTGGCGAATTTATTTCCCAGTCCCGTCACGAGCTCGATCTCTCACCGCCGGAGCCACCTTATCAGGCTGGCGAAGTGTATGAATATCTGCAACAGGGTGAACCGCTGCGTCGTTTAGGCGGTCTGCGGGTTATCTGCGTTGGCGATAGCTGCTTCGTTAACGGGGAAAAAGTGAACAGTACGCACAAGGCAGCGCTGTTTGCGCTGGCTGAGCATCCTGCTATTGGTGCAGAACAACTGGGCGATGCGCTGGAAGATCCCTCTTTCCTCGCACAGCTCACCGTTCTGATTAACAGCGGTTACTGGTACTTCGCGGATTAAGACCCATCTTGAATACGGGTTAGTACAACGATAAGGCGGGAATATCCCGCCTTATTCATCTCTGCAAAATGGAAACACTTACGGCTTCGCGCGCAGCGCCGTCAATTCGGCAATGCGCATAATCACAGACACCGCCTTTTCCATGCCTTCCAGCGTGACAAATTCATGTTTGCCATGATAGTTGTAGCCGCCGGTAAACAGATTCGGGCACGGTAGCCCTTGAAATGACAGGTGTGCGCCGTCGGTGCCGCCGCGAATCGGCTTCATATTCGGCTCAATGTCGCAATCCCGCATCGCCTGCTGCGCCAACGCAATAATGTGCGGATGCTGCTCAACCTGCTCACGCATGTTGTAATAGGTATCGGTAATCGTGACTTCAATGTAGCAATCCGGGTGCAGCCCCGCGCCGACTTTTTCCGCAATATCCAGCATCGTCTGTTTACGCTGTTCAAAGCCGTTGCGGTCAAAATCGCGGACGATGTAATGCAAATCTGCGCGTTCCACAGAGCCTTTCATGGTGTGAAGATGATAGAACCCCTGATAGCCGTCCGTCTGCTCCGGCGATTGATTCTCCGGCACATGCTGGTGATAGCGAGAGGCCAATGTCAGCGCATTCACCATCACGCCTTTGGCGCTACCGGGATGCACGTTATTGCCCACGATTTTCACCTGAACCGATGCGGCATTAAAATTCTCATATTCCAGCTCACCGACACCGCCGCCGTCCACGGTATAAGCCCACTGTGCGTTAAACGCGTTGACATCAAAAAATTGCGCACCCTTGCCAATTTCTTCATCAGGCGTAAACGCAATACGAATATCGCCGTGCGGTAACTGGCTTTTCTTCAAACGCACCAGCGCGGTAATAATTTCCGCAATCCCCGCTTTATCGTCCGCTCCCAGCAGCGTTTTGCCGTCGGTAGTAATCAGCGTGTGTCCCAGTAGCTGGTGTAACACCGGAAACATCACGGGTGACAGCACTTCATCCCCCACGCCCAAGGCAATATCGCCGCCGCGGTAGTTTTCCAGAATCTGCGGATTAACATTCTTGCCGCTAAAATCCGGTGACGTATCCATATGTGAAATGAAGCCAATAGCCGGAACGGGCCAGGCAACGTTTGCCGGAAGCGTCGCCATCAGGCAACCCTGTTTGCTCAACGCCACTTGCTCAAATCCCAGTTCGAGCAGCTCCTGCTGCAACGCACGCGCCAGTTTCAACTGACCGTCGGTGCTCGGCACTTGCCGAACGCCGGATTTAGACTGTGTATCGAACGAAACGTAATTCAAAAATCTGTCGAGTAATCTATCCATCTTATTTATACCCCCTGAACCCTGAAAGGCATTATGGATAGGGCTCCCACGGTAAATATTGCGTCAGGTCAGTTTTTTTCCGATTTAACAAACCGGCAGACCAGAATTCAGGCCAAAAAGCAGTGACCACGTCACGAAGAATGCCCAAATCAGGTAACAATCGGGAAACATACTCCCTCATTCATTGGCTTAATCGCCACCAATCGGCAGTAAGTGGGTCACACAAGTTGGCGTCAGGCAGTGTTTCCCGTAAAATGCCGCCCTTAACTGCGCACGCTAGCTGAAAGGTGATAACCCTTGGTACGATCGCAACGGACATACCGTTGGTCGGCCAAATCAGGACATAGAGCTATACCTTAATGAAAGAAAACTCCCTGACTGTGCCGGTCGTTGAATTGCTCAACGTCCATAAAGGCTTTGATGGCAAAGACATCATTTCGCATTTTAATCTCACCATTAATAACGGTGAGTTTCTGACGATCCTCGGGCCATCCGGCTGCGGCAAAACCACCGTACTGCGACTGATTGCCGGTCTGGAAACGGTCGATAGCGGCAACGTCATGCTGGAAAAGCAGGACATCACCCACCAGCCCGCCGAACAGCGACACGTTAATACCGTATTTCAAAGCTACGCCCTGTTTCCTCATCTCAGCGTGTTTGAGAACGTGGCATTCGGCCTGCGTATGCAGAAAACACCCGCAGCAGAGATTACGCCACGCGTGATTGAAGCACTGAAAATGGTGCAGTTAGAAGAGCTGGCGCAGCGTCGCCCACATCAATTATCCGGTGGCCAGCAACAGCGTGTTGCCATCGCCCGCGCTGTCGTCAATCAGCCGAAGGTTCTATTGCTGGATGAATCCCTGTCCGCGCTCGATTATAAGCTGCGCAAGCAAATGCAGAACGAACTAAAGGCGCTGCAACGCAAGCTGGGTATCACCTTTATTTTCGTCACGCACGATCAGGAAGAAGCACTGACCATGTCTGACCGTATCGTCGTGATGCGCGATGGACGCATCGAGCAAGACGGCACGCCGCGTGAAATCTACGAAGAGCCAAAAAACCTGTTCGTCGCCAGCTTTATCGGTGAAATCAATATCTTTGATGCCGTGGTGCTGGAGCAGTTGGACGAACAGCGGGTGCGTGCTCAGGTCGAAGGCCACGAATGCGTTATTACCGTCAGCTTTCCGGTCAACGTCGGGCAACACCTCAACGTACTGCTACGGCCGGAAGATTTACGCGTCGAAGAGCTTGGCGACGGCATGCAGGCGGAGGGCATGGTGGGCTACGTGCGCGAGCGCAACTATAAAGGCATGACGCTGGAATCCAACATTGAGCTGGAAAACGGCAAGATGGTCATGGTCAGCGAGTTCTTTAACGAAGACGATCCCGACTTCGACCATTCACTCAACCAGAAAGTAGACGTCACCTGGGTGGAAAGTTGGGAGGTAGTCCTGCACGATGAAGAAGTCGCGTAAACGCTTTCAAAACATCATTATCACACTCATCGTTTCCTGGCTGGTGCTGTTTGTTTTCCTGCCCAACCTGATGATCATCGGAACCAGTTTCCTGACGCGCGATGACACTCATTTCGTCAGCCTGGTCTTTACGCTGGAAAACTATACGCGGCTGGCCGATCCACTTTATGCCTCTGTGCTGCTGCATTCGCTGAACATGGCTGTTATCGCCACGCTTTGCTGTCTGCTGTGGGGCTACCCGTTCGCCTTTATTCTGGCGCGCTTACCGAAAAAAATTCAGCCCCTGATGCTGTTTCTGCTGATTGTGCCGTTTTGGACTAACTCGCTGATCCGCATTTACGGCCTGAAAATCTTTCTGAGTACACGCGGCCATCTGAATGAATTTCTACTCTGGACGGGTCTTATCGATACGCCGATCCGGATTATGTACACCTCCGAAGCGGTGATTCTCGGCCTGATTTATATCCTGTTGCCGTTCATGGTGCTACCGCTTTACTCCAGCATTGAGAAGCTCGATAAATCCTACCTCGAAGCCGCCCGCGATCTGGGGGCGAATAAATGGCAAACCTTCATTCGCGTCGTCATCCCGCTGACCATGCCGGGGATTATCGCCGGCTGCCTGCTGGTGCTGCTGCCTGCAATGGGCTTGTTCTTCGTTGCCGATCTGATGGGCGGCGCCAAGAATTTGCTGATCGGTAACGTTATTAAAAGCCAGTTCCTCAATATCCGCGACTGGCCATTTGGTGCTGCCACCAGCATCTGCCTGACGCTAGTCATGGGCGTACTGCTATTTATCTATTACCGCACAGCCCGCCTGCTGAATAAAAAGGGAGAGCTGGAATGACCGGACGCTTAATCCGCGGTGGATTTATGTCCATCATTTACGCTTATCTGTATATCCCGATCATCATTCTGATCGTGAATTCATTTAATCAGGCGCGTTTCGGCATCAACTGGCAGGGATTTACGTTGGACTGGTATCGGCTGCTGATAAACAACGACAGCCTGCTTCAGGCCGCACAGCACTCACTGACGATGGCCGTTTTCTCTGCAACATTCGCCACGCTGATTGGCTCCCTGACGGCCGTCGCGCTGTATCGTTACCGTTTTCGCGGCAAGCCTTTTGTCGGCGGCATGCTGTTCGTGGTGATGATGTCGCCGGATATCGTGATGGCGATCTCACTGCTGGTGCTCTTCATGCTGCTGGGCATCTCGCTCGGATTCTGGTCGCTGCTGTTTTCCCATATCACGTTCTGCCTGCCGTTTGTGGTAGTGACGGTCTATTCACGCCTGAAAGGCTTTGATGTGCGGATGTTGGAAGCCGCGCGCGATTTAGGGGCCAGCGAAGTGATTATTCTGCGTAAAATCATTCTTCCGCTGGCTATGCCGGCAGTAGCCGCCAGTTGGCTGCTCAGCTTTACGCTGTCGATGGATGACGTAGTGGTGTCCTCGTTTGTCACCGGACCCGAGTATGAGATTCTGCCGTTGAAGATTTATTCAATGGTGAAGGTCGGCGTTTCCCCGGAAGTTAATGCGCTGGCAACGATTTTACTCATTCTGTCGCTGGTGCTGGTGCTCAGTAGCCAGCTGATTTTACGCGACCGCACCGGAAAGTAAGGTGGCGGCTCGCGCGATGAATACCGTTATTTTCATATCTGCTGATATCAGTGGGTATTTCCTTTGGGACCTGTAAGGAGGTAAACATAATGAAAAAGTGGCCACACCTACTGGCAGCCTGCGCGATGGCGTTTGGCATCAGCACCGCCAACGCCGACGATGGCAAAACGCTCTATTTCTATAACTGGACCGAATACGTGCCGCCGGGCCTGTTGGAACAGTTCACTAAAGAAACGGGCATCAAGGTGATTTACTCCACCTATGAATCCAACGAGAGTATGTACGCCAAGCTGAAAACCTATAAGGATGGCGCTTACGACTTGGTCGTACCTTCAACTTATTTCATCTCTAAGATGAGCAAAGAAGGCATGCTGCAAAAGATCGATACCAGCAAGCTCAGCAACTTCCATAATCTCGACCCAAATCTGCTGCACAAATCTTTCGATCCGAACAACGACTACTCCATTCCCTATATCTGGGGCGCAACGGCGATTGGCATTAATCATGAAATGATTGACCCTGCCAGCGTTACCCGTTGGGCCGACCTGTGGGATACAAAGTACAAAAACAGCCTGCTGCTGACGGATGACGCGCGTGAGGTGTTCCAAATCGCTCTGCGTAAACTGGGCTACTCTGCAAATACCACCGATCCTAAAGAGATTGAGGCGGCCTATAAAGAACTGCAGGCTCTGATGCCGAACGTGCTGACGTTCAACTCAGACAACCCCGGCAACCCGTTCATCGAAGGTGAAGTTAATCTGGGTATGGTGTGGAATGGTTCTGCCTACGTGGCGCGTCAGGCTGGTACTCCGCTGGATGTCATTTGGCCCAAAGAAGGCGGCATCTTCTGGATGGACAGTCTGGCGATTCCGGCCAATGCCAAAAACGTTGACGGTGCGATGAAGCTGATCGACTTCCTGCTGCGCCCGGAAGTCGCGGCACAGGTCGCGGAAACTATCGGTTATCCAACGCCAAATCTGGCGGCGAAAAAATTACTGCCGCCAGAAGTTTCAGGGGACAAAACGCTGTACCCAGATGATGAAACTATCGCGAAAGGCGAGTGGCAGAACGATGTCGGCAGCGCCAGCACGCTGTATGAAACCTATTTCCAGCAGCTAAAAGCGGGTCGTTAATCGCGAGATATCGTGTCACTCGATAGCAATGCTGCTTCTTTATCCGATCGGGTAAGACGATCATTATCATAAAGCAGTCCCTTTGATAGGGACGCTCATATTTACGGTGTTCACACCCTCCAGTTCAAGTAACTTAATTTTTTGCGATACCCCCAGCATACCCAGTCAAACTGTTATTGGTACCGATTACCCGATGGCAGGGAATGATAATAGATATTGGGTTGTGACCCACCGCCCCACCGGTAGCCTGAGCTGAAATGCTGGTTTTACCCATAACAGCCGCAACATCTCTGGCTACCGTTACGTATGTGACATATTCACCATAGTGCATCAACTGATGCTGCGGTTCAACCAGCCGTAGGAAGCCCGCGCGCAGCTTCAGTCACAGCAGAATTCAGGTGAAGCGATGCGCATTAAGCGCGACGCCGATCCGATGGTGGACTTCTGCGGCAATCTGCTTTCAACCGCTGAGCCGACCGGCCTGCACATGGGTAACACCAGCATACTGCGCGAGTACGGGCTGAACTACCTTCAGCGGCGCACGAAGTCAGGTATACAGACCAATCTCGATCTGACGGACGACAGCAACGCCGACTGGCTGCCAAAGTGTGACGAACCGGCAGCGTGAACCAGCGAAAGCCGGTTTTTTTACGATCATGCGTCACCGCTGGTGAAGAATATCAGTCATCCCTCATCATTAACAATCACGTAATGCACTGTTTAAATTGAATAAAAATGAAAGATGGGCAGTGTAAAGAATTGTTTGATAAATTTTTAACAGAGTTTACTGTAAGGTCGGTAGCTTAAAATAGCTTACTTTTCAACTTCACTCTTACTAACATCAGTGCTATAAAAGAGTGATTTTTTAATGTTAAACTCACTAAAAAGAAGCATCGGGTTAACTACTTATATATGTATCCCAAGAAAATCATTCAAATTAGAGGACTAAAACTTTATTATTTTCATCCAAAAATTGAAATATTCTTGATTTAAAAATCGATATCAGAATTAGAAATTAAATATCATAAAATCATGTCTCATTTTTATTAGACTTATACTTTTCACATTAAGGAATAATTGTGATAACCATAAGACCAAATCCACATCCTCTTGATTATGACTGGAGGTTTTCTGATAAAACAGCTGAAAGGCTTGTCGAATACTGTGCTGACGGGAAAACGCTCTCTGTAGGAGTGCCAACTGTTGCAGCAATACTCTCAGAAAAGGGAAAGGAGGTGGTTTTAGTTGATAGCCATCCGGTACAGGACTTAAAAAATCATATACTGATAGATATTAACTTCTCAGAACCACTTAAAGATAGCTACAACTTTGTTGTAATGGATCCCCCGTGGTATTTAGACGTCTACTACAGATGGTTGTCGTGGGCCGCAATTTCAGCTGGAATTGGGGCTAAAATATTCCTATCTATATGGCCTGACAACACACGACCTTTAGCTATTTCAGAAAAAAAAGAGTTGTTTGAATGGGTACTAAAATGGGCAGATATTGAATATTTTGAAAGTTCACTTGATTATGAAACACCTTTATTTGAGAAAATGTCAAACTTTAAAAATAAGCACCTGCAAACGAGAAAAGGAGATCTTGTAATAATCACCATAAATAGTACCCCTGCATTAAAAAAAATCACTCCTAATGAGTCTAAATGGATAAGATATTTATTCAACGATTATCAAATCGCCGTTAAGTGCGATGAAAACAATAATGAGATTGGGTCTATAAAATTAGATAAATTAGATCAAGCAAATGGCTGGATTTGGCCATCTGTTAGCAAAAGAGTGAAAGGTAGAGAGCTTATACAACTATGGAGCTCCGAAAATGAAGTAGGCCAATTAGATAATCCAAATGCTCTAATAAAATTATTGGATCAGCTTATAGAAACTGATGACCTTAACAAGATTTATGAAAAAATAACTAATCTAAAAGAATGGGACATCCCCTCTCCACCTTATTCAAGGAAGTTAAAATGGAAACAGGAATTTTAATCTTAAGATTTAGAGATACTACTGATGGTATAGACACAATAGAAGAACATCAATCTATCATTGATAATTGTGGCGCTGTTTGGTGGGGGTGGTGGAAGCAAGAAAAAGAGATCCTTTCTGATATTGAGTTAGAGTATTTGGATACATACAAACATGATTATATTTTCTTAATCAATCGCGATCTCAATAAGATATATAAAGCTACAGTTTCTAGGGTTATACATAATCAAGCAAGTGAACTTAATTTATCACAAGTACCAAGCTATTATAGTCAAAAGTCGAAAGAAATTAACACTTGGTTCCTCATAAAAAATTTAAAAATATTTCCTAGATACAATTTAGATTTTGATGAAGCATTTGCAAAAAGTGGAAACCCAACATATCTTTTTTTAGAAGAAGGTAATAAAAATAAAAACAATCATAAGGATATGATCAATAACAGAATTGAGTTAAATAAAAATCATATATTGGTTATTTCAGACTTACACTTTGGAGAAAACTATGGATTCTGTTATGAAAGTGAAATTAATAAATTCGGACAGACTAAATCTTCACTAACAAGATCAATAATGAAAGACTTAGGTGAGCTTGGTATAGCCGATAAGTTCTCACTACTACTGATTACCGGTGATTTAACAACTAAAGGGGATTGGAACACACCTCATAGTTTAAAAATAAAGGATGAGATCCATAGCCTCTGTAATGCTCTTAACATAGAACACGATAAGATATTAGCCTTACCAGGTAATCATGACATGGTCAGATACCACGCTGATTCTAGTGAGAATATTATCAATCAAGTTGATAAAAGATTTGAGAGAGATTATAGAATATTTATTGAAGAATTATCAGGTAGATCTTGGCGAGAGAACTTATCTTACAATGCACACTTTAAAATTAAAGACATTGATAAAAATCTAGATATAACCATTTTGAACTCGTGTGGAATAGTAAGCACATCGGAATGGACAGAGTACGGCTATGTCGGGCAAGAAGGAATTGATGCAATAAATAATCTGTCAAGTAATGACAAGGAGACTTTTAGGATGCTAGCACTGCATCATCATCTTCTTCCGGTAAACGATATTGACATTTTAAATAAGAAAGGAATTTCTTTGACTGTAGATTCGTTAAGGATTATGAAATCAGCGATTTCAAAAAATATAAAACTAGTTATGCATGGACATCAGCATATTTTTAATATGTCAAACTACACACAATATGAAAGAAGCAATTTTAATAGCGGAAAGTCTTTAAGAATTATATCAAACGGTAGTGTTAGCGTAGATCAGCAACAACGGATGAATGGCGAGCGCAATAGTTATTCTATTGTGGAGGTTACAGATAGTGGGCTTAACGTAATTGTGCGTGAATTAGTTCATGGTTCCCACAATGGCGTGACCATTATGAAGACATTTATTAATTAATACTCTCAAATGTGGTCGTAGTCCCATACGATCACATTTTAATTGTATATGAAAGCGTATAAAAACACAGATAGATAAAAATAACACATACATTTCAATGAAAAAATTAAAACTATAGACTCTTCTTAGGAGTTACGGTAATCCCCCATTTTTAGCGGAGGTGATAAGTAGAATCAGGTTATGCGTTGAATATGCTGCATCGGTGTGTAGCCATTCAACGCCATATTCGGACGTTCGTTATTATAAAACCATTGCCACTGAGTAGCATAATTCTGCAATTCATCCAGTAATGTAAATAGGTATTGCCCCAGCCAGTCATAACGCACCGTCCGGTTATATCGTTCAATATAGGCATTCTGCTGAGGTTTGCCGGGCTGAATAAAACGAAGGGTTATATTCTGATGAACCGCCCATGACATCAGCATCTTCCCCGTATATTCCGGCCCGTTATCACACCGTATTGCCGTCGGTTTTCCTTTCCACTCAATGAGTTGTTCCAGCGTTCTGATTACCCGACTGGCGGGCAGGGAAAAATCCACCTCAATTGCCAGCGCTTCACGATTAAAGTCATCAATAACATTCAGCAAACGGACTGAACGACCATCCGATAGCTGATCATGCATGAAGTCCATCGACCAGCATTCGTTTCTGTTTTCAGGCACCGCCAGCGGTTCAGGTTTATCCCGTTTCAGTCGTTTTTTCGGTTTGATTCGCATGTTCAGCGACAACTCGCAATAAATCCGGTACACCCTTTTGTGGTTGAACCTGAAGCCTTTGACATTACGCAGGTACAAAAAACACAGACCAAATCCCCAGTTGCGCTGACTGTCAGTGATGCGGAGCAGCCAGTCAGCAATGAGGTCATTTTCTTCATTCAGATGAGGCTGATAGCGATAACAGCTTTCGCTGACAACAAACAACTGGCAGGCAAAACGCACACTGACGTTTCGGTTTCTGACCGCGTCCTGTGCCATCTGCTTTCGACGCGATGGCATCACCACTTTTTTGCCATGGCCTCCTGAATGATTTCGGCTTTGAGCCGTTCTTCAGCATACATTTTTTTGAGGCGACGGTTTTCGTCTTCCAGTTCTTTCAGACGGGTCATCATGGAGGCGTCCATACCGCCAAAGCGAGAACGCCACTTATAGAAACTGGCATTGCTCATACCATGCTCGCGGCACAGTTCGGCCACAGGTGTTCCGGCCTCGGCTTGCTTCAGGATAGACATGATCTGGCTGTCAGTAAAACGTGATTTTTTCATAGAGATCTCCCCAGTTCAGATTACGAGAAAATTCTACTTATAAACACACCGCTTTTTCGGGGGATTACCTTACGGATCTCATTGTTGGTGGATTTATCACACAATATTGTGTTGATTTATCTGTTAGACGGGCAGTGGCATTGGGATTTGATGTGAAGCTAATCTCTGATAACCATTCGACTTGTGACGATAGCGGATTGTCCTATGAGAAAATAGTTTTACACCATAATAATATACTTACCGTTTTGAAATTGAATGGACATGGAATTTCTCTACAATCATCTGATTCTATTATTCTTTCACTGAAACCAAATAAACTACGAAGTACCGAATAACTTCACACCGTCGTTTGTGGTGGAAGCCTGTGGTATGAAAATGCTGGATCACATCCATGTCATCGGGATAACACATTTCGCACAGTGACGGGCCAGACTCCTTCATGTTTTTCATGGGTTGTCTGACATTCATGATGATGAGTGACGTAGTCCACGTGTTAACACTTGTTGGTGGCTTGAATGCTCGTTTAGCGTATCCGAATCACCACTCGACGGGTTTGTCAGCCCCCCTGCTTTTCCCTATCTGACGTCATTTTTTTAACATCATTTAACGAGTCTTCATACCTAAACCCCTCAAATTGACCGCTAAAAGCATTATCCTGACGGCATTAGGAAAATAATTACGCACAGCTTCTTCTATAATGACTCAACACTCATCAGAATCACGATAAGGAGCTCCACCATGCTGCAACTCTCCAGCCACAGTTTTCAGGACGGCGAAACTATCCCAGGCGAATTTGCCTTTGCCGTACCGAATGCAACTAGCCACATTACGCTGTCTTCTAACCACAATCCCCATCTTGCCTGGCACGGCGCGCCCGAAGGGACACAGTCTTTCGTATTGATCTGCCACGATCCAGATGTACCCAGCCGCGGTGACGATGTGAATCAGGAAGGTCGCGAAGTTAGCGCCTCTCTGCCACGAGTCGATTTCTACCATTGGTTATTGCTGGACATTCCAGCCAGCATCAATGAAATTCCTGCCGCCTCACATTCCAGCGGTATCACACCGCGTGGGAAAGCAGGCCCGGATGCACCGGCAGGACTCCGACACGGCATCAATGATTACACGGGTTGGTTCGCCACGGACGAGCAGATGAAAGGCACCTATTATGGCTATGATGGTCCTTGCCCACCGTGGAATGATGCGATTGTCCATCATTACATCTTCACACTTTACGCCCTCGCGACGCCTGCTTTAACGATAGAAGGTGAACTTAACGGAGCGAATGTCCGCGCTGCGCTGGCTAACGCACCGGTATTGGCAGAAGCAACACTCACCGGGCTATATACGCTGAATCCCGCATTATTGTGATAATAATAAGTTATGACAATGACTTGTTATAAGAATGACTGGCTATGAGCGTGACCACTTTACGCCCTGCTTCTCCGTCTCTCATTGTAGAGGCGGACTGGCGATTGCCATCAGGCCAGCCGCTACAGCGGTATGGCCTGTGCGCGCTAGCTCAGCCCCACTTGCGTACGCCACAGCGGACAACGCGTTTCCATTTCTATGAGGCAACGCTTCTGCTGGTTCTCTCTGGTCGATTAACCATTTTTGAACAGAACGAAACGACGGTTTTCGACACGCCATCTCAGCTTTGCCTGATTACGCCTGACGCAAGCGCCGATCTGGCGAAAACGCCCGGCGGCCATGACTCCGCTTTCCGGTCGATCTTTCTGACGTTTTCATCCACGCTTCTGGCGCGGTTTTATCATCGCTATCCTGATGAATTTCCCGCTACGCATCATCCCCGCCCCTTCACTACTCTCGCGCTGGATAACGATCTCTCCTGCACATTGCAGTATCTGGTTGAAGGGATCACGGGCAACACACTTAATGAATCACGTCTCGAACTGCGGCTGATGGATATGCTGCTGGCACTGTCGGAACGGGGATGTCGTTTTGGCGCACCGCCACAGCCCGGCGTTACCGCTCAGTTACGTGCACTTATCAGCGAAGAGCCAGAACACCACTGGACCGCACAGTCTGCGGGTCGCCTGCTGGCGATGAGCGAGGCCACGCTGCGCCGGAGGCTATCCGCCGAGCAGACGCGTTTTGAAGTGCTGTTGCTGGAGACGCGAATGCAACACGCGATGATGCTGGTACAGACGACGTCATGGAGTATGCAGCGTCTGGCCGAAGCCTGCGGGTATAAATCCTCAGCACGTTTTTCCGAACGGTTTAAAACCCGTTTTGGCTGTTCACCAACCAAGATTCGTTAGCCCGTCATTGACGGTGCAGTGCTGTCATTCTGTAGCGTTCAACAACGAACATATCCAAAAACAACGATTAGGTTCAAAAAAAAGCGCCCTGTCGGATAAACCCACAAGGCGCTTGATGATCTCAGATGATCAGAACGATTTTAGCGTATTACTCTTTACTCTTCCTGTGCCAAATCGTTAGCGATTTTCACCGTTTCATCCAGATAAGGATCGGGTGCCTGGTAGTCCTTCGGCAGATCTTCCAGCGATTTGAGCGGTTTTTTACCTTCTCTCGTCAGTCGATCGTTAATCCGCTTCAGACGCATCGCTTCATCATCGTCATTCTCTTTCTCGCGCTGGGCAAGATTGAGCGACACAATGTTACGCTTATCCTTCAGCGCGTTGTAGCGGGCAATATCTTGCGCGACATACTGGAACTCAGGATCTTTGGCGATACGCTCCTGATGATGTTCATTCAGTTTGCTAATCAGTGCCTTCAGATCGTTGCTCTTCGTGTAGTTAGCCGCTTTGATGCTGTCCCACGGTAGCGCGTTATCTTCAAATTTCTCACCGGTATCTACCGTTTCCGTGCCGGTTGGCATCATCACGTCAGGCGTCACGCCTTTCATCTGAGTACTGCCGCCGTCAATACGATAGAACTTCTGAATCGTATATTGCACGGAACCCAGCGCTGGCCAGTCAGGACGCAGCATCTGATCGTAAATCCGATTCAGCGAGCGATACTGCTGCACGGTGCCTTTACCAAACGTCGGTTCACCCACGATCAAGGCGCGGCCATAATCCTGCATTGCCGCCGCGAAGATCTCGGAAGCGGAAGCACTGAAGCGATCTACCAGCACCACCAGCGGGCCTTTGTAATACACAATGCCGTCGGTGTCGCTGTCTTCGCGCACTTTGCCATTATTATCGCGCACCTGAACCACTGGGCCGCCGGGAATAAACAGACCGGAAAGCCCTACCGCTTCCGTCAGCGCACCGCCGCCGTTAGTACGTAAGTCAATCACAATGCTGCTGACGTTCTGTTTTTCCAGCTTCTGGAGTTGAACCTTCACGTCATCTGTCAGGCCGACATAGAAACCAGGGATGTCCAGTACGCCGACTTTATCCTTGCCGACCGTCTTGACGGACATCTTAACCGCGCGGTCTTCAAGGCGAATACGTTCACGCGTCAGCGTAACCATGCGGGTTTTCGTCCCTTTGCCAGCAGGCAGGATTTCCAGACGGACCTTGCTGCCTTTCGGGCCTTTAATCAGCGCAACGACATCATCCAGACGCCAGCCGATAACATCCACCATTGGTTTACCGCTTTGGCCTACGCCAACCACACGGTCACCGACGGTGATGTTCTTGCTTTTCGCTGCCGGACCGCCTGGCACCATGGAATTAATCATGGTGTAGTCGTCGTCCATCTGCAGCACCGCGCCAATCCCTTCGAGCGACAGGCTCATTTCGGTATTGAATTGCTCGGTGTTACGCGGTGACAGGTAGCTGGTATGCGGGTCAATTTCACGCGCAAAGGCGTTCATGACGAGTTGGAAAACATCTTCGCTGTTGCTCTGTGCCAGACGGCGAATGGCAAACTGGTAACGCTTGGTCAGCGTCTCTTTGATGTCTTTATCATCTTTACCGGTCAGCTTCAGGCTGAGCCAGTCATATTTTACCTTGGCATCCCACAGGCGGTTAAGTTCGTCCGCGTTCTGCGGCCAAGGGGCTTTGCTGCGATCGAGCTCAAACGTATCATTGCCCGTCAGATCGACCGGTTTATCCAGCAGCGACAATGCATATTGAAAACGCTCAAACCGACGCTTCTGCGCCAGATTGTACAACGCGTACGGAATATCCAGTTGACCGGATTTCAGCGCGTCGCCCAACTGGGCTTTTTGCCCGGAAAATTGTGCCACATCAGAGGCCAACAGCACATTGTGGCTGTAGTCCAGCATATTGAGGTAGCGGTTAAAAATTTTCTCAGAGAACTGCGCATCCAGCATAAACTGGCGATAGTGCGAACGCAGGAAACGTGAGGCCACCCTGTCGCTAACGGTAGCATGTTGAGGCTCCTGATGTAGCTGAGGAATCTGTTCAACACGCGTAATGTTTTCATTTGCAAAACTAGAGCCCGCCAGCAGTAAGCCTGCGATGGCGGTTATTTTGACTAAGTTGTTCATGCCCAGGTTGGCCTCCGTATCAGAACTGCAAGTGTTCTGCGCGTACAATCATTGCCAATCCAGAAGCCAATTGTACTCTGACTTCGCCTTTGGCAATTTCAAGCACGGTGGCGTCCATGGCGTCTTTGCCGGCTCTGACTTTGATTTCCTGACCGATTTGCAGTTTGGAAACATCCGTAACCGCGACCCGTTGACGCTCATTACTGGCAGGCTTTGCCTGACGAGATTGAGCATTCGCGGATTGCTGAGAAGAAGGCTGCGATTGGCCGGAAGAAGGCTGACGTGGATTACGCGGTGCGTTGTTTCGAGATGCATTGTTTGAAGCATCGCGGCGCGGCGCACGTTTCTGAGCGGGACGAGGCGTACGCGCTGCTTCTGCCGATTCTCCGGCTGCTTCACGTTTTTTCGCCTGTTGCTCAGCACGCTGAGCCTGAACTCGCGCTTTTGCTTCTTCCAACTGCTTACGAGCATGATCGACATGCTGCTGTTCCAACTCACCGCATGGATTACCATCTAGATCCACACGTTGGGCACCCAATTTTACACCGTACAGATACCGCCAGCTTGAGGTATAAAGACGCAGCGCAGAGCGTAATTGCGTCTTACTGACGTTATCGGACTCCGGCACACGCTCAACAAGATCCTGAAAAATACCGATCTTTAACGGACGAGTTTCACCTTCAGTGGTGAAACAAAGCGGGAACCGCTCTGCCAAAAAGGCAATGACTTCTTTACTACTGTTCAACTTAGGTTGATTTTCCATGAAATTTCCTGATTACAACGGGTTTGCCAACCGGCGCAGGCATGAACAGGCGTCATTATAATGACGCCATCGGCAATTGCCACGTTAACCTTGCTTCAACGTGAGAGAATTGATGAATGTCATCACATCGCTCGCTTCCAGTTGAGCACAAAGTACGCTCACCACGGCCTTCAGCCCTTCTTCATCATCTGCGTCAAAACGCTGATAAAGGGTACTGTCAATATCCAGAACGCCAATCGGTTGCCCGTTAACGACAAGCGGTAGCACAATTTCAGCATTACTCGCGGCATCACAGGCGATATGACCAGGGAACGCATGGACATCATCCACGCGCTGAATGCGATTTTCAGCTATCGCTGCACCGCATACACCTTTGCCAACCGGAATACGCACACAGGCAACCTTGCCCTGAAATGGTCCCAGGAAAAGCGTGTCGTTATCCAACAGGTAAAACCCTGCCCAATTAACCCCATCCAAACGCTCAAACAGCAGCGCACTACTGTTTGATAAAATCGTAATAAAACGGTTTTCATCCGCGATAAGCGATGACATATCGCGAATGAGATCCTGATAAAATTCTTGTTTATTCATGCTTGTTTATTCATAAAGTATATTGTTGTCTTTTCAAAACAGTGCGAACAGTTTCCACACAGACTGCACTAGCATCGGTTACAGAATGCCATAAGATTCGCGCCTTCGCGCGAAGAATCATCCGCTTTACTGTATCGCTGTCGTGCATATCATGCTATTTCCACCTGTAAAATAATATCGGGCAGAGATCAGAGCCTTATTATGAATTTATCATTCAGTGAGCCTTCAGTTACACTGAATAGCTGTGAATACGTTATCCATCGTGGACTTAACACCTTTTACCGGATCGCAGGAAAGATGAAAATACATAATATAGTCAGTCCTGCACCGTTTTCCTCCCCCCGACCACCGTTAACGGGTGGTGCGAAAAACACCGCGTCTACCATAGATCGCTATCATCGCTGCCCAGAGTGCGATGCCTTTTTTGCGCTTCCGCAGTTGAAGCGAACCCAGACAGCCAACTGCCCACGTTGTGATGCCAAAGTCAGTTCAGGCAGAGACTGGACTATTTCTCGACTGGCGGCGATGGCGGTTGCCATGTTGGTCCTGATGCCGTTTGCCTTCACCGAGCCGTTGATCAGTATTCGCCTGCTGGGGGTTACCATCAATGCCAGCCTGTTCGAAGGCATTTGGCAAATCACCCGGCAGGGGCATCCGCTCACGGCAAGCATGGTTGCTTTCTGTACGGTTGGTGCCCCACTCACGCTGGTTTTTTCTCTGTTATACCTGTTCTTTGCTCCCCGAATCGGGATGAATCTGCGGCCCATCCTCCTCATGTTGCAACGGCTAAAAGAGTGGATGATGCTGGATATCTATCTGGTCGGAATGGCCGTTGCCGCAATCAAAGTCCGTGAATTCGCGGATGTTCAGGCGGGAATCGGGCTCGTCGCCTTTCTGGCACTGATGATCTTAAGCCTGTTGACGCTGATTCACTTAAATACCGACCAGCTTTGGCAGCGGTTTTATCCGCGCATGAGGCCGTTGATTTCGCCGGATCGCTATCGAATCTGCCTTTCCTGCCATTTCACCAGTTCTCCCGACAACCGAGGTCGTTGCCCCCGTTGCCATATTCCGCTTCGCTTGCGCCAGCGGCAAAGCCTGCAAAAATCCTGGGCAGCGCTCATTGCTTCTATAATTTTACTGTTCCCCGCCAACCTGTTGCCCATATCGATTATTTATGTCAACGGTGCACGTACGGAGGACACGATTTTTTCCGGTATTCTTTCGCTTGCGTCAGGCAATGTTCCGATCGCGCTGGTGGTCTTTATCGCCAGTATTCTAGTGCCGTTTACTAAGGTTATTGTGCTGTTCGGGCTGCTGGTGAGTATCCATCTCCGATCAGAAGGCAACATAATGATGCGCATGAAGATGCTGCGCGTGATCCGTTGGATCGGTCGCTGGTCCATGCTCGATTTATTTGTGATTGCGCTGACGATGTCACTCGTCAACCGCGATCAATTACTCGCTTTCACCATGGGGCCTGCTGCCTTTTACTTTGGCGCAGCGGTGATTCTCACTATCCTTGCCGTTGAATGGCTGGATAGTCGACTGATGTGGGATAACACTGATGTGGAATAACAATGCAAGATAATACGCCTGGGACACCAACTGAAGCTACCGTGAAGAACAAGCGTCGCCTGTCGCCGTTTTGGCTGCTGCCGCTGATTGCGTTGATGATTGCCGGCTGGCTGATTTACACCAATCAGCAAGAACGTGGCACAACGGTCACTATCGATTTCGTCTCCGCTGACGGTATTGTCGCCGGACGTACGCCCGTGCGCTACCAAGGGGTGGAAGTCGGCACCGTGCAAAATATCAAGCTGAGTGAAGACCTGCGTACCATTCAGGTCGAAGCCAGTATCAAAAGCGACATGAAGGAAGCGTTGCGCAGCGGCACGCAGTTCTGGCTGGTTACCCCGAAAGCGTCTCTCGCTGGGGTGTCAGGGCTGGATGCGCTGGTGGGCGGTAACTACATCGGCATGATGCCCGGTTCCGGCGAGCCACAAGAGCGCTTTTCAGCGCTGGATACGCAGCCCAAATACCGCGTGAATACCGGGGAACTGCTGATTCATCTCCATGCAGACGATCTCGGTTCACTGAATACCGGTTCGCTGGTTTACTACCGTAAAATCCCGGTGGGAAAAGTCTACGATTACACCGTTTCCCAAGATAGCCACGGTGTGATGATTGACGTGCTGGTTGAACGTCGCTTTACCCATCTGGTGAAGAAAAATAGCCGCTTCTGGAACGTGTCTGGCTTTAATGCGGACATTAGCGTCAGCGGCGCAAAAATTGAAATGGAGAATCTGGCAGCATTGGTTAACGGTGCGATCGCGTTCGATTCACCGGAAGAGAGCGAGAATGCGGGTGCCGAACAATCCTACCGCCTCTATCCCGATCTGGCGCAAAGCCAGCGCGGTGTGAAAATCACGCTAGATTTACCTTCCGGCGACAGCCTATCTGAAGGCCGCACCCCGCTGATGTATCAGGGGCTAGAAGTCGGCACGCTGAATAAAATCACGTTGAACCCAGATGACGGCAAGGTCAGTGGAGAACTCATCATCGATCCTGCCGTGGTTTCGCTGATGCGTGAAGGCACACGAATCGAACTCAGCAAGCCCCAGCTTTCGCTCAGTGACCTGAATGTTTCACGTCTGCTGAGCGGCCCAACGCTGACGCTCATCCCCGGCGAAGGCGAACCGCGCCAACATTTTGACGTGCTGGATAGCGGGCAGCAGCAGCTCACCCAGCCCGGCGCGCTTTCTATTCAGCTCACGGCAGCACAAAGCTATGGGATTGATAGCGGTCAACCTGTGCTGCTGCATGGTGTCCAAGTTGGACAGGTCGTGAAACGCACGCTGGACGAACAGGGTGTCAGCTTCCTTTTGGTGATCGAGCCGCGATATCGCCAGTTATTACACCGCGACAGCAAATTCATCGTGAACAGCCGTGTGAATGTGAAGATGGGGCTGGATGGGATTCAAGTGTTGGGTGCCAGCGCGCAAGAATGGGTCAGCGGCGGTATTCAGGTTTTACCGGGCAGCAAAGGTGACGTTCAGACACGTTACCCGCTGTTCAGCGATCTCGAAAAAGCCGAGGAAGGCATTCGCGGTGCCACGCCTTCCCCGACGCTCACCTTAGTGACCGACAGCCTGCCGGATATTCAGGACGGCTCCATCGTGCTGTACCGTAAGTTCCAGGTGGGCGAAATAATGCGGGTGCGGCCGAAGGCGGATACCTTTGAGGTTGACGTTTATATTCGTCCCGAACACCGCAAGCTGCTGACGGAAAACAGCGTGTTCTGGGCAGAAGGTGGAGCCCGTGTGCAGTTGAATACGTCGGGCCTGACCGTGCAGGCCTCCCCGCTGAACCGAGCGCTTAAAGGGGCAATCAGTTTTGATAATCTGGAAGGTGCTCCAGAAATTAAAGGCGGGAAACGCGTCCTGTATAACAACGAAACGGCGGCGCGCGCCGTGGGGAGTCGCATCATTCTGCGCACCTACGATGCCAGTAAACTCGCGCCGGGCATGCCGATCCGCTATCTAGGAATCGATATCGGTCAGTTGGATTCGCTGAAACTGTCCGAGCAGCGTAATGAAGTGCTGGTGCAGGCCGTCCTCTACCCTGAATACGTGCGTAACTTCGCCCGTTCCGGGACGCGTTTTTCCGTCGTCACACCAGAAATTTCCGCCGCCGGCGTGAATCATCTGGAGACGCTATTCCAGCCTTATATCAACGTCGAACCGGGTAATGGCAGCGTAACGCGGAGTTTTGAGCTGCAACAAGCCACCATCTCCGACTCTCGCTATCAGGACGGCTTGAATATCAGCGTTGATGCGCCGGAAGCGGGCGCGTTGCAGGTTGGTACGCCAGTGCTGTTCCGCGGCATTGAAGTCGGTACGGTAACCGGGCTGTCGCTGGGCACGCTCTCCGATCGTATCGCCGTGTCGCTACGCATCAGCAAACGCTATCAACATCTGGTGCGCGATAATTCCGTCTTCTGGCAGGCTTCAGGTTACAACCTGGAATTCGGATTGGTTGGCGGCGTCATCAAGAGCGGAACCTTCCAGCAGTTCATTCGCGGCGGTATCGCGTTTGCCACGCCCCCCAGCACGCCTCTCGCCCCCAAAGCACAGGAAGGAAAGCATTTCCTGCTGAGGAACGAAGAGCCCAAAGAGTGGCGGCAATGGGGTACAGCGATTCCGACACCGAATAATTAACACTGATCACCTGACGGGGCGGCGATGGTCGCCCTGTCGTTTTCACGCGCCGTCTCGTCGTTTTCACATGATGTATGAAGGATCCGTGCTACACTTCGCCGCTTCTTCCCCTCGTTTTACAGAATAACCTGTACGGAACCTCGCCGTGGCAAAATTTACCCCAGCCAACCTGCCTGCTGAATTTCTCGACACTATGCGGGACATCATGCCTTCATCCCTCTCGATGGAGGATTTTATTGCCGCCTGCCAGCGTCCGCTGCGCCGGAGCATCCGCGTGAATACGTTAAAAATCAGCGTCGATGCCTTTCTTCAGCTTGTGCAGCCTTATGGCTGGCAGCTTGAGCCGATTCCCTGGTGTCAGGAAGGTTTCTGGCTGCTGAATGCGGAAGAAGAAAACACGCGGTTAGGTAATACGCTGGAGCACCTGAGCGGGCTGTTTTATATTCAGGAAGCCAGCTCCATGCTGCCCGTCAGCGCCCTGTTCCACCGTAATGATGCGTTGGAAACAGTTTTGGACGTTGCGGCCGCACCGGGATCCAAAACGACGCAAATCGCAGCACGACTGAATAATGAAGGGGCTATCGTCGCCAATGAATATTCAGCCAGCCGGGTAAAAGTGTTGCACGCCAACATCAGCCGCTGCGGCGTCAGCAATACGGCGATTACACACTTTGACGGGCGGGTTTTCGGTGCAGCGCTGCCGGAATATTTTGATGCGATTCTGCTGGATGCGCCGTGCTCGGGTGAAGGCGTGGTGCGTAAGGATCCCGCGGCGATGAACCACTGGTCGCAAGAGAGCATTACCGATATTGCTGCCACACAGCGCGACCTGATTCTGAGCGCGTTCCATGCCCTGAAGCCCGGCGGCGTGATGATTTACTCCACCTGTACGCTGAATAGACAGGAAAACCAGCAGGTCTGCCGTTGGTTGCAGGCACAGTTTCCTGATGCGTGCGAATTTGAATCGTTACACGATCTCTTCGCCGACGCCGAACGCGCCATAACCGAAGAAGGCTTCCTGCACGTCTTCCCACAGATTTATGACAGCGAAGGCTTCTTTGTTGCCCGTTTGCGGAAAACCGCCAGCGTGCCACCTCTGCCGCGTCCAGGTTATAAAGTCGGTAAATTCCCGTTCTCCCCGATCCCGCCCAAAGACAGTGCGTTACTCACACAGGCAGCAGGCAAACAGGGCATTCACTGGGATGAGACGTTACTTCAACTGTGGCAGCGTGATAGCGAGATCTGGCTCTTCCCTGCGGCGCTGACCTCCGCTTTTGGCAATATCAGATTCTCACGTATTGGCCTTAAGCTCGCTGAGCGCTTCCCCAAAGGTTTCCGCTGGCAGCATGAAGCCATTGTCGCGCTGGCCGATCCGAACGCGAAGAATGCCTACGCGCTAACCGATCGCATCGCCTGCGAGTGGTTCCAGGGTAAAGACAGCTATCCAGAACCGCTGCCTGCTGCGGATGAGCTGATTTTAACCTACCAGAACACGCCTGTCGGTCTGGCAAAACGCATCAGCAGCCGGATAAAAAACAGCCTGCCACGCGATTTAGTGCGAGATGGCGCATCCCCTGCCCAGCCTCTTTCTAAAGAATAAATGCGGTTTCTGCATCAGGTGGCGATAAAACCACCTGATGAACCGCCCGTTCTCCCTTTCCTCACTGATTTTCATCTACAATTATCCTGACAGATAGAGAAAATCGGTAATGTCTGGAGAACGACATGTTTGCGTTAGTGATATTTGTTTGTTATCTCGGGCATGGCTGCGACGATTTGGTCGTCGGTGCCTACAACACCGAAGCACAGTGCCTGCAAGCGATGGATGAGCAGCGCCTGCGCCGCGCCGGCTGCTTCCCCATCGAAGAGTATATTGACGGCTTCTGGATCCCTGCTCAGGAGTACGCTGACTTTTAGTTTTCCCGCCTGAGTATCTTCATCGACACACGCCAAAACCGCGCATGCCAAAGTGAAAGTGATTAGCATGTGCGGCGTTATATTCCGGCCCCAGCGAGTTACCGAAAAAACGACAGCTTTCCCTGAACGTGGTACGCAAATAGCTGCCGCGATCGTCCGTTGTCGACCACTGATTCAGGACGCTCACTTGCCGACCATCAGAGAGACGAAAAGCGGCAATATCCCACGCGTCTGCCGTCGCATGCTCGCTCAATCGCCCTTCCGGTCGATGGTAGATATTCCGACAGGCGTAGCTACCCATATGGTCGATACGCGTTAGAGTCGTGCCAAGAAATTGCGCCTGCGGCACTGCGACCTGTGCCACAAACATGGTGCTACTCAGCGCTAGTGGGCAACTGGCAAGAAAACTGGAACTGAGCGTGACCGAGCCAAAGCCTTGTACCCGAACGGGCGATGCTACCGGACATTGCCCACTGATATCATTGGCCTCGGAGAATCGCAGTCGCCCGTTTTCCTGCGCCTGCTTTAATATTGCCAGACAGGCCTCAGGATCGTTAGCGACAGACTTCATTTTCAGCCGAGTAATAAACGTGGGTGGATCGTCAACGGACAGTGGAGAGAAAGGATCGTAACCAGGCGGGAGTTGACGCTGGATCCAGGGTGCCAGAGCCACTAAGGCTCCTAATATCGCCACAACTATTACCCATCCCCGCATCCGTTTAGTCTCCCGATTATTGTCTTCTCCTGAATAATATTATGCTATTAACGCGAACTCGGCCGGATTCATCCCCAAAGAAACTCCCGCCTCCACGATTTTCTGCCACTCCTGATCGGACAAATAAATACCGTCTGCGCTACGTTGCGCCTGCGAAATACGTTCTGGTTCACCAGCGATTAAAATAGGCTGTGTCGGATCGGGAGCCGTTGACGTGCGGACGTAATCCAGCATCGCATCATATTCTTTCTGCAACCACACCATAGAAACCATACTGGCGGGATCGATAACAATCGTCGTCATGTTATTCACTATTGCTCCCTGACGTGCGTTCTCCGGTTGAATCGTTCCGCCGCCCGACAACAACCCCGCCAGCATTTCAGCCGCTAAAATCAACCCACCACCTTTATGTTTCGCAATGGGTTTCAAGGCACCGTGTTTTTCACCTTCCCACATGACTTTCGGATCGTTAGTGGAAACACCGTGGCAATCTAACATGACCTCTTCATCAAACGTTTTGCCCGCCAGATACGCGACGCGGGTTTTCCCCAGCGCAACCACGCTGGTGGCGAAATCCAGCACAAAGGCTGCGTTATGCTCCGTTGGCGGGAACGCAATGCAGATAGGGTTCGTTCCGAAACGGGCTTCACTGCCACACCAAGGAGCCACAATAGGGTCGAGATCGTTAACGTTGACGAAGTGTATCGATACGAGCCCGGCGTCCGCCGCCATTTCTCCATAGGTGCCGATGCGTCCCAAATGGCAGGTAGACGACAACGTCATTAAACACACACCCGTCGTTTTCACTCGATCAATAGCCGCCTGCATTGCTTCTTTGCCCGTACGCTGACCAAAACCGCGATCGCCAGTAAATTGCAGCACAGCTCCGCTGTCACGCACTAAACGCGCGGGTGTATTCGGATGCATAATACCTTTCCCGATGAACGCCACATAGTGTGGCAACATCCCCACACCGTGGCTGTCATGCCCTTTCAGGTTTGCATCCACAAGGTGTTCGGCGACAATTCGAGCTTCGTTTTCTTCACATCCTGCCTTTTGCAATACGATTTGTATCATCGCCATCAGACGACTGGCTGAAATCTGCATCTATCTTCCCTTCATCTACTGATTTACGCTTCACCTATTTCATCCTACTGCGGAACTGGAGCGAATAAAATATAAACAAATCAAGCGAGATACCAATCAGTGCGATTGCTTTAACCATCTGGTGAAGGATCTCCCCCAGCAGTACCATCCCCGACGTTGTAAGACGTACACAGAGACGGCTGACATATATAGGGTTGCCTGCTTATCGGGCATAGATAATATGGATTTTATTTAAATGAAAAAGACATCGCGTTTTCTTCTGGCGCTTGCCGGATTATGGTTTTCCGTTACGGCTTATTCCGCAACGTCCTCTTCGACGCAGACAGAGGAAACCCGGATACCGGCTATCAAACTCATCAATACACAAGATAATCACTCAGCCTTCGTCACAGGCAGCGTGCCTACACTGGAAAAAATCACTGCACAAAAATTTTGGCTCAGTAATTCCACGGAAGCGTGGGAGATGAACGTTCACCCGGCACCGCGCAAACAATATGTCATCACGCTGAAAGGCACGTTGAAATTTCGGGTTAGCGATGGTTCCACTTTTCTGCTTTCTCCTGGAACCGTCTTGATTGCCGCCGATACACAGGGAGAAGGACATAGCTGGGAGATGGTTGAAGGGACTGAATGGGTCAGGATTTATATTCCAATTGTGGATGATAGCGATTATTTCACCCCCGATGCATCGGTTACCGTCGCGCCTAAAGCGCACTAACTTTTCGCTACATATTGGCGACAGAAACCTGTCGCCAACCTATTAATCCTTATTCGCATCAAACGGATCATCGACATCATCCTTGCTGTCATCACGTTTGCGCGGAATCTCCCCCTGATCTTTAGGTGCACCTTTTGCTGGATGGTCATTTTCATCCTTGTGTTTAGTACCCGTATTTTTCTCAGTCATCGTTTCCTCCCATTACGTCGTATTCTATCAATTTAGTCGATAATTTTTAGAACGAGAGACAACTTTGGAAAGAAACACAGCTCGCGAAAGCGCTTTTTCACAGAAAAAGATTACTTTTTAAACAGCACCAATGAGGTTTTCATCACAACCTTTACGTTGATAATGAAGAATTATTAATCTTTATGCTCCAGTAAGGATGATAGGCTTACTTTATACAATTCTTTCATGGATATTTCGATGAAACGGAAACTCTTCGTTATTCTACTATCTACAGCATTCTTTTTTACTATTCAGCCAGCATCGTCCTATCCTTATGATCATGATAGTCAGAGAACGGAAAAAACAAAGACAGAAGATCGAAAACAAGAAAAAAATCGATTTGTTTGTGACGGCAGGCAGTATTGTAGCCAGATGGACTCTAGAGATGAGGCCTATTTTTTCATTCAAAACTGTCCTGATACCAAAATGGATGGCGACCGTGATGGGATTCCTTGCGAAAACGACTCACGCTTTCCTCCAATTAAAGCAAAGCGATTTTAGCTATCTCATAAGAACATGCGCGATTAAGATAGATAGTCCGGCTATTCTGGCCAAGTTGGAAGATAAAAGCCGCTGTAATTTTCTATGATTGATAGATAAACAAAAACCCCCAGCTTTACGCTAGGGGTTCTGAGTGCTTTTCTTGACCGCTCCGGATTAAACCATCATCGCTATCGCAAGAGAAACATTAATTCATTTGGCTATTATGGCGCGGCTATTACAGCGCGACAACGTTGCCAGCTGATGGGCCTTTCTGGCCATTTTCAATAGTGAACTCAACCTTTTGGCCTTCGTCCAGAGTTTTGAAATCGTTGCTCTGAATAGCAGAGAAATGTACGAATACATCTTTGCTGCCGTTGTCAGGAGTAATGAAACCAAAACCTTTACCAGCGTCAAACCATTTTACTAAACCAGTCATTTTATTAGACATAGAAATTACCTTAATTTGTATAGCGCCTTCCGGCAAATAGGGCCTGTGCACAGAATTTAATTAGCAACGATAAGGAGGCTCAAAAGAAGGGATATCTATGGATAACACTTTGAAATGAGAACTGCTTTACTAAACTGCTTTTTACGTCTGCGAATCAAACCGACGAGTCATTAACTCATGTATCAATATCTTTAGCAAGCATTTATTTTAAAAAACCCTTAAAAGGCCCACAGAGACGAAATTCGTCTCATCTCAACACCTTAATTGGCAAGAACCACCAACCGGTACACCAGAAAAACAGCGGTCATATGAGATTCCACCTGTACTATTTTATGAGCACATACAAAGTGCAGAGTAAGCCAAAGACATGGAAGGCTGGATACATTATTTTTCGTATTGATTTTTTGAAGCAAAAAAAAGACTGAACACGATTCCTGTATTCAGTCTAGGGAAATGGCTCTTGGGAGAGCCGTGCGCTAAAAGTTGGCATTTATACAAGCTGTACTAGCCCTGTAGACTTAAGCTTAGCCAACTCCCTCGCGTTTTCCAGCCTTAACCTATTCGCAATCATCACAAATGGAACAGATTTCACACTTTATCTTAACCATAAAGAAGTAATTATTTAACATTAATAAGTAAATCAATCACTTCATGGTTTAGCATCTGGCTGACACAACTGCTCTGCACGTTCGATAAATGGCTGAAGGCTTTTTTTCTGTCCGGGATGCTTAGGGTCATCCAACCAGATCGCGTCTATCGGCTGCGCACTCACCTGCCCAGATTTCATTTGCGCAATCGCAACATCATTTAGCGGATATTGCATCAGCGTCCCGGTATGTAAGGCATATAGCGCATTACCAGGGCGGCAAATCAGTTGAACTTCTTCACGCGTGAAAGCCCAGCGATCGCCGTATTCAAACCGGCTGACATTTGCCAGTTTAGCGGCAGCAAAAGCATTCACAGAAAGTGAGGCAAGCACGATAGATAGCAAAAATTTCTTCATCATGATATTCCCGACATCGTGTATTCAGACAAGGATGTGTGTGAGTTTTGCGGTCTTATCCGAATCAGAGAAAGACAGCCTCAAACCTTATAAAACAGAATGTTGTATATCGCTACTGAGACGATCATAGCGACAGAGTGAGGTGAAGTCGAGTGCGGAATTCAGGAATAACATCGCTAGCTTGGGTCAGGCAGAAGGGTCGTTCAGCGGGGAAAAATGGCGGGATAAGGAGAATATTATCCCGCGTCATTCAAATCATCATTGGCCGACAGAAGTGTCGCTTGTCGTTAGGCTGACGGTGCCGCCATAGACATTTTTTTCAGATCCTGATCGATGAAGAACAGGCCGCCTTCGCTGGCTTTGACTAACGCCAGTTTGTCCAGAATAGAACGGAACAGCTTCTCTTCTTCGTGCTGCTCAGCAACATACCATTGCAGGAAGTTAAATGTGGAGTAATCCTGTAGCGCCATCGCCTCATGCGCCAGCTCATTAATTTTTGCAGTGATCAGTTGTTCGTGTTCATAGGTCAGCTTGAAAACATCAGCCAGAGAATCAAAATCAATCGGCGGTGCAGCAATCGCGCCTAATACAGGCAGGCTTCCGGTGTCGTCCAAATAGTCAAACAGACGCTGCATGTGCTGCATTTCTTCCTGAGAATGTGTCTTCAGGAAACTGGATGCGCCTTCAAAACCTTTGTCACCGCACCATGCGCTCATTTGCAGATACAAATTCGCGGAATAAAACTCCAGATTAAGTTGCTCATTCAGCTTCTGAATCATTTCTTTTTTTAACATGCTAACTCCCTATTTTCCCGGCAGGTGAAATTATTCAGGGCATTATGCCTGAAAAAACAAAATAAAAAACACTTTATTAACATTGATGGGAGATCAAAATAAAAAACATAATAATCAATAAATTAAATATAAATTGATTGATATTTATTATCATTTAACTCTTAGTTTAAATATATTATTGCGAATCGTTTTTATTATCAAAAATAACAACCTCGAGCGATATCATTTATGGCACACCTGTATTAAAAATGATTCCCATTTCATAATGAGAATAATAAACATCCACATGCTCAGGTGAACACTTGCCATTTTCCTGTCGCTACTTTACCGTGGCACACATCAATTTGTGGTCAGTAGGCAGGAGAAAACGGTATGGGATACAATCTGGCAGAATTGTCCAAAGAAGAGATGGATAAAGTTAACGTAGATTTGGCGGCCTCAGGCGTTGCCTTCAAAGAACGTTACAATATGCCGGTCATTCCAGAGGTCGTTGAGAGAGAGCAACCTGAGCACTTGCGTAACTACTTTCGCGAACGCGTGATGTTTTACCGCCAGCGTTCACTGCAATTCTCTCGTTTACCCTACGAACCCAAGTCTAAATAGCGATTCCCCTCTAAGGCTACCTTACCGTGGAAAACATCCCTTTCCACGGGTTACATTCTTACACAGCAAAAACGATTTTCTGCTTGCATATCGGTCCGCACAAGAGGTTAATGGAGTGGCAACCTACCCTTTTATCACGCGAGGCAAGATATGAGTAAAGGTCTGGATAGCAAAAAGAACAGTAAGAAGAAGCCCCTGAAAACGGCCGCCGAAAAACGGGCTGATAAAAGGGCAAAGAAACCGCAGGCAGATATTACCTGAGTTGTGATGTGATCTAAGTAATGAGCCATGCCGATCGGGTAAACCCAAAAATGGGTTTACCCTCATAACCGCAGTTGTTAGCTCTTATTCATGTGTTTCCTCAACCATTTCAAGCACCATCAACAAAAAAGCATATTCCAACGCAATATCATCATAGCGTTTAAAACGACCGGATTTTCCACCGTGCCCCGCATCCATATCGGTGTATAGCAGCACCAGACGATCGTCCGTTTTAACTTCCCGTAATTTCGCCACCCACTTCGCAGGTTCCCAATACTGAACCTGAGAGTCGTGTAACCCAGTCGTCACCAGCAAATGCGGATAGCGTTGCGCGGTAATACCGTCATAGGGACTATATTGCTTGATGTAGTCATAATAGATTTGTTCATTCGGATCGCCCCACTCGTCATATTCTCCGGTCGTCAACGGGATAGATTCATCCAGCATTGTCGTCAGTACATCAACGAAGGGAACCTGAGCAACAACGCCCTTAAATAGATCGGGAGCCATGTTCACTACCGCGCCCATCAATAGTCCGCCCGCACTGCCTCCCATCGCGAACATGTTATCCCTGTCGCCATAGCCTTTTTCTATCAATGCCTGAGACACATCGATGAAATCAGTGAAGGAATGCATTTTATTGAGCAGGCGACCATCGTCATACCACTGTTGACCTAGCTCACCGCCACCGCGAATGTGCGTTAAGGCAAAAACGAACCCTCTGTCCAGTAAGCTCAGACGGCTAACGCTAAAATCGGGATCCATACTATGGCTATAAGCGCCATAGCCGTAGACCAGTATCGGGTTCTTACCAGGGCTGAAATGATCGCGATGATAAACGAGGGAGACGGGCACATCGACGCCATCCCGAACCGTGATCCACAAGCGTTCGCTCCGGTAATTGTCCGGGGAGAAATCCTTCACTTCGGCTTGTTTAAGTAACTGCTGTTCACCCGTATCCAGATTCAATTCATACAGCGTGCTGGGCGTTGTCATTGATGAATAGCCATACCGCATCAATGCCGTTTCTGGCGTAGGGTTGTACGACAGCCACGTCACATAGCTCGCATCATTAAAGGTGATCGCTTTTTCTTCCTGCGTATGCCAGTGAATCTGGCGTAAGCTGGTCAAACCGCGTTCCCTTTCTTCAACCACCAGCCAATCACGGAAAAGCTCAAAGCTCTCCAGCACACGGTTTTCACATGGTGCAATCAGCGTTTCCAGCGTTTGCTCATCGGGCTTAGCTGAACGGTAGAGGCCAAAATTTTTACCCTCTCGATTGGAACGCAGATAAAACGAGTCCTGATAGTGATCGATACCATATTCATGATCTTTTCGACGTGGAATGCATACCTGCGGCACCGCATCCGGGCGCGTCGCGTCGAGTAATAACACCTCGCTCGTCGTGGTACTACTGAGATAAATGGTGATGTAGTGCTCTGATGTTGTCTTACTCAGGCTAACGTAATAGGTATCGTCTTTCTCTTCATAAACCAGCTCATCCTGTGCCGGATCGCTACCCAAGCGATGTCTGTAGACCTGATACGGCAACAGCGTTTTCTCATGTTTGCGCACGTAATACAGAACCGTCGAATCCGCCGACCATTCCGCCCCTGCGGTCACATTTTCGATCACATCCGGTAGCCACTCACCGCTGTTCAGATCGCGAAAACGAAGCGTGTACTGCCGACGGGATAAAAAATCCTCCGAGAGCGCCAGCAGTGTGTTGTCAGGGCTAACCTCAAGCGTGCCGAGACTGTAAAACTCATGCCCCTCAGCACGTTGATTCCCATCCAGCAGCGTTTCCCACGCGTCTGTTGCCTGCTCAGGCTGACGCAGATAAATGGCGTACTCTTTACCCTGCTCATAGCGACTTTGGTAGCGATAGCCTTTTCTGACATACGGCACAGACATATCCGTCGATGGAATACGTTTGACCATTTCGTCATACAGTGACCGTTTGCGTGCGTCATGAGGTGCCATGACGGCTTCGCTATAGGCGTTTTCCTGCTTAAGATAGTCCAACACCTGCGGATCGGTACGCTGGTCATCACGCAGCCAGTAATAATTGTCAATACGCGTATCGCCATGCGTACTTAGTGCGTGGGGTCTTTTTTCAGCTTGCGGTGTCTTCATGGCGTCGGATCTCGTTGTCTTGACATAAAATTTTCGCTTTCAAGAAGAGTGGCACGATTGCCCAGCAATGCCAAGCCACGTCCTTGTCTCTTGGTGCGCTTTTGCGCACCGCATTCCACTGCACGCCCTCTTTAATGCGCACGCAAACGTTTTCGTTTATACTACGGCCATTTTTCACAACCCGATCAGGTATAAGGTTATGTTAACAATTGGAACCGCCCTGCGTGCGGATGCCACACGAGTGATGCTGCTTGGCTCCGGTGAATTAGGCAAAGAAGTGGCGATTGAATGTCAGCGCCTGGGAATCGAAGTGATTGCGGTCGATCGCTATGCCGACGCCCCCGCCATGCAGGTTGCGCATCGCAGCTACGTCATCAATATGTTGGATGGCGACGCATTAAAAGCGTTGGTTGAAGCCGAACGCCCTGATTACATCGTGCCGGAAATTGAAGCTATCGCAACTGACATGTTGGTGACGCTGGAAAAACAGGGTCATCATGTTGTTCCTTGTGCTGAAGCAACACGCCTGACGATGAACCGTGAAGGTATCCGTCGTCTGGCTGCCGAAACACTCGGCGTTCCCACTTCCACCTACCGTTTTGCCGACAGTGAAGAGAGTTTTCGTCAGGCGGTAGATGCGATTGGCTATCCTTGTATTGTTAAACCGGTCATGAGTTCTTCTGGCAAAGGGCAAAGCCTGATTCGCTCTGCTGAGCAATTAGATCAGGCGTGGCACTATGCCCAGCAGGGTGGACGAGCAGGCGGTGGCCGCGTCATCGTGGAAGGACTGGTTAATTTTGATTTTGAGATCACTCTGCTAACCATCCATGCGGTTGACGGCATTCATTTCTGTGCGCCAATCGGTCACCGACAGGAAGACGGCGACTATCGTGAATCCTGGCAGCCACAGCAGATGAGTGCGCTGGCACAGGAACGCGCACAGAAGATGGCTAGCGACGTCGTGAAAGCGCTCGGCGGCTATGGCCTGTTCGGCGTTGAGCTGTTCGTCTGCGGCGATGAGGTTATTTTCAGTGAAGTATCCCCTCGCCCGCACGATACCGGCATGGTGACGATGATTTCTCAGGATCTGTCCGAGTTTGCTCTGCACGTTCGTGCTTTCCTGGGGCTGCCAATTGGCGCGGTTCGTCAGTATGGCGCATCGGCTTCCGCCGTGATTTTACCGGAACTGGATAGCAACAATGTGCGTTATCAGGGGCTGGAAAGCGCACTGCTCCCTCATACGCAAATTCGCCTGTTTGGTAAACCGGATATCAGCGGTAAGCGCCGTATGGGCGTGGCGTTAGCCAGTGCGGAAACGACAGATGATGCGGTGGCCATCGCTAAGCGCGTTGCAGCGGGCGTAAAAGTCAGCGGCTGATACCGTTCTATTGCTGGTGGGGTGAAGTAAGACGTCACTGCCATAAAAAAGGCCACTCGCAGTGAGTGGCCTTCGTCATTCAGTCACGAGCAAACTTATGCTTTTGCACCGGCAACGGCTTCACGTGCCAGTTCCGTAATACGTGCGTAATCACCGCTTTCCAGCGCGTCGTTCGGCACCAGCCAAGAACCACCCACGCACAGCACGCTTTTCAGCGCCAGATAGTCGCGGTAGTTATTCGGCGTAATACCACCGGTTGGGCAGAAACGGATCTGAGCAAACGGACCGCCGATCGCCTGAAGCGCTTTCACGCCGCCGTTCGCTTCCGCTGGGAAGAATTTGAACTCACGCAGGCCGTAATCCATACCCAGCATCAGTTCAGATACGGTGCTGATACCCGGGATCAACGGGATGTTGCCTTCCGTCGCCGCTTTCAGCAGCGGCTCGGTCAGGCCAGGGCTGATGGCAAACTGCGCACCCGCCTCAACTACCGCAGCCAGTTGCTCAGGATTTGTTACCGTACCTGCGCCTACGATGGCTTCCGGTACTTCTTTCGCAATCGCGCGAATCGCTTCGATGGCACAGTCGGTACGCAATGTCAGTTCCAGAACGCGAACGCCGCCCGCGACTAACGCTTTTGCCATCGGCACTGCGTGTTCCAGTTTGTTGACCACAATCACAGGAACAACGGGACCCGTTGTCAAAATCTGTTCCGCGCTCGTTTTCCAGTTTTTCATCAAAAGTTATCTCCAGTCATGCCCGAAGGCACCATTAATTATATAGCGCGCCCCTGCCACAGGGATCTGCGTCACCGCAGATGTCCGACCGCACCGTGAGCCATACATTAAAAACTGTGGGAGGCTGACCGTCCTCGATCAGCCTCCCCATTACTGACGTATTATCAAAAAATTACTCAAACTCATTCCAGGAACGGCCATCGCGGGTAATCATCGCCACGGATGCCACTGGCCCCCAGCTTCCGGCCTGATACGGCTTCGGTGCATCGTTGTCCATCGCCCACGCATCCATGATGGAATCCACCCACTTCCAGGCTTCTTCAACTTCATCACGGCGGACGAACAGCGCCTGAATCCCACGCATGGTTTCCAGCAGCAGACGCTCATAAGCATCCGCTAAATGCTGCTGATTAAAGGTTTCCGAGAAGCTCAGATCCAGTTTTACTGTTTGCAGGCGGTGTTTGTGCTCTAGCCCCGGAATTTTGTTCAGAATCTGGATTTCTACACCTTCATCTGGCTGCAAGCGAATGATCAGCTTGTTCTGCGGCAGCTGTTGGTAAGAATCATGGAACAGGTTCAGCGCCGGGTTTTTAAAGTACACGACGACTTCTGAACATTTGGTCGGCAGACGTTTACCGGTACGCAGGTAGAACGGCACACCAGACCAGCGCCAGTCGTCAATATCAACGCGAATCGAGACGAAGGTTTCCGTGCTGCTGCTTTTGTTCGCGCCCTCTTCTTCAAGATAGCCCGGCACTTTATGTCCCTGAACAAAACCAGCCGTGTATTGGCCACGAACGGTCGTTTCATGCACGTTGGAGCGATCGATACGACGCAGTGAACGCAGCACTTTCACTTTTTCATCACGGATGCGGTCGGTCGTCAAATCAGACGGCGGCGACATCGCAATCATCGTCAGAATCTGTAACAGGTGGTTCTGGATCATATCGCGCATCTGGCCGGCTTTATCAAAATAGCCCCAGCGCCCTTCAATCCCAACTTCCTCGGCTACCGTGATCTGCACATGGTCGATCGTCCGGTTGTCCCAGTTTGAGGAGAACAGCGAGTTGGCAAAACGCAGCGCCAGCAGGTTTAGAACGGTTTCTTTACCCAGATAGTGGTCGATGCGGTAAACCTGACACTCGTTAAAGAATTCCGCGACCTGATCGTTAATGACGCGAGAAGACGCCAAATCGGTACCTAGCGGTTTTTCCATGACCACGCGCGCCGGCTCTTTATTCAGCCCTGCGGTTCCCAACCCTTTGCAGATCGCACCGAATGTACTCGGCGGCATGGCAAAATAGTTGATGGTGGTACGATTTTTCTGGTCAAGCATCTTGCCCAGTTTGTTGAAGGCTTTCGTGTCTTCCACATCAAGATTGCAGAAATCCAGCCGACTGCTTAACGTTTCCCACAACTTATCGTCGATGGCTTCTTTCATAAAGGTGTCAAGCGCTTCGCGCACGACGCGGGTATACTCCGCTTTATCCCAATCCGCACGACCCACCCCGATAATTCTGGTGTCCGCATGGATGTGACCTGCTTTTTCCAGTTGATAAAGGGAAGGCAGCAATTTACGGCGTGCCAGATCGCCCTTAGCACCGAAAATAACCAGATCGCACGCTTGGGCTGTTGAAGTTACCGCCATTTTCATCTCCTCGTTGCAGGATGCTGTAATTTTATTACAGCGATAATGTACTCTTTTTGACTACAGCCAGTAAACCCATCATAAAAATGCCAAATAATGGTCGGTATTGACTGAAAACCATGCATAAATCGGTCTGTACAGTGGCTGAAGTCACTTATGCATTCGCCCTAAAACGAAATTTTTCGTCGTTTCTGACAGCCGATTACTTTTCTGAAAGTTAGACACATGTCATGTTCTGGCAAAAAAAGGACCCAACTTAGCATGTTGCCCTCTGCCAACCACTACAGGGTCGTAGTATATTTTCACGACGTGTATTTTTTCACGTAATGCATGCCAGTGTACCTTTAGTTGAAATTGGAAAAAACTTACATGGCCTTTGTCGTATGAATATGCTGGAAAAAATCCAGAGTCACCTGGAGCTCTTGAGCAAATCAGAAAGAAAAGTTGCTGAAGTGATCCTGAGCACGCCACAGACAGCCATTCACTCCAGCATCGCGACCTTAGCCAAAATGGCCGATGTCAGCGAGCCAACGGTTAATCGTTTCTGTCGCCGCCTTGAAACTAAAGGTTTTCCCGATTTTAAACTACATCTGGCGCAAAGTCTGGCAAACGGTACACCGTATGTGAACCGTAACGTTGAAGAAGATGACAGCGTTGACGCCTATACCAGTAAAATTTTTGAATCCGCCATGGCTGGTCTGGAGCAGGTGAAATCCAGTCTGGATGTCACCGCCGTCAACCGCGCCGTGGATTTGCTGACGCAGGCGAAGAAAATCTCGTTCTTTGGCCTGGGCGCTTCCGCCGCTGTCGCACATGATGCGATGAACAAATTTTTCCGCTTCAATATCCCCGTCGTTTATTTCGACGATATCGTCATGCAGCGCATGAGTTGCATGAATTCCAGCGACGGCGACGTCGTGGTATTGATCTCCCACACAGGCAGAACCAAAAGTCTGGTCGAAATGGCGCAGTTGGCACGCGAGAACGACGCGACCGTCATCGCCATCACCTCGGATGGCACGCCGCTGGCGCGTGAGGCATCGCTGGCCTTGCGGCTTGATGTGCCTGAAGATACCGATGTCTACATGCCGATGGTGTCCCGTATTGCTCAGTTGACGTTGATCGACGTTCTGGCAACAGGGTTCACGCTGCGCCGCGGGGAAAAATTTCGTGATAACCTGAAACGGGTCAAAGAAGCCCTGCGTGAATCACGCTTTGATAAAGACGAGCGGCTGATTAACCCCTTCAGGTGATAGATAAGTTTTACATTGTGCTTTGTTTTTTAGTTATATTTTATACCCTAAATAATTCGAGTTTCAGGAAGGCGGCAAGCGAGGGAGTCCCGATGAGCTTACTCAAGTAAGTGATTCGGGTGAGTAAGCGCAGCCAACACACATGCAACTTGAAGTATGACGGGTAATGAAAATGAGCGGTATCATCAACCTGCTTCATCTTGATATGGTCACAAACTACGGGCATGGAAAGATGGCGGGGATTACCTGTACAGTATGATAATCAGACTCAACACGATGTTCGGATAACGCAGGTGAAATAGTTTTGTTGTAAAGTGACATTTTGCACCGTTATTCGACGCTTAATCGCAACACTACAGCTTCACAAGTGAACGGAGTTATACATGTCCAGACGGCTCAGAAGAACCAAAATTGTCACCACCCTGGGGCCCGCTACCGACCGCGATAATAATCTTGAAAAGATTATCAATGCGGGCGCTAACGTAGTACGCATGAATTTTTCTCACGGCACAGCAGAAGATCATCAATTACGTGCCAACAAAGTTCGTGAAATTGCGGCTAAATTAGGCCGCCACGTTGCCATTCTTGGCGATCTACAGGGTCCAAAGATTCGTGTTTCTACCTTCAAAGAAGGTAAAATTTTCCTGAATATCGGCGACAAATTTTTGCTGGATGCCAATTTAGCGAAAGGCGAAGGCGATAAAGAAAAAGTCGGGATCGATTACAAAGGCTTGCCAAGCGATGTGGTGCCTGGCGACATCCTGTTACTGGATGACGGCCGCGTACAGCTGAAAGTCCTTCAGGTTGAAGGCCTGAAGGTTTACACCGAAGTCACCGTTGGTGGACCACTGTCTAACAACAAAGGCATCAACAAACTCGGTGGTGGCCTGTCTGCCGAAGCCCTGACGGAAAAAGATAAAGCCGACATTATTACTGCCGCAAAAATTGGCGTCGACTATCTGGCCGTCTCTTTCCCACGTACCGGTGAAGACCTCAACTACGCACGCCGCCTCGCACGCGATGCAGGCTGTAACGCCAAGATCGTATCAAAAGTTGAACGTGCCGAAGCCGTCTGCTCAGATGCCGCCATGGATGACATTATTCTGGCTTCCGACGTGGTGATGGTAGCAAGGGGTGATCTGGGCGTTGAAATCGGCGACCCAGAGCTGGTAGGGATTCAGAAGAAGTTGATCCGTCGTGCTCGTCAGTTGAACCGTGCGGTCATTACCGCCACGCAAATGATGGAATCGATGATCACCAACCCGATGCCAACGCGTGCAGAGGTGATGGACGTCGCCAACGCCGTGCTGGATGGCACCGATGCCGTGATGCTGTCAGCAGAAACCGCTGCGGGCCAATATCCGGCTGAAACCGTCGCGGCCATGGCGAAAGTGTGTTTAGGTGCGGAGAAAATCCCAAGCATCAACGTCTCCAAACACCGTCTTGACGTACAGTTTGATAACACGGAAGAATCCATCGCGATGTCTTCCATGTACGCCGCCAACCACCTGAAAGGAGTTACGGCGCTGATCGCCATGACGGAATCTGGTCGTACCGCCCTGATGATGTCCCGTATCAGCTCCGGTCTGCCAATTTTCGCAATGTCTCGTCATGAGCACACGCTGAATCTGACCGCGCTGTATCGTGGCGTCACCCCCGTACATTTCGACAGCTACACGGATGGCGTTGCTGCCGCCAATGATGCGGTGATCCTGCTGCGTGACAAAGGGTTCCTGATGTCTGGGGATCTGGTCATCGTCACACAGGGTGACATCATGGGTACCGTGGGCACCACTAACACAATCCGCATCCTGCGCGTGGAATAAGCATTGTCATCACCGTCCGTGATTGAGTTAGCGGACGGTGGTGATAACGAGATGTGTGAGAGTAAAAGTGTCATAGCAAAAAGCCGGACGATTTCTCGTTCGGCTTTTTTATCTATGCGGCTTATCAGCCCACAATTAGCTACGGTATAAGCTAGTCGCGGTATAGATCATCCCGACAGTACGGTTCAATCTCACCCGGTTTGCGGGTTTTCAGCAGCTTTAGAATCCAGGTGTACTGCTCAGGGTTCGGTTTGACCAGAATTTCCACTTCTTCATTCATGCGCCGCGCAATGTATGCATCATCCGCATCCGCCAAATCGTCCATCGGCGGGCGAATATACACATCCAGACAACCGTCTTTAGCGTTATAGACTGGGAACAACGGCACAATGTCAGCGCGACACACTTTCATCAGACGTCCGACGGCAGGCAGCGTCGCCTTATAGGTTCCAAAGAAATCAACGAATTCGCTATGTTCAGCGCCGTGATCCTGGTCGGGAAGATAATAGCCCCAGCACCCGGAGCGCACAGAGCTGATAAACGGCTTAATACCGTCGTTGCGAGCATGGATACGGCCACCGAAGCGGCGACGTAACCGATTCCACCAGTAATCCACCAGCGCATTCTTCTGGTTGTGGAACATGGCCGCCATACGCTGGCCGCGTGAGGTCAGCAGCATCGCGGGGATATCAACCCCCAACCGTGCGGAACCAGAAAAATCACGTTCTTCTCTTGTTCCTTAATGCGATCCAGAATGTCTTCGCCATGCCAGCGAACGTATTTCTCGATTTTCTTCGGGTTACGAATTCCCACTTCCACCATCATGATCATCGACTGAGGAGCCGTCGCAAACATGTCATCGATGATAGCTTCGCGCTGTGCTTCCGTTAATTCCGGCATGCAATACAGCAGATTAATGCGGGCACGGCGGCGTGCGCCTTTTGATATTTTCCCGACAAAACGCCCTAACCCACCCAGAACCGGATTTCTTAATCGCGCGGGAACATAGGCAGCGAGCGCCATCACACCAACGCCTAACCAAACGCCCCAATAGCGCGGATGAAAAAAGGCGCGTTGAAACTGGGGAACAAATTCAGCGTTCGATTTTTTTTCTTTTTCCATGCCTAAACTCTTCAGATCAATCAATAAACATAATCATAATTGCCGCTCGGCGTTTAGCAAAACCGACGACAGTTACGCAAAAACACGCCTGCTCGATAATAAAGAATCAGGAACCCGTGTTCTATCAAATGTTCTATAAATGAAAATGCCGGCAGCAAGCCACCGGCATAACATGCAGTCAGTAGAATTAATCAAACTTAAGCTGCGGTACGACTTCCTTCACCTGTGCCAGATAATCACGACGCTCTTTACCCGCCAGCCCTTCAGAACGCGGCAGTTTAGCCGTTAACGGGTTTACCGCCTGCTGGTTGATCCAGAATTCGTAGTGCAGATGCGGGCCAGTAGAACGACCAGTGTTACCGGACAACCCGATGCGATCGCCACGTTTCACTTTCTGTCCCGGTTTAACCAGGATGCGATGCATATGCATGTAACGCGTGGTGTACTGACGACCATGACGGATGGCAACATAGTTTCCTGCTGCTCCACTGCGTTTCGCAATCACGACTTCCCCATCCCCGACGGCCAGAACCGGCGAACCGACCGGCATGGCAAAATCGACACCTTTATGCGGTGCGACGCGCCCTGTTACCGGGTTCAGACGACGTGGATTAAAGTTGGAGGAAATACGGAATTGTTTCATGGTTGGGAAACGCATAAAACCACGCGTCAAACCGGAACCTTCACGATCGTAGAATTTACCGTCTTCTGCACGAATCGCGTAATAGTCTTTGCCACCGGTATTCAAACGGACGCCGACCAGTTCGCTCTGCTCACTTTTACCATCGAGTATTTCGCGGGACATCAAGACAGAGAAGGTGTCGTCTTTGCGTAATTTACGGAAATCCAACTGCCATTGCAGTGCTTTGATCACGTCCCGCACTTCTGTGCTGGTCAAACCGGCGTTTTTTGCACTGCTAACGAAGCTACCACTGACTCGGCCATTCAGGACGCTATTGCGCCACTCGCCTTTCAGCGTCTCAATGCGCTCTTTAAAATCGTTACCCACGCGCTCATAAATGCGTGTTTCACGGCGGGACATCTGCCAGGTCAAACTTTGCAGGTCGCCGTTCTCTGCCAGAGCCCATGAAATTTGCTGACCGATCTTCAGGTTCCGCAAATCTTTATTCTGCTCGGCGAGCTGGGTGACATCCGCAATATCAATACCGTACTGCGTCAAAATGCTGCTTAAGGTATCGCCCGTAGAGACCACATACTCGTGTACGCCGCCTTCATCAGCAACCTTATCATCCAGCTCATCTTGTGGAATGTCGTCATCCGGCGAGGGTTGGTCTATCGGTTCACTGGCCTCAGGTGTTAGCGTACGCAGCTGGCTGGTTTCCAGATCGATATCTTTCACGATGACGGGGGCATCATCGACGTGGGGATAAACAAAAGGCCGCCAAACGGCAACGGCCAATGTCACAACGGTAAGCGACCCCAGCATGACGCGATGGGGCCGAGGTAAGCTGTTATACGCCAGAGCGATAGTTCGGACTATCTGCTGCACTTATTCGTATCCTCATAATTTTTCCTCCAGACAGCTCACATACTGGTTCGATAGCTGCAACAAGAAATCGGCATAGCTATCTCTACCCAGTGCAATATTGCTTCCCAATGGGTCGAGTACACCCGAGCGCACGTCGGTTCCCTTGGCAACAGCATTAATAACGGCTGGCCTGAATTGTGGTTCAGCAAAAACGCATACGGCTTTGTGCTCAACCAACTGTGTTCGTATTTGATGTAAACGCTGTGCCCCGGGTTGGATTTCGGGGTTAACCGTGAAGTAACCCAAGGGGTTTAACCCATAGTGTTTCTCAAAATACCCATAGGCATCATGGAACACGAAATACCCTTTACCCTGCACAGGCGCTAGCATCTTAACAATTTTTTCATCTGCTTGCCCGATTTTATCCGTGAAATAAAGCAGATTCGCGTCTAGTTTGTCCTTATTCTGAGGCATAAGTTCCAATAATTTTGCATGAATGGCAATTGCCGCCTGTTTTGTCATCTCCGGCGACAGCCAAATGTGCATATTGTACTCACCATGGTGGTGGCCATCGTCGCCGTCATCATGGGCGGCATGGCTATGATCGTGCCCCTTTCCATGGTCATCATGCGCCTGTTCATGGTCATCCTCATGATCGTGTCCGGCCTCTTTTTCCAGCTCAGATTTAATCGCTGGCAGCGCGGAAAGCGCAATCTGCTTTTCAGGTGAGACTTTCGCTAACGGCTTTCCGAGAAAGGCTTCCATTTCCGGCCCCACCCAAATCACCAGTTCTGCGGACTGTAAACGCTGGACATCAGACGGGCGCAAGGCATAATCGTGGGGCGACGCGCCATCAGGTAACAAAACCTCAGTAGGCGTCACGCCATCGGCAATAGCCGACGCAATGAATCCCAAAGGACGAATTGACGTAATGACCGCTGCGGATGCCGCGCTGATTGACATCCCGCTTGCGAGTAGCGCGCTGGCAACAAACACACTTTTTAACCATTTTTTTTGCTGAATAGATTGCTGCATGAAAGTCGATCCCATCGATTTTTATGGTGTTGTTTGTTATATTATAACGTTACATGGGTTATGCAAACCAAATTCTATGTCCACATTGGTATCACTTAATAATATTTCAGTTACATTTGGCAGCCGCAAGGTTCTGTCAGATATCTCTCTTACCTTGCAGGCAGGTCGAATTCTGACGCTGCTCGGGCCGAATGGCGCAGGGAAATCGACGCTGGTGCGCGTGGTATTGGGTCTACTGTCCCCCACCTCCGGTTCGCTAGTCCGCGATCCTGCACTGCGTATCGGCTACGTTCCGCAGAAGCTGCATCTGGATACCACCCTGCCCTTGACCGTCAGCCGTTTTATGCAACTGCGCCCCGGCGTGAAAAAGCAGGATATTTTACCGGCACTTAAGCGGGTTCAGGCTGCGCATCTGCTGGAACAGCCGATGCAGAAACTTTCCGGTGGCGAAACCCAACGCGTGCTGTTGGCGCGTGCGTTGCTCAACCAGCCCCAACTGCTGGTATTGGATGAACCGACACAGGGTGTCGACGTCAATGGGCAACTGGCGCTGTACGATCTCATTAACCAATTACGGCAGGAATTTCACTGCGGCGTGCTGATGGTGTCGCACGATCTTCATTTGGTGATGGCGAAAACTGACGAAGTTCTTTGCCTCAATCAACATGTTTGCTGCTCCGGCACACCCGAGGTCGTTTCGCTTCATCCCGAATTTTTAGCAATGTTCGGGCACCGCGGCGCAGAGCAATTGGCGATTTACCGCCACCATCATAATCATCGTCACGATCTACAAGGACGTATCATTTTGAAGAGACAAGGTGGAAACGACGCATGATAGAACTGCTGTTTCCCGGTTGGCTGGCAGGAATTTTGCTGGCGATTGCGGCTGGCCCGCTCGGTTCGTTCGTCGTCTGGCGACGGATGTCTTACTTCGGCGACACGCTGGCGCACGCGTCTTTACTCGGCGTCGCCTTCGGCCTGCTGCTGAACATCAACCTGTTTGCTGCCGTTATTGCCGTGACGCTCATTCTGGCGTTGGGGCTTGTCTGGCTTGAGCGACGCCCCTATCTGGCTATCGATACGCTGCTCGGCATCATGGCACACAGCGCGCTGTCACTTGGATTGGTGGTCGTCAGCCTGATGAATAACGTGCGCGTGGACTTGATGGCTTATCTGTTTGGCGATTTGCTCTCTGTCACAACAGAGGATCTGTGGGTTATCGGCGCTGGTGTTATCGTTGTTGTGGCCATTATGTGCTGGCAATGGCGCGCACTACTTTCTATGACAATCAGCCCAGAACTGGCGCACGTCGATGGCGTGAAGCTACAACGCACCAAGCTGCTCTTGATGCTGACCACCGCATTAACGATTGGTATCGCCATGAAATTTGTTGGTGCGCTGATCATTACGTCACTGCTGATTATTCCCGCCGCCAGCGCCAGACGCTTCGCACGGACGCCGGAACAAATGGCGAGTATCGCGATTATTGTGGGAATGATTGCCGTAACGGGCGGTTTGGCCTTTTCAGCTGGCTACAATACGCCCGCTGGGCCGTCGGTGGTGCTGTGCGCATCGCTGCTGTTTATTATCAGCCTGATTAAGCGGCAACCTGCCTAGCCCGCGAGTAAAAAATCAAAAGGAAAAAGCCCTTCTGAATATACATCTCAGAAGGGCTTTATATTTTGAAGGCTGCACGAGCCGCGTTTATTGCCGGTTAGCCATATCTGGAATGATTAAATCACCCCGTAAGACATACGATCCCAGCACATCCTGTGTTTTCTCATTGAGCCAGGACACGATTCTGGCCGCTATCGCATCCATCGAATATTCAATGGCCGGTATCGCCGGAATGCCCGGAATATCGAGAGACCCCGCCAGGCTGAATACCATGATGTCTTTTGGCACGGATTTGTTAAACGCCTGAAGCTGAGTAATAACCCGTTTGGCTTCCAGCTCATCCGCCACCAGAAGCGCATTGAAATTCAGCGTCGTGCTGTTATTGAGCAACACTTGCAGCGCCACCGACGACGATGAAGATGCATCCATAAAGATCAGGTTGCGGTTGAACGGTAAGAAGTTATTCTCCAGCGCCCGCTTATACCCTAAAAGCACCTGCTCCGCTGAACTGCTGGCGGCGGGATTGATCAACGCAATTTGTCGTCTTCCTTGCCGAATCAGGTAATTACATGCGGTTTCTGTGGCAAAAGCGTGATCAAATTGCAGGCTGTTCGTGGTATCCGTTTCCATGCAATCGATCAGAATGATGTTCTTATCGGCCAGATTCAGCGGAAAACGCGCGCCGATGATTAAAATGTCATCACACAGGCCGCTGGTCAGCTCATCAAGCACGTTCATCACTTCAGCCCTGCTGCTGGCAAAGCGCAACAAGAGATGCTTTTGATGTCGGCTAAAGTGTTTTTCCAGCGCATAAAGATAGCCGGTCGTTTGATTGATGTTGTCCTGAGCGCAAATGACGCCAATACATCCGGTTGACTGACTCAGCAGAGACTGGGCGATGACGTTCGGCCGATATTTAAGCTCATCAACCGCTTTTAACACTGCAAGACGGCTAGCTTCCTTTACGCCGCGTGAACCACTCAACACCCGGGAGACTGTGGCTTTGGACACCCCAGCTAAACGCGATACATCGTTGATTGTAGACATCATTTGCCCCTGAAAAACGCTAAATCTGACTCAAAACCCTAAACACCAACCGCGCATTGCGTTGCTTCGCAGTATAACTGTTTCTATCCGGCATGGAAACCGATTATCCATTTAACATCCAATGCGTATTTCTGCCAATAAGATGTGATGTAAATCTAATTAATACCGCCAGAAATCATCACATCTTGACGGTCATCACACTTCTCTTTTCTTTGCATGGAAAACGGTTTCCATATGATATCCAATCATATTAGCAATAACTTTTTACATTGTGCGTGGCGGAAAATGCGGTCCGCAGCGGAAAAAATAGACTGGTCTAGGTGCACGTTTATAAAAGACTGCCACACTTAAAACCTTCGTTAAGCCTGTCGATACAGCAGGTTACGGTACAAAACGTGGTGATAACGCACTTGGTGACAATCTGTCGTCATCACGGCGACACATGAAAAAGGTGTTCACATGAGTTCCTTATATCAATCAATGATTGCCGCTATCGAACAATCGATTACCCCGCTTGCAGGGCGTTTGGGGCAGCAAAAATATGTGATCGCTATCCGCGATGGCTTTACCGCCGCGCTACCTTTTATGATCATCGGCTCATTTATGCTGGTGTTTATTTTTCCTCCGTTCTCCGCCGATACGACCGTCGGATTTGCCCGTACCTGGCTCGATTTTTCTATCACCTATCGCGCACAGCTGATGCTGCCTTTCGAGCTGAGTATGGGGCTAATGACCTTTTTCATCTCCGTCGGTGTGGGTGCCAGTCTGGGACGACAGCTTAATCTCGATTCCGTCATGTCCGGCCTGCTGGCGTTTATGGCTTTCCTGCTCGTCGCCGCGCCTTACGCCGATAACAAAATTTCCACCGAGTATCTGTCAGGGCAAGGGATCTTCACCGCCTTACTGACGTCTATCTATGCCACCCAAGTTTATGCGGCGCTGAAACAGCACAACATTACCATTCGCTTACCGAAAGAAGTGCCGACGGGGGTCGCTCGCTCGTTTGAAATCCTCATTCCCGTGTTGGTGATTGTCGCAACGCTGCACCCGCTCAATCTTTTCATTGAAGCGCAAACGGGCATGATCATTCCCGAAGCGATTATGCACCTGCTGGCACCGCTGGTTTCTGCCTCAGACTCGCTGCCTGCCATTCTTCTGTCCGTGCTGCTATGCCAGCTTTTCTGGTTTTCAGGGATCCACGGTTCACTGATTGTCACGGGCATCATGAATCCATTCTGGATGACCAATCTGGCCGTGAATCAGGCCGCGCTGGCAGCCGGTGAAGTCTTACCACATATCTATTTACAGGGCTTTTGGGATCACTATCTGTTGATTGGCGGCGTCGGTTCGACGCTACCGCTGGCATTTCTGCTGTTACGCAGCAAGGTCACGCACTTGCGCACCATCGGTAGAATGGGCGTCGTACCTAGCTTCTTTAACATCAACGAGCCGATCATGTTCGGTGCCCCCATCATCATGAACCCGATGTTGTTCCTCCCCTTTGTCTTCGTACCGATGGTTAACGCCGTGCTGGCTTACACCGCAACCAAGATGGGATGGCTGGCGCAGGTGGTGTCGTTAACGCCGTGGACAACCCCCGCCCCCATTGGCGCATCGTGGGCCGCAAACTGGAGTTTCAGTCCGCTAATCATGTGTTTGCTGTGTATGGTGTTTTCCGCGCTGATGTATTTGCCGTTCCTACGGGCCTACGAACGTACATTAATGAAAACCGAGGAACAAAAAATACAGGGCGATCTGTCACTGACAAAAACGGTGAACAGTAATTAATGGGATTAATAAAAAACAGCGATAGATATTAAATAGAAGAAAGGAAATAAAGCGTTCAGGGTCGGGATATTTTTATTATTCGCATTCACCGACCTAGACGACATTCAAGAACGTGGCATAGAAAATACGTGCTGCGAATATTCGTTCACATAAAAATAGGTCATATGATGATTACATTAGAAGATGCAGTAATGGAAATTATCGTCAATGCTGGACAATCGCGCAGCCTGTGTTTTGAGGCGCTACACGCCGCGCGTAAAGGCCACATCGATGAAGCCAAAAATCTGTTGAAGGAAGCCGATGGCTACGCGCGTAAAGCCCACCATATGCAGACCCAACTGATTGAACAGGATGCGGGAGAAGCCAGACAGCCGATGACATTAATTATGGTGCACGCCCAAGACCATTTAATGACATCACTACTCGCTCGCGAATTATCAGAAGAAATTATTCATCTTTACCAGAGGCAATAGTTCATTTTAATACCCTTATAGGGAGGGTCGATTACGTCAGTTATTTAATTAACTTGTACCCGTAAAAAATAACAATCACCTTGTTCTGAGCGCCGTGCCATTATTCACGTCAATCAGAGCGGGATGGTTATTGTCTGAAAATAACTTACCGAATTGAGATGATGATGAAAAATTCCAAAAAACTGCCCGTTACACTGGCGGTACTGGCTGCCCTTTGCTCCGGTTCCGCATTCGCACAAGAAACGATTACTCCAGAGCAATTAGATCGTATCGTTGCTCAGGCAGTGGAAAAAGCGCTGGCGGAGCGTCAGGAAAAATTAGACGCGATTGCCAGTAAACAGATCGACCCGCTGACCACGCCGGACGCTCCCAAGACACCTGACATGGCGATACCTTATGGTATCAATTTCACCGGCTATGCGCGTTATGGGGCGCAATTCCAGAGTGGTGACCAGAAATATGTTGCGGTTGATGGCTCCTATAACGGTGCCTCAGCGCTGGGCCGTTTGGGCAACGAAGGTAATGGCGGTGAATTCCAGCTTTCCAAGGCTTTCAAAAGTGACAATGGCGCAATCTGGGATGTCGTCGTGATGATCGACCACTGGGGCGACGAAGTTAACCTGAAAAAAGCCTATGCGGGCGTCACCAACCTGTTTGCTTCTCAGCCAAACGCCTATCTCTGGGCCGGACGTGATTTCCACCAGCGCCCACAGCAAGGGATTAACGACTACTTCTGGATGAACCACGATGGTCAGGGCGCGGGGATAAAGAACTTTGATATCGGCGGTATTCAATTCGATGTCGCGACCGTCGCGGCCGTGGAATCTTGTAACCCCGAAGTGATCACGAATAATGCGAACCCCTCGCGCATCAGCTGTACAGGCAGCTCCGGCACGGGCGATAAAGGCAATTATGCACTGACGTCCAAAGTGCATGGCATCAAGTTAGGGCCGTTGGATCTTGCGCTGTACGCGAACTACGGTTTTGACTCGAAAGCAGTGGATAACGATGCACGCCTGAAAGCCTGGCAAGGCGGCGCGGTCCTGAGCCACACGGGGAAAAATAGCCTCAATCAGTTTATCACTCGCTATTCGAACAATGCGGATAACAGCGTTTACAACAAAACGGACAACCTGAAAACCTTCTATGCCAGCTTTGAAGGTAAATACAAATTCACGCCGCAAACACAGGTCGAATATCTGCTGGCCTACCACGACTACTCGAATGATTCAGCCAGTCAGGACGATCGTCGTAACTACAATGCCATCGTTCGCCCGATGTATTTCTGGAATGATGTACATTCCACCTGGCTTGAAGCGGGCTATCAACATGTAGATTACGGTCAGGGAGGTGATAACAAAGGGTGGAAACTGACGCTTTCCCAGAATGTCTCGATCGCCATGGGGCCGGAGTTCAGACCGATGCTGCGCTTCTATGTCACCGGCGGGGAAGTGGATAACAAACACACCGCACGGACAACGACTGGCGTCAACACGCAGCTCGATTCGTTCAACGTTGGGGCAATGTGGGAAGCCTGGTTCTAATCACATAAGCTCAGGGAGACCGCGTGGTCTCCCTGAATGTGGAAATGATTTCTTAGGCAATACGCTTCTTCGTACGTTAACCCAGGTCTTCACGCGTTAAGCCAAAATGACGATAGGCATGCTGTGTCGCCATTCGACCGCGTGGCGTACGCTGAATGAACCCTTGCTGAATCAGAAACGGTTCCAGCACGTCTTCAATGGTTTCGCGCTCTTCGCCAATAGCGGCTGCTAAATTGTCCAGCCCGACGGGGCCGCCCATGAATTTATCGATGATCGCCAACAGCAGCTTACGGTCCATGTAGTCAAAACCTTCGGTATCCACCGCCAGCATATCCAGCGCCTGTGTTGCCACGTCACCGGTAATCGCCCCTTCCGATTTAACCTCGGAGAAATCGCGCACCCGCCGTAATAATCGGTTGGCAATACGCGGCGTACCCCGCGCGCGCCGCGCTACTTCAAGCGCGCCCTCGGATGTCAGATCCAGCCCTAAACACTGTGCGCTGCGGCTGACGATATACTGCAAATCCTCAACTTTATAAAACTCCAGACGCTGCACAATGCCGAAACGATCGCGCAGCGGCGAGGTTAACGAGCCTGCACGCGTCGTTGCGCCAATCAGCGTGAAAGGCGGCAAATCGAGTTTGATCGAACGGGCAGCAGGCCCTTCGCCGATCATGATATCCAACTGATAGTCTTCCATCGCCGGGTACAGCACTTCTTCCACAACGGGTGACAGGCGATGAATTTCATCGATGAACAGTACGTCATGCGGTTCAAGGTTGGTCAGCAGCGCGGCGAGATCGCCTGCCTTTTCCAGCACCGGGCCTGACGTCGTGCGCATATTCACGCCCATCTCGTTAGCAACGATGTTCGCCAGCGTCGTTTTACCCAGACCAGGAGGACCAAAAATTAACAGATGGTCCAGCGCATCCCCGCGCTTGCGGGCCGCCTGAATGAAAATTTCCATCTGCTCACGCACCTGTGGCTGCCCCACATACTCGGTGAGGAATTTAGGGCGGATCGCACGGTCAATAAATTCTTCTTCGGGAACGGCGTCAGCGGAAATCAAACGATCGGCTTCTATCATGAATACCTCACAGCGCCGCGCGCAGTGCATCCCTGATCAGGGTTTCACAGTCAGCATCAGGACGCGCAATCTTGGAGATCATGCGGCTAGCTTCCTGTGGTTTATAGCCCAGCGCAACCAGTGCAGCGGCGGCTTCCGCCTCGGGTTCGCCAACACGGCTGTCTGCGGTAGCAGGCGATGCCAGCGGAATATCACTGACCGGATTAAACAGATCGCCACTCAAGCCTTTGAAGCGATCTTTCATTTCAACAACCAATCTTTCCGCCGTTTTCTTACCGACGCCCGGCAGTTTAATCAATGTGCCGATTTCTTCGCGTTCAACTGCGCTGACAAACTGCGTCGCAGACATCCCGGAGAGAATCGCCAGCGCCAGCTTCGGCCCGACACCATTCACTTTGATCAGCTCACGGAACAGCGCCCTCTCCTGCTTATCATTAAAACCGAACAGCAGCTGTGCGTCTTCGCGGACAACAAACTGGGTAAAGATGATCGCTTCCTGATTGAGTTCAGGCAGTTCGTAAAAGCACGTCATCGGCATATGGACTTCGTAACCCACGCCGTTAGCTTCTATCAGCACCTGCGGCGGCTGTTTTTCCAGAATAATGCCTCTGAGACGACCTATCACGTTGCGCTTCCTTTTACGTAGGGAAAGAATGGCTTGAAGTATGACGAGTATATAACATAAAAAAGGCTGGATGAATATCCAGCCTCCTGTTTCAGCGCAGTCTTCCTGCCAGTGGGTTCACTTTCGCCGCTGCGGTGCGCAGCAGGCTTTGGCTAAAGTGGCAGTGAGTAATGGCAATCGCCAGCGCGTCGGCGGCATCCGCCTGCGGGCTGGCCGACAGTTTCAGCAGTGAGCGAACCATATGCTGCACCTGTTTTTTATCCGCTGCGCCCGTTCCTACCACCGTTTGCTTAACCAACCGCGCCGCATATTCAAACACGGGCAGATCCTGATTCACACCCGCGACGATAGCCACACCGCGTGCCTGTCCCAGCTTCAAGGCTGAATCCGGGTTTTTCGCCATGAAAACCTGCTCAATCGCCATACAGTCTGGACGAAATTGCGTAATGATTTCACTGACACCGGCGTAAATCAGCTTAAGCCGCGTGGGCATGTCATCCACCACGGTACGGATACAGCCGCTGCCGAGATACGTCAGATGACGACCCTGCTGACGGATAATGCCATAACCCGTCACGCGCGAACCGGGGTCAATGCCGACTATTATTGTCATAGTGCCGCTCCGCCGATTCGCCCGTGTGGATAGCTGTTGCTACGTTGCATTACCAACCTGCCATTACAGCAGTTCAGCTATCTCATCGGAGATCTCACCGTTATGGTAAACCTCCTGCACATCGTCGCAGTCTTCCAGCATGTCGATCAGACGCATCAGCTTCGGTGCGGTTTCTGCATCCATATCCGCTTTGGTAGACGGAATCATAGAGACTTCAGCCGATTCCGCTTTCAGGCCAGCCGCATCTAATGCGTCCTTCACATCACCGAACGTTTCCCACGGCGTGAAGACATCGATCGCACCGTCGTCGTACGTCACGACATCATCGGCACCAGCTTCCAGCGCTGCATCCATTATCGCATCTTCATCCAGACCCGGTGCGTAAGAAATGACGCCTTTCTTGGTGAAGAGGTACGAAACGGAGCCATCGGTACCCAGATTGCCGCCAGTTTTCGTAAACGCGTGACGCACTTCGGAAACGGTACGGTTACGGTTGTCACTCAGGCATTCCACCATGACGGCCGTGCCGCCTGGGCCGTAGCCTTCATAAATGATGGTTTCCATGTTGGCATCATCGTCACCGCCGACGCCACGGGCAATCGCGCGGTTCAACGTATCGCGCGTCATGTTGTTGGACAGTGCTTTATCGATCGCGGCACGCAGACGTGGGTTAGAACCCGGATCGCCACCGCCCAGACGGGCTGCGGTAACCAGTTCGCGGATAATCTTGGTAAAAATTTTACCGCGTTTGGCGTCCTGTGCTGCTTTACGATGCTTTGTGTTAGCCCACTTACTATGACCTGCCATAAAAATCTCCGAAAAAAGCCTGTTCAGGCCGGATAAATAACAAATTCCTCAATCGCCTGCCGGTTGCTCCAGGACTTGGTCAACTGCGCCGCGTGGGGCACATCCAGCCACTGGTAAGCAAGATGCTCGGATAATTGCACCTCGCGCTCAGCAGGTAACGCCAGACAAAACCAGTGTTCGGTATTGTGCGTAACCCCCGGCGCATAGCGACGTCTCAAATGAGCAAATAGCTCAAACTCAATACAGCGCTGACAGTCAAAGAGTGATAACGCTTCCGCGGATATATCGATGTTAACTTCTTCTTTGACTTCACGCTGTGCGGCATACGGCGCGCTTTCCCCTTCTTCTATGCTGCCAGTTACTGACTGCCAGAATTCAGGATCGTCGCGCCGTTGCAACATCAGCACCCGCCTGGTGTCACGGGCATAGATCACCACCAGTACCGAAACGGGTCGCTTATATACCATCTTATTCGTTCTCGGATTTTCCATCCTGAGCCGCTTTCCCTTTCACGACAACCGCAATGGCAAGCTCTTCCAGCGAAGCCGAGTTGGCGAAACTTGGCGCTTCCGTCATCAGACACGCTGCTGCCGTCGTTTTCGGGAAGGCGATAACGTCACGAATGTTATCAGTGCCCGTCAGCAACATCACCAGACGGTCAAGGCCAAACGCCAGACCCGCGTGCGGCGGCGTACCATATTTCAGTGCGTCGAGCAGGAAGCCAAATTTCTCACGCTGCTCTTGTTCAGTAATACCCAGAATGCTGAACACGGTTTGCTGCATCTCACCACGGTGAATACGCACGGAACCGCCGCCCACTTCATAACCGTTAATGACCATGTCATAGGCATTGGCGATCGCCGAAACCGGGTTCGCAGCCAGTTCAGCAGGCAGCATGTCACGCGGTGCGGTAAACGGATGGTGCATCGCAGCAAGACCGCCGTCGCCATCTTCTTCAAACATCGGGAAATCGACAACCCACAGCGGTTCCCAGCTATTGTCTTTTGTCAGGCTCAGATCGCGACCCAGCTTGAGACGCAGCGCGCCCAGCGCATCGGTCACCACTTTCGCGCTGTCCGCACCAAAGAACAGGATGTCGCCATCTTGTGCCGCAGTACGATCCAACACGGCAGACAGAATGTCTTCGCTCAGGAATTTTGCTACCGGGCTTTGAACGCCTTCCAGACCCTTGGCACGCTCATTGACCTTGATGTAAGCCAGCCCTTTCGCGCCATAGATTTCAATAAACTTGCCGTATTCATCAATCTGCTTACGGCTCAGCTGTGCGCCGCCCGGTACACGGATAGCGGCAACGCGGCCTTTGGCATCGTTTGCCGGGCCGGAGAAGACTTTGAACTCAATGTCTTTCACCAGATCGGCAACGTCGACCAGTTCCAGCGGGTTACGCAAATCTGGCTTGTCGGAACCGAAACGGCGCATGGCTTCTGCGAACGTCATGATCGGGAAATCGCCCAGATCGACGCCTTTCACGTCCTGCCACAGTTCACGCACCAGTTTCTCCATCACTTCACGCACCTGTGGTGCGGTCATGAAAGAGGTTTCCACATCGATCTGGGTAAATTCTGGCTGTCTGTCGGCACGCAGGTCTTCGTCACGGAAGCATTTGACGATCTGATAGTAGCGGTCAAAGCCGGACATCATCAGCAGCTGTTTGAACAGCTGTGGGGACTGCGGCAGCGCATAAAATTTGCCTTTATGTACGCGGCTCGGCACCAGATAGTCACGCGCGCCTTCCGGCGTTGCTTTCGTCAACATCGGGGTTTCGATGTCCAGGAAGCCGTGGTCGTCCATAAAACGACGCACAAAACTGGTGATGCGGGCACGCGTTTTCAGGCGCTGCGCCATTTCAGGACGGCGCAAATCCAGATAGCGGAATTTGAGACGCGCTTCTTCGGTATTGGTTTGGTTGGAGTCCAACGGCAGCGCTTCAGAACGGTTAATGATCGTCAGTGCGTTGGCAAAAATCTCGACTTCACCCGTCGCCATATCTTTGTTGATTTGGCTTTCTGGACGGGCGCGTACGACACCGGTAAGTTGGATGCAGAACTCGTTACGCAACTCGGATGCCAGTTTAAATGCGTCCTGACGGTCTGGGTCAAAGAACACCTGAACCAGCCCTTCGCGGTCACGCATATCAATAAAAATCAAACCACCCAGATCGCGGCGGCGGTTAACCCAACCGCACAATGTCACTTCCTGGCCCACATGGGACGAATTCAACTGCCCGCAATAATTAGTACGCATCACGATGTCCTTTTACTCATCCGCCAGCTCACACGTTCTCACGGTAGATTACTTTTCACGGTAGATCACAGTGCAAAAACAGTGGCATTTTCGCTGCACGGCATGGTTTTTCTGGGTTACTGTCTGATGAAAAAAGGCGGCTATTATAAAGGATATTCGCCCGAACGATAAGCATGAAGGTAACGCTCTGCGACGCCACCGCCTACTCTTTTTACGAAATTTCCTTTCTGGTTAACAGAATGTTCACGAATAGAGATGGAGTTGTTGCAAAATTGAACGGCAGGGGAAACCCAAGTCAGCAGAATACGGTGACCCGAAAACCGTCAGAAAGGCAGCGTCTCAGCAGGCCAATTTTCTGAAATGTCATCGCCCAAAGGCATAGGGCATGCCAACGCGCACAGCGTGAGGATTTGAGGAAACCGATCTTCCCTTTTAATAAAATCTGCTAAAATTACCAAGTAACTGCTTATTTTTATAAAAATTTTAATAAAAAACGCTTTTCCATTATTGGCTAATGCGTATGGTTTACATGGAGAACAAGTATGTATTCATTTGTTGCCCGTCAACCCATTTTAAATCAACACCTCCAAACCGTTGCCTACGAGCTACTTTTTCGCATGGACATCACCAATAGATTTCCTGACGTGAGTCCTGAATTTGCAACCGCACAGCTTATTTCCGATCAGTTCTTAACCAATCCGTTGACGAAATCTGTGGTTGAACAGCCTTACTACATTAATTTCCCCCATCAGATGTTGATCAATGGCCAGGCTGAGGTATTGCCACAGGAAAAGGTCGTTATTGAGATCCTTGAAAATTCGATTCCCAATAATGATCTCTTTGCTGCCGTAAAAAAGCTAAAAAGAAAGGGCTTCAAAATTGCACTTGATGATTTTTCGATGGATTCAGAATGGGATCGGTTTTTGCCTTACGTTGATATCATCAAATTCGATTTAACTCTGTCGACCTTTGATGATATTGAAAATTTCATCAAAAGAACCACGCAGCGCAAGCTAATCTATCTGGCAGAGAAAGTAGAGACACATGAGCAGTACCTGAAAAGTAAGAAACTGGGCATCTCACTGTTTCAGGGCTATTTTTTCAGTCGTCCTGAAATGATCAAATCCAAAAAATTGGTCAATAACTCCAGCAATACCATCAGGCTGCTGAGAGAGGTCAATAAACCTGAGCTCAACTATGCCACGATCGAAGAATTGGTCTGTGCCGATCTGTCGCTTTATTATAAATTGATGCGCTACATCACCAATATCAAATACAACACCCGCTTTGGTATCACGGCAACCACCATGTCTTTCCGCGCGATGGCGATGCTGCTTGGACAACGCGAGCTTAAACGTTTTGTGTCATTAATTAGCATAACCAACAGTAATGAAAATAAACCCAGCGAGCTTTATCGCACGAGTTTAATTCGCGCCAGATTCTTCGAGTTGTTGCATGCATCTTTCAATGTGAAGGACGATACCACCGAGGCGTTTCTCTGCGGATTATTATCGCTGCTTGATGCCGTATTAGATTCACCCATGCCGCTATTGCTCTCACAAATCGCCCTATCGGAAAAAATTAACCAGAGCTTATTAGAAAATACCGGCGAGCTTGCTATTTATCTGACGTTAATCGCGAAATATGAACAGCAAGAATGGGAAGAACTTGAACAACTGTTAACCCAGTTGGGTGTCGATGAGGAAAACTTCTTTAGCATGATCATGGAGGCCACACAGTGGGCGGACGAGATTTTATAAACGATATCTCTCGGTTCGCTCGCGCTGCCCCGACAATTACGCGATAATCGTCGGCATTCTGCTTGAGATTCAATGACGTTATGGTGCGATGATGTATATCGGATTACCACAATGGCAGCATCCTGCCTGGAGTCGGTTGGGCTTAAACGACCTTGCCGACTACAGCCGCTATTTTACCTGTGTTGAAGGTAATACGACCTTTTATGCGTTACCTTCACGCGAGGTTGTCGGACGTTGGCGTGATATGACGCATGATGACTTTCGCTTTTGTTTCAAGTTTCCCTCAGCGATCAGCCATAAAGCTGCCTTGCAGAACTGTGATAGTGATGTAAGCCTTTTTTATCAATGCCTTGAACCGATTGAACACCGTATCGGACAATTATGGCTGCAACTCCCAGCGACTTTCAGCCCTGCGCAGTTGCCCGTTTTGTGGCGCTTTCTTGATGCCTTACCGCAAGGATTTAGCTACGGTGTGGAAGTCCGTCACCCGCTGTTTTTTGCCAAAGGCGATGAAGAGCGTGCGCTGAATCAGGGGCTACAGCAGCGCAGAATTAACCGTGTGATTCTCGATAGCCGTCCGGTTCACCACGCCGCACCAGATAGCGCAGCCATGCGTGAAGCCCAACGGAAGAAGCCTCGCGTGCCGGTACACGCCGTGCTGACTGCCACGCAACCGCTGATTCGCTTTATCGGCAGTGAAAAGCAGGAAGAAAATCTTCGCTGGTTCGAGTCATGGCGTAACAAGCTGCCACAGTGGCGTGAGGCAAATCCCTTCTTCTTTATCCATACACCCGATATCGGTGATGCTCCACCGCTGGCACAACAACTTTGGCCATTACTCGCCGAGATCGACCCGACCCTGCCACCCCAGCCGGATTGGCCACAGCAGGCGACACTCTTTTGAACCGCCCAATACCGCATGTGTTAGTTCATTTAGTTATAAACAATTTCGTAACGTAATCCATTTCCGCTAAAAAAATCAGCCTTTACAGGCGACAGTTGCGTTAGGTAAAGCTATTATTCTGCAAGCCGTTTTCGGTTAGGTTACGGAGTAAAAAATGGTAAGTGCGCTCTATATCGTGCTTGGCGCAATCTTGTTGATAAAGCTGTCTATTGATGTTGTAAAACTCAGAATGCAGTATCGCGTGGCGTATGGCGACGGCGGATTTTATGAATTGCAAACGGCGATCCGAGTACATGGCAACGCGGTGGAATATATTCCGATTGCGGCGATTCTGCTGGTGCTGATGGAAATGAACGGCGCCCTTATCATCATGATCCACTTCTGCGGTATTTTATTGATTACTGGGCGTTTAGCGCACTATTACGGCCTTCGGCATCGCGAATTCCGCTGGCGGCGTTCCGGTATGTCGGCAACCTACGCCTCACTCATCCTGATGATTGCAGCAAACCTCTACTACCTCCCCTGGGATCTGGTTTTCACGCTGTATTGATGGCGTGAAACAAGAACGACACCTGTTCCTCCCGGACGCACGAACATTTATGCGCCCGGGAATCAAAAAGCTTGTCCACACCCTATGGAAGGTGAAGACCATATACCCTAAATAATTCGAGTTTCAGGCAGGCGGCAAGCGAGGGAGTCCCGATGAGCTTACTCAAGTAAGTGATTCGGGTGACTGAACGTAGCCAACGCACATGCAACTTGAAGTATGACGGGTATGGCGTATTCTGCTAGAATACGCGCTTCTTTATTACTCTCAGTGCACTTTCCGCCATGCCAAACCGCGATATGCTTTTCTCTGTGCCAATTGCCAATTTAGGCGACTGGACATTCGACGAACGCGTTGCCGACGTCTTCCCCGATATGATCCAACGCTCCGTTCCCGGCTATTCCAACATCATCTCGATGATTGGCATGCTGGCAGAACGCTTCGTCCGCCCGGATAGCCATGTTTACGATCTAGGATGCTCGCTGGGTGCGGCTACGTTGTCTATGCGACGTAATATCGCTGTACCGGGCTGCAAAATTATCGCGGTAGATAATTCTCCGGCAATGGTGAAGCGCTGCCGCAGCCACATTGACGCTTTCCGTTCCGATACGCCTGTCGACATTATAGAAGCCGATATCCTGAATATTGATATCGAAAATGCGTCTATGGTGGTTCTGAACTTTACCCTTCAGTTTCTGGAACCTTCTCAGCGTCAGGTGCTCATCGAGCGTATTTATCAGGGATTGAATCCCGGCGGCGTGCTCGTGCTCTCAGAGAAATTCAATTTTGCGGACAAAGACGTCGGCGAATTGCTGTTCAACATGCATCTCGATTTCAAGCGGGCAAATGGCTACAGCGAGTTAGAAATCAGTCAGAAACGCAGCATGCTGGAAAACGTCATGCTGACCGACTCGGTAGACACCCATAAAGCTCGACTGGCAGATGCCGGTTTTGAGCACAGCGAGATTTGGTTTCAGTGTTTTAATTTTGGTTCGTTATTAGCCGTGAAAGCAGAGGAAAAGGCGTGATCGATTTCGGCAATTTTTATCAACAAATCGCAAAAGGCCCACTCAGCCACTGGCTTAACACGCTACCTTCACAGCTCAGTAGTTGGCAGCAGGAATCGTTGCACGGTAAGTTCAAACTCTGGTTTAACTCGCTGGAACACCTTCCATCGCTGACGCCAACCTCTCTGGATTTGAACGACAGCGTCACGGCGCGCATGGAACCCGATATTTCCATCGGCCAGCGTGAAGGCATCGAAAAGTTGCTGCGTAACCTGATGCCCTGGCGTAAAGGCCCCTTTTCGCTTTACGGCGTAGATATCAACACGGAATGGCGTTCTGACTGGAAATGGCAGCGCGTTCTGCCGCATATCAGCCCGCTGAAGAATCGCCTAATTCTGGATGTAGGCTGCGGCAGCGGCTATCACCTGTGGCGGATGGTTGGCGAAGGCGCCACGATGGCAGTTGGCATCGATCCTATGCAGCTGTTCTTATGCCAGTTCGAAGCTGTGCGTAAGCTGCTCGGCGACGATCAGCGTGCGCACGTTCTGCCGCTCGGTATTGAGCAACTCCCCGAACTTGCTGCGTTTGACACCGTGTTTTCTATGGGCGTGCTGTACCACCGCCGTTCCCCGCTTGATCACCTGTGGCAATTGAAGAATCAGCTGGTGGCGGGTGGCGAACTGGTGCTGGAAACGCTGGTTATTGAAGGCGATGAAAATCAGGTGCTGGTACCGGGAGAACGCTACGCGCAAATGCGCAATGTGTATTTCATCCCTTCCGCCGCAGCCTTGACGAAATGGCTTGAGAAATGCGGCTTTGTTGATGTCCGCGTCGTGGATATCTGCACCACGACAACGCAGGAGCAACGCAGAACCGACTGGATGATCACGGAATCACTGGCTGAATTCCTCGATCCTGAAGATCCGACGAAAACGGTGGAAGGTTACCCTGCACCAGTACGGGCCGTTCTGGTTGCCCGTAAACCTGGGATCTACCAGTAAGCCTCATTCGTTCTAAATTACTGCGCTTGACAAAAAAAGCCCCAGCAACACGCTGGGGCTTGGTACTTGCCATGCACACCTGATGGTATGCGGCGCGGCAAAATTGAAGAATGACGGTGTGGTGTTTAGAACAACGCTGTCTCTCTACCCCTACACCGTGAAATCCCTTACGTTATGACACGTACTGCATTTCACGGTCCGGGCTGACGGCCCGTTTCATGGCTTCCACCACATCACCATCCACGCAATACTGGCTGAACTCATCTAATTCCGTATCAGAACACATCGACACGCCGATTTTACGATAGCGCATCGGAGACGGTGTCCACTGGCCTGCCGAACTGTGCAGTTCTCGGATACCGGCCTGCTGAAATTTATGCACGTTAGTCAGCCGCACACCGGAACCCGCCATAATAATTGGACCGCGACTGGCCTGTGTTAGTTCACGTAATAACCGGAGCCCATTTTCCGCTGTCTGCTGCTGCCCAGAGGTCAATATACGCGATACGCCAAGTTCAGTGAGCTGTTCCAGCGCAATATACGGGTTCAGACACATATCGAACGCGCGATGAAAAGTCACCGCCATCCCTTGAGCCGCCGCCATAATTTCGCGCATTTTGGGCAAATCGATGTGCCCTTCCTCATTGAGTGCGCCAACAACAACGCCGGGAAAACCCATCTCACGAATCTGCTCAATGTCGTATTTGATGGCAGCAAATTCCGTCTCGCTGTAGCAAAAATCGCCCCCTCGCGGGCGCACAATCGGGTGAACAGGAATCGCGACCTTTTCGCGCGCGCCACGCAGCGCACCATAGGATGGCGTTAACCCGCCTTCTCGCTGTCCTGCACAGAGTTCAATCCTGTCAGCCCCAGACTGCGCTGCTGTTATCGCACAATCAACGCTATAACAGCATACTTCCAGTTTCGTCATCGCTGCTCCTCCATGTAAACTCCCAGACCACTTTTCTTAATTATCGAAAAATCGACGAATCATCACGCCGATTAAAGTAATAACTATGGCATTCGCATTCATATCGTGAGGAGACAGGAGTCACAATGAACGCGATACATTGCCGAAATAAACATGACATAAACCACAATTTTATTAATCTTTTCCACAGCAAAAGAAATTGGCATGAATAAAGCGACACGCCACGCTACCTTCCAGCCAATGTTATCTTTCTGATTACTTTAGGTACTGCTATTCGCTATTTCATAGTGATGACATTTCGCTTGCGACAACATCGCGTATATCAAATGGATGAAATTTTATTGTCACTTTCCCGTTGGTTACCGCCAGCGTCGGATTAGGGATTCGTTCTTTTTCACCTTGCGGAGAACTGAATTTAAGCTTGATGCCCGGCGTACGCAGTGCGTCATCAGACAAGCAGGCCAGCGCACGCTGATGCAGCGTTTCCGCGTCACCAGGTAACACCAGCTCCACATGCTCCCATCCTTCATGCGGGTAATGCTTTTTCCCCGGCCACGGTAGCTCGATACAGGTAATCTGCCAGGGGCCGACCGCGATGGCATTATCCAGAATAAACAAGCAGATTGTGCGGCCATTGATTTGGTTTTCAGACAGCAGGCTGCCGACCTGTAGCAGCGCCGCTTTCCATGATTCAGCCGTCGCATTCTGATGGCAGCGCAACGAGATATGATCAGCATGAAATGCGCCTAAATCCAGTTGAAGCACATCGGCCAATTCCTGTAGCGTTTGCTCAAAACGCGCTAAATCCGTTATCAAATCATCGGGTAACATATCGGGTAAAACTCCTGCGGCATCTCATATTGTCAATCACCATTTACGCAGTGAGAATATCACACCCATAACACATTCTAATTAAATTCTATTTTCTCCAGGTACATTTATTTACACCTTCATTACGTGGAACGCATTAAATGCAAAGAAAAGGTAATGATGCCGTTTGATTAATAAGCGGAAATGTTTTTTACCTGGTGTAATCTGCGATACTTCTCGCAATCTATTCTGGGAGGAATCTTAAATAATAACCGTCCCATTGAACGCCGAAAAGAAAACGTATAAATTAATAAAACAAATAATAACGCAGAGATATCACTATGGTTTTACTCATTATATCCATCGCACTTATCGCTATTGCGGCATATGCTATTTTTCGTCATTTTAAAACCAGAGACTCACATAAAATTGGTTCACATAGTCGGTCAAAAAAACGTTAAGATCGCGATTTGATTTATTTTTATTCTACCTAAAACTACTTTTTCTTTTTTGTCGTGTTCTCCTTAATCCTTTTTTATCTCGTTCCCTCTTCTTTACTCTCACACCTGCCGGGTGTTTTTTCACCTGAACATCCCTTTGCCTCGCCCCGTCTGCTGACGAGGAAAGGCAAATATGGTATAAGCAAGGCTTAATTTTTTATTTAAGGTAAACCGGTGAATATTCAGGCTCTTCTCTCCGAAAAAGTCAGCCAGGCGTTAACCGCCGCGGGCGCGCCAGCAGACAGCGAAGCTCAGATTCGTCAGTCGGCAAAAGCACAGTTTGGTGATTATCAGGCCAACGGCGTCATGGCCGTGGCAAAAAAACTGGGCATGCCGCCGCGACAATTGGCAGAAAAAGTCGTCCAATTTTTGGCGCTGGAGGGCATTGCGGAAAAAACAGAAATCGCAGGCCCGGGATTTATTAATATTTTTCTCGATAAGCAGTGGGTTGCGAGCCAGGTTGAGAACGCCCTGAATGCACCAAAACTGGGTTTAACGCCCGTTGAGCCACAAACAATCGTGATTGACTACTCTGCTCCTAACGTCGCGAAAGAAATGCACGTCGGTCACCTGCGCTCAACCATCATTGGTGATGCATCGGCCCGTACGCTGGAGTTTCTCGGCCACAACGTAATTCGTGCGAACCACGTTGGCGACTGGGGTACGCAGTTCGGCATGCTGATCGCCTACCTTGAAAAAATGCAAAACGAAAGCGCCAACGAGATGGATTTGTCCGATCTTGAAGCGTTCTATCGTGAAGCGAAAAAACACTATGATGATGATGCCGATTTCGCCGAACGCGCGCGCGCTTACGTGGTGAAATTGCAGGGTGGCGATGAATATTGCCGTCAGATGTGGCGCAAGCTCGTCGATATCACCATGACGCAGAACCAGATCAACTATGAACGCCTCAATGTTACGCTGACCAAACAGGATGTGATGGGTGAAAGCCTGTATAACAGCATGCTGCCGGGCATCGTTGCCGACCTGAAGGCAAAAGGTCTGGCGGTTGAGAGCGAAGGCGCAACGGTTGTTTTCCTTGATGAATACAAAAACAAGGAAGGCGAACCGATGGGCGTCATCATCCAGAAAAAGGATGGTGGCTACCTCTACACCACAACGGACATCGCCTGCGCCAAATACCGTTATGAAACCCTGAACGCCGATCGCGTGCTTTACTACATCGACTCCCGCCAACATCAACATTTGATGCAGGCCTGGACCATCGTGCGTAAAGCGGGTTACGTACCTGATTCTGTCAGCCTGGAACACCATATGTTCGGCATGATGCTGGGCAAAGATGGCAAACCATTCAAAACGCGTGCAGGCGGAACGATCAAACTGTCCGAGCTGTTGGATGAGGCCTACGATCGTGCATTGAAGCTCATCGCAGAGAAAAATCCACAGATGGAAAGCGATGAATTAACCGCGCTGGCGAAAGTGGTTTCTATCGGCGCGATCAAATACGCCGACCTGTCAAAAAGCCGTACCACGGACTACGTTTTCGATTGGGACAACATGCTGGCGTTTGAAGGCAATACCGCGCCTTACATGCAATACGCCTATACGCGCGTCGCGTCTATTTTCAAACGTGCAGGCATACAGGAAGACAGCTTAACGCAGCCGATTACGCTGAGCGATGAGCGCGAATTTGCGCTTGCCACGCGTCTGCTGCAATTTGAAGAAACCATCACCTCCGTCGCCCGTGAAGGCACGCCGCATGTGATGTGTAGCTACCTGTACGATCTGGCGGGTCTGTTCTCTGGTTTCTACGAGCACTGTCCGATTCTCAATGCCGAAAGCGACAACGTGCGTCAAAGCCGTCTGAGACTGGCACTGCTGACTGCGAAAACGCTGAAGCAAGGTCTGGATACGCTGGGCATCGAAACCGTCGAGAAGATGTAATTCTCCATCGACTGAAAATCGATCCGTCGATTGACAGCAAAAACGCCATTGGTGCTGCCACCAATGGCGTTTTACGTTATAGGCAAAGACAGTTGCGCTACGACTTAGCGCTGTCACACGCTACGGCGGGCGAAATCCCGAGGGCGGAACCCCAACAGCGCTAGCGTGGCAAAATAGGATCCGGCCCCTGCGACCACGACCAGCAACAAACGCAGAATTCGCATCGTCATATTGCCGTCATCCCACGCGGGCATCCACCACAGCATACCCAGTAAAACCAGCGACATTACGATAACCGCAACGAGAAGGCGAACCAAAAACCCCCGCCAACCCGGTAGCGGCTGGAAAATATCCTGTTTACGCAGTTGCCAATACAGTAATCCTGCATTCAGGCAGGAGGCCAGACCGATAGACAACGCCAGACCCGCATGTTGTAGCGGACCGATAAAGATCAGGTTCATCACTTGCGTCAGAATCAGCGTAACTATCGCTATTTTGACTGGCGTCTTGATATCCTGCCGGGAATAAAAACCGGGCACTAACACTTTGACGACAATCAGTCCCATCAGCCCAACTGAGTAGGCAATCAGCGCCCGCTGGGTCATCAGCGCATCAAAGGCGCTAAATTTGCCGTACTGGAACAGCGACACGGTTAAGGGCTTAGCCAAAATGCCTAATGCCACCGCGCTCGGCAGCGCCAACAGGAAACACAGGCGGAGCCCCCAATCCATCAGGCGGGAGTATTCGTCATGATTACCACTGGCAAAACTCTTCGCCAGTGATGGCAGTAAGATCGTCCCTAACGCCACGCCGAGAACGCCGGAAGGAAATTCCATCAGACGGTCAGCGTAATACATCCATGACACCGCCCCTTCGCTGAGGAAGGACGCGAAAATAGTGTTGATGATTAACGAAATCTGGCTCACCGAGACGCCCAGGACCGCAGGCCCCATTAGCTTCATGACGCGCCAGACGCTCGGGTCACGCCATTTCAGGCGCGGCAATACCAGCATGCCAATCTTTTTCAGATGCGGTAACTGATAGCCGAGCTGCAGTAAGCCGCCAACCAAAACCGCCCAGGCCAGCGCCATCACTGGTGGGTTAAAATACGGGGCGGCAAACAGCGAAAAGCCAATCATGCTGACGTTAAGCAATGTCGGAGCAAACGCGGGCACCGAGAAACGGTTCCAGGTATTTAGCACCGAACCGACCATCGAGGTCAGCGAGATCAGCAGGATATAGGGAAACGTGACTCTTAATAGATCCGAAGTGAGCTCAAAGCGCTCTGGCGTCGCGGCAAAACCGGGCGCGGTCACCATGATGACCCACGGTGCGGCGACCATCCCCGCCACGGTGACTAACGCCAGAATCAACGTCAACATGCCGGAAACATAGGCAAGGAATGTTCGCGTGGCCTCGTCGCCCTGCTGGCTTTTATATTCGGCCAGAATCGGCACAAAAGCCTGTGAAAATGCGCCTTCCGCGAAAATTCGGCGGAGCAGGTTAGGCAGTTTAAACGCCACAAAGAAGGCGTCTGTCGCCATACCTGCACCAAAAATACGAGCGACGATAGCATCACGCACAAAGCCTAAAACGCGCGATACCATGGTCATGGAACTGACGGCAGCCAGTGATTTAAGTAGATTCATCCGATTATGTTCTGAACGGTTCAGGACCGATTATTAACCCGTTGAGGTTATCCTGATTGCGAGGTGGGACTAGTCTACGCATTGCACGTGTAATAGCTACCGCACATTGTCATAACCGCTGAACTTTTCAGCTTTTTCCCAGCAATTTTTCAATCATGCGCTGGGACAGTAACGCCTGGTTACCTGATGTTTCCGCTGGTTTCCGTTGTTCAATGGCCGCGATGAAATGCTGCACTGCACCGACAAACCCGCGTTGTTCCAGCGTCGTTTGCCAGGATGGCACGGCCGGGCGGATCGTTATTCCTTCGCGATCTTCACGCCATTCACGCATCTCATCGACCTGATAAAGCCCGCCCTGGGTAACAGCCTGAACCCATTCGCGCTGACTTCCAGCCTGACGATGCATGCTGGTCGTCACCTGACAATCGCCGCTCTGGAAATGGTGCTCGGCATACAGCAATTGACCGTTCGCATTCGCATGCAGCACGCCATCAATCAGTTGAGCGTCGCCGCCCGCGAGCCAAAGTGCAGTGTCCACCACGTGCAGATAATCATCCAGCAGAGTAAAACGGACATCCTGCGGCCCAACACCATTAATACGGTGTTTATCCATGCGCAAAGACGCCGGCTGATCCAGCCGCTGTTTTAGCTGCTGATAGCACGGTGCGAAACGGCGATTAAAACCAACCATCAAAATTTTTTGTTGTTGATCTGCCAATTCGACCAGCGCTTCCGCCTGCTCCAGCGTCTCTGCCAGTGGTTTATCCACATAAACATCGACACCCGCGTTAAGCAGTTGGCTCACAACGGAAAAATGGCTGGCGGTACTGCTGTGCACGAAAACGGCATCGCACTGTGCTGCCAGCGCGTCCAGCGCCGAGAAGTTCGTCATCCGATACTGCTGACAAATCCGCTGCGTTTTTTGCTGGTCGGGAGAAAACGCGCCTACCAGCTCCCAGCGTTCAGCCTGACTGAGAATGGGCAAATAGGCTTTCTGCGCGATGGAGCCCAGCCCGACGACGCCGATACGAGGACGTCGGGCGGAGGCGTTATGTTCTGAAATACGATGTTCTGCAACGTTTTCCGCAGACGTAAATTGAGGCTTCATGACGAGTGTTCTCCCTGATACAGATTTATTACGCTAACAGCGCAGCAAGCTGGCGTTTGAGTTCAGCAACCTCTTTTTCTAATGCCTCAACGCGCTCAGCTAGCGGTGAATGATCGCTTCCGCTGTCCACTTCGGGAGCGGCAACATCACTGACATCACCACTGAAAAGATGCTGATAGCGGCTTTCCCGCTTCCCTGCTTCACGCGCCAACCGGACGACAAACGGCCCATCCTCACGCTGTTGCAAATGTTCAAGGGTGGATTCCGCTTCACCGACATCTGAAAATTCATACAATCGGGCCGCGCGCGTACGCAGTTCACCCGGTGTCTGTGGTCCGCGCAGAAGCAGCGTCGCCACCAACGCCACTTCCGCAGGTGAGAGCTTCAGGTCACCAAATTCAGAATTGCAAAAACGATGTTCATACTTCACGACACGGTTACCAAATCCGCTGAGCGTGCGCAGAAAATGTTTCTTCACGAGCAAATCCAGCGTTTGCTGAACCTCGCTTTCGCTCAGTTCCATCACAGGTTCACGGTTGGTTTTCTGATTACAGGCCGTGGTGATACCGTTTAACGACATCGGGTATTGATCCGGCGTGGTGATCTGCTTTTCCAGCATGCAACCAATCACGCGGGCTTCACGAGCATCTAATTGGTATTTCATCATTTTTCCTTAACGCGGAGACTTCCACTCGGCGTTGGTCAGCGCGGTTAATACATGATCCTGCCATTTGCCATCAATGAGCAGATAATTCTTCGCATAGCCTTCACGCTCAAACCCCAAACGCGTCAGTAACCCCCCACTACGCTGGTTATGCGGCATATAGTTAGCCATGATGCGATGCATATGCTGCTGACGCTGCATATAACGTATTGCCGGTTGCAACGCTTCATACATCAGCCCTTGCCCCTGCCATTTTTGACCGAGTGAATAGCCCAGATAGCAGGCGTGAAACGATCCCCGCAGCACGTTGCTGAAATTCGCCACGCCGTATACTTCGTTTTCATTCTGATCCAACAGAAGGAAGTAATAGGCGCTGCCCTGCTTATGCATATCGTTAATCACACTCAGACGCGCTTGCCAGCCTGATGGATAGCAATGGCTGGCGTCTCTCACGGGTTCCCACGGCTTAAGAAAATCACGGTTTTCAGAATAGTATTCGGCCAGACGCCATGCATCGCGTTCATGGGCCAGACGCACCACCAGCCTGTCAGTTGTCAATTGCACTCTTGCTGGCGTTGAACGGTAGCCAAACATTTTTCCCCCTGCCTCTCCATGTTATCGATAAGTAAAATTCATCGCCGCTGAAAAAGTGACTATTCCACACAAGCAGAAAATATCGGTATTTCTGATAATCCTTACTATAACCACATAAATTCATAGACGTAAAATCCCCGTCGTCGAGTTATTGCGCAGTTGAGTCAGGAAAGGCATTTTTTCTCGCCGAAATGCTACTCGGATAACGTTAAATCGATAAAAAAATATTATCCAACAATAGGCTATACCAAAGTCGAATTAGAGTACAAAATAGTCACGTCTGTTATTTTCCTCCTTTCTTTGTTGTGGTGAAACATGCCTCTGATGTCGCAAGCTCGGAGCTTGGGTAAATATTTTTTATTACTCGATAATATGCTGGTGGTTTTGGGATTCTTCGTTGTCTTTCCCCTTATTTCCATTCGTTTTGTCGACGATCTCGGCTGGGCTGCATTATTAGTCGGTATCGCATTGGGATTGCGCCAGTTTATTCAGCAAGGGCTCGGTATTTTCGGCGGGGCCATTGCTGACCGTTTTGGTGCCAAACCGATGATTATTACCGGGATGCTGCTACGCGCCTCCGGTTTTGTGTTCATGGCGATTGCCGATGAACCCTGGCTGCTTTGGCTGTCCTGTGCGTTGTCCGGTTTGGGTGGCACGCTATTCGATCCGCCGCGTACCGCACTGGTCATCAAGTTAATTCGTCCGCAGGAACGTGGTCGTTTTTATTCTCTGTTAATGATGCAGGATAGCGCGGGTGCCGTTATCGGTGCCCTAATCGGCAGTTGGCTGCTCCAGTACGATTTCGAGATTGTCTGCTGGACGGGTGCGGTCATCTTTGTGCTTGCCGCTGCGCTCAATGCCTGGCTGCTGCCTGCCTACCGCATCTCAACGGTCAAGACACCAATCCGGGAAGGCCTGACGCGCGTGATTCGCGACCGCCGTTTCCTGATGTATGTCTTAACGCTGACGGGCTACTATATGCTGGCCGTTCAGGTTTTGCTGATGCTGCCCATTATGGTCAACGAGCTCGCCGGAACACCGTCTGCGGTGAAATGGATGTACGCCATTGAAGCGGTGCTGTCGCTGACACTGCTGTACCCTATCGCCCGCTGGAGCGAGAAACGCTTCCGGCTGGAACAGCGCCTAATGGCGGGGCTTTTCATCATGTCCGTCAGCATGTTCCCAATCGGGATGACGACGGAGTTGCAAACTCTGCTGCTGCTGATCAGCCTGTTTTATATTGGTTCCATTATCGCCGAACCTGCGCGTGAAACTTTAAGCGCTTCGCTGGCGGATTCCAGAGCCAGAGGCAGTTATATGGGCTTCAGCCGCCTTGGGCTGGCGCTCGGTGGTGCGATTGGTTACAGCGGCGGCGGCTGGTTATTCGATACCGGACACGCACTGAATCAACCGGAACTACCGTGGTTCATGCTCGGTACCATCGGGTTCCTGACGTTAGCCGCACTGTATTGGCAGTTCAATCAACGCCGCATTGAGCCCGCGATGCTGGGTGGTCATTAGTCTGAATTTTGCCGACGAGTTTGATCTCGTCGGTAAAGCCCTTCTATACTTTCCTAATACATTCAAACAATTGTTATCGTCGCGAGCCTTCTCGCACACTCGGTCTATCTTGTTTGATGATGGGTTACACGCTTGGTCGCCCCGCGGCCTTTGTCTACAACCTGTGATTTAGGAGACGATGCATGAAGCTCTACATTTACGATCACTGTCCCTACTGCGTTAAAGCGCGCATGATCTTCGGCCTAAAAAATCTTCCTGTCGAACTGCAAATAGTGGCGAACGATGACGCTGCAATGCCAGAGCGATTAATCGGCCAAAAGATGGTGCCCATTCTGCAAAAAGATGATGGCAGCTACATGCCAGAAAGTATGGACATCGTTCATTTCATCGATAATTACGACCGCAAACCGCTGCTGACTGGCTCAACCAATCCGGCCATCGCCGCCTGGCTGCGTAAAGTCACCGAGTATACGCCACGTCTGATTATCCCCCGCTTTGCTCAGGCGGCCTTTGAAGAATTTGCCTCCGCTTCCGCCCGACACTATTTCGTCAATAAGAAGGAAGCCCAGCTAGGCAATTTTGCTGACCATCTGAGCCATTCACAGGGGCTGATTAAGAAATTGAACAATGACCTACAGGATCTGGATCCGCTGATTGTTCAGCCGAATGCCTGTAACGGTACGTTATCAACAGACGACATCAACCTCTTCCCGCTGCTACGTTCGTTGTCCATCGTTGCGGGTGTTACGCCGCCTTCCCGCGTTGCGGACTATCGGGATAATATGGCAAAACAGACTCAAGTCACGCTACTCAGTAGTCTGGCAATCTAACCGTTTAGTTTTACTCCGCCGCTTCGTTCTGAAGCGGCATTATCCGCCATTTCAGTGCTATCCTATTGTTTACCCTGCGCATCAGGCGCACGCTGCTCGTGCAGAATCGTGTTGATTATTCACATAAAGAGATCGTTCATGTGAATAGACCGCTATATGAATAAATTGTGCGCGTAAATAGCATCAAGAGGTCAGAATAATGAAAAAATCAGGATGGATGGCAGCGACCGCAGTGCTGCTGGCTTTTACACTAAGCGGCTGTAATAAACTCACGCAATACACGCTCAGTGAGCAAGAAGTGAATGAGTACCTGCAAAAACACAATGATTATCAGAAACAGTTGGGCGTGCCTGGCGTGGTAGATGCCAATATCGTGTTGACAGAACTGTCCAGCCAGATTGGTCGGGCAGAACCGGGGAAAGTGACTCTGACAGGCAACGCGAAGGTCGATATTTCGTCTCTGTTGGGCAATCAGGCTGCCGACATGAAGCTGACACTGAAAGCACAGCCAGTCTTTGATAAAACGCAGGGCGCGATTTACCTGAAAGACATGGAACTGGTTGATTACACCGTACAGCCGGAGAAAATGCAGGCGGTAATGAAAACACTGAGCCCGTATCTTAATCAATCGCTAAAAAGCTATTTTGACCAAAAACCGGCTTACGTATTGAATGCGGATAAGAGCACGGCGGAATCAATGGCGAAGAAGATGGCGAAAGGCATCGAAATCAAACCCGGCCAGATCGTTATCCTATTTACTGACTAATACTGACTCGCCGATAGCACACATCATGTCTGCTATCGGCGCACTAGGTTTCATACTGCGAAGTTTCATACTGCGAGGTTTCATACCGCGGTATTATTCTTCCGCTTCCGACTCGTCTTCTTCGTCGCTTTCGCCCAGTTCATCTCGCATCGCTTCCAGCGCTTCACGGCACACTATCGCCAACGTACGATAAAATGCGGTAGTGGCGTGGCTTTCCACTTTCCCGAGAAAACGATCGCTCCACGGTAAAAGATACTCATCAAACAGGGTAATCTGTGCCGCCGTTTCGTCTTCTTGTGCCTGATCTTCCAACCATGACGCAGCAAGCAATAAGCTACCAAAATGACCAACCGCACCACCATCATTTAATGGCATGCCACGCTGTTGCAAAAAGGTACGAATTTCCGCGTCATCAGCATCGCTTTCATAGGACGAACGCAACGGTGACACCGCACCGTTCTCACTGTCGAACAGCGCCTGATAATCCGCCGCCATTGCGGGCAAATCCAGCCCCTTTTGCAAACGCTCCAACAACGCATCCTGTTCTAACGGCCAGTGCTGCGCCAGTTTCCCGTCTTTAATCAGCGTGAATAACGGCGTCAGCAAAGGATCCTGCGGCTGGCGATAAAACAGCGTGCCCAATAGGCGGCACACAATAGAAAACTCGTTCATTCATAACCCTATTTATTGTTAAGTGACATTGGCTTTTAAGTGACACTACCCTTAAGTGACATTGTCACAAATCAGCAAGTTCAGCGATAGCAGGCATTCCACGCTGTTCGAGGAAATCCAACACGCGCCGAGGGTTTACGTTCAATATCCGATCCTGCGGAAAATTCACTTCCTGCAAAATACGTTCGCAGTGGGTAAAGTCTCCCAGAGAAAACGCAATATGGGAATCAGAACCTAAAGAAAGTAACCCACCTGCGTCGCGAACGGCTTCCGCAATCGCCCGACAGTTTGGCTCACTGCCTTGGCGTGAATGCATGAAAGAGGAGTTATTTAGCTCCAGCGCAACGTTGTATTTCGCCGCGGCTTCCGCAATCGCACGGATATCGACAGGAAACTTCGGGTTACCGGGATGGCTAATGATATGCGCATCGCCACGTGCCATGGTCGCAATCATCGCCGTAGTATGCGTGTCTTTATCCTGTGGTGGAAAAACCGGCTCATGAAAGCCCGCAATAATCACATCCACCTGACCCAGCATCGGTCCGGTGCAGTCGATATCGCCTTCAATGTTTTTAATATTCGCTTCGATACCGCGCAGGATTCCGACGCCATCCACCAGACGCGGCCAAACGCGCATGTTCATGAAGTGCCAATAATGCGGCGCATCCGCCATATCCGGACCATGATCGGTAATAGCAAACAGGCGGATGTTCTTCTGCTGTGCTTCGGCGATGTAATCATGCAGGGTACTGTAAGCATGTGTGCTGGCAACGGTGTGCATATGTAAATCGACGGGATACATAGGTTCTCCTGGGTCAACGTTTGCAAATCAGCATACCATTTTCAGGGCTATTCCGCAGCCAGCGAACGAAATTACAACGCATGATTAACACAAATGAAACATCGTCTTTTTGCGTCACGACGGGGAAATGGATGAAGGCGAACGCAAAAGCGGCGAGCAAAGCAACAAATTGCGTTAACTTTAGCTAATTGCGCGTATTGAATGCAGAAGTTTGTTGACGCTGTTCGGCAATTTCCCTACATTAGCGCCGTCCGCTGCTATGCGATACAGCGAGGCCACGGTGAGGTGTCCGAGAGGCTGAAGGAGCACGCCTGGAAAGTGTGTATACGTGAAAACGTATCAAGGGTTCGAATCCCTTCCTCACCGCCATATAAAAGAAAACGCCCTTGACGCAAGTCAAGGGCGTTTTCTTTTATATCGTTGGAACGGATGAGAAGCCTTGACAGGGTTCGACAAAACGACAGGACTGGCGTTTTGGACCGCCAAAGGCGGCCCGCAGGGCGAGCGGCAGGACGCCGCGAGTCAATCTGCCCTTAACGTAAGTTAAGGGCGTTTTCTTTTATATCGTTGGAACGGATGAGAAATCTCGGCAGAGTTCACGCTGATATCTGAACCCTGCTGTTTGTTGTTTCTGTTATCTTGCCCCCAGCGCCAAATAGTTGCCCGCAGACTCATCGACGCGGAATTGTTCAACGGTGCGTGACAGATCCTGTGCCTGCTCATTCAGCGATCTCGCCGCAGCCAGTGCTTCTTCAACCAGTGCAGCATTCTGTTCGGTACTCTGATCCATCTGCGATATCGCGAGATTGACCTGTTCAATACCCGAACGCTGTTCTGCACTCGCCACGCTGATCTCGCCCATCATGGACGTGACGCGGTGCACGCTTTCAACCACTTCACTCATGGTATCGCCAGCCTGCTTCACGAAATCCGTGCCCTCGCCCACTTTGGCAACGGAATCATCAATCAAGCCTTTAATTTCCCGAGCGGCGGATGCCGAGCGCTGCGCCAGCGTGCGGACTTCACTCGCGACTACTGCGAAGCCGCGGCCTTGTTCTCCGGCACGTGCCGCTTCTACCGCCGCATTCAGCGCCAGAATATTCGTCTGGAAAGCGATGCTGTCAATAACGCCGATAATATCCACAATCTTACGTGATGATGTACTGATGGAGTCCATCGTCACCACAACTCGGCTGACAACATCCCCACCGCGCACCGCCACATCTGATGCCGACACCGCGAGTTCATTCGCATAGCGCGCGTTATCCGCATTCTGTGTCACCGTCGCGGTCAGCTGTTCCATAGCCGCAGCCGTCTGCTCTAATGCGCTGGCCTGCGATTCGGTACGAGCAGACAAATCGCCGTTACCCGATGCAATCTGCGTCGAGGCTGTGGCAATAGAATTTGTGCTGCTGCGAACCTGATTAACCAGATGCGACAGGTTGTCACGCATCGCACGGATAGCGTAAAGAATACTGGTTTGATCGCCCGGCTTCGTTTCAACATCGACGCGCAAATTGCCTTCCGCAATTTCGCGCACAACCTCCACCGCATATTGCGGCTCGCCGCCAAGCTGGCGCATCAACGTTCGCAACATATTCCATGCAAACGCGGAGATGATTAACAGCAGAACCAACCCTAAAGACAGCAAGATCAGCGCATTGCGCCAGAACGTTTGTTGGATATCGTCAATATAGTCACCGTAGCCAATCGTCCAGTCCCAAGGTTCGAATTTAATGACGGCATAAAGTTTCTCAACTTTATTCTGCTGCCCTGGACGTGTCCCTTCCGCGATCACCGTGCCAATCGTATTGCCTTGAAGCGACGCGCGGTAGCGTTCTCCCGCTTCTTTACCGCCATTGGCGTCGATGATGCCAATGCGTTTAGGGTTAGGGTGAACGTAGTTCACATCATTCGTATAGCCGCGCACGAAGAAATAGCGATCGTCCTGATGGAAACTGCCAATCGCCCGCTTGGCCTCTTTCTCTGCTTCCTCGCGTGACAGCTGACCGCTTTTCTCAAGGTCATATGCCTTTTGAGCCGCCGCGTGAGCCAGTTGAACCAGCGTAGAAAGCTGGCCGGTGCGTTCGCTCATCATCGTGTTATAGAGCGTATTCAGCGCCACCGCAGATAAAATTAACATCCCTAACAAGGTCGTACTGCACAGCAGTGCAATTCTGGTTCGTAATTTCACGATATTCTTCTCTCTAACCGCTTTTCAGAAAATTCCGAGCAAAAAACTACACTACATTGCCGCCTTGAGCCATACCATCCAGGTAGTAATGATAGATTTTTTAACAATAAATAATGAACAATTACCTAAATCGCTCAATTTAAAATCAATATCGAGCAATAACGACTAAAAAAATGACTAAAATGATCGAAATCGAAATTAATAGGTAAATAACGTTACAGAAGTAACAACGCTCTGGATCGTTGTGAGAGGCCATCTATTTGTTGAGGACGTGTATCGATCGAGTGTATCGATCGTGTCTGTCGGTTGAACTTTGTATCGATTGAACTCTGTATCGATTGAACAGAGAGAAGCAGAATCGGGCATTTAGCCCCTAAAAACAAAAGCCTCCGCAAAAGCGGAGGCGTTCCCTTTAATGACAAGGCGCGCTAAGCGGTAACAGCCCTGTCCTCCATGGCTTTTCGCCAACCTCCCAACCAGTAAGACCGGGCATTAATTGATTGATAAGGACAAAATTCCTTTGGTCTACCGACAATACCTGCTTGATAACCACGTGAATGAGCCCGTTCCAGGCGATCGCGTTTCTGTCTCTTCATGCCTTATTTCCCTCATCATTTATCTGGTGGAAAGAAAACAATGATTACTTTATAAGCAACCACAGACTATCAATACCGATTCTGTCGCCAAAGGTCAAGGCGCAAAATTCACGCCAGTGTCATATTTGTGATCCAAAATAGGAATTTTCCCCACTAAAAAACGCAAAACCCTAATTGATTGAAAACAATAAAAAACCTCTAAAAACGTAATGCAATCACAGCATTACATCTTTAGAGGCCTGATTTTTAGGGATTTGGCTTTTAGAACCCTCGATATTTCAAACCGTGACCGGATAATACCGAGCACCTGTCATCGTTATTTCAGTGTCCCCGCCTGCTGAGCAATCGACTGAGAAACCTGCTGCCAGCCTTGTGCCAGCGTTCTTACCAGCGCGTCATAACCATCTTCTGTTTGTGGCAGCATCACGCTAAAGGGGCGTTTAACCACTTTCCCCTGATAGGTCAGCATCCATTCGCCACTGACGATAGCATTGCCATCGTAACGGCCGTGAAAGCCCGTGACAGCCACGTTCAGCATAGCCTGTTCACTTCCCTGCGGCTGCGTGGTCACAACCCAGCCGGGCAATTTATTCCCCAGATTAGTCACCAGCGCCTGCTGTAATTGCTGATCCAACGGGCTGGCCCACAGGTTGTTACTGGCAATGACATACTGCACATCGTTAGTCTGATAAACCAAGCCGACATTGACGAGATAATCCGCCACGCTGACATGTTCAACCCATAGCGGATGACCCTGAGTCACCGCAGCCTGCGTCGTATTGGTCTCTGCGATTGTCGGCAGCTGATAGTACGTTTTCTGCGTATTACTACTGCTGCTGCACGCGCTCAATACCAGAGCCAGAACCAATGTCCATGCTTTCATCATTATTTTGCCCTCTTCGGCTGAGGATCCTGACTACCCGAGGCCTCAAAGACCAACGCATTACTTTTCTCGTTCAGGGTACGCAGCACAGGCTGTAGCTCCCTCAGCACCTGATCCAAGCGCTGCATGTCCGCCACCATCTTGTTATACGCTGGTGAACCGGGCTGGAAGCCTTTCATGCTGCGATTCAATTCAAGCAACGTTTTTTGCATATCTTCCGGCAGATCCTGCATCGCTTTGCTGGACGTCAGCTTGTTCAGCGTCGCCAGCGTTTTTTGCATTTCACGCAGCGTTGCCTGACTTTCCGTCAGCGTCTTCGTTGCTTCATTGACCATCGGGTTCAGCGGCAGGTTATTCACCTTATCCAGCACGGCCATCAGCTTCTGCTGAATCTGTGACAGGCCACCGTCAATGGTAGGCAGAACCGGGTAGCCATCCAGAACGAACAGCCGTTTATCCACTTTCTCTTTTGGATAAAAATCGAGATCGATATAGAGCGCGCCTGTCAGGAGGTTAGCCGACTTCATCGACGCTCGCAGCCCCAGAGACTGGGCTTGCTGCAGATGCTGTTCAAAGTCGAACGAGCCGCCAATCTTTTTCTCGAACCGATCGGGCTCAATACGAATCAGCACTGGAATGCGATAATCATCATCCAGTTCCTGCTTCATATTGCGTGGGAAAAACGGTGCTTCAGCAACCGTTCCCAGCCGAATCCCCCGGAATTCAACCGGTGCCCCCGCCTGCAAACCACGGATCGATTCGCTAAAGAACAGCAGATACTCTTTATATTCGGTGTATAGCGAGTCCTGAATACTGCGTTGGTTATCAAACAGTCGGTACTGCGCCATTGTCTTGGCCGCATCGCCCAGCTCCCATCCAGCGGGAACATCAAAGCTGACGCCGCCGCTGAATAGCGTAGTCAGCGAGCCCATTTCGACACGCATGCCCTGCGCCGACATATCGAACGCAACGCCGCTGTCTTTCCAGAAACGGACATTGCTGGTGACCAGACCGTCATACGGCGCAGAGATAAACAGCTGATAGCGCATTTTGCGCGCTTTCGGATCGAATTCGCTGGTTTCGACCGATCCCACCCGATAGCCGCGGAACAGGACCGGATCGCCCGCATTCAGCTGCCCGGATTGCTCGCTGTCTAATATCACCCTGATGCCTTTCGCATCCGGTGAGGCCAGCGGCGGCGCATCCAGCAGGGTAAACTCGTTTTTATCATCTTTACTGGCACCGGGCTGTAGCTCGATGTAAGCACCGGATAAGAGCGTCCCCAGACCGGATACCCCTTCGCGGCCAATTTGCGGCTTCACCACCCAGAAAGCGGAGTCCTGCTTGAGCAGTTTATCCATACCGTCATGCAGGCGTGCTTTGATCTCTACCCGATGGAGGTCGTCACTCAGCACGACACTCTCTACGATCCCAACGTCTACGCTACGACTCTTGATGGCAGTTTTTCCCGCTTCAATGCCTTCTGCGTTGCTGGTAATCAGCGTAATTTGCGGCCCCTGATGGCTGAAATGGTAAAACAGTATCCAGGCACCGATCAGCACTGTGACAATTGGCACAATCCAGACCGGCGACCAGCGTTTAATCGTTTCTACATCCGCAATCGCATGGTTATCTTTCGCCAACGGCAGGCTCCTTATGAAGAACATCATCGCGACGATCCCACAACAAGCGGGGATCAAACATCATCGCGGCAAACATGGTCAGAATCACCACGGCCGCGAACAACACCGCCCCAACGGCGGGATAAATACTCATCAGGCGACCGATACGCACCATCGCAGACAGGACGGCAATAACGAACACATCAATCATCGACCAGCGTCCAACAAACTCAACCATCTCATAGATGACATGCATCCGCTCGCTGTCTTCCGTTTTCTTGGTTTTGCGATTCGCCTGCCAACAAAGCCAGCCTAGCGCCAGCATTTTTAGCGATGGCACCATGACGCTGGCGATAAAAATCACCAGCGCGACAGGATAAGACCCCATTCCCCACAGCAGGATAACGCCCGACATGATCGTCGATCCCATGCGATCGCCGAAGGCTTCGGTCACCATGATCGGCATCAGATTCGAGGGGATATAGAGCATGATGGAGGTAATCAGCAGGGCCAGCGTCCATTGCAGACTGTGCTTCTTACGGGCATGTCCACGTGAGTGGCAGCGCGGGCAGATTAACTGGTTGGCTGGCAGAATGGCGGTGCAACATGTGCATGAACGCAGGCCTTGCGATAGCCCGCTTTGTCCCAGAACCGGTGGCGCAGGCAGCGCGGGGGGTGGCACGATGTCATTCCACAACCAGCGGCGGTCGAGGCTTTGGAAGGCCAGCAGCTGTAGCAGACAGAACAGGACAAACGGCATAAAGCTGGTGCCGATGCCGATATCACCATAGGCCATCAGTTTGACAAAGCTGACCAGCACGCCAGCCAGGAAAATCTCTGCCATACCCCAGCTTTTGAGGTGGAACAGCATTTTGCCCATGTTTTTTTTCAATGCCAGCGGCAGCGAAGCGTGTAGGCAAAGCAGAATGAGGGTGGCCATACTGAAAGCTGGAACCAGTTGAACAAACAGCATAAACAGCGTCGCGACGCTGGCGTAGTTTTCCGCCACCATCACTTTAGGAATTTGTATCAGGGTAATTTCGCTGGTGATTCCCGCTACACGCATAGAAACGAAGGGGAAGAGGTTTGCCAGCAATAGCATGATCAGCGCGCTCACCGCGTAGCCAACCGGCCGTTTACGCGGTTCCGTCTGGTGGTTGGTTAGCGTGGTTTTACAGCGTGGGCAGGTCGCTTTCTGGCCGCGTGACAGCTCAGGTAACTCCACCAGCAGGTCGCACTGCGGGCAAAGCATATAGTCATCATGGTGATGATATTCGTGTTTAGAACCATGTTCAAGGCTATGCCCATGAGCAGGGTCATGTGGAAGATCGTGCTTGTGTTGAAGATCAGGGTCATGCCGATCGTGATGGGAACACACGCATTCTCTCCTTCAAAGTTCGTCAGCTTATAACCAAAAAACCATCAATACGAGACGTTACGCCCGTATTGATGGTGCTACACAGCAACGCGTATTAGCCGTTTTTCTGTGCTTCCAGCTCTTCCCAACGTTCGAAACAGGTTTCCAGCGCACTTTCCGCTTCCGCCAGCGCGCTTAAGACCTGCTGCGTCTCTTCGCGTGGGCGGTTAAAGAAACTGGCGTCATTCATTTGCGCTTGCAGCGACGCAATTTCCTGCTCCAGTTGCTCAAGACGCTGCGGCAATTGGTCTAATTCGCGCTGCTGGTTATAACTTAATTTCCCCGTGCTTCGTTTAGCGGACGGTGCGGTGTTCACCGTCGCCGCTGGCGCGGTTACCGCCGATGCAGCCGTCGTCCGCAGTGGTGTCGCCGTTGCACGCTGCTGTTGCGCATCAAAATACCCGCCGACAAAGCGAGAAATCTTGCCCTCGCCTTCAAAGATCCAGCATTCGGTAACCGAATTATCAACGAACTGACGATCGTGGCTGACCAGCAGAACCGTTCCCTGATAGCTTTCGATTAACTCTTCCAGCAATTCCAGCGTTTCCACATCCAGATCGTTGGTCGGTTCATCGAGAATCAACAGGTTACTGGGTTTGAGGAACAAACGCGCCAACAGCAGGCGGTTACGCTCCCCACCCGACAACGCTTTTACTGGCGTCATGGCGCGTTTCGGATGGAACAGGAAGTCCTGCAAATAGCCCAGCACATGACGTGAACGGCCGTTGACCATCACTTCCTGTTTACCTTCTGCCAGGTTGTCCATCACCGTACGTTCTGGATCGAGTTCAGCGCGGTGCTGATCGAAATAGGCAACTTCCAGCTTCGTGCCACAGTGCACGCGTCCGCTGATCGGCTCTAACCCACCCAGCATTAATTTTAGCAGCGTGGTTTTACCGCAGCCATTCGGCCCTACTAACGCAATCTTATCGCCGCGCTGCACCTGAGCGGAGAAATTGCTCGTCAGCACTTTATTGTCAACCTGATAGCTTACCTCTTCCAGCTCAAACACAATCTTGCCGGAGCGGGCAGCTTCTTCAACCTGCATTTTCGCCGAGCCCATGACTTCACGGCGCTGCGCGCGATCCTGACGCATGGCTTTCAGCGCTCGTACGCGGCCTTCATTACGGGTACGACGAGCTTTGATGCCCTGACGAATCCACACTTCTTCCTGCGCCAGCTTGCGATCGAACTCTGCATTTTGCAGATCTTCTACCCGCAGCGCTTCTTCTTTCCCTTCCAGATATTTTTCGTAGTTACCCGGCCAGGAAACCAGTTTTCCGCGATCGAGGTCGACAATGCGGGTCGCCATATTGCGAATAAACGAGCGGTCATGGGAGATAAAGACAATGCTGCCCTGGAACGTTTTCAGGAAGGTTTCCAGCCAGTCAATCGTCTCAATATCCAGATGGTTAGTTGGTTCATCCAGCAGCAGCACGCGCGGCGAACTCACCAGCGCTCTGCCGAGTGCAGCTTTACGCAGCCAGCCACCGGAAAGCGAAGCCAGCGGCGCATCGGCGGATAGACCAAGCTGTTCCAACACCTCGTGAATGCGACTTTCCAGTTGCCACAGGCCCTGATGCTCCAGAACGTCCTGCAACTTAGCCAGTTGATTCAGGTTCTTTTCACTCGGGTCGCTTTCGACCAAACGCAGCATGGCGTGATAGTTTTTCAGGTGATCCGCCTGCGCGGCGACCCCTTCAGCAACAAAATCAAAGACGCTACCAGCAACATCACGCGGGGGATCCTGTTGCAGGCGCGCGACAATCAGATCCTGTTCATAGGTGATACGGCCATCATCCAGCGGGATTTCTTTGGCCAGAATTTTCAGCAGGGTCGATTTGCCCGCGCCGTTACGGCCAACCAGACAAACGCGCTCATTCTCTTCGATATGGAGTTCGGTGTTATCCAACAGCGGCGCATCGCTGAACGACAGCCACGCACCTGAAACACTGATTAAAGACATCGGTTACTTTTCCTCACCGGCATGCGTTAGCAGCCAGCAGTTATGAATTTGACGATTACGGGCAAAATCCTGCGATTGGGTCTGTGCGGTAATTTCTTTGGCGTTCAGCCCCAGCGCAGTCAGACCAGCGGTATCCATCTGGAAGCCGCGTTTATTGTTCGAGAACATGATGGTGCCGCCACGACGCAGCAGGCGTTTGAGATCTTTCATCAGCGCCAAATGATCGCGCTGGACATCAAACGACTCTTCCATACGTTTTGAGTTAGAGAAGGTCGGCGGGTCAATGAAGATCACATCAAATTGCTCATGGCCGTTATGTAACCATGACAGGCAATCTGCTTGGATCAGACGATGCTGACGCCCGGTCAGGCCATTTACCCGCAGGTTTTTCTCTGCCCATTCCAGATAGGTGCGTGACATATCGACGGTGGTCGTTGAACGTGCACCGCCCAGCCCAGCATGCACACTCGCCGTGCCGGTGTAGGCAAACAGGTTAAGGAAATCTTTGCCACGGCTCATCTCACCCAGCATTTTGCGGGCGATGCGGTGGTCGAGGAATAAACCGGTATCGAGGTAGTCGGTCAGGTTGACCCACAGCTTGGCACCAAACTCTTCCATCAGCAGGAAGTCGCCTTTCTGCGCCAGTTTCTCGTACTGGTTTTTCCCTTTCTGACGTTCACGCGTTTTCAGCACCAAACGATTCGACGGTAATTCCAGCACGCTCAGCGTCGCGTTGATCACATCAAACAGGCGCTGACGGGCTTTTTGTGCATCAATGGTTTTCGGCGGCGCATACTCTTGTACGACGACCCAACTGCCGTAGCGGTCAACCGCCACATTATATTCAGGCAGATCGGCATCATAAATGCGATAGCACTCAACCCCCTGCTGCTTCGCCCACTTCTCCAGCTTGCGCAGGTTCTTGCGTAGGCGGTTGGCAAAGTCTTCTGCGATTTGCCCCGCAGATTCACTCTGTGTTTCCGCCAGTTGATAATTTTTCTGTACACAGTCCAGCGGGCCGTTTTTCGCCTTGAATTGGCGCTCAGCACGCAGTTGCAAACAACTCAGCAGTTCCGGCGATGCGCTGAACAGCGAGAGCTGCCAGCCACCAAAGTCGCTTTTCATCTTACGACCCAGCATATTATGCAGGGCGATCAGCGCGGGTTCACTTTCCAGACGCTCACCGTAAGGCGGGTTGCTGACAACCGTACCTTTCGGGCCTTCCGGCAGTGGATTTTTTAGCTGTGCAGCATCTCTCACGTCAAAAGAAATCAGTTCGGCAACGCCTGCGCGGCGCGCATTAGCTTTGGCGATCTCGATCACTCGACGGTCATTATCCGATCCGAAGAAACGCGACGTCGTCGTCTGCAAACCTTGGCTAGCACGCTGCTGCGCTTCCGTCGTCACCTCACGCCACAGTTCGGCATCGTGTTTTAACCAGGCGTTAAATCCCCAGTGCGTACGATGCAAGCCGGGCGCGCGATCGGACGCGATCATAGCGGCTTCGATCAGCAACGTACCGGAACCACACATCGGGTCGACCAGCGGCGTGCCGTTCTGCCAGCCGGAGCGTAAAACAATCGCCGCCGCCAGATTCTCTTTTAGCGGTGCCAGTCCAGCCAGATCGCGGTAACCACGCTGATGTAAGCCGTCGCCGCTTAAATCCAGCGACACGCTGGCCATATCACGCTGTAAAAAGACGTTAACGCGAATATCCGGCTGCTGTTTCGCCACGTCTGGGCGCTGCCCGGTTTTCCGTGTGAAGCTATCCACAATCGCATCTTTAACTTTTAATGCGCCGTACTGGCTGTTGCGGATATCTTCATTGGTGCCGGTAAAATGCACGGCAAAGGTTTTATCGATGCTGAAGATCGTTGACCAGTCAATCGCCTGCACGCCCAGATATAAATCCAGATCGCTGTGTACCTTGAATTCATTTAGCGGCAGCAGAATGCGCGATGCCAGACGGCTCCACAGCAGGCTCTGGTACAGCAGGCGGTTGTCACCCTCAAAATGGACACCGCCCTGCACAACCGCACAGGACTGCGCACCCAATGATTCGAGTTCGCTTTTTAATAACTCTTCCAATCCCCGCGCCGTACTGGCAAACAAAGCATTCATGTCGTCACTATCACCAAAAAATAGATTCATAAAAGAAATTGAGGCGCATTATAGCTAATCCGAGACGCTTGTCATAAAGTTGCCGTTTTACTTTGGCAAGGAACAGGTCAGTGATTGGCGTAACGCGGCTTTATATTCATCCGGTAAAATCGATGCGGGGCTACAACTCTCCCATGCAATGGCGTCTGTCAGCGGTTTGGCGAACGATCGTGCCTTCATGATTACCGAATCGGATGGCACATTTATTACTGCCCGCCAGTATCCGCAAATGGTGCTATTTACCCCCGCCTTGTTACCCGATGGACTGTTTATTGCTGCGCCGGATGGTCAAACGGCCACTATCCGTTTTGCCGACTTCACCGAAACACCTCAGCCGACAGAAGTCTGGGGGACGCACTTTACGGCACTCGTCGCCCCTGAAGCCATCAATGTCTGGTTAAGCCACTATTTTCAGCGTGCCGTACAGCTTCGCTGGGTGGGCAATGAGCCATCGCGGCGAGTTAAGCATTATCCTGATGTTCCTCTGGCCTTTGCCGATGGCTATCCGTTTCTGTTAATTAATGATGCCTCATTTCAGGCGCTACGCCAGCGCTGTTCCGCCGGCATCAAAATCGAACAGTTTCGCCCCAATTTGGTCGTAACAGGCGCGGAAGCCTTTGCCGAAGACAGTTGGAAGACCATTCGGATTGGCGAGGTTATTTTTGACGTCGTCAAACCCTGTAGCCGCTGCATTTTCACCACCGTCAGCATCGAACGTGGCCGTAAGCATCCGTCAGGAGAACCACTGGCAACGCTGCAATCTTTCCGTACTGCCGAGAACGGCGACGTTGATTTTGGGCAAAATCTGGTCGCCAGAAATACGGGCATCATTCGCGTGGGCGATACATTGGAAGTGTTAGCAACCAAACCGCCACGTCCTTATGGTTCTGGTCAGGTGGTCGAAAGCCTTGTGGTTCCCGAAAAAAGCGAACAGGCCATCACTATCCACTATCAGGGAAAATCGTTACAAGGGAACAATCAGCAGATTTTACTGGAACAGTTGGAGCAACAGGGTATTCGAATCCCCTATTCTTGTCGGGCAGGATTGTGCGGGTGCTGTAAATTGACGTTAGTCAGCGGAGAGGTTTCCGCACTGAAGCAAAGCGCCATCAGAGAAAACGGCGAGATTCTTACCTGTAGCTGTATTCCGCAGAGTGACGTTCATCTGCAATAGTCGAAGAAAAGCCAACGCACATGCAGCTTGAAGTATGACGGGTATATGGTGGTTTAGACGACCTTGGCATACTCAAATGCCGACGTGCCTTCGCCCAACGTGGTTTCCCACTCAGCCCTATTCTGAACGACGGCAGGCATGAGTCTGTCGTGCATGATTTTTATGGCGTCACCCAGCCCCATGGTTTTTCCACTTAATGACAGCTGTTCTTGCGCCAGCAAACAGAGGCAAGCTTTATCCCCGGCTTCCGCCACCAGGAAACAGGCCGTTTCATGGGTTTCCGTGAGCTGTACTTGTACAACATCACCCGCCTGCGGCGAATACATTACGGCATCCGGCTGTTGGATGAAGTGCCAGCTTTTTGGCATAAGCGGTTTTAGGAACCGGCTTGCGACCAGCGCATTCAAAACTAATTCGCCTTGGAGGTCACGATGCAGTGCCGCTTTCTGACATTTGTCGTTATAGGTAAAAAATAGCGCGGCATCGTCAACACAAAATGCACATTCATTGAATGCATCCGGCGTTAGCATTTTAGACGGAAAACGAGAACGGAATAACATGCCGTTAGCCAAATCCAACATCAGGCGATCGTGTTCGGTATCAAAATACCAGCGCCAGTTATCGTCAGGTTTTAGCTTCATATTATTTACCCTTCGCCTTCACAGTAGAAATATCAGAAATGGCTGATTGTGTTTTCTCACATCACAATAATCGTTCATCGTCACAAACATTGTGGCAAGAAGATCAGTCATCGGTTGATAGATTATTTACGCAAACGGATAAAATATAGACTAGCCGGGGGATAAATAAACCCCCAGCTAAAAATGAAAGGCATTTCGGATTAAATATGTGTAACGATATCTTTAATCAGGCGTGGACCGTGGAAAATAAAGCCTGAATATATCTGTACCAGCGACGCGCCAGCTTCCATTTTTTCGCGTGCGGCGACCAAAGAATCAATTCCGCCGACGCCAATAATCGGCAAACGTCCCGCTAATTCCTGTGACAAACGGCGGATAATTTCCGTGCTGCTTGTCTGCAACGGACGTCCACTTAATCCCCCGGTTTGCCCGCAGTGGTTTAATCCCTGAATCAGTTTTCTGTCGAGCGTCGTATTGGTTGCAATCACACCGTCGATGTTATGGCGAACCAAACTGTCGGCAATTTGGATCAATTCTTCTTCAGAAAGATCCGGCGCGATCTTTACCGCCACGGGAACATATTTCTGATGCTTATCTTTTAATTCCGTCTGCTTGTTCTTTATCGCCAGCAAAAGATCGTCCAACGCTTCACCATATTGCAGGCTGCGTAATCCCGGCGTATTCGGTGACGAAATGTTGATCGCGATATAGCCTGCGTGAGGATAAACCTTATCCATGCAGATCAAATAATCGTCTTTACCTTGCTCAACCGGCGTGTCTTTATTCTTGCCGATGTTGATCCCTAATACACCGCCAAAACGTGTTTTCTTTACATTCTCGACCAGATAATCCACGCCTTTATTATTGAAACCCATCCGGTTGATCAATCCTTCCGCTTCCACTACGCGGAATAATCTTGGTTTGTCATTACCGGATTGTGGACGCGGCGTTACCGTCCCCACTTCAATAAAACCAAATCCCATTGCGCCTAACGCATCAATACATTCACCGTCTTTATCTAATCCCGCCGCCAGACCGAGTGGGTTTTTAAAAGATAATCCCATGCAGGTAACGGGTTTAGTCGGAACGGATTGGCGGACGAGAAATTCAAAAGGCGTGTTGGTAATACGGCGTAATTGTTGGAAGGTCAGCTCATGTGCTCGCTCTGGATCGAGCTGAAACAGGGCTTTTTTGATAACGGGATAGAACATATTGTCTCCTGAGATCCCTATCGCAAAGGTATCTTGCCTACGCTGGAAGTAAGCAATAGTGGATTACGGTTTAACTCACGGTCGGTGATGGTAATTCCATCTTTGCGGAAAGTAAAACGTTTGCGGGAACCGGAGATCGTGATGCGGGAATTATCGCCACACGCGGCAGGATACCGCGTGTGGCTGTGCTAATCGCGTGGCAGGATTAGTCTTGCAGTGCCTTGCTGATCTTCTCGAACAGATCGCCAGACAGATTTTCCAACGTCTTCAGTTGCTCCAGCGCCTGACGCATTTGCGCCTGACGTTTAGCATCATAGCGTTTCAAGCGGATCAACGGTTCGATCACCCGCGCCGCGACCTGCGGGTTACGGGTGTTCAAGTCGCTCAGGATCTCCGTCAGGAAGCGATAGCCGCTGCCGTCTTCAGCATGGAACGCCGACGGATTAGCGGCCGCAAACGCTCCCACCAGCGAACGCAGGCGGTTAGGGTTGTTCAGGCTGAATGAACGGTGCTGTAGCAGCTCACGCACACGGGTCAGTACATCGGCTGCCGGGCTGGTGGCTTGCAGCACAAACCATTTATCCATGACCAAACCATCCTGATGCCAGCGGTTATCAAACTGCGTCAGCAGGTCATCACGCACCGGCAGTTGAGCCTCAACCGCCGCCGACAACGCCGCCAGCGAATCTGTCATATTATCCGCCTGACGGAACTGCGCTTGCACCAGTTTATCCGCCTGATCGGCATCGTTGAATGCCAGATAATGCAGGCAGACGTTGCGTAACGCGCGTTTACCCATATCTGCGTGTTCGATACGATATTGCGGCGCATGATTCGCGTGGTATACCGCCAGCCACTCATCCGCCATCTCTTTCGCCATCGTACGCGTCATACTCTCACGCACGGCAGCGATCGCCGTCGGATCGATGATGTCAAACAGCTCAGCAATCTCGTTTTCGCTCGGCAATGTCAGAATCTGAGAAGCCAGCATCGGATCCAGCTTTTCATCCAGCAACACGCCACGGAAAGCATCCACAACATGCATCGGCACAGAAAGCGGCTGTTTCTGCTGATAGCGGGAAACGTTCAGACGGATATAGTTAGCCAGCAGGCTCTGTGCAGCATCCCAACGCGAGAACGCATTGCTGGCGTAGCGCATCAGGAATGTCAGCTGCTCATCGCTCCACGCATAGTTCAGTTTTACCGGTGCAGAGAACTCACGTAATAAAGAAGGAATCGGACGGCAAGGCACCTGATCGAAAATGAACGTCTGTTCAGATTCGGTCACATTAAGCACCGACGCCAGCAGTTGGCCGTCTTTCTGTAGCGGAATGACCTTCCCTTGCGGATCGTACAGTTCGATATCCAACGGAATGTGCAGCGGTAGCTTCGGCTGTTTATCGGCACCGACTGGGGTCGTTTGGCTCACACTCAGCAGATATTGTTGCGTCTGCGGATCGTAATCATCACGCACAGTCAGCACCGGCGTGCCCGACTGGCTATACCAGCGACGGAACTGCGTGAGATCGACTCCGGAAGCCTCTTCCATCGCCAGCACAAAGTCATCACAGGTCGCCGCGCTACCGTCGTGACGCTCAAAATACAGACGAATACCGGCCTGGAAGCCTTCTTCACCTAATAAAGTGTGCATCATGCGGATCACTTCCGATCCCTTTTCATAGACCGTCAGCGTGTAGAAGTTATTCATCTCGATCACCTGATCGGGACGAATCGGATGCGACATCGGGCTGGCATCTTCAGCAAACTGCGCACCGCGCATCACGCGCACGTTATCAATACGGTTCACCGGACGCGAACCCAAATCGGAGCTGAACTCCTGATCGCGGAACACCGTCAGCCCTTCTTTCAGGCTAAGCTGGAACCAATCGCGGCAGGTGACGCGGTTGCCTGTCCAGTTGTGGAAATATTCATGGCCGATCACCGCTTCAATATTCAGATAGTCTTTATCCGTCGCAGTTTCTGCCTTGGCCAGCACGTATTTAGAGTTGAATACGTTCAGCCCTTTGTTTTCCATCGCCCCCATGTTGAAGAAATCAACGGCGACGATCATATAGATGTCGAGATCGTATTCCAGACCGAAACGTTCTTCGTCCCACTTCATTGAATTCTTCAGCGAAGTCATCGCCCAGCCGGCACGATCGAGGTTGCCACGGTCAACATACAGCTCCAGCGCCACATCGCGACCAGAACGTGTCGTGAAGCGATCCTGAAGGACATCAAAGTCGCCAGCAACCAGCGCGAACAGATAAGCCGGTTTCGGGAAGGGATCCTGCCATTCAATCCAGTGGCGGCCGCCTTCCAGCTCTCCTTGCGCGATACGATTGCCGTTAGAGAGTAAATAAGGATAGCGAGCTTTATCCGCGATGATGCGCGTCGTGAATTTCGCCAACACGTCCGGTCGGTCGAGATAATAGGTAATGTGGCGGAACCCTTCGGCCTCACACTGCGTACAGAGCGCATCGCCAGAAAGGTATAACCCTTCCAGCGCGCTATTGGCGGCAGGATTGATTTCCGTTTCAATGCTGAGCGTAAAACGTGCGGGTAATTGCGTCAGAATCAGGCCATCGTCCTGCTGCTGGTAATGTGTCCACGGCTGACCATCAACGCTCAGGCTAATCAGTTTCAGCCCTTCGCCATCCAGCTTCAACGGCGCGCCAGCGTCCCCCTGCAGCACCACCTGACTAACGGCTTTTACGTGAGTTTTTTCAGCATGGAGATCGAAATCCAGTGCAATATCAGTAATGGTGTAATCCGGCGCACGGTAGTCATGGCGATATTTTATTTGCGGCTGTTGATTCATATAAAGTTTCCACCTCGTCATAAGCATCAAAGATCAAGTCTAAGCCTGTTATCTTAATGTTACCACGACAAAATAATGAGGATAATCATCGTATCGCGGTTCACTCCCGCACGTCTCGCTATGTTGTCGTAATGTAATAAACGGATAATCAAGGTATACTGGCCGAACATTGCTGATTGTCCCAATGGTGGATAGGCATCTTACAAGGATGCTGTAACGCATTATGACTTTGCACACTTCCCCGATTCTGCACTCATTGCTGGATACCGATGCCTACAAGCTGCACATGCAACAGGCGGTGTATCATCACTATTATGATGTCGACGTTGCGGCTGAATTTCGCTGTCGCGGTGATGAGTTATTAGGCACTTACGCTGATGAGATAGCGCATCAGGTCGATCTGATGCGTTTCTTGTCATTAAGTGACGATGAGTTCACCTATCTTTCTTCTCTGCCGTTCTTTAAGCCCGATTATCTCCACTGGCTGCAGGACTTCCGTTTTAATCCGCAGCAGGTTTCGATCAAGAATCATGCTGGCAAGCTGGATATCCGCATCACTGGGCCATGGCGTGAAGTGATTTTGTGGGAAGTTCCCTTGCTGGCCGTGATCAGTGAAGTCGTGCATCGCGATCGCTCGCCCAACGTCACGACTGAGCAGGCGCTTGCCCAACTGTCAGCCTCACTCGAGAGCTTCCGCCAGAACAGCGCGGATGTGGATCTCAGCCAATTCAAGCTAATGGATTTCGGCACGCGCCGGCGTTTCTCTCGTGATGTCCAGCAGACGATTGTTACGACGCTACGAGCCGACTTCCCTTATCTCATCGGCACCAGCAATTACGATCTGGCACGCCGTTTGGATATCACGCCTGTCGGTACGCAGGCGCACGAGTGGTTTCAGGCACATCAGCAGATTAGTCCGACGCTGGCAAACAGCCAGCGCGCCGCGCTACAAATGTGGCTACGGGAATATCCCACACATTTGGGTATTGCGTTGACCGACTGCATCACTATGGATGCCTTCCTGCGCGATTTCGATTTGCCGTTCGCCGAAGCCTATCAGGGGCTGCGCCACGATTCTGGCGATCCGGTCGATTGGGGCGAAAAAGCCATTGCGCATTATCAGCGCCTGAACATCGATCCGATGAGCAAAACGCTGGTCTTCTCCGACAACCTGAATCTGGATAAAGCGCTGACGCTGTATCGTCATTTCGGGCAGCGCGTGAATCTGGTATTTGGTATCGGCACGCGCCTGACGTGTGATATCCCCGGCGTGAAACCGCTGAATATCGTGATCAAGCTGGTGGAATGTAATGGCAAGCCGGTGGCAAAACTCTCCGATAGCCCAGGGAAAACTATCTGCCAGGATCAGAACTTCGTGTGTGAGTTGCGTAAAGCGTTTGACCTGCCCCGCGTGAAAAAGGCCAGTTGAAACGTCCCTCTTATCCCCTAATACCCTAAATAATTCGAGTTTCAGGCAGGCGGCAAGAGAAGGAATCCCGATGAGCTTACTCAGGTAAGTGATTCGGGTGACAAATCTGCCGGGAGCAGATTTGAACGCTGCTTGCAGCGGCCCTTCAGGGCGAGGCCCACGATGGGCCGAGTATTTGAACGCAGCCAACGCACATGCAACTTGAAGGATGACGGGTATTGACCAACTTTGCAGCAGATTCACCCGCATGAGCGAAAACTTCGCGCCATTCCGGTGATTTCTGCTTGTGTCCTGTTGCATCGCAAGTAACATAGCAAATGGCTCGGATTGGGCCATTTAGCGTTTTAACCACGATATTTTTCTTAAACACGATTAATTAAAGAGAGAATTTTATGAGCGTAGTGCCTGTAGTCGATGTACTGCAAGGCCGTGTCGCCGTTGACAGCGAAGTCACCGTGCGCGGCTGGGTACGTACCCGGAGAGATTCTAAAGCCGGTATCTCCTTTATCGCCGTTTATGACGGCTCCTGCTTTAATCCATTACAGGCTGTCGTTAATAATAATCTCTCCAATTATCAGGATGACGTACTGCACCTGACTACCGGCTGCTCCGTTGAAATCACCGGTAACGTCGTCGCGTCTCCAGGTGAAGGCCAGAGCTTCGAACTGCAAGCCACCAACGTCAATGTTGTCGGCTGGGTTGACGATCCTGATACCTACCCGATGGCGGCAAAGCGTCACAGCATCGAATATCTGCGTGAAGTGGCGCACCTGCGTCCACGCACGAATCTGATCGGTGCCGTTGCGCGCGTTCGCCATACGCTGGCGCAGGCGATTCACCGCTTCTTCCACGAGAACGGTTACTTCTGGGTATCTACCCCGCTGATTACCGCATCGGATACCGAAGGCGCGGGTGAAATGTTCCGCGTTTCTACTCTCGATCTGGAAAATCTGCCGCGTACCGAACAAGGTAAAGTGGATTTCAGCGAAGATTTCTTCGGTAAAGAAGCGTTCCTGACTGTATCCGGTCAACTGAATGGCGAAACCTATGCCTGTGCGCTGTCCAACGTCTATACCTTTGGCCCAACGTTCCGTGCGGAAAACTCTAACACCAGCCGCCATCTGGCTGAGTTTTGGATGATCGAACCGGAAGTCGCCTTCGCCTCTTTGGATGACGTCGCGGCGTTGGCCGAAAACCTGCTGAAATATGTTTTCCAGGCCGTCCTGAACGAACGTGCCGATGATATGGCGTTCTTTGCTGAGCGCGTTGATAAAGAAGCCATCACTCGACTGGAGAAATTCGTCAGTTCCGATTTCGCACAGGTGGACTACACCGACGCTGTCGAGATCCTGCTGAATTGTGGGCAGCAGTTCGAGAACCCAGTTTACTGGGGCGTTGACCTCTCCTCCGAACACGAGCGTTATCTGGCGGAGCAACACTTCAAAGCACCGGTTGTCGTTAAAAACTACCCGAAAGACATCAAAGCCTTCTACATGCGCATGAATGAAGACGGTAAGACCGTTGCTGCAATGGATGTTCTGGCACCGGGAATTGGTGAAATCATCGGTGGCTCTCAGCGTGAAGAGCGTCTGGCTCAGTTGGATAGCCGTCTGGAAGAGATGGGACTGAATAAAGAAGACTACTGGTGGTATCGTGATTTACGTCGTTACGGCACCATTCCACATTCCGGTTTCGGTTTAGGTTTTGAACGATTGATTGCCTATGTTACCGGTGTACAAAATGTGCGCGATGTTATTCCTTTCCCACGCACACCACGGAACGCCAGTTTCTAAATAAAAATTTAATATAAGTAAAACAAATATGTAGAAAAGAAGAGTCGGGTTTCCCGGCTCTTTTTTTTTAATTTTTGTTATGTCTCACAAAGTTCCCTGAATTTTACATTTAGATACACATTATTTCCATTTGTTACTCGATTGCGAACTTTGTAGCATCTTTAGGGTGGATTAACTGGCGAGTGAATGGAAAACTGCGTTCAGACACAGGAAGACACCAAACTTTCAGGAATAGTTCCGTAAAGAATTATTTATGGCAGTGGCAGGTGTCTAAATAACACCAATGAGGGTAATAATGATGAAACGCAACATTCTTGCAGTAGTAATCCCAGCTCTGTTAGTCGCAGGCACAGCCAACGCAGCAGAAATCTATAATAAAGACGCCAACAAGCTGGATCTGAATGGTCGTGTACATGCTGGTTATACTTTCAATAACCAAGACACAGACAACGAAGACAATACCTATGCACGTCTGGGCTTTAAAGGACAGACTCAGATCAACAACGATCTGACTGGTTACGGTACTTTCGAATACCAATTCGATGCCAAGAAAGCCGAAGATAGCAATGGCAGCGCAGGAAAAACCCGTAAAGCGTTTGCTGGTCTGAAATTTGGTGATTTCGGTTCTTTCGACTACGGCCGTAACACAGGCGTAGCTTATAACGGTATGGCTTATACCGACGTGCTGCCGGAAAACGGCGGTGACAGCAGCATCACCGATACCCTGACTGGCCGTATCGGTAACGCCGCAACTTATAACACCTCTAACTTCTTTGGTCTGGTTGACGGCTTAGGTTTCGGTCTGCAATACGTTGCTAAAGACGATACTTCTTCTACCGTTAGCGCAACTGGCAAGAACATCGAACGCAATCACGGCGATGCGTGGGCGACGTCTCTGTCTTATGATACTGATTTCGGCGTAGGCGCGGTTGCTTCTTACGGCTCTTATGAGCGTACCGCTGCTCAACGTGCATCAACTGCTGGTGGTGATCGTGCAGACGTATGGTCAACAGGCCTGAAATACGATGCAAATAACATCTACGTTGCAGCCACTTACGGCGAAGCTCGTAATTTCTATGCACCAATCGATGGCGTTATTGCTGATGAGAGCAAAATCTTCGAAGTGGTTGCACAGTACAACTTTGATTTCGGCCTGACTCCGACAATTGCTTACGTTTCTCGTAAAGACAAAATCAGCAATGTTGTAAACGACTATGGCGTTAAGTATGCAAGCATTGGTGCAACCTATGCATTCAACAAGAACTTCTCTACTTACGCTGAATACGACATTAGCCTGTTGGACAAAAACAACAATTATGGTATCGAAAACAACGATATCGTGAACGTGGGTGTTGTTTACCAGTTCTAAGTTGGCATTGCATAACGTAACGAGTTAATCGTTCGTATTGCATGAAAAGACAGGGCTTCGGCTCTGTCTTTTTTATTGCGTGCTGGGTAGCGATAGCTCTCCACTTTTACGAACCGTCGCCTGCAACGTTGAAAAACGCTCTCCCGCATTTTCTGTTTCTGCTTTACGCCACGCTGCGCCAATTATTCTCGCCTAACCAGTCTTTTATTTCGTCTCTCTCCTTCTCCCTGTTATTTCCCTTTCTTTTTGACATCAACGGTTGGCAAAGCCTTTTACTGACGGTACTCTGAGAATTCTTATTTCATCTCAGTTATGGAACATTCTGGCAATGTTTGAAAATATCTCTGCCGCACCGGCCGATCCTATTCTCGGGCTGACCGATCTTTTCCGCGCCGATGACCGCGCGAATAAAATCAATCTGGGTATTGGTGTCTATAAAGATGAAACCGGTAAAACTCCGGTTCTGACCAGCGTAAAAAAAGCAGAACACTATCTGCTGGAAAATGAAACCACCAAAAATTATCTGGGCATTGACGGTCTGCCAGCATTCGGTCAGTGCACGCAGGAGCTGTTGTTTGGCAAGCAGAATGCCATCATTGCCGACAAACGTGCCCGCACGGCGCAAACGCCAGGCGGAACAGGTGCGTTGCGCGTAGCCGCTGATTTCATTGCAAATCAAACGTCTGCAAAACGCATTTGGATCAGCAATCCAACCTGGCCAAATCACAATAACGTCTTCTCTGCTGTCGGTTTGGAAGTATGTCAGTATGACTACTACGATGCCGCGAACCACGCGCTGGATTTTGATGGCCTGCTGAACAGCCTGAATGCCGCACAAGCCGGTGACGTGGTGCTGTTCCACGGCTGTTGCCACAACCCAACCGGTATCGATCCTACCGCTGAGCAGTGGGCTACGTTGGCCGAACTGTCTGTAGCAAAAGGCTGGCTGCCGCTGTTTGACTTCGCCTATCAGGGCTTTGCTCGTGGGCTCGAAGAAGATGCGGAAGGCCTGCGACTCTTCGCCGCGAAGCACGATGAACTGATCGTATGCAGCTCGTACTCTAAAAACTTCGGTTTGTACAATGAGCGCGTCGGTGCCTGCACGCTGGTTGCTGCAGATGCCGCAACAGCAGACACCGCATTCAGCCAGGTGAAAGCGGCTATTCGTGCAAACTACTCCAACCCACCGTCACACGGCGCAACCGTTGTTGCGACCATTCTGGGCAACGATGCACTGAAAGCCGTCTGGGAACAGGAATTAACGGCGATGCGTGAGCGTATTCAACGCATGCGTCAGCTGTTCGTGAATACCTTGCAGGAAAAAGGGGCAAATCAGGATTTCTCCTTCATCATCAACCAGAATGGGATGTTCTCATTCAGTGGCTTGACCAAAGAGCAGGTTCTGCGTCTGCGTGATGAATTCGGCGTTTACGCGGTGAATTCTGGCCGTATCAACGTTGCAGGAATGACGCCGGAAAACATGGCTCCACTCTGCGAAGCGATTGTTGCCGTACTCTAATCGTTCTGCGATTAAAAAAGCCGACACACTGTGTCGGCTTTTTCATTTCTACCTTTTATTGATAAATTCCTGTCATTTACTGATAAAAGAGTACAGAAATTACCAAATCGCGGCATCTTCACGCAGGAAAGGGTTGGTCTTGCGTTCATGTCCTAACGTCGACATCGGGCCATGTCCTGGAATAAACGTCACATCGTCACCCAGCGGCAGCAGCTTATTTTTGATAGACGCAATCAACGCCTGATGATCCCCCTGTGGGAAATCGGTACGCCCTACGCCACCGTTGAAAATAACATCGCCTACCTGTGCCAGGCTCGATTCTGCATCAAAGAAAACAATGTGGCCCGGTGTATGGCCTGGGCAGTGGAAAACCGCCAGCGTTGTCTCGCCCACGCTAACCTCATCACCTTCCTGTAGCCAACGCGATGGCGTCAGCGGCGCGCATTCTTCCAGACCAAACATACGGCTCTGTGCCGGCAGCCCTTCTAACCAAAAAGCATCTTCAATCTGTGGACCAATAATCGATACCTGATAGTGCTCGGCCAATTCCGCCGCTGCACCCACATGATCCAGATGGCCGTGCGTCAATAGAATCTGCTTAACTGAAATGCCTGCATCCGCGACGGCACGTTTGATTTTTTCTGCATCGCCACCGGGATCGACAATCGCCGCTTCATTCGTTTTTTCACACCATAACAATGTGCAGTTCTGGCTAAATGCCGTCACCGGGACAATTTGATATTTCATATCACTCCATGTTGAATAAACTGAGCGGTTCACTCTGCATTAGCGAACCGTATCAGAAAAAAATTTAACGCTGTGGTAGCGAATTACCAGGTGCGGACGGGGCCGGTATCGATGTGAACGAAATCACTGCGTGGGTAGTAGCCAACGCCGCCGGCACGCATTTTCATCGCCGCTTTACGAATGTTAGCGAGTTGAACGCCTTCAATATGGAAATCCATCGCCTGCCCTTTCGTGTGGTAGCTCTGCTTTGCCACACCTCTGCTATGCGCGCGTAATTCGTTATTCGTATCTATCGCGCGATAACCAGAAATCAGCTGTACGGGCTTGTTGGTGCCCAACATGACCTGTAAGCGATAGAGCTGATCGAAAAGTTGAGGATCAATCGTTTTGACTTTATTGGCGCGATAGTCGCGGAAAAAGTGATTCAGGCGGGAAAGTTCTGACTTGTTATACCGTTTGCCATCAAAGAATTCCGTTTTCAGCAGCTCTCCGGTATTCAGATTGTTCAGCGTCAAAATTCGTGGTCGGGGTGTAGATAACGTCGCAAATGCCTGACCGGGAAGGAGTGCGATACCCAACGCGGCACCACCCAGTGCAAGCCACTTACGGCGATGATTGTCAATGTGATCCATAGAACAAGTACCCTGGCTAAAGAACGGTATAAAAGGAGGCACAAAACGTGCCGCCTTGAACCTTAACTGCCAGAGAAAAGTGAGTCAACCCGCTTTGCTTACGGGTTTGCGGGAGATCGCATCGATCCCCCGCAAAAACGATAAAATACCGATACCGCTAATGCCCGTGTTTTCAATACTTACTGAAGCAACAGCCCTGCTCTGGACAGCACTTTCGTCCCGGCACGAGCGGTGTCATCATAATTGTAAATATCTGTTCGGAACTGTGGTCTGCCATCTTCGGCCACCCACGCGGTCAGGTAATAGAGGTTGACCGGAATCCGATGTTTCATTGACACAAAGGTGGTATTTCCCTGATCCAGCGTGGAAGAAATACGGTTATTATTCCATCCCGCATCCTGCAATAGCATGCTAGCCAGTTCCGATGCCTTATTAACCCGCACGCAGCCGGAGCTCAGCGCACGGATATCACGCTGGAATAGATTGTGATTAGGCGTGTCGTGCAGATAAATCGCTTCTGAATTCGGCATATTAAATTTGTAGCGTCCCAGCGAGTTATTCGCACCTGGGGCCTGACGCAGGCGATAGGGGAAGCGCTCTGCTGAGACCATCGGCCAATCGATCATGGAAGGATCGATCGCTTCAGCATCCTGACTCCAGCCGGACAACACCGTGTAGCCATGGCGCTGTAGATAACCGGGGTCGCGCACCACTTTCGGAATGATGTCCTGCCGAGTCAGCGTCGTAGGAACATTCCATGGCGGATTGACCACGACGTTATACAGCGAGCTGCTCATCAATGGCGTTTTGCGTTTAGGCTGCCCAACAATCACGCGCGATGATAAGCGTTCAGCGCCATCTTGATAATAGATCAGTGAATAATTGGGGATGTTCACCATGATACCGGTGTGAACATTGTCCGGTAACAGGCGCAGACGCTGGATATTCAGCGCTAGCAGCGTTGCGCGCATTTGCGGGGACACATTGAGCCAATCGCGCGTACGCTTACCAATAACGCCATCACCCTCCAGCCCTTGCCAATGCTGGAAGCGTTTAACCGCGTCAACCAGTTCGCCAGTATAACGATCGTCGATAGCGGCGCCCTCGACCAGCGGAGCCTGTCCTGTCGATACTGTCGTCACTGCGGTATTTTCGTTAAATAGCGTAATGCTCTCCGTTGAAGACAGCATGCCAGTACGTTGCAGAATTTCACGCAGTACCGCCAGTTCCCGACTCTGCTGTTCCGGGCGCAAAGACTCCGCCAGATTCAGGCTCGGCCACGGGCGATTGTCCGTCAGCATGGTCTTCAGCGCTTCATGCATTTTGGCGTATTGCGAATGCTGGGGTGCCAGCGAAACGACATAAGCCGCGCTGGTGCCGGATTTCACGGCCTGTTGCCATTGCGCAACGATATTGAGCGCCGGTGATTGCAGACGGTAAGGTACGCTGCTGTACAGCCAGTCGTTACCGCTGCGTTCTACACCCGAGACGAACTGCAAATAGCCCAGCATCGCATCCGATAGTACGACATCACGCGCAAATCCGGTCAATTGCGGATCGGTCAGCCAGGTTACCCACGTAGTGAACTGCGGCTGTACGCCAGCTATCGCCAATTCGGCCAGCTGTTGTTGAAACTGTTGAACCGCACGGTTATCTGCCCACATAGGTTGCATCTGATGTTGGGCATAAAGCGATGATAAATCAGAGAGATAATGTAACGACATACCGTGCGGCAGCGCGGCCAGAAGCCCTGCACGGCTATTTTCTACAGACACCACGCCCGAGCTTTGCGATAAGCCGGATACCACCGTCGGAGATGCTGCCAGCACCGAAAACGAAGGAGACAGGCTTCCGACCCAAATACAACCCACGCGTAACAGCAGCCTGACCATTTTTCGTTTATGTAACAACAACATCCATTTATCCCCTGTACTCATTAATCACTATGCTTTCACGACAATCCACGTTGGATATGGAAATAACAAACCGAATTCGCTCGTATACGGTCATACTGGCGTAAGCACATTCTTTAGGTTTTCTTGTGTAGAAAATGAGAAAGAATGAAATATGATCATTTTTATATCGCGTCCGTTATTACGGTACGCCACCTTGCAACATAAAACCGCAAATCCTTCTACGGTCTGTAATCGCTTCATCGTCAGTATATAAAGAGAAAAATATTTTTGCTTCTTCTTCTGGTTATTATCTTACGCGTTTGATGAAGCTATTCGTATTCAACATTCCCTTTACGCAACGCTTTACGAAAAAAATAAAGCCGCTTAAAAAAGCGGCTTTATCATTATAGAGGAAAATAGCGGCAAGGTTTACAACGATAAAATTTACCGCTCCCCGCTATGAGGCTTGCTCTTGTGTCTCTGGCGCTTCCGTTCCGAAGCCACGCAGCCCGACCACATGGACGTGCTCGTTGTTCTGGTAGACTTTACGCACCAGCTTATAGGTGGTTCCCTTCTCGGGGCTGATATTTTCCGGTGCAGCGATGACCAGCTGCATTTCCAGACGATCGCAAAGCTCGAACAGCGTCGCGATCGACTTGGCATCCAGACGCGCCGCCTCATCGAGGAAGAGCAGACGACACGGAATAATATCTTTGCCACGCAGGCGCTTCGACTCTTCTTCCCAGCTCTGTACCACCATGACCAGAATCGACATCCCGGTTCCGATGGCTTCCCCGGTCGACAGCGCCCCACTTTCTGCTCGCAGCCAGCCATCCGCGCCACGGTTAACCTCAACTTCCATTTCAAGATAGTTTCGGTAATCCAGCAGCTCTTCACCGATGGTTTGCGGCGTGCGCTGTCCCATATCAATTTCAGGATTCAGGCGCTGATACAGTTTTGCCAACGCTTCCGAGAAGGTCAGACGGTTGCTGTTAAACAGATCCTGATGCATTTCCTGCTGTTCGGACAACACGTTGAGTAGCGTGGTATGCGTTTCGCGCACGTTAACGTTGAGGCGAACACTCTTCACCTGACCAAACGCGACCGCTTGCAGCCCCTGATTCAGCATCCGAATACGGTTCTGCTCACGCTGGATCGTTTTACGGATGATGTTTGCCACGCTACGAGAGCTGATGGCCAGCATCTGTTCACGCGCCGTCAGTTCTTCAGTCAGGCGGTTAAGCTCGATTTCCATCTGCTCAATGGCTTCTACCGGATCATCGGTGCGAATAATATCCTGACGGATACGCTCGCGCAGATGCTGGTAAACGGCGATATAGAACTGGATTTTGCGTTCGGGCCGCTTCGGATCTTCCGAAAGCCGCAACACATCGCGCAGATGTTCGTTATCCGCAACCGCCAGACGCAGCGCACCCAACGCCTTATCCGACATGGAACGCAGTTCATCGCCTTCCATATATGCGAGTTCACGACGGTGCAGACGACGCTCGACGCCGTTGTCTTTCACCAAACGCATGACGGCACACCAGCCGGCTTTCGCCGTAACAACCTGCTCACGCATCTGGTGATAATCACGTTCCAGTTTGCGCAGTTTCTTCTGCAAACTGTCCATTTCTGCTTCACAGAACGTAATCTGTTTTTCCAACTGATTACGCCGCGAGCGGTTGGTGCTTAATGCCGCATGCAGCTCATCACGGCGCTGACGGGCGCGCACTTCGGCATCAGCGTCCGCACGTACACCGATATCCTGAAGCTCTTGCGTCAGTTCCTTCAGCATGTCCTGCTTGGCATCGTAAGAGCTTTTCAGCGATGCCTGAACCTGGCTGTACTGCGTCAGCTGTGCCTGATGCTGACGTAGCTGTTCACGTGCTTTTGTCCGTTCTGCCTCAGCCTGTTCCAAACGATGGCGCAGTTTGTCATTCAAGCCAGCATTCTCACCCAGCATTCCAGCCGAATCGGCATAGCTGAAGTGCGCGCGACGCTGCACCACCTCAGTCAAAGCAAACGCCTGCTGTTTTGCCTGCCGCTGTGCGTTCTGCGCCTGCGTATAATCTTCCTGCAACTGCTCATGCTGCTGCGGATCGCTTTGCAGGACAGAAACCAACGGTTCCAGCTTAGCCAGCGTTGTACCGTGCTGCTGAATGAAGCGAGCAGACTCTTCGGTTTCATCCAATTCCGCACGAATCTCTTCCACGCGATCCTGCAATGTCTCATCACAAAGCAGGCTAATGCGCGGAATCAGTTTATTCAGCTGTGCGCTGGCTTCTTTCGCTTGTTCGTACTGCTGACGCTGCTGCTGATTTTCGCCATCAAAGCTGGCCATCGCACGATCCAGCTCGCCGCGACGGGAACTGAGCGTACGGATTTCCACTTCGGGATCGTCATCAAAAACGACTGCCAGATGGGTACCGATAAAGCGACCAAAAGACTGGTGCAGGCGCTGCGTTTTCTGCACGTCAAACGACAGCGTTGCGTACTGTTCCGCCAGCGCTTCGCGCTCATCACGCAGGCTTTCCAGGCGCATTTCCCGCGCGGCGCGGCCAAACAGCGGCACCTCAGGGAAACGAGAATAACGCCACTGACGCTCCGCGACTTTCACCACGACAGCACGTTCCAGCTCGTCAACGGCAAATACGCTGTCATCAAACGACTGTGGGTCCCCCTCGATCAGATACAGATCTTCAGGACAGTCTTCGAGACCAGCAAGCTGATCGCGCACCAGCGAGAGATCGGACACCACAATCGCATGGCGGGAAGGACCATAAAGCGCCGAGAAGTACGGCGCATCATCCAGTGTCACATCATCATAAATTTCAGACAGCAGCACGCCGCCAAAACGTTCCGCCAGCGCGTTCAGGCGCGGGTCTTCTGAACCGCCAGGCTGGCTGAGTCGCTCAACCTGCGCTTCAATCTGGCGTTTGCGGGCGGCGATGTCATCACGTTCAACCGTAGTTTCACGCTCGCGCTCCAGCAGTTGCTGCATGAACTCCGTTACCTGACGGCTATCTTCAAACGTTTCGCCGCTCTGCTCGCTCAACTGCGTCAGCATTTCCTGTGCGGCCAGCCAGACTGGCGCTCGCGCCGTCAGCTTCTGAATGCGCTGCTGGGTTTGCTCCAGCTCTTGGCGTAGCGCCATACGGCGCTCGCCCGCTTCTGCCACCAGCGATGACAGCGTTTCGATGCGGGCATCAAGTTCTTGCTGGAGGGATTCCAGCTCTTCCGGTTGATAATCCTGACCGTTGCGTTTGCTGAAATCCTGCAATAACCGCTCGGCATCCTGCTGTTCGCGTAGGCGCTGTTCCAACTCAGACAGACGCATCCGCAGCGGCTGTACCCGCTCCGCCTGATAGCGTTGTGAAGAGCTGTCACGCAGCAAATCGCGCGCAACCTGCCAAGCTTCGTTGCGATTCACCGCACCGGCAATCTTAGTCACCAGTTGATAGGCTTGTTCAAACTGGCCGTGCGCCGCATCGGCCACGCTCAGTTTCTGCTCCAGCATCAGCAGAATTTCTGTCGCTTCCTGCTCTTTCGCCTGATAGCTGTCCAGCCACTCATCCGCATTGTCTGCCGTTAAATCTGGCAACTGACACAGCGTGCGGGCACGTTCCAGCGCCTGCTGAGCCTGCTGGTACTGAATGGCACGTGTTTGCTGCACGTCCAGCGCCTGCTGATAATCGGCAAGCTGGCTTTTCAGCTCATCCACTTCCAGCTCGGTCGCATCGGCGCGTTCTTCATTTTCCGCCTGCTGCTCCCGCGCTTCTTCCACCACCTCGTTCTGTTCTTCGAGGCGATAGCTCAATTCTTCCAGGTCGGCGTTATAGCGCTCGATTTTTTCCTGCTGGCGCATGGCGGTCTGCACCAGATTCAGGTGATCGCTGGCCGCCTGATAATCTGTTTCCAGATCGCCTTCGGCACCACTCTGCTCCGCCAGTTCTCGCGCCATTTCTACATGGCGATATTGCTCGCTCGACAGTTGCTTACGGCTGGAGAACAGGTCACGACGCAGTTCCAACGCCCCATCCAGATGAATACGGCGCTCATTGGCGTGCCGCATGTAGTCAGCAGCAACATAGGACGTCGCTTCAGAGATCAGGTGCTTAAACAGATCGCGATCGGACTGAGTAACGCGAATCGCTTCCAGCGTCATGCGGTTTTCACGCAGCGCCGCTTCCATATCCTGAAACGCTTTACGCACGCCGCTATTTTCCGGCAGCAGGTAGTCACGCAGCGAGCGAGTAATCGCACTGGAAATACCGCCGTACAGCGAAGCTTCGATCAGACGATAGAACTTACTGCGATCGGAAGCAGAACGCAGGCGACGCGGCACCACGCCCAAATCAAACATCAGCGAGTGATAGTCGGTGATGGAGTTAAACTGCTTGAACTGAACGCCTTCCATCTCCTCGACGCGATCTTTCAGCTCCTGCAATGAGAGCACGCGCGCCTGACGATCGCCGACCACCTGCGTCAGAATTTGCGTCGGCTGTATCGCCGTCGGTAATCCCTGAATGGTAAAAGGTTTGATATCGACTTTACGGTCGCGTCCTGCAACCTGCTGGAGACGAACCCCAACCAGCACGCGCTGATGACGCGAGTTGACGACATCCAGCGTGGAGTAGCAGACGCCGGCGCGCAATTTACCGTGCAGGCCTTTATCGCGCGAACCGCTGGTGGCACCGGCTTCGGTGGTGTTCCTGAAGTGCAACAGCGTCAGGTCAGGGATCAGCGCCGTAATAAAGGCGGCCATCGTGGTGGATTTCCCAGCACCGTTACCGCCGGATAGCGTGGTAACCAGTTCATCCAGATCGAAGGTGCGGGCGAAAAAGCCGTTCCAGTTGACCAGCGTTAGTGAGCGAAATTTACCGCGTTCAATCATTCCTGTTCATCCTCAACACGTAGAGCCCATCCCAGTAGGCGTTATTGGTGCAGTCAGTTTGGACACGGACAGCGCGCAGAAACCGGAGCGTACACGTAGCACGTGAGGATTTCGAGCACTGCCCAGGTTCAAAATGGCAAATGAAATAGCTCTAATGGGATAAGCTCTTATTCATCCTCGCCCGTTTCTGGCGCGGTATCATCGGTGCGATCATTGTCGTCGCTGTCATCTTTCAGCGACAAACTACCTTCAACAGGCATCGCTTCACCATCGCGAATCATGCGTAGCTGTGCTTCGCGGGCATCATCGCCGCTGCGCACATCAGCTCCGAAGCGGAACACCGATTCAGTAATTCTGAATTTGCTGCTGTCATTGCCCATAAAGTAGATCATGCCTAACCGACGTAAGCGGTTAAGCGACGTTCTGACTTTTTCCTGCAATTTTTGGCGATCCAGATCGGAACCGGTAGAACGCTGGTTAACCAGCTTCAGCAGTTTGCTTTCATCCGCCAGACTCAGCAGCTCTTCATACAGCTCCTGCTGGCTGAAAATGCCTTCGTGCGCCAAACGCTCTGGGCTCAGATAGAGATAGCAGAGAATTTTCCCTACCATCATATCCAGCTCAGACAGTACCGAGCGCGGGATCAGCGTGGTAGAACGCGGACGCAGATAGAAGAATCCTTCCGGCGCGCGAATCAGCTCTACGTTGTAACGGCTGTAGAACTCTTCCAGCACGTCCTGGAAATCCATCAAAAATACATGGTTCTCCAGTTCTTCAATGCCAACATGACGCCCGGCGCGCAAGTGGCTGTCCAGCGCAGGAAAGAGGTTATTCGACAGCGCGGTTGCCAGCTTCACTGGCATAAATTGTTCAATATTTGTCGATGACATGGGCCTGTACCTTGGCTCCGTAATCATTGATCGCCTGCCACAATGCAGGCAATCCGGTGAAATCTGTTTCGGCTACGCCCAGACGTACTGCCTGGTCGACCACGATTCGGGCAACATCAAAATGCCGCGAGCGAGGATGCTGCGCGAGGTACTCACGCATCACTTCACTCAAATCCAGCGGAATCTGTTGCGCTTTATATTTATGCAACGCCTGCTCGACTAGCGCGATCAGCTGCTCGCGCATTTCACTAAATTCTTCGTATTCCAGTTCCGGCGGCAGTTCACCGGTGACTTCTTCACTACGCAGCGTCAGTTCTTCGTCGCGCATATCCAGCAGGCGATCCGCGTTGGCGAACGTCAGCGCCCAAGGGCTATCGAAATAGCTCTGCACCGACTGACGCAACCGCTGGGCAAAGACGCGGTTTTTATCCATATCAATCGCGGTACGGATAAACTTATGTACGTGGCGGTCGTAACCAATCCACAGATCTATCGTCTGCTGTCCCCAACTCACAATGCGGTCGAGTTTGTTTTGCAGGTCAAACACCAGCTTGTCGACAAACTCCAGATTATGCGGATTATTCATAATCGCATCCTGAATGCTCAACAGGCTCGTCTGCAATTTGTCGCCTGCGGCTTCCAGCGTATCCTGTAGCTCACGCAGCGTCGATGACGTTTCCGTCAGCAGTTGTTCACAGCTACTGATCGCGGCTCGCCAGTCCTGATTTAACAGCGCGGCGATATCATCTTTAACGCCCTGCTGCTGCTCATCCATCACACGCTGTGACAGATCGATACTGTCAAAAATTTCTGCAACGGAATATTTCAGTGGCGCAAATACGTTGCGGTGCCAGTGAAATTCATCGCCGTCTTCCTCCGCCGCATCGGCTGCGCGACTGAGTTCTTGCGCCACGATAGAGAGCTGCATGGAAAGGCGCAGCGTCGAGAACTCACGCTGCCGAATGTAATAATCGGTAATGCCAATCCCCAGCGGCGTCAGACGATAAATCGCATTACCTTCGGCCTGCTCGCTGGTAAAGCGGTTAAGCAAGCGCTGGCGCACCAGATCGTTAATCGCGTTATTGGCGCGAAGGGTAATGGTTTCGTTCGTCTGATCAAATCCCTGACTCACATGACGGAAGGCATCAATCAGCTCACCTTCACTCATTTCACCATCCATGCGTTCGCCGTTAAGCGTGGCAATCGCCATCAAAAACGCCAGGCGTTCGGTGGGAAGGGAAATGGAGAAATCGTTTTTTCGTGCCCAGGCGACCAGTTCGGGTACAGTCTGGGAAAAATCACTCATAATGCATCCTTCAAATGGGGTTTATGCGCCATGACATGGATATAACGGCCCAAACTCACAAAAGGCTCTTGCCGACAATACCGCTGTTCAATCTCCAGAATGTCGTCAAATTTCTCAACTTGCTGCTGTTTGTTTTTCAAGTAGTCATGAAACACGCGCACGCCCGTTTTCCCGCTAATGGTCAGCCCCATCTCATCAAGCCAGCCGTACACGTCTTGCGGGTTCAGCGGGTGATCTGGCGAGAGCGAGCGCCGTTTGCCCTTAGGCATTCCGGCCTGAACATAATCAAAGTTGCCCACCACCATGTTACGCATCAACAGCCCATGATGGTTATAGAACATCAGGGACAATGCGCCACCCGGCGACAGGCTATCGTACAGTGTTTTCAGCACCTGCTGCGGTTGCGCGACCCATTCCAGCACCGCATGGAACAATATCAGATCGGCGGGGCTATCCATATATTGCGCGATATCCTGTGCGGCACACTGCACAAAACGCATATTATGGGTAACGCCCTGCTCCGCTGCCGCATTTTTGGCGCGCTGAATCATCTCACCGGAAACATCGCACAACAATACCTGATGTCCTAAAGCCGCCAAACGACAGGCCATCTGCCCTTCACCGCCTCCCGCATCAAGGATGCGCAAAGGCCGTGCCGGGAGTCGGGTCAAAAGATCGCTAAGATCCTGCCACAATACCGCCAGCCGAAGTCTCCCCTTCGTCGTGCCATAGATATTCTGAGCAAATTTTTCGGCGATATCGTTAAAATTGCGATCCTGCATCAGTCATTGTTCCGCATCATATAAACGGGGATCTCGTGCAGGACATGTCTGCGCGATGCGATTTTTTTCCAGCCTGCCATTTTGGCACAGGCTGGCTTAGAATAAATGGCCTTACCGCATGATATCTTCCCGGATGCGGTTTTTTCACTCAAAAGGAATGCAATTTTATGCTTTTCACACTCAAAAAGTTCGCCGGTGGCCTTCTTCAGCCCCTGCCATTGCTATTACTTCTGATGGGTGTTGGTCTGTTGCTGCTTTGGTTTACCCAGCGGCAGCGCACGGGAAAAGCGATAATATTAGCCAGTTGGCTGATGCTTATTCTGCTCAGCCTACAGCCTGTTGCCGATCGACTGTTGTTACCACTGGAATCACACTACCCAACCTGGCGGCCAACGCCGCAGACGAGCAAAGCCGAATATATTGTCGTGTTAGGCGGGGGATATACCTATAACGCGGAATGGGCACCCAGTTCTAATCTCATCAGCAACAGCCTCCCGCGCGTCACGGAAGGCGTTCGCCTTTATCATGCCAATCCCGGCGCAAAGTTGATTTTTACCGGTGGAGCCGCACAGGGTAACCCTGTTAGCAGTGCGAAAACCGCGGCGCTGGTCGCCGAAAGTTTGGGTATTCCCCAGCAGGATATCGTCATTCTGGATACGCCAAGAGATACGGAAGAAGAAGCGGCTGCAACCGCTAAGATTGTTGGCGATCGCCCTTTCTTGCTGGTGACCTCAGCCAACCATTTGCCTCGCGCCATTCGATTCTTCCAGACTCAGGGGTTAGCGCCGATTCCTGCGCCAGCAAATCAGATGGCGATTACCTCTGCGCTTAACCCGTGGGAAAAAGTATTCCCTTCCGCTTACTATTTATCGCACAGCGAACGAGCCTGGTACGAAACGCTCGGTCGCCTCTGGCAGGCACTGAAGGGAACCTCGGCAGCACCCCACGACGCGGAACAACCGCAGGCTCACTCCAACCAGGGAGATAGCTCTCGGGAAGCCACATCAAATAGCTGACGGTCTAGCTGTCCCGTGTGGATATAGCGGGAGACGGCTTCCCAAATGACATATAGCCAGCGCCGGTAGACAAAGGACTCTGATACTGGTGCCTGTTTCAGATAGTGATAAAGCAGCTGCTCCGGCATACCGGATTCACAAAGCCGGAAGAGTTCATACTCTCTCGGTGCCCACAGCATCATTCCCGGATTGATCATTGCCAATAGCTGATCGCTACGTGCATCCTTCAACATACTGCGCAGCGACAGGTTACCGTGAACCAACACACAGCCATCTTCGAAATCGTCAAACAACATCTCTAAGCACTGGCGCGAACGATAAAGTACGCTCCGATCCTGCTGCGTAAGCTGCGGCGCATTGACATTGAGCAACGTGGACCACAGGACTTCCAGACGCTGTTGGTACCAGCTGAACCAATCATTGTCCTGCGTACTGTCCACGGAACCGACGCAGCCATGGCTATCAATTCGGTGCCAAGCCAATACATTCTCAACAATTTGGTCCATCAGCAGCGTCCAGCGCTGGCCGTTTCTTGGCGGCGCTTCCACCGACACGCCGCGCAAGCGCTCAATCAGCAGCAGTTCCCGATAAGGCTGCTGTTGCGTCAACACCAGTCCATAAACGGTTGGCAAACGTACGTCGCCTTCACGCGCCAGCATCGAAAGTTTGTAGGCTTCCTGCTGCGCCACGCCCTGACAAACATAACTTTTAGCCAACAAAGGCATCGCGTTGCCTTCTTTATCATACAAGGCATACAGATCCGCATAGGGCTGTTCGCTTATGCGCTCAAGCCGGCTGAGGCTTTCCCCCAACACCGTACTGAGTTCCGATTTCAATTGTTCCATAAACGGCTATACCTGAGTTGAGCCAAATAGCTCCATTCACCATGATGCGGCGAGCGGATGACAAATACTTCAACGCAGATCAAATATACTCGTCATACTTCAAGTTGCATGTGCGTTGGCATCGTTCAGTCACCCGAATCACTTACCTATGTAAGCTCATCGGGATTCCTTCGCTTGCCGCCTGCCTGAAACTCGAATTATTTAGAGTATAAGCGAGGAGTAATGACGGCAGGCGCACGCTCTGTTGAGGTTGTTGCAGCGATATTCCCTGCTCGTCAGCAGGGAATATCGTGAGTGACAGGCTAGTGCGTTAACACACTGCCATTATTCGCGTTCGAAGGCACCCAGGTCTGGGGCTGAACCTTTGTAAGGTAGTTTGACATCCCCACCCTTGTTGATCAGCGCACTGCCTGAAGCAAGACGCAGGCTCTTCAGTACTGGCAAACTGCCGTCAGCCTGACGCGGTGCGTCCCATCCGGTCACGGAAACGCTCTCGAAGTCAGAATCTGATACCGCAATTTTCAGATCCCACGAGTTATAGCGCATGTTCGCGCCATCAGAGAACGACAGGTCTTTCCCACCGTGAGAAACGTTGTTGCGTAGCGTACCCAGCCCAATCGCTTTTCCGTTTGCATCGATGCCGCGGATATTAAAGTTCGGGTTATTTTTATAGCCCGTGTTGTTGAAGAAATCGTTCGCTACCGGATGGTGATTGGCATAAAAACCGGCCGCTTTATTTAAAAATGCAACCGAGTTACGCACGGTATGTTTCACCGCATTCGCCACATAAACGCCGCCGTAGCCACCGATTTTAAAACCATTGCCGTTACCCGCAGCCAGTGATTGTGTCGTCCCCGGTAAATAACCGTGTGACCAGGCCCAGGAATTTTCAATCAATACTGGAGAATAGGCATTAATTAAATCGAAGCCATCATCCGAGTTTGACCATGCCCGGCAACCGCGGAAAATATTACCCGGTTGGTTAGCTGGGATATGCGCACCAAAACCATCTCCGCTTTGGCCAGCACCATTAGAGGTCAATGGATCGTAATTATGGTGAGAGTCACTATTCAATACCAGGTTATTCCCCCCACGCTGGATGAACAGCCCCGTTCCCATAATATGGTGAATATTCAACTGCTCGAATATATTATTGCTGCCCCTTATCCACACACCCCAGGACTCATGGTTAAGGTTATTACGCTGTGGGACACCGGTTATTTCCAGTCCTTTTACGGAAACCCAATCTGCAACGACGTTGAACCCTTTAACTCGGCAATCATCCTGCATCTGGCTGAAATCAAAAATCGGCACTTCCCCGCTAGATGCCCAATACTCAATACGCTTACCTTCAGTGCCGCTCTTACTCAGCGTAATCGCATTCACCACATCGGTACGCGTCGTACAGACGTTTAGCCCTTTGGTAAACACGTATTTACCGCCACGGATCCACAGGCGGTCGCCAGGGTTTAATGTTTTCTGTGCGCGGTCGATTGTTTTCCAGGGGGAATTTTTACTGCCGTTATTCGCGTCGTTGCCGTTGGGGGCCATGTAATAAACCGCCGCGCTGCTGCCCGCGGCAGCCCCCATTAACATACCGCCGAGAAGAATTTTTGCGATGTAACGTTTAGCATTCATATCATTACCGTCCTTAGTTGAAATAACAAAAACGCCATGCGAAAACATGGCGAATTGATAGTAGCATTTAACTATGAAAATAAAAGTTCCACTCGCGACGATTTAATTCATCATGGGAATAAGCCATCCGCATGAATAAAGCGACGTAGCGTAATTTGAGAATTTTTAAGAATACTTATCTAAATAAGTGCTAAATAATTTAAAAGATAATATGTCGTATTAAGACAGACGTTATAGGGAAAATCTATTCCGGAAAGAATAGATTCCCCCATGACGTGCTTATAACAGGCGGGTGTGGCTGGTGTTACTGACCTGCCATGACCTGCCGTACACGGGCTAAATCTTCTGGGGTATCCACGCCGACGCTAGGAACGGCTTTGGCTACCGCAACATGAATCTTCTCGCCGTACCACAGCACGCGCAGTTGCTCCAGTAGCTCGATTTGCTCCAGTTGACTCGGCGCCCAAGTGACATAACGACGCACAAAACCCGCACGGTAAGCATAGATACCGATATGACGCAGGAAGTGATCGCCAATGGTTTCCTTAGACTGAGCAAAACGCTCTCTGTCCCAGGGAATCGTCGCTCGGGAAAAATACAGAGCGTATCCCTCAGCGTCAGTAACGACTTTTACCGCATTCGGGTTAAATGCTTCTTCGCTGGTTTCAATCGGCACCGCCAGCGTTGCCATTCCTGCTTTACTGGCAGCGAGATTTTCTGCCACCTGACGAATGATAACGGAAGGAATAAGCGGCTCATCGCCCTGAACGTTCACGATGATGTCATCATCGGTAAAACCGTAACGCTCGATGACTTCAGCCAAACGCTCTGTACCAGAATTATGATCGGCGCGGGTCAGGCACACTTCGCCACCAGCTTGCTGTACGGCAGCCGCGACGTCGGGATGATCGGTGGCCACAATAACGCACTGTGCTCCCGACTCCAGCGCCCGCTCCATCACATGGACGACCATCGGTTTGCCATTGATGTCCGCCAACGGTTTACCCGGCAGTCGGCTTGACGCAAAACGCGCAGGAATGATCACAGTAAAGGTCATTGTGTTATCTCATCAGCCCCGAGTTTACGCGCTTCGTTTTCCAGCAGCACAGGAATACCATCACGAACCGGATAGGCCAAACCATCGACCTTGCATATCAGTTCCAGTTTCTCTTTATTAAAGTACAGCCGACCATTACAAACAGGACAGGCAACAATCTCAAGTAAACGGTGATCCATGCTTCCTCCATCTTTGACCGATCTATGACCGATATTTTCTTTCTCGCTACAGCAGCGATCTAATAAGGTGATACCCACAAGGGATATCTGAAACCGTGGTAGCAGACCAATTTATGTTCTACTGCCCGCATTCCGATTAAGCACATTTTCCAGTTTGTCGAGCAATTGCGCGCCGTAGGGCTCAGCCAGCACGGCATCGACGGGCAGATACCACCAGTTATCCTGAGCAAATGCCTTACATTTTACGGCATCTTTTTCCGTCATCAGCAGCGGCTGCATCGCATCCTGAGTCAGCGGTTCTAGCTGTTCTGGCTGGTACGATTGATGGTCAGCAAAGGCGACTTCACGTGCAATGCTAACACCGGCATCACGCAGCGTCGCAAAAAAACGCGGGGGATGTCCGATGCCCGCCATCGCAACGACATCATGCAGTTGGCGCAGCGGTCGTGATTCACCAGAAAGCAAGTTAACCGCCATACCCGCCGTTAATGTCATGCCTATCTCGTTTGCTCGCGGCGTACCGCCGTTAACAATGACTGCATCCACTGACGCCAGACGGCTTTCTCTTTCCCGCATTGGGCCAGCAGGCAGCCACCATCCATTGCCAAAACGCCGCATCCCGTCAATCACAACTAGCTCGATATCTCTTTCCAACGCATAGTGCTGTAATCCATCGTCGGTGATCACCACATCTAGCGTGTGCTGTGCCAATAATGCGCTCACCGCATCCCGCCGACGCGGGGCGACCGCAACAGGCGCACCAGTACGCTGAAAAATCAGCACCGGCTCATCACCGGCCTGCGCCGTCGTTACCGACTCATCCAGCAGCAGCGGATAACGTTCAGCTTTCCCACCGTAACCGCGTGACACCACACCGACACGATAGCCTCTGCGTTGCAGCTGTTCGACGAGCCAAATGACGACCGGTGTTTTCCCATTCCCGCCTGCCGTCAGATTCCCCACAACCACGACGGGAACAGGAGATCGCCAGCTTTTCCGCCACCCCAGTCGATAGCTCTGGCGAATCAAGAACGTGATGAGCCCGTATAGCCACGCAAGCGGCAGCAGCAGGTAATAGAGCCGCGACCGCCCAGACCAGATGCGCTCAATCATTCGCCAAACTGCATTCTATGCAACTGAGCATAAGCACCGTTCGCCGCCAGTAACGCAGCATGGTTACCACGCTCAATGATTCTGCCATCTTCAACCACCAGAATCTCATCTGCTTTTTCAATCGTGGAAAGACGGTGTGCAATCACAACCGCAGTACGATCTTTTTGCAGCTCGTCTAATGCAGCCTGAATCGCACGCTCAGATTCCGTGTCCAGCGCCGACGTCGCCTCATCCAATATCAGGATCGGGCTATCCCGCAACAGCGCACGGGCAATCGCAATACGCTGCCGTTGTCCGCCGGAAAGCATGACACCATTTTCACCAATGACCGTATCCAGACCGTGATCCATCTTATTGATGAAATCCATCGCATACGCCATTGTCGCCGCACGCTCAATTTCCTCACGGCTATAGTGCTCATTACGGGCATAGGCGATGTTGTTCGCTATCGTATCGTTGAACAGATGGACGTTTTGAGAAACCAGTGCCACCTGATTACGTAAGGACGACAGGTGATACTCACGTAGATCGTGACCATCGAGCAGAATCTCACCTGACTGAATATCGTAAAAACGCGTGATCAAACTGGCAATCGTTGATTTACCCGAACCAGAACGACCAACCAATGCCACCGTTTTTCCTGCTGGAATATGCAGATTGATATTCTTCAGCGCCAGATTTTCTTTCCCAGGATAAGCAAAATTCACCTGACGGAATTCGAGTTCGCCTTTCGCTCGCTCAATTTCCCGTTTACCGGTGTCACGCTCTTGCTCCATATCCAGAATCGCAAACAGCGTCTGGCACGCGGCCATACCACGCTGGAACTGTGCGTTCACGTTGGTCAGTGATTTTAACGGGCGCATCAATGCGATCATGGAAGAGAACACGACCGTGATTGTCCCAGCCGTTAGCGTTTCCATCACGCTAGGGAAACTGGCGGCATACAGCACAAAGGCCAATGCCAGCGAAGCGATTAACTGAATGATAGGATCGGAAATTGAAGAGGCGGAAACCAGCTTCATGCCTTGTTGACGCATCCGGTTGCTAACCTGATCGAAACGTTTAGTCTCAACGTCCTGGCCGCCAAACATCAGCACTTCTTTGTGGCCTTTTAGCATTTGCTCCGTGCTGGTGGTGACATGCCCCATCGTGTCCTGCATATTTTTACTGATATTGCGGAAGCGCTTGGATACCACGCGCATAGCGATCGACACGATCGGCGCAATCACAATCAGAATGATGGACAGCTGCCAGCTATAGTAGAACATCAGAATGAACAGGCCGATAATCGATGCCCCTTCCCTGACGACCGTCACCAATGCGCCGGAAGCAGAGGCCGCAACCTGCTCTGAGTCATAAGTGATGCGGGAGAGCAGCGTCCCGGTTGATTGCTGATCGAAGAACGACACCGGCATGCCCATGATATGGGAGAAGAGACGGCGGCGCATATTCATCACCACTTTGCCTGAAACCCAAGCGACGCAGTAGCTGGATATAAACCCTGACACGCCACGCAGTATCATAAGACCAATGACAACCAGCGGCATCCAGATTAATACGGCACGTTCCGCCTTGCCAAATCCGTCATCCAATAAGGGTTTAAGCAGAGAGAGCATGAGTGTATCGCTAGCTGCATTAATGATGAGTGCAATTGCAGCAACAGCAAGCCCTGCTTTAAAAGGAGAGATCATCGGCCAGAGGCGACGAAAGGTCTGCCAAGTGGAGAGATCTTTATCATTCAGCATGTAGTAAACCTGAATCGGGAAGAAATAGCCGACCATTTTACTCATTATACCGTCCTACGCCAAACCACTGATGATACCAACGAGGCGATATGTGATCCCTGAACCGCAGAATGTGCCATGAATCGCTGAAAAAACGTGCACTTAACTGCCCGAATGACGCAGTATCCAGCCATGAGTAACCGTATTGCTGGTATCGCTCAACAATTTTTACAGAAGGCAGTCGCCACGGGTTATAGCGCGCCGCTGAAGCCATAGCAAACTCGGCATTAACCGCACGAATAAAGGAAGGCGACGAGGATGTCTTACTGCCATGGTGAGGTATTTGTAACAAATTCGCACGCAGGGTACTGCGATCTAACCTAATCAATGCCTTTTCCGCATCTGACTCCAGATCGCCCGTCAGTAGAACACTGTATTTTCCATCATCAACGCGAATAACGCAGGAGTCGTTATTTTCCGCTCGTTCTACGAGCGCCAACGGCCACAGCACGGTAAACGTGAGATCTTGCCAGCGCCAACGTTCGCCGCGTTGGCAAGAACGATGATTCATCGCATTGGTCGCGCTATATATCGTTGCTTCAGGGTAAGCAAGCTGTAGCGTTTCCAGCCCCCCAATATGATCCATATGGCTATGGCTCAGGATAATGTTTTCCACGTCGACACCCCGCCATCGCAGGTAAGGTAGAATTTCTCGCGTCGCCATATCGCTCCCTTCCCAGCGGTTTCCCGTGTCGTATAACACCGCTTTCCCACGCTGTTCGATCACAATCGCCAGACCATGACCGACATCCAACATGTCCACACGCCAATCCGGTTCATCACTCTTTATGCGAAAGACCAGTAAAACCACAATCAGAGCACCGACACTCGCGGGATAAATTCGCCACCAGCTAAAGCGCCATATCACAACCGCGCCCCAGCCCGCGACGCTCGCGAGCAGCAGCGATGCATCAAGATACACCCACCCCGTTTGTAGATACGTCAACGGGGCGAATACCACTCGTAGCGAAATATCCGCCAGCCACCAGAGCATTTCACTCAGCGGCGCGAATGCCAGCGTGCTCAATGCCAGCAAAATGAGTGGTGTGGTAACGAAGGACACCAAAGGCACAGCCCAAAGATTTGCGGGCAGCGAAGTGATACTGAAACCGTGAAAAATATGAAGCTGCAAGGGCATCAGTAGCAGCGTGATTCCGGTTTGCAGGTGGATCCAGCGCATCCAGAACCAACGCCGTCGGGTCTGTAGACGATGAGGAAGCGGTGCCCATTGAAACCAGAAAATCAGCGACGCAACGGCAAGGCAAGATAGCCAAAAACTGTCTGACAGTACGCTCAATGGATCGCTGACCAGAATCAACGCGACACACCATAGCCAGACCTGCCAGGCTGAGCCATTGACGTTCCACACTTTTAGGCAAATCCATACGCTAAGCGCCAGTGCCGATCGCACAGCAGGCGGATTTCCTCCTGCTAACCAGACATAGCCCCAGGCAACCACAGCGCTCGTCAGTAATGGGAAGCGATAGCCAATCCACTGCACGGGAAAGCCATACTGTAACGCCCGCGCCATTCCCCAACCAACCAGACCCGCAAGCACGATATGGAGGCCAGAGATCGCCATCAGGTGCATCGTCCCGGTATTCTGAAGTAGCGCCTTGAGTTCCGGGCTAACCGTTTTCATCTCACCAAACGTCAGCGCCAGTAAAATAGAACGCCACGCTAATCCCTGCACCTGCCGCTCCGCCTGTACGATCGTGCGCTGGCGAAAGTCACAATGACTATCAACCGCCTTTGCCGTAAGCACACGACCCGACAACGGTTGCCGTTTGGCTATCGCCCAACGCTGACTATCAAAGCCGCCTTCATTGAGTCGACTGTGAATGGGTCGCAAACTGGCGGTGATTGCCCAACGTTGACCACCACACCAGTTTTCCATAGCCGGAGATAAGGTCAGTTGGGCATATAATGGAGGGAAGATCCGGCGCTGATTGATCTCTTCCAGCCGAACCGTGATCCAATCATCATCATGCTCATTGAATCGTATGCTGCTGATCGTCACGACAGCGTTAACCTGACCCTGCGTAACGCGCTCGATTTGTAGCAGTAAGGTTTGAGCATTCAACGATGCCCAGCAAAAACTCATGACAACCAGCGCCACACAACGTATCCCCGCGTGACGATATCCAACGAGCATCACGCAGGTGGATAGCCCAATGCCCCACCACAGCAGCATTTGCGCGGGAATCTGCGGTAAGAAAAGCAACGGCAGAATACCCAGCACGCTCGCCCAAGCCAGACTATTTACGGACATCATCCCTTTGACTAGCATCGTCCCTTGCCATAACACACCCTTCCCTCTTTCCCTGTGGTTCGTCCTGGCATGTTGCAGTAACTCAAACTGATGCAACAGAACGAAAATTTCAGGTGGGGAAACGCTTCGCAAGAAAACGGCTACATGTCAGTAAATGACATCCGCGCTGTGAGCCTGATTCCATTTTCTGCTTCCTGCGTTTCCCCCAGACGGTGCGATGACAACAATCTGGCTGCGGCGTACCACATTAAATCCCGAGCGCTTTTTTCACGACAGCTTCGGCAGGCTGGCCTTCGCGGTTGGTTACGCCGTTAAGCCAGCTTGAAAGCCGTTCTGGGTGCTTCGCCAGTTCTGCGCGCGCGGCTTCTTCGGCAGTTTGTTTATCATCCAGAATGCGGGTAATGATGGCATTCTCCAGCGCGACATCAAACGTTAACTGACTGAAAAAACGATTAATATTCGGACACTGCGTGGCGAAATCCTTACGCGTCACCGTATTCACCGTAGCGCTACCGTAGTTAGGGCCGAAATAGGCATCCCCACCACTTAAATACTTAAGTTTGAAGCGCGTATTCATCGCGTGCGGTTCCCAACCGAGGAAAACGACCCACTGATTGCGGCTCGTCGCACGGGTCACCTGCGCGAGCATCCCGCTCTCGCTGGACTCCACGAGGTTCCAGCCTTGCAGCCCAAAATCCTGTTTATCCAGCATCTTTTTAATATTTTGGTTAGCTGGCGCACCCGGTGCGATACCGTATATTTTGTGGTCGAACTTATCGGCGTATTTTTGTAAATCGGCAAAGTCTTTTACACCTGCCTCTGCAACATATTCCGGCACCGCCAGTGTGAATTTAGCGGCCGGGAGATTCGCCCCGAGCACCTTGATTGAACCATCCGCAATATATTTGCTGATAACCGGTTCCTGCGCGGGCATCCAGTTACCGAGAAACACATCAACCTGCCCGGTTTTCAGCCCCTGAAAAGCCAGCGCCACGGAAAGATTCTGCACCTTTTGCTGATAGCCCAGCGCCTTGAGCACCACGCCAGACACGGCGTTGGTTGCCGCGATGTCTGTCCAGCCGGGATCGGATTGCGTAACCACCGCACAGCGTGGGTCTTCCGCGGCGAAACTGGTCACAGGCAGTAGCGCAGCACTGGCCAACAGCATGAATACCGACAATGATTTCTGCTTCATTATTCTTCCCCGATTGGTTTTTTTAACGGCTGTGGGTAGCGAGCAAAGGCTTCCTGCTCATCCAGTGTTTGATGGTTGCGAATATAGCGTTGCGAGGCTGCCTGATGAGGCTGAAAATCCCATTTAGGAATCGCGTCACGGCCTGCTATACGGGTTAAAAACAGTCTCTTTTGCTGGCTCGCCAGCACCTGTTGATTCAGGTCGTCCAACTGCCAGCGCTCGGCCACTTCTTTAACAAAATCCTGAACGATAGCCTGATATTCGCTGTCTGCCGCAAGATTGCGCTTTTCATCCGGGTCTTCTTGCAGATTAAACAGCTGTGGCGCTTCACTCAGGGAGTGAATGTATTTCCACGTCCCACGCCGTATCATCACCATTGGGCCTATTGCCCCCTCAGCCAGATACTCGCTGTATACACCATCTGGGCCAACGTCTCCACGCAGATGCGGTACTAAGCTGCGTCCATCCAGCGGCGCAATCGCCTGCGCTGAGCGATCCTCACCGCTCGCCAGTTCGCAGAGGGTGGGCAGCAAATCGACCAGCGAAACGTTCTCTGTGACACGACGCGGCGCGAAGCGTTTCGGGTTATGCACAATAAACGGAATGCGAACCGCATTTTCGAAAAACGTCATCTTGTACCACAGACCGCGTTCGCCCAGCATTTCACCGTGATCGGCAACCACAAAAACAATGGTGTCTTCTGCAAGCCCGGTTTCTTCCAGCGTGCGCACAATCTCACCAAAACAGTCATCCACGTAGGCCATCGCGCCGTAATAGGCATGACGCGCCCGGCGAATGTCATCTTCGCTAAGCAGCCCCTCCTCCAGTTGATACATTGCCCGCAGGCGGGTGGAATGGCGATCGTCCTCAACGTCGCCAGCCTGTGTTTTCGGCAAATCGATGTCCTCGGCGTTGAATCGGTCGAGATAGCGGCGGGGAATGGCGAACGGGTCGTGTGGATGCGTCAACGACAGCAGCAACAGGAACGGCTGATCCTCGGGGCGACGAGCGGCGTCATACAGCCGTTGTCGCGCTAAAAACAGGGCTTCATCATCAAAATCAAGCTGGTTGGTTCGCACGCATTCGCCCGCCTCCAGCACTGAACTCATATTGTGATACCAGTCCAGACGCCGCTCGGGATGACGCCAGTCAGGCGTCCAGCCAAAATCCGCAGGATAGATATCCGTCGTCAGCCGCTCATCGAAGCCGTGTAGTTGGTCGGGGCCGCAGAAATGCATCTTGCCGGAAAGCCAGGTACGGTAACCCTGTTCGCGCAGATAGTGGCATAACGTCGGCGAATCGGCGTGAAACTCGGCTGCGTTATCGAATACGGCATTCCGCGAGATGAGCTGGCCCGTCATCAATGATGCCCGCGACGGCGCACACAACGGACTGTTGCAATATGCGGATTCAAATACCACGCCTTCACGCGCCAGCCTGTCAATATTCGGGGTCAGGCTGACATTATTTCCATACGTTCGTAATGCCGATGCCGTTAATTGATCGGCCATGAGAATAACGATATTCGGTTTATTTATAAGCATAATTAACCAGAAATTAAAATTGATTAAATGAATCGTGATATTTTTATCGCACGCCCCTTTCATTCTGTGAAGGGGGTATTTTATTATCATGGGATAAGGTCAGGTTATGGCAAATAAATTACAGTTACCGCCGTTACAAGTATTAGTAGTGTTTGAGGCGGCGGCGCGCCATGGCAATTTTACCGCAGCGGGAAATGAACTTAGCCTTTCTCAACCTGCCGTGAGTCAGCGCATTCAACTGCTTGAAAATCTGTTGAATACACCGTTATTTGAACGTCGTCACCGTGGTGTAGAACTCACCGAATCAGGTAATGGGCTTTATCAAATTGTTCGCTCTTGTCTTAACGATATCAGTGAACAACTGGAACGCACGCGCTACCAGCGGAGCACATTGCGAATCGATACCGATATGGGGTTCGCCAGTTACTGGCTGCTGCCACGCCTGAACGACATTCAGGCACTGATTCCCGGTGTAGAGGTACAAATTTCCACCTCGCCCAACGACTACAACTTCCGCGACAACAACGCCCATCTGGCCATCTATTTTGGCAACGGAAACTGGCCGGGTACGCAGGCGCAGCGCCTGTTTCCCGAAGACGTCGTTCCCGTTTGCAATCAAAATCTTATCGATGAAATCGGAGCCAATGCCTCGCCTGACAAACTACTGGGATATCCGCTAATAAAACTGCCAGAAACGCATCCGCAGCGCTGGTTAACGTGGGAAGACTGGTTCCGACAGCATCAGGTTGTCAGCCAGCAGCATACGGCATCGCGTACGTTTAACGCTTACTCTCTGGTGATTCAGGCCGCGATTGAAGGTCAAGGCATTGCCCTCGGCTGGCGCCCCTTAATTGACTCGTTTCTCGCCAGCAAACAGCTTTTCCGCTGCGGGCCAGAAATGCGAACCGAGCGGGGATATTACTTAATCTCTGCCAGTGGAAAACCGTCATCAGCTCAGCAGGAAAAAGTAAAAGCGTGGTTATTAGATGAGGCATGGAATTTCCACCTCAAAAAAAGTGCATTGCAATAATATCGCTAAACTAATGCGGAATACTTCTATTCTCTGCAATGAAATCTTTAACTTGGCCTGGTTATTTTAGGTTAGCGTATAATGATTCTCAGAAAATAGGTGATATGGCCATGTCAGAGCCAATTATCGAATTGCGTGCAATAAATAAAAATTATTCCAGAAAAGAAAAAGGCAGTCTTTTTTTTCGCGCTAAACAGCAACCGTCGGTTAATGCCTTGAATAATATTAATCTGCAAATTTATCCGGGCGAAATTTTTGTCATCGTTGGCCTTTCAGGTTCAGGAAAATCAACGCTTTTACGCACGCTGAATTTTCTAATTCCCCCTACTGACGGTTCGGTGTTATTTGACGGCCAGGAACTGGCGTCGCTCTCGTCCGCCCAAATGATCGCCCTGCGTCGTCAAAAAATGGGCATGGTCTTCCAGTCTTTCGCGCTTTTCGATGAGCGCACGGTATTGGATAACGTGGCATTCGGTCTGGAAGTCGCCGGAGTGAGTCGTGTAGCACGTCATCAGAAAGCACAGGACATGCTGGAACAGGTCGGGCTCGGTCAGGTCGCAAGCCACTATCCCCACCAGCTTTCCGGTGGGATGCAACAGCGTGTCGGGCTTGCCAGAGCGCTGGTGGTGAACCCGTCAGTGCTGCTAATGGATGAGGCGTTTTCCGCGCTGGACCCCATCATTCGTCGGGAAATGCAGTCGCTATTGCTGACATTACAGGCGCAGCAGCGACGCACCATCGTGTTTGTCACTCACGATATGGAAGAAGCGCTACGGCTGGGAACACGCATTGCCATCATGGAACAGGGCAATCTGGTGCAGGTCGGTCAGGCGGAAACCCTTATCAATACCCCAGCGACACCCTACGTGCGCCATTTTTTCTCCGGCGTGGACACCTCACGCTGGCAACTCGCGGAAAATTATGCGGAAAGCTACGCCGATACCTCGGCAACGCACCGATAAGGTCAATGTATGCGTTATCCACTCGATTTTAGTCGCCAGATTGACAGCGCGATCCACACACTCTTGTCACAAAGCGGGGGCTTTTTTGACGCGCTGGCAGCGAGTATTGATGCCTTCGCGGGGGGCATGGAGACGCTCACAGGATGGTTAACGCCGTGGGGACTGGTGATCCTGTCCGTGGGTATCGGGTTCTGGCGCATCGGAAAAGGGTTCGCCCTGTTCGCATTGCTTGCCACGCTCTACATCATCTATAGCGGATATAGCGAACACGCATCGATCACTCTCGCGCTGACGCTCTCTTCCACGTTTTTCAGCCTGCTGTTCGGTATTCCTCTGGGCATCTGGAGCGCACGCCGCGCGGTAGTGGGCAGCATAGTGCGTACGCTGTTGGATTTTATGCAGACCATGCCCGCCTTTGTTTATCTGATTCCCGCGACGATCTTGTTTGGGCTGGGTCGACCGCCCGGTATTTTCGCCACCATTTTATTCTCCATGCCGCCAGTCGTACGTCTGACCGATTTAGGGATCCGTCAGGTAAATGCTGCCCGCATTGAAGCGGGTGTCGCCTTTGGCTGTACGCCGTGGCAACTGCTGTGGAAAGTACAGTTACCTGCCGCTCAACCATCGATCATGGCGGGGGTGAACCAGACCATTATGATGGCGATGTCGATGGTGATCATTGCCTCCATGGTCGGTGCAGGCGGGCTTGGCAATGACATTCTCAGTAGCATTCAGCAGCTTGATATCGGCTTGGGTTTACAAAGTGGAATGGTAGTGGTGCTGATGGCAATTTTACTCGACCGGCTTTCCGCCAGCTTTGTTCGCCATAGGGAGCGCTAGCGTGCTGCTTTAGTCAGGCTCGCAAACAGGCTTTGTTAAGCGCCTGACGCACTGAAAAAGAAAAAGGACCGCAGAAGCGATCCTTTTACAGCAGAGCCGTTTACCGTAGCTGTTTACCATAAGAAATGGCGCGTCAGGTTACTTAACTTCGCCCATCGCTTTCAGCTTTTTAGACAGTTCACGGCGCTCTTTCGACAGATCGGCGTTTTTGATGATGTAGTCATCAACGCGGTCTTCATAATCACCGCGCATGTTGGCGATGATATTCTGTACGTCCTCAATGGACATGCCAGGTTTAAGATATTCGCTCAGGTTGTCCAGCAGCAGAACGCGCTTCTGGTTATCACGAATTTTCTTCTCGTTGTCGACGATTTCACGCTGAAGTTTGTTTTTACGACGAAACATGCGCACGAATTCCAGCACATCCTGGAAACACGGCTTAGTGTCCTTATCCATCTTTTACCCTTACCTTAAGTCATACATAAATTTTTTATGTATTCACCATACAGGTTATACCCAGCGTCTTTCAAGCAGTGCTTGCGCCCTTTGCGCAAACACCTCGCTGAGCGGATAATCTGTCATCAACCATCAACGATAATATACCGCGATACGCTGATTATGAACCTGCTCGATGGCCACTTCCGTATCGAAAATATCTTCCAACACCTCGGACACCATAATGTCTTCCGGTTTTCCCGTGTAGATAATCTGCCCTTTGCGCATCGCAATAATGTAATCCGAATAGGCGGAAGCAAAGTTGATATCGTGGATAACCAGCACGATGGTTTTACCTAGCTCATCGGCCGCACGGCGAATCTGTTTCATCATCGCCACCGCGTGCTTCATATCCAGATTATTCAGCGGTTCATCCAGTAGTACATATTCCGTGTCCTGACATAGTACCATCGCGACATAGGCTCGTTGACGCTGGCCGCCGGAAAGCTCATCTAAAAAGCGATCTTTCAATTCGGTCAGGTTGAGGAATGCCAGCGCGGCGCTGATGCGTTCACGATCGTCAGCATTCAGCCGCCCTTTGGTATAAGGGTAGCGGCCGAAGCCCACCAGCTCTGCTACCGTTAAGCGGCTGGTAAACTGGTTTTCCTGCCGCAACACGGACAAACACGTCGCCAGCTTATCGCTTGGCGTGGTCATCACGTCCATGCCATTAACTTTTACCTGTCCGCGATCCGCGTCCAGCAGGCGACTAATGATGGACAACAATGTCGACTTCCCTGCACCATTCGGGCCGATAATCGACGTGACGCCACCGCGGGGCACCGTCGCGGTGACATTATCTAATACCTTAACGTTATTATACGCTTTGGTTACATTGCCGATCTCAATCACACGGAAACCTTTTTCAGTAGCAACACAATAAACAGCGATCCACCCACAAATTCGATCACGACCGACAGCGCCCCAGACATATCCAGCAGATGCTCAAGCACCAGTTGTCCACCAACCAGTGAAATAACGCCCAGCAGGAAAGCCGCGGGCAGCAACAGGCGATGCTGGCTAGAACCAATCACTAAATAGGCAAGGTTCGCAACCATGAAGCCCAAAAAGGTGAGCGGACCGACCAATGCCGTTGAAATGGCAACCAGCACGGAAACCAGCAGCAGAATGATCGTGACGCTGCGTTTGTAGTCGATACCTAGGTTAATCGCGTTATTACGCCCCAGCGCCAATACATCAAACCGAAAGCGCATACGCCAGATCACCACCGCGACCACCAGCGTAATTCCAACCGACAGCGCCACCAGTTCAGGCACGGTACGGGTGAAGGTGGCAAACATCCGCCCCTGTAAGATGGCAAACTCGCCGGGCGTAAGCAGACGCTGCATTAAGCCCGCCATGCTGCGAAACAGCGTGCCGCAGATAATCCCGACCAGTAAAACCAGATGCAGGTTATTGCGGCTGCCGGTAAACAGCCAGCGGTACAGCAGCGCGGAGAAGAGAATGAGCAGCAGCGTCTCAAGAACGAATTTGCCTTCAACGCCCAGCCCCGGAATGCCACTAATGCCGAAAACAAATACCAGCGAGGTCTGAATCAGGATAAACAGGGCTTCAAACCCCATAATCGACGGCGTCAGCACTCGGTTATTCGTCACCGTTTGGAACAGCACGGTCGACGCACTGGCGGCAAACGCCACCAGCAGCATCGTCGTTAGCATCAGCCCGCGGTGCTTCAAAATGTAGCGCAGGTTACTGCCTAAATTGATGGTCATAAACAGCACGATCACCACAGCAGCCGCAACAGCCAGCCACATCAACCGCTGCGTCGGCGATAACCCCGCACGTTTTTCGCTGACGGGTCCGGTCAGCACCGTATTACGTTCATTGACTGACATGGCGTTTCTGGCTTAGCAATAAGAGAAGGAAAACGGCAGCGCCAATGACGCCAAGAATCACACTCACTGGAATCTCGAAAGGATAGCGAATCACGCGGCTGATGATATCGCAGCACAGCACCAGACCACCGCCGAGCAGGCACACCCACGGGATCGTTTTGCGCACATTGTCGCCCATCATCATGCTGATCAGGTTCGGCACGATCAGTCCGATAAACGGCAAGCTGCCGACCACCACGACGACCACGCCACTGACGATGGCGATAATGCTCAGCCCCATCATCATCACCTGCCGATAGTTAAGGCCGACATTAACGGAGAACTCGCGCCCCATGCCCGCAACCGTGAAACGGTCAGCGATCCAGCAAGCCACCAGCGTTAACGCACCGACCAACCAGAGCAGCTCATAGCGCCCCTGCAAGACACCGGAGAAATCACCGGATTCCCAACTGCCAAGCGCCTGTAGCAGATCAAAATACATCGCGCCAAACGTGGTAATTGAACTGATAACTGCACCCAGCATAATGCCGACCAGCGGCACGACTAGCGCGGATTTCAGCACAATCCGCTGGAGCAGCATCATGAACAGGAAAGTACCCGCTAAAGCGAACAGGCTCGCCACCACCATCTTGGTGAAGATCGTCGCACCGGGCACGGCGATCATCACCACCAGCAAACCTAAGCTAGCCGACTGTGTGGTCCCCGCCAGAGACGGTTCAACAAAACGGTTTTGCGTCAGCAACTGCATGATGAGGCCAGCCACACTCATGGCGCTGCCTGCCAGCAGCAAAGCTAGCGTGCGAGGAACGCGGCTGATAAAGAAAATATCGCGCATTTCCGGGTCGTTCCACACAGCCTGCATATTCAACTGCCCTGCCCCAACAAACAGGCTGACAACGATCATGCAGGTCAGAAAGACAAGACCCAGCGAATAGTAAAAAGACTTCATTGATTCTGCCGTAACCTGCCGTTATTGCTTATCTAACGCGTCACTGACGGTAGTCACGAGGTTTTTATAGCTTTGCAGCCCCCCAGCGATATACAGCGATGCAGAATCCAGATAGATCACTCGATTATTTTTCCAGGCGTTGGTTTTGTGAATCAGCGGATTATCCAGCACCTGCTGGGCCGACTCGCCACCAGGGCGACCAATCGCACTGTCACGATCGAGAATGAACAGCCACTCTGGGTTTACGCTCAGCAAGAATTCAGAGGTCACCACGTTGCCATGACGGCCAGAATCAGGGAACTCGGTCGCCGGTTTAAAGCCCAGCTCATCAAACACGAAACCAAAGCGCGATTTAGGACCGTAGGCAGACATTTTGCCGCCGCTGACCATCAGAACCAGCGCATTGCCTGCATTTTCCGTTTTAGCGCGCGTTTGGGCGATCTGCTGTTTGAAATCATCAATCTGTTTCTTCGCTTCATCTTCTTTACCGAAGATGGTGCCCAGTTGCTCAATGCGTTGGATAAAGCTCGTCATAAACTGGTGCTCATCCACGTCCATTGAGATCGTCGGCGCAATACCGCTCAACTTGTCGTAGGCGTCGCGCGTACGTCCACCAGCAATAATCAGATCGGGTTTCGCGCTGCTGAGCGCTTCATAAGCAGGTTCAAACAGCGTCCCGGCGTTCAGGTAAGTATCGCTGTTGTATTTTGATAAAAACGCAGGCAGCGGCGTGCTGCTTTTCGGTACACCGGCAATCCCTTCGACCTTCAACGCGTCCAGCGTATCCAATGAGGCAGGATCAAACACAATCACTTTTTTCGGCGGCTGTGGAACCTGAGTGGTGCCCTGCGCATGCTCAATGCTGACCGTGTGACTTCCTTCTGAAGACGATGCCTGCTGATCGCAGCTGGCCAGAACAAACATAGATGCCAATAACGTCGCCTTCACTGCAAACGTTGCATTCAATCGCACCGCATTTAACCGCATAAGTGTGTTCTCCATTTCGCTGTTTGTTGCCGAATGCCACCCCGCAGAGTGATCTACGAGGCAATAAAGAATTTAATTATCATTCGCATTAGAACGAAAATTGTAACCGAATGGACACAGTCATGCCTAGCGATTATGTCTACCCTCCTATTGATGTAAGTCAGGGAAGTGATGCAAATCAGGAAAGCGCCACAGAAAAGTGGATTCAATGGTATCCTTGCCGTTTTCCAGATTGTTTTGCCTGATTTCAGGCTCAGCGCGCACACGTAGCTAACTGCATATATGGCCGAGAAAACACAACCCACTTTTTTCATTCATGACTACGAGACGTTCGGTAAACATCCGGCGCGCGATCGCCCCGCGCAGTTTGCGGGTGTCCGTACCGATATGGATTTCAATATTATCGGTGAGCCGCTCGTCATTTATTGTCGTCCGACGGATGATTACCTGCCGGAACCGGAAGCGGTGATGATCACCGGAATTACGCCGCAGGTCGCGCTGGCAAAAGGCGTCAATGAAGCGGAATTTGCCCGTCAAATCCATGAAGCGTTCAGCGTGCCCGGCACCTGCATTATGGGCTACAACAACATTCGCTTTGATGATGAAGTCAGCCGCAATATTTTCTATCGCAACTTCTACGATCCTTACGCCTACAGCTGGCAAAACGGTAATTCTCGCTGGGATTTGCTGGATGCACTACGCGCCTGCTATGCCCTGCGACCGGAAGGTATCGTGTGGCCGGAAAACGATGACGGCTTGCCTAGTTTTCGCCTTGAGCATCTGACGAAAGCCAATGGTATTTCGCACGAGCAGGCGCATGATGCGATGTCCGACGTTTATGCCACTATTGCTATGGCAAAATTGTTTAAGCAGGCGCAGCCCAAGCTGTTTGAGTATCTGTTCCCGCTGCGTAACAAAAACAAAATTTCCGCGCTGATTGATATCCCACAAATGAAGCCGCTCGTTCACGTGTCTGGTATGTTTGGCGCGGCGAGGAGTAACACCAGTTGGATTGTACCGCTCGCCTGGCACCCAGATAACCGTAATGCGGTCATCATGTGCGATCTGGCTGGCGATATGACGCCGCTGCTGGAGCTGGACAGCGCAGCATTACGCGAGCAGTTATATACCCGCCGTGATGCGTTAGAAGCGGATCAGAGCGCAGTTCCACTCAAGCTGGTGCACATCAATAAATGTCCGGTCTTAGCACCGGCCAATACCTTACGGCCTGAAGATGCGGAAAGATTGGGCATCGATCGTCAACGCTGTCTGGACAATCTCGCGCTGCTGCGTAACAACGCGAACGTCAGAGAAAAAGTAGTGGAGCTGTTTGCTGAAGCCCCCGCGTTCACCGCATCTGATGATGTCGATTTACGACTTTATGATGGCTTCTTTGGCGATGCCGACCGCATGGCGATGAAAATTATTCAGGAGACCGCCCCGCAGAACCTCCCCGCGCTGGATCTCACGTTTGCCGATAATCGCCTGGAACCGCTGCTCTTCCGCTATCGCGCCCGTAATTTCCCCGGCACGCTGGACGACCGCGAACAGCAGCGTTGGTTACAGCATCGGCGTGCGGTATTTACGCCGGAGCGCTTGCAGGACTATCTGTCAGAACTCAGCAACCTTTATCAGCTCCATGAAGACGATAAAGAGAAGATGGCACAGCTAAAAGCGCTGTACGCCTATGCACAGGAACTGGTGGGCTAAGATAGCCGCCTAAAGCCATAAAAAAAGCGGAGCACATGGGCTCCGCTTTTTTCTTTCATGCAAGTCGTCGGTTTACTTAAACCGGTTCTTCGCTACATTGCGGCACTGGCTGACGGAAACTGCGCGTCACAAATGCCAGATAGAGCAATCCAATTGTTGCCCACACCAGACCCAGCGTCATCGAGCTGGCTTCCAGATTCACCCACAGTGCACCTACCGTCAACGCGCCCAGCACTGGCATCACGAGGAAGTTAATGGTGTCTTTCACGGTGCGGTTACGGCGCTCACGAATATAGAACTGTGAAATGACCGACAGGTTCACGAACGTAAACGCCACCAGCGCACCGAAGTTGATCAGCGCAGTGGCCGTCACCAGATCGAACGACACCGCAGACAGTGCAATCACGCCAACCAGCAAGACGTTCAAAGACGGCGTACGCCATTTCGGGTGGATATAGCCGAAGAAACGCTCTGGGAATACGCCATCACGACCCATGACATACATCAGGCGAGACACGCCTGCATGTGCCGCCATACCGGATGCCAGTACGGTGACGCAGGAGAACACCAGAATAACGGACTGGAAGAATTTACCCGCAACGTACAGCATGATTTCCGGCTGAGACGCATCCGGCTCTTTAAAGCGAGAAATATCCGGGAAATACAGTTGCAGGAAGTACGCCACGGCAACAAAGATCACGCCGCCGATCAACGCCGTCAGGAAGATGGCTTTTGGAATCACCCGACCGGCATCCTGCGTTTCTTCCGACAGCGAACTGATGCCGTCGAAACCCAGGAACGAGAAGCAGAGAATGGTTGCACCGGTAATCATCGGCACCACGTGGGCGTTCTCAGACCAGAACGGACGCGTACTGGTCAGCGTACCGGCCCCTTCGCCCAGATAAACACCGTGAATCACCAGACCGAGGAATACCGCCATGATCGCAACCTGCACAACCACGATAATGGAGTTCAGGTTAGCAACCAGACTGATGCCACGCAGGTTAAACAGCGTCATCAAACCGACCAGCGCCGCGACAAAAATCCATGACGGTACGCCGGGGAAGATCGCTTCAAGATAGATTTTCGCCAGCAGGATGTTGATCATCGGCATGAACAGATAGTCCAGCAGTGACGACCAGCCGACCATAAACCCGACGTGCGGGCTGATCGCTTTTTGCGCGTAGGTATAAGCAGAACCCGCAGATGGGAAACGTTTTACCAATTTGCCATAGCTCAGCGCCGTGAACAGAATGGCGACCAGCGCAAACGCATAGGCCGTCGCCACATGACCGTCGGTCAGGCCAGACACGATACCGAAGGTATCAAAAATGGTCATCGGCTGCATGTACGCCAGCCCCATCATAACGACAGGCCACAACGTGAGCGTTCTTTTTAATTGAGCACGTTTTGCGCCAGCATTAGGCAGCTGAGAATCAAGCGACATGGCGCACACCTCCGTTCATCACGGCAGGCGCATACGCACCGAAAACAAATGAATGGATACAGGACTCGCCTGAATCACGATGAGAAGAGGTGGCTGTAACAGCACCAGAGATAACTTGCGACTGCGTCGCGCCATAACCAATACCTTTGCAGCACAAACCGGCGGGCACCGGTGCGAAACGTGTTAATTGCCCCATCTTTCCTTTCCTCACTGTGCTCACAGGCACACACAAATTATCTATCCGGATCGTTGTCCGGCCTCTTTGGTTGAAGACCCTATACCCAGCAAACCTGAGTCACAGAGAAAGGCAAAAAACCACACCAATACCCCTGTAACCTGAAGTATGACGAGCATAAATGTAAAAAAATAACCGACGCTATTAGACGTCGGTTATTTGCAAGGCGCGTATTCTGCACCACTCGATCTCATCTGACAAGGCTCTGAGAACGTTGGAAACCATTTATTTATCCCCACCCTTCTTCGTGCTGCCTATACGTTGGCTTTTCGCATGAATTATGGGTAATAAGTAGGATAAATAAGCGAATACTCGTTATAAAAACGTTGCTGTTATGTGTAAAGCCCAAACAAAAAGCTGTGCTTAAAAATTACAACTCCTGGAACCGCTTTTTCTTTTCGTTTTGTAATCTTTCCAACTCAAAAATCACCTGCTGAAGATCGCGTTCCTGCGCCGCGTTCAGTGAAGGGAATTTGAAACTCAAACGCTGCGTCAGCTTAAATTCACCTTTGTTGTCGACGATCTTCACCATTGCCTGACCGACGAACTGCAAATCAACGCAGAAGAAACCGTGGTCAGCCAGGTCCATCTCCACGCTCTTAATGATATCACCGTCAGTCAACAGCCCCGTGGTATCACGGTCGGTATACAGGCTCAATCCACCCAGAGAGAGATCTTTGATGGTGAACAGGAAAACACTCTCATCCGGCAGTTCGCCACGGCACGTCAACGGCGGCCACAGCGGCGTGTTGATGCGGAAATAGGTTCTACGTTGGATAAGATAAAGCAGTTCAGGAATCTGCGCGCTAAAGGCTGGCAGCCCGTCGTAAGTGACCGTCTTCGCAATTTCAGCATTAAATTCAACTTTTGCACCGGCAGGCTCAGCAACAAAAGACAGCGCTCCCGCATACAGTGCGCGGTTGTTTTCACGCTCAATGCCGCCTAAATCGAAGACAAACAGGTTGTTATCGGGTACAACGTCAAGAATTTTACTGATGAACTGTCCGTGAGGATGATGAACCATCAGAGACGTATCATTCTTCTTTAACTCGCGCAGTGTTGCACAGATGGCCAGTTTGTTGCGCTTAACAAACTGCTCTTTCAAATTTTCATTCACCGCTTTCATCCCCACCATTGTTTACACAGAATATGTGTCAATGGCTTATATTGATGCACGCCTCTTCGTTATCTTTCAAGTCCCATGTGTGCCAACACGATGCACTGCACTGGCTGCATATTGAAAACGATTACTCGGAGTACCTGAAACAGCATGAAACCTACCTTAAATACCTCGAGTGACAGGACAAAACGCTCTCGTTTTGAACAACGTAAACGTTGGCCCTTAGGGCGAGGCACACTTATGCGCCTCGTCACGTGACAAGCGAAGAACAAACTCGTGGAAAGGAATTTGAGCAGCCAGCACGTACGTAACTTGAAGTATGACGGGTAGAAGTTGGTGAAAACGATATCGGCAATTTTCTCAATAACTTTAGTGGAACAAGAGGAAAAGTGTTAAGGCGCGGTCAAATAATAAAATGCACCGCGCCCCCATCGCAAGGCCTGCCGCGCCTTTTATCGCACCCGTTCATTTGCTATTCGGCAGGATAGTGATACAGCAGCCAGGTTAACGCCAGTAAATCGGCGCTGCCGCCGGGGCTAAGATTTCTGGCAATCAGCGCGTCGTCCATCTCTCTCAGCGCCTGACGATCCAGCGGACCAATCAGCAATCTCCGTGCGTAATCCTGCACAAACGCTAATCCGTCCATGCCGCCGCGTGAAACGACATTGGTATCAGGATTGTGAGCCATCAGTACCAGCAACGTCCGTAACAGCGCGGTGTCGTCATCTGCTCCGGCAGCAATCGCCTGCTGCAAGGCAGGCAACGCATACTGGCATACGGTACTAAAACCGCTGGCGGCTTCTCCCCTCGCCCCTGTCAGGCCATGGCGCTGATAGAGATGTTCGCCCGCCGTCGCCGCACCAGAACACGTCTCCAGCTCATTTCGCACCAAATCGTGACACATTGCCGCGACGCTATCGCACAGGCTGCGCTGTGTTACACGCTCTCCCCGCCCTGCCAGCCAACCGGCTGCGGTACACAGCAGGCCAAATGCGAAAATCCCACCTTTATGGGTATTCACACCTTTCGTCGCTGACAGCATCGCCTGTTCACAGGCGATGCCGATAGGTCGAACCTGAGACAGCAGCTGCGCTAGTGGTGTGTTAGCGTGCTGATAACCCGCGTTGGTAAAATGCCGAAACCAGGGGGAAATCGCCTGAATGCTGATCTGAAACAGCGCGACATCCATATCGCGGTGAGATCCGTTATTGGCGCGATCCACCAGTCCAGGCTTCGGCGTCAACATCACTTCCATCGTCAGCGCATTCGCCACGCGCCGGTCGATATCCGGTAGCGCGTCGCGCTCCCGATAATCACCGACTGCGGAACGGGATACCGCAGCCGACAGTACACCGTCAGGCTGGCGTAAAGTAGGCATTAACCTTTTCCTCAATGTGCTCAAGTAGCTCAGGCAGCGAATGACGGCGTGAACGGCTACAGGCGTGTGCCATCTGGTCGCACAATAGGCACGTTCGCCCGCTGTGCGCCAGCATCGACCGGCCAATCGATCCCTCTTCCGGGCTGAAGATGTCGAAATCCCATAGCCGTCCCAGTTCATGACTATCTTCCAGCGCAATGGTCGCTGCCTTCACGGACAGCGCATCTTTGGTGATCGCCCACAGCCCTTCCGCCCCCGTTGCCAGCCAGCATGTCTGCTGTTCCAGCACCGTCCAACCTCTGGTCTGACATAGAAACGTGAATGCCTTGATAGCTTCGGCCATCACCTGCCGATAGCCTTCGCTATCTTTTACCGGCCCCGGCGTGACCAGCGTCAGCGACACCAGCGTCGCACCGTGGCGGGCAAGCCATTCTTGTTGGCGAACTGCGCGGCGTTCCTTCGCCGCGAGTAAGGTTTCCAGCGAGATGGAAACAGTCTTTGTCATCGTCGATTCCCTCATGCGTTTACCGCTTATTCGTCGGCTTCTTTCACCTGACGAACGACGTCAATCACGCTGCCATCGCGATAGCGAATAACGCCGACGATGCGATCGTGAAACTCGATAGCACGTGGTTCACCCACCAACGCAATCGCACGCTGATACAGCGCTTCAATCGTCATCACCGTCAGCCCCGCCTGTTTCAGACGTTCAGCAACCTCAGGTCGAGCTGGGTTGACCGCAATCCCATGATCGGTCACCAGTACGTCAATACTTTCTCCCGGCGTAACCCGCGTCGTCACCTGACGCACCACGGTAGGGATGCGGCTACGAATCAGCGGCGCAACAACGATGGTCAGGTTTGCTGCCGTTGCGACGTCACAGTGTCCGCCGGACGCACCGCGCATCACACCATCTGAACCGGTGATCACGTTGACATTAAAGTCGGTGTCAATTTCCAGCGCGCTGAGAATTACCATATCCAGTTGATCGCAGCAGGCCGCTTTAGAGCTGGGGTTGGCGTAAACGTTAGTGGAAATCTCGACGTGATTCGGGTTCTTCGCCAGCGATGCGGCCGCATTGGCATCGAAACATTGGGTATCGATCAGTTTTTCGATCAGCCCTTTTTCGTGCAGATCGACGATACCGCCCGTGATGCCGCCGAGGGCAAAGCGCGCCACGATGTTCTGCTGACGCATTTTATCTTCGAGGAAACGCGTACAGGCCGTCGAGGCTGCGCCGGAACCGGTCTGGATCGAGAAACCATTTTTGAAATAACCAGCATGTTCAATCACGTCTGCCGCAGAACGAGCAATCAACAGCTCGCGCGGGTTGCTGGTGACGCGTGCCGCGCCTACGCTGATTTTGGCCGGATCGCCAACTTCATCGACCTGAACGATGTAGTCCACCTGATCCTGCACAATGCTGGCCGGCATGTTCGGGAACGGCACCAGCGCTTCGGTCAGCAACACCACTTTACGGGCAAACTGCGCATCGACCATCGCATAGCCCAACGAGCCGCAGCTTGATTTCCCTGCGGTGCCATTGGCGTTGCCAAATTCATCGCTGCACGGAACCCCCAAAAAAGCGACGTCGATATTCAGTTCGCCGCTTTGCAGCAAATGAACGCGACCGCCGTGGGAATGAATTTGTACCGGTTCTTTCATTAATCCGTGAGAAATGGCATCAGCCAGCTTGCCGCGCATCCCCGAGGTGTAAATCCGGCTGACTACGCCCGCTTTAATATGGTCGATCAGCGACGCGTTACAGCTCATCAGCGAGCTGGATGCCAGCGTCAGATCGCGAAACCCCATCCGTGCCAGCGTATCAATCACCCGATTAATGACTTTATCGCCTTCGCGGAAATGGTGGTGGAAAGAGATCGTCATCCCGTCTTTCAGTCCGCTGTGACGAATCGCCTCTTCCAGATCGGCGCACAGTTTGCGTTCATGTTTTTGTGCGACATCATTCAGCCACGGCGTATGTTGATTAGCGTTGACGAAGGGTTGCAGATGGCGTTTTTCTGGGTACTGCTTTTGCAGTGCTTCAATAAAATGACTCATTGTCTAATCCTGTGATTCCTGAAAGCGGCAATTGCGGTGCAATCACGCAATGGCTATTTGCGAACGCCGGAGGCCTGAGCACGTCCCAGCACGCTTCTGGCGTGGGCGATAATCGGCCCGTCGATCATTTTCCCGTTCAGGGAAATAACGCCCAGACCGGCACGTTCGCCCTCGTCGGCGGCTTTGATCACCAGATGGGAATAGTCCACTTCATCCTGTGTTGGGGCATAAGCGTTGTGTAACAGCTCAATCTGGCGTGGGTTGATCAGGGATTTGCCGTTGAAGCCCAGTCTGCGGATCAGATCGACCTCTTTCAGGAAGCCCGCATCGTCATTCACGTTGGGATAGACCACGTCGAAGGCGTCGATACCGGCAGCACGAGCCGCGTGCAGCACCGCGCAACGAGCATAAAACAGCTCTGTGCCGTCACCGCGTTCCGTCTGCATATCCATGACATAGTCGAACGCCGCCAGCGCAATCCCAATCATGCGCTCGGAAGAGCGTGCAATCGCAACGGCGTTAATCACGCCCACCGCCGACTCAATCGCGGCCATGATGCGCGTAGAGCCAACTTCACGGCCACAGGCTTTCTCGATACGAACCAGATGGTGTTCCAGCTCATCGACATCGTCGGTGGAATCGGTTTTCGGCAGGCGAATCACATCGGCACCGCCGCGCACAGCCGCTTCCAGATCCAGCAGGCCAAACGGCGTACTGAGTTGGTTGATGCGTACCACGGTTTCAATATCACGGTACATCGGGTGTTGGAGCGCATGGAAAACCAGCAGGCGCGCGGTATCTTTCTCGCGCAGGGAAACGGCATCTTCCAGATCGAACATAATGGAGTCAGGCTTGTAGATAAACGCATTGGACAGCATGGCGGCGTTCGCGCCCGGGAGGAATAACATACTGCGGCGAAGTTTATTCATTACAATTTCTCCCATTCAATCTGCTGTCCGTCTGCGGCGCGCAGTACCGCGCTTTGCACGCGAGCACGGATGACACAATCCAGCGCGCCTTTGTCATCCACAATGATCGTCCCTTCCTGTACGCCCAGCTCTTTCAGCGTGTCATTCACGACCTGTTTGATTTGGTGACCGAACTGCTTCATCACTTCACTGTTGATGATCACGGTGAGTTTCCCGTCAGCCGGTGCCACTTTGACCAGCAAATCGCTGGATTCAAAGGTACCCGCTAAGGACTCCTTAACAATCTTCATAGACTTATCCTGATTAATTTTAATTACGCGTATTCGGGTTCGTAATAGCGCTGTAAATGCGCAAAGGTTGAGGCTGGCACGATGTCCTGAATACGGCTGTACTGCCGAAGTTTGAGTAATTTCCTGACTTCCGAGGCGGAAATAGCCAGTCCTGAGGTTTGCCGTTTACGTTCAATTTCAACCACGTTTAACGCCGGGGAAGACACCGTCTGGTCTTTCTCCAGCCAGTAGTGCATGTCCTGGTTGTACTGATACGTCACCGGGCAAAAGGGTTCGGTGCCGACAAAGCGCTGGGTAATGCCGAGCGCCGGTGCGATATACTTCCTGAAAATGATTAAATCCAGCGCCGCATGGGCACGGGTGATGAGTTTCTCTTCCTTCAGGAAATAGCCGGGAAAGGTCGCCTTAGAGATCATGTAGTTCGAACCGGCATGTACCGTCACATTGCGGATGTGTTCCACGCCACGCTGCACCATCTCCAGACGTTCACTGAATGGGAAAAAGGACACGTCTTCCCGCACTACGAATACGTGCAGCCAGTCACACGACTGTGCAGCATGCTCCGCCAGATAGCGGTGACCCAGCGTGAAGGGGTTCGCGTTCATCACGATCGCGCCGATGTTTTTATCTGTTCGCGTGGCAAGCGGTTCAGGGTGCGCAAAGGCTGCCAAAGACTGGCAATACTGCTGGATGCCAATCGGCGTGTTTTCCATCAGCACCGCGCTGTCCTGATAGCACGCCAGTGGGTAGAAGCCACATCCGCGAAAGATGTCGACATTTTCCGGTCGGGTATAGAGAAACAGGTGGAAGTGACCGCGCTGCGCTGCCTGCTGCATCACTTCATTCACCACCTGCACGCCCAGATTGAGGTGTCTGAATTCCGGATCGACCGCAACACACTTAATGGTGTTGGCGGCCAGTCCCGCGCAGGCAATCAGCCGCCCGCCCCGTTTACCAACCACCACGATGTCAATATCGTCATCCATGCCGAGCTGGCAGTGTGCAAGGAACTGGCGCACCGCGTCCCTCTCCTGCTCCCGAAGGCGCACATCCAGCGTGTCAAAAAAGACGGAATCATTGGCATACATCGCGGTTCTTCCTGCAACTCGAATTATTTAGACAATCTATTGCAGGCTGCCGATTTAGTGCCGGCAGCCTGGTACTGACACGGATATTCAGTGCGCGACGGCTTCAGCGGCTGCCGGAACTGATTTCACCGGCGCAGCGGCATCCACTATCGTGTTACGCAAATGGCCAATGTTTTCGATTTCAACTTCAATACAGTCACCCGCTTTCATAAACAGCGGCGGATTGCGTTTTTTACCCACGCCGCCCGGTGAACCGGTAATGATCACGTCGCCTGCGCTTAGCTCGGTGAAGGTGCTGATGTATTCAATCAATTCCGCAACTTTGTGGATCATGCTGCTGGTATTGTCGTCCTGCACCATGCGGCCATTCAGATACGTACGGATTGCCAGCACATGCGGATCGGGAATTTCATCCGTGGTAGTCAGATAGGGGCCGAACGCACCAGTTTTCTGCCAGTTCTTGCCTGCGGTAAACCAGCTGTGCTGCCAGTCACGCGCAGAACCATCCATGTAGCAGCTGTAGCCTGCAACATGAGAGAGCGCGACATCCTGAGCAATATTCTGTCCACCTTTACCGATAACGACCGCCAGCTCGCCTTCATAATCGAACTCGCTGGAATAATGCGGTTTGATCACCGGCGTCGCATGTCCGGTTTGTGAATCCGCAAAGCGCACAAATAAGGTTGGCGCGGGATTCTCTTCATTAAATTCCTGACGCTTAGCGGCGTAGTTCATCCCCACGCACAGTATTTTCCCTGGTGCGGTAATAACCGGTAAGAACGTCACATCCGCGACCGGAATATCCGGCGTGCTCATACTGAATTCGTGTGCCACGTGTAGCGCATTCTGCGCCAGCAGTGTTTTCAGATCGGGGTAACGGTGGCCAATTTTACCGCCGAGATCGATTAATCCCGTTGGTGTATAAATGCCGTAACTGTCCTTACCGTTATAACGATAGCTTGCAAGTTTCATAATATTTCCTGTGCAAAATAAACCCACGTGCAGTGGCGGTTTTTATTCTGTTAGCTCAGCTCATTTTTCAACGTAATACTTATTTAGCTCCGCGCCTTTTTATTTTCTGAATGACATCAGACTAAAAAGTTGGCGAGCACGAGCAGTGAAATCGAAACGTTAATCGCACCGCCGATACGCGTCGCAATCTGCGCGAATGGCATCAGCACCATACGGTTGCCTGCCGTCAGAATCGCGACGTCACCAGTACCACCCTGTCCGCTTTGGCAGCAGGAAATAATGGCAACATCAATCGGATGCATACCGATTTTTCTACCCACAAAGAAGCCGGTCGCGACCAGCGTCACTACGGTAGAAATAATCACCAGCAGGTTTTGAATCGTAAAAGCGTTCACCAGCTCCTGCCACGGCGTAATCGCCACGCCAACGGCAAACAGAATCGGATACGTCACAGAGGTCTGGAAGAACTTGTAAACGACCTGAGAACCTTCCAGCATTTTCGGTGAAACACCGTGAGCCAGCTTCACCAGCACCGCCGCGAATAGCATGCCAACCGGTGCAGGCAGGCCAATGACTTTGTGACCAAGCATACCCACCATATACAGCAGGATGGCCAGCAGTGCGCCAGAGGCAATCGTCGTGACGTCGGCTTTGCCGCTAAAGGCAGAAACCGGTGTGCTGCTTGCGCCACCGCCCAGATTATTGTCTTTATTCGGCATCAGTTCGCCTTCACCAGTCAGGTGTGGAAAGCGTTTACCCAACTGATTCAGAACACCGGCAAGGATGATCGCGGTCAGGCTACCCAGCATAACGATAGGCAAGACGCGCCCCAGTGCAACGCCCTGATCCATATGCAGAATCGTGGCATAGCCGATGGACAGCGGGATAGCGCCTTCACCCACCCCACCTGCCATAATCGGCAGAATCAGGAAGAAGAAGATTTGGAATGGATCCAGGCCGAGCGCAATACCGACGCCCATGCCCACCAGCATCCCAGCGATTTCACCGCACAGCATAGGGAAGAAAATACGCAGGAAGCCCTGAATCAGCGTCTGCCGATTCATACTCATGATGCTGCCGACAATAATGCAGCAGATGTAGAGATACAGGATGTTGGTACTTTTATAGAACTTGGTCGTGGATTCAACGACAACGTCCGGCAGCAGGCCATAATGCACCATCGCCGAGGGGATAAAGGTCGCACAGATTGCCGCCGCCCCCATCTTGCCGATAATCGGCAGACGTTTACCAAACTCGCCACAGGCAAACCCGAAGAATGCCAGCGTCGCCACCATCACGACGATGTCGCTCGGCAATTTGCCACTCAGGCAGTCGATGCCGATTAATACCCCCGCCAGCACAAAGAGTGGCACAGGGATAATACCTACTTTATAGGTATCCAGAACGTGCCACCATTTTTCCTTTAATGAGGCCTTCCCAGCCGCCTCATTATTTACCACAATATATGAATCATCAGTCGTACTCATCACTCTGTCCCCGTTTTATTTTGTCCGCGAATGATAGGGGGCGATTACCTATTATTATGTGATTCCCTTCAAATTAAAAAACGAGTTTTAAAGGCGTTTATGGTTTTTATGATTTATATTCAAAAATCGTTTATTACGCAGGCGGTTAGCTGATTTTACGCTCAAAATAAACTTTACGGTTTCTATGGAGTTTATGGTTTTTATTTCCTAAAAATGACTATGTTGATAAAACGTAATTAAGTTGTTTATTAAAGAAAACAGATGCGTTTAATTTTATCTATTTATTACCATCATCATATTGGTAGCAACATATTTAAACGTGTTATTGCTCACAAGTTTTTTCCTCTCAGCCCATTCTTATTACCATTCGTGATAAATTCATCAGCTATTTTTCGTTCACCAGCAGGCTACCGCACATCATGAGAGTGAGACTTTCCTTTCATATCAAATTATTTATCTATTTGATCGTCTTCTTCTCTTCGTTACTTCTGATGACGGGTATTTATTATTATCACGATATCGATAAGCAGCTCTATTCCGAGCTGGGTACACGAGCGCAGGTACAGGCCAGAGAAATCGCCATCATTCCGTCCCTAATTGAGTCGGTGAAGAATAAAGACATTAAGCAGATAAGCACGCTCGTCCAGCAATTGAAGCTGCGCAGCGACGCCAGCTATATCGTGATCGGGGATAATCAGGCGCATCACCTGTTTCATTCTGAAGATGCCAGCCTTGTCGGCACGCAGATGGTGGGCGGTGATAATGTTGAGGTTCTCGCTGGGAAAAGCACGATCACCGTGCGCCGGGGCGGTATTGGCATTTCTCTACGCAGCAAAGCGCCGATCGTGGCTGACGGTCAGGTTATTGGTATTGTCTCCGTCGGCTATCTGAAAACCCATATCGATAACCTGACATTCAGTAAACTGGCGCATATCCTACTGGCGATTCTGGCAATGTTTGTTGCTCTGTTTATCTTCTCCTGGTGGTTCTCGCGTAATCTGAAGAAACAGATGTTTGGCCTCGAACCGCTTGAGATTCGTATGCTGGTCAGGCAGCAGAAGGCGCTGCTTGAATCGATCTATGAAGGGGTGATCGCCATCGATAAGCAGCACCGCATTGCCGCCATTAACCATGCCGCCAAAGAAATCCTAGGGCTGAACGAACCGTCCTATCTGTTGCGCGGCAAGCCGATTGATACCGTCATTAAACCCGTGCCCTTCTTCTCCGGCGAGACCATGTGGAACAGCGACACCCACGATGAAATCTGTCGTTTTAACCACGCCACCGTGATTGCCAGCCGGGTGCGGATTATGCTGGAGGATGAACTTCAGGGTTGGGTCATCAGCTTCCGCAGTAAAAACGATATTCATACGCTTAGCATGCAACTCAGTCAGGTGAAACGTTACGCGAATAGTCTGCGCATTTTGCGCCACGAGCAGCTGAACTGGACGGCGACGCTGGCCGGACTGCTGCACCTAAAACGCTATGACGAAGCCATCAAATATATTGAAGCGCAGTCGGAAAGCGCGCAGGTGGTGTTGGATTTTGTTTCGCGCCGCTTCTGTTCGCCGGCGCTGTGCGGGCTGCTGCTGGGCAAGTACGCGACAGCACGGGAAAAAGGCATTGAGATTGTTTTCGACCCACGCTGCCAGCTCACCCACATTCCCCCCGCGCTGAGCGAAACGGAGCTGATGTCCATCATTGGTAATTTGCTGGATAACGCGATGGAAGCCACATTAGCCACCACCGCGCCACACTATCCTGTCGAGGTGTACATCTATAACAGCGAACAAGAGCTGGTCATTGAAATCGCCGATCAGGGAACGGGTATCGATCCGGCCATTGCCGATAGCCTGTTTGAAATGGGCGTGACCAGCAAAACGCAGGGCGATCACGGGCTGGGGCTGCATCTGGTCGCCAGCTACGTCAATCAGGCTCAGGGAATGATCGAAGTCTCGGCCAACCAGCCGAATGGCAGCATATTTTCCCTATTTATTCCGATGTCCCCCCCATAATTTGAGCGGCAGCGTATTGAATAACGCACAGACCGCTTGAGGTATAGCGGACACACTATTTTATAATTCAGAGACTAACAGGGATTTACACCATGCAGCACACTGAACATTTCGATGTTTTAATCGTTGAAGATGAAAGTAAGCTGGCAAATATTCATGCTGAATTTATTGAGAAACATTTCAATCTGCGTGTCGTAGGGATTGCCGCTACGCTTTTTGAAGCCAAAAAGCTCCTTCAGCAGCACAGGCCGCGCCTGATCCTGCTGGATAACTATTTGCCTGACGGCGAAGGGGTGTCGCTGATTGAAAGCCAACTACTAAAAGGGATGGATTGTTCCGTCATCTTTATTACCGCCGCCAGCGATATGAATACCTGCGCTCAGGCGATTCGCTGCGGGGCCTTTGACTACATTATCAAACCGCTTTCCTACCCACGGCTGCGCTCTTCGCTGGAGCGATTTATTCAATTCGTGAAAACCCAGCACACTTACAAAATTGTCGATCAGCAGAACGTCGATATTCTCTATCAGCTGCAATCGTCCGGCACAGCCACCTCCTCATCAGCAAAAGGCATTGAAGAGAACACGCTGGGGCTGATCAAGCAGATTTTTGCCAACGATGGCGGCGATACACTCTTTTCTGTCGATGATATCGTCGAAAAAACCGGACTCAGTAAAACGACGGCGCGCCGTTACCTAGAGTTCTGCGTTGAAAATCAGTTCCTCGATATCGAAATGCGTTACGGCAAGATTGGTCATCCACGTCGGCTGTATCGCACAAAAAGCAGCGGCTAGATCTTGTAGCCCTGTCCTATGACGGCGAGGTTAGCCGTCATAGGGCATCCAGCGCAGCCAGACGATGATGTACGATAAAAATTGAGATAAAAGTCAGATAAAGTAATAACGTCATTCACTACTTGGGTACGCGTCAGCAATATTACGTCCAAACTTAACTATTCGTTATTTTCATCCTACTTATATTTCAATATATGTCTAAATTAACCCATTTCCTCTCAAGTTTTTAAAAATTAAAAAAACAATCACGATTTTCTGTGTTTATTCTTATAACGGTTAACATAACGCAGATTGGTAATTCAACCGGTGCCTGCTGTGCAGTTGTCCAAAAATAAGAGAGAAGCCTCACAAATTATTATTAGTTTCTTCACTCACACTAAAAAAAACCACTATAAATCCGATAAGCATTATGGGTCATACCTTGATTGATTTTTTACCTGACACCAGTAATTCATCCCCGGAGAGACGTCATGTTCTTAGCCAAAAAAATTAGAAATCTTAAAATATCCCAAAAGCTGTATCTTGGGTTTGGGGTGATCCTGCTACTGGTCATCATTGCATCGCTACTGAGCGCAGGTCGCTTCAGAGAAATTCGTGATATCTATGAAAAAACCAATCTTATTTACAACATCAACATCGAAGTCTTTCAGGCCAAAATAAACCGCCTGAAGTATTTTTATTCGTATGAAGAGAAGTCGCGTGAAACCATGGCGGGCTTCGTTAAACATGCATCGGAGTTAACCACGGAAGCGAAAACGCTCTCATGGAGTCCAGAAGGCGCGCCCCTCGTCAACGATCTCGGCCAGAATCTGACCGAATTCCAGAACGCGATCACCGAGATGGGGAAAGCCACGCAGCGCGTGGTAGAAAATCGCGACAAAATCAGCGCCGCCAACGGTCAAAACATTACTACGGATTTTTACGCCAAACTGCGCCAGCAGCCTTCTGATAGCACGACGCAATATCAGGCTGAAGATTTGGCAGCGCAGGTTTCAGAACTCAAGCAGTTATCCTATGAACTACAGCTTAAGCAAAATGCCGATGCCGCGAAGAAGCTTGATGAGGCTTTTGGTCGCTTTGACAGCAGCTATCAGGCCGCCACTGCGGCACTGACGCCTGAACAACAGGTCGCCGCCGAGGGCCTGCGAAGCTATGTCACCAGCTATAAAAAGCTCAACGCTGACTACTTCCAGAGCATCAACGGCCTGAAAAAAGCCGAAGACGGCGTGAAGGTCGGCGGAGATAAAAGCAGCGCCTCCATTAAAGCGCTTATCGCTATCGTCAAAGAGAAGAATGACGCACTGGCATACGGTTCCGCGACTATCACGATGATCATTGGCCTCATCGCCATCGTGATCGGCATTATCATCTCGCTGCTGATTACCCGCCAAATCACCCGCCCTGTGATTCACAACCTTTCTCTGGCGGAAAAAATCGCCGCAGGCGATCTAACCTCAACCATCGTGGCCGATCGCGATGATGAGCTGGGTCAGCTAACGGCCGCCATGGGGAGAATGAACGAAAAGCTGCGCCATATGATCAGCGATGTGCGTGACAGCGTGGACAGCGTGTCAACCTCTGCGGCCAAGATTGCCGCGGGTAATAGCGACCTCTCCTCGCGCACCGAGCAGCAGTCTGCCGCCGTAGTAGAAACCGCCGCCAGTATGGAAGAACTGACGTCGACCGTGAAAAACAACGCCGAGAACGCCAAACAGGCGAGCCAAATCAGTACCGAAGCCTCGCAAAATGCGCACAAAGGCGGCGAAGTGGTTCGGAATGTGGTTGATACCATGTCAGGCATTTCAGACAGCTCACGGAAGATTGCCGACATTACTGCCGTTATCAACAGCATTGCGTTCCAGACCAATATTCTGGCGCTGAACGCCGCGGTAGAAGCCGCGCGAGCCGGTGAGCAAGGCCGTGGATTTGCCGTGGTTGCCAGCGAGGTGCGGACACTTTCTCAACGCACCTCGCAAGCCGCAAAAGAAATCGCCAGCCTGATATCTGAATCAGTGTCGCGTATTAATGTGGGTACGCAGTTAGTCGCCAATGCGGGAACGGCGATGGATCAGATTGTCTCCTCTGTCTCGCGGGTTAACGACATCATGGGGGAAATTGCCTCCGCCTCCGATGAGCAAAGCCGCGGCATTGAGCAAATCTCCCGTGCCATCAGCGAACTGGACACCACCACACAGCAGAATGCAGCGCTGGTGATGGAATCCTCGATCTCCGCTAACTCGCTGGAAGAACAGTCTGCGATACTGGAAAGCATGGTAGCGAATTTCCGCCTATCCGATCACGAAGGGCGCAAATCCAAAACAAGTCTCTCAGGTTTACCGCCACAGCAGAAACGCCTGCCGCCTGCATCAAAACAGTCGCAGGACTCAGGCTGGACAACGTTCTAACTCCTAACTTCTAACGTTCGATCCCTCAGCCCTGATATGACGTCAGGGCTGAATTCACCAATAGAATATTATTTCAATGATAAATAAATCGTTAAATAATCAGTAAGCTACGTTATTTTGGCCGTATTCCCATAAAAGACTATGCATTTGCACAGCCCGCTTTGATACCCATCACAAAATGTTATTATCCCCTACTTTGGCTCTAACATCGTGATAAGAAAACCCGATAACTCATAGTAGTTACAGTAGTTAGAAACGACATCGTCGTTAACAGTGAAATAATCGTTAGCAATAAAACCGTAGTCATTATTACTAAAATCGTTATACATGGAGAGTTATAATGCAGAATCTTGCTAGTCGAATCCGTAACACAAAAATCGCACATAAACTGTATGCGGGATTTGGCATTATTTTATTACTCGTTATTGTTGCCTCATCGCTTAGTACAAAAAGATTTAAAGACATCAAAGATATCTATGAAAAAACCAATCTTATTTACAGCATCAATATTGAGGTATTTCAGGCAAAAATAAACCGCGTGAAATATTTCTACGCCCCCGATGAGAAGACAAAAGATATTCTGGCGAAATTTGTTAAAAGCGCGACAGACTTAACAGACAGCGCAAAAACTCTGGCCTGGAGCGCCGATGAGTTAGGCCACATCAATAGCTTAAAAGAAAACTTAGAGGGCTTTCAGACATCGGTATCCGGTATGTCTGTTGCAACACAAAAAGCGGTTGGGATTCAGGGAAAAATGAATCAGCTGCATGCACAAGCCACGCTGGAACCTGTTGCACAGACCATTCATAGCACCAGCTCATTCCCCGATAACGATGCTTATTACGCGATGAGCAGATTGGCTTTCTTGTTAAGTGAAGTGCAAAAGCTGAGTTATGAGCTGCAAATAACAAAAGATGAGAAAACAATCACTGCACTGAATAACCGTTATGCGGAAACGGAATCAGCCTATCAGGCCTTACCGATTTTACCTGCCGATCTGAAAGGTCAGGCTGACGCATTGCGAAATTACATCAAGCAATATCAACAGATTAATGCAGACTATTACACCGCTTTTGATGACGTGAAAAAAGCAGAATATCTGGTCATGAGAGCAGGAACGAAAAGCAGCGCAGACATCAACGCGCTGACGGCCATTATCAAAGCGAAAAACGATGAACTGGCCTATAACTCCGCCACCATTACCATGATTATCGGTCTCATCGCCGTCATCATCGGTATCATTATTTCGATCTACATCACCCGGATTATCACCAGACCCATCATCCATAACCTGTCGCTGGCGGAACGTATTGCCAGTGGCGATCTAACCACCTCAATTCAGACCGATCGCCACGATGAACTGGGGCGACTCACTCACGCGATGGGGACGATGAATGAACAGCTGCGTCACGTTATCTCCGAAGTGCGGGATAGCGTCGGTAGCGTCAGCCAGTCGGCAAGCAAAATTGCCACAGGCAATAGCGATCTATCATCGCGCACCGAGCAGCAGTCGGCAGCCGTCGTTGAAACCGCGGCTAGCATGGAAGAATTGACGTCAACGGTGAAAAACAACGCCGACAACGCCAAACATGCCAGCCAGATCGCTGCCGATGCCTCCAAGAATGCGCTGAAAGGCGGCGAAGTCGTGAAACAGGTTGTGACGACCATGGACAATATCGCGGCCAGCTCCAAAAAAATCGCCGATATTACTACCGTCATCAATAGCATTGCTTTCCAGACCAACATTCTGGCGCTGAACGCGGCGGTGGAAGCCGCGCGTGCCGGTGAACAAGGACGTGGTTTTGCCGTGGTCGCAGGCGAAGTTCGCAGTTTATCGCAGCGCAGCTCTCAGGCCGCCAAAGACATTGAGTCCCTGATCGCAGAGTCCGTTGAGCGCACCAATGCGGGGAGTCATCTTGTGGCGGTTGCAGGAGAAACCATGGAGCAAATCGTCGATTCCGTTTCCCGCGTGAACGACATCATGGGAGAAATTTCCTCCGCCTCTGAAGAACAGAGTCGGGGAATTGGGCAAATTGCACAGGCGATCAGTGAACTGGACACCACGACGCAGCAGAACGCCTCGCTGGTAATGGAATCCTCCATTTCTGCCAACTCGCTGGAAGAACAGGCCGTGCTGTTGGAGAAGCTGCTTGAGCACTTCCGAGTGTCCCAATCGGATAACCGCGCGGGCTCACGCCCATCATCCTCTACGTCACGACACGCGCTGCCAAAACGTGTGTCAACGACAGACAAAAAAGCCGCATCGTCAGAAGGCGACTGGACGTCGTTTTAACACCTCTCGCCCGGATGCTTCACACACATCCGGGCGTATCAGAACCCCTGTTGCGGTATCAAAAAATCGTGGCAAACATCGTGGCAAATAAAGCAGCACGCATTGCGGTTAGCGCGACAAACCCTCGTTCAGCGGCATCGTTGAAGGATTAGGGTACTGATACTCAAACCCAAGTTCATGGCAGATACGCTGCCCATCAACAATCTTCCCCTGATCGCTGTCGGTTACGGGTGCAAACTGCGGCGGAGACAGGTGCAATCTGCGCGCCTGCTCAGGGTAAAAATCCTGTTTGGCCGGATGTTCTGGCGCACACAGGTTATAGATATGCCCACCGTTTGGTAGCTTAAGTAGCAGCAGGATCGCCGCCAGCACATCTTCCTGATGCACCAGATTCACGCCCTGGTTACCGCGCGGCAGATTGGTTTTGCCCGCAAGGAAACGCCCAGGATGGCGTTCACCGCCGACCAGCCCCGCAAGACGCAAGATATCCACGGAGGTATCAGGTAGATGCTGCAACCACTGTTCGAGGGACACCAGCGTTTTCCCTGCTACCGTCGTCGGCTGTAGCGGCGAGTTTTCTTTTGCCGTGCCGCTGCTATCGCCATAAACCGAGGTTGAACTGGTGAAGATAATACGCGGGACATGAAACACACGCGCCATATTCACCAGTTGCTGTACCGCTTGCGCATACCCTTCGCCCCCTTCCGCCGTTCGGCTGGCGGGCAAGGTCACGATCAACACGTCAACCTGTAATAGCGCGCTAAGCTCGTCTGCGTCGCATTCCAGTTCCGGCGTCAGCGCCAGTTGATAGCACTCAATGCCGCTCATTCGCGCCGCTTCCACGCCATCCTGAGTGGTTTTCGTCCCTGTCACGTGGTAGCCGTGCCCATTCAGCGCCAGAGCCAGTGGCATACCCAACCAGCCCAATCCAACAATCGATACTTTTTTCATTGCCATCCCCCTCATGAGGAATCATCTTACTTCGGCTATCGTGGTGCTAATAAGATAAACGATGCTCACCCTATGATGCTAAACCGTCATTATAGCTGTTCATCACCTTTAGCAGGAGAGCGATAATATTTGATGGGACAAGAGACAACAACTTGATGGGATAACATGCAGCGGTTAATCAGAGAAAACGTTGGGGCGTGCATTAGCATCCCCAACGTGAATAGAATGAACGATTAATCATTAAAACATTGATATGTCCATAGTGAATTCGTATGGTTTGCTATATCGAGGATAGATGCTAATTGAGCAATATGCACCTGACGTTAGTTTCTCTGCCGAAGAACTAAACACTGGGCCAATATTATTTAACACATATCCCGCTGTAAATTTACATTTCTCTCCAGCTTTGTTTTGATATGTAACATTTGTCGAATATTGGCTGTAGGTATTGTACATCGGAAAAGAGCCTGTTTGCGTGGCACCTTTAGTTACTAAAGATGGGAATGTTGCATTCCAATCCTGTGCGACTCTTACCAGTTCTTCACCTCCATAAACAGAATATTTAATTACTGCTGGCCTTGTTGTTTCAGCGATAACATCAGCAATGGAGAAAGAACCATAGAGCGCCAGCGCTCCTATCATTAAGCAAGATCGTACACTGTATTTCATTTCTATATCCTTATATTAATCACATAAATTAACTTCTACTTTTTATTAGCAATGGGAAATATTTCTCCACACTACGACCTTAACGTTATAAAAAACCAATCACACTATTAGTTTGATAGCTATATCATTCCAGCAATAATTTAAATACACATTTCAGACAGTGACTATTATGTCGCATCACTAATTTTTCTCGTTCTCACAAGAATCATTAAATTAGTGATGCGTATAAGACCAACTCTTATGAAATATCTTACAACTTCCCCAAAGAGAATTAAATTAGCATTTAATAAAAAAACAAAATCATGCATTCATAGAATTATCATTTATTATCCTTATCGTTAACTTCAATATAGTTTATATCCATTATTATCTATTAGATTTTGATACTCATGTGCTTTGTTCGCCCCCCGCTCTTTCAACTCAACTGCTCACACAACAATGCGTACCCCCAATCAGCGCTAAAAAAGAGTTGCACGAGGGCCCATACATGGTTTAGGTTATCTAGTAAGCAGCAGCTATTGATTTAACAATCATTGACACAACAAAGAGACAACTTATGACACGCGTTCTGTTTAACCACCATCATCACCATCATCCTGATTAGTCTTTCGGGCAGTTGGTGCTGGAAGACGTTAAGATCTTCCAGTGGCGCAGAACACAAAGAGAGCCCTCGGAAGATCAACTTCCGAGGGTTTTTTTATGCGCGCTCTATTTCCAAAAATTTAAATTTGACAGGTTAATGAGGTTTCCATGCTGGATAAAACACGTTTACGGATAGCAATGCAGAAGTCAGGCCGCCTGAGCGACGATTCACGCGAACTGCTGGCACGCTGTGGGATCAAAATCAACTTACAGCAACAGCGTCTGATCGCGTTCGCAGAGAATATGCCGATTGATATCCTGCGCGTACGCGATGACGATATCCCCGGTTTGGTGATGGATGGCGTGGTCGATCTGGGCATCATCGGCGAAAACGTGCTGGAAGAAGAGCTGTTAAACCGTCGTGCACAGGGCGAAGATCCGCGTTACTTCACGCTGCGTCGTCTGGATTTCGGCGGTTGCCGCCTGTCGCTGGCGATGCCGCTGGACGAAGCCTATACCGGTCCTGAATGTCTGCAAAACAAACGTATCGCCACCTCTTATCCTCACCTGCTCAAACAATATCTCGACAGACAATCTGTCAATTTCAAATCCTGTCTGCTCAACGGTTCCGTCGAAGTAGCACCGCGTGCCGGTCTGGCCGATGCTATCTGCGATCTGGTATCAACCGGTGCCACGCTGGAAGCCAACGGACTGCGCGAAGTCGAAGTTATTTACCGTTCCAAGGCCTGCCTGATTCAGCGCGACGGTGAAATGCCAGCAGAGAAACAGCAGCTAATCGACAAACTGCTGACCCGTATGCAAGGCGTAATTCAGGCACGTGAATCAAAATACATCATGCTGCACGCGCCTAGCGAACGTCTGGACGAAATCATTGCCCTGTTGCCTGGTGCCGAGCGCCCGACCATTCTGCCGCTGGCCGGCGATCAGCGTCGTGTTGCCATGCACATGGTCAGTAGCGAAACGCTGTTCTGGGAAACCATGGAGAAGCTGAAATCATTAGGTGCCAGCTCCATTCTGGTCCTGCCTATTGAAAAAATGATGGAGTGATGACGATGGCTGACAACACCAAAAGCACTGGCAGCTTCAGCACGCTCGTTGACTGGCAGCGCTGTTCAGTAGAAGAGCAGCGTCAGCTACTGACTCGTCCGGCGATTTCCGCGTCAGATCGCATTACCGCTGTCGTGAGCGATATTCTGGCAAACGTGAAAAGTCGTGGTGATAACGCCTTACGCGACTACAGCGCGCAGTTCGATAAGGTTCAGGTGAATGCGATTCGCGTCACCGAGGCTGAGATCGCTGCCGCCTCCGCCCGTCTGGGCGATGAAGTAAAACAGGCGATGGCGATCGCCGTGCGTAATATCGAGACATTCCACAACGCGCAAAAGCTGCCAGTTGTCGATATCGAAACGCAGCCAGGCGTACGTTGCCAGCAGCTCACTCGCCCCATCGCAACCGTCGGACTGTATATTCCTGGGGGCTCTGCCCCGCTGCCGTCAACCGTGCTGATGCTGGGAACGCCTTCACGCATCGCTGGCTGTGGTCGCGTGGTGCTGTGCTCACCGCCGCCGATTGCCGATGAAATTCTGTATGCCGCACAGCTGTGTGGCATTAAAGAAGTCTTTCAGCTCGGTGGCGCGCAAGCGATTGCCGCGATGGCGTTTGGCACCGAGAGCGTGCCAAACGTGGATAAGATTTTTGGCCCCGGCAACGCATATGTGACGGAAGCCAAGCGTCAGGTTAGCCAGCAGCTTGATGGCGCAGCCATTGATATGCCCGCTGGGCCATCCGAAGTTCTGGTGATCGCCGACAGTGGTGCAACGCCTGCGTTTGTCGCTTCCGACCTGTTATCACAGGCAGAGCATGGCCCGGACTCACAGGTCATTCTGCTCACGCCTGACGCAGCAATGGCTAAGGCCGTGGCGGACGCCGTTGAAGAACAGCTCAAGCAGCTGTCCCGTGCAGACATCGCGCGTCAGGCGCTTGCCAGCAGCCGCGTCATCGTTGCGCGTGATTTGGCACAGTGCATTGAAATCAGCAATCAATATGGCCCAGAGCACCTGATCATCCAGACGCGCGACGCCGAGTCACTGGTTGATAGCATCACCAGCGCAGGTTCCGTGTTCCTTGGCGACTGGTCACCGGAATCCGCTGGCGACTACGCCTCCGGCACCAACCATGTTCTGCCGACCTATGGCTATACCTCGACCTATTCAAGCCTGGGTCTGGCAGATTTCCAGAAGCGCATGACCGTACAGCAGCTCACGCCGCAGGGGTTACTGCAACTGGCGCCGACCATAGAAATATTGGCACAGGCCGAACAGCTGACCGCCCACAAAAACGCCGTTACCCTGCGTGTTGCAGCACTGAAGGAGCAAGCATGAGCAGCATTGAAGAACTGGCACGTGCCAACGTCCGTGCGTTGACCCCCTACCAATCTGCCCGTCGTCTGGGTGGGAACGGCGATGTCTGGTTGAATGCCAATGAATATCCTCAAGCGCCGGAATTTCAGTTAACGCTGCAAACGCTGAACCGCTACCCAGAATGTCAGCCGGTCACCGTGATCAGCCGTTACGCCGAGTATGCTGGCGTAACGCCGGAGCAGGTTCTGGTCAGCCGCGGTGCCGACGAAGGTATCGAGCTGCTGATCCGCGCGTTCTGCGAACCGGGGAAAGACGCCATCCTGTTCTGTCCGCCAACCTACGGCATGTACGCCGTCAGCGCCGAAACATTTGGCGTGGAACGTCGCACCGTAGCCAGTAAAGCAGACTGGCAGTTGGATCTCGACGCGATTGAAGCGCAGCTGGATGGCACGAAGGTCATTTACGTGTGCAGCCCGAACAACCCGACCGGGAATCTGATTGCACGGGAAGATTTACGCCAGTTGCTCACGCTGGCACAGGGCAAAGCGCTGGTCGTTATCGATGAGGCCTATATTGAATTCTGTCCGCAGGCGACCACCTCAGTCTGGCTGGCCGAGTTTCCTCATTTGGTGATTCTGCGTACCTTGTCAAAAGCCTTTTCACTCGCTGGGCTGCGCTGTGGCTTCACGCTGGCAAACCCTGAAGTGATTCAGCTTCTGCTGAAGGTGATTGCCCCTTATCCGCTGTCCACCCCAGTGGCCGATATCGCCGCACAGGCGCTGAGCCACGAAGGGATCGCTAAAATGAAGGCGAATGTTGAGGAAATTACCTCCGCTCGCCGCTGGCTAAGCGGTGCCTTAAAAGACATTCCCTGCATTGAAGAAATCTTCCCCAGCGAGAGTAACTATCTGCTGGTGCGCTTTACCGCCTCCCCTTCTGTATTTAAAACGCTGTGGGATCAAGGCATTATTCTGCGTGACCAAAATAAGCAACCGAGCCTCGCTGGCTGTTTGCGCATTACTATCGGCAACCGCTACGAATGTGAACGCGTTGTTGCTGCATTACAATCATTGCCGGGCATCAACGCTTAATTTTAAGGAGCTCACGTGGGCCAGAAATACCTCTTTATCGACCGTGACGGAACATTGATTGCTGAACCGCCTGAGGATTTTCAGGTTGACCGTCTGGATAAACTGGCGCTGGAACCAGATGTCATCCCCTCACTGCTGGCGCTGCAAAAAGCGGGCTATACGCTGGTGATGATCACCAATCAGGATGGTCTGGGAACCGATAGTTTTCCGCAGGAAACCTTCGATCCACCGCACAACCTGATGATGCAGATTCTGACATCACAGGGTATCCATTTTGAGCACGTGCTGATTTGCCCGCATTTACCGGCGGATAACTGCACCTGCCGCAAACCCAAAACCGAACTGGTGACCGCCTATTTGAATAATGGCCTGATGGATGTGGCGAATAGCTACGTCATCGGCGACCGCCAGACCGATATTCAACTGGCGCAGAATATGGGCATAACCGGCCTGCTCTACCAACGCGGTGGACTGAACTGGCAAGCGATTACCAACCAGCTGACCAAGCGTGACCGTCATGCGCACGTCAACCGCGTCACGCGTGAAACCGCGATTGATGTGAACGTCTGGCTGGATCAGGAAGGCGGCAGCAAAATCAACACCGGCGTCGGCTTCTTCGATCACATGCTGGATCAAATCGCCACACACGGCGGGTTCCGCATGAACATTGAAGTGAAAGGTGACCTGTACATTGACGATCACCACACGGTGGAAGATACCGGTCTGGCGCTGGGCGAAGCCTTGAATAAAGCGCTGGGCGACAAACGCGGCATTGGTCGCTTTGGCTTCGTCCTACCGATGGATGAGTGTCTGGCACGCTGTGCGCTGGATATTTCAGGCCGTCCGCATCTGGAATACAAAGCGGAATTCAGCTACCAGCGCGTCGGCGACCTGAGTACGGAAATGGTCGAACACTTCTTCCGCTCGCTGTCTTATTCCATGGCCTGTACGCTGCACCTGAAAACCAAGGGGCGTAACGATCATCACCGCGTGGAAAGCCTGTTTAAAGTCTTCGGACGCACGTTGCGTCAGGCCATTCGCGTCGAGGGTGATACGCTGCCGAGCTCTAAAGGAGTGCTCTGATGAAGGTCGTCATTCTTGATACCGGCTGCGCTAACCTCTCTTCGGTGACCTACGCCGTGCAGCGGTTGGGGTATACGCCCGTTGTAAGCCGCGAGGCCGAGATTGTCCTGCAAGCGGACAAGCTGTTTCTGCCGGGCGTTGGTACTGCGCAGGCCGCGATGAATCAACTGGAAGAGCGTGACCTGATTGCGTTGATCAAGGCCTGTACCCAGCCCGTTCTCGGCATTTGCCTCGGCATGCAGTTGCTGGGCACAAACAGCGACGAAAACGGCGGCATCCCTACACTAGGGATTGTCGATACGCCAGTGAAAAAGATGGTTGACCACGGCTTGCCGCTGCCGCATATGGGCTGGAATCAAGTCATTCCAAAGGCCGGACATCGCTTGTTCCGCGATATCGATGACGGTGCCTATTTCTATTTCGTTCACAGCTATGCCATGCCGGTCTGCGAAAACACGATTGCACAAGCCAACTATGGCGAAGCCTTCACCGCCGCGCTGGAAAAAGATAACTTCTTTGGCGTGCAGTTCCACCCTGAGCGTTCGGGTGCTGCGGGCGCGCAGCTGCTGAAAAACTTTCTGGAGATGTAGAACGTCATGATTATTCCCGCATTAGATCTGATTGATGGACAGGTTGTCCGTCTGCATCAGGGTGATTATGGCCAACAGCGCCAGTACGGCAGCGATCCGCTCCCCCGCTTGCAGGATTACCAGCAACAAGGTGCAGGTGTACTGCATTTGGTGGATTTGACCGGTGCAAAAGATCCTTCTGCCCGCCAGATCCCGCTGTTAACCACGCTGCTGGCTGGCGTTAGCGTACCGGTTCAGATCGGCGGCGGTATCCGCACCGAGCAGGACGTAGAAGCGCTATTAAAAGCCGGTGCCAGCCGTGTCGTTATCGGCTCCACCGCGGTTAAGCAGCCGGAACTCGTTCAGCAATGGTTCACCCGCTACGGTGCAGAAGCGCTGGTGCTGGCCTTGGACGTGCGTATCGACACCAACGGCACGAAGTTCGTCGCCATCAGCGGCTGGCAGGAAAATTCAGACGCCACGCTTGAGCAGGTCGTCGAACAATATCTGCCGTTTGGCCTGAAGCATGTACTCTGTACCGACATTTCCCGTGACGGTACGCTGAGCGGCTCCAATGTCGAGCTCTATCGTGAAATCAGCCAGCGCTACCCGCAGATTGCCTTTCAGGCATCCGGCGGCATCGGTAATCTGACAGATATCGCCAATTTACGCGGCAGCGGTGTGCAGGGCGTGATCGTGGGTCGTGCGCTGCTGGAAGGTAAATTCAACGTCGCGGAGGCTATTTCATGCTGGCAAAACGGATAATTCCCTGCCTGGACGTGCGTAACGGTCAGGTTGTTAAAGGCGTACAGTTCCGCAATCACGAAATCATCGGTGACATCGTCCCGCTGGCGCAGCGCTACGCGCAGGAAGGGGCCGATGAGTTAGTCTTTTATGACATCACCGCCTCTTCCGATGGCCGTGTGGTCGATAAAAGCTGGGTATCCCGTGTCGCGGAAGTGATTGATATTCCTTTCTGCGTGGCAGGCGGCATTAAAAGCGTGGAAGAAGCAGGTCAAATCCTCTCTTTCGGCGCGGATAAAATCTCCATCAACTCACCGGCGCTGGCCGACCCTGAGCTGATCACTCGCCTGGCCGATCGCTATGGTGTGCAGTGCATCGTCGTCGGGATTGATACCTGGCACGATGCGGCGACGGGCCTCTACCATGTCAATCAATACACAGGCGATGAAGCGCGCACCAAAGTCACCACCTGGGAAACGCTGGATTGGGTAGAAGAAGTGCAGAAGCGCGGTGCGGGTGAGATTGTCCTGAACATGATGAATCAGGACGGCGTGCGCAACGGCTACGATTTACACCAGTTAAATCTGGTGCGTGATGTCTGCAATGTCCCGCTTATTGCTTCCGGCGGCGCAGGCACCATGGAACATTTTCTGGATGCATTCCAAACCGCCCACGTTGATGGCGCGCTGGCCGCATCGGTGTTTCACAAGCAAATTATTAATATTGGCGAACTGAAACAATATCTTAAGCAACAGGGTGTGGAGATTCGAGTGTGTTAAGCGAAGCAGTTTTTCTAAACGACGAACAACGAAACCAACTCGATTGGGAAAAAACAGACGGCATGCTGCCAGTTATCGTGCAACATGCGGTGTCCGGTGAAGTGTTAATGCTGGGCTACATGAATCAGGATGCCTTACAGGCCACAGAAGAAAGCGGTAAGGTCACGTTTTTCTCGCGTACCAAGCAGCGGTTGTGGACGAAAGGCGAATCTTCCGGCCATTTCCTGAATGTCGTCTCTATCACGCCAGACTGCGATAACGACACGCTGCTGATTCTGGTTAATCCTATCGGCCCAACCTGTCACCTTGGCACCAGCAGCTGTTTCTCGCCTGCTGCCAGCGACTGGACGTTCCTCTATCAGTTAGAGCAACTGCTGGCCGAACGTAAGCATGCTGACCCGGATAGTTCTTACACTGCACGTCTGTATGCCAGCGGCACCAAACGCATTGCGCAGAAAGTCGGTGAGGAAGGATTGGAAGCGGCATTAGCAGCGACGGTGCATGACCGCGAAGAACTGACCAACGAAGCCGCTGATTTAATGTACCACCTGCTGGTGCTGTTGCAGGATCAGGATTTAGATCTGGCGACCATCATCAATCGCCTCAAAGATCGCCACAATAAGTAAACCTGTTCCCGCGTTATCAGTCGTTGATAGCGCGGGATGATATATCCGATGTCAGATAACCACGTCATAACGACGGAAGTGCGGAGAAGATGATGGTTATAAGACTAGTCCTGATATAGATTGACAGTTTTCTGCCTGTAAAACGCCTGATGAACCTCATCGGGCGTTTTGTATTTCAGGGCCAGATGTGGCCGCTCATGGTTATAAATCGCCACAGATTCTTTTACCATTTTCCTCGCTTGTGCCAGATTAGCTGGGCGCGAGAGTAAAAACTCATTTTTCAGGATGCCGTTTATCCGTTCAGCCAGCGCATTCTGGTAGCAGTCATAACCCTCTGTCATTGAACAGGTTATCCCATTGCTCTCATGTACCGACTGGTAAAGCGCTGAACAGTATTGTAGCCCTCTGTCAGAGTGGTGTATCAACAGCCCTTTTGTTTTTCTTTGTCGTAATGCCTGTTTGAAGGCTTTTACCACATTTTCAGTTTGCAGATTATCCCCTACATGGTAACCCATGATTTTTCTGGAACAGGCATCTGTGACCAAACTCAGGTAGACCGTGCCACTGCGTACTGGTAGATAAGTAATATCGGCGACCCAGACTTGCTCCGGCTGAAGGGCAGTAACCTGTTCGGGGCCAGGCTTCAGCAAGTTCGGATGCCGGTAAAAACGATGATGGCTGTTGGTCGTTTTGTGGTATGCCTGCTTTACGGGTACCAGAAGCCGGTGTTTACCCAGCAGGCTAAACAGGCGGTCACGCCCGATATTGAGTGTTTCACCTGCCTGACGGTTCAACAGAGAGTGGAGTTTGCGTGTGCCTATACGTGGCTGACGGCACCGAACTCGGGCAATAAAATCAAGAACCTGACTATTGTGTTCATGTCGTTTATTGCACCTTGCATTATGCTGGTACCATGCCTGTCTGCTGTGCCCCAGGAGCTGGCATGCGCGTGTCACGGTGACTTTTGGGACCTGACTCTGCGCAAGGACTTGCCGGGCCGCTTTTTTACGACACTTACCCCGTAATCATTTTTCAGGACGTTGATAACAGATTCAAAAAACTCAGCTTTCTGAGTTCGCCAGCTTAAGCTGCTCTTCAAGTTCTTTGATTCTTTGCTCGGGTGTAAGTGGGGTATTTGTCTGAGCCACAGGCAGTTTCCTCTTCATCAGGTCAGGAAGTCCGGGACTCCAGTCAAGCTGGCCATATTTACGCAGCCAGACAAGAACGGTGGAGCGCCCCTGAATGCCATATCGCTGCTGGGCCTGTTTATAGGTCATCTCGCCTTTTTCGACCTGTTCAACGACGGCTATTTTAAAGGATAGAGGATAATCACGTTGGGTACGTTTGAACTCAGTCATCATCACGTTCTTCGTATTTAAATCAGGAACGTGTCAACGCTATTCAGGACGGGTCAATAAATGTAAAAAAGCACCCTAGATGGGTGCTTTTATAAGGCTGGTATTTAAGACTAACGATTAGCCGTAAATATTAGCGCGGTCGCGGAGTTCCTTGCCCGGTTTAAAGTGAGGGACGTACTTACCTTCCAACTCAACTTTGTCACCCGTTTTCGGATTACGACCTACACGCGGTGCACGGTAGTGAAGTGAAAAACTGCCAAACCCACGGATTTCAATACGGTCGCCTTCGGCTAGCGTAGAAGCCATTTGTTCGAGCATTTCTTTCACTGCATCCTCAACCACTTTGGCTGGGATATGAGATTGCTGTCCAGCAAGCCTTTCAATAAGTTCAGACTTGGTCATAGCTCCTCCAAGTGCGGTTATCAATAACCAGGATAACTGACTACCGTTACAAGAATGAGCAACTTACGTTGCTCATTCCACCGTAGTGATTACTCGCCTTTAGCTGCTTTGAACGCTTCTGCCATCGCGCTGGAGAAATTGTTTTCTTCCGGCTTGTTGTTAACAGTTGCGATTGCATCTTTCTCGTCAGCTTCGTCTTTCGCACGAACAGACAGGCTAACAACGCGGTTTTTACGATCAACACCGGTGTATTTCGCTTCAACGCTGTCGCCAACGCTCAATACCAGTGTTGCATCTTCAACGCGGTCACGTGAAGCGTCAGAAGCACGCAGATAGCCTTCAACACCGTCTGCTAATTCAACTGTAGCACCTTTGGCGTCAACTGCTGTAACTTTACCAGTAACAATAGCACCTTTCTTGTTAACAGACAGGTAGTTATTGAACGGGTCTTCAGACAGTTGTTTCACACCCAGGGAGATACGCTCGCGCTCTGCGTCAACTTGCAGAACAACAGCGGCGATTTCATCACCTTTCTTGAATTCGCGAACGGCTTCTTCGCCAGCAACGTTCCAAGAGATGTCGGACAGGTGAACCAGACCGTCGATGCCGCCGTCCAGACCGATGAAGATACCAAAGTCAGTGATAGACTTGATTTTACCTTCAACGCGGTCGCCCTTGTTGTGGGTTTCTGCGAACAGCTGCCATGGGTTAGATTTGCACTGTTTCAGGCCCAGAGAGATACGACGACGTTCTTCGTCGATGTCCAGAACCATAACTTCCACTACATCACCAACGTTAACAACTTTGGATGGGTGGATGTTTTTGTTGGTCCAATCCATTTCGGAAACGTGCACCAGACCTTCAACGCCTTCTTCGATTTCAACGAAGCAGCCGTAGTCAGTCAGGTTGGTTACGCGGCCAGTCAGACGCGTGCTTTCTGGGTAACGCTTAGCGATAGCGACCCATGGATCTTCGCCCAGCTGTTTCAGACCCAGAGACACACGGGTACGTTCGCGGTCGAATTTCAGCACTTTAACAGTGATTTCGTCGCCCACATTGACGATTTCGCTTGGATGTTTAACACGTTTCCAAGCCATATCAGTGATATGCAGCAGGCCATCAACGCCGCCCAGATCAACGAATGCACCGTAGTCAGTAAGGTTCTTAACGATACCTTTAACTTCCATGCCTTCCTGCAGGTTTTCCAGCAGTTGATCGCGCTCAGCACTGTTTTCAGATTCGATAACTGCACGGCGGGAAACAACAACGTTGTTGCGTTTCTGATCCAGCTTGATAACTTTGAACTCAAGCTCTTTGCCTTCCAGATGCAGCGTGTCGCGAACCGGACGAACGTCTACCAGAGAACCTGGCAGGAACGCACGAATGCCGTTCAGCTCAACAGTGAAACCGCCTTTAACTTTACCGTTGATAATACCGGTAACCGTTGCAGCTTCTTCGTAAGCTTTTTCCAGCGTCAGCCATGCTTCATGACGTTTAGCTTTTTCGCGAGAAAGCAGCGTTTCACCGAAGCCATCTTCGATAGCGTCCAGAGCAACGTCAACTTCATCACCGACCTGAATTTCCAATTCGCCTTGTGCGTTCTTGAATTGCTCTACCGGAATGGCAGATTCAGATTTCAGACCGGCGTCAACCAGTACGACATCTTTATCAATAGCAACAACAACACCACGTACGATGGAACCAGGACGGGTTTCGATTTCTTTCAGGGATTCTTCAAAGAGTTGAGCAAAAGATTCAGTCATGTTTGATAATCTTAAGGGTTTCAATTTAACGTCCATCTGGCATCCTGCTCGATGGGGTTGTTTAACATGCCCCGCTGTGCATCCTTACAGCGAGGTAAAAATTCGGTTTTCTGTGATTACGCTAAAATTTCGCGGGCATAAGCCAACGCGCGCGCTATCACTTCATCGATTGTCATTTCCGTTGAATCCAGCACCAACGCATCGGCAGCAGGCACTAACGGCGCAACGGGGCGGCTACGATCGCGCTCATCCCGTTCTTTTATCTCAGACAAAAGACGTTCAAAGTTAACATTAAAGCCCTTCCCCTGCAACTGTAGCATGCGACGTTGTGCACGTTCTTCCGCACTGGCATCCAAAAAAATCTTCACTGGGGCATCAGGAAAGACTACCGTTCCCATGTCTCGGCCATCAGCAATCAACCCCGGAGCCTCGCGAAATGCACGCTGCCGACGTAATAATGCTTCACGAACGCGAGGGAAAGCCGCGGCCTGAGACGCCGTATTGCCTACCGCTTCAGTACGAATTTCATGGCTAACGTCTTCGCCTTCCAGGATAACTTTCAGCTGCCCGTCTTCTGCAACAAAACGCACATCAAGATGAGAGGCCAGCGGAACCAGCGCGTCTTCCGAACCGATATCCACATGGTGGTGCAATGCCGCCAGAGCCAAAACACGATAGATAGCCCCCGAGTCCAGCAGGTTCCATTGTAAAGCTTCAGCCAATGCCTTACACAAGGTACCTTTGCCTGCGCCGCTCGGTCCGTCAACCGTAATTACCGGTGCCATCACCGTCATCTCTCTCTCCTTTAATACTGGGAAGTTCCGCTTATGCCGTTTTATGGCATCACGGAGCGTCATTATACGCATCAATACGGAGAAAGGTTACCCCAATGCCGGAATGGCGGGAAAAATAAGGCATTCTCTGAACGCGGTACGCAATTTCAGAAGAAAAGCTGAGCGTTGCTCGGAGAAATCGATAGAGAAAAAAGGCACGGAAACCGTGCCTTAGAGAGGAATCAAGCCAGCTCACTGAGGCGTGCCAGCTGTTCGAAGTAGTCAGGGAAGGTTTTAGCCGTACATTTCGGATCCAGAATCGTAACTGGCGTATCCGATAGCGCCACCAGCGAGAAACACATCGCCATACGGTGATCGTTGTACGTGCCGATTTCTGCCGCTTTCAGCTTGGTCGGCGGCGTAATGCGAATGTAGTCATTGCCCTCTTCCACTTCCGCGCCAACTTTACGCAATTCAATCGCCATTGCCGCCAGACGATCGGTTTCTTTCACGCGCCAGTTGTAGATATTACGCAGCGTAGTGGTGCCACCTTGAGCGAAAAGCGCCGCCGTTGCGATAGTCATCGCCGCATCAGGAATGTGATTCATATCCATGTCGATCGCGTGCAGATCACCGCGTTCGCATTCAATATAATCCTCACCCCAGCGCACGGTTGCGCCCATTTTTTCCAGCACATCAGCAAAGCGAATGTCGCCCTGTACGCTATTACGGCCTACGCCGGTCACACGCACAACACCGCCTTTAATCGCCGCTGCGGCCAGGAAGTAAGAAGCCGATGACGCATCGCCTTCCACCAGATAATCACCCGGTGAACGATACTGCTGACGACACGCCACGAAGAATCGCTGATAGTTTTCATGACGCACTTCAATGCCAAACGCTTTCATCATATGCAGCGTGATATCGATATACGGTTTGGAAACCAAATCGCCCTGAATGCTGATTTGCGTATCCTGCGCGGCCAGAGGTGCAGTCATCAACAGCGCGGTCAGGAATTGGCTTGATACGCTGCCATCTACGCTGATTTCGCCGCCCTGAAAACCGCCGTGCAGACGAAGCGGTGGGTAGTTTTCCTGCTCCAGATAGTCAATTTTCGCCCCGCCCTGACGCAGTGCATCGACTAGATGCCCGATCGGGCGCTCTTTCATCCGCGGTTCGCCTGTCAGCACAATGTCGCCATCGGTCAGACACAGCGCGGCAGCCAGTGGACGCATCGCTGTACCCGCATTCCCTAGAAACAGTTCCAGCGGTTGCGATGCTGTAAACGCACCACCCAGCCCCGTAATCTCACACACGGTCCGGTCAGACGACAGATGATATTCCACTCCCAACGCCGTTAGAGCGGTAAGCATGTGGCGGACATCGTCACTGTCTAACAGGTTAGTCAGCCGGGTCTTTCCTTCAGCCAAGGCTGCCAGCAAAAGCGCACGGTTAGAGACACTTTTTGAGCCAGGAAGGTTAAGAGTACCGTTAATCAGTTTGATGGGTTGTAGCGTCAGGGATTCCTGCATGTAAAGCCTATTCTTTGAACGTGGACATAAAAACCCCGGAAAGTCCGGGGCTGATCAAAATGTATCGAGGGGCGGTCTTAATCAACCGTGGCGACGAGCGAAGTCAGCCATGAATTCCGTCAGCGCTTTCACGCCTTCCAACGGCATCGCATTGTAGATAGAAGCACGCATGCCGCCTACTACGCGATGGCCTTTCAGCGCATGCAAACCTGCAGCGACTGATTCTTCCAGGAAGACTTTATCCAGCGCAGAGTCCGCCAGCAGGAACGGTACATTCATGCGAGAACGGTTCGCTATCGCGACGTCATTTCGATAGAAATCGTTACCGTCAATCGCGCTATACAGCAGGTCGGCTTTCTCTTGGTTACGTTTTTCCATTTCAGCCAGACCGCCGTACTCTTTCAGCCATTTGAAGACCATACCGGACAGGTACCAGGCAAAGGTCGGTGGCGTATTGAACATGGAGTCATTGTCCGCCAGAACCTGATAATCCAGAATCGATGGCAGCTCACGGCGCGCTTTGCCCAGCAAATCTTCACGTACGATAACCAGCGTCAGGCCAGCTGGGCCGATATTTTTCTGTGCGCCAGCATAGATCACGCCATAGCGGCTAACGTCAATACGGCGAGACAGGATGCTGGAAGAATAGTCGGCGACCACAATTTTATCGCCAAAATCCGGCTCTTCTTCGATCGCAATACCGTCAATGGTTTCATTTGGACAGTAATGTACAAACGCCGCATCATCAGACAATTTCCATTCGCGCATCGGCTTAATGCCGCGCAGATCGCCTACGCGCGTTTTCACATCAATCACGTTAGGCGTGCAGTACTTTTCTGCTTCATTGATTGCGCTGTGTGCCCAATATCCGCCGTCGATGTAGTCGGCCGTTGAGCGTTCGCCCAGGAGATTTAATGGCACTGCGGCGAATTGCGCACGAGCACCACCGTGGCAAAAAAGCACTTTGTAGTTGGAGGGGATTTTCAGCAAATCACGCAGATCTTGTTCGGATTCAGCGGCAACCTGCATAAACTCTTTACTGCGGTGGCTGATTTCCATAACCGATGTGCCCAGGCCATTCCAATTACACAATTCCTGTTCAGCACGACGCAGTACTTCAACCGGCAGCATTGCTGGACCGGCGCTAAAATTAAAAATCTGAGTCATTTCCCCTCACCACACCTGAAAAATAGCGGCTCTTTTTATCACCGTTGTTACAAATACCATTTTTATAAACCTGACGGTTATAAAAATACCGCTGTTACAAGATAGTAGTTATAACGGAACGACCGCCATAACCACACTACTTTTACCCTGCTATCGGTTTTATCACTCGTCAATCGCGGCTGCAACGCTTATTGCGCTTTCATTATGCAAAACGGCACGTTACGCAGTCTGTTCTTTTTCACTGTTGCCGATCGGTTATGAATAAATAGAGTCTGAACAGAAAAATCCGTATCATGCCGCTTCCGCTAATCTCGATAAGAGTGAACACCATGACTCAAACGTTTATCCCAGGCAAAGACGCCGCCCTGGAAGATTCCATCGCCCGTTTTCAACAACAGCTCCAGGACCTGGGGTTTAACATCGAAGAAGCGTCATGGCTGAACCCGGTGCCAAACGTCTGGTCTGTCCATATTCGAGACCGCGATTGCCCGCTTTGCTTCACTAACGGTAAAGGTGCCAGTAAGAAAGCGGCGCTGGCCTCTGCGTTAGGCGAGTATTTCGAGCGTCTGTCCACCAACTATTTCTTTGCTGACTTCTATCTCGGCAAAAACATCGCTAACGGCGATTTCGTTCATTACCCGAATGAAAAATGGTTCCCTATTCCAGAAGATGATGCATTGCCAGAAGGTATTCTGGATGCCCGTCTGCACCAGTTTTACGATCCTGAGCAGGAACTGAGCGCCAGCGATCTGATCGATCTGCAATCCGGCAATGCCGACAGAGGCATTTGCGCGCTGCCATTTACGCGTCAGTCCGATCAGCAAACCGTCTATATCCCGATGAACATCATCGGTAACCTGTACGTTTCTAACGGGATGTCCGCAGGTAACACCGCCAACGAGGCCCGCGTTCAGGGGCTGTCTGAAGTGTTTGAGCGCAGCATCAAGAACCGCATCATTGCCGAATCCATCAGCCTGCCAGAAATTCCGCAAGAGGTGCTGAACCGCTATCCTGGTGTGGTCGAAGCGATTGCAACGCTGGAAAAAGAAGGTTTCCCAATTTTCTCTTACGATGCCTCACTGGGCGGGAAATATCCGGTTATCTGCGTGGTGCTGTTTAACCCCGCTAACGGTACCTGTTTTGCCTCCTTCGGCGCACACCCTGACTTCGGCGTAGCGCTGGAGCGTACCGTTACCGAACTGCTGCAAGGTCGCGGCCTGAAAGATCTGGACGTGTTCACCCCGCCGACGTTCGATGATGAAGAAGTGGCCGAGCACGCCAATCTGGAAACCCACTTTATCGATTCCAGCGGTCTGATTTCCTGGGATACGTTCAAGAAAACAGCGGATTATGAATTTGCCGACTGGAGCTTTAAAGGATCGACGGAAGAAGAATTCGCTACATTGATGGCGATCTTCAAGCAGGAAGATAAAGAAGTCTACATTGCTGACTATGAGCATCTGGCCGTTTATGCCTGCCGCATCATCGTGCCGGGAATGTCGGACATCTACCCTGCTGACGATCTGTTGTTAGCCAATAACAGCATGGGCGCTCACCTGCGTGACACGCTGCTGGCGCTGCCTGACAGCAAGTGGGAACAAGAAGATTATCTTGCCCTGTTGCAGCAGTTGGACGACGAAGGGCTGGATGACTTCACCCGCATACGCGAGCTGCTTGGTATTGCCACTGGCAAAGATAATGGTTGGCTCACTCTGCGCGTTGGCGAATTGAAAGCCATGCTGGCTCTGGCTGGCGGCGATCTGGATCAGGCGCTGACCTGGACAGAGTGGACGCAGGATTTCAACGACTCTGTCTTTACGGCACAGCGCAGCAACTACTACCGTTGTCTGCAAACGCTGTTGTTACTGGCGCAAGAGCCTGATCGCGATCCGGCAGAATACTACGATGCCTTTACCAAAATGTACGGCAGTGAGACGGTCGATGCCGCCAGTGCCGCAGTTGCTGGCGAAGCGTGCTTCTATGGTCTGTTTGCCGTAGATGACACCTTTGCTTCTTTACCTGCGCACCAATCGCTGCTGGCCGCCTATGAAAAACTGCAACAGGCGAAACGTCGTTATTGGCAAGCAAAATAATGCCAGAGTGATGCCGTCAGCACGCATCTTATATTGATGAGTGCGTCCGAGTACAAATAGCAACCGACAAATAGCCCTTTATCTTAAAGGGCTATTTTATTGTCCAAAGGGCAACATTTATTATTCGTAATGCATAATCAGGACATTGTTATTGAATGGTGAATTTTTAATTAAATTACATCGACAAGGTGGTACTGAAATTCTACAAAACATGATTTTTATTAACGCTAAATCGGTAGGTTTAACGTATGCCATTCAACTCTTTTTGTAAAATTTAAAATATTTTTTCATTATAAAATTCAATAGATTAACCATAAAACCCCGGTATTCCACCCTCCCCACCAACCTGTTAATTTCTTGCAATATGATCCACGTCAAATTTTACCGTATACTGCTTTGTTAGTATCTCAACGCTGATAATTTTTAAGAGAGAGTTAGTGTGAAAGCTGACAACCCCTTTACTCTATTACTCCCGGCCGCGATGGCAAAAGTTGCTGAAGACGCCGGAGTCTATAAAGCTACCAAACAACCGTGTACGACGTTTTATTTAGCGATCACAGCGGGTGTGTTTATTTCGATCGCCTTCGTCTTTTATATTACGGCCACCACGGGAACCGCGACGATGCCTTTCGGTATCGCGAAATTGATCGGTGGTATCTGTTTCTCCCTTGGCCTCATGTTGGTGGTCGTTTGCGGTGCGGACTTGTTTACCTCAACCGTTCTCATCGTGATTGCCAAAGCCAGTGGACGTATTACCTGGAAGCAACTAGCCTGTAACTGGGCAAATGTCTATGTCGGCAACCTGATTGGCGCGCTTTTCTTCGTTGGGCTTATCTGGTTCTCGGGAGAGCATATGGTCGCAAACGGTGCGTGGGGGCTTAACGTCCTGCAAACAGCTGAACACAAACTTGAACACACGTTTGTTGAAGCGCTGTGTCTGGGGATTCTAGCCAACCTGCTAGTTTGTCTGGCCGTGTGGATGAGCTATTCCGGCCGTACGCTTACAGACAAAATGTTTGCCATGATTCTGCCTGTCGCCATGTTCGTTTCCAGCGGCTTTGAGCACAGTATCGCCAACATGTTCATGATTCCTATGGGCATCGTTATCAAAAATTTTGCGGCCCCGGAATTCTGGAATGCCATTGGCATGGTGCCGTCTCAGTTTGAACATTTAACCGTTAGCCACTTCATTACCGATAACCTGATTCCCGTCACCCTGGGGAACATCATCGGCGGCGGCGTAATGGTCGGTTTGACATATTGGGTAATTTATTTGCGCGGTGGAGACAAGCACCACTAAGGTGCAATCGGCCGCAACGTCGGGTTTTAAGAAATCCATATCAAAGGTAGGTGTAAAATGACCGAGCTGAATGAAAAATTGGCCAATGCATGGCAAGGCTTTAGCAAAGGTGAATGGCAGGATAACGTCAATGTTCGTGACTTTATCCAGAAAAACTACACGCCGTATGAAGGTGATGAGTCTTTCCTGGCTGGCGCAACCAAAGCGACCTCAGCGCTGTGGGACAGCGTCATGGAAGGCATCAAACAGGAAAACCGTACTCACGCGCCTGTTGATTTTGATACCAATGTTGCTGCAACTATCACGTCTCACGACGCGGGATACATCAACAAAGGTCTGGAAAAAATCGTTGGTCTGCAGACTGACGCTCCGCTGAAACGTGCGTTAATTCCGTTCGGCGGCATCAAAATGGTTGAAGGTTCATGCAAAGTTTACGGTCGTGAACTGGATCCTCAACTGAAAAAAATCTTTACCGAATACCGCAAAACGCACAACCAGGGCGTGTTTGATGTTTATACCCCAGACATCTTGCGTTGTCGTAAATCAGGCGTTCTGACAGGTCTGCCAGATGCCTACGGCCGTGGCCGTATCATCGGTGACTACCGTCGCGTTGCGCTGTACGGTATCGACTACCTGATGAAAGACAAGTTTGCTCAGTTCACGTCTCTGCAATCCAAACTGGAAAACGGCGAAGATCTGGAAGCAACAATCCGTCTGCGTGAAGAAATTGCCGATCAGCATCATGCACTGAGCCAAATTAAAGAAATGGCCGCTAAATATGGCTGTGACATTTCTGGCCCAGCTGCGACAGCTCAGGAAGCCGTGCAGTGGACTTATTTCGGTTACCTGGCTGCGGTGAAATCACAGAATGGTGCGGCAATGTCCTTCGGACGTGTCTCTACCTTCCTGGATATCTACCTTGAGCGCGACCTGGCAGCAGGCAAAATCACTGAAGATGAAGCTCAGGAAATGATTGACCACCTGGTCATGAAACTGCGTATGGTACGCTTCCTGCGTACGCCTGAGTATGATGAGCTGTTCTCTGGTGACCCAATCTGGGCAACCGAATCTCTGGCTGGTATGGGTCTGGATGGTCGTACACTGGTGAGCAAAACCAGCTTCCGCTTCCTGAACACCCTGTACACCATGGGGCCGTCTCCAGAGCCAAACATGACCATTCTGTGGTCTGAAAAACTGCCACAAAGCTTTAAAAACTATGCGGCTAAAGTCTCCATCGATACTTCTTCTCTGCAATACGAGAATGACGATCTGATGCGTCCTGACTTTAACAACGATGACTACGCTATTGCTTGTTGCGTAAGCCCAATGATCGTTGGCAAACAAATGCAGTTCTTCGGTGCTCGCGCAAACCTGGCGAAAACCATGCTGTATGCGATCAACGGCGGCGTGGACGAAAAACTGAAAATGCAGGTCGGTCCGAAATCAGAACCGATCAAAGGTGACGTTCTGAACTTCGACGAAGTGATGGAGCGTATGGATCACTTCATGGATTGGCTGGCTAAACAATACGTCACCTCCCTGAACATCATTCACTACATGCATGACAAATACAGCTACGAAGCGGCGCTGATGGCACTGCACGATCGTGACGTGTTCCGTACTATGGCGTGTGGTATCGCGGGTCTGTCTGTTGCCGCTGACTCCCTGTCTGCCATCAAGTATGCCAAAGTTAAACCTATTCGTGATGAAGATGGCTTGGCTATCGACTTTGATATCGAAGGCGAATATCCGCAATTCGGTAACAACGATGCTCGCGTAGATGAACTGGCTTGTGACCTGGTTGAACGTTTCATGAAGAAAATTCAGAAACTGAATACCTACCGTGGCGCAACACCAACGCAGTCTGTTCTTACCATCACCTCTAACGTGGTATATGGTAAGAAAACGGGTAACACGCCAGACGGTCGCCGTGCAGGTGCTCCGTTCGGACCAGGTGCTAACCCAATGCACGGTCGTGACCAGAAAGGCGCGGTTGCTTCTCTGACTTCTGTTGCCAAACTGCCGTTTGCTTACGCGAAAGATGGTATTTCTTATACCTTCTCCATCGTACCTAACGCGTTAGGTAAAGATGACAACGTGCGTAAAGCTAACCTTGCTGGCCTGATGGATGGTTACTTCCACCACGAAGCCAGTATCGAAGGCGGTCAGCACCTGAACGTTAACGTCATGAACCGTGAAATGCTGCTTGATGCGATGGAAAACCCGGAGAAATATCCGCAGTTGACTATCCGTGTATCTGGCTACGCAGTGCGTTTCAACTCACTGACGAAAGAACAGCAACAAGACGTCATCACCCGTACTTTCACCCAGTCAATGTAATTTCCATGACTGTCTGAAAAGGCGTAAAATAAAGGCTCCACGTCAGTGGGGCCTTTTTCTCACCCTCGCTTGTCGTTCAGATTGTTAGCCTGTTTTGCCAGCCCGCTATGTTGCTCCCTTCATGTGGATGGCTCGCAAAACAGATTCGACGCAGCATCTGTCACACGGTGTTCTTCTGTCAGAAATTCTTGTCAGAGCAGCATCTGCCTTCTTATGACTGCGCTCATAAAGACCGCTATTGTTCGGTCAAATTTGGAGAAAACCTCGCAATGTCACTTATCGGTCGCATCCACTCCTTTGAATCCTGTGGCACCGTCGATGGCCCAGGCATCCGTTTCATCATCTTCTTTCAAGGCTGCCTGATGCGCTGCCTGTATTGCCATAACCGTGATACCTGGGATACGCACGGCGGTAAGGAAGTAACGGTTGAAGAGCTCATGAAAGAAGTCGTGACCTACCGCCACTTTATGAATGCATCCGGCGGCGGCGTAACGGCATCCGGCGGCGAGGCTATTCTCCAGGCCGAATTTGTGCGCGACTGGTTCCGTGCCTGTAAGGCAGAAGGCATCAACACCTGTCTGGACACCAATGGTTTTGTGCGTCGTTACGACCCCGTCATTGACGAGCTATTGGACGTCAGCGATTTAGTGATGCTCGACCTGAAGCAAATGAATGACGACATACACCAGAATTTAGTGGGCGTATCCAATCACCGTACTCTGGATTTCGCTCGCTATTTAGCAAAGCGCAACCAACGTACCTGGATACGTTATGTGGTCGTTCCCGGCTGGTCTGACGATGATGCGTCCGCACACAAGCTGGGCGAATTCACCAAAGACATGACGAACATCGAGAAAATTGAGCTTCTCCCCTACCATGAGCTTGGCAAACACAAGTGGATTGCGATGGGTGAAGAGTACAAATTAGACGGCGTTAAACCGCCGAAGGCCGATACGATGGATCGCGTTAAATCGATTCTTGAAAGCTACGGTCACAAGGTCATGTACTAACTTCTGACGCTTTCTAGAAAAATAGCGCGCCGTGAGCGCGCTATTTTCATTTTGGCGGGTACACAATTTCTGCAATGTTAATACGCTGCGCTAAGCCAGATTTCCTGCTGCCTTAATTTTCACCTGTACCGCATTCCCCGGCAGATACGCCAATGGAATTTCCTGATAGTCGATGATTTCAACGCTGCCCGGCCTGGCACCCATCTCTTCTGCAAGACAAATGGTTTGCTGCTGCAATTCGTTTTTTATCTTTTCACGATCGCTATCCGGCATTTTAACCACACGTTCGATCTGTGCGCCCACCGCCCCTAACGCCACACCAACCGCATTGGCCGCATCAAAGTTCTGCGGACGCATCACCTGACTGACACCGGATAAAACATCAGGCAGTAAAATGCTGCCACCGCCCACAAGCACCGCGGGGATTGCTGCGCTTGACGATTTAATCCGATCGATAGCGCTTTCCACTTTCTCAATCATCTGACGATAAGCCTGCTGGCAAAATGCATTATCCAGCTTGGGTAGCGGACGAGGAAGATCCGCAATCCATCGTTCACGATGAAGTTGTAGCATGATATCGCTGAGCGTTAACGTCTCCCCGCCGAAACTGACGCTCTGTTCAAGCAGGCGATAGCCGACACTGTCAGGCCCAAGGGTAAGACTCCCATCCTGTGATTGCCGAACACAGGTTCCACCGCCAATGCCGATAGAAATAATATCCGGCATTCTGAAATTCGTCCGTACATCCCCGACTTCAACAGCAATTGCCGATTCACGCGGGAAGCCATTCACCAGCACGCCAATATCCGTTGTCGTGCCGCCAACATCGATAATCAACGCATTATCCAGCCCGGAAAGGTGGCATGCTCCGCGAATCGAGTTCGTTGGCCCGCAGGCCATCGTCAGAATAGGGTATTGCTTCACCATACTCTCGGACATCAATGTGCCATCGTTTTGCCCGAAGAATGGCGTAGCCTTGATACCGTGCCGAACTAACGCTTGCGTAAAGCCGTTAACAAAACGGTTCGCGGTGCTTTGCAACGATGCATTCAGGATTGTCGCGTTTTCCCTTTCCAGTAATCCTGTGCTGCCTATCCGGTGGGATAGCGACAGGGATACATCCGGTAATGCCGCATTCACCCACTGGGCAACCAGCAGTTCCTGCTCATTATTTACGGGAGAAAACACGCCACAGATAGCCACGCTATCGACATGCCCGCGCATCTTGTCACAAACCGCGAGTACTTCATCCCGCAGTACAGAGTGAATCTCTCGGCCATCAAACTCATAACCGCCATGAATCTGGTAGAAATGCTCGCCTAATGTCCTTTGCCATTCGTCATCCCAGCCACACAGCGGCGGGACGCTATCGCTACTTGGCAGACTCAGGCGCAATAATCCGACGCGATCCAGCCCTTTCCGCTCAACAATCGCATTGGTACATTGGGTTGTACCCAACATCGCATAGCGAATATGCTGCGGTGCGATGCCAGACTGCGCCAGTACCTCAGCAATCACCCGTTCGATGCCGCTGTAGATATCCATACTGGTAGGAAATTTGGCCGTCGCAATGCAGCGCAGGTTAGCATCTAAAATTGCCGCATCCGTGTTGGTGCCGCCGACATCAATCCCGAGTCGGTAATCATTTTTATGTAACATCGGGAAAGCCTCAGCGATTCGCAAGCAGTTCTATCGGTACATACTGCACCGGATAACCGAAATACTCCGGTCCCGCAACGTCAATCCCTTTTGGCGTTCGCCACTTGTCATTGCACGGATAGGCAATCACATCAACTCGCTGCCCATAACGTAAATGTTCCGTGATGATCGGACGTCCGGTTTCACTATCAACTATGGAGATTAAATCAGGCACAACGGCCAGCAGATTATCCTGCGTAGGTTCTGTTGTCTGTGAAGAACGATAAGCCAGCAGGAGCTCATTCTGGAAAAGCACCGTAAACGATTCGCCTTTGTCGCTCCCCAAGCCATCCAGCACCACTTTGCCCCGAGCAAAACCGCCCGTTGTGCGACGGGCTACATCAACAATTTTTCCTGATGCCACGATATGACCATTCAGCACAGTAAGCAGGGACTGCACTGGATGACTACCTGACTGATGAGCCTGACGCAGCATTCTTCCGATATCCTGCGCCAGCGTCAGCGTGCCTTTGATAGCGCTACGCTTAAGTTGACTACCGCGTAAGGGGTAATCGCACATCGCGCAAGCTGCGCCCATTTGTTCAACAATCGCGCGGGCCAACCGTTCCGACCACATACCATCTATGGGATTCAGAATGACGGCATTGCCCTTCTCATCTGCCAATGTATTCGGTGCGGAGGTTAAATCATCGAGGAAAAAAGTCACCATCTGCGCTTCGGGGAAGGCTCTCCCCATCGCATCGCAATCGATAACAGGCAGCCCTTTTGCGGCTGCAACAACTAAGGGTATTAGTGAATTGATGCCGCCGACTTCGATAGAAAAAGTCCCAGATGCTGATTCTGCGAGATAATTCTCCATTGTTTCAAATGCCAAGAGAATTTGCCGCGGTGAAATGATTTTTTCTACGGAAACCGTCGGCGCACCCATCGTACTGCACGGGATAAAGAGCTCGTTATCCTTTACGTCATCCAGATTGCACAACGTTACAGGCTTTCCATGGCGCAAAGCATTTTTCGCAATTAGCGACCCTAAATAAGGATCCCCACCGCCACCAGTGCCAAGGATTGACGCTCCCAGAGCGATATCATCTATCATTTCAAAATCAATATAGCGGACCATTACTTATCCAATAACCACTGAACAACCTAGGATTTAGAGAACGAATGGGCAGACTCTGCCAACTGCGGGAACATTTTCCGCATAGCGATATACATCACCAGGCTGATTATTATGCCATCCAATGTAGAAACGGATGTGATCGTAAACAAATCAAAGAAATCTGTAGCGGTTAATAAGCTTACAAAACTGCCGCATAACCATGCGATAGAGGCACAAATATTCAGTAAAGGTGGTTGTGATGCATCCTGCTTTAGGCGCGAGGAATCAAAAAAGTAATATTCAGCAAGGTAAACCCCTGCAATAGGGGAAATCAGAACACCGAGTAACGACAGAAACTGGGTGAAGTTATTAATCATCCCGTAATAGGCCAGAAACAGACCCGCAAATGCCATCAACACAACGAGTATTGGCCGAGATATTACTCTGATAACAACAGATAAACCTAATGAGGCGGAAATTAGATTAGAACTATTCGTCGTCCATTGCGCAAAAATTAAAATCACAATCGCTGAAATACCGAGTCCAATGCTAAAAAATATTTCGACTAAATCGTCGCTACCAACCATATGGGTCAATATGAGTGCAACAAGAATCGTAGCGCTGTTTCCCAGTAAGAACCCTAAGCCTGAGCCTAATATGGCATCTTTACGTGTTCTGGAATAGCGTGCAATATCAGGCGATACGATACTTGCTGCCACTATCCAGATAGAAACCACGTAAGAAATAGCACTTCCTAAACTTATCGGATTTTTAATGACAACTTCAGCAGGAGAAGAATGGCCGTTAGCGGCGAGAGATATTCCTGAAACGATGAGTATAAGCATTAGCGGGACACTTAATACGCTTAATTTCCCTAACGCCCTAACGCCCCAAATGGCCGTCAGTGCCATTAATATCATGCCGAAAAGCAGGATAAAAAAACGTCCAGGTTCAAATTGATAATGTAACAGTGCTTTTTGCAGCATCACGCCAAAGAAATCGAGTTGAAAGGCAAACCATCCAACCAGTGAAACAGCGGAGAATACGCCGATTACTTTCCCACCTAGTCGCCCAAAAACAGAGATACTCAGTAGCGTTGTTGATAGCCCACAGCCATAACCAACATTCGCACATAATGCAGCAAGAATACCCAGTAAGGCGGAGCCAATAAGTGTCGCACTGACAGCCTGAGAAAACGGCAATCCGCTACTTAGAAAAGATCCTAGAAACAAACCAGAAATGTCGATCCCTACGGCCAGCCATATTAAGGCAATGACATACCAACTTTTCCTTGCTTCGACAGGAACTTTTTCGTATTCGTAATCATAGATTTGCCGCTCCTGTTGTTCTTTTTCAGGTACAGCTTTCCCTTGAGACATATTTCCTCCATTAAATAAGCAGCAAATAATTATTGTATCGTTGTGATATTTTATAGAGGTTGCCTGGCGGCGTATAGAACAATGGTGCCGTCAGCAAGCTAACAACACCATTGTGCTTATGAGAGACCCTGATGTGACGCATAAAACCACACTTTTTGTGGTAACCACATCAGTGATGTGGCGTAACAACACGATAAATGGGTTTCATATCGATTAATACAGATATATTTTGATGTTAACATTCAGATATGTGATGTATGCGAAGGACATGCTATGCGCTTAGATAAACTGGAGATTCGCTGGTTAAAACTTTTCTGTAAAATTGTTGAAAAACAAGGGATTACTAATGCACAAGCCGCAACAGGCTTAAGCCAGCCCGTACTCAGTCACTACTTGTCTCGCCTTGAGGATACACTCGGGCTTGTCTTGTGTGAACGTGGACGTGGTGGTTTTGCCTTAACAACCGAAGGTGAGGTTGTCTACCAGGAAGCAAAATCTGTCATTTCCACACTTGATGACTTTGCTAACAGACTAGCCCGTATCAAGCATCAGTTGATAGGTAAAGTCAAATTAGGCTGTCTGGATAACATTGCAACCCACCCCAATAATGTTGTATCTCAGGCGATAACCCAGCTTTATGCCCAAAGTCCGGAAGTTAATGTCGAACTTGAAATTATGGAATACCTTCCACTCATGGAGCGGTTAAAAAACGGACATCTCGACATTGTTCTCAGTGCCCTGCCCGATGATATTCCCTCAGACATTTTTTATGAGCCTGTATTCGTTGAACACAGTTACTTTTATTCACTAGCAGAAAATGCTGAAATTATAGAACGTGAATGGATCAATGGTGAATTAAATCCTCGTCGACTGCTAATCGGTGGACACGCCTTCAACGAAATATCTAAACAGTTAGGTCCTGTATCAAAGCAAGGTTTCCACCAAACGGCCTGGCATCTTGAGGGAAGCCTACTGCTTCTGCTGGCAGGAACCCATATTGGTTTTCTTCCCGATCATTATGCCAACACCTGGGTTGAAAAAGGAAAGCTTGCTGCGGTCGCTCCAGACCGTTTAAAGCTCACCAGCATATTTTATCTGGTGCGAAACGCGAAACAGCGCCTTAGCCCAGTAGCTGAAGCGCTGTGGAATAATATGGTAGAAGCTGGACAAAGTTCGCTGGCCAGCCTCGATGCCGCTAGCTCAAGCAGCAGCTAATGGCGTTGGGTGGTGATCGGCCTTTCTGAGCAACAGCATCAGGTAGATCATGGCAACAACAGCGATCAGAACAAACAGCAATCGATCGGAGTAGTTCTGCATCAGCACCGCAGCAACGCTTGGACCGCAAAGACTGCCAAGCGTATAGCTGAGGAGCAGCGCCTGATTCATCGCGACCAGTTCGTCAGGGCGCACTTTTTCACATGCCCAAGACATAGCAACGGGATACAGCGTAAACCCTGCACATCCCAGCAGGAATAGCGATGGTGCCATGGCATAGTGGCTAATACTTAGCATGGCAATACAGCCAATAATCACCACAAAGACTAATACCCGCAGAACCAGCAATCGGCCATAACGATCGGCCATACGTCCAACAGGCCATTGACCGATAATCCCAGAGCTGATCAACAGCGCCATCCAGTATCCAACCTGCGCATCATTCATCCCCTGATGAGAGAGGTACAGCGGCATTAGGCCATACAGCGATCCTAAAATTGCGCCGGAAATAATACAGCCATGAACGCCTAAACGGGCACTGCGATACGTCAGCATTTTCCACATATTGATATGCTTTTCTTGCTGCTCTGGCGGTGTAGGAAGACGAGTAAACAGCAGTGGTAATACGGCCAAAGTCACTAGCGCAACCATCCACGGCAGCACGCCCAGCAACGCAGCTGGCAATACGCCAAGCAGAAGTTGTCCAATCACGCTACCGAGATAATAAGCGATCATATAAGCAGCCAGCAGTTGCCCTCTCTGCGTTGGCGTTCCGCTGCATAACAAGGCGCTTTCAACCACGACCCAGATTAACGCACAGCCGATTCCGGCAAGGAAACGCCAGAACAGCCAGCTGCCGATATCCGCAGAAATACCGAGGCCAACGATCGCAATGCCAAACAATAAAGCCGCGAAATAATAGCTACGGTTAAATCCATAAAGTTTGATTAACTTACCAGCTAATAACGTGCCAACGAGATTGCCGCCGAAGTAGGATGACCCAACAAGGCCAACCTGCCAGACAGGAAGAGATTGATAACTCAGCCACAGTGGTACCAGGGTATTTAATACCGCAATACAAACTGTCAGCAGCAAAAGTCCGCAGAGCAATAACAGCACTGGGCGGGAATAAGCAGACATAGCGAAGTGGATAACCAAACAACCGGAGAAGAGTGAGCGCATCATGCCACTGCGTATATAAAAGTCAATCCGGGCAAAAAGTGCTAAAAGTCCTTTCTCAAATGATGGATTGAAAGTATTCATCAACGTCCATAGGAAGGCCGTCACGCTTAAAAAAAAGGACACTGCTATTTCACTGATTTTAAATCAGTTTTAACTTAAAAATTAAGTGATACGAGTTGATACGCTACTTTTACGATGAAAAAATATTACCGACGCTATGGCATAAAAAAAGCGCCCTTAGGCGCTTGATTCAGGTAACTGCGATTAGCCAATAAATTCCAGCCCGCCCATATACGGACGCAGCACTTCAGGAACTTCAATACGGCCATCAGCCTGCTGGTAGTTTTCCAGAACGGCAACCAGTGTACGACCGACTGCCAGACCAGAACCGTTCAGCGTATGAACCAGTCGAGTCTTCTTATCGGACTTACTGCGGCAGCGAGCCTGCATACGGCGCGCCTGGAAATCCCACATGTTTGAGCAGGAAGAGATTTCACGGTAGGTATCCTGCGCCGGCAACCAGACTTCCAGATCGTAAGTTTTGGTGGAGCCAAAGCCCATATCACCCGTACACAGCAAGACCTTACGATAAGGTAATTGCAGCAGTTGCAGTACGGTTTCAGCGTGAGTCGTCAATTCTTCCAACGCCTGCATGGAATCTTCAGGACGGACGATTTGTACCAGTTCAACCTTGTCAAACTGGTGCATACGAATCAACCCACGCGTATCACGACCATACGAGCCAGCTTCTGAACGGAAGCACGGCGTGTGTGCAGTCATTTTCAACGGTAAGGATTCTTCATCAAGAATCTCGTCACGCACCAGATTGGTCAACGGAACTTCAGCCGTCGGAATCAGCGCATAGCTGCTGCTTTCTGCCTCTTCGCTCAACGGAGTGGTATGAAACAGGTCTTCACCAAACTTAGGCAGTTGGCCTGTACCGTATAGCGTGGCGTGGTTGACCAGATAAGGGACATACGCTTCCTGATAGCCATGCTGCTGTGTGTGCAAATCCAGCATGAACTGGGCAAGCGCACGGTGCAGACGGGCAATCTGTCCTTTCATCACAACAAAACGTGCACCGGTTAATTTCACCGCAGCGGCAAAATCCAGCCCGGCAGCCATCTCTCCGAGTTCAACATGATCGCGTACGGGGAAATCGTACTTACGTGGCTCACCCCAGCGAGTCACTTCCTGATTCTGCGTGTCATCTTTTCCAAGCGGCACAGAGTCGTCCGGCAGGTTCGGGATCGTTAACGCCAGATCGCGAATGTCATTCTGCAACTGATCCAGCTCGGCTTTCGCGGCATCCAGTTTTTCGCCTAATGTGTTAACTTCACGACGCAAAGGCTCGATATCTTCACCGCGTGCTTTCGCTCCACCAATCTCTTTCGATCGGGAGTTACGCTCTGCCTGCAGGTTTTCGGTTTCTACCTGCAATACTTTACGACGTTCTTCCTGCTTACGCAGGGTCTCAACATCCAGCTTAAAGCCTCTGCGAGCCAGTAACTTTTCGGCAACTGCGTCTAGCTCATTACGCAGTAAATTGGGATCGAGCATGCTAATCCTGTGCTTATGATTATCAGATGAAATAGTGGCGTACACGGCGCGCTACGCGGCCGGTTTCAGAAAATACCGTAATAACCTTACCGCAACGCTTAGTTCAACGGTAGCGTTTTGTCGGGCTATTTTGATCCTGAGTGGCAAGCCAGGCGAGCTTTTCACCAATTTTGCCCTCAAGGCCGCGTGAGGTCGGTGCGTAATAGTGCGTATCGGCCATTTCCGGCGGAAAATAGCTCTCGCCGGCGGCGTAGGCATTGGGTTCATTGTGCGCGTAGCGATATTCTGCGCCGAGCCCCATTTCTTTCATTAACCGGGTAGGCGCATTGCGCAAATGCTCGGGAACATCATAGTCTGGCTTCTCGCGCGCATCCTGCATCGCGGCTTTAAACGCGCTATACACAGCGTTACTTTTAGGGGCACAGGCCAGATAAACAATCGCCTGAGCAATGGCGCGCTCCCCTTCTGCTGGGCCGACACGAGTGAAGCAATCCCAGGCGGAGATAGCCACCTGCATCGCACGCGGGTCTGCATTGCCGACATCTTCCGACGCGATCGCCAACAGCCGTCGGGCAACATACAGCGGATCGCCACCGGCAGTAATGATTCTGGCGTACCAATAAAGCGCCGCGTCCGGTGAGGAGCCTCTTACCGATTTATGCAACGCAGAAATCAGGTCGTAATAGCGGTCACCTTTGTTATCAAAACGGGCACTACGCTCGCCAGCGATTTCGTTGAGGAGTGCTGGCGTCAGAACACGCATGCCCTGCGCGTCGATTTCCGCCATGTCGGCCATCATTTCCAGACTATTCAGCGCACGTCTGGCATCACCATTGACCAATTCGGCCAGCATTCGCGCGGTGTCGGCAGGCAGAACAATATTCTGTCCGCCATATCCTCGCTCGCTGTCGCTCATGGCCTGCAGCAAGACCTGTTCGATATCTTCCGCCGTCAGCGCTTTTAGCAAATAGACGCGGGCGCGAGATAACAATGCAGAGTTGAGTTCGAAAGAGGGATTTTCGGTTGTTGCGCCAATGAAGGTGATCGTTCCATCTTCGATATGTGGCAGAAACGCATCCTGCTGACTTTTGTTGAAACGATGGACTTCATCGACAAACAAAATAGTGCGGCGCCCCGCATTGCGATTTTGTCGGGCACGCTCAATCGCTTCGCGAATTTCTTTAATGCCGGACGTCACGGCAGAAATACGTTCAACATCAGCCTGCCCGTAATGCCCAATCAGTTCTGCCAGCGTGGTTTTTCCCGTTCCTGGCGGCCCCCAGAGAATCATCGAGTGCAACTGCCCTGCCTCAATGGCTCGTGGCAGAGGCTTACCGGCCCCTAACAGGTGCTGTTGGCCGATATACTGTGCCAATGTCGCTGGCCGCATACGCGCGGCCAGCGGTTGGAATTCATTATGGGAAAAATCAAGTGACAGGTTGCTCACTTTGGCCTCACTGACGCTGGTCATCCAGCGTGACGCCTTTCGGCGGTGTGAACGTGAATTGCGCGGCATCAACAGCGCCGTTTTGCTGGTTTTTCAGCACATAAGTGCTTCGCTGCCCATCTTGTTCCGTCGCGGTAAACTGCTTGATTGTGCCGCTTGTCGTCACGTTAATCGCGAACTGCTTCAGATTACCGCTCGCTGATTTCGGCGTAAGCTCAAAATCATCGCCTTTCTGGCGCACATCGTATTTATTCCAGTCGCTGGTGTCGTTACGCGTGATCAGAATGAACGGCGTATTGCCTGTTGCATCTTTCAACCAGGTTGCCGTGACTTGTTCAACAAACGGATTGTAGAACCAAAGCGTTTTACCGTCAGAAATCAACGCACTTTCGTCAGGTGATGTGGTTTTCCAGTTAAATAGGTTAGGACGTTTCAACCACAGTTCGCCTTCCCCTTCCTGCACCGCTGCGCCATCGGCGCTGGTGACTTTCTGGCTGAAATTGGCGTGGAAACTGTTTACTTTATTGAGGCGACCCTGCAAATCTTTTGCCGCGTCCGCATAGACAGCGGTTGAGGTAACACCTGCAATCAGGCAACTGATAGCTAACCACTTTTTCATACGCATAATCCTTTGAATTTCTTAATATAACAAATCTTCATCTATCGAGGTCAGACGCTTTGCACAGCGCCTATGTTCTTTACAGATCGGTGTTATTCGTCGAGCTACGTTATCTATAGATCTATGTTATCTGAACCCACTCGGACGGTGATAGGTGAATTATCTGCTTATTGCCGCTTTTACGCTTCTTTGCATAAGGGCTGCTCGCGCAGCCCTTATCATGGTGTGACGTCAATCAGTACAGCATGCTTATTCCATCGATGGCGGTGCCAATACCTCGCGGTTACCGTTGTGTCCTGGAGAGCTGACAATACCCTGCGCCTCCATTTGCTCAACAATTCGCGCGGCGCGGTTATAGCCGATTCGGAACTGACGCTGTACGCCCGAGATTGATGCACGACGCTTATCGACGACAAACTCTACCGCCTGATCGAACAGCGGATCGAGTTCTTCATCGCCATCAAGACCGAGGCTTCCGCCTTCAGCATCGTCGCCACCGCTGACAATATTATCGATATATTGAGGGCGACCGCGTGCTTTCCAATCCTGAACGACGGCGTGAACTTCCTCATCACGCACAAAAGCGCCATGAACGCGGACAGGTATCGAGGAGTTAGGTGCCATATACAGCATATCCCCCATCCCCAATAGCGACTCCGCACCACCTTGATCGAGGATAGTCCGTGAGTCGATTTTGCTGGAAACGGTAAACGCAATACGTGTCGGAATGTTTGCTTTGATCAATCCGGTGATGACATCAACCGAAGGACGCTGCGTTGCCAGCACCAAGTGAATCCCCGCAGCACGCGCTTTTTGCGCTAGTCGGGCAATCAGTTCTTCAACTTTCTTACCCACCGCCATCATCAGGTCAGCAAATTCATCGACCATCACGACAATATACGGCAGTTTTTCCAGCACTGGCGGTGTCATATCCATACTGTCGCCCGGCTTCCAGAACGGATCGGGAATCGGACGCCCCATTGCATTTGCCGTCATCACCCGTTCGTTGTATCCCGCAAGATTACGTACGCCAAGCGCTGACATCAGCTTGTAACGGCGTTCCATTTCACCGACACACCAGCGTAGCGCATTGGCCGCATCCTTCATGTCGGTCACGACTTCCGTCAACAAATGTGGAATGCCTTCGTACACCGAGAGTTCCAGCATTTTCGGGTCGATCATGATAAAGCGTACGTCTTCCGGCGTGGCTTTATACAACATACTGATGATCATGGCGTTGACGCCGACCGATTTACCCGACCCTGTTGTACCCGCAACCAGCAGGTGTGGCATTTTCGCTAAATCGGCAACGACAGGTTCGCCCGCAATATCTTTACCCAGCACAATCGACAGCGGCGATGGATTATCCCGGAACTGATCGCAGTCCAGAACTTCTCGCAGGTAAACCGTCTGGCGATGCGCATTCGGCAACTCCAGTCCGACGTATGGTCGGCCGGGGATAACTTCAACAATACGCACCGCGACAACCGACAGTGAACGTGCCAAATCGCGCGATAAATTCGAGATACGTGCCGCTTTAACGCCCGGTGCCAGATCCAATTCAAACCGTGTGATCACCGGCCCAGGAGAGTGATCGACCACATCAGCTTTTACCCGGAAATCAGCCAGACGCGCTTCAATCAGTCGCGCCGTCTGTTCCAGTGCAAAATTATCAACAGGGGCTTCGCTAGCCGGCGGTGGCGTCAACAAATCCAACGTTGGCAGCGGCGTAGTCGGCTTCTGTAGCGGTTGTTCATTACGCATCAGGAACGGGTGAATCAAGCCATCCATTGCCGGATGATGCGTTGGTGTTGCCACAGTTTCCTGTTTCGCAGCCTCAACAGGCGCTGACGTCGGCTCCATTGGCTGCATTGGCTGACTAAATGCCAACGGGTTGCGATCATCGTCGTCGTCCTCATCTTCACCAGCATGCATCGACGGAAGCTCTGGCTCGGTGTTATAGGACGGCTGCGAATAAGCAGACTCACTGAACGTATGCGGTTCAGGTTCGCGCTCATTCTCTGCACTAAACGGCGAGAATGAAAAAGCGTTATGCGATGTGACAGGATTTGGCTGAACGGGCTCACTGACCGCAGGCGGTGCGATCGGAGCAGGGATTTCCTCATCGCGCTGCAACGCACTGTCGTCATAACGTGACTGCTGCTGCGCTGCGAAATCTCTGGCTAGCTGCGCTTGCAGAAGCGCGTCTTCATCGTCTTCTTGCAGTGGGTATTCATCACCATAACGCTGACGTTGCTGATCCAGATACGCTTGCTGCAATACCGCTTCCTGCTGGGCGATGTCATCCGGTGTCTCTTCCTGATACACGTCGTTCGCCAATTCTGCTTCTGCGCTACCGTTCTGCGCCTGCAGCCTTGCTTGTTCTTCAGCCAATCGCTGCGACGGCAGTTTGATTCCGTATGACGCCAGCTCGCGGCGAGTAGGAATGCGTACCGGGTTAGGACGCGGCAGTTCAGGCCCTACGCCGCGTTTAATCTGCGGATTATCATCGCCATCGGCACTGAACGCAGGCATAAACGTGCTGTTCGTATTGAAATCCGTATCGCGTGCAGGTTGTGGCGGCTCAGCAAACGGTTGAACCACAGGTGCCGTGACAATCGGCGGTACAGCACTCTCTCCGTAACTATTTCCGTAAGGTGCATACACACTGCTATGGAGTTCAGGCGAGGTTGCGATCTCTGGCATTGTCGCTGGCGTTTCAGGGACTTCAAACGAATATAGCGGTGGATTTAGCGACGGCGTCGAATCAATCGCAGAGGGGGAAACGGGTGGCACCATGCCAGACGATGAAGCAGAGAAGACTGATTCTGGTAATGCTGAATCAGACACTGCCACATCAGACGATGTTGACCCTGCCACTGGCGTTTCTGCAGAGAGTACCGGTTGTGTCGCTGTCGGTGCGTTCTCAGCTAACGGCGATGACACTTCTGTTTTATTTTCTGCCGCCGTGTCGTTTACCGCATCAGCAACGGAAGATGCAGAAAACAGAACGTCATCGTCATCACGCTGTTGTGTTATTTCCTCGCCCGACGCTTCATCGTGGCGCAGATTAAGCACATCGCGCTCATCCTCTTCACGATCGTTTTCTTCACGATAGTCCTCGTCGCGGCGCGAACGGTTTGACATAAACGTCAGACAGCCCAACACACCTGCGCCAATTTTTTCAGCAATCGTCAACCATGACCAGCCGGTAAACAGCGTTAACCCTGCCCCCCACACGCACAGCAGAATCAGCGTTGCACCCATGCTATTGAAACGTGGGATCATTGAGCTGCTCAACAGGCTTCCCAAAACACCACCGGAAGCAAAATAGTAGAGATCGTCAATATTCAACGCAGCCAAACCGCAAGAGGTCAGGATCAGCGCCAATGTCCCAATCAGGCGAAGTGAAAAGGTAAAATATTCAATAGATTGTTGGTTATCACGCTGACGGAAAGCCGCCCAGCACAGGGATAACATGATCGGTGGAATGGCATAGGCCAGAACGCCAAAAATGAAGAACAGCGTATCCGCCAGCCAGGCACCCGCCACACCACCAAAGTTGTGGATAGGCTCATGCCACGCAGTTTGTGACCAACTAGGATCGGAGGGGCTGAAACTGAGTAGTGCGACACCGAGATAAACCGCAAAAAGTGCCACAACGATTAAAATCGCTTCGAGCAAGCGACGCGTTCCGCTGAGTTTCTTCAGGGTAACGTCTTTGTCTTCTGTATATTCCTGGCTCAAGAGTCTCTCCAGGGGCCTGTAAGGTTTATGACAAAGCGCCGAGAAAACCCGGCGCTGGGACTGTATAAATTCACAGGAGTGTAGCTGAATTTATCGGGTTTTGCACCCACACGTTTACCGGGTCTTAATGACCAGACGGTTGCTTTGCTTCACTTCTTCCATCACCACGTAAGTACGGGTGTCGTTTACGCCCGGCAAACGCAGCAGCGTTTCGCCCAGGAGCTTACGATAAGCAGACATGTCCGGCACGCGTGTTTTCAACAGGTAGTCAAAATCACCGGAAACCAGATGACACTCCTGAATTTCTTCCAGCTTCTGCACCGCAGAGTTAAACTGTTCAAACACATCAGGCGCACCGCGGTTTAGCGTTATTTCAACAAAAACCAGCAGTGACGCATCCAGATAATGCGGGTTTAGCAGCGCTGTGTAGCCATTAATAAAACCCTGTCTCTCCAGACGACGCACACGTTCCAGACAAGGCGTTGGCGACAGCCCAACACGTTTGGAAAGCTCGACATTGGAAATACGCCCATCTTTTTGCAATTCGTTCAGGATGTTACGATCAATACGATCGAGATCTTTTCCTGGCCGTTTTTTAGTGTCTACCATTATTATTGTCTCTCTTCACTTTTCCCTGCACCCGCTTTACCCCGATAGACCTCATGTATCAGAGCTACCCTTAAAGAAGACACGCTGCCTATTTTGTATATCAACAGTCATTAACTTCTCGTTCTCGCCCCACGTATTGCTTACCCGCGAAGAAGACCATCACGTCATATCCGTGGCCCAAAGGCCTACCTGCGCAAAAACGAATAAAAAGCCGAGCTTTTAACTGTTCACATACAAAAAATTTCCTCTTACCCAGATGTTTTCGCAAATGCACAGCCGATTGTCAAAGCAAAACAACGAAAATCAGAAGAAACTGCCAGATTGGATAAGCTAGAGCCCTTCGCCGAGGTGACTTCAATCATTTTACTTATGAATGTGGCTGATTTTTCAGCGATTTGTCGTCACCATCGCCATTAACGATTAAACAAATAGCCAGCAACTTTTCTGCATACTTTTTTTACTCTTGTAATTTCCTTACAATCATTCGCATTGTCCGTGGTAGAGACGGTTCGTAGTAAAGAAACGTGTTTGTCGTAGAGACCGTTCATATGAACCTTATCCGCCGTCATGAAATGAGGAAAGCATGGGTACTGTTAAACATCACAAGTTATTGATTCTGGGTTCAGGCCCGGCTGGCTACACTGCCGCTGTTTATGCTGCACGGGCGAATTTACAGCCAGTATTAATCACTGGTATGGAAAAAGGCGGTCAGTTGACGACCACGACCGAAGTAGAAAATTGGCCGGGTGATGCCGATGATTTAACTGGCCCGCTGTTAATGGAGCGTATGCATGCACACGCGACCAAATTCAATACTGAAGTGATCTTCGATCATATTGAACGTGTTGATTTGCAGAACCGTCCCTTCCGTTTATTCGGTGATAGCGCCGAATACACCTGTGACGCACTGATCATCGCTACCGGGGCATCAGCGCGTTATCTCGGTCTGCCATCTGAAGACGCGTTTAAAGGCAAAGGGGTTTCTGCCTGCGCAACCTGTGACGGGTTCTTCTACCGTAACCAGAAAGTCGCCGTGGTTGGCGGCGGGAATACCGCGGTAGAAGAAGCCTTGTATTTGTCTAACATCGCGGCGGAAGTGCATTTAATTCACCGTCGCGAGACGTTCCGCTCAGAGAAGATTCTGATCGATCGCCTGATGGACAAAGTTAAAAACGGCAACATCATCCTGCATACCAATCGTACGCTGGACGAAGTGCTGGGCGATGACATGGGTGTAACCGGTGTGCGTATCCGCGATACACAGAGCGACGCTGCAGAAGAGCTGGAGCTGGCTGGCGTGTTTATCGCTATCGGCCACAGTCCGAACACGGCCGTGTTCGGCGGTCAACTGGAACTGGAAAACGGTTATATCAAAGTGCAGTCCGGTATTCACGGCAACGCAACACAAACCAGCATTCCTGGCGTCTTTGCCGCAGGCGACGTCATGGATCACATCTACCGTCAGGCCATTACCTCCGCAGGTACTGGCTGTATGGCGGCACTGGATGCTGAACGTTACCTTGACGGACTGACCGTCAACAAGTAATACGCTGCTGATAACGGAGCGGCGACGGCCGTTCCGTTTTCTTCACTTCTGGCTTACCTTCCGCAACACAAAATTGATCGCCTCACCCATTTCCCCTCTCCTTTTCGTTTGCAGCGCGCCCCTGTCGCGGTAACATGGCGTCATTCTGCGTGATAGAAGATAATTTTGTTAACTAACAGTTGCATGAGAGTTATTTTCTGTTAAGTCCATTTCTGCAATATAACGAACTGGTGCCTGATGAAAAAAACCAGACAGCAAGAACTGACCGCCTGGCTGAAACAGCAGAGTAAGCTGGCGCAACGTTGGCTACGGATTTCACTCCTGCTTGGATTCCTGAGCGGTGCGTTAATCGTGGCGCAAGCCTGGCTGTTAGCTACGCTGCTTCATGCCTTGATTATCGAGCATGCTACTCGCGAATCCCTGCTCTCCCCCTTCCTTCTGCTGATCGGCACATTTATTCTGCGCGCACTCAACAGTGTGTTACGCGAGCGTGTTGGCTTCCTTTGCGGACAAGCCGTTCGACAGCAAATTCGTAAGCTGGTACTGGATCGATTACAACAGCTTGGCCCTGCCTGGGTACAGGGCAAACCCGCTGGCAGTTGGGCAACGATGATTCTTGAGCAGGTTGATGACATGCAGGATTATTACGCCCGCTACCTGCCGCAGATGTATCTTGCCGCGCTGATTCCGCTGCTTATCTTAATCACGATTTTCCCGCTCAACTGGGCCGCAGGCCTGATTCTGTTTCTCACTGCCCCGCTTATCCCGCTTTTTATGGCACTGGTTGGCATGGGCGCAGCGGATGCCAACCGACGTAACTTTCTGGCGCTGGCACGCCTGAGCGGACACTTCCTCGATCGCCTGCGCGGGATGGAGACGCTACGTCTGTTCCATCGTGGCAAGGCTGAAATCGAACAAATCCGTCATGCTTCCGAAGATTTCCGTAGTCGCACGATGGAAGTGCTGCGCATGGCGTTTCTCTCCTCGGGCGTGCTGGAGTTTTTCGCTTCCATTTCAATCGCCGTGGTCGCCGTTTATTTCGGTTTCTCTTATCTCGGGGAACTGGATTTTGGTCATTACGGCATGGGTGTGACGCTCTTCGCTGGTTTTCTTGTACTGATTCTGGCACCGGAATTCTTTCAGCCTTTACGCGATTTGGGCACCTTCTATCATGCCAAGGCTCAGGCTATCGGCGCAGCGGAATCGCTGGTGACTTTTTTGTCAGAGGAAGGTGAGACGGTCGGCTTTGGCACACACGAATTCAGCAGCAATACCGCCATTGCTATCCGAGCGGAAGATCTGGTTGTCCTCGCGCCGAATGGCACACCGCTGACCCAACCGTTGACGTTCGATATTCGCGCAGGTGAACGTATCGCGCTGGTCGGCCTCAGCGGAGCAGGGAAAAGCTCACTGCTTAATGTGCTGCTGGGATTCCTGCCCTATCGCGGTTCACTCACCGTCAACGGTCAGGCATTGAACATGCTAACGCCTGAATCATGGCGTAAGCAGTTAAGCTGGGTCGGACAAAATCCCCACTTGCCGGAACAGACGCTACGCAGCAATATTCTGCTGGGTAATCCGCAGGCCAGCCCTTTGGAATTGCAGTATGCGATTGAGCACGCGTATGTACAGGAATTTTTACCGCAGCTCCCGCAGGGTCTGGAAACGACAATCGGTGACGGTGCGGCACGCCTTTCTGTCGGACAAGCACAGCGCGTCGCCGTTGCCCGTGCGCTCATTCATCCTTGCAACTTACTGCTGCTGGATGAGCCGTCAGCCAGTCTGGATGCCCATAGCGAGGATCTGGTCATGACGGCGCTGAACGACGCGGCACGTTCGCAGACCACGCTGCTGGTCACGCATCAGCTCACCGAGATTGCCGGGTATGACACGATCTGGGTCATGGACGGCGGTCGGTTAGTTCAACAGGGTGATTATCAAACACTCCGAGCCGAAGCGGGTCCCTTCGCGACACTGCTGGCACAAAGACAGGAGGCGCTGTAATGGCTCAGATGAAAACGATGCAGGTATTAAAACCGTTTCTGGCGCTTTATCGTCAGCACTTCTGGTATTTGAGTCTGGGCGTGATATTAGCCATTGCTACGCTGCTGGCCAGTATTGGTCTACTCGCCCTATCCGGCTGGTTTCTGGCGGGTGCTGCGCTGGCAGGGATCGTCGGGCTACTCACCTTTAACTATATGCTGCCCGCCGCTGGCGTGCGGGGCGCAGCGATTGCACGTACGGCCGGACGCTACGGGGAAAGAGTCGTCAGCCACGATGCCACCTTCCGCGTTTTGCTACGCTTGCGTGTTTTCACCTTTTCTCGCATTCTGCCGCTCTCTCCGGGGGGACTAGCACAATTTCGTCAGGCTGAACTGCTAAACCGGCTCGTGGCAGACGTGGATACGCTCGACCACCTCTATCTCCGCGTGATTTCGCCCATCGTCAGCGCATTCGCCGTCATTCTTATCGTTTGCTATGGCCTGAGTTTCATTGATGCCTCACTCGCTCTGACGCTGGGTGCCATTATGCTGGCACTGCTGCTGTGTCTGCCGATTGTCTTTTATCGAGCAGGAAACGGCATCGGACAAGATTTGACCGCGCTGCGTGCACAATACCGCCTTCAGTTAACGACCTGGCTGCAAGGTCAGGCGGAACTCACCGTCTTCGGCGCACTCAGTCGCGTCCGTCAACAGTTGGCTCTGGTGGAAATTAACTGGCTGCGCCGCCAGCGCCAACAGGCCAACCTTACCGGCCTATCTCAGGCGGTGATGATTTTATGCAGCGGACTGACCGTTACGCTGATTCTATGGCTGGCAGCAGATGGCGTTGGCGGTAATCCGCAGCCCGGTGCGTTGATTGCCCTGTTCGTGTTCGCCTCGCTTGCGGCTTTCGAAGCGCTGGCACCCGTCACGGTGGCCTTCCAGCATATGGGACAAGTGATTGCCTCCGCTGCTCGGGTCGATCAAATCATTCGCCAGCCTGTTGATGTCACGTTCCCAGAGAGTGGGCCAGAAACCTCACGCGAGGCGTCTCTCGATGTCTCACATGTCGGTTTCACCTATCCCGGTCAACCACTGCCCGTGTTGCAGAATATTACCCTTTCCATTCAACCGGGCGAGCATCTGGCGCTGCTGGGACGTACCGGATGCGGGAAATCGACGCTATTGCAATTGCTGACCCGGGCATGGAATTGTGAATACGGCGAGATTACGCTGAATGGACATCCCCTTGCCGATTGGCGGGAAGACGATCTCCGCGCCATGATGAGCGTGGTGCCGCAGCGCGTGCATATTTTCAGCGCAACGCTGCGTGATAACCTGTTGCTGGCAGCACCGACCGCACGAGATGAAAAACTGGCCGAGGTATTACAGCAGGTTGGGTTAGAAAAACTGCTGGAAAACGAAGGGCTGAATGCCTGGCTGGGCGAAGGCGGTCGACAGCTGTCCGGTGGCGAACAGCGCCGTATCGCATTAGCACGTGCCTTATTGCACGACGCACCGCTCGTTCTATTGGATGAACCGACTGAAGGGTTGGATGCAGAAACCGAAAAGCGTATTCTGCAACTGCTCCGCCAGCACTGTGCCAATAAGACGCTGATCGTCATCACTCATCGGCTATACGGCTTAGAATCGATGGATCGCATCTGCATTCTGGACGATGGAAAAGTGATCGAACAGGGCAGCCATCAGGCTTTAATGGCACAACAAGGTCGTTATTGGCAATTCCGCCAGCACGTTTAAGGCAATTTCCGTGAAATACAACGTTTGAAAAACATGCGCCTATACCAGCTTTCGTCTCAATCGCTTCAGTTTCCTGATCCGAATCATGCATTGGATGACCCCAACGGCCTGCTGGCCGTTGGCGGCGACCTCTCCGTCGCCCGGTTAAACGCAGCTTACCGACAGGGAATTTTCCCTTGGTTCTCTCCCGGTGAGCCGATCTTATGGTGGTCACCAAACCCACGCGCGGTCCTGTTTCCTGATGAACTCCATCTCAGCCGCAGCATGAAAAAATTTCTGAAGCGCCATACGTTTCACGCGACGCTGAATCAGGCATTTGATGATGTCATTCACGCCTGCGCGCATGAGCACCATGACGGCACTTGGATTACGCCGGACATTATCTCGGCTTATCGCCAGCTTCATCAGGTCGGAAAGGCACATTCTGTCGAAGTGTGGCAGAATGGCGCACTGGTGGGTGGGCTCTATGGTATTGAGCAAGGACGATTATTTTGCGGCGAGTCGATGTTCAGCCGTACGGATAATGCGTCAAAATACGCGCTGCTGGCGTTTCAACAACATTTTATTCGCCATAGTGGTCATCTGATCGACTGTCAGGTGCTAAACTCCCATACCGCTTCTCTCGGCGTGAGTGAAATACCCCGAGATCGCTTTCTGCAACAGCTTTCTCAGTGGCAGGATATTGCGGTCGATGACGGCTGCTGGCGACCACAACAGCTCGCAGAACCCGCATTCTGATAGAGAAATCGGGTAAATAACGCCCCAAACGTGAACGCTTCTTTACATAATGTCGGTTTTTCGGCATTATCTTGCGGTTAAAAAATAAAGGTAGTTAGACCTAGAGGATTCGATGGCCAAAGAAGACAATATTGAAATGCAAGGCACCGTGCTTGATACGCTGCCCAACACCATGTTCCGCGTTGAATTGGAAAACGGGCACGTGGTTACCGCTCATATCTCCGGTAAAATGCGTAAAAACTATATCCGCATCCTGACGGGTGACAAAGTCACTGTAGAGTTAACCCCGTACGACCTGAGTAAAGGCCGCATTGTCTTCCGCAGCCGCTAACCGGTTCGCTCATCGCTGATCACAGCGATATATGAGGATGTGACTCCCTCCCCAGCCCTTCCCTTCATGGCAAGGGCTTTTGTTTTTTAAAACAGTTTTTGGGGAGCCATACTATTCAGTACGGGCCAAGAACGTAAAAAGGGATGCCTCAGCATCCCTTTTAGATAACACAGAATATTGATTAATTAACGCTTTCTGCTTTCCGCTTCTGCGCGCTCTGGAAGCCGTACGTCAGCTGTTGCGTCTCTTTATCCAGTTCCACCGTAACCGAGCCGCCGTCCACCAACGAACCAAACAGCAGCTCGTTAGCCAGCGGTTTCTTGAGGCTTTCCTGCATCACGCGAGCCATTGGTCGAGCACCCATTGCTTTGTCGTAGCCTTTTTCTGCCAGCCAGTCGCGCGCTTCATCGCTCACTTCCAGCGACACACCTTTCGCATCCAGCTGTGCCTGAAGCTCTACAATAAACTTATCGACAACCTGCTGAATGACATCGGTCGACAGATGGTTGAACCAGATAATGCCATCCAGACGGTTGCGGAACTCCGGCGTAAAGACCTTCTTGATCTCTTCCATCGCATCCGTACTGTTGTCCTGATGGATGATACCAATCGATTTACGCTGTGTTTCACGCACGCCTGCGTTGGTGGTCATGACGACAATGACATTACGGAAATCCGCTTTGCGGCCATTGTTGTCCGTCAGCGTACCGTTATCCATCACCTGCAACAGCAGGTTAAAGACGTCAGGATGCGCTTTTTCGATCTCATCCAACAGCAGCACCGCATGAGGATGCTTAATCACGGCATCCGTCAGCAGACCGCCCTGATCGTAGCCCACATAACCTGGAGGCGCACCAATCAAACGGCTAACCGTATGGCGCTCCATGTATTCGGACATATCAAAGCGCAGCAGTTCGATATCCAGTGCTTTGGCCAGCTGTAACGTGACTTCCGTCTTACCCACACCGGTAGGACCGGCAAATAGGAAGGAACCGACCGGCTTACGCTCCTGACCCAACCCTGCACGGCTCATCTTGATAGACTCGGACAGTGCTTCGATTGCCTTGTCCTGCCCAAACACCAGCATTTTCAGGCGGTCACTGAGATTTTTCAGCACATCGCGATCGCTGGCAGAGACGGTTTTTTCTGGAATACGGGCGATGCGGGCGACAACCGATTCAATATCACTCACGTTGACCGTTTTCTTGCGTTTGCTGACCGGCATCAGACGGCTGCGCGCACCCGCTTCATCGATCACATCAATCGCTTTATCCGGCAGATGGCGATCGTTGATATATTTCACTGCCAGCTCTACCGCAGCACGAACCGCTTTTGACGTATAGCGAACATCATGGTGAGCCTCATATTTCGGCTTCAAACCATTAATGATTTGTATAGTTTCTTCCACGCTAGGTTCAGTGATATCGATTTTCTGGAAACGACGCGCCAGCGCCCGATCCTTTTCAAAGATATTGCTGAATTCCTGATAGGTAGTCGAACCGATCACGCGAATCTTGCCGCTGGAAAGCAGCGGTTTAATCAGATTAGCGGCATCAACCTGACCACCGGATGCTGCACCCGCGCCGATAATCGTGTGGATTTCATCAATGAACAGAATACTATTTTTATCCTGTTCCAGCTGTTTCAACAGCGCCTTGAAGCGTTTTTCAAAGTCACCGCGGTATTTGGTGCCTGCCAGCAGCGCGCCGATGTCCAGCGAGTACAGGGTGCACTCCGCCATCACTTCCGGTACATCGCCCTGCACAATACGCCAAGCCAGCCCTTCAGCAATCGCGGTTTTACCGACGCCAGATTCGCCGACCAGCAGCGGGTTATTTTTACGACGGCGGCACAATACCTGAACCGTGCGCTCCAGTTCTTTTTCCCGGCCAATGAGCGGATCGATACCGCCAACGCGAGCCAGCTGATTCAGATTGGTGGTGAAGTTTTCCATACGATCTTCCCCTCCTGCCTGTTCTTCATTGACGGGACTTTCAGGGTTCGGCGCCTGATCGGATTCTTCTTTACGCGTGCCGTGAGAAATGAAGTTCACCACATCCAGACGGCTGACGTCATGCTTGCGCAGCAGGTAGGCGGCCTGAGATTCCTGTTCGCTAAAAATCGCGACCAGAACGTTGGCACCAGACACTTCGCTGCGGCCGGAGGACTGCACGTGGAAGACGGCGCGTTGGAGTACGCGTTGGAAGCTGAGCGTGGGTTGCGTTTCTCGCTCGTCGTCACTCTGCGGTAATGTTGGTGTGGTTTGCTCAACAAACGCTTCCAGTTCCTGGCGTAGCGCGGCTAAATCTACCGTGCAGGCTTCCAATGCTTCACGGGCGGCTGGGTTACTGAGCAGAGCCAACAGCAGGTGCTCCACGGTCATAAACTCATGTCGGTGCTCACGCGCTCTGGCGAAAGCCATGTTGAGACTGAGTTCCAGTTCTTGATTGAGCATAGGCACCTCTCCCAATAAATCGCCTGACTTCAGGCTTTTTCCAGCGTACAGAGCAGCGGGTGCTCGTTTTCTCTGGCATAACGATTGACTTGTACGACCTTGGTCTCAGCCACTTCAGCGCTGAATACGCCACAAATTGCTTTGCCCTGATAATGCACGCTTAACATAAGCTGTGTGGCACGTTCAATATCATAAGAAAAGAACTTTTGCAGAACGTCAATAACAAATTCCATCGGGGTGTAATCATCGTTATTCAACACCACGTTATACATCGATGGCGGCTGCAATTTTTCTTTCTGTTTATCGGCGGTCAGGTTCTCAGATTGTGACCACGTACTGTTGTTTCCCATTCTCTATCCACATCATGTAACGAATATCGCGACTCACGACATCGGTCTGTTTATTCCCAATAGATCCGAGAAGCAGGAAATGAGCGCCTGCGACTTGAAAGATGACGGGTATCTCTACATTTACAGTAGCACGTCTGCTTTTTATTTTACCACCTGAGGGATTAAATGGTTCCCGGAAAGCAAAATTCAAGGCCTGTAACCGATATCTTGATTACGCAACGCGATCGTAGGTTCATCAATAGCGTTATCTGCATCAAACTTTGACAAACTGCTCTCCTCACCACACGGTGGATCGCTTGACGCCGAGATCGATTTCACTAAAGTGTACGGATGAATTGATGGGGTTTTAATCAATTCGTATTCGTAGTAACCAAATAACCACACCTTACTGAAAAGAATACTCTTGCGAAGGATGTCAATGCATGGAGACAGGTACTGTTAAATGGTTCAATAATGCCAAAGGGTTTGGTTTTATCTGTCCAGAAGGGGGCGGTGACGATATCTTCGCGCACTACTCAACCATTCAAATGGATGGCTACCGGACTCTGAAAGCCGGGCAGGTTGTCAGGTTTGATGTTCATCAAGGGCCAAAAGGCAATCATGCCTGCCTGATCGTGCCACAAATCGCCGAGGCCGTATCCTGACCCTTTCTACACCCTACACATCGACTCAGAACACACTACGCTAAACCGTAAAATGACTATAATGCGACAAATGCCGTTCGTTATATCGAGCGGCATTTTTTTATTTGTAGAGACTGTTAATCTGCACGCCCGCGGGCCAACCACAGCACGCGGGAGAACATGCTGCGAATAAGCGGTGGGATTGCCTCGTTGCCCATCGCTGCGGCTTCCATCGCCACTTCAATCGCCAAATCGGGCTTGGATGAACGATGGATCGCCTTGATGATGATTTTATGCATCGAGAGCGGCACTTTCTCCGGTAACTGCGCGATGCGGTGATAAACGTGGCTGAATCCCTCACGATACATGTAGTGTTCCATGTCCGATGCGGGCAAGACGGTCAAATGATCGCGCTCGCTTTCGCCCTGTGCGGTTAACATGCTTTTTGCCGTTGCGGCATATTTTTTCCCCGCGTCGTCACCATCAACCAGCACATGCCATTCAATCCCCATATGACGTGCGAACCTCAGCAATGGCCGGAGCCCTGACTGGGCAAATTCAATCACTTTCACCCCTTCCGCCTCAAAATGGTGTCCGCATTGGCGCGCCAGTTCATTCAGCATCCAGACTTCGGTTTCCCCTTCCACCAGCAGCCAGCAGCGGGCAAAGAGTGATGCGGGTCTATTCATACGAATGTGAAACGCAATGCGTCGGCTGTCTTCCGCATTCATCCCCTGACGACCAATGCGGTATGTCGCCACCCGTGAGGATTCACGCACCAGACGGCACACCTGCTCCATCGGCACCAGCGACAGCAGCTCGCCTGAATTCGTTGTGGTGACCTTTTGGAGTGGCAACTGCACCAGAAGCCCCCAGGCGACGGATAGCATAATCGGGTGCAGCCGGGTTTCTGGATCTTCAATCAGCAAGAGCGGACGCGCATGGGGATCTAACGCAACTGACCCTTTCGCCTGTAACAGCGTAGAAAACAATTCCAGCAGGATAATTCGGCGACTGCGGCTATTAGGATCGGCAATCAGGCGATTGATGTTATCCAGCGATCGCCACGATTTACCGTTGTGCGTTCGTGCATGCCGATGATGGCGTCGGTCGTTACCCGTGGCGTTCTGCTCGGAAAAATAGTGCTCCAGCAGTTGCCGCATCGCCACCAGCCCCTGACGCAGTTCTTTATCCGTCAGCTTCTGCGGATTTTGTACCAGCTCGCGCATCAGTTGCTCGAACTGCTGAGCCAGCTTTTCATTGCTGTTATCTAACGTCGCGGCCAACGTCCCGGAACGCAGGCGCCGCATAAAACGCGCATCACGCAGCCGCAGCACCGGATGCAGGCGGATAATCTCTCTGGCCAGTTCATCAATATCATCCAGCGGTATCGGGTGCCCGTCAGCGTCCAGAAAGCTGCGCCAGGTGAAGACCGACTGGCTTTCGTCCACTTCACCTTCCAACCGATAAAAAACGCGGTATAGCGACGCATCGCCTTCCACCCAAACGGGACTAAGCGAACGGTAGCGAGGAGATAAATGATGGCCGGGTGCCGTCTCGCAAAACGTGAAAATAACCTGAAGATGCTTTTCCCGACTATTTTCATCTCCCGGCGTGAAGTGAAAATCCTGCATATCAAAATGATAAAGTGGTAGCGTCGGTGCCAGCAGCAGCGAGAGCGCATCCAGCAGGCTTGATTTCCCCCAGGCGTTCTCACCAATCAGTACGTTGTTCTCGTCTAGCGTCAGCGACAGACGATTAATTCCCCGAAACCCCAGGATTTCAATACTTTCCAGATGCATCTTTCCCTCCTTTAGCAGCGGCCTGCGCGTTTCTGCTGCAAAAATGCTCACTGTATAGAATATCCTGCCAGACAGCGCTTTACTCACCCCGATAATTTGTTTAATTTTAATAGATTATCGTTTTTCTTCCCGCCAAGTGTAGCCGATGAATCCCGCGATGTTGTCAACACACGGTTTGTGTTTCCGCCGTGTCGATGCCTATCGGGGTAGAACTGAAGAAGAAAAGCCTCATGGTTTAACTACGGCAATCCCCGCCAATCCTAAAATACGGGTTAGCGCCGTTTTTCTCGCGTAAGGACATCAATTCTGTGATGTATTCAGGATTATTAATTATTTTATTACCGCTCATCATTGGCTATCTGGTACCGCTGCGCGGCAAAAAAGGATTACAGCTGATTAACCAACTGCTGAGTTGGATGGTGTACGTTATTCTGTTTTTGATGGGCATAAGCCTGGCTTTTCTGGAAAATCTCAGCAGCAATTTGTTACTGATCTTCCGCTACACCGCCGTCTTCGCCTTCTGTATTGTCGCGGCAAACGGCATTGCCTTGTGGCTGTGGGAAAAACGCAGCGCATGGCGTAGCAAGTACAAAGACGCGACTCCGCCGTCCAGACTGCGGATGATCCTTGAATCGTTCAAACTCTGTGGCGTGGTATTCGGTGGTTTTTTGCTGGGCTTAACGCAATGGCCGGGATTCACCTACGCCAGTAAAGGCAGCGAATATGCCCTGATCTTCCTGCTCTTTCTGGTGGGCATTCAACTGCGTAACAGCGGGATGACGCTGCGCCAAATCGTATTAAACCGTCGCGGTCTGGTCATCGCGCTTATCGTCGGTATCAGTGCGCTCGGTGGTGGCCTGCTGGCCGCGTGGATTCTGGGTCTGCCGCTGAAAACCGGTCTGGCGATGGCATCCGGCTATGGATGGTATTCACTGTCAGGCATTTTGCTGACCGATGCCCTCGGGCCCGTCATCGGCAGCACCGCGTTTTTCAACGATCTGACTCGCGAGCTATTGGCGATTATGCTGGTTCCCGTGTTGGCACAGCGTAATCGCTCCAGTGCATTAGGCCTTTGTGGTGCAACCTCGATGGATTTCACGCTGCCCGTTTTGCAGCGCAGCGCGGGTATTGATGTCGTGCCTGCTGCCATCGTACATGGTTTCTTATTAAGTCTCGCGGCTCCCATATTGATGGCGTTATTTTCTTCATAAGCGCACACTGAACACCGTTTCTCCCCTCGTTTATGGGCTGTGATTGAGAGTGATTTTCATTGCCCATCACCAAACTTGCGCTAAATCAAATTTACCTAAAGTTGCAGTAAAAAAGCCTTTTTACCTGCCTCGGCTAACACTATGCTTTAAACAAGCATTTAAAATGCAACTTAAAAAAGGAAGTCATTATGTTTTGTGTGCAATGTGAACAAACGATTCGTACCCCTGTTGGAAACGGCTGCTCTTACGCGCAGGGCATGTGCGGCAAAACCGCAGAAACCTCCGATCTGCAAGACCTGCTGGTCGCTGTGCTGCAAGGGCTTTCTGCCTGGGCGCTGAAAGCGCGCGAGTTGGATATCATCGATCACGATGTCGACAACTTTGCGCCACGCGCCTTCTTCTCTACGTTGACCAACGTTAACTTCGATTCACAACGCATTATTGGCTACGCACAGGAAGCCATTACACTGCGTGAGTCGCTGGCTGTTCGCTGCCGTCTGCATGACGCGACCGCGACCGTGGATCATCCAATGGCAGCCCTGCAACTGGCGGGCAACGATATTCCGACCTTACTGCAACAGGCAGCAGATTTTGCGCTGGACAGCGATAAAGCCAGCGTCGGTGACGACGTTCATGGCTTGCGCATGCTCAACCTTTACGGCCTGAAAGGCGCAGCGGCCTACATGGAACACGCCCACGTTCTCGGTCAGTATGACAACGCGATCTATGCCGAATACCATGCTTTCATGGCATGGCTGGGTACACAGCCATCCGATGTTGACACCCTGCTGAACAACGCAATGGGCATCGGTAAAATGAACTTCAACGTCATGGCGATCCTTGACCATGGCGAGACTAATGCTTACGGCCATCCACAGCCGACCTCCGTTAACGTCCGCCCAATTGCGGGTAAAGCGATTCTGATTTCGGGTCATGACCTGAAAGATCTGCGCATGCTGCTGGAGCAAACCGAAGGCACTGGCGTAAATATTTATACCCACGGTGAAATGCTGCCTGCGCACGGTTACCCAGAGCTGAAAAAATTCACGCATCTGGCAGGCAACTACGGCAGCGGCTGGCAGAACCAGCAGACTGAGTTTGCCAAATTCCCTGGCGCAATCGTCATGACCTCCAACTGTATTATCGATCCAAACGTGGGTAACTACGGCGACCGCATCTGGACGCGCAGCATCGTTGGCTGGCCGGGCGTGAACCACCTGGAAGGCGACGATTTCAGCCCAGTTATCGAACAGGCACAGGGTCTGGCCGGTTTCCCATACAGCGAAATCGAGCACATGATCACCGTCGGTTTTGGTCGTGAAACACTGTTGAGCGCCGCGGATACCGTTATCGATCTGGTTGCACAGAAAAAGCTGCGCCATGTCTTCCTGGTTGGCGGATGTGACGGTAGCCGTGAAGAACGTAGCTACTTCACGGACTTTACGCTGAACGTTCCGCAAGATTGCCTGATCATGACGCTGGCCTGTGGTAAATACCGTTTCAACAAACTGGACTTCGGTACGCTGGAAGGCCTGCCACGTCTGCTGGATGTCGGCCAATGTAATGACGCCTACGCGGCAATTATTCTGGCCGTTAAGCTGGCGGAGAAACTGGGCTGTGGCGTGAACGACCTGCCGCTGAGTCTGGTGCTGTCTTGGTTTGAACAGAAAGCAATTGTCATCCTGCTCACCCTGCTGTCCCTCGGCGTGAAGAATATCTACACCGGGCCAACGGCACCGGGCTTCCTGACGGAAAACCTGCTTGCCATTCTGAACGACAAATTCGGTATGCGAGCAATTACCACCGTTGAACAGGACATGAACACCATTCTGGCCGCTTGATGAATCAATGCGGACGGAGGAGCGCGTTCCTCGTCACGCAGCGTGAGGTGTCGGCATTGATGCCTCACGCTCAGCCCAGTGTCTTATGGGCCGCCATTTTTACACGCTTCACCGTACCCGTTTGTTATGGAGATTGATTATGACCATGCCCGCACTACAGATTGGGCCGACACCGCTTTGCTCTAACCGCATGCAGGTACATTCGATTACTCGGGAAACGCCTGATGTCTGGACGATTTCACTGGTTAATCATGATTTTTATCCGTATCAGCCGGGTCAGTATGCGTTAGTCAGCATTGCCAACAGCGCGGAGACGCTACGGGCTTATACGATTTCTTCTTCACCGGGCCTCAGCCGCTTTATTACCTTGACGGTAAGAAGACTGGACGACGGTGTCGGCTCCCGTTGGCTGACCCAAGCGTTGAAAGTCGGTGACTATCTGTGGCTGTCCGATGCACAAGGCGAGTTTACCTGCGCCAACGCAATCAGCGATCGCTACCTGATGGCGGCGGCAGGCTGTGGCGTCACGCCGATTATGTCGATGTGCCGCTGGCTGCTGGCAAACAAACCGCAAACCGATATTCACGTTATTTTCAACGTGCGCAATCCGTTGCAGGTGATCTTCGCCAAAGAATGGCAGGATCTGGTGCAGCGTTATCCGCAGCAACTGCATCTGACGCTAATGGCAGAGTTTGACGCTACGCCCGGTTTTCTCTCTGGACGCATCAGCGGCGACCTGCTGATCGAACACGTGCCGGATATCGCCAGCCGCACCGTGATGACCTGCGGCCCAGCGCCGTACATGAATCAGATTGAGACCCTGAGCCAGCAGCTTGGTGTTGCCTCAAACCGCATCTTCAAAGAACAATTCCGCCCGGCAGATGAAGTACTGGATGAAGATGCCGATCAGCTCACGCTGACCATCAGCCGTCCGCTGAAAAACCTGCGCGTTCCGGTAGGTATCAGTCTGCTGGCCGCACTGGAAGCCAATAAGGTGCCGGTTGTCGCCGCCTGCCGCGCCGGTGTTTGCGGGAGCTGTAAAACCCGCGTGCTATCCGGTAATTACACCACCAGCAGTACCATGACGCTAACACCAGCCGAGATCGAACAGGGCTATGTTTTGGCTTGTAGTTGCCAGTTGCAAGGCGACACCGTTCTGGCCTGATACGCCCTCGCTTTACCCCTTCTGCCCGGTAGCCTCGGCTATCGGGCAGGTAGGCCGTGTTAAATTACGCGTGGTTTCAGGCGAGTATTAATCCCTATTTTTCATCGCTTTTTGCCCTTTCCCCATTTGTCTTTTCCCGATTCGTCTTTTCTCGATTTGTCTTTTCCAGATTTGCCTTTTCCCGATTATAGTAAGCCATGGTTATATCTTGCTGTGGAGCCGCTGGCACATGACATCCCCCTCAGCCCCGATCTTGATTCTGGGCGCAACTGGCTACATTGGCCGCCATTTAACCGAGCGGTTGAGCAAACAAGGCAATCGAGTCATCGCTGCCGGTCGGAATATCGAATCCCTCGCGTCACGAAATTGGCCAGGCGTCGACTGCCAACAGGTTGATCTCGCTAAGCCAGAAAACCTGCCTGATGGTCTGTGGGGCGCGGAGACGATCTATTATCTGGTGCACAGCATGGGCGACGGTGCGAATTTCGTCGCAAGAGAACGAATGACCGCTATGAACCTGCTGCTAGCACTGGCCTCCAGCCGCGTAAAACAGATTATCTATCTGGGATCGCTTCAGGCGAAAGACGATACCTCACCGCACATGCAAGCACGCCAGATCACGGGAGATGTTTTACGCAGCAGCGGTATTCCCGTCACAGAGCTGCGTGCGGGCATTATTATCGGTACCGGTTCGGCGGCGTTCGAGATTATGCGCGATATGGTCTATAACCTGCCGATACTGACGCCGCCACGCTGGGTGCGTTCTAAATCGTCCCCCATTGCGCTGGAAAACCTGCTGGTGTATCTGATCGGCATCGCGCAGCACCCCGCGACAGAAAACCGCATCATGGACGCCGCAGGCCCCGAATACATCAGCTACCAGACCATGTTCGAGCGTTTCATTCAGATCAGCGGCAAACGCAGATTGCTGATTCCCGTTCCCATGCCGACGCATCTGGTATCTGTCTGGTTCTTACATCTGGTGACATCAGTCCCTCCATCCATCGCCCGCGCGCTGATTCAGGGGTTAAAACACGACTTACAGGCCGATGGCCGCGAACTCCAGGCATTGATCCCACAAACGCTGATGAGCTTTGATGACGCCGTGCGTCTCACGCTGCAAAGCGAAATGGAGAGCGTACAGCGTGCGGACTGGGGCGATGACACCGAGGTTCGCGCGCGCTGGAAGCCAAATTACGGTTTTTACCCCAAACAGGCGGGCCATACGATGGAGACGCCCGCGTCCAGTCAGGCGCTCTGGCAGGTCATCCAGCAGGTCGGTGGCAAAGAAGGCTATTTTTACGCCAATACGCTGTGGAATATCCGCGCCCGGCTCGACGATCTGTGCGGCAACCGTGTCACTTACGGACGCCCCGAGCGCCCAACGCTGGAAGTGGGCGACAAGATTGATGGCTGGAAGGTTATCTCGATCAAGCCACAGCGTCAGCTAGTGTTGTTATTCGGCATGAAAGCACCGGGACTGGGTAAACTCAACTTTACCATCACCGATAAGGGCACCCACCGAACGGTGGATGTGCGCGCCCGCTGGCACCCTTCTGGGTTCAACGGACTGGTCTACTGGTTTCTGATGATGCCCGCTCACCTGTTTATCTTCCGTGGTATGGCGGCGCGTATTGCGAAACTGGCAGAGAAGGAAACGGTTTAGCGGCTGCCGTATTTCTCCAGCAGCGCGTCGACAATCGCTTCACTCTGCGCATCTGGCTGACCTTGATAGTTCTCGGGGCGGAAATGCATCTGGAAAGCGGCAATCACCTGCCGCTTCTCACGCGCGGTCATCGTGTCCTGCACCGAGTAGCCATAGCGCCCCAGCTTTTCCAGTAGAACCGCTTCATCTACTGGCTGCAATGGCAGCCGTCCGTTCAAATAGAACGCGACCTGCTGCGCATCCGGCCAGGCACCAATGCCCGCTTGTGCCAGAGTCTGCCAGGGGAACAACGGCCCAGGGTCTTGTTTCCGCTGTGGGGCAATATCGCTGTGTGCCACCACGTTCCGCGGCGCAATCCGATAGAGATCGACAATATCGCGGGCGATCGCAGTCACGAGCTGAATCTGCGAGGCAGTGAACGGCTCCCACGTATAGCCCGTTAGCGTGCGTTGATAGCCTGCGTTTTCGATCTCAATACCAATCGAGGAATTATTCAGTCGACTAAATCCACGCCAGCTACTGGCTCCCGCATGCCAGGCAGCCTGAGACTCCGGCACCAGTTGCCAGGCAAGCGGCTTGCCGCGCCGCAGAGGTGGGTGTGCTGGAATCAGATAATGGGCGCTGACGTGATCATCCGTCAGAATATTCAGTGAGGTGGCAAAATCTTCCGCCGTATAGTGAATCACCAGAAAGCGGATACGGGATTCCTGCGCCCGAGATTGCAATGCGGTCTCCAGCACATAATTATTCTGTTCTTTCAGCGAGGAAGCTGATTGGCAACCCGCCAACAGCCCCAACGCTATGCAGACCATCCATTTCAACATCGTTATTCCACTCTATACGTTCTTCCACACCATCTCTTCGCCAACTCACCCTCTTATCCAGGCGATTCTCGCTGCTAGCGACGAACTTTTACTGCGGTACCGCTAACGGTCACCATCAGCATGCTGCCATCCTTCCCGACAGTTTCATAGTCAAGATCGATGCCCACAATGGCATTCGCTCCTAAATCTTCGGCCTGCTCCTGTAACTCTTTGAACGCAATTTGCCGCGCCTTACGTAGCTCCTTCTCATAGGCACCAGACCGGCCGCCGACGACATCGCGAATACTGGCAAAAAAGTCACGGAAGATGTTCGCGCCCAGAATGGCTTCGCCAGTCACGACGCCACAATATTCAGTAATGGTGAAGCCTTCCAGATTCGGCGTAGTGGATAATTGCATGTCGTCTCCTTTCACTGCTTTTTAATGTCAATGCTCAGCGCTGCTGATGAGAAAGCGCGAGCTCAGCGGTAAGTCACTATTTTGTGCTATTATTTAACCAACAAATCGCTTATTGGCAAATTTTAACCCACGGTGATTGCATAACTATTCTGCCGACGTTAACATTCGCCGCATCAATGTCTATTCAATTCTTACGCATGAGTATTCAACTAAACGGCATTAACTGTTTCTACGGTACATACCAGGCGCTATTTGATATCACCCTCGATTGTCCTGCGGGTGAAACGCTGGTTCTTCTTGGTCCCAGCGGTGCGGGAAAGAGCTCGCTGATACGCGTTCTTAATCTGTTGGAAATGCCACGTTCTGGCAAGCTTTCCATCGCCGGTAATCAGTTTGATTTTCAGCGCACGCCATCTGACAACGCGATCCGTGAATTGCGTCAGAATGTCGGGATGGTGTTTCAGCAATATAATTTGTGGCCGCATTTGACCGTGGTGCAGAACCTGATCGAAGCGCCCTGCCGCGTGCTGGGGCTGAGTAAGGAAGAAGCGAAAGCGCGGGCAGACAAGCTGCTCACGCGCCTGCGCCTCAATGACTTTGCCGATCGCTTCCCTCTTCATCTTTCTGGCGGACAGCAACAGCGTGTCGCGATTGCCCGTGCGCTGATGATGGAACCTCAGGTTCTACTGTTTGATGAACCGACTGCCGCGCTGGATCCAGAAATTACCGCTCAGGTTGTCAACATCATCCGTGAATTGGCAGAAACCGGGATTACGCAGGTGATTGTGACCCACGAAGTTGAATTTGCCCGTAAAACGGCCAGCCGTGTGGTGTATATGGAAAACGGCCGCATCGTTGAACAAGGGGATGCGACGCACTTTACCCAGCCGCAGACGCCTGAATTCGCTGGCTATTTGTCACATTGATTACTATCAGGAAAATGATAATGAAAAAATTGATTGTTGCAGCCTTATTCGCCGTTGGTGCGGCCTCTGCTAATGCCGCAGACACTATCCGTTTCGCGACTGAAGCCTCCTACCCTCCGTTCGAATTTGTCGATGCCAATAACCAGATCCAAGGTTTTGATATCGATCTGGCGAATGCACTGTGCAAAGAAATGCAGGCGACCTGTACGTTCAGCAATCAGGCTTTCGACAGCCTGATCCCCGGCCTGAAATTCCGTCGTTTCGAAGCTGTCATCGCGGGAATGGATATTACCCCTGAGCGTCAGCAGCAGGTGTCGTTCACCCAGCCTTACTATGACAACTCCGCTCAGTTTATTGCCCAGAAAGGGAAAGTGGCCGATATCGCCGCGCTGACAGGCAAACGCGTTGGCGTACAGAATGGCACCACCCACCAGAAATACCTGATGGAAAAGCATAGCGATATTAAAACTGTGCCTTACGACAGCTACCAGAATGCCGTGCTGGACCTGAAAAATGGTCGTCTGGATGCCGTGTTCGGTGACACCGCTGTGGTTAACGAATGGCTGAAACAGAACGATGCGCTGGCAACCGTGGGTCAGAAAGTGACGGATAAAGGTTACTTCGGTATCGGTCTGGGCATCGCCGTGCGCCAGAACAATGATGAGCTGCTGAAGAAATTCGACACTGCGCTCAACAAAATCAAGCAGGATGGCACTTACGAGACCATCTACAAAAAATGGTTCCAGCAGTAATCTGACGCTCAATGATTGAATTTCAACCTCTTGCAAGCGCCGCTGGGATGACCGTCGGCCTTGCCGTTTGTGCACTGGTGCTCGGCCTCGTGCTGGCGATGCTGTTTGCCGTTTGGGAAACTGTCCGCTGGAAAGCTGTTAGCTGGACGGGAACCGCCGTCGTGACGCTGCTGCGCGGCTTGCCAGAAATTCTGGTCGTGCTGTTTATCTATTTCGGCTCTTCTCAGCTGCTGATGATGCTGGCAGACGGGTTTACCCTGAATCTCTTCATCGTGCAGATTCCGGTAAAACTGGATATCGGCATGTTTGAAATCAGCCCATTCCTGTGCGGCGTGATTGCGCTGGCGCTGCTGTATGCTGCCTACGCCTCCCAAACGCTGCGCGGTGCGCTGAAAGCGGTTCCGCAAGGGCAATGGGAATCAGGTCAGGCGTTAGGGCTCAGTAAATCCGCGATCTTTTTCCGTCTGATCATGCCGCAGATGTGGCGGCACGCCCTGCCGGGATTGGGCAATCAGTGGCTGGTATTGCTGAAAGATACCGCGCTGGTATCGCTGATCAGCGTGAACGATTTGATGCTGCAAACCAAAAGTATTGCGACACGGACGCAGGAGCCCTTCACTTGGTACGTTGTCGCGGCGGCGATCTATTTGATTATTACGCTGTTAAGTCAGTATGTGCTGAAACGCATTGAACTGCGCACCACGCGTTTTGAGCGGAGGCCTTCCTGATGCTCGCTTATTTACCTGAGCTAGTAAAAGGCCTGCATACCAGCTTGACCTTAACCGCTGTCTCCATCGTCGTGGCGCTGGTGTTATCACTGCTGCTGACTGTGGTGCTGACGCTCAAAACGCCGGTCATATCGCTGTTGGCGAAAGGCTACATTACGCTGTTTACCGGTACGCCGCTGCTGGTGCAAATCTTTCTGATTTACTACGGGCCAGGGCAATTTACCTCTATCCAGCAAATCCCCTGGCTATGGAGCCTGCTTTCGCAGCCGTGGCTGTGTGCAATGGTGGCGCTAGCGCTCAATAGTGCGGCTTATACTACGCAGCTGTTCTATGGTGCGGTAAAAGCGATCCCCGCCGGACAGTGGCAATCCTGTGCCGCGTTGGGCATGGATCAGAAGCAGACATTGCGTATTTTGCTGCCGTTCGCGTTTAAACGCGCGCTGTCTTCTTATTCAAATGAAGTGGTGCTGGTGTTTAAGAGTACCTCACTGGCTTACACCATCACGTTGATGGAAGTCATGGGCTACAGCCAACTGATGTACGGCCGGACGTATGATGTGATGGTGTTTGGTGCCGCTGGGATTATCTACCTGTGCGTCAACGGGTTACTGACACTACTGATGCGCTGGGTCGAGCGTCGTTCTCTGGCATTCGAACGCCGTAATTAATCCTTATCGTATTTATCCACTTAGAAAGCAGGCTTTGATAGCCTGCTTTTTTTATGGCGAGCCATCCCTGCCCATTACCTTCTGATGTAAAAACATACAACAAACCGACTTATTAATCATTTTAATTGCATATAAATTCAATAAATGGCATGGTAATCGCCATGACGTCGGAACTCTTCCGCACATATATTCATACCCTAAATAATTCGAGTTTCAGGAAGGCGGCAAGAGAAGGCATCCCGATGAGCTTACTCAGGTAAGTGATTCGGGTGCGTGAACGCAGCCAACGCACATGCAACTTGAAGTATGACGGGTATGCACTATAAGAAAAACAGACAGGAGTAGGTAATGAAAAAATTAGTGCTCGCCACGTTACTGGCAGGAATCGCCTTCAGCGCCACCGCCGCAGACACCATCCGTTTTGCATCATCAGCTACCTACCCGCCATTTGAGTCATTGGATGCCAGCAACGAAATCGTCGGTTTCGATATGGATCTGGCGAAAGCGCTGTGTAAGCAAATGCAGGCGACCTGTACGTTCACCAATCAGGCGTTTGACAGCCTGATCCCTGCTCTGAAATTCCGCCGCTATGATGCGGTGATTTCCGGTATGGATATCACCCCAGAGCGCAGCAAGCAGGTCGCGTTCACGCAGCCTTACTATGCCAACTCAGCCGTGGTTATCGCGCAAAAAGGGAAATTCAGCGACTTTGCCGCGATGAAGGGCAAACGCATTGGTATGGAAAACGGCACGACGCACCAGAAGTACATGCACGATAAGCACCCGGAAGTGCAAACCGTTTCTTATGACAGTTACCAGAACGCGGTACTGGATCTGAAAAACGGTCGTATTGATGGTGTATTCGGTGATACCGCTGTCGTCAACGAGTGGATCAAGACGAACCCTGAACTGGCAACGGTTGGCGAACACGTGACTGATGCGGAATACTTCGGCACCGGATTAGGTATCGCCGTTCGTCCTGATGACAAAGCGCTGCTGGAGAAACTGAATAAAGCGCTGGACGCCATCAAAGCGGACGGCACGTACAAAACCATCAACGACAAGTGGTTCCCGCAATAAGGTTCACTTCGCGTAGCGCGGTGTGAATGCACCGCGTTAAGATGTCGATAAAGTGCGTAGCGCGGTGATAATGGATAGATCGTAAAGACGCTGTAAATACGTCCCTGTACGCTCGGATTGCGCAGATATGAATCTCATCCCTGAGATTCACCCTTGCAGGGCCGTCGCTAGCTACGTTCAAAAACGTTCCTGACGTTTTTGTCCATGGCGCAAATGCTTTACTCTTCTATTCCATTATCACCGTTCTCGTTCCGCAAATGGTTTTATCAATACGGTTCTACACTTCCACTTTTTACGCCTACGGTAGCAAACACCGTAAAGTATTCAGATGTCCTGACTTTGCCTTAGCCATCCTCACGCTTCAATAACGTCAGAACTTCGTAGTGCGCCGTATGCGGGAACATGTCGAACAGCTGTACGCGCAACGCACGGTAATTCGTCAGCTCGGTCATGTCTTTCGCCATGCTTTCCGCGTTACAGCTGGAATAGAGAATATAGTCCGGTGCCATGCGACTCAGGTAGGCGCACAGTTCACTACCAATACCGCGGCGTGGCGGATTGACTAATACCAGATCTGGAATTTCCGCTTTAGCTATCGCGAACTGCGTCGAATCCAGCGCCTGAAACTCCACCTGCTTCAATCCTAACTGTTCCGCAGAGCGACGCGCGCAGGCTATCGCCTCGGCGCTGATTTCAATGCCCGTCAGACGCATCTCCGATGATGCACAGTGCAGACCAAAACCCCCGACCCCGCAAAACAGATCCCACATGCTGGTAATATTCAGCTCTGCCACCCAATCGCGCGCCGTCGCATACAGCGCGGCTGCCATCTGCGGGTTCGTCTGGAAAAAACTTTGTGGACGGATATACAGCGGCACCTGATTGAACTGTTCAGCCAGCGCGGCGGCATCACTCAGGATAATCTCCGTATTCCCTTCCATAATCGCCTGATGCACAGGCTGAATATTGGCGGATATCACCTCAAGCTGGGGCAACTGCTGCTGTAGCCAGGGCAATGCGGCACGCAGCTGAACCAGCTTGGTTTCCGAGCGTAAGACAAAGCGCAGCATGAACGTACCGTGCTGCGTACTTTCCGTCAGCAGCAGGTATTTCAGCTCCCCGCGGCGTCGAGCCACGTTATAAGGCGTCAGTCCCGCCCGAGCGATGAAGACTTTAAGCACGTCGAAAATCGGTGCGAAGCTGGACGGATAAAGCGGGCAATCGCAGAGATCCACCGCCGTTCCATCACGATGCAGCATCCCCAGCAGCGGGCGTTCCACGCTGCCGCTCACCACCATTTTGGCTTTATTACGAAATGCAGACTGCGCAGAAGGTTGCACGGGCAACCAGCACTGCACGGCGTGCGGTTGCAGCAAACCTTCAAGGTGCTGTTGCTTATCAGACAATTGCTGCGGGTAGGCTTTTTCCAACCATTGGCAGGAACGACAGGTTCCCGTGCTGTAGCGGGCACAATGCATAGAAATCTAACTATTAAAATAATACGGAATGCGAGGATTATATCACTCTGATGGCGTCACCCTGCGACCTTTTGCCGATTTATGGGCGACGCCAGCGGCCAGATTGGCTTATAAGAGAGAAATGTCTATTTCTGACGCATAAAGAAACGCTTACTGCGTCGTGGCAGAAACAGTAAAACAATCACCAGAAGATCTGGGATCTTTTGCAACAGAAGTTGATGCAGTACGGCAGCGTTGTTCTCTCCTGAGATATGGAATATCGCCGGCATAAATTCACTCAGTGATGCCAGCAGCAGGTAACACACCACGACGGCCTGACAGACCACATAGCCCCATCGTCCCCCGTTCACTCCGGCCAAAACGGCAAAGCCACAGCGAATTTCAACACCGACGATAACCAGCGACAGCAGTAACACCAGCGTCGAATCCCAAGACTCCGCGTTACTGCCAATCCAGCCGCTCAAATCGCTGAACCCTAGCTCCCAGACAAGCAGCAGAATCCCCAAAATACGGGTAGCAATAATCGCAATCCCCGCCACCATCACAGGTACCGGGGCATAAACTTTGCGTTGCGTTATTTCCTTCTTCATATACAGAATTTCAACGCTCTCCCTTCATGCGGCATTTACCCGCTAAAAATACAGCATCAATATAAAGTCTGATGCCAATATAAAACTTGCTCGTCATACAAAACTTGATTGCCATACAAAACTTGATTGCCATACAAAACTTGATTGCCATACAAAACAGCAACGCCCCCATACTCTGGCGGCGTTGCTGGAAATCTTCGCTAGGCTAACAAATTACGATGAGAGATCGAATCAGCCGCGTCTCGCTTTTTGCATATCGCGATAGCGCTGCTTCTCTGCTCTCGCCATAAACCACCAGGCGATAAATCCAATAATACCAACGACTAACAATATCAGGGAAGCCAACGCGTTAATTTGTGGATTAACGCCCATTCTGACGCTGGAGAACACCAGCATTGGCAGCGTTGTCGAGCCGGGCCCTGCAACGAAACTGGCGATAACCAGATCGTCCAGCGACAACGTAAACGCCAGCAGCCAGCCGGAAAACAGCGCGGGAGCAATCATCGGCACCGTAATAATGAAGAACACCTTGAGCGGATTCGCACCCAGATCCATCGCCGCTTCTTCAATCGAACGATCCAGCTCACGCAGGCGAGCGCTGATCACCACGGTGACATACGCGGTACAGAACGTGACGTGCGCCAACCAGATGGTGAACATCCCCCGCTCTGCTGGCCACCCAATGGCATGCCCTAATGCGACAAAGAGCAACAGCAGCGACAGACCGGTAATCACATCTGGCATGACCAACGGTGCCGTCAGCATAAAAGCAAACCCATTGGAGCCACGGAAACGACCAAAACGCACCATGACCACGGCGGCGATCGTCCCAAGAATCACGGCCATGGTGGCCGATGCGGCAGCAATCGTCAGGCTCAGGAGCACCGCGCTGATCATCGCCGTATTGTGGAACAGCTCGACGTACCAACGTGCCGACCAGCCAGCCCATACAGTCACCAGCTTGGAGCTGTTGAACGAGTAGATCACCAGCATCAACATCGGCGCATAGAGGAACGTAAAGCACAGCACCAAAATCACAATACGCCACGGTGAGCGAACGACAGGTAAATTATTCACGCTTCACCCTCCGCCGTTTTACTCTGATGTTTGTGGAACCAGATAATCGGCATAATCAACAGCAGCAGCATGACGACGGCAACGGCAGATGCCACTGGCCAATCGCGGTTATTGAAGAATTCCTGCCACAGGATACGGCCAATCATAATACTGTCCGGCCCGCCGAGCAGTTCTGGAATCACGTACTCCCCCACCGCAGGGATGAAGACCAGCATCGAGCCCGCAATGATTCCGCCTTTCGTTAAGGGGACGATCACGCTGAAGAAGGTTTTCAGCGGCCGCGCGCCCAGATCCAACGACGCTTCCACTAACGAATAGTCCAGACGCATCAGCGCGGTATAGATAGGCAGCACCATAAACGGCAGATAGGAATACACAACGCCGATATACACCGCCAAATTGGTATGCAGAATAACCAACGGTTCATCGATCACGCCCAGCCACAGCAGGAAGTTATTCAAGATACCGTTATTTTTCAGAATCCCCATCCAGGCATAGACGCGAATCAGGAATGACGTCCACGATGGAAGAATCACCAGCAACAACAGGATATTACGCGTTGACGGTTTACTGTGCGCCACCGCCCAGGCTAGCGGGTAGCCGATAAACAGACAGCACAGCGTCGACACGGCAGCAACCTGAAGCGATTGCATATAGGCATCGAAATACAGCGGGTCGTCCAACAAATGCAGGTAGTTCCCAAGGTTCAGGGAAATATCCAGCTTGCCGTCCAGCCACGAGACCAGATCGGTATAAGGCGGGATCGCCCGCGCCATCTCTGCAAGACTGATTTTGAACACGATCAGGAATGGCAGCATGAATAGCAGCAGCAGCCATAGATATGGCAGTGCGATGACTAGCTTGCGCCCATGTTTTTGACGCCAGCGCGCCATCAGTACACGAAGCCAGAGTCTGGCCTTGCCTGGTGGTTCCGCCGTGTTATGTTCGGGAAATAAAGTCATGACATTCTTCCTCGCTACACCGTCAGAACCACACAGCTATCCGCATCCCAACATAACCGAACCTCATCTCCCCAGGTCGGCATGCCTTTGCGATAGCGGTAGGCATTTTGTAACTGCGCGCTGATGATTTGCCCGCTGTTGAGCCTGACGTGGTAAATCGACAGGTCGCCCAGGTAGGCGATATGGACCACTTCCCCTACCGCGAAGTTACAACCGTCGGCCGGCACCTCTTCGCACAGCATGATTTTCTCAGGACGCAACGCGATGTAGACCGGAACGCCATCGACCACCGAGACATCCGAATCCACCTTCAGCGGATGCACCAATCCGGGGCTTTTGATGATCAGCGCATCATCCTGACGTTCCTGTAAGATCCCTTCAAACATATTGACCGAGCCGATGAACTCCGCGCTGAAACGCGTGTTCGGGTGCTCATAAATCTCTTCCGGCTCGCCAATCTGTACGAATTTACCGCGATTCATAATGGCAATTCGACCCGCCATCGTCATCGCTTCTTCCTGATCGTGCGTCACCATCACGCAGGTCACGCCCACGCGTTCCAGAATATCGACGACTTCAAGCTGCATGCGGTCGCGCAATTTTTTGTCCAGCGCGCCCATCGGTTCGTCCAGCAGCAGCAGTTTGGGACGCTTCGCCAGACTACGAGCCAACGCAACACGCTGACGTTGACCGCCGGAAAGCTGATGCGGTTTACGGTTAGCGAACTCTTGCATGTGCACCAGCGACAGCATCTCTTCCACACGATCTTTGATTTCCGCACGCGGGAGCTTGTCCTGCTTCAGACCAAACGCAATATTCTTTTCCACCGTCATGTGTGGGAACAGCGCATAAGACTGGAACATCATATTGATGGGGCGCTGGTAAGGCGGCACCAATGACAAATCCTGACCATCCAGAACAATCTGCCCCTGCGTGGGGAGCTCAAAACCTGCCAGCATACGCAGCAGCGTGGATTTCCCACAGCCAGATGCCCCCAGCAGCGCAAAAATTTCGCCTTTATAAATAGTCAGACTGACATCATCGACGGCGGCCTGGCCGTCGAACGACTTCGTCAGGTTACGCACTTCCAGCAGCGGCGTGGCCGCTTTGGGAGGTTTTGATTGAGGGCGGGGGATCGCGTCATTCACTTCGCATTGCTCTCCGGCAAAAGCAGAACAAGCCACACCGCAGATGCCGCCATTTGGCGCTTTTTGCATTCAGCGGTGTGACACAATATAGAGCGCGAACAGGCGGATTATCCGCCTGTTCGCCACATTTTATACCCCTCCATTCTCCGGTTGCCGACACCAGCAACCGTCAAGCGAGTGGGTAACGATTCAGATCAAAGAGGCTATTTGCCGCTTTTAACCTTAGTCCATGCGCGAGTACGCGTACGGTCAATCTGAGGAGATTGCACTTTGAGCGTAAACAGTTTGGCACGCACATCCGCTGGCGGATAAACGCCTGGGTTATTACGAATCTCTGCGTTCACCAACGGCAAGGAGGCCAGGTTTCCGCTCGCGTAATACACGTGGTTACTGATTCCCGCCATCACTTCCGGCTTCATCAGGTAATCCAGAAACGCATAGGCTTCATCCAGATTTTTAGCATCTTTTGGAATAGCGAGGACATCAAAGAATGCCAGTGCGCCCTCTTTCGGAATGCTGTATTGGATATTCACCCCGTTCTTAGCTTCTTTCGCACGGTTTCCTGCCTGCAGGATATCGCCCGCCCAGCCGACTGCGACGCAGATATCGCCGTTTGCCAGGTCGTTGATGTACTGAGACGAATGGAAGTAGCGAATGCTCGGACGCAGTTTCAGCAGCAGGTCGGTTGCAGACGTGGTGTAATCACCTGGTTTGGTGCTGTTCGGATCTTTACCCTGATAGTTCAGCACGGTCGCAAAGATCTCTTCCGGTGCATCCAGGAAGGAGACGCCGCAGCTTTTCAGTTTTTCCAGGTTCTCTGGCTTCAATACCAGATCCCAGCTGTCAACCGGTGCATCGGCACCCAGCGCGGCTTTCACTTTCTCAACGTTATAGCCGATGCCCGTGGTCGCCCACAGGTAAGGCAGGGCATATTTATTGTCTGGATCGTGCTGTGCGATCAATTTCATCAGCTCAGGATCCAGATTTTTGTAATTCGGTAACTTGCTCTTGTCTAATGGCTGAAACACTCCCGCAGAGAGCTGGCGCTCCAGGAAGCTGGCAGAAGGCACCACCAGATCAAAACCCGTGCTGCCCGCCATGAGCTTGCCTTCCAACACTTCGTTGGAGTCAAACACGTCATAGACGACTTTAATACCGGTTTCTTTCTGGAAATTGGCTAACGTGTCCGGCGCGATATAGTCGGACCAGTTATAAACATGCAGCGTTTTCTCTTCCGCAGATGCGGTGACGGACGCGGCCATCAGCAAGCCGGTAACAACACCCGATAGCCATTTTTTACGTTGGGTGAACATCCGTTCCTTCCTCCATTCAAGGGGGTGATTCATGGGAGTTAATCTGTATCGTTCCGATACAAAATATGTCCTGCCGCGCTCTCCAATCGGTGAATGAGTATGCACCGATTTTTATTCGCCCAGACACAGACATAGCCCTGATTCCGCTGTCTGTGTCTTACAGGAATAAAGCATAACCCCACAACATCATGTGCACCATACTTGAACGTAAAAAATGGGTTTTAACGATTATTTATTCACATTTTATCGATGTGATGAAGGCGTTTAGCGGCAAACAAAGAGAAATATCTGGCAATAATGCGAAATAACCAGAATAAATGGCGGTGAAAGGAAAATAAGTAAAACCAATTGCTGCCGTTGGCAGCAACCGTATCAATGCAGATGAGAGGTGGTGACTCTCGCAGCAGAGCCCTCTTCTTCCTCACCGATAAACAGCAGATTATTAGCGCCAGCCTCAAGGATCACCATTGAGATTTGTTCTTCGGACTGCTGCATGAAATGTCTGAATTGTTCCAGCGTCATGCCAGCGGCCACGCTAAATGACTGGCAGACAATCAACTTCGGCAAATTATCGTCCTGAACGTCGATAAACGCCTTAACGGTCAACGAGCTGGCATTGATTTGGCTCAGGTCACCGACCAGAGGAATCAACGCGCTGGGCTTCACTTCGGCAAGGGCAGAAAACAGGATCACGTTGTCTACCAGATCAACTTTCGCATCGAACACGCCATCAAAATTTTGCATATGAGGAAGATGGAGCGCCTGACAGGAATCACATTCGAAATACAGAATGTTCAGTTGATCCAGCCACCGCCGTAGCATAGCCAAATCAGGAACGATGAGTGAATCCATCATGTTTGCCTCATACCTGCCGCCGTACAGACAGCGTTGTTGAAAAGAAAACACCGTTTACGCAGAAGCGATGTTAAAACAGAAAGAGCCTTAAAAACGGCCCATAGCTTACGGAATATTGCGCGCCGATGCCATGATAAAAGCGCCCCGCCACCCGCTTTCCTCGTCCCGCTGCACGGTGACACATCGGATAGCGCCGCTGTCCGCTGCCTGTACGTCAAAATAAGGAACATCATATTTTACGGCGCTGTCCCTGTTTCAGAAAGCTAACTTTTGCTTATTGTTGCCGGTATTGCGAGACGCCTCTGGGTATTTTGCTCAATAAATTCAATCATCATGTCAGCAATATCGAGTCCGGTCGTCGTTTCAATCCCTTCCAACCCCGGCGAGGCGTTGACTTCCATCACCAGCGGCCCCCGATCGGCACGCAAAATATCGACGCCCGCGATATTCAGCCCTAGTGTTTTTGTCGCCTTGATAGCAATCGCACGCTCCTTCGCCGTAATTTTCACTTTATTCGCCGAGCCGCCGCGATGCAGGTTTGAACGGAACTCCCCCGCTTTCGCCTGTCGCTCAATCGCCGCAACAACGCGGTTGCCGATCACAAAACAGCGGATATCTTTACCCTGCGCTTCATGCACATATTCCTGCACCAGAATGTGCGCATTCAGCCCGCGAAAGGCATCAATCACGCTTTCCGCCGCCTGTCGCGTCTCGGCTAATACCACACCAATCCCCTGTGTGCCCTCCACCAGTTTTACGACCAGTGGCGCACCGCCCACCATCGCAATCAAATCGCCAGTATCATCCGGCGAATGAGCAAATCCGGTGATCGGCAGGTCAATTCCCTCACGGGCAAGCAGTTGCAGAGAATGCAGTTTGTCGCGGGCGCGAATGATGGCGACAGAATTATTCAGCGGGTAGCTGCCCAGCATTTCAAACTGGCGTAATACCGCCGTACCATAGAACGTGATCTGTGAACCGATACGCGGAATAACTGCATCAAATTTATCCAGCCGACGCCCGCGATAATGCACCGACGGCGCTGCCGAATTGATATTCATGTAGCAGGAAAGCGGGTCAATAATTTCAATGCTGTGCTGGCGCGCCTCAGCCGCTTCACGCAGACGTTTGCAGGAATATAACGACCCATCACGAGACAGAATGGCTATCTTCATAAATATCCTACGGATACTAGCGTATCGCCCATCCTTGTTGATGTAAGTAGTCCAGCATAAATGGACGTAACTCTTTTTTCAGCGTCCGTTCCACGTGCTCGCTCCAGCTTTCACGACGGCTGCCAGTACGTTCCAGATAATACTCCACCATTTGCTGGTCATATTGTGCCAGCACATCGCGGTCAAGCGGCTGATAGACATTCTCATGCAGCATCATCGCGGTTGGCATGCGCGGTTTTAGCATGGGTTCCGCGTCTGGGTGCCCCAGACACAGGCCAAACAACGGCAGAACTAACGGTGGCAGTTGCAACAGCTGCGTCACGTCAGCGATTCGATTACGGATCCCGCCGATAAATACCCCACCTAACCCCAGCGACTCGGCGGCAATTAGCGCATTCTGCGCCATGAGCGCGGTATCGACGCAGCCAATCAGCAATTGCTCAGCCAGCCCGGTTTCTGCCTGTGGGAAGATCTCTACATGCCGATGAAAATCGGTACAAAAGACCCAAAATTCTGCCGCCTGCGCCACATAGCCTTGCTCGCCGGTATAATGAACGAGCGTTTCACGCACCGCAGGATCGGTAATACGGATAATTGAGCTGCATTGTAAAAAGCTGGAGCTGGACGCACTTTGTGCGGCGGTAATGATGGCGTGGCGTTGCTCATCCGTTATGGCCTGAGACGTAAACGCGCGAATAGAACGGTGGCGCTGTAGCAAATCAATCGTTGGTGTCACACTGGCATCCTTCAGTCGGTAAAGTACATCTCATAGGCAGCTTGAAGTATGACGGAATTATATCGTAGCTCAGGCGGAATCTGCATTACTCCACCACCTAATCGCTTCGGCAAATCGTTGTAACAGGTAATGACTACTTTTTTTCATCAATGAATACAGGCATAGTAGCGCGATTCGCAGTAACCTCATTAACCGTAACACTTTTAGCCGTGACCTTGTTTGTAATAGGCGTCACGCTATACGTTTCAAGAATGAGAACATTTTTCTAATTTTACAAAGGAGTTTACATGTTCGCTGTAATTTTCGGGCGCCCAGCTTGCCCTTATTGTGTACGTGCGAAAGAACTGGCAGAGAAATTGGCCGAGCAACGTGATGACTTCAGCTTCCGCTATGTAGACATCCACGCAGAAGGCATTTCGAAAGAAGATTTGTCCAAGACGGTAGGAAAGCCGGTTGAAACCGTACCGCAGATTTTTCTGGATGAAAAACACATCGGCGGCTGCACCGATTTTGAAGCCTATGCCAAAGAGCACCTGGCTCTGTTCCAGTCATAATCACCCGATTGGCAGAACACCTAGATCATCGAACTGACAAACAATAGCGCGGCGACAGTCCGCGCTTTTTTATGGGTTCGGAATAGAACCCATTCAACGAAGATAGCGCCGATACAGACTCCGTAAACACAACACGCCCATCGCCCCCAACACACACCAAAAGACTGCACTCATCACGTAAGCCAGCTCTTGCCAGAAAGAGCGCATTGGGGTATTCCACAGGTGGAGCACCAACAAGCACACGGGCATTGCCGCCAGCGCGCCAAACAGCGGGTAAAGCAGGCGACCGCGCGCAGAAAGAAAACAGGCCACCATGCCGGGCAACAGAAAAAGCAACATCCCTGGACTACCGCGTAACCCATCACTCACCGCAACTTCTGATGCCTCAATCTTTTGACTCAGAAACACGACGGTGAACAATAAAAAACAGCAGGTCGCACCCACCCAACCTTTATTTCTTGCCATAAATCGCCCCCACTCAATATGCCTCCCAACCTGCATCAACCAGATACCGAAAATATGCGGCATGGTAAAAATGATTGGTGTATCTATTCCCCGATATGAAAAACATGAGGCTTCGCTACGATTTATTCGACACGCTGGCCGTCCACAGAAAAAGACGATAACCCGACGCATTTCGTCAACAGCGACACCACAATCATTAAATTAAACAATAATTACACTGAACAATTTTTATCGGATAAATTATACTGAACGAGGCTGATTCCTTTCAGCTGACGCGTATTGATACCGTCACGGGAATTCATGCATTTCATGGCTAAATCTAGCCGCTATAATGAATAACATCAAGAACTTACTGGTAAACAACAAGTTACATTCCATGAATATAAACGTCGCTGATTTGTTAAATGGGAATTACATTCTACTTTTATTCGTGGTTCTTTCATTAGGACTCTGCCTGGGGAAATTGCGCCTTGGGCCAGTACAACTCGGTAATTCCATTGGAGTTTTAGTTGTTTCTTTATTACTCGGCCAGCAGCATTTTTCGATTAATACCGAAGCGCTGAGCCTCGGCTTTATGTTATTTATTTTTTGCGTGGGCGTGGAAGCCGGGCCGAATTTCTTTTCTATTTTCTTCCGTGACGGAAAGAATTATTTCATGCTAGCGCTGGTGATGGTCGGCAGTGCCATGTTACTCGCGTTAGGCTTAGGCAAATTCTTTGGTTGGGGCATTGGCCTGACGGCGGGGATGCTGGCCGGATCCATGACCTCAACGCCGGTGCTGGTCGGTGCGGGTGACACGCTGCGCAACACCGCCAGCTTGGGTAACCAGCTCGGTATTGAGCAAGATCATCTGAGTTTGGGCTATGCGCTGACGTATCTGGTCGGACTGGTCAGCCTCATTTTTGGCGCACGCTACCTGCCCAAACTCCAGCACCAGGATTTGCCTACCAGCGCTCAGCAGATTGCACGCGAACGCGGATTAGACCCAGACAGCCAGAGAAAAGTGTACCTGCCGGTGATTCGCGCCTATCGCGTCGGGCCGGAATTGGTTGACTGGGCGGACGGCAAGAATCTGCGCGAACTGGGAATTTATCGCCAGACCGGCTGCTACATCGAGCGTATCCGACGCAACGGGATTTTGGCTAGCCCTGACGGTGACGCCGTCTTGCAAATCGGCGATGAGATCGCGCTGGTCGGCTATCCCGACGCCCATTCTCGCCTGAACTCTAATTTCCGCGATGGCAAAGAGGTTTTCGACCGCGATTTGCTGGATATGCGCATCGTAACGGAAGAGATTGTCGTCAAGAACCACAATGCCGTCGGCAAACGCCTGAGCCAATTGAAGCTGACCGATCACGGCTGTTTCCTCAACCGTATTGTCCGTAGCCAAATTGAAATGCCGATTGACGATAACGTCGTGCTGAATAAAGGCGATGTCTTGCAGGTCAGCGGGGACGCGCGACGGGTAAAAAGTATTGCTGACAGAATCGGGTTCATTTCTATTCATAGTCAGGTCACCGATCTGCTGGCCTTCTGCGCCTTTTTCGTCATCGGCGTGATGGTCGGGCTGATCACTATCCAATTCAGCAACTTCACCTTTGGCATCGGTAACGCGGCTGGGTTGCTGTTCGCCGGTATCATGCTGGGGTTCCTGCGCGCCAACCACCCGACCTTCGGCTATATCCCGCAAGGCGCACTTAACATGGTCAAAGAGTTCGGCCTGATGGTTTTTATGGCCGGCGTTGGCCTGAGCGCAGGTAGCACCATCAACAGTAGTCTGGGAGAAGTCGGTATTCAGATGCTGGCTTCAGGGCTAATTGTTAGCCTGCTGCCAGTGGTGATTTGCTTTCTGTTTGGTGCGTATGTGCTGAAAATGAACCGTGCACTGCTGTTTGGCGCCATGATGGGTGCACGAACCTGCGCCCCCGCGATGGAAATTATCAGCGATACGGCGCGCAGTAACATCCCTGCGCTCGGCTATGCGGGTACCTATGCCATCGCTAACGTGCTACTTACCTTAGCAGGTTCACTTATCGTGGTTATCTGGCCTGAACTGCCCGGCTGAGAAAGTGTAAAAAATCGTCAATATTATTTTCTAAAAGCCAGAACTTTTTCTTTGCCCTACAGTCTGAATAAGTGCCACTGCTTTTCTTTGATTCCCCTTATTGAGGAGCCCATCGTTCCCGCCTTTCAGGTTCAAGAACGATGGGCGTTTTCTTTTCTGCTCTACGTCAGCCAAAACACCTCCTCTTCTCACTCATCATGCACCCACTATCACATCCGCTTCATTTTTTGTTATTAAAATAACAAAAATTAATTTCATTGTTATTTTTGTGACATAAAAATCATTGAGTGTCATAATCACGCTATATGATTTCTTATCGCTACCTCTAAGGATTTGCCATGACTGACTACGCTCGCTATATCGACCACACACTGCTGGCAGCCAATGCCACCGAACAGCAAATTGCCACCCTGTGCGATGAAGCGATCGCTCACCGTTTTTATGCAGTCTGTGTTAACTCAGGTTACGTTCCCTTAGTGGCCGAAAAGCTGAAAGGCACTGAAGTACAGGTATGTTCTGTTATCGGTTTCCCTCTTGGTGCAGGCCTGACATCCAGCAAGGCGTTTGAAGCGAAAGCCGCGATTGATGCCGGTGCGCAAGAAATCGATATGGTGATTAACGTTGGCTGGCTGAAAAGCGGGAATGTTGCCGCCGTCAAAGCGGATATTCAGGCCGTGCGTGAGGTTTGCGCCGCTATACCGTTGAAGGTAATATTGGAAACCTGTCTGCTTGATGACGAACAGATTGTCCTGGTGTGTGAAATGTGTCGTCAGTTGGATGTCGCATTCGTCAAAACGTCTACCGGTTTCAGCACGGGCGGCGCTCGTGAAGAACACGTTCGACTGATGCGTAGCACCGTCGGCAGCGAGATGGGTGTCAAAGCATCCGGCGCGGTTCGCGATCGCCAAACGGCACAGCGTATGATCGAAGCAGGCGCCACACGTATCGGCACGAGCTCAGGCGTCGCTATCGTTTCAGGTGAAACGGCCGCAGCAGGAAACTACTAACAACAAAAATATAGCTTACTAGCAGGGAATTTTATGGAAACGCGGCGCGACGAACGAATCGGCAGACTGGCTCAGGCATTAAAGAAAACCGATAAACTCCATCTTAAAGACGCCGCACAGCTACTCGGCGTGTCCGAGATGACCGTGCGCCGCGATCTGAATGCAGATTCCACCAGCGTCATGCTGCTCGGCGGCTACGTCGTAAGCGACCTGAAGAATAACGGTGTCACAAATTATTTTGTCTCCGACCAGCAGACCAAACACGTAAGAGAGAAGCAGGCTATCGGTATTGCGGCTGCCTATTTGGTGGAAGCAAACGATACCGTTTTTTTCGACTGTGGCACCACAATTCCCTTCATCATTGATGCCATTCCTGATGAGTTACCCTTTACTGCGATTTGCTATTCCCTGAACACCTTTTTAGCGCTACAGGAAAAAAAGGCGTGCAGAGTAATTTTGTGCGGCGGGGAATACCATCCTGATAACGCGATCTTTACCCCGCTCAACCAGAGAAGCGAGCTGGACAACGTCTGTCCGAATAAAGCCTTTATCTCTGCGGCGGGTATCGAACTGACTGCGGGCGCCACCTGCTTTAACTTTGCCGAGCTGGGCATGAAGCAACGCGCGATGGCGACCGCACAGCGAATCATTATTGTGGCGGACAGCAGCAAGTTCGGTCAGATTAAACGCGCCTGCATTGGCCCGATGACGCTGTTTGATACCGTCATTTCCGACAGCGCCCCGAACGATTCCTACTTACGCTATTTTTCCAACAACGGCATTCAGTTAATCCACCCTGGAAATTAGAGTCTGTCCGAGTAGGCGTTATTAGTGCAGCCAGTTTGGACACGGACAGCGCGCAAAAACCGGAGCGTACACGTAGTACGTGAGGATTTTGAGCACTGCCCAGGTTCAAAATGGCAAATAAAATAGCCCTAATGGGATAGACTCTTAACCGAATATCCCGCCGAACCACTGCTGCACCTTCATCACCACCGTATCCCAGAGGCGGCTAAAGAAACCAGCCTCGGGGATATCATCCATCGCGACTAGTTCGCGCTGTCCGATGCTCTTACCGTCCAGTTGGAAGTCAATAGTGCCGACAACCTGATTCTTGGTCAGTGGTGCGGAAAGCTGCGGCTGATTTAGCGTAAAGCTGGCTTTCAGGTTCTTCATTTGCCCTTTCGGGATGGTCAGCGCAGCATCCTGTGCGACGCCGAGCCGGGCCTCTTTCTCAGTACCAAACCAGACCCGTTGCGTGGTAAAAGGCGCATCCGTCTTGATAGGCGTTACCGTTTCGAAAAAGCGGAAGCCCCAGGTGAGCAGTTTTTCACTTTCACGGAAGCGAATGGCATCTGTTTGCGCCCCCAGCACCACGGAAATCAGGCGCATATTGCCTTCGGTGGCCGAGGCTACCAGATTGTGCCCCGCGCCGTTGGTATGGCCGGTTTTCACACCGTCTACATTCAGATTAGTGCTCCACAGCAGACGGTTACGATTAGGCTGGCGAATGTTATTGAAGGTGAACTCTTTTTCTTTGTGCAATGCGTATTCTTCCGGCACATCGCGAATCAGCGCCTGCCCTAACAGGGCCATATCACGTGCGGTGCTGTATTGCCCCGGCGCATCGAGACCGTGCACAGTCAGAAAATGCGTATTTGTCAGGTTAAGTGCCTTCGCATAATTGTTCATCAGGCTAACGAACGCATCCTGACTACCCGCGACATAATCCGCCAGCGCGATACTGGCATCATTGCCTGACTGAATGACTATGCCTTTATTTAACTCAGAAACGGGGATGCGGTCGCCCGGCTTAAGGAACATCAGCGACGAGCCACGCAGTGCCGGATTGCCGGTTGCCCAGGCATCTTTTCCTACGGTCACTTCATCCGTCGGACGAATTTTACCGGATTTGATCGCCTGCCCAATCACATAGCTCGCCATAATTTTTGTCAGGCTGGCAGGGTCAAGGCGCTCATCGGCATTGCTTTCCGCCAGCACTTTACCGCTGTGGTGATCGATCAAGACATAGGCTTTGGCATCAATCTGCGGCACCGCTGGCAACTGTTCCGCATAGGTGAATGGCACTAAACCAACAAGCAATACCGTACCTACAGAGAAAGACGTGAGTCTGGTCAGGAAAGGGGTTGTTTTCATGAGTTCGCCGCGATATCCATCAGTCGTTAAAAATTCTTAATTTTCAATATGTTTTGAAAACTTTAGTAACATACAAAGGTAACGCGTCATCTCTGGGATGAAAACCGTTCATTCTGTAAAGATAGTCAAAGAAATGAAAGTTTCTAAAAAAACGCAGATAAAAAAAGGACTTAGAAAAATTAAGGAATGTCTGAAAATGCAGACAGCAGGACTACCAGAAAAATAGCGGATAGCACGAGGGACATAGCAGCGTAGCCTCCCTCGTGCCAGTGATGAACATTCCCTTAGCGGCGTTCGCGCTTATCGGCACGTTTTGACAGCCAGTCACCCAGCGTCTGTACCACCTGAACCAGAATAACCAGCGCAATAACGGTAATCACCATCACCTCGGTTTCATAGCGGTAATAGCCGAAGCGGATCGCCAAATCCCCCACCCCGCCGCCGCCGACAATGCCCGCCATCGCCGAATAGCCAATGAGGCTCACTAGCGTGATCGTCAGGCCGCGCAATAGTCCCGCTTTCGCCTCCGGCAGCAGCACCGTGCCGATAATACGCATCGGGCTGGCACCAAACGCTTCAGCCGCTTCCACGATACCAGGATCGATTTCACGCAGTGCGCTATCCACCAAACGCGCATAGAACGCGATCGCGGCGACCGACATCGGCACCGCCGCTGCCACAGGTCCAATCGTATTCCCCAACAGGATCTGCGTCAGCGGTAACAGTAAGACCAGCAAAATCACGAAAGGAATAGAGCGGATAATATTCACCAGCACCGTGCCAAACAGATAAACGGCGCGGTTTTGCCAGAACAGGTTCCTGTCGGTAACGTAAATCAGCAGCCCCAGCGGTAAACCGCCAATCACGGCAAATAGCGTGGAAATCCCCACCATCTGGAACGTTTCGCCGAACGCCGCGACCAGATCGATCCATAAATCAGCCATGCAGCACCTCCACATTTGCCGTTCTTACCTGAATATGTTCTACCGCTTCCGTCACTTTTCCGGGATCGGAAGGATGAGTCAGTAGTGCGACAAGTATGCCTAGCGCACGGTTACCGATGTATTCGATCTTGCCGTGCAGGATATTGACGGACACGCCAAAGCGCGTCGCAACGTCCGACAGCACGGGTTGCTCCGCCGATTCGCCGACGAACAGGATCTTCAGTAGTGTGCCCTGTAAATCCACCAGCAAGCGAGGCGGCAGCGCGAGATCGAGCGTATGGGACACCAGTTGACGCGTAAATGCATGCTGCGGCGTCGCAAAGATATCGAAAACATCGCCCTCTTCCACGACCCGACCGCCCGTCATCACCGCCACCCGATCGCAAACCGCCTTAATCACGCTCATTTCATGAGAAATCAGCACGATGGTAATGCCCAGTTTCTCGTTAATCTCTTTCAGCAGCGCCAGAATAGCCGCTGAGGTTTCCAGATCGAGTGCCGAGGTCGGTTCATCACACAGCAATACTTCGGGATCGTTGGCAATCGCCCTGGCGATACCGACACGCTGTTTCTGGCCACCGCTGAGCTGCGCCGGATAAGACGACGCTTTATCCGTCAGCCCCACCAGCGTCAGAATTTCCGGCACCCGGGCAGCAATGACCGCACTGGATTTCCCAGCGGCTTTCAGGCTGAACGCCACGTTTTCCGCCACGGTACGCGTCTGCATCAGGTTGAAATGCTGAAAGATCATACCGATTTTTTGCCGCTGTTCCCGCAGCAGTTGCCCGGCTAATTCGCTGATGAGAACGCCATTGACGAGCACACGGCCGGCAGTCGGTCGCTGCAAGAGATTAATGGTCCGCAGCAGCGTGCTTTTCCCTGCGCCGCTGGTGCCGACAATCCCGTAAACCTCGCCACGTTGGATGTGCAACGACACGTTGTCTACCGCAAGATTTTCTGGTTGCTTCCCTTGCGAGAAGTCAACGCTTACCCCTTCTAGCTGAATCATTATCCGCAAACTCCTGGCCTGAGCGGAAAAGAAGAAAGCCGGTCATAGACCGGCCAAAGGATATTCTGTGTAGCCTGAAACTTACTGTGCGGGCGCTGGCGTTTTCGCCTGCATCCACTCTGGTTTCTGGAATTGGCTATACATCAACGCAGGATCGTTGATCACCGCGGCATACGCAGGTGATTCCACAATCGCTTTGGTATCTTTAACAAAGGGCTTATCAAGATCGTCGGTACGCACGGCAATAATATTTTTCAGGTTCTCATCCAGCGTTTCCAGCCTGATGGCCGATGACAGTTTCATACCGGACGCCAGCGCAAAATTACCGTTCACCAGCGATGCCGTCACGCTATCCAGCGTACGGGGCAACTGCGCCGCTTCCATCGGTTTGAAGACCAAGCCGCGCGGGTTTTCAAGAATATCTTTCTCAGATGCTTTGGTCGGATCGATGTCGGCCTTGATCGTAATCAGCCCCATCGATTGCAGGAAACGCAGACCGCGCGCCAGATTGGTGGCATCGTTAGAGAGCGTGACTACGTCTCCTTTTTTCAGCTCATCCAGCGATTTGATCTTCTTCGAATAGAAGCCCATGCTGGCAGTAGGTACGATAATCAGTGGGGAAATTTTTAACCCTTTATCGGCGGCAAATTTTTCCAGATACAGCGTATGCTGGAAAAGGTTGGCATCAATGCTGCCGTTGGCCAGTGCCAGATTGGGCTGAACGTAATCGCTGAATTCACGCACGACGACCTTGTAGCCTTTTTTTACCAGCTCAGGTTTGATCGCCAGATTCACCATGTCGCCATACGGCCCGGGTGCCACGCCAAACGTGATCGTCTGTGGATCGCTGCTGGCCAACGCCAGTTGCATGCCAGCGGCAAGCAGTGTGATGCCCAGCGCGGCGCGAACAGAATGCGTTAATTTCATTGTGTAACTTTCCTGTCTGAATGTAACTTGCTGTCATTATTAAGAATGACAAGTTAAATCATAAAGACTAAAAAGGCATATCATTATTTCTCATCGGCTGTCGCGGATAATCGGGGCAGGCTTCACGAAGAAAGGGGGCAACTATGATAACGATTTGGGGTCGTGATAACTCGACCAACGTAAAGAAAGTCCTGTGGTGTGCGGAAGAACTTGCACTGCCTTATCAGCATATTGCGGCGGGCGGACAATTCGGTCTTAACCATGAGGTCGATTATCTGGCGATGAATCCTAATGGCCTCATCCCGTGTTTGCGGGACGACGATCTGGTGCTGTGGGAATCCAATACCATCGTCCGTTATCTGGCGGCACAGTACGGTCAGGATTCGCTGTATCTTGCCGATCCGGGCAAGCGCGCCAGTGCCGAAAAATGGATGGACTGGGCGACATCCTTCGCCGTGTCTTTCGGGCCAGTATTCATTAATATAGTCCGCGTCGCACCGGAAAAACGCGATATGGCATTGGTCCAGAAAGGCATCGCCGAATGCGAACGTCTGTTCGATATTGTTGATACCGTTCTGGCTAATCAGCCGTGGCTATCCGGCGATCAATTTGGCGTTGGCGACATTCCGTTAGGCTGTATTGCTTACGGCTGGCTGAATATGCCGATTGAGCAGCAGCCACATCCTCATCTGGAACGCTGGTACCAGCAACTCACCGAGCGTCCGGCGTATCAGAAACACGTCATGATTCCACTGTCTTAAGTGAAGCAGGCACCGTAAGGTGCCTGATTTCTTACTCCAGCCCGACTTTCAGCAATTTGCCATTGTCGTGATCGGTCAGCAAATAGAGGTAGCCGTCTGGCCCCAGTCTTACGTCGCGGATGCGCTCACCGCGATCGCCCAGCAAACGCTCTTGGGACGCGACTTTGTCGCCATCAAGCGTCAACCGAATCAGGTTCTTCTCTGCCAGCGCGCCGATAAAGACTGAGTTTTTCCACTGCGGGAAACGGTCGCTGTTATAGAAAGCCATGCCGCTAATGCCCGGTGATTTCTCCCAGTAAAAATCAGGATTCGCCATATTCGCGATTTCTTTTCCTTTCGCTTCTGGAATCTTCAGCCCGGAATAGTTAATGCCATGCGTTGCAATCGGCCAGCCGTAATTTTCGCCCGCTTTGGGAATGTTGATTTCATCGCCGCCTTTCGGACCATGCTCATTTTCCCACAGCACACCAGACCACGGATTAATCGCCAATCCCTGTGGGTTGCGGTGGCCGTAAGACCAGATTTCCGGTCGCGCGTTAGGCGTATTCACAAACGGGTTATCGGGCGGCACTTTACCCTCCGCAGTCAGGCGAACAATTTTGCCCTGTAATTTATCCAGATCTTGTGCGGTCGGGCGTTCGTTGTTTTCGCCCAGTGCAATAAACAGGTGCCCTTGTCGATCAAAGGCCAGCTTGCCGCCGAAATGGTTACCCGTTGACAGTTTCGGTTCCTGACGGAAGAAGACCGTAAAATTCTCTAACCGCTTATTATCCTCGGAGAGTTTACCGTAGCCGACAGCGGTTCCCGCTTTACCTTCGCTCCCTTCTTCGGCAAAGCTCAGGTAGATGCGTCGATTCTGCGCAAAATCCGGCGATAGCGCGACCTCCAGCAATCCGCCCTGAGATTTAGCAAAGACCTTCGGTACACCAGTTATCGGTGCAGACAGCGCGCTGCCCGCTTTCCATAAGCGCAAATTCCCGGCGCGTTCCGTAATCAGAATCCCCTGTTCTTCCGGCAAAAACGCTAATGACCACGGGTGATCCAGCTTATCCTGCAATTCCGTCACCTTCGGTTCCGCCGCCAAGAGCTGGCTGGAAAACAGCAGCGTTGCGCTAAGCAGCAGCCAATGTGGCGCAGCAGAAAATCGTCGTAACAGGGAGTGTGAAGCAGAATTGCGAGGCATCAGGCGATAGGGCATAGCGTTGTCTCCATCCAACAAAAGTCCTGTAAATTTAGGCGGCAGGCCGTGTTTGTGCAAAAAAACGTGGCAAGGTTTACATTTATTGAAGAAATTCAGAGAAACCAGAAGCTAAAGCGGCGGATGATGAGTTGGATTATCTCGGCTGAATCGTCCTGATTTTGTTTTCATCCCACGACATCATCACATTTTTGTACAACCAGATAGGCTGCACGTTATCAAACGCTTCCTCTACGATATCAAGAAAGCCATCCGGCGTAACCTCACCAAGAAACGTCAGTGTAGTCGTTGAATTATCGAAGAAGTAAGCGCGATGGCAGAGTCGGATCATCTCGGAGAGATACATCAAGCTACGCTGATAACGCCCAAAAACCTTATCCTTTGGCACACTATGCCCGCCTAATGCGACACGCTGAGTTATTCGCTCCTCGTTGAGTTCTGGATCTGACGTACAAACATAGTAAAGATAGGGTTTATAGCCGCTTTTTCTTGCCGCCTTTACAAAATCGAGGTGACTTTCGTGACTCATCACGGACTCATAGGTAAAAGAAAGCCGATCGCGAATCCAGTCCTCTCTCAAACCTAAGGAAATTCTCTGTGCCAGCCTGGCGGCTGATTCATCGGACAACAGTGTTTTATCGACCGTTTCCCCCAGCAACACAGGGAGATCAATATGCTTTGCAATATCATCAGGGTTAAGGTACTGCCCCAAAGGAACGGCGTACGTTTCTCTCAATTCTTTAGTCAACGTCGTTTTTCCCGATCCATTCGGGCCTGCAACCAGTCTCAAGCTCGGCAAAGCAATTCCCTAAGCTTAATTGGCGGTTGACCGTCCACGGGTTTAATTTCTGAGAGCGTACCATCTGGTGCTTGACTGACCAGCCAGCCATCTTTGATATAAGCGATTGATACACCGGAATCCAACGCTTCTTTGATCGCCTGCTTTGAAGCACGGGCACCGATCTGCATTAAGGTCCGATTATCATCAATCTTGCTTTTACGCTGATGTTTCCGCACGACTTTAATTCGCTGCACCATCATGCCTCCTGAATCATGGTAATGATGAAAAAGTATACCATAACGTTCTGTGCACATTTACTATTTAGCCCCTCTTTGCGAAGCGCCTTCCACAAAAATCATCATCTCCACGGCGATAAAATGCTGAGTTTTACACCACTGACTATAAGGATAATCAACTATGGTGTAGAATCCTCCGGTTTTTATTTTCTGTTTATTTTGTGAGCGAATAATATGCAACAACCACGTATCGGCTTTGTTTCCCTCGGTTGCCCGAAAAACCTCGTCGACTCCGAGAGGATTCTGACCGAACTGCGTACTGAAGGTTATCAGGTCGTCCCACGTTATGACGACGCTGAACTGGTGATCGTCAATACCTGTGGTTTTATTGACAGCGCCGTACAAGAGTCGCTGGAAGCCATCGGCGAAGCGCTGAATGAGAACGGTAAAGTCATCGTAACGGGCTGTCTGGGTGCCAAAGAAAACCAAATACGCGAAGTGCACCCCAAGGTTCTGGAAATTACCGGTCCGCACAGCTATGAGCAGGTGCTGTCGCACGTGCATCAATACGTCCCTAAACCAACACACAACCCGTTTACCAGCCTGGTTCCCGAGCAGGGAGTCAAACTCACGCCGCGCCATTACGCGTATCTGAAAATTTCAGAAGGCTGTAACCACCGCTGTACGTTCTGCATCATCCCTTCTATGCGTGGCGATTTGGACAGCCGTCCAATCGGCTCGGTGTTGGATGAAGCGAAACGTCTGGTTGATGCCGGAGTAAAAGAGCTGCTGGTGATTTCTCAGGATACCTCAGCGTACGGCGCGGATGTGAAGCAACGTACCGGCTTTTGGAACGGGCAACCGGTCAAAACCAGTATGGTCAGCCTGTGTGAGCAACTGGCATCGCTCGGCGTGTGGGTGCGCCTACACTATGTCTACCCGTATCCGCACGTAGACGATGTGATCCCGTTAATGGCCGAAGGCAAAATCCTGCCTTACCTGGACATTCCGCTCCAGCACGCCAGCCCGAAAATTCTCAAGCTGATGAAGCGCCCTGGCGCGGTAGAAAGAACGCTGGAGCGCATTAAGCGCTGGCGCGAAATCTGCCCGGACTTAACGCTGCGTTCTACCTTTATTGTCGGCTTCCCCGGCGAAACAGAAGAAGATTTCCAGATGCTGCTCGACTTCCTGACAGAAGCCAAGCTTGACCGCGTAGGCTGCTTTAAATTCAGCCCGGTCGAAGGCGCGTCGGCAAATGAATTGCCAGATCAGGTACCGGAAGAGATCAAAGAAGAGCGTTTCCACCGCTTCATGCAGCTTCAGCAGGCGATTTCTACCCAGCGTTTGCAGGATAAAATTGGCCGTGAAGTGCTGGTGCTGATCGATGAAATCGACGAAGAAGGCGCGATCGGTCGCAGCATGGCCGATGCCCCTGAGATTGACGGCGCGGTTTACCTAAACGGCGAAACCGGCGTGAAAGTCGGCGATATCGTCAAAGTAAAAGTTGAACACGCAGACGAGTACGATTTGTGGGGTAGCAGAGTTTAACGATCCCATCACGCCAGCTTTTCCGCCCGAAAGGCTGGCGTTTTATTTTTACGCCATCTCGTCCCGAACGCTGAAAATTCAATCAATAAACCGCCTGTTCCTCGCCTTCGTCTTGCGTCCCCCGGTCAGGTAAAGTAGCCTTGGGGCATGATTAATCTACTCGCCTTACCTGAGGCATAAGCATGTGGAAACGCCTGACATTCGGTTTGTTAGCCCTCATTGGCGTGCTGCTGCTCTCTGCTTTTGCCCTCGATCGTTGGATCAGCTGGAAAACCGCGCCATTTATTTACGATGAGCTTCAGACCTTGCCGAAACGTCAGGTTGGCGTCGTATTGGGGACAGCGAAATACTACCGTACCGGCGTAATCAATCAGTATTACCTGTTCCGCATGCAAGGGACGATTAACGCTTACAACAGCGGTAAAGTCAGCTATCTGCTATTAAGCGGTGATAACGCGCTACAAAGTTACAATGAACCAATGACGATGCGTCGTGATTTGATCGCCGCAGGCGTTCCGCCTTCAGATATCGTGCTGGACTATGCGGGGTTCCGTACGCTGGATTCCATTATCAGGACGCGCAAGGTATTTGATACCAACGATTTCACCATCATCACGCAGCGTTTCCACTGCGAGCGTGCGCTATTCATCGCGCTGCACCTTGGCATTCAGGCACAGTGTTACGCCGTGCCCTCCCCGAAAAATATGATGACCGTGCGGGTTCGTGAGTTTGGTGCTCGTTTGGGCGCACTGTTCGACCTGTATATCCTTAAACGCGAACCACGCTTTTTAGGGCCGCAGGTGCCGATTCCCGCTGAGCATACCATTCCAGACGATGCCCCAGATTATCCTGCCGTCCTGCCGGAGCAGGTACTTCCAGCGCCAGAGCATCAGGCTAAACCGGGGCAACCAGCAACAACCGATCCCGAATCCGAACCGCACCACGAGCACGCTGCTCCGTAGCGTCTATCGCGACGCCGTTTTGCCTATCGCATTGGTGAGCGTGCGCCATAACCATTCAAGCGGCCCCTGACGAAAATAGCGCAGCCAGTAGTGAGAAAAGACCAGATTGACGATCCAAATAGCGGGAACCAGTGCCAGCAGTTGCAGGCGGCTGAGCGCCATAAACAGGCCAAGCTGATTAAACAACGCGACGCAAATCAGTGTTTGCAGCAAATAGTTGGTTAACGCCATGCGCCCGACATCCGTAATCCAGTACGTGATGCGCCATTGGCACAGCGTAGCCCAAAAGCCATAACACAGCGCCAGATACCCTATCGCCTGCAAAGGTGAACTCAGCTCGCGCGGAATCTGCAATAACAGCCCGCTCCAGCGATATTCCCAGTCCACCAGCCACTGCCCCACCACACCAATGCTGTTAATTGCCACACCCAGCGGAATCAACCACAGCGCAACCTTACGATAGTGTGCCGTACTGAACTCACCTTTCAGCCATCCACTGCGCATCAACCCTGCCCCCAGCAGCATGGATCCCGCCAGCAGCCAGCCGTACTGCACACCCAGCGACAACAGGCTTTCCGTTAGAAGGTCGACACGATTCCCCCACGCTTCCGGCCCGCCTAACGCCCGCCAGTAGGCTTCATAGGCGATATCCGCCATGCCCGGCAGCCAAAATCGTCCAGGTTGCAGGCTCAAAATCTGGCTCAGCACAAACAGTACGCCGATGCCCACCAGATACAGAACCGCCCCTGTCCGCATTAACAGTCGGCTACTTTCCGCATGACGAATCATGCCGTAACACACCAGTCCAATCAGCGCATAGTCGAGTAAAATGTCGCCATCCCACAGGAAAATGGCATGAATCAGCCCGATGATCATCAACCAGAACAGACGTGCATGTACCCAGCGTTTCCCCCGCGACAGCAGCAGCTGTAAACCTGCACCAAACAGAAGCGAAAACAGCGTCAGAAATTTTGCCTGCGCAAGCAGATCCATCGCCGCCCAGGTTAAGACGTCAGACAGCGTGGGTTCCCCTTGCCAGGCAGGATTCAGGTAGGCCGCATGCGGTAAACCAAACGCCGTAATATTCAGCAGTAAAATGCCCAAGATGGCGACGCCGCGCGCAAAATCCAGCGCAACGATCCGTGAGGGTGGCGAATGAGGTGACGGTATAGTGTGAGAAGGCATACAAATTACATTTTCAAATCATCGAAGTAGCGATTGTATGCACATACAGAGAAAAAGCGAAGATGCTTGCTGATTTGACGATGACCGATTTGACGATGACGAAGTATATTTTCTTCATCATCGTCAATAAGAGGGCTTAATTGTGGTGACGTACCGCGCGCAAGAATTCCTGACGTGTATTTTGGCTGGATTTAAACAGCCCACCGAGCGATGTCGTGGTCGTGGCGCTGGTCGCATCACGAATGCCGCGTGCCTTCACGCAGTAGTGCACCGCATCAATCGAGACCGCAACGTTGTTGGTTCCCAACAGCGTTTGTAGCGCAACAAGAATCTGCTGCGTTAAGCGTTCCTGCACCTGAGGGCGCTGAGAGAAAAACTGGACGATACGATTGAGCTTCGACAAGCCGATGACGCCATCTTTCGGAATATACGCCACCGTCGCTTTCCCATCGATCGTCACGAAATGGTGTTCACAGGTGCTGGTCAGCGTGATGTCCCGTACGGTGACCATTTCATCGACCTTCATTTTGTTTTCAATGATGGTGATTTTGGGGAAATTGGCGTAGTCCAAGCCGGAGAATATTTCATCAACGTACATTTTAGCGATACGAGTCGGTGTTTCAGCCAGGCTGTCATCGCTCAGATCGAGACTCAGCAAATTCATAATTTCCGTCATATGCTCGGCAATACGTTGCTTACGCGTATCCCGATCCAACAACGCCCCACGCAGCGGCGTTTCCAGACCGCGTGCCAGCAGCGCTTCGTGCACCATAACGGCTTCTTTACTTAGTGATGACATTATTATTCTCCTGCAGGTGTAACTATGCCTATCGCACTATCACGGCCTTGGTCAGACCCTAGCGCCGTCAACACTCTAGTTGAGAGAGTCACGATTATCCAGCGATTGTATGTCATGATTGTTGAAATAGATTCAAGTTATCAAGCGTGGCGGATATGCCTGTACGCAGTAACAAGGTCGAATCATATGCACAAAAAAACGCCTGTTCAGACTTAACTATTCAGTGATAAACAAAAAAGTCAGTGATAAATAAAAAAGCACCGGGAGGATATCCCAGTGCTTTTAACGGTAAATCACCTGACTTTTGCGGCTGTCAGCGCCCTGATGCCGCGTGTTGTCGGGTTATCAGAAGGTTTCCCAGTTATCGTTCGCGTTGCCTTTTTTACCGCCAGCGGCGGCTAATAACATCGGCTTCTGTACTGCTGATGCGCTCTCCGCCAGACGCTGCTGAGGACGACGAGGGGCATCTGCGGCCGACAGCTGGAATACCGATACAGCTTCAGTTAACTGACGGGCCTGATCTTCGAGCGATGCAGCAGCGGCGGCAGATTCCTGTACCAGTGCGGAGTTCTGCTGTGTGACGCCATCCATCTCGGTAACAGCCTGACCAATCTGGGTAATACCACGGCTCTGTTCATCCGATGCAGAGGCGATTTCGCCCATCAGATCGTTCACTCGGGTAATGGCGGAAATGATGGAATCCATCGCTTCGCCGGTTTGTGTAACCTGATTCGAACCCACGTTAATACGTGCAACCGATTCGGTGATCAGGCTTTCAATTTCTTTCGCTGCCTGCGCGCTGCGCTGCGCCAGATTACGAACTTCACCCGCAACCACCGCAAAACCACGCCCTTGTTCACCGGCTCTGGCGGCTTCTACGGCTGCGTTCAACGCCAGAATATTGGTCTGGAAGGCAATGCCGTTAATGACACTGGTGATATCGGCAATTTTCTTCGAGCTGGTCGTAATACTTGCCATCGTCGCCATCACATCTGCCGTGACGTCGCCGCCTTTCTTCGCCGCAACAGAAGCGTCCTGCGCCAGCTTGGTAGCCTGATGGACGTTATCGGCATTCTGTTTCACCGTCGCGCTCAACTCTTCCATACTGGCAGCGGTCTGCTCCAGTGCGGCCGCCTGCTGCTCGGTACGTGCGGACAGATCGTTGTTGCCGCTTTTAATTTCGCTTGAGCCCTGATGAATCGATGCAGAACTGTCGCGGATGATGGAAACGGTATTAACCAAACTTCCCTGCATCTCTTTCAGGTAAGGAATCAGCTGTCCGGCACAGTTGCGGCCAAACTCTTCAAGCGGGTGACCAAGCTGCCCAGCAGCCAGAACCTGGAAATAGCCTTTGATCATATTTAACGGCTTGACCAAATAGTGAACCAGATAGCGGTCTGTCAACAGCAGGATAAGCAACCCAATAACCGCCGCACCCAGCAGAATACGATTACTCCAGTCAACCAGGCCGTAGACCTCGCTCATCGACGCCTCTGACGACGACATAATCGCGATCTGGTATTTATCCATGTTCGCGCCGAATGCCACGCTCAGCGGTGGGTAAGTTTTACGGAAAAGCTGACGAAAATCCTCTTGACGATTCTCACGCGCAGCGTTCAGCATCGGCGTCAACCCGTTATCCAATATCTGGGTCCACGCGGCGATCATATTGTCTGCCGTTTCTTTATCGACGCCGACATGCCCAACGGCTTTAAACGCAGCCAGTTGATCTGACGTGTTTTTAAATGCGGTGGTTGCTGCCGTAAATACTTTTTCTGCTTCCGCAGTTTCGCCTGTTTGCTGGAAATCCATAGAACGCAATAAGCGAGTAACCGTACGAAAATACTGGTCATTGCCTTTTACCAACATCTCTACGTTTTTACGCTGAGTTTCGCCGGATTCCAATAGTTTGGTCATGCTGTTTAATGAGGTAGTGGTAAAGAAAGACGCTCCACCCCATACAATCAGAAACAGACCCAATATTGTTAAAAGCATTGCCCTGATGGTGATATTTTTTAAAAAATTCACAGAAGACTCCTATAAATTATCTGGCGATTTTCCTCTGCGCTTTCTGCAAGACAGCCGCACATTTTTAATTGGAAATACGCCGGGTGTTACGTCATTTAATGAAGAGCAGAGGCTCTCATTAGTTAGAGTTATTTTCCTTTAATGACAAAAAGACACACTTCCTTACAATAATGATAAAGCATTCCTACCATACATTAACATTATCGGCACTTTAGGCGGGCACTTTACGCCTTCCCATCAACAAATGCGATAAAAATGAAGAATTGCGATAGTTTCTGGCTATTGCTCCGATACAACAATTTATCTTCACATTTAACTGTTTATTTTAATTATCTATTTATTTCCACGCTTCCGCTATGCGTCAGGGTAAAATACGATTTTATTTTTCTGTGATTATTCTTATTTTTTCATTCTGCCCTATTCATTAGAAAATATGACCCTATTCGAGGTAATAGTTGATTGTGGTGCTATTAATTCCGGCCGCGATCATTTTATCGCTTTCTTCTCTTTCTCATCTCCCCACTATTAATCCTGATGATAATTACGTCCGTCATTTTTATCATTCAGAGCACATCTCATCACGCTGGGTTTACGTTACGTTCACATCAGTGTGGCGTAAGCCAGTTGCGAAATGCGCTGCTTGCCGCTACACTTCACAAAAAGTGAATAATCAAACACCAGTTCATTACGAAAAGAGAAAGATATGGATTTGACCCAGTTGCGCATGTTCTGCCTCGTTGCCGAAACGGGTTCCGTCGCGCGCGCCGCAGAGCAGCTTCATCGGGTACCCTCCAATCTGACCACGCGGTTGCGCCAGTTGGAACTGGAACTGGGCACCGATCTGTTTATCCGTGAGAAACAGCGCCTGCGCCTGTCCCCGATTGGGCACAATTTCTTATGTTATGCACAGCGTATCCTGGCTCTTAGTGAGGAAGCGATCAGCATGACGCGCACGGGGGAACCCGCCGGTAACTTCGCGCTCGGCTCGATGGAAAGCACTGCGGCAACCCGTTTGCCTACGCTATTAGCGGCTTACCATCAGCGTTACCCCAACGTTTCGCTGTCCCTGAATACCGGTACATCGGGGGAAATCATCGAACGTGTGCGGGCGGGAACGCTGGCTGCCGCGTTAGTCGATGGGCCTGTCGTCTACGATGAGCTGAATGGGTGTTCGTGTTTTGCGGAACGATTAGTACTGATATCTGACCCTGCACACGCGCCGATTACCCATGCGCGGGATGCCATCAACGATACGTTGTTTGCTTTCCGCCCCAGCTGTTCTTATAGAAAGCGCCTTGAGAACTGGTTCCGGCAGGATGGCGTGGTGCCCGGTACTATCATGGAAATCCATTCATACCATGCCATGCTTGCCTGTGTCGCCAGCGGCGCCGGGCTAGCCATGCTCCCGTATGCCGTCCTCGAATCACTGCCCGCAGGCACGCGCGTTCAGGTGCATGAATTACCGCCCGACATCGCCGCCGCGTCCACCTGGCTCGTCTGGCGACGCGACGCCTTCGGCCCGAATGTCGAGGCGCTTAAAAAGCTCATTATTGAACAGGGCAGCACTATTGAACCACCCGCTCAGTCGGAATGAGCCCTTTACTGCCGATGAACGACACTTTTCAAGAGAGGACGACACAGCGATCAATGCCACGTCCTATCATTTAATTTACCACCCATAACGGAATGCCATTAGGAGTCACCACCATGCAAATGATTAAAACCCGCGCCGCCATCGCCTGGGGTCCAAACCAGCCACTGTCGGTTGAAGAAGTGGACCTGATGCCACCGCAGAAAGGTGAAGTGTTGGTGCGCATCGTCGCAACTGGCGTATGCCACACTGACGCCTACACGCTGTCCGGCAAAGATCCTGAAGGCGTGTTCCCAGCGATTCTTGGCCATGAAGGCGGTGGGATTGTCGAAGCCATCGGGGAAGGCGTGACCAGCGTTGCCGTTGGCGATCATGTTATTCCGCTATACACCCCAGAATGTGGCGAATGTAAATTCTGTCGCTCCGGCAAAACCAACCTGTGTCAGGCTATTCGCTCCACGCAGGGTAAAGGTCTGATGCCAGACGGCACCACCCGTTTCTCCAAAAACGGTCAGCCGATTTTCCATTACATGGGCACATCCACCTTCGCAGAGCACACCGTTGTGCCTGAGATTTCACTGGCGAAAGTGAATAAAGAAGCACCACTGGAAGAAGTCTGCTTGCTGGGCTGTGGCGTCACCACCGGGATGGGTGCCGTGCTGAATACTGCAAAAGTGAAATCGGGCGATACGGTTGCGATTTTCGGCCTTGGCGGCATTGGTCTGTCAGCGATTATCGGTGCGCAAATGGCCGGTGCCGGACGCATCATCGGTATCGATCTCAACACCAGCAAATTCGATCTGGCGCGTAAACTGGGTGCCACCGATCTGCTCAACCCGAAAGATTACGATAAGCCGATTCAGGACGTCATCGTTGAACTGACCGATGGCGGCGTGGACTTCTCCTTCGAATGTATCGGTAACGTTAATGTTATGCGTTCTGCACTAGAGTGCTGTCATAAAGGCTGGGGTGAATCCATCATCATCGGTGTGGCAGGTGCTGGCGAAGAAATCGCAACCCGTCCGTTCCAACTAGTGACCGGTCGCGTATGGCGCGGTTCTGCTTTCGGCGGCGTGAAAGGCCGTAGCGAGCTGCCAGGCATTGTCGATCGTTACCTGAAAGGCGAATTCCCACTGAATGACTTCATCACCCACACCATGGGGCTGGACGAGATCAACACGGCATTCGATTTAATGCACGAAGGCAAATCGATTCGCTCTGTGATTCATTTCGGTTAATTGCGCTACTGTCAGGAACAGAATAAAGGAGGCTGTACAGCGATGACATCATCACTGGAACTGCTGGAAGAACACCGTATGTTTGGTGGCTGGCAACAGCGCTACCGCCATGTGTCAGAAACGCTGAACACCGCGATGACGTTCAGCATTTATCTGCCACCAACACAGGATGACACACCGCCGCCCGTGCTTTACTGGCTGTCTGGGTTAACCTGCAACGACGAAAACTTTACGACGAAAGCCGGTGCGCAGCGCGTTGCTTCCGAGCTGGGTCTGGTGCTGGTCATGCCGGACACCAGCCCGCGCGGCGATGGCGTCGCAGACGACGCAGGGTACGATCTAGGCCAAGGTGCGGGATTCTACGTGAATGCCACGCAAGCGCCTTGGGCAGCACACTACCGGATGTATGACTACATCAGCAGCGAATTACCAGCGCTGATCCAGCAGCATTTTAACGTGAACGGCCGTCAGTCCATCAGTGGACATTCGATGGGCGGGCACGGTGCACTGATGCTGGCGCTACGCAACCCGGATCAATTTCTGTCTGCGTCAGCGTTCGCACCGATCGTTAACCCAAGTCAGGTTCCCTGGGGTCGCAAGGCGCTTACCGCCTACCTCGGCGAGGATGAAACGCAGTGGTTGCAGTATGATAGCTGCCATTTGCTGGCAAATAGTCAGAAGAAGCTGCCCATGTTGGTCGATCAGGGCGATTGCGATCAGTTCCTCCCCGATCAGCTACAACCGGCGAAACTGGAAGCACTGGCAAGCCAGTATGACTGGCCGCTGACGCTGCGGACCCAGTCTGGCTATGACCACAGCTATTTCTTCATCGCCAGTTTCATCGAAGATCACCTGCGCTTCCACGCTCAGTATTTATTGGAAGAATAGGTGTTTGCCGAATAGCGGTTGGCTTAAACAGCGCAACGAATAATGAGCTATGCTCATCTAGCTGATAACAGCACTCGGGGATGGATACCTACGGTTCCCGAGTGCTATTTCCCTTCTCTATTACAGCAAATCACAGTAAAAACGATCACACCTGCCCGTGCTGAATGACGGAACCAAGACAAACAAAAAGGAAACCTTGATGATACACGTTCATCACCTCGAGAAATCCCGTTCGACCCGCGCGACCTGGCTACTGGAAGAGCTGGGCGTTGACTATGAAATCATTCGCTACGCACGTGATCCAAAAACGTTTAGCGCCCCGGCATCACTTAAACAAATCCATCCGTTAGGGAAATCGCCAGTGATTACCGATGGCGAACTGACGATTGCCGAATCCGGGGCCATTGTGGAATACCTGATTGAGACTTACGGCAACGGCAGACTCCGCCCACAGAGCGGACAAGCGCTGTTGGATTATCGCTTCTGGCTGCATTTCGCGGAAGGTTCCCTCATGCCGCTGCTGGTGATGCGTTTAGTCTTGGCGAAAACAGAATCCGCGCCGATGCCATTTTTCATCCGCCCCATCGCACGCAAAATTGTACAAAGCATCGAGCAGGCCTTTATTGTGCCGCGATTGACGACGCAACTTCAGTTCATCGAACAGCATTTGAGTAAACAAGACTGGTTTGCAGGAGAATCGCTCAGCGGTGCCGATATCCAAATGGCCGTCCCGCTGGTTTTGGCGAAAACGCGTTTGGATTTCAGCCACTACCCGCATATCAAGCAATACATTGAACGGATAGAAAGCCAGCCAGCGTTTCAGCGGGCTCTCGCTCAGGATTAACAATCCGATCGGGATATCACCTCATCGACAACAACAAACAAAGCGGGTCGATGGGCGACAGAGCAAGAATTCTGTGAGCGTTTACTGATTATTCATGAACTGATAACGATATGCTGTTGTTTACCCCCGATATACTTCGAGCTATAACACGATATAGCTAAAAAGGTGGTATACCGTCAGGATGCGGCATTGATACGTTGGGAGTGATTAATTTTGCAGAGAAAGCGAGTTTCATCAACAGAGTTGTTTTCAGTCGGATACGATGCAGAAAAAAGCCAATTGGAAGTCGAATTGCTAAATGGGAGCATCTATCTCTACAGCGGCGTAGCACGCATGATTTATGAAGAGCTGATGGCAAGCAAGACGAAGTACCGTTACTACGCCAGCTTTATCAAAAATTCATTCCCCTACGAGAAAACGCAGTAGTTTTTGAAGATAAAGAATAACCCTTAGGGCGGAGAATACTCTCCGCCCTTCGCTTTTTCCTACCCGCTTATTTTCCAGCAGATTCAACGGTGTTAAACGCGGCCAGCAGGACCTCTTCATTGAGCGTCAACGGTAGATAATGAATAGATTCCCCCGCCTGCAAGGTGCGGGCAATAACCGCCTGAAGCGCGGCATGATCGTGAATATCCACATCCAGCGCGGCCAGCGAGGTCGGCAAACCAAACGCCTTAAACGCTTCCTTCAACTGGAGTAACGTGTCGCTATCCCCTAACAAGGCGCTCTGCACCAGGATGCCATAAGCCACCTTGGTGCCGTGCAGGAAGCGTTCGGTTTGTGGCAACACCGTCAAACCATTATGCACCGCATGCGCCGCCGCCACGCGGGTATAGCGCTCTCCCAACCCGCCAACCATGCCGCCACCGGCAATGATCGCATCCACGACATCCAGAAAATCCTGCGTCAATTCGCCACGCTCGACGGCTTCCAGCGCTGCCGCACTTTGTTGCAGCAACACATTACGGATATCCAGCGCGGCCTGTAAGCCCAATCGAACAGAAAGCGGCAGCGTTTCCGGCTGAGGACTGAGAACGACAGCTTCATACCACTTCGCCAGCGTATCACCGACGCCAGCCAGCAGGTATTCCACCGGTGCCGCCAGCATAATCCGCGGTTCCACCAGCACCAGATGGTTCGCATCAGTGAAAATCTCGAAGCGCAGTGCTTGTCCGGCATCGTTATACCACACGGACAGCGGTGTCCAGGCTGCACAGGTCGCTGCAATAGTCGGTATTGCCACCAGCGGCACACCAATATGGCGCGCGGCGACCTTCGCGGTATCCAGCACCGCCCCGCCGCCGACGCCGATGACGACCTGACATTCATCGCCCGCCTGCGCGACCAGTTTTGCCACTTCCCCTTCGCTGCAATGCGCACCAAACTGAACGCGTCGGGCTGAAGGCGCATCGAATTCGGCCGGTAAATACGGTCGAGCCGCAGCAATCGCCCGCTCGCCGTAGATCCACAGCGCGTTTTTCAGCACCTCCGGTGGATAAAACTCCAGCAGCTTATCGATAGCGCCGGGGAAAGAGAAATAGTTAGCAGGGCCAACCTGTACGCGGACTGTCGTTGTGTGCATGTTTGAATCTTCCTCGCCGCGCCCTCTCTTGAGTACGGCTCTTATCTTATGTTTGTCTGATAGATGAATCTGCTGCGCTACCCTATTGATAAACCCATCTTATTCACTTGCCTGCGCCAGCTTAAGAACTTTTTTATTTAATTTATGCCTTTTCGTTCATAGCCAATAACTCTCAAACACTTGAAGCTGTATTAAATTCTCTGGGATATGTGCTACCTTTCTTTTCCGTTATTTCATGACCTTGACCGCCAAGAGCGTTACCGACCATGATTCCTACCTCCCAAAGCCGACTGGAAATGCACAACATTTCCATCTCCTTTTCTGGTTTCCACGCCCTCAAGCAGGTTAATTTCACACTGGAAGGTGGTTCGATTCATGCCCTGACTGGCGCAAACGGCGCGGGTAAATCCACGCTAATGACGATCTTATCGGGCGCTTACGATCACTATCAGGGCGATATTCTGATTAATGGTAAGCAGGTCGATGTCCATTCACCGCGTGATGCCAAGCGGTACGGCATTCATCTGGTGCAGCAGGAAGTCGATGTCGCGCTGGTTCCCACGCTGTCCGTAGCGGAAAACATTATGCTGGATACGCTGGCACAGGACGGACATCTGCTGAGTTGGCCGCAGATCTATCGTCAGGCGCAGGCGCTGCTTGACCAGCTTGGCGTTCACCTCAATGTTCGTCAACGGCTGGATACCTGCTCGCTCGCTGAGAAACAGCAAATTCTGCTCGCCCGCGCGTTATCTCACGAATGTCGCTTCCTGATTCTGGATGAACCCACTGCCCCGCTGGATCAGGCCGAAAGCGCACGCCTCTTCGAGGTGGTACGCCGTTTACAGGCCGATGGCATCGGGATTGTGTTTATTTCCCACCGTATTCATGAGCTGAGTGAAATCTGCGATACGTTGACTGTTCTGCGTGACGGCGAGTTTGTCAGCAGCGGTGCGATGCAGGGACTCAGCGGCGAAGAGATCGTAGAGAGAATGCTGGGGCACCGGCTTGACGATATCTTCCCACCGCGCCGAACGACGCCTGCCGCAGAGACGCTGCTTCAGGTCACTGGTTTGCACGACGAAACGCTGCTGCACAATATTTCGCTTACGCTGCGCAAAGGGGAAATTCTGGGTATTGCCGGGCTGGCTGGCGCGGGGAAAACCGAGCTGTGTAAAGCGCTGTTCGGCGCGGAACCCTGCCAGATCGCGCAGGGAGAATATCGTGGTAAACCCTGGCGACCGCATTCACCGCACCAGTCGGTTGAACAGGGGCTGGCGCTGGTTCCTGAAGAGCGGCGCAAAGAAGGCATTTTTATTGATGAGTCCGTCACCATGAATCTCAGCATCACTGCCACCGATAGCTTTTCCCGCTGGGGCCTGTTCAGCCGTCGCAAGGCATTAGTCTGGGCGAAACAGATCGTTGAACGGCTGGCAGTTCGCACCACGGGTCCGGCGCAAAAGCTGGCGCGCCTGTCGGGCGGGAATCAGCAGAAAGTGGCTATCGGCAAGTGGCTACGCAGTGAAGCACAGGTTTTGATTTTTGACGAACCCACCAAAGGCGTGGATATCAAGGCCAAACAGGACTTGTTCACCCTGATTGATGGCCTCGCCCGTCAGGGTAAAGGCATTATTTATGCGTCGGGCGAGTTCTCTGAACTTGTCGGGCTCTGCGATCGCATCTGCGTGCTATGGGATGGCCGCATTGTCGCAGAGTTAAATGCCGCTGAGATTGACGAAGAAACCCTACTTTTATATTCAACTGGAGGAACTCCCGCGTGAGTCACCCACTTTCATCTAACGGGGCGCTCCCCTTCCGCCACCACGTTTTCGAGTTTCTCTATAAGTGGGGCATGCTGATCACCGTCGTCGCGCTGATTGCCCTCTTTGGGCTGGCGTCGGAAAATTTTCTCGATCCATATAACATCATCAATATCCTGCGTTCTATCGCCATCGTTACGGTGATTGCCATTGGCGTCTCCATTTCGCTGTCCGTAGGCGGATTCGATCTTTCCGTAGGATCGACTGCCTCGCTGGCTAATGCGCTGGTTATCTCGCTTTTCGTCTGGCATGGATTCGGTACCACCGGAGCGATTGTCCTGACGCTGCTGCTGTGTACGCTGGTCGGGCTATTCAACGCCTTCCTCATCGTCGTGCTGAAGATTCCCGATATGCTGGCGACGCTCGCCAGCCTGTTCGTCATTCAGGGCGTGGCGATGACCTACAGCTATGGCGGTTCCATCACGCAGAACATGGTGCTGCCTAGCGGCGAAATGGCGGAAGGCGTCATTCCTGAATTCTTTGCCACGCTGGGTCAGGTGCCGGTCATTGTTGTCATCATGCTGGCGGTAACGGTACTGGTGCAGTTGTATCTGTCCCTTACCAAGCACGGTCGCCGGATGTATGCCATCGGCGGCAACCCAGAAGCCGCGCGACTGGCAGGCATTCGCACGGCGCGTTATCGGGTACAAGCGTACGTGTTTTCTTCACTACTCGCAGCGCTGGGCGGGATCTTACTGGCATCGCGCATCGGCTCTTCGCAGGTCAATGCCGGGGGCGGCTATTTGATGGATGCCGTTGCCGCAGCCTATATCGGTTTCTCGCTGGCGGGATCCGGCAAGCCGAATGCGCTGGGTACGCTGCTCGGTGCCGTTATTCTTGGCGTTTTGCAGAATGGGCTGGTGATGCTCTCCGTGCCTTATTACGCGATGGATATCATCAAAGGTCTGGTTCTGGCACTCGCGCTAGCCATGACGTATATCCAGAAACGCTAATCGCTCTCGTTTTCAGTAACGTCTCGCTTTCAGTACCTTCTCGCTTCCGCCCCATTCAGATGATCTGGGGCGGATGACAATACAGCCCACCAATGCCTTCTCTCATTAATCGGCGTTTTACCGCCGACAAATATTGCTGCACTCGCTCTATTATTTACTTCCGTTATTATTAAGAAATAAATATTCCCTAGCACAACCAAGAGGCATTCGGAATAATCACAAATAATAACGCTTTCACTTTAGATCTGACGTGCGCTGTTTTCATTCCCCGTCGATATAGCGAGACCGACAGAGATAATCGATAGAGAAAGATTCAACTCGCTGAAACGTTCAATTTTGATAATCAATTAAAATTGATGAATATCATCATTCCTCTGCCGGGCTATATTCCTTCATACCCGGCGAAATCAAATTACCTCTTATTATCGATGTCCGTTCTGCTGAGCATACTCATCAATATTTTCAATCGTCTTTTCCATCAACAGCTGCAGTGATGAGGCAGACGTCCAGGAGATATGCGGGGTAATCAGAAGATTAGGCAGGGTTTTCGCCGCAACCATTAATGGGTTGTCTTTTTCTGGCGGTTCCTGTGTCAGGCAGTCTAGCGCGGCACCGGCAATGGCGCGCTGCTGCAAGGCTTCTGCCAGCGCGCGCTCATCAATCAGCCCGCCTCTGGCGGTGTTAATAATAAACGCGGTGGGCTTACACAGGGCGAGCGTCTCTGCATTAATCAGATGCTGCGTGCTCTCATTCAGCGGGCAGTTGAGTGAAATCACATTCGCTAACCGCAGAACGTCTTCAAACGGCAGATACCCAGCGCGACACTGTGAGGCACCTCTGCGCTCGGCAAAAATCACCTTCATTCCCAGCGCCTGCGCCAGCCGCGCGACTTCCCGCCCAATCGTACCCGCGCCGATGATGCCCAGCGTCGCACCAGCGATGTCCTTAACCGGATGATCAAAATAAGCAAATTGCGACTGGCTGGCCCAGCGGTCACTCAGCTGATCGCGATACCACGCCATCAGGCTGTGCTTTAGCGCAAAGATCATGGCAATCACGTGCTCGGATACGGCTTGCGTCGAGTAGCCCGGTACATTTTTGACCGTGATACCCAGTTCTTTAGCAGCAACAAGATCGATATTGTCGGTGCCTGTTGCCGTTACAGCAATCAGCTTCAACGCAGGTAACGCGGCCAAAGTGTCTCGCGTTAATAGGGCTTTATTCGTGATGATAACGTGGGTGTCTTTTGCTCGGGCGATAACTTGATCGGGCGAGGTATAGTTATATTCAACCCATTCATGGCGGCACTGCGGACGCCTAAAACTCGTCTTTTTCAGGAAAATGGTTTCAGGCAGTGAGCCTTTATCCAAAAAGGTAATTTTTAACATCATCGTGCCCTGGTTGCTATTCATACACTGATTTCCGCTTGCAGATATCAAAGGCTCCGCAGTCGGCAATCACGACAGGTATTCTCATACAAAAATAATGAATTAAATTCTCTGTATGACACAAGACAACGAACGTATTAATAACGTTACACTTCCTGCCTCATTGGAAATCCATCACTCCGTAACGTGAAGCGTAGTCAGCATTAAAGCAATTAACAATACCTAATATAATGAATTTCATTCATCGACATTGTTAGCCACGATATTCAGAAATATCACAAAAACAATAAAGTCTGCTGCTCATTGTTATCATGACACCGGCAAAGAGATAACCGTAATAGCGGGTCACAACGAAGCCCCGTTGTTAATCAGCAAGAATACATTCGCGAGAAAAACCGCAGAAGTGGTGCCATGTCGTTGGAGAGAGGAAGTAAGCGAGGGTCATAATGCCCCGGAACGAGCTGGCCCATTCCGGGGAGGTGCTACATCAGAAGTTGACGTTTACCGATAGCCAGTAGTTACGACCTGGCAGTACGGAACCCGTAGTCACCTGGCTTGACGTAAAGTAATCGCCAGCCGTCGTGGTATCCGTACCAACAGGGAAAACATAGGTTTTGGTGAAGTCTTTATCTAACAGGTTATTAACTGACCCGTTCAACGTTACATCTTTAGAGATCTTATACGATCCGCCCAGATTCACGACGGTAAACGATTTGAAATCCGAGCCAAGATTGTCATAGACGACTCTGTTTGCTTGATTGCTCGCTGCGGCAAGCGTGGAATAATTCTCCGTAAAGCGTGCTGTTTTACCCCGATATTCAGCCTTAAGCCAGGTGGTCAATTGCTCGTTAACATTCCAGTTTAAACGGGCATTTGCCATGTGCTTAGGCGTATTGGTCAAGCGAGCACCGGGATTTTCTCCGCCTTTTTGCTCGCTGTCAGTAAAGGTGTAATTCACATTCAGCGTCCAGCTATCCGACCATAGCGGGATCGTCGAACCCAGTTCCAAACCTTGCGTGTTAGCTTTACCGATATTGCGATAGCTAGACGTTACCGCATCTATTTCGTAACTATCGATCTTATTGCGGAAGCGGTTATGGAAAAGCGTAGCGTTAGTAGAGAAACCGCTAAAATGCTCATAGTACGCACCCAGTTCCGTATTCACGCTTTCTTCTGGCTTCAGATTTGGGTTGCCAATCGTATTGCGCGTACCTTGCCCAGTTACGCCACTTATCCCGTTATGTAACCGCGCCAATGACGGTGTCTTATAGCCTGTACTTACCCCACCTTTGATCGTTAATTCATCCAGCGCATTCCACACTAAATAGGCACGCGGGCTCACATGACCACCAAATGCTTCATGATGTTCATAACGAGCACCTGTCGTTAGCGCAAGCGAATCAACAATACGCCATTCATCTTCAGCAAAAAGTGACCACGAATTCTGTTCGAATTTTTCGCCCGTATTCGCCAGCACAATCCCGTCTTTCATGACGGCATTCCAGTATTGCCCACCTAACGTCAGTAAATGACTGTCTCCTAGCGGGCTCACCAGTTTCGTATCAAGGATGTAGTTAGTGTTTTTAAGCTCGCGCTTTTGCCCTGCCGTTGCTGAGCCCGCTGGTACCGTAGAGCGAGGGATCAAACGTCCTTTATTTTCAGTCTGGTTGAAGGACAAGCTTGAATTCCATGTACCAAAATCGAGTTGATTATCGCTACCCAGCGTAATCTTGCGACGCTCATAACGCAGTGTATCTTCATAACCGCCGCCCCGAGTTGCGGCACCCGCTCCCAGCGCACCGAGTTGTTCTTCCTTGTTATCATATTTCTGATTGGAGACTTCACCATCCAGCCATAGGGTATTACGACTATCCAGCAGCCAGGATAGTTTGCCACCGAGGAGGTAATTATCTGACTTAACGGGATTCGGGCCGCGTGTACTGAGTTCCTGCCCAGTTGAAGACGAACTCACCTCTGATGCATCACGGCGTAAAATATTGCCGCGCAGGGCAAGCCCCAGCTTGTCTTCAATCAGCGCACCACTGGAATAAATCGAAAACTTGGATGCATCACCATAGGCGGTATCTTCCTGGAAGGTGTGATCCAGCGTGATATTCCCAACCCACTCTTTCGACGCTTTTTTGGTGATGATATTTACCACACCGCCCATCGCATCAGAGCCATATAACGTTGACATCGGCCCACGGATAACTTCAATACGCTCTATCGCCGCCAACGGTGGAATGAAACCTGTGTTCATCGTACCAAACCCATTCGGGGTGACATCCGATGAACCATTCTGGCGAATACCATCCACCAGAATCAGCGTGTAGTCACTTGGCATGCCGCGAATGCTGATGTCCAGACCGCCCGTTTTCCCCGTTGAACTACGCACATCCACGCCTTCCACGTCGCTGAGCGCTTCGCCAAGATCGTTATACTTACGCTTCGTTAGTTCATCCTGACTGACAACTGAAATACTCGCAGCCGCCTCGGTGATTTTTTGTTCATAGCCAGAAGCCGTCACTACCATCGTATCGTCCTGTGCGGCGATAACGGGTGCGGATACGGTTGTAGCAAGCGCCAATGCCACCGATTTTCTTATATTTATTGCCATGCGTCTGTGTCCTCAGAACGAATAACTTACATTGAGTTTTTTTGTCGGACACATTGTAATGATCGGGAAATAATTGTAAATGAAAATTAAAATCATTTGCATGCGCAATAAAAACAAGAAGTAATTAATATAAAATCATTAATAAACAATAAATTAATCGTTATTTTCAATCATTAAATCGAGTTAATGTAAAATACCCCTAGAAAATCAATGTGAATAAATTTGATTTAAATCAACATGCGTAGGTAAAGAAAGACATGGGGCGTAACGACAGAACAGAAAAAAACCAATAAAAAGGCGACACCCGTCAGGGAGTCGCCCGTTAACCGCATTCTTACGATTTAGTCTTTATGATCGGGGTACGTCATCTCTTGATACTTGATGAAGTGCGTTCCACGATACAGCTTATAACCGAACCAAATCAGCAGGAACAACGGAATACCGATGTACGTCGCCGTCACGCCATACCAGTCGATGTTATCTTCCAGAAACGCCTGATAGTTCTGCCCCAGCGTGATGATCAGACAGAGCACAAACGCGAAGATCGGCCCGAGCGGGAAGAAACGCGATTGATAAGGCAGACGATTCAGATCATGCCCTTGCATGACATAGCCACGACGGAAACGGTAATGGCTGATCGCAATCCCCAGCCAGGCAATAAAGCCTGTCATGCCGGAGGTATTCAACAGCCACAGGTAAACCGTTTGGTTGCCATATAAAGAAGACAGGAAACACAGCGCCGCCACCACGGTGGTAGCGTACAGCGCATTACGCGGCACGCCGCCTTTTGACAGTCTGGCGAAAATGCGCGGTGCTTTACCTTCCGATGCCAGCGTAAACAGCATACGCGTAGAGGCGTACATCCCGGAGTTACCCGCCGACAGCACCGCCGTCAGGATAACCGCATTCATGACTGCCGCAGCAGACAGCAGGCCCGCGTTCTCAAACACCAGCGTGAACGGGCTCACCGTAATGTCTTTTACATCATTACGCAGCAGGTTCGGATCGGTATACGGAATGATTAAGCTGATAATCAGAATCGCGAAGATATAGAACAACAGAATGCGCCAGAAAACCTGACGGATGGCACGCGGAATGTTTTTACTTGGTTCCTGAGATTCCCCAGCAGCGATACCGATCAGTTCCGTTCCCTGAAAAGAGAAGCCGACGATCATCGCCACACCAATCATGGCAGAGAAACCACCAGCAAAGGGCGCATCGCCAATTTCCCAGTTATGGAATCCCGCATTTTCTGCGCCGCTCATGATGCCCGTAATCATCATCACGCCAACGGCAATGAAAACAACGACCGTGACCACTTTAATCAGTGAGAACCAGTACTCTGCTTCGCCAAATCCTTTCACGGAAATGTAGTTAAGCAGGAACATCAGCGCCAGAAACAGCGCGCTCCATATCCAGCCGGAGACGTCAGGGAACCAATATCCCATCACCAGCTGCGCCGCCACCAGATCAACCGCGATAGTCACCGCCCAGTTGTACCAGTAGTTCCAACCCAGCGCGAAGCCGAACCCTTCTTCTACATAGCGGGAACCGTAGCTGGAGAACGAACCAGAAACCGGCATAAATGCCGCCAGCTCACCCAGACTGGTCATCAGGAAGTAAACCATCAGCCCAATCAGGGCATAAGACAGAAGTGCGCCACCCGGGCCTGCTTGTGAAACCGTCGCACCAGACGCGACAAATAACCCGGTGCCAATCGATCCGCCAATGGCGATCATCGTTAAATGCCGTGCTTTCAGTTCACGGCGCAGGGTCGGTGCGCCCTGTGTAGTTTGTTGAATATCGTGCTGAGCCATTGTTATCCTGCATGCTCGTGCTAAAAATCGAGGCGGGATTGTAGCAAATAGCGTTGTGCTGAATAGTTAAGATCGTCGAGTTATAAGAGAGGTTAATAACTCACGCTCGATCATTAGCAGCAGAAAATATTTTCGCTATGCCGTTTCGCAGCAATAACTCAAGAAACGCTGTAGCACATTTGAAAGATGTTTCTGTCGGTGATGAACCAGATACAACGTCCGCGTGAGTTTAGGCAGCGGCACCTTCAACTCCACCAGCGAACCTGACGCTAACTGCTCGGCAATGACATGCCGCGACAGGCAGCTAATACCAATCCCGTGGCGAACCGCATGCTTAATCGCCTCTGAATTACCTAACTCCATCACCAGATGGAAATGCGACAGGTGCGTCAACAGCAGATGATCCAGCACTTCGCGCGTGCCCGAGCCACGTTCACGCAGGATCCAGTGCGCATCCGCCAGCGCCGTTAATGAGGCAGAACCGCGGCTGAGCGGATGTTCGGGAGAACAAAACACCACCAGCTCATCTTCCAGCCAGGGCTGCGTAATCAAATCAGGGTGATGGCAAGGCCCTTCGATCAAACCCAAATCGACACTGAATTCAGACACACGGGTGATCACATCTTTCGTATTGCCAACATGCAGCTCCAGCGGAATGTCAGGGTAGTCATGACGATAGCGGGCAATCATGGCAGGCAATAAATAGTTGCCGATGGTGCTGCTGGCATACACACGTAGCGCCCCATTATCACGCCGGAACAGTTGCTCAATTTCCATCGACTGTTCAAGCAGTGCCAATGCCTTGGGATACAGCAGGCGGCCATGTTCATTAACCACCAGACGTTTACCCACGCGGTCGAAAAGTTGGACACCCAACTGCCCTTCTAAATCCGCCAGAGCCGCGCTGACAGCCGATTGAGACAGGGCAAGCACCACCGAGGCCTGCGTGGTTGAACCACTTTTCAGGACTTCGGCAAAGACTTCCAGTTGACGTAACGTGATATGCATAGTGCGCTCTTTATCTGAAATACTTATAGGTTATAAATATATAATCAATTTCTCTTTTAATCTCATGGATTATAAGCTGGCTTCTCAATTTTCGGTACGGTCAGAATAGGCACCAAACCCATGGCTCTTCCTGCGACATTACACACGATAGACCCGCCCGATGGAGCAAAAGCGCGATTACCCGGTCTGCTGTTAGTAAGTTTAATAACTTTTTCGCTCCTCTGGCTGGCAAATATTCCGAAAATCGCCCATTGGGGACCCGGCTCGCTGACATTGGCGATCCTAAGTGGGATCGTGCTGGGAAATAGCGTTTATCCGCGCCTTCATCCTCTGTGTGACCCAGGCGTGCAATGGGTCAAGCAGCATTTACTTCGCTGGGGCATCATACTTTATGGTTTTCGCCTCAACTTTCAGCAGGTTGCGGCCGTTGGCTTTACCGGTGTTGCAGTCGATCTTACCGTCGTCACGTTGACGTTTTTACTCGCCTGCTGGGTCGGCAAGCGCTGGTTGAAACTCGACAATCAGACCGTGATTCTCATCGGTGCTGGCAGCAGCATCTGCGGTGCGGCGGCGATCATGGCAACCGCACCCGTTGTCAAAGCGTCCAGCAATGCGATTGCCGTCTCCGTTTCCACCGTGGTGATTTTCGGTACGACGGCGATGTTTTTGTATCCGTGGCTCTATCAGCTCAATCTCGAACATCACTGGATTGACGTCACACCGCAGATCGTCGGTCTGTACTTCGGCTCGACGATACATGAAGTTGCTCAGGTCGTTGCTGCCGGACATGCCGTCGATGGTGCGACGGAAAACATCGCCGTCATCAGCAAGATGCTGCGCGTGATGATGTTGGCCCCTTTCCTTCTCATTCTTGGGTTTTACCTGAAAAAAACGACGCACAAAAGTGACGCGCAAGACGCGATTCCACTGATGTTCCCGTGGTTTGCACTGGGGTTTATCGCCGTAGCTGCCTTCAATTCCTTCAAGCTACTTCCTCCTGCGCTCGTCACGCAGCTGGTACAGTTCGATAATGTACTGTTGACCATGGCGATGGTGGCGCTGGGGCTCACAACCCGATTCAACGCCATCCGTCAGGCTGGAGCAAAACCGCTGCTACTGGCTCTCGTTCTGTTTCTCTGGCTGGTCGTTGGCGGTGCGGGCATCAATCTGTTCTTCGAGCATTTATTCGGCTAACGATAAATTATTTACCTGTTAATGTCCGATTAGCCTATACCCTAAATAATTCGAGTTTCAGGAAGGCGGCAAGGGAAGGAATCCCGATGAGCTTACTCAAGTAAGTGATTCGGGTGACTAAGCGCAGCCAACGCACATGCAACTTGAAGTATGACGGGTATGCATGACGATGCCATAATGTCTCCGTTACCAAAGGAGACCAACATGAAATACATCGGGGCGCACGTTAGCGCATCTGGCGGGGTCGATCAGGCCGTGATTCGCGCACATGAGATAAAGGCGACGGCTTTCGCTTTATTTACCAAGAATCAGCGCCAATGGCAGGCCGCACCGCTCAGCGCCGAGGTCATCGACCGTTTTAAAGCCGCCTGTGAGCAATACGCGTATACGTCAGCACAGATTCTGCCGCACGATAGCTATCTGATTAATCTGGGTCACCCCGACGCCGAGGCGCTGGAGAAGTCACGCCTCGCGTTTATTGATGAAATGTCGCGCTGCCAGCAGCTTGGGCTAAGCCTGCTGAATTTTCACCCCGGCAGCCATCTAAAGCAGATAGAAGAAGCTGACTGTCTGGCACGCATCGCCGACTCCATCAACATCGCGCTGGCGGAAACGGATGGCGTCACCGCGGTGATTGAAAATACTGCCGGCCAAGGCAGCAATTTGGGTTTCCGCTTTGAGCATCTGGCGGCCATCATCGATGGTGTTGAAGATAAAAGCCGCGTCGGTGTCTGTATCGATACCTGTCACGCCTTCGCTGGCGGCTACGACCTGCGGACAGAAGCCGATTGCGAAACCACCTTCGCTGAATTCGATCGCATTGTTGGGTTTCGCTATCTGCGCGGAATGCATTTGAATGATGCCAAAAGCGCGTTTGCCAGTCGCGTTGACCGACACCATAGCTTGGGGGAAGGCAATATCGGCAAAAACGCTTTCAGCTATATCATGAAAGATGCCCGTTTTGATGGTATCCCGATGATTCTGGAAACGATCAACCCCGATATCTGGGCCGACGAAATCGCCTGGCTCAAGTCCGAAGCCCAGTGCTGATTATACTCTAAATAATTCAAGTTTCAGGAAGGCGGCAAGAGAGTGAATCCCGATGAGCTTACTCAAGTAAGTGATTCGGGTGAATGAACGTAGCCAACGCACATGCAACTTGAAGTATGACGAGTATATACATAAAAAAGCGCCAGATGGTGAATACCAACTGGCGCTATCTCATCCACATCCTTGTGTTATGGCATTACTTTTTATTCACGACGATGATCAAACTTACGCAACTTTCGCCAGTTGTTCATCAGAGCGTTTCAGCAGCGCGTACAGCACGCCAGCAACCGCGGTTCCCGCAATGATCGCTAACAGGTAGCCGATAACCGGGGTAATCGCGCCAGGAATCAGCAGTACGAACAGACCGCCGTGTGGTGCCATCAACTTAGCGCCCACCGCCATTGACAGCGCACCCGTCAGTGCCCCACCGATGATGCAGCAAGGCAGAACGCGCATTGGATCACGCGCCGCGTAAGGAATCGCCCCTTCGGAGATAAAGCACAGGCCCAGTACAAATGCCGCTTTGCCCCCTTCACGCTCGGTCGGGTTGAATTTTTTGCTTGCCAGCACAGTCGCCAGACCCATTGCCAACGGTGGCACCATACCGGCTGCCATAACGGCGGCCATCGGCGCGTAAATCTGGCTACTGAGTAAGGTCGTACCGAAGACGTAAGCCACTTTGTTAACTGGCCCGCCCATATCCGTACACATCATCGCACCCAGGATCGCCCCCAGAATCACCGCATTCGCCGTGCCCATGGATTGCAGCCAGCCTGTCAGGCCAGTCAGGATTTTCGCCACTGGCGTGCCAACGACGTAAATCATGATAAGACCCGTCGCCAACGTGGCGAACAGCGGAATGATCAGGATCGGTTTTAGCGCAGTCAAACTTTGCGGCAGAATCAGTTTATTGTTGATCGCTCTGGCAATATAGCCCGCAAGGAAACCGGCAATGATCCCACCGAGGAAGCCTGCTCCCGTACTCACTGCCAACATCCCGCCAACCAGACCTGGCGTTAAGCCCGGACGATCCGCAATGGAGAACGCGATATAGCCCGCCAGTACCGGCACCATCAGCGCAAAGGCAGAACCGCCACCGATCTTCATCAGCGCCGCTGCCAGCGTACCTTCTTGTTTAAAGGCTTCGATACCAAAGACAAACGACAGTGCGATACACAAACCGCCCGCGACAACCATCGGCAGCATGTAAGACACGCCGGTCAACAGGTGACGATACGGGCCTGCTCCGCCTTTCTGACCAGACTCGCTAGCGCTTGACGCACTGGCTTGACCGGATGGCTGATACACTTTAGCTTCAGCCTGCGCTTTATCTAACTCCTGCGCCGTCTTCTTCAGTGCCAGCCCGGTCGACGTGCGATACATTTTCTTACCGGCAAACTTCGCCAGATCGACTTCAATGTCCGCAGCGACGATCACCAGATCGGCCTGTTCCACTTCTTCAGGAGTAATCGCGTTGCCCGCACCAACGGAGCCGCGCGTTTCCACTTTGACCCACCAGCCGCGTTTTTTCGCTTCGCTTTCAATCGCTTCTGCCGCCATAAACGTGTGCGCGACGCCCGTCGGGCACGCCGTTATCGCTACAATACGCTTGGCAGTTGCGGGCTGCTGAACAGGTGCTGACGCAGCGGCCTGATAGACCGAGGCTTCAGTCTGTGCTTTCTCCAAGAAGGCTTCCGGCTGCGAAACGGCCAGTTCGATGTCACCGACATAAACCCGCTTGCCATTCAGTGCGCTGTCCGCCGCAGCGGATGCACCCAGAACGATCGCCAGTTCAGCGTCGTTAGCCTGTTCTGTAAACGTCACCCCTGCTTTCGCAGCGGCAGCGCCGAGTAGGTTCTTCACCAGTTGGCTTCTCGCCAGGCCCAGTGATTTATCCAAAATCAGCAGCGTTTTCATTGTTTATCTCCTGCTGTATCAGTTAAAGGGTTTGAGGTCGACACGCGCCATCATTGCGGCCAACTGAGGACGATCGGTAATACCAACATTGCTTTGGCTGACGGCCAGTGCTGAAACCGCCGTAGCTAAACGCAGAGTGTGCTCACTGGACTCACGCATTAATAAGCCATAAATCAACCCCCCAACCATGGAGTCGCCTGCACCTACCGTACTTACCACATCACAGGCCGGTGGCAATGCCCGCCAGGCACCCGATGCATTCACCCACAGTGCGCCTTCCGCACCCAGTGAGATCACAACATGCGCGATACCCTGCTCACGCAGCGCGTGGGCGGCATCCACCACATCAGCCAGCGTAGGTAATTTACGCCCAGCCCATATCTCCAGCTCCCGGCGGTTTGGTTTCACCAACCAAGGAGAGGCTTTCAGTCCCGCCACCAGCGCTTCACGGCTGCTGTCGAAAATAATGCAAGGACACTGCGTGCGCAGACGCGACATCCAGTCGGTAAATGCATCCGGATCGACGCCAGCAGGCAGACTGCCGCTCACCGCGACCATGTCGAACTGCCCCAGCCAGCTCAGCGAATCATTAACGAAACGCTGCCAATCCTGCTGTGTCACTTCAAAACCGGAAAAGTTGAAGTCAGTTACGTCGCCATCTTTTTCGGTTAATTTGACATTAATACGCGTACGTCCTGGCACAACCTGGAAACGGTTGGCAATGCCCAGCTCGCTGAACAATTGCTGAAAACCATCCTGATTGTCTTTACCCAGAAAGCCACCTACCGTGACATCAATCCCGAGATCTTTCAGCACCTTGGCAACGTTGATACCTTTGCCTGCGGCGTGCAGACCCGCTGTCTGAATCAGATTGACTTCGCCTTTCTCAACTTCTGGGCAATAGCCAACCAGGTCATAAGCTGGATTCAGGGTGATTGTGGCTACTCTCCTGCTCATGCTGCCCCCTCGCCCAAACCGGACGTAATCGCGTCGCCAATAGCGGCTAGCGCTTGTTCTGCATCGCTACCGCTCGCGGTGAAACGCAATTTGTGACCTTTCTTCACGCCCAGCGCGACGACTTTCATCAGGCTGCGGCCATTTGCCGGTTTGCCTGTGCCATCCAGATTGGTGACGGTGATGTCACTGCTGAACTGCTTGATCACGTTCACTAGCATGGTGCCCGGACGTGCGTGCAGGCCGTGTTCGTTGCGAATGCTAAATTCTGCCGTCAGCACTTCACTTTCTTCCGGTACGTCGCTGGTCAAAAGGGCCAGCAGCGTCGGTGCGTCAGCCGTCAGCAGACGTTCCGCTTTTTGCGCAATCAGCAGGTTGCTCAGGTAATCGATCGGCGCAAAAGCCTGATCGTCAGCCGCAGCTACCGTCACCAGTAAGGCGACGTTTTCGCCGTCAACGCTGAAAGGCGTAGCCGGACGTGCCACCGCAGCCGCGCTGCTGAGGTTACCGACAGCGCTATCGCTGAACCACACGCCTTGCCCCAGATTCAGCGGCTTGTTGCTGACTGCGGTGCTGACGAAGCTGGCGTCTGCTGCCCCAACCTGCTGAAGACGACCGGCGTTCAGCGCCTGAAGTGTCAACAGATTATCGGTCGCCACATCCAGCGTAATCAGTGAGGTATCAAAGCGGAACTCCGCTAGTTGCTGCTCGCCCATCAGCAGGCTGCGCAGTTCTTCTGCTGACGTTGTGCTTGCCAAACGTGCCGCTACGCGATCGTCACTCAGGACGTGAGTCAGCTGACGCAGCAACGCAAGGTGTTCATCAGAACGGGCTGCAATCCCCAACACCACGTAGGCGGTTTGATCTTCACCCCAGGAAATACCCTGAGGAAATTGAAATACTTGAACCCCGGTCTTCAATACCAGATCGCGGGTATCGGTTGTGCCGTGAGGGATAGCAATGCCGCTTCCCAAATAGGTGGATGTTTGCTGTTCGCGCTGTAGCATGCCATCGACATACCCTGCGTTAACGCACCCGGCCTCGGTCAGTGCTGAAGCAACAAGCTGGATAGCTTCCTGCTTAGTACTGGCCGCTGCGCCCAAATGAATATCTTGCTGTGACAACTGGAACATGGCACTCCTCTCTTGCTGAAAGTTGAATCGTTTCAGCTTTTATGAGAAAAAAATGTGTCGATTGTTAGGGCGTTTCAAAAAAAATTCCGCTGAAACGTTTCAAAAGTCTCATTCTATTACGTCATTTATGCAAGCTTTCTACGCTGCTGACGTAACAGAATTTTGACATCACGCACATTTTAACGTGGATAACGCGCTGCCTGCCAACAAAAATCACCGAATGGCTGAAGCCGTGCTGACGAAAAATAATGAAACAAGATTTCTGTTTCATTATAAACCCGAGTACTATGTCGCGCTCGACAGCCTCTGCCTATTTTCCAAGCGCTATCAATTTATGTTCACTCCTGCAAACACAACGCGACGTCCGCTCGACCTGACATCGTCAGCATTTTTAGTTATTGCCTTCCTGACCGGAACGGCCGGTGCCCTGCAACTTCCGACACTCAGCCTCTTTCTTTCCAGCGAAGTACAGGTTCGTCCTTTCTTGGTTGGAATGTTTTATACCGGCAGCGCGGTTATCGGTATTGTCGTCAGCCAAATGCTGGCCACGCGTTCGGACCGTCAGGGCGATCGCAAATCGCTGATTTTCGTCTGCTGCCTGCTGGGCGCACTCGCCTGCATGCTGTTTGCATGGAACCGTAACTACTTTATTCTGCTCTTTATCGGTGTGTTGCTGAGCAGCTTTGGCTCGACTGCGAACCCGCAGCTTTTTGCGCTGGCGCGGGAGCATGCGGATAAAACCGGTCGTGAAGCAGCGATGTTCAGCTCCATACTCCGCGCGCAAATTTCTCTCGCCTGGGTTGTCGGCCCGCCTATCGCCTTTGCGCTGGCACTGGGATTCGGCTTCACAACGATGTATCTGACCGCCGCGGTCGTCTTTATCCTATGTGGCATTCTGGTCAAACTCTTTCTGCCTTCCATGCCCAAAGCCGTGGAAAAGACCACTTCTACGCTGGAATCACCGCGCCGTAACCGCCGGGACACGCTCTTGCTGTTCGTGGCGTGTACCTTGATGTGGACCTGCAACGGCATTTACCTCATTAATATGCCGCTGTATCTGGTGCATGAGCTGCATCTGCCGGAAAAACTGGCGGGTATCATGATGGGCGTTGCGGCTGGATTAGAAATTCCGGTGATGTTGATTGCTGGCTACGTTGCCAAACGCTTCGGTAAACGCTTCCTGATGCGGCTTGCCGTTGCCTCCGGTTTACTGTTCTTCGGCGGCTTGCTGGTTCTCAATGGCGAAATAGCACTGCTGGCGTTACAGGTACTGAACGCGATCTTTATTGGCATTCTGGCCGGAATCGGCATGCTTTATTTTCAGGACTTGATGCCCGGACAGGCAGGTGCGGCAACCACGCTGTTTACCAATACGACGCGCGTTGGCTGGATCATCTCTGGCTCACTGGCTGGGATTGTTGCTGAAATCTGGAACTATCACGCCGTCTTCTTCTTCGCGCTGCTGATGATCACCGGTTCTATCTATTGTATGTGGCGCATCAAAGACGCCTGATCGCTGCACATTAAGGGGCGGTGTCGGCTTCCAGTTTCAGCAGATAAATCATCGCCTCATCACGATGGCTGAAACACATATCCGCGCGCGGTTTTAGCCCCGCGCAAACCGCAGGTCGCAGTGGAGAATGGAACAGCCCGCAACGCATCGCCTCATCGAGATGAATACAGGGCGTGTTTGCAGGCTTGCCGTGCGGCAGACCCGGCATCGGCGTTGAAATCGATGCCGCGATACAGCAGGCACCGCAATGGGGGCGACAGTCCATCAGCAAGCTCTCCGGTGGGCTGACAAGAAGTAGAGAGCGCCACGATAGCAGCCCCGTCGTAAAAAACCAATATCAGCCCTTTTTTCCTTATACTCTAAATAATTCAAATTTCAGGAAGGCGGCAAGCGAAGGAATCCCGATGAGCTTACACAAGTAAGTGATTCGGGTGAGTGAGCGTAGCCAACGTACATGAAATTTGAAGGATGACGAGTATATACTTGCCTGAACTCTTCGGCGCGAGTAACGTGTCGCCACAAAAATCACACTCCTTATAGCAGGTAATTTTTATGGCAAGAGCGAACGAAGTTAAACGCGGAATGGTCGTTAACTATAACGACAAGTTATTGCTGGTAAAGGACATCGACGTCCAGAGTCCCAGCGCCCGCGGAGCCAGCACGCTGTACAAAATGCGTTTTTCTGATGTCCGTACAGGTTTGAAAGTGGAAGAGCGTTTTAAAGGCGATGACATTATCGATACCATCACGCTGACACGCCGCACGGTCACTTTCTCCTATATTGACGGCGACGAATACGTCTTTATGGATGATGAGGATTACGCGCCTTACCTCTTCAAAAAAGATCAAATAGAAGAAGAGCTGCTGTTTATCCCTGAAGGCGGCATGCCGGGGATTCAGGTATTGAGCTGGGACGGCCAAATCATCGCGCTGGAACTGCCACAAACGGTCGATCTGGAAATTGTTGAGACGGCACCGGGCATTAAAGGCGCCTCTGCCAGTTCACGCAACAAACCTGCGACCATGAGCACCGGTCTGGTTATCCCCGTTCCAGAATATCTGAGCGCGGGTGAAAAAATCCGTATTCATATTCCAGAACGTCGCTACATGGGTCGCGCAGACTAACATTCTACCTTGTGCTTCCCGCACAATACTTGTCGCCGGATGACCTATCCGGCACACGTCAACCCTCCCCCGCATTAGGAGCCTGCCATGCTAACGAAAGTCAATTTGATTACAGGGTTTCTGGGTAGTGGAAAAACCACCACGATTCGTCATCTTCTGTCGCAAAAGCCTGAAGACGAAGTCTGGGCGGTGCTGGTCAATGAATTCGGTGAAGTAGGCATTGACGGTGCGCTACTGGCAGACAGCGGTGCGGTGTTGAAAGAGATTCCCGGCGGCTGCATGTGCTGCGTAAACGGCTTGCCGATGCAGGTTGGCCTGAATATGCTGCTGCAACAGAAGAAGCCCCATCGGTTACTCATCGAACCTACGGGACTCGGCCACCCAAAACAAATTCTCTCCTTGCTGACAAGTGATATCTATCAGCCCTGGCTGACATTACAGGCTACGTTGTGCCTGTTGGATGCTCGCCAGTTAAGTGAAACGCGTTACACGGAAAATGAGAATTTTCGCGATCAGCTTGCCGCCGCTGACATGATTATCGCCAACAAGCGCGATACTTATACCGCCGACGATCTCGCTGCCTTAGAGCAGTGGCAGCAGGCGAACGGCGATGGTCGACAAATTATTGAGGCCAGTCAGGGAAATGTTGACCAGCAGCTGCTCGATCAGCCTCGCCCCCCTTCCTCGCAAGAGCGTATGCGCGAACTTCCAGATGGTGCTCACCACCACGCGCATCAGCCAAAAAATAACTTGGCTGCGCTGCAATTACCGAGTGGTCAATCCTGGCGACGCTCTCTCAATCAGGGACAGGGATACCACGCCTGTGGCTGGATATTCGCCCCTGAGACCGCTTTTGATACCGCCGCACTGCTGGACTGGGTCCGCCTTTCTCCCGTGAATCGGGTTAAAGGGGTGATGCGTATAAAAGAAGGGACGCTCGTCGTGAACCGTCAGGGACACGATCTGCATATAGAAACCCGATCGATGGCACCGATTGATAGCCGTATCGAAATCATTAATGAAACACCAGCAGAATGGAATACGTTACAAGCCTCATTGTTAAAGGCTCGTTTAGCTAACGTGGACTAAACTGGAGTTTTTTCGTCTTTGTTTGGATATTTAGCCTTATGTCATTTGCCCGTTTTTCTTCTATTTTAGTGCTCAATGTGTTGGGCATCGGTCTGTTTTTATCCTGGTATCTACCGGAAAATCATGGTTTTTGGCTCACGCTCGACAGCCATATCTTTTTCTATTTTAACCGCCTCTTGGTTGATAGCCCGATGTTTTTACATCTGGTTGCCATTACCAATAACCGCGCTTTTGATGGCTTTGCGCTCGTTGCGATGGGGCTGCTGTATCTGTCGTTTTATCTAAAAGCGACCTCCACAGAGCGCCGCCGTTTGTTGATCCTCGGTTTTATCATGCTGTTAACTGCCGTCGTGCTGAATCAGGCAGGACATTTATTACCGGTGCAACACGCGAGCCCGACGCTCTATTTTAGTGACGTCAACCGCGTTTCAGACTTAACCGGTATTCCGACCAAAGATGCGTCATCGGACAGTTTCCCCGGCGACCACGGCATGATGTTGATGATCTTTGCTGCTTTTATGCTGCGCTATTTTACCCGCACCGCTTTCGCTATCGGCCTGGCAATCATGGTGATCTTCTCATTGCCTCGCATCATGATTGGTGCACATTGGTTTACCGATATTGCCGTCGGTTCTCTGTCGGTTGTTCTGGTCGGATTGAGTTGGTGGTTATTAACGCCAGCGAGCAATGCCGCTATTGCCCTGTTAAATCGACTATTACCTAAAAAATCGACAGTATAAATCCCTATGATTTCAGATTTTTTACATCGACATTTTTTAGCTGAATACATCATTAAATCTTATAAATAAAATGGTTAAAACTTCTCGCAATCCTGCTGTTGTTGCGGTAGTCTCGTTCAGGTTTGCTTTTTAGCGCACACTGAACTATCGGCGGCAAGAGAAATAATGTGCATTCCGGCACACTTTCGCCGATGAGTGTTTGGCTAAGAAGAAACTCTGATTTAGTCTGAGTCTCGTTTTCGTTTGGCATTTATACCCCAGTGAAATGGGGACACTACATAGCGATATTTATCGTTAAGGACAGCAAGGGAACATAACAATAATGGTCAAGTCTCAACCGATTCTGAGATATATCTGGCGGGCAGTGCCTGCCGTTGCGGTAGCAATCATGCTCTCCGCATGTGGAAGTAATAGTGCATACAACAATAAAGCTCAAACTGATATGCATGCAGTTAATGACAAAGATGGTCTTTTACTGCAAGCCTCTCAGGATGAATTTGAAGCACTGGTTCGTAACGTGGACATCAAGTCTAAGTTACTTAACCAATATGCCAGTTGGAAAGGTGTTCGTTACCGTTTAGGCGGTGATAGTCGCCGTGGCATTGACTGCTCAGCTTTCGTTCAGCGCACGTTCCGCGAACAGTTTGGAATGGATTTACCGCGTTCAACCTATGAACAGCAAGAGATGGGCCAGCAAATTCAGCGTAGTAAACTGCGCGTTGGCGATCTTGTTCTGTTCCGTGCAGGTTCGACCGGCCGCCACGTTGGCATTTATCTCGGCAACGATCAGTTCGTCCACGCGTCAACCAGCAGTGGTGTCATCATTTCTAAAATGACAGAAGACTACTGGAATAAGCGTTATCAGGAAGGACGTCGTGTCCTGAGTAAAGGAAAAACCAGCTAAACAATATCGCTCCCTTGCTGTGTTATTGTTTTGTTAGTAAAAGAACTTTGCTGTTAGCCAACGAAACCAGACGACATCAACGCCGCTTATCACCATAAGCGGCGTTTTTTATGCCTACTTTTCACCCGAATATCACCGTGTTCCTCCCCTTCTGCAGCGCACTGCGCAAAATATGACTGACTCAACAACCTGAAACATTAACAGGCCGTGATTAAGGTAGGTTTATCACCTGATTTCATGATAAAAAGAAAATACGCAACTTCCCGATGGGAATGTTAATTATTTCAAGAACTTTATGCCGAGGAAATCGGCATTGTTGACGTTACGATATGGCGTGTCTACATCAGACGATGCCTAGCCAGATAACGTCTACTCGCAGGAGATTGCCGTCAGATGTTAAAACGCGTTATCGCTGCCGTATTGCTTTGCACGGCCCATTTTGGGGCGCATGCAGAGACGATTGAAAACAGCACCAGCTTTGCCCTATTGGGTGAACCCAAATATGCCGAGAACTTCAGCCATTTTGATTACGTCAATCCTGATGCTCCTAAAGGCGGCAGCATCACCCTAAGTTCGCTGGGTACCTTTGACAATTTCAACCGTTACGCGCTACGTGGTGTGGCAGCGGCACGTACTGAACGCCTCTACGATTCACTCTTCACGTCTTCTGATGACGAACCCGGCAGTTATTATCCGCTGGTCGCACTGACGACACGCCACTCGGCGGATTTCCGCTGGATTGAAATCGAGATGAATCCCAAAGCCCGCTTTCATGACGGCTCACCGATCACCGCCGCTGACGTCGCGTTCACCTACAATATGTTTATGACGCAGGGCGTGCCGCAGTTCCGCATCTATTTTAAAGATGTCACTGCCAAGGCCGTTGCACCGCTGACTGTGCGCTTCGATTTTCCCGTATCCGACAAAAACCGCATGTTCAGCCTGCTGACGCTGCCAATCATGCCGGAGAAGTTCTGGAAGAATCATAAATTCAACGAACCGCTAGCGTATCCGCCCCCGGCCAGCGGGCCTTACCGCATCACCGCCTATCGTACCGGACAATATGTCACCTACTCCCGCGTGAAAGACTATTGGGGTGCCGATCTGCCGGTTAATAAAGGTCAGTACAATTTCGATAAAATCCGCTACGACTACTATCTCGACGACAGTGTTGCACTGGAAGCCTTTAAAGCCGGCGCTTTCGACCTGCGTGAGGAAGGATCGCCAAAACATTGGGCGACCCAATATCAGGGCGGCAATTTTGCACGTGGCTACATCATCAAACAGGATCAGGTCAACCAATCTGCACAAGATACACGCTGGCTGGCATTCAATATCCAGCGACCACTGTTTCAGGATCGCCGGGTGCGTCAGGCGCTAGCGCTGGCATTTGATTTCAACTGGATGAACAAGGCGCTGTATTACAACGCCTATCAACGGACCGACAGCTATTTCCAAAACACCGAGTATGCCGCTAAAGGCGAACCCAGCGCAGAAGAATTGGCCTGGCTGACGCCGCTGAAGGACAAAGTGCCCGCCGAGGTCTTTGGCCCCAGCTATCAACCGCCCTCCTCCGACGGCAGCGGCTATGACCGACAAAACTGGCTTAAGGCACTCAAACTGCTGGAAGAAGCCGGTTGGGAATTGAAAGATCAAAAGCTGGTCAATAGCAAAACCGGACAGCCGTTTACATTTGAACTGCTATTGCCAAGCGCCGGCAATTCGCAGTATGTCCTGCCCTTTCAGCAGAGCCTGAAAAAGCTCGGTATCACCATGAACGTACGCAACATCGACAGCACGCAGTTCAACAATCGCCTGCGCAAGCGTGATTTCGATATGACGGCCACGATGTACAGCGCGTCCCTCTACCCCAGTGCCGACTTGCAAATCCGCTGGAGTTCACAGTATATCGACTCAACCTATAACAGACCGGGTGTCAGCGATCCCGCTATTGATTCGCTCATCGCGGACATCGTTAAGCACCAAGGGCAGAAAGTCCCGCTGCTGTCATTAGGCCGCGCACTGGACAGGGTATTGACCTGGAATCAGCTCATGATCCCCATGTGGTATTCCAATCATGACCGTTTCGCCTATTGGAACAAGTTTGCCATGCCCGCTGTACGCCCGGCTTATTCGCTTGGCTTTGATGGCTGGTGGTTCGATACCAAACAGGCAGCCACGCTGCCCGCAGAGCGACGTTAAGGAATAAAAATGGGAACGTATCTGTTACGCCGCCTCTTGCTGGTTATTCCAACCCTGTGGGCAATCATCACGATTAATTTCTTCATTGTACAAATTGCCCCCGGCGGCCCGGTGGATCAGGCCATCGCAGCAATTGAAATGGGGCACGGCAGCGGTTATACCGCCAGTAACGGAATGGATGCCGGTATGGCTCGGACGGGCACCAGCGGCGCACCGAATATCGAGAACGCTTACCGCGGTTCACGCGGCCTCGACCCGGAAGTCATCGAAGAAATAACCAAACGCTACGGCTTCGATAAGCCGATTCATGAACGTTATTTTAAGCTGCTGTGGGATTACGTGCGCTTTGACTTCGGTGACAGCCTGTTCCGTGGTTCTTCGGTGATGCAGCTCATTAAGGAGAGCATGCCGGTTTCGATTACGCTGGGGCTGTGGAGTACGCTGATCGTCTACCTGATTTCCATTCCACTTGGCATCAAAAAAGCCGTGAAGAACGGCACACCGTTCGATACCTGGAGCAGCACGTTAATCATTATCGGCTATGCCATTCCGGCGTTTTTGTTTGCGATCATTTTGATTGTGCTATTCGCGGGCGGCAGTTACCTAGACTGGTTCCCGCTTCGAGGGCTGGTTTCCAGCAATTTTGATACCCTGCCGTGGTACAGCAAGATTACCGACTATTTGTGGCATATCGCGCTACCGGTTCTGGCTTCCGTGATTGGCGGGTTCGCCACGCTAACGATGCTCACCAAGAACTCCTTTATGGATGAGATTCGCAAGCAGTACGTTGTTACCGCGCGCGCTAAAGGGCTGGATGAAAAGAGCATTCTCTACCGCCACGTGTTCCGTAATGCCATGCTGCTGGTGATTGCCGGCTTCCCCGCCACGTTTATCAGTATGTTTTTCACCGGCTCGCTGCTGATTGAGGTGATGTTCTCGCTCAACGGGCTAGGTCTGTTGGGCTATGACGCCACGCTGCAACGTGACTACCCCGTCATGTTCGGTACGCTGTACATCTTCACGCTGATCGGCTTATTGCTGAATATCGTCAGTGACATCACCTATACGCTGGTGGATCCGCGTATCGATTTTGAGGGACGCCAATGAGCCGCTTAAGCCCGATTAATCAGGCGCGCTGGGCGCGTTTTAAAAGTAATCGTCGCGGTTACTGGTCGCTGTGGATTTTCATGGTGCTGTTTATCGTCAGCCTGTTTTCCGAACTGATCGCCAACGACAAACCGCTGCTGGTGAAGTATGACGGCCAGCTCTATACGCCAGTGCTCATTGACCACAGCGAGAGGACGTTCGGCGGACAGTTGGATACCACCGCTGACTTCCGCGATCCTTATATCGCCGAACGCATCAGCAGCCACGGCTGGGCGATCTGGCCGCTGATTCACTACAGTTACGACACCATAAACTATGCCACTACCGCATCCTTCCCCTCTGCACCAAACTGGCAGAACTGGTTGGGCACGGATAGCCAGGGGAAAGATGTGGTTGCGCAGGTGCTGTATGGCTTCCGTATCTCACTGCTGTTCGGTCTGGCGCTCACAATCCTGTCCAGCGTGATTGGTATCGCCGTCGGTGCCACACAGGGCTATTACGGCGGGCGTCTCGACCTATGGGGTCAACGCTTTATCGAAGTCTGGTCCGGTATGCCGACGCTGTTTCTGATTATCCTACTGTCCAGCGTGATTCAACCGGACTTCTGGTGGCTATTGGGTATTACCGTCCTTTTTGGCTGGATGAGTCTGGTTGGCGTGGTACGGGCAGAATTTCTGCGTACCCGCAACTTTGACTACATTCGTGCCGCGCAGGCGATGGGCGTCAGCGACCGCGCTATTATGTTCCGCTGCATGCTGCCAAACGCGATGGTCGCTACGCTGACCTATCTGCCCTTTATTCTTTGCGGCTCGATTACCACGCTGACATCGCTGGATTTTCTCGGCTTTGGTCTGCCGATGGGCTCGCCATCATTAGGCACTTTATTGCTGGAAGGGAAAAATAACCTTCAGGCACCGTGGCTGGGCATTACCGTGTTTATGGTGCTTTCCATCGTGCTTTCCTTACTCATTTTTATCGGCGAAGCGGTGCGCGACGCCTTTGACCCCAGCAAGGCGCATTAATATGTCCAGTTCACCTTTATTGCAGATAGATAATCTCAGCATTGCCTTCCGCAAAGGCGGTCAAGAGCAGCGCGTTGTCGACCAGCTTTCACTGGCGGTGAACGCGGGTGAGACGCTGGCGCTGGTCGGTGAATCAGGTTCGGGGAAAAGCGTCACCGCGCTGTCGGTTTTGCGTTTGCTCCCCTCCCCGCCCGTAGTTTATCCGCAAGGGGATATCCGCTTCGCAGGGCAGTCGCTGCTGCATGCTGATGAAAAAACACTGCGTCAGATACGTGGCAATCGGATCGCGATGATCTTTCAGGAACCGATGGTGTCGCTTAATCCCCTGCAAAGTATCGAAAAACAGCTGATTGAAGTGCTTTCGCTCCACCGTGGTATGCGTACCGAGGCAGCCCGCAGCGAAGTCATCACCTGTCTGGATCGCGTGGGTATTCAGCAGGCTAAAAGCCGATTGAATGATTTCCCACACCAGCTTTCCGGCGGGGAGCGCCAGCGTGTCATGATTGCGATGGCGCTGCTGACACAGCCGGATTTACTGATTGCCGATGAACCGACAACGGCGTTGGACGTGACCGTTCAGGCACAAATATTGAAATTGCTGAACGAGTTGAAGCAGGAACTGGGGATGAGTTTACTGTTCATCACCCATAACCTGAATATTGTCCGCCAGTTGGCAGATAACGTGTCGGTAATGAAAGCCGGTCAGGCCGTGGAGCATAATAGCTGTCAGCAGCTTTTCAGCGCACCGCAGCATCCCTACACGCGCCAATTGCTGGATGCAGAACCGTCGGGTGATCCGCTTCCGGTAACCGATGACGGTGAACCTCTTTTACGGGTGGAAAAACTGCACGTTTCGTTTCCCATCAAACGCGGCCTTTTGCGCCGTACCGTTGACGAAAAGCAGGTAGTGAGCAATATCAATTTCACCTTGCGACGCGGCGAAAGTCTGGGTCTGGTGGGGGAATCCGGCTCAGGAAAAAGCACGACTGGACTCGCGCTGCTGCGCCTGATTCAATCACGCGGCGATATCTGGTTTGACGGCCAGTCTTTGCAAGGGCTGACCCGTAAGCAAATGCTGCCTTTCCGCCACCGGATTCAGGTTGTCTTTCAGGATCCGAACTCCGCGCTGAACCCACGGCTGAATGTGGAACAAATTATTGCCGAGGGATTGACCGTCCATCATAAGCTGAGCAAAGAGGCGCTCGACCAGCGTGTGGTTGAGGCGATGCAGGAAGTCGGGCTGGATCCCACGACCCGCTACCGCTATCCCTCCGAGTTTTCCGGCGGTCAGCGTCAGCGTATCGCTATCGCTCGTGCCCTAATACTGCAACCCGAGTTACTGATCCTTGATGAACCGACATCCTCGCTGGACAGAACGGTTCAGGCACAAATTCTGGCGCTGCTGAAGTCATTACAGGAAAAGCACAAAATCGCCTACCTGTTTATCAGCCATGACTTACAGGTTATCCGTTCGCTGTGCCATCAGGTTATTGTATTGCGACAAGGCGAAGTGGTCGAACAGGGGGAATGCAAACAGGTATTCGCGCACCCTGCCGAACATTACACGCGCGAACTGCTACAGTTTTCATCCTATTCGGCGGAAACGCAGTCAGCATAAATGAGGGAATACCGCAGCGTCAGTCTGCTGACGCTGCGGTTTAAAAAGGGTATTGGGCTGATACGGACTCAGCGATAGCGACACCAACATTCTTCAGACGGCACATTGCTGTGCTTTCATCATTGCGATGTAAAAACAGACACGGCTCGCCTTCCCACTCCAGAACGGCGCATTCAACCTGTATTTCAGACAGGGATTGATTCAGCTGGCGCATGATATTCCATGCGATATCGCCATCGTGGCTCAACAGTTTGAGACCAATCAGGTTGTTGTCTTCTTCTCTGCCGCTCAGCGGAATCGGTTCAACATTGATACCTGCAAAACCCGATAACCAGCGATAACTTTGCGGCAAACGATGAACTACCGAAAGTTGGAAACTGTCCACTACTGTTTTCCTCAGGTAATAATTCACAAAATAGTAACATATTTATCATAGTAGCGTGTTCACACCATTTCCTGCCACTTTTAGCGAACAAAAAAACAACAAACACGCCTTTTCATATCGTGATAGTGGCTAACAGTTCTGATTGCAAGGACTATTAATGCCAAATTGATCACGAATTTTTCTTCTTTTCCGGCTATATGTAACCTTTTCTATTTAATATCTCAACCCTTTTCAGCCCACTTGTTCACTTTTGGGTCAAATATTTTACATTAGCAAAACAAAAAGCTATGCCTGGGTATCGCATTAAGAAGGAAAATGAGGAATCAGAGAGAACAGACTCAGATGCAGGAACATCTTTCCTGCATCTGAGAAGAAGGGAAAATCAGGATGCGGGAGAACGGTTCGCGTACAGATATAGCAGAAAAGCAGCTACCGAACAGATTGCCATCGATAACACCATCGGCCAGGCGCTATTGAATGAGGCTAGCGATAGGATAACGCCTACGATCGCACCCAGACCGAAGCGTAGCGTGCCAGCCAACGACGATGCCGTCCCTGCCATATGCGGGAAACCATCGAGAATCACCGCCATCGCATTCGACGCCACCATCGCAATACAGCCGACAAACAGTGCCACGCCAAATACCAGCGGTAAGAATCCGAGATCGAACAGACAGACAATAACCAGCCATATTCCCATCGCAAACTGGATCACCAGCCCTGCGCGGAACATCGCCAGCGCACCCAACCGCCGTACATTGCGGCTGTTAAACAACGTCACTACAAAGAGAAAGACGACGTTCAGGGCAAAGTAGTAGCCAAAATTCTGAGGAGAAACGCCATACAGATTGATATACACAAACGGCCCGGCGCTCAGGAAGGAGAACATGCCGCAAAACGACAGCCCGCTTGCCACCATATAGCTGAACACCCGCTTGTGGCGGAACAGGATAGCGAAATTCCCGATGGTGGTGCGCAGATGAAATTTCTGCCGCTTAGCGGGCGGTAAGGTTTCTTTGATAAAAAAGAAAATCAGCGCTGATGCCAGAAAAGCCGCACCAGAGATCGTCCAGAAGATGGAATGCCAGCTAAACCACAGCAGCAGCCAGCCACCAGCAATGGGCGCAATGAGCGGCGCGACGGTCATCACCAACACGACAAACGACATCATGCGAGAAAAATCATCCCGCGAGAACATATCGCGCATCAGGGCATTGATCACCACTGCAGCCGCAGCCGCGGAGACACCGTGCAGAAAACGCATGTAGATAAGCTGCTCTACCGTTTGTGCCAGCGCACAGGCCACGCCTGCAAACGCAAAAACCAGCGTACCGCCGAGAATCACAGGCTTACGTCCCAGACTGTCCGCCATCGGCCCGTAGAACATCTGGCCAATCGCAAAGCCCAGCACATAGGTACTGAGCGTCATTTGGACATGCCCGTCCCCCACGCCAAATTCGTTAGCAATGGTCGGCAACGCAGGTAAATACATATCGATAGCTAACGGCATTAGCATCGAAATCAGGCCGAGAATAAAAATCAGCCCGAAATGAGAAGAGCGGCGTAATTGCACTAATAACTCCAGATAAGAAAAAAGGTCATGCTATGCAGCATTATTTTACGCTAGCGATCTCCTCAGCACTTAACTCCCGGTATTCCCCCGGTTCCAGTTCACTATCCAGACAGATGCCACCGATACGTTCGCGATGCAGCTCAACGACCCGATTACCGATCGCCGCAAACATTCTTTTCACCTGATGGTAGCGACCTTCGCTAATCGTCAGTCGAACGACATAATCCGTTATCTTCTCAAGCGTAGCGGGTTTGGTGAGGTTCTTCTCGTTATGCAGTTGCACGCCTGCCGTAAATTGCGCGGCAGTGTCCTCGGCCAGCGGCTGTTCCAGCGTCACCAGATACGTTTTTTCACACTGGTGCTTAGGCGAAGTAATGCGATGTGACCATTGCCCGTCGTCAGTTAGCAGTACCAGTCCAGTGGTATCGATATCCAGACGCCCTGCCGCGTGCAGTTTGTACGCCACTGGGACATCCATAAAATACAGAATAGTGGGATGATCGGGATCGTCCGTTGAACAGACGTAGCCCTGAGGCTTATTCAACATGAAATAGCGCGGGCCATTCTGTTGTTTCAGCGGTTCGCCATCAAACTCAACCTGATGCTCAGGGGATAACTTGAACGCGCCGCTTTTTACCACTTCACCATCAACGGTAACACGCTCTGCATGGAGTTCACGCGCTACCAGTGAGCGGCTAATTTCCAACTGCTGGGATAAAAATTTGTCCAATCGCATTAACACTCACTACCTATCTCAAATAACTGCCAATCTCAAATCGTGAGACCCTAAATTGTGAAAGGATAGTATAACGGGGCTTTGCCCACTCGTCCTGCAATTCACTGCCCCTACATCGCTCTTTTTAGCCGACTTTCAGGCTGCACGCCCTTTGTTTATCCCTCGCACCAGATATTATCAACAGGCATAATACGGGTAATTTTTTATCTCTTGAGGGCAACCGCATGTCATCTATCCACGGTCATGAAGTTTTGCAAATGATGCTCGCGTCCGGCGAGTCGTTTACCACTGAACAGCTGATTACCACCATAGAAGATCGCTTCGGCAGCGCGGCGCGCTTTCATACCTGCTCCGCCGAAAATATGACGGCCTCAATGCTGGTGCAATTTCTGTCTGAACGCGGGAAATTCATCCCGCACGATGCAGGCTTTACCACCAGCGCCAGTAAAATCTGCCAGCACTAGTTATGTCGTTCACGCTACGGCCTTACCAGCGTGAGGCTGTTTCCGCCACACTCGACTATTTTCGCCGACACACCCAACCGGCCGTCATCGTTTTGCCTACTGGTGCGGGGAAAAGCCTGGTTATCGCCGAGCTGGCGCGGCTTGCTCGTGGTCGTGTACTGGTGCTTGCACACGTCAAGGAACTGGTCGCGCAGAACCATGCCAAATACCGTGCCTTAGATTTGGAAGCGGATATCTTCGCGGCAGGGCTACAACAGCGAGAGAGTCAGGGAAAGGTGGTCTTTGGCAGCGTGCAGTCCGTCGCGCGTAATCTTGACCAGTTCGATAGTGCCTTCTCTCTGCTGATCATTGATGAATGCCACCGCATTAGCGACGACGATAACAGCCAATATCAACAAATCATCCAGCATCTGCAAAAGACTAACCCACAGCTGCGGCTGCTCGGCTTAACGGCAACGCCCTATCGGCTTGGCAAAGGCTGGATATATCAGTATCACTATCACGGCATGATCCGTGGCGACGAACGCAGTTTGTTTCGCGACTGCATCTATGAGCTGCCGCTGCGTTATATGATCAAGCATGGCTTTCTGGTGCCGCCAGACAGACTGGATATGCCAGTGGTGCAATATGATTTCAGTAAGCTCGTCGCCCGCAGCAACGGGCTATTCAGCGAAGCCGACCTGAATCTCGAACTCAAGCGTCAGCAGCGCGTCACGCCGCATATCATCAGCCAGGTCATCGATTATGCGCAAACGCGGCGCGGCGTGATGATTTTTGCGTCCACCGTCGAGCATGCCAAAGAAATTACGACCTTGTTACCAAACGGTCAGGCTGCGCTGGTCAGCGCCGATACGCCGGCGGCCGAGCGTGATGCACTGATTGAGGCTTTTAAACAGCAGTCGCTACGCTATCTGGTCAACGTAGCGGTACTGACAACCGGGTTTGATGCCCCGCATGTCGACCTTATTGCTATCCTTCGCCCAACAGAATCCGTCAGCCTGTATCAGCAAATCGTCGGACGCGGCTTACGTTTGTATCCGGGGAAAACGGACTGCCTGATTCTGGATTACGCGGGTAACCCACACGATCTCTATACGCCAGAAGTCGGCAACAGCAAACCGCATGCTGGCAGCCAGCCGGTACAGGTCTTCTGCCCCGAATGTGGCTTTGCCAATCTGTTCTGGGGAAAACCACCCCAGACGGCGACATCATCGAACACTATGGCCGCCGCTGTCAGGGCTGGGAAATGGCGGAAAGCGGCCAACGCCAACAGTGTGATTTCCGGTTTCGGTTTAAAGTCTGTCCGCACTGCGGCGCGGAAAACGACATTGCCGCGCGGCGCTGCCATCAGTGTGACGAAGTATTGGTCGATCCTGACGATATGCTGAAAGCGGCGCTGAAGCTAAAAGATGCATTGGTTTTACGCTGTAGCGGCATGAGTTTCGAGCAGGGGCAGGATGCGAAGGGAGAATGGTTGAAGATTACCTACCATGATGAGGAAGGTGCCGACGTTAGCGAACGTTTTCGCCTGCACACTACCGCTCAGCGCCACGTCTTCCTGCAACAATTTTTGCGTGTTCACCAACGCGCACCGGGAACCCCGTTTAACTGGCAAAATGCCGCTGACGTCATCTCACAGCAACCTTTATTACGCGCGCCTGATTTTGTCGTCGCCCGCAAACACGGAAAATTCTGGCAAATACGCGAAAAGCTCTTTGATTATCAGGGACGCTTTCGCCGCGCCAACGAGCTCCGCGGCTAAGGTATACTCTAAATAATTCGAGTTTCAGGCAGGCGGCAAGTGAGGGAATCCCGATGAGCTTACTCAGGTAAGTGATTCGGGTGACAGAGCGCTGCCAACGCACATGCAACTTGAAGTATGACGAGTAATTTTGGGATTCATTTGCCCGCAGAGCCATATTCCGCTAGAATTCAGCCCGCTTTTGTTCGCAAAAGCTGAATAGTCCCACCTGTTGCTGGGTCGCCTGTAGCAGGAATACTTTATATAAGTAGAGAAGAAAATGATTACTATCAAAGCAGAAGCACGTCAAGGTCAGGGTAAGGGTGCGAGCCGCCGCCTGCGTTCAGCTGGTAAATTCCCAGCCATCGTTTACGGTGGTTCAGAAGCACCAGTATCTATCGAACTGGATCACGATTCAGTAAAAAACCAAGAAGTGAAAGATGGCTTCTACGGTGAAACACTGATCCTGTCTATCGATGGCAAAGAAGTTCAAGTTAAAGTTCAGGCTGTACAACGTCACGTTTACAAGCCAAAACTGACTCACATCGACTTCGTTCGCGTTTAGTTTGCGCTGAAGTTGTTTTCCGGGACGCCGGAAAAGAAGAGCGCCGCTTATGCGGCGTTTTTTTTGTGCCCAGAAAACCCCAGCTAGGCTGGGGGTTCAGTAAAGCTTTCAGCTTTGAGCCAGTTATAAAAACCCCTTTTGATTTGTTAAAACAGTTTGCGGTCTGGCAACTGCAAACGTTCAACAAGAAATCAAAAGGGGGTCCCAATGAGGGACGAAAAGAGCTTAGCGCACACCCGATGGAACTGTAAATATCACATAGTTTTTGCGCCGAAGTACCGAAGGCAGGTGTTCTACGGGGAAAAGCGCAGAGCGATTGGCAGCATTTTAAGAAAGCTGTGCGAATGGAAAAACGTGAATATTCTGGAAGCGGAGTGCTGTGTGGATCACATCCACATGCTTCTGGAAATCCCGCCCAAGATGAGTGTCTCGGGATTTATGGGATACCTGAAGGGAAAGAGTAGCCTGATGCTTTATGAGCAGTTTGGCGATTTGAAGTTCAAATACCGTAACAGGGAGTTTTGGTGTCGAGGGTATTATGTTGATACGGTAGGGAAAAACACGGTCAAGATACAAGAATACATAAAGCACCAACTGGACGAGGATAAAATGGGAGAGCAACTATCGATCCCGTATCCTGGTAGCCCGTTTACGGGCCGTAAGTAATCCATAGATGCAAATGTCAGATCGCGATGCGCCTGTTAGGGCGCTGCTGGTGACAGAGCCTTATAGGCGCATATGAAAAACCTCCGGCTATGCCGGAGGATAGTTTTTTATAAAAAATTTATTCATTCACAAAGGAATGTGAACATGTCTCGTGATATCTCACAGCGACTTATCGCTATCGATGCCCTGCGCGGTCTGGTTATGGTACTGATGCTACTGGACCATGTGCGGGAAACCTTTTATCTGCACCTGCAACTCGCCGATCCGATTGATGTCACCAGCACCGATCCCATGCTCTTCATCAACCGTACACTAGCGCACCTGTGTGCTCCCGTGTTCATTTTTTTAACCGGGCTTTCTGCCGCGCTTTACCACCAAAAAGTGCAAGATCGCCGACAAACGGCTCTCTTCCTGTTCCAGCGCGGCTTAATTCTCATTCTTCTGGAGCTAACGCTGGTCAATTTTGGGTGGACGTTCCAGTTCCCTGCGCAGGTTCTCTATTTACAGGTCATCTGGGCAATCGGCATGAGTATGCTCGCCCTCAGCGCGCTGATCTGGCTCCCCGCAGGGCTGATTTTGATGCTGGGCATCGTGATTGTGGCCGGACATAATCTGCTGGATCCGCTACATGCTTCCGCAGACTCCATTTGGTCTATTCCGTGGGCGATTCTGCACGATCGCGGCTGGTTAGAAATCGGTGAGACGCTCCGTGTGCGGACGTCCTATCCCGTATTGCCCTGGATTGGTGTGATCTCACTTGGCTACGTGGCGGGCGCGCTGTATCAAAAATCGGTGTCGCCACTTCAGCGCCAGAAAATCTTGTTCATGCTGGCTGGCATTACGCTAGCGCTGTTTTTCGCGCTGCGTAGCATTAATCTGTATGGCGATAGACCCTGGCAACAAGGCGAAATCATCACGCAGACGCTCATGAGCTATTTCAACATCACGAAATACCCGCCATCGCTACTGTTTCTCTGCTTAACGCTGGCAATCGGGCTTTATCTGCTCGCCGTATTTGAACGTCAGCAACAACGGCGCTGGCTCGTCATACTGGCGAGCTTCGGCGCCGCACCGATGTTTTTCTACCTACTGCATCTGTATGTTTTAAAAGGGATGTATTTAACCGCTGTCGCGATCTGGGGAAAAAATCAGGGAGAATGGTTCGGCTTTTCCGCCGTCTGGCAATTGTGGGTGTGTACTCTGGTGCTGATGGTCGTGTTATTTTCGCCAGTTCGCGCGTTTGCCCGCTTAAAAGCACGCCGCAGAGACATCCGCTGGCTTAAATACTTCTAATCACTATCATTTCAAACCATTATCAGCTACGGCCCTTTTCCTGAAGTCAGAAAAAGGGCCGTGTCGTCTTCTGGCGCGATGTCTACTGCTTACCGCTGCTCGTCCGACGCTGTAACTGATCGCGCAGATTCGGTGGCGTGCCTTTAATCGTCAACGTATCCGTCGCCGGATCCCAGAAAATTCGCTCGCCAAGCAATAACGCATCAAAATTCAGGCTGATGCCGCCGCCGCTGCCAGCAAATTTGGTCAACTGGCGCAGTGTCCCGCGATCGGCAGGGAAACTCTCTTCCAGCTCATAGCCCTGATCGGCTGAAAATTGCTGAAAGGTTTTCTCACCCAGCGGCGGCAGTTCCTGCGACAGCGATGCCAGTTCGATTTCCTCACCGGACTGCAACTGCTCATTGCAGTAGCTATACACCTGCTGACGATAATTCTGGCGCTCGTTTTTATCTAGCTGTGCCTCATCACAATACTCATCGACTGCCTTCAGCAAGCCACGGTTTTGTGCTTTGGTGTCCAGCCCTTCTGACGCTGCCAGAAAATCCATAAAGAAGTCAGAGACTTTACGCCCGACGCGGCCTTTGAGGAACGTCAGATAGCGAGTGGATTCCGGATTAACTTCCCATTCCGTCAAGTCGATACGCGCAACGATATCAGCATGATTGATATCCAGATAGTGCGTGGTACTGATATCGAGCTGTTCATTAACTCGCATACTGTTGCAGCTATTGAGCACCGATATCAGTAAATACTCAACCGCCAGATAACGATACTGGCAGAACAACACGATACCACCCTCGGCAAACGGGTACTTCGCCAGCTCGTCACGCAAGCGTCCGGTCGCAGCGCGTGAGAAACTGAGAAAATCCTCATCCCCTTTGCGACAAGCCCGCAGTGCATCCGCCAGCTCGCTTTGCTCATTAAACAGCCCATAGGCCTTACTCTTGGCGCTGTAGACGCGATGCAGTTCAGCCATCATCTCTTCTACTGCCGCATTGGTTGGCAATAGGGAATCACGCAACACCATTTCCAGCGTTTGCTCGTCACGTTTAATTAGCTGATGCAGGGCAATCTGGGCGATATCCAGACTCATGATAAACTCTCCTTTTGGCAAGGCGCGTATTCAAACACTGATACGAACGCCCCGCAACACATTAAAGCTGGCCCTTTACATCTGTACGCGCACTAAGCGTCTACACTACTTATTGACAAAAGTACGCCAGTGATAAAAGTACGTTAATGATAAAAGTGCAGAAAAGCATAAGCCTATACGGTAAGATAAGCGACTTTACCAGCTTGAGATACGCCATTTTATGCCACAATCATCCCGTTATAGTGACGAACACGTTGAACAACTGCTTTCTGAGATGGTCAATGTTCTGGAAAAGCACCACGCCCCAACCGATCTTGCTTTGATGGTGCTCGGTAACATGGTGACGAACCTGATTAACACCAGCATCGCGCCTGCACAACGTCAGGTTCTGGCGCGTTCTTTCGCTGAAGCCCTACAGGCTTCGATTAAAAAAGCCGATAAAGCTCACTAAGTTTTGACCAACGTATGGTAACCAACCGTCAGCGCTACCGCGAAAAAGTCTCCCAGATGATCAGTTGGGGACACTGGTTCGCCTTATTCAACATTTTGCTCACTTTGGGGCTGGGTAGCCGCTACCTGTTTGTTGCCGATTGGCCGACGTCCCTGTTCGGTCGACTTTACGCACTGGTTAGCTGGCTTGGTCATTTTAGCTTTATCGTCTTTGCCGCCTATCTGCTGGTCATCTTCCCGCTCACGTTTATTGTGATGTCGCAGCGCCTGCTACGGTTCCTGTCTGCGGCGCTGGCAACAGCCGGGCTGACGATACTGCTAGTGGATGTGGAAGTCTTTACACGCTTTCACTTGCACCTCAACAGCACCGTTTGGGAACTCGTCGTCAACCCCGGACAAGGTGAGATTGCCCGAGACTGGCAGTGGATGTTTATCGGCATTCCGTTGATTTTCATGGCGGAAATGCTGTTCGGCACCTGGTGTTGGCAAAAGCTCCGCAGCCTGAACCGTCGCCATTTTGGCAAACCGTTAGCGGGCGTTTTCATCTCAGCGTTCTTTGCGTCACATCTGATGTATATCTGGGCCGATGCGAATTTCTATCGCCCGATTACCATGCAGCGCGCCAACCTGCCGCTATCTTATCCGATGACGGCACGTCGTTTTCTGGAAAAACATGGCCTGCTGGATGCACAGGAATATCAGCGTCGGCTGACGCAACAAGGCAATCCTGAAGCCATGACGGTGGAGTATCCGCTCAGTAACATCACCTTCCGCGATAGCGGCAGCGGCTACAACCTGCTGATGGTGATGATCGACGATACGCAGCCCGATGCCATACAAAACCGGATGCCGAATCTATCGCGTTTCGCTGAGGAAAACGTGCGTTTTAGCGATCATTACGATTCAGGATCTCAGCCAGACGCCGCCTTGTTTAACCTGTTTTACGGCCTCTCGACGACCTATATGGACGGTATTTTGAGTGCGCGTAAACCTTCCGCCTTGATCACCGCGTTAAGCCAGCAGGGCTATCAGTTTGGGCTATTTTCGGCGAACGGCTTCAACAGCCCGCTTTATCGTCAAGCGCTGCTTTCTGATTTCTCCTTGCCTGCGCCGCAGCAGCAAGGCGGCGATGCCATCATTACGCAATGGCAGGAATGGCTCAGCCGCGATAATAATCCAGCGCCTTGGTTCTCTTACGTTGAACTGAGCAGCGCACCGAAAACCGCAGATGGCAAAGCTGAGCCTAGCGGCCGCATGAATATTCAGGACGTTGACCGTCAGATTGGGCAAATCATTAGTACTCTGCAGGAAAAAAACATTCTGAATAACACGGTCGTCATCGTGACAACTGCACAAAACCAGAATGCCAATACCAGCAACGCGACACGTTTTGCCCGTACCCAGTGGCAAACGCCGCTCATTGTTCACTGGCCGAACACGCCTGCGCAGACCATTACGAAAATGACGGACAACAAAGATGTCATGACGACACTGATGCAGCGCCTGCTCCACGTTAAAAACAGCACGGATGATTATTCGCAGGGTGAAGACCTGTTCTCTGCCCAGCGACGCTACCCGTGGTTGATTAACGGCAACGGCGGCACGCTGCTCATCACGACGCAGGATCAGCTCATCGTCTTGGAAAGCAACGGCAACTACCGAGCTTACGACATGGCAGGAAATCGGTTGAATGATGAAAAACCGCAGCTTGCCCTACTCTTGCAGGTACTAACGAACGAAAGGCGCTTCATTGCCAACTAACTGCCTAAATCTAAAGCAGTCGTTCCATCCGGCTATTGCAATAAGGTCAGGAAAAGGTAGTATAAATGCCCATAGCATCGGCACGTAGCGCAGCCTGGTAGCGCACCGTCATGGGGTGTCGGGGGTCGGAGGTTCAAATCCTCTCGTGCCGACCAAATTTCCCCCAACGTTTTGTCTACTGAAGTCCAGACAAGACTATAAAGAACAGATTAAACAGTAGGTTGCATAATCCTGCTGTTTTTCTGTTGTCTACTGAATTCCATATTGATACATTGAAATCCACACTTTTTAGGCATAGATATAGGCATACGACGCAACATGTAGCCTAAACCCTATGCCTAACAGCTTTGCGGATTTGATTGGAGAGCGATATGGCACGTCAGACAAAGCCCCTGAACAATACTGAGGTCAAAAGCGCCAAGTCCACTGACCGTGCCGTCACCCTCTACGATGGAGACGGTTTAGAATTACAGGTCACTCCGAGCGGTTCAAAACTCTGGCGTTTTCGCTACTACAAACCCTTCACTCGCAAACGTGCAATGATTAGCCTTGGCGCTTACCCTTCGGTATCTCTTGCCGAAGCTCGTAAGCTCCGCGAAGATGCACGACTTCTTCTTAGCAAAGACGTTGACCCGCAGGAGCATAAGCAAGCAGAGCAATCACGGCAAAAAAATGCTACAGAGAACACATTTGAAAAAGTTGCTGCCGAATGGTTTAAAACTAAAGAATCAGCAGGTTTGGCAACACATACGTTGAACGATATCTGGCGATCCATGAGCAAGTATGTGTTCCCACACATTGGCTCTATGCCTATTGCTAATATCACGGCTCAACGATTTATTAGAGCGTTAGAGCCCACTCATGCCGCAGGCAGACTTGAAACTGTTAAACGTCTGAGTCAGCGTATTAATGAAGTCATGGATTATGCCCTCAACTCTGGTCTGGTCTCAGTAAATCCAGCCGCCCGAATCGGACGCACTTTTCATAAGCCGAAGGTGAAGCATCGCCCTGCCCTCTTGCCAGAGCAATTACCACTTCTGATGAAAACACTGTCATTTGCAAGCATTGGGAGACAAACCCGTTGTCTTATCGAATGGCAATTACTCACCATGACTCGACCAGCGGAAGCTGCCGAATCACGCTGGGATGAAATCGATTTTGACGCAAAAGAATGGCGTATTCCTGCCGGTCGCATGAAGATGAAACGTGAGCACATTATCCCGCTCTCAGAGCAAGCGCTGGGGATTCTGGAAGTTATGAAACCCATTAGTAAGCACAGGGATTATGTTTTCCCCGGATATCGCAACCCACTTGAGCCAATGAACAGCCAGACCGCGAACATGGCACTCAAACGTATGGGCTTCAAAGATATGCTTGTCGCACATGGTATGAGAGCGATTGCCTCAACGATCCTAAATGAGAAAGGATTTCCCCCTGATGTGATTGAAGCAGCGTTAGCGCATATCGATACTAATGAAGTCAGGAGAGCCTATAACAGGGCGCAGTATCTGGAACAACGTAGGGAAATGATGGCGTGGTGGGGAGAGCATGTTGAGTCAGCTTCATATGGTAAAACGAGCATCGTTTCTGTCGCTGGCTAAGTCTGAGTTTACACAAAAAGGATAGATTTAAGGCCAAGGATGGCTAAATTGTATTATCACCTCGGTTCATTGCTTTACATTCTCAGTTTCTAAACGGCAAACTTTTTAAGTCGTTGTCCAGCTTACCACTACCTTAAAAAAACCTCTTTCGAATAAAATACTTACCAACCTATTAATGTAATAAGAATGTGTTCTGGTCACTAGCCGATTCCATTACAATGAGTCTTGTGACGCAATCATGTAATTCACGGATGGAATAACAATGACTGAAGCAGACTTGGATGAACTGGCTGATGAAATAGTTCTTCTGTTTACAGCCGGTGAGTATTACAGAGGTATAGGGTCAGGAGTGGGTGAAGTCAGCAAAAACTTTGGCTATCTCACCTACTCATTTCTTGATACGGATACCCGATATGCACGGTCACGAGAAATGGAAAGAATGATCCGTGCGATACACAGAGGAATTCTTTCACGCGATAAGATCTATGAAACTGTAAAGAGGATCTTTGATAGCTTCAACAAACACACATCTGAGTCGCAGAAACGGAACATTTACCACGGCGCTGCGGGTGCGATGACCGGAAGTGTCATTGTATCTCAGGTAGTATTGCAGTTAGCAACCCGCATTGGAAATCTGGCGAGTATACCCTCTGTTTTTTCATATTACATATTGTTAGGTGGCGGAATGGCAGAGAGATCAATATATCGCTCAAGAAGCCTGAACGCTGAGAATCCAGAGGTCTATTACGCACTAAGAAAAGACGATCTTGATTTCTTATTCTTTTTAATCGAACCAATGGTGGAGCCGATCATGGTATCACTAAAAGTGAAAAGAATATATGGCGATCATATGTTTAATGAATTGATTGATAAAGTAGGAGAAAAGATTAAATCTCATGCTTAAAATCATCAAGAAAGTTTTATTATTTTTATCCTACCAGTTAGGATTTTTACTACTAACGATTTGTTTTTTCTGGATTTGCTACATTGTATTTGTTGGGTATGCGCCATGGAGAGAGAAGGTTTATCACTTGGTTGTTGCAATCATCCTGATGTTCATCTTTGGGAAATTTTGCGACTGGTATAATCGGCGAAAATAATTCTATTGGCACGGATTTTATCTGGCAGCGTTCTATGTGTAAATTTCGGGAATAGTAGTATTCTAAACTTAATGAAAATATAAATCATCTGCTAGGAGATAAATAAAAATCAGGTCTGATCTGACAGAAATTGTATCTAAAACTTATATCCCATCAGATCAGATTAATTTAGTTAGTTAATTAACTTATACTTACTATTGTAAGTCTTAGGTAAATCTTTAACCTCAAAAGCATGTGTTAGGAAAATCATAGAATAAGATCTAAGCTGATAATCATTATGAAAATTTAAAGTTACTTCCTTAAAATCTGAAGTAACAACATCACCTTTAAGAAATCTGACAAGATCATTTTGTGTGAAAGTATTACTTTCCCACATTTTATATACATGCCCCATAACATTTACTTCGCCTGTTTCTATAAAATTCATCAATTCATTAGCATGATAAACTTTTACATTATCTTTTGTCATTCCATACAAAGCTCTATTAGCATTGATAATACCATAGTGTATATTATTTACTTTATTAAAATCTATTCCAGCATTAGATAGTAGCTGCTTTAATGATGCTTCACTACTGAGAATGCCCTTGAATTTATTTATTTGATCAAAGCCTTTTAAGATATGACCGTAGGTATTTCGTAACTCAAAAGAGTTTACAGGATGATATGGGTTTTTACATTCAAAGATAAACAGTGAGTCATCAAGAAATGCCAAAATATCTATTTCATCTTTACCATATTTAAAGTCAGACTTCACATAGAAACCCGCTTTTTGAAAACTGTTTTTTATTGAATTGACCATGGAGTCTTTATCATCGAAAGATGATAGATGAACGTTTTCATTTAATGCAAAAGCCCTGATTAAATTTGAACATGAAAATATAGTAGGAAGAATAAGACTTGAATCTCCCATTTTTACTATCGGACTATACTGCAAATCTACAATCTGATCTTCATCAGAAAAATCAATGCTAATCCTAGAAATAAAATCCAGACAATCTTCTGTTGAGTGACCACATATTTTACTAAAAGTATCTGCTAATACATTCGTTTTTATAACAGGAAGAACCGATCTTTTCCTGATTATATCTGCATCTTTATCTTTATTATTAACTAGATTATTGTAAGCATAATTATAGACATAACTAAGGTATCCGAAAAATCTTTGTATTTTTATAATATCTAATGCGTTAAAGTCCTTATATAATTTTTTATTTATAAAATCAACATTATAATTCTCTAATGATAAAGTCCATAACATAGCTCTTTCTTCAAAGAAAAGATGATCTTTAGAGAATAAATCCATATTATCTACGAAAATTGACATAACTAAAACAATACGTTCAATTGGTTTTTGAACTATTGAGTATAAATGTTCTTCAGCAAAACCATTTTCACAAAAATCTTCCATAAAATAGGAGAAACTATCTTCCTTTCTAAAAGAAGGATCATTTAATAATTTTAATAATATAGATTGCCATCTTAGATCAGATTTTGCATACCCTTGACGTAATGAATACTCAAAATCTTTGTTATGAATAACAACTCCATTATCTTTTACAAGGTCAGCATCATAGCAGAAGAAATCAACATTAATTTCAGCATCATTGAATAACTGAATCAAATAAGCATCATAAAATATTTTTAAATAAGCCTCATCCATACTACATTCTTCAACATAAATACTATCCTTATTCGCGACATCAGTCTTAACCTCCTTTAATAATTGCAAAGTATATGAAATAGAAGACACGACGGTTTCCCTACTAAGATAATATAAATCATCTCTAAAATTCCTTTTATTATCTTCGTTAAGGTTATCTATATCACGAAATTTAACTTCAGCTATAGCAAGTGCATTCTTTAGAAAGTTAGGTCTTGATTTAACAAACGACTGTATTCTATTTTTAAGTGACAAAATGTCAGAGGATAATAGTGACAACGAGATGACACTTGTTATGTATCTGTTATCTTCATCTGTAAAATCTCTCCTTTGATAAATATCAAATATAATATTTGTGAGCAAATTTTTATTATAGCCATATTTTGAAGTTCTAAATGCTCCAAGTTTTCTTACTAATCCTATCTGTCCGTCAAAATTACATAAAAATATAAATCTAGCTAATCCATATGATTCCTTGAAATCTCTTTTCCTTATTGATTCTATTAAATCAATTATACATGAAGTTAATAATTTATATTTATTTCTAACTGTAAAGCCATCAAGCAAATTATTTATTTTTAGAATATTTTCTTGAAGAACCTTTTCTTCAATTTTTTTATGTGAAATATTATCTATGTATATCAAAAACTCTTTCATAAATTTCAAATCCTTTTATCTTTACTGTTTTTCAGAATGCACTATATTTAGATTACTCAATTAAAATCTTAGACAAGTAAACATAAACAATAGTGTAAGTTACATTTTTTAATAAATCATTTAAATGTTAAGTTTAATCATTATAATCTCCCACTTAAAAATTAGCTTTAAAATAACATGCTGTATATGAAATTTGAGATACTTATCTATAATTAATTTTCTACATAATTGGCATCCTTCATTTTTGGTACAAAATTCCCTAGCTAACTAGATATGGCACTGATCCACAAAAGTGTCTGTTCATACAAATAAATACAGAATTGCCTCCGAATTTGTTTAGTTCATGAACTTAGTCATTTCCCACAATGCATAACCAGATGTTCCTGCTTTGTGGTGCGTCCATGTCACATCTTTATACCTGATAGAGATATGCTCCAATATCAGGCCAGCACCATCATCAATGATATTGGGCATGACGAGGTTGATATCTGATATGAGTCCATCATTGATCTGAATGGAGAAAAATTTCTCTTGTTTGGCATGTTGCGTGGTGCGGTAAAAGTCGAGCAGCACTTTGACCTTCTCTTGCTCGTTCAATGCCATTGCCAGTAACGGCGTTGACTTATCGATAGGTTTTACCAGGGTGATCGGATTATGGACGGCATGGCCGTCATTACTCATCATATGGTTAAAAGCCAAAATCATGATTTCATCGGTGTGCCCTGCCTGATATCGGTTGCCGATAGATTCTAATGTGGAGCAGCCCTCAGAAATCAATCCCTGAGATTTACCTTCGATAGTCATGTATGCATAATTAGCCATATAAATTTCCTTTTTAATGGTTTAAGCATTGTGGATATTATCGTTAATGCACACACAAGGCCATTGATGCAATTGTAATGATTAGGATGATATGGATATCAAAGAGCTCAGTGAATCGATTTGCTCATTCGTAAACTACGATGGGCGTTCCCCGTTGACTGAGAACGAAATAACCCTAATATACGAGTTTAAGAAGCAGCTTCTTGGTAGTGAAGTTGAACCTCGTGATGTGTTTGTTGAAATGTATTTAAAGCATTACAGACATTAGCGTTTTGGTGCCAATTAACTCTAGTAGATAGCTAAGTGACAGATATAGCCCCCCTGATAATTACACTTTTAAGTGATTCAGAGTATGGATGGCTATACTTCCCTCATAGCTGCCTGATGGTGTCTCTCTAGGCTAAAAAGGATATTGTGAGTATTATTTCGTACACACCAGTGGCGCAGGAAAAGATTAATTAAGTAGTAAAATTTTAATATTACCTCTAAGTTTAAAAATTAAGACATCCCCAACTAAACAACTTCATACATTCGTGCCATTAAGTTTTATTTCGTTGACTATATAGTATATTAAGATTTTGTTTTAGATGCTTAATATTAGTTGTACTCGGTATTGGAAAAATATTAGGCGAGTAATCTAACAGCCAAGAAATTTCATTAACTGCCGCCTGCCCACTGAGTATTTCAGTACTATTCATCGCTGTATAATCGATGCACGCTCCAATTCCAAAAGGTGCATATGGTACAAATGCCACATTCTCTTCCTCGCACCACTTTATTATACCTTCTGATTCATGTCGGTATAATCTATTAAATTTATTTTGGATAGCTGCTATTTTATCTATTTTCACTGATTCTTTTATTTGATCCAAAGTTACTTTTGATAGCCCAATGTTTTTTATTTTACCTTCTTTTTTCATATTAGATAACTCACCGACCTGTTCGGATATTGGTATTTTTTCATCAACACGGTGTAGATAATATAAATCTATAGCTTCTAATTTCAACCGGCTCAAGCTGCCTTCAATACATCGTCTAAGATAAAGTGGATCGCCATTAGGCACCCACAGCCCAGGACCATCTCTCATGAAGCCCCCTTTTGTTGCGATTAGTAAATTATCATTGTAAGGATATAACGCTTTTTTAATCAGCTCTTCTGAGATATATGGGCCATATGCATCAGCAGTATCAATATGTTGTACACCTAAATCAATTGCAAATCTAATTATGTCAATGATTTCCTGCTCATTAGATGGAGGCCCCCATATGTCTGGGCCAGTAATGCGCATAGCTCCATAGCCTATTCTACAAACACTTCTACCTATTATATTTCCTGAAAGAGAGTAGTTCATTTAAGTCCTTAATGCGGTGGTTATTTCGTCGTATAACTTTAACAAGGTATTCTCATGCTCATCAGATCTAAGAATAGTAATTTTATTAGGTAGTGATTGAGTTAATTGGTGTAAATGAAAGTCCACACTTTTACGAAATTTAACATCATCATCTCTCCCAGGAGCTAGTGGGATCAGGGGATTTAACTTCGTTGCGAAAAGGTGAGTATAGTCTTTGGTATTTTCTAGAACAAGAGACTCTATTTTTTCTCTTTCTTCTGGAATCCAGTCTTTCTTGTTATAATCTATGGCTGCTTTCCAATATGCAAAAGAATCAATTTCAGGACGTTCAACAATAACTACATCTGAATTCCTCATGGCATTTTCTTTCTCTTCCAAGGTTTTATTAATAAACCAAAGTGTCGATTCGAAAGTATGATCTCTTAATAAAGGTATTCCTAATTCCAAAGCCAACTTACCAAAAGATGGAACTTTTGAAACTTTAACACCGATAGCTAATAGATTTTTACTCAAAATATTGCAAAAAGAACTTTTACCGGTTGAGTGTGTTCCTGCTATACCTATTAAAAACTTTCTCACCATAGCTCTCCTTGAGTTGGCGAATTATGTTCTTTTTTCAGAGATAAATTAATTTGAGATACTTGGCAAACTTCACTCCAATGACTGAATTTTGCTTTATCTATCAAAAACTCCAATAGTTCTGATGTGGCCTGCACATCAAAACTTGCACGATGAAAAGAGCTTGAATCATTTGATAGCAAACCAGTATAAAACATAAGTTTTTAGATTAAGATCACCTTAGACTTATTAACTCCCTGCAAAGCCTTTAAATAAAAGGCTTCCTTATAATATGTAAAATATTTTGTAAAATATATAGCCTTTATTCACGGAAATTCTTTACACTTTCAAGATTTTTCTTTTTTCGATAGCAGTCAATATCCATTCATCAATTTCATTTTCAACAAATGCGACAGCACGACTCCCAATTTTTACAGGTCGGGGAAAACGCTCTTCACTAATAAGGCGATAGATCCAGGCTTTTCCAAAGCCGGTTTTTCTCATTACTTCGGGGTTAGAATAAGGCGATTCTGGGTATTCATAGTCTCTCCCCGCTTTTAGAAGAGACTATATGAAAAGATCAGGGGATCACAAGCGAATTTCAGCACATCCAGAATTCGCCTGTTTTTAGTCCTTGTCTGCAAGCGTTATAACATCCGAAACCCGCATTTCTTTCAAATGGTTGTTCTTGTTAAGAAAATGATGAAACTGAATGATGAATGGCTTGCAGACCGCTTTTAACGCCAGTGGTCTATCGGTATCTTTTATTTGGTTATTCGCTCTGATTCTCCCTTCTTTATCCGCATGGTCATAGAGCAGTGATGAAAGATGCTCATCTGACACACGGATATCATGGTGCTTTGCCCATATCAGTATGTCGATCATCGGGATCAGCCTGTAATTGATAATTTTCTTGATCGTTCCATAGCCAAAGCGAACAGTATTTGATAAATCTTCTTCAATGCCCCATATTTTACGCCACTGTGGGAGCATCTCTCTCAGAGATCCGATGATTTCTTCGTCAGTGCCACTGGCGAAATCTATCTCAATCATTATGCTGTTTTTAAAAAATACAGGTAATGTCTTAGCGATGGGCGTATTTGCGAATTCTTTTGTCACACGATACTCATCACTTTTTGCATCCCAGGAAAACAACGAATCATTCATACCGTGTATACAAAGATCAGCCAGTCTTCCGGTCGTTGTTATAGAGAAGTGTGGGGATGGAAAAAGCATATTGTCTATTGCAAGGAGCTCCATATAGCTATCCGTAATGAGGAAGGGTTCTCCACTAAAAAGACTTTTGGTATAAATTTCTGCCAGCCTGATTTCAACATCCCCAGGGTCAGATCTAAAAAACAATGACCGCATCACTAGCTCGTGATAAAGCCGCCCAAGAGATATGTTTTCAAACTGCCGATAGGTATCGATATTTAGCCATTCTTTGATTTCTTTAATGTCTTTGTCCGACAAGTTTTTCATTATTGCCATCCAGTGTCTTCTATTCTTCCGTCCAGAAAGGATAGTTGACTTAGACTGAATGACTAGCTACTCATCACCCTTTCCAGTTTTCCTGTCACTTGAATAGCGTTGGCCTAATGTCATACTTTATCGTCTGAAGGTTCGAAGTTTGAGCCAATGTTTTCTGTTGATGGGATGACTTCGATTTTTAGGCATAGCTATAGGCATAGCCATCATGCTAATAAAACTAATAATTATTATTTTTCAAAAACTTAAACAAACAACTTTAATCCTCTCGTGCCGACCAAATAATCCCAGAAAAACCAACCTCTTACGGTTGGTTTTTTTTCGTCTGTATTTCACTGGGGGAATAACCCGTCATAAAATAAGAGATGATTAAATAAAAGCAGATTTTACGCACATGATGAAGCGTTAATAAATAAGATCTGGCCATAGCAGCGCACAAGTTTCCATTTCACATAGGCCGTAAATCTTATACCCTAGTAACTCATCTGGCACCGCCCAGTCATTTAGCTTCGGCACCGTCTGACGCTATGCTTTTGATTCATTGTCAATCGCGAGGTTGATCATGCAGCATGATGTCAGATTTGGTCGTATAGCAACCGTGTTACCCGTCAAAAACATCTTGGTTTCTCAAGAGTTCTATATCAATGGACTGGATTTTAAGAAGGTTTTTGAAAACGGGGATCCTGTTGGCTTTATGATATTAAAGCGTGAAGAGGCTGAATTACATTTGACGCTTCAACCACAGCACAAAGCGGCTTCTCATCCTATCGCACATCTTCTGGTTGATGATGCGAATGCCTTATTCACCCTTTGTCAGGAAATTGGTGCCAAGATCGTTAAAGGTGTCCAAGATAAAGATTATGGTATTCGAGCATTTGTTTTCGCTGATCCGGATGGAAATCGTATCGATGTCGGACAGATCCTGAAGAAATAATTAAGGCGAGTGTTATACGTGAACCGGTCGCCTGTAAATGACGACCGTACTGCTGTGAAGCGAAAAATTTGTGCGCATCAGGTGACAACCGTCTCATTGGTCGTAAGAAATATATGCTGTATTGGGTTCATGATTTATCTTTTCCCCGTCACGCTTTCAGCAGTAACTCACTCAACTTTTCAACCTGAGAGAAGAAAGGTTCATGCCCTGCATCAAGGGTATAAATAGTGCCAACACCCGCTTTTCCAGCCATTTGCAGCTGAAGTTTGGGAGAAATGGCAAGGTCCTTCGTACAAACAATGTAAGCCTTTGGCAAATCGATAAATCCTTCTGTCCATGTGACTGTCTCCATCAGAGGCTGAATTGGCTGATGTTTAAACTGCGCAAGGAGCGTATCAACATCGTTTCCCCCGTAATCATGAAATAATGTAGCCGCAATTTTTTCAGGAACCAGTTCCAGAACGCCTTTATCAAAATTAGGCTGCGCAACAGGTCCTTCCGTCCCCAGCTTCTGGCTTTGCTCGGCCAGAATAGCGACAGATTCACCGTTTTGCGGAATCATAGCGCAGACATAAATAAGTTTTTCAAACAGTTCTGGTGCAATCGACGCCGCTAAAGTGATTGCTGCGCCCCCCATGCTGTGACCAACCAGAGTCACTTTGCCCTGAACAGACAGTAATCTGGCAGCATCAATAATCTTATGGGCATAAGAATCGAGTGACACGGTAATCGCAGGCGTCTGATCATCACCACTTCCAGGAAGATCAATGGCTTTTACTGTATTGCCTTCAGCCTCTAGCTTCGATTGTATTTTGTTCCAGACCCATGCACCCTGCCATGCTCCATGTATCAGTAAAAAATTTTTTGACATTTTTAATCGTCTTAACAGATATGAGTGGAACCATTAAAAGTCATAGTGATGTTAAAGAACAGGCACAGTTCATACAGATAAAGCCATAACAGTAGGTATCTGGATAAAACCAACACGGAAAAATGATTGAACTAGATATAGCCTTTGCTGCAGGCGGCACATTCTTTCAGGTCAGTCACAAGAAAAATTGCAAGGTTAGCTAAAATTGAGGGCTAATCTACTCTCCGTGATTCCGAGCTAGCCCCCTGGCATCAATCGACAACAAACAGCTTGGCACCCGTCTCGGTGTAGGAGCGATGGGCTTCTGCGTTATCCGCCACCTGATAGCTCATTCCCGGTTTGAGGACAAAAACGCGGCCGTCATCTAATTCCGTATGAAGTTCGCCTTCAAGGCACAGTAAAATATGCCCTTTTGAGCACCAGTGGTCAGCCAGATAGCCTGGCGTGTACTCAACAATACGAACTCGAATGTTATCAAAACGCTGTGTTCGCCAATAGGCGATCCCCGTGTCGCCCCGGTGCTCGGTGGGCTCTATTTGCGACCAGTCAGTCGTACCAAACGGAATGTTTTTCATGTCCATATTACTGCTCCTATTGTTTAACGTTATCGGTTAACACTCCGCTTACTCTTCCGGCAAGCCATCCCGGCACATCAGCGTTTGGTGCCACGGTTCCACGGCATTTTCATCAACAGTCTTGCCATGCCACAAAAGCCCGTGATCCCGGCAAACAACAGCCCTGCACCTACAAAGCCAGAGAGCAGGAAGAAAGCGCTGTTTACGCTGTAACCCAGTAATACACCACCCAGAATAAGTACGCCAGCGGCGATTTGGACCTGCCGCATGAGTTCAATCGGCTGCTTGCGATTCACTTCTGTCGGGAATCCTGCCTTTTTCCATGCGTTCATTCCCCCTTCAAGAAGAAATACCGTTGCGGGTGAAACCGCCTGTGCCAGCAAGTCGGCATTCTGTTCCGAACGCATGCCGGATAAACAATGGAAAATCACAACCTGTCCTTCTTTGTCATCATCAGGAAGGACATACCCAGCAGAGGAGTTCAGCGGGTGCAACCTTGCCTGTGCAATGTGCTCGCGGGCATGTTCTTCCGGCTGGCGAATATCAATGAGCACCGCCCCTTCATCTAACAATTTACGGGCCTGGGCGGGTGAGATAGCAAGTGGCGTTGGCATGATCGTGATCCTCTTTTTGCGCCGCTGAAACCCGTCATCATGCATCGTTCAACATGGTATTCAGTCAGCAAGGAAGGTGGCATCGCTGATTGTTTGCGTGCCACCATTAATTTAGATAAATCTAATTAAGTAAAATCTAAATTAAATAATGGGCACACGCAACAACTTTCCACGCGGGGAAAGCAATCCAGACTGGACATCGATTTAGCGACTGATACTCTGTAAACAGAAACGCTATTTTAAAAAACAGCCATGCTGCCGCGATCGCACAAAATGGATCAGTAACAGTATGGATAAGTCACTGTATGCATAAGTACCGTGCAAAAATAATGCTATTTGCGAGCCACCTTGTGGCTCTGTTTACCGCGCCGACTGGGAAACTTGAGATACCGCCAAGACCGTTTCATGAAAAAATTAAAAGACACAGACTGGTATAAAAAGCGTTACTCCAACCGCGTTCTCTTCTGGAGAGAAATCTCACCGCTCGCCTTCCCGATCTTTATTGAAGGCCTTTGCGTCGTGTTGATGGGGGTTTTCAGCACCTTCCTGGTCAGTTGGCTGGGGAAAGAAGCCATGGCGGCCGTCGGTCTGGCTGATAGCTTCAACATGGTCATCATCGCGTTCTTTACCGCCGTCGCATTGGGAACCGCCGTTGTTGTCGCGTTCAGTCTGGGACAGCGCAACAGAAAGCAGGCGCGATCTGCCGCTCGTCAATCGATGTCATTATTGGTTCTGTCATCGTTTCTATTGGTCGCACTGGTTGAATTCGCTGGTTCAGCGATCATCGATTTGATCGCAGGACAGGCCGACATACAGGTTAAAGAACTTGCCCTCACGTTCCTTCGCTGGACGGTGTGGGGCTATCCTGCTGTCGCCATCGCGCTGGTAGGCTGTGGAGCGTTGCGGGGCGCGGGCAATACCAAGTTGCCTATGGTTATCAACATTGGGATGAACATTCTCAATATTGGCATCAGTAGCTTGCTGATTTACGGGGCATTTTCCTGGGATGGCCTTGGCTTTGTTGGCGCGGGTATTGGTATTACCATTTCGCGCTATATCGGCGCGGTATTCGTGATTCTGACGCTGATGCACGGTTTTAACGGTGCGCTGCGCATTCCCTTCAAGTCTTACTTTGCGCCTTTTACCCTGTCGATCCTCTATGAAGTGCTCAGTATCGGTATTCCCGCCAGCATTGAATCTGTGATGTTTAACATCGGCAAGCTGATCACCCAGCGTTTTGTGGCAGATATGGGAACCGAGGTCATTGCCGGAAACTTTATTGCTTTCTCCATCGCAACGCTGATCAACCTTCCCGGTAATTCACTCGGTGCCGCTGCTACCATTATCGTTGGCACAAGGCTGGGGAAAGGCCAAATCATGCAGTCCACCCGCCAGTTGAAGCACATCTTCTGGCTGTCCAATATCGGGCTGTGCGTACTTGCCGTCCTGTCGGTGCCCAGTGCCAGCTTTTTGGCGTCGTTTTACACCAATGAGCCGGAAGTTATCGAAGTGGCAAAACATCTCCTGTGGCTCAACGCGCTATTTATGCCGATCTGGGCGGCGTCCTGGGTGCTTCCTGCCGGTCTAAAAGGCGCGAAAGACGCCAGCTACACCATGTGGGTAGCAATGGCAGGCATGTGGGGATGTAGGGTCATCGCGGGATATATCCTCGGCGTGATGCTCGGTTTTGGCGTGATCGGCGTGTGGATGGGGATGTTCTTTGACTGGATTGTACGCGGGTTCTTCTATTACCGCCGCCTGATGAGCGGACGCTGGCTATGGCGCTATCGCCCACCGACAAATTGATGATAGCGAGCGGGTTTCCGCTCGCTTACAACACAACAAACCGCTTAGCGACTCGGGCTCTTCACCGGAGCAAAACGAGTCGCCATGATAATCAACACGACTACACCAACGGTCATGATCATCCAGGCCTGCTCCAGACCTGCGGTATGCTGACGAATGAAACCAGCCAGCAGCGGCATCAGGCTAGCAAGGATGTAGCCACCACCCTGCACAAAGCCCATCAGTGAACCGGTTTTATGTGACTCGGTCACCTGATCCAACGCTACGATAAGCGACAGTGGGAACAGTGCACCAATGCCAACACCCAGCATGATAATGATGGGATACGTAAACGTCAGCGGTGCCACAATCAACCCGATCATCCCCACCAGCATCACGATCAGGATAGGAAGCAGCAGTTTGCGTCGATCGGGAAAACGGTTGATGAACGTTGACACCAGCAGGCCGGAAATCACTTCCGTCAGCGTTAATCCACCCAACATCAGGCCGCTTTGCGTCGCATCTAACCCCAGTTGAATGTAATACGGCGGCAGCCATGCCAGTACCAGCGTATACGCCCCCGTACCAATACCGAAGAACACCATCAGCAGCCAGTCCATTCCGCTTCGGCGCGTTGCTACGACAGCCACTGCATCCTGCTTCGCAGTATACGCTTTAGGAATACACCGCCAGGCCACCGCAGCCACCAGCGCCACAATTCCCCAGCAGGCCAGCGCACTTTGCCAGCCCCACGCATTTGCTAGCGGAGAAACCGATGAAGCTGCAAACGCCGCCCCGCTCATAATCGCGGTGGTATAAAAGCCCATGAGGAGACTGCTATGGCGACCAAAATGGAGCTTGATAAACGATGGCACCAGCGCCTGAATCAAAGCAATCCCGATTCCGGCAAGCGCAGCGCTAACCAGCAGCGCCATACCGCTATTCAGCCACCAGCGGGCGCTACACGCCAAAGCAATGACCACGATGCCCAGCGTGATTCCCCGATATTCACCAAGACGCGCCTGCAACTGGCCGCCATATAACGCGCACCACCCCATAGCGAACACCGGGAGCGTAGTTAACATCCCCGCCATGCTGTCATCCAGGCCCGTTGCAGCCTGAATCTGATTCAGTAATGGGCCAATCCCCGCCAGAACAGGACGTAAATTTAGTCCCAACAGGATAATTGTGAAGAACAGAAAAGCCCGCGTGCGGGCCGTTGATGTCACTACCATGTATAACCTCAATAGCTTGAGTAAATCACTACAACTTGATGAACATTATCTTCACATAAAGAATCTTAACGTCAAGATAAAATCTTATGACAGACCGATACCGCATGAACTTGATCAACCGTAGCAAGAAGGACTGGATATCGACCAACTGGAAAGTGACTGGATAAATGACTGATGATACTCATCGCTGATTTAGACAAATGGCCGTAAAAAAACGTCGCTTGCGACGGTCCTCAGGATGGCGGGCAGGAAGCTCGCCATAAAAAAATCCGCCCTAAAAAGAGCGGATTCTTTCGACACATCTAACAACCAACGCTGAGGGTAAACAACCCCTACAGGGTTAGATTAGAAGCGGTAACCTACGCCAACAGCCCAGGCACCAACATCAACACTGCGGATACGGCTTTGTTCGTAACCAACATCCAGCGCAACGTCCTGCATTGGGTTGAACTGAACACCGGCACCGTAGGTGAAGCCATAATCGTCGTTGCTGCTGTTGTTCAGACCGTTGGTAGCGTTATTCGTTACTTTACCGTGGCTGAAACCAACAACACCGTACAGGCTTGCCCAGTCATTCAGACGGTAAGCTGGACCCGCAGTAAAGCCCATGTATTGGCCTTTATTGTAGTCGCTGCCATCGCTACCATTTTTTTCCAGGTAGGTGAATGAGCTAATAACGCCCAGTGGGTTATTATCTTGCTCGTAACGATATTTCAGGTTAAAGCCTTTAACTTTATTTTGTACGCCCTGAGCATCACCTTGAGCATAGCCTGCAGTTACAGTACTTTGACCAGCAAATGCAGAACCTGCGCCAACGGCTAATACACAAGCCAGAGCGGAAAGACACGCGATTTTTTTCATATTTACAGCCTCAGATTCATTTTATGAAAGACTAACTAACGAGGTAAATATAACAAAGAAATTCGGGACTTGCCGCCTTATAAATATTTATCAATTAGGCTTTAGATGTAACAAATATTGTCAAAAACAACCTATCGCTATAATTACATTGAGTTTTTTATTGTGACAGTTAGATTAAAAATAAATTCACCACAGCGCAGTAAAACAGACAATTCCGAATTCCCCGCTCAGTTTGTATGCTAATGGTATTGCGCAAAAACACGCCAGTTAAATGATGCGTAAATAAAGGTCAATAAAAGTCAATTCATACCAGACAAATTGTTTACAATTGGATATAATAGCAACGGAATGTTATACCTGTTTTAAGGCCAAAAGAATGACCTTATTTTCCCATCGCTCGCCATCATTTCTACCTGTATTGCTCATCATTATCTCGATGCTTTCTATCCAAAGCGGAGCTGCTCTGGCTAAAAGCCTGTTTCCGCTCATTGGAGCGACTGGCGTCACGGCACTGCGTCTGGGAATTGGTACGATCATTCTGTGCATCATCTTCAAGCCGTGGCGCATGCGTTTTAGCAGTAACCGCCTGCCGCTGCTGGTGTATGGCATGACACTGGGCGGGATGAACTTTCTGTTCTACCTATCATTACAGACGGTGCCGCTCGGCATTGCTGTCGCACTGGAATTCACCGGCCCGCTTGCCGTTGCGATGTTAGCCTCACGCAGACCGATTGATTTTCTGTGGGTTTTTCTGGCCGTTGCCGGGCTGTGGTTCTTACTGCCGCTGGGCCACAATATCGGCAATGTTGACTTGACGGGTGCGGCTTGCGCCGTGGGTGCTGGTGCCTGTTGGGCTCTTTATATTCTGTTTGGGCAAAAAGCGGGGGCAAATCATGGACCGGGAACCGTCGCTATCGGCTCCTTCATTGCCGCGCTGATCTTCTGCCCTATTGGGGCGTATTACGCCGAGAGCACGCTGTTTTCGCTCTCGATACTCCCGCTCGGTATTGCCGTCGCCATCCTGTCCACCGCGCTCCCTTATTCACTGGAAATGGTGGCACTAACCCGTCTGCCCGCCAGAACGTTCAGCACGCTGATGAGTATGGAACCCGCGATTGCCGCCCTCTCCGGGATCCTTTTTCTCGGCGAACATTTATCGTTTATTCAGTGGATGGCGCTGATCTTTATTATCATTGCGTCAATCGGCGCAACGCTGACAATCAAACCGGCGGGCGCAGCCAAAGTGACGACTCAAGCAGAATGAGTGCGTATTTCCTTGGGGAAGTGTTGCAGAAAAGTTTCACATTCCCGAGGAGAACGCAAAGTAATAAAACGGATATGGCGATAGCGAGGATCGGCTAAATCCGCCAAATACCGCTTCCGGTTTCTTGAATAGGTTTTCATTGTCCAGAGGATAATTGAATTCCGACTAAGGAAACTGCGGAGAAAAGACTCTTTATTACCCGTGCCGCTCCAGAGCTCCTCTTTACGCCATGCCCGAAGAAAGGCACGCTGTACCGCCTGAAAAAGCGTACGGCTAAAGCTGTAATCGACCCAAATCACGACATCAACATTGCGCCATTTGACATCACGCGTTCGATTATAGTTGCCATCCAACACCCAGCTTCCAGGCTCCAGTGCGCTTTCAAGCCGTTGAAAAAAATCGGCATCCGTCCGTTCTTGCCAGTTTTTTAACCAAAATAACGCATCCATTTCAACGTACGGAATAGCCAGCTTTTCAGACAAGCGACGAGCCAGCGTAGATTTGCCACTTCCACTGGTGCCAATAATATTCACTCTCATTCACCACGACTCCTTTTACTCGTACACACTATATTTTAAAAAAAAGCGATGCCGTCACTCTATTTAAGCAGCAGAGAATAATAACTATTTCCATCTAACTAGTGATGATATTTATCAATATACGACATTATGTTTCAATGATAATTAAAATATTACCCTGACATCACCGCAGCCACATTATTGATATCAGATAAATCCTGACCAAAAATACCCACACCATCGTTATGCTATAGCTATCCATTTGATAGGTGATTCTTTTCAATATTAATTTTTATCACTGCTATAATTAATCACATTGAACAGCAAGACTATCAATAATTAAAGAGAGGATACTATTATGCCTACCGCTAAACTCGTGAAATCAGTACCGTCCGAACTGCTTTACACTCGTAATGATTTGGACGATAGCGTTAAAACCTCGACGATCGCGCTGTTAAACCAACTAGTTGTTGATTTCATCGACCTGTCATTGATTACCAAACAGGCGCACTGGAACATGCGCGGTGCAAACTTTATCGCCGTTCATGAAATGCTGGATGGCTTCCGCACCTCGATTATTGACCATCAAGATACCATCGCCGAGCGCGTGGTGCAGATAGGCGGTGTTGCGCTGGGTACTGTGCAAATCGTGGGTAAACAAACCTCACTGAAAAGCTATCCAACCAACATCCATAGCGTTCAGGATCATCTGAAAGCGTTGGCCGAACGCTATGCGATTGTTGCCAACAACGTACGCAAAGCCATTGGTAAAACGGAAGATGAGGCCTCTGCGGACATTCTGACTGCCGCATCACGCGATCTGGATCAGTTCCTGTGGTTCATTGAATCAAACATCGAATAGTCAGCGTTATCATCCCGCGAACGCGTTCAAGGCTGCCTAGGCAGCCTTTTTACTGTCAGTCTCCCGACTCAAACTACCCTATTTTCTGGCATAACCCGCACAAACCACGCATTTTATCCGTTAAGACGCTCAAAAAATTAGCTTTTGCCCGCATTAATTGGTCATAACGCTAATCAACGGTTGTTTCCCTTCTGTAAATCAGTTAATCATAGCAGCGCCTTGCCTGAGCGACTCGGAGGTGAAAATTTCACCGCTGGCAGGGCAATAAATAAAGCAACAGGTTAAGCACAACGCAGAGTAACTGACCCAGGTTTCACTTTCGTACGATGTACTATGCTTAAAACGCCTGTAAAACAAAAAGCTCCCACAACTGCTAATAGGAAGGGTTTGATGAAATCACTACTTAAGGCCTCTTTGGCTGCACTGACGCTAATGATGAGCGTATCTAGCTATGCTGCTGAGAAAGAACTGATTGTCGCTACAGACACCGCTTTCGTCCCTTTTGAGTTCAAACAAGGCGACAAGTACGTCGGTTTTGACATCGACCTCTGGGATGCTATCGCTAAACAGCTCGACCTGAAGTACACCCTGAAGCCAATGGACTTCGGCGGCATTATTCCCGCACTGCAAACACGTAACATCGATCTGGCGCTTGCAGGCATTACGATTACTGAAGAGCGTAAAAAAGCAATCGATTTCTCTGATGGTTACTATGACAGCGGCCTGCTAGTCATGGTCAAAGCAGACAACAACGACATCAAAGGCGAGCAGGATTTGGCGGGTAAAGTCGTTGCGGTGAAGAGCGGCACGGGTTCCGTTGATTACGCGAAAGCCAATATCAAAACCAAAGATCTGCGCCAGTTCCCGAACATCGACAATGCCTACATGGAACTGGGCACCAACCGTGCTGACGCCGTGCTGCACGATACGCCAAATATCCTCTACTTCATCAAAACCGCAGGCAACGGCCAGTTTAAAGCGGTAGGTGATTCCATTAAAGCCCAGCAATACGGCATCGCGTTCCCGAAAGGCAGCAACGAGCTGCGTGAAAAAGTGAATGGCGCCCTGAAAACACTGCGTGAAAACGGCACTTATGCTGAGATCTACAAGAAGTGGTTTGGCGTAGAACCTAAGTAATTGCCGATTTAATCTGGAGATATTCCATGCAGTTTGACTGGAGCGCCATTTGGCCTTCTCTGCCCCTCCTGATGGAAGGGGCAAAAATGACGTTGTTGATTTCTGTTCTGGGTCTGCTTGGCGGCCTGGTGATTGGCGTGGTCGCGGGTTTTGCCCGCGCCTACGGCGGCTGGTTTTCCAGCCGCATTTCGCTCGTTTTTATTGAAATTATTCGCGGCACCCCGATCGTTGTGCAGGTGATGTTTATTTACTTCGCCTTGCCGATGATTTTCACCTCCGTACGAATCGACCCTTTTGCCGCCGCCGTCGTCACCATCATGATTAACTCTGGTGCTTACATCGCGGAAATCACCCGTGGTTCGGTATTGTCGATTCATAACGGCTTCCGTGAAGCGGGTCTGGCGCTTGGGCTGTCTCGCAGCGCGACGTTACGCCATGTGATTGCCCCACTCGCCCTGCGCCGCATGCTGCCGCCGCTGGGTAACCAGTGGATTATCAGCATCAAAGATACGTCACTGTTTATTGTCATCGGCGTGGCTGAACTCACGCGTTCAGGTCAGGAAATCATCGCGGGCAACTTCCGTGCGCTGGAAATCTGGACTGCGGTTGCCATTATTTACCTGTGCATCACGCTGGTCCTCAGCTTTATTCTGCGTCGTCTGGAAAGAAGACTTAAGATTATATGATTGAATTTAAAAACGTATCCAAACACTTTGGCAAGACACAGGTCTTACACAATATCGATCTCACCATCGGTCAGGGTGAAGTGGTGGTCATCATCGGGCCTTCGGGTTCCGGTAAATCCACGCTGCTGCGCTGCATCAACAAGCTGGAAGAAATTACCAGCGGTGAATTGGTTGTAGATGGCCTCAAGGTAAACGATCCGCGCGTTGACGAGCGTTTAATCCGTCAGGAAGCCGGGATGGTATTCCAGCAGTTTTATCTGTTCCCGCATCTTACCGCGCTGGAAAACGTCGCGTTCGGCCCTATTCGGGTTCGCGGCGCGAGTAAAGCCGATGCCGATAAGTTAGCGTTGGAGTTGCTGGCGAAAGTGGGTCTGTCAGAACGCGCCCACCACTACCCTTCCGAGCTTTCCGGTGGCCAACAACAGCGTGTGGCCATCGCCCGCGCGTTAGCGGTTAAACCGAAGCTGATGCTGTTTGATGAGCCGACCTCTGCACTCGACCCGGAACTGCGTCATGAAGTGCTCACCGTCATGAAAGATCTGGCCGAAGAAGGCATGACGATGGTGATCGTCACTCACGAAGTGGGCTTTGCCCATAAAGTGGCTTCACGTCTGATCTTTATTGATAAAGGCCGCATCGCAGAAGATGGCGACCCGGAAACGCTGATTACGAATCCACCCAGCGACCGTCTGCGTGAATTCCTGCAACACGTATCTTGATCAACAAGGGGGCTTTCGCCCCCTTTCTCTTACTGCAATGTCAGCGAACGTTATGCCTGCGAACGCGGATATTCTCGTTCAATAAACGCCGAAAAATCCTGGCACATCTTCTCGTCGCTCTGTTCATTATCCGCCAGCACGCGGCTACCATCGACCACGCGAATACGCGCAGACAGATCGAAATCCGCAGCAGGCTGAGGACGACCCGCCGCCTGAGTCATCATCCCTTCTGCCTGTTGCCAGGCTTCATCAACCGTCAGATTACAGGCCTGCGCCAGATAAGCGGGATTGAAGCCCTCACCGGTCAGGCTACGCAGCGTATCGTCATGACTTACGCCATTACCCGGATGCCAGTAGTGTTGTGCCAAGTCAGGGCCGATAGCCGGGTTATCCGTCAGGTAACCGTCACGTTGCAGGAAATAGTTGCGCGTCTGCTCCACCGCCATCAATGCCAGCAGGTATCCCTGATAAGAACACGCAGACTCCATAGACAGCAGATGAGGGATCGCCAGCGTCGGGCGTGGGCTACCGCTAATACCCAAAATGCGCTGCTCAGTGTCGCGCGCCAGTTGCGTCATCGCTTCTGGCGTACGCGCTTCATCGTCCCACGAATAGAGTTGCCACTCAAAATACGGCACCAGCAGGATGTGTCGCTCACTAAAGGCGCGCATTGGCTGCTGCGTGCTGATATCCGCACGGATTAATTCATCAGGAATAGTCTCTCCCTGCGCATTCTTTGCATAGCGTTTTAGCCAGTCGGCATCACCCAGCAGGCTGTCGCAGAACATGGACTGCGTTTCCGCATAAGCCATTGAGGTTGGCGGGAACTCCTGTGAAAAACAGGGCGCGTTCTGTCGAATATTGGCAAAATGCGCGGCGTGCCCACCTTCATGAAACAGCGTATTAATGCCGCTGGCACCGCTGCCAATTTGATCTGGCTTTGCCAGACTGGTGAAATTAATCCGCGCCGGAACCCATTTTCCTTCCTGCACAAATGGCGGCACAGGGCCATGCATAAAGCCGTTCTCGTATTTACCTTTTCGCACCAGCAAATCGAGCTGCATTTCTGCACCGTTAAACCCAATGCGCAGACGCTTAAAGCTGTTGATCCAACGCTCCAGCGACGCTGAGAAAGGGAAATAAGGATCGAGCTGACGCGTCACATCGCCCGCGCTGGCATAGCGAATATTCCACGGCTGCAGAGCATCCTCACCCTTTTCATCCGCCAGATTTTTCAGGCTGCGAGTATTCGCTTCACGCGTCTGTTCTTCAAAAGGATCGAGGATGGCAAAGAGCTGCTCCGGCGTCATCCGCTCCGTCTTGTTGACCTTATAGTCAAAATAGTTGCGATAGCCCATCTGACGGGCGAAGCGGTTACGCAGTGAAATCAGCTCTGGGAAGCCATTCTGCAACAGCCACTGTTCGAGGTCGCGCAGCGCCTGCTGGGAACTTTGACGATAGGCTTCGGTATCATTGGTCGTCTGGTTGGTCAGCAGTTCTCCAAGCGAGGCGGAAACCCGTTCCCCCTTGGCATCCAGATGCGTCATTTCATAGGATTTACGCTTGGCATATAACGCACTTTCGGCGGTGATAATCTCATCCATCAACGCCTGAGCCTGCGGATCTTCAATCACATTGCAATCGAAAAACCGATACCAGCCTTGCAAACCGTGCGACAGCGCCTGCTGTTGCTCATTACGTGGGCTGTTTTCCAGTGTCGCAAGATGGGTTCTTAGCTCAGCCAGACGCTGGGGCTGCGAAATAAAACGCTTATACGCACTTTCTGCGGCGGAGAAACTCTCGGACACGTCATCGTTGCCCGTTCCCATATACAGTTGCCAAAACAGTTCTTCTTTCGCCTGATGAACCGCAAGATAGTCGCGATTCAAGGCGTTAAAATAGTCCGCTACCTGTTGCATGCTATTCCTTCTCTCTTCAAATGGCAGCCGTCTGGCTGCGTGAAGTGGCGCGATAAACCGCGTCCGAACCCGCTCCGGCAAACCAATCAGCCGAGGCGTTTCTTAATCGTGGCGACAGCCTGTTCCATTGTCGCCGCTTCGCCGGTGGCAACCAGACAGCACGCCAGTTGCAGACGAATCGCCTGCGGTATAGCAATTTCACCCGTCAGACACTGTACCGTCCAGCGCGCCGTCGTTGCGGCATCCTTCGCAATCGGCAACGCATCGGGTGCGACGCTGATATCCTGCCGAAGCTGTAGAATTTTGGTATTTTGCTGATGGATAAAATGAATTTCCGGGCAGCGCTGTGGGTTAGCGTACACCTCCCCTTCCGTGCCGTGCATCAGCAGTGCGCGCCCGTTGATGTCATTAAAAAACGTCCCCACGCGGGAAACATATTCAGGATGGGAAACGCTGGCGACGCGCAGCGCGTCGCTTTCACCAAACGGCGTCGCCACCTTAGCCAGCGTGTGGCTACTGTTACGCACCCCCATCCGCCAGCGCAGCTGTAGCTGGCGATCGATGGCCGGACATAACGTCGACACAGGGATAAATACCGGACTGCCGTTATCAAGCTCCTGCTGAGCCTGCTCGGCATTCTCCGCAATCGTCACGCCGAGATTACGCAAAATTTCGGCGCTGGTGACACGGGTCGGATCGTCGCTGACGCCGTGAACCACGACAGGGAAACCCAGTTTTGCCAACAGCAGCGCCAACAGCGGCGTCAGGTTTGCCTGCTTACGCGCCCCGTTATAGCTGGGTACCACGATGGGCATAGGAAAGCCCGCAGGCGAGGTCAGGCGCAACACATGCTCGTTCATCGCCTGATAAAAACCCAGCATCTCGGCTTCGGATTCGCCTTTGATGCGAAACGCAATCAGCAGCCCACCGAGCTCCAGCTCCGGCACGTCACCGCGCAGCATCGCGCTATACAGTTCATAAGCCGTTGCCTGATCGACATCACGCGCATGATTTTTCCCGCGCCCCACTTCTTTGATAATTTTGGTGTAATCCATGCTGGCCTCTTATTTTCGGCGACACAGTAAAGAACTTATCAATGAAAATAACATGTTTACCGGGTTTCTGGTCACTGTGGCGCAGAGGAAATTGCTATTGCGCTGCTTTTTAGCCAGCGTCAGGAACGCCATCCTTACTCCGCGCAGGAAAGTATTTATAGATGGTTTTTTCTGACACGCCGACGACATTCGCCACCTGCAGGCGCGTCGCTCCTGTCGCTAACATCGCTTCGACACGGCAAAGCACATTTTGCGTCATAAGCCGTTTTCGCCCGCCGATGCGACCCTGCACCGAGCAGCATCGAGGCCAGCCCGCGTCCGTTCGACAATCAGTTCCCGTTCCATCTCTGCCAGTGCGCTCATCACATGAAAGAAAAAACGACCCGCGGGGTAGAAGTATCAATACTATCTGTCAGGCTGCGAAAATGAATGCCTTTCGCCTGCAATGCGGATACCAGATCAATCAAATCACGCACGCTACGCCCTAGCCTGTCTAGCTTCCATACCATCAGCGTATCACCACGCCGTAATCGCCTAATTGCCTTTTTTAACCCAGGTCGTTGAGCATTCTTCCCGCTAGCGGTATCCTCAAAAATCAGCTCACATTCTGCTCGAATCAGCGCTTTTTTCTGTAATTCCGTATTTTGATCGGTAGTAGACACGCGCGCATAGCCAATCAGCATTCCATAACCCCATGAAATGGTTGATTGTATTTTTATTGTGAGGTTCTCGCAAACCTCGGTTTGGGTGAGTTTGGCCTTAGCAGTACACCACTTGGAATCGTTAATACAGAAGAATACTTTAACGCTCATACACCTGACGGTAATTACATTGTCGGCGGAGATCCTGCTGTTATAAAAATTCCGATTTCAGATGCATTTTTAAATTGGCAAAAATTTATAAACAACATCGGTATTTTGTACGGTGTTCTAACAATCATCGGGTTTTATAATCCAGAAAATGGGCAATACAGACAGTTCTATAAAATTTTTAAAGACGGTGAATGGCATCAACCTATAGAAGTGTTTAATGACTCATGTCGAATCATAAATGGTGAAGTTTCAGCACAGGCCAATCCATTTAAAGCTGGAATCGGTTTTTATAACGGAGATTATGGCAACTGGTCGAGTCCATACGGCGTTGTTTTGCAGTCTTATTTAAAGGATGGTGGTTCACTCAGCCTAATGCAAGCCGCTACAGACAATGTCAATGGCGCATACAGGTTATTTGGGAGAAATATGTATGTGCGGGGGAATGGAATAGCTGAGTACGGTACACCAGTCGAATTTTACCATACAGGTTTAAACCCACTGCAGCTGATGTTGGGGCTATAGTGAAGTCAGAGGCAGATAGCCATTATATACATCAGGGTTCATCAGGTGTCGTTTATAAAAATGATGATCTTGCATGGAACAGTCCTACTGGTGCCTATTTAAAAGAGAACGAAGGATATACGTCTCTTGTTTGGCATATGGGATTAAATACAGGTCGGCATCATCTGCACAATTTTACTTTGATTATGCGAATGGTGGATTGAAGTACCGAAGTTCCCGTGATAATTATGGTTTTGAAAAACCGTGGGCACGTATTTATAGCGACCAGGATAAACCGACGGCAGATGAAATTGGTGCAATTGCATTCCACGGCGGATTATCTCAGGATTTAAACAATGTATTTACACCTGGATCTTACTGTAATGTATATGATGCTTATGCAACACCAGAGCATAACTACCCGATAGCTTTTGCAGGATCTTTATTTATCCATTTAAATTCAGCGAATGGGAATAATGGCGTTACTCAGGAATATCGGCCGTATAATAGCAATAAGTTATTTCGTCGTTTCTATTATGCGTCATCCCCTTCATGGTCAGTATGGGTTGAGGAATATAATACTCAAAATAAACCTACCGCTGAAGACGTTGGGGCATTGCCTGCTGGCGGTATTGCAATCGCTGCAACTAAACTCGCAACAGCGAGGAAAATAAATGATGTGCTTTTCGATGGTACAGCAGATATTAACATTGCATCTGGATGGAACAAAGTGGCAAGTGGTTCAGTTAACTATCCTCTTGTCAATTCACAAACAAAGTCCTTTGTTGGAACAATTGATACAGGTGTAGCAACGACATCATGGATACATGATTTAAAAAAATATGCTGTAGTACTTTCGTCAAAAGGAAACCAAGTGGTAACGAGTAACCCTAACAACTGCAGTTGGGGGCAAGCGCAGAACTCCGGTCAATGACTCGGTTTTATGGAAACTCAACAATATTCATTGATGTTTTTACTTATGGACAAAACTTACAGTCAGGTTCTGTTTCTACATGGGAATTATGGGAGGTTGTTTAATGATTAACGAAGAAAATACTTTTTTTTACTCTAGAAATGAGAAGTTATTTTACATAGGCGGAGATCCAAAAAATTACCCTAACGATGTAATAACAGTTCCAGAGAAAGAAATGTTAGATATTGTTGATAAAAATCAAAATTAAAAAGCCAAATGACAAATAAAAAACGGCCATAAAATGGCCGTGTTCATGCTTAATTTATTTTACTGATGGTATATCAGGGAAAATATTTTCTGGCGAATTAATATCAACTCGACTGAGCTGTAAGCGGTAAGTTTTCCACGCTTTCAGCTCATTTTTTTCTTCTTCTGTTGCCAGGTTTAGCTCAACGGCATCGCTGAGTACCTGAATGCGCTCACTTGCTTGAGATAACCTGGTATTAAGTTCCACTTTTTTATTTGCGACTAATACTTGACGTTGAGCTTCCAGATCGGTTACCCATTGTTCATCCTCCCATTTATCAAATTCAGAGGTCGGTACCAATAAAGTCTGATTGGCTTGCAATTCGCCCATATCCGTAACCTTATTGGGTTGACGGGTTTCCGTATTATAAACCGTCTGACCGCGATAGTCAGATACATGCTCCCACTGCTTTCCATCTGCGCTACGCCTTAGAGCCAAACCTGCCTGAGGAAGTTCTGGAACGTCAATGTAACTACCAGCAGGTACACCTACACCAATAGGCAAATATTCATAATTAGCGCTAATATACTCTCGGCTTGTTGGATGAGCCTGATAAACAGTAATCCAACCTGCCTGAAGGCTAAAACCTGATTCATTCATTTTTGCTGAGTTAACTTCAATAGAATAACTTTTCATTATGCTGCTCTCACGATGTAGTTAAATGCGATATTTCGGGGGCGATTTTCGTTTGCCGTTGGTACAACACGGGAAACATCTAATGTCGCTGGATACCATGAATTTGCCGTTGTGCTATTGCTAAGGGTTAGGTAACTATCCCTGTCGTATAGCTTCGCACTTGTATCGTAATACATGGCCCCTGAAGAAGAGTTCTTAGTTGGTGCAGTAACATCAGCATCATGCCCATAAAGTAGGCTTCCAGTTATATTTCTGATTGCATCACTTTGCTCTGAAAATAGTCCGCGCTCAGTATCCACACCGCGCCCATCATCCCAGCCACGAATAAACTCACCACGAAGATCGGGTAGTATTCCTGATGGATAAGCTTGTGCTAAAAGTGGATAGACATTTTTATCAAATGCCTGTCCGTTACACTTTAACCAACCTGAAGGTGCTGTTCCCTGTGGCCATGGCATAGGAATACCGACAATTTCATTGAGAGATAATGCCCCAATCTCCGCAGCCGTAGGTTTATCCTGGTCGGTATAAATACGCGCCCACGGTTTTTCAAAACCGCTATTATCGCGAGAGCTTCGATATTTTATTCCGCCATTAGCAAAGTCAAAATAGAACTGTGCTGATGATGCAGAACCAGAATTTAAACCCATATGCCAAATTAGGGATGAGTGTGTACCGTTATCTTTTAAATACGCACCGGTCGGGCTATTCCATGCGAGGTCGCTGTCCTGATAGATAACACCTGATGACCCCTGATGAACATAATGACTATCGGCATCCGTTTTTGTTATAGCACCCACATCAGCAGCTGTCGGTACGCGTGACGAACTGAGTGCAATCACCCAAGGCGCATTAAGACCATCATCCCATTTCTGTCGCCAGGCATAGTCTCCACTATGATTGATATATTCTTGTGCTACGAAATTACCGTGCTGAAAAACATGAAGCACACCATATCCGTATAATTTCTGCCCTTTATAAACAGGCATGTCAGAAACGGTATTGGGATCGTTTATCGCAACAACATACTCACCCGCTTTATCGCAGTTGGCGAAGGTCATACCATCACCTAACGTGCCACGTAATGTCACATTGTTATAAAACGCAGTTTTATCAGAAATATCCGCGCCATTCTTGGCTTTTTCCAACGCCCCAGCAGCAAGATTAACCGTCTCAGTTAAACCGAGGTTTGCGGGAGTCAGCGCAATATTGGCCGTGCCATCAAACGGCACGCCGTTGATTGTCCGGGGTGTTGCAAGTTTTGTCGCCGCCTGAGCGATTGCTTTCTCAGGTAATGCACCAATATCGGCCGCAGTAGGTTTATTCTTCGTATTGTAATCACGTCTCCAGCCAGGAGAATAATCAACACCGTTATAGACATAAGTAAATTGTGCATTCGCTGAGTCGCTAAACCCAGCAGGTGTTGTTGAAGGCGTAGTGACCCTGATTGTCGTGGCATCGTGTTGCCCCATAACCTCAACAACAGAGCCAGCCAGTGGTATCTGACCACACTCTGTATCAGAGATAATTTTATTGTGGGTGTACGACCACGAACCACGACACACCCAATAGGCATGAACAAAAGCGCCCTGACTTTCTAACCAGCCAATAAACTCAGCGGTTGTCCATAAACCGGCACTTCCCCGATGGGGATCGAGGAACTGTATGCACGCGATGAACCAAGATTGCGGTTAAACAGTTCTCTATCCTGAATATCTGCACCGTTTTGGTCTTTCGCCAGTTTCGTCGCACCGACCGAGCGCACAAATGCCGTCGTCGCCACCTGCTGACTATTGCTGTCAGTTGTAGGTGTTGGCGCTTTCGGGGTGCCAGTGAAGGTGGGATTCGCCTTCGGCGCATATTGCGTATGCGGATCGGCGGCGGCGGCGTGTGTTGCCAGATCGCTGCCCGTTTTTTCCTGCTCTTTTTTCAAATAGCGGGTACGACTGGCCAATTCTTTAGCCTGTCGGTTTGAAACACCGTCCGGTCCACCTACGACCGGATCTGACGTTTCGATTTGGTAAATGCCGTCAACCCATTGTGGGTTCTCTGACAAATTCGCCATGTTTAAGCGCTCCCATGATTGTAGTTACTGTCGTATGTTGCCGTCCGGTTGTAGCGGATAGGCACTTCCCAATATTCGATGCTGGCCAGATGACACCGTGCCGGGGCAAACATCCCAATGGCATTGCGCAGCATTCTGACCTGATCGTTGGTAATCGGTTGTTTTAGCAGTACGCGATAAACCGCCCACGCTGCTTTATCGCCGTGCACGTAAAGGTTGTTGTAGGTGGCTTCGCCGTCGTAGCTCAAGCGGCCAATGTTCTCGATCAGCGTACTGTCACCGAAGCCGAAGCGGCGGATGATCTCTTTAATGCTCCAGGGTGTACCTTTGTTTCGATGCAGATCGATAGCGGCCTTGATCAGCGCACGTTTAGAATCATCCGACTCAGCCAGTTCCCAGCCGTCGCCAAACAACGAGAACTGTTCTGCCAGCCAGGGCAACGCACTGCTGTCTGCAATATCAATCAGATAAACCAGCAAGGCATTTAGGTCGATGTCATCAAAGCGGTCGGCCAATTCCGCCAGCGAACGAAAGCGGGCGTCAGCCGCCAACGGCGGTGGCAGCAGTTGCAGTGAATCAGCCATTCGACACCCCGACGACGCTGACATTGATGCCCGTACAGTTCGCCCATTCACTGTCATCAAGCACCATCAATGACGGCGAAACGAGCTCCACCTGATACACGCCGGGAATGGATAACGTGGCGATAATCTGGCTTGGTACAATGTCACGCCCTAGCGTGGCGGTACGGGTTTCAACCCAGGCCTGCACCGCTTTCTCCGCAGCGGCCTGAACGACGCCAGCCTGTTCGCCGTTAAACAGCGTCAATTTGGCGCTGATGGCGTAATCCACCTGCGTGGGGGATTTGGCGGAAACAAAATCCGTCAGTGGACGCACCTGTTCGTCAGAGCAAAAACTTTCCACCAGCGAAAGCATGCTACTGTCCGGCAGGCCAGTACTGAGCAACGGATACAACACCACTTCGCCCGGTTCGGGCGACATCACCGCCACATCGACAATGTTTTGGTGTGCCCGCATCGCATGAAAGCGATATGCCAGTTTCGATCCCGCCGTACTGAACGATTCCGGAGCCAGTTGAACACGTTCACGCAGGCGATCGTCATCTTCCTCGGCGGAACCGCCGCTGCTCTTGGTGATATTGACGACGCTTAAATCACTGTCGCCAATCTCATCCAGCAGCGTACTGATTTGGGCAGGCAGCCAGTCATTGCCCACATTGCCACTTTCGGTACAGGTCGCCAGCACGGTGACACCGCTGCCGTTCGCTCTCAGCAGCGCGTCGCTGTCGGTGGTGAAAATCACGCTGTCCGACGCACTAACGCGAGTGCCCGCAGGAATCAGCAGATCGCTGACTAACGGCGTTTCAGGGGTAAAGCGAAGTTCCGCACGCGCCGGCTGCGCCGCCAAACGGTAGACGCCAACCAGTTCCGCCAGATAATCCAGCATCGGTGCACGAGCAAACGCAACCAGGTTTTGCTTGGCGGTTTCCTGGACCGCACTACGCAATAAAGTTTCCCGGTAAGCAAAGAGGTTAATCAGCAGGCGTTCGGCCTGCGCCGGATAGAGTGTTTTCCCCGAATCAGCTTCATATTTCGCGATCATTTCGGCGGTAATCTTCGCCGCATCGCGTTCAATAAAATTGGGTTCTGTCAGCGCCATAACAACTCCGTGGTCTGTGTCGCGCCATTAGCGGTTTTCCAGCTAACGTGCAGCGTCAGGTGAGCCCCATTCACAGAAGGTTTAACCGCCAGTAACTGGCAGCGAGGTTCCCATCGTTTGATCGCTTCTACCGATTCCCTAACGACATGCGGGATCGCACGTTCGATCGGATAATCGAGATACAGATGTAGATTGCTACCAAAGTCAGGCCGATGTGGGTCGCTGCCGCAGGGTGTCCGCAGGATGATGTGAATCGCCTGCATGATATCTGCCGTTCCTTCGACGATGTCGCCAGAACGTTGCAGCGCCGGTTGCCAAAAAACAGATTGAGTTTTCATAGGGGGCTATTGTCGCCCCCGGTGAGAGGAAAGAATTGTAAAGCGGTTTAGAAAAACGTTAGTGCGAGTGGTGGTTGGAGTTGCCGCCAGCATCCATGACGCTGCCGCTGGCGCTGACGTTGCCGGAGATACTGACATCACCGCTGAGGCTGGCACCACCGGAACCGGACATCCCGCTCTCGTAAGTGAGTTGCCCTTGCACCAGTAGCTTGCCAGTCACCGTCGTTTCTGGCGCATTAATAGTGACTCGCTGGGCGTTAACCATCACGTCAGCCCCGCAGCTAATCGCAATATGCTGCACGCCGCCGTTGATCGTTAACGTATGCGTCCGGCGATCGTATTCAATATGCGCGCCGTCAGCGAACGTTACCGCCCTTTTGTCCTTATCTGCCAGCGTTGGCACATCAGCGGCGGAGTAAATTGCCCCCAACACCAGGCCATCCTCGCCGTTGCCGTCCAGCAGAACTTCGACCTGTTCGCCAATATCCGGCAACCAATAATCCTTATTATTCTGCGTATTGCGCTGTAATACCGGCAGCCAGGCCGTACGCAAATTGTCACACTCGGGTAGACGAACACGTACCATCACGCGAGCCTCATCCACCGCGCTTATCGTGCCAATTCGACGAGATAAACTCATGATACCGCCCCCTTTTTACTCTTGGCCTTCTGCGTTGTTGAGCTGCCATTCGGGTGGTAAGTCACCACCGTTTTTCCGCTCTCCGACTTTCGCTTGCCCGCCGTAATCGGCCCACGAATCAACCCAATCTCCGTGGTGTAACCACTGCCACGTTCCAGAACATGGCGAGCCGATTCGATCAACCAATGGCCAGAAAGTTGGCCGAACGACACCAGCTCAACTTTATTCCCCGCCGCCAACTGCGGGCTGCCCATCAATGTCATCGACCCCTTTTGTTGCTTTTCGTTGTGCGCATCCAATGCAGCATCCGTTTTCATCCTCGCTTCAGAAGCATCCGCTGCGCGCACATTAACTTTCAATGTATCCGCACTGGTCCCAGCACCGGCAGACTTCATTTCATTGTTCACGCCACCGTCGGCTTCACAAACCATCAGTTTCTTTTCACTCCCTTTCTGATATTTCGTCTTGGCGTTTTTATAGACGTGGCTGATCGTGTCGCTCAGTGAAAAACGCGCGACGTCCGTTGGCTTAATTTGTCGAACAGACGCCTGATTACGCAGCGTTGCCAGATGGGAAAAAATCAGCTGGTCGCTAACCACTTTCACGGCATAACCATATTCACTGGCGAGCCGCTTTAGAAAAGCGACATCGGTTTCCGCATATTGCGTAACGCGATCGATCTTGATGATCTGAATCATCCCTACGAGCATCAACTGATGCTTTTTCGCGATGCGCGTCGCAATGGCAGCTAACGTCGTATCTTCAAAACCGCAGTTTGATTTGGTTCGCAACGCACGATTGACCGATGTCGCGACGCCACGAATCACTACTTCACTCGGCGGTGCGCTAATCTCAATTTCATCAATCGAGAAAGTGCCGCAGTCAAACAGCATTTCACCGAGATAGCCCAGCTTGAGCGATAGCGTATCGCCCGTACCGGGATACCACTTATCCATCCAGCGGCCATCGGTATCATCGAGCCTAACCTCGATCGAATCCGACTCGTTCTTGATGCTGTCGGTATACGTCACGCTGGTAACATACGGTGCGATATCATTGGTGATATCCTTTTGCAGATACCACAGGGTGAACGTCGGTTGCAGTACTTCCGACACCGCAGGAGAGAGTAAGGTTAGTTCTTCCGTTAACGCAGCCATGGTGGGGTGTCCTCCGCTTTAGCGGCCTCTGCCTGTTCAATAATCGGAATCAGCACCACCACACCCGATGGCAACAGCGGCACGATGGGTACATGCGGGTTAGCCGCAATAATCCGCGGATAGCCAAGCGGATCGCCGTAATACAGGTAGGACAAGGTATCCCAGCGCTCGCCCTGTGTAGTGATATGTTCAAGGTGCATATGCTTCAACCCTCTTCACAATTTCTGCCGTCAGTTTGCTCAGCGCAGGTTCAGCGCCTTTAAATGTGTCGCTCGCGGCCTCAACATGTTTACTGATGGCTTCCAGCTTCTCGATAACATTTTTGCTGTCGACGCCCTGCAACAAGGTGGCAACTTGCTTGACCTGCTTTAGCATTTCATTCGCCGCGTTATTAACCGCTGTAATTTCAGGCATCATCTTCTCTGCCTGAACCGCCGTATCAGATATGGCCTCTGCCGCTGTTTTAAACGCCGGCACCACCTGACTTAACGGCGTCAATACATTCCCGACTTGCGTTAGCAGTCCGGGAATTTGCAACAGCGCGGTTTCGGGATTGTCCTTCATCCGTTTTACAATCTGAACGGTGGTTCTCACCGCCTTAACGGCAGATTGTGCCTTCTTGGCATACGTGACAGCCGTGCGTAGTGAAGCTGAAAAATTGCTCACTTTCTGGACCGCTATGGTGATGGCACTAACATTAGGAACAGGCGTCTCTATCGCGGGCGGTTTGAGCGGATTCTTCGGATCGCCAATGTATTCTCGCAGCGTTAGCGCGGCATTCATGGCCAATACGTTGCCCTTCGCGTCGGTATGTTCGCTGGTCGAGGTCAGTGCCGTAATCACAAACCAGCCGCGATAATCCCCATTGCCGAAGACTAACGCCATTGCCTGATGCGCCCGCATCGCCTCAACCAACCGTTTCAGCTCCACATCCGGCGTACAGTACTGCTTGTGAAACACGAGGCTAATATTAATCTCGTCCAGCTTCGCGCCGATGAACTGCAGACCGGGTTTACCTTCAATGCGGCCATGCTCGGCATAATCTGCACCGAATGACGTATTAAAGCCGTCCCAGTAGGCGGTCACTTTAAATTCAATATTTCCTAATACTGCAAACATCAGGCGTACCCCCTACGCTCACGCTGGGTGAGCAGCTTGTTCAACATATTTTCCAGTTCATTCATGCTAAGCGTCAGCGTCTTCGTCATTTCAGGCGTTGGCGCTGCCTTCTGGCCGTTGAGATAAATGGTGGGTGAGAAAGCAACCTGAACACGCTCGGAAGGGGCTGCGGAGACTAACTTACCTTTTGCTCCACCAGCAGTTGGTGTCAGTGCAACACGCTGTTGCGGGGTTGACGCAGTGTTCTCAGCATTAGGTGATTCAACAGGCAGTGTTGGCTGTAGCGACAGTGCAGATACCGACGTGGGTTTTAGAACTGGTGTAGTTACAGCGCCGGCCGCCACAGGTTGACCGCTGGTTTCTACAGACACTTTTTTCGAGCCGATACCCAGAAAGTCTTTAACGCTATCGGGAATCAATTCCCCGATTTTGTTAGAAACAATTTGCAACTTCGGAAATTCGTTTGCCAACTCGCTCACAAATTTATCGATAAGCAAACTGGCTAATCCGCTTAGACTTTCAGGTAACTTGACTTTTAACTCATTAGCACCTTTAAGCCAGGTTGAATACCATGTACCCAATGGCGACCGGTCAACCAGAACACCAAGAACACCCGCCACACCTCCAGACGCGCCATTCTTGATATCAGCCCAAAACGCGTTGTGTTTCTGACTTATATCAGACCAGTGGCGACTAAAGAATGAACTGATTTGGTCCCGATATTTGTAAACCAAAGCAACTATTCCAACTAGTGCGGCAGCCGCCGCGATCGCCCACCCCACTGGCGTCGCCAGCAGCATACCCACCAGACCCCGGGCTGCCATCATAAAGCCGCTACGCAGCACACTGCTAAATATGCGTCCTAATAATGCCCATGCACGACTACCCAGCCCGCTTAGCGCCGACCGAATGCTCGGCCATAACCCCTTCAGATTTAGCCCTTTAAGCCACTGCCAGCCCTGCTGAATGCCTTTCCAAACGCTCTGCAAGGAGGGTAACAGTATGTCCATTCCCAGCTTCGCCCCGCTCAACGCCATTCTGAACGCGAAGAAACCGGCAACGGCCATCACGATCCCGCGAACCAGTTCAGGGTTCTCTGCCGTCCAGGTCACCAATTGATCCAAAATGGGAATAAGCGCATCACTCAGAGAAACCAAGACTGGCACCAACGCTTCACCCACATTGAGCGCAATATTCAGCAACGACGTTGTCATTCGGTTCCAGCGCGCAGTCAATGTGTCATTCTGTCGGGCGAAGTCGAGATCCAGCGTTTGTGTAGCCGCCGGGCTGTTCATCACCTGCTGGTTTGCTTGATAGCTCTGCCAGTTCTGCTTCATCGACATCAAATGATTGACGGCTTCTGGCGTATGGAACACCTCCTGCAACCCGTAGCGCTGCATTAAACTTTGCTGTGCGTACACGTTACCCGCAGCCATGTCCCAGTGTTTCTGGAATTGGCTACCTTTGCTGTCGATCAACTGATTGCCAATCAGAACCGCTGCATCGTACTGTGAATAGCCATCTTTCATATGGCCTTTCAGCAATGCGTTATAATCCATGCCAGCGTTGCCGTAACGGTCAGCAATGTCGGCTCGCCCCACGGCATTCATAAAGCCACTCAGCCGAGCGACCGTGTTTGCTTCCGTATCACCCCCTTTCGTGGCGCTCAGGCTGGAAACCAATTGACTCAACGCCTGATTCCCCGTCACCCCCATCGCCGTAAACCTTAGAGCCAGCGCAGGAACATATTGCGCCATCGACGCCGTGGGAAACCCCTGTTTAGTGCCCGCCAGCATGCGTGAGAGGGACTCTTTCTGCACCTCCGCACCTTTCAGGTTAAGCACCTTGTCAAGCGTGACCGAAAGTGCAGTAAGATTGGGCATCGCCGCGCCAGAGGCCGTTGACGTTTTCCCCAGCACTGCCGCAATATCCGTTGCCTGCTGCTGCGACATCTTGTTATCAAGCAGTTGTCCGGCACTGCTGAGCAACACATCCGGCGTTTGGTTCACCTGTTGAGAATATTGACGCAGGCGCTGCCCCATCAATTTTTCCTGCTCACTCGATATATCATGAGCAATGCTGATGCCACGCAACTGCGCCTCAAATGACGCATAGTGTGTGACCGACGCCACAATTGGCTTCATGACAAAACCAAACTGGTCGCGCTTAGTCTGAAAGTCATCAGCGAGTTCACCTCGACTCTTACCTGACGTTTCCTCACTCGACTTGTTACGCGTCAGCCGTTCCTGATTAGTTTCTAATTCATGTAGCGACTTATTCAGTCGGGACGTCGCCTGTGCGATGCGAGATATCGCTTGCGAACTGACAGTGCCCAGGTGCTCCAGCGACTGACTAAATTGATGCTGCCGCTCCTGCGCCTGTTTGAGGCTATCACTAAGTGACTGTATCGATTTTTTTGTGTCATCTAGCGTGGTACCGAACGCCCTGCCCAGCATGACACCGTTTAAAAACATATCCACGGTTCACTCTCATTCAGAAAAGCCCCTTGCGGGGCGGATCGGAGACGGCGGCTTGCGCCGCTCCAGCTTGGTTTCCCCATCACAAACAGGGGATAAAACGAGGAAAAGGACGGGTGATAAGCGGGAGAAGAAGACAGGTGGTGAGGGAGAAAACGGCCAGCGTCCTTATCGCTGGCCGAGTTAGGGTGGATAGTGGGCTAATTAATCCTGTCAGTAATCAGTCTTCCTCACCGTTCTCACGTTTTATCTGTTCGCTGGCTTCATCCAGCCAGCGTTCAAAGTCGTCCAGTTCCAGCGCATCAATCTCACTCGGCTGGAAGCGAAACCACCTCGCCAGCAGAGCCTGCGCTTTCCACAGCAGCGCCGGCTGCGTTATCCAACCCAAGTAGCTGCTGAAATCGTTTTTGCAGCGCCATGTAGTCCTGCGCGTCCATCTCATCGATGTCTTCCGGCACCAGACCGGTCATGCGCGACAGCAGCGCGTCGTCCCAGTTGCTTGGGTCATCGCTGATTTTTTTCACCGCTTTGATGTCTTTGACTTTCAGACGCTTGAGCGAAATGGACTCCACGCGTTGACCGGCAGAGGTGGTGTAAGGGAATTGCAGAGAATAGGTTTCAGTGTGCATAACGGCTCCTTAGTAAATGTCGGGAGCAGTATCGCGTGCAGCGAGGAATAACGATTTTAAAGTGAATTAGAAAACGAAAATGGCAGGCATAAGAAAGGGGCCGAAGCCCCTTAAAGATTGATAATGAATATCAAATGGTCATGAAGTTAATTATGACTATTCGTAATCAGCCAACTCTGCTTCAACAAAAAATTGAACGACACAGTCACTCAATGGATAAGAGGTATCAGTCAAAAAAAATCCAGCAGCTTTCTGCTTCGCATTCAAAAATGAACCATCACGCTGATCCACCTTACCAGAGAGTAAACGAGCCGCAGATGATGAATCTGCACCAGAACGGCTACTATACGGCAGATTTATACCCGCCTTTTCTCCCGCATCTAAAATGTATTCATCGTCACTGCACGGAAATTGAAACTGCTTTTCAAAATCGATAATAGAATAGATAGCCATAATAACCTCATTGATTGATAGAAACGCCCGCCCCACTGGCGGGCTTGGAAGATAAATTAGCCGCCGATATTGGCGCGGTAGCTGTTCAGTTGATCCACGCCGCCCACCATGAAGATGTTGGACAGGTAGTCCAGCTCCAGCAGGTCTTCACCGTTCATCACCTGCTTGATGTAGGTGCAGCTGAACGCGCTGCTAAAATCCGGGTTTTCATGCTGTTTGAACGTGCCCAGCGGATTCTTTTTGAACATGATGGTCATGTGCGTCACCAGCGGCACTTCTTCGATACGGCCTTGAGAGCCGTAGCGTTCCACGCTGGAGCGACACTGCAACGCCAGCGACTGGTAAGGGTTCGCTGCCGCCAGCATCGCTTCGCGGTAGAAGGAGTTCCACTTGATCTCACCTTCCAGCTTGTCGAAGCCCGCAGGCAGTTCGATCTTGCCGACCATACCCAGCGCTTTGTGCTCCTGCATGATCATGGAGACATCCGGCAGTTTGATTTCCTGCGCACGCCCCAGCAGGTTGGCACCATTGATGTAGATGTTGGCGTTGGTAATACGGTTTACTTCAATTTTCCCGGCCATCAGTTAGTGCCCTCCAGCGTTACCAGGTATTCCGAGGTGATCTCCGTCTCAAAGGTCAGACGCTCAAGCGGCGGCGGCGGAGTAAATTTGTAGTTAAGCAACAGGTGCCCTGCCGCCAGCTCGGTTTGCTCGTTACGCGCGGCATCGAACCAGCATTTGAAGCCCAGCAGCGCGCCATCACCGATCAGCTTGCGACCGTAGGCGTTGACGGATTCCACCAGCGCGTCGATCAGCGCCTGATTGATCGGCATATCGATGTACTGCTGGCTGAAATAGCGGATGGATTCGTTAATCACATCGCCAGTACGACGCACGTTTTCAAAGTTCTTCATGTGCGTCACGGTTGGCCAGGCAGCGGTGCGATTGCCCCACAGGCGCAGGCCGGAGCCGTAGCTGTTGAAAATGGTGCTGATGCCCTGCTCGTTCAGCAGGTTCACTTCGCTCTGCGGATCGTCAATCATCGCGGACAGCTGGCGCTCTACGCCGGTGATCCCTTTGATTTCCTGATTGGATGATGACCACCAGAAACCTTTCTCCAGATCGACTTTGGCACGCAGACCCGCGGCACGCGCCGACAGCGGCTCCAGACGTTCGCTGTTGGTTTCCGCGTCGTACACTTTTACGTGCGGATAGCACAGACGAGCGCGTTCAGAGCTGGTGTTGAAGTTGATCGTGCCTTCTGGGCCACGGCCACTCAGAGCCTGCGCAAAGGTGGTACCGATTGGCGCATCGATATAGGCAATCGCGCCCAGTTTATCGGCCAGCGAGATCAGCTCGGTCGTTACGCTATTTTGCGTACAGAACACCGGCGAAATCAGAATCTTGGCAAAGAAGCCGTACAGGTTGTAGGTATCGTTCAGCAGCTTCATACCGGTGCGTTTGCCCGCGGCGTTGATGCTGCCGATGATGTCGGCGGCAGTCACTTTCGTGACATCGGCAAAGTCGTAAGACGCGCTGACCACAGCAGTAACATCGATGTTTTTACCCAGATTTTTCAATACGCCGGTTTGTGCATCCAGCGTATAGTCCTGACCTTCGACAAACGGCTGACCGCCTTCTGCCGCCGTCAGCACCAGCTTGGCAACCACGCGGTTCGCTAGTTGAGCCGTACTGGTCGCTTTGTCAAAGGTGACTTTTTCTGCGCTCACAGACGATTTGTGTTTCGCCGAATCCAGCACGTTAATGACCAGAACCGTACCTGCACCATGATCGTAAATTGCATCCAACGCCTGCGGGATGGTATAGCCGCCGAACTGGCTACCAAACTGTGCTGCGTCTTTTTCGGACAAGCACAGCGTAATGTCATTTACCGCACCCTGCGGCGCCGTACCAATCAGCCCAATCACCGCCGATTTGACGGTTTTCACCGGACGAGCACCGGTTTCAACTTCAATTGTTTCTACACCATGTAAATAATTAGCGGCCAAGGGTCACCTCCGTTGCGCTATCAGCCAGAATCTGATCCGCGACAGGCAGCAAATAGCCCAGCGCGATCAGCGTTTTTACGTACTCATGATCTGCCGGCAGTTCAGTCACCTGAGCGGGCCAAAGCAGAATTTCCTGACCATCTGCCAGCGTGACGCCGCTGGCGGGGCCGGTGTAGCGGTATTTCATGCGTCTTTCTCCTCATAATTAACCGTGGTAAGCAGCGGACCATCCGTCTGCTCGCGGTCTTCGATAAAAAGGGTTTCTGTGGTGCAATCGATGGCGTAATGCCAGCGTCCTTCGGTGTAACCAACGTAGCGGTCGCGTACTAGCCGAATACCGCGATGACAGTCAGGCAGTCGGTATCCTCCCAGCGCCTGACGGACGATATCGAGCGTGGCCAGCACGCCGTCTTCGCCATCCAGCTCCGGCAGCAGCACGGCAACCATCAGCTGTGGTCGCTGCGTCTGAACCGGAGAATCCGCATCTTCCGGTGCGGAAAATTCGGAACCGCGATACCCCACCAGCACATCGCCAGGTGTCAGGAAATCGGGTCCGAGCAGAATGTTTTCTGGGCAGGACGCAATCTGCCGTGCCGGTAAGTGCTGCTGGAGGCGGGCTATCACCGCATCGATAATTGGTCTGGTATTCATATCCGTTCACCCGCTGTGTTAATGGCGCACTGTTTTGGTGGCACATCGTGTTGATGGCGCTAGTATCCGGATAATGACTGGCTGCGGCTTTTAATCTGTTTTAGAAAAAACAGCGAAGTGATTTATTTGAAGAAACACGGATAACAGACTGAAAAATAAAAATTATTTCGATAAAAAAAACGCCAGCACAATCGTGCTGGCGTAAAGAAATATGACGACACTGATAACGAGTAAAGACAGAAGAGAAACCCATACGATGGGATTACCGATCCCAATATTTTTCTGGCCGGGCGATGCCAACCATACAGTCAACCGCGTATTCCACGACATCCACACCAAGACGGGTAAGATTCGCCCGCCAGACGCCGCCTAGCTCTTTGGTCAATACCGCCATCTTGCGATCGGCCAGATAATCCAGTGCATGACGCAGCTCCGGCTCTGAGGCATCGGCATACAGCCGCTGCATCAGCGCTAGCAGGAACATTTCATTCGCGGTGTAAGGCCGCGTTTTATGTAATGCGATGAGCAAGTGCCAACGCATCGATTCCTGTCGGATACGCTGCGTATCAGCCATGATTGCCTCCCGAATACCGCTGCTGCACTAGCTCCAGCTTGTTATAAAGCGCATCCAGCTTGGCTTCGATTACCGTCTGACCACGGATGTAATCCTCGCGTCGCACGTAGATCAGCGGTAAGTCAGCACGAAACTCCAGAAACTCGCGTTCCAGTCGCGTCCAGCCTTGCTCGCTCTTCTGGCGTGCATTTTCCAGGGCGGCAAAACGCTCGTTCAGCCGCTTTTCAATCTGAGTGAGCAGAATCCGTCCGGCAGCAAACAGGAAACTCATAAACGACAATAGCAGGCCGACCAGCGACCAGAATTCCACTTCAATCTTCACGTGTTACCTCCCCTGCCTGTTGTAGCGCTTCAATGTAATCCAACAGCGCGTTAACCTGCGCACTCAACGCCTGATAGCGCTCTCCGTTGTCGCTGATGTTGGCGAGAATATCGCGCTGGGAGACGCCTGAAGGCTGTAATTCGGCGTCAGCGGTTGCGCCGAGATTGGACGCTGCGCCAGTGCGGCGGGCAGCGGTGGTAATGTCTGAGGCACCATTGGCGGACAGACCGAAAGCGGCGTTGTAGTGCTGCACGAAGCCACGAGTAAACACGCACTGCACAGGCTGAACTTTGCCTTTTTCGTCAATGTATTGCTGAGTAACATGGTCGATTTTCCGTTGCAGAGCGGCGTTATCCGCCGCCAGTTTCTGACGCGCTGCGACATAGCGCTGTTCGAGTTGATTCCCACGCTCTACCTGCTGCTGGTATTGCTCCGCCGCCGCACGGAGTAGCTGGTTCTGGGTTTCGGCCTGCTGCTGCTGTAGCAAGTTGAATGCCGCCTGCTGTTTCGCCAGCGCGGCATCCCCCAGTGCTTGCGCCAATTGATAACCCTGATGACGGCCTGTCAGATAAACCGCAAGTAGCAACACCACGACAAGCAGGACCGCGACCACACGTGGAGAAAGAAAGGATTTCAGGCTATTGAGAAACAGACTATTCCACACAGCTCGCCCTCCCCCAGCTCAAATACCGTGGCGCCAGCTGATGCAAAATGCGGTCGGGATAATGGCGATTTTCACGCCAGTTGGCGGCACTGCGTCCGGCATTGACGGTTTCCACATGACCAAACCAGCGGAGTATGTCCTTCTCGGCGATCTTCGCGCGTTGCTTATCACGCTGTAACCAGCCAAGCCCGCCATTGTAGGACGACAAGGTCATTGCCATACGTTCGCAGTCGTTGCTGGCGCTGATTCGCGTCCACAGCCAGCGATCGTAGCCTGTCAGAGCACGGATAGCCCAGGCAGGATTAAACGGTTGATTAGCGCGAAGTTCAGGAACGATACCGCTAAACCAGTCGGCGGTGGTCGGCATAAACTGCGCCAGCCCCTGTGCACCGACGGGTGAAACGGCCCGAGGATTCCAGCCGCTTTCCTGATGCAACTGCGCCGCAAAGTCAGCAATCGGGGCATTCATGCCCCAATCCAGCCGTGCGCTGCGGATCACATCACTGCGGTACGCCTGCGCGGCACGAGGGATCGTGTCGGCGCAGACCGTCGCGCTAAAAAGCATCGGGCTAACAAGCAGCGTGATGAGAAGGTGTCGCATATCACAACCCCATCGCTACGCCGATGCAAACGGCTGACACAATCAGCGCACGTCGTAACATCGAGGCAGCAAATACGGTGTGGTGGCCGTCCCGAACTGGGAAACGTCCACGCGGTACAGGTTCATCACCTTGTTCGAGGAATAAACCAGGGCGCGCTTTAGGAAACAGCGAGCGATCCAGCCAGTAACCTAATACCGCAGCGAGTGAGATAAGCGAGAGCTTATAGACGGTGACGGGAAGCTGTTGCGGTGAAATCAGCCCGATAACAGCAAAGAGCAAAGCGGATGTCACAATCCAGCCGGTAAGACGCGGTTTTTTGATTTTTTTCACGATAAAGCCTCCTAATAAGAATGGAGGCCATTATGCAAAATGCGGGGATTTTATGATTTTAAAGGAGTTTAAGTATTACTGAGGCGCGATATCACACAAAATCGAACCCTTTCTATTCGTCATGCATTTCTACTTTTCATACTTCACGTTACACGTGCGTAGACTTCCCTGCTGATAAAAATCATAGCCGGTTATCCGTATATGATTTTTATCATCTGTTTTAGTTTTTGATAGCCTTGTTATTGGCGAATGGTCTTGTTGTTGGCTAGTGACGTTGTTACAGGCTGAAACCAGGCCGCCAGTTCCAAAATATCTTTCTCGTTCAGCGTACCCGCGGTATAGCGCAGTAATAGCCATGCCTGAAGCCAGCTGTATTTCGCTTCCGCCAGTTCTCGTCGGGCGTTATACCAATCCTGTTCCGCCAGCAAAATATCCAGATTGATACGTTCTCCGCCTGCAACACTCAGCCGCGTGGCGTTGACCGCTTCTTGCGCCGACGAGGCCGTCATTTGCCAGGCCTTAATTTTCGCCGATCCGTTATTGTACAGGTTGTAGTACTTTTTCAATTCCGCCAGCGTTTTCTTGGTTTGATCGTCCAGCTCCGCCTGACTTTGCTGATATTCCGCCGCCGCCTGCCGCATGGATGCCGAGACGGAACCACCAGCGTAAAGGGGGACATTCAGCTGTAAACCGACGCTCTGCGTGTCGTATTTCTGGTTGTAGTTGTATTCACTTTCCGAACGGCTATTACGGGACGATGCGACCAGCGACAGCGTGGGCAAATGCCCGGCGCGGCTACGTTCGATTTCATAGCGGCTAATCGCCAGCCCTTCGCGCTGCGTCGCCAGTTTGGCATTGTGCTGCACAGCAAGATCGCGCCACTGCGCCAGCGTCTGCTTACCTGATTCCGCAGATGGCAGTTGAGTCAGCATCATGGGATACAGCGTCGTGATATCCAGCGCCGTCCCCGTCATATTTTCCAGATCGGTGATCGCAGCATCCAGATTATCCTGCTGCTCAATGCGCTGCGCCTCGATCAGCGTAAAACGCGCCTCCGTTTCCCGCACATCCGTTAGCGTGCCTTCGCCCGCCAGCAGCAGGCGTTTATTCAGCGCCAGCTGTTCCTGATACGCCCGCTGCTGCGCATCCAGCAACTGCAGCTTTTCCTGCGCCAGCAGCGCGCTGCTCCAGGCTTGATATAACCGCACCATCAAATCCTGACTGCGATCACGAAAACGCTGATCGGCCATCAGCGTGCGGGCAACGCCCTGCTGATAACGCGCCCAGGCTGCATAGTCCAGCAGCGGCTGGCGCAGCGATAGCGTTGACGTGTAGCTGTCGTAATCGCGTTTTAGCGTGTTGCCAGTAAAACTATCCGTTTGGGTGACTTTGGAATGGCTGCGGTTAGCGTTATAGCCATACTGGAGATTGGGAAGCAGATTGGCGCGCCCAATCGTCTCCTCTTCCTGACCTGCCGCATGCTCAAACCCCGCCGCGCGAAACTGGGCGTCGTTACGCAGCGCCAATTCCCAGGCATCAAGCAGCCCTAATGCGTTGGCCCCCGAAGAAAGCAGCCCAAACAACACGATTATCGCGATCCTTTGCATGATTATTCTTCCGTTAATGCCAGATGCAGGCGATCCATTAAAGGCTTAAAGAGATAATTGACGAACGACCGCTCTCCGGTACGAACAAACCCTTGTACTGGCATGCCGGGCTTGACTTCCAGCCCCTCCAGCGCACGTTTCCCAGCCTCATCCACCTGAACGCGCAGGCTGTAATAAGGTGAGCCGTCTCGCTCATCCAGCAGGCGGTCGGCGGACAGCAGCTCGACCGTTCCCGCCACGCGCGGCGTCGTGCTCTGGTTAAACGCAACGAACTGAAGCTCGACGGATAACCCCGGCCACACCTTATCCACCAGCTCAACGGGCAGACGCGCATCCACAAAGAGAGGCTGATCGTCCGGCACAATCTCCAGAAGCGTCTGACCCGGCGCAATCACACCGCCTTCTGTAAACACTTTCAGCCCGACCACCGTGCCGGAAACAGGTGCGCGCATCTGAATATTCGCCAGATTGAAATCGGCTTTTTCCTTCTTACTGCCCACATCGCTCAGCAGCGCCCGCACGTCCGCCAGCTCGCTGTTCACTTCTTTGTCGTATTCCTGCTGGCGCTGGGCGATCAGCAGCGTTTGTTGTTCAATATCACGACGGGTACGGTTGATATCCCCCGCCAGCTGGGCGATATCGCCGTTAAGCTGCGCCAGCAGACGTTCGTTCTCCAGCATTTTGTTGCGCGGGACATAGTTTTCCGCCGCCAGTGAGCGCAGCCCTTGCAGCTGTTGTTCCAGCGTCTCCCGCTGTTTCTGCTTACTGGACATCACCTGACGCTGAGCGCTGAGCGACGCCTCCATCCCCGCGATACTTGAGCGCATTCCTTCCGCTTCAAGTTTGAGCGACTGCTGACGGCTGTGCAGTAAATCACGCTGTAATGCCGTAATCACGCGCATCTCCGGTTTTTCCGCCAGCGGTTGCAGTCGAGGCGTCATCACCATGTCACTCAGGCGCTGCTGCTCGGCAAGCAGCCGACCTTCACGCGCGACCAGCTGTAAATACTGACCATCCAGCCCTTCACTCGCCGAACGCGCATCGACCTCATTCAGCGTTAGCAGAATCTGACCGGCCTCGACCCTGTCGCCGTCTTTCACCTGAATTTTATCGACGATGCCACCCTGATTGTGCTGCACAACCTTGCGATTGCCAGAAATCACGACGCTGCCATTCACCATGACGCCCTTGTCCAGCGGTGCAAACAGTGCCCACAGGAGAAAACCGCCGAACCCGGCGAGCACCAGCAACCACCCCAGACGCACGGCACGTTTTTCATCGCTCCGCGCCGTCTGGTTCATACTCTCTTCGCTTATTTCTGATGCGGACATGTCTTTCCCTGTATTCATCATTCCCTGTTACGGCTGGACAGCGGCGGCAGGTGTCATTTGTGCTTGATTGGCGGCACGACGCGGCTGCAATTCGTTCAGAATGTCGCGCGCTGGCCCAAAGCGCTGTTGCTTACCCTGATTGAGCACCAGAATTTTATGCGCCAGCGTGGTTAAGGCGGGACGATGCGTAATCAGTATCACCGTCGCTCCCCGCTTCTGAAGATGCGAAATCGCCTGCGCCAGCGCCATTTCGCCTTCGTTATCGAGGCTGGAGTTTGGCTCATCGAGTACCAGCAGGCAGGGGTCGCCATACACCGCACGCGCCAGAGCGATACGTTGCCGTTGCCCGCCCGACAGCCCGTTGCCGTCAGCACCAAGCGGCGTGTCATATCCCTGCGGTTGGCTAAGAATCATTTCGTGGACGCCAGCCAGCTTCGCCGCTGCGATAATTTTTTCCGCGTCATGCTCGCCAAAGCGGGAAATATTCTCCGCCAGCGTGCCCTTAAAGAGCTGCACATCCTGTGGCAGATAGCCCATTGCCGGGCCAAACGCCGTTTTATCTACCTGACTGAGATCGGCCCCATCCAGTCGAACCTTGCCACGCGTCGGGGTTTGCGTCGCAACCAGCAGACGTGCCAGCGTCGATTTACCTGAACCCGATGCGCCCAGAATCGCCAACGTTTCGCCTGCCTGAAGCGAGAAATGGATATCCTGCAATCTTGATGCCCCTTGCGGCGTCTGCAATAACACATTCTCGACGCTGAGCTGACCAACCGGCGCAGGCAGCGCCATCGCTTCCGCTTTGGGCGGATAAGCCGTCATGATACGGCTGAGTCGATACCAGGCCTGCCGCGCGCTGCTCAGCGGCTTCCAAATACCGATCAATTGATCGATAGGGCTCAACACGCGCCCGACAAGAATTGATCCCGCAATCATCATCCCCGGTGTGATTTCGCCCTTAATCGCTAGCATGGCCCCCACACCGAGCATCAGCGATTGCAGAAAAATACGCGCATGTTTTGATGCAGCCCCGACAACCGCGGCCCGTTCGCTCGCCAGATTTTGCAGCGTAATAAAACGGTAGTGTTGCCCCAGCCAACGACGGCGCAAATTAGGCAGCATCCCCATCGATTCAATGACTTCGGCATTACGCAGTTGCGTATCCGCAAGATGGGTCGCCTGTAACGCTTCATGGTTTGCCTCTTCCAAAGGCGACGTGGTGAGATACTGATTCAGCCATGCCAGCAGCACCAGCACCACCGTTCCTCCCAGCGCCAACAGGCCGAGAACCGGATGGATCAGGAACAGCACTAATAAAAAGAAGGGAAACCAGGGAATATCGAAGAAGGCAAACAGTGAGTTGCCTGTAATAAACTGCCGCAATAGCGTGAGATCGTTCAGCGCCTGACCCGCTTTGGCCTCTCCCGCTTCCAGATTGCGCTCAAATGCGGCGTTGAAGACCTGCTGATTCAGTTGCAGATCGATACGGGTGCCGAGCCTTACGACCACCAGACTTCGCACCCATTCGAGTGCCGCCATGAATATCCCCAGACCGGCAATCAGCAGAGTAAGCATCAGCAACGTGGTGCCATTCCCCGAAGCCAGTACGCGATCGTAAACCTGAAGCATATAAATCGAAGGCGACAGCATCAGTAGATTAACGATGGCGCTGAAAATCCCAATGCTCCAAAAGCTGCGCCGGAAAGGACGCAGTATACTCAACAACGAACGTTCCTTATTTGCTAGTTGACTCACTGCGTTTGCCTCTCCTGTCAGGGCTGTTTATGCAACGTACGTGCACTGCCATCAGGCAATATCAGCGTATAGCCCTCTTTTTCCTTGCTAAAGAACGCCACGGACTGGCCCTGTTCTTTCGTCAGCGTGATACCGTCCGGCGTCGGCCGCCATCCAGCAGGCACATCCGGCAGCAGCGCTTTTAAGCACGGTGCATCACCCTCAAGACGCCAGGTGTTATCCACTAACGGCGTATTGTGCAGCACGACCTCACACTGCTGTTCCCCGCCACGCAATTGCCATACGCCGCTTAGCTCACTTGCTGAAGGCAACTTCAAACTACTCGCCATACATCCTCCGCTTATTGCACTTAACAGCGCCGCGATGATTAACTTTTTCATAGTGGCCCCAAGTCGATAACAGAAAAGGACGGGGGTTACCCCGTCCTTGCTACATCACACGATAAAATCGGTTGCCGCAGAAGGCTGACCAACAATATGTACAACAAAGTCTGGCGTGGTCTGACCGGCAAAATTCAGCCACAGATCGGTGGTATTGCTATCGGCATTCCAGTTAAGCAATGCTTCATTACCCAGTCCGGTGAATGAATTGACGAACTGCAAATCACCTTTTTGATTCAACGCTGACAGATCGATTTTGTCGATGCCGCGTTGGAAATCAGTGATGGTGTCATAGCCGTTCTTATAGGAAGAATCGCTCGCGCTGGCATAGACAAAAATATCTTTGCCCGCACCGCCCGTCAGCGTATCTGCACCGCCGCCGCCGTAAATGACGTCATCGCCTGCACCACCGTTCAGGATATTATTCGCGTCATTGCCGATAATAATATCATTGCCGGAGCCGCCAATGGCGTTTTCGATCGTGACGCCGTGAGCGATAGAGACGTTACCTTTCAGGCCGCCAACATCAGAGAAACCGCCTTCATTCAGGTTGATACGCTGATCGTTTCTGTAACCAGAGAAATCAAACGTATCGTTACCACCTGCATCCCAAACGGAGAAAATCAGTTTTTGGCTATTGCTGGTGGTGGTATAGAAATCACGGCCGGTATTGGAGTTGAAACCGTATACCGTGTCACCGGTACGCGTGTTCATGTTTGCGCCGTACAGATATTGGATCGCTGTGATGTCATCAATCAGCGGACCCGCAGCATAGTGCCCCTGGAAATCGCCCCCAGTGTTTTGCTCACTCCAGTAGCTCATCAGGCTGAACTGGCGTGTATCTTCCGCGTAGGTTACATCGCGGTAGGTCGGGTTGCCTTCGCCGGCATTGTAAGAACCCGGGTGATTCAGGCCCAGCGCATGGCCGATTTCATGCGTCAGCGTCTGCTTGCCGTATTCCGTCGCCGGATTACGCACCGTGTCGGCGTTGTAGTTAAACCAGGCGCTGCCCGCTGCCGAGTGGTTACCCGGCATATAAGCATAAGCCTGAGTATCGTAGTCCAGTCGGCCACTTGAATCACGGGTGTAGTTACCAAACGTGATGGTGGCTTTTTGAGTAGCGCTAACCTGAGTAAACGTGATATTAGCGACATCTGACCACGATTGTAGAGACAGTTTGGCTTGTTGTTCCTGGGCTGCGCTGAATTTCACAAAGCCCTGATCGCCAGAAGGGATAGACTTCACGTTCTGTAAGAACGAATAGGTCAAATTAGCGGATTTACCGAATACATTCGTGCCATTCCAGGTCAGGCCGTCGCGGACGATTTCCTTGGCTGCCAGATCGCTTGTGAACGAGGGTTTGCCATTAAGCTGTCCATCGCCACGGGAGTGGTAATTATACAAGTCGTACACATCACTATATCCCGTACCCGCTGCATGCAATGCCGATTCAGCGGTATCCTTATCTTCATCTCGTAAAGCCATCTTTTCTTCTCCATAAGTCTGATCGGGATGATCAGAATCCTAAATCCCTTCATGCAATCGAGGTATTGCATGTACCGCACATAGCCGCGGTCTAATCCTTTCCTGGGTAGACAAAGCTCACTAAAAATATTTATATCCAAAAAACGCATATAAATAAAAATTATCTCTATAAGGAAATAATTAAGAAAGAACGCCAATTATTTTCAGATGATAAATAATAAGGTCACGGTGACTAATTTTTATTATTGGTATTGATATGGACAGCAAGAGAAACGGATGCCAAGCGGCATTCATTTTTGAAAAGGAAGGAATTTTTATTCACTGCGTTAATTTTCATCACGGTTCCTGTCCTTGGTTGATAAAACCGCGCTACGTAATGACATACTTTGTCACACGTATTAACGGCATCCTTGCTGTTCCGAGACAAATCTAACAAATAAGAATAAAAAAATATAGCGCTAAATAGGGACTAATTACCCCCTTATTCGGGGGACTGATATAGAGGATTTTGTTATGGCATATCCCGTTGTTCAATCGGGAAGACGGGCAGCGCCGCCAGCAGCTGTGCGCCATAGCCTTTAGTCAACAGGCGACGATCGTAAATGACGATTTCACCAAAGCAGTCATGGCTACGAATAAGGCGTCCAACCTGCTGGATGAGGTTAAACGAGGCGCTAGGCAAACTTTGTACGATAAACGGATGCCGTTTGAGGCTTTTTAACCATTCGCCTTCCGTCAGAATGACCGGGCTGTCGATAGGCGGAAACGCAATTTTATGGATATGCACCTGAGTAAGGAGCTCCCCTTTCAGATCCAACCCTTCCGCAAAGGACTGCAAACCAATCAGCACGCTGGTCTGGCCTTCCTGTACCCGCTGACGATGTAGCTCGACCAGCCTGTAGCGCGGCTTATCTCCTTGAACCAGTAGCATCAGGCGTAAATCGGTCACCTGCGTCAGAAAGAGCTGCATCGCACGCTGGCTGGCAAACAGCATCAGCATCCCTTTATGCTTATCCTGTTTTAGCTCCGCTCGGAAAAATTGCGCCATTTCAGCAATATGCTGCGCTTCAGATTCCATCAGCGGTTCATAACGCATTTTGGGAATCACCAGACGCCCCTGCTCGCGGTGGTTGAACGGCGAATCCAGCGCGATGAAAGTGTCCCCTTCCTGCTCGCTCAGGCCAGAAAGCTCCTGTATACGAGAAAAACTGTTCAGCGAGCGCAGCGTTGCCGAGGTCATCACAACGTGCGATACCTTCCCCCACAGCAGCCTTTCAAGCTGATCGCAGACGCGAATGCCCGCACAGTGCAGGTGAAGATGCGGCTGGTTATCGCGCATTTCCCGCGTTATCCATTTGGAGACCGGTGCGTTCGATGATTTCTCCATCGCCGCCAATCGCCACAGTTTACTCATAGACTCAAGGTAGCCCTGTTGGCGACTCATTTTCAGTAATGCCTGATAGACGCGCACCACGTCATGCTTGCCGGTTTTCTCGCTGAGATCGTTAAGCATATACTCCGCCAGCGCCCGCAGCGTGTCCGTCAGTTTGAACAACCGCACGCAGAGTTCACGCATTTCATCCGGCATTTTGCCCATCGCAAAACGGTATTCGGTTTCCTGCCCGTCATGCGGAAGAAACAGCCCGCACATTTGCGAGAAAGACAGCACGCACTCGCGGATCTCCTCACAGTGGCTGGTTAACCGCTCGCTGTTAGCGAGTCGCGGCGGTGATTTAGGCGCAAATTGCGCCATGCACTGGCCGATAAGCTGTACCAGCTGTTCCAGTTGCGCCATCATATAAGCCGGATGAATATCACCAGACATCTCCAGCGTATCGCGGGCAACGTCGGGGATATGGTGGCCTTCGTCGAGCACCAACAGGAGATTCTTAGGAGGAGGAAGTACCGATTCGCTTTCCATCGCCGCCATCACCAGCGCATGGTTGGTGACGACAACATCGGCCTGCTCGATCTCACGCCGGGCGATAAAGAACGGGCACTCGCGGTAATAATGACAGTTGTGCGCAAGGCAGTTCGCTTTGTCTGTACACAATTTCTGCCACAGGCTATCGTCAATTGAATCCTGATAATGATCGCGCAGCCCATCCCAGGCATGACCTTGCAGCGCTTTTTCAAGCCGCACACAGGTCCGTTTTTCCTCCTTGCTGGCGGACATCAGTTCATCATCCAGAAAGAGCGGTAAATCCCCCTGCGCATCGGGATCGGTTGCCAACATCGCCAAATTACGTGGGCAAATATAACGACGGCGGCCAAATGCAGCGGTGAATTTCAGTTCGGGAATAAACTTCTGCAACAGCGGCAAATCTTTGCTGTAAATCTGATCCTGCAACGCCACATTCGCGGTGCTGACCACCAGCGTTTTGTCCTCCGCACGCCCTACCGCAATACCCGGAATCAGGTAAGAAAGCGTTTTCCCGACGCCGGTTGGCGCTTCAATAGCCAAATGGCGCGGGTAATCACCCGCTAGCGTTTTCGCCACTTCGGCAATCATCTGTCGCTGGGGAACGCGGGAAATAAAATCCGGGATTTGCTCTTGCAGGGCCTTATACCATTGACCAATCTGCAATTTTATTGCGGGGGACAGCGTCATGCATACTCTGTATCTGGGTAATCTGGCCGCCATTGTCCCACAGACGCCCGGCGACGTCAGCCGATATCACGTTCGTGACCATTCCGACCTCGACAATCGTCTGCCCAGCGATTAGGGTTAAGCCCCCTATTTGTCACGAGCGGTAAGTTATGTCTTCAGTCCACGCCATTAACCAATCGTACTGGTTTTCGCCACGACTACCGCATGTTGAAAGCCGCAGCACGCGCAACAGCAGCCACGCCTATAAAACACACAGCCATGCGCAGTTCTCGATTGGCGCGATAGAACACGGCGAAACGCTTTGCCATTACCGCAACGAAACCCATCACTTACAGGTTGGCGATCTGATCTTCATCGATCCTCAACAGCCGCACAGCTGTAACCCGCTGCCCGGAAAAACACGCAGTTATCACATGCTTTATCTGGATACCGAATGGTGTCTCGATCAGATCGCGGCTCACTGTGGTTATCGGGCGGAGACCTTGCATTGCAACCGCGTTGTTCTGCGCGATCCCGCCCTGTTTATACGTTATCAGCACGTGGTTGCTCTACTGTATCGGGGAGACATAACATCGGCAGATAACCAGCTCAAAGCGATGCTGGAGCCCATTTGGCGACAATATTGCCAACCTGCGCCATCCTGCTTACCCGCCTTACCCCATCATGCTTCGCAAACCACGACGCGACACGTACGCGAACGTCTGCTGAATAATTTACAAGAGTCGCCCTCGCTGGAAACGCTGGCAGAGGAGCTGAACCTGCGGCGTGAAACCATCGTGCGGCAGTTTCGTCACGATACCGGCATTACACCGATGGCCTTCCTGAATAATGCCCGCATTGAGTATGCCAAATCGCTGCTGAAACAGGGCACACCGCTGGTTGATGCCAGCTATCAAAGCGGCTTCTGCGATCAAAGCCATTTCCACAAAACGTTTGTACAATACACCGCCGCAACGCCGGGTCAGTACGCGCGATCAATATTTGACAATAAATAGCCGAACACCTTGTCTAGACTGGCCTCGATTACTTATTGAGGTCAGAAATATCATGTTTATCAGTACGCTTTTTTCCGCCGATTCGCTCTTTCCCACCCATTTTCCTGCTCTGGCGCTGGCGCATTTTGTGGCGCTTCTAAGTCCTGGCCCAGACTTCTTTCTGCTGACAGCCTACGCCATTCGCTACCGACTGCGCGGCAGTGCGGGAATTTGTCTGGGCATCGCGCTAGGCAACGGCATTTACATTCTGCTGGCGGCGATCGGCTGGGCAGGCATTCAACATTCACCCACGCTGTTTACCCTCATCGAGTTAGGCGGTGCCGCTTATCTGCTCTGGATTGGTTATCAGCTAGTGAAAAGTCTCTCTGTGCTGTCGCTACAGGCGGATCAGCAGTCCGACAGTTGCCCGACGCTGCGTAAACAAATCCTGCTGGGGCTCGGCTCGGCGCTGTTGAATCCCAAGAACATGCTGTTCTACATCAGTCTGATGACCAGCATTCTTGGGCAACATGTGACACCTACGCAGCAAGTCGTCAGCGGTAGCTGGATGTTTTCTGTCGTTCTGGTGTGGGATCTGTTGATCGCCGCGCTGATCGCTCGCCCGCTGATTCAGCAGCGTTTAACCCGCTGGCTTAACCCGATTGAGCGCGGAGCCGGTGTCATTCTGATGTTTTTCGGTCTACTGCTGTTATTTCGATAATTGTCGTTTTACTAATTGTTATTTCGGTAATGAAGGGCAGTTAAAAAGCGCGGAGCGTTTTGGCCTTGTTTCATGGGCGGAAGGCTTTATAATTCGGGGCAATTAACAAAAGGATAACCTGATGACTCTTAAAAAAATCGGTATTATCGGTCTCTTTTCCCTGCTTGCCTTAGGTGGCATCTCCGGCATGATGCTGGTGGGTTACATTATTATCGTGCACTCGGGCTGAGGCTTTCGGCCCGCCGCGTTCACTCTATTCTTACGGCACCAATACACTAACGCACGAACGGTGCCACACGGAAACACGGCAATTAACGCGGTTATTTAGTCTAACGTGGTTGTTCGAGCTAACGTGATTTTTTAACTAATGCGACTGTTTTAACTAATGTGATTGCTCTGACTGAAACGTCTGCCAGTACTCAGGAATACGTGCGAAGGTCAGTTGGAACCAGGCTGTAAACTGTTCGGGCGTCGTCGCCATCTGCTGGGCAATCTCGTCTATCGACTGGTATACATAGTTCGACACTTCATCGGGATTTATCTGCGGCACATCGTCCGTCACGCCAAAATACACATGCCCCAGTTCATGCTCAATCAGCCCGTTATCCAGCGGCAAACGATAGGTCAGCGTAAACATCGGCGTCAGCGCACAGCGTAAACCCATTTCCTCATACAAGCGGCGATGTGCTGCCTGCAACGTCTCTTCACCGGGCGCAGGGTGACTACAGCAGGTGTTACTCCATAAACCGCCGCTGTGATATTTCTCCTCTGCGCGCTGCTGCAATAACAACTGCTGGCGAGAGTTGAAAACATAGACGGTAATCGCACGATGTAATGCTCCTTTTACATGCGCTTCCTGCTTTTCCATTACGCCCGTTGGCCTGTCATTTTCATCAACCAGCACCACTTCAGTCAACGGCATACCTTTCTCCTGCAATCCCTGATTCTCCGACGATTACACTGTATTACGGTCATCACAATCCATCTCGCCGCCAGTATTCCCGGCGGCGAGACAAACATCATTATAGCAGGGTGAAGCTATCGCTCTTCACTCGCTGTGAATCCAGACCAATCATCACGTCGAACTTACCGGGTTCCACCACCTGCTGCATGCGGGCATTGTAGAACTTCAGCGCGTCCTGATCGAGCGTGAAGGTGACCGTGCGGGATTCTCCCGGATGTAGCATCACTTTCTCAAAACCACGCAGCTCTTTCAGCGGACGGCTGATGGAAGCCACCACATCATGGAGATACAACTGGACTACCGTTTCCCCTGCGCGGCTGCCGGTGTTTTTCACCGTTACGCTGGCGTTGATCGTGCCGTTACGCTTCATTGTCTGGCTGGACAAACGCACGTCTGACACGCTGAACGTGGTGTAGCTCAAGCCGTAACCGAACGGATAGAGCGGCCCGTTGGCCTCATCGTAGTAGTGAGAGGTGTATTTGCCTGGATTTTCCGGCGTGTAAGGACGGCCGGACGGCAGGTGATTGTAATAAATCGGGATCTGGCCGACAGAACGCGGGAACGACATCGGCAGCTTGCCAGACGGGTTATAGTCACCAAACAGCACATCGGCGATCGCATTGCCACCTTCCGTACCGCTGAACCAGGTTTCCAGTAACGCATCAGCTTGCTGATCTTCACGCACCAGCGCCAGAGGGCGTCCGTTCATCAGTACCAGAACCAGCGGTTTACCCGTGGCTTTCAGCGCGGCAATCAGGTCACGCTGGCCTTGCGGCAGGTCGATGTTCGAACGGCTGGACGCTTCATGCGCCATCCCGGCCGCTTCGCCAACAACCGCGACGACGACATCCGCCTTCTTCGCTGCGGCTACCGCTTCATCGATCATGACCTGCGGCGGACGTTTATCCACCTGAACAGCATCTTCATACTGATTCAGGAAATCGATAATACCCTTGTGATTACTGACGTTGGCACCTTTAGCATAAAGAATGGTGGCTTTATCGCCGACGGCATTCTTCAGGCCCTGATAAACGGTAATCGTCTGTTTCGTGACGCCCGCAGCAGACCAGCTTCCCATCGTATCGCGCTGGCTGTCAGCCAATGGCCCCACAACGGCAATCGTGCCTTCTTTCTTCAACGGCAGCGTTTGCAGGCGGTTTTTCAACAGCACCAGACTCTTACGCGCCACGTCACGCGCATCCAGACGGTGTAAGCGACTTTCCGCGTTAGTATCTACCGGATCGGAACCGACTGGCCCCAAATGACGATACGGATCTTCAAACAGCCCCATATCATATTTCACGTTCAGCACCTGACGGCTGGCATCGTCGATCTCCTGCACGCTCACCGCTCCGCTTTTCACCAGCTCAGGCAGATAGCGCACGAAATACTCGTCGCTCATGCTCATGCCGATACCGGATTTAATCGCCAGACGCGATGCATCACGCGGATCGCTTGCCACGCCGTGCTTAATCAGTTCTTTAATCGCGCCGTGATCGGTAATGGTAATGCCTTTGAAATTCCACTGATCGCGCAGAACGTCTTTCAGCAACCAACTGTTGGAAGTAGCTGGCGTACCGTTGATTGAGTTCAGCGCGACCATCACGCCGCTGCTGCCCGCGTCAATCGCCGCTTTGTAAGGCGGCATATAGTCCTGGAACATGCGCTGAGGGCTCATGTCCACGGTGTTATAGTCGCGTCCGCCTTCCACCGCACCGTAGAGCGCGTAGTGTTTTACGCTGGTCATCAGCGAGTGGCGTCCGGTTACGTCATCGCCCTGAAAGGATTTGACTACCACACCGGCAATTTTGCTGGTCAGCCAGGTATCTTCACCGAAGCCTTCTGACACACGGCCCCAGCGCGGATCGCGGGTGATATCCACCATCGGCGCCCAGGTCATGTTCAGACCGTCTTCCGTCGCTTCATACGCCGCTACGCGCGCACTTTTCGCAATCGCGTCCATATCCCAGCTAGAAGCTAGGCCCAGCGCGATAGGGAAAATCGTGCGCTGGCCATGCACCACATCGTAGGCGAAAAACAGCGGGATCTTCAGGCGGCTGAGCTGCATCACCTGATCTTGCATCTCACGGATATCTGGACGGGTCACTGTATTAAAAATCGCGCCAACCTGGCCGTTTCTGATCATTTCCCGAATGGCTTCTTTCGGGTTATCCGTCCCGACGCTGATTAATCGGAGCTGGCCGATTTTCTCTTCCAACGTCATTTTCTTCAGCAGATCCGTGACAAACGCATCACGTTGCTGATGTGAAGGCGATATTGAGGCCGGCGCAGACGTCAGCTCCTGCGCAAACGCCGGATTACAGGCAAGTCCAATTGCTATAGTCAGTGAAGTAAGCCATTTCATTCGTTATAAAGACCCAGTCAATCCAGGCGTCAGAGTCAGAACAGCGCGCTGAAGCACAAGACAGGTTGAAGATTCCGACGGTCACATCCCTTCTCTGACAAGGCAAAAAACACCTTCTCCTGCCTTAAGCGAATAAGGCTTCCCGATAGTGGTTGCCGCACCGACGCACTCAAATGCACAGCGCGTAATATAGTGCATTTGTTGAGGTTTCATTTAATAAAAACTGCAAGAATAATGCTAAACGATACGCAAAACTCACATTCAGCGAGGGCAGCGACGGGGAAAACGCATGGCATAGAGCTGCATGCGGCGGACGGCGACCGACGCATGCGTATCTGAAGGGAAATTAACGCCGATGTGACTGCAAGCTTAACGCGCGATCGAGTGCCCCAACCAGCCAATCAATGTCATGCTCCTGAAAGGCTAACGGCGGGCGTAACTTCAGCACATTGCCATAGGGGCCCGCAACTGACGTGAGAACTCGCTCAGCTCGAAGTTGCTCGACCACATCCAGCGCCAGCGCTTTATCCGCCGCTTTTGTTTCGCGATCGCTGACCAGTTCAAAGCCGATAAACAGCCCTGCTCCGCGCACATCGCCGATACACGCATGGCGATCGGCAAGCAGCATCAGTTCCCGCTTCAATTTTTCCCCGACAATGCGGCTATGTTCCTGTAAACCTTCCTCATGAATAACGTTGAATACCGCCTGTGCGGCCGCCATCGATACCGGATTTCCACCAAAGGTATTGAAGTAGGGAATTTCATCGCTGAATGCCGCCAGCACATCGGCTTTTGCCAATAATGCCGACACCGGTATACCGTTGCCCATAGGTTTGCCCAGCGTCACGACATCAGGCACGATCCCATGCCGACCGAATCCCCAAAAATGCTCACCCGTGCGGGCAAAACCGGGCTGGACCTCATCGGCGATGAAAATCCCGCCATTGGCATGAACCACATCGATCGCCGGTTTCAGGTAGCCAGCCGGTCCCGGTAATACGCCATCCGAAGAAAAAATGGAATCAGCCAGAAAACCGGCAAATTTGATGCCGTTCGCTGCCATGTCATCAATTTGCAATTGAATTTGCTGCGCGAACCAAGCACCCAGGTCTGGCGCATTTACCCGATAGCGATCGGGAGCAGGCACAAGGCGCGTTGTTGCCGCCAAAGCCTGACCGCTTCCGAGCGCAGGCGACGCGCCAGACGTTAACTCACTGGTCCCATGGTAGGCTTCTCGGCTCACAATAATGCCCGTTCCGCCACTATAGGCACGCGCCACACGAATCGCCAGATCGTTAGCCTCCGACCCGGTACACATATACATCGCCTTATTGATGGCGGCTGGCACAGTGCTCAGAATATCCGCAGAGTAATCCAGGATACGTTCGTGCAAATAACGGGTATGGGTATTGAGCAGACGCATTTGCTCGTGAACCGCATTGATGACCGCAGGATGACAGTGCCCGATACTGGCAACATTGTTGTAGACATCCAGATACTTATGTCCGGCAGCATCCCACAGATATTGCCCCTCACCGCGAACCAGATGGACCGGATTACGGTAGAACAAACGGTAGGAATCCCCTAACACCTGAGTCCGCCTATTCGTCAGTCTGCGGGTATCCTCATCCAGCGCATCCGCATGCTCAGCGCGAAAGCTGTTGGTATCCATGATAGTTGAGCGTGTCGCCATAATAATTCCTGTTTCAAAGGTTGTGGCCCGACTGCGTATCACAGGGATAAAACGCATCGCGCATGTTCAGATAACACTCACCCTACACCAAAAGCAATAAAATACACAAATACAAAAAAATGCACTTTTTTGATGCACAAAAATGCCAAAAAAGTGCAATAAACTCGTCATAAAAAGTAATGCATTGTTCAACGCATCCGTTTACCTATTCGTTCACATGGATACGGATACCAACAATTCATTAATAAATATATATATTTTTACATAACCCCTCACCAAATTAGAAAATGGCACGATTAGTGCTAAAACTTCAGACCACTCGCGATAAACACAAAAATACACAGAACGAGCAATACGCCGTTCGAGACGAGGGGAACACCGATGCCAATATTTTCCACAACCGTAGGGGAACATTTATGAACCGATTTTCATTTCGCCGCGCCAGTCTGATCGCTGCGCTCACCTGTACCACACTGGTTAACGCTGCGGCACACGCAGGCACCATCACGGTCTATACCTCTCTGGAAGAAGATGAGATCAAGGATTACGTCGCGCAGGCCAAGAAGGATTTGCCCGACCTGACAATTAACGTATTGCGCTTGTCCACTGGCGACCTTGGCCCACGGATTCTGGCTGAATCCAAAAATCCACAACATGACGTCATTTGGGGCTGGGCCGTTACCAGCGTGATGGATCCGCGTTTATCTGCCTTATTGGAACCCTACGAGGCCAAAGGCAGTGATAACCTCGCGGCTACCTACCGCGCTCCCGATCACAAATGGTTTGCTGCAACGGGCTATATGGCAGCCTTTTGCGTCAACACCGAAGCGCTAAAGGCCAAGAAACTTCCCGTTCCCGCGTCCTGGCAGGATCTGACTAACCCGATCTATAAAGGTGAGGTCGTGATGCCAAACCCCGTTTCCTCCGGCACAGGCTACCTGCAAATCGCCGCACTGCTGCAATCGAAGGGGGAACAAAACGGCTGGGCCTTTCTGAAATCGCTGGATGGCAATATTGCCCAATACACCAAGTCAGGATCGCGCCCGTGTAAAGCAGCACGTACAGGGGAATACGCTATTGGTGTATCACTGGCTTTCGCCGCGATGCAGTCAATTGAAGAAGGCTACCCGGTCAAAATGGTGATCCCAAACGATGGCGCAGGCTATGAGTTGGAGGCCTCCGCTCTGATGAGCGCCGCCAAGAACAAACCGGATGCCAAACGCTTCCTCGACTGGACACTTTCCAGTCATGCCGCCGCGCTGTACACCAAATATAAAGAGATCGTGACAATCCCTGGCGTTGAACAGTCCAAAGCCGCGCAAATGGCAGGTCTGCCAGCCGATCTCACACACGTACTCTACCCTGTGGACTTCACCAAAAGCGCCAACGAACGCGACGCCACACTGGCAACTTGGCAAAAATCCATCGGCCGATAATGGTCTGTATTCGCAGTAAAGACTGCCGCGCAGCGTACTTTATCCCTTCGCGGCAGCCGTAATTAAGAGGTCGCATTCATGGCTCTGGTTATTCAAAATCTTTATAAAAGCTTTGAGGGCTATGTCGCTCTCGACCGTATCAATTTGTCGATCGACAATGCCGAATTTGTCTGCCTGCTTGGCCCCAGCGGCTGTGGCAAAACGACATTGCTGCGCATCATTGCCGGGTTGCTAAGCTGCGATGGAGGGAAAATCACGTTAGACGATCGCGATCTGGTCAACGTGCCTGCGCGAGAAAGGGGCTTTGGCATCGTCTTTCAGTCCTACTCACTCTTTCCCCACATGACGATTGCACAAAATATTGGCTATGGGCTGAAAATCCGCCAGACCCCAGCAGAGGAAATGACCGCACGCGTTAATGACCTGCTGGATACCGTACGCCTGAGCGGATTCGGCGATCGTTACCCTAATCAGCTTTCGGGAGGACAACAACAGCGCGTCGCTATTGCACGTGCACTGGCGGTCAACCCTTCTCTGCTATTACTGGATGAGCCCCTTTCGGCACTGGATGCGCGCGTACGTGCCGGACTACGTCAGGAGTTACGTGACGTGCAACAGCGACTCGGCATTCCAACCCTGATGGTCACACACGATCAGGAAGAAGCGATGAGCATGGCGGATAAAATCATTTGTATGCACGGCGGACGTATTGTGCAGGAAGGGACACCACACGAACTCTATACCAGCCCACGCACACGTTTCGTTGCCGAATTCATGGGACACAGTAATTTACTGTCGCGCAATGTCGTCAGCACCTGCATGCCTGAACTGATCCCCTCGGCACAGGAACCTGCGCCGCCGGAAGACGCTGAACTGTTTATTCGCCCTGAACGGATTGCCCTGCATAAAGCTGAAAGCGCGGAAGGGAAGGTCATCAGCACCAGCTTCCTCGGCAGCATCCAACGCGTGCAGGTGATGTGGAAATCACAGCCGCTCTTGGTCGAGACCAGCAGCGCCGTCAACTGGTCCCCTGGTGAATTTGTTCATCTTTCGATTCGCGCAGAAGACTGCGCCTGGGTGCAAGCATGAATCAATCACGTCTCCCTCCGCAAACCGTTAGCGATCGCTGGCTATCCCGTCTGTGCCTGTGGCTCCCGCTACTGGCGTTACTCATGTTTTTCGGCATACCCATGCTGAGCATCGTTTGGCACAGCCTGCTGGACGATCAAAGCGGCACCGTGGGGCTATCAAACTATTTGGCACTGACGGACTCGCCCGGCATCTGGCGGGCAACAGCAAACAGTCTATTACTCGGCGTCGTTACCACGTTGGTCACCCTCTTGCTGGGATTTATTGTCGCCTATGGGCTGGAATGTACTGCCATGCCCGCCAAACGTTTTATCGCCTTTTCAACCGCGCTTCCTATACTAGCCCCTTCGCTGGTGTTGGGATTAGGACTGATTTTTCTGTTGGGGAGAAACGGTATCATCGGTAATCTTCTTGGCGTGCGATTGGATATTTATGGCTTTTGGGGGCTATTGATTGCCAACGTCCTGTACGCGCTGCCGCAGGCGATTCTGATCATTCGTACCACGCTGCGCCATAGCGATACCCGTCAGTATGAAGCGGCTAACGTTCTGGGCGCGTCCGACTGGCGACAATTTTTGGATATCACCCTTCCCGGCCTGCGATATGGCCTGCTGAGTGCGGCCTTTGTCATCTTTACCATTACGATCACGGATTTCGGCAACGCCATTGTCATCGGCGGTAACTTCTCGGTGCTGGCAACCGAAATCTACAGCCAGGTCAGCGGCCAGATGAAATTCGGCATGGGAGCCGTCGTCGGGATCCTACTCCTGCTGCCTGCTGCCGCATCGATCTGGATAGAACGCGCAACGGCCAGACGGCAAAAAGCCATCGGAACACAGGCGGCTATCCCACACGTTCCGCAGCCATTACGCACACGCGATATGTCGTTCTATCTGGCAACCATGGCTATCGCACTCACGATTGTCGCCGTGATTGGCACCGTCATTATCGCCAGCATGATACGCCTATGGCCGTACCGTCTGGACCTGACCCTAAAACATTACGATATCGATCTCGCAGGCGGCTATACGCCACTGTGGACGTCAGTCTGGATTTCCGCACTGGCGGCGGTGGTCGGCACCGCGCTGCTATTCCTGCTCACATTCGGTATTCACCGTCAACCGGGCAAAGTCGCCAATGCCGCCGTGCTGCTTAGCGCACTGCCTGTTGCCGTTCCCGGTTTGGTATTGGGGCTATCTTATGTGTTCACATTCAATACCGCCGATCTTCCCTGGGGTATGCTGTATGGATCGGCACTGCTGGTGGCATTATGCAATTATTATCACTACCACACGCAGGGCTACACCACGATGATGATGGGGATACGTAACGTGCCGCATGCGATGGAAGATGCCACAACGGTTTTAGGTGGTGGCGTGGTGCGCATTCTGCGCGATGTCTACCTGCCAGCGATGCGTGTCACGCTGATTTCGGTCGCCATGTTTTTATTCATGCGCTCAATGGTTACACTATCGGCCGTGATTTTTTTGGTCACGCCATCGCTGCCTTTAGGTGCCGTCACCGTTATGCGACTGGATGAAGCAGGCTTTACGTCACAGGCTGCCGCCTTTTCGACCTGTATTATGGGGATTGTTGCCATGACGGCACTACTTCTGCATCTTGTAACAGAGAAGCGGAAATCATAGTAACTGGTTTCAGAACATCAACGAATGGACAGCTATGTTAGAAGAAACGCGGTTACATCGCATACAGGCCTTGCTCTCAACGTTAAACCGAGTGAGCACGGAGAAAATTATTCAACATCTCGGCGTTTCGCGTGAAACAGTACGACGCGATATTCTGAAGCTGGAAGCGGCAGGTGCCCTGCGCCGTGTCCATGGCGGGATCGTGGCAACAACACAGGAACCGGAACCGCCGTTGTCCATTCGCAACACCGTGCGTGAAAAAGAAAAGCAGGCCATTGCCCGTGCAGCGGTACAGCAGTTAAAGGCCGGGCAAACCCTGTTTATCGATGCTGGCAGTACAACGTCTCTGCTAGCCGACGAACTGCTCTCCATGCCGGGGATGACCGTCATCACCAATAGCCTAACCGTCGCGCAGAAACTCACCGCAACGGAATCTGTCGCACAGCATAGCGTGATACTACTCGGTGGATACATGGGAGCCTCAGCACAGGCAACCAGCGGTGATGTGACCCTTAATGAGCTGCAACGCTACCGTGCCGACGTGGCGCTTCTCTCTCCGGTCGGGATAGATGCCGCCTCCGGCGCCACCAGTTTTGCTCACCACGAGGCGGCCATTGCCCGATCCATGGTGCAATATGCCAGAACGCGCATTATCCTCGCGGATCGCAGCAAGATTGGCGTCACCAGTCGGGTTGTCTATGCCACCATGCCGGAAATCGATATGGTCGTGACGGATGCCTCCAGTGCGGATAAACCCGAACTGTCATTACTACAGATGCATTGCCAACAGATTATTTTGGCCTGATAAACCACGATGAATCACCTCTCCGTGATTCATCGCCTCGATTTTCTCTCACCGCGGATTCTCATACACACGCGTGGGCGACTCGATGCAAGATGATTTCTCCTACCTTTCGTGCTAATGCTAAGGCTTCGTTAACACAAGGAGCATCAGACATGTATCAGCTGTATATCGCCAATAAAAACTATTCCTCTTGGTCACTGCGTCCGTGGGTGCTGTTGAAAGCGCTGTCGATTCCTTTCGAAGAGAAACTGGTTGCCTTTGCGCCGGGCATGTCACAGCCGGCCTTTAAGGCCTTTTCGCCGACGGCAAAAGTTCCCTGCCTGATCGATGGCGAGACCACCGTCTGGGATTCGTTGGCGATTACCGAGTATCTGGCTGAACAACATCCCGGCGTCTGGCCTGCTGATACCAAAACCCGCGCCTGGGCACGCTGTGCCGCTGCCGAAATGCATTCTGGCTTTACCGAGCTGCGTAACATCTGCTCCATGAGCTGCGGCGTGCGCGTTAAAATGAATGAGATATCGCCTGCCCTCAGTAACGATATTAACCGCATCTGCGAACTGTGGCAGGAAGGACTGACGCGCTTTGGCGGACCGTTTCTGGCAGGAAAACAGTTTTCAGCCGTGGACGCCTTCTTTGCGCCGGTTGTCTTCCGTATCAAAACCTACCAGCTTCCCGTTTCGCCGGAAGCCACTGCCTATTGTGAGCATCTGTTAGCACAGCCTGCCATGCAGCGTTGGCTACAGGATGCATTAGCGGAAACCTGGCGTGAAGTGGCGCATGATGACGAAGTGAAAAAAGCGGGTGAAGTGGTAGAAGATTTTCGCGCTCGAGCGTGACAGCCCGTCGCAAGCGGTGGCTTGCTCAGCCACCGTTAAGACATCCCCTTCCACACCATCAGGAAGGGGAGTTCTGATTATTCAGTTTCGATACTCGCCATGCTCTGCGGTTGGCGGGAAGCCAGTGATTTTTGTTTCTTATAGCTCAACGCGGCGGCAGGCACCTCGCTGACCTTACCGGTTTCAATCCACTTACGCAGGCGGTTAGCATCCGCAAAGTGCGTGTATTTACCGAAAGCATCCAACACCACCAGCGCAACAGGCCGCTGATTAATGACCGTACGCATCACCAGACAGTGCCCTGCCTGATTCGTGAAGCCCGTTTTAGTAAGCTGAATGCTCCAGTCCTCTTTATAGACCAGATGGTTCGTGTTTCTGAACGGCTGGCTGTACGCCGGGTGGGAGAACGTCGCCGTTTTCTCCTGAGTGGTACTAAGCTGACCCAGCAGCGGATATTGCTTGCTGGCAATCAGGAGTTTGGTGAGATCGCGGGCAGTCGAGACATTATTGATGGACAACCCGGTCGGCTCCACATAGCGCGTGTGGGCCATCCCCAACGCACGGGCTTTGGCATTCATCGCGCGGATAAACGCCTGATAGCCGCCCGGATAGTGGTGCGCCAGACTGGCCGCCGCGCGGTTTTCTGATGACATCAGCGCCAGTAGCAGCATGTCACGGCGGCTGATCTCACTGTTCAGACGAACGCGTGAGTAGACCCCTTTCATTTCTTTCGTCTGGCTGATATCGACAGAGATAATTTCATCCAACGGTTGATTGGCATCCAGCACCACCAGCGCCGTCATCAGTTTCGTCACCGAAGCAATCGGCACCACCACATCAGGATTGCTGGAATAAAGGATGTGGTTATCACGCAGATCCACGACCATGGCGCTACCGGAAGCAATTTCCTGATGCGCAGTGCCAGCGGAGTACGTCGGCGCTTTCGCCATAGCCTGAGGCAACATCACAGCATGGGTTGACAGCACTAACAGGCCAAAAAGAGAAAGCTTAAAATTTTTAGTCATTCTTCAATAACTTAAACAGTATTCTGTTAAATGAAAGGGATGGGCATCGGCATTATAATTTACCGCCCTTCCCTGCGCACTCATACAGCAGAAAAGCTTTGTGACAAATGTTGACAGACGGTTTGAGCAACCTACTGTTTTTTATCCTGTTACGTCAGAGACGGTCTTATTTTGCGCATGTGGTTGAGCAAACGCAGGCTGACGCCGCTGAATATCCCTGCGGTAATCCCACTTGCCGCGCCGGACAGCAGGCAGAATACAGGGTCATGCGCCAACGCGGGAAACAGAGCCAACTGGACGGAAAAGTAGAAATGAGAACAAAACGTCAGCAGCATCAAGACCAGCGACCACCACGAACCGGTGCGTTGAAAATGGCGCGATTCCGGCAAGTAGGTTCCTGACGTTTTCCCCCACGCCCATCCGATGCCCAGCCCGATGATCAACGCCAGCAGAAATCCGCCCGCCGCCGCAAGCGGGAGCCGCAGCGTATGAAAAATCGCACTGATGCCCCACACCATGAAAATCATCGGCACAACCAACATCCGCACCAACGATTGCTGCCGTGGCTGGCTGGCTTTTACGCCGGCATAAATCAGGTAACCCAAAACGATCCACACCCAGTAAGGCGTGTGACGCAGAATCATCAGCAGGTTTTCCACGGCAGTGCGACTCCTTAATCACTCAGGCCTTCATTAACGGTGATAGCCAAAAATCGGTGCGACTACGGTGTGACTTTGGCCTGTTCCAGCGCCTGTTTCACTGCGTTAATCACGCCCTGACTCGATAACGTTGCCCCCGTTACCGCATCCACCTTGTTAATGTCCTGCTTCTCAATAAGTTCCGGCACAATCTGATCCGTCGCGCTCAGCATCATCGCTTCCGTATCGCCATGCTTCAACACTTCAGCATTGGCGATCTTCCCGTCTTTAATGCTGACCGTGACCTCAACTTCTGCCGCCTTCCCCTGCGCTTTACCGATGTAGGCACCGTCTTTATAGTGCACCCCATCGCTGCCATGAACGGACAGAGAAAACGCCATCACTAACGTGGCCAGCGCCGCCGAAATAGATTTTTTCATCATTTCCCCGTGTGCAAATAGAACAATAAAAACAACAATTCAATAACCAGAAAAGAACAATTAATTAAAGCCTAATAATTGATAATAAGATTTCGTTTCAATATTATCCAATGGCAATTGAAGCCGTAGCGCACACTCTATACACCGTTCTCTGAGTGCTTTCAACTGGGTTTCATCATCGGTCATCACTGATATTTCGACGAAATAACCCAGTGATTCAATATAATCGAGCGTAATATGGAAGGCGTTTAAAAAGTAGATGCTGCGGATTTTATGAATTTCAAAAAGAGGTTGATACCCCAACGTCTGTAACATGCTGTCGGTTTTTTCAAAGCCTTCAACGTTAACCGCTTCACAGCGATCGACGCCTGGCCCTTTCACAATCCAGAGCTTAATGCCCGATGGCTCCATACGACGCACCAGCATTTTGATATTTTGCTGTCGCAGACTATTCTCTGCATCATCGTAATAAACATCATGTTCTTTATTTTCAAAGACGAAAGCCTCGGGATGAAGGCTAAAAAGCGTATTCCTAAAAACGGCTATATCGTCGATGCGAAATTTAAGTTCAACTTCATATTTCCCTGTGAAATGTTCAACCATGTTCTTTCCCCTCACTGGATTCCCTGAAATAAAATTGACTCTCCGCCATATCGATCAGCGCTTTATTACGCTGACATACGGAAATTCAAGATAATAATGATTCGGTCATCCGTAAAATAGATCATACAGGTAACATAATATGGCCCAATGGCCGTCCTCTCATCCTCCTTGATTAACACCCTACATCCTGTCGCATCCTGACAACGCGATGGCATGACCTTGGTAATCATGCTGTGTTATTACCTTACAACGTCAGATATCCCGAGTGCAATTTCCTGGCAATGAATATCTGTAGATGAATGCTATCGGCGATTTCCCAGCAAAAAAATGCGGTCAGAATCCTTGCTGGACGCTGACCGCCGTTAATAGTAGCTGAGAAGAGGAAAACCGCTAGTTCTTCACGCAGCAACTGCTGGTAATAGCAAAATCAGTGCAGAATCGAAGCCGTGATGGTGCATAAACTCACGAAAAATCAGCAATCGGGCGGAGAAAGCGTTCTCTAGCGGAATCCCCTCCCAGGTCGCCGGACTCCCCTGCATGACGCGTTCCAGACGTTTAAATGTCCGTTCCATGTCATCTTGCGGTAAACGCCAGCCTGCTTCCTCTTCTTCTGCTCCCGAAATCTGTGCGAGGGCCACCAATGCGGGGTCGAAAGAAAACAGAACGGAATCCGCAGGAATGTCGTGGCGAATACGCGTCACTTCATCCTCTACCGCCATGATCGCCCGCTCCATTTCGTCTGGCGTGGGGGGAAGGTGCTTGAAAAACACCGACGCCGTTTTGTCAAAACCGATGGTCAATTGCAGGGTTGCCGACGGTTGTGACGCCGTTCCGCAGACAACCGTCGTCTGCTGTTCGCCAATGTACAGCACCGTTACCGGCACACCCGGCGCGACACGCTGTCTGGCAAGCGAATACGCCTGTTGCAGGTTCACATCATTTTCCATCACAGCATCCCCTTATTTAGTGCTGACCCTCATGCTGGCAGCAGCGTGCAATACCGGCGATATCAGCGGGCGTGGTTCGGCAACAGCCACCAATCAGACGTGCACCTGCTGCCTGCCACTCGGGCAAATAGGCTGTCAGCGAGCAGGCGTCATCGTGGGCGTTGCTCCAGGTTTTCGTTACCGCATCATACTGCTCGCCGGAATTGGGATAAACCACCAACGGCAAATCCGTCAGCGAGGACAGGTGCGTCAGCGCTGGCGTCACGTTTTCCAGCGCGATGCAGTTGATACCCACAGCGACCACCTGTGAACAGGCATTGACCCGCGCCAGCACTGTGCGCAATGGTGTGCCGTCGCTGAGGTGTTCGCTGTCACGCAATGTGAAGGAGAACCAGGCCTGCGCCTGAGGGAACTCGGCCAGTAACGCAATCAGCGCCTCTATTTCGGCAAAAGACGGCAGCGTCTCGCAGGCCAGCAGATCGGCACCCGCTTCATGCAGCGCCGCGATACGCGGCCGATGAAACGCCATCATCTCGGCCTGCGGCAGCTGGTAATCGCCGCGATACTCCGAACCATCCGCCAGATAGGCACCGTACGGCCCCACCGACCCCGCCACCAGCAGCGTCCCAGCTTGCGGATTATCGCGACGGTAATCATCCCGCGCCTGCGCCGCCAGCTGTACGCTCTTGGCAATCAGCGCCAGTGACTCCGCTTCGCTATACCCGCGCGCCTCAAATCCTTGCGGCGTCGCCTGATAACTGGCGGTAATCGCACACTGTGCCCCAGCTTTGAAATAATCGAGATGCACCTGATAAATCAGCGCCGGATTTTCAACCAGCACTTTCGCCGACCACAGCGGATCGGTTAAATCACAGCCGCGCGCTTCCAGTTCGGTCGCCAACGCACCGTCCAGCACAATCGTTGATGCCGTCGCCAGCATTTCGGTAACCGTATTTTTACGCAATGTCTTCCACTCCCGTTAATCTACGTTTCTTCATTGACTGCGTGAAATAATAAGCACCATAGCACAGTGCGACAAACGGAATTCCACACCACAGCGCAATCCGCTGGCTTGGGTCAAACGCCAGCCCGACGCAGGCCAGCAGACACAGCAGGAAACCAAGAATCGGCGTGATGGGGAACCAAGGGGCGCGATATTGCAGGTCGGAAAGCGGTTTTCCCGAGCGGACATGGTGACGGCGGAACATATAGTGCGAGGCGCAGATGCTTAACCACACCGCCACCACGGCAAAACCAGAAATCGCGGACAGTGCCACGTAGACGGTATCTGGCGCGACCACGCTGGAAAACAGCGCCAACAGCCCGCCCAGCATACTGATGGAGATCGCAAAAAGCGGAATGCCACGGCGCGTCAGACGAGAAAAACGGCGCGGCAACGTGCCTTCGTTGGACAGCGACCACAGCATACGCCCCGAGGCATACAGCCCCGAGTTAGCGGCGGACAGGATCGCCGTCAAAATCACGAAATTAAAAATATCGGCGGCGTAAGGAATACCAATCTTTTCAAACACCAGCACAAACGGGCTTTTAGCGATACCGGCCTCTTCCATCGGAATGAGTGCCGCCAGCACCAGCACCGTGCCCAGAAAGAAGATCACCAGTCGCGCAACGGTAGTACGAATCGCCATCGGCACGACCTTCTGCGGATTCTCGGTTTCTCCAGCCGCGATGCCGATCAGCTCCGTACCGGAGAAGGCGAAGTTCACCGCCACCATCGTCATCAATATTGGCAGGCCACCGTATGGGAGCCAGCCAGACGCGGTAATGTTCTGGAAGAACGGCGCAGGTGAACCGTCCTGCATCGGAATAAAGCCAAACATCGCGCCAGCACCGAGCACGATAAAAGCGAGAATCGTGACGACTTTAACGATAGAGAACCAGAATTCGCCTTCGGCAAAGAAGCGGGACGACACGATATTCAGCAGATAGATCAGCACACAAAACAGCAGACACCAGGTCCAGACTGGCACCTGTGGGAACCAATACTGCATGCAAAAACCGGCAGCAGTCAGGCTGGAACCTAGCGCAACCGTCCACGTCAGCCAATACAGCCACGCCACGGTATAACCGGTAGCCGGGCTGAGATAGCGGGAAGCATACACATGGAACGCTCCGGTTTCCGGCATGGCGACGGACAGCTCACCCAGACTCAGCATCACCAGATACACCACCAGCGCGCCGATCAGATACGCCAATAGCGTCCCGGCCGCACCCGTCGTGGAAATAATGTAGCCCGTATTGAAAAACAGGCCAGTGCCGATGACGCCGCCGAGCGAAAGCATCACCAAATGGCGAGCCTTCATGGTGCGCTTAAACTGCCCTTCCGTGCCTGATGCATGTTGTTCCATGATGACCTTTCTTTATAGACGTCTAAACTTCCAGATAGATGAAGTGTTATACCGTCAACCGATTCGTAAAGTAAAGTACAGGCCAGCGCGAGAGTGATGGGTGCGTTAAATCTGAACAGCGTGATGAGAACACGAAGCGTAGGAAGGCAGATGTAGGAAGGTAGAAAATGAGGAAACGGTGAGCGCCTATGGCTCACCAATCACACGGGCGATATCCGCCGAGGTCTTTAACGTGCGGATCTCGCTGAATAAGTCGGTGGCGTCGTCGTACTCTTTACGCAAATAGCCGAGCCACTGTTTGATGCGCGCGACGTGATACAGTCCCGTGTCGCCCTGCTTTTCCAACTGCACATACTTTTGTAGCAGCAGCATGACCTCCGGCCACGGCATGCGCGGTTCGTTATACTTAATCACGCGGCTCAGGTTCGGCACATTCAGCGCGCCCCGCCCGATCATCACCGCGTCGCAGCCCGTTGTCGCCATACAGTCCTGCGCGCTTTGCCAGTCCCAGATTTCGCCGTTGGCGATCACCGGAATTTGCAGGCGCTGGCGGATTTCCCCTATTGCCTGCCAGTTAATGCATTCGGCTTTATACCCGTCTTCTTTCGTACGGCCATGCACGGCCAGTTCGCTTGCGCCCGCCTGCTGTACCGCGTCGGCAATCTCAAACTGGCGAGCACCAGAATCCCAACCCAGACGGATTTTCACCGTAACCGGCAAGTGTGCGGGCACCGCCTCACGCATCGCTTTTGCGCCCTGATAAATCAGCTCGGGATCTTTCAGCAACGTCGCCCCGCCCCCGCTGCCGTTCACCAGCTTCGACGGGCAGCCGCAGTTAAGATCGACGCCATACGAACCCAGTTCGACAGCACGTGCCGCATTTTCCGCCAGCCACTGTGGATATTGTCCCAGTAGCTGAACACGTACCAGCGTACCTGACGGCGTGCGGCTGGCATGGTGTAATTCCGGGCAAAGGCGATAAAAGGATTTAACCGGCAGACACTGATCCACCACGCGTAAAAATTCGGTGATGCACAGGTCATAATCATTTACTTCAGTCAGCAGTTCTCGCACCAATGAGTCGAGAACCCCTTCCATCGGGGCAAGCAGAACACGCATAACGCTACTCGGTAACCATTCGATCGTTAACCACAGCCATTCAGGCCAAAAAAAGCAGGCAATCTTAGGGGGTATTGTACGGGGAACGCAACGGGAAAGATAACGCTAGGTAGGCCATGAGGTTGCCTCTTGTGAGCATATCATCAATAATTCGTGACGAACTTGTGCCGACACCGTCCTTGCGGACCACAACGAAGTGACCATTTCTTATGTCGAATGTCAAAACTATGCAGAACGTCAAAACCGCTGCACTGCAACGTCCACAGCTTTCTCTGCCGAATAATGCCGACAAGCTGTTGCTGCACTCCTGCTGCGCGCCCTGCTCTGGTGAAGTCATGGAAGCCATCACCGCTTCTGGCATCGATTACACCATTTTCTTTTATAACCCCAATATCCACCCGCAGCGCGAATACCTGATCCGCAAAGAAGAAAATATCCGTTTCGCCGAACAGCATAACGTGCCTTTCATCGATGCAGATTATGACTCGGATAACTGGTTTGAACGCGCTAAAGGCATGGAGTGGGAACCGGAACGCGGAATTCGCTGCACCATGTGTTTTGATATGCGCTTCGAACGCACGGCGCTGTACGCCGCAGAAAACGGCTTTAGCGTCATTTCCAGTTCGCTGGGAATTTCACGCTGGAAAAATATGCAGCAGATTACCGAGTGTGGGCATAACGCCGCGCAGAAGTATCCCGGCGTGACCTATTGGGATTACAACTGGCGCAAAGGCGGCGGCTCGTCGCGCATGATTGAAATCAGCAAACGCGAACGTTTCTATCAACAGGAGTATTGCGGCTGCATTTATTCTCTGCGTGATTCCAATAAGCATCGCAAATCACAGGGACGCGATATTATCCGCATCGGTAAGCTGTATTACGGTGATGAAACCGAGTAACCGTGTCTCGATAATCACGGTGATTCATGGGTCACTGTGATTAGACGATCGCTTTGGCGATCGCCGTTAATCGGATGGCAATCACGCTGAATGCGTGACAGAGCAGGTCTTATGCCTGCTTTTTCTGGAGCTGGCGATGAACATCAATGAGTTCTTCAATCAACTCACGCGCCAGCATGGCATTCATAATGTGATCCTGTGCATGCACCAGAATGAGGTTAACCGGCACTTTGCCGCATCCTTCATCCATGCCAATCAGCATAGTCTGCACGTCATGAGCACGCTTTGACGCCTCGAAAGACGCCTTCATTTGCAAATCCGTCTCCACCCAGTTTCCCTGCTTAGCGGCACGAAGCGCCTGCATGGCACAGCTTCGGGATTCCCCCGCATTAATAATAAGCTCCATGACGGTTGATTCCATGTCCATACTTAACCCCACGTTTATAAATTTAAAAAACTGTCAGAATAATGCGAGCGTTTAATCAAGCATTGCCAGGGCATCACTAAGGATTTTATCGCCCCGCATCATGCCGTAATCCATGCTGTCGATAACGGCAATTTTCTTTCCTGCCGCGGCCGCTTTTTTCTGAAATTCATCAAACTTATATTTAATCTGTGGCCCTAAAAGACAGCAGTCGTACTGGGGTAACATGCTGTCAAAATCATCCATTGATACCGCAACGATCTGCACCTCAATATTTTTTTCTGCTGCGGCCTGCTTCATTTTATTCATGACCATACTGGTCGACATACCTGCTGCACAACAAAGGAAAATCTTTTTCATAATGAAATCGCCATAATAATTTAAGAGACAAAGTATTTCTTTCTGAGATAAATAAAATCCCCATAAAAACCAGCGCTAAATAAAGCGCGGTTTTTATTCATCCTATCGGGTAGATTTCAAATTGCGGTCCAGGAATGCAATAATGGTTTTCATGATTTCAGGTTGATACCACAATAGCCCGGCATGATCGGCGCCCTGAACAACATAACGCGTTGAATTAATGCCATGAGCAACAAGCGCTTCATGCAGAATGCGCGTCTGACTCGGTGACACAACATTATCGGCATCGCCATGCATTAATAAGAATGGCGGCGTTTTCTTTGATATATAGGTAATGGGGTTGGCTTTTTTGGCTTTATCCAGATCGTTCAAAATCGACCCGCCGCCGTGCCACGGAATCCCATTGACCAGCATCGCTTCTGGGATAGCTGGCGATTTATGTGCCTCTTTCCTCTCATCCGAGAAGTCTGCGCCGACGGACGTTAGATCGGATAATCCATACAAATCAATGGCAGCCTGAACATCGCTGCGCTGATTCAGATAATCACCTTTATCAAACTCGCTCACACCGTTCGTCGTCGCCACCATCGCGGCTAAATATCCACCGGCAGATTCCCCCATGACGGCAATCTTATTCGGGTCAATACCAAATTTATCCGCATTGGCACGTAAAAATCTGACCGCGGTTTTTGCATCTTCAACGATGCCAGGGAATGTCACCGTTGGCACGACACGATAATTAATGCTGGCGACGACATAACCCGCTCTCGCGATATCAACACGTTGCCCGATGTATTTGGATTTGGGCGCATCAATAAAACCCCCGCCGGTAATAAAGACTACCGCAGGCAACGGCTTATCTGAGTAAGGCTTAACCAAATCCATGGATAATTGCAGCGGTCGCCCCATGATATTTTTGGTCAATGAATAAGCAATGTCGGCTTCCATTTCGACGGGAAGCGCCGTAGGCTTGATGTTAATAATGTTACTGCCTGCCGTATCCGCTTGCGCAAATACAGAGGGTGCCGTTAATACCATCAATAAGAGCGTTATTTTTTTCAGCATATCGATACATCCTGTCATTTCAAATAAGAGATAAATAATGTGTTAAAACCAGACTTCCAGACGGTAGCCCAGACGCCATTCAGAATCGGTAGGTAACAGGGTAACGGCACGATCGCCGCCCGCGTAGGTGAGCGTCAGGCTGGCGATTGGCGCAGCATAGGGCATAACATCAAGCTGAATCGCCGGCCCCATCGCAATCTTATATGCGGTGCCGTCTGCGCCTATCACGCCATTTTTATTGGTCGTATTATTGATAACCGCTTCATACAGCATCGACAGGTTCTGATGGTGGAGGTTTTGTTTAACGCTGACGCCAGCGAAAATTCCAGTCTCATTTCCCGATCCATAAATTGTGTTGCCGCCCGCATAGCTGGTATCCGGGATTAGCGTGGTTCTTTCCGCAGATTTGTCGCGCTTGGTATATTCGTAAATAAAGGCGGGAGTAACGGCAAAATCGTCAAACATATTGAGGCTACCATCAAGCGTAAGCCGCAGCGCTGAATCCCCTTCCTCACTCAGCACGCTGATCCGGCTGGTATTCAGGTACTGAGCAATAATGCCTTTACCGTATTGGAATTTTAGCGATGAACGCCCTTCTGCTATTCCCATAAACGACGATAAATTGTATTTCCCAGAGAAACTCATGGCTCGCTGAACGCCGGTATTTAACGGGTTATCCAGCTCCTTCACATAGGTGGCACCCCATTCCGTTGGACCCACTCGGTATGCGATATCAAAAATACGTCGCGACCCTTCAATTGCCTGTGGCGCGCTGGCACTCGACCAGTCTATTTGTGCTGTGCCTATCGTCACATCAAGATCTTTGCCGCTGTAACCCACACCGGAGTCAACATGAATCTCTTTTGTGTTATAGGCAAAGATGCTGAGGCGCTCATCCAGGTAGCGACGGCCCGCCCAGATATTGGCGTCTTCGGGCAGAAAAGATAACCCGCCAAATCGACCAAAATTCTGCGCCGTTTCAATGCTCTTATCACCATAGCCAACCATTTGATAAGTATAATCAGCCCACTGTTCAGGGGCACCCACCCCCTGCCATTTTTTCGTGATGGCCAGCGAGGTAAAATAGTCATGCCAAAAGCTGTTCCCAAGATCGCCCATTTTCCCCCGGGGATCCTGATTTGGCCCCGTGGGATCGGCATGCAATGACATATTTTTAGGACGATTGAATTCGCTCTGGAAATCCCCGGCGACCATGCCATAGCCATTTAATTGGAAAGACCCATCGTCAGAAAGATTGGCGGCATGAACAGAGGATATTGAAATAAAGCATGATGTTAAATATATCGCTATTTTATTATGGTGCATTAATTCGACTCCATCAGAGTATAATAGGCAGAAGATAAATGGATATTTTGTTGTTATGAATTATCATCATTATATTTACAATAATGCAGTGAGTTATATCCTGACTTGCCTTTCTCTATGTCGATTTTTGCAGGGTATATACGAAAAAAAACCGCAGTAATCTCTCCTGCGGTTTCTAATAGAAAACATGAGCTCTACATATTTCTATCTCTGTATTCCTTTATGCTCATACTGTGCTTCTCTTTAAATATTTTATAGCAGTGCGAGGCATTCTCATAACCCGTCATATTGATAATATCAATGATTGAGTGGTTAGTATGTTTGAGGAGATGGATGAGCACGTCTATTCGTTTCTCGATGAGGAGCTCACTGAAATTTTTACCCGTAAATGCTTTTAGCAATTTACTGACTTTATAATTAGGCTGTTTTAGCCTGTCAGAAATTTCTTTCAGGCTGGCCGTACTGTAGTTTTCATCAATATACTTAAGTACCGACATGGACAGTGATTCGTTGTAGCTGCCATTGACATGATAGTCACTCGACTCCACATTCGAGATCAGTTCAGTGATGAGTAAACCAACCAGGAAATTGACACGCACTTCTTTCAGGTTATTTTTACTGTATATTTCACTAATAATAACGTGCATTATCGTTTGTATTGACTCAATATCACCCACTTTAAAATGGATATGCTCACCATATCGCATTTTTCCGTTAATTGATGAAAGAATGAAATCGGATATGATGTTCTCTTCATCAAATAATGACATTAATTTTCCAAAAAATTCAATTTTTATAATGAAATTGATAATGATGTCATCATGGCCTGCTGCGTCAATTTCATGCTTGGCAAACTGATTGAGCAGCAGGAGTTCGCCCTTCTTCAACGTTAAAGGTAACTCGTTTACATTTTGCTTCATCTCACCCTGATAGATGTAAATAAGCTCAATGAACCCATGAGAATGTAACGGTATTTTTGCGAACCGCGTTTGCTTTTCGATATAGATGTAGTTGTCTTTAAAAAACTTTCGCTCCATGTGATTTTTAAATTTATGGTTAAATTTATAATTGGCTTGTAATATTTCAAGCTCTCTGTCTGTATACGCCAGCAGATCGTCATGGATTGTAGAGTTCAACATAAAACCACCTACATGGAGCAGGGTTGTTACGCCAATACTTTAATGTAACGACCTCGTCAGCAGGATTTTTATCTCGCCCACATTCGTTATGTCAAAATATTGATTAAAACTATCACACTTCATCGAAGCGGGTAATTCATCAAGGACAGTATACGCCTTGGCGATCGTCAGAGTGCATTTTTTTAGGTTATATGGAATCTTGATCACTAATTCAATTCCATTTCCATCACGACGCCAGTTGCAATTAATACGGCCTCGTATCGTTTGGTGCCAGCAATCGACAAACTCAATGGAATCGATAAAACAGGGATTGATTGAAATAACATCAGAGCCTACCGCATCATCCGTAACAGATATTCCCCCCAATCCCTGATACATCCAGCTTGAATAGGAACTGAACATAGCGTGATTACAAGAGCCATTTTTGTTGTCGCCGAAAAACTCCTTTAAGGTCATGGACTCACCGTTGAGCATTCCCTTGAAACCCTCATCAGCGCTGAGCCATTTAACAATCACATCATTCTGGTCATATTGACGACAAATTTCATAAAGAAAACTTTGCCCAAAGATACCACATTTAATGTTGTCATTATCAGCGGCAATCAGGTTAAGTAGTGACGTTAGCGCGGCTTGTATATCGTCTGCAAGCGCAAAGTATATGGCAAATACATAGCTTGTCTGGCTTTTATCCGCAAAACTACCATCTTCATTTTTATATCTTGTCAGAATTTCATTTCTTACTTCATTTGCTTTATTTGAATAAAAATCCGCTTTTTCTTTCAGATTTATTGCTCTACAGAATTTCACCAACAAAATGATGTGATAGTAATAAAAACAGGTAGCCGTAAAATGCAGAGCAGGTGACCCTGACTTGTAATTTGCCGTATTCACATCGCGACTTCCCCAGTCCCCCAGGCAGCACGCGCTCAGTTCATCAAGATTTAACCGCGCCAAATGCTCAAGCTGGCGTTCAAGGAACGGGAGCATTTCATAGACCAATTTCACATTGCCATAGTGCTGGTAATGGATGTGAATCAGATAAGGGAGTACCAGTTGCCAGCCCAATGGCCCGGCATCCCCTCCCGTTCCATTGGTTTTTATCCCCATAAACGGAGCTGTTTCGGGAACGCCCCCATTCGGGCGGATGTCATTAATAAAGTCTACAAGGGTTTTCTCATAAATGGTTGCAGAATCAAATTGATAGACTTGTGACTTAGCCAGCGCAACGATATCTCCGCCATAGGCAAATCGCTCGCGAGCACAGTCACTCAGTACGGAGTGGACATTGTTTAACTTCGTCTCCCGGGCAATATCCACTAACTGATTCAGGTAAGGATCGGAACAACGGAATCCGCCACATTCAGCCAGATCGGTATGAACAGAAACGGCACAAATATGATTCAACTGGTCGAGGTTAATGCCGCTGATTCTGACATAACGAAAGGAGTGATAAGTGAATTGATTAACAAAATGATTGACCCCACTGCGGCAAGTCAGCGTGTCCTGCTGTTCCGCACGGTGAGGCGCTTCCGGTCCACCATTAATGATGACGCCGGGCGCAACCTCTTTGCCAACAAACCCCGCCAGCGTGGAATCGGAGTTCAGCGTATAGTTTTCGTACACCTCTTCACTGTAAGTCAGCAGAACTTGTTGGTTCTCAGAGGCAGTCATCGTTAGGTTGATAAATCCGGCGATAATTTTGCCAAAATCAATAATCAACTCATTTTCATCGACAACGTAGATATGCGAGGAACCCACCGTCGCGGCTTGTTTGATCTTTGGAATAAAGCTGGATACGAATTCGCCTTTTGGCCCATGACTAATCAATACCTTTTTCCATACCGGATTGATAATATCGCTTGTGTTGCTTCCCCTGAAGAGTCTGAAATCCACCCTTTCACCCAGATAGATATTATTAAAAACATATGCCCCTTCGCAGAATTCCCACGATTCATCGGTGGAAATGGTGAACTCTCCCGTGGTTCCCTTAATCACCAAATCAGCGATGACTTGCGGATCGCCAACGGACAACACATCTCTTAAATTGTACTTTCCAAATAATTTAAGCGGCGCAGGGTTAAACCATCCATTTCCCAATTCGATAGTGACGTTATTCGTTCCTTTTCTTAAAAAGGAACTCACGTCATACGTATCGTAATAAACGGTTTTATTATAGTTCGTCCAGTCGGTATTGAGCTCATTTCCCGTTATTTCATTCCCGTTAATATAGAGTTTATAGAAACCCAACCCGACAATACTCATGCAGGCCATCGCGATATCATCAACGACATCAAACGTCTTTCTTATAACGGTATTTCTATTCTCCAGATAATAACCATCATCACTATTTTTTTTATCACCTGAAATCCAGCACCCTTTAAATTGACCGAAATTACTGGTACTGAACATTTTTTTCATTGAGGTACGATTATCGCCCTCACCATAAACGAAAATTTCAATGGCATACTGTGTATTGCAGGCTAACGCGAATGAGTCAAGGTGTAACGTCGTATCATTACCTGCTCTGCTGGTGGTGTAGATAACGGTTTCATCCTTTAAAACAGACAGAGTGAATGACGTCTGCCGATAATCTACCGACCAGCTTAAAAATAAAGGACATCTATCAACGACAATATTTTCTTCTTGATAATTAATTTTTAACATGCTGCTCATCATGGCTCACTTTTAATGTCTGCTTTATTACGCAAACCCCATAGATTCGTGTATTAACTGTTATTCACGCGTTCTGCGTTTTCTTCCTTGCAGGCTATTGCGTCAGCAATTTTGAAGAAGAAATACCAACCTGCGAAACGAATAAAAAGCCCGACAAACTGAAACGCCGCAATTTTCCAGCTCCCCTGCATAAATCCAGAGACAATAACCGGAATCCCTGCTGGCGTACTGACACCCGCAACGCGCGGCAAAATACCGATGACAGTGAGGTAGTATGCGAGACCAAGCATGAGCCCATTGATGAAAATATAGGGAATGGCGAGAGCGAAATTCATGACCAGCGGTACACCATAAGCCATCGGTTCGCCGATGGTGAACACAGCGGGAGGCAAGGCAATTTTCCCTAGCGTCTGATAACGATTACTTTTGGCCAGAAATGCCAGCATAAAGGCAAGCGGCAATAAATCCCCGGCAACCCCATAGGTCATGAAAAAGGCAAAACCCGTGATATTCGGCGGTGTGATTCCTGCGGCATAGGCGGCCAACTGTTGCGCATCCATAGCGAACCAGATAGGCGCAACGATACCCAGCGTAATCGCGTGCCCGTGCAGCCCAAAAAACCAGAGCAGTTGAGCAAGAATAGCGACAAAAATAAGCGACCCGATACCCGACCCGAGTGACGTCAACGGTGCCTGAATGAGTTTATAAATAATCTCATGAATGCTGCCTAGGCCATTGATCGTGATAGCGGCAGAAACCACGGTGAAAAACGTGAGGATCACAATGCCCGGCACCAATGACGAGAATGATTTCGAAATAAACTCCGGCACCGTGTCAGGCATTTTTATAATCAGCCCTTTTCTGGTTATCGCTACGAATATCCGTGTTGCCGTGATGGCAACCAGAATCCCCGTAAATAACCCCATCGCACCAAGCCAGTGGCTCGGAATAGCAAATGACTGCCCCAAAGGCCCGACATCGCCTAATTGATAAGGTGTCAGAATGAAAAACGATATCATCGAAAGCAGGCCGCTCATGAAACTATCAGCGTTAAGGTTTTTAGCTAATGTATAAGCAACAGAGAACGCGACGATGACGGCCAGGAAATTATTGGTAAAATTAATCGGTATATCAAAAAACCGAACAAGATCGTGTTTGACCAGAAATGCCTGATAAGGCGCAAACGGAAATACTTTCAGCAAGGTCGCCAGTGAACTCATTATGGTGGCAGGCAACACCAGCATCATTCCGCTCATTACTGATTTCAGATAAATATTTTGGCCAATGCTCTGCATTAATTGCAGCATTTTTTCTTGTACTAGCGTTGAGTTAAATGACATACATGGATTCCATGATATTGTTGATTTCTACACGTCGCGTTTTCTCAATTGATGAGTTCTGGTTCGATCTTGTGTCGGCAGTGCTTTGTATCTGATAGTAGTATCATTAATGCTCTGACTTCATAACCTGAGTTGTCATTCCCATTGACGAATATTGCAAGACGCCACCCGCTTGCAGGCAAACGTGTCGATTAATGGAGAAGAAACTCCGCGTATTGCGGAAAGTGGCGTGTATTACGGAAAGTGGCATTGGCGGCGAGTGGCGTACAGCAATGCTCGGCGCAATACCGATAAGGCTAGCCACAGAGGTGCGGTATTATCCGCATGGGAAACTGTCGACACGACGAAATCGAGCAATCGCGTTCCGCCGAAGTCAGGCACGCCGTGCGGCGTGCCGTTTTCACTGCATCTTATTTCTTCACGATCTTATTTCTTCACGTCTACCTGATAGAAAATATGCTTACCGAACGGGTCGACCTCATATCCGGTCACTTCCTTACGTACGGGTTCAAAGATGGTGGAATGCGCAATCATGACGGCCGGTGCCTGATCGTGCATCATCTGCTGCGCCTGCTTGTACAGGGCAATACGCTGCTCATGATCCTGTGAAGCGCGCGCTTCGATAATGAGTTTATCAAACGGCGCATAACACCATTTTGCCGAGTTGGAACCACCGTTGGCCGCCGTACAGGTAAAGAGCGGCCCGAAGAAGTTATCAGGATCGCCCGTTGCCGTTGTCCAGCCCATCAGTGCCGCCTGATGCTCACCGCCTTTCACCCTTTTCAGGTATTCGCCCCACTCGAAGGTGACAATTTTGGCCTGCACACCGACTTTCGCCCAGTCCGCCTGAATCATCTCCGACATGCGGCGAGCGTTCGGGTTATACGGGCGCTGTACCGGCATCGCCCACAGTTCGATAGCGGTGCCCTCCGCCAAACCGGCTTCTTTCAGTAACGCCTTCGCCTTCTCAGGATCGTAGTCATAGTCTTTCAGGTCGCTATCGGCACTCCAGACGCCCGGCGGCAGCAGGTTTTTCGCCGCCGTTCCGGTTCCCTGGAAAACAGCTTCGATAATCGCCGGCTTGTTAATCGCCATCGTTAACGCCTGCCGCACCTTCACATTATCCGTCGGTGCTTTCTGGGTATTGAACGACAGGAAGCCGGTGTTCAGTCCGGCCTTTTGCATCAGCACGATGTCCTTGTTTTCTTTCATGCGCGGCAGGTCGGCGGGATTAGGGAACGGCATCACCTGACACTCATTCTTCTCCAGCTTGGCGTACCGCACGGAGGCATCCGGCGTGATGGTGAAAATCAGCCGATCCAGCTTGGCCTTGCCTTCCCAATAGTCGGGGAACGCTTTAAACAGGATGCGAGAATCCTTCTGATATTGCGCTAATTCAAACGGTCCGGTGCCAATCGGATCCATGTCCACACGCTCCGGCGTCCCGGCTTTGAGCATCGCATCGGCATATTCCGCAGAGAGAATAGACGCGAAGTACCAGGCTAAATCGGCCAGAAATGGGGCTTCCGCATGGGAGAGCGTAAAGCGCACCGTGTGGTCATCCACTTTCTCGATGCTCTGAATCAACGAGCCAAAGGACAAGCTCTCAAAATTGGCATAGGTCCCTTTCGAGACGCTGTGGTAAGGGTGCTGCGGATCTTTTTGCCGCATGAAGGAGAAAATAACGTCGTCGGCGGTAAAATCACGCGAAGGTTTGAAGTATTTATTGCTCTGGAATTTCACGCCTTTACGCAAATGGAAGGTATAGACACGCCCATCAGCACTGACGTCCCAACTCTCCGCCAGACTCGGCACCAGCTCCGTGGTGCCCACTTTGAAATCTACCAGACGGTTATAAATCGGCACAGCGCTGGCATCCACGCTGGTGCCGGAGGTGTAAAGCTGCGGGTTAAAGTTTTCCGGCGATCCTTCCGAGCAGTACACCAGCGTATTCGCTGAGGCCGCTGAAGCGACCGCCAGCGTCAACGCTGCCAGAGTCAATCGTATTCCTGCTTTTTTCATTCCAGTCCTCGCTTGTAGTGTTATTCATGTCCCATTTAGTGTTATTCGTGTCCCATTTAGTGCGTTTGCTTTCTGACTATCTCTGTCTGAAATATAAAAACCATGACGATAAAATGACAAATAAAACCACCGAATGAAATAATTTCTACGTTAGGATAACTGTCATAGCTATTACTGAATAAAAAGGATTCGTTATGACAGACCGTTTAGCTCATCAGCTCAGCACGCGTTTTTACCGTTACCTCGCCGTCACCAGCCAAAGCGATGCCCGTTCGACAACGTTGCCTAGCACACCGGAACAGCATGAAATGGCGCGATTGCTGGCGGACGAACTCCGCGTGCTGGGCCTACAGGATGTGGTGATTGATGAGCACGCCACCGTGACGGCCGTGAAGCCGGGCAACTGTCCGTCCGCACCGCGCATCGGTTTTATTACTCATATCGATACGGTTGACGTCGGCCTGTCGCCGAATATTCACCCGCAAACGCTGCGTTTTACCGGTGAAGACCTGTGCCTGAATGCCGAACAGGACATCTGGCTGCGCACGGCGGAACACCCAGAAATTCTGCCGTATGTTGGGCAGGACATTATTTTTAGCAACGGCACCAGCGTACTCGGCGCGGACAACAAGGCCGCCGTTACCGTGGTCATGACGCTCATGGAGAACCTGAGTGACGCGACGCTGCACGGCGATATCGTGGTCGCCTTCGTACCAGATGAAGAGATTGGGCTGCGTGGAGCGAAAGCGCTCGATCTCAAACGCTTCGATGTTGATTTTGCCTACACCATCGACTGCTGCGAGCTGGGTGAAGTGGTGTATGAGAACTTCAATGCGGCTTCCGCGGAAATTCGCTTTACCGGTGTGCCAGCGCACCCGATGTCGGCGAAAGGCGTGCTGGTTAACCCGCTGCTCATGGCACATGACTTTATCAGCCAGTTCGATCGCCAGCAGACGCCGGAGCACACGGAAGGACGCGAGGGTTATGTCTGGTTTAACGACCTGACGGCGAATGCCAATGAAGCGAAGCTCAAGGCGTCTATCCGCGACTTTGATTTAGCCACGTTTGAACAGCGTAAGCAGCAGATCGCCGCAATCGCAGAGAAGATTGCCGCGCAGTACCCGACTGGCAGCGTGACCTATGCCCTCACCGATATCTACAGCAATATCAGCAACGCCATCACCGACGATCGCCGCGCTATCGACCTGCTGTTTGCCGCACTCGACACGCTAGGCATTGAACCCAAAGTGACACCAATGCGCGGCGGCACGGACGGCGCTGCGCTGTCTGCCAAAGGGTTGCTCACGCCGAACTTCTTCACTGGCGCACACAATTTCCACTCGCGCTTTGAGTTTCTTCCTGTGCCGTCGTTTGTGAAATCGTATGAAGTGGCATTGAATTTATGCCTGCTGGCGGCGAAATAATCGCGTCCAGAAAAGCGTGAGGCGGACACTCGTCCGCCTCACTGACTGTTTGCCCGTCTACTTTCTCCGGTCTACTTCTGCGCCAGCCGCAGCGCCGACGGCGTCAGGCCGTATTCCTTTTTGAATTGGTGGCTCAGGTGGCTGGCGGAGCTGAACCCGCAGGCCAACGCGATGTCCGTGATCGACTGCGTACCTTGACGCACGAGTGCTTCCGCGCGGGCTAGCCGCTGTTTCAGAACATACTGATGCGGTGCCATTCCCACACTCTGGCGAAACATGCGTGCAAAGTGAAACTCGCTAAGCCCCGCTTCCGCCGCCAGCGTCTGTAGCGTCAGTGGCTGATCGAGATGTGCTTCAATTTGCATCTTGCTGCGCCGCAGTACAACAGGTGCCAGCCCGCCGCGCACCGTAGGCAGTTCCCACTGCAATTGGGTGTAACTACGCAGCACCTGAATCATCAACAGCGTCGCGGCGCTACTCAGCACAAGCTGATTCGCCGAGTCGTCCCAGCGATTGCTGAGCAGAAATTGTCGATACAGCGAGGTAATCAGCGGATCGCTACCAAATACCCGCTCTTCCGTGCAGATCGACGCCGGGCTACGATCCCAGGTTTGCTCGGCCAACTGCCGCAGGTGCGCATCATCAAAATACAGATGCACAAACTCGAGGTCGCCACGAAGATCCCAAGTAGAGGCGCTTTGTTTCGGCATCAGGCAGAAACGATCCGGCCCGCCGCCGTTATGCCAGCCGTCCGCCGTTTTATGATAGCTCTCATAACCACCAGCGGTATAAAGGCTGAGCGTATGGTGTTCAGTGTTTTCCATCGTGACGCGATCGTGGCGGTTAAACCATGAAGCCAGCCGCACGCAGGAGGTCAGCTCGACGGTGTCGCGCAGCTCGGTTTTATGATGCAGCATGGTATCGAACGCTTTATAACGATGCATTGCTGCCTCCGTTTTTCACTTAACCGCAAGATTCTGTTATTTACCGCAAGGTGCTGAAAGCCCGCGACAAACGCACGCGCCATACTGTCGCCATGCACTCATACGGAATCACCCAATGAATACCTTACTCTATTTTTCTGTCGTCCTGATTTGGGGCACGACCTGGATCGCGATTAGCCTGCAACACGGCAAGGTCGCGGCCGAAGTCTCCGTGTTCTGGCGCTTTGCGCTGGCATCGGCCATCTTGCTGACAATTCTGGCCCTGACGCGTCGCCTGCGTCCGCTTTCATCACGCGCTCACCTGCTGTGTATGGTACAAGGGCTATGCGTGTTCGGCGTCAACTTTCTCTGTTTTTATCACGCCATCGCCTGGATTTCGAGCGGATTGGAATCCATCATTTTTTCGATGGCGGTACTGTTTAACGCCTTTAACAGCCGTATTTTCTTCGGCCAGCCGTTAACACGTAACGTGGCGATCGCCACACCGCTCGGGCTGATCGGCATCGTCGCGCTGTTCTGGCATGACCTGATGCAAATCGACGCACAGCCCCATTTGCTGTGGGGCGTGGGATTAAGCATTCTGGGCACCTACTGCTTCTCGCTCGGCAATATGATTAGCGCCCAGCACCAGCGACAGGGCCGCGACATACTGACGACCAACGGCTGGGGCATGGGATATGGTGCGCTATGGATGGGGTTGTTCAGCCTGATTCAGGGATATAGCTTCGCACCGGAGTACAGCGCCAGCTATCTGGGTTCACTGTTCTATCTGGCTATCTTTGGTTCAGTCATCGGCTTCGGTGCCTACTTCAGCCTGATCGGTCGCATCGGTGCCAGTCAGGCCGCGTATACCACGCTGCTCTTTCCGCTGGTGGCACTGTCGATTTCGACACTATTTGAAGACTACCAGTGGCGGCCCAACGCGCTTATCGGCCTGCTGCTGATTCTGGCGGGCAACGCAGCGATGTTCTATCGTCCACGTCGTCTGACCGCACAGCCTGCCACGGCGAAATAACGCGATAAAAAAAGGGAGCCGCTGGGCTCCCTATCGATTTTACTTGTCCGCTGGCTTACTGCGATTTTGCGGACGCGGTGCGCGGCGTTGGCCTTCGCCACTACCTTTCCCGCTATTACCTTTATTACCACCCCACGGGCTATCGCTATTACCGCCCGCTTTACGCGGCTGGCGATTGCCATCGGCCGGACGGCGTTCGCCTTGACCCTGGCTGCGCTCGGACTGACCGCGTGGCGCGCCAGACTGTGCGCGAGGAGATGCGTTACGCGCACCGCCGCCGCCACCACGGTTGCCCTGACGGCCATTCACAATCGGTTCTGCCTTGATGGACGGATCCGGCTCGTAGCCTTCGATAGCGATACGTGGGATCTCACGCTTCAACAGACGCTCGATGTCGCGCAGCAGTTTGTGTTCATCCACACAGACCAGCGACAGCGCTTCGCCCGTTGCTTCCGCACGACCGGTACGGCCGATACGGTGAACGTAATCTTCCGGCACGTTTGGCAGCTCATAGTTCACCACGTGCGGCAGTTGGTCGATATCCAGACCACGCGCGGCGATATCTGTCGCAACCAGCACGCGAATGCTGCCGTCTTTGAAGTTCGCCAGTGCACGAGTACGCGCTCCCTGACTTTTATTACCGTGGATAGCCGCAGCGGTAATACCGTCTTTTTCCAGCAGCTCAGCCAAGTGGTTAGCACCGTGCTTGGTGCGGGTAAATACCAGCACCTGCTGCCAGTTATTTTCACCAATCAGCTGCGACAACAGTTCACGCTTGCGGCGCTTATCAACAAAATGCACGTGCTGCGTAACCAGTTCAGACGGCGTATTACGACGCACGACTTCAACCGAGGCGGGATTAGTCAGCAGCTTGTTCGCCAGCGCTTTGATCTCATCAGAGAAGGTCGCGGAGAACAGCAGGTTTTGACGCTTAGCGGGCAGCTTCGCCAGTACACGGCGAATGTCGTGAATGAAGCCCATATCCAGCATACGGTCTGCTTCATCCAGCACCAGAATTTCAATCTGTGACAGATCAACAGCGCGCTGATGCTCCAGATCGAGCAGGCGTCCCGGTGTCGCCACCAGAATATCTACGCCGCCGCGCAGTTTCATCATCTGTGGGTTAATGCTCACACCACCGAATACGACCAGTGAACGCAGGCTCAGATACTTGCTATACGACTTCACATTTTCATCAATCTGCGCAGCCAACTCACGGGTTGGCGTCAGGATCAGCGCACGTACCGGACGGCGACCTTTTCCTTTGTGCTGCGCTTCACGGCTGGTCAGCAATTGCAATAACGGCAGCGTAAAGCCCGCTGTTTTGCCCGTACCGGTTTGCGCGCTGGCCATTAAATCGCGCCCTTCCAGCACGACAGGAATCGCCTGACGCTGAACAGGAGTAGGATCGCGATAACCCTGCTCGTCAATCGCGCGCAGAATATCGGCACTCAGGCCGAGAGAATCAAATGACATAAAGAGAACAACTCCAGATCCGCTCTGACCGGACAGTAGCCGGTGTAGTTTTCAGAGGGTCAGTAAGACGGGTTTGCTGAGCCGCTATATACGTAACAACTCACGTAACAATCTACGTAAACAACGACATACGCAACAACCACGGTGAACGAGCACAACTACGGTGCATGACTGCCGACGATTGTAGCAGAGATTCTATCCCCGTCATACTTCAAGCTACATGTGCGTTGGCTTCTCTTAAATACTCGGCCTACGGGCCGTCGCAAGCGACGTTGAAAAACGTTCCCTACGTTTTTTTAGCGGGGCGCAGTAATGGGCAGTTTTGGCAGTATTCCTGCGGCTGTGACGCCTTGTAATAAAAACAGCAGGTGCGGCGAAAGCGCACGTCACGAAAGCTCACCGAGCGCCCCGCGACGGGAACCCGCGTTTTCGCACGAAAGAACGGTTTCAGCGGATTATCATCACAGCCAAAACGTTCGCCGGGCGCCGCCAGCAAGGCGTCAAAGTCCTGCTGCACCTGCTGTGCCAGCGTCATTCCCGGTGAGCACACCGCCGCCGGATCGTTCCACTCAATGCGCTGTTCGTATAACGAAAACACCCGCACCGCAACGTTTTCCCAAAGGATGCGCAGCGGCGCGCCCGACACCGCCGACAACGTATGCAGGATCGGCGACAGGTGTTGAGCAAACAGCGTGTCGAATAGACTATCGCGCCATGCGTCTCGTTGCTCCAGCTCCGGCAGGGACACGGTGAGATCGTAAAGCGGCATGGTCGATGTCCACAGGCGAGCGTGTCCAAATTCCAGCACGCTGTTATCCAGCGTCATGTTCAGCCCTTTGTTATACACCGACATGGCGTACAGGCTGGCAGCCGTGGTTAAGAAGCCAATGCGCTTCGCCAGCAGCGAGGCGGTAATCTTGATCGACGGCGACAGCAGCGGTGGCGTCAGCGTTTCCAGCAGCCAGCAGCAATAGTCTGGATCCAACACCCTACGGCTCGGGCAACTCTCCTGCCCTGCCCGCTGTGAAGCATCCGTTAATTGCAGCGTGCCGGAGAGCATCGCCCACTGCGGTGCGGTCAGGCGGTTAGCCGACATCGGACGCGGTCTCCGCCGCTTCACGTCCAAACGGAATACACAGCGGCGTGCCGAAGAACGGATCGTCAATGATGCGACAGTTCAGGTTAAACACCGTCTTTACCGTGGCTTCCGTGAGAATGTCGCGCGGGTTGCCCTGCGCAAATACCGTCCGGTTATGTACGGCCACCATGTGATGCGCGTAGCGACACGCCAGATTCAAATCATGCAACACCATAACGATGGTTTTGTGCTGCTGCGCGTTCAGTTCCCGCAACAAATCCAGCACTTCCATCTGATGCGCCAGATCGAGATAGGTCGTCGGTTCATCCAGCAGGACGATGTCGGTATCCTGCGCCAGCGTCATCGCGATCCAGACGCGCTGGCGCTGCCCACCGGACAGCGAATCTACCGCGCGATCCTTTAATGCCAGCACGCCGGTACTGCGCAGCGCCTGAAGCACTTTTTCTTCATCCGTTTCCGACCACTGTTTCAACCACGACTGATGCGGGTAGCGCCCCATCTTCACCAGTTGATAGACCGTCAGGCCTTCCGGCGCGGTCGGCGTTTGCGGAAGAATCGCCAGCGACTTTGCCACCTCAACGGTAGATTGCCGATGAATATCCGCCCCATTGACGATAATCGTCCCGCTCGTGGGTTTCAGCAGGCGGGCAAACGACTTCAATAACGTGCTCTTACCGCAGCCGTTACTGCCCACCAGCACCGAAATTTTCTGAGCGGGCAGCGTGATATCCAGCGCATCAATCACGACCTGCTTTTCGTAACTCAGCGTCAGCGACTGGCTGGCAATCGCCTCGCGGTCAGTGTGGGGGACGCGTGTTGGCTGCACATTCTCTGGCATAATCTTGCGATCTCAATAACGTTGCCGAAGCAATAAATAGATAAAGAAAGGCGTCCCGAGCACGGAGATAAAAATGCCGGCAGGCAGATCCAGCGGTAAGAACGCCGTGCGGCCAATCAAATCGGCCACCATCACCAGTAAACCGCCCGTCAGCGCCGACACCAGCGCCAGTCCGGGGAATGAGCGGCTCGCCAGCTTTTTCGCAATATGCGGGGCCAGCAGGCCGACAAAGGCCATCGCGCCTGCATAGGCAATCGCCGCTCCAGCCAGCGCGACGCTCAGCGTCAGCAGTGCGAGCCGGATGCGCCCGACAGATTGCCCGACACCGCAGGCCAGCGCGTCATCCAGCTCATGCACGTTAACGTGCCGCGCCAGCCCCACCAGAAACGGCGCGCCAAGCAGCAACCAGCCTGCCAGCGCCGACACATGCTGCCACTGTGCGCCATAAATACTGCCCGTCAGCCACACATACGCCGTCAGCGTGGTGCCTATCGGGCTAAACACCAGCATCATGGTCACCGCCGCGCCCATAATGGCGGACAGCCCAACGCCAACCAGCACCAGCCGCAACGGCGATGCACCCTGCTTCCAGGCCAGCAGATAAATCGCGACCGCCGTCACCCATGCCCCACCCATTGCCGCCAGCGGCAGCCAACGCTGGCTTATCGCCGTCGCCAGAAACGAGAGGAAGAACACTGCCGCCGCCGATGCGCCACTGGTAATCCCCAGAATATCCGGCGAGGCCAGCGGATTACGCACAATGCTTTGCAGAATCAAACCCGATATCGCCAGCGCGCCGCCAACCAACAGCGCTAGCAGCGCACGCGGCAAACGCAGGTCGTTGACGATAAAGTCCACGCCGCTGTCTGCTTTTCCCAGTAGCGCTGACATCACCTGCGCGGGAGACAACACCACCTGTCCTAGTGACAGCGACAGGAACACGACGGCGAACAACACCAGCAGGAGCGACAATGCCACCGCAGACGTGCGGCGATCAATCTGACGCGACATCCTTCCCACACGTACGGTATACACCTTAGCCATGCCGCATTCCCCTTCTCGCCAGATAAATGAAGAAGGGCGCGCCCAGCAGCGCGGTCATTGCCCCAACCGGCACTTCCTGCGGCACGATCAGCAGACGCGAAGCAACATCAGCCAGCAGCAGCAGCGTGGCACCGAAAATAGCGCAGCCGGGCAACAGCCAACGGTGATCGGCAGACAGCACGCGACGCACAATATGCGGCACAATCAACCCGACAAAGCCGATATTTCCGGCTATCGCCACCGCGCCACCCGCCAGCCCGATCACACACAGCCCGGATAGCGCACGCACCAACGCGGTTCGCTGCCCCAGACCTTTGGCGATCTCATCGCCCGCCACCAGAATATTCAGGTGACGCGCCAGCAGCAGCGCAAGGAATAGCGCGATAGCAAAGTACGGCAGGAGCGGTAACAGCATCGACAGGCTGCGGCCAGACACCGACCCGGCCAGCCAGAACAGCATGCTGTCCAGCCCGTCCTGATTGATCACCAGCAACGCCTGCGTAAACGAAATAAACAGCGCGCTAATAGCGGCACCGGCCAGCACAATGCGTAAGTGGCTGGAACGGGCGTTGCCCAGCGTTCCCAGCACATACACCATGACGCCAGCCACAGCGGCACCCAGATAGGCCGTCCACGCCAGCGCGATCTGTGAGGAAAAGGTAAACAGGGAAGACAGCAGGACGATGGCAAACATGGCACCGGCGTTAATGCCGAATATCCCCGGCGACGCCAGCGGGTTACGCGTCAACGCCTGCATTAACGCCCCGGCAACCGCAAGGCTGGCACCGACAACGATGGCAATCACCGTCCGCGACAGGCGGGTCGTTAGCACCAGTATGTGATCGATCTGCTGCGGATCGTAATGGAACAGTGAATTGAACACGGCCCCCAACGAAATGGTGGTTTGCCCCAGCATCAGGCTGGCGACGACACTCAGCAGCAGCAATACGACACCCGCTGCCGTCACGATGCTCTGTCTCATCGTGTAGAAATCTCCTCTGCGGCATCGCGCTTTTTACCGGCAGATTCGGCCTTGCCAGCAAACTGCCGTTCGATATCGTCCAGCATATTATTCGCCCCCAAGATACCGCCAGACAGACTCCAGGCCACGTTGTCCACCGGATAAACCTGTTGCTGCTGGGGCGCATGCAGCCGTTGCCAGAGCGGATGCGCCTGCCAATCGCGATAGTTCTGCGCCACCGCAGGCTTGTCTGAACGCAGCAAAACAAAGAACAGATCGGCATCCACCACCGGAATGCTCTCTTTGCTGGTGAGCTTTTGCATCACGCCTGACGTATAGCTTTCCGGCCGCGACCAGACAAAACCGATTTCCGACAGCACCGATCCGGCAAAGCTGGCAGGCAGATAGCTGCGCATATGATCTTCACGGAATTCGAGAATAGACACGCTGAGCGGCCAGCGTTCACCGAACCGCGCTTTCAATCGGTCACGCAGCGCATCCACGCGCCGATCCCAGTGGGCTAAAATCTCGTTCGCTTTCTCTTCCCTGTTCAGCGCCACACCCATCATCTGTATCGTTTCTTTAAATTCCGACACCCTGTCTAGCGCAATCGTCGGCGCAATCTGCGACAGCAGACCGTAGATTTTCTCATGCCGAAACGTAGACGCCACGATGAGGTCAGGCTTGAGTAGCGCGATAGTTTCCAGACTGGGCTGCGTTTCCAGCCCGACCAGCATTACGCCCTGCAAAGCGGGACGCAAGTAGCGATAAATCGGCTTCTCCGTCCACGATTCCACCACGCCAATCGGTTGGATTCCCAGCGCCACGGCGGAATCCGTCGCCCCCTGAAACAGTGTCACGATACGCAGCGGCGTCCCCGTCACCGCAGTTACGCCCAGCGCATGCCGAATCTGACGCGGCGATTCTGCCGCCTGCACTAACGTCACCAGCAGAAAAGACAACAACACGGCCAGCGTAAAACGCTGCCGTGTTGCTGAACTGAGGACAGAATTAAATCGGTTACGCTTAGAAATCAACCGAATAACCCAGCGTTACCGTGCGGCCGCGCCCAGAGAAATAGCGCGTATCGTTAACAAGCCCCGCCTGCGAATAGTAAGTGATGTACTGTTTATCCAGCAGGTTAGCCACCGCCACGTTGAGGCGACCATATGGCAACTTGTAACCCACCGCCGCATCCATCAACAGGTAACCGTCAAACGCCATACCCGCATCGTCAAAACTGCGGCCAAAGGCATAATTCGCCTGCACGAATGAGCTCCATTTATCGTTCCAATTCGCCGACCAACTGGTGATCAGACGATCCGGTGCAATATTCAGGCCGTTGAATTTTGTATCCACTTTGCCATCTTTATTGTCGTCATATTTTCCTTCGCTATGCGCATAAGAGGCATTTACTTTATGCTGCTCGTTGATCTGATAGCCCGCAGTCACTTCAACACCGCGAATCTGAGTGCGCTGGCGTTCGGACAAAAATACGCCACCGCTCTCCGTCACGTTTTCGCCCAGTTTCGATTTGGACTCATAATAACTGGCTTCAAAATCAAACTTATCCCGCTTAAAACGGAACCCCGTCTCTACGTTATCTGTCACAACCGGCTTAAAGCCGTCAAAGTTTTTCAGACTAACACCTGAACGCCTGATGGAACGCAGCGCACGCCCCACATCCGGCATACCAAACCCTTCCGAGTAGTTGGCAAACAAACTCAGCGAGTCCGTCGCCGCATAGACGATACCGGCGTTATACAGCGTTTCATTAAATTTAGGGCTACCGCCTTCTACCGAATGACCACCATAAAATGCCAGCGTTTGGTAACCACCGACGCGCAGCTTGGCGATTTCGTGGCGTACACCCGCATGCAATGTGACGTTATCCAGCAGTTGATATTCACCCTGAATAAACGGTGAATAGTTGGTGTATTCCATCTCCGGCACATAGGTACGCTTGGTCAGGTAAAGATCCTGCTTCCCTTTATCGTACAGCGTATCGAATCCGACGGTGACTTTAAGCGTATCATCCAGCAAGTCGTCTTTAGTCAACGCCAATTTAGTGCCATATTTATTAGCAACGGATCGAGATTGCTCATACAGCATCCCGCTGGGCGCTATCGCAGGGTCTTGAAACGTATTCGAGTTCGTTGCGCCAAATAGCGCCTCATAGCGCTGATTAAATACCAGCGCGGACAGTTTCATTCCTGCAAGATCATGATTTTCGTAAGTAAAGCCGGTCGTCCATATGCTGTTATGTGGCGCTTCACCCGGCGGTGTGCCGCGCACTGACGTCGTCGGGATACCCTGAGCACGAATACCGGGGACACTCAGGTAACTATTTTCACCTTTGATGTTATAGCGGTTTACACTCAGTTGAATGCGCTGATAGTCATCCAGCCAGTAGCCGACTTTCGCTAACAGGTCGTAAGAACGGGAGTCCATGGTATCGCCCTGCGTGTTATCCACGCCGACGGGACGATTGTTACCGTCCAGATACAGTCCCTGATTCTCATAACCAATCGCGAATAGGTAGTCGAGATAGTCTTCACGCCCATCGAGCCGATAGGTGGTTTTATAGCTGGCGGTTTCACCGCGAATCTTTTCCGTCGGAATCGTGGTCTGTACGTTGACGTGCTGGTTAAATGAGCCGTTTTCCGGTCGGCGGGTAATAATATTAATCACGCCCCCCGTTGCGCCCATGCCGTTGGTGGCATTCGCGCCATGGATCACTTCGATACGCTCGACCATCGAGTAATCTATGGTGTGCATCTCACGCCCGGTCGGACGTAACGGGTTGGACTGGGGAATGCCGTCGATCATCACCAGAGCGGCACGGCCGCGGAAGGTTTCACCGCTGCCGCTCATTTTCTGACGGCTGGGAGAGAACGAAGGCAGCAGATTGCTGAGAATTTGTGACGAGTCGGAGGTGACCTGCATCTGCTGCTCGATTTGCTCTTTGGTAATCACCGTGACCACCTGCGGCGCTTTCTGCTGCTGGATATTCGAGCGTGAGGCGGTAATCACCATCTCATCGCCACTCGCCTCACCCTTTTTGGTCGTGTCATCCTGTGCATACGCCGGAGCAATCAGCACGCATGGCATCAATGCGAGTAAAGTGCGCATCTGGTTCACTGTCCTTCCCCTTTGGTTATGTATCCAACCGTCAATAAAAGTCACCGCCTGTGACGAGGTGCTTATCTGGGAACAGGCACGTCGTGGCAGGCAAAAAAATGCCAAAATGCTTCGTCTCACGCGAAACATCTTGGCGGGTGATGATCCGTTCAGGCATTGAACACAGGTTTTTTCACTCTCTACGCCGCGTCAGTGCTGTCAGATCACTATGTCAGTACCAATACATATGTAATTGCTAATAACAATTATTATCATTCAATGAAACAAATTACAATATTGCTACATTTCTAATGTTTTTATTTAAAATCAAATACATAAAAACAACGCAAGCGGAGGTGTCTGAAAGTGCCGGCCAAATGCAATGTATTTTTGTGAACTCGATCACTCTAAATCGCCATAAACCCCTGTAACCCGTCATATGATTAATAGCTTCCAGAAATAAGAGACGACGCGTCCTCTGAACGGCCTGCGGGATCGCTACCGCTGACAAGCCAACCGCTGATAAGTAAGGAACTATTCTTTATAAACAAGGAACTATGCGTGATGAACAAGAGAAAACTGGCGTTCGCTGCCCTCGTTCTTGTCCTGCTCGGTGCGGGTTATGGCTTTTATCACCACCAGCAACAGCAGGAAAAACCGTTAACGCTCTACGGCAATGTGGATATCCGCACCGTCAATCTGGCCTTCCGCGTCGGCGGCAGAGTGGCCGAGCTGCACGTTGATGAAGGCGATGCTGTGCAGGCAGGACAATCGCTGGCAACTCTGGACGCCGCACCTTATCTGAACGCACAACATCAGGCACAGGCGAACCTCGCCAGCGCGCAGGCACAGCTTCAACTGTCGCAGGAAGGCTACCGACAGGAAGAGATCGCGCAGGTGCGATCTCAGGTTGCACAGAGTCAGGCAGCCTATGATTACACCAACAGCTTCTACCAGCGTCAGCAAGGGCTGTGGGACAAACGCGCGATTTCCGCCAACATGCTCGACGACGCCAGAACGTCACGTAATCAGGCGCTTGCAACACTACAGGCCGCGAAAGACAAGCTGAGCCAGTTCGAAAGCGGTAACCGACCGCAGGAAATTGCCGCCGCGCAGGCGGCGGTGGCACAGGCCGAAGCCGGACTGGCGCAGGCGGAGCTGAATAAACAGGATGCCGAACTGCTGGCACCGTCTCCCGGCGTGATCCTCACCCGCGCCGCCGAAAAAGGCAGCATGCTGGCGGCGGGCAGTACCGTTTTCACCCTTTCACTCACTCGCCCAGTTTGGGTACGCGCCTACGTGAGCGAGAAAGATCTCGGGCGTGTCGTGCCCGGTAGCCAGATGCTGATTTACACCGATGGCCGCCCCAATCAGCCCTATCATGGCAAAGTCGGCTTTGTCTCACCTAGCGCCGAATTCACACCGAAAAGCGTCGAAACGGAAGATCTCCGCACCGATTTGGTTTATCGCCTGCGCATTGTCGTTAACGATCCCGATGATGGCTTACGGCAAGGGATGCCGGTCACGCTACGTTTTGAAGACGCAAGCACCGAGGATGCCAATCGCGCTCACGAGCCCGTTCGCCATGACTAATTCTCCCGCGCAGATCGCGTTGGACGGGCTGGAAAAACGCTTTACTGGACAGGATAAACCCGCGCTTGCCAGCCTCACCGCCGAGATACACAGCGGTGCGGTTACCGGATTGGTTGGCCCCGACGGCGCGGGTAAAACCACCCTGCTGCGCATGCTGGCCGGATTATTAACCCCCAGTAACGGAACACTGCGCGTGGCGAATCTGGATCCCATCAAAGAAGATCGTCAGCTGCATGCCATTTTGGGCTATATGCCGCAAAAATTCGGGCTGTATGAAGACCTGACGGTGATGGAAAACCTGACGCTGTATGCCGACTTGCGCGGTATCACCGGCGAAGTACGCAGAGAAACGTTCGCGCGCCTGCTGTCATTTACCGATCTGACCCGCTTTACCGACAGGCTAGCAGGCAAGCTGTCCGGCGGCATGAAACAGAAGCTGGGGCTGGCCTGTACACTGCTGGGGCAGCCTAAGATACTCCTGCTGGATGAGCCGGGCGTGGGCGTCGACCCGATCTCTCGCCGCGAACTGTGGCACATGGTGCACGAACTGGCCGACGACGGTATGTTGATCCTGTGGAGCACGTCTTATCTTGATGAGGCGGAACAGTGTCGGGATGTGCTGCTGCTGAACGAAGGTGAGCTGCTGTATCGCGGTGCGCCGCGCGATCTGACCGCACGCATGGCCGGACGCTGTATCCTGATGGATACTGGAACGCGCCGACATCGGGATGTGTTACAGGAAGCGCTGCGTCTGCCACAGGTCAGTGACGGTGTGATTCAGGGGCAATATGTCAGGCTGATGCTAAAACCCGATGCGGATCGCGCATCACTGCTCTCCGCCTTGAATCTGGGAGCAGACAGCCTGCATGACACCGATCCGCGCTTTGAAGATGCCTTTATCGACCTGCTGGGCGGCGGCCCGGCCAGTGATTCATCGCTGGCGAGCATCATGCCGCAGATTGACGTTAGCGGCGGTGAAACGGTAATTGAAGCCCAGGCGCTGACGAAAAAATTTGGCGATTTCGCGGCAACCGATCACGTCAGTTTTCAGGTGAAGCGAGGCGAAATCTTCGGCCTGCTCGGCCCGAACGGCGCGGGAAAATCGACCACCTTCAAGATGATGTGCGGCCTACTGGTACCGACTGACGGCAAAGCGCTGGTGCTCGACATGGATTTGAAAACCAGCTCCGGTAAAGCCCGCCAGCATTTGGGTTACATGGCGCAAAAGTTCTCGCTCTACGGCAACCTGACCGTCGAACAGAACCTGCGCTTTTTCTCCGGCGTCTATGGACTCAAGGGCAAGGCACAGCGCGATAAAATGGCCGGAATGACCGACGCCTTCAATTTCCAGCCCATTTATCGCCAAACGCCGGACGCCCTGCCCTTGGGGTTCAAGCAGCGGCTGGCGCTAGCCTGTGCGCTGATGCACGAACCCGACATTCTGTTTCTCGACGAACCAACCTCCGGCGTCGATCCGCTGACCCGGCGCGAGTTCTGGATACATATCAACGGTATGGTCAACCGTGGCGTCACGGTGATGGTCACCACGCACTTCATGGACGAAGCCGAATACTGCGATCGTATCGGGCTGGTGTACCGCGGCAAGCTGATCGCCAGCGGCACGCCGGACGAACTGAAGCATCAGGCGGCCAGCACACAGACGCCATCACCGACGATGGAGGAAGCGTTTATTGCGCTGATTCAGGCGTACGACGGGGAGGCGGAGCATGGCTGAACAGAATAGGTCAGAGCAAGATAAAACGAGCCAGCATGGCAGCACGCATTTTTCCACGCGTCGCCTGCGGGCGCTGTGCCTGAAAGAAACCCGCCAAATTTTGCGCGACCCCAGTAGCGGGCTGATTGCGTTCGTCATTCCGCTGCTGTTGCTGTTTATCTTTGGCTACGGCATCAATCTGGATTCCAGCCGCCTACACGTCGGTATCCTGATGGAACAGCAGAGCGAAGACGCGCGCGATCTGGCGAATACCTTCGCGGCGTCGCCGTTTATCGAGCCGACCATCAGCAATAATCGTCAGTACCTGATTCAACAGATGCAGGCCGGCAGCATTCGCGGGCTGATCGTCATCCCCACCGACTTTGCCGAACGGCTGGCGCGGCCGGGCGATCGTGCACCGATCCAGGTCATTACCGACGGTAGCGAACCCAACACGGCGAATTTTGTGCAGGGATACGCAGAAGGCATCTGGCTGCTGTGGCAACAGCAGCGGGCGGAAGATCGCGGCGAGACGTTCGAGCAGCTTTTCGACGTGCAATCGCGCTACTGGTTTAATCCGGCCGCCATCAGCCAGCATTTCATCATCCCCGGCGCGATCACCATCATCATGACGGTGATTGGTGCCATCCTCACCTCGCTGGTGATTGCCCGCGAGTGGGAGCGCGGGACGATGGAGGCGCTGCTCTCTACGCAGGTCACCCGTGCCGAGCTGCTGCTGTCCAAACTCATCCCTTATTACTTTCTTGGGATGGTCGCCATGACGCTGTGTATTCTGGTCTCCACCTTCATTATGCAGGTGCCCTATCGCGGTTCACTGATTTTGCTGTTTGTTATTAGCAGCCTGTTTCTTGCCAGCACGCTGGGCATGGGGCTGCTGATCTCCACCCTCACCCGCAACCAGTTCAACGCTGCGATGGTGGCGCTGAATGCGGCATTCCTGCCGGCCATCATGCTGTCCGGCTTTATTTTTGAAATCGACAGCATGCCGGAATTTGTCCGCGGCGTGTCGTACATCATCCCGGCGCGCTATTTTGTCAGCACGCTGCAAACGCTGTTTCTCGCGGGGAATATCGGTACGGTGCTGATGACTAACCTGCTGTTTCTCATTCTCTCCGCGCTGGTCTTTATTGGTCTGACGGCCTGGCAAACCCGTCGCAGGCTGGATTAGGGAGCGACTATGCTGCATCGTCTGTGGACGTTGATTATTAAGGAGCTGCAATCGCTGCTGCGCGATCCGCAAACGCGCTCCATTCTGGTGCTGCCCGTTATCCTTCAGGTTTCGCTGTTTCCTTTCGCCGCGACGCTCGACGTCACCAATGCGACTATTGCGATTTACAGCGAAGACAGCGGCCCTCACTCGGTAGAACTGACACAGCGCTTTGCCAAGGCCAAGTCCTTTTCCCACGTGCTGATGCTGCATAATTCGCAGGATATTGCACCGACGCTGGACAATCAGCACGCGCTTCTCATTCTGCGTTTCCCCCCGCAGTTCTCGCGCGATATCGCCAGCGGGAACAGCGCATCGCTCCAGCTTATTCTGGACGGCAGACGTTCCAACAGCGCGCAGATCGCCGCCAACGCCGTGCAGCACATCGTGCGTGATTATCAGTTGGCATTGCTAGCAGCCAGGCCGGCTCAAAGCGGCGTGAATCAGAACACGTCCAATCCAAACAACAGCGAGCTGGTAGTACGCCACTGGTATAACCCGAATCTGGACTACAAATGGTTTGTCGTGCCGTCGCTGATTGCCATGATCGCCACCATCGGCGTGCTGATTGTCACGGCGCTCTCTGTGGCACGCGAGCGGGAACAGGGTACGCTGGAACAGCTGCTGGTTTCGCCGCTATCCACCAGCCAGATATTTATTGGCAAAGCGGTACCCGCGCTGATTGTCGCCACGTTTCAGGCCACGATCGTGCTGCTGGCAGGCATACTGATTTTCCATATCCCTTTCGCCGGATCGCTGCTGCTGTTTTACACCACGATGCTTATCTATGGCCTGTCGCTGGTGGGTTTCGGTCTGCTGATTTCTTCACTCTGCTCAACGCAGCAACAGGCGTTTATCGGCGTGTTCGTCTTCCTGATGCCCGCGATTCTGCTTTCAGGCTATGTGTCACCGGTTGAGAACATGCCGATCTGGCTGCAGCACATCACCTGGGTTAACCCAATTCGTCACTTCACCGACATCACTAAGCAGATTTACCTCAAGGATGCGGATTTCAGCATTATCTGGGGCAGTCTATGGCCGCTGTTCATCATCACGCTGACCACCGGCTCGGCAGCCTACGCCATTTTTAGACGGAATATCGCGTAATAACAGGTAAGAGGGAAAGATAGGTAGGAAGCTATCTGGCGCAGGGAGTCGCGCCAGATAGATGAGCAAGAATTAACGACGATTACCGAAAATACGCAGCAGCATCAGGAACAGGTTGATGAAGTCGAGGTACAGCGTCAACGCGCCCACGATGGAGTATTTACGGAAGCTGTCTTTGTCATCAACAGACAGCTGCTCGCCGATATTTTTCAGCTTCTGGGTGTCATACGCGGTCAGACCGACAAACACCACAACACCGATATAGGTCACAGCCCACATCAACGCTTCGCTTTTCAGCCACAGGTTCACCAGCGAGGCCAGCACAATTCCGATCAGCGCCATGAACAGCATGCTGCCAAAGCCGCTCAAATCACGCTTCGTAGTGTAGCCGTACAGGCTCATCGCTCCGAACATCCCCGCCGTAATAACAAAGGTGCTGGCGATGGATTCACCGGAGTACATGATGAAAATGCTAGAGAGCGTCAGGCCCGTCAGCGCGGAATAGAGCATAAACAGCGATGTGGCGACCGTACCGCTCAGGCGCTGTACCATGCCGGAAATCACGAAGACCAGCCCCAGTTGGGCAATGATCAGACCGAAGAACGTAATCTGGCTGGAGAAAACAAAATTCAGTACGGCGGGCGTATTCGCCGCGTACCAGGAGACGAACGCCGTCAGCAGCAGGCCGCAGGTCATCCAGCCATAAACCTGTGCCATATAGGCCTGGAGACCCGTCTGCGAGCGTTCAACAATCGAACCCGAGCGTGGATATCTGTCCATGATGTTACCTTTGCATAAAGTTATCTGATTAACGCGGCGCGAACCGCCCGTTTGAGGATCGAGATTAAATATTCTCTCCCCACCATCCTTTTATCCTAACACAGAAATGGACTACCAGCGTTGCGCGGCCTGCTTATCACTGTCGCGTGATTCCACCCAGCGTTCACCTTCCGGCGTCGCTTCGCGCTTCCAGAATGGCGCGCGGGTTTTCAGGTAATCCATAATAAATTGGGCGGCATCAAACGCCGCGCTGCGGTGAGCGGCACTGACACCAACGAACACAATTTCATCGCCCGGATAGAGTGCGCCCACCCGATGAATCACGCTCACACGCGGCAGTTCCCAGCGCTCGCGAGCCAGTTCAACAATCTCCGCCAGCGCCTTTTCCGTCATGCCGGGGTAATGTTCCAGCGTCAACGCGCTGACGTTTTTCGCCAGATTGTGATTACGCACCTTACCGGTGAACGTCACGACCGCGCCGTCTTCATCACACTGCGCCAGCCACTGATATTCATCCCCTACGTTGAAGTTCTCTTCGCCGACCAGAATACGCGTCTCTGCCACGATCAACCTCCCGTTACCGGTGGGAAAAACGCCACTTCATCGCCGTCCTGTAGCGGGTGGGTCAGCTCAACCAGCGACTGGTTCACCGCGGCCAACAGCTTGCCCGACTCCAGCGCCAGCGCCCAACGTGCACCGCGTTGGCATAGCGCCTGCCGGACGTCCTCTACGGTGGCATATTCGGCAGGCAGCGACAGGCTGTCTGTCTCGATCAGTTCACGGACTTGTGCAAAAAACAGAATCTTGATCATGCTCCCTCCACGGTAAAGTCGCCGGATTTGCCGCCGCTTTTCGCCAGCAGACGCACTGGACCAATCACCATGTCTTTCTGCACGGCTTTGCACATGTCATAGATAGTCAGCGCAGCGACAGAGGCCGCTGTCAGCGCTTCCATCTCCACGCCAGTTTTCCCCGTCAGGCGACACACGGATTCAATACGAACCCGATTGTGCTCCGGCTGTGCTTCCAGCTCGACAGCAACTTTGCTCAGCAGCAGCGGATGACAAAGCGGAATCAGTTCCCAGGTGCGTTTCGCCGCCTGAATCCCAGCGATGCGCGCGGTGGCGAACACATCGCCCTTGTGGTGGCTGCCGGCAATAATCATCGCCAGCGTCTGCGGTGCCATTTCAACGAAGGCTTCCGCGCGCGCTTCGCGCACGGTTTCAACTTTGGCGGACACATCCACCATCGCGGCTTCGCCAGCGGCGTTAATGTGGGTCAATTGTGGCTTAGATGATGACATAGTGAGTAAGGCTTACCGTTAAGAGGATTTTTTCACGTGCGGATAAAAATTGCACGGCTTCTGGCGCGCATCCAGCTGTTCCTGAATGATGCGTTCCCATGCGGTTCGACAGGCACGAGTCGAACCCGGCATGGCGAAAATCACCGTCTGGTTAGCCAGACCGGCAAGCGCGCGGGATTGCAGCGTCGCCGTACCAATATCTTCGTACGACACCATGCGAAACAGCTCGCCGAAACCTTCAATTTCCCGGTCGAACAAGACGCCAATGGCTTCCGGCACCACATCCCCTGCGGTAAAGCCAGTCCCGCCATTAATCAGAATGCCCTGTACCTCGTCGCTGGCAATCCACGCCGAGACCCGCGCCCGAATCTGGTACAGGTTCTCTTTCACGATAGCGCTGTCGACAATACGGTGCCCCGCAGACTGCGCCGCTTCGCGCAGATAGTCGCCGGAGGTGTCATCTTCCGCCGTACGGCGTTCGGAAACGGTCAGAACCGCAAGATTGAGCGAAACAAATTCGCTGCTGACTTTGCTCATGTCAGGCTCCTTTAAGAATCAGTGATGTCGCGGATTAACCGCCGATAAATGACAGGTTTTGCGTGATGCCGCTATTCCCTTCATGCAGGAAGTGAGTCTGCTTTTTCGCCGACAGCCCGCCCGAGATACGCATTTTCAAATCATCGAGGTGACGATCGTCAGCCAGTAAATCGCGCAGCGGAATACCCTGTTCGCCAAAGAGACACAGATGGAGATTCCCCACGGCAGAAACCCGCAGGCGGTTGCAGCTCAGGCAGAAATCTTTCTCATACGGCATAATCAGCCCGATTTCGCCCTGATAGTCAGGATGGCTGAACACCTGTGCAGGACCGTCGCTGCGTGCGCGTTGTTGTTGCTGCCAGCCTTGTCGCAACAGTTGCTGGCGGATCACCTCGCCGGAAACGTGGTGACGGCGGAACATGTCGCCCCCTTCCCCCGTTTCCATCAGTTCAATAAAGCGTAGTTGAATCGGGCGGTGTTTAATCCAGTCGAGGAAGGTTTGCAGGCTGCCCGCGTTCACATCACGCATCAGCACCGTGTTAACTTTGACCTTGGCAAAGCCACAGTCAAAGGCGGCGTCGATGCCGTCCATCACCTGCCGGAATTTGTCCTGCCCGGTAATCGCGTGAAACTGGCGTGCATCCAGACTGTCCACGCTCACGTTCAGCGCCGTTAGCCCCGCATCACGCCACTGTGCGGCATCCCGTGCAAGGCGATAGCCGTTGGTGGTGACCGCCAGCGTACGAATCGCGGGGTTTTCACGGATGGCAGCAATGATATCGACAAAGTCACGGCGCAAAGACGGTTCACCGCCGGTGAGACGGACTTTTTCCGTCCCTAATTCGGCAAACGCGCGGCTGACGCGACGAATTTCATCGAGTGATAAAAAGCGATGCGGATTGGTGCCATTGGCCTGATAACCATCTGGCAGACAGTAGGTACAGCGAAAATTGCAGACGTCTGTGATAGACAGACGCAAATAGTAGAACTTGCGCGCAAACGCATCAGTCAGTTGACTCACCATAAACACCTTTCCAAATACGGGAGATGCAGGCATTTCTGCCTCGCACCCTGGTGACCGCGAAGGTCACGGCCAGGGCACCGTATCACGCGCAATAAGCGCATCACTTAGGCACCAAGGCTAGGAGTTTGATTCCTATCAGTTATCCGTTAAACCGCAGCGAGATAACCGGTCAAGAATCGTGATTTCATTAAGCAGTCTACTGCGAAAAAGCACAGTCAACCACTCTCAAAATCGATATATAAATAAATATATAACGAATTTTCAATATCTTATGGTGTACAGCATACGGAAAAATACGCGGCAGAAATTGTCTCAGGTCATGCCTACGTGAGGATTTTTCGCGTTTTAAGGTGAAATCAGCTACCTTAGCGACAATTCTTATACCCTAAATAATTCGAGTTTCAGGCAGGCGGCAAGAGAAGGCATCCCGATGAGCTTACTCAGGTAAGTGATTCGGGTGACAAATCTGCCGGGAGCAGATTTGAACGCTGCTTGCAGCGGCCCTTCAGGGCGAGGCCCACGATGGGCCGAGTATTTGAACGCAGCCAACGCACATGCAACTTGAAGTATGACGGGTATACACGTTATTCATATTCCTCTGGCTCATTCATAAGGTTTTCTATGCGCAATCGCACGTTGGCCGACCTCGACAGGGTTGTCGCACTCGGAGGCGGACACGGTTTAGGTCGTGTGATGTCTTCGCTCTCTTCCCTGGGTTCACGGCTAACCGGCATTGTCACGACGACAGATAACGGTGGTTCGACTGGCCGCATCCGTCGCTCTGAAGGAGGCATTGCCTGGGGCGATACCCGCAATTGCCTGAATCAACTTATTACGACGCCCAGCGTGGCATCCGCGATGTTTGAGTATCGGTTTAACGGTAACGGTGAACTTGCTGGGCACAATCTGGGTAACCTGATGCTAAAAGCGCTCGATCACCTGAGCGTGCGGCCGCTGGAAGCCATTAACCTGCTCCGTAACCTGCTCAAAGTGGATGCCTTTTTAATTCCGATGTCCGAGCATCCTGTCGATTTGATGGCAATTGATGAACAGGGCAACCCCGTTTATGGTGAAGTCGAGATCGATCAGCTGGCAGCCTTGCCGCAGGATTTGATGCTGTACCCGACGGTGCCGGCCACGCGCGAGGCGATTGATGCCATCGCAAAAGCCGACCTGATTTTGATTGGTCCCGGCAGCTTTCTGACCAGCCTGATGCCGCTACTGCTGCTGGAAGATCTGACACAGGCACTCCGCCGCACGCCCGCTCCTATGGTGTACATCGGCAATCTGGGCAATGAGCAGAGCAACCCCGCCGCCCGTCTGACGCTGGTGGAGAAGCTATCCTGGATTGAACACAAGGTAGGGAAACCCGTGGTTGATGCCGCGATCGTCGGTCCAAAAGTCGATATCAGCCAGATTGGCGACCGGCTGGTCGTACAGCAGGCACTGGCCGCAGAAGATGTTCCTCACCATCACGACCGTGAGTTACTGCGCCAGGCCATCGATCGTGCGCTACAGCTGTTGGGCTCTCAATCCCGCAGCCACGGCGTATAAGTTACACCAATCAGAATGCCTTCGGGACTCAGGAAACGCGTGACCTGCTGTCCCCAAGGCTCAAGACGGTTTTCCACCAGTAACACATAGCCTTGCGCTTTCAGCGTGCTGGTCGCCTCCACCATGTCAGCCACTTCGAACTCCAGCCAGCTTTGCGGTTCAGGAAGATCCGCAGGCCAACTTTCGTGCCCGAAACAGGACTCACTAGCCTGCGACAGCGGCCACAGCGCGAAATGCTTCACGCCATCTATCTCGTCGCTCACCAGATAGTCGCTCCCTTCCGCAACAGGCTTCAGCGGCAACTTCAGCGTATCGACATAGAGCGCATGGCTGGCAGAAAGGGATTTCACGATCGGCCCGAAACCCGCCACAAACAGCACTTCTACTCCCGGTATAGTCTGATCCATCATTGATCCTCAGCGAGTGCTTGCATCGTTAGGATACGGCGATAAATTGTGCGCGCAGTGCGTGTACTTCATCGCGCAGAGCGGCCGCCTCTTCAAATTCAAGGTTCTGCGCGTGCGTCAACATCTTGCTTTCCAACTCGCGGATTTTCAGCTCCAGCGCCTTCGGCGTCATGAGTTCATAACCTGCTGCTGGCTCTGCCGCTTTACGACTGCCACGCCCTTTACCTTTGTTCGTCGGCTTACCGAGTTGCAGGATATCGGAGATCTTCTTATTGATTCCCTGCGGCACAATCCCGTGTTCGGTGTTGTAGGCTTCCTGCTTCTCGCGGCGACGCTCCGTTTCACCAATCGCTTTCGCCATCGACGCCGTAATCCTGTCGCCGTAGAGAATGGCTTTGCCACGCAGGTTACGTGCCGCACGCCCAATCGTCTGGATCAGGGAACGTTCAGAACGCAGGAAACCCTCTTTATCGGCATCCAGAATCGCCACCAGCGACACTTCAGGCATATCCAGCCCTTCACGCAGCAGGTTGATCCCCACCAGCACGTCGAACTCGCCAAGACGTAAATCACGGATGATTTCCACACGTTCGACGGTATCGATATCCGAGTGCAGATAACGTACCCGCTCGCCGTGTTCTTCCAGATATTCAGTGAGATCTTCCGCCATTCGCTTGGTCAGCGTGGTTACCAGTACCCGTTCATTAATTGCAGCACGCAGGCGAATTTCGGAAAGCAGATCGTCCACCTGGGTTGCGACAGGTCGTACTTCGATGATCGGATCGAGCAGCCCGGTGGGACGCACCACCTGATCGATCACGTCACCGCCCGATTTTTCCAACTCATAGTTACCCGGCGTCGCAGATACATAGATCGTCTGTGGAGCCAGTGCTTCAAATTCTTCAAATTTCATCGGTCGGTTATCCAGCGCTGAAGGCAGCCGGAAACCGTATTCGACCAGCGTCTCTTTACGCGCGCGGTCGCCGCGATACATACCGCCGATCTGAGGCACGGTGACGTGGGATTCGTCAATGACCAGCAGCCCGTCCGCAGGCAGATAGTCAAACAGCGTCGGTGGCGACTCGCCAGGGCCGCGACCGGAAAGGTAGCGTGAGTAATTTTCGATACCGGAGCAGTAACCCAGTTCGTTCATCATCTCCAGATCAAACTGCGTGCGCTGGCTCAATCGCTGCTCTTCCACCAGTTTGTCATTGGCCAGCAGCACCCTTTTACGGTCGACCAGTTCAACCTTGATCTCTTCCATCGCCTGCAAAATACGCTCACGCGGCGTGACGTAGTGCGTTTTTGGATAGATGGTATAGCGCGGCACCGTCTGGAGGACGTGGCCCGTCAGCGGGTCAAACAGCGACAACCGCTCGACTTCCTCATCGAACAGTTCAACACGCAGCGCGATTTCGTCAGATTCCGCAGGGAAGATATCGATCACCTCACCGCGCACGCGGAACGTACCGCGCTGAAACGACTGATCGTTGCGGGCATACTGCAATTCGGCCAGACGTCGCAAAATAGCGCGCTGGTCAATCAGCATCCCCTGCGTCAGGTGCAGCATCATTTTCAGATAGAGATCGGGATCGCCCAGACCATAGATCGCGGATACCGAGGCCACGACGATCACATCGCGCCGCTCCAGCAGCGCTTTTGTTGCAGAAAGACGCATCTGTTCGATATGTTCGTTAACCGACGCATCTTTTTCAATAAAGGTGTCCGAGCTTGGAACGTAGGCTTCTGGCTGATAATAGTCGTAGTACGAGACGAAGTACTCGACGGCATTATCAGGAAAGAATTCTTTCATTTCGCCATACAGCTGGGCTGCCAGCGTTTTATTCGGTGCCAACATCATCGTCGGCCGATTGAGGTCGGCAATTACGTTGGCGATCGTGAACGTCTTACCTGAGCCCGTCACCCCAAGCAGCGTTTGGTGCGCTAACCCGTCTTCCAGACCCTCTTTTAAACGACGAATGGCCTCAGGCTGATCGCCTGCCGGTTTAAAGTCGGAATTCAGTGTAAATACTTTACTCATCGTTAAGCACGCTACTTATCGTTATTACCCATCGCGCAATGCGACGTTCGTGGGTGGATGCTCGGAACTTGATTTTGAATGCCAATGACATTTTGAATGCCAATGACGAAATTCGCCACCGCAATGATACTGGATATAAAAACAGCATCAAGGAAATTATCGCTGGATTGGATGATTAATCGACAAATGAATTTGCTAGCACATTCATATTCAATCTACCAGATAAAATCATCATGATTTATCCCCAGATTTGGTAAAAATGTAACATACGGGGATGACCGGTGACGTTAATTTATGCAACTACGCCCCATTGATGTTCAAGACGCTTGATTTTACTTAAGCATATGATAATAAATAGATTAGCAAAACCGTGGAGAATAGCGTCAACCTGGCGACAGGCCGCGCCAGCTCTCGGTTAGGCCGTGTTGTCTATCCATAATTCACATAGTTATCCACAGAAATGGTGGATAACTCCCACAACCCCGCATCAGCACTGAGTTAGAGAAATACCCGCTTCATTCGCGATCCCCCCTGATATGGATTTTCTTCACACTCTTTCTGTGATTTATCGCATAAGTATTAGACGGAAAAAGACTAAAAACAGCAGAGGGCTAAATTGCAACAATTCAGGCATGGCGGGGAGTTAGGGGAAAACTCAAGAAGGTTTTAGCTATTAATCGGCATAAAAATGTAGGTTTTACAGTCGTGAAACAAACGGTGGTAAAAAACAACAAAAACCGTTGCTTGATTAGACGCAGGCGAAGGGTTGCTAAAATGATTACTCCGCTAATAACCCAATATCAATATACTGCCCCAAATCATGCAACTGAAGATCCGATATATAAGGAATTTCGCCCAGCATCGGCGCGGGTAGGTGCTGTTGCAGCGTTTGCAGATACGGCTGGTGCCATTTTCCGGGTGGCGTGATGTCATTAGCAATCCAGCCGCCAAGGCGCAGGCCCGCGTGTTGAATCGCGTGGGCCGTTAGCATCGCGTGGTTGATACACCCCAGCTTGATGCCGACCACCAAAATCACGGGAAGCTGCTCCTGAACCACCCAGTCGGCAAACGTATCTTGCTCTGACAACGGCGTAAACCACCCGCCAGCGCCTTCGACCAGCAGCCAATCCGCCTGCGTTTCTAATGCCCGTAGCCCTGCGGACAACGCTGGGAGATGGATAGGCCGCAGTTCCACCGCACTGATAATGTGCGGTGACGTCGGTTCCATAAACGCCAGCGGGTTCACCGCCTGATACTCCAGCCGGACACTGCTATTAGCTTGAAGCGCCAGCGCATCGCTGTTGCGAATGCCATCGGCCGTCATTTCACAGCCGGACGCCACAGGTTTATAGCCTGCGGTACGATATCCAGCCTGATTAGCAGCCTGAAGTAACGCCGTACTCGCGACCGTTTTCCCAACCTCGGTATCCGTGCCCGTCACAAACCAGCGCTCAATCACGATAAATCACTCCATAAACCAATTGATAGCTGAGCGGGTAGCCGCCCTGTTCTTGCGGATAGTGGGCAGACAGCGCCGCCAGACGTGCCCGGCTCAATAGCCCCGGCGTACGCCCTTCGTGCAGCCAGGTCGCGCCAATCCCCTTCAGAGATTTCATCAACGTCAATACATCAGGGAAAAGGCAGACCTCACGTTCTTGTACTAAATGATGTCGATAAGGCTGACAGGCCGCGTCGATAGCGGAGAGCGGCAGAAAGCGATTGGTCCGCTGCGTGCCGTCCAGCCGCTGCCACGCCTGTGATAGTTCGCTTAAGGAGCCGTCCGCCAGCGTCGCAAACGCAATCACGCCCCCCGGCCGCGTAACCCGATACAGCTCGGCCAACGCACGCGGTAACGAATCACACCACTGCACGGCCAGATTGCTATAGCTGATGTCTACACAGCCATCCGCCAGCGGCAGGTTTTCGATATCCCCTTCCTGATAGCAGTCTGCTGCGTCCAGTTCACGGGCATACGCCAGCATGTCTACCGACAAATCCAGCGCGGTCACATAGTTACCCGCCTGACGCCAGTGGCGGCTAAAATGCCCGGTTCCGCACCCCGCATCCAGCACCTGTAGACCGCTGTGTGGCGGCATCAGCGCTAGCAGGCGTTCTCCGCTAGTACGTTGCAGCTCGGCAAAGCGATCGTAACACCCCGCAGCTCGCCCAAACGCCTGCGCAATCGCCTGCTTGTTATAGTTTTCTGTCAGCATGGTGCAATACCGTAAGCAAGCGACTGATATCATCCGGCTGATGTTCCGCCGTCAGCGTAATCCGCAGACGCGCGCTGCCGACAGGCACTGTCGGCGGGCGCATCGCACTGACCCACACGCCCTGTTCACGCAGTTGGCTCATCAGCGCCATTGCCCGCGCGTTCTCACCAACAATCAGCGGCTGAATCGCGCTCTGTGAATCCATCAGTTGATAGGAGGAGTTGGAAAAGCCCGCGCGAAACTGGGCGATGTTGCGTCGTAGCGCATCACGCCGCGCGTCGCCCTGTCGGACACCGTTGACCGCCGCGCTCAGCGCACAGGCCTGTGCGGCAGGCATCGAAGTGCTGTAAATCAAATGACGAGCGAATTGCAGGAAGTACTCGGCCAACGGTTCGGCGCACAGTACCGCCGCGCCGCTCACACCGAACGCCTTACCAAACGTGACAATCAGCAGTTCAGGCTTGACGCCCTGCTGCCAACAGCTGCCGCGACCTTCATCACCCAGCACGCCAATCCCGTGTGCATCGTCCACCATCAGCCAGGCATCGTGCGCTCGGCACAGGGCTTGTAGCGCCGACAGCGGCGCGGTATCGCCATCCATGCTGAAAACGCCTTCGGTCACCACCAGCGTCTGACCATCCGCAGGCTTTTCCAGCAGCGCTTGCAGGCTATCGACCTGATTGTGTTTAAAACGGCGCAGCGTCGCGGGCGACTGTGCAGCTGCTTCCAGCAGCGAAGCGTGGCTGAGTTTATCGGCGAAAATACGGTCTTCCGCCTGTGCCAGCGCGGCCACCACCGCCTGATTCGCGGCATAGCCGGAAATAAACAGCAGCGCACGCGGATAGCCCAGCCAGTCGGCAAGCTGATCTTCCAGCGCGGCATGGGCATCGGTATACCCCGTCACATGCCCGGAACCGCCGCTGCCAATACCGTATTGCTCAGCGCCCTGCTGCCAGGCGCGCACAATCTCTGGGTGGTGGCTCAGCCCCAGATAGTCGTTGCTGGAAAAATTCAGGTAGCCGCGATCGCCCTGCATCAGCCAGCGCCCGCTACCGCCTTGATTCACCCGTCGCACACGGTAAGCATCATCGCGCTGGCGTTGTACCAGCGCGGCGTCAATACGTTGCTGCCAGCTCATGATGCAGCACGCCTTACCCGACGGTTTGCAGGCTGGACGTCATACCGCAGCATTATAAAATTGCTCACTATCGGCATTAATCAGCTGTTCCGCCAACCGCTGCTGCTGTTGGTTATCCCCGAATTCAGTCCCCGTCTGCTGCGGATTCAGACCTAATTTGAGGAACAGCGCCAGATCTTTGTCTTCTTTCGGGTTTGGCGTGGTAAGCAGTTTGCAGCCGTAGAAAATGGAGTTCGCCCCCGCCATAAAGCACATTGCCTGCGTTTGCTCGCTCATCTGCTCGCGTCCGGCGGACAGGCGCACATAGGAAGCCGGCATCATGATGCGCGCAACGGCAATAGTCCGAATGAAATCAAATGGATCAACATCATCGTTATCCGCTAGCGGCGTGCCTTTCACCTTAACCAGCATGTTGATCGGCACGCTTTCCGGCGGCGTCGGCAGGTTAGCCAATTGCACCAGCAGCCCGGCGCGGTCGCGCACGGTTTCACCCAATCCAACGATGCCGCCCGAGCAGACTTTAATGCCCGCACCGCGCACTTTATCCAGCGTATCCAGACGCTCTTGATACGTGCGGGTGGTGATGATGCTGCCGTAAAATTCCGGCGAGGTATCGAGGTTATGGTTATAGAAATCCAGTCCGGCAGAGGCCAGACGCGCGGCCTGATCGTTGTGCAGCGTTCCCAGCGTCATACAGGTTTCCATCCCCATCGCTTTCACGCCTTGCACCATCTGTTCCAGATACGGCATGTCACGCTCGTGCGGGTTTTTCCACGCCGCGCCCATACAAAAGCGCGTCGACCCTGTGGCTTTCGCCTGACGAGCCGACTCCAGCACTTGCTCAACCTGCATCAAGCGTTCGGTATCAATACCGGTGCGATAGCGGGAGCTCTGCGGGCAATATTTACAGTCCTCAGGGCAAGAACCGGTTTTTATCGACAGTAACGTACTGACCTGTACCTGACGGGGATCAAAATGCTGACGGTGGATCTGCTGCGCTTCAAACATCAGTTCCAGAAATGGTTTATTAAATAAGTCTTGCGCTTGCTCAAGCGTCCAGTACATGCGGTCAGCCATCTCGGCATCTCCAAACTAAAAACGTTTCGCCAGTGTAAATTAACCCGATATACTGTCAACCAAATAGAGTCCATTTTGGTTTACGAAAGATCACCATGAACCCAGAAGACCTTGCTTTTGACCAGCGCCACATCTGGCACCCCTACACGTCAATGACCGAACCGCTGCCCTGCTATCCGGTCATATCAGCCAGCGGCGTAGAGCTTCAGTTGAACGACGGGCGTCGCCTGATTGACGGTATGTCGTCGTGGTGGGCAGCGATTCACGGTTACAACCATCCGGTAATCAATCAGGCGGTACAGGCTCAGCTCAGCCAGATGTCGCACGTGATGTTCGGCGGGATCACCCATCCGGCGGCGGTGACGCTGTGCCGCCAACTGGTGGATATAACGCCAGAAGCGTTGGAATGCGTATTTCTGGCGGATTCCGGCTCGGTAGCCGTCGAAGTAGCGATGAAAATGGCGCTGCAATATTGGCAGGCACGCGGTGAAGCCCGTCAGCGCTTTCTCACCCTGCGTCATGGCTATCACGGTGACACCTTCGGTGCCATGTCCGTGTGCGATCCGCAAAATTCGATGCACAGTCTGTATCAGGGCTATCTGCCTACCCACCTGTTTGTCGATGCACCGCCCTGCGCCGCGATCAACGAAGGTGGTTTTACCGACGAGTGGCAGGAAGCGGAGATCGCACCGCTACAGGCGATGCTGTCAGCGCATACTCATGAGATCGCGGCCGTGATTCTGGAACCCATCGTACAGGGTGCAGGCGGCATGCGTTTCTACCACCCGGCCTACCTGCGTCGGGTTCGGGAACTGTGCGATCAATGGGGCATTTTGCTGATTGCCGATGAGATCGCCACCGGATTTGGCCGCACCGGCAAGCTGTTTGCCTGTGAGCATGCGGGAATTTCACCCGATATTATGTGCCTGGGAAAAGCGCTGACTGGCGGTTATATGACGCTCTCCGCCACAATAACCACCCGAATAGTGGCGGAAACCATCAGCAACGGCGCGGCAGGCTGTTTTATGCACGGCCCCACATTTATGGGCAATCCGCTCGCCTGCGCGGCAGCCAACGCCAGTTTATCGATCCTGGAGGAAAACCGCTGGCAGGAGCAGGTCAAACAGATTCAACGGCAGCTGCAAGAAACCCTGCAACCCTGCGCGGATTCGCCGCTGGTGGCGAACGTTCGCGTGCTGGGCGCTATCGGCGTAGTGGAAACACGGCGTCCGGTTAATATGGCGCGGCTACAGCGCTTCTTCGTCGAGCGCGGCGTGTGGATTCGCCCCTTTGGTCGACTCATTTATCTGATGCCGCCGTTTATCATTCAGCCTGATGAACTGCGTAAGCTGACCGACGCGGTCTGTGCCGCGATTCGTGATGAACGGCTATTTGACTAACGACTATTTGGATCAATAAAGTATTTGGAACAACAAAAGCCTGGGTGCGGCACGTTTGCTGTCGCTCTCATGCTATTCATCACATCTCCCCTGCCATGAGTTGCCGCATAACGTTAGCAATGTGCGCTGTAGCACGTAAATTCCATTAGCGTTATGATAATCCCCTCAGCTAATCAGGAATTTCCCATGCGTAATACGTTCATCGTGTGCTGGCAGTATTTACGCGCTTTCGCATTGATTTATCTCTGCCTGCTGGCAGGCAATGCGGTATCCGCGTTACTTCCGTTCACTATCCCCGGCAGTATCATCGGCATGCTGGTCTTGTTCATCCTTCTCGCCTCGCAAATTCTGCCCGCGCAGTGGGTAAAACCGGGTTGCCACCTTCTTATTCGCCACATGGCGCTGCTGTTCGTCCCTATCGGCGTCGGCGTGATGAATTATTACGATCTGGTCAGCCAACAGTTTGGCCCCATCGTGGTTTCCTGCCTGATCAGTACCTTTATTGTGATGTTGGTTGTGGGTTTCAGTACCCAGATAATGCAGCGTGAACGAGCCGTGGCTGGCGATCGCACGCCGCCGAAGGATAATGAATAATGTTCAGCTATTTGTGGTGGTCACTGCCCCTCACTCTGATTGTCTTTTTCGCCGCGCGTAAACTGGCCGTGCTGACCCGAATTTCCCTGTTGAACCCGCTGCTGGTATCGATGGCGATTATTATTCCGCTGCTGCTGGTATTGAAGATTCCCTACGAGCACTATTTTCAGGGCAGCAAAGTCCTTAACGATCTGCTGCAACCGGCGGTGGTCGCGCTGGCGTTCCCGCTTTATGAACAGCTGCACCAAATTCGCGCGCGCTGGAAGTCGATCATCAGCGTGTGCTTCATCGGTAGCCTGACCGCCATTATCTCCGGCACGCTGGTGGCGCTGTGGATGGGTGCATCGCCAGAAATTGCCGCCTCGGTGCTACCGAAATCCGTCACCACGCCGATTGCGATGGCCGTCGCCAGCTCGATTGGTGGGATTCCTGCTATCAGCGCCGTCTGCGTGATTTTTGTCGGTATCCTCGGCGCAGTCTTAGGCCACAGTGTGTTCAACCGTATCGGTATTAAAACCAAAGCCGCACGTGGGCTGTCGATGGGCACCGCCTCACACGCACTTGGTACGGCACGCTGTGCGGAGGTTGATTATCAGGAAGGCGCATTCAGTTCGCTGGCGCTGGTCATCTGCGGGATCATCACGTCGCTGATTGCGCCGCTCATTTTCCCTCTGCTCTTACACGTCGCTGGCTGAATCTCGCGGGGACGGTGCGTACCTCGCTTCGCCCTGCCATAAAATTGAGATACATCTCGCATTTAACAGTTAATTTGCATTCCTTTCATTCAACAAAGAGATTTTGATCACAATTTATTGCTACTCTGCTCCCTAACATGACGTCATTGACGGGTAAAAAGAGTACGCCGATATGCATCCACGATTTGAAAACGCCTTCCAGCAATTACCTGCCAGTCTGCAAGCCGCGATCGGTCCTTTGATCGATAAACCAGATTTTGCCGCCATGCTCACCGCAGACGACGTGAATGCCGTCTGCGAAGCCAGCCAGCTAGACGCCGATGCGTTGGCCTTTGCGCTGTTGCCTCTGGCAGCGGCCTGCGCACAAGCACCTATCTCGAATTTTCAGGTTGGTGCGATTGCGCAAGGACTCAGCGGCAATTTCTACTTTGGTGCCAACATGGAGTTCAGCGCGGTTCAGTTGCAGCAAACGGTGCATGCCGAACAAAGCGCCGTCAGCCACGCCTGGATACGCAATGAGCGTGGGTTGCGGGCCGTGACCGTGAACTACACGCCATGTGGCCACTGTCGTCAGTTTATGAACGAATTACGTAATGCCGCCTCGCTGCGCATTCAATTGCCGGGTCGCCAGCCTGCCGTGCTCAGCCACTATCTGCCGGATTCCTTTGGCCCCGTCGATCTGCACATCGATACCTTGCTGATGGATGACGTCAACCACGGCGCAACCTTGCAGAATGTGAACGCGCTTGCGCGTCGGGCGCTGGATGCCGCCAACCGTAGCCACGCCCCCTATAGTAAAGCCATCAGCGGCATTGCGCTGGAAACCTCAAGTGGCAACATTTATACCGGACGCTACGCAGAAAATGCGGCATTCAACCCTAGCCTGCCGCCTTTGCAAGTCGCGTTGAATCTGATGAACCTTGCTGGCGAAGATACGTGCACCATTAAACACGCGGCTGTCGTTGAGCGTCGTAATGCAGTTGTCAGCCACTGGGCCATTTCGCAAATTATGCTGGCCGAGTTAGGCTGCACCGACATTGAACATCACTTTATTGAGGAATAACGGCAGAGGTCAGCAAAGAATTTCAGCAAAGGGAAGAGTTAGAAACGAGAGGTGAATCGATAAAGCCTGCATTTTGACTAAGATGCAAGCCATCTGTAACTATTTAAATTAACAATTCCTGTACATATTTTCTGGGTAATTTAAGATCCGCAACAGTTTTGATCGACAACACCTGAGTTTTTTCTGTTATCCGAGAGTAAAAAGTCATGGAATTAGAATACGAAAGCAAACGTCCTCTCCATATTCCCTACGCTGGCCCAATATTGCTTGAATTTCCCCTGCTGAATAAAGGCAGTGCGTTTACTGAAGAAGAACGCGCTAACTTTAACCTGCATGGTCTGCTGCCTGAAGCCGTCGAAACCATCGAAGAACAGGCAGAACGCGCCTGGCGTCAGTACCAGGAATTCAAACACGATATTGAAAAACACGTGTACCTGCGCAACATTCAGGACACCAACGAGACGCTGTTCTACCGCCTGCTGGACGGTCACCTCAGTGAGATGATGCCTATCATCTACACCCCGACCGTTGGCGAAGCCTGTGAACACTTCTCCGATATCTATCGTCGCGCACGCGGCCTGTTTATCTCCTACCCTAACCGCGCACATATCGACGATATGCTGCAAAACGCCACCAAGCAGAACGTGAAAGTCATCGTTGTGACCGACGGTGAGCGTATTCTGGGTCTGGGCGACCAGGGTATCGGCGGCATGGGGATTCCAATCGGTAAGCTGTCGCTGTACACCGCCTGTGGTGGCATCAGCCCGGCCTACACCCTGCCCGTCGTTCTGGATGTCGGCACCAACAACCCGCAGCGCCTGAACGATCCGCTGTACATGGGCTGGCGCCACCCGCGTATCACCGACGACGAATACTATTCCTTCGTTGACGAATTCATTCAGGCCGTTAAGCGCCGCTGGCCGAACGTGCTGTTGCAGTTTGAAGACTTCGCACAGAAAAACGCCACACCACTGCTGAACCGCTATCGTGATGAGATCTGTAGCTTTAACGATGACATTCAGGGCACCGCCGCCGTTGCCATCGGCAGCCTGATTGCCGCCAGCCGTGCAGCAGGGACTCAGCTACGCGATCAGACCGTTACCTTCCTGGGTGCGGGCTCCGCAGGCTGTGGTATTGCTGAGCAAATCGTCGCGCAGATGAAGTCTGAAGGGCTGAGCGAAGAAGAAGCACGCGCACGCGTCTTCATGGTTGACCGCTTCGGTCTGCTGACGGACAAACTGCCGAACCTGCTCGATTTCCAGAGCAAGCTGGTGCAGAAAAGTGAACTGCTGGCTGACTGGGATTGCAACAGCGATGCGATTTCACTGCTGGAAGTGGTACGCAATGCCAAGCCGACCATCCTGATCGGTGTATCCGGCCAGCCGGGTCTGTTCACGGAAGAAATCATCCGTGAAATGCACAAGCACTGCGCGCGTCCTATCGTGATGCCGCTGTCTAACCCGACATCCCGCGTGGAAGCCCGTCCAGAAGATATCATTCGCTGGACAGAAGGCTCAGCGCTGGTCGCCACCGGCAGTCCGTTCGCTCCGGTTAACTATCAGGGCAAAGTCTTCCCTATCGCCCAGTGCAACAACTCCTACATTTTCCCAGGTATCGGGTTAGGTGTTCTGGCGTCGGGTGCCAAGCGTATCACTGACGGCATGTTGATGGCCGCCAGCCGCGCACTGGCTGACTGCTCGCCGCTGGCGAATAACGGTGAAGGCGCTCTGCTGCCGGATCTGTCCGATATCCAGCAGGTGTCCAAGCGTATTGCTCTGGATGTGGGTAAAGCCGCACAGCTGCAAGGCGCAGCCGTAGTGACTTCAGCCGATGCATTGCAGAAGGCGATTGACCATAACTTCTGGCAACCGCAGTACCGCAGCTACAAACGCACCTCGTTCTAACTGTCTGACTGCTAAAAAGCGCGGTATTTACCGCGCTTTTTTTATCACTGCTTTTTATTCAGCTTTTCAATTTCGGGTCGAGCGCATCGCGCAGGCCATCACCCAGCAAATTAAACGCCAAGACCGTCAGAAAGATCGCCAGACTAGGGAAGATCGCGACGTGCGGGGCAATCACCATATCCGACCGCGCTTCGTTCAGCATCGCTCCCCACTCCGGCATCGGCGGCTGTGCGCCCAGCCCTAAAAATGACAGGCTGGCTGCCGTGATGATCGACATTCCAATGCGCATCGAGAAAAACACCACGATGGAAGACACCGAACCGGGCAGAATATGCCGAAAGAGGATCGTCCGGTCGCTGGCACCAATGCTGCGGGCCGATTCAATATAGGTAAGTTGCTTCAGCACCAGCGTATTGCCGCGCACCAGACGGGCGAAAGCCGGGATGCTGAAAATCGCGACGGCGACAATCACATTCGCCATCCCACTGCCCATAATCGCCACAACGGCAATCGCCAGCAGAATACCGGGGAAGGCAAACAGTACGTCGCAGAGGCGCATGATGATCCTGTCTGCCCACCCTTCGTAGTAGCCCGCCACCAGACCGAGTGTCGTACCGATAATCATCCCGACCAGCACCGAGAGAATGCCCGCCGCCAGCGAGATACGCGTCCCCATCAGGATCCGACTGAAAATATCACGCCCTAATGAATCCACCCCTAGCCAATGCGCCGCCGACGGGCCTTCATTCAGGCGGTCATAATCGAAGTAGGTCTCGGCATCATAGGGCATCAGGTACGGTGCCAGAAACGCGATCGCAATCAGCAGCAGCACAAACACACCTGCGGTGACCGCGACATGCTGCCGAAGAAAGCGCCGCCAGAATTCACGCCACGGCGTACGAACCGATTTATCCCTAATGACAGGGAGCGTCGCCAGCATAGCGTTACGTCGCCAGTGTCTCATTCCCTTTCCTTATTTATAACGAATGGCTGGGTTAATCGCGGCATACAGCATATCCACCAGCAGATTGATCAGAATAAACTCCAGCGAAAACAACAGCACTTCGGCCTGAATCACCGGATAGTCGCGCATCTCCACCGCATCCACCAGCAGCCGTCCTAGCCCCGGCCAGTTGAAGACCTTCTCCACGACGATTGAGCCACCGAGCAAGAAACCAAATTGCAGCCCCATCATCGTAACTACCGGAATCAGCGCATTGCGCAGCCCGTGTTTCACCACCACCAGCGATTCGCGCACGCCCTTTGCCCGTGCCGTACGCATATAATCTTCTTGCAAGACATCAACAAACGATGCACGGGTAAACCGCGCCATCACCGCCGCGACCGCCGCACCCAGCGTCAACGAGGGCAAAATGTAGTGTAGCCAGGTGTCTGCCCCCACCGTCGGCAGCCACCCCAGTTCGACGGAAAAAACCTGCATTAACAGCATGCCGAGCGCAAACGCAGGGAAAGAGAGACCGGAGACCGCCAGCGTCATCCCGATTCTGTCCGGCCAGCCGTTGCGCCACACGGCGGACACGATGCCGATCGCCATGCCAAAAATCACCGCCCACACCATACTGCACACCGTCAGCCAAAACGTCGGCATAAAGCGCATGGCGATCTCTTCGGTGACGGGGCGTTTCGATACGATCGACGTGCCAAAATCCCCTTGCAGGACATTAGTAAAGAAGTGCCAGAACTGGTGCGGCAGCGGTTTATCCAACCCCAAATCCTGCCGCACCATCTCAATAACAGCAGCATCCGCTTCCCGCCCGGCGGCTAAACGCGCCGGATCGCCGGGTAACAGATGAACGAACAGGAACACCAGCACCATCACAATCAGGAGCGTGGGAATCAGTCCCAGTAGTCGTTTGATAAAATAATTCAGCATGAACAGTTTTCCACAGACATGCGTCGGACTCCCTATGAGTGAACGTGTGTTGACCACTGCGGGCAGCCTCACGGCCACCCGACTCCCTGGTCATTCTTTTGCGGCGGATTATTCCGCTAGATCGGCATCCTCAAAACTGAATAAAGTATCCGGCATCACGTAGAATCCGGTCAGTTTTTTGCTGTTCGCCGACACCAGGCGCTCTGTCGCCAGGAAAATCCACGGCGCATCCGCCCAGATTTTGTCCTGAGCATCTTTGTACAGCTTCTGCTTTTCCGTCCGATCTGTCGTTTTCAGCGCATTCGCCAGATCCGCATCGACCTGCGGATTGCTGTAAAACGCCGTATTGAACTGCGCGGGTGGCCAGGAAGCTGTCGCAAACAGCGGCGACAGCGCCCAGTCGGCTTCACCCGTTGAGGCTGACCAGCCGGTGTAGAACAGGCGAACCCCCGTTTCTTTCACGCTCTTACCTTCCACTTCCGCCGCGCGCTGTCCCGCATCCATCGCCGTCACCTGCACTTTCACGCCAACCTGTGCCAGCTGTTGCTGCGTGAACTGCAAGACTTTCTGCGCTGTACTGTGGTTATGCGACGACCAGAGCGTCGTGGTGAAGCCGTCCGGGTAGCCCGCTTCTTTCAGCAGCTCACGCGCCTTGGCTGGATCGTAAGGCCACGGGTGATATTTTACTGAATAATCAATGCTGCTCGGCAGTGGCCCTTCGGCTGGCGTCGCATAGCCGGAGAACGCCACTTTAATCAGCGCCTCTTTGTTGATCGCGTAGTTCAGCGCCTCGCGTACTTTTGGGTTATCAAACGGCTTCTGCGTGACATTCATACTGATGTAGCGGTGCAGAATCGACGGCGACGCCACCAGCGCCAGCTTGTCATTTTTCTCCAGCACCTTGGCCTGCTCGAACGGTATCGGATAAGCGAACTGCGCTTCACCGGTTTGCAGCAGCGCCGCACGTGTGTTGTTATCGACGACCGGACGCCAGGTGATGCTGTCCAGTTTCGGCAACCCGGCCTTCCAGTAGCCGTTGAATTTCTCGACTTTGACAAAGTCGGTCTGATTCCAGGCCACAAAACGGTACGGGCCCGTACCGACCGGATGGAAACCAATCTCCTTGCCGTACTGCTTTAACGCCGCCGGAGAAATCATCACCGCGGCCGGGTGCGCCAGATTATTCACGAACGCGGAGAACGGCGTCTTCAGCGTAATTTTCACCGTCAGATCGTCAACCGCCTCGGTTTTGTCGATCATCTTGAACAGGTTATATCGCTTCAGGCGATTGTCAGGATTACTGGCGCGATCCAGATTCACTTTCACGGCAGCGGCATTAAAAGCCGATCCATCGTGAAATTTGACACTTGGGTGCAGCTTGATGGTATACGTCAACCCATCCGGACTCACGTCATAGCTGTCCGCCAAGACGTTCACCAGCTTCATATCTTTATCGAAGCCAAAGAGCCCCTGATAAAAGGACTTCGCCACCGTCTGCGATAGCGAATCGTTGGCATCATACGGGTCCAGGCTGGTAAACGTGGAACCCACGGCGATAACCGCATCTTTGGCTGCCCAGACGGGTGAAGTCGCCATGGCAGCGGTTACTCCTGCGGCCACTAACCAGCGCCGCTTTATCGTCATTACGCTCATGCTACGTTCTCCTTGTGAATCCCTGTCAATACGCGCCAGCTATCGGATGGTGCGCAACAAAATGCCGCTCACCGACCTGAACCAGAGGCGCCGTGATCGGCTCATCGCCAAGCGCCCGAATCGGGCTGGGTATTTCATCAACCAGCAGCACCTGCTCACGCTGGCGGCGTGAGGGATCGGCAACGGGTACTGCCGACATCAGCTTGCGGGTATAAGGATGCCGAGGCCGCTCGAATACATCTTGCCGTGAGCCGATCTCGACAATCTGCCCCATGTACATCACCGCCACGCGATGGCTAATACGCTCAACCACCGCCATATCATGTGAAATAAACAAAAATGCGATGCCGAATTCACGTTGTAGTTCCAGCATCAGGTTGATGATTTGTGCCTGAATCGACACATCCAGCGCTGATACCGCTTCATCCGCAATCACCACTTTAGGGTTCAGCGCCAGCGCTCTGGCGATGCAAACGCGCTGACGCTGGCCACCAGAAAATTCATGCGGATAGCGTCGGGCGTGCTCCGGCTCCAGCCCGACGCGCGACAGCAGCCACTCAACACGCTTTTCCGCTTCCTGCCGACGGCAAATGTTGTGCACCAGCAGCGGTTCCATAATCGAGAAACCGACCGTCAAACGAGGATCCAATGACGCATAGGGATCCTGAAAAATCAGCTGAATATCACGCCGCAGGTGCTGTAACGCAGCACCTTTCAGTTGATGGATCCGCTGACCGTTAAAGGTAATCTCGCCCTTCTGGCTTTCAACCAACTGGAGCAACGCACGGCTGGTGGTGGACTTGCCGCATCCCGATTCGCCGACCAGCGAGAGCGTTTCGCCCGGCCAGAGATCGAAGCTGACGTTTTCTACCGCATGCACCTGCCGGGTTACGCGGTTCAATAAACCAGTGCGTATAGGAAAACGCGTCACAAGATTGCTGACCTGCAAGATCGGCTCCGCCTGCGCGGGAACGGTATCCTGCGGGACATTGTCCGCAATACGTCCTGAATGTTGATCCAGCAGCGGAAATTTTTCCGGGAACGGTTGACCGCGCATAGACCCTAACGTCGGTACCGCCGCCAGCAGCCCTTGAGTATACGGATGCTGCGGTGCAGTAAAGATCTGCCCAACGCTCCCCGCTTCGACGCTTTCCCCACGGTGCATAACCAGTACACGCTCGGCCATTTCCGCCACCACGCTCATGTCATGGGTGATGAAAATCACGGCCATTTCCATTTCACGCTGTAGCACACGGATAAGTTGCAGAATTTGCGCCTGAATGGTGACATCCAGCGCGGTCGTCGGTTCATCGGCAATCAGCAGAGACGGCTTGCAGGAGAGCGCCATCGCAATCATCACCCGCTGGCGCATGCCGCCAGAAAGTTGGTGGGGATAGCGATCCAGTACGTTGCGCGCTTCTGGTATTCTGACCAGATCCAGCATGCGCAAGGTTTCTGTTCGCGCGGCGCGTCTGTCCATCCCCTGATGCAAACGAATCGACTCGGCAATCTGTTCGCCGACAGGGAAGACCGGATTCAGCGATGTCATCGGCTCCTGGAAAATCATCGCCAGATCCGCACCGCGTAACATGCGCATCGCACGCTGGCGGGCGCCGCGGAGATCCAGCACCTGCCCATCGCGGCGGCGAAACAGCATATCGCCTTGGTGAATCACGCCGCCCGCATGCTCAACCAACCGCATCAGCGCCAGCGACGTCACCGACTTACCCGACCCCGACTCTCCGACGATAGCCAGCGTTTCGCCGCGATCGACAGAGAACGTCAAATTACGCACCGCGTCGGTCCGCTGCCCCTGCTGCTCAAAATAGACACTCAGGTTGCGCACCTCCACCACCCGTTTTTCAGGCAAAATCAGTCCCGGAACAGGGGAAGATAGCGAGGCATAATGATCCTGTGTGGGCAACATGAACGGCGAATCTCCATATAAATGCGGCTGGAATCAGCGCAACGCGGTCAGGGACAAATTATCAGCGATTTTCGACTATATTTAGCGCAAGGTATGATGTAAAGCGGAAACTGAACTCGACACAGTGAAAAATTTCTTTTTATAACATTAAGTTAATTGTCATAAAGACACGCCATCAGGGGCAATATGTCCTGCAAATCCACCCACTTTTGCCCGAAATGTTTCGACTTGTGGGAAAAAAGTGACGCTTTCGCACCCATCCTTGTCGTTTGATACCTGACGGGATTCACAAGCCAACAATCCTATTCCTTGACCTGCATACATTCACCCACGTTACGAACTCTGACATAATTAATACTGGCATAGGAAACAGGTTTTCGCCTATGAACGGCGCGTTGCCGGAACACGATTCTTACTGATGAAATAAATCATATTAATGAAATCAGTCGTATTGATAAAACAAGCTGTGGAGTGAAGATGGAAAGCGTTAACGCAGGTTTACTGACTCTTGAACAAGCTCTGGAAAACATGTTTTCTCAGGTTCCTTCCCTTACCGAGACAGAGCGCGTATCCCTGTTCGACGCCGCAGGACGGATTACCGCCCATGCTATCACCTCCCCGATTAACGTCCCGCCTTTCGCCAATTCCGCGATGGATGGCTATGCCGTACGCTGTGCCGATTTGTCTACTGCTGCCTCCCTGCCGCTGGCTGGAAAAGCCTTCGCGGGCGCGCCATTCACCGGTGAATGGCCTGCGGGAACCTGCATTCGCATCATGACTGGTGCGCCGATTCCCGCAGGCGCCGACGCCGTCATCATGCAGGAACAGGCTGACGTCAGCGAGGACGGCATCCGCTTTCCACATGAGGTAAAACCCGGCCAGAATATTCGTCTGGCGGGAGAAGATATTCAGGCTGGTGCCAGCGTGTTATCCGCAGGTTGCAAGCTTGGCGTAGCGGAGCTGCCGCTGCTGGCGTCACTGGGGATTGCGCAGATTGACGTGGTGCGCTGCCTGAAAGTCGCGGTGTTTTCAACCGGTGATGAACTGCAACCCGTCGGCGAACCGCTGGCAGACGGCCAGATTTATGACACTAACCGTTTCGCCGTCCGTTTGATGCTGGAACAGCTGGGCTGCGAAGTGCACGATCTGGGGATTATCCGCGACGATCCGGCCGCGCTGCGTGCCGCGTTCCATGAGGCTGACCAGCTTGCCGATCTGGTGATTAGCAGCGGCGGCGTTTCCGTTGGCGAGGCGGATTACACCAAGCAAATGCTGGATGAACTGGGCGATATCCACTTCTGGAAGCTGGCGATCAAACCCGGTAAGCCCTTCGCCTTTGGTAAGCTGCAACACGCCTGGTTCTGCGGCCTGCCGGGGAATCCGGTTTCTGCTGCGCTGACGTTCTATCAACTGGTTCAGCCGCTGCTGGCTCGCCTGTCTGGCTATACGCAATGGCGCCTACCGCCACGGGTTCGCGTCAAAACCACCAGCGCACTGAAAAAGACGCCGGGGCGCACCGATTTCCAACGCGGCATTTTCAGCCGTAACGCGCAGGGTGAACTAGAAGTGAGAACCACCGGGCATCAGGGTTCACACGTTTTCAGCTCGTTCAGCCTCGGTAACTGCTTCATCGTACTGGAGCAAGATCGCGGTCGCGTCGCCGCTGGCGAATGGGTCGAAATCGAGCCCTTCAACACGCTGCTGGGGCACTGAGTATGTTGCCGGAGCTGAGCGATGAAGAGATGCTGCGCTACAATCGACAGATTGTGCTGCGCGGCTTTGATTTTGACGGACAGGAAAAGCTGAAGGCTTCGCGTCTGCTGATTGTCGGGCTGGGTGGGCTAGGCTGTGCCGCTGCGCAGTATCTGGCCGCGGCGGGCGTTGGCCATTTAACGCTGCTGGATTTTGACACCGTCTCTCTGTCTAACCTGCAACGTCAGGTTCTGCATCGCGATGCCCGTATCGGCATGGCGAAAGTCGAATCTGCGCGCCTGACATTATCCGATATGAATCCGCATCTTTCGCTCGATACGGTTGATGGCGATCTCGATGACGAGGCGTTGAGCGGACTGGTCAACCAACACGATGCCGTGTTGGACTGTACCGACAACGTCGCCATTCGCAACCGTCTAAACCGCATTGGCTTTCAGCTCAAGAAGCCGCTGATCTCTGGGGCGGCGATTCGGATGGAAGGCCAAATCAGCGTCTTTACCTATCAACCCAATGAACCTTGCTATCATTGTCTCAGCCGTCTGTTCGGCGCCAATGCGCTGACCTGCGTCGAGGCTGGTGTAATGTCGCCGCTGGTGGGCACCATCGGAAGCTTGCAGGCGATGGAGGCCATTAAGCTGCTGACCGGTTACGGCAGACTAGCGACAGGTCGACTGCTGATGTTCGATGCGATGACGCTGCAATTTCGCGAAATGATGCTGCCGAAAAACCCACACTGTGACGTCTGCGGCGGATCAGGCTGAAAAAGGAAAGATTGGCATCCGGCACGATAAGCCATTGAATACGGCGAAAATCAGTGACACATTATCAAGGCAAATCATCACGTAAACTGAGGAACACACCATGAGTAATGCTTTTTTGCAGTCAATCAAGGCCCGTCGTTCAATCTATGCCATCGGTAATAAGTTACCGATATCAGAAGATCAGGTTACCGCCCTCATTACCGAAGCCGTTAATGAAAGCCCCTCCTCTTTTAATTCACAAAGCTCACGCGTTGTGATTCTGTTCGGCGAACAGCATCATAAAGTGTGGGATATTGTTAAGCAGCAGTTGAAGAAAATTGTACCGGCGGACGCCTTTGCCGCAACAGAAAACAAACTGGCTTCCTTTGCCGCTGGCGCAGGTACTGTCCTGTTCTTTGAAGACACCGCCGTGATTGACGCGCTACAGGAAAAATTCGCGCTTTATGCCGATAACTTCCCGGTCTGGTCTGAACATTCAACCGGTATTGCCCAGTTTGCCGTGTGGTCTACGCTGGCGCAGGAAAAAATTGGCGCCTCACTCCAGCACTACAATCCGCTGATTGACGATGATGTTAAAGCACAGTGGAACCTGCCAGCCAGTTGGAAGCTGCGTGCTCAAATGCCATTTGGCTCAATCGAGCAGCCAGCCGGTGAGAAAACCTATATTTCCTTTGAAGAGCGTTTCCGCGTATTTAAATAATCCGCTGAATCACCCTTTATAAACAAACAGGGACACCATGCGGTGTCCCTGTTTGTTTTAGGTTCAGGTTCTAATCTGGCACTGGTGGCGCAAAAACCTGAATCGCCTTTTCTCTGATCCCGAATACCGCTGGCGTTTTGCCAATCAGTTCGCCGTCGGCATTGATATCGTGCGGCCTCGTCGTATTCAACGTCAGTTGTTTGGCGGAAAAAGCGCGAACTTTACGCCAGCGACCGTGCGTTCCCCTGCGGATAAAGGGAATCAGTGCCACCATTTCCCACCAGTGGGAAACCTCCAGGCTATACACATCCAGCAGACCATCATCGGGCGCGGCACTGTCTGCTACCGCCATGCCGCCGCCGTAGAAACGCCCATTCCCCACCGACACTTGCACGGTTCTCACCCGCTCTTTGATACCGTCATGCTCAATCTCCACGCGGAAAGGACGACTTTGCTTCAAGAGCTTAAAGGCCGCCAGCGCATAACCCAATGTGCCCCACCGTTTCTTGGATTTCGCTGACAGCCCGCGCGCCAATGCCGCCGAAAACCCAATACTGGAAACGTTAAAGAACAGATGCCCGTTGACCTCACCCAAATCAACAACACGCCTCTGCCCGTTAGCGATAACCTGCACGGCCTGCCGAATCTCTCTGGGGATCCCCACCGTACGGGCAAAATCATTCGCCGTCCCTAATGGCAGCACGCCCAACGGCAATCCGGTATCTACCAGGCCGGGTGCGGCAGAATTCAGCGTGCCATCACCACCGCCGATAATCACAAAATCCACCCGATCCGCATACGCACGTATAATGTCGCTGCACGAACCTGTGTCGTTTTCATCCGGTTCGACGATGCTGATCTGGCTTTGCTGTAATAGTTCTTTCACATAGCGTGCTGAGGAATCGCCATTCCGCGCCTGTTTATTAATCAATAAAAGCGCTGTTGGGCCTGATTCTTTCGTTGCTGAATAATGGCTCATGGTCATCCACCCAACATCATTGATTGATGAAATCTAACCATAGGGATAATCAAACCGACAAGGGAGCTTTAACAAGCCCACAATAAAATACAAAACATTACGTTCCGGCCACCTGCCGCTAATACTTCCACACAAGAACCACTATACTGAATCTCACAGACGAGCCATTTTTTGTCCAACGATACAACGCCGCCTATTTGGTGCTACAACGTAAATCCAGTAAAATATAAATCCTAATTTTTAAGGTGAAACAGTGACTTACTCACCTATCTCATCAATGATTCTCTGGGGAGATTACTTTGCAGACTGGATTCATCAATAACGCACGCTGGCTGGATAAAACACGCGCAATCATAATACTCGGTTCCATGCTGCTCACCGCCTTTCTGGTTATCAGTTGGACCAGCTATGAAGTCGCTAAAGAATCACTGGAAGAAGAGATCGAAGAAAATACCCTGCCGCTGACCAGCGATAACGTTTATTCGGAAATCCAGCAGGATTTGTTAAAGCCTATCTTTATTTCATCTCTGATGGCGCACGATACCTTTTTGCGTGACTGGGTACTAAAAAATGAAAGCGATCCGCAGGCTCTATTCCGCTATCTGAAAGAGATCGATCGCCGCTTCAACACTGTATTTTCTTTTTTCATCTCTGATAAAACGGGGCTTTATTACGATCAGCAACGCATCCTAAAAACCGTCTCAGAAACATCCCCCGACGATCAATGGTATTTCCAACACAAAGCCCTATCGGATGACATGCCCTACGTTGTCGATCTCCGCGTCGATCCTGAAGAACGCACTCGTCTGGACATCTTCATCAACCATAAAGTCATGGATTATGAAGACAATTTTATTGGTATTACCGGCGTAGGCATCCCAGTTGATCGCGTTAAACATCTTATTGAAAAATACGAGCAGCGCTATAACCGGACCATCTATTTCATTGATAAAGAAGGTAACATTACGCTGCATGGAGAAAACTACGCGCGCCCGCTGCAAATTCAGGAACAACAAGGACTAAACCGGATCGCAACCGCGATTTTAACCGCCCCTGGCGGCGCTTATGAATATCAGTCAAACGGGGAACATATCTTCCTCAACACCCGACTCATCCCTGAATTCGGCTGGTATTTGATGGTAGAGCAAACCAGTCACCCCAGTGAAAAACGGCTGTTCACCACGCTGCTTAAAAATCTGGGTATCAGCACATTCGTCAGCGTCCTTTTCCTATTCCTGCTGTGGTTGACGATTGGCGGATATCAACGCCGTCTGGAACAGATGGCAACGACCGATAAATTAACCGGCCTGATGAACCGTCAGGCATTTGATTATTTATTTCGCCGTCTCGGGTCGAAAAATGCCTTACAGCACAAGCCACTCTCCATTATTCTGATTGATATTGACCACTTCAAAAAAATCAATGACAAGTACGGCCACAACGTCGGGGATTTGGTTTTAAGAGAGGTTTCCTCTACCTTGTCGACCAACACTCGCTCTAGCGATCAATCCTGCCGTTGGGGAGGTGAGGAATTCGTGATTTTACTCGACGATTGCGATATCAACGCCGCGCAGCAGCGTGCCGAAGCCCTACGCCACAGCATTGAAATAACGCACCTCCCTTACCGTGAAGGGATAATTCAGGTAACAGTCAGCTGCGGCGTTGCTGAATATCGGGCAGGCGAGACACTGAGTATGCTGATTAACCGCGCCGATATCGCGCTCTATCAGGCAAAACAGCAAGGGCGTAATCAGGTGGTGAGTGCTGCACAATAGCGCGCCATCAATAAAAAGGTAACGGGGAGCGCTATGTCTCCCCGTTATTTCATCCGAATCGTCGAACAGGCTTTTCAGCCATTAAATACCATCATCTTTCGTCTGCACCCAAAACGCATGCACCAACCCAGGAAAATAACCTAACAACGTCAGAATAATGTTCAGAATAAATGCCCCACCGATGCCTTTCCCCAATAACACGCCCAACGGTGGCAGGAGAATAGTCAGTACAATACGCCAAAATCCCATATCAACCTCCGTAACGTGATGATTCCTTATGAAAGTAGTTCAGCGCACAGGATTTGTCAGTACGGAACGAGATCATTGAGAGTAATCTTTGCTGAGTCGTTCCCCCATCACATGTGCACCTGCATGCAGGTGCCGACTCACAGAGGATCAATAATGAAAAAGCGAGCCATTGTTCTTTTTGCTCTACTGCCCATCACTCAAGCCGCCGCCACAGACTGTGGCAACGCCAACACACAGCTGGAGATGAGCCAGTGTGCTGCTAATGAATATAAAAAAGTGGATGGCGAGCTTAATCGGCTTTATCAGGATGTCGTAAAACGCCTGGTGATTGAAGAACACAAGGCGTTGCTCAAGTCAGCGCAGAGAAAATGGATCGCGTACCGCGACGCTGACTGTGAGTTTCAGACCTTCCCGACAACCGGAGGATCGGTGCATGGCATGGTGTATTCCCAGTGCCTGACGCAGAAAACCGCCGAGCGCGTAGAAGAATTCAAAGGCATGCTACGTTGTGAAGAAGGGGATTTGAGCTGTCCGCTTTAAGCCACTGCCAAGTGTGGAAAGCGTCACAGACTAAACGCGGGGTAAGTGTTTGAATAGCGGTGGAGAGACGGGGGGATTTGAACCCCCGGTCGCGTTGCCCTACTCCAGTTTTCGAGACTGGCCGTTCAGCCGCTCCGGCATCTCTCCGTTTAGCAGTTGCCATGATGCCTACTTTTACGGCATGTTAACAGCACCCGCCCTCGCCTTTAAATTCAAGTGACGACTGAACGAGCAATAACAATGATTAAATGGCCGTGGAAAAACACTCAACCTCAGGTGCAGACGCTTGAACACTGGCAAGCTGCGATTTCCATCCCGCTTCTCGCGCCTTTAAGCGACGAAGAGCTCCAGCAACTGGTCGCCCTTGCCGATCAGTTTCTGAAGCAAAAGCGCCTGATTCCGTTGCAGGAGCTGGTGTTGACGGACATCATGCAGCAGCGCATCGCCCTGCTGTTTTCCCTGCCGGTGCTGTCGCTGGGAATGGATGCGCTGGATGGCTTCCATGAAGTTCTGATTTACCCCGGCCCGTTTATTGTTGAGGAAGAGTGGCAGGATGACATCGGGCTCGTGCATAAGGGGAAAATGGTGCAATCCGGCCAAAGCTGGGATCAGGGACCGATTGTCCTCAACTGGCAGGAAGTGCAGGATTCCTTCGACCTCTCCGGTTTCAACCTCATCATTCATGAAGTCGCGCACAAGCTGGACATCCGCAGCAGCGGCGAAGCGACGGGCGTCCCCCTGATTCCACTGCGTGAGATTGCTGCGTGGGAACAGCATCTGCACGGCGCGATGGATGCCTTGCAGGAAGAAATCGATCTGGTGGGCGAAGATGCTGCCAGCATGGATCCCTACGCCGTCCACGATCCGGCAGAGTGCTTTGCGGTGCTGTCGGAATACTTCTTCAGCGCCCCCGAACTTCTCGAAGAGCGTTTCCCCGATCTGTACCGCTGCTTCCAAAAGTTCTATCGGCAGGATCCGCTCGCCCGTCTAAAAAGCTGGCAAAGCAGCACCAATTACCGTGCGCCATCCATTTACTAACTCATAAAAAAACAGCGAATTGTACACAGCCTAAACAGTCAGACGATAAAGCTGATTTTGCCGTTGACAGTACCGCGGGTGGCAGATATCATCCGCCCCGTTCACACGATTCCTCTGTAGTTCAGTCGGTAGAACGGCGGACTGTTAATCCGTATGTCACTGGTTCGAGTCCAGTCAGAGGAGCCAAATTTAGAAAATCCCGCTTAAGGCAACTTAAGCGGGATTTTTGTTTTTATCACTTTATTCAATACCTTCACATGCAAAAGTCTTTTCGGTGCACATTCTGTTTTCCCTCCGCATCGAGAGAATCTGGTGGTCAGATTCGGGGTCAAGTTGGTTCGATGACGGAGTGACCCCCAAATGTCTCTTAACGACTCAAAAATCCGCAACGTAAAACCATCAGCAAAAACCTTCAACGTTTCCGATTCACACGGCCTGTATCTTCACGTTAAACCTACTGATGTTATGCCGAACAACAAAACCAAAACCGCTCTCATCAGGCTGTTTGACCGTATCAGGACTGTAGTAAGGAACGGAATTTCGGTTCCGTTTTATGCGAAAAACCGGGAGATGTTTCTCTTCCGCACGATAGACGGACTTGAACAGGCTCCCATCAGCCACGATTAAAGGCATACCTGTTTAACAGCATAGAAAGACACGTCAGAACCCGTCGATGAGGAAGTCTATTGCCGCCTTTACCTGAGTACGGTACTGCGACGCATCACAAAACACTGCACCCAGAGCCTGGAGAGGAATACTTGCCAGCTCGTGGGTCATTACGGCGTATTCTTTGCCGTCCGTCAGCCTGACGACGGGGACAAGGCGATCCGGTCGGCGGCCTGCCGGATACTTTTCAATAGGGAGCAATGGGATCACTATCCGACGATTCAATTGCCCAATAATATCGCTCGTGACATCGAGCAACAGCGGGTAAACGACGCTTTTCCCGGTATTACCGTATACTGTGAATTGCATGCTTAAAACATCCTGTATTCATCACTGAAACAGCCGTTTTCATCATGAAAACGATTTAATGCGTCGATAGCCTCCCTGTTTTCTTCCTGCCATTTTTTCGCTTCATGACGGCGAAGCTCCGCATCCAGTGCGGTTGACAGAATAGCACTCAGGTTCATACCCGCTTCACGCGCTCTTACTAGTAAGGCACGCTCTACTGTCATGGTCACGCTCTGCGTGTTGCGCTGTTTCGCGGTCATGGTTTCTCTCTTGTATGAAATACGTGTGAATTACACGGCACAATACACTTATCATAACACCAAAAACAGGCACTATTAGGTAACGATTCGCTTTTGAGGCGGTGCTGGCTGCTTTGAAAACATAGCGCTTGTCGTTTTTCAGCGCCTGGAGCCATGAGGCAATATAGCTTTCATGCTGCACCTCTCCGACAATCCCCAAATCCGCCATCAGAAAAGCACTTCCCAGCTCCGCCACTAATTCCTCCTCCGCATAATCTGCACTGTAAAATTTCCCTTTCATTTCAAGGTTAAGTCGTTTTTTACCACCGCTCCAGTGAACCAACTCATGCAGTCCGGTAGCGTAGAAATTAGCTGCATCTGAAAACAGATGGCGCTCTGGTAACCAGACTTCATCGGTTGAGGGTCTGAAAAAGGCGTTTTGTCCTTTCTCAATGATGTTTGCGCCGCTCTTCTGGAACAGATTTTCAGCCTCCGGCAACGGGTCAAAGGTTGCTTCTGGGCTGACTGTTTCAGTTGTCAGCGGAAGGCCATCAATTTGTTCAACATTGAACACATTGAAGGTTTTCAGCATCGGGATCTGGTTGATGTCACCGTCTTCGTTTTCTTTCTCTAAGGTTGTGTAGAAAATGGCTGTCGTGCCGTGTTCACCTTTTCGAACCTGCCCACCTACTGCCTGCGCCTGTTTGTAGGTCATCCAACGTGAATCACCGAAGCCCTGTTCTGACGCACTGCACCACAACAGCATGATATTCATTCTGCTATACGCGATACCGGTTGCGAAATTGGAAGGCAACCCAGACATGCCCGGCACTCGTTGCCAAGGGCAAGACCACGGTTTTACACCGGCTTCAAGCGCTGCAATGATGTTGTTGGTGACAGCCTGATAAATATCGGTTTTGGCTTTAGAAAATTTCGTTTTTGAGGAGCCTGACTGCTCCAGCGGGGATACGCTGGTCGCCGCTGCGGCGTTAGGGGCGCTAGTCTGGGTATGCAGGGAAATCGTCATGGTTTTTTCTCCGTCAGTGGTGTGATTTTCGTCTTCGTATCGCCTGACGGTTCGCTTTCCCCGCATCGCTCCGGCACGCAAGGGCGCAGCATGCGTGCCATTTACCCTTGCGGGACGAGTTGTGTTGGGAAACGATTAGCCGGAAGCTGATACGAGGAACGAAAAACACGCGGGAGAAAAAACTGACCTTGCATAGCCGGGCGTAGCGCCCCTTGCTCTGCAACGGTGAAATGGGTTTGGAAGTTGAATTTGGCGGTGTTATTTTGATAAATAAGGGATGTTGTCGGTACAATTATCAGGCGTTCTTGATGTAACCAGATTACCAACGCCTCATTGCTCTATCACTCAGGTCGTTTATTGTATCGTTTTTGCTCTGGCGACGTGTAAAACAGTCGTGTTCATGTTTTGACAAAGCCAGATACTGCGAACGCCTCCAGGACTAATATCCATACCGTACCAGCCTTCATTTTTAGGGCGACTTATTGTTGATCCAGATGGGGATACGCAATAGAAAATTGCACGATCGTATTCTCAATGCTGATCACTGTGTAATTTTGTGCCTCAGATTAGACGTCTATTGCTGTTTAAGTCCGTTGCTTCTGCAAGCCCACTTTTCATTGAAATAAGGCAGACACTACTCTGGTACTAGTCTTTCTGCCGGAGTTCGCCACTTCAGTAGACACTCAACCACAGAATCCTCCGATAAGAGCTGGCGAACCAGTTGCAGGCGTTCCATTGCCTGTGCCTTTTGTTGCTCATCAAGCATTGCCGCATCTGACTCTGCTTCATGCAAAAACTGCTCCATTTGTTTGTCTTCAGCCCACCGGGCCATTATGGACTTCAACTCGGTACGACTGGCGTTGTACGCTTCCTCTTCCCGACGCATCCGCTCCTTTTCCAAATATATGACGTGTTCCCGTTCACGCTGAATGCGCCACTCCTCGGCTTTGATTTTGGCATCTTCTAACTGCTTTGAAATTAGCGGAACAGCTTCCTGTATCGCCGAAATCATCTTAGGAATTTGGCTAATCAACCCACACTGTTTTGTTTGCCGAAACTGAACCAGCCATTCTGCGGAAGAATAAGGCGAGTAAAGTTGCAATAGAAACCGCCCGGTGGGCAGCGTATGCTTCGCCACATGTAGAAAAGGATCGCTATTTTTCCCACGTAGCCATTTCCCCACCTGTTCGTCATAAACATAGCGATTTTTGATTTTCTTCGCAGGAACATATTCTGTCATTTCGGCAAGGTTAAACGCGAAGAATATATCCCCGACACAAATAATACTTGGTGTATAAGGGCGCCATAAATTGTCCCAGCGATATCCCCCCGCTTTTGGCTCTTCCTTAATATCAATATCCGCACGATCCAGCCTTTCTCCCTGAGCATCCAGTGTTACCCGGTAGCCTTGTTTCCCCAAAGCATCAAAAAATCGACTCAGGAACTTTATTGCGCTATCAAACCCCGTATCAGAAACATTGAGATCCAGTAATTTCTTTTTTGCAGGTTTATAATAGCCATCTTCTGTAACCGAGGAGACTGGCAGATACGTTTTGAGATCATTTATTAATCCATAGCCATTACCCGTAATAGAAACTTGCTTTCGGATTATTAGAGACGCTGGTTTTGATTCTATAATGGCTGGGGGACGCACTGTTGGGCTGTCATTCTCATGTACCTTTACCGTCTTACATTTTTTCAGAGCAGGCAGTCTGGGAATTGCAGGTGCAGTCCCTGTCGTTACCGCTTTCCAGTAACCGGCAAGCGGTCTGGGGATACACAGATCGCTGCATCGTTTGGCCAGTAGTTCGACGCTGATGCCATAGAGAACAGCTATACGTTCCGCAGGTTCGCGCCAAACCAGATGGTACAGGGTTTCCCGATCCTTAGGCAAAGTCTGTACGGCATTGTGTGGATTAATATCTGACATTGCGTCTCCTTTCTTTGGATGATATTACAGGACTCTTTGCCTATTGGTGTTCGATAAATCGGGTTTTGCGCATAGCGATCTCCTTAACGGGATATAATCAGTATGTCGGAAGATCTCTAAAAGTGAATGGTTCGGTTTAGCGGGATACTTACATAGCCTGCAGGGGGAATTTTCAGTTATTTGACCGATGCCCAATCTCGATCATTTTAGCCACAATCCTGTCCAGTTCCTCATTACTCAGCGCCAACTGGGCCGCCATGTAGAAGAGGATGTGTGGTGACATTGCGCGCGGGTTCTCGCCGCCGGTGTATTTACGCCACTGGCTATTGCTGGCCACGCCAGCAAGATCCGCCATCCGCGTACCAGTATAGGCAAGGCTCTCTTTTCAGCTCGTAACATCGGGATATCTGGAGCACAGCGGCTGCGCGAGTTTGGTTGCGCTGTTGACTCCGTAAGGCGAATGGATGACCCTATTATCTCGCGAAAGAGCCCCCGGGAATGATTAAAAATAAATCACTTTGCGCCCCTACTAGTAATCATTAATCAACCCCTTCTCAAACTCCCCACCGTTCTTGCTGAATCTTTTCACCAAGTGATAATCTCCTCCTTCTTCTAGAACTGGCGGCAAGTCATTGTCAACAACAATGATTTGGAAGCGCCTATTTCCTGCTCGAGCCTTGCTCACCAAACCAAGGAGTTGCTTAAATATATTGTTGTAGAGGACTGGGTCTGAGAGGGCTGAGTCATCATCCTTTCTTCCTCTTCGTCCGATATTTTGACCAGGTGTGTCTACCATCAGGAAAGTAGGGAGATTTCCGGCAGTAGAGAGTAAATACTCCATCCTAGATACAAATCCTCCGATAGATGTGATGGTTCTTACGCCGCCGGAAGTTGTGTTGTAATAACTTATATCGCGAAAGTGAGGAATGAATTTATCATTTACATATACTTCATGTACGTTTTGAAGTCCGCTATTGGAAATGTATTTTTTAAATATGCCGCTCAAGCTAGACACTACATCATCAAGTCCCGTGAGTCCGTCTTCCACCGATTTTATATTGCGCTTTAGTGCAAAAATGACTGAGTTTTTATCGTGAATTCCTTTTGATATATCAGAATATTTGTTGTTGATCGCCAAGTCTCTTTTGGCCGAAGCGATGCTAACCTTTACCTCGACCTTTGCACGTTCAAGCGCTTCGATAGAGGATAAAAGAGCAGATATGTTCTCTATGTTAAATTTGTCGAAGTCAACAGTTAACGTGCCTAGTCTCTTTGATACCTCAGTTTCTTTGCCCATAAGCTCTATCTTTTTAGACCAAATACTTTCTAGTGCTACGTGCACTCCAGCAAGTCTATTCTTAATCGACTTTATTTCTGCTTCTATATCGCTATCACTAAGTTGAGGGGACGCTAAGCTGATCTCACTAGAGCAAAGTGGGCAAGGAAGGGTAGTATCTATAATGTTGCGATTAGATATAGAGGTTCTTGTAAGTTTGGATATATTTAGAGACTCCAGATCGCTCTGGTATGTATTCTTTAGGTTGGAAAAATTCTTATGTTGTTTCTCTGATTCTAGACGATCTGACTTCAAATGAGAAAGGCTTGATCTCATCTGCACGATTTCGCGCGCCATTTCAAGGGAAACAGCGCTGGAGAACTCATAGTCTGCCTTTAACTTTTCCGCACTTTGTTCCAGTTCGCTAAGGGCAAGCTCTTTTGAAGTGATAAGATTATCACTATCGCTCTGTCCTTTGGGGGTGATATTTACGTCACATAAAAATTTTGAGATGGTAGTTTCAGAAGCTTGCAGGTGGTGTAGAGCTTGTGTCTCCATCTGTAGCTCTTTGTTCAGCAGGGCTAACTTGTCGTCGTGAATGTTGTAAACAAACTTCTGAACTTCAATGTTTTTATTGAACACTGTGGGATTGCCGTAATTCAATAAGCTATCAGCGCCAACTTTTGTTTGTTTTAGGTACATTAATTTCATCAAGTCACGGAAACTGAGTCGATCAGAGTTTGCCTCATCACGGTACCGAGACTCTTTGATGCTTACTTTAGGAATCCCTAGAGCATCCAAAATAAAATCAGAAATCCAGCCGTCGGGAAGTGATTTTTGCGAGTCGGCAGATAAAAGCATTGGGTATGTCGTCAGGATTAATGAATAGGGAACTCGATATGCCTTCACAGGAGCCGATGAGTCTAAAATAGGCCGTTCGAAGGTGATTACATTACCGTTAAGGTCTACCTCTAAGTATGCGGTTCTACCTTTAGCCAAAATCTCACCATATGTGAGGGTGTCATTACTTCCTCCCAGGCAGTAATCAATCAGATTCAGAATACTGGATTTACCACAGTCCATGTCCCCCCAAATCAGATTTATACCATCTTCAAATGTTGCCTCATACGAGGTATCCATTCCGTGGATAACAATTTTATTCACAAAGATATAAGGGCTGTTTTCCGCATTCATTTGCTAAAAACTCCTTTATAAAGCACGCTGAGAGACTTGCTCACCAGCGGCTTGAGTAAGCCTATATTAATTTGCCAAGTGGGTGGGGCTATCATTGCTTCGGCAAACTTTTTATTAGTCGATGCGACGAGAAAATCATCTCCCTCGCGTGTAATTTCTAAGTAGCCTTCGCTTTCTAACACTAAAATACTTTTCAAAAAATCCTGATAATCCTGGAATGCGCCGTAGCCAATATTGCTTGAGTACAGAACTTCTTTATAAGGTGCCACCTTCGAAACTCGCTCAAATTTCACGAGAAACTCATGAAATGACTTTGGATTTCTTACCAAAAAATCGAAGAAAGCCGCTTTTTTGATGGATAAAATTTTCTCACCTTTTCTGTTAAATCCTAAAATGCTAACGATCAGCCAGCACCGATAAAGACGCACAAAAAACTCTTCGCGATAATCTATTATCGAAGACATGATGACCTCTACATTTTTGCCAAGATATCTTGGACTCCAATTTTGTCAGACCAAGTAACTTGGTTGGTTAGTTTGTTTGCCAATTGATGAAGTAGTCCCTTCTTGTGCATAAAGTTAATGTAGTTCACGCCACTAACAAGAACTTTAGAATCTTGCTCCAATAGTAGGTCATGTACTTTAGCAAAGACCTCGTTTGCCTCGAGCTTGCTAGAATGTGCGTTGTAGGATTGTTGGTATAGAGAAAGAACCTTCGTCTGCAGGTCTTGTAGAGTTATCCGGTCCTTTTTATCTGCAGCTTTAGTTATTATCTCTGCGTGAAAGAATGATCCTTTAGCGTCATCAATCCCTTTTTCACCTACGTCCGATAAGATCATTTTAATAACAAATATCTCTTTCTCGTATGAGTTTGATTCCGGTTGGAATACTGTTGTCGCTAACTCGGACATTGTAAAATCATAAGCTCGGCTTTTTAGGAATTTAGCTGCCTGAGCACAAACAAAATCATTAGGGTCAGATGGTTTGCAAATGGATATATGGTCATGATCAACCACAAATTTATCTGATTTTTTTACAGTAAACGGCAAAGCACTAACCTCGTCGACGCATTCATCATGCAGTGCAATATAGTACTGCGCTTTGGGGAGGCTCTCTTTTGTATCTATCCAAGCATTGTTTAGTGCATCGCTATACGCATTTAATGGCTGAAGCTCTTTGGCATTAAGATTGAATGAACCCAGCAAATATCCAGCAATAGATCCTTTGTGAGGTACTGCGAGAGATAGATAACCAATTGGCTCAGGTGTATCTCCTTTTTCATGGTTTAAAATATAGTCTTTAACGATCAGTCCTCCCAAGCTGTGAGCAATAAATATGACACTGTCATAGCTATTTAGATTGGTCCTGACATAGGTACTTAGCAGTTCACTAATTCGTCTAATGGGTTGGTTCTTCTTGACTTTCCCTGAGCCGAAACCGACTAAACCGAGCAGCCTAACCACCGTAGCAGAATCAAACAAACTGGCAATCTTCGTATAGTAATCAAATTCATAAAAATCATAAGCTTGATCGATTTCATAATCAGCACTTAGAAAGTCCGAAAAACTAACTCCGTTGTTATTCTTCCAAGTCCCTTCGCCTCCTGTGAACCCGTGTACAAAAACTACGCAACTTTTCTTCATGTTTACTCCGTGTCGCTAGGGAATTTCTCTAGGGGTAAATCTAACGATTAAGAAAAAATGGGTATATTTATTGTGTATTGGAAGTATTAAGCCCCTTTTTCCTCTTTATCTAAAGTAACTTACAAGCAATTCCAGCATACTTCAATTGTCAAAACACAAATTTCAGTTTCACAAAGGCTTCCCTTTGCGCGTAACCAAGTAAAACAGTTTTTTTGGTCCATTTAGAAGAAAAATGCTAGGCAAATGAATCATCGCCCAAGAGAGGTTCTGTTGTAAGTACACCCGTTTTAGTTTCACGCACCTTCTGCGATTTCTGGGGTTTTGACCTTGGCCCAAAATCAATGCAGTGCTGAACTAGAGATCTTCATCTTTCTTCCCGAGACTCCGGATGAATTCTGTCGGAGTCATGTTATTTAGCGAGGAATGAGTCCTTTCATGATTATATTCCATTCTCCACTGGTCGAGTTTTTCTTGCCCGTCCTCCAACGAAAGAAACCAGTGAATGTTAAGACACTCATCCCGCAGGCTACCGTTAAATGATTCAATAAATGCATTATCTGTCGGTTTTCCAGGCCAGGAGAAATCCATTGTCACGTTATTTTCATAGGCCCATTTATCCAAGTTTTTCGAGACAAACTCACTCCCGTTATCTGTCTGGATACGCTTTGGCAGGCGGTTACTATTGCATTCAGCCAGTCAGCGCTCTGTAATTTCCCGTGCTTCACTCGGCGTTCTGAACAGATAAAAATCCAGTATTTCTGTCCTGTACATACGGTTGAACCGTTCGATACCCTGAATCACTTAAAGTGTAACTCTCCGGGTTCGAATGACTATATATGGCACTGAGCCGAGAGTTAAACCTCTTTGGACACAGTTTCACATAGGATAGACATCTTCGACGTTCCCTCTAGCTACGCTTCATTTTCAGTGAGTACAATAGTAACGATCGCCCATGCCGCGGAAAGCTCAACCCAGATTCATGTAAACCACAACTATTGGTGGTCATTCTGGTGGTCTTGACAGAAAGCGAATTCAAGTTTAGCTTATTTATCAGCCGGTTACCAGCAAAGACGCTCCCAACCAGGAGCCAAATTTAGAAAATCCCGCTTAAGGCAACTTAAGCGGGATTTTTTGTTTTTATCACTTAATTCAATAAATTCATGTGAAAAGCATTCCGGTTCGCGTTAACCCGGTCCTTCACTGCCGGCCGCCAGCAGGGGAACCAGCACATCACTGATAGGAACGGGAATGCCGTGAGCGTGGCCGTAGCGCTGTATCACGCCGTTACGGATATCCCACTCCATCGGGCGATTGGCCTGACGGTCAGCGAGAATAGATGTGCCTAAATCGGCAGGCGCACGCTGAAAATTATCCACGATTTCCTGCGCAACCCCATCGTCCAGCACGGCCCCCTCGGCACGGGCGACAGTAAGACACTCGCGCAGATACGCCAGAGCCAGCGCTTTGATATCCTCACGCGAAAACATTCCGGCGCGGCGATTCGCTAGCACCATCAGGCCTGCGACCGCATTTTGCAGCAGTTTTCGCCATGCGACGGATAGAAAATCCGCAGACAGCTCAACCGCACAGCACGTGCCGTTCAGCGCATCAATCACCCGTTTTGCCTGTGGGACATCCGGCAACGTCAGACGCGGTTTGGCGCGCAGCCAGACTGAAGCATCCGGCTCGCGCTGAGCCGGAAACCAGACCACGGAAGGCAACACCGTTGCTCCATTGACCCAAGGTTCAAGCTGGGCTTTCTGCTCGACGCCGTTTTGCAGAGCGCAGACCACCGTATTTTCATCGCATAACGCACTCAGCCACCCGGCGCTGTCGACGTTTTGGGTGGTTTTCACCGCGACAAAAACCAGATTGAAAGGATGGTCGATCGCCGTCGGATCGCTTAACACCGGACCTGGTACAACAATTTCTCCCCCATCGTGACGCAAAAGTAACTTTGAATGTGCGGAACGCCCGCAAAGTAGCGGCGTGCGGCCCACTTCATGCAGTGCCGCAGCGATGGTCGTACCAATCGCACCAGGCCCAATCAGCGCAATAGCCGGATAGTCAGACATCGGTAGCTCTCCTGATTCGCTTAACCCATAATCAGTGCGCCGGCGACAATCACCACGCACGCCAGTATTTTTCTTAACGTCAACACTTCGCCGAAAAATCAATAACCGAGATAGATATCAGCCCCTATCTGACGATGAAGCGGTGATGTTTACCCAGCCAGAGAAGCATGCCGGGTTCTGGATTAATCATTGCCAGTTCATCCGTTTCTTTATGCGTATTGACCCGTACTGCTCCAGAGCGAATTAGCCTCCGCAGTTCAGAGCGGCTCATGTCGGCAAGCGCCTGACTACAAATATCAATCAGTGCCAGCGGTGCTTGCCCATCAACGATGAGTGGAAGATGGTCCTCTTCGGTGGGATTATGGCGCTGAAATACCCGCTCAAAATGTTTGCCAGCAGCATCAGCGGCCTCCGCGTCATGGTAGATACCCACTATCTGGTGTGCCAGATCCTTTTTAATAAGAATGGGATTTTTTCCCCGTTCCATCTGCTCTCTGACCTCAATGATATATTCTGCTGAAACATTCGTGGCCAGGCTGAAATAACTGATAATAAGCTGATCGGGTAACGACATGATCTTCCCATACATATCTTCAGGGCTATCCGTTAATGCGATGTAGTTCCCTTTCGATTTACTCATCTTATCTCTGCCGTCCAGTCCCTCAAGCAGAGGCATCGTGATGACCGACTGCCCCCCACTTCCGAAAGACTCCTGCAGCATTCGTCCTACCATGTTATTAAAGAGTTGATCCGTGCCACCAAGCTCAATGTCCGCGTTGATCATCACAGAGTCATAGCCTTGAAGGATCGGATACAGAAGCTCATGCAGATGGATAGGTGAAGATGCGGCATACCGCGTTTTAAAATCATCACGCTGCATCATTTGCGCTAGCGTGACGCGGGAAACCAGACCAAGAATTTCAGAAAAGGGCATTTTTCTAAACCAGTCCGAATTGCGACGAAGCTGTATATGCGAAGTATCAATAATTCGGCCGAGTTGATCGAGATAGGTCTGACTATTAAGAGCGATTTGCTTTTCACTTAATGGCGGGCGCAGCTTGTTACGGCCTGTTGGATCGCCAATAGAGGCAGTAAAGTCGCCAATGATAATGACAATATCGTGACCGGCATCCTGAAATTGTTTTAATTTGCGCAATACCACAGCGTGCCCGAGGTGAAGATCGGGTGCGGTAGGGTCAAACCCAAGCTTAATGATAAGCTTGCGATTCTCTTTTTCGGCCAGCTCAAGCTTCTTTTCAAGCCCATTAGAGGGCTCCATGATGGCAATGTTTGAAGCTAAGACGTCAATATTATTATTCGTTTTCATTGATATTCTCAGTTAAGTTAACAAACATTTAACGACTATTGGCGCGTATTTCTGTCAAACCAGAATGGTTGCCTATGCCGACCAACAGCATCCTCCCGCCAATCTTACCCCCGCGACTCAGGCAGTAATATTGACAAAGTCACGCAAAAAGTAGGGATATTCGATATTTTCGGCAATGTGGCTTTAAAGGATTGTTGGAGGTCAATACAAAATGGCAGAACCTGTTGCGAACCGCTTTATTAAACCCTAACGTGAGCATTATTCTTCACCCGTTGGGTATTCATTGTTTTGATTGACGAGGGAAAATGGAACGCTTGTTTGTCTACGGGACGCTGCGTCCGGGTCACGAAAATGCCTATATTCTGGAAAACATCGGTGGAGACTGGCTGCCGGGTTACGTGACTGGCACGTTTTATGAGCGTGGCTGGGGCGCTGCCGCGGATTTTCCGGGGATCGTGCTGGATGATCACGGGCTACGCGTCAACGGTTACCTGTTTTTGTCTACTAATCTTGAGGCGCATTGGCCAATGCTGGATGAGTTTGAAGACGGCTACGATCGCGTTGAGGTTGTGGTTACGACAGCGGAAGACCAGCAGGTTACGGCATGGGTTTATCAGTTACAGCCACAGACAGGCAAGTACGCGGGATAGATAAACGACGCTCCCAGCCCTAATCTGCCCCCGCAGAGACCACATTTAAAAATCCCGCGTCAGGAAACTGCGGCGGGATTTCTGTTTTTAGCATCTTATGACGGCCAGCCAAGACGGGAAACGGACACAACCACACTCACCTTGCATCCTTTTCAACATGCCCTCAACAAGCGTTATTCATTGCCCCATTGATTCAGGAACGTTGCGATCTCATCAATACGAAACTCGTCGATACCGGCTTTACTGGCCATCTCTTTCTGAGCCTCTTCACTGATCTCTTCGTTATTCATTAAGCGGGTGAGCAGCAGTTGGAAATAGTGCGCCAGAGCGTCACGTTCTGACTCGCTCACCGGCTTTGCCGATTCAGTCGAATACTCATCCGTGATGTCATAAAATTTAAGCGGTATTTCATTGTTCATCAGTCGTTCCCAAGGGTTAAGGTCTATGTCCGTTGATGCTTGCATCATCTGGCCTGAATAATACCATTTCTATGTCGTTTTTCTGTCATCCGTGTGGGACAAGGAGTCAGACGAGGACAGTGTAGCCTCTTAAACGCGAAAGGCAGTGTGAGCGTTTCCGTTTTAGCCTTACCATGAAGTTATGCAGCCAGCCACACCTAACCAATTGAATTTAAAATGTAAAAACCATGTAGCCGAGACCACTGCAACAACGCTACTCTAGGCCATACACCAAGTCATGAAGATGGCTCATGTCTATTGAAATTAAATCACTTTTACTCACGCAATGACTCTGGCATAAATTGTGCACTACTATAGACAAGATGAAACCTGCAAAATTATAAGACCTGAAAACCTTGGAAAAACAAGCAATAAATTCAGGTTTTATATCAAGAATTAGGATGCTAGATCGCGATGAATAAAAATTTTACCTTTACGATTAAGAACACGTGTTTCGATGAAAATTATAACCCCTCCGAAAACACGCGTATCACGACCAACTTTGCGAACCTGGCGAGAGGAAAGAACCGCCAAGAGAACTTGCGCAACGCCTTAACGATGATTGACAATCGTTTCAATTCTCTGGCGAGTTGGGATAACCCCAAAGGGGATCGTTATTCTGTCGAACTTGATATCATTTCCGTTGAGGTTGATATAGAAGGCAATGGCGACAGCTTCCCAGTTATTGAAATATTGAAAACCAATATTGTTGATAAAAAAACTAACGAGCGCATTGAAGGCATAGTAGGAAATAATTTCTCCTCCTACGTGCGAGATTATGATTTTAGCGTATTGCTGTCAGATCATAATAAGAATCACCCCGGATTTAGCACCCCCGATAGCTTTGGCGTCCTACATGGCAATCTATTTAAATGCTTCGTAAATTCAGATTGTTACAAAGAGAGCTTTAGTAAAGCGCCGGTTATATGCCTGAGTGTTTCAAGTAAAAACACCTATCATCGGACTGGAAATCAGCATCCTGTGTTAGGCGTCGAATACCAGCAAGATGAATATTCATTGACCGATCAATACTTCCATAAAATGGGATTGCAGGCTCGCTATTTTATGCCGCCAAATAGTGTCGCGCCTTTAGCTTTCTATTTTTCTGGTGACTTACTGAGTGATTACACGAATCTTGAGCTGATCAGTACCATCGCCACGATGGAGACTTTTCAAAAGATTTACCGACCTGAGATTTACAATGCGAACTCCGCAGCAGGCCAGTGTTATCAGCCAAGCCTGAATCATCAGGATCATTCATTCACTCAAATTGTTTACGATAGAGAAGAACGTAGCCTGTTGGCTATCGAGCAGGGAAAGTTTACTGAGAAAAACTTCATCAAACCATACCAAGCTATTCTTGAGCAATGGTCTGCTAATTACGTTCTTTGATTAACCAAACACACAAGGTCATCGATTATTATGAAAATATTGTTACCCACCTCCACTGCTGGCAGCTTACCGAAACCTTCTTGGCTGGCGCAGCCTGAGACCCTTTGGTCCCCTTGGAAATTGCAAGGCGAGGAACTGATTGAGGGCAAACAAGACGCGCTACGTTTGAGCCTCGCGGATCAACAGCAGGCAGGCATTGATATTGTCAGTGATGGTGAGCAAACGCGCCAACATTTTGTCACGACGTTTATTGAGCACCTCAGCGGTGTTGATTTCGAGAAACGTGAGATCGTTAAAATTCGTAATCGCTATGACGCGAGTGTGCCGACAGTCATTGGTGCGGTGGTTCGCCAAAAACCCGTTTTTGTTGAAGACGCCAAATTTTTACGTCAGCAAACCACAAAACCCATTAAATGGGCCCTGCCTGGTCCCATGACGATGATCGATACACTCTATGATAGCCACTATAAAAGTCGCGAAAAACTCGCCTGGGAATTCGCCAAAATTCTTAATCAAGAAGCCAAAGAGTTAGAGGCTGCGGGTGTCGACATTATCCAGTTTGATGAGCCCGCCTTTAATGTCTTTTTTGATGAGGTGAATGATTGGGGTATTGCCGCTTTAGAAAGAGCCGTTGAAGGGCTTAAATGTGAAACTGCGGTGCATATTTGCTACGGCTATGGCATCAAAGCCAATACCGACTGGAAAAAGACGCTGGGGTCCGAGTGGCGGCAATATGAAGAGATTTTCCCTAAGCTGCAAAAATCTGCTATCGATATCATTTCACTGGAATGTCAGAACTCTCGTGTTCCCATGGATCTGATTGAACTCATTCGCGGTAAAAAAGTGATGGTCGGTGCCATTGACGTGGCAACCAATACCATTGAGACACCAGAAGAAGTCGCCGATACGTTACGAAAAGCCCTTCAGTTTGTGGATGCCGACAAGCTCTATCCGTCCACCAACTGTGGCATGACTCCCTTATCTCGTCGCGTCGCAAGAGGCAAGCTCAATGCGTTAAGTGCGGGCGCGGAAATCGTCCGAAGAGAACTCTTGGCTAAATAACGTCGCCAAGTAGTCAATCACTTGAAGCGAGTTCAGTCCGAGTTGAGCGATACATAAGCCTTAATGAAAAGCCCGTAAGGGCTTTTCATCTATATACGCATCGGCAAAACGTTAATTACCACATCAAGTCATCAGGCACTTTAAAATCAGCGTACGGATCGTCTTCGTCTTGCTCTTCCTGACTCAACGCACTATTTAATACAATACTGCTCGCATCTCGCTGTGCAATTTTATCGGCTACGATCGCGGGAATAATCGCATATTCACTCTCGCCGTTTCCATCAACCACCAAACGAGCAATAGCAAGGCGACCGCTAATCAGCTGAGCCTGCGTCAGCTTATCCACAGTTATTTTTTTAATTAAATTATTATCTGTGAAGTTAAAACCAATATCGCCTTTTGAAATATTGATTCTATTCATTTCAATAAGCTGCTTCACCTGAGCTTTATACTCTTTAGATAAAGCTGCTTGTTTTTGTTGTTCGCTTAACTGTTTATCACGCTCAAGCTGTGCTTTTTTATTTTCTTCCACAGCCTCTCTTGCTTCACGAGCCTGAACGCGTGATTTTTTCGCCGTTCTTTGGACTTTGGCCATTTTTTTGCTGGTCACTAATCCCGCTTTTAGCATCTGCTCTTGTAAGGTGAGCTTTGTCATCTTCGTTCCTAAACCCGTTAAATAATATGTGGGATTATACCCTAAATAATTCGAGTTGCGTGAAGGCGGCAACCGAGCGAATCCCCAGGAGCTTACTCAGGTAAGTAACCGGGTGAGTAAGGACAAATCGGCTTAGCCGATTTGAACGCCGCTTGCGGCGGCCCTTTAGGGCGAGGCTCAATGATGAGCCGAGTATTGCCAACGCACAAGCAGCTTGAAGTATGACGGATATATACCTGTAATTTTTGAGGCTGCACTAGGTTGCAGAGGCAGATCGCTGTGTGGAGTGAGTTTGGAGGGGTCTGGCAGAAACAATGCCGAAATTCTGCTTATGAGTGGCGCAGAGATTTCGGCACAGGGTCAGTCCGAATGATTTCAGACCTTGAGCATTTTCACCGTGGCATCCACGTCGATCTCATCTTCCGAGAAGATTAACGTCGTTCCCTGGAAGGTAGTGATGGCCAGTTTTTTCAGGGAGCGCATGTCACCAGGTTGAGTAGCTGACTTCGGCCTGATGCTCCCCATCAGTGCGCCCACAGACAGCACCGTATTTTCTTTATCAATGCGAATATCAGCAGGTACTTCTTCGCTGTAAACCAGATAAGATTTGATCGACGTGAGCTTAATGCGCTCGCCCGCGATATAGATGTATTTGCTTTCCGGTACCACTTTCACAGCATAAGCTGACAACCCCTTGTTATTCGTCGTGGGTTCAAAAGTGACCGCCGCATCTTTCTTAATCAGATCAGGGTTGGCGACCTTAATCACATGAAAATAACGGTTATCGCCGTTTTCATCTTTGATAAATCCAAAGCCTTTATCTTTAAACCAGGTTGTGATCGTTCCGTTCATCGCCATTGTCGCCTACTTAATCGTTTATCTACTCAGTTTTTGCAGCGCGCAGTGTAAAGCACAATGCCTGTGCAGACTACGTCTTTGGGTTAAGTTTTGATGATAAATTTTTGGTCTGCGGGGGAGCACAGGCCAACGCTAAGATTAACTATAGCACTCAGGTTAAACGGCAGGCATTCAGACGGTGTTGACGGAAAGATATGTGACTTTTATTTTAAATATTAATGAATTACTAGCAAATACAGCCCACTAAGGGAACCACATCTAGAACGGCAGACACTGCAACGTATCTGCCTTTTCATTTTTATCGTCGTACAACCTTCCGATACAACTATTCGCTATTACCATTTTTGTTGGTAAACGTGATTTGATAGCATCTTGCCCAAATTGGTGTTCTTGGCACAAAAAAGTAGCCAATTGAATTATCTATTTTTCACCCAGATGAAACTCTGATTCGTCCAGACGAAACTCTTCGTCAATCCCAAGTTTCTTCATAATGACAGGCAAAACTTGATGGATGAGTCTCATTCCAACTAGTAGCTCATTCATATATATATCTGGGTGTATCCGAGATGAATTAAAACCGAGACTCTCTGCTTCTGCTTCATGCCCTAAAGCATCATGAGAGTTATAAATCATCCCCAATAGTTCAGCGCCTAAAGGAGCACCTGCACGAAATGCTTTTTCTTTAACAAAACTCAACCATTCTTCGTAATCTTTTATGATTCGAGATCTGAACACTCCGAATTTCGGTGCAAACTGTGGGTCTACGCTAATCTTGCAGGCTGCAAGTGACATAAGGCATGGCTCAATATTATCGGCTGGTGTATCGAAAAAGCTCAATTCTTCATCATTGATTAAGTGTTCGACATATGCGGCATAAAACCCATAAACATCATTGAGCGATTTGTAGATTTTATAAATGATCGAGGCATGAGGACTATTTTCGATCAAATCCCAGAATTCATTATCATCTGCTTCTTCATCTTGGTAATCGACATCTAACTCCTGAGGAAACACCTTCGGTATCGTTACACCCATTTCTCGAAGTACATAGAAAGTATTGCAACATAGTACTCCCATATCATCATTTAATGGCTCTGTAGAATATCCAGTCTCAGAGCTTTCATTTGCGCTATCAGCAAGATAGTGAATAAGCTTCTCCCATTTTGCGGCGCTATCAAGCGAACCAGCCCAAAGTACGAATTCTGGATCGTAATGCTTGATATTCACTATCGCCTGGAGCTTTTCTTCCATTTCCAGAGACATGTATTCACCTTTTTTCCATTTGCTAATTTGCGCAGGTGAAACTTTAAGACGTACGGCGAGTTCCTTCTGACTACAAGATAAGGTATCCAAAGCCAATTGTATGAAAGCATCACTCTTCATTTCAGTGCCCTTTTCAAATCAGATTAATTTAGTTAATCATGGAGGATAATTAGTAAATTTCATTTTAATGATATTTACTTAATTTACAATAATTTTAACTAAATACTGCGTTATGGGTACTTTCACTAGTGTTGCACTAGTTATCAACATCAGAAAATTCGAGCACTTAACTTAAAAGTAGCGGGATATCTTGTTTAAATTAAAGGTGTGGAATTTCAATAAAATGCAGAGAGTACAGAGTTTGGAGCTCTTCAGGACAGGCGAACTGCTGCTCGGCATAACATGTTTTCTCATGCAGAAAGATCTACTTTTAAGGAGGGTGCTCAAGAAACGCGACCTTACCTCAGCACTGAGCAACGGGAAAAGTCCGCATAAAAAACATTCCCGATGCCCATACCCTCAGCATCGGGAAATATCCATTTAACTAATATCACCACCGTTAGTAGCAATCACTTTCTGATACCAATGGAACGATTTCTTCTTATAGCGGTTGCCGCTGCCGGAAATCGTGTCATCCAGTTCGACGTAGATAAAGCCGTAGCGTTTGCTCATCTCGCCGGTAGACATGCTGACTAGATCGATGCAGCCCCACGGGGTATATCCCATCAGTTCGACGCCATCGGCAATCGCATCTGCCATTGCTTCGATGTGCTGACGCAGATAGTTGATGCGATAGTCATCAGCGATGTAGCGATCTTCATCCGGCTTATCCACTGCGCCCAAACCGTTTTCGACGATAAACAGCGGTTTTTCGTAGCGGTCATACAGTTGGTTGAGCGCAATGCGCAGCCCCACCGGATCAATTTCCCAACCCCACTCACTGGCTTCCAGGAACGGATTACGCGCCCCACCCAGCAGGTTGCCGTGGGCTGCCGCCGCATCCGGGTCAGTTTTGTAGGTGGTGGAAGACATGTAATAACTGAAGCCGATATAGTCAACAGTGTGCTGTTTAATCAGCTCCAGATCTCCCGGCTGAATATCCAGCGTGACGCCCAGCGACTGCCACAGGCTTTTCGCGTAGTAGGGATATTTCCCGCCCGCCTGCACGTCCGCACAGTAGAAGTTAAATGACTGCGTCTCTTTCAGCGCCGCCAACTGATTGATGGGGTTACAGTCATAGGCGTAGTTAGTGGCAAACAGGATCATGCAGCCGATCTGAATCTGCGGATTGGTCTCATGCGCAATTTTCACCGCCAGACTACTGGCGACAAACTGGTTATGCCACGCCTGAAATTTGGCCTGTGGCTCCAGCGCACCAGTTTGCACCGTAAGCCCCTGACTCATGATCGGGAAGTGCGCAGCACCGTTGATCTCGTTAAAGGTCATCCAGTACTTCACTTTATGGCCGAAGCGCTCCAGCACCGTACGAGAAAAACGCTCGAAGTGGCCGATTAACTCACGGTTTTTCCAGCCGCCAAAGACGGTGGCAAGATGCAGCGGCATCTCATAGTGAGAGATCGTAATCACGGGCTCAATGCCGTGAGCGATGCAGGTATCAATCACCTGTTCGTAATGACTCAGCCCCGCTTCGTTGGGCTCCAGCTCAACGCCGTTCGGGTAGATGCGCGTCCAGGCAATGGAGAAGCGATAGCATTTGAAGCCCATCTCGGCAAACAACGCAATATCTTCACGGAAGCGATGATAGTGATCGATGCCTTTATGGTTAGGATAGGTGTAGCGCTGCTCATCCAGCGTGAAGTCAAACGCGTCGGAAGCCACGATGTTTAAACGCGCTTTACCGCCGGGAATGGCGTCAACAATCGACAACCCTTTACCGTCAATATTGTAGGCCCCTTCGACCTGATTCGCGGCGGTAGCCCCACCCCACATAAAGCCGTGCGGAAATCTTTCGCTCATGGCACTTATCCTTTATCGATGATGATTATTTAATGTCGTGGGTCTGCCTGACGTTGACTTGATTCAGCGCGGCCCGAATGGCAGAAATTCTAGAGGAAAAGCGAGGGCATGAACAGAAATAAGAAACCGGTTGCATATCCGGTGCGCGCGGGTCTTCTCGCATAAGAAAATCCGCCACGGCCAGCGGATTACACGTTATTTCTTCGTCTTCTGAGGTACTTTTCTAGTGGCTGAATGGCTGGTTTTCTCACGGATCTGACCTCTTCGGTGTGTGGTCTCAACGAGCTTCCTGAACGTCGGACACTCCATATGCGATGGCGCAGAACAGTCGGCAACGTGCCGCAGCGTGTCGCGCAATATCTTCAACTCATGGATTTGCCGATCGATTTCATCGGCCTTCTTATGCAGCGCGATGCGGGGCAAATCCGGCATCCCATCCTTGTTAAACATGCCGGCGATTTCTTGCAGTGAGAACCCCGCCGATTTTCCCATCGTAATCAACCTGAGTTGCAGCAGCACATCGGCAGGAAACTGCCGCCGAAGCCCATGTCGGAATACCGAAGTTATTAGCCCAATTTCCTCGTAATAACGCAGCGCCGAAGGCTTGATTCCACTCTTCTCCGCGATTTCGCCTATATCCAGAAATTTCATGCTTGACCTCAAGTCGACTTTAATTTGTAGCATGCTCTGGAACCCACATTCTGACAAGGATAAAAAATGACAATTAACCAACCGGGCGAACCAGAGCAGGCTAAATCGGGGGTCACCCTCACACTGGCACTCGCAATATTGTCTGCCTCGCTAGGAACAAGTATTGCCAATATCGCCCTTCCGACGCTGACAGCAGTATTTTCTGCGCCCTTCGCGCAGGTGCAGGCCGTCGTCATCGCCTATCTTGCGGGCATGGCGCTTTCGGTTGTGATCGCGGGTCGCCTTGGCGATCGCTATGGACTGAAGCCCGTTTTCATTGCAGGTCTTGGACTTTTCGCCCTTGCTTCGCTGCTGTGTGCCATTGCCCCCCATCTGTGGCAACTTATCGCGGCAAGAGCACTTCAGGGGAGCGGTGCGGCCTTCCTGATGGCACTCGGCATGGCACTGCTGAGGCAGACGGCTGGGGAGAAGCATGTCGGTCGAGCGATGGGAATATTGGGAACGGTATCCGCACTGGGTACCGCACTTGGCCCTTCTGCTGGCGGCTTCCTGCTTGCGATCGCAGGATGGCGTAGCCTGTTCTGGATACAAATTCCGCTGGTCACGATCGTTCTGTTCATGGCTTTTACCCTACTGCCAGCCACGCCGGTGAAAGAAAAAGCTGCGCTATCAGGAGGATCGCCTTTGCGGAACACCACGCTGTGGCCGAATCTCACGATCAATGCGGCTGTCACCGCCATTATCATGACGACGTTAATCGTCGGCCCCTACTACCTTGGTCTGGGTCTTGGACTGAAGGAAACGCTGGTGGGACTGGTGATGGCGATTGGCCCTGCCGTTGCGACCTTTAGCGGGATTCCATCAGGGCGACTGGTCGATACCTGGGGATTTAAACGGGCTCTTACCGCCGGTCTCTCTCTTGTAGTAACTGGCACCTTCATGCTGGCGATCTTGCCCAATCTGCTCGGTGTCACGGGATACATTCTTGCCATTGTTGTCCTGACGCCCGGCTATCAGCTCTTTCAGGCGGCCAACAACACAGCTACCCTTGCCGAGGTTCTGGGAAACCAGCGCGGTACCGTCTCTGGTCTGCTTAACCTGTCGCGCAATATTGGGTTGATCGCCGGTGCCTCAATCATGGGACAGGTCTTCGCCCTGGGGGTCGGCACGGAAGATTTTACCCATGCCGCCCCCGCTTCCCTCGCGAATGGCATGCAGCTGACCTTCTTTCTGGCTGGAGGTATGGCGCTTGTTGCCATCGCATTTGCTTACCTGCCACGGTGGAAGCAGGTTGCCCAATAATCTGTGGGTCTGTTTTCAGGTTACAGGCACACACTAGTCTAGACGCATTTCATTTCGTGCTAATTCCCGGCGCCATGTTGATGAATTGATCATCCAGTAATTGATCGAACATAAACGTGGCTAATGCTTCACGGGATAACGTCATGGTGTGTTTGGTCTTGCCATAAAGCCCCACATTAAGGTGGCCCGATGCAGGATGGTTATTAAGAAAGGCGACGCGAACCAACGTCCACTCTAATTCCGAGGCGCGGATTGTTTTTGCGAGAGCAATAATGTCCTGATAAGCGCTCGCCATCATTATTTTGATCAACCATGCAGGAAACCGAATTTTCCAGTCCGAACCATCATCCGGGTCAGCCGCCGTTCCGGTCGATATCGCAATCAGGCGGGTGACATTTTCCTGTTTCATCACCGTAATAATGGATTGCATCGCTCGGGTAATCGGTAACGCGTTGGGGTGCTTCAACGCGGTTGGGCCAAGCGCGGACAACACGGCATCTGCGCCCTGAATCGCATTTTTCAGCGTGTCTTTGTCGGTCAATTCGCCGCGAATAACACGGACGTTTGGATCGTCAAATAAAGAACCTGTGCGCGCAAACACCGTCAGTTCTATTCCGCGCTTCAGGCCTTCGGAAATCAAATAACGCCCTGTTTTCCCCGTCGCACCAAACAGTGTCACTTTCATGTTGCTCCCTTATATCTTGATAAAATGTGAAAGGCCAAAAAGAGCGAAGCTTCAGATCAGTACGTACCCCCCTTCTCGCTACTCGTCAGATGGTGTTCTGTGTCGATATCGCCATAAGGCGAAGGGATCTCACGCGCAGCATTTTGGGTAGCAAAGGACGCTATCAACAATACGAGCCCTAGCCCTGCCGGTAAGGCACCGCCAGACTTACGTACGCCAATGTGCGCAATAGCCGAAAGAAGCAGATGAAAGAACATGCCCGCATAGGCCAGATCGCTGAGCGGCACGCTAATGCGAGAGAGGATGGTAGCGACAGCGAGGATCTTCACTGCGGTGAGGATCGGCACAAGATAACCGGGATAACCAAAGTTAATGATCGTCTGGCGGACCCACTCCCTTTTGGTGAGGTATATCGTCGCTGAGGCGATATACAGCAGTGACAACAGTGCGGTACTGATCCAGTAAATGTAGTGTGCTTGCATGACATTTCCTCAAGGGTGTTTTCCAACGTTGGTGCAGAATGTCTGCTAACATGAATTACCGCAAGTAGGATGAAATAGTGATGGTTAGTATGGAAAACAAGACTAATGGCAATCCTGAGATCAACATGCATGAGGAAATGCGCCGGGCATTTGGGCTGCTGGCAGGCAAGTGGAAGCTAGAAATTATGTGGCTGCTCAATCAACGGATTTATCGCTTCGGAGAGCTCCGAAAAGCGATCCCCGGCATTACGCAACACATGCTGACGGCCCAACTGCGCGAGCTAGAAACGGACGGTCTGGTATCTCGCACCGTTTTCGCGGAAGTCCCTCCACGCGTCGAGTATGAAATTACGGATAAGGCTCGCGGGCTTGGGCCGACCATGCAGGCGTTAACCGCATGGTGGATGGAATACGGCCAAACTGTGCCCGTCAAACCTGCTGCGCGGGGACGCACAGCCAGGCCAAAATCGCAGGAAAAGTAATACCTTGAGCGCCCCTTACTGCTGGCGAGAGGCAGTCTTGGCCAGTTCAGATAATACGGCGGTCGCCTCATCTAAACGCTCAGGGACGAGTTTGTAGAACACCCAATTTTTGATGCGTTTCGATGTGACAATCCCGGCTTTCGAGAGATATTGAAGATGGCCGGTGACGGTTGGCTGGCTCAGGCCGATCTTCTCAGTGATAAAACCGACACAGACCCCATCGTTAACCAGATCCCCGTCCTGCTGTTCTGGGAAGTGTGCACGGGGATCGGCCAGCCATTCCAGAATGATGAGCCGTTGCTCATTGCCGAGCGCTCGCAGCAAATCGGCCGTTGTCGTCACATGCTTGTTCATATAGCCAAATACCTATATAGTCGTTTCCATATACAGCTGAGTGGAGAATACTATGACAAGCAAACACCAAAGGGCAACCGACTCTGTAACGTTGAAGGATATTTACGCCGCCTCTCAGCAGATCAAGGGAACAATAAGCAGGACACCGCTGGATCATTCGCCACCGCTATCCGCCCTTGTTGGGGCGGAAATCCGACTCAAAATGGAAAACCTCCAGCAGACCGGTAGCTTTAAGCTTCGTGGTGCGGCAAACGTTCTTGCCAATCTGAATGCAGAACAGCGCCGCGCTGGCGTTATTGCCCCCACAGCAGGAAATCATGGATTAGGGCTCGCCTATGCCGGGCAGGTCGCGGGCATCCCCGTAACCATCTTTTTGCCACGCGCGGCAGACCCCATGAAGGTCGCAGCCATGAAAGGTTGTGGCGCGCATATTACGTTCTTTGATGATATCGAAGAAGCGAGGCAGGCGGCTATCGCAGCGGCGCAGCAGTCAGGAGCCACCTTCGTTTCTGCCTACGACAACCCGCATATGATTGCAGGCGGTGGCACTGTCGGTCTTGAAATCATGGAAGACTGGATGGATGCAGAGATTATTCTGGTGAACATCGGCGGCGGCGGGCTCATCTCAGGGATCGCAACAGCGGCCAAAGCAATCAACCCTGCTATCGAAGTGTGGGGCATACAAAGTGAAGCGAGCCCGACGTTCGCCCGCTGGAAAGAAGCAGGTGAAGCGATTCCCGTCGATCTGGCACCTTCAATCGCCGAGGGCGTGAGTGGCTATATAGAACCCAGCGCGATGACCTGGCCGCTGGTTCGCGATCGTGTCGATCGCGTGCTCACCGTCTCAGAAGACGAAATCAAAGCAGCGATGCTATCAATGCTCGATCTGCATCGCCATGTTGTCGAGCCTTCAGGGGTGCCTGCTGTCGCAGGCGCCATTCGCTACGCGCAGGAAATTGGCGGACGCAAAACCGTCTGCGTCATCACCGGCAGGAATATTTCGAGTTCACGCTATCTCACACTGCTTAATGACGCGGTAACCCGAGTGGAAAAATAGGGCAAGTCACCTCTTTGCTACCATACAAGATGGGGCGTTACAGCGTGAAGCCGTAGTGAGAGCCGTCCGGCAGTTCAACATCAAGACGTAGTTTACTGCCGGTCGCCTCAACATAGCGTTTGAGTGTGGAAAGTTTCAGATCGCGACCGGGTTTCTCCATTACCGCCACGGTCGGCTGTTTTAATCCAAGCACCTGCGCCATTTCCACTTGCGTTTTTTGCACCCTCTCACGCAGTTCGGCGAGGTGAATATTGAGTAACATGTCTGCCGCTATAGCGTGAGCATCAACGACGACGTCTGGTTTTTCATCCGTAAGAAGCTGTTCAAGCGTTCTGCCCATAGCATTACCCCTTCTTCTCTGATTTTTTCAGATACTTTGTGAATTCCCGATCAGCAAGCGCGATCATCTCATCATAAAAGCGCTTTTCATTGCCGGACTTATTCCCCGCACAGAGGAGAATCCCCGTGCGATGTGGGTTAAAGGCAAAAAATGCCCGTATTGGCATCCCTCGACTCTGAATACGCAATTCTTTCATGTTGCTATACCGGGAACCTTTGACCGTATCAGCATAAGGCCTGGATAACATTGGACCTTTTTCCCGTAACACGATAAGTGCTGCAAGCACATATGCGCGATCCCTATCGTTTAATGTGCTGAACCAGCTATCAAACACGTCCGTTGTTTCAATTTTCCACACTGGGCCACCTCTAATATAGCTCAAATGCTATATAGGTTAAAAGCTATAATGTGAATAATGACGTGATAACAAACGACATGCACCGACATAACTAAAGAAGCCGAAGCGGCATTCCAGATTTACGATGCAAGTGAAATGACATGCTGGCCTCATGCGAACAAAGTCGCACAATGCCGTGATATGTAGATTGGGTCGATGTGGCGATACAATCCGCTAAAATTCTGCGTCTTTTGCGCTAACGCTTTACCACTAGCAAGTAAATTCTGACGACGATCCGCATATTGATCAGCCCCCTCAGCAATGTGCGGATCTCGTGTTATATCAATATGCAGTAGAGATAGAACAGAACGGTATCAGCGAGCCGCGTGAGTTTGTTATGGTATTGACTTAACTCGCTCTCTTTTCATGCATAAGGAGTTTTTGAATGGCTACCTCCCCAACGTATGTGCCGCCAAAAGTCTGGCAGCCCGCTTCTTCCGGCGGTGCTTTTGCCAATATTAACCGCCCGATAGCCGGACCAACGCACGAAAAAGCGCTGCCCGTTGGCAAACATCCGCTTCAGCTTTATTCGCTGGCGACGCCAAACGGCGTGAAAGTGACAATCATGCTGGAAGAGTTGCTGGCGCTGGGCCATTCAGGTGCAGAGTACGACGCTTGGCTGATTAAAATTGGTGATGGAGATCAGTTCTCCAGCGGGTTTGTCGACGTCAACCCGAACTCCAAAATCCCGGCACTGCTTGACCAAAGCGGCGAGAAGCCAATTCGCGTATTCGAGTCCGGTTCCATTCTGGTGTATCTGGCTGAGAAATTTGGTGCGCTGCTGCCGAGCGACCTCGCCACACGTACGGAAACCCTGAACTGGCTCTTCTGGCAGATGGGTTCCGCCCCTTACGTTGGCGGCGGATTCGGCCATTTCTACGCCTACGCGCCGGAAAAGTTTGAATACCCGATCAACCGCTTCACGATGGAAACCAAGCGTCAGTTGGATGTGCTCAACCGCCAACTGGCAGAGAACCGCTATCTGGCCGGCGACAGCTATACGATTGCCGATATTGCGGTTTGGCCGTGGTACGGTGGGCTGGTACAAAACACGCTTTACTCTGCTGGAGAGTTCCTGTCCGTACACGAATATGAGCATGTGATTCGTTGGGCTGACGAGATTGCCGCCCGTCCAGCAGTGATCCGTGGCCGCAAGGTCAATCGCACCTGGGGTGAAGAGTCTGAGCAGGTCGCCGAGCGCCATCAGGCATCTGATTTGGATTAATCTTCTGCCGCCAGATCAATACTGGTCGTATTCAACGACTAAAAAAATCGGCCTCTGCCCTCTCCCGTCAAGGAGGAGGCAAAGGCCGAATAGGGTAATACGCGCGCTTGACTAATTAGCGGCGTTTCACTTTATTCAGTACCGTCTGAATCGCCGTCGACAGTTCATTGATCTCGAATTTCGCGACGTAAGCATCTGCGCCAACATTGCGTACGTGATCTTCGTTCGCGCTACCGGACAGTGAAGAGTGAATCACCACTGGGATATTCTTCAGGTATTCTTCACGCTTGATGTTTCTTGTCAGCGTAAAGCCGTCCATTTCCGGCATTTCCAAATCGGTCAGGACCATTGAGATCTTATCCGAGATAGGTCGGCCTTCCGACTGTGCTTCTAGCGCAATTTGTCGAATCTTGTTCCAGGCATCCTGTCCAGTGATGTGCATACTAAACGGAATGCCCATCTGGGTTAGCCCCTGCTCAAGCAGCGAACGAGCGACTTTGGAATCTTCCGCCACAATCGCAATCGCACCTGGCGTATAAGGGTAAATTTTCTCTTCTGCGTTCTTGAGCTTGGTTTCGCGATCGCCAGGAATGATATCAAACAGAATCTGTTCAACATCCAGCACCAGCGCCAGACGGTTGCTGTCTTTGTCGTTATCAAGACGCGCGATACTTGTGATATAGGAGCTGCTCACGCCCGCTTCAGCGGCCAGAACCTGGCTCCATTCCAGACGAACGATATCGTCGACTGACTCCACGGCGAATGCCTGCGTACTACGTGCATACTCCGTGATAAGGAGAATGTTCAGGCCAGTTTCTGATGAACTGCCGACTACGGCAGGAAGATCGATAACGGGAATGATTTGTCCACGAATGTTGACCATACCCAGCATCGGCGATTTCATGCCAGCCGCTTTGGTCAGCGTAGGCATCGGCACTATTTCACGCAGTTTAAACACGTTGATGCCAAACAGCTCAGATTTGCCACCTTCAGGTGATTTGCCCAGCTGGAATAATAAGAGTTCAAATTTATTAGCAGAGGTGAGGTTTGTTCTCTCATCAATTTCTTTTTGAAAATTATCCATGCTTTCCTCAGTGCGAGTCATTGTCATTATAGGTATACCGTAACCAGGCAACATTCGAGATGTGAGCAAACAGGAACCAACATCCGACCGCTCCACTGTACGTGATAGTCGTGTTCTTCAATCTTATCCAGCGTCAAACGTAAATATTTTTTAAGTGTGTCAACCTTATCATCCAACGATGCTAATCATCGGACCAGTAGACGGATATCAGCCCTCTTCAGTATAACAGTCGGCTAGCATCCTTAAGGTGCAGATAACATTCCCTGAATCATTAATATCGGCAGAATTTGCCAACACCTTATCCCAAATCGTGACAGAAATGTTGCCTGAGAAGAAAACCTCACACCTCTCTTGACACCGCAGTCAGAAAAAACTAAAAACATACCGTACGGTTCAGTTTTATAAAAAGTACGCATGCCGACACTTACGTATAGCAACAGTGATGGTGCTCTGGCACCTCAGCAGTTGGCGTGACTGGACGTCGTGTGGCTAAGGCTGCGTGTTATCACGCTATTTCGCGGTTCTCTTTACAGGATTCTCATATGTTCACATTATCCCGGGTTGCACGTCCTACCATATTGGCTCTGGCTGTCGTACTCGCGGGCTGCGCGAGTAATCCCCCCGTGCGCTACAGCGGCATCGCATCGTTTTCGCAATTGGCGCAAAACTCAGGTGAGCACGCGGATCGCATTCCTTACCGCTACACCACGCCCGTCGACTGGACGCAATACACTCACATCATCATCGACCCAGTCAGCATTTATCAGGGCAGCGATAACCAGTTTAAGGACATGTCACAGCAGGACAAGCAGTCGCTGGCCGCCTATATGCAGGATACGTTCAGTAAAACCTTGCGCTCCCGTTTCAACGAAGTGACCTCGCCAGCCCCCGGCACATTGCGGCTGAAACTGACGCTGGCGGGTGCCGATACCACGACGCCCGTTGCCGGTACGTTTACCAAATTCGATCTGGCTGGCGGGCCATACAACATCGTGCAGTCCATCCGTGGCAAAGAAGGTCTGCTCAACGGTTCAGTGAACTATGCCGTTGAAATTTATGATGCGACGACCAACAAACTGCTCAATGCCTATGTCGCGAAGCAGTATCCGAACGCCATGAACGTCAGCGCCAGCGTGGGTGCACTGAGCGCCGCAGAGGTCGGTATCGATAAAGCGGCGCAAGAACTGGCTGACATGCTGAAGTAAGCGAAAAACGACTATCACGGTGCGGAACAGCATGATGACAATCTATCCCCACTTAATTATCTGTCCGCACTGCGACAGCGTGCATCATTACCGGGCGTTAAACCCCGGTGAGGCGGCACGCTGCACACGCTGTCAGGCCACACTTTATCGTTCAGGCTGGATGAATATCGGGCATCGGCTGGCGCTGATACAAACAGCAGCCGTCCTGTTTTTTATCGCCAATATCTATCCGGTACTGAGCGTCAGTTTCCATGCGCTACAGAATACGGCCACGCTGTGGCAAGCGGCGCTCGCGCTGGCTAACGGGGCGACCTTGCCGCTGGCGATAGGCTGTCTTTTTCTCCTGATTATTGCCCCGTTTCTGCAAATCATGCTGACTGGCTGGGTACTGATGTTCGCCAACCAAGGCCGCTGCGCCCCCGGTTTTATCTCCGTGATGAAGATACTGCTGTGGCTTCGTCCCTGGAGCATGTTGGAGATTGCGACGCTGGGTTTTCTAATCGCCGCCATCAAGCTTTCCGGCTTTATGCAGGTCATGCCGGGAGCGGGCTGCTGGGCGATGGCCGCGCTGATGTTGCTGCTCGTCGTCGTCAACAGTCTGGATCTGCGCCCGCTGTGGTCGCTGGTGCCCACGGACAGCAACCGCAGCGTGGTCAGCCATGAAAAGTAATCTGTCCGCCCAGCCGTTGCCGTTGGTCGCCTGCCCGGTATGCGGGCTCGTCTGCCAGCATGATGCCGACACGCATGACGCGGCACGTTGCCCACGCTGCCAGTCGCGGTTGACATCTTCCCATAAGGACAGCACCACGTTCTCTTCCGCGTTACTGGTCGCCGCCCTGATTTTCTACATTCCCGCGAACGTGTTACCCGTGATGTACATCCGTTTTTTCGGGCTGGGGAACGAAAGCACCATCTTAAGCGGCGTGATGGATTTCTGGCACAGCGGCGATTACGGCATCGCCCTGCTGATCTTTACTGCCAGCATTGTCATCCCCTGTATGAAATTTCTGATTCTCGGCCTGCTGCTCGTTATGTCTCGCCAAAAAAGCAGTAAAGCGATGGCCGAACGCGCGGCACTGTATCGGCTAACGGAATGGGTGGGTTACTGGTCCATGCTGGATGTCGTCGTCATTGCCGCCATCTCTGCACTCGTCAGATTTCCGCCGCTGAGTGAAGCGGAACCTCGCAGCGGCATTCTTTTTTTTGGGCTGGTGGTGATACTGACCATGCTATCGGCCATGAGCTATGACCCGCGTCTTATCTGGAAAGGTGACAAGAAATGATCCACGAACAACCCGGCGAGCCGGTGATTATCCGCCAACGCTGGCGAATCTCATTAATCTGGCTGGTACCAGCACTCGCCATGCTAACGGGGCTCGCCATGCTGATTCACACCTGGTCGGACACCGGGCCGGAAATCGTGATTTCCTTTCAGAGTGCAAGCGGTCTTGAAGCGGGTCGCACCGTCGTCAAATATAAAGACGTCGTGGTAGGCAGTGTAAAAGACATCTCGCTGAGTCAGGACAGTCAGCAGGTTCTCGTCACGGTACAGCTCAATAAAAATGCGGAAAATCTGGCGCATACCGATAGTCGTTTTTGGGTGGTTCGTCCACGCGTCGCCATCAACGGCGTGACGGGCATCGATACTCTGCTTTCCGGCGCTTACATCGGAGCTGATAAAGGCGAATCGACTCAGGGAGAAACTCGCTTTATCGGTTTAGAGTCGCCGCCCGCGGTGATTAACGGCATGCCGGGCAGCCGTTTTGTCATCCAAGCGGACGATCTCGGATCGCTGGATAGTGGTTCGCCGGTTTACTACCGCCGCATCCCCGTCGGCCGTGTCGCGTCTTACCAGTTGAATCGCGATGGGCGCGGCGTTCAGCTTCAGGTTTTCATTGATGCGCCCTACGACCGATTTGTTACGCCAAATACCCGCTTCTGGAATGCCAGCGGCGTGGATCTCTCGGTGGACGCCAACGGTTTTCGTCTCAGAACACAAACCCTCGCGGCCGTTATGGCTGGCGGTATTGCGTTTTCCACGCCCGATCTGGACAACGCGATTGCCCGACCGGAACCGCTGACCACCTATAAGCTGGCGAACGATCGGGAATCGGCCCTGTCACCACCGGATGGCCCGCCTACTCCCTTCAAACTCCGCTTTGACCGCTCGCTGCACGGTCTGGAGGTCGGTGCCCCCGTTGAATTCTCCAGCGTCAAAATCGGCTACGTGACCGCCATTGAGTTGGATTACAGTAAAACGGGCTATCGCTTTCCAACCGTCGTCAGCATTGACGTGTTTCCTAACCGGCTCGGCAACGTGCTGGATAAGTTACCTAAACAGGCGATGTCGCTCGAGCAGCAAACGGCTGAGTTTACGCGCGATCTGGTTGAACACGGTCTGCGTGCTCAAGTGGCACCGAGCAATTTGCTGACCGGACAGCTTTATATCTCACTTGATTTTGTGCCCGATGCGGCAAAGACACCGTTTGATCTCAACGCCCGCCCGTTAGTGCTGCCCACCGTCGATGGGGGATTCGATCGGTTACAAACGCAGATGGCGAGCATCATCGGCAAGATCGATAACCTGCCGCTGGATGAGATTGGCCGCAACATGAACACCACGCTGGTAGAAACCAATAAAGCGCTGCGACAGGTTAACGGACAAACATTGCCAGAGGCCAATCGGCTGATGAAACAAATGCAGCAGGCTACACGCCGCGCACAGGATGTTCTGGAAGAGGATTCGCCACTGCAACTGGGCATCACGCAGTCACTACAGGAAATTCAGCGCACCTTACGCGCCCTGCGCAGTCTGGCCGAGCAGATTGACCGTCATCCGGAGTCGCTGCTGCAAGGGCGACCAAGTGATTCATCGTCGGCAGCATTGAACCACGGTCCCCTTTCCCGAGAAGGATCTTCAAGATGAAACGAGTGGCATTATTCTTATCGCTTACCGTTATGGCGTTGCTGAGCGCCTGCTCGTCGCCTCAGGTGCGTTACCACACGCTGCTGACGCCTGCTGCAACTCTCTCCTTTATGACAAACACAACACATGCAGCACCCTTTTTTATCGATGTGCTGCCCGTTGGTATACCCGCACAGCTTGATACGTCGCAGCTCGTTATTCGACAGGGTGATAGCGGTGCCGTCGTGCTGGATAACGACCGTTGGCTCAGCCCGCTGAGTGAGGAAATCCGTACCGCGCTTTCTGCCGATCTGACGCGGCGTCTCAACACGCAGGATGTTTCAGGCTTGGTGCGTTCGGCAGACACGCCGGTAGTCAGAATTCAGCTTCAGGTTCGGCGATTTGATAGCTGGCCCGGCCAATCGGTGACGTTCGACGCAGACTGGAGCCTAAGCGCCGTTGGAAAAGAAGATGAACGCGCACGGTTGATCTGTCGCAGCCAGTTTATCGAGCCGTCGGCGAACAGTGATACCGCCATGCTGCACGCTCAGCAGCAGGCCGTCACGCGGCTAGCGGAGCAAATCGCCGCAACGGCGACTCGCTGGATGCCGAATCGCCAAGGCACCTGCTCTACGCCGCCGCACCGGCCATAAACATACTGACCGCATCCCCGACAATCTCGCGGATGCGTTCGAGGCTTATTGGCTGTAAATGACGGTAGAATATGCGGTCATCGATTTCTGCCGTCAGCAGCGCCAAAAACTGTAACGCCCGCAAACGTGGGTTTCCGGGTTTCAATTCCTGCCGTGCTATCGCCGCCGCCATTAGCTCGGACAGCTTATCGACGTTCTCTTTCGGGCCAGAATCATAAAACAGCGACCCAATATCGGAATGCCCGGCCTCTGCCACCACCATCCGATAAATCGCCATCGCGCTACTATCGTTGGTCAACACGTAGAGAATGCGTTCGCCGAAGCGCGTCAGCTGCACGTCCAGCGTTTCGGCTGCCAGCGTGTCTGTCATCAGCTCCGCCGTTGCCTCGGACAGATGCATGGTCGCATGTTCACGAACGACAGCTGTAAACAGTTCTTCTTTGGTTGAAAAATAGCCATACAGCGTCGCCTTGGAACCACCGACCCGCTTCGCCAGCTCATTCATGGTGGCGCGTTCATAGCCCATTTCCTGAAAAAGCAGCGCCGCTGTTTTCACGATGGCCTCACGGCGAGCCTTAGTGCGGACTTTCATCACCACTCCTGCCAGCCGATGCTGACGAGCAAAATAGGATTCGATATAGCAATATTATCAAAACATTAGCCTCGCCGCCGCCTCTTTACACAAAGCCGCATTGCAGCCTGTAACAACGGGAGAAGGACGAGAAAGACATGACGATGAACAGCAAAGGACGATGGGGGTTGATAAGCGAAAACGGATTATTTACTATCCAGCTCCGAATGACGGGATCCCTGTTTTTAGGGCGCGTGGTTTGATACCACACACCCTAAATTCAGTAGACGGAACAGGAACAAAATTATGGGTAATTCCCTGGGTTGGCAAATCAATTTGTAACAATTTTTTTAAAATTTACTTTCTTGAATTTTTTTATAAATTGTCCTGTTCATGAAAAAATTATAAGTGATATCATGGGGTAACAGTAGTTAGACTTAGGTATAGGTCAGCACTATACTTTTAGGATGCCATCTATATCATGGGTACTTTCTTGCTTTTATTGAGGCCGTTACATGTCTGTATTTTGCTCTGACAATGAAATTATCAATAACACGATAAAAAGCTATCTCGGCCGAAAGTTAAAGCAGTATGGCGACCTGAAATACGCCTACATGATCATGAACAAGAAGAACCCCTCTCAGGTTGTGATCATCTCAAATTACCCGCAGGAATGGGTTAATACCTATAAAGAAAATAACTATCAGCATATCGATCCAGTTATTTTAACGGCGATAAATAAAGTCTCGCCGTTCTCCTGGGAAGACAACATCGTTATTAACTCTAAGCTGAAGTTTTCCAAGATTTTTAATCTGTCAAAAGAGTACGATATTGTTAATGGCTACACCTTTGTCTTGCATGACAACAATAATCATCTGGCAGCGCTATCAATTATGTTTGAAGAACACGCGCCAACGGATATGGAAAATATTGTTGAGGAAAACAAAGACAAACTGCAAATGCTGCTCATTGCCGTTCATGAGAAAATCACCACGCTTTACAAAGAGATGACGCAAAGCCCTCAAAGCAAAAAGCAAGGTGACAAAGAGATTTTCTCCCAGCGCGAAAACGAAATTCTGTACTGGGCCAGCATGGGAAAAACCTACCCGGAAATTGCGCTGATTCTGGATATCAAAATCAGCACCGTGAAGTTTCACATTGGTAATGTGGTGAAAAAACTGGGCGTGCTGAATGCCAAACACGCCATCAGGCTGGGCGTAGAATTACAGCTCATCAAGCCGGAACCGTTATAATCCCATCAAGTCTATCTCCCCTCTACATGCACCTTAAGGTGGGATAGGCGCTTACTCTTCTGCTGCGCGTTCCACAACGCGCGATAACGGCCTTCAGCACGCAGTAATTCATTATGTGTTCCCTGCTGGGAAATCCCCCCATTCTCGACAACCAGAATTCGATGTGCGCCCACAATTGTCGATAGCCGATGTGCGATGACAATCACCGTCTTGTCCTGAACCAGCCGGTCAATCGCCCGCTGTACGGCGAGCTCGCTTTCGGTATCCAACGCCGCCGTCGGTTCGTCCAGAATCACAATCGGCGCGTCCTTCAATAAGGCTCGCGCAATCGAAATACGCTGCCGCTCGCCGCCGGATAATCTGCCACCGATATCGCCCAGTCGCGTTTGCCATCCCTGCGGCAGCCGCTGAATAAAGTCCAGACACTGTGCAGCGGCGGCAGCCCGCTCGATCTCTGCGTCGCTGGCATCCGGGCGTGCCATCCGAATGTTTGCCAGCACTGAATCATCAAACAGATAGACATCCTGAAACACCACGGAAATCAGCTTATTCAATTCACGCGTTGGAATGCAGCGGATATCCACGCCGCCGATACACACGCGCCCATGTTGCGGATCTGCATGACGCATGAGCAGTCGCGTTATCGTCGTTTTCCCCGAGCCAGACGGCCCGACCAACGCCGTCATCCCCTTGTCCGGCAGCGCGATATCTACCCTATCGAGCACCGCCTCAGCCTTGTCCGCATAGCGAAAACTCACCTGTTCGAACGTAATCGCATACGTCGTCGGCATCTCGACAGGCTGGTGTACGGGAAGCGGTTCAATCGCCAGCAAATCGTCAATGCGATGCAGCGCCGTATCAATCAGTTCCAGCACGGCCGTATAGCTGACAAACGTCGCCAGCGGTTCAGAGAAACGCACAGTGATCACCATCATCGCGGCGACGATAGCAACATCCCATGCGCCTACCACAACGCCGCTGATACCCAAAATCAGCACACCTTGCAGGCCCAACTCCACGACGCTAGTAACCACTGCGCCGGGTTTCGCACCGCTGCGGTGAGCCGACGTCTGTATCTGCTGTAGATGCTGAAAACGCTGACGCAGCGCCGATGTACGTTCAGCCTGCTGACAGCTGGTTCTCAGCACGGCGAGCCCCTGTACATATTCCACAATGTCGGCGCTGGTTTGCTGATTCGCCTCCGCCAGCGCCTGCATCGTGCGGGCAAATGCCGGCCGCCGCCAGCGATAAAGCAGCGCGATAGCAGGAAAGATCAGCAGCAGGCTCACGCCCAATCGCCATTCCACCATCAGCATGACGAGCGCTATCACGACAGGCGTCACGATAGCCAACAGCAGTTGGTTTATTATCGCCAGCATATAGTTCAGGTTCTCATCCACGCTGCCCAACAGCAGCGCGTTGATATCCCCCGCCCGCGCGGACTGGAGCGTGGTTAGCGGCATACTCCGCAGCTGTTCCCCCAGACGCATACGTAGCTCATGGGTCGCCGTCGCAAGCTGCCCACGGTATTCAAACCCTTGCCCATACCAGCGCAGCACCAGCGTCAGCGGGCTCAGGAGTGTCATGAGCGCCAGCCAGATCGCTATCTCGCGGGAAGCCTCAACGTGGGTGAACGCCGACAACAGCGGAAACAGGCACGCCAGCGCCAGCCCCTGCGTCATCGCCGCCGCCAGCAGGCTCAGGCAACACCGACGGAACCGTCGAGACTGTGAACCCGTCACCCGCTCCAGTTGACGATACGTGTGCCACCACGCAGATAGCCGCGTCGTTATGGCGGAATGGCTTATGGAGGAACAGTTTTCGTTCATCACGCGCGATCTCCTGACTGCCCGTTGCTCGACGATGTGCTGCCTAGCGCCCAGTTCTGCGCCTGCTCATAGTGTCGCCACAGTTCGCTATAGCGGCCTCGTGCCGCCAGCAGCACGTCATGACGACCTGATTCGCTCAGCCGTCCATGGTCGAAGACCACGATCTGGTCAGCATCGCGGATCGTCGACAGACGGTGCGCCACCATGATGACCGTCTTACCCTGCATTAAGACGCCAAGCGCCGCCAGCAGCGCCGCCTCGTTTTCCGGGTCGGCAAAGGCCGTCGGTTCGTCCAGCACCAGAATCGGCCGGTTATGCAACAGCGCCCGCGCAATGGCGATACGCTGGCGCTGTCCGCCGGACAGGAACTGGCCGCGCTCACCGGCCAGCGTGTCGTAACCCTGCGGCAACGCCATGATAAAATCGTGTGCCTGTGCCGCCGTCGCGGCGGCAATCACCTCTTCCATGCTTTTTTCAGGCAAGCCGAGTCGGATGTTATTAGCGATGGTGTCCGCAAACAGGAATGACTCCTGAAAAACAAACGACACCTGCTGCATGAGCGTGGCGGTTTTCATCTGCCGGATATCAACGCCGCCAATCAAAATGCGCCCGGCCGTCACATCCCAAAAGCGGGGAATGAGCCGCGCCACGGTGGTTTTCCCTGCGCCAGACGCCCCCACCAGCGCCGTCACCGATCCTGCTGGTACCTGAAAACTGACATCCTCCAGCACCCAGTCGCTCGCGTGCTGGTCGTAGCGGAAACTGACTTGCTCAAAGCTCACACTGGCATCGGCAGGCAAGACATCGCTTTCCGCTTCCGACAGAGGCGACAATGCCAGCACGTCCTGAATCCGGCTGATACTCAATCGGGTTTTCGTCACCATATGGTTCAGCGCCATCATCGGCATGACGGCCTCCGCCATGCCATTACCGAGCAGCAGCACCGCGACCCACAGGCTGAAATCAAGATCGCCAGAGTGATAGAAACCGTAGGCCACCCAGCACAGCACCAGCAGCGTTGGAAGCGGGTTAAGCACGGCAAAGGAGAAACGCGCCGAGAACCCCGCCTGCTGATACCAGCGCGTAAGCACGTCCAGATAATTTTCCAGCGCCTGCTGGTAGCGCCCAAACGTTGAGGCACCCGTATCGAAGGTGCGCACCACCGGCATCGCCTGCACAAATTCGATCACGGCGGTACTGACGTCTTCCCGCGCCTGGTTATAGCGCTGGTTCATCTCACCGGCATTGCGCATCGCCAGCATCAGCACCACGGCACCGATGACCAGCACCAGCAAGGCGGCCAGTGCTAAACGCCAGTCTAACCAGAACAGTAACGCCCCCGTGCACAGCGGTGCCACAACGGCACGGGCATAGAGCGGCGTGCTGTCCGCTACAAACAGGTGAAGCGCTTTTACATCATCCTGAACGATCTTCGCCAGCGAACCGGTACCCAGACGCTGCAACTCACCCAGCGGGATCCGCGCCAGCTGTTCCGCCAGCGCGCTGCGAATCTGATTTTCCAGCCGAAACGCGGCGTAGTGAGACTGATTAAAGGCCAGCAGACGCAGCAGATAGCTGGCGCACAAGCACAGCACGGCCCCGCTGATCGTAAGTAACGGCCATGACGCGGGTTGCACAATCAGCAGTTGGATACTCCACGCCAGAAAAAGCAGAAATGCGATGCCAGCCAGAACCGATAGCCCCGACAGGCACATCGCCAAACGAATTTGCCCGCGTACGGGGTACATAATGTGCCAGGCACGGTTCTGTGGCGTAGAAGGCGGCGCGGCAGCGGATGAACCGCCCTCAACAGCGGAATGTGGCATAGTTGTTCTCTTTTCTCCTTCCCGCACAGTCGCTTATCTGCAAGACAAGCAAATCAACTCGACGACGGCAATAAAGTCAGGAATAATAACTATTCTCAATTGCGTATCTACCCGATTCGAGCCGATTTCTACCCGAATCGGTACGGGTTTCTGTCATCAACTGCGGTGCGATGATCGTCCGATGACCAGATCGTCCGATAACCGCAACCCGTATCTTCAGGAGTCTGTCCATTGAATGCCTCCCCACTGAAAGCCGCCAGCGAGCCTGAAGTCACCATTTCAAATTTGATCGCTGAACTGCACGTCATGCGGCCGGATACCGGTGCGGACTGTAGCCTGCTGCGCGCCACGCTTCAGGAGGGGCTGGATATTCTGGTGTGGCGCGGGAAGTTCCGGCAGCCGACAACCATGCATTTGCATGACGACTGGGGACGCATCAATTTTTCTTGTTCGTTGCAGGGCGATTCGCAATTCTCGCTGAAAGGCGATCGGGGACGGGAACATGTGCTGAAGCAAGGATCGGGCTGCATTAGCTATACCCCGGACTGTCAGGGCACGTCGTCCTATGCCGGACAGTTTGAAAGCGTCACGGTATCGCTGAGCCCTGAACTACTGGCTAACTGGGTGCCGGATCTCACCGGTAACCTGCAACAGCAGTTGGATTCCGGCCGACTCTGCACCCACTGCGACTGCAATGCCGAGATGCGGGCGACCGCTCAGGTATTGAGCCACGCGTTGTCCAGCCTGACGCACCCACAGCAGGCCGGTGAAAACCGTCATGCCCCGCTGTGGCTGCTGGGGCAAAGCATGATTCTGGTTAGCCTCGCCGTCGCCGGACATGCCGACACGATTCCCCAACAGGACACGCTCAGCCTGGCCGATCGGCAAAAGCTGCTGCGGGCCAAAGATCTGCTGCTGGCGGATCTGTCACAGGCCCCCACTATCGCCATGCTGTCCAGAGAAACCGGATTAAGCGTACTCAAACTGAAACGCGGATTCCGTCAGCTCTTCAATAACAGCATCTATGGGTTATTTCAGGCCGAACGTATGCACGAAGCGCGGCGTCGGCTGTTTGTCACGGGCGCGCCCGTGATGGTGGTTGCCACCGATCTGGGCTACGCCAACGCCAGCCACTTTAGTGCCGCCTTCCAAAAGCAGTTCGGCGTTACGCCTTCCGCTTTCAAGCGTCTGAACATTTAGTCGTTCTCCAACGCTACCGTTCATCCCGATACGGGTACAAATAGACTGGATTCGGGTAGCGCTGCAACAGCGAATGATTATCATTTTCTCCATAATAAGCCGGAGAAACCGCCATGCCCGATTCCATTGCAACGCCACATCCTTTCCTTGATACGCATGCCTATTTTGTCGTCGCCACTTCGCTTGAAGCGCTGGCGATCACGCTGCTGGATCGCGACAAACCATGACGCACAATTCGATGACACGCTATCTGCCCTATTGGTGTTTCTACCTCCATCAGGGCATGATCACCGCCCTCATTATGCAGGGCGTGGCGGGCTATTTTCGCCACGCTGGGTTGGATCTTGCGCAGCTAAGTTGGTTGTCGCTAACCTTTCTGCCGTGGATTGCTAAATGCCTGTGGGCACCGTGGGGCGAGCGTCACGCGCTTCCTCTGCGCGGCAATCCCTATTTAGGCAGTCTGGTGCTGCTCCAGATCGCGATAGCGGCAACGCTGGTTGTGATTGGCGTCATCTCCCCCGAGCACTCTGTCCTCACTATTATCATTGCGCTGATGCTGCTGGCGCTGCTCTCCGCCAGCCACGATATCTATGCCGACGGCATCACGATCTGCACCACCAACGCGTCCAGCCGCGCGCTGGCGAATACCGCACAGGTCGGCGGCAGCTATCTGGGTATTCTGTTCGGCTCTTATGCGTTCCTGAGTATTGCGGAACAGGCAGGATGGCGAGGCGGCTTCTTCGCGCTGGCGGGGCTGTCGCTGCTGATGCTCATCCTGCCGCTGCGCTATATCCGGCAATCCCCTATCCAGCACAGCCATACTCAGGATCGTCAGAGTCAACAAGCCGCACGCCCGACGCTAAATCGTCTGACGTTTAAAGCGCTCTGGCCAGTATTAGCCTTCACGGCCATTTTCTATCTGGCGATGCGCGGCATGATGGCGCTACAGACCGTCATGTTGATCGACAGACAGCTTAGCCTGGGCCAACTGGGCATCGTCATGACCGTGTACAGCACCGCCGTCAGCGGCGTAGGAATTGTGCTCGCTAATGTCCTGATTCGACGTGTGGGTGCACTGCGCTGTCTGTTGCCTGTCATGGTTGTGCACGCCCTGTTAGCCATTGTGCTGGCCGTCGGCTACCCGCTGTACCCGTTGAACGCCTGGATCGCGCTCTTTGGCGTGGTCAATCTGGCTGCCGCCATCGGGTTTGTCACGCTATACAACGTTCTGATGGGCCTAGTCAGACCGCATCAGCCCGCTTCCGACTATGCGCTGTTTCAATCCACCGATGCCGCCGTCGCCATGATCGTGTCGATTGCTGCGCTCCAGTTAGCCCATCACACGAATTACCAGACCACGCTGGGCGTGCTGGCCTGCTTCGCCGTCGCCAGCCTGTGGCCCGCCAAGCGGCTATCTCTGCGCTTTTCCCGCCTATTTTCAGAGGGGATTCCCTCGGCTACAGCAGGCCAGCGGGGACAGGATTAAGGCAGGGAAAACACGCGGAAATCTGTTGTATTCGGGTTGAAATAGACCCGATACGGGTAGCTCAAAAAATGCAAACGATTATCATTTAACCTTCGTCATTCTCTGTCTCACACGCTTCCCTTATCGTAATAAAGCGCGTCGTGATGAAAGCCGTTAAGTTGACAGCGATTTTAGTCTTTTCAGGGATTTAATAATGAAAATAATGCGTCTTTATCCGCTCGCCTTAACCGGCGTGTTTCTCTCTTCCTGCGCCTTTGCCGCTCAGGACGATACGCTTGTTGTCACCGCCAGCAAACAGTCGCCCTATTCCGCCTCGGCCAATAACGTCTCTTCCACCGTCGTGACGGCACCGGAGCTGAAAGATGCTGGCGTGACCAGCACCGACAAGCTGACTCGCGTGATGCCCGGCCTGAACCTCGGCAATAACGGTAGCCTGCTGTTCCCCTCCATCTCACTGCGCGGCGTGTCTTCCGCCCAGGATTTCTACAGCCCGGCCGTGACGGTCTACGTGGACGGCGTACCACAGCTCGCCACCAACACCGTGCAAGCCCTCTCCGATGTGGAGAGTATCGAAATGCTGCGAGGCCCACAGGGAACGCTGTACGGTAAAAGCGCACAGGGCGGCATTATCAACATCGTGACTCAGCAGCCGGACAGCACACCGCGTGGCTATGTCGAAGGTGGCGTCGCCAGCCGCGACGGCTATCACGGCAAAATAAACCTTAGCGGCCCCATTCAGGATGGCCTGCTGTACGGTAGCGTTACGCTGCTGCGTCAGGTCGATTCAGGCGCGATGACCAATCCTGCCACAGGCAGCGATAATCTCGGTGGGACAAAATCCAGCGTCGGGAACCTTAGGCTGCGACTGGCCCCGATGGTCAGCCGTGGGAAACCAGTCTGGCACTGACGGAAGACTGTACGCGCGCCACGCAGGATACCTATCTGCCGTTTGGCGATGCTAAAAATCGGACACTGGAGATCGCCGCGGGCGCCCCCGATCCGACATTACGCCGCTGCACGCACAGCCAGTCGCTCAGCGGAAAATACACCACCGATAACTGGATCTTTAGCCTGATCGGCGCGTGGCAGCAGCAAAATTACGACCGCACCTTCCCGAACAGTACGCTGATGGCCGACATGCCGGAACGCTGGAATCAGGACGTGCAGGAACTGCGTGCCGCGACACACGGTGCAGGCCGCACGGTGGATATGGTGTTCGGTCTTTACCGACAGAACACGCGTGAAAAACTCGATCTGACCTACAGCACGGCAGGTGCTCCGTTCATGAAGAGCAATGCCAATACGTCGTCGGAGACCTTAGCCGCCTACAGCGATCTGACCTGGCATCTGACTGACCGTATCGATCTGGGCGGCGGGCTGCGCGTGTCGCACGATAGAGCCGAAACCCGTTACAACCAGCAGTTCTCCGGCATGAACGTGGGCGACCGCAATAGCGTCGATGACGATCAGGTGCTGGGACAGCTCTCCGCCAGCTATCTGCTGAATAATGACTGGCGTGTCTATACCCGCGTCGCGCAGGGCTACAAGCCAACCGGCTTTAACTATTCACCTGCCGCCGGCACGCAGGCCATTCCGTATAGTGCGGAGAAATCGATTAACTATGAAATCGGCTCGCGCTATCAGAGCGGCGATGTGCAGCTTCAGGGCGCGGTGTTCCACACCCACACGCGTGATATGCAGCTGTATTCCGGCCCGGTCGGTATGCAAACGCTCAGCAACGCAGGTAGCGCCGACGCCAGCGGCATAGAGATGATGCTGAAGTGGCAGTTCGTTCCCAACTGGTCATGGGATATCAACGGCACCTATGTCCGTTCTGAATTTACCGGCGACAGTGAGAGCTATCAGGATAAACGCGTGCCCTTCGTCCCGCGCTACGGTGCCGGCACCAGCCTGAACGGATTGATTGATACCTCGTTTGGCGCGTTAATGCCGCGTCTGGCCTTCAACGTGGTAGGTCCGCACTACTTCGACGGCGACAATGCATTGCGTCAGGGCACCTATACCACGACCGACCTGCGCCTCAGTTGGCAGGCTACCGACCGGGTGAATATCGCTGGCTATGTGGATAACGTTTTCGACCGCCGCTACCGTACCTTTGGCTTCATGAGCGGTACATCGGGCTATGCGCAAGTCAACGAAGGCCGAACCGTTGGCGTAGACGTGCGGGTAGATTTATTCTGATTTTGTTCTGACTTCGGTCATGACACATTCATAGCATAACGGCCTGCCGGGATAATTTTCTGTCATCCCGCAGGCCGTTTCCTCTTACCGTGCATACCTCTTACCGCTGATTCCCTTACAATCCGTTACCGATTAGGCTTTCGCCTTTTCCGCTAGGTCATATTAATGACATCGCTCCTGCACCATACTGACCCTCGCCACTTTCTCATGATCCGTTTACCCTGATGTTTTGCGCCAGCTGCATTCTGCCGGAGATCCATCATGACGCGTAATAAGCTCCTTCTCCTTCTGATTCCCGTTGTCATCTTGCTGATTGCCGTGCTGTGGTGGTCGTTCGGCCGAGGAAACAGCAATGCACTGTGGGAGATCGTCAGCGAACAATGCGTGCCCAATCAGCAGCGCAACGGCAAACCGGCCCCTTGTCTGGAGGTTAATCTGGCAGAAGGCTACGTGCTCTTCGATGACAGAAACGGTCCCTATCACGACCTGCTGCTCCCAACGGATAAAATCAGCGGCATCGAGAGCCCTGAACTCTTGCAGCCAGGTATACCCAATTTCTTCGAGCAGGCCTGGGCGCGCCGCGGTCGCCTCACCAACGAGGCAGGTAAACCGATCAGAGATGACTATCTGTCGCTGGCGATTAATTCACGCTATGGCCGCACGCAAAACCAGCTGCATATCCACATTGCCTGTCTGCGCCCAGAAATTTATCAAACGTTGAATCAGCAATTCCCGACGCTTTCTGGCGACTGGAAAGTGCTGCCAGTCAAAATCAACGGGCACGTCTATCTGGCAAAAACGCTCACGGCGAACGAACTGACGCAAAGCGATCCGTTCAAAACGCTCGATCGCTACGCCCAGCAGCGGGATGAATCTATCGGCAAATACGGGCTCGCGATGGTCTCCACGCCAGCAGGCGAAAAGGTACTCCTCGCCAGCGGTCTTGACGTGTTCAATATGAGTCTCGGGTCCGTGGAAGAAATTCAGGATTTTTCCTGTGCGCTGGCGAAATAGCCGCTGACCGCGTCAGACAGCGGCCTGCGTGCGCTGGAGGCCTATAGCAATCAATTCGCTATAAGTTATGAATTTTTGTTCATTGCGTTGCCAGCCGACCTCCGCCTAAAAAGTGGGGAAAATCGATACGGTAGGTAGCTGCAACATGCATCTGGATTTACGGCAATTACGCAATTTTCTTGCACTGGCCGAACATGGGAGTTTTGTACAGGCCGCAGAGGCCGTCTGCCTGTCACAATCGGCATTCAGCCGCAGCATTCAGGCGCTGGAACAAACGATGGGACATCCGCTTATTGACCGTCAGAGCCGCCGTTTTGCGCTGACGTGGCAGGGCAATACGCTGCTGCCGTTTGCGCGGCGTATGCAGGAGCTGTCCTGGGAATTAATGACCGACATGCGGCAGATCAGCGAGGCGCAGGAAGGCGAGCTGACGTTTGGCTGCGGCCCCGCACCGTCGACCACGCTGATTCCCAAGTCCGTCGCGCATTTCCATGCCCTTCGTCCGCGCGCCAGAGTCACCTACAGCGTGGATAACTGGCAGTCCCTACGTGAGCGACTGCTGGCCGACGAGTGGCCTTTTATCGTTGCCGATACCTGGCAGGCCGAAATGGAAACCAACCTCCACGTACAGCCATTAAGCCAGCAACGCTGCTTCTTTATCTGCCATTCCTCGCATCCGCTGGCGCAGCAGGAAAACGTGACGCCGGACGATCTCCTGCGCTTTCCGCTCGCCTCCCCTTTTATGCCCGTTGGCATGCGCAAGGTGCTCGCGGCGTTAACGCGTCAGCCCGATTATCGGCCACAGATTCAGTGTGACCATATCTATTCCGTCTTCAGCATCCTGCGACACACGCAGGCCATCAGCTTCGCCAGTGAAGATGGCTTTGCGCTGGGGCGATTAAGCCATCAGTTGGTAGAAATTCCGCTGACGGGCACGCCGCCGGAATGGGGAAATATGCAAACCCGCTTCGGTATTGTCACCTGTTTGCAAAGAACGCTGCCACCGCTGGCTGAGCTGATGATCGAAAGCATACTGGCGCAGGACAGGCTGCGCTCACCGGCTCCGGCACTGCCGACCCTGTGAGCGCATTCGTGATTATTTCACCGGATTACCGCTGGCGTCATACACCGCCCAGTTCGATTCCAGCCCTTTGGCTTTCAGCGCCCGGTCAACAAACTGGCCGGCAAACCAGTCGCTGGCCGAGAACGTGTTGCGAATCAACCCGGCAGCTTTCGCCCGCTCGATGCTGTCCTGCAAGCTGCTGAGCAGGAATGGATCGAGACGCGGCGAACTTTGGAAAGGGAGATCTTCCGCTTTCAGCTCTTCCTGAAAAATCGCCTGCGGAATCTGACTTTGCTCAGCCATCAACGCGGTGTATTCCGGCAGGTGCTGCGCATCGCCGATCCACTGCGCATTGTCCACCAGCACATTCACCAGTTGCTGCGTCGTGCCCGGATAACGGTCGATAAAGTCCTGCGTCGCCAGCACGGCCGCCTGCGTGGTGTTCGGCCAGCCCAGCGCCCGGCTGGTGGTCACAATATTGATGCCCTGCTTACGCAACGCCAGCAGAGAGACGCCGCCCCACACCGCATCCACGCGCCTGGCCGCCAGCGCCGCTTTGCCCGCCGTCCAGTCCAGATTGATCACCCGCACATCGCGCTCGTTTAGCCCGACGCTTTTAATCGCACGCTCAAACGACAGCTGATCGGCCGTCCCCTTGTAGACCGCAATCCGCTTGCCGCGTAGGTCTTCAATGCGCTGAATGCCCGATTCCGGTGTCGCCGCCAGATAAGAATTAGAACCGCGTGACCCGACCAGCACCCGCGTTGACAGGCTCCCCGAACGACCGATAATCGCCGCCAGATCGCCCAGATACACCACATCCAGCTGCTTGTTTGCCAGCGCCTCATTCACCGCTGGGCCCGCCCCTTTAAAGAACGACCAGTGAATTTTAATACCCTGCGGCTCAAATTCCTTCTCCAACTGTTGGCGAATATGCGCCAACCCCAGCGGCCCGCGAATAAAGGGTTTGCTGCCTGCGCTCTGGTCCGGCAAACCAATGCGAATCTCCGTCGGCTTCTGTGCATCCTGCGGGGCGGCGTCGTTTGCCTGAACGGTGGAAACGAGCGCAGCCCCCATCAACAGGGCGGTACTTAATACCTTCATCCCCAAGCGCCAGCGGGAAGACACTGTTATCGGCGAAGCGGTGATCAACAGGGTGGCTTGTTGCATACGGTTTTCCTTAATAATTCGTTTCATCTGTCATGAAACTAGCGAACCGTCGGCGTCAGGCTTAAATAACATTTACAGGTTTGTTCAGCGGAAAAAAGCATAAATCAGGGCTGGCGGGCTCGGACTACGCATATGCATTTATTGCACGGCGACCATCGCTTTATTGCATTGGCGTTCAACGTCGAAACCTGTTTTTTATTCCCTATTCATCCAACTGCGATGGTTTTCGGAAATAAAATGAATAAGTCGATACCGCTGAAAAAAACCGCGATCGCCTGGCCTTCTCTGCCGATAGCGCGGGTCTATTCTCTTGCCGTGCCACTAGTCGTGTCGCTTGTCGTACCACTAATCGTGCCACTGGCAGTGCTGGCCCTGTGGTATATCAGCACCCACTACGGTTGGATGCCCGCCCAGATTCTCCCGGCTCCCGATGTCGTCGCTAAAACTGCCGTCGAACTCTGGCACAACGATCTCCTGCCGCAGCTCTTTATCAGCCTGCAACGGTTGGCTAGCGGCCTGCTGGCAGGCGTTCTTGCAGGGACGCTACTTGGGGCACTGATGGGCGCCTCGCGCCGCGCCGAACACCTGCTGCACCCAACGGTATACGCGCTGGCACAAATTCCAACGCTGGGCTGGATCCCGCTGTTTATGGTGCTGTTCGGCATTGATGATGGTTTAAAGCTCGCAGTCATCATCAAGGCCGTGATTATCCCTGTGACGCTGCATACGCAAACGGGCGTGCGCAACGTGCCGCATGCGCTACAGGAAGTCGCTCGCACGCTGCGCTTGCCGTGGCATCAGCGCCTCATCAAATTAACGTTGCCCGCCGCGCTCCCCACCTGGTTAACTGGCTTACGGCTGGCGCTCTCGCAGGCGTGGGTATCGCTAATCGTGGTCGAACTGCTGGCGTCGTCTCAGGGCATTGGCTATCTGTTGGTGTGGGGACGCCAGCTGTTTCAACTGGATATTGTGTTTGTCTGTATCGCCGTCATCGGGCTGGCGGGGCTGACGATGGAGTGGACAATCAATCAACTGGAACGCCGTCTGGTCTTTTGGCCACACCCGCCGCTCAGTCGCTTAACTACCGCACCATCTCGCCGCTTATCCGCGCTGGTTTTACCCTTTCTGCTTCTGCTGCTCTGGCAACAGGCCAGCCGTTTTGGCTGGATCGAGCCGCTGCTGCTGCCACCGCCCGCTGATGTGTGGCATATGCTGCTGCAAGGCGTGCGTGACGGTTCACTCACCGAGGCGATGCAGGCCAGCCTGACCCGTGCGCTCGCTGGTGCGATAGCTGGTATTGCCGCAGGCCTCGTGTGCGGCGTGCTGCTGGGGCTGAATGCCACCAGCGATACCCTCTTTACCCCTACGGTCGCGACGCTGCGCCAGATCGCGCTATTTGCTTGGCTACCGCTGCTGACTGCCTGGGTTGGCAACGACGAAGCCGGGAAAATCACGTTTGTCGCGCTGGCCTCATTCTTCCCCATGCTGGTGGCCAGTCATCGCGGTATTCGCCTGCGTTCTCAGGCGTTACAGGAAGTCGCACAGGTATTGCAACTCCGTCTCTGGACCCGCCTGCGGGTGCTGATTATGCCGGGTGCCGCACCTGCGATCTTCGCCGGTTTACGTCTGTCGCTGATTTACGCCTGGCTTGGCACCATCGGTGCGGAATATTTCATGTCATCCGGCACCGGGATCGGCAGCCTGATGATCAACGCCCAGCAGCTGCTGGATATGCCCTTGATTATCAGCGGCATGCTGTTGATTGGATTAACGGGCGCGGTGCTCGACCGCGTCGGATTAGGTCTGGAACAGCGGATGACGCGCTGGCGTTCCGCAGGAGAAATCGCATGACATCCACACCCCTTGACGTATCACCGCCGGTGGTGCAGTTCGATCGACTTCGTAAACAGTTTCGCGTACAGGGCGAGGCACTGACAGTGATTGAAGATTTTTCACTGTCGATTCACAGCGGTGAACTGGTGGCGATTGTCGGCAGCAGCGGCTGCGGCAAATCCACGCTGCTGCGCATGCTGGTCGGCCTGGACAACGACTATCAGGGACGCGTGCTGGTCGAAGGGAAAACCGTGCGCGGTATCGGACGTGAGCGCGGCATGGTGTTTCAGGAACCGCGCCTGTTTCCGTGGCTGACGGTGCGACAAAACATCGCACTCGGGCTGGCGAATGAAGCCATCGACGACAAAGAACGGAAGCGCCTGATCGACCACTTTATTCAGCTCGTGCATTTGCAGGATTTTGCTGATGCCCTGCCCGCTCAGCTTTCCGGCGGCATGGCACAGCGTGTGGCTATCGCACGCGGGCTCGTCGCAAATCCACGCATCCTGATGCTGGACGAGCCTTTTGGCGCATTGGATGCGTTAACCCGCCAGCAGATGCAGCAGGAGCTGCGCCGCATTCATCAGGCGGAGGGCACCACGACGCTGCTGGTCACCCACGACGTCGAGGAAGCGGTCTATCTCGCCGATCGCGTCGTCGTGCTGGCCCCGCGCCCGGGACGTATCCGCCAGATTGCGACGATTTCGCTGCCGCATCCGCGCCAGCGTGACAATAAGGCCTTTCACCAGCAGTGCAGCGAGCTGCTCGCCTTGCTGACGCAGCCTGCCGATACGGCGGCCCTCTCTTCTCTGAACACGTAAATACTGGAGCACTATTATGGGACACCCTTCCGTCTACCCGACCGGCACAACGATTTACAACCCGGAAAAAGCCTGGGGCGGCTACACCGTCTTTCAGGCGCTGGAACGTGGCGCGGTACTGGTGGATATGAACGGCACCGAACTGCGCCTGTGGGAAGGCCTGCACGGCTTCCCCAACAAAATCCTGCCCGGCGGTTACATCCTCGGGCACAGCGGCGAACGCGACTCGCGCTACGGCATGCAGGACATGGTCGATCTGATTCAGGTGGACTGGGACGGCAACGTCGTGTGGAAATTCAACGGCTATGAGCACATTACCGATCCTGACCTTCCGCCAGAATGGATGGCGCGCGTCCATCATGACTACCAGCGCAGCGGTAATCCGGTAGGCTATTACGCACCGGGGCAGGAACCTCAGTCGATTGGCGGCAACACGCTATTGCTGGCGCATACCAACCTGCACAATGAACGCATTAGCGACAAACTGCTGCTCGACGACACCATCATCGAAGTGGACTGGGAGGGCAATCTTTTGTGGGAATGGCGATGCAGCGACCATTTCGATGAGCTGGGCTTTGATGACGACGCGAAAACCGCGCTGTACAACAACCCTAACCTGCGCAAAAGCGGCGGCGGGATGGGCGACTGGATGCATATCAACTCAATGTCGGCACTCGGCCCCAATCCGTGGTTCGATCAGGGCGATACCCGTTTCCACCCGGATAACATCATCTGGGACGCGCGCGAATCCAACATCATCGCCATCATCGACAAGCAGAGCGGCAATATCGTCTGGCAGCTTGGTCCGAATTACAACACACCGGAACTCAAACACATTGGCTGGATTATCGGCCAGCATCACGCGCATATGATCCCTGCCGGCTTGCCGGGCGCGGGCAATATTCTGGTGTTTGATAACGGCGGTTGGGCAGGCTACGGCGCGCCCAACCCGGCATCGGCTGACGGCGTGAAAAACGCCTGGCGTGACTATTCCCGCGTGCTGGAAATCAACCCGATAACGCTGGATATTGTCTGGCGCTATTCACCGTACGAAGCGGGCATCCCGCACCCGACCGACGCCTTCCGTTTTTACAGCCCGTACATCAGCAATATCCAACGTCTGCCGAACGGCAATACGCTGATTAACGAAGGGGCCAATGGTCGACTGTTTGAAGTGACCGTCGATCACGAAATTGTCTGGGAGTTTATTTCCCCCTACTGGGGCAAGACGGTGAATACCAACATGCTGTACCGCGCCTACCGCGTGCCCTACGAGTGGGTGCCACAGCTACCGCGCCCAAAGGAAACTCCGGTGCTCGCCCCCGACAACACCCAGCTACGTCAACCCGGTGCCGCCGCTCCCGGCTTCGCCAGCGTGGTTCGCATCGACGGCACACGCCCCTACAAAAAGGGCGGCGATGCCCTGTGCGTCGCGACCGACAGTGAAGACCTCAAGCGCAGTCCGAAGCTCTTTGCCGTCGACCGCGAGCGTTTTGCTCCGCTGACCGCCGACGACTGGCCTGAGCTGGCAACCCAACCTGATCCACAGCTGCTGTTGGTCGGCGCTGAACGCTGCGTCCACTGCAAAAGCCTCTACCGCCAGTTAGAAGCGATTCTGGGTAATGAGGAATACCGACAACTACCCAGTAATTATCTGGACGCCGATCATCACATTGCGCTAGCGGAGCAATTGGCGGTCAGGACGCTACCGACCCTGCTATGGCTCGTCAATGGTGAAGAACAGGCTCGCCTGAGCGGCGCACAGCAGCCCGAACGCCTGCGCCAGTGGCTGGCCGCACAGCAGATCTAAACCTCACACCTTAACGCGATCTCGCTCCCGGTGAGATCGCGTCGTTACTTTCATTTCTCACTTTTCTTGCGTACATCCTTCCATACCGACGCAGTCGTCCTCCGCGCTTCTTCCCTGCACATATCTGCTTCTTTTACCATTGCCTACAGATTATTCAGGGACGGAAAAACAGCATGGCCGCGCATGATGCGATTTTTAAACAGTTTCTCAGCGATCCAGCCGTCGCAAAGGATTTCTTCGCCATCCATCTGCCAGAAGAAATCAGGACTATCTGCGATTTCAGCTCGCTACAACTGCAATCGGCCTCTTTTGTTGACGAGGAATTACGCGCAAGAATATCGGATATGCTGTACTCAATTCAGACCACCGCAGGGCAAGGTTATATCTATTGTGTGATTGAGCATCAGAGTCGCCCAGAAAAGCTGATGCCATTTCGCCTGCTGCGCTACGCGCTGGCGGCCATGCAGCAACATCTCTCTCAAGGCCACGATACATTGCCGCTCGTCGTTCCTTTGCTGTTTTATCACGGCCAGCGTAGCCCTTATCCCTATACGCTGCGCTGGCTCGATGGTTTTGCTGACGCTATTCAGGCTGAGAAACTCTACAACGCCTCCTTTCCTTTGGTTGACCTCACGGTGATACCGGATGAGGATATCAAGACGCATCGCCGCGTGGCGCTGTTGGAACTGGTACAAAAACACATCCGCACGCGAGATATGCTGGAACTGGCGCAGGATATCGGGCTATTATTTGAGCGCTGGCAGGTACCGCTGCCGCAAAAAAGAGCGATACTGTTTTACATCGCGCGGAGCGGCAACACCTCAATGCCAGCAGAGTTTATTGAGGCCGTCGCACAGTCTCTGTCAACGGATCGGGAGGCGATCATGACTATCGCACAGCAGCTTGAGAAAATCGGGTTTGAAAAAGGCATCAAGTATGGCATGCAGCAGGGGATACAGCATGGTATGGCACAAGGTATGAAAGCCAGTGCTCGAAACATTGCTCATCAGCTTCTGCTTAGCGGCATGGAACCTGCTCAGGTTTGTCAGATTACTCAGTTGAGCGCGGCGGAACTGGCACAGCTGGTTGATTCACCGAATGACTAGGCTCTAAAGATAGTCGCGCTTCCCTGCGATTATTCTCCCCTCCCTGTCTCACCATCGACGCGGTCGACTAAGAGCGCGTTGATGCGCCAATTTATACGTTCTGGATCACATTTCCTTTGCATCACCTTGTTGTATTTTGTTATGTTATTACATATCGATTTACACTGACCCTATACATTATCCATGATCAACTGGAACAGACACACAGACGCCATTCTTCAGGTAGAGAATCTGAGCCTGTCTATTGGTGGTGAAACCAAAGTCAGTGATATCAGCTTTACGCTGTTTGCGGGTGAACGTGTCTGTTTACTCGGCGCATCCGGTTCAGGCAAATCCCTCACCGCTAAAGCAGTAATCGGCACACCGCCGCCGGGCTGCCAGGTTAGCGGCAGTATTCGAGTGAATAGCGAAGAGGTCAGTCAGCTGAAAGCGCTGGCACGCCCACCTGTTAGCCGGGTATCCGCTGTATTCCAGGACTCCGCAACGGCGCTCAATCCCCTCATGCCGTTGGGAAAACAGCTGTCTCTGGCGTTGAAAACCACCTCTTCCGCTGAGCTTTCTGCCCTTCTGGCTGCTATGAAACTGGATGATATTCCCAACCTGCTGCAACGCTATCCTGCCGAATTATCCGGCGGTCAGCGCCAGCGCATTTGTATTACCCTTGCGCTGCTCGGCAAGACGCGCCTGCTGGTGGCCGACGAACCCACAACCGCGCTTGATGTCATGACCCAGCAGCAGGTATTGCAGGTCTTACAGGAACGTAGCGTGCAGCCAGATGCTCCCGCCCTGCTGTTTATTACGCATGATATCGCCGTTGCCGCCCAGCTCTGCCAACGTGGCCTAGTGATGGAAAACGGGCGAGTCATTGAATCTGGCAGTATGCAGCAACTACTGAATGCACCACAGCAGCCGTATACCCGCAGTCTGGTTGCTGCTGCTCGTCGCGCTGACACGCTTTTATCTGACAGTGTGTTACTGACGACGAAGGAACTGCCTTCACGCGTTGCCGGAGCACTCGCCGGATGAACCATCACCTGCATGCGGTTCCCTCACCGTTTTTAAGTCTTGAGCACGTCAGCCGTTATCGCCAGACGTCACGTTTGCCGTGGCAAAAGGCCGATCCCGTCAGTGCGATTTTTCACGACCTGTCGCTGAACCTGCAACAGCACGAACGCGTCGGGCTGGTTGGTGCATCAGGCTGTGGCAAATCCACGCTGCTAAAAACCCTGCTCGCGCTTGAAGCGCCGGAGAGTGGCGCGGTGTACTGCGACGGCAACGTGATTAAGCCCGGTTCGGTGCGTTCGCTGCTCTGGTATCGCCGCCGCGTTCAGTACATTCCGCAGGATCCGGCAGGCTCGCTCGCGCCACGTCAGCGCGTCGCCGATCTCCTCATCGAGCCGCTGAAGCGACTCCGCCCTGATGAGATCCGTCACGCTGATAGAAATCGTTCTGCCCGACTGAGCGAAGTCATGGATCAGGTAGGACTGAGCGTCACGCTTCTGGATAAGGTCGCCGGACAGCTTTCCGGAGGACAGGCACAGCGCGTTGCGCTGGCGCGAGCGTTGATTGTTCGACCCGAGTTTTTATTGGCGGACGAGCCTGTCAGCGGTCTGGATTTGCCGCTGCGCGAACAGATTAAAGCCCTGCTTCAACAGGTCACCGAACAAAACAACATGGGCTTGCTGATGGTCTCGCACGACATTTCCATGCTCGCCGGGCTGTGCGACAGAATGCTGGTCATGGACGGCGGACGCATTATTGAAGATCGCCCCACCGCAGAGGTGCTGGCTTCGCCGCAGCAGGCACACACAGCCCATCTGTTGCAGGCCGTACCCGCGCTATCGACGTCAGGCTATTAGCTCGCTGAAAACGCGCTTTTTACCATAAAATATCGCATCAATAACACATTCCCCGTCACGGGCTTTTTATAACGGATCATGACATGTCAGACCTTACCGCCAACCACGCCCCACGGCCTTATCCCCCGTTGCTTCTGGGTAGCCAGCTTGTTTTCAACATTGGCTTTTATGCCGTCGTGCCGTTTCTGGCAATTTTCCTGCGCGACGACATGCTGCTTTCCGGCTGGGCCATCGGGCTGGTGATTGGTTTACGCACCTTTTCTCAGCAGGGCATGTTTTTAGTCGGCGGTGCGCTGGCTGACCGCTTCGGTGCACGCGTGACCATCCTGTGCGGCTGCGTTGTGCGTATCAGCGGCTATCTCCTGCTGGCATTAGGCGACTCGCTGTGGCCGATCATCCTCGGTGCCTGTCTAACCGGTGTCGGCGGTGCCCTGTTCTCTCCCGCCATTGAAGCGCTGATGGCACAGGCCGGTACGCAAAGTGAAAAAGAGGGAAAACGTAGCCGCTCCGAGTGGTTCGCCCTGTTTGCCATTTGCGGCGAGTTAGGCGCAGTGCTGGGGCCGTTACTCGGTTCGGTGCTGGCGGGATACGGATTCCAGCGCGTGGCGCTAGCCGGTGCGGGCGTGTTTGTGATTGCACTCATCATTCTGTTTTTCAACCTGCCGCCAACGCAGCGCAATCGGGGCGAATTACAGATTGCTCCGTGGTGGGAAACCTTCCGCCAGCGCCGCTTTGTCGCGTTCATCATCGCCTACAGCGCTTACCTGTTCAGCTACAACCAGCTCTATCTGGCACTGCCGGTTGAACTACATCGCTCCGGCAGCAGCGAGAAAGATCTCGGTCCGCTGTTTGTCCTCGCTTCTCTGCTGGTAATTGGATTACAGCTCCCGTTGGCACGTTTCGCCCGCCGGGTTGGCGCGGCGCGCATGCTGCCATTGGGTTTCGCGCTGCTGGCCGCGTCATTCTTTAGCGTCGCGCTGTTTGCCTCCAGCACGCCGCCTGACGGGTGGCAGCGCCTGCTTCCCGCTATCTCGCTGATTACCCTGCTGACGCTGGGGCAGATGCTGATCGTTCCTGTCGGGATGGACCTTATTCCGCGCTTTGCCAACAACCAGAATTTGGGTGCGCACTATGGCGCGCTGGCGTCGATGGGCGGCATCGCCGTTCTCGTCGGCAACTTTGTACTCGGCAGCCAGCTTGACCGCGCGCTGACGCCGTCGCCACAGGCCGCCATTCCGTGGGTGCTGCTCGCCGCCGTGCCGTTGTGCAGTTCGCTGGCGATGATGGTCATCTGCCGCCCGTTTAAATCCGCTTCAACCGTGAATGAATAAGGACAGATTGATGAATATGCGTAATCGCCTGTGGCCCGTTTCTGGCTTGCTATCAGCCACGCTGCTGCTTTCAGGCTGCTTCAACGAGCCGGAGGAAAATCACACCTCGCATCATGACGGTCGAATCAAACTGGCGATGCTTCAGCCGCCGCGCTCCGGCCTGACGCCGCTGAGCGATGATGCCTTTAAGCTGTCGCGTTGGAGCACGGCAGAAACGCTGGTGGTACTCGACAAACTCGGCGAAGCCCAGCCTGCGCTAGCGACAAAATGGCAGCAGATCGATGATAAATCCTGGCGTTTTGAACTGCGCCCGAACGTCCATTTTCACGATAACACCGCCTTAAACGCCGCCACGGTAGTGAATGCGCTCACCGTGGCCTCCACCGCCGCCCCCAAACCGCGCATTCTGGACGGCGTGCAGTTAACGGTGAAAGCCGATGGCGATAACGCCGTCGTTGTCTCCACCGCTAAACCGGATCCGCTGCTGCCACAGCGTTTATCCAGCCCACAGTTGGCGATTCTCTCCACCGCGGCATACGGTAAAAATGGCGTCGTCAATCCGATCAACACCGGAAGTGGCCCATTCGTTCTGCGTACCGTCACCGGCACCAGCAGCGCGGTATTGGATAGATTCGACGGTTACTGGGGTGAGAAAGCACAGGCCAGCGGTATCGACGTCAGCTTTGTGTCCGACGGCGCGGCGCGTGCCGCTGCATTACGTACCGGCACGGCTGATATTGTCGAAGCCATTCCGGTTTCTCAGGCACCGTTGCTGGATCAATCGCTGGTGCATGAAGTTCCGATGCCGCGCACCAATACACTATATCTGAATACGCGCCATGGCGTGATGCAAGATCCCGCGATGCGTGCAGCCGTGCGCGATGCGATCAATCGCCAACAGCTGGTGGATAACGTGTATGAGAAGCGCGCCGATATCGCGCAGGGTCTGTTAGGTCCAGCCCTGCCGTGGGCCGCGCAACTGCGTCAGCCAGTAGCGAGCCCAGTCAAAGCCAGTAAGCCTGCGGGTGCCACCATTACGCTGGCAACCTTCAGCGATCGCGCCGAACTGCCTGAAGTGGCGGTCTATCTGGCACAGCAGCTCACTGCCGCTGGATTTACGGTAAAGCAGGTGGTGCGTGAATATTCACAGATCGAGTCCGACGCGCTAGCTGGCAAGTTTGACGCCTTTATCTTATCGCGCGCGACGGTGCTGGATTCCGGCGATCCGGTCGCTTATCTATACAGCGACTTCGCCTGCGAAGGGTCATTCAATATCGCTCAGCTGTGCCGACCAGAGATCGATCAGGCGCTGCAAAAAGCAGCCTCGATTCCTGCTGGCGAAGCTCGCCGTCAGGCCATCATGCAGGCAGAAAACCTAATTCTTGCCAGCGATGCCGCGATCCCAATGCTGCATGAGCGCGTGATTCAAGGTGAAAGCGCACAGGTAAAAGACGCACTGCGCGACCCGCGTGAACGCACGCTGATTAACTCAGCCACGCATATTGTTATATGCGCAAAGTAACAGATAGCGCACCCGCAACCAGAAAGATGACGAGTTTATGAGCGAATCGCTGTATTGCCGCACCTGTGCAACCATCAACCAGACGCAACGCCCGCGATACGGCGTGCTGATCCCGCTGTTTTCGCGGCTGCTGACGCTGGCGGGGATTGTGGTGCTGATTGGTATGCTGCCGTGGTTATCCGGCCAGGATCCGGCGCTGGCGCTGCTACGCGCCCGTTCCGGCGAGCAGGAAGCGACGGCAGAAACGCTAAACGCGATTCGTCACTCTCTGGGGCTGGATCAAGGCCCGCTGCAATTGCTGTTGAACTGGCTGACTGGCCTGTTGCACGGCGATGCAGGCAACTCCTGGGTTTCTGGTCGGCCGGTCCTTCCGGGGATGTTGCAAGCGGCGGGCGTCTCGCTCACGCTAATGGCGTCCTCGGCGCTGGTGGCCTTCACGCTGGCTGCCGTGCTGTGCGCCCCTACCTTTCGGCAGGGATTGCGCGGTCAGGTTCATCGTTCAGGCGGTTTGTTCGCCGCCTTGTTTACCGCACTGCCCGAATTCCTACTGGCGTCGTTTCTGCTAATCGTCGGTGCCGTCTGGCTACAGTGGTTCCCACCCTATGGCTGGCTGGGCTTGCACTACGCGGTGCTGCCGTCGCTGGCGCTCGGTATTCCTGCTGGCGGTTACCTTGGCCGGATTATTGCCGATGCACTCTCCGCTACCTTTAGCGAAAACTGGCTCACTACCTGGAGCGTGGCGGGCGTGAACCGTCGTCATATCGCACTGGCCGTGCTGAAACGCACGTTGCCCAGCGTGATGCCGCTAGTCGGGCTGGTGCTGGTCTCGCTAACTGGCGGTGCTATCGCCGTCGAAAAAGTGTTCGCGATTCCCGGTTTGGGACGTGCAACGCTGGGGGCAGCGGCTGCGCAGGATCTGCCCGCCTTGCAGATCGGCGTGCTGATTCTCTTGCTCATCGCCTCGCTGGCTGGCATCGCCGCCAGCGGTGTGCGGCTGCTGATTCTCGGACGCGCGCTGCGGAGCGGCGCGATGCCCGTACCGGAAGAGAGCGGTAGCCCCGCGTCTCGTCATGCCATCTGGTTGCCGATTATCTGCGTGCTGCTGCTGGCGCTTCTGTTGCTGGCTGGTCTGCCGCGCGATCCCTATACTTCTGCCTTTCTGCGCCTGCAACCGCCGTCGTTCCTGCTGCCTTTTGGCGCGGATGCGATGGGGCGTGATTTGCTGGCACGCGTCGCACACGGTACGTTAAATACCTGTCTGTTGGCGCTGGCGGTGTCGCTGGCCTGTCTGGCGATTGGCCTGTTGGTTGGACTCTTTCCGCGCCTGCTCACCGGCCCGATTGAAGTGACTAACGCCCTGCCACCAGTCATTGCGGGGCTGCTGGTTGCTGCGGTCAATGGCCCGACGGCAACGGGCGCGGCGATTGCCGTGATTGCCGTCAGTTGGGCACCGCTCGCAGCCCACACAGCGGCGCTGGTCGCCGAAATCAATGCGCGCCCTTATATTCGGATGCTGCCGATTCTCGGCGTCGGTCCGATACGGCGCAGCCTGTTCTATATTCTGCCCGCGCTGATTGGCCCGCTTTTCCGTCACGCTATGCTGAAACTGCCTGGCATCGCGCTGGCGCTGGCCTCGCTCGGCTTTTTAGGTCTGGGCGCCTCACCGCCGACGCCGGAATGGGGACGCGTGCTGGCTGAAGGGATCCCGTATATCGAACGTGCCTTCTGGGGCGTGCTGGCACCGGCGGCGGCACTCGGCGTGCTGTCGATACTCGCGGTGAGCGCAGCGAACCTCTCCGGTCGCCACAAGCACTAATCTATTATGGGACACAGCCTAAGCACCCGCTTCTCTCCACGTTCACAGCCCTGCCAGATTTCACGATGGCGGGGCTGCGCATCTTCAGTTACGCTGTGAGCTAACCTCTGCCGAAGTACAAAATTGAATATACCCTAAATAATTCGAGTTTCAGGAAGGCGGCAAGGGAAGGCATCCCGATGAGCTTACTCAGGTAAGTGATTCGGGTGACTAAACGTAGCCAACGCACATGCAACTTGAAGTATGACGGGTATGGTGTAGAGCGTGATTAAAGGAGAGAGTATGCACAACAGCGGATCCCACGTCAGTCTTACCGTCACTCAGACTCTGGATAAACTGGAAGCGCTGTATGATGAGGCCGTCTCAGCACTGCGCGATGCCATCGGGGACTTCATCAATGATGGCACGCTGCCTGATGCCAACGCACGCGCGGCGGGGCTATTTGCCTACCCTGCCCTGCGCGTTAGCTGGAGTGGCAATTCAACCGGCCATCCACGCCATCGCGCCTATGGGCGTTTTACCCATCCCGGCAGCTACTCCACCACCGTTACCCGCCCGGCATTTCTACGCGCTTATCTGGCGGAACAGCTGGCGCTGCTGGAAGGCGATTATGACGTCACCATCGAGGTTAGCCCGTCACAGCAGGAAATCCCGTTCCCCTACGTGCTCGACGGTTCCGACCTGATTCTTGACCGTTCGATGAGTGCTGGTATCGCCAAGCATTTCCCTACGACAGAGCTGTCGCAGATTGGGGACGAGACGGCGGATGGGCTGTTTCACGCCACCACCACATCGCCGCTGTCGCACTTCGACGCGCTGCGTACCGATTTCTCGCTGGCGCGGCTTCGCCACTACACTGGCACGCCGGTGGAACATATTCAGCCGTTCATCCTCTTCACCAACTACACGCGCTATGTCGATGAGTTTGTACGCTGGGCCTGTGCGCAGATTGCCGATCCCGATAGCCCGTATGAGGCGCTGTCCTGCGCGGGCGGTATTTACATCACCGCCGAGACGCCTAATCCCGAGCAGACGGTGTCCGATCTGGCCTGGAAGAACCACCAGATGCCGGCTTATCATCTGATTCCCCGTCAGGGCAAAGGAATTACGATGGTCAACATTGGCGTCGGGCCATCCAACGCGAAAACCATCTGCGATCACCTCGCGGTGATGCGTCCACATGCCTGGCTGATGATCGGCCACTGTGGCGGCCTGCGCGAAAGCCAGTCCATCGGTGATTATGTGCTGGCGCATGCTTACCTGCGTGACGATCACGTACTGGACGCCGTTTTGCCGCCGGATATCCCGATTCCCAGCATCGCCGAGGTGCAGCGCGCGCTGTACGACGCCACCAAGATGGTCAGCGGTATGCCGGGGGAAGAAGTCAAACAGCGCCTGCGTACCGGCACGGTTGTCACCACTGATGACCGCAACTGGGAGCTACGCTATGCGGCCTCTGCCCTGCGGTTTAACCTCAGTCGCGCCGTCGCGGTAGATATGGAAAGTGCGACGATTGCCGCGCAGGGGTATCGCTTCCGTGTCCCTTACGGCACGCTGCTGTGCGTTTCAGATAAGCCGTTGCACGGTGAAATCAAGCTGCCGGGGCAGGCAAACCGTTTCTATGAAGGGGCGATTTCGGAGCATTTGCAGATTGGCATCTGCGCTATCGATCTGCTGCGGGCGGAAAGCGATAAGCTGCACTCGCGTAAGCTGCGCACCTTTAACGAGCCACCGTTCCGTTAATCGAACGACATTGTTCAGACAGCCGACCCCATTCGGACGGTCGGCTGCTCTGGCGCGGCCAAATACGTTATGTTATAACAGACCAAATTCCATAGCGGATAAGCCCGATGAAAAAAGGTCTGTCAGTTCTGTTTCTTTCCCTCGTCGCGACACAAGCCTCGGCGTTTCAGGCTAAGATAGCTCAGTCTACTGAGACTGGATTGCGCAATATCGATGAGGTTAAGCGCACCTTTTCTGGTTTTACGCCAATGGGGCTGGAAACCATTCACCCCGGCCAGTGCGATGCAACCTCCGTTAACGGCTGTGGTTGCCCATTTTGCACCCAGTTGCGGCTCATTGGTCGCTAGGTTGTAGGTGGCATAGCAAAAGCGCCACATCCGTGGCGCTTGCTTACTACCAGTAAATTGCGTCAATTAATCTCAGGATGCTGTTCGGTCAGCCGTTTTCTTTTCTTCTCCAGCTCGGCGATTTGCTCATCAATCTCTTCTATTTTCTGCTCAATATTGTCGTACTGTTCCTGCAACAGTTCTTTGGCTTCCGTCCGATCCGATGCCGCTGGCGTGGCGCCTTTCAGCGGCTGGTTAGCGGTTTCACGCATCGACATCCCGGTAATCAAGCCGATCAGCCCAATCACCATCAGGTAGTACGCCGGCATATATAAGTTACCGGTAGACTCCACCAGCCACGCCGCCGCCGTTGGCGTAAAGCCCGCAATCAGCACGGAAACGTTAAATGAGGTCGCCAGCGCGCTATAGCGAATATGCGTAGGGAACAAGGCAGGAAGCGTTGAAGCCATCACGCCCGTGAAAGAGTTCAGCAGTACGGCCAGCATCAGTAATCCGCAGAAAATCAGCCCAATCACATCGCTGTTAATCAAAATAAAGCTGGGCACCGACAGCAGCAGCAGCCCAATACTGCCGCAAATAATAAACGGCTTGCGCCCATAGCGGTCGCTCATCAGCCCCATCACCGGCTGCACAAACAGCATCCCGATCATGACGGCGATAATAATCATCACCCCATGATCTTCCGAGTAATTCAGGCTGTGTGAAAGGTAGCTCGGCATATAGGTCAACAGCATGTAATAGGTGACATTGGTGGTAATCACCATCCCAATACACACCAGCAGACCTCTCCATTGCTTAGTCACAATTTCACGCAGAGAAATCTTCGGTGGAGATTGGATGCTGTCTTTTGATTCTTTATCAATCTTGTCAACGTGCTGTTGGAATGTCGGCGTTTCCTCCAGCGCATGGCGCAAATAAATCCCGATTAATCCGAGCGGTGCGGCAATAAAGAACGGAATACGCCATCCCCATTCCAGAAAACTCTCTTCTCCCACGATGGAAGAAATTAACACCACGACGCCTGCCCCCATTACGAACCCGGCAATAGAACCGAAATCCAGCCAGCTCCCTAAAAAGCCGCGTCGTCTGTCCGGGGAATATTCGGCAACGAAAATCGCTGCACCGGTATATTCTCCCCCGACGGAGAATCCCTGCGCCAGTTTCGCCAACAGCAGTAATATCGGTGCCCAAATACCAATCGACTCATAGGACGGAATCAAGCCGATACAGAATGTACTCACCGACATGATAATAATGGTGATCGACAGGACTTTCTGGCGACCAAATTTATCTCCCATCGCACCAAAGAATATCCCGCCGAGTGGCCTAACCAAAAAGGGAACCGAGAACGTTGCCAGCGCGGCGATCATTTGTACGCCGGGATCGGCTCCGGGGAAAAAGACCTGTCCGAGCGCATACGCCACAAAGCCATATACGCCAAAATCAAACCACTCCATCGCATTACCCAGTGCGGCAGCGGTAATGGCTTTTTTGAGTCTGGCATTATCAATAATGGTAATGTCCTGAATTTTCATCGGTTCAATTTTTTTCTTTTTTAATCTCATTCTTTTTTCCTTTGCTTAAAAAGCGACCCTTTATTAAAAATACAACGCTCACTTTCATGCACAGGGAACCACCCGACTGCGCGCTGAAAAATGAACAACTTATTGGTCGCAATATTCATTACACGTTGATACTGCTGGATGAAGTATAGAAGAATTTGGACAAAAGCTCGGATTCAGGAACCGCATGCCGAAATAACGCACGGGAATATAATCAAAGGAAAATAATGGTAAATAGTTATGACAAAATCATCACATTAATGCCAGTAGGGTATTTTTACTTACGCGAAGTAATCATTTTCGGGTTGCGGTTAAAATAGCGTGTAAATGCCAGACTGAAATTAGCGGGGTGCCGATAGCCAACTTGCCAGGCAGTCTGCGCCACCTGGAATCCCTGTTCCAGTAGCTGATGCGCTCGCTCCATCCGCATCCGCAATAGCATCTGACCCGGCGTGGTCGCAAAGCAGCGATGAAACCCGAGTTTAAGTCTGGATTCACTCATTCCCGCCTGAGTCGCAATGCAGGCCAGCGTCAGCGGTTCAGCCAGATGTTCACGCATCCAGCAACATACCTGCTCCAATTGCTGCCGTTCCTGTGGGTGAATAGCGCCGCGCTTCTCTTCCGGTTGCAGGAAGTGACGATACTGCGCCAGCAGGCTTAAGGCATGGATATGGCGATTTAGCGGATCGCTATCACCGCACAGCGCATTGACGTGAACCTGACTGGCCGCAGAGACGGGCGTAAATGCGCGCTGCTGTACCCCATCATCGTTGAACAACTGCTCGGCACAGTCCGCGCCAAAATAGCGCGTCGCCGCCGTTTTCCCCACCAGCAGCCGTAGCTGATCGACCTGCTGCTGCGCCTGATAATGGCGCTCGCCCACGCTGGCACCAAACGTCGTAATCGTGACATGCTGCTGGCGAAACCAGATCGATGAACCGCCGCAATCGTAATAAGCAGACTCCCCTGCCAGCGCAAACGTCATAACCAGCATCGGCTGCGAGTGCGGGTTCTGCGTTTCCTCCACCAAGGCACGACGCGGGCGATATTGCGAACGAGCTAGCGACAGATCCGTATCAATACGGCTGAAATCCGACCAGCATTCGCCAATGCCGTCCGGCAGTATTCGACGCGAATCAGCACGATTCACCTCACTCATCCGACACCGATCGCCCGATGATAATCCCTCTCGCACCTGCTGCTGTCTTTGCGCCATCTTCCCCCCGCCGTTTCGCATATGAAAAACGCCGCCTCGCATAACAATGAACATAATAACGATTCTCATTTATAGATAGCATATTCCCTATCGACTGACCATCAATGGGAAAAACCACTTATGAATCCATTAGAGACGTTATGGCAACTTGCCGCCAGCAGCGTGAAGGTGGATGCCTTATATCTGGCGCTGGAACAGCAGATTTTCGACAGGCTGGAAGAGGTCACTACACCGAAACAGTTGGCGGAAGCGCTGGGCTGGCAGCCGGATAAAACCGGTTTTCTGCTTGAACTGCTGTGGAGCATGCAGCTATTGACGCGTCATCACGACGGCTATCGCACCGCTCCGGCCTGCGCCGCCGTGCTCTGTCACAGCAGTTCACGTTTTCTGGGCGACGCCTGGCGTTTTCGCCTGACCAGCCTGCGTCAGTTTGGTCAGGGGCTCGGCGACGGTATGCATCAGCCGCTGCTGACGCAGTTGAGCGAGTTGCCACGCGATGCGGCGTGGGCCAGCGCCGCGGAACAGCAAATCGCTCAGGAACAGCGGGCGATAACGGCTGACCGTGCCGAGCAGCTTATCTCCGGCCTGCCGGATTTCCCGCAAATCAAACACGTTCTCGATCTGGGCGGCGGCCCCGGCTGGGTGGCGATTACGCTGGCGCTGCGTCACGCTCAGATCTCCGGTACGGTGTATGATCTGCCGCAAACCGCCGCCGTGGCACAACGCAATATCGACGCTGCCGGATTATCCGCACGTCTGTCGGCGCAAAGCGGCGCATTGTCCAGCGAGAAATACGATCTGATCTGGAGTTCCTCGTTCCTGCATTTTGTCGAGGACATCCCCGCCATGCTGACCATGCTCCACGATACTCTGGCACCGGAGGGCACGCTGGTTCTGGCACAGGCGGAAATTGCCGAAGCGCCGGAGGATGCCGCACCGGTTCTGCCGTTCTACCTGCCGATGCAAATGAGTGGACGCCACGTCACGCGGGAAGGTCAACTGACGCAGTGGCTACTGGCTGCCGACTTTAGCTCTGTCGAAACCCACCGTCATCAGCCATTTCCCATGGCACCGCTGAATGTGCTGATCGCCCGTAAAGGCCATTGAGTCATGTCGAAAAATCGTGTCGGGAACCGGATAAAAAAAGCCAGTCAGTAAGGTCTGACTGGCTTTCGGAATGAACATAATGGGGTGCTGCGTGTTTCCGTCTCGTTTTTCACTCTACCGCATATTCCTTCATTTTATTTTCGTCAGGCATGGTGCCATTGAGTTTCTTGAGCACTTCCTTCGCTTCTTTCAACACTCGGGCACATTGCTCGCGCGTGATGGTAAGCGGTGGCTCAATCCTGACCGATTTGGCATTATTCAAGGTGCCCGCAACCAGAACATTACGTTGAAACAGCTCTTTCGCGAAGGCATAGCCGATCTCGTTTTTCCTGAACTCGATAGCCTGTAACAGCCCCATTCCTCGTGCTTCGATAATCAATTGAGGATACTCAGCCGCCAGTTGCCGTAAGCCCTGTAATAAATATTCCCCCTGTATGGCCGCCTGTTCCGGCAGATTCTTCGTCAGCAACTCATTGACCGTCGCCAGCGCCGCCGCACAAGCCAGCGGATTGCCGCCAAACGTGGTCGTATGCAGGAACGGATTTTCAAACAGCACGGAAAATACCTCTTCCGTCGCCACCGTGGCACCGATCGGCATCACGCCGCCGCCCAGCGCCTTCGCCAGACACAGAATGTCAGGCTGCACGCCATAATGCTCACAGGCGAACATCTTGCCCGTGCGCCCCATGCCGGTTTGCACCTCATCCAGAATCAGCAATGCCCCGACCTCATCGCATAATGCTTTGACCGCAGGCAAGTAATTTTCCGGTGGCACAATCACGCCGCCTTCTCCCTGAATAGGTTCAAGGATGATGGCAGCCACGTCATCGCCGGTCTTCTGGCACTGCTCAACCTGCTTGCGCATGGCGCTGATGTCACCAAAAGCAACATGATGGAAGCCGGGTAACAGCGGCATGAAAGGACGACGAAATGCGGGTTTGGCGGTGGCGGAAAGTGCGCCCAGCGATTTCCCGTGGAAGGCACCTGTCGCGGCGATAAAGGTATATTTACCGCGCGGTGACTGGTAGGCCTTCGCCAGCTTTAAAGCCGCCTCAACCGATTCCGTTCCGCTATTGCAGAAGAAGCTGTATTTCAGATCGCCTGGCGTCAGCGCCGCCAGCGTTTTTGCCAGTAATCCCCGCAGCGGGTCGAGCAATTCCTGACTGTGCAGCGGTTGTCTGGCGAGCTGGCGCTCAACGGCAGCAATGACGTTAGGGTTACGATGCCCAACGTTAAAAATGCCGTAACCACCGAGGCAGTCCAGATATTCATTCCCTTGGGTATCAATCAGCGTATTCGGGCCGCTGGCGCGCCATTCGACTGCGCCGTAATCGCCGCCGGTAGTGACAGATTTTCGGTACTCCAGAAAACCTGGGTTGACGTATTCACGAAAACAACTCAAAACTTCTCGATTCAGTGCCGCCATGTCATCGTGGGATAGCGTGTCACTATGAATCCAATGCAGTGCCTGCTGAGTACACTCTAGCGGGTTAAGGTGGGCGTTTGATCTGGACAAAATGCGCTCCTTGAAAACGGACATCACGCGATGCCACTTTAATTAATGCACATAACACGCCAGTCGCCCGCCCCAAATCAAAATAAAATACAAAAACGCGATCTAATCCAAAAATTCAGTAGATGATTTGAACTAAATACGAATGGATGGAATTAATAACCAACAAGAATGGCAAATGCCAGTATGAAAAAAATCAAAGTAACGTGTGATGCCCTGCTTTTGCCCAGCGCGCCCTTTTTTGGGGCACGCCGAGGCTGGACAAACGCGCTATATCATTGCCTGCTTCTCGTGCAGGACAAACAGAATCCCTGAGCAGACCGAAGATCCTCAGTGCCGGATCATGATATGGCGCACGATGGTGTAATCCTCAAGACCGTACATCGACATATCCTTGCCGTAGCCAGATAGCTTCTGTCCGCCGTGTGGCATTTCGCTCACCAGCATGAAGTGGGTGTTTACCCAGGTACAGCCGTACTGAAGGCACGCAGCCAGACGGTGCGCCCGCCCGATATCGCGCGTCCAGACCGACGAGGCCAGCCCGTAATGCGAGGCATTAGCCCAGCCAATCACCTGCGCTTCATCGTCAAATGGCGTGATGGAGATAACCGGCCCAAACACCTCTTTCTGGACGATTTCGTCTTCCTGCTTTGCCCCCGCCAGCACCGTAGGCTGGAAGTAGAATCCCTGCCCTTTTACCCGCTCGCCACCGGTCACCACCGTAATGTGCGGTAACGCTTTGGCGCGTTCGACAAAGCCAATCACGCGTTCCAGCTGCGGCTCGGTAATCAATGGCCCCAGCTCGGTGGTTTCATCGTGTGGATCGCCCATTTTCAGCGTCGCCACCGCTTTTCCTAATGCTTCTACGACCTCATCGTAAATCGCACGTTGGACATACAGCCGACAGGCAGCGGTACAATCCTGCCCCGCATTGTAAAAACCGAAACTGCGGATCCCATCAACCACCTGATCGATATCAGCATCGTCGAAGACAATCACTGGTGCTTTGCCACCCAGCTCCATATGCGTCCGTTTTACGCTCGCGGCGGTATGCGACAGAATATGCGCGCCAGTCGCAATCGAACCGGTCAGCGACACCATATTCACTTTCTCATGTCCCGTTAGCGCATCGCCGATATCCGCTCCACGCCCGAACACAATATTCACCACGCCAACAGGCAGTATCTCCGCCAGCAGATGCGCCAGATAGAATGTAGTCAGCGGGGTTTGCTCCGCCGGTTTCAACACCACACAGTTTCCCGCCGCCAGCGCCGGTGCCAGTTTCCACGACGCCATCATCAGCGGGTAATTCCACGGGGCGATGGACGCCACCACGCCAACTGGATCGCGCCGGATCATTGAGGTGTGCCCTTCGAGATACTCTCCCGCCGCCGAACCGCTCAGACAGCGCGCCGCGCCGGCAAAAAAGCGAAACACATCGGCGACCGCAGGCACTTCATCATTCAGAGCCGCATGGTAGGGCTTACCGCAGTTCAGCGATTCAAGCTCGGCAAACGTCTCGGCGTTTTCCTCGATGGCATCGGCAATCTGTAGTAGCAGCGTCGCACGCGTTTTCGGCGTGGTCTGGCCCCAGTGTGCAAAAGCGGACTCCGCGGCCAGCACGGCTGCATCAACCTGGTGCAGATCGGCCTGCGCAATGGCGGCAATTTGCTCTCCTGTGGCAGGATTAAATACCGCTAACGCCTCGCCTTTCCCCGCGACCAGCTTGCCTTCTATGAGTAATTTATCGTGCATACATTTTCCTTACAGAGAGAAAACCATCTTGTTTTTCATCACTATCTGCAAAATGTCTGTGCAAAAAACCTGCCACGTTGCGCTACCTGTCGCGCCGTTCTGCAACCCGCGGCATTACACTAGGGCGCGCTGCCCGATGCTTTCTGCGTCTGCGTGGCGGCCTGTCTGGCTTCTTCCGCCAGCGCTTCAATCTCTTCTTCCGTCAACTGCTCTGATGCCTCATGCACCTTTGCCAGCCCTTCGCTGACCGTCACGGCTTTAGGATCCTGCTCTGAGTCCTTCGTAGTCATCTCTGTATCTCCTGATTAAATAATAAGCCAGCAAAGATAAGTGTAGTCGATGGCGAGAATCCGCCAATCTGAAGAAGATTTAACTCTGCTTTCCGGTTCGTCATATGTGATAATAATTATCAATTACATTAAATTTATTATTCAGGGCCTTACCCCGTCGATATCAACGGACAGGATCGCTATGGAGAGCGCCGTGGCAAGGGAAAGGGGTTCTGTTGCCGCAGAGTCGGCGGGAAGGTCACCTGACGGGACGTTGGCATGTCAGAGTCTGAACTCAGAATGCTGTTCAACCACTATGCAGAGCGGTTAGAACGCTATCTCAATCATAAACTGCGCGACCCTCAGGCAGCGGCAGATCTGGTGCAAGAGAGTTTTTTACGGTTGGCACAACGGCTGGAACAGCAAGATGATGTAGACGACAAGAAGGCGTATCTCTATAAGACAGCAAATAATTTGCTGCTTGATCATGTCCGCCACCAGCAGCGCTGGCAGATGGCGACATCCGTTGACGACGCGGAGGCGACGCTGGAATACCTGCCGGATGCCGCACCCCAGCTCGATCAAACGGCCATCGCCCAGCAGGAGCTGGAACGTCTGGCAAACGTACTGGCGACGCTGCCTGAACGCACGCAGTTGATATTTCATCTGCATCGGTTTGAACACATGACGCAGGCGCAAATTGCTCAGCAGTTGGAGATTTCCCTCAGCACTGTTGAGAAGCATCTTGCCATGACGCTGAATGCAATGATGACGATCCGCGCCTCGTGAAACGCGTCGCACATCGTGAAATAATCACAAATTATTTACGGGTTTATTGCCGCCAGACGTCTACGTATTTAGAGACCCTACACACTCCAGGCCTACAACATGAACGATTATCCCCCTGAAATCCTACAGCAGGCAGCACGATGGGCCATCCGTTTGGCCGAAGCGCCGCTGGACGATGAACAGGAACTGACATTCCAACACTGGCTGGCGCAGGATCCGCGCCATTGTCACGCGTTGGAACAGGCAGGGAGGCTCTGGCACGGGCTCGGATCACTCAGCGCCGAGCAAAAACAGGTGCTGCAACCACAGCCGCCGGCAACCTTTCTCATCAGGCGTGTTAATCGCGCAACACAGTGGAAAATCGCCGCCTTGCTGCTACTGGGTTTCAGTCTCGGCGCGACGTGGATTTCCGACGGCATTCTCATGCTGCGCTCGGATTATCATGCGGCGCATCAGGTCAAACACGTTACGCTGCCGGACGGCAGTGAAGTCGATATGGATGCGGGCAGCGCCATTTCGCTCGCCTATACGCCGCAAGAACGACGCGTCACGCTGCTGCAAGGTTCCGCCTGGTTCACCGTCGCCCCAACGACTGCACAGGAAAAGCGCCCTTTCCTGGTTGATGCTGCATCGGGCACCACACAGGCGCTGGGCACGCAGTTCATCGTGCAAAACTCCTCACAGACCACGACCGTCGGCGTGGTGGAGCACAGCGTTCAGGTCACGGCAAACGGGCAAACACTGCGGCTTGATGAGCAACAGGCGGCACGCTACACCGAACAAGGGATGACTCGTCTCCCCGACTGGAATAGCCGCGAGCGCGGCGACTGGCGACGCGGCCTGCTGATCTTCGATCAACAACCTCTGGCTATCGTGATCTCACGTATCAATCAGTATCGATCGGGGACGATCGTCATCCCTACATCAGCCCTGCGTCAGCGTCAGGTTAGCGGCATTTTTTCGCTGAACGAGCTGGATGGCGCGCTGCAAACCATTGCCACCGAACTGGGTGCCAAAACCGTTTCACTCCCCGGCGTCACGGTTCTGTACTAATTCTTTCTCCCACCTGTCTTCCCCACTCTTGCCACGCCGCTCAGGCGTGGTAATCACGCATAAATTCCCTTTACGTTCACAAGGCCGCAACGCGCCGGAGAAAAAAATTTAAATATTTTTTTACGGGTTCTGTCATCTCAGCCGTCTTCATATTTAGGTAATGATTTTTATTATCATTTTCATTAAGAAAAAGAGGGCCAATTATCCCTTTATTTATTAATGCTTATTGATGATTTAACAGATGGCAGACCAGGCGAAAAATGTTTAAAAGAACACAACAGCAAGACAGCCGCTTGTTACAACGTAATCCACTTTCTCTTGCCGTCGGCATCGCACTGTCGTTGTCTGGCTCGCTCCACTATGCGCAAGCAGAAACGCAGGCCGCCAGCGTTCAGGAGGCGGCTCGTCAAAGCGCCGCCTTTTCCATCGGCGCGCAGCCGTTGAGCAGCGCGTTGCTGCGTTTCACCGAACAGGCGGGGTTACAGGTCTTTTTTGCCGACGTTAAACTGGAAAATATGCAGGCCGTTGCGCTTCAAGGGCGCTTCACGCCAGAACAAGGGCTGCGCAGGCTGATCGGCACTAATCCGGTCGATTTCCAGATCGGCAGCAATGGCGTCATTACCCTGCGCCCTCGTCCAGTCAACGTCGATACGGCCAAAATAGACGACGTCATGACAGTTCGCGCATTTACCGTCGCCAATCCCGGCGACTGGATCTACGAACAGCCGCGCGCGATCAGCGTTATTTCACGCGAACAGATGGATAACCGCCCTTCCCGCCACGCCGCCGATCTGCTGGAGCAGTCCGCTGGCGTTTACTCCAGCGTCAGCCAGCAGGACCCGTCGCTGTCGGTCAACATCCGCGGCATACAGGATTTCGGTCGCGTGAATATGAACATCGACGGCGTGCGGCAGAATTTTCAAAAAACCGGCTACGGCCAGCGCAATGGACAGATGTATATCGATTCAGAGCTGCTCTCTGGCGCAACGATTGAAAAAGGCGCGACAAACGTGATGGGCAGCGCGGGTACATTGGGCGGCGTCGCTACATTTAATACCGTCAGCGCTCAAGATTTTCTCGCTCCGGGTAAAGAACTGGGCGGAAAACTGCACGCCAGCACGGGCGACAACGGAACGCATTTTATCGGCAGCGGCGTGCTCGCACTGGGTAACGAAACTGGCGATATTCTGGTCGGTGCCAGCGAACGTCATCTGGGCGACTACTGGCCGGGTAATGATGGCAACCTCGGTAATATCCGTATCCCCGGCAATTCAAATAATTACGAAGAATGGGCCAATAACTTAAAGCATCAAAAAGTGGCCAACGCAGCTTACACCATGCGCTCGCGGCTGGCGAAAATCGGCTGGAATCTGCCAGCTAATCAGCGCTTCCAGCTCAGCTATATGCAAACGCAAACCTCTTCTGAAAATGCCGGGACGTTGTCCAACCTTTCCAATACCGAACTGGGTTGGAAGGCTAGCGGGCACAGCGAAATTATGGCGCGCAGTACCGCGCTGGATTACAGCCTGAAACCGGACAACCAGCGCTGGCTGGATTTTAAGGCCAAGATTTATTACGCCGATACCAATAACGACACCGACAACTATGCTACCTCTAATAACAGCGCCTATCACGAGAGCACGCGGTTACGCACCTACGGGGCGCAAGCGCAGAATACCTCGACGCTGTGGCAGCAGGGCGCGCACGATCTGAAAGCCGACTACGGGCTGGACTTCTATTACGACAAGATCACCACAGACAGCAGCAATAGCACAGCCAGTAACGCGACCCCGGAAGGGAACCGTGCGATGGCCAGCCTGTTCGCGAATCTGAATTACGCGTACGACGAGTGGGTAACGCTGCAAGGTGGCCTGCGTTACGATCGCTACCGGTTACGCGGCACCACCAGCATCAGCTATCGGGAAATCCCCTATACCGTTACGGACCCCTGCACTGAACGGTCGATCGCGCTCTGCTCGCCGTTCGTGACTACCACGCAGGATTGGAATGTCGATGACGAGCACGGCAAACTATCCCCCACGCTGTTTGCTGGTGTCCGCCCCGGCGTTGAATGGCTACAGCTGTACACCAGCTATGGTCTATCCTGGCGTCCGCCGTCAGTCAGCGAAACCTTTGCTAACGGCAGCTACAGCGCGGGCAATTATTACCTGTATCCGAACCCCAATCTCAAGCCGGAGCGTTCCCGTGCCTGGGAGATCGGATTCAATATTCAGCAGCCCGACCTGCTCGTCGACGGCGACAGGCTGGTCACCAAGGTGTCCTATTTCGACACCAAGATAAATAACTACATCAGCCTGAATGGTGCCCGCACCAAACCCGGCTATAACGGCGATTCCCTCAGCAACTCTGTGTTCCAGAACAATCTGGCGAAGAGCCGCTTCCGCGGTATGGAATACCAGCTTAATTACGACGCGGGCTTTCTGTATGTCGATGCCACCTACACCCACATGATCGGCAATAACGATTTCTGTGCGCCAATGGCCTGGATGGGTGGCGTCACGACCGTAGGCGGCACCAGAAGAAACTACTACTCCACACCTGTCGATACCACGGCCAGTGATTTCACTTGCCAAAAAACGCTGTTACTCAGCAACGCCGCCTATCTGCCGGGCGACCGTGGTTCCGTCACGCTGGGGACGCGCGTCTTCGACCGCAAGCTGGATATGGGCGTCACGATGCGTTTTGCTCCCGGCTATCAGGACGCTGCCGCGCCAGCCAACTCCGCCTATTTAGCCGACTGGCCCAAGTATGAAGTTTACGATCTGTACGCCAGCTATCGTCTGACTGACAGCCTGACGGTACGTGGTTCCGTCGAGAATATCGCTAACCGTACTTACATCGTGAGCTATGGCGAATCACTGGGCTACACGCCAAGCCGGGGAAGAACGGTGCAGGCTGGCGTGGAGTACCGATTCTAATTTCTCTGTTTCTCCACGCGGGAGACAGGAAAACAAAGGGGATGGGATGGCTCATCCTCTTTTACGACAGACACGGATGACCGTGCCTGTAGATCGTTAGTTAATGAGGAATCTATCATGAGTTTTGCAATTACCTACGATGCCTACTATGCCAATTACAGCATTGCCAGCTACCTGACTGAATGGTCTGCAGCATTTGGCGACGTTAATCATACCGCGGGTAATACACAAGTCGGTGGCAATAATACCGGGGGCTTTTACGGCGGCGACACCTTTATAGACGGTACTCAGTATGCGATCACGAGTGCGCAGAACGACTTTTCTGCACTTATTGCAGGCGGCGATCTGAACTATAGCCTCTTCACCCCTCCTGCCCACACGCTGTACGGCGATCTGGACACTCTGTCCTTCGGCAATGTCCTGCAAGGCGGCACCACCGCGGGCACCACGTACTCACTCGTTGAGCCGGAAGTGACCTTCAGCGGGCTGGATCTCTCCACGGACGTTGCCAACCTGACCGTTAGCGATCGCGGCGTGGTGCATGACGTGATTTACGGTCTGATGGGCGGTCAGGTTCAGCCGCTGCTGGATGCGCTGGCTAATGCAGGTATCGATATTAATGCGAGCCTGGATAGCCTGAGCTTCGCCACCGCGACCGCCGATGCTGCGCTTTCTGCCGATACCGTGGTTGACGTCGTTGGCGTCGCCGAAACGGCCGATCTGCTGGCGGCATAAGAAAACGGCTAAAAGATGACGCTTTTAGCCGTTTGAGTGAACACCGTCGCGGTACGGAGAGAACATCTGAACCGCGACGGTCTAGTGAGTGTAATAACCGTTGGCAAACCGCGTCAATAGCGGGACGGCTAACCGCTTCCCCTCTTCCACCTTGTGGGTACACCACGGTGAGAACGATGGCACTTTATTGAAGAAGGAACATTCCATGCCCGCATCCCATCCGGCGTCATCAGGCCGGGAGATTATTGACGCGCTGGCCGCCTACCGTCAGGGATTTTGGGGAATTGGCCTGTTCAGCGCTGTCATCAACCTGCTGATGCTGGCACCAGCGATCTATATGCTTCAGGTTTATGATCGCGTACTGCCTTCCAGCAGCACCATGACGCTGGCGATGCTGACGATCATCATGCTGGGTCTGTTTTTACTGATGGGATTACTGGAATGGATACGCAGCGCCGTAGTGATCCGCCTCGGTACGCAGATGGATATGCGCCTGAATCAACGTATCTACAATGCAGCGTTTGAAAGCAATCTCAAAAACGGCACGGCAGGAGCCGGACAAGCCTTAAACGATCTGACCGCCCTGCGCCAGTTCGCCACCGGGAACGCGCTGTTCGCCTTCTTTGATGCGCCGTGGTTTCCGGTTTATCTTCTGGTGATCTTCTTACTTCATCCCTGGCTGGGCGTGATGGCGCTGGCGGGGGCTGTCATACTGATTGTGCTGGCCTGGCTGAATCAAAAACTCACGCGTGAACCCTTGGCCTTAGCCGCACAAAATACCGTTCAGGCGACGCAGCAGGCTAACGCCAACCTGCGTAACGCCGATGCTATCGAAGCGATGGGGATGCTGCCTGCGATGCGTGAACGCTGGCTGACGCAGCATAACGCGTTTCTCTATTATCAGAACGTTGCCAGCGAAAAAAGCGCCAACATTACCTCGCTGACGAAAAGCACCCGACTGGCGCTCCAGTCGCTGATGCTGGGGCTGGGCGCGCTGCTGGCCGTCAACGGCGATATCACGCCCGGTATGATGATTGCCGGTTCCATTTTGGTGAGCCGCGTACTCAGCCCGATCGATCAGATCATTGGTGTCTGGAAACAGTGGATGCAGGCGCGTCTCGCCTGGCAGCGTGTCAATATCTTGCTCGACAACCATCCGGCGCGCCCTGCTGGCATGGCGTTGCCCGCCCCCGAGGGTAAACTTCAGGTGGAACAGCTCAGCGCCAACGCACCCAACACGCGCACGCCCATACTCGCCAATATCACGTTTGAACTAGCTCCCGGCGATGTGCTCGGCGTTTTAGGCCCGTCGGGTTCCGGTAAGTCCACCCTCGCCCGCCTGCTGGTTGCCGCCATGCCCGCTCTTGGTGGCAAAGTCAGGCTGGACGGCGCAGACATGCACCAGTGGGACAAAAGCGATTTAGGTCGCTTCGTCGGCTATCTGCCGCAGGATGTCCAGCTTTTCAGCGGGACGATTGCCGAAAACATCGCCCGTTTCACTCAGCCGGATGCAGAAAAGATCGTTGCTGCTGCCATCACGGCAGGCGTTCACGAGATGATTCTGCGGCTGCCGCAGGGCTACGATACGCCACTGGGCGAAGGCGGTGCCGGGCTGTCCGGCGGTCAGAAACAACGCGTCGCCCTCGCCAGAGCCATTTACAACCAGCCGCGCCTGATTGTGATGGATGAACCGAATGCCAGTCTGGATGACGACGGCGAGAAAGCCTTATTGGCCGCGATTGCCGCGCAGCAGGAAGCCCAAAGCACGCAGGTGCTGATCACGCATAAACCCGCCCTGTTGTCCTGCGCCAATAAGCTGTTAGTCCTGCGCGCCGGACAGATCCAGTATTTCGGCGCAACCGAGCAGGTGTTGAAAGAGTTACAGCGTGCCAAGCCCGCCAATCCTTCTCTTACCAAGCCGGTGACGACCCCCGCCAGCGCCAAACCCGCACCGGTTAAAACAGCCGACGCCGCAAATGCCTTTACCCCAAAAGAACCCGGTTCATCCGGGCTGAGTATGGTGTACAGCGCGCCAACGCCGCGCCGAGCCGCACCGGATAAATGAGGCTCAGCGCATTGATAACGCACGCCTGCCGTCAGAACAGCATCATGGAAAGAAGAGGATAACCATGTCCGCGTTACGCGAAGTCACATCACAGCCGACAACCCCCCTCCATCCGGTGGCGGATAACGTCGCGGCGATGCCGTTACACACCGACGCCGGACGCTATTTGAAGTACGGTCTCTGGCTGGTGCTTATCGGCTTTGGTGGTCTACTGCTGTGGGCCGGCATGGCACCGCTGGATAAAGGCGTCGGCGTATCCGGTCGGGTCATCGTCGCAGATAACCGCAAAGCGGTGCAACCCGTCAGTAGCGGACGCATCGCCTCGCTCACCGTGCGGGACGGCGACCGTGTGCAAGCCGGGCAAGTCCTTGCCACGTTGGACCAAACGCCCTCTCAGGCACAGCGTGATAATCTCGTCACTCAGCTTCAGGAAGCGCACGCAGGCGAAACGCGTCTACTGGCGGAACGCGACGATCTGAATACGATCGCCTTCCCTGCCCCCACCGAGCAACACAGCACCGTCACGCAACAAATTCAGATTGCCCAACAGCAGCTCTTCATCAGCCGTCGTGCAGCGCTGCAACAGGAACGCGCCGCGATACAGGCCGCCATCATCGGGGCAAAGGCGCAGTCGCAGGGTTCACAGGCGCTGCTGGCCAGCAGCCAAACGCAATTTCAGATTATCAGCGAACAGCTACGCGGGCTGCGTCCGCTGGCGCAGGAAGGCTATATCGCCCGTAACCGTCTGCTGGACGTCGAGCGGCAAGCCGCCCAACTGGCGGGCGCGATCGCGCAGGAACGGAATAATCAGGTACAGCTCCAGCAGCAGGTTGTCGAGTTGGAGCAAAAGATCCAACAGCGCCAGAATGAATACCAGAAAGAAGTGCGCGCCCAGCTCGCCGATACCCAGCGTTCCATTCAGGATCTCACCCAGCGGCTGAAAACGGCGGAGTATGAACTTCAGCACACGCACATTCGCGCCCCCGCCAGCGGCACGATAGTCGGGCTGGCGCTGCACACCGAAGGCGGCGTAGTGAATAGCGGGCAGATGCTGATGGAGATTGTTCCCGAGGGACAACCGCTATTGATTGACGCACAGCTACCTATCGAACTGGTGGACAGAGTCAGCAACGGGCTGCCAGTCGAGCTGCTGTTTTCTGCTTTCAACCAAAGCACGACCCCGCGTATTTCCGGCGTTGTCGCCCTGATCGGTGCCGACCAGCTCGTCGAGCAGCAGACCGGAAAACCCTATTACGCACTGCGTATCCACGTTGATGAACAAGGTAAGCAACAGCTCGCCGGGCTGGACGTGCGTCCCGGCATGCCGGTACAAGCCTTTATTCGTACCGGGGAGCGCTCCCTGCTCAACTATCTGTTTAAACCGCTTTCCGACCGCCTGCATCTGGCATTGACCGAGGAGTAATCATGCTGCGCCTTTCATCCGTTTATCGCGCGGCGATCCGCTCCAGCTATGCCGTCCCGTTTGTTCTCACGCTGCTCTACAGCGCACCAAGTCAGGCATTGGGATTAATGGAAGCCTGGCAGCAGGCGCTGACGCACGACCCAGCCTTTCAGGCCGCCGTGCACGCGCGCAATGCCGACAGCGAAGAGAAGAACATCGGGCGCGCTGGGCTGCTGCCAAAAGTCACCTATGACTACAGCCAGTCCCGTAACGACTCTACGGTGACGGCGGGTGGGCAACAATCAGAGCGGGATTACACCAGCCGTGCGTCCAGTTTTTCCATGCAACAGCCGCTGATCGACTACGCGGCATGGTCGCGCTATCAGCAGGGCGAAGCCAGCGCCGTGCTGGCCGACGAACAGCTGCGCGATGCCAGCCAGCAGTTGCTGGTACGTCTATTTCAGGCTTATACCAACGTGCTGTTTAGTCGCGAGCAGATTGCGCTGGTTCAGGCACAGCAGCGCGCTTATCGCGAGCAATATCAGTTGAATCAACGCCTCTTCCAGCAGGGAGAAGGCACCCGCACCGATATGCTGGAAACCGAAGCGCGGGTTAATCTGACGGAGGCGCAGCTCATCGAAGCGCAGGACAATCTGGATATCAGCCTGCGTGAGCTGGAAACGCTGTTGGGAATGCCCGTTGGCGTGGATCAGCTTGCAGCGCTAACGCCACGCTTCACGCCGCAGCCGCTTAAACCGGCGGGCTATCAGCACTGGCAATCGCTGGCGCTGCGCCACAACGCACAGCTATTAGCGCTAAACCAGTCGCTGGCCGTAGCGAAATACGGCATTGAGCGTAATCGAGCAGGTCACCTGCCACAGGTCACGCTGGTCGCCAGCACACGTAATACGCAGTCAGATACCGAAAACAGCTACAACCAGAAATACGATACGCGGTCGATTGGTATCCGCGTCAGCGTACCGATTTTTGCTGGCGGCGGCGTCTCTGCCGCAACGCGTCAGGCAAAAGAGCGCTATCAGCAAACCGCGCGGGAAAAGGACGAACAGACGGCGACAATCCAGACGGAACTGCGTCGCCAGTTTAATCTGGTCACCAGCAGTCAGGCGAAAATCCGCGCCTATGAACTGACGGAAAAGTCTGCGCTGGCGCTGGTCACCGCCACACAGAAGAGCGTTCAGGGCGGGGAACGTGTGAATCTTGACGTGCTGAATGCCGAACAGCAGCTTTACGGCGCACGGCGCGATCTGACCGAAGCGCGTTATACCTGGCTGACGGCCTGGCTACAGCTGCGTTACTACGCCGGTACGCTGGATGAACAGACGCTGCGGCAGTTAGCGACCTATTTCGTACATAATTAGCGGCATAAGTTCGGAAAACGATAGAGAATATTACGCCGTGGCCGGTATTCGGCCACGCTCAGTTTAGAAAGGAAAATAACTGACATCCATATATTCTAAAATATTTATAAAAAAAATATATTAATAACCAATCACACTATAAAAGGTGCCTTTCTTCGCACCCGATGTAAAAATAACAGAAAGTCAGTCAGCTATATTCCTGACGTGAATAGCAGTGTCGCAGCAGCCCTTTTTATTTCTCGGCTATTCCGCAGCGGCCTGACGTTGACTTCATTATCAAAAAGGGATTCGTTTTATCATTTTTAAACTAATCATTTAAAAACAACACAATATGCAAAAATACCTCATTGGGGGTATCCAAAGTGACATTAAGGTAGGATTTTTTATGGCAATCATTAACGAAAATAAAAAACAGAACAACATTGAGCACAACAAAATAAGAACGAAAATTTAATCACTTTTAAAAATTCCCACCCAATCATTAACAAACACACCAACTGGCGCTCAACCCAACCATTAATAAATTAAAATTACACTTAAATAACTAAAGAAACCAGAGAGACGCAATTATTGCGAGCGAGATCTTTTATTTTCAGTAAATAGCGCAAAGGTAAAAATTAATAGATTTAGATCAAGAAAATAAATAACAACCCGTCCATATAGTACCCGCAGTAAAAACTCACTTATTTTAATTCTAACTAATCAGTTCATCTTATTACCCTAAATAATTCGAGTTGCGTGAAGGCAGCAACTGAGCGAATCCTCAGGAGCTTACTCAGGTAAGTGACTGAGGTGAGTAAAGGCAGCTAACGCACAAGCAGATTGAAGTATGACGGGTATATTGAGCAATGTAATGGGGCTACTATGGACTTCATCATTCAATTAGTCATTGTCTTGATCTGCCTTTTTTACGGGGCAAGAAAAGGCGGGATCGCGCTGGGTTTATTAGGCGGGATTGGACTTGTTATTCTGGTCTTTATTTTTAAACTACAACCGGGTAAACCGCCCGTTGACGTTATGCTGGTCATCATTGCTGTGGTGGCCGCATCGGCAACGCTTCAGGCATCGGGCGGGCTGGATGTAATGCTGCAAATCGCAGAGCGTATGCTGCGGCGTAACCCGAAATACGTGTCGATTATCGCGCCGTTCGTCACCTGTATTCTGACCATCCTCTGTGGTACAGGCCACGTGGTGTATACCATTCTGCCGATTATTTATGATGTCGCCATCAAGAATAATATCCGTCCTGAAAGACCAATGGCCGCTAGTTCGATCGGCGCTCAAATGGGGATTATAGCCAGCCCGGTCTCTGTTGCGGTGGTGTCGCTGGTTGCCATGCTGGCTAATTTCACCTTCCAGGGCAAGCATCTGGGCTTCCTCGATCTGCTGTCGATTACTATTCCCTCTACCCTGCTGGGTATTCTGGCGATTGGGATTTTCAGCTGGTTCCGCGGCAAGGATCTGGACAAAGATGAAGACTTTCAGACATTCATCGCTGACCCAGAAAACAAACAGTATGTGTATGGCGATACTGCCACGCTGCTCGACAGAAAACTGCCGCGCAGTAACTGGGTCGCCATGTGGATCTTTCTGGCAACCATCGCGGCGGTAGCGATTCTGGGTGCCGTTGAAGAACTGCGTCCGGTCTTTGCTGGTAAGCCGCTATCGATGGTGCTGGTCATTCAGATGTTTATGCTGCTGTCTGGTGCCATCATCATTATTGCGACCAAAACCAATCCGTCCTCGATCTCGAAGAATGAGGTATTCCGTTCAGGGATGATTGCCATCGTCGCGGTATACGGTATCGCCTGGATGGCGGAAACCATGTTCGGCGCGCATCTGGAAGAAATCAAAGGCACACTCGGTTCACTGGTGAAAGTCTACCCTTGGGCTTACGCCATTATCCTGCTGATTGTGTCCAAGTTCGTGAACTCGCAGGCGGCGGCGCTGGCGGCGATTGTGCCCGTTGCGCTGGCAATCGGGGTGGATCCCGCGTATATCGTGGCGTCTGCACCAGCCTGTTATGGTTACTACATTCTGCCGACCTACCCAAGCGATCTGGCGGCTATCCAGTTTGACCGCTCCGGCACCACCAAAATCGGTCGTTTCGTTATCAACCACAGCTTCATTCTACCGGGTCTGATCGGTGTGAGCACATCCTGCGTCTTTGGGTGGGTGTTTGCCGCGATGTACGGCTTCCTGTAATTCGGTTCTCTGCACCTAAAGCCGTCCAGCAATGGACGGCTTTTTTTATCTCTGTTGCCAGATGCGAACGCAGGCCTGTGCCAGCGCGCGTGTTGGATCGATACTGATGTCCCGCCAGCGTGACGACACAACCTCCAGCGCCGGAGGGACTTCCGTGCAGGCTAGTACCAGTCGTTCGGCTCCCCTCTCCACCAGTTGCGCCGCTAACTGATCCAGCAAGCGTCCGCCGTGCTGTAATTCTCCCCGTTTTACCGCATAGCACCCCGGTACAAAGAGCGCCGCCATTTCCTGCTCGTTCGGCACCACCGTTTCGGCACCTTGCTGCGCGGCGAAACGCTGCTGATACCATCCGGCATTTAGCGTCCCGTGAGTCGCAATCAGCCCGATTTTACGTGGCGATGCCTTTGCCTCATCTACCTCTGTCAGCGCGTGCAGCGTAGCGTCAGCAATGTGCAGCAGCGGTGCATCGCTTGCCTCAGCCAACGCATCAAACCAGTGGTGTGCCGTATTACACGGCACCACGATATGGCTAACCGATAAGCGATTAAGCTGCCGGATGGCGTGCAGTAGCGTCGGCAGCGGCGATTCACCGGTGCCTGCCAGCGCCTGTTGGCGGTCGGGAATCTGCGGCACGTTCCAGGCAACTACTGGCACATGATCCTGATCGCAACTGGCAGGCGTTTCTTCAATAATCTTATGTAACAGGTCGACCGTCGCCAGCGGCCCCATCCCGCCCAACACGCCAATCAGCGTCGTACTCATTGCGCAGCCGTTTGTTCGAATAGTTGACGATAGCCAAATAGCCCTGCCGAGCCGCCAGTATGGATGAAGACAATATTTTCATCCGCGCGAAAGCGTCCCTGACGAATCAGATCGATCAGCCCCGCCATTCCTTTGCCGGAATAGACCGGATCGAGCAAAATCCCTTCCAACTGAGCCAACAGTCTGAGTGCTTCCAGCGTTCCCTCGGTTGGAATACCGTATCCTTTGCCGACATAATCACTATTCACCTGTACAGCACTACGCGGCAATTCGCCCGGAATTCCCAGCAGTTGCCAGGTGCGCTGTGCTAACGCATAAACATTCTCTTCCTGCTTCGCTTTCGGCGCTCTGACGCTGATACCTAACAGTGGAATCTGGCTGTGTGTTGCCGTCAGTCCGGTCACCAACCCCGCCTGTGTTCCCGTGCTACCCGTCGCATGGACAATATGATCGATGCGCAGACGCTGCTGGCTGGACTGAAATAACAACTCTTCCGCGCAGGCAACATAACCCAGCGCGCCGACCGGACTGGAGCCGCCGCCGGGAATGACATAAGGTTTCAATCCTTCTTTACGCAGTGATTCTGCCAGCGTTTCCATCGCCTGCTGCATATCCGTACCTGCGGGCAGATGATCGATAATTTCACCACCAAGCAGGTTATCCAGCAGCACGTTACCGGAGCGCTGGTAGTCTTCGCCGTAGTCCTCAACGCGTTTTTCCAGCAACACTTTGGTTTTCAGCCCCAGTTTTGCCGCCGCCGCAATGGTTTGTCGCACATGGTTAGACTGCGTCGCACCCTGCGTGATGATGACATCCGCTCCCTGCTGCTGCGCATCAGCAAGCAGGAACTCCAGTTTGCGGGTTTTATTGCCGCCGGTCGCCAGCCCTGTGGCGTCGTCGCGCTTGATGTAAATCGTCGGGCCACCCAGATAGGCAGACAGGTTCGGTAATGCCTCAAGCGGCGTGGGAAAATGCCCCAGAGATAAACGGGGGAATCGAGCAAGGTGCATAATATTCTCCTGGAATACGGGTTACAGATTAAGGTGACGATATACCGCGATACGAAATAGGCAACATCAGCGTGCGTATTTATGGCACGATTTTATGTGCACTATATGTGCACTACATCGGATCTATTTTTCTGTATTGAGATAAATAAAAATCAGTTAAATAAATTAAAAAACAACTACCCCACTATCAGGCCACTTTATTATTTAAATAAGAGAGTTGCCCCCAGCTAACATCATCGACAAAAATGCCGTTCTCCAGTCGTTGGCGATAGGTTTGTTTTTCTTTATCGCCCGGCAGTAATAACGCATCGTCATCACGGGACTGACGCACCCATTCTAATAAAGCAGGAATCTCCTGCTGATAGGTTGCCGCACCGCCTAATTTCTGCGGATCGATTAAAATCGACAGCATGCTGTTAATAATTTGTTTGCCCTCGCCCTTCGCCGTGCGTTCGGTTTTCCCTCCGGTCAGCGCCGCGCCAAGCAGCGAGCAAACCAGCGAAAGCCCCGACCCCTTATGTTCGCCAAACGGCAGTAGCGCCCCCAGAGGTTGTTCCATCAGCCAGCGGGGATCCACCGTCGGATTACCGTCGTTATCGACAATGCAGCCAGGCGCAACCTGTTTGCCCTCATTCCACGCGATACGGGCTTTGTTACCCGCAATCACGCTGGTGGCAAAATCCAGAATGACGGGGTCATCCTGCTCCACCGGAATACCGGCACAGAACGGGTTGGTCCCGAAACGCGCCTGCTGGCCATGCCACGGCAGCACCACTGGTTTGGTATACACATTGGCAAAATGCAGTGACACCAGCCCGACCTCCGCCGCCTGTTCTGCCCACGCACCAATGCGGCCCAGATGGTGGGCATTAGCTAAACTCACCACCGCCAGACCATGTGTTTGTGCACGCACAATGCCTTCCGCCAACGCCTGCTTTGCTACCACCTGACCAAAGCCTTGCTGCCCGTCAAACGAAATCAGTGGACCGAAATCCAGCGTTTTTTCCGCCTGTGCGTGGGGAGAAAGCCCACCTTCCTGAATAGCGTCGATATAGCGCGGCAGCATGCTGACGCCGTGCGAGTCATGCCCTTTCAGGCTGGATTCGACGAGATTATCCGCAACCGTTCCTGCAATGGACGCGTTCACGTCATTATCCGTCAGCCGGTCGCGCAAATAATCACGTAAATAATGATGGCTAAAAACAGGCATATAATTCTCTGTATACCGAAATAGAAATGTAGTGCCCACTATAACGCGCCGGTTTTTATCCATAAGTGAAAAATAAAACTATCCATAGCGAATATTTAGCTAAGGCGGTTATTTGCTTGTTTTCCTGCACTCATTCCGTTTTAAAAGCGTATTTATTCTAACTTATTCCAAAAAACACTTTATCAATAAAGCGACAAGAAAATAGGATTCCTTCTTTAATACATTATTTACGGCACGTTATTTCCTTAAATACGTTAATTTGTTGGGAAATTGTTATTTGTTGAATAAATGTTATTCATTGAAATATTAACGTGTCGTTATTCCCTATTTACCACCTTGATCGATTACCATTAATAATGAGAGAAAACGATAATGAATCACTCACTACCCACGAAAAAATCGACGCGTTTCACACGCCTTGCCGCCATGATTGGCCTGACGTTAGCGGCCTTTGGCGCGAATGCGGAAGGCACCATCAGCATTGCGCAGCAGTTTGGTATTGGTTACCTGATTCTGGATGTGGTGCGCGACCAAAACCTGATAGAGAAGCACGGTAAGCAGCAAGGGCTGGATATCAAGGTAGACTGGCGTACGCTCTCTGGCGCAACGGCGATCAACGAAGCACTGCTGTCCGGTGCCTTAGATGTTGCCTCTGCCGGTGTTCCGCCGATGCTGACCGTATGGGATCGCACTCAGGGCCGTCAGAATGTAAAAGCCATTGCCTCACTCGGTTCCATGCCTAACTATTTACTCAGCAATAACCCAGCGGTGAAAACCATTCGCGACCTGAGCGATAAAGATCGTATCGCTGTACCTGCTGCTGGTGTTGGCTTCCAGTCTCGCACGCTGCAAATCGAAACTGCGAAGCTCTATGGCGTGGAGGATTTCAAACGCTTCGATAAGATTTCCGTCAGCCTACCGCATCCCGATGCCAGCGCGGCACTTATCGCTGGCGGTTCCGAAATTAATACCCACTTCTCCAGCCCACCGTTCCAATATCAGGCGTTGGAACACGCCAATGTGCACAAAATTCTGAGTTCTTATGACGTGCTGGGCGGTCAGGCAACGTTCAACGTGCTTTATACCACGCAGAAATTCCATGATGAGAACCCGAAAACCTACCGCGCCTTCTACGAAGCACTGAAGGAAGCATCGCAGATCGTCAAGGCAGATAAAGCCGCGGCGGCCGACACCTACATTCGGGTAGAGAAATCGAAGCTGGACCCAGAACTGGTGAAACGCATCGTCGCCGATCCCGAGATCGATTTCACGATCACCCCAGAACGTACCTACGTTTATGCTGAAAAGCTGCACCAGCTTGGCGTACTGAAAAACAAAGCCACCTCTTGGAAAGACTATTTCTTCGCTGAAATCCACGACCAGCCGGGCAGCTAAATGCTCAAGGTCACGCCCATTCGACGAGAATCTCGTCGCTATGCAGGAGAACAAGCATGACACACCCTTCTCACGGCACGATTGACCAGCCGCTGTTGCAGGTTGACGGCGTCGGACTGGAATACCGAACGCGGCGCAGTCTAGTACGCGCCACCCATGATGTAAGTTTTGACGTCTTCCCCGCCGAACGCTTTGTGCTGTTAGGGCCTTCCGGCTGCGGCAAATCCAGCTTGCTCAAATCTATCGGCGGTTTTCTGTCGCCGGTAGACGGTGAAATCCGCCTCGACGGTCAGCGCGTCACAAAACCGGGGCCGGATCGCATCATGGTCTTTCAGGAATTTGACCAACTGCCACCGTGGAAAACCGTACTGGAGAATACGCTGTTTCCGCTGGTTGCCAGCCGTCAGGCGACACGAGCTGAAGCAGAGGAACGCGCCCGCTATTTTCTCGATAAGGTCGGGCTGGCGAAATTTGCCGATGCCTATCCGCATACGTTATCCGGTGGGATGAAGCAGCGCGTCGCCATCGCGCGGGCGCTAACTATGCAGCCGAAAGTGCTGCTCATGGATGAGCCTTTCGCCGCGTTGGATGCGCTGACCCGCCGCAAAATGCAGGAAGAATTGCTGGCGCTGTGGGAAGAGGTACGCTTCACGCTGCTGTTTGTCACCCACTCGATTGAGGAAGCGCTGATTGTCGGCAGCCGGATTTTGCTGCTCTCACCGCATCCGGGTCGTGTGCGAGCAGAAATCAACTGCCATCAATTTGCGCTGAGCGATCAAGGCAGCGAAGCCTTTCAAACCACCGCACGACGTATTCACCATCTTCTTTTTCCAACCGATGTCGACGCACCATCACCCGTCACATCCACGCAAGGTAAACCCTATGAGCATTCAGCCCCCCGTGCGGCCAGAGTATCAGCGTGAACTGGCACCACTGAAAGATTTTACGCTCACCAAGCCTTTGCCGCTGACGACGCGTCTGTGGAATCAGACCTGGCTGCGCAAGCTGGTGCTGCTAGCCGGATTGCTTATCCTATGGGAGTTCGCCGCTCGCTGGCAAAACAACGATCTGATGCTGCCCGGCTTTCTGCAAACGTTTCAGGCTTTTCGTGATGACGTCGCCAGTGGTGAATTACCGCATAAGATGGTGATTTCGCTCGGTACGCTGTTGAAAGGTTATGTCATTGGTAGCCTGCTGGCTCTCGCCCTCAGCGCATTGGCGGTTTCCACCCGCTTCGGGCGCGATCTCTTAGGCACATTAACCTCCATGTTCAATCCACTACCCGCGATTGCATTACTGCCGTTGGCACTGCTGTGGTTTGGGCTGGGAGAAAAAAGTCTGGTATTCGTGCTCGTCCACTCCGTGATGTGGCCGATGGCGCTGAACACCTACTCTGGCTTCCTCGGCGTCTCGGAAACGCTGCGTATGGCGGGCCGCAACTACGGCCTGACGGGCTTTCGCTACATCAATGCCATCCTGATTCCTGCGGCGCTACCATCGATTATCTCCGGCCTGAAGATCGGCTGGGCGTTTGCCTGGCGCACCCTGATCGCGGCTGAACTGGTGTTCGGTGCCTCCAGCGGCAACGGCGGTTTGGGCTGGTACATCTTCCAGAACCGTAATGAGCTTTATACTGACCGCGTTTTTGCCGGGCTGGCTTCCGTCATCATTATCGGGCTACTGGTTGAAGGGTTGGTGTTTTCTACCCTCGAAAAGATCACGATAAAACGCTGGGGAATGCAGCGCTAGCTTGGGCGTTACGACCGTTCTGGTTATGCGAAATCTGCCCATTCATAGCCAGAATTGTTCTTTTGCGGCGTTCGGCATCGCTGCTACAACTGATTTATCTTTTCCCACAGAGATGAGAGATCGCAAACATGATTGCAATACAAGCGCCACAAACCTATCTGAATCGTGATGGCGTCATCCGTTCTGTCGGCGAATATGCAGCGCCCTACGCCAACACCGTATTGATTATTACCAGCCCACAGGCATGGAAAACGACGTCGGATGCCGTCGAACACAGCCTCCGTGAATATGGCTTACGGTATCAGGTCGAATTTTTACCGGGTGATTGCACCAAACCCGCAATAGAAGCGCTGACTGCACAGGCGCGCGCATTCGGTGCGGAACTGATTTTAGGCATTGGCGGCGGGCGCGTGCTGGATGTCGCCAAAGCCGTCGGCGACATTCTGGGGCAGATCCCCGTCATTGCCGTGCCCACCATTGCGGCCACCTGCGCCGCCTGGTCACCGATCAGTGTGATTTATAGCGACAGCGGTGCGCATAATGGGCCATTCCCATTAACACGTTTACCGGTGTGGGTACTGGTGGACAGCGAGATCATCACACACAGTCCTTCGCGTTATCTCAAAGCCGGTATCGTGGATGCACTGGCAAAATGGTACGAGTTTCAACCGTATCTGCGTCACGGCGATAGCGGGCTGGCATTGGCACTCAAAGCGCAGGCCGCACGGCTGGCCGTAGAGACATTCAATACGCATGGTGAGCAGGCCATTGCGGATAATGAGAAAGGTCTGGTCACGCCAGCCCTACGCAGCGTGATCGATGCCGTTATCGCATTGGCGGGTCTGGCGAACAGCATGAAAGATGAAGTGCCACGCATCGGCGTCGCCCATGCAATTCACAACAGCATGACGCGCCTGCCAGAGCTGCATGACTGGCTGCACGGCGAGAAAGTGGGTTTTGGGCTGGCCGTGCAGGCGTTTCTGGAACACGATAACGACGCCGACCGCGAAGAGCTGTTTGCCCAGTTACGCCGCTACGGTAGCCCGATCACGCTGAACGCCCTCGGCCTGAGCGAACGCCCACAGCTGGTTGAAAGCATTGCACAGAACGTGAAAATCGCACCGAAAATTGCCGCGCGACTTCCTTTTGCAACAGATGCCGAGAGTATTGAACGGGCACTGTGGCGCACGCAAACATTAGAAACCCGCGTGATAGATAGCCACGCGGCATAGTCAGTATTAGAGCAAGAAAAGAAACGGGCGCCTCGATCACTCGATGCGCCCGTTGCATAGGCTATTTAGAATAGGCTGGGATTATCCCTGCTGGGCAGGCTGCGTGCTTATCCCTTTAAGCTCACGCTCATAGGCCCGCGCTTTCTGCTCATCGAACTGGTTTTCCCACTTGGCAATAACCAGCACCGCCAGCGCATTCCCCACCACGTTCAGCGCGGTACGCGCCATGTCGAGGATACGGTCAACACCCGCAATAAATGCCAGACCTTCCAACGGAATACCGACGCTTCCCAGCGTCGCCAGCAGTACGACAAACGACACGCCCGGAACGCCAGCAATGCCTTTAGACGTCAGCATCAGCGTCAGCACTAGCACGATTTCCTGCCCAATCGACAGTTCGATGCCGTACAGCTGCGCGATGAAGATCGCTGCAATACTCTGGTACAGCGTAGAGCCATCGAGGTTAAAGGAGTAACCGGTCGGCACCACAAAGCTGGTAATCGACTTCGGGGCGCCATAGGCTTCCATTTTTTCGATGATACGCGGCAGCACGGTTTCGGAACTGGCGGTGGAGTACGCGAGGATCAGCTCATCTTTGAGGATACGGATCAAGATGGTGATACGCAGCTTACACAGCCGTGCGACGATACCGAGCACCACCAGCGCGAAGAAGAAAATCGCGGCATAAACCAGCATAACCAGCTTGGCTAACGGCCACAGCGACGCAAAACCGAAGTTGGCCACCGTGACGGAAATCAGCGCAAACACCCCAACAGGCGCGTAACGCATGATCATGTGCGTCACCTTGAACATGGTTTCCGACACGCCGCGGAAGACGTTCAGCAGTGGTTCACGGTGATCTTTCGGCAACGAAGATAGCCCCAGACCAAACAATACCGAGAAGAAGATAATCGGCAGCATTTCACCGTGTGCCATCGCGGCGAAGATATTCGGCGGAATCAGCGACAGCACCGTTCCCACCAAACTGTGCGAACCGCTCTGCACCTGCTCGGTGGTCTTTTGGTACTGCGAGATATCCACGGCGGTCAGCGTCGACATGTCGATGCCGTGACCCGGCTGGAAGACATTCGCCAGCGTGATGCCAAGGATAATCGCTACCGTCGTGATGATTTCAAAATAGAGGATAGTTTTGAAGCCGATGCGCCCGAGCTTCTTTGCATCCCCTACGCCCGCAATCCCAACAATCAACGTGGCAATCACGATCGGGACAACAATCATTTTAATCAGGCGGATAAAGATGTCGCCTGCTGGGCTAAGAATATTGCTGATAAGCCACTGGCGGCTTTCTTGCTGTTCATGCAGCACGGCACCGAGTGCAATACCCAGAACCAACGCGATAAGGATTTGCCAGGCAAGGCTGATTTTTTGTGTTTTCATCGTCATTTTCCGTTTTAAACTCCCCGCCATCACGAACATGGCGCTAGCGCGACTCCGGCGCAATACGAACCGAAAAAATCAACGTGGAGGTGACTGACTAGTGAGAAGGATGTCTGATGGATTACCCCGTCATACTTCAAGCTGCATGTGCGCGATTCAAAATGCACACGTTTTGCCCTGCCACTCGAATTATTTAGGATAAATGTTCTAGTGCGATACCAAAATCATTAACATAATTATTCAATAAAAATGCACAAGTATTTGTATCGCTTAACAAAAATTCAGACATAAGTTATTGTTATGGCGGGAATGCTACTATTGCAGCACGATCAGATCAAGCAGATTATCGGCACGATAAACCATATTTATGCTGAATCGAGCACAGAAAACGGCGGGTATCGCGATACAAAAAATCGCGACAAAATCGAAAGGAAAACACCTGCCCAGTCAGAAAAAACGCTGGCTGGGCATCGGGTTAGGAAACCGCGCTATCAGTCAGATTTGGTAATCAATCACCGCTTCATCGTTATCAGAGAACACCTTGTCTTTAATGTCATCCAGCGACAGTTCTGTATTACACAGCTGAATAAATTTCCAGGCATAGTTACGTTGTAATTGACCCTTTTTTAACCCCAGCCAGACCGTGTTCGCTTCAAACAAATGCTCGGCATTCAACCGTACCAGACCTTTGTCTCGCACCGGATCGAATGACATATCGGCCACAATCCCCACCCCAAGCCCCAGCTCGACATAGGTTTTAATCACATCCGAATCCTGCGCGCTCAGCGTAATATCCGGCGACATGCCCACCGCCTGAAACGCGCGGTCCAGACGCGAACGACCAGTGATCCCCTGACGATAGGTAATCAACGGCTCCGCATTGAGCATTTCCAGCGTAATCACTGGTTCCTGCGTCAGCGGATGGTGCTCCGGCACAATCACCGAATGGTGCCAGCGATAGTAGGAGAACGCCGCCAGCGAGGGATCGTTAATCAACTGTTCACTGGCAATACCGATATCGGCCTCACCGGAATGGAGCATCGTCACGATTTCATCCGGCGTGCCCTGATTCAGCACCAGACGCACCTGCGGATACAGAGAGCGGAAGGCTTTAATCACCGGCGGCAGGCTGTAACGCGCCTGCGTATGCGTGGTCGCGATCACCAACTGGCCGGTGTCGTTATTGGTGAAGACATTCGCCAGCCGCCGAATATTGCTGGCGTCATTCAGAATGCGCTCTGCCACCACCAGCAGCTCTTTTCCCGGTTCGGTCATGCCTAACAGGCGTTTGCCGCGCCGGATGAAGATTTCAATCCCCAACTCTTCTTCCAACTCGCGGATGTGGCGGCTCACGCCGGATTGAGAGGTAAACAGCGTATTCGCCACCTCGGTCAGGTTGTAATTGCACCGTGCTGATTCACGAATAATCTTCAGTTGCTGAAAGTTCACCTTTCACTCCCTTGTCCTTTATTACAGATAGCAATATTGATGCAAGTAATGAGAGCCAGAACAAATAAGCAAATGGAGTTGATTATATTTTTTTATACTAACGGTATGTCTGTCACGCGATCTTATCTAACAAGGAATAGACATAAATAGTAAAATCAAAAAGTTAGATAAACTCATTTTTGTGACATGCACGCCATCAATCAACCATTTTGCTATGATTTATGCCTTTCTGGTCTATTTATCTCAGCGCTTTTATTCTCTGTTTTCGCTATTTCAGTACACGCTAAATAGAACGCACGACTTCAAGCTGACGTGCTATCACTGCTATGATGGCAATCAGAATCAGCGACGAGGTGGCAGCATGCAGGGCGTACCGGAACATTTTACCGATGAACGAGACTATGCCCAGTTCCGGCATTTGCCGACGCTGCCCGGCATTGAGCTTTACCACGCGCACATCTGCCGTTATGCCTTTGAGCCGCACACGCATGAGGCGTTTGGTATCGGCACCATCGACGACGGTGCGGAGCGATTCCGCTATCGTGGCGCCAAGCATATTGCGCCTGTCGATTCGTTAGTGTTGATGAACCCTGATGAACTACATACGGGGGAATCCGCGACGGAAGACGGCTGGCGCTATCGCATGATCTACATTCCACCCGATGTGTTGGAGAACGTCTCCGGCGAGAAAGGCTGGTGGTTTACCGACGTCGTGCGCCACGATCCCGCAACTGCACGCCAGTTGGCGATGACGCTGGCCGCGCTGTGGCAGACGACCGATCCCTTGGCGAGTGAAAGCCTGCTGCTGTCGCTGATTGCGCTTTTCCGGCCTCACGCGCACATTGCCCAGCGCCAGAGGATTGAGCCGCTGCACCGCTTTGATGTGGTGAAAGCCTATCTGCGGGAGAATTTCGCCCACACGATTACCTTAAAAGAGCTGGCGGCGCTGGTTTCCCTGAGTCCGTATCATTTCCTGCGCCAGTTCAAAGCTCAGTTTCACGTCACGCCGCACCAGATGCTGATGGCGATCCGGCTGTATGAGGCCAAACAGATGCTGACACGCGGTATGGCTGCCGCACATATCGCCGTCGCCGTCGGACTGACCGATCAGGCACATCTGACCCGTACCTTCGCCCAACGCTATGGCGTCACGCCCATTCGCTACCAAAAACAGGTGTATCCGGTTCAGCGCTAACGCTTTCAGCACGCATGCTTTCACCGTTACCCCACAGATGATATACCCTAAATAATTCGAGTTGCGTGACAAAACGTTAGCGTTTTGAACAACGCTATGCGTTGACCCTTTAGGGCAAGGCTCATTTATGGGCCTTGTAACGCGGCAACCGCGCGAATCCCCAGGAGCTTACACAAGTAAGTGACTGGGGTGAGTAAGGACAAATTGGCTTAGCCGATTTGAACGCCGCTTGCGGCGGCCCTCTAGGGCGAGGCTCAGAATGAGTCGAGTATTGCCAACGCACAAGCAGCTTGAAGTATGACGGGAATAAACAGCAATATCCTACAATCATTCGACACCGACTCTCCCTAGACTGGCGCGATGCACTCTTGTGAACAAACGGGTTTATCATGCTGATAGGGGTTTTATTTGCGCTTGCCGCCGGATTGATGTGGGGGCTGATTTTCGTTGGGCCGTTGATCGTACCGGACTACTCTGCGGCCTTGCAGTCCACCGGGCGCTATCTGGCTTTTGGGCTGATTGCCTTACCGCTGGCGTGGCTCGATCGCTGTCGTCTGCGCCAGCTGACTCGCAGCGACTGGCTGGAGGCCACGAAACTCACCATCATCGGTAATCTGCTGTACTACTTTCTGCTTGCCAGCGCGATTCAGCGCACGGGCGCGCCGATCTCGACGATGATTATCGGCACTCTGCCCGTGGTGATTTCCGTTACCGCCAATGTGTTGTACAGCAAGCACGATGGCCGCGTGGCCTGGCGTCGGCTGTTGCCTTCGCTGCTGCTGATTGCGGCGGGGTTGGTTTGCGTCAATATTGCGGAACTGAGAGGAACCACCGTCGAATTCGATTTATGGCGTTACGCCAGCGGGATTGCGATGGCGTTTCTCGCCGTGGTTTGCTGGACCTGGTATCCGCTGCGCAATGCCCGCTGGCTGCGCGACCACAAAGGCAATACGCCGACCACCTGGGCTACGGCGCAGGGGCTGGTCACGCTACCGCTGGCAATGTTGGGTTATCTGCTGGTGTGCGGCCATCTGGCGCTAACGGATGGCACCTTTACGCAGCCGTTCGGTCCACGGCCTGAGGTTTTCATCCCGCTGATGCTGGCGATTGGGCTGTTTTGTTCGTGGATCGGTACGCTGTTCTGGAACGAAGCCAGCCAGCGTCTGCCGACGGTGCTGGTAGGGCCGTTGATTGTGTTTGAAACGCTGGCGGGGCTGACCTACGCCTTCATCATCCGGCAATCCTGGCCGCCGCTGTTGACGTTCTGTGGCATCACCTGCCTGATCGTCGGGGTGATCTACGCCATGCGGGTGAAACCGGAACCTGTCGTTGCGAAAAAATCAACGGTGGTAGAAGTCCCGATGCCGGCTTCACGGACAGAGTAAACGCACGCCTGACAGGCTGTGAAAATAGCCGGTCTTTATGTCCGGCTTGCCAGCTTCTGAAACAGTTCGGTCAGCTGTGCTTCATCCCTTGCGCCCTGATGCTGATCGGTCACCTTGCCGTTGGCATCAATAATAAACGAGGTTGGAGTGCCGCTGACCTGGTAGCGCTCTTTGGTAATGCCCAACTGATCGCGCACCACCGGATAGGTCACCTTGTGGTGCGCCAGCATCGAAGTGATATCTACGCCGTCAGGGTCGGTGTTAACCGCAACCACCACGACTTTATCGCCATACTCCTTGCTCAGCTTCTCCAGCGCGCCCATTTCGATCATGCAGCCACCACAGCCCGATGACCAGAAATTCAGGTACACGCTTTTCCCCTGCCAGCGCGACAGATCCACCTGCTGCCCTGCTAGATCGTAGGCCGCCAGCGCCGGTGCCTGCGCCCCGACGCTAACCTGTTCTTCCTTACAGCCGCTTAGCGCCACTACGCCCAGCAGGCACAGTGCAGTAATCCCGTTACGCCATTTCATGATGATTCACCTCTTCACCGAAATACTTGCCGTGTTGCAGGCGGATAATGCGGTCAGCAAACCGACCTAACTCAGGATTGTGCGTCACCATCACAATGGTGCGCCCCTGCCGATGCAGATCTTTCAGCAGATCCAGCACCCGCCGTTCATTCTCTTCATCCAGATTCCCCGTCGGTTCATCGGCGAAAATCACCGGAGGCTCATTCACCAACGCACGGGCGATACACACGCGCTGCTGCTCACCGCCGGAAAGCTGGCTCGGTAAGTGATCGACGCGATGCGCCAGCCCAACCTGTTCCAGCACGCGCTGCGCCGCCGCTTCATCCACCACGCTGTGGTAATGCTGCGCCAGCATCACGTTTTCTAATGCGGTCAGAAACGGAATCAGGTGGAACTGCTGGAATACCAGCCCAATTTTATCGGCCCGGAACTGACGTCGCCCTTCTTCATCCAGCCCAGCGGCATCGACGCCGTCCAGCAGTACCTGCCCTTCACTCACCGTATCCAGACAGGTGAGAATATTCATCAGCGTGGTTTTACCCGAGCCGGACGCGCCCATGATGGCGACAAACTCGCCGCGCGCGATGCGGATATTGATGTCCTCCAGCGCGGTAACCTGACCAAAGCGTTTATAGAGCTGGCGAGTTTCAATCACCGCCTCCGCTGCCTGCGCCCCTTCCTGCGCGTTCACCTCTACAGACATCGAGCTACTCTCCTTTCAAGACTTTGGCTGGTTCGACGTAGATCGCCCGCCGAGTGGGAACTACAGCCGCAACGGCAGCAACCAATAACGATAGCACCAGCGTGAGCGGGAACACTGGTAACCGCAGCGAGATCGTCGCGTTGAAGACGGCCATCCCCAGCACCTGTGCCAGCAGATAGCCCAATAGCGAACCGCATAACACGGCCGCCAGCGCGATGATGCCGGTTTCCGCCAGCATCTGCCGGATGATGTCTCGTCCGCTCGCACCCAGCGCTTTCTGTAGCGCAAATTCGCGGGCGCGTTCGCCGACAATCGCCATCAGCGTCGTGTTCACACACAGGGAAGACAGCACGAGAATCACCGCCGATACTAGCCCCATCAGCCCTTTGATTTTATTCAGCACCTGACCTTCCGACGCCGACACCTTCAGGATCGGGCGGATCTCCAACTGCGGATACTGCTGCTGAAGTTGGGCAGCGAAGCGATCGACCTGCCCCAGATCGTTGCTGACGCTCAGCAGCGCATTACTGATCGCGCCCTCTTTATCCAGCCACTTTTGCGCCAGATCCAGATTCACGATCAGCATGTTGTCCGTCGCATCGCCGGATTCCACGATGCCTTTGATCTGCAACCGCTGCTTCCCGCCGTCCCCCACCAGCGTGATGCTGTCGCCAACTTTGACGTTCAGTCGTTCCGCCAGCTTCACCCCGATCATGGCATTACGGTCATCGAAGCTGACGCCAATCCAGTTACCCGTGACCTGCCAGTACGGTGCCAGCTGTCGCAGCGATTCGAACCACACACCCATCAGCACCACTTTCTCCAGCTCCGTACGCGCCATACCGTATAGATAAGGGCTGGACGCATTGATTAACCCAACCGGTGCGTTATCGATAATTGGCTGAAACGTACTCTGTGGAATCGTATTGCCCCGCGCCGGACCGATATAAAAATTCGCGCCGAAGGTGCGCAGTTCCTGACTCATCTTGGCGTTAATGTCGAAATAGACGGCAGACATCGCCGTCACAATTGCCGCCCCGACCATCAGCGCCGCGAACACCACGCTAACGCGCTGCATACGCAGCCGCAGCGCGCGGAACACCAGCCGCCAGAACATGCTGTTCATCCAGCCATTAGCGCCCATACAGCACCTCCACCGGATACAGTTTGGCGATCCGGCGCGCCGGGAACCACGTTCCGATGATGGCGATCAGCATTGAGATCACCAACACGCAGGGAATCACTATCCACGCGAAGCTCAACGGTACGCCGAACAGCATCAGGCCAATGGCTTTCGCCAGCCCCCAGCCGGCAACGCAGCCCGCGATCCCACCAGCCAACCCGCTCAGCGCCGCTTCGAGATAAAACAGCAGCATGACCTGCCACTGACGCGCCCCTAGCGCTTTCATCAGCCCGATCTCTTTGGCCCGTTCCATAATGGTGCTGGTCATCAGAGAGGCGATCCCCATCGCTGCCGCCACCAGCGCGGCGAAGGTCACCACCGCCAGAAGCAGCTGGATCTTGTCGATCACCACGCCTTCCGACGCGGCGACCTGCCAGATAGGACGCACCACCGAGCCAGAAATGGCTTCTTCCAACTGGTGCGCAATCGAAGAGACATACGCGGTGCAGTACCAGAGGTCGTACTCTTCGGCATTCAGCGCTTCCAGATTTTCCCGCGCTCGGCGCGACAGTTCGTTTTCCGGCACGGTCAGCGCCGATACGCGAATCGCCTGAATTTTACCGGCTAGCCCCAGTAGCGATTGCACCGTTGCCAGCGGCATCACCAGACGGCTTTCTTCATCACCGCCGCTGCTCAGAATGCCGCTCACCTCTACCGTTGCGTCGCCTTTTGCACCGTGCAGCGCAAGTTTATCCCCGACTTTCCAGCCCGTTTGCGCCGCCAGCTGTTTTCCTACCAGCGTTTGCGCCGCCTTTTCCGTCGTCACCAGTTCCTGCGGCCACTGCCCGGCCACCTGCCAGTAAGGGCTAACGGTCATTTGTCCCGTGCGATAGTCTTCTTCATCCGGCACGGCGACAGGCTGAGAAAAGAAGGTGCCCAGCACGGCAACCGGCTGCCCCTTGATCTCGACATCACCACTCAGCAGTGGCGCAAAGCCGACAATGTTATTGCGCCAGAAGATATCTTTGATGTTCGGCAACTCGGCCTCATCGAGAAAATCCTGCCCTTCCAGCGGATTGCTGCGCTCGCCAAACAGCGCGGGTAGTGCCGCTTGCCCTGCTGGTTCAATCAAAATATTCGCGCCGTAAGATTTCAGCTCACGCGCCATTTTGTCGCCGATGTCGATGGACACCGCCAGCAGCGCGGAGATCAGTCCTGCCGCCAAAAACACGGTTAGCACCGCCAGCGATTTACGCCGAATATTTCTGCGCCAGGACTGACGTAACAGTCGCCACAGCATGATTATTCCTCCTCAGCCTGCTCGCCAGCCGCCGCTTTGGCAGTGGCAAATTTCGCGGGACTTTCGCGGAAGCGGTTATAGTTGGCCTCCGACGAGAAGAAGTACGTTTTACCGCCGTAGCGATATTTATGTTCCGCACTCACGTTGGTCAGTTTGGAGCCATCAACCGGGTCGATAACCTCCATCGACACCACCGTCGAGAAGTAGTTAGTACCTGCCGCCAGTGACGCTCGTCCAATCACCAGTTCGTTATCGTCGTTGCTCCACCCTTCAATCGGCACCGGATTACAGCCGCCCGCTTTCCCGATAGAAGGAATGAAAATATGCACGCCGCAGGCGACACAAATAACCTGATTGCCTTCCATCACGTAGCCCTGATCGCCACACAGTAGGCAGGCATCAAACACCACGCCCAGACGCAGGCGATCGGGATAGCGGTTAATGATGAAGAAGCGCACGGCCTTGCCGTCATCAGCAATCCATACGAAGCGATGCAGCTTGCCATCACGCACTTGCTCAATCGGAATATGCACTTTGCCATCGGCCGCCAGTGTCACCGGCTGCGCTTCCGATAGACGAGGCGGCTGCGACGCGACCTTGTCCCAATAGAGCTGGGCCAACACCACCACCAGCAGCGCCGTGACCGTCGCCAGCAGCGTGCGGCGCAGCGTGCGATAGCCTGCCGTGGCTTTACGCTTTTCAATCGCCTCGTGCGTGGCCAGCATCTGGCGATGCGCATGCCGCAGCGGCAAAACCAGCCCAGCAGCCAACGCCGCCATGAACAATGCACTGAGGTAATTTAATAAATACGCGCTGTTGGTGACGTGTGCCACATAGCTCAGGCGCGGCTTGGTGAGCCCCAGCGCCTGTAACTTCATCAACAGCAGTAGCAAGTTGCCGCTTATCGGCAACAGCAGAAGTGCGACCAGCAGCGCCAGCAGTGGCCAGCGCAGTAAACGAATGCGGCGCACGATCATGCCGCACAGCGCAGCACAGAACACCAGCCAGCCAAACGCCAGCAGCACGGCGCTGAAATTCAGCAGCAGATCGGTATTCACTACATGGGTGGTCGTCAGCGCGGTCAGATTGGGATCGTTGCCCCAATGCACCGCCGCGCCCGCCACCAGCAGCACCTGCCACAGATAGCCAATACGCGGGTGGGAAAAACACTGACAGGCAAGAAACAGGATCAAGGCCAGCGCCTGAAGCGCCGTAAAGCCCAGCAGAAACGCCTGTCCGTTAGGAAAATGCACGCCAATAAACGTACCGGCGAACAGCGCCAGCAGCGTGGTCCAACCCAGCGATCTGACTGTCGGCGTGGAACGATGGCTCCAGTTCAGCCCCAGCAATAGCGCTATCGGCAGGAAGGATTGAAGTGTCGTGATAAAGAAATAACTCATATTCTCGTCATACTTCACGTTGCAGGTGCGTTGGTTGAGCGTGATACCGGGTGGCATCAGTACACGAACCGAAAAATCGCCGCCTCTGCGAGCCGCGATAACGACCCACAGAGGCGTGAACATGGCCGCGACAGAACATCGCGGACAGAAGACCTTATTCTAAACCGACGTATTTGAAATCAAAGCTGACATCAAATGGTTTCCACCAGCGGCCTACGCCCGTTTCACCATCGGTGTGACGGTGCATACCGGCTTTTGATGGTGGATCGATGTGGTAAGTTACTTTGTAGTTACCCACGCCCATCATTTTGATGTTCGCGCCGTAGTGCGGGCCATCGCTGGCCACCATCGGCATGAAGGTGCCTTCCTGCTTCGCACCGGTATCGGTGTTAGTCAGGGTGTACGCGATGGTCAGGAACGGCATCCACTCACCGGCACCGAAGCCATTCTTGTTACCTTCAGCGGCGTGAATATCGGCTTCCAGATGGATGTCCGCTTTCGCAGCTGGCAGCCCCATGCCACGCGGTTCCATATCGATAGGTTGCAGATAAACAGCGGCAATTTCCATTTCGTTCATGGAAACCGGCTCACCTGCTGGGTATTCTTTAAACGCCAGCGCGGCAGGCGCAGTGAAAATACCGGCAATAACGGCACCCGCAATCAGACTTTTTTGCATATTCATCAAACCCATCCTCATCTCAGTCGTCCCTCCTCGCTTATTTTGCTAAGCGATTGGGGTTGTTATGGTTATTTGCTGCTCTTATTGCTTTCAGTATTAAATTAACGTCGGATGCCTTCTTTATCAGACGGCAGACGCCCTGCGCCGCATCACCCATAGAGCGATTAACGCCGCGACCACCAGCACACCCTGTGGAATCAGCGTTTCCACATAAGGATAAATCCCCAACCCGCTGATTTCCGGCACGCCGGTCAGCAACGTCGGTTCAAACAGTTTGCCTTCGATCAGCTCCAGCACGCCTTTACCCGCAAACACAAACGCCATCAGGTACATAAAGCAGCCGGTAAACATGAAGAACGGCTTCAGCGGCAGTTTGACGATGGTATAGCGCATCACGAAATAGGCGATCAGCAGGATCACACAGCCGATGGCAAACCCGGCCAAGATAGAAAGGTGCCCCGCCATGTTGCTGGCATCACCGACCAGCGCGTAATAGAACAACACCGTCTCCGCGCCTTCGCGGTACACGGCCAGAAAGCTGGTTAGCCATAGGCCAATCATGGAGCCGCTGCTTAGCGAATGGGACAGCTTACCTTCCAGATAAGCCTTCCAGTGCCGCGCTTCCACTTTGGACAATAGCCAGTAGCTCATGAAGAACAGCATCACGACGGCAATCAGCATCGTAATACCTTCCAGCAGCTCACGGCTGGCACCGGAATTGGTGAACACGAGTTGGAAAATAACGGCGGTAATCACGCTACACAGCAGCGCGACGTAAACCGACTGGCGAATCAGCGGCAGCTTGTCCTGCTGATTGTTTTTCACCAGATAGGCCACGATCGCCGCCACAATCAGCAAGGCTTCCAGCCCTTCGCGCACAATAATCAGCAGGCTGTAGATCAACAGGCTCCAGTGGGTTTCGCCGCCGTCGCCCAGCATGGTCACTGCCTTGGCCAGTTCCTGCTGTAGCGCGTCAGCCTGCCCTTGCAGCTGCTCCGCAGGCTGCTTGGCGTTCATCAGGCTCACCAGACGGGTGAAATAGCCTTCCAGCGTCGATTTGAACGCCGCATCGCGAGAACCAATTTTGTTCTCCATGCCAGTGGCTTCAAACAGATCGAAATAGGTGTCCTGCACCGCCATGATGGCGGGTTTGACCTGACCCTGACGGTACTGCGCGATCGCAGCGGCAATAGCCTGATTAATATCGTCGGCGACTTTCGCCCAATTCGCATCCGGCACGGCACCGCTATCAGCGTTCACGGCAGGTGTTGCCGTCGCCTGCTGGCTGTCGCGCGTTGTCGGCAATCCCGGCAGGACGTCTTCGATATCCTGCAACAGCGTAGTAACCCGATAGGCGACATCCGTCAGTTGATCGGGTTGACTGGCTAGGGTAATCAGTGCGGAGAATTGTTGATTAATGGACGCTGCCTGCTGCGCTGAGCGATTCTGCCTGACCGACATCTCCATTTCAGAGTTTTTAAAGCCCTGATAGTGCGCCTGTTGCACGCTCAGGCTGGCCTTTTTGTAATCGCCAGCCTGATATTCAGTCACAGCCTGCGCGAGTTGGTCATCAATAATTTTGAAACTCTGCTGCCAGTACGGCGCGATCTCAGCATTGTCATAGGCACCGTGCTGCTCCTGTGCGACCAGCTTGTGCCCTTCCGACAGCACCGGCAGAACGGCATCCAGTTCGCCCTTCAGCCAAGAGATTTTCGCCTGTACCTCGGCCTGCGGCTTTCCTTCGCCAATCATGCGGCGAATTTCACCGAAGGTCGCTTCCAACTGATAGCTTTTTTGCGCGGAAATGTTGATACGAATGGGGCCTTCAAGGTTTTCAAACACCTCGAAATAGGCCATCTGAACTTCGGTGCGGGCATCATCCGGCTTTTGCTGCTCATAGAGCTGAGCCGTTTTATCCAGCCGAGTTTCGATATCTTGAATAAATGAGGCGTAATCGGTCGCAGCAACTGCCACTGAACAACTCAACAGCCAACACAACACGAGAAGCGTTTTTTGCCAGATAGACATAAGCGAGTAATGAAGCACAAATGATATTTATTCTTATTATCACTTTGAAGTCGCTATCTGTCTTGATTTACGTCACGAAAATATAAGCAACAACCACTTTAGTATGTAACAAATGATTTCAAATTTGATTTAATGCCAATAAATTCCGCTTTATTTCTATAACCCCAGAAAAGCATGGCTTTTTGATCTAAAAAACGGCAAAAAATCGCCACAAAAATAAAGCAATAATTATGCCAATATTTAAAACAACCTATTCCAAGATCAGAGACATCCGTCTTAAAATAGCATTTCTTTACATTAACACAGTCAGATTTACAGAGAGAAATGCCCTTTTCTCTCTGTAATCCAAGGCATTACACGTGTTGACGTTCAAGCGATAATCCGCGATAAACAGAACCGTGCAGACTCCTTTCCGCCCAGTTCGGCCAGCCTCATGGCAATCTTGCGTTCAACGTCTGCCACGCATTTAACCCACAGTGGATCAGAATTTTTCCCATCCCTCACCGTTACGGCCATGTGCCGACAGTAGCGGCGTGGAGCCCTGCCCAACCGCGCGATGAACGGGGGCAGCGACCGCCTGACGGGAAAAAGACATTGTCGGATCGCAATCTGAATCCAGATCGAACACATCCACCACGGCGGACAGCTCGCTGCTTTGTTCGTCCAGACGCGCAGCCGCTTCTGCCGATTGCATCACCAACGTCGCATTCTGCTGCGTGACGGTGTCCATTTCGTGCACCGCCTGACTAATCTGCGTAATACCACGCGTTTGCTCATCCGTTGCCGCCGCAATTTCACCAATCAGATCGTTCACATGCGAAATGGAGGCGATAATTGCCGTCATCGCCTCACCGGACTGTCGAACCTGCCCTGCACCGGTTTCAACGCGCGAAACCGATTCCGCAATCAGCGCCTCAATCTCTTTCGCCGCCTGCGCACTGCGCTGTGCCAGTGTGCGAACCTCGCCGGCCACCACGGCAAATCCTCTTCCTTGTTCACCTGCCCGCGCCGCTTCAACCGCCGCATTCAGCGCCAGAATATTGGTCTGGAACGCGATGCTGTTAATCACCGAGGTGATATCGGAAATTTGTCGGGAACTGGCGCTAATGCCATCCATCGTCGTCATCACGTTGCTGCTGATATTCCCGCCTTTTTCCGCCATATCCGCCGCATCCTTCGCCAGCTTACGCACCTGATGCACGTGGTCAGTGGTTTGCCGCACCGTGGAGCTAATCTCTTCCATGCTGGCCGCCGTCTGCTGTAGTGCTGCGGCCTGCTGTTCTGTACGGCTGGAAAGATTATCGTTGCCATCCTTAATGCTCGACGTCCCGTTGTTGATTTCCGTCGTGCTCTGCCGGATGACCGTCACCGTATCGCGCAAACTTTTCTGCAATTTCTTAATATCGGGAATCAGTCGGCCCGCACAGTTCTTGCCGAACTCCGCCAGCTCACAGCCTAAACGCCCCGCAGTAAGCTGTGCCAGATGAGATTTGAGTACTGAAATCGGAATAACCAGATAGTTCCTCAAATAGTATTCAGTGAAAATCAACACGATGAGGCCAATCACCATCACGGCAATTAACGAATTACGATTTTGGGTATTGTGTTCATTCACGGTTGGAATCAACGAGGAAGCGGTAATGTTGTCCGAATAGCGTTTGATATCTTCACCAAACGTCAGGCTAATCGGCGGATAAACAGAGCGAAATATCTGTCGGAATCCTTCGTAATCATTGCGTTGTAGCGCCGCATTCATCGGATCAATCGCGGTAGCAATCAGGATGCTCCACGTTTTGTTTACCGCCTCAACCGTGGCTGATTCAACACCAACGTGTTCCGCAGCCTGGAATTTCTCCAGCGAGTCTTTGGTATTTTTTAGCGCAACCTGTGCCATTTCCAACGTCTTTTGGGCGTTTTCTGGCTCGTTACGCTGTAAATAATCCATCGTTCTTTCCATACGAGTTACGGCCCGAAAATATTGATCGGTTCCATAGACCAGATGGGAATACGTTTTTCGCTGAGTCTCACTTTTATCAAGTAAATGGGTGACCTGATAAAGCGAATAAAGACTGAATCCTGATGCCACTCCCCACGCCACTAGCAGGGAAGCGACGATGAACAGCACCATTACTTTTATGCTGGCATTTCTTAGAAATTCCATAATGCACTCCGCGACGTTAACAAATATTTCCCGCCCGCACGCTCTGTCGGAAAAGTATTTACTTTTTACTCATGACGGTGCCGCCCGTTGTCTCGCGCCTTTATCCCACGCGATCTAACAGACGTTCTGGAATTCCCTGATTCATGCCCCATTAGATGGGAAATTACGCTAAAAAAATTAACGAATAGAATGCGTTATCTTCCTTGAGATGCCAATTTCCATTGTTTTAAACAGCCGACAGGCATGGCTACCCCAGCCCAGTCGGTGGCACATATGCCCGTCATCCTTCAAGTTGCGTGTGCGTTGGCTGCGTTCACTCACCCGAATTATTTAGGACATAGAGTTAATATCGTCAAAAACAGTATAGGCATTAACGGATAAAGAGGATGAATCCGCGATAACCTATTTTCCAGACAAATGTCCTATGGAAAAAGGTCGCGGCACTCAACGCGTTAGGACGATTTATCATCGCGCTGAGCATGACCACGATCAGTAAATTAATTTTCTTTATCGGTGATTATCGAAGGTTAGACAACTGCATCAACACCCGCCATAGGAATGCAGTTCTTAACGATCCAAGACTCGGCTTTGGAGAATAATCATGCAGAAAGTGCTTACCGTCTGTCCGTATTGCGGGTCAGGCTGCAAAATTAACCTGCTGGTAGAGAACGGCAAAGTGGTTGGTGCGGAAGGGGCAAACGGCGTCACCAATGAAGGTGAGCTGTGCCTGAAAGGCTATTACGGCTGGGATTTTCTCAACGACACGAAACTTCTGACACCGCGTTTAAAGCAACCGCTGATTCGACGCCAGAAAGGTGCGCCCTTTGAGGCCGTATCTTGGGATGAAGCGATCGGCTTCGCCAGTTCCCGTCTGAAAGCGATTAAAGAGAAGTACGGTGCCGAGTCGATTATGCACACCGGCTCGTCACGCGGTCCCGGTAATGAAACCAATTACGTGATGCAGAAATTTGCCCGGGCGGTCACTGGGAATAATAACGTCGACTGCTGCGCCCGACTCTGCCACGGCCCTTCGGTTGCCGGGCTACAGGTTACGCTGGGCAACGGCGCAATGAGCAACTCTATCTGCGAAATCGAAAAAACCGACTGCATCCTGATTTTTGGCTACAACGCCGCAGACTCACACCCCATCGTGGCACGGCGGATCCTGAAAGCCAAAGCACGCGGGGCAAAAATCATCGTGTGCGATCCGCGCCATATTGAAACCGCCCGCATCGCCGATCTGTGGCTGCCGTTGAAAAATGGCTCCAACATGGCATTGGTCAACGCGTTCGCTAACGTACTGATTAACGAAGGCCACTACGATAAAGCGTACGTCGCCCGCCATACCGAAGGCTTCGAGGAATTCAGCCAGACCGTCGCGAAATACACGCCGGAGTACGTCGCTGACATCACCGGACTGCCGCCGAAATTGATTCGCGACGCGATGCGGATCTATGCCGCCGCACCGTCCGCCACCATTCTATGGGGAATGGGCGTGACGCAGTGGGGTCAAGGCGTTGATGTGGTCAAAGGGCTGTCTGGCTTAGCACTGCTGACTGGGAACCTGGGCCGTCCAAACGTTGGCGTCGGGCCGGTGCGTGGGCAAAACAATGTGCAGGGCGCCTGCGATATGGGTGCGCTGCCCAATATGTTCCCCGGTTATCAAAACGTCACGGATAAAACGGTGCTGGCGAAATTTGCCGATGCCTGGGGCGTGCCTGCACTCTCCGACAAAATTGGCTACTCGCTGACGGATCTCCCGCACAAGATAAAAGAAGGGAAAATTCGCGCCAACTATGTGATGGGCGAAGATCCGCTGCAAACTGAACCGGACCTGTCGATGCTGCGCGATGCGTTCAACGAGCTGGACTTGCTGATCGTGCAGGACATCTTCATGACCAAGACCGCCGCGATTGCCGATGTGATTTTACCCGCCACCTCCTGGGGCGAGCACGAAGGGGTCTATACCGCCGCCGATCGGGGCTTCCAGCGCTTTTATAAAGCCGTGGAACCACAGGGCGATGTCAAACCCGACTGGGAAATCATCAGCCTGATGGCAACGGCGCTCGGCTATCCGATGCACTATAACAACACGCAGGAGATCTGGGACGAGCTGCGAGAACTCTGCCCGCTGTATTACGGCGCGACCTACGAGAAAATGGCGGGGCTGGGCTATGTGCCGTGGCCGTGCCCGACAGAAGACAGCCCCGGCACGCCGTGGTTGTACGCAGGCAACCACTTCGATCGTCCCGGCGGGAAAGGCTTGCTGCTCACGGCCGAATGGCGACCGCCGATGGAGCTGGTGGATGAGGATTACCCGCTGGTCTTATGCACCGTGCGCGAAGTTGGCCATTACTCCTGCCGTTCCATGACGGGCAACTGCACGGCATTACAAACGCTGGCGGATGAACCGGGCTACGTGCAGGTTAGCCCGCACGACGCAGAACGTTTAGGCATCCACGACCAGCAGCTCGCTTGGATCTCGTCACGACGCGGCAAAGTGATCTCTCGCGTTGCCGTCAGCGAGCGCATCAATAAAGGTGCCGTCTATATGACCTACCAGTGGTGGATCGGTGCCTGCAATGAACTGACGCTGGATCATCTCGATCCGGTATCTAAAACACCGGAATACAAACACTGCGCCGTTAAGCTGGGGGCTATTGACGATCAGCAGGCAGCCGAAAATTATGTACAGCAGGAATACAGCCAGTTGAAAGATCGGCTGCGCAGCACCGCAGAAAACGTCAGTTAATCTCTCTTACCTGAGCCGCCGCGAGCCTAAGTCATTAGATAAAAGCCGTGGCGGCTTAGAAAATGCCGAGGGTTTAGACACCGTTTAACTCTCCTCACCGATAATGCCTTTATTCTCTGCCTCATCTTGTAAAATTTCATTAATGAAAATGGATGAATTTCCGTTAATCGATAATAATTTTCTACGCAGCAATTAAATTTTCACACCTCTGTTTATTTTTTAAAATTATGTTGCTATCACCGCCCTTTCCCTCGCCCAATTGTTTTTTATTCCAATTTAGCGCAATTTGCGTTTCATTTTACAATGCTTTAATTTGTTTTTAACAAAAAGAGCCCCCTTGTAGCGGCAGTTATCAAGTCGATTAAAATAATTATTAAACAATCGGTTAGATGAACGCTGATGGGGATAAAAGGAATATTATTATTGCTCGCATAGAGGTCGTTTATGTTACCGATTACCGTTACCTTATCGCTCCCTCATTATCTATCCTTTATTATTCGTCTCGACCCTGGAAGCTAACCCCCGCTTTTAATTCGTATTCTCCTGAACGTCGCTGACGTCGGGAAATAAGCTAATTTCATCCCTTTCGATATGCGGTTATAAAAAACCGCACGGCTTCTTTCACCCTAAATTTGCCGAAAGAAAGGCAGTAAGTTATTCAGAATATAATAAAAAACAGGAGATTCACTGTGCTCACTATTCTCGGTTTCTCTATGGTCATCTGCTTTATGTACCTGATCATGACCAAGCGGATGTCTGCGCTGATCGCGCTGATTCTTGTCCCTACGCTGTTCGCACTGGCCGCAGGTTTCTATCAGGGGCTGGGTGCGATGATGCTGGACGGCATCAAAACGCTGGCACCAACCGGCGTTATGCTGACATTTTCTATTCTCTACTTCGGCATCATGATCGATGCGGGGCTGTTCGATCCGCTGGTGCGCTTCATTCTCCGCCTGGTTAAAGGCGATCCGCTAAAAGTGTTGGTCGGCACCGCCGTATTAACCTTGATGGTCGCGCTGGATGGCGACAGTACGACGACCTATATGATCGCAATTGCCGCCTTCCTGCCGCTCTATCAGAGGTTGGGGATGAACGTGCTCGGGTTGACCTGTCTGGTTAACATCGCCAGCGGCGTGATGAACCTTTCCCCTTGGGGCGGCCCGACGGCGCGTGCCGCCGCCGCATTACGCGTTGATGCACTGGATGTTTTCCTCCCCATGCTCCCAGCGATTATTTTAGCCAGCCTGACGCTGGTCGGCGTGGCCGTGTTCCTGGGTCTACAGGAGCGCAAACGGCTGGGAATCATTGATGTCAGCAACTTCCAGAATGCTTCGATCAATCTGGGCAACGGCAGTGACGAAGAAAGCGACGCCAATCGCCGCCCTAAAATGTTCTGGCCTAACTTTATTCTGACCACCCTACTTCTGGTGTTTCTGGTGATCGGCATTCTGCCTATTCAAGTGCTGTTTATGGTCGGCTTCGCTATCGCCGTCATGCTCAACTATCCCAAGTTGGAGGAGCAAAAAGCGCGGATCGGCTCACACGCCGCTAACGTGCTCGCGGTGACATCGCTTATTTTCGCCGCTGGGATCTTCACCGGGATTTTATCCGGTACGGGCATGGTGGATGCCATGGCGAAGAGCCTGTTGCAGGTGATACCAGAAAGTTTCGGCCCGTATCTTGCGGTGTTCACCGCGCTCATTAGCCTGCCGTTTACTTTCTTGATGTCCAACGATGCGTTCTATTTCGGAATCTTACCCGTTATCGCCCAGACGGCGGTCAACTATGGTATTACCCCAGAGGAGATCGCCCGTGCGTCGATTGTCGGCCAGCCGTTCCACCTTCTCAGCCCGCTAGTGCCATCGCTCTATCTGCTGGTCAGTCTGGCAAAAGTGGACATCGGCGATCACCAACGCTTTGCAATCAAATGGGCGATTTTTGTCAGCCTGTCGCTGCTGGTCGGTGGTATTGTCTTCGGCGCATTTCCGTTCTATCACCAGTAAAACAGGGTTGCTCCGGCTTGGCCGGAGCCTTCTCTACTGGCAGGCAAGCCGTGCTGACAAGAACATAAAGATTCCTCGTAACACCCTAAACGACATAGCAGGATAGCCATGGCTTTAACTCCCCTACAGACAAGGATTGTCAGACAGATTGTCGCCTACATTCGCCGCGAGCAGCTGCCGCCTGGCGCTCATCTGATCGAATCGTCGCTGGCGCAGGTATTGAACGCCTCGCGCACGCCGGTCAAGGTTGCGCTGCTGTATCTGACGGAAAAAGGCATGCTGCATTACCACCGCAATCGGGGGTTTTATCTCGACCGTCATGCCCATGAATTAGGGCATCTGGTCACCGAATTAGCCGCCAGCAGCGAAGAGCCGCTCTACCGGAAGATTGTCGATATGCGCCTCTCCCGTCGGTTGCCGGAGCAGTTTTCAGAAGTGGATTTGATGCGAGAATGTCAGGTATCCCGCTCCGTACTGCGTAACGTCCTAACGCGTATTCAACAGGAAGGTTGGCTGGAATTCCGCACCGGTCAAGGCTGGCGAACCACGCCGATTATCGATTCCGTCACGGCCTATGAGGAAAGTTTTACGTTCCGCCTGCTGGTCGAGCCGCTCAGTCTGCTGTCACCGCAGTTTCGTATCGATCAGCACACGCTCAATGCCTGTCGTAAACAGCAGGAAGACATTCTCAATGGGGGTTACCTGACGCTCACACCGCATGAAATGTTCGATGCCAATACGCACTTTCATGAAACGCTGCTTGCCTGTAGCGGCAACCGCTTCGCCCACCATAGTTTGCAACGAATCAATCAGTTACGGCGTTTGGTGGAATATCGACAAGGGAGTCCAGCCTTCAATCCCAAGCGGTTGGAACAGATTGCAGAGCATCTGGCGATTCTGGATTTCCTGCAACGGGGAGAGATCGAAACAGCGGCAGACTGGATGAAGAAACATCTGGAGAAAGCGTGTCACGATAAAGTCAGCATCGATCTTTTTCGGTGAAATAACCAACAGCGAGGTCTCAAATCATCAGTAACATATGTTTAAAAAATAAAAAACACCATTTTAAACGCCCTAAACGCCCAATTAGTTACAAACAGAAACACATAGAACAATAATTAAACTTCAGATCAACAACGAAAAAATAAAACATAGAGACAAAAAAACAAAGTCACGATTTAAATAATTAAAAAATTAATTTTTTTATAAAAAATCATGTATATAAACTTTTCGTTAATTGTTCTTTTATTTTTACTTAATCTTTAAGTAATTCACCATCTGTTTTATTGATGTATCGCCACATATCATTAGCAACACTACTTCAACACCTTGACTCATCTGATTTTATCTGCAAAAAACCAACTTAAACCATTGTTTAATAATAACTTAATAGAAATATCACGATTTACACGATCTGCGCATCACATCCCTATTTATCATTACAAGCGACATGGACATGCATTTTTCGCATGACAAAGATCACAATTACATAACAATCCGCAGAAAAAAAATGTAAAAAACAAGAATCGTTGTAATATCGGCGGGCAGACACAACACCCCAATAACAGGTTCGGGTGAGGAATTGGTGTATTCAGGGAAAGCACCAACCATCCATCACGCGGCAATAATATTGTGTTGTCTGAATCAATTCATCAACATGAGGTTTATATGCAAAGGCAGAAGTTACTTGTACAGATAGTCTTGGCTATCGTCCTGGGAATATTAATCGGCTGGGCTTGCCATCAATATCTTGACGGCAGTCGAGCAAAAGAAGTTGCATCTTATTTCAACATGGTTACCGATATCTTCCTGCGCCTGATTAAAATGATCATCGCGCCACTGGTCTTCGCTACGCTGGTTTCCGGCTTGGCAAGCATGGGAGGAAACTCTTCTGCCGTTGGTCGTATCGGTATGAAAGCGATGATCTGGTTTGTCAGCGCCTCGTTCATTTCCCTGCTCATCGGTATGGTCTTCGCCAACCTGTTCCAACCTGGCGGAGGCATGAATCTCGAAATCCCCGCACAGCATATTGCAACAGGCCTGAACACCGACAGCTTTACGCTTAAGAGCTTCATCAGCCATATCTTCCCGAAAAGTATCGTCGAAGCGATGGCGAACAATGAGATCCTGCAAATTCTGGTATTCTCTCTGTTCTTCGGCTCCGCGCTTGCCTATGTAAAAGGCAAAAACAAGCACGCGACCACGATCATCTCCCTGATCGAAGAACTGACCAAAGTGATGTTCCGCGTGACCGACTACGTGATGGCGCTGGCCCCTATTGCTGTCTTTGCCGCAATCGCTTCCGCGATTACTACGCAAGGTCTGGGCCTGCTTTACGACTTCGGTAAACTGATCGGTGAGTTCTACCTCGGTCTGGCCGTACTGTGGGGCGTTCTGTTCCTGGTTGGTTACCTGTTCCTGGGCAAAGGCATTGTTAGACTGGCGAAGCTGATTCGTGAACCTACCATGCTGGCTTTCGCCACGGCGAGCAGTGAATCTGCATACCCGAAAACCATGGAAGCGCTGACCAAATTCGGCGTGCCGAAAAAAGTCACCAGCTTTGTGCTGCCGCTCGGTTACTCGTTCAACCTCGACGGTTCTATGATGTACCAGTCCTTTGCGATTCTGTTTATCGCACAGGCTTACAACATCGACCTGAGCGTTACTGAGCAAATCCTGATCCTGCTGACGCTGATGATCACCAGTAAAGGGATGGCAGGCGTAGCGCGTGCTTCTATCGTAGTAGTTGCCGCAACGCTGCCGATGTTCAGCCTGCCGGAAGCCGGTATCCTGCTGATTATCGGTATCGACCAGTTCCTGGATATGGGTCGTACTGCAACTAACGTCATCGGTAACAGTATCTCTACCGCTGTTGTGGCCAGTCTGGAAAAAGACATCCACGATGATGAGGAAGAGGCTACCGACGAAGTCGTCGCCTATAAGGAACCTCAGCAGGCTACGCAAAATAGCTAATGCTGAGTGAGTGAATTCGTTATCTATAGCGGCCTTCGGGCCGCTATTTTTTTATCTCTCGTTGCCAGTCCACGTTTCGTTTCATCATCTGCATGGTCACGACGTTTAGAGTCCAGATGCTGATGACAGCCCTTTCATGTAGCGCCAGAATTTCTCAGAAGCCACGTTCAACCGCGCATCGAGGCGATAGAGATAAACGCCCATGCGGATCACGGCATTTTCCATGCTCAGGATCGTCAGCTCTTTGTTTTTCAGCTCTTCCTGAATGGAATAGTCAGGTAGCCAGGCAATACCATAACCTTTCTTCGTCATACGTTTGAGCAAGTCGCTCATGGAAGAGACGAAATTGACCGTAAACTTATCGCTGTCGACGCTAGATAAGTAGCGGCTGACCTGACGCCCCATGTAGCTCGTCTCGGTATAGTTGAGTAGCGGTACCGATGAGGCGCTAACATCAAACAGCGGCTTCCCTGCACTATCACACGCGCAGACCGGATAAAGCCGGGACTCCAGTATCTTCTCATGCATGAAGGGCTCCCCCATCAGATCCTCATTGTAGAATGAGAAAATGAAGTCACTGCGCCCTTCTTTGAGATTCAGCACCGCTTCATCGACATCGATCGATTCGACATAGAAGATTTTTTCCTGCGGATCCGGCACGTCTTTTAACAGCTCAGGCATGATGAATACCGACAGCGAATGCGCCGCGGCGATGGTGATCTTATTCTTGTAATTGTCTCCACCGTGCAGCTTATTGAGCTGATACTCCAAGTCATCCAGCGTATTGCGGATATAGGCGTGGAACACGCGCCCCTGCTCGGTTAGCTGTAGTGGCAACGCGCTACGGTCGAAAATATCAAAGCCAACCGCCGCTTCCAGCGCCTGAATTCGCCGACTGAATGAGGACTGAGAGATATTCCGCTTCTCGGCCGCCAGCGTAAAACTCCGGTGCTCTTCCAGCACGATAAAATCATACAGCCACTTGGTTTCGATATTATTCAGCATCGTCCCTCACTCAAAACGCTCAGCGCCATGTTTTCGCTCCCTATGCCAACGTTCTATATTTGCCAACGTCCTGCATCGCCAATAAAGAGGCTTCCCACCAAACGCGGTTAAAACCAATAAAAGCATAGGGATGCCAATAGTTATGCAAATCATACATAGCAGATGGGAATTTAGCAATTCACATTGCCCGGCAGTGTGCGATTATCCTTTTAATTTCATAATGCTACAGGGTTAACAGCATGAACAGTCTCGTGGGAATTCTTGGTGGTATGGGGCCGGGTGCGACCGTCGATGCGATGCAAAAACTGATCAAAAACACGCCAGCGTATCGGGATCAAGACCATATTCCGATGATTGCGGTTTCTATTCCTGATATCCCTGACAGAACGAAATGCATTCTCCAGCACAGCGCGTCACCGCTGGATAAAATGCTGCAATATATGAAAATTCTCGAAAACGCGGGCGCTGAATGCATCATTATCCCGTGCAACACCGCGCACTATTGGTTTAATGACTTAAAAAAACAGTGCCGTGCAGAAATGATCAGCATTATTGATGTGACCTGTCAGGCGATTAAAAATGCCAACACCACCCGCGTCGGCCTGTTAGCGACGACGGCGACGGTCAAAGCGAGAATTTATCAGGACAACCTGACTACCGATAATATTGAGTGCTACACGCCGGATGATGCAGACCAACACCAGGTAATGGAAAGCATCTACGCGTATAAATCCGGTGATATCGCCGGCGCCTATAGCATGTTGTCGCCGGTAAAAGATCGCCTGTTGCAGGCTGGCGTTGAGAAAATTATTCTGGGTTGTACCGAGCTTCCCCTGATTCTGGAGCAGGAAATCAGAACATCACCACAACACTATGTCGATGCAACGGAAGAGTTAATTAAGAAAACGGTCGAGTGGTATTTTACTCACAGTCCGAGAAATGATATCGCCGCTTAATTTTTTAACGAAGTTATTATATTTCGTTGAATAAAAAACAATAACTATGCCACTCGACATGAATGAATTTTCCGAGTGGCATAGTGCGATAGACTCAGTATTTAATACATTTCACTTCACAATAAAATACTGCGAACATAGGAACATAATTCACTATACGTTCAACGATTACGATGGGAATTTCAGCGCACTATTTTGCGCGCCGGAATTAGAAACCACCCAGGATTTCGCCGCCGACGTGGTCATCAAACTGTATGAATAGTTAGATGACGCCGTCCATTTAGCCGCGGGAGATTTACTCGCCACCGCAGCTGGTGAACTGCCATTATCCGTAAAGGTTGAACCATTGCCTTTATCGTCAACCATTCCTTTCTTTTCCGCACCGGTACCAAATACGTTACGCTCAGAAAGTACATTGGCATTCTGCGCAACCGTAAAGGCCAGGTTGAATTTATTGACGTAGTTATTGAAGACGTGGAAATAACCATAACGCATCAGGCCTGGTGCACGAACCTGAATATTTTCGTAATAGTTATGGCAGATAGTCAAACGCGGATAGCCATTGTAAGCGCTGTTATTATCATCTGCCGGATGGCCGAAGATGCAACCATATTTATGGTTTGAGAATAAGCAGTTACTGATCGTGATGTAATCCGCCTTTTCACCGATATAAATCAGTTTATCGAGGCTACCGTCGTTATCACTCCACGTATGCCCAGGCCATGAACAGTGGTCCACCCAATATCCCTTACCGTAATTCAAATACAGCTGGATATCGTCATTATCTTTGATGCCAACATCATGTTTAAAAACCAGATTTTGGAAAATGACGTTAGATGAGTTGCTCTCGGCACGCAGGTGGATATTGGTCAGTACATTAGCGCCACCGAAAGAACCGACGATGGTTTTATTGCTGCCAAAGACCACCTTGGTCAGTGCTGATGCTTTCAGCGATTTTTCCACCACCACGACTGCCTTTGTCGAACCACTTACCGCAGACTTAAACTCAGCCAGCGACGTTACCTTTACAACTTTACCGCCCGTTCCTCCGGTAACTTTTGCTGCTTTTGCAAAACCAATAAGCCCAGTAAGATTTGTTGTTGGATAAGCCATAAATATTCCTTTTTACAATGAGTGAATAATAATGTCTTCCAGCGTCTTATTTAATAGAGACTAAATAAGACGCCTCCGACAATTAAAAATTGTATATAAAGGATTTCATTATGCTTATTAATCGAGTTTAATAAAAAAAACAACCTTGCGAATAATTCAATGCCAAATTAATACGCTGCCATCTTTTAGTAAAATGGCAGCACCATGATTATCACATTATTATCATTACCAGCCTTTTACCGCTCCGCCATTAAAAATACGGTTCGCAGCCTGTTCAACTTCATCAGACTGATAGGCCTGAATAAATTTCTTGACGTTTTCCGCCTCTTTATTATTTTCACGAGTCACAATAATATTCACATACGGTGACTCTTTATCCTCAATAAAAATACCGTCTTTCGTTGGCGTTAAGCCCGTTTGCTGAATATAGGTCGTGCTAATAATCGCGACTGTCACTTGCGGATCGTCCAGCAAACGCGGCAACTGTGCCCCTTCCACTTCCATAATACGTAGGTTGTGCGTGTTGGTCGTAATATCCAGCACCGTCGGTAATAAGCCTGTATCAGGCTTCAGCGTAATTAATCCGGTTTTCTCCAGTAATAACAGCGCGCGTCCCAGATTCGTAGGATCGAAAGGAATCGCGATGGTGTCGCCAGCCTTCAGATCGTTGATATTTTTAATCTTCTTCGAATAACCCGCCATCGGGAAAACGAAGGTATTTCCTACCGCCACCAGCTTATAACCGTGTTCGCGGTTTTGCTGTTCCAGAAAAGGACGATGTTGAAACACATTCGCGTCCAGATCGCTTTTATCCGTCGCCTCGTTCGGCAATAGTGAGCCGCTGAACCCCACCAGCTCGACATCCAGACCATATTTCTCTTTTGCCACTTTCTTCGCGACGTCGGCGACGTCCTGTTCCGCACCGTTAATCACACCGACTTTAATGTGGTTGGCAGAATTGCTTGCGCTATCGCATGCCGTCAACGCCATCGACGCCGTGACCATTCCCGCCACCAGCGCTATACGCCATTTCTTCATCATTCTGATTCCCTGATATCGTAACTATATCGTTTTTGTAACTACATTGATTTGTAACTACATGGAGTTAAAGAGAAAAACAGTATGTTTCTCGATTAACCGAGTCAAATAACTCCGCGTTCTATCAATATGCCTTTCATCATTCGGTCAATAAAGAGTGATATATCTGTTAAGCCGATTCCATTTTACTTATCTGCTATTGCTCGCCTCTTGATTCCCCCGCATTATGACGTTTTGATGACCTTGAATTCACACGGCGAAACCATGATTAATGTGGCTTTGGTTGACGATCACATCGTTGTACGGTCTGGCTTTGCACAGCTTCTGACATTAGAAAATGACATTCAGGTTGTTGGACAATATGCTTCGGCGGCGCAGGCGTGGCCCCATCTACTCAAACAGCCGATTGACGTTGCCGTGATTGATATTGCCATGCCGGATGAAAGCGGCCTGTCGCTATTAACCCGCCTGCGTCAGCAGCGCCCCAATTTTCGCGCCATTATTCTGAGTATTTATGACACCACTGCATTTGTACAAAGCGCGCTGGATGCAGGCGCAGGCGGCTATCTCACAAAGCGCTGTGGCCCAGAAGAGTTAGTGCAGGCGGTTCGCGTGGTCAGCAGCGGTGGCCTTTACTTGTGTGCCGATGCACTGCACGCCATTCGCCATCAGCAGCAGCCACCGAAGGAGTTGCTGGCGCTAACGCCGCGCGAGCGGGAAATATTCAGCCTGCTGATCAACGGGATTAGCGTAAAAAGCATCGCTGAACAGCTCGAGCTCAGCCATAAGACCGTTCACGTTCACCGCGCCAATATTCTCAGTAAATTACAGTGTGAATCCACGGTAGAGCTGGTGCATTTTGCGCTGCAACACCAACTGCTGGCAGGGAAGTAAATCATGCGCCGCCTGCACGTCATCGGCATGACGCTGTTTCTGGCTTTTTTTTATAGCCTGATTTGGCTGGCGCTGTGGACCATCAGTTTCTATTTGAGCAACAACGGCCAGCAGGCAGCGCTGCTGTTACCGCAAGGGCTGCGGCTGGCGTTGATGATTTTGCTACCGCGCAAATACTGGCCAACCTTGCTGCTTGCGGAAATCGCCATCCAGAGCTGGCTTATCAGCGAGCAGCTTATCACGCGTTCGCTGCTGCTACTTTCCCCGTTCCTCAGCCTGATTCCGGCCATCATCACGCATAAAATCTGGCATCGCTATACGCTTTATTGGCAACGACTTCTGCTGTTGCTGGCGGCGCTGACGCTCAATACCGTTCTGCACGGCATCGCCATCGGCCCCTGGTTACACTCGCAGCTGACGCAAACGCTGCTGGCGACGTTTACCGGCGGCGTCCTGCTGATTCCGTTCATGTATCTGCTGTACGAATACATCAAACAGCAGCACTTGCAGACATTGCTGGCACAGGAGATCCCCGATCCGCCGCTGCGTACCTCGCTGCTGATTTGGTGCTCGCTGTTTTTTTCTATCGGCGTTTGCCTGCAAATGACGTTCACGCCTGAGATGGAACGCCTGCTGCTGATTTTCGTTTTTCTGCCTAACGTGGTCATGGCGTATAAATTCGGCTGGCAAGGCGGCGTGCTCTCCGCCGTACTCGGCAGCCTGATGATTGCCGTCACGCGTCAGGTGAGCGGTGCCTTCGACGATCTACGCGAGCTGGAACTCTTTCTTTCTACGCAGGCGCTGCTCGGCATTGGGCTGGGTATCGCGATAAGCCGTCAGCAACAGCTGGCACAGCGGCTCCAGCGCTATCGTCATCAGTTGGAGCAGGAGTTGAAAACCCGGCGGCAGCTCATGGAGCGCATCATCCATACCGAAGAGGCCGTGCGCAAAGACATCGCGCGCGAACTGCACGATGACATCGGCCAAAACATCACTGCCATTCAGATTCAGGCCATGCTGGTGAAACACAGCGCACCAGCCGATGCAGCTCAGCATGCCGCCGGACAAATCAGCGAGCTGTCGCGGCGTATCCACCACACCACCCGCCAGCTTCTGCGCCAGCTGCGCCCGCCGGTGCTGGATGAAATGGTGTTGGATAAAGCGCTGCATCATCTGGCGGACGAATTTGCCTTCTCGGCTCGCGGTATCCAGTTTCAGTTGGATTATCAGCTCCCCACGCCTCCACATGATGACGTGGTGGTTTTCACCCTTTATCGACTGGTGCAGGAGCTGCTGAACAACATCAACAAACACGCCAGCGCCACGCAGATTACGGTTCGACTTTCCCAGCAGGATGACCTGATTACGCTCGACGTTATTGATAACGGCGTGGGCATCGCACAAAAAGACAGCTCGCATCCGACAGGCGGCGGTTTCGGTCTGCGGGGCATCGAGGAGCGCGTACAGGCGTTGGGCGGTAACTGGCTGGTAAAAGCTGCCACCATTGGCGACTCTGCCACGCCGCACGGTACGCACATAATTGTTAACCTGCCCACAAAATTTAAACAAAAAGACGATTAGCTAGGAATTATTCCTAGTCATCTAAAACCTTGTCTCATCCTTTTTAATTCACATCCCCCTACTCTTCTCTCAACGCGACGGAGAACCCCATGCAGGCACCCATGTTTCCAGCGGGACAGCTTTCACCCACACAAATCAGCCAGCGTTATCGCTACTGGCGACCACGGTTGCTGATTTCCATGGTCATCGGGTATGCCACGTTTTACCTGACGCGTAAAAGCATCAACTTCGTCATGCCGGTGATGCAGTTGGAATTAGGGTTAAGCAAAGGTGATATCGGTCTGCTGGGGACGCTATTTTATCTCTGTTATGGCGCGTCCAAGTTTATTTCCGGCATCGTGTGCGATCGCAGTCAGGTGCGCTGGTTTATGGGTGTCGGACTAATGATTACCGGCGTGCTGAACATTCTGTTCATGTACTGCCAGTCGCTCACGGGGTTATTGATTGTCTGGGCGCTGAACGGGTTCTTTCAGGGCTGGGGGTGGCCGCCTTGCGCCAGACTGCTGAGCAGTTGGTATTCACGCAACGAGCGCGGTCTCTGGTGGGGATGCTGGAATACCTCGATCAATATCGGCGGTGCGGCGGTTCCTCTGCTGGCGGGCTATCTGGCCTCCGAATGGGGATGGCAGGCGGCGCTGCTGGTGCCGGGCATCATCGGCATAGTGATTGGTCTGTGGCTGTGCTGGCAGCTGTGCGACAAACCGCAACAGCAGGGATTGCCAAGCGTCGGCCAGTGGCGGCGCGATGCGCTGGAGCTTCGTCAGGAGCAACAAAGCCCGCCGATGCCGATGCGCCAGATTCTGCGCGATGCGATTTTGCGTAACCGTACCATCTGGCTGCTCGGGTTTTCCTACATTCTGGTGTACCTGATTCGTATCGCACTGAATGACTGGGGGAACATCTGGCTATCGGAGAGTCACGGTTTCAACCTGCTCAGCGCGAACGCCACGCTGTCGCTGTTTGAACTGGGTGGATTGATGGGGGCGCTGTTTGCCGGTTGGGGTTCGGACCTGCTGTTTCGTGGTCAACGCGCACCGATGATTTTGCTGTTTGCACTAGGGTTGTTTTTAACCATGACCGCGCTGTGGCTAGCACCGATTCACCACTATTCACTGCTCGCGGCCTGTTTCTTCAGTATCGGTTTTTTTGTTTTTGGACCACAGATGTTGATTGGTCTGGCTGCGACGGAATACAGCCATAAGGATGCCGCAGGCACGGTGACAGGTTTTCTGGCGTTGTTTGCCTATCTGGGGGCAGCGCTGGCGGGCTGGCCGCTAGCACAGGTGCTGCAACACTACGGATGGTCGGGATTTTTTACTCTGCTGGCGTTGGCTTCAGCCTGCATCGGACTGTTATTGATGCCGCTGCTGATGGCAGGTGTCAGCCGCCGGGAACGTTTGATGACATCAAAATAGCAATAACAACAGATAGACACCTATAAAGGAAAACATCATGAAACTGAGTACCTTAACTACCCTCATCGCCGCTGGACTGACCGTTGCTGCTGTTACCACCACCACTGCTCGGGCGGAAGGACGCCTGGTCATTTACTGTAGCGCCACCAACGCCTTCTGCGAGGAAGAAGCCAAGGCCTTCGGTGAGAAACATAACGTTAAAACCTCCTTTATCCGCAACGGCTCTGGCAGCACACTGGCTAAAGTTGATGCAGAGAAGAAAAACCCACAGGCTGACGTCTGGTACGGCGGCACGCTGGATCCGCAATCTCAAGCGGGCGAAATGGATCTGTTGGAACCTTATCAGTCTAAAAACCTTGAGCAGATCATGCCGCAGTTCCGCGATCCCGCCAAACGTAAAGGCAACTACTCGTCTGCCGTTTACGTCGGTATCCTAGGCTTCGGCGTCAACACCGACCGCCTGAAAGAGAAAAACCTGCCCGTTCCACAGTGCTGGAAAGATCTGACCAATCCGATCTACAAAGGCGAGATCCAGATTGCCGATCCACAAAGTTCCGGTACGGCCTATACCGCACTGGCGACCTTCTCCCAGCTGTGGGGGCAGGATCAGGCCTTTGATTACCTGAAAAAACTGAATACCAACGTATCGCAGTACACCAAATCCGGTATTGCCCCGGCACGTAACGCCGCACGTGGCGAAACCGCTATCGGCATCGGCTTCCTGCATGACTACTCGCTGGAAAAAGAGAAAGGCGCACCGCTGACGCTGATCTCTCCGTGTGAAGGTACCGGCTATGAAATTGGCGGCGTCAGCATCCTGAAAGGCGCGCGCAATATGGATAACGCCAAGCTGTTCGTTGACTGGGCGCTGTCAAAAGAAGCACAGGAACTCTCCTGGAAGAAAGGCCAGTCCTACCAGATTCTGACCAACACCACCGCAGAAGCCTCTCCGCTGTCGCTGAAGTTGCAGGATCTGAAACTGATCAACTACGACATGGACAAATACGGCGCGGCTGACGTGCGTAAAGAGCTGATTTCCAAGTGGGTTAACGAAGTCAAAATGGGCCAATAATCTCGATTCATTGCCCTTAATTTATTGACCTTTATTGATTAAAAAATAACGGGAACACGGCGGCAAAGCTTGCTCGCATTTCGTTGAACGCCGTGTTCTCAGCATCGCTAATTAACCATTACTCAATATTATTCAACACCTAATACCTGTGACGATTCAATCTCATAAAACAACTTTATAAAACTTGCACGCACCAGGGAACCATCATGTCACACACACTAACTCTTTCACCGACGCCTAAGCGGGATCCCGTTTTCCTGTGGCTGGCGCTGATTGCAGCAACATTTTTGCTGCTACCAGCGTGGAGCCTGGATTACGGCCTGCTGGATGCCTCACGCGATGAACTACTGGCGGCCTACAGCTGGTCGAGCCTCAATATCAGCCTGCTGTGGTTCCTGCTCCCAGTAGGATTGCTGGCACGTCCGCTGCTTACACCCGGTCGGGAACAGCGTGGTCGCCACCGTTTTGATGCGGCTTACGCATTGTTCTGTGCCCTTTTCGTGGTCATCAGTGCCACGGTTGAAGGTCGCGGAATGGGCTATGGCACTATTGCGCTGTTTGTTGCGCTGAGTGCGATTATTACGCTGGCGCTGTCGCGGCTGGATTGGCTGGGTGGCGATCGCTTCGTCATCGGCTCACTCATCAGCATCATCGCGTTGATTGGCGTCTTTATCCTTTACCCCAGCATCGCTATCTTCATCCCGATGTTCACCAACGACAGCGGTGAATTCGCGCCGCTGTCGTTTATGCAGGTTTTGGGTCAGGCGCACATCTTACGGGTGATCTGGAACTCATTCCTGCTGTCGGTTGCCGTCGGTATCGGCTGTACCTTCTTCGGTATGGTGTTGGCGATCTACACCTCGCGCATCGCCCGCCGTTCTGCGATTATCGGCCGCATTTTCTCCATTCTGCCTATCGTTACGCCACCGTTTGTCGTCGGGTTAGGCGTAACGCTGATGATGGGCCGCTCCGGTTACATGACCGAGCTGATGGTGGATTGGTTCGGGCTGACGAACACCAACTGGCTGTACGGTTTTACCGGCATCTGGCTGGCGCAGGTGCTCGCCTTCACGCCAATGTCATTTATGATTCTGGAAGGCGCGATGAAGACCATTCATCCATCGCTGGAAGAAGCGTCATACACCCTGCGTGCTAACCGTTATCAAACCTTTCAGCGGGTTTTCCTGCCCTTGCTGAAACCGGCGCTCGCCAACTCGTTCCTGATCGTGATCGTCCAGTCGCTGGCCGACTTCAGTAACCCACTGGTACTGGGCGGTAACTTCGACGTACTCGCCACACAAATTTACTTCTATATCACCGGTGCACAGCTGGATTACCAGTCAGCCAGTACGCTCGGCGTTGTCCTGCTGGTGTTCTCACTGGCCGTGTTCTGCGTGCAATATCTGTGGATCGGTAAACGCTCCTACGTGACGATTTCTGGTAAATCCTCTCGGGGTGATGTACAGCCGCTACCCGTTTCTCTGGTGTGGATCGTCAGCATCCTGCTCTATGTCTGGATTGCCTTTAACGTCCTGCTGTACGGCAGCATTTTCTACGGCAGCTTTACCGTTAACTGGGGCGTGGATTACACCCTGACGCTGGCAAACTTCAGCAAGCTGTTCGGGCAAGGCTTTAACGACGGCGCCTGGCCTTCCCTGCTGGATACGCTGTTGTTCGCAGGTATCGCAGCACCGATTACGGCACTGTTCGGGCTACTTATCGCCTACATCGTGGTGCGCCAGCAGTTCTACGGCAAGAAGGCTATCGAGTTCACCACCATGCTGTGCTTTGCGGTACCGGGTACGGTTGCTGGTGTGTCTTACATTCTGGCCTTTAACAGCGCGCCGGTTTACTTAACGGGAACGGCGGTGATCGTCATCATGTCGATGGTAATGCGTAACGTGCCGGTTGGTATCCGTGCGGGTATTGCCGGACTGGGACAGTTGGATAAATCGCTCGATGAGGCGTCACTCAGCCTGCGTGCGGGTTCGATGCGCACGGTGTTCTATATTCTGCTCCCGCTGCTGCGTCCGGCCATTTTGTCTGCGCTGATTTACAGCTTCGTGCGCGCCATTACTACCGTCAGCGCCATTATCTTCCTGGTTACACCAGATACTCGCGTCGCCACGTCTTACATTCTTAACCGCGTGGAAGACGGTGAATACGGTATGGCGATTGCCTACGGTTCCATCCTGATTGTGGTCATGCTGGCCATTATTTTCCTGTTCGATTATCTGGTCGGTGAAGCGCGGGTTTCTCGCACCAAAGCCAAGAATAATGCCTAAGCGGAGTGATTACCTTGAATACTGAAAAAAGCTTTGTCGAACTGAAGCACATCACTAAACGCTTCGGCAACAACACCGTCATTGATGATTTGAATCTGGCGATCCCTCAGGGAAAAATGGTCACGCTGCTGGGGCCGTCTGGCTGCGGTAAAACCACGGTACTCCGGGCCGTTGCCGGTCTGGAAAAGCCGACAGAAGGCCAGATTTTCATCGATGGCGAAGACGTCACCGAGCGCTCCATTCAACAGCGCGATATCTGCATGGTGTTCCAGTCTTACGCCCTCTTCCCGCATATGTCGCTGGGAGAAAACATCGGCTACGGGCTGAAAATGCTCGGTCGTCCGAAGGCAGAAATCAATCAGCGTGTAAAAGAAGCGCTGGCGCTGGTCGATCTGGCCGGATTTGAAGATCGCTACGTCGACCAGATTTCTGGTGGACAGCAGCAGCGTGTCGCTCTGGCGCGTGCGCTGATCCTCAAACCTAAAGTGCTGCTGTTCGATGAGCCGCTGAGTAACCTTGATGCCAACCTGCGCCGCAGCATGCGTGAGAAAATCCGTGAGCTTCAGCAGCAGTTCAACATCACCTCGCTGTATGTTACGCACGATCAGAGCGAAGCCTTTGCGGTGTCCGACATGGTTCTCGTGATGAACAAAGGCAAAATCATGCAGTTGGGTGCGCCGCAGGAGCTTTATCGCCAGCCCGCATCCCGCTTCATGGCCAGCTTTATGGGAGATGCCAACATTTTCCCTGCCACCTTCACAGCAGACAGCGTGAATATCTACGGCTACCTCATTCCGCGTCCGCAGGGTTTTGCCGCCGGATTAAGCGAATCCGTTGTCGGTATTCGCCCGGAAGCCATTACGCTCAGCCATCAGGGTGACGAAAGCCAGCGCTGCACCATCACGCAGGTCGCCTACATGGGACCGCAGTACGAAGTGCAGGTGGACTGGCACGGTCAGTCAATGCTGTTGCAGGTTAACGCAACCCAGCTTCAGCCGAATCCGGGCGACAGCTACTATCTGCAAATCCACCCTTACGGCATGTTTGTGTTGTCCGAGCAGTAAACATCGGGTAACCATCCGCCTCAAATCGGGAGCGTTTGCTCCCGGTTTTACTTTTACAAACATCTAAAACGCCTATAAACGTCAGTTTCTCTTCGGCCTGCTTTGATTGCGCCGGAATACATACGCCTGTTACGGATTCCCCGCGCGATTTGTTATGATGATGCTCTTTTACGCATAGAATCACGCACGGAATAGCCGCTATGAAACAGAAACCCATAACCTTAAACGATGTCGCCGAGTACGCAGGGGTTTCCTATCAGACGGTTTCCCGCGTGCTGAACCAAGCGCCTCATGTTTCATCCCGTACTCGCAGTAAAGTGGAACAGGCGATGGCGGCGCTTAACTACACACCAAACCGCGTTGCACAGCAGTTGGCAGGGAAAACCATCACCACGCTGGGGCTGGTCACTACCGATCTTTCACTGCACGCGCCTTCACAAATTGCCGCAGCGATTAAGACCACCGCCGGCCAACTAGGTATTAACATCGTGATGTCCATGCTGAGCAGCTCGGATGTCAACACCTGCAATAACGCCGTTAATGACCTACTTTCTCAGCGGGTCAGCGGCGTTATCGTGAATGTTCCGTTAGCCACGGATGAAGTCGCCCACATTAGCCAGACCTGTGCCGACACGCCTGTCCTGTTTATGGATGCCGATCCGCATACCGACATACTCAACGTCATGTTCGACCCCGATCACGGCGCACGTTTAGCCATCACACATCTGGTACAACTGGGGCATCAACACATCGCCCTGTTGACCGGACCAATGACATCGATCTCCGCTCGCCTGCGTTATGAAGGCTGGCTAGCCGAGCTGGAAAAACAGCAGCTCCCCCCTGCTTCGGTGCTACACGGTGACTGGAGCGCCGCATCCGGTTACCACCAGACGCTGGCCCTGTTGGGAGAATCCCTGCGCGTCTCCGCCATTGTTGTCGCGAACGATCAAATGGCGCTTGGCGTCCTACGTGCGCTGCACGAGTATGGCCTGCGCGTACCAGAGCAGATGTCAGTGATCGGTTTTGACGATACTCAGGACAGCGCGTATTACACCCCACCACTGACAACCATTCGCCAGGATTTCAGGCTATTAGGTAAAGAAGGCGTCACTCGTTTGCTCGAGACGCTGCGCGATTCTACCCAGAGCACATCGCTGCTGTTACCCACCGAACTGATCGTACGCCATAGCACCGCCGTACATTCATCAACCCATGCCTCCCTGCAAGAACTCACCAAAAACCTGTTGGACATTACACGCCAGCTACAAAGGCTGTAACCCTTTATGTTTGTAACCCCTTACATTATTTGTAACCCTTTACACAACAGCACCTTTTTCACCACCCGATGCCAAACCCTAACAAAATAAGATGATAAACAATAAGTTATTTATCATCTCTCGTTAATTTACTGCGTAGTGCTTTCCAAATTCGATGTATCGCTACTCATTTTACAAACGATCTTTGTGATCGCTTCCACTTTATTGTCACATTCCACTTTACTCGCCCTGACGAGTCGATATGTTATGAGAAACAGAAATTGTGAGCGGATAACAATTTAAATATCCAATCACAGAAACAGACTTAAGACGTTCAGGAGCCAAGCCATCATGAGCGATACCGTTTTACCGTATCCAGCACGCCATCGCGCCACACTGCAAGAGATCCTTGCCCGACGTGATTGGGAAAACCCAGCTTGTACTCACTATCAGCGGCTCCCAGCTCACCCACCGTTCAACAGCTGGCGCAGCGTGGCTGCCGCACAGCAAGATGAGCCTTCTCAGCGGCTTCGTCGCCTGAATGGTGAATGGACGTTTAGCTATTTCACCCGCCCGGAAGCCGTACCAGAAAGTTGGTTACAGCAGGATCTGCCTGATTCAGACACCATTCCGGTGCCTGCCAATTGGCAGCTACAGGGCTATGACACCCCGATTTACACCAACGTAAAATACCCAATCCCCGTCAACCCACCCTATGTGCCAGAAGACAATCCTACAGGTTGTTACTCGCTCACTTTTAAAGTCAATCACGACTGGATCAGTAGCGGACAAACCCGGATTATTTTTGATGGCGTTAACTCCGCGTTTTATCTCTGGTGTAACGGCCACTGGGTGGGATATTCGCAGGATAGTCGCCTGCCTGCGGAGTTTGATATCGGTCGTTATCTGACGACCGGTGAGAATCGGCTGGCGGTGATGGTGCTACGCTGGTCTGACGGCAGCTATCTGGAAGATCAGGACATGTGGCGTATGAGCGGTATTTTCCGCGACGTCACACTTATGCACAAACCGACGGTACACCTTAGCGATATCCAGCTCACTACGCCGCTCAGCGCCGATTTCCGCCACGGCACGCTGGATATTCAGGTGAAGGCAACGCTCTCTGAAGCGGAGGCCAAAAACCATCGCGTCCACGCACAGCTTTGGCGTGGTAATAAGCTCATCGGTGGTACGCGGCAGGCGTTCGGCAGCAATATTGTCGATGAACGCGGTGCCTATCATGATAAATCTTTTCTCCGCATTGACGTGCCACAGCCCGACCTGTGGAGCGCCGAACTGCCGCACCTGTATCGCGCTGTCATCTCACTGGAAACGGCGGAAGGCGAACTGATCGAAGCTGAAGCCTATGATGTCGGTTTCAGAAAAGTTGAAATCCGCAGCGGCCTGCTGCTGCTGAACGGTCAACCACTGCTGATTCGCGGGGTTAACCGTCACGAACACCATCCGCAACACGGTCAGGTCATGGATGAAGACACAATGCGGCACGATATTATGCTGATGAAGCAGCATAACTTTAACGCCGTACGCTGCTCACATTATCCCAACCATCCGCTGTGGTATCGGCTGTGCGATCGCTACGGCCTGTATGTTGTGGATGAAGCAAACATTGAGACGCACGGCATGCAGCCGATGAATCGTCTATCAGACGATCCGGTCTGGCTGCCAGCCTACAGCGAACGCGTATCAAGGATGGTGCAGCGCGACCGCAATCATCCCTGCATCATTATCTGGTCATTGGGGAACGAATCCGGCTACGGCGCAAATCATGATGCACTCTACCAGTGGATCAAACGCCACGATCCCACCCGCCCTGTGCATTACGAAGGCGGCGGCGCGAATAGCCGTGCGACCGACATTGTATGCCCAATGTACGCCCGCGTTGATGAGGATCAGCCCTTCCCCAGCGTCCCAAAATGGTCGATCACCAAATGGGTCAGCATGCCAGACGAGCATCGGCCCCTCATCCTCTGCGAGTACGCGCACGCGATGAGCAACAGTCTGGGAGGATTCGCCCGCTACTGGCAGGCATTCCGTCAATATCCTCGGTTACAGGGCGGATTTATCTGGGACTGGGTCGATCAGGCACTGACCCGCCGCGACGAACAAGGCAATACCTACTGGGCGTACGGTGGAGATTTTGGCGACATGCCTAACGATCGCCAGTTCTGTCTGGACGGCCTGCTTTTTCCCGATCGCACCCCGCATCCCAGCCTGTATGAAGCCCAGCGGGCACAGCAGCACATTCAATTCGCCTGGCAGGCTGAATCACCGTGTGAGCTGCGCGTCACCAGCGAATACCTGTTTCGCCATACGGACAATGAGCAGTTGAACTGGTGCATTACGCTGAATGATAAGACGCTCGCAGAAGGTTCGTTACCGCTGACGCTCGCTCCGCAGGCCACCCAGACTCTGACGCTGCTGGAAGCCCTCCCCACTGTCGATTGCGCAGGGGAACTTTGGCTCAATGTTGAAGTTGTACAGCCGAAAACCACCGCCTGGTCAGAAGCCAATCACCGCTGCGCCTGGGATCAGTGGCAACTTCCTGCACCGCTTCATTTTCCCGAGGCACCTTGTTCTGGACAGAAGAATCCCCTCGTTTTGCGATCATCCGATGCGTACTTTGACATCGTTCAGGGCGAACAGCATTGGCGCTTTAACCGCCAGAGCGGCTGGCTGGAACAGTGGTGGACGGCAGATGCGCCAACGCTATTAACTCCCTTGCAGGATCAGTTTGTTCGGGCACCGCTGGATAACGACATCGGTATCAGCGAGGTCGATCGCATCGATCCACGCGCATGGGCCGAACGTTGGAAATCAGCTGGTCTTTATCAACTGCAGACGCAGTGTGTTGCGATTCAGGCTGACCAACTCGCCGATGCCGTACACATTGTCACCGAGCACGTATTCCGCCATGCCGGACAGATCCTGCTGCGGAGTAAAAAGCGCTGGCAGATTGATGCGCATGGCGTGATGACCGTGGATGTCGATGTTGATGTCGCCACCGTGCTGCCGTCACTGGCCAGAGTGGGCTTGAGTTGCCAGTTAGCCGACGTCGCGCCTCAGGTCAGTTGGGTCGGACTTGGGCCTCATGAAAATTACCCAGACCGACAGCTCGCAGCACAGTATGGGCACTGGAATCTGCCGCTGGATGACCTTCACACACCTTACATTTTCCCGACGGAAAACGGGCTGCGCTGTAATACGCGCACGCTGACGTATGGCAAATGGACGATCGCCGGCAACTTCCATTTTGGGTTAAGCCGCTACGGGCTAACGCAATTGATGACGTGTACTCACCATCATTTATTAGAAAAGGAAAAAGGCGTTTGGCTCAATCTGGATGGCTTCCACATGGGAATTGGCGGCGATGACTCCTGGAGCCCTAGCGTTCATCGCGATGATTTACTCACGGCCACGCATTATCACTATCGCGTCGCCATGCAACATCACCAGCCGTATTGATATGAAAAAACAGTATTAAAAAAACAACGAAAGAGAGCGGGTATCTACCCTAAATAATTCGAGTTGCAGGCAGGCGGCAAGAGAAGGCATCACGATGAGCTTACTCAAGTAAGTGATTCGGGTAACTGAGCGTAGCCAACACCCTGCGGCTTGAAGTATGACGGGTATACCGCCTCTTTCCATCCTGATTGTATCCAGCAAGTGTATATCCGCCATCAAAATAAAGGTTGCGGATATTATGCATATCGGAGAAAGCAATATGTACTACCTACATAATAAGAATTTCTGGATATTCGGCCTGTTTTTCTTTTTCTATTTCTTCATCATGGGGGCTTACTTCCCCTTCTTCCCTATTTGGCTTCATGATATTAACCAAATAAGTAAAAGCGACACGGGAATTATCTTCGCCTGCATTTCCTTTTTCGCTCTGCTATTTCAGCCGATATTTGGCTTACTCTCCGATAAATTGGGATTGAGAAAACACCTGCTATGGATTATTACCATTATGCTGGTGTTTTTTGCTCCGTTCTTTATTTATGTTTTCGGCCCATTACTAAAATACAACATCGTTTTAGGTTCTATCGTCGGTGGGATTTACCTGGGGTTCATCAACAACGGCGGTGCACCAGCTATTGAGGCCTATATCGAGAAAGTCAGCCGCCGTAGCCAGTTTGAATTTGGCCGTGCACGTCTGTTCGGCTGTCTCGGCTGGGCGCTCTGTGCGTCTATCGTCGGTATTATGTTTACCATCAATAACCAGTTCGTTTTCTGGCTGGGTTCCGGTTGTGCCGTCATCCTCGCCATCCTGTTGCTGCTGGCGAAACCAGAGGCCTCATCCAGTGCTCTCGTTGCCGATCAGGTGGGTTCCAACCAGAAACCGTTCAACCTGAAAATGGCAGCTGAACTGCTGAAAGAACGCAAAATCTGGTTTCTAACTCTCTATGTCGTCGGCGTTTCTTGCACCTATGATGTGTTCGATCAGCAGTTTGCCAACTTCTTCACCTCGTTTTTCGAGACCCGACAAGAAGGGACGCGAGTATTTGGCTACGTCACCACGCTGGGTGAATTGCTTAATGCCAGCATCATGTTTTTCGCACCGCTGATTGTGAACCGTATCGGTGGTAAAAACGCCCTGCTCATTGCTGGTACAATTATGTCCGTGCGCATTATTGGCTCGGCCTTTGCCAGTTCCGTACTGGAAGTGATTGTGCTGAAAACGCTGCACATGTTTGAAGTGCCGTTCCTGATTGTCGGTTGCTTCAAATACATTACTACGGTCTTTGAAGTCCGCTTTTCCGCGACAATTTATCTGGTGTGCTTCTGCTTCTTTAAACAAGTATCCATCATCTTCATGTCGATCTTTGCTGGCAATATGTATGACAGCATCGGTTTTCATGGCACTTACCTGATTTTAGGCGGCATTGCCCTCTCCTTTACCGCGATATCCCTATTTACGCTGTCAGGAAAAGGGCCGCTGTATGCGTTTTCCGATAAACAGAAAGCGCCGCTAAATACACTCTAGCGATGGCAGGACGCGATAAAATGCCGATATTTGCCAAAAATATCGGCAAATTGAACATTCTCTCACCGAACAGTGCAATTTTGTGGTTTACGCCTTTGACATGCGCGGCACACGCCGTTATTATGCGCCCCGTTCACACGATTCCTCTGTAGTTCAGTCGGTAGAACGGCGGACTGTTAATCCGTATGTCACTGGTTCGAGTCCAGTCAGAGGAGCCAAATTTAGAAAATCCCGCTTAAGGAAACTTAAGCGGGATTTTTGTTTTTATCACTTTATTCAATACCTTCACGTGCAAAAATCTTTCCGGTGTACATTCCGTTTTCCCTCAGTATCGGGAGAATCTGGTGGTCAGATTGAGGGTCACGTTGGTTCGATGACGGAGTGACCCCCAATATCTCTTAACCACTCAAAAATAAGCGCTATCGCACTTGCTCCCACCACCGGGTAAACGTCTGTGCCTGGTCGTCTAAATAAATCGTGCGACCAATTTCTGGTGTCCATAGCGCATATCCACGCCCGGCGCTTGCCGTTGTGATTCGCTTAAATGGGTCATCCCAGTCGTGAGGCGAAATTGAGAAGCGGCCTGCATGGCCTGGTGTAAACGTGCGTGCCCTTAAATCTTCAGCAGCCTGAGCAGCCTCTTCGGGATTCATATGCACATAAGCCCAGCGCGGGTCATACTGCCCTGTATCGACCGTTGCCCAGTCAAAGGGTCCTAGTTGCTGGCCGATTGCGGCGAAATGCGGGCCGTATCCTGAGTCGCCACTAAAGAAGATACGACGTTGCGGCGATAATAGCGCAAAACCAACCCAGAGTGACTGGTCCCGCGTCAGCGTACGGCCGGAAAAATGTCGGGCCGGAACGACGTGGATATCCAGCTCAGGAGATTCCTTGACGATGTCATTCCAGTCAGCTTCCTGAATCTGCTCAGCAGAGTAGCCCCAACGTTTGAAGTGCGCCCCAACGCCAAGGCCAACGACCACTCGTTTGACCTTGTCTCGAAGCGCCAGAACGGTGGGATAGTCCAGATGGTCGTAGTGATCGTGGCTTATCAGCAATACATCAATGTCAGGCATGTCCTGTGCGCTATACAGATTTGTGCCCTCAAATGCCTCGTTGGCCCACGGGATTGGCGCGGCGTTGGCACTGAACACTGGGTCAATCAGGATGCGTTTCCCAGACATTTGTACAAAGTATGACGAATGCCCCAGCCAGACTACCAAATCCCTTTTTGCATCAAGGGCTTTGAGATCTGTTTTCATCGCAGGGAGCGCGCCCGGAGGCCGCGGATTGCCATTGTTGCCGAAACTGTTACTTAACATGATTGAGAACTGTGATTCATCGGTTGTCAGTAACGGCGTTTCGAGTTGGTTTCGGAATTCTCCCTGAAGGTAGTTCCGCGACTGCGTGATGCGTGCCAATTGCTCCTCAGTTGGAAGCTGACCAAACAAGGGATGCTGCAGATAAGCAACCACGGCCAGTACAGACACAAGAGCAATAATCAGCCCCACTTTGATCACAGACCAGATATTGAAAGCTTTCACTGATGAACTACCTCGGGTGTAAGACCTAAGCCAAAAACCTTTGAGTGGAAAATAGCGGCCTGCTGTCCGCCAGGACCATCGCTGGAAACGACATAAAGATCATTGGTACCAGGCCGTATAGCCAGACTGGTTGAATGCAGGTTCTTCCCGTTATCCCTCTCAGGCAACAAAATTTGTCCGATGGGAATGCCGTTACGGTTGAAGACCATAATTCGGCCTTGCCCATAAATCGCCACGTAGACATTGCCATCTGCATCCACGCGCATCGAGTCCGGTGCTGGCCCTGTAAATCGGTAGGGAATGGCAGAGCCGATTGGGGCGATTGTCGTCGGATCGGCCAATTCGACACGATGCAAGAGGTTGCGACCGAATTCGCTGGCCCACAGGGTTTTACCGTCTGGGCTGAGGGCAAGGCTATTCGCCATTGATAAGTTTGGCAAGACGGGTTTGATCGTAGCGAAATCAGGTGTGACGTAGTACACGCCGCCCTTTGGTTCCGTAGAAGAACCCTTGAAGTCTGTGAAGTAGAAACCGCCCTGGCTGTCGAACACCAGATCATTGGGTAAGTATCCAGCGTCGGTATCAATGATGCTCTTCAAGGATGAACCATCAGGACTCAACGCAAAGATAGCGCCTCGCCCAGCATCGAGATCAATAGCGGCAATAAAGAGGCGGCCGTCCTTATGCAGCGCCAGTCCACCCGGTCGTAGTCCCTCTAAAGTGATGATGGTGGACAATTTCCGGTCCGGTGACAAGCGCAGCACACGGCGCCCCGTCACATCGCAGAAAAGCAGGTTACCATTAGCGTCGAAAATCGCTCCTTCCAGAATAAGCCCTTGGTCGGCGACCTTGAACCAAGAGGTTGCTTCAACGGTTTGCAGGACCCGCTCGGCGGGTGGAATGGGTACAGGCCCTCGGGTGAGTCCGTCGTAGGCCAGTTCGGCAGCCTTTGCCCGTAGTGGCTCAGGCAAACTCGCCGCAAAAGCTGAAGCAGCCAGAAAGCAACTCAGACCAATCAGTGTGCTTCTCATATCATATGCCATAAGCGAGAAGGTATCCGTTATCGGGGATAGGGATTGTTGCGACCGATATAGGCAGCCCACCAACACGATTGATGGGCTGCCATTCCATATCAGCGCATTCAATGGGCAGTGAAACCACCGTCCACAGGAAGGCCGACGCCGATCACGAAGCTCGCTGCGGAGCTGCGGAGCCACAGGACTGCGGCGGCGATCTCATCGTCTCGCCCCACTCGCCCAATCGGGTGTTCCTTCAGGATAGCAGCCATCGCCTCTGGTTGTCCGTTGAGCATGTCCTGCACCATCGGTGTGTCGATGGTGCCTGGACATATCGCGTTGATGCGTATGCCAAGAGCCGCATACTCCACTGCCGCGCTCTTGGTCATGCCCAGAACGGCATGCTTGGTACCATGATAGGACGCTCGACCGGGCAGCCCAACCAGACCGCCTAGCGATGAATTGTTAACGATTGCCCCAGTTCCTCGGGAACGCATTACCCGAAGCTCATGCTTCATGCTTGCCCAAACGCCAAACTGGTTGACGGCCACGACCCGCTGGAATGCCTCGGCCGACTCTTCAGCTGCATTACATGGCGGCACCTGGATGCCAGCGTTGTTGAAGGCCATGTCCAACTGCCCATATTCAGCGATGACTCGATCCACAGTCGAAGCGATCTGGGCTTCGTCTGTCACGTCACAAGTCACCCCTAAAGCGCTAGCCCCCTCGGCCACGAGGGCGCTAGCATGCTGAACAGCAAGTTCACCATTGCGATCGGCCAACACTACACACGCGCCGCTTCGTGCGAACGCGCGTGCGGTGGCTAGCCCCATTCCCATCGCTGCGCCAGTGACTAGGGCAACCTGTCCCTTGAAGTTGTAGGTGATATCCATATGCTTCCCCCAAATTTATCGGTTTTACAGATATTTATTGAAGAACGTCGTCATCGCGTCGAAGGGAATCTTGTCCATGCGATCATACAGATCAACGTGGCTGGCACCTTTAACGATCAGGAGTTCTTTCGGCTGCGCTGCGGCTTCATAAGCAGTTTCCGCAAAGTAACGCGAGTGAGCCTTTTCACCGTGGACAAACAGGATAGGACGTGGCGAAATTTCTTTGATGTAAGTCAGGATCGGCATATTCATGAACGACAGCGGCGTGGTGACCGTCCAAGAGTTACCAGAGTTGACAGCCCTCTGGTGATAACCACGTGGCGTCATATAGTAGTCAGCGTAATCAACCAGAAACTGCGCTTCGCCGCCCTTCAAGTGGTTATAGGCCGGTTGGTAAGCGGGTGTTTTGTTTGCCGCATCTTCCCAGCGCTGCCGACTCAATTTCTCCAGCGTCTGCTCCCGTTGTTCTGGCGTCACGCTATCGTTATACCCTTTAGACATGACACGGCTCATGTCATACATGGTACTGGCGACAACGGCTTTGACACGCTTGTCGGCAGCCACGGCATTCAATGCTATGCCGCCCATACCGCAGATGCCAATCACACCGATACGCTCACGATTGACATAGGGTTGCAGCCCGATGAAATCCACCGCCGCCATGAAATCCTCAGTGTTAATATCCGGTGACGCTACGTTACGTGGCTCGCCGCCGCTCTCCCCTGTATAGGAAGCATCGAAGGCCAGCGTAACAAAACCGCGCTCGGCAAGAGTTTGCGCGTACAAGCCTGATGCTTGTTCCTTCACTGCACCGAACGGACCGCCAACCACCAGCGCAGGCAGACTCTGATTCTCACGGTTCTTTGGTAGATACAGGTCGGCGGCAAGGGTGATGCCGTAGCGATTTTTGAAGGTGACCTTCTGGTGATCAACTTTCTTGCTCTGGGGGAAGGTCTTGTCCCAAGTTTGGACCAATTGCAACGGTGTATCTGCGGTAGACGCCTGAGTCTGAGCCGTAGCTGACTGTACGCCGACCATTGATATAGCACTTGCGATGAGTGCAACTTTGAAGAAATTCGTTGGAGAAAATAAACGGGTCATAGCTTTACTCCTTCAGGATTAGGTAAATAGTGCTCGCCTCACAGCGCGCGTTTGAGAATGTCTGTCACTACATGGGGGGGATAGGCATCTGCGATGCCGAACGCCTTCACATTGATTTGCACGTTGGCCACGATGGCGGGTAGATCCGATTCCTGTATGCCTAACTGTCCCAAGCGGATGGGTGTGTCGATCTCGACGAACCAGCGTTCCAATGCAGCAATGCCCTCTTCGGCCGACGGTAAACCGAACACATACTTGGCAAAGCGCTCGAACTGAGATTTATTCTGCTCCTGGTACCACTTCATCCAGGCAGGCATAACAACTGAAAGCCCCGCACCGTGCGGCACGTTGAACAGCGCCGACAATGAATGCTCTATTGCGTGGTTGGGGTAGCCGAACCCCGCACAGCCGGAGAACGTCAGGCCGTTTTGCGCCAGTGTGGCTGCCCAGGCAAACTCCCCACGCGCAGCATCGTCGGCAGGGTTATCCAGCAACGAACGCGTTGTGTCGATCACGGTATTAATCAGCGATTCGACGAGACGTGACTGCAATTTGGGCTGAACCGTTGCGGTAAAATACACCTCGATAAGATGCGAGATGATGTCAGCAGCCGAATAGGCCAGATAGTCGCGTGATACACCGGCCATGAGCGCCGGGCTGAGTATGGATACCTTGGGACGTGTGTGGTCATTACCGATGGATAACTTTTCCTGAGTCTCTTCGTTAGTGACCACGCCATAACCGTTCATTTCGCTGCCCGTCGCTGCGATCGTTAGGATCGCAAACAAGGGGAGTGCCGATGTAAGAGCCCCCTTCCCGACAAACAGATCCCATACATCACCTTCGTATTGTGCGCCCGCAGCGATCGCCTTGGCGCTGTCAAGCACGGAACCACCCCCTACGCTCAGGACGGCGTCTACACCATGTGCTCGGGCGAGTTCGATGCCTTCACGAACTTTCGAAAGAACTGGATTGCTGACGATGCCGCCAAGTTCTACAAATGTGATACCTTGCTCTGCAAGGCTTCGGCTCACGACATCAAACAATCCCTCACGTTTAATACGTTCGCTTCCGTAGCACAGCAGAACGTTGCTAATCCGGTGCTCGGTGAGGTGCTTTCCGATCTCGGCTTCCTTTCCTGATCCGAATTCAATTCGGGTCGGGTTGTAGAAAGAGAATTGCTCCATCTCTAGCTCCTTTTAAGTCAATTTTTCTTGATTACAAAAGGTGTGAAGCAGGGTTATGGCTCGCCGAGAAAAGGCGATGACAACTCACTCCACGACATTTTTGCCTAATACATACCGATATCGGGTACTGCTCTGCCGTTCATGTTGGATCTGATACACATCGGGATGGCCTATTCCGTAATACCGCGCATCATTCACTCGCCCAATGCCAGAGCCTCTCTCGCATGAACGTCTTCTTTGCTAGCAGCTTTAACTGCTGACCGGCCCGCGAGGTAAGAGAGAACGGCAGTCGCAGCAAGCAGAAGTGCACTAACTTCGAACGTCGCCCGGTAGCCGAGCGTGTCAAAAAGGATTCCGCCGACAGTGCCTCCGAGAGCAATCGCGAGTTGGCAAATGGCAACGAAAAGGCCACCACCTGCCTCGACGTCATTCGGAACCGAACGTGCAATCCAGGTGAACCACGCCACCGGCGTCGCCGTCGCGATTAGCCCCCAAATGACCAGAAGTACTGCGGTCGTTAACATGGCATCACCATATTCCACCAGCGCCAGTGCGATGATCGCCATCATGATCGGCACGCTGACCAGTGTTTTGTACAGGCCGCCGTCTTTCAGGAAGGCTCCGATCAGAAACGTACCGATAAGGCCACCGACGCCGATCAGCAGCAGCACGAAAGACACCATCGAGATATCGAGTCGGGTTACCGTTTCAAGGAAAGGTCGCAGGTACGTGAACAGCATAAACTGGCCCATGAAGAAACCCGCGACTGCTAACATCCCCAATGCGATGGGCGGCTTCTTGAGAAGCAGGAGAACATTGCCCGAGCCTGACGATGTGGGACGAGGTGCCAGTCTGGGCATGCTGAGCATGATCCACGCAAGTGCTATCATGGCGACCGGAACCACGGTAAAGAATGCCCATCGCCAGCCGATGAAAGCGCCGAGGTAACTGCCCACTGGCGCTGCAATAACCGTGGCGAGTGCATTGCCACCGTTGACGAATGCAAGGGCTTTTGGCACTTGATGGGTTGGAACAAGACGAATGGATGTGGCAGCGCTAAGTGACCAGAAACCGCCAATTGCCACGCCGATGAGCGCTCGTCCAGCCATGAACATTTCGTAGTTGGCAGCGAACGCAACTATTGTTCCAGAAACGACCATAAGCAGGATCATAGATAACAGTAGGCGCTTGCGTTCCACCTTGGCGGCGATGGGTGTAATCAAAAGCGCGGTGAACAGGGCGAACAGTCCGGATACCGAGATACCCATACCTGCCTGACCCTCGGTGATCAGTAAGTCAGTTGCCAGAGGTGTTAACAGGCTGACAGGCATAAATTCCGAGGCGACTAAAGCGAAGGCGGCCAAAGACATCGCAACTACGGCGCCCCATGCTTTTCGTTCTTCGCCATGAAAATGTTGGCTGCTGCGATCTAATAACACGTAAGTATTTCCTCATTACTCATAACACAGGAGATGCTGGCATGCCGTTGACATACCCGTTTTGTTCATTGATTTGGTACGTTGTCGATGAGCGTTCCAGCGCAGCCTACAAACGGTTCTGGTAACACGACCACTGTTCTGTTTTATCTCGTCCAGACCCAACCGCTATCACAGCTCGGCCTGTTGGCGTGTCTACTAATTCCAAGCGCCAAGGCATGCTCGTTCTTGGTGTGAGGATTGTAGAATCTTTGACCTGCGTTCCATTAGCATATTTCTATGGTTTACATGCCTAATCCTATGAACCTTTGCAGGTCCTATAGGCTTACGCGTCTCAGATAGGCTACAGTGAGAAGTGAAATTCGTAGAGGAGCGAGCCAAGATGATTTCTGCACAATCCCCCAAGAAGCAACGAGATGACTACCTGAGTACGCTGATTAGCGACATCGGTGAGCGCACACCTGGCACAGGCGATTTCGGCACTGCGATTCCGGGTTTGGATCTCTTTCGCCGCAATGCACCCGCTCCACCAGTCAGTTGTATGGTTCCCCCCAGCATCGTTCTGGTTGTGGATGGGGCCAAGAAGATGTGGGTCGGTGGTGAGGGCTACGAATATGATTCATCGCGATTTCTGGTCACATCGCTTGACCTGCCCGCGAACTCAGAAGTCACAGAGGCAAGCAGTGACCGACCGTGTTTAGGGTTAGCATTCAAACTGGATCAGCGAGTTTTGGCTGAGTTGATCGCCCACGGCAATTTGTCGTCTCGAAGGGATAGATCAGTAAGTACCGGCGTAGGTATTGGTACCGTCACGGAGGCGATCTTAGCGCCGTTCAGCCGTCTAGTGGCATTGTTGGATGAACCAGAGGCCATCCCCATTCTTGAGCCAATGATTCAACGTGAGATTCACTACAGGTTGTTGATGAGCGATCAGGCTGCCAGGCTGCGACAAGTTGCAGCCGTCGATGGCCATGGGCACCGAATTGGAAAGGCGATAGATTGGCTCAAGGTGAACTTTGCATTGCCCTTGCGGGTTGAAGAGTTGGCTCACCATTCTCAGATGAGTACGCCATCATTCCATCAGCACTTTCGGCAACTGACGGCGATGAGTCCAATTCAGTATCAAAAATGGTTGCGCCTGAATGAGGCGAAACGACTGATGCTGAACGAACACCGTGACGTTTCAACGGCGGCTTTCGAGGTTGGATATGAAAGTCCATCACAATTCAGTCGCGAATACAGTCGTATGTTTGGCGTTGCTCCAAAGCGGGATATAGCAACACTGCGAGAGAAAGCGAGAGAAAACGTCGGCATAAATGTAACGGCCTATGCCCAAATATCTAAGCCTAATACCGCGACGCTTTAGCCACCCTACGCTTATTTCCGGAAATGTGCTGTTCGAGGTCATACCGTGTTCAACAACGGCCACATCGGGTTGCTCTGGTGATGGCGTGTTATTATTTCATACAAGGCCTACCACGACCTTTTTATCACTTGATATCGACTATAATTCACCCTCAGAAATTGCCATCCTTTATTAAATGGCAATTTCTTTTGGGCTGATTAATTCTTGGTTAAAACTTAAGAAAACTGAAGCTTCGCGTATTAATAACGCTATTTACCCTTCAGTTATTACTTTTCTTTCTCTATGGAAAGAATGATATTGCCATAACGATTGACAATACATCTTAAAGAGCCAGTCTCAGAATTTCCCCAACCTTCTCAGTCGTGATAGCAGAGTGCTCGCCTAAAGCAACATGCCCATGTTCTTCAAGTTTATTAATAACTTCAGGAATAATTTCCTCACCCAGTCCATAGTCAGACAAATGCGTTTTTACTCCCATTTCCTCAAAGAATTTAATGGTCGCCTGAATAGCTTGCTCGGCCATTGTGTCAGTATCAGAAGCCGGTATATCCCAAACTCTGGTGCCATACTGAGCAAGTTTTTCCGCCTTTTCTGAACGGCAATATTGCCAGATAGCAGGCATAACGATAGCTAATGTTTGAGCATGATCGAGACCATACAGCCCAGTAATTTCCTGCCCAATTAAGTGAGTAGCCCAGTCAGCAGGCGTGCCTGTACTGAGCAGGCCGTTAAGTGCCATCGTAGCCGACCACATAATATTTGCTCTGGCATCATAATCTTCTGGGGATACTAATACTTTTGGACCTTCTTCTTTGAGTGTATTCAGCAGCCCCTCCGCAAGACGGTCCTGTACTTTTGCATTCACTGGGTACGTTATGTACTGCTCAAGAATATGAACAAATGCATCAATCACACCATTAGCTGTCTGGTTTTCAGGTAGCGTAAAAGTGAGTTCAGGCTCCAATATAGAGAACTGAGGCATAATATAAGGCGATGCAAAAAAAAGTTTATCTTTTGTCGCAGCCTTTGTGACAACAGAAACATTATTCATTTCTGAACCAGTAGCCGCGAGAGTAAGTACGCAGCCAATCGGCAGGGCTTTTTCCACAACGCTGCCATAACTTTTGACAATATCCCAGGCATCACCTTCATAACAGGCTGCTGCTGCAATAAATTTTGTGCCGTCAATGACTGAACCGCCACCAACAGCTAAAAGGAAGTCAATTTTTTCTTGCTTAACAATATCCACCGCTTTCATAAGCGTTTCATAGTGCGGATTAGCTTCGACACCACCGAACTCGAATACAATTGTATTTTGCAGTGCGTCTTTAACTCGTTTTAAAACGCCATTTCTTTTAACACTCCCTCCTCCATAAACGATCATGACTCGTTTATCTAGCGCAATCTCTTGGGAAAGGCTAGAGATCTGATCTCTACCAAATAGAATTTTGGCGGTATTTTGGTAAACAAAATTTTGCATAACATGGCCTTATCGGGTTTAAAAAATAGATAGAAAATTAATATTTATGGTAAATTACATCTCACTTGAATAACGTTATTTTATCATTGCCTAGCCGGTTTTTTAATTGCCTTTTTTTTTAAAATGTCTTGTGAGGAAAATTCATCAATAAAAAGAGAGTTGATATCATGGGTTTTATTCAACGATATAAAAAATAGCAAGGGGTGATGCCAGTGGATGAACTAAAAGTCTTTTTAAGCGTAGCCAGACAGCGTAGCTTTACTAAAGCAGCCGCTGAATTGGGTGTCACACCTTCAGCTGTCAGCCATGCAATGAAGTCACTAGAGGAACGACTGGGTATCAGACTGCTGGCGAGAACCACCCGCAGCATCTCGACAACAGAGGCGGGGGAAAGATTAAGCAATGAAATAGGCCCCTTGCTTGAGCAAGTGGATGATGCGATAGGTCGGCTAAGCGAACTTAGGGAGAAGCCGACAGGAACGCTCCGTATCACTGCTTCTGATGACGTTATACAGTATCTCGTCAGACCTATTTTACCCGAATTTTTTGCTCGCTACCCTGATATCCAAATTGAGGTTGGAATTGACTACGGTTTCACTGATATTGTGGAACAGCGTTTTGATGCTGGTATTCGTCCCGGAGATTCCCTCAATAGCGATATGATTGCGGCTCGAATAAGCCATGACTGGCGTCAACTCTTAGTTGCCTCACCAGGATATTTTAGCCGATATCCTAAACCCCGAACGCCGCAGGATTTGCTAACCCATAATTGCATTAATGTCCGCTATTCAGATACTAGTGGCCTTTATGCATGGGAGTTTGAAAAAGGCGAGCAAAAGTTCAGTCTCAAAGTCAAAGGCTTGTACACTGTCAACAGTACCATTCATCAATTAGATGCTTCTCTTGATGGCATTGGTATTGCGTATATACCTGAATATGTAGCTGATGATTATATTAAACAAGGAAAACTGATTTCAGTCTTACCTGAATGGTCTCCATACTTTGATGGATTTCATATTTTTTATCCACATCGCAGAAAAGATTCACCAGCATTTATGGCTTTTGTTCAGGTTTTGCGCGATAGATACACTACGGGAGTACGGTAACTTGCCATTTAATAATAATGAACACGTTAGGCATGCATTTTACTGAAAAAAAAGAGGCACGATAGAGCCTCTTGATCACAATGATAATTAATATTATTCGACACAGAAAATAATCTAAAATATAAACGGTGCTATTTCTCAAGCCGCTGTATAAATTCTTTTTGATATTCAGGCAGTCGTGAAGAACTGACAGATTGGAATGTTAACGGCGGTAAATAGACCATTCCAGCATGCAGTGCACTGGCCTTCATTGGTGCAAAAACCTCTGCCAGACTCATGCCAATCCTTCCTGAACTACCATAAGTGCTTTCATCACCTGCGGCAGTCGTTACAATTAACATTTCTTTGCCCTGCCAGAGTCCCGGCCCTACACTTCCCCAAACGTCGTTTAGATACGCTTTCATCATAGGCGTTATGTTGAACCAATGCGTAGGGAAAAGAAAAACAATGCGTTCATTCTGGCGTGTAAGCAGTTTTTCTTTATTGCTATCAATACCACGAGTATCATAGCCATAAATAGTTTCTAAATTTCTAACAGTCACACCTTCAACACTTTCTGCAGCCTGCTGTAATCCTTTTATCATCACAGAGCGTTCTGGGTAAGGATGTGAAACAATCACAAGTGTTTTTATTGCTGAACGATGAACGTTATCTGCAGCAATTGATGCGTTGACAGAAAACAACCCGATGAGAAGTATTTGAAAAGAAATAAACCCGGATAAAATTAACTTCATTTTATTCATAACGAACCCCTTTAAAATAAATAGCCAGACTTATCAGAATTGGAGTCTCGCTGAGAGCTTAGTCTGAAAATCTAATAAGGTCTCTTTATCCGCTTGAGTAACTTCAAAGAATGCAAGAGGTTCGACGTACTTCATCCCCACATACCGTGCACTGGCCTTCATTGGGGTGAGCACGCCATCCATCGTACTGTCAATCAAACCATCATGGGAATACAGATGCTCACTGGCACCGGCAGTGGTTACCACTAGCATTTCTTTACCTTTAAGCGCCTCTCCCCCCGGACCAAATGCCCAGCCATAAGTCCAGACTTCGTTAAGATAAGCTTTAAGATTCGGAGTAAGGTTGAACCAGTGGGTTGGGTACATGAACACGATGCGGTCCGCGTCTTCACTGGCCGCTTGTTCTGCCACAACATCAAACTCACTGATGGTATTACCATAAAGAGATTCGAGATTACGAACGACAATGTCGTTTCGCGCTTCAACAGTTTGTTGAAGCATTTTAATTACCCGTGATTGAGAAGCGTAAGGGTGAGAAACGATAACTAACGTTTTCATGGTGAAAGAACCTCAAATTATTGCATATATCAAAGATGAAAAAATGCCTTTCCATTTCCTTTCATAAGACTCCCATTCCAACAATTGCTATTTCTATCAGGCGCTGACTTTAGTAAGAATAATAATCAAGCCCAGACAAAAGGATTCCCTGTGTGATGTTTTTCCTGAAATGTTAACCACCTACAGAAATAGTTTTTTAGATTCTATCTATGAAATTCACCATAACTTGTTAGAGAAATGGTGTACTTTATGGCTAACTTGAAAAAAGGACGGTATCTCGTATGTGTTGTTGGGACCATTATGCACAACGCTTACCCATTATTTAACAGTACATATGGTTGATGAATTGATAACCTCAAGTTGTCAATCAGCGCATACGTCTTTTACCATCTTAAGCATCATTTCCCGAGGTATAGATATGGAACTTTCACAACGTGTCCGAGCCATACTTTCATTTGTCGAAGCCTCTGATGTCGGGAGCTTTGCATCAGCAGCTCGCTCGTTAGGGATAAGCTCGGCAGCGGTCAGTAAAAATGTGGCGAGTCTTGAGCAGGTTTTGGGTATACGCCTGATGAACAGGACAACCCGTAAACTGAGCCTCACCGATGAGGGAAAACTCTTTCTTAAGCAAGCGCGTATTGCTATTGATGCTCTGGATACTGCGGTTGATGCTGTCGTCGCGAGAAAAATGGAAATTAGTGGGCATGTTCGTATTTCAACCAGTGCAGCATTCGGACGGGAGCAAGTGTTACCCGTGCTTTCAGGGTTACGAGCCCGCTATCCATCTCTGTCCGTGGAGGTCGATTTTGATGACAGAATGGTAGATCTGATCCGTGATGGATATGATCTGGCCATCAGGGGAGGACGCATCGTCGATTCGACACTGATATCTCGCCCAGTCTGTCAATTAGGTATGATTCTCGTCGCCTCTCCTGAGTATCTTAAAAACTATGGAGCCCCTCAGTCCCCCCAAGAGCTAAGCAAACATCACTTGATAGCTCGTCGCTTTTTAGGTGGAAAGGTCTCGCCATGGGGATTTCGCTCAGAAGATGGCAGCCTGACAACCATGGAACCCGACAATGCTGTTATTACTATTTCCGCACCGGAAGCTCAAGTTCAAGCAGCCTGTCTGGGACTCGGCATTGCTCAGGTTGGGGTTCATCACGCGCTTCGCTATCTAAAAGAAGGGTCGTTGAAAATAGTGCTTATGGGCAAACACGATCCAGGGAATTACGAGATGGTTATTCAGTACCCACACAGAGCGCTTATAGCACCTCGTGTACACGCAACGGTAGATTATTTATTAACTGCTTTCCGTGAAGATCCGTCTCTCAATTATCCCTTTGACCAACTTAAGATTTACTGCGAAAACGTCAAAAAAGATAATCTTTCGGAATGAAAATTCATTTCCCTATTAAATGTTTATTATTTCGTTTAAGAAAGCTGACCACTAAACTGTCGTCGCAGCCCTTCGATATCTCGTTTTGGCGGCGTTCCGAAAAGCGCGGTATATTCACGGCTGAATTGTGACGGACTCTCATAGCCTACCTGAAAGGCTGCACTTGCCGCATTCATCCCCTCACTAAACATCAGGCGTCTGGCCTCGCTGAGGCGTAACCATTTCTGGTATTGTAATGGGCTCATCGCTGTCAGTTGGCGAAAATGTTGATATAAACTGGACGTACTCATTTGTAAATGCGCAGCAAGCTCTTCAATACGCAGCGTCTTACTGTAGTTTAATTTCAACCAATCAATCGCCCGGGCAACTCGGTGCCCTTGGCTACCGACACAGGCTATCTGCCACAGTCGTGCCCCTTGATCGCTACGCAGTAGGCGATAGTGAATTTCTCGTACAATCAACGGTGCCAACACAGGAATTGAGTCGGGATCGTCTAACAGGTCAATCAGACGTTTGAAAGGCTCCAATAACGCGGGTGTCACCGCTCCCAAGCCAATGCCGACATCATAATCACTGGAGCGCTCGGCGGGCAGATGAACGTCACCTTGAGCCATTAATTCGGCCATAAGGCGTAAATCAAGTTTGAACGACAACCCTAGACAGGGTTTTTCTGGGTTTGCCTCCAACACCTGAGAATAAGCAGGAATATCAAGCGATGTGATGAGGAAGCGAGAGGCGTTGTAAGCATAACTTTCGCCTGCTACCAGCATTTGCTTTTCCCCCTGTACAGCCAGAACAATACTTGTCTCAACAAGGCAGAGAGTGGGTGGCACAGGTGCATTACGGCGAAAAAGGATTAGATTGTTAATACTGCACAGGCAATCTTTATTGCCTTCTACTCGACGCGCTATGCTGTTTGCCATCGATACACGCATCATCTCGAATGTATCTACTTTGCTATAGTCTTGCCAATCGTTTTCCAGCATGGCTATTCCCCACGTTGATAATCACACGCAGTATATCCATTTGCTCGCACAGGACTATAGATGAAAATACATTCTGGAGAATCAGGCAAGAAATTTGGTGATTTTGTATATCGATAGATTATCTCGGCAGATAAGATAATTTTGCTGCTCTGGCTTACTGTACAGATTGCGAATAGTGCTAACAGATATAACAGTAATTCGTTCTCAGTATGGAAAAAGAAAATTACTGACTCGCCAAAGCAATGCCAGTTCACCTATACGATTCATGAGAATTATTGCTGTTATCCGACTGCCATCATCATTTCGAGATGAATATCCCCCCTTCTGTAGGAGTAACGAGTATGAGCGAAAATAAAGACCTAAGCCGCCGAGATTTTGTCATTCGTTCTGGTGCCGTGATTGGTGCAGGCCTGCTGATGGGGAGTCCGATAGGAGCTCTTGCCGCAAACAGCAAAGATCTGAATATCAAATCTCGTGGTTATGCTGCTTTTGATACCTCAGGGAAACTTGCACCCTGGTCGTTCGAACGCCGTCCAGTCGGTGATAACGATATTCTGATAGAAACGAAATACGCCAGTATCTGTCATTCCGACATCCACCAGATGAAAGGCCACTGGGGAGTACAGAAATACCCTCAAGTTTCCGGACACGAAATCGTCGGTGTGGTCGCCGCAGTCGGAAAAAACGTCACACGCTTTAAAGTCGGCGATCGTGCAGGGGTTGGCTGCATGGTTAACAGTACGCTGCCTCGTAATGAACTGGCAACACTGGAAAACGTTGAACAGTATAACCCTGCGACCATTTTCACCTACGGTTTCCCGGAAAAAGACTCACCGACAGGTATCTCTCAAGGGGGATATTCGACGAATATCGTTGTGCGCGACCATTTTGTCGTACATATTCCAGACAATATTAGTTTTGAAGAAGCTGCGCCGTTGTTGTGTGCAGGTATTACTACCTACTCCCCATTGATGAAAGCGAACATCGGCAAAGGTATGAAGGTAGGCGTGGCAGGTATCGGCGGCCTGGGACACATGGCGATAAAACTTGCCGTTGCCAAAGGCGCTGAAGTTTACGCTTTCACGACTTCAGCATCAAAGACCCAAGATATTTTGTCCTTTGGCGCGAAAGAAGTGATCGTAGTGGATGACCTTAGCAAAATGAAGCCGTATCAGGGAACGCTGGATTATATGATTTCCACTATCCCTTATCAGTATGATGTCGCCGCCTATGCTTCGGTAGTGAAACCTTACGGCACGTTTACCCAGGTTGGTATGCCTGAAGGTTTTCAACTAACACTGAGTGCACTTGGGCTTGCAGCCTCCAGAGTGAATTTTAATGCCTCAATGATCGGCGGTATGAAAGAAACACAGGAAGTCGTTGACTACTGTGCCAATAATAAAATTTTACCGAAAATTCAGATTATCAAGGCAGAGCAAATTAATGAGGCGTGGGATAATGTATTCAATAAGAAAGCTCGTTATCGCTATGTGATAGATACAGCAACAATATAATTTTACATGTTCTCCTTCCGCTTAAATTATCTCTAAAATATCTATCTTCACCCGGTCAAAAGACCGGGTCCTATAAATGCTATAAATGCTATAAATGCCATGCTGGCGTTAATATATTCGTTTCGATGGCGTGTTATCTGTAGAGAAAGGGAAACGTAAGCGGGATTTTTTTATCCATTTATTCAATTCCTTCACGTGCAAACGTCTTTCCGGTACACATTCCGTTTTCCCCCACATCGGGAGAATGTGGTGGTCAGATTTGGGGTCACGTTGGTTCGAGCATGATGACGTCGTTGTTAACGGAAAGACGTTACCCCTGCATCTTGATGACAACTTTTCCCTTTGCATGCCCTTGGGCAAGATAGGTAAGTGCATCTTTTGTTTCAGCAAAAGAAAATACCTTGTCAATCACTGGCTTGATTTGTTCCGTTTCAAGGAGTTTGCCAATTTGGGTCAGTTGAGCACCATCAGGTCGAACGAAATGAAATGTGTAGGCCGTGCCCCGCTTTTTCGAAAGGCGCATAATCTTTAGGCTCATCAACCAGAAAACGAAAGTCAGAAAAAAGTTTACTCGCCGAGCCCGTGCGAACGCGGCATCTAACGGCCCGATGAGAGAAACAATGATGCCTCCAGGCTTAAGCGTGTTGATAGATTTTTCAATCGCATCACCTCTGAGAGTGCCAAGTACAATATCGTAGCCGCTCAGCACGTTTTCGAAGTCTTGCTTTTTATAGTCAACTACTTCATCTGCGCCAAGATGACTTACCCATTCAACATTGCCTGTACTCGTGGTCGTTCCCACCGTTGCCCCAAGGTGCTTCGCCAGTTGGATTGCAAAGGTACCAATGCCCCCCGAACCTGCTGGGATCAAAACCTTCTGACCAGGCTGGAGTTTAGCGCGCTCGATCAGTGCCTGCCAGGATGTGAGGCTCACCATCGGGAGCGAAGCCGCCTGCACAAAATCCAGATTTTCTGGTTTCATGGCCGCAGCGTTCTCAGGCACCACGGCAAATTCGGCGAGAGAGCCCGTTCCCCTATCGAAAATGCTGGCAAAAATTTCATCGCCTGGCGCGAAACGAGTCACACTGCTCCCTACCGCGATGACGACACCAGACAGGTCACTGCCCAATGTTGCAGGGAGCGTAAAATGCAGAACGGGCTTAAATATTCCGGTAGGGATCATATTGTCGATAGGGTTTAGCCCCACAGCGTAAACGTTAACCAAGATTTCATCAGCGTTGAGCGAAGGATAATCTACGTCATCGAATCCCAATTCAGGATGCTTACCATAACGTTTAAACGTGAAGGCTTTCATCGTCTTATTATTCATTTTTTATTTATCCTGTCGTATCAAGCTGAAGACTATTACGCACCACTTTGTCGAGGAATTTTGCGGGCGCAAATCTAAGCAAAAAATTCAACTGACCAGCCAATTTCCCCGCCGTGTAGCGCAACTTAGGCTGTGAACTCTGAGCCGCTTTAACGACGACGTCCGCCACCCTCTCGGGGCTTTCCGCCTCAGCCATCGCTTTACCAACAACTTTCGTCAACTTAGCCCGAATACTTTCATACTCATCAAGCTTCGCGTCTGGTTCTATATTATTGACTTCAAATTGGGTTTTTATGTACGCAGGTTCGATCACAGACACTCTTATGCCTTGAGTCCGTAGTTCATGATCCAGCGATCCCGAATACCCTTTGACCGCATGTTTACTGGCTGCATAAAGTGCCACATACGGCAACGGAATCGTTCCCAATATCGAACCGATGTTGATGATGCGACCGCTGCCCTGACGGCGCATGTGGGGAACGACCGCTCGAGTCAACCGGACTATACCGAGGAAATTCGTGTCGAAAAGGCTCTTAGCCTGTTCGATCGAACTTTCTTCTGCTGCCGCCGGCGCAATACCAAAGCCTGCATTATTCACCAAAATATCGATCCGGCCTTCCCGCCGCAGCAGCTCATCAATAACGGCCTGTACGGACGCGTCATCGGTGACATCAAGTGCCAATAAAGGAAAGGAATGTTTACCGGCCTGAGAGCCGCGTCGACTCGTGCCATAGACCGTATACCCCGCGGCTAATAGTTTGTTAGCCGATGCCTCGCCAATTCCTGATGAGGCCCCCGTCACAAGCGCTACACGTTTATTTGTCATGCTGAAATAAGACCTTCATAAGTGGTTTGGGGCATACTCCTCTGCAGAACAGCCAAAGACTGCGATTCGCGTCCTGCAGAGTGCGGCTCATTGGCTAAAGGGCTTTATATCGCTCTGCAGTTTCATCTTGTTTGATGTCTGAAAGCAAAACCTGACGCGAAGCATCGAGGGTGTCCCAGCGTGCAGCATTATGTAAAGGTGGAATAGTGACAAGCTCCCGACGATCAAAGCCAACCAGTGCGGCATCCACTAACTCGCCCACTTCCATGAATTTTGGAGAATTACTGATGTCGATACCTGCACGGTCCCAGATTTCCGTATAAGTACCGGCAGGAAGTACCGCCTGGACATAAATACCTTTGGGCGATAGCTCAAGACTCATTCCCTGAGATAAGAAAAGAACAAAGGCTTTCGTTGCGCCGTAAACCGTCATTGCAAATTCTGGGGCGAGCCCGACGATGGAACTGATGTTGACGATCGAACCTTCACCCGCTTGCACAAATCGTGGTGCCACGGCACTGGCCAGTCTGGTCAGGGCGGTGACGTTAAGCGCGATAAGGCGTTCTATCGAATCAGGCGTCTGCTCTGTAAAACTGCCAGACTGTGCGATACCCGCGTTATTAATAAGAATGCCAATCTGCGCATCTTCACGCAGGCGAGCTTCGACCACGGCTAAATCACTCGGTTGCGTGAGGTCAGCAGGCAAAACATCGACAGAAATGCCATTTTCCTGTCGCAGACGATTGGCAAGTGTCTCTAACTTTGCTTTGTCGCGGGCGACCAGCACAAGATCGTGGCCTCGGCGGGCGAACCGTTCAGCGTAAACCGCGCCAATACCCGTTGATGCGCCTGTAATGAGAACTGAAGCTTTAGTCATAAGTTGATCTTCTTTATTAATGTGTAAACAGAATCCGCAATGTGCGATACAGGTAGAACCGTGGCACCAGCCGCTTTACTTGCTGGTCTCGGTAAGCGACGGGTAATCGGTATATCCCGCTGCGCCACCGCCATAAAGTGTTTCAGGATTGAGTGAGGCCAGAGGCGCGCCCGTCTTCAGTCTTTCGACCAGATCCGGGTTGGAGATGAACGGACGACCGAACGCGAACAGATCGGTTTTGCCTTCAGAGAGGTGAGTTGAAGCCAGCGTCAGGTCATAGCCGTTATTACCAATGTAGGTATTTTTAAAGCGTCGACGCAGAGAATCGTAATCAAACGGTGATGCATCACGCGGGCCGCCCGTAGCGCCTTCAACGACGTGGAGATACACGATGCCTAATGCATTGAGTTGATCAGCGACATAGTCATATTGTGGCTGCGGATCGCTGCAAGAAATCGCATTAGCAGGGGAAACCGGTGAAATGCGCACACCCGTGCGATCGGCACCAATCTCCTCTTTAACGGCGGCGGTGACTTCTAACAGCAGGCGCGCACGATTCTCGACAGAACCGCCGTACTCATCTGTACGCTGATTGGCACCGTCTTTAAGGAACTGTTCCAGCAGGTAACCATTCGCACCGTGAATCTCAACACCATCAAATCCAGCGGCAATCGCGTTGGCTGCTGCCTTCCTGAAATCGTCGATAATGCTTTTTATTTCTCCCAGTTCGAGCGCACGTGGCTCAGAGACGTCCGAGAATCCATTGTTCACAAACGTTTTAGTCTCGGCACGAATGGCTGAAGGGGCAACTGGCGCTGCGCCACCTGGTTGTAAGTCGACATGGGATATACGCCCTACGTGCCATAGCTGTACGAAGATATGCCCGCCTTTGGCATGAACCGCGTCAGTCACTTTACGCCATCCTTCAATTTGCGCTGGCGTGTAGATCCCCGGGGTATCTTGATAGCCCTGCGCTTGTGCGGAGATCTGCGTAGCTTCAGTAATCAACAGACCGGCAGTGGCACGCTGCGCGTAATACGTTGCTGCCAGTTCGCTAGGTACCAGACCTTTTCCGGCACGATTGCGTGTTAACGGTGCCATCACAATGTGGTTGGTGAGTGTTAATGGCCCAAGATTATAGGGTTGGAATAATTGTCGGTTCGTCATGCTTGTTCCCTTGATAGTGATTGGTGAAACGCTAAACATAATGATGATGATCGTAATCTAAAAAGTCAAACGGTTTGATTACGATCATCATCAATGTATACTTGTGACATAACTTTTTAAGAGAGGACCCTAAAGCGATGAAAGTTTCGAAAGAGCAGGTTCGCGAAAATCGAATGCGTATCGTTGAGACGGCCTCGGTGCTGTTTCGTGAGCGGGGGTATGACGGAGTGGGTATAGCGGAACTCATGTCAGCCGCAGGTTTAACGCACGGCGGATTTTACAAACACTTTAGCTCCAAGGCAGATTTGATGTCGGAAGCGATGAGCTGCGGTTTTTCGCATTCGATAGAAAATACCGTGGGTGTCGATATGGCGGGTTTTGTAGAGCAATATCTCTCCCGCAAGCATCGTGATTCGATGGGAACTGGCTGTGTGATGTCAGCGCTTGGTGTGGATTCAGCACGCCAGTCAGCATCCATTAAGGAAAGTTTCGCGGCTGGAATTGAGAATCAACTGGCAACATTAGAAAGCGAGAATGGGTCGGGAGACGACGTGCGCGCCGAAAGAATTAGCACCCTTGCTCACCTTGTCGGCGCTCTGATGTTATCGCGTGCCTGCCCAGATGATTCCGCCCTCGCCGATGAGATTCTAGCGGTTTGCCGCTCACGTATTCTCAGTCAGGAAGCACTCTTTCCCGGCAAGTGATTCACCCTTCAGTGCAGTGAAGAAGTCATTCACATCAGCGGAAAAGCGAGAAATACGATTGCCAAACGTCACCTTGCCAGCTTTCCAGTAGGAAAGTGACACGCCATCGTTAGTCTGAAATGAACCAATCTCCAGACCTTCCACATCTGAGAGCTTAGTCGGCAGCCCCTGAATCGCATGAGGAAAGTCAAAATCTCGTCCAAAGTGTTGCAGTGCGGTTTTACGCATAATGCTTGCCCCTTCTGGCTTTTAATAGCCTGTTGCCTGAAAACAGATACTTTTTACTGAGCCAATTCTTTAGTATGTAGAGCAGAAAATGAAAGTAGATCTTCCATATCTGAGAGGATGCAATATTGGATCTGAATGCGCTTAACATGTTCGTCATGGCTGCCCGGAGCGGCAGCCTGACTGCTGCTGCACGAGAGAACAACATCCCACTGCCGACACTGAGTCGCAGGATTCAAGATCTGGAAAAAGAGCTCAAGGTGCTGCTGCTTGAACGAACAGCGAAAGGCTGCAAGGTAACGGAAGCCGGGAAAAGATTACTTAACCACGCAAGCTCTGCGATGGATATCCTTAACGACGCGGAACAATCTGTAGTGTCAGGTCATCCCCACATCACCGGACGCCTGCGACTGACGCTTCCCCAGTCTATGGGGCCCTGGTGGGAAATCATCAGGCAGTTTCAGCAGACATACCCACGCATTGCGGTAAACGTGTATTCCACCGAGAGAAGAGTGGATCTGATATCAGACGGGGTCGATGTTGCCTTACGGGTAGGTAGCATCGCCGATGATTCCGTTGTTGCACGGCATTTAATGGATTTTCGCCATATTCTTGTTGCCAGCCCGGGATTACTAAAGGCGTCACCGCCCCTGCGTGAACCAGCTGACCTGATGAGGTTCCCGTGTGCAGCCTGGGGATCCGTAATTGATGCTCGCCCGGTGTGGATGCTGGGCAATCACGCTTATGACGTCTCCGCCGTATTGACGGTTAATGATTATCTTCACTTACGAGCAGGTGCTCTTGCCGGGGATTTCATCACCGAATTACCGGCGTTTTTCGCTGCTGAATATATTAAAAGAGGAGAGCTAACTGAGCTGCTTCCAGAGTACCCGTTGCCCTATTCGTCTTTGCATCTGGTATACAAAAAGCAGCAGCACATCTCTTCAACGGCCAGAGCCTATATCGATTTTTGTACAGCACACATCGCTGAATTATCAGAACAATGTCGCGTTCCGTCTGACGCTTATTTTAGGGAAGAATGAGTCATATATTGTGTTGCCTGACTCAAAATCCTGCCCATTCAGAAACAAAAATCCGGCATGTTATAAACGTCCCAAAACGCTAAAAAATTACGCTTCACCGAGAAGAAGCGTTAACCATGTAACACCTCGGTTTTTAGAGCATTAACGATTAAAAAATGAGAGAACGCCACCATCAGTAAACACTGCGGCAGCATTCTCTCGATAAGATCAATGCCCGTATTTAAAATTAAAACCTAATGCGTCACCCGTGGTGTCGTATTCGCGGAAGTTGTAGATCAGAGGCTTCCATTTTGACGAATCAACAACGTCATTTGCTCCTAATAGCTCGCTCTCCACCCAGACATTCACAATATCCAGTTCGACAAGAATAAAACGCCCTTTGTCCGTCGTGCTGACGGTTTTACATTCCGCCTGGATAGGACATTCAATCACCCGAGGCGGCGTAATATCGGTAGAGGCTTCAGTGTGAAGGCCGACTTTGGAAAATTTGTCGTGGCAGACCTCAACGCCCCATTTAATCTGGCCTTCAGATAGCGTATCGCTCCCGGTCAACTTACCCAGTTCTTCAACTTTCTCCCACAGTTTGTAATCAGGAATATTGATGACAACATCAGATCCAGATAATAAATTACTGTAGGTCTTACTTCCTTTCGTGACACCGATAATAATTTTATCACCGAGAGAAATTGACGACGATATAGAAGCAACATTGACTTCTCCGTTGCTATTATCCGTCGTCGTAACAAGGAAAACAGGGAAACCATAATAAAACGAGCTGAGTTTTACGTTCTTTTTCATTTGAGTTAAAACCTCACCATAGAGTAGCGTTATATTTTCTCATTTCTACTCTTTTGATTTACCTTTAACAATAACCCTAATTGAGTAACGAGAAGGGTAATTTATTAAACTCAACATCCCTAATAAGTAGACCATCAAAAAATAACTTAATGTAACTATTCCTTGATGTTAGTTTTCCCTCCCTTCCATAAGCGCAGAAAAATAATCGATATGAGAAACGTCGAACCTTGATAATACAGCCTTTCCGCGACGTGTTGCGGTATTGTAAAAAATTAATTAGCAGAAAATAATTCACAAACATTAAAAGAGGTATATGATATGCACTATATGGTTTTTTCCTTCCCGCCCTGCAATGTGGCTGGGTAAAGCATGAGGTTTAAACATGGAACGAATTATTATACCCGCGAATTATGTTCATACCCGTACCACGCCTTTCTGGACAAAAGAAACTGCCCCAGCGTCTATTTGGAAGCGCCATTTGGATGCAGGGACGCGTCAAGGCGTCTACCCGCGCTTGTGCGTGATGCAAGGGACGATTCGTTATTATGGCTACGCCGATGAGACAAGTCCTGATCCCGTCGAAACGTTGACGATCGAAGCCGGGCAATTTGGCGTATTCCCCCCAGAGAAATGGCACAGAATCGAAGCGTTATCTGATGATACGCTATTTAACGTAGACTTTTATGTCGATCCGAAAATTTTGATAGAAGGTTGAGGTAAACATAATGACAAGTGAAAATAAAGGCTATTCTTTAACATTATTGAACCACGAAAATAATGAGAAAGCAGAAAAAACTTATCTTAAACCGATGGCTTTTTATGTGCCAGATTTCGCCGCAGGTGCAGTCGTGGAATTACTCAACGAACTGCCTTCAGCCAGTGAAAATAACAAAGGTTTTTTGCTAACAGTCACGAATAATAATAACGGCGTGTCCGTTGATAAAGAGCTCGCTACGGTCGAAGAGTTAAAAGACAAGACAATTTCAGCTGAAGCAGTAAAAGAACTGGTTAATATCGTACGTGGCTACGATGCGGATGAAGACACTAACGTCTGCGGCTGGTAAAACGATATAGATTAGTCATGTTCCCGTTGCATATACGCTGGGTTTCATGAAAATCGAATGGTTCATATATACCTTTAGTACCCCTACTTATTAAAAAATAGGCGCTGGATGTCTTTTGACTTAACAAGCGCCCCTGTACCCTACTCTTCGATTATTCAAAATAGCCATTCATGCCACAATACAGGCTTACCAACAGCAATCATCGATCTATCCACACTGTTTATCCGCATCGTTCGCTAATCCGAAAAGAATAGCCAGATTATAATTACCTGACTACCTAACTCAGTAAGAAAATCCCGTCTATAGCGGTTCGTATAACACAATCATCTTACTCTGGAGAAGCAGGACATGTAAATTAATAATTGCAATAAATATTATTAGCATGAATAAATTAAGAATGGAAAGAAAATATACTTTTAAGGCCTATAAAGCGTTATTAAAATAACCATAAATACTTAAACGTTTTTTATATAATGCCGATTTATTATCAAATCACGCGGTCTGCCTGCGTTTACGGCTACAGCACACAGCGTCGTATTCCGCGTAGTAGGATAGAAAGAATAAAAAGACTGTGGTCACAGATGAAAATACATGGAGTTTTTTCAAATGAAATCAAGCAATATTCTGTTGTCTTCACTGTTCATGACAGCCCTTTTTGCATCAGCTGCTGCTAATGCAGGCCCGAAATTCAATGTCACCTTTAAGAATCTTGGCGCATCCTCCGCCCCTGCCGCTGTTTTTTCTCCGACGACAACAGCTGAAGTTTTCTCGCAGGCAAATGCTTCACCGACGCCAAAAGAAAGCGTCAAGTCTGGGGATTCAGATAGATATACGATCTCCAATCCAATCAATGACGTTGGTTCAATGCATGTTCGCTACAAAGTTGGAGCCAAAGTTTGCCAGTTTGATATGACATATACTGTGAAGTATGTAATCGGAAATAAAATCCCCCAATGGACCAAGAGCACCACGCCAAGCAACGGCGCACGCTGCGACCTGAGGGTGACTTATGCCAACGTCAATACTCACGACTCAGATGTAGAAATTACCATGAGATAACACCCGTACTGAAAAATAGCAGAGCAACCGCTCAGGCGTTTTTTATGAATAGGGATAAGCGACATTAATCGTTACTTATCCCTGAATCACAACGAGTGAGAGAACGAATGATTAACTTCAATAGCCTTTCAAAAAGTACGGTGGCAGATGCACAGTCCACCAATGACAGCCGCTCGATAAAAAAGCAGGAAAACGTATCCGAAAGCACACAGTCTGCATCTACAGCGTCTGATGGTTATTCAAATAAAAAAAATAGCGGTATTACAACGCTGGCAAAACAGCTCAGTGATGCTGCCGTCAGGGCCGAAGCCAGAGACGCCAAAAGCGACCGCAGTACACTAGCAGCCAGAGCCAGAAGCGTGGATGATGAACTGGTCGGCATGGGCTATGTCAGTAGTAAGAAAGCGCACGATGCGGAAGTCCCCAATAGCGATGACCCCGAGCGATTAGCCAGAGCGAAACAAGCTACAGCATACGCCAATGGTCAAGGAAGTAACCCCTTCAAAGACCTGTCTCGTGAACAGCTGGCGCTGATTACCTATGACGACAGCGGAACCTTTACAGTGAATGAGCGACGTGCAGCCTGGAGCGAGGCTTATGACCAGGAGCAAGTGTGGCGTACAATGGCCATGGCACAAAGCAAACTGGAGTGGAATCGCGGCGAATTTAAACAAACCGAATTTTTCAAAATGGTGTTAGATCACCATGAGAATCTGCCATTAATCGAACAAGCACAGGCACCAGAAGGCTATGTACCACGTCTGAAGTACCTGATAGAAATGGACTTCAACTTTATGACTGGGGAATCAGGCAAAGGCGCCGATCCGTTCGGCCGTCTGTTTGAACTCCTTTCCCCCACCAAACTTCACTTAGAAGATGGCAAACTCACTCAGGATGCAACCAAAGATGCCTGATGAGCAGATAATTACCCCCGCACAGGAATTTACGGTTGTGCTGTGATGACGTCAAAAGCGCGAGTTTGATCTTTTTTTCGCATAACTTTATTGGCGTACATTGCGGCATCGGCTCGACGGATCACAGCACCAGGCTCCTCGACGGAAGGATCTGCCGTGACAATCCCGATGCTTGCGCCTAAATATTCGATGCTGACCGTACCGAGTGAATAATTCCCCTGTAACAAAGGCGTAATGTCGTCTCTGAAGGAAGAAATCACGCGTTCATTCTCTCCCGGCGCAACGTTGACCATACGGGCAAAGACAAATTCATCACCACCAAGACGCCCGACAACATCCCCCGGATTCCCCCACGCCAGCAAGCGTCGACCGACCTCTTGCAAGAAGATATCACCGGCTTCGTGGCCGAACTGGTCGTTAATTCTCTTAAAGCCATCGAGGTCAATGAATACAATGAGCGCCTGCTGATGGTCATTCTTTGCCTGAGAAAACATCGCGTCGAGCGAGTAAAACACGCCCCGGCGATTAAGCAGTCCGGTCAGTGAATCGGTGTAAGAGTATTCATGTAATGCGGCATTGGCGGCCGTCAATTGCTGCACCAACCACTCTTTCTGCACCTGCTGAGCAATAAGCTGCGCGAATAGACTCAGGATCTGTTCACCTTTGGTTGTCAGCGGCTTATGGTCAGAACTCGCAGCACAGAGCGTACCGTATAATTGCCCGTTGTCCATACACACTGGCGTACTGGCATAAGTCGTAATACCTAACGCTTGTGCCGCCTCAGAATCCCCCCAGCATTCGGCCACGTTAGGCGTGTAACTTTGCCCTTCGTCCAGCGCACGCTTGCACAACGTGTCATGCCACGGAACCGAGGCCCCTTCAGGGATGTTGAGCGTTTTCGTGTTGTGAGCAAACAGGATATTTTGGAAACCCGCTTCGGTGTCAACCTGCGTCAGGTACGTCGATTCCAGATCGGTGACCAGCTCCAGCATGACCAATAACTGGCGAACCAACCCCTCGAAGGTATCCTCTGAACGTAACGCGCTCGAAAGGTGAGAAAGCAAATCATCAGTCATAACAATAAATTCCAGAGATGAATATTATAAATAAAAACAATCAATTAACGTGGCATTTGACGTATTTAAAACCGCCATCTGTGCAAACTACTTCTACCTACTATGACCTCTTCATGTTACAGAAATCATACGTGCTTTTCGCCTCTCACTTACCCATTTGCACTTGGCGAGTTTATCTCGTTCTGTTTTCTATAATCGGTTAAAAAGCGCCATGTTTTATGCAACATGCCTGAGATTCATCGGCGCCGTCAGGCTAATCCCTCCATTCTGCTATTGCCATCACACTTACCCATTAAGGCTGCACGATCTGTTTGACTTTCCCGCGTGCGAGGACTTACAACAGCAGCACAGGCGTGTAACTAGTTTTCTAGGCAAGACCTGAAGCTCTCCCACTCAACATCATGGGAAGTGCTTCAGGTCTTTTTTCGTTTCTGGACCAGGGGAATCGTCGTATGAGCCACACAGCAGCAGATAATAACGCGACAGCTTATGCCACTACCGCTGAAAAAATCATCACGTTAGTCGGTGGAATTGACAACATTGAGCATATTGAACACTGTTCTACACGGCTACGGCTCAGTCTTTATGACAACAGCCAAGTAAACCAGAACGAGCTGGAAAAGGTACCGGGCGTGCTGGGCGTTCGAGTTAACGTACAGTGTCAGGTGATTATCGGCGGCGAAGTGATGCAGGTATACGAAGCAGTGCAGAACCTTGCAGCAGGCCGGAAGGAAACAGGCCGCGCCGCGCCAGCAAAAAACCGCACAGCTTTTGTTATCGATTTTATCATCAGCGTTTTTCAGCCGCTGGTGCCTGCGATTGCTGGCGGCGGCGTGCTCAAATCGCTGTTACTGCTGCTGGACCTGCTCGGCTGGCTCACTAAAGACAGCTCAACGTATAAAGTGCTGGATAACATCGGTTCCGCCCCACTCTATTTTCTGCCGATTCTGGTGGGTATCACCACCGCGATGAAGTTGAAAGTGAATGTGCTGGTTGCCGTTTCCGCCGTCTCTGTGATGGTGCTGCCGGCCATGTCTAAGCAACTGGCGGAAGGCGCGGAATTTCTCTCCCTCGACTTGAAAAACGTCGCTTACGCGTCGCAGGTTTTCCCGGCGATACTGTGCGTCATTTTCTATGCGCAAACCGAAAAGCTCTTCAACCGCTACTCGCCGAGCGCGCTGCGTATTTTCCTATCACCGATGCTGTCGCTGTTGGTTACCGTTCCCGTCACGCTGCTGGTGCTTGGCCCGCTCGGTTATGAACTCGGTGCGGGTCTGGCTAGCGTGATCCTCTGGCTGTACAGCAAGCTGGGCTTTGTGGCGACGGGGTTGCTCGCCGCTGCGCTGCCCTTCATGGTGGCCTCAGGGATGCATAAGCCGATGCTGCCCTATGCCGTTTCCTCCTTGAGCCAGTTTGGTAAGGAAATGCTCTATCTGCCTGCGTCGCTCGCGCACAACATTGCCGAATCGGGTGCCTGCATGGCGATTGCGCTCAAGAGCAAAGACAAAACGCTAAAATCGACGGCGATTTCAGCCGGTATTTCCGCCCTGTTCGGCATCACCGAACCCGCGCTATACGGGATTACGCTGCTGAATAAAAAGGCGCTCTACAGCGTGATCGCGGGTAGCCTGGTCGGCGGTGCGTTTATCGGTTGGATGGCGATTGAAGCCTTTGCGCTGGTTGGCCCCGGTCTGGCTAGCATCTCCATGTTTATCTCACCGGAAAATAGCTGGAATATCGTCTACGCCATCGCCGGTGCCGCGCTCTCTTTTGTCATCGCCTTTCTCTCCGCCCTGTTCCTCTGGCGGGAAGAGAAGCCCGTCGTCGCCGTAGAAGAAACTCATCACGCGATGACCGAATGCCAGTTCGCCAGCCCGATTGAAGGAAAAGTGATTGCGCTGGACAACGTGAATGATGAGATCTTCTCCAAACGTATTATGGGTGACGGCATCGCCATCATCCCCGAGAAAGGCGTGCTCTACGCGCCGGCGAGCGGCACCATTGAGAACGTGTTTGAAACCGGCCACGCCGTCAGCATGCTCACCGACAGCGGTGCCGAACTGATTTTTCATATCGGTATCGATACCATCAAACTCAATGGTCAGGGCTTTCAGCCGAAAGTCACGGCCGGCCAACAGGTTAATACCGGCGATGTCCTCGTTGAATTTGACCTCGATAGCCTCATCGCGGCGGGTTACGATCCCGTCGTCATGATGGTTATCACCAACAGCGAGCGCTTTCGCGTGATACCGGAAGCCACTGACGTCGTCATCCATCCCCACACCATCATCATGACCTTAAAGGAGTCTGTGTAATGGATAAAAACATCGCATTCCCGGAACACTTTTTATGGGGCGGCGCGATTGCCGCGAATCAGGCCGAAGGCGCATGGAATGAAGACGGCAAGGGGCCGTCGGTCGCGGACGCCATTACCTGGAAGCCGAATCTCGACTTGAAGAATTACCATGCCCACATGGCGCTGACAGATGAAAACATCGCCGACGCGCTCAACGGAAAAAATGACGCGTTCTATCCCAAGCGGCGCGGCATCGATTTTTACCACCGCTACCAAGGCGATCTGGCGCTGTTTGCCGAAATGGGCTTCAAGGTGCTGCGCGTCTCTATCGCCTGGTCGCGCATCTTTCCAACCGGAGAAGACAGCGCGCCGAATGAGGCCGGTTTACAATTTTACGACGATCTGTTCCGCGAGATGCGCAAGCACGGCATCGAACCGCTGGTGACGCTTTCACACTACGAAATGCCGCTGGCGCTGAGTGAGAAATACAATGGCTGGGTGCACCGCAACGTGCTGGATGCCTTCGTACGCTTCAGCAATGTCTGCTTCGATCGCTATAAAGATCTGGTGCGCTACTGGCTGACCTTTAACGAGATCGACAGTATCCATCGCCACCCGTTTACCACCGCGGGTATTCGTGAAGAAAAAAGCGCACCGGGGCAGGCCAAACAGGATATTTATCAGGGGCTGCATCACCAGTTTGTTGCCTCGGCTATCGTCACCCGCGACTGCCATGAAAAAATCCCAGGCAGCCAGGTCGGTTGTATGCTGACCAAGCTGACGACCTATCCGCACTCTTGCCGCCCGGAAGATGTCGAAGCCGCGCTGAAAAAGAATCTCGAAAACTACTTTTATGCCGATGTGCAGGTGTTCGGTGAATATCCGCCGCTCATCAAGCGCGACCTTGAACGACGCGGCATTCACATCACCATGCAGCCCGACGATCTGGCTATTCTCAAGCAGCACACCGTTGATTTTGTGTCGTTCAGCTATTACATGTCGCTCACCGAGTCCACGCAGCCGGACGCCGAAAGAATTCCGGGCAATACCGTTCTGGGCGTGAAAAATCCGTACCTGCCGGCCTCAGACTGGGGATGGCAGATCGACCCAGTTGGGCTGAAAATTTCCCTGCTGGAGCTTTACGATCGCTACCAGAAGCCGCTGTTTATTGTAGAAAATGGGCTGGGTGCGAAAGACGTTGTCGAAAACGGCAAAATCCACGATCCTTACCGCGTTGACTACTTCCGTTCACATTTCGAGCAAATGCGTGAAGCGATTGGTGAAGGCGTTGAACTGATGGGGTTCACCAGTTGGGGCGCGATTGACATCATCAGCGCGGGAACATCACAAATGTCCAAACGCTATGGCTTTATCTATGTCGATCAGGATGATGAGGGCAACGGTTCTCTGGCGCGGCTGAGGAAGGATTCGTTCTACTGGTATCAGAAGGTCATCGCGACCAACGGTGCCGATCTCACCTGACAGACAGCGCTGCCGCAGGCTACGTGAGCAATGACAGGAAAGACGGTGATTGGAAAAACGTAATGAGAAAACCAGCATGATTGGAAGAAAAACGTGATTAAAGTGAAAAAAGCGTTAAATAACAGCATGCTGTTAGTCGACCATGAACAGCAGGAGATGATCCTGTTGGGTAAAGGCATCGGATTTGGTGCCAAACCCGGTTCATTGATTGATGTGACGCACGTTGAGCAGGTTTTCATTCCGCTGGAAAACCTGAAATCACGGCATTTTCTTTCATTGCCCGACACCATTCCTGCGGCTTTTTTTGACATCACGCATGAGATCGTCACGCTGGCGCAAAGTCAGTACGCCGAAAAACTTAATTCGGTGCTGTTCTTTACGCTGGCGGAACATCTCTATTTTGCGGTTGAACGTAGCAAAACGGGCAACCACTTCATCAATAAACTCAGTTGGGAAGTAAAACGCTATTACCAAAAAGAGTACGCCCTCGGCGTGCAGGCAAAAGATCGCGTGTCGGCGCGCTTTAACGTTACGCTGCCCGATGACGAAGCCATCAATATCGCATTCCACCTCATCAATGCCGCCGGCAGCGCCGAAATTGCCGATGCCCACCAGCAGGTTCAACTGGTGAATCGTCTGGCGGAGATTGTCCGCTACAAATTAAACAAGAATATTGATGTCAACGCCGTCGATTATCTCCGTTTTATCACCCATCTACGCTATTTCTCCGAACGGGTCATTGCCCGCAAAATCGCACCTGGACGCACAGACGATTTCTATCAGGAACTGCTGAAACACTATCCTGACGCGATGGCGATTTCCTGGGCCATCAGGGATTACGTGCAGGAAAAATACCAAATGGCCTTGCCGAAAGAAGAGCTTACCTGGCTGACCATGCATATCAGCAGGCTGGCCGAAAGCCAGACGCCATAGCGCTCACCTCACGCAACATAATCAATCACTGCTATGTTTATCAACGTGCTGAAAAATAACGCAGCCGCTTTCTCCCGATGAGCCCATATGTTGACCCTCATCACGATCGCGGACCGCGCAGCTTAATGAGATTGAAAACAAGAGTGATTATCATATATAGTTTTTGTCACCTGCAGAAAATATCTCCTTATTTTATTAATTTAGCCCCACATTCACTCTGGAGAAGATAATAACATGTCAAAAACACTGTCTGTTCTGCGCAAAAAAGCGCGCCTGCTGACGCTAGCCTCATCGCTAATGGTTGCCTATGCACTGCCCGCTGCTGCCGCAGATGACTCTCTGACGCTCTATACCACGCGTGAGCCCGGCCTGATTCAGCCGCTGCTGGATGCGTTCACCAAAGAGACGTCGGTTAAAGTCAATACCGTGTTCATCAAGGACGGCATGCTGGAGCGAGTGAAGGCAGAAGGCCAAAACTCACCGGCTGACCTGCTGATGACCGTTGATGCCGGTAACCTGATCGATCTGGTAGAAGCCGGTGTCACACAGCCAATTCAGTCCAGTGCATTAACCGAGGCTATCCCGGCGGCGCTGCGTGACAAAGATAACCAATGGTTTGGTCTGTCGATGCGCTCTCGCGTGCTCTATGCAGAAAAATCACTGCCGCTGACCGGCATCACTTACGAAGATCTGGCCGATCCGAAATGGAAAGGCAAAGTGTGTATCCGTGCGGGTCAACACCCTTACAATACCGCACTGGTTGCTGCGATGATTGCCCACCACGGTGAAGCCAAAACCGAAACCTGGCTGCGCGGTGTGAAAGACAACCTGGCGCGTAAAGCGACTGGCGGTGACCGTGACGTGGCGCGCGACATCCTCGGCGGCATCTGCGATGTAGGTCTGGCGAACTCGTATTATGTCGGCCATATGAAGAACGCCAAAGAAGGCACCGATGCCCGTAAATGGGGCGATGCCATCAAAGTCGTTCAACCTACATTTGAAAACGGCGGCACACACGTCAATATCAGCGGTGCAGCCGTTGCACGTCATGCTCCGCATAAAGATCAGGCCGTGAAATTGATGGAGTATCTGGTCTCCGCGCCGGCTCAGCAGATCTACGCACAGGCAAACTACGAATATCCGGTTCGCAAAGGCGTCACGCTGGACTCCACCATTAGCAGCACGATTGGTGAAGTTAATGTGGATAGCACTCCGCTGACCGACATCGTTAAATTCCGTAAACAGGCCAGTCAGTTGGTAGATAAAGTTGGATTCGATCAATAAGACCGGTTCGTCAACCATGCGCGGCGCCTTCGGGCGGCCGCGCCTCTTTTTTTCTCCGCTTCGCATCGCTGCCGTCATCATTGCACTCGGCGTACTGGCTCCGCTGGTTTCCCTGCTTTGGCTAGCAGCTGGCGCGGGTGTTGGCCATTGGGATCACCTGATGCGCTACGTGCTGCCCGATGCCGCACTCAACACGCTCATTCTGCTCGTCGGCGTCGGCGCACTCGTCATGGTGATTGGTGCTGGCTGCGCCTGGCTGGTGACCGCGTTTGATTTCCCCGGCAGACAGTTCGTTAGCTGGGCGCTGCTGCTACCGCTGGCGATGCCAACCTACATTGTCGCTTTTGCCTGGCTCGATCTGCTGCATCCTATAGGGCCGATTCAGGAAGCGATCCGCAGTGTGCTGGGCTACGACAGTCCGCGTCAGTTCCGCCTGCCGGATCTGCGCTCCATGACGGGCGCGATTCTGCTGCTCGGGCTGGTGCTCTATCCGTACGTTTATCTGACTATGCGCGCGATGTTTATCAGCCAGCCGGCACATTTGCTGGAAGCCGCTCGCACGCTGGGTTTGAGCGCAACGGGCACCTTCCTGCACGTCGCCTTGCCAATGGCGCGCCCTGCGTTAGCCGTCGGCACCAGTCTGGCCTTGCTGGAAACGTTGAATGACATTGGTGCCTCCGAATTTCTTGGGGTCAATACGCTGACCGTGACGGTTTACACCACCTGGGTCACCCGCTCGGATTTACCCGCCGCCGCGCAAATTGCCTGCACGATGCTGACGGTGGTCATCCTGTTGTTGACGCTGGAATATTATGGCCGGAAAAACCAGCGCTACGGTACCAGCCGGCAGATGCGCGGCATCATGCCCGCACCGCTGAAAGGTGTACGCGCCTGGTTGGCGACCTGTGCGACCGCGTTGCCTATCCTGCTCGGCTTCATCGCCCCTGCCCTCTTTTTGGCATGGGAAAGCGCCAAGCGATTGGGCGATAGCGTGACGATCTCCGCTGGCCTGATACAGTCGTTGCAGAACTCGCTTCTGCTGGCCGTTGGCGTCACGCTGGTCGTCACATTCGTTAGCCTGATTATTGCGTGGTATGCCCGTCATTCAGCTATCAATGATCGCTCACCAGAACGCCGCCGCACCCTACTGAGAATTGCCTCGCTGGGCTATGCCGTTCCCGGTACGGTACTGGCGATTGGCATGCTGACGCCCGGCATGGCGACGGATAATTTCCTCGCCGACTTGATAGGCTATAAGGGATTGCCGCTGCTTTCCGCCGGTATCCTGCTAGTGGTCTGCTGCGCTATTCGCTTTATGGCGATTGGGATTGGTGCACTTGATGCCGGGCTGACGCGCATCCCCCCGGTGATGGAACAGGCATCGCGTCTGCTGGGCGAAAGTGAATTCGTCACCTTTTTCCGCGTGCACCTTCCCCTGCTGCGTCCGGCGCTGGTGACCAGTGCGCTGCTGGTGTTTGCCGATGCGATGAAAGAGCTCCCCGCCACGCTGCTGCTGCGGCCGGTTAATTTCGAAACGCTGGCGACCGTTTTGTATGCCGAAGCCGCCAGAGGCACCTACGAAGAAGGCGCGATTGCCGCACTGCTGATCGTGCTGGCGGGTACGCTGCCCGTTGTGCTGCTGGCCCGCAGTCAGCTAAAAACGTCGGTTGAGAAAGAATGAAAATCATGAGGAAGAGTCAAGGTGTCTGAGGCTACACTCGTTCTGAATAATGTCCACGTCGCCTACGGGCACAAACACAATGTGCATCACGTGCTGAACGGTTTTTCTATGGAAGTTGCCGCGGGCGAACTGGCCTGTCTGCTGGGCGCATCAGGATGCGGTAAAACCACGGCTTTACGCGCGATTGCGGGTTTTGAGCACCTGACTCAGGGAACGATTCACGTCGGCGGACGCTGTGTGGCTGGCCCGAATGTGCATCTGCCGCCGGAACAGCGCAACGTCGGGATGGTATTTCAGGACTACGCATTGTTTCCCCATCTGACCGCCGAGCAGAATATTGCCTTTGGCCTGAGAAAACAGCCGAAGGATCTTCAGCAGTCGCGCGTCCGCACCATGCTTGAGTTGGTCGATCTTATCTCGCTGGCACAGCGCTATCCGCATGAAATGTCCGGCGGACAACAGCAGCGTATTGCACTCGCGCGGGCGCTGGCCCCGCAACCTGCCGTGCTGCTGCTCGACGAACCCCTATCCAGCCTCGACCCCGACAGCCGCAAACGACTGGGACAGGAAGTACGCGACATCCTGCGCGACGCTGGACAAACCGCGCTCTTAGTCACACACAGCGAACAAGAAGCCGAACTGATGGCCAGCCACATTGGCTATTTGAAAGCAGGCACGTTGGAATGGCGGGAACGACGCTAGAAGTAGGGTAATCTAGAAATAGAATGGTAATGCGGTTCGATGAATTGAAATCGGCTTCTGATGTGAAGCCGATTTATCACTTACTTTTGAATCTGGAAGAAAATACCGGTTTATTCCGTCGACGCCTTGTTTCACTATCCCTGTGCATTCCTGAATTTTCTACCAAAACAATATGTTCCACTAAGGCAGTCTCATCAGTTTTAGCTGCAACGGCACGTTTTTTTCTCAGCGAATCGGTGGTGAGATCCGTTTTCTCTGCACTAGCGGAAAGTAATACAGGGAGCATATCATCCATAGAACGTTCGAAGGCAGCCATGTCAGCATCTGCGGCATCAGGGGAAATGTCTTCACCATAGAGATCGGCAAGAGAAAACGCATTTCTCTCCCGTATGGCTTCGGATTTTGATGACATAATCGCTCCTTAAGTCTGGATATTTATTATACAGCGATGACATTAAGGTGGGCAAGTTTAGTATAGGGACAGCGATGCGAGTTCAAAAACTCCGTCTCTGTTTTAATATTTCTGATACGAGTAACGTTAAATTTATTGGGCTGCGTAAAGTCTTTTTCACGGTAATACACCGTCACCTGTACCCTTCCTATAAATCGTTCATCCTTCAACACCTTCTTAATCGTCGAGCGACACGTCATGAAGTTATTCTTTAGTACACTCAACGGTACCTTGCGCTTTCGCTGTCTGGCATACGCCCAAGCGAGTGCAGGATCCAAATAGACATAATCAATAGCCGTTAAATAACCACGACCTAAAGCCAGAGAGAGATTGAACTCAGCGATCTTAAAACTCGCAAAATTTGAATCCATGATGATGTCTAAGCCTTCGGCTGTCGCTTTCATGTAGACATATTCAACAAGATTCGACGCTGCACGCTGAAAGAGTGGCGCATTGGTTTCTTCGTAGTAAGGCAATAGCCGGCGAAACTCATCAGCATCTATCACCAGAATATTAGAAAAAACGCGGAGCCTTTGGTTAATCAACTCAGACTTGCCAGCACCGGGAGAACCTGCCGTAAAAAATACTGCTGGGGTCACCGATTTCATCAGGCCAGCAGTTATCGCGTTATAAACAATATCCTTTATCGCCTCAGCAACAGCCTCCGCTAACGCAGAGATTTTTATGTCATCCATGAATCCCTTACCGCCATTCCTTATGATGCTTGCGAGGCAATATAACGAGTAGCCCAATAGAGACGGTAGGTTTAAATGAGAAAATGCACTGACCAAACGTAAAACTGGCATACGCCCCGCAAAACAGAGAGGTGCTATGCCAGATACGTTCACTATCGCCTTACGGCAATACGATTATTGCTATCCCTGCCTATGCTTATCCGCATACTCGGGGCTGTTGATCCACTGATGATCGGCTTCCCAGGTGAAACGCCACTGGCGCGTCGGGCCGGCCATTACATTCAGATAGTAGCTGTCATAGCCTGCAATGGTGGCAACCGGATGGTAGCCGCGCGGCACCTGCACCACGTCCCTATCGTACACCGCCATACATTCATCTAATGACCGGTCATCGGTATAGACGCGTTGCAGGCAGAATCCCTGTTCTGGGTTCAAACGATGGTAGTAGGTTTCTTCCAGATAGGTTTCCTGCGGCGGATTATCGACATCGTGCTTGTGGCTGGGATAGGAACTGGTGCAGCCTTCATCGGTGTAGACTTCGACCACCAGCAGGCTGTCGGCCGCTTTGTCCTCCGGCAAAATATTATGTACATAGCGCTGGTTATTGCCGACGCCACGCTGCTCGGCGTCGATATCCTGAGGGGCGATCAGCCGGGTCGGATGCGTGCCGAACCCCGGAGCGGCGCAAACTGCCAGTTCCAGCGCCGTGTGCGCCGTCACCGTAATCGTCTCGCCAGTCGTGACATAAACCGCATAGGGTTTTCTGCGCTCAAACGGGCTCATTCTGTCACCAATCTGCTCGAAGCGCTCACCCGGCGTGACCACCGTTGCCTTGCCGCTGACCAGCACCAGACAGCGTTCGCTATCGCTGGCGGGCAGAGATAGCACTTGTTCCGGTGCCAGTTGATAGACCTCGAACCCCACGTATCGCCAGCCCGCCGTTTCCGGTGTGATGTGCTGCGTACGCCCGTGTTCGTCAGGGGTACGATGGCGTGATAACAGTCGGGACATCTTTTGCCTCCTTATCTCCCCCTACCTCAAGCTGCCTGCACGTTGGTCGGCTGGCAGCTTGAATATGCGGGGGTATCACCACGAATCAGATCAATTCCGCCTGCTGGGCGAAACGCTGCAAGTTATTGTAGCCCAGTGTCGCGTACGTCAGCGGATGCGCGACGGCCGGATCCTGTTCCGCTTCGACCACCAGCCATCCACTGTAATTATGGGCTTTCAGGATGCTGAACACCGCTGGATAATCGACGCAACCATCGCCCGGTACGGTAAAGACGCCGCTCAGCACCGCGTCCAGAAAACTGGTCTTACGGTTTTTCACGTCTTTCAGCACGTCAGGGCGAATGTCTTTACAGTGAACGTGATTGATGCGGTTAATCCAGCTCGTCGCCACTGCAACCGGATCGGCACCCGCGAACGTCAAGTGTCCGGTATCCAGCAGCAGCCCCACTTCCGGCCCGGTATGTTCCATCAGATTATCCACGTCCTGCGCGCTTTCAATCACCGTGCCCATATGGTGATGATAGGCAATCTGCACGCCCTGACTTTGCGTGTAACGCGCAAACTCGGTCAGTTTTTTGCCGTATTCCGACCAGCGCTCTTCGGGGAAACGCGGACGCAGATGGACCGGTTTCTGTTGGTCGCCGTGAATCGCGCCCGTGACTTCGGCAAACACCAGCACCGTCGCGCCGAGGTCGCGCAGCAACGCCAGATGCCCCTGCACCGCGTCAATCTCTTCTTCTACTGAACGAGTGAGCAGTTCGCCGGAATACCAGCCGGAGACTAAGCGCAGATCGTGCGCTTGCAGGATCGGCCCCAGCACGCTGGCCTGACGCGGGAATTTATTACCTAATTCAAAACCGGCGAAACCCGCCTGTCGCCCTTCGCTCAGACAGGTTTCCAGCGGGGTGTCCGCGCCCAGAGAAGGCAGATCGTCATTGGTCCAGGTGAGTGGATTAATACCAAGTTGAACGCTCATGTTATGTCCCTTATTCAAACACATAGAATGGGTTAACCGCGCTGACGCCAGACGGCGATCAGTTGCAGGTAGTTATGTTTAACTTGCTCAATCAATTCGGCGTCATCGATCTCGTTACGCAGCCACTTTTGTGCTGGCTGGGCAAACAGGGTGCGACCGACAGCAAAGCCTTTCACAATCGGGAAGCCTACGGCGGCGCTGAAACCCTGCTGCAACGTTTCCAGCGGCGCATCCAGCCCCAGAATCACCACGCCCCGACAGTAAGGATCGCGCTGCGCCAGCAGCGGCGTAAGCTGTGCCCAACCTTCGGAGGACAGCGGCGGCAGTTTCCACCAGTCTGGCCGCACGCCAAGGTTGTAGAAGCGTTGAATCGCGCGCAGATAAAGCGTATCGCTATGCGGCATCCCCGCAGGCAGAATAACTTCAAGCAGCAGTTCATGGCCGGACTGGCGACAGGCCTGATAGACCTCCATCACCTTCATTTCCTGCTCGCGCCGCAGCGCGTGGGCATCTTCCGGGTGGAAGAACACCAGACATTTCACTACGTGCTCTAGCGGCCAGCTCACCAACTGTGAGCCAATATTGCCGCGCTCCATCATTAACGGGCGCGATCCCGGCAGCTCAATCGGCCGGCCAATCCACCAGCCTTTTCCGGTGATGTCATTCAGCGCATCCTGTCCGAACGTGCCATCGCACAGCAGACCCGCTTTGCCGTCAAGCCCTGCCTGCTGCGCCGCGTCATAGCTGGCACGCAGAATCAGCTTTTTCAGTGCCGGAATACGGCTGATTTCTGTGCCGCAGTTCAGCGCCATGTCTTCCAACTGGCTGCGGTGATCGAACGCGATCACACACAGCTCATGCCACTGTTTACGACGTGTCGTAACACGATGCAGATGGTTAAGTTCTTCGTCCAAATCGGGACGCGGGACGCTTGCCGCGCGGGCTAAATAGTTATCCAGTTCGATCTTACTTGGCATAGCTGGCGCGCAGCCGTGGCGTGACACCACCAGTGCGCCGCAGGCATTGGCGTACGCACAGGCTTTTTCCCAGCCTTCTCCGTTGAGGTAGCCGCGCAGCAGACCGGACATAAACGCATCGCCTGCCCCCAGCACGTTCAGTACATCCACGCGCACGCCTTTGATCGTGATGCCTTTATCCAGATGGTCAGGAATCGCATCGCTAAACACCGAGCAGCCCAGCGCCCCGCGTTTGCACACCAGTTCCGCCTGCGTGTGCTGCCGCACCGTGCGTAGCGCTTGCAAGGTATCCGTACTGCCGCCCGCAATGTGGAACTCCTCCTCAGTGCCGACAATCACATCGAACAGCGACAGCACCTGCTGTAACTGCTCCGTGACCGCCTGCGCTTCAACAAAACGGGTTTCGCCATCGCCCAGCGATGTCAGCCCCCAGAGCACAGGACGGTAGTCGATATCCAACGCCGTCTTCACCCCGTTGCGCCGCGCGTATTGCAGCGCCGTCAGCACCGCTTCGCGCGTGTTAGGGTGAGAGAGATGCGTGCCGGTAATCGCCAGACAGCGTGACGACGCGATGTAATCCTCGGTGAAATCCTCCGGCGAAATCGCCATATCGGCGCAGTTGTCGCGGTAGAAAATCAGCGGAAAGGTATCGCGATCTTTGATGCCCAACAGCACCAGCGCCGTCAGACGTTCCTTATCGGTAATCAAATGGCTGGTATCGCAGCCGACCTGATTCAACTCTTCACGCAGGAAGCGCCCCATATGCTCGTCGCCCACCCGCGCCAGCATAGAAGAACGTAACCCCTGTCGCGCCGTGCCGTAAGCCACGTTGCCCGACGACCCGCCCAGATACTTGGCAAAGCTGCCCATATCTTCCAGACGCGCGCCGATTTGCTGCCCGTACAGATCGACAGCAACGCGCCCCATGCAAATCACATCAAACGTCTTTTCCTTATTCATAGCGGCCAATCCTGTAAAAAATCCTGCAAAAAAGAAGAAATCACGTCAGCTGGCGTATTAGCTCACCTCGTCCACGTTCACCCAGCGCGCCGTTTCGTGTGACTGCACAATCGCATCCAGAACTCGCGAGACTTTCCAGCCCTCTTCGAAATCCGGCCACATCGGGACGTCAGCCGCAATACCGTCGATCAGATCGCGCACCTCTACCGTTTTCTGATCGTTAAAGCCAATACCGTGTCCGGCGCTGGCGCAAAAAGCTGCATAGTCAGGATGCTGCGGCCCGGTCAGCAGCGTTTTAAATCCCTGTCGATTCGCCGGTTCGTCATGTCGATAGAGCTTCAGCTCTGCCATGCGTTCCTGCGTGAAACTCAGCGTGCCTTTCGTGCCGGTCACGACATAGGTCAGACCCATTTTGCGGCCGCAGGCGATGCGCGACGTTTCAATCACGCCGCGTGCACCGCTGGCAAACCGCACCATCGCATGCGCCTGATCTTCATTCTCCACCTGCACGAATTCGCTGCTGCCCGGTGCTGTCGGACGCTGCGCAATCACCGTTTGCAGGTCACCGCAGACGCTGGCGATATCGCCCACCAGATACTGCGCCATGTTGACGATATGCGCCGCAAGATCCCCCAGCGCGCCCAGCCCAGCTGTTTCTTTGAAACAGTGCCAGTCGGCCGGTTTGTTCGGATCGGCCAGATAATCTTCGTTATGCGTGCCGTAAAAATGCACCACGTCGCCAATCTCGCCGCTGGCGATAATCTCTTTGGCCAGCTGTGAGGTCGGGTTCTTCATGTAGTTGAAGCCCACCAGCGTTTTCACGCCGGCCTGCTGCGCGGCATCAACCATTTCTCGGGCATCACGCGCGTTCAGCGCCAGCGGTTTTTCCGAGTAAACGTGCTTACCGTGCTGGATGGCCGCCATCGCCATCGTCTTATGCAGAAAGTTCGGCGCACAGATATCCACCACGTCAATGTCTGGGTCCGCCACCAGCGTACGCCAGTCCCCTGTTGAGCGCAGGAAGCCAAACTCCTGCGCCTTTCGGGCTGCCAGCTCCGGCGACACTTCTGCCAGCATCGCCTTCACCAGATTGCCTTTCAGCGGGAAGACCGTCGGCGCCTGCGCGTAGGCGATGGCATGCGCACGACCGATATAGCCGGTGCCGATTAACCCAATGCGTACATCCTTCATATCCACCTCGGTGCGAAAAGAGAGTCGGTACGGGTGCGGCTTAGATAGCGCCGCGACGGCTCTTGGCGTAGGTGTCGAACGCCACGGCCAGCACGATAATTAACCCGGTGATAATCTGCTGGTAGTAGGCCGATACATTCATCAATACCAGTCCGTTAATCAGGATCCCCATGATGATCGAGCCGATAATCGTGCCGCTGATCCGGCCGTAGCCGCCCATCAGCGAGGTGCCACCAATGACCACCGAGGCGATGACGCGCAGCTCGAAGGTGATCCCCGCAACCGCTTCTGCGCTACCGAGACGGGCGCTGAGAATGAAGCCCGCCAGTCCTGCCAGACAGCCAATCACGACGTAGACGCTGACCAATACACGCTGCACGTTCACCCCAGCCAGCCGCGCGGCTTCGGTGTTGCCGCCAATGGCGTACACGAAGCGACCCCAGCGGGTTTTATGCAGCGCCAGATAACCCAGCAAGGCGACCAGTGCGAAGATCCAGATCGGCACCGAAATACCCAGGATCTCGCCTCGTCCCCACCAGCGATAGCCGGGGTCAAAGCCGGCTATCGGCGCACCGTCGTTCATTACCAGCGTTAACCCGCGCCAGATCGTCATCCCGCCCAGCGTGACGATGAACGGCGGCAGACGCAGTTTGGTGACCCCCAACCCATGCAGGAAGCCAATGAAGGTGCCCATCGCCAGACAGACGCCCAACGCGACCAGCCAGCTTAAGCCGTACCAGGCATCTGGATCGACGGTGGTGAAGTTGTCGCCTTTAATAACCGAGGCGGCGGTGATGGCGCACACCGCCAGAATTGAGCCGACGGACAGGTCGATCCCGGCGGTCAGAATGACGAACGTCATCCCCACGGCCATAATGCCGTAGATGGAAACTTCGGTCAGGATGTTGGTGATGTTGCGCTCGGACAGAAAATTGCTGTTCTGCGACTGAAAGAAGATCAGCAGCAGAATCATGAAAATAAACACGCCAAAGCGTTCAAAAAAGGCAATCGGATCAAAACGTCCACGCGGATTGGACGGCGTAATACTCTTAGAAAGCGGCTGCTGGGACATGCGTCACCTCCGTTATGCTGCGTGTAATGCGTCGTGGCAAATGGCCATCATCGTCATCAGTTTTTCTTCTGTGGCGTCATCGCCATGAATTTCCCCGCTAATCCGCCCTTCGCTGAGCGTGATAATGCGGTCGGAAATCGCCATGATTTCCGGCAGGTCGGAGGAAATCACAATCACGGCGACGCCCCGTTTCGCCATATCGAACAGCACCTGATGCACCTCGGACTTGGTGCCGACATCGATGCCGCGCGTGGGCTCATCCACAATCAATACCTTTGGGTTTAGCGCCATACAGCGGGCAAGAATCACCTTTTGCTGGTTACCACCCGACAGTTTGCGCACCTCCTGATCGCTGTTCACCATCTTGATGTGCAGCGCCTGACGGTAGGCCTCAATCAGGTCGTCCTCCTTACGGGTGTCGACAAACCAGCGCCAGCGCATCAGCGACGAGAGGTTGGAAAGCGAGATGTTTTCCCTGATCGACAACCCCAGCACCGCGCCCTCTTTCTTGCGGTCTTCCGGCACCAGCGCAATGCCTTGCGACAGCGCATGCAGCGGCGTAGAAGGATGATAGGGAGCGTCATCCAGCACAAATTCACCGGTAGAGAACGCGTCGGCACCAAACAGGCAGCGTGCGATTTCCGTACGTCCTGCGCCCACCAGCCCGGCAATACCGAGCACTTCGCCCGCATGCACCTGGAAGTTGATGTCCTTCAGCGCGATGCCGTGCGCATCCAGCGGTGGTTTTTCTCGGCTTAAGCCCTTCACTGCCAGCCGTACTGGCTTATCCTGATGATGCGTTTCCGAAGGCGGGCGGCGCTTAAACACCACGTCACGGCCGACCATCAGGCGAATAATCTCCTGCACATTCGTGCTGGCGACGTCGCCAGAACCGGTGTAGCGGCCATCCTGAAATACGGTAAACCGATCGCACAGTTGGAAAACTTCGTGCAGTCGGTGCGTGACATACACCACGCTCACGCCACGCCCTTTCAGCTCTCGCACCACACGGTGCAGGCTGTCGACTTCACTGTCGCTCAGCGCCGCCGACGGTTCGTCCATCACAATCAGTTTGGCATTCAGCGTCAGCGCTCTGGCAATCTCCACCATCTGCTGCTGCGCCACGCTCAAACGCGCGACCTGTGTCGTCGGCGCAATGTTCAATTTCAGATAATCCAGTACCGCTTTCGCCTCGCGATTCACCGCCAGCGCGTCCACGAATACACCGCGGCTCTGCGGCTCGCGTCCCAGGAACATGTTCTCCGCCACGCTCATATTGGGCAGCAGATTAAACTCCTGATAAATGGTGATAATCCCCCGCTTTTGGCGCTCAACGGGCGATTCGAGCGGTAACAGCGTCTCGCCACCAAACCAGATGTCGCCGCTGGTCTGCGGCTGCGCCCCTGCCAGCGCCTTCAGCAACGTCGATTTGCCCGCGCCGTTTTCTCCCAATAGCGCATGAATCTCTCCCGGCTGTACGGTCAACTGCGCGTTGCTCAGCGCCCAGACGCCGGAGAAGCTCTTTGCCAGATTGGTAATGTTCAGTAGGGGTTCCGTCATGTTTACCTTCCTCCCGCAAGGCCGCGCGGACGCGGCCTGCTGAATACCTTTATTGATTACGTAGAAAACGACTTATTTACCCGCTTCGCCAATACGTTCAGCATCGTTCAGGTTATCTTTGGTAATCATGGTCGGTTGGTAGTCTGCCCCGGTGATAGGCGCTTTACTGCGGATGTTATTGGTCAACTGCGTCAACGCAGTGGTCACCGCGTAGCCTGGACGTTGATCGGCAGTCACGGCCAGCCAACCGTCGCGTACGCGAGCCAGCGCTTCCGGCACAGCGTCAAAGCCGGTCACCATCACGTCGCCGGGTTTCAGGCCTTGCCCTTGTAACGCTTCAATTGCACCCAGCGCCATGTCGTCGTTTGCAGAGAGGATCACCTGCGGGCGTTTAGGCAGCGAAGGAAAAACGCTTTCCACGATGCGCATCCCTTCGGAACGCATCCAGTTACCCGTCTGGTCCGCGACGATGTGGTATTTGCTGCCACCCGCTTTCAGGCTGTCGCGAATCCCCTGCGTACGCTCGATGTTAGAAGACGAACCCGGTTGACCAGTCAACAGAATGATCGCTGCGCCATCTGGGAATTTGGTTTTGACATAGTCAGCAATCGCCTGACCGCCTTTATAGTTATTGGCACCAAAGTGCGGCACCGCTTTTTCCGTTTTTACCGAACGATCCAGCGTCACCACGGGCAGCTTGGCATCCTGAATGTCGGTAACCGCGCTGGACACGGCGTTGACGTCATTCGGCGATACAACAAAGCCCTGAGCCCCACGCGTAATGGCATTTTCCAAGTCGGCGGCCTGCTTTGGTGAGCTACCCTGCCCATCCAGCACCTGCAAATTCACGCCCAGTTCTTTGGCGGCTTTAACGGCGGTGCGCTGCATATGTACTTCAAACGGCATAGCGAGATTCGGCGTACTGAAAACGATTTGTTCATTTTGGGCCTGAGCAAAACCAGACAGACCCAGTGCGATAGCGATTGCGGAAACGCTGATGATCTTTTTCATATGTCTTTTCTCTGCTTCTGTTATGAGTATGGGTGTAGGGTTGAAAGCAGGTAAAACGTGTGCCGATGCCGATAGGGTTACACGGCGACCTCCTTGCCTTGAGCCAGTGATTCAAAGGCTTTATCCGCCAGATTCAGCGCACGCTCACCGTCCAGCCCGGAGCATTCCGGCTGCGTGCGGCCATTCAGCACATCGACAAAGTGCTGCCACTCTGCCGCGTAGGCGGCGTGATAGCGTTGCAGGAAGAAGTATTCGGGTTTTGCCGCCAGACAACCGTCGTCAGTCCACTGCTCGACCACGTTTTCGCGGATGTTGCCCGCGCTGAGCACGCCCTTCGCACCATGCAATTCGAGGCGCTGATCGTAGCCGTAGCCAGAGCGGCGGCTGTTGACGATGGTTGCCATCGCGCCAGAGGCGAATTTCAGCACGATAAATGCGGTATCGATGTCGCCCGCTTCACCAATCGCCGGATCGACCAGATTGCTGCCTTGCGCAAAGACCGACACCGGCTCTTCGCCCATAATGAAGCGCGCCATGTCGAAATCATGAATCGTCATGTCGCGGAACATACCACCGGAAACACGGACGTATTCAGCAGGCGGCGGTGACGGATCGCGGGAGATAATCAGGAGAGATTCCGGCTTGCCGATGCGGCCTTCACCAGCCAGCGTTTTGACGCGGCGGAATTGCGGGTCGTAACGGCGGTTGAAGCCCACAAACAACGGCACGTTCTGCTGTTTGACGACGGTCAGGCAATCGCGAACGCGAGCAATATCCAGATGCACGGGTTTTTCACAGAAAATGGCTTTGCCATGCTTAGCAGCCAGCTCAATCAGGTCGGCGTGCGTGTCGGTCGCGGAGGCAATCAGGACGGCGTGTACCGCCGGATCGTTCATGACCTCATCCACGGTTTGCACTTTGGTGTGGTAACGTTCGGCCAGCGCCGTGGCATTGGTTGGGTTGGGATCGACCACCGCGTACAGGTTAGTTTCTTTGTGTGCCGCGATGTTCACTGCATGGACCTGACCGATGCGGCCCGCGCCCAGTAAAGCGATGTTAAACATAGGTGCTCCCTTGCTGCCTGAGTGGCGTTTAATGCCAGACTGAAAAAGTGACGGATACCGGCTAGTCGCATTCTCCCCAGCCCCATCATCACCTGCTCTTTACCGCGAATCCTAATAGGTAAAATAAAACATTTATTTCAGTTTTGTATAAATTGAAAATTATGTTTTTGCGTGCCAGTTAACATTTTCATGACATCTTCGCTGTTTTCTGCAACCCCAATCACACATCGAATGAGTACGTTTATGGCGGTATACCGGAATGTCAGAGGATCGGTCAGATGCTGGTGAACAGCGGGAGGGAAAATGAAACCGTGGTTTGAAAATGAAATGAATATTTCAGTTAGATTCGGGAGTATAGGGGAAGGATTAGGCAGCACGACAGATCGCAAACTTCATCTGCACAGGCTGTCTCTTCGTCAAATTTTATTCAGATTCAGCGACCGTTTCGTGCGCTACAATACTGCCATTCCATGCCACCTCGTAGCACGCGCCCGACACAGGGCGTCTCAGTCGCCGTCGCCCTGTGAACCCTGGCTTTTGGCTAAATTATGTCGCTACGCGATGCCTTCGTCGGTATCAGGCTTAACGGACCGCTTGCGACACGTTCCATACGTGGCGCAAGCTTTCGCCGCGTCCATGCGGCTCATCCTAAGCCTGCTATCTCCTCAGCATAATTTTTTACGCCAGATAACGCCCAACCCCACTAGCGACCCTACATCATTGTGACTAAGAAACAGTGACGCAGGGGAGATCACCTAATACTGGCGTGCGCGGGAAAGCGCCGCTTTCACACTATTAGCCGCAGATTCAATCTCTGGGTTGTCGGCAACCTGCGCCGTGCCGGTGCGCCACCAGGATTCGTAGCCGTGCGTCATGGTCTTCGGCAACACCTTGATGTCGAGCAGCACGGGGCCCGAATGCTGGCGTGATTCCGTCAGCGCCTGCCTGAGCGAGGCTTCATCATGTACCCGCCACGCTTTGCAGCCGTAGCTTTCCGCATTCTTGGCGAAGTCCACCGGAATAAGCGCACCGCGCAGTTGCCCCGATTCCGCATCGCGGTAGCGGTTTTCCGTACAGAAACTGCCCATTCCCTGACTCATTTGCAGGTTGTTGATACAGCCAAAGCCCGCGTTATCGAACAGCAGCACGGTGATTTTGATGCCCTCTTGCACCGCCGTTTGCAGTTCGGTATGCAGCATCAAATACGAACCGTCACCGACCATCGCGTAGACGGGCTGTTGTGGTGCCGCAAGGCGCGCACCAATCGCCGCCGCAATTTCGTATCCCATGCACGAATAGCCGTATTCCAAATGATAGCTGTCCGGCGTTTTTACCTGCCACACACGCTGTAGATCGCCTGGCAACGAGCCCGCCGCGCCCACCACAATCGCGTTGTCTTCCAGCTCTTCATTCAGTATGCCCAGCACGCGCGTTTGCGTCAGATGGGTATTCAACATCTGGCGATATTCATCCAGCTTGTCTTCCAGACCATCCACCACTTCCGGCACCAGTTCACCTTTATCCTGCACGGTAAACAGCCGCTGTAGCTCGCGTTCCCATTCTGCACGAGCCTGTTCGACGGCCTGCTGCCAGCCGCTGCGATACGATGCTGTCGCCAGCCGTTCAGACAGCGCTTCCAGCCCGACACGCGCATCGGCGATCAGGGGCAGCGCATCCAGTTTTAACGCATCGAATTCGGCAACGTTGAGCAGTAAAAATTCGACATTCGGGTTCTGAAACAGCGATTTGGAGCCGGTGGTAAAGTCGGTTAAACGCGTCCCAACGCCGATAATCAGATCCGCCTCGTGCGCCAGCCGATTCGCTGCCAATCCGCCCGTCACTCCAATACCGCCACAGTTCAGCGGATGTGAGGACACAATCGCGCCTTTGCCCGCCTGCGTTTCGCCAAACGGAATCGCAAACTGCTCAGCAAACTGCGCCAGCGCCTCATGCGCGCCGGAATAACGTACACCGCCGCCGCAAATCAGCATCGGACGACGCTTTTTCGCAATCAGCGCCGCTGCCTGATCCAGCCGTGCTGCATCCGGTGGACGGCGTTCGAGGTGATGGACGCGCTTGCGGAAAAACGATGCCGGATAGTCCCAGACTTCCGCCTGCACATCCTGCGGCAAACACAGCGTTACCGCGCCGGTATCCGCCGGATCGGTCAGCACGCGCATGGCATTAATCAGCGCGCTCATCAGCTGTTCAGGGCGATTAATGCGATCCCAGTAGCGGGAAACGGGTTTGAAGCAGTCATTGGTGCTGATCGACAGATCGTGATATTGCTCGACCTGCTGCAGCACAGGATCCGGCTGGCGGCAGGCGAAGAGATCGCCGGGCAACAGCAGCACCGGAATGCGGTTGGCGGTGGCAGTCGCGGCGGCAGTCACCATATTTGCCGCCCCCGGTCCCACCGATGAGGTCACCGCATAGATTTTCCGCCGCTTGTGCTGTTTAGCGAACCCAACGGCGATCTGTGCCATTCCCTGTTCGTTGCACCCCTGATGCACGGTGAGACGATTCGCCTCCTGTTCCAGTGCCTGGCCGATGCCCAGCACATTGCCGTGACCAAAAATGGTCATGACGCCCTGCACAAAGGGGGATTCTTCACCGTCTACGCTGAGGTATTGCTGGTTGAGAAACCTGACCAGCGCCTGCGCCATGGTGATGCGACACGTATCCATTGATCTACTCCTTAAATAAGGATCTGATTTCTATAATGAACTATGTATATTCAGCGAGCATTTCGTGCGCGAAAATTTAGCCATTCTTATGCTGCGTCGTAGCACGCGCCCTACTCAGGGCGCGCCATTCATCACCCGTGCGGTCAAGTCCTCACTCCAGTGTGGGCATGACGAAGCTGCTGGTGTGGTGTTCCAGACGGACGCTGGCGGGCCAGCGGCTGGTGACGGTTTTCATGCGGGTGTAGAAGCGTACGCCGTCGTTGCCGTGGACGTTGAGCGGCCCAAAAATGGAACGCTTCCAACCGCCAAAGCTGTGGAATGCCATCGGCACCGGAATCGGTACGTTCACGCCGACCATGCCTGCCTGCACCTCTTCGCAGAACTGACGCGCCGTTTCACCATCACGGGTAAAAATAGCGGTACCGTTGCCGTATTCATGATTGTTAATCAGCGTCACCGCCGTCTGATAATCCGGCACGCGCACCACGGACAGCACCGGACCAAAAATCTCTTCCTGATAGATCTTCATCTCCGGCGTGACGTTATCGAACAGCGTCGGCCCGATAAAGTAGCCTTGCGGGTGCCCCTGAACAGACAGCGTTCGGCCATCAATGCGCAGCGTCGCGCCCTGATCGACGCCACTTTGAATATAGTCGGCAATCTTCGCCCGGTGCGGTGCACTGATCACGGGCCCCATTTCATTTTCCTGCCCGTCCACCAGCCCTGGTCCGACGCGCATCGCTTTGATCTGTGCGCTCAGGCGCTGATGCAGCGCTTCTGCCGTGTCATCGCCAACGGCGACCACCACCGACAGCGCCATGCAGCGCTCGCCCGCTGCGCCAAACGCCGCGCCCATAATCGCGCTGGCAGCCATGTCCATGTCAGCATCCGGCATCAGGATACAATGGTTTTTCGCCCCGCCCAGCGCCTGACAGCGTTTGCCGTGCGCCGACGCCGTCTGATAAATGTATTCCGCCACTGGCGTCGATCCTACAAAGCTCACCGCCTGTACGCGCGGATCGGTCAGCAGGATGTCCACAGCTTCTTTGTCACCCTGAACGACGTTAAATACGCCATCCGGCAGGCCTGCTTCTTTCAGCAGCTGCGCCAGCAGCAGCGAGAGCGACGGATCTTTCTCCGACGGCTTAAGCACAAAGGTATTACCGGTCGCCAGCGCAATCGGGAACATCCACATCGGCACCATCGCCGGGAAGTTGAACGGTGTAATCCCGACACACACGCCGAGCGGCTGCATGAGTGAATGGCTATCCACACCGGTACCGACATTCGCTGAGTGTTCGCCTTTTTGCAGATGGGGAATACCACAGGCAAATTCAACGACTTCCAGACCGCGCGTCACCTCCCCCACGGCATCGGAATAGACCTTGCCGTGCTCCTGTGAAATCAGCCGGGCCAGCGTATCCATGCGTTCTTCCAGCAGTGCTTTGAAGCGAAACAACACGCGCGCACGGCGGAGCGGAGAGTGTTTTGACCACGCAGGGAATGCCGCCGCCGCGCTGGCAATAGCCTGCTCGACTTCCGCCTTATCAGACATCACAACCTGGCGAATCTGCTCGCCCGTCGCAGGGTTATACACCGCGGCGTAGCGTTGGCTGTTGCTGGAGGCAATCGCCCCCTGAATGAAGTTAGATACGGTTTCCATGTTTACACCTTTGTGGGTTTTGAGGAGACAAACGGCTGACATCGGATTACAGTATATGAAATGAATATTCCATTTAACGTAAAAATAAAATAAATATTGATTATTGTGATCCGCTGCGAATTTTTATGTAAACTTGAAGACAGCTGTCCATAAAGACAGGCGAGCAGCCTCTGAAAATAGCGTTATCGATAAAAGGTGTGCTGCCAGAAATGTCGTACAGATAAAACAACCGTATCCAGAAATGAATTTTCTGTTCCGTTTCAGGCGCCAGTCATGAAATCGCCCTAATGGGATAGGTTCTTATACGTCTTTGGGAGATAACCCGATATGCCCATGGCAACCAGCCTGAGAGAATTACAGGAACAGATCCGCGAGCGTTATGATTCGCTCAGCAAGCGGTTACAGCAGGTGGCGCACTATGTGCTGGATAATACCAACAGTATCGCTTTCGATACCGTCGCGGTGATCGCCGAACGCGCGGACGTCCCTCCCTCAACCCTGATTCGCTTCGCCAACGCCTTTGATTTCAGCGGTTTCAACGAAATGAAACAGCTGTTCCGTATGAATTTGGTGGAAGAAACCGCCAGCTATACCGACCGGGCGCGGCTGTTTCGGGCGATGGAGGCGGAGGCGGTGCCAGAAACACCGCTGGATATTCTGCATGAGTTTGCCCGCTCAAACGCGCAGGCGATGCAGCAGCTAGCGGCACGTACTCCGCAAGAGGATCTGCAAAAAGCCGTCGATCTGCTGGCTCAGGCGGAAACGATTTATATCGTCGGGCTGCGGCGCTCGTTCAGCGTCGCCACTTACCTGACCTATGCGCTTAGCCATCTGGAAAGCAGCCCCATTCTGGTCAACGGGTTGGGAGGCATGTTTCGTGAACAGCTCAGCCGTGTCAGCTCACGCGATGTGGTAGTTTCCATCAGCTTCTCGCCCTATTCACAGGAAACTGTGATGGTCAGCGAGATGGCCGCGAAAGCCGGAGCACGGCAAATCGTGATTACCGACAGTCAGATCAGCCCGCTGGCGACGCTCAGCGACGTTTGCTTTGTCGTGAAGGAAGCGCAGGTTGATGCGTTCCGTTCACAGTCCGCCACGCTATGTCTGGTGCAGTCGCTGATGGTATCGCTGGCCTACCGGCAGGGAAACGGCGCAGATCAGAGTGAAAAACAGCAGCGCGGCTAGCCGGAACCGTTTAATCAGCAGGACTCACAGAGAGGAAGAGCCGTTTTATGCTTAAAGTGATCGCACAGGATTTTATTAAGCCGGAATACATTGAGGCAGTCATGCCGCTGTACCGCGAATTAGTGGAGAAAACCCGACAGGAGCCGCTGTGCATCTCCTATGAGCTGTTTATCAATCAGAAAGATCCGGGGCATTTCACCTTTATAGAAACCTGGCCGGATAGAGCCGCGCTGGATATTCACTGTCAGACTGAGCACTTCCAGCGACTGGTTCCGATGATCAATAGCCACCAGCGCGCCGAGTGCACCTTCCTGCTGATGGATCCGTTCGACAGCTAACAGGTGCATTTGAGGTTAGCTCGACAACATTGAACACCGCTGAATAAAACATCAGGCCCCGCTCTACATGATGTCAGAGCGGGGCCTGATGTTTTGCTTAATCACTTTTTCTGACTACTGACTCACCAATCACACTGCCATTATGGGCGAGGCGGATAGTAACCGTTCGCCACGATACAGGCTCGCAACGCCGTTTGCGGCGGGATGATGCTCACAGGCTGCGAACCGCCGTTGTTGCCCACCGCAACCGTCCCACCGCCACCTGAACCACCGCCGCTCACGCCCGCTAACGGCACCTGCGTGCTGGCGGCGCCCTCTGCCGCATAAATGAGCGCCCCTGGCTTATCAGGCATCGCTAGTTGGTTAGCTGCCGCAGTAGGTGTCGCTGATGTGCCCTTATTCGTCGTCGCATTAACGACCACCGGCCCACCCGACCCCGCCGTTGGCGTGAACGTAGCCAAATGGCTATGCACCGGCATCTGGGCGACCGTCAGCGTCGCCGTTTCTGCCCCACGCAAACTGGAGGCTTGAGGCAATCCCTGAGGAACATTCTGCAGCCCTGGTCCTTGCCCTTGTCCTACCGGGCTTCTTCCCCGCAAGTCGGGTATCCCAAAGGTAGTGCTACCATCGCCACCGTATTGTATGCCCACCACACTGAAGAGCGCCTGATAATCACGAACCTGCAGAGTTTGTCCATTCGCTTCCAGGAAGCCATTAGGACAATAGGTTGCGGCCGTAAAACACACTGAGCCAGTGAAGTCTTCTGTTGAACAGGCTTGAGCCACCTGAGAAATGGAGAACAGCGAAAGCCCCGTTGCTGCCATGCATAAATACGTTTTCAGACTTTTTTTCATGTGAATCTTCCTTATCCCATCCCATTGATAATCGCGACAGGGTTTCCCCTCTCACCTAAAAAAGCAGCGGTAATAACATTGCCGTTAAGCTATTTCGGTAACGTTAATCATTAATTAGTCTGATTATTTATGTATAGATGTAAATTTCATTTCGTCAATGCGCACAGAAAGAAATAAAAACCACAGAAAAAAAAAGGAATTAAAGTAATAAATAAAAAACAAAACACACAAAATGATCGCGATAATTATTTCATTAGCATGAATATCAGTAGCGATTTTAAAATAAAACTCTCATGGGATTATTTTAAGAAGAATACCGTGATGGTGGCGGAATGCTATCCGCCTTATGACCGAGGGAATACGCTATTTATCTAGAAGCCGCTTTCTCTCACACCTAAAGCCGCAACCTGCCGCCATACCCCGGTGAACAGCGACTCCGCTTCGCCGTTTATCACCACCAGCCCACGCAGTGGCTGTGCGGGTAACGTCAAATCGGCGGCAACATCAAGGTTCACGCCATACCAGCCTTGTACCGGGCGCAGCTGTTTTTGCTCATCCCGCCTGACCGCTATCGGCCCACCGTGTTCGGAGGCCAGCATGCTATGCTCAATGAAGGCAATGCCTGTCGGATCAATGTCTTTTAATATCACAGGCACCGCAGCACGTGCCGGGTCATCCGCAATGAACTGACCAGACATCCCCACGGTAATACGATTAAGCTTGTCTTCACGTAGATAGCCACGCAGGCGGCCTCCTTCGCTGTCCACAATGCGCAGCAGCGGCAGATCGGCATCCAGCCACCGTCCCGGCGTTAAATCAACGGCGATGTCCCTCACCACACCGGACTGCGGTGCACGGATCTGCAACCGTTCCTGCTGTGCTTTCAGGCCACGGTATTGTGCCAGCGCTGCCGCCAGTTCCTGTTCCAGAATCAGCGAATCGCCCACCGTGTCACGATTCGCCGCCTGACGACGCATTTGTAATTGCAGGATGCCAATACGCTGACGAATAATCGCCAGCCGGAAATCGAGATCGCCGGAGGTCAGCGTCAACAGCACATCGCCCACCTCAACCCGCTGCCCATCCTTCACCTGTAGCTGTTTCACCTGTGCCGCAACGGGGGAATACAGCGTATTGACGCGAGACGCTTCCAGCACCGCCGGTATTTCTACCTGACTGCGCCAGGGGAAAAACAGCACCATGAGCAGTAGCAATAAACACAGCGCGGTACGCCAGACGGCGCGAAACTGCGAGCGTTTACGCTGATGCCACCACTGTGCGCACTCTTGCACAATAGGCAGAACAATGAACCAGCCAACCTCAACCAGCATCAGGAAGATGCCCAGAACTTTGAAAAAATAGTGATAGACCGCCAGCGCAATACCGAAGAACAGGAAGAAACGCCACACCCAAGAGGCATATCCCCACAGCAGCAGCCTTTTCACCATCGGAGGCGACCAGCGCTCCGGCGGCACGTCACCATAGCCAAACAGTTTTTCTCGCAGGTGCCAGCGGCACAGAGCATAGGCGCGCCCTTGCAAATTATCGATACGCCAGGCGTCGCTCAGCATAAAGTAGCCATCAAAGCGCATCAGCGGGTTAACGTTGATGATCAGCGTGGTAATCCAGGTGGCGCTGGAAAGAAGGAATGCCGCCGAATGCAGCGGCCCTTCAGGCAACAGCGACCAGGCCAGCAGCGCCAGCGTCGCCAAGAGCAGCTCCGCCAGAATTCCCCCCGCGCCAATCAGCACACGCGCACGATGATCGCCGACCCGCCAGGCATCGCTGACATCGGTATACAGCATCGGAAACATCACGATGAATGCCACGCCCATACTCTGAACCCGGCAGCCCGCTTTTTTCGCCATGTAGGCGTGACCCAGCTCATGAATAAATTTTGCGAAAATCAGGGCGCAGCCAAATGCCATCATCCCTTCAAGGCTGAAGAGATGCGGAAACGAACTGCGATAGCGCGGCCAGTCTCGGCTGACCAGAAATATGCCCAGCAGTAAAACCAGCGGAAAAACCACGCGCAGCAGCGTGACGCCATAACGCTGTAGCCACGGCCACGTTTTATTCAGAAAAGGATCGGGACGCCACAGCGGAATGCGGAAAAATAGATACTGATGCAGCACCTGTTTGATCAGGCTACGGCGGCGGCTGGCCGCTTTAGCCTCGTAGCTGCTTCGTTGTTCTTTATCGCTGCCCGCGATCAAATCGTGTGCCCGTAAAAAGCGCAGGAACTGCTCCAGGTCGTCATTCCCAAGCGGTATGCCGGGCTCTTTATTCACCGCGGCCATCACCTGCTCCGACTCACACAGAGTCCAGTGACGCAGCAGACGGATTGCCGTGTTGTTCAGTTTAAAATAGCGGCCAGAAATCGTATCCGCTAACGTCCACTGCGGGGAACCATCTCGCGCAGGCGCTGCCGGGGAAAGGTGTAAATCGTCACGTAGCGGAGGTAAAACAGCCATCAGAATCCAACCGTTTTGCGCAACGCCGCGACAGGACGGCGGAACAGATAGACACCCATCGGCACATATTCACCATAAATCTTCGCCGTGCCACGTAAGCCGATCCGCGGTGCGTCGGCGATAAAACGGGCATCGAGTCGATAAGCCAACGTGCTGCGATCGGTTAGCGCCGCTTCATAGGCGATACGTTGCAGCGTGGCTTCATGACGTTTCAGCGGATCGCTGTCAAGGAAGAGCGCAACATCAGCTTGAACCGGAAACTGGATCGCATCGCCCACATCCAGTTCAATCTTCAGTTCTGCCTGCTGCGGACTGGCCAGCTCCATCAAGCGCTCACCCGTTCTGACGGGCTTCCCGCGCAATCGGTCACCGTCAGCAAACACGGCAATACCATCGCGCTCCGCCCTCACCTCACTGCGCGACAGCAGATCGTTGGCATACATCAGCTCGGCACGTTTTTGCTCGACCTGTGCCGACAGCAAATCGAGTTTCGATTTGGAATCTGCATCCTGAAAAGCGCGCTGCGACCCCGAACGCCACTCGGCTTCGGCTACACCCAGCGCCCGCTCTGCCACATCGGCCTGAGCTTTCAGCGTGGTGTTATCAAACCGTACCAGCACCTCATCTTTCTTCACGACCTGATTCGGCTTCACCGTGATTTCAGCGATCACACCGTCCAGCGGTGCCGTCACAATCCGCCCATCCAGCGGCACAACTTCGGCCGGTGCCAGTACCGACTGACGAACCGGTATCAGCAGCGCCCCAATGAGTACCGCAACGGCAATCAATACCTTGGCTTTCGGAATCCCAGGTCGCCACGCTTTGCGCGGCTCCAGCGCCAACCAGGCATGCGCATAGGCATCAGACAGCTGTTCCATCAGCGTCTGATCGGTTTCCTGCCACGGTAAATCTCGCGCATACCACAATCCGCCAATCAGCTGTTCCTGCCGATCTTTTAACGGTACCCAGAGCGCTTCTTGTGCAGACAGCGTTTGCCAGTCATTCTGCGTTTGCGTATCAAACCAGTCGGCTCGCACCGTTGTAACGTGCTCAGCGGCTTTTTGGGTAACCAGTTGCTTGCCTGCGCGTTCGATAAACGCGACAAACGGCGCATGCGGATCGGGAACGGAAACCCCGGTGACGGCACGTACACGCCCATTGATCACCAGCGCGACGTGACGAAAACCGAACAGCCTCTGGCTGTCATTCACCATCGAGTAGGCAAGCGTCTCGCTATTTTTGGCGCTACGCGCCAGGCGCTCCAGATGAATAAACTCGGCAAATGCCCGCTCAAGCGTGAAGGAATGCGATTCGCTCACGGCTGCCCCGTAAAGCGTGCGCTGCCGCTCATTCCGGCGAGCAAGCTGTTATCGGGTTTGAGCACTCGACCAATCAGCGTCAAGGTCTGGCTGCTTTCATCAATGCGCGCGCCGATGCGCAGCACTTCCGCCTGTAGCGGCACGCCGGTTTCATCGGGAATGAAGGTAAATGTCTGCTTCGGTTTAAGTGAGGCGAGCCAGCGGGACGGCACCAGAACGTTGATCTCCAGATGGCGGTTATCCACGATTTCCAGCAGTGGCATCCCCTGACCCACATATTCTGAAACCTGAATTTTACGCGACACAACCTGACCAGAGAACGGGGCAACAACGCGGCAGCGGTTAGTCTGGATCTGATAAACCTGACTTTCCGCCGTGGCCTGCGCCAGACGCGCTTCCGCCACCGCGACCGCATTGCGGCCGACAGATTTCATCTCTGCCAGCTGTCTGTTCTGACTCAGTTCCTGCTGTGCCGCTCTCATAGCGGCCTGCGAGGCAGCAAACTGTGCCTGATAAGCCGAGCAGTCAAAACGCACCAGCAAATCACCCTTCTGGAACGCTTCACCGTCGCGAAACGGCATCTCAACCACTTTCGCATTCAGCTCACCGGATAGCGTCGCCTGATCCACCGCCCTTAGAACCCCTCTGGCCTCTCTCGCCGAGGTTTCTGTCGCACGACTGTTTGCAGAAACATTATTTGTAGAAGGATTGCTTACCGGGGCAAGCTGTAGCTCATCCTCTATCTTTTCTGCCATAGCGGAATAAGGCACACCGGAGAGTAACGCGATTAGCACGAGAGAAAGCGTCGTTTTCTTTGGCAGAATGTTATGCTGCGTCCTGCGATGAAACATCATGTTCAGCGGTATCGTTTTCCGAAATAGGGTTTTCTTATTCAACGTCGTCATCCAACACGCAGTGTGTTATGAGGCGGTCTGAAGAGGAATATCCAGACCGCACACCGTTCCTTACAGCGAAAGGTTACCGGTCGCCCAGCGCTTCTCCGTTTGATCGAGCGCTTTCCCTACCGACGGGATGTCATTCAAGGTCTGCGTTGCTGGCAGAGGATCCAAGCCCGCGGTAACAAAGATCTGGCCATACGCATTACGTAATTCAGCATAGGCCAAATCATTGCGCAAAGAAGTATTCACCGCGTTCAACTCGCCCTGAATCAGCTGTAATTCACCGATATTGCCAGCCTTGTAGCGGTTATTCAGCTGTTCAAGAATATCCACATCCAGTTTCTGCAACTCTTTACCGGTGCGGTATTGGCGCTGTGCTTCATTGAAATTGGCGCGGGCCACATAAAGCTGTGCCAGTACCGCCATCGACATCGCCTGACGGCGCATTTCGGAGACGGTTTCGCCCGCCTTTGCCACATCGATAGCAGCTGGACCAGAGAACAGATTGAACAGGTTCCAGGTCACTTTCACCCCCGCATCCGCCCAATGTTGGTTAACCAGGAACGAGTTACTGTCGTAGTTGCCCCCGACCGACATTTCAATCCCCGGCAGCATACGAAGCAGCGATTTACGCGTTTCTGCCGCGCTGATACGTACCTGATAGTCCTGTTCGCGCAGTTCAGGGCGGCTCACTAACGCGGCCTGCTCCAGATCGCTAAAGGCCACTTTCAGCTCTGGCTCGACGAGTTCATTCTCCTTCGGCAACACCAGTTTGTAATCTGTGCCCAGCGGCAAATTCATCAGCGTTGCCAGCTCGGTTTTTGCCAGAGAGAGCGCACGACGCTGCTCTTCCAACTGGCGCGTCGCATCCAGCAGCGCACGCTGGTAGCTGTAGGCTTCAATAATGTCACCGACTTTTTGCGCCGACATTTTCTGGCTGTTCTCACGCGCCATGTTAACGCGCTCGATTAAGGCATCAATACGATGCAGTAAACGTTCAGCCGCCACCGCACGCCAGTATGCCGACTGCACATCCTGCACGATCGTGTGCGTCACTTTGCGGCGGCGCTCTTCGGCGATCCAGCGTTTATCCGACTGTTGATGCGCCGTAACATAGCTGACGCCAAAGTCGAGGATATTCCACACCATATTCAGATCCGCGACGCGGCGGGTTTGATCCTGCGAGGTCGATGGCTCCAGTGAGGTGACGCCCCTTTCTATACTACGGCTACTGGAAGCGCTCACGTTACTGCGCGTCACATAGCCCGCATTCGCTGCTATTCTTGGCAACATATCAAAACGCGCCAGATCTACCTGCTCCTGCGCCAGCGCCTGTTCCATCACTTTTAAACGCGCTTCGAGGTTATATTTCAGCGCCCTTGCCATCGCATCATGTAACGTAATGGGTGCTGTCACGGGCTCTTGATTACTGAACATCACGCGCAGATCGGTATCCGCACGTCGGGTACTTTCTGCTTTATCGATCGGCTGAGTTGATACCGCACATCCACTGACTAACAGCGCCAGCAGCGTGACGCTGAAAATTTTCGGGCATCTTTGCATAGTCGATTCCTTACCCCTGTTTTTTATTGTATTCATCACACCCTGCCACCGCCGTTTCAGGCTGGTTTGCTCATGTTTTGCAATGCGCCTTCGAGAGAGGCGATTTGCAGACGTTCATAGTCATCCAATGCTTTTAGCTGCTGGCTAAATACGGGCGCGCCAAAGACGGAAACAGGCGACATGACGGATGTCGAATTGCCATCCGACACGGACTGCCAACTGCCGCCGCTGAACACCTCAAGCGCGGTATTACCGGGAATGATATTGTTCGCAAACATCCCCGCCAGAGTGGACTTCCCACCCATTGACTGGTTGAAATCAGAGACGTTGCTGCGTGGTATACCGGGTTCGTAACGGTTTACGCCATTGTTGGCAAAGGCCACGGCCACAGCAGAACCCCCAGCAACACCACTGCCTTGTGCCGCTGCGCTAAACACGCTGGCGGTTCCCGGCGTAGAGCCTTCCGCCGTACCGGCATTAAAGAGTGAAGACGGTGCTCCCAACAGGCCATCGCCACTGGTCGACGCCGCCGCAACTGTCAACAGCGAAAGTTGGCTTTGGACCGCAGCGTTATTACCGACGATCGCCACCGCTGGCCTACTCGTATTTGTTTTGAATTCGGGATCGCCATCCGGTTGCGTAGAAGGCAGGACGCGTAAAACAAATGTGGTGTTCACACTCGCGTCCGCTGCATCCGTCGCGGTAACCAGAATTGACAGATCGCCGCTATTCGCGCGCCCCGGCGATCCGCTAAAGGTGCCGGTTGCAGGATCGAAACTCACCCAGGCTGGCAGCGCAGAACCATCCGCCCGCGTTGCACTGAGGCGCAGCGTATCGCCCACATCAATATCAGAGAAGGTATTAGCAGGAACTTGGAAGCTAAACGCCCCATCGCCATTCACCGTTTGGTTGCTAATACCTGTGGTGGTTGGCGCATCGTTAACGTTATTCACGACAACCGTAAAATCGCTGGACACCGAGACGCTGTTTTTATCGGTTGCGGTAATACGAATCGCTAACGATCCCACATCAGCGTTTTGCGGCGTACCTGAGAAGGTCTGCGTCTGAGGATTGAACACCAGCCAGGACGGCAGAGCCGAGCCATCGGACAACGAAGCACGGTAAGTCAGACTGTCGCCCGCATCGTTATCAACAAACGCGTTAGCGGGCAGCGTGAAGGTAAACGCACTCCCTTGGCTAGCGGACTGATTGCCAATACCGTTGGCAACCGGTGCAGTATTGCTATGAACGTCGCCGCTGATCCCCTGACCGTTCAGGTCATTGCCAGCCAGATCCGTCACCCCACCGTGATTGCCGGTAAAGACCAACTGAACTGCACCCGCCCCTGTCACATTGGTTAAATCAATTCGATAGGTTGTCGGACTCAGTGCTGTCACCGCACCAATTGTCGCCGTGGTGCCGTTAGCGTTAAGCAGAGAGAAGTCACGAACATCTAATCCCGTCACCGCTTCTGAAAAGACCAGCGTGTAGCTCAGTGCCTGCGAACCTGACGTTTCCGTCAGTGTCAGGCTGACCGGCACAGGGCGAGCGGTATCGATGCTAAAACTATCGGAAGTGATGCTGCCCACGCCCGCGTTGCCCGCCGCGTCGGTGACACCGCTGTAGTTCAAGCCGATTGCCGTGCCCGCATTGGTCACGTTAGCATTCGGCGTAAAGGTCGCTTTCCACGTCACTCCGCCGTCGCTGCTGGTCACGTTACTCAGCGTGCCGTCTGCCACGGTCAAATCGGCGTTGCTAAATCCGCTCACCGCTTCGGAGAAGGTGATGGTGACTTCAGCACTTTCGCCCGCTTTAAGGGCATTGTCGCTCACCGCTATCGTCGCTGTCGGCAATGCCGTATCGATGCTGATATTCCCGGAGGTCTCGCTGCCCACACCCGCGTTACCCGCCGCGTCGGTGACGCCGCTGTAGTTCAGGCCGATTGCCATGCCCGCATTGGTCACGTTAGCATTCGGGGTAAAGGTCGCCGTCCACGTCACGCCGCCGTCGGTGCTGGTCACGTTACTCAGCGTACCGTCCGCCACTGACAGGTTGGCGTTGCTGAAACCACTGACTGCCTCCGAGAAGGTGATGGTGACCTCAGTAGTTTCACCCGCTTTCAGGGCGTTGTCGCTCACCGCTATCGTCGCAGTCGGCAGCGCCGTATCGATGCTGATATTCCCGGAGGTCTCGCTGCCCACGCCCGCGTTACCCGCCGCGTCAGTGACGCCGGTGTAGGTCAGGCCAATCGCCGTGCCCACATTGGTCACGTTGGCGTTCGGCGTGAAGGTCGCTGTCCAGGTCATGCCGCCGTCGCTGCTGGTCACGTTACTTAGCATGCCGTCTGTCACCGACAGGTTGGCATTGCTAAAGCCGCTTACCGCTTCGGAGAAGGTGATGGTGACGACGGCACTTTCACCCGCTTTCAGGGCGTTATCGCTGACGGCTATTGTCGCCGTCGGCAATGCCGTATCGATACTGATATTACCGGACGTCTCTGTACCCACGCCCGCGTTGCCCGCCGCGTCGGTGACACCGCTGTAGTTCAAGCCGATTGCCATGCCCGCATTGGTCACGTTGGTGTTCGGCGTGAAGGTCACTGTCCACGTTACGCCGCCGTCGCTGCTGGTCACGTTACTTAGCGTGCCGTCTGCCACGGTCAGATTGGCGTTGCTAAAACCGCTCACCGCTTCCGAGAAGGTGATGGTAACTTGTGCACTTTCACCCGCCTTCAGGGCGCTGTCGCTCACCGCTATCGTCGCTGTCGGCAGCGCCGTATCGATGCTGATATTCCCGGAGGTCTCGCTGCCCACCCCCGTGTTACCCGCTGCATCGGTGACGCCGGTGTAGGTCAGGCCAATCGCCGTGCCCGCATTGGTTACGTTCGCGTTCGGAGTCAGGGTCGCTGTCCACGTCACGCCGCCGTCGCTGCTGGTTACATTGCTCAGCGTGCCGTCGGTCACCGACAGGTTGGCATTGCTGAAACCACTGACCGCTTCGGAGAAGGTGATGGTGACTTCAGCACTTTCACCCGCTTTCAGGGCGCTGTCGCTCACCGCTATCGTCGCTGTCGGCAGCGCCGTATCGATGCTGATATTCCCGGAGGTCTCGCTGCCCACGCCCGCGTTGCCCGCCGCATCGGTGACACCGGTGTAGGTCAGGCCAATCGCCGTGCCCGCATTGGTCACGTTGGTGTCCGGGGTCAGGGTCGCTGTCCACGTTACGCCGCCGTCGCTGCTGGTCACATTACTCAGCGTACCATCGATCACCGACAGGTTGGCGTTGCTGAAACCACTGACCGCTTCGGAGAAGGTGATGGTGACTTCAGTAGTTTCACCCGCTTTCAGGGCGTTATCGCTCACCGCTATCGTCGCCGTCGGCAGCGCCGTATCGATGCTGATATTCCCGGACGTCTCGCTGCCCACACCTGCGTTACCCGCCGCATCGGTGATGCCGCTGTAGGTCAGGCCAATCGCCGTACCCGCATTGGTCACGTTGGTATTCGGGGTCAGGGTCGCTGTCCACGTCACGCCGCCATCGGTGCTGGTCACGTTACTTAGCGTGCCGTCCGCCACCGACAGGTTGGCATTGCTGAAGCCCGTCACAGCCTCCGAGAAGGTGATGGTGACTTCAGTAGTTTCACCCGCTTTCAGCGCGTTGTCGCTTACCGTAATCGCCGCCGTCGGTAACACGCCATCAACGACAATGGCTTTCTGTGCCGCCAGTGAATTAAGGCTATTGAGCCCTGGCAGAGTCAGCACCGCCGTGCGGTTGACGTTATCCTGAATCGTCGCACCATTGAGCGACAGCGCAGACGTGCTGGCGTAGTTCAGATCGGCGCTCAGATCGCCACTTTGCACGATATATTCGAAGGTCAGCGTGTTAGATCCAGAACCTGCCACATACGTCGCCACGCGATCGATCGCGCCCGTTTCGAGTAATAGGGTTGGCACACCACCAGTGGTATCTACAACAACATTGGAATCAAACGCTACCGTAACCTGAATGGCCTGTCCTATTTTATAGGCTCCATCGGCACTACTCGCACTGACGCTGGTAATCGTGGGGTTATTCGGATTCACCGTAATCGCGATGGTATCGGTGTCCGTTTGTGCTCCACCGGAGCCTGAGCTGCCTAAATCATTACTGACAATTTGGATCGACGCGCTGCCGTTATAGCCGCTGGTTGGGGTAAACGTCAGGCCATTTAACGCATGGTTAATATTGGTCAGGCTGCCCTGGAAGGTCATCGTGCTGTCGTCTGCGCCCGATCCCACGCTGAAAATCAGCCCAGAGAATGGCGACAAGGTCAGTAATCCATTCGACGCAGTTAGCGTCACCTCCATGGTGTTACCACCGATGTCGACGTCACTGACGGAAATCAGGTTGCCGTTAGCAGTATTAAATACCAGCGAGCCATCCTGCTGTACCGCCTGTGCCACAGGTACGCCGTTGACTGGCGCATCGTTAACCGCATCAATGCTCAGTGTCACGGTGCTCGACGCAGTTTTGGCACCGCCACTCCCCGTGTTACCGCCGTCATCAATGCCGACCGTCAGCGTCACATTTCCTGTTGCGTTGCTGGCCGGGTTGAATAGCACATTACCGTCTGCGATATAGGCATTGATATTGGTGATTGAGCCCGTCAACGTCAGGCTACTCGTGCCACTACCCACAACGGTAACGCCAGAATTGCTTGCATTAAGCACGCCGCTGCCTACGGATAACGTCACCGTAACGTCATTACTATTAGCATCGACATCCGCGAAACTGATGCCGGTAATGGCCTTAGCCAGATCTTCCGTTACCGTGATCGAAGTGGGCGCGCTGATAGTCGGTGAGTCGTTCACCGCCACTATAGTTACCGTGGCAGCAATCGACAGCGTTGTGGTTTCTACACCACCATTACTCGTCCCGCCATTATCAGAAATACTCATCAACGTCACAGTACGGGTTGGCCCCGTAGGGTTTTCGCTGGTATTGCGATAGGTGATACCGTCGATCGCCGTGGCCGCCGCTGAGGCGCTGATGCCACCCGCTTTACTCAACGTTAGCGTGGCAGTGCCTGCAGCCACGCTAACGGAATAAGACAAGCCGTTTGCGGTCGTGGTGCCGCTATTACCGTTGATCAATGCAATGGTTGTTCCATCGATTTGCAGTTGTTCACTACTGCCATTCGACACATTGCTGATGACAAGAGAGAACTGGGTAATGCTCTGCCCGGCTTCAACCGTGCTGACTGAAACGTTACTGAAGAGATCGACCGCGCTACCGTTTTCGGTATAGGTCACATTATTACCGGTGGCAGATAGCGTTGGGGCGTCGTTCACGCCAGTCACGCCAACAGCCACCATTGCGGAAGCACTCCCGCCGTCGCCATCATTCACGGTAATGCTAACGAAACGCGTCGTGATAGCAGGATCGGCTGTATTGCTGTTTTGATAAGAAAGTGCGCGAACTAATGCCTGAACGGCGGCTGGAGTGGCACTGGCGTTTAAGGCCACCACCAGATCGTTCGTGCCAGAGCCACCGGTAAAGGTGCCAATCACGACGCCACCATAGGTGACATTCGCGCCAGACACGCCGATTTGCCCGACGCCCGTACCCAGATTCATGATACCTAACACATCTTCACTACTATTACGGTTAGTGGTGATCGCGACCCGCACGCTGCCACCGTTGAAATCGGCTGAATCCGCATCCGTAACCGTAGCGTTACCGCCCGCATCTAAACTAATCGGTGACGCGCCCTCGGTAAAGTTAACGCCATCACCGTTCAGGTTACCAATGACTGGCGCAGCATTGAATCCACTGACGGTTATACCGTTGCCAGTCAGATCGGCAATATTTCCGCCCGTAATTGGCCCGTTCCAGTCGTCTGCGGCAGCCAAATTATAGGTTGTACCGCCCAATGAAGACGTCCCGTTCTGGTTAATTATCCCGCTAAGCCCAGCTCTATCGGTTGCGCTTAATACCATGATAAAAGACGTGGCGTTGAGGATTTCAACATTGCTGGTTGCGCTGAGCGTATAAGAGCTACCGCCTTGACCAGTGAAGGTGAGCTTAGAGACATCAATATCGTTATTTAACCCACTCTGCTTAACCAGATTGGTACCCGTCACCGTTAATGTGCCGGTCGCGTTATCGTAGGTCGAAGAGGTAATGGTTGGGGTTTGCACATTGCTAACGGTGACGCCATTGCCTATCAAATCAGCAGGCGTTGAAGATTGTGTCGCATTCCACCCAGCGGCGGCAGACAAATTAAAGGTCGTCCCACTGGCCGCAGAGGTTGTCCCATTCTTGTTCAGCAGCCCTTCAACATTGATCTGATCAGTCGAATTTAGTGTGATACTGAATGTTGTGGCATTTACTGCGGTCACATTGCTGCTAGTTAACGTATAGGTATTGCCGTTTTCACCCGCCAGCGTCAGTTTGGAGACGTCAATGGTGTCACCCGTTGCCAGGTTGGCACCCGTTACGGTCAACACATTCGCACCTGCGTCATAGGCTACCGCAGTGATCCTTGGAATAGCCGCCGCCGTTCTGACATCGGTGATATTGATATCCTGTAATACCGCATATTTACTGGAGGTAATAATGACCTTGGTAGCACCCGCGATCGTGGAGAATGAATTGATAGCCTGAAGGTTGGTGTTGCTCGCATCGAAATTGAAGGATTCCGTTGAATTATCCGCGTAGGTCACCACGATATTCACCGTGCCGCTTTCAGCACGCGCACGGAATCCATTAAAATCAAACATATAACCATTATTGGGGGCGATCGTCAGTTTTATATCGCTCCCTCCAGTGGAGCTGTCTGCTCCCTCCAGCGCGTAGAGCCCACGATTACCGCCATCTCCATCGAGATATAGACCACCGGAATTTTCACCACCGGAAAAAGTAACAGGGTGCCCTCCGACGTCTCGCACTAGTTCGAAGTTAAATAAGTCGATGTCATTATCAGTGAACGTTATCGTCGCCAACGCGCCGCTATAAGCGTCAATAGCCATAGCTTGAGTTTCGATATCGCCCGTATGCTTTTCTAACACCCAATCCCCACCGATCAGGCTACTGCCCGTGACATCAACGGATGCGGCAACATCCGCTCCGGTAGCCAGCGCCAGATTTACTAAGAATGCATCCCCTTTTGCGTCACCGGCAATATCACACCCATAGAGCAGTAAATCACCTTCTGTGGTTAATGCTGCGCCTAAGGCCGCAAGCTGTGCCTGCACGTCGCTCGATTTCAGCGATGAATCCGTCAGCACCTGCGTACCCAGATTCACCTTGCCTTCAGAGCCATGGGAAAAGACATGAATAGCGTCATAACCGGTATGCGTCGCCGCCCAGTCGGCCATTTGCTGCAAGCCATCCTTCGAGCCGTCGATCAGTACAACCTCAACGCCGGGCTTGATTCCCGCCACCAGCGTTTGGTAATCCTTCACTGACGTATCGACAAAAGCGACTTCCTTACGTGAAGAAACCGAGCCGTCAGCTACAGCAGCAATATCAATATCCTGCGTTGCGGCAGATTGTGAGTCATGGGCGGTTTGATCTGCCGTGGAGGCATGGGTGCCAGATGCGGCAATCGGTTCCGATGTGTTTGCCGCCGTGTCATTCACCGTTGCAGCTATCGCACCATCAAAAAGTATACGCGGCTCCAAAACATAAGCCGGTAGTGAAGAAGCCTGCATCGGATTTGTCGCCGCCGGCTTAATGACCGCATTTGCTGACTGAGGATGCCGAGTAAACCAATTACGCCATGCCATAGCGGGACTCCTTTAAGCGGCGCTGTTCCTTGCCCGATGTTTAATTTAAATGATGTTTTTTGGTGACCTGACATCACGCATTCACGCCATTCCCGCCGATAGAGGGTATCGGATAAGAAAGGAAAAGACTGGAGAGATAAGACCTTGCTGACATATTTTCATAAAAACACATCCATTAACAATAGCTTTTAAAAAGAAATATACTCCCAAAAATCTTAACAAAGACTAATGATAGAAATATGTTATAAATATCAAAAAAATAGCGTTTCTTTGCAGTATTTCTCCACTTAAACGTAAATTTTCACGGCATGAGTCCCTACCTGTTTTATGTAAAGATAAAACAGGAATTACGCGTATTATTTCCCCCTATTTCTAAAAAATTAGCAGGGACAGTTCGGTATCGTTTGAGAGTGGTATGGGATTACTGAAAGTATAAAGAAGGCGAAACCCCAATCACCACCTCGATAGCGATAAGGGCTTATTGGTCATTATCAGACAGGATAAAAGAAATCAGGCTGTAGTTTAGTGTATTCAGGCAACTTCGGTTCGGCGGCGGCCTTTGTTTTTTGCCCGGTAAAGCGCCATATCTGCGGCCTTTAACCAGTCAATATGTTGACCCATTTCCGGTGCAATTTCCGCAATGCCGACGCTGACAAATACCGCCAGCTGCGGTGTTTGGTTCAGGAATTTCAGCGACAAACTCTCCCGAATACGATTCACGGCATCCAGCGCCTCTCCCGCACGGGTCTGCGGTAAAATAACGGCAAATTCATCTCCGCCGAATCGCCCAATCACATCCGTTTCCCGAAAGCCGGATGTCAGTTCACGCGCCAGTAGCAATATCGCCTGATCGCCGACGTTATGCCCAAAGTTATCGTTAAAGGCTTTAAAATGGTCAATATCAAACAGGACTAACGTCGCCGTGCGCTTATAGCGTTGGCAACTGTCATACTCGTGTTTCAGCAGGCGTTCCCAGTGGTGGCGGTTATAGAGGCTGGTCATCCCGTCATGAATACTGACTTCCATCAGCATACGTTTGTGTTCCGCCAGTTTCAGTGCGGTGGTATAGGTGACATAACCGAGAAAAATCGGATAGATCAGCAACATCGGCAGACAGGCATAAAGCTGTAGCAGTGTCGTATCCAACGAGACAGGTACGGCAAACAGCACAAGAACCAGCGCACAGGCGACGCACTGTAATACGATGCCCTGAACAAGCAGCTTTACGCCACCGCCAGCCGTACAGTTCATCCCAACCATCGCCGCAATCAGGGCACTGGGTAGAAGATTCACGCCCATGAACCCAATCCAGATGCCGCCAAACGCCACATCAATCAATAAATTACGCTTCTCGCACTGCATCGGATCGCGCGACCGCCGGGACAGCGTGTAGGCAATATGAGGCCAGATAAAGGTGTTAAGAAAAAGCAGCACCCACAATAGCGTCGGGATAGGCCGAGTAATCAGCACCGAGGAAATAAAGAGAGCGCACAGTATCGTACCGACAATCCGTGGAATATAGACTCGCTGGGAAAAGCGTAGCCCTGAGCGACGTACATCTACCGTCAAAAACATCGGCGGCGAGGCTGACATAACGACCCCCATGCGGTTCACTAACAAATAGCGAGAAAAAAGAACATTATGGCTGAAAGCATGTCAGCAACAGTGAGCAATTTTTGAATTTATTTTGTTACATAACGAAACGAACTGGTGTCGTCAGGGTTGGAGAGAGTAGCACGGATATTAACGGTAGCTGGTCTTACCCGTGATTGTCGTTCCGTATCGATGATTGCCGCTGGATGTCCCCGTCATGATAGCCCATGTTATTAAGCGGGAGAGGGTTGTAACCGATTAATATGAATGGTCAAAAACATGATCTCATCGGTGGTTAGCTGGCAGGCGTAATTTTTTTCCACATAGTCATACACTTTCATCGCACAGGCATAAGCTCGTGGCATCAATTCGGTAATCCCTTGATAGATAGAATCGTCGCCGTGATTCACGGTTTCCCGATTTAGCAAACGCAGAGCGAAAAATTTCAGGTGCGTAATCAAGCGCTGATAATTAAGCGAATATTCATCAAACGTGATGTGCAGATCGTATTTCAGAATGGTCAGAATATCTTTAATGATACCCGCGCTTTGCATCGTGCTCTGCATATCGCTGTTATTCGTCGCATTCGCCAAATGCAGCGCAATAAACCCCGCCTCATCCTCCGGTAAATCGATATCCAGTCTGGTGCGAATCAGTTCCAGTGCCTCTAACCCAACGGCAAATTCACCGCGATAGAACTGACGAATATCCCACAGCATCAGGTTCTTGATCGTCTGCCCTTTTTTATGACGTTGAATAGCAAAGTTAATGTGGTCGCTTAAGGCCAGAAACAGCGTGTCCTGCACATCAAGTCGCAGTGTTTTTTGCGCCAGCGTAATTATCTGCTGCGTGACCGCCAGACAGTCGGGCGGAATGTCCGCCAGCAATTGTGACAGCACATCCGCTATGCCGTCGCTTTTCTTCACGAACTGGCTTTCAATGCGCTGCGGGTCGATAGGGTCACCCACTTTCTTGCCAAAGCCGACGCCTTTGCCAATCGCCACAATTTCCCGTTGGTCATCTGCCAGCACCAGAACGGCGTTATTGCTCAGTATTTTTTCAATGATCATCGCATCAGCCGTCCTGTCTGATGGGAAGGCGCGCTGCCTTCCCTACCGTTTAACACCCCAAACGTGGTATCGATGAGGCGTCTTATTTCATTACTTACGCTTCTGAGCTATCCAGCCCATTGTTTTTAATCACATCAGCATACCAGTATGCGCTTTTTTTACGGATACGCCGCAGATCTTTCAGATCGAACTCTTCACGGTTAACGTAAATAAAGCCATAGCGCTTCGAGCATCCCTGATGGGTGGAAATGAGATCCAGCGCCGACCATGGCGTATAACCGAAGACATCCACACCGTCAGTGATCGCAAGCTGAATTTGCTCAATGTGGCGTTGCAGGTAATCGATGCGGTAATCGTCGTGAATCTCACCGTTTTCATCCAGTGTATCAAACGCGCCCAGCCCATTTTCCGTAATGATCAGCGGTAAATGGTAGCGATCGTGCAGCTCACGAAGCGTATTGCGGAAGCCTATCGGATCGATCTCCCAGCCAAAGGCATTTTTCTGCAACCACGGATTGGTTGCGCCACGATGTACGCCTTCTTCACCTGATTTCAGGTGCTGGTCACCGCCGCGAGCAATTTCATCCAGGCCGTCATTTTTACTGGCTTCAACCGTTTGCGAGGTGTAGTAGTTAAACGCGATGAAATCGGGCTTGGCCGATGCCAGAATATCCATATCGCCGGGCAGAATCTCCGGCGTATAGCCTTTTTCTTCCATATAGCGCCAGGCCGCGGTGTTGTAACGCCCATATACCGCCATATCCAGATACAGCCAGTTGCGGATCGCGTTATAGTTGAACGCCGCCATCACATCCTCAGGCTTCGATGAGGCCGGATAAATCAGTGCAATGTTGGGTGCCGGCCCAATTTTCGCACCAGGCACTTTTTCATGCAGCGCCTTCATCGCTTTTGCCTGCGCCACCAGCATGTTGTGGTTCTGCTGATAGAGATTCTGTTTCGGATTTTCCAGCGTAGGATCCAGTGTCCCCAATGCGGAACCGTGCAAAATCATCATATTTTGTTCATTGATGGTCAGCCAGTACGTCACCTTGTCGCCGTATTCATCAAACAACACGTTGGCAAAGCGCTCAAATGCATCCACCGTTTCCCGGTTATACCAACCGCCTTTTTCCTGTAACGCCTGCGGCAGATCGAAATGGTACATCGTGACAATCGGCACAATACCGTAATGCAGCAATTCGTCGATAAGATTGTGGTAAAACGCAATGCCCGCGGGGTTTACCTCGCCACTACCGTCGGGAATAATACGGCTCCAAGCGATGGAAAAACGGTAGGTTTTAAAACCGATATCGGCAAACAGTGCGACATCTTCCTTGTAACGGTGATAATGGTCGCTGGCGACTTTAAAGTCCGTTGTGCCCTCAGGATAGGACGTTCTGGCATCAATCACCGACGGCCCTTTGCCGTCTTCATTCCACGCCCCTTCAACCTGATAAGCCGATGTCGCCGCGCCCCATAAAAACCCCTCAGGGAAACGCTTAAGATGACGGTATTTCACGGTTTTTCTCCTTTTCTCAACGAGATATCACTGATGTTATGGGTAGCGCGCGATCGGGCTGGATTCAGGCAAAAAAAAACCTGATACGAACATGTCTGAATAACATGCGTCGTATCAGGTTTCGCTCAGGCGTTAGCCCGATCACGTCCTTCTTATCGGGTTATATCTGCTAACCGCCCTAGACTCAAACCGAGGTCGGGCAATCTGTGATGGATATCACCGATAATGTCCTCGTCTGAGCAGGGGTGTCCCCTGCGCCAGCCCTCTCAGGCAGGCAGACTCACCGCTCGTGCCCACCATCGCGGTCGTGCGCGCCATTGCCATTGAGCCTCACGAGCCGTTTCAACAGCCTGAGCAGCTTCATTCCATCCGGCGACCCCAACCCCGTGCAGGCATCCCATCCTTCAGAGGCGACAAATGCCCCATTATTTCCCCGCACGATATCCTTGCAGCTATTGCGATTACGGTACAGCAGGGGAGGAATAAATAGCGATGCTGAGTGGGTCAACGCGAGCATACGCGCCAGCAATCCCGCCCACAGTGGTGCGACAGCGCTGGTTCCCCCAACAACCCCTTCCCGCCCGTTTACTTCAATCAGATAGCCGGTTTCGGGATCGGCATTGCCACTGACGTCAGGTACGCCACGGTGTTGCAAGGGATGATGACCGCCATATTTGTCGACCAGAGACATCCCTAACTGCCAACCGGGCAACGCAAAATGCTGGCTAACCCCACCGCCCGTCGCGCTGCCGTCTCGGCTATGCCAGGTGGTTTCTTCCATCGATTTTTGCAAGCGAGTGCCGCCACAGGCTAAAACGTAGGGGCTGGATGCCGGGAAATCGACGTGTAAACCATGAGGTTCACCATCCTGTGAGCCATGATCGCCAGACGCCACACACACCGTAATCCCTAGCGCCGCAGCGGTCTGAAAGGCCTGGTTGTACACCTGTAATGCTTGCGCGGTCCATTCTGACTCGCTGCCCCCCCAGCTAATCGAAATCACCGACGGCGCATTTTTCTCATCATGAATCGCCGCGTTAATCGCCTCTAAAAACCCGGCATCGGTATTCGGCGCAAAATACACCACCACTTTAGCGCCGGGTGCCAATGTACCCGCGATTTCGATATCCATCTGCACTTCGATATCAATCGGGTTCACCTCTTTGTCGTCATCTGACGAAGCAAGGGCATTCTTAGCGCCACCCACACAAACATCGACGATCTGCGGCGGATTGACGCCCATTCGTTTAAAATAGTGTTCCAACTGCGGTAAGCGATATCCACCCCCCAGTTCAATAATGCCGATACACTGCCCCGCTCCGTCATGCTCCGGGAAGTGGTACAGCTCTGCCAGCTCGAGCGGCGTATAGCCCGACAGACGCTTTGCCGTAGTAGAGAACGCGTCATTCATGCGTAGGTAACAGTTCGACGTAAGACGTTCATCAAGGCCTAATACGGCGATAACTACGCCCTGTAGGTATCCCGGCAGATAAATCCCCCCGATCTCCCACGAAATGCCCCGTGTTTGTGGTCATACCGGGCTAAGCTCACACGAAACGCCTGCTCCATTTGCTCCACCGTCCCCGTCAAGAAGACGGTGCGGCTGGCAGCATGTTCACGTTCGACAGATAGCCGATAATGCCGCGCAAACGCACGGACATGCTCTATATCGGCCTCATCAGCGCTGAATTTTCTGGCATAGCTGGCTCTCGATAGCGGTTTATTGGCGCTGATACCGCCAAATTGCGGATCGATGCTATCGTGCAGTTCGGTGTAATACTCATCATCTGGCGTCGTAAAACGCAACACCAGCATGACTCTGACCCTTTCGTTAACATCGCAGCGTTCTCGGTACACGGCGTCAGCGATATTTCCGCGTTCACTCCCTTTCAATAATTGGTAAGTCATCGTCTTCTCTCCACTCAGCTATTTGCCGTCTGGTTCAATTTGACTCAATGCCGCATAAATCTGGCGTTTGTCGTTCTGTGACAGATGCTCAACATTAATAGAAGAAAGAAATGTGTCCTCCTGCTGAGGCGCAAAATGCCCGCCACTCGCAAGATAACGTTTAATACTCACCAAGAGCTGGTCATCAATCGTGAGTAGCGTGGGTCTAACGGTGTCGTTCAGCGAAAGCGGCGTCCAGTCGCTCTCCGGTGTCGCAAGCCAGTCCGCCATGTAACGATACTGAATCGCTTTGCTGGCATTCATTAATGAGGTAAAAAACAGCTGTGTACTCTGAGGGGATAAACCAACGGCAGCAGATTGCTCCCGCCCCTTACTCAAAATACGTTCCTCTTGTTTTAGATCTTCAACGGGCAGGTGTTGACGGGCCTTATACCCCGCAACGTCTTTCATCAACACCATCCGCTCCTGAATCAGTTGATAAATACCAAGAGGATTGTCCTGCGCTGCGGCATAGAGAGGAACACACCAAACAGAGCTCATCATTAACGAGATAACAGCGGAAATAGGCAAATTCATCGGGTTGCACTCTCCTGTTAGCATTACCATGAAGATCTATGGCTATGTTTTATTTCGCCATTGCGGCAGGAGATAATAGGTTTCGCTATATGAATCTTCCATGACGAAACTATTTCAATCATTACCCTCAGGACACACTTCGTCTTAAAAATGCCCCGACTCGTCACGACAATCGTGATTAAGCTATTAAATTATCATCAATTTATCGCTAAAGACTCAGAAGCGTCATCCTCAGTGCGACATGATTAAGATACAAACGATAACCAAATGAAATAGTTCATTTTAGTTATCAAATGATTTTCCTCCGCAAAGTAAACGTGCACAAAAAAGCCCGTCACGGCACTCGGCGATGACGGGCTTGATTAACACCCTAAACGAACGGGGATCGATTAGTGTTCGGTGAGGCCATACAGTGAGCTGCGGCGCTGTAGCATCTGACCACCGTCACGCGTCAGCGGCACCCAACCAACGGCTCCACGTTTCACCGTCGGTTCGGTGAACAGCAGATCAAACGGTATCGAGACGTAGAAGCCTTTAGTAAAGCTTCCTTCACCATATTCAGCAGCGCTGACGTTGGTCTTGGTCGCAAAGGCACCCGCAATGATTCCGCTATCAAAGCGGCGAGACAGATCGAGGGTTACCCCTTTGTCCCCTGCCAGATAACGACCCACACTCACCTTCGCTACCGCACCTTCCACAAACGGCAGTTCCCAGTAGGCGGTCAGATGGCCTGTCACCACATCGTAATCGGCCATACGCATGATATCGTTCCAGTCACGCTGTTTGACATAGTTCACATCCATCCCCAGCGCCCAGCTTTTACCGAACGGACGATACAGCACTTCAGATCCGACACCCGCGTACATCATTTCCAGATAGCCGCCGTAGACCTGGGTATACCAGTCCTGCGCGGGATTATCCCTGCGAGTCAATTGCAGATTGGTCAATAACAGATCGGAAGAAGTAATGTATTCACGCACCCAGGTTCTGACACGCGGCAGCGCAGCACCATCCGCTGGTGGTGTTTTATAGTTGAACTTGTCGTAGTTATTCACCAGATTCAGCGTTGCCGTTCCGCCTACGCTCCAGTGATCGCTCAGACGGTAGTCCACATTACCTTTTAGCGCAATCTGGTACATGTAGAAGGATTCAGGGCCACCGAAAGACTGCGTCAGCGTCGGATCTAATGAATACGTCAGACGATCGGGCTCTGCAAGCAACACCTGCTGACCACGCACATCGGATACCGGCTCTTTGCGATGCGTGACAGGTTCCGGTTGCCCCAGTGGAATAGCCGCCTGTTTAACCTGATGGAAAGGCTTGGCATCGACTTCCGTGCTGGCAATCGGTAAACGCTGGCTGCGCTGAACAATGTGGTACTCATCAATACTGCCCGGTACATGGTTTGCCAATACCGTAGCCGCACGCTGCGTAGCCTGTTCGCTATCACGATACTTTGTCTGTTCGGCAACAATGGTGACCTGCTTTTGGTCCGCGTAGATATCGGCATCCTTAAAGCCGGCCTTATCGTTCAGCTCTTTCGAAACGAGCTGCCAGTTTGTGCCTTTGCCATCCTGTACCGGCGCATAGACGGGTGGCGCATCGTCTAAGTAGTTCGGCTTCAGGTCATTGAAATTAGTGCGTAGGGTAAAGCCCCACATCAGGGTATTGCCGCGCTGCCACGATAACGTGGTATCCAACACATTTCCCACCCGGTAGACCGCACCGATGTTGAAAGGAGAATCGTGTTTCAGCTTCTGTGGCACACCATTGGATGACGTTCTTTCTGCACTGTAATCGTTGCCGTCATATTCAAGCTTTAAGCGCAGGGGATCCCAGAGTGTCTGATACTCAACGCCACCAAACAACGCGGCAGGACCATGGAAGAAGTTGCCTACCTCAAATTCCCCGCCGCCACCTGAAAAACTGTCACTACGCTGGCAGAAACTGGCTTTGAATGAACACGCAGGGTTTTTAATATTGCCACTTTCAGCCATGTTACCCCACCCCATACCCAGGGTGAAATCAAATGGGCCCATACGCTTACTGGCTACAACATATTCGCTATCAAACAGACCTGTACCGGCAATATCACGCAACCCTACAGAAACATCCGGCATCCAGTAGCTTTCTTGCCACAAACGCGCTTTGACATCGAATGACTTATCTTTATAGGTTTGGCTACCGCTGAAACTAGGGTCAAGACTATAAGGACGAGTACGAATATCGGTATAACGCACCGTCGTTTCCAGCCAGTCAAAGAGCTGGAGCGATATGGAGTAACGTCGATATTCCTCATTGTCGCGGTAATTAAGGCTAAACTCGCCCGTTTCCGCCATACGCGCCGTAGGCATCTGCAACAGGCCTGTGCCACCGAAATCAGACTGTGATACCCCCACCGGCTGAAAGCGCAGATTCGGGTTTGTCGCAGTACGGCTGCTTTCGGTTTCAGCCGCCATCGCCTGTGCGCTCAAGATACTGCCAATCGCCAACGACAGACAGCCTAGTTTAACGTTTCTATTCTTTGTCATTCGAGTGGCGTCCGGTTAGCGAGGTAGTCAGCAAGCTGATCGTTGAGTGATGACATATCCTGTGGCAAAACTGAGGGATTAAAACCAATAAAGAGCGTTTCGCCCGCAGCGGGTTCAACATGCTGGCGGTTCCACAGCGCCAGCGGCACTTTGCGCCACTTGCCATTGCCCGCAATCAGATAGCCGTAACTGTTATCCGCTCCCGCAAGAAGCCGACGTCCAGAGAGATAATTTTCGACCGACCATCCGGCACGTAGCACCACTCTCCCCGATGTCTCCAGTTCTCCCACATCAGCGGAGGTATTCACCAGACCGATCAGCGACAGCTTGTCATCATGAGGCGCTACATACAGTGCATATTCCCCCACCAGAGGGCGATTATTTTCTACATAGACACGCACGCGGTCAGGATCCAGATCGGTGCGAATACGACCCGCAACATTAATCGGGTTAATGGTCTTTCTCAGTAGCCAGACGGAGATCGCCAGATCGCCATCGCCTGAATTACGCCAGCGCGTTTCCAGTTCAGCCAGCTTTTGCAGCAAGACATCCCCTTGCGCACGAACCTTCTGTGTCGTCGCAAAATCAGAAATAAACGCCGTTTGCCAGTTGATATTCTGTGGCCAGGGAACCTGTTCGTAAAATTTTTCAAGACGCGTGCCATCATCCAATTTGACGACGGCTATCGTCTGTTGAGGCGATTTCACAGTCAACTGCGCAGACGTCGCAACACCGGAAACCAGCAGCAACAAGGTAGCGATACGATTGAGTGCCAACATTGCAGCCCCTTATTGGACGTAGGGTTTTAATACGGTGAATTTGACCAGTGCCATATCTGGCCCCATATACTGCTGGCTTTGAATGACGTTTCCGTTAGTCGGATCGAGCCAGTAGCTATTGGTGTAAGATTCATTCAAGGTGGGGACGGTCACCTGCTCATCAAAACGCAGCAGCTCACGCGAGGTATCCAGAATTTTTACGGTTTCTTTGCCGCGGGCCTGAAAAACGGACCGGGTCTCGTAACCACCGCGGAAGACTTGCGCCCACTCAACCCGGCTTTGCCATGTCATTGGCGTTGATGCCTTCAACAGACCTAAGGTCAGGGGATCCTGCTGCAGGTTATCTACATAGGTGATGTCTTCGCCGAAACCCTGCGTTTTCACTAAACGGCCATGTTGGGTCGCGACCATATTTTTATCAGCCCCAATCCACTTCAACTGGTTCTGCTCGGCAAAAGCAAGCACGACAAACGCCTGGGGCGCTTTACCCACCTTCAGATAGGCCGATGCATACGGTGTATTGGTAACCTGCTTAGCGGTTACGTGGGTGTCATCTTGCCCAACGAAAGCTAACTTGAACGTTTTCCCTACCGAATTCATATTCTGGGAACAACCGACCAACAGAATGGATAAAAAAGGGATGGCAAGAAGCGAATTCACCTTTGCTATTCGTTTTATTTTTGTCATGGAATGCAGTTCTCGTTGAACAGCGTAGCCCGGAAAAAGAAAGGCCACCGAAGTGGCCTTAGAATTGAAACGGTATTAACCGGCAGTACCAGTCGTAGCCGTCGTTGTCCCCGCAGGAGAGCTGTCATCGTTGCTAGAAACAGCAACAGCGACACCAACAGCAACAGCGGCAGCAACACCCACAGCAATCAGTGCAGTGGTACCAGCGGCAACACCAGCACCAGCGGCACCAGCAGCACCAGCAACGCTTGCGCCGGTAACTGTGGTGGTAGTAGTACCAGTGGTCGTGGTGCCAGCAGCCGTAGCGCTGGAGACGCCATCAACAGCAAACGCGTTTGACGACATGGCCAGTACCGCGGCCAGCGTGATTAACGTTTTCTTCATTACGATTTCCTTTTTAACATGAAGTACTTCAGGGTGGGGTACCGTCGAAAAGACCATACCCCGTCCTTCATTTCAGCCAGCACAACGGCAAACCGATTTAGTTTTGCGTCGTTACCGACCGTTACTGGGATCCTCCCAGTAATGAGTTACAGTTCAATGGCGATAAAACCATCTATGAGATAAAACCACCTCTGACAAACAACACCAGAAAGCAAAACTACAACTCAATTTTTGCAACACCGTTAAAAATAGCAAGATCCCGATGTAATAAACAGCAATGATCTCGGTAAAAAAGCAGATTTCTTTAAGGAAATTTACAGTATTCCAGAAAAAAAGTCATAGATATCCTAACGATATCAATCCACTGATTCATCAATACAAAAAACGCCAGATATTTCCTAATCTGGCGTTTTATTAACAAACGGTGCTATCTAGTCATAAGAAACGACTATTCCAGCCACTCGGTATGGAATACGCCTTCTTTATCCGTACGCTTATAAGTATGAGCGCCGAAATAGTCACGCTGAGCCTGAATCAGGTTAGCAGGCAACACGGCTGAGCGGTAGCTGTCGTAATAAGCAATAGCCGCAGAGAAGGTTGGCGTCGGGATACCTTGCTGAACAGCGTAAGAGACGACGTCACGCAGAGCTTGCTGGTATTCATCAGCCACTTTCTTGAAGTAAGGGGCCAACAGCAGGTTAGCGATATCGGCTTTCTGCTCGTACGCATCGGTAATTTTCTGCAGGAACTGCGCACGAATGATGCAGCCAGCGCGGAAAATCTTGGCGATTTCACCGTAGTTCAGATCCCAGTTGTTCTCGTCTGATGCGGCTTTAAGCTGTGAGAAGCCTTGAGCATAAGAAACGATTTTACCCAGATACAGCGCACGGCGCACTTTCTCAACAAATTCGGCTTTATCACCACCGAATGGCTGAGCTGTCGGGCCGGTCAGCACTTTAGAGGCAGCAACACGCTGATCTTTCAGTGAAGACAAGTAACGGGCAAAAACGGATTCCGTAATCAGAGACAGCGGTTCACCCAGATCCAGAGAACTTTGGCTGGTCCATTTACCGGTGCCTTTGTTAGCCGCTTCATCCAGAATCACATCAACCAGATAGTTACCTTCTTCATCTTTCTTCCTGAAGATATCGGCAGTGATCTCAATCAAATAGCTGCTTAACTCACCTTTATTCCACTCAGAGAACGTCGCGGCAAGCTCGTCGTTGCCCAGATCCAGTGCCTGCTTGAGCAATGCATAGGCTTCAGCAATAAGCTGCATGTCGCCGTATTCAATGCCGTTATGCACCATCTTGACATAGTGACCTGCGCCATCAGCGCCAATGTAGGTCACACAAGCTTCGCCATCAGCACGTGCGGCAATCTGTTCCAGAATCGGAGCAACCAGCTCATACGCTTCTTTCTGGCCGCCAGGCATGATGGAAGGCCCTTTCAGCGCGCCCTCTTCCCCACCAGATACGCCTGTACCGATGAAGTTAAACCCTTCAGCGGACAGTTCGCGATTACGGCGAATCGTATCTTTATAGAAGGTGTTACCGCCATCGATCAGAATATCGCCCTTTTCCAGGTAAGGTTTCAGCGATTCAATCGTTTTATCGGTTGCTTCACCGGCCTTCACCATCAGCAGAATACGGCGTGGTTTTTCCAGGGATTCGACAAACTCTTCAACGGTGTAAGACGGCACCAGTTTTTTACCCGGATTTTCCGCGATAACTTCATCGGTTTTATCGGAAGAACGGTTAAAGATGGAAACGCTATAGCCACGGCTCTCAATGTTCAGCGCCAGATTGCGCCCCATCACCGCCATACCAACAACGCCAATTTGCTGTTTGGACATTAAAGCAACTCCTGTCTGAAGGATAACCTGCCTGCAACGGCGACAACGCCTCGCATTGCGACCTTGCAAGCAATTTAAAAACAGGCCGACATGGTAACTCAGCTTTGCGTGAGTGGGTAGTGATTGGTTTGATAGCGAAAGTTCACCCAATCGGAACGTATGGCGGGAAAAAGAAAAAACCGCAGAACGATTCAACGATCTGCGGTTTTACAGCGAGTTATCACGCAATATTACTTTTTCAGCAGCGCCTTAATACTTTCTTTAAATTCGGCACCAAACTCAGGATTGCGTAATCCATAGGACACAAATGCCTGCGCATAACCCAATTTACGGCCGCAGTTAAAGTTCTTGCCTGACATTTGCACAGCATCAACCTGCTGAGTCGCGATCATATCGGCAATCACATCCGTCAACTGAATACGTCCCCACGCACCAGGGACCGCTTTTTCCAGCAACGACCAGGCATCGGCAGTTAATACATAGCGCCCAACCGCAGAAAGGTCAGATCCCGTTTCAGATGGTGCCTCAGGTTTTTCAACCATAGACGTAATCGCTGCGGCATCGCCTGGGTTCACCAGCGGTTTGTCACAATCGACGACTGAGTACTCAGGCAACACCTCATAAGGACGATGTTTCACCAACACCTGACTACGCCCGGTTTCTTCAAAGCGGGAGATCAGCAGCGCCAGATTTTCCGTCGTCTGATCGGCCGTGCTTTCATCCAGCACCACATCAGGCAATACCACCACAAACGGACTATCGCCAATGATTGGGCGAGCACAGGAGACCGCATGCCCTAGCCCCAGCGTTTCTCCCTGCCGAACGTTCATGATCGTCACGCCTTTCGGGCAGATAGACTGTACTTCGGCCAGCAGTTGACGCTTGGCGCGTTCTTCCAGCAGAGATTCAAGCTCAAACGAGGTATCGAAGTGGTTTTCAATTGCGTTTTTCGACGCATGCGTCACCAGAACAATTTCTTTAATCCCCGCCCTCACACACTCGTTGACGATTTTCTCAATCACCGGGCGGTCAACCAGTGGCAACATTTCCTTAGGAATTGCCTTGGTCACAGGTAACAAATTCATCCCTAAACCTGCTACAGGGATAATAGCTTTCAATGATGTCATGGATTGACTCTCTTCAATCTGATGGTTTTTATCTGGTTGATTGCCTCTGTAGCGTAATGCCATAACGCTACTCATGACACTAAGATTACACCTAATCAGCCACAAAGCGACTTTGTATAAAATATTAGCTTTTCATACTTATGATACTTATCATATTCTAGGTGATATTTACGTAACGTTAGCTGAGTTTACTGACCTAAATAATCTCACCGTGATTTCATAACACATCACATTACCGAAGCCAGAATAACTTGTAGTATAAGTTATTCTAGAAAAGCTATATTTATAGAACATATAAAAACAACATAGTGGTATGAATTAACACTATTTATATAATCCCTTCTCTTTCATTTCGATCAAACTTTTCTCATAGTCATCAGCTTGTATTTTTTGATTATTAACCCAAGCGGTGAAAAGTGATATTCCCTCTTCAAAAGAGATTTTAGGTTCAAAACCGAGTAGCGATTTTATTTTTGTCAAATCAGCATAGTTGTGTCGGATATCTCCTAAGCGATAATTATTGGAAATACTTATATCGGTATTCGTACCATAAGATTTTTTAAGTGTATTAGCTACTTTCAGCACACTGACAGGCTCACCATAGCCAACATTAAACACTTCATAATTAGCTTGTTCTTTCTCAAGTCCAAGAATTGTAGCTTCAACAACGTCATCAACATACACAAAATCACGACTCTCAAGACCGTCCTCAAAGATTTTTATCGGATTATCATTCTTAATTCGTGTTGAAAAGATAGAAAGAATGCCAGTGTAAGGATTAGATAGTGACTGGCCTGCACCATAAACATTTTGATAACGGAAAGCTACAGCAGGAATACCGAGCGATTTACCTATCACCAGAAACATCTGTTCCTGTACTTGCTTAGTGATTCCATAAACAGAGGACGGATGAATCCGGCTATCTTCATGAGTTGGGAGTAATGTCACAGCCTTACCAGAAATGGGGCATTTAACCTCAAAATCACCTTTAGACATATCTTCATCTTTTCTCTCAATCGGGTAAACATCACCGTACTCCTGAGAAAAATAGCGTCCTTCACCATATATAGACCGAGAGGACGCTACGATGATTTTTTTAACACCGTGTTTTCCATTAGCCAGGATATCCAGAAAAATGGAGGTTCCTTTAATATTTACATCCGTATAACGTTCTATTTCGTACATCGACTGGCCCGTGCCAGTTTCAGCAGCCAGATGAACCACTGCGTCAACATCATTAAGAGCGGTAGCCCAGTCATTTTTGGAAAGCACTGTTCCATGAATAAACGTGACGCGGTTTTTTATTGAACGATAAAGAGGTGATTGAGTAGGATCTGTACCATGAATTTGTGGAGAAAGATTATCTAATACGGATACGTCATATCCCCTTTCAAGCAGTTTTAAGGCAAGATTTGAACCAATAAACCCTGCACCACCGGTAATTAGAACTCGTTTGAATTTCATTAAAACCTCTACAGATCATTTAGCTAAATAACTTAAAGTTAACATAAGAATAATAAAATTATTGAGCATTGACATCAGTCGATGAAAAAACACTCACCAACCAACTTCTTAAACTATATTTAGTGTAGATATCCAACGGTAATTGACGATAATCTTTTAAAAGAAAGTCGTGTAAACCATCCGTATTTTCATCATCCCAAATATAGATATTATCCTTTAAGAAAAAGTCATATTCTTCAATGTTTTTATTTGTAGTTATTATTTTTTTACCCGCGCCTAACATCTCAATAGTACGCATGGTAAGACCTCGTTGCGCACTATGGGGGATATCTACAACACAATGAGATTTCCCAATAATATCAAGCACATCTTTAGATGACATTGGTACAAATGAAACCTGTTTAATACTTACATCTTTTAATTCTTTAGAAAAATACTTTTTGTAAAAAAAGACAAAAACACTTGGGCAATAAAAGTAAATAAATGGATTAACTGCATTAGCAGCGTTTACTGCTTTATCAACTAATTTCATTCTTTGGCTATGAATCGTACCAATGAAGGATATGTCGTAAACTGGATTTACTTTGCTATTAGTTATTACTGTATAATCATTAGAATAAAAAAGAGGAAGGAAATCAAAATTCAGCGTAAGTGAATCTTGCTTATCAAAAGTGAAACAATGTTCAAAAAATTTTTGATATTGCAAAATACCTTTCTTGTTAGCAATAGAATCCCACATATAGAGAATAAAGGGCGTTTTATTAAATTTCAGTTTCATCCTTTGCAGAATACTTTTATTCGGTGTTTCAGGATTAACAAAAAAAATGTAATCAGGTCGAAATGACTCCATCTCTTTCATTATGAAGTTATAGTATTTATTAATTAAGAATTGAATTAAAAAATTGATCCTTAAGCGTATCAGGGATTTAACCATAACAGAATTTGATGGCCTATCATCATACAGGATTACATTAGCCCCCAAAGATTCTAATTCATCCCGAATTTTTACGTCATATGAGAAAAACTTTGGGCAGAATAGTACGACATTCTTCCCCTTCAGAAAATTTAAATTTTTCACTATAATACCTTCGACATACTAATGATCTTCCTTAACCCACCGTTTTTTATCATGATCGTATCTTTTAACAATCCTCGCGGGTGCACCTACAATAACAGAATAGGCAGGAAACTTTCCACGAACAACAGCGTTAGCCCCAACAATACAATGATCCCCAAGAATACTACCTGCTTGTATTGCAGCCCCTATACCAATAAAGCAATTGCTACCAATATAGGTATCTGAAACTTTGAAACCCTGGTCACTAACTGGCAAATTGATATCAGTGTAAACATGATCAATATTAGTGACAAATACATTTGCATTTATTATAGTTCCACTGCCGATAATAAGACTACCTGCAGAGGTAATATGTACATTCTGTGCAATACCTACATTATCCTGAATGGTCACAACCCCCTCATTATGAGTCTCAATTCTTAAACCGGGGAAAATACGAACCCGCTTGCCACAGGATATCCTCTTCCCCCCTTTGAAAAAAAGAGGAAAAGCAATATATGATGGAAATCCAATTCTCTTAAAAAAAGGTAAAAGAATAATAGCCGATATAAACCATTTAATTTTATAAATCATATCATGATCTCATTTTTATTATTAAGACCCTTCTGATATACTTTAAATTATAAAAAAATTTATAAATAAAGCATCTAAAAGAACTAATAACATTTCTTTCCCTACATTTGTCTAAAAGAAGTAAAGTCCCCTGATGCATCTTTGCAAGATTGGCAGAAAGACCTTTTTGACCAAAGTTTAACTTTCCATTACCTGTCACAACAAGTGAATCAGGATGATAAAAGAAATTGAATTCCTCACAAATTCTTACCCAAAGATCTGCATCTTCAGAGTGTGTCATTTCTTCATCATACATACCAACAGAAAGTAAAGCAGACCTTCTAATCAGTGCAGTGGAAGTCTGAGGGAACACTTTTAAAAGGAGATCATAAACAGATGCTTTATATAAATAATTTATAGCTTTTCCTCGCAGGAAAAGTTTTTCATTATTTCTCGCACATCCGAGAAAATCAATTTCGTGAAGACTACTTTTTAAGATATTTAGCTGTACTGAAAGCTTATCCTCAATCCATATATCATCAGAATCTAATAATGCGATCCAATCACCAGTTGCCTTTTTTATACCATAGTTTCTTGCTGAAGATACGCCACCATTTTCTTTATTATATAAAACAATATTGAATTCTTTATTCTCGTTCTTAATTCCCTCTAATACTTTAAGAGTATTATCCGTGGAACCATCGTTTACAACTATTATTTCATGTAAATCACCACAGGAAATATTTCTTTGATTACATACAGACTGTATGCAGTCTTTGATCGTCAATTCAGCATTATAAGCTGGAATAACAACAGAAACATTCATTCATTAATTACCTCAAGCCAGCCATTTATTATTCTTTCATCATTCCATGAAAGAGATGAAATGTAGGCAGCATTCCCCATATTTTGTAATAAGGACGAATTATTTAATAATAATTTTAATTTATCTTTATATTCTTCTTTATTATTCAATGGGATCAAAAAACCATTTTCCTTGTTAATTAATATATCTCTTGGTCCTGAATTACAGTCGTACGCAATGCATGGGAGACCAAAAGAGATCGCTTCTAGTAAAACCATACCGAACCCCTCACTTTTCGAAGACAACGCAAATAAAGATGCACCTTTATATTCATTATCAATGTCAGCACGAGGAAGTTTTAGTTCGATAGATGAAATTTTATTTTCAGAAATAAACTCTCTGATTTCATTTTCTAGCTCCCCACCTCCTAGGATTCTCAATATCCAACCATCAGGAATAGAATTTTCTTTTATTAAGTCGTGCCAAATTTTCATCAGCTGTAATTGTTGTTTATCTTCTGTGAATCTTCCAATATTGAGAACAACTCGTGAAGATAAATCACTACGACTATATTCCATATCAGGTTTGAAGTGTGGGATATATTTCACAGGAAAAAATTGTTTCTTATAGACAGCGGCATCTGTTTTCGTTGGAACTATAAGCTTATGACTTTTTTTATAAAAAAGAAATTTTATTGCCTTGTAGAAAAAATTATAGTTATCAGCAGCTCCATGCTCCGTAATTATTATTTTCTTGAGACTTACACCCGCTAACATTAACTCCAGAAGATTAATTGGAGCGGTAATACAAAAAAAATCACAAGTATTATTTTTAAAATAAGTCCTTATTTTATTCCTAGCATGAGCAACGCCAATCAAAACCTGAACAGCCCGAATCAGCCGTGATTTCATATTAAGAACTAAATTAATACCTAAACTTTGAAAAGGTATATCAGGATGGAGTTTATAAAATGATGTAGGTTTATCTTTTACCAAGATACTCACATCACTGACTTTATTTAATTTATTTACTAATGTGGAAACAACCCTTTCGATCCCACCAGCTGGTTGCATACTGTTCAAATAGAATATTATTTTTTTCATACCAACTCATTTAATTATTAATCAAGTCGTTAATAAATCACAACGCATTTTAGATTTATGCACAACAATCTGAAGATACTGGTTTGAGTTCCTGAAAGCGATCATGAACTCATGGGTGCCTGTGACATCTGTTAATTCTGGCAGAATAACTACAAAAGAGAGTATAACGTAATTCAAAAATCTCGGGAGCTTCCAAGATAGCGATGATTCTACATATGCTCATCCATTACGTTATACAATCGCTCAATTGCACTCAGATTCAGGCTTAAAATAATAAATAAATATATAAGCCCAACCCTTAATTAATTTGGGGTAGTAATGGCCGCACAGTCTAGTACTACATGGAGTATCTATAGCTAATCGGGGTAATATTTCATATATCAATGGAAGAAGATTATGCTACCTTCATTAATCTTGTTGACATCGTCAATAATCATACCGACAGTATCTCATATTTAGAACACTCAACATGTACAGACAAGTTAAAATTACCCTATTTTGACTTATTCTCACTTTCTCTTATGCCAAGGCGAGTGTCATGAAACCGTTGAGGTTCTGTATTCTTTTCGCCGGTAATAAATATCATCATGGTAGGTAGGCATAGTCTTAGTATCCCGTAAAATTAAGTACCTATGATGATCGCGGACAGATAGATTTATTATCTAAAAGATAAGGCTAAATCCACGCTCATGTATCGATAGCACAAGGAGATATGCAGGATATATATATACAATTAACAATAATAATATAAATACCATTTTTAACAACACGTAGGCTTCTGGTGTTTTTACTTTATACCAAAAGAACTTTAAGATATAAGGAAAAAAGAAAATCTCACCCCATAAGAAAAACCATTTCATTCGAAATGCAATATCACTAATTGATGAAAAAAGTGAAGATATAACACAACCAAATATATAAATAATACAACACGATCTCACATACTGTGGACATTCAACTCGCGTATATATAATGAACGCAACAATTGAAACTAAGATTTGCTTATAGGAATAACCACCTTCGTTATTATACGAAGAATAAACAGAAAGTTTCGATAAAACGAAGCCAGGTATAACATTTAAATTTTGCAAAAAATCTATGAATGAAAATATAGATGATGTGGTAATAATAAATATTAAAAACCCCAAACATATCATAAGGAATTTTTTACTAAACTCTCTTCCAAGAATAAAAACCATAGGAAGAAATATTAAAGATGCAATATGGAATAGAGAAGCAATAAAAACCCATAAAAGTGCTATTTTTTTATTACTAGCAGAATAACTGGCCGCAAGCATAAGAAATGAAATAGAGAGACCTTGCCTTATAGCAATAAGATCAAACATTATATAGATTGATGATATATATATAATTGCGCTTAGAAAAACATACTCTGAATATCTTATAATAACAGAGGATTTTATCATCAATGAAAAAATTGCTATTATTAGAACTAAGCCTTCAAAATTAACATTTATATTCTTTAAAAAAATATTTAACCATAAATATGCTGGCTCAATATCAATGTTTGATACGATACCTGAGTAATCATATATCTCTTTATAATTAAGATAATCAGGATCATGTCCTGCCCTTAATCCTGCAATAAGAGACAGTATTAAGAAAAATAACAAACATAATACTCTATAACTTACTATATTTTTTTTCATTTCAAATGCCGATTTTCAGAATATACTTTATTTTCAATTTTTTTTATAGCCTGCCAGTACTCTTTTTTCTCTTTAACAAGACTAAAAAGGATAATTCTTGAACTGGACTTTAAAACAGATAAAAATCTAATAATATGAATAATTAAAGAAGACTTATGTTTTGACATATAAATATTTTTACTAGCAAAGGACCGTTCTAATGTGCGCTCTTTATTTTTTTCAGAACCACCTTCTAAATGAATTATCTTGGCATTCGGAACATTTGCCACTAAATAATTATATCTAGTCAACCTATAAAAAAGATCGGTTTCTTCATAATAAAGAAAATAATCTTCATCAAATCCGTTAATCTCATCGAATTGTTTTTTTCTTATCATGCAATCTGCACCAGATACACTACCTCTGAATTGTATTGCTTTTCCAGAGAAGTTAAAAAAATAATTAAAGATTTTAATTTTATGCAAGAAATTAAAAAACAATTCATTTATTTCAAAAAGCACACCAGGGAAGAGTTTAGAATGTGATGTCATTGGTCTATGATTTATATCTACTAGATTCCCACCTACAGCAACAACATTTTTATTCTCAGGTAGATCTAAATAATCCGACAATATTTTTACAGCATTAGATATTAGTAAGGTATCTGTATTTAAGAGAAATAGATAGTCGCCACTCGCCCTCTTAGCACCGAGATTATTAGCTGAACCAAATCCTTTGTTTTCATTATTTTTTATACAAATAACTTTTGGAAATAACTTTTCCACTTGCACCAAAGTGTCGTCGATAGAATTATTATCAACTAGAATTACTTCAAATGTAATGCCCTGCGTTTTTTCATAGATGGATTTGATTGTCTGCAATGTTAATTCACAAGAATTATAACTTACTAATATTATAGATATTTTTTTCATATCAATACTTCTGATGTTTTTTATTGATTAACCTATGTGATAAAATCATTACTATCACCCCTGACATCTCGGCAAAAAACATACTAACTAAAGCACCTTTATAATTTAAAATAATTATCAATGGATAAAGTAACATTAGAAAAACAATTAATACCGCCATGTTAGATCTTGTTGTGATGAACTCTCTTCTTTGCGGGATGCTATACTGGGTATCTATAAAAACGGACACAGCAGTAACAGTAAAGCACAAAGAACACATCAAAACATCATTGAATGAAAAAGTATACTTTTCACCTGTTAGAATCGATAAAAACTCAAATCCCAAAAATAAAAATGCTACTGAAATAAATGATATTGAGATTAAAAAAAATCGATCATATTTTTTATGATATATTATTTCATTTCCTGAAACATAGCTATTAATAGCATCTGGTAACATGTATCTGCATAGGGTAGCAGGAAAGAGAGCAAGCATTGCAATTATTTGTTTTAATATATTTAATATGGCAAGATCTTTTCGATCAAGCAACATACTAAGTATCAACTGATCAATATATTGATAACCTAGTCCAATGAATGAATTGAAAAAGAAATGCCTCACACCGAAAAAGTGTTTTTTATATGATATAAAAGATGGTTTTTTGAAACAAATATCTTTAATTATATATAAAAAGCCAATAAGTATTGTGGCTGAGTAAGATACAGCAATGATGAATGAGTAAATCCCAATATCTTCATCTTTATTTATAAAGAAGAAAACAAAAAATAAAATCACAGATTTAACAACTAGCGTTCTATAAAAAATAGCTCTATATTTTTGTGTCGCATAATAATACCAGTCTACGTTAAGAAAAGAAAAAAAGAGAGGTATGTAAAACCACAAAGCTAGACTTAAATTTGCATTTGATATTTTGTAAAAAGTAAGAATCAATATAGAATATAAAACAACCCCCATAAAAGAAAAGAACAGTTGAATTAGTATATACTCACCACATTTATACCGAATTTCGTCAGGCTCATTTGCAAAAGAGAAAGTATACTCACGAATAAAATACTGAGTTAATACTGAACTTGAAATAGTGAATACTATTTGGTAAATAATATTAACCAACACATACTCACCATAATAATCTGGTGTAAAAGCTCTAAAAACGAATGGCAATGTCATTAACGGAAATAAAGCGTTTAAAATATTCAGGGAAAACGAATATCCTAGATTTCTTATGTTTATTTTCACAATATTTTCTCTAAATAACTCACAACACTATTGATTTACTTAAACTTTAGATAGGTTATTTAACGTATCAAATCGATTTCACCCCTTAGCATTCGCATAAAAAAACACCTATGGTTAATTACACCTCTATTTATATTAGACCAGTTGAGGGAATTTAATTACAATCAACACAAACCATAATCGCATTGAATACATTCAATTCTGTTAAAGGAAATAATAATTTCGGAGAGGTTGATTTGTAATATAGTACCAAGTAGTTTTATTCCCAGTGTAGTTTAAAATAAGTCATAAAAAAAACTTACTAATTCAGCTATAAAGATATTACTTCCAATTGATTTCCCTTAAGTTTTTCTCCAAATTATACTCTTGTTCTAAAAATTTTTTCCTTTCTTCCCGCTGACGCTCTGTATCAAGAGTTCCATCAATAATACACTGCATTACATGAGCCAGCTCATTATCGCAGCCTTTAATTATGGTTGAGAACTCGCCATTATTACTAACCTCTCTAACCCCGCCCACATCTGTAGCAACTATATAGCATCCCATATATGCAGCTTCTAGTAATGCTATAGAAAACCCTTCCCAACGAGAAGGTAAAAGAAAAACCCTTGAATTTTCATAAAGATTAAATAGATCTTCCCTACTCTTATTACCCAAAAACTCAAATCTATCTCGGTATGAATCATTTTCAAAAGAATCATCGATTGTTTGTAAAAATTTATTATCCACAGGTCCAACAAACTTTACCTTCCAATTTCTAAAATTTCTTATTTTTGAAATTGCATGGAGTATTATTTCATGATTTTTCTGAAATGCTCCAATTCTCCCAACGACTAAAAATACATTCTCTTTTTTAGAATTATTTTTAAAAAAAGACTCTGGAATTGTCTCCTTTGCAATACCATTTGGTAAATATATAATATTGCATCGCGGAAAAATATCATGTAGTTTTTTTCTAAGCTCTTCGCTCTCAACACTAACGATATTTGCAATCCGAAAAACCACCTCAATAAAAAAACGATATATGTATCTTGATATTTTTTTATCATGAAGTCTCTCAAGAGTTTCAATAGACATATCTAATTTAAGATAAGTTTTTATAAAAAAAACTCTCGAAAGAAAAATCAATATAAATGATTCATTTTTAAGATGATATACATTTAGATATTTAACATCATCTCTAAGCAAAACTATAATTAACTTTATTAAAAACCCCAAACGAGATGATGCAATTATTGGTGAAAGCTCAACAAAATTTTTATAATCATTGTTTATTATTTTATTTCTTTTTTTCGACCAGTAATATATTTTTGATGTTGAACCGAAAATTTTACTCATCGCTATAGGTATCATACCAACGTCTTTTGTTAAATGTACTGTCTCAAAATCTCTAAATACAGTTGCAAACTTCAGACTCATATAAGACTATCCTTTAACTTTAGCAACAATATTATCCAACGTTATTTCTGTGTTATTATCCTTATCCGATAAAATAGGAACATTTCCATTTAACGGCCATTGAATGTTTAGTTTTATATCATTCCACTTAAGGCAAACCTCATTCAAAGGACTATAATAATTCGTTGTTTTATAAACAAATTCAGCAGTATTAGATAGTACTAAAAACCCATGGGCAAACCCTTCAGGAATCCATAACTGACGTTTATTATCAGCAGAAAGAGTCACACCAACCCATTGACCAAAAGTTATTGAAGACTCACGAATATCAACAGCAACATCAAATACCTCACCATGGATACATCTAACTAATTTACCCTGCTCAACTGGTTTCTTTTGATAATGTAAACCACGCAATACATTTTTAACAGATTTAGAGTGATTATCTTGCAGAAAATCAACAGAGTAACCAATGGAATCTTCAAATTTTTTATTATTGAAACTTTCAAAGAAAAAACCACGTTCATCGCCAAATACCGTAGGTTCAATAATTTTCACATCAGATATTTTAGTATCAATAATTTTCATAGTAACTTCTCATTTGTACAGATTAATATTATTCAGAGACTCAATCCAATTGCTCGGTTGGATATCGAAAGTTTTATTTATTTTATTACAATCAAGCATTGAAAATTTGGGACGCTTCGCAGGTGTTGGATACTCTTCAGTACTCAATTGTTTAAGGACTGGTTTGTGTGGGAGTACATTATTTTCCACTGCTTTATCAAATATTTTTTCCGCGAAATCAAACCAAGTAACATAAGGCATACCACAGAAATGAAAAATGCCCCAATGTTCAAATTCTCCTTTATTAATCACTTTTGCAATAATAATCAATGCATCAGCGATATCCCCAGCATAAGTAGGACCACCATATTGGTCTGCTACAATGCCTAAAGAGCTGCGTTCCCTTCCTAAACGAAGCATCGTTTTAACAAAGTTGTTGCCATCCTCACAGAACACCCAAGCCGTTCTTAATATAATATGACGAGTACATGTTGTAGAAACAGCTAGTTCACCTGCATATTTACTTTTGCCATATATACTTTGTGGATCTACTACATCTGACTCAATATAAGGTTTAACGCTATTTCCGTTGAACACATAGTCCGTAGAGATATGTAATATCGCAGCCCCAGTTTCCTGTGCAGCTTCAGCTAAAAATTGTGGCCCATCACAATTAATTTTATTGGATAGATCAATTTGCTGCTCAGCTTTATCTACTGCTGTATGTGCTGCTGCATTAATAATAATATCTGGCTGAAATGAAGTCACAACATTAAAAACTGCGTTTCTATCGGTAATATCCAATCGATCACGATCTACAGCCAACAACTCCACTTGTCCATTTAATTTTTTAGTTAGACAAGTCCCAACTTGACCGTTTGCACCAGTAATCAGTATTTTCATTATTAAAACATCTCAACTAACGGGTTTAATCAGTGACATTAAATAGCGCCCATAATCATTTTTTAACATGGGTTCTGCATAATGAACCAGTTGCGAATCATCCAGCCAACCTTTATGCCAAGCAATCTCTTCAAGGCAAGCAACTTTTAATCCTTGAACATGTTCAATCGTTTCAACGAATGATGATGCTTCGTGTAAACTTTCGTGTGTTCCTGTATCTAACCATGCGAAACCACGGCCTAATAATTCGACATTCAAGCTATCATCATCGAGATACATTTGATTAAGTGCCGTTATTTCAAGCTCACCTCGTTCTGAAGGCTTTACTTGTTTAGCAAAATCAACCACACGATTGTCATAGAAATATAGGCCAGTCACAGCCCAACTTGATTTTGGCTGTAACGGTTTCTCTACAATAGACAAAACCTTATTATTTGAGTCAAAATCAACTACACCAAAACGCTCAGGATCCTTGACTCGATAACCAAAAACTGTAGCCCCGTATTCACGGCTAGCAGCTTGCTCTAATGTACGAGAAAAAGATTGACCATAGAAGATATTATCACCTAATACCAAACAGCATCGATCATTGCCAATAAATTCCTCACCAATAATGAACGCCTGAGCTAAACCATCTGGACTGGGCTGAATAGCATAACTTATATTAACTCCAAATTTCCCACCATCACCTAATAAACGTTGAAATGAAGAATTATCCTCTGGAGTTGTTATAATTAATATATCTCTTATTCCAGCAAGCATAAGTGTCGACAATGGATAGTAAACCATCGGTTTGTCATAAATAGGCAATAGTTGTTTAGAGACACCAAGTGTTATTGGATAAAGACGTGTTCCGGAACCACCGGCCAAGACGATACCTTTCATTATTAATCCTCATAGATAATAGGCTGAGTTTTCACTCAGCCTATTATTTCATCATTTAAATATAGCTCAATTTGAAAAATTTCTATTTTTATAATGTTATAAATATAAGTCAGGTGTCAGACTTATAGTCATATGTGTAATGATAGTTGCCATAACTGTAATAGCTAGTCGCACGTTTCATTATTGCGTTAAGAATGACTCCTTTAATTTCGGCACCGTTTTGTTCAAAACGACGTATACTAACCTCTATTTCTTTCAGAGTGTTCACTTCAAAACGCGCAACTAAGAGGGAAGTTCCAGCATTACGACTGATAATTGCAGCATCAGTTACTGCCAAAATTGGTGGAGTATCCAATAGAACAATATCATAATGCTTTGAAGCCCAGTCAATAAACAGAGAAAAACGGCTATGCATTAACAGCTCAGAAGGGTTTGGGGGGATTTGTCCACGAGCAATAAAATCCATGTTTTCTACTGCTGTTTTACGGACACTCTTTTCTGCTGCTATCTGCCCAGAAAGTATATCGGAAAGGCCATCTGTACCATGAGTGCCCATGAGTTCATGGGCATAACCTTTACGCATATCACAGTCGATAATTAATACGCGCTGCCCTGATTGGGCGATAACAGCACCAAGGTTCGCACTGATAAATGTTTTACCAATTGCAGGGCTAGCACCAGAAATCATCAGTACATTATTCTTAGCTTCCATCATTGCGAAATGTAGACTGGTACGCAGACTTCTAATCGCTTCAATGGCGAGATCCGCAGGATTACCCACAGCCAGAAGCTCAGTCGAGCGCGTATTACCTTTCTTGCCTTTTCCTAATAATGACCTATCTTTCTTCTGTTGCCATTCTGATAAAGGAACACTGGCATACACATTAATTCCTAACTCTTCAAGTTGCTCTGGGCTTTCAATTCCTTTATGCAACATGGTCTTTAATATAACAAATGCTGTTGAAATTACTGAACCGGCGATTATAGCCAATAATACAATAATTAATTTTTTCGGTTTTACAGGCTTAAGCTGGAGTGCTGCAGTATCAATAATACGAACATTACCGACCGTACTCGCTTTGTTAATGCTCAGTTCCTGCTGTTTATTTAGCAACTGCATGTAAACTTCTTGCCCTACGTTCACATCACGCGTTAAGCGTAAAATTTCCTGCTGAGTTTTTGGCATCCCGCCTACCCGTTTGTTGATTTTTTCTCGCTCTTCTTCCAGCGTTTTTCGTTTTTCCATCAACGCACGATAAGCAGGATGTTCTTTAGTATACAGCTTAGATATTTCCGCTTCTTTAAACGTTAGTTCATTAAGTTGAGACTCGACGGACACCATCGTATCCAAAACCGCTTTAGCTTCTAAAGACAAATCAACCGATTCATTCTTTTGCCGATAGTTGTTTAATTTATTATCCGCTTCATCAAGCGTCAGCCGTACGTTTGGAAGTTGCTCTTTAAGGAACTCCAGACTTTTCCCTGCTTCTTCTGATTTACGCTCGACATTTTGCTGTAGATAATTTTGGCTGATACTATTTAATACCTTATTAGTTAGCTCTGGATCTTCACCCTCATAACTGAGAGATAGGACCCCAGTATCTTTACCTTTATCTGCCACAACTAAATTATTCAATACATTATTAATCGCGGCAATAGTTTTTAATTTTCTAATATAAAAAACTGTACCTTTTTCAGCTTTAATATCGCTAACTAATAAAGAAAGGCCATTATGCTTTTCTATCTGTCCTACCTTCCCGTTAAATTTTACGACATCACCCGCTTCTATTGAGTAATTACTATCATCTATAACATAAAGATTAATGGCTTCATCCTGCCATGATTGAGGCACTTCTAACCTTGATACTGCGATTTTTCCAGATTCTTCGCCTATAAAACGAGAAAAACCCTTACCAAAAACGGGAAAATATTTTTGCTGCGCGATAATATCCAAAGAAAGATCGTTAACCGTCTTGCCAACTACCATGCGTGATTTAATCAACTCAATTTCAGCAGCCGATTCTGGTTTCGCATCAGGTAACACGCTGGAAATATCTTTCAGCAAAGAATTACCGGAACTTTGTTCCACCTGAATGAGTGCGTCTGCTTTATAAATCGGCGTAGCAAAGCTTGCATAAAGAATACCAAGAATGGTGAAAACTGCAGTAACACCAATAATTAACCAACGATTATCCAGCAATGTTCCCAACAAACGTCCTAAATCAATCTCATCCGTATTCGTTTCGGATGCTTTTACTGAAATTTTCTCTGCCATGGGGTTCCCTGACTTATTAACGGCTTAATACCTGCGCCCATTTCTGCGCTGACTGTTCAAGTTGTAAATAGACGAATTCAAAGGCTTCACGGCTTTTACGATATGGATCAGCAATTTCTTGCTGGTTTATCCAATGCCCATAAAGCATGGTTTTACCACGAACCTCAGGCACAATACGGCACACTCCATCAATATGCTCCTTCTCCATAACCAGAATGAGATCATATTGGCGGCATAGCGCTGAATTCAGTTGCTGCGCCTCATGCCCATCCAGAGAAAGATTATGCTGCTTTGCGACATTAGTGGCTGTCTCATCCGCAGGTTTTCCTACCAGAGCCCCCAACCCTGCTGATGCTATTTTCTTTGTAGGCAATACCTGTTTCAACAAACGCTCCCCTGTTGGGGAGCGGCAGATATTTCCTACGCAAACTACAAGTATTGAATCAAACATAATTATCTCTATGGCCAAGTGCGAACACGCAAGCTACCTTCACTAAGATCATTAAAGGCTGAGATAGTTGGTGCAAGCTGTGAAATCAAACGGTTCCAACGAGCAATCGGCGCAGTGGTAACATAAACGACATCATAAGGCTGTAATTGGAACTCAGCACCCATGACGAGGGAAGTTGCATCGGCGGCATTAAGTTGATAAATATTCGCTAACTTTGGTCCCTGAGTTCCTCGAAGAGGACGAATAACAAACACGCCTGTTGCATCAGCCAACGTTTGATCTATCCCTTCAGCATTACCAAGCGCTTCGGTTAGTGTCATACCGCTTCGGTCCATTTTAAGCGTGGTTTGCTTTTTAACCTCGCCCATAACAAACACTTTCAAGTCGTCATTACGTGGAATATAGAGAATGTCACCAGGGTAGAGCAGAGTATTCTGAGATAGGTCACCGTTTTGCATCAGCGCCTGAAGAGAAATGCGTTTTTCCTGACCGTTATGGGTTAAAATAATATTGCGCCAGTCTGCATTTTCGCTTAACCCACCCGCCTTGTTAATTGCGTCTAGGATAGTTAACGGCACGTTAGTAATAGATTGTTCACCAGAGGTTTTCACCTCCCCCGTAACATAAGCTTTCTGGGAACGGAAAGCCGCTATACTGACATCAACCTGCGGAGATTCGATATAGGTAGCCAAGCGGGATGTAACTTCTTCACGAACCTCAGTTACCGTTTTACCCGCAACTTTTACCTTACCAATATAGGGGTAGAAGATTGTGCCGTCGGAGTGCACCCAGTTACCTGTATCAGCCGCAGTACGATATGTACCCGCAGGTGTTGTCAACTCAGGGTGATCCCACACGGTAACCATGATGACATCGCCAATACCAATGCGGTATTCATACTGCTGTAGTTCACGTTCCAACGCAGGGTTGGTTTGCGCAATCAATGGCTTCGGCCGCATTTTATCCACTAAATAAGGTGTTAGTGGATAAACATTAACTAATTTATCAATATTAAAATCAGCATCTTGCTGCTCGACTACCTCTTTACCACTCGTAGAAAGATGGCTACCGGGAATTAGGGTACAGCCGCTCAGAAAAGCTACAGACACCACCATTGCCATCAATTTCAATTTGTGCTTTATCATCCTGTTTATGCCATCGCTTATGATTAAATGTCGCGCAAATCCCTACAAAATAACTCGTTATTATAGAGGATTTTTATTCGAATAAACCCGCAGAGTGGGACGTAAAAAACAGCTAATTCATTGCATTAGCGCCGTTGCTCCATTTTCTCCGCAACAGCAACATGTCTATGGCTACTACGCCGAAACCACGTCAGTAGACGCCATATTCGGGTAATTGACCAAAAATAGCCAACAAAAATCACCAGAAATGCGCTCAGCATTATGGGTTCCATCACACCGCTAAGCTCACCAATAATACCCACTGCGGCAAGAAACAAAGCCGCCAAAACAATTGCGAGCAAAGATTGTCGAGAGCTCAATCCTGCACGCATCAAAATATGATGTAAATGCTCACGATCGGGTTTGAAGGGGCTATCACCTCTGCGAATACGGCGCACCATGATCGTCACCATATCCATTAAAGGAACAGCGATCAGCCACAATGCCGTTACTGGGCGGATTATCGCCTCTTTGCCTTGCGTTGCGAGCACTAGCAGCCAGATAACGGTAAAGCCGATGAGCGTGCTTCCGGCATCTCCCATGAATACTTTAAACTTCAGTCCCCACGGAACACCAAGATTCAATAGGATATAAGGCAGTGTCGCAGCTAGCAGGCAGAGACTCCATTGTGCTAATTCATGGCGCCCACCAAGGTAAAAAACAACAGCTAGCGCACCAAACGTAACGCAAGAAAGCGCCCCGAGTAAGCCATCAATACCATCAACCATGTTGAAAGCATTAATCGCGCCCCATACCGCAAATAGAGTAACGGTGTAACCAAAGATCCCCAGAAACAGCTCATAGCCGAACAACACATGACCAAGGCTGATAAGGTATAAACCAGAATACATCATCAAACCTGCGACAAGTGCTTGTAAGCCAACACGCGGAAGCACAGGAAGATCAAAACGATCATCTAAAACACCTACTACGAGCAATGCCGTCGCACAAACCATGTAAAGAGAGAAGTCGGGGAGCCATGCAGGATCAAAAATATACATAACCCACAGGGCCATATAGATAGAAACACCGCCAACAAGTGGAATATGACCACGGTGTCTCTTGCGCTCATTAGGTTTGTCCACCAGCCCGACTTTTATTGCTACTTTTCTTGCCAGAAACAACGCAATAAACGCACTCAGGAAAACCACCATGAATTCTTGCATTTTTGCACCATCATCAACCCGTTATGTGAATGTTTTGCATCAGACACGCTACCGCCCTTGGCTTATAGCAACCAATGCGCTGTCAAACAACGTACGGAACACCATCCTGTGGCTACATACCCAGATCCGTAAGCCTTCTGCTTTTGTGTAAATACTTCATAGATTCGCTAGCCAACTGACATTGCTAACAAAATATTACTCATCAATATGTTTATTTATAAAAATATAACCAAGTCGACAAAGCCAATTTTTCACCCCAATAGTATTGACGACGAAGCGAAGAGCACAAGGAGAAGATCTTCCAAGACGAGCTTTTCAGAATAAGACTACGCACTTCGCTTTACCCAATACGCCAGCAGCCTGAAAGCCATCTTTGCTGGAAGTGGTAAGCTGCGAATAAAAAATCATAGCAAAAATTTAAGCCTCCCTGTCGTAAAAATCCTGTTAAATCGGCACGCTATTCTATGCGTTGTCTACCAACACTATCAAATACTAACGCGCGCTATCCCGCTCATAATTCTGAAAATCTTGCCTATCGATGCTTTTTCACGCGGTTTTCAGCAACGCATCAACAACATTCGGGAATGACCGACTGCCGCGTAAAATCGGGATAAACTATGGGTAAACAGGCTATCTACAGACGTATTAGCCTAGTCAAAAACAAAGAATATCCCTGCAAATTCTGGTTCATCTGTGCCTGCCCTGATACGCTATCGAGGTTATGTTCATTTAAAGGTGAAAAAAGAGATATGGAGTGGATCGCTGATCCAACGATATGGGCCGGGTTGACCACGCTGGTTGTCCTGGAACTGGTTCTGGGCATTGATAATCTTATCTTCATTGCCATTCTGGCTGAGAAACTACCAAAAGAACAACGCGATAAAGCCAGAGTCGTCGGTCTGTTACTTGCCCTGATTATGCGCCTGGGCCTGTTGGCGTCTATTTCGTGGCTGGTGTCTTTGACTACCCCCCTCTTCACGTTCCTTGGGCACACATTCAGCGCTCGCGATGTCATCATGCTGGTTGGAGGGCTGTTTCTACTCTTTAAAGCCACCATGGAACTCAACGAACGTCTCGAAGGAAAAGATGAGGAGCAGCAAGCCCAACGTAAAGGTGCCCGTTTCTGGCCGGTAGTGGCACAAATTGTGGTACTGGACGCCATATTCTCATTGGACTCCGTGATTACCGCCGTCGGCATGACCGATCACCTGCTGGTCATGATGTCCGCCGTGACCATCGCTATTTTCCTGATGCTGCTGGCCAGCAAGCCACTGACCCGTTTTGTCGCTGAACACCCGACCATCGTTATCCTGTGTCTCAGCTTCCTGCTGATGATTGGTTTCAGTTTGGTCGCAGACGCCTTTGGTTATCACATCCCTAAAGGCTACCTTTACGCCGCGATAGGTTTCTCGGTGATGATTGAGATGTTGAATCAGGTCTCCCTATTCAACCGTCGGCGCTTTCTTTCTTCCTCGGTTCCACTACGCCAGCGCACCGCGGAAGTGGTTTTGCGTATCTTGCGCGGTAACCATGAAGAAGCAGAACTGGACAATCAAACCTCATCGATGATTGCAGACAACACCCGGGCAGGTCAGGAAGTCTTCAATATTCAGGAACGCCGGATGATAAAGCGGGTATTGGGGCTGGCACAGCGAACCATCAGCAGTATTATGACGTCGCGGCATGACATCGACTCGGTTGAGCTGGATATTACACAGGATGCGCTCGCTAAACTGTTAACGACCAACCAGCATTCCAGACTGGTGGTAACCGACAGTAATACCTCCGATGAACCGTTGGGTATCGTACATGTTGCCGATTTACTCCAGCAGCAGCTAAACCGCGAGCCATTCAATCCACGTATTCTGATTCGTCAGCCGCTGGTCTTTCCCGAACAGCTTTCACTTTTACAGGCTTTGGAACAGTTTAGAGAAGCGCGAACGCACTTTGCGTTTGTCGTTGATGAATTCGGTTCGATGGAAGGAATAGTTACATTAAGCGACGTGATGGAAACCATTGCCGGCAACCTGCCGCGCGAAGGGGAAGATCGTGATGCGCGCCACAGCATTCAGCAGAATGACGACGGCAGTTGGACCGTAAATGGCTATATTCCGCTGGAAGACTTAACGATGTATGTTCCGCTGACGCTGGATGAAAAGCGCGAATACTACACGTTGGCAGGGTTGTTGATGGAGCACGCGCAGCGGGTTCCACAGGTGGGCGATACATTATCAATTGATAGCTATCAGTTCACTATCCTGGCGGTGGAGAGCCATCGTATCGTGGAAGTCCGCATCACACCGAACAACGAGCCACAGACTGATTTTGAAGTGTGATAGCGGTGCCTTAGGCTATGCTCAGCACCGCATTCATCTCTACAGCCCCTTTCCGTTCAATAGGGGCTGTTTTCTGTGATCTATCAGGCAGGCACCATAATTTCTGTAGCAACCACCACCACAATCAGCCCAACCAAAACCGGAACTGATGTGCGCTTAACCACCTCAAACGGCGATATTTTCGCCATCCCGGCGACCGCAACGACTACACCGGATACTGGAGAAATGGTACGGCCCAAGTTGGAAGCCTGAAGCATAGGAATAGCCAGATAGGCAGGGTTGATACCCATTTGCGACGCCAGCTTTGGAATCAGCTCAACAAACGCATAGAACGGCGCATTACCCGAGCCTGTTGTCATCGCAGCCAACATCGTGATCGCGACCAGTACCAGCATAATCACCAACCCGCCGCTGCCGAATGACTGCGCAAGACCAATCAGGCCGCTGATAAAGCCAATAGTGCCAAGACCCTGAGCAAAGACACCGGCTGCAACCAACAGGATGACGACGCTAGAGAAGGCATCGGCCATCCCACGGTAAGCCACATCCAACCCATCAAACACTTTTTTCGCACTGAACGAACGGACAAATTCCAGCACTGCGGCCAGCACCATACAGATAACCAGTACGGTGATAATGTGGAGTTCCGGCCCCCATTTACCATCAAACACGAGTACACCCATGATCGGCGTAAACGGCAGAATGGCATAAAAACGCGGAGCATCCGTCGTGATCTCGCTGACGTCCAGAATCTCATGGCTGACATTCGCTTTGTTATCCAGATAGCGCTGCCAGAAGAAATGCGCGACGGCCATGCACACGATCGCCATGATAGAAATAGGCAGCGTGGCTTTAAAGGCAAAATCCACTAATTTCATCTGCGATGCCTGTGCAGCAAGCACCACATCACCCGAGGTCGGCGACAGGATCAGCGCCACAGGGGAGGCACAAATTGCAGCAGCGGCACCGCGGCTAATACCGACGTTCACCATGACGGGGAACAGCGTTGCCATCAACAGCACACCTAATCCCGTGGCCGATGACACCGCCAACGACATCAGACAGGCGACAAAATAGGCCGCAATCATCAGTAAGTAAGGCGAGTTAATCATTTTCAGCGGACGAGAAACCAGCTTCACGACGACATCATTAGCACCGATATGCGTCATATAAGCCGCAAATCCACACAGCACCATAATCATCATGCCGAGATCGCCACCGCGGCTCATCAGCAAAATTTTTACGTATTCAACAATATCCGTTGCGCTCCAGCCCGTCGCCTTCGCGCTGGCTGGTAATACGTTTTTCCCCAGCATGGCACTGACTGCCAAAAGTAAGAGGCCCCCTACCAGCAACACGCCCGTTGCGGAGTAACCTTTTATAATGTAACGACCAACCAGAATCGTTACAGCAACACCAATCAAAAGTTCGAGCATAGTGGGTTTCGATACCTGAGTAATAAATTATCTGACAGAAATTCCCCGGCAGCGGAATAGTCCCGCACCGAAAACAGGGAGCGAAGTTTACTGCTTTAGAAAATAAAAAAAGAGAAAAATATTAACATTCGGCGTTAAAAAAGAGACACCGAGCACATAGCCAGTCTGGAGGAGGATGACAAACAGAGGAAAATGTTAGCGAGAAGCTGCCGGTTTGCTGACAGGAATCAGCAAACCGACTATACCCGTCATACTTCAAGTTGCATGTGCGTTGGCTGCGTTACTCACCCGAATCACTTACCTGAGTAAGCTCATCGGGATGAAATGAGAGACATCCTGTCTCTCACAGGAGGCCAGCCGTTGGCTAGTCAAATTCGTTCCCGACGAATTTGTCCTTACCTTGCCGCCTTCCTGAAACTCGAATTCTTTAGGGTATAAATCGGCGTATTTAGAAAATTAAAGGCGATCGAGGAGTTGCTTCAGGTCCTTACCCTTCTGACTTTGCTGATTTTGGCTGGACCAGTCATTCAGGCGTTTCTTCAGCTCGTCCTGCAGGCGTTTACGCAGCAGCTGATCTACCTGTAATTGGTAATTCAATTTATCCCACTCACCATAGACGCGTAAGGGGATTGCCGTGTTTTTCAATACGCTGACCAGTTGCTCATCTCCCTGCCACCCTTGCGTGATAGAGACATTCAAATTGACGTCACACGTCTGGGCTGGCAAATCGAATTGTCCAACACCACTAAGCGACAGAAGCTCTGAGCGGCCAGTGAGATCGGTAAGACGTAACTTACCCGCATTCAGTTGTACTTTCCCGGTCAGCTGTTGCAGCTCAGTGTAACGCTCGTAGCGCTCTTGTCCTCGCACATTTCCGTTGCTACGCGCCACGGCCATCTGCACCATTTGCTGGATATTCAAACCCTGCACGCGGACATTATCGGCTTGCAGTGTCGCCGTTCCCTGCCACTGCTGGAGCAACGCAGGTAGCGCAAAGCTATTGCCGCTGAACTGTCCTGCCATCGACAATTTCCCACTGACCGTCTCGGCAGGCAGCGCAAATGCGGACATCAACTGAGATAACTCAACATCCTTGAGGTCTGGCCGTAATGTGATGTTGGTTGATGACTTCGTCACAACTTTACCGGGCAATGAGAAATGTCCACCACCCAGTTCACCACTCAAGGTCGCCACATCCAGCAGCCCTGGCTGATTGTCTGCCCGTAGCATAAATTGGCGGACATCAAGTCCACGGTAGATCAGCGTCGCGGCCTGTAGCGACAGACGCGCAGTGAATGTCTGTAAGCTGTCTTCTGGCTTGGCTAACCCGCTTTCATTTGAAATCACAGGGGCTGATGATTTAGCTGGCACGACAGCGGCATTGTTCTCTTTTACCGACGCGATCCCCAGTAGGGAATCCAAATCCAACTTCTCAGACAACAGATCCAATTCGTAATGGGGGATATCCCCAGCGTGACACTACCGGCACCCGACAGTTGGCTGTTATTGGTATTGAGTGAAAGCTGGCTAAACGTGATTTTTTCAGGCTGCTGTTGATAACTTGCCTGGACACTCCCCGTTCCACTGATACCGTTTGCCGGTATTCCTGCCCCCTGAAGCTGGTAATCCAGTTTGGTAATATTGGCATTGACCTGCTGTGGGAAATGCAGCAAATCGACATCTGCAGCAAGAGAGAAGGCAATATCGCGCTGATCGCGATTGATGCGGCTTGATAATTCGATGCTAACCTGACGGTCGCCGTTCTGCTCCATCGCAAGATTAATATCGCGCACGTTAATCTGTTCATTATTGCTGCGTTGCAGAATCAACAGGCTATCGGCGACTTTTATCTTATCAATATCCAGCCGCCAGTGCCGTTCTTCGGATGGGGCCTGCGATCCCGTCGGGGCGATGGGCGCATTGTTGGCCTGTTTGGCTTCACTTTCCGGCGTCAGGCGAATAATGGCACCTTTCAGCATCACCTGTTTGACCGCCAGTTTGTGAGACAGCAGCGGCCACAGTTGCACATCAAGACGCATGTTCTCAGCGCTGACGATAGGCGCGCTGGAACCCGGTGCGCTTAACGACATCCCACCGGATAATATGCTCAGCTGCGGCCACACATGCCAGCGCAGATCGCCATCCAATTGAAGGCGATAGCCGCTGCGTTCCTCAACCTGCTTCACCATGTAGGCGCGGAAGTCATTGGGATTAACCAGGACGACCAAGGCCGTCATTCCTGCCACAACCACCACAAGCAGAATTGCCAGCGTCGTCAGAAATCTTCTCATGCCATCCTCATTGCGAAACGCACGGCCACCTGCTTTTTACCTTACAGGCCTGTCGCCAGACGCTTAGTCTTTATCGATCCGGCTCGCGACCGCACCCTGTTGGTCTTTATATTTGGCATCCTGACGGCGGTTGTAAGGACGAGCAGCCGGCCCGGAAAGCGGTTCAAAACTCAGAGCGCCAATCATCATGCCGGGGCGTAACGCCAACGGCAACTTACCTGAATTATAGAACTCCAGCACAATTCTTCCTTGCCAACCTGGATCGATGCGGTGTGCGGTGACATGAACCATCAATCCTAGACGCGCTAGCGAAGAACGGCCATCCAACCAGCCAACTAAATTATCAGGTAGCGTGACTGACTCCAGCGTCACTGCCAACGCTAATTCTCCCGGATGCAGGAAAAATGCCTCGCCTTCCGGCAAATTGATTTCATCACTCATGACGCGATCCAACGCCGCGCTGACTTCATCTTTCGGGCCGCTTAAGTCAATGAAAGCCGCAGTGTGTCCGCGGAAGACGCGAAACTGATTTCCCAAACGAACATCAACAGTCGCACCACTGATTCTCTCAGTAGGCGGACGGGGCGTAATCACCAGTCGGCCATCATCCAGCCAGGCTTCAATGTCACGGTCACACAGTCTCATCTTATTCTCCATTCGACGCCGGTATCTATCAGATAAACCTCATCTACCCATCATGCTGCACGTTGCCTCCGCGTTAGCTCTGCAACGCGAATTATTTAGGGTATCGACTACTCAAAAAACTGGCTTATCTTGGCTTTCAAAATATCAATCGCAATACGGTTTTTCCCGCCGCGCGGCACAATAATGTCGGCATACTGCTTAGAGGGCTCGATAAATTGCAGGAACATCGGGCGCACGGTCTTCTGATACTGTTCCATCACGGAATCCATTGAACGCCCGCGCTCATTAACGTCGCGACGCATACGGCGCAGCAGGCAAATATCCAGCGGTGTATCGACAAAAATAGAGAAATTCATCTCACTGCGCAGGCGCGCATCCGTCAGCAGCAGGATGCCTTCCAGGATAATGACCTTTTTCAGCTCGATATGCACGGTTTCCTGCTTGCGGGTGTGCTCGACATAGCTGTACTGCGGGACTTCGATCGCCTGACCCGCTTTCAGCATCTGCAAATGCTTGAGTAGCAGACTATGATCCATCGAGCTCGGGTGGTCATAGTTAGTTTTTACCCGCTCTTCCATCGTCAGGTGGCTTTGATCTTTATAATAACTGTCTTCAGATATCACCCCGATATGCTGATCACCAACCTGATCGCGCAATTCTCGATACAAGGTGCTGGAAATAAGACTTTTACCCGAAGCGGATGCTCCTGAGATCCCGATGATGACGCACTGATGAGACTGATCAGTCATGGTATTAACGACCTGATTAACATAAATAAAAGAGAGGGGAATGCGCCAACGGGCGCTTTGACGCGGCAATTATAGGGAGTTACCCCCTTCACGCCACCCTTATCCGCGTATTGCGCACGAGGGAAATCGCATGCTGGCGCAGGATCAAGCCGGGACAGAGCCCGGCTTATTACTCTCTGGTGGAGCGTTACAGCGCCCGGAAAGAAATTTCGCTGGGAATCGTGTCACCCTGCCAGTAGAGCTGAGCGGCAACCTGCCCCGCCAGTTCGCGGTACAGAGAAGTGAATTCGCTGTCCGGCTGGCTGACTACCGTCGGTTCGCCACGGTCAAGGTCTTCACGCAGGGAGATATGCAATGGAAGCTGACCTAACAGGGAACAGTGGTACTTTTCCGCCAGCTTCTGCGCACCACCCGTGCCGAAGATCGGCTCCAGATGACCACAGTTACTACAGATGTGTACGCTCATATTCTCTACGATGCCCAGTACTGGCACGCTGACTTTTTCAAACATCGCAATGCCCTTCATGGCATCCATTAGCGCGATATCCTGTGGCGTCGTCACGACGACTGCACCAGTGACAGGAATGCTCTGCGCCAGCGTCAGTTGAATATCACCCGTACCCGGCGGCATATCTAATACCAGATAGTCCAGGTCCGGCCAGAGTGTATCCTGCAGCAGTTGCAATAACGCTTTGCTGGCCATCGGCCCACGCCATACCATGGCGTTATCGTCCGTCACCAGATAACCAATCGAGTTGGTTGCCAGGCCGTGCGCGATAATCGGTGCCATATGTTGACCGTCCGGCGAGGTTGGGCGCTCACTGGCCGACCCCAGCATGGTCGGAATGGAAGGACCGTAGATATCAGCATCCAGAATGCCCACATTCGCACCTTCAGCCGCCAGTGCCAGCGCCATATTGACTGCCGTACTCGATTTGCCGACTCCGCCTTTGCCGGAACTGACGGCAATGATGTTTTTCACGCCCTTCACGCCAGCCTGATCGTTAACCCGACGCAGCGTCGCGATATCGTGCGTTAAACGCCACTCGACCGCCTTTGCGCCTGATAAACGTAATAACTCATCGCTAACCGTTTCCTTTAAGACAGCCAAACCGCTCAGCCAGACAAACGGCATCGTCAGATCGATATGCAACACGTTGTCCAGCAGCGCACAGTGGCGCAGCGCATTCAATGTCGTCAGGTTATTTTTCAGTGTCGGGTGCTGAAAAGTAGATAAAACCCCGGTGACCATCGCACGCAGTGCTTCAGGACGTTGTTCGGGGACTGTCGCGTTCATTCCGGCTCCTTGAAATTCTCATATTTGACCGTTGAGACCGTGTACAGCATACCAGAGCCATAACCGTCTGACGCCCTTCGGCGTCAAAAACGTGGAAACGCCACGCAAATTAAAATCTGCCATGTGGTTTCCTGCCGTTTTACTCACGCCAGCGGTTTACGCAGCAAGGCGCTATCGGTTAACATCGATCTCCCTCTATTCACAAAAGAAAGCAAGTTCCTCATGACTCAAGTCGCAAAGAAAATCCTGGTAACGTGCGCGCTGCCTTACGCTAATGGTTCAATCCACCTCGGTCATATGCTTGAACACGTTCAGGCCGATATTTGGGTTCGTTACCAGCGAATGCGCGGCAACCAGGTTCACTTTATCTGTGCGGACGACGCCCACGGCACGCCAATCATGCTGAAAGCACAGCAGATGGGGATTGCGCCAGAACAGATGATTGCGGCAATGAGTCAGGAACATCAGCAGGACTTTGCCGGTTTCAATATCAGCTATGACAACTACCACTCCACGCATAGCGAAGAGAACCGTGAGCTGTCAGGCCTGATTTATGGTCGGCTGAAAGAGAACGGTTTTATTAAAAATCGCACCATTTCTCAGCTGTACGACCCAGAGAAAGGCATGTTCCTGCCGGACCGTTTCGTCAAAGGCACCTGCCCGAAATGTAAGGCTGCCGATCAATACGGCGATAACTGCGAAGTCTGTGGCGCGACCTACAGCCCAACAGAGCTGATCGAACCCAAATCAGTGGTGTCAGGTGCCACGCCAGAAATGCGTGAAACAGAACACTTCTTCTTCGATCTGCCTGCGTTCAGCGAGATGCTGCAAGCCTGGACGCGTTCCGGCGCATTGCAGGAGCAAGTCGCTAACAAGATGCAGGAGTGGTTCGATTCTGGCCTGCAACAGTGGGACATTACCCGCGACGCACCGTATTTCGGTTTTGAAATCCCCGATGCGCCGGGCAAATATTTTTACGTCTGGCTGGATGCGCCAATCGGCTACATGGGTTCGTTTAAGAACCTGTGCGACAAGCGTGGCGATCTGAATTTTGATGATTTCTGGAAGAAAGACTCCGACGCGGATTTGTACCACTTCATCGGTAAAGACATCGTTTATTTCCACAGCCTGTTCTGGCCAGCCATGCTGGAAGGCAGCGGTTTCCGTAAACCGACAAACCTGTTCGTGCACGGTTATGTCACGGTCAACGGCGCCAAGATGTCTAAATCACGCGGCACCTTCATTAAAGCGGGCACGTACCTGCAACATCTGGATGCCGATTGCCTGCGTTATTACTACGCGGCAAAACTGTCTTCTCGCATTGACGACATCGACCTCAATCTGGAAGATTTCGTTCAGCGCGTGAATGCTGACATCGTTAACAAAGTCGTGAATCTGGCATCACGTAACGCCGGTTTCATTAACAAGCGCTTTGACGGCAAGCTGGCGGACAAGCTGGCCGACGCCGAGCTGTACAAAACCTTCACCGATGCCGCCACCAGCATTGCCGAAGCCTATAGCAGCCGTGAATCCGGGCGTGCCATTCGTGAGATCATGGCGCTGGCAGATATCGCCAACCGCTATGTTGACGAACAAGCACCGTGGGTTGTGGCGAAAGCAGAAGGTCGGGATGAAGACCTGCAAGCCATTTGCTCAATGGGCATCAACCTGTTCCGCATACTGATGACATACCTGAAGCCGGTTCTGCCTTCGCTGTCCCAGCGGACAGAAGCATTTTTGAACACGGAACTCAGTTGGGATGCTATCGCTACCCCGCTGCTGAGCCATCAGGTTAGTCCATTCAAAGCGCTGTTTAACCGCATCGATCTGGATAAAGTTAATGCGATGGTTGACGCGTCTAAAGAAGATATGGTCGCCGCGCAGAAAGTCGTGTCTGGTCCGTTGGCAGACAACCCGGTGCAGGACACGATTAACTTTGACGATTTTGCCAAAGTTGATATGCGTATCGCACTGATTAAGCAGGCTGAACTGGTTGACGGTTCTGACAAGCTCTTACGTCTGACGTTGGATTTGGGCGGCGAAACCCGTCAGGTCTTCTCCGGCATTCGTGAAGCTTATCCCGATCCGGCTAAGCTGGAAGGCCGTTTAACCGTGATGGTCGCCAATCTGGCACCGCGTAAAATGCGCTTCGGTATATCAGAAGGTATGGTGATGGCAGCCGGTCCCGGCGGGAAAGATATCTTCCTGCTGAGCCCAGACAGCGGCGCTCAGCCGGGCATGCAAGTCAAATAACCACCACATCAAGCCGGATTCTTATCCGGCTTTTTTTTGCAACAATTCCTCCACAAACTCCCGCTTATTCCCCTTTGACTGACTCGTCACGTCACATTATTTGTAACCATGAAATAACAAAATCGTTATGTATTACAATATATAACGAATAAAAAATATACCTCTTTATAGGTGTTATGGGGGTTTAAATACTTAAATTTTGATTTTGCGCAAAGCCCACAATTTGTGTGTTGTTAAATTGCTCGCAACAAAAATGACACATAATTACACAGGGAAACTAATGCAACTGAATAGAAGAGGTTTCTTTAAAGTTTGCGCGGGGGGGATGGCTGGAACCACTCTCGCGGTATTGGGCTTTACACCCACGGAAGCAATGGCATCAGTACGTCAATATAAGCTGTTACGGGCAAAAGAGACGCGTAACAACTGCACCTACTGTTCAGTTGGTTGTGGTGTGCTCATGTATAGCCTGGGCGATGGCGCCAAAAATGCGAAGCCTTCTGTTTTTCATATCGAAGGTGATGCGGATCACCCAGTCAGCCGCGGCTCCCTTTGCCCGAAAGGTGCGGGCTTAGTTGACTACATCCACAGCGAAAACCGCCTGCTCTACCCTGAATACCGCGCACCGGGTTCAGACAAATGGCAACGAATCAGCTGGGACGACGCGATTGAACGCATCGCGCGCCTGATGAAAGCTGACCGTGATGCCAACTTCGAACGCACCAACGCCAAAGGCGAAACCGTCAACCGCTGGCTGACTACCGGTATGCTGTGCTCTTCTGCCGCCAGCAACGAAACCGGTATTCTCGATCAGAAATTTGCCCGCGCACTCGGCATGGTTGCTATCGACTGTCAGGCACGCTTGTGTCACGGGCCAACCGTTGCCGCACTGGCACCGACATTCGGCCGTGGCGCGATGACTAACAACTGGGTTGATATCAAAAACGCCAACGTCATCATCGTGATGGGCGGAAACCCGGCGGAAGCGCACCCGGTCGGTTTCAAATGGGCCGTTGAAGCGAAAACGCACAACAAGGCGAAGCTGATTGTTGTCGATCCGCGTTTTAACCGCTCCGCGGCCGTTGCCGATCTCTATGCGCCGATCCGCGCAGGCTCAGATGCCGCCTTCCTGTTAGGTATTGTTAACTACCTTATTACGAACGAGAAAATTCATCGCGAGTACGTGGTGTCTTACACCAACGCCAGCCTGATCGTACGTGATGATTTCAGCTTCGACGAAGGCTTGTTCAGCGGCTACGACGAGCAAAAACGTCAATATGACAAATCCAGCTGGCAGTATGAGTTAGATGAGTCCGGTTTCGCTAAACGCGACAACACGCTGTCCCACCCGCGCTGCGTCTGGAACCTGCTGAAAAAACACGTCTCCCGCTATACGCTGGAAATGGTGACATCCCTGTGCGGCACCTCAGCCAAAGATTATGAAGAAATTTGCCGTACGCTGGCTGAAACCTGTGTACCGAATAAAACCGCAACCTTCATGTATGCACTGGGTTGGACGCACCACACCAACGGCGCGCAAATTATCCGCTCCGCAGGCATGATCCAGCTTCTGCTGGGGAATATTGGGATGGCAGGCGGCGGTATCAACGCCCTGCGCGGTCACTCCAACATTCAGGGGTATACCGACCTGGGCCTGCTGTCGTTAAATCTGCCGGGCTATATGCCACTGCCGTCAGAAAAACAGCCGGATCTGAATACCTATCTGGGCCAAATCACACCAACCGCCGTGTTGCCCGATCAGGTTAACTATTGGAAAAATACGCCAAAATTCTTTATCAGCATGATGAAGAGCTTCTACGGCGATCACGCACAGGCCGCGAATAACTGGGGTTATGACTGGTTGCCGAAGTGGGATCGTAGCTACGACGTTATGGTGCAAACCGAGCTGATGGTGGAAGGCAAAATGAACGGTTACATCGTTCAGGGCTTTAACCCCGTTGCGGCATTCTCCAACAAGAATAAAGCGACCGAAGCACTCTCCAAACTCAAGTACATGGTCATCATCGATCCGCTGGTCACGGAAACCTCCACGTTCTGGCAGAACTACGGTGAATTCAACGACGTGGATACGAAGTCCATTCAGACTGAAGTCTTCCGTCTGCCGTCTTCCTGCTTTGCCGAAGAGAATGGTTCTATCGCCAACTCTGGTCGCTGGTTGCAATGGCACTGGGCGGCGGCTGAGCCACCAGGAGAAGCCCGCCACGACGGTAAAATCCTCGGTAAGCTGCTGATGCGTCTGCGTGAGTTGTATAACGAAGAAGGCGGTACTTATCCTGATCCAGTGATGAATATCAACTGGAACTATAAAGACCCGGAAGATCCGCATCCAGAAGAGATCGCGCGCGAAGCCAACGGTATGGCGCTAGCTGATATCTACGATGACAGCGGCAAACTGATTCTGAAGAAAGGCCAGCAGCTCGCCGATTTCTCACAGCTGCGTGATGACGGTACCACGTCCAGTTTTTGCTGGATTTACGCCGGGAGCTGGACAGAAGCCGGTAACCAGATGGATAAACGCGACAACGCCGATGCTGGTCTGGGCTGTACGCCGAACTGGTCATGGTGCTGGCCGCAAAACCGCCGCATTCTCTACAACCGCGCCTCCGCCGACCTGCAAGGGAAACCGTGGGACAGCAAGCGTAAATTGCTGGAATGGACCGGTCAGAAATGGCAAGGCATTGATGTGCCAGACTTCGCCGCAACCGTACCGCCAGGCAAAGACACCGGGCCGTTCATCATGCTGCCGGAAGGTCTGGCACGTCTGTTCTCCGTAGACAAACTGGTAGACGGGCCGTTCCCTGAACACTACGAACCGATCGAATCGCCTATCGGCACCAACCCACTGCACCCGTCGGTGATTTCCAGCCCGGTCGTGCGTTTGTTTGCGCGAGATGCGAAAACCATGGGCACCGCGAAGGATTTCCCTTACGTGGCAACGACATACTCAATTACCGAATTGTTCCGTCACTGGACAAAACACGCGCGTCTGAACGCGATTGTGCAACCAGAACAATTTGTTGAGATCGGTGAAAATCTGGCGAAGAGCAAAGGCATTAAGGCGGGCGATGAAGTCAAAGTCTCCTGCCAGCGTGGCTACATCAAAGCCAAAGCGGTGGTCACCAAACGTATCAAAACGCTGGAGATTGCCGGACGCAGCGTGGAAACCATTGGTATTCCCTGCCACTGGGGCTTTGAGGGAACCACGCGTAAAGGGTTCCTGGCTAACACACTCACCCCGAGCGTCGGCGACGCTAATTCACAAACGCCTGAGTACAAAGCGTTTTTGGTTAATGTAGAGAAGGTGTAAGGGTAGCCAACTATGTCAATGCAATCACAAGATATTATTAAACGTTCGGCCACTAACGGCTTTACACCGCCTCCGCATGTGCGTAACGACAAAAGCGAAGTGGCAAAACTGATCGATGTCACCACCTGTATCGGCTGTAAAGGCTGTCAGGTGGCCTGTTCAGAGTGGAACGACATTCGTGACGACGTCGGCCATAACCTCGGGGTTTATGATAACCCGGCGGATCTGAGCGCCAAATCCTGGACGCTGATGCGCTTTTCCGAAGTGGAAGAGAACGATCGTCTGGAATGGCTGATCCGTAAAGATGGCTGCATGCACTGTAGCGATCCGGGCTGTCTGAAAGCCTGTCCTTCCGCTGGTGCGGTTATTCAGTATGCCAACGGCATCGTCGATTTTCAGTCTGAACATTGTATCGGCTGCGGCTATTGCATCGCCGGCTGCCCGTTCAATATTCCACGACTGAATAAAGAAGATAACCGCGTCTATAAATGTACGCTGTGCGTCGACAGAGTCAGCGTTGGGCAAGAACCTGCCTGCGTGAAAACCTGTCCGACGGGTGCCATTCGTTTCGGTACGAAAGAAGAGATGAAGCATCTGGCAGAAGAACGCATCGCCGATCTGAAAAGCCGTGGTTATGAGAACGCAGGCCTCTACGATCCACAGGGCGTGGGCGGCACACACGTGATGTATGTTCTGCACCACGCAGACAGACCATCGCTCTATAACAATCTGCCGAATGACCCGCAGATTTCCACACCGGTCAATCTGTGGAAAGGCATTCTGAAGCCACTATCTGCGTTAGGGTTTGTCGCCACGTTCGCCGGGTTAATGTTCCACTACATCGGTGTGGGTCCAAACACAGAAGAAATGGAGCATGAACACGAGGGAGAAGACAAAGAAGGGGGAGACAAACATGAGTAAACCAAAAATGATTTTGCGCACTAAGTTTATCGATCGCATCTGTCACTGGATTGTGGTGATTAGCTTTTTCCTGGTCGCGCTCTCAGGTATTGCTTTGTTCTTCCCGACCCTGCAATGGCTGACGCAGACGTTTGGTACGCCACAGATGGGACGTATTCTGCACCCATTTTTTGGCGTGCTGATTGTCATCTGCCTGATCCCGATGTTCTTCCGCTTTGTTGGCCATAACATTCCGAAGAAGCGCGATCTGCCGTGGTTCCTCAACATTATTGAAGTGTTGAAAGGCAATGAGCATGAAGTTTCTGAGGTAGGTAAATACAACCCAGGCCAGAAAATGATGTTCTGGAGCATCATGGGGCTGACGCTGGTACTGCTGATCACCGGGATAATCATGTGGCGTCCTTATTTTGCCCACCTGTTCCCGATTGATGTCGTGCGCTACGCCATTCTGATTCATGCCGTTGCAGCTATCGTCCTCATCCATGCCATCCTGATCCATATGTACATGGCGTTCTGGGTTAAAGGCTCGATCAAGGGCATGATTGAAGGCAAAGTCTCCAAGCGCTGGGCACGTAAACACCACCCACGCTGGGCGCGTGAAATGGAAGAGAAAGAAACGAAGAAATAATTCGCTCTCTTTTCATCTCACCGCCTTCATTCGACAAATAAGTTTGTCAACGGCCTTAAATGCCCGCCTTGCGGGCATTTTTCTTTTTATCCGCAGTCAGCACGAATCGTTATAACTTAAACCCAAAAGTCATAATGTTCCCCTCTTCCTCGTCTATCACTCAACGGCTATGATGCAGTATCATTTTTAAATAGACATCCAGACATAAAGACAGCTATAAAGTAGTGACGCAGAAAACATAACAATACTGCCATCGACACGACACACTTTCATCAACACAAGATCCCTTTATAAAACGCCATGGAGCTGATAATGAAGAAATTTACGCCCGCCCTGCTTGCACTGAGCTTACTGACTGCATTACCGGCACTGGCTAATCAGAATGCCACCATTGCTCCCGTTCCGGCCGCTATCGCCAATCATGACGGTCCGGTTCGCATCGCGGTTATCCGCAACTTGGGTTCGGACGACAACACCACGCAGTTTGTTTCCGGCGTGCTTGAAGAAGGTAAAAAGCTGGGCTTTAAGGTCAGCACCTTTCTGAGCAACGGCGATGATGCCCGTTTTCAGGACTTTGTGAATCAGGCGATTAGCCAGAAATATGATGGCATCATCCTGTCGCAGGGCCGCGATCCCTACTCTACCGATTTGATTAAACGCATTGTCGACAGCGGCATTGCCGTTTCCGTATTTGATACCGCCGTGAACGGCGAAATTCCGGGCGTGACCGTCACCCAGCAGGATGACGCCTCCCTGACTAACGAATCACTCGGCCAACTGGTGAAGGATTTCAACGGTAAAGCCAATATCATCAAACTGTGGGTCGCTGGCTTCCCGCCAATGGAACGCCGTCAGCTCGCTTATCAACAAATCCTGAAAGCCAACCCCGGCATCAAGGAACTCGAGTCGATTGGTGCCGTGTCCTCTGACGTTCAGGGTGATACCGCTAATAAAGTCGGCGCGGTGCTGGCGAAATACCCGAAAGGCAAAATCGATGCGATCTGGGGATCGTGGGATGCCTTCAGTCAGGGCGCTTATAAAGCGTTGAAAGAAAACGGCCGGACCGAAATCAAACTGTACAGCATCGACATCTCCAATCAGGATTTACAACTGATGCGCGAAGCGAGCAGCCCGTGGAAAGTCAGCGTAGCTGTTGATCCTAAACTAATCGGTAAAGTGAACCTGCGTCTGGTTGCCAACAAGATTGCCGGTGAACCAACGCCTGCAACCTATGAGTTCCGCGCTGCCGCGATTCCACAGGCGCTGTTAGCCAGCCAGCCGGGTGCCGTCAACGTCGCCGGATTGGCGAAAATCATCCCAGGCTGGGGCCACACAGATGATTTTATCGCACCGTGGTTTGCTACACTGGAAGCCAAACAGGCGAAATAACACGGAGATAACTCATGGCATCGACTCCTCTGCCCACCCCCGATTACAGCCGTAATATGCGGCTGATTGGACACAGCGATCAGGGTGGCAGACCCGACGGCGTGCAAGTGATGGTTCATCGCGGCTACGCTTATATCGGGCATATGGTTTCACAAGGCGTGTCGATTGTGGATGTGCGCGATGCCAAGAATCCCAAGCCGGCGGGGTTTATTGCTGCCCCGCCCGGCACCTGGAATATCCACCTGCAAACGCACGATGACCTGCTGCTTGTCGTCAACGCGCGCGATTTGTTTGCCGACGCCAGCTTCGCCGAGGAAAAGGTCTATTACACCCGCTCCGTCGCCGACACGGTCAGTACCAAGCAGCAGGGTAAAAGCTGGAGCGCTGGATTACGGATTTTCGATATCTCAACGCCGGATAGACCGCGCGAAATCAGCTTCCTTCCGCTGGACGGCATTGGTATTCACCGCATCTGGTACGTGGGCGGGCGTTGGGCTTATGTCTCCGCGCTGCTCGATGGCTACAGCGACTACATCTTTCTGACTATCGATCTGGCCGATCCACAGCGCCCCGAAGTTGCTGGCCGCTACTGGCTACCCGGCATGCATACCGCCGGTGGGGAAAGCGCAAGCTGGCCGGAAGGCAAGCGTTACGCCCTGCACCATGCCATCATCAGCGGTGACACAGCCTACGGTAGCTGGCGCGATGGCGGATTGACGCTGCTGGACGTGAGCGATCGCACCAATCCACAGCTCATCAGCCACCGTAACTGGAGCCCACCGTTTGGCGGTGGCACACACACGGCGCTGCCGCTGCCGGATCGCGATCTGCTGATCGTGTTGGATGAAGCAGTATTGGATAATCAGGAAGATGGCGAGAAATTGATTTGGGTGTTCGATATTCGTGAGCCGAGTAATCCGGTGAGCATCGCCACCTTTCCGCAGCCGAAAGAGGCGGATTATGTGAAGAAAGGCGCACACTTTGGCCCACATAACCTGCATGAAAACCGGCCCGGCAGCTTCATCAGTTCGTCACTGATTTTCGCCACGTATCAAAACGCAGGGGTACGAGCTTACGACATCAGTAACCCGTATCAGCCTAAGGAAACCGGTGCGCTGGTGCCTGCTGCGCCAGCCCGAATGGTCGACAAACGTCCCGGCAGACCGCAGATTATTCAGTCTTGCGATGTGTTTGTTGATGCCGACGGCATCATCTACAGCACGGATTACAACGCGGGTTTATCGATCATCGAATACCGGGGTTAATCGAAAAAAAAGCCCTGCGGATAATAAACGCAGGGCTTAATGTTGTGCTTAGCTAACTTAGTCCAGTGCCAGCACCGACACCCACATTGGCCCCTGACCGACGGCGTAACGCGCCAGCGGTTGCAGATCGCCCGTGTTCTGGTCGATGTGATACACCTCAATGTGCTGCGATTTCTGCCCTGCTGAAATCAGGAACTCACCTGTGTGATCAATATTGAAACCGCGCGGCTGCGTTTCGGTTGGCTGATGTCCGGTCAGCGTTAACGTGCTGCCGTCTTCAGACACCTGGAAAACACTCAGCAGGCTGGCAGTACGATCGCTGATGTACAGGAAGCGGCCATTTGGCGTAATGTGAATATCTGCCGCCCAGCACGTGTCGCTGAAGCCAGCTGGCATAGCGCCCAACGTTTGCACTTTCTGCAATTCCCCGCTGGCGGCATCCAACTGATACACATCCACCGAGCTGTCCAGTTCATTCACGCAATAGGCAAAACGTTGATTCGGGTGGAAAGCCATATGGCGTGGACCCGCACCCGCTACCGTCGTCATTTCGGCCTGACGGTGTACGCTCAATTCGCCAGCCGCACCCAGATCGTACAGGCGGATGCGGTCTTCTTTCAGGCACGGTGCCCACACGACAGAATTGGTTGGATCGATATTGGTAGAGTGGCACCCTTCCAGTCCATCCAGTTGCTGGATCGGCTCGCCGACGATGCCATCAGCACCAATCGGGCTAACGCTAACGCAGGCACCGCTGTAAGACGCGCTGAACAGGAAACGTCCGTCGTTATCGGTCGACAGGTGCGTCGGGCTGCCCGGTAAAGATGCGACACCCGCTTCCATCAATTTACCCTGTTCATCAATACGATAGCTCAGAACCCTGAAATCAGGACGAACCCCAACATACAGGTGACGCTTGTTCGGTGCGATCACCATCGGCTGAACCTGTCCTGGAACGTCAACGGTTTGCAATAATGTCAGATTTCCCTGAGCACCGAGTTGCCAAACATGAATCTGCTGGCTTTCTGGGCTGGCGACATAAACCACTTGCTGCATCGTATTCTCCTTATTTTTCACGCGAATGTGGCGGCACAGGAAGGCTCAAAAGAAGTTCATCAGAAGGATAACGAACCTGCTCAACCTGACGCACGGCATACCATAAATGACCAATCACTCTATTCTACAGAGACATCGCAAGGCTACTATTGATTTAAGTATGATTGATTAAAGTAATGATTGATGTAGCTAACGGGTGCTGATGGGGGGAATAACGAATAGGCGATGAAAAGTGATGGTTCAGACTATCAGGGGGAAGATAAGAGAGTAATAACAAGATATACAGGGGGAAATACTTGAAGTGGCGGAGGAGTAGAGATTCGAACTCTAGAACGCTTTCGCGTCGCCGGTTTTCAAGACCGGTGCCTTCAACCACTCGGCCACTCCTCCGCAATGACGCGCACTATAAACAGTACGCCGCACATTGTAAAGCAGCGTTGTGGTCAACTGCTTAAAAAATAGATGATAAGCCGTTGAAAGCATAGAAAATCAACAATGGTGCTGTAAAATCGTCCGTTTGGCCTTATTTCCCACCGCCGCGCTGAATCCTTCGTCATCAAATGAACCCCAGACAATTTTATCTCGCTGTTGTCTGTCTATTTTTCGCCGCGTCCTTTATCGTAAGACTCATTGGATACCCACATTTTTATTTGCGAGATAACGATGACCTACCGAGTAATTGCACTTGATCTTGATGGTACGCTACTGAATCAACAGAAAAAAATCCTGCCCGAATCACTTAGCGCACTCGCGCTGGCCCGTCAGCAAGGCATCAAAGTGATGATCGTCACCGGACGTCACCACTCGGCAATCCACCCTTTTTATCAGGGGTTGCAGTTGGATACGCCTGCCATCTGCTGTAACGGCACCTACGTTTATGATTACCAGCAGGGCCAAGCGTCGCACACCAATCCGCTCTCTGTCGAACAGGCAAAAAACGTCATCACGCTGCTAGAGGAATTTGATATTCATGGGCTGATGTATGCCGATGACGACATGTATTACCAGTATCCTACCGGGCACGTAGTCCGCACGCTGGCATGGGCTGCTAACCTGCCGGAACAGCAGCGTCCTCGTTTCGCTCAGGTGGAAAATCTGGTGCGTCAGACCGAAGCGTCCCACGCCATCTGGAAATTCGCGACCACGCACGCCGATGTTCCCACGCTGAACCATTTCGCCGCAGAAGTGGAAAAGCAACTCGGACTGGCCTGCGAGTGGTCATGGCAGGATCAGGTTGATATCGCCCAAACTGGCAACAGCAAAGGCAAGTTGCTCCAGCAATGGCTTGGCGAACAGGGCATCAGCATGAAAGACGTCGTGGCATTCGGCGATAATTTTAACGATATCAGTATGCTGGAAGGCGTAGGATTGGGTGTCGCGATGGGCAACAGCGCCGATGAGATCAAGGCAAGAGCCGATTTGGTGATTGGCAGCAATGAAGAACCTAGCATCGCCGATGTCATCCACACCCGCATTCTGGCATAACCAATCATCACGCAATCAGGTAAGCGAGTCATATTCAGCAATGGCCTCGCTTTTCCTGATTGCGTTCGACGAGCAAACAGACTTATAGCGCGCTGCCCAACACCTGCCGCAGGTACGCCCCCGCCCCCATTAATCCCGGCTGCTCATGGGTAATCAGGTACACGGGGATATCCTGCATATAGCCTTTGAACCGCCCTTTGTCTTCAAAAGCCGCCCGAAAACCGGAGGCTTTAAAGAACTCAAGAAAGCGCGGAACGATGCCGCCAGCAATATACACACCACCAAATGTGCCTAAATTTAACGCCAGATTGCCGCCGAAGCGTCCCATGATGACGCAGAAGAGCGACAGCGCGCGGCGACAGTCCACATCCGTATTGTTGACAGCACGTTCGGTAATATCTTTCGGCTCCAGCGCCTCCGGCGTGCGGTCATCAGACAGCACTACGGCACGGTAAATGTTCACCAACCCCTGCCCAGAGAGTATGCGTTCAGCGGAAACATGCCCGAGCGACTGGCGCAAAACAGAGAGAATTTTGTCTTCTTCATCGCTATTCGGCGCGAAATCAACATGACCACCCTCACCCGGCAGGCTAATCCATTGATTGGCGACATGCACCAGATGAGCGACACCTAACCCCGTGCCTGCACCATACACCGCTATCGGTTTATCTGGCACAGGCTCCCCGCCGCCAAATTGGAGTAAATCCGAGTTAGTCATCACCGGCACAGCCATGGAAACGGCGGTAAAATCGTTGATGACCTCAAAATGGCGTAGACCCAGACTCGTTTTCATTTCTGCGATGGAAAACGCCCAGGTGTGGTTCGTCATTGCCACCCAGTCACCGGTAATCGGGCAAGCGATCGCGATACAGGCATCCTGCACCGTGACCTGTCGCGAATCGAGATAATCACGAATGGCCGCTTCCAGAGAAGGGAAATCCAGCCCGGAATAGGTTTCGATTTGCGACAATTCGCCCGTTGTAGCATCACATAGCGCCAAACGCGTATTGGTGCCGCCGACATCGCCCACTAAAACAAAGTGCGTCATTCTTCTTTTCCCCTCAAGCAAAGCAGATACCCGATCATTGCGCGAAAATAGCCAGCTACGCTATGGCTATATAACTTTCTAGTGATAAGGATCTCATTTATGGCTAAAAGCTGCGGTTAAGTTAAAAGTAATCGATTACATTTAGAAAACACAAATTGTAATCGATTACTTTTAAGAGGGATACCACATGGTTTCTTCATCTGAAAACACAGCTACCAAATCGTTACAGCCGGCCTTCGTGGTTCCCAGACTGTCACTCATGATGTTTTTAGAGTTCTTCATCTGGGGTTCATGGTCTGTCACTCTGGGCCTGGTTATGACACAGCACAACTTGGCCGCCATGATTGGCGACGCCTTCTCTGCTGGGCCAATCGCTTCGATCCTGTCGCCGTTTGTACTGGGCATGGTGGTTGACCGCTTCTTCCCATCACAAAAAGTCATGGCGCTGCTGCACCTGATCGGCGCGGTCATCCTGTGGTTTGTGCCTGCCGCGTTAATCAACGAAGACGGCTCACAGCTGCTGATCCTGCTGTTCGCCTACACGCTGTGCTTTATGCCAACGCTGGCGTTAACCAACAACATCGCGTTCCATAACCTGAGCAACAGCGAGAAGAGCTTCCCGGTTGTGCGCGTCTTCGGCACCATCGGTTGGATCGTTGCCGGTGTCTGCATCGGGACGGCGGGCATCTCCGCAAGCGTCAATATCTTCTACGTCGCGGCCGCTTGCTCTGCCATTCTGGCTGCCTACAGCCTGACGCTGCCGCATACTCCAGCGCCGGCAAAAGGCTTGCCGCTGGCAGTGCGCGATCTGTTCTGTGCTGATGCGTTTGCGCTGCTGAAGAAAGGCCACTTTCTGGTGTTTGCCATCTGCGCCATGCTGATCTCTATTCCACTGGGCACCTACTACGCTTACACCGCATCCTTCCTGAGCAATGCGGGTATCAGCGACGTCAGCACCGCTATGTCGTTTGGTCAGATGTCCGAAATCGTCTTCATGCTGATCATTCCGCTGCTGTTTAGAAAGCTGGGCGTGAAGTACATGCTGTTCATCGGCATGCTGGCGTGGTTCGTACGCTATGCCCTCTTCGCGATGGGCGTGAATGAAGAAACGCGCTGGTTGCTCTACATCGGTATCCTGCTGCACGGCATCTGCTATGACTTCTTCTTCGTCATTGGCTTCATCTATACCGACCGCATCGCGGGAGAGAAAATCAAAGGTCAGGCACAAAGTATGGTGGTCCTGTTCACCTACGGTATCGGTATGCTGCTGGGCTCGCAGGTTTCCGGTGCACTCTATAACCGTCTCTTCAACAACGGCACGTTAAACGCGCCTGAAATCTGGGCGACCTTCTGGTGGATCCCTGCGGTTGCCGCAGCCATCATCGCCGTCATTTTCCTCTTCTCCTTCAAATATAAAGAAGAGCGGGCTTAATCATTTGAGACGGATTAGTTAACGAGAAAATGGGATGAGGTCGCCTATGGCACCTCATCCCACTGCATTCTCCGCTATCGCAATCGTGCAACGGGATTCATGACCACACCCGTTGCCAAAGGAGGTAATAATGAAGACGTTAAAAGGACCGGGTATTTTTCTCGCCCAGTATATTGGCGATCAGGCTCCCTTTAACACGCTGGAAAATCTGGCGCAATGGGCAGCCGGATTAGGCTTTAAAGCGCTACAAATCCCCTGCAATCACCCGCACATTTTCGATCTGGCCACGGCCGCCGACAGCCAAACTTACTGTGATGATGTGAAAGGTCTGTTAGCGCAGCATGGGCTGACCATCAGCGAACTGTCGACCCATTTGGAAGGCCAGCTTGTTGCCGTCCACCCTGCGTATGACGACGCCTTTGACGATTTCGCGCCACCAGCTTACCGCCGCAATCCACAGGCTCGCCAAGCGTGGGCTATTGCGGCAATCAAGCAGGCAGCAAAGGCCTCTGCACGCTTAGGACTAAACGCCCACGCGACGTTTTCCGGTGCGCTGGCCTGGCCCTATTTTTACCCTTGGCCACCGCGTAAAGAGGTCCTGATTCAGGAAGCCTTTAAAGAACTCGGTCGCCTGTGGATGCCGATCCTCGACTGTTTTGACGAGCACGGCGTGGATGTGTGCTATGAGCTGCATCCGGGAGAAGATTTACACGACGGCGTGACCTTTGAACGCTTCCTTGATGTCGTCAATCATCACCCGCGCGCCAACATTCTTTACGATCCTAGCCATATGCATTTACAGCAGATGGACTACCTCGGCTTTATCGATCGCTACCATGCACGAATCAAAGCGTTCCATGTGAAAGATGCAGAATTTAACACGTCGAGCACAAGCGGCGTCTACGGCGGCTATCAGTCATGGGCTGAACGCGCCGGGCGCTTCCGCTCACCGGGAGATGGTCAGATCGATTTCGGCGGCATCTTCAGCAAGCTGGCCCAATATGACTACGATGGCTGGGCGGTGCTGGAGTGGGAATGCTGTCTGAAAGACAGCAATTGCGGTGCAAAAGAAGGGGCGGAGTTCATCAACCGCCACATTATTCCTGTCGCTGGACGCGCTTTTGACGACTTCGCTGCGACCAGCGACGATCGTCCGTTAGTCAGAAAAATGTTGGGATTAAAAGAGGAGAACGCAAGATGATTCGCGTTGGCATTATTGGTTCCGGTTTTATTGGCCCAGCACATATTGAAGCGATTCGTCGCCTTGGCTTCGTTGAAGTGGTGGCGCTGGCGGAAAATTCACTCGATCTGGCGCAGCAAAAAGCTCGTCAGCTCAATATTCCCCATGCCTACGGCAGCGTCGCTGATTTGCTCAATCATCCCGGTATTGATGCGATCCATAACTGCACGCCGAACCATCTCCATGCGGCGATCAATAAGCAGATTATTCAGGCAGGCAAGCACGTCTTTTCGGAAAAACCGCTGTGTATGACCAGCGAAGAAGCACGTGAGCTGGTGGCGCTGGCGGAAGAAAAAGGCGTTGTTCACGGCGTCAGCTTTGTCTATCGCCAGTTTGGCATGGTGCAGCAGGCTGCCAGCATGATTAAGCGTCAGGAAATCGGGCGTGTCTTTGCCGTACACGGCGGCTACCTGCAAGACTGGATGCTGCGTGAAACCGACTATAACTGGCGTGTTGAACCGGAGTACGGCGGCGTTTCCCGCGCGGTGGCCGACATCGGTTCGCACTGGTGTGACACGGTACAGTTTATTTCCGGCCGGAAAATTGTCGAAGTCTTCGCCGATTTAGCCATCGTCCATCCGATCCGCAAATCCAATCGGAATGGCACGGCCACATTCTCATCATCTGATGCTCCACCAGAGTACGACGACAAACCGGTCAAAACCGAAGACTACGCGACCGTTTTACTGCGCTTTGAAGACGGTAGCCGTGGATCCTTTACCGTTTCTCAAGTCAGCGCTGGCCGGAAAAATCGCCTGACGTTTGAAGTGAATGGCAGTGAACAGTCGCTGGCGTGGGATCAGGAAACCCCGCAGCAGCTGTGGATCGGTCATCGCGATAAAGCGAATCAGGTGCTGTCGGACGATCCTGGACTGCTGAACCCAGAAGCCGCCGCTGCGGTCCACTTCCCCGGTGGGCATATCGAAGGCTGGCCGGATGCGTTCAAGAACATGATGGCGAACTTTTATACCTATCTGCGCGACGGCAAACAGCCGGGCGTCGATCCTTTCAACTTCGCCACCTTCTACGACGGTGCGAACATCATGTTCATCATTGACGCTATCGTACAAAGCCATCAGCAACAAACGTGGGTGAAGGTCGCCAATTAAGGCATCTGACCGTTCATTCTCTCACGGTATTCATCCCGCAGGTGCGACGCCTGCGGGATGCAGCCAGAGATATTTATGGTAATCTGCTCAGCCAAGCATAAGTAGCGTGAGTGCCTTCTGAATTATGTCGATTCAAAAAATAGCACGGATAGCTGGAGTCTCGGTTGCCACCGTTTCACGGGTGTTGAACAACATTGGTACCGTGAAGCCGCAAAACCGGGAACGTGTTCTCAATGCGATAAAAAGCAGCAACTATCAGCCGAACTTATTGGCCCGGCAGCTACGTACCGCACGCAGCCAGATGCTATTGGTCATGGTGTCCAACATTGCCAACCCCTTCTGCGCCGATGTCGTGAAAGGCATTGAGGCGGAAGCGGAAGAAAACGGCTATCGCATTCTTCTGTGCAATTCCGGTGCCGATATCGTTCGCGCCCACTCCAGCCTGCAACTGCTATCCGGTAAAATGGTCGATGGCGTGATCACCATGGATGCCATTTCAACGCTTTCTGCACTTCAGGACATTATTGGCACAGCGCCTTGGGTGCAGTGCGCCGAGCATGACGATACGTCTGCCATTTCATCCGTTGGTATTGATAACGCCGAAGCATCCCGTTTCGTGATTAATCACTTTATTGGCAAAGGCCGCCGCCGTATCGCCATGATTAACCACGACATGAATTACCTCTACGCCCAGCAGCGGGAGAAAGGGTATCGCGACGTTATCGCGGAGAATGGGTTTGATTACGGCAAAGTCGAATACGCCAGCACCCTGAGCTACGCAGGCGGAAAAGCCGCCATGAACGCGCTACTTAACGATCCAGAGCGGCCAGATGCCGTCTTTGTGGTGTCCGATACGTTGGCTGCGGGTGCACTGTCGGCAATCTGTGAGGCGGGGCTGAGTGCGCCGCAGGATATTGCGGTGATCGGCTTCGATGGCTCGGAGCTGGGTTACATCACTTCACCTCAGCTCAGCACGATTCAACAGCCGTCCGCACATATCGGCAGAGAGGCCGTGAAGTTGTTATTACAACAGATCGACCAGCCTGCCAGCGAAACAGAAAAACGCTTACTGGAATGGACGTTTGTCGAACGGGCATCCAGCTAACCCAGATAGAATAAAACCAATCCTTTTTCATCTCTGACAACCTGCGGTCCGCTGACCGCAGGTTGATAGCTATTACTTACTTTTTATCTTACTCAGTTTTTCATACAGCGATTGGTAAGCTGCGGAAACAATGGCCTGTGGATCTTTCGGCAAGTCATGTTCAGCAACAAACCACTGCACACCCGCCTTAGAGGCAGCAGGGAGAATCTCTTCCCACGCCAAAATGCCCTCACCCGGTGGGGCAAAGTTCATTTCATCATCGCGGATGCCGATTGATGTATTGTCTTTCGCATGAATTGAATAAATACGCCCTTTGTACTGGCGCAGGAGACGCACAGGATCCTGTCCTCCACGAGATACCCAGGCAACATCCATTTCCAGCATCAGGTTCTCTGGCTCTGCAGCATCCATCATGATTTCCAGCGCTGTTTTACCGCGATACTTCTTCATCTCGAAATTATGGTTGTGATAAGCCAGCTTCATGCCCTGCTTCTTCAACTCACGCCCAAGATCGTTCATTTCCACACCAAAGCGCTTCCAGCCTTCTGCGCTATCAGGTCGGTCTTCAACATTTAGCCACGGCACGATAATCATGCTGTTGCCGATGGCTTTGTTAAAGGCTACAACCTCAGCCATATTGCTTTTCAGTTCACCAAACTGGACATGCGCAGCCATGGCTTTCAACTGATACTTTCCTAATAACCCCTTCATTTCTGACGCACTAATATCATGCGTCCCTACCAGCTCAACCGCCTTAAATCCAGCGTCTCGCGCCATGGAAAATTGCTCGTCGAGCGTATTCAGGCTGCGCAGCGTATACATCTGCAACGCTATTTTTTGGTTTTCTGCTGGACGCTCGGCAAGCGCCAACCCCGATGAAACCATCAACAATAGCGGTATAGCGAACGCACGGCGCAATAACGTCATACAAGGCATGTCCTTCTCCTATTTTTATCCCGTTGCACAGGTGAAAACAAAAAGTAATCGATTACTTTTTATGATGAAAAAATAATAACGCGGGGATAATTTATCTGACTACGTTGTTCACGCGGTAGAAAAAACGAATTGAAAATCACTCTCAATACTCATTTTGTTATCTTAGTCACAGAATATCGACTGATTCACGAGATAGACCGAGCGATATGAATGGCTGTTCCATCGCTCGGTCTGTGCTTACGCCGTAATCGACACGCTTTTAATTTGCGCGTAGATCGTTTGACCGGGATGAAGCGCGAGATCGTCCCGAGCCCACGGCGTGATACGGGACCACAGCGTCTGCTGGCCGACCGCAAGCTTCACTTCAACCTGTTCGTCGACATCAATGCACTCCTCCACGCTGGCACGCAGCACATTACGGATACTGCTTTTTTCCGGTGGCTGTAGCACCAGAGAGACATCGGCAGCATTCACGCGAATGCGTAACGCGGCGTCCTGCGGGAGTTCGACTTTTCCTACCCACACCTGCTGGTCGCCTAATGCCAGTGCCGTCATCGCGTAATGCTCATGTTGAGCTAACACGCGCGCACTCAGAATACTGCTCTGTTCGTCTTTCGGTAACCACGGGCGTAGCGCGCTGCTGGCCCACACCTCTTCCAGCAGCCCCTGCGCTTTCACTTTGCCTTTATCAAGCACCACGACATGATCGGCTAACCGGACAATCTCTTCCAGACTGTGGCTGACATACAGGATCGGGATATTGACTTCTTTCGCCAGACGCTCCAAATACGGTAACAGCTCGCGCTTTCTGGGTAAATCCAGCGACGCCAGCGGTTCATCCATGAGCAGCAGTTCCGGTGCGGTCAGTAATGCCCGACCAATCGCAACACGCTGTTTTTCGCCACCGGACAGCTTCCGTGGATAGCGATTCAGCAGCGGCTCGATACCCAGTAATTGGACGATGTCATCGAACTGCGATTCCATTGTCTCAGCCATGCCGTAACGCAGATTACCGCGCACGCGATAGTGCGGAAACAGGCGAGCATCCTGAAACACATAGCCGATTCGCCGCTTTTCCGGTGGAAGAAAAACACGCTGCTGCGTATCCACCAGTACATGCTCATTGAGCACAATCCGCCCGCCATCTGGGCGCGTCAGGCCAACAACGGCGTTGATCAGCGAGGTTTTCCCTGCCCCGGATACGCCGAAAATAGCGGTAATGCCGTTCGCAGGCAGTTCAGACTGAACGCGAAGTTCGAGACTACCCAGCTGTTGATGAAAATCGAGTTGCAGCATTATCCCCCCAACCGCTTGCGGCTCCAGTTTGTTAGCCATTCCGATGCTAACAGCGCAGCCAGCGACAAGACGATGGCAATAATACACAGCCTTGCTGCATCAGCCTCCGCGCCGGGCGTTTCAATCAGGGTATACATCGCCAGTGGAATGGTTCGGGTTTCGCCAGGGATATTAGAAACAAACGTAATGGTCGCGCCAAATTCGCCAAGCGAACGGGCAAACGCCAATACGGTTCCAACAACAATCCCAGGAAAAGAGAGAGGTAATGTGATGGTGAAAAACACGCGCCACGGCGAGGCACCCAGTGTTCGAGCAGCCTGTTCCAGATGCTTATCGACAGCATCCAGCGACAGCCGGATCGCCCGAACCATTAGCGGAAATGCGACAATCGCCGACGCTAATGCGGCACCGCGCCAGCTAAAACTAAAGCTGAAGCCGAACCAGTCATAGAGCCAGGAACCGATTACGCCGCGTCTTCCCATTGCCACCAGCAGCAGATAACCAATAACCACTGGCGGCAACACCAGTGGTAAATGGATAATGCTATCCAGCAGTGATTTGCCGGGGAACCGACAGCGCACTAAAATCCACGCCATCAGTATCCCAAACGGCAAGCTGCACGCCACAGCCACAACGGAAACTTTGAGGCTCAGCTCAACCGCCTGCCATTCGTAATCACTCAGCATCATTAACGCGGCGCGAAGCCATAGCGTTTAAATACCGCTGCTGCTTCTGGCGTTTTCAGGTAGTCATAAAAACCGGTAACCGCCGCGTTTTTATGCTCTTTAACTATAGCCATCGGATATTCGACAGGCTTGTGGCTCGTCGCTGGGAATGTACCGATGACCTTAACTTTGTCGCTGGCAACCGCGTCAGAACCGTAAACGATGCCCAGTGGGGCTTCTTCACGTTCCACCAGCGCCATGGCTGCACGTACGTTGTTGGCGCGCGCCATCAGTGGAGAGAGTTCATCCCAGGCTTTCAGATTCTGTAAGGCTTCTTTGGCATAGATCCCAGCAGGCACGTGATCCGGATCGCCAACGGCCAGACGTCCGCCTTTCAGCAGGCTTTTCCAGTCGGTTTTATCGTCAATCTTAATCTCTTTCTGCGCACTCGCCTTCGGCGCAATCACCACCAGCTCATTGCCCAACAGCGTGTGACGCGTAGCGGTATCCATCAGGTTTTTATCCTGCGCGTAGTCCATCCACTGTTGGTCAGCGGAGATGAACAGATCGGCAGGCGCACCTTGCTCAATCTGGCGCGCCAGCGTTGAGGATGATGCGTAAGACGCCACGACAGCGACGTTTTTCTCTTTCTGATATTGCGTAGCGATTTCCTGCAGCGCATTCGTTAGTGATGCCGCGGCGAACACGGTAACTTTATCTTCTGCCACTGCGGGCAACGCCATTCCTGCACTGAGGGTCAGTGCGGCAAACCATTTCAACCATTGCTGCTTCATTCTTGTCTCCTGACAATTATCGTTGTGTAAATAATAATATAACGAATTATGAAGCCGTGTCATGCGCTTTAAAGAGGTAGATTACCCGTCATACTTCAAGTTACATGTGCGTTGGCCGCGTTCAGTCACCCGAATCACTTACCTGAGTAAGCTCATCGGGATTCCTTCTCTTGCCGCCTGCCTGAAACTCGAATTATTTAGGGTAGATGTGGGAGGTAGAAAAGAAATGTCCGGCCAGAAGCCGGACATCAAAATAGGAAAGGATCGTGAATCAGTGCTGATTCTTTGCGCGCTGACCGTCGGAATGACCGATGCGGGACAACACGTTAAACACTTCGCCAAGGCAATAAATCGAACCCATGATAACCACCATCATCACAGGAACCATGGCAACTGCAAACAGCAGGCTCTTCAACAACTCCAACATGCTTACCTCACTTATTGCAACGGTTACCGCTACTTTAGCCCGTCTACTGCGCTATTTCACTGTAAGCCGAGATCGTCGTAATTGCCACGTAGTCTACCGCAGTAATAGAAATTAGTGCGTCTATTTGTGCGATTTGCCCCTGATGAAGAAAATAGCGACAATACAGAGAATTAAACTCACCGACGGTGCCCTCATTATGCAGGCTGAAATTCTTCTCACCCTGAAACTCCAACAGCGTTTATTCGCCGATCCGCGGCGCATTGAATTGCTTAAGCAAATTCGCCATACCGGTTCAATCAGTCAGGGAGCCAAGCTGGCGGGGATTAGCTATAAAAGCGCATGGGATGCCATCAATGAGATGAACCAGTTGGCCGAGCAGACCATTGTTGAACGCATGACTGGCGGCAAAGGCGGCGGCGGTGCTCAGATCACCCGCTACGGCGAACGCCTTCTCCAGCTGTACGATTTGCTCGCGCAGATTCAGCAAAAAGCCTTTGATATCTTGCAGGAAGACGGTCTGCCGTTAGATAGCCTGCTGGCAGCCATCGCGCGTTTCTCACTGCAAACCAGCGCCCGTAATCAGTTTTTTGGAACCGTGCTCGCACGCGGCGAAGAACAGGTGCAACAACATCTGGATATTTTACTCGCCGATGGTAAAACAACGATCAGCGCCCTGATTACGCAACAAAGCGCCGAGCGCCTGCAATTACAGAAAGGGAAAGAGGTGTTGGCACTGATTAAAGCACCGTGGATCGATGTGTACGCTGCCACATCCAACACGCCCGCCGTCGATAACGTCTTGCCTGGGCAAATTCAGGCCATTCAGCATGGTGTAGAAAACAGCGAGCTTCTGATTACGCTGGCGGGGGGAGAAACCCTGTGTGCCATGGTGCCGAATACCTTGCTTGAGCAGCAAAAGCTGCGACATGGATCGGATGTAAAGGCCTGCTTCAATGCCGACCGGGTTATCATCGCCACGCTTTGTTAATGTTGATTTAGCGCTATCGCCGTTTGACGAAGGATAGAAAATGTCATTGTTAAAAATCACTCAGGGGTTGTTTCGTCTCAGCGACACCCGCATGCTGCGTCTGGACGAACTGACGCTCGAACACAACCAGTGCTGGGCCTTTGTCGGGGCCAACGGAAGTGGTAAATCTGCACTGGCGCGGGCGCTATCCGGCGAACTACCAATATTGCGTGGTGAACGAACAACGGGATTCCAACGCCCCGTTCGACTGTCGTTTGAACAATTACAAAAACTGGTTTCTGACGAGTGGCAGCGCAATAACACCGATCTGCTCAGTGAAGGTGAAGACGATACTGGCCGCACCACAGCAGAAGTGATTCAGGATAGCCTCAACGATCCTGCGCGTTGCCAACAGCTGGCACATCAGTTTGGTATTGCGCATTTGCTGGAGCGTCGCTTCAAGTACCTCTCTACGGGGGAAACCCATAAGGCGATGCTGTGTCAGGCGCTGATGTCTCAGCCCGACCTGCTGATTCTTGATGAACCTTTCGATGGGTTGGACGTTGCCTCCCGCCAGCAGCTTGCCGATGAGCTGAGAAAACTGGCAGGTGCCGGTTATACGCTGGTGCTTATTCTGAACCGCTTTGATGACATCCCTGACTTTATCAACCATGTCGGTGTGCTGGCAGACTGTACGCTGACCCGCGTCGGCGAACGTGAAACGATCCTCTCTGAAGCGCTGGTGGCTCAGCTCGCGTTTAGCGAAAAACTGTCGGGAAGTTCGCTGCCAGAACCGGAAGATCCGCAGCGGTATATGACGCTTCCCGCTGACGAGGCTCGCATTCGGCTGCGTAACGGCGTGGTGCAATACAACGATCGCCCTATTCTGCACGAACTAACGTGGGAAGTGTTGCCCGGTCAGCATTGGCAGATTGTTGGGCCAAATGGCGCGGGGAAATCGACGTTGCTCAGCCTGATTACGGGCGATCATCCGCAAGGCTACAGTAACGACCTCACGCTGTTTGGCCGTAAACGCGGCAGCGGTGAAACCATCTGGGACATCAAGCGCCACATCGGCTACGTCAGCAGCAGCTTCCATCTGGATTACCGCGTCAGCACCAGCGTGCGCAACGTTATCCTGTCAGGCTTTTTTGACTCTATTGGGATTTATCAGGCCGTTTCCGACCGTCAGCGCCACCTGACCGAACAATGGCTCACTCTGCTTGGGCTCAATGGCGCTATCGCCGACACCCCGTTTCAGTCGCTCTCCTGGGGCCAGCAGCGTCTAACGCTGATTGCCCGCGCGTTAGTCAAACACCCCGCCCTGCTCATTCTTGATGAACCGCTACAGGGGCTTGATCCGCTCAATCGCCAACTGGTACGCCGCTGGCTGGATATCCTGATTGGCGAGGGCGAAACGCAGCTGCTCTTTGTCTCGCATCACGCAGAAGACGCGCCCACGTGCATCACGCATCGGCTCACTTTCGTCCCGCACAACGACATCTACCGCTACCAGATTGACGCGTTATGTAAATAACGCCTAAAAACAGGGATGATAACGCTACCACAAAATAAAATGTAGGGTAGAAAGCCAAGCTCATTTACACTGTAGATTATGCTTCACTCAGTTTATTCGTTAAGAAACCATCGATAACAGAGGCAGATTCTCGCTGTAGATCACCCTTTTCTGCCCCTCACCATGTTATTTTGCTGCATTGCGATAATAGAGGTCATTATGAACGTTCTTGTCACAGGTGGTAGCGGTTACATAGGAAGTCATACTTGCGTACAATTGCTGGCTGCCGGGCACACTCCCATCATTCTCGATAACTTGTGCAACAGCAAGGCTAGCGTCGTTAAAACCATTACGCGTTTAACCGATAAGACACCTGTTTTTTATCAGGGCGATATCCGCGACAGCGCACTGCTGGACGATATTTTCGCTGAGCATTCCATTGATTCCGTCATCCACTTTGCTGGCTTAAAAGCCGTGGGCGAATCAGTGCGTGAACCGCTGAGCTACTATGACAATAACGTCTACGGTACGCTCGTGCTGGTAGAGGCGATGAAGAAAGCAGGCGTGAAAAACCTGATTTTTAGCTCATCTGCTACCGTCTATGGCGATCAACCGCGTACGCCCTATCAGGAAAGTTTCCCCACAGGCCACCCTGCCAGCCCTTATGGCCGTAGCAAGCTGATGGTCGAGCAAATCCTGCAAGACTTACAGCATGCAGAACCGGAATGGAGTATTACGCTGTTGCGGTATTTCAACCCAGTTGGCGCCCATCCATCGGGTGAGATGGGTGAAGACCCGCAAGGTGTGCCCAATAACCTGATGCCTTACATCGCTCAGGTTGCTGTTGGGCGTCGCGATTCGCTGGCGATTTTCGGTAATGACTACCCTACCGCTGACGGCACTGGCGTGCGAGATTACATCCACGTCGTCGATCTGGCTGACGGTCATATCGCCGCCATGAACACCCTGCAAAATCGTGCTGGCGTGCATATCTATAATCTGGGCGCAGGCGTAGGCTACAGTGTATTGCAGGTCGTCGAAGCCTTTAGTCAGGCCTGTGGCAAACCGCTGGCTTACCATTTTGCCCCGCGTCGTCAGGGCGATCTGCCTGCTTATTGGGCAGATGCCGAGCGTGCGGCGAAAGATCTTAACTGGCGAGTCACACGCTCACTGCAAGAAATGGCGCAGGACACTTGGCGCTGGCAGTCCAATCACCCCAATGGGTACGACGAAGAATAACGGCGTTTTTTCACGCCGAGTGACAAATTAGGGGAGGCGCAGCAGAGCTGATTTCTGCAACCCTCTCTATCTTCTCAGGCCTCTACAGGAGCAAGTCATGTTGAATGAAAGTCTTAGCACGCTGGCACCAGATGGTCAGCCGTTTCAATTAACGACCTTGCAGAATCAGGCAGGCATGCGCGTGTGCTTGATGGACTGGGGTGCAACTTGGCTTTCCTGTGAGCTCCCGCTACCAGAGGGTGAGGTGAGAGAAGTCTTATTGGGCTGTGCCTCACCCGAGCAGTATCCGCGACAAAGCGCTTATCTCGGTGCATCGATTGGCCGTTATGCTAACCGCATAGCCAAAGCCACATTCAGTCGAGAGACCGAAACGTTCCATCTGGTTCCCAACCAGAACGAGCACCAGTTGCACGGTGGCCCGGAAGGCTTTCATGCCCGCCGCTGGCGAATTGCCAGTCAGGATGCAACCCAGGTGACGTACCAGTTGCACTCACCGGATGGCGATCAAGGATATCCAGGGCATCTCAACGTACAGGTGACCTACGCACTGACCGAACATAATTCTCTGGAAATCTCGTATCAGGCGACTGTAGAAAAAGCCTGCCCCGTTTGCCTGACTAACCACGCGTATTTCAACCTTGATGGCGATCTGACTGACGTCCGTAAGCACCAGTTGCAGCTGTTTGCCGACTATTATTTGCCAGTTAATAGCTCGGGCATTCCCAACGCCGATCTGACACCGGTAAACGCTACCGGAATGGATTTCCGCCAGCCAAAAACGCTGGAAGAAGATTTCCTGCGCGACAGCGATCAAATGGCCGTCGGCGGCTACGATCACGCATATTTATTGCATCGCACCTGCGGTTCCAGCGAAAGTCCAGCTGCCAATTTATGGTCATCCGACGGCCGCGTGCTGATGAGCGTTTTCACCAGCGCCCCCGCCTTACAGCTCTATAGCGGCAACTTTCTGGCCGGAACGCCCTCGCGAGACGGTGGTCAATATGAAAACTATGCTGGTGTCGCACTGGAAAGTGAATTCCTGCCAGACAGTCCGAATCACCCCGACTGGCCGCAGCCCGACTGCTGGCTGAAACCGGGAAAAGTCTATCGCTCGGATACCACGTACCAGTTTCTCGTACAGTAACCGAACGGTAAAACATAATTAACTCATTGATAACATTGGCAGATGACTTTCTGCCAATTTACAAAACTATGCTATTCCTCGCTTGCCCCCTTCCTGCTCAGACGCATACACTGCCAAAACGTCCAAAAAGGAAACGCCATGTCCGCATCATCACGGTCTCCATTATTCATTCATCATCTGCGCCATAAAAGCAGGTGGGGATGGCTATTGGCGCTGTGCTGGTTTTTCCTGAATGCACAACTGGCTATCGCAGGTCATCAATGCGATATGACGATCAGCCAGACATCCCCCGCACTCCAGCATCAAGCACATCTGCAACAGGCTGACGTTCAGCCGTTATCGTCTCATGCTCAGCATACGGCTAAAGCGTCTTACGTTGCCGATCAGCAAACGCCGCTGTGCGAAAAACACTGCGTGCCGGATAGCGTGAAACAGGATAATGGCTCGCTGGCATTATTAGCGTTGCCGGTCAGCGGTGAGCTGGTCTTAGCGGATAATCCTGTCCCCCTTAGCCCGGCATCTGATGTCTGGCTCTCGCCTCCTGCGGTCGGCCCTCCGGCTGAAATCCGCTTCTGCCGATTCAGAGAATAACCCAAGCGATTGATAACCCCTGCGCCAGTGGGCGCAACGTCTTGTTTATCAATTATTTTTATTGGGATTATTTTTATGCGTATCACTTATATCGCTATGATCAGCGGCCTGATTTTTTCTGTTTCTTCCTTCATCTTCCCCGTGTGGGCAAACGACCACCAGCATCACGCGATGCCGCCGACCACGCCCCCAGCGGCCACGACAGCCATTTATCAGACTACCGGGATTGTTAAGCAGTGGAATGCCGATAGCGTCACGCTCTCTCACGCGCCGATTGCCGACCTCAAATGGCCTGCCATGACGATGGCCTTCACGCTACCATCCAGCAGCGAAATAGCGCCATTGCCGGCCAACACCACGGTCACATTCAGCTTTATCCAGAACGATAGCGGCTACATCCTGACCGCGATTACACCACAGCAGCCTTAACCGGAGCACAACATGAACTTATCCAAACACGACGCCGCGCGCGCGTGTCTGGCGATGTTGCTGTGGCTGCCTGCCGCCGTCTTTGCGGCAGATCTGAGTCTTGAACGAGCTTTACAGGCGGCGGAGCGTTACTCCGCTGACCTGTCAGCCAATCAGCACCAGATTAACGCGCTCCAGAACATGGCCGACTCTGCCACGCAGCTTCCCGATCCAAAGTTGAAATTTGGCGTCGAAAATTTGCCATTGGGCGGTAACAACGGTAGCCGACTCACGCGTGAAGGGATGACGATGCAGCGTATCGGCGTCATGCAAACCTATGTCAGCAGCCGTAAACGCGATAGCAAGGCGCAGGCCATTCGGGTTGAAGCCGATGCGTTGCAAAGTAACAGCGAAAGTATTCGTGCACGCCTGCAACGGGAAACAGCACAAGCATGGCTGGATCTGGCGCTCTCCCAGAAAGCATTGGCCGAAGTGACCGCGCTGGTCAACGAAAGCCAACGGCAGATCGCATCGCAAAAAGCGAGTGTGGCAGCGGGCAGTGAAGCCAGTAGCGTTCTGGATGCCCGTCTGACGCTGGCGGCCATGCAGGACAGACTGGCCGATGCCGAGCGGGATACCCGCATCGCGCACGCCCGACTGGTGCAGCTTACCGGCATGGCGGATATCAATGTGAACGGCGAACTGCCTCGCTTTGAGCGGCTGCCTGCCTCACCCGAGGTGCTGGGCAACACCATTCACCAGCATCCAGAAATGCAACAGGCGCAGCGTGAAGCCGAGCTGGCTCAGGCTCGCTCCGCACAGTCAGCTGTTGCTGCCATCCCCAATGTCGATGTTGAAGTCTATTACGCGAAGCGCGGAGATGACTACGACGACATGGCGGGCATGATGGTAACGGTCGATCTGCCACTGTTCACATCCAAACGTCAGGATAAGGACTACGCCGCAGACGTCTCACGCAGTATGGAAGCACGCGACAGAGTCTTGCTCACCGAACGAGAACATCAGGCGCAGCTCGATACGCTGATAGCCCAATATCAAGCCGCACAGTCACGCTGGCAGCGTCAGAGCAACGATGTTCTTCCGCTACAACAGCAGCGTATCAAACTGATTCAGGCTCAGTACCAGTCCGGCAGCAGTAATCTTTCTGCCGTATTGGATGCCCGAAGGGCGCTGCTCGAAAGCCGGATCGCTGTTCAGGATACCGCACGGGAGATGGCTCAATATTGGGCCGCCATCCGTTATCTGACGCCACAAGGAAGCCCTACGCGATGAGCAAAACAGTCACAAACAAATCCCTGATGCTTAGCCTGATGACGCTGGCTATTCTGAGTGCGGGCTATCTGGTGGGTAAACAGCAAACGCCGCTTTCCCTCTCTGCCGCAGAGCCAGAACGTGCCGTTCTCTATTGGTATGACCCGATGGTGCCGGATAAACGCTTCGATAAACCGGGGAAATCGCCCTTTATGGATATGGAGCTGGTGCCCCGCTACGCCGATGAAGCGCAGGATGACGGCGGCATTACGGTCAGCGCTCGCCAGCAGCAAAACCTCGGCGTTCGCACGGCACGCGCGGAAATGCGCGAACTTGCCGACCGCAGCACGAGTTATGGCACCGTCACGCTCAACGAACGCGGATTACACACGCTGGTGGCACCCAGCGGCGGCATTGTCGAGAAACTCACGGTCAGTGCGCTACAGCAGCAGGTGAAGAAAGGCGAAACGCTGGCGACGTTGTGGAACCCGACCTGGGCGGCGGCACAGCGCGAATATCTGGCGGTACGCCAGTTGGACGACGACATGCTGACTCAATCGGCTCGCCAGCGGCTGGCGCTGCTCTTCATGCCGGAAGCGATTATTCGGCAGGTCGAGCGTAGCGGAAAACCGCAGGACAGAATCGCGATTACCGCACCGGAAAACGGCTACGTGAATAAGCTGGAGGTACGGCAAGGCATGCAGTTAAGCCCTGCTCAGCCGCTATTCGAGCTTGCCAGCCTGAACCCGGTTTGGGTAGATGTGGATTATCCCGAAGCGCAGGCGGCGCAGCTAACGATCGGCAGCAACATCAGCGCCGCCAGCAGCGCCTGGCCGGGTAAAACGTTCCACGGCAAAGTCAGCGAGCTGCTGCCCGTGCTGGATAGCACTACGCGCACGCTAAAAGCGCGCGTGGTACTGGATAACCCACAACAGCAGCTTAAACCCGGTATGTACCTGACCGTGCAGCTTTCGCACACGCAGGCACAGCCGCGTCTGGCGATCCCTCAGGAAGCGTTATTGGTCAGCGGTAGCCAAAACCGGGTCTTACTGAGTGATGGCACTGGTCATTTTACCCCGCGTAACGTCACGGTGGGTGCGTCGCTGGGCGACTGGGTCGAAATCCTCGATGGGCTGAAGGCAGGTGACAACGTGGTCACTTCCGGTCAGTTCCTCATTGATTCCGAAGCCAGCCTGCGCAGCGCCTTACCGCAGTTTGATGCGGATACATCGGGAAACCCAGCAACGCCGGCTGCACCCGTTGGCTATCACACTCAGGGAGTTATCAGGGCGATAAACGGCAATCAGGCCACCATCGAACACGAAGCGGTTCCGGCACTCAACTGGTCGCCGATGACGATGGACTTCACGCTTCCCTCATCAGGGCTACCCCAGGGGGTGGGAATTGGCAGCACCGTGCGTTTCCAATTCAACATGGACGACAGCGGGATTCACGTCCTGAATTTTTCCACCACTGACGATCCGCATGCCGGGCACGGAGGCCATCTATGATTGCCTACGTGATTCGCTGGTCGCTCAAAAATCGCCTGTTGGTTTTACTGGCGGCGCTGTTCATGGCGGCATGGGGAGTGCTGTCGCTACAAAAAACGCCGCTTGATGCTCTCCCCGATCTGTCTGACGTACAAGTCATCATTCGTGTCAGCTATCCGGGGAAAGCGCCGCAGGTGGTGGAAAATCAGGTGACCTACCCGCTGACGACCACCATGCTTTCCGTGCCGGGAGCCAAGACAGTAAGGGGCTTCTCCATGTTCGGCGATGCCTACGTTTATGTGCTGTTTGAAGATGGCACAGATCCTTACTGGGCGCGTTCTCGCGTGCTGGAGTACCTCAGTCAGGTGCAATCCAGCCTGCCAGCCGACGCCAAAACCTCACTCGGCCCGGATGCCACCGGCGTCGGCTGGATTTACGAATACGCACTGGTTGATCGCAGCGGCAAATACAGTCTGGCCGACCTGCGCGGCTTTCAGGACTGGCTGCTGAAATATGAGCTAAAAACGGTTCCTGATGTAGCAGAAGTCGCCAGCGTGGGCGGCATGGTCAAACAGTATCAGATCGTCGTCGACCCGGAGCGCATGCGGACGCAAGGCATCACCCACCAGCAGATCGTCAGTGCCGTACAGGCTGCCAATCAGGAAAACGGCGGTTCCGTGCTGGAGCTGGGTGAAGCAGAGTACATGGTGCGCACCACGGGTTACCTGAAAAGCACGCAGGATTTTAACCACGTGGTGATTACCACCCGCAACGGCATTCCCGTGCTGTTGCAGGATGTGGCTACGCTCAGAGAAGGGCCGGAGATGCGGCGCGGTATCGCCGAGTTGAATGGCGAAGGCGAAGTGGCGGGCGGCATCATCGTCCTGCGCTATGGAAAGAATGCGCTAAATACGCTGCATGCCGTTAAAGCGCGGTTACAGGAAATACAGAAAAGCCTGCCCGCAGGTGTAGAAATTGTCCCAACCTACGATCGTTCGCAGTTGATTGAGCATGCTATCGATACACTCAGCTTCAAGCTGCTGGAAGAGTTTGTCGTCGTCGCGATCATCTGCGCCTTGTTTCTGTTTCACTTCCGCTCGGCGCTGGTGGCGATCATCAGCCTGCCGCTGGGGATTCTGGGCGCGTTTATCATCATGCGTTATCAGGGGGTGAACGCCAATATCATGTCGCTAGGCGGAATTGCGATTGCCATCGGCGCGATGGTGGATGCCGCGATTGTGATGATAGAAAACATGCATAAAGTCATTGAGCAATGGCGGCATGAGAATCCCGGAAAACAGCCGCAGAATAACGAGTGGTGGCAGTTAGCGGAACGGGCTGCGGTGGAGGTTGGGCCCGCGCTGTTTTGCAGCCTGCTGATCATTACACTGTCGTTTGTGCCCGTGTTCTCACTGGAAGCGCAGGAAGGCCGCATGTTTTCACCGCTGGCCTTCACCAAAACCTATGCCATGGCCGTCGCCGCCGGATTAGGGATTACGCTGGTGCCGGTATTAATGGGGTATTTCGTTCGCGGCAAGATACCGGACGAGCAGGCGAACCCGATTAACCGCTGGCTGATTGCAGCCTATCACCCGGTGCTGCAAAAGGTGTTGAGCTACCCGAAAACCACGCTGCTGATCTCCGGCCTGCTGTTGCTACTGACGCTCTTTCCACTCAGCCGTCTGGGAAGCGAATTCATGCCGCCGCTGGATGAAGGCGACCTGCTGTATATGCCTTCCACCCTGCCCGGTATCTCTGCACGTGAAGCAGGCCGTCTGCTGCAACAAACGGACCGACTGATTAAAACCGTGCCCGAAGTCGAATCGGTTTTCGGCAAAGTAGGCCGTGCAGAAACGGCGACTGACCCCGCTCCGCTCACCATGCTGGAAAGCACGATCAGGCTGAAACCGCGCGACCAATGGCGTGAGGGCATGACCATGGACAAGCTGGTGGCCGAGCTGGATCGCACCGTCAGCCTGCCGGGTATCGCCAACGTGTGGGTGCCGCCGATTCGCAACCGGCTGGACATGCTGGCCACCGGCATCAAAAGCCCAGTGGGCATCAAGGTTAACGGCAATAATCTGGCAGATATCGAACGTACCGCCGCGCAAATCGAGCAGGTGGTGAAGCAAGTTCCGGGCGTGACATCGGCACTGGCGGAACGGCTGGCGGGTGGGCGCTATATCGATATTGATATCGACCGTCAACGCGCCGCGCGCTACGGCGTGTCCGTCGAGGAACTTCAGTCGGTGGTTTCCACACTCATCGGCGGGCAAAACATCGGCGAAACCATTGAAGGTCGCCAACGTTATCCCATCAATATCCGCTACCCGCGTGAGTTACGCGATTCGCTGCAAAAATTGCGCGACTTGCCCATTGTGACAGCCAACGGCAGCAGAGTGACGCTGGCAGAGCTGGCTGATATTCGCGTCAGCGAAGGGCCACCGATGCTGAAAAGTGAAAACAGCCGCCTGTCGGACTGGATTTATGTCGATCTACGCGGTCGCGATCTGAAATCCGCCGTTGAAGACATGCAGCAGGCCGTTGCCAAACAGGTCACGCTGCCGGAAGGCGTTTCACTGAGCTGGTCCGGTCAGTTTGAGTATCTGGAACGCGCTACGGAGAAAATGAAAGTCGTCGTGCCCTTTACGCTGCTGATCATTTTTGTGCTGCTGTATGTCACTTTCAACCGCATCAAAGATGCACTGCTGATCATGGCAACCTTACCCTTTGCGCTGATTGGCGGCGTCTGGCTGCTCTATATCCTCGGCTATAATCTTTCTGTAGCCGGTGCCGTGGGCTTTATTGCACTGGCGGGCGTGTCGGCGGAATTCGGTGTCATCATGCTGCTCTACCTCAACCATGCGGTAGAGAAACACCGCGTGGCAGGTCAGGCGCTGTCACGCCAGCAGTTGATGGATGCCATCCACGAAGGAGCGGTTCTGCGCGTACGGCCAAAAATGATGACCGTCGCGACAATTATGGCAGGGCTGCTTCCCATCATGTGGGGTGGCGGCAGCGGATCAGAAATCATGCAGCGGATTGCCGCGCCGATGATCGGCGGGATGGTGAGTGCCCCTCTGCTGTCGATGCTGGTGATCCCTGCGGTCTATCTGTTATTGCACAAAGGGGATTCCGGTTTGCTGAAACGGTAAAGCCAGAGCGTGATTTTACGCAAATAACCTGCGGATAAATCACGCTTGCCATCGACTATCGATTGCCGATAACCGTTCTCCACCCCTATAATGAAATCAGTTATCACAGAAATCTTAGGATAGGAAGGAGTTTAGCTATGGCTGTAACTAAGCTGGTACTGGTAAGACACGGTGAGAGCCAGTGGAACAACGAAAACCGCTTCACAGGCTGGTACGATGTCGATCTATCCGACAAAGGCCGTTCAGAAGCCAAAGCCGCAGGTCAGCTGCTGAAAGACGAAGGTTTTGCCTTTGATTTCGCTTATACCTCCGTGCTGAAACGTGCCATTCACACACTGTGGAATATACTGGACGAGCTGGATCAAGCCTGGTTGCCAGTTGAGAAATGCTGGAAACTGAATGAGCGTCACTACGGTGCGTTGCAGGGCCTGAACAAAGCCGAAACCGCTGAGAAATACGGTGACGAGCAGGTTAAACAATGGCGTCGTGGTTTTGCAATTACGCCTCCAGAGTTAACGCGTGATGACGAACGTTTCCCGGGCAAAGATCCGCGTTACGCTTCTCTGAGCGAGAAAGAGCTGCCACTGACTGAAAGCCTGGCGCTGACCATCGACCGTGTTGTGCCTTACTGGAACGAAACTATCCTGCCACGCGTCAAAAGCGGTGAGCGTGTGATCGTTGCGGCTCACGGTAACTCACTGCGTGCGCTGGTGAAATACCTGGACAACCTGGGCGAAGACGAAATTCTGGAACTGAATATCCCAACTGGCGTGCCGTTGGTTTATGAGTTCGACGAGAACTTCAAGCCGATCAAACGTTACTACCTGGGCAACGCAGACGAAATCGCTGCAAAAGCTGCCGCAGTAGCGAATCAGGGTAAAGCGAAGTAATTTACCCCTGAATGAGAAAAACCCGGCCTGCGCCGGGTTTTTTTATAGCACGCTATTCGATATTACTTGTTACGGCGTTCACGTACAGCAGACGCTAACTGGCGCAGCAGGGATTCAGTGTCTTCCCAGCCAATGCAGGCATCGGTCACACTGCGGCCATAAACCAGCGGTTCACCACTTTCCAGATTCTGGTTGCCTTCGACCAGATGGCTTTCCACCATCACGCCCATAATGGCTTTCTCGCCCTGTACGATCTGCCCACAGACATCAGTACAGACATCCATCTGCTTTTTGAACTGCTTGCTGCTGTTCGCGTGGCTGAAATCGATCATGACCTGCGGTGTCAGACCCGCTTTTTCCAGACCGATCTTCACGTCTTTCACATGCTCAGCGCTGTAGTTCGGCGTTTTACCGCCACGCAGAATGATGTGGCAATCGTTGTTACCGCTGGTATTCACGATAGCAGAATGACCCCATTTGGTCACAGACAGGAAGCAGTGTGGCGCGCTGGCAGCATTGATCGCATCAATCGCGACCTTGATCGTACCATCGGTGCCATTTTTAAAGCCGACAGGGCATGACAGGCCGGATGCCAGTTCACGGTGTACCTGAGATTCCGTTGTACGTGCGCCGATAGCACCCCAGCTCATCAAATCCGCCATGTATTGCGGCGTGATCATGTCCAGAAACTCACCCGCAGCCGGTAAACCGATGTCGTTAATTTCCAGCAGCAGCTGGCGTGCAATGCGCAAGCCGTCATTGATCTGGAAGCTGTTATCCATGTGCGGATCGTTGATCAACCCTTTCCAGCCAATCGTGGTACGGGGTTTTTCAAAGTAAACCCGCATCACTACTTCCAGATCGTCGCTCAGCTCGTTACGCAGCGTCAGCAGACGCGCGGCATACTCTTTTGCTGCTTTCGTGTCATGGATCGAGCAAGGACCAATCACCACCAGCAGGCGATCGTCATTGCCGTTAAGAATTTTATGGATGGCAGTACGCGCGAACGATACCGTTTCCGCTGCCTTCTCCGTGGCTGGAAACTTTTCTAGCAAAGCAACCGGCGGCAAAAGTTCATTAATCTCTTTAATTCTTAAATCATCATTTTGGTAATTCATAAATAAATCCATCGGTTCCGAAACGGTATGTTAGCCCCATCCAATACGCGCCATCCCGCCTATACGGGTAGCCTGAGAAACGGGATGTTTCATATTGAAGATTGATTATTATATGTCAAGCTGGTGTTGTCAGGGCGCTGAAATCAGCGGGATTTACGCGATCAAATGCTCTCAGATGCCGCATCCGTCCTATTTTCATCAGAAAATAGCTCAACGGACAGATCGGGTGAATTACAGAATAGGTTTTCTCTGTGGGTTTCAGTAAAGTGGGATAAAACCGCAACTCAGGGTGATCTATGGCACATAACCACAGCCACACGGAATCCGGCAACAGTAAACGTCTGCTGGCCGCGTTTATCATTACCGCCACGTTTATGGTGGCAGAAGTCATTGGCGGCCTGCTGTCCGGCTCCCTCGCCCTGCTTGCGGATGCAGGCCATATGTTGACGGACGCCGCCGCGCTGTTCGTCGCGCTGGTCGCCGTACGTTTCGCACAGCGTAAACCCAATGCGCGCCATACCTTTGGCTATTTGCGGCTCACGACCCTCGCCGCCTTTGTGAACGCACTGACGCTCATGCTCATTACCGCCTTCATATTCTGGGAAGCCATCCAACGCTTCTATGATCCCCAGCCCGTTGCGGGCGTGCCTATGCTGCTTGTCGCCGTTGCCGGATTGCTAGCAAATATCGTGGCATTTTGGCTGCTACATCATGGCAGCGAAGAGAAAAATATTAACGTCCGCGCGGCGGCTCTGCATGTGCTGGGCGATCTGCTCGGATCCGTTGGCGCGATTGCCGCTGCCATTATCATTCTTTATACCAACTGGACGCCTATCGACCCGATTCTCTCTATTTTGGTGTCGTGTCTGGTGCTGCGTAGTGCGTGGGCGCTATTGAAAGAGAGTCTTCACGAGTTGCTGGAAGGTACGCCCAGCCAACTTAGCGTTGAGGTTCTACAGAAAGATCTGACGCTGAATATTCCCGAAGTCAGGAACATTCACCATGTTCATTTATGGCAGGTGGGCGAAAAACCGATGATGACGCTGCATGCGCAGGTGATTCCACCTCACGATCACGATGCGTTGTTAAGACGTATTCAGGAATATTTACTGAAGCATTACCAGATTGAACACGCGACGGTTCAGATGGAATATCAACGCTGTGATGATGACCACTGCACTTTCCACTATCAGGAAAGTCATCACCATGAAAGCCATGATGCAGACGGCCACCACCACAAGCATTAAGTTTGGATTACACGCCGTGTGAAACCGTGCTGACGCGATTTTCCTGCGCGCTCTTAATCCACAGCCAAGAGCCGTTCAGGGCAATCAGCGTCAGGATGGCGTACTCTACCGCCATCGCATACACGCCTTGATAAGCAAAAATCACCACGCTTATCACATCAATCACCACCCACAGCAGCCAGTTCTCGACATATTTACGCGTCATCAAAATCATCGCCACGATCGACAGCACCATCATGGTGGAATCCCAGAATGGGAATGCATCCGGCTGAAGGTTTGGCATCTGCACCGACAACCCTAGTCCCTGCATGCCGGAAACGGCAATGCGCGTCAGTACAGCAAACACCGCGTCAATGTAGAACGTCATCAAGCCAATCGCGACAATACTCGCCACCGACCAGCCAATCAGTTTCTGCACTGGCAGCCAGCGGATGCGTAACTCCACTTCCTGCGCATCCGTCTTGCGCGTCCAGGCATACCAGCCATAAATATTGGCGGCAAAGAAGAAAATTTGCAGCAACAGGCTGGCGTAAAGCTGAATCTGGAAAAAGATCACGGCAAACAACGTGACGTTAATCAACCCAAACAGATAGTTGATGGTTTTTTCCTGACTCGCGAACCAGATACACAGCAGGCCAAACAGCGTGCCAATCGCCTCAATCCAGGAAAGATCGTATCCCCCATCCCCCAAAGGAATATGAATTAAAATATTGCTGGTACTAAAAAAATCCATCTCACCACCCTGCCTCAATTATTGTAAAAAATACCTATCAAGATGCCCAAGATCTCCGTCAGGCATTCCCTTTCACACGCAATTTTAGCGAAGCTGCAAAATCCAGCATGCGATTCAGCGGGATTAACGCGCCTTCTCGCAGGGCTGCATCAACATGAATCTCATGGGCGTCACCACCTTGTTCCAGACCGTTAGCAATCGCCTCCAGCCCATTCATCGCCATCCATGGGCAGTGGGCGCAGCTACGGCAGGTCGCGCCTTCACCCGCGGTCGGCGCTTCCAGCAATGTCTTCTCTGGGCAAGCCTGCTGCATCTTGTAGAAAATGCCGCGATCGGTCGCCACAATCAGTTCGCGCTGTGGCAGCGTTTTAGCCGCCTGAATCAGCTGGCTGGTTGACCCAACGGCGTCAGCCATCTCTACCACACTCTGTGGCGATTCTGGATGGACCAAAATTGCCGCGTCGGGGTACAGAATCTTCATGCGCTGCAGCGCCTGCGTTTTAAATTCGTCGTGCACAATGCACGCGCCCTGCCAACACAGTACATCCGCCCCTGTCTGCTTTTGTACATAGCTGCCCAGGTGACGGTCCGGTGCCCAGATAATCTTTTCTCCCAGGCTATCCAGATGCTCGATCAACTCCACCGCAATGCTGGATGTCACCACCCAATCCGCACGTGCTTTCACTGCCGCGGAGGTATTGGCATACACCACCACCGTTCGGTCCGGATGCGCATCGCAAAAACGGCTGAACTCATCGACGGGACAACCGAGATCGAGCGAGCATTCTGCTTCCAGCGTGGGCATCAGAATCGTCTTCTCCGGGTTGAGTATCTTGGCGGTCTCTCCCATAAAGCGGACACCCGCCACCAGCAGCGTTGATGCCGAATGGGTGCTGCCGAAGCGCGCCATTTCCAGCGAGTCTGCCACGCAGCCGCCAGTTTCTTCCGCCAGCGCCTGAATTTCAGGATCGGTATAATAGTGCGCGACCATGACAGCATTTCTTTCCCGCAGCAGCGTTTTTATCCTGCTACGATAGTGCTGTTTTGCATCAGCCGATAAGGGTTTGGGCTTCGGCGGAAAGGGATAGATGGTCTCATTGCTATCAAAAAGGATACTCATTATAAATTTCCACGATGACAACTCGGGTTGTAACACCTGATACTAATTCATCACTAGCACCGACGTTTTTTATCCTAAACAAAATACCGAAAACCCGCCCTAAAGTCGCGGTGTATTTTCCATAGTACCGGCCATTTTGTTTAATATGCTTAAAATCGTGAGATGGAATGCGTAAGTGGGATGACTCGTAGAAAGTAGAAAAGAGACAAGGAGAGAAACGGCATGGCCAGCCTCTATATCAGAATCTATCGCAATACCCTGATCGTCAGAAACGTGAACACGAAACAAGAGGTGACAGAGCAATCAGACGCGCCTTTTACCACCACGCGTTTACTACTCGGGCAGATGATCCCGGCGATGAAGTTATTGGCTCGACTCACACGTAAAGTGGCGTCCAAACGATTAATCGATCTGTTCGCCTCGCACAAGGTCATCATCCATGCCATGGAGATGAATGAAGGCGGGCACAGCCAGGTCGAGTTTGCCAGCTACATAGAGCTAGCCAAGAGCATCAGCCCGCAAGGAAAGCAGATTTATGTTTGTAGCAAAAGCGTGCCGCTTACCGTTCAGGAAGTGACACAAATCTTTAGCGGCGACATGCCTTCGATCGTCAGCCGCTAATTAGACGCTGAGCGTTAGGCGAAGAAGCGATGCCAGTACAGAGAGATAGGAATAACCAGAACCAATGCAGGCAGGAAATTAACCACCGCAAATGATTTGATCTGCGCGATCCTCAGCCCTACTGCAATCATGATAATCCCGCCACAGGCAGAAAAATCGCCCATCGTGATGTCTGTCATAAAGGGCATAATCAATTTGGCGGAGAAGAACAACAGTGTCTGGACAATAATCTGCGGTATCGCAATCGACATCACGGCAAGGCCAAGCGTGATGGAAAAAATCAGCGCGGTGAAAATATCCAAAGCAGATTTGATGATCAGCAGTTGATAATCGCCGGTTAGCCCTTCCGTTAACGCCCCAACCACACCGGTCCCGCTGGCACAAAACAGGACGATTAACGCGGTAAAGTTCTGAGTGTAGACATCCTGCGGCAAGCGGTGCTCCTGTGCAGGCAGCACGCGGTTTAATCCTTTCTGAATCATCATGCCAGCCCACTGCACGCCGGACTCCATGCGTAGCAGCTCGCCTAACGCCACGCCAATCACAATAGCCAGCGCCACCGCAGGCAACTGCTGGACTTTAACAACCAGTGTGATCCCCATTGCAATCGACACCATCGCAAATGCCGGCGGAAGGCCATCTTGCAAACGCTGAGGGATAAAACGACGTAAAGCAATGCCCAGACCACTACCAATCAAGATAGCGGCACCATTAATCAACGGACCAATCATATATCTTCCTAAACAGGGCTACACGCGCTTCCCTGTGGCAATGACTCCATCCCTGCTCGATAGGATTAGAAAACAGTTCCTGACGGGTTATATAGTCCATAGAGAGGGGTAAAAACCTAATATACCGCAAAGCCTTAACGAGTAGGGAGTGATGATGGGTTTTATCTCATTGATACGGTGTACACGATCGTTGTCTTAACGTCGATTTATGCAAGGAAGGAATGCTACTGCTGAAGTGGTGGATAGTGCAGGATGAATCGGCCTTTTGGGTCAACGCTAACGCGTTGCTGTCTCGCTTCGTTCGGCTCGTGCGATATGTAATTTAATATGAATTTATTCGAGGAAGGAAATTTACTACCGAAGTGGTGGGTCGTGCAGGATTCGAACCTGCGACCAATTGATTAAAAGTCAACTGCTCTACCGACTGAGCTAACGACCCGCAATGCGGAACTGCTTTGATACTTACCAAAACTACAACTGCATTTGAAATTGGTGGGTCGTGCAGGATTCGAACCTGCGACCAATTGATTAAAAGTCAACTGCTCTACCGACTGAGCTAACGACCCAATTTCATGCTGCTTTAGCGTTTTGCTATTTGCCTTGGCAACGGCGGCACATATTACTGATTTAAATTTTCGGCGCAACCTATTTTCTTAAAAAACTGTTTGATTGCTTACTCTTAAGACGTTTAGGCACAAAAACCGCTCATGATGCGCAATTTTTGTGCCAATTAAGACGGGGTTACGATGCAGATAAACGTTTTTGAGCCTGCTTTGCACTTTCCGTATTGGGGTACATTTTTACAACTTGCTGGTAAACGGCCTTGGCTTTATCAGCCTGACCTTTTTCCTGCATGATCACCCCAACCTTCAGCAACGCCTCGGCACTTTTTGGTGACTTGGGATAATTTTTGACTACATTGGCGAAATAGTACGCCGCATCGTCCTTTTTCCCCTTGTTATAATTCAACTGACCAAGCCAATAGTTAGCATTAGGTTGATACGTTGAATCTGGGTACTTCTTGACGAATGCCTGAAATGCGCTGATAGCCTGATCGTACTGTTTTTTCTCCAGCACGAGCGCGACTGCGGCATTGTAATCACTATTCGCATCACCCGTACTGGCTGGTGCCGCCGTATTGGCAGCACCAGTATCAGTCCCCGCCGCAGCGGCAGGCGTGCCCTCTGTCGTCGGTGTTGAAGATGATTGCGAACTTAATCCATCAATCTGCTGATAGATCTGTTTCTGTCGTTCAACAACCTGATTCAACTGATACTGACTTTCCTGAATCTGCCCACGGAGGCTGTCAATATCGCGCTGATTATCAGAGAGCTGCTGTTGAAGTTGAGTTAAAAGCTGACTGTGAGCGTTAGAAATACGCTCCAATTGAGTGACACGGTCTTCGACCGAGCCTGAGCCGACATTACTGATTGGCGCTTGGGCGGTAGCGGCCCAAGGGACCGCTACGCCAACCAGTAACGACAGACCCAACAGGTGACGTCTGAAGTTACTGCTCATGCGATTCTCTTAATATACCAGAACGGCACGACGGTTTTTGGCATAAGCCGCTTCGTCATGGCCGAGAACAGCTGGTTTCTCTTTACCGTAAGAAACGATAGAGATCTGATCGGAAGAAACGCCTTTACCTTGCAGGTACATTTGTACCGCGTTGGCACGACGCTCACCCAGAGCGATGTTGTATTCTGGCGTACCGCGTTCGTCCGCGTGACCTTCGATAGTCACTTTGTAAGACGGGTTGCTACGCAGGAATGCAGCGTGTGCGTCCAGCATCTGAGCGAATTCAGAGCTCACATCGTACTTGTCCAGACCGAAGTAAACGATGTTGTTGCGCTGTAATTCTTGCATCTGCAAACGAGCTTGCTCAGAAGAAGACATGTTGCCGCCGTCCATCATGCCGTTGTTACCAGCAGCACCCATGGAAGATTGGTCATTGTCTGCGTTCTTGTTGGAGCTACAAGCGGCCACTGCCAGTACCGGCAGAGCCAACATCAGGCCTTTCAGCACTTTATTGAATTGCATTTCTTATGTCCTTTGACGAGTTTATTGTACATATCTGTACTTATAGATACGGCGACCAGGCAGGGAATTTAACCTGTCCATCAGTAGCCGGAAGACGCGCTTTGAAACGCCCATCTGTCGAAACCAACTGTAGCACTGAACCCAGCCCTTGTTTGGAACTGTAGATCACCATCGTGCCATTCGGTGCGATACTTGGCGTTTCGTCCAGGAACGTGTCCGTCAATACTTGTACGGCACCCGTTACCAGATCCAGTTTGGAAATATGCTGAGCTCCACCATTCGAGCTCACCGTTACCAAAAATTTCCCGTCGGCGCTCACATCTGAGTCCTGATTCTGAGAACCTTCCCAGGTCAGACGCTGTGGCGCGCCGCCGTTAGCATTCACTTTATAAACCTGCGGACGACCAGCCTGGTCTGAAGTATAGGCCAAGGTCTGGCTGTCTGGGAACCAAGTTGGTTCCGTGTTATTGCTGCGACCATCAGTCACCTGGCTGATTTGCCCGGATCCCAGATTCATCACATACAGATTCAGGCTACCGCTCTTAGACAGTGCGAACGCCAACTTGCTGCCATCAGGAGAGAAAGAAGGCGCACCGTTGTGACGTGGGAAGGAAGCAACCTGACGGATTGCACCATTTGCCAGCGTCTGAATAACCAACGCAGAACGGCCGCTTTCAAACGTTACATAGGCGAGTTTGCTGCCGTCTGCGGACCAGGCCGGAGACATCAGCGGCTGTGGTGAGCGGTGAACCACAAATTGGTTGTAACCGTCGTAGTCTGCAACGCGCAGTTCATAAGGGAACTGACCACCGTTGGTCTGAACAACGTAAGCGATACGGGTACGGAACGCACCTTTAATACCACTCAGTTTTTCAAACACTTCGTCACTGGCGGTGTGTGCAGCATAGCGCAACCACTGTTTTGTGACTTTAAACTGGTTCTGCGCCAATACGCTGCCTGGGTTACCGGAGGTATCGACGAGCTGGTAAGAAACCAGATAGCTGCCATCGGCACTCGGCTGAACCTGACCAACAACAACCGCATCGATGCCCAACGCCGTCCATGCAGCAGGCGTCACTTCAGATGCCGTTGCAGGTTGCTGAGGCATACGGTTTGCGTCGATCGGGTTGAATTTGCCACTGTTACGCAAGTCAGCACCGACGATGCCGCCGACGTCTTCAGGCGCAGCGCCCGGACCTGCCCATTTGAACGGAACCACGCCGATAGGACGTGCAGAGTCTACCCCTTGGGTAATCTCTATACGTACTTCCGCGTGAACAACCGCAGTCCACAGCATTAAAAAGCTTAATGCAACTTTCAGTACTTGCTTCATCTCATCTCCCTTATCCAGACGCGAAGTCTGCGATAAATTAGCAGAATTTTAACAAAAACAAACCAATGTCAACAAAACAACATAACCTGGTTTATTTACCATCGTAATAATCTTAAATCTATTGGGTAAACAGCCCGGTTACTGCGGTTTAAAGTCTATCGGCGCATTTTTGAAAGCCTCATAAACTTCTGAACTTGGTGGCTTCGGCATTCTTGCCTGTTTGGCAGCCGCAATGGCCGCCTGGCATAACGCGGGATCGCCGCCTTCAGCAGTGACGTCAATCAACAGACCATCTGGCGCCAGCTTAATTCGTAACGTACAGGTACGCCCTTTATAGAGCTGCCAGTCATAAAACTTGCTCTGAATGGCTGAGCGCACCTGACTACCATAGCTATCAAGCGCCGCACCTGATGCACCGCTCTTTTTATTGTTACCCGTACCCGCAGGCGCGCCACCGCCAGACTTCGGCGCATTTTTCGATGAGGCCAACCCGCCCAGTAAGTCATCGACGGCGTTTTCCTGCTTAGCGGCCTCTGCTGCTGCTTTCTTTTTATCATCAGCGGCTTTCTTAGCCGCTGCAGCTGCTTCTGCTTTCTTCGTTGCTTCAGCTTCAGCCTTTTGTTTCGCTGCCTCAGCTGCTGCTTTTTGTTTAGCTTGCTCAGCGTCTGCGGCTGCCTTTGCAGCTTCTGCTTTAGCCGTTTCTGCTGCCTTCTGCTTAGCGGCTTCAGCGGCCTTTTCTTTAGCCTCTTCTTCCGCCTGCTTCTTAGCAGCAGCGGCCGCAGCAGCTTGTTTCTTCGCTTCGTCTTCTGCTTTCTTCTTAGCGTCTGCCGCAGCTTTCGCCTGTTGTTCAGCTTCAGCTTTCGCTTTTGCCGCTGCAGCTTCGGCTTGCTTCTGCTGTTCTTTTGCCTGCTGAGCCGCCGCTTCAGACTGCTTACGCTGTTCAGCCTGTTCCTGAGCCTGCTTTTTCGCCTCTTCCTGCGCTTGCAGACGCTCTTTTTCCAGCTCTTTCAGCCGCTGCTGTTCAGCCGCTTGCTTCTGCTGAAGCTCTTCGGCCTGCTGTTCAGCCTGCTTTTGACGCAATTGTTCAGAACGTTTCGCATCGGTCTGCTGCTGCTGTTGGCGGTTATACTGCTCCACCACCGCGCTCGGATCGACCATTACGGCATCAATTGACGAGCCTCCGCCGCCCCCGCTGGCATCCATCGTTTGCGTCGACGAACTCCAAAGCAGCAAAGCAATCAGTATGATGTGCAAAACAGCCGAAATAATAACGGCGCGTTTTAGCTTATCGTTTTGTTCGTTTGCCTTTAGCACAAGCGATTCCCAAAAACAGTGTTGCCAGAAATAGGCTTAACGATCATTACCGTGATGCGCTCATTTAAATCGGTTGTGTCATCAAACCAACGGATTTTACGCCAGCCTGATGCAACAAATTCAACGCTTTAATGATCTCATCATAAGGAACATCCTTCGCGCCACCAATCAAAAAGACCGTCTTGGGATTGGTTGACAGCCGTGATTGCGCTTCAGCAACCACCTGCTCTGCCGGAAGCTGCTCCATACGGTTTTGTTCAACAACCAGGCTATATTGCCCTATGCCTGAAACCTCGACGATCACAGGCGGATTGTCATTGCTGGAGACCGTTTTTGAATCGGTCGCATCCGGCAAGTCCACCTCAACGCTCTGCGTAATAATCGGGGCTGTCGCCATAAAAATCAGCAACAGCACCAGCAACACGTCCAGTAACGGGACAATGTTGATCTCGGATTTCAGCTCACGACGGCCTCTGCGTACTCGTGCCATGATGCCCCCTGATTACTTGCTGTTGTCGCTGGAGAACGCCTGACGGTGCAGGATAGCGATGAACTCTTCCGTAAAGTTGTCGTAGTTCTGCTCCAGTTTGCCGACCCGCTGGCTAAGACGGTTATACGCCATGACCGCAGGGATCGCCGCAAACAGGCCGATTGCCGTTGCAATCAAGGCTTCGGCAATACCAGGGGCAACCATTTGTAAGGTCGCCTGCTTCACTGCGCCCAGCGCGATGAAGGCATGCATAATTCCCCAAACGGTACCGAACAGGCCGATATACGGGCTGATAGAACCCACGGTTCCCAAAAAGGGAATGTGCGTTTCCAGCGTTTCCAACTCACGATTCATTGAAATACGCATTGCACGGGACGCCCCTTCCACTACGGCTTCCGGCGCATGGCTGTTGACACGATGCAACCGTGCAAATTCTTTGAAACCTGAATGGAAGATTTGTTCAGTGCCCGTCAGGCTATCGCGACGGGTCTGACTTTCCTGATAGAGGCGCGACAGTTCGATGCCTGACCAAAATTTGTCCTCGAACGCCTCAGCCTCACGCGTCGCCGAGTTCAGAATTCGGGTACGTTGAATAATGATCGCCCAGGAAGCGATAGAAAAACAGATTAAAATCAGCATGATTAGTTTGACCAGAAGGCTTGCCTTCAGGAACAAATCAAAAACGTTCATGTCAGTCACTGCTTGAACTCCGCGACAATAGACTTAGGAAGCGCAATTGGCTTCATTTGATGTGGATCGATGCATGCGATCAAAACTTCAGCATGGCTTAGCAGGGTGCCATGAGCATTGAGAATACGCTGTGCGAAAGTCATAGAAGCGCCACGCAGCGAGATAACCTCACTTTGCACTTCCAGCATGTCGTCGAGGCGCGCAGGAGCAAGATACTCCACCGTCATCCGACGAACAGCAAACGCGACATGCTCACTTAGCAAGGCTTGCTGATGAAAGTTGCGCTCACGTAACGCCTCGGTTCTTGCCCTTTCATAAAAGGCAATATAGCGAGCGTGATAGACAACGCCACCTGCATCAGTGTCTTCAAAGTAGACTCGAACTGGCCAGCGAAACAACGAATTACTCACTCTACATCCCAGTAATGCATTAAACCTCGCTACTATACGCAAGAGAAATGAGGTTTGGAATGGATTGTGACAACGGAAAGAAAATAATTATGGGCTGCAAGCAACCCATAACTAAATGGAATAGGAGGCTATTTTAGCCGAAGAAATAGTACAATCCTGCGCACAGGATCACAAAGGCGGGAAGTGGTGCGAAAAACGCGCGCCAGAGCAGGCGATGTGGACGAAAACCAACGCCATGAACAACGCCAGCGCAAACGGCCCAAATCAACAGCAGCCCCTGCCAAACCGCGAGTTCACTGGTCCGCGCCGCAAAGCGCGTCGGATCCCAGAACACACAGCCAGCCAGCAGCAACGCCATGATAAGGGAAAGAGCCCTTAACGGGCTCTTATCCATCAGGCGATAGAGTTTATCGACCAGATCACTCATTGCTTATCTTCTTCAGCCGCTTTGCTTGCCTCACTCTGCTCAATAGCCAGGGCCGTGATGATCCCCAGTGAGCAAGCAAGAAGCGTTCCGAGTATCCAGGCAAAATACCACATAAATTAAGCTCCTTACTTAGTACATAGAGTGAGTGTTTTGCTCAATCTGCTCTTTGGTAATGCGACCGAACATCTTGTAGTAACACCATGCGGTATAAGACAGCACGATAGGAACGAAAATCATCGCAACCACTGTCATGACTTTCAGCGTCAGCAGGCTTGATGTCGCATCCCATACCGTCAAGCTGACGTTAGGCACAGTCACTGACGGCATGATGAACGGGAACATCGCGATCCCTGCGGTCAGAATCACACAAGCGATAGTCAAAGAGGAGAACAGGAATGCCCATGCTCCTTTCTCTGCGCGCGCCATAAGGGTAGTCAGCACTGGCAGCACTACGCCCAGAGCAGGGATAGCCCACAATACCGGATGGTTATTGAAGTTGATCAGCCAGGCACCTGCCTGTTGAACGACTTCTTTACGCAGCGGGTTAGACTCAGCCGCGGTGTTAATCGCAGACGTCACCACGTAGCCATCAATACCGTAAATGACCCATACGCCAGCCAGAGCAAACGTCACCATCATCACCAGCGCGGCAATCTGCGCGGCGGATTTGGAACGCACGTGCAGGTCGCCCGTGGTACGCATCATCAGGTAAGTTGCACCCTGAGTCAGGATCATCGTCAGACTAACCACACCAGCCAACAAGCCAAACGGGTTCAGCAGTTGGAAGAAGTTTCCGGTGTAGTACAGACGCAGATATTCATCGACGTGGAACGGTACACCCTGCAACAGGTTACCAAACGCCACACCAATCACTACCGGTGGAACAAAGCTACCGATGAAGATGCCCCAGTCCCACATGCCACGCCAGCGCGGATCTTCGATTTTTGAACGGTAATCGAAGCCGACAGGACGGAAGAACAATGAGGCCAGCACCAGAATCATGGCAATGTAGAAACCAGAGAATGCGGCGGCATAAACCATCGGCCAGGCAGCAAACAGCGCACCACCGGCAGTGATCAGCCAGACCTGGTTACCGTCCCAGTGCGGCGCAATACTGTTAATCATGACGCGACGCTCGGTATCGCCACGCCCCATCAGACGCACCAGAATGCCCACGCCCATGTCAAAACCATCAGTGATAGCGAAGCCAATCAGCAAAATACCGATCAACAGCCACCAGATAAAACGTAAGACTTCATATTCAAACATAGTGGACTCCTGTTTACCGTGCTTCCTGCGCAGCCGCTATAGGTTGTTCAAAATGGTAGCGCCCTGTTCTCAGGCTACTTGGCCCCAGACGTGCGAATTTGAACATCAGATACATTTCTGCAACCAGGAAGAGCGTATACAGACCACAGATCAGCCCCATGGAGAACAGAATATCCCCTGCAGTCAGTGATGACGTCGCAACGGCTGTCGGCAGAATCTCACCGATAGCCCAAGGCTGACGGCCATATTCAGCAACAAACCAGCCGGCTTCGATAGCAATCCACGGCAGCGGAATACCGTACAACGCCGTACGGAGCAGCCAACGTTTTTGACCAATTTTGTTGCGCAGAACGGTCCAGAAAGACAGGCCGATGATCAACAGCATCAGAATGCCGCAGCCCACCATGATACGGAAAGAGAAGTATAGCGGCGCAACACGTGGGATAGAATCTTTAACCGCCTGTTGAATCTGCGTTTCTGTCGCATCAGAGACTTTCGGCGTATAGCGTTTCAGCAACATGCCATAGCCTAGATCTTGCTTAGACTTTTCGAACGCTTCTTTTACCGCCGGGTCAGTATTGCCCGCGCGTAACTCTTCCAGCAACTGGTAAGCCTTCATACCATTGCGAATACGCACTTCATGCATTACCAGCAGTTCTTTCAGACCGGTAACTTCTTTGTCTGTAGAACGCGTGGCAATTAACCCCAGAGCATAAGGAATCTTGATGGCGTAGTTGTTTTCCATCGTATCCTGGTTCGGGATGCCGATCAGCGTAAAGGATGCCGGAGCAGGCTGTGTTTCCCATTCGGCTTCAATCGCTGCCAGTTTGGTTTTCTGTACGTCACCCATTTCATAACCGGATTCATCACCCAGTACAATAACGGACAGGACAGCAGCCATACCGAAACTTGCTGCGATAGCGAATGAACGCTTGGCAAACGCAATGTCACGGCCTTTCAGCAGATAGTAAGAACTGACACCCAGAATGAACATCGCGCCAGTACAGTAACCTGCCGCTACCGTGTGAACGAATTTCACCTGAGCAACTGGATTCAGAACCAGATCGGCGAAGCTCACCATTTCCATACGCATGGTTTCGAAGTTGAAATCCGATGCGATGGGGTTCTGCATCCAGCCATTGGCAACCAGAATCCACAGTGCGGAGAAGTTAGAGCCCAGCGCGACCAGCCAGGTCACGGCCATATGCTGCACTTTTCCTAAACGGTCCCAGCCGAAGAAGAACAAGCCAACAAAGGTCGATTCCAGGAAGAATGCCATCAGGCCTTCAATCGCTAGCGGCGCGCCGAAAATATCCCCGACGTAGTGAGAGAAGTATGACCAGTTAGTCCCGAATTGAAACTCCATGGTCAATCCGGTCGCGACCCCAAGAGCGAAGTTAATTGCAAATAACTTGCCCCAGAACTTGGTCATATCTTTATAGATTTGTTTGCCAGACAGCACATATACCGTTTCCATAATCGCCAGCAAAAACGCCATCCCCAGCGTTAATGGTACGAATAGAAAATGGTACATTGCGGTTAAGGCAAACTGTAAACGTGACAGTTCGACTACATCAAACATTTTGACTCCTTGCTCCTCGCAGGAAGGGATTAGCTTGCAAACGCTGACAAGCTGCCAAAAATCCGGCCATTACACCCAAAAGAACACAACAAGAATTGCTTTAATACACGCTGTAATGAACGCTAGAAATACCGTTCATCAGGGCAGTCACACCGCAATACCCCGACAGCAAGCTCAAGATAAATCACAAGTATTACAAATTGCGTACCCCATAGGGAGGTAGCCGTATATTACGCCTGTAATCCCCTACAATAAATAGGTTTTTACGTGACCCAGACTAGGTTTTTGGCTTCAAATCAACTTTTCTACTAAACGGCGTGAAAGACGATAATTGACCTCGCGCAATTTAAGCCTATTTCAGAAATTATATCCAGAGGCGTTTTTTGATCTAAAACAATTTAACGCTTTTCTCGTGATTATCGCGTTGCATTAATTTCCTCATTACACTCATTGTTAATGCAATGTGACTTTTAGGTTTAATTAAAATTAATTCAGCAATATAATTTTTACTTTCCGTTATCGATTATTCACATGCATTTTTTATCTTCTATTTTATGTCAAATTTCTATTTTTTCTTGCTGACAACCGCACTGTATTTTCGCCGTGAATTTCCCGGCCCTTCCCCATATGCAGCCTGCTTGTGACGATCCATGCCACAGCGGAGACCAAAAGGCCTCCGCTGTGGTTACACACGTAGCAAGATGCTGCGATTTACTTCTTCGCTTTCATCCGTTCAATAGCTTTATCGTAAACCGTGTTACTTTTCTCGCTTCTTGCCAGCTCATAATGCTGGAGTGCATCGCTGAACTGACCCGCGTTCTCGTAGATTTTTGCAATATTGTAGTACGAGCTGGCACGTGTGGTTGCCGCGTTGCTACCATTTGCCAACGCAATCGCTTTACGGTTAGCCCAAATGGCTTCGGCAATGTTGCCCCGCTTTTGATAAGTCAGGCCCAGGTTGCTATATGCCTGACCAAACGCACTGTCCTGATCGATCGCAGCCAGGAACAGTGTCGTGGCCTGCTCTAACTCACCGCGTCCGTAGGCGGCTTCACCGTCACGATTGAGGTTTTTGGCCAGCGCAGCATTTCCAGTAACGGAAACTATCGTCTGCGCAGGGTTAAGCACCATTGGCAGCACATCGCTGTCCTTCACTTTTGAGAAATCGGCCTCACCAACGGCATTGATATCTTCAAAATCACCGTTAGGGTTAAGACGGAAAACCGTCCAGATATTCCCTGTCTTATTCAGTGGGACAGAATATGACCGTACCTGCGAGCTTCCAACATAGACAAATACTTTTGCACTACTTGCGGAAAGCGCTAATGAATTAGCCTTATCACCGTTTGAATAATCATGGACGGCATAAATATAACTTTCACCCAAATGCTTTTTATCAATCGTGATCGTTTCTGGGCCGAAGCTATCGGTATCATCGACATCAAGATTAGCATCGCGTCCCTTTTTGTGGCTAAAATAAATATGATTACCCGGATAAATAAGGTGGGAATCTAAATCAGCAGGTTTTTCGCCCCAGGTTAATACAATTCGCATGCCATCCAGGCTTTTCATTACCGGACTCACTGCATAGGTCATACCGTCACACGGACATTTAACCACCAAATCTGAATAGCCCGCTTTTTTAATGATCAGCAGACTGTCTTGATCGACGTCGAATGGCGCGTTGAGCGCAGCACGGCCTGCGACATCAGAGCGTGCGGTCACTGACTGCGCACCATTCTTCTGTAGAATGACCGTTGCATCATCAATTTTTTTATCTTTAATCGTCGCACTTAGCACTTCAATATTAATAGACTGTGCGTTGGCCACACAGGTAAATGCGGATAATGCCAAAATCAGTGCTTTTATATTTCCTTTCACACAACATCCCCTTAAGGAAAATTAATTAACCATTCCCTGCTTATACGGAACCAATGAAATCATCATCATTTCTGTTCATCGCTAACCATGCCTTTTCAGGCGCGCGAATTATCCAATAAAACCTCGAAGAAGTCATGCGTAATTCAATTACGTCAATTAACCTCGGAAGCCAAATTGGAATAAAAAAAGCCACCCGAAGGTGGCTAGAATATTTAATCGAATAATCGATTAACGCGATAAGATCGCTTTTACTGCATCGCCGATATCCGCCAGGCTGCGAACGGTTTTAACACCCGCCGCTTCTAACGCTGCGAATTTATCGTCAGCGGTACCTTTACCACCCGCGATAATGGCGCCAGCGTGGCCCATGCGTTTACCTTTCGGTGCCGTCACACCCGCGATGTAGCCAACAACTGGCTTCGTCACGTGTTCTTTAATGTACGCCGCCGCTTCTTCTTCTGCCGTACCGCCGATTTCACCGATCATCACGATGGCTTCCGTCTGCGGATCCTGCTCAAACAGCTTCAGGATATCGATGAAGTTAGAACCTGGGATCGGGTCGCCGCCGATACCTACACAGCTGGATTGACCCAGACCAGCATCGGTCGTTTGCTTCACGGCTTCATACGTCAGGGTACCAGAACGAGAAACGATACCCACTTTACCCGGCAGGTGAATATGGCCCGGCATAATACCGATCTTACATTCACCCGGCGTGATCACACCTGGACAGTTCGGACCGATCATCCGCGCGCCGCTCTGGTCGAGTTTCACTTTCACTGTCAGCATATCCAGCGTCGGGATACCTTCGGTGATACAGATGATCAGCTCGATACCTGCGTCAATCGCTTCCAGAATGGAGTCTTTACAGAACGGAGCGGGAACGTAGATAACGGATGCCGTTGCGCCCGTCGCGTCTACCGCTTCGCGTACTGTATTAAATACGGGCAGACCCAGATGTTCCGTGCCGCCTTTACCCGGCGTCACACCGCCAACCATTTGCGTACCGTAAGCAAGTGCTTGCTCAGAGTGGAATGTCCCCTGACTACCGGTAAAACCCTGACAGATAACTTTGGTATTTTTATTAATCAGAATGGACATTATTTATCCCCCACTGCTGCAACAACCTGCTGAGCTGCACCCGTCAGGCTGGTCGCGGCAATAATATTCAGGCCGCTATCCGCCAGTTTCTTGGCACCCAGTTCCGCATTGTTTCCTTCAAGACGTACAACAACCGGTACGTTAACGCCCACTTCGGCTACAGCGCCGATGATGCCGTCAGCGATCAAATCGCAACGTACGATGCCGCCAAAGATGTTAACAAAGACAGCTTTTACCTTGTCGTCAGACAGGATGATTTTGAACGCTTCAGTCACACGTTCTTTCGTCGCGCCACCGCCTACATCGAGGAAGTTAGCAGGAGCACCGCCGTGCAGCTTCACGATGTCCATCGTGCCCATTGCCAGACCAGCACCGTTGACCATACAGCCAATGTTGCCGTCCAGTGCGACGTAGTTCAGTTCCCACTGCGCCGCATGTGCTTCACGGGAATCTTCCTGGCTTGGATCGCGCATTTCACGCAGTTCAGGCTGACGGAACAGAGCATTGCCGTCCGCACCCAGCTTGCCATCCAGACAGATCAGATCGCCCTGCTTGGTGATAACCAGCGGGTTGATTTCTACCAGCGCCAGATCGCGCTCCAGGAACAGCGTCGCCAGCCCCATGAAGATTTTGGTGAACTGAGCAACTTGCTTACCGCTTAAGCCCAGTTTGAAGGCCAATTCACGGCCCTGATAAGGCTGTGGGCCTACCAGTGGATCGATCGCCGCTTTATGAATCAGCTCTGGCGTTTCTTCCGCCACTTTTTCAATTTCTACGCCACCTTCGGTGGACGCCATGAACACCACGCGACGCGTGCCACGGTCAACCACCGCGCCCAGATAAAGCTCTTTGTCGATATCTGTTGCAGCTTCAACCAGGATCTGATGAACCGGCTGACCCTGTGCGTCAGTTTGATACGTAACGAGTTTTTTACCCAGCCAGTTTTCAGCAAAGGCGCGGATATCTTCTTTATTGCTGACGACTTTAACGCCGCCCGCTTTACCGCGACCGCCTGCGTGAACCTGACATTTTACGACCCACGGACCCGCACCAATTTTAGACGCGGCTTCTTCCGCTTCACGCGGTGTGGTACAGGCATAGCCGGTCGGTGCCGGTAAACCATATCGAGCAAAGAGTTGTTTTGCCTGATACTCGTGTAAATTCATGATGTTCTATCCATTTAGGTTTGGAGATAAGTCGGCAGACGGTTTTTCATCACCGAATCTTTCGGTAGAGAAAAGCGCCATTAACTCTCTGATATATTTGGATAACGCCGTTGAGAAAAAACGGCCTGCATAGCACATAATCTGGTATATCGTTTCGGGCGGAAACCGTCAGGGTTATCCGCCCGAGAGCCTATCTGTCGGACTAAACGTCTAACAGCAGACGAGCTGGATCTTCCAGCATCTCTTTCACTGTCACCAGGAAGCCAACGGACTCACGGCCGTCGACCAAACGGTGATCGTAAGACAGCGCCAGATACATCATCGGCAGAATAACGACCTGGCCATCAACCGCCATCGGGCGATCTTTAATGGCGTGCATGCCCAGAATCGCACTCTGCGGTGGGTTGATGATCGGGGTAGACATCAGAGAACCAAAGACGCCGCCGTTGGTAATCGTGAAGTTACCACCCAGCAGTTCTTCAACCGTCAGTTTGCCGTCACGGCCTTTCACAGCCAGTTCTTTGATACGCTTCTCGATGTCGGCCATGCCCAGCGCATCCACATCACGCAGCACTGGCGTAACCAGACCACGCGGGGTAGACACCGCGATGCTGACATCGAAATAGTTGTGGTAAACCACATCTTCGCCATCAATAGACGCATTCACTTCTGGATAACGCTTCAGCGCTTCGACCACGGCTTTGATGTAGAAGGACATGAAGCCCAGACGCACACCGTGACGCTTCTCAAATGCATCGCCGTACTGCTTGCGCAGATCCATGATTGGCTGCATGTTGATTTCGTTGAACGTCGTCAGCATTGCCGTACTATTTTTCGCTTCCAGCAGACGTTCTGCAACACGCTTACGCAGACGCGTCATCGGTACGCGTTTTTCGCTGCGCGCGCCCAGAGCGGGTGCCGGAGAAGCAGCTGGCGCTTCGGACTTAGGCGCTTTACCCGACTCTTTCTTCTGGGCAGCCAAATGTTTATCCACGTCTTCACGGGTAATTCGACCGCCTACGCCGCTGCCTTTGATAGCAGAGGCATCGAGATCGTGCTCTGCAATCAGACGGCGAATCGCCGGGCTGAGCGCATCGCTGTTCTCTTCTTCCAGACCAGCCGTATGGCGCTGTGACGGTGTTGATTCTTTGCTCTGTGACTTCTCGCTGGTTTCTTTACCAGAGCTGTCGCCACGACGAATGCGGCCCAGCAGTTGGCGAGACGTTACCGTAGCACCTTCCTCTTCCAGTATGGCATCAAGGATGCCCGCTTCAGTGGCAGGAACTTCCAGCACAACTTTGTCAGTTTCAATTTCAACCAGTACTTCATCGCGCTGAACGCTATCGCCTGGTTTTTTATGCCAGGTAGCAACAGTGGCATCAGCGACGGATTCAGGCAGGTCGGGTACATGAATATCTACGCTACTCATTATCTATCCTTTTATTTAATTAACGTTCAGCGCGTCATCGACCAGATCTTGCTGTTGTTTCTGGTGTACGGACATATAGCCAACGGCGGGTGATGCAGACGCCGGGCGTCCTGCGTAACGTAAAGAAGCCCCAAACGGAATCACTTCACGGAAATGGTGCTGACTGCAATACCAGGCTCCCTGATTCAGCGGCTCTTCCTGACACCACACGAAATCGTGAACATGGGCAAACGATTCCAGCGCAGCTTGAACGGCCTGATGCGGGAACGGATAAAGCTGTTCGATACGGACGATCGCGACATCTTTTTGCTCGTTCTTGCGACGCTTTTCCAGCAAATCATAGTAGACCTTACCGGAACAAAGCACGACACGCTTCACGGCTGCCGGATCTAATTCTTCTACTTCACCAATCGCCGGCTGGAAGGAACCATTTGCCAGTTCATCCAGTGAAGATATCGCCAGCGGATGGCGCAGCAGAGATTTTGGTGACATGACCACCAGCGGACGGCGCATACCGCGCAGCGCCTGACGGCGAAGCATGTGATAAACCTGTGCTGGCGTTGACGGGATACAAACCTGCATATTTTGCTCAGCGCACAATTGCAGATAACGCTCCAGTCTAGCAGACGAGTGCTCTGGGCCCTGACCTTCGTAACCGTGCGGCAGCAGCATGACCAGACCACACATACGGCCCCACTTCTGCTCACCGGAGCTGATGAACTGGTCGATAACGACCTGCGCACCGTTGGCGAAGTCACCAAACTGCGCTTCCCAGATGGTCAGGGTGCGTGGTTCTGCGGTCGCATAGCCGTATTCAAACGCCAGAATCGCCTCTTCAGACAATACGGAGTCCCAAACATTGAACTCGCCCTGCCCGTTATGCACATGGTTCAGCGGCGTGTAGCTGGAACCATTTATCTGGTTATGCACCACAGCATGGCGATGGAAGAACGTACCGCGACCGCTGTCCTCACCAGACAGGCGAATCGGAATACCTTCATCGACCAACGTGGCGTAGGCCAACGTTTCTGCCCCGCCCCAGTCAAATGGTTTGTTGCCCGCAGCCATTTCGGCACGGTCGGTATAGACTTTGGCAACACGAGGATGGATTTCAATCCCTTCTGGCACTTCACTGATACGCTTCGCCAGTTCCTGTAAACGTTTCATTTCCGTTGCATGCGGATAAGGCTCATCCCACTCATGGTTCAGATACGGCGTCCAGGTAAAGGACTGCATATCCATCTGACGCCATTCTTCCACCACGCATTCACCGGCATCCAGCGCATCGCGGTACAGGTTGACCATTTCGGTGGCATCTTCCAGCGTAATGGATTTTTCCTGCTCCAGACGATCGGCGTATACCTTACGCGGCGTCGGGTGTTTCTTGATCTTCTGGTACATCATCGGCTGCGTTGCACTTGGCTCGTCAGCTTCGTTATGACCATGACGGCGATAACAAATCAGATCGATGAACACATCGCGTTTGAAGGTATTACGGAAATCCAGCGCCAGACGCGTAACAAACGCCACCGCTTCCGGGTCGTCTGCGTTAACGTGGAAAATCGGTGCCTGCACCATTTTACCGATATCGGTACAGTACTCGGTGGAACGGATATCCAGCGGGTTAGACGTGGTGAAACCGATACGGTTATTGATAACAATACGCAGCGTGCCGCCAACTTCGTAGCCACGCACCGTCGACATATTCAACAGTTCCTGAACCACACCCTGACCACTGACTGCCGCATCGCCGTGAATGGTGATTGGCAGAACACGTGGACCACTCTGGCTATTCAGACGATCGAGACGCGCACGTACCGAGCCCGTCACCACCGGACTGACAATCTCCAGGTGCGATGGGTTGAACGCCAGCGCCAAATGCACCAGACCGCCAGCAGTCTCGAATTCAGACGAGAAGCCCTGGTGATATTTAACGTCACCGGTGCCCAAGTGTTCTTTATGCTTACCAGCAAATTCGTCGAACAGATCCTGAGATTTTTTGCCCAATACGTTGATCAGCACGTTGAGGCGGCCACGGTGTGCCATCCCCAATACCACTTCGCGAGTATCGTTTGCACCCGCATGGCGAATCAGCTCTTTCAGCATCGGAACCAGTGCATCACCGCCTTCCAGCGAGAAACGCTTGGCACCAGGATATTTGGCACCCAGATACCGCTCCAGCCCTTCAGCTGCGGTTAACTCTTTCAGGAAACGGCGTTTCTCTTCCAGAGAGAATGACGGCTGCCCCATGACCGATTCGATACGCTGCTGGATCCAACGTTTCTCTTCCGTACTGGTCATATGCATATATTCCGCACCGATAGAACCGCAATAGGTGCGTTTCAGCGCGTCATACAGATCTTCCAGCTTCATGGTGTCTTTGCCGATGGCAAAAGACCCCACGTTGAAGGATTCCTGTAGGTCATCCTGCGTCAGATTGTGGTAATCCAGATCCAATTCTGCAACGGGTTCCTGCGGACGCAGGAAGATCGGGTCCAGATTAGCTTGCTGATGTCCACGGAAGCGGAACGCATTGATCAGCTGCAACACCTTGACCTGCTTAGCATCAATATCGGGATCGGTGACTGACGAGGTAAAGCGCGAAGAGTCTTTCGCCAGACGGCGGAAATATTCACGCGTTTTGGAATGGAGTTGATCCGGTTTGACCCCACTCGTAGGCAATTGCTGGAAGATCGAGCGCCAGCTATGTTCGATCGAGTCAGGATCGGTTAAAAAATCTTCATAGAGTTGCTCTATGTAGGACTGATTCGCACCCGCCAAATAGGAGGAATCCAGCCAGGCCTTCATCGCGCCGTTCTGCATCATGATCCCTTAAGCTAATAAGCTTCAGTTTTCGCCGTGGTTAACATGTAATTAGTGTCCGTATATCGTTCGCCGTACAAACGGTTCACTTGTCGTACTTCGGTACGCGCTTAGGGTATCCATCCCCCCTAAGGAACCTTTAAAAACCGGTTCGGGCGCGTAAGCCGGTTTTTAAAGGTTTCCTGCGCTCCCTCTGAAGAATAGCAACTTCAGAGGGAGATACATGTTTTACTACTTAATCTTTATGCAATAACACGTTACGTACTGATTATCCGTTACGCGCTGCGGTGCAACAGCATCGACTTAATATGACCAATAGCCTTGGTCGGGTTCAGCCCTTTCGGACACACGTTGACGCAGTTCATGATGCCGTGGCAGCGGAAGACGCTGAATGCATCGTCTAGATCGTCCAGTCGTGGCTGACTTTCCGTATCACGACTGTCAATCAGGAAACGATACGCCGCCAGCAGCCCCGCAGGCCCAACAAACTTGTCTGGGTTCCACCAGAAAGATGGGCAAGACGTTGAACAGCAGGCACACATGATGCATTCATACAACCCATCCAGTTTGGCACGTTGTTCTGGCGATTGCAGATGTTCGCGCGCCGGCGGATTTTTCCCATTATTCAACAGGTAAGGCTTTATTTTCTCATATTGAGCATAGAACTGCCCCATGTCCACTACCAAATCACGCACAACCGGTAATCCCGGTAAAGGACGGATAACAATTTTGCTTTTTCCACGCTGTAACGCGGAAACAGGCGTAATACAGGCCAGCCCGTTTTTACCGTTCATGTTAACGCCGTCAGAACCACAGACGCCTTCACGGCAGGAACGACGAAATGAGAGCGTCGGATCCTGCTCTTTCAGCAGCATCAGCGCATCCAGCAGCATCATGTCGCGGCCTTCTTCTGCCTCTAACTGATAATCCTGCATCCGCGGAGCATCATCAACATCCGGGTTGTAACGATAAATAGAAAATTCGAGTTTCATCGTTTGATCTCCGCAATTAATAAGTACGTATTTTCGGCGGGAACGCCGGACGCAGTTTAGGCTGCATGTTCACCTCACGGCGCGTCATGCTGTCGGTTTGCGGCAGATACAACGAATGGCACAGCCAATTTTCATCATCGCGCTCTGGGTAGTCGAAGCGACTGTGCGCGCCACGGCTTTCGGTACGGAAGTTAGCCGATACCGCTGTCGCGTACGCAGTTTCCATCAGGTTATCCAGCTCCAGGCACTCGATACGCTGGGTGTTGAACTCGCTTGATGTGTCATCCAAACGCGCATTTTTCAGGCGTTCACGAATCACTTTCAGCTCTTCCAACCCTTTCGCCATCGCATCGCCTTCGCGGAAGACCGAAAAGTTATTCTGCATACAGGATTGCAGCGCCTTGCGGATTTCCACCGGATCTTCCCCTGAACGGGTATTGTTCCAGCGGTTCATACGGTCAAGCGAGGCTTCAATATCGGATTCGCTGGCATCACGGCTTTCGCCCTGCTCTTCCAACGATTCTTGCAAATGAATACCCGCTGAGCGACCGAATACCACCAGATCGAGCAGCGAGTTACCGCCCAGACGGTTAGCACCATGGACCGAGACGCAGGCAATTTCACCCACGGCAAACAGCCCTGGAATCACCACATCTTCGCCTTTCTCATTCACCGTCAACGCCTGACCGCTCACTTTGGTCGGAATACCGCCCATCATGTAGTGGCAGGTTGGGATAACAGGAATCGGCTCTTTCACCGGATCGACGTGAGCAAATGTGCGAGACAGCTCCAGAATGCCCGGCAGACGGGATTCCAGAACATCTTTACCCAAATGGTCCAGTTTCAGCTTGGCGTGTGGTCCCCACGGGCCTTCACAGCCACGGCCTTCACGAATTTCGATCATGATGGAACGGGCAACAACGTCACGGCCAGCCAGATCTTTCGCGTTTGGCGCATAGCGTTCCATGAAGCGTTCACCATGCTTGTTCAGCAGGTAACCACCTTCACCACGGCAACCTTCGGTCACCAGCACACCCGCGCCTGCAATACCAGTTGGGTGGAACTGCCACATTTCCATGTCCTGCAACGGAACGCCCGCACGCAGTGCCATGCCCACGCCGTCACCCGTATTAATGTGTGCGTTGGTCGTGGACTGGTAAATACGGCCTGCGCCGCCAGTTGCCAGCACGGTCGCTTTCGCTTTGAAATAGACGACTTCACCGGTTTCGATACAGATCGCCGTACAGCCGACAACCGCGCCATCCTGATTCTTCACCAGATCGAGGGCGTACCATTCGGAGAAGATAGTGGTGTGATTTTTCAGGTTCTGCTGATACAGCGTATGCAACAGGGCATGACCGGTACGGTCAGCCGCAGCTGCGGTACGCGCAGCCTGCTCGCCGCCAAAATTCTTGGATTGACCACCGAACGGACGCTGATAAATGCTTCCATCATCCAGACGGGAGAACGGTAATCCCATGTGTTCCAGTTCCAGAATCGCTTCCGGGCCGGTTTTACACATATATTCAATCGCGTCCTGATCGCCAATGTAGTCCGACCCTTTTACGGTGTCGTACATGTGCCATTCCCAGTTGTCCTCATGGGTGTTGCCCAGCGCAACGGTAATACCGCCCTGCGCGGACACAGTATGGGAACGGGTTGGGAATACTTTCGATAACAGGGCACAGGACAGGCCCATTTGGGAAATTTGCAGTGCGGCGCGCATACCTGCGCCACCCGCACCCACAACAACTGCATCAAATTCTCTGACTGGCAAATTCATCACGCACCCCACACCACAATAGTTCCATAAATGACGTACACCAACAGCGCTACGACAATCGCCAACTGTAAAGTCAGGCGTAAGGCCAGCGGTTTAATGTAGTCGGTCAGCACTTGCCACATCCCTATCCAGGCATGAACCAGAATGGAAAATAACGTTAGCAGTGTGAATACTTTGGTGAGAGCCATCGCGAAGAAACCACGCCAGATTTCATACGTGATGTCGCCAGCCGTAGCAATAAAACCAATAATATAAATTACATACAGAACAATGACGATGGCGGAAGCGCGAATCAGTAACCAATCGTGTACGCCATTGCGTCCTAACGCAGAAGCATTGCTTACCATACGAGGACTCCAGCCAGAATTGAAAGCACGACAGTAATAATAAAGGAGATATTTGCAGAACGCTTACCTGCGGCAAGGTCTTCTTCTATATAACCAAAATCCATCAACAGGTGACGTATACCACCAACAATGTGATAAGCCAACGCGACGAGGATGCCCCAAACGATAAACTTGACGATGAAGCTATCCATAATTTCCGCAGCGCGCAGGAACCCTTCCTCTGAAGAAAGAGAAGTGCCTAACAGCCACAGTAAAATACCGACAGCGACAAAGGTGATAACGCCGGAGACGCGGTGAAGAATAGATGCTATCGCAGTAACGGGAAACTGGATCGTCTGCAATTCCAGATTGACAGGTCTTTGTTTTTTCACGGATTTGCCCACACAGCTTTTATTATTGTTTCTTCCTCCGGGCCTGATGTGAGGTCAGACAGCATGAAAGTTACAGCCCTGGAAAGTGGGTTTATGATACGCGCTCAAACATCGACATTCCGGTGTCTAAACAGCGCATGATCCTTTCATACTGGGTGCTCCTACTGCAGGGTGATTCCGGAGACCTGTCGGCAGTATAGGTACTTCACATTCCCATTACAATTCCCATACAAACTGTTTGGTGACATTTGCCCCGAACAGTGATTTAGATCACGAATTTCACAATTTATATAAAATTAATTATCTGATTTGACAAAACTTCAACATTTCAATTACAACTAGGGGATTGAATTCCTTATGATGTGTTAAAGCACGACGGCGACACTTCCACACTGGCGTAACTTATGTAACAGTGAAGAGAGTCCACGTAAAAGTCATAGGTAATGACTACAATCTATTCAGAGCACCACTCATTTATCTGAATATCGTTAATTACCTGGAGAACGAATTTTTCATCCTGAATGCGGCTATCCGCCTTACTCTGTATCCTATTTGACGACTGTGTCACGACAGAGTTTCACCGGTCATTATCTGCCCGGTGCACAGGCATGACGGTATTTCTTCAGTGAAAATATTTAAAATTAAAGCGCTAAGGAGACTGTAAATGGCTGATAAGAAAGCAACTCTTACTCTAGAGGGTAAAGATCCAATTGAGCTAAATGTCCTATCAGGTACATTGGGGTATGATGAGATTGATATTCGTCCCCTCGGTTCTAAAGGTTACTTCACATTTGACCCCGGCTTTACCTCTACCGCATCTTGCGAATCCAAGATTACCTATATCGACGGCGACGAAGGCATCTTGCTACACCGTGGCTTCCCGATTGCCCAACTGGCTGAAAAATCGAATTATCTTGAAGTTTGTTACATCCTGCTGTTCGGTGAAGTCCCGACGGTAGAACAGTATGAAACCTTCAAGACCACCGTGACACGTCACACCATGATCCATGAGCAGATTACTCGTCTGTTCCACGGCTTCCGTCGCGATTCACATCCAATGGCCGTATTGTGCGGCGTCACCGGTGCACTGGCGGCGTTCTATCACGATTCACTGGACATTAACATTGAGCGCCACCGCGAAATCGCGGCCTACCGCCTGCTGTCCAAAATGCCGACCGTTGCAGCGATGTGCTACAAATATTCACTGGGCCAGCCGTTTGTTTATCCGAAAAACAACCTGTCCTACGCGGGTAACTTCCTGCACATGATGTTCTCCACCCCTTGTGAAGAATATGTTGTGAATCCAGTGCTGGAACGTGCCATGGACCGTATTCTGATCCTGCATGCCGATCACGAACAAAACGCCTCGACGTCTACCGTGCGTACTGCTGGTTCGTCTGGTGCGAACCCATTTGCCTGTATCGCCGCGGGGATCGCCTCGCTGTGGGGACCGGCACACGGCGGCGCGAACGAAGCCTGCCTGCGTATGCTGGAAGAAATCAGCAGCGTGGAGCACATCCCTGCGTTTATCGAACGTGCAAAAGACAAGAACGACTCCTTCCGCCTGATGGGCTTCGGCCACCGTGTGTACAAAAACCACGACCCGCGCGCTACCGTCATGCGTGAAACCTGCCATGAAGTGCTGAAAGAGCTGGGCAGAAAAGACGACCTGCTGGAAGTGGCGATGGAGCTGGAACATATCGCGCTGAACGACCCGTACTTCATTGAGAAGAAACTGTACCCGAACGTGGACTTCTACTCAGGCATCATCCTGAAAGCGATGGGTATTCCGTCTTCCATGTTTACCGTTATCTTTGCGATGGCGCGTACTGTGGGCTGGATTGCGCATTGGAGCGAAATGCACGCCGACGGCATCAAGATTGCCCGTCCACGTCAGCTGTATACCGGCTACGACAAACGTGACTTTGCATCCAATCTGAAACACGATTAATCCATTCAGTACGTATCAAAAAGGCCGGGATTCCGGCCTTTGTTATAACTGCACTAAAGGGATGACTTACAGCCTAAACTTTGCGTGAATCGCAATAAATAGCCATCCGGATCCTGTACCAGAAAATTACTTTCCCCGTGATACACCTCATGATCGCGATACCAGCACGTTTCAACCGGTCTGCGTAGCGTATAGCCCGCACGCTCAATTGCCGCCGCCAGCGTCTGAGCATCCGGGCACTCAATCGATAAATTCATACCGCGACCAAACGGCAGTTCTAATGGTTCCACACGCCAGGGCGACTCGGTTAAATAATCCTGTTCCAGCATCAGTTGGCTCCCATGAAATGAAAGGAATGCGAACTTATCTTCAGGCCTGTCGTACTCAATCTGAAATCCCAAAACGTGACAATAAAATTCCAGACTCTTTTGTAAGTCAGAGACAATCATTTCTGGAATTAACGTATTCATCTTGCGCATAGATCACTCACATTATTAACTCTGACAACTCGGGCACCAATAGAATGGGCGTGATGACAGCATCGTTCTTTCGATGATCCCGCCGCAGCGCTCGCAGCGTTCCCCTTCTCGATGGAAAACCTTGAACGAAAAAATCGCCCCGTGATGCCGATTTTCATCAACGCTGCCGCGCGTGTTGTAGGACAAACGGGGAATCTCCAGCAGCGCTCGACTTAACGTCTGCAACTGTTCCTCATTCAACTGTGCTGCCGTGTGTTGTGCTGCAAGCTGTGCCTGCCAGAGAATTTCGACGCGCAGATAATTCCCCAGCCCGGCGAGAAAAGCCTGATCCAACAGCAGCCCACTGAACTGGCGACGGCGAAAGCGCGGTAATAACAGACGCTCACATACCTGTTCCGGCGTCAGTGAGAGATCCAAGACATCAGGGCCAATACGTTGCAGGAAAGGGTGCGTCGAGAGCGTCTCCGGCGTCAGCATTTCAATATCGGACGCACTGTAAAGCAGAATGGCGCGACCCTGCGTTTCCAGCCGGACGCGCAAATCTCGCTTCGTTTCCGGCGACTCACCGGCATTCACGACGCGCCACACGCCATATAGCTGATTGTGGCTATACAGCACCCGATCGTTGCTAAAATAGGTCAGTAGCGCCTTTCCGCGCGTTTCGATCTGCCTGACCTGCTGCCCGACCAATTCTGCTTCGTATGGCTTCAGTTCTGGAAACGCAAACCAAACACGCGTCAGCGTTTTTCCCACGACGGCCTCAACCAGCTTATCGGCCGCCCGGCGAATTTCCGGTCCTTCCGGCATACCTTACTCCCTGAAAATCAGACGTATTACGCGATTAACTGAACTAGTGCAGAGCACCGCCAGTAATCGCCACATCAACCTGCTGCACCAGCGACTGCTTGATCATCACTTCCAGCGCCGCCGTGACTAACGGCGTGGGCATGCTCGGTTCACCGGGGTGTCGCGCGGCCTGCTCCGGCGAATAGGGAATGTGAACGAATCCGCCGCGAACCACATCGCCCTGTTGATGCAACTGGTGTAAAAGCCCGTACATCACATGGTTGCAGACAAACGTCCCTGCGGTTTGCGACACTGACGCTGGAATGCCCGCTGCACGCAATGCCTGCACCAGCGCTTTCACCGGCAGCGTCGAGAAATACGCAACCGGCCCCTTTTCCACCACCGGTGTATCAATCGGCTGGTTGCCTCGGTTATCCGCAATGCGGGCGTCATTAATATTAATCGCCACGCGTTCGACAGAAATATCAGCACGGCCGCCCGCCTGCCCTACCGCGATCACCACTTCCGGCTGCCATTCGGCTATCGCGCGGTAAAGCTGTTCCAGTGACAGATCGAAGACGCAAGATAAGCGGCAGGCCACCACGCGCGCACCGCCAATTTCTCGCTGATGAAGTCCTTTTACCGCTTCCCATGAGGGATTAATCGCTTCACCCTCAAAAGGTTCAAACGCCGTGATCAAAACGGTTTTCATCGGTTATCTCCGTCATACAAAAATAATGATTATGCCGCAGCAACAGCGATCTGATGCTGGCTAAAGCAGTTACGCAATTTGCGGGCAAACAACAGCGCGTGTTGTCCATCGCCGTGAATACACACGGTATCCGCCTGCACGTTCACCCAGGAACCGTCAATCGCTCTGACCCGCTGGCGTTGAATCATCTCCAGCGTCTGCGCCAGCGCCAGTTCATCGCTGTTAATCAAGGCCCCCGCCTGAGTACGCGGCACCAGCGATCCGTCAGGCAGATAGCAGCGGTCGGCGAACACTTCCTGACGCGTCTCCAGTCCCAGCCGCTGCCCGGCGCGAATTAACTCGCTTCCCGCCAGACCGACTAAGCGCAACGCCGGATTCACCACCTTCACCGCCTTGGCTATCGCATCGGCCAGCGCCGGTTCGCATGCCGCCTGATTGTAAAGCATGCCGTGGGGCTTAACGTGCGACAGCGTGCCCCCTTCGGCAGCAACAATCGCGCTAAGCGCGCCAAGCTGATACACCATCTGGGCAAAGACAATTTCCGCAGGCACATTCATTGCCTTGCGGCCAAAATTTTCACGATCGGGAAAGCTCGGATGTGCGCCAAGCGCGACCTTATAACCGATTCCCCAACGCACTGACTGACGCATGGTTTGCGCATCACCGGCATGAAACCCGCAGGCAATATTGGCTGACGTCACCAGCTTCAGCAGCGCTTCGTCATGCTCGCCCCCCTCACCCAGATCGGCATTCAGATCAATAATCATGCAGCCTCCACGCTAGTTGTTCGAGGTAGCGCCGCTGTTCTTCGGCCGCTTTTTGCGCCTGTGCCTGCGTACAGTGAATAAAATGTATCGGTTCGCCGAGCCGGATTTGCGCTAAATGGAATAAATCGGCTTCGATCACCGTCGCAATACGCGGGTAACCGCCGGTTGTCTGCGCATCTGCCAGCAGTACGATAGGGTGACCATTGTGCGGAACCTGCACGACGCCCGGCAGCAGCCCATGCGATGGCAGCTCGCGCGGTTTGCTACCCGGCAATGCGGCGCGCTGTAGCTCAGCCCCCAGCAAACGGTAACCCATACGGTTACTTTGCGGGCTCAGTTGCCAGGAAGTTCGCCAGAACAATTCCTGCATCTCTTCGCTGAATTCCTGATACTCCGGCCCCGGTAATGCCCGCACGCGGTTGCCGAACAACAGCTGCTTGATACCGACTTCTCGCGTCAGTTCACGAGTCGGCGTTCCCAGCGGGAGCTCATCGCCATCCATCAGCAAGCGTCCGTCAAAACCACCAAAACCGGCTTTCAAATCGGTACTGCGCGACCCGAGAACTTCCGGCACATCCACACCGCCGGACAGGGCCAGATAGCTGCGCATGCCATTACGCGGCATGCGCATTTTCAACGTTTGCCCCGGCTTCACGGCGAAACGCCAGCCTGTCCAGAGCGGTTTGCCATCCAGGTCGGCATGGCAGTCCGCACCGGTCAGCGCCACCCAGCAGGCGGTGGTGAATGTTGCGGTAAACTTGCCCAGCGTAATTTCCAGCGCAGCAGCATTCTCCGCGTTGCCCACCAGCAGGTTGGCCATTGTCAGAGCAGGCAGATCGAGCGCGCCTGACTGGCTGATACCCAAACGACGAAAGCCGACGCGACCGCCGTCCTGCACCGAAGTATGCAATCCAGCATGGATAACCTTCAGCATACGCCCTCCTTCTGTGGCAGAAACCGAACGTTATCGCCAGGACGCAATAGCGTTGGCGGCATCGTTTTTGGATTAAACAGCTTCAGCGAGGTGTGACCAATCAGCTGCCAGCCACCCGGCGTCGCCAGCGGATAAATCCCTGTCTGCGCGCCACCAATCCCGACCGATCCCGCCGGCACGCGCAGGCGTGGTTCGGCGCGACGCGGCATATGCAGCTTCTCGTTTAAACCGCCAAGGTAGGCAAAGCCCGGCTGGAAGCCCAAAAAGTAGACCACATACTGTGCGGCCGCATGTGCTTCCACAACCTGACTCACTGTCAGGCCACTGTGAGCGGCCACTTCCGCCAGATCTGGTCCCGCCTCACCGCCATACACAACGGGAATATCGATATCGCGCGGGTCAAACACCAGCGATTCACTCTCTTCCCACCAGCGCTGCAAGCGTTCAATCGCATCCAGCGCCACCTGCTGCGGATGCGCCAACAGCACCGTTAGATTGTTCATGCCCGGAATCGCTTCCAGCACCTCTTCATGATGATTCAGGCGCTCAGCAAGCCCCCATATCCGCTGCTGACTCTCCAGCGACATTGGCGGTTCCAGTTCCAGAACGACAGCCCTCTCGCCCAGAAGATAACACCGTGCTCGTTGCAATCTTTCCTCCTGAATCGCGTTTTATCCGTTATGGTGAACATGGCTAAATGATTAGCGTTACTTACCGATATATTTTCTTCTCAACAACGAAGCAACAACGATGCCAATATCCAAAATGTGACATCATTCCTGTGCGATACCGGGACTTTCAGCCCCCTCACGCAGGGTTAGGAATATCAATAAATGTCACATCAAAACCATGCTGTGCCGCCAGCCATTCGCCCAACGCTTTGATGCCACCGCGTTCGGTGGCATGGTGTCCGGCAGCAAAGAAGTGCAGCCCCATTTCGCGTGCGATATGAATCGTTTGCTCAGACACTTCACCGGTAATAAACGCATCGACCCCGAAGCGGGCCGCTTGTTCAATAAAGCCCTGACCGCCGCCGGTACACCAAGCCACGCGCTGTATCTGTTGCGGTGCATTATCCCCACAATGCAGCACGCTACGCCCCAATCGTTTTTCTACACGGCGGCAAAAAGCGTCTGCCGTCATAGGCTGCGCCAGTTCGCCATACGGCACCAGCGGCTCGATCGCGCCCTGCACCTGAATCTCCAGCAGCGCCGCCAGCTGTGCGTTATTCCCCAGTTCTGGGTGTGCATCCAACGGCAAGTGATAGCCGTACAGGTTGATATCATTGAGCAACAGCGTTTTCAGTCGGTTACGCTTCATACCACAGACAATCTGCGGTTCGTTTTTCCAGAAGTAGCCGTGATGAACCAGAATCGCATCGGCCTGCTTTTCTACCGCCGCATCCAGCAGCGCCTGTGAGGCCGTTACGCCCGTCACAATGCGTTTTACGTCCGCACGCCCCTCAACCTGTAAACCGTTCGGTGCGTAGTCCTGAAACGTCGCCGTGCTCAGTTTCTCGTTAATGATTCTTTCCAATTCCACATTACGCATACTTACTGTTCTCTTCTCGATCGTTATCCGCCATACCGATATTTTTGGCCGCCTCAAACGCCGCCAACGTATTCTGACGCGCGGTTTTATGGTCGACGATGGGCAGCGGATAGTTCAGCTGATGGTGGTGTTTGTCAGCCCAACGGTGAGGCTGATGAATATCTTTATCCGGTACGGCAGCCAGTTCGGGCAGCCAGTGACGAATAAACCGACCTTCAGGGTCGAAGCGCTCGCCCTGCGTTGTCGGATTGAAAATACGAAAATAAGGTGCCGCATCGGTGCCTGTCGATGCCGCCCACTGCCAGCCGCCGTTATTCGCCGCCAGATCGCCATCCAGCAGTTGCGACATAAAGTAGCGTTCGCCTTCGCGCCAATCGATCAGTAAATCTTTGACGAGAAAACTGGCACAAATCATACGCAGGCGATTGTGCATCCATCCCGTTTCATTCAGTTGACGCATCGCTGCATCCACGATCGGGTAGCCCGTTTTCCCCTGCTGCCAGGCGGCTAAATCCTCCGGTGATTCCCGCCATTTCACCCACTGCGTCCACGCGGTGAACGGTCGGTGTTTACACAGCTGCGGCCAGGACACGATCAGGTGGCGGTAAAATTCACGCCAGACCAGCTCGTTAAACCAGGTAAACGCCCCGCCTTCACGACGTTCCAACATCTCCGGGCATTCGGCACGCAGACGGTTAAAGCATTGGCGCGGCGATACGATCCCAAGCGCCAGATACGGAGACAGTTTGCTGGTGCCGGGCAGCGACGGAAAATCCCGCTGCTTGTCATAATCCTGCACCTGCTCGCGGCAAAAACGGCGCAGTTGCTGTAATGCCGCGCGTTCGCCGCTGGGGAAATCATCGCTATCCACCTCGCGCTGCGGGTAGCTAAACGGTGCCAGTTCCACTGTGTTATTGATCGGTTCACCGCGCGCGTCTGGTGCCGGTACGCAGGTCGTATCCGACTCCAGCAGGCGTTTGATAAAGGCCTGACGAAAGGGCGTAAATACTTTATACATCTCACCATTACCCGTCAGCACGCTACCCGGCGGTAACAACAGGCTGTCATGATAACCGTGACAAACCACGCTATCGGCCAGCCGATCTTTAACCTGCTTATCACGCAGGCGCTCGTTGATTTCATACTGATAATGGTAGAAAAGATCGGTAGCCTGCTGCTGCGCACAAAACTGTACCAGCCAGTCAACCGACGCCGCAAAGTCAGCACATTCGTGGTAATGCAGCGGGATGCCTTTCTCGGCCAGCGCCTGCTGCACCAGCGTCAGGTTCTCCAGCAGAAAGGTAGCCTGACGTGGTGCCATATCGTGCTTTTCCCACTGCGCAGGCGTGGCGATAAAAACCGCCAGCACGGTGGCGTTCGGATCCTGACAGGCCGCGTACAGCGCCAGATTATCGGTAACGCGCAGGTCGTTGCGTAGCCAGACTACATGTGTAACTGCATGCGTGGTCATGACATTCCTCGGGCGGTCAAACTAGTGTCCGTAACGCAGGCGTAATGCCTCGGGGTACGGCTCAAAGTAACGCTGCTGAGCCAGATACGCATCGGGGTATTCCGCCATGTAATGTTTTAGCAACGTGATAGGTGCCAGTAGCGGCTGTAAGCCCTGTCGATAGCGATCGATGAGCTGCGCCAGTTCCTGTCGCTGCTGAGAATTGAGCTGGCGTCGGAAGTAGCCCTGTACGTGCATCAGCACATTGGTGTGATTGCGACGCGTCGCAGGCTTCGACAACAGTTTCATTAGCCGCTTCCGGTATTCAACGATGTAGTCTTCCAGCGATTCCCACTTATCGATCCCCGCAACAAACGGCCCCAGCTCGCGGTATTCCGGCTGGGAATGCGCCAGCAGCAGGAGTTTATAGCGGCTATGAAAGGCAATCAGCGCGCCACGGCTCAGCCCGTTTTGCCATAGCTGATTCAGCTCGTGTAACGCATAAACGCGCTCAATGAAATTTTCCCGCAGGCCGGGATCTTGCAGGCGTCCGTCTTCCTCAACCGGTAGCCAGGGCATTTGCCGCATCAGTTCCTGCGTAAACAGGCCGATACCACTTTTACGCGCATCCTTTTGCGCTTCATCGTAAACCTTCACACGCTCCATACCGCAGCTCGGCGATTTGGCACAAACGATATAACCGCATAAGTGCTGAAGCTGGCTGACTTTGTCAGCGGAAAACACCGTCATCTGCTGGGTAACATCCAGCGGCGAACCATTGCTGGCACGCATCGTGATATGGCTTTCCCCTTCTCGCACCAGCCTGAGTGCCGGACGCGGCACCGGTAAACCAATCGCCATTTCCGGGCAGACCGGTTCAAAACGAAAATAGGGTGCCAGTTGTTCAGCGGCAAACGTCAAACGCTTGTGTCCGCCATCAAATCGCACGGGATTACCGAGCAGACAGGCGCTGATACCAACAGGAATGAGTTCGAGCGTCATGATTTATCCTTACGCTTGTCATATATGGTTTGCCTTGATGGCATTCTGCAAACCCTCTGACCAGCATAGCGGATTTCACCACGATTCTGTGCAGTCGCAGCGAAGAATAAAGTAATAAATCATGAGATTGATGGATTATGTCGATCAAATAAGACGGTTTTCTCTGCGAGCGATATTGATATCCAAAACGTGCATCGCGGATATCGTTTCGTCTGTCATCAAATAGCCTTATTCCCCCACTACAATCCCCATTCCGATATAGAGTCCCAAAGAGGATACCCCATGTTTTTTCCCCTGCTTTACTGGCGGGACGCTTTGCTATGGCCTTTAACCAGGCAACCCCAAAGCGCTCGCCCGATCCACCGATATCAAAATGGATATCGCCTCCCGTTATTGCACGGAGGTGATGATGACCACCGCTGAACTCACCGCACCCGCCGCGATTGCGATCGACAAATTGTCCCACGCTTTTGCAGGCAAAACGGTTCTCGATTCCATCAGCCTCGATGTGCCAAAAGGCACCATTCTGGCCCTGCTGGGGCCTTCCGGCTGCGGCAAAAGCACGTTGCTAAAGCTGCTGGCCGGTTTGTTACAGCCGGACGCGGGCACCATTCATTTTGGCGATCGTCAGGTTGCTGGTCACCAGCTATCCCTGCCGCCTGAGCAGCGCAATCTGGGCATGGTCTTTCAGGACTACGCGCTTTGGCCACATATGACCGTTGCACAAAACGTCGGGTTCCCGCTGCTGATGAGGAAGGTTCCGCGCGATCTCTGCCGCCAACGCGTTGACGTCACGCTAGCGCGCGTCGGTCTGGCTGATTTTTCCGATCGCAAACCGGCCGATTTGTCTGGCGGCCAGCAACAGCGAGTCGCGCTGGCACGCGCCATCATCGCGGAACCGAACATCCTGCTCTTCGATGAACCGCTATCCAATCTCGACCGGGATCTACGTGAATCGCTTTGTCAGGAGATGGCATCGCTCTTGCGCCATCTTGGGACCACCGCCGTGTATGTCACCCACGACAGAGGCGAAGCCAACATATTGGCGCACCGTATTGTTCACATGTCGCAAGGCCACATTACTGATATCACCACTCTTTAACTTTGGGGAAAATGCAATGAAAAACACACTGTTTACCATGAATCAACGAGGCATCATTATGGGTATAGCTCTCTCATTAGCAGCGGTAGCAGGCAGCGCACAGGCCCTGACGCTGTACACCGCCGGACCGGGAGCACTGGCAAAGAAACTGGCAGCAGGTTATGAAAAGCAGACTGGCGTGAAAGTCGATGTTTTTCAGGCAACAACCGGTAAAGTCATGGCCAGACTGGAAGCCGAGCAGGCCAACCCACGTGCCGATGTCCTGATTTCCGCCTCCTGGGATACGGCGACAGATTTGCAGCAACGCGGCTGGCTGCTGGAATTTGATAGCCCGAATGCAGCCACCGTGCCTGCACAGTTCAAAACCCCTTTCTACGTGGCACAGGGCATTTCCGCGCTGGGCATTGTCTGGAACAGCAAGAGCGGCACGCCAGAACCCAAAGACTGGAACGACCTCACCAAACCTGAATTTAAAGATAAAGTCACCACGCCAGATCCCGCGCTGTCCGGTGCCTCGCTCGATCTGCTGATTGGTTTGCAAAATGCGGAAAAAGATAAAGCCTGGGAGATGTTCGATCGCTTAAAAGCCAACGGTATGATCATCGCAGGCCCGAACGCCCAGGCATTAACGCCGGTGCTGCAAGGCGCGAAAGCCGCCGTTTTTGGTGCCGTGGATTACGTTTCTTACGGCAGCATGGAGTCTGGCGAATCCATTAAAGTCATTTTCCCTTCCAGCGGCACCGTCATTGCCCCTCGCCCGATGATGATCCTGAAAAGCAGCAAAAACCAGCAGCAGGCCAAAGACTTCATCAACTATATGTTGTCGCCTGAAGGCCAGAAAGCCGTGGCGGAAGCCTGGCTGATGCCCGCACGTCAGGACATTGATGCCAAGCGTCCTTTGTTTAAGAGCCTGACATTACTGCCGGAAGGCGATAGCGCGTCAGCGTCCCGTGCTGCCATTCTCGATCGCTTTGCCACCTTATTTGGTCAGCGCTAAGCCTGTTCAGTCATGACAGCCCTCGGATAGTTCGAGTGGTATGACACGAGATAATGCCTTGCTGACGACCGTCAGCAAGGCTGGAGTATCAGATGAACAAGTTTGCTTTACTGCCACTGTTTACGGTGGCGGTACTTTTTACGCTGGTTGGCATTCCCGTATTGTTCGTTGCGCTACAGGCGATTTTCCCGAATTTGGGTTCAGGTTCCTTTGCGAACCCGTTCTCGGCCTTCGCGGACGTCTTCGCACAGGCGCGCTTGTTCGCGCTGTTGAAAAATACGCTGCTGCTTGGGCTGGGTGTTGCTCTGTGCTGTGCGGTCATTGCTATTCCACTCGGTGCGTTACGCGGGCTCTTTGCGCTCCCGCTGGCAAGATTTTGGGATTTACTGTTTCTCATTCCCTTCCTGATCCCACCGTATATTGCCGGGCTGTCGTGGATGCTGGCGCTACAGCCACGAGGCTACGCAGAACAGCTATTGCCCATTCAACTCGGTGAGGTTCTGTTTTCACTGCCCGGCATGATTGGTGTCATGACGCTGAATATTTTCCCAGTCGTCTATTTCGCCGTTTCGCGCAGTATGGCTGCAAGCGGAAACCGTCTGGCGGATGTCGCTCGCGTTCACGGTGCCAGCGGCTGGCAGGCCTTCTTGCGAGTCACGCTGCCATTGTCGCTGCCTGCGACAGCAGCCAGCCTGCTGCTTGCCTTCACGCTGGCTATCGAGGAATACGGCATACCTGCCGCACTGGGATCGCGTGCCGGTATTCAGGTCCTGACGACAAATATCGAGCAGCGTCTGGCGGACTGGCCGATCGATCTCTCCGGTTCCGCTGTGCTGTCTTTGCTGTTGGTCGCCATTGCGCTCTGCGCATTTACCCTACAGCGGGCGATTGTCGCCGGTAACAATGTGGAAACCACCACCGGCAAACCCGCCGCCATTGTCACTCGTCCATTAGGAATATGGCGCTGGCCGGTATTAGTGCTGTTTAGCACCGTCGGGCTGCTGGCCGTCGGGATTCCACTGGCGTCCATGCTGATTACCGCGTTTTCTGCCACCATCTCCAGCGAGATTTCCTGGCAAAATTTAACCTGGCAGCACTTCACTATGTTGGTTGATTACGAAAACGAAGCGTTACCCGCCTTGACGACCAGTCTGGGACTGGCGGTCGGCAGCGCGTTGCTGACGGGTACGGTCGGCTTTTTGGCATCGTGGTTTGTGGTCGCCAAGCGTATTCGGGGGGCAGCAGTGTTGGATGGACTATCGATGCTACCCGCCGCGCTGCCGGGAATCGTTGTCGGAGTGGGGTTGATACTCGCCTGGAACCAAAGCTTCTGGCCGATCACGCCCTATAACACCTGGGTGATTTTGCTGCTGTCATACAGTTGTCTGCTGCTGCCCTACCCTGTCCGCTATAGCAGTGCGGCATTGGCGCAAATCGGCAGTAATCTGGAGTCAGCGGCGCGTGTTCACGGCGCTAGCGCAATGGCGGCATTACGATTGATCGTTTTCCCGCTGGTCTTCCCCAGCCTGCTGGCAGCGATGATGCTGGTTTTTGCCGTCGCGTCGCGCGAGCTGGTGACGTCACTCCTGCTATCACCTGCGGGCGTGCAAACGGTGTCCATTTTCGTTTGGCGTCAGTTTGAGCAAGGTTCCGTCGGGGATGGGATGGCGATGGCAAGCGTTGCGGTATTTATCAGCTTATCGGTGATGTTGCTGGCATTACGATTTCATGCGCTAAAAACAAAATAAGCGCCAGATCCGTAGTGGAAATGACGCTTAATCAGTGCCGTTGAATGTTTCAAACTCATGGCGTCAGTATGCACAACGTACTGGCGTCACTGTTCACGACTACATTCACGACTACGCGCGCAGAGCGGTCAACGGTAACCTGGCGCGGTATTCTTAATAAAAATCGCAGGCGGCGGCTTCGGACTGCGCCATCCATACCGGCTTATCGCTGGTTTTCAGCCAGACGCGGTGTAAATAGCTGTAAAAACGTGCCCGATCGCGACGGAACAGCATCACCGGTAACGCCAGCACGCCGATGGCAACCACGGCAGCGCGACGCAGGAGAATACGGTGCAAGGGATAAGTAGTATAAAGCGACATAACGATCCTCCTCTGGGATAAGCGCCCTTGTTCAGCGGCGCTTTTCATAACGATAAAATAAGAACTGTGATATTGGTTAAAATTTTACCGCCTTTTCTGAAAGTTTACTACTCATCTGACCAGTAAAAGATGAAATAATCGCCAATTTTTTCATCATCACGTTATTAAGTTACAGCGACGTTAAAAATAAACCCACCATTAGTTAATTTATGGTTTTAGATTGGATCACTTTATTCCCTTTCCTCAGTACCCGCTTCTCGCCACCTACAGCTTTACTGACGCCATAACGCCCTTATAGCCTCCACCGCCGACTTTTCATCCCATTTTTATACTTTTTTTACGCCCGCATACGGGAAATTTGCACCTTCTTTTCCTGCGTTTTCCTACTCTGACGCTGTCTATTTTGTTCTGGAGGTGTGTTGTGACGCTTAGCATCGTCTTAGGCGGCCTACTCGTGCTGCTGTTACTGGCCTATCTGGTTTATGCCTTGTTGAAGGCGGAGGAATTCTGATGGCCGCTGACGCTTTTTTACTGATCTTTGGTCTGCTGCTTACCGTACTGATCGCCGCTCAGCCGCTGGGCAGCGGACTGGCCCGTCTGATTGAGGGCGAAACGGGTGTGTTCCTGCAAAAGTTTGAAGCGGGAACGGCGCGCCTTTTCGCTTTCGATACGACGGAGATGCGCTGGCAGCAGTATGCGGCGGCTATTCTGACGCTTAACCTGATCGGCATTGTCGTCTTGTTTGTCCTGTTAATGGCGCAGGGGGGTCTGCCGCTTAACCCAGAAAATATGCCGGGGTTGTCGTGGCATTTGGCGTTGAACACGGCAATCAGTTTTGTCACCAACACCAACTGGCAGGCTTACAGCGGTGAAAACACGCTGAGCTACCTGAGCCAGATGGTTGGCCTAACGGTACAAAACTTCCTGTCCGCCGCCAGCGGCATTGCGGTGGCTTTCGCGTTAATCCGCGCCTTCTCCCGCCGCTGTGTCGACACGCTGGGCAACGCGTGGCTCGATCTGTTTCGCATCACGCTGTATGTGCTGCTGCCGCTGTCTCTGCTGCTGGCGCTGTTTTTTGTCAGTCAGGGCGTGTTGCAGAACCTGCTGCCTTACCAACATCTGACCACGCTGGACGGCGCAGCCCAAACGCTGCCGATGGGGCCGGTTGCCTCACAGGAAGCGATTAAACTGCTGGGCACAAACGGTGGCGGCTTCTTTGGTGCCAACTCGGCGCACCCGTTTGAAAACCCGACCGCACTGAGCAACATCGTGCAAATGCTGGCGATCCTGTTGATCCCTACCGCGCTGTGCTTCGCCTTTGGTAAAGCCGTGAGCGACAAGCGTCAGGGCCATGCGCTGCTGTGGGCGATGGCGCTGATCTTTATCGTCGCCGCTGCCGTGGTGATGAAAATGGAGGTCAACGGTAACCCGCATCTGCTGGCATTAGGCGCGGACAGCGCCGCAAACCTGGAAGGTAAAGAGACGCGTTTTGGCGTTCTGACGTCCAGCCTGTATGCGGTTGTCACCACGGCCACCTCGACGGGCGCGGTGAATGCGATGCACGACTCCTTCACCGCCCTCGGCGGCATGGTTCCCATGTGGTTGATGCAGATTGGTGAAGTGGTGTTCGGCGGTGTCGGTTCTGGCCTGTACGGCATGCTGCTTTTCGTCCTTCTGACCGTCTTTATTGCTGGCCTGATGATTGGCCGCTCGCCGGAATATCTGGGCAAAAAGATCGAAGTCTATGAGATGAAGATGACGGCGCTGGCGATTCTGATTCCGCCCGCACTGGTGCTGCTCGGCACCGCGCTGGCGCTAAGCACAGAAGCCGGACGCAGCGGCATTCTGAACCCTGGCGCACATGGCTTTAGCGAAGTGCTCTATGCCGTGTCCTCCGCCGCGAACAACAACGGCAGCGCATTTGCCGGCCTGAGCGTCAACACGCCGTTCTATAACGTTCTGCTCGCTGTCGCCATGCTGCTGGGCCGCTTTGCCGTCATGATCCCCGTGCTGGCTATCGCCGGTTCGCTGGTCGTGAAAAAGCGCCAGCCGGAAAGCAAAGGCTCACTGTCCACTCGCAGTCCGCTGTTTATCGGCATGCTCATCGCCATCGTTCTGCTGATTGGCGCACTGACGTTTATCCCTGCACTGGCGTTAGGGCCAGTTGCTGAACATTTACAGTTCGGCCTGACTCACTAAGGCTGGAGACTTTTTATGACTCGTCACACGATGAATCATCAGGCAACACAGGAACCGACCTCTGCCCAGCAGAGCGAGGCTTCCCGCCACGTTGGCAAACGTAAACAGCAAGCGCTGTTTGATAGAACGTTAATCCGCTCAGCGCTGAAAGATGCGCTGAAGAAACTCGACCCGCGCATACAGTGGCGCAACCCAGTCATGTTTGTGGTGTATCTCGGCAGTATGCTGACGACCCTCGTCTGGCTGGCTATTCTGGCGGGTAAGACAGAAGGGAACGCCATGTTTACCGGACTGGTATCACTCTGGCTGTGGTTTACCGTGCTGTTCGCCAACATGGCCGAAGCGCTGGCAGAAGGTCGCAGTAAAGCGCAAGCGAACGCGCTGAAAGGCGTCAAAAAAACCAGTTGGGCTAACAAGCTCGCCGCGCCACATCACGATACCAGCTCGGAATCAGTGCCAGCCGACAGCCTGCGCAAGGGCGATATCGTGCTGGTGAGCGCGGGTGAGACCATTCCGTGCGACGGTGAGGTGCTGGAAGGCGGCGCGTCCGTCGATGAAAGCGCCATCACCGGGGAATCCGCACCAGTGATTCGCGAGTCCGGCGGCGATTTCGCCTCCGTCACTGGCGGCACGCACGTGTTGTCCGACTGGCTGGTGATTCAGTGCAGCGTCAATCCGGGCGAAACCTTCCTCGACCGAATGATTGCCATGGTCGAAGGGGCACAGCGTCGGAAAACGCCGAACGAAATCGCGCTGACCATTCTGCTGATTGAGCTGACACTTATCTTCCTGCTGGTGACGGCGACGCTCTACCCGTTCTCCTGGTTCGGCGTACAGGCGAATAACAGCGGCGATGTCGTCGGCGTGACCGTACTTGTCGCTCTGCTGGTCTGTCTGATCCCGACCACCATCGGTGGCCTGCTGTCGGCTATCGGCGTGGCTGGGATGAGCCGGATGCTGGGGGCTAACGTGATTGCCACCAGCGGACGCGCCGTCGAAGCGGCGGGCGATATTGACGTTCTGCTGCTGGATAAAACCGGCACCATTACGCTGGGCAACCGCCAGGCTTCCGCTTTCCTGCCCGCGCCGGGTGTGACCGAACAGGCACTGGCTGACGCCGCGCGTCTCGCGTCTCTGGCGGATGAAACGCCCGAAGGCCGCAGTATCGTGGTGCTGGCGAAGCAGCGCTTTAATCTGGCAGATCAGGATCTCAGCTCGCTGGACGCCACCTTTGTTCCTTTTACGGCTCAGACACGCATGAGCGGCGTCAATTTTGGTCAGCGCACCATTCGTAAAGGTGCCGTCGATGCTCTGCGCCGCTACATTGAAGCGAACAACGGCGACTTCCCGCATCAGGTCGAAGAAGCGGTCTCCAACGTCGCACGCAGCGGGGGGACGCCGCTGGTTGTTGCGGAAGGTAAGCGCGTGCTTGGCGTGGTGGAGCTGAAAGATATCGTGAAAAGCGGCATCAAAGAACGCTTTGCCGAGCTGCGCAGTATGGGGATCAAAACCGTGATGATCACCGGCGACAACCCGCTCACGGCAGCAGCGATTGCCGCAGAAGCTGGCGTCGATGATTTTCTGGCGGAAGCGACGCCAGAAACCAAGCTAGCGCTGATCCGCCAGTATCAGGCCGAAGGGCGGCTGGTGGCTATGACCGGTGACGGCACTAACGATGCGCCCGCGCTGGCGCAGGCCGATGTGGCGGTTGCCATGAACTCCGGCACGCAAGCAGCAAAGGAAGCGGGCAACATGGTTGATTTAGACTCCAATCCAACCAAGCTGATCGAAGTCGTACACATCGGTAAGCAGATGCTGATGACGCGCGGCTCGCTGACAACGTTCAGTATCGCCAACGACGTGGCGAAGTATTTCGCCATTATCCCGGCCGCTTTTGCCGCTACCTATCCGCAGCTCAATGCGCTCAATGTAATGCAGTTGCATTCCCCCACCTCGGCCATGCTGTCGGCGGTGATCTTCAATGCGCTGATTATCGTGTTTCTGATCCCGCTGGCGCTCAAAGGGATTCGCTATCAACCCATGAGCGCGGCGGCGCAGTTAAGCCGCAATCTGTGGATTTATGGTCTTGGCGGGCTGCTGGTGCCGTTCCTCGGTATCAAGCTGATTGATATGTTGCTGACTGGGCTGAATCTGGCTTAAGGACTGACGGGTATACGCTATGCGCTATTTACGTTCTTCATTGTTTTTATTCTTGTTATTACTGCTGTTGACCGGTCTGGCCTACCCGCTGCTGACAACAGTGCTGGCACAGTGGCTGTTCCCGACACAGGCAAACGGATCGCTTATTTACCGTGAGAATACCGCCGTGGGGTCATCCCTGATCGGGCAGGCGTTCAATCGAGCGGGCTATTTTCAAGGGCGCCCGTCCGCCACGTCAGATGCGCCTTATAACGCGCTGGCGTCCGGCGGTAGCAATCTGGCCGCCAGCAATCCGGTGCTGGACAAACAGATCGGTGAACGCGCCGCTCGCTGGCATCAGCTAGTTGGCAATCAGCAGCCAGTACCTGCTGAACTGTTGACGGCATCCGGCAGCGGGCTGGATCCGCAGATTTCCCCAGAAACCGCGCGCTATCAGGCGCTCTACATCGCGCAGGCCAGAGGAATGTCGCTCCAGCAGGTGCAGCAACTGATCGATCGCTTTACTGAGACGAGTAAACCCGCGTTCATTGGGCAGCCAGCGGTCAATGTCCTGCTGCTGAATCTGGCGCTGGATAAGGAAAAAGGCCTGCCTTAATCGACAGTGCGTTACTATTAATCATCATACCCGTCATACTTCAAGCTGCTTGTGCGTTGGCTGCCCTTACTCACCCCAGTCACTTACTTGTGTAAGCTCCTGGGGATTCGCGCGGTTGCCGCCTGCATGCAGCTCGAATTATTTAGGGTATAACGGGGAGCCAGACTCCCCGCCGTCTTTGCTGCGGCCTGACCACGGTTCAGGCCGCGCCAATAAGGGATAGAACATGATTGACGGTGAAGATCGTCGCCCGGATCCCGATAGCCTGCTGGCTCAGGTCGGTGCGCCACCGCGCGGCAAGCTGAAAATCTTTTTTGGTGCCTGCGCCGGTGTCGGGAAAACCTATGCCATGTTACAGGAAGCTCAGCGGCTGCGGGCACAGGGGCTGGATATTCTTGTCGGCGTGGTCGAAACTCACGGCCGTAGCGAGACCGCTGCGCTGCTGGAGGGGTTGCCGCTGCTGCCGCCCAAACATTTTCGCCACCACGGCCGCCATACTGTCGAATTCGATCTGGATGCGGCGCTGGCGCGCTGTCCGGCGCTGATTCTGATCGACGAACTGGCGCACAGTAACGTAAACGGCTCTCGCCACCCAAAACGCTGGCAGGACGTGCAGGAACTGCTCGATGCCGGTATCGACGTTTTTACGACAGTGAACGTTCAGCATCTGGAAAGCCTGAATGACGTGGTCGGCGGCGTCACGGGGATTCGGGTACGGGAAACCGTACCCGATCCGATATTCGATCAGGCCAGCGAAGTCATTCTGGTGGACTTGCCACCGGACGATCTGCGCCAGCGCCTGAATGAGGGCAAAGTCTATTTGCCGCTTCAGGCCGAGCGCGCCGTCGAGAACTTTTTCCGTAAAGGCAATTTGATCGCTCTGCGTGAACTGGCGCTGCGGCGCATGGCGGATCGGGTTGACGATCAAATGCGCGCCATGCGTGCCGGAAAAGGACGCGAGCAGGTCTGGCATACGCGCGATGCCATTCTGTTATGCATCGGCCACGGCACGGGCAATGAAAAATTGGTGCGAACGGCGGCACGACTGGCGGCACGGTTGGGCAGCGCCTGGCACGCCGTTTACGTTGAAACGCCACGTCTGCACCGCTTGCCCGAACCGCAGCGGCGCGCCATCTTACGGGCGCTCAAGCTGGCACAGGATTTAGGGGCAGAAACGGTTACGCTATCTGAACCCGACGAAGAGCTTGCCGTCCTGCGCTATGCGCGTGAGCACAACCTCGGTAAGATCGTTATTGGTCGCCACGTAGAGCAACGTTTCGGCTGGTGGTGGCGTACCCGCTTTGCCGAACGGCTCGGCAGGCTGGGGCCGGATCTCGATCTGGTCGTCGTGGCCGTGCAGGATGATGCGCCAGCCGCACCGATTAAAACGCCTGATGCGCGCGGGCTGGTAGAGAAATGGCGTATGCAGCTGTTTGGCTGCGGGCTCGCCACGCTGCTATGTGCCTTTATCACCCTGCTCGCGTCGTGGTCGCCGTTTGCCATGCTGGAGCCAGTCAATCTGGTGATGATTTATCTGCTGGCCGTGGTGATCGTCGCGCTCTTCTTTGGCCGCTGGCCGTCGGTATTCGCCGCCGTCATCAACGTCGCCAGTTTCGATCTCTTCTTTATTTTACCGCGCGGCACGTTTGCCGTGTCGGATGCACAATATCTGGTCACCTTTGCCGTGATGCTCGGCGTCGGCCTACTAGTCGGTAATCTGACCGCAGGCGTGCGCTATCAGGCCAGAGTCGCCCGCTATCGCGAGCAGCGCGTCCGCCATCTGTATGAGATGTCCAAGGCGCTGAACCGCAGCCTGTCCAGCGCCGATATTGTCGAAGCTAGCCAACATTTTCTCAGCACGACGTTTCAGGCCAGAATCGCGGTTCTGCTCGCCGATAGCCTGCATCATACGTCGCCTGAACTTGCGCAGCCTGCGCGAGACAGCCAGCAGCTGATTGTCGATCGGGCTATCGCCCGCTGGAGCTTCGATCATCGCGCGCCGGCCGGAGCGGGAACGTCCACCCTGCCCGGCGTGTCGTATCAGATCCTGCCGCTCGCCACCACGCAGCAAATCTTCGGTGTGTTGGCGATCGAACCCAATAACGCCCGCCAGTTGATGATCCCCGAACAGCAGCGCCTGCTGGAAACCTTTACCGTGCTGATCGCCAACGCGCTGGAGCGTCTGCATCTGATGCAAAGTACGGAAAATGCCCGGCTGGATGCCGAGCGCGAACAGTTGCGTAACTCGCTGCTTGCCGCGCTTTCACACGATCTCCGCACACCGCTGACCGTCCTTTTTGGTCAGGCAGAAATTCTGACGTTGAATCTGGCAAGCGAAGGGTCGCCTTATGCCCAGCAGGCCAACCAGATTCGCCAGCACATTTTAAACACCACGCGGCTGGTGAATAATCTGCTCGATATGGCGCGCATTCAGTCGGACGGTTTTAACCTGCGCAAAGAGTGGCAAACGCCGGAGGAACTCATCGGCAGTGCTCTGCAACAGTTGGAAAGCGCACTGGCGAAAAACACCATTCAGGTTAATCTACCTGATGAGATGGTTCTGGTTTATTGTGATGCGGGGCTGATGGAACGCGTGTTCATTAACCTGCTGGAGAATGCGCTGAAGTACGCCGGAGAGCAGGCCACCATCGCGATTTCGGCGAGCGTGATTCCCACAAGCCTTATTGCAGAGAACACAACCTCGCTGCCTGCTACGCAGGAAAACGTTTTGGAAATCATCGTGCAGGACAATGGTCCGGGGATTGAGCACGGCCAGGAAAGCATGATTTTTGATAAATTTTCCCGTGGTCACAAAGAGTCATCGATTCCCGGCGTGGGGCTGGGGCTGGCGATCTGTCGAGCAATTGTGGAAATTCACGGCGGCCGTATCTGGGCAACGAATGCGGAAAGCGGCGGTGCAGCTTTCCACTTCACGCTACCGTTATCGGCACCGCCGGATCTCGAACCGGAAGATATTGAGGAGCACTGAATCCATTGCAGGCCACTATTTTAATCGTTGAAGATGAAAAAGAGATCCGTCGTTTTGTTCGTCAGGCGCTGGAAGGCGAAGGCTGTCGCGTGTTTGACGCCGAAACGATGCAGCGCGGCTTGCTGGAAGCAGCCACGCGCAAACCCGATCTGATTATTCTCGATTTGGGCCTGCCGGACGGCAACGGTATCGACTACATCCGCGATTTACGCCAGTGGAGCAGCCTGCCCGTGATTGTGCTGTCTGCCCGCACCGACGAGCAGGATAAAATAGACGCACTGGATGCGGGTGCCGATGATTACCTGACGAAACCGTTCGGCATCGGCGAGCTGCTGGCACGGTTACGTGTCGCGTTGCGTCGCCACAGCAATACACAGCAGGAAACGCCGCTGGTGAGCTTTGGTAATATTACCGTCGATTTACTTAATCGGCAGGTGAATCGCGACGGTCAGGAACTGCACCTGACACCCATCGAATTTCGTTTGTTAGCCACACTCCTCGCCAGCCCCGGCAAAGTGCTGACACAACGTCAGCTCCTGACGCAAGTCTGGGGGCCGAACGCCGTCGAGCACAGCCACTATCTGCGCATTTATATGGGGCACCTGCGCCAGAAGCTGGAAAGCGATCCGGCAAGACCGCGCCATCTCTTGACTGAAACCGCTATCGGCTATCGTTTTATGCCGTAAAATCACATTTCTGTATCAGGCAACGTCCGTGGAGAATATCTCCTGCGGTACACGCCTGTCTTTTCTTCAGGAATACGCCGTCATGAGTAGTTGGTTAATTTACGCCTTGCTGTCTGCCGTGTGTGCCGCGATGGTCGCGATATTTGGCAAGATCGGTCTGCAAAATTTGGACGCCAATACGGCGACCGCGATTCGTGCCGTCATCATGGCACTTTTTCTAGTGGGAGTGGTGGTCGCACAAGGCAAACTGGCGCTGGTCGGTGAGGTTGTCGCCAATAAGAAAGCGCTGTTGTTTATTGTGCTCAGCGGCGTCGCGGGGGCGCTGTCGTGGCTGTTTTACTTTGTGGCGTTGAAGAACGGTAACGTCGCACAGGTCGCGCCGATCGATAAGCTCAGCGTGGTCTTCGCTGTAGTGCTGGCGGTCATACTGCTGGGAGAAAAAATTTCGCTGATAGCGGGAGCTGGCGTGGCGCTGATTTCCGTGGGAGCGCTGCTTGTCGCATTGGGGTAAAGGCGTTCTGCATTTTCTGTCCGTACAAGATTAAAAAAGGCGCTGCAAGCAGCGCCTTTTCACTTATTTAGCCGTTGCGAGTACCGCACTGACAATTTCTACCGCTTCTTTCTCGATTCGCTCTCGGTGCTCCGCCCCGAGGAAACTTTCACAGTAGATCTTGTAGGCTTCTTCCGTGCCGGAAGGACGTGCAGCAAACCAGCCGTTCTCCGTCATCACTTTCAAGCCACCAATCGATGCCCCGTTGCCCGGCGCAGCGGTCAGGCGTGCCGTAATCGGATCGCCCGCCAGCGTGCTGGCTGATACTTGCTCAGGCGACAGCTTAGACAGCACAGCTTTTTGCGCATGCGTCGCAGAAGCCTGAATACGGTTGTAGCTCGGCGCGCCAAAGCGCTGTGCCAGCTCATCATAGTGCTGCTGCGGGTTTTTCCCCGTCACGGCTGTAATTTCTGCCGCCAGCAGACACAGGATGATGCCATCTTTGTCCGTCGACCACGGCGTGCCGTCAAAGCGCAGGAAAGACGCCCCCGCGCTCTCTTCACCACCGAAGCCAAAGCTGCCGTCATACAGGCCGTCAACGAACCATTTGAAGCCAACCGGTACTTCTACCAGCTTACGGCCCAAATCAGCAACCACGCGGTCGATCATCGCACTGGATACCAGCGTTTTGCCGACAGCAACAGACTGTCCCCACTGTGGACGATGTTGGAACAGGTAGTTGATCGCCACCGCCAGATAGTGATTCGGGTTCATCAGCCCAGAAGGCGTGACAATACCGTGGCGGTCATAGTCAGGATCGTTGGCAAACGCCAGATCGAATTTGTCACGCAGCGCCAGCAACCCAGCCATCGCGAACTCTGACGAGCAGTCCATACGGATCACACCATCGTGATCCAGCGACATAAAGCGGAATGTCTGATCGACGGCATCGTTCACCAGCGTCAGATCCAGCTTGTAGTGCTCTGCGATACGCTGCCAGTAGGCAATACCGGAACCACCCAGCGGGTCAACGCCCAGCTTCAGACCGGCGCGTTGGATCGCCGCCATGTCCACCACGCTAGCCAGCCCTTCGACATAGGCCTGAACCAGATCCTGTTCATGGACGTGTCCGCTGTTCAACGCCTGATCCAGCGTGATGCGCTTAACGTCACGCAGTTCATCCGCCAGCAGCGCATTCGCACGCGTCTCAATCACGCTAGTGAGGTTGGTATCTGCCGGGCCACCGTTCGGCGGATTATATTTGATGCCACCATCTTCCGGCGGGTTGTGAGACGGCGTAATCACAATGCCGTCCGCCAGCGCACCGCCCTGACGATTGTGAACCAGAATCGCGTTAGACACCGCAGGCGTTGGCGTAAAACCATTATCCAACTGCACGATCACATCCACGCCGTTGGCAGCCAACACTTCCAGCACAGAGATAAACGCCGGCTCGGAGAGCGCATGCGTATCTTTACCGACATAGCACGGGCCACTGATACCTTGCTTTTTACGCTCTTCAGCAATCGCCTGCGCAATCGCCAGAATGTGCGGTTCATTAAAGCTATGACGCCCCGCGCTACCGCGATGACCAGACGTACCGAATTTCACCGCGTGCGCTGTGTTGCCGACTTCCGGGCGCAGCACATAATATTGTGACGTTAACTGTGCCACATTAATCAAATCGCTCTGCTGGGCAGGCTGTCCGGCCCTTGGGTGATTAGCCATTGGCGCTTCTCCCTAACGCTGTGGTTAGATAGATAGTTGATAGATAGTTAAATAGATAAATAGTTAGATAGTGCCGCACACTTTTTCTGTCAGTTCTGCGGGGAACTGCATTGCCAGCATGATGTGTTCAACCATGCTGCGTTTACGACCGGTATTCGTGTTGGTGATCGCCCAGTATGGCGTGCCCGGAATATGTTTGGGCTTAGTGTGTGTGCCATGCTGAAGCAAGGTTTGCTGGTCGCCCGCGAAATAGACGCGGGTGCGGCCATGAAGAGATTCTGTCGCGGCAGCAAATTCCTGCGGCGATAAGGTATACAGCGTGGACAAAACCAGCATAAAGCGATTAATGGCTTTATTCTGTTCAGCGTATTCATCCGACAGCAGCAGCTCACGCAGGGTTCGTACCCGATCGCGCGGGCTCGGTGCAGCGGCAGGCTGAGACGTCGTTGTTGTTGCGGCAGCCGCTACCGCAGGCGTTGCGACAGGCTGCCCAGCGGTAAATTTCAGCATGCGCCGTAAAATATCTGATGCGCTCTCACCAATATGCTGTGTGTGGCTGGCAATATAACGATAAAGCTCTTCGTCGACTTCAATAGTTTTCATCTTTATCCAGTGCTGTTTTTACCCATTATCATGCAAATTACAGAGACGTTCCCCTTCTGTAACCCGACATCTATGGGTAGATGACTCAAATCAAAAGGATTATACAGGCGTTCAAACATTATCGAACAGCGGCATAGTGGGACAATAGCAAAAGTCAGACTATGCCCCAATGCCTTTCACATCCCTTCGAGTGGCTATACTGTTCCTTCAGCGACAACATTGATTCTAAAGTCATGATACCCTAACCCCATGTCTCTCTGAATGAACTTCACCATGAAATTGAATCATCGCTGGCAAAATGCGCACCAACCCACAGATAAACTTCCTGTCATCCTGATTCATGGCCTGTTTGGCACATTAGATAACCTTGGCGTATTGGGCCGGGATTTGCAAAACACGCATGACATTCTGCAAATCGATTTACGCAATCACGGTTTGTCGCCACGTTCATCGCAGATGAATTACCCCGAGATGGCGCAGGATGTGCTGGCATTACTGGATGAACTGAACATCGAACGCGCTATTGTTATTGGGCATTCGATGGGCGGAAAAGTCGCCATGGCGCTCAGCGCGCTCATTCCCGAACGGTTGGACAAGCTGGTCGCCATTGATATCGCGCCGGTGGATTATCAGGTACGCCGCCACGACACTATCTTTGCCGCACTGCGTGCCGTAACGGAAGCGGGCGTGACATCACGCGCAGAAGCAACAACACTCATGCGCCAGCACATAAAAGAAGACGGTGTGATTCAGTTTTTGCTGAAATCCTTCCAACAGGGAGAGTGGCGTTTTAACGTACCGGTGCTGTGGGATGAATACGAAAACATCGTTGGCTGGCAAGAGGTTCCGGCCTGGCAAGGGCCAATCCTGTTCATTCGCGGCGGCGATTCTCCCTATCTGGACGATGGTTACCGCGATTCACTGCTTCGCCAGTTCCCGGCGGCGCGTGCGCATGTGATCAGCGGTGCCGGTCACTGGGTTCACTCAGAAAAACCCGATGCGGTTTTGCGCGCTATCCACCGTTTTCTGGACACGAATTAACCAGACGATACTGACACTGGCGGATTCATGATAACGGCGGCAGTTAACCGTTGTCGCCGCCAGTGCGGCTAGGGTATGATGACGCCCGCAGTAGAGGGACGGCTGATTCAGCCACAAGCATTGTAACCACTTCATCAAAATGCACGCATAACTTCCCAACATGTTTCACAGATAGAAAACCGCCACCTGACAATCCTGTAGCAGGGTGAGAATAGGCATCGATTTTATCTGTAGAACAAGACGGACAGCGCCGTGTATTTTGGTCCGAATACCTTGCAGTATATTACTTATGGCAAAAGAACAAACGGATCGCACCACACTGGATCTGTTCGCAGATGAGCGTCGTCCGGGCCGCCCCAAGACCAACCCGCTCACGCGTGACGAACAACTAAGAATTAACAAGCGTAATCAACTACGTCGCGATAAAGTTCGTGGGTTGCGCCGTGTTGAATTAAAGATTAACAGCGACGCCGTCGATATCCTGAACAGCCTTGCTGAAGAGCGGAACATTAGCCGCAGTGAATTGATTGAAGAGATGCTGCTGGCGCAGTTGGCCGAACAGCAATCCTGATTGACGTAACCTGATATTTATAACGTAGTATTTAAATAACGCTGCATTTAAATAACCTTGTATTTTAATAGCTTAGGTACTCACATCTTGTGCGGCGCCATTTCTGACGCCGCCTGAACATTCACCCAAGATTACACACGCTCTCTCAGATTAAAACGACGCTTAGAATTTTTCCCAATTGTCGTTACTGGGCGGTAGCGTTTTGCCCGCACGCGGGGCAATCACCGGCGTTTTCAGCACCGGTTTTGCCGCCACTTGCAGTCCTGACTGCGTATCGGACAGTTGGAACAGCGACACAGTCTGGTTCAACAGCGCCGCCTGCTCTTCCAGAGACAAGGCTGCTGACGAGGCCTGTTCAACCAACGCGGCGTTTTGCTGCGTTACGCTGTCCATTTCCGCCACGGCCTGACCAACCTGCGCAATCCCTTTGCTTTGTTCTTCCGATGCCGACGCAATTTCACCCATGATATCCGTCACGTTAGTCACCGCACGGACGATATCCTGCATGGTGTCACCCGCGTCGCTAACCAGATTGGAGCCAGTATCCACACAGCGAACAGACTCAGAAATCAGTCCTTCAATCTCTTTCGCTGCCTGCGCACTGCGCTGCGCCAGACTACGTACTTCGCCCGCCACTACGGCAAACCCGCGGCCTTGTTCACCCGCACGTGCCGCTTCTACTGCCGCGTTCAGCGCCAGAATGTTGGTTTGGAACGCGATGCCGTTAATCACGGTGGTGATCTCTGCAATTTTTCTCGAGCTGCCGGAGATTTCCGCCATGGTTTTCACCACGTTCTCAACAATTTCACCGCCCTTCTTCGCCGTTGTCGAGGCTTGTAATGCGAGTTGGCTGGCATGGTTGGCGTTTTCGGCATTCTGTTTCACCGTTGCCGTCAGTTGCTCCATGCTCGCCGCAGTTTCTTCCAGCGCGGAAGCTTGCTCTTCGGTACGTGAAGACAGATCGTTGTTGCCTGCGGCAATCTCAGAAGCGCCCTGATAAATAGAATCCGTGCTGTTTCTGATTGTGCTAACCGTGCTGGCCAAACTCCCCTGCATTTCACGCAGCAGTGGGAACAGGCGACCGACACAGTTATTACCAAAGTCCAGAATCGGTTTGCCCAAGTGGCCGGAAGCAATCACGCTAAAGTGATAGCGCAGATCGTTTAATGGACGAACCAGACACACCACCAGATAGCGGTCGGTCAGGAACAGCATGATCAGGCCGATAATCAACCCGCTCAGCAAGATGTTCTGTCCAATCGTGGTAATTTGTTCAAAACGAACACCGGCGGCATCAAATTTCTCTGCGCTGGCGTTACTGAATGCGGAGAGAGAGGCGCCAAACTGACGGCTCAATGGCGGCACAACATTCTTGGCCTGATTTTGGTAGTCGTCCAGCGCGTTAGCAACGGCCTTCTGGTAAAGCGGTTCAACGCCCTGAGTCACCAGGTTATTCCAGTCACGACTAACGGCCTGTACCAGCGCAGCATCCAGACCCGCATGATCGATAGCATTAAACGCCACCAAATCAGATTTCAGTTTATCCAGCGCAACAAGTGCAGAAGCCTGCTCTTTATCTGCGGTGGCATTATCACCGCTGCGACGAGCGTCAACCGCACGCGCCAGACGGGTTACCATACGGAAATATTGATCGTTGCCCTGGTTGATAAAATTCATGTTCTGAACCAGCAAGGTGCTGGTTTTCGAGGTCGCAGTCATCTCTTTAAAAGAGAACATGGTATATATCGATACGCCACCCCAAAGAACACAAAAAATGCCCAGAACCCATAGCATCGCGGTTCTGATGGCAATATTTTTTATAAGTTTCATAGCTCACTCCAAATCAGGAAAATGGTTAAAAAGATTTTTATCGCTAATCAACCGATATGAATCAGAAAATTCACACCATGAAACAAGTCACTTCTCCCTAGCGTTCACATTTCACCGAGTTGAAAACTCAAAAACCACGCTAACTCATCGGCTAAATACAGAGAATATTTAGCGTTCTCGCTATATTTATTAATATAATTTTTCATACTGAGAATAAGCCTACCTATTTTTATAGATATAAGTCTTCTAATCATAGGGTTGCAAGAGAACACGCCGCCAACCCGCGTCCTGCGTGCGTTAGCATGGACAGGTTACCAGGCGACAAAGTAGTTTGAATGACATTTCATTTTATTCTTTAACATCAAAAGAATAAAACCCCCTTTTATAGATTTGCATCGTTTCAGCTGCAAATGGTTATAATTCTTATTTCCATTCCCTAAGAATATTCCCGCGAAATGTTACAGATTTTCAATTCTATAAAAACATTATCTTTTGTACGTATTTTAATTCCCACGAATAACAACGTACCGTTACGTGACTTTTATTCTTCACAAACAGAAGTCTGCTTTTAATTACAATTGAAACAAACCATAAAATAAAAAATACATTCATAAAAAATGAAACGCAGTTGCAAATAAATAACCGCAACGCTATTAAGGGAATGTGTACTGAGTCTCAGACAATAACATAATCCCTATTCATTATGGGGAATTTAGCATCAAGCAGAGATACGTTTCGTTTCCTTACTTACCTCGCATTTCACACACTCTTGATTTACGCATCCTTACCGATACGAGTTTCTCCCGATGTGAGTGTCTGTTATTATTAACAGATAAGTGGGTGAAATATTACACCATACCATTAGGAATCAAGAGGTTATTCAATTCATGGCACTCATCGGAATATTCTTTGGCAGTGATACTGGCAACACTGAAAACATCGCCAAAACGATTCAACAGCAGTTAGGCACCAACGTCGCTGATGTTCATGACATCGCCAAAAGCAGCAAAGAAGACCTCGAAGGTTTCGATATTCTGCTGCTGGGTATTCCAACCTGGTATTACGGTGAAGCTCAGTGCGATTGGGATGACTTCTTCCCATCGCTGGAAGAAGTGGATTTCACAGGAAAATTGGTTGCCCTGTTTGGCTGCGGCGATCAGGAAGACTATGCAGAATACTTCTGTGATGCCATGGGCACTATCCGTGACATTATTGAGCCGCGCGGCGCGACGATTGTCGGTCACTGGCCAACAGAGGGCTATTACTTTGAAGCCTCTAAAGGACTCGCCGACGACAATCACTTCATCGGCTTGGCTATCGATGAAGACCGTCAGCCTGAATTGACCAGCGAACGCGTAACAACGTGGGTGAAACAGATCAGTGATGAACTGAACCTGAAAGAACTGGTTGGCTAAGCCATTTTGGCTCTGATAATCCCTATCAGAGCCAAAACAGCATTGATAGGTAAAACCTTTCATAATAATTGATACATTTTTTTAACTTCTATCAGTAAACCTGTACAATAATCCCATCGGCTTTGTATGTGCATCATCATTTCCTCATTCATCAACAACGAATTGCGTTGTATACCAATAGTGTGAATGGGGACAATATTGTTAACATTCGCTTGTTTTCATTTTGTATGCGCGGTTCTATAATTGAGACGCTTTTGCATTTTTTGAGCCGACCGATGTCATAGGCTAGGCAACCTCCATTGATAAGTAAGCAACAGGATTAAACCCGCATGACTGACAACAATACCGCATTAAAGAAGGCCGGCCTGAAAGTCACTCTTCCAAGACTGAAAATACTGGAAGTGTTACAGGACCCTGTCTGCCATCACGTCAGTGCGGAAGATTTATATAAGAAACTGATTGATATGGGCGAAGAGATTGGTCTTGCTACCGTCTATCGCGTACTCAACCAGTTTGATGATGCGGGTATCGTAACCCGTCATAACTTCGAAGGTGGTAAATCCGTCTTTGAATTGACGCAGCAGCATCATCACGATCACTTAATTTGCCTCGACTGTGGCAAAGTCATTGAATTCCGCGATGAATATATCGAAGCACGTCAGCGCGAGATCGCAGAAAGACACGGCATCAAACTGTCCAACCACAGTCTGTATCTCTACGGGCATTGCAGTGAAGGGGATTGCCGAGAGGATGAAACCCTGCACGATTCCACACGATAAATCGACCGCATAAAAAAATAAAACCGCCTAGGCGGTTTTATTTTTGTCTTCTTACTGGTGGCCTTAGCCTACCCAGGTATCGCGTAGTCCAACCGTACGGTTAAACACCAGATGTTCTGCACTGGAGTAAACGCGGTCAGCACAGAAATAGCCTTCACGCTCAAACTGATACGCTTTCTCTACTTCTGCCTGCGCCAGGCTCGCTTCCACAAAACCTTGCGTAATTTTCAGTGAGTCTGGATTAATCGTCGACAGGAAGTCTTCTGCCGCACCCGGATTAGCCACACTGAACAGGCGATCGTACAAGCGGAACTCTGCTGGTACCGCGTGTGCCGCAGAAACCCAGTGGATAACGCCTTTCACTTTACGGCCGTCAGCCGGATCTTTGCTCAGCGTTTCCGCATCATAGCTACAGTAAATCGTGGTGATAACGCCCTGCTCATCTTTTTCAATGCGCTCTGCTTTGATCACATAGGCATTACGCAGGCGCACTTCTTTACCTAGCACCAGACGCTTGTACTGTTTGTTGGCTTCTTCACGGAAGTCAGCACGATCGATGTAAACTTCGCGGCTGAATGCGACCTGACGTGAACCCATTTCCGGCTTGTTCGGATGGTTTGGCATCGCGACAAACTCTTCGTGCTCGGCTGACAGATTCTCGATCACGACTTTGACCGGATCCAACACCGCCATGGCACGCGGAGCGTTCTCATTCAGATCGTCACGGATACAGGACTCAAGCGCGGCCATTTCCACGTTGTTATCCTGCTTCGTTACGCCGATGCGCACACAGAATTCACGGATAGAGGCTGCGCTGTAACCACGACGACGCAGACCAGAGATGGTCGGCATACGCGGATCGTCCCATCCTTCAACGACGTTTTCCACCACCAGTTGGTTCAGCTTACGCTTGGACATAATCGCGTATTCGAGATTAAGGCGGGAGAATTCGTACTGACGCGGATGGCAAGGAATGGTGATGTTATCCAGCACCCAGTCATACAGACGGCGGTTATCCTGGAATTCCAGCGTACACAGCGAATGTGTGATCCCTTCCAGCGCATCGGAAATGCAGTGGGTGAAGTCATACATCGGGTAGATGCACCACTTGTTGCCCGTCTGATGATGATCGGCAAATTTAATGCGATACAACACCGGATCGCGCATCACGATAAAGGACGATGCCATATCGATTTTTGCACGCAGACAGGCTGTACCTTCCGCAAATCCACCGTTACGCATTTTTTCAAACAGCGCCAGGTTTTCCTGCACGGTACGATCGCGGTATGGGCTGTTTTTGCCCGGTGCCGTCAGCGTACCGCGGTATTCGCGAATCTGCTCAGGCGTCAGTTCATCAACGTAAGCCAGCCCTTTACCGATCAGCTCAACCGCATAAGCGTGCAGTTGATCGAAATAATCAGAAGAATAGCGAACGTCGCCGCTCCATGAAAACCCCAGCCATTCGACGTCACGTTTGATCGACTCAACGTATTCGATGTCTTCTTTTACCGGATTGGTATCGTCAAAACGCAGGTTGCATTGCCCCTGATAGTCACGCGCGATACCAAAATTCAGGCAAATAGACTTTGCATGCCCAATATGCAGATAGCCGTTCGGCTCTGGCGGGAAACGCGTCTGAATATGGTCATGCTTACCGGACGCCAGATCTTCATCGATAATCTGACGGATAAAGTTGGTTGGGCGGGCTTCAGCCTCACTCATTCTTCATTCCTCAATGCTAAAACGACGTATAACCGACAATGATCCAACAAGCTACGCTGGGAAACAACCGTTAGTTTCATTTAATTATTCATAACGAAAAAAAAGGGCGAGATTGCTATCTCGCCCCATTCATTTCATCGATATAACACAGCGTTAAACGATCAACACCGCCATATTACGTCTTGCCATACTATATCTTGTCATACTCCGCTTTCAGTGCGGTCGCTATCAATTCAGCCTGCGTACCCACCACAATCTGTACACTTTGCTTATTCAGACGAATAACGCCCGCCGCACCAAGACGTTTTGCCTGTGCATCATCAACCAGTGAGGAATCAGCCACGTTCAAACGCAGACGTGTGATACAGGCATCAATACCTGTCAGGTTGGCTTTTCCACCAAGCGCCTGCAAATAGCCCCGCGCCAACGCTGCTGTATCGCTTGATTTCTCGCCAGCAGACGCAGTACTCACGTCATAGCCATCGGCTTCGCTACCGCTTACAGCCAGTTCACGCCCTGGCGTTAACAGATTGAAGCGAGTGATGGTAAAGCGGAACACCACATAGTAAATGACGAAGAATACCAGACCCTGTGCAAGCAGCATGTACCACTGAGTAGCCAACGGGTTACGTGAGGACAGCACCATATCTACCAGACCCGCACTGAAACCAAAACCGGCAATCCAATGCATGCTGGCCGCGATAAACACGGAAAAGCCTGTCAGCAACGCATGCAGGAAATACAGCACCGGCGCAACAAACATGAAGGAGAATTCCAGCGGTTCGGTGATCCCGGTAAAGAAAGAGGCAAATGCCGCCGCCAGCATAATCCCCGCCACTTTGCTTTTGTTCTCAGGACGTGCGCAGTGATAAATCGCCAGCGCAGCGCCCGGCAGGCCGAACATCATAATCGGGAAGAAGCCCGCCTGATAACGTCCGGTGATCCCAACGACAGCTTTGCCAGAGTCGATAGACTGTTGGCCGGCTAGGAAGTTAGGAATATCGTTGATACCCGCGACATCAAACCAGAACACGGAATTCAGCGCATGGTGCAATCCAACAGGAATCAGCAAACGGTTAAAGAAGGCATAAACCCCAGCACCAACCGAACCCAGTTGTTGAATGTATTCACCGAACGACACCAGCGCATTGTAAATCACCGGCCAGACGTACATTAAAATGAACGCCACCAGAATCATCAGGAAAGAAACCAGAATCGGGACCAAACGGCGTCCGCTGAAGAACGACAGCGCTTTAGGCAATTCAACCTGACTGAAGCGGTTATACAGCTCGGCGGACATGACACCAACCAGAATCCCGATGAACTGGTTTTCAATCTTGCCAAACGCAGCGGGTACCTGTTCAACAGGGATCCGTTGGATCATGGCAACAACGGCCGGTGAACACAGCGTGGTCAGCACCAGATAACCGACAAAGCCGGTCAATGCTGCCGCACCATCTTTATCTTTCGACATACCGTACGCGACACCAACGGCAAACAGCACGGCCATGTGCCCGATAATCGCCTCACCCGATTTGATGAGGAGTGCCGCCAACGCGTTCTCGCTTCCCCAGCCAACCGGATCAATCCAGTAACCTATCCCCATCAGGATAGCGGCAGCAGGCAGCGTCGCGACAGGCACCATCAATGCCCGACCGACTTTTTGTAAATAGCTCAGAGTACTCACTTTTCCCTCTCTTACCTTTGCGAGGTAATGAAATGTTGTGGGGCAAACAAACCTGCCAATAAATTTCACTGCCGAAGAACGCCGCTGTCGAAAAAACGTGGCAGCGGTGGTTCTTAGGGGGAGTGTAAGAAAAATAATTCGCTACACAAATTAAACCCCGTAATTATGTGATAAAAATCACCAAAAAACTGCATACAAAAAGTTTATACCTGAATAAAACCCCAACTTATTTCAAGATTAAAAAAAACGGAGTAGACTAATTTTAATGCATAGACAAAACGCGCAACTGGCGTGATTTGCGCAATAACGTATTTAATTCCACTAAAAAATCAGGAGAGCGCTGATGAGACTCATTCCTTTAACCACCGCCGCCGACGTCGGAAAATGGGCCGCCCGCCACATCGTTGAGAAGATTAACGCTTTCAAGCCCAGCGCAGAGCGCCCTTTTATTCTGGGATTGCCGACAGGCAGCTCACCGCTGGAGGCTTACAAATCGCTGGTCGCCATGCACAAAGCGGGACTGGTGAGCTTCAAACACGTCATCACCTTCAATATGGATGAATATGTTGGCCTGCCAACCGATCATCCAGAAAGCTATCATACCTTCATGCACCAGAATTTCTTCAATCACGTTGATATTCCGCGTGAAAACATTAACCTGTTGAATGGCAACGCAGAAGACACCACAGCAGAATGTCGCCGTTATGAAGAGAAAATAAAGTCCTACGGGAAAATTCACCTTTTCATGGGCGGCGTGGGCAATGATGGACATATCGCCTTCAATGAACCCGCTTCCTCTCTGGCCTCCCGCACCCGCATCAAAACGTTGACAGAAGAAACCCGTATCGCCAATTCCCGTTTCTTCGGCGGGGACGTCAGTCTGGTGCCTAAATTTGCCCTGACCGTTGGCGTCGGTACGCTGCTAGATGCCGAAGAAGTGATGATTCTGGTGACCGGTCGCAACAAGGCGCAGGCGCTACAGGCTGCGGTAGAAGGCAACGTTAACCATATGTGGACCATCAGCTGTCTGCAACTTCACGCCAAAGCCATCATGGTTTGTGACGAGCCTTCAACAATGGAGCTGAAGGTAAAAACCGTTAAATACTTCCGTGAATTAGAAACGGAAAGTATGAAAAATCTCTAACCGATGCGGGAGTCGATGATGTACGCGTTAACCCATAGCCGGATCTTCACCGGCCACCAGATTCTGGACAATCACGCTGTCGTGATTGCCGATGGGCTGATCGAGCGAGTCTGCCCACTTGCCGAGCTTCCTGCCGGCATTGAACAACACGACCTGAGCGGTGCGTTCCTCGCCCCGGGTTTTATCGATCTCCAGTTGAACGGCTGCGGCGGCGTGCAGTTCAACGACTCGCTGGACACGATCTCCGTCAAGACGTTAGAGATCATGCAGCAGGCGAATGAGCGTTCAGGCTGTACCAGTTTTTTACCTACGCTGATTACCTCCAGCGATGCATTTATGAAGCACAGCATCGATGTGATGAGAGACTGGCTGGCGCAGAATAAGCATCAGGCGCTTGGGCTGCATCTCGAAGGTCCGTGGCTGAATGTACTCAAGAAAGGCACGCATGACCCTGCCTTTATTCGCAAACCCACGCAAGAGCTGGTCGACTTCCTGTGCGCCAACGCGGATGCCATTACGAAAGTCACGCTGGCACCGGAAGAAGTCGAACCGTCGGTTATCCGTCAGCTAACGGCTGCGGGCATTATCGTGTCCGCGGGGCATTCCAACGCCACCTGGGAACAGGCTAAGCTGGGTTTTGCCGCGGGTATTCGTTTCGCTACCCACCTATTCAACGCCATGCCGTATCTGACTGGCCGCGAACCCGGATTGGTCGGTGCGATTTACGACGCCCCAGAAGTCTATTGCGGTATTATCGCGGATGGACGACACGTTGACTGGGCCAATATTCGCAACAGTAAACGTATCAAGGGCGATAAGCTGGTGCTGGTTACCGACGCCACGGCACCGGCCGGCGCGGATATTGACCAGTTCATTTTTGCTGGTAAAACCATATACTACCGTGATGGCATTTGTGTCGATGAACACGGCACCCTGAGCGGTTCGGCACTGACCATGATTGAAGCCGTGCGTAATAGCGTCGAACACGCGGGCATCGCGCTGGATGAAGCGATTCGGATGGCAACGCTCTATCCCGCCCGTGCCATCGGCGTGGATAAGCAGTTAGGCAGTATTGAAAGCGGTAAAGTGGCCAACCTGACCGTCTTTGACCGTGACTATCACATTCTCAAGACGTTTGTTAACGGTAATCCTGTTTGGGGATAAAACGAGAAACGCCTTGGGGTAACGCGGATATACGTTGGGGTAAACTGAGATAAGGTTTACCCCACGTTGAGTTAAACCTAAGCGAGTAACTTCTTAATGACCACAGGCGGACAAGCGCAGATAGGGAATGTCGATCTGGTTAAGCAATTAAACAGTGCGGTGGTTTACCGCCTGATTGACCAGCAGGGTCCGATCTCACGAATTCAGATAGCAGAAGAGAGCCAGCTTGCCCCCGCCAGCGTTACCAAAATCACCCGCCAGCTTCTGGAACGTGGGCTCATCAAAGAAGTCGATCAACAAGCCTCCACCGGCGGCAGACGCGCCATTTCGATTATCACCGAAAACCGTCCTTTCCATACCATAGCCGTACGCCTTGGTCGCTATGACGTCACCATTGCGCTGTACGACTTGCAGGGAAAAGCGCTGGAAGAAGCGCACTACGATCTGCAAGAAAAAACGCAGGCGTCGCTAGAAGCCGCGCTCTTTAAAGTTATCAGCGGCTTTATCGCCAGCCATCAGCGCCGTATTCGCGAGCTCATTGCTATCTCGGTTGTGCTGCCGGGGCTCGTTGATCCGGTTGCGGGCATCGTCCGCTATATGCCACACATCAGCGTGAATAACTGGCAACTGGTCGAAAATCTGCAACGACACTTCAACGTTACCAGCTTTGTCGGACACGACATCCGCAGCCTGGCGCTAGCAGAACACTATTTTGGTGCCACCCACGACTCACTGGATTCTATCCTGGTACGCGTCCATCGCGGCACTGGCGCGGGTATTCTCGTCAACGGGCAAATTTTTCTCGGCAGTAACGGCAACGTGGGCGAGATCGGTCATATTCAGATCGATCCACTTGGCGATCGCTGCCACTGCGGCAATTTCGGCTGTCTGGAAACTGTCGTCGCCAACGCCGCCATTGAACAGCGCATACAACACCTGCTGAGTCATGGCTATCCCAGCAAACTGTCTACCGATAACTGTACGATTTCTGCGATTTGCAAAGCAGCAAACCGCGGTGATGCCCTCGCGCGTGAAGTCATCGAACAAGCAGGACTCAATCTTGGCAAAGCGCTGTCCATCGCGATCAATCTGTTCAATCCTCAGAAAGTGGTGATTGCCGGTGAAATCACCGAAGCAGAAAAAACGCTGCTTCCTGCGATCCAACGCTGTATCAACGCGCAGGTGCTGAAAGAATTTCGTCATAACCTGCCGATTGAGATCTCCAGCCTCAACCATCTTTCCGCTATCAGCGCGTTCGCCTTGGTCAAACGGGCGATGCTAAACGGCATGCTGCTACAGCAATTGCTCGAAAACGCCTGATTCCCTTTCTGGCCGGATTATGTAATCTCTAAAAATCCGGCCTTTCCCTTCTATGAATTTGACGAATCAACACCAAAAAACCAAATAAATTAACGAAACACCACGTCGATGGCTTTTTTCATTAAATAATATTGAATTCCTATGGCACTTTGATGCTAAATCAATGGCACTGAGTTCGAATCTGTCATTACTGGGAGTCATGTATGTGTTCTATTTTTGGTGTGCTTGATCTGAAAAGCGATCCTATTGAACTGCGTAAGAAAGCGCTGGAGTTATCCCGTTTAATGCGTCACCGCGGGCCAGACTGGTCCGGCGTTTATGCCAGCGACAAAGCGATTCTGGCTCACGAACGTCTGTCTATCGTTGACGTCAACACGGGCGCACAGCCGCTTTACAACGCCGAGCGCACCCACATTCTGGCCGTTAACGGTGAAATTTATAACCATCAGGCATTGCGTCAGCAATACGGTGACCGTTACGCGTTCCAGACTGGCTCTGACTGCGAAGTGATTCTGGCGCTGTATCAGGAAAAAGGCCCAGAATTCCTGGATGAACTGCGCGGCATGTTCGCTTTTGCCCTGTATGACAGCGAAAAAGACGCCTACCTCATTGGCCGTGACCACCTCGGCATCATCCCGCTGTATATGGGTTACGATGAGCACGGCAACCTCTACGTCGCTTCTGAAATGAAAGCGCTGGTGCCAGTTTGCCGCACCATCAAAGAATTCCCAGCTGGCAGCTACCTGTGGAGCAAAGACGGCGAAATTCGCGAATATTACCAGCGTGACTGGTTTGATTACGATGCAGTAAAAGACAACGAAACGGATAAAGAAGCGCTGCACGATGCGCTGGAAGAAGCCGTGAAAAGCCACCTGATGTCTGACGTGCCCTACGGCGTGTTGCTCTCTGGCGGCCTGGATTCTTCCGTTATCTCTGCGATCACCAAAAAATATGCGGCACGTCGTGTAGAAGATGACGCGCGCAGTGAAGCCTGGTGGCCTCAGTTGCACTCTTTCGCCGTCGGTTTGGAAGGTGCACCAGATTTGAAAGCCGCGCAGGAAGTCGCTAACCACTTAGGCACCGTGCACCACGAAATTCACTTCACCGTGCAGGAAGGGCTGGATGCGATTCGCGACGTGATTTATCACATCGAAACCTATGACGTCACCACGATTCGCGCTTCAACGCCGATGTACCTGATGTCCCGTAAAATCAAAGCGATGGGCATCAAAATGGTGCTATCTGGCGAAGGCTCTGACGAAGTGTTCGGCGGCTACCTCTACTTCCATAAAGCGCCAAACGCCAAAGAATTGCATGAAGAAACTGTGCGTAAGCTGCTGGCACTGCACCAGTACGACTGCGCCCGCGCGAACAAAGCAATGTCAGCCTGGGGCGTGGAAGCTCGTGTACCGTTCCTGGACAAAAACTTTCTCGATGTCGCGATGCGCATCAACCCGCGCGACAAAATGTGTGGCAACGGCAAGATGGAAAAACACATCCTGCGCGAGTGCTTTGAATCCTACCTGCCGCACAGCGTTGCATGGCGTCAGAAAGAACAGTTCTCTGACGGCGTGGGCTACAGCTGGATTGATACGCTGAAAGAAGTAGCGGCTCAGCAGGTTACCGATCAACAGTTAGAAACAGCACGCTTCCGCTTCCCATATAACACGCCGGGCTCTAAAGAAGGCTACCTGTACCGTGAAATCTTCGAAGAGCTGTTCCCGGTTCCAAGCGCAGCAGAATGCGTACCGGGTGGCCCATCAGTCGCCTGTTCGTCTGCTAAAGCGATTGAGTGGGATGAATCTTTCAAGAAACTGGATGATCCATCAGGCCGTGCGGTTGGCGTACACCAGTCAGCCTACAAATAATTCGATTTAACTTCTTCAGTCAACGGGCCTTTCATGGCCCGTTTTTGTACGCTTAATTGCTTGGGAATGTGTGCTTTTTGGCGTTTTTCTCACCATACTGTTCACAACCCAAACAAACGATACATTGAGGGCACTTTTCGGGAAAAAACTAGTTGACGCAATTAGGCCAACTACGCATAATGCGCCCCGCAACGCCGATGAAGGTGACGCGGAAAAGATGGCTACGTAGCTCAGCTGGTTAGAGCACAGCACTCATAATGCTGGGGTCACAGGTTCGATTCCCGTCGTAGCCACCATCTTTTTTGCGGGAGTGGCGAAATTGGTAGACGCACCAGATTTAGGTTCTGGCGCCGCAAGGTGTGCGAGTTCAAGTCTCGCCTCCCGCACCATATCATCTTCTCGGTCTGACATCGCTTTTCGAAGCTTGTTAGTGTTTTGTAGTGATTGGGGTATCGCCAAGCGGTAAGGCACCGGTTTTTGATACCGGCATTCCCTGGTTCGAATCCAGGTACCCCAGCCATTTCAAAACATATGCTGAAAAATTCGTTGTCCTGTTGGGGTATCGCCAAGCGGTAAGGCACTGGTTTTTGATACCAGCATTCCCTGGTTCGAATCCAGGTACCCCAGCCATCTACTTGATAGTAGAAGATTTGTTGAAGTGAAGTAAGATTAGCAGTACATTTGGCTACGTAGCTCAGCTGGTTAGAGCACAGCACTCATAATGCTGGGGTCACAGGTTCGATTCCCGTCGTAGCCACCATATTTTTGGGGTATCGCCAAGCGGTAAGGCACCGGATTCTGATTCCGGCATTCCGAGGTTCGAATCCTCGTACCCCAGCCAAATAAAGCTGGTAAAACAGCAAAGAAACGGGGCGACAATCGAAAGATGTCGCCCCGTTTTGTTGTGCGTGGCGACAAAGTGGCGATAGAAAGACAAAATGCGTGCGTCTCTTTTATGTTCAATTTTCTTAGCTGTTATTTTGAAGACGGAATTTCCACATGGCATTAACGAAATGCAGAGAGTGTAAAAAAGAAGTCTCCATGTCGGCAAAAGTGTGTCCACACTGCGGGATTAAAGACCCTGCCGTCACATTAGGCATGTTGTTAGTTATGACCGTTATGCTAGTTGCTATCGGATGGGGAATATTCCGTTGGGTTAGTGGTGATGACGAAAGTACAGCACCAAAAACTTGTAGCGCTACCGATGGGCAATGCCTTTTCAAAGCCAATGTTGTTGACGCGACAGCTCACTGTAAGCCTCTTGTAGAAAAAGCCTCAAAGTACGATTACGAATGGGCTGACGACATACTCGATAATATCTTTTCCCGCTTTTTACTCGACAGCAAAAACAATCAGCTAACGTTCATCGGCGACAAAGTCAAATTCACAAATAGCGTTAACGCAAAAATGACGATGACGTATGCATGCTCTTTAGATCTGAAAACCAAAGGCGTGGTTAGCTTCGATATTGCAGAAGGGAAGCTGTAACACCGGAATTCCAGCAGCAGCGCGGGCTAGCGTATACATTCGTAAAAAAATAAAACTGAGATCCGAAAACCAGACAATAGAAAGATGTCGCCCCGTTTTGTTGTGTCTGGTATTAACATAGTCTGGTGTTAATATATCCAAACCAATCATTCGATTTTCCCCAAAGGGCAGGCATGAAGGTTTTATCTACATCCTCTGTTATTCATGATTTCAGCCACGTTGTGCTGCCACAGCAGAATAACATCGGCCAATCGCAATGGTCTGTCATACGTCCACAGTTAACTACGCTGTTACTCTGCGTGGCGTTGCTGCTTTGCTTCATTACACCGACTTATGCTGCTGGCGTTCCTTCTTTTAAGATGTCTTCGCAAACGTTCGCCGACCGGATGAATGCTAATCTGACGAAACTCAATATCCCTCTCGCATTGACCGTTAAGTTGGAAAAGGGAAGCTCCGTCGATGACTTTCAGCACGTCTTTAACGAGCATGTTGGATTAATTGGGTCGGTAGAGAGTAAAAGCCAACAGCTTAATGGGATCTTGCTGCTCAACGCCGCGTCAGAATCCGCCGAAGCAACAAGACAGAATCTGCAAATCGTCACAGCCGCGTTTTCTGCGCTATTGGGCGGGGCGTCTTCAGGTGAAAACAGTCTCGAAAGCCCTGAGATGACTGAGATGATGTTCGGCCTGCTTCAAGATAGCCAGACCTCAGGTAAAGGCGTTAGGCAGATAGGACATGTTCGCTTTACGGCAACAACGAATGAGGACACCGATATTATCTTTACCGCCGAGCCCGTGATGTAGCGGGTGGCGTCCTCATTATTCATCAGACGCCAATGGCATATTTCAATGCGCGCTGTTTTAACACGCCAGCGCGCTGTGCAACCATCAGTGCCATATTGCGAGCAAAGCTCAGCGGCGGTAACGCATTACTGAACGCGTTATAGAAGAGATCCATCCCGCTTTGCATCATCAGATTATCCGGCATACGGCGGCACTGATAGCGGCGTAACACGCGCTCAGAAGCCCATTCTTCTCCTGCATTACGCGCATTAATTAACACATCCAGCAGCGCCTCAACGTCGCGATATCCCAGATTCACCCCCTGCCCCGCCAGCGGATTGATGGTATGCGCAGCATCCCCTAGCAGCACCAAACCTGGCTTGATATAGGTTTGCGCATGGCGTCTAACCAACGGGAATGATCCCGCAGAGAGCGCCTTAACCGCGCCCAATCGTTCAGGAAACGCAGCCGCAATTTCTTTATCCAGCTGTGCAAGCGGCATCGCCTGAAGCTGACGAATACGCTGCGGACTGTCATACCACACCAGCGATCCCCACTGATCAAACAGCGGTAAAAACGCACGCGGACCGCTCGGCGTGAACTGCTGCCAGGTCACATCCTGCTGGGGTTGCGAGGTCTCTACGCCGATCAACATACAGGACTGACGATACTGCCAGCCGCTGATACCAATCCCCGCCCACTGGCGAACCTGAGAATTTGCGCCATCGGCACCAATCACCAGCGAAGCCGTCAGTTGCTGCCCGTCAGCAAGCTGTAAACACCAGCCATCATCGGTACGTTGCAGGCTCTGCGGCGTAGCTGGGCAATAGCATTGGCAGCGATCCTCTTCCTGCAAACTTTCCCAGAGCGCCAGTTGCAGCACGCGGTTTTCCACCATAAAACCCAGCTCGGGCAGGTGAATGTCGGCAGCATCGAAAACGACTCTGGCATTCGCCCATTCCCAGGTTTCCAGCCGACGGTAAGGCGCGCTGCGCATCTGCTGCACTCGCTGCCATGCGCCCAGTTCTTTCAATAGCGCAACCGACGCATAGCCAATCGCCGAGATCCGTAAGTCTGGCGGACTGGCGGCATCAAACGGTATCGGCATGTCCTGCTCAACCACTGCAACCTGAAATCCTTGCTGTGCCAGCCCAAGCGCCGCGGCCGCGCCGACCATGCCACCGCCAACCACAATCGCATCGTAATGCATATTGGCTTTATCCTCTCTGGTTCTGGTTTATTCACACCAGTAAAAATGCATGAAAATAGTGTACTGGATTTGCGGGTAACTTTTCAGAAAAGCCGCATTTTTATAGAAAGTAAGGGGTTATCAAACCAGCGAGGTTTCCGGCGCTGGTCACAACGTCGGCGAGCGATTACAATACCCACCCCAAATGAGGGGAATCTTTCTTATCCGCACTGAGTAATGGTAAGTCGATGATAAAAAAACTGCATATTAAAACCTGGGGCTGTCAGATGAATGAGTACGATTCATCAAAGATGGCTGATTTACTGGGAAGTACGCACGGCTATGAGCTAACTGAAATCGCTGAAGAAGCCGATGTCCTGCTGCTCAATACCTGCTCGATCCGTGAAAAGGCGCAGGAAAAGGTCTTCCATCAACTTGGCCGTTGGAAAACGCTGAAAGATCTCAATCCGAACCTGATTATTGGTGTTGGTGGCTGTGTCGCCTCACAGGAAGGTGCGCATATTCGTGAACGTGCGCACTACGTTGACGTTATTTTTGGCCCGCAAACCTTACACCGCCTGCCGGAAATGATTAATCACGTTCAGGGCACTCGTAGCCCCATCGTGGATATCAGTTTCCCTGAAATCGAAAAATTCGACCGCCTGCCAGAACCACGCGCCGATGGGCCAACGGCTTTCGTCTCCATCATGGAAGGCTGTAATAAATATTGTACATTCTGCGTTGTGCCTTATACCCGCGGCGAAGAAGTCAGCCGCCCGTGCGATGATGTGTTATTCGAAATCGCTCAACTGGCCGCGCAAGGCGTACGTGAAGTTAACCTGTTAGGACAGAACGTCAACGCCTACCGCGGCGAAACCTATGACGGTGAAATCTGCTCCTTTGCTGAGCTGCTGCGTCTGGTTGCCGCCATCGATGGGATCGACCGTGTCCGCTTTACCACCAGCCATCCGATTGAGTTCACAGACGATATTATCAGCGTCTATGAAGATACGCCGGAACTGGTCAGTTTCCTGCATTTACCAGTGCAAAGCGGCTCTGACCGCGTGCTGACGATGATGAAACGCCGCCATACCGCGCTGGAATACAAAGCTATCATCCGTAAGCTGCACAACGCACGTCCGGGCATCCTGATCAGTTCTGACTTTATCGTCGGTTTCCCTGGCGAAACGCAGGCTGACTTTGAACAAACGATGAAGCTGATTACCGATGTGAATTTCGATATGAGCTACAGCTTCGTCTACTCTGCCCGTCCGGGAACACCGGCTGCGGATATGGTCGATGACGTGCCGGAAGAAGAGAAAAAACAGCGTCTGTACCTTCTGCAAGAGCGCATCACCCAGCAGGCAATGCGGTTTAGCCGCCTTATGTTGGGTACCGTCCAGCGTATTCTGGTGGAAGGCACCTCGCGTAAGAGCGTGATGGAACTGTCTGGCCGCACGGAAAACAACCGCGTCGTCAACTTCGAAGGCACGCCGGATATGATCGGTAAATTCGTCGATGTGGAAATCGTTGATGTTTATACCAACTCGCTGCGCGGCATCGTGGTGCGTACAGAAGATCAAATGGATCTGCGCGTACATGAATCACCGTCTTCCGTGATTGCGCGTACCCGCAAAGAGAATGAGATCGGTGTCGGGTTCTATCAGCCGTAACTGACACTCACTCCAGTCTCAGCGTGATGATGGGTGGCTTTGCCACCCATTTTTTATGGCAGACTATCGCTGTCTACCACCCTTCGGGCCGTTGCGATGCAACGTTGAAAAACGCTCCTGCGTTTTTTTATGGCAGGCTATCCACTTCAATTTCATGCCGCTTACATTTGCTTTTGCGAGGCAGCATCCCAATATCATGATTGTGACTTGCACCATCGGGCATTCACGATGAATAATTCATTCATATGGCGGATACATCAGGCCGTCTGACAACTGTTCATTTTGTGCGGGCAGAAATAGCGCCAGCACAGTAACGCTCAAGAGGAATAATTTGAACGTAACGACAAAAGAAATTGCCCTTGAACCTGCGGATAACCAGCGTCTGCTCAGCCTTTGCGGTCCGTTTGATGACAATATTAAACAGTTAGAGCGTCGTTTAGGTATCGAGATCAATCGCCGGGATAATCAATTCAAACTGGTTGGAAAAAACCTGCTGACGCAAGCTGCCGCCGATATCCTGCAACGTCTGTATGTCGATACGGCCCCAGTACGTGGCGTCATCGGTGATATCGATCCTGAGCAAATTCACTTGGCGATTAAAGAATCTCGCGTGCTGGAACAGTCTGCGGAACACGTTCCTGACTATGGCAAAGTGGTCAATATCCGCACCAAACGCGGCGTAATCAAACCGCGCACGCCAAATCAGGCGCAGTATGTTGCCAATATCCTCGATCACGACATCACGTTCGGCGTTGGCCCTGCAGGAACGGGGAAAACCTACTTAGCCGTCGCTGCCGCCGTGGATGCATTGGAGCGTCAGGATATTCGCCGTATTCTGTTAACGCGCCCAGCGGTCGAAGCCGGTGAGAAGCTGGGCTTCCTGCCCGGCGATCTGAGCCAGAAAGTCGATCCTTATCTGCGCCCGCTTTATGATGCCCTGTTTGAAATGCTGGGCTTTGAGCGCGTCGAGAAGCTCATCGAACGCAACGTGATTGAAGTTGCGCCACTGGCTTACATGCGTGGCCGAACGCTGAACGATGCCTTTATCATTCTGGATGAAAGCCAGAACACCACCATCGAACAGATGAAGATGTTCCTGACACGTATCGGGTTCAACTCAAAAGCGGTCATCACCGGTGACGTCACGCAGATCGACCTGCCGAAGAATCTGAAATCCGGCTTACGCCACGCGATAGAAGTGCTGGCCGATGTGGAAGAGATCAGCTTTAACTTTTTCCACAGCGAAGACGTGGTGCGCCATCCGGTGGTCGCGCGGATTGTGAATGCCTATGAAGCGTGGGAAAATGCCGAACAGAAACGTAAAGACGCCTTAGCAGAACAGCGTAAGCGTGAAGCACAGGCTGCGGCATCAGATCAGGAGCAAAAATGAGTCAGGTGATTCTGGATTTACAAATCGCCAGCGAGCAAGCACAAGGGCTACCGGAAGAAAAAGACTTTCAGCGCTGGCTGGAAGGTGTTCTGCCGCAGTTTCAGGAAGTCTCTGAAGTCACGATCCGTATCGTGGATGAAGCCGAAAGCCGAGACCTGAATAACACCTATCGCGGGAAAGACAAACCGACCAACGTACTGTCGTTTCCTTTCGAGGCACCGCCTGAGGTTGAGCTTCCTTTGCTTGGCGATTTAATCATCTGCCGTCAGGTTGTCGAGCGTGAAGCCACAGAGCAGGAAAAAACCGTAGAAGAGCACTGGGCGCACATGGTTGTCCATGGTAGCCTGCATCTGCTAGGGTATGACCATATCGAAGACAGCGAAGCCGAAGAAATGGAAGCGCTGGAAACCGAGATTATGCAAAGTATGGGCTATGCCGATCCTTACCTTGCAGAAAAAGATGGCCTCACCGAATAAATAGAAATACATTTTGTATAGACCCTAAATAATTCGAGTTGCAAGAAGGCGGCGACACAGCGAATCCCTGGAGCTTACACCAGTAAGTGACTGGGTGAGTGAGGAAAGCCAACGCACATGCAACTTGAAGTATGACGGGTATAGCCCGAGATCGGGAAGATATCGGGTACTAATCTGCTCCACGTCAGCCGCTGTGTTGATTCCAACGGCTGGCAATAATCCCTTAACAAGAGTGATGTTAATTAAAACGCATGAGCGACGACCATTCTCAAAACAGCGATGCACCCAGTCCCAAAAAGGGCTTCTTTTCTCTTATTCTTAATCAGCTTTTTCACGGCGAGCCAAAAGATCGTAACGGTTTACTCACTCTGATTCGTGATTCCGAACAGAATGACCTGATCGATCCTGAAACACGAGATATGCTCGAAGGCGTCATGGATATCGCCGACCAGCGTGTACGCGACATCATGATCCCTCGCTCGCAGATGATTACGCTCAAGCGCGATCAAACGCTGGAAGAGTGTCTGGACGTGATTATCGAATCCGCCCACTCTCGTTTCCCCGTGATTAGCGAAGATAAAGACCACATTGAAGGCATCCTGATGGCGAAGGATTTGCTGCCGTTTATGCGCAGCGATTCCGAGCCCTTCAGTATGGATAAAGTTCTGCGTTCCGCCGTGGTTGTGCCGGAAAGTAAACGCGTTGATAGAATGCTGAACGAGTTCCGCTCGCTGCGCTATCACATGGCGATTGTCATCGATGAGTTTGGTGGCGTATCCGGCCTGGTCACGATTGAAGATATTCTTGAGCTGATTGTCGGCGAAATTGAAGACGAATACGACGATGAAGAAGACAGAGATATTCGTCAGCTTAATCGCCAGACCTACACCGTTCGTGCTTTAACCGATATCGAAGATTTTAACGAAGCTTTCGGTACACGATTCAGCGATGACGAGGTCGATACCATTGGCGGCTTGGTTATGCAGTCTTTCGGCCATCTTCCTGCCCGTGGTGAAACCATCGACATAGAAGGTTACCTGTTTAAAGTTGCGATGGCGGACAGCCGCCGTATTATTCAGGTTCATGTCAGAATCCCTGACAATGCCCCTCAACCAAAATTGGAAGAATAATTTGGCAATGGTTGTCGCTTCTTTTCTACAACGCCAGCAGGTTAAAGCCCTGCTGGCGCTCTTATTTGGTGCCTGTGGCACACTGGCGTTTTCTCCCTTTGATTTCTGGCCTGCGGCAATTATCTCGCTCATGGGGTTACAGGCACTGACGCTCAACCGTACGAGTCGTCAGTCAGCCTGGATAGGATTTTGCTGGGGATTGGGTCTGTTCGGCAGCGGCGTTAACTGGGTTTACGTCAGCATCGCGCAATTTGGCGGAATGCCGGGCCCTGTCAATGTCGCGCTGGTCATTCTGCTCGCCGCCTATTTGTCGCTCTATCCACTGCTGTTTACTGCCCTGCTCTCACGCCTGTGGCCGAAAACAACGCTGTGGCGTCTGGCGCTTGCCGCCCCCGTGCTCTGGCAGTTAACCGAATTTCTACGCGGCTGGGTGCTCACCGGTTTTCCATGGTTGCAATTCGGCTACAGCCAAATTGACGGCCCGCTCAAAGGTATCGCGCCTATTCTGGGTATCGACACCATTACCTTCCTATTGATGAGCCTCAGCGGGCTACTCGTTTATGCCATCAACCAACGAAAAATAGCGCCGGCAGCCATTGCCATCGGCGTTTTCGTTTTATCATGGCCGCTGCGTAACGTGCAGTGGTACACCCTGCAACCTGAACGTGCCGTCAATGTCGCACTGGTACAGGGCAACATCCCACAGGCCATGAAGTGGGAACAAGATGAGCTGTTGAACACGCTGAAAATCTATCTGGATAACAGCCTGCCCTATATGGACAAGGCCCCCATCGTTATCTGGCCAGAAACGGCGATTCCCGATATTGAAAGTCGTCAGGGTGCCTATCTGAAGCAGATTGACGATATCCTGCGTAGCCGTAATAGCAGCCTGATTACGGGTATCGTCGATATCCGGCGTGAAGGTAATAAAACCGATTTTTATAACTCGGTGATCGTTTTGGGCGACAAAGATCCGTATCACTACCCCACAACGAACCGTTACAACAAAAACCATCTGGTACCTTTTGGCGAATTTGTCCCTCTGGAAACGTTGTTACGCCCGCTCGCGCCGTTCTTCGATCTCCCTATGTCGTCATTTAGCCGGGGAGACTACGTTCAGCCACAGCTTTCTGTTCATGGCTTCAAGCTCAACGCCGCTATTTGTTATGAAATTATCTTAGGCCAACAGCTGCGTGATAACTTCCGGCCAGACACCGATATGCTGCTGACCATCTCGAACGATGCCTGGTTTGGCCATTCAATCGGCCCGTGGCAACACTTCCAGATGGCACGCATGCGCGCGCTGGAATTAGGGCGTCCGCTGGTTCGTAGCACTAATAACGGCGTCACAGCGGTGATTACCCCTGATGGCAATGTCAGCGCCAGTCTGCCGCAGTTTACGCGTGCGGTGCTGGACACGCAGGTTGTGCCGGCAACCGGGATAACGCCTTATGCGCGCTTCGGTTCCTGGCCGCTCTGGATCATTACGCTACTGGGCGGCATTGTTGCCGTTTTCTTCGGTTTGCGTCGCCGATAACTGGCCCCTCCTCACTTCCCTAAGGGCATGCTTTTGCATGCCTTTTTTTATTTATGGCACGGTATTTGCCTCTTATTACCCTGTAAAGGGTTGTTTCTGTATTTTTTTGGATATTACGTCGGCGTAAAGCGCTCTATTGGGGCAAGCAACGCACCAAATTGGTGCCACCCTCTGACATTGCTGTTATTTGGTGCGGCGGATATCGCAAAAAACAAACATTTCTATTTCAATCTATTTACAATCAGCTACTTTTTAACTGTATAGACAGTAACTTCGCGCTTTAACGGTGCAGCGTTATCACAGAGAAACCGCAAAGCCTTATGAGTGATACAGCAATACGATGTTAGCTTGAAGACAATGTTAACTTGAAGATGACGGGTATATAACGACAGCAAAGGAGTTAGAACATGCAAATGCGTAAACTGGCATTATCACTGCTTCTGCTTGGCACCGCCGCCAGCGTAGCTCAGGCTGAAGATCTGGCCGGTACATTGAAAAAGGTCAAAGATAATGGCGTGATCGTCATTGGACACCGCGAATCGTCCGTGCCTTTTTCTTACTATGACAACACGCAAAAAGTGGTCGGCTACTCTCAAGCCTACTCTGACAAAATTGTCGAAGCGATTAAGAAAAAACTGGATACGCCTAATCTGCAGGTCAAGTTACTCCCTATCACCTCTCAGAATCGTATCCCTCTGCTGCAGAACGGTACCTTTGATTTTGAATGTGGTTCAACGACTAACAATCTGGAACGTCAGAAACAAGCCGCGTTCTCTAACACCATTTTCGTGGTCGGTACGCGTCTGTTAACCAAAAAAGATTCCGGCGTAAAAGACTTCCCAGATCTGGCGGGTAAAACCGTCGTCGTGACTTCCGGCACCACCTCTGAAGTTCTGCTGAACAAGCTGAATGAAGAAAAACAGCTGAAGATGCGTATCATCAGTGCGAAAGACCACGGTGACTCCTTCCGTACGCTGGAAAGCGGCCGTGCTGTCGCCTTTATGATGGATGATGCACTGCTGGCGGGCGAACGTGCGAAAGCGAAAAACGCCGATCAGTGGGATATCGTCGGCAAAGCACAGTCTGAAGAAGCTTACGGCTGTATGCTGCGTAAAGACGATCCACAATTCAAGAAACTGGTTGATGACACCATCGCTGAAGTTCAAACCTCCGGTGAAGCTGAAAAATGGTTTGATCGCTGGTTCAAACAACCGATCCCACCAAAAGATCTTAACCTGAACTTTGCACTGTCAGACGAAATGAAAGCGCTGTTCAAAGCGCCAAATGACAAAGCACTAAACTAATTAATAATGAGAATAAGGGCAGAGCTATCTGCCCTCTGATTGCTGATTCGTGGCAGGACAGACAGGCATGTGATGGTCGTTCCCCGTCACATGTTGCCCGAGAAATTTCGATAAACAGGAAAATAAACAATACGCCTGTAGTTTGAAACTGAACGGGAATATGGCCGCTCATCAATCTTCAGGGTAGCTTCGCTACCCTTTTTTTACCGGAGTTCGTTATGTCAATAGATTGGAACTGGGGCATATTTCTACAAGCCGCCCCCTTCGGCAACACAACCTACCTCGGGTGGATTTTGTCCGGTCTGCAAGTCACTGTGACATTATCTATCTGTGCCTGGATTATCGCCTTTCTCATTGGTTCTTTATTTGGAATCCTGCGTACCGTCCCAAATCGTTTTCTTGCGGGTATTGGCACCTGCTACGTCGAACTATTTCGCAACGTCCCACTGATTGTCCAGTTCTTTACCTGGTATCTGGTGGTTCCTGAACTGCTTCCCGTCAACATCGGAATGTGGTTTAAAGCCGAGTTAGACCCGAATATTCAATTCTTCCTGTCATCGATGATTTGTCTGGGGCTCTTCACCGCCGCGCGCGTTTGTGAGCAGGTGCGTGCGGGGATTCAGTCTTTACCACGCGGACAAAAAGCAGCAGGTCTGGCAATGGGCCTGACACTGCCGCAAACCTACCGCTATGTATTACTGCCGAATGCGTATCGCGTGATCGTTCCGCCGCTGACGTCAGAGATGCTGAATCTGGTAAAAAACTCAGCTATCGCGTCCACGATTGGTCTGGTGGATATGGCGGCACAGGCAGGGAAACTGCTGGACTACTCCGCCCACGCATATGAATCCTTTACCGCTATAACGCTGGCGTACGTTGGCATCAATGCCATCATTATGTTGATTATGCAGGTCGTTGAGCGAAAAACCCGTTTGCCGGGCAATATGGGGAGCAAATAAATCATGCATGAATTTGACTGGAGCTCAATTGGGCCAAGCATGCCGTACCTGATTCAGGGGATGGTCGTCACACTCAAAATTACGCTGACAGCAGTGGTATTCGGGATTGTCTGGGGCACGATTCTGGCGGTGATGCGCCTGTCACCGATAAAGGCCGTTAGTTGGTTTGCCAAACTGTATGTGAATCTGTTCCGCTCCGTTCCACTTGTCATGGTGCTGCTGTGGTTCTATCTGGTAGTTCCTAGCTTATTACAAAATGTGCTTGGGCTATCGCCGAAAACCGATATTCGACTGATTTCAGCTATGGTAGCCTTCTCGCTGTTCGAAGCAGCCTATTATTCGGAAATCATTCGTGCAGGTATTCTCAGCGTGTCACGTGGTCAATCCTCCGCGGCGCTAGCATTAGGCATGACGCACTGGCAATCCATGAAGCTGATTATTCTGCCGCAGGCATTCCGCGCCATGGTGCCATTGCTGCTGACGCAGGGGATTGTTCTGTTCCAGGATACCTCACTGGTTTACGTGCTCAGCCTCGCTGATTTTTTCCGTACCGCCTCAACCATCGGCGAGCGTGACGGAACACAAGTTGAAATGATCCTGTTTGCCGGGTTCATTTATTTTCTCTTCAGCATTACTGCCTCAATGCTGGTCAGTTACCTGAAAAAAAGGACGGTTTGATGATTTCCCTGAAAAATGTTTCTAAATGGTACGGCCAATTTCAGGTGCTAGCCGACTGCTCCACAGAAGTAAAAAAAGGTGAAGTTGTGGTCGTCTGCGGACCTTCTGGCTCTGGCAAATCAACCCTGATCAAAACCGTAAACGGTCTGGAACCGATTCAAAAAGGTGAAATTACCGTCAATGGCACCGCCGTTAACGATAAAAAAACCAATCTGGCTCAGTTGCGTTCCAAAGTCGGGATGGTATTCCAGCACTTTGAACTGTTCCCACACCTGTCGATTATCGAGAACCTGACGCTGGCGCAGGTGAAAGTGCTGAAACGTAAGCGTGAAGACGCCAAAGCCAAAGCACAGAAGCTATTGGAGCGCGTTGGGCTGTCAGCACACGCCAACAAATTCCCAGGGCAGCTTTCTGGCGGTCAGCAACAGCGTGTCGCCATCGCCCGCGCGCTGTGCATGGATCCTATCGCGATGTTATTTGACGAACCGACATCCGCACTTGATCCAGAGATGATCAACGAAGTGCTGGACGTTATGGTTGAATTGGCGCAGGAAGGCATGACCATGATGGTCGTCACGCATGAAATGGGCTTTGCCCGTAAAGTGGCGCACCGTGTGATCTTTATGGATGAGGGAAAAATCGTTGAAGACACCCGCAAGGATGATTTCTTCAATAACCCACAGTCCGAACGCGCTAAAGACTTCTTGGCGAAAATCCTGCATTAATACTCAGACAAAGCGTGCCGCAAGGCACGCTTATTTACCGCCCCCAGCAAACTACGGCTGAAACGGCTGGCGGTGGAACAGGTCATGTGAGCATTTCGGGCAGAGTGGTAAAACCTCCGGCGTGTAGAACGCGATATGATGATGGCAGTTCTCACACACCAGATTACCTAGCCCCACCACTTCACCGCTGTGGTACACCCCGTGATGATTCACATCTTTGAAAATCTCACGCCACTCCAGCTGTGTTTTATCCGTAATATCCGCCAGTTCCTGCCACAGGCTTTCCTTGATGACTCGCATAAACACGCTGTCGGTAAACTCATCCTGACTTTCGTTATAGCTGCGGGCAAACTCTTCCAGATCGCGCTGAACGGCCTGAATCACCTGCTCTATTTCTTTCTGCGTCAGCTCCGAGCTTTCCTGCAAGGTTTTGCGGGCGCTCAGCACCAGACTGTCGAGATCGCGTTCACCATTGTTCAGCCGAGCCGTCACTGAAGCCATTAACTCGCGATAATAGCGGGCTAGTTTATTCATGCTTCCTCCTGAATTAAGCGGGTTGAAGGGTGATAAAGAACGCCTATTCGCTGTCTGGCACATCTGGCCAAAACCGATACGTTACCTATCTGTCTCTATTTTAGATTATTTTTTCGGTACGCCTGATAAATTGTCGCCAATTTGCGCAACGCCTCGCAGTATGTCGTTCCTAGATCAGAAATATTCCTCAGTCGGGCGCTGGGTGTTGTTGCACGCGCCGCTTACGGCTATGCTATGCGGATCTTTTGTTATGAATCAGAAGAGGCTACTCACGTAGCAATTCTTCACTAAACAGGACCCCTGGCAGCCATGCAAGAGCAATACCGCCCAGAAGAGATAGAAGCGGACGTCCAGCTTCACTGGCAAGAGAAGCAGACCTTTAAAGTCACCGAACAGCCCGGCAAGGAAAAATACTATTGCCTTTCCATGCTGCCTTACCCTTCTGGCCGACTACATATGGGGCACGTCCGTAACTACACCATCGGCGACGTGATCTCCCGTTATCAGCGCATGCTGGGCAAAAACGTTCTGCAACCGATCGGTTGGGATGCCTTTGGTCTGCCAGCAGAAGGGGCTGCGGTCAAAAACAACACCGCGCCAGCACCTTGGACCTACGCCAACATCGATTACATGAAAAACCAGCTCAAACTGCTGGGCTTTGGCTATGACTGGGATCGTGAAGTCGCGACCTGCAAACCAGACTACTACCGCTGGGAACAGTGGTTCTTCACCAAGCTGTACGAGAAAGGTCTGGTTTATAAAAAAACCTCCGCCGTTAACTGGTGTCCGAACGACCAGACCGTACTGGCGAACGAACAGGTTATCGATGGCTGCTGCTGGCGTTGCGACACCAAAGTCGAACGCAAAGAAATTCCACAGTGGTTTATCAAAATCACCGCTTACGCAGACCAACTGCTGAACGATCTGGATACGCTGGAAAGCTGGCCTGAGCAGGTCAAAACCATGCAGCGTAACTGGATCGGCCGTTCTGAAGGTGTGGAAATCACCTTTGATGTGGCGGACAGCGAAGAGAAACTGAGCGTTTACACCACGCGCCCAGATACGTTCATGGGTGTGACCTACGTTGCTGTTGCCGCGGGTCACCCTCTTGCAGCACAAGCTGCCGCAACAAACCCAGCGCTGACTGATTTCATTGCAGAATGCCGTAATACCAAAGTCGCCGAAGCCGATATGGCAACGATGGAGAAAAAAGGCATGGCCACTGGCCTGTATGCGATTCACCCGCTGAACGGTGAGAAAGTCGCTATCTGGGTCGCCAACTTCGTCCTGATGGAATACGGTACAGGCGCAGTGATGGCCGTTCCGGGCCACGACCAGCGCGACTGGGAATTTGCCACCAAATACGATCTGTCCATCAAGCCGGTTATTCTGAATGCCGATGGCAGCGAGCCCGATCTGTCCGCTCAGGCGATGACAGAAAAAGGCAGCCTGTTCAACTCTGGTGAGTTTGACGGTCTGGATTTCGAGGCTGGATTCAACGCCATTGCTGATAAGCTGGTAGAAAAAGGCATCGGCGAGCGTAAAGTCAACTATCGCCTGCGCGATTGGGGTGTATCTCGTCAACGTTACTGGGGTGCACCAATCCCAATGGTGACGCTGGAAGACGGCACCGTCGTCCCAACGCCAGAAGATCAACTGCCGGTAATCCTGCCGGAAGATGTTGTGATGGACGGCATCACCAGCCCGCTGAAATCGAACCCGGAATGGGCGAAGACGACCGTTAACGGTCAGCCAGCGCTGCGTGAAACCGACACATTCGACACCTTTATGGAATCCTCTTGGTACTACGCGCGCTACACCTGCCCGCAGTACGATCAGGGAATGTTGGATCCGGCTGCCGCCAACTACTGGCTGCCTGTTGACCAATACGTTGGCGGTATCGAACACGCCATCATGCACCTGATGTATTTCCGCTTCTTCCACAAACTGATGCGCGACGCGGGTCTGGTGACCTCTGATGAGCCCGCCAAACGCCTGCTGTGTCAGGGCATGGTGCTGGCCGATGCCTTCTACTATCTGGGCAATAACGGCGAACGTATCTGGGTGTCTCCGACCGACGTAACCGTTGATCGTGATGAGAAAGGACGCATCGTCAAAGCCGTCGATAACGAAGGCCGTGACGTGGTTTACGCGGGTATGAGCAAAATGTCGAAGTCTAAAAACAACGGCATCGACCCGCAGGTCATGGTAGAGAAATACGGTGCAGATACCGTGCGTCTGTTCATGATGTTTGCTTCTCCGGCAGAAATGACGCTGGAATGGCAGGAATCCGGCGTAGAAGGCGCAAACCGCTTCCTGAAACGCGTCTGGAGACAAGCCTTCGAGCATACAGAGAAAGGTGCGGTAACAGCTCTGGATATCGCTACACTGACGGAAGATCAGAAATCACTGCGCCGCGATCTGCACAAAACGATCGCTAAAGTGACCGATGATATCGGCCGTCGCCAGACCTTCAACACCGCGATCGCTGCCATCATGGAACTGATGAACAAGCTAGCGAAAGCGCCGCAGGACAGCGATCAGGATCGCGCGCTGACGCAGGAAACGCTGCTGGCCGTCGTTCGTATGCTGTATCCGTTCACGCCGCACGTCTGCTTCACGCTGTGGCAGGCGCTGCAAGGTGAAGGCGACGTTGATACTGCGCCGTGGCCGGTTGCAGATGAAAGCGCAATGGTTGAAGATTCCAAGCTGGTCGTTGTTCAGGTTAACGGTAAAGTACGTGGTAAAATCACCGTTGCCGCTGACGCAAGCGAAGAACAAGTTCGCGAACGCGCTGCACAGGAACCGCTGGTCGCGAAATATCTGGACGGCGTCACAGTTCGTAAAGTGATTTATGTCCCTGGCAAACTGCTTAACCTGGTTGTGGGTTAAGGCAAGGAGGAACTGTGCGACATCGTCTATTCACGTTGTTGCTGGGGCTGGCGGTGTTAATCACCGCTGGCTGCGGTTTTCATCTGCGCGGCACGACACAAGTGCCTGCGCAGTTACAAACACTGGTGCTCGACAGCAGCGATCCTTATGGTCCGCTAACGCGTGCGGTACGTGAGCAGCTCCGTCTCAGCGATGTGAAAATCGTTGATGATGCGACGCGTCAGGATATCCCGTCTCTGCGGGTACTGGGCTCAAGCGAAACGCGCGATACCGTCTCTATTTTTCAGGACGGTAAAACAGCGGAGTACCAGATGGTGCTAACGTTGCAGGCGCAGGTGCTGATGCCGGGTGAAGATATTTATCCGCTCAGCGTGACGGTGTTCCGCACGTTCTTTGATAACCCGCTGGCTGCTCTGGCGAAAGATGCCGAACAGGACATCGTCCGTCAGGAAATGCGTGAGCAGGCTGCCCAGCAGTTGGTGCGTAAGTTGCTGACCATCAACGGTAGTCAGGAAGTCAAAAATCGGCTGCAGTCCACCGATTCAACGACTGCCGCCACGCGTTCATGATTCGGCTTTACCCCGAACAACTCACCGCGCAGCTCCATGAGGGGCTGCGCGGTTGTTATTTGGTCTTTGGTTCAGACCCGCTCTTGCTGCAGGAAAGTCTCGACAGCATCAAACGGGTCGCTCAACAGCACGAATTCAGCGAGCATTTCAGCTTCATCCTGGATCTTCATACCGACTGGGATGCGATTTTCAGCACCTGTCAGGCGCTCAGCCTGTTCGCCTCACGCCAATCGCTCTTACTGGTTTTGCCGGAAAACGGCCCAAATGCCGCGATGGGTGAAAATCTGGTTAAGCTCTCTGGATTATTGCACCCCGATATTTTGCTGATTCTGCGCGGTCATAAGCTGACCAAAGCGCAGGAAAACAGCGCCTGGTTTAAAGCGCTGGCGCAAGACAGCGTCTATATCAATTGTCTGACGCCAGAACAAGCCCAGCTCCCTCGCTGGGTTGCTCAGCGTGCGAAAGCCATGAAGTTGACGCTGGATGAACAGGCCACGCAGCTCATTTGCTATTGCTATGAAGGCAACTTGCTCGCACTGTCTCAGGCGTTAGAACGGCTGGCGCTGCTTTATCCCGATGGCAAGCTGACTCTGCCTCGCGTGGAAAGCGCAGTCAATGATGCCGCTCACTTCACACCGTTCCATTGGCTTGATGCGCTGCTGGCAGGAAAAGGCAAACGCGCCTGGCACATTTTGCAGCAGCTAAAACAGGAAGATTGCGAACCTGTCATTTTGCTACGCACGCTACAGCGTGAACTGCTACAGCTTCTGGCGCTGAAACGGCGCATGTCAGACACGCCGCTACGTACGCTATTCGATCAGCAAAAAGTGTGGCAAAACCGGCGTGACCTGCTCACTCAGGCATTACAGCGGCTCTCTCTTCAGCAGCTACAGCAGGCTGTCCGATTGCTGACGCAGGTAGAAATAACCTTAAAGCAAGACTATGGTCAGTCCGTTTGGTCTGAATTGGAATCGCTTGCCATGCTGCTATGCGGCAAAGCCTTGCCGGAGGCATTCATCTGAATACGTCGCCCGCAGCGCCATCGCTGACCGCGTTTTTTGGCGGCACGTTTGACCCGATTCATTACGGTCACCTTCAGCCAGTAACGGCACTGGCAAAGCTTGTGGGTCTGACTCAGGTCGTCCTGATGCCCAATAATGTTCCGCCACATCGGCAGCAGCCCGAAGCCAGTTCCCGGCAGCGTTTCCATATGGCTGAGCTGGCCGTCAAAGGCAACCCGCTATTTACCGTGGACGATCGTGAACTACAACGGCAAACGCCCTCCTACACCATTGATACATTGGAGGCATTTCGGGCTGAAAAAGGCGGTGATGCGCCGCTGGGCTTTATCATCGGGCAGGACTCGTTGCTAACGCTACACCATTGGCACCGCTGGCAGGACCTGCTTAACGTTTGTCATTTGCTGGTATGCGCTCGGCCCGGCTATCGCTCAACGCTGGAAACGCCCGAATTACAACAGTGGCTGGACGATCATCTGACGCACACGCCGAACGATCTTCATCAGCAACCGCATGGGCGGATTTTTTTAGCAGACACGCCGCTAGTCACCATTTCCGCAACGGACATTCGTCAACGTCGACAGCAAGGTCTGGACTGTCACGATTTATTACCTCCCGCCGTACTCCGTTACATCAACGAACACGGCCTGTACCAATAGCGCAGGTTTTCCCGTCCATCAGCCACGGGCTTTGTACCACTCGACAAAAGTGCGTGATATACTCCGCGGCTGGTTTCAATCACCGGGAAAAGCGAAAATTTTCGACAATGACTCGGTGATTCACGTTTTTCCTAAACAATTCAGCGCCGCACGCGTTCGTCAGTTCCTGACAAAACGCCATTGAGGGGGAACCTTTGCAAGGCCAAGCACTCCAAGACTTCGTTATTGATAAGGTCGATGACTTAAAAGCTCAGGATATCGTTGCACTCAACGTCCAGGGTAAGTCCAGCATCACCGATTACATGGTTATCTGTACGGGTACTTCTACACGTCATGTCGCCTCCATTGCCGATCACGTCGTACAATCCTCACGCGCCGCGGGTTTGATCCCACTCGGTGTCGAGGGTGAAAACGCCTCAGATTGGGTTGTTGTCGATTTGGGTGACGTGATGGTTCATGTCATGCAAGAAGAAAGCCGCCAGTTGTACGAACTGGAAAAACTGTGGGGCTAGCATGAAACTGCAACTGGTCGCCGTTGGCACCAAAATGCCCGACTGGGTGCAGACTGGTTTCACCGATTATTTGCGCCGTTTCCCAAAGGACATGCCTTTCGAATTACTCGAAATTCCGGCGGGGAAACGGGGTAAAAATGCGGACATCAAACGCATTCTGGAGCGCGAAGGCGAACAGATGCTAGCGGCAGTGGGCAAAGGCAACCGCATTGTGACGCTGGATATTCCAGGGACTCGCTGGGAGACGCCGCAGTTGGCGCAACAGTTGGAGCGCTGGAAACAGGACGGGCGCGACGTCAGCCTGCTGATTGGTGGGCCTGAAGGGCTTTCACCAGAATGCAAAGCCGCAGCGGAACAAAGCTGGTCACTCTCGCCATTAACGCTGCCGCACCCGCTCGTTCGTGTACTGGTGGCGGAGAGCCTGTACCGTGCATGGAGCATTACGACTAATCACCCTTACCATCGGGAGTAAGGCGATACGATGAAACTTGTGAAATAACGCTGGATGAAAGTAGAACGTAAACCCTTTCGTGATTATACGGCTGAGTCCGCCCTGTTTGTGCGTCGTGCTTTGGTCGCATTTCTGGGCATTTTGCTGCTTTCCGGTGTATTAGTCGCTAATCTGTATCATCTGCAAATTGTGCGCGTTGATGACTACCGCACACGCTCTAATGAGAACCGCATCAAGCTGGTTCCTATCGCGCCGAGTCGCGGCATCATCTATGACCGTAACGGCACTCCGCTGGCGTTGAATCGCACTATCTATCAGTTAGAACTGGTACCCGACAAAGTCGACAACCTTAAAGATACGCTCGAAGCCCTGCGCCCCGTCGTCGACCTGACCGATAGCGATCTGGAAAACTTTGAAAAAGAGCGTAAGCGTTCACGCCGTTTTACTTCCATCCCCGTAAAAAGCGGGCTGGATGAGATTCAGGTTGCCCGTTTTGCCGTCAACCAATATCGCTTCCCCGGCGTTGAAGTTAAAGGCTACCAGCGCCGCTATTATCCTTACGGCTCTGCCCTGACGCACGTCACGGGTTATGTTTCCAAAATCACCGATAAAGAAGTGGAACGGCTGACCAAAGAAGAAAAAATTGCCGATTACGCCGCCACGCGTGACATCGGTAAGCTAGGTATTGAACGTCATTACGAAGATCTGCTGCACGGCAAGCCTGGCTATGAAGAAGTTGAAGTTAACAACCGTGGCCGCGTGATCCGCCAGCTCCACGAACAGCCACCGCAGGCTGGACGTGATATTTATCTGACGCTGGATCTGAGCCTGCAAATCTACATCGAGAAACTGCTGGAAGGCAGCCGTGCCGCCGTGATTGTCACCGATCCACGCGACGGCGGTATTCTGGCGATGGTTTCCACCCCCAGTTACGATCCCAACCTCTTTGTCGACGGGATTTCTACCAAGAATTACGCAAAACTACAAAGCGACCCCGATCGTCCACTGATCAATCGCGCAACACAGGGGATTTATCCCCCCGCCTCCACCGTTAAACCTTACATCGCGGTTTCCGCCCTGACAGCGGGTGTGATTACCACTAATACCAGCCTGTTCGATCCCGGCTGGTGGCAATTACCCGGTTCCGAAAAGCGCTTCCGCGACTGGAAAAAATGGGGACATGGCCGCCTTAATCTCACCAAGTCACTGGAAGAGTCCGCGGATACCTTCTTCTATCAGGTCGCTTATGACATGGGCATCGATCGCCTGTCAGAATGGATGACCAAATTTGGTTACGGCGAGAGAACTGGTATCGATATTTCGGAAGAAAGCAAAGGCAATATGCCAACGCGCGAGTGGAAATTAGGCCGGTTTAAAAAGCCGTGGTATCAAGGGGATACGATTCCAGTCGGGATTGGTCAAGGTTATTGGACCGCTACGCCTATCCAAATGAACAAGGCGCTGGTCACGCTGATCAACGACGGTCAGGTCAAAACACCGCACCTGCTTTATAGCTCGCGGGAAAATGGCAAGATTGTGCCTTTCCGCCAGACTGAAAATCAGCAAATTGGCAACATCCACTCTGGCTATTGGGAAGTGGCGAAGGACGGTATGTATGGCGTGGCTAACCGGCCTAACGGTACCGCCCACAAAAGCTTTGAGGATGCGCCTTATAAAATTGCGGCAAAATCCGGTACGGCACAGGTTTTCGGCCTGAAAGAAAACGAAACCTATAATGCGCACAAGATCGCAGAACATCTGCGTGACCATAAATTAATGGTTGCGTTTGCCCCGTATAAAGACCCTAAAGTAGCGATGTCGATTATTCTGGAAAACGGTGGCGCAGGCCCGACCGTTGGCACCATCACCCGCCAGATCCTTGATCATATTCTGCTAGGTGATAACAATACCGATTTACCCAGTGCGCCTCCTGCGCCACCGGGTAGCGAGAGTGAGTAACAGACAGTCATGACCGATAGCCAACAAAAGGGATCGTTCTGGGCGAAAATCCACATCGATCTCCCGTTTCTTCTCTGCATCCTGGCACTGCTGGGCTATAGTCTATTTGTCTTATGGAGCGCCAGCGGGCAAGACGTCGGCATGATGGAGCGAAAAGTCGTTCAAATCGTGCTGGGGTTTACGGTAATGATCGTAATGGCGCAAATTCCCCCGCGCGTGTATGAAGGCTGGGCTCCTTACCTCTACATCGTTTGCGTGATTTTGCTGCTAATCGTGGATATTTTTGGGCAAATCAGTAAAGGCGCACAGCGCTGGCTGGACCTGGGTTTTATCCGTTTTCAGCCGTCAGAAATTGCCAAAATCGCCGTACCGCTGATGGTCGCGCGTTTTATCAACCGTGATATGTGCCCACCGTCGCTAAAAAATACGGCAATCGCGCTGGTGCTGATTTTTGTCCCTACGCTGCTGGTTGCCGCACAGCCCGACTTAGGTACCTCGATTCTGGTCGCGCTATCAGGGCTATTTGTGCTTTTCCTCGCGGGTATGAGCTGGCGCTTAATTGGCATCGCCGTCCTGCTACTCGCCGCTTTTATTCCTATACTCTGGTTTTTCCTGATGCATGACTATCAGCGCGCCAGAGTCATGATGCTGCTCGATCCAGAAAGCGATCCGCTCGGGGCTGGGTACCATATTATTCAGTCGAAAATTGCGATAGGCTCAGGCGGTCTGTCTGGAAAAGGCTGGCTGCATGGCACACAGTCTCAGTTAGAGTTTCTGCCAGAGCGCCATACCGACTTTATCTTTGCCGTACTGTCAGAAGAGCTTGGGTTAATCGGCGTGTTGATTCTGCTCGCCATGTATCTGTTCATGATCATGCGCGGTCTGGTCATTGCCGCGAATGCGCAAACCTCGTTCGGCCGGGTGATGGTCGGCGGGCTGATGTTGATTCTGTTTTTCTATGTGTTCGTCAATATCGGGATGGTCAGCGGTATACTTCCCGTCGTTGGCGTGCCGCTGCCGTTAGTCAGCTACGGTGGGTCGGCGCTGGTCGTCTTAATGGCGGGGTTCGGTATCGTCATGTCGATACATACTCACCGCAAACTGCTATCTAAGAATTTATAACACGAGGTGAGCAATGCGTAAGGATTGGCTTTGGGTCGGCGTAGCAACTCTGGCGCTTGCGGCCTGTACCACAACGGAACAGCGGCAGCCTGCGCCGCCTGTGACTCAGGTTTACAGCGGACCGACGGAAGAAATCGGTGGCGCAGAACCACGTTATGAACCCTACAATCAGGGCACGCTGCAAGACTACAGCATCAAAGGCAAGAGCTATAAAATTGTCAAAAACCCGCAAAATTTTAGCGAGACAGGTTTAGCGACGTGGTACGGCGAAGAAGCCAGCGGCAACCGCACGTCAATCGGCGAAACATTTGATCCTAATGCGATAACCGCCGCACACCCAACGCTGCCGCTGCCAAGCTATGTCCGCGTGACCAACCTGAGTAACGGTCGCCGTCTGGTTGTACGCGTGAACGATCGCGGGCCGTATACACCGGGCAGAATTATCGATCTGTCGAAGGCCGCAGGCGATCGGCTGAACATTTCGAACAATACCAAAGTAAAAGTGGATTTCATCAACGTCGCGCCAGATGGCACGCTCTCCGGCCCCGGAACCGTAGGCACCACCGTCGCCAAGCAAAGCTTCTCCCTACCGGAACGCCCGAGCTTCGGCGCCAGCGGGCTGGGCACACCGATGATGGAAACAACGTCGCCAACGCCCAACAGCGCCGTACGCCCAATCAGCAATAGCAACCTGAGCACGCCAACAGATAGCACGCAGCCACAGAGCAGCGCGCCGTCGCACAGCGGTGGTTTTCTGGGAGCACCATCCGCGCTGCGCACTGGCGTGGTTGAGTCCACTGTGACGCCAGCGGCGGCGGCAACACCATCGTCATCCGCTGCGCCAATGAATGTCGCGCCAGCGGCAGCGGTTACAGCTCCTGCTGCTGCAACGCCATCTGCCACGGGTCGCTATGTGGTTCAGGTCGGTGCATTGAGCGATCAGCAGCGCGCGCAAACCTGGCAGCGCAGCCTGAGCGAACGCTTCCGCGTGGCCGGAAAAGTCAGCGCGAGCGGCGGCCTGTATCGCATCCAACTGGGGCCATTCCAGAATCGTCAGCAAGCCGCTGAACTTCAACAACGTTTGTCAGTCGAAGCTCAGCAGCAGTCGTTTATTACCGCCGCACCCAGCACCCTCTAGTAACGGATAATCGGCAGACTCACTCAGCGAAAACGGCGGCTATGGCATTGAACATACCGCCCTTTTGCAAAATCACGTAACGTAATGTCTGATGCCTGCCTATTTCCCATCTGCTATAGTGTGGCTCGTTTTTTAACTCATACCCACGGATGTTGTTGTTCCAATCATGAATACTGTAAACACGTCTCGTTTTACTAAACGTACTGCGCTTGGCGCACTGCTCGCCATTAGTGCCTCTTCCTTTGCCTATGCCGAAGATATCAATCTTAAAACGATGATCCCTGGCGTCCCGCAAATCGATGCTGAATCCTACATCCTGATTGATTACAACTCTGGGAAAGTGTTGGCGGAAATGAATGCCGACACGCGCCGCGATCCGGCCAGCTTAACGAAAATGATGACCAGCTACGTGATTGGTCAGTCCATTAAATCAGGAAAAATCAGCCCGAACGACATCGTTACCGTCGGTAAAGATGCCTGGGCAACCGGCAACCCAACCTTCCAGGGCTCTTCCCTGATGTTCCTGAAGCCGGGCGACCGCGTTCCTGTCTCCCAGTTAAACCGCGGTATTATCCTGCAATCCGGTAACGATGCCTGCGTCGCGATGGCCGACTACGTTGCTGGCAGTCAGGATGCCTTCGTTAACCTGATGAACGGTTACGTGAAAGCACTGGGACTGAAAAATACCAATTTTGAAACCGTGCACGGTCTTGATGCACCGGGCCAGTTCAGTTCAGCACGCGATATGGCCTTGATCGGTCAGGCGCTGATTCGCGATGTGCCAGAAGAGTACGCGACCTACAAAGAGAAAGAGTTCACGTTCAACAATATTCGCCAGCCTAACCGTAACGGTTTGCTGTGGGATTCCAGCCTGAATGTTGACGGCATCAAAACGGGCCATACGTCATCAGCTGGCTTTAATCTGGTCGCCTCGGCAACAGAAGGCCAGATGCGCCTGATTTCTGCGGTACTGGGTGGACGTAACGCCAAAGGCCGCGAATCAGAAAGTAAGAAACTGCTGACCTGGGGCTTCCGCTTCTTTGAAACCGTCGCGCCATTGAAAGCAGGCAAAGAGTTCGCGTCTGAGCCCGTCTGGTTTGGCGACAGCGACCGCGTTGCGTTGGGCGTTGAGAAAGATGCCTACCTGACCATTCCACGCGGCCGTATGAAAGATCTGAAAGCCAGCTATGTTCTGGACAACACGGAACTGCATGCGCCGTTAGCCAAAAATCAGGTTGTGGGTTCCATCAACTTCCAACTGGATGGCAAAACCATCGATCAGCGCCCGCTGGTGGTGATGAACGAAGTGAAAGAAGGCGGAATCTTTGGCCGCATGATCGATTACATCAAACTGATGTTCCATCACTGGTTCGGCTAATCCCTTGTGTGGGGCCAAAACGCCCCCATATCGATACCATCCATAACTCCCGCACAACGCGGGAGTTATATTTTTTAGTATACTGTACTGATGTCAGTGCGAATGTCGGCGTATTACCCTCTCTGGAGCGCAAATGAAAACCAAATTAAACGAACTGCTTGAATTCCCCTGTGTTTTTACCTACAAGGTCATGGGTGAGGCAAAACCAGAGTTGGTCGATCTGGTCGTTGAAGTGGTACAGCGTCATGCGCCTGGCGACTACACGCCGCAGATCAAACCCAGCAGCAAAGGGAATTATCACTCGGTTTCCATCACCATCACTGCGACACACATTGAGCAGGTGGAAACGCTGTACGAAGAACTGGGCAACATCGACATCGTGCGCATGGTTCTGTAAGGCATAGGGTTCTATAAGACATAGAGCTCTGTCAAAGTCGTACTGTAATAAAAACGAGCGGGAAAACTGGCGAGTGCGGCAGGGTTTTGTGATGTTGCAAAGTGCTGTTCGCTGAGGCTTCCCGCCGTTATAATCCCCCCACCTTTCCTTAACCTGAAGATGACACACTTGCTACAGGATAAGATCATCGTACGCCAATTTGACGTACAGCCGTATGAACCCGTCTCTCTGGCGATGCATAATTTCACCGACCGACGTGATGATAAAACGCCAGATGAAATCTGGCTGGTTCAGCACCCTCGCGTATTTACACAGGGTCAGGCAGGCAAAGCCGAACATGTCCTCATGCCCGGTGATATTCCCGTGATTCAGAGCGACAGAGGCGGTCAGGTGACTTACCACGGCCCCGGTCAGCAGGTCATGTACGTGTTGATTGACCTGAAGCGTCGCAAGCTCGGCGTTCGTCAGCTCGTCACTGCCATCGAAAACACCGTGATTGGCACACTGGCACATTTTCAGATTGAAGCCCATGCGCGCCCTGATGCACCCGGCGTCTATGTAGGCGAGCGTAAAATCTGTTCGTTAGGACTGCGTATTCGCAAAGGCTGCTCTTTCCACGGGCTGGCGCTCAATATTGCTATGGATCTCTCCCCTTTCCTGCGTATCAACCCGTGTGGTTACGCTGGTATGGAGATGACGCAACTCAGCGATCTGGTGCCGGGCGTCACGCTGGATGACACCGCCCCCGTGCTGGTGAACACCTTTTTGCAGTTAGTCGGCTATTCCGCACCCGAATTTGTTTCGTGGAATCTGGACGTTCAGGGTGAGCCGCTTCCTGGCTAATGCATTTTGTCCTGTTAATAAAAATCAGTCAGTTAGACGATCGTTTTTTGATAAATTACATTTTATTCACATAATTTCTTCATTTTGATCGTGCAAAGGCTGATTGTGGTTAGGCAAGATGATATAATTTTTATAGTTTTTTAAAAAAAAGTTTAACTAAAAACATAATCCTTTGAATTTGAATTACAAATTTAAAGAAACGATTCAGAACTGGAACTTACGCAAACATGAGTAAACCGATTCAGATCGAACGCGGCGTTAAATACCGCGATGCCGATAAGATGGCGCTAATCCCGGTACGTACCGTCGTCACCGAACGCCAAGAGCTTCTGCGCAAACCTGAATGGATGAAGATTAAACTTCCGGCGGATTCAAGCCGTATTCAGGGAATCAAAGCAGCCATGCGCAAAAACGGGTTGCACTCAGTTTGCGAAGAAGCGTCCTGTCCGAATCTGGCAGAGTGTTTCAACCACGGCACCGCCACCTTCATGATTCTGGGCGCGATTTGTACGCGTCGCTGCCCGTTCTGTGACGTTGCCCACGGCCGCCCGCTTACGCCGGATGCCAATGAGCCTGAGAAACTGGCACAGACCATCCATGACATGGGCTTACGCTATGTCGTGATCACCTCCGTTGACCGTGATGATCTGCGCGACGGCGGTGCCCAGCACTTTGCAGACTGTATTAGCGCTATTCGCCGCAAAAACCCGACTATTCGCATCGAAACGCTGGTGCCAGACTTCCGTGGACGTATGGATCGCGCGTTAGAGATCCTGACCGCCACGCCGCCAGATGTGTTCAACCACAACCTGGAAAACGTACCGCGCGTTTACCGTCAGGTCCGTCCTGGTGCGAACTATGAGTGGTCACTGAAGCTGCTGGAAAACTTCAAGAGCGCACATCCAGATATCCCAACCAAATCTGGCCTGATGGTTGGATTGGGGGAAACCAATGCTGAAATCGTGGAAGTGATGCGTGACCTGCGTCGCCACGGTGTGACGATGCTGACGCTGGGACAATATTTACAGCCGAGCCGCCATCACCTGCCAGTACAGCGCTACGTCAGCCCGGATGAGTTCGATGAGATGAAGGCCGAAGCGATGGCGATGGGCTTTACCCACGCTGCCTGCGGTCCATTTGTTCGCTCGTCCTACCATGCCGACCTACAGGCAAAAGGCATTGAAGTAAAATAAGCGCTCATACATATTTACACATTTTTTGTGTGGAATAAAAAACGGACGGCTATTGCCGTCCGTTTTGCTGTGTGGGGTGCGATCAGAGTTCTTTACGAGATGAATCATTCAGCGCTGTCGTTTCATCCGTCTTTGCCGGCTGATCGTCACTCATCGCCTTCTTGAAGCCTTTAATCGCCGCGCCTAAATCACCGCCGAGGCTACGAAGTTTATTCGTACCGAACAGCAGAATTATTAACGCGCCAATCACCAACAGCTTGGCAATACTGATACCTTCCATACAAACCTACCTGATTTAGATGCTGGAGACGCCAGCGAACGAGAACGATTTTTATTAAAAATAATTCTTTTACCCTATGTCCTCTATCTAAGACCTTATGCAGCACGACACAATTTGCATCTGTAACAAATTGCATCTATAGCAAATTGCATCTATAAAAACGTAAGACGCGGCAAAAGGGCTTTCTCGCGCATTCAGATTGCTTTACAACTTTCGCCTCGGCACCACTACAAAAATCCCTTCTGACGGCGTAAACTTTCTTTACTAAAGCGGAGATGACATTCCTCCCTACCCTCGCGCAGCCAAAACGCTGACAGCCTTAAAAACAGGGTACAACCGCCACTCGGCTAATGATGTCTACGTCCACCTCGCAGAGAGGGCGTAGCGTCCTGCCCAATACTCTCCGAGATCGCAAAAACAATTCAGGCAAAACAGCCCAAAGAAAGGTTTCTATGTTTAGTACATTACTTGCGGTATTTATTGGCGGCGGAGTCGGTAGCGTGGCGCGCTGGCAGCTTGGCGTGAAGTTTAACAATCTGTATCCAACGCTGCCGCTGGGCACTCTGCTTGCTAACTTAATTGGGGCTTTTGTTATTGGCGGCGCACTCGCTTTCTTCCTGCGCCATCCTCATCTCGATCAGGACTGGAAAATATTGATTACCACCGGGCTGTGCGGCGGTTTAACGACGTTTTCGACCTTTTCCGCAGAAGTCGTCATGTTCCTGCAAAGTGGGCAGCTTGCGGCGGCGGGGTTACACGTACTGTTGAATCTGGCGGGTTCGTTGCTCATGACCGCACTGGCATTTGCTCTGGTCACGTGGGTGACAACACACTGATGTCACGTGGAAATTGCTAGCTCGTGAAAATTGATAGCACGTGGAAAATAAAGCAAAAAAAACCCGCCATCGGCGGGTTTTTCACGAAATCGGTATAATTAAATAGCGTTAACGTTAGCAGCTGAAGGACCTTTGGCACCGTCAGTGATTTCGAACTCTACACGCTGACCCTCAGCCAGAGTTTTGAAACCATTGCTCTGGATGGCAGAGAAGTGTACGAACACGTCTTTGCTACCATCTTCAGGAGTGATGAAACCGAAGCCTTTAGACTCATTGAACCACTTAACACTACCTTTAATCTTAGACATCAAACTTACCTTTACATGAATGAAAGACACAAAATCTGTGTCAGGTACAGTACAACAATAGATTGGCCTTTTGTCCAGTTGAAGTTGGATAAAAAGTGATAAAAGTCGCTAAAAATGTATACCACGTAACTCCGCTGTCCTATTTTAACCCGATGCAGAACGCAGAGAGTTCAGTTCTGGTCGATTCATCACTTTTTACGATATGAAGGAAGGCATCATGATAAGCAAAACGCTGGGTCTGATCGGGGGTATGAGTTGGGAATCTACCATCCCGTATTACCGCATGATCAACGAGTATGTGAAAAGCCAACTTGGCGGCCTGCACTCCGCTAAAATCATCCTGCACAGCGTCGATTTCCACGAGATCGAACGGTTGCAGTCACAAGGTGATTGGGCGCAGTCATCCGCCGTACTCAGCAATATCGCAGTAGGATTACGTCAGGCGGGAGCGGAGGCGATCGTCATCTGTACCAACACCATGCATAAAGTGGCCGATGACGTTGAACGCGCCTGTCAGCTTCCTCTTTTGCATATTGCCGATGCCACCGGTGCCAGCCTGAAACAGCACGGATTGAAGAAAGTCGGTTTGCTTGGAACCCGCTACACAATGGAGCAGGATTTCTATCGCCAGCGCATTCAGGAACGATTTGCCGTGGAGGTGATGGTTCCCGATGATGAGGGGAAAGAGGCCGTCAATCGCATCATTTACGATGAGCTGTGTCTGGGAAATATCAACGAGGCATCGCGGCAGGTCTATCGGGACATCATCCAGCAGCTTGAACAGCAAGGCGCGGAAGGCATCATTCTGGGTTGTACTGAGATCCCGCTATTAATCAGTGCCCAGGATGCGAAAGTTCCTCTTTTTGATACCAGCAGGCTCCACGCGATTGCCGCTGCAAAATTTGCGCTTAACCAGCCATCATGATGAATTAATTCGATAAAATAAAATCTATACGCAAACTAATAATATCCTCTTTTATTTACTCAAGTTTCCTCTTTTACCCCTGAGTTACCCTAGAGCAACACTGATACCGGCCCCCTATGTACAAAGGGCCGATATCAGTCCAGGTAGTTAAAAAGCCAACACCAGCGTCTTGAAGTATGACGGCCGTATCTATAGCCAGCATGTTCTCCGTAATAAGGAAAACATCGTAGCTAAGATAGCTCTCATAGTTTTACATATAAGACATATCCTATATATCGCAACCTCAACACTAATAATCTTCATTCGTTATTATCAACTACCGAAAGTAAATTCCTTATTCTCGATTATCCGTATCCAATTACCTGAACATATTATTTTCTCACAATCCCGGGGGGATAAAAATTATGAAAACCATCCGAAGACTCCTGACAATTACTTATAACAGTAATTATGTTGATTTAATAAACAGAGTGTTATGGATGAAATCAAAGGCATTTTTACTATTTATTATTTTTGCATTGCTGATTTACACATCATCTACGGAAGCAGAGACTTTTAACAACACGGTCGTTTTTGGTGATAGCTTAAGTGATGCAGGCAATCTTTCACATGCGTTAGGCATCGGAACATCAAGGTTTACAACCAACCCTGGGGAAACAGCTACGATGTATGTTGCAGATGGGCTAGGTCTGTCGGCAACAGATTCATCCTCAGGAGGAACCAACTATGCCTGGGGTGGGGCCGGTATTATTAATAATTATTCACTGGGCGTTATATTTTCGCCGACGATTCAATCTCAAGTTAACAATTATATTCAAAGCAATAAAATTAGCGCATCAACGCTTTATCAGTTCTGGGGAGGCTCCAATGATATCTATTCTATTTATGAATCATCGCCTTCAACTGAAACCAGTAAAATCATTCCTGTTGCGAATACTGAAATATCATTACTAAATAATCTATATCATGCAGGAGGGAAATATGTCGTTGTTTATAACCTCACCAACCTTGGCGCAACCCCCGATGCCGCAAGACGCAACCTACAAGAAAAATATCAGGACGTAGCCAATCAATATAACAATACATTAAACAGCGGACTTCGCACGTTGAGTGATAATGGTTTAAATATAATCCCTGTCAATACGTATGGATTGTTGTCTGAAATAATGGCAACGCCATCAACCTATGGCATTATCAACACCACCAGTGGTGCCTGTAACACAACCTCATCACTTTTTTGCAATACAGGAAACTACGCTGGCGGCACAGAATATACCTATCTTTTTGCTGACAATGTCCATCCTACAACGGGTGTCAACAAGATGCTCGCCAGTGTCGTTTTATCTGAAATTTCAGCGCCAGGTAAAATTTCATTACTGAGCAAAGCTCCTCTACAGGCAACAAAGTCGCAGTACAACTTGTTACGCAAAGCGATCCTTACCGATACCTATGGCGGCGATACGCGGGTATTCGCTAATGGTGATTACCGCCATCAGGCCAACTCAACCGACGATACTTTTTCAAGCAGTAGTAATAACCGCTTTGCTTCAGTCGGTGGCGACGTGAGATTAAGTGACAACCTTAACATCGGGGCGCTGGTCACCGTCTCTAACCAAAAGACGGCGCTTGATGGCGCAGGCTACACATTGTATGACCACAGCGTTGCGCTTTATCAGGTCTACCACGCCGACCATCCCTGGATGAGCACCTTCGTCAATGCTGGTTCTTCTCACTTTGATGATGTTTATCGCACCATTAACATCGGCCCGGCTACGCGCACAGAATCCGGCTCAGTGAAAGGACGCCATTTTGGTGGTGGGATTGATGCTGGCTGGTGGTTTGATCTGGGGACATCCGTCAAAACAGGGCCTTTTGCGCGTCTGGAACGTCAATCCGTTGAGGTAGAAGGTTATCGTGAGCGCGGAAATAACAGCTCGGCCATGTGGTTTTCTGAACAGCATCGTAATTCTCTGGTTTCCAGTCTTGGCTGGCAAACTCAGGCCCACTTACTCGTGGCCAGTTTGGACATTAACCCTTACATCGGGATGGCCTGGAATCATGATTACATGGCAAGTAATGTGCGCCCAGTCACCGCGGGATTAAACTCTATGAGTGGTCACTTCTCCATGCCAAGCGCGGCTTCAGAAAAAGACTGGGGCGTCGCAGACGCTGGGGTTATGGTCAACCTGACAACCAATCTGCATACATGGCTGCAATATTCCAATGAGTTTGGTGGTAACTCCAGAAAAGGCAATTACAGCACCAGCGTCGGTCTGGAATACGCATTCTAATCATGCTGTTATGTATTATCTGGTGATAAAAATGGCAGCAGTGTTCTCTTTGGATCGGCAAGGTTATGGGGCGAGACATGAGGAAAGAACGCTACGAATGCGCATAAGATTGAAGTATGGCGGGGAGAAAAAAAGCAGTATTGAGAGACTCAATACTGCTTTATTCGTATGATTTTATTCCTGGTATGGTATGCAATGACTAACAGTACTTCTCGTTATTATTTACGTAACATTGCTTCAATAAAATCTTTCCAAGTACTTACTTCTACTTCTACCATGCGAACCTCTTGGTGATTAACGGCGACGCATTATATGCACACTTTTTAATCAGGAAAAAGTGTTATGAAAGTATAAAAACTATACTTCTTCACATTTCTGCTACACAGTTCACAGTAGATCTCCCCGCCTTTTTTCGGCATGCTGGGCTATCGCACGATTAAGCTCAGTCAGGCTGTGCTGTCCTGAACAGCAATCGTCATGCAACCCAATAAGCAGAAAGGATTTTATCCCTATGGCGCTGACCATGTACGGCATCAAAAACTGTGACACTATAAAGAAAGCGCGCCGCTGGCTGGACGATCAGCAGGTGACGTATCGCTTCCATGATTACCGTGCCGACGGTCTGGATGAACAGCTGCTACAGCGCTTTATCGACCAACTGGGGTTTCAGGCCTTACTCAACACACGCGGAACGACCTGGCGTAAGCTCAGCGAAGAATTGCGTGAACAGATCAACAGCGATACCAGCGACAACGCAGAGGCCGCCAAAAACCTGATGTTGGAACAGCCAGCGGTGATTAAACGGCCGTTGCTGATAACCGATGACGGCCACGCGCTGCTTGGTTTCAGTATCGACAGCTACCAGAAATTTATTGCGGAGAACAAATAACGTGTCTTGCCCAGTCATAGAACTCGCTCAACAGTTAATTAAACGCCCTTCCCTCAGCCCGAATGACGAGGGTTGCCAGGCGCTCATGATTGAACGCCTGACGGCGATTGGCTTTACCGTCGAAGCGATGGATTTTGGCGATACCCAGAATTTCTGGGCATGGCGCGGCACAGGGAAAACGCTGGCCTTCGCCGGACACACCGATGTGGTTCCCAGCGGTGATGAAAGCCACTGGCAGCATCCACCGTTTGAACCCATCATTCGTGACGGCATGCTGTACGGTCGCGGCGCGGCGGACATGAAAGGCTCACTGGCTGCGATGGTGATTGCCGCCGAGCGCTTTGTCGCTGCCCATCCTAATCATCAGGGGCGTCTGGCGTTCCTGATTACCTCAGACGAAGAAGCCAGCGCCGTAAACGGTACCGTGAAAGTGGTTGAGGCGCTGATGGCTCGCAACGAGCGATTGGACTACTGTCTGGTCGGCGAACCGTCCAGTACGCATGTTGTGGGTGATGTGGTCAAAAATGGCCGCCGTGGTTCTATCACCGCGAATCTGCGCGTACACGGCGTACAAGGGCACGTTGCGTATCCTCATCTGGCGGACAACCCCGTTCACCGCGCAGCACCGGCGCTTAACGAACTGATCGCAACCGAGTGGGATCAGGGCAACGCCTTCTTCCCGCCGACCACGATGCAAATCGCCAATATTCAGGCAGGCACCGGCAGCAATAACGTCATCCCCGGCGAACTGTCTGTGCAGTTCAATTTCCGCTTCAGCACCGAATTGACGGACGTGTTAATCCAACAGCGCGTGGCTGAATTACTGGATCGCCACCAGCTTAAGTACACCATCGACTGGAAGCTCTCCGGCCAGCCATTCTTGACCGCACGCGGCGAGCTGGTCGATGCCGTAGTGAATGCCGTCAAGCATTACAACGAGGTCACGCCAGAGCTACTGACAACCGGTGGCACCTCCGATGGCCGTTTCATTGCCCGCATGGGCGCGCAGGTCGTTGAACTGGGCCCCGTAAACGCGACGATCCACAAAGTCGATGAATGCGTCAGCGCGGCAGACCTGCAACTGCTGAGCCGCATGTACCAGCGCATTATGGAGCAGCTCATCGCATGATGACGCCAGCTACATTAACCGGTAAAAGCGACCAGCATTTGGTCGCTTTACAGGGGCGTCATCGTCTTCAGCCGGAGGCAGTAACCGCATTTCTGGCGCTACAGCAGGCGGCAAAAACGGCGGGATTTAACCTACAGCCCGCCAGTACGTTTCGTGATTTCGAGCGCCAGCGTCAGATCTGGAATGGCAAATTTCGCGGTGAGCGTCCCGTCATGGATGCCAACAGCCAGCCGCTGGACGTGTTATCTCTGAACGAAGGCGAGCGCTGTGAAGCCATTCTGCGCTGGTCCGCTATGCCCGGCTCTAGCCGCCACCATTGGGGCAGCGATCTCGATATCTACGATCCCGATTTATTACCCGCAGGCCGTTCGCTCCAGTTGGAGCCGTGGGAATATGAAGAAGGCGGTTACTTTGCCGCACTGAACGCGTGGCTGAGTGCGCACATGCATGAATACGGTTTTTATCGACCTTATGCGCACGATCTCGGCGGTGTCGCAGCCGAACTCTGGCATATCAGCTATTATCCACTAGCACAGTATGCGGAAGAACAGCTGACACCCGACCTCATTCTTGCCGCTTGGCAAGATGAGGACATTGCAGGCTATCACTGGCTTTGCCAGAACTTGCCGCAGCTGTTTACCCGTTATATTCATAATGTTGATGAGGCGTAACCATGGCATGGCTGGCTGATTACTGGTGGATAATTCTGATTGTCCTGATAGGCATGCTGATTAACGGCATCAAAGAATTGCGCAACGTTGACCATACGCGTTTTCTGCTCAACAAACCGAAATTGCCCCCACACCGTGACAACAACGACAAGTGGGACAATGAAGAAGACGACGACTGGCCGAAGAAAAAACCCTGATACCTATCATCGTCAAACCGCCCGCAGCGCGAGGCTTAGCTCGCGTGCAGGCGGTTTGGATGCTTACTCTTCCGTTAAATACTCATTTCCATTAAACACTTACGTCAGCTAAAACGTTTCCCAATTTGCATTCGATGACCCGGCATGAGCAGGTTTAGGTAACAGCGATTTCGGTAATGTAGCAAGTGAAGGCGCGCTCTCGGCACGATGTTCCTGCGCGGCTGCCTGATTAATCTTGAACACCGCCACCGCGTTTTGTAAATATCTGGCCTGCTCTTCCAATGCCGCTGCGGCAGACGCGGACTCTTCCACCAGCGAGGCGTTTTGCTGAGTGACGCGATCCATTTCATTGACCGCCTGCCCAACCTGATCGATTCCCCGGCTTTGCTCATCGGACGCCGAGGAGATTTCCCCCATGATATCCGTTACCCGGCTCACCGCACCGACGATTTCTTTCATCGTGTCACCCGCGTCTTTCACCTGCAAAGATCCGGTATTAGCACGGCTAACCGAATCATCAATCAGCGATTTGATCTCTTTGGCGGCCTGAGCACTGCGCTGCGCCAGCGTTCGCACTTCACCCGCCACCACGGCAAAACCTCGCCCTTGCTCCCCGGCTCGCGCTGCTTCTACCGCCGCATTCAGCGCCAGAATATTGGTTTGGAAGGCGATGCTATCAATCACGCTGGTAATGTGGGCGATTTTTTGTGAACTGTCGGCAATCTCATTCATCGTTTTCACGACATTATCGACGACAGTGCCGCCTTTATTGGCCGTTTCCGACGCATTTTTTGCCAGCAGCGTAGCCTGACGCGCGTTGTCTGAGTTCTGCTTCACCGTTGAGGTCAGTTGCTCCATGCTGGCCGCCGTTTCCTGTAGTGATGCCGCCTGCTGCTCCGTACGCGAAGACAGATCGTTGCTACCTACCGAGATTTCACTGGCCCCAGAGTGGATGGAGTGGGAACTGTCGCGCACCAGACTGACGGTACGGATTAATGACTGCTGCATATGATGTAGCCCCGCCGCAAGCTGGCTCATCTCATTACGACCGGTCGCATCAATAGGATGCGTCAGATCGCCCTCGGCAATCGCGCTGATATGCCGCATGAGCGTACGCAGCGGATGCAAAAGAATACGCTGCAACCCGATCCAACTGAGGATAATCACCAGCACGACGACGACGGAAAGTGCACCCAGAAGCCACAGCATCGTTTCAAATGCAGCGTGGTTTTCCTGTAGCCCGTCATCCGACAGCTGGTTTTGCGCCGCTCGCCACGTAATATAGGCGTCCTGCATGGCCACGTTCAGCGGCGTGGCACCGCTACTCAATTTCATCGCCGCCCCCGCTAACCCACCGGAAAGCGAATCCACAATATCATTCAGTAACTTGTCGTAAGCGGTATAGCTCGCCTCAAGTTTTTTGGATAATGCTTCATCCAACCCGGGCGTATTCGGTAGAGACAAATAGTGTTTATAACTACTCTCTGAGGCGGCCAATTGCGATTTGGCTTGTTGTAAAAGAGCCTGCATAGCCTCTTTATCCGCATTCCCCATCATCATGTTTTGTATAATAGAACCGATAGCGATACGCGTCTGATTCATCATAATCCATGCATCAGTAAATGCGGCCACATTCTGGTTAGAGCGTTGGGAAACAAGGAATCCCTCTCTGTCGTTAATCAGTGCACGAACGGATAACGCACCAGTTAAAAACTGAGATATCCCCAATACAAACAATAAGATAACAAGGATGGTAATGACTTTAATTCGTTTAAACATGGCACACCCTCTTTTTCCATAAGGATGCGATATTTATATCTGAAAAAATAAGATAAATATTGAACACTCAACACAAATAAAAACATTGCCTATATTATTTAACATTCAAATATGGATTATATTCTTTTTAATATGGATAAATTCTCATTCCTAAAAATAGAGCCTCTACTTTGAATAGAGATATTCATAAATGAGCAATAAGATAATCTGATGGAATAAAAAATAATTCGAGCGGCGTGATAAAACGTGAGCAAATTGAACAGCGCAAGGCGTTGGTCCTTTAAAGCCAGCCCATAAAGAACTGGGCATTTAAGGGAACAACGCTCAAGCAGCTTGAAGTATGACGGGTATAGCGGGATAGATTTTTATTTGAGGTAAGACAAGGCCTGTTTCAACATCCGTTCATCAATGCCGTGCCCGACAGCGGGGGCAACATCCAGCGTAAACGACGTCCCCAGTTCCTGAAAGCGCTGAGCGGCAGCATGCGCATGTCCAACCACAATCACGCCGTCCGCTTCGCCGTGAATCAGGTGCACCGCAACATCAGCAAAGGCTTTTTCTGGCAGCACAGCAAAGCGACCGCTGAACGCGATAATGTGCCCAGCCAGCGAGGACTCAGACTTCAAGGCCTCCAGCGACATAATGCTACCTTGCGAGAAGCCCACCAGCACAGTTTGTTCCGCACTCATACCACTTTGCTCTTGCCAGTGGCGCACCGTCTCAATAAAACGCGGCAGATTCGCCTCAATGCGAGAGAAACGATTCTCTTCCGTGACTCCCTGAACAGAGAACCACTGCCGCCCGTCGCCATAGCCGCTGCTGAACGGTCCAGCAATGCTGATCACCATCGCCTGCGGCAAGGCGGCGGCAAAATAGCGCCCAATCTGCGCCATGCCTGCGGCGGTATCCCCCACGCCATGAAACAGCAGGATTAACCGATTCGCCTTCGAAGGCTGCTGAACAACAACATAATCTTGATTCACGTTTCTCTCCTGAAGGCATGCGCCGAACGCGTCACCTGCCGATATTCGTCATAAAGTACGGTTAGCTCTCACTATACGCCGCGCAATAACAGGAGAAATCGGGAATTACTGAATGAGATGTTCCATTTTTTGCAACGACAAAGGGAATATTCCGCCCTCGCCTTGTCAGTGCGGTTTGATAATACGGATCGTTGAAGCGGGATCGTTCGCCAGACAGCGTGCCGGACGCACCGGCCGTTTAACCAGTTCGCCGCCGCAGTTTGGGCAGGCGTGATGAAAGACGGTATCTGCGCAGTCAGGACAGAACGTGCATTCGTAGGAGCAGATATACGTTTCGGCATCCGGCAGCAAATCACAATCGCAGTGTTCACAGTTGGGACGTAATTCCAGCATCGGCTTATCCTGACTCAGCAAAAATAATGAGATTCTTTTCTACCAGAAACCTTGGCAATAGCAAATGTGCTGCAAAAATTCGCAGGCCGTCGCTGATGATGTAGAGTGGGACGGTTTAGTTCAAGGCAAGGAAGTGAGAGATGACGGATGACAGAGAAGAAATGTATCGGCTCGCGGGCGCGCTATTGAAGAGCATCCAACATGGCGATCCCGCGACGTTATTGGATTTTGGCGTGAGCCCTGCGATTTACGAAGAGATTCTGGAGGAGCTGGATAGCGCAGGGGAAAATCTGGCAGATTTGGCGATTCCACCTTATGACGTTGCCTTTACCCCCGACAAAACAGGCCGGATTCCTCTGTGCAGCTACGCGACAGACGCCGAACCTCAGCGCAAGCGAGTGGAATGTCAGCTCTGGTCTGGCGAGCGGAAAACCGATCTCACATTAATTGCCGACTATTCTGACAAACAGGGGAAAACTCCGCTGATTTTCCGACTGTTAGAGACGCAATAAATCCGCCCATACTCAACGTGCCGATTGAGTATCCCTATGACCGTCTTGGCACATCGAACACATCATCCGGTGGTGTTAACCATTACAGCGTCCTTCCAGCGCTCACACCGCTGCGCATCGAGATCGACCAGCGCACTGGTGGTTTCTTCACGCCAGCGTTTCAGGAGTGCTTTCCTGCCGGTCAGCCCCAGTGTTATGGCTATCTGCTCGCTTTCATCCGGCTTTTCTGCCAGCAGGCGTAGCGCAGGTAGCGACAATGTGGTGTGAATCAACAAGCGGCAAAGTGCGGCGAAGCTGGCCTCCATCGGCCGATGCGCAAACGCAAATCCCGCCAGCTCACGCCAGTCGTCTTCATCCAGCTCGGTATTTCCTGTCTGCGGCAGTGCGAGGTTCAGCGGAATCAAGCGCTGTAACCAGCGCCAGTTACGCGCCAATTGCTGACTTCCCTGCTCTGCCAACCGATACCCCGCTTCGCTCAGCGGCAGCACCGCCATCGCGCTGTAACAGCCGCTGCTGGCCTCAATATGGCTACCAATACGCATCAGTTGAAACCCACACGACTGCCAGAATGCCCACAAGTCTGGCTGATAGCCAAAGCTAACCGACAGATAATCCAACGCTCGTCGCTGTGCCTCGCGCATCTGCTCTGCAATGAGTGCCCGACCAATCCCCTGTCGGCGACATGACGATGCAACTGCAATACGGCTCACGCGGCGCGCACGCAGCGTCGGCGCATGCCATAAACCCGCGTGTGCCGCCAGCGACTGCGCCACCAGATTACCGCGCGGGCGTCGTCGTCCTGCCCACACCTCATGAGCCAGTGAAGCTGACAGTCCGCCTTCCTCCACCAGCCACAGCACACCACACATCTCGCCCGCCACCTGTGCGCTGGCAATATGCATGCCCGGCGCGTCCATCAGGCGACGCAAATCCAGCGGCGAAGTACGGTAATGTGCACTGCACAAAAGCGCGTAGCACCACGCCAGACGCTCAGGGTGTATTAGCCAGTCGTCGGCACGTTCGATTCGACTTTCCAGCGCAGAAGAGGGAATAGGTCGATCAGGCTGATGTGGGGAATGAAACACTTCGGGCTCGTTGAATAACAGCGCCTGATCCAACACCCGTTCCAGTGGATCGTTCGCGGCCCAGCGCAGAGGCTCGTTCAGCGTAAATGCCCGCCACTGCGGCAGCGTCGCACAAAACTTCAGTAGAAATCCCCGCCCGGTGCCTTCATACCCTTGCACCGTCGTGGTCATCAGAATACGGGGAAAATACGGCAACAGCGCGGAAAGCACGGAAGACGGAACCGCCGCTGCTTCATCAATTAACAACCAGTCGACATTGGGAGCGCCATGCAGGCGGCAGTGTGCCAGCAGCGCATCCGGTGCCCAGAACTGCGCATCGGTACGTGCGTGCTGTTGCAGAATCTCCGCCGCAGCACGAGACGGTGCGGTAATCCAGCAGGTTCCGCGACTGCGCTGCGTCAGCATTCCCGCCAGTGCTGATTTCCCCCGTCCGCGCGGTGCGGTAATCACAAACACACCAGATTCTGCGGCATTCAGCTCATGCAGAATATGCTGCTGTTGCGCTGTCGGTTCACCATTCGCAGGCTGCCAGTCAGTGCGTTCGCCCAGTGGACGAATCACGACTTCCTGATCTTGCTGCCAGAGGACAACGTCTTCATCGGCCAACAGCTGGCGCTGAAAATGCTGGATAAAGTGCGGGGCAGCAATCGGCTGTTCTTGCTCGCTCCAGCGCAGGCTGTCTTCATCCGGCAGCGTCGGCCATGACTGCCACGACGGCACCAGCATGATCAGCCAACTACCGACCTGTAGCGTGCCTGATAGCATCGCCAGCGCCTCGACGTCCACGCCTTTGCGCGCATCAAACACCGCATGGAGAAACTCTCGCCCTAGCAGCGTCCGCACTCGGCTGGCTGGCAGCGAAGTGACGGAATCAGGTACAGATTCGCCGATCCACAGCCAGTCGCCAGACAATTGGCGGCTGAGCGCCAGCGCCTGTTCTTCACACCAGTCCGCTTCACCACTCAGCACCAGCAGTCGCCGGACACCATAGCGCTGCTGCTGGCGTTGGCTGTGGAGAAAATCACGCAACATCATCACACGCGCCGGATCAATCAGGTCTTGCCAATCAGCAGGGAAAGCAGCCCTGCGGCGATTAGCGGCCCAACGGGAACGCCGCGAAACAGCGCCACGCCCATGACCGTGCCCACCAGTAGCCCCGCCACCACGGAGGGCTGGTTACTCATCAGCGACACGCCGCGTCCGCCAAGCCAGGACACAGCAACGCCAATAAGGATCGCCAACAGAGATTTCCAGTGCAGGAAGGAATGCATGACTTCACTGGCGGTAATTTTTCCGCTGGCAATCGGTGCCATCACGCCAATCGTCAAAATGACGATACCGATGCTCAGGCCATATTTTTCCACCCACGGGAAATAGCTGTTCAACGGCGTGATACGTATCGCCAGCAGAACCAGAATCGCCAGCGTGACGGTCATGTTGTGACTGATGATACCCAGCCCCGCCAGGACGAGCAGAATTAACAATGTTGGATCGAGATAGGTCATGGATGCGAGTCTGTCGAAAGTAGTCGGATTGAGCGTTAAGCAAACCGCGATGATAGCATTAATCAGGGTCAGGGGCAGGAATCGAAGTAAGGGCCAAGTGAGCAAATCATTCGGGCAGAGACGAGAAGAGAAAACCAGTTTTTCGAGAGGAAAATCGGAAAAACATTCAGGCCGTCAGCCTATCGCCAACTGGCGACCCGAACGTAAACGATTGCGCAATTAGTCTAATTTTACGCCGATACGGTGCGCAACTTCTTCATACGCTTCAATCAAGCCACCGAGGCTTTGACGGAAACGGTCTTTATCCATTTTGTTCAGCGTTTCTTTGTCCCACAGGCGGCTACCGTCTGGTGAGAACTCATCACCCAGCACGACTTCACCTTTGAACAGACCGAATTCCAGCTTGAAATCGACCAGAATCAGCCCAGCGTCGCCAAACAGTTTGCTCAGTACGTCGTTCGCCTTGTAGCTCAGCTCTTTCATGCGAGCCAGATTCTCTTCATTCACCCAGCCGAACGTCTTGCAGTAAGATTCGTTCACCATCGGGTCATGCATCTCATCGTTTTTCAGGAACAGATCGAACAACGGCGGGTTCAGCTCGATGCCTTCTTCGATGCCCAGACGTTTTACCAGCGATCCCGCCGCGCGGTTGCGCACGACACACTCGACCGGCACCATGTCCAGTTTCTTAACCAGCACTTCATTGTCAGACAGCAGGCTCACCATTTGAGTTGGGATTCCAGCTTCTTCCAGTTTGCTCATGATGAAATGGTTGAACTTGTTATTCACCATTCCTTTACGGTCAAACTGCTCAATGCGTGCACCGTCTCCTGCTGATGTATCATTGCGGAACTCCAGCACCAGTAGATCGGGATCTTCGGTGGTGTAGACGGTTTTCGCCTTTCCACGATACAGCTCAGCTAGCTTTTGCATCTTTAATTACTCCACACAGTGAGGGTCAACAAGTACGACCCGATATTTAACGCTTCCCCGAACGGTTGCCGATAGCGCCCGTCAATTCGGGTAGAGATTGTTGAATGAAGAAGGGCCGGATAATCCGACCCTTGGTTTACTTATGCGTTATTTACTGAACGCCGCCTGGAATACGGCCACCAGTGCATCGTTCTGAGACTGGGTTAGCGTATGCCCTTTGGAGTCGATAAATTGCAGACTGCTGCGGTTATCTAAATCGCCGACCTGCAATTTGTAATCGCCGTTAGGCAGTTCAGGATTTTTCGCGCCCAGGTCATCCCAGGTTCCGCCGCTCGGTGCACGATACGTCACGGAGACAGAACCTTGCGGACGGCTGCGATCGTTAACCTTCATGCCGATTTTGTCCAGCGCGACAGGCAGACGATCCCACACCACGGTATACGGGCCACGCACAATCAGCAGTGGCAAGCCAGTGTCATCCGCCCCGCTCTGCACATCCAGCGAACCAATAGTGCGGTTTGCCAGCGCGTTTTCACGTGCGGTTGCCTGAGAGTCCAGACCATTGCTAAGCGCATTCAGCATCAAGCCGGTGTAGCGCTGAGCCTGATCGCCCGCCGTCACCGGCTGACCGTTCAGCTGTAATCCCAGCAGTTTCACGACCAGTGCGACCTGATAACCTTGCTGCTGCACGGAAATCTGATAACGTCCTTGATACGGGACGTCTTCATCTTCACGCGGCCATGAGATCCAGTCGGTCGTCAGCGTTTGGCTGGCATCCTGACGGCTGGCAATGGTGAATGCTTTGTCTTGCAACACGCGGATAACCTGAGACCAGAGCTGGCTGTTTTGCGCGCTGTTTTCTAACAACAGCGTTGCCGTATCTCCTGAGATCTGGGTACGGGAACCATTCAACAAAGCCAATGGCTGCACTGGAGGACGAATATCCAGTTCCTTGCCGACCGCACCATTCAGGGTCACTGGCGGTATATCATAATCCCCGTTCTGCACCGGTAAAATCATCCCGGCAGGCGTATTCAGCGCGTGCAGCGCCGATGCCTTCAGATAGGATTCATCGCCACTGACCTGACGCTTATAGCGCTGATCGCTGGAACAAGCCGCCAGCAACATCACGAGTGATATGCCAACAACTTTCGCCACCATCGACTTTTGTAATGAATAACTCATTAAATCTCCCTAACGATTACAGCAAACCCGCTTGCTTAAGTGCTTGCCCCATCACCGTACGACCGGAATCGGTCAGCGGTGTCATCGGCAGGCGCAGCGTATCGGTCGCCATGAGTCCCAATTCCTTACAGGCCCACTTCACCGGAATAGGATTGGGTTCAACAAATAATTTCTGATGCAGTGGCATCAGGCGCTGATTCAAACGACGCGCTTCAACAAAATTGCCCTGCGCTGCCAGCCTGCAAAGTTCCGCCATTTCACGCGCAGCAATGTTCGCCGTTACGGAAATCACCCCGTTACCGCCGAGTTGCATAAAGTCCAGACCGCTAGCGTCATCGCCGCTCAGCAAAATGAAGTCTTCACTAACCAGCTCTTGGATCTGGCTTACCCGACTTAAGTTCCCCGTCGCTTCTTTAATTGCGACAATATTTTTCACTTCGGACAAACGGGCAACGGTTTCCGGCAGCATGTCGCAGCCGGTGCGGGAAGGTACGTTATACAGGATTTGCGGCAGATCGGTATGCTCGGCAATCGCTTTGAAGTGCTGGTACAGGCCTTCCTGCGTCGGTTTATTGTAGTACGGTGTGACCGTCAGGCAGCCAACAACACCGGTGCCATGAAAGCGTTTGGTCAGTGAAACGCCTTCAGCGGTAGCATTCGCACCGGTTCCAGCGATGACAGGAATACGTCCGTCGCTCAGTTCCAGCGTAAGCAGCACGACATCGCCATGCTCGTCGTGGCTCAGCGTGGCAGATTCCCCCGTCGTGCCGACAGAGACAATCGCCGATGTACCGCTAGCGACATGATAATCAATCAGTTTTTTCAAGCTCGCCCGATCGACGGCGCCTTTGGCGTCCATCGGCGTAACTAGCGCAACAATACTTCCCGTAAACATTGGCCATCCCCTCCACAAACAAGTGCTTCATGGTACTTTTGACTTCTATGCAAAAGCAAGCGGACAAGGGCGTTGTAGGTGCCTGACGCAGGTTTTTTTATGACGCAGTAAACGAAATTAAAAATGCTTCTGATGTTTTGGTACAAAAGCAGCCCGTTTACTGCGACTTATGCGTCACTCGCAGGACGTCTTCGGTTATTTTTCACTCAACTGATCAAATCCAAATATCATTTTCAGCCGTCCGCCCGCCGCCTTCATGTCCCGTATTCAGAACACCTTTCGGTTCAATGAGCAGCAGCTTTACTTCGTGTTCTGCATAAGGCTTGTGTTCAACGCCGCTCGGAACGACATACATTTCTCCGGCATTGATGCGCACATCACCGTCACGAAAATCGATTCTCAATTGGCCTTCCAGCACGATGAACGTTTCATCCGTTTCGGGGTGGGAATGCCAGATAAAATCGCCCTGAATTTTAACGATTTTGAATTGATAGTCATTCATCTCAGCGATTACTTTCGGCTGCCAGCGATCGTCGAATAACGCTAACTTTTGGGCAAAATTAATGGATTTATACATATCGTCTCTCCTTATGATGACGCCCTCAGACTAACTAAGCAGAGTACCGACTGTATTGAACGATTGTGCAAGCAGGCTAAGACGCAGCAAACATGCGCTGCCAGTGACCGGGGGAAAGGCCAAATGCCTTCACGAAATGGCGCGTCATATGGCTTTGATCGGCGAAACCCGTCCGGGCAGCAATATCGACGAGACTGTCACCAGCCAGCATGAGCCGCCGACAGTGTTCGAGACGGCGCATGGTGACGTAGCGGTACGGCGTCGTACCAAAGAGCGCGCGGAAATCACGTGTCAGGCTCCAGCGGTCTCGACCGCTCACCTGTGCCAGCTCATCAAGCGTAATGGTCTTATCAAAGGCATCATGAATATATTCACGCGCCCGCTCGGCAGCGTGATAGTCGAACAAACGCCGCGGATGCCGCTGCCCCCCCACAGCCGATAGCGCCTGCGCCAGATCGTAGAGCACATCGTCTTTTTCCAGCTCATCAAACGCTTCTTCCATCGCTCTGAGTAACGGTTCTGTTGCCGCAAACAGACGTGGATCGTTGGATATACCGCCGTTAATGAAGGGCAAAGGTTTACCACCGAGTATTTTTTGAATCAGCGCAGGCTCAACGTAAATCATGCGGTACTGAAAGCCGTCGACAGAACCCGCTTCGCCATCATGAATCTCATCCGGATGAAGCACCAGCGTTCCCCCCGGCACGCTATTGCACAGGTTGCCGCGATAGTGAAAACGCTGCACGCCGGATAACGTCCGTCCAATCGCATAGGTATCGTGTCGGTGGGGATCGTAGCCATGACCACGGAAAAAAGCCTCAATTCGTTCGAACGAGGCGGGATGCTGAGCCTGTTTTACCCAGTCGGTATTTATTTGATGGCGTCGCATGATGGAAGGCGCTTTATCTCTGGTTACCAACGCTTACCTTAGCGCGGAATGCCCACAATCACGAAATATTGTCTGATATACCGCAAGCGGCGTTAAAAATTGCTCCAGTTTTTTACGGCGGACTATCCCTGTCCGCCGCCCTTCGGGCCACCGCAAGCGGCGTTAAAAATTGCTCCAGGCAATTTTTTATGTTTACCATGTGATTAATGGGAAAAAAGACAGGAAGCACGATGTTGCCAAGCTCACAAGAACACTATCTGGTTATTACCGCGCTGGGGGTTGATCGCCCCGGTATTGTCAATGCGATTACCCGCCACGTCAGTAGCTGTGGCTGCAACATCGAAGATAGCCGTCTTGCTATGCTGGGCAAAGAGTTCACTTTCATTATGCTACTGTCCGGCAGTTGGAACGCGATAACGCTGATTGAATCAACCCTGCCGCTGAAAGGCGCGGAGATGGATTTGCTGATCGTGATGAAGCGGACAGAGTCGCAGGCCAGCCAGCCAACACCTTCTACCGTCTGGGTGAAGGTTGACGTTGCCGACTCTCCTCACATCATCGAGCGTTTTACCGATTTGTTCGATTCTCACCAGTTAAACATTGCTGAGCTGGTTTCAAAAACCCAGCCCGCCGAAGGTGACAAGCCGCCGCAGCTGTATATTCAGATTGCCGCACACAGTTCGACCACGCTTGATAGCTCAATTATTGAGCCAGCCTTTCATCAGCTATGTACAGAATTGCACGCACAAGGCAGTATTAGCGTCGTTAACTATGCCCAATAGCATAACGTTGCCATTATTATTGCAAATAGCATGGGTATATCCACAGCATGAAGAGAAACAAGACGGAGAGTCGTGATGAACACACTGAAAGCCGGTGATATCGCACCGAAATTTAGCTTGCCCGACCAAGATGGCGAACAAGTAAATTTAACCGACTTCCAGGGACAGAAAGTGTTGGTGTATTTCTACCCTAAAGCGATGACGCCAGGATGCACCGTTCAGGCTTGCGGCCTGCGCGATAATATGGACGATTTGAAAAAACATGGCGTTGAAGTTCTCGGTATTAGCACGGACAAATCAGAAAAACTGTCCCGCTTCGTCGAGAAAGAAGTCTTAAATTTCACGCTGCTTTCTGATGAGGATCATCAGGTTTCAGAAGGATTTGGCGTTTGGGGAGAAAAAACCTTCATGGGGAAAACCTATGACGGTATTCATCGCATCAGCTTCCTGATCGATGAAAATGGCAAGGTGGAGAAGGTGTTTGACGACTTCAAAACCAGCAACCACCATGACATCGTTCTCGATTATCTGAAAAGCGCCTGATTCGCGGTTTTCAGTTCGTCCACCGGCACCGTCATACGTGCCGGTTTTTCCTGCCTTTCTCTCTCTTCTCCACGTTTTTCCCGCTCGGGCATTTCTTTGTCTGCCATCGCTGGCTAAGATAGTCAGCAGAATGTTTTCACGTTAGCTGTTGATAAGGTTATCTTCCGTTATGTCTATTCGGTTAAGAAAAACGGTCATGTCCGTCCTGTTTGGGGCATTACTGGCTGGCAACCTGCTTCCTGCTCAGGCCGACACGCAGGATCGGCTGCCGGATATCGGCACCACCGCGGGCGGTACGCTCAGTATCAATCAGGAACTGGCAATGGGCGATTTTTACGTCCGCCAGTTGCGGGCTGGTGCGCCGCTTATCAACGATCCGCTGCTGTCCAATTACATTAACCAGCTCGGCAACAGATTGGTCAAACAGGCCGATTCAGTGCGTACGCCGTTCCATTTTTATCTGATCCGCAATGACGACATCAACGCCTTCGCCTTCTTCGGCGGCAACGTGGTGCTGCATTCCGCGCTGTTCCGCTATGCCGACAGCGAAAGCGAGCTGGCCTCGGTGCTGGCACATGAAATCTCTCACGTTACCCAGCGCCATCTGGCGCGCAGCATGGAATCACAGCAGCGTAGCGCCCCGCTCACCTGGGTCGGCGCGCTCGGTTCTATTCTGCTGGCGATGGCCAACCCACAGTTGGGGATGGCGGCGCTCAGCGGTACGCTGGCGGGCGCACAGCAAGGCATGATTACGTTCACACAGTCAAATGAACAGGAAGCAGACCGTATCGGTATTCAGGTGTTGCAGCGCGCGGGCTTTGATCCGCAGGCCATGCCGAATTTCCTGCAAAAGCTGGCGGATCAATCTCGCTATGCCTCCAGACCGCCGGAAATGTTACTGACTCACCCATTGCCGGAAAGTCGCCTGTCCGATGCCCGCAACCGCGCCAACCAGATGCGCTCCACGCCGGTACAATCTTCTCAGGATTTCCTGTTCGCCAAAATACGCACCTTTGGTATGTATGGCTCACCGGAGCGTCCGCTGAGCAACGATCTGCTGGAGCAGTGGGAAAAAGGCAACGTGCGGGAGCAACTGGCTGCGAAATATGGCCGCGCGATCCAGCTTTATCAGGCGAAGAAGTACGATGAGGCGCGTAATGTGCTGCAACCGCTGCTAAGCAGCGCGCCTGAAAATCCGTGGTTTCTGGATATGATGACGGATATCGATATAGGACAAAGTCGCGCGACACAGGCTATCGCACGCTTACAAAACGTGCCGGGAATGCAGGCGAACCCGGTACTTCAGCTTAATCTGGCGAATGCCTATGTGGAAGGGAAACAGCCTGCTGCTGCCAGTAAAATACTGTATCGCTACACCTACGCGCACCCTGACGATTCGAACGGCTGGGATCTGCTGGCACAAGCCGCAGCAGCACAAGGACAGCGGGCAGAAGAACTGGCCGCGCGAGCGGAAAGTCTGGCCCTCAGCGGTCAGCTCGATCAATCGATTCGGTTACTGAGCAACGCGAGTTCACTGGTTAAATTGGGGAGTCTGGAACAGGCGCGTTACGACGCCCGCATCGACCAGCTTCGCCAGTTGCAGCAGCGCTTCCGCCAGTACCAGAAATCCTGATAAGGAGCATGACGATGACACCCCAAACATCCGTGACGATTTACCACAACCCGCGCTGCTCCAAAAGCCGTGAAACGCTGGCGCTGCTACAGGAACATAATATTACGCCCGACGTCGTGCTCTATCTCGACACGCCGCCCGATGCCGCGACGCTGGCTCAGCTTATCAAGCAGTTGGGCTTTACTAGCGCGCGCGAATTGATGAGAACCAAAGAAGAGATTTATCAGCAGTTGGGGCTGTCCGACGCTGCAATAACGGAAGCGCAGCTGATTCAGGCGATGATCGATAATCCGAAGCTCATCGAGCGCCCCATCGTCGTGGCACAGGGTCAGGCTCGAATCGGCCGTCCGCCGGAACAGGTGCTAGAAATACTGTCGCTGTAAGTGATCCTCAACGACGACCTTTATTAAAGATCGTCAATTACAGCCCGAGGATCTCTTTCACAAAAGGAATGGTCAGCTTGCGCTGTGCAGTGATGGAAGCATGGTCGAGCTGATCGAGCGTCATAAATAACGTACGCATTTCCCGATCCAGACGCTTAAGCAGAAAACGGCTGACGTCTTCCGGCAATTCGAACCCGCGCAGTCTGGCACGCAGCTGTAGCGCTTCCCCTTTTTCGTCATCCGACAACGGTTGCAGCTTGTAGATTTGTCCCCAATCGAGGCGAGAAGCCAGATCGGGCAGGCGTAAATTCAGCTGGCGCGGCGGACGATCGCCGGTAATCAACAGCAGTGCACGCCCTGTTTCCTGAATGCGGTTATACAGATTAAACACCGCCATTTCCCACTCTTCATCGCCCGCGATAGATTCAATATTATCGATACACACCAGCGCCAGTTGCTCCATCCCTTCCAGCACATCTGGTACAAAGTAGGCACGTTTATCCAGCGGCACATAGCCCACCGCGCGTTCCTGACGCGACAATTCGGCGCAGGCAGCATGCAGCAGATGGCTGCGCCCGCCCCCTTCGCGTGACCAGAAATAGATGTAGCTACCATGCTCTTGATACAAAGCATTATTGACGGCGGCAAGAAGAGACGCGTTTTCACCCGGATAGAAACTGGCAAATGTTTCGTCATCGGGTAAGTAGAGTGGCAATGAAAGCTGTGCCGGCGTGTTCAGAATCACCTCAAGCAAAACGGGCAGGAAATCGGATCGAGTTTATCACAGAAACCGGCCCCTGTTGAGGACGCGATACGCACGGCCTCAACAGGGGGGAATGACGCGGTTATGAACGCGCGTCGTTCTCTTCCGGCGCATCGAGGATCTCTTCCTCTTTGCGGAACAGGCTGATGACCTTAAACACCAGACTCATGCCGATACCGACAACCGTCGCCAGCGCCATGCCTTTCAGTTCGGTCGAGCCCAAATGCACTTTCGCGCCGCTGACGCCAATGATCAGAATCACGGAAGTCAGGATCAGGTTTTGCGCTTTGTTGTAATCAACTTTGGATTCAATCAGCACGCGAATACCGGATGCACCAATTACGCCGTACAGCAGCAGCGACACGCCGCCCATAACAGGAACCGGCACAGCCTGAATCGCCGCCGCCAGTTTACCCACGCAGGAGAGCAGAATCGCCAGGATCGCCGCACCACCGATCACCCAGGTGCTGTACACTTTGGTAATCGCCAGCACGCCGATATTTTCGCCGTAGGTTGTGTTCGGCGTAGAACCAAAGAAGCCGGACAGCACGGTAGAAATGCCGTTGGCAAACATGGAGCGGTGCAGCCCCGGTTCACGCATCAAGTCTTTCTTCACGATATTCGCCGTCACCACCAGGTGACCAACGTGTTCCGCAATCACCACCAGCGCCGCAGGCAAAATCGCCAGAATGGCAAACCACTCAAAACGTGGCGTATAGAATGTTGGCATCGCGAACCAGTGCGCTTCACGAATCGGAGTCAAGTCAACCACACCCAGCACGAACGACAGCGCATAGCCAGCCAGTACCCCAATCAGAATCGGGATGATCGCCAGAAAACCGCGAAACAGCACCGAGCCCAGAATGGTGATCGCCAGCGTCGCCAGTGAAATCGTCACGGCAGTAGAATCGACAGAGGCGCCATCGGCAGGCAACAGTCCAGCCATTCCCGCCGCAACACCCGCCAGTTCAAGGCCGATAACGGCGACAATCGCCCCCATCGCCGCAGGCGGAAACAGCACATTCAGCCAGCCGGTGCCCGCTTTCTTAACAATCAGCGCCACCAGACAGAACAACACGCCGCACATAATGAAACCACCCAGCGCGACTTCATACCCCAGCGGCAACAGCAGTAAAACAGGGGAAATAAACGCGAAGCTCGATCCCAAATACGCCGGGATTTTGCCCTTACAAATGAATAAATAAAGCAGCGTCCCCACACCGTTGAATAACAGTACGGTGGCCGGATTGATCTTGAACAGAATGGGCACCAGAACGGTAGCGCCAAACATCGCGAACAGATGCTGGAAACTCAACGGGATGGTTTGTAACAAGGGTGGTCGTTCACTTACCCCGATGGCGCGACGAGTCATCTTCAATATCCTCTGTAGTGTTGCTATTTATGTGTGCAGGTAGACCCGCACTTCTTATGACAGCCAGACGCATCCCGCCCCACCGTAGTGAAGCAGGATCATATTGACTGCTGATGTATAAAAGAACCGCGTGTGACGTAACACAGGCTGTGGCGCACCATAGGAAATACTTAGGTTTACGCCAAAAAAAAGCCGACTATCAAGTCGGCTTACCTGTTATTTGGTACCAAATATTTTATCGCCCGCATCACCCAGGCCCGGCATGATGTAACCCTGCTCGTTGAGGCCTTTATCGATGGATGCCGTGTAAAGCTCGACATCTGGGTGGGCTTTTTCCAGTGCGGCAATCCCTTCTGGCGCTGCGACCAACACCAGCACCTTAATGCTGTGACAACCCGCTTTTTTCAGCAGGTCGATCGTCGCGATCATTGAACCACCGGTTGCCAGCATAGGGTCAACAACCAGCGCCATGCGCTCTTCGATATTGGAAACCAGCTTCTGGAAATAAGGAACAGGCTCCAGCGTCTCTTCATCACGGTAGATGCCGACAACGCTGATACGCGCGCTAGGGACATTTTCCAGCACGCCATCCATCATCCCCAACCCTGCACGCAGAATCGGTACGACGGTAATTTTCTTGCCTTTGATCTGATCGACTTCAACCGGACCGCACCAGCCATCAATGGTGACTTTTTCGGTTGCCAGGTCAGCCGTCGCTTCGTAAGTCAGCAAACTTCCCACTTCGGAAGCCAGCTCACGAAAACGCTTGGTACTAATATCGTTCTCACGCATCAAACCCAGTTTGTGTTTGACGAGTGGGTGTTTCACCTCGACGATCTTCATCATTATCTCCCCATCGGCTAGTGGACGGACAAAAACGCCAAGCGCGTTTTTAAACACCGCTTGCGGCGGCCCGCAGGGCGGCGGGCACGAGAGCCCGTCGTAAAAAAAATCGCGGGATTATACCGCCTTTTTTACTTAGCGCCATATGATTAAGCCTGATCCAGATCAACCGAGCAGAGAAATTGTCGCCATTAACGAAAAATAGCCAGCCGATGACTCATCACTCGCAAACGATTGCCTACACTGTTAGAATTAGCGCGCATTATTTTTACCACAACGTGTTTTCTGAATACAAATCGTAACCTTCGTGGGGACTCAGCAGTGACCGACAAAACCTCTCTCAGCTATAAAGACGCAGGCGTGGATATCGATGCGGGTAATGCATTGGTAGACCGTATCAAAGGTGTAGTGAAACAGACCCGTCGCCCGGAAGTTATGGGTGGATTGGGTGGTTTCGGTGCCTTGTGCGCCTTACCGCAAAAATACCGCGAACCGATTCTGGTTTCCGGCACTGACGGAGTCGGCACCAAACTGCGCCTGGCGATGGACCTGAAACGCCACGATACGATTGGTATCGACTTGGTTGCAATGTGCGTGAACGACCTGGTCGTTCAGGGCGCTGAGCCGCTGTTCTTCCTCGACTATTACGCCACGGGCAAGCTGGATGTTGACACCGCTGCCAGCGTGATTACTGGTATCGCGGAAGGCTGTAAGCAATCAGGCTGTGCGCTGGTCGGTGGCGAAACCGCCGAAATGCCGGGGATGTATCACGGCGAAGACTACGACGTTGCCGGCTTCTGCGTCGGTGTCGTAGAAAAATCAGAAATTATTGACGGCAGCAAAGTGCAGAACGGCGATGTTCTGGTTGCCCTTGCTTCCAGTGGCCCGCACTCAAACGGCTATTCGCTGGTGCGCAAAGTGCTTGAAGTCAGCAAGACCGATCCAGAGCAGTTCGAGCTGGAAGGCAAGTCACTGGCCGATCACCTGCTGGCCCCAACCAAAATCTACGTGAAATCCATACTTTCCCTGATTGAGAAAGTTGATGTCCACGCGATTTCTCACCTGACTGGCGGTGGCTTCTGGGAAAATATCCCACGCGTGCTGCCAGAAGGCATGCAGGCAACGATCGACGAATCCAGCTGGCAATGGCCTGCCGTTTTCAACTGGCTGCAACAGGCTGGTAATGTCAGCCGCCACGAAATGTATCGTACTTTCAACTGCGGTGTTGGTATGATCATCGCACTGCCAGCAGACCAGGCAGACGAGGCCGTTGCATTACTGAACAGCAGCGGCGAAAACGCATGGAAAATCGGCGTCATTACTCAAACCGATGCCGGAGACGCAGTGGTTATTAACTGATGAAAAACATCGTTGTTCTGATTTCAGGTCATGGAAGCAACTTGCAGGCGTTAATTGACGCCTGTAAGAACGGACGCCTTAAAGGAAAGATCGTTGCCGTATTCAGTAATAATGCGGAGGCTTACGGGCTAGAACGCGCACAGAATGCGAATATTCCTACGTGCGTCCTGAACCCTGAAGACTTTGCCGACCGTGCTGCATTTGATGCCGCACTGGCAAACGAAATTGAGCAATATGAACCCGCGCTGGTGATCTTGGCAGGCTACATGCGGATTCTCAGCCCGGAATTTGTTGCCCAGTTTGCTGGCAAAATGCTGAACATTCACCCTTCCCTGCTGCCCAAGTATCCCGGCCTGCATACGCACCGCAAGGCGCTGGAAAATGGCGATCGGGAACATGGGACATCCGTCCATTTCGTCACCGATGAACTGGACGGCGGCCCACTGATTCTGCAAGCGAAGGTACCTGTATTCAGTGACGACACGGAAGAAAGCCTGAGCGAGCGCGTGAAGACGCACGAGCACACGATTTATCCGATGGTCATTAACTGGTTCCTGAACGGCAGGCTGGTGATGCGGGATAATGAAGCCTGGCTGGACAGCATTCGCATCCCGCCGCAGGGCTACGCTGCCGAGTAGTTTTGTCAGCTCATCGCTTCATCATAGAGTAAGGCTCCCCTGCGGAGCCTTACTTTTTATTACGTCTTCTTAACCACATCTTCCTTTCTACATCTCATCGACCATCACTCTTTTCCCTTCCCTCACCACGCTTTAAATATTTACTAATCTTTACGAAAAATTCATTAACCATCAGATAATAAAGAATATTTCTATCAACCGAAATTACACATACTCTTCATCGGTTGAAAATGAAAATAACAATGATTATCTTTCCCCATCTTAAATTTTGTGAACTCCATCATGCGTACCGTCTTACTGCTTTGCCTGCTTTTTCTCAGCCCGCTCTTGCAGGCAAAAACCGTCACCGACATTTTAGGCCGACAGGTGGCGATCCCAGACAATCCTCAGCGCATCATTCTGGGCGAGAGCCGTATGCTCTACACGCTGGCATTACTCCAGCCCGATAACCCGGCAAAATATATCGTCGGCTGGCCAGGAGACATGGCGCGCTACGATGCGCAGAGCTGGTCACGCTATACCGAAAAATTCCCACAGCTGAGCCAGATCCCCCAGTTAGGTAACGGCAGCCTGCAAGCGATGAATGCAGAAATGCTGCTGCCGTTAAAACCCGATCTGGTCATTCTTCCACGGCTGGCAAAAAATGCGGCTAATGAAGACCTCCTGCAACAGACGCTGACTCGTGCAGGAATCCCGTTTATTTACGTCGATCTGCGTATCGATCTGCTTAACAACACGTTGCCCAGTATTCGCCTGCTCGGTGAGGTGTTAAATCAACCCCAGCGCGCTACCGCCTTCAGCAATTTCTATCAGCAGCATATGGATGTGATTCGCCAGCGCATCGCGCAATACCACGGCAAGAAACCGACGGTCATGCTGCATCTGCATCTGGGCAGACGAGACACCTGCTGCACCACGGCGGTCGGCGGTAGCCTTGGCGATCTGCTGACTTTCGCTGGCGGCGAGAATATCGCCAGCGGCACCATCAATAGCGTCTACGGCGAACTGAGTCCGGAGCGCGTGTTGGCGGCCAATCCCGACGTCTACGTCGCCACCGGTATGGCAGGGCCAGACGGCAAACGCTTCTCCAGTCTGATGCTCGGCCCGCTGGTTAACGCTGCACAAGCAAAAGAGAGCTTCGACACGCTTATTCGTCAGGAGCCCATTTTGTCTCACCTGCGTGCCGTGCAAACAGGCCATGCCTGGAGCATGTGGCACAACTTCTATCTCAGCCCGTACCACGTCGTAATGGTCGAGATGTTTGCCAAGGCGCTCTATCCAGATCGGTTTGCCGATATCGATCCGCAACAAACACTACAACAACTTTATCAGCAGTTTTTACCTATTGAATTTTCAGGGATTTATTGGAGTCAGATTTCGCATGAATAAGTTTTTTATAAAAAAGACCACGCTCCGTCACGGTTGGCCGCTGCTGGCGCTGTTGCCGTTTAGCATTCAGGCTGCCACCGTCGATGGCAAAGAAGACACTATGGTGGTGAATGCCACTCCTGGTGCTCAGGCAGGAAAAGAGACTGGCTATCAGCCGCATAAAACCGTGACCGGCACCCGCACCGAAAGCCGCCTGCTGGATGTTCCACAGGCTGTTAACGTCGTCCCGACTCAGGTACTCGAGGATCGTGCGGTACGCAACATTGATGAAGCGCTGTATAACGTCAGCGGCATCACCCAGTCCAATACGTTGGGCGGCACGCAGGATGCCATAATCAAACGCGGCTTCGGCGATAACCGAGACGGTTCAATCTTTCGTGACGGCGTGCGATCTATTCAGGCGCGCAACTTTACGCCCAGCAGCAAACGCGTCGAAGTGCTGAAAGGTCCGGCGTCCATGCTCTACGGCATGGGCGAACCCGGCGGCGTCATTAATATCATCAGTAAAAAACCCGAACTGGTACAGAAAACGCACATTGAAGGCTGGGGAAGCAGCTTCAAAGGTGGCGGCGGGCAGTTGGATGTCACCGGCCCGTTAGGCACATCCGGTCTGGCTTACCGTATGGTGGTCGATCACGATGAAACTGACTACTGGCGCAACTTCGGGCGTAACCGCCAGACGACGGTTGCTCCATCTTTGATGTGGTATGGCGAAGACACCACCGTGCGTGTCTCCTACGAACATATGGAATACCTGACGCCTTTCGATCGTGGCACCCTTATCGATCCGAAGACGGGCAAGCCGGTTAATACGCCGCGCGATCGCCGCTTTGATGAAAGCTACAATGCAACACGCGGCGATCAGGACAGCGTCACTATGCAGGTTGACCGTAACCTCAATGACCGCTGGAAAAGTAGCCTGACCTACTCGTACAACCGCAACCGCTACAGTGACAATCAGGCACGCGCCACAAAGTACAATGCCAACACGGGAGTCCTGACGCGCCAGCCAGACGCCACGGGTTACGCACATAGTCAGGCACAAATCGTCCAGCTCACGCTGAACGGCGATGTGGACTGGGGGCGTATCAACCACCAGTTACTGTTTGGGTTTGATTATGAAGCGGATAGGACATTCCGTGGCGATATGATTCGCGGCACCGCAACTTCAGGGTTCAACATTTATAACCCGATATACGATCAACTGCCTGCTTCTACCGCCGTCAACGCGAAGGACAGCGACCAGCGCGAGAATATCGATAGCAAAGCGCTCTTTATGCAGGATGCTATCCGGCTTAACGATCGCTGGCAGTTGCTGGGTGGTCTACGTTATGACACGTTCGATGTCATGGCAGGTAAAGGACGTCCTTTCCTCACCAACACAGACAGTTCATACCACCGCGTCGTGCCACGTGCAGGCATCATTTACAGCCTGACGTCGTATTCATCGCTCTATGCCAGCTACAGCGGGTCATTTAAACCCAACAGCAATATTGCCAATAATATCGGTGCCCTTCCGCCTGAAATCGGCAAGTCTTACGAAATGGGTGCCAAGCTGGATCTGCCCAATCGTATTACTGGTAACGTAGCCTTGTTCGACATTGAAAAACAAAACGTGATGGTCAAGGTCGACGACAATCTTTACCGCACAGCAGGAAAAGTGCGCTCACAGGGAGTTGAACTCGATCTGGCTGGCAGTCTCACGGATACCCTGAGCCTGATTGGTTCTTATGCCTACACCGACGCCCGAGTCACCGCCGATCCAGAAAACACCGGTAAACGCATGCCTAACGCTACGCGCCATACCGCCTCGCTGTTCCTGACGCAGGACTTCGGAAACATTGGTTTGGCGGCTGGTGACGATCTTCGTGCTGGTGCAGGCGCACGCTACGTCAGCCGTCGCGCAGGCGATGCAGCAAACACCTTTTATCTGGATGATTACACCGTCGCCGATGCCTTTGTTGCCTATAGTCTGCCGCTCAATGGTTACAAGGTGAAATGGCAGCTCAACGTGAAGAACCTGTTCGACCAGACCTATTATCCATCCAGCGGTAACAACCTGCGCGTCGCCGTCGGTGAACCGCGTCAGGTGGTGCTGCGCGCCAGCGTCGATTTCTGATGCACTTTCGCCCCGCGTCTAACCGATGCGGGGCACCTTACCGAGTTTCATTCCACATTGAGAGTTCAGCACCCGCCTCCCCGCCGCTATACTAGCGTTGGCATACTCATGCCAGCGTGACCTCGGTAACCACGGGTCACGTCCCTTTATATCAATTAAGGATTCACTATGTCCGGTACGAGCAATTCTGTTCGGCTACGACCGCTGGAGCGAGACGATCTCACTTTTGTTCATCAGTTGGATAACAATGCCAGTGTGATGCGTTATTGGTTTGAAGAGCCTTATGAGGCCTTTGTCGAACTCAGCGATCTGTACGACAAGCATATTCATGACCAAAGCGAGCGCCGCTTCATTATTGAACACGAGCAGACCAAGGTAGGTTTGGTTGAGCTGGTGGAGATTAACCATATCCACCGTCGTGCGGAATTTCAGATCATTATTGATCCCGCGTATCAAGGCAAAGGTTACGCCAGCGCGGCGGCCAAGCTGGCGATGGATTATGGCTTCTCGGTGTTGAACCTCTACAAGCTGTATTTGATTGTGGATAAGGAAAACAAGAAAGCGATCCACATCTACAGCAAGCTGGGGTTTGAGGTAGAAGGCGAGCTGATCCACGAGTTTTTCATCAACGGCGAATACCGCAACACGATCCGCATGTGCATTTTCCAACATCAATACATGGCGAAGCACAAAACCGTGACGGGAACCGGCGGCGAAGCGCCGGGAAGTTCTATTAGCCAATAAGTTCTATCAGCCGATATGTAAGAAGGCCAGCAATGCGCTGGCCTTCCGTTAGAGCATTAACCCGCGAATTGCCGGAACAACGCTTTACCGCGTAAGAGTCGTAGCCCCAGCCAGCCGCCGCAGAGCGACAGCAGGAACGCCGCAATTAACGGCAGTGCTATCCACATCCCGATATTCGGTTCCCAGGCAAAGTTAAAGACCTTACGCTGCAACAGCCACAGGGCCGATTCTGCGCCAATCGCCGCCGCCGTTCCCGCCACCAAGCCCAGCACCGCGAATTCACACCACAGCGTGGTGCGCAGCAGGCGCAACCCGGCTCCCAGCGTGCGGTATACCATCAGTTCCTGACGTCGCTGACGCATCCCGACCTGAATCTGAGCCAGCAACAGCAGCACGCCGCAGAACAGTACCAGGATGACCATAATCTCCAGCGCACGACTCACCTGCTGCAAGACCTGCCCAACCTGACGCAGAATACTGCCAATATCCAACACGCTCACCGTCGGGAACTGGCGATTCATCTGCGTAATCATCTTCTCATCACCATCGTAGCGGAAGCTGGTCAGCCAGGACTGTGGCTGGTTATCCAACGCCCCCACGGGGAAAATGAAGAAGAAATTCGGACGCAGGCTTTCCCAATCCACCTGACGGAAACTGGTCACCGTAGCGCTAAACGGCTGCGTGTCGCCGGTAAAGGTCAGCGTATCGCCAATCTTGATCCCCATCTCTTTGGCTTCTTTCGCTTCCATCGAGACTTCACCCGCCTTCGGTGCTTCACCTTCTACCAGCACATTGTGTTGCGGGATACCGTTCATCCAGGTCAGGTTCAGTTCACGGTTTACCGTGTTGCCGCCCGGATCGTCCTCGTGGATCACTTCCGTAGCGACCTGCTGATTAATCTCCGTCAGCCGCGCGCGAATAATCGGGAAGAATTGCTCCGGCATCACGTCATGCTGAGAGAGGAAATCCCTTATCTGTGGCACCTGATCTGCCGTGATATTCAGCAGGAAATAGTTCGGGCTACCCGGCGGCAACTGCTGCTGCCAGCGTTCCAGTAAATCACCGCGCATCACCAGCAGCAGCGCCAATAGCATAAATGACAGCGAAAACGCGGCCAGTTGACTGAGCGTCGACCACGGCTGACGCAGCAGGCGATTAATCGCCAGACGCAATGCCAGTCGTTTAACCGTCAAACGCCGTAACAGCAGCAGACCGCCCCAGCCAATGACGCCCAGCAGTAGCGACAGCACTGCCACGCCGCCAAGCAGCGACCACAGCAGCACGCCGCCACCGGACAACACGGCCAGCAGCCCGACGACAATAATCAGGACGATCGGCAGGTAATAGCGCAGCGGCCACACGTTCGCCACCACATCCTGACGCAACACGCGCAGCGGCTGTGTCGCCAGCAGCAGTCGATACGGACGCAGCCCAACCAGCAGCGAGATCAGCACCAGCGATCCCAGCGCCCATACCCACGGCCACAGCCCGGATGCAGGCAATGCGGCGGGTAGCACCGGCGCCAGCATTTTCATCAGCAGCGCCTCAAACCCAAGGCCGAGCACGCTACCGCAAACCGCCGCCAGCCCGAGCACGGAAAGCCACTGCCCGATGATTAATCGCCTCAACGCCTGTTTGCCTGCCCCCAGCGTTTTTAGAATAGCGACCAAATCATAGCGGCTGCGGCAGTAGTGCCCCATCGCCACCGCGACAGCGGCAATAGACAGCAACAGCGTCAGCAATGCCGACAGCAACAGGAACTGCTGCGACCGCTTTAACGACTGGCTCAGTGCACCTTCAGAATCTTCCATGCCATACCAGCGCTGATCGGGCTTGAGCTGTGGCTTGATGAAGTTGCTGAATTCACTGATTTGCTTCTCATTGCCAGAAAACATGTAGCGCCAGGTAATACGGCCCCCAGGCTGAATCGCGCCGGTTTTCTCGACATCGTCCAGATTCATCAGAATACGCGGCGCGGTCTCAAACGGATTAAAGCCGGAATCTGGTTCCTGAATCAGTTCGCCGCTGATGCGCAGCGAGGTATCGCCGACGTCCAGCATGTCACCGACTTTCAGCCCAAGTAACGCCAGCAGGCGCGGGGCCACCAGCACCGTTCCCGCTTCCGCATGCAGCCCTTCGGGGCGCGTCTGCAAATTGCCGTACAGCGGATAGCGCTGGTCGGTCGCTTTAACCTGTGCCAGCTGCGGCGTATCACCCGCAAACGTCATGGTCATGAAAGAAATCTGACGGCTAAGCGTCAGCCCGCGCTGCTCCGCTTCCTGAAGCCAGGTATCCGCGATGGGACGCGATGCACGCAACACGCGATCGCCCGCCAGAAAATCCCGGCTCTGCTGGCTGAGCCCTTTCTCCATGCGGTCGCTGATCGTGCCCAACGCCAGCACGCAAGCCACGGCCAGCGTTAGCGCCAGCCAGACAATCAATAAGGAAGGAGAGCGCCATTCGCGCCAGAACCACCGCCAGATCATGCGTCCTCCCGCAGCTTGCCGTCGACTAACCGCAGACGTCGCTCGCAGCGTGCCGCCAGTTGTTCATCGTGCGTCACCAGAATCAGCGTCGTGGCATAATCACGATTGAGGGAAAACAGCAGATCAACGATGCGCTCACCGGTTTTACGATCCAGATTCCCGGTTGGTTCATCGGCAAACAAGACGTTAGGGCGACCGCTGAACGCGCGCGCCAGCGCCACACGCTGCTGCTCACCACCGGAAAGCTGAGCAGGAAGATGATGTAAGCGCTCACCCAGGCCGAGCTGCTGTAACAGCTGTTCGGCTTGTCCACGACTGTGGCTGTCGCTTTCACCGCGCAATAATGCGGGTAACTGTACGTTCTCCAGCGCATTCAGCGTCGGCACCAGCATGAAAGACTGGAAGACAAAACCGACATGCTGAGCACGCAGCGCCGCACGACCTTCTTCATCCAATCCGTTGAGTGATTTTCCCATCAGGCTAACATCGCCCTCGGTGCCATCATCCAGCCCGGCCAGAATCCCCAGCAGGGTTGATTTCCCCGAACCGGATTCACCAATCAGGGCAATTGTCTGCGCAGGTTTGACAATGAGCTCAACTCCGGTAAGGATGGAAAGCCGATTTTCTCCTTGACCAACGTGCTTACTAAGATGATGAACTTCAAGAATGTTTTCTACGTGCGCAGTTTCGCTTGGCGTAGCACTCGCTGGGCTGGTCTTCGCAAACATGTTTTTGTCCTTTTGCTTCTGGGATTATGCAGCGTACGCGCTTTCGCCGCTGACACATTATTAATTCTGGGCGATAGCCTCAGTGCGGGCTACCAAATGCCAGCCGCTAACGCGTGGCCAACGCTGCTGAACACGCAGTGGCAGACGCAGAAAAAAGGCATCGCGGTGGTTAACGCCAGTATTAGCGGTGACACCACCGCACAAGGGCTGGCACGTATTCCTGCCCTGCTGAAACAGCATCAGCCACGTTGGGTGTTGATTGAACTGGGCGGCAATGATGGGCTCCGGGGATTTCCGGCAGCCAATATCGAGCAGGATCTGACGAAAATCATCACGCTGGTCAAACAGGCTAACGCACAGCCATTGCTCATGCAGATCCGTTTGCCGACCAACTATGGCCGTCGCTACACCGAGTCATTCAGCAATATCTACCCCAAATTGGCGGAACAGTTTGCGCTTCCGCTGCTGCCTTTCTTTATGGAGCAGGTGTATCTTAAACCGGAGTGGATGATGGAAGATGGCATCCATCCAACCCGGGATGCCCAACCGTTTATCGCAGAATGGATGGCGAAGCAGCTGGAACCCTTAGTTAACCATGAGTCTTAATAAATAGGCTTTTGAATTAGGTAAAGTTATGCAAAAAACGGTCTTCATTACCGGTTGCTCCAGCGGCATTGGCCTGATTGCCGCTCAGGATCTGCAAAAACGCGGCTATCGTGTGATTGCGGCCTGCCGCCGCGCAGAGGATGTCGCTCGTCTGACTGCGCTCGGTCTGGAAGCGATTACGCTCGATCTGGATGACAGCGCCAGCGTGGAACAAGCCGCTGCGGAGGTGATCAGGCTGACCGATAACCGTCTGTACGGTTTGTTTAATAACGCTGGATATGGCCTGTATGGCCCGTTGAATACCATTTCGCGCCAGCAGCTTGAACAACAGTTTTCCAGCAACCTGTTCGGCACGCATCAGCTCACGCAGCTGTTGCTGCCCGCGATACTGCCGCACGGTGAAGGCCGTATCATCCAGACCAGTTCTGTGCTGGGGCTGGTGTCAACACCGGGTCGCGGTGCGTATGCCGCCAGCAAATATGCGCTGGAAGCCTGGTCAGATGCGTTGCGTATGGAATTACACGGCAGCGGCCTGCATGTCAGCCTGATCGAGCCCGGCCCAATCAGTACGCGCTTTACCAGCAATGTCGCACAGACGCAGACGGACAAACCGGTTACCAACCCCGGCATCGCCAAGCGCTTCACGCTGCCACCGGAAGCGATATTGCCGAAGCTCCATCATGCGCTGGAAAGCTCACGGCCTAAATTACGCTATCCCGTGACGCTGGTAGCTCACGCCTTAACCTGGCTGCGTCGTTTGCTACCGGGGTGTCTTCTGGATAAGGTAGTACGAGGATAAGGTCGCAGAGGGCGATGTATTGCACACTCACCTCTGCACAAGGCTTGTAAGTCATACCGACAGGCCCCATCTAAGAGTCAAATGAATTCAAGAAGTAAGAGAGACTACTCATGTTAGAACAACAAGCGACTATCGTTGACGTCAATGAATCCAACCTGCATCAGGTGTTGGAACACTCCATGACACTGCCAGTCCTGTTTTACTTCTGGTCGGGGCGTAGCCAGCACTGCCTGGAGCTGGAACCGGTGCTGGACAAGCTGGCGCAGGAATACGCAGGACAGTTTGTTCTGGCGAAGGTTGACTGTGATACCGAACAGCGCGTCGCGGCACAGTTTGGCCTGCGCTCAATCCCAACCGTGTATTTGGTTAAAGACGGGCAGCCGCAGGATGGTTTTCAGGGTCCACAGCCGGAAGAAGCCATTCGTGAATTACTGAAACGCGCGCTGCCAAAGGAAGAAGAGCTGAAAGTCGCACAGGCGCAGCAGCTGATTCAGGAAGACAAACTGCCGGAAGCAATGCAACTGCTGAAAGACGCCTGGCAACTCAGCCAGCAGCGCAGCGACATCGGTCTGATGCTGGCAGAAGTGCAGATTCAGATCAACCGCAGTGAAGATGCAGAAGCCGTGTTGGCCACTATTCCTTTGCAAGACAGGGATACCCGCTATCACAGCCTCGTGGCGCAGATTGAATTACTGAAACAGGCGGCAGATACGCCAGAAATTCAGCATCTACAGCAGCAGTTGGACGTCGATCCGCAAAATGCGGAGCTGGCGGTACAGCTGGCGCTGCAACTGCATCAGGTTGGGCGTAACGAAGAAGCGCTTGAACTGCTGATGGGCTTCCTGAAGAAAGATCTGGCCGTCGCTAACGGCAGCGCACGTAAAACGCTAATGGACATCATGGCCGCCCTCGGTACCAGCGACGCCCTCGCCGCTCGTTATCGCCGGCAGCTTTATTCGTTATTATATTGATTCTCTTGTGGAAAAGGCCAGAACGTTGATTCTGGCCTTTTTATTTGCAGGCAGGTATAGCCATCGGCTTATGAGCTTATCGTCTTATGCTAGATTGATGTGATAGTTTCGGGCGTGCTAAGCCAGCGTAAAAATTGCGCTGAGGTGAGCGTTACCGCCGAGTGAGCGGCATGGACGCCGCGAAAGCCAGTGCCGCGTAGGGAACGCGTCACTGGCGGCTCGACAAGCGGAAACGATCGCCGAAGGCACCGCACAGCGGCGCAATTCACGCCAAAAAGCCAGGGGTCACGGGGCGAGCGGCGCTGAGCCGTCCCGTGTCGGGCGCGTGCTATGAAGTAGCATGAAAGTGACGGCATTATCGCGCACGAAACAGCCTCAACAGCGGCATAAAAATGCGACTCAGAGGCAGTCTTGGATCCCCCGCTGACTACAGCGTCTTCAACACCGTTATCCAGCCGTGTCCGCCATACACGGACCATCCGTTTAGCCAGCGGCGCAGCATGTTCATCGCCAGCATCGCAACGACTTCCTGATGCGTTTTCAGGCTGTAGCGCTGTACGTTGAACTGTATCGTTTGGGCGAAAGATCCTTCCGGCGTATGCAGCGCTAAGGACAGCTCCGCATCATTCCGGTTCCCTACAATCAGCGCTAACGATGCCCCCTGACGCTCCGCCAGATGACGTGCATAGTCCGCTAGCCCAGACAGGCTAGCATCCTCAACCTCTGCCAGCAGTGCTCCGCCCGCTAGCGGAACATTCGCCGACTGGAGCTGCCAGTTGAGCAATCCTGCCGTGAAGTGTTCACTCACTGCCAGCGTCATATCACGCTCGGCCAGACGCCGTGCCAACTGTGCCGGTAACCCCTCGGTTCCTTCAAAGATGGTATTTTCCCCTGCCACGGTGCGCACCGTTTCCCACAGTTGCTCCATGTTTTCCTGCTGGGCAGCAGGGCCGGTCAGCTTCAACTCGATAATCGGCATAGAAGAGCGGTAGCCCAGCACCACGCCCGGCGGTAACGCCATACCGTCCAACTGGCTTGCCAGATCGCTCTCGGATCGGCCAAAGGTGGTCAGGCGCAGGCACAGCGGGGCATCCGCGACAGCAAAACGCTCGCGCAAGCGCGGCATAATTTGCTGATCGACCATGACCTTAAACTCAGACGGCACGCCCGGCGTAAAAAACATCAGGCACTTGTTCAGTTGCAGCGCAAAACCACAGGCGGTGCCCACCGGGTTATCGACCATTTCCGCGCTGGCAGGGATTTGCGCCTGTTTGCGGTTGCTCGGTGCCATCACTCTGCCGCGTTCGGCAAAGAATGCCTCCATACGCGCCAGCCATTCCGCGTGCTCAACCAGCCCTTCTCCCGCTGCGGTGGCCGCTGCCAACGCGCTGAGATCGTCGCTGGTCGGCCCCAGGCCGCCGTTCACAATCAGGATATCGGCTATCTGGCTACGCTGCGTTATCGCAGTCACCAGCGCATCGAGATCGTCCCCCACCGTCATCCGGCTGGTCATCGGTAATCCCTGCTGAAACAGATAATCCGCCAGCCAAGCCGCATTGGTATCAATAATCTGACCATGCAGCACTTCATCGCCGGTACATAACATCTCGACCCTAAGCATTTTTTTATTCCTCGTGACGATCCTGAAACCACTTTAAAAAGTCGGATGAACAAACACAATATTTCTTTCAGCCCGCCGAAAAATACGCCACCGCCGACGAGCCTCACTCTAGTGTAAATATAAAATTACACCCCTCGTAACGGCGTTTTGACAGAAATCACTGAATACTCTACCCTGCTGCCAAAAATATCTGGATAGCCACGCTATTTATAGAGGAATAGGTGAAAAATCGTACTCTTGGCAGCATTTTTATCGTTGCAGGCACCACCATTGGCGCGGGGATGTTGGCGATGCCGTTAGCCACCGCCGGCGTCGGGTTTGGTACTACATTGATGATATTAATCGGTTTGTGGGCACTGATGTGTTACAGCGCCTTATTGCTGGTTGAAGTGTATCAACATCAGCCGTCGCACACCGGGCTGGGCACGCTGGCAAAAATCTACCTCGGCCGCTGGGGACAGTGGATCACCGGTTTCAGTATGTTATTCCTGATGTATGCGCTAACGGCAGCGTATATCAGCGGCGCAGGCGAACTGCTCGCCAGTAGTATTAGCCAGTGGAGTGGCTACTCACTTCCATTGTCCGCAGGCATTCTGCTCTTTACGCTGGTTGCTGGCGGCGTAGTCTGTATCGGCACATCCTCCGTCGATTTGTTTAACCGCATCCTGTTTAGCGGCAAAGTCCTGATGCTTGTCATCATGCTGGCCGTCATGGTGCCGCATATTCAGCGCGTCAACCTACTAACGCTGCCGCTGCAACAAGGTCTGACGCTCTCAGCATTACCCGTCATTCTGACCTCCTTCGGCTTTCACGGCAGTATCCCCAGTATCGTGCACTACATGGGGGGCGACAGCCGTAAGCTGCGCCGGATATTCCTTATCGGTAGCGTGATACCGCTGATTGCCTATATTTTCTGGCAGCTTGTGATGCTGGGCAGCCTCAGCTCTTCAACATTCAACGCTATTTTGGCCGATCAGGCGGGATTGAATGGGTTGATGCAGGCTATTCGCACGCTGGTTGCCTCACCGCACGTTGAACTGGCCGTACACCTGTTTGCCGATCTGGCACTGGCGACCTCTTTCCTCGGCGTGGCACTTGGATTGTTCGATTATTTAGCCGATCTGTTTAAACGTAAAAATAGCATCATCGGGCGCGCGCAAACGGGCTTGCTGACCTTTATTCCCCCGCTGGTGTTTGCCCTCTTTTATCCGCAAGGGTTCGTGATGGCGCTGGGCTATGCGGCGATCGCACTGGCCGTGCTGGCACTGCTTATTCCCGCCCTGCTGAGTTGGCAGGTACGCAAACAGCGTCCTGAAATACGCGCAACGCGCGGTGGCGCGCCAGTCTTGGCACTGGTCTTCACCAGCGGAGTAGCGATTATCCTGATCCAACTGGCGATGGTCGCGGGCTGGCTACCGTCAATCAGTTAACCTTACGTGCATAAAAAAACGCTGGGAGCGTTTTTCAACGTCGCTTGCGACGGCCCGAAGGGTGGCGGACAAGGATGTCCGTCATAAAAAAAGAGCGTGAACTCAGCATTCACGCTCTTTTTTCTTTTTAATTTCAGATAGCTATCAGAAATTCAGACCAACGCCAATATAGGCAGAATCCGCCAGTCTGTTATCCGGGCCATTCTCACGCGCCATATTGATATAACGGTAGCCGACATCAACGCTCAGCGGTGCAAACACCTGCCAGCGTACGCCTGCTTTCCCTTCAACATAGTGGTCGACATGGCTGGAGAAGGAATCCGGTGAATAGTAACCTTCACCATACAGCGAGAACTGACGGCTCAGCGGCCACTGCACGCCACCGCCCAGTGCGACGCCATAGCCATCATTGCCGTGATCCTGATTCAGGTACAGCGCTTTGCCACCCAGCGTCAGCTTGAGTGGACCAACAGGAATGGTGTATCCCAGACCGAAGCCGTATACATCATTGTTGTTGTCGCCGTGGGCATAGCTCACATTGCCCGCAAGCCCTGGAATGCCCAGACCGAAGCCCGCACTAGCACCAGCGTAATCGCGACCTGCTTCCCCGGAAAGGCTAATGGCATGTACAGAAGCACTTGCAAGTAACAAGCTTCCCGCACAGGCAATCACAAACTTTTTCATTTTCAATATCCTTAAAAACCGTCGTTAAACGCGCGTGTAAAGGTGTTATCGGTGCCGATTCTACCCGAAACGCCCCCTCACTCCAGCATGAAATTGCCCTGAGCAGCGATTTATTCTTTTAATAATCATGAAAGTTTGCTTTCAGCGCTGCTGACAATAGCAGCAATAAGCGCCGCCTATTTGCTCAAAAAAGACAAAGTGAACAATAGTAATCGTCATGGATGACGATAAAGCAGGCAGAAGGAAACGATGATGAGAGAAGGAAAATTAACCACAGAAAAGCGCGCAACGACGATGGATACCCCTCACACGGTGAGTTCCGACAGGCACAGCCCGATGCGGTTTCAGGACACGTGGTTTCTGGAGAAGCTGGCGCTGTTCGATCGTGAAACCCGCGCCAGTAATCAGACCAATCACCCGCGAAAGGTGGCGAAGTCCGTCACCAGCGCACCGGACAACTAGCCTACGAGCGCGCTGCGCCGCCTGTTGTGTTGGACGAATGGTGCACTGCATTGACCCAGCTTTTCACCTGCTGGCGAGAAAGCTTAATCCCACCATTTTTCAGTTCAGCGGGCAGCGCATAATACGTAACCGGACGCTGAAATCCGGCAAGCTGTGGCTGTAGCCAATCGCGTATTGCATCAAGCGTCGTGGTTTGTGCCACCTCCAACACCGCAACAGGACGGTGGCCGAACTCCGCATCGTCAACGGGCACAATGCAGGCCTGTTGAACATCAGGATGCGCCAACAACACAGCTTCGATATTCTCGGGCTGGATCCCTTCTCCACCGCTGAAGAATTGGTTATCCAGACGCCCCAGAATGTGCCACTCACCTTCGGTAAATAGCCCGCGATCCCGCGTGTGGAACCAGCCGTCATCATCGACCAAAGGCGTCAGTTTTCCATCACGCCAATAGCCAGTTGCCAGCGTGCTGCCACGCAGCAGAATTTCTTCCTCTACCAGCCGGATCTCTCGCCCGAGCAGCGGCATGCCGACGCCCGAACGCCCGTCAGCACGTTTCGCGCAGACCGTGGACGCCAGCTCCGTCAGCCCATAGCCACACCAGCAGCTAACGCCTCGCGCTTCTGCCTGTTGCGTCAGCGCCTGTGGGATCATCGCGCCACCAAGCAATACGGCCTTCAATGCCGAAGGGAATGTCCCCTCTGACAGCAGTCGCCACAGTTGCGTTGGCACCAGAGAAGCATGGGTGCAATCGCGCAGCGCACTATCCAGAGGCTGATGTGCGCGAACAACAATGGTTGCCCCAGTAGCAAGCCAGCGCCAGATGATGCCCTGCCCGGAAACATGAAAAAGCGGAAGTGACAGCAGCCAGCTGTCGCTGGAGGAAAACGCCATCATCTGCACCACACCTTCCGCACTGGAGAGATGGGCAGCAAATGAATGCACCGCGGCTTTTGGCATCCCGCTGGAGCCGGATGTCAGCGTCAGCGTCGCCAGCCGATCGGCCTGCCAGCGTACTTGGTCGATGCAGTGACTTTCTTCGGTATCGCCTGATGGCGAAGCGTCTGATGGCAAAGAAATAGGAGGCAAAGAAAGCGTACGTATCGCATTCGGCCACGGTTTATCATTCAGGCACAGACCATACGCCACATTCAGCGCAGGCAACAGCGCCTCGGTTAGTGCATCAGGTAACTGTGGATTCAACGGCAGCACGCGCACGCCGCACTGTAACAGCGCCAGATAGCTGAACAGCATCTGGACGCTATTTTTCCCGCGTAGCGCGACCGTATCGTCGGCCATCACGCCCTGCTGTGTGAAATGCCCTGCCAGGTGATCCACCTGCTGGGCAAGCGCATGCCAACTCCAGCGGGTTTCGTCGTCAATCAATGCGATTGACTCATTCAACGAGACAGGCGCATTCACCGAAACAGGCTGGGACGTCTGGTTAGCCCAGTGTCGCCACGGCCAATCAGTCAGGATTGCCATACCACGTCCAGTTGCTCAGCAGCCAGCAGCGGCAACGCGCTATCCGGCCAACGTTGAATCACCTGCGCCTGCATCAGATCCAACGTGTCCAGCCCTGGGATCGTGTCCGGTGTCAGCCAGTGCGCCAGACGTGCCAGCTGCGTTAAGCCCAGACTGGATTCGATACTGGAGCTGATCACCGCCGTTAATCCAACCTGATGCGTTTCCTGCACCAGTTGCTGGCAGCGTGCGAGGCTACCGACCAGCGTCGGTTTGATCACAATCGCGCTCACGCCCGGCTCAGCTTCCACTCGAAAATCCGCATCGCGCACGCTTTCATCCCAGGCAATGCTGATACCCGTTTCCCTCGCAAACTCGCGAGATTCTTCACGGGTTTTACAAGGTTCTTCGAGAAAGGCAATACGCGAACGTAATGACGGCGCGACATAACGAGCGAAGCCGTCGGCTTTGGCTCGCGTCCAACTGCGGTTTGCATCCAGACGAAGTTTCAGATCCGGCAAGGCTTCCAGCAGCACGTTAACGATCATGCCATCACGCACCGCTTCGTACAGGCCGACTTTGATCTTTGCCACTTTCTCGCCTGGCATCGCCTGTAGCATGTCAAACAGCTCGTCAGGATCGCCGCTGCACAATGGCGCTTTGCGATAGTCCGCCGCCAGCGGCAGACGCTGATCCAGCTCGGCCTGCGCACAGCTCAAGCCAAAGGCAACAGAAGGCGGAAGATCGTCAGAAAATGCCGCGCCTGCCGCCCACGATGTTAGCTGTTCAAGCGTGGCTGATTCCGCCTCTGCCAGCGTTTCCACACTGAATTCCGGCAGCGGCGCGATCTCGCCCCAGCCCAATCGCTCGCCATCTTGCAAGCGAACGATAAGCCCATCGCGGGTTTTCAGACGCTGATTACGCAGCACCACTCCGGCTTCCATCGGCACGCTGTAACGATAGAGAGTAACCTGGCGCATTACGGATTCCGTTTGAATTTGCTGAAGTCAGGCTGACGTTTTTCGTTGAACGCATTGCGGCCTTCTTGCCCTTCGTCCGTCATGTAGAACAGCATGGTGGCGTTACCCGCCAGTTCCTGCAAGCCAGCCTGACCGTCGCAGTCCGCGTTCAGCGCCGCTTTCAGGCAGCGCAGCGCCATCGGGCTGTTTTGCAACATTTCACGGCACCAGCGCACCGTCTCTTTTTCCAGCTCTGCCAACGGAACCACGGTGTTAACCAGGCCCATATCCAGCGCCTCCGCCGCATCGTACTGGCGGCACAGGAACCAGATTTCACGCGCTTTCTTCTGACCCACGATGCGCGCCATGTAAGAAGCGCCCCAGCCGCCGTCGAAGGAACCGACGCGTGGACCCGTTTGACCGAAGATGGCGTTTTCTGCCGCAATCGTCAGGTCACACATCATGTGCAGAACGTGTCCGCCACCGATGGAATATCCCGCGACCATCGCAACAACCGGCTTCGGACAGGTACGGATCTGACGCTGGAAATCCAGCACGTTCAGGTGATGCACGCCGCTGTCATCCTGATAACCGCCGTAGTCGCCGCGTACTTTCTGATCGCCGCCGGAGCAGAATGCCTTATCGCCCGCGCCAGTCAGAATGATCGTCCCGATACCGTCGTCGTGACGGGCATTATCGAGCGCCTGAATCATCTCTTTTACCGTTTGCGGACGGAACGCATTGCGAACCTGAGGACGGTTAATGGTGATTTTGGCAATGCCATCGATAGATTTATGGTAGAGGATATCGGCGAAGTCGCCGCTGCAATCGTGCCATTCAATCGGTGCGTAAAGCAGGTCTTCACTCGGATAAAGCATAGTTATCAATCCTTAACGTGATGCAAAAGAAAAGAGCGAACCCGCTCGGCATAGGCCGTTGGATTCGCCTGATGAGCATTATGACCCGCCTGAGCCACGCTCAGTAACGGCAGGCCGTATTGCGCCGCCAGCGTTTGAAACTTCACGTCGCTGGCACCGCATAAGTAAACAAAAGGTATCGACAGGTGCCGGAGGCGTTCTGCCAAAAAAGGCTGTTGCCCCAGCGAGGTGGCTTCCAGCATTGCCGCAACGGACGCACCGTGATTCGCGCTGCGACGCGCGATCAGCTGTTCACGCTGCACTGAATCCAGATCGGCAAACACCGCCTGCTGATACCAGTCCTGCAAGACCGCTGGCAGCGGCTCCTGACAAAAGCGCTGCGCCCAGCGTGCATCATGGTGGATACGTTCCGAACGCAACTCCGGCGTTGCCAGACCGGGATGACCGCCTTCAACCAACAGCCCCAGCATGCCGTCATGCTGTCCGTTGCAGGCGTGATACATCGCGATACGCCCACCGAGCGAATAGCCTAGCAGCCAGTAATTCTCAATGCCTTGATCCAACAGCGTCTTACTTAACTGGCGGCTGACATCGGCAAAATCTGTTGTGGAAATCGTTCGCGACGCACCGTGTCCGGGTAAATCCACCAGCAGCACCGGCCAGTCACGACAAAACGGCAAAACAGGCAGCCAGTCTTCGCCGCTGCCTAATAAACCATGCAGACACACCAACCACGGCTGCCTCGGCGCCACCGCGCCATGCGTCACTTTCCGGCAGCCTAGCCTCTGAAAGCTTGGCCTCTGAAAATCTGGCCCCTGAAACGCTAGTGCGCCCACGTCGCCACCTGAGCGACCAATTCATTGAGCATTTCCGCGCCGTCCTTCGGTTCAACCACCACTTCCAGCAGCGTGACGCCGCCCTGAGTCCAGCAATTCGTCACCGTGTCCGCCAGCTGTTCCCAACTCTCGGCGCGCAGGTAATTCAAGCCAAACATCGCGGCCGCGTGGCCGAACTCCACATTTTGTGGCATGCAGTAAAACGCTTCACGCTGTGCAACCGGCGTCGGCAGCAGGGAAAATATCTGGCCGCCGTTATTGTTTACCACGATCAACACCAGCGGTGCGGGAGCCTGACGCAGCAGCGCCAGAGCATTCAAATCGTATAACGCGGAAAGATCGCCGACGATGCCCAGCGTGGCTTTTGACGTAGCACGCTGTACACCAGCCAGCGTGGAGATCAGGCCATCAATGCCGCTGGCACCGCGATTACCGTACACCGGATATCCCTGCGGGAGTTGCGCCAGCGCGTCGATCAAGCGAACCACAAGGCTGTTGCCGACAAATAGCTGTCCATCCGGCGGCAACAGCGCCGGTATGCGCTGCGCCAGCTGCGCCTCACCAAAACGGGAAGCCAGATGCGCGTCGATCTGCCGCTGCGTTTTGTCGGCAATATCCGCCAGCAAATCCGCCCATGGCGCTTGTTTATGTGCCGGATGCGCAGACAGCCATTCGCCCACGTCCGCCACCAGACGGCGTCCGCGATGGTGAGCCGGATCCAACCGTCCCGGCAGGTCATCGATTAACCAGAATTCTTGCGGCTGGCACTGTTCCTGCCATTGCAGCAGGCGCTTACCCGTCAGGCTGCCGCCGAACTGCAGGACAATGTCCGCCTGCCGTAAGCGATCCGCTGCGTCAGGATGCGCCAACCAAATATCCGCACAGGGTAACGGCTGCCCGCTTTGCGACAGGACATCACCAATCAGCGGCCAGCCCAGTTCGTTCGCCCACGCGGCAAGTCGCGCGCCTTGTTCTGGTGTCACGCGACCAGCGAGAACAACGCCCCGCTTCTGTCGCCACTGCGGCCAGTCCGACTGCACCGCCAGCGTACTCTGGCGCATTTCACGCAGCCAGGGTTCACGGCTGTTCCACCAGTCGCCCAGCGTCATCAGCCAGTCCTGATACACCGTGCCGTCATCGGCACCGTACAACGGTTCGGCAAAGGGACAATTAATGTGCAACGCGCCGTGCGTCAATCGCGCCATTGCGCTATCCACAGAGGAAACCAGCCAGCTAGCGGGAATATCGGGCGTAGGGCGCGGCAAATCCAGCGCCAGCGTGGGGTGTGAAGCATACAGAGCATGTTGGCGAATCGCCTGATTTGCACCGCAGTCAATCAGCTCTGGCGGGCGGTCGGCCGTCAGAACCACCAGACGTTCACCGGTCAGCCCAGCTTCGATGATGGCTGGATAAAGGTTCGCGGCAGCGGTGCCTGACGTCACGATAATCGCAACCGGCTCACGCGACGCTTTTGCCAGCCCCAGCGCCAGATGCCCGAGCCCCCGCTCATCGAAATGCGTGTGGCAAATCAGTGCGTGATTGTCCGCCGCAGACAGCGTCAACGGCGTAGAGCGCGAACCAGGCGCGATGCAGACATGCCGGACACCGTGGCGGGTCAGCGATTCCAGCAGTAATGTAGCCCAGCGGCGATTAAATACACTTGTTGACATGTTGTACTCAACAACTCAGGTTGCAGGTTATATCCGTTATGCTTCAAGCCGCCTTCACGCAACTCGAATTATTTAGGGTATTAAGCAAATAATAATGATCAAACTGTTGGCGGTCTGGTGCCCTTCAGCAAACATCGAGATCAGCCTTATTATATTTTTTTTTCTCACGCTGACTTTGATATAAACCAGTACCTCGCACAACAACCATAAAACAAAACTATGACATATCACCGTCTAACAGGGATCTTAGCCCTGCTGCTTTGTTTTCTAACTCCTGCCATTCTTGTTCTGGATCAGAAGCCGCCACAATTCCGGCACCGGCATAAAGCGTTAAAACATGATCCCGCACTTCGGCCGAACGTAGCGCCACGCTGAATTCAGACTGCTGACGCGAAAGGTAACCTGCAGAACCGGCATACCAGCCACGTTCAAACGGTTCATGTTCAGCAATAAAACGGCGAGCCTCTTGCCTCGGCAGGCCCGCGACGGCTGCCGTGGGCTGTAACGCATTCAGGCACGCGCTATCGGATGCAGTGCGCAGCGTGGCGTGAATGGTACGGCGCAGATGCTGTACTTTACGCAGGCGCACAATTTCCGGCGGCATGACATCCAGCGACAGCGCGGACTGCTGTAGCCGCTGACAAATATCATCCACCACCAGCATGTTCTCACACTGATTTTTGGTGTCATTCATCAGCCAGTCGGCCAGTTCCGCGGCTTTGCGTGCATCGCGATCGCTTGCCACCGTCCCCGCCAGCGCCTCAGTTTCCAGTTCACTACCCCGACGGCGATAAAGCCGCTCCGGGCTGGAGCCGAGAAACGCATGGCGCGCATCATGCGCCAGCATGAAATGGAAACAGTGGTGATTTGCCGCTCGGCTGGCGGCCATAAAGGTGGTGGCCTGTAGCGGCTGTGTCAGCGTTAGCGTGGTCGCCCGCGCCAGAACCACTTTTTCCATCAGCCCGGCATTGATGTCATGCAGCGCGCGGTGGAGCAAATCAATCCACCCCTGACGCTCCGGCTGATGCCCGACGGATTGCACTTCCGCATGCAAAAGAGGCTGCGACGCGGGTGGCAGAAGCAGGTTAATAAACGCCGAGGCTTCAACAGCATCCTGCTGCAATGAGGTGTCACTGAACAGGTTAATGCTGAGGCTGAGCGTATCATCCTGACGCCGTAGTTCTGCACGAGGCAAAAACAGGTAGCCAGGTGAGGCAGCGCCGTCCTCTTTCGTTTGATTAAACGCGTTCAGCCCCCAGATGCGCACATCGGGATCGCACTGCTGCTGAACGAGGAATGCCTCAGCATCCTGAATGTGGCGAAACCCGCACACGTTGCCGCACACGGCGGCTTCTTCACGATCCTGACGATGCTGCCAATAGAACTGGGGGTACACTGGCTGGGTCGCCAGCCACGGCAATAGCTCAGACGTTTCGCTGAGACGTAATGAACGCGTTATTTGTCTGAAACCTGCGCGTTCAGGCTGTGGCTCGCGCAAATCCTGCTGCAGATGCCGCAGCAAGTCGGAAAGTTGTTTCACCGTTACCCCGGAGACCTAACACAAAGTAGGGGATTATACGGGAAAAAAACACGCCGTGGGTGAGAGGTTACGCAAGACCAACAGGCTACCCTCAGCAGGGTACACCTTGCCGTATCTTTTACCCCATGAGGGTTATCCTCATGACCATAATGGTGAGCATGGACTGAAATCGCACCAAACGGCAAAACGGGTCACGCACATCGCTCTAAAATCCTCTTCCATCATCATTATTGCTTCAATTGACCGATTCTTTTGCCGATTATCTAATCGGCATTTTTTTGCCCGTTCCACGGCCCAAAGCCTCCCTTCTTTCCTCGCGCCAAAACCGCACACCAGGATTCTTTCCATTCAGACCGCTAATTATGGTAAAAATAGGCCCTTGTTACATCGACCGGATAGCCTCATTCAGGATGAGTACAACACTGAATTCCAACCCGTTATGCATTAATCAGAATCTGCCAGGCAAGAAAGCACAGGCAGCCACTCGCCTCGTTTTCTTTGTTGCGGGCTTTGCTATGGCTGCTTGGGCGCCGCTGGTGCCCTTTGTCAAAACGCGGCTGGCTATCAGTGATGCCTCTCTGGGGATGTTGCTGCTTTCTCTCGGTATTGGCTCGCTCTTAGCCATGCCGCTGACCGGTTTCCTCACCAGCAAGCTAGGGTGCCGCAGCGTTATTTTGCTGGCAAGTGCGCTGCTTTGTCTGGTGTTGCCCGCGCTGACGCAGGCGGAAACGCTGCCTCTGATGGCGATAACGCTGCTCTTTTTCGGCGCGTCCATGGGCATGATTGATGTCGCGATGAATATTCAGGCCGTCATCGTGGAACGGGCGAGCGGCCGGGCGATGATGTCCGGTTTTCATGGTTTCTTTAGCATAGGTGGGATTGTCGGCGCAGGCGGTGTTAGCGCCCTGCTGTGGCTTGGCCTGTCTCCGCTGATGGCAATTCTGGCGATTGTCGCACTCATGCTGATAGTGATGGCAACAGCGCACAAACACCTGCTGCGCACCACAAATCAAGATGACGACGGCCCGCTGTTTGTCATCCCGCGCGGCTGGGTGATGTTCATTGGCTCACTGTGCTTCATCATGTTCTTAGCCGAAGGATCCATACTGGACTGGAGCGCCCTCTTTTTAACGGTTGAACGCAACCTGAGCGGCGCGCAGGCGGGTATGGGCTATGCGGCGTTTTCCGTCGCGATGACGCTAGGCAGGCTGAACGGCGATCGTATTGTTAACGCACTAGGACGCTACGCAATTCTGACCGGTGGCAGCCTCTGCGCCGCACTCGGTCTGGTGTTAACGATCAGCATTGATAATGCAATCACCGCCCTTCTTGGCTTTGTGATGGTGGGCATCGGCGCATCAAATGTGGTGCCGATCCTTTTCAGCGCCGCGGGGAATCAAAAGATCATGCCGCCGAATTTGGCCATCGCCTCCATTACCACGGTAGGCTATGCAGGTATTCTGATCGGCCCGACTATTCTTGGCTTTATTGCACAGTTCAGCAATTTGGCTACCGCATTCGGGTTTGTCGCACTGCTATTGCTAGGCGTTAGCGCCAGCGCACGTGCCGTTATCCGCTAATCAGGAGCGTTAATTGATGCCAGCCATGATCCTGCGTTATTTTTCACTCCTTACGGTGCTCTCGCTCCTGATTACCGGAACATTTGGCTATAACTACATCAACGATTTGCTAACGGACAAAAAACATTCGCTGACGACCATCGCTCAGGGCATACAAAAACGCGTCGATACCTATCGTTTTTTCACCTATCAAATATACGGCAGCCTGAACAGCGAACCAGCTTCTAGCGACGCCAACATTAGCGCCATTAATTTAATGCCGAATGTTTTCTATGTAGAAAAAAACGGTCAGAAAACGGACGCGCTGATTTTTGGGCAACACGATAAAGGGACGCTCACCTCAGTTCGCCGGATATCACGCTATCTTGATATTCTCTGGGGCGCGGAGAATAGCGTCTATTCCATGTATTACCTGAATGGTATCGACAACAGCCTGACGATGATTTCCACGCAGACGCTGAAAGATATCTCCTCGCAGTTCCGTGGTAATTATATTACGGTCATCGCCGAAGCACGCCGTACAGAAATGCTGCAACAGGCGAATGTGCTAGACGAGCGCGAAAGTTTTTCCCCGCTGCGTAAATTACGCTTCTATAACGACTACTATTTTACGCTACGCACCACATTCAATCAGCCGGGCCATCTGGCGACGATTCTGGCGTTCGATTTACCGATTAACGATTTAATCCCAGACACCATTCCGCGTGAGCATCTTATGCTGAAGCCGGATACGCCGGCGGCCAGCAATATGGATAACAATAATGGCGAAGGCACGGCTGACGTTCAGCTTCATGGCTCGAATCTTGAAATCTCCGCCACGCTCGTGAATGCGCCGATAAAAATCGTTTTTCAGGTGCCGATAAAAGTCCTGATTATTGATTCATTACGTAATAACGTCTGGCTTCTGCTGCTGAATCTGGTTCTGCTGAGTGTGTCTATCGTCGGCTTTTATCTTTTCCGTCGACAGTATGCGCATCCCAGAGAGGATGTCTCGCATCAATTGGAAAAGACGCTGGATATTTACCGCGAAACCACGGGCAGAATCCCGATGGGCGTGCTGGTTTATGATTTCAGCAACAATAAAGTCGTCATACAGAATGAGCGCGCAGAGCAGCTGCTTCCGCACCTGAGCCTGCAAAAAATCACCAATATGGCGGACGAGCATCAGGGCGTCATTCAGGTCACGATTAATAATGAGATGTATGAAATACGCCAAATTCGCAGCCAATATTCGCCTGACTATTGCCTCTTCCTGCTGCGTGAACAGGATAAAGAGATTCTGGTACAGCGGAAATTGCTGCTCGCCCAGCGTGAATACGAAAAGAATATTCATGCCAGAAAACGGTTATTCCAAAACCTGCTCAGCGAATTCAAACAACCGCTGATTTCACTGCGACAGCATATTCATGCGCTACGCCACAGCGAGACAGCAACCGTACCGACACCCACGCTGGATCAGCTAACGGCGGATACCCGCTGCGCGATTGAGCTGCTGGAAAATATTGCCTTGCACGAAAAGCTGGAAGCGCAGGAATGGAGCGTGGTCAACGAGAGTTTTTCACCGCTGACGGTTATCGACCATGTTCTCCTTGAGCTGCTGCCACGATTGAATCAAAAAGGTCTGACCCTATTCCATCATTACAATCTGGATATGAATCAAACCTACGTGGGCGATGCCGAGCTGTTGAAAAAGACGCTGGCGCTGTTGCTGAATTATTCGGTGACCAATACGGATTACGGCAAGATTACGGTGTCGATTGATAGAAAAAATAATGAGTCGGATACGCTGATTATTCAGATCAGCGATACGGGAACGAATGTTTCAGGCAAAGAGCAGGAAAATATTCGGCACCCCTTCCTGCATCCTGCAACTTCCGATCGTTTCGGACAAAATTCAGGATTGACCTTATTTTTGTGCAATCAACTCTGTAATAAACTGGGCGGCGCGTTAACTATCAACAGTAAGGCCGGATTAGGCACACACTATATTCTGACGCTAAAACTGGAGCCAGAAGCGCTTCCCGTTGAGGAAGAAAAACTGCTGGATGGTATTACCGTTCTGCTGGATGTGACGTCTGATGAAGTACAGCATATTGTCGGCAATATGCTGACGGGCTGGGGTGCGAATTATCTGGTTAGCGATGAACGCCAGATTAATCAGGAAGCGGATATCTGCATGACTGACGACCCGGAGAAAAAAGCAGATTATACGCTGCTGTTGAGTCATGACGATGACACAGTAACGCCTTTGGGCCCGCGCCGTTTGCGGGTGAATTATAATATCAGCCACCTCCTGCTGGAGGCATTACTTAAGCTGATTGAGCTACAACTGGAAACATCACCCGATGCGCTACAGGAAGGGGAACCGGATAATGTCGAATTTTACGCCGAACAATTGGCAGCAAGCGACTATTATTCGCTGTTCGTGGAGACAGTACCGGATGATTTAAAGAGGCTGTATACTGAAGTGGAAGCAGGCGATTTCCCGTCGCTTTCGCAGACGGCACACCGGCTGAAAGGCGTGTTTGCCATGCTTAATCTGCATCCTGGCAAACAGTTGTGTGAACAGCTTGAACAGCATATTACCGCGCATGATAGTGAACAGATCGAGGCTAACCTTCATGAAATTGAGAGGTTTGTCAGTGCATTACTATCCCCAGTAGAACCTAAAGGGCAGCAAGGTAGCCAACAAGATGAGTAACCAAAACGATGAGTAACTTAAACGTAATTATTGCCGACGACCATCCTATTGTCCTTTTTGGCATCAAAAAATCGCTTGAGCAGATTGAATGGGTCAATGTGGTTGGCGAATTTGAAGACTCAACAGCGCTGATCAATAACCTACCTAAGCTGGACGCTAATGTTTTAATCACCGATTTATCCATGCCAGGCGATAAATACGGCGATGGTATTACCCTCATTAAATACATTAAGCGCCATTTTCCCCACCTTTCTATTATTGTTCTTACCATGAACAATAATCCGGCGATTCTGAGCGCGGTGCTGGATTTGGATATCGAAGGCATCGTACTGAAACAGGGTGCGCCGACCGATTTACCCAAAGCGCTGGCTGCCCTGCAAAAAGGGAAGAAATTCACGCCGGACAGCGTATCCAAAGTGCTGGAGAAAATCAGCGCCAGCGGCTACGGCGACAAACGCCTGTCACCAAAAGAAAGTGAAGTACTGCGTTTGTTTGCAGAAGGCTTTTTGGTTACCGAAATCGCCAAAAAACTGAATCGCAGTATCAAAACGATCAGTAGCCAGAAAAAGTCAGCCATGACTAAGCTGGGCGTCGAGAACGATATCGCCCTGCTGAATTACCTGTCCTCCGTTAACGGCGGCGCGACACAGGTAGACTAAGCATCTCCCCTCCTGCACCGGCAGTCGCTGGTGCAGGTTATTCCTCGGATGTTCTCGCCTGACGCACCACGTTACTGTAATGCGCCAACGCCTGCTGCAACGTATCCAGCGTAACCGGTTTTGACAAACAGTGATCCATCCCTGCCCCGAGGCAACGCTCTCTTTCTTCCGCCAACGCATTTGCCGTCACGCCGATAACCGGGAAACGTAATCCCTGCTCGCGCATACGCCGTGTGAACAAATAACCATCCATATTCGGCATGTTGACATCCGTCAGCACGATATCAATATGGTTTTTACTCAACACACTCAGACCATCTACGCCATCATTCGCCGTCATTGCCTGATAGCCCAGAGAGCCTAGCTGATCCGCCAGTAGTCGACGATTGATCGGGTGATCGTCAACCACCAGAATCATAATGTCGCCATTCTCAGCTCGCACATAGTTAGTCAGCGGCGGTGAAATCTCTGTACGAGTCTTATCCTCGTTCTCTGAACGATAGATTTTTTCCAGCAAATCCGGCAGATGTTGAGGTGTGGACGTCCCTTGCACCCAGTGCCCGTTGCTCACTTCCTGCGCTGACCCGGTATGCGCGCCGCTCATCACGATATGCGCCCGAACGTTAACGGATTCTTCTGACACATAATCGCTAATCATCACATCATCAGGCGACACGGTTTGGTTCTGGTAACGCGCCACCTGCAACCCTTGATCCTGCAACAGCGTCAGCAGATAAGCCTCAAGCCGGGCATTGCGTATCCTCAACCAGCACGTTTTCCCTTGCAGGCTGGCGTTGATCGCCGCTGGGGCATAGCGCGCTTTATAGAGCGGAATTCTGACACCAAACAGGCTGCCAAGCCCAGGTTCCGACTCAATGGTAATGTCTCCATCCATCAGATTGACCAGCTTTTCACAAATCGCCAGCCCTAAGCCCGTGCCCTGAAAATGACGCTGAACACCGCTCCCAGCCTGGAAGAACGGATCAAACAGCTTCACCGCCTCGCGAGGCTGAATGCCCACGCCAGTATCACGCACCACAAATTCCAGATAACCATCGCGGCAGCCGACTTCGAAAATGATGCAGCCCGTGTCCGTAAACTTGATGGCGTTGCTCAGCAGGTTAGATAACACCTGCTGCAAACGTACGGGATCGCCGAACAGGCTGACCGGTACATTGGGATCGATAAAGCAGTACAGCGTCAGGCGTTTTTTGACCACCAACGGGAGATAGTTGCTGGTAATGTGGCTGATGACTTCATGCGGCGCAAACTCACACGCTTCGATCTTCAACTGCTCCGACTCAATCTTGGAAAAATCGAGGATATCGCTGATGATTTTCAGCAGCAGTGAGGAAGAGTTGTTCATCGCGGCAACCAGACGGTTGGCATCCTGCGGCAACGATTTGGTTTGCAGTAAATCGAGGTTACCGATAATCCCGTACAGCGGCGTACGCAATTCATGGCTGACCGTGGCAAGAAACATCGATTTAGACTGGCTTGCCTGCTCGGCGGCATTCGCCATTTCCTGTAGCGACTCTTCCATTTTGACTCGTGCACTGACGTCCAACAGCACACAAATCGCCACGTTTTCATTACGATAGCGCGAATGGACAAAGCTGATTTGCAGGTGATGATTGCGGCTGGTCATGACATCAACAAACTTAGACTGCTGCTCGCAAATGATGCGGGTAATTCGCAGCCTATCCTCGTGGGTAAGCAGGTTGAGATAGTTGTGCGCCAGCTCGTTACTGAGGATGTTCGTGCCGTCATTAATACGCAGGATACAAATGCCTACGGGTGCCGATGCGACAATCTTACGGTTGAATTGCTCGTTTTCTTCCAGTTGGAACGCATTGATTTCCGATGGCAATAGCATTTTCCGCTCAAACACCAGCGCCAGCACAAACAGCAAGATAGCCGAGAGCATATTCAGTACCAGCATATTGATCATCAATGCGCTGATATGGGAGAGCAGCACCTTCAACGGCAGCGAATACACGATGCTGAATGATGTCGGCGACAGCGACTTCTTCAGAATGAGTTCATCATACCCATTCACATAGCCAAAATAGTTATGATCGGAGGGATAACCGTCTACCGAAGAAGCGTACCGCTCTTTATCATCGGAAAACTGCAAAACCACCTGATTATATTGATCCAGCAGCCGGGCACTGATCGGAAATTTACCCATGGTGACGAAGTCATCCAGACGAATCGTCTGTTCAATCCCCATGATGACTTCCAGTTTGTTATCCACATAAATCGGCGTCAGTGCATATAAATAGCCGACATCGGGGATAGAGGCAGGGGTAATCCAATAGACCGTTTCATCGCGTCCAGTTTGAGTGCGACTCTTCTTCTGATCCTGAAACCGATCCTGCACATTTTTAAGCAGGTTATCACGGTCGAGCGACTGGTTACGGATGCCAAAATCAACCATACAGCGCCGATCGCCGCCGACAAAAAAGACCCGATTAAGATCGTAGACGGCAGAGAAATTATCCTGCCAGCCGTTGAAAAAATGGCTCAATGAGAGCAGCGCCGCATTCCCGCCATATTGCGTGGAACAGGTTGCGCCGGGAGCGAGTGAATAAACGGAAACACCGGGGCCCCCTTCCGTTGGCGGCTCTGCCTTTTCTCTTGCCAACATCAGGCGATTTGCCGCCAGATACTGGAGTTCGCGCACAATATCCGATGCGTGTCGGATGTAACCCTGCGACTGATCAAAGCTGAGGTTATACTCCTGCCGCAGCTCTGATTCTTTTTCATTCAATACTTTAGTGACATAAAAAACGGATATCAGCGCGCCCAATACCCACAGCATGACCGCCAGAACCCGAAATAAATAGCGGGACACCTTTAATGTGGTCTGGAATGAGGCGAGATATTTCAAATGGATACCGTTGAATAAGGGAAGAACCAGTTGGCTGATACACTACCGAGAGTCGATAAAAAAAGCCAGCGCATCGCGCTGGCTTACTCTACTCATTCCGGTTTAATAAAAAGGCTTATTCGTCATCTTCAGCGATATCATCATCGCCATCAATGTCATCGATAGCATCATCGTCTTCGGCAACTTCGCCTTCAACTTTTACCACGCCATCCAGCTCTTCATCTTCTACCGGCTCGGCAACGCGTTGCAGGCCGACAACATGTTCGTCTTCCGCCGTACGAATCAGCGTGACACCCTGCGTGTTACGGCCAACGATACTGACTTCAGACACGCGAGTCCGCACCAGCGTTCCCGCATCGGTGATCATCATGATCTGGTCTGCGGCATCAACTTGAACCGCGCCAACCACTTTACCGTTACGTTCGCTGACCTTGATAGAGATAACCCCTTTCGTCGCACGCGACTTGGTCGGGTACTCGCTCACGGCAGTACGCTTACCAAAGCCATTTTGCGTGACGGTCAGGATATCGCCTTCGCCTCGAGGAATGATCAGAGAAACGACGCGATCTTCGCCTTGTAGATTGATACCACGGACGCCCGTTGCCGTACGGCCCATCGAACGCACCGCCTGCTCGGAGAAGCGAACCACTTTGCCTTCCGCAGAGAACAGCATCGCTTCATCGCTACCGTCGGTCAGGTCGACGCCAATCAGCTCGTCACCCTCGTTCAGGTTAACCGCGATGATCCCCGCACTACGCGGACGGCTGAATTCCGTCAGCGCCGTTTTCTTCACAGTACCGCTCGCGGTTGCCATGAAGATATGGCGGCCTTCTTCGTATTCACGCACTGGCAGAATCGCGGTAATACGCTCATTCGGCTCAAGCGGCAGCAGGTTGACGATCGGACGACCGCGCGCACCGCGGCTGGCTTCCGGCAATTGATACACCTTCATCCAGTACAAGCGACCACGGCTGGAGAAGCACAGAATCGTGTCGTGGGTGTTGGCCACCAGCAGACGATCGATAAAGTCTTCTTCTTTAATACGAGCCGCAGACTTGCCACGACCACCGCGACGCTGGGCTTCATAGTCGCTCAGCGGCTGATACTTCACGTAACCCTGATGAGACAGCGTAACAACAACATCTTCCTGGTTGATCAGATCTTCGATGTTGATGTCAGCGGTGTTCGCCGTGATTTCCGTACGACGCTCGTCGCTGTATTGCGTTTTGATCGCTTCCAGCTCTTCGCGGATGACTTCCATCAGGCGCTCAGGGCTATTGAGGATATAAAGCAGCTCGGCGATCTCCGCCAGCAGCTCTTTATATTCATCAAGCAGCTTTTCGTGCTCCATGCCGGTCAGTTTCTGCAAACGCAGATCCAGAATCGCCTGCGCCTGCGGTTCCGTCAGGTAGTAGTGACCGTCACGGATACCGAACTCTGGCTCCAGCCACTCTGGACGCGCAGCATCATCGCCCGCACGTTCCAACATGGTAGCCACGCTACCCAGCTCCCACGCTTGTGCGATCAGCGAAGCTTTCGCTTCAGCGGGTGATGCAGCACGACGAATCAGTTCGATAATCGGATCGATGTTCGCCAGCGCAATAGCCAGACCTTCCAGAATGTGGGCACGGTCACGGGCTTTACGCAGTTCAAAAATGGTACGACGCGTCACCACTTCACGGCGGTGGCGCACAAACGCAACCAGAATATCCTTCAGCGGCATGATCTTTGGCTGGCCCTGATGCAGAGCGACCATGTTGATGCCGAATGACGTCTGAAGCTGGGTCTGGGAGTACAGATTATTCAGTACCACTTCGCCCACGGCGTCACGCTTAATCTCGATGACGATACGCATACCGTCTTTATCGGATTCGTCACGCAGTGCGCTAATGCCTTCGATACGCTTATCTTTGACCAGCTCGGCAATTTTCTCGATCAGGCGAGCTTTGTTCACCTGATAAGGAATTTCATGCACGATGATGGTTTCACGTCCGGTTTTCGCATCCGCTTCCACTTCAGCACGCGCACGGATGTAAATTTTACCGCGCCCGGTGCGGTAAGCTTCTTCAATGCCGCGTCGGCCATTGATGATCGCCGCTGTCGGGAAATCTGGGCCTTTGATGTGTTCCATCAACCCTTCAAGGCTGATGTTTTCATCATCGATATACGCCAGACAGCCGTTCACGACTTCTGTCAGGTTGTGCGGTGGAATGTTCGTTGCCATCCCGACGGCGATACCGGAAGAACCGTTAACCAGCAGGTTGGGAATACGCGTAGGCATGACGTCAGGAATCTGCTCGGTGCCGTCATAGTTCGGCACAAAATCGACCGTCTCTTTTTCAAGGTCGGCCAGCAGTTCATGAGCAATTTTCGACATGCGAATTTCGGTATAACGCATCGCCGCAGCGGAGTCGCCATCAATCGAACCGAAGTTGCCCTGACCATCAACCAGCATGTAACGCAGTGAGAAAGGCTGCGCCATACGTACGATGGTTTCATAAACGGCAGAGTCGCCGTGCGGGTGGTATTTACCGATGACATCCCCGACGACACGGGCGGATTTTTTATACGGTTTGTTCCAGTCGTTACCCAGTACGTTCATCGCGTACAGTACGCGGCGGTGTACCGGTTTCAGTCCATCTCGAACATCTGGTAATGCACGCCCGACAATAACGGACATCGCATAATCCAGATACGAGCTTTTCAGCTCTTCTTCAATGTTGACCGGTGTGATTTCTCTGGCAAGGTCGCTCATGGAGCCGCTATCCCTCTATTTAGGCATCTACCCGTGTTCAGAAAAGTGAACCGTTCAGATAAGGTGAACTGTTCAAAAGGTGAAAAATTATATCACAAACCGCCGTTTCGGGGGAAACTCCCTTCCGCTCTGAACAGACTGTTTTCCCAATGGACTTTATTCCTCAGATATCCCTTAGAGAAAACGGACACCGCTGCACGTTGCAGCGCGAAGGGAGTATACTCGCGGCAGGATAAAGATGACGAAAGGCAGTGATGACACATGAATGTAGAAAATCAAACTCCGAACGTTGACCATCAGGAGATTGCCAAATTTGAGGCTATCGCTTCACGCTGGTGGGATTTAGAAGGTGAATTCAAACCATTGCACCGCATTAATCCGCTGCGTCTTGGCTATATTTCGCTGCACGCGGAAGGCTTGTTCGGCAAGAAAGTGCTGGATGTCGGCTGCGGCGGCGGCATTTTAGCTGAAAGCATGGCGCGTGAAGGCGCGGACGTCACCGGGCTCGATATGGGCGCAGAGCCGTTGCAGGTCGCGCGTTTGCATGCGCTGGAAAGCGGTGTCGCCGTCGATTACGTGCAGGAAACGGTAGAAGCGCATGCACACGCTCATCCGGGCCTCTACGATGTCGTCACCTGTATGGAAATGCTGGAGCACGTTCCCGACCCACAATCCGTGGTGCAGGCTTGTGCCAAGTTGGTCAAACCCGGCGGACACGTCTTTTTCTCCACCATCAACCGCAATGCGAAAGCGTGGATGATGGCCGTTATCGGTGCCGAGTACGTGCTAAAAATGGTACCGCGCGGCACGCACGACATTAAGAAGTTCATTCGCCCAGCAGAACTGATGCACTGGGTCGACAGTACACCGCTGCGTGAAAAGCATATCACCGGGCTGCACTACAATCCGCTGACGGACCACTTTAAACTGGGTCCAAACGTGGACGTGAACTACATGCTGCACACTCGCCACGATAAATAGAACCGATTAAGAATACTCTTAAAAGTTGCGTGGTTTTTCACCGCGCAATTTTCCAGGTTTTAGCTGAAAAACCAACAAAATGACTACGACTTATTTTTTTTACAGAATATTGACATCCTCTTAGCCCTTACAAAATCAGGATTTCGAGAAACCAACGGTTCAGCAACCTGAAATTAACACCAAAATCAAGCCTTGTACTCAAACGAATCCGGACTAGAATACTCACCATGTAGTAGCCATTTATTAAAAAATATCTATATCTAGTATTTATCCACAGAGTTAGTCACAGAGACATTTCTGTGAATAAACAGGGGATATTTTTTATTTTCACCAACAGGTAAATCCCAACATGAACCAGAGCTTGCTCGTCACCAAACGCGATGGCAGTAAAGAAAAAATCAATTTGGATAAAATCCACCGCGTCATTACCTGGGCCGCAGAAGGTTTACACAATGTCTCCGTTTCTCAGGTCGAACTGCGTTCACACATTCAGTTTTATGACAGCATCAAAACCTCTGATATCCATGAAACTATCATTAAGGCCGCAGCCGATCTGATCTCCCGCGAAAGCCCGGATTATCAATATCTGGCTGCGCGTCTGGCTATCTTCCATTTGCGTAAGAAAGCTTACGGCCAGTTTGAGCCGCCGGCCCTGCTGACCCACGTCACCAAAATGGTCGAACTGGGCAAGTACGACAAGCACCTGCTGGAAGACTATAGCCAAGAAGAATTCGCCCAGATGGACGCTTTCATCGATCACTGGCGTGACATGAATTTCTCCTATGCTGCGGTTAAACAGCTGGAAGGGAAATACCTGGTACAAAACCGCGTCACCGGTGATATCTACGAAAGCGCCCAGTTCCTGTACATTTTGGTCGCCGCCTGCCTGTTCTCCGGCTACCCGCGTGAGACGCGTCTGGACTACGTTAAACGTTTTTATGACGCAATCTCTACGTTCAAAATTTCTCTGCCGACGCCAATCATGGCGGGCGTGCGTACGCCAACACGTCAGTTCAGCTCTTGCGTGCTGATCGAATGCGGCGACAGTCTGGACTCCATCAACGCGACCTCCAGCGCGATTGTGAAATACGTTTCTCAACGTGCCGGTATCGGCATTAACGCGGGTCGCATCCGTGCGCTCGGTAGCCCAATTCGCGGCGGTGAAGCATTCCACACCGGCTGTATTCCTTTCTATAAACACTTCCAGACAGCAGTGAAATCCTGCTCTCAGGGCGGCGTACGCGGCGGGGCTGCCACGCTGTTCTATCCGCTGTGGCATCTGGAAGTGGAAAGCCTGCTGGTGCTGAAAAACAACCGTGGCGTAGAAGGCAACCGCGTTCGTCACCTCGACTACGGCGTGCAGTTGAACAAACTGATGTACCAGCGTCTCGTAAAAGGTGAAGAGATCACGCTGTTCAGCCCGTCTGACGTGCCAGGACTGTACGATGCCTTCTTCGCCGATCAGGATGAATTCGAGCGCCTGTATGTGCAATATGAGCAGGATAGCAGCATCCGCAAACAGCGCATCAAAGCAGTCGAACTGTTCTCTCTGATGATGCAGGAACGTGCTTCTACGGGCCGTATCTATATTCAGAACGTTGACCACTGCAACACGCACAGCCCGTTCGATCCGCAGATCGCCCCCGTTCGCCAATCCAACCTGTGTCTGGAAATCGCACTGCCGACCAAGCCGCTGAACGACGTGAACGATGAAAACGGTGAAATCGCGCTGTGTACGCTGTCCGCTTTCAACCTCGGCGCAATCAATAGCTTAGACGATCTGGAAGATCTGGCGACGCTGGCCGTACGCGCGCTGGATGCTCTGTTGGATTATCAGGATTACCCGATTACCGCGGCAGAACGTGGTGCGATGGGTCGCCGCACGCTGGGTATTGGCGTCATTAACTTCGCTTACTATCTGGCGAAAAACGGCGTGCGTTACTCCGACGGCAGTGCTAACGGCCTGACACACAAAACGTTTGAAGCGATTCAGTACTATCTGTTGAAAGCGTCGAATGTGTTGGCACGCGAGCAAGGTGCTTGCCCGTGGTTCAATGAAACCACCTATTCGCAGGGTATTTTGCCTATCGATACCTATAAGCGCGATCTGGATGCGATTTGCAACGAACCGCTGCATCTCGACTGGGAAGCGCTGCGTACCGACATCAAAGAGTATGGCCTGCGTAACTCCACGCTGTCTGCGCTGATGCCGTCTGAGACCTCATCTCAGATCTCCAACGCCACCAACGGTATTGAACCACCACGCGGCCACATCAGCGTCAAAGCGTCCAAAGACGGCATCCTGCGCCAAGTGGTGCCGGAGTACGAAACGCTGAAAGACGCTTACGAACTGCTGTGGGATATGCCAAATAACGACGGCTATCTGCAACTGGTTGGTCTGATGCAGAAGTTTGTCGATCAGGCGATCTCTTCCAACACTAACTACGATCCGTCACGTTTCCCATCAGGTCGAGTACCGATGAAACAGCTGCTGAAAGATCTGGTCACGGCCTACAAATTCGGCGTGAAAACGCTGTATTACCAAAACACCCGTGACGGCGCGGAAGACGTACAAGACGACCTGCTGCCAGAACCTCAGGACGACGGCTGCGAAGGCGGTGCGTGTAAGATTTAAGCCAATAATGAAAGGCTGCCGATGCAGCCTTTCTCTTTTATAGCAAACGTCGCTCCGCCCCTGATGGGCCTTCACAAGCGGCGTTAAAAAATGCTCCCGGCATTTTTTTGGAGAGACTCATGGCCTATACCACTTTTTCACAGAATAAAAATGACCAACTGCTAGAACCCATGTTCTTCGGTCAATCGGTTAACGTTGCGCGTTTCGATCAGCAAAAATATGAAATTTTCGAAAAACTGATCGAAAAACAGCTGTCTTTCTTCTGGCGTCCGGAAGAAGTTGACGTGTCCCGCGATCGCATCGACTATCAGGCGCTGCCCGATCATGAAAAGCATATCTTCATCAGCAACCTGAAATACCAAACGCTGCTGGATTCGATTCAGGGACGCAGCCCGAACGTGGCACTGCTACCGCTGATTTCTATCCCTGAACTGGAAACCTGGGTGGAAACCTGGGCTTTCTCGGAAACTATTCACTCACGTTCCTACACGCACATCATTCGTAATATCGTGAACGACCCGTCGCTGGTGTTTGACGATATCGTGACTAACGAAGAAATTCTGAAGCGTGCCAAAGATATCTCCAGTTACTACGATTCGCTGATCGAGATGACCAGCTACTATCATCTGCTGGGTGAAGGGACACATCAGGTTAACGGCAAGACTGTGACCGTGAACCTGTATGCGCTGAAAAAGCAGCTGTATATCTGTCTGATGAGCGTAAACGCGCTGGAAGCGATTCGCTTCTACGTTAGCTTCGCCTGCTCGTTTGCTTTTGCGGAACGCGAACTGATGGAAGGCAACGCCAAAATCATCAAGCTGATCGCCCGTGATGAAGCGCTGCACCTGACAGGTACGCAGCATATGCTGAACCTGATGCGTTCCGGCCATGACGACCCAGAAATGGCGCAGATTGCCGAAGAGTGTCAGCAAGAGTGTTATGACCTGTTCGTGCTCGCCGCTCAGCAAGAAAAAGAGTGGGCTGAATACCTGTTCCGCGACGGTTCGATGATTGGCCTGAACAAAGATATTCTGTGCCAATACGTGGAATACATTACCAACATCCGCATGCAGGCGGTTGGGCTGCAGCTGCCGTTCCAGACGCGCACTAACCCAATCCCGTGGATCAACGCCTGGCTGGTGTCCGATAACGTACAGGTCGCGCCACAGGAAGTTGAAGTCAGCTCTTATCTGGTCGGTCAGATCGATTCAGAAATTAGCGACGACGATCTGAGCGATTTCCAACTGTAATCGATGAGCAATCCAACGATCACACTGCGCACATCCGGTGCGCAGTTTTCCTGTTCAGACGACGGCCCTTCCCTGCTGGATGTGCTGGAATCCAACCGAGTCAGCATTGAATATCAGTGCCGCTCCGGCTATTGCGGTTCCTGTCGGTTGCGTCTGGTAAAAGGCAGAGTGGCGTATCGTCAAACTCCGCTGGCCTGCATCCAGCAGGATGAGATCCTTCCCTGCTGCTGTATGCCGCAGGGCGACATCGAACTCGATATCTAGCGAAGAAATTAGCGAAATGATATGGCGAAGTTCGCCAATGGAAACAAAAAACCATCATTTTGCAGACGCAATTTTTTACTATAGCGGACACCTTATTGCAGCGCGTCCGCCATATATTTACTTTTCAGCGTCTTTTTCAGTGGATTTCAGGTATTGCAGGACATCTTTTTTAATTTTTTCCTGATTAGAGTATTTCCACTCTTTCCACAACTCTGGATTATCAAGATAGACTTCCGAGCGGAGACCATAGTCTTGAAGCACAACCCATTCTCTCAGTAGTTCTTCATCGCGTTGTTGCAGGAAGCGCAGTAACTCTATCAGCGTCAATGCGGTAGCAGGAAAGTTCGTTGTTTTCCCTTCAAGATATTTCCATAGCGTAGCTCTGGGCAGGTTCATCATCGTTTGCAGAACCCCCTTCTCAATTCCCATTTTTTCAAAGGTCTCTTTGAACACATCCGCATCACTCATAACACTTATCGTCTCCAATGCGGCGAAAAAATAGCGCCAACAAAACATGATCTCTATCAATAAAGGATACGTATTTTATCTTATCGCCTGAGCTCTTTCCAGTAGAGGGCGATTAGCCCTTGAGTTTCAAGATATTACTTAAGACAAAATAACTTCACATTAAAACAACACAGCAAAAAATAAATCCATTGAAGACAAAAATAAAACTCCAATGAAGATGAGCAATATTTAAAAACCGAATAAACAGGATAAAAGTCGAATATTTGTGATGTGCAGCACACAAATCTGAGCGTATAAATCAACTCCATTGAAGACAATGGCTCACTCATGGAAGTCATTGATAGAGCTATCATGAAAAAATGATGCTTATCATTCGCTGTGATTGCCGCAAGCATTCCATTGATAGCTAAACAAATCTTTAATTACAATGAGTTAGATTCATAAAATACTTATTTCGCGGCACATCCTGACATTCAGATATATGCACCTTGGATCGGGAAACCAGTACTGGATGTCAGCTCTCGACAGAGTCAATAAGTAGGGACAGTTAGGTTAATCATAACAGAGCAAAGAATATGAAAAGAATCGCTGTAATCGCCCTCGGCGCAGTCACGTTTGGTCTGCTAGCCGGTTGTTCCTCCCAAGCTTCACGGATGGCGGAATGTGAAGCACAAGGCATCAGCCGCGACGCCTGTTACATCGCGGAAAAAAACCGCCAAGCTACAATTAATGCCAGTGCGGAAAAGCAGGCGCTGGAAAACGCAGCGCACGCGGTACGATAAGGAGTTTACCCATATGAAAAACGGAACAGTAGCGATCGGCATACTAGTGCTGACTGGGTCTCTGATCGCTGTAACCAGTTACGGTACGGTATTAGCGGGTACGCCACATACTGATCATTCTTCTCATCAAGCCGTAAAGGCCACGCAGAAGAATATGACCAAATCCTCTTGGGCGGGCTTTGGCATCAAAGTGATTCGGGAGAAAGACGGCATCATCACCGTCGATGGAAAGCCCGCAGCCTTAGATGAATCGAGTAAAGATGCTCAGGTTTACTCTCAAGGGCTAAACACGCTGATTTTCTACAAAACGGGAAGAGTCGTGTTAATGCGTAACGGACAATTTGTTGGAGACTTGAGGTAACTTTCTGCGTGAGTGGCTTTTTGTTATTGGTTATTTGAGTGTGACACCATCAGAGGTTTTGCTCAGCTTCCTCTGATTGTCTGATAGAACGTATTTCTCTTTGTGGTTTATCTTTCCTGGTGATTTGCCCTTTATCTCGCATAAAGGGCTTTTTTTTAACTCGCTCATGAAAAAACGCGAGGCATTCAGCATGCCATGACGCCCCTATAAAACCATCAATAAGTCATTTAAAAGACTCAAATGACAATTATCATTTTCCGTCAAAAAAAAATAGATAGCCTGCAATGAGAAATTGATTTTCACCATTCCAAAAAACCATCCCTCACCTTACCCCTCATTTAAAACCCTTAAAAGAAATTAAAATCACTAACTTTTCAATCACTTCATTAAAACACATCAAAATCACTAAAAAAAGACTTGAGAATCACTACTTGAAGAGTAGGATTCGCAACATCAAAAGCCATTGGAAACCCTTAGGGGGTTCAAGGCTTATTTAATTTTTTCTTTTAGGAAGAATGAAGATGAAAACCAATACCACCAAAACATTGATCGCTCTGGTTGTTACCGTTGCTGTTGCACCTATGAGCGCAGCACATGCTAGTAACGTTGATGTGAATAACTTTCTTGTGAAAGCACACGGTGAGAATTTTCAGGAAGCGGTGAACGCCTACGATAACCTTAACCAGCGTGACCGAATGGTCGTTGATGGGATTGCAGATAAAACAGATTTAGGCGGGAAGTTCTTAGACATTAAAGGCGCAGCCGATCAGCTGGCTCACACTCATACAGCCCCGCAGGGTTGGGACTCTTCAAAAACACAGGCTTTCATTGACGCTGCTAACGGTAAAAATGGGATCGACGGCGCAGCAGGTAAAGATGGGGTTAACGGTAAAGACGGTGTTAACGGTGCGGACGGTAAGGATGGCGTGACCACGATTATTACCAAAGTTGAAACCGATACCGCCACACAAAATCAGGTTAAAACCAATACAGCGGCCATTACGAAACAGGACCGCACAAATGATGTTCAGACTGGTCAGATCGAGGTGACCAACCTGCGCATTAATGAAGACCGCGCCAGTATTGCGGCAACCAATGCCCGTCTCACTGGCGATGAACTCACGCAAATGAACCGCGATCGTACTGCTAACCAGCACATGCAACCTGTCGTGGGTCACGATGGTGTTAACGGTAAAGACGGTGTTAACGGCAAGAATGGGATCGACGGCGCAGCGGGTAAAGATGGCGTGACGACGGTTATTACCAAAGTTGAAACCGATACTGCCACACAAAACCAGGTGAATGTGAACAGCGATGATCTGAAAGGTTTGCAACTGCAACAGGCGAACCGCGATCGTACTGCTGACCAGCGCGTACAACCTGTCGTGGGTCACGATGGCGCTGATGGTGCGAACGGTAAGGATGGCGTGACGACGGTTATTACCAAAGTTGAAACCGATACCACCACGAAACAGCAGGTCAGTAACAACATGACATCGCTCCGCGCTGTACGCACTGAACAGGATGCACAAGGGGAATTTGTACAGCGTCAAGTAACGGTCAACAACCAACATTCAGAGCGTCTCACTCAGGACTCCGCCGACATCGCTCACAACAGCCAACGCATTGACCAGAACGCGAAACGTATTGATGAGACTAAAGAGGATCTGAAACGTGGCCTGAATAATGCCGCGGCCATGTCTTCACTACATTTCAACGGCAACCGTGATTCATGGGCGCTGTCTACGGGTTCAGCGAATGGTGAAGGTGCTGCATTGGCTGGTGGTATGCAAAAATCGCTGACTGAACACACTGCGGTAACTGTCCAATACTCTGATTCATTGTCTGGTGGCTACATGGTCGGTGCGGGTATCCACGGCGATTGGTAAGCCATCATCGACTCTTTTAAAAGGCTGCCATTCGGTGGCCTTTTTTATTTTCTTCTTATCAATGATAACGTGAAGACTTACCTCGCACTGGTAGTTAAAGCACCGTTGAAACTTTTCGTGCTATTCTGGTGCGGGTAGACAAAACAGGAAATCTATAAAATGTCACACGTTTTTCTTGAATTCGCAAACATCGATCCAGGGGTTAAGACTTTGGAAGATCTGCACTATGTGTTACGCAAAGATGATGACACCGCTTTTTCAATTAGCCCGGAAGTTGCACAATGGTTCAAGCAAACGTTGCAGGCATTCAAAGGCCAGAAGCTCACGCTGCTCAAAAATTGTCGCATTGCTTTTGCCGATGGCGCGGAGTTTGTAGAAATTGATAATAAAGGCAACGTGCAGCCAGTGACCAGCGTTGCACCGGCCTGGTACCCCGATCGTGGTGAATTCCTGCGTGAGAAATGGCTTATCAACAAAGAAATGCACGATCAGAATATTGTTGAATTTCTCCGCAACTTCCTGGAAATGTACCCTAACGTGAAAGATCGCAGGGTTCACGGCAATCTGCTGTTTGATCTGCAACTGGATAAGATCGACACGGAAAAGTCTGCCGAGCACACCAAACCGCCAGCAGGGAAGATTGGGAATAAAAACAGATTATCGACTCAGCCAAAAGTGAATGACCTGAAGTCGTTCGACATGTTCAGCCAGTTCTATTCAAATCTCGCCAAGGCGGTTATCACTAACCAGTTCCCTACCATGCAGGTTTTGACCGGACAAGATAACCTCACCAAAGCGTCTACACCGTTGAAGGGTGCGGTCCGTACCTGGTTCAAGGCTATCACTGGTGAGCTGCCACCGAACAATAAAAAGGTTGAAGCGGGTCACGCAGAAGTGTTTTGCGCACCGATTCAGACCTCGCTACAGCAAATCACAGACTACGGATTAGAAAAATATTACGCTGAGCTCTCACAAGCTATCCAGCAGGCGGGAGATCTCACACTGGATAAATTTGAATATCCATTCCCGAAGCAATAAGACATCCACCACTTTAAAAGGCTTCCTATCTGGGTGGGCTTTCTCTTAGCTCACTTATGAAAAAACGTGATTGCTTCAGTCGTCAGTCATGGCGCAACGTTATTACCTATTATCCTTTTTCTACTGTATTGACGCTGCAATCTGACGAAAAGATAGGCTTTGTTGGGCGAAAGCGTTAGAATGCATTCGCAAGAAAAGAAAATAAAACCATCCCTTTCAAATAGTTAATAATCACTATTACGAATAAACACACGTAAGCGCCATTGGAGGTGAAAACTATGTTTACCGTCATTCCTATTTTGATCTTTGTTGCACTCATCATTGTCTGGTCAGGCATCAAAATCGTACCTCAGGGATATCAATGGACTGTGGAACGGTTTGGTCGCTATACCAAAACGCTGATGCCGGGGCTGAATCTGGTCGTGCCGTTTATGGATCGCGTTGGTCGTAAAATCAACATGATGGAACAGGTATTAGATATCCCCTCTCAGGAAATTATCTCTCGCGATAACGCCAATGTGGCCATTGATGCCGTGTGTTTTATTCAGGTGATCGATCCCGCGCGGGCCGCCTATGAAGTTAGCAATCTGGAACAGGCTATCGTGAACCTCACCATGACCAACTTCCGTACGGTGCTGGGTTCCATGGAGCTGGATGAAATGCTGTCTCAGCGCGATAGCATCAACACCCGCCTGCTGCACATTGTTGATGAAGCCACGAACCCGTGGGGCGTGAAAATCACCCGCATCGAGATCCGCGACGTACGCCCGCCTGCTGAACTGATTGCTGCCATGAATGCGCAGATGAAAGCAGAGCGTAACAAGCGTGCCGACATTCTGGAAGCCGAAGGGGTGCGTCAAGCCGCGATCCTGAAAGCCGAAGGGGAAAAACAGTCGCAGATTCTGAAAGCCGAAGGCCAGCGCCAATCCGCCTTCCTGGAAGCAGAAGCGCGTGAGCGTGCGGCAGAAGCAGAAGCACAGGCGACTAAAATGGTGTCCGAGGCCATCGCAGCAGGCAACATTCAGGCGATTAACTACTTTGTTGCCCAGAAATATACCGACGCCTTGCAGCAGATCGGCTCCTCCAATAACAGCAAAGTGATCATGATGCCGCTGGAAGCCAGCAATCTGATGGGCGCTATTGGCGGGATTACGGAGCTGATTAAAGACAGCAAAGATAGCCGAGGTCAATAATGGGCATTGAACTGGTGATGGAAAATGCGCACTGGTTCTGGCTGTCGCTCGGCGGTCTGCTTTTGGCCGCCGAAATGCTGGGTGCCAGTGGCTATTCGCTGTGGAGCGGTTTATCGGCAGTATTGGTTGGGCTATTAACGTGGGTGATGCCGCTGGGGTGGCCATTACAGGGAGCGATTTTCGCCATCCTGACGATCGTTACGGCACTGCTCTGGTGGTATTGGCTGCGTAAACGAACGCTGTCACGCCCACAATCGATGCTCAACCAGCGCGGACAACAGTTGGTTGGCCTGCGCGCGACGCTGACCGACCCGGTGATCAACGGTTTCGGCCGGGTAAACATCGGTGACAGCAGCTGGCGTGTGAAATCAGAACAGGATCTGCCCGTCGGCACGCAGGTTGAAGTGATTGCCATTGATGGTATCACGCTGCATGTGCGCCCGATTGAGCACTAACATAACGCATTATTTGGGGGAGCCAGTCTCCCCTTTATCACTCTTTTCTCTTTTGACAACAGCCCGCCAGATTATTGATTATCGGACAGTCTGCGCCCCCATCCCCCGGACACTGTTCTGCCAGTGCCAGTAAATGTTCACGCATCGTTTTCAGCTCTTCGATATGCATCTCGATTTCCTGCACTTTCTGCAAGGTTCGCGCTTTTACATCCGCACTTCGCCGCAGCGGATCGTTAAATAACGTAACCAGCTCTCGGCATTCATCCAGATTAAAGCCGACCTGACGCGCCTGACGCAGCAGCGTCAGTTCTTCGACGTGATGCTCGTCGTAGCTGCGGTAACCATTTTCAGAACGCAGCGGCGTAGTCAGAAGTTCTTTCTCTTCATAGAAGCGAATGGTTTTACTGCTAAGACCGGTTTTTTTTGCAACATCACTGATATTCATGATTTCCCCCTTGACCCTCCCCTTGCTAGAAGGTTTACCTTATCCAATAACTAGTAGAAATCAGATGGCCGGTCAACGTCTTTCGCCGCCGGCTGTGATCACGGGAGAAAAATTACTATGTCACAAACCGTCTTGTTGTCATTGCAGGGACTGACCTGCGGACACTGTGTCCAACGCGTTAAAAAAGCACTGGACGCGCTGCCTGCGGTCGAACAAACCGACGTCACCCAACAGTACGCCAGCATCAGCGGCGACGTTGATTCCCAGACGTTGATCGACACCATTGAGCAGGCTGGCTACGAGGCACAGCTTGCTACCACGCCGGATGTGTCCCTCCAGCTTTCCGGCCTGAGCTGCAATCACTGCGTCGCCGCTACGCGCAAAGTGCTGGAAGCGATTCCCGGCGTCGTGGCAACGGATGTCACCAAAGAGCAGGCAACCGTGTATGGCAACGTTGCGACCACGACACTGATTAGTGCCATTGAAGAAGCTGGCTATCACGCCAGCGTGCAGGAGAACGTTCACCCAAAAACTGAGCCGCTGGCACAGGTAGCGATGACGCCGGAAGCGCTGCCAGCGGCCGAGAATACTCTTCCGGCAACAACACACGCCACCCGCGATGACGACAGCGTGCAGCTCCTGCTTCAGGGCATGAGCTGCGCCAGCTGCGTAAACCGCGTACAGACGGCGCTGCAAAACGTCAGCGGCGTCACACAGGCGCGCGTCAATCTAGCCGAACGCAGCGCGTTGGTTAGTGGTCATGCCGAGCCGGAAGCACTGATTGCTGCCGTTGAGCAAGCGGGCTATGGCGCGGAAATTATTCAGGACGAAGAAGAACGCCGCGCGCGCCAACAGCAAACCTCTCAACAGGCTATTCGCCGTTTCCAATGGCAGGCCGCGCTGGGCTTGCTGCTTGGTGTGCCACTAATGCTGTGGGGCGTGCTGGGCGGCAGCATGAGCCTGACGCCGGAAAGCCAAACGCCGTGGCTGGTCATCGGTATTTTGACGCTGGCGGTGATGGTGTTCGCTGGCAGTCATTTTTACCGTAACGCCTGGCGCAGCCTGATAAATGGCGCCGCAACCATGGATACGCTGGTCGCGCTGGGAACAGGTGCCGCCTGGCTTTACTCTATTACCGTTAACCTGTGGCCGGATCTTTTCCCGATGGCGGCGCGTCACCTTTACTACGAAGCCAGCGCGATGATCATCGGTTTAATCAACCTCGGCCATGCGCTGGAACAGCGCGCCCGCCAACGCTCTTCACGGGCACTGGAACGGCTTCTGGATCTGACGCCCCCCACCGCTCGCGTCGTAACGCCGGAAGGTGAGAAATCTATTCCGCTGTACGACGTGCAGTCTGGCATGACGCTGCGCCTGACAACCGGCGATCGTATTCCTGTCGACGGCGAGATTTTGCAAGGCGAAGTGTGGGTGGATGAAGCCATGCTGACCGGGGAACCGATCCCGCAATCCAAAACGGCTGGCGATACGGTTCACGCAGGCACGCTGGTTTCCGACGGCAGCGTTCTCTTTCGCGCAGACGCGATCGGCAACCAAACCACCCTGTCGCGTATTATCCGACTGGTCAGGCAGGCGCAAAGCAGCAAACCCGCTATCGGCCAGTTGGCGGATCGTATTTCTGCCGTGTTTGTTCCCGTCGTCGTGGCCATTGCGCTTCTCAGCGGCGCAGTCTGGTTCTTCGTGGGGCCACAGCCGCAGATTGTCTACACGCTTATTATCGTCACGACCGTTCTGATCATTGCTTGCCCCTGTGCACTTGGGCTGGCAACGCCGATGTCGATTATTTCCGGCGTCGGACGAGCAGCGGAGTTTGGCGTGCTGGTGCGTGATGCCGATGCCTTGCAGCAGGCCAGCAAGCTGGATGTGCTGGTGTTTGACAAAACCGGTACGCTAACCGAAGGACAGCCACGCGTTGTGGCGATTCATACCTTCGGTGACGTGACAGAAGAACAGGCACTGGCTTGGGCGGCTTCGCTGGAGCAAGGCTCAAATCACCCACTGGCAAAAGCGATTCTTGAACGAGCAGAGGATTTGACGCTCACGCAAGCCGAACAGTTCCGTACGCTGCGCGGCCTCGGTGTCAGCGGCGAGATCGGCGATGCCCACCTGCTGTTAGGGAATCCGGCGTTGCTCAAACAGCACCAGGTCGATATCACCGCAGGCGAAACGCTGATCAATGAACAGGCTCAACGTGGTATCACGCCCGTACTGCTTGCGGCGGATGGTCACATCATTGCGGTGTTTTCTATCCACGATCCGCTGCGAGCAGATAGCGTCAGCGCCTTGCAGCGTCTCCACCAGCAGGGCTACCAGCTCGTCATGCTAACGGGAGACAATCCGCTCACGGCGAAGAGCATCGCGAAAGACGCGGGTATCGATCAGGTGATTGCTGGCGTGCTGCCAGACGGCAAAGCGGAAGCCATCAAAAAGCTACAGGCTCAAGGCAAACGCGTTGCGATGATTGGCGACGGCATCAACGATGCGCCGGCACTGGCGCAGGCCGATGTCGGCATTGCGATGGGAGGCGGCAGCGATATCGCGATTGAAACCGCCGCCATCACGCTGATGCGCCACAGCCTGCACGGCGTCGCCGATGCGCTGGCGCTCTCCAATGCCACGCTGCGCAACATGAAGCAGAACCTGCTGGGCGCGTTTATCTATAACTCGCTGGGGATCCCAATTGCCGCGGGCGTACTCTACCCGCTGACTGGAACGCTGCTCAGCCCGGTAGTAGCCGGTGCCGCTATGGCGCTCTCCTCCATCACGGTGGTCAGCAACGCCAACCGCCTGCTGCGTTTTAAACCTAAAAGTCAGTAATGCAAACGCGGCGCGCCTCAACAACGCGCCGCGTTTTCCTTTGCCGAACATCATCGTGATTTTTATCGCTGGCAACCAGACCTATTCAACCGCGCTTACTCTAGTTCATGGCGTGCAGCTTCGGCCAAAAAATGGCTGCGATCGCGATAAGTACCCGGCTGCTCTCGTACGCGATTATCAATACGCTGTATCAACGTATCGGGAAGAGAAATGTTCAATCGCTGCGGCTTTCCTTCAAAAGCTGATAGATCGACATCCAGCACGAACCAACTATCATAGTCCGCAAAATCTGGCATCGCCGCATAGATGAGGTGTCCAGCGTCGTTAAGTCGTCTAATATCCAGATTTCCGCGACTCACGGCTTCATCAATAAGGGTTAAAATCGCTTCCCGCGCCATGCGTGCAATCTCTTGTTGGCTGTCTGCCGCAGAGAAGCAGCCGTAATCATCAGTACACAACGCCGGAACGATCAGCCCATATGCCGTAGCATCATCTTTTGGCGTTTCAACACCGACTGAAAAAAACATATTGCCTCCGAAAAGGCGGGGATCAGATCCCCGCCATTTTTTTGATGGATTTGACAGTGCCAAGTGGTAAATCCTTTTTTGGATGCGGCACTGGAAACGTTTTTCCAGTAATGGGTGACCACCATATTTGGTGACTCCCGCCGTTATGCCGTTTGCACTCACAACCTGCCGCTGCCAGCTCCTTTATCAGGTCGGTTGATTTCATGTATCCTCCTAACCTGATTTTTATTATACACACCAATACACACTCATCAATATTTACGTATAGAAAGAATCGATAGGAAGTGAGTAGCCAAACACGTAGGCTTCCGTGCCCTTAGGAGTGGTATACCTTGTATTGTTCCGCATCTAGCGTTTAGCATAGTTATTCCACATCAGGAGACGGAATCAATGGGGCAACTGCTGCGTAGAATCGCGACTTTTCTTGGCTTTATCTCACCGCTGGCTTACGCCTACCCGGCGATAGACGTTCAGCTTGCCAATGAACGGCAACTGCATCTGGTCGGCAGTATTCATATGGGTAGCAAGGATATGGCACCGCTGCCCGATACGCTGCTGCAACAGCTCCGGCAGGCGACCGCACTTATCGTCGAAGCCGATATATCCGATTCACATTCCCCCTTCGGACACAATGACGCCGAGCCGCCGCTCGTACAGCGCCTCAGCCCGGAAAACTACCGTCAGCTGCAAAAAATCTGCGAGTCGCTCTCTTTCGATGAGAGCAATATCAGTACGCTGCCGGCCTGGCAGGCCGCGCTGATGCTGCAAGCGAGACAGGCGCAGTTGCTGGGCTTACGTCCCAACTACGGCATCGATTATCAGTTGATTAACGCCGCGAAATCTCACGGTATTCAGATTATCGAATTGGAAGGACAGCAGACGCAGGTTGATTTGTTACAACAACTGCCGCAGGGCGGCCTGCTATTGCTGGAAGATACGATTAAACACTGGCGCACCAACGCGCATTTGCTACAAACGATGGTGGGCTGGTGGCTAGACAGCAGGCCTGGCAAATATACGCCGGATATCCCCACGACATTCAGCAATGAAATGACCGACCTGCTGATGGGTCAGCGTAACCGCCGCTGGCAACAGCAGCTTCAGGCGTTACCACCCGGAAATTACGTCGTGGCCGTAGGGGCACTGCATCTGTATGGCGATGAGAATTTACCTACGCTGCTCACAAACGGTCATTCAGCAACCCCTTGAAAGAACATGCTATGACGCTTAACGACGTCCGCAAGATAAAACCCGCTACAGGGTTAAGGATAGTGAAATCATGACACCCGCAGTCAATCTGCTCGAAAAGAACAAGGTCGCCTTTACGCTACACAGTTACCATCACGACAGCGATGAAACCAATTTTGGCGAAGAAGCGGCCAGAAAGCTGGGGCTGAATAAAGAACAGGTGTATAAAACGCTGCTCGTTTCTCTGAATGGTGATGCGAAAAATCTCGCGGTGGCCGTTACGCCAGTCGCTGGCATGCTGGATCTCAAGAAAGTCGCTCGCGCGCTGTCGGCTAAAAAAGCGGATATGGCCGATCCGATCATCGCTCAGCGTGTCACGGGTTATCTGGTAGGTGGAATCAGCCCGCTGGGGCAGAAGAAACTGTTGCCGACCGTGATTGATGCACCGGCGCGCCAGTTCGGTACTATTTTTATTTCCGGTGGTAAACGGGGGTTGGATATTGAGCTGTCGGCTGACGATCTGGCACGCCTGCTGCGCGCCACTTTTGCAGATATCGCAAAGCATGATTAATGCCCGCCATTAAACGAACATAACCAGCTAGGCGATGAGCATCAAAACGAAGCAGATAGCAGAGGACTCCACGGCCAGTGTGTCCCCTGCTACCGCTTCATGATCGATTACTGATCGACTTTCGCCCCTTTATCCAACTGCATCACTGGGCCTTCTTTCACATTCAGCGTCAGGCCTTTGGTTTGCAGCTCCGCATTCCTCACGCGAATGCCTTTATCTGCATCGATACGCACATTATCAAAGTGGAAACCACTGAGCGGCGCTTCCGGTACGCCGATAATGTACGCGGCGGCCTTGGTCTTACCGGTCGACTCCAGATTCTCGATCGTCACATTGCTGAAATGCGGCGTCTTGTACTGATCAAACGGCTGCTCTGGATCGGTATCTGGCGGGTAAATCTGCTCACCCATCGTGAAGCCACCTTCGGCCAGCATCTTGTCTACTTCAGCCTGCACAATCGGCGCGGCTTTGTAGTAAGCGGCAAAGACTAGCGGGATTTCAACATCCACCATTTTGGTATTACGGTAGGTGATGTTTTTCACTTCGCCGCCTTTACCACGATGGGTTTTAATGCGGATACCGTACATGGAACCTTCGAACTGGTTATTTTCCACCAGCACGTTATTCACACCACCGGAGGTTTCGCTGCCGATAGAGATGCCGCGCCCCTGCTTCAGGATATTGTTGGCGATATAGATGTTATCCACAACGCCATTCGGGAAGCGGCTATCCGGCTTCTCGGCTTTTATCGCGATGTGGTCGTCATTACAGTCGATATAGTTATTGGTAATACGGATATTCTGGCTGTCGATCGGGTCGATAGCATCAGTATTTGGTGCATGCCACGGCGACAAAATCCGAGTACCGTTGACATCCACATCATGCGAGTAGCGCATCACAATGTGGAAGCTCGGAGAGTGAGTGAGCGTGACGCCATCCACCAGCACGTTATTAGAGCTTTTGATATAAATCAGACGTGGACGGTCGGTGCCACCTTTCTTACCGGTTGCACGAATGTTCTCACGCCAGCGCTCCCACCAGACAGCGCCTTGCCCATCAATAGTGCCCTGCCCGGTGATAGCCACATTCTGTGCATCGGCAATACTGATAAAGGGAAGCCAGCCATTTTCCGCTTCAGCGTACTTGGTTTTTTCCGTCGCGCGATACGCCGCTTCTTCGGTCGACGCGACGATGGTCGCATCTTTTGCCAGATCCAGTCTGATGTTACTTTTCAGGAACAGCGGATCGACCAGATAGTTACCGCGAGGAACGTGTACCGTTCCGCCGCCGGCCGCAGCACAATCATCAATCGCTTTCTGGAAAGCTTGAGTATTCAGTGCGATCTGTAGGCGGTGGCCTTCGGCCCCGTATTGCGTTACGTCACAGGTTTTATCGGGAAATTTCACTGAACTGGCCGCTTGTGCGGTGCCAGCTTGAATACCCAACGTGATGCAGGAAGCCATTAATGACAGGGCAAGACCACTACGCATACTTAACCTCACTAAAAAATGAAATATCGTTTTAATAAAATACCACTCCTATTCCATTAAAAAGCGAGAGGCGATCACGTTTTGGATGTATTCGTAATAATTACAATAAGGTAGGAATTTTTTCGTGCAATTGCACGATTCACATTTTGCTGATCTACTAATGACAGAGATCGCACCTGTCAGGCAGTGCGTCGCGTAAGCAGATCAAGTGAGGTAAAAGAAAGTAAGATCGAGGGAAATGGTGCTGGCCTGAGCGACCAGCACAGAGAAGATAAAGGGCGTTATGCCGTCAGGCGAGCGAAAGCGTCACGGATTTCCTGTTCAGGTAAATCCACACCGATAAATACCAGCACGCTCTTTCTTTCTTCATCAACGTGCCATTCTCTGTCCCAGTCGGCGCTGTACAAGCGCTGAACGCCCTGAAACAGCAGGCGACGGTCATCACCGTTGATGGCCAGAATGCCTTTATAACGCAGCAGATTGTCGGAGAATTGCAGCAGCAGGTTTTCCATCACATCGGAAACAGACTGAAGCTCAACCGCCTTCTCGAGATACACAACAATCGATTGCACGTTATTTTGCGTAGGAGCAACAAAGCGAAATACGGGCGTTTTCACGTCCAGCTTGTCACTGAGGACAAAGCCATCGATGTTAAACAGCACGCTCAGATCGATATCGCCATGTACCACAGGATAGATCGGTGCACGCGCATTGATGCGCTGAAGACGCGGTAGCAGCGTTTCGTCTTCGCTTGCCACGTCGGTTTTGGTTAGCAGTATGCGATCGGCATAGCCAATCTGCGACTGAGCGATAGTGAACTGATCGAGCTGTTGCTGCGCATGTACTGCATCCACCAGCGTGATAATCCCGTCCAGAACAAAGCGTTCACAGATAACTTCATGCGAGAAGAAGGTCTGCGCTACCGGCCCCGGATCGGCCATACCGGTGCATTCAATGATGACATGATCGAAATCCAACGTGCCGTTATCCACGCCATCAATCAGATCGAGCAGCGCATCGGCCAGCTCATTGGACTGCGTACAGCAGATGCAGCCGTTGCTCAGCGTCGTAATCTGGCTGGCACGTTCGCCGATTAGCGAATTATCAATCGGGACTTCACCGAATTCGTTTTCAATCACGGCAATCTTGTAGCCATGATCGGCATTCAGGATATGCCGTAATAAAGTCGTTTTTCCTGCGCCGAGAAACCCGGTCAGAATAGTGACATACACGGGTTTCGTCACATCAGAGGATAAAGGTTGAGTCATAACAGGTCCCAAGTCGTTAACAGCAACGCATCCCGCCTTTGCCGTCTCCGCCGTAACGCGCCTGCTGGCGTTCACGGAAGAATTCTTCGTACGTCATCGCAGGTTTATCCGGGTGATTAGTCTGCATATGCTGCACATAGGTATCATAATCTGGCATACCGACCAGCATACGCGCCGCCTGGCCCAAATATTTTCCTGCTTTTCCCAGATTGCCAAACATCATTACCTCCAGACCATCGCCTGCAATAGCGGCTAGATAAAAAATACCCTGTATAACGTTATACATTATACAGGGTATCTGTACCCGTCATCTTTCACGTTCAGCCTTGCTAGCTGTCTCGCAAAATCTGACGGGCGCGAATCACTTAGTGGCCGGAAGAGACTTTCACGCCACCTTCAGGAACCGGAACATACGGGGTTTCCTGATCGGTACGTTCAGCCACTTTACGTGCAGCCAGTGCCGCTTTAATACCGTACGCAATAATGCTGTACACCACGATCAGGAACAGAATGCTCAGACCGGCGTTGGTATAGTTGTTAGTCACGATATGGTTCATGTTAGAAATCTGCTGCGCGCTCAGTTCAGCACCGCCTTCCGCAATTTTGCCCTTGAACATGTTCGCCATGTAGAAGAAGCCTTCCAACTGAGGATTGTCGCTGAACAATTTCAGACCCAGCGCCCAAGTAGTACAGATCAACAGCCAAATCGCCGGAACCAGCGTTACCCAGATGTACTGCGTACGTTTCATCTTAATCAGGATAACCGTACCCAGCACCAGCGCTACCGCAGCCAGCATCTGGTTAGAGATACCGAACAACGGCCACAGGCTCTTCACGCCGCCCAGCGGATCAACCACGCCTTGATACAGCAGGTAGCCCCACAGACCAACGCAGCCAGCCGTACCGATCATACCGGCAATCAGAGAGTCGGTTTTCTTCAGGAACGGAACGAAGTTACCCAACAGGTCTTGCAGCATGAAGCGGCCCGCACGCGTACCCGCATCCAGTGCTGTCAGAATGAACAGCGCTTCAAACAGAATACCGAAGTGATACCAGAAGCCCATGTTGGCACCAGGAATGATCTGGTGGAACACGTGTGCGATACCGACAGCCAGTGTTGGTGCACCGCCTGCACGGTTCAGAACGGAAGGTTCACCGATGTCTTTCGCCGTTTGCAGAATCTGCTCTGGAGAAATCACGAAGCCCCAAGAGCTAACGGTCGCCGCCGCGTGTGCGGATACGTCCTGCAGCTGTGCCAGAATCATCGGCGCATCGGCTGTGCCCAGACGGTGCAGATCCGGCATCGTAATACCCAACGCCGCTGGCGGGGTATTCATCGCAAAGTACAGACCCGGTTCGATGATAGACGCCGCAACCAGCGCCATCACCGCCACGAAAGACTCCATCAGCATGGCGCCGTAACCGATGAAACGCGCATCGTTTTCGTTAGCCATCAATTTCGGCGTAGTACCGGAAGCAATCAGCGCGTGGAAACCAGACACCGCGCCACAGGCGATAGTAATAAACAGGAACGGGAACAGCGTACCTTTCCAGACCGGACCGGTGCCATCCACAAACTGCGTTACCGCTGGCATTTTCAGATCGGGATTCAGAATCACGATACCAATCGCCAGACCGACGATGACACCAATTTTCAGGAAGGTTGCCAGATAGTCACGCGGTGCCAGAATCAACCATACTGGCAGCAGTGCGGACACAAAAGCATAGCCAATCAGCGTATAGGTGATGGTCGTATCTTTGAAGGTCAGCGCCGGGCCCCAGTACGGGTCATGTGCCACTACGCCACCAAACCAAATTGCCAGCACCAGCAGCACGATCCCGATCACCGAGATTTCACCGACTTTACCCGGACGGATGAAGCGCATGTAGACGCCCATAAACAGCGCGATCGGCACCGTAGAACATACGGTAAAGACGCCCCACGGACTTTCTGCCAGTGCTTTCACCACGATCAGCGCCAGTACGGCAAGAATGATGATCATAATAAGGAAGCAGCCGAACAGCGCAATCGTACCCGGGACTGGGCCTAATTCTTTCTTAACGATTTCGCCTAATGACGCGCCGTTACGACGGGTCGAAATAAACAGGACCATGAAATCCTGCACGGCACCGGCCAACACCACGCCGCCCAGCAACCATAAGGTGCCCGGTAAGTAGCCGACCTGCGCAGCCAGTACCGGCCCAACCAGCGGACCTGCACCTGCGATAGCGGCAAAGTGGTGCCCGAACAAGACGTTACGGTTCGTCGGCACATAGTTAAGACCGTCGTTATTCACAACGGCAGGAGTTGCTCTGGTCGGATCTAACTGCATGACTTTTTGTGCGATATACAGGCTGTAGTATCGATAAGCCACGAGGTAAACGGCGACAGAAGCAACAATAATCCATAATGCACTAATATGCTCACCGCGACGTAGTGCGACTACGCCGAGGCAAGCAGCCCCGATGATTCCAAGAATCATCCAAGGGATGTGTTTAAGAATGGCGTTGCTCTTCATAAGACATCCTTCAATTAAAAATCACAATCGTTTGATTTTGTTAGCTGTAGAAAAATAAACCCTGGTAATGCGTCGTGCGATAACGCGGGTTATCGCGTATTTCAGATAAAGGAAAATAGTGGCGGCACATTACGCCATCGCGTACGCGCGTGGGGCGGGTATTTGGGTAGGCGGCAGAATAGCGAGCTAAGCGGTTAGAATGACGCAGTGAGTGGCTGGGGATAAATTGGGCGGTATAAACGAAAAGGCCGCGACGTTCGCGGCCAGGCGAGATAAATTACAGATAGATTTATTTCACATACAGAAAAGGAATTACAGATTTCTAGCGACCGCCGATGACTGTAACTCTGAACGACGTCGGATTGATGAGTGCATTCGCCGCATTATAAAACAGAATCCTGAACGAGTTCGTCGTCTTAAATACCACTCTATGGATGATGAACGATGCGTCTTCTGTATATTCCACGTCAACTCTATAGTTATCAGTAACGAGATTGGCCATGCTTACATTGAATTGGCCAACAGCTTCAGTTGTGCATCCTGTAACGAAACCAGTAACCGTGTTGCTAGAACCCCTTCTGAACAACGTCCCCACCACCCCGCCGTTGATGTCATTATTTTTAACGTTAGACCAGCTATCGCAGACCAGCCCCTCTAATGACACAGGCCCAGCATTCTGTCCTGATGCGAATGTAATCATGTGCCACCCCGCCGTTGTCACATGCAAATAGCCTGCGGTTGCGAGTTGAGAAAATCGCTCAGTAGCCCGGTTTTTTGATGTGTCACCCGAAATCGAACGCCTAGAAACAATGTAGTCTGGGTCTTGTAAAATGGTAGGGATTTCAACATTTGACGGATACAACGGCTGACGTGCGCCATTATTCAGAATCATGTCAACCATCCACGGGCCTTTTGCATGAAATGACGGAAAAATTAATGAATTATCGTCCTTGATATAAACCGCGATTGTTACGCTCCCGCCAACTGGGTCGTTGGGTAACATAACCCCGACAGCCTCTGGATCGTCAGCAGCACCGAGAAAAGGCGGTGAGGTGCCGTTAGTAAATTCGTTCCTCTTCAATGTAACGTTAGACGATACAGGGGCATAAAATATGTGAGGAAGGACTACAGAACCCTGCCGCATGACGCACGGTCTTTTGTAATCCTGTTGCATAAAGACAGCGGCCAGCTTCTTACCCATTATCGATAAGAATTCTTCACGTAGATGAACACCATCGAACGCCGATTCGCTCAAACCATACTGCCGAATAACGTCCCGCTTGGTATCAATAAACATACATCCGAATTCATTCGCGACCGATTTAACCGCTGAGTCATATACCCATGAAACATAACCCTCTGTCAGATTACCCATCGGAGAGATATTTGCACCACCGACAAACTGTGTAGTGCCCAGCAATACTACACATCGGCGACGTAACAATTCTCTCGCGACAAACTTACGCATGACTACAGAAAAATTTTTACCGCTATAGAGAGAATCGCCGTCTACATTTTCGGGCACATTGCCGTTATTGGTTGCGGCTTTAATATCATTGATGCCCAACATAATTGTTGAAATATCACCGTCCAAACCATCATTAATCGTTCGGATATAGTGGACTAATGCTGTATCCCCTGCATGCGCCTGATTCTGAGACGTCCATACTGACTGCGTTAATGACGACATCACCTCTGCTATCATAGCGGGGTACGTCATAGACATTTGCCCGCCTCCTGGTCCTTGCGCCCATGTGATGCTGTCTCCATAACTGATCATTTTGATGGGTTTATTAGTCCGCAGCTTAGCTTGATATTGTGTATAGCTGAGATTTTCTAACTCATTTAGTTTGCCGTAATCGTCAAACTCTAACATCCCACTATTCGAGACTAACTTATGCAGTTCATCGTCAGATGTGATTTCCGAGCCTGCATGACCGGGGATAATATTTCGCGATGAGTTATACACAAATGTATAACCGACATCCGTTAAATAAACGCGCTGGCCATCAATAAACCGCTCAAATGTTTTTGCATTGGCCAATGTGAGACGAATGACTTGCAGGCCACCGACCATTAAAAACCCTGTAGGTGCGGCCAGCTCGCTTCGTAACGCCACATCGCCAATGTTAACGTTAATCCAGTTGCCATCATCATCCGGGGATGCCACAGAGATAACATGAGGTTCATCAAGATTACCTGCGTAGCGATACCATGAACCCTGATAGTTCACAATCTGGGTCGGCAATGAGATTTCCAGACCTATCTCCCATATCCCTAATTGAATCCACCCCAGACCATCAAAGGCTGTGTTGAATTTCTGATACAACCAGCGCGTTCTATTTGCCAGGTCTCTTAACGGTTTATTCGCAGTACCATCCGGTCCACCGCCAACGGGGTCGTTACGCTCTATTTGATAAACGCCTGCTGTCCATTCTGGCGATTCAGGTAAATTAGCCATTTGTTTTCTCCTGGTGTACTAATACACGAACTTGTGTTCGCCGTTAAAATCGATTTCGTCGTTATAAGTGATGGTGCGTAATTCATTAATCATTGAGACACGCCCGAATATGCCCAGTTCTATTGACGCTTTTTTTTGCAGAACGGGCAATATTAATGACGTAGTTTCTAATCCGACGAGGTTATTACTTGTATTAATCAGCTCTAACATGCCAACTGGATCGATATTGACGCGGTAGAGTTCGATAAGAGTTTCCCTGCTATTCTCTGCCAGATTGAGGGGCGTACTAAGTTCGGACTCCTAGAGCCCTCTCTTCATAGTTCATGCATAGGGAGTATTATTTGTTTTTTATAAATACTATTTTAAAGAAATTTAATAACTTACCTCTTCATGCTCTGTAAAATTTAGAAAAAAGCCGCGATATACGCGGCTATTGAAATAGGTCATCGGGCGAAGAGTTATGGAATCTGATACGCCAGTTTGTAATTACCTGCCGCCATAGTGCGGAATGTCACGCTGTCCGTGCGCCAGCGGATTTCCACTTCCGCAGGTGACTGTACTTTCCAACTGGAAGCATCGTTGACGTTCAGCACCAGTCGATCAATGGTCGCAACGTCTGTCTCTGGATCGGTGATATCAAGCGCAAACGCAAACGCGAGTGAATCCGGCACGCCGTTATTGGATGAAAACAGCTGCGCCCACTGTGCCGCTGTAATACCGCCAAGATCGGCTGGCGTCATACCACCCGCAATCAGTGCTTCTGCACCTGCGGTATCGGCTGACAGCGCCCCTACATCAACCCACGCTCCGTTTCGCAAGACATGCCAGTTCACCAGATCCCGCGTCACAGCGACACGCACTTTACCCTTGGCGGTTAGCGTTGCGGTATTGATTTTTGACCACACAGCAGACGTCAGTGATTTTTGAATAATAACTTGAGGCATTAATTTGTATGCATACTTAATTAATGCTCTGTTATTGCTAACAATTTCTACATTTTGAGCATCATCTCCGCTAAGAGATGCGGATGAAACCCCAATTTCATCAATCAACTCAGGTGTAACAGTATCCGTTATCTCACTGAGTGTTCCATTTACGACAGTGTAAAATTTATCAGCATAGCGCATGACAAATTTACTTTCAGGAGGGGATAACTTAAGTTCTGCAATTACAATAAAATTTTGAGTGCCGTTAACACTGGAGATAAACAGTCTGTAATGTTGATATGCAACAATTTTATCTAACTTAAATGATTTAATAACTCGAGTGTCATTTCTCGTATCATTCGTTACCTTATGCAAATCATGCCAATCAATTCCATCATCACTGCCTTGAAAAATGAAATCTCTGACTGAGGCAACATTATTACCATATGAATCAATAAATCTAGAGAAAATAGTATATCCAGAAACTGGAAGTTTATTCGGTAAATCTATACGTAACCATTGTGGTGCTTGTTCGGTCGGGCGGGCATTAGAAATCCATGCTTTCTGATTTGTTTCAGTTACGCCATCAAAACTGTAATATGCGTTATATGCTGCCGTATTATAACTGCTGGCACTTGCGATATATCCAGCTGGAACGTTATCAGATGTCATTTTTGGGATTATGGAATCCGTTACAACACTAATATCGAAAGAATGATACCCATTTTTTACTTCTGAATAATAAAACCCGCCTCTCTGCTCTAACATTTCTGAATACACGCTACTATCTTGGTGTACCCCTCCATCAAAAATAACATCATCCGTTGTATCATAATTATCTTTACTGGATGCGCCGAAATCATCAACAACGTAAGTCTGATTTGCTGCACCGGCTTCTTCTTTCAGCGCATACGCCGCGAGATTAAATGTATTTTGTGGACGAATGTTGAACGCGTGGTTTTGCCCTGCCGTTGCGCCCTGACGATCGGCGACGATATAGCCAGAATTGCCGCCGGAACCACCAACAGCACTGATAATGGTTTTCTCATTCACAGGGTTATAACTCAGCGTCACGCCCGCCCCCGCTTCCAGCGAGGAATGGATAAGCTGTTTCGTTTTTTGCGTGTAGTCGGTGATGTCCGCAGTGGTGTGAGTGTGATCTGCGGCCGCAACCCCCATTTGCGCTGGCGTCAGTGAGATATCACCGCTGCCCAGCAGCGATTGACCAAAGAGCGTGCGGATGGTGGTGCCAGAAATTAATTCAGCCTGCTTTGCGTTCCAGATTGCTTTTTCATCCGGCGAGGCAAATTTTCTGGTGGCGGTTTCGGTGATCTGATCGGCGGTATAGTCGCCGGATTGTGCAATCACGATACCAGTACGCCCGAATACGGAGGCCACACCCGAAACACCGGGTTCTTGACCACCACCATTATCTGAATGACAGCAAGTATGGGGATTAACCTGAATAGGAGGATGAACGGTACATGTCACTTTGCCTGTACTGTCACAAACATTGATTTCAATATTAATGTCTTTCATGGCGTTGATGACTCCGTTAATAAAGGGCATAGGGAGTATCACTTATTTGTTATAAACATTATTCTAAAGTGCTTTAATAACTTACTGCTTCATGTTCTGTAAAATTCAGAATAAAAAAGCCGCGATATACGCGGCTATTGAAATAGGTCATCGGGCGAAGAGTTATGGAACCTGATACGCCAGTTTGTAATTACCTGCCGTCGCAGTGAGGAATGTCACGCTGTCCGTGCGCCAACGGATTTCCACTTCCGCAGGTGACTGTACTTTCCAGCTGGAAGCATCGTTGACGTTCAGCACCAGCCGGTCAATGGTCGCTACGTCGGTGACCGGGTCAGTGATATCGAGTGCAAACGCAAACGCGAGTGAGTCCGGCACGCCGTTATTGGATGAGAACAGCTGCGTCCACTGCGCCGCAGTAATACCGCCGAGCTCGGCTGGCGTCATACCATCAGCAATCAGTGCTTCTGCGCCTGCGGTATCGGCTGACAGCGCCCCCACATCAACCCACATCCCGTTCCGCAAGACATGCCAGTTCACCAAATCCCGCGTCACAGCGACACGTACCTTGCCGTTGCCCGTCTGCGTTGCGGTTAGCGTTGCGGCATTGATTTGTGACCATGAGCCAGCAGATACCAACAATTTATCAACTGCAATCTGGGAGTCGGGCGAATATAAGGTCGCCACCCTAGATGCTGAGTTACTAACAATTTGAACAGGTAACAACCCTCGCATTTGATCACTGCCGATAAAACCAGAATTAGAAAATCCATTTTTATGGAAGTCTTCTGACTCTGACGGTGGCGAGACAAGTGTTAGCACACCATTTTGAATGGTATACCAACTATCGTTAGATCGAATAAGAAATGGTGTACGAGAGAACAGTTCAAATTCACCGATAGTACAAAAACTGCCTCCATTTTGTTCAGTGATCCATAACCTATAGGATGAATAATTCGCTACTACTGGTAATTTAAAGTTACGAACAACACCAGCGGAATTATTCGTATCATTAGCTACAGAATGTAATGTATCCCATGTTTTACCATTATCATTACTCCCTTGAAATTCCCATGTGCGTGGATTTCCCTGAATACCGCTATATCGATTTTTTATCGTATAAGAATCTACTGATGATACACTTGGCAATGTTATTTTTAACCACCCAGGCGAAGCTGCATTAACTACATTTTGAGTTGCCCAGCAGTCAGTGCCATTATTTTTTCTGTCAAATGCTTTCCATGCTGGATTTGATGTCACTCCCCACTCAGATGAAGCAGATACGGTGTATCCTAACAAGTTTGAATTTGATGTCATTACTGGAACGATGCTATCTTCAGGCTGAAATATTGATATAGATCTGCCGTCCGCTTTAATTCTTGATGAATAAAAATCACCATCAGCGTTAAGTGAATAAATTTCACCCACATATGCTTTTAACGCACTATCAAAAATAACCGCATTCGTCGCGTTGTAATTCGGCTCACTCGACGCATTAAAATCATCAACAACATAAGTCTGATTTGCTGCACCGGCTTCTTCTTTCAGCGCATACGCCGCGAGATTAAATGTATTTTGTGGGCGAATGCTAAACACATGATTTTGCCCCGCCGTTGTGCCCTGACGCTCGGCGACGATATAACCCGAACTGCCGCTGCCAGAACCACCAGCAGCACTGATAATCGTTTTTTCGCTCACTGCATTATAGCTCAGTGTCACGCCCGCCCCGCTTCCAGCGAGGAATAGATAAGCTGTTTCGTTTTTTTCGTGTAGTCGGTGATGTCTGCTGTGGTGTGTGTGTGATCTGCGGCCGCAACACCCATTTGCGCTGGCGTCAGTGAGAGATCACCGCTACCCAGCAGCGATTGGCCAAAGAGCGTGCGGATAGTGGTGCCAGAAATTAATGCGTCTTGCTTTGCATTCCAGATTGCTTTTTCATCCGGCGAGGCAAATTTTCTGGTAGCCGTTTCGGTGATCTGATCGGCGGTATAGTCGCCGGGTTGTGCAGTCACAATACCGGTACGCCCGAATACGGAGGCCACACCCGAAATACCGGGTTCTTGACCACCACCATTATCTGAATGACAGCAAGTATGGGGATTGACCTGAACAGGAGGATGAACGGTACATGTCGCTTTGCCTGTACTGTCACAAACATTGATTTCAATATTAATGTCTTTCATGGCGTTGATGACTCCGTTAATAAAGGGCATAGGGAGTATCACTTATTTGTTATAAACATTATTCTAAAGTGCTTTAATAACTTACTGCTTCATGTTCTGTAAAATTCAGAATAAAAAAGCCGCGATATACGCGGCCATTGAAATAGGTCATCGGGCGAAGAGTTATGGAACCTGGTACGCCAGTTTGTAATTACCTGCCGTCGCAGTACGGAATGTCACGCTGTCCGTGCGCCAGCGGATTTCCACTTCTGCAGGTGACTGCGCTTTCCAGCTGGAAGCATCGTTGACGTTCAGCACCAGTCGGTCAATGGTCGCAACGTCTGTCTCTGAATCGGTGATATCAAACGCAAATGCAAACGCGAGTGAGTCCGGCACGCCGTTATTGGATGAGAACAGCTGCGTCCACTGCGCCGCCGTAATACCGCCGAGCTCGGCTGGCGTCATACCGTCCGCAATCAGAGCTTCTGCGCCTGCGGTATCGGCTGACAGCGCCCCAACATCAACCCACATCCCGTTCCGCAAGACATGCCAGTTCACCAAATCCCGCGTCACAGCGACACGTACCTTGCCGTTGCCCGTCTGCGTTGCGGTTAGCGTTGCGGCATTGATTTGTGACCACACAGCAGACGTCAGTGATTTTTGAATAACGATTTGTGAGTATGGTGTATATAGTGTTTCCACATCGATTTCGTTAGCTGAAAATATTTTTATCGGCATGAGATCGTTTAGTTGCGAGTTCTGAATTTCACCCGATGAATCAAACCCAGACATTAAAAAGTCATTCGCGTCATGCGGCTCAGGTACTACAGATAGTACTCCAGAACGTGATGAATACCAGTCGTTTGAGCGGGATTTAATCAAAACACTATTTTGTGAATATAGCTGAAACTCGCCTATTGTCACTGAGATCCCATTCCCATTAGTTAGAGTGACAAATAATCTATATGACGTGAAATATTCGGGATTGGGGATAGTAAAAAATCTTTCACCCGCAGTTTCAGTATTGATATCATTAATAACGGAATGCATTGTTTTCCATGAATTTCCGTCATTGCTAGCCTGTAATTCCCACGTTTTCGGCGTTGTAAAATCTACTAGCGTTCTGTTTTTTGCTCCTCTATTTTTTATCATATATGAACCAATCATCATTGGCTTTTGAAAATCAACTCGTAGCCACTGCGGGTTAGTTGAATTCAGAACGTTTTCTGATGCCCAACAATCACCCGGAGCCGTTGTTTGCGTAATGCCATCAAATGCTCGGTATGGAGGGAAATTGGGCAGAATCGATGTAGATGCGGAGACGGTATAGCCGTCTTGGCTATTTGACGTCATTTTAGGTATTGCCGTTTTTTTTACTGCATTAATTGATATCAACTCACCACCAGTCCTGATTTGTGATGAGTAAAACGCATTATCACTAATTAATGAGTAAGTCTCGCCGCGATATAAATTTACCGTACCATCAAAAATAACATCATCCGTTGCATCATAATTTGCTTTACTGGATGCACCGAAATCATCAGCAACGTAAGCCTGATTTACCGCCCCCGCTTCTTCTTTCAGCGCATACGCCGCGAGATTAAATGTATTTTGTGGACGAATGTTGAACACATGGTTTTGCCCTCCCGTTGCGCCCTGACGATCGGCAACGATATAGCCAGAATTGCCGCCGGAACCACCAACAGCACTGATAATGGTTTTCTCATTCGCTGGGTTATAGCTCAGCGTCACGCCCGCTCCGGCTTCTAGCGAGGAATGAATTAGCTGCTTCGTTTTTTGCGTGTAGTCGGTGATGTCCGCTGTAGTGTGCGTGTGATCTGTGGCCGCAACGCCCATTTGCGCTGGTGTCAGTGAGATATCACCGCTACCCAGCAGCGGCTGACCAAAGAGCGTGCGGATAGTGGTGCCAGAAATTAATGCATCCTGCTTTGCATTCCAGACTGCTTTCTCATCCGGCGTGGCAAATTTTCTGGTGGCAGTTTCAGTGATCTGATCGGCCGTATAGTCGCCGGGCTGTGCGGTTACGACACTGGTGCGCCCAAATACGGAGGCAACGCCAGAAACACCGGGCTCCTGACCACCGCCATTGTCTGAATGGCAGCAAGTATGGGAATCAACTTGAATAGGGGGATTAACAGCACATGTTGATTTTCCCGTGCTGCCACAGACGTTGATTTCAATATTTACGTTTTTCATAGTACCGACTACTCCGTTAGTTAGGGTGTATCAGGAGTATCGTGTATTTGGCAGGTCGGTTATTTTAAAGCACTTTACTAAACATAAGATTATTTAATCAATTAAATCAGCAAATTAGATTTAATCCGTTTTGGGAATTAAAGGTTTAAATGCGGCACGGCATCTCAGAATAACACCCAAAAAAAATGGCGGTTTATGTCATCAGTGAAGAGACAAAAACCGCCATCACGATTTGTTAATTTGTTACTTATAAACAATCTCGCCTTTCGGCGCGTAGGCTTCCGCATCCAGCGGAGAATGCTTCTCGATATACTGCTTCAGCACTTCAGCGTCGACAAAACCGGTGTTCACATAGCTCGGCAGATTATCAAGACGCGGATAACCATCGCCACCCATCGCATTAAAGTTCAGCGTTGCCATACGGTAAACTTTATCTGCCTGCAACGGCTCACCTTTGATTTTCACGTTCTGCACACCCTGCCCGTCTGCCGCCAGGCTGACGTTAAGGAATTGCGCATAGGCACCAGAATCCACCTTTTTATTGGCGGCTACGGCCAGATACTTCTCAACGTCGCTGCCTTTCATATCCACATAAACCAGCGTGTTGGCGAACGGCTGAACCTTCAGTACATCTTTATAGGTGATATCACCGGATTCGATCGAGTCGCGTACTCCACCGCCGCTCATGATGGCAAAATCAGCCCCAGCACGTTCAAGCTGCGCCGACAGCAGCAAGTGCGCCAGATTGGTCTGACGGAAACGCACCTGATTGCGATCGCCTTCCAGCTTGCCTTTCACGCTACCGATCTTGATGCCCAGCTGCGCCTGCCCTTTCTCCTGGAACGGCGTCAGCATTTTCATAACGTCAGCATCCTGCGTGATTTCATGCGTATAGAAAACACGCTCGGTCTTGCCGTCTTTCTCTACCTTTTTCTTCAGGTTGATCGGAATCAGCTGGTAATGCTCAAGTTTCAATTCACCATTGCGGAATGTGAAATCAGCACGACCGACATATTTACCCCACTCATGTGCCTGAACAATCCAGGTGCCGTTCTGACGATCGGGTGCACAAGGCGTGCCCGGCACATAATCCACCTGTTTTTTATTTTCCTGCGCCATACAGACCGGATCCTGCGAGTGGCCGCCGACAATCATGTCCAGATATCCAGCAGGCAGGCTACGCGCCATTTCCACATCACCCGGCGCATTAGAACCGTGATTACCGTCGTCATAGTGTCCCATGTGCGTCGCGGCAATAATCACATCCGGCTTTTCGCTCTTCCGCAATTGCTCAACAACCTGCTTCGCTTCTGTCGAAGGATTACGGAATTCGATATCGGTAAAATACTCAGGATTGCCTAATTTGGCCGTATCGTCCGTTGTCAGGCCGATAACCGCGATTTTTACACCTTGCTTGTCGAACAGGGCATAAGGCTTAAATAAGCGCTGATTGGTGCTTTTTTGGTAGATATTGGCTGATAACAGCGGGAATTTCGCCCATTTCTCCTGCTGACGCAGGACAGACAGCGGATTATCAAATTCGTGGTTGCCAAGTGCCATTGCATCATAGCCGACCATGTTCATACCACGGAAATCTGGTTCTGCATCCTGCAAATCGGACTCAGGCACACCGGTATTAATATCACCACCGGAAAGCAGCAGTACGCTGCCACCTTTACTCGCCACTTCCTGACGGATCTGATCGACCAGCGTTTTTTGCGCCGCTAGCCCATATTCACCGTGGTCGTTATGCCAGAAGTGACCGTGATGGTCATTGGTATGCAAAATAGTGATGGCGTATGTTTTGTCTTTTTCCCAAGCCATTGACATTACAGGTGTTAGCGCGAGCGATACCGCCATCGCACATCCCAGAGCTTTTACTGAAAAGCGCATGATAAATCTCCGTTTATTTTAAAGACCCAGTGGAACCACTGAGAAATTCACCACACAAATTAGCACAGCAAGATGAACAATGCGCGAGGCGCATTCACGCGGTCCGTCAGCAATGTGCGGTAGCCAACAAAATCAGATTAGGTATAGCAGCGAGAGTGATATCACGCTGACTTGCCACTGTCGTCACGCCGTCACGAACTCTTGCTAATATAGATACTTCATCGGAATAACCCAGCGACACACCGTTTATCCCCTATTTTCTGGGGTTCTACGTCAGTGGATAAAACCATTCCGCTGAATACACGGGAAAGCCGTAGGGCATTACAGTCCATAACATCATGCTATCAGAATAATTACGCATGTTTATCAACGCTTATCGCGAGAAACCATCCCTAAATCTGTGTTAGACTACCTTTAACTGGAGAAACTGATATTTTTCATAAAATACCACTTTTATCCAAGCAACATTTCGCTATATGCAATAGAATTTATCTATACCCAGAGTAATTGGCGTTGCAGCCAAACAGCAAACGAACGAATCCCAATACGCTTTTCGGTACATAATAAAAGTCATAAGGGTACGTAAGCGCTGCTAACCACGCTGTAACTTCAAAGCAAGAAGGGTAAATCCGCTCAATTACGTTTCACCTATGGCACAAGGAGTTGGGATGCATGCTGCAACACCGCTAATTTCTACTATCGCTGGGGGGCTGGTTCTTGCCTTCCTCCTTGGTATTCTGGCACACCGCCTGCGTATCTCTCCCCTTGTTGGTTACCTTGCCGCAGGCGTTCTTGTCGGTCCTTTTACACCCGGTTTCGTTGCCGATACTTCACTGGCATCAGAACTCGCGGAACTTGGCGTCATCCTGCTGATGTTTGGCGTTGGCCTGCACTTCTCGCTGAAAGATCTCATGGCGGTAAAGTCCATCGCCATTCCCGGTGCGATAGCCCAGATTGCCGTGGCAACGCTACTTGGAATGGGGTTATCCACCATGCTGGGTTGGAGCCTGGCGAGCGGCCTGGTTTTTGGCCTCTGCCTGTCCACCGCCAGTACCGTGGTACTGTTACGCGCGTTGGAAGAACGCCAGCTTATTGATAGTCAGCGTGGTCAAATCGCCATCGGTTGGCTGATTGTGGAAGATCTGGCGATGGTCCTTACGCTGGTTCTCCTACCGGCCTTCGGCGACATGATCGGCGCTGAGCATGCCGACACCAGCAAACTGCTGGCCGATTTAGCCTGGACTATCGGTAAAGTGATTGCGTTTATTACCCTGATGATTGTAGTCGGTCGCCGTCTGGTGCCGTGGGTATTGGCAAAAAGCGCCAGCACCGGCTCACGCGAGCTTTTCACGCTGGCGGTGTTAGCCATGGCACTGGGTATCGCTTTTGGCGCGGTGAAGCTGTTTGATGTCTCCTTTGCACTGGGCGCATTCTTCGCCGGCGTGGTATTGAACGAATCTGAACTCAGCCAGCGTGCGGCACACGACACGCTGCCGCTGCGCGATGCCTTCGCCGTACTGTTCTTCGTTTCCGTCGGTATGCTGTTTGATCCGATGATCCTGCTGAACGACCCGATTTCCGTGCTGATCACGCTGGCGATTATCGTATTCGGTAAGTCAGCCGCCGCTTTCGTGCTGGTTCGACTCTTTGGTCACTCCAAGCGTACAGCATTAACGATTTCCGCCAGTCTGGCGCAGATCGGTGAATTTGCCTTTATTTTGGCCGGACTCGGTATTGTGCTGGGGCTGCTGTCCGAAGAAGGACGGAATTTGGTACTGGCCGGTGCCATTCTCTCCATCATGATAAACCCGCTGCTGTTTACGCTGCTGGAACGCTATCTGGCGAAGAACGAAACAATAGAAGAGCAGATCGTAGAAGAAGCGATTGAGGAAGAGAAACAAATTCCTGTCGATATGTGCAACCACGCGCTGCTGGTCGGCTATGGTCGCGTTGGTAGCCTGATTGGCGCCAAGCTGCATCAGGCAGGGATTCCCGTGGTCGTGATTGAGAATTCGCGTACACGTGTTGACGCACTACGTGAACAGGGAATTAAAGCCGTATTGGGTAACGCCACCAAGCCTGAAATCATGGATATTGCGCGTCTGGACTGCGCTCGTTGGTTATTACTGACGATTCCGAACGGCTATGAGGCGGGAGAAATCGTCGCGGCAGCTCGTGAGAAGCGTGCCGATCTGGAGATTATCGCTCGTGCGCACTATGACGATGAAGTCAGCTACATTACCGAACACGGCGCCAATGAGGTGGTAATGGGTGAGCGGGAAATCGCCAATAGCATGATCACACTGTTGAAGCTGGATGACATTCCACCAGCACCTCAGGCGTGCCCTATCTAAATGGCTACACGTTAGAGACAAAAATGGCGGGCCTATTTGGCCCGCCATTTTTTTTACGCTGTGCGATATCGATATGCCTGAAAACGTCGCCAGACAAAAAACCGTTGTTCCCTACTCGGCTTTACTCACTAGCTGTTCCAGCAGATCAATGTGCAGCGGATCGTCATTGAGTGCAGGAATATAGTGGAATGCCTCTCCGCCTGCATGCAGGAAGATTTCACGGTTCTGTTCCTGAATCTCCTCCAACGTTTCCAGACAGTCAGCGGAAAAACCGGGGCACATAATCTGAATATGTTTGATTCCCTGCGCAGGCAGCCCCTGCATGGTTTCATCCGTATATGGCGTCAGCCAGGGTTCACGGCCAAAACGCGACTGGAAGGTCATCATTATTTTGCCTTCCGGCAGCCCCAGTGCGGCAATTAGCGCCTCTGTCGTCGCCCGACAGCGTTGTGGATAGTCATCCCCTTCATTGGCATACCGCTCGGGGATGCCGTGATAGGAGATCACTAATCTGTCGGGTTCGCCGTGTTCAGCAAAAGACTGCTCGACACGGTGCTTCAATGCCGCAATATAAGCAGGATGTTCGGCGTAATCACGGATAAAGCGAATCGCAGGCAACTGACGATTATCACGCAGCTGTGCCGCTAATCCATCCCACACAGCAGCGGTCGTTGAGCAGGAATATTGCGGATACATCGGCAAGACCACCAGTTGCGTGACACCCTGCGCCAGTAACTTATCCAGCGCTGAACGTAGGCTTGGCGTGCCATAACTCATTCCCAGCTCCACGGGCGTTTCCGGCATGCGCGCAGCCAGTGCCTGCTGCTGTCGGCGGCTAATCACCAACAGCGGCGATCCCTCTTCCATCCAGACCGACTGATAGAGCTTCGCCACTCGCGGTGAGCGGGTTGGCAGGATGATACCGCGCAGCAGCGGCCACCATAGCAGGCGCGGCGTATCCACCACGCGCCGGTCGCTTAGAAACTCCGCCAGATAGCGCCTCACCGCCTGCGGCGTCGGGGCATCGGGTGTCCCTAAGTTCACCATCAGCACGCCGTATTTCTCTTGTTTCATCGCCGTCTTCCTTTTATGGAGAAGCAGGCTTTCTCTCAGCCCACCAGTGCGTAACATCAAATTTTCATACCCTAAATAATTCGAGTTGCAGGCAGGCGGCAACCGCACGAATCCCTAGGAGCTTACTCAAGTAAGTGACTAGGGTGAGCAAGAGAAGCCAACGAACATGCAGCTTGAAGTATGACGGGTATATTGTAGCGAAAAAAAGCTAAACAAATACGGGTAGATAGCAGGGATAACGCCGATGCTATCAATAGAGGAAACAAAGCCAATGAGGATCTCAGAACGAAAAAATGCCAGACGATCGTCTGGCATTCAGATAGCGGAGTATGATTCGCTTAGAAAAATTAGCCCAGAATGGTTTCCAGCTCTGCGCGAACTTCTTCTACTTTACGCGTACCTTCCACTTTGAAATAGCGCGTATTACCTGCATCAGCTTCTTTCTGATAGTAAGAAACCAGTGGTGCAGTCTGCTGATGGTACTCAACCAGACGCTTGCGAACGGTATCTTCCTGATCGTCCTTACGAATGCTCAGCTCTTCGCCCGTCACGTCGTCTTTGCCTTCAACTTTAGGCGGATTGAATTTTACATGATAGACACGACCGGACGCCGCATGAACGCGACGGCCAATGATACGATCGATGATCAGTTCGTCAGGAACTGCAAATTCGATAACGTAATCCACATTGATGCCTGCATCTTTCATCGCATCAGCTTGTGGAATGGTGCGTGGGAAGCCATCCAACAGAAAACCGTTACGGCAATCCTCCTGGGCGATGCGCTCTTTAACCAGAGCAATGACCAGTTCATCAGTGACCAGTTTACCTGCGTCCATGATTTCTTTAGCCTGCTTGCCCAATTCAGTACCCGCTTTTACCGCTGCACGCAGCATGTCACCCGTGGAAATCTGCGGAATACCGTATTTCTCCATGATGAATTGAGCCTGAGTACCTTTGCCTGCGCCCGGAGCGCCCAGCAGAATAATACGCATCGCGTAAATCCCCTTGCTATGTAATATTTATAAAATAAATTTGAAAAACGCTAAACCATACCATTCCAGACGCTTATGCTCAAGGAACGGGCTCGCTTCAGCAACGCGCAGGCAGATGAAAAAAAGCAAGATACCTAAAAATACGGTTTGCCGTCTGCCCAATGTTGCCATTCAGTGTAGACGAAGAAACGCCCAATAACGGATGGAAACGTAAAATCGGGGGGAAGACCCCGGTTGGCACCGGGGTCTAGAGGACATCAATATCAGGCACTTAACAGCTGATTCATACGGCGGATGAACAGGTTCGGATCGTCCAGCGTACCGCGTTCAGCCAGCAGAGCCTGATCCAGCAGCAGTTCGACCCACTCGCCAAACTCAGCGTCATCAGAAACGTCAGCCGCACGTTTAATTAACGCGTGTTCCGGGTTCAGTTCAAAAATGTACTTCACTTCCGGTGCTTGCTGGCCTGCCGCAGCGAACAGTTTCGCCATCTGCGTGCTCATCTCGTCCGCATCCGTCACGACAATCGCAGGCGTATCGGTCAAACGGTAGGTGAAACGCACATCTTTAACGCGCTCGCCCAGCAGCGTTTTCACACGCTCAACAAACGGCTCCAGCGCTTTCTGTGCTTCTTTCTGCGCATCGTTTTCTTCGTCAGCCAGTTTATCCAGCGTATCGTCCGCTTTGCTGACCGACTGGAAGGATTTACCGTCGAATTCGGTCAGGTAGCTCATCATCCATTCGTCAATACGTTCGGACAACAGCAATACCTCGATACCTTTCTTACGGAACAGCTCCAGATGTGGGCTGCTCTTCGCCGCCGCATAGCTATCTGCGGTGATGTAGTAGATCTTGTCCTGACCTTCCACCATCCGGCTAACGTAATCTTCCAGCGATACCGTCTGTGCGGAGCTGTCGGATTGCGTGGTAGCAAAGCGCAGCAGTTTCGCGATCGCTTCTCGGTTGCTGCCATCTTCCGCTGGGCCTTCTTTCAGCACCAGACCAAATTGTTGCCAGAACGTCTGGTATTTTTCTGCGTCGTCTTTCGCCAGTTTATCCAGCATTTGCAGCACGCGTTTAGTCAGCGCATTACGCAAGTTCTGCGTCACACGGCTATCCTGCAAAATCTCGCGGGAAACGTTCAACGGCAGATCGTTGGAATCAATCAGGCCGCGAACAAAACGCAGATAGTTCGGCATGAACTGCTCGGCGTCATCCATAATAAAGACGCGCTGAACGTACAATTTCAGGCCGTGTTTATGATCGCGGTTCCACATATCCCACGGTGCATGGGCAGGAATGTAGAGCAGGCTGGTGTATTCCTGCTTACCTTCTACACGGTTATGGCTCCAGCTCAGCGGATCGGTAAAGTCATGGGAGATGTGTTTATAAAACTCGTTGTACTCTTCATCGCTGACTTCAGATTTACTGCGCGTCCACAGAGCCTGTGCCTTATTAATTTTTTCCCAGCTAACGGTGGATTCACCGCCTTCTTCTTCGCTTTCAGTCCGGGATTCAATTTCTACCGGCAGCGCAATATGGTCGGAATATTTGCTGATGACGGAACGCACACGCCAATCATCCAGGAATTCGTCTTCACCTTCGCGCAGATGCAAGGTGATTTCCGTACCGCGATCGTCTTTGGTGATGTCAGCAATGGTGTAGTCACCTTCACCAGCAGATTCCCAGTACACGCCCTGATCGGCATTTGCACCTGCAGCACGGGTGCGTACAGTCACTTTATCCGCAACGATGAAGGCGGAATAAAAACCGACACCGAACTGACCAATCAGTTGGCTATCTTTAACCTGATCGGAACCCATAGATTCCAGAAAAGCCTTGGTGCCAGATTTCGCAATCGTACCGAGATTATCAATAACTTCGTCACGGCTCATGCCGATACCGTTATCAGAAATCGTCAGCGTACGTTTTTCTTTATCCGTAGACACGCGCACGCGCAGGTCGCCATCGCCCGCATACAGTTCTGGTGCGGACAGCGCACGAAAACGTAATTTATCTGCCGCATCGGAGGAGTTGGAGATCAATTCACGCAGAAAGATTTCTTTGTTGGAATAGAGTGAATGGATCATCAAATGCAGGAGTTGCTTAACTTCGGACTGGAACCCGCGAGTTTCTTGGCCTTTCATGCTCATTGTTGCTTACCTCAATCCTAATATTATTCAGGCTGATTAAACTGACGATAAGTAGCAAGTGGGGATAAACCAAGGTGATTTCAAGGGGTAAATTTCAGCGAAAAAAGAAAACGGTGAGATGAAAGAGGAAAACAAGACTGCGGCTGCCAGATAATGATGCTGGCAGCCGACAGATTAAAACCGGAAAGGCTGACGACCCGCGAGTGAATGGGAAAGAGTGGTGCCATCGACCATCTCCAGCTCACCGCCAACGGGAACACCGTGTGCAATGCGGCTGGCCATCACACCGTGTTGTGCGCACAGTTCAGCGATATAATTCGCGGTGGCATCACCTTCTACCGTCGGGTTGGTCGCCAGAATCACTTCGCTCATCGATTCCACTTGCAGACGTTCTTCCAACCGCCCCAAACCGATATCGTCTGGGCCAATGCCATCCAACGGTGACAAATGCCCCATCAGAACGAAGTAACGACCGGCAAACTGCCCCGTCTGTTCAATGGCATGAATATCAGCCGGGCTTTCTACCACGCAAATCTGCCCGTTTTGCTGGCGTCGCGGGTTCGAGCAAATCGCACAAACGTCCTGCTCGGTAAATGTCCGGCAATCGCTACAGTGACCGATTTCGGACATCGCCCGCGTCAACGCCTGCGCCAGACGCATACCGCCACTGCGGTTACGTTGCAGTAGCTGAAACGCCATGCGCTGCGCCGACTTGGGCCCAACGCCCGGCAGGCAGCGCAGCGCTTCCATCAATGATTCAAGAAGCGGACTGGTCTGCATCAGAACGGCATCTTGAAGCCCGGCGGCAGTTGCATACCGCTGGAAACCGACGCCATTTTCTCTTTCTGCGTTTCAGCAATACGACGAGCGGCATCGTTGAACGCCGCAGCGATCAGGTCTTCCAGCATCTCTTTGTCGTCTTCCATCAGGCTTGGATCGATCTCAACACGGCGGCAGTTATGCGCACCGTTGATCGTGATTTTCACCAGACCTGCACCCGATTCGCCCGTGACTTCCAGATTCGCAACTTCTTCCTGCATCTGCTGCATTTTTTCCTGCATCTGCTGGGCTTGCTTCATCAGGTTGCCAATTCCACCTTTACCAAACATAGTTTTCTCTCTATCACGTCGGGCTGCGTACTCGCAGCGGTTAAACAGGGCGGATACTTTCTTCGTCCAGTTCCGCATCAAAGAAACGCCGCAGCGTTTGAATCGTTGTATCGGCCAGAATTGACTGACGCGCCTGCGCCAGTTTCTCTTCATAGATAGCCTGACGCCACTCCAGCGGCGTCCGTACCGCCGGATTGTCGTCTTCAGTAATCAGTAATTCTACAGGATGCCCGTAGTAAGCCATCAATGCGTCCACCAGCGTCTTTTGCGCCGCAGGCGAATTCAGGTGCCGCTGGGATGAACGCAGATGCAGATGGATCTTACCTGCTTCTTCGCTCTCTTTAAACGCATTGAGTGCCAGCTGTTGTACCAGCTTTGGCAACGTCAGGCGATGGATTTCCGCCGCCCATGCATCCCGCTCCAGTGACTCTTCCGCCAGCCGTGCCGCCAGTTCAGGCGTTTTTTCGTGCTCTAATGCTGAACGCAACGCTTTTGGCGTCGCGACATCGACCTTCTCTTCTTCGACTTTATTCTGCGCTCGCCAGCGATAGGCTTCCGGCTTTTTGGGTTCGGAGGAAGAGGTTTTCGCGTTTTGCCGTTGAATGCTGCGCTCAGTCACCGAAGCCAATCGCTCCAGCGCTGAGGTTGCCGGCCGCGTGTTGTCAGACGCTGCCGGATCAGCCTTTTTTGGTGGCGTACTCCCCTGTTTTCGCAGGAGCTGGCTGCGAGCCTGTAATAGCTGAGACGTTGCATCAGGCAGCTCGCTCTCACCATACTGATCCGCAGACCCCGTTGACGCAGGCATTTCCCCTAACGGCGGCGCATACGCAGAGGCATCCATCGGCGGTTCGGAAGAGTAAGATGGCGACGGCACGTCTTCATGAGATTCACTGCTTTGCGGCATTGGCGCACGAACCGTCGCCGGTGTCGTGGCAACAGGCTGCTGTGCAGGAGTCTGGAGAGAAGGCTGAATAATAGAAGGCGCACGCGCAGCTTGAACAGGCGCGGCGTTTACGGGTGCCACAGGTTCGGCAATAATCTGGCTGGGGTGAAACGCCAATGCTCTCAGTAGCGTCATTTCAACGCCCATGCGGCGATCGGGCGCAAAAGGCAGTTCTTTACGGCCAATGAGCATCGTCTGGTAGTAAAGCTGCACGTCCGCTGGCGGCAGCGCACGTGCCAACTCGCGCATACGGGCTTCAACCGCAGCGTAATCATCACCCAGCGCAGCAGGCAGCAGTTGAACCATCGCAATACGATGCAACAGCGTCTGAGTTTCTACCAACAGTGATTCCCAGTCCACACCTCGTGCCGCGACCTGGTCTAATAGCGACATGACCTGTGCCCCATCGCCTTTCGCCAGCGCTTCAATAAGTGCTAGCGGTTGCTCATCGTCCAGCGTGCCCAGCATGTGGCTGACGGAATCCGTCGTCACCTGCCCTTGCCCCATAGCAATAGCCTGATCGGTCAGACTCAGCGCATCACGCAAGCTCCCATCAGCAGCACGAGCCAGAAGCTGTAGCGCACGTGGCTCACTGACGAGATTTTCTGCCTGTAATACCTGTTCCAGATGCGCACGAATCTGTTCGACATCCAGCGCTTTGAGGTGAAATTGCAGGCAGCGCGACAGAATGGTCACGGGCAGTTTTTGCGGATCGGTGGTCGCCAGCAAGAATTTCACGTGCGGAGGCGGTTCTTCCAGCGTTTTCAGCAGCGCATTAAAGCTGTGGCGCGATAGCATGTGCACTTCGTCGATCAAGTACACCTTGAATCGCCCACGAGCGGGGGCGTACTGCACATTATCCAACAGATCGCGCGTGTCTTCGACTTTAGTGCGAGACGCCGCATCGATTTCGATCAAATCGACAAAACGGCCCTGTTCGATTTCGCGGCAGTTATCACACTGACCACAAGGCGTTGCCGTCACGCCCTGTTCGCAATTCAGCCCTTTTGCCAGCAAACGGGCAATCGACGTTTTCCCGACACCGCGGGTGCCAGAAAACAAATACGCGTGATGAATTCTGCCTAGGGAAAGGCCGTTAGCCAACGCGGTCAGGACATGCTCCTGACCGACAACATGGGTAAAGGTTTGGGGACGCCACTTACGGGCAAGAACCTGATAGCTCATCAATACCGCAACAGTCGAGTTATTGAGGCGATCATGCTAACACAGCCACGCCGCTATCGGCGAGACTGTTATGATTAATGTCCGGGGAAGTCAACCAGGCTATAGCAGGTTACACCCATCTCGGTCAGGCGTTGCTCGCCGCCCAGATCGAACAAATTGATGATAAAAGCGGCATCATTGACCGAACCACCCAGACGACGGATCAATTTTACCGTCGCTTCGAGCGTACCGCCGGTTGCCAGCAGATCGTCGATCACCAGCACATTATCGCCAGCGGAGATTGCATCTGCATGAATTTCCAGCGTATCTGAACCGTATTCCAGCTCATAGCTTTCACTGATAGTCGGACGTGGCAGCTTGCCAGGTTTACGCACGGGAACAAAACCCACACCCAGCGCCAACGCAACTGGGGCGCCAAACAGGAAACCACGCGCTTCCGTCCCGACAACTTTCGTCACACCGGTGTTGCGGTAACGGTTTGCCAGCATCTCAATACTGGCCGCATAGGCCACAGGATCTTCCAGCAGGCTGGTGACATCACGGAACAGTATGCCCGGCTTAGGATAATCGGGGATGCTTTTGATACTGTTTTTAATTAATTCTGCCTGCTGCGCTGTTACGGTCGTCATAGTTGTGCCTGATAAAACGTTCTGAACATACCAATGCCGGTCGCCACAAGGCTTTCATCATCGCATGATGCGATGAATAGGCATTATGACAAAGAGGAAAAATGGCGACCCGTGCACGAAAACGGTCAAATCTAGTCAAAGTGACGGATAAATGCAACCACCCGCACTCTGGGTGTGTATTTTTTGTCTGTCCGTCACAGAGGCCACCGCTTACACTATCTTTTCGGATTCGCGCTCTGCGTTTGTTGTTCTGGATCAACCACGGGTAAACGAAGCATGAAGGTCAGTAAAATAGCCAAAATGGCCAACAGCAAAATCCTGACCCAAACGAGCTTAACCAGCCAGAGCGAAAGCGCGAACGTTAACAGAATCATGGTGACAGCCTTCCATTTTGCACCCGGCGGCAACGCCCGATGTTGCTGCCAATGGCGCAGATAGCTGCCAAACCAAGAACGGTACAGTAACCAGTCATGGAAACGCGGGGACGAGCGGGCAAAACACCAGGCGGCCAGTAGCAAGAAAGGCGTTGTCGGTAATAAAGGTAACACGACACCCAGCGTTGCCAGCACAACGGAAACCCACCCCAATATCATCAGCAACACGCGATACATATTCACCTTTATGCTCTGTTCACTACAACTATGTGTTGTCTACTCAATATGCGTTGTCTACGACAATGTCTATCACACTTTATCACCACCTTGCCCGATGAATTAGTTAAGATATCCTCATACAGTGTATTAAGGCGATGTAGACTCACAGTGTCGACCTACCAAGCACCGATTCGCTGAATCATCAGCCTCACCGTAAGGGATAAAAGTGAACACGCATCGATTGCTGCAGGCACTTGAACAACAAATTAACACGCTGGCGAAAGAGCTTGAACCGCTGGCGGATAAAGCTGTGCCGCAATCGCGCTTTGATCGTCAGCTTTTTAGCAGCTACGGTACCCGGCTACGTGACTATCGCGCCGAAGTTGAACAAAACCTGCACGCAATAAAGCAGTTAGTCGCAGAGCAGCGCACCGATCGCGTGGCGTTTCTGGCAGAAAAATTGGTCAGCCAGATAGCCGCACTGCAGCGTGAACTGGCGACGCAGTCATTACGCAGGCAGGAGCAAAATACAGCCCCACAGCCGGAAGATGTGTATCACAAGCTGGCGGAACATCAGGATTATGAGCGCCGTTTGCTTTCCATGATTCAGGATAGAGAAAGCTTGCTCACCACGCAGACGCTCTTCAGCGAGCAACAGCGATTACAAAAAGAGCTGGCGGCGCTGGAAGGAAGGCTATCACGCTGCCGTCAGGCGTTATCGCGACTGGAGCGTCAGATAGAACGCCGAGAGCAAGGACTATAGCGCGGCGGCTTCGCCGAGAAAAAAGAGGAACCGCTTCATGTCACTTGAAAACGCCCCACCCGACGTCAAGCTGGCGGTCGATTTGATTATGCTGCTGGAAGAAAACCAGATCGAACCGCGTATCGCGCTGGCCGCATTGGAGATTGTGCGCACCGATTTTGAAAAGAAGATCTCACAAGAAGAGGGTGACGCTAAATCCTCTGCCTAAGACAAAATAACTCAGCACGTAAAGGCAACGGGTGTTAGCGCCGTCGATCAATCGCTTACTCGGTGGGTTTACGGAGCGCCAGGCTAAAATGCAACATATCGATAAAGGCATCTACTAGCGATGGGGCTTCCTGATCGAGATCGAAACTTTCCGGCAGAAATAGCCAGTTCTCCATCACGCCAGAAAAATAGGCACGCAGCGCAATCGCCGCACGACGAGGATGAATATCCGTCGGCAACATTCCCAGACGGATGCACTCAATCAGATTCTCTTCAATATCGACATAACAGGAGAGGTAAAGCTCTTTGCGCGCATTGTACGATTGCAACATTTCACCGACAAACTCACATTTGTGAAAAGCGATCTCCATAATAGATCGCCAATGCGTATCATTAACGGTTAAACGCAGCATATAAATCAATAGTTCACGCATCACGCGGAGTGGATTATCAGGAAATTTTGTCTGATACTCTATTTCAAACTCACTGATCTTTGACTCTGCTAACGCCCAGATCTCATCAAAGATTTCGGCTTTGTTCTTAAAATGCCAATAAATAGCACCGCGAGTCACACCAGCAGCAGTCGCAATGTCAGACAATGAAGTCGCAGACACACCATGCTCAGAGAATACTCTTAACGCAGTATCCAGTATCTGTTGCCGGGTTTCCTGAGCCTGTTTTTTGGTTTTTCGTGCCATGATAATTTGGTTTTTCGTGCCATATCGCTGTATTTGAAGGAAAGTGAGATTTACATACATTCAAGTATGTATGTAACATAGCACGAACATAAGACTATAGCAGCAATGGGTTTTTGAGCTTGTGATCCATTGGTCAATTTCAAATCGGACACTTGAGGTTTATCTATGAACAAAAACAGAGGGCTAACGCCTCTGGCGGCAGTTCTGATGCTTTCCGGCGGCTTAATGCTCGCAGGATGTGATAGCGGCAATAATCAACAAGGCGGCGCACAGCAGCAGATGCCTGAAGTGGGTATTGTTACGTTGAAAACGGAAGCACTGAATGTCATGACCGAACTGCCGGGCCGTACAAGTGCTTACCGCATTGCTGAGGTTCGCCCACAGGTTGGCGGGATTATCCTCAAACGCAACTTCGTTGAAGGATCTGACGTCAAAGCTGGTGCATCGCTGTATCAGATCGATCCTGCGACATATCAGGCAAGCTACAACAGCGCCAAAGGTTCACTCGCTCAGGCTCAGGCTCAGGCAGAAATTGCCCGCTTGACCGTTAATCGCTATAAGCCGCTGCTGGGCACCAACTACGTCAGCAAGCAGGATTACGATCAGGCTGTCGCTACGTCCCGTCAGGCTGATGCCGCGGTTCAGGCTGCCAAAGCGGCAGTGGACACCGCACAAATCAATCTGGCTTACACCAAAGTCAATTCGCCAATCGAAGGCCGTGTAGGTAAATCTACGGTAACGGAAGGCGCATTGGTAGCAACCGGACAGGCAACGGCATTAACGACCGTGCAGCAGCTTGATCCGATCTATGTTGACGTCACGCAGTCCAGCAACGATTTCCTGCAACTGAAGAAAGAGCTGGAAAACGGAACGCTGAAACAAAGTGAAGGCAAAGCCAATGTCCGCCTGCTGTTGGAAAACGGTACTGAATATACTGAGGCAGGTACATTAGAATTCTCTGATGTCACGGTAGACGAAACCACCGGTTCTATCACACTGCGCGCTATTTTCCCGAACCCACAGCACAACCTCCTTCCCGGAATGTTTGTACGCGCTCGCCTCGATTCCGGCGTAAACCCAACAGCCTTGTTAGTTCCTCAGCAAGGTGTTACCCGCGATCCACGTGGTCAGGCCACGGCAATGGTGGTTGGGGAAGGCGATAAAGTAGAACCCCGCACGCTTAAAACGAGTAAGGCAGTTGGTGACAAATGGTTAGTTACCGAAGGCTTGAAAGCGGGCGATCGCGTTATCGTCACTGGTCTGCAAAAAATCAGACCCGGTGCGCAGGTGAAAACTAAAGAAGTCGCTTCAGAAAATCAGCAGACGCCGCAAGCGTCAGCAGAACCCGCGAAGTCTTAAGACGTTCTAACAGGAGCCGGTATAATTCATGGCTAAGTTTTTTATAGATCGACCCATTTTTGCATGGGTGCTCGCCATCATGGTGATGCTGACGGGGTTGCTGGCAATTGTTAAATTACCTATTGCCCAGTATCCAACGATCGCACCACCTGCGATTGAAGTAACAGCAAATTATCCAGGGGCCGATGCATCAACGCTGCAAGATTCCGTGACGCAGGTTATCGAACAGAATATGAACGGTATCGATAACCTGATGTACATGTCATCAAGCAGTGACTCTTCAGGTACAGTGCAGATTACGCTGACCTTTGACGCAGGTACGGACGCGGACATCGCGCAGGTTCAGGTGCAGAACAAACTGCAACTGGCCATGCCGCTGCTGCCGCAGGAAGTTCAGCAGCAAGGGGTTAACGTTCAGAAATCAAGTAGCAGCTTCCTCATGGTTGCCGCCTTCATCAGTGAAGACGGTAAAATGTCGCAGGAAGATATCGCTGACTACGTGGCTGCTAACGTTAAAGATCCTATCAGCCGTACATCCGGCGTAGGTGACGCGCAGCTGTTTGGTGCTCAGTACGCGATGCGTATCTGGCTGGATCCAAACAAACTGAACAACTATCAGTTAACTTCAGGTGATGTCACCGCAGCAATCAGAGTCCAAAACAACCAGATCGCAGCAGGACAACTGGGGGGAGCACCACCCGTTCCCGGCCAACAGTTGAACGCCTCGATCATTGCGCAGACCCGACTGAACTCAGCAGAAGAGTTTTCTAAAATCCTGCTGAAGGTTAACGCTGACGGCTCTCAGGTTCGTCTTAAAGACGTTGCCCGCGTTGAATTGGGCGCAGAAAGCTATGACACGATTGCACGTTACAATGGTCAGCCCGCTGCTGGTATCGGTATCAAGCTGGCGACAGGCGCGAATGCGCTGGATACCGCGACTGCCGTAAAAAACTCACTAACAAAACTGGAAGAGTTCTTCCCTTCTGGCATGAAAGTGGTTTACCCGTATGATACAACGCCCTTCGTTAAAATCTCGATCAACGAAGTAGTGAAAACACTGGTAGAAGCCGTCGTACTGGTATTCCTGGTTATGTATCTGTTCTTGCAGAACTTCCGTGCCACGCTGATCCCAACCATCGCGGTACCGGTCGTCTTGCTGGGGACGTTTGCTATCCTCTCCGCGTTTGGTTATTCCATTAACACCTTGACGATGTTCGCGATGGTTCTCGCCATCGGGCTTCTGGTGGATGACGCCATCGTCGTCGTGGAAAACGTGGAACGTGTCATGGCGGAAGAAGGCCTGCCGCCTAAAGAAGCGACAAAACGCTCCATGGAGCAGATCCAAGGTGCGTTGGTCGGTATTGCACTGGTCCTGTCCGCGGTATTCGTCCCAATGGCGTTTACCGGTGGTTCGACAGGGGCAATCTACCGCCAGTTCTCCATCACTATCGTTTCTGCAATGGTGCTGTCGGTTCTGGTTGCATTGATTTTGACACCTGCGCTTTGTGCAACGCTGTTAAAACCGATTGCCAAAGGCGATCACGGTGAGAAGAAAGGCTTCTTCGGCTGGTTCAACAGACTGTTCGAGAAAAGTACCCATCACTACACCGATAGCGTGGCAAATATCCTGCGCAGCACGGGTCGTTATCTGGTCATCTATCTGCTGATTGTTGTGGGACTGGCGGTGTTGTTCTTACGTTTGCCAGCGTCCTTCCTGCCAGACGAAGACCAAGGGGTTCTCCTGAACATTGTTCAGTTGCCTTCCGGTGCGACGCAGGAAAATACGCAGAAAATCATGGACAGAATGACGCAATACTATCTCGACAATGAGAAAGGTAACGTCAAGTCTGTGTTTACCGTGACCGGCTTCGGGTTCTCTGGTCGTGGGCAGAATGCCGGTCTGGCTTTCGCCAGCCTGAGTGACTGGAGTGAACGAAGCGGCAAAGAAAATAAAGTTCTGGCGATTGCAGGCCGAGCAAACGCAGCCTTTAGCCAGTATAAAGAAGCGATGGTTTTCGCAGTCAACCTTCCTGCGATTATCGAACTGGGTACCGCAACAGGTTTCGACTTCCAGTTGATTGACCAAGCTAACCTTGGGCACGCAAAACTGACGGAAGCACGTAACCAACTGCTGGGCATGGCGGCACAACGTCCTGATACGCTGGTGCAAGTTCGTCCTAACGGGATGGAGGATACACCGCAGTTCCGTCTCGATATCGATCAGGAAAAAGCACAGGCGCTTGGTGTGTCACTGTCGGATATCAGTTCAACATTGGCAACCACGCTGGGTGGTTCTTATGTAAATGACTTTATCGATCGCGGTCGCGTGAAGAAAGTTTACGTTCAGGCCGATGCGCCTTTCCGTATGTTGCCGGATGACATCAAAAACTGGTACATCCGCGGTAGCAACGGACAAATGGTGCCATTCTCTGCATTCACGCAGAGCCACTGGGAATATGGTTCACCGCGTCTGGAACGTTATAACGGCCAACCATCCATGCAGATCCAAGGTGAAGCCGCGCCAGGTAAGAGTACCGGTGAAGCCATGGCACTAATGGAAGAGTTCGTCACCCAATTGCCGCAGGGTATTGGCTACGAATGGACGGGTATGTCCTATCAAGAGCGGTTATCAGGCAACCAGGCACCGGCAATCTATGCCATTTCACTGATTGTCGTGTTCCTGTGTCTGGCAGCGCTTTATGAGAGCTGGTCAATCCCGTTCTCCGTCATGCTGGTGGTTCCATTGGGGATCATCGGTGCGTTGATTGCGGCGAATATGACAGGTCTTGAAAACGACGTTTACTTTAAGGTGGGCCTGCTGACAACCATAGGGCTATCGGCGAAGAACGCCATATTGATTGTCGAATTTGCTAAAGATCTGATGGAGAAAGAAGGGAAAGGACTGATTGAAGCAACGCTTGATGCCGTTCGTATGCGTTTGCGTCCAATCCTGATGACATCACTTGCCTTTATCCTCGGTGTTATGCCGTTGGTTATCAGTAGTGGTGCCGGTTCCGGTGCACAGAACGCCGTTGGTACTGGCGTAATGGGCGGTATGATTACCGCAACCGTGCTGGCTATCTTCTTCGTTCCTGTGTTCTTTGTTGTTGTCCGCCGTCGCTTCGGCAAGAAAGTCGACGACACAACAGCGCACTAAGACCGAATCCCTCCGATATACTCTAAAAGGCCGCTTAGCGGCCTTTTTTACGCCCCTGCCCCAGTCCTATGACTAACCTGAGCTAAGCAGCACTATGCGCTGTTTGGCTCAGGTTAGTCGTCTCTATAGTGGCTTAGAGAATGCTGACGTCTACCGCAACATAATAGTTGATCCTGATGCTAAAAAAGCGCAACATAATAGATATGTTATAACATAACAATCAGAGGCAGCTATGAAAGCGGGTATTCATCCTGACTATCGCACAGTGGTATTTCATGATACCAGCGCGGATGTCTATTACAGGACTGGGTCAACCATTAAAACCGATCGAACCATTGAGCTTGAGGGTACCAGTTACCCTTACGTCACCATTGACGTTTCTTCGGCATCGCATCCCTATTACACCGGGAAGCAAAAAGAATATTCCAAAGAAGGCAGCACAGCGCGCTTCCAGCAGCGTTTTGGGAACTTCTTCAAGTAATCAGAGAGGGCTATTAAATGCAGGTGCTTAGTTCGCTACGTTCAGCAAAGAATCGTCATAAAGATTGTATTGTGGTCCGCCGTCGCGGGCGCGTTTACGTTATATGCAAATCCAACCCGCGCTTTAAGGCTGTGCAAGGCGGGAAAAAGAAAAAAGGTTAATCTTTCTCGCATCCATCCCGATACAGTCAGTGTTATGACGCTAACAAGGCTGTACGGGATGATTCGCATGAAAAAACTGCTGAAACAATAAGATAACGCATACCAACACCCCTTATCCGTTGAGTAATCTCTTCGCATTCCTTCTGCCATTTCTCATATTTTCAGATAGAAATAATTAAATAATCAGCAGCCGAGTTTATTCTATGCTCATTGTTACAACAAAAATTCTGAGAATTAATCAAAATAAATAGCAGTGAAAACCTTACCTATTATCCGCGAACTTTACGAACACTTTTGCTATAGTCATATATAGAATGACGTAACCGTAACCAGCATGGTATAGCTATACTTAAGGTTAAGTCATGAGATGTTGGTATTTACGCCAACGCTATTTCGCGACATAGTAGATACTGGGAGGGACGATAATCACTGTTTTCTCATTCATTACAGAACAAATCACAATGGTTCAACGCCCTGTCTGTAACAACATGAATACGAAACAACGTTAACGTTTTATCTTGTAAGCTTCATCAGTCTACCTGTTTACCAGGTGTTAACCGCAGTAACACTGAATAACGGCTTAACGGAGGGATTGATATGGATGAGTACACACCAAAACATTATGATATTGCCCAACTCAGATTCTTATGTGAGAATCTGTGTGACGAAAGCATAGCAACGTTAGGTGATAGCAGTCACGGCTGGGTCAATGATCCAACATCTGCGATCAATCTCCAATTAAATGAACTTATTGAGCATATCGCTACGTTTATTCTCACATTTAAAATAAAATACCCTAACGAAAGTGAGCTTTCAGAGCAGGTTGAAAAGTATTTGGATGATACTTACGTCTTGTTTAGCAACTATGGAATTAATGATGCTGAACTGCGGCGTTGGCAGAAGTCCAAAGCAAAATTATTCGGAATGTTCTCAGGGGAGAACGTCTGTACGCCTGCTAAAACTTAAGCAATAATTTATTTATATTTTTTAACCACCAGGTACTGCTTGCATAGGCCATTATGAAAAAAATCGACTATTTGATGCGTTTGCGTAAATGCACAACCATTGACACTCTCGAACGCGTTATTGAAAAAAACAAGTATGAACTCTCCAATGATGAACTGGAGATGTTCTTTTCCGCAGCGGATCATCGTCTGGCAGAGCTGACGATGAACAAACTCTACGACAAAGTCCCTACTGCAGTATGGCGATACGTTCGTTAATTCCTAACGAAACGCATACAAAAACTGACATTAAATACACTGCGCCGATAATATTATCGGCCTTTGTTTTTATTATCTTTTTAACGTATTAATTGCGTAAGACTTGTAACAAATTGTATTTTTTATATTAAGTAAAAATGAATTATTTCTCATATCCCACACTTATTTCTCCGGCACTCATCGTTTATAACAATCGCATCGATAGCATCCACGAATAGTATATCCCGTGATGAAAATAGAGGATGTAATAATTACCGCAATTATTACTCGCTAAGTAAAGATGCACAGTAATCCTCTCGAAGCAGCAGCGATCGAAAAATGACACCTATCGAGCAAAGAATGGCGGCTCAGCGTTTACGTCTGTCAGAAAATGGGTTTATGGCAGAGAGTTTAATTTACGTGCAGAAGATGAAGACCAGTCTGGCGATGAAGCGATTACCGAGGGCACAAATTGGTGGAGGCCCTGCCAGCTACATCCCGGCACACACGTCTCCTGCTGCGGCTGCTTCCTTCCGGACCTGACCGAATCCACAGGTTAGTGTTGCGGGAGAACCGACAGGGCCTCCATTGACGACTTCATAACAGCTTGCACATGATAACCGCAACGCGTCATAAAGCGGTGGGCATTATCGGCGATGGGATAGGCAATTGCAAGCTAACACAGACTAACCGTTGTTTTCTTACCCACCCCACTGTGCCACTATGATGCTCAATCGGTTTAGGAACAGCAGGAACATCCGCTGATGTCAGAAGAAAACGATAATTTCCGCCAGCGCGTTTTTCAAATCGTTGCGGCAATCCCTTACGGAAAAATAGCGACCTATGGCGACATCGCACAGCTTGCCGACTCACCCAGAGCATCCCGACAAGTCGGCGGAGTATTAAAACGTCTGCCGAAAGACAGCAAACTTCCCTGGCATCGGGTAATCAATCGTAAAGGCGAAATATCGCTGGTTGGTGGGGACTATATGCGTCAAAAGTCAGCGCTACAGGCGGAGGGCATTATTTTCAATCGTCAGGGAAAAGTTGATCTTGCGAAATACCGCTGGCAATACGCGCCATAACGGCGCGTATTCAGATGAATTACCAAATGGTCTGTGGTGCAGTAGATGACGGGCCAGACTGCCCCTGAAGCATATGAGGGGTCTGATTCGTCGGGTTAGACATCATTGATTCCTGATTTTTCGCCGGTAAGGGAACAGAAGCGACAGGTACCAGCACCAAATCGGCGTTATTTACCCCGTTGCTAATAACCGGCAATACGTTCTCCGTCACCATGACGATACGATTATCGATTGCAATCGCAGCACTGAGTAAGATACGCGCATTGGGCTGGATATCAGCCGGGTTATACGGTAGCTCGAATTGGAAAGGTGCCTGCTTTCCTTCTGTACGCGTCACACGCTGGGTAATCACTTTTGAAGGCGCATCCGCCAGCGATGCATCAGACACCGTAACGGTCAAAACGGCGTTGTGAGGTAGCGCAATGCGCTGACGAATATTCACCGTACCCGTTACCGCAGGCATCGCGACAGCTGGGCGCTGTGAAGAAACACTGGTGACAGGTGCGCCAGTTTGACGAGAAACGCCATAATCATTCCTCTGTGCGCATGCAACCAGAGTCATCGATAACGTGATACCGCCTAAGATATGCCATAATTTCATTCGGTCAGTCTCCTTTATTATTGTCAGACTACCAGTATCGAAAACTGGTACTCATAAATAGTATGATTCAACCAACACAATAATGATGGTGCAAAATTCTGATATTTTCCTGAAAACCACACACTTATTGCAGTGAAAATCTATAACCAGATATTTTACACATTAAAAAACAAACAGATAACTAGCCATTCGCATCCATTGGGGCCGATACCATGAGTCAATCACTACAACACCTTCTCGACCTCCTGCATTTAGAAAAGCTCGAAGAAGGGCTATTTCGCGGACAAAGCGATGATTTGGGGCTGCGTCAGGTCTTTGGCGGGCAAGTCGTCGGCCAGGCCATGTCGGCCGCTAAACAGACCGTTCCCGTCGAGCGCAACATTCACTCTTTCCACAGCTACTTTTTGTTACCCGGTGACAGTCAGAAACCGATTATTTATGACGTTGAAAACCTGCGCGATGGCAACAGTTTCAGCGCCCGTCGCGTTAGGGCCATCCAGAATGGTCGCCCCATTTTTTATATGACGGCGTCATTTCAAAGTCATGAAGAAGGGTTTGAGCACCAAAATGTAATGCCAAACGTCACACCGCCAGAAGATCTGAAATCTGAGCAGGAAATCGCACAAGACATGCAGCACCTTCTGCCGCCCCGCTTTCACGATAAATTTATTCAGGCCAGCCCGATTGAGATACGCCCGGTTAAATTCCATAACCCACTAAAAGGCGAAGTAGACGAACCGGTGCGACACGTCTGGTGCCGAGCCAGCAGCCCACTGCCGGACGATAAGCGTATTCATCAATATCTGCTCGGTTATACGTCTGACTGTAATTTCCTACTCACGGCCTTGCAGCCTCATGGCGTTGGCTTTTTGGAACCGGGTATGCAGGTCGCCACGATCGATCACTCAATGTGGTTCCATCGTGATTTCCGGCTGGATGACTGGCTGTTATATACCGTGGAAAGCACGTCTGCATCCGGTGCTCGTGGTTTCGTTCGTGGGCAATTCTATACACGGGAGGGCGTGCTGGTTGCATCCAGCGTGCAGGAAGGCGTAATACGTCGCCGCCAGCCGTAGCAGCCTCGTCATGTAAAAAACCACCTCATCAGAAGGTGGTTTAACACTGATAATAAAACAGGCGTGGAGTTTCCCCCACGCCTGCTTATTTGTACTCAAACGATCTTGCTGATTAATTTACGCGATCTTATTGGTTGTAAGCACTCTCGCCATGGCTGTTGACGTCCAGACCTTCGCGCTCTTGATCTTCAGGTACACGCAGGCCGACAACCATATCCGCGATCTTGAAGGCGACAAATGCCACCACGCCAGACCACACCAGACAAACAATCACGCTGAACAGCTGCACCCAAACTTGGTGTGCCATCGTCACGCCTTCCGCATAGCCAGTACCGCCCAGTGATGCAGAGGTGAATACGCCAGTCAGGATACAGCCAACGATACCGCACACGCCGTGAACACCGAACACATCACACGGGTCATCCACACGCAGCCATCTTTTCAGTACCGTTACGCCCCACAGGCCTGCAACACCACCAGCCAGACCGATGATCAGTGCACCGCCGACGCCAACCGTACCCGCAGCAGGCGTGATTGCCACCAGGCCAGCGATACAGCCAGAACATGCGCCCAGCAGAGAAGGCTTACCACGTACCATCCACTCACCGCCAACCCATGCCAGAATTGCAGCAGCAGTTGCAACAACAGTGTTCAGGAAAGCCAGAGCGGCGATACCGTTCGCAGCACCTGCAGAACCCGCATTGAAACCAAACCAGCCGATGTACAGGATCGCCGTACCGATAAACACCATCGGCAAGTTATGCGGTTTGAAGGCCTCTTTGCCAAAACCAGCACGTTTGCCCAGCAGGTAAGCACCAACCAACCCAGCAACCGCAGCGTTGATGTGAACCACCGTACCGCCAGCGAAGTCCAGCGCGCCATCCGCAGCCAGATAGCCACCGCCCCATACCATGTGCGTCATCGGCAGGTAAGAGAACGTCAGCCACAGCGCAACAAAGATCAGTACAGCAGAGAAACGGATACGTTCAGCAATCGCCCCGACAATCAGCGCAACAGTGATACAGGCAAAGGAAGCCTGATAAGCCACGTGTACGAACTGATAGAAGGTGCCACTGATGGATTCAATCCCAATGCCTTTCAGCATAAAGGTGCTGAAACCACCGAAGAAGGCATTACCTTCGCTGAAGGCCAGGCTATATCCGTAAACCACCCACAGGATACAGACCATCGCGAACGTTACGCTCACCTGCGTCATCATGGACAGTACGTTCTTAGAGCGAATCAGGCCGCCGTAAAACAGTGCAATGCCCGGTATAGTCATAAAGAGTACCAGTGCGGTACAAATCATAATAAAAGCGTTATCCGCTTTATCAATCGTCGGTGTCGCAGCCATTGCCCAGGTCGGGAGTAATGCCGCCACACCGAGACCTAATGAAGAGAGTAGTTTTTTCATTTTCATCCATCCCTATTTACGTATCTACGCTAGGTGTTGTTAAAGTGCGGCTTCGTCAGTTTCACCCGTACGAATACGGATAACTCTTTGCAACTCGGCGACAAAAATTTTGCCATCACCAATTTTTCCGGTGTACGCGGATTTGCTGATGACGTCGATCACTTCATCCAGTTGGTCGTCTGCAATCGCGATATCAATTTTTACCTTAGGTAAAAAGTTAACGCTGTATTCTGCACCGCGGTAAAGCTCCGCGTGCCCTTTCTGACGACCAAATCCTTTCACCTCAGTGACGGTGAGCCCCTGGATGCCAACAGAAGATAACGCTTCACGTACATCTTCCAGCTTGAATGGTTTTATCACCACAGTAACCAGTTTCATTTATCTTCCCCCTAGCCATTATGTTCAGGCTTTCGCCCGTCACTTGTTCGATTACATGCTCTATGAAGTAGGTCTACGTCATGACTAAAGCAAAGGATGTGCCATAAATGATTTATCTGGCACAAATCAGGAAAGAGAACGCAATTAACGATAAGAAAGGGCAAAAAGAAAACCCGGTGGGAAAGAAGTGCAGGAAGAATCGGGCAAGAATTGCACTAATTTAGTGCACGGCGAGTATTTTCAGTGCAGCGGGGGAAAAACCTGAATCATGATGCTTATTGATGGTGCGAAGCCATGAATAGACTGTCAGTCTGCACCACACAAGGCGGTGCAGACTGAGATACTATCTCAGGTAAGTCTCAGTGCGCAGGGCAAGGCTCCGTGCTGGTGGCGGCAAGATCCTCTCCGGCGAGCTGCAATTGATACATTTGATAATAGCGCCCCTGCTGTTGCAGCAGTTGCTCATGCGTTCCCCGCTCAACGGTTTGCCCATGATGGAGCACCATAATCGTGTCGGCCTCAACGATAGTGGAAAGCCGATGGGCGATGATAATCAAGGTCGTTTGTTCCCGGATAATGCGCAGCGCCTTTTGCACCGCCTGCTCCGTACCCGAGTCAATATTCGCCGTCGCTTCATCGAGAATCAGGATTTTAGGCGTTTGCACCAGTACCCGCGCAATCGCCAGCAGCTGCTTCTGTCCGGTAGACAGGTTATTCCCCTGCTCACCAATGCGCGTGTGCAATCCTTCCGGGAAAGCACGAACCAGTTCGGCAAGCTGCACCACTTCCAGCACGCGCCAGACGGCCTCTTCACTGATATCACGCCCCAGCGTTACATTCACAAACATGGATTCCGCCAGAACAACCGGATCCTGTTGCACCATTGCCACATTTTGGCGCAACACCGCATGAGAAAGCGTCGACAGCGGGCGGCCATCAAGCCGAATCTCGCCCTCATCCGGCGCGTAATACCCCATAAGCAAACTGGCTAGCGTACTTTTCCCACTGCCGGTATGTCCGACCAGCGCGACGAATCCGCGCTCAGGTATCGCCAGAGAAATATTCTGTAGCACACGTTTTTCTGTGCCATACGAGAAAGAAACCTCATCAATATCGACGCGCCCAGTTGCCAGAGGACGATCATCATCGCCGTAGCTCTGCTTTTTGCCATCCATCAATTCAAAGATACGCTCACCAGCGACGACCGCCTGCTGTAACATGGACTGCTGGGTTGTCAGTTCAATCAGCGGTTCATTCAGACGGCCCAAATAGTTGATAAACGCGTACAAGACTCCAACGCCAACCGATCCCATTGAGCTGAAACCGAATTGGATTAACAAGCCACACAGCACCATTGCGGCAAACAGACTCAGCAACGGCCTCAGCAGGAAACCTTCCAGACGCAGGGCCTTCATCCGCGCTTCATAATGTTCATAGCTGGCTTCGCCCAATTTCTTGCCAAAGCGAGCCTGCTGGCGAAACTGCTGAATGACGCCCATGCCATTAATCACTTCGTTGAAACCATCATTGATGTCGGCCAGATAGCTTCGTACCTTGCGCACAGTCGGCGTACTAAAGCGATGGTACAGCACCATAACCGTCGCTACCGCAGGGAAAATCATCAACGCAACCAGCGCCATCTGCCAGTTCAGACTGAACATCGCCACCAGCATGGCACCAACCAGCGCCGCACTGCGTAATACCGTCGACACCACCATGACGTACAGGTCTTTGACCACTTCGGTGTCATTGGTAACGCGTGAAATCAGTTGCCCGACAGGCTGCGTATCAAATGTACTCAGCGGCTGGCGCAACGCCGCATCCATCACATCAATACGCAATTGCTGAACGACACCGACCGCGACCCGGTTAAACAGTAGCGTCTGAAAATAGTGCAGCGAGGCCGCCAGAATTTGCAGCAGGATATAGGCCATTGCCAGACCAGCCGCAATCGCCAGCGGGAACTGGCCTTTTGCTATCAAATCATCAATAAAATAGCTCACCAACACGGGGCCTGAAACTTCAGCGATTGCGGCAATCCACAGCATCAGGACGCCCTGCATTAGCGGTTTTCGCCAGGGGGAACCATAGGCCAGCAAGCGTTTCAGGGTTGGCCAAAACTGTTGAGGGCTATTCATTTTTCGTTCCTTCCAACTGCGGCACATCATCCAGCGCCGCCTCCAGCTGTTGATAACGGTACATATCCCGATACCAGCCAGGTTGTGCCGCCAGCGTCCGGTGTGTGCCACGCTGCACCGTTTGTCCTTGCTGCAACACCACAATTTCATTCGCTTCGGTTAGGGCTGACAGGCGGTGTGCGCTAATGATCACCGTCCGTTTTTCACCCCATGTTTTGAGATTCTGTAAAATCTGGTGTTCCGTTCGCCCATCAACCGCAGACAACGCATCGTCCAGCACCAGAATTTCAGCATCCAGCAGTAATGCACGGGCAATCGCGATCCGCTGTTTTTGACCGCCTGATAGCATTACGCCGCGCTCTCCGACCTCTGTCTGATAACCCTGAGGCAAACGCAGAATGTCGTCATGCACGCTGGCAAGCCGTGCCGCCTGTTCAATCTCTTGTTGGGTAGCATCAGGCCGGCCCAGTGCGATGTTTTGCGCCACCGTATCGGAAAACAAAAAGGGCATTTGCCCCACAACGGCAAAACGGCTCCGCAGTTCATCCAACCGAATAGCACTCAATGGACGATCGTGATAACGAATCTCTCCCGACTGGGCATCGAAATGACGCAAAATCAACGCCAGCAGCGTACTTTTACCCGATCCTGTCGGCCCACATAGTCCCAGCATATTGCCAGGTGCCAGCGTAAACTGAATATGTTGTAAAGCATCACGGGTATTATCCGAGTAGCGAAACGCGGAGATATTCACCTCAAGCACGCCCCGCTCGGCAGGTAATGATTCCTCACCGTCTTTCACCACGAGATCTTCCGCAAGCAGTTGCCGAATACGGCTATATGCCGCGCTACCACGCTCAACAATATTAAACATCCAGGCCAGCGCCAGCATCGGCCAGATCATCAACCCGAGATACATAACAAAGCTGGTCAACAAGCCTAAGGTCAGTGAACCGTTAATCACCATCCAACTGCCGCCGCCAATCGCCAGCAAATTCGACAGCCCGACGGCAATATAAATCGTGGGATCAAAGCGGGCATCAACTCGGGCGACGTGCATGTTCTTGGCACCAGCATCCGCCGCAACCTGCGCAAAACGCGCGGACTGATAGTTTTCCAACCCGAAGGCTTTAATCATCCGAATGCTGGTCAAACCTTCCTGCGCCTGATCGTTAAGTGAAGAAAACGCCGCCTGTGCGGATTTAAAACGGTTATGCAGTTGGGTGCCGTAGCGTTTGATGAAAATCGCCATGACCGGCATCGGAAGCAGCGCCAGCAGGGTCAGTTCCCAACTAATTTGAGTACACATGACAACCAGAACGGCACAGCCCATCACCATTGAATCGACCAGCGTCAGCACGCCCTCCCCGGCGGCAAAGACCACGCGATCGACATCGTTAGTCGCTCGCGCCATCAGATCGCCAGTTCGGTGACGTTGATAAAATGCCGGATGCTGGCGGCTCAGTTGGCGGTAAAAATCCTCTCGTAGCTCAACCGCCAACTGGTATGACGCACCAAACAAGAACACTCGCCACACATAGCGCAGCAGATAGACCATGACGGCAGTCAGCAGCATCACGCCAATCCACTTCATCATTTCGGTCATCGACATGCCGTGCTGTGTTACACCATCGACAATCACGCCGACCAATTTAGGGGGCAACAATTGCAGAATGGCAATTGCAATCAATAGCGCAACAGCACCCAGATAGCGCCGCCATTCGCGGCGAAAATACCAACTCAGTTGAGCAAACAGTCTCACGCGGTTTTCATTCCAATAGCCAGACGGGTCATGACAGACTCAGACAAGTAATTATACAAAAGACGGATATACGATGAATCACAGGGATAAGGGCAGTGCCGTGGTATGTTTGATTCGTTCCATAGCAAAGCTAGATGTTACATCGACCAGCCCGGGAATACCATTCACCAGCCGTTTATAGAAATCATCATAGCTTTTCATATCAGCAACCTGAACCTGCATCAGGTAATCGTATTCGCCAGCCATACGATAGAAAGCCAGCACCTCCGGCATGTCGGACACTACGCGAGTGAAGGTCTGATACCAGTCACGGTTGTGCTGCTGCGTCTTCAGTAAGACAAACGCCGTCAGCCCTAACCCCAGACGTTCATTATCCAGCAGCGCCACCCGAGCCCGGATGATCCCTTCCTCCTCCAGACGCTTCAGTCGTTTCCAGCACGGCGTGGATGTCAGATTAACCGCATCGGCCAGCGTCTGTAGTGAAAGTGTGCAATCCTGTTGCAGCATATTCAGCAGTGTGCGATCAATTTTATCTAGCATAGTTTTACCTAATATAGCCCGCCGATAGAAAGCTTTGCCCTACTTTCCCCCATTAAGAGAGAAAAGCAATGTTCTTCCCGTTAAAAATCGCCTTCAATATTCACTGACAACATCAAAAAACCACATCACCATTCGATAATGAAAAATCATAATGGATTGTATAATATGGAATTTCATTACCTTTTACAGAAGGTAATACGATAAGCAGACAGATTGATTTCTACAATTCATTACGCATCAGCCAGTGACGTATTTTATGCCAATCAGGAGTGGCGAAACGATGACAAAGGATAAAAACAATAAACTCAGTACTATAGGTATGATTTTGGGCGCAATCGGATTAGTGATTGCCGTATCTTACTTTTGGGTCGGACCATCAACACCAGAAGTACCGATTGAAGAGCGAATCGCAGAAAAAATTGTCTCCATCCGTGATACCACGTTGGATAGATTAATAGGAAAAGCGGCGCCCACACCACCACAGCAATCCTCATTCAATGAAGAGCGGTTAGTGATTGCAGCAACATCCGTATTAGGTTGCCTTGCGATAATTTTCGCTGTTTTCGGCTTCGCTCGCCGTGAATCCACCAGACCTTGCATGAGCGCAGCCATGCTTGGTATCGCTGTGATCGCATTCCCTTTCATTATCAGTGCCATCAATATGGCGTTCGCTTTAATGGCTCTCGTTGCGCTAGCTGCAGCCATCGCCATGTTTTTTGGGTAAGCATCCCTCAGTCAGGGAAATAGAAAACATTCCCAAAAAACCAGAAATAAAGAGTAAATATTTTCTTTAAATTGGTCATGAAGAGATAAAAAGATAACCTTTTTATCCTGAAAACTCGTTACTCTATTCGCATCACTGCCTAACCGAGTTTTCATCATGACCAATGCCTGGGTTAAAAATGCCATCAGCGCTATCGAAGCAGATTTTCAGCGTTCGGCTGATACGCACCTTATCCGTCTGACCCTGCCAGATTATCCGGGTATCTATTTTTACCTCAAAGATGAAAGCACACATCCCAGCGGCAGTCTGAAGCATCGTCTGGCGCGTTCTTTGTTTCTCTACGGGCTGTGCAACGGCTGGATTAAAGAAGGCACGCCGATTATCGAAGCGTCATCCGGCAGTACCGCCGTCTCAGAAGCCTACTTTGCACGTTTGCTTGGCCTGCCGTTTATCGCCGTCATGCCTTCCTGTACCGCAAAAAAGAAAATCGAGCAAATCGCTTTCTATGGCGGGCGCTGCCATTTTGTCGAGCAGGCGGGACAAATCTATGCCGCATCCGAACAGCTCGCACAAGAGATGAACGGCCATTATATGGATCAGTTTACCTACGCTGAACGCGCCACCGACTGGCGTGGCAACAACAATATTGCCGATAGCATTTACCGACAAATGGCACGTGAACCGCATACTGTGCCGGACTACATCGTGATGAGCGCAGGAACTGGCGGTACGTCAGCCACGCTCGGACGCTACATTCGCTATCAGGGGCTGGATACGCAACTGGTCGTCGTCGATCCAGAAAACTCCGTCTTCTACGACTGCTACCAGAAGCGTGATCGTTCCATCACAGGGCCATGTGGTAGCCGGATAGAAGGTATTGGTCGCCCGCGTGCCGAGCCTTCTTTTATTCCTGACGTCATTGATCACATGATCAAAGTGCCGGATGCCGCCAGCATCGCAACGCTGTACTGGCTGGAAAGTGTGTTAGGTCGCAAAGCGGGAGCCTCTACCGGCACCAACGTCTGGGGGATGCTGCAACTGGCCAAAGAGATGGTGAGCAGGGGTCAAAAAGGCGCGATTGTGACCCTGCTCTGCGACAGCGGCGAACGCTATCTGGACACCTACTACAACAGCAACTGGGTAGAAAAAAATATCGGTGACATTAGCCCTTATCTCAGAGTGCTGAACAACCCAGAGATAGCTCACCTTTCCCCTGAATCCAGTCTGACGTGAGGTTAGCGTATTCCGCACGCAGCCGCAGCGCTGAATGCGGGCTATTTTCTAGGTAACATGGTTTTCAGATAACCGCGCTTTTCAGGTAAAATAGCGACTTTACACCGCAGTGCGTTACAGACGTATTGCGGTTAACGTCGCGTTAAGGTGAATGAAGAATGAAGCGTGCTGTTGTCGTTTTTAGCGGTGGACAAGATTCCACAACCTGCCTGATTCAGGCTCTGCAAGATTATGATGACGTCCACTGCATCACCTTCGATTATGGGCAACGCCACCGCGCAGAAATTGATGTTGCTCGGGAACTCAGCCAGAAACTGGGTGCAACGGCGCATAAGGTTCTGGACGTCGGCTTGCTGAATGAGCTCGCCACCAGCAGCCTGACGCGTGACAGCATTCCTGTTCCCGATTACGACGCTAATGCACAAGGCATCCCCAACACCTTTGTTCCGGGAAGAAACATTCTTTTCCTGACGCTCGCCGCTATCTACGCCTATCAGGTTGGTGCAGAAGCCGTCATTACCGGTGTGTGTGAGACTGATTTTTCCGGTTACCCTGATTGTCGAGATGAATTCGTCAAAGCACTGAATCAGGCTATTGTTTTAGGTATTGCCTGCGATATCCGTTTTGAAACCCCGCTGATGTGGCTTAATAAGGCCGAAACCTGGGCGCTGGCGGATCATTACCAGCAACTCGATACCGTTCGTTACCACACACTAACCTGCTATAACGGCATCAAGGGTGATGGGTGTGGTCAGTGTGCCGCCTGCCATCTACGAGCAAATGGGCTTGCGCAGTATCAAAATGATTCCGTGGCTGTCATGGCATCGCTGAAGAAGAAAGCAGGATTACGCTGAGACTTCACTCCACCATTCAGAAACCGACAAGCAGAAACATCACACAGTGTAAAAACAGCAGGCCATGCTTACAGAGAGTGGCCTGCTGCTTCATGTTAACGGCGAATCTCGTTTAGGTGTTCCAGCAGTTTTCCCTCCAGCGGCAGTGATTTTTGCGTCGATAAATCGATGCAGACAAACGTCAGCGTGGCATCCGCCACATCACTTTCATCAGACACTTGGGTTATCTTCTGACTGATCACGCCACTCTTTGTATTCATCTGCAGTAATTCGCTATCAATACGCAGCACGTCACCGAGAACGGCAGGCTTGCGATAGTTGATATTGATGTTCACCACGACGAAAGCAATATTGTTGCTATGCATCCAGCCAAAAGCGGGCAACGTTTCCAGCCATTGCCAACGCGCCTCTTCCAGAAACTCCAGATAGCGCGCGTTATTAACGTGCTGATAAACATCAATGTGATAACCACGAACGGTAATGAAAGTCTGCATAGCGGTGATACTCCTGTGACAACACCAACAACTGGTATGACCTGATAATTAGCCTAGCAGAGGTTCGCAGCCCAGAGGAAGTGCTCGACTGGGCTGCGACTAATATCACAGTTTTAAACGAGAGAGATTTCGCTCAACCAACGCAGCCCCAATTCCCGGGACCTCAGTTAATTGATCGATCTGGGTAAAAGGACCATTTTGTTCACGATAGTTAACGATCGCTTCCGCCTTTTTAAGGCCGACACCGTTCATTATTTCCGCCAAGTCAGCAGCGTTTGCTGCGTTAATGCTTACCTTATCCTCGTCACCATCAGGAAGCGTTGCTTTCTCCGCTTTCTGATCTGCTGGCGCAGACTTCACTACTGTCGCCGTACTGTCGGCGGCTTTAGGTGCCGCCTGCCCCAGTAATGGCAACCCAGACAAACTCATTCCGATGATTAAACACAGTGCTTTTATTCCTGATTTTTTCATGCTGTTTCCTCCTTGTGTGTGACAGCACGGCTACCTTGCCGCAGACCCATCAACACCGCAAACAGCAGAATTTAAATGTGGAAAAGGCCGCGAAAGCGGCCTTTTGTTGTTGCAACGATTTGCAAATTTTTGCGGAGCTTATTGCTGTTCTTGCGCCGCATTGCCCATCTTGATTTTCGCTTCACTACGCAAGCTGGACAGCAGAGAATCAAACAGCGCACCCAGAGAACCTTGCTGAACCTGGCTAGCAAACTGTGTTTTCTGCTCATCATTTAGCTGATGTGGCGTCACGCTATCCAGCGCGACCAGCACGACATTACCAGCTTGATCCTGAGTAATCGCATAAGATGGCTTATCTTTCTCTGGATGTGGCATAGCAAAGATTGCTTCAGCCGTTGCATCACCCTGAGAGATAGAAGACATCGTTTTTGCCTCACCAAAGCTCAGACCCGCAGCTTTAAGCGCGTCGTCTTTACCTTGCTTCAGCTCAGCCAGAATTTTTTCAGCGTCTACACGAGTCTGCTGTTCAGCTTTCTGACGTTTCAGCGTCTCTACGATCTCGGTACGAACCTGATCCAGAGGGCGAGTACTTTCAGGCTTGTGCTCAGTGATACGCAGAACGAAAGCACGATCGCCGTCGACGTTAATCACATCGGAGTTGTTGCCCGCAGCACCGTTTTCGCCCAACAGCGCACCGCTAAAGATAGCCTGCGTTACTGGCTGGAAGTTCAGCGCAGCGGGAACTTTCTCACGCGTAAACCAGTCGGTCTGCGTTGCCTTCACACCGGCCGCTTCTTCTGCTGAAGCCAGAGATTCGTTGTCGTTACTGGCCGCTTCGCTGACTTTTTGTTGCAGCGCATAGTAACCATCCTGCGCTTTCTCGTGTTTCACTTTCTCAGCAATCTCTGCACGCACTTCGCTCAGCGGTTTGACCTGCTGCGGCTGAACATCATCCAGACGCACAACCAGATAGCCAACAGATGATTTAATCGCTTCGGAAACCTGACCTTTCTCCGTCAGTTTTGCCTGCTTCAGCTCATCAATCATGCTGTTTTCGTCCATCCATCCCAGATCGCCACCGTTGCGGCGCGAGATAACGTCCGTTGATTTTTCTTTCGCCAGCGTAGCGAAATCACCACCTTGCTTCAGCGCATCAAGAACAGACGCTGCATCGGCCTCATTCTTCACCTGAATAACGCTGAATTTTTTGCGCTCAGGTTGGGAATAATCGCTCTTGTTCTGTTCGTAGAAATCGTTGATGGCAGCATCGTCTACTTTCACGCCGTCCATGATGCTTGCCGCATCCAGCGAGATATAGCTGACTTTGAATTCTTCTGGTGCGATGAAATTCCCTTTGTTTTGATCGTAATAACTCTGGACTTCATCATCAGCAACCGTCTGGGCTTTCGCCTTGGCAGCAATATCAATGGTTGCAACACGGACAACGCGATCTTGTGCAGCCAGTTTCACCAGGTTATCGATCTCCTGCGGCAGCAGGAAGGCGGTATTGCCAAAGCCACGAATCAACTGCTGTGAAGTCAGTTGTTTACGCAGCATCTGAGCATACATATCCGGTGTGACGCCAAGGCGACGAACCTGATCCAGATACTTTTCATTATCAAAACGGTTGTTGGTCTGAAACGCGGGAACGTCAAAGATCGCCTGTTTGATTTGCTCATCACTGATGTTCAGTCCCAGCTTGTTGGCATACTGATCCAGCAAGGTTTCATCAATGAGTTGGGAGAGTGCCTGCCTACGCAATTGCTGCATGTAGCCGTCATTACTCGCCAGAAGAGAGAAATTCTCACCCAAGGCTTCCTGCTGACGACTGCGTTCGTTCTGTACCGCCTGCTCAAGCTGTGCGCGGGTAATTTCCTGCCCGTTCACCTTTGCAGCGTAATCTCCTGAACCACCAATAAGATAATCACCAACGCCAGTTAGAACGAATGATGCGATGATCAAAGCAAGAATAATTTTGAGCACGACGTTATTCGCGGCCGTACGTAAATTGTCCATCATAATGTGACAACACTCCGCTGTAGAATGGATAAAACTCCCTGCGCTGGCCGGAGCCATGCATCCTTGCGATTGCTATAGCCCAATACAAGGCTAGGGCGCATTTAAGCTTATTGCCCGCCACGTTTTGCCATGTGTCGGGTATGTATAGTCCTAATAAATAAAAGGCACATCATAAAATGATGCGCCTCGTATCTTACCCTACCAATATCATTGCGTCAGGTATTGTTTGGCACCCAAAGTGGTTATCAGCCAAACCTGTGACGTAATAATCAGTTAACGGCGTCTTTCAGCGTTTTACCAGCACGGAATCCTGGTACTTTCGCCGCAGGGATACTGATTTCTTTACCAGTTTGCGGGTTACGGCCGGTACGAGCAGCACGTTCACGCACTGAGAAAGTACCAAAACCAACCAAAGCAACATCATCCCCTTCTTTCAGGGATTCGGTAACGGAACCAATAATTGCATCCAACACACGCCCTGCTGCCGCTTTGGAAATATCAGCATCTGCGGCAATTTTGTCGATCAATTGTGACTTGTTCACTCTGTCATCCCCTCTGGAATTCTCTTATCGCGCTTCATTGTCCCAAGACGCGACACGTGACTTATTATCAATACTGTCATGCCTAGCCTGTTATGGCTAAAACTAACAGTGCTCTAACTTAGCGGTACAAAAAAAAGCTGGCAAGCACGATTTCACTCACCAGCCCTGATTTTCTCAAGGGTTTTTGCGACAGGTCACTATTTTGCCTTGGCTTTGGTCTTGGCTTTAGGCGCCGTGACCACCTGCATGCCAGAAGGCGCATTCAGCAATGCGAGTGCCAATACTTCCTCGATACGTTTCACCGGATGGATTTCCAGATCGGCAATCACGTTCTGTGGGATATCTTCCAGATCGCGCTTGTTGTCATCAGGAATCAATACCGTCTTGATGCCACCACGGTGTGCTGCCAGCAGTTTCTCTTTCAGACCACCAATCGGCAGTACCAGACCACGCAGGGTGATCTCACCCGTCATCGCCACATCGGCACGCACCGGATTCCCGGTCAAACAAGAAACCAGTGCGGTACACATGGCGATACCCGCACTCGGACCGTCTTTCGGCGTCGCCCCTTCTGGAACGTGAACGTGGATATCACGCTTCTCGTAAAAATCAGCATTGATGCCTAATTTTTCTGCACGGGCGCGAACCACGGTAAGCGCAGCCTGAATCGACTCCTGCATGACCTCACCTAACGAACCGGTATAAGTCAGCTTACCTTTGCCCGGCACGCAGGCGGTTTCAATCGTCAACAGATCGCCGCCAACTTCCGTCCAAGCCAGTCCGGTCACCTGCCCTACGCGATTTTCATCGTCCGCACGACCATAGTCAAAACGCTGTACCCCAAGGAAATCCTTAAGGTTATCGCCCGAAATCTGGATATGCTTAGTGGATTTATCCATCAACAGCGTTTTTACTGCTTTACGGCACAACTTGGAGATTTCACGCTCCAGGCTACGCACGCCAGCTTCACGCGTGTAATAACGGATAATGCCAACAATCGCGCTGTCTTCTACCGAGATCTCACCATTTTTCAGCGCATTACGTTCGATCTGTTTCGGCAGCAGATGCTGTTTAGCGATATTCAGTTTTTCGTCTTCTGTATAGCCGGAAAGACGAATGACTTCCATACGGTCAAGCAACGGCGCTGGGATGTTCATCGAGTTAGACGTCGCAACAAACATCACGTCGGACAGATCGTAGTCGACTTCCAGATAGTGATCGTTAAACGCCACGTTCTGTTCAGGATCGAGCACTTCCAGCAAGGCAGAAGCCGGATCGCCACGCATGTCAGAAGACATCTTGTCGATCTCATCCAGCAGGAAGAGTGGGTTTTTCACACCAACTTTTGCCATTTTCTGGATCAGTTTGCCCGGCATTGAACCGATATAGGTACGACGGTGCCCGCGGATTTCAGCTTCGTCACGCACGCCACCCAGCGCCATACGCACATACTGACGTCCAGTCGCTTTGGCGATAGACTGACCGAGCGAGGTTTTACCCACGCCAGGCGGCCCCACCAGACACAGAATCGGCCCTCTGATCTTGCTGACACGGCTCTGTACTGCGAGATATTCAAGGATGCGTTCTTTCACGCGATCCAGACCATAATGATCGGTATCCAGCATTTCCTGCGCTTTCAGCAAGTCTTTCTTCACTTTGCTACGCGCATTCCACGGTACCTGCACCATCCAGTCGATATAGCTGCGCACCACTGTCGCTTCCGCTGACATCGGTGACATCATTTTCAGCTTTTGTAATTCTGCTTCGGCTTTCTCACGCGCGTCTTTCGGCATTTTCGCCGCTTCAATCTTGCGTTTTAACGCTTCGTGTTCATCCGGTGCGTCATCCATCTCACCCAGCTCTTTCTGAATCGCTTTCATTTGCTCATTCAGATAGTACTCACGCTGGCTTTTTTCCATTTGCTTCTTAACGCGGCCACGAATCCGTTTTTCTACCTGCAACAGGTCGATTTCGGATTCCATCATCGCCATCAGGTACTCCAAACGTTCAGTAATATCGAACATTTCAAGTACAGACTGCTTATCAGCCAATTTCAGCGGCATGTGCGCAGCAATGGTGTCAGCCAAACGCGCAGCATCATCAATGCTGTTCAGCGATGTCAGCACTTCAGGCGGGATCTTCTTGTTCAGCTTGATGTATCCCTCAAACTGATTGACCGCCGTGCGCATGAGCACTTCTTGCTCGCGCTCATCAATCGCTGGGGGATCAAGATATTCTGCGTGTGCAGCGAAATGTTCACCGCTGTCAGAAAGCGTCGTAATACGCGCACGCTGTAACCCTTCGACCAGCACTTTTACCGTGCCGTCCGGCAGTTTCAGCATTTGAAGAATTGAGGCTACCGTCCCTACCGAGAAAAGATCGTTAATACTTGGCTCATCCGTTGAGGCTTCTTTCTGTGCCACCAGCATGATCTTCTTATCATGATCCATTGCGGCTTCAAGGCACCGAATCGATTTCTCCCGACCAACAAACAACGGAATGACCATGTGCGGATAAACCACCACATCGCGCAATGGCAATACGGGGATTTCTATGCGTTCGGAACGCTCAGGGTTCATAGAGCTCTCTCTTAGTTTCGTTTCCGCCAGGTTATGGGAATCTCGTGAAACGCGGTTTTCACGGGTTTCATCAAATAGGTATTTGAGTATATGGGGATAAATGTCTCACATTCAACGACCAGCATGCGTGTAAAAAACAAATGGGGGATAAAATCCCCCATTTTTATTTTTTGATACCGCCAAATTGATTAATTATTCGCCGGAAGCCTGCTGTGTCTCAGGTTTGCCATAGATCAGCAATGGTTCGGACTGGCCCGCAATAACGGATTCATCAATGACGACTTTATCCACGCTTTCCAGCGATGGCAGGTCATACATGGTATCCAGCAAAGCAGCTTCAACGATAGAACGCAGACCACGTGCACCGGTTTTACGCACCATCGCTTTCTTAGCAATCGCCGTCAGCGCTTCATCGCGGAATTCCAGCTCAACGCCTTCCAGATTGAACAGCGCCTGATACTGTTTGGTCAGCGCATTCTTCGGCTCACGCAGAATCTGAATCAGCGCGTCTTCGCTCAGTTCTCTCAGCGTAGCAACGACTGGCAGACGACCGATAAACTCAGGAATCAAACCGAATTTAATCAAATCACCTGGCTCAACCTTGCCCAACAACTCGCCTTCTGTCGCTTTATCTGCAGTGCCTTTAACCGTTGCGTTAAAGCCGATGCCGCGTCCCGTGTCGGTACGCTGCTCGATCACCTTGTCCAGACCCGCGAACGCACCGCCACAGATAAAGAGGATCTTGGAGGTATCAACCTGCAAGAACTCCTGCTGCGGATGCTTACGGCCACCCTGCGGTGGAACCGCTGCGATAGTACCTTCGATCAGCTTCAGCAGAGCCTGCTGAACACCTTCACCCGACACATCGCGGGTGATCGATGGGTTGTCTGACTTACGAGAAATCTTGTCGATTTCATCGATGTAGACAATGCCACGCTGCGCTTTCTGCACATCGTAATCGCACTTCTGCAACAGCTTCTGAATGATGTTCTCAACGTCTTCACCGACGTAGCCCGCTTCAGTCAGGGTAGTCGCATCCGCCATAGTGAACGGAACGTCCAGGAAGCGCGCCAGCGTTTCAGCCAGCAACGTTTTACCGCTCCCCGTAGGACCGATCAGCAGGATGTTACTTTTACCCAGTTCGATCCCGTTGCTGCTGTCACCATTACGCAAGCGTTTATAGTGGTTATATACCGCAACGGCCAACACCTTCTTGGCCTGCTCTTGACCGATGACGTAATCGTCAAGGTGGCGGCGAATTTCGTGTGGCGTCGGCAACGCACTGCGCTCACGGTGGGGCGCCACTTCCTTAATTTCTTCGCGAATAATGTCGTTACACAAGTCAACACATTCATCGCAGATATACACCGACGGCCCGGCAATCAGCTTACGCACTTCATGCTGGCTTTTGCCGCAAAAAGAGCAGTACAGTAACTTTCCTGAACCGTCTTTGCGCTTATCTGTCATGAGTTAAACCTCTTTTTCGTCTTTTGCCCGCAGGCCAACCACAGCGATACCGCTACAACGAACGCCGATACTTATAGCTAATACGCGTAAAATAACCTCGCACAACAGACTATCGGTCGAACACTGATTTTTAGCTACACCAGACCGCTAATATGGCGAATTATTACCCACGGTTAGTGAATACGGAGTCTACCAAACCGTAGTCTACTGCCTCACTGGCAGAGAGGAAACGATCGCGCTCGGTGTCTCTCTCTATCGCTTCAAGAGGCTGACCCGTATGTTTCGCCATCAGCTCATTCATCTTGGCTTTCACTTTCAGTATTTCTTTGGCATGGATTTCAATATCCGTTGCCTGCCCCTGGAAACCGCCCAATGGCTGGTGAATCATGACGCGCGAGTTAGGCAGGCAAATACGTTTGCCTTTGGCTCCCGCCGTCAACAGGAACGCGCCCATGGAACAAGCCTGTCCCATACAGATCGTGCTGACATCCGGCTTGATAAACTGCATGGTGTCGTAAATAGACATACCGGCAGTAATGACGCCACCTGGAGAGTTAATGTACAGATAAATGTCTTTTTCTGGGTTCTCAGCTTCCAGAAACAGCATCTGTGCCACAACCAGATTCGCCATGTGATCTTCAACCTGACCAGTCAGGAAGATTATCCGTTCTTTTAGCAGACGGGAATAGATATCGTAAGAACGTTCCCCGCGAGAGGTCTGTTCAACCACCATCGGCACTAACGCCATATGAGGTGCTTGTCTTTCTTGTTCGCCACTGTATGACATTCACGTCTCCTAGATAAAATGCGTCCGGCACTCTTAGCGTTGTTCAATCAATTGCATTGTTCAATTCTACTAGAGATAGGGGGGGATGACTACGGAACCCTGTCTCGTCCTTGCTGAACAACCCATACGGCCGAGAATCCTTACCTGCTGTGCCTACTTTTCCTCTTCAGTGAGTGGGGGCACACGCATTGTATTTCAAGCTTACACTATCAATCGTTCTCTATTAAAGAGCCAATTATTTTATTCTTAACACGTTATCGGCACGGCAACGCCGCAGTTTAACTCGTTGCCTGACCTAACAAATTCGCTGCCTGAGTTAACTGTATGACTTAATAGTAGTGCAATTTCAGGCAATCATTCCTCGTGTATCCCCTGACAGGAACACCAGATACGACGTAACATCCAAACGATCATTATCAGTATTGCACAAAGCACCAAGCAAAAAGCCCGCGCCATAAGGCACGGGCTTTTGATAGGGAAGCATCCCCGCTACGCAATAAACAATGTTGATATCAACAAGGTTTATGCCGTAGTCGTTTGATTCATCAGTTCGTTGAAGCTTACTGATTTCTCAACAACTTTCGCTTTAGCAAGCACGGTTTCTACCGCTTGCTCTTCCAGAGCGACGTTACGCATGTTGTTCAGCAGCTCTTTGTTTTTGCTGTAGAACTCGATAACTTCCTGCGGATCTTCGTAAGCAGAAGCCATCTCTTCGATCAGTGCATTAACGCGTGCTTCGTCAGCTTTCAGCTCATTGCTGCTGATGACTTCGCCCAGCAACAGACCGATAACAACGCGGCGTTTAGCTTGCTCTTCGAACAGTTCACGCGGTAATTCCTGCGCTTGCTTCTCGTTGCCGCCAAAACGCTGTGCAGCCTGACGACGCAGAACGTCGATTTCGCCATCGATCAGTGCAACTGGCACGTCGATTTCGTTAGCGTTGATCAGTCCGTCCAGAACCTGAGTTTTAACACGGTTACGCACCGCGCCTTTCAGCTCACGTTCCATATTTTTACGAACTTCAGCACGCAGACCTTCCTGAGAACCATCAGCCACGCCGAAACGTTTGATGAATTCTTCAGTCAGTTCAGGCAGCTCACGTTCTTCAACTTTCTTCAGGACGATAGCGAACTGAGCCGCTTTTCCTTTCAGATTTTCAGCGTGGTAATCTTCTGGGAAGTTCACGTTGATAGTGAATTCTTCACCCGCTTTGTGCCCAACGATGCCATCTTCAAAGCCTGGGATCATGCGATTCTGGCCCATTGCCAGAACGAAGTCGGACGCTTTTCCGCCTTCGAAGACTTCGCCGTCGATAGAACCGGTGAAATCGATCGTTGCACGATCTTCCGCTGCCGCAGCGCGGTCAGTTTCTTTCCAGGTCGCCTGTTGCTTACGCAGCGTGTCCAGCATGGTATCAACGTCAGCATCAGTGACTTCAACAACCGGTTTTTCAACTTCGATTGCATCCAGACCTTTCAGCTCGACTTCTGGGTACACGTCAAATTCAACAGAGTAAGTGAAGTCGCCACCTACGGCATATTCGCCAGGGATGTAGTTAGGCGCGCCAACCGGATTAATTTTTTCTTTGATGATCGCGTCAACAAAGTTGCGCTGCATCAGGTCACCCAATACGTCCTGACGCACAGAGGCACCATAACGCTGAGCAACAACATTCATCGGCACTTTGCCTTTACGAAAACCGTCAATACGTACTTTTTTGGCCGTGTTGACCAGCTCGCTCTTCACCGCACTCTCAATGATGTCAGCAGCAACGGTAATCGTTACGCGACGTCCCAGACCTTGAGTTGTTTCAACTGAAACTTGCATCTTATTACCTCAAAAAATCACAGTGATCGGTCAACCCCAAAACTATTCTCGCGACGAAAAACTCTCACGACAGCGACACTTACTCAGACTGCCGCCACCGAAGGCGTACAGCTCGAATCAACCTCGCAGAACCGGGAAATTGCCAACCCCGTCCTTGTAGTCAGAAGCGTCCCGAATACATTCAGGAAAAAATTAGACGCGTATTATAGCGATATAGAGAGGATGAGTCGAGAACGGCGGGCGGACTATTACAGCAACGGATTCACACTTTTGTCAGTAACCCGCCCTGAATATGTCAGGAACGGGCCATATTAATGACTTAAGAAAGGATGCCAGCGCCACCGCAAGGCGGTGAAGAAGGTACGGCATTTTGCAAACTGGTCCACTCTTTTGCCGTATACGTATGCAGCGCTAACGCATGCACTGACCCCGCCAGCTCCGTAGCCAGCACGGCATAGACTGCACGATGTCGCCCAATCACGCGTTCGCCCGTAAATTTATCGCTGACCAGCACAACTTTAAAATGGCTTTCTGCTCCCGCAGGCACGTTGTGACGATAACTCTCATCAGTCACTTCTAAATGAACGGGTTCAAAACCCACACGCAGCTTGTCTTCTATCGTTTCACGCATCATACGGCTACCCTTTCGGCTTGGGGAAAATTTGATATCAACGCGACATGACTGTCATTCACCGATGCCCGAATCACTATAACCTCATCGTTTTTCAACCTGTTATGCGTAAAAACAGCATCGCGAGAAGAAAGCTGTACGCTACGGGTTGATATATCATCGACGGTCTTGATGTGATAAAAACGGTTTTTCCAGGTCAAAAGCGTGAAAAAGATGAATTTCAGGACAATTTACCTGCTATCGGATCTTTTTCCTGCCTGTGGCGATGATATGATATCAACAATATTTGTCAGCTCACCACACTAATCATTACTGAGAAAATACGAATGTTAAAAAAATTATTTTTCCCTCTTCTGGCCGTAATTCTGCTTGCAGGATGTGCAGCAAAAAGCAACACCTTGAACATCACACCAAAAATTAGCGTGCCTTCTCAGGATCCGACGCTGATGGGTGTAACGATTAGCATCAATGGTGCAGACCAGCGCGCCGATCAGGCTCTGGCGAAAGTGAATCGCGATGGCCAACTGATTACGCTGACGCCTTCTCGCGATCTGCGTTTCCTGTTGCAAGAAGCGTTGGAAAAACAAATGACCGCACGCGGTTACATGATCGGAACTGGTGGCCCAGTCGCCTTGCAGATCGTGGTTAACCACCTGTACGCTGATGTCTCCGAAGGCAACCTGCGCTACAACATCACCACCAAAGCGGATATCTCGATCATTTCTCAGGCGGCGAATGGCAACAAACAGGTGAAAAACTACCGCTCGACCTATAACGTTCAGGGCGCGTTTACTGCCAATAATGAAAATATTACCAATGCCGTTAACACGGTGTTAGGCGATGTCATCAACGACATGGCGCAAGACACGACTGTAAGTAGCTTTATCAAAGAAAACGCCCGTTAATTTCTGTACGCCGCTTCCCTTGCTCCTGAACGCTCACGGAGCAAGGGAAAGGACTCTTCATGTTTAGTCGCATCATTGCTTTATTCAGCCAACGTAATTCGCTTTTTATGCTGTTGCTTGGCTTTGCTTCCGGTTTACCACTGGCATTGACATCAGGCACATTGCAAGCCTGGATGACCGTCGAGAATGTCGATCTGAAAACCATTGGTTTTTTCTCTCTGGTTGGTCAAGCCTACGTCTTCAAGTTCTTGTGGTCCCCGCTGATGGACCGCTACACCCTACCGTTTCTCGGCAGACGCCGCGGCTGGCTGATTCTCAGTCAACTTCTGCTCATTGCTGCCATTATTGGCATGGGGTTTATGAACCCGGCACGCGATCTCTGGTGGCTGGCCGCATTGGCGGTTCTGGTCGCGTTCTGCTCTGCGTCTCAGGATATTGTTTTTGATGCCTATAAGACGGATTTACTTCCCCCTGAAGAACGCGGTACGGGTGCAGCCACCTCGGTATTAGGTTATCGTCTGGCCATGCTGGTTTCTGGCGGACTGGCGCTGTGGATGGCCGATCGCTATTTCGGCTGGCAGGCCACTTATTGGTTAATGGCAGGGTTAATGCTGATTGGTGTATTCGCCACCCTGTTAGCGCCGGAACCACTGAATAGCCAGCCTGCACCGCGCACCATGGAGCAAGCAATTGTTGCCCCCTTGCGTGACTTCTTCGCACGCAACAACGCCTGGCTCATTCTTCTGCTTATCGTGTTATACAAACTCGGTGACGCCTTTGCGGTCAGCTTGACGACAACCTTCCTGATACGAGGCGTTGGCTTCAATGCTGGTGATGTCGGGCTGGTTAATAAGACACTTGGACTCTTAGCCACCATCGTGGGAGCCATTTACGGCGGATTACTGATGCAGCGACTCTCGTTGTTCAGAGCGCTGATGCTGTTTGGTATTCTTCAGGCGGTATCGAATGCGGGATACTGGTTGCTGGCTATCACAGACAAAAGTCTGTTCACCATGGCCAGCGCTGTCTTTCTGGAAAATCTCTGCGGCGGTATGGGAACGGCAGCATTCGTCGCGCTATTGATGACGCTGTGTAATAAGTCATTTTCAGCCACACAATTTGCTCTGCTTTCCGCCCTTGCCGCTGTCGGACGGGTTTACGTTGGCCCTATCGCAGGCTGGTTTGTCGAATCCTACGGCTGGGCATGGTTCTATCTGTTCTCGATTTTTGCCGCATTACCGGGACTGGCAATCCTGATGATTTGCCGTGAAACGCTGGAATTTACCCAGAAAACCGATACTTTTCAGTTACGCACACATTTCCAAAATTATTACAAAAAGGCCATACATGTGCTGGGATTAGGTGTGATCGTGCTGGTATTGTGGCTCATGCTGCTGATCAGCAATGCGCTGGAATGGTCCTCATTGCCTCTATTGGCAGAATACCTGCTCGCCGCAGGCGGCACGCTCGCTCTACTAGGCATTTTCTTCGGTAGCTTGCTGGACTATCTGTCACTCCGGCGCACGTCCAAACAGTCCACGCACTGACGATATTCGTTCAGGCAGCACTCATCTGCTGCCTGAACCTATTACATCATTCCTTTATTTAATTATTTTTTTCATAATTATCTTGCTAGAGGGAATTTTATTTCCTCGTGAAACCCGCCAGAACTAATTTCATTCGTTATCAAAAACACAGATTGAGCAAAAAATTTCACCAAACTAAAAATAGAAAATAAGCGTTACGATACGTTGTAATTTCTTATTATCCATCCATACTCTCATCTGGGTAGCCACTTAATTTGCTGTTTTTCAATACCATTTTTATTTTGGCTATCTTTGTGACATTAAGGGCAAAAAACAGCAACAATCGGCTGACATAACCTTAATCATGTTTACAGTGCAGTAACCTTCCCGTAAAATGCCCGCTCGCATGAAATGACAATAGAGCCCTTGTTATTGAGGTCGCTAGATGAGACTCAAGAAATACAATAAAATTTTTGGGATGCTGTCTTTATTTGCAGCCACTGTTCTACTGAGCGGTTGCGATATGGCGCTGATGAACCCCAAAGGAGAAGTCGGGTTAGAGCAAAGATCGTTAATACTGACTGCCATCGGGCTGATGTTGATCGTTGTGATTCCCGTTATCGTTATGACGATAGCTTTTGCCTGGAAGTTCCGTGCTTCCAATGAAAAGGCAAAATATACCCCGAACTGGTCACATTCCAATAAGATAGAAGCAGTAGTCTGGACTGTACCAATTATCATTATCGTTATTCTTGGCACCATTACCTGGAAGACGACTCACTCGCTTGACCCTTACAAGCCGCTGGTATCAGACGTCAAACCTATCAATGTCGAAGTTGTTTCGCTTGATTGGAAATGGCTGTTTGTGTACCCGGATCTGGGTATCGCGACGGTTAACGAACTGGCTTTCCCTGCCAACGTGCCTGTTGCGTTCAAGATTACATCCGACTCCGTGATGAACTCCTTCTTCATCCCTCGTCTTGGCGGACAAATTTACGCCATGGCCGGAATGCAGACGAAGCTCCACTTGATCGCTAATGAACCGGGCAAGTATGACGGTATCTCTGGCGGCTACAGTGGTAAAGGCTTCTCTGGTATGAAGTTCACCGCGATTGCCACGCCAACTCAACAAGAGTTTGACCAGTGGGTTGCGAACGTTCGGTCGTCCCCTAAGACACTGAATACCATGGATGAATTCAACGCTTTGGCTAAACCAAGTGAATTCCATCCTGTCGAATACTTCTCCACTGTCCAGCCGGATTTGTTCAATAATATTATTCGCAAATTCACAGGCAACGACATGAACATGCAACATCATGGTGAAGGCATGAAGCCCGACGAAAACATGCAACACGGTGAGGGTATGAACATGGGCGAGCATAGCTCGCACAAAGGAGCCGAGGGATAATACGATGTTCGGAAAACTTACACTCGATGCGGTTCCGTATCACGAACCCATTATTATGGTCACCGTGGCGGCGATCATCGTTGGCGGCCTTGCGCTGCTGGCGGCAATAACCTATTTCGGTAAGTGGAAATGGCTGTGGGCCGAATGGTTCACCTCCGTAGACCACAAGAAAATCGGTATCATGTACATCATCGTCGGTCTGGTGATGATGATACGTGGTTTTGCCGATGCCATCATGATGCGTGGCCAGCAGGTGCTGGCCTCTGCCGGGCAAGAAGGCTTCTTAAACGCTCACCACTACGATCAGATTTTCACCGCACACGGTGTCATCATGATCTTCTTCGTGGCAACCCCGTTCGTTGTTGGCTTGATGAACCTTGCGGTTCCCTTGCAGATCGGTGCGCGTGACGTTGCTTTCCCATTCCTGAACTCCCTCAGCTTCTGGCTGTTTGTCGCTGGCGTTATCTTGATCAACCTCTCTCTCGGGGTAGGTGAATTTGCGCAGACTGGCTGGGTGGCGTATCCGCCGCTTTCAGGAAAGGAGTACAGTCCCGGCGTCGGGGTCGATTACTGGATATGGAGTCTACAGATATCCGGTATAGGTACCACGCTGACAGGTGTTAACTTCTTCGCTACGATTCTGAAGATGCGCGCACCGGGCATGACGCTGATGAAAATGCCAGTATTTACCTGGACGGCACTGTGTACCAACGTGCTGATCATTGCCGCATTCCCGATATTGACCGTGACCATTGCACTACTGACGCTTGACCGTTACCTCGGCACCCATTTCTTTACCAATGATATGGGTGGCAACATGATGATGTACATCAACCTGATTTGGGCATGGGGTCATCCTGAGGTTTACATTCTGGTGCTGCCAGTCTTCGGTATTTACTCCGAAGTGGTTGCGACCTTCTGTAAAAAACGGCTGTTTGGCTACACCTCACTGGTGTGGGCAACGATTGCGATTACGGTTCTGTCGTTCATCGTTTGGTTGCACCACTTCTTTACCATGGGGTCTGGCGCGAACGTCAACGCCTTCTTTGGTATAGCCACCATGATTATTTCAATCCCGACCGGGGTTAAAATCTTCAACTGGCTGTTCACCATGTATCAAGGCCGTATCGAATCCAACTCCGCGATGCTGTGGACCACGGGCTTCATCATCACCTTCACCATCGGTGGGATGACCGGGGTACTGCTGGCCGTACCGGGTGCGAACTTTGTCCTGCACAACAGTCTGTTCCTGATTGCTCACTTCCATAACGTGATCATCGGCGGCGTAGTGTTCGGTTGCTTCGCAGGTATTACTTACTGGTTCCCGAAAGCCTTTGGCTTCACCCTGAACGAAACCTGGGGTAAGCGCGCATTCTGGTTCTGGATTATCGGCTTCTTCGTTGCCTTCATGCCGCTGTATGTCCTCGGCTTCATGGGAATGACGCGTCGTCTGAGTCAGCAAATCAACCCTGAGTTCCACGCCTTACTGGTTGTGGCCTCCATCGGTGCGGTATTGATTGGTATCGGCGTACTGTGTCAGGTTATGCAGTTCTACGTCAGTATCCGTGACCGTGACCAGAACCGCGATCTGACGGGCGATCCGTGGGGTGGACGTACGCTGGAGTGGGCAACCTCTTCTCCTGCACCGTTCTATAACTTCGCTATCGTGCCACACGTCAACGACCGTGACGCATTCTGGGAAGCGAAAGAGAAAGGTGAAGCTTACAAGCGCCCTGCCAGCTATGAAGAGATTCACATGCCGAAGAACACCGGCGCAGGTGTGATTATCTCCGCATTCAGCCTGGTATTCGGTTTTGCCATGATCTGGCATATCTGGTGGCTTGCTATCGCCGGCTTCGCTGGCATGATTGTGACCTGGATTGTGCATAGCTTTAATCAAGACGTGGATTACTACGTGCCGGTTAAAGAAATTGAGCAAATTGAGAATCAGAATTTTGATCAACTCAGTAAGGCAGGCGTGAAACATGTCAACTGAAACTCTGACTAACCACAATACTGCCCATGCCGAGCATGGGCACCACGACGCAGGAGCCAACAAAGTATTCGGCTTCTGGGTCTACCTGATGAGCGACCTGATCATTTTCGGGTCACTGTTCGCAACCTATGCGGTACTGGTTAACGGTACTGCGGGTGGCCCAAGCGGGAAGGAACTTTTCCAACTGCCTTTTGTGCTGGTGGAAACGTTCGCGCTGTTGTTCAGTAGTATTACCTACGGCATGGCAATGATCGCCATGAATAAGGGCAACAAATCTCAGGTTAACACCTGGTTAGGCGTGACCTTCCTGTTCGGTCTGGTGTTTATCGGGATGGAAATCTATGAATTCCATCACCTGATCGCTGAAGGCTATGGCCCGGATCGCAGTGCGTTCCTGTCTGCCTTCTTCGCACTAGTCGGCACCCACGGACTGCACGTAACAGGCGGTCTGATCTGGTTGGTCATCATGATGATTCAGGTGTCCAAGCGTGGCCTGACTGCAACCAATAAAACGCGTCTGATGTGCCTGAGTCTGTTCTGGCACTTCCTCGACGTGGTATGGATCTGTGTCTTCACCGTTGTTTATCTGCTGGGGGCAATGTAATGAGTCATTCAACAACCGATCATGCAGGTGCCAGCCACGGCAGCGTGAAGTCATATGTGATAGGTTTTGTTCTGTCTGTAATTTTGACAGTGATTCCTTTCAGTATGGTCATGAGCGGCACAGCCTCACATAGCGCCATTCTTTTCACGGTGGTGGGATGTGCCGTTGTTCAGATTCTGGTACATCTGGTGTACTTCCTGCACCTGAATACGTCCTCAGAAGAGCGCTGGAACGTGGTGGCTCTTGTGTTTGCCGTCCTGATTATCGCTATTGTCGTCGTGGGCTCCATCTGGATTATGATGAGCGCACACCACAATATGATGATCCAGTAACAGAGCCGTAAAAGATGATTAAGCAATACCTGCAAGTTACTAAACCAGGAATTATTTTCGGAAATCTGATTTCCGTTATCGGTGGATTTCTCCTTGCGGCCCAAGGCCGCATTGATTATCCCCTGTTTTTCGCCACCCTCGTGGGTGTGTCGTTAGTCGTTGCATCTGGCTGCGTGTTTAACAACGTCATTGACCGCGACATCGACAAGAAAATGGAGAGAACCAAAAATCGGGTTCTGGTAAAGGGACTGATTTCGCTGAAGGTAACGCTGGTTTACGCATCGCTGTTAGGTATTGCGGGCTTTGCTCTGCTTTACATCGCGGCTAACCCGCTGGCCATGTGGCTGGCGGTGATGGGCTTCGTCGTGTATGTCGGTGTGTATAGTCTGTACATGAAGCGGCATTCTGTTTATGGCACGCTGATTGGCAGCCTGTCCGGCGCGGCACCACCGGTTATCGGTTACTGTGCCGTCAGCAACCAGTTCGATGCTGGCGCGTTGATTCTGCTGCTGATCTTTAGCCTGTGGCAGATGCCGCATTCATACGCGATTGCGATTTTCCGCTTCAAGGATTATCAGGCCGCCAACATCCCGGTTCTGCCTGTTGTGAAAGGTATCTCCGTTGCGAAACACCACATCACGCTGTACATCGTGGCGTTTGCGGTAGCGACACTGATGCTGTCTCTCGGCGGCTATGCCGGCTATAAATATCTGATCGTTGCCGCAGCAGTTAGCGTCTGGTGGTTGGGTATGGCGCTGTCAGGCTATAAAAATGCGATTGATGACCGCGTATGGGCAAGAAAACTGTTTGTTTTCTCCATTGTCGCGATTACGTCACTGAGCGTCATGATGTCTGTGGATTCAATGGCACCAGCGCATGAAATTATGCTGACCTACCTACGTTAATCACAAGCAGCGTTACAGGCATTTAATAAAAACAGGTGGCTCGTCCGCCTGTTTTTTTATGACCCGCTTCCTGCACGCGCCCTTCGTCTCGTCGCAAGGACGTTAAAAACGTTCCCTGGTTTTTTATGTCGAGCTTCCTGCTCTCCCCCCTTCGGGCCGTCGCAAAAGCGACGTTGAAAAACTCTCCCTGCGTTTTTTTCTTTTCCCCCTCCCCTATTTCCTACCCCGCCAAATCACGTAACAAACCTATCGTTTACTGTCTGGCCAATAACGCACTAAAATAGCGCCAATTGTTTTCAGAGGTACGTATGAACGATAATAAAATGACCCCTGGCGAATTACGCGCCACATGGGGCTTGGGAGCCGTTTTTTCACTGCGCATGCTTGGCATGTTCATGGTTCTGCCTGTTCTGACCACGTACGGCATGGCCTTGCAGGGCGCGAGTGAAGCGCTGATCGGTATTGCGATTGGTATTTATGGCTTAATGCAGGCTATTTTCCAGATTCCCTTTGGTTTGGTCTCCGATCGTATCGGTAGAAAACCGCTGATCGTCGGGGGACTGCTGATATTTGCACTCGGCAGCGTCATCGCCGCACTGAGCGACTCCATCTGGGGCATCATCCTTGGTCGGGCATTGCAGGGCGCTGGCGCGATTTCTGCCGCCGTCATGGCGCTACTTTCCGACCTGACGCGTGAGCAGAACCGAACCAAAGCCATGGCGTTTATCGGCGTCAGCTTTGGTGTCACCTTTGCTATCGCCATGGTCGTTGGGCCTATCGTTACTCACGCCTTCGGTTTACAGGCGCTCTTCTGGGGCATCGCCCTTCTGTCACTCGCTGGCATTGTCATCACGCTGACCCTAATTCCTTCTGCGCCTGCACACGTCCTGAATCGAGAATCGGCGATGGTACGCGGCAGTTTCCGCAAAGTGCTCGGCAATAGCCGCCTGCTGAAACTGAATATCGGCATCATGTGTCTGCATATTTTATTGATGTCGAGCTTCGTCGCCCTGCCGCGCGTAATGGAATCTGTGGGCTTGGCACCGCAGGACCACTGGAAAGTCTATCTGGTCACGATGCTGATCTCTTTTGTCGGCGTCGTGCCTTTCATTATTTATGCTGAAGTGAAAAGGCGAATGAAGCAGGTCTTCATCGGCTGCATCGTGGTGCTGATCGCCGCAGAAGTTGTCCTATGGAAGGCAGATAACCACCTCTGGCAAATTATCATTGGTGTACAGCTGTTCTTCCTGGCTTTCAACGTCATGGAAGCCCTGCTGCCCTCGTTGATTAGCAAGGAGTCGCCTGCGGGATACAAAGGCACCGCGATGGGCGTTTACTCCACCACGCAGTTTATCGGTGTGGCCATTGGTGGGAGCATCGGCGGCGGGCTGTTTGAGCTTTATGGTGCCTCAGCCGTGTTTATGGCTGGCGCGGCGATTGCGGCCATCTGGCTACTCGTCAGCGTCACCATGCAGGAGCCGCCTTATCTCAGTAGCCTGAGAATCACGCTGTCTGATTTAGCATTGCAGGATAGTGAATTGGAACAGAAAATTCGTACCCAGCCCGGCGTGGCCGAAGTGGTCATCGTGCCGGATGAATACAGCGCCTATGTGAAGATCGACAACAAAAAGACCAATCGGCAGCAGTTAGAACAATTAGTGGGTCAATCCTAACGCACCATGCAACAGGCCAGCTTTCGCTGGCCTTACTGTTCATCGGCGGATGACTAAACGAATCAATCGCGGAAGTTGGTAAACTGGAACGGTTGCCCCAGATTTCCGCCTCGAATCAACGCCATCACGCCCTGCAAATCATCCCGTGATTTACCGGTGACGCGAACCTGTTCACCTTGAATCTGCGCCTGCACTTTCAGCTTGCTGTCTTTAATCAGCTTGATGATTTGCTTCGCTAGCGTCGTTTCAATACCTTGCTTCAGCTTCGCTTCCACGCTGTACGTTTTTCCGCTGTGTTCCATTTCTTCTGGGATCTCCAGCGCACCGCCTTCAATACCCCGCTTAACCAGCTTTTCACGCAGAATATCAACCAGCTGTTGTACCTGAAAATCAGACTCGCTGGCCACTTTGATAGTCTGTGATTTCTCATTCAGTTCAAAGCTGGCCGGAACATTGCGAAAATCCCAACGGGTGCTCAGATCGCGTGTCGCATTTTCCACCGCGTTACGGACTTCCTGCATATCAATTTCCGAAACAATATCGAAAGATGGCATAATTCGCTCTCCTGACAAATTTGGCTGGCGAGCATAATAACCGCTCTTCTGCGATAAGCAAGATGCCAGACACGATCCCGTTTTTTACTCTGCATCAGGTAAACAGGCCGAATAACGCAAGATCGCGACATGAATGATAGCCTATGATGGCTGAACAACAGCGCCCGCATCGAATAAGGGAGACACACATGAAGATCACCGTTCTTGGCTGTGGCGCGCTGGGGCAACTTTGGCTCGCTGCGTTACATCAGCAAGGGCATGATGTCCAGGGATGGCTGCGCATTCCGCAACCGTATTGTCCAGTCAATGTCACGATGCTGGACGGCCAGCACTGTAATCTCAACCTGACAGCGAACGATCCCGATCATCTTGCCCAAAGCGAACTTCTGCTGGTGACGCTCAAAGCCTGGCAGGTTTCCGATGCCATTACCGTGCTGTTGCCGCAGCTCAACCCGCATTGCACGATTCTGCTTTTACACAACGGGATGGGCACACGAGAAGAATTGCCGTCGCTGCCGCAGTCACTAGTGCTTGGTATTACCACCCACGCTGCCAGACGCGATGCAAATAACGTCGTACACGTTGCGGCAGGCACAACGCATATTGGCACGTTTAACGGTGACAGTAGCCAAAGCCATTTAGCTGAAGTGCTGCATCAGGCCTTGCCGGATGTGGCCTGGCACACCAACATTAGCGCTACCTGCTGGCTGAAACTGGCGGCTAACTGCGTCATCAATCCGCTCACGGTGAAATATCACTGCACCAATGGCGAGCTTTCTGCCTACCCGGAACTGATTGTGTCACTTTGTCAGGAAGTGGCCAGCGTCATGGAACGAGAAGGCTTCCACACATCGCCAGATAGCCTGCTGCTCTACGTGAACCAAATTATTCAGAACACTGCGGCAAACACCTCATCAATGTTGCAGGACATCATCGCTCAGCGACATACCGAAATTGATTACATTACCGGGTATTTACTGCACCGTGCGCGTCTCCACGGGCTGATGCTCCCCGAAAATGCCCGTCTGTTTGACTACATTAAGCAAAAGGAAAATGATTATGACCGCATCGGCACTGGTGTGTCTGGCACCTGGTAGTGAAGAAACTGAAGCCGTCACGACCATCGATTTGCTTGTCCGAGCGGGTATTCAGGTCACGCTTGCCAGTGTAGCCAGCGATGGCAATCTGGAAATCGTCTGCTCACGCGGGGTAAGGCTGCTGGCGGATGCCCCACTGGCTACCGTCGCCGATCGGCCTTTCGATGTACTGGTGTTACCGGGCGGCCTGCAAGGTGCGGAGTGCTTCCGCGATAGCCCAATACTGGTGGAATGTATTCGACAAGCGCATCTGGAAGGGAAAATTGTCGCTGCGATGTGTGCAACGCCTGCGCTGGTGCTGGAATATCATCAGCTGTTCCCCGTCGGAAACATGACGGGCTATCCTGCGTTTAAGGATAAGATTGCACCAGAAAAATGGATGGAAAAGCGCGTCGTCTACGATCCACGGGTGAATCTGTTAACCACACAAGGGCCAGGAACCAGCATGGATTTCGCGCTGAAGATCATCGATTTGCTACTGGGAAAAGAAAAAGCCGCCGACGTCGCCGCACAGCTCATCCTGCCGCCGGGAATTCATAATTATCGCGATTAAGACTGACGAAAAAGGCGCTTGCGCACGTTCTGTCGTTGATAAACCTATTTGGGGAACGAAAACGGTGATAATGGAATAGAAGAGTAAAGCGTCCGCGCCAAGGATGGCGCGGCTCGAGCTTACATGGACGTACTTGCAGCGTCTTTACGATCTATCCATTACCACCGCTCGACGCACTTTGTCAGCAAGTCTAAGGCGCTTGCGCGCCTTATTTCTATTACGGACGGTATACCTTCACATTGCTGAAACCTTGCTCACGCAGGTACAGCGCCTGCAAGCGGCTCATCACGCCACGCTCGCAGTAAAGTAGATAGGTTTTACTCTGATCCAAATCGCCAAACTGCGTACCCAGTTTGTAGAACGGTAAGGATTTGATTTCGATCTGATCCAGCTCAAGCGGTTTATCGTCCTGTTCATCCGGCGCGCGGATATCCAACAGCACGTCAGTTGGCGCAAACGACGCGACCGTTTCGACTTCAACCACCTCTTGCTTGGTCTGCTCGGCGATCTCACGGATATCAATATTCCGTGCTTCACTCACCACGCGATCCAGGATAGCAAAATCAAAGTGGCCTTCTTCGGCCTCAATCTTCGCTTTCACTGCCTTCACCGTCGGGCTTTTAGAGATCACACCACAGTATTCCGGCATCGTTTTGGCGAAATCTTCCGTCCCCAGCTCACGAGCCTGTTTGATAATGTGCTCTTTATCATGAGAAATCAGCGGGCGAAGAATCAGCGTGTCGGAGGCATTATCGATCAAACGCAGGTTAGTTAGCGTCTGACTGGACACCTGCCCTAACGCTTCACCGGTCACCAGCGCCTGAACACCGTAACGCTCAGCAACTTTGGAGGCCGCACGTACCATCATGCGTTTTAAGACGACACCCATCTGGCCGTCGTCAACCTTCTCCAGAATTTCACCCACGACAGGATCGAAGTCGATGGCAATGAAACGCACCCGATGCGAGCTACCAAAACGGTTCCACAGATAGTGTGCGACCTGCTTCACACCGATCTCATGTGCTGCACCGCCAAGGTTGAAGAAGCAGTAATGCACGCGGCATCCACGACGCATCAACATATAGCTGGATACGCCAGAGTCGAAACCACCAGAAATCAGTGATAACACATCTTCCTGCGTACCGATTGGGTAACCACCGATCCCTTCGCTGCGGCCTTTAATCAGCAGCAGGCGGTCCTGCTCGATTTCCAGATGCACGGTGACCTGCGGTGTCGTGAGGTTAACTCGCGCCGTTTCAATATGCTGGTTCAAACCGCCGCCGACGTAGCGCTCCACGTCCTGTGAGCTAAATTCATGCTTACCGCGGCGTTTCACTCGCACACAAAACGTTTTGCCTTCCAACCGCTCACGATACAACGCCAGCGCCTGTTCAAAGATGTTATGCACATCGGTATAAGAATGATCTTCAACTTCCAGAATATGGTGAATACCCGGAATTCTTGTTAGCGCATCACGAATCGCTCCACGCTGATTTTCATCTTTGGCACGAACTTCGATATGATCCCAGTGACGGACAACCGCCAGCGTTTCATCATAGTGTTTTAATACGTTGCGAATGTTTCCGGTTAGAATCTTGATAAAGCGCAACCGCACAGATTGGCTCTTGATGGTGATTTCCGGGAACAATTTAATGATAAACTTCATGGTGGCTGTCGTTACTTGGTCAGAAAGGCGTAAATAAATTTACCCTGAGCACTAAAATCACGTTATCGGTAAAATCAGCCAGAACAGAGATGATTTTACCAATAGCATCCAGGGCGCGGAGTATATCATTATATGAAGATATACTGTGCGCTTTAACCGTATAATTGTTGCGCATCCACAGATGACCACACGCAACACCACGCTCTGCCGCCACAAGCCAACGGCGTATAACACCAGGATTCTGAAACCACTATGCCTAAGAAGACCGAGCAGCCAGTCAGCTTTGAAAGCTCGCTGAACGAACTGGAAAAAATCGTTACCCGCCTCGAATCAGGCGAACTACCGCTGGACGATGCGCTAAATGAGTTTGAGCATGGCATCCAGCTTGCTCGTCAGGGGCAGCAAAAACTGCAACAGGCAGAACAGCGCGTACAAATCCTGCTAAGCGACGATCCCGAGGCACCGTTGTCACCGTTTACGCCGGATAACGATTCGCTATGACCGATTTCAGCACGCAACTGAATGCACATTACCAGCGCACTAACCATATGTTGGGGCATTTCATCGCCGATCTCCCCTTTCAGAGTAGTCCACTGGTCAATGCGATGGAGTATGGCTCACTCTTAGGAGGCAAACGCCTGCGCCCGTTTCTGGTTTATACTACTGGCGAACTGTTTGGCGTGCCGTTAGAGAGTCTGGATGCGCCTGCTGCTGCAGTCGAATGTATCCATGCCTATTCACTGATTCATGACGATCTACCGGCAATGGACGACGACGATTTACGCCGCGGACAGCCAACCTGCCACATCAAGTTTGGCGAAGCGAATGCCATTTTGGCAGGCGATGCATTACAAACGCTGGCATTCTCCATTTTGGCCGATGCACCGATGCCGCAGGTCTCTGACCGCGATCGGCTGGCGATGCTTTCAGAATTAGCTCATGCTAGTGGTGTTGCGGGCATGTGCGGTGGTCAGGCTTTCGATCTGGAAGCGGAAGGCCATCAGGTCGATCTGGCCGCGTTAGAGCGGATTCACCGCCACAAAACCGGTGCCTTAATTCGCGCGGCTGTCCGATTAGGCGCACTGGCCGCCGGTGAAACAGGCCGCGCTGCGTTGCCCCATTTGGATCGTTACGCTAACGCGATTGGGCTCGCTTTTCAGGTTCAGGACGATATTCTCGATGTTGTTGGCGACAGCGCGACAACAGGCAAACGTCAGGGTGCAGACCAGCAACTAGGTAAAAGCACCTATCCCAGTTTACTGGGGTTAGATAACGCACGAAAAAAAGCACAGGAGCTCTATCAGGAATCACTGGCATCGCTTGACGATCTCGTCGCATCCAGCTCAATTCCCCTGAATATTGCCCCACTACAAGCGCTGGCGAATTTCATCGTTGAACGCGATAAGTAATTACCTAATGAGTCTCTAATGAGTTTTGATACCGCGAAGTACCCTACATTGGCGTTAGTGGAAACACCGGATGAACTTCGGTTGTTGCCAAAAGAGAGCCTGCCAAAGCTGTGCGATGAGCTGCGCCAATATCTGCTGGACAGCGTCAGCCGTTCAAGCGGCCATTTTGCTTCAGGGTTAGGGACGGTTGAATTAACGGTTGCACTGCATTACGTCTATAACACCCCTTTCGATCATCTGGTGTGGGATGTCGGCCATCAGGCTTATCCGCACAAGATCATTACCGGCCGTCGCGATCGTATTTCAACGATCCGTCAAAAAGGCGGTTTGCACCCTTTTCCATGGCGTGATGAAAGCGAATATGACGTATTAAGCGTCGGGCATTCATCCACCTCAATCAGTGCCGGACTGGGCATGGCCGTTGCAGCCGAGCGTGAAGGCAAAGGCCGCCGTACCGTTTGTGTGATTGGCGACGGTGCGATTACCGCAGGCATGGCCTTTGAGGCAATGAACCACGCGGGCGACATCAAATCCGATCTGCTGGTTGTGCTGAACGACAATGAAATGTCGATTTCAGAAAATGTCGGCGCACTGAACAACCATCTGGCGCAGCTGCTATCCGGCAAGCTCTACGCCAGCCTGCGCGAAGGCGGCAAAAAGGTCTTATCCGGTCTGCCGCCTATCAAAGAGCTGGTGAAACGCACCGAAGAACATCTTAAAGGCATGGTCGTGCCAGGCACGTTATTTGAAGAGCTCGGTTTTAACTATATCGGCCCGGTTGACGGTCATGACGTTCAGGCGCTGGCACATACGCTGAAAAATATGCGCAGCCTGAAAGGCCCACAGCTCCTGCACATTATGACGAAGAAAGGCAAAGGGTACGCCCCTGCCGAGCAGGATCCGATCAGCTGGCACGCGGTGCCGAAATTCGATCCGGCCAGCGGCACATTGCCGAAAAGCAAAGAAGGTGCCCAACCCACCTATTCCAAAATCTTCGGTCAATGGCTACAGGAAACAGCTGCCAAAGACAGCAAGCTCATGGCGATCACACCTGCAATGCGCGAAGGTTCGGGCATGGTGCAATTCTCCCGCGACTATCCACAACAATATTTTGACGTTGCGATTGCCGAACAGCATGCCGTAACGTTTGCTGCGGGTCTGGCTGTCGGTGGTTATCATCCAGTCGTCGCTATTTACTCGACTTTCCTGCAACGTGCCTACGATCAGGTCATCCACGATGTCGCGATCCAGAATCTACCAGTTCTGTTTGCTATCGATCGCGGCGGTATTGTTGGTGCGGATGGACAAACGCATCAGGGCGCGTTCGATCTCTCTTTCTTACGCTGTATCCCGAACATGATCATCATGACGCCCAGCGATGAAAATGAGTGTCGCCAGATGCTGCACACGGGCTATCACTACCAGAAAGGCCCTACGGCAGTGCGCTATCCGCGCGGAAACGGTACGGGTACGGAACTGACACCACTATCAGAACTGCCAATTGGTAAAGGTGTGGTACGTCGTCAGGGCGAAACGATCGCGATTCTGAATTTCGGAACGCTATTGCCGGAAGCTCAGATTGCGGCAGATAAGTTGAATGCCACGCTTGTCGACATGCGTTTTGTTAAGCCGCTGGATGAAGCGTTACTGGAAGAGCTAGCGCAGTCTCACAGCACGTTTGTGACGCTGGAAGAGAATGCGGTCATGGGCGGCGCAGGGAGCGGTGTGAATGAATTCCTGATGGCGAAACGCCTTGCTGTCTCGGTGCTGAACATTGGGCTACCGGACGTCTTTATCCCACAAGGCTCGCAGGAAGAAATCCGTGTCGATCTGGGTCTGGATGCCGCTGGCATCGAGCGCAGAATCACGCAGTGGATGGAATAAGAGACTCACGATAACCGGGGCGTATAGCCCCGGTTATCGTTGCTGACAAAATTCGTCGAGCGGGAGTAACGGATAGATCGTAAAGTCGCTGTAAACACATCCCTGTGCGCTCGGCTTGCGCCATCCCTGGCGCAAACGCTTTACTCTTCTATTCCGTTACTCCCGTTTTCATTCGATAAATAGGTTTGTTGATTCTGAACTGGGGAACATAGTCCCGGTTCAATAGCGTTGTAACGTCAGAATATCGGCCAGTGATAGCCGATAAAATAGATAATTCCCGCAGAGATCACCCCCGCGACGACATCGTCGATCATGATGCCCATACCGCCATGCACGTTGCGATCGAACCAGCGAATCGGCCAGGGTTTCCAGATATCCAGACAGCGGAAGACGACAAATCCAGCCGCCACCCATTGCCAGTTATCCACCGGGATCGCCATCAGGGTAATCCACATGCCAACAAATTCGTCCCAGACGATGCTGCCGTGATCGTGAACGCCCATATCTTTCGCGGTCTGATGACACAGGTAAACCCCGATACAAATGCTCAGCATCACCAAGAGCGAATACAATTCAAGCGGCAGGAACGACATGAGATACCACAGTGGAATCGCCGCCAATGACCCTACCGTACCCGGCATCCAGGGAGACAAACCGCTGCCAAACCCGGTTGCCATCAGGTGCCACGGGTTACTCAGCCGTAAGCGGCGTTTTGCCACTTCAGCACCTTTCGCCTTGTTCGCAGAGTCAGTTTTGCTCGCTAAAATGGTCATACCCCTTCCAGTTCAGCTCGGTCGCTTTATTATCCCTGAAAAAACGTAGCCCTTCAGAGGAAGGCCCGATTTGCCCGATGCAGGTGTAGTCAGCGCCGAGATGCCCCAAGGCCAGCTCCAGCGCACCACGGTTAATTTCCGGCACGGTAAAGCACAGCTCATAGTCTTCGCCGCCAGATAGCGCCCAACGCAACGCCTGTTCTTCATCGACGCAGCCTCGCAGCCAATCAGATTGTGGGATCGCGTCCAGATTAATACGCGCACCGCACTCGCTGGCTTTAAGTATATGCTGTAGATCGGAGATGAGGCCGTCAGAAAGATCGATAGCCGAGCTGGCCAGATCGCGCAATGCCTGACCTTGCAGAATTCTCGGTTGAGGACGAAGGTGACGTTGGATCAATCCCTGACGTGCCTTTTCATCATCAACGTGCAGTGTATTCTGGAGGATAGCCAGACCGGCCGCGCTGTCGCCTAATGAACCGGTAACATAAATCCAGTCACCAATTCTGGCTCCGCGACGCGTCAGTGCCCGACCTGCTGGCACCAGACCGTGGATAGTCAGCGTCAGGCTCAGTGGACCGCGCGTCGTATCACCACCCACCAACTGCATACCATAATAATCAAGCAGCTCAAACAAGCTGTCGCTGTACGCGGATAGCCACTGGCTATTGCTTTTAGGGAGGGTAATGGCCAGAGAAAGCCAGGCAGGATCGGCGCCCATTGCAGCCAGATCGCTTAAATTGACCGCCAGAGATTTGTAACCCAGATCGGCGGGATCGATATCAGGTAGGAAATGAACGCCAGATACCAGCGTGTCGGTACTTACCGCTAGCATCTGCTTATCTGCCACCGTCAGTAACGCACAGTCATCACCGATGCCTAACTCAACATCGCGACGTGAACTTCGGACCCGATTAAAATAGCGGGCAATAAGGTCAAACTCACCTTCAACCATAACCTTTCCAGCCAGCCTATCATTCAAAAGCGATCAGGGCCGGATATCCGGCCCTGATTCGATTCGTTTTACTTCTTGCCTTTCCGTACACTCGGAGCAGCTTTGTCTAGCACGCCATTCACAAACTTATGGCTATCTTCAGCACCGAAGATTTTAGCCAGTTCGATGGCCTCGTTAATCGCCACCTTGTAAGGAACGTCTTCGCGCTTGCTCAGCTCAAACATCGCCAAACGCAGAATCGCTTTTTCAACCTGTCCCAATTCCTCAATTTGACGAGACAGGAAAGGTGCCATCAGTTGATCAAGCTTCTCAGCCTGAGTGGCAACACCCGCCAGCAATTCACGGAAATAGGTAATGTCGACATCTTTGACATCCTGCTCGCTCAGGAATTGGTGTTCAACATCGGCAATATCATTTTTAGATAACTGCCAGGAGTAAAGCGCTTGAACCGCACATTCACGAGCGCGGCGACGAGCAGCAGGTTTCACGGAATTCCCCTTACTTAATCAGGCTTACTTAATCGCTTTCAATACATTAATCATTTCTAGCGCGGTCAAGGCAGCTTCAGCACCTTTGTTCCCCGCTTTCGTACCGGCACGCTCAATCGCCTGCTCAATGCTTTCCGTCGTCAGAACGCCGAAAGCAACAGGGATTTCACTGTCCATCGCAACAGAGGACAGGCCTGAGCTACATTCGCCAGCAACAAATTCAAAATGCGCTGTTCCACCACGGATGACCGTTCCCAGAGCAATCACGGCATCATATCCGCCATTTTTCGCGCTTTTGGTCAGCGCACGAACCGTCAATGGCAGTTCGTAAGCACCCGGCACCCAGACAACGGTGATGTTTTCGTCTTTAACCTGACCGATGCGTTTCAATGCATCAATCGCACCGTCCAGGAGGCTGTCGTTAATAAAATGGTTAAAACGCGCAATCGCAATCGCCACACGGGCATCAGGAGTAGCAACAACACCTTCAATAACGTTCATAGCATTCCTTGTATCTGGTCTTTATGGCCCGCTAGGGGGCGGATTCTATCATAATTTTTGTTGGCACGTATCCGGTTTTGTCGGACCTGCACCACGTATTTACATACACATCAGAATTTAGGTTTCAGGCGCAATCGCAAATCTGGGCCAATCTGGCGAACGTCTGCGATATCAAATTCCGGTGCCTGAGACAGCTGATCCAGCCCAGGCAAGAGGCACAGCGAACGGGCATTTTCACCCAACAGTTTGGGGGCAAGATAAACGATAAGTTCATCAACAACGCCAGCATTAAGCAGCGCACCGGCCAGACTGGCCCCGGCTTCAACCCAAACGGAGTTAATCTGCCGTCTCCCCAGCACCATCATCAGCGCCACCAGATCAACGCCGCCATTGTGCTGCGGTAGCATCACTTGTTCAACGCCCTGCGGCCACGCCTGTTCGTCCGCCTGCACGCGCGCCAGCCAGGTCTCACCCGGTTGACTAACAATCCGATGCTGTGGCGTGACGCGCTGTCGGCTGTCCACAATCACCCGCACGGGCTGCCTGAGATCCGCTTCTGAATAGCGTTTCTGCACATCGGCCCCCAGCTCTGACCAGCGTACAGTGAGAGAAGGATCGTCAGCTAACACCGTTGCACTGCTGCTCAGAATCGCTGCGCTCTGCGCACGAAAACGCTGCACATCCTGACGCGCCAGCGGTGAAGTGATCCACTGGCTTTCTCCCGACGCCATTGCAGTTCGCCCATCCAAAGACGCCGCCATTTTGAGCTGCACGTAAGGAAAGCCCGTCCGCATGCGTTTCAGGAAACCGACATTCACTTTCTCTGCTTCAGCCATCATCAAACCATGACTGACGGCAATCCCCGCTTGCTGTAAGCGATGCAAACCACGACCCGCCACCTGTGGATTCGGATCCTGCATTGCAGCAACCACGCGGGAAACGCCAGCAGCAATCAACGCATCGGCGCAAGGTGGCGTGCGGCCATGGTGGCTACACGGTTCCAATGTGACGTAGGCCGTCGCACCACGTGCACGTTCCCCCGCCATTCTCAGCGCATGCACCTCAGCGTGTGGCTCACCAGCACGAAAATGATAGCCTTCACCTACAATTTCGCCATCACGAACAATCACGCAGCCAACATTAGGGTTGGGTGCGGTCGTGAAACAGCCACGGCGCGCCAGGTCTAACGCGCGCGCCATGTATAATTCATCCTGCGGCAAGTGGCCGTTTTCCTGAAAAGCGCTCATTCCCGAACCTCTTATCTCTATTGCGTCGGCGCGACTTAATCCTGCAAACGCGCAATCTCTTCGCCAAATTCGCGGATATCTTCAAAGCTGCGATACACCGATGCAAATCGGATGTAAGCCACTTTATCCAGCTTTCTCAACGCTTCCATCACCAGATTCCCCACCATCTTGGTGGTAACCTCGCGTTCTCCGGTGGCACGAAGATGAGATTTAATGTGATTAAGCGCCATTTCGACGTCATCAGAACTGACTGGCCTTTTTTCCAGCGCTTTCAGCATACCGCTACGCAATTTATCTTCATTAAAAGGCTCGCGTACTTCATTGCTTTTGATGACTCGCGGCATCACCAGTTCAGCCACTTCAAACGTGGTGAAGCGTTCATGACAAACCAGACACTGCCGACGACGACGGACTTGCGAACCTTCGCCGACCAGACGGGAATCAATGACTTTGGTATCAACAGCGGAACAAAACGGGCAATGCATGATGTGTCCTGACCAGTAATCCTTAACGTAGCGACAGTTTACCCTGAATTAACGGACTAACCAAAACTCCTGATCCACGTTGCGAAGGGTTTCGCATCTCTCCCGGTAATAGGATGAAAAAAGCTGTCTCACCTATGACTTAGGCTTAATCGCAGCTAAACTCAGCAACAGGGATCAACGGATCAATGAATAAAACATCGAAAGGGGAACCACAGATATGAGAACCCGATATCGCGTACTGACCTTCCTGCCAGCACTGCTTTTGCTCGCAGGATGTGCTGAACAGCGCCAGATGCCCAAATTGCAGAACCAGATAGGTCAACTCAATCAGCAATTACAAACGCTGACCGATCAGGCCACTGCATTAGAGCGACAAAATGCGTTGAATTCCCAGTCCACCTCCGGCGTTTATTTACTGCCAGCCGCGCAAACCAGCACCGTATTGGAAAGCAGTATTGGCAGACTCAACGTATCGTTGCGCAATATCGAGACTGAAGCGAACGGAACAAGCGCGTTGCTACACATTCGTACGCTTGATGCGAAGGGGCTACCGGCTTTTGGCGCACAGCTTGACTGGGGACGGCTCGATCCCGTGAGTGGGAAGCCTTTAGCTGGCGATACGCAAACACAGTCCTTTGTCGTCTCCCCTACTCTGTTACCAAAAGCCGAAGCGATTATTGAATTGCGTCTGAGCGGCCTGCCGCCGGAAGAACTCGGCTTTGTTCGTTTACATCAGGTTCAGGAAATACAGAGTCCGCCGCCTGTTGCCGCAACCGAGTCCCCCTAGTAAACGTATTTCCCCAACGCTAAGATGCAAAAAACCCCGCAATGCGGGGTTTTTTATGTTTACAGTCAGCAGATTAAGGCAGGATAGACGGTTGGTCCGCCCCTTCTTTTTCCACTTTCTGAACGATCAGGTGTTCACGCTTCATACCCAGTTTCAACGCCAGAGCGGAAGAAACGTAGATAGAAGAGATCGTACCGATGATCACACCGATAAACATCGTCAGCGAGAAGCCATGCAACAAGGCGCCACCGAAGACCATGAGGATCACAATCATCGCCAGCGTGGTCGCTGATGTGATGATGGTACGCTGCAACGTCTGCGTCAGAGAAATGTTGGTAATCTCGTAAGGTGTGCCACGACGCACCTTGCGGAAGTTCTCACGAATACGGTCAGATACTACGATCTTATCGTTAAGTGAATAACCAATTACCGACATCAGCGACGCAATGATCGTTAGGTCAATCTCAATAGAGAACAGAGACAGCAGACCCATCGTGATGATCGCATCGTGCGCCAAAGCCAGCACCGCACTCATCGCCAGACGCCATTCAAAACGAAAACCGATGTAAATAAGGATAGCAATCAACGCAGACATCAGCGCCAATGCGCCCGCCTGTGCCAAATCACTCCCCACGCTCGGCCCGACAAACTCAATACGTTTCACCGTCGCATGCTGCTGGAAGGTATCATTCACCACCTTCAGCACTTTGTTACCGAGCGCTTCGTTCTCGCTGCCAGAAACGGGTGGCATACGCACCATCACGTCACGGCTGCTACCGAAATTCTGCACCTGCGGCTCTGAAAACCCAGAGGTCTCTAATGAACTGCGCAGGACATCGAGATCGATCGGTTGCTCAAGGTTGATCTCGATAACCGTACCACCGGTAAAATCGAGTCCCCAGTTGAAACCACGCACACCCATAATCGCGATAGAAGCGATGATCAGCAGACCGGAAATGACAAATGCCAATGTATCCCAGCGCATGAAATCATAGACTTTACGCCCATGATTGAGTTGTTCAATGTTGTATTCCTGTTCCTGTGCCACAACGCACTCCTAGATAGACAGCTTGTTGATACGTTTACCGCCGTAAAGCAGGTTAACGATGGCACGAGTACCGACGATCGCCGTAAACATTGAGGTCGCAATCCCAATCGCAGTCGTGATAGCAAACCCTTTGATAGAACCGGTACCAACCGCATACAGGATGATAACTTTAATCAACGTCGTGACGTTCGCATCAACAATCGAACTGAATGCACCTTTGTAGCCCTCATGAATGGCCTGTTGCACGGAGCGACCATTACTGAGTTCTTCTTTGATACGTTCGTTAATGAGTACGTTAGCATCGACGGCAACCGCCAGCGTAAGCACGATACCTGCGATGCCCGGCATGGTCAGCGTCGCCCCTGGTAGCAGCGACATCACGCCGACAATCAACACCAGGTTAGCAACCAGCGCACTGGTCGCAATGACACCAAATTTCTTATAGAAGAAGACCATAAAGAGAATCGATGCGATCAAGCCCCACAAACAGGCTTCCAGCCCCTGAGTGATGTTTTGCATCCCCAGTGTTGGCCCAATGGTACGTTCTTCAACGATTTGGATCGGCGCAATCAGCGCACCCGCACGCAACAGCAGAGAAAGCTGACGCGCTTCGTTCGGGTTATCAATGCCGGTAATACGGAAGCTGTTACCCAGTCGCGACTGAATCGTCGCTACGTTGATCACTTCTTCGTGTTTTTCCAATATCGAACGGCCAGTCGCATCTTTCTTACCGCTGTCTTTGTATTCCACAAAGAGCGTCGCCATCAGCTTGCCGATACTGTCTTTGGTGAAGTTGGACATGGTGTTGCCACCCGCGCTGTCCAGTGAAATATTCACCTGAGGCTGGTTATATTCATCCGTACTCGATGTCGAATCGGTAATATGGTCGCCTGTCAGAATCACACGTTTGAACAACACCACAGGTGAGCCGTCACGCATGTTCTTCACTTCAGAGTCGCCCGGCACACGGCCGTTCGCCGCTGCGGTTGCATCTGCATTACTGTTGACCAGACGGAATTCCAGCGTAGCGGTTGCACCAAGAATTTCTTTCGCGCGCGCCGTGTCCTGAATACCCGGTAACTCAACGACGATACGGTCAGCACCCTGACGCTGTACCAGTGGTTCAGCAACACCCAGTTGGTTCACACGATTACGCAGGATATTGATGTTCTGCTGTACGGCGTATTCACGTGCTTCACGCAGACGTTCGTCAGACATCACTGCGCGCAGCAGGTTGCTGCCGCTGCTGCTGAGAACCAGATTGCGGTGACGAGTCGTCAGATAGTTGATGCCCTCATCACGCGTTTGAGCATCACGGAAACGAATTTCGACACCGTAATTATCAATTTTACGCACGGAGGCATAAGGAATGTTCTTCTCACGCAGATCGCTGCGCAAAGAGTCCATTGTTTGTTCTTGTAGTTTACCCAGCGCCGTATCCATATCCACTTCCATCAGGAAGTGAACGCCGCCGCGCAGGTCAAGCCCCAATTTCATCGGTTCAGCGCCCAACAACCGCAGCCAGGTTGGCGTAGCAGGTGCCAGGTTAAGTGCAACGACGAACTTTTCGCCCAGCTCATTCACGAGCGCTTCACGCGCACGGAGCTGAACATCAGGGTTAGAGAAGCGAGCCAGAATTGCACCGTTTTCCAATGCAATCGACTTACTGGTAATGTTCTGTTCTTTTAAAACATTCTGGACTTGGATCAGCGTCGTTTCGCTGGCGGCGGTTCCCCGCGCGCCAGTAACTTGTACCGCCGGATCCTCACCATATAGGTTAGGAAGTGCGTAGAGCAGGCCGACAAACAACACCACGACCAGCATCAGGTACTTCCACAAAGGATAACGATTTAACACGGCAGTTCCCTTCGGGAAAATCGGAAATTACAGGGCCTTAATCGTGCCCTTCGGCAGCACGGCAGCCACGAAATCACGTTTGATAACCACTTCATTGGTCTCGTTCAACGCAATCGCAATATAGCCAGTTTCGGACACTTTGGTTACGCGACCAACCAGACCACCGGTCGTTAAGACTTCATCGCCCTTGCCGATAGAATCCATTAACTTTTTGTGTTCCTTGGCGCGTTTTTGCTGAGGACGCAGGATCATAAAGTAGAAAATCAGACCAAAAACGGCCAGCATAATAACCAGAGAGTACGGGCTTCCCTGAGCCGGAGCGCCGGTTGCAGCTACAGCATCGGAGATGAAAAGACTCATTTAAATATCCTCTTTTTTGTCAAAAGATAAGCTATCAAAAAGATAAGTTATCAACCTTACAATCGTGAAAACGCTTCACAGCAAAATGCAATTCATAGCAAACGGGCTGTCAGTTGCTTGTGGCAACGTCTTTTTCAGCAAGCGGCGGAATGGGTTTGCCTATCCGTTGGTAAAAATCCACCACAAAGTGCTCTAATTTACCCTCTTCAATGGCCTGACGTAAACCCGCCATTAAACGCTGATAATAACGCAAGTTATGAATGGTATTGAGTCGTGCTCCGAGTATTTCGTTGCAACGGTCAAGATGATGCAAGTAGGCGCGGCTATAATTGCGACACGTGTAGCAATCACAGTGTTCATCCAGCGAGCTGACGTCATCTTTATGCTTCGCATTACGGATTTTCACTACGCCATCAGTCACGAAGAGATGCCCGTTACGTGCGTTGCGCGTTGGCATCACACAGTCAAACATATCAACACCGCGGCGAACACCTTCGACTAAGTCTTCCGGCTTGCCAACGCCCATCAAGTAGCGCGGTTTATCTTCTGGAATCTGCGGGCAAACGTGCTCCAGAATACGGTGCATATCTTCTTTCGGCTCACCGACAGCCAAACCGCCCACAGCGTACCCATCAAAGCCAATGTCTACCAGCCCTTTTACGGATACATCACGTAAATCTTCGTAAACACTTCCCTGGATAATACCGAACAGCGCATTTTTATTCTCCAGCTCATCAAAACGCTGACGGCTGCGTTTTGCCCAGCGCAGTGACATCTCCATCGAGCGCTTGGCGTAATCCCAATCGGCAGGATACGGCGTACACTCATCAAAGATCATGACGATGTCGGAACCGAGATCGTGCTGAATCTCCATCGATTTTTCCGGGCTAAGGAAAATCGAGTCCCCGTTGATAGGGTTACGGAAATGCACGCCCTGTTCGGTAATCTTGCGAATATCGCCGAGGCTGAACACCTGAAAACCGCCGGAATCCGTCAGAATCGGGCCGTGCCAGTTCATGAAGTCGTGCAGATCGCCATGCAGCTTCATGATTTCCTGACCGGGACGCAGCCACAGATGGAACGTATTGCCGAGCAGAATCTGTGCGCCGGTCTCTTTCACTTCTTCCGGCGTCATGCCTTTCACCGTGCCGTACGTCCCCACGGGCATAAAAGCCGGGGTTTCCACTACGCCACGTTCAAAAATCAATCTACCGCGTCGCGCACGGCCGTCCGTTGTTTGTAATTCGTACTTCACTTAGCCTCCAGCATCAGAAAAACAGTCTGATGGTAATCATGTATTAACACCTGACAGAGCGTGGTCTGTGGCGTTCCTATTATGTGGAAAGCGGGTTTATCCCACTTTTTCCTGTTCGGCCATCGGGTTATGCGTAATAAACATCGCATCACCGTAGCTGAAAAAACGATATTGCTCTGCCACCGCCTGACGGTAGGCAGACATCGTGTTGTGGTAACCGGCAAAGGCCGACACCAGCATGATTAACGTCGATTCGGGTAAATGGAAATTGGTCACCAGCGCATCGATAATGCGGTAGTGATAGCCCGGATAGATGAAAATTTTGGTATCGCCGAAGAACGGTTCGATAGCAGCGTTCTGGCTGGCCTGCGCGGCACTTTCCAGCGAACGAACCGAGGTGGTGCCAACGGCGATTACGCGGTTTCCCCGCGCTTTGCACGCCAGAACAGCATCCACTACGTCCTGCGGCACTTCGGCATATTCGGCGTGCATGATGTGATCTTCGATCGTATCGACGCGTACAGGCTGGAAAGTCCCCGCCCCCACGTGCAGCGTAACAAACGCCATGTCGATGCCCTTCTCGCGCAGCGCGGCCAACATCGGCTCATCAAAATGCAAGCCCGCTGTCGGTGCCGCTACGGCGCCTGGACGTTGGCTATACACCGTCTGATAAAGCTCACGGTCGGCGTCTTCATCAGGTCTGTCGATATAAGGTGGCAACGGCATGTGGCCGATATCATTCAGGATCGACAGGACATCGCGAGAATCATCGAAATGCAGCTCGAATAGCGCATCGTGGCGAGCGGCCATCGTCGCTTTGACGCTTTCGTCATCGCCCAGTAGCAGCTCTGTGCCCGGCTTCGGCGCTTTTGACGCCCGAACGTGCGCCAGCACCCGATGGTCATCCAGCACACGCTCGACCAGCACTTCAAGTTTGCCGCCGCTGGCTTTACGGCCAAAGAGACGAGCAGGAATCACGCGCGTATTGTTGAACACCAGCAGATCGCCGGGATTCAGTTTATCCAGCAAATCGGTAAACACGCCGTGCGTCAGATTTCCCGTTGGCCCGTCCAGCGATAGCAGGCGGCACCCACTGCGTTCCGCTTGTGGATAATGGGCAATCAATGATTCAGGAAGTTCAAACGAAAAATCAGCAACACGCATGGCAATTCACTTAGCTGTAATACATTAAAAATGGGCGGCCTAGTCTAGAGCCGCAAGCGCATGGCTGCAAGAAATAAGCATCTGAGTCGTGGAATGCATTATACCCAATAGATTTCGAGATACAGGAAGGCGGCAACTGAGGGAGTCCTCAGGAGCTTACATCAGTAAGTGACTGGAGTGACCAAGGGCAGCCAACGAGCCTGTAACTCGAAAGATGAAGGGTATATACTAGCGCCATGAATTTTCTTGCCCACCTCCACCTGGCCACGCTGGCCGACAGCTCCCTATTAGGTAATCTGATGGCGGATTTCGTGCGCGGCAACCCGCAGGATAGCTACGCTGACGAGATCGTCGCGGGTATTCGCCTGCATCGTCGCGTTGATTCACTGACCGACAGCCTGCCGGAAGTCAAACAGGCGCGTCAGTATTTCAGCGATGAATTCCGCCGCGTTTCACCGATTACGCTAGATGTCCTGTGGGATCACTATCTTGCACGTCACTGGCTACAGCTGGTGCCGGATACGCCCTTACAAACCTTTATTGACGGTGCGCAATCACAAATCGAGCCGCATCTGGCCCTGACGCCTGAACGCTTTCAGAATCTGAATCGCTATCTGTGGCCGGAACGCTGGATGACCCGTTACGCAGAGCTGCCGTTTATCGCCGATGTGCTGCACAGAATGTCGGTACGCCGCCCAAAACTGGCTGCGCTGTCCGGCTCTTTTCAGGATATCGAGCAGCACTATCACCAATTTGAAACACTCTTCTGGCAGTTTTATCCACGGATGATGCAATTAGCGAAAGCGCAGAAACTGTAAGAACGCGATTTTTCCGTTTTTCTACGCGGCGTATTGTCCTTTCCGTCAAAAGGGATAATGTAGCCCCTTGAAAGGAAATAGCGATGAGTTCAATAGACAGAAGCTATCTCATTGATTGGTCTCTTTGCCTGTATTCACTCAGGTAGAGTCCCTATACTAGTCGCTGTTTTTTATATCATCCGATCACTAACCGCTATCTACAGGAGTAATTATGGTCCTGGTAACTCGTCAAGCCCCAGACTTCACCGCAGCTGCCGTTTTAGGCAGTGGCGAAATCGTCGAAAATTTCAACCTGAAGAAGCACATCAACGGTAAAGCTGCCGTGATCTTTTTCTGGCCGATGGACTTCACCTTCGTTTGTCCGTCAGAGCTGATTGCTTTCGATCACCGCTATGCCGAGTTCAAGAAACGCGGTGTAGAAGTGGTTGGCGTTTCCTTCGACTCCGAGTTTGTTCACAACGCATGGCGTAAAACCCCTGTGGACAAAGGCGGCATCGGCGAAGTGCAATACGCGATGGTTGCTGATATCAAGCGCGAAATCCAGAAGGCCTACGGCATTGAGCACCCAGAAGCAGGTGTTGCACTGCGTGGTTCTTTCCTGGTCGACAAAAACGGCGTAGTTCGTCACCAGGTGGTGAACGATCTGCCGCTGGGTCGTAACATCGATGAAATGCTGCGTACCGTTGACGCCCTGCAATTCCACGAAGAGCACGGCGAAGTGTGCCCGGCGCAGTGGGAAAAAGGTAAATCCGGTATGGGCGCGTCACCAGACGGCGTAGCGAAATACCTGTCTGAGAACGCAGACAAGCTGTAATTCCTCATCCTGCCAACATGGCAATATGATGACCAAGCCAGTTGCGATGCGACTGGCTTTTTCTTTGCCCGCCATTTATCCCTCTGTTCTTCTTCATCTCTCACCGCCTCTTCCCTGCGATATCTTAAATAATACAAAAGGTTGACTAGGGGCGCTAAATCCTTAGCCTTAAAGCCACATCGTGTTAATGCACGACAGATTCATTGGAATAAAAGGAGAACGCATGCAACAAAACCTCACGCTGTGGCTGAGAGAAGCTGAGATACAACACGCGAGCATCATTGCGTTACTGATTGTTCTTGGGCTGATATTGCTCATTTCTGCCGTCATCCACCTGATTTTGCATCAGGTTGTGCTGAAAAGAATGGTACTGCGTTCGCTCAATAAGCCTGGAAAAACCGAGGGGCATGGGTGGAAACAGGCACTGACGCAACACAACTTGTTTAACCGGCTGGCCTTCTTGCTGCAAGGGGTGATCCTGAATATTCAGGTCTTTGTGTGGCTTCCTACGCAGAGTGAAACCCGCGAAACGCTGATCATCTGTTCCCAGGTGTGGATCATGATCTTTGCGCTGCTGTCCCTATTTTCGCTCCTTGATGTTCTGCTCAACGTTTCCGCCCGAACCAAAGTCGCGGCCCAATTGCCTCTGCGCGGTATCTTCCAGAGTCTGAAGCTGATCGCCACCATCGTTATCAGCATTATGGTGGTGTCACTGCTCATCGGGAAATCACCGCTGATTCTGATCAGTGGGTTAGGCGCGATGGCCGCCGTCCTGATGTTAGTGTTCAAAGATCCGATTATGGGATTGGTTGCAGGAATCCAACTCTCTGCCAACGACATGTTAACGCTGGGTGACTGGCTCGAAATGCCGAAATACGGTGCTGACGGGGCCGTTATCGATATCGGGCTGACAACGGTAAAAGTGAGAAACTGGGACAATACCGTCACTACCATTCCCACCTACGCGTTAGTCTCCGATTCTTTTAAGAACTGGCGTTCGATGTCCGAATCTGGGGGCAGGCGCATCAAGCGCAGTATCAATATCGATACCACCAGCGTGCATTTTATGACGGAAGACGAGCAGGCCCGATTGCTGCGCAGCAAATTACTGTCGCCTTATATTCAGAACAAGAAGAGCGAACTGGAGCAGCACAATGCACAGTCCGATTCCGACCTGACATCACCGCTGAATGGCCGTCGTTTGACGAATTTAGGCACGTTTCGCGCCTACCTTCAGGTTTATCTGCGCACCCATCCGGGTATTCATAAAGGCATGACGCTGATGGTGCGGCAACTTGCGCCAACGTCAGAAGGGGTACCGCTGGAAATTTATGCGTTTACCAACACGACCGCTTGGGTCGATTACGAAAGCATTCAGTCTGATATTTTCGACCATATTTTTGCGATCTTACCGGAATTCGATCTCCGCGTTCATCAAATACCAACCGGCCACGATATGCGGGTCATGGCACAGCAAATGACGACCCCGAAAGCGTAATATCAATTCAAAAAAAAGCGCTCCAACAGGAGCGCTTCTTCTGACAGCAAGCGACTAGCTTAATGCTATGCCGCTACCGCGTTCTGACGCTTCTTCTTCCAGACATAGCCCACTAAAAGCAGCACTATCCAAATGATGCCGACATACAGCGACACGCGCGTGTCCGGGAAGTAGCCAATCAACCCGATGATGAAGAACAGGAAGACGATGCCGAACACGGAGGTCACGATGCCACCGCGCAGTGGGAACGCCAGCGCCTTCACTTCATCTGGGCTCAGACGGCGACGGAATGCAATCTGAGAAAACAGAATCATGATCCACACCCACACCGTTGCAAAGGTTGCCAGTGAAGCAATCACCAGGAAAACTTTGCCGGGCATAATGTAATTCAGATACACCGCTACCAGCAGCGCCATCATCATCACAACCACCGTGACCCACGGGATACCACGCTTGGAAAGGCGGCTAAATACCTTCGGTGCGTGCCCCTGCTCCGCCATCCCGTGCAGCATTCTGCCGACGCCGAAGACATCGCTGTTAATCGCCGACAGCGACGCGGTAATCACGACAAAGTTCAGGATACCTGCCGCCGCTGTAATGCCCATATGCTGGAATGTCAGCACGAACGGGCTTCCGTTAGTACCTACCTGATTCCACGGGTAAATCGACATAATCACGAACAGCGTGCCGACATAGAACACCAGAATACGCCATGGCACAGAGTTAATCGCACGAGGGATAGACTTCTGCGGGTCTTTGGCCTCACCGGCCGTAATCCCGATAATCTCGACGCCGCCATACGCAAACATCACCAGTTGCAACGACAGAATCATCCCCATCACACCGTTACTGAAGAACCCACCATTGCTCCAGAGGTTGTGGATACCCGTCGGTTCCCCCCGTTGCCAATCCCCCAGATGATGATGCCGATCCCAGCTGCGATCATGATGATAATGGTGGCCACTTTGAAGAAAGAGAGCCAAAACTCCAGTTCACCAAAGGCTTTCACATTCATCAGGTTAATGGCACCAATGATAAGCACCACGCTCAGAACCCACACCCAGTGCGGCACGGCAGGGAACCAGACGCCCATGTAGATACCAAACGCGGTCACATCGGCAATGGCAACAATCAGCATCTCAAAACAGTAGGTCCAGCCGGTGATATACCCCGCTAATGGCCCGAGATAATCCTGCGCATAGCGAGAAAACGAACTGGACTGCGGGTTGTGCACCGACATTTCGCCCAGTGCGCGCATGATGATATACGCGACAACTCCGCCGATCAGATAAGCCAACAATACGCTGGGGCCAGCCATTTGGATCGCACTCGCGGAACCATAAAACAGACCGGTTCCGATCGCCGAGCCAAGGGCGATAAAGCGGATATGCCGCGTGCTTAACCCACGCTTAAGCTTGGAGGATGGTTGTTCCATTGATAAGCAACCCTGTCTTATATAAAGGAAAATTTTACAAAAAGAAAAACCACAGGCAAAAACCTGTGGTGCATAAACCCAACCTTGTGCTGGAGCAGTACGCTATCCCTACCGCCCCAGCGCTATCAGGCATTAACGATGTTATTGATGTACCGTAACTTCCTGACGACCACAAAGTCTGTCGTAAATCACCGCAACCAGTAAAATCAGCAGTGATGGTGGCAGCCAAGCCAACCCTTGCTCGCTCAGCGGCAGGTTGAGGCTCCACTCTGGCAACAGCGATTTGAAGGCCGACGATTTTACACCATCAATCATGCCAAATAACAGACTGACTAACATGACCGGGGCCACAATACGTGAAGCGCTATTCCACCAACGCAGCGTAAAGCTCAATAAAACCAGAATGATACACGGTGGATAAATCGCCGTCAGTACAGGAATGGAAAGTTGAATCAGATGGCTTAAGCCCAGATTAGACACCACCATCGAGAACGTTCCCAACACAAATACCAGCGTGCGGTAAGACAACGGCAGGTATTGCGCAAAGAATTCAGCACAGGCACAAGTCAGCCCCACCGCCGTCACCAGACACGCGATGAAGATTAACAACGCCAGGAAGCTGCTTCCCATATTGCCAAACGAATGTTGCACATAGGCATGGAGAATTTCAGCACCGTTCTGCGCCTGCGGCACCAATTCACCGCTGACGGAACCGAGCTGGAACAGGCTCAAATAGACTAATGTCAGGCCAATACCGGCAATCAACCCCGCCCACATGGTGTAACGCGTCAGTAGCACAGAGCTGGTCACCCCACGCGAGCGCGCAGCATTAACGATCACGATGCCAAAGACCATTGCGCCCAGCGTATCCATCGTCAGATAGCCGTTAACAAAACCATTAGAGAACGGCAGTTGCTCATACGTTTCTGTCGCCGGGATAGGCGAACCGGCAGGCCACAGCACCGCGGCAATACCCAGTACCGCCAGAGCAATGATCTTCAACGGTGCCAGCACATGACCAACCGTATCCAGCAGTTTGCCCGGATACAGGGAAATCGCGATCACAATGGCAAAATAAATCAGGCTATAAATCAGCAGCGGAGAGGCTCCGTTGCCGACCAAAGGCGCCAGACCGACTTCAAACGAGACGGTTGCCGTGCGCGGCGTTGCGAACAGTGGCCCAACGGCCAAATAGCACACGGTCGCCAGAACAACACCGGCCTTTTTACCAATCGGCGAGCTCAGCGCATCAACGCCACCACCAACCCGGGCAAGCGCGATCACGGTCAACACCGGTAGGCCAACCGCCGTCAGCAGAAAGCCGAGCGCTGCGGTCCAAACGTGCTCTCCGGCCTGCAATCCCACCATAGGCGGAAAAATAATATTTCCTGCCCCCACGAACAAAGCAAAGGTCATAAAACCTAATGCCACGATATCTTTGGAAGTTAAACGATGACTCATAGTTATGTCGTGTTGCCTGTATCAAATCGATAAAAGAAAACGGTGCCGTTTATCGCCGCCTGAAGCCATTCACAAAGGGCTAGTGCGAAGCTGACGCCAACGCTCTGGAAACGCGAAAGATGGCGAGCATATACTCTAAATAATTCGAGTTTCAGGAAGGCGGCAAGCGAAGCAATCCCGATGAGCTTACTCAAGTAAGTGATTCGGGTGGCTGAATGCGGCCAACGCACATGCAACTTGAAGTATGACGAGTACAGAGGAGTTATTTTTTGCACAGCCATATTGGGTGCTAAGTAAAACGTTTATAGCGTAAAAAGACAAGTAGAGATCCAAAAACCAGAGTATCAAGCCTAACTATGCCAAAAAGTAAGAATATAAATTGGTTTATCCTGATTTGCATAACACATGATTTGCGCATTTATCGATATTTCATTGCAATAAAACTGACAAAAACTGGAATAAAATGCGCTGTTCGATCATAAAAAAAACATATTTCACAAAAGCGTCGCGAATAGAAAGCCGGATAACGGCCACAAAAAAGGCCGGATCGTATGATCCAGCCTTTGTATGTCTGTTGCAGAATAGCGCGCTACCTCATCGGTATCACCACACGCGATTGGCGATATCCACAACAAGTTTCAGCTTATTCCACTGCTGCTCTTCCGTCAGGCTATTGCCCTCTTCCGTTGAAGCGAAGCCACACTGCGGGCTCAGGCAAATCTGGCTGAGATTGACATATTTTGCCGCTTCCGCGATACGCGCCTGCACGACTTCTGCCTCTTCCAGCTCACCGTTCTTCGTGGTGATCAGTCCCAGTACCACCTGTTGATGACCCGGCTTCACAAAACGCAGCGGCTCAAACCCGCCGGCTCTCTCGGTATCGTATTCCAGGAAGAACGCATCGACATTCACTTCGCCAAACAGAATTTCTGCCACAGGCTCGTACCCGCCTTCAGAAATCCAGGTGGAGCGGAAATTACCGCGACAGACGTGCAAACCGATCACCAGATCCGCAGGCTTATCAGCCAGCGCTGTGTTCAGCACATCAGCATAGGTCCGTGCCAGCTGTGCTGGATCTTCACCACGTTCACGGATCTGGCGTTTTTGATCGTCAGAGCACAGGTAAGCCCACACGGTGTCATCCAGTTGCAGGAAGCGGCAGCCTGCGTCATAAAATGCGTGAATCGCATCGCGCCAGGTTTGTGCCAAATCGTCGAAATAGTCCGCCAGATCGGGATAAACCGTCGCATCAATCGCTTTGCGGCCGCCGCGGAAATGCATCACGCTAGGGCTTGGAATCGTCATTTTAGCGACCGCATCGCCAGAAATGCTGTTCAGGTAGCGGAAATGATCGAGCATCGGATGCTGGGAATTGAAGCTCACTTTATCCACAACGCGAATCGCATGGGATTTGGTCTGAATACCGTTGAATTGAATACCGTGATCGGCTTCGTAGCGCTCCACGCCGTTCAAGTCGGCAAAGAAGTCGAAGTGCCACCAGGCGCGACGCAGTTCACCATCCGTCACAACCTGTAGGCCCGCTTCACGCTGCTTTTCTACCACCCGCAGAATCTCGCGATCTTCAATGCTACGCAGCGCAACATCATCAATCTCGCCTGCCTGATGCTGAAGACGTGCTTCCTTAATCGCTGCTGGACGCAAGAAACTGCCGACGGTATCGGCACGGAAAGGGGATAAGGTGTTCGCCATATGTCGCTCCTGACATGTTGCCAGCACCGACCTTCAGGAAAGAAGCGCGCTGACAGATAGTTTCAATATGAAATATTTGCCCAGAGAGATAATTACATTTAATTTTATTTAGCCATCTGGACGTCTAAATTTAAAACTATCCTGTCACGTGGCGAATCACAGGGCAATAGAAGAATTTTCACGTCACATGAAGAAAATTCATCTAACGTGAAAACATCGCAAATTCGTAGTGGAAAGAGAAATTATTCCGGCAGGCCAATCAGCTGACGCGCCTGACGACGCGTTGCTTCCGGCAGTGGCAAATAACCATCCTGATTCACCAACGACTGCCCCGTTTCAGACAGCACACGTTCTAGAAATGCCGCCGTCAGCGCTTCCAACGGTTGGCTGGGTGCTTTGTTCACATAGATATAGAGATAACGGGTGTAGGGATACAAACCGCTGCGGATATTTTCAGTCGAGGGGTAGATGTAGTCGGTGCCTTGTGCGGCTAACGGCAGCATTCTCACGCCGCTGGTACGAAAGCCCACGCTGGCATAGCCGATGGCATCGGTTGACGCCGCAACTGCCTGCACAACGGACGCCGAGCCCGGCAACTCATTAACCTGAGGAAGGAAATCGCCACGGCACAGCGCCTTTTGCTTAAAGAACCCATAGGTTCCCGACGCAGAGTTTCGCCCATAGCGCAGTAGCGTGCGTTTTTCCCAACTGCCGTGCAGGCCGAGATCGCCCCACTGTTTTATCGGCTGGTGGTTACCGCAGCGCTGCGTAATCGAAAAGATAGCGTCCAGCTGCGACAAGTTCAGCCCCGGCAGCGGATTATCCTGATTGACCAGCACGACCAGCGCATCCAGTGCCACCGGCACCGCCAGCGGCGGGTAGCCATAATGCTGGACGAACGCCTCAATTTCGCTGGCCTTCATCGCCCTGCTCATCGGCCCAAGCTGCGCGGCACCCGATGCCAGAGACGTCGGCGCAGAGGACGAACCGGCGGCCTGAATCTGTAAATTCACGTTCGGATAATGCTGGCTGAAATCCGCCGCCCAAAAGGCCATCAGGTTAGCCAGCGTATCCGACCCCGCGCTGGAGAGGTTACCTGCCAGCATCTGACGAGGCTGCGCGGAGCACAACGCGCTGAGCAGCAGTAAAAAAGCGCCCGCAATACGAGTGGCGGATGTCATAGATAGCGTTTTCCGTCAGGCTGAAGGTTTCACCGTATTTTCAGCCAGAGAGGCAGGGACAATCAACCGATTCGGCAACGTAAAGACGAAACGTGAGCCCAGACCATCCTCACTCATGATCTCCAGACGGGAATCATGATGGCTAAGCGCATGCTTAACAATCGCCAGCCCCAGTCCGCTGCCGCCTGTTTGTCGTGAACGCGCCTTATCCACCCGATAAAAGCGCTCCGTCAGGCGCGGCAAGTGCTCGGCCGCAATGCCCGGCCCGTTATCGCTGACCTGAAATTGCGCGCCCTGTGGGATCTTCTGCCAGCAGACTTCGATACGCGTTCCCTCTGGCGTATGGTTGACCGCGTTATACACCAGATTGGATACCGCACTGCGCAGCTGTTCTTCATTACCAAACACGCGGAGGCTTTCGTTCACACGAAAGACGATCTCATGACGCCCTTGACTCAGCGTCTGCGCTTCACGCTGAAGTACGCGCAGCATCAATGGAATATCGACTTTTTCATTCAGATCGATTGCCGTCGCCGCCTCAATACGGGACAAGGTCAGCAGCTGTTTGACCAGCCCATCCATGCGTCGGGTCTGCTCCTGCATGGTATTCAGCGCTTTTCCGCGTAGCGCCGCATCCAGCGTTTCTTCCTGCATCATTTCCAGATAGCCCTGCAACACCGTCAGCGGCGTACGCAGTTCATGGCTCACGTTGGCAAAAAAGTTACGTCTGGCGCCTTCAAGCTGGTGCATTTGCGTAATATCACGCACCACCATCAATAGCTGGCCTTCGGAATAGGGCATCACGCGGAATTCAACATGGTGGGAATTATTCAACTGCAGCGTGAGAGGACGGCTAAAATCCTGTCCTTTCATGTAATTCGTGAATTCGGGATAGCGCAATAAGTTGAGGATATTCTGACCGTTATCTTCCGGCCAGCGGAAATTTAACAGGTGCTGCGCCAGATGGTTACACCAGAAGATCGTGCCTTCTTCGGTGGTGATCACCACGGCATCGGGTAAGGATTCGGCACCGCTGCGAAACCGTTTGATCAGGAGTGCCAGTTCCCGACGTCGACGTCGATTACGCAACTGCATCTGATAGAGCCCGTAAAACAGCGGCTCCCAGCTCCAGCGACCAGGTGGTGGCGTCATGCTGCGGTCAACCCACAGCCAATAAGAGAGTTTTAGCTGGTTATAAAAATTCCAGCACAGTAAGCCTAATACGGCGACCAGCAGAAACCAGGGCAGATAGCCAAAAATCAGCCCCAGCAGTAAAGCGGGCAAACAAAAAAAAGCTAGCTCCAATGCCAGCCTTTTCCAGGATAAACGTTCTAGCACGTTAATGTGTCTCCGGTTACGATCACCTCAGTAACGCGTTGAAAAACGGTAGCCCGTTCCCCGAACGGTTTGCACCATTTTGTCATGTCCGCTGGTTTCCAGCGCTTTACGCAGGCGACGAATATGGACGTCGACAGTACGATCCTCAACATAAACGTTAGTGCCCCAAACGTGATTCAGCAACTGTTCCCGGCTATAAACACGTTCAGGATGCGTCATAAAGAAATGCAGCAGTTTAAATTCCGTCGGTCCCATGTCCAACGCGTGCTCTTCGGTCGTCACGCGATGTGAGGAAGGATCGAGACTCAGGCCACGCATTTCAATCACTTCTTCCACTGCCATCGGTGAAATTCGGCGCATGACGGCTTTGATACGCGCCACCAATTCTTTGGGTGAAAACGGTTTGGTAATGTAATCATCCGCTCCCACTTCAAGCCCGCGCACGCGGTCTTCTTCTTCGCCACGCGCGGTCAACATCATCACCGGGATATCACGCGTCAGCGCCTCGCGCTTCATATGCTTAATGAATTGCAGGCCCGACCCGCCTGGCAGCATCCAGTCCAATAACACCAGTTCAGGGAATGGCTCCGACAGTTGCGTTACCGCGCTGTCATAGTCTTCAGCTTCAACGGGTTGATAACCATTTTGTTCCAGTACAAAGCAGACCATTTCACGAATTGGTGCTTCATCTTCCACGACTAATATGCGTTTTGCCATTGTTAATCCTGTCGTTAATCATCGTCGCTGTTAGCAGGCGGAGGCATTATGCGTCAGTTTTATGACAGATTTATGAAAAACGCACGGACCGCTCTGCACGATTGTTACAGCGCGTACATCCGATTTTTCGAGCCGCTTTCCAAACGTCTGATTCCACCGCGACAGCCGCCATCCCTGCTATATATAATCATGGCATTACGATGACAAAGCACCATGGCGACGACACACCCTTTCACATAATAAATAATGACAACGTCATCCACCGCCACGCGGCATGAATATCGAGAGAACACGATGCGCATTATCCACACCGCCGATTGGCATTTAGGGCAATATTTTTATACCAAAAGTCGCGCTGCTGAGCATCAGGCTTTTCTAAACTGGCTTATCGTTCAAGTAGAACAACATCAGGTCGATGCCATTATCGTTGCTGGTGATATTTTTGATAACGGCTCGCCCCCCAGCTATGCGCGAGAAATGTATTATAGCTTCGTGGTCGCGCTACAGCGCACAGGCTGCCAGCTCATCGTTCTCGGCGGTAACCACGATTCTGTCGCGATGCTAAACGAATCCCGCGAGCTGCTTGCCTGCCTGAACACGAAGGTGATTGCCTGCGCCAGCGACGATCCAGCCCAACAGGTGCTTCTGCTGGAAAACCGTCAAAAGCAGCCCGGTGCCCTGCTCTGCGCGATTCCTTTTTTACGTCCACGTGATGTGTTAACCAGCAAAGCCGGACAATCCGGGGATGAAAAACAGCTGGCGCTACAGGAAGCGATTACCGCGCACTACCAGCAGTGTTACCAACTGGCTTGCCAAAAGCGCGACGAGCTTGGCCTGCAGCTGCCGATTATCGCAACCGGGCACCTGACGACGATTGGCGCAACCGCCTCGGAATCCGTGCGCGATATCTATATTGGTACGCTCGATGCCTTCCCTGCTCAGGCTTTTCCTCCTGCGGATTATATCGCGCTCGGCCATATTCACCGCCCACAGCGCGTGACCCAAAGCGAGCATATTCGCTACAGCGGTTCGCCGATCCCGTTGAGTTTTGATGAACTAAACAGTGAAAAATCCGTCTGTCTGGTGAGCTTTGCATCTGACACGTCACCGCAAACGCCTCCGCAGATAGACATCCTGCCGATTCCCATGACTCAGCCGATGCAGCTGATTAAAGGCAGCCTGAGCGATATTGAAAAACAGCTGGCCACCTTCCAGAACTATCAGGGCGATAAACCCGTGTGGTTGGATATTGAGATCAACACGCAGGATTATCTGAGCGACATGCAAAAACGCATTCAGGCGATGACCGAGAACCTGCCCGTAGAGGTGCTGCTGCTGCGCCGCACGCGTGAACAGCGCCTGCAGGCGATTACCCGACAGGACAAGGAAACGCTGAACGAGCTGAGCGTACATGACGTTTTTGAACGTCGTCTGGTAACGGAGACAGACATGGAAGACAGCCGCCAACAGCGTGTTCGCACGCTGTTTAATCAGGTTATTGATGAACTGGAAAATAGCGAGACGGCCAAATGAAGATTCTCAGTCTGCGCTTAAAGAACCTTAATGCGCTGAAAGGCGAATGGAAGATCGATTTCACACAGGAGCCGTTTTCCAGCAACGGCTTATTTGCCATTACCGGCCCGACCGGCGCGGGAAAAACCACGCTGCTGGATGCGATCTGTCTGGCGCTGTATCACGAAACACCACGGCTTGGCCTGCTTTCCGCCAGCCAGAATGACCTGATGACGCGTAATACCGCAGAGTGCCTTGCCGAGGTTGAGTTCGAGGTTAAAGGCGTCGGATATCGCGCCTTCTGGAGCCAGCGCCGGGCAAGAAATGCGCCAGACGGTAACTTACAGTCTCCCAAAGCCGAACTCGCGCTCATTGAAGACGGCAAAATTCTGTGTGAAAAGCTCAATGATAAGAAAGAGATGATCACACAGCTCACCGGGCTGGATTTCGGCCGCTTCACGCGATCCATGATGCTGTCGCAGGGGCAGTTTGCCGCCTTCCTCAACGCCAAAGCAGATGATCGAGCGGAACTGCTGGAAGAGCTGACCGGCACGGACATTTATGGCCTGATTTCCGAACGCGTCTATGACAAACACAAGCAGGCAAACGTCGCACTGAACACGCTACAGGCGCGCGCATCAGGCATTCAACTGCTGACCGATGAGCAACGTCAGCAGGTGGAAGAGCAGCTTGCCGAGCTAATCCAGCAGGAGCAACAGGGCAACGCCGAACGTGAGCAAGCGCTGACTACGCGGCGCTGGTTTGAGCAACTGACGCAGCAGCATGCGCAGCTAACCAACACGCAGGCGCAGCATGCAAGTGCCGAATCCGCCATTCAGCAGGCTAAACCACAGCTCGACAGGTTAACGCACAGCGAACCAGCAGAAAAACTGAGGCCGCTACATCAGGAACGAGAGCGCTATCGACAAGAATCTCTTACGCTGGCACAGCGTATTGAACAACTGACCGAGAAGCAGGCCGCCGAGCAGGTGACATTAACCGCGCTACGCCAGCAGGAAGAAAAAGCAGAGCAGGAGGTTAATGAGCACAAACGGGTACGGCAGCAGCAAGAACAGGTGATCAACGAACAGGTTGTGCCACTTGACCATCGCATTGCCACGCTGGTGCAGCAAAACGCACAGCAACAGGACGAACTGGCAAAAACGCAGGCTCGTCTGCACGCCGATGAAAGCAAACAAACCCAGACAGCGACGGAACAGCAGCAGGCTAAACAGCAGCTTGAACAAATTCAGTCTTACCGCCAGCAATACGCGCATCATCAGCAGTGGGGAGAACAACTTCCTCAGTGGCGCACTCAGTTTCGGCAATTGCGCCAGCTTCAGGATGAGCAAGAGAAGCTGAAGCAAAAACAGGCGCAGCACACCGTACAGTCAGCAGTGCTACAGCAAGAGACAGTGACGCTGGCGGCACAACAGCGTGAACAACAAGCGGTCGTTGATGCGGCCCGTCAGCAGTTCATGCAACACGATGAAACACGGCAACAGCAGGAAGCGCACCAGCCGCTTTCCGCCCTGCAACAGCAGTTTAATCAACGCATTGACCAGCGAGCTGAACGCCAACGGCTCGCGACAATCAGCGACCAGTTCCAGCGTTTGCATGTGCGCAAGCAGCAGTACTTCACCAAACAGGGTGAAGTACAAGAGCATATCAGCCAGTCAGAAATCTTAAAGCAACAGCAGCAGTCTGAGCATGAGCAGCGTAGCCAGCATCTGGTCGATCTGGAAACCGTGCTCCGGCAGGAAGAGCGTATCGTTAAGCTGGAGGCTGAACGCCAACGGCTCCAGGCCGGAGACGCATGCCCGCTATGTGGTTCAACCGAGCATCCCGCTATCGAACGCTATCAGGCGCTGCAACCGTCTGAAACCCAAAGCCGCCTGACGTCGCTACAGCAGGAAGTGAACCAGTTAACGACAGCGCTGGCGAATACGACTGCACAGTTGGCCTCGCTAGCGCAACAGCGGGAACAGCTACAACAGGAGATCGCTCAGCTCGATAGCGAACATCACACCCTGCGGCAACAGTGGCAAGATGTCAGTGAGCGCTTACAAGTTAACTACACGCTGGAACAACCGGATGAGATCGCAGTCTGGCTTACGCAAAATGAAGCCGAAGAACAGGCTATTCGACAGCAGATTACCGCACGCGAGCAATTGCAAAAACAGTGGCAGGAAAGTAAGGATTTACTGACCTCCACAGAGGCAGTGCAGCGGGAACTCGACCAGAAAATCGCGCTCAACACCCAGCAGCAAACTTCGCTAAGCGTTACGCAGCAAGAAATCGAGCTGTCGCTGCAAAACGTGCACCAGCAGATCACGCAGCACACTCAGGAAATCACGCAGACGCTGGCAACCTTAAGCCTTGTTCTACCTGAAGCCGACGCACAGAATGACTGGCTGGCTCAGCGCGAGAACGAGTGGCAAGACTGGAAAACCAAAGAGCAGGAGCAATCTCGCCTAGTTCCTCTATTAGCCACGTTGGAAAGCGATCTTCAGCATCTGAATCGCAGCGTGACCGAGGCAAAACAGCAGCTCCACACCCAGCAACAGCATCTGGAACAGCTCCTCGCGTTGCTCAACGCGAGCCAAAAAGAGCGACAGGCACTTTTCGGCGACAGACAAATCGCGGCTGTGCGCGAACAGCTACAGCACACCAGCCAACAGTATGACGATGCGCTCCGACTAGCACGGTCAGCTCGTCAGCAAACCGAAACGGCGTTGAGCCGTCTGACGGGAGAGCTGGCTAGCACGCAACAGCAGTATGAACAGAGCACGCGCCAGCATGAAAGTGCGGCCGAACGTTTTATTCAGGCTTTACAGCAAAGCACTTTCGCCGATGAAGCCACGTTCCTCAATGCGCTGCTTGATGAGCAGGAACGCCAGACATTGCAGGCATGGAAGGAAGAACTGTATCAGCGTTTGCAGCAGGCGGCGGCCCTTCATCAGCAGGCTGAGCAGGATCTGCTCGCCCATCAACAAAAGCGCCCTGCTTCCCTGACGGAAGACGCCACACAAGAAGCGGTACAGCAGCAGTTGGCAGCGCTGGATGAAACGCTGAAAGCGAACCTGCGGCAGCAGGGAGAGTTCCAGCATCAGTTGGCTGACGATCGACAACATCGCCAGAACCAGCAAGATTTGCTCAATGAGATCGCCCAAAGTCAGCAAATGTATGACGACTGGAGCTGTCTTAATACGCTCATCGGCTCACAAAGCGGGCATAAATTCCGTAAATTTGCTCAGGGGCTAACGTTGGATCATCTGGTTTATCTTGCCAATCTCCAGCTTTCCCGCCTGCACGGGCGCTATATGCTGAAACGGAAACCCGGCGACGATCTGGAGCTGCTGGTGATGGATACCTGGCAAGCGGACGCCGAGCGTGATACGCGTACGCTGTCTGGCGGCGAGAGTTTCTTAGTGAGTTTGTCGCTGGCGCTGGCGCTATCCGATCTGGTCAGCCATAAAGCCAGCATCGACTCGCTGTTTCTGGATGAAGGCTTCGGCACGCTGGATGCCGAGACGCTGGATATCGCGCTGGATGCCCTCGATAACCTGAACGCCTCCGGTAAAACCATCGGCGTTATTAGCCATGTCGAAGCCATGAAAGAGCGAATTCCGGTACAGATCAAAGTGCAGAAGATTAACGGGCTGGGCGTCAGCCGATTGGCGCCGCAGTACGCCGTTTAGCCATTACTCCGTCTTTGGCCAGAGCCAGGCGGCTCCGCGTACCCCGCTGGAGTCGCCGTGTATGGCCTGGCGCACGGGCGTTTCGCACTCACCGCCGAAGATCCACGGTTTAATCTTTTCCGGCACGGTTTGATAAAGGCGAGCAACGTTGCTCATTCCGCCCCCAGCACCACGACATCGGGGTCGAGCAGGTTAATCACATGCGCCAGCGATTTTGCCAGACGATGTTCATAACGCTGTAACGCCAGTTCTGCGACAGGGTCGCCCTGCTCCGCTAAGGCAATAATCGCCTCGCCCTTGTGCGGCTGACCGCTCAGGCGTTGGTAATCCAGCGCAAATCCCGTACCGGAAATAAAGGATTCAATGCAGCCAGACTTGCCGCAGTAGCAGGGAACCGTCTGCCGATAGCGCAGCTCATCGTCATCCATCCAGGGCAACGGATTATGTCCCCATTCGCCCGCAATACCGTTGCCGCCGACGTGAGCCTGACCGTTCAGTGCAATGCCCGATCCGCAGCCAGTTCCGATGATGACCGCGAAGACGGTCTGCTTCCCTGCCCCGGCACCATCAACTGCTTCTGAAACTGCGAAACAGTTCGCGTCATTGGCAACCCGCACGGGCCGATTCAGCAGCGTGGCGAGATCGCGATCCAGCGCCTGACCGTTGAGCCAGGTGGAGTTGGCATTTTTTACCTTACCGGTAAACGGCGACAGCGTACCGGGGATCCCCACGCCGACGCTGCCGCGAGAGCCGGTCGCTTTTTCAGCCATCTCCACCAGCGTGGCGATAGTCCGCAGCGTTTCCGGATAATCATTTCTTGGCGTCGGCATACGCTGCCGAAAACGCTCCTGCCCCTCGTCATCCAGTGCAATGACTTCCGTTTTCGTCCCGCCTAGATCGATACCGATTCTCATGATGTCTCCCCGCGTGTTGTAAATAGGCCAGAGTAAATTCACTACCGACCTGAAAACGTTCTGATTTATAGATAGAAACCCTAAATAATTCGAGTCGTGCAGCCAACGCACATGCCACTTGAAGTATGACGGGTATAACCAGAGAAACCAATCAGCTGCCATTCAAAGCGTGATAGGTATTCCTCTGAATCCCGGTATTTTATTCCACATAACCGTCTCGAATTCGTTATCATGCGCGCAACATTACAAACCCGCGTGCAAACCTGCGCGCCCAGTCAGGGATAACACCATGTTGTGGTTTAAGAACTTAATGATTTACCGCCTAAGCCGGGACAGCGTGCTGTCCAAAGATAACGTTTTATCTGCGGATGAACTGGAAAAACGGCTCAGCGCTTTCGCATTCACCCCGTGCGGCAGTCAGGATATGATGAAAACGGGTTGGGTATCGCCGATGGGATCCCATAGCGATGCCTTAACGCACGTCGTTAATGGGCAAATCGTTATCTGCGTCCGCAAAGAAGAAAAAATCCTGCCGTCTCCGGTCATCAAGCAAACCCTTCAGGCCAAGATTGAACGTCTGGAAGCGGAACAGCACCGCAAGCTGAAAAAAACCGAAAAAGACTCGCTGAAAGACGAAGTGCTGCATAGCCTACTGCCGCGTGCATTCAGCCGTTTCAGTCAGGTTTGGCTGTGGATCGATACGGTTAACGGCCTGATTATGGTCGATGCTGCCAGCGCCAAAAAAGCGGAAGATACGCTGGCGCTGCTGCGTAAAACACTGGGATCGCTGCCCGTTGTGCCGCTGACGATGGAAAATCCTATCGAACTGACACTAACCGAGTGGGTTCGCTCCGGTGAGCCAGCGGCAGGTTTTGCGCTACAGGATGAAGCAGAGCTGAAAGCCATTCTGGAAGACGGCGGCGTTATCCGCTGTAAAAAACAGGATTTGGTATGCGATGAAATTGCCGTACACATTGAAGCTGGCAAACTGGTTACCAAGCTGGCGCTGGACTGGCAGGAACGGATTCAGTTGGTCTTGTCCGAGGACGGTTCGGTAAAACGCTTGAAGTTCTCTGATACGCTGCGGGAACAAAACGACGATATCGATCGGGAAGATTTTGCTCAGCGGTTTGATGCCGATTTTATTTTGATGACCAGCGAGCTGGCGGCATTGGTTGCGAATCTGATTGAAGCACTGGGCGGAGAAGCTCAGCGTTAATACTGTCGATTTTTAATACTGTTGACTGTTAATACTGTCGATTGTTAATGCAGTCGGCGATTGCCCGCCAGCGTTCTGGCGGGCAATACCTCTTCAGTACCTGAATCCGTTAAACTCGGAATGCCCCGACAACGGCGTTCAGTTCTTCAGCCTGTGACTGCAACGCACCCGACGCAGCAGCAGATTCCTGCACCAGCGCGGCGTTTTGTTGCACCATTGAATCCAACTGCGCGACCGCTTTGTTGATCTCGTTGATGCCACGCATTTGCTCATCGGCCGCATGCGTGATTTCAGACATCACCGAACTCACCGTAGAGACGCCGCCGACAATTTCATTCATCGTGTCGCTGGCCTGACGAACCTGCACGGAGCCAGAGGTCACGCTGGAGACCGTCGCTTCAATCAGCTCTTTAATTTCTTTTGCGGCCTGCGCACTGCGCTGTGCCAGACTGCGAACTTCACCAGCAACCACGGCGAAACCACGCCCCTGTTCGCCCGCTCGCGCGGCTTCTACCGCAGCGTTAAGCGCCAGAATGTTAGTCTGGAATGCAATGCCATCGATCACACCGATGATATCGCCGATTTTGCCAGACGCGACCACGATCTCTTCCATCGTGACAATCACATCGGACACCACTTTTCCGCCCGTACCGGCATCTTTCGACAGCAGCAGCGCTTTGGCGTTAACCTGCTGTGCAGAACCTGCCGACTGCGTGACCGCCGCAGAAATTTCTTCCAGCGAGGCTGCGGTTTGCTGAATGCTCGACGCCGCAGATTCAGTACGCGCAGAGAGATCGTTGTTCCCCGCCGAGATTTCATCCGCCGCGACCTGAAGCGATGCGCTGATATCGCGAATCTGCATCATTACCTGACTGATCTTATCGACAAAGATATTAAACGAGCGGGCAATTTGCGCCACTTCATCATGCCCTTCATCCGGCAGACGCTGTGTCAGATCGTTATTACCGCTGCTGATATCATCCATTGCATCGCGGATTTGCAGCAGACGCTTGAGCGCTGAGGCAATGATGAAACCAATCACCAGCGTGCCCAGCAGGGCGATAACGACTAGCGTGATCACAGAGGTAGACAGAAGAGAACGCATGCCCGCTGTCGCTTCGGCTTTATCCAACGCCACCAGCATGAACCAGTTCGTGCCAGCAATCGGTTTTGCCACCACGAGCTTTGTTGACCCAGAAAAATCCACATCGCGGGCGCTATCGGCGGAAAGAATGTCGTTCAGATCAATCCCGGGGGCAATGTCAGTGATATTTTTCAGCGTCAGTTTTTCATCCGGGTGAGCAATGATCAGACCGCTACGCTCGATGAGCACACCGAAGCTATCTTTGGCTGGGTTAATCGCTTTGACGTTTTCAATCACGCTGTTCATCGTGACATCGCTACCAACTACGCCTCTGACCGTTCCGCCGTCCACCACGGAAGCAACGAAAGAAACCACCAGCGTATTCGTCACCGCATCAACGTAGGGGGCAGTGACCAGCGGTTTGCCCTCTTTCACCGCCTGCTGATACCAGGGGCGGATCGTTGGGTTGTAATCGGGAGGAATACCGCCAGAATCGGCAAACTTAGCCGTGCCATTGGCATAACCCATGTACACATTCAGGAGGCCGCCGGATGACGCAATCTGTTTGAACAGCGGAATCGGATCCTCATCAGTCATGACACGGTCGTGCAACGCAGAAATCATCAGCGTTTTAGAAGCAACCCAGTCGCTAATCGCAATACTATGGCTAGTGGCTACCGCATTCAGCGTATTCTGGATCGATTCCTTATTAGCGTTATTGGCGATGGTGTAATTAAGAAAGGTATTGATAACAAGTGAAAGCACAACAATTGTCGAACAGGCCGCAAGGATGCGGGAGCGAGTCGTTTTCAGCATAAAATACTCTTTGCATAGAATAGTTATACTATCCATAACGGCACAGCAAAATAAAACTTGAATGCGATCACATTCCACAACAGCCATTTATCTTAAAACGCAGAAAAATAATTAATACGTTCAACCAAACCTTTATACAAAAAAAGACACCAAATGGATTTCCAACCAACAAACCAACACGAAAACCCAGTTTAAAGAAAATAAAAAGAACAAAAAACTTATTCACCCCCATAACATAAAATTATCGGTGAATGCCGTAATCTGTTGTATTTTAACAATCATGGGATTATTCCTAATAACTACGACATTCTTTTACGCTATTAATTAATAAACACCATTAAATAAAATAACTCATATATGGAATTAATGATGAGCACTACAAAGAATAGATGACGTTTTCGTGACAGGTAAACATGCTGAAAATCACTAAATATACTTTATTTTATGTGGCAACGCCGCGATTGCCATTTCCAGTATAGCGGTAATAATACCAGTGGTATTATTACCTCTACGCAAACCGATCAGGATCAGAGAAGAATGGAACACGCGCATACTCGATTAATAGAACAGCTTACTCAGCGCTTTGCGACAGCAGATAATACCCCACTCTATCTAAAGTTTGCCGAAACGGTAAAAAATGCAGTGCGCAGCGGTGCATTGGAACATGGCAATATTCTGCCGGGAGAACGTGACCTAAGTCAGTTAGCCGGCGTATCCCGCATTACCGTGCGCAAAGCGATGCAGACGCTGGAAGAAGAAGGTGTGGTGACCCGCGTGCGCGGCTACGGGACGCAAATCAATAATATTTTCGAATATTCGTTGAAAGAGGCGCGCGGATTTTCACAACAGGTCGTGCTGCGGGGTAAAAAGCCCAACACGCTGTGGGTAAACAAACAGATCGTAAAAAGCAGCAAGGAAGTAGCCGAGCAGTTAGCTATTGCGCCAGACACTCCCGTTTTTCTGTTGAAACGTATTCGCTATGTGGATGAGGATGCCGTTTCGATTGAAGAATCGTATGTTCCTGTTGATCTGATCGCTGACGCTGAGGATATCGGCGTCTCGCTTTATGACTATTTTCGTAGTCAGAACATCAATCCGCAGCGTACACGCAGCCGCGTCAGTGCCCGTATGCCCGATGCCGAGTTTCAGTCACACATTCAGCTTGATAATAAAGTACCGGTTCTGGTCATCAAGCAGATTGCGCTCGACCCGCAGAACCGGCCCATTGAGTACAGCATCAGCTATTGCCGTAGCGATCTATACGTTTTCATCTGCGAGGAGTAACCGCGTACGCAGTTCATCCAACGTAGGCGCGCAGTCTCCGCCGCGGTGACTCACGACATACGCCGCAACGGCGTTCCCCAGCGTGACGGCATCGCCCAACGACCACCCAGCGGCCAAACCAGCCAGCGTCCCGCCCGCGTGACTGTCCCCTGCCCCGATAGTATCCACTACCGTTGCCGGAAACGGGGCGACGATGCCTTCAGAAGTCGCGTCGAAATACCACGCTCCCGCTTTGTCTTGACGAATAATCACCGGGGCACAATACGCCGCCTGCCAGGCTCGCCCCAGCGTTTGCACATCAGCCGACACGCCGAGCATATCCGCCGCCACATCCGCTTCCTGACGATTAAGGGAAACCACGGGGTGAAGCGCCATAATGCGTGCCATCAGGCTTGCCGGTATATCGGCAATGCGTGGGCCAAAATCGATGAATGGCGTGACGTTATGCAAATTTTCCAGCCAGCTCACCAGAGGCTCACCGCACGGTGCCGCCAGTTGATAGCCAGAAAGGTAGACCAAACTCCCCGATGCGACGAATAACGACGCCAGCCAACTGTCGCTCCACTGATTCTCAACCCCGCTGAAGGACATAAAAGTCCGTTCGCCGTCCGGTTCAACCAGCGCCAGACACCAGCCGTTGTCTCCCGAATCGGTTTGTACCACCGTGGTGATATTTTGCTTTTCCAGACTCTGACGAATGATATCCGCCCACACGCCCTGCCCGACAGGCAAGGCGTTTTGTGCGGCTATCCCAAGGCGTTTAAGCGCGATGGCAATGTTCAAGGCACAGCCGCCAATATTCACGCTTTGCTGCTTCAGTTCGATATCACACCCGCGATACGGCAGAGCGTAAGCATCGGCAATCACGTCAATCACCGCCGCCCCGATGATGGTCAGCGGCTGACGCGTCGTTAGTCCATCCAGTTTTGCGGCAAGTTCGCTGGCCTTCATCACGCCTCCCGTGCTGAGCGGTATTGCTGGAGCAGGCTGGCGTAGCGGCGAAAATCAAGCTGGTTAATGTCATCCAGCTCCTGCTTCAGCGCGGCATCAATTGCCGTGACCCCGTGCAGCGCACCGCATATTGCAGTCGCCATCGCCCCGATAGTGTCGGTATCCCCTCCGAGGTTGGCGCACAGAATCGCACAGCGATTTGGGTCGGTCTGCGCCAATTCCACCATCGCGATGGCGGTAGCAACGGATTCAATGGTGCTCGTTCCCGCGCCAATCAGCTGATAAAGCTGTTCGCTAGCGCTTTCCGTCCCGTTTGCACGGCGCACGATACTCAGTGCCAGCTCCAGACGCGCGGCAAGGGAGGCGCTAAACGTCGTGATACGCTTTTCCTGCGCGTGGCGTGCCACAGACGGCAACGCGTCGACAATCTCCTGCCAGCTGGCGCCGTCAACTGCCCGGGAAATAGCCCAGGCAACGACGACCGCCCCCGCAATCGCCAAATCGGATTTATGTGTCGGGCTGGATGCCAGCGCTACCTGATCGATGAATTCATCAAGATCGTGCGCAGGCAGCAGACAGCCTAGCGGGGAAGCCCGCATCGCCGCGCCGTTCGTGACGCCATTATTTTCCAGCTCGCTGACCGGTGTTCCCTGACGAATCGCCTTCAACGCAATTTTAGAGGTTGGGCCGAGTACATTCTTATTAAATGCATCGAACGATTCTGCCCATTTCAGGATGTGGCGACCAATCGCATCGGCGTTGATGTCGCCATCGCATTCAATGATGGCGTCGGCCAGACTCAGCGCCATCGAGGTATCATCCGTAAACTCGCCGCGGCCAAAATAGCACGCCGCATTGTTTTCCACCGGTCCGGGTAAAAAGCGATCAATCCAGCCGAAATGCGCTTTCACACGCGTTCGGGGCCACAGTTCCGATGGCATGCCCATCGCATCGCCTAAAGCCTGGCCGTATAAGGCACCGAGAATACGTTCTTGTTTCATTTGCTTTCCTCTGTACTGAAATGCTTGTTTTTTGCACCGTCTACATCAATGGTCGAGATCGTCTTATCCGATTCACGGAAAAACAGGATAAAGATCAGCGCAATAATCGCGATCATCACCGCACCAAACAGCCACATACCGGTCCAGTTAAAGGTCAGGCCGTTCACCGGCTCACCGTGGGCGAAAAGTTTCTCCATCATCACGCCACCCAGACGATATCCCAACAGGCTGCCGAAGCCCTGACAGCAGAGCGTAATCAGCCCCTGCGCGGCCGTGCGCATATGCACCGGCGCTTTTTTATCAACGTAGATATAGGCGGTCACATAGTAAAAATCGTAACTCACGCCGTGCAGCAGAATGCCGAGGAACAGCAGTGCATACGTGAAGTAGTGGTAAGCGTCGCCGTAGACGAAAAAGACATAGCGGATAGCCGCTGTCACCAGCCCCAGCAACAATACCTTTTTAATACCAAAACGCTTGGTGAAAAACGGCAGCGCCAGCATAAAGAAGATTTCAGAGAACTGGCCCAGCGTCATCCAGCCAGTGGCATTTTTCATGCCAACTTCGGTGAGGAAGCCCGTGGCAAAAATGTAATAAAACGCCAGCGGCATCGCGAACAAGAAGGAGCAGACAAAAAACACCAGAAAGTTTTTGTCTTTCAACAGCACAAGCGCGTCCAGCCCCAGCATGACTTTAACATCCATCTTGCCAGTGCTTTTTGGTGGCGTATTGGGCAGGAAAAAGGCAAAGACGCCGAGCAACGCGGAGCTGGCAGCGGTAATCAGCAGCGGAACATTGGTGGGCGAAATATCGCTAAATCCAAGCCATGTCGGCAGAAAACCGCAGACGATCCCGGAGGCGATCCAGCCAATCGTTCCCAATACCCGGATACGTGGAAAATCCCGTTCTACATCGGCCACATGCGAGAAAGCGATGCTGTTAGTCAGTGCGATAGTCGGCATGTAGGTCAACGAATAGGCCAACAGCAGCGGGAAGAAATACATAAATTCCGTTTGCTGCGCCGCCAGGTACATCAGTATCGCCCCGGCGAACATCAATACCGCCAGCACCTTTTGCGCGGCAAAGAAGCGATCGGTGAGCGATCCCACCAGAATCGGCGACAGAATCGCGGCAATCGCAGTACAGGCATACGACCAGCCGATTTCACCCGCCGTAAATCCGCTTTTGCTCAGATAAAGCCAGAGTGGAACGAACCAGGCTCCCCAGATAAACCATTCAACGAACATCATGAACGACAGCTTTGCTGTAGTTTTCATATTTACATCCTTCATGACAGAGTAAGGTACACCTTTAAAATACCAATTAATAATACCTTTTAAATACCTTTGCGTTCATTACTTGAGCTACTTAACATTTTTGCAGCATTATTTATTACCATCAGAGGAAGAATGGCAGAGAAAGGCGCTAACCACGTTGGGGAGTAACAAGGGGGATGAGGCAGGACTAGGATAAAAAACGCCGCGTTATGTCGTACATAACGCGGCGAGAATGATCTACTCTACAGAGAGAGAATAGATATTACAGGTACTTACACAGATAAGAGGTCGGTTCGACCACCTGCAAATTGAATTCACTTTTTCCCGGAACGAAAAACGTTTCTCCCGGTGTGAAAACCTGCCAATCCGGTGCGCCTGGCAGCAGTACTTTCAATGCTCCGGTGATCACCGTCATTTCTTCCGGCTGTGCGGTTCCAAAGGTGTATTCACCCGCATCCATGACGCCGACACTGGCGCGGCCAATGCTGTCGCCTTCAAAACCGATTGATTTGACCTTCCCTGCAAAATACTCATTTACATTCAGCATAGCGCGGCACCCTATCATCGAAAAAATTCAGGAAATTCATCTTAAAAGGAGAGTCGAGCCACTGTCACGATCTATTCATTGAAAGTTGGTGTTCGGTAACACTGACTGGTGATTATTTTGCCAGTATCCGGCTCACCAACCTATGCAGCCGACGAGCGCAGCGCTTTCAGCACGCTTGCCACAATCGCTTCCGGCGTTTGCGATGCATCGATGACGTGGTGCGCGACACCGCGATAAAGCGCCTCGCGCGCGGCCAGTACATCAGCCATTTCCTCGGCGATAGGACGACCAGTCAACGTCGGCCGCTGGTTATCCTGCGGGTTTTCTTCCAGCCGCTGAGCCAGCAGTTCGGCATCCGCATGGAGGTAAATGACGGTGCCTTTATCATGCATAAAGCGCCGATTGGCTTCTGCCAGCACCATACCGCCGCCTGTCGCGACGATGCAGCGGTTGGACGTCACCTGCTGAAGCGCCAGACTTTCACGCTGGCGGAACCCATGCCATCCTTCCTGCGCAACCACATCAGCCACCGTCATATTGGTGGTCTGCTGCATAAACAGGTCGGTATCGACAAAGTCATATCCTAACGCCTGCGCCAGTTGATGCCCAACGGTGGTCTTCCCACAGCCTCTGGCACCAACCATAAAAATGGGGTGTGTCATGTAATGACGTATCCTTCTTCTTTAATTCACCCGCTCCGCCATACTTCAAGCTGGACGCACGTAGGCAGTCCCGCCACTCGAATTATTTCGGGTATCAAAGATAAATAGGGGTGATTACCTGCTTTGTCGTGGGCTGAATCATACCGATAAAATCAACAGAGAGGGAAGTGACTTCTCAGTGGAAACGAAAAGTTGAATAACTAAAAGTAAAAATTGAATAACGGGAAATAAAAAGCCCCGCGTTTAAAGGCGGGGCCATCACACTACAAACCGATCAGACGATTAATACGCGTGGAAATAATCCTGAATCACCGCTGGGTTCGTCGTTTTCGTCAGCGCCAGCATCAGCAGAATGCGTGATTTAGCCGGGCTCAGAGAATCGGCAACCAGACCCGGTTGGCCCGCATCCGGTGGCACAATGCCGCTACCGGTACGGCTGGAGCGCACAACAACAACGCCCGCGCTTTCCGCTTTACGGATACCTGCATCGCCGCGCTTGGATACCGAGCCTGCGCCCATACCCGCATAGACAATACCTTTCGCGCCGTTTTTGATAGAGGCGTGGTACATGTATTCAGGGTCATCCTGATAGCCATAAATAATGTCAACGGCTGGCAGTTTATCTACGTTGGTCACGTCAAATACGGAACGCGTGGTGTGAACTTTATCCAGACGCGTCTGGTAGTAAACTTTGTCACCGATAATCACGCCCAGATAACCTTCTTCTGGCGCTTTAAAGGTATCCAGCGTAGAAGCGTTGGTTTTGCTGATGAAACGAGCAGAACCAATACGGTCGTTCAGCACAACTAAAACGCCGCGACCGCGAGAGTTTTTATCCGCTGCCACTTTTACTGCGCCGTACAGGTTCATTGGGCCGTCGGCGCTGATTGCCGTTGCCGGACGCATCGCGGCGGCAAAGACCACCGGTTTGTCACTCTTCACCGTCAGGTTCAGGAAGTAAGGTGATTCGTCGAGCGTATCCGTACCGTGCGTAATGACCACGCCATCAACATCGCTGCGTGCCAGCAGCTCGTTCACGCGCTTGCTCAGCTTCAGCAGCACGTCGCTGGTCATATTTTCACTGCCGATGCTGGCAACCTGCTCGCCTGAAATATTGGCAAGCGTTTTCAGCTCTGGCACTGCTTGAATCAGCGTCTCTACGCCCAACGCACCGGCTTTATACCCCGTGGTTTGCGTATTGGCCGCAGCGGAACCGGCAATCGTACCGCCTGTGGCCAGAATGACAATGTTAGGTAGATTTTCTGCCGCATTTGCCAGAGACGAAAAACAAACAAAAACAACAACGAATAATGCGTTAAATATCCTTTTCATAACCTATACCAACTTATTGAGTTAAGTGGCAGACCAGATACGTCAGGTGCCTGATCTGTAAGTAAAAAACGTCCACTCTGTTAGCAGCCTGCCAACATTGGCGCTTATTCTGCCCCAGAACTCAACGAATTAATATATGCCTGTCAGACTTCACGTTAACGATGTGTGATGCCTCACAGCACGGCATTCCGCCGCGCCGATTTGCACTATCGACTAATCTGCGCCACAGCATCCTGCGAGGCCTGTTCACGCGCTTCCCCTGTCAGTTCTGACAGCGTTCCCTGATGCATTTCAAGCAGGCGATCGGCGTGTTCAAAGTAGTGATCGTCATGACTGATCGCCACAATCGTTTTCCCCAATGCACGCAGCTGCGGCAACAGCTCAAGATAGAACACGCGGCGGAATTGCGGATCCTGATCGGCCGCCCATTCATCCAGCAGTAGGATGTCCCGCTGTTCGGCGACGGCCAGCAGCAGCGCCACACGCTTACGCTGCCCCTGAGAAAGCTGTAAGTTCATCACCTGATGATTCTCCAGCGTCAGCTTATGCCGCATGTTCAGGCGATCCAGCCAGCTGTCGACCAGCGCCGTATCCGGTTCCGTTCCCTGCGGCCCCATCATCTGTCCGAACAGGTGGAAATCGGTAAAGATGGCAGAAAATAGCCTTTGGTAATCCTCGCGCGTTTCCGCCGTAACGGGCCGGTTATCCAGCAGCAGCGAGCCGGAAACCGGGGTATAGAGCCCCGTCAACAGCATCGCCAGCGTAGATTTTCCGCTGCCGTTGCCGCCAATGAGAAACACCAGTTCGCCACGCGTTATCACCAGATTGATCGGTCCGACTTCAAAGCCGGAATCGTCATAGCGAAACACCACGTCACGCAGTTCCAGCGTGTGCCAGTCAGCAGGGGCAACCGCAGCAGCAAACGATTCCTGATAATCCGCCAAATCGAAACGTTTCAACTTATTAAACGCGACTTGCGCACTCAGCAACGTCGGCAGTGCACCAACAGCCTGTAGCATCGGCGTGCGTAAAAACAGCAGCGTCAGCGAGTAGGTCGCCGCCACGTTGGTATCCGCCCAGCCGAGGTTATTTGCCATGAAAAAGACCGCGCCAATCACGCCCAACATCATAATGTTCGACCAGTTCACCGCACTGAGGTGGAAGGTGTCGGCACGAATCACGTTCTGTCGATAGTCCTGCGCATTAGCCTGATAAACCTCTTCATACAGCTTCTGCGCCCGTTCACGGTTGAGCGTCAGCTCTTTACGCCCGTTAATCACCGTTTCGTAGTCTTTCTGAAGACGATCTTCCGCTTCCCGCACCTGAGTAAGGTGGCGATACACGCGGGAAACCAGCATAAAACCGCCCCAGAGCGTTATCGCAATCCACACGGAGGTCACGACCAGCATTTTCGGGGAGAGCCAGGCCAGATAAGCGGCCGAACCGATGGTAAGCACAATGCCCTGAATCAGCTCCGGCAGACGCACAAACGCAATCGTGATATTGCGGATATCGCTGGACAAGCTGGCAAGCAGCTGTGCACTGCCGATTTGTTCGATACGGGCAATGTTAGTGTCCAGAATACGCTTGATAAATTGCCCACGCAGGCGGTAAACGAAATGGTGCCCCAGCGTAGTCAGCGCTAATTGGGATACCAGCGTGACGCCCATCAGGAGCAGCAGCAAGCCTAGAAATTGCGGCAACACGCTCAACGACTGATTGACCGTTTCAATCAATTGCAGGTTGATAAAGGCAATAAGCCCAATGCCCAGCGCGGCACTCAACAGACTTAACAGGATAACGGCCAGGAAAGGCCAACGGTACTGCTGGTAAACAATGCGGAGCAACTCCATAACAACCTGGTCTCTCTGATGAAAACAATCGCCCGCAGTGTAATAGGGATGACCGTGATATCAAGAATAATTCTCATATCCAGCGTTATACCAAATGCCATCTATTCAAAACCCACGCTCGGTATCGTCAGCACCAACCATAAGAAAAAGTCATTGATTATCACGTTTCGTTATCACTTTGCTGGCAACACACCTCGCTTAACGTTCATGTATTACCGCCAACAAAAATAAACACAAATTGATACAACAAATACAAATAAAGACACTATCTTAACGGTGAGTATCCCCCCTCGCTTCCTGCTCAAATGCGGACAAAAGGCGTATTGCCAAGCCACAAAATGCGCTAAGAGATGGTAATTTAACATGATAATTAGTGTGGTAATGATAAGAATGGGAGGGTAATGTCGCTAAGTTATTTAATACGTAAGAATATTGTCATATTTTTTATTTTCAAAACATTTCAAAAAAGTTGGATTTTTAGTTAAGCCACACCTATAAATATCAAGAATTGGGTGAATATCATCCCGATAACCTAATCCCCATAACAGAGGGACACACAGCAATATTGTTAATCATATTTGACGACTACTGCTTTTTGTTTCTGAACCAGGTCAGCTTTAGCGCCCCCTCTTTTTGTGTTGGTGGTGCATATCCCCATACGTCTCCCGTTGCGGCCCCGATCCGCCGTGAGAGGTATTAAGACAATGGTTGCAGATAAGCAAGAGGCTATTTCATGTCAGATATGAATGTTATTGCGGGAAATGCAAATATCCTGTCGCGTCATAGTGGTCAGTTCATCAACGCCGTTCCTCAGGGAGCGACGAATATCGAATTGCTGGAAAGCAGCACCGTCAGAATCTTTGGCACACCCGACGTGGTGTCTCGGTATGAGCGTGTTGGCAACGATCTTATCTTGCACATGAGCGACGGTACCACCGTCCGCTATGAAAGCTTCTTTACTCTGGATGCCGCCGGTTATCACAGCGAGTTGGTTTTTGACGATGGCACCCGACTCATCCATGCACAGTTCTCCGGCGCGGCAGCGGCAGAAGGAGCGGCACTCGCGGCGGAAGCCGTTGCCCTTACGCCAGAATATACCGCGCTGGGCGATATGACGTCATTGCTGATTGGTAGCACGACCACTAGTACGTTATCTGCAACCACGCTGGGCAGCGTTCTGGGTGCGGTCGCCGTCGGCGGAGCGGCTGTCGCTGGGGTCGCCGTCGCTGTCTCGTCATCAAGCAATGACAACAACTCCACACCGCCACCGCAAGAACCCTTAACCGTCGATGCCTTTGCCGGAAATAACGGGCTGAACCGTACGGAAATCGGCCAGCCTCATGTTCTCAGCGGGAAAACAACCGGCGTCAATGCGGGACAAACCGTCACTATCACGCTGAACGGCGTGGTTTACACCACCACCATTGCAGCCGACGGCAGCTGGCGCTTTACACTGCCAGCAGATGCGTTTACCGGGCTGCAAGACGGCGTTTACGCATTAAAAGTGAGCGTACCGGATGCCAACGGCGTCGTCCATGAGAAAACGATCGATCTCACCATTGATACCCTGCCGCCGAATTTAACCGTTGATAAATTCACGGGCGATAACTACCTCACCGTCGGAGAGCTGGCAAACGGCCAGATCCTCAACGGAACCGGTGAGGCCGGCCAGAACGTCAGCATCACGCTGAATGGAAAAACGTATACCACGACCATTAATGCCGCCGGTACCTGGACCCTGACGGTGCCGGCCGCAGACCTTCGTGCACTGAGCGAAGGCCAGCACGCCATGTCGTTCACGATTAGCGATAGCGCCGGCAATACCACCGTGGTCAACCGCACCATTATTGTCGATACCACGCCGCCGGAGCTGTCCCTGTCGCCGTTTACCGGCAACAACCTGATCACCGCCGATGAACTGCAATCCTCACAGTTTGTCTCCGGTACGGCCTCCCTGTCGGACGTTGGTCAAACCGTAACGGTGACACTCAACGGTATCACCTATACCACCACCGTAGAGAGCGACGGCGCATGGAGCGTGTTCATTCCTTCCGGTGATATTCAGGCGCTGACTAACGGCACCTACAATCTGGTGGCATCATTAACGGATAAAGCGGGCAACACCACCACGCTGCCGCCACAAACCATCACGGTGGACACCAACGCCGAAGCGGTCAACATCAGCATCATCTCATTTGATAATCGCCTGAATGCTGTGGAAGCTGGGCAGCCGCTAACGATTGATGGCACAACGGCCAACGTTGCCGCGGGCCAAACCGTCACCGTGATATTGAACGGGAAGCCCTACACCACCACAACGGGAGCAGACGGCAAATGGTCTTTGGACATCCCCAGCGCCGACCTGCTTTTGCTGTCAGACGGCAGTAATACCCTGACTGCCAGCGTAGAGGGAATCAGTGGCGATACCGTCACCGTCGACCGCACGCTGGATGTACATATCAACACGCTCCCATCCATTACGCTGACACCGCCTTTCGCCGACGGCGTCTTAAACGGAACCGAAGCCGCGCAGGATCAGGTCATCCGTGGGGAAACCGGGATTAGCGGCAGGGGCCAAACCGTCAGCCTGACGATTGGTGGGAATTACGTTACCGGAACGGTGGATGCCAACGGGAACTGGACGGTCACGATCCCTAAAGACGTGCTGCAAAGCCTGCCCTCGGACAACATCAGCGTGCTGGAGATCGTCGTCCGCGATATCGCCGGCAATGAAACTATCGTCACGCAAAATATCACTGTGGATACGACGCCGCCGACGCTCACCGTCTCCGCTATCGCTCAGGACGATATCCTCAATGGTGCAGAACTGGCCGTTAATCAGGTGGTCAGCGGGACCGCATCGCTCAGCGAAGCCGGTCAAACAGTCACCGTTACGCTAAATGCCAAACCCTACACCGCCACCGTCGGCAACGACGGAAACTGGAGCGTTACGCTGCCAACGGCCGATCTGGTGGCTATCGCAGACGGTAGCCAGAACCTGACCATTACGCTGACCGATGCCGCAGGCAACACCACAACGGTTACCCGCCCGCTGACCATTGACAGCGGTACGACCACCGCGCCAACCATTACCATCAATAATTTCGCGGACGATAACGTCATTGATGGCGCAGAAGCAAAAGTCAGCCAGCAGTTGAGCGGGACCACCACCAACGTTGAGGCGGGACAGGTTGTCACCATTGGTCTGAATGGAAAAACCTACCTTGCCACCGTGCAATCCGGCGGCGTCTGGAGCATCAACGTTTCAACCGCAGATATCGCCCTGCTGGCGGACGGTGCGCATAGCATTAGCGTTAACGTGAGTAACAAAGCGGGCAACGCCGCGAGCGGAAGCCAGAATATCAACGTCGATAAGTCTGGCGACAGCATCGCCATCAACATTGTCGCCAGCGATAACCTGTTAAGCCGGGCAGAATCCCTGCAACCGCTGGCGATTAGCGGAAATACCGCCAATGTCCCAGCAGGACAGACGGTGACCGTGACGCTGAACGGGAAAAGTTATACCACCACCGTGGCCGCAGACGGCAGTTGGACGCTGCAAATCCCCAGTGCCGACCTCCAGCTTCTATCAGACGGCAATGCCACTGTAACCGCCAGCGTGAATGTGACGGGAAGCGCTGCCATAACGGACAATCATACGCTCGGTGTTCACATTCATACCCTGCCGCAACCGACGATTGATACCCCGTTCGGCAACGGTTCACTGAACGGCGCAGAGGCGCTGGTTAGCCAGACGATTACTGGTCACACCGGCATCAGCGGTACGGGGCAGACGGTCATCTTGTCCCTCGGCGGGAAATCTTATACGGGAACGGTTGATACGGCAGGTAACTGGAAAGTCACCGTCCCTGCGGCCGATCTCCAGCAGTTACCAGAAGGCAACAACACCCTGTTGGTGACCGCACAGGATGCAGCGGGCAATCAGGCAGGTAAAACGTTTATCAGCCCTACCGACTTTACCGCCCCTAGCCTGACTATCGGCACCCTTGCAGGTGATGACACCATCAATCTGGTCGAATCGCAGAGTAACCAGACCGTCAACGGCACCGCCTCAATCAGCGAAGCGGGTCGCACCGTCGTTATCACCTTCGATGGGCAGTTCTATACCGGCGTTGTTGGCACCGATGGCAACTGGAGTATCAATTTGCCCACGGCAGCCCTGCGCGGCATGGCTGATGGCAACTACACACTGTCCGCGTCGCTGAGCGATGTCGCCGGGAATACCGTCAGCGTTGAGAAGTCCATTACGCTCAGTGCGGATCCGGCATTCCAGCCAACGATTTTTGTTAACGCCTTCGTTGATGAGAATAACGTCATCAACGCAGCCGATCTCAGGGTCAGCCAGTGGCTAACAGGCACCAGTTCGAATGTCGAAACCGGCCAGATCGCGACCCTTTTCCTTAACAAAAAATTCTACTTCGCCACCATCCAGAACGATGGCAGTTGGGGAGTGGAAATCCCCGCTGAACATATGGCTGAACTTAGCGAGGGAACGGTATCTATTTCTGCACAAGTCACGGATATGGCTGGTAACGAGGGCAGTCATGAAACCTGGTCCTCTATCGATACGAGCAATGACAGTATCTCCATCAGCATTGTCGCGATTGATAACCAGATCAACCGCCTGGAAGCATCACAACCGCTGACCATTTCGGGTTCGACAGTCAACGTGACTCCGGGAGAAAGCGTTACCGTTACGCTTAATGGCAAGACCTATATTGGTACGATTGCCGCAAACGGGAGTTGGAGCGTCACAATCGAGAGCACCGATATGCTCGCCTTGCCGGATGGCACAGCGACGATTACCGCTAGCGTCGCCAACCCCGGTGATGTCCCTGTCACCGCTAGCCGCAATATTGATATCCATATTAATAACCTGCCACAGCCAACGATTGATCAGCCTTTCGGCGACGGCATACTCAACATCATCGAATCAGCCAGCGGGCAGAACCTGACCGGGAAAACCGGGATTGCAGGAGGGGGCCAAAGCGTCATCGTCACGCTGAACGGCAAAGCCTATACAGCAACCGTGGATAATCAGGGCAACTGGAGTGCCGCGCTTCCCGCCGCCGACCTGCAACTTCTGCCAACTGGCGTACAGACCATTCGCGTAGAAGCGACGGATACCGCAGGCAACAGCATACAGAACATTCGCGACATTACCGTCGATATGGCTCGCCCTCTACTGACGCTGAAACCGCTGACCAACGATGGCATCATCAACGCCGCTGAAAGCCTGAACGATCAGGTGATCTCCGGTCACGCGCTACAGTCAGAAGCCGGACGCACCGTCCTTGTCACGATCAACAATAAAAATTATCAGGCGCAGATTCAGGTTGACGGTAGCTGGAGCACCACAGTTCCTGCCACCGACCTTCAGGCTATGGCTGACGGCAATTACACCGTGACGGCGACACTAACAGGCGTATCAGGCAACAGCGCCACCAGCACGGGGTCATTAACGCTGGATGCCAATCCGGCCAATCTGCCGCTGCTTACCGTCAACGCCATCGCGCTTAATAACATCATCGACGGAGGCGAAATCAACGTCGCGCAAATCATCAGCGGCGGCAGCCTGAATGTCGAGGCGGGGCAGCGCGTTACCGTGACGCTTGGCGACAACACCTACACCGCAACGGTTGACAGCAACGGCCAATGGCGCGTCAGCGTACCGTCTGTCGACCTCCTTCATCTGGCACAAGGCGCGCATACCGTCACGATTGGCGTCAACGACGTCAGCGGTAACCCCGCAACACTCAGCCAGACCATTACGGTGAACACTTCCCTGAGCGGTATCGCCATCGATACCGTCGCGGGTGATGACAAACTGAATCAAGCCGAAGCCGCGCAAGATCTCACCGTCAACGGCAGCAGCCAGAACGTGGCAGCAGGCACCGCCGTCACGATTGCGCTGAACGGGAAAAGCTATGCTGGCGTCGTACAACCGAACGGCACCTGGAGCATCACCGTATCAGCAGCCGATGTCAGCACGCTGGCCGACGGCACCTCAACCCTGACCGTCACGACAATAGACAGTACGGGGAATGTGTTAAGCGGCAGCCGTACGATCGAGGTATTCACCCACAGTAGCCCGGCGCTGACGCTGAATACGCCGTTCAGCGACGGCATCCTCAATGCCACAGAAGCGGGCGTGACTCAGACGCTCAGCGGCACAACCGGTATCGCCTCACCAGGGCAAACCGTCACGGCCACACTCGGCGGCGTGACGTACACAGGGATCGTAGATTCGGCAGGTAACTGGACGATCTCTCTGCCTGCGAATGGCCTGCAAAATCTGCCAAATGGCAGCACCGCATTGCAGGTTAGCGTCAGTGACGCGGCCGGAAACAGCAGCACCTTAACCAGTAACGTTACCGTGGCGCGTACACCGCCTACGCTGACGGCGGGCAACGTTGCGACCGACAACATTCTGAACAGCACCGAGGTACAAAGTAATCAGTTGCTCACCGGCACCGCCTCACCGTCTAGCGCGGGGCAAACCGTTACCACCACGCTGAACGGGAAAACCTACAGCGGTACCATCGGCGGTGACGGCACCTGGAGCATCACCATTCCGTCAGCCGATCTGAGCAACCTGTCCGACGGCAATTACAGCGTCGTGACACGTCTGACCGATGCCGCAGGCAATACCACAACCACAACGCAGACCATTGTCGTCGATGCCAGCCCGCTCAACGCACCGGTCGTCACGATTGGTACTTTTGCTGGCAACAACATTATCGATGGGGCGGAAGCTCGGGTCAGCCAAGTGATCAGCGGCACCAGTAAAAACGTTGAGCAAGGCCAGACGGTAACGATTAGCTTCAATGGCAAGGCGTATACCGCACAAGTTCTGTCGAATGGAAGCTGGAGCACCACGATTTCGGATACCGACATGGCACTGCTGGTTAACGGCAGCCAGACGATTACCGTCAGCGTGAATGATGTCGCCGGCAATACCGCGACATCCAGCAGCGCCGTCACGGTGAATACTAACGCGAGCGGGCTGTCTATTGCGCCAATCACCGGGGATAACCAGCTAAACGTGCTGGAAGCGGCAAACGGTATTACGATTAACGGCGGTGCCGTCAACGTTGCGTCAGGCACGGATGTCAACGTCATACTCAACGGGAAAACTTACACCGTACAGGTGCAGCCAGACGGGACCTGGAGCGCCACCATTCAGCCCAGCGACCTGCAAGTGCTGGGGGATGGCGTCATCACGGTTAACGTCACAGCGGTCGATCAGGCGGGCAATGCCCTGTCGGGGACGCAGCAGTTGGGCATCAGCATCCATAACCCACCGGTGGCATCGCTGCATATGCCTTTCAGCAACGGCTACCTGAATCTCAGCGACGCTCAGGCCGTGCAAACACTCTACGGCACGACGGGTCTACGCGGAGCCGGGCAAACCGTCAGCGTGACCATTGGCACCGCAGTCTATTCCGGTACGGTTGACAGCAACGGCAACTGGAGCCTTCAACTGTCACCGAGCGTGCTGAACGCGCTGGCAGACGGCATACAAAATATTTCCGTTACCGTCAGCGATGCGGCAGGCAATACCTCTACCGTTCAGGGTAGCGCCTTCGTTGACTTGACCCCGCCGGTGCTGACCATCAACCCGATTGGCATTGACGATATCATCAATATCGCGGAAAGCCTGCTGCCGCTGGAGATCAGCGGTACATCGCCCATCCACGACAGTGGCCGTCCTATCATTGTTAACGTCACCATCAACGGGCAGATCTATCAGGGGCTGGCGCAGGCCGATGGTACCTGGAGCGTCACCGTGCCTGCTGGCGACCTGCAAAATATGCCGAACGGCATCACGGCAATCACCGCCAGCTTGACCGATGCGGCCGGCAACACCGGCACGGTAAGCCATTCGATTACGCTGGATACCGATCCCGCTAAAGCACCGACTCTGACGATAGCCACGCTGTCGACCGATGATTACCTCAATCTGGCCGAATCAGGCCAAGCGTTGACCATCAGCGGAAGCAGTCAGAATGTAGAACAGAACCAGCAAGTTACCATCACCCTCAACGGTGGAATTTATTTTGCCACCGTGGGTGCGAATGGCAGTTGGAGCGTGCAGGTTCCTGCAACCGATGTCGGCAACATCCCTGATGGCAAACAAACCGTAAGTGCCAGCGTAACGGACGTGAGCGGCAACCCCGGTTCAGCGACGCATAGCATTACCGTCATCACCGATGTGACTAATCTGCCAGCCATCACCATCGCCACCCTATCGGGTAACGATGTCATCAGCGCGCAGGATACGCAATCTGACCTGCTCATCTCTGGCTCAACCACGAATGTTCAAGTGGGACAGCGCGTCACGGTGACGCTGAATGGCAAAACGTATCTGGCGACCATTGGCGCTGACGGTAGCTGGAGCACGACCGTTACCGCTAGCGATGTGCAAAATCTGCCGCAGGGCAGCCAGAACGTTACCGCGACGGTCAGCGACATCGCGCAGAATCCGGCCACAGCCACCCATCCGTTCACGGTCGATACCGTCCCACCGCTGCTGTCCATCGACATGTTGGTTGATACCAGCGACATCGGTTTGGCGGACGCGCTGGCCGGGCTACCGCTGAGCGGTAAAGCCGAAGCGGGCCTTCTGGTCACGATCAACGTCGGTACGGCAGTCTATAGCGCCGTCGCCGATAGTAACGGCGTCTGGCAAATCACCGTTGCGGCAAGCGACCTGCTGGCATTGGGCGACGGCGTGAAAACGCTGGCAGCCAGCGTGACCGACGGCGCAGGGAATGCCAGCGCCACCAGCATTGATATCACGTTAAAAACGCAGTCGCTCCCGACGCTGACGCTGGATTCGCTCTATGACAACAACGTCCTGACTATTGCGGAGCTGGCGACGGCAACAACGATTGGCGGCAGTTACACCAACCTGCCCGTCGGGACAGTGATTCAGGTCACGATCGGGACTTACACTACGACAGGCGTGACGCTCGCGGGCGGTTTGTGGAGCGCCACGATTCCGGCCAATGCGCTGAGCATTCTGGCAGATGGCAACATGCAGGTCAGCGCGACGGTCACAGACAGCGCGGGCAATACCGGCAGTGCGAGCGGCACATTGGATGTCGTCATCCACACCAATTTCGCCATCAGCATCGCCACCCCGTTTGTCGACGGCGTGCTAAATCAGTTAGAAAGCACGGTGGATCAATTGCTGACAGGCACGACGGGGCTCATCGATCCAGGTCAGAGCGTGTCTGTCTCGATCACCAACGGTACGATCACCTCCACCTACAGCGCCACAGTGGCAGCAAACGGTCAGTGGAGTGTGATGCTACCCGCAGCCGATCTCGCTGCACTTGGTGATGGTACACAAACCATCAATGTGACCGTCACGGACCATGCAGGCAATACCGGTTCAGGCAGCGGATCCTTCACCAGCGTCATTGTGGGTGTTCCCGTCGCCTCGCTGGATACCCCGTTCGGCGATGGCAAATTGAGTCTGGCCGATGCGCAGCCGGGCGCTATACTTTCCGGACAAACGGGGCTCACCAGCAACGTGGGGCAAACCGTGTCGGTCAGCATTAACGGCACAAGCCTCCCCGCTACGGTAAATGCCGACGGCAGTTGGTCGTTATCGCTGGATCGCCAGACGCTAATTGATCTGCCGGATGGCACCGTGAATTTCACCGTCATCGTAACCGACACCGCGGGCAACACCAGCACCACAGCAGCCACGGCGAATGTACTGACTACCACCCTGCCTGTGGCAACGCTGGATCTGCCGTTTGGTGACGGCATCCTGAACGCCACTGAAATTCAGGCCATCCAGACATTGACCGGTAAAACCGGTATTACCAGCGCGGGTCAGGAAGTCATCGTGACGGTGACCAATAAAACTACGCTGGTCGACACCCCCTTTACCGCCATCGCTGACGGCTTAGGCGGCTGGTCCAGAGAGCTAAGCCTTGCTGATTTGGCGATCTTCACCGAAGGCAACTACAGCATTAGCGTTAAGGTCACCGACTGGGTCGGCAATACCAACACCAGCGCCTCGCTCGACGTGAGTTCGGCACAGACGCTGCCAGCGCCGATTATCGACATGGTGCCGTTCGGTATTGATAATATTCTGAGCGGTGCCGAAGCCGCATCCGCACTGACTTTCTCTGGCCGCACGCAGATTGGCGGCAACGGGCAAAGCGTTAAACTGGAGATCGACCTCAACGGCATTCGCTACACCGCAACAGTGGATGGTCTCGGCAACTGGTCCGTTACGCTGCCCCCTAATGCGCTGAACTCGCTGAGCGACGGCCAACATACCATCACCGTCACCGCCGTCGATGCGGCCGGCAACGTAGGGTCTGCGCCGATCGTCTTTGACAGCGATCTCACGCCACCGACCATCACGCTGAATACGCCGTTTGACGATGGTTACATGAGCATTGCAGAAGCCGCTACGCTGCTGGGCAGGACGCTAAGCGGTACCGCAGGCGATGCGGTGAGTGTGGACGTCACATTTGGCGGGCAACCCCTAGTCGTACAGCTTAGCGGGGGAGTCTGGACCGCAACGCTCACCCCGACCCAGCTTTCCCAGCTTGCCGATGGTACGCAAAATATCAGCATCACGGCCACGGACAGCCTCGGTAACAGCAGTACGTTGAATTCTCAGGCCTACCTCGCGATTCAGGCCGCACCGACCATTACGATTTCGGCCTTCGCCGGTCTGGACGGTCTGACCTATGCGGAAAGCCGGGCAACACAGGCCGTCAGTGGGACATCGACCGGACTGGAGATCGGCCAGAACGTGACCGTCAGACTGAATGGCCTGAACTATCAAACCAAAATTCTCAACGGTGGCTTATGGAGCGTTGACGTCCCTTCCTCTGCATTGCTGGTATTGTCCAACACGACCTATTCGCTTTCCGTCAGTGCGCAGGACCGAGCAGGCAACTCAACGCCGCCATCCAGCGTTAACTTTACTGTTGACCTGACGCAAACACCATCAACTATGGTGATTGACGCAATAGCAACCGACGACATCATCAACGCTGCCGAGATAACCGGTAATGTCACCATCTCTGGGAGAGCCACTAACGTTGCTACCGGCCAATCGATAACAGTAACCATTAATGGCATTTCGGTTTCTTCTCCTCCAACCACCGATGCCAATGGCATTTGGAGTGTCACGGTTGACGCTGACACTTATTTTACTAACATGGGCTCAAATAGTGTCACGGCTACCGTAACAAACACCCCTGCAATAACAAACACGAAAAGTGTGCTGGTCGATACCACCCCCCCGATTTGAATATTGTCGCATTGGCGACGAACAATGCGCTCAATGCGGCGGAAATGAGCACAGCGCAGGCGATTACCGGTACGGCCTCCATCTCAGAGGCGGGACAAATTGTCACCATCGTCCTGAACGGTAAAACCTACAGTGCTCAGGTTGGTTCCCTTGGCGCCTGGAGCGTCAATGTCCCGGCCGCCGATCTGGCACTGTTAGCCGACGGCAACTACGTCATCACCGCGACGCTGTCGGATAAAGCTGGCAATACCACAACGGATACGCAGGTTATTACCGTTGATACCGATATCCCACTGCTTAGCGTCACACTGTTTGATGACAATATCCTGACGCTGGCTGAAGCCGTAGCGGGCGCAGCGATTACCGGCAGAGGCGAAGCGGGTGCCACCGTCACCTTAACCGCCGGGCCGCTGACGGGTACCACAACCGTCGGCCTCGACGGCAACTGGAGTCTTCCAATCCTGTCCGCCAATCTGCAAAACCTGATTGACGGGCCGCAGGTCATCGGCGTGAGGCTGACCGATACGGCGGGCAATACCGCGCACCTTGATGTCACGCTGGATGTCGCACTGAACAAAACGCTCGGCGCAGGCATTAACGATATCTTCGGTAACGATGGCATCCTCAATCTGGCTGAATCGCTGGTGACGCAGGTCATCAGCGGTAACGCGACCGGCAACTATCTGGGCGCGAAAGTACAGGTCACCGTGTTGGGCACCACAGTGGAAGGCACCGTCGGCGCCAACGGGGCCTGGAGCGTTGCCCTGCCTTCGAACGTGTTCACTGGCTTAAGCAATGGCGTGCTGGCGGTTAACGTCGACATCGTCGATTCACACGGCAACGTGAAGAATCAGCTAGTCAACATTGACGTGTTGAAATCCCTGCCGGTCATTGACTCTGTTGTGGCCTTCACGGATGGTGCGCTGAATGCCGCCGATACCGCGACCAGCCAGATTATCAGCGGTATCGTCAGCAATGTGAATATTGCCGCTGGCGCAACGGTCGCTGTGACGTTGGGCACCAAAATTTACACTGGGATTACCGTCGGTGCAGGCGGTGCCTGGAGTCTGTCCGTTCCTGCTCTCGATCTGCAAGCCTTGCAGGACGGGACGCTGGCGCTGGGTGTGGCGGTCACCGATCACGCGGGCAATACCGCCAGCCAGATAGTGAACGTCCCGACAGTTATCAAGAACTTGCCGAGCATTACGTTGAATCCGGCCTTTGGCGATAGCCTGCTGAATCTGAGCGACCTGCTGGTCAACCAAACTCTGAGCGGCACGGCTACCGGTCTGGCAGGCAGAACCATTACGCTTAGCATTGCGGGCTCACAGACGGTCACCGCGACCGTTGGTCTGGACGGCAAATGGAGCGCCGCGGTTACCCCAAGCATACTGGGTATTCTGCAAGGGCTGGGCAGCGGTGATTTCACCGTGACCGCCACCGCGACAGACAGCGTAGGCAATAGCGCCAGCGGCAATGCCGGCATCAAGTTCGATTTTGCCCAGCCGGTGATTACGCTGAACCCGGTATTTGGCGGCGATGGTTTCCTCAACGCGGCAGAAGCGCTGGCGGCACAAACGATCAGTGGCGTGGTCACCAATGCCAGCGCCGGATCGCAGGTTGCGGTTACCCTTGGCGGTAAAACCTTCCTGTCTACAGTCGGCGCGGGGGGCGCGTTTAGCCTGACGCTGCTGCCGTCCGATCTCGGCACGTTGCTCGATGGCAACACCACGCTGAATGTGTCGATCACGAATACCTCGGGCAATATCGGCACGGTCAATAACGCCATCAACATTATTGCCAAAACTCTGCCGACGATTAACCTTGGCTCACTGTTTGGCGGCGATGGTTTCCTCAATGCCGCAGAAGCCGCGCTGACGCAGACGATTAGCGGCACTACCACTAATGCCGTCGCAGGATCGGCAGTCGTGATTCGCATTGGCACCCTGACGCTAAACGCGACCGTCGGCAATGACGGCACCTGGAGCACCAGCGTCACGCCGCTGCAACTGTCCGGCTTGGCGAACGGTAACCTCACCGTCAGTGCCACGGTAACCGACCCGGCAGGCAACAGCACGGGTATCAGCACGGGCCTAAACATCGCCATCTTGCCGCCGACGATTACCCTTAACTCGTTGTTCAACAACGGTGTTCTGGATCTCCCTAGCCTGTTAAGTACGCAGCTCATCGGCGGGACCACGACCAATGTGCCAGCGGGCACCGCGATCAACGTCACGCTGGGCAGTAAAACCTACACCACAACAGTTGGTGCAAACGGCAGTTGGAGCCTGCCGGTCCCTAGCCTCGACCTGAAAGCCCTTGCGGATGGCGTCACTAATGTCGGTGTTCGTCTGGTCGATGCGGCGGGTAACGTCGGCACGCAAGCTGGTACCGTCAGCGTGGCGATTAATGGTCAACCGACGCTGACCATCAGTCCACTCTTTGGCGGTGACGGCCTGCTCAATGCCGTCGAGGCAGCGGCGGGTCAGGTCATCAGCGGCACCAGTACCAATGCGATAGGTTCTACAATCCAGATCTCACTGGGTACCAAGACCTACTCTGCCGTGGTGCAAAGCAACGGGAGCTGGTCCGTCAGCCTGCCTTCGCTCGATCTCAACGGTTTAACTGACGGCACGCTTTCCCTCAACGCCTCTCTGACCAACGCGGCAGGAAAAAGTATCAGCGCGGGGGCATCCATCGGTGTGGGCGTTCACGCGCTGCCAACGGTCAGCCTCGGCTCCCTGTTTGGCGGGGACGGTTACCTGAATCTGGCCGAAGCGGGCATAAACCAGATCATCAGCGGAACCACGACTAACGCGGCAGGCGGTAGCGTCACGCTGACTGTGGGCGGGCTTGTGCTCAGCGCCACTGTCGCTGGCAACGGCACCTGGAGCATCAGCGTACCGAGCACTAACCTGCTCAACATCGCCGATGGCAATTTGTCCGTCGGTGTCAAAGTCACTGACCGCTATGGCAACACCAACAACACCAGCAGCAATGTGATCGTGAAAACGCACCAGTTGCCGCAGTTGGGCATTGATGCGGTGGGGTCGCTAATTGGCAATACCGTAGGCCTGCTGGCAAACGGCATCACCGTCAGCGGGACATCACGCTACGTGCAGCAGGGTGCCAAAGTGACCGTCACGCTGCTCGGCCAGACGCTACAGGGTACCGTCGGTGCCGATGGCAAATGGAACGCGCACTTCACCAGCTCACTGCTGGGGATCAACGTCCTGAACGTTGGCACAATTTTGACGGCGCTGCTGGGTACGGCGGTTGAAGCCTCCGTCACCGATCAGGCGGGCAACTTCACTGGCGTCTCCGCGGGATTAACCTCCGGTATCTCCCTCGGGTTACCGCTGATGAGCATGATGGCGCTGGACGTTGACGATAGCAGCCTCGCGCAGGTGGCGTCGCTGTCCAGCGAACCGCTCGATACCGGGGAAAATGCCGAGGTACAACCCCTTCATGTCAGTTCGAAAGTGGCGGCGGCTGCGCTCAGCGAGACCAACACCATCGACAATAGCGCCAGCACCGACGTGGAAGACAGCGTTTACGCCATCGGCGGTGTTGTCATCAATCTGGCCGACGGCAGTGTGCAAACGGGAGCAGATGTCGAAGGCGGTGAAGGCGATGACCTCATTACGCTCTCAACGCTCGACTTTACCCAGATCGATGGCGGCAACGGCATTGATACGCTGGTTCTGGATGGCACCGATCTCAATCTGGATCTCACCGCGCTGGGGCTGAAAATCGACAACGTGGAGATCTTCGATTTAGGCCAAAATGGCACCAACAGCATCACGCTGGATCTCGATCGCGCCCTGAATGTCACCGACCGGCCAGAAGACGACTTGCTGATCGTCGGGGGAGAAGGCAATCAGGTGAACCTGATCCCGGGCGAAGGGGCGTGGAGCACGGTAGGACAGCGCGATATTGATGGTCAGCGTTTCGATGTCTACCACCATTCATCGCTGGATAACGCCAACAACCTGGGAGATGTACTGGTGCAGCAAGGCCTGCTCGTCAATATGGTGTAACGGTGTTTTAAGAGTTAAGTGTTAACGCCTCCTCCAGCCAAAGGGGGAGGCTTTGAGAGGAGGCCAGTTAGGGAAAACAACCACTGTTACTAACAGGCTGGCCGCCCTTTTAAAGGAACTAAAACAAAGAGTGATGAAAACAGGGGTCATTGATGCACAAACCATTTTTTATCAGGGGCATGTTTTTTCCGCGCAATAGCGCTTTTTTGACGCACACATTACGCCATCACACGCCGCGCGGTGTGCTGACGGTCGGGCTGGCGCTCGGACTGGCCTGCTGTAGTCTTCCTTTCTTCTATAGCTCGCCGACGTTCGCTCAGGCCGTCGCGTTTGACTGGTCTGCCGCACCAACAGAGCAGCAGGTCGATAGTCTGGATCTCAAGCAGGCCATTCTCCGCGCGTTCGCACGCAACCCGCAAATCGCACAGGCCTCGGCGCAAATTCGCGTTGGAGAAGCCGATCTGCGCGTGGCGCAAAGCGCCTGGTTCCCGCAAATTGGTCTGAGCGGCAATGTCGGTCGGTCAGATCAAAGTGATACCAGCGGCACGATGAGCAACAATTCGACGGCGGGTCTTACGCTAAAACAGCTCCTGTACGATTTCGGTAAGACGGGCGGCAGCATTGATGAACAGCACAGCCTGTCAGATGCTTATCGCTATCAGCTCTACGGCACCATGACCACGGTCGGCCAGCAAACCTTGCTTACCTACCTGAAAGTCAAACGCTATCAGGAACTGAGTCTGGCGGCCGAGCGTAATATCACGTCGCTCAGTGTGGTAAAAGACACCGCGACGCTCCGCGCAGAGGCCGGTCTCAGTACGCAATCCGACATCCTGCAAGCGGAAACCCGTATCGCGGGTATGAGGGCGACACTGGAACAGTATCGGGCACTGGAGCGTTCCTCGCTGGCGCAGCTCAGCGTGTTAACCGGCGTTCTCCCCACCGCCCTGCCCGATCTGCCACGCGCGCTGCTGCAACAAAAGATTACGCTCAAGGCGCTCCCGTACCAGCAGAGTAATGCGGTGCTGAGCGCACAGTCCAAGCAAGAGGCCTCGCGCCACCGGGTTCGTCAGGCAGAAGCGCAACACTTTCCCACCATTGCCGTGCAGGCAGGTCGCACCCGCTATGAAACCGACAGGCGTAATTACTGGGACGATCAGCTACAGCTGGTGGTCGAAGCCCCGCTTTATCAGGGCGGAGCCGTCAGCGCGCGCGTTGATGCCGCGTCAGGCACGCGCGAAGCGGCGCAAGCCGAAGTCGAAGCAGCTAAGCTGGATATGAACCAAAAAGCCTCAACGGCCTATGCCGATCTTATCGGTGCGCAGCAGCGTGAAAAAGCCAGCCAGCAGCAAATTACCAGCGCGACCTATACCCGCAACGTCTATCAGGATGAATACAAGCTCAGCAAGCGCAGCCTGAACGACCTGCTCAGCGTGGAACAAGACGTGTTGCAGGCCGAAACCTCACGCATCGGCGCGTTATACGACGGCTGGGAGGCGACGGTTAACTACGCCGCTGCCGTCGATAATCTGTTGGATATGCTGGGTATTGAGCGTCATGAAACCACTGGCGAGACGTTACCGTCGCTGTAAGCCGGCTCCTGCCGGATAAGAACATGCAGGAATATCAATGACACACGTTGCCCAAACTGAAGTCTGGATTGCCGCGATGGCTCGCGCCGCCGCCCACTATGGACAAGTGGTGGATACTCAGTCGGTACGCCAGCAGATGCGCTGGTACGAACAGCAGCCGATTGCCCGCCAGTTAGAACAAATCAGTCACCTGATGGGGTTGAGCATCAGCCTGCGCCATACGGAGAAACTCCGCTGGCGTAACAAGATCCTGCCGGTACTGGCGGAAACCGATGACGGCGGCGTTATCGTCATCGAATCATTGAATGACGAAGGCATCGCCACCTACTGGCTGAATGACGGCGGCGATCTTCAGCGCGAAGCCGAACTGACAGAACTCATCAAACACAGTCAGGGGATTATCGTGCTGGTCGGCATCGCGGAACGTGGCCGCGATACCCGCATCGATGATTTCGTCAAACCGTACCGCAAGCACTGGTTCTGGCAGCACTTTCGCGGAGCAAAACGACAGATCGGGGAAATCTCTCTGGCCTCTATCGTGGGTAACGTTCTGGCGCTCGCGGGGATCCTGTTCTCCATGCAGGTGTATGACCGCGTGATTCCGGCGCAGTCGATTCCCACCTTGTGGGTGCTGTTTTTCGGCGTGCTGCTGGCCGCTGCATTAGAGTATGCCATCCGTTTGTCGCGCACCGTCGTTTCCGATTTGATGGGCAAAAGCATCGACCTGAACGTGTCGGGTATGCTGTTCGCCCGCGCGCTGGCGATAAAAAACGAGGCTCGGCCGAAATCCACCGGCTCGTTTATTTCTCAACTGCGGGAAATCGATCAGGTGCGTGAACTGTTGACGTCGACGACCGTCGGGGCGGCAGCCGACATGCCGTTCGTCTTGCTGTTTCTCGGCATCATGGCGATGATCGGCGGACCGCTGGTGTTTATTCCCATGCTGGCGATCCCGCTAATTGTCATCCCCGGTCTGCTGCTGCAATGGCCGATGGCGAAACTCGCCAAAGAAGGGATGCGTGAAAGCGCATTGCGCAATGCGGTGCTGGTCGAGTCCATCGAAGGGATCGAAGATATTAAAGCGTTGCAGGCCGAACCCTACTTTCAACGCCAGTGGGAACAAACTCACGAAGTCAGCGCCGCCATCGGGATGAAGCAGCGCGTGTGGGGGGCACGGCTCAGCGGCTGGGCATCGACCGTTCAACAGCTCACCTATGCTGGCATGCTGGTTTTCGGCTGCTATCTGGTGATGGCAGGTGACATCACCACCGGTACGCTTGTGGCCTGTAGCCTGCTTTCCTCCCGCACCATCGCCCCGCTCATGCAGCTAACGATGGTATTTTCCCGCTGGCAACATGCGAAAACTGCAATGACCGGGCTGGATGACCTCCTGCAAAAACCGCTGGATCGGCCGGAAGAGGGCAAAATGGCACACTGCCCGATCCTTCAAGGACACTTCCAACTGCACAACGTGCAATACAGCTACGACCCCGAAAAAGGTGATACCGCCTTGCAGGTCGGCAAACTGGAGATCAAACCGGGCGAAAAAGTGGCGCTGCTGGGTAAGGTCGGCGCGGGGAAATCCACCCTGCTCAAGCTGCTTGCCAATCAGGCAACCGCGACGCGCGGCAAGGTCATTATTGATGGCGTTGATATCAGCCAGATCGATCCGGCCGATGTCCGCCGCCAGTTGGGTTTTCTGTCACAGGAATCACGCCTGTTCTTCGGCAGCCTGCGGCAAAACCTGATGCTCGGCAACCCGCACGCCACCGAACAGGAACTGTTGCAGGCGCTGCGCATTAGCGGCGCGCTCAGCCTGATCCAACAGGATGCTTCCAGTTTGGATCGCATCATTCATGAAGGCGGGCGCGGTTTATCCGGCGGGCAGAAACAGATGATCTTGCTCAGCAGGATGCTGTTGCGTAATCCCCAAATTGTGCTGCTGGATGAACCCACCGCCTCAATGGACGAACAGTTGGAAAGCCACGTTATTCAGCAATTAAGCAACTGGCTTACTGGCCGCACGCTGGTGCTGGTGACACACCGTCCGGCGCTGCTCAAGCTGGTCGATCGCGTGGTCGTCATGGATGGCGGGCGCATCGTCGCTGATGGCCCGCGTGATCAGATCCTGAAAGCAGTCAGCAAACCGGCAGATACCGCACAGAGCGTGGCGTAAGGGGAAATACAATGAGTAGCATCACTATCCATGATGACCTGAAACGCCAGGGTCGACGTGTCTCCGTCATTATCTGGCTCAGCCTACTGGGGCTGATCGTGTTTTTTATCTGGGCCAAATTTGCCGTGCTGGATGAGGTTTCCGTCGGGAGCGGCAAAGTCACGCCGTCGACCCGCGCGCAGGTGATTGAAAGCCTGGATGGCGGGATCATCGGTCAACTGTATGTGCAGCAGGGCAACGTCGTCGAGAAGGGTCAGGTGCTGGCGCAGTTAGACATCAACCGCTTCCAGTCCGTCTACGGTGAAGCCTTCTCCCGCGTGCAGACGCTGCGCGCCTCCGCCGAACGCCTGCACGCCGAACTCAGCGGCGCACCGCTAAAATTTAGCGAAGAAACCATGAAGGAACCGGCGCTGGCCGCACGCGAACGTCAGCTTTATGAATCACGCTTGCGCAATCGCGATGAAACGGTCGCCAACCTGCAACAGTCTATGCGGCTGGTAGAACAAGAGCTGCGGATGACAGAGCCGCTGGTGCAGCGCGGTGCCGCCAGCGCCGTCGAGGTGATTCGCTTACGCCGTCAGATTAGCGAAATCCGAGGAAAAATCGACGAAGCCAACAACCAATATGCCGTTCGGGCACGGGAAGAACAGGTCAAAAACAACGCCGATCTGGAAGCACAGATGGAAGTAGTCAGTGGGAAAGCCGATCAGCTAAAACGCGCGACGATTACGTCACCGGTACGCGGGATTGTGAAAGACATTCAGGTAACAACCGTGGGCGGCGTGCTGCAACCGGGCGGCAAGCTGATGGAAATTGTACCGCTGGAAGATCAATTGCTGATAGAAACGCGCATCAACCCGCGCGATATTGCCTATATCCGGCCGGGTTTGCCCGCCACGGTAAAAATCACCGCCTATGATTCTTCCATCTACGGCAATTTAACGGGCGAAGTCGAAAGCGTGTCGCCGGATACCCTTCAGGACGAAGTCAGGCGCGATCAGTTTTATTATCGAGTCTATGTGCGCACCACGCAGGCAGAGCTGACCAACAAAGCCGGAGAAAAATTCCCCATCGTGCCCGGCATGGTCGCCAGCGTTGAGATAAAAACCGGTCAAAAAAGCGTGATGGACTATCTGATTAAACCGCTGAATAAGGTCAATGAAGCGCTGCGTGAGCGTTAAACTCGCACCCGGAACAACGAGTGGAAGTGACAAACAGCAGCGCCGCACGGTTCCCCGCGCGGCGCTGTTATGACAGAACGATGTCTTAACCGCGTTATTTCTTAACCGTGACGTTCTTGATTTGCCAGGTACTGTCGCTCGTCAGTTTGACGTTCTTCATGGTGACTTCTATCGGCTTTTTCGCGTTCTCGCCGTTCAGTACCACTACGCCTTTGGTTTGGGACGTAATATCTTTAAACGTAATGTCGCTCCAGTCAGGAACATTACTTCCCTCTTTTTTCTCATATACCGTATCAATCACGATCGGCTTCGCCACATTTTTCATGACGACATTGCTATACCGAACGCCAGTGACCTGCCCTGCCGCCGATTTGTCACTTTTAATACGTAAGCCATTCGTGGTGCCAGTCATGACCAAATCATCGACGGTTACATTGTAAACCCCCATCGTTTCGCTGCCGATCGACATACCGTGGCCAGTTCCGAATTCGTTATGCAAAATGGAAATATTGCGCGTTTCGGCACGGCCTTTATAGGCTTTGATCGCCACGTTATCGTCACCCGTCGAAATATTGCTGTGGGCAATAGTGATATTTTTTGATGACATCGGATCGATACCGTCGGTGTTTCTGGCGGTGGACGGTGTTTTGATCGTGGTTTTCCACGCGGTGAAACCATCACCATCACTGAATACCACATGGAAATTCGGGGAATTAATGAGAGAGATGTTATACAGCGTGAAATTCTTGCTCTTATTAATCTGAATCAGCCGGGGAGTATTCTGTTTTAACTTTTTCACTTTGGCATCGGCGGCCAAATCCCACCAGCTCACTTTTTTATCTTGAAGCTTCACGCCGCCTTGCCCATCAATAGTGCCCGGCCCATAGATTCCGCTACCTGTCGTACTCGTTGCGGTAATAAACGCGTCACAGCCTTTACCGTTTTTATCGACGACGCCGCAGGATGATGGCGCGTTCTCAAAAGATTTGGCGTTATTCACTGCACGTAAGGTCACCCCTTTGTCGATTAATAAGCTCACGCCAGAAGGCAGAGAAAGCGGGCCGCTCAGAAAGACGGACGAACTCCCTGTGCTCAGCCTTACCGCTTTTCCTTGCCCGCAATTATTCAGAGCCTTTTGAATCGTACTCGTGGCCGTACTGCTGTCCGCTTTAAGCACCGTACAGGAAGACGGTGCTTTCGGTTCACTCACCGTTCGTGAGTCAGAAGCAAACGCCGATGCGCTGAACAGACCTAATAGCCCCAATGATAGTGATAAAACTCGCTTGCCTGATTGGTATTCCATGTCAAACCTTCCCTTATATCCCCGTCATACTTCAAGCCGCAGGTGCGTTGGCTTCTCTTACTCCCCCCAGTCACTTACTGGAGTAAGCTCCTGGGGACTCGTGCGATTGCCGCCTACCCGCAACTCGAATTATTTAGGGTGTAGATATCCGCAATTTTATTGTGACTAAAAAGGAATGACGCATTTTCTTTATTTAATTAAGAAACATGAAACACCTTTATAGAAACTAAAAATTGTCGCACATGAATATGTAGATTAATAAAAGTCCATTTACATAAAACTTTGCTGATGTTTATCAAGAAAAGCATTCAGTTTTACGCATGGTTAAATTATCACCAGAAAATTAAATGGCACATCAACGAAACGTGGAAACAAATCGAATCCCGTCACGCACAGCAATCGGCGAGTGATAAGATTTTCACCTCGCCACACCATTCACTTTTCTTATTTTTTAATAAGAACCTTCCGAGTATTTATTAATTTCCAGAAAATAATTAAAGGAAATATAATAAACGAGTAATAAAATTAAATATAAAATAATAACAGACTAAATTAAATAACCTGATTAATCTCAAAAATTTCGTCGAATTATTATTTATTTCATATTCCCTGCTATATAATCCTTTTCGATGCGCAAGGACTCCCTCTTTATTTGGAATAAATAAAGAGAAAAAATATCCGTTTAATTTACAAGGAAAAACACATGTTTAAGTATTTAACACCGATATTTTTATGCACGGCTGCTTTCTCTTTTCAGGCTCAGGCTGATGACACCATGTTAATGCTGCTGAAAAAAGACAATGCCACCTATTTAAGCTGGTCTACCGATGCAGGCAATGTTGTTCGCCAGGATGTGTATCGCAGCACCAGTAGTGCTCAGGCAGGCAGCGAAAAAATCGCAGAGCTCAATTCCACAGACAGAACCTTTACCGATTTAAGCGCCAATCCACAGTCAGACTATTGGTATTGGGTGGATACCGTTAGCGGTAATAATAGCGTTCTGAAATCTAATGCCGCCTCAACGGCACCTGCGCCATTACGTGCAGCGCCGCTTAAAGCAGCCAGTCCAGAATGTAAAGCGGGTGCGGTAATTAAAGATAAAACCGTCGACTGCGGTGGTATTACTCTGGGTCTGAGCTGTAAAGGCGACAGTGATAAACAGCCTCCTGTTATCACACTGGAAAATGCCACCATTAAGAACTTGCGCATCTCTGAAAAAGGCGGTTCTGACGGTATCCACTGTAAATCAGGCAACTGCCGTATTGAAAACGTGATCTGGGAAGACGTTTGTGAAGATGCAGCAACCAACCTGGGTAAAACCATGACCATCGTCGGCGGTGTTGCACATAACACCACCAATGGCCCTGGTGGCAAGCCGGACAAAGTGCTGCAACAGAACTCCAAGAACAGTCACACTATCGTACAGGGCAACTTCACCCTGACTGGCCAACACGGCAAACTGTGGCGCTCTTGCGGTGACTGCACCAACAACGGTGGCCCACGTAACCTGACCATCATCAGCGCAACGGTTAACGGCACCATCGACAGCATCGCTGGCGTAAACCGTAACTTTGGTGATGTCGCTGAAATCCGTGATTTGCGTATTAAAAACTACAAAGCAGGTAAACCTAAAATCTGTGAAGAGTTTACTGGTGTAGAAAAAGGCAAAGGCACACCAACAAAACATGACGAGCAGTGGGATACCAAGAACTGCAAAGTCAGCCGTTCAAACGTTAAAGCTCTGTAATTCTGCCAGCAGAATTCACATATAAATTAATACCTCCTCTGGGGTCCTGACGCATCAGTCACCTGCAGACCGTGCTTGAATAAGCACGGTCTGTTTCATTTCATCACCCTTGCTGCAATTCGGTAAACAGCGTGCGCTTCAGCGCCAGCTCGACGCCGCGCAGTTCCGCCAATCCTTTCAGCCGCCCAATTGCCGAGTAGCCGGGGTTGGTTTTCTTTTTCAGATCGTCCAGCATCTGATGCCCGTGATCTGGCCGCATCGGGATCGGACGGAGATCGCCCGCCTTCTGACGCCGTAGTTCTTCCGCCAGAATGGCTTTGATAATCGCCACCATATCCACATCCCCCTGCAAATGCGCGCCTTCATGGAACGAGTTGGGATTGTCTTCCCGACAGGTGGCACGCAGATGGGTGAAATGCACGCGATCGCTGAACGTTTCCAGCATCGTCACCAGATCGTTATCGGCCCGTACGCCATAGGATCCTGTGCAGAAGGTAAAGCCGTTATGAAGGCTATCGACCGTCTGTTTCAGCCAGCGCATGTCGTCAATCGTGGACATCACGCGCGGCAGCCCAAGGATCGGACGCGGTGGATCGTCTGGGTGAATAGCAAGGCGAAGGCCGACGGCTTCCGCAACGGGCACAATCTCACGGAGGAAATGCCCAAGGTGCTCACGCAGTTTGGCATGATCGATACCATCATATTCCGCCAGACGGCCCCGGAATTGCTCCAGCGTATAGCCCTCTTCAGAGCCCGGCAGCCCGGCGATAATGTTACCCGTCAGGCGCGCGATATCTTCTTCGCTCATCGCACGGAAGTAGTCGGCAGCCTGTGCCTGTTCATCCGCCGTGTAATCTTTTTCAGCACCGCGACGCTTCAGGATATGCAGTTCAAAGGCGGCAAAGGCAATATGATCGAAACGCAGCGCCTTTGCGCCATCCGGCAGGACGTATTCCAGATCGGTTCGCGTCCAGTCCAGCACGGGCATGAAGTTATAACACACCGTATCGATGCCACACTGCGCCAGGTTACGCAGCGATTGTTGGTAATTGGCAATATGCTGCTGATAATTCCCCGTCTGAGTTTTGATCTCTTCATGAACCGGTACGCTTTCCACCACCGACCACACCAGCCCTTTCGCCTTCAATTCGGCTTTGCGCTTTTCAATCTCTTCAACCGACCAGATTTCGCCATTGGGAATGTGGTGCAATGCCGTCACCACGCCGGTCGCTCCAGCCTGCCGAACATCATCCAGTGAGACAGGATCGTTCGGGCCGTACCAACGCCAGGTTTGTTCCATACCGAGTTACCCTTTTATTTTCGTCAAGATAGTGAGTTGTCGTCGAGAATAGGAAAAGCCTACCTCACCGGGACAGGCTGTCAAACGAAACTCACGAATTGATTGACCAATTACACAAAAAATTCGCATTTTGGACTAACATCATGCGTATTTAGGCTGAAATCATGAGGAGAAAAGTCAGAAACGGATTATTTGGTCTGATATCTTTTCTCTCCGTATGCCGATGCGATGCCGGAGAGAAAAGTTACACGGGAAAGGAAACGCAGGAGGAGAGTTAGGATTCCAAACGGGAAGGAACGGACTCGAACAGGTAGCCATCGAAAGCAGGATCGTCCGCGTTCGAGATTTCAAGCAGTTTAATTTTTACGTTTTCCAGATGCTGCCACATTGCCTGACGCGCCATGTTCACATCGCGGCGAGACACGGCACGCAGGATCTGTTCATGGTCGTCCAGCCACTGGCGCTGATAGCTGAAATCGTCGGTATGGGAGTGAATGCCCTGCCACATTGGGCTGCGTTTACGCGCCTGCCACACCTCATACACCATATTGGCTAAGACGCTGTTTTGGGTAGACTGCGCCAGCAGGCAATGGAATTGTTCATCGGCGCTTTCATCCACGCTGCCGTTCTCAAGCGACGCCCGTTCTTGTTCAATGGCCTGCCGCATTTTCACGATGTCACTCTTGGTCGCCTGCATCGCAGCAAACGCTGCAACTTCGCCTTCCAGCAGTTGACGCGCCTGCATCAGCTCGAAGGGGCCATAGCCGCTGTCCACCACGCTGTCTTTTCCCTGTGCGCTCGGCAGTTGCATGACATAAACGCCAGAGCCTTTACGCACCTCAATCAGCTTTTCCAGCTCCAGCATAATCAGCGCTTCACGCACCACGCTGCGGCTGACGTTGTAGGTTTCAGCAATATCACGCTCGGGAGGCAAACGATCGCCAATCTGATAGTTTCCCTTCAGAATTTCCGCGCGAAGATTGTCGCCAATCTGCTGATATAAACGCATACCGCCATCCCTTTATTCAACATCGGCCATCGTAATATTGGCCTGACCAAAAGACAGAAAAAACGCCAGAGTTGTCTGAAGTATAACATGAAGCCATACAGCGCCGCACGTTGAGCAATCTGCATACGAAATGATTTCGGATATAGTGTTGTCAACACGCCATTATCCCGTTAGCGATCAGATTGATATTGCCAGAAGGCAAGGAGCATAAATGACAATAAGCGTATTCCGATTCGTTTCGTGGACAGTCTGGAAACGGGTGATGGCAGGCTTGTTCGCCCTCATCGGCGTACTTTTCATGGTGGGATGCAACAGCAGTCCGCGCGACATCACACCGTTAGGACAAACCTCATTCGAGCGTTACCAGCAAGACACCACACGCTGGGTCGCTGAGCATCGTGCCTTTCAAACCACGGATAAGCAGTTGGAATTACGTTGGAATACGCCCAGTGAAACCCGCCCCCTCGGCCAACCGCAGAAAGCCATCTTATTGGTACACGGACTGGGCGATTCACCCGGTTCATTCACCGACATCACCCCAAAATTGGTCGAACAAGGCTTTCTGGTCAGAACCGTGTTGCTACCGGGTCATGGCACCCGCCCCTCCGATCTGTTGCACGTCACCGTCGATGACTGGCGCAGCGTAGTCGCCGAGCAGGCGGCCATCCTCAGCAAAGAGGTCGATGAGGTTTATCTGGGCGGCTTTTCCACTGGCGGCAATCTGGTACTGGAATACGCTTTACAGCACCCTGAAATCAAAGGACTGGTGCTGTTCTCCCCCGCAATTAAATCCAACGAAAAATACGCCTTCATGGCGCCAGTGCTGTCCGTGTTTACCGACTGGCTGATGCCGCCGCGCCCCGGTTACCCCCAGCAGTTGGCAACCCGCTATATGCGCGTGCCGACCAACGGTTTCGCCCAATATTATTATTCCAGCAGCGGTGTGCGTTCAGAGCTCGCCAAGAAACCGTATAACAAACCGGTGCTCATCGTGCTGGCGGAACATGATTCCGTCGTCGATACGACTTATCTTGTCGACACGTTCGATAAGCAGTTTACCCACCCACGCAGCCGTCTAATCTGGTATGGCGATCGCCCTGTCGGTATCCATTCCTCACGTGTTTTGGTGCGGACAGGCTCGCTACCCGACTGGCGCATCAGCCAGTTCTCACACATGTCGCTCCTGTTTTCACCAGACAATAAGGAGTACGGCAAAACCGGTGCGATTGTCATCTGCGCCAACGGCCAACCCCTGAACGACCTGAAAACCTGTCAGGATCGCAGCACGCTGTGGTATTCCGACTGGGGATACGTGGAAAATGGCAAAACCCATGTTCGCCTGACCTTTAACCCCTACTTCGACTGGCAAAATCAGATCATGGCCAACGTACTCGACGCGCAATAACACAGGTGTCTCCCTAAATAATTCGAGTTGCAGGAAGGCGGCAACCGCGCGAGTCCCCAGGAGCTTACGCCAGTAAGTGACTGGGGTGACAAATCTGCCGGGAGCAGATTTGAACGCTGCTCGCAGCGGCCCTTTAGGGCGAGGCCCACGACGGGCCGAGTATTTAAGGGAAGCCAACGCACCTGCGGCTTGAAGTATGACGGGAGTTGTCATCATTTGGTCATCAAGGGCATGTATTTTGACTTAAAGATAAATACGCCCAAAGATTAACCATGATCTCCATGCCCGTTCCTTGCGCCCGACCACTCCTCCGGGGTACACCGGTGGCGCGAGATCTTTGCATTCCTCTGCCGGACGTTTCTCCTAACACCGACAACGCCACCGTATTGCAGTTGTTCAGTAAGAATAAAGAGTGGGTCAGCCTGCCGGTGGTGGAGGATGGACGCCCTTTCGGCTTAATCAACCGCCATATTTTTCTCTCGCAGATGTCCCGGCCTTTTTATCGTGAACTGTACGACAAAAAGAGCTGCATCGCGTTTATGGATAAAAATCCGCTGATTGTCGATGCGCTGGCGTCATTGAACGACGTCGCCGATCAAACGGTGATTACCGGTGATAAGTCGCTGACGGACGGCTTTATGATCACTGAGAACGGGCGTTATATCGGTATCGGATTAGGCATCGATCTGATCAAGGCCGTCTCCGATATGCATCTGCGCCAACATCAGCAGATTATGCAGAGCATCGAATATGCCAGCGTGATTCAGACAGCGATGCTGACGACATCAACACAGGCGATGTCCCGCACGCTTGCCGACTGGTGTTTAGCCTGGGAACCGCGAGACTGTGTCGGCGGCGACTGCTATGCCTTTAAAACCTATCAGAATGGCTGGCTTGCCGCCGTCGCGGACTGTACCGGACACGGCGTACCCGGCGCATTCATGACCCTGATTTTCTCTTCCGCGCTGGAACAGGCGCTGACACAGCACGGCCCGATGCTACCAGCGCAGTTATTACAGGCAATCAACCGTCATATCAAAGATACGCTGGGGCAGCGTGACGAAGCGCGTCAGCTTTCTACTTCTAACGACGGCTGCGACGCGATGCTGGTGTTCTGCGATATGACGCGAAACACGCTGACGTTTTCCGGTGCGCGGATGCCCGCTTTCATGTTGCAACGCCAGACCGGAGAGCTGACACCACTCCAGTGCGACCGTATGGGGGTCGGCTATACCGAAACGCCTTATGACTACCAGTGGTCGAGCTATGAATTGCCGCTTCATGACAACGATATATTTTTCACCACCACGGATGGATTGACGGATCAAATCGGCGGAGAACGCCGGATTATGTTTGGTAAACGTCGCCTACAGGAGTACCTCCAGCACCATCAACACCAGCCGATGCGCGAACTGGCTAACCAGCTCCTGTCGGCACACAAGATCTACCAGGGCGATCAGACCCGACGAGACGATTTAACATTTTGGGGCTTCCGACATTGTTCGACTTTTGTTTAATCAGGCAGACAGAATGATGCCAAACATCAAATACACTGAATTTTTTTCGCCCTCACACCAGCATGACATCACGCTGTATTACGTGGGCTATTTTTCACAAAACATCATCAGTTCACTGGCCGAAACCATGCGGCTACAGCTGGAGAAAAAACAGCTTCCTGCCGGCATCCGTCGCCGACTGTTCTCTACGTTCGTCGAAATGGTGCAGAACATTACCCGCTATTCCGCTGCACCGCTAACCGCGCTCGATCACACCGCCGAAGTCCGTCATGGCTCGGTGTGTCTGGGTTACGAAAATGGGAAATACTTCCTGTTGTGCGCCAATCCGGTACACCCCGACGATGTCGAGACGCTGCGAGGACGTCTTGAGCCGCTGCGCGGCATGACGCTTGATGAAATCCGACTCGCCTACAAAGTCTCTCTGCGTGATGAAACCCCGTCATCAAGCAAAGGCGCGGATATGGGGCTATTGACCGTCGCGCGTGATGCCAGTGAGCCACTCCAGTTTACGTTTCGGGCCGATGCATCAACGGGGCTATCTACGTTTTATCTGAAGGCAATCATTTGACATGAAAAATATAACAACCCTAAGCAACCTCCATATTTCGGGGACATCCTGTACCCCGACGGTTGATTTTCACTTTGACACACACCGTCTTTATCTTTCCGGCGAATCTTATCCTGAGAACGCCGCGGCGTTTTATCGCCCGCTGCTCACCGAGATTCAGGCGTATCTGCACGCGTTAACAACCTACGCGGAAACGATGCCGCCGGATGAAGCGCTGCCGAGCATCGAAATTCACGTTTCCCTGATTTACTTCAACAGTTCCAGCACCAAGATGCTGTTCAGTTTATTCAACCTGCTGAATCAGGCGGCTGAACAGACGCTCTCGATTGCGCTGTATTGGTATTACGACAAAGACGACGACATTGCGGAAGAATTTGGTGAAGAGCTTCACATCGATTTCCCTGCCCTGACCTTTCACAGCACAATTTTGAGTGATAATCATGAGCACAATTGAATTGTTTACACCGGAATACGACATTCTGCTCGCCGCGCGCAACATCGCTAACCAGCAGGAAAGACCAGCCGAAGTCTATCGCGACACGCTGCTGGCGTTAACCGACCACTATCAGCGGCTAGTACGCGAGTCGCACCGCCTGATTTCACGCAGCGACCGGGCGGAGAAAGAGTTGAATCGTCTGAACGCACAGCTCAATCAGCTGGCCGTCGAACTGGAATACAAAGCCAGCCACGATCCGCTGACAGGCGTGTATAACCGTGGCGCGATTATTGAACGCATTAACCACGCGCTGGAGCGCAATCAGGCGGCGCTCATCGTGCTGGATATCGACCACTTCAAGCAGGTGAACGATACCTATGGTCACCCAACCGGCGACGCCGTGATCTGCGATCTGGTCTCACGCGTGCAGCACGTGCTGAATACCTCGAGCAGCATTGGTCGCGTCGGCGGCGAAGAGTTCACCATCCTGCTGGAAGGGCACACGCTCATGCAGGCCATCTCGCTCGCCAGCCGCCTGCATCAGGATCTCAACAGAATGCCGCTCAGCGTGCTGCCACAACAGCGCGTTACTGCCAGCTTCGGCGTCAGTTGGGCCCCGCAGAAAACCCGTTTCGATGCGCTCTACGGTGCCGCAGATGCCGCGCTCTATCAGGCCAAAGAAAAAGGCAGAAATCGCGTGGAGTTTCAGTAAGTCGCAGGCTGGGCGATTGCCGTCGCCCTGACTCACGACCATAATAGTGGGTATCGGCTTTTCCGAGACAGATTCCCCTATGCGATTCGATTTAACCGATCTTCGGCTGTTTCTCAATATTCAGAAAGCAGGCAGCATTACCGGTGGCGCAGCAGCGTCTAGCCTGACCGTGCAGGCTGCCAGCGAGCGAATCCGGGGAATGGAAGAGGAACTTGGCGTACCGCTGCTGCTGCGGTCAAAGGCAGGCGTCTCGCTCACCGACGCAGGCTTTTCGCTGGCGCACCATGCCCACATTATCCTGCATCAGGTAGAACATATGCGCAGCGAATTACACCAGTACAGCAAAGGGCTGCGCGGCCATATTCCGCTACTGTGCAACTCTGCGGCGCTGAATGAATATTTGCCTGCCCTGCTGGGCCGCTATCTGGTGGTCTGCCCGCAGATATCCGTCGCGGTGAATGAAAAACTCAGCCGCGATATCGTCAGCGCTATTCGTAATCAAACCGCCGACCTTGGCATTGTGGCCGATTCCGTACCGCTCGACGGGCTGGAAACGCGACCGTTTCGTCAGGACGAACTGGTGGTTGTGGTTCCCCGTGACAGCATCTGGTCTGACGCACAGCAGCTCACCTTTTCCGCCATTGCCGACGCCGAATTTATCGGGCTTAGCGAAGGCGCAGCCTTGCAGGAACACATCGACGAGCACGCCAGAAGACTGGGAAAACGCCTGAATTACCGCGTGCGCCTTGCCAGCTTCGATGCCGTCACGCAGGTGATTCACAGCGGTATCGGCATTGGTATTCTTCCGCGACATGCCGCACAGCGCATGATGGAACGGCTGGCGATTCGCACGATCCCGCTGTCAGACGACTGGGCAATGCGTAATCTGGTTATCTGCGCCCGTCAGTTTTCCGCGCTGCCCGGCTATGTTCAGGATTTCGTGGCTTTTATTACGGCAGAGAATACAGCTTAAAGCAGCCCACGCGCGGCCATGTATCCGCCTAGCGCCACCAGCCCGATAAAGAAACAGCGCCGGAAAACCAGTTCGCTAATCGCGTGGCGCAGGCGTTGCCCAATCATCATGCCCAGCAGCGCGGGAATCAGCGCCAGCATCGACTGCCAGAGATCGATGCCCTGTAGCCCGACTCCCTGCATCAGCTGTAGCGCCAGCCCCAACGTGGAAACGGTAAACGCCAGCCCCAGCGCCTGCACCAGATCGTTTTTATTGAGTCGCAGGCATTGCAGGTAAGGCACGGCGGGAATCACGAAGACGCCCGTTGCCGCCGTGATAGCACCGGTGATGTAACCCACCAGCGGTGACAGCCAGACTTCGTGACGACCGGGCTGCGGCAAAGTCGTCGCTACGATGCCCCACAGGCCATAAACCACCAAAATGCCGCCGAGCGCCGCGCTCGTCCATGACGATGATGAAGTTAGTGCCGGCAGACCATTCCAGAACGTCCCAATAATGATCCCGGCAAACAGCGTCCAAAACCGTTTAATCAGGCTGAGAAAGGCGGGGCCACAGGCGAGCTGCCAGATGTTGGTCACTAGCGAAGGAACAATCAAAAGCCCCGCCGCGCTGGCAGCGGGCATCACCAGCGTTAACAGACCCATCGCGATTGTCGGTAACCCCAGGCCAATCACGCCTTTCACCACGCCAGCCAGCAGAAACACCACCATCATCGTCGTCATTTATTGCCTCGGTTTGCGGCGCCATAGGAAGAACCCTATGCAGGAATAGTCCAACGAGGTTGTTGCTGGTGTCTATGCGGATTGTATTGAGGGTGATTCAGGGAAAATTGGAGGCAAAGGGAGGATTAGGATTCTCGGGGTCACATCTTTATGCAAGTTCAGAGACCGTTTCGTGCGCAACAATACCGTTATTCTCATGCTACTTCGTCGCACGCGCCCGACATAGGGGGCTCAAACACCAGCCCCCTATGAACCCCGGCTTTTGGCTAAATTATGTCGCTACGCGATGCCATCGGTGTTCATGACAGCTAATCGAGCCACCAGTGACGCGTTCCAGACGCGGCACTGGCTTTCGCGGCATCCATGCCGCTCACTCGGCGGTCATGCCCACCGCTGCATAATTTTTACGCCCGATAACAGTCAATCCTGCTGGCATCCCACACTGTGTATGAGAAACAGCCCTGAGATTGGGGTCAGCCGTTATTAGCAAGCCACAAAATTTAATAGCCCTGACCCTAGCGCGCGCGGCCTACAGCTTCGCCTAGCTGCCACACAGCCATCGCATAGTGCGTGCTGTGGTTGTAGCGCGTGATGGTGTAGAAGTTCGGCAGTCCGTACCAGTATTGGTAACCCGTGCCGATGTCCAGCCGCAGCAGGCTGGCTTCACTGTATCCCGCCAGCGAATGCTGTGGCGTTAAACCCGCGGCCTGTAGTTCCGTGAGCGAGTAGCGGGTATTAAAACCGTTCGGGAGCAGCGGAGCCTGACCATTTGCCTGCACCGCCACAGGGGCGCCTTTCACCCATCCGTGTGCTTTGAAATAATTGGCTACGCTGCCAATCGCGTCCACCGGATCCCACAGGTTGGTATGTCCGTTGCCGTCGAAATCCACCGCGTAGTTCTTGAATGATGACGGCATAAACTGCCCATAGCCCATCGCGCCCGCGTACGAGCCGCGCAGGCTGAGCGGATCGTTTCCTTCTTTACGCGCCATCAGCAGGAAGGTTTCCAGCTCGCCCGCAAAGTAATCGGCACGTCGCGGGTAATCAAACGCCAGCGTTGCCAATGCATCAATGATGCGCGTTTTCCCCATCACTCTGCCCCAGCGGGTTTCAACGCCAATAATACCGACGATGATCTCAGGCGGGACGCCGTAAATGTTCTGAGCGCGCTGTAGCGCATCCTGATACTGATTCCAGAACGCCACGCCGTTCTGCACGTTGTCTGGCGTAATAAACTGATTGCGGTAGCGGTTCCAAGATCCGTTCGGCCCTGAAGGCGGGCGCGATGTCGGGGCTTGTTTATCCATCAGACGGATCACCCAATCCAGACTTTTCGCCTGCACCAGCACATCATGCAGTTGCTGGCGGTTAAAGCCGTGCTCCAGCACCATTTTCTCGACAAACCGTGCGGTAGCCGGGTTAGTCGCAAAATCACCGCCTAGCGGATGGACATTGTGTGCGGGTTCAAGCAGGAAGCCACCTTTAAAAGGATTACCTGAAGGCGCTTCTGCGGGAGGAGGGGCCGGCTGACTGCTACAGGCCGAGAGCAAAACGAGCAGAGGGAGAAAACGAACCAAATGACGCATCAGATATCCGTATAGCCAGGTAAGAAATCAATACAGGCTATGGTAAAGGATTGTCTGATGTGAAAAAACCAGCCAGAGGTGAAAAAATGCAGCGCGCCGATCAAATAGAAGACCGACGCGTATGTCACCACATCCGGATCAGTTCTTCTTCACAAACTCGGACTTCAGCTTCATCGGGCCGAAACCGTCGATTTTACAATCAATATTGTGATCGCCTTCCACCAGACGAATGCCCTTCACGCGGGTACCGATTTTCAGCGGCGTTGAGCTGCCTTTTACTTTCAGGTCTTTAATGACCGTTACTGTATCGCCATCCGCCAGCAGATTGCCGTTAGCATCTTTCACGACTAAACCGTCATCCTGCGCTGGCGCATCGCCTGCCGCCGACCACTCATTTCCGCATTCTGGGCAGTTAAGAATTTCGCCCTCTTGCCAGGTATATTCAGAACTGCATTTTGGACAATGAGGCAACTGTTGCATGATAAACTCCTGAAAAATTCACAATAAAAAAGTAATAAATATCATTAGGTAACTACCATATTTTCGATATTTTACCCTTTTATGCGTATTTTTGATAGTGAAGCCGCGTTTATCGTGACTTTACGACGCATCCGACCCTGTTTCATCTTTTTCCGCCAGAAACGTAATCAGTGCTTCTTGCGTTAGCGCTTTGGAATACAGCCAGCCCTGCGCATAAGCGACGCCAAGGCTTTTCAGATAGGCTTCCTGAGCCGTAGTCTCAACTCCTTCGGCAACAATATGCAGATTAAGGCAGTGCGCCATGCTGACAATATGAGACAGCACAATATCAGTCGGTGAATGGACACTAATATTCCCAACAAAGGACTTGTCGATTTTAAGCTTATTGGCTTTTACCCGCTCAAGATACGACAGCCCCGAATAGCCGGTACCAAAATCATCAATGGCAACATCAATGCCTTGTTGTTGATACAGCTCCACCATCGGTGCTGCTTTCCGGGGTTCAATCATGGATGATTCAGTTAATTCGACATTAACATTGGCACCATCGAGATCGTATATGGCAACCTGCTCCACGAGATAATTGAAAACGGACATATCCTCAAATTCGGCCGCCTCAAGATTGATAGAGACAAACATGTCAGGGTCACTTTTCTTCAGTACACTGGCTGTTTGTAGCGCCTCATTAATGACGAACAAGGTTAACTCTTTCATCAACCCAACCTGACGAATCATGGGAATAAAAGAGTCTGGCGTAATCAGGTTACCATCCGAATGACGCCAGCGTATCAGCGCTTCACATCCCACGACCTGAGCAGTATCCAATTTAATAATCGGCTGATAATGCAATTCAAACTCTTTTTGCCTCAGCGCCTGCTTGAGAACATAGAGCGGACTCTGAATTGTCAGCGACTTTCTGGAGATAAGGATTGACAGAATCAGGGAAATCAGCAGAAAAATGGGCAAAGCAGAGAAAAAAATCTTCAGATAAAATGAGAGGGATGTGGATTGATCCGCACTCACCACCAGAGCAAGATCGCTATCCGGTATCGGTTTCAGAACGTAGTATTTATCGCCAATATAAAACTTATCAGGGTTATTCTCCCCGACGACCAGACGAGAATAAATATCATCAGTCATTAAATCCGATAGAATAACGCGTCCATCTCCCTTATTTTTTTCCAGCAATGCATATTGGATATTATAGCTGTAGGAAGGAACATCCAGAAATGAACGCGGATTCAACACCACAAGATGACGCGTTGCGCCAACATAAATCATCGGCTTATTTCTATTCAGCGGACTTTCAATTTTGTACCAAATATTATAGCTATTTTTATAGTGAAAATCGGGCGATGGAAGAAACACCGAATTAATTTCGCTCATCATCGAAGAGCAGCGGAGGCGATTCCCATCGATATAAACCACATCCTGAATATAATCATTGTCGTAAGCGTTCTTACGCAGTAAACCTAAATGCAAATCATCACAATAAGGTGGAAACTTTTTTTCTAAAATATCGAGTGCGGAGGTCGCCTGTAGAATGATTTTCCCAGCATGTTCAACCGTGACGTTAGAAAAATCATCAACTTCGTGTTCAAACTGTCTGAGCGTAAACGTTGAATAAACCGTAAGCACCAACGCAAAAAGTGAAGCCAGAATAAAAAGCAGGCTGGAAGATAATAAGAAAAAACTTTTCTTAAAATAGAGCGTTTGAAAATAGGCTAGCAGGCTTTTTTTCATAGTAGCGACGCAGCATCATTATGAGAAATCCAACATAGCACACAACCCTTCCCGACAATCTATCGATATCTCAAATAATTCTGATTTTAAGACACCCGAACCGTCGGATTCCGCAGCGCCTCTCAGGAAAAAGCAACATCGCTATTTGCTTTCCTATTTACCTTAAAAAACAGCCAGTTGCTTTCTATCACTTTTTTCTTATCACTGTCGCTCTGTGATTTAATTGTAATGAGAACCATTATCATATTAACATGGAGCCCTATTATTGACCGTCGATACGTTTTTTCTATTTCTGCCCATGATATCTGACCACGCCACTCCCTCTGCTGAACTGACGCTTGAATCACTCTATGGTTCGCATCACGGCTGGCTGAAGCACTGGCTAACGGGCAAGCTCCAATCCTCTTTTGATGCCGATGATATTGCTCAGGACACCTTCCTGCGCGTGATGAACGGCGAGTCGCTGACCACAATCCGCGATCCTAAATCGTTTCTGTGTACCGTTGCCAAGCGCGTGATGGTCGATCTCTTCCGCCGCAATGCGCTGGAGAAAGCCTATCTGGACAGGCTGGCGCAGTTGCCAGAAGCGCTTGCGCCCTCACCGGAAATTCAGCAACAGCAGCTTGAGACGCTCCAGCAGGTGGATCTCATGCTCGATGGCCTGAGCCACAAAGCACGACAGGCGTTTTTGCTTTCCCAGCTTGACGGCATGGCCTACGGCGAGATCGCTACGCGACTAAATGTCTCCGTCAGCTCCGTCAAAAAGTACGTTGCCAAGGCCACCGAGCATTGCCTGCTGTTCCGTCTGGAGCATGGGCTGTGAGCCTCCCGCTGACCGATTCTCAACGTCAGGCCCTGCGCTCCGCCTCACATTGGTATGCGGTACTGAGCGACGAACGCGTGAGTCTCCAGCAAACCGAGAAATGGCAGCAGTGGTATGAGCAAAATGGGGATCACCAGTGGGCCTGGTCGCAGGTAGAAAATCTGCGCAGCCAGATGAATGTCGTGCCCGGCAACGTCGCCCACCGCGCCCTTCAGGATACCCAGCTCACCCGTCGCAGAGTGATGAAAGGTCTTTTACTGCTGTTAGGCGTTGGCGGCGGGTGGCAGCTTTGGCGCTCCGACACCGGAACGGGTCTGCGAGCCGATTACACCACGGCTAAAGGTGCCATCCGTCAGCAGCGTCTGGAAGACGGGACACTGCTTTCGCTGAACACCGACAGCGCCGTCGATGTTCGCTTCGATCCACAGCAGCGGCGTATTCACCTCTGGTACGGCGAAATCGCCATTACCACCGGACAGGATGCCAGCCGTCGCCCTTTCTACGTGCAGACACGACACGGGCAACTGACTGCACTCGGCACTGAATTTACGGTCCGTCAGGAAGCCGACAGCACGCTACTGAGCGTGCAACACCATGCGGTAAAAGTCGTACTGGCAGAAGATCCGACTCAAGAGCGCATCGTGCGGCAGGGCGAAAGCCTGCGCTTCAGTGCACGGGAGCTGGGTGAAATCCAATCCGCAGAGGAAGAAGACAGCAACTGGGCGCAGGGCATTCTCAGTTTCAGCAATAAGCCGCTCGGCGACGTGATAGCGACACTATCGCGCTACCGTCATGGCGTGCTGCGCTGTAGCCCGGAGGTCGCGACGCTGCGGTTAAGCGGCACCTTCCCGCTGAAAAATACCGATACGGTGTTACAGGTTATCGAGAAAACACTTCCCGTTAAGATTCAGTACATTACTCGTTACTGGGTCAATATCCTTCCCGCAAACTAAACGATAACGAAAAAAATTATCATTCTTGATTGTCCTTTTTCTCCCTCTCGTTCGACTTAGGTGTATAGAACAAAAATGATGATGGAGATGTTATGACGCTCTTACGCGCCTTTCGTAAAGCAACCCCTTTAGCCATGGCGATACAGCTCAGCCTGCTGTCGACAGTCGGTCTCACGACAGGGATGGCCCACGCGGCGACGGCTCCCGCCACCGTACGCTACGATATTGCTGCTGGTGAGTTAGACAAAGCGCTCAACCACTATGCCGTCCGCAGCGGGATTACGCTGTCGGTCGATGCTAGCCTGACGCAGGGAAAACGCAGCAACGGTCTGCATGGCGACTACACCGTTGATGGCGGCCTGAAAGCCCTGCTGGCGGGTAGCGGTCTACAACTGAAATCGCTGGGCGATAACGCCTGGACGCTGGAACCAATCCCTGCGGCAGCGGAAGAAACGCTGACGGTCGTCGGCGACTGGCTGGGTGAAGCGCGTGAAAATGACGTCTTTGAACACGCGGGCGCACGCGATGTGATCCGTCGTGAGGACTTCGCCAAGACCGGAGCCACCACCATGCGCGATGTCTTAAACCGTATGCCGGGCGTGTATGCGCCAGAAAATAACGGCACAGGCAGCCACGATCTGGCCATGAACTTTGGTATTCGCGGTCTCAGCCCACGCCTCGCCAGCCGTTCCACCGTGCTGATGGACGGCATTCCGGTGCCGTTTGCGCCCTACGGTCAGCCGCAACTTTCCCTCGCGCCCATTTCGCTTGGCAATATGGACGCCATTGATGTCGTGCGCGGCGGCGGTGCCGTGCGCTACGGGCCACAAAGCGTCGGCGGCGTCGTGAACTTCGTCACCCGGGCGATCCCGAAAGAGTTTGGCATTAGCGCTGGCGTAGAAGGTCAACACAGCCCGACATCTTCACAGCACAACCCGAAAGAAACGCACAATCTGCTGGTTGGCGGCACGGCGGATAACGGTTTTGGCTCGGCGCTGCTCTATTCCGGCACGCGCGGTAGCGACTGGCGCGAACACAGCGCGACGCGCATTGACGACGTGATGCTGAAAAGCCGCTACGCGCCAAACGACGTGCATACCTTTAACAGCCTGCTGCAATATTACGATGGCAGCGCCGATATGCCGGGCGGTCTGTCGCGTGCCGATTACAATGCGGATCGCTGGCAGTCAACGCGCCCGTACGATCGCTTCTGGGGACGTCGTCAACTTGCCAGTCTGGGCTATCAATACCAGCCGGATCAGCAGCATAAATTCAATATTCAGGGCTTCTACACACGTACGCTGCGCAGCGGCTATCTGGAACAGAATTCGATCATTACCCTGTCGCCACGCGAATATTGGGTACGTGGCATCGAACCGCGCTACAGCCAAAGTTTTACCCTCGGATCTTCCGCTCATGAAGTGGGCGTCGGCTACCGCTATGTCAGCGAATCCACCCATGAGGTGCGTTATTTCACCAGCACCGCCAGCAAAACGCTGCCAAGCGCCAGCAGCCCTATCGACCGCGAAACCCGCGCGGGTACAGAGGCACACGCCTGGTACATCGACGACCGCGTTGATATCGGCAACTGGACGATTACGCCGGGAATGCGCTTTGAGCACATCAAATCTCATCAGGACAACACGCTGAAAGGCACAGGCGAAGCCGTCAGCTACAACGCCCCGCTGCCCGCCTTGAACGTGCTCTACCACGTTAACGAGAGTTGGAATCTTTATGCAAACACCGAAGGATCATTCGGCACCGTACAGTACAGCCGAATTGGCAAGGCTGCTCAAAGCGGCAAAGTGGAACCAGAAAAAGCGCGCACCTGGGAAGTTGGTTCCCGCTACGACGACGGCGCGCTGACGGCAGAAATGGGCGTTTTTCTGGTTAACTTCAATAACCAGTATGACTCCAATCAGACCAACAACACCGTCACCACGCGGGGGAAAACCCGCCATTCTGGGCTGGAAACGCAGGCTCGTTATCACCTCGCCGAGCTGTCACCTCGCTTAGATGCGGTGTCGGTTTATGCGCGCTATTCCTATGTGAATGCTGAAATTCGCGAAGCGGGCGATACCTACGGTAATCAGGTGCCCTTCTCTTCAAAACACCGGGGAGGATTCGGCGTCGATTATCAGCCGGGCAACTGGACGTTCAACCTGAACAGCGAGTTCCAATCCAGCCAGTTCGCCGATAACGCCAACACCGTTGCCGAAAGCGCCGATGGCAGCGCCGGACGTATCCCCGGCTTTATGCTGTGGGGCGCACGCGCGGCCTACGACTTTGGCCCGCAATTCTCTGACCTCAATCTGGCCTTTGGTGTGAAAAACCTGTTCGACCACGACTACTACACGCGCTCGAACAGCGATGACAACAACAAAGGGATTTATGCCGGTCAGCCCCGCACCTTCTATATGCAAGGCTCGCTGAAATTCTGATCGCCATACGCACTCGCCGGGCAACGGCCCGGCCTGACTAACGATCGTGACTTATTCGATCACAATAATGACTACTGATGGGGTTACGCTATGTTTGCTCTAATTCGCATTGCACTAATTACCACGCTTTGTCTGTTCGGACTGAGCCGCGCCAATGCGGTAACAGTGCAGGATGAACAAGGTTCCTTTACGCTCGACACGCCGCCTCAGCGTGTTGTGGTGCTGGAACTGTCTTTTGCCGATGCGCTGGCAGCGATCGATGTCAGCCCAGTCGGCATCGCCGATGATAACGATCCAGACCGGATCCTGGCGGAAGTCCGTGAACATCTTAAGCCCTGGCATTCCGTAGGCACACGCGCTCAGCCGAGTCTGGAAGCCATCAGCGCATTGAAACCTGATTTGATTATCGCCGACAGCAGCCGTCATAGCGGCATTTACACGGCGCTGAAAGCGATTGCACCGGTGCTGCTGCTGAAGTCGCGCAATGAAACCTATGAAGAAAACCTGCACTCCGCGGAGATCATCGGCAAGGTATTGGGGAAAGATAGCGCGATGCAGGCGCGTCTCGCCCAGCATCGTGAGACGATGAAAGCCTACGCCTCCCAGCTTCCCAAAGGCACGAATGTGGTCTTCGGTACCTCACGCGAGCAGCAGTTTAACCTGTACTCCAGCGATGCCTACACTGGCAGCGTGCTGGCCGCACTCGGCCTGAGTGTCCCAAAACCGATCAACAACGCCCCGATGGCTTCCATCAATCTGGAACAGCTGCTGGCGATTAACCCACAGTGGCTGATCGTGACGCATTATCGTGAAGAAAGTATTGTGAAACGCTGGCAGCAGGATACGCTCTGGAACCTGCTGGAAGCACAGCAAAAACAGCAGATTGCCGCCGTTGATAGCAACGCCTGGGCGCGGATGCGCGGCATTTTTGCAGCGGAACGCATCGGCAGCGATACGGTGAAGATTTTTAAACATCAGCCCGTTAGCGTCAGCAACGAGCAATAATGAAGAAAAGTTTTCATCCATTCTGGCGTTGGGGATTGCCGATAGCGGTACTGCTGGGCGTGTTTTGGCTTAGCCTGTTCTGTTATTCCGCGATCCCCATTCCCGCCTTGCGTGCCATCAAAGCGCTGGTAACGGGATCGTCCTCTTCACTACCCGAGGCGCTGGTGCTCAACCTGCGTCTGCCACGCAGTCTGGTTGCCGTTCTGATCGGTGCCAGTCTGGCATTGTCCGGTGCCCTGCTTCAGACCTTGACCCATAATCCTCTGGCTTCTCCTTCTCTGCTCGGCATCAACAGCGGCGCGGCGCTAGCGATGGCACTGACCAGCGCATTCAGTTCTTCACTCTCCGGTTACCCTATCGCCTTTGTTGCCGCCTGCGGTGGCGGCCTATGCTGGCTGATGGTAATGGCTGCGGGCGGCGGCTGGCGACAAACGCTCGATCGCAATCGACTGATCCTGGCGGGCGTCGCACTTTCCGCGCTGTGCATGGCCTTAACGCGGATTACGCTCCTGCTGGCGGAAGATCACGCCTATGGCATTTTTTACTGGCTGGCGGGTGGCGTATCGCACGCACGCTGGGTCGAATTCTGGCAACTCTTCCCGTTTGTCATCACTGTCACCCCGATTGTCTTGCTGCTGGCGAATCAGCTTAATCTGCTGAACATCGGTGACGTCAGCGCCCATACGCTGGGCGTCAACTTAGGTCGTCTGCGCCTGATTCTCAATCTGGCCGTGCTGATTCTGGTGGGGGCCTGCGTGAGCGTCGCCGGCCCGGTGGCGTTTATCGGCCTGTTAATACCGCATCTGGCGCGTTTCTGGATCGGTTACGACCAGAGAAAGATGCTCCCCATGAGCATGCTGATGGGCGCAGCGTTTATGTTACTGGCCGATCTGCTCGCCCGCGCGCTCGCCTGGCCGGGCGAACTGCCTGCCGGCGCGGTACTGGCGCTAATCGGCGCTCCCTGTTTCGTGTGGCTGGCAAGGAGGCGAGGATAATGCGCCCCGCTATTGTGTTCATCTCGATTACGCTGCTGTTACTTGCCACCAGCATTCTGTCGCTGCGCATGGGAGCAATTCCGCTGCCGTGGTCGGCGTTGATGAGCGGCTGGCACAGCACCAGCGAACATCATTATGTACTGACCCAATACCGTTTGCCGCGCGTGCTGCTGGCGTTGTTCGTCGGCGCAGCACTGGCCATTTCCGGCGTGCTGGTGCAAGGGATTGTGCGTAACCCGCTGGCATCGCCGGATCTTCTCGGCGTGAACCACGCGGCAAGTCTGGCGACCGTCGGCGCGCTGATGCTGGTGCCTGCACTGCCCGTGATCTGGCTGCCGCTACTCGCGTTTATCGGGGGCATCGCCGGGCTGCTACTCCTGCGTCTCATCGCGGGAACATCATCCCCGATGCGGCTGGCACTCATCGGCGTCGCGCTGTCCGCCACTTGGGCAAGCATCACCGATTACCTGATTCTCTCCCGCCCGCAGGATATCAACAACGCGCTGCTGTGGCTGACGGGTAGCCTATGGGGACGCGACTGGTCATTCGTTATGGTCGCGCTGCCCGTCCTCTGCGTATTGATTCCGCTCGGCCTGCGTTTTTGCCGCGATCTGGATTTGCTCGCGCTGGGCGACGATCGCGCCAGCACGCTGGGCGTGAATATCGGCCGCATTCAGTTTTGGGGATTGGCACTCGCCGTCGCACTCGCCGCAACCAGCGTGGCCGTGTGCGGGCCTATCGGCTTTATCAGCCTCGTGGTGCCGCATCTGATCCGCTATCTGGTAGGAGGACGGCACCGCTGGCTCCTTCCTGCTTCTGCCGTTGCCGGTGCGCTGGTATTGCTGCTTGCCGATCTGCTGGCGCGCACGCTGAACCCACCGATGGAATTACCCGCAGGGGTGCTCACTGCCATTATCGGCGCGCCCTGGTTTTTTTGGCTTCTCGTGAGAATGCGCTAAATGGAACTGACAACACAAAACCTGACGGCGGGCTATGGCGACAAGCGTATTCTCGACGGACTGTCGCTGTCGCTACCCGCCGGAAAAATTACCGCCCTGCTCGGCCCCAACGGCTGTGGCAAATCAACGCTGCTGAAGTGCTTCGCCAAGCTGCTTACCCCGGAATCCGGCGCTATTCAGCTCAACGGCAAGCCGCTCTCTGCATTCTCTGCCCGCCAGCTCTCGCGCCATCTGGCGCTGTTACCGCAGCAGCATTTGACGCCAGAGGGGATCACCGTGCGCGACATGGTGGCCTACGGACGCAGCCCTTGGCTATCGCTATGGGGACGGTTATCTCAGGACGATCGCCAGCGCGTACAGCTCGCGATGGAGAAAACACACATCGTCGATCTCGCCGACAAACGGTTAACCGATTTGTCCGGTGGACAGCGTCAGCGGGCGTTTCTGGCGATGCTGCTGGCGCAGGATACGCCCGTCGTCCTGCTCGATGAGCCGACAACCTATCTTGATATCAACCATCAGGTCGAGTTAATGAAGCTGCTGCGTGAACTCAATCAGGCCGGCAAAACGGTGGTGACCGTCCTACACGATCTGAATCAGGCCAGCCGCTACTGCGATCATCTGGTGATGCTGGCGGGCGGGCGAGTGATGGCGCAGGGTTCACCGCACGAGGTCATGAAACCGGCATTATTACAACAGGTATTCAGCATCGATGCAGAGATCCACGCCGAACCAGTCTCAGGCCAGCCGATGTGCGTGGTGCGGTGAGTGCGGCTCATATTTTTTATCCAGCATTCGTGGGCATAACCACCTCATAAAAATATTTATGCCCCTTCAAAAATAGCCTTGTTAGCCGTGAACCATCAGAACCGCTACTCTGCCTGTGTGACATGGAATCAATGCACATAGCGGGAACACCACTATGGCGATTAGCTCAAACCATCAGGATTTAAGGAAGCGTGACATGGGATTAAAATTGCATCATCTTAATGATTCGCGGTCTGTGCGTATTCTCTGGCTGCTTGAGGAAGCAGGGATACCTTATGAGCTTGTCAGATATCAGCGGGATGAAAAAACGCATCTGGCACCAGCCTCATTGAAAGCGATACATCCTTTAGGTAAATCCCCACTGATTGAAGAAGATGGCAAGATCATCGCAGAATCCGGCGCTATCGTTGAATACCTAATTAATCGCCATGCAAGACACTTAGCCCCGGATGCAAACGCAGCCGAATACATTGATTATCTGCAGTGGATACACTTTGCGGAAAGCTCCGCAATGCTGCCGGTTTTATTGAAGATCTTTGGCGAGTTTGAAAAAAGCACTGGCACTACGCTGAATTTCCTTGAGGATTACGCTGACAATGAATTCGAGAAAGTCTTTTCATTCTTAGACGACTCGTTATCTTCACGGGAATTTATCGTGGGCGATACGCTGAGCGGTGCGGATATTATGCTGGGCTTCGTTATTAATACCGTCGTCGAACGACTCGTTCCCAGAGAACGATTCCCGAATATTCAGCGTTACTCTCAGCGCCTGAAAAACCTACCTAGCTGGCAAAAAGTTCAGGCCATTGAATCACACGCAGAATAAGAAATCAGCGCGGGGCATAACACCATACTTTGGAAAAATTGCCAACGGCCTCGCGCGCCCAGACCACCCTCCTCTAATCAATATTAGTTAAATTAAAAATAGTTAGCATGTTAATCACTTCAAAAATCAAGCATTTCAAGTTATATACCTCGCCCGATAACCACTATTGACTCGTTGACTAAAAATGCAGAAATTACCCTCCCATAAGGAAAAAGGATTTATGGGGGCTGGATTATGGACAACATTAAGGAATAAATAATGGCAAATTTGATCTATCTAAAACTCACCGGCATCAAGCAAGGTCTGATCTCTGCGGGTTGTTCAAGTGCAGACTCAATTGGTAACAAGTATCAGATCGCTCATGAAGATGAGATTTTTGTTTATGAGTTAATGAACCAGATAACAAGACAAGATAACGTTTCACTCTCCCCTGTCGAAATCAGAAAGCCAATAGATAAAGCCACACCGCTTCTGGCACAGGCGTTGAATGGTAATGAAAAGCTAACCTGTGAGTTCTTTTTTTACAGGACTTCTCAATCAGGTGGTAATGAACTCTATTTTAAAATGGTGTTAAGAGATGCTGTTATCAATGATATTCGCTTTTTCGCCCCAAACTCATTAACACACAACGAATTACAGCCTCAGGAAAATATTTCATTCAAGTTCGCATCGATTGAATGGGAACATGTAGTTGCACGGACAAGCTCTTATATCTTATGGAAAGATGTGGAATATTAAGATGAGTATCGATTCGGCACATCAATTTCACTTTTTAGAGGAAAGCAACCGCCTGAGGAGGGTTGCTCTGTTGGCTTCCTCTTTTTTCATTCAAGATAAAACATTAAGAATGCGTTATCTTCGTGAAATTGAGGATTTCATCAATGAAACAGAGATGAAACTCAGGTCATCAACAATTAGTTTTTTTGATAAAAATCATATCTTTCATGAATTGGTAACCGAGCGTGAAGAAACAGAAAGAGACTACCAAAAACTACGAACTGGTGATTATGTAAAATATATCGTTACGGATATATTTGAAGACCAGGGTGTTTTAAAATACACCAAAATCGCATCTGGTGTTGTTTCTGGTGGTTTTCAGGCATTTATGGGATATCGATTAAATCAATTAGGAAAAGATCTCAATGTAAAGCACTTCAAATCATTTGGCGTTTTATTAATGGCTCATGGATTCAGTAATGTTTATGAGTCAGTATCTCCAATAATATTTGATGGTAAGTATGGTTCTGGACCAGTAAGAAATATATATAGGTTTCTTGCTTCACAAGCCGGATATAACAATGACGCTGGAGATGCTTTGTATAGCGTTGCGGATTTGACACTCACTATTTATGCTTCATTCAGAACACCAACTTTAGTAGACAGCCCCACACGATTGGCATCAAGAGGATTTATGGACAAACCTAGGACGACAAAACTATTTAGATATGTACCGAAAGATTTCAAGACTAAATATAATGCAGCAAGTAATATAATGAAGCTTTATATGGTAGGAAGTTCTGGTCATAAAGTATATGCGGAATTTACAGATGAAAATTATCTTCTTGGTGATAAATAGTAATTTCAAAGTATCCAATTAATCCTATAGCAATGACTGTGTCATTGCTAAAATACACAAAAAAGAATTTCATTCAAAACTTAACCAAATAGTTAAATGAATTTAAAAAACGGATGGGGATTAATTTAATCATCATAACCATTGTTATTTTATAATTTTCACTTTTAGCTTTCGTAAAACTGAAAAACACAATGCCATAAATTAATAAAAATATTTTCATACTATCCATCACAACGCGGTATTCATAGTAATTGTAAATAGCAAACCCCAAAGACATAAGAAAAAGAACCAACATCTTATTCCAGCACAGATATGCGATAAAATAAATATAGTCATAAAAAGGCTCAATGTTTTTTATTTTCATCTCTTTGCCATAAGCCCTATTTTTTGTATCTACATAGTTCTTTTTCAGGAGAAGCAATTCCCTGACGCTCAATCCTGATTTTAATATTAGCTCTCGTTTATCCATTATGCACTCCATCGCTCTTAACATAAGCCATTTCCGCTTAACCAATCTCGACTCTGAATAACATTCAAATAAAATTAGTTACTAAAAAAAACAATCAATCTAAACCTGATTAATTTTATAATCGTAACCATGCGTATATTATAAGAATCACACTTGACTTTAAAAAAACAAAAAACAGCTATAGAAAAAATAATAATAAAAATTTTTATAGAGGCAATTATATTACCACTATCATAGTAAGCATAAATTGAAAAAAAGAGACTCATGAAGACAGGAAGATACGTTGCTTCCCAGCATAAACGTGCGAATATAAAAACATAATCAGTAAAGGACTCGGCTTTCTTCATTGGGGTATTAAATTTGAAATCATCGCTTTTGACATACACGTAGTTATTTTTCAGGCGAAGTAGCTCCCTGACAGTCAATCCTGATTTTAAGACTAGTGCTCTTTTGTCCATCGTCCATTCCCTTGGTTGTTTGTTCTACTAATCAGCTAAATTTTCGCCCTTCGGCTCAATTCATGTTTGCGAAGCGCTTACGGACAGATTCCTTTAACATGTTATGCAGGCTGATACTTTCTTTTGCTGCTGCAATCTTACCCTATGATTGACTGCAGCATTAGGCAAAAATGCCACCCATTATAAGCTCAATAACATTGATTGTTCCCCGATTTGACTTAATCCTCACCTTATTGACCTTATACCTTTTCCGGACAAACTTGCGAGCCGCCTCGCGCACTTGAGCAATAGAGGAAAAATCGCATACGCATCCCTGTCTCAGTCTGGTAACGTCGTCTGACGCCAAATGACGGCAAGCAGTGGTAAGATAGCGCATTCGCGGGTGATGTTTTTCATCCGTCAGTCAGTATACTTCTGGCATTCCATTTCAATGCTCAGGTGATGAGCCATCCGTAAGGTTTGCCATCAAACCCAATGCCATCACCTGAACGAACAAAAGCGTTAAGACTGAGTAAAATCAATATGAAAGATTCTACCGACAAGGATTTCACTGCCCACACTCCCATGATGCAGCAGTACTTTAGGTTAAAGGCTGAACATCCGGAAATCCTGCTGTTTTACCGCATGGGCGATTTTTATGAGCTGTTCTATGACGATGCCAAGCGGGCTTCTCAACTGCTGGATATCTCGCTGACGAAGCGTGGTGCCTCCGCAGGGGAACCGATACCGATGGCAGGCGTTCCCCACCATGCCGTTGAAAATTACCTTGCCAGACTGGTGCAAATGGGCGAATCCGTCGCTATCTGCGAACAGGTTGGCGATCCCGCCACCAGCAAAGGTCCAGTAGAACGTAAAGTCGTACGCATCGTCACGCCGGGAACCATTAGCGACGAAGCGCTATTGCAGGAAAAGCAGGATAACCTGCTGGCTGCAATCTGGCAGGACGGTCGGGGATTCGGTTATGCCACCCTGGATATCAGCTCTGGACGCTTTCGCGTGAGCGAGCCGGACGATCGGGAAACCATGGCTGCCGAATTGCAGCGCACCAACCCGGCAGAATTACTCTACCCTGAATCCTTTGAATCCATGGATTTGATCGAAAATCGCCATGGGCTTCGCCGCCGTCCGCTGTGGGAATTTGAGCCCGATACCGCACGCCAGCAGCTTAACCTGCAATTTGGCACTCGCGATCTGACCGGTTTCGGCGTAGAGCAGGCGAAACTCGCGCTGCGGGCCGCCGGATGCTTGCTGCAATATGCGAAAGACACCCAGCGCACCTCGCTGCCGCATATCCGCGGAATTACGATGGAACGCCAGCAGGACGGCATCATCATGGATGCGGCCACCCGCCGTAACCTTGAACTGACGCAGAATCTGTCCGGCGGCGTGGAGAATACGCTGGCCGCCGTACTGGACTGCACCGTGACGGCAATGGGCAGCCGGATGCTGAAGCGCTGGATTCACATGCCCAGCCGCGATATTGAGGCGCTCAAACAGCGCCAGCAGGCTATCAGCGCGTTGCAGGACATCACTCCCGATCTGCAACCCTCTCTGCGACAGGTCGGCGATCTGGAGCGTATTCTGGCGCGACTCGCGTTGCGCACGGCACGCCCGCGCGATCTGGCTCGTATGCGCCACGCTTTCCAGCAGTTTCCCGATATTCGTGAGCAGCTTGCGCCACTGGATACTGATTCCGTTCGTCGTCTGGTCAGCCTAATTGGGCAATTCGATGAGCTACGTGATTTGCTGGAACGAGCCGTTGTCGAAGCACCACCTGTGCTGGTACGTGACGGCGGTGTCATCGCGCCGGGCTACCATGCAGAGCTGGATGAATGGCGCGCGCTGGCTGACGGTGCCAGCGATTATCTGGATCGTCTGGAAATTCGTGAACGCGAAAAATTGGGGCTCGATACGCTGAAAGTCGGCTTCAATGGCGTACACGGCTATTACATTCAGGTCAGCCGTGGTCAAAGCCATCTGGTGCCGATCCACTACGTACGCCGCCAGACGCTGAAAAATGCCGAACGCTATATCATCCCCGAGCTGAAAGAATACGAAGATAAGGTTCTGACCTCGAAGGGCAAAGCGTTAGCGCTAGAAAAAGCGCTCTACGATGAGCTTTTCGATCTGCTGCTGCCTCATCTGGCCGAGCTTCAACAAAGCGCCGCCGCGTTGGCAGAATTGGACGTTCTGACGAATCTGGCTGAACGCGCCGATACGCTGAATTACGTCTGCCCGACGCTGAGTGATAAACCCGGCATCAAAATTACGGGCGGCCGTCACCCCGTCGTCGAGCAGGTGCTTCGTGAGCCGTTTATTTCGAACCCTCTATCGCTAGCACCACAGCGTCGTATGCTGATTATCACCGGCCCCAACATGGGCGGGAAAAGTACCTATATGCGTCAGGCCGCACTGATTGTGCTGATGGCGCACATCGGCTGCTTTGTGCCTGCGGATCAGGCGGTCATTGGTCCCGTCGATCGTATTTTCACTCGTGTGGGTGCCGCGGACGATCTGGCCTCTGGCCGTTCTACCTTCATGGTGGAAATGACAGAAACGGCGAATATTCTGCATAATGCCACGGAAAACAGCCTGGTGCTGATGGACGAAATCGGCCGCGGAACCTCAACCTATGACGGCCTGTCACTGGCCTGGGCCTGCGCCGAAAATCTGGCGAACCGCATCAAAGCGATGACGCTGTTTGCAACGCACTACTTTGAACTAACCACCCTACCGGAAAAAATGGAAGGCGTGGTGAATGTCCATTTGGATGCGCGCGAACACGGCGATACCATCGCCTTCATGCACAGCGTACAAGATGGCGCAGCCAGCAAAAGTTATGGCCTTGCCGTCGCCGCACTGGCAGGCGTACCGAAAGAAGTGATTAAGCGCGCACGCCAGAAGCTGAAGGAGCTGGAAACGCTATCGAATAATGCATCATCCAGCCATATCGATGGCGCACAGTTGGCGCTGCTGAGCAATGATGAGCCGTCACCGGCCATTGAAGCGCTGGAAGCCATCGATCCTGATGCGCTCACGCCACGTCAGGCGTTAGATTGGCTTTATCAGCTAAAGAAAATGCTCTAACACGAGTTAGAGCGAGGCAAATCGATACAAAAAAGGCACTGGAATCAGTGCCTTTTCTTTTTAATGCTGCGTTAGTCTATCTGTGTATCGCAGTTTGCCCGCGCGTTCATGCGTGCGTTATCGCTGCTGTTAGGGACCACCGCTTTCACCATCTGCCCTTCTTCCATTGATGGAATAACGGCAAAATGCGCGGTGAAGGAAACCAGCACCGGTTCACCTGCCGACGCCGTCGTACGAAGGTACAACCTTTCCAGCACGGCATTACTCGCCACCACAAACGTTTTTCCGGTTGCACAGTCAGAGAACGTTGCAGCATCCGCTAGATAGCGGTACATCCCCTTCATCGACATCGGCGTATCCGGCAATGCCTGCTCGGTTGCCGTCAGTTGGCGAGGAAGAGAAGAATTGATGGGCAGACCTTCCTGATCCAGCATTTCAAGAGTGTTATTAACTGGGCGGAAGTAACGTTTTTCGCCCGCGCTATCCGTCAGCACCAGCTTGTCGGCAGTGCGCCGCCATTGCCCATAGGAAGCAAACGTGTTGTTGCCCTCTCGTGTCGTTTGATACTGTTCGCGCAGAACAAAAGTCCCGTCTTTTTCCAAAAACAGTGACGTATCAATCCCTCCGCAGTCCGCACAGGGTAAAACGCCACGATAACTTTGCGCCATTGGTTTAAGGGGTTCTTCCTGAACTTGCGAGCGGGTATGACACCCGATCAACCCAGAAATCCCTGCAATCAACAGCACACCGATAGCCAGTTTTTTCATCATTATTTTCCTGCCGTCTCTGCCCTGTTTTTATCGTTTTGACTCAACGATCTGGAATATATCCAATCTGTTATCATCCCTGAGTCTGAGGGATTTTCCACTCAGAAAATGCTATTTCCAGACTATTCTTATCGTCAGATAACCAGATCGTGCCTTCCTGTATCGTTGCCTGCAATGACATAGTGCGTTGAACCAGTCCGGCAAGCTGAGCCAGTTGATTATCATCCAAAAAGCGGATAGCCAGGTTCTTGTACCCGGAGACCTTGCCCGATATTGCACTCCACCAAACCTGTGCCGCACGCTCGCTGTAGGCGTACAACACCACGGAGCGGGACTGATTACAGGCTTTTTTGAGCCGTTTTTCATCCGGCAGGCCTAGCTCAATCCACAGTTCCAGTTCCATCGTATCGTTACGTCGCCAGATTTCCGGCTCGTCATCTGCGCTGAGCCCTTTGGTAAAGCGCAGATTTTCATCAGCATGGCAAATCCACGCTAAAAGCCGCAGCATCATGCGCTGCTCAGTTTCAGACGGATGCTGCGCTATCGTCAGGCTCGCGTCGTGAAAAAAATTCCGATCCATATCGGCAATATTGATTGCTGCTTTGTAAACCGTTGCTTTTAATGCCATCAGTGACCTCGTCTTTATTCCCTCCTAGTTTACTTGAGTTAGCGCCATCCTCACAGTAAAGGTGATATCTGCCACGTAACCGATAGATTAGGCCTCTAAGGACTACTGATATCCTGTTAGTGCCTATGCTATAGTCGGTTTGATAAATAGAGTTTATCTTCGTAGGCTTACAACATCGCGCACCACAGCAAGTGATGATGCATGAATATCTACCGAGCTAAGCTTTTAAGGGAGGATATAGTGCAAGAATACTGTGAATTAGTACGTCGCTTATACGCAGAGATCGCCAGTGGCGATCTGGGCTATATACCCGATTCGCTGGGTTGTGTTTTGAAAACCCTGGATGGCATCGCCGCGAATGATGCGTTGCCATCCTCCGTCAGGGAACAGGCCGCTTTTGCCGCCGCTAACTTATTGGTGAGTGATTATGTCAATGAGTAATGAATATCAACCCATCAACTGTGATGATTACGACAGCCTGGAAGCCACTTGTCAGCAGAATTTGACGCTGACGCTGGAACTACGCAATGGTGAAGTTGTGACCGGTAAAGCCAGTGATATGATCTCACGTAAGCAGGTCGAATATCTGGTGATTGAAGCCTCAGGCACAACGCGCGAGCTGCGTCTCGACCACATCGTCAGTTTCAGTCATCCTGAAATCGGGAAGGTCGTCGTCAGCGAATCCTGACAGACTTTTCCTTTCATTCAGCGGCAAACGCTGAACAAATGCTTCCAAAACGGACAACGCAGGTTGTCCGTTTTTATTTCAGCGCTTTTGCTTCAAGCTTCAGGCTTATTTTTCCCAAACTTATCTTTCCCAAACTATGTGCCATACAGGCTGGTTTTCTCTCACCTGCCCTTCTCGCGTGACGAATCGTCCCACTGCCGCAATCAGCTGCTCGTTGTAGAACACCAGCGGCGTACGGTCGCGCCACCAGGGCGGAACACCCAACTCCTGCCAGAGCTTCTTGATTTGTCGCCCGTGGGCTCTACCGACAATATGCACGGTTCCGCTGGTCGAAAAACGGATACTCACCGACTCACCGTTTTCCGGCGCGCGAATCGCCACACCGCTATCGGCCAACGACAGCGTGCCTAGATTGTCGGGTAGCGATAACGGACATGACGGCGACTGCCACGGGATAATATGGTCTTTTAGCGACGACATCAGCGGTAGCAGATAGAGATGCTGACGAAAACGACGAACCTGCATCTGATTCAGTTGCAATACCGGCTCCGCATCCTGACGGCTCGTCGCGATTTCATCCCAGAGTCGCTGTAACTGTTCACGTGCGGGCATCGTCGCCCCTTGCTGTGCCAGCCAGCGACGCAGGAGTGCAAAACGACGCACCGGACTTAGTGGCAGCAGGCCGTCAATGCTCAGCGCGCCATCCGGCTGGCATAGCGCCTGCAATGACTCCTCCAGCAGCTCATCTAGCAGTTGTTCCTGTTCAGCACAAAGCTCGGCACTACGCGCCACGGCGGAGGAGAAATGCGGCCAGCGCTGCGTCAATCGCGGTAAGATCTGATGACGTAGAAAATTGCGGTCAAAACGTTCGTCCTGATTGCTGTCGTCTTCAATCCAGTCAAGCTGATGCCGCTGCGCATACGCTTCCAACTGCAAGCGAGAAACGCCTAACAGCGGACGCACAAGACGATGATGACCGAGCGTACTTTGAGCCGCCATCGCAGATAATCCGGCAGGCCCACTGCCGCGTTTAAGCGCCAGTAAAAAAGTTTCGCTCTGGTCATCCAGATGTTGCGCCGTCAGCAAGGCTTCGCCCTCTTGCAGATGCGCTTGCAAAGCCTGATAACGTGCCGTTCTGGCCGCGGCTTCGATACCGCCGTTCTGCGCCTCAACCGTCACAGACAGCGAGGCAAACGGCACCTGCCTGCGTTCACACTGCTGACGACAATGTTCAGCCCAGCTATCGGCCAGCGGATTTAAACCATGATGGATATAAGCTGCACGAATGGACAGCCCAGAGCGCTGACGCAGAGCCACCAGCAGATGCAATAGCACGCTAGAATCCAGACCACCGCTGTAGGCCAGCAGGATCGACCCGCATCCGGCTGTTTGCGTCGCGATCGTCTGGAGCAGTCCATCATCAGGTTCGGTGTGGTCCACGGTATCAGATCTCATACAGTTCTAAAGGCAAGCCGTCAGGATCGGAGAAAAAGGTGAAGCGCTGCTGCGTGTCAGGATCGATCCGGACAGGTTCACAGATAACGCCAGCCTGTTCCAGCGAGGCGACAGCTTGTTCCAGCGAGGCGACAGCTTGTTCTACGTTAGCTACGGCAAAGGCCAGATGGCGCAGGCCACAGGCTTCAGGGCGACTCACGCGCGCAGGTGGATGGGGGAAAGAAAATAGCTCAATGGTATAGCGCCCATTCAGCGAGAGATCGCCTTTCCACGACTGCCGCGCTTCACGGTAGACCTCGTTGTTCAACGTAAACCCCAGCACATCACAATAAAATGCCTTGCTGCGTTCGTAGTCAGAGGCAATAACCGCAATGTGATGGACATCGAGCAGCTTCAGCATGCTTCAAACCCTCATAGCAAAAAATCCGCTGTCATTTCTGACAACGGATTTTCAAAGTAACGCCAGAATCGCCTGATTGATAACACATCAATCAGACAATCACCTTATCAGCAGTAACCACTGTACTTAACAGTAACCATAGTTCATCAAACGCTGATAACGGCGGTTCAACAGCTCTTCTTCCGTCAGGCCGTCGAGGTCGAGCAGGTCGGCCAGCAGCTGTGCTTTCAGAGACTCTGCCATCACCGGGACGTTACGGTGCGCGGAACCCAGCGGTTCAGGGATCACGGTATCGATCAGTTTCAGCTCTTTCAGACGTGGCGCAATGATGCCCATGGCTTCCGCCGCCAGCGGCGCTTTATCTGCACTTTTCCACAGGATAGACGCACAGCCTTCCGGTGAAATAACCGAGTAGGTGCTGTATTGCAGCATGTTGACCTTGTCACCCACGCCGATAGCCAGTGCACCACCGGAACCACCCTCACCGATAACGGTACAGATGATTGGCACACGCAGCGTCGACATTTCACGCAGGTTACGCGCGATAGCCTCAGACTGACCACGTTCTTCTGCACCAACGCCCGGATAAGCGCCCGGCGTGTCGATGAAGGTGATGATCGGCATTCTGAAGCGATCGGCCATTTCCATCAGGCGCAGCGCTTTGCGATAGCCTTCCGGTGCCGGCATGCCAAAATTACGGCGAATCTTTTCTTTGGTTTCACGTCCTTTCTGATGACCAATGATCATCACCGGACGCCCCTCCAAACGGGCAATCCCGCCGACAATGGCTTTATCGTCGGCATAGGCACGATCGCCAGCCAATTCATCAAAGTCGGTAAAGATATGCTTAATATAATCAAGCGTATAAGGACGTTGCGGATGGCGCGCTAATTGCGCAACCTGCCAGGCACCCAAATCGGCAAAGATTTTGCGCGTCAGTTCAACGCTCTTCTCACGCAGGCGCTGGACTTCTTCGTCCAGATTAATATCCAATTTTTCGTCTTGACGGCTGACTGCGGTCAGCGAGTCAATTTTCGCTTCCAACTCTGCAATCGGCTGCTCAAAATCAAGAAAATTCAGACTCATAGTATTCCTATATTAGTCAAATTCCAGTTCCACCTGCTCATTACCCACTAATCCGCGCAGCTCGTTCAGTAGCGCATCGGCAGGCGTTACACGCCATGCTGCGCCGAAACGTAACCGGGCGCGCGCATCTTCACGCTGGTAATAGAGATGCACTGGGATCGTCCCCGATCGATGGGGTTCCAACGATTGGCGGAGACGGTTTAATAGCTGGTCATCAATTTGCCTGTCAGTCAGCGAGATAGCAAGCCCGCGCGCGTATTTTTCCCGCGCTTCACTGATATCCATTAACTCTCGGACGGTCATTTTAAGCCCGCCGCTGAAGTCATCAAAGCTGACCTGTCCACTGGCGATAAGGATACGGTCTTTCTCAAGTAAATGCTGATATTTTTCCAATGCATCGGTAAACAGCATTATCTCAAGGCGACCGGAACGATCGTCCAATGTACAGACACCAATACGGTTACCCCGCTTGGTGATCATGACGCGAGCCGCCAACACCAGCCCAACGGCAGTGGTCATTTTACCCCGATCCGTCGGGTGCATATCTTTCAAACGCACGCCACCGGCATAGCGTTCAATTTCCTTAATATATTGCGTGATCGGGTGGCCAGTCAGGTACAGCCCCAGCGTCTCACGTTCACCATCCAGCACCACCTGCTCCGGCCACGGCGGCACCGTACTGTAGGATTGCTCAACCTGTTCAGGCGCATCGGCCAGCACGCCGAACATATCCACCTGACCGATGGCTTCCGCTTTCGCATGCTGATCGGCAGCCTTCAGCGCATCAGGCAATGAATTCATCAGCGCGGCGCGATGCGGCCCCAGACGGTCAAATGCCCCAGACATAATCAGCTTTTCCAGCACGCGGCGGTTCAGCTTTTTAATGTCGGTACGCGCGCAGAGATCAAACAGCTCTCTAAAATAGCCGCCCTGATTACGCGCTTCGATAATCGCCTCAATCGGCCCTTCACCTACGCCTTTAATCGCACCGATGCCGTAAACAATCTCGCCATCGTCGTTAACGTGGAAGTGATACAGCCCGCTGTTGATGTCCGGAGGCAGGATTTTTAACCCCATCCGCCAGCATTCATCAACCAGACCGACCACTTTATCCGTGTTGTCCATATCGGCCGTCATCACCGCCGCCATGAATTCTGCTGGATAGTGCGCTTTCAACCACAGCGTTTGGTAAGACACCAACGCATAAGCTGCGGAGTGAGATTTATTAAAGCCATAACCGGCGAATTTTTCCACCAGGTCGAAAATCTTAATCGCCAGTTCACCGTTCACGCCACGAGATTTGGCACCATCTTCGAAGCCACCACGCTGCTTCGCCATCTCGACCGGGTTCTTTTTCCCCATCGCACGACGCAGCATGTCCGCACCGCCCAGCGTATAGCCCGCCAGAACCTGCGCAATCTGCATGACCTGTTCCTGATACAGGATAATGCCGTAGGTCGGCTCCAGCACGGGCTTAAGCGACTCGTGCTGCCATTCGATATCAGGATACGAGATCGCTTCACGACCATGCTTACGGTCGATGAAGTTATCCACCATGCCGGATTGCAGCGGGCCAGGGCGGAACAGCGCCACCAGCGCGATCATATCCTCAAAGCTGTCGGGTTTCAGTCGCTTGATCAGGTCTTTCATGCCGCGCGATTCAAGCTGGAATACCGCCGTGGTTTCCGAGCGTTGCAGCATATCGAAGCTTTTCTTATCGTCGAGCGGGATCGCCGCAATATCAATCGGCTCCTGTCCTTGCTTCGCGCGACGGGCGTTAATCATCCCCAGCGCCCAGTCGATAATGGTCAACGTACGCAGGCCAAGGAAGTCGAACTTCACCAGCCCGGCATATTCCACGTCGTTCTTATCAAACTGGGTAACCGGATGGTTCCCTTCCGAATCACAATACAGCGGCGCAAAATCGGTAATCTTGGTGGGAGATATCACCACCCCACCGGCATGTTTACCGGCGTTACGCGTTACCCCTTCGAGCTTGCGCGCCATATCGATGAGGGCTTTAACTTCCTCATCGGCTTCATAAATTTCCGGCAACTGTGGTTCAGCAGCAAACGCTTTTTCCAGCGTCATGCCCGGATCGGGCGGCACCAGCTTTGAAATACGATCGACAAACCCATAAGGGTGTCCAAGCACGCGCCCGACGTCACGAATAACTGCTTTCGCCGCCATCGTACCGAAGGTGATAATCTGCGATACCGCATCACGTCCGTACATTTCCGCGACGTGATCGATGACCTTGTCGCGTTTTTCCATACAGAAATCGACGTCAAAGTCTGGCATGGAAACGCGTTCAGGGTTGAGGAAACGTTCGAACAGCAGGTCGAATTCCAGCGGATCCAGATCGGTGATTTTCAGCGCGTAGGCCACTAACGAACCCGCACCGGAACCACGCCCCGGTCCAACAGGCACATCGTTATCCTTCGACCACTGAATAAATTCCATTACGATCAGGAAGTAGCCGGGGAACCCCATCTGGTTGATAACGCCCAGCTCAATATCCAGACGCTCATCATATTCAGGGCGACGTTCAGCGCGCACTTCCGGATCGGGGAACAGGAATTCGAGACGCTCCTCCAGCCCCTTTTTCGAGCACTGAACCAGAAAATCTTCCGTACTCATGTCGCCCGTCGGGAACTGCGGCAGGAAATACTCACCCAGACGAATCGTTACGTTACAACGCTTGGCAATTTCAACGCTGTTCGCCAGCGCTTCGGGGATATCCGCAAACAGCTCGCACATTTCCTCTTCGGTACGCATGTACTGTTGAGGGCTGTAATGACGTGGGCGTTTGGGGTCATCAAGCGTGTAGCCATCGTGAATAGCCACGCGAATTTCGTGAGCGTCAAAATCATCGGTGCTGATAAAACACACTTCATTGGTCGCCACCACGGGCACACCGTGCTTCGTCGCCAATTCAACGGCGGCATGCAAATAGCTTTCTTCATCGGGGCGGGACGTGCGGATCAGTTCCAGATAGTAACGCTGGGGGAAGTGTTCCTGATAGAAGGCCAGACACTGTTCAGCTTGCGTTTGGTTACCGCGCAGCAAAAATCGGCCAACATCACCTCGGCGGCCGCCAGACAGTAAAATCAGCCCTTCCTGATGCTCAATAAGCCAATCTCGGTCAATCGTCGGCCCAGCAGCGCCATAACCTCGTTGATAAGCGTGTGAAATCAGCAGCGTCAGATTCTGGTAGCCAGCATTATTCATGGCTAGGACGGTAAGATGCGCGAGCTCATCACCCAATTCGTCGCTTTCGACACAGAAATCTGCGCCGATAATGGGCTTGATTCCCGCACCATGCGCGCCGCCATAAAATTTAACCAGCCCACACAGGTTGGTAAAATCAGTAATCGCCAGCGCTGGCATGCCGAGTGCTGCCGCTTTTTTTACCAGCGGACCGACTTTGGCTAGCCCATCGATCATGGAATAGTCACTGTGAACACGCAGGTGAACAAAACGTGGTTCGGCCATCTCCAGATCCCAGAATTTATCGATTAGTCAGCATGGCAACGGCACACTTACGTGCCCACGCCATACCGAGAGTGAATGATGATGTTTTACGCCAGCCTATGTTTTAAGCCAACCCTAGTACACGTTTGACTGGCGCGAAGCTCCGACGGTGAAACTCAGTGGCACCCAGTGCGGCCAGTTTCTCCAGATGAAAAGCCGTTGGATAGCCTTTGTGTTGGGCAAAACCGTAAGCGGGGAAGCGTTGATCTAACTCGACCATCTCACGATCGCGAGTCACCTTCGCCATAATCGAGGCCGCGCTGATTTCTGCCACGCGGCTATCCCCTTTAACGACCGCCTGAGCGGACATCGGCAAGGCCGGGCAACGGTTGCCGTCAATGAGAACAAAATCAGGCACGACAGCCAACCCGGCAACCGCACGCTGCATTGCCAGCATGGTAGCATGCAGGATATTCAGTTGGTCAATCTCTTCCGGTTCCGCACGGCCAAGGCTCCACGCCAATGCCTTCTCTTTGATTTCATCATAGAGCGACAGTCGACGTTTTTCACTCAGCTTTTTGGAATCCGCCAGCCCGACAATTGGCCTAGTCGGGTCAAGAATCACCGCAGCCGTCACGACCGCACCAACCAGAGGGCCACGGCCCACTTCATCAACGCCAGCGATGCAGGTCGCCTGCGGATAGATAAATATTTCACTCATGGTCTTATTAACATGGCTTAACTAATTCCAGTACCGCCTGAGCTGCTTGCTCATCGGCATTGCAGCGGATCTGCTGATGCAAATCCACAAACGTCGTGCGTAGCTCAGCCATTTTTTCCTTATCGGCAAACAGCGGCAGCAGCGCGGCGGCCAGCTTATCCGGCGTACAATCGGTCTGTAGCAATTCCGTCACCAGCTCGCGCCCAGCCAGCAAATTCGGCAGCGACACCCACGGCGTTTTGACCAGACGCTGTGCTAACCAGAAGGTAAAGGGCTTCATACGATAACCCACAACCATCGGGCATTTAGCCAACATACACTCCAGTGCTGCCGTACCGGATGCCAATAGCGCCGCATCACTGGCAATCATGGCTTCTCGCGCTTGCCCATCCAGCAGATGCACGCGTAGATCGGGCGCCACGCTACTTTTTATCCGCTCGAACTGTTCACGGCGCTTGCTGTTGACCAGCGGAACCACGATTTCCAGATCGGGAAAATGCTGACGCAGTAGCACAGCTGTATTGAGGAAATCTGCGCTAAGCATTTCAACTTCTGCACCGCGACTGCCCGGCAGTAGCGCCAGACAAGGCACATCGGGCGCAATACCCAACGTCGCACGTGCAGCCAGCTTATCGGGATGCAGCGGCATTGCATCAGCCATCGTATGACCGATAAAGCGACAAGGGACATTGAAACGATCGTAAAACGCTTTTTCAAAAGGCAAGAAGGCCAGCACCAGATTGGTCGCTTTACCTATTTTGAAAACGCGTTTTTGACGCCATGCCCACACAGAAGGGCTGACGTAGTGAATAGTATTGATACCGCGCTTTTTGAGGTTGCCCTCCAGCGTGATATTGAAATCAGGTGCATCAATGCCGACGAAGACATCGGGCTGAAGCTCGCTAAAGCGCTGGGTTAAATCCCGCCGAATTTTCAGCAGTCGAGGAAGCCGCTCAAGCACTTCAACAATGCCCATAACGGCCAGTTCTTCCATCTCGTACCAGGCTTCACAGCCTTCGGCCTGCATACGTGGCCCGGCAACGCCGACAAACCGCACATCAGGCACCTTTTCTTTTAGCGCACGGATCAGGCCTGCGCCAAGGATGTCGCCGGAAGTTTCTCCGGCGACCAGCCCAATAGTCAAAGGACGTGATGACATAGATTAACGAATGATGCCGCGAGTAGAACGGGCAAAGAAATCGGTAAACGCCTGCACAGCCGGGTGTTCAGCCGCCAGCGCTTCAATTTCCGGTTTCACTTCGTCCAGCGTTCTACCGCTGCGGTAGAGAAGCTTGTACGCATTACGAATCGCGTGCAGGGTGTCTTTCTCGAATCCACGACGCTTCAGGCCTTCAATATTCAGGCCAAACGGCGTCGCGTGGTTACCCTGCGCGATCACATACGGCGGCACGTCTTGCGCCACACCGGAACATCCGCCAACCATGACGTGAGCACCGATAATGCAGAACTGGTGCACGGCCGTCATCCCACCGATAATCGCAAAATCATCGACGGAAACGTGGCCGCCCAGCGTCGCGTTGTTCGCCAGAATACAACGGCTGCCCACGACGCAGTCATGTGCGATATGCGTGTTGATCATCAACAAGTTATCGCTACCGACTTTAGTCAACCCGCCGCCCTGTGCCGTGCCACGATGAATCGTGACGCTTTCACGGATGCGGTTACGATCGCCGATCTCAACGCGGGTCGGTTCCCCAGCATATTTGAGATCCTGATTCACTTCACCAATTGACGTGAACTGATAGATTTCGTTGTCGCGACCAATTTTAGTGACGCCATTGACGACGACATGTGATTTCAGCACCGTCCCCGCACCGATCTCAACCTGAGAACCGATATAGCAGAAAGGGCCAATATGAACGCCAGCACCAATAATGGCACCGTCTTCAACAATCGAACTAGGGTGAATAAAGGCGGTTTGATCAATCACGTTATCAGGACTCCCGACGGCGAGCACACATCATTGACGCTTCACAGGCCACTTCGCCATCAACTTTGGCAACACCTTTAAAGCGCGCAACGCCGCGACGCTCTTTGATGAATTCAACTTCAAGGATCATTTGATCGCCTGGCTGCACGGGACGCTTAAAGCGCGCTTCGTCCACAGCGGCGAAATAGTACAGCTCACCCGGCTCCAGTTTACCCACGCTTTTAAACGCAAGAATACCGGTGGCCTGAGCCATCGCTTCCAGAATCAGCACGCCGGGAAAAATCGGTTTGCCCGGGAAATGGCCCTGGAAGAAGGGTTCGTTGAAAGAGACGTTTTTCACCGCCCGCAGAAACTTCCCTTCTTCAAAATCCAGTACCCGATCAACCAGCAAAAACGGGAAACGGTGCGGTAATAATTCTAAAATCTCTTCAATATGCAGAGTATGAGTGTCAGTAGTCAAAATACTCTTCCTGTCCATAAAAACTGATGCCATCAACAACACGGCCTGCGCAGACCCTAAATTAGGTGTCTTCAGGCAGGCCGCAAATAAAACGCGAGTGATTAAACGTTATCGACTTTTCGTTCAACGGCTTTCAACCGTTTGCTTATCTCATCAATATTCATCACCAGCGCTGCAGTTTTGCGCCACACTTTGTTGGGTTGCAAAGGAATGCCCGAAGAGTATACCCCAGGTTCTGTGATTGGTCGCATGACCATCCCCATTCCCGTTACCGTCACTTTATCGCAGATCTCCATGTGCCCGTTAATCACGCTGGCACCACCGATCATGCAATAACGACCAATTTTCAAGCTACCCGCCATAATGACGCCACCCGCGACCGCGGTATTGTCGCCAATCACGACGTTGTGCGCAATCTGACATTGGTTATCAATGATAACACCATTACCAATGACCGTATCATCCAACGCACCACGATCGATGGTTGTGCTCGCGCCAATCTCAACTCGATCGCCAATTCTGACCGTTCCCAACTGCGGGATCTTCACCCAGTTGCCGCGATCGTTGGCATAGCCAAAGCCGTCAGAACCGATCACGGTTCCCGACTGGATCAGGCAATGCTCACCCAGCTCAACGCGGTGATAAATCGTTACATTTGCCCACAAGCGGGTACCAGCACCAATGCGGGCATCTTTGCCGATAAAGCAGCCGGGGCCAATGACAACGCCATCACCCAGCTGTGCACCAGATTCGATGACAGCATTTGCACCAACGGACACGTTCTGGCCCAGCGTCGCGTCTGGAGCAATAACCGCACTCGGCGCAATATCGGTTGCTGGCTGCGGCGTGGTGTCCAGCAGCTGTGCCATGCGCGCATAGGTAAGATAAGGATTCTTCACTACCAACGCAGCAACCTGACAGTAAGGTAAATCCGCTTCCGTCAGCACGACCGCTGACGCTTGCGTCCCGGCCAGTTGCTCACGGTAACGACTGTCGGAAAGAAACGTAATTTGCCCAGTTTTTGCCGAATGCATAGAAGCAACACCGGTGATGACGATATCGCCATCACCGTGTAATTGTGCATCCAACTGTTGAGCTAACGCGTCCAGTCGAATTGAATACATGTATTATTTAACCTGTTTCAGCACATCGGCAGTAATGTCTTTAGCATTGGCGACATACGCAACAGCGTTAGCGTCAATCACAACATCATAACCTTCTTTGGTTGCAACGGCTTTCACCGCATCCTGAATACGGCTCAGGATTTTGTTGCGTTCTTCATTCTGGCGGCGGCGGTTGTCCTGGTCAAAAGCCTGAGCTTTAGTAGAGAACTGCTCGCGCTGCGCCATGACGTCTTTTTCCATTTTGCTGCGATCGCTCGCTTTCATGGTAGAACCATCACGTTGCAGTTTCTGCATCTTGCCCTGTAAATCGTTTTCCATCGATTGCAGTTCAGAAGCACGACCTTTGAATTCGTTTTCCAGCTGTTTGCCAACGGTTTCACGCTGCGGCAGCTGTTGGAAAATGCTGGAAACGTTAACAACGGCAATTTTGTCAGCAGCCTGAACGCTGGCTGAAGCAGCCAATGCTAAACCGAGGCCTGCGGCACATAACCACTTTTTCACTATAAACTCCTCAACCTAACCTAATTTGTGTCTTAACACTTTAATTATGAGCATCGCGTCATGGTATGAACGTCTTATGTTCAACCACTCATATCCATGAACAACGATGCGACATTCCCTGCATACGACCTATTGACGTCACACTACCAGGTTTTGCCAATGTTAAACTGGAATTGTTCCGACTTGTCTCCATCGTACTTTTTAACCGGCTGGGCATAGGAGAAGACCAATGGCCCAAGCGGAGACATCCATTGCAACGCGATACCGCTGGAAACACGGAAGTTGCTCGCCTTGCTGTAATCCGGCACGCCTGCGGCAATCGTTGCAGGTGTATTTTCCCAGTTGGTATCCCATACCGTACCGCCATCCACAAAGAAGGACGTACGTACGGAGCTCGCGTATTTATCACTGATAAACGGTGTTGGCACGATCAATTCCGCACTCAATACTGCCATTGCGTTACCGCCAACGGCATCATCCAGATTGGTTTTATCAATAGCACAGCCTGAATAAGAGCCTGGAAGTGGTGTTCCTGTACACTGGTAATACGCCGCTTTAGGACCAATCGTATTCGACTGGAAGCCACGTACCGTACTGGAACCACCCGCATAGAAGTTGTCGTAGAACGGCACTTCTTTGCTACCGATACCATCCGCAAAGCCTGCGCGCGTACGGCCCATCACGACCCAGTTACCGCTGTCGCTCAACGGGTAGTAACTCGCCGAATCAAACGTCAGTTTGTAGTATTCGTTGTCCGAGCCCGGCACCGCAATCTTGGCATTCGCAGACGCACGCGTTCCTTTCGTCGGGAAGTAGCCGCGATCCAGATTGTTATACGACCATCCCGTATTCAGGAAGAAATCGTTCGCTTTAAAGTCAGCGCTAGATTTATTCCCTTCCTGAACCACGGATGGATTAACTCCCACGGAATCCAGATAACGCCACATCGCCACCTGCGGCCTCATATCCGACAGATCGTTATGCACATAATCCAGACCGACACGCAGTGAGTTATTCTCGTTAATCGGGAAGCCCAAGGTGCTGCCAACGCCATAGCTCACGTTGGTATAGTCGGACAGATCGGCGTCAGATGCCTCAAATTTGTTATAGAAGACACGGCCACCGAGGCTAACGCCATCAACGGTAAAGTACGGGTCAGTCAGTGACAGCTCGACATACGTCTGGTAGTCGTTTTTAGTCCCGCTGATACCAACGGAGTTACCCGTTCCCAGCCAGTTGTCCTGCTGAACCCCAGCCTGGAAGCTCACGCCACTTTCGGTACCGAAACCGACACCAAAGTTGAATGTACCCGTATTACGCTCTTTGACTTTATACGTTACATCAACCTGATCGGCCACACCGGGAACGCGCTGCGTTTCTACATCAACGCTTTCAAAGTATCCCAGTCGGTTCAGACGCTCTTTGCCCTGCTCAACCAGATCGTTGCCTAACCAGGCACCTTCCATCTGACGCATTTCACGGCGCAGAACGGAATCTTTAGACGTGTCGTTACCGTCAAAGCGGATATGACGCACATAGAAACGGTTACCCGCATCGACGTTGATGTTTAATCTAACCGTCTTATCTGCATCATTAATTTCCGGCTGAGTGACCACACGCGGATAGGCATAGCCATAACGGCCCAGCAGTTTCTTGATGTCCTCTTCCATCCGGGTCACTTTCGTCCCGTTGTAGAGTTCACCTGGTTCAACCTTCGTCAGCCCTTCGACTTCCGCAGAGTGACCAGCCAGATTACCTTTCACCGTGACGCCAGACAGCTTGTACTGCTCGCCTTCCGTCATATTGATGGTGATATAGATACCTTTTTTATCCGGCGTCAGGCTCACTTGTGTGGAATCGATGTTGAAACGCGCATAGCCGCGATCCAAATAGAAACTCCGTAACGTTTCCAGATCGCCAGACAGTTTTTGTTTCTGGTATTTACGATCGCCAACTACGTTCCACCACGGCACTTCGTCACGCAGTTGGAAACGGGAAATCAATTCGTCGGAGCTGAACGCTTTGTTACCGACAATATTAATCTGCTGGATCTTGGCGGAAACGCCTTCTGTGAAGACCAGTTTAAGGTCTACACGGTTACGCGGGAGTGGCGTGACAACGGCTTTAACCGACGCACTGTACTTACCCACGCTGTAGTAGAAATCTTCCAGTCCCTTTTCGATGTTGGTGAGCGCCGTGCGGTCTAACGCTTCACCGACGCGCACGCCGGAGGCCTCCAGGTTTTCTTTCAGCATGTCGTCTTTGACGGACTTATTGCCGGAAAACGTGACGCTGGCGATTGTTGGACGTTCTTTCACCTGCACAATCAGCGTTTCGCCATCGCGCAGGACACGAACATCTTCAAAATTTCCGGTCGCAAACAAGGCACGGATGGTGTTACCGATATCATCGTCACCGATGGTATCACCAACGCGGACTGGCATACTGAGTAATGCCGCCCCGACGGCAACCCTTTGCAGGCCCTCGAAATGAATGTCCTTCACTACGAACCCGTCTGCACCGTATACGGTTGCGCTGCTAAACAGCAGCGACGCTATGAGCAACTTTTTGATCGCCATCGTTGTTATGCGTTTTTCCTAACCTAATCCCGCGCCTAGAGACGAGAGAAATCATTGAAAAGTGCGAGTCCCATTAACAACATCAGCAACACTGTACCAATGCGATAGCTAACGTCCTGCACACGCTCAGAAACCGGCCTGCCCTTCAACTTTTCAACCGCAAGAAAGAGCAGGTGTCCACCATCCAATACCGGCAGAGGGAACAGATTGATGATCCCCAAATTGACGCTGATTAAGGCCAAAAACATCAGGTAATAAATCAATCCATAATCTGCTGACATTCCTGCGCCCTGAGCAATCGAAATGGGACCGCTCAGGTTGTTCAGCTTAACATCACCCATAACCAGTTTCCCTAACATACTGACGGTCAATTTCATCAGTTGCCAGGTTTTATCTGTTGCCTGGTAGATCGCGCTGAACGGCCCATACTGGCGCACAGTCCTGTATTCTTCAGGCAGTGGCGTCACGCTTGGCATTACGCCTGCCAGCCCTTCAACTCTGCCACTTCCCACAGATTTGCTGTCTGGCGTTAACGTCAACGGGACTGTTGAGCCGTTGCGTTCCACCTCCAGAGCAATAGATTGCCCGGGGTTATCACGCACGGCGATGACAAAATCACGCCATTGCGCTAGCGCCTGCCCGTCGACTTTAACGATCCTATCTCCGACTTGCAAACCTGCTTTTTCCGCCGCCGAATCCGCCTGCACCTGATGCAATACAGGTTCGATTTGCGGACCACGCGGGATAATCCCGAGCGAGGCCGCAGGATCTTGCTTATCCGGCTCAAACTGCCACTCGCGTAAATCCAGCGTTTTCTGGACGACACGGTCGGAGCCTAAAGGTGCAGTTCCGACCACGACATCGCTATCGCCAATTTTACCGATCAGCGCCAGACGCGCGGTATCCCAATCAGGCGTTTCGATACCATCAACGGACTTTAGTTCCGTTCCCGCCGACATTTCCGCCTGCGCCGCGATGGAGTTGGGCAGTATTTCACCCACGACGGGACGCACGCCCGGTACGCCGATAATAAACACCAGCCAGTACGCCACAATCGCAAAAAGGAAATTGGCAATCGGCCCAGCGCTGACAATAGCCGCACGTTGCCAGACCGTTTTACTGTTAAATGACTGGTGACGGAATTCTGGCGCGACCGTGTCGACGCGCTCATCCAGCATCTTCACGTAGCCGCCAAGTGGGATCAGCGCAATCACGAATTCTGTACCGGTGCGATCGCGACGACGCCATAGCGCGCGCCCGAAACCGACGGAGAAGCGTTCGACCTTCACACCACAGCGGCGCGCCACCCAGAAATGTCCAAATTCATGGACAGTGACCAGCACACCCAGTGCGATGATAAACGCGGCAAGATTCCAGAGAAAACTCAGCATAAATAGCTCTACCGCTTTATTCTAAGCCACTTTAAACAGCAGCAGCATCAGGCAAGAGAACACAGGAACCGCAGCCGTCAGGCTGTCGATACGATCGAGCACGCCACCGTGCCCCGGAATCAAATGGCTACTGTCTTTGATGCCCGCCTCGCGTTTGAACATACTTTCCGTCAAATCACCCAGCACCGAGGCCAGCGCAGCAGCAATAGAACAAATCAACAACGTTGCTGGCGCTACCGTTAACGGCGCATAAAGGCTAAACAGCACAGAGATGAGCGCCGAGGTTGCCAGACCACCGAGAAAGCCTTCCCAGGTTTTGCCCGGCGAGACTTTTGGCGCGAGCTTACGCTTACCAAACAGTTTACCGAACATGTAGGCACCGCTGTCCGCGCCCCACACCAGCAGCATGACGTACAGCAGCCACCAGGCACCCGCGAATGGGTTAATCGCGTAATTGTAATGGCGAAGCGCGACCATGCCCCAGAAAAACGGCACGATCGTCATGATACCGAACACCAGTCGTAATGTGCGCGAATGACGCCAGAATGAGGCGGAAGCCGGATAGAACAGAACCAGAAACAGCGCTACACCCCACCACACCAGTGATGACCAGAGCGCGATGCTGATTTGCGGAATATGCACGGAATAATGGTAGGCCGGGAGTGATAACAGCATCAGCGCCAGCAAGAAACCACACAGGATCGCGAGCCATAGACGTTGGCCATAAGAGGCAAACCCCGCCAGCTGACCCCATTCCCATGCCGCCAGCATACAGACAGCCAGCGTAACAAGCGTGAATCCCAGAGGAGGCAACAAGAAAAGTGCTGCAATAACAATCGGGATCAAAATAAAAGCAGTAATCAGGCGATACTTCAGCAAAAGTTCCCCCTAGGATGCATCAGCATCGATAGGTGTTGTTCCCCGAAGCGGCGCTCGCGTTGTGCAAAAGCATTCAGCGCACCTTCAAAGACTTGTTCATCGAAATCAGGCCAGAGGACATCAGTAAAGTAAAGTTCAGCATAAGCAATTTGCCACAGAAGAAAATTACTGATGCGGTGTTCTCCACCGGTTCTGATCACCAAATCAACCGGAGCCAGATCATGCAGACAGATGTACTGACATAATGACGCTTCATTAATGCTATCAGGGCGCAGAATGCCTTCCTGCACCTGCTCTGCAAGTTGCCGTACTCCCTGAATAATATCCCAACGGCCGCCATAATTCGCGGCAATATTCAGTGTGAGCCCCTGATTCTTTTCCGTCAGTGCTTCTGAACGGCGGATTCGCTCTTGTAAACGCGGACTGAAGCGGCCGATATCGCCAATTACCCGCAAGCGAACGTTGTGCTTGTGCAGGCTTTTCACTTCGCTGTCCAGCGCTCTAACAAACAGTTCCATGAGTGCGGAAACTTCCTGCGCCGGACGGTTCCAGTTTTCACTGCTAAATGCGTAAAGTGTCAGTGCATCCAGCCCTTGGCTCACTGCAAAACTGACCGACCGTCGCACAGCCTTTACACCAGCCTGATGGCCAAAAATCCGCATTTTCCCCCGGCTTTTCGCCCAGCGACCATTGCCATCCATGATAATGGCAACATGCCGCGGCCCGGCGGGTGGCAGATCGTTAGTATTTTTTTGATTATCGGACGGCATAACGCGTACTTATTTCCTCAAGCAAGAAATACAACAGTTCTTCCGTAACATCAGATCCCGTTAGCGCAAAAAAAGCCGTGAACGATCACGGCTTAGCTTCCCGGTCGATTAAACAACTTTCGCATAATCAACCATTGAGTGGCGCAGACTATACCACCTCCACCGCACATGAACAAATTGTGCCACGCCGTTATCCAGCTATCGCGCGTAATGTGTCAGGGTCTGTGTTGCGACCTGTCTGGCCCAGCGGTCGATAAACAAAACATCATCGACGCTGGCGGGTTCTGGTAATGTAAGTTGTTCAATGACATGCCGATTTACCGCCGCGATATCCGTAAAACGAATCTGCGACTGCAAGAATGCTGCCACTGCAACTTCATTCGCCGCATTCAGTGCCGTGGTGGCCGACTGACCATGATTACAAGCATCAATAGCGAGCTGTAAGCAAGGATAGCGCGCATAGTCCGGTGCCAAAAATGTCAGCGCGCCAATCTGGCAAAAATCTAACGTTTTTGCACCCGATGTCACACGTTCAGGATAAGCCATTGCATGAGCAATCGGCGTACGCATGTCGGGCGATCCTAACTGCGCCAGAACGCTACCATCACGGTAACGCACCATCGAGTGAATCACTGACTGCGGATGAATAATGACTTCCATCTGTTCGGCAGAAGCATTAAACAACCAGCGCGCTTCGATATACTCCAGCCCTTTGTTCATCATCGTGGCAGAATCAACCGAAATTTTGCGCCCCATTGACCAATTTGGATGCGCACACGCCTGATCCGGCGTCATGTCCGCCAACGCCGACACCGGAGTTTCACGAAACGGTCCACCGGAACCGGTCAGAACAATACGTTCGACCCCATGCTGCGACAATGAAGCGTAGCCTAATTGGCGCTGAATTTGCTCAGGTAAACTCTGAAAAATCGCATTATGTTCGCTATCAATAGGTAAAAGCTGTGCGCCACTTTGCGCTACGGCATCCATGAAGAGACGTCCGCAGGTGACCAGCGATTCTTTGTTCGCCAACAAAACCTGTTTTCCGGCATGAATTGCCGCTAGCGTTGGCAATAACCCTGCCGCTCCCACAATCGCGGCCATCACCTGATCGACGCCATCCAATGCAGCAAGGTCACATGCTGCCTGAACTCCCGCCAGCACTTCCGTTTTACAACCATATTCCGCCAACTGCTGGCGCAGGGCAGTTGCAGAGGCTTCATCAGCCATTGAGGCATAGGCGGGTTGGAAAGTGAGGCACTGCTCTAACATCAGCTTGACGTTGTACCCGGCGGATAACGCGCGTACGGCAAATTTATCGGGATTGGCTTTAATCACTGCCAGCGAACTGACGCCAATAGAGCCGGTGGAACCAAGAATTGTCAGTTGCTTCATTAAAAATGCTCTGAATAACCGGATTTGATGACAGGAAGGTACACGAGTCTGAGGCGATTACCATGATATATCTCTGCTATCGATCACAGTCACGATAACCGCAGGCATATACACAGCAAAAAATTGTTTACTACCCAGAGGGGCTAGCCTTCACCCATTCCTTACACGATCATTGTATAAAAAATAAAGCGCCGCAGGAAATTAGGGGGCATCCCACAGATTTCCGGCGACGCAATATTCAACAGGCTGATTAGAACTCCATCAGCTCCGCTTCTTTTTCTGCCAGTGCAACGTCCACTTTCTTAATGAAGTTGTCAGTCAGTTTCTGCACATCGTCCTGAGCGCGACGTTCTTCGTCTTCACTGATCGCTTTATCTTTCAGCAGCGCTTTCAGTTTGTCGTTCGCGTCACGACGCACGTTACGTACGGAGATACGGCCCTGCTCTGCTTCGCCACGAACCACTTTGATCAGGTCTTTACGACGCTCTTCCGTCAGCGGTGGCAGTGGAACACGGATTACGGTGCCAGCAGAAGACGGGTTCAGGCCGAGATCGGAGGCCATGATCGCTTTCTCAACCGCTGGGCCAAGCGAACGATCGAAGACCGAAATCGCCAGCGTGCGGGAATCTTCTACGACAACGTTAGCAATCTGACGCAGTGGCGTTGCGCTGCCATAGTATTCAATATGGATGCCATCGAGAATGCTAGGTGACGCACGGCCGGTACGGATTTTGCTGATCTGGTTTTTAAACGCTTCAACACATTTGTCCATGCGCGTTTCAGCATCTTTTCTGATTTCATTAGTCACGTTGTGAACCCTTGAAAACTGGTTGCCAGGCAGGCCATGTCAGTACATGACCCGGTGAATAATTAAGCCAGCGCGCGGCTGGCGTATGGCGCAATACTGGGGAGTATAGTACCCCATAATTGGCGTGAGACGTTATTACTGACTAATCAACGTCCCTTCTTTTTCACCCATGACAACGCGACGCAGTGCGCCAGGTTTGTTCATGTTGAAAACACGGATCGGTAAATTATGGTCGCGTGCCAGCGTGAACGCGGCAAGATCCATCACTTTCAGCTCACGTTCTAACACGTCTTGATAGGTTAGCGTTTCGTACATCGTCGCTGAAGGATCTTGTACCGGATCGGCAGAATAGACGCCATCGACTTTTGTCGCTTTCAAGACGACATCCGCTTCAATCTCAATGCCGCGCAGACAAGCCGCTGAATCCGTGGTGAAGAAAGGGTTGCCTGTTCCAGCGGAGAAAATCACTACGCGGTTATTACGCAGCAGGCTAATTGCTTCTGCCCAGCTGTAATTGTCACAGACGCCATTCAGGGGAATGGCAGACATCAGACGAGCGTTCACATAGGCACGGTGCAACGCATCACGCATTGCCAGACCATTCATGACGGTCGCCAGCATTCCCATGTGGTCGCCCACAACGCGGTTCATACCCGCTTTAGCCAGACCCGCGCCACGAAACAGGTTACCACCGCCGATAACTACACCGACCTGAATGCCTAACTCAACCAGTTCTTTCACTTCCTGAGCCATGCGATCCAGAATGCTCGCATCGATACCAAAACCTTCAGTTCCCTGTAAAGCTTCGCCACTGAGCTTCAGCAGGATTCGTTGATAGACGGGTTTTGCATTGGTTGCCATGGTGTTCTTATCCTACAGGCTGTCGTCGTATTGGGGGGTTGTAAAAATCAAAACTGTTCCACCCGGCCCCTATCTGAATGCAGGAAACCAAGCGTACTAAAACTCTTTGGGCTGGATAAAAAGGAACCGCCAACTGGCGGCTCTTTTTTTTGCTATTAAGACTGCTTGCTCATCGCTGCAACTTCAGCAGCAAAGTCAGTCTCAACTTTTTCAATACCTTCACCCACTTCGAAACGGATGAAGTTAGTCACGTCAGCGTTGTGCTCTTTCAGCAGTTGACCAACAGACTTAGCTGGATCCATAACGAAAGGCTGGCCAGTCAGAGAAACTTCGCCGGTGAATTTCTTCATACGGCCTTCAACCATTTTCTCTGCGATTTCTTTCGGCTTACCAGACTGCATCGCGATTTCCAACTGAACCTGGTACTCTTTCTCTACCACTTCAGCAGACACGTCTTCTGGCTTAACGAATTCAGGCTTGCTTGCGGCAACGTGCATAGCCAGGTGTTTAACCAGCTCTTCGTCAGCGCCTTTAGCAGCAACCAGAACACCGATGCGCGCACCGTGTTGGTAGTTACCCAGAACTTCGCCTTCCAGAGCAGAAACGCGACGAATGTTGATGTTCTCACCAATTTTCGCAACCAGCGCAACACGCTCTTCTTCGAACTGTGCTTTCAGCACGTCAACATCAGTGATTTTGCCTGCAACCGCAGCGTCCAGCACTTTGTCAGCAAACGCCTGGAAACCACCGTCTTTAGCAACGAAGTCGGTCTGGCAGTTAACTTCCAGGATCACAGCGTAGTTACCGTCGATCTTAGTCTTGATCACGCCATCAGCAGCAACGTTACCTGCTTTTTTCGCCGCTTTAATCGCGCCGGATTTACGCATGTTTTCGATTGCCAGCTCGATGTCGCCGTTAGCTTCAACCAGCGCCTTCTTACATTCCATCATGCCCGCAGCGGTACGCTCACGCAGCTCTTTTACCAGGGATGCGGTAATTTCAGCCATTCTAAAATCCTCGGAAGATTTTTTCTGCCTGGTCGTCACGACCAAACAGCTTTAAAAGTGAAAAAGGGGCCATAAAAAGGCCCCTAACCAAACTAGTACTACCTGGTTAATAAGGGCTCAACGAGCCAGACTTATTATTCAGCTTCTACTAAGCCTTCTTCTGCCTGCACAGCCAGATCTTGAGAACGGCCTTCGCGGACAGCAGTAGCAACAGCGCTCAGGTACAGGTTAACTGCACGGATTGCGTCATCGTTACCAGGGATGATGAAGTCAACGCCATCTGGATCGGAGTTGGTATCAACCACTGAGAATACCGGAATACCCAGGTTGTTAGCTTCTTTGATTGCGATGTGCTCGTGATCGGCGTCGATAACGAACAGCGCGTCTGGCAGACCGCCCATATCTTTGATACCGCCCAGGCTGTTTTCCAGCTTGTCCAGTTCACGAGTGCGCATCAGCGCCTCTTTTTTGGTCAGCTTGTCGAACGTGCCGTCTTGAGATTGGGTTTCCAGATCTTTCAAACGCTTGATGGACTGACGAACGGTTTTCCAGTTAGTCAGCATACCGCCCAACCAACGATGGTTCACGTAGAACTGATCGCAGTTGTTGGCCGCATCTTTTACCGCTTCGCTTGCTGCGCGCTTGGTACCAACGAACAGAATTTTGCCTTTGCGAGAAGCAATTTTGCCCAGCTCAGCCAAAGCATCGTTGAACATTGGTACAGTTTTTTCAAGGTTGATGATGTGAACTTTGTTACGTGCACCGAAGATGAATGGCTTCATTTTCGGGTTCCAGTAACGGGTCTGGTGACCAAAGTGTACGCCAGCCTTGAGCATATCGCGCATGGAAACAGTTGCCATGATTACCTCTATTAATTAAGTATGGGGTTATGCCTCCACATGTCCCATTGCGCCGACCCCATCCGGTGAAACACCTCAGGAGCACCCCGGCGAACGTGCCGACATGTGTGTGTTATTTACACAAAGTGAGTTTAGTCGATGTCGTTGAATATCGTATAACCGATATCCAGCCGGATCATCGGCGCGCTTTATACCATAAATCCCCCAGCGACACCAACTTTTGTTATTCAATCGTCCACTAATCAGAATGATAGTTTGGCAAGCCAACGGCATGGCTGGTAACATAAGTTATTAGTTATCGCTTTTAATTTTTGTGCTTAACAGGCACCTGCGGACAATCATCAATGGCAATTTCAATTAAAACTCCTGAAGACATCGAAAAAATGCGCGTAGCTGGCCGTCTGGCTGCCGAAGTCCTGGAAATCATCGAACCCCACGTGGTGCCGGGCGTGAGTACTGCTGAATTAGACAGAATCTGTCACGATCACATCACCAACAAGCAGCAAGCCATTTCTGCTTGTCTGGGCTACCACGGCTTCCCGAAATCCGTCTGCATCTCCATCAACGAAGTGGTGTGCCACGGCATTCCTAGCGAAGAGCGCATTTTGAAAGACGGCGATATCGTCAACATCGACGTCACCGTAATCAAAGACGACTTCCACGGCGATACGTCAAAAATGTTTATCGTCGGCAAACCGACCATTCTGGGTGAGCGCCTCTGCCGCATCACGCAGGAAAGCCTCTATCTGGCGCTGAAAATGGTTAAGCCGGGCATTCGCCTGCGCACGCTGGGCAAAGCGATCCAGCAGTTTGCGGAAGGGAATAACTTCTCTGTGGTGCGTGAGTATTGTGGTCACGGCATCGGCAAAGGCTTCCACGAAGAGCCACAGGTTCTGCACTACGATGCAGATGACGGTGGCGTAGTGCTGCAAGCGGGTATGGCATTCACGATCGAGCCTATGCTCAATGCTGGTGATTACCGCATCCGTACGATGAAAGACGGCTGGACGGTAAAAACCAAAGATCGCAGCTTGTCGGCACAGTACGAGCATACTATTGTGGTAACCGATAACGGCTGCGAAATAATGACGTTGCGAAAGGATGACACCATCCCCAACATCATCACGCATGAACAGTAAACACTAAGCCGGCAGACGCCGGCTTTTTTTATGGGCTGCGCTATGACAGATAACCGATTTTCGCCAGACAGTACGCCACCTGACGCGTCCTCATCAAACAGCCCTATAGACCCCATTGCGCCAGTACAGTTACCTGCCTCACCGCTGACCTATGCTGATGACATGCTGAATTGTCAGACGTTAAAACAGCAGTTGGAACTGTTTCAGCTTTGGCTCGGTTCAGAATTCCGTTCTGGCGTCAGCGCAGAAAAGCTGATTGATGCCAGAACCTTGTTTATCGATCGCCTGTTGCAGCGGCTGTGGTACTTCTACGGTTTTGAAAATATCGCGCAAACTGCGCTCGTTGCCGTAGGCGGATATGGCCGCGGTGAACTGCACCCGCTTTCCGATATCGACGTGCTGGTATTAAGCCAGACAGCACTCAGTGAAGAGCATTCCCAGCGTGTCGGCCAATTCATCACCCTACTGTGGGATTTGAAGCTGGAAGTCGGCCATAGCGTCAGAACGCTGGAAGAGTGCTTACAGGAAGGACGCGCAGATATTTCCGTCGCGACCAATCTGATCGAATCCCGCATGATATGCGGCGACGTCGCCCTGTTTCTCTCGCTGCAAAAAAACATATTCAGTGATGAATTTTGGCCGTCAGACACGTTTTTCCCGGCAAAAATCGCCGAACAGCAGGAACGCCATCAGCGCTATCACAGTACCAGCTACAATCTGGAACCCGACATCAAAAGCAGCCCAGGCGGGCTACGCGATATTCACACGCTACTGTGGGTCGCGAGACGTCACTTCGGCGCGACGTCGCTCAATGAAATGGTGGGTTTCGGCTTCCTGACAGAGGCTGAGCGTAAAGAGCTGAACGAATGCCAAAGCTTTTTGTGGCGCATCCGCTTCGCCCTGCATCTGATCCTGCCGCGTTACGACAACCGGCTGCTGTTCGACAGGCAGTTGAACGTCGCACAGTTGCTGCAATATCAGGGCGAAGGTAACACGCCAGTCGAACGCATGATGAAGGATTTCTACCGAATGACGCGTCGCGTCAGCGAGTTGAACCAGATGCTGTTGCAGCTCTTTGACGAAGCGATTCTGGCGTTGGATGCAAGTGAAAAACCTCGCCCGATTGACGATGAGTTTCAGCTACGCGGCAATCTGCTAGACCTGCGCGATGAAAACCTGTTTATCAAAAAGCCGGAAGCCATCATGCGCATGTTCTACCTGATGGTGCGCAACCGCGACATCAGCGGTATTTACTCCACCACCTTGCGCCAACTGCGCCATGCTCGTCGCCATCTCGCCAGCCCGCTTTGCACCATCCCGGAAGCGCGCCAGCTGTTCATGAATATTCTGCGCCATCCGCATGCGGTAAGCCGCGCGCTGCTGCCTATGCATCGTCACAGCGTGCTGTGGGCCTATATGCCGCTGTGGGGGAACATCGTCGGTCAGATGCAGTTCGATCTGTTTCACGCCTATACGGTGGACGAGCACACGATCCGCGTTCTGCTCAAGCTGGAAAGCTTCGCTGACGAGGATACGCGCCCCCAACATCCGCTGTGCGTAGAGCTCTACCCTCGCCTGCCTCAGCCTGAATTATTGCTGTTGGCCGCGCTGTTCCACGATATCGCGAAAGGTCGTGGGGGCGATCACTCTGAGCTGGGCGCGCAGGATGTGCTGGAGTTTGCGGCGCTGCATGGGCTAAATTCGCGTGAAGCTCAGTTGGTTTCCTGGCTGGTGCGCTGCCACCTGCTGATGTCCGTCACCGCACAGCGTCGCGATATTCAGGATCCCACCGTCATTCAGCAATTTGCCACCGAAGTTCAGAGCGAAACCCGCTTACGCTATCTGGTCAGCCTGACGGTTGCGGATATCTGTGCCACCAATGAAACGCTGTGGAATAGTTGGAAACAGAGCCTGTTGCGTGAACTCTATTTCGCGACGGAGAAACAGCTACGCCGTGGCATGCAAAATACGCCAGATTTGCGCGAACGCGTCCGGCATCACCGCTTGCAGGCGCTGGCGCTGCTGCGTATGGATAATATTGACGAAGAGGCGTTGCACCATATCTGGAGCCGCTGTCGGGCCGATTATTTCCTGCGCCACTCGCCAAACCAGCTTGCCTGGCACGCGCGCCACTTGCTGGAGCATGATGTCAACAAACCGCTGGTGCTGATCAGCCATCAAGCCAGCCGTGGCGGTACAGAGATTTTTATATGGAGCCCAGACAGGCCTTATCTTTTCGCAGCGGTCGCTGGTGAACTGGATCGGCGCAACCTCAGCGTGCACGATGCGCAGATTTTTACCAGCCGCGACGGCATGGCGATGGATACGTTCATCGTGCTGGAACCGGACGGCAGCCCGCTGGCGCAGGATCGGCATGAAATGATACGCCAGGCACTGGAGCAGTCGCTGACGCACCGACATTACCAACACCCGCGCGTACGCCGACCATCACCCAAGCTGCGGCACTTCAGCGTACCAACGGAAGTCAACTTCCTGCCGACGCACACGGACAGACGCAGCTACATGGAGCTCAGCGCGCTTGACCAACCAGGACTGCTGGCACGGATCGGTGAGATTTTTGCCGATCTCAACCTGTCGCTGCACGGCGCACGCATTTCCACAATCGGCGAGCGGGTAGAGGATCTTTTCATTCTGGCCGACAGCGACAGACGGGCATTAAAACCGGATTTACGCCTTAAATTGCAAGAACGGTTGACAGAAGCCCTTAACCCAAACGATAAAGTACCATTGAGTTAATTTTTACAATCAGGAAAGAGAAATCAGGATGCACCAACAATTACAGAACATCATTGAGACGGCTTTCGAGCGCCGCGCTGAAATCACTCCGGCAAACACCGACACCGTCACACGTGAAGCCGTCAATCAGGCTATCAACCTGCTGGATAGCGGCGCCCTGCGCGTTGCAGAGAAAATCGACGGCCAGTGGGTTACCCATCAGTGGCTGAAGAAAGCCGTGCTGCTCTCTTTCCGTATTAACGATAACCAACTTATCGAAGGCGGAGAAACACGCTTCTTCGACAAAGTCCCAATGAAATTCGCTGACTATGATGAAGCGCGTTTCCAGCGTGAAGGCGTGCGTGTTGCACCGCCAGCCAGCGTGCGTCGCGGTGCTTATATCGCACGTAATACCGTGCTGATGCCGTCTTACGTCAACATCGGCGCTTACGTTGATGAAGGCACGATGGTCGATACGTGGGTAACCGTCGGTTCTTGTGCTCAGATCGGTAAAAATGTTCACCTGTCCGGCGGCGTCGGTATCGGTGGCGTTCTGGAGCCGTTACAGGCTAACCCAACCATCATCGAAGATAACTGCTTCATCGGTGCGCGTTCTGAAGTCGTGGAAGGCGTTGTCGTTGAGGAAGGTTCCGTCATCTCCATGGGCGTGTTCATCAGCCAAAGCACCCGTATTTACGATCGTGAAACCGGTGAAATTCACTATGGCCGCGTCCCAGCTGGCTCCGTTGTGGTTTCCGGCAACCTGCCGTCTAAAGATGGCAGCCACAGCCTGTACTGTGCAATCATTGTGAAGAAAGTGGATGCGAAAACCCGCGCTAAAGTGGGTATCAATGAGTTATTACGCTCCATCGACTAAACTAGAAACGGCGGGTTAATCACCCGCCGTTTTTTTATGCTCGAACGATAATCAGGACTATCTAAAAACCGAGAAGGTGGCGCTATGTATGACAATCTAAAAAGCCTGGGCATTACCAATCCCGATGATATCGATCGCTATAGCCTGCGTCAGGAAGCAAACAACGACATCCTAAAGATCTATTTTCGTAAAGATAAAGGCGAGTTTTTCGCTAAAAGCGTGAAGTTCAAATACCCGCGCCAGCGCAAGACCGTCGTGGCAGACAATTCTGGACAGGGCTACAAAGAGATCAACGAGATCAGCCCAAATCTGCGCTATGTGATTGATGAATTAGACAAGATCTGCCAGCAGGAACAGGTTGAAGTCGATCTGAAGCGCAAAATCCTTGACGATCTGCGTCATCTGGAAAGCGTGGTTTCCAACAAAATTACCGAAATCGAAGCGGATTTAGAGAAGCTGACCACCAAGAATCGCTAAGCGCGATTATCTCAACAAGCCGCAAACGAAAACGGGAGCACGATAGGCTCCCGTTTCTCATTTCAGCACAGCATCACTGCGCGTCAACCAAATCAGCCCATGCTTCAACCCACGGGCATGAAATCACTTCAGGCTCAGGGTGTTCGACGGCATCAACGTCCAACACATCGCCCAGGCGTTTAGCCCCGATGTCCTGCAATAAGGCATCGAAAAGATGGCCACCCGCACAGAAATTCGGGTAACTGCTGTCACCCAGCGCAATCACGCCATAGCGCAGCGCGGGCTGGTAACCGCCTTTTTCACGCAGGGCGGCATAAAGCGGAACAATAGAATCAGGTAACTGGCCTTGTCCCGTCGTCGACGTGACAACTAAAACTGTATGTTCGCGGTAGTCCAACCAGGATTCCAGCGTCGCATCTTCAAAGACCTTAACCTCGTGGCCACGGTCCTTGAGAATATTTTCGGCTTCTTCGGCCACCAGCAATGCATTCCCGTAGACCGTACCAACAAAAATACCAATCTGCGCCATGCTTCTGACTCCCTTTTTAATTCAATATATTTAATTAAAAGTAATACGCCAGATATTACCCGACGGAATGCTCGCTATCCTGACCTGAGTCGGCAGGAAACTCAACCCCTTCAAACTCAGGGAGAATCCCCTGCCAGCCAAACTGTGTCATCACACCCTGCCACGGCGCATCCCAACGCGCCTGCAACGTCAATGGCTGTCCGCTCACCGGATGATTCAGCTGCAACTCGCTGGCATGCAGCATGAGCCTGCCGCAGGAGAAGTGCGTCTCCATACCGCGATTGTGTCGCAAGTCACCGTGCGCGGTATCGCCAATAATCGGATGGTGGATATGTGACATATGGCGGCGGAGTTGGTGCTTGCGTCCGGTCTGTGGCTTCAGTTCCATCAGACTGTAGCGTGCCGTTGGGTAACGGCCGATGGCAACTGGCATCTCGACCTGCGCTAAAGAACGGTAATGCGTGACAGCAGGCTGCGGCGCCTTATCAGGATTGGTAAATTTGTCGGCAATCTTGTCCAGCTCTTCAGTGAGCGCATAATCGATCACGCCGTCATCCAGCACATAGCCCCGTACAACGGCATGATACATTTTCTGCATCTGGTGTGATTCAAACTGCTGGGATAACGCACGCGCGACATCGCTGGACAGCGCGAGCAGCAACACGCCGGATGTTGGCCTATCGAGACGATGAACGGTATACACATGCTGGCCGATCTGATCGCGCACAGTCTGCATCACCACGACTTTTTCTTTGCGATCCAGCCAGCTACGATGGACTAACCAGCCACTGGGTTTATTGACGGCAACCAGATGCTCATCCTGATAAATAATCTCAAGCATCGTGCGCTGCGCCATCCTGTGCATCCGGGCGGAACAGCTCATCAAGCTGCCCGATACGCAACAGAACCGCCGCCGTCTCTTCTGGCGCCCCTTCCAGTGCTTCTTCAAAATAAGGCAGCAAGACCAGTTCAGCGGGCAGTGCGAGCTCGCTATCCAATAAGGCATGCATGCGCGGCAAAAAGACCCACTGCAACCACTCTTCGGGTTTCATGGTATCGAGGCTGAAGGGCTCCGTGCTGTTAAACGCCTCCTCTTCCGGCGGGACGACCTGCCAGAAAGGGCTTTCCCTCAACGCGCGCTCAATATCGAATAATGACTGACGAACCTGGTTCTCTCTACTCATGCGGTTTCTCGCCCTTGACGCCAACAGTAATGGCGGCAAAGCATAGCACTGATATCAGCCTGACCCAATCGTCGCATTTTGGCTATACGCTATCGATGATAACCCCTGAACCCAATCGTCACAGGCAAAAAATTGGGGGTACTGATTGCTCAGTACCCCCGGTTCGTTTTATAGCTATCCCGCTACACATTTGCATCCCTGCTCATCCGTGAAAACTTTTCCTTTTTGGTCGTCCTAACCCACAATCCTTGCTGGCGTCCCACTTTCGTCCTGACGTGTCCATCCTGTATCTTCCGTGATTCAATCCCTTTAGGCTCCTGCCCCACCGATATTCCTAATCGGCTCTCGGTCTCCTTCCTGGAGGTGTCCCTGATTTCATCCTGAAACCATGTTTCTTCCTGAAAACCGTTCTTCTTCCTGAAAACAACGCTTCTTCCTGAAGCTACTGTTTCTTCCTAAAACAGTGTTTATCCTTAAAACAGCGTTTCTTCCTAAAACAATGCCTCTTCCTGAAACAATGTTTCTTCCTGAAAACAACCCGAGTGCAGTAACGTTATTTTGTTACCTATAGTAACTGTTACACACACTGTAACCGGTTACTAACTTAAGTAATAAGATGTATTAATTGTCAGCTTTCAGCAAGGGGTAATTGACAGTGTTTCTCAACACCCCATAAGTGACACTGCAGATTTTTGTTATAATTAACTAATTAATAATGAAAAAATTAAAATGAAACATATTTTCAACATTAAAGATAAGACATTTCTTACAGAGAATGTAAGAGATCTCTCACAAGGCAGAAAGTGAAATTCGATTAACCATTAGATCGCTAACGGATTAAGGCCAGAAAGAAACATCGCCAGCGTTGGAGCTAAGGTCTGACGTTTTTTGGTGCCGAATTCTTCCAGGATGATTTCCCCGGAAACATTACACAGCGACACCATCGTCAGCTCCGAATCGGTCGTCGCTAAAAACAGCGTCGGCGTGAGCTTAAGGCGCTTCTGCGTTAATAAATGACCAATCAGATTCTCCTGCATCCGGGTGAAATCCTCTTCACTCCACACCTGCAACAGTTGGCACGATAGCGAATCAAACTGCGCCGCCATATCCCCGGCATACTGCGCGGTGTAAAAAGCATGAACGTCAGGATGCAGGCTGATTTCCAAAGCACGTTCCACACCATCCAATGCGGCTAAAGGCACAAAAGGCTGTGGCAACCAGTGAACCGTATCGTCATGATTTTCGACAATACACGGGGAAGGTATACCGTAAAGGGCTTCACTGGCAGGCAAATGCCCCTTTTCCTGCTGCCAACAAGCAACATAGCGCTGGGTAAACGCCGCCAGTGCTGAAACAACCTCATGTTCCATAATTTTTCTCATCACTCTTTTAGTCAGGTTACACTATTCGCCATCACGCTTATCACATCAAGGTAACAGCATGTCCGTCTATGACAAGCATCAGGCCCTGAGCGGGCTGACACTGGGCAAACCCACTCCCTATCACGACCGCTATGATGCCGCACTTCTGCAACCAGTGCCACGTAGCCTGAACCGCGATCCACTCGGCATTTATCCTGACAGCCTGCCTTTTCATGGCGCGGATATCTGGACGCTCTATGAGCTTTCTTGGCTGAACAATCGCGGCGTGCCTCAGGTGGCCGTGGGTGAAATGCATCTCAATGCGGAAAGCCTGAATCTGATTGAATCAAAAAGTTTTAAGCTGTATCTAAACAGCTTTAATCAGACGGCATTCGACAGTTGGGAAAACGTACGCGCCACGTTAGCCAAGGATCTGGCGCACTGCGCACAGGGGGATGTCAGCATCACGCTGTTCAAACTCAGCGAGCTTGAAGGCCAGCCGCTAGCGGGATTCACTGGCGATTGCATCGACGACCAAGACATCCAGATCGACAGCTACGACTTCAACGCCGACTATCTGGCGACCAACGAACAGGACGCGCCAGTCGTTGAAGAGACGCTGGTCAGCCACCTGCTGAAATCCAACTGTTTGATCACCCATCAGCCTGACTGGGGCTCGGTACAGATTCACTATCGCGGCAAGCGTATCAACCGTGAAGCGCTGCTGCGCTATATTGTCTCGTTTCGTCATCATAACGAATTTCACGAACAGTGTGTGGAACGAATTTTTAACGACATCATGCGCTACTACCAGCCGGAAAAACTCAGCGTGTATGCCCGCTATACCCGACGCGGCGGGCTGGACATCAACCCGTGGCGCAGCAACACCTCGTTTAATGCACCCAATGGCCGTCTGCCGCGCCAATAACTGACCGATAAGTCGCAGGCTTGCACGGTAATATGCGTAGCGTCACGCAAATGGGTTCTAAGACTTCTGCCAACATTGGAAAAAATGATGGCAGCGCGTTAAGGTGGTGTGCCAGACAACAGAAGATCCATAACGTCTGAACGGTGCTCAAGTAGGTTTCATTTAGGCTCGCGGTATTTAACGCATGCGCGTTCCGCGTCGTGTCTTAAATGAATGACATTCGTGCCGTGCTGCTGAAACGTCGAGCGTGTAACAACGGAACGTGCTCTCGGCAGCCAGCATGGCATCGCGAATTATATTGCGTTTCAAGGAGCAAAATTGATTACACATATCAGCCCATTGGGATCGATGGATTTGTTATCGCAGTTGGAAGTGGACATGCTGAAAAGCACAGCCAGCAGCGATCTCTACCGTTTGTTTCGCAACTGTTCCCTCGCCGTACTGAATTCCGGTAGCCAGACAGATAACAGCAAAGAGTTGCTATCTCGTTATGAAGATTTTGATATCAACGTGCTGCGCCGCGAGCGCGGCGTCAAACTGGAATTGGTGAATCCGCCGGAAGACGCCTTCGTTGACGGCAACATCATTCGAGCCTTGCAGGCTAACCTGTTCGCCGTATTGCGCGACATTCTGTTCGTCAACGGCCAAATCGCCAGCGCGGGTCGCTACCAGAACCTAAATCTGGAAAATTCCGCCCATATCACCAATCTGGTGTTCTCTATCCTGCGTAATGCCAGAGCGCTCCACGTCGGGGAAGAACCGAACATGGTGGTCTGTTGGGGCGGCCATTCGATTAATGAAATCGAATACCAGTATGGCCGCAAGGTAGGCAGTCAACTCGGTCTGCGTGAACTGAATATCTGCACAGGCTGCGGTCCGGGCGCGATGGAAGCGCCAATGAAAGGTGCCGCCGTCGGTCATGCGCAGCAGCGCTATAAAGAAGGGCGCTTCATCGGCATGACTGAACCGTCCATCATTGCCGCTGAACCACCGAATCCGCTGGTCAATGAACTGATTATCATGCCGGATATCGAAAAGCGTCTGGAAGCCTTTGTCCGTATCGGACATGGCATCATTATTTTCCCCGGCGGGGTCGGAACGGCGGAAGAGTTCCTCTATCTGCTCGGCATCATGATGAACCCAGAAAACAGCGAGCAGGTGCTGCCGATTATCCTGACCGGGCCGGAGGAAAGTGCAGACTATTTCCGCGTGCTGGACGAATTCATTGTTAGCACACTGGGCCGTCAGGCGCGTCGTTACTACTCGATCATCATTAATGACGCCGCGGAAGTCGCCCGTCAGATGAAGAAAGCGATGCCGCAGGTGAAAGAAAGCCGCCGCCACACGGGCGATGCCTACAGCTTTAACTGGTCACTGCGCATCGCACCCGATCTGCAACTGCCGTTTGAGCCGACACATGAAAATATGGCCGACCTCAATCTGCACCCGAATCAGCCGGCTGAAGAGCTGGCTGCCGCGCTGCGCCGGGCGTTCTCCGGCATTGTGGCCGGCAACGTGAAGGAAGTCGGTATTCAGGCGATTGAGCAACGTGGGCCGTACAAAATTCACGGCGACCCGCAGATGATGAAAAGCATGGATACGCTGCTACAGGGCTTTGTCGCCCAGCAGCGCATGAAGCTGCCCGGCAGCGCCTATATTCCCTGCTACGAAATCTGCTCATAACGGTTCGCCGATCGGTCGTACCTATGTGGGGAAGCCCAGCTTCCCCCCTCTTATCACATCAGGAATTACGCGATGCCCGTCCATTTGCTGATTGTCGACGCGCTCAATCTGATACGTCGTATTCATGCGGTACAAGGTTCGCCCTGTATCACGGCATGCCAACATGCGCTGCATCAGCTCATACAGCACAGCCAGCCTACGCACGTGGTCGCCGTCTTTGATGATGAAGATCGCGATACCAGTTGGCGTCACCAACTCCTGCCGGACTACAAGGCGGGACGCACGCCAATGCCGGATAACCTGAAACAAGAACTCCCGCAGATTAAAGCGGCGTTTGCCGCCGTTGGCGTAGCAAGCTGGCATAGTCCCGGCAATGAAGCTGACGATCTGGCGGCTACGCTGGCCGCCAAGCTGTCATCCGCAGGTCATCAGGCAACGATCGTGTCGACTGACAAAGGGTATTGCCAGCTATTGGCACCACACATTCAGATCAGGGATTACTTTCAGAAACGCTGGCTGGATCTGCCGTTTATCGAACAGGAATTTGGTGTGTCACCGCAGCAACTGACAGATTACTGGGGGCTGGCAGGCATTAGCAGCAGTAAGATTGCGGGCGTCGCAGGAATCGGCCCTAAAAGTGCCGCACAGCTTTTGCAACAGGCGGGGAGCCTAGAGGCGTTATATCAGCAGTTGGATGCCGTACCGGAGAAGTGGCGTAAGAAGCTGGAACAGCATAAAGACATGGCGCTGATCAGTCGTCAGGTTGCGACGCTGCGTACCGATTTAACGCTTAATGGCAATCTGCAACAGTTGAGGCTACCGGTGCAGAATAGCGCTCAGCCGCATTCTCACTAGCAGATAAATACGGATGCGTACCTGAGTGACCTCAGATACGCACCCGCTCGAGACTATCGCTCGTCGCGACGGCCGGGCACCGCGCTCCAGAAACGACGAACATGCACCGTGATCTCCTCGCGGTCATGGTACAAATGCTTGGCATGCACTTCAGCATTAATCCCATTTTCGCTCAGGCGCTCACGCAGCACGGCCAGATTCTGCGACACTTCTTCATAGCGCTTCTTCATCGGCAACTTCAGGTTAAATATCGCTTCACGACACCAGCCCTTGATTAGCCAATCACTCATCAGGCTGGTGACTTTCGCGGGCTTCTCCACCATATCGCACACCAGCCAATACACGTTATTACGCGGTACTTCGAAGCGGAAGCCATCCGCCTGATGGTGCATCACCTGTCCGGTGTCCATCAGACTCGGTGCCATTGGGCCGTTGTCTACCGCATAAACCATCATGCTGCGTTTAACCAGTTGGTAAGTCCAGCCGCCGGGGCAGGCACCTAAATCCACCGCGTACATGCCGCTGCCCAGACGCTCATCCCATTCGTCCGCAGGAATGAAGACATGAAACGCTTCTTCCAGCTTAAGTGTCGAACGGCTTGGTGCATCGGAAGGGAACTTGAGGCGTGGGATCCCCATATAAAACGGTGAGTTGTTATTGCTATAAGAGTAACCGGCATAGCAGCAGCCGGGCGCAATAAACAGCACATGCAGCACCGGACGATCCGCTTTTTCATAACCCAGCAGAATTTTGTGCTCACGTAATGCCGCGCGCAGCGGCACGGTGAATTTGCGGCAGAACTTCATCAGCTCTTTACTTTCATTGGTGTCGGGGACTTCGACGCGCAGATCTCCCGCGCGCTCAATGGCTCCCGTCAGCATACCAACGATTGGAGTGATCCGGTCTTCCGGCGACAGGTCGCGCAGCAGTTCACCACTCACAAACATCTGGCGGGTAAAAATCAGCTCATGAAACGGCAGCGTTTTGACCAGACGTTCGGCATCTTCATGCTGATAGCATTCAAACACAACGTAGCCACTGTTCTCTTTTACCCGCGCGAAGCCAAAGGCATTATGCTCCGTGGCTTTTTCCGTTATTTCCGCCGCACACTCTTTCTCAAACCCAGGGCGGCAATACAAAATGACTTTATTCATGGCGTTTAGCCTTTCTCTTCAGACGCAGTGCGCCAATCAATATTAATATCCACCCCACCAGAAAACAGGCTCCGCCAATCGGCGTCACATAAACCCACAGTTTCAGGTGAGAAAGCGCCAGACAGTACAAACTTCCGCTGAAGAGTACCGTTCCCAACGCCAGAAAAACGCTGCTCCAGTAAAACCACAGATTGGTTCGCTGTTGCATCGCAACCGCCAGCGCTAAAATCGCCAGCGTGTGAAATGCCTGATATTCAAGGCCGGTATGTAGCCAGCCCAGCTCCGTTGCGCCCAGCGTTTTGCTAAGAACGTGAGAGCCAAACGCGCCCAGCGCGACAAAAGTGAAGCCGCTGATAGCAGCAAACACCAGCATGAAACGACTATTCATCGTATTTACCTATAATCGTTGTTGCCTATCATCGTAGCTACCGACATGGGTTATCTACGTGAGTTATTCGGTCATCAATCTTCGACAGCCAGTGACATCATTTCAGCGCGTGCCGTTGTCATAGCGGAAGCGAAATTTTTCCTGTTCGCTGGCTGCCCGCGCCAGAATCCAATGGCGAAAGGCGGCTATTTTACCCAGTTCTGCCTGACTGTCATGACATACCAGATAAAAAGCATTCCGGCTGACCAACACATCGTTAAACGGGCACACCAGTCGCCCAGCTTCGATTTCCGTTTGCGCCATCACATTATTTGCCAGCGCTACGCCCTGCCCGTGAATCGCCGCCTGCAACACCATCGCGCTGTGGCTGAAAATCGGCCCTTGCTGCACGTTAATCTGCACGCCAAGCTGGCGCGTATAGGACAGCCAGTCACGACGTGACGCATCGTGCAACAGCGTATGAGCAACCAGATCGTCCGGCGTTTTTAACGGGTGATTCCCCGTCAGCAATACTGGCGAGCAAACCGGCAACAGATATTCGGCGTACAGCTTTTCAACCCGCAACCCCGGCCAGTTTCCCCGACCATAGAAAATCGCGACATCCACGTCATCCGCCAGACGATCTTCATCGCGATCGACCGCCTGAATACGCACATCAATCCCTGGATAGTCGGAGTTAAAACTCGAAAGGCGCGGCACAAGCCAATGGATAGCAAAGCTAGGCAGCAGGCTAACCGTTAACGCGCCTTTGGCGCTGCGGGATTGCAGTTTACGGGTTGCATCATTCAAAGAGGAGAAGATCTCTTTGATATCAAGATAGTAACTTTGCCCTTCTTCCGTCAGTAGCAGGGAGCGATTACGACGGCGGAATAATTTAAGCCCCAGGAAATCTTCCAGTGACTTAATCTGGTGGCTGACGGCAGCCTGCGTAACAAACAGCTCTTCTGCCGCTTTGGTAAAACTTAAATGGCGAGCCGCCGCATCAAAAACGCGCAATGCGTTGAGCGGTGGGAGACGTTTTGACATGAATGAAATCTTTTGGTTTACGCTAAATCAGCGATTTATCAGGCACATTCGTACCCAATAACGCTTAAGGTGCAGAAAGGCGACAAGCGGAAATCGCCCCAGCCGATCCGCTGTCTGCGCGTTTAAAGCCATCGACAGCGGCCAACCTCTCCACAACGAAAAGATGACGGGTACAACTATTAGTTTTTGTAATCCGAGACATTATAATTTGTCCGTTGAGGATGTACCAGCAAATACCTATATTAGCGCAACTTCCTGGGCCGGAACGAAAAGTGCGGATGGGTGACCTGAGGTGCTTTTGGCTTGTGGTTGTGATGTTGTGTTTGCTATTTGTTTGTCTGCCTTTTGCAGATGTGGTAGCGAGTCTACCCTATTCACTTCCTGTACATTTACCCTGTCTGTCCAAAGTGATTTTTTGTGTAGCACCGCAAATTGCGGTGCTTTTTTTTGCTTACGTTTCACACCTGAATGCCATGACACGCTTATCTAGTATCTGGCACGGCTTAACAGGCAACGTGTGATGATGGGCAAACGGTACTATTTCCCTTTCGCCATTTCTTTCACATTATCACGGTTAATTTGCTGCTGCTGACCGTAGGCATCGGTATAGCTGATCATACCCGTCTCATCATCAACCTTCGGTTTCCCCTCTGCGACGATGGTACGACCGTCATTGGTATGCATGACGTAATTACTGGAACAGGCTGCCAGAGAAAACGCCATCACGATAGCGGCAAAAATAGAAATTTTATTCTTCATAGTTAACCCTCAATAAATTTAAATGTTTTCTAGTTAACCTTATGCATCAGGAAATCCTGAAAATTAACACTTTAAAGCGTAGCAATAGTTGCTTTTTTTTCCATAAAATCGCATTAGGCATAGTCCTAAACTTGTCTCTCTCGACAAAATGGGACAGGATCTGCCCTCCAAAAGAGGATGCACATGACACCGTTTAACCCCGCCACCTTTCGCCAACAGTTCCCCGCTCTCCAGCATTCGACTGTCTATCTTGATAGCGCCGCGACCGCACTGAAGCCGCAGCCCGTCATTGATGTAGTGCAGGCGTTCTATGGCAGCGAGAGTGGTACGGTGCATCGCAGCCAGCATCGCGGCGCGCAGGCGTTAACCCAGCGTTTTGAAGGCGCTCGTGAGCAAATTGCTGCTTTGCTCCACGCAGACGATCCGCGTTCCATTGTCTGGACCAGAGGCACGACGGAAGCGATCAATCTGGTCGCACAGAGCTATGCACGCCCTCGCCTTCAACCGGGCGACGAGATCGTCGTGAGCGAAGCGGAACATCACGCTAACCTCATTCCGTGGCTGATGGTGGCGCAGCAAACGGGCGCGAATATCGTGAAGTTACCGATAGGTGCGGACTTCTTGCCGGATATGGAACAGCTCGCCACGCTGATCACGCCAAAAACCCGCCTGTTGGCGCTAGGGCAGATGTCAAACGTGACAGGCGGCCAGCCCGATCTGGCGCGTGCGATTGCGCTGGCCCATAGTTATGGCGCGGTCGTGATGGTTGACGGCGCGCAGGGCATCGTTCACTGCCCGCCCGATGTACAGGCGCTGGATATCGATTTCTACGCATTTTCCGGACACAAGCTTTATGCACCAACCGGGATCGGCGTGCTGTACGGCAAAACCGCCTTGCTGGAAAGCATGATGCCGTGGCAAGGCGGCGGAAAGATGATGACGCAGGTTTCCTTTGACGGCTTCAAACCGCAGGCGATTCCACAGCGCTTTGAAGCGGGAACACCGCACATTGCCGGCGTGCTTGGCCTGTCTGCGGCACTAGACTGGCTGACCACGCTGGATTGGCACGCAGCAGAGCAGCATAGCCAGCAGTTGGCACAGCTTGCCGAAACGTATTTAGCGCAGTTTCCCGGCTTTCGCAGCTTCCGCAGCCCGCATTCCAGCGTATTGTCCTTTGATATTGCCGATGTCCACCACAGCGATCTGGTGACGCTGCTGGCCGAAAGCGGTATCGCACTGCGCGCTGGACATCACTGTGCGCAGCCGCTGATGGACGCGCTCGGTGTCAGCGGCACGCTGCGCGCCTCGTTTGCCCCGTATAACAACCAACAAGATGTTGCTGCGCTGATCGCTGCGGTGGGCAACGCCCTTGAATTACTGATCGACTAAACCATGACCCAGACAACTGACACCACGCATCCTTTTGGCCACCACACCACTGTCGCCGACCTGCTGGCGCGCTTCGATGCCTGCCGCGCATGGGAAGATCGCTATCGGCAGCTCATTTTGCTGGCAAAGGCATTACCAACGTTGCCCGAGGCGCTGAAAACCGAGGAGATTTCATTATCCGGCTGTGAAAATCGCGTCTGGCTGGGTTATCAACGTCAGGAAGACGGCAGGCTGCATTTCTACGGCGACAGTGACGGGCGCATTGTGCGGGGATTACTAGCGGTGTTGTTAACCGCCGTAGAGGGAGAAACGCCAGAAACGCTATTGCAGCACGATCCGCTGGCGCTGTTCGATAAGCTAGGGCTACGTGCGCAGCTCAGCGCCTCGCGTTCAAGCGGACTAGCGGCGCTGGCCGCCAGAATCAAGGAAATTGCAGAACAAGAGGCGGCGGACAAATAGCGGAATTCACGCTATTTCTGCGCCGCAGGCTGGTATGTCACAAACACTCTGTCACGTCGCAGACGCTCTTTCCCTTTTCGCCATCATCTTCTTCAACGCATGAGAGACCGCAACAAACCCAAAGGTTGCGGTGACCATCGTCGCAGCACCAAAGCCTGACGCACAATCCATACGCATCACCCCATCAGCCGTGCTGCGCGACGCACAAACGGAACCGTCAGGCTGCGGATAAACCAGCGGTTCGCTGGAAAACACACAGTCGATGCCCAGCTTCCCTTTGCTGTTCTTCACCACGTTAAAATCGTGCTTTAACCGCTCGCGCAGCTTGGCAGCCAGCGGATCCTGAATCGTTTTCGCTAGATCGACCACCTCAATGCGGGTCGGATCGATCTGCCCGCCCGCACCGCCAGTTGTCACCACTGGGATCTTATAGCGGCGGCAGTAGGAGAGCAGTGCCGCCTTCGGGCGCACGCTGTCGATGGCATCGATCACATAGCTGAAATTCTGGTCGAGCAGCTCGGCCACGTTTTCCGCGCTGATAAAATCATCCACGCAGGTGACGCGACACTCCGGGTTGATCGCCAGAATACGTTCGGCCATCACTTCCGTCTTCGACTGTCCGGTGTGCTGACGCAGCGCGTGGATCTGCCGGTTGGTGTTACTGACACACACATCATCCATATCGATCAGCGTGATCGCACCGATGCCGGTACGCGCCAGCGCCTCAGCCGCCCAGGAGCCGACGCCACCAATACCAATCACGCAAACGTGAGCCTGAGAAAACAGCGCCAGCGCCTGTTGACCATATAACCGCGCGGTGCCGCCGAAGCGTTGCAAATAGGCTTCGGATAATTGCGTACTCATTCAACCAACCTTACGAAAACAAAGTCACAGGAAAATAAAACCGCGAGAAAAAGCGGCTCAGGATAGCGCTAAACCCGCACGACATCCACCAGACAGCTCATGGCGTTCGGTCCCTGCGTCAGCGGCGACGTGCCGATATCCAGCGTCAGCACATTCGCATTGCCTGATTGTTCAACCGGATGCCACGTTTTCTGGCCGAAGCCGGGCTCAAACCAGGCACCGGTCGACATAATCACCACGCCCGGCGTAACGCCGTCGGTAATCTGTACGCCCGCCAGAATTCGGCCACGCGCATTTCTGACTTCTACCTGCGAGCGGTCGACGATATCTCGCGCCGCGGCATCCTGCGGGTGCATATAAAGCGTCTCTTTTCCTGCGGTCTTATTTGCGGCGACCTGCGGCGTAGCGGCCAGTTGGCTGTGCAAACGGTCGGACGGCTGAATGGAAATAAAGTGCAACGGCCATTCTTCCGTGCTTTTGGCTCCCAGCCATTCAACGGGAGGTTGCCACTCAGGATGCGGCGCAAAATCCGCATAGCCATAGCTGGCGATGGCAGAGCTAAACAGTTCAATTTTACCGCTTGGCGTACTCAGCGCATGCTGCTGCGGATCGCGGCGGAAATCCTCAAAGAACACAAACGGCTTTTCATCCATCGGGATTTCTACATGTCCCTGCTGCCAGAAATCCTCAAATGACGGCCAGCGGTCAGCGGCATCTCGCTGCCTTGAACGGCATTCATCATAAAGATGTTCCAGCCACTGCTGCTCACTACGATTTTGCGTAAACGCGTCGCCATAACCCAGACGCTCCGCCAGTTCGCTGAAAATATCCACGTCATTACGCGCCTGATGCTGCGGCGCAATCGCCTGATGCATGGCAAAGATAAAGCGATCGCGGGATGAGCCGCCGATATCATTACGCTCCAGCGTGGTGGTGACGGGCAGCACGATATCCGCCATCTGCGCTGCTGGCGTCCAGACGATATCCTGCACAATCACCGTATCCGGCTTGCGCCAGCCGTCCACCAGACGGTTCAACTGCTGGTGATGATGGAACGGATTACCGCCTGCCCAGTGAATCAGATGAATATCGGGATAAGTATGGGTTTCCCCCTGAAAGGTATAAGGCGTTCCCGGATGCAGTAGCATATCGGCGATACGTGCCACGGGGATCGCCTTCCCCGCATTCGGGGTTGATGGAGAAGCCGGCGCAGGCGTTGAAATACGCTCGTTGCCGACGCTGTTCATCGAACCGTGGCCAAAGGAGAATCCGCCGCCCGGTAACCCCACCTGCCCCAGCATGGAAGACAGCGCAATCATCATCCAGTAAGGCTGTTCGCCACGGTGGGCGCGCTGCACGGAGTAAGAACAGGTAATAAAACTGCGTACGCCAATCAGCTGCTGCGCCAGACGCCGGATGCGTTCGGCGGGAATGCCCGTGATGCCGCTGGCCCATTCGGGGTTTTCACCACGCCGTCACCGCGACCGTGCAAATAGTCACTCAATTGTTCGTAGCCAACACAGTAGCGTTGCAGGAAATCCTTATCATCAGCGCCCAAGCGCTGAATTTCATAGCCCAGCGCCAACATCAGGGCGACATCGGTATTCGGGCGGATAGGAATCCACTCGGCATTCACAAATTCAGGGCAGTCATCGCGCATCGGGCTGATGTTAATGACCGGAATCCCTTTCGCCACCAGCGCTTCCAGCGCGGGCTTAAGCGTGTGGTGCCCGGCACCGCCGGATGCCACCTGTGCGTTTTTCAGCGCCAGACCGCCAAATGCGAGGAAAATATCACAGTGCTCGGCGACGCTGCGCCATTCGGTAACTTTACCCGTCAGCGGGTGGAAAGTGCCGATCACGTACGGCAGGAAGAACTGCGCCGCGCCCCAGCTGTAATTGCCCTGCTGATCGACCGCGCCGCCGCCAGAGAAATAGAAGCGTCGAACCTGAGAACGCGCATGGTGATAGCGCCCGGCAGAGGACCAACCGTAAGAACCGGCAAACAGGCCGTCCGCACCGTAGCGATCGCGAATACGGCGATTCTCCTGCGCGACCAGATCGAGCGCGACGTCCCAATCCACTTCAACAAAGTCTTCCCGACCACGCAGCGTTCTGTCGCTGTTTTCGCGTTTCTGGAGCCAGGAACGACGCACCGAAGGCCGACGGATACGTCGGTCGGAATACACCAGCGGCACGATGGAATCGAGCATTGCGGACGGTGCCGGATCGTCGGCAAACGGCTCGCAACGAATCAGCTTGCCGTCTTCAACCACAGCGGTAAACGCGCCCCAGTGCGCAAGATGTGGATAACGTTTAATCGCCATGACAACCTCAGAATAATTAATTAGCAGGCTGGATAATAACCTGAATTATCCGTGCTCCCAACAGCAAGAAGAGTGAATAGCTTATGCGTAATGTGACATTACTTATCCATATTTAAACGTTCGTTTAAAACACACGTTGGGCTAGGGTTTAACCAGAAAATAAAGAGTAGGTTCAGGCCGTTTTATTATTTTTTCGTTATTCAAACCAGGAACGCAGCATGAAACCCATTACGCCACACAGCAACGGTAATGACGTTATTTCATTACTGCCCCGATGTTGACTTAATTCAGCCTGATTTCTCTTCCTCCTGAAGAGAACGGTTTTTTGTCACCCAAAACACATCATTCAAAACACGCCATTAAAAAAATAAAGGCGGAGCGCACAACGCTGCCCTCTGCATACGGATGGGAAATATGAAAAAGAATTTACTCTTGTCAGCGTTGATTCTGACGTCTTCGCTCTTCGGCCTTGCCGCACAGGCAGAAACGCCGACGCCCAAGCGCGGCGGCACGCTGAACTTTTTAGCCGAGCCTGAGCCGCCCGTATTAACCAGTCTGGTTAGCACCAGCGGCGCAGTAATGAAGGTCAACGCCAAGGTGATTGAAGGTCTGTTGAATTACGATTTCGATATGAAGCCAACCCCGCAGCTGGCGACCAGTTGGTCAGTAAGCCCGGACGGCAAACAATATACGTTCCATTTGCGTAAAGGCGTGAAATGGCATGATGGGCAAGACTTCACCTCTGCGGACGTCGCGTTTTCCATTCTGACCGTCAAGAAATACAATTCACGCGGTCAGGGCACGTTTGCCAATGTCACCGAAGTGAAAACCCCCGATCCGTATACCGCGATCCTTGAGCTGTCCAAACCCGCACCTTACCTGCTGAGCGCGTTCTCTGCCAACGAAGCGCCCATCGTGCCGAAACACTTGTACGAAGGCACAAACATTCTGTCGAATCCTCACAATACTGCACCGATTGGCACCGGGCCGTTCGTCTTCAAAGAATGGGTTCGCGGTAGTCATATCCTGTATGAACGTAACCCGAACTACTGGGACAGCCCCAAACCTTACGTCGATAAACTGGTGGTGAAAATCATTCCCGATGCCGCTACTCGCACGATTGCGCTTGAAACCGGCGCGCTGGATCTGGGAAGCGACTCTCCCGTTCCGCTGAGTGAAATTGAACGCATCAAGAAAAACCCCAAGCTGGGCATTGAAACCAACGGCTACGGTTACAGCCCGACGCAAACCCGCATCGAGTTCAATCTGGATAACCCTTACCTGAAGAACCTGAAAGTTCGCCAGGCCATTGCGCACAGCATCAATATTGATGTGTTGAAAAACGTGGTGTGGTACGGCTATGCGGTAAGTTCACCGACGCCGATTACGCCAGAACTGGCGCAGTTCCATGATGCAACGCCGTCTCCTTATGGCTTCGATATTGCCAAAGCGAACAAACTGTTGGACGAAGCGGGCTTCCCGCGTCAGGCAAACGGCATTCGCTTCAAGCTGGTGCATGATTTCATGCCCTATGGTGATAGCTTCAAACGCGTAGCGGAATACCTAAAATCCGCACTGGCCAAAGTGGGGATTGACGTCACCATTCGCTCGCAGGATTTCGCCACCTTCGTTAAGCGCGTTTATACCGACCGCGACTTTGACTTCAACAACGGTTCCATCTCTAACCTGTTTGATCCCGCCGTGGGCGTACAGCGCCTGTACTGGTCAAAAACCTATCAACCGGGCGTGCCTTTCGGCAACGGTTCACATTACAGCAACCCAGAGGTAGACCGTCTGCTTGAGCAGGCCTCGGTAGAAACCGATCCTGAAAAACGCGTGGAACTGTACAAGCAATTCCAGCGCATCATCGCCACGGATATTCCCGATTTGAACCTGCTCCAAATTAAGCGCCAGACGATTTACAACAAGCGTGTACATAACGTCGTCACTGATATTCAGGGCGTCAACGGCAGCCTGGCTGACGTGTGGCTGGATCAGTAATCGCAAGACAGCATTCCCCTGCGCAGGCAGGGGAACTTCATGAAGGTATGTGATGAATAAAGTAGAACGAATCGGGCGCGTACTCTGGCGCACGCTGCTCCATACGCTGCCAACGGCAATTGGCATTGTCATTCTGGTGTTTTTCCTGTTGCAGCTGGTGCCGGGAGACGCCGTTGATGTACTGGCTGGCGAATCAGGCAATGCAACCGAAGCGACGATGGCACACCTGCGCGCTCAGTTCGGTCTCGATCAACCCATACTGCAACAGCTTTCTGTTTATTTGGGCAATTTGGCGCAGTTCAGCCTCGGCTTTTCGCCTCGCTATAACGCGCCGGTGATGGACCTGATCCTGTCGCGACTGCCGGGTACGCTGTTCCTGATGCTGCTGTCACAGGTCTTCGCCATCATCATCGGCATCACGCTGGGAACGATCATGGCGGTGTGGGCGGGTAAATGGCCCGATCGCCTGCTCTCGCTGATCGCGCTGCTGCTCTACTCAACGCCCGGATTCTGGATTGGCCTGATGACGCTGATTCTGTTTTCCGTGCATCTAGATTGGCTGCCAAGCGGCGGCAATATCACCATAGGCGCGAGCCTCACTGGCTGGGCGTATTTCAAGGATATGTTGCAGCATGCCATCCTGCCGGTAGTGGCGCTGAGCAGCTTTTTTATTGCCATTTACGCCCGCCTGACTCGCGCGGCCATGTTGGAAATTGCCCAGCAGGATTTCGTGCGCACCGCACATGCCAAAGGGCTGTCGCCGCTGTGGGTTACCGTCAGGCACATTCTGCGCTGTGCGCTGCTGCCTATCACGACTGTTGCGGGTATGCACTTCGGCAATCTGCTGGGCGGCGCGGCCGTGGTCGAGACGGTTTTTAGCTGGCCGGGACTGGGCCGTCTGGCGCTGGAAGCGGTGATGGCGCGTGACTTCAACGTCTTGTTAGGCGTCCTGCTGCTTTCCGCCTTCTTAGTCATTTTGGCTAACGTGCTGGTGGACCTACTGCAATCCTGGCTCGATCCCCGAATTAAGGCGCGCTGATATGAATCGCCTTTCTCCTGACAATCTCACACCGAAGAAAGCCGCAGCGGACGGCGTTAGCTCAGCGGCAACTCGCCCGTTAAAAACGCCTTTTCGCCTATCGCCGGAGGTGCGTGCATTTATCCGCAACCCCGCAGGGATGGCTGGCCTGCTGTTGCTGATGACGGTATTTCTGATGGCCGCTTTCGCACCGTTGCTGTATCCCGGCGATCCGCTGGATATGGTCGCTCAGCCTTTCTTGTGGCCGGGCGAACATCCTGATTTCCCGTTAGGAACCGATTCGATGGGTCGGGATGTCGCCGCCGGAATTGTCCACGGTTCACAGGTTTCCTTGCAGATCGGTTTCTCGGCAGTCATCGTCAGCCTGTTAATTGGCACCGTCGTCGGTGCGCTGGCGGGCTATTTTGGCGGTCGGGTCGATGACCTGCTGGTGCATATCACCGAACTGTTCCAGACCTTCCCAACCTTTTTGCTGGTCGTGGTGCTGGTCGCTATCGGCTCACCGTCAGTTACGCTGATTTCACTGGCCATCGGGATTGCCTCCTGGCCAACGATTGCACGTCTGGTGCGTGCCGAGTTTCGCTCACTGCGTGAAAGCGATTTTGTGTTGGCCGCACGCAGTCAGGGATTTTCCAGCCTGCGTATCATCTTTCAGGAAATGCTGCCGAACGCGCTGCCGTCGATCATCGTCACCACGTCGGTCATGGTTGCCTCAGCCATTTTGATTGAATCCGCCCTCTCCTTCTTAGGCTTTGGCGATCCGAACCGCGTGAGCTGGGGCAGCATGATCGGCGCGGGCCGGGAATCGCTGCGTACCGCCTGGTTTCTTACCGCCCTGCCCGGCACCGCACTGGTCTTAACCGTGCTGTCATTGAATCTGGTTGGCGACGCGTTGAACGATGCCCTGAATCCACGGTTACGGGGGAGAAGCGCATGAAGCCGCTGGTCGATATTCAAGATTTACGCGTTGATTTTCCCGGCCATCAGGCCGTTCGAGGACTAAACCTGACGATTAATGCCGGAGAAACGCTGGCGCTAGTCGGTGAATCCGGCTGTGGTAAATCAGCGACGGCGCTGTCTCTGATGCGACTGGTCGCCGAACCGGGAAAAATCAGCGGCCGCATCCTGTTTGATGGACAGGATCTGCTGACCCTGCCGGATCGACAGCTGCGCCAGCTGCGTGGCAATGCGCTGTCGATGATTTTTCAGGAACCGATGACCTCGCTCAATCCGGTGCTTTCCATCGGGCAACAGATTAGCGAAACGCTGCGATTGCATGAGGCGCTGACGCCCGCACAGGCACGAACGCGCGCCATCGAGCTGCTGGATCTGGTCAAGATCCCTGAACCAGCGCGCCGGGTGGATGACTATCCACATAACCTTTCTGGCGGGCAGCGTCAGCGCGTTATGATCGCCATGGCGGTAGCGTGCCGACCGCGCCTGCTGATTGCCGATGAGCCGACCACGGCGCTGGACGTCACCATTCAGGCACAAATTCTGGCTCTGCTGGATAACCTGCGTCGTGAATTCTCGATGAGCCTGCTGCTGATTACCCACGATCTTGGGCTGGTGGCGCAATGGGCCGACCGCGTGGCGGTGATGTATGCCGGGCAAAAGGTAGAAGAAGCACAGGCGGCTGACCTGTTTCAGTCATCCACACACCGTTTCTCACCCAAACACAGCTACACCCGCGGGCTGTTAGCGACATCGCTGCACATGGATCAGGACAGGCACTACCGCACCCATCGGCTGGCGGAAATCCATCACGCACCAACGGACGAAGGCTTTACGCTGCTGACGCCACCAACCTTGATTCACCGTGCCACGGATACGAGCCAGCAGCCGCTGCTCTCGCTGAAAAATATTCATACCCGCTACTCAACAGCGCAGGGCAAAGTGCTGGCCGTTGACGATGTGTCACTGACTATTTTACCCGGAGAAACGCTCGGTCTGGTGGGCGAATCCGGCTGTGGTAAATCCACCCTGTCCAAAACCATTCTGCGTCTGCTACCGCCTTCACACGGGCAGATTGTGTTCGATGGGCAAGACATCACCACGCTAAAAGAATCACGGCTGAAAGCGCTGCGCCAGCGGGTGCAGATGATCTTTCAGGATCCTTACGCTTCGCTGAATCCACGCCACAGCATTCAGCATATTCTTGAAACACCGCTGATTGTGCACGGCCTGGGCGATCGTTCGCAGCGACAGCAGGCGATCAAAAATATCATCGATCGTGTCGGTCTGCCGCAAAGCAGCCTGAACCGCTATCCCCATGAATTTTCCGGTGGGCAGCGCCAGCGCATCGGCATTGCTCGTGCGCTGGTGGTTCGTCCTTCGCTGGTGATTTGCGACGAGCCAGTGTCCGCACTCGATGTCTCTATTCAGGCGCAGATCCTCAATCTGTTGGTTGAGTTAAAAAACGAAATGGGCCTGTCGCTGCTGTTTATTTCCCACGATCTCGCGGTAGTGCGCTATATCGCCGACCGGGTCATGGTCATGCAAAACGGGCGCTGCGTGGAAAGTGGCGATCACCACAGCATCTGGCATCAGCCACAGCACCCGTACACCCGCAAACTGATCGATGCCGTCCCCGGCGGCGGGCAGCGTGATGCGCCTGTGCCTCCACAGCAGATGGGCAGACAGGCGCATGGATAAGAACAGAGAACACATGATGAATACATCGGCACCAGCCGTTATTGACCAAACGGCGATGGAATCGGTCATTCAGGATTTTTTACCTGAGCTGATTGCGATTCGTCATCATATTCATCAGCACCCAGAAATCGGCTTTGAAGAGGTTGCCACCGCGCAACTGGTGGCAGAAAAACTGACGGCGTGGGGGCTTGCCGTCACGACGGGCATTGGTGGAACGGGCGTGGTCGCCACCCTACGTGGTCATTATCCCGGTGAAGACAGCATCGGCCTGCGGGCAGATATGGATGCGCTGTATATCAATGAGAAAACGGACCTGCCCTATGCTTCGGTGTATGCCGGGAAAATGCATGCCTGCGGACATGATGGACACACCACCATGCTGCTGGGTGCCGCACGCTATTTGTCTCAGCACCCCGACTTTGCTGGCACGGTACATTTTATTTTCCAGCCCGCGGAAGAGGGATTAGGTGGCGGACTTGCCATGCTCAATGACGGCCTGCTGACCACGTTCCCCTGCAACCGACTGTTTGGCCTGCATAACAAGCCCGGTATCGAGGTAGGTAAGTTCGCCATTTGCAGCGGGCCGATGCTGGCGGCCAGCGACACCTGGCAGGTCACGTTTCACGGCACAGGCGGACACGGCGGTTCAGGCGTGCACCTCTCTATCGACCCGACGCTGCCCGCCGCGCAATTTATGCTTGGGCTGCAAACCATCGTCAGTCGCAACGTTCCTGCGATGGATGCGGCGGTGCTCAGCATCGGCCATATTCAGGGCGGCGATATCCATGCCCCAAACGTTATCCCTGACAGCATCATCCTTAAAGGCACCGGACGCAGCTACTCGCCGAGCGTGCGCCACCTGCTGGAAACGCGCCTGCGAGCGCTGGCACACAGCACCGCACAAGGCTTTGGTGCAACGGCCGATGTGCATTATGAACAGCAATATCCCGCGCTGGTTAACGATACGCACGCCACACAGTTAGCCGTTAACGCTGCCGCGCAGGTGGTCGGACTCGAACAGGTCGACACCGCGATGACACCGCTGCTGGGCGCAGAAGATTTTGCCTACATGCTGGAGCAGCGCCCCGGCGCATTCATGATGCTGGGAAACAGCGACAAAAATGCGGCCAACGTGCATCACCTGCATACCCCGCACTATGACTTTAATGATGCGCTGATCCCATTAGGTATCCGCTATTGGGCGACGTTGGTTTATCAAGAACTCGGTTTATCAAGAACTGACATTATCTGGAACCGGGTCTAGCGGGAACGACAGCGCATTTCCCCACGGCCTCAATATAACAACGCATGACGTCGGTGCATCCGACGGCAAGCGTGAGCAAAAAGGATGAATCATGGTGGCGTTATTGAAAACCAAAGATCAAAGCAAAGAAAAAGAGGCAGACATTAAACAGCGCATCCTGCGTGAAGCCATCACGATCTTCGCCTGCAAAGGCAGTGAGCTAACGACGATTCGCGAAATAACGGAAGCGACCAACGTGAATGTGGCTTCGGTGAATTATTACTTTGGTTCGAAAGAAGGGTTACTGCGTGCCGTGTTGGACAACGTTCTCGGCCCGTTAAATGACGAAAGAACGCGTCTGCTGGATGAGGTGGAAAAGGCTAATCACGGTGATGAACTGCCCGTTGCCGCGCTGCTGGATGCACTCTTGCGCCCGCTGGTTAAAACCGCTCGCACGCCCGACGGCGGACGCATTGTCGTTCGCCTGTTACAGCATCTGCGGGCAACGCCGGGTCTGGAAGTCACCGCCCTGCTTTCAGCCCAGTTTGATCACGTCGCTCACCGTTTTATCGATGCCTTTTCTCGTGCGTTACCGGCGCTATCGCGCGCGGAAGTTATCTGGCGTTATGAATTTGCCCGTGGTGCCGCCATGCACGTGTTAACCGACGCCGATCCGCGTTCTGGCCGTTTGGCGCTGCTTTCCAAAGGGCTATGCGACAACCGCGATGACGATCGCGTGCTGTCGCACCTATTACGTTTTGTCGAGGCGGGTTTTACCGCCAAACCACTGACTGAGACATCACTTCAGTCCTGATTTTTCGCTATTCGCAACACGTTTACATTGACAGGAAACAGACATGAGCAGAGAAAAAATTGAAGGGTCATTCGTTGCCCTCATTACGCCTTTTAATGACGATGGCAGCGTGGATTTCGGCGCATTTGAGGCGTTATTAAAATTCCAGGAAGACAACGGCACGGCGGCCGTTTTGATTATGGGCTCAACCGGGGAAGTGTCCATGCTGTCCCCCGATGAGAGAAAAGCGATCATCCGCCGAACCGCACAATACAGCACCAGCAAAATGAAGCTGTTCTATGGCTGTACTGGTAACAATACCGATACTACCATCGACTATGTTCGCTATGCACATGACAACGGCGCAGACGGTGCGATTATCGCCGCCCCCGCCTATATCTGTGCCAGTGAGAGCGACATCGAAAGCTACTTTCTGGAAATTGCAGATGCGACCGATTTGCCGTTAGGGATTTATAACAACCCGCCGCGCGTAAAAACGGACCTGCACTGGACATCGCTGCTGCGTATTTTCCAACATCCGAACTACGTCATTCATAAAGAATCCACCACCCGCGTAGGCCAGGTCGCACAAGTGCTGGCAGGCAATCCCGATGTGTCGGTGATGTGCTGCGATTCACCTAATCTGGGTCTGGTGGTGCCAACGATGTCGTTGGGAGGACATGGAACAGCCAACATGACGGGCAATATTGCACCGGCAGAACTGGCAGAAATTTCTCGTCCGTGGAAAAACGGCGAAGATGCAGAACGCTTCCGTAAGGCGTATCAGCATTTGCTGCCGCTGCTGCACTACACCTACTCGGCCATCAATCCCGTGGCGGTAAAATCGTTGATGAAGGCAGTCGGATTACCGGCAGGCAGTCTGCGCCGTCCGCTGCGGGGTTTGCAGGGAGAAGCGTTGGATTCCGGCGTTCGTATCGTGAACGAATTAGGATTGAGCAGCAAATACGGCTTTAACCGCTGATTCTATTCTGGTGCGTGGGGAGCAAACGTCTCATCTCAGAAGTGGCTTATTTGACACCACTTCTGAGATTTCAAACGAAAGAGATGACTACTGTGGATTGCTGACTAACAGCGATCCTGAACTGTTCGTCGGGCTGCTTTGCGCGTTCTTCAAGACCCAGACCCGGCCATAGTGGTTATAGAAACCCGCCGAGTGACCGGCATCCGGCCCAATGCCCTGATACATATCGAAGTGCTGGCCTTTAATCGCCCCGCCAACATCCAGCGCAATCATCAGACGCATTTCATACTTGCCAGTGAATTTTCCAACGTTATCCAACAGCGGTACTTCCATTAACAGAGCCGTGCCTGCCGGGATCAGCGAACGGTCAGAAGCGACGGAGGCTTTCGCCACCAGCGGCACGGCGCTTGCCCCTTTGACGGGCGCAGACATCATTGGCTTAAAGAACACAAAGGAAGGATTCTGCTCAAACAGCTCACGCACTTCATATTCGGTGTGCTGCTCCGCCCACTTGCGGATGGCCTGCATCGACATGTCTTCACGTGCAACTTCACCGCGGTCGATCAGCACCTTACCAATGCTGCGGTAAGCGTGGCCGTTTTTGCCCGCATAGCCGAAGAACGTCAGCGGGCGTCCATCACCAAAATCAATATAGGCGCTGCCCTGCACTTCCATCATGAAGTTATCGACCAGCGAATTGGTCCAGGCGAGAACCAGTCGTTCATCAAGCGCGCCTGAATAAATGCCGGCACGATCTGGCAGTCGGCGGTTCTTTTTGCCCTTTGACGGCATAGCATATAAAGGATGGCGGAATTCACCCTGACGGGTATGGCGCGCCTGCAACACTGGCGTGTAGTAACCCGTGAACTGCACGTTACCAAAGTTATCAACGCCTTCCATCTGCCAGGCGTTCAGACCAAACTTGCTCAGCTCGCGGGTGTCCGCGCCTGACATCATCCAGCTTTCAATCGCCTGAAAGGTCGTATTATTGCGCGAATACAGATTAGGTGACGCCGACCGGATTTCAGAAACCTGAGTCATGAAATCCCGCGCGTTGACCGGTTTTCCTTTGGCACTAGGTTCATTCACCAATTCTAGAGGCTGGTTGAGGTGACCATCTTTATATTGCTGCCCGCGATCGGTTGGCCTGGATTGGCACCCCGCCAGAATGGCAATGACCACTGCGGTCAGCACGTACTTTCCCCACCGTCCCTTCATCTTTTCGCTCGCTTTTTACATCAAAAAATTTACCGTCGAACGATAACAAACGGCTATCGAGAAAGGAATGGGAGAGCACATAAATCCACGGGTCAAGCGTATGCTGCTCGGCACACGGCATCGTAAAAATCTATTTTTCTGTTAATCGTCGTATTACGTTCACAAAGCCACCCATTCGGTGATAAATCAATCCATCCGGTGGTAAATCAATCACCTGACAGCTCAATGCCGCGTTTTTTACAGAAATAGGTTGCATCAATGTTCATGGAGAGTATAGTGCGCATCCACGGACGCGGGGTGGAGCAGCCTGGTAGCTCGTCGGGCTCATAACCCGAAGGTCGTCGGTTCGAATCCGGCCCCCGCAACCAATTGATGTGAGTCGTCCATCAAGAGAAGTGAACGCAGTAAAAGGTTGTCAGTAGTAAAAAGTTAGTACGGACGCGGGGTGGAGCAGCCTGGTAGCTCGTCGGGCTCATAACCCGAAGGTCGTCGGTTCGAATCCGGCCCCCGCAACCAATTGATGTGAGTCGTCCATCAAGAAAAGTGGAAGCAGTAAAAGAGAGTCAGTAGCAAATAAGCTAGTACGGACGCGGGGTGGAGCAGCCTGGTAGCTCGTCGGGCTCATAACCCGAAGGTCGTCGGTTCGAATCCGGCCCCCGCAACCAATTAAGACTCTCTTTCATTACGTTCTGTTCGATTAACTTTTTTTCGATTAAGAACTCAGCGATAAAGCACCTTAACGGGTGCTTTTTTGTTTTTTACGCATTATTTGTTTCTACTGTCCCAGACATCTTCCTTCTGAACCGCGCCAGTTAGGCGCGGTCATCGCACGTGCTACATCGCAAACATCAACTACCGCTCAGCCTGACTGGCAAAGTAGGCTTTAATGCCTGCAAAAATGGATTCCGCAATTTGCTGCTGGAAATGACTGGTGCGCAGCTTGCGCTCTTCTTCCAGATTACTGATAAACGCAGTCTCAACCAGAACAGACGGAATATCCGGCGCTTTCAGTACCGCAAATCCGGCCTGATCGACGCTGTTTTTATGCAGACGATTCACCCTGCCCAGCCGGGTCAGGATCTCTTTACCAAACTTCAAGCTGTCGCCAATCGTCACGGTCTGCACCAGATCGAACATGGTGTGATCCAGATAGCGATCGCCGCTCATGCTCACACCACCGATCAAATCCGATTCGTTCTGGGTCTCCGCCAGAAATCTGGCAGCGGTACTGGTTGCGCCTTTCTTCGACAGGGCAAAAACCGACGATCCTCTTGCCGATCGATTGGTAAACGCATCCGCATGAATCGAAATGAACAGATCGGCACGCTGCTTACGCGCTTTCGCCACCCGCACGCGCAGCGGAATGAACACATCTTCATTACGCGTCATATACGCTTTCATGTTGGATTCATTATCGATCAGCTTGCGCAGGCGGCGGGCGATTTGCAGCACGATGTCTTTCTCGCGCGTTTTATTCTTGCCAATCGCGCCGGGATCTTCACCGCCGTGACCGGGATCGAGCATGATAATCAGCGGACGATCCCGCCCGGCTTTCCCGGCTTTCGGCGCTTCTGCTGGCAGCGTACGTTCCAGATCGCCTTTGTTATAATCCTCCAACAGCGCCAGCAGCGGATCTTCTTCGTTGTCGTAGCGCCCTGCCGCAGGATACAAATCCAGTACCAGTCGGTGCTTGAATTCAGCCACCGGCCCCAGCGTAAAGACTTTGGTCGTCGCCTGCTGCTTAAGCTCCAACACCAAGCGCACCGTGGTTTTATCGAACTGGCCGATGCGCGCTTCTTTAATCAGCGGATCGTTATCTGACTTAAACTGGCTGGCGATCTCCTTCAGTACGCTGTTCAGATGAACATTTTCGATATCCACCACGATGCGTTCAGGATTACTCAGACTAAACTGTTTATATTTCAGCGGGTGATTGGATTCCAGCGTGACGCGGGTATAGGCGGAGGACGGCCAGACGCGCACGGCAACGACCTGCGTTGTCGCCGCTATTCCTACACCACTTACGCTTAACAGCCAGGTTGCTGCTGCGCTTTGTAATAGACGCCGTCGAGTCAGATGATGATTCGAATGAGACATGCCACTCCGATCTGATTGCTGTGCGCTATCCTGCATTGTTGTGCTGCGAATGCGCTGGATAGGCCATTAAAAAATGAATAAAGGTAAAAATTGTCAAAAACTTTAACGAATCTGTTCCATGCTGTCATGCAAAAATCCAGTGCAAGCCTTATAACAGGCGGATATCATAAATTTGAAGCATTAATCCTCGCTTTTCTGGTTAATACTTCCTCTTGCCTTTTACGTCATAAAGAATAAAAATACAGAAATTACGAATAAAAATGCAAAGAGGGCTCGCAGTGAAGGAACGGAGTACAGAACTGGTTCAGGGCTTCCGCCATTCAGTTCCCTATATCAATGCCCACCGCGGCAAAACGTTTGTCATCATGTTAGGTGGCGAAGCCATTGAACATGCCAACTTCTCTAGCATCGTAAATGATATCGGGCTGCTACACAGTCTGGGGATCAAGCTGGTGGTCGTTTATGGCGCTCGTCCCCAGATCGATGCCAACCTGACAACGCATCACTACGAGCCTCTCTACCATAAAAACACCCGCATCACCGACAGCACCACGCTGGAGCTGGTCAAGCAGGCAGCAGGAATGTTGCAGTTGGACATCACCGCCCGGCTGTCGATGAGCCTGAACAACACGCCGCTGCAAGGCGCCCACATTAATGTCGTCAGCGGTAACTTTATTATCGCGCAGCCGCTTGGCGTGGATGACGGTGTGGACTATTGCCACAGCGGCCGTATTCGCCGCATTGATGAAGAAGCCGTTCACCGCCAGCTGAATAGCGGTGCCATTGTGCTGCTCGGTCCGGTTGCGGTTTCAGTCACTGGTGAAAGTTTCAATTTAACCTCGGAAGAGGTCGCGACCCAGCTCGCTATTAAGCTGAAAGCGGAAAAAATGATCGGTTTCTGCTCCTCGCAGGGAGTGACCAATGAAGAAGGCAACATCATTTCCGAGCTGTTCCCCGACGATGCACAGCAGCGTATTGATGCGCTGGAACAGACTGGCGATTACCATTCGGGTACGGTCCGATTCCTGCGCGGCGCGGTCAAAGCCTGCCGCAGCGGCGTACGCCGTAGCCACCTGATCAGCTATCAGGACGACGGCGCGCTGCTGCAAGAACTGTTCTCACGCGACGGCATCGGTACGCAGATCGTGATGGAAAGCGCCGAGCAAGTTCGCCGGGCGACCATCAATGACATTGGCGGTATTCTGGAGCTGATTCGCCCGCTGGAAGAGCAAGGTATTCTGGTCAGACGCTCGCGTGAGCAGTTGGAAATGGAGATCGACAAATTCACCGTCGTGGTACGCGATAACCTGACTATCGCCTGCGCCGCGCTTTATCCGTTCCCGGAAGAAAGCATCGGCGAAATGGCCTGCGTCGCGGTTCACCCAGATTACCGCAGCTCATCACGCGGCGATATGCTGTTACTGCGCGTTGCTGCTCAGGCGCGTCAGCAGGGTCTGCAAAAGCTGTTCGTGCTGACGACGCACAGCATCCACTGGTTCCAGGAACGCGGCTTTTTACCTGCCGAAGTGGAAATGCTGCCGAAGAAAAAGCAGGCGCTGTATAACTACCAGCGTCGCTCGAAGATTCTGGTGCTGGATCTCTGAGTTATTCAACTCGATAACGCTTCTCGTGGCCGATCGTAAAATCGGCCACGCTGTTTTCATTCGCTCACGATGTTTTCATCTGCTTATGGCTGCTTGCCAAACTCACAGCTTAGTGTTGTCCACTTCCTTGCTTGTTCACTCAGCGTAAATCCTAGTCCCAGACGATCGGATACCCACATGCGACCATCGCGCAGCTCTAGCTGCTCGTTGAAGAGCGGATTCAGCCACTCGAAGTGTTCCAGCCAGGGTTCAATTGGATAGGCCGCAGCCAGATGCAAATGCACTTCCATCGCAAAATGCGGTGCCAGTTTACGACCGTGCTTAGCAGCTAAATCCATGATTTTCAGGAAAGGCGAAATCCCGCCCACGCGCGGTGCATCCGGCTGGACGAAATCACTGGCGTTACCGAGGATCAGCTGTTCATGCTCGCGGAAGCTGGTCAGCATCTCGCCAGTCGCAATCGGCGTATCCAGCGCGGCCGTCAGCGCCGCATGGCCTTCCACATCGTAGGCATCCAGCGGTTCTTCAATCCAGATCAGGTTAAAGGCCTCCATCTTTCTGCCCATCCGAATCGCCGTTTCGCGATCCCATTGCTGATTGGCATCCACCATCAGCGGAAAATCCTCTCCCAGCGCTTCACGCACCGCCGTGAGACGACGAATATCCTCCGCTGTATTCGGCTGCCCGACTTTCAGTTTGATCCCACCGATGCCGCTTTCACGGGAGATCACGACATTTTTTAATACCTGATCCAATGGCGTGTGCAGGAAGCCGCCGGAAGTGTTGTAACACTGCACGGAATCACGGTGTGAGCCCAACAGCTTCGACAGAGGCAGACCCGCGCGCTTGGCCTTCATGTCCCACAGCGCGATATCGAGCGGAGAAATCGCCTGTACCGCCATTCCACTGCGGCCAACCGATGCGCCAGCCCACAGCAGCTTGGTGTAGATCTTATCGATATCGTTCGGATCTTCACCCAACAGGTTATCCGCAATCTCTTTCGCGTGGGCATAAATGCCCTGTCCACCCGCCCGTTTGGAGTAGCTGAACCCGACCCCTTCAAACCCATCACGACTGCGGATTTCCGCAAAAATAATGGCGACTTCGGTCAGGGGTTTCTGCCTTCCGGTCAGTACTTTCGCATCACTAACCGGCGTTGCCAGCGGCAAAAACGCCAGAGAGAGTTTTACCCATTCGATTCGATCGCCCGACTCGGCAGCCGTCCTGACGTTCGTGACTTTTGCATAGCTAACTGCTGCTGAATTTGCACTGATGGTCATGTCTTACCTCGTAAAATGATTGCGCTAACATTCATAAACAGAAGGAAGATAGCGATAAATGAAGAAAAAACATGCAATGCAGATCACATAATAATCATTATCACGATAAAACCGTCCATCAAGAGACAAAATTAATGATTGCGCAATCACCACAAAAAGTTAGAGGATACAGCAGAAATACCGCCTAGCCAGCTCTTGGGCCAGCCCGAAAAAGCGAGACAATTCGGCAGGTTGTCAGAAACACAGGCGACTGGTAAACCGATGTACCATCAACGATAATCCAGCGACATGTGAATATGCGCGCAGCCTCAGAAGGGAACCCGTGATTGAAACGCGATAAGAACGCCAGCAGCATGCCGCCACGTGCTCCCACGCTTGAAGATGTGGCGCGTGCCGCAGGCATTTCGCCCATGACCGTCAGCCGCGCGTTGAACAATCCGAAGATTGTTCGTGCAGAAACCGTGAACAAGGTGATGGAAGCGGTCCGTGCCACGGGTTATATCCCCAATATGTTAGCGGGCGGGCTCGCCTCCCGACGCAGTAAGCTGATCGCCGTCGTTGTGCCGCAAATCAATAACAATATGTTCGTTGATACCGTTCAGGCGATCAGCGATGAGCTGGCCGCACGCGGCTACCACATGCTGTTGTGCGTCGCTGGCTATACCAATGAATCCGAGGCAGAGATTGTCGCCACTCTGCTTTCTCGTCGCCCGGACGGGATCGTTCTCACCGGTATTCACCACACGCCCGAACTCAAACGTCTCCTGCTCAACGCCACGATCCCCGTGGTAGAAATCTGGGATCTCACCCCGACGCCGCTCGATATGCTGGTCGGTTTTTCCCATGAAAGCATCGGGAACGCCATCGGCCACTATTTGCTGGGTAAAGGACATTCGCGCTTTGGCCTTGTCTGGACCGAAGACGCTCGTGCCGGATTACGTAAGAAAGGCATTTACGACGTCATACAAAAACAGCCGGAAAGCTACGTGCGTGAAGCCATCGCCCCGTGGCCTGCAACGCTGGCGTTAGGGCGACAAGGGCTGAGTGAACTTCTGGCTAATGGCGACATTTTTGATGCCATCATTTGCAGTTCCGATACGCTGGCGCAAGGTGTGATGATCGAAGCGGCTGCCAGAGGATTAGCGGTGCCGGAGCAACTGGCAGTCATGGGATTTGGCGATCTCGATTTCGCCGCCCACAGCAAACCGACGATTACCACCGTCAGGGTCGATCGCTGGAAGATCGGCACCGATGCAGCGGCAATGTTGGCAGAAAAGATTGAGGGGAAGAGCGTACCCTCCCCCATCATGGATATAGGTTTTTCGCTGATTGAACGCGAGTCTGCCTGACATTCTATTCATCACATTTGATTGCACTTACCGACTCGGCCCGCCGTGGGCCTTGCCAGTCTGCAACGCCAATGATTTAAGGTGTGTCGCCATTCATCAGTGCGCTAATTCTCTCTTCCAAGCCGCTATAGCGCTGCGTTGGCGTTTTCACCGCCCGGCAGAGAATGCGGACATCGGTATAGAGTGACAAACGCTGGCGCGCGCGCGTGATGGCGGTATACACCAGCTCTCGCGTCAGCACCGGTAAATAGTGGTTCGGCAGCACCAGCGCCGTATGATCGAACTCCGATCCCTGTGATTTATGCACCGTCATCGCATAGGCCGTTTCATGCGGCGGCAGACGGCTTGGCGTAACGTCTTTGGTTTCGCCATTTGGCAACGGGAAAAATACGCGCAGTTCCCCGTTGTCTCCCATCATGGCGATACCGATATCCCCATTGAACAGACCCAATGCGGCATCGTTACGTTCAATCATGACCGGTCGGCCGGGATACCAGCGGTTAAGCGGATTACGGCTGCGCTGAATCAGCCCAGCCTGATGCAAAGCCTGCTCAATGCGCTGATTCAGCCCTGCTACGCCAAATGGTCCTTCGCGCAATGCGCACAGCTGGCGATAGCGCTGGAAAGCAAGCAGCACGGCATCCGGCGTGGATCCCGCCGCAACAAGCTGTAGATAATCACGATACCCTTCAACGCACTGTGCCAGCATGGCCTGATACTCTTCAGTCTCGGTTAACGGGCTACAGGTGATATCGGCAAACTCGCCGTTCAGCACCACACGCACACGCGCATCATCACCGCCGTTCACCGCCAGCGCCAGTTGGCCAATCCCGGAATGCGGATCGAAACGGTAGCTTCGGCGTAACAGACAAATACTGTCACTGACCGTCGATTGCCCTTCAGGGCCGCTTTCATCGAGCTTACAGCCCGTCAGTCGCTGCAATTGCTGCGCCCGCGCACGGCTATAGCCAGCCTCGGCAAAACGACAGATATCGCCCAACACCGCACCCGCCTCGACGGACGCTAGCTGATCGCGGTCACCCAGAAAGATAATTCTGGCGTGTGGCGGAAGCGCGGCGATCACATTCGCCATCATCGGCAGATCGACCATCGACGCCTCGTCCACAATCAGCACATCCAAATGCAGCGGGTTGTCCTGATGATGACGCAGGCGTTGGCTGTCTGTCACCGCCCCCAAAAGACGATGCAGCGTTGTCGCTTCCTGCGGAAACGCATCCCGCAGTTGAGGATCCACCGCAAGACGGTGCAGCGCCTGCCCCAGCGACTCCGTGAGCCGCGCAGCCGCTTTTCCAGTCGGTGCCGCCAGTTGAATACGTAACGTTTCTCCCGTATTCAGCTCAATCAGCGCCGCCAGCAATTTGGCCACCGTCGTGGTTTTCCCCGTTCCCGGCCCGCCGGAAATAACCGCAATACGGCGCGTCAAGGCGACAGCCGCGGCGACCTTCTGCCAGTTAATCTCTTCGCCTGCGTCAGGAAACAGCCGATCCAGAACCGCTCGGATCGCGGGTTCATCAGCGGGGATCGTATCGCGCTCGCTGGCAATAAACCGCGCCACGCGGCCTTCACTCTGCCAGCTACGCTGTAAATACAGCTTTTCTCCTTGCAGCACCAGCGGCGTCGGCTGGCTGCCGTCGCTGACGGCATCGGACACTAGTAAACGCTGCCGCCATGCGGAAACCGTGTTTAGTCCTGCCGCCGCAAGCAGCTGTTGCGCCAGTTCAGGCTCGCGGCCGTCAAACAGCGTCTGCGCCTGCAAATTCTCCAGCGGTAAACACACATGCCCCGCGCCCGAATGTGCACTCAGGCAGGCGGCGGCCAACAGCAAATCGGGCTTTGTCTCATCTGCCAGCATTCTGGCGAACTGAACATCCAGCGGGCGCAGCAACCGCCGCGCCAGTGCCGTTTCAAGTAACGCAATCATGAGGGCATTCCTGTATCAGCATCATCAGGCGTCTTTCCCTTAAAGAGCGCATCAAGCCCGAAAACAAATTCAGCAGAGGGGCGAAAAGTAAAGATGCCATTGCCAGGGTGAGACGCTTCAACGCCGCGTAAAAACAGATAAAACACCCCGCCAAAATGGCGTTCATAGTCATAATCCGCAATGCGATGACGTAGATAGCGGTGCAAAGCCAGCGTGTAGAGCTGGTATTGCAAGTCATAGCGGTGTTCGTCCATCGACTGCATCATGGCCGTTTGGGTGTACGCACTGGCATCAGGGCCGAGCCAATTGGACTTATAGTCCAGCAGGTAATAACGCCCTTCCCAGCGGAACACCAGATCGATAAACCCTTTCAGCATGCCTTTCACCTGCTGGAAAGAGAGAGCCGGACACTGCGCTGATAGCGGATCGTGATGCTTTGCCAGCCGATCGAGCTGCGCCGCCTGTATTGGCGCGTCAATCGGTATATAGAACTGTAATTCAGCCTGCTTATCGGCGTTATCCAGCGCCGATAGCGCGATCCCTTGCTCATTAAGCGGTGTATGCAACAGCGTATCCATCCACGCCTTTAACACGGGTTGCCAGTGCGCTTCAAATCCCTGTAGCTGCAACTGCTCGGCCAGCCAGTCATCCTCAACGGGCTGGGTGAAATCCAGCGTTTCAAACAGGCTATGCAAAAACGTGCCCGGACTCGCGCCGCGCGGGAACGTATGCGGTGTTAGTTGGGTTTCGTCCGCTTCCTGACGCTCGCCTATCGCTTCAATATCCAGACGCGGCACCAGATCCTGCGCACTGGCAGAACCATGTTGCTGAAGCCCCGAATAGCTGGTTACTCGCCAGCCGTCGCGCAGCTGGCGTTCGATGTGGCGAGCCCGCAGCTCTGCCTGTTCTGGTCTATCCGGCTGCCAGCGCTGTTCTCCCGTCGCCTGTAGCGGTGTCAATGCGACACCGTCGCCAACCATGCCTTCCAGCTCGCTGACTAACGTGGCAGCCTCAGCTTCTTTACCGCGCTGGAGTAAATAGCCAAGCGCGCTCTGGTGCATATCGCTGCTACCATCTTTCTTACGCGACCGCTGAACAGGGGCGACACCCACGCTACAGTGATAGATAGAACGGGTTAGCGCGACATATAGCAAACGTAAATCTTCCGCCAGCCGCTCTTCTTCCGCCAGCGCCTGGCTTTCTTCGTTATTTTGCAGATCCAACACGGCCTGATAGCTTTCGCGATCGTGGTAAATTCCCTGATCCTGCACGCGGAAGTTACTAATGAAAGGCAGCCATACCAGCGGGTATTCGAGCCCTTTCGATTTGTGGATCGTCACAATCTGCACCAAATGACGATCGCTTTCCAGACGTAGCTGCTGGTTCTCTGCCTGCGGATTAGGTTGAACGATCTGCTGGGATAGCCAGCGCATCAGCGCATGTTCGCTATCAAGCGTTGCCGAGGCATCCTGCAATAACTCACCGATATGCAGAATATCGGTAATGCGGCGTTCGCCCTCCGCACTCGCCAGCAGGTTCTCTGCCAGTTGATGTTGACTCATCAGCGCACGCAGCATCGGCAGCACGCCGCGCTGACGCCACAGAGCACGGTAATCTGCAAATTCATCCACCAGCGCATCCCACGCGGCTTCGCTTTGCCCTAATGCATCAACCTGTTCGGCATCCAGCCCCATCAGGGCCGTCGCCATCGCGCTGCGTAACGTACGCTCCTGCTCCGGTGCCAGCACCGCCTGCAACAGCCACAACATATCGCTGGCTTCTGGCGTGCTGAATACACTGTCGCGATTGGACAGATACACCGAAGGAATGGATAAACGGCTCAGCGCGTCACGAATCAGCGAGGCTTCACGTCGGCTACGCACCAGTACGCTCATGTCAGATGCCCTGACCAAACGGCGGGAATCGTCGGTGACCAGCCAGGCTTCATTGCGCTGACTGGCCGCCAGCCAGTCACGAATCTGCGCCGCACACTGACGCGCCATCTGCTGCTGATAATCTCCTACGCCAATCGGTTCTGAACCCGTTAGCCAGAATTGCAGCGCAGGCTGGGGCTGCCCTGCAACCTCAAACACCAAACCACGCTTGGACTCAGCAGGCTTAACCGGCAGGAAAGGGATATTTTGAAAAATAAAAGGAGAATCGAGGCGTTCAAACAGACGGTTAACGCCACGTACCATCTGGTGCGACGAGCGCCAGTTCGTACCCAGCGTATAATGCGCGGCGACTTCTCCGCGCGCGTGCATGTAGGTAAAAATATCCGCACCGCGAAACGCATAAATAGCCTGCTTAGGATCACCGATCAGCAGTAGCCCACACTGCGGCTGCCCGACGTACAGCGTTCGGAAAATACGGTACTGTTGGGGATCGGTATCCTGAAATTCATCGATCATCGCTACCGGATAGCGTTCGCGAATCGCGCTGGCAAGCTGTTCACCACTCGGCTGCTGCAACGCAACATCCAAACGGCTCAGCAGATCGTCAAATCCCAGTTCTGCTCGCTGCCGTTTTTCCTCACTCACCGACTCCCGGATCGCCGACAGCGCGCGAACAATGACTAAATCGCGCAGCGACAGTGGCGCTTCAAGCAGCCGTTCCGTCTCCTCAAAGAGGGTATGGGCAGGCGGCTCACCTTTCTTCGTTTTCTCGATTAGCGTTTGCTGGGTAAATCTCACCAGATCTTTCGGCAGCTGATAATCCAGCGTCGGCTGCTCTGCCCACAGCGTGACTTTCTGTAGCCAGTTGGGAAGATGCTTACTGCTGTAGCTGCGTTTATCGACGCCAGAAGCACTAATCAACGCTTCCAGTTCCGCTGCCGACAGCAGCCAGCGTTGTTTATACGCATCGATCGTCGCCACGATCTTCTCATGTCGACTCAGCAGCGTTTCATCTTTTTCTGGCGGCAAGCGAAACGCAGGCGCTTCACCGTGCAGATAAGGCGCCAGATCGGCCAACAGGTTTTCCGGCCCTTTCCACTCCAGACCGACAATGCGTGCGACCTCGATTGGCAACGGATAGCAATAACGACGCCAGAAATCAGCGCAGGCCTGACGGCGCAGCGGTTGTTCATCTTCTATCAGCACCTGTTCGAAAAGCACTCCAGATTCAAACGCATTGGTACTGAGCATACGCTGGCAGAAGCCGTGGATCGTGTAGATCGCCGCTTCGTCCATTTGGCGTTCAGCCGCCAGCAATACATCGGCCGCATCGCGGTGATCTGAAATCTCCGCCAGCAGCTGCGCTAGTGAAGCATCCTTAGGCTTCTCCGCCTCTTCGCCCTGCGCACTTCTACGCAGGCAGGCGATGCGCAAAGCGTGAATTCGGGCACGAATACGCTCCCGCAGTTCTTCGGTCGCGGCCTCCGTAAAGGTCACAACCAGAATTTCTTCGACCAATAGCGGACGTGGATACGCGGCTTGCTTGCCCAGCCCGAGCAACAGGCGCAGGTAAAGCGCAGCCAGCGTATAAGTTTTCCCCGTTCCGGCCGACGCCTCAATCAGCCGCTCCCCAAGGAGCGGCAACGTCATGACGTCTAATGATTGCGGCGCGGCATTTTTCATTCTGCTGAAACCTTACCGACAGCTTCTGATGCTACTGGCGCAGGGATCATCACAGGCGCTTTCTCACGCGGTAACGTTTTCTGCAATGAAGACGCATCCGCGTAGGTATGCCAGCCTTTCGGTGCGGCATAGTCGGCTTTACCATGATGACTGCCGGAAACCTGCGACAGAATCGCCAGCCCTTCAGGCTTCAGTGCCTTCTGGAAGAAGTCTGCCAGCTGCGTCACCGTCAGCGGTTTGATTTGTTCCAGCAGTTTCTCACGTGAATCAAAAGCGAAGTTTTCCCGATCCAGATCGCGACGCAGTCGGCTGGCCTCTTCGCCTAAGGTTTGCGGACGCTGGCTCAGCTCATTCATCACGCCCTGCTTATACTGCTCAAACTCTTCTTTACTCATTTCACGCAGTCGTTTTTGCGCTTTCAGGTAAAAATCTTCATAGCGCTGATACAGATAAGCAGGCTGTTTGCTATTGCTTTGCAGCAGGAAGGCAATGCCCATCTGTCGACCGACCGTCGTTGGGAAGGCAAACACCGCGTAACCCAGCTGCTCTTCCGTTCTCAGTTGGCTATAGAACCAAGGCTGAACGATCTGCCCCAGCACCGAGCTATACGCCATGCTTTCCGTTTCAGAATACCCCGTCGGTACATACACAGCTGCTAACGCAGAATCCGTGCTGCTGCCTGGGCGTTGCAGATTAGCCAACTGCGGCTTACTGACTTTGACATCATCGCTGCGCGACAGATTTTCGCCACCAGCTTTCAGATGTGCTTTCAGCGTGTTCGCCAGCTCGGTGACTTTCTCTGGTGCCAGATTGCCGACGACCAGCATTTCCGGCGTGGCTTTTTGCAGCAGGTCTTTGCGGTAGTTAACCACATCCTGTAAACGGATATCCTTCAGCAGGTTACGACGTTCTGCGCGCTCAAAGTAAGGCAATTGCGATATCGCCTGAACGGGCTGCAACGCCTGTTCAAAGGCTTTTGATTTCTCTACCGCATCCAACTGCTGTATGTACCAGGATTTCGCCTGTTCCAGCTGTGCTTCCGTCGAGATAAAGGAGGCATAACCATCCGCCAACGTCAGCAGCAACCGTGGCAAATGCTGGGTATAGCCATTGGCGCTAATCACCAGACCATCATTGCTGCGGGTGGAGAAACTGATGCCGCCGATCGAAGCCTGATAGCTCAGTTCATCCAGCGCCAGACCTGCCAGATAATCATTTAACGCAAACAACACCTGATTACGGGCGGTACTGCGCGCTTCCTGATTACGCAGGAACAGCGTAATTTCCGCTTTCGGCTCATCAGCGAAGTAGTGGCTTGGCATATACAGCACGCGCAGTCCTGGCTGATTCAGCAGGAGCGTCGGCTTAGTCATCGCCTTATCGGCTTTGATCAGGGAGAAATCATCCGGGATGTAGGGGTTGATCGTCGGCAACGACAGTGACATTTTCTGCCCCAGCGTTTTCCATTTTGCGAATGTTGCTGACGGGATTTTATTCATCTCGTACGGTGCATCGACAAAATAGGCCACTTTATTATGCGGCTCATTAGGGCTGATGACCCAGACGCGCGCGTTCTGTGGCGTCATCTCGTCCAGTCGTGCGGCGATAGCTTTCGGATCGTAGCGATCGGCAACATACTGCGCATCCAGCGTATGTTCGACCGGCACGCGCAGCATGGTATCCACCAACCATTCGATGTAGTCCATATCGCGGCTGATGGACGGATAGCGGAAATCCAGATCCAGAACATGCGCGATCTCATCAAAATAGCGCTGCTGAATCCCTTCGGTGCGGATTTGTTGCAGGTAACGGAATATCGCAGCAATCACTTCATCACGCTGTGCCAGACCTTTATCGGTCAGCGAGGCTGAAATAGCGAACATGCCGCCGTTACGGTCAATGATCGGCGAAGAACCCGCCCCGATAGACTCAACCAGCCCTTCCTTTTGCAACCAGTCAGAGAGCGTATTCTGGCTACGGTTGCCGATCAGATAGCTAATATAGGTATCCGTCTTACTGCGAAACGCCTGGCTAATATCGCTGACGCGAAACTCAATGCGCAGCTGTTTTCTTGGCTGAGCAGGAACATAGTGAATCATTACGCCGCGCTGCTTTTCCGTCGCCACAGGAACGGTCACCGCAGGAACGCTGGCGTTGTGATTAGGAATGCGCCCGAATGTATCAACTGCCAGTTTCGCCAGTTCAGGCAGAGGTTGATTGCTGTAAATCACCCCTTTCATCAGGTTGGCGGAGTAGTATTGCTGATAGAACTTCACCAGCTCATCATGCAGTTTGCTGCCGGGTTTATCGCTCAGGGTTTCAAGATTCCCCCCCGAAAAACGCGCGCTTGGGTGCGCTGGGTTCAGCGTTTCCGCCCCCACCTGCGCCATGCGGTGACCGTCGCGCGAACGCGCCATGGTTAATTCCGCATTGACCGCGTTACGCTCACGATCGGCATTCACCGGATCGAGCAGCGGTTCCGCAATCGCATCCGCCATCCGATCTACGGCTGGTCGCAGCGCATCATTTTCCACTTCCAGATAAAAAGCCGTGCGGTAAGACGCCGTGCTGGCATTATGACTACCGCCATGCTTTTTCAAAAACTCGGACAGCGCCTCTGGCTCAGGGTAACGTTTCGATCCCATCAGCACCATGTGTTCGAGGTAATGCGCTAATCCCAGTTGATTATTGGGATCGTCCAGCGAGCCAATAGGCAGCGCCAGTGATGCCAACGATTTGGGTGCCTGCGGATCGGAAACCAGCAGAACGGTCATTCCATTATCCAGTTTGATCGCCTGATATTGCCGCGGATCTTTTTCGCTTTTTCGAATCGTCTGAGCCAGCGGCTGCCAGCCCGTCTCAGCCCAACTCGCCGGAAGCCAGAATGTGAATAAAAGAAACCACCCGGTAATCCAGACCCACTGTTTACGCATGCAATTCTCCAACCTCATATCCATCACTTTTCACGTTGCAGTGCGTTATCTTCTCGCACCTCGAAATCGACTCGGGCATTACCCAAAACAAACTCATCACGCCAGATTAGAGCGGAACGGTGGCAGTAGCCAGATTTGCGCCGCTTCAATCACCTCATTCATTCGCTTTTCGTCCAACTCACGAATAATGCGTTGCAGGTAATAATCCTCACCTTCACCCCGCATTCCCATATTGCCCTGCCAGGCTTGCAGTAAACGGGCGCGCGCTTTGTTCTGCGCTTCCTCATCCGACCGCAGGCTATCGCTTTCACGATCGTAACATTCAGCCAGCCAGGCGCTCCCCGCTTTATTGAGCAATAACAGCGGCTTGTTCATTCCCTGACGATAGCCATCCAGCATGACAGACAGATGCTCTCTGGCCTGCGCTTCCGACAAGGCAGCAAAGCGCCACGCCGTATCTTCCCGCCCATACAGGCGGCTTTCACCCTGCCCGCCCGTTGCACAGTAGGCCAGATGCTCCAACCACAGCGTAATGCCATCCTTCATGGAAAGCGTGCCGGGACGCCAGCGCAGCAAACCATCCGGCTGCACCTGATTCAGCCAGCCGCTGATACGCACACCGTCGAGGAGAATATCCACTTCCCGACTCGCCGACAGCGACGGCATTAGTTCATCACGCACACGCGCAGCCAACTGCGCCATCTCCTGCTGCTGTTCCTGCCAGTAAATTTCGCCGAACGCGCCATAGGGCAACTCACCCGCAGCTCTGGCACGGCGATACAGTTTTTCGGTATCGCCTTCATTAATCAAGGTATTAAGCAACTCGCTATTCAATTGATAGCGGTTAAGGCTATCAACCACAAAGGGCTCTTCATCCAACAGCTCATCGCTGTGCAGCATAAAACTCACGCCAAGCCGCAGTTGAAAAAAGGCTCGCACAGGATGACGATAAAAACGTTTCAGATCGTCCAGGCTGACATCCCTATCACTCGCTCTTTCGGACAGCGCTTCGCGATCGAAATCAGGCTGAGCTTCCCCTTTTTGGTTCGCCGCCGCTAGCCACTCTGCCGCAAAGCTCAACGGCTGCGGTGCAGACAGGAAGTTATTCGCATCAAAAGGCATACGGCTATGTTCGCGGCAAAGGTGCTTCACCACGCGCTCCGCACTGCTATCGATATCCAGCGCCTCATCGCCCGGCAGGACGTAACTTTGTGCGATATATTCAGTCAGTTCGCTGACCAATACAGAAGGATAGCGACGCGTATTATCCTGAATTGAGCGCCCGATATAGCTGATATAGAGTTTGTGCTGCGCCGACAGAAGCGCCTCAAGAAACAGATAGCGGTCATCATCACGTCGACTACGGTCACCGCGCTTGATTTTCCGCCCCATCAGATCGAACCCGAGCGGTGGCAGCGTTCGAGGATAAACGCCGTCATTCATGCCCAGCAAACACACAACCTTGAACGGGATGGAACGCATCGGCATCAGCGTACAAAAATTGATCGATCCAGCCAGAAAACGCTGGCTGAGCCGCTCCTGATCGAGACGCCGCGACAGTTCATCACGTAACCGGGAGATCGGCACCTGTTGCGGATAATGCGCCATCGTGCCCATACCAATCACGTGCTGCCACTGTTTTTCCACCAATGCCAACGCCGCTTCGGTCTCACTGTCAGCATCAAAGAAGGTTTCGATCAACTCTCGACACAGCGGTAGCCAGTCGACAAGCACGCGCGGCTGAGACAGGCGCTGACGCCAATGGTGGATCTGCATCAGCAGTTCGGCCAGTTGACCGGCCAGTTCGGCAATCAGGCCGCTGGATTCATCATAAGGCAGCACGCCTTGCCAGTCGCCGACCTGGCTGTCCATTGCATAGCCCAGCAACATTCTCGTCAGGCCGAAACGCCACGTATGCTGCCCTGTTGGCGGCAGCATCAGATCGCGCACGTTGTCGTCATCCAATCCCCAGCGCACACCTGATTCCACGACCCACAGGCGCAGACGCCGTAGCCCTTCTTCCTGAATACCGAAACGCGCAGCCAGCGCAGGCACTTCAAGCAATGCCAGAACCTGTTCCGCCGTAAAACGGCTCGTCGGTAAATCCAGCAGGCTGATTACCGCCTGCAAGGCGGGATGCGCATGTCGCGCACGCTGATCGGAGATGGCAAAAGGCAGGTAGCGGTTATCTGGCGCGTTGCCAAACACCGCCTGAATAAACGGCGTATAGCTGTCGATATCCGCCATCATCACAATGACATCACGCGGCATCAGTTCAGGATCGTCGGCCATCATGGCCAGCAGCCGATCGTGAAGCACTTCAACCTCTCGCTGCGGGCTGTGGCAAGCGTGGAAATCGATCGAACGATCGTCGAGTGTCAGCAGGCGTTTTTGCATGCTGGTGTTCTGCGTTTCATGGCTAACAGCCACCACTGCGTGGTCTTCCAGCTCAAGAATATCGCGCTGCAAGGTTTGCAACAGGTTTTCGCCATCCGACTCAACAAAGGCGTCGATCTCCTGCACGTTATCCAACTCAGCCAGCAGATAAAGGTTATCGCGCCCCAGCTTTCCCCACGATGCCAGCAGCGGGTTATTAATCGACTGTTTACCGTCGTCGTTGAACAATGTTTCTGCCTGCGAGGGATTGCGAAAGAGCGGACGAGTTTCATCAGTCTGCTCGCCGTCAAAGCGATGTAAGCGGCGGTTGCGGGCTTTTAGCTTCGCCAGAAATTTATAATCCTGAATGTCACTCCAGTAATGGCGGCAGGGATTGGTAAATAGCAGGTGCACATCAATATGACGCGCCAGCGCGTTCAACGCCTGTAAATAGATGGGGGGTAACGCCGAAATGCCGCAGATAAAAACACGTGGCGGCAGGCCTTTCGGGCACGTTTTTGCCTGTTCTAACGCAGTAATAAAGCGTTGATACAAAATCGCATGGTGCCATTCGGGCTGCGCCAGCTCTCGAGTGTAGCCCACCAACGCACGCCACAGCGCCGACTGCCACAGCTGGTTCCCGCCAAGATCGTCAACCTGTTTCCCTTCTTGCCATGCCTTGATCCATTCCGGGCGATAAATCAGGTATTGATCGAAAAGATCCGCTACGCGTCCGGCAAGCTGATGCAGCTTGCGCTGGTTATCATCATCCTGCAAATAGTGGTTAAGGGCTGCAAAATCAGGCTGTGCCAACAAATCGGGCAGCAAATGCATGAGCTTCCACGTCATTGCATCCTTGCTGAAGGCGCTTTCTTTTGGAATATCCGGCAGCACATGGCGACACATATTCCACAAAAAAACACCGGGCAGCGGGAATTGAATATTGGCAGCAATCCCGAAGTGTCCAGCCAGTTCAATTTGCAGCCACTGCGCCATCCCCGGACTTTGAACTAAAATCACTTCCTGCTGGAAGGGATCCGCAAGCGGCTGACGTTTTATCAACTCAACCATCAGTCTTTTCAAGATATCCAACTGATTGGAGTGATAGATTCTAAACATTCTGGCTCCTGCTCGCCGCGGCTTACGATTTATAATTCATAGTTTACCCAAGTATGCCTATCCAACAGGCGATGACAGGCAAAACCAACGGTTTAGTGTAGCCTGATAGCGACGTGGCGTCATGACTCTTGCCGTTACCTGACGGCATTCTCCATTCAGTCGCTGCTCTGACACACTAAACTGCCAGTTTTTACTCGCAAGAGACGCGGTATTATCACTATCAGACGGATTATACCGTACACCCGCTTCATAGGCCTCCAACTGCTGCATCGCCAACCGCCAGGCCTGACGCTGCTGCAACTGGTGTTGAAATGATTGCTGCAAGATCTGGTGATATTGCAGTAACCCCATCAGCGACACAGCAAACAGCAGCACCGCCACTAGCGTTTCCGGCAGGCTAAAGCCAGATTGATGGCTCGCAACCCCCTTGTTCAGCGCGCTATTCTGTTGCATCACAGCGTGTCATATCCTTATCAGGACAAAAATCTAGCCAGCCGTTACCCAATGGTTGAATCACAATCTGGCCCGACGATTGTGCCGAGAATGACACACGCTGGTACAACCTCAACGATCGCACCGAAGCGGGAAGAGTCCCTTCGCCACGCAGTAATCCTTGCTCCCCATCCGAGGCCACACGCAGGCACGCTACGAGCTGTTCTGCCGATAACTGCTGACACTGCCAGCTTTCCGTCAATGTTGCCCAACGCTGCCCTCTTCCCCAATTCAGCGAGGACAATGCCTGATTGAATGCGCGCAGATAATGCCGCTCATCGTTTCCCATCTGAATGGCAGCATCAAGCTGGCGCTGCAAACCGGACATCAACAGCAGGCCAATAATGGCGATGAGCAGCACCATAGCCAGCGTTCCACTTCCCTCCTGATGTCCTTTTCTCATTGGTTGCGACCAAGAATAAGGCGAGTGGTATGCTGCCGAATGGCAGGACGTTTGGCCCAATAACCCGCGAGCTGTAATTCATACAACGCCGTATTATTTTGTGCAGACAGACGCTGTAACCGGAACACTGTGAGAACCACTTCTTGCGGATCAAACAGTTTCTCCCACCTGTCGCCCTGACAGTTATGCGCCCCGCTCTGGATTTCCAACGACCGGCCACGCAGGCGATAGCCAAAAGACTCGGCATCCTGCTGTTCCCCACCGTCCCAAATCCCATTTCGGTTCAGATCGTAAGAGACATTCAGACAGCTGTTTTCCGCCTCGCTCGGATACTTCCCTATGCTAATTGCCTTTCCCTGACAGGTTCCCGCACAAAAACCGGCACGACGGATATCTTTCTCAACCCCCATCGCTACCTGACTGAACAATTGCTCCAGCCGGAAAAGCTGTGCGCTGTCCTGACTTTGACTGCGCAATAGAGGGTACAACTGTGCCGCCGACAGCATAATCAGGCTACCTAAGCTCAGTGCTAACAGGATTTCCGGCAGAGTGAATCCACTCTGCTTGCACCTCAGCCTTGGTTGCCTCAACACGGTCTGTCTCAACGCTATCGGTTTCAGCATAGGGGAATCGCCAGAACAGCCGGCGCCTCGCTGCACAGACGCATGCGTCCTCTCACCGAGATGATGAGACGAAGCTGACCCGCAGAATTCGACAGTGATATGTGTCCAGCCTGTGCCGCGTTGCGCAAGCCAAAGAACGTAAAAACGTTGCTGGTGAACTTTGCCAGCACAACATCCTGCGTGCGGCGAACGAACTGTCCCGGATGGTTCTCACGGCACGTCTCCTCTGCCTGTTTTTCATTCTGCCCCGTCACCATGCACCATAGCTCTCCCTGCGGTATGAGCTTCGCCGTGCGGGTTTCGTTATGCCAGTAGGCATTCGCCTGAACCCGACTCAAAAAATCCAGCAGTTGCTGTGCACTCTGCTCCAGACGAATTGCCTGCTGATACTGAATCCAGCCATGCAAACCGCCGCCCGCCATCAGCGCCACAATCGTCAGCACCACCAATAATTCAAGCAAGGTAAACCCTCGCCGTTGTCGATTCCCTGTTTTCATGGCGTCAGGATAGTGAGTCTTCTCTGCAAAAACAGCGTGTTAACAGCACTATACGCGTCGGCTCGCAATGTTTTACTGCAACGATGTAACAACAGAAAAAACGTGCGGGGAGGTAGGGAAAACGAGGGAATAGCAGGAGAAAGCACGCGGTGAAGGAGGTAATGTCACACCCCGAGTAAGTCGGTGACAAGGAGGAATCGAACTCAGGATAAGGAGATCGAAATGAAATCAACAACAGTGAGAGAAAATGGGACCTCGGCTCTGGAAGTGGCAAATCGTTACTTTAGTACGGTTAACCTTGGTATGTCAGTTTCCCCAATGAACCAGGATGATGTTGACTGGTGCATTGCTCTTGCCAGAGAAAGCGATTTCGATATTGACTGGCGCTTGGCAAAAATGAGCCTTTACGCTGATAGTGAATTCGGGTTTATCTTTAAGATCGATACTGACATACCAATAACCAAACCCGACGGGGCTTGTATTTGTTCGTTCAACACGACAAACCATATATTAAGCATTGAGTTACTTCAGAATTTTTCAAAAAGGGGATCTATCCTAGATGGGAAAATGCTGACTTATTGTTTAATCATCATCCTATTTTTCCTCATCAGGGTGGAAGGTGAAGGCGTTTATATTCAAAGCCCAGTCAATGAAAAAGTTGCTGATTATTATATCAAAAGTCATCAATTTTTAGATGTAAGCGGGGATAAATCTATTCTCTTTCGCTCGGCAGATGATTTACTAAACTGGTTTATATCGTATTCAAATCGGGGATAGCACATTGAGGAAGAGTAAATAATGCGCGACAATGCGGCTAATAAATCGTCATTTTTCGAGGTGATTATGAATAAAGAGCCGACAGATTACCGTGTAACTGTGTCATCTCGACAGATGAAACCTCATGCTGGTCGCAAAATGCAAATTACCAGTGAGGAAGAACTATTTACTCTCATGCTTATCGCGTCAGATGGGGTTAGAAATTCCCCAGCACCATCGATTCAGGAAGTGGTAGGTCCGTTGCACAAAGATAAGTAACAAAAAGGGCCGCATTACGCGGCCCTCGAAAACATGGGGAGACTTTAGATCGCAACCGGGGCTTTGATGGCGGGATGTGGATCGTATCCCTCGATTTCAAAGTCCTCGAAGCGGTAGTCGAACAGCGTATCCGGACGGCGCTTAATCACCAATTTAGGCAGCGCGCGTGGTTCACGGCTCAACTGTAAATTCGTCTGTTCCAGATGGTTGTTGTACAGATGCGTGTCGCCACCAGTCCAGACGAAATCACCGACATCCAGATCGCACTGCTGCGCCACCATATGCACCAACAGTGCATAGCTAGCGATGTTGAACGGCAGGCCGAGGAAGATATCGCACGAGCGTTGATAAAGCTGGCAAGAGAGTTTGCCATCCGCCACGTAGAACTGGAAAAATGCGTGGCACGGTGCCAGCGCCATTTTATCCAGCTCACCCACGTTCCAGGCAGACACGATAATACGGCGAGAATCTGGATCCTGTCTCAACTGGGTCAGGACATTCTTCAACTGGTCGATCTGACGGCCATCTGCGGCACCCCACGAACGCCACTGTTTACCGTAAACCGGCCCCAAATCACCGTTCTCATCCGCCCATTCGTCCCAAATGCTGACTTTATTTTCATGCAGATAAGCAACATTGGTATCGCCGTTCAGGAACCAGAGCAGTTCATGGATAATCGAACGCAGGTGGCATTTTTTGGTGGTAACCAGCGGAAACCCGTCCTGCAAGTTGAAACGCATCTGATGGCCGAAAATAGAACGCGTGCCCGTGCCGGTACGGTCGGCTTTCGGCGTGCCCTCTTCAAGCACTTTTTTCATCAGATCCAGATACTGTTTCATACTACCTCACCACAAATATTAAAGAAGGACGGCGGATTATTGCTGTGCAGGCTGACGGCGATAGGCCCAGACCATCATCAGAATACCGGCGATCACCATCGGCAACGACAGGATTTGCCCCATGCTGAACAAGCCGCCAAACAGCCCCAGTTGCGCATCCGGCTGGCGGAAGAATTCAGTAATGATTCGGAACATGCCATAACCGATCAGGAAAAGCCCTGAGACGCTGCCCATCGGCCGAGATTTACGAATAAAGAGATTCAGAATGATAAATAGCGCCACACCTTCCAGCATCATTTGATACAGCTGGGAAGGATGGCGTGGCAGCATACCTAATTGATTAAAAATCGTCTGCCACTGCGGGTTGCTGACAGCCAGCGCCATATCTTCGCCACGCGAGCCAGGAAACAGCATGGCCCACGGCGTATCCGTCGTCACACGTCCCCAGAGTTCGCCATTGATGAAGTTGCCCAGTCGGCCAGCACCAAGCCCGAAAGGAATCAGAGGGGCAATAAAATCAGCAACCTGGAAGAAATGGCGTTTGGTGCGATGCGCGAACCACAGCATGACGCAGATGACGCCCATTAAGCCACCATGGAACGACATGCCGCCATCCCAGACTTTGAAAAGATAGAGCGGATTTTCAAGAAATGATGGGAAGGCATAAAACAGGACATAGCCCAGACGCCCGCCGACGAAGACCCCAAGGAACCCCATATACAGCAGGTTTTCGACTTCATCTTTAGTCCAGCCGCTACCCGGTTTATTCGCCCGACGCACCGCCAGCCACATGGCAAATATAAACCCCACCAGATACATCAGCCCATACCAGTGCAGCGCCAACGGGCCAATTGAGAAAATCACGGGATCAAACTGAGGAAACGCCAGATAGCTTGTCGTCATCATTCACCACATATTTTATTGTGTTATCCCTGTTTTCGGGATCGTCATTGATAGGCAAAAGGCAGGAGAATGAATCCGTTCCTGCGAACCGCGGTGGCGAATCATAGCATACGCACCCACGCTCGTTGATCGCGGAGGGGAAAAGTTCTGTAAAACATTGAGTCGTTGTTAAACATTTACTCGCAATTAAATCTTGATGTGTCCGTCGATATCGCACCGCGACGGATTAGCGTCCGCCGCGAATCAAGCCGCCCAATCCGCGATCTTCCATGAAAATCGCCGCCCACTGTCGGACTTCCGTTGCGCTCTGCGCACCGAGCAATTGCTTCACCAGCGCCTGCGATTCAGCCAGCGTAATTTGGCGCAGCAGATATTTAATTCGCGCAACGCTGCGCCCGTTCATACTGAACGAGCGATAGCCCAACCCCGTCAGCAATAGCGCACCAAGTGCTTCTCCCGCCATTTCACCGCACACGGAAAGCGGAATGTTATGCCGTTCGCATTCAACAGCAATCATATTCAGCGCCTGTAACATAGAAGGGTGCAGACTGTCATAGAGCGATGCCACGTGAGCATTGTTACGATCTACCGCCAGCAGATACTGCGTCAGATCGTTCGTACCAACCGAAACAAAATCGATGCGGGAAGCCAGATGAGAGAGCAGGAACAGCATCGACGGGACTTCAATCATGATTCCAATGCGCGGCTTGGGCTGCGGGAAGCCCAACAATTCTTCTACCTCGCCCGCAGCCTGATCGATCAGGCGACGCGCTTCACTGATTTCATCCAGACTGCTGATCATCGGCAGCAGGATATTAAGATTGCCAATATGCGCGTTGGCGCGCAGCATCGCGCGCACCTGAATCAGAAAGATTTCAGGCTGATCGAGCGTAATACGAATGCCGCGCCAGCCGAGACACGGGTTTTCTTCGCTAATAGGCAAATAAGGCAGCGGCTTGTCCGCGCCAATATCCAGCGTGCGCAGCATCACGGGGCGCGTAGGATAAAGCGCCAACATGCTTTGATATTGCGCCATCTGCTCATCTTCGGACGGAAATCCACTTTGCAGCATAAACGGAATTTCCGTGCGGTACAGACCCACACCATCAACCTGATTGATAAAGCGTTTTTCGTGTTCAGCGCTGAGCCCCGCATTCAGCATGACCTGAATGCGTTCGCCGCTTTTCAGTACGGCAGGCTGTTCCATTTCGCCTTCGGCCAGGCGGGTCAGCTCATTTTCTTCCGTCAGCAGGCGCTGGTATTCCTGTACCAGCACGGGTTCAGGATCGACCAGCAGCTCGCCGCGATAACCGTCGATGATCAGCAGGCGCTGATGCAGCAGGTCGGGCTGAATGTCCGCGCCCACCAGCGTCGGAATGCCCATCGCACGGACGAGAATCGCCGCATGCGAATTCGCGGCACCGTCATACACAACAACACCCGCTAGACGCTCCGGCGGCAACTCTGCAAGCAGTGTGGCCGTTAATTCATCCGCCACGAGGATAAAGCGCTCAGGCCATTGCCCCATGATTTGCGCGTTATCGTCGAGGTGGAACAGCAGCCGTTGCCCCAATGCGCGCAGATCGCCCGCACGCTCGCGTAAATAAGTATCCTGCAAATTGGTAAACTGCGCGGCAAAGCGCTCGATCACCAGCTTTACGGCCCACTCGGCGGCATTACCCGCATCCACTTCCTGAAAGAGTTCACGCTTGAGCCGCGCATCATTCAGCAAGTGCGAGTACAAATCGAAAATCGCCGCACTCTCTTTCTGCGCGCTGGCGCTAAACCGCTTGCTGAAGCGGCGGAATTCCGCCGTGGCCTCTTCCAACGCCTGCGTTAAACGGGAGCGCTCACGCTCGCTATCCAGACTCGATGCGGGGAAAACCTGTTCCAGAGAAGGCTGGGTACAATCCTGCCAGCCGGGGGCAATCGCCACACCGGGTGCAGCTACCAGCGCCTTAACGCGCGTCTGACGGTATTGACCGAAGAGCGTTTTTATCTGTGAAAGGGAAAGAATAGCGGCCATCTGCGTGGCCAGCGTCACCATGAACGATTCTTCGTTTTTATCAAACTGACGATGTTCACGCTGCTGCACCACCAATACGCCAAGCAGGTGGCGACGGTAGATAATGGGAACGCCAAGAAAAGAGCGGAAATGTTGCTCTTTCACAGCGGGGATATATTTAAAGCTGGGATGCGCACGAGCATCAGCCAGATTGATGGGCTCAGCACGTTGCCCGACCAGCCCGACAATACCTTGCCCAAACGCCAGCGTAACCGTGCGCCCGCGCGGCTTTTTCAACCCGCGCGTTGCCATCAGGTAATAACATTGACGATCGTGATCGGCCAGATAAATGGAACAGACTTCCGTGTCCATAGCCTGACAGGTCTCATTGACCAGAATGTCCAGCGCATCACTAAGGCGGGCCGTTGCCGCAACGTTTTCGACAATTTCTCGCAAGCGCGTGAGCATAATGTGCCTGAATTACCCTCTTTTTCGCCGAGGACCGGATGGCGTAACCACCCGAGCCGCAACACTCTCCTGAAGCAGTATCACCGGATTGATAAATTCCTTCATCACGCGACGATACACATCTCGCTTAAAAGAGACGACCTGACGTACCGGATACCAGTAACTCACCCAGCGCCAGCCATCAAACTCCGGCGTGCCGCTGCTCTGCATATTGATATCCGACTCATTACACATCAACTGTAGCAAAAACCATTTCTGCTTTTGGCCGATACAGACCGGTTTTGTATCCCAACGCACCAAACGCTTTGGTAATTTATAGCGTAACCAGTTACGGGTAGATGCCAAGACGCGCACATCCTTTTTTCTTAACCCGACTTCTTCAAACAGTTCGCGGTACATCGCCTGCTCAGCACTTTCACCGGGGTTAATCCCCCCTGCGGAAACTGCCAGGAGTGCTGACCATAGCGCCGGGCCCACATCACCTGCCCCTGCCGATTACAAATTACAATACCAACGTTTGGGCGGTAGCCATCATCATCGATCACCGGACTACCTCGATAAACATCAATGCAAAGATGACCTGATTGTTTCACACTCCCGTCAGGTGGTAAACCACTGCTTAGAAAGCATGTGATACGAATAAAAGTAAGATAACCCACAGATAAGATCAAAGTTATAAACATGTGAAGACCGGAATCGGCAATTTATTCACTTTTTCTGTGGACATCTTTGTGCAGAACCCATGAAGAAGTGAGTAAAACTCATTTTTAATGAAGAAAAAATATTAATGCGAATTAAAAAATAGTGCTTTTTATTCATAAAATTACAAACCATTTTACTTGAAATGGCGACCCCTTATTTTTTGTTCAAATGGCATACAACGCAAGATTGGCGAAAGATCGCACTATGCCGATTTTATCCACAGGGAATACCTCAAAGTCAGGCAATAAATAGGCAAAAACAGCAAAAAGGTCGGGAGTCAAGGCTGTAAATCGAACCAGTAATTCATGTTTATGTGGGTTATCCAAGAAATCTGTGGATAACCTAGTGTAAGATCCTGTTTATTGTCGGTGGCTATACGTGCACAGTTTGCAAAACGGTGTTAAGTGATCGCCATCACACTAAAAAAAAGCACTACGAATCATGCTATTATTGTTTTTCTCCACAGTCTTGCAGGCTGTGCGTTGGTATTCTCTATCTATTGTATTTTTTTTGAGCGGAAAAATATCGGGCTATACGCTATGAATTCACCCACGGTTCACACGACTGCGCCGCCAAGTGAGCACACGTTGCTGGAACGCGCGCAATCCCTCGCGGGTTATAATCTCGCGGAGTTAGCGGACATCGCTCGCCTACCCCTTCCTGCCAACCTGAAACGTGATAAAGGCTGGATTGGTATCTTGCTGGAGCGTTTTCTGGGTGCAAGCGCAGGCAGTAAGCCCGAGCAGGATTTCCCCGACATCGGCGTTGAGCTAAAAACTATCCCCATTGATGAACAAGGCAAACCACTGGAAACCACGTTCGTCTGCGTCGCGCCGTTAACAGGCAATAGCGGCGTGACGTGGGAAAGCAGCCACGTACGACACAAGCTCGCGCGGGTACTGTGGATTCCGGTGGAAGGCTCGCGGCACATTCCGCTGGGGGAACGCCGTATTGGCACCCCGCTGATCTGGAGCCCCAATGAAGAAGAAGAGGAACAGCTGCGCTGCGATTGGGAAGAGTTGATGGACCTGATCGTGCTTGGCCGGGTAGAAAGCATCACCGCCCGACATGGCGAAGTGCTACAGTTACGCCCCAAAGCGGCAAATAGTCGGGCATTAACCGAGGCAATTGGCGAATTTGGTCAACCGATTCTGACCTTGCCACGCGGGTTCTACCTGAAAAAAACCTTTACCGCGCCGCTACTGGCCCGCCACTTTATGCAGCTCAGCAGCTGAATTTCATCAGCGCGATGTTCTATTAGCACGATGCTTCATCAGCGCTCCGCTTCATCGTACACGAGCCTTATACGCCGCACTCGATTACGCAGCCAACGCACATGCAACTTGAAGTATGACGCGTATATCTCTACGACATCACACTTTCGCTTGCCTACACACTAAGCTGGCAGAGTATAATATCGTTTACGTTTCGTTTAAGGTGTATTGAAATAATGTTTGATTGGATTGTTGATCCGAACGCATGGTTAGCGCTGGGAACGCTGACTATTCTGGAAATCGTTCTTGGGATCGATAACATTATTTTCCTGTCTCTGGTTGTCGCCAAACTGCCTAAAGCCCAGCAAAACAAAGCTCGCCGCATCGGGCTGATGGGTGCGATGTTAATGCGTTTGGGACTGCTTGCTTCTATTGCCTGGGTCATGCGTCTGACCGACCCGCTGTTTACCATCGCAGGCAATGAAATTTCCACTCGTGACCTGATCCTGCTCTTCGGGGGACTCTTCCTGATCTGGAAGTCGAGTATGGAAATTCACGAAACCGTCGAAGGCGGTTCAGCAGAACAGACTTCCAAGGTGTACTCTTTCTTTGGCGCGATTGTGCAGATCATGTTGTTAGATATTATCTTCAGCCTGGACTCGGTTATCACCGCCATCGGCCTGTCTGACCATCTGTTTATTATGATGGCAGCGGTCATCATCTCCGTTCTCGTGATGATGTTCTCTGCGCGCCCTATCGGCGAGTTTGTCGAACGCCATCCGTCCGTCAAAATGCTGGCCTTGTCGTTCCTGATCCTGATCGGGTTCACCCTGATTCTGGAAAGCTTCGATGTTCACGTACCGAAAGGCTACATCTACTTCGCCATGTTCTTCTCGATGTCCGTCGAAGCATTGAACCTGCTGCGCAGTAAAAAAGAAAAAACGACGCACTGATTGCCGCATAGCGAGCGCTCACGATAAAGGCGTCCTAATCAGGCGGCGACCAGCCGCCTGATTACACAACATTAATTCTCTCCAAACACATTTTTTCCATTATTCCTACGTTATCCCCCGCAACCATTTGCTAGACTCACCCTAAGCTTTGGCATTTATGAACAGGTTAATATGATGAAAGTACGGATGAAAATGGCAATCACACTGGCGTTATTATTCACTCTGGCAGGCTGTTCCAGTGACTACGTGATGGCGACAAAAGAGGGGCAAATGCTCCTGACGCAGGGAAAACCCGTACTGGATAAAGATACCGGGCTGCTTAGCTATACCGATGAGCAAGGTAATCAGAAACAAATCAACCGCGATCAAGTCTCCCAGATAGTGCAGCGCTAGCGGCAACGTTAACCCGATATATCCCCCATCGAACGACGCTCTTCGGCAAAATCCTGCTGAAGAGCAACAGAAGAGACTTCCCCACTCGCCACGGCTTCGTTTATAGTCGAATTCAGGTGTGTTTTCCCAAACTCATTGGAATCGCAGCAAATCATGCGGGAATGACGGGAAATGCGCCTGCTATTTTCAGACATAAGGAAGCTGGCAATGCAATATCACCGTATTCCCCATAGTTCTTTAGAAGTGAGCGTACTGGGTCTTGGTACGATGACCTTTGGCGAACAGAACAGCGAAGCAGACGCTCATGCCCAGTTAGATCACGCCATTGCCGCAGGTGTTAACCTGATTGACACAGCAGAAATGTACGCCGTTCCTCCGCGCCCGGAAACACAGGGGCTAACCGAGAGCTATATCGGTTCCTGGCTGAAATCCCGTGGCGGACGTGAAAAATTGATTGTGGCCAGTAAAGTCTCCGGCCCCGTGCGTGGAAACGATCACAGCATCCGGCCACAGCAGGCGTTGGATAGAAAAAACATCCGTGCCGCGCTGGATGCCAGCCTGCAACGCCTGAACACCGACTATATCGATCTCTACCAGTTGCATTGGCCACAGCGCCAGACCAACTGCTTTGGCAAGCTGAACTATCAGTATACGGATGACAAACCGCAATATACTGACGACAAATCGGTAGTAACGCTGCTGGAAACCCTGGAAGCGCTGAATGAGCAGGTGCGTGCCGGTAAGATCCGCTATGTCGGCGTCTCCAACGAAACGCCGTGGGGCGTGATGCGCTATCTGCATCTGGCGGAAAAGCACGACCTGCCGCGTATCGTGTCGATTCAGAATCCCTACAGCCTGCTGAACCGCAGTTTTGAAGTCGGCTTAGCGGAAATCAGCCAGCATGAAGGCGTAGAACTTCTCGCCTATTCGTCACTGGCGTTCGGTACGCTGACGGGTAAATACCTGAACGGCGCGAAACCTGCTAACGCACGCAACACGTTGTTTAGCCGCTTCACCCGCTATACCGGCCCGCAGGCTCAGGCAGCGGTTGCCGAGTACGTCGCGCTGGCACAAAAGCACGGTCTGGATCCGGCGCAAATGGCATTGGCATTTGTGCGCCAGCAGCCGTTCGTCGCCAGTACGCTGCTGGGCGCGACGACACTGGAACAGCTGCAAATCAACCTCGACAGCCAGAACCTGACGCTAGACAGCGAGATCCTTGACGAGCTGGAAGCGATCCACCGCCGCTTCACGTTCCCGGCACCGTAAACGACAAAATCGGGGCTACAGGAGCCCCGAACCGCCTCCTTCACAAACAACCTCTTAGTCACATTTTTATGCAGATGCGGAGGCTGTTTCGTGCGCCACAATACCGCCATTTTCATGCTACGTCGCAGCACGCGCCCGACTCAGGGCGCTCAGTCGCCGCCGCCCTGAGAACCCAGGCTTTCCGGCTAAATTATGTCGCTGCGCGATGCCATCGGTGTTCATGACCGCTAGACGAGCCGCCAGTGACGCGTTCCCGACGCGGCACTAGCTTTCGCGGCATATATGCCGCTCACTCGGCGGTCATGCCCACCGCTGCATAATTTCTTACGCCGGATAACGGCCAACCCCGTTTGCACCCTACATTAACTGTGTATAAGAGGCGGCTTCACCGGAGAAGAGCAGACACTTAATTATGGGCATCGCTGTTTTTGGGCTGAAACAGCGGAATATCCTTGCCCGTGATATAGCGCCTACGCAACCAAGACGATATCCCATCCATAACCATCACTATCGCGACTAAAATCAGGGTGATAAACATCACCACATCCCAGTTCCATAAGCGCATGTTCTCCGCATAAACCAGCCCGATGCCCCCCGCGCCGACAAACCCTAATACAGCGGCAGAGCGGGTATTGGATTCAATCTGGTAGAGACTGAGCGCCAGAATGATGGGGAACGACTGCGTGAAGATACCAAAACGGTGTTTTTGCAACGCAGTGGCACCTAATGCGCTCAGGCCTCGTCCGGGTGAACGTTCGACGGCTTCGTGCCCTTCGGCGTAGAGCTTGCCGAGCAGGCCAATATCCTGCATCACGATAGCCAACAGCCCTGCCAGCGGCCCCAGCCCGACGGCTCGCACGAATATCAGCCCCCAAATCGCCATATCAATACCGCGCATCATGTCCAACAGGCACCGCACCAGCAGCGCAATCGGCCGTAATCCGCGGCGCTGCATGATGTTACGCGCCGCAAAGAAGGAGAGTAACAGTGCGATACAGGTCGCCGTTACCGTTCCCGCAAACACGATCGACAGCGTGATGGCAATTTGCGACAGGTAGTAACCAAAGGGCCAGTTGAGGAAGTCATGCCAGACAAACATGCGTAAAAAATAGCGTCCCAGCTGCGCCGAGCCATTGGCCCACTGCTGCCAGCTGATGCCAAAGGTCTGGAAAAAAAACAGGTAATACAGCGTGACCACCAGCGCCAGCAGCATAACTCGGCGTAGATAGCGCGACTGTATGCGAAACAGGTCAGGATGCTGCTTTTTCAATTGTTCGACATCAGGCGACGTTACGGTTCTCATGTCACTGTCCTTCTACTACGCGGCGGCGTAAATAGCCGGATAAACCATCCAGCAGCGAGACCACAACAAGAATCAGCAATAACGTCATACTGACCTGATCGTAGCGATCGAGCTTAATGTTGGTCATCAGTTCCTGACCGATACCGCCCGCGCCAACCAGACCAAGAATGGTGGAGGAACGGAAATTAATCTCCATGCGCATAAAGCTGTAGGAGAGAAAAATCGGCTTTACCTGTGGCCAGAAGGCGAAACGCATAATCTGGAGCTTATTGGCACCACAGCTTGCCAGACCGCGTACTGGCCGATCGGAAGCACTTTCCAAAGACTCATAAAACAGTTTGGTTAAGCTGCCGACGGTGTGTAGCGCCAGCGCAATAAAGCCGGGCATGGCGCCAATACCAAACGCCATGACAAACATGACCGCCCAACCCAGCTCCGGCATGGTGCGTAAAAACGCCACCAGCGCGCGAATAGTCACACGCAGCAGCATCGAACTTTGCGTATTCGCGGCGGCACAGAATGCCAGCATCGTGGCAACTGCCACCGCAACGATCGTGGAAGCCAGCGCCATTTGCAGCGTTTCCCAGATCAGCGGCAGCTGTATCGGCAGCCGATATCCCCAATAAGCCAGAGAGCCTTCGGTGTGAGCATTCGCCAGAAGCTGCTGCCAGTGCAGCACAGGTAGCGTATCGCGCAAGTAGCTGAAAAAACTCGGCAGAGAAGACCAAATGGTCGCGGGGCTGAATTCAGCGACCTTGCCCGCTCCCAGAAACAGGCAGGCTAGCAGTAAAGACCACAGTAGCGCTTCACGCTTCTGTCGCCCTTTAATCTGTTGATAATATTGCTCAAAGTCATTATTCAACGCAGTGTCCTGTTTACCGAGCGATACCGTATGCCCTGACCTTGCTTCGCGGACTGCCAACGGTAACGCCCGTTCGATGTCATGTCCGAACAGGCGTTGAGGGAATGGCGAGCGCCTGCTCTCGATCAGCGATTGCCCTGCGTCAGTTCGCGTTTCATATCGATGATGTGTTGGTAATCATTCAGGCTTGCCGGGCCGATATGCTGAGTCCCGCCCATCGCCTTGGTAAAGCATTCATGCTGTTCTTTATCCAGCTTCATCACCGCAGTAATGACCCTCTGCTTGAAATCAGCAGGTAGCTTATTGCTGACCAGAATCGGGCCGTTAGGGATGATCGGGGATTGCCAGATAATTCGGATCTGCTGCATCAGATTCGGGTGTTCCATGCGGATCAGGCGAGTAAAAGCGCCGGAAGTATAGCCCGTGTTGTAATCACCGACCATTGATGTCCAGGCAACAGCACCATCAAATTGGCCGTTCAATACGCCCAGGATGTCCTGCTCATGGCCGCCAGAAAACGTCACGCTGGAAAAGAAATTGTTGTATTTGTTATCGTTATTCCCGCCAAATTTTTGTTTGAATATCTGATTGGGCACCAGAAAGCCTGAGGTGGAATCGGGATCGGCAAAGCCAAAAGATTTCCCTTTCAGGTCTTCCAGCTTTTTGTATGGACTGTCGGCCTTGACCACCACGACAGAGTGGTAGCCGCGTGACTGATCCTTATCGTCAACGGCGATACCAACAATATCTACCGCGTTAGGATCTTTCAGATAAACGGAGGCAAAAGACGACGGCGACATGCTCAGAACCAGATCGACTTTTCCCCCCAGCAACCCCTGAATGACGCCGGAGTAATCCGAAGCGTTACGCAACCGAGTCTCAACCCCCAGCTCTTTATCAAGGAACTGTTTGACGCACTGGTTATCACCGATCTGCTGTGTCGCATTTTGTCCGCCCAAAATACCCAAATTCAGCTCCTTGGGCATCCCCGCCGCCGCCGCACTGAAGACGGTTAGTGAGCTGGTCAACATCATCGCCAAACCAAAGATCTTTCTCATTGTTATCACCTGTTCTCGTGTCAAAGGCCATCGTGTTAAACGCACATTGTCTTAAATGCACATACGTCTTAAATACACATCGCATTAATGTGCGTTCAGTTCATCGCCATACAGCGTATGAAGCAGCGGCTCATCCAATTGCGTTGGATGCCCGTCAAAAACAATGCGCCCTTGGGCGATCCCGATAACCCGCGTGCAGTAATGCTTCACCAGATCCACCGAGTGCAGGTTAACCATCACGCTAATTCCCTGCTGACTCACTTCCCGCAAGACATCCATGATGCGGCGGGTATTTTTGGGATCGAGCGACGCGACCGGTTCATCGGCCAGCAAAATTCTGGGCTGCTGCATGAGAGCCCGACAGATAGCGACACGCTGCATCTGGCCGCCTGAGAGGTTTTCCGCGCGTTGTAACGCCTGTGGCAGCATGTTTAACCATTGCAACAACTCGATGGCGCGAGCGCGGTCTTCGTCGGAAAACACACGAAAGAGTGACTTGAGCGTGGAGGTTTGGCTAAGGCGGCCCAGCAAGACGTTAGTGAGGACATCCAGCCGCGGCACCAGACAGAAATCCTGAAAAATCATGCCGCAATGAGCGCGCCATTGGCGTATCTGGCGCGAGCTTAGCTTGATAATATCCTGTGGCTGCTCACCGCTGTAATTGATGATTTCACCGCCAGAGGCTGAAATCGTGCCGTTTAACAGATGCAGCAGCGTCGATTTTCCCGCGCCAGAACGGCCAATGACGGCAACGAATTCTCCCGTGTGCAGATCGAAGTTAACGTCGTCTAGCACCCGATGTTGTGGAGACCACGCTTTCCCTACGCCGCGAACGGACAGCACCTTTTGCGGCTGAACGGGCTGCAACTGCGTTTTGAATTCGAGGCCAGATTTCAATTGTGCCTGTGCCATCTTGATATCCACTGTGGTGAGGTAGCCCCCTCATTAAGAACAGATGGCGTGATGGTTTAATGAATAGAAAATGATTAAATAATGACCAATTGAAACGATTTGTGAGGCTATCCTTAGCCTGCCAAGATCCGCCAATAAGCAAAGCAATCGATTAGTACACCTTCTGCCCTTTTGCCCACACATGACGAATATGAACATGGCCGTGAAGCGTATGGGCCAGAACCAGATCGGCACGCCCTCCTTCAGCAATCACACCGCGATCGTGTAATCCAATGGCGCGGGCAGGATTGCGCGTCAGCAAGGTGATGGCGCGCGGCAGGTCATAAGGATTGCTCTCATCCTGTGCCAGACGAAAAGCAGCATCAAGCAGGCTAGCGGGGTAATAATCAGAAGAGAGAATATCCAATAAGCCCTGCTGCGCCAGTTGGCTGGCGGATACGTTGCCCGAATGCGAGCCGCCGCGTACCACGTTGGGTGCGCCCATCAACACCAGCAACCCTCGGTCGTGTGAATATCTCGCCGCCGCCTCGGTAGTGGGAAATTCAGCAATCGCACAGCCCACTTGAAGGGATTCGTTAACGTGTTCTACCGTGGCATCGTCATGGCTGGCTAATGCGATCCCTTTTTTACGGCAGAGTGCCGCAATCGCCAGCCGATTGGGCTGAGACCAGCAAGCGGCCAACCCCCTCTGTTCTTCTTCAAACGCGTCCATCTGTAGGTTACTGAGATGATATTTTCCCTGAAAATACTCGCGGTATTTCTGCAACGATGTGTACTGACGCTGGCCGGGCGAGTGATCCATCAATGACACCAGCAGCAGGTCGGGGGTATTCATCAGTTGTTCAAACAGCGGGACTGTGGCGTCATACGGTAGTTCGCAGCGCAGGTGCAGCCAGTGTTCAGCGCGGTTTAGTCCTTTTTCCTGTCCCTGACGGATCGCCTCAACCATTTTATTGAGATTATCGAAGCGATGACCACCGTCCCGCACATCCCCCACGGCAATCGCATCCAGCACGGTGGTGATACCATTCGCCACCATCAGCGCATCATGGCTGCTCATGGCCGAATAGGCTGGCCAATCCACTTTTGGCCGCGGGGTAAAAAATTTATCGAGATTATCGGTATGCAGCTCCACCAGCCCCGGCAGCAGAAATCCCCCTTCGCCATCAAAAGCCCCCGGCTGCTGGCTACATGCGTTGCTAACGTGAGTAATGACGCCGTCTTGCACGTCCAGCGATCCGTAAACCACTTCATTTTCCAATACCAAATGGACATTATTGATAATCATGTTGCTGCACCCCGGGATAAGGTTGCATAGCGTGTAAATGCGTGGCGAGCCGGTTACGCACCGCACCGTCATGGAAAATGCCGACAATCGCCGCCCCGCCCTCACGGGCTTCTTCAATCAATTGAACCACCACATTGCTATTGCCGCTGTCCAGTGAGGCAGTGGGTTCATCCAGCAGGAGAATGGGATAATCGGCGATAAATCCCCGAGCAATATTCACCCGCTGCTGTTCACCACCGGAGAAAGTTGATGGCGGTAGCGACCAGAGTCGCTCTGGTACGTTGAGCCGGGCGAGCAACTGTCTGGCGCGCTCCTCACACTCGGCACGCGCCATACCACGCTCCAGCAGGGGCTGAATGACGACATCCAGCGTGGAGACGCGAGGAATCACCCGTAAAAACTGGCTAACCCAGCCAATGGTGTCGCGGCGAATGGCAAGAATTTGCCGTGACGGAGCGTTCACCAGATCGACCCAGTGATGGTGATGCTTTACCCAGATATGGCCGCTGTTAGGCTGGTAGTTGGCATACAGCGAACGGAGCAGCGTCGATTTACCACTGCCGGAATGACCATCCAGCACCACGCACTCCCCTGCCTTGACCTCAAAATTAGCGTCATGCAACACGGGCAACGCAGCGCCGTGCTGATTGTGTAACACGAAGACTTTATAAAGATGCTCAACGCGAAGCTGTGTGTTCATGGCGTGTTCCGATTGATTACAACCTGATTCACCCGCGCTGGCGCGGGATTCGTGCGGCTTCCATCAGCTCAGGACTGACGAAACCAGCAGTTGCGTATAAGGGTGTCTAGGATCGTCCAGTACGCGGTCAATCAGGCCGCTTTCGACAACCCGCCCTTGTTTCATCACGATCAGGTGGTGAGCCAGCATCCGCGCGACGCCCAAATCATGCGTCACGATCACCACCGCCAGATTCAGTTCACGCACCAGAGTACGTAAGAGATCCAGCAGACGAGCCTGTACGGAAACATCGAGCCCGCCGGTCGGTTCGTCCATGAAGACCAATTTAGGGCGTGTCACCAGACTGCGGGCAATTTGCAGGCGCTGCTGCATCCCGCCAGAAAAGGTGGTGGGCAGATCGTCAATACGCGCGACCGGGATCTCAACGTCCTGTAACCACTGGCTTGCCTGCTGGCGAATCTCACCGTAGTGGCGCTGCCCAGCGGCCATCAGCCGTTCACCAATATTGCCGCCGGCCGAAACCTGCGGGCGCAGGCCATCGAGCGGATACTGATGCACCACGCCCCACTCGGTGCGAAGCAAACGTCGCCGCTCACTTTCGCTCAGGCGATATAAATCGCGCCCCTGATAGTCAATCGTTCCCTGCTGTGGCGTTAACCGTGCCGAGATCGCTTGTAATAGCGTGGTTTTCCCCGATCCTGACTCACCGACGATCCCCAAAACTTCCCCTGGAAAAAGCTCGAACGAGACCTCTTCAAAACCCTTTTCCGGCGCATAAAGGTGCGTCAGGTTATTGACCGCAAGCAGCGGCTGTTCACTGCGATTCATGGCTTTGTTTCTCCTGCTGCTGACGGCAATAGTCGGTATCGGAGCAGACAAACAGACGCGATCCTTCATCATCTATCACGATTTCATCAAGGTAGCTGTCATGCGAACCGCACAGCGCACAGGGCTGATCCCAGCGTTGAACGCAGAACGGGTGATCGTCAAAATCCAGACTTTTCACGTCACAGTAGGGAGGCAAAGCATAAATGCGTTTTTCTCTGCCTGCGCCAAACAGTTGCAGCGCGGGCATCCGATGCATTTTGGGGTTATCAAACTTTGGAATAGGCGAAGGGTCCATCACATAGCGATCGTTTACCTTCACCGGATACGCATAGGTTGTCGCAATATGACCATAGCGGGCGATATCTTCGTACAGCTTCACCTGCATGATGCCGTACTCTTCCAGCGCATGCATTTTGCGTGTTTCGATCTCACGCGGCTCAATAAAGCGCAGCGGATCGGGGATCGGCACCTGATAGATCAGGATTTGATCTTCTTTCAGCGGCGTTTCAGGAATGCGGTGGCGCGTCTGAATTAGCGTGGCCTCAACGGTGCGTTCAGTGGTCACCGCCCCGCTCACGCGCTGGAAGAAACGCCGAATAGAGACAGCATTGGTCGTGTCGTCCGCGCCCTGATCGATCACTTTCAGCACATCGTTTTCGCCAATCAGGCTGGCGGTGAGCTGAATGCCGCCGGTGCCCCAGCCATAGGGCATCGGCATTTCCCGTCCACCAAACGGCACCTGATAGCCGGGAATCGCCACCGCCTTCAAAATAGCGCGCCGGATAGTCCGTTTGGTTTGCTCATCAAGATAGCCGGGGTTATAGCCGCTTAACTCATGCATCTTTGCCCTCCTGATACTCCTGACGCAGACGTTTCAATAACTCCAGCTCCGCCTGAAAATCGACGTAATGGGGCAATTTGAGGTGAGAGACAAACCCTGCCGCCTCGACGTTATCCGCATGCGACAGCACAAACTCTTCGTCCTGCGCCGGGCTGGTCACCCGTTCGTGATGCTCTGCGGTTTGCAGCGCGCGATCCACCAGAGCCATCGACATCGCTTTACGCTCCGCGCGCCCAAACACCAACCCGTAGCCTCGGGTAAAGTGCGGCGCGTCCTCATCCCGATCGGTAAACCCGTTGACCATTTCACACTCGGTCAGCAGGATTTCACCGACTTCCAGCGGAAAGCCCAGCTCCTCCGGCACAATCTCTACCGTGACAAAGCCGGTGCGAATCTCGCCGGCAAAGGGATGAGTCCGACCATAGCCGCGCTGCGTCGAGTAGCTCAACGCCAGCAAAAAGCCTTCGTCCCCCCGCACCAGCTGTTGCAGACGTGCCGAACGCGGGGCGGGATAACTCGGCGGGTCGCGGGTGATATCGCACGGTTCGCTGCCGTCATCCTCTTCCCTGATGGCAAAACCCTCGCGAGTCATCAGATCAAATATCAGCGGGCACGTTGCTTCCAGCGGTATATCCGCCACGCACGGCGTGGGTGTGTCACCGTTGGCAAGCAGCGTGAAATCCAGCAAGCGGTGAGTGTAATCGTAGGTAGGGCCGAGAACCTGACCGCCCGGCACATCTTTGTAGACCGCCGAAATGCGCCGCTCAATGCGCATATTTGCCGTTATTAGCGGCAGACTGTCGGCCAAGCGCGGCAGCGTCGTGCGATACGCACGCAGCAGAAAAATAGCTTCCACTATATCGCCACTGGCCTGCTTGATAGCCAGTGCTGCCAGTTCACGATCGTAAATTCCGCCTTCGGTCATCACGCGATCGACCGCCAGCCCGAGCTGCTGTTCAACCTGCTGGCAGCCAATCTCCGGAATATCACGATCCCCACGACGCAGATCTTCCTGTAAGCGATGGGCATTCTCGATCGCTTTCTCTCCCCCTTTCACGGCGACATACATCAGCAGACCTCCACGTGGGTGGTGCGCGGTAATGCCATCAGGGCATCCGCACAGGTGAACATCAGATCGATACCTTGCGGAAAGGGATCGGGACGGTGACAGAGATAGCGCACGATGTCCGGCGACAATTGCGGATCAACGACGCGTGAGGTTTCCAACCCCGGCCCGCTCAGGCACAGCGGCGTGCCGCCGGTCAGGGAAGTGACCTCGATGATGACCGTGGTACTCTTTTCCGGCGACATGACGTCACCAGCAGAAAACCGCGACAGCGCGATAGCCGTGGCTGACGAAACGTGAAGCAAGGCGAAGGCCGCCGATTCATCGCGGGTCAATATCGCACCGGTATGAAAACGCAGATTGCTGCGGAGGGTGTCATCATCCAATGCGTCATCCAGCCAGAGCGGCGTGTCGCGATCGACCAGCGTCAGCATCACCGCCGTCGAAGCGGGAGAAAGCCTCCCCCAGCCTTGCTGTAACGGTAAGGTCACCATTACGCCCGGCTCGCTAACGGCTTTGAGGATGCGCCGAAAAGTACACTGCGCGTCAGCCACCGGCTGCGCAAAGCTCGCCTGTATAGACATCAGTTATCTCCGCGAACCAACGTGAAGAAATCGACCTTGCTGCTGGCAATTTCACGCGCGCGCTGTTCACACAGCTCGGCACGCTGCGCCGCCAGAGGCTCGATGAGATGCTCCTGTAACCGATCGTGGTTTTCAGGCTGTTGCAACAGAGCATCAATAACGGCACAGCGCTCGGCATGGGCTTTATCGCGCCCAGCCACATAGCTATACCCGCACGTACCGTCTGCCAGACGCACCACGGCACGAGTGATCGTCATATCTCCCAGCACAAAGCGCTTGCCCGTTCCCCCCATTCTCGCCTGTAGGCGAGTCAGGCCAATTTCAGCGGCGCGCAGCAGGGCGTACTGCGGGTGTAAATTGAGTGCGTGCCAGCGTTTTTCCAGCTCGGCAACCGGGCTGAATGCCAGCACCGAGAGCCAGCGTTGACGGCGTGTTAGCGTATCCATCTAGTGCTCCAGCGTCAGTTCGATCATATCGCCGCGCGTCAGGCTGACGGAGTACTCGGCGATCTCACCGTTTGCGGTTTTATTCAGCGTGCGCAAACACAGCAGCGGTGCCTGCGCGTCGATTTCCAACAGCCGACTCTCTTTAGCCTGAGCCAGACGCGTACTGATGCGCGTTTGCGTGCGAACCAGCGTCTGATTCAGTCGCTCGGTAATAAAGTCGTGCAGCGAGCCGCTATTAAACTGCTGTAGGTGCGGCCACCAGGAAAGATTGGGCAGGAAATGGTTAATGACGCAGACGGGAATGCCGTTCACCCGGCGCAGCGTGCGCAAATGGATGACGTTGTCGCCTTCGCCACAGCCCAGCGTGGTGGCAATCTCCTGACTGGCCGGAGTCAGCATGGCAAAGAGTCGTTCGCTGGAGGGATTACTGCCTTGCTCCAACAGGTTCTGGCTAAAGTGGGCCTGCGCATGCAGCGGGTAATCATAAGGCCGCATAAGCACCAAGATCCCCACGCCGTGACGGCGTTGAACCAGCCCCTTTTTCACCAAATCATCCACGGCTCGGCGTAACGTATGGCGATTAACGGCGTAGTGCGTCGCCAGTTGCTTTTCAGAGGGGAGGTAGTCGCCACATTTGTAGCGTTCGCGTAGCTCTTCTTCTAACCGGGCGGCAATCGCCTGATAGAGCGTGGTCGGATGTCTGGACAACTGCATCATAAAAAATCTCCCAGAAACAGGGGCATTAATACGATTCGGAAGGCGAATGCTGGAGTGCATAAATATTGAACAATATTGGCGGGGGAACATGTCGATATCGTTAATCAGACATGGCACAAAAATGAACTTTTTTCGATAGGCTGCTAACAATGTATGGCTATCGGCAACGCATTATCTCACTGGGCGACAACCCTGTACCAAACGCCCCACACACGGCTTTACCCGCGCGTGGGGGATGATTTTCAAGTATCAGAATGTGAGTCCAAACTGCATTTTGGCGCTGTTTTCGCGCATTTTATCGCTAACCAGGCCTTGGTAGCCCAGTAACAGCGTCGCATTCTGCTTAATCGCTAACGTGACGCCCGCCCGCACGAGCAGCGCATCGCGATCGTCAGTGGCAGAGTGGACGGTATACGCATCGCCGCCTTGTACAAAACTCAGCCGCGTTTGATTACGATCCGGCGTCAGGCGTCGCTGATAGCCCGCATCGGCATAGAGCCGGACAGGCGAGAGTGAAGACCAGCGCGCCTCACCGCGTAAGCCCAGCGTTGAGTATCCCGCCCCGCTGTCCTGACGTTCCCAGCGCAGCGCAGCGGCGCTACCGTATTCCTGTCCGCCTGCGAGATCGAGCCAGGCATACGAGAGGTTGCCATAAGGCTCGACACTTAGGCTGTCATTGAACGCAAACCGATGACTTCCTTCCGCAAATCCCTGAAAAAGGTGCGCATGATAATCTGCCTGAGCGCGGCTCGTGAGTCCGGGCACCTGAATGTCTCGCTCAGTGCCCATATCCAGATAGCTGTAGACCAGACCGGATCGCCATGCGATGCCGCTATAGCTCGTTCCCCAATAGCTGCCAACGTGATAAGCCGTCACATCGTTACTGGCGGCACGCGCATCGGTTTTGATCTTGCTTTTCTCTGCACCGACGACGATACCCAGCGTGCTGCTTTCACCGACTGGGCTACCGTTACCGATTAAGAAGCCATAGCCGCTGTGGTTAACGCGTGAGGATTCAGCGGTCCCATCGAACTGGCCATTGTTCGCCCACGTACTCAGCCAAAGCGATTGTGCATTTTCATCGTGCAGTGCGCTGTTGATCTCGTCCCGCACGTACCGGCTACGCTGGAGCAATGCGGCGCGCGAGGCGGCGTAGATCTCACCGTCGAGGTTATCAAATGCCGCCCGTGCGGTCGCTTCACTGCGGCTGTTCGCGATAGCAGAGAAAACCGGCCCACTATTCTGGCTCTCGATCGTCTGCGCAACGGCGCGTTGATTAAGGCTGGTAGCAACGTCATTAAAGGCGCGATTATTGCGCACCACGTCCAGATAAGCCTGCTTGTTGCCATAGCTCAGCGTATCTTGCAGGAAAGGCTGGGTTGAGTTGGAGGTTAATCCATCAAAGCTGCCGCTCAGGGTGCCACCGACATTCAAGAGGGTAAACCGATCGCCCAATGACTGCGAAGGCGCATCCAGCACCACGGTGCCCGCCAACGTCGCATCCTGTGTAACATTCAGGCCATCGGCATTGCCCTGCTCATCAATCTCATAGTGATAAAGACTGCCGGACTGAAACACCACATTGCCAACCGTTAATGTGCCAACGGATGCGCCGGGCGAAAGCGTTGAGCCGTTCTCAAGCGTGACGGTGCCAGCGATTTTGCCATGCCCGCCCAGCGTCGCCGCAGATTGCACCCAGACATCCCCCGCCAGACTACCGCTCCCCTGCGCAACTTTGCCCACTATGACGCTGCCGCCTTCGACAATGGTCGGCCCGAGATAGGTATTATTACCCGTCAGATAAAGGGCTCCTGCGCCCTGCTTGCGTAAACCGACATCTAACTGATACAAGGAACTGCTGCTGGTCGTATTTTTCACCTGTGCAATGTCATTGCTCCAAGTGCTGGAATATCCTTGCGTATCAACCCCGTAGATCGCGTAGTTACCGTTAAATGTTCCACTACTGAGATCGCTATTGCTCAGCCTCTGGGCATTCAATGCGCCCGGCCCCTGCACCGCTTTATACGCATTCACCATCCCCTGACCAAATAGCGATTGGTAATCATCCGTTGTGAGCACATTGATATTTTGCGCGCTGGCGCGGGCACGAATCGCGCTGCGCACCTGTTCATCCGTAAGATTATCGAAGAACGCATCCTCTCTGACCCGTGCCAGAAAGACGGTCATTTCCTCATCGCTAAACGTGACAGCATTACCCGTCGAATAAACATTGAGTTCACTACTGAGATGGTTTTGATGGTCATCGTAATTCTTGTGGATGAGCAACACCGCACGCGGGGTATTGCTACCGGTGAGCGGCGTGGCCGTGGACAAAAGAATATCGGCTAGCTGCTTACCGTCCAGATACGGAAACGCCTCAGACGCCAGCGCGGCAACGCCCGAAACGTAAGGTGCCGAAAATGACGTGCCGCTGAATGTGTCAGTGGTGTTCGCATCTCTGGTAGACACAATATTCACGCCCGGCGCAAGCAGCGTATAAGCCGACGCTCCAAATCCCAGGTTACTGAATGATGCAATAAACGCCGCACTGGAAGGGCGCTGAGAAGGATCGTAAGCCACAACACTGAGCCAGTTATTGGCAATCGTATTGTCAATTCCGTAGGCATCTAATAGCGTTGGCAGCCCAGCATTAATCGACGGCGTCAGGTGCCCTTCGTTCCCGGCAGAAAACACCGTTAACTGACCCTGCTTTGCCATCTCCGTACCAATCACCATATTGTTATTGATGATGCCGTCCAGCAATTCAATCTGACGATCGGCGCTGAACGTTTGCACCGTATCGTTAAATATTTGGTATCCCCAGCTATTATTGACGATCTTGATATCTGGACGATCGAGCACATTAAGCTGGGCATTAACCAATGTATTCGATGAAAAAGTGGTTCCTAACGGCAGCAGGTTCGCCTGATAGGCGATGCCGTGAATGCCGCTATCATTTTTCGCCGCACCAATGACACCCGCCACCGCGTAGCCATGAAACGCGCCATCCCACGGGGATGAGATCCACCCCGCCCCCGAATCCACCCGTCCGGCAAATTCATCACCGCTCAGTTCGCCAGTCGCATCAATGACCGCAACGCCAACGCCCTTCCCCGAGAAACCGAGACTGTAGGCCTCTGCTGCGTTGATCGAATCCAGTGCAGCACCGTTACGCTCATACTCCGCCGTCCGAAAATTATCCGCTCCCCATAACGTCACAGGACAAAACAGCAGTAACCCCATCGCAAGTACACGGCATAAATGGTTGTTAGAAGGATTATTTTTGAAAGGATGGATTTTCCACATCGAGAGCATTAACGACACCCTGTTCGAACACAAATGTGATTGTCACTCTATGTTACTAGTACAAATAATCATAACGCATGAAGGTAACAATCAATGAATTTCATGAGGTATTCGGTTACAGGTAAAGAGGTCAGACCGAAAAGGAAAATACGGAGAAGGGAGAGAGAGGAAAAGGACGATCAAAAAACGGGCCTCAGCCCGTTTCCTTAAGCGACGTCAGTTTACTTCAGCGTCTGCAACAGACTCTTGCGCTGGTTTTCCAGCGATGTGACGCGGCTACATACGTCATTGCCGAAGCGCTGGAATTCCAGTTCCTGATTGTTCCACTCGGCCTGAATCGCTTTCTGCAAACCACCGAGGTTGCCCATCATCGCCTGTAGCGGGTTGCCGCCGCTGGACATCTGTTTCACGCCCATTTCGTTCAGGCTGTCCTGCAAGACGCCGCCCATGCTTTGTTGCACGAGCTGCTTGCCATCTTGTTCAACTTGCTTAATCGCCTGATGGTGGAACGTCAGGCCATCGGTGCGGTGTTCGATAATTCGGTTCATCTGCTGCTTGAGCTGTTTATCCAGCGTAGTCAGACGATTGCGTACATTGCTGTCGCTGCCAAGCTCCTGCACGATCACGTTATCCAGCGCGACTCGCGCTTTTTCAAGATGCTGCTGCGCACCCTGGTCGATCCACGGCAGCTGCTGGCGTAAATCCGCCTGATAGGCTTTGGCTTTCTGGCGCTGTTCGGCATTCAGGGTCAGTGGTGTACCGTTACGGACGATATCGCCCTGCGGGGAGAGTTGTAAATTGCCGCTGGCCCCCACGACCTGTACGTGCTGCGGACTGATAATGATGTCGTCCTGCGGGTTCACGTTGCACTGGTAGGCCGCCTGCGCTTGCCAGGACAGCAACATCAATAAACCCAAGGTTATTTTACGCGACATATTTTCTCCTGAAGAAAACAACGGCAGTAGCGGGAGAGCGGCAATCCGCCCTTTGATGAGGCGGATAACGCCTGAGCCAGAATCAGCTCAGGCATACCTTGATAAGACCAAGGATTACAGCAGGTGTTCTGGCAGATCCCACCAGATATCGAACAGGTTGCTGACTTTGACGTCCGTCAGTTTCTGCTCTTCCAACCAGCGGCTAACCAGTTGGCGATGCTCTTCGGTGCAGTGACCAATTTTTTGCAGACAGATCAGGCCTTCCCAGAGCAAATAACCGCTGCCTTCAAATGCCAGTCCTTCTGGTTCAATGACGTCGTCAACGAACTTATCCATCAGTTGATCGATATCTTCTACGCTAGTGCCTTCTGGAAAGCGGAAGCTGACAGAAAAACCTAATTCCTGAAACTCATCAATGTGAAGCTTTTTACGTAAACGACGGCTACGAGCTTGTGCCATTTTATTTTATCCTCTCAAACATCAGATCCCACACGCCATGCCCCAAACGCTGGCCGCGTGCTTCAAATTTCGTCAGCGGACGGGACTCCGGCCGCTCAACGTACTCATTATTATTGGAAAGATTACGGTACTCGGTGACAGAGGTCATCACTTCGAGCATATGTTGTGCATAAGGTTCCCAGTCTGTTGCCATATGGAACACGCCGCCGACTTTCAGCTTACTCTGTACCAGTTGGACGAAAGGCACCTGAACGATACGGCGTTTATTATGGCGGGCTTTATGCCATGGGTCTGGGAAGAAGAGTTGAACCATGGACAGTGAGCCATCTGGGATCATATTCATCAGCACTTCGATCGCATCGTGACACATCACGCGCAGATTGCTGATTCCTGCTTCCTGTGCGGCAGCAAGACAGGCTCCCACGCCCGGCAGGTGAACTTCGATACCGAGGAAATTCTGCTCAGGATGCTGTGCCGCCATCGTCACCAGCGAGGCGCCCATCCCAAAACCAATTTCCAGCACCACCGGCGCGTCACGACCAAATAGCGGGTTAAAATCGACCAGCTCGGTCTGATATTCCACGCCCATCACCGGCCAGTAGTTATCCAGCGCCAGCTGTTGCCCGTTAGTCAAGCGCCCCTGACGGCGGACAAAACTGCGGATACGACGCATCGGGCGCCCATTTTCATCAAATTCCGGTGAAATGACGTTGTTAATCATAAAGAGTGTTTACTTGCTGTCCGATTTCGTTAATGAAACGCGCATTATGCAAGGATACCGTGGTTTAGCAAGCCCACTGCCTCGGAAAGTTCCGGTTTACAGCACATTCACTCTGTGCTGGAATCGCTATCAAACTTTTACCTGCCGGATAGTGACCCCATTTTATGATGCAAGCGCAACAGTTCGCCCATCAGGTGCTGGACTGGTATCAACGCTATGGCCGCAAAACCCTGCCGTGGCAGCTTGAGAAAACTCCCTATAAAGTATGGCTATCCGAAGTGATGTTGCAACAAACGCAGGTCACCACGGTTATTCCCTATTTCCAACGCTTTATGGAACGCTTTCCGAACGTAAACGCACTGGCGGCAGCGCCGCTGGACGAAGTGCTCCACCTGTGGACCGGGCTAGGCTACTACGCCCGTGCGCGCAACCTGCACAAAGCGGCACAGACCATCGTGTCACGTCACGGCGGCGAGTTCCCCACCACCTTTGATGAAGTCGCGGCATTGCCGGGCGTCGGGCGTTCCACCGCTGGCGCGGTGCTGTCGCTCGCGCTCGGCCAGCATTACCCGATTCTTGACGGTAACGTGAAGCGCGTGCTGGCACGCTGCTACGCCGTTGACGGCTGGCCGGGCAAGAAAGAGGTCGAAAAGAAACTGTGGGCGCGGAGTGAAGACGTCACGCCAGCCGAGGGCGTCAGCCAGTTTAATCAGGCGATGATGGATCTCGGTGCGATGGTCTGTACCCGCAGCCGCCCCAAGTGCGAGCTGTGTCCGCTGAACACGGGCTGCATTGCCTACGCCAACCACAGCTGGGCACAATACCCCGGCAAGAAGCCGAAGCAGACGCTGCCGGAGAAAACCGGCTGGTTCCTGCTGATGCAACAGGGTTCTCAGGTCTGGCTGCAGCAGCGCCCTGCCGTCGGCCTGTGGGGCGGGCTATTTTGCTTCCCGCAGTTCAGCGAACGTCGGGAATTGGAACTCTGGATGCACCAACGCGGTCTGAATCCTGATGGATTGCAACAGCTTGTCGCGTTCCGCCATACATTTAGCCATTTTCATCTGGATATCGTTCCGCTCTGGCTGGACGTATCGCAGACCGATCGCTCACAAAACAGGTCCTGCATGGATGACGATGCAGGTCTCTGGTATAACTTAGCGCAGCCGCCGTCTGTCGGACTGGCCGCCCCGGTAGAACGCCTGCTGAGGGAGTTGGCTCACCCGCAGTCAACACGTTTGAAAGCCTGCGAAATTGATGAGGAAGAAGCATGAGCAGAACGATTTTTTGTACTTTTTTACAACGCGATGCCGAAGGGCAGGATTTCCAGCTCTATCCCGGCGATCTGGGCAAGCGCATCTATAACGAAATTTCCAAAGAAGCCTGGGCGCAGTGGCAAACCAAGCAAACCATGCTGATCAACGAGAAAAAACTCAGCATGATGAATGTTGACGACCGTAAGCTGCTGGAACAGGAAATGATCAAATTCCTGTTTGAAGGAAAGGACGTACACATCGAAGGCTATACGCCTCCGAGCCACTGAGATTGCGGGCTTTCGGGCCCGCTTACGTCCCCATTCCGACACGGCTTGTTATATGAAGAAAATGTTAGCTCTGCTGGTGATTGCACCACTGCTGGTTTCCTGTTCAGGAAACAAAGGGAATGCCAACGACGAAGAGTTTCTCAAGGATACCAACGCCTTCGATATTTTGATGGGCCAGTTCGCCAACAACATCGAAAATATCTGGGGGATGAATGAAGTACTGATCGCCGGCCCGAAAGACTACGTCAAATACACCGATCAATATAAGACGCGTAGCCACATCAACTTTGATGCCGGTTCAATCACGATCGAAACCATTTCGGCAACCGACTCCGTTGCCAGCCTGCGTCAGGCGATTATCACGACCCTGCTGATGGGCGATGACGCCAGTAACACCGACCTGTATTCCGACGCTAACGATATTCAAATCAGCCGCGAACCGCTGCTGTACGGACAGGTGCTGGATAACACCGGACAGCCGATCCGCTGGGAAGGTCGTGCCGCCAGCTTTGCGGATTACCTGCTCCAGAACCGTCTGCAAAAACGCACCTCCGGCATGCACGTTATCTGGTCGGTCACGATGCAGCTTGTCCCTAACCATCTGGATAAACGTGCGCACAAATACCTGCCGCTGGTACGTAAAGCCTCCGAGCGTTACGGCATTGAAGAGTCGCTGATTCTGGCGATTATGCAGACAGAATCGAGCTTCAACCCTTATGCCGTCAGCCGTTCCGATGCGCTGGGTCTGATGCAGGTGGTGCAGCACAGCGCAGGACGCGACGTCTTCAAGATGAAAGGGAAAGGGGGGCAGCCGAGCCGCAGCTATCTGTTCGATCCAGAACAAAACATCGACGCCGGTACCGCCTATCTGTCGATTCTGAAGAACAGCTATCTGGCTGGCATTGAGAACCCGACGTCGAAACGCTACGCCGTCATCACCGCGTATAACGGTGGCGCAGGCAGCGTGTTGCGCGTCTTCTCCAGCGATCGCGATCGCGCCGTGGGCATTATCAACAACATGTCACCGAGCGACGTCTACCAAACGCTGACAACGAAGCATCCGTCTGGTGAATCACGTCGCTATCTGTACAAAGTGAACACGGCACAGAAAAATTACCGCCGCTAATTCACGCGCACCACAGAACGCCGCGCTACCGGGTTTATTCCGGTAGCGCGGTTTCATCAGATCAGATAGCTACAATAACGTTGTTGATAAACACGATGACCGCGATTCCTTTACCGTTTATTACCGCACTTCTGCTGGTTATTTTGTTTTTTCGCATCCAGTTTCTGGCTATTCACAACCATTCCCATCACAAGAACACCAAAAAGCGCAGTGCAACGGCAGAAGCGGTACTCATCGGCGTAAGCTGTCTTGCCCTGACGCTGGTGGCGTTACGCTGGGGCAGCCATGTTGCCTTACCCGCGTTTATTCAACCCATGATTGCCGCATCGATTCCACCGCTGTTATGGCTGTGTCTTTTCCCTCACGGCGACAAGGCCTCTGAGGACGTAACCCGCTCACGCCGACGATCTCTCTGGCATCTGTTACCGCCTTTACTCATCCTTGGCGCAAGCGCCATCCAGAGCAGAACAACCGTTCCGCTCATCGACCTGATGCTGGTGAGTATTTACTTCGGTTATGGGTCAATGCTGATTTACAGCGCTCGCCGTCTGCAAACGTCATTACCTAGATGGAAAAGCGCGCCGTTTATCGCTGGGCTGTATGTGCTTATCTCCGGCGCTATCGACACCGTCATTGCACTGGATATCGCGTTCTACAGCGGCAATAGCGCGGCGACCATCATCACCGCGTTCCACATCGTCATGCTGGCGATATTGACCCTGCTGATCGTCACACACCGCACGTCCCCACAGGCAGGGCTTGTCGCTCCGCCTGACCAGAAGCCTGAAGCCGTCCCCGCCACCGAAGACGAACACCAGCTCGCGAAAGCGTTAGATGATTTCATCCGCACTCACGCGCTGTACACCGATCCGGGCATGACGCTTCAGCGCTTGAGCAGGCGCATGGGCATACCGCTCAGACGCCTGTCCGAAACCATCAACCGCGTTCACGGTCGTAATTTTTCGCAGGTGATGAACGAATATCGCATAGAGGAGGCTAAACGCCTCCTCAGCCAAACGGATGACCGAATCACGGATATCATGCTGGCCAGCGGGTTTCAGACTAAATCAAACTTCAATCGCGAATTTCTGCGGCTAACGGGGGTAAGCCCCAGCGTCTGGCGTAGTCAGTACCCACTTCAGGAACAGACTACGGCTTCCGCCACGCCGCCTGAAGAAAATCGCTGACATCCTTCCCTATTTCCTGATGGATCTGCTCACGCGAACGCTCACCACCGTCGAGACAAATCATGCCGTCGCCAGGGCTCTCGGCATTGATGATTTCAACAGCACCCGGCTTACAAAGCTGCATAAAACTAAAATGCGTCGCGTCGGCAATTTCTTTATACGCTGAATACGCTGGCGACAGCTTTTGCGCCAGATCGTGGGATTCCAGCTTGGCGGGTAGCTCGTCATTGGGATACCCCGCCGCCATAATCAATACAGGAATGTTTATTGCCGCCAGACTCTCTGCGGTAAACCCTCGTGCCAACCCCATATCCAGCGAGAGCACCGCGCTGATGCGTGGATCGGCGAGTGATTTATCAAGCTGCGCACGCGATGCGGCGCTTTTTGCGACCTGCATCTTTTCATAGGCTTTGCAGGACGCCAGCCCGACATGCGTCAGACAATCCTTCTCAAATTGCTCCGTACTGAAACGCCCACCAGCCAGCGCCAGCACCGTCCATCCCCCCAACGAATGACCTACAGCGGCAATGCGCTTCGCATCAACCTGCCCCGTCTTCTCTGGCGTAGCGAGTAATGCCGTAATGACGCGGCTGAGGTCATGAGGCCGTTGCCACAGAGCCTGAGCGTTCTCAGGGCGCATGTCTTTCGTCGTGGTTCCGGGATGATTGGGCGCAGCGACAATATAGCCTTGCTTAACCAACGCCTGCGCCAGCCAGAGTTGATTAAACCAGCTCCCGCCATAGCCGTGTGAAACCACAATCAAAGGATGTTCACCAGGTTCAGGCTCGGCATTTTTACTCACCACAATGCCGGGAAAAGCAATATTCTCGCCAATGCTCGTCGTCTGCGATGGTGATGACGCCGGATAAAATACGGCGACGTCCAACGGCCTGTTAGTGGCCTCATCCGCTAACGTGATTTGTTGAAACCCAATGCCCGCGTTTGCCATAACGCCAAAGCTGAGTAGTAAGTTCGTGAGTAGTCCTATCGTGATACGCCATGTCATACCTATTTCTCCGAAGTTTCCGTGCTGTGAAAAATAGCATTTATAACAATGACTTTCTGACCGATGCGACCTAAAACGCTATTTAGTCCCTCTGTTTTTTCTGCCTGAGCAGCAATACGACTGGGAGCCGAGAGAAGAATAAGAATGCTCTGACAACAAACGTTCGATTAACGCCAATAAATAACGCTATTCTTTGCGATTGTATGAATAAAGGGAGTGAGGACCAATATTGAGTGCAATATTAAATTTTACTTAGTTCAATCAATTATCCGGAATTAATAAAAAATACAAGAGTTAATAGCCATAGTAATAAACATGCCTGTGATTACAAAAATCAGCCGCATAGACTGCACTACCTGCCTTTGATTCCATTATTATCGCAGTAAAATTACTCCATTAACCTCCTACTAATAACAATATTAAATTACCACGACACATTACAAACAATATATCGAGAGGAGTTGTTATAAGTAAAATCAACGGTAGCAAGAAAATAATCTGCGCGTAAAATACCCATCGAAATTATTTACAGCAATATTATTCACATCTTTAAAGAAGAGAGTTGTTATGGAAAACACAACAGTAGAGAAGCAATACTCTAAAAAATGGCAAACCCGCTTCGCGTTTTATAATGAGTTTGGTGGGCCTAATACACCAGCCCATAAGGCTGCATTTAAAAATCTCAGTTTTCTCAATAGAATTCTGATTCAGAGCAACTTTATTGCTTTCTTTTTTGGCCTGATTTACTTCTTTGTTCTTGGGTTATGGCGAAAAAACCTGACGCTGTTAGGTATTGGTATTGCTATTAACATTGTTATCGCTTTCATTGAAGCTATCGTTGATGCCATGCTTCCCGAGTATATGAATCTTCCTATTGCTCTTTCTATCAGTTATCTGTGGGCAGGAACGGCTAACTACGCGTACTACCTGAAGGAAACTCAGAACAGCAAAAGCTGGAACCCGTTTGAAGGTATGCTCTAAACCTCGCTCACAAAAAACTACGGCCAGCATGTGCTGGCCGCATTCCCTGATATTGGCGTAAAATTTACCCACCTTTCTTCCCGCTTTAGGAAGTCTTTTGGGTATAGAGCCAAAAAAGTCTGTTAACGCTTAATTTTTTTAAATTGCTGTGTAGTAGCCGTTAATGCGGTTTCTGTCGGCAGCCGCTCCATAGAGCTGGCACCGTAAAAACCATCGCACTGCGGGCAGTGATCCATAATGAACTGTGCGTCCTGCGGTGTTGAAATCGGTCCTCCGTGACACAGCACAATCACATCCTTACGGATGGATTTTGCCTCACGTGCCCAGTGATTAATCAACGGAACGCAATCCGCCAGATTAAGCGCGGTTTCCGCGCCAATGTTGCCGCCGGTGGTTAACCCCATGTGCGGCACAATAATATCCGCCCCCGCTTTCGTCATCGCGACGGCATCTGCCGCACTGAACACGTAAGGCGTGGTCAGCATATCTTTTTCGTGCGCCAGACGAATCATGTCCACTTCCAGCGCGTAACCCATGCCGGTTTCTTCCAGATTGGCGCGGAAATTACCGTCAATCAGCCCAACGGTTGGGAAGTTCTGCACGCCAGAAAAACCCAGCGCTTTCAGGTCATCCAGAAACTTATCAAACTGACAGAAAGGATCGGTCCCGTTTACGCCCGCCAGCACTGGCGTGTGCTTCACAACCGGCAGCACCTCTTTCGCCATATCCACGACGATCTCATTCGCGTTGCCGTAAGCCAACAGGCCAGCCAGCGAACCTCTCCCCGCCATGCGATAGCGCCCGGAGTTGTAGATCACGATCAGATCGATGCCGCCCGCTTCTTCACATTTCGCGGAAAGCCCCGTTCCCGCGCCACCGCCGATAATCGGCTCACGGCGGGCGATCATGTCGCGGAATTTTGCCAGCAGTTCCTGACGATTTATGCCTGACATCATGCTTCTCCCTTCTTATTTCACTAACGCCCGAAACGCATCGACTGCGGCATGGGCAAATAAAGGATCGTTAATATGGAAAGGCAGACGAATAATCTGTCGTCTTGCCGTTTGCTGCACGACGCTCTCCAACGTGCTGATAAACGCGTCACGCGCTTCCGGGTGCCAGAATGCCTGATCCGGCGCATCCAGCGCGGAGAAGCCGCCTTCTGGGATCAGGAAGCGCACCTCGCCTTCACAGCGGTTGAGCTTCTCCCCAATCCAGCGCGCCATCGCGATATTTTCGTCTATCGTGGTTCGCATCAGGGTGACCTGCGCGTTGTGGTTGTAGAACAGACGATGCGCGTATTTCTCCGGCACGCTAGCGGGAGAACCAAAATTCACCATGTCCAGCGCACCGCAGGACGCCACGTAAGGCACCTGCGTCTTGGCTATCGCATCAAACCGTTCCGGCCCACAGGCCAACACGCCATCAAACAGTAAATCGCACACCTCAGTCGTGGTGAGGTCGAGCACGCCAGTGAGCAAATGGCTGTCCACCAGCTTTTCCATCGCTTTCCCACCGCTGCCCGTCGCGTGAAAGACCAGACAGTCAAACTCCGCTTCCAGCAATGCACTGGCTTCCTGAATGCACGGCGTCGTGACACCAAACATGGTCAGGCCAATCGCGGGCTTATCGTCATGATGTTCCTGAATATGAAACTTCACAGCGCCGGCGATCTGGTGCGCAGCGTTGCCAAGAACCTGACGAGAAATACGGTTCAGGCCCGCCACATCGGTAACGGAATACATCATGCTGATATCGCTGGCTCCGATGTAACCGGAGATATCGCCGGAGGCCATCGTCGACACCATCAGCTTCGGCATACCAATCGGTAACGCCTGCATGGCGGGCGTAATCAGCGCGGTTCCGCCGGAGCCACCGAGACCCAGCACCCCGGCAATATCATCGCGGGACAGCATGAAGTGCTCAAACGCAACGGCCATGGCGCTAATTGCCTGACCTCGGTCATGGCAAAACACCGCCGATGCGCCCTGCGGATGGTAAGATGCCACCGTTGCGGCGCTGATATCTGTCGCCTCTGACACTTGTGTATCTGCTGACGGTGGTGTCGTTGACAGATCGACCGTGACCGTTTTTAAGCCTGTAGCGGCAATCAAATCGCGGACGTAAATCTGTTCTTTTCCTTTAGTATCAGCGGTACTTGCAATATAAACGCTGCCAACTTCACTTCCCATTTGGTATCCCTCCCACCGTTAGCGAAACAACTAACAGATTGATATAAATAGCAATTAAAAGAAGTCAAAAACAGAAAAGATTAATTTGCCGCCATATTGAGACTTGAGTATCAGAAAGACAAATCATTAAATACCCAAATGAGACAAAAGTCTCAAAATGTTATGTATGGCATTACATTAACAGTAAGAAAGCTTGACGTGGCACAAGAATCACTCAATTTGCTATAGTTCAGGCGACAACGCCGTGCTGCCCGATAGCGTCCGGCCCGAAAATTCAATGAGGTCTATGTGATTGAACGGGATGAAAAACTGACATCAACACGGGCTAAAACCCGTCGTTTACTAATTGATACTGCCATGAATATGTTCGATCAAGGCATATTCCCTTCCATTACCGATGTTGCCGCTGCGGCTCAGCTTTCACGCGCAACGGCCTACCGCTATTTTCCAACGCAAAGTGCGTTAGTTTCCGCCGTTGTCGGCGAAAGCCTTGGCCCGATTCTGGCGTGGCACCCGACACAGCCGGACGCCAGTGAACGCGTTTCTGAACTGCTGCACTTTGCTTACCCAAGAATGCTGGAGCATGAAGGTGCGCTGCGTGCAGCGTTACATCTTTCACTGCAACAATGGGCCGATCGCCGTTCCAATCGCCTACATACGGATACGCTGACGCGCGGCAATCGTAAACGCCTGCTCAAAATTGCCACCGAACCGCTGGAAGGAAAAATCACGCCGGAAGCACAACAGCGGGTGATTTATGCCTTATCGCTTATTTATGGTTCGGAGGTTTTCCTGGTGCTGAAAGATATCTGGCATTTGGAAGAAGACGGCATTCAGGATGTCACGCAGTGGGTCGCCAAAGCCATTTTACGGCAGGCGGAAGAAGATGCCGCACAGGCCGCTTCACAGAAAACCTAACGAACACATTCATGCTGCGTTCCGCTCTGTCGCCGGGTACGCAGCAACGGAAGCACACACGTTGCCAAGGGAACATATGATGCTGAAAGGTAAACGCGCGATTGTCACCGGCGGTGGTCGCGATTTTGGACAAGCGGTATCCGTCTGGCTGGCTCGCGAAGGGGTGAAGGTCGATCTTTGCGCCCGTAAACTGGCCGATGCACAGGCCAGCGTCGACATCATTCATCAGGAAGGCGGCACGGCGCGTGCGTATCAGTGCGATATTGCTAATCCTGATTCGGTCAGCAATTTTTCCGCACAGCTGCTGGAAGACAGCACGCCCGTCGATATTCTGGTGCTCAGCGCCGCGCAATGGCTGGAAGGTGCATTGGGGGAGGAAGACACCGATGCGGATATCGTCAGCACCATCAACTCTGGCCTGACCGGTTCAATCCTACTCACCAAAGCGCTATTGCCGAGTTTACGCCATTCACAGGGTGCCGATATTCTGGCGATGGTTTCCGTCTGCGGCGTGCCGCAGTTCCACGACTCTATCGCCCACCCCGCGTTCTTCGCCGCCAAGCACGGCATGAGCGGCTTTAGCCAGAATCTGGCGCATCATGTCGCGCAGGAAAACATTCGCGTGACGGGGTTTTATCCGCCAGATTTTGAGGTCACCGGCTTTGATCACAGCCCCGCGAGCGGGGAAAAAATGGGCGAGCATCTGCTGAATGCCCGCTCGATATGGGAAACCATGCGTTTCGTGCTCATCCAGCCGCGCAGTTGCCATATCAACGCCATCCATTTTCAGGGGCCGACGCGCGCAGATATCGGCGTGTAACCCATCATATTTTGCGCTTCATCCCGCTCCGGTATTTATCACATAACCGGGGCGGTGAAGTGTGTTCCCCGCCTAACGTACCTCGCGTCCCCCCACACCATCATGCTCTGACACACTTTCCTTCTATCCATTTTTTGCCACAGAACACAGGAAAAGGTAGCATCGCTGCCGTTGTTTTCTGCCATGCGGCTTAGAGCGCTCAACGCACTATAAAAAACGTCGCAGACAAAAACGTAATCATTTGAATTTTAAATAATAATAGAGAACGCGTCGCCACGAGATGCGTGACAGACAGGAAAGCACGGACACCAATGACAGAACATTCCTCCCCTCATGGCGAGCGTCATGCCGCCGAGCAACGTCTCCACGAAAAGGGTTATCACCAAAGTCTCGGCAATCGCCATGTGCAGATGATCGCAATTGGCGGTTCCATCGGCACCGGGCTGTTTCTTGGCGCGGGAGCCCGTCTACAAATGGCGGGGCCAGCGCTGGCGTTGGTCTATCTGGTTTGCGGCATCTTCTCTTTTTTCATCCTGCGCGCGCTGGGCGAACTGATCGTGCATCGCCCCACCAGCGGTAGCTTCGTGTCATACTCGCGTGAGTTTCTGGGTGAAAAGGCCTCCTACGTGGCAGGCTGGATGTACTTTCTCAACTGGGCGATGACCGGGATTGTCGATATCACCGCCGTCGCACTCTACATGCACTACTGGGGCACGTTTGCCGATGTCCCACAGTGGCTGTTCGCGCTGGGTGCGCTGTCCATCGTCACACTGATGAACCTGATTGGTGTGAAGTGGTTTGCCGAAATGGAGTTCTGGTTTGCGCTGGTAAAGGTCGCGGCTATCGCCATTTTTCTGGTGGTCGGCACGGTCTATCTCGGCACGGGCAGCCCGCTGGATGGCAACACGCCCGGCCTGCACCTGATTACCGATAACGGCGGCCTGTTCCCACACGGCATTCTGCCCGCGCTGGTGCTGGTTCAAGGGGTGATATTTGCCTTTGCTGGTATCGAGATCATCGGGACAACCGCAGGCGAATGTAAAAACCCAGAGCAGGTGCTGCCAAAAGCAGTCAACAGCGTCATCTGGCGTATAGGCCTGTTCTACGTCGGTTCTGTCGCGCTGTTGGTCTGCCTGCTGCCGTGGAACGCCTATCAGGCCGGACAAAGCCCGTTCGTGACTTTCTTCAGCAAGCTGGGCGTTCCCTATATCGGGACGATCATGAATATCGTGGTGCTGTCCGCTGCGCTGTCGAGCCTGAACTCCGGTCTGTACTCGACGGGCCGCATCCTGCGCTCGCTGTCGCTGGGTGGTTCGGCTCCCGCTTTCCTGTCGAAAATGAGCAACCAGTCCGTGCCCTATACCGGTATTCTGGTCACGGTCGCCATCCACATTCTCGGTGTGGTGCTGAACTACGTGGTGCCGTCGCAGGTGTTCGAGATCGTCCTGAATATCGCCTCGCTCGGCATTATCTGCTCCTGGGCGTTCATCATTCTGTGCCAGATGCAGTTACGTAAAGCGATTCGTAAGGGGAAAGCCAAACCGGTGGCGTTCAAAATGCCCGGTGCGCCCGTGACATCATGGCTGACGCTGGCTTTTCTGGTGAGCGTATTGGGATTGATGGCGTTTGATTACCCGAACGGCACCTGGACGGTTGCAACCATTCCGGTACTGGCGATCATGCTGATTATCGGCTGGCGCGGGCTGAAAAAGCAGCGAGAAGCGGTGAAGCTCGCCAACCAGCAGGAATCCAGCCTGCGTTAAGACAGAAAAAACTCAGGCTCGTTTCCGAGCCTGAGTTTCATGAGCTGAAGAGAAAGGTAATTACTGTTCTACCACGTAACCGTACAGACGCTTGCTGCCATCTTCTTCCGCGACGCTGTAAACGCCCTGCAATTCCGGAGAGAAGCCCGGCAGCAGGTTAATACCTGCTTCCAACGCCAGAAAATAGCGCTGTACCGCCCCGCCCCAGGTTTCACCCGGCACGACACACAGTACGCCCGGCGGATACGGCAATGCCCCTTCCGCCGCGATACGCCCTTCCGCCTCGTCGATAGGAATCAGCTCGATATTCCCGCGCACAAATTCCCTGTTAGCATCCTGTGGCAACATCACCACGGACGGAAACTCGGTTTTGCGGAACATCGCTTTTTGCAGATCTTTCACGTTGTGCTGCGCGTAAAAATCATGCATTTCCTGACACAGCCGACGCAGTCGGTAGCCGCGATAACGCTCTTTGTATTTCTGGTACAGGCTAGGCAGCACTTCACTCAGCGGCGCATCGCGGGCGATCAGCGTTTCGAAATGCACCAGCGCATTCACCAGTTCCTGCATTTTGGCAGCGTCTTCCGCTGGCGTTAGCAGGAACAGGATTGAGTTCATGTCGCATTTTTCAGGAATGATGCCGTGCTCGCGCAGGTAGTTGGCAAGGATCGTCGCAGGAATACCAAATTCGGTATAATCACCGCTAGTCGCATCAATACCCGGCGTCGTAAGCAGTAATTTGCAAGGATCGATAAAATATTGATCCTCAGCATACCCTTCAAACGCATGCCATTTCTCGCCCGGCTCAAAGTTGAAGAAGCGCACGTCCTGCGCGATCGTCTCCGTATCGTGATCCTGCCACAGCGCGCCGCCCACCGTCACGGGTACGAACGGTTTGATAAGCGAACAACGTGTCAGCAGTTGCTTACGCGCTTCAATACCCAGCTTCACGCAGTCCATCCACATACGACGCCCGCTTGCCCCTTCGTGCATTTTGGCATTGACGTCTAGCGCGGCGAACAGCGGATAAAACGGGCTGGTCGAAGCGTGCAGCATAAAGGCGTTATTCAGCTGCTTATGGTTGCAGAAACGGCGCTGGCCTTTGATGTGCGTATCTTTCTTGTGGATCTGCGAGGTCTGGGAGAAGCCGGCCTGCTGCTTATGTACCGACTGAGTCACGAAAATCCCCGGATCGTTTTCATTCAGATCCAGCAACAGCGGCGAGCACTGCTCCATCATCGGGATAAACTGCTCGTAACCGACCCAGGCAGAGTCAAACAGAATGTAGTCGCACAGATGCCCGATGCTATCGACCACCTGACGCGCGTTATAAATCGTGCCATCATAGGTGCCGAGCTGGATGACGGCCAGACGGAACGGGCGCGGCTCGTTGGCACGTTCCGGTGCAACTTCCGCAATCAGCTTGCGCAGATAGGCTTCATCAAAACAGTGTGCATCCACGCCGCCAATAAAGCCGAACGGATTGCGCACGGTTTCCAGATAAACTGGCGTCGCACCCGCCTGAATCAGCGCACCGTGATGGTTAGATTTATGGTTGTTGCGGTCAAACAGCACCAGATCGCCACGCGCCAGCAGCGCGTTCGTCACCACTTTGTTCGCGGAGGAGGTGCCGTTCAACACGAAATAGGTTTTATCGGCGTTAAACACGCGTGCAGCGTGCTTCTGCGCCTTCTTCGCTGCCCCTTCATGGATCAGCAAATCGCCCAGTTTGACGTCCGCGTTACAGATGTCCGAGCGAAAAACGTTCTCACCGTAAAACTCAAAAAACTGACGCCCCGCCGGATGCTTACGGAAGAACTGACCGCCCTGATGCCCCGGACAGGCAAACGTCGTGTTTTTCATGTTAACGTACTTGGTCAGCGTATCGAAAAACGGCGGCAATATCGCATCCTGATAGGCTTTCGCCGCACGCTCCAGCACGTTCGCGTGCTCGCCTTCGTCATCGAGAATCAGCCATTCACTGCCCGCAGGCAGCACATCTAACTCTTTATCTTCATCAGGCTCTTCGACAAACGCCGGAATACTAAAACCGGTGTGCTGCAATATCGACAGAATACCGCTACGGGCTTCTTCAATAGAAACCACGACCGCCGCCACATCAGTGAAGTCGGTCTGACTCAACGCGACAATCTCGCGCGTTGTGATTAAACGGGTGGCAACCGCTGCATTCGCCGCAATTTTTAACTGTTTCATGTAACCAAACCCAAACGGTTAAAGGTAAGTGTACGTGCCTGGAAGACACCGTTCAGGGATAACAATCCCGACCAATCACAATGCCAATCAATAACGACAAGCGTATGATCCCTACAGGTAAACTGTAGGCTAAGAATGGAAAAACTGGAGCCAGCACCATCCGATAGACATCAGTAAAAGCAGAGGCGTACTCTATTTTTACTCATGCCTAACAGCGAGCGAACGAACGCCTCACCGCATGGTGAAGGAGGATAATCGACGGGGAGAAAAGTAAACCGCGCAGTGGTGAGAAGAAGAAACGCGCAGCGACGTCATCAACGAACTGGCGCGAGCGTGCAGCACCATGAGCAATGAATCTGACATATCGGCGATCCTCTTTAGCTAACGCTAACTACGCTTAAAGGGGCGTTCAGGTGAACGAGACGTTAAAAACCGCGCAATAGTGGCATTATTCTTCATCAAATTCAACAATCCAGCCCGCACTCAACACGGTAAAAAGTGCAACGAAACATGCCGCACGAATCAGGAAGAAACGTTATCACGCTAAGCGTGCTGAAAGGATCGCCAGAAACTGGCTAGCAAATAATACAATTGCCTGAAAATAGCGCAGGCGCTCCGCTTTGTGACAGAAACCCGTTGACGCCACGCGGCCAATACGGTTTAATGCGCCCCGTTGCCCGGATAGCTCAGTCGGTAGAGCAGAGGATTGAAAATCCTCGTGTCCTTGGTTCGATTCCGAGTCCGGGCACCACTAATTCTTAACCCTCGCCTTTGGCGGGGGTTTTTCGTTTGTGGCGTATGGACTCTCCATCGAACTCCGTTCGATTATTCGCCGCAAGCGGCTCACCCTTTCAGGGCCAGCGCGACAAGCGCGCTGTTCAACGCCTCCGGCGTTTGTCCGAGTCCGGGCACCACTAATTTAAAGAAACCAGCCTAACGGCTGGTTTTTTGCTTTTGGGGTATAGGGTTCTGAACTGGGTTCGGTTCTCTACGAGCGTGCTATCCCGCCTCCCCTTCCCCATGATTCGGGCTCATACTCTGATAGCGTGACGGCCAGATATCCTCCGGCTGCTTTCCCAATGCACAAGCAATTAACCTTTCGCCTTTGGGCTAATGTCTTGTTAAGAAATTATCTATGGGGTTGAATCGATGGCTTCTGTTTACTCTGATGAATATCAAATCGTTATCAAGGCATTACGTGAAGCACGCATTGCCAAAGGGATCACGCAGGGAAATCTCGCGCTCGCGCTGGATCGTCCCCAATCGTTTATCGCCAAAGTTGAGAACGGGGAAAGAAGATTAGACATCGTAGAATTCATCCATATCGCCCGTTTACTTTCTCTAGACCCCGCCAGCATTATTGCTAAGATCCCTGCAAAATATAAAGCGCTTGGTTAAAGAGGAGCACGGCAATGAAACACCGCATTAGCATGGCCGTGGACAAAAACGATAATCAGATTCCCAATGCTACCGGGGTACCTATTTCTGGTCTGGTGAATGATGCCATTGACAGAGAAGCCCGCCGTATCAAGGCTGAGGAGTGGAAGAAGGAAAACCGCGAAAGGATGGAAGACGTCGCCCAATTTATCGCACAGAATGGTTCCTTTGCTGATGAAAATAGGAATTGGTGATCGTGTAATTCGTTGTTTATGAATACAAACGAGCCAGCCATTACAAAACGTTTGTCGATATACAAAACGATATTGTCCAGACACCAAAGCGGCGTATGGTCATTCCGTTTATCGAATCACATCACCTGTCTGAGAAAGTGAATAAAACGTTGCTCCCCCCAAGCTTCGTATCGATGGCGAGAATTATCGGCTGACGACGACTGAGCTGTCGAGTGTTCCTGTTGAAGTCATTGGCGAAGTGATTGCAGACCTCAGCGACTGTGCGGATGAGATCAAGGATGCTATTAATCTTATGTTTTGGGGGATTTAAGAGGTATTAGATACTGCTCAGAAAATCAAACGTTGTCCAACGAAATATATTAAAATGACGCGATACATGTGTGTATAATAAAGAAAAAAGGAGTTTATTTATGTCATTAAGACCAGGTGATTACGGCATAGTAAAAGTTATCCATGGTGAACATAAAGGAAGAATTGGATATTATGACGACGATGATTTCATTTCCGTTGAAGAGGAAATATCTGACGATGACGAATATATATATGAAGAGAGTGAAAACGAAGACCAAATAGCAATTGTTTACTTTGGTGATTTTCTCTTGGCACCAGAGTATTATTCCATTTCTCATGATGCATTAGAACATGTTTCGATGAATGATCTGATGGCACGTAAGGAAGAGTTATTTAGTCTATGCTCTCCTTTTTTGATGAAAAAAAAGACTAACTACACAACGTTATGCAGCTATTTTTCTGAACTTCACTTAGTTGAAACTACTCTTTTAGAAAAAATCGTGGAGCAGCGATACGTGAATAAACCAACAGGATTGAAAGTTTTCATCTCTCATTCATCAAAAGATAAACCGTTTGCTAAGCTATTATGTATGGATTTAGAAGCAAATGGGCATATTCCGTGGTTGGATGAATGGGATATAAGCGTCGGAGAAAGCATTCCTGAAAAAATATCTATTGGATTGCAAAATGCTGATTTCATTATTGTTATTCTTTCTAAAAACTCAGTATCTTCAAAATGGGTTGAAAGAGAATGGCAGATAAAATATTGGAACGAAATTGAAAAGGGGCGCATAAATGTGCTACCAATTCTATTACAGGATTGTCAAATACCTGAACTATTAAGAACTAAAAAGTATGCCGATTTTAGAACTGACTTTAACCGGGGGCTAAATGATTTATTATCAGCCCTTGAAAACCTATCGAGAAAATTATAAATTCAAATAATTCCAATTCAATCCTATCCTAGGGCGGGCACTGGAAAACCTCACTCGTAAATCCAAGCGTCGCCCTGCGATGCTTGCAGACTCTTTATCGTCGTTCAGGAAGAACTGTAGTAACAACATACTGAATCACTATGGTTTTTTAAAGAAACTACTGAGTCGTTTAAAATAGCTCAAAAAAAATAGGCACTCATGAGCGGTGAACTTATCCCGAATAGTTTAAAATTAAAGAGTTTAAACAGGTTATTAAACGCGGTCATTCCGTTTCAATAGTAACAACACAAGCCAGATTTTTTATTACCATATCCATATGGTTAGACAGAAAGTATCTAAATTACCTGTCACGATTTAATAAATGTGTTTTGAGATCCCCTCATTCTAAAGGAGACTTCAAATCACAAACTCCCCACCAAATCCCCCAACGTAATCATCAACATCATCGAATCTATCGGAGAAGGTTCAAATCCCACACGTAGGTAAAATTCCCGCGATTCATCAGATAGCGCATAAACTAACATCCCTCGGATACCGATAGTATTCGCAACTTGAATCACCCGCAGTCCTGCATCACGCACCAGCGCTCGGCCAACACCCTGACCATGCAATGATTTATCTACAGCCAGACGTCCCAGTACCACGATCGAGATCGAGATCGGGCATATTGCGGCGAAAACGCCCAGGGGCGAAATTCGTTGCTACGGCGCTGGAAGCCAATGAGTAATACGCCAACACTTTTGAATCATCGCAACTGACGAAAGTTCGTGATGCTCCAGTGACCTGATTTTTCATCGCCCGTAGTTTTAGCCAGTTATCCATAGACTCCACGCCACAACAGAATGAGGATAATGCATGTTTGACCTAGATAAGCTCAGGAGTGGAGATCATTTTTTCTGTTCCCACGGAGCGGGAGTTTGCATGGTTTTACGCAGCGCGGCATTCAGCGAAGGAGACTGATCCAAGCGGGCGAGGAATTCCTGATAAGCGTCTGGATCAGCCATGATGATGCTCTGATCAATCAACACTTCCTCTGCGGCAGCACGGGTAGCCTCAAGAACAAAATCAGTGCGATTTTTTCCTCTGGCCTTCGCAGCTTGAGCGATAAGGTCGCGTTCGGCAGGCTTGATGCGTAAATTCAATGTTTCGCGTTTCGCAGAAACGCTGTTCGTCGCTGGCATGATGTTATCCTCTGGCATACGCTTTGGATATTAATCATATAGATAACGTAACGCTAATGTCATTACAACTTATCGATGTCGCAGGAAATTGCGACCAAAGGAACGAACCGAGTATTTCTTTATCGTATGTGGCCCATCATTTTAGTAGACAGCAAGAATGGCAACCCGCTGTCACATGACATTCGCATAGAAATGAGCATACACTCTCAATTCAATTCCCTGGTTCCATACCCCACGACCACCTTTCCGGCAGCAAGGCTTTTTGTTACCACGGTTCCGGCGCCGACTTTTACGTTATCACCTAATGTAATGTCGCCTAGCAGAATGGCATTGGCACCAAGCTCCACCTGATTACCCAGCACCGGGCTTTTGGTGACATGACCTTCACGGTTTATCACGCTACCAATGGTGACTCCCTGCCGTAATGTACAGTTCGCCCCGATGATTACATCGGAATTCACCACAATACAGTGCGGATGATATATTTTCAGCCCAAAACCGATTTGAGTTCTGTGCGGAATTTCCACACAGAACAGCCACTCATTAATCACTTTATTCAGGACAACAAAAGGAACGCTGATAATTTTCAGCAGCGCATTTGATGACTGGTAAATGGTTGAAAGGCGAAACAGCAGTATGACTAATTTAGCTTTAATACTGCCCGCCGCTTTTATTTCACACCATACATGGCCGATATTTTTCAGCATATGAATATCTATTCTTAATTCCGTGCTCAGCGCACCGTTACCGTGGAAATTCGATACCAACCGTCAGCTTGCTTGCCCTCGTTGGCGAGATTAATTCGCGATACTCCCTTTGCGTCCAGCATCGCCATTTCAATATTATACTGCCCGGCTGGCAGCGCTTCCGGCATCGCCAATTGGTAGACGAAGGTATGCTGCCCTGGCAACCAAGTGCGGATGTCATCAGCCATTTTTCCCATACTCATTACGGTGTTGGCATCATTCACCACACGATAGGCCACATCATATTTCAGATAAATGGGCGCTACGCCGTCGTTAAACCACTGCTGGTTTAATGTCAGGCTCTGCCCTTGTGCCAGTTCAGACTCATGAGTTAACGAGGCCAGGCGAAAACGATAGCCGAGTTTGGTCAGCGCGTTATCCACAATGTCCCGATATTCCGTCGGCACGCTGCGCGATTTCAGATTAATGGTGCTAGCATGCTGTGCCAGCGCCCAGTCAAAGGCCACCTGCACTTGCGCACGAGTATAGTGCTGCACGCTCTGCCACTCCGACATATGACCACAGATTTCCAGACTCACCGGCGCACGTTGCCACGCAGAGCTAAAATTTGGATAAAGCGCCTCCGCGTTTTGCAGTCGCTGCGGGTAATCATCTTGCATGTGGCTCCATGTGGTCGAAAAATTATGCCAGTCTCCCCAGCAATCCGCGCGCCATCCAGCACCTTGCTTCACTGCGCTGGCCAACGTGTCGCCGCCGTTAATGAGCATAATCTTTGGGCTGTTGGGAAACGCGGCAAAATACATTTCAACGTACTTATCCAACTGGGCTGATGTGTAGCGTTCAATCAGCGGCGTAATGGTCGGGAAATTGGTGTTGTGCCACTCGCCCCATGACCCCACCAACCCAATATCGATATAAGCCAAATTCGAATTACCGTCATAGCGCAGCCCAAAAGCATTAAGCAAACGCTGGCTGTATTCGATAAACACCGGGTCGTCCAGATCCGGCACAAAGGTTTTTTTGTCCGGCGTCCATTCGCCCTTGATGCCTTTTTGGATCAGCCAGTCAGGAATCTTCGAACCACTGGCAGGCTCATCAAGCGCCATAAAGCGCAACCCCACGTTCATCGGCGGTTGATGCTGGCTAGCCAGTTCGAAAATAGCGTCCACGGCTTGAAAATTATATTGGCCTTCTGCTGGTTCGAGTTCATCCCAGTACAAACGATCATATTCAATGCCGGTGTCGGGATAATCAGCCAGCGACAACGTTGTACCATTACCCTTGTTAAAGCTGGCGACGCCAGTACCTGGGTTCGTTAGCGGGCCAGTTAGCTCTCTGGGGGTGACGGTCGTCATCACGCCATCGGCCACACCCAATACAGAAAATAGCAAACCTCCTACAGCGATAATTTTACAATGCACTTATGACTCCTTATTTCCACATCAGCAGAAACCGGAGGTCAGTGATCCTTCAGGCTGAGCCACCAATCCCAAATTCCTAAGTGGAAATGTGGGAAAATATCAATACCCAAGGCAGACTTAATCATGTAAAGCATCAATAGCGCCGCAAGCATGCAGGAAAAGCCAGTAAACAGGATCAACGCAGTCAGCAGTATGCGAGATAGCGTTGACTCTTTGCGTGGACGCTTGCGGTGATCCAGACCGAACAAAAAAACGAAGTAATAGCGCTTGTTAAAAAAAGGGAAACTCTTACGCACGTCGACCCAATGCATTGAAGATGCCGTAATCGACAGCACCGCCTGCTCAACGGCCAGCCGCTGTTCCGAGGTCAGTTCTGTATCGGTTTTTCCATCAAGGGCTTCATAGAAGCGCTCAATGACTAACGGGCGTTTATTCGATTCATTCACTATTAACCTATTGATTTATTTACTGCGGTGTAAACGGCCATCGTTTGTTCCGCGATTTGTTGCCAATTATACCTTTGTAAATATTCAGAGTAATCAACAGATAACGATTTAGAGCGCAACGTGATTTTTTCGGATAAATCCGCCACATCTCCTACATTGAAATAAGTTTCTGGCGCTAATTTTACCTCCAGATTGGCTGGAATATTGCTGACCACGGCAGGCAATGAGAATGACATGGCCTCCAGTAACGCAATGGGTAACCCTTCATGATATGACGACATCACAAAGAGTTTAGCCTGTGAGAAAATAGTTTGTAGTTCCTGGCCGTTTAAAAATCCGGTCAGGATCACATTCGGGGTTTCATGGGCTAACTGTTTTAATCGCATGCTATACGCAGTGGGGTGATCGGCATCGCCAACCAAAACCAGTGGCATCGTGACACCCGATTGCCGATAGGCCGCGATAAGATCATGCAGGCCTTTTTCTTCCACGAAGCGGCCAACCGCAACCAAATAGTGTTGTGGCTGAAGAGAAAAACGCGCCAATATCTGATTGATAACGTCCGCAGTGAGTCGCTGGGGTAGATTCACACCGTTATAGATAAGATGGGCATCATCGCGTCCATATTTCTGCTTGATCATATTATTAATCACTTCGGAGATCACAATCACTTCATTGGCATATTTCACTGCGACCTTTTCACCCAGCATTAAAATCTTCTTTGCTAGGAATCCCCATTTATGGCGGTCATAGTCTGGGCCATGATGAGTAAAAACCACTTTTTTACCCAGCAAACGTAAAAGCGGCACCACCAGGCCCGGACCAATAGCGTGAACATGCACCACCGTGGACTGATCAAAGCAGGTGATAAATGCCGCCAGCACCGAATGAACGATAGCCTCTAATGAACGCTTTTTCGGCGACAGTAAAGCGCGAGTCATCACGCCTCGATATTGTGATTTTTTATAATTGACATAAGGCGAACGTGCGAGAACACAAATATCCACGTCGAATTGCTGTTTAATCGTCGGATATAAATTTTGGCAATGTGTTTCCACACCACCCAACACGTTTGGAATACCACGTGTTCCCAGAACGGTAATTTTCGTAGTCATATTATTTTTCGATTAATATTTCCCGATAAAGCGCCAATAGAGATTCTGTGTGTTTACGTAATGAATATTTTTCGCGAAGACGTTGGCGCGCATTTAATCCCATTTCTCTGGCTTTTTGCGGATTCAACGTCAGGTCATCCAGCACATCGGCTAATGCCTGCACATTGCCGGGTTCGAATAAAATGCCGTCTATCTTATCGCGAATTTGTTCAGGTATACCGCCAATACGCCCGCCTACCACTGGTTTAGCGAATGCCATCGACTCCAGTACCGACATTGAACAGTTTTCATAGTATTCGGAAGGAACCACCACCGCGCGTGCGTATTTAATCAGCCGGTTAAGTTCTTCGCCCTGCTGTTTATAACCCAGGAATTCCGCATGCGGAAATTGCGCGACCAAATCGTTATACAGCGGCCCGCTGCCCGCAATTTTTAACGGAATTTTATTCCGCATTTGCTGATGCGCCCTGGCAAGCGTAGCAACGCCTTTTTCCCTACTCAGGCGACCAATAAACAGCAAATAACCGTCGTCTTTAACATCCTCCGCCGGCAGGCTGTCATTAATGCCGTTCACAATCACGTCAATACGAACATTCGGCAGCTTGCGCATTAATTGGTTACGCAGAAATTCGCTGGGCGAAACGATCACATCCAGCGCCTGATAGTTTTTGGCAATATTCTGCCAGGCACCTTCTAACGAAAGCAGCAGACTTTTCGATGCAGAACCTTGCTGGCACCGATATTTAAAAGCGTTAAATACCGAACCGGTTAAACAAGCGTCACAGACTTTGCCATCGCGCAGCATGGTGTACGAAGGGCAGATAATCTTGTAGTCATGAGCCGTTAACACGGTTTTACACCCAAATTGACGGGCAATTTTAATCAACGACGGCGTGAGCTGGTGGTAGATATTGTGAAAATGAACAATATCCGGCTTTTCTTTACGCAATAACACCAGCAATTTCTTACATGCCTCAGCATTATGAATAAAGTTAACCGCGGTTTTAATTGCCCCAATCGCACTGCCGTTTTGATGATAATCCACATTACCGACAAAATAGGGCGCGTAGTCTGACGGGAAGTTATTTTCATGCTGCATAGAGAAAGCGATAACGTCAACGCCAGCCTTTTTCAACATATCAATCTCTTGAAAATAAACCGTTTCAGCGCCGCCCTTAATATAGAAAAATTTATTGACCAATAAAACTTTCATCATACCTGCCTATTCATGAATAACCTTGCTGCTTGGTGGTGTCATAGGGTCGCGCACGGGTCTGGTTAACCCTTTTATCAATCCCGCAGAAAACACAGCCAGGTTCATCACACTCTGCACCCCGTTCAGCAGTGAACGGTTCTTAATCGTTTTTAATGCCACAAAAGCGAGTAACGGCAGCAACGCAGCACCAATAACAGTGGCGTTAAACGTCAATAAACTCATCAACAGCACCAGCAGATAAACCGCAAAAACTGCCTCGTTTTTAACGATATGCAATGCCTCACGGAAATAAGGCATCCCCCATGCGCTGCGTAAAAGCTCGCCCGGTGCCCAGAGAAAACCGTTCCGCCAACGATATTGCAGCATTTTATATGTTGGCATGGTGTACGACGTGTGACGGAAATAAGGCACATTAAGTCGATGTAATTTATAGTGGGCATAGCGCAGACGAATACCTAATTCAGCCTCTTCATAACCATGCAAGCTGCGGTTGGTGAGATAACCTATTTTTTCAATTGCCGAGCGGCGGTATAAACCTCCACCACCTAAATGACCGCAGTCGCCCAACGGATATATTTTATGAAGGCGCTGTTTACGTGATGTAAACTCATAGTTCGCCGCGCCATCCATCTCTACCGTTCCAGCCACGCCAGCGTAATCAGGGTGTGCGGTTAAAAATGCTATGCCCTGCTCAATAAAGCCATCTTCCAGCTCCATATCGCCGTCCATTAGCAGCAAATAATCCCCCTGACTGTACAGGTAACCAAGCTGATGCCCCACACCGCAGCAGCGTTCGGACGGTTCAGTCAGCGACACCACGGTAATGCCTTTGGCGCTGGCAAGCTGCTGAGTGTTGTCGGTTGATAAGCTATCGGCAACAATGATTTTATGGGGGTAATCCACAATATGGCGACGAATACTGTCGATGGTTTTTTCGATGCATTCCGACTCATTGAATGTCTTAATACTCACTGAAATAAAAGGTTTATCACTCATACAGTTTTCCGATATAACGGCGGACAGAATGGCGAATCACCAGACTTGAGCCCAGAGATAAATAAAATAGGAATTGCAGCATGGGAATAATCATCAGGATCTGGCTATAAGGCAGACTCAACAGGCACCCAACCACAAAAACGTTAAAGGCCGGAGAAAAACTCAGCAATTTCAGGTCCTGTTGGTCTAATTTATTACGATCTAGTCCCGGCTTTGGCTGCGTAATGACTAAGATATAAATAATTAACCCGATGAAAAATAGCGTTCCAACCACGCCGACTTCCCATAGCAGCACACTTAATGAGGTTGAATCGATGATCAGGTTATAGATAATATTCAAAAAACCGGGAGAGACAGCGCTGCCGCTATTTGTCGCATTTAATCCATAGCCAAACAACGTACCGGAGATCCCCCACATATCGTGATTTTTCAGCCAAAAAAATAGCGTAGTAAGACGCCCAAGTTCACCGGATTCCATAATGTAGCTGGTATCAAAAATATAATTCAATGAATCCAGAAATACGCTCATCGCGCTTTTCGTCGGGTCGCCACCAAACGCCGAGGAGTAACCCGAGGCCAAAATGGTAATCGCCACGGTAATCAGTAACGCCATGCCAGTGAAAATCAGCAAAATTGCTTTCAGGTTTACGCTATTCATGCCTTTGATGTAGCTCGGCATTAACCAAACCCAGACCAGTAATAACGGTGAAATCAGGATCACAAATTTCACTTCCCCCAGGATACACAAGCTAAATCCCAAAACGATATGCAGCGCCGTGGATTTAAACGACGTCAAACCATGTTTAAATTCCGAGACTTTCAGCAGCATAATCAACAGGCAGAACAACCCCATCGCCGCGGTATTTCCTCCGCCCATCGGGTCGCCGCCGAAAGTTCCGACTACCGAGTCCCATTTTTCGTCTTCTCCCCGCAATACTACCCGCCGCGGCAAAACAAACAACACCTGATAAATCACCACCGGGAACTGTGCGTAGAACACCCAATACAAACTGCGGGTCACGCGATAAATCTGTGATTCGCGGCAAAATCCCAGCAGCAGGCAAAACATCATCAGCGACAATGCAACCTCGTTTTTAAACCCAACGATAGTGACGGTTATTCCGCCCTGTAACAGGGTAGATAATCCCGCCATCGCCAGAAAAGAGAGGTAAAGCGTGAGCACCATCAATTCCTGCGTATCCAAATGCAATCTATCGTAGCGAGTCTGCATAATCAGCAACCCCACCATGTTCAGCGCCAAAATAAATGGTAACCACAGCACCGCCAGAAAACCGGTGAAATACTGCGTCAGTCCGCAGAATACCAGTGTGATAACAACATAAACCTGTAGGTAAAGCCCGGTATTCAAGCTCATGATTCTGTCATCATATTTTTCAGCCCATTAGCACGTTTGTTTACTTTGAGATAAATAAACGCGTAGCGTACAAATGTCAGCACAGAAAAAAGAATCATTGATGTGGCATAGTGATTATAAAAATAAGGCACAATCACAAATGCGATTAATACCACACTCAACTGCTCTAATTGAATACGCAAAAAATAGCGATGAGAGCCAAATATTAGTTCGATCACCGTCAGCGGACACACCGCCAGCGCCGGAAATAAATAAGGCAACATATAGCGAGAGGTTGGAATGGAGTTAATCCACTCCTCGCTAAAAAAAATATGCATCACCAACGGATAGAAAATAAATACCCCTAGAGTGCAGATCACTCCCGACATCAATAATACCAGACGGACTTTTTTGAACTCATCATAGTTGAAACGTTTATTTCTGAAATCGGTAGACCAGGTTGAAAAAATAGAATGACGCACTGCATTGCCGATGATCACCACCGGAGACAAACAAAAACGGCTAACCACCGAGAAATACCCCGCTGCCAACGCGGAAAACCAAAAATTAATCAGCATAACCGGCAAATTACTATTAACCATCGCCAGTACTTCGGCGCTGCCAACGCGGGTGAGATGATGAGCATGCTGATGAAAGAAAGCCCTATTACGTTGCGGACTAAAATGTCCAAGCGTAATGGTGTGAATATTGAACGAGAACACAATACATCCGCTAATCAGCACCATCATGGCGCAGGCCCAGGACCAATAAAACGCGGTGGTATGTGAAGTGAACACTAGCGAAAGCACGACCACCACCGAGACGGCGAGTCGCTGAAAGGCCAGAAAACGGTAGTTACCCTCGCGCAGCGACAAATTCTCCGAGATCAGCACCAGCGCATAGGACAGCGTGAGCAGATAGAGAAAGAACACATTTCGCTGAAACAGCCATGCGGTCAACATCGCATAGGGCACAGCGGTAAGCAGGCTTTGCAGTGTGCTGAACACCACACTTTGCGCCAGTTCACAGTCTTGCTGTTTCGGAATCAGCAGTTGCGATGCAAAGGTACAGACCTGCGCCCCCACCAACACGATGCTGTAACTCAGCGCGTAGATCCCCACCTCGGCCATGTTGTATTTATGCGAAATCAGCCAGATAGACAGCGCGCCAATCAGTTGTGAAACCACCGATGAACCCGCAATGGTAGAAATGCTTTTTAGTAAACTCATCTTTTTCATAAACTCACAGGTGACCAGTACTGTCGATTAGCGCATTCATACGATGGTTCAGGGAACGTATCCCCTCTTTGGTTTCGAGGTTTTTATCCGCAACCCGATTCATTACCGCGCCAATCAGCACCGCGCGGTGGTGTTTAACGTTCTCAATGGCATTAAGCACATCACCCGTACGCCACTCGCCGGCTTTCAGCACAAAAACCACCCCGTCGATTACCCGGCTAATGAGTTGACTATCCTGCGTTTGATTCACTGCGGCCACATCAACGATTATTCTCTGATAGCGTGTTCTCAGCTCTGCCATCAACGTCACGACATGTTCGGACGACAGCATCAGTAAAGAAGACATCAAGGCATTGCCACGCGGCAGGAAGCTTAAATTTTCACTGATTGTCACCAGTGCGGCATCCAACGGTGATTGCCCTTGCAGCAGTTCCGCCACACCGATAGCGGAAGGGGGCGCCAGGTCTTGCGTCAGCCCGCCGTCGTTAAAGAAATCCAGGTCGATAAGCAGCGTTTTTTGGTCAGCGCTGAAAGATGTCGCCAGCAAATGCGCCAGCAACGATCGCCCTTCGCCATGCTCTGCCGAGCTGATGGCAATGGCCTGGCAGGATGGATGCGATAACAAAATGTGGGTTCGCATGCTGTGGACAATATCGACGTACAGAGGCGCTTTGGTTATCAAACGCACAACCTGTGAGCGCTTCACGCCACTGGCGAAGATGCGAATTTCCCCCACCGGCGCCACATTCAGGCGCTTTTTCATCTGGCTGATACTGTTGATTGAATTATCCAGCGCGGCTCTCACGATGAAGTAAACCACCGAGAAAATCAGGGTTAGCATGACAACCATCACCAGCAGCATCACTTTATTGGGTTTCGACGGGTGGTCCGCCGGCACGGCAGGGTCGTAAAGTACCGCGTCCGGCTCTAAATAGTTACCTGCCAGCGTCTGCTCTTTGGTGCGCTGATAGAGCGCCTTATACAGCTCTTTTGTTTTATCCAACGCGGTGATCAGGTTATTGTATTCATCACGTTTAGACGCTAGCGTTTGGAAACCCGCTTTCTGTTTCTCCAGCAGTTGCTGATAATATTTTTCATCCCTCAACGCCGCCTGATACTGCTTATTCAGCCCCGCTTCCAGTTCGAGTAACACGGTGTGGGTCTGCTCTTCAATCGCCTGAACCTGGGCTTCGGCTTCTAAAATTTTGGTATGCTTCAGCCCGTAGCGTTTCCGTAACTCGTATAAAGAACGCCGAGCCTGAATCAGCGCAATGCGCAAATCCTGAATTTGGGCATGATTAGAAATATCAGGCAGAGAAATGATGTTTTCCAACGACGTACCCACGTTCAAACGCACGCTGTTGTAGTTCGTTTCCGCCCTGATGCGACGTTGGGTGGCATCCGCTAACTTGGTGGTGACGATCCCCAGTTGTTCAGTTTCGAAGCCATCCACGCCGCGGAAAGTCAGCAGCCCTTCTTTCTTCAGAAATTGGTCGATAACGGCCTGTTGCTCGACGACTTGCTGCCACACCTCTTCCATCTGTTTTTGGTTCAATGTTTTGGCTTTCAGTGTCTTGAGGTGCTTTTGCCTGGCCGTATAGTCAATAAATGCCTGCGCCGCGCCGTTAGCGATGTCGGCCGCCAGCTCAGGCGACGCCGATTCGTATGAGATAGTGGCCAGGTGCGTGGTGCGAACACCAGTGATAGTGAGGTTTGCCACTATCGAATCCAGTGCGTGATCGACCCGCTGTTGCTCATCGCCACGGTTATCCGCATTTTTGTCTATATCGCCGTTAAACGCTGGATTTTGGTCCAGCTTGATGTCCCGCACGGCTTGTTCCAGCACAATACGCGACTGCATCAACGCATACTGGGTTTCGTAATAGCCGCTACGGGTGGAATCATAACCATCGACCTGCGGCAAAGGCGAAACGTTATCCTGCTGTGCTTTAAGCAGTACCGTTGCGGTCGACACATATTTGGGCGTGATCATACTAATCAGCGGGTAAGCCACTACTGCCACAATCAGGCCGGCCAGCATGATCTTCCAGCCGTTCTGTTTGATCTCTTGGGCAAATCTGGAGAAATCGATGATGCTTTCCAATTTTCTGCCATTTTCCACGATAGATAGACTCATGGTCAGAAAAAGCTCATACCGACAATCACGGTATCGCCAGGATGAACGACACGTCTTACATCAACATTTTCAATCAGTTGATTGCTATTCGATAGACGAATACCCACATCCTTGCGGTCTGCGCGATCGGTAAATCCGCCGGCCAGCGCCAACGCTTTTTCAACGGTTAAGCCCGGCTCGTAGGCATACCCGTTCGGTTTCTCCACTTCACCAGTGATATAGAATTTCCGGAACTCGGCGATGCTGACCGTCACCATCGGATTTTGCAGATAGTCGCCGCGCAGGCGATTAGCCAACTCCTCGCCCACCTGCTCTGGCGTTTTCCCCTTCAACACCAGTTGACCAATGTAGGGGAAGGTAATCGCGCCGCTTTTATCCAGCATGAACTTCATCGTCATCTCCGGCTCGCCGTACACCAGAATATTTACAGCATCGCCTTCATCTAACTGATAACCGGTGGTTTCACTTTCAGGTTTGTCCATTTGCCGCTGGCTCGGCGGGGAGCATCCCGCTAGCCAGACGCTGAGGGACAGAAAAATGCACAGTTTTATTATTTTCACGTTAGATCTGTACCTTAGCCGTAAACATAATCAGAGAGTTATCACGGCCCAGCATTCTGACGACCTGGCGATCGCCGTTAGGGCCAATAAAGAAAGAATCGCTATCTTGATTGGAACGTAGCGTGTTCAGTTGATACTTTAATTCAACGTTAATAGAGGGCCTGAAGTTATAACTCATGGCGAATGTGAACACCCTGTTTCTGTCTTTACGATCTCGCGGGTAATTCTTGTAAACGTCCGTCAGGTATGAATAGTCAAACGTGGTGGAGAAACGATCGACGAGCCAAAAGTGCTGATAAGAGATGCCGTATTTAGAAACCAGGATATAGCCGCCGATTTCTGACGGGTCTTTGATATGCTGCGACGTATGTGCGGTAAAAACGGATTGTTTAAGGGGTTTCCACTCCGTCTGAATATCCCAGTTTATCCCGCTAAAACGCCTGGAATTCGGGTTATTATCGAATGTCTTGTATAGCCAGGACACATTGGCATCAATACCGGATTTTCCCGTAAGTTGCGATTTAATGCCGAATTCCAGATAGTATTCATCATTATCTTTTTGCGAATCGATTTCATAACGCCGCTGATTACCAATAAAACGGTAGCGAAAGCGCGTTGACGACGAGTATTGGTCAGATAATTCGGCGATCAAACCGTTCTCGTACCATTCCTGCCCAAGAACATAGTTATAAAAATCAATATCGGTATTTTTAATATCCTCCGTGCGGCCTAACCGCAGTTTTCTAAACAGCAGCGCGACGTCGGCTTTACCGCGCCCTTTCAGCGCGCCATAGCTATAACGCAATTCACTGTTGAAAAGCGCGGTACTCAACGGCGAATGAATACCGAAATCGCTGAACTGTTGTGGTCGAAAACCTTCGGTAATACCGCGCCCACGCACTTCGTGCCCAAGCGCCTCCTCAAAACTGAGCGTTAATCCATGCCTCAACCCGTAGCGCCATGCGCCATTAAAGCGAAAGAAATGGTCGGTGTAATTATCCGCCGGATCGCTGTCGTAACGACGATAATCACCGGAATACATCAACAGATATTGATCCTGATAACGCGCGCCAATGGCCTTAATCATTGGCCTGAGGCTCTGAAAATGAGAACTCACCGCATTCTGATCATCAGCCTGATAGGTCACGTTATTCTCATGCCCATAGTCCAGACCCACCTGGCTTTGAAAATCAATACCAGCGACACCGATATGCGATTTCGGCATCAGGTCGGCCCAAGATGGGAGGGGGATTATCATTCCAGCGGCGATGACCAATTTAGTACGCATTTTCACCGATAAAGCCTTTGAAAATGGTTCTAAAGATAATTTTGATATCCAACCAAAGGGACCAACTCTGAATATAGGCAATATCGTAGTGAACCCGTTTTTCCATTTTATCGAGGGTATCCACTTCGCCGCGATAACCATTAACCTGCGCCAAGCCTGAAATTCCAGGCTTCACTTTATGGCGGATCATGTAATTCTCGACTAGCTGGCGATACTGCTCGTTATGCACGACGGCATGAGGACGCGGGCCAATAATCGACATCGTCCCTTGCAATACATTGAAAAATTGCGGCAGTTCATCCAGCGAAGTCCGGCGTAAAAATGCGCCAAAACGCGTAACACGCGGATCGTTTTTAGTCGCCTGCGTCACGACGCCGGCGTTTTCCATCACGTGCATCGAGCGGAATTTCCACACTTTGATTTTATTGCCGCTCAGGCCGTAACGATCCTGCTTGAATAACACCGGCCCCCGTGACGTCAGCTTGATACCAATAGCAATCACCAGCAGCAATGGCGAAATCATCAGCGTAATAACGCCACCAATCACTAAATCCTCAACGCGCTTAATCACCGAGCCAATACCATCAAACGGCGATCTGAAAATACTGATGGTCTGAATGTTATTGATGGAGCGAAACTGCGATACGTATGAGCTGTAGGAATAAAGATCGGGAATGATATAGGTATCTACCGTCGTATCGGACATCATCGACAGAAAATAACGAATGCGTTGTAGCGCAACCATTGGCAGCGCAATATAAATCTCATCCACTCTGCCCGCTTTAGCCTCTTCAACCAGCTTGCTCACTTTGCCTTTAAATTGGCTCTTAAACAGATAGCCACAACGGGATGGGCTACGATCGTCGTAAAAAGCCAATTCTAACTGCATGTTGGCATATTCTTTAAGCAATGCTTTTTCCGCCGCTAACCCACCGGGCGTTAATCCCACAATAGCAATTCGGATCCGCTTTTTAGTCGTAAATTTAAACGTAATTAAACGCGTGATGTAGAGGCTACATAGCGAAAGAATATACCAGTACAGCGTTGCGGAAAAATATATATTATCGAATTTATGCAATAGACCCAGCGAGTACAGCGTACCGGCATAATTCCTGACTAACTCCACAAAGATGACCGAAAATAATGCGGAACCCCACAGTCTTCGCTGCCCACCAGTCTGCATATTTTTAAGGCCATGGTGATATAGTCCAGTATATTCACCAATAAGTAAAAAAGAGGTTGAGAATAGCAGGCTAATCATAATTACATCATCGAAATCGCCCATCATAAATAGACTAGCACTGACTATTAATGTCAAATTGATTGATAAAAAGTCCATCAATTTAATAACAAAAAAATCATTTCCATAGGAAACATTCATCTGATTAGTAGACACTTTTTAATCTTAATCCATTAAGTTTTTATCATTAACTCTTTTCCGTGCCGGATAATATATCACATAAAAAAATTTAGAATAACAACCAGATCAATCTTAAAGCTTTTTTAGGAAAACACACAAACTGCTAGTGCCCACAACCATAATAATTAACATATAAAATATAACCCCTCACATCATTAATTTCTCTAAATATTTATTTTTTTCATTATTTAATTTTAAATATTTGCATTTGATAATTATTCCAACGTGATGGATAAAGCGTAAAATTTCGCCGTTCAGGCAAGTCTGCTCCTATGTTTTTTGATTCAATAAGTTGGTGTAAATATCTTTTCCGATACGCTTTGATTTATCCCTTCGTATTGGGGAATTTGTGGGTCAGATTGCGAGTCATCCAGTTCGACGAACGGGAGTGATCCGTTCGCACCAGCACACGGGCCGCAGATACCCAGCACGCGGCAACCCAGTCTGCCACTGCGGATAGCGTGACCGTAAACGCCGACAGCCAGACCAAACAAACTGTTATCGTATACATCCCATCATTCTGATCAGGTGAATGACGTCATCGGCGAGGAAGCCCGTCGTATAAAGGCCGAAGAACGGAAGAAGGAAAACCGCGAAGGGATGGAAAACGTCGCCCGATTTATCGCAAAGCATGGTTCTTTTGCTGATGAAAACAGAAACTGGTGATCGGGTAATTCATTGTTTAGCAAAACAAACGAGCTAGTCACAACAAAACTTTTGTCGATATGCAAAGCGATATTGTCGAAATATCAAAACGACGACACTGACGTGCAATCCCTGCTTCATAGAGACATTCTCATATTTCTAATAAAGGAATTACTAATATCGCAGTGTGTTAATCAATGGGGACAGGTAGTGGATCATTTTAGCGTTCGGGATTACCTCGATATTGACTTTTTTGAGCAAGTAGCGAACGGGATAAATCATCAGGGTTCTGATATTTTTATCCAGCATGTTAGTTAAAGCCTGCAACTACTTTTAGTTCATAAATAAACCTTAATTTGATATTGAATGTATCAAAGTCAGGCAATTACACAAATCTATATGCAGGCTTTGCACTACGTACTACCGTTCGTAATACTTTATTTTTGAATCTTCAGTATGCCATCGATATTTGCAATATCACCATCACCCTGTTTGTAATTGGTTATGTCCAATGAAGACCATTGCCAACTACCATCTTTTTTCTGGCAATATGCCGTTAACGTAACGGCAATATTTTGCGTGGTTTTTTTATAGGAACCATCAGGTACAAAGCCTGCGGTTGGAAGAGGAGCGTTTTCCGGTTGCAGGGCGCCATCCCAGTTTACAAGGCCACCTGATAGACCAGTTATATTGAATCCTGCTGCAATCCAAGTTTGATCTCTACGCTGGGCTTTACCGTAAAGGTTAGAATTGATCTGTGAAGCCGTTTTTTGATAGCTTCCGTTAGGAATGAATTTAGACATAGAAACCCCCTATATTTGAATGATATTTAGCATGCGTTCTTTGGAATAAATAACTTAATATATATTCAAAGAATATATTCCCAATGCAATTAAAAAATAAATAATTAAAATAAAAAAAACCACGATAATAATTTCTACACTTCATTTTAATTTTTATAAAAAAGTAAATACAACCGAAGACATAGCGTTGCATTTCAGCGCTAACTCGCTAACTAGTTACAATTAACTTTTTAATATAAAACATCTCTAACAGATAGGTTTAATTAACATTTTACAACCTAAATGAATGATTCGGTAACCTATCAGCCAGATATAAACGGATGAATTTAATTCTATTTATAAAGAGTAGGTGTTACGCAAAAATCTGTCAAAAAAATTTTCAATATATATTTTATGTCACATCCAACCATTTTAAACTGATGTATTTCATGACTATTAACATTATCTAATAGACAGCATAAATATCAATTGCCATCGATCTAAATTCAGTTAAGTCAGAATAATGTCATTACGAATTATTTACATCGCAGGTAATCAAACCAAAAGAATGCACCGGGAATTCTTATCGTATATGTCCCATCATTCTGATCTGTCTATGAAAACACGGGACTTAATAACAAATACGATTAAAACTCATGCTACATTTCAACTTAATAAAAAGCTGAATGCATCCAAATCCTCCAGCAACAACGATCGATACAGTGGCTGCATTCACTTCCAATATGCTCTCTAAGTCTGTTACCCATCAAACTTCCTCAGAAACCTGGCCGATTTCCCGCAGCGCTCCCGGTGCATGGCCCACGATGCGTTTAAATGCCCGGCTGAACGCTGCCAGCGATCCGTAACCCAGACGTAGCGCTACCGTTTCAATCGCCTGATGCTCATGCCGGATGTACTGGACAGCCAGACGCATGCGCAACTCGCTGAGGTATTTCGCAGGTGTGGTGCCAGTTGCAGAGAGAAAACGCTCGGCAAACACGGAACGGGAGGTGCCCGCCTCTTTTGCCAATTCCGCGACGCTCCAGTTTACGCCCGGCTGCTGATGCATCGCGTAAATCGCCCGACTCAGCCGCGGGTCGCGCAGTACCTGTACCCAGCCCGTCGCTTTACCGCAGCCTGCTTCAACCCATCCGCGCACGATGAGCGCCGCGACCACATCGGCCAGTCGCGCCAGAATGCCGGCAAATCCTACCTGACGTGTCATCGACTCACGTTCCATGGCCGCAAGAATTGGATGGATTTCCGGCCAGGTCGACATCAGGCGGCTCACCATCATGACTTCCGGCATCGCTTTGATCAGCGGCTGCATTCCACCCAGCTCAAAATCCATGCATCCGCTGAAGATCACCGTGTTTTCGGTATCGGGGCACGGTTCACAGCCGATAGCACAGACCGAATTGCAAATCGCTTCGCTTGGAAATGCTGACACCGGCGTGACGTCAGCCTTTTCATCAGAGAGCAACGCATGCGAATTCCCGTTGGGGATAAACAGTGCGTCCCCGCTTTTGAGCACAAACGTCGCGCCACTCTCCATGCGCAGCAGCGCTGTACCCTGGCTGACAAAATGAAACTGCGCTCTGCCAGGCTCGTAGTGAAACGCCACACCAAAGGGGGCATGGGTTTCAATTCGGCGATATGTCACCCCGGAAAGACGCATCCCACGCAGAAGCTCGCTGATCAAATCGGGTGACTGAACGGTCATGACGGCAACTCCGGACGAATAATCAATAAGTGAAGATTATATGTCATAGATCGTCCGTGTGGAACGCTCTATGCTTCGTGATGGTTGTCACATTTTTCTAACGAGAGAGCAACAGATGAATTCATGTATAGCGGCAAGTGAGGCCATCGCGCCCGCAAAACCCGCCTGGCGAGCCGTTTACTCACTAGGACTGGGGGTATTTGGCCTGATTACGGCTGAGTTTCTACCAGCCAGTTTATTAACGCCGATGGCGACAAGTTTAGGCGTCACAGAGGGAATGGCAGGCCAGGCGGTGACCGCAACGGCGCTGGTCGCGCTGGTGACCGGCTTGCTCATCACATCGGCCACTAAAAGCATCGACCGCCGTTGGGTGTTGATGTTTTTCTCGGTGCTGCAAATCATCTCCAGCCTGCTGGTGGCGTTTGCCCCCAATCTGCATGTGTTGCTATTCGGACGTTTACTGCTAGGCGTTGCCATTGGTGGATTCTGGGCCATGTCCACCGCCACGGCGATGCGCCTTGTGCCCAAGGATAAAGTGCCCAAAGCGCTAGCGGTGATCTTCTCCAGCGTGTCGATTGCCACCGTTGTTGCCGCGCCGCTTGGCAGCTATCTGGGGAGTTTGATTGGCTGGCGAAACGTCTTTATCCTCTGCATTCTGCCGAGCGTTGTGGCGCTGTTTTGGCAGTTGTGGGTGTTGCCATCGATGAAGCCGGAAAGCAGCGGTAGCCTGGGAACACTACTTCGCGTGCTGCGCCGTCCGGGCATGATCGGCGGATTGCTGGCAACGGTGCTGATCTTCAGCGGACATTTCGCCTTCTTTACCTACCTGCGCCCGTTCCTGGAAACCGTCGGGCAGGCAAGCGTCGAGAATATTTCCCTGATTTTACTCGGCTTTGGCCTCGCCAATTTTGTCGGTACTTCGATTGCCGGTTATCTACTGGCGCGAAATTTGCGCCTGACGCTGGCGCTGGTTCCCTTTGTGATGGGTGTTCTGGCACTGACCATGGCGGCCTTTGGACATCTGGCAATACTGGATGGTCTGCTGGTGGCGATGTGGGGATTTGCGTTTGGTCTGGTTCCAGTGGGCTGGTCAACCTGGCTTGCGACAACCGTACCGGACGAAGCCGAAAGCGCGGGCGGTTTACTGGTAGCATCGATCCAATTTGCGATCGGGGCTGGCGCAGCGGGTGGCGGGGTAATATTTGACCTCAACGGAGCCAGCGGTGTGTTTGCTGGCAGCGGATTATTGCTGGTATCGGCAATGGTGATTGTTTTTGCGGGCGTGCGAGTTCGCGCACAATAACACGCTATGCCACACCTGAGAGTAGGTGTGGCATCTGTCACTTACCATCCTGTTTGATCCGTTCGCATCGCCAGATCGCCCCGATGATTCGAGAATCCTCGATAGGAAATCGAGTTTTTCCCCCACCCGGCTATAAGTCTTCCAGCAGATTTTTAGAAAGCTGTCGCAGCATATTCAGATCCTCATCCTTCATACGCATAGAGCAACGCATCTGATTTGGCAGGTCGACGATCCGTTCTTTCAACGCAAGCGCCTTGTCAGTCAGCACCACTTTTTTCATGCGTTCATCACCCGCAACCGCAACCCGGTTTAAAAATTCCTTGGCTTCCAGTTTCTGGACAAGCGGCGTCAGCGTGCCGGAATCAAACAGCGTTTTCTCACTCAGTTCTTTGAGCAGGATGTTGTCCTGATCGTACAGGGACAGAAGGACGACAAACTGCGGGTAAGTCAGATCGAATTCTTTCAGCAGCGGCCGATACTGACGAATCAGTGCATTGGCGACCGAATACAGAGAGAAGCACAATAATTCACCCAAGGTACTGTTTTCTTTCATTTTAAATACTCCGTTACTCACAAGCTTAAAAAAAGTATAAATAATGTTTGACCAAAAGTAACTTGTACGCAAGCATATATCTAACGATTAAATCGCATTAAATAAAAAATCACTTTTGTGAACCTATCAACCGCACGATTTTAAAAAAGGCCAATATCATGAAAACCATCTCCACCATCCTGACGTCTGCTGTATTCGCTTCTATGACATCCGTCGCTTCTGCGCAGCCGATCAACACCCCTGCGCCGACCGCTGGCGTACAGGCATTTCTTGATGTTCTGAATTCCGGTAAGGGCAAACCGATAGAACAGATGACTCCACAGGAAGCGCGTCAGGTTCTGATCGGCGCGCAACAGGGCGTGAAACTGCCAGCCGCACAGGTGTCTGAAAAAACCATCCAGGTGAACGGTCAGGCTATTAAGCTGAAAATCGTGAAGCCGGAAAATGTATCCGGTACGCTGCCGGTGTTCATGTTTTTCCATGGCGGCGGCTGGGTGCTCGGTGATTTCCCAACCCACGAACGTTTAATCCGCGATCTGGTCAGGGCGTCTGGTGCCGCAGCGGTGTACGTGGATTACACTCCGTCCCCTGAAGCACGCTTCCCTGTAGCCATCAATCAGGCTTATGAGGCGACGCAGTGGGTGGCCGAGCACGGTCAGGAAATTGGTGTGGACGGTAGTCGTCTGGCGTTGGTCGGCAACAGCGTCGGCGGCAATATGGTCGCTTCTGTTGCCCTACAAGCTAAACAGTTCGGCGGGCCGAAAATTCGTTATAACGTCATGCTGTGGCCTGTAACGGATGCGAACTTCGATAACGCGTCCTACAACCAGTATGAAAAGGGCTATTTCCTGACGAAAAATATGATGAAGTGGTTCTGGGATAACTACACGACCCACGCAGCAGACCGTAATAACATTCTTGCCTCCCCACTGCGTGCCAGTACGGAACAGTTGAAGGGCTTCCCGCAGACATTGATTCAGACGGCAGAGCTGGACGTACTGCGCGATGAAGGCGAAGCGTTCGGACGTAAGCTGGATGCAGCTGGTGTACCCGTGACCGTGACTCGCTATAACGGCATGATTCATGACTATGGTCTGCTGAATCCGCTGAGCGAGGAGCCGACAGTCATCACCGCACTGGAGCAGGCAGGCGCAGAGTTGCAAAAACACCTGAAATAACAGCTTTATATAGCAACGGTCCTAAATGATAAAAGCCCTGACTCTATTAGCCAGGGCTTTTAAGGTACTGCAGATTTAAGATTTAACATTCATTGACTTAATAACATCTTACTACTATCGGTACTGCTTCAAATGTACACGTTTATAACAGATAATATTGGGCACTAAAATGAGCTAAACCTCCCTATATTTACTGATTTAAACACTCTGCCAACCTTATCACCATTCAAAGATATGGCAGGCTAACAAGTACATCCCCCATCGCGATATAGACTCTTTGATGCGTGGCCTTACTCATGTTGCGATATTTTTCACATCACTAAACCAACACGTAATCGCAACTAATAAAAACAAAATCATGGCCTTACATCATCGCGCTTTCGTCCCCTTTTTGCGATTGTCGGTACTGACTACGTGGCCTTAAAGCATCATCGAGTGAGGATTATGAATATTTCTCAACATCGATTACCCATACAACAATACTTCGTGACCTGTATCGCAAAATACGTGTTAAAGAACATATTCACTGTCTTTAACATCACAGCAGGCTGAAACTTCACTGCTGTTGGTAACCAATCTACGGATTTTAAAAACAGTGTCAATACTGTTTTTAATAACATGATTTTAATAACAGTAGTCACTAGGTCAGCATGAGGTAAAACGTAGAAAAACAGAGCACCCACGGTATTCAACTCCGTGCCGCCGCGCTTAATTTAATCTCAATGACCGTATGACCAGTGGTTATTTTCTTTGTACCAACGACGGTTAATCCACTTAACGTCAGAATATCTTCCATATCTTTCAACGTTCTGTATCGCGTGCCATCCTGGCAGATGACGGATTGAAAAAGCGCATTCATCAATAACCTTGGTGAGGTTTCTTCATGCTCCAGCAAAGGTTCGATGATTAATAGCGTCGAATGCCCAATTGATTGCGCGATGGCTTCTAATATTTTCAGGCAGAATTCGTCGTTCCAGTTATGTAATATGTTTTTAAGCAGATAGACATCATAGCCAGAAGGAATCGCCTCAAAGAAACTGCCGGGAGTGAAGGCCATTCTTTCTTTCAATTCAGGATAGTGCTGTGCAATACTCTTTTCGCTTCGGTTACAGACACCAGTCATATCGAAAAGACAGCCGGTTAGGTGATGATACTGCTTTATAAGCTCAGTCAGAATAACGCCACTACCGCCGCCAATATCAACAACGCTGCCGACCGTTTTAAAAAGAGACGCATATTCTTTAGCCAGCACATATCCAACCGGGCGAGATAAATCTCGCATGGCAAGATCGTAAATTTCTGCTCGTGATGAGGAGTGCGCCAGATGCTCATATAATGTCAGCCCAAAGACCTGCTTAAACCCCGACTCCCCTGTACGGCTCGTATGCAATAGCCCATCAAACCCCTGATAGTATTCATTGCCGAACAGCATACAGAAATGCTTCATTGAGCTGATGTTATCCGACATCAGCAGCGCAGAACGTGCGTTATTTTTAATAATACTTTCATCTTTCACATCAAAAAAGCCAAAGACCTCAAGCACCTTGATAATATCAAAAATATTCTTTTCACTCGCCTGACATTCCTTTGCCAATTCAGCAATGGTTATCCCCTGCTCCCCTATTTTATCGGCTATCCCTATTTCCGCTGCGACGCATAATGCTTTTGCGGCCAAAGGCATCATCATGATTTCTGAAATACTTCTAATATGCTCAGCGGAATTCATATATTTCCCTTTATTATCTAATTTCATAGCGAGGATGAGTTTACGATTTAGCACATCATTTATGCCGATACGCAAAGTATGCTGAAATGAGGCTAAAAACATATCATCCGTTTGGCCGAACGGTAATCAGCCATCTACCATCCGGCCAGAAGAAATAAGGGATTAAAACGTCATAATTTAAAGACGCTATTATTTTAAAAATAGGATTGGTTATCTATGGCTTAAAATAATGATTAGCGGAAAACGCGCCCACCAATATTGCGCGCGGCGTCGATATACGCCTCTGGCGTTCCCATTTCCGGCATCAGCAGTATTTCAGACGTCAATACTGGCGCACCACAGTAGTCAAAAATCCCGTGTGCGATCTGGGCATGAAAGGCGTCCGCATAGCCATGCTTTTCAAATGTTCTCTGGTTGACTGCACCCAGCGCCACAAGGTGTACCGGTAAATGCCCCAGTTTCTTTATCACATTTCCATCGGCGGTTTCTTCATAGGCCCAGCCGTTTGAAAACACGCGATCGATCCACCCTTTCAATAACCCCGGCATGGACCACCAGTAAATCGGGAACACCAGCACCAGCGCATCTGCGTTATCAATACGCGATTGCTCAGCAATGACGTCAGGCGGTATTGCGCCTGTACACTGGAAAGCAGCGATATCTGGCACAGAAAACACCGGGTTAAAGCCTTCCTCTGTAAGATCTGCGATTTCAAACGTATTTTCTGGGTTTGCCCCAGCGATCCCTTCCGCAATTGCGGTAGCGACACTGTGCGTTAGTGAGGTATGAACAGGATGAGAAACGACAAGTAATGCATGCATTCCGGGTACTCCCTATTGCTATAAAACAGCGTCAGATATAGTCTTATATACTAACAGTAACCTACCATTAGTAAGTTACTTTTGGTACATAAGAATGTCAACAGGATAATATCGCCAATGTCCAAGCCACAGGCACGACAGCGTTTATCAAGAGAAGATCGCCATATACAGCTGATCAAAGCCGCCTGGCAGATTATTCGGGAAGAAGGTACGGAAGCGCTGACGCTCGGACATCTGGCGGAACGGGCTGGTGTAACGAAACCGGTGGTTTATGATCACTTTACTAACCGTTCGGGGCTGTTAGCTGCACTTTATAAGGAATATGATGCTCGCCAGACAGCGATTATGGATGACATTATCCGTAAAACTGAGCCCGTACTCGATAAGCTGGCTGCGGTGATTGCTACTTCGTACATTGATTGCGTACTGCTTCAGGGCCGTGAAATGCCCAACGTCATGGCGGCGCTTACCGGAACCCCAGAGCTTGAACAAATCAGGCAGGAGTACGATGCCACCTTCACGGAAAAATGCCGCGATCTCTTTGCCCCATTCTGCGCGGACAAGCCTCTTCATGACGCCGCACTGCGCGCGATGCTCGGTTCCGCCGAAGGATTATCTTATGCCGCCGTTAAAGGGATTATTACGGAACAGCAGGCTAAAGATGAACTATTCCACGTGATTGTCGCGATGGTGCAAAGGTGTCGCGCACAGCGCCTATAAAACATAACCCAACCCACATCAATAATGGCGCTGATATCACCGCCATTCACCCTGATTTAAAATTGACCAAAATCAATAAAAAATCAGTAAATACATTATTTTACCTTTCTATACACCCCACCTTTTGACCTTCCCGTAGGGGGAAGGTGTAACGTCATAAGTCGTGATTCCAAGCTAATGACTTTAATTGAGGGGAAATGATGATGAAGCTAAAGATGATGTCGGCGCTATTTGCTCTGACACTGAGCGGGCCAGGCTTCGCTGCGGCGACGGACGCCAACGCGTTTCTGGCTAAACAAGGGCTGGCGGGGAAAAGCGTCGAGCAGATCGTCGATACGATCGATCAATCGCCGCAGGCAAGACCGTTGCCCTACAGCGCGTCGATTACCAGCAAAGAGCTGAAATTATCCGATGGGCAGCAGCAGTATAGCTATCCGCTGGGCAATAAATTCTATCTCTCATTCGCCCCTTATATTCAGCAAACCCATCCCTGCTTTAACCACAGTTTATCCGGGTGTCAGGGTGAGCTCGCTAATACGGCGTTTGACGTAAAAATCACGGATAAAGCCGGCAATGTTATCGTGCAAAAAACACTGAGTAGCCACCAGAACGGCTTTGTCGGCGTATGGTTACCGCGCAATATTGAAGGAACGATTAATGTTACCTATCAGGGGCGCGTGGCAAGTTCACCGTTTGCAACCTATGACGACAGTCAGACCTGCATGACGACACTGCCATTGAAAGAGGCATAGCAGAACGCCGTCGCGGACACAGATAAAGAAACCCAGCGCCATCGCTGGGTTTCTTATTCAACGGGAAACTGGCGTATTACTTACTTCATCGCCCCCCGCGATTCACTCACACCACGCCCGTATCCACGCGCTTACCGATATCTTTTAGCTGCGAATATTTTTCTAACAGGCCGGGCGCGTCGTCCAGACTCATAGCAAACATCCACATATAGGTCATCACCGAATAGATATGCCCCGCATTGGTTCCGCCATTAAGCGTCATATGCAGGATCGTCAATGAAAACAGGACGGCAGCGGCGGCACCGATGGACAAATAGCCCAGCGCCTCACGATCCGACAGGCGAATGCGCAGCCCAGCCAGCACATGGTAATGCTTGGTCAATGAAGCCGCCGTCGCGTTGCTGACAAAGCCAACCTCTTTTTCCAGACGGTTATTTAATTTACCGAACAACACCTCGTTCTTGCGGGTGTAGCTTGGCAGGAACAACGCAAAAAACAGCAGAATGACGATACAGGCCACGCCCGCCCAGAACTCAATCACCAGCAACATCACCGCCGCACCGATGATCGACGCCAGCGACGTGATCAGCACCGGAAGGTGGATTTCAAAAAAATCCACGAACTCGCGTGAAAGCGCCACGCGCGCCGCGATAGTTGAGTGGTTATGGTTTTCTTTTCTCTGCGCCAAAATCACTGGGACAGCCAGTGCAGCATAAATACGAGCAAAGGTGCGGGTATCCACGCTGCGCCGTGCCGCGCCAATCGCCCACATAATGAAAACCATCAACGCATACAGCACCGCGTGCCAGGGCTGAGTATTCAAAATAGCGTTAATGGCGAAGCCCGCCATTAGAGGATAAAGAAGGTAAGTCACATTCTCCGCCACGACTAACAGCAGGGTGAGAATCAGTTTTTTGCCATGCAGCTTTCCGAGTTTTTTAAGGGTGACAGCAGCACTATGCGAAACCTTGACCGGTTCGCTGATATTATGGGTTTGCATGAGAATCGTATTTAACAGAGTTATACTTGAGCGGTTGCTCAAGAGCAAAAAATTGTATTTGAGCACTTGCTCAAAGTCAACGCGGGGACGGTAATGAAAGAGACGACGAAAGCGCTAAAAGACAAAATCCTTGATGGCGCAATCGAGCTGTTTATTGAGAAAGGTATTGAGAAAGTGACAACGCGCGAACTGGCAGAACACGTTGGTATTTCGCGCAGCCATCTTTATCACTACTTTCCTGACTGGCAAACGCTGTCCATTGAGGCACTAACGGCGTTCATGCAAGCGGATTTGGAAGCGGTTGCAGCAGGAATCGCCACATTACCGCCGAAAGAGAAACTGCATGCGCTGGTGAAGAATTACTTGCCGGATACGACTGACGTCATCTGGAATCTCTATGGATCGCTATGGCAGTTAGCCGTTCACAATGCCGCTTACGCAGAGCTCGCCCATGTAATGGCAGAGAAATGGTTTGCTTTACTGGAAGCGATCATCGCATCAGGCGTCGCGTCCGGTGTCTTTAAAAATACCGATACTCAACGCGTTTCCCGCCAGCTAGGTGCACTGTTAAACGGCTACTCTGACCATCTGATTATTAACCCTACGCTTGCTGAATTTCAGCAAGCCACTGAAGATATTGATGATTTTATACAACGCGTGTTGTGAAGCACAGGGTCAGCACAGCATACGTCGCGAGTAAGGCGTACACTTGTTCCAGCACGCCTTAATCGCGAATATTACAGGCCATTTTTGATTGGACGGTGCTAATCAGATAAGCATACTTCGTCAGCATTTCGAACTGGATGACATCATTTTCAGCCAGGATGGGGATCGCTTCATCGGGTGCATTATCATTGGTATTCTTATTCATCACGATATTGTGCACCACCAGACGGTTCCCTTCCCACACTGAATCAAAGCTGAACGTGCGCCGAATCGTTAGCGGTACGCCGTCTTCACCGAGGTAAAAGCCGTTGACCAACACCAACGCCCTGTTTTGTTTATTGAGATAAAAATAGACGTCATATTCCTTTCTGATTTTCCCATCTTCTAAGTAGCGCTTTACCTCAGCCTGACAGATCAGCGGATTCCGGTATAAATTACTTTTTAAATAAAAAAGGGTTCCCAGCGTAAATGAAATAAAAAGCACTAATACAGTGCAAAAAATCTTCTTCCTGACTTTAATTATTAACATAAGTTACACATCCCTTCCCATCCTTCTTGCAGGAAATAACGATTTCACTTTTCTTATCCAGCATTCCAGACATAACGATTTTTTTCGACAGGAAGAACAACGTATTGTCGGTACACAGATTTTCATAGTCGGTCGGGAGGGGATAACCTACGCTGTCATATAAATAGAAAAGATCGCATTTCCCGCTCATCTTAACGTCAACAAGGTGCCGATACGGGAAGCGATTTGCGCTTACCAGCGCGATCAGGAAAACCCCCACTATCGTTATCCAGATGAGAAGGAACCGGATGTATTGCTGTTTTTTTACTGGCTCAGAGATGGCACGGTGTTTTATAGAAAACGGCTTTTTTTCTTCGTAAACCTCTTCTTCAACATTCTTCTCATCTCCCTGATTTAGCGCGTCTTTCTCTTCCTTTCCCCCATCCGCTGTTGGGTAGAAAACAATGCTTTCCGCGTTAAAAACAATACCCAATTTGGGGATGGTGACAATCGAATCCGCAAGGTCGAATTCGCGTAATACCTTCCTTAGCAGAGATAAATAGTTATTTAGATTATTAAGAGAGGGGCAAAGCGCGTGCTTTTCCAGTGCCTCTTTTAACAAAAACTCGCGGCTTAGCGTTACGCCCGGATTCTCAATCAACAAGCAGAGCAATCGAGAAATAGGAAGGCTCAGAGAGACGGCTTCATTTTCACGATCTATCCATGCGAGTGTTCCTTCTCCCTCATTAAAAATGATTAAATCATTAATCAAATAAACCATACGTACTTTTTCCATCAAGATTAAGAAGCGCTATTCATTTGTTATAATCAGCCTGATAGATACATCACTTATGATGACAAAACCTATGGAATAGTCTTAAATTCACTACCCCATGACGAAAAATACGTTATCTATAAAAAATAAATATATATGCAATCTCACAGGCTCTATCTCAGGCAAGGATAAAAACTTACCTATTTATTGTCAAAGATTATTTACCCTTCATTTAAGATCTATATAAATAAAAAGACATTTCATTATTTTTATAAAGCAGTGGCTACTTACTCCCATCTCAACCCAGAAGCTAGAAAATAACAAATAAGGCATTGAATTAAAATAAATTATCTCGACAATTATATTTATAGCCCATTATGTCTCGTTAGAACGACAAAACCAAAAAACAGAATAAAAACCTAAATAAAAATAAATTTAAAAGATTTAAACTAAATAAAGTTAAACAAAACAATATATTTGACCACAAATCCACTCAACACTACTATCTACCAGGTTCCAGAGCCACTGATTAGGCAAGCGGAAAATATATTCCCACGTGAAAACATGACAAACCGCTAACCCGTCAGTAAAAGCATTACAAAAGAGAAGGCATTACTCGTTATACATGAACGCATGAGCATTCATGAGAGTAGCGTTCACGTTTAAATATTCACTTTTAAACATTCACGTTTAAACAAAGTAACCAACAGAGAGAGCAGAATATGAAATTATCAAAAATCACCCTGGCATCCCTTATCTCCGTCATATTGTCTGCCAGCGCATATGCTGCGGATTCACATAATGGATCGGTAACGTTCAAAGGAAAAATTATTGATACGCCTTGCTCAGTATCTCAGGATGATTTGCACCAAACGATCGAGTTTGGCGAAATCAGCAAAACTGTGCTGGAGAACGGTGGCACGTCAGAAATTAAGCCGTTTGATATCACATTAAAAGATTGCAGTCTGGATACCGCCACCAGCGCTAAAATTGTTTTCTCCGGCGGCGTGGCATCTGGCACCAATAATGAGCTGCTGGCATTAAACGGCAGTGCAACCGGTGCAGGGATTGCCGTTGAACGTGTTGGCGAAAAAATTAAATTCGACGGAACCACGCCAGCCGTTCCAGCAACACCGCTGGCAAATGGAGATAATATCTTCTCCTTCACGTCTTATGTCGCAAAACTGCCAACCCCACAGGAAGGGGAATCACCAGTAATCACGACCGGTTCCTTCGCCAGCACGGCTAATTTTGTTGTTTCCTATCAATAACATTTTGTTGCGCTAACCATTCGTTGCGACAAACACCCGTTGCGCTAACAACAGGGTAGAAAAAATAAAATGGGGAGATCTCCTCCCCTAATACCTTATTTATTCCACATATCGATTGATATGAATGGATAACCACAATGCGGCATCTATTCAAGTATCTATTCCTATGGCAATGAAGAATATTACATTCAAAGAAAAAATAAAATTCGCGTTATTTCGCTGCGGTATTTTTATTTTTTCTTTGAATACAACATCGCTCAGTGCAACGGAATTTAACGTTAACGTACTGGATGTCGACGATCGTACTGAAATTGATCTTAGCCATTTTTCCGATCCCGAATACGTCACGCCCGGCACCTATCTTTTATCAATTAAAGTCAACGCGCGTGAAATACAACAGCAGATAATTGATTACCTGCCGGAAGGAAATCATCACGCTCGGCCAACAGCCTGCCTCTCGCCCGAACTCGTCGATAAACTAGCGCTGAAAAAAGAGGCGCGTGACAAAGCCGAATTATGGAATAACGGTGCGTGTGTCGATCTGACGCCTATCGCTGGCGTCACCGTCTCTAACCAGATAGGCATGGGAACGCTAAATATTACGATCCCGCAGGCCTGGCTAGCGTACAGCGATCGCAACTGGATTCCACCCGAGCAATGGGACCACGGCATCAGCGGTGCGCTGCTGGACTACAACCTCGTCGGAAACGTGCGCCGTGATACCAACGGCAAAGGCACATCACACTATCTCAGCAGCTACGGCACCACCGGATTTAATCAGGGGGCCTGGCGCTACCGTGCTGATTACCGCTATTTTCTGCAAAAATCGCGTAACGCGAATCGCGATCGTTTCGCATGGGATCAGTTTTACGCCTATCGTCCGCTGCCAACGCTTTCAGCCGATCTCAAGCTGGGGGAAATGTATTTCAGCAGCAACCTGTTCGATAGCTATCGCTTTACCGGCGTGTCATTAGCCAATAACGAGAACATGCTTCCCCCTTCGCTGCGCGGCTACGCGCCCGAAATTCGCGGCGTTGCCAAATCAAACGCAACGGTGACCGTCACGCAAAATGGCAGGCTGATCTATGAAACCACCGTGCCTGCTGGCCCCTTTGCCATTCAGGATATGAAAAACGGCGTCAGCGGGACGCTGGATGTGCGCGTGACGGAAGAAGACGGCACGGTAACGACGTTCCAGACCGAATCAGCCAACCTGCCTTACCTGACGCGCCCGGGGCACGTGCAGTACAAACTCGCCGCCGGTAAACCCTCGAATACCAACCACCGTCTGCAAGGCCCGGCCTTTTCTGCTGCCGAAGCGTCATGGGGATTATCCAACGCGTGGTCGGTGTACGGCGGCGGCATGTTGTCCGATGGCTACCAGTCCTGGTCGGCGGGCGTCGGGAAAAACCTTTACCTGCTGGGCGCACTGTCGGCGGATATCACACAGTCACGCGCAACGCTCCCGGCAACGTCTGCATCGCAAATGGGGCATGCCTTCTCACTCAACTGGTCTAAATACTTCAACTCAATCGATAGCCAGATCAGTTTCGCGGGCTACCGCTTTTCAGAAAAGACCTACATGAGCATGGCGCAATATCTCTATGCGCTGAATCTCGATAACCGCTATCGCAATGAAAAAGAGCGCTACACCATTACGCTCTCCAAAAATTTCGCGACGCGGGAATCCTCCTCCGTGCTGAGCGGGCTATCGACCTACGTTACCTATACGCGCCAAACCTACTGGAATGAAGCCGAGCAGGATCGCTACGGGGTTTCGCTGAACAAATATTTCGATATCGGCGCATTGAAAGGCATTGCCGCGAATCTCTCGGTCTATCGCACCGAATTCAACCGCCGTACCGATGACAGCCTGTATCTGAGCTTTTCTATCCCGCTCGGAGAAAAGGATCGCCTGAGCTACAGCATGGGGCGCTATAACGACGGCAGCAATCAGGCGCTGACCTATTCCAACAATGCCGATCAGCGCCGTACCTGGAATCTGAGCACCCGACACGACAGCAAAGAGAATACTTACCTGAGCGGCAACTATACCCATCTGGCACCGATGACGGATGCCACCGTGGGCGTCGCCTGGCAGCAGGATCGCTATACCTACCTGAACGGCTCACTGCGCGGCGGGATTACCGCCACCCGCCACGGCGTCGCAGCACACCCGAAAGGCAATCAGGGCGGCACACGCATCATGGTCGATACCGAACAGGCGGGCGTACCGTTCACTGGCAGTCAGGTCGAGACTAACCGCTATGGCCTAGCCGTGATTGCTGGCACCAGCAGCTACTACGACGTGTCGACCCGCATTGATCTTCAAAAATTACCGCAACACATTGAAGCGGTGACGACGGTGGTTCAGGGCACGCTGACCGAAGGGGCCATCGGCTACCGCAAATTCGACGTGGTAAACGGGGCAAAAATCATGGCGCACGTCGCGCTGGCCGATGGCAAAAATCCCCCGTTCGCCGCCCAGATCAAAAACAAGAAAGGCCGCGATATCGCCATGATCGCCAACGGCGGGCAGGCCTACATCACGGGCGTGTCGCCTGACGAAACGCTGTCCGTCATCTGGGAGGGGAGAACACAGTGTGCCATCACCCTGCCCGCCACCTTAAATCACCTTGATGCCCTGCTGCTTCCCTGTAAATAAGCGGCGCGAAGAAAGAGAAAAATCTGGAGAGTACGTTATGAAACACACATTTTATCAGCGAGCCGCAGGATTCATTATCGGCTGCCTGTTTTTGATGCCCGCAGCCTATAGCGCCCTGAGCCTCGATCGCACCCGCGTTATTTTTAACGATGAGGAGCAATCCGCGACGGTCATGTTGATGAACCAAAATGCGGAGAATCCGTTTCTGGCGCAGTCCTGGCTGACGGACGATCGGCACAATAAAGTGACGACGCCGCTGATGGTGCTCCCGCCGCTACAGCGCATCGAAGCGAAAGGATATAGCCTGATTCGTCTGGTCAAGACCGAACAAATCAGCCAATTGCCAACCGACCGCGAATCGCTGTTTTACCTCAACGTCCGCGAAATTCCGCCCAAGACGGACAAGCCCAACGTATTACAGATCGCCATTCAGTCTGAAATTAAGGTGTTCTTCCGCCCCCGTGGCGTAAAGCCAGCCAAAGACGAAATATGGCAGGAAAAACTGATCGTCCGCAAAACGGGAAACATCTTTCAGGTAGAAAACCCCACGCCGTACTACATCACGGTCAGCGGCATCCTGAAACAGCCCAAAGCGACGCGCGCCAACCCTACCAGCCTGCTGAAGGGAAACGCCTTTATGGTTTCACCACGCTCAACGCTGTCGGTTGAGGTGAATGACGGCGCGGTCGTTCGCTTCTATCTGTACTACGTCAATGACTACGGCGGCCATCTGGAGTTGCCTTTTACCTGCGCACAAAACCAGTGCCAGCCCGTCATCCGTAAATAAACCACAGGGAACCGCTATGTCTTGGTTAGCTGCTCGTCAACATCGCTATGTCGCCCTTTGTGCTTCGCTCTTTTTCGGCTTAACGGCGTTTAACGCCAGCGCGCTGGAATGCCGGCTGGGCACCGTAACCGGCCCGGTAAACGATTATGAGGATATCGGTACGCTAAAAATCCCCGCGACCTTGCCTATCGGCAGCCGTCTGTGGACGTCAAAACCCTATACCCGCAGCCTGGCCTGCTGGGCGTATCAATCCGTACGCCCACAGGGTGAGATGTCCTATTTCTATCCCAACCCTGAAGGCAAGGCCATCAGCCAAGGGGTCGGGATTGGCATCATCTATAACGGGCAGGATCTCGGGGTGATTACCAACGGCGGCACCACCGCATCCCGCGTCTCCACAGGGCAGTGGATCTTACCGGGCCCAAGCGGCTCATCACCGCCGTCCAACCCGACCATGCTGAATGTCACGGTGCAGCTCTATCTCGAAAAAACGGGAAATATCACCGATACCACAGCGGGAGTCGATTCGCTGCGCGTCTTCCAGATTGACGGTGAAGGAGGCATCAACAACAAACCCAACGGCAACTATGGCCTCAGCCTGTCGGGGCTACACGGCATCGACATTATGCAATGCGCCGCGAAGATCAACGTTTCGCCCGACAGCTATGTCGATTTTGGTACGGTCAGAGCGTGGTCGGGTACAGAAGCCAACGCGCTGGCGCAAACAGAATTCCACATCAACGTATCAACCGACGGCGGAGAAGACTGCGGAAAGGGTTTCGATCTGGATATCAACTTTGACGCCTCGTCACGGGGAAATTCACTCGTCGGGATAGACGGCATGAACATGGGAAATGGCGCTACGCTGAAGATCGAAGATACGCGCAGCGGCAATAACGTAGTGTTTAACCAGTTCATCGGTCTGGTTGACGGCCTGACGGCATCGAGCGGCGTGATTGAACGGCGCTATACGGCTCGACTCTACGCCTCCGGCCCCGCGGTGGTCGGCGATACCGAGAAAAATATTATCCTACGGTTTAATTATCATTAATCCGTCTTCCTACGCGAGATCGCAACGATGATCAAACACAGCAACACGGTAGTGAAATCCAGTTCGCGCCGCACCCTGCTCGCCTTCGCACTTGGCATCATCGCGCTGCATTCAGGTGCATCCTTCGCGCAGCAGATGACCGTGCTGGACGATCACGAAGTGACCTTCCACGTTTTAGTCGTCAACGCCGCCTGCAATGTGAGTACGGAGAGCAAGGCGATTGTGGTGGACATGAGTGAAGTCTCTGACCGTTACTTAAAAGCCAATCGCTACGGCGACTGGCATGACTTCACCATCAACCTCACGGACTGCAATCTGGATACCTACCAAAACGTCACTATCCGTTTTTCAGGCAAAGAAGAGCCGCTCTTGCCCAAGCGGCTGGCGCTGGATACGCCTTCCGGTGCCAAAGGCATCGCGGTTGGCATTTACCATGCGAACAAACTGGTCGGCATCAACAGCAGCACGGACAACATTGTGCTGCAAAGCGGAGACAACGCCATTCCCTTTTCAGCCCGCATCGAAAAGATACGCGACGATCTGCTTCAGTCCGGGGATTTCATGGCAACGGCGAACTTTACGTTGAGCTATTTATAGCGAGGTTGAGGGGAAAGTCGAGGCCGCCCTGTTCTTTACCAAACACTGGCGGCACACGCATTATTCACTCACGGCTAACGTGATTTGTTAGCCTCTCCCCCTATTCGCTAGCGGCTAAAAACCAGCGGAATTCTTTTTGAGAACAGGAAGTACGGGATCCAAACGGCAATACCAAAGAACGAAGAGGCTATCGCGCGAATATCGCCAGTATCGAGCTGGACATTAAACAAGTAAGCCGGTAGCAATGTCATATACCCCACCAGCAGTGCACTAATGAAGTAGTAGGCCACCATGACATTCCGCGTTTGTTTTTTACGTCGGAAGAAGGTCATCGCGGTGAAAATTTCCAGCGCGAACATGGCAAACAGGAAAAATACCAAGGCCAACGCGTAATAGCCGAGAAATCCGGTGTTCTTAAAGTGAATAATCATCGAATTGATAATATCGTACAGTGAGAACGGCGTAGTGATGAGAGAGAGAATAATCCCCAGCGCCGGGAGATAGAGAATACCGTTAATCTTCTGTTGTTCTTTTTCTTCACACGCTGAACACAGGCCGGACTCTTTACGCGCATCGTTATCGCAATTTAGGCACTTCATTTCTTAAATCCCTGTAAGTCGATTCCAAAAGAAAAAGACGGTTTCCCGTCTTGATATCACACTTAATTGTCGCTTATCCCCGAAGTGATGTTAACCCCTATTCCGCCATCAGTTCACGTAGCATGCGCTCAGGGTTGTTCAGGAAAGCGCGCGTGATCTGGTAGTGCTCCGTGTCCTCATACGCGACCTGCTGTATTCCGTCTTCACCGAATTGAAAAATAGTGGCGTCGGGATACGCCATCAGAATCGGAGAGTGGGTCGCGATAACAAACTGCGATCCTTCACGGATGAGATCGTGCATGCGGGCGATCGCCGTTAATTGCCTGCTGGGCGACAGCGCAGCTTCCGGTTCGTCGAGCAGATAAATCCCTTCTTTACCAAAACGATTGAGCAGCAGCGCCATGAAGGATTCGCCGTGGGATTGTTCATGTAGCGAATGGCCGCCATAGGAATCGATCACGGGTGGATCAAAACCGGGTTCGCTATCCAGCCGTTCAATCTCTGTCGCGACATTGAAAAAGCTCTCCGCGCGTAAGAAGAAACCGTTTTTCGGCTTTTTGATGCCTTTCGCCACCCGCAGGAAATGTGACAGTCTGGAGTGCGACGTACGGGTGCCGAAGTTGAAATTGCGGGTGCCGCCTTCCGGGTTGAACCCCATCGAAACGGCGATAGCTTCCAACAGCGTGGATTTTCCCGCGCCATTTTCGCCGATAAAAAAAGTGACTTTCGGGTGCAGTTCCAGCTTATCCAACGAGCGAATCGACGGAATAGAAAACGGGTAGGCCTCGAATGAATCCACCTTTTCGTGAACCAGTGCGACTCTGCTGATGTATTGCGTTGAGATCATTCTCTGTCTTCCTGACGGGTAATGATGATGAGTGAATAGCGTGTTTTTTCCATTACCTTAGCAAACGAATAAAAAGCGTCAATGCCTGATATGCCTCCCCCGTCAGGCTGTGATCGCCGTCGCAGACGTGATATTTCCTCACTTTTTCCTAATTGCGCTGGCCGCCTTCATTTTCGCCGCCACTGTGGAGTAGCCCAACGCATGCTGGGCATCTGCACATGGTTATTCCTTTCACTCATTTTCTATAACACTTTCGTAACCTACCTACGCGAGGTGTAAAAAATGACAACGACAACAACCGAATCATCTAACCACACCAGAGAGGCGCATCTCGCCTCAGCCATTGCCAAATTCTTCAAGCGTATTATTCCGATGCTGGCCATTATGTTGATTATTAATCAGATAGATAGGTCAAACATCGGATTTATAAAAGCAGAACTCCAGACCGATGCCGGCATCAGCGCGGCGGCATTTGGCCTTGGCGCAGGGCTTTTCTTTATCGGCTATGCGCTGTTTGAAGTCCCCAGTAACCTGATGATGAAGAAATTCGGGGCGCGAGTGTGGCTGACACGCATCATGATTACCTGGGGAGCCGTCGTGGTTGCGACCGGCTTTGTCACCAGCCCGATGCAGTTTTATGTCCTGCGCTTTTTGCTCGGCGTAGCCGAAGCGGGTTTCTTCCCCGGCGTGCTGTATTACTTCCGGCTCTGGGTGCCTAACGCCTGGCGTGGCCGGGCAACGGCGCTGATCCTCAGTGCCAGCGCGGGGGCGTTTCTCTTTTCCGGCCCAATTACGGGAGCCATCCTGATGATGCATGATTTCCTCGGCATTGCGGGCTGGAAATGGGTGATGTTTTTAGAAGGTGCGGGGTCGATTCTGGTCGGGATTCTGGCAGCCTTTGTGCTGGTATCCAGCCCTGATAAAGCCCGCTGGCTCAGCGCAGAAGAGAAGCAGGCGCTCGGACAACAGCTACAACAGGAAGAGATTGAGCGTGACGCGCAGCAGGCAAATACCGGAAAACTGCGCTTACTGACGGACCGTAGAACACTGTTCTACTGCGCCATCTTCTTTACCATGACCATGACGGGTTACACGCTGGTGTTCTGGCTCCCGCAGATTATCCAACGCATTCAGGGGTTCAGCAGTTTCGGTATCGGGCTGCTTACCGCGATACCCTGGCTGTGCGCCATTATCGCGATCAATCTGGTTAGCAAATTCAGCGACAAACACCGTCAGCACTTACCCAAAGCGCTGGGCGTCGCCATGCTGATTGCCGCCTGCGGTACGTTTATGGCGACGATCGGATCGCCGTGGTTCGGCTTCTTCGCCATGATCGTTGCCTGCATTGGCTCAAAGGTCAGCGCCACCTTCTTCTGGCCCATGCCACAGGGCAACCTGCCTGCGTCCATCGTCGCTCCGGGGATCGCCCTGATCAACTCGATCGGCAACCTCGGAGGCTTCGTCGCGCCTACCGTCTTTGGCTATCTGGAATTAAAAACCGGCAGCACAACGGGCGGACTCTATTCCCTGACGGCGGTTTCCGTCGTGACCGGTCTGTTCTTATTGCTGCGTAACACACACACCACGCCGCCCAGTTCATTCAAACCTATGGAGCATCGAAATGTCTGACAGCCCTATCATTAAAAAAATGGAGGTCATTCCGGTCGCCGGATATGACAGCATGCTTTTGAATATTGGCGGTGCGCACAACTGCTACTTCACGCGAATTCTGGTGACGCTGACAGACAGCGCGGGCAATACCGGCGTAGGAGAATGCCCCTGCCATTCCAGCACGCTCGCGGTGCTCAACGATTTTATTCCGCAGGTGGAAGGAACATCGCTGCTCAAGCTGAACACTACGTTGAGCACGCTGTTTAAAAGCGATCAGCGCAATCTGAGTAGCGGACAGAGCGACAACACCGCGATTCACATTCCACAGATGAACCCAGAGAAATTTTACAATGCGGTAGCCGCGACGGAAGCTGCGCTACTGGATCTGACCGGGCAGTTCTTAAACCTTCAGGTTGCAGAATTGCTGGCCAGCGGTAAGCAGCGCGAGTCGATTCCGATTCTCGGATACCTTTTTTACATCGCCGACCGCACGAAAACGGACATGAATTACCTGCCCGGCGAAACCGGAAAACATGACTGGTTTTATCTGCGCCATCAGGCAGCGATGGATGACGCCGGCGTCATCCGTCTGGCGGAGGCCGCCAGCGATCTCTACGGCTTTAACGATTTCAAACTCAAGGGCGGCGTGCATCACGGTGAAAAAGAGGTTGAGACGGTAAAAGCGCTGCTGCGCCACTTCCCCGGTTCGCGGGTGACTGTGGATCCCAACGCCAGCTGGTCTCTGGATGAATCGATACGCTTAGGGCGGGAACTACAGGGGCAAATACCGTATCTGGAAGACCCGTGCGGCGCAGAGAACGGCTATTCCGGCCGGGAAACCCTCGCCGAGTTCCGACGCGCCACCAACATTCCCGTGGCAACCAATATGATCGCTAACGACTGGCGTCAGCTTAACCACGCGCTCCAGTTGAACGCTATCGATATTCCGCTGGCCGACCCGCACTTCTGGACCATGCGCCATGCCAACACCGTGGCGCAACTGTGCCAAGAATGGGGATTGACTACGGGCTGCCATTCCAACAACCATTTCGATATCTCACTCGCCATGGTTGCGCATCTGGGTGCGGCCGCGCCGGGCGAACGCATCACGCCGTTTGATACCCACTGGATATGGCAGGATGGTCAGCAGCTCACCCATGAAGCGCCGCGAATTGAAAAAGGCCATTTGCACTTGCCGGAAGGGCCGGGATTAGGGATTACGCTGAACAGGAAACGGGTGGAGGAGGCGCACCGGCTTTATCAGTCACTACCGGATAAAAACCGTAACGACGCGCTCGGGATGCAGTTTTTAATTCCCAACTGGTCGTTTAACGCCAAACGGCCCTCGCTGGTTCGTTGAAAAAATCCCCCGCCGATGCTGTCGGCGGGGGATGATGTTTCACTTAAGATTTAGACGGCACTATCGATCATCAGAAAGCGTTGATCGTCAGAAAGCGCTGATCCTCAGAAAGCATAGTTGACGGTCATTGAGACGCTGCGCGGCGCGCCATACACGGCATAAGGCGCAAGATAGTCGCTGTACTCTTTATCGAACAGGTTGTTGATGTTCGCCTGTACCGCCAGCTGTTTGGTCACCTGATAGCGGCCAAACAGATTAACCAGCGCGTAGCTGCCCTGCTCGGCGCGCAGCGTGGTGTTTTGCGGGCCAGAGCCTTCCTGCCAGATACCATTTTGCCAGTTCACGCCGCCGCCAACGGTTAACTCCGGCAGCGTTGGCAACTGGTAGCGGGTAAACAGCTTGAACGACGTGCGCGGCTGTTCTGGGTTAACTGACTTACCGTCCTGATCGTCAACAACATAGCGCGTACCGCCAAACGTCATTTGCCAGTTATCCGTCACGGCACCGTTAACTTCAAATTCGATCCCTTTGCTGACGACACCATCAACAGACTCGTAAGCCGTTTCTTGTGTCACCACATTCTTCTCAAGCGCAGTTTGAGCTACGCGATCCTGCTCAATTCGGAAGACCGCAACTGAAGCCGTCAGGCGACTGTTATACCAATCTCCCTTCACACCCGCTTCATAATTTTTCCCGGTTGTAGGAGACAAATATTGATTGTCTACACCTTTTTTCGTTTGTGGCTGGAAGACATCGGTATAGCTGGCATACGTTGACCAGGTATCGTTGATGTCATACACCAAGCCGACATAAGGCGTCACACGATTCTTACTGGTATTTCCTGTCGTTCCAACGATGCTCCAGTCGGTATAACGTACGCCAGCAATCAGGTGCAATGGATCCGCTAACGAGAATCTTGCTGAGGTATAGAGGGATTTTTGTCGTGTGGTTGAGTGCTCATAATCATTATTCCAGAGTCCCGGCACAAAAGTGCTACCCACCCAAGACCCCCATGTAGGATCGGCAATATTGCCATTCCAGTTGTAGAAATTGCCCATATCCGCAGGGCTTATCGTCGATTGGGTATTAGCGAATTGATTACGCTGCCGATTATAGCTACCGCCTACCACCAACTCATGCTGGCGTCCCAGTAATTCGAACGGGCCAGATGCGTAAGTATCAATCGCATCAACCTTACGGGTTCCCTTATTCCATCCGCCGTAAGCACCGACATTACCGCCGAACGGATCGACAAGTATTCCGGTATCTTTATCTGGGAACCCATTGGCATACATCAGTTTGGAGTCAAAGTCGTTTTCTGCATGCGTACCATTCATGCGTACTTGCCAGCCGTTATCAAAACGCTGGGTCAGATCGGCAAAAACCTTCTTCGAGGTTTTATCCGAGTAACTCCAGTTTGGTGCGGTGTTAAAACTACGATCAAAACGAACGCGACTACCATCGCTATTCCACGTCGGCAACCCACCCCAGGTTGGGTTAGTTATGTGACTATCCTGATAATCATAACCGAGGGAGATCGTCGTCGAATCAGTCACATCGGCATCAATCACACCGTAGAGGAATTTTTTGCGGCTATTATAGCGATCGAGCCAGGTGTCGCTGTCCTGATAGCCCGCCACCACGCGGCCACGCACGTTGCCGGATTCTGTCAGCGGCGCAGACAGATCGGCCACCATCCGTTGTTTATCCCATGACCCGTAGCTGCCGGATACCGAGCCTTTAAATTCACGACTATCGGCATGCTTGCGAACCATGTTTACTGCCGCGGCAGGATTGCCCGTTCCCGTCATCAATCCCGTCGCTCCACGCACCACTTCGATACGATCATAGATTGCTGTATCGGAAGCGGAATCACCGAAATCCCAAATTTCGTCTACGACAGTAGGAATTCCATCGAACAGATAGTTATTAATCTGGAAGCCACGCGCAAAATACGTCATACGCTCGGAATCGATAATTTTAGAGGACACACCGGTCGTGTTCGCCATTACCTCGCCAATCGTTTGCAGGCCCTGATCTTCGATACGCTGCTGACTGATCACGCTCACCGACTGTGGAATATCACGCGGCGTCAGCGTCATCTTCGTTCCGGCGTTAGTCACTTTCACGCTGTAATCCTGTGGATCGCTGGCTTCGGCGTTAGCATTGGCGTTCGCGCTGACGACGAGCGTATCACCTGAAGCTGGATTTTCTTCGGCAGCGGCCTGAGCGGGCAGGAAAGAGGCTGAGATCAACAAGGCGAGAAGAGAGACTCCGAATGGTTTTACTCCGGCCAGCGAAGAATCACAAACGCGCGTTTTTCCGGCGCGAGTAACTCTAAAAGACATGGTATATCCTCGGTTAACTGATGGTGATTTTGGCGAGATGCTGAGGCGTTTCTTGTCAACATTTGCACAGAAAAGTAAATGATAACTATACGCATTATTATTGTCATTTCAATGCAATGATTAATTCACTTAAAATACAAATAGATAGAAAAGAACAAATCACCATGCCGTTAACAAGGCATTGTTACAAAAAGAACATACGAGGAATTTATAACAGTCCGCTCAGCCCAAGGACGGCCAGCGGCAGCGCGACGCCTGCTACCAGTGTTTGAACCGCAATGATGCCCGCCATCAATGGCGCATCACCACCCAACTGACGAGCCATGATGTAGGACGACGATGCCGTCGGCAGCGCCTGAAACAACAGTGCGGCAATCGCAGCCGAGCCAGACAGACCAAAGAGGTGGCAGGCGACGATTGTCACGAGTGGCATCGCAATAAATTTCGCGCATGATGCCATCACAACAGGCCGCAGCCAGCTACGCGCGGCAGAGAAATCCAGCGCTGCGCCCACGCACAGCAGCCCCAGCGGCAGCGACGCCTGTCCCAATGATTTCATTACCGGTTCAATCCCCGTCGGCAAACCTAATCCGGTAATCTGCAAAGTAATGCCGATCGCGCAGGCCACCACCAGCGGGTTCAGCGCCAGCAGTCGCACGATATTCTTGAATGACGGCGTCCCGGCGTTGCCGTAGCGGGCAAAGACCAAGACACAGAGAATATTGACCGTCGGCACAATCGCTGCATTCGCGACGGCCGCGAGCGCTACGCCGTGTGCGCCAAACAGCCCAGCGGCGGCAGACACGCCAACGTAGTTATTAAAACGGACACCGCCCTGAAATATCGAGGTAAACGCCGCATTATCAACGGGAAAGAAGCGGCGTACCGCGACCAGACCGACAGCGACGGCCACCGTTGAGCACACCAGCGTCAGGATCATCGCTGTTACCGGCACGCCATCCAGACGCGCTGTCGCCAGCCCATGCAGAAATAGCGCGGGAAGTAGAATGTAATAACCCAGCCTTTCAGCCTGTGGCCAAAATGCCGCCGTCAGAAAAGCACGCTGACGTAGCCACGATCCCAACACGATCAGTAGCGCGATCGGCAACAGCGCCAGCAGAAGCGAGACGATCATCGACTGACACGTCGCGGTGCAGAAGGTGAAAGCGGGAAGGATTGCGGGGTGGACGCCATGGTTCAGTACCTGAATTGAAGAAACTGGCACTACCATAGCGGGACTTTTGATGAGAAAAAAACGAGATTAACTCGACATTAGCTCAATTATTTCTCATGAATGCCATCGTCACCAGACTGCGTTCGGATCGCTTCCGCCAGCGCCGCAGCCAAGCGCGCTGCCGGACGATCTTCGCGCTCCAGCAGCACAACGCGCCGCTGCTGTTGAGGTTCGCCGAAGGGAATACATAGCAGATTATCCAAACGACTCACCTCACGTTCAGACAGCGGAATCACCGCCACGCCAAGCCCACTGGTGACCATCTGCATAATCGCATCCTGACTGTCCAGCTCCATATCAGTTTGTACCCGCAGCCGCTGGCGACGCAGCTCGCGATCGATGGTTCGCCCGGCCCAGGCACGACGATCGAAACGAATGAAAGGATGATCTTGTAGAAGCTGTCTGGCATCCAAAGACGCCAGCGCCGGTGGCGCAATAATCCAGAATCCTTCCTGATAGAGCGGCGTACTCACCAAGCCGGTTGGGTAAGGTTTTACCGGCTCGGTGGTCACGGCGGCGTCCAGTTCGCCCGCATCAATGCGAATTGCCAGTTCTGCCGACATCCCCGAATTCACCAGAACACGCAGGCGTGGATGAGCGTGACGCAATGCGGCCAGCGCGGCGGGCAAAACGCCAGCCAGCGCAGTCTGGATCGCACCAATTCGCAGGCGTCCGGCCAACTCCCCGCCCTCGCCTAGCTCGGCGGCAATGCCGTCATACTGCGCAAGAATGTCCCGCGCCTGCTCCACCGCGCGATGTCCGGCTTCCGTGAGTACCGGAATGCGACGTGAGCGATCGAAAAGCGACACCTTGAAGTCTTCTTCTAAGCTGCGGACATGCAGGCTAACGGCCGATTGCGTCAGACACACGGCTTCAGCCGCGCGGGCAAACGATCCATACTGAGCAATCGCGACTAACGTGCGTAAGGCTTTTAACGACATGCAACCCACTCTCCGGCCTATGTACTTGATATAGAAAAACATGAATAGAAAAACGTGAATAGCAAAATGGCGCGCTATCGAACAGTCTGCCAGAACAACGTCACAAGAGACTGTAGCCATGCCATGATGGCTGTAACAATGTCGCCTTTTTGCATAGGTTGCAACATACGTAGACAGAGGGGATGAACGGGAGAAGGATGCCAGCGAAACGGTAATGCATTTCGCTGGCATAAACCGGGCGTGACTCTGCACCTTGATGTGGACACAGAGGAATTAACGATATAAAAATGCTGAAGAGTCAGTGAGTAACGTGTAAATAATGTATTTTTTATTTTTTGATGTAAGACCCAATACCATCCCTTACAGGATTCGGTATTATTTCCCTGGTGCGGCGAATATTTTCTTAATTTTGTGACGCTATCGACATATAATTAGCGTAAAACGTCGTGGCGTAAAATTATAGCACAAGAATAGAAAGTCATAAAAGGCAAAAAACACCCTTGCCTGACAAAAACAGTCATGATAAGCAATCAACCGCAACCTAATAAGTTAGCGGGATAATAATGATCTATAGACTATTAACTAAAACTAAATATTAATATTCATTTAATTAATACACCCTCAAGGAGGGCGGAATGTCACCATCAGCGGAACACATGACTGACTACATTCATAATTTGATTACGATGATCGAGTGCTTAAGCGAGCCGTGGGGGATTAAGGATTTATCATCACGGCATATTTACATGAACAAGGCCGCCTATTTTTATACCAGCACACCGGAAAGATTTGATATCGAGGGACGCTTTGATGACGAATTCCCTGCCAGTTGGGCGGAACTATCCGATGATTTAAAAGAGCACGACAGATTGGCAGAGAATAGTGAGAAACGGGTGACGGTGATCGAAACACATTACTGGTATGGCAAAAAAACTCTCACACCTTGCGTTAGCGAAAAGATTCCTATTTTTGATAGAAACAAGATCTGTATTGGAACCATGTGGAGTGCCAAACAGTTAGATTCGCGTTCTCCCTTGATCTATATCAATCAGCAAAAACCCACCGTATTACAAACGGAACTCGCTACCAATGTTTTCACACCGGCAGAGCTCGACATTATATTTCTGTTATTACAGCGTTTTTCAAATAAAGAAATTGCCCGAAAAATGAATGTCTCGCCGAAAACAATAGAGAACAGAGTCTATAACATGTACCAAAAAACCGACACGCACTCTCTACCTCAGTTTGAAGCATTTTGTCGGAATCTTGGTGTAGATGGTTATATTCCCCGCTCGCTCATCACGAAAGGCATTCAGTTTATATAAGCACATATATCCCTATGGAAAAAATAGATGACTATCCGGTCAGCCGCGTTCCGCTGAGTGTCCGGCTGCCTTTTTTCAATGTGGCACTAGTGCACATCGGCATGTTAACCGCGCTAGACCAGTTTATGTTAGGCGCGGTGCTCGGCCATTCCATGACGCTCAGTCAGGCATTTCTCGCCATCTTTATTGGCAGCGCCATTTTTGGCGTGGTGACCGTGGGGCTGGGCTATGCAGGAATGAAAGAAGGGATGTCGGGCAGCCTGCTCGCACGCTGGTGCGGCTTTGGTCGTATTGGTTCCGTCCTGATTGGGCTGGTGATCGCCGTTAGCCTCATCGGCTGGTTCGGCGTCCAAAATGCCGTATTCGCCAAAGCGCTTAACTTTGCGATGGCGGATAAGCTCGGCTTTGGCTGGTCTGCTGCCTTGTCCGGCATTGCGCTGACGCTGCTGGTTGCCTTTGGTTTCAGGGCGTTACGCTTCACGGCCAAAATTGCTGTGCCGATGTTTGTTATCGTCGTCGGCTATATCTCGATTATGACGCTCTCCGGCCACAACATTGCAGAATTGATCGCTTCCGCGCCTAACGGTGAAGCCATTTCCATTAGCGCTGGCGCGACGATGGTTGTGGGTGGCTGTATCGTCGCCAGCTTAATTACTCCAGACATGACGCGCTATTCCCAAAAAGGAAAGCACGTTTTCTGGATGACGATGCTGTCGATTATCGTCGGGGAATTTATCGTGAATGGCCTCGCCATCATTATTGCCCGTGCGCTCAATACCGCAGACGTTGTGACGATCATGTCCCAGGCGGCTGGTGGCATAGGGCTTATTGCCGTGATATTTTCGACACTGAGAGTGAACGATATCAATCTTTATTCCTCCTCTTTGGGAATCGCCAATGCGATAGAGGGCGTCACGGGGAAGAAATTACGCTATGTCTCCATCACGCTGGTGATTGGGCTCATTGGTACACTGCTTTCAGTTGCCGGTATTCTGGACCGTTTTATTGATTTCCTGACGCTATTGGGCGTGCTGTTCCCACCGATTATCGGCGTGATGCTGGTTGATTATTATATTTTACGCACCCACAAAACGTTGCTCGACACCAGCCGTGCCGAAGGCCAATTACCCGACAGCGCACAAACGCCGCTGATTGGCTGGTCGGCTATTATTGCCAGCATTGTCGGCGCTATCGTCGGGTTAGCCTTTGAGTGGGGCGTGTCGGCATTTAATTCGTTGCTGGCAGCCAGCCTGCTTTATTGGGTAATACAGCATCACATCAATAACCACGTTTATTTTAAGAAACTCAAGCATAACCAAAATTTAAAATGAAATAGGTAACAAGATAAAATTAACCTATAATCCAGTCGGCCTCTTCCTACAGAGGTCGATATATTTTTTACTTAAGCAAATTAGCTCCTAAATAATTCGAGTTACATGCAGGCGGCGACGCAGTGAATCCAAGGTGCTTACATCAGTAAGTGACTGGGGTGAACAAGGAGCCAACGTACAGGTAACTTGAAGCATGAGGGATATAGGCCATGATGGCCTTGGGATGGAGTCTTATCTATCAAAGAGGAATTCCCTCTCGTGAAATAATAAGGCTGATTAGCAATATTCATGCTAGGAAAAGGATTTATGCCAAAAATAAAAACACTTCTCACGCCGCTAAACTGTCTACTCGTTTTAAGTGGCGCATTGATGGTCAATTCGGCAAATGCCGCTGAGGCTTGTATCGCGGGCAACTGGCAGGTGGATAATTCCATCACCGATATGCCTTCCGTGAAATACCAGACTGAGCACTTTGCCTTCCGCTGGAATAATAACGACGTTAACCGTAATGATGCGGTTGCCGCAGGGCAGAAACTGGAACAAATTTGGGATAAATTTATTAAACAAATTGAGTTCCCCGAGCCTTATTGCAAACAGACCGTGAAATATAAAGCCAATATTCACATCGATCCTACCTTTGGGCTCAGCGGGGGTATTGCAGGCGGTGGCAGCATGGGAATGTGGATCGGTCCTGCATCACTCAAGGATAACTGGGGACTGGCGCACGAATTTACCCATGCGCTGCAAGGGCAAACCGGCGGCTTCCAGAGTTCGGGCGATAACTACGTTGGCTGGATTTGGGAATCCCACGCGAACTGGATGACGCACCAGATGGATGAATTCCGCGGTACGTCGGCACACTGCTCGGAAATGCAGGTCAACTATTCGCATATTTATCTGGGTTCAACGCGTAACCGTTACTGCAACTGGCAGTTTATGGAATATGTGAAGAACCGCTTTGGCTATAGCGCCATCAACGATATGTGGGCAAAAGCGCCGAAATGGGGCGAAAGTGGCCAGTCTACCGCTGATCCGCTGTCCATTCTGCGTACCAACATGGGCTGGAGCCAGTCTGAATTCAACGACGTCTTTGGCGACTGGGCGATGCACAACGTTAACTGGGATTACGTCGATCCAGACGGTTTCGATCGTGGTCGTTTTTATCGTTCAACCTACGGCGGCTATGGCGCGGTACAGCCTAACCAGAATAACGCCGACCGTCTGCTGAGAACCACAGCGCTTGAGCCGGTTGTCGGTGCCAGCGCCAGCCTCCGTCGCTTCTCCGTACCGTTCGATCAGGCTCCGCAGCAGTTGGGCTACAACATTGTCCGGCTGATCCCGGAAAGTGGCGCGACGAAAATCACCGTCAAATTCCGCGGCATGGTGCAGAGTAAATCGGCCATTACCCGCTTCCCTGGGCTGAAAAACGATCCAGCAACCATGCCACAGCCTAATTCCGACTGGCGCTGGGGTATTGTCGCTGTCGGTTCGGACGGCGTTTCTCGCTACAGTGAATTGCAACGCGGCGCGTCTGCCACGGTGAAAAACTTCACGATTCGTCAGGACGATCGCGGCATTTACATGGTGGTCATGGGTACACCGTCGCAAATGCAGAAGATCAAGTGGGATCAGGCTTACTATTCCCTTTATCGCTATCCGTGGATGGCTGATTTCACCGGCGTCTGGCCGGAAGGCAGCCAACCTGGCGCACCGAACCCAACCGCTAACGGTTCTCGCCACGCCAACGGCGGCGGCTGGGTATCCAATTCAGCCAATGTTGCTCCTACCGCGTACGTCGGGCCTTACGCTCGTGTCATCGGCGGGACGGTGAGGGATAACGCCAGAATTGAAGATCGTGCAACGATTCTGAGCGGGACGGTGGAAGGACGTGCCGTTGTCGGCGGACTGACGGTGATGCAGGGCAATACCATCGTACGCGATAACGCACGGCTGCATACGGTCTTCATGGGACCGGGTGCGTTTGAGCGCGGCATTGTGCTGTCAGGCAATGCACAGATGCGTGGAGATGCGGAAATTCGCGGCACTTCCGCGTCACAGGGCGTGTTCTATGGCTTTATTGATGAAAATGAAGTCAGAAGCAGCGCAGCGGGTGCTTACCTGACCGAAGCCGTGCCAGAAGTGACGGCCGTTCCGGTCTACAGCACGAAGTAATATCACCACAAAAAGGAACCGACTCAGAGCCACGTTACGTTGACTCTCAAAATAAGTCGGGCCCATAAAAAACAGGCCGCCATATTGGCGGCCTGCTTCATTGCATAGCACAGATTCTTAGAACAGTGCGCCGGGCGGCACGTCTTTATAGGTATTCAGGTAAGCCGCCAGCATTTTTTTAAAGAAGTTACGCACTTTTTTCACCTTGGTTTGACTTAATTCGTTATTTTAATCACGCGATGGAATGACTTTTTAGCGATGACTTGTCTTAATGGCAGTGCCCCGCTTTATGGTGATGAATTGTACACTCTTGTTGAGCAAAAGCCCATTTTTTGTGACGTAAGTCACACAATAAAATTCACCGGCCCTCTCCCCTAATCCACCCTATACCCACGCTGATTTTCTTTTGTTGCGAATCATTACCATCAGTGACCAATACACTGCGAGCTATGCTATGCTCATGATGAAAGACGAAATTTTAGTCACTGCCCGTTATTAATTGAGCGCCATTCACTGTCGGTTAGCACACTTTTTCACGCGCAGTCACCACGGTTTCGCCATTGGTTATTCGCTGATGAAGGCCCGTTCCTACCCCCATGGAAACCTGGAAACTTAACCTCTTCTCTGCCTGGCTGGGATGTTTTTTCACCGGGCTGGCCATGAGCCAGATATTACCCTTCTTGCCGCTGTACATTGAGCAGCTTGGCGTTCACTCGCACGAGTCGCTGAGCCTGTGGTCCGGTTTGATCTTCAGTTCGTCTTTTCTCATCTCAGCCGCCGTTGCGCCGCTGTGGGGAAGCCTCGCCGACCGCAAAGGGCGAAAGCTCATGCTGCTGCGCGCCGCACTCGGTATGGCAATCGTGATGTCATTGCAAGGGTTGGCAACCAACGTATGGCAGTTGTTCATCCTGCGTTCGCTTATGGGGCTGACCTCTGGGTACATTCCCAACGCGATGGCGCTGATCGCCTCACAGGTTCCGCGTGAAAAAAGCGGCTGGGCGCTGGGGATGCTATCGACCGGACAAATCGCGGGCGTTATTCTCGGCCCCTTATTCGGCGGCTTTATGGCCGACTATATCGGGCTACGCATCGTCTTTTTCATCACTGGTGGCCTGCTGTTTACCAGCTTCCTGATTACGCTTTTCGCGATTAAAGAGAGCGTGGTTAAGGTCACCAAAGAGAATCGGCTCAGTGGAAAAGCCGTCTTCGCGTCGCTGCCTTATCCGGCGCTCATCATTTGCCTGTTCATTACGACAATGATGATCCAGATGGCGAACGGTTCCATCAGCCCCATCCTGACTCTGTTTATCCGCGATCTGGCTCCCGGCACCGACAATATTGCCTTTATCAGCGGCGTGATTGCGGCTATTCCCGGCGTGTCCGCCCTGCTATCCGCCCCGCGACTTGGCCGTTTAGGTGACCGAATCGGCGCACATCGCGTCCTGATCGCCGCACTGGCGATCAGCGTACTGCTGTTCCTGGTCATGGCAATGGTACAAAGCCCCACACAGCTCGGCATCCTGCGCTTTCTGCTGGGCTTTGCCGATGGCGCACTAATGCCAACCGTGCAGGCGCTGTTGGTCAAATACAGCAGCCAGCAGGTGACGGGCCGCATCTTCGGCTATAACCAGTCATTCATGTATATGGGCAACGTCCTGGGGCCGCTGGTGGGTTCCGGCGTATCCGCCTTGATGGGCTTCCGCTGGGTTTTCGTCATCACCGCCGTTCTGGTGCTGTGCAACACGATACAACTCTTTTTCGCCTTCAGGAAACCGCGCGGAAAGGGATAACGATCCGGCCAGCGACTCTGCTGGCCATTCATTTCTCTCGATGAACCCCCACCCTATGTACCTCTCCCTTTCTCAGGGTATTCACCCCTCTTGTTAAAAATGATGTAAAAACATCAAAAAACTTATTTTTTGACAAAAAATTACCATCAAAACGTATCAATATGAAAAATTAATCACATAAATGTAAAAAAAATTAAACAAACCCTACCTATATTGGCTGCTTTGTTTCGGCGCCACGCGAATTGCCCTGTTCAGAAATTCAGACATTCGCGCCTGTAGGGAAGTGAGTAATGAGAAACTGGAACGAACCAAAGAAGCAAAAAGCCCACATCGATTTGGTTCCCATGATCGATGTGATGATGTTCCTGCTGGTCTTTTTTGTGCTGATCAGCATGAACGTCATTCCCGCGCTAGGCCTGAAAACGCAGCTCCCCGCCGCAGGCAGCGCACAACAACTTAAGCCGCAGAAAAAAGCGATCATCACGCTTGGCGCACAGGATCATATTGAGCTGGACGGACAGCCGATGGCACTGAGCGATCTCGTTACGACGCTGCAACAGCAGCAGCAAGACCAGCAAACCACCATAATTATCAACAGCGATAAAAGCGTCGAGGTTGAGCGTCTGGTAGCCGTCATGGATACCCTGCGTCAGGGTGGGTTCTCGTCCATTTCTATCGCTACCCGGAAATTGTGACATGTATCTGCTCTATCGCTCACGCCACGCCATCAGCTGGTTACCGTTGCCGGTCTTTGCCACCTGCCTGTTCTTCGCCAGCCAACAGCCGCCGCTGAAAGTTCAGCAGCAATACGACGAAACAGTCATGGCGCTCACGCTGGCTGAACCGGAACCGATTCCCCAGCCGGAACCGATCCCTGAGCCAGAGCCAGAACCGGTGCCACAACCGGAACCCGAGCCTGAGCCGGTTCCGGTTAATGAGCCCGATCCGATCATAGAAGCCCCGCCGGTTACGCCGCCGAAACCGGAAGTGAAGCCGAAGCCTAAACCAGAGGTTAAGCCCAAGGCAGAAACCAAACCTAAACCGGTGGCCACGCCAGCCAAGCCGACGACGCCACGCCCGGAAGCCCCGGCCAAGCGCCCGGCACCGGCTGCCCCTTCCGCACCGGCGGTGAATGTTGCCGCGCTGGAAAATAGCTATGCGCAGGCGCTGCGTGCGCAGCTTGAACAAACCAAACGCTACCCGACCGGACGTCAGGCGTCACTCGAACGTCCCGAAGGTCGCGTTGAAGTCTGGCTGGAAGTCGATCGCACAGGACGCGTCATCGATTCAGGAATCAGCAGCAAAGCACGCAGCATGCTGCTGAACCGGGCGGCGCAAGCCAGCTTACAGGGCATCAAACAGGTTCGGGCCTTCCCCGCCGACGCCTTTGCAGGACAAAACACAAAACGCTTTTTAGCCACGTTCGATTATCAGGCGCAGTAGTGTTCCGCGCCTGAGTAAGAGAGTGAATCAGCAAGAATAACGTCAACAACATGTTGATTAATAAACCACTGATAATACTGGGATTGTTAAATGAAACCGTTCAAACTTTCTGGGGTATGTTTGTCCGTCGTCGGTGCATTACTGGCAGGCTCCGCGCTGGCGGAAGAAGCGACAAATGTCGGCACGATCAACGTACAAGGACAACCGCTCGGCGCAGGATTAATGGTTCAGGAAGACAGCGCTAAATCGCGCTCAACCGTGACAAAAGACGCATTGGATAAGATGCCTGCTGCGGGCAATGCCATCGATAAACTGAAATACACCGCAGGCCTGAACGTCAGCAGCAACGACGCCAGCGGCTTAAGCGGCGTCAGCTATACCATGCGCGGCATGAGTGCGGATCAGGTCGGCCTGTCATCAGACGGCATTCCCGTCAATGACTCCGGCGACTACGCCGTGTACCCTAACGGGATGGGCGATCCAGAAAACCTGGAGCAGATCTTCGTCACCCAAGGTTCGTCAGAAATGGACGGCCCGCACATCGGGGCCAGCGGCGGCAACATCGGGCTGGTTTCCCACCGTCCGGCGAAAGAGTTTGGCGGCTTCGTTAAGCAGACATTCGGCAGCAATAACCTCAGCAAGACCTTCGCGCGTCTGGAAAGCGGTCAACACAACGGCTTCAGCAGTTGGCTCTCCTACTCCTATACCGACTCCGACAAATGGCGCGGTTCAGGGTATTCCCGTGCCGATAAAGTCGAGTGGAACGGCCTGTATGAACATGAAAATGGCCACAGCAGCAGCCTGATTGTGAAATACAATCAGCAAGATACCATCAACTACTCAACGCTGAGCAAACGGCAGTTCGAGCAAAACGGGCGTAAGATGGATTACGCCACCACGCCGGTTTACAACAACCGTGGACAGATTTCCCAATACTACAAACTCAACCGCAATAACTTTGAAACGCTGAATGTCACGTTCACGCAAAAATTACAGCTGCGCGATAATCTGGCGCTAACGTTACAGCCCTACTATTTCTCGACGAACGGCGGCAGCTTCGGCAGCGGGAGTGCCAGCGTGTTGTCCGCGACGTCAGACCGCGCAGGTAACTACGATCTCAGCAATCTGACCTCCAACACCTACTACCGCCCGTCGTGGACGGAAACCTGGCGGCCAGGTATCACTACCAAGCTGAAATGGGATCTTAACGACGAGCATAGTCTGGATATCGGCTACTGGTTCGAGCGTGCTCGCCAGCGCCAGACGCAGCCGTTCATCCCGATCCAGAGCGACGGCAACCCGGTTAACGTTTCCGGTAAACCCGGCGATGCGAACCAGATTACCGACGCGAACGGGAAAGTGGTTCAAGGCCGTAACCAGTTTACCGTCACGCCTGCCCATAAAATCTGGATTCAGGACACCTGGTTCTTCTCCCCAGAATGGACGTTCACCGGCGGTCTGGCTTATCAGCACGTAGAGCGTGACGGGACTAACCTCGGCAGCTTGTATAACGTCGCAGAGAAAAAGAACAAGAAGTACCACGAATTCCTGCCCAGCTTTAATGCAGCCTACCGCATCAATACTGAAAATCAGGTGTTCTATAACATCACGCGCAACATGCGTACCCCGCCCAACTACGTCTTGTACAACGTTGGTGATTCCATCAATACCAAACCTGAGCTGAGCTGGAACCAGGAACTGGGCTGGCGCTTCCAGGATGAGGACATGCTGCTGAGCGCCTCGCTGTTCTTTATCCGCTTCACCGATCGCCAGATCTCCAGCCGTAACGCCGCTGGCGACTACGAAATGATCAACGCCGGGAAAGTGGAAAACAAAGGGCTGGAACTGGAGTGGAGCGGCAAGTTGCCTCATAACTTCAACTACTTTGCAGCTTACACCTATACCGACACCGAGCAGAAAAACAATCTAGCCACCGGCGGTAGCCAGCTCCCTACTACGGGCAAGCAGGTCGCCAACGCGCCGAAAAATATGCTCAACCTCGGGCTGGGCTATGACGATGGCCTCTACTATGCCGGCGTGAACAGCCGCTATGTCGGGTCGTTCTACGGCGACATGACCAATGACGAGAAGATCGGTGGACGTACCGTTTTCGATCTCAGCGCCGGCGTCTATCTGCCAGTGGATAAGAAGATCGTGAAAAGCGCCACCTTACGCTTTGGCGTCAACAACCTGTTCGATAAAGAGTATCTCGACTCCGCGCGCTCAGTGAGCTTCAACTCACGATCGTATAACGGCGTATCGGCAGGCACACCGTTTTACAACGTCGGGGAAGAGCGCACCTTCAGCGCCTCACTGGAAGCCACGTTCTAATCCAATAACGTAATACGCCAGCGCGGTTTCCCGCGCTGGCGCTCATCACAAACAACGCCCAACAAGGCAACAGAAGGATCAGGCCATGAACGCCGATATGCTGCACGAGATTATTTTCTACGTCATGTACGCCTCGCTGGTGATCGCCCTGATGATCATCATCGAACGCAGTCTCTACTTTTCCTACACACGTCGACAGGCCAAACGGCTGGAACGCGCGCTGACGGCGGATATTCGCCACGTTCACGATCTGCCGGACACGCTGACCCAGCGCCCCAGCCTACCCATCGCGACGGTGACACCCGTTCTGGCACAGTCACATCAGGTAGAAAACCGCGATGCGCTTAACGACCTGATCGACGCACAATATCTGCAAAGTAAGCCGCAACTGTCGCGCGGACTCTGGATTCTGGAAACGGTCGTCACCGCAGCACCGTTACTGGGGCTGCTCGGCACCATCATGGGGATTATCGAAACCTTCAAAGCGCTGTCCGCCGCAGGAATCTCCGACCCGAGCCAGGTTTCTGCTGGAATGGGCACCGCGCTGTACGCCACTGGGCTGGGCATCGCCATCGCGTTGGTCTGTCTGCTGGGGAACAATTTCCTGCAAAGCCGGATGGAACACATCAACGAAATGCTGAAAGTCCTGCTGATCCGTGCCGGAATGCCGCATACTCGCCAACAGAAAGCGGGCTCTGCTGTGACGCACAATTCCGTGACAGACAGCGCCGCAATGACAGAAAAAGCGATGGCGGAGAAGCGCTATGCTTAATCGTTGTGGTTTCATCAATCCGGGGCAACGCTGGAAGCATTGCATCAACACACTGCTGACAGGAGGCGTATTGTTTATTGTGAGTGCGTCAGCCTATGCCGATGCCAGCACTAGCGGCTATCGCATTCCCGGCTATGAATTAGTGTATGACGCCCCGGTGGAAACCACGCTGACCGCCCCCGATCTACGCCCCAGCGATGCGGTGTGGATATCGCTGTTTGATAATGCCCAACACACCATTGAGCTGGGTCAATTCTACGTCGCCAATCAGGCGGGAACACGCTTTGATACCGTCTTACAGCATCTGCGTGCCGCCGGAGAGCGCGGCGTACGAATCCGCCTGCTGCTTGAAGAAAAAGGGCTAAAAATTTCCACCCAGGACACGCTGGAACAGCTCAAAACGATTCCGAATCTGGAACTGCGCGTGATTCCTTTTAAACGCCTGAGCGGCGGTATTGTGCATGCCAAATATCTGCTGGTTGATGGCAAACAGGCTTACATGGGCAGCCAGAACCTTGACTGGCGGGCGCTGGAGCACATTCACGAAACGGGGTTGTTGATCGACGATCCCCGCGTGGTGACTCAGATTAGCGCTATTTTTGAACAAGACTGGCAGGCACAGGCGCGACTGGCCCACGGCGAAACCGTCCCGCAGCTGCCCGCCGCAACGCAACCCGCTGACCGCTCCGGCAACTATCTGGTTGCCAGCCCCAAAGCGTTTAATCCCGCTGGCGTGATAGATTCCGAAGAAGAACTCCCCCGCCTGTTGGCCGAAGCCCAGCAACTGGTCCGCATTCAGGTGATGGATTACGTCCCGCTCTCCTACGGCCCGGAGAAAACGCGCCCGTACTACGCGGTGATCGATAACGCGATTCGCACCGCTGCCGCACGCGGCGTCCAGATCGAGCTGATGGTGTCCGAATGGAGCACCAAAATGCCGAATATCGCCTACCTGAAAAGTCTGGCATTGCTACCCAACATCCAGATAAAAACGGTGTCGATCCCCCAAGCCAGCAGCGGCTTCATTCCTTTTGCCCGCGTGATCCACAGTAAGATCATGACCATCGACAGCAAGAAAGCCTGGATCGGCACCAGCAACTGGAGCGGCGGCTATCTGGATAACTCGCGCAATCTGGAGATGGTGATTCAGAACCCAGCGATGGCGCAGCGGGTAGACATGCTCTATACACAACTGTGGAACAGCGAGTACGCGCATCCTCTGCGCATTGATTATGATTACCCACGGCCCGATCCGGGTGGCATGAAAGAGAAAGATAAGGTGAAGGAAACCAGCCCTTCGTCCACGACAGGCGGCGCGGTCAACGCACCGTAGCCACCACCAGAATGACATTTGATGGGGAATAGCATGAAACACACGTTGTTAGCACTGCTGGTTGCCGGATTTCTGCCGTTCAGCGTTCAGGCCGCAGGAGAGAAAGTGACGCGCTATGTCGTCACCTTCCCTGACAGCGAGCGCGTTGCGTATCAGGGCAAATTCGCCCAGAGCTTCCCCAACGGTCTGCCTGTCGGTATTGGCTCCGGCCTCTATTTCACCGGTAAACAGGGCGACGATCTGATGTTCACCACCGTCACCGATCGCGGCCCGAATGCCGATGCGCCGCTGGTCGGTGAGAAAGAAGCCAAGATCTTCGCCAGCCCTGACTACGCACCGCTGATGATGGATATTCGGGTCAGCGCGAAAGCCGCCGAGGCGATCAACGCCCGTCCGCTGCACGATGCCGAGGGCAATATCACCGGCCTGCCGCTACCCGCGAACGTTATCGGCACCACCAACGAAGTGGCACTGAACGATGCGCTACAACCGCTCAGCACCAGCCAGCGCGGGCTGGACACCGAAGGGATTACGCCGGACGGCAAAGGCGGCTTCTGGCTGTGTGACGAATACGGCCCGTTCCTGATCCACGTTGATGCCAGCGGGAAGATCCTGCAAAAATTCGGGCCGACGCCTGCGGGCAGCGAGCATTCGGTCGCCAACGGTTTACCGAATATCATCAAGTGGCGTCAGCCAAATCGGGGTTTTGAAGGGCTGACCCGCCTGCCGGACGGCACGATCGTCATGGCCGTGCAAAGCACGCTGGATATCGACGGCAAAAGCAAAAACAAAGCGCAGTTTACGCGTCTGGTGATGTTTAACCCGGAAACCAAAACCAGCCGCATGCTGGGCTATCCGATCAATATCGACAGCTATAAGAAAGCGAAGGATGCCAAGATCGGCGATATCGTGGCGCTGGATAATCAGCGTATTTTGCTGGTCGAGCAAGGTGCGGATAAAGACAAGCAAATGCAGAACCGCATCTATCTGGTCGATCTCAGCAAGGCGAGCGACCTGACACCGTTCGATGCTGACGGTAAATCGCCGGAGTTTGACGATCTCGCCCAGTTGGAAAAACGTGGCATTACGCTGGCGAGCAAGCAGGAGCTGGTGGATCTGCGTAAGCTCGGCTGGCAGCAGGAGAAAGTGGAAGGTCTGGCGCTGGTCGATAAGCAAACGCTGGCCGTCATTAATGACAACGATTTTGGCCTGCAATCCGTGCTGCAATCCCCGGTGAAAGCGAAAGATAAGGCGGACGACTATCAGGTTACTGCCGATGGCAAACTGACGCGCGATGGCAAGGCGGTCGAGACGACGTTAGCCATCAAACCGTTGGAGAAGCCAGAAGCCGATAACGAACTGTGGGTGATTACCCTGCCACAACCGCTCAAGTAGTCTTCTGTGAAATGGCTTCCACCGGAGACGGGGAAGCCACTGTTCAACGCACTCAAGTCAACGCGATCAGGCGTGCTCGAACCAGTCGCTATTCTGTTGCGCAATCGGCGTGATCGAATAGATCATTTCCTGCAAATGCTCACGAATCGCTTTTTCGGCGGCATCAGGATCGCGCGCTTTCAGGGCGCTAAAAATCAGGTAGTGCTGCTGGATCAGGCTGGGCGGTGGTGAAACCTGGCTCAGGCTGAGAAAACGTACGCGGTCCATTGTCGCTTTAATCGATTCGATGGTTTCCCACGCCAGCGGACAGTTGGCAATCTGCGTCAGAAGCTGATGGAAGCTGTCATCAAGGCTGAGAAACTCGCGCACCTGATCGTTCTGCGCAGCCAGTTCCTGACGGCGTAAATTGTGTTCCAGCGTCAGCAGCTGTTCTTCCGTCACCATTTCTGCCGCCCGGCGCGCAATCGCGCATTCCAGAGCCTGACGGATAAAGCGGGCATCCGCTACGCGCTGTTCGGAGATCTTCATCACAAACGTGCCGCGCTGCGGCATGATCTGCACCAGTCCAGCCTCTGCCAGCTTGATAAAAGCCTCTCTGACCGGCTGGCGGGAAACGTCAAAACGCACAGAAATTTCTTTTTCAGACAACAGTTTACCCGGCGGAATATTGCATTCCACAATGTCTTTGCGCAGTACGCGATAAATTTGCTGGTTGACTGGTTCGTTGTTGTTGATCTGAAAAGAGGTGTCCATGCCGCTGTGCTTACCCGAGAAATTTACCGCTTATGATACACGCTTAGCGCGGTGAGTGTCAGTGTTACAACGCCTGTCGTGGTGAGTTCGGGGACACAGGGCAAGGCATCGTCGACACTCGCCTCATCCTGTGCTGCTTTATGATTCACAGCTATCGAATGCAGTTACGCGACGGCCGCCGCCGTCGCGCTTTCGTCCTACCAGTTGGTATCCTGCAATGTTCCCTTCACGCCTTTCGCTAATAGCGACAGGTAGTGCTGCGTCACCACATCGACAAAGACAGGGTTCTTCGGTAAGTCCTCACCAAAAATCGCCGTCAGCGTCAGCAGCGCCGTGACTCGGCTTTCGCCTTCCGGGCTGCGTTGCACCGTTTCAGCGATTAGCTCTTTCAACGGATCGCTGATTTCAATCGGTTTTCCTTGTTCATCCACGCCGCCGACATAGCGCATCCACCCCGCCACGCCGAGCGCCAGCGCATCAAAACGGCTGCCGCGTGCCAGATGCCAGCGGATCGAATCCAGCATCCGCTGTGGCAGTTTTTGCGAACCGTCCATCGCAATCTGCCAGGTGCGGTGTTTTAACGCCCGGTTGCGATAGCGATCCAGCAGTGCATCCGCATAGGCCGCGAGATCGACACCCTGTGTACGCAGCGTCGGAGCCTGCTCACGCAGCATCAGGTGATGCGCAGCCGCGACCAGTTCGCTGTCCTGCATGCATTCGCTGATATGCTGGTAGCCAGCAAGGTAGCCCAGATACGCCAGAAACGAGTGGCTGCCGTTCAGCATACGCAGCTTCATTTCCTCAAACGGCAGGACATCCTGTACCAGCTCCGCGCCCGCTTTTTCCCATGCAGGACGGCCGTTGACGAAGTTATCTTCAACCACCCACTGGAAGAACGGTTCACAGGCAATGCCCGCGGGATCGACGACGCCCAGCTGCCCCTGAATTGTCTCCAACGTTTCCTCGGTGATAGCCGGAACAATCCTGTCCACCATCGTGGACGGAAAGGTGACGTGCTGTTCAATCCAGCGCGCCAGTTCGATATCCTGCAGCTCGGCCAGTTGCACGATCACGTTGCGCGTGACGTGCCCGTTTTCTGGCATATTGTCGCAGGACATCACGCTGAATGCCGGTAGCTGGCGTTCCCGTCTGCGTTTAATCGCAGCCAGAATCACACCGGGCAGGGAGCGTGGTTCTGCGGGTAACCCCAGATCGTGGCAAATCAGCGGATGTTCACTATTTAACTGCCCCGTCGCCGGATGGTGGCAATAGCCTTTCTCCGTGACGGTAATCGACACGATGGAGATATCCGGCGCGCTCAGCGCTTCCAGCACTGCGTCGATACCTTCGACTTCCGCGTGCAGCGCGCTGGTTGCTACGCCGATGACCCGGCTATTCCAGCCGCTGTCCGCCATTTCGGAAACCGACCACAGCAAATCCTGCTGGCGAATGGCTTCAATCTGCTGCTCGCCGCCGATCAGGTTAATTTCGCAATAACCCCAGTCGCTACCGTGCTCCGCCGCCAGTTTATCGGCACAGACTGCCTGATGCGCCCGGTGGAATGCGCCAAAGCCAATATGCGCAATCCGTGTTTTTAGCAGGCTGCGGTTGTAACGCGGCACCACAACCTGCGGTTTAAGAGTAGAAAATTCACTGATACTCATCGTTATCCCTGATAGGTGATTCAAAAATACGTCAACTGCTGGAAACTTGAGAGGAACGGGGATAATGGGTAGATCGTAAAGACGCTGTGAATACATCCCTGTACGCTCGGATTGCGCGAATATGAATCTCATCCCTGAGATTCCCCCTTTCAGGGCCGTCGCTAGCGACGTTCAAAAACGTTCCTGACGTTTTTGTCCATGGCGCAAACGCTTTACTCTTCTATCCCATTACCCCCGTTTTCGCTCCGCAAACAAGAGCGCTGTGGTGTTCTGCTATACCGCGTCGTCTAATTCATCCAAGTCACGGTCTTTCACTTCTGGCATACAGATAGCCGCAAATAAACCGATCACAGAATAAACAATCATCATTACGACAATCGGCCACCAGGAACCGGTCATGTTGCAGAAAATACCCGCTAACACCGGACCAAAACCAACGGCAACCAGGCCACCGGTTTCTTTGGCAATCGCCATTTGCGTAAAGCGGCTGCGTCCACCGAATATTTCCGCCATCGTGATATTTTCCAGCGCAAATAATCCCAGTACCGCGAAGTTATGAATAATGATAATGCTGACGACAATCACGTTAACGCTATTCTCTTTATCGACGATAAGAGAGAGCATTGGGTAGGCTAATAATATCGCCGAGATATTCAGAATAATATACGGTACGCGGCGACCAATTTTATCCGAGAGCCATCCTAATAATGGAATCGTGATGAAACCAATAATGGAGCTGATCATCAATGCATCGGTCGGAATAGATTTATTAAACAAGAGCGTTTGGACTAAATATCCCGCGAGGAAGGTCTGAATTAACCCTGAATTTCCTGCCTGTCCGAAACGTAATCCCGTTGCCAGCCAAAACGCCTTGCTTTTAAACATGGACAGTACTGATTTTTGCTCGCTTTGCTCAACCACCAGAGCAGGTGACGGCTCTTCAGTACCAGAGACATCATTACTCACTTTTTCAAAAACTGGGCTTTCTTTCAGGTTCATACGCAGCCAGATCGCGAAGATCATCACGACTACGCTGGCCAGGAACGGCACACGCCAGCCCCACGCCAGTAATTCTTCTCTTGAGAGGGCAAAAAACATGACGGCCCAGATAGCCGTAGCACTGAGCGTGCCACAGTTGGTGCCCATTGCAACCAGTGAGGAAATAATCCCGCGTTTCCCTTTCGGCGCGTACTCAGCCAGCATGGTACCGGCACCGGAAATCTCAGCGCCCGCCCCTAACCCCTGCACAATACGCAAGGTCACCAGCAAGATGGGCGCGAAAATACCGATCTGTGCGTAGGTTGGTAGCACGCCAATTAACGTGGTACAGATCCCCATCATGGTAATAGTGATAAAGAGCACGCGCTTTCTGCCGATGGAGTCCCCCATACGGCCGAAAATAAAGGCACCGACGATACGTGCGACATAGCCTGCACCGTAGGTTCCCATTGCCAGAATCAGCGCCATTGCCGCCGATTGTTCAGGGAAGAATATTTCATGGAAGACCAATGCCGCACCGAGTGAATACAGTTGGAAATCCATAAATTCTAATGCGGTGCCCAGCCAGCCGGACACCGCCGCCTTGACTAAATCAGAGGTACTTCTTACAGGCTTATCTTGTCCAGATGCGATTTGCGTATTCATATATATACTCTCGACGATTTGTAATTATGGTAGAGCACAGTAAGTAAAATTACCGTTCATCATGGTGTCGCAATCCACTCCAGCCCGTTATTGATGGTCTGGAGTGATTAAGAGAGAAATAATTACTTCAAAGGAATCATTATATTATTATGTAGTCGATATAGTTTTTCCTTTTATATATCCCTGTTGTTAATAAAAATATTTATACTCGTCATTCATCATTAAACGTCAGCAGGACTTTACAGCAGCGTTTTTGATCTTTTTCAAAGACCTCAATCGCCTGTACCACCTGCTGATAATCAAACCGATGGGTAATCAGTTTGGCCGGATCGATACGTTTCGCTTTCAGCCACTCAATCACGATAGGGAATTTGTTGGCATTCAAGCGCGATGAGAAAATGGCGATCTCTTTGCTGGTGATTCCCTGTTGGCTGACCTGACAAGGCTCGCTGGAAAAGCCCATGATGGCGATGCGTGCCGCAGGAGAAGCTATCGTAATCGCTTCCTGCAAAATAGACGGATGGCAGGCGGCATCAACAATCAGCGTAGGCTTGATATTCAGCGCGTCCAGCTCGTCTTTTAATGACAGCGAGGCGTTGTTGATGACCCTGTCCGCTCCGCTGCGTAATGCCATATCCAGACGTTCAGGAATACGATCGACGACGATCACTTCCTTCACGTTGAACACGCCTTTCAGTACCTGAACCGAGGTCAACCCCATCGGGCCCGCACCATAAATCAGGGCGATATCCTGCTCCGTCGGCTTCACCTGTGCAGTCACGTTGGCGGAAATCGTGAAGGGCTCGACCATCACGGCGAACTCATCAGGGATCTCATCCGGGATGATGTGCGCGTTCTTCGCCGGTACGGCAGCGTACTCGCTGAACCCGCCGTCACGATGCACACCCAGCACCACCAGCGAGGTACAGACGTTCGGCTTGCCGATTGAGCAAGGGTAGCAGTGGCCGCAGCTCACTACCGGGTCGACCGAGACGCGCTCGCCCAGACGGGATGCCTCCACGCCCTCACCCACCGCTTCAATCACGCCGAAGAATTCATGCCCGATCACGCGCGGGTATTTGGCAAAAGGGTTATGCCCGCGGTAGATGTGGCTGTCCGAGCCACAGATGCCGGCCAGCTTTACCTTCACCCGAACTTCACCTGCCGCTGGCTGCGGAATAGGACGTTCTTCAATCACCAGCGAATTCGGCTGCTGTATCACAATGCTTTTCATATTTTGGCCTCTGATTACCTATTCCACTCTTACCAGTTCCACAATGTGCCGTCTTCCAGACGGGCAACTGGGAGATAAGCGGGGTCATAGGGGTATTTGGCCGCCAGCTTTTCATCGAACTCAATGCCTAACCCCGGTTTTTCGCCTGGGTGCATGTAGCCGTTATCGAATGTCCAGTTATGCGGGAATACTTCCAGCATTTGCTCCGAGTAACCCATGTATTCCTGTACGCCGAAGTTTGGTACCCAGAGGTCAAAATGCAGCGCCGCCGCCATGCAGATAGGCGATAAGTCCGACGGCCCGTGTGAACCGGTGCGCACCTGATAGAGCGAGGCAAAGTCGGCGATGCGACGCATGCCAGTAATCCCGCCCGCGTGGGTAATCGTGGTGCGGATGTAGTCGATGAGCTGTTCTTCGATCAGCTGTTTGCAATCCCAGATGCTGTTAAATACTTCACCCACCGCAATCGGCGTAACGGTGTGCTGACGGATTAAACGGAAGCACTCCTGATTTTCCGCAGGCGTTGGGTCTTCCATCCAGAACAGACGATAGTCTTCAACACTTTTACCAAAGCGCGCCGCTTCAATCGGCGTCAGGCGGTGGTGCATGTCGTGCAGCATGTGCTCGTTGAAGCCAAACTTATCGCGCACCGCTTCAAACAGCTTAGGCGTGAAATCGAGGTATTTTTCCGTCGACCACAGCTGCTCTTCTGGCAAGTTACCTTTCGTCGCTGGCTCATACGCCAGCCCTTTGCCTTTCGCCATGCCGTAGGTGGTTTTCATACCCGGCACGCCGCACTGTACGCGAATCGCCTTGAAGCCCTCATCACGATGCTTGGCGTAATCATCCAGCACTTCATCAATCGAGTGACCCGTGGTGTGGCAATACACCATCACGCCCGTGCGCGATGCGCCGCCCAGCAGTTGGTAGAGCGGCATGTTGGCGGCTTTGGCCTTGATGTCCCACAGCGCGGTGTCGACTGCCGAAATGGCAGACATCGTCACCGGGCCACGACGCCAGTACGCGCCTTTGTAGAAATACTGCCAAATATCTTCGATCTGGTGCGCATCGCGGCCAATCAGCTGCGGACACACATGATCTTTGAGGTAAGAGGCGACCGGCAGCTCACGCCCGTTGAGCGTCGCATCGCCGAGGCCGGTTAATCCGCTATCTGTCGTAATTTTCAGGGTGACAAAGTTTCGCCCAGGGCAGGTGACAAACACTTCAGCGCTGACAATCTTCACGTTACTTATCCTTCTGTGCATGTAGCCATTCGTTTATGCTGACTACCATACAAGTATATTAATCGAGATAATTTGAATCACCTCACATTTATTCACATTTGCAACATTTATCTAAAACCCATGAAGATCGGGAAGAGCAACCGAGGTGCGTTGAGGGGATAAAACGTAGGGAAATAAAAGGCAGGCGGCAGCTTGTGCGGTCAATGCATCAGGGATTGGACGCACACGGAGCACGTTCTCCGTTACGGTACACGCGCTGGATATCCGCACCTTCATAACAAGGGAAATGCCCTACCGGACGGACTCGCTGTAATCTTGCAGGAAATCCAGAAACAGGCGCACCATGGGAATGTTCGTACTGCGCTTTAGATAGCTAATGGCGAAAGTCCTTTTCAGTTGCTCTTCCAGTGGAATAACCGCGACGTCGTAAGCAGTCAGGCTTTTGGCGACAGACGAACAGAGGAAGACCACGCCGGACAGGTTGATCACCAGATCCATAATGATGTCCATATTGCTGCATTCGCGGAAGTAGCTGGGATTGATGCCCTGTTGAGTGAAGGATTTGGAAACCGCGGCATGCTCCCCCGTCCCTTTCTGCGGCACGATCAGCTTTTCTTTGACCATCTGCGGCAAGCTGAGCGTCTTGCTGTCAGCAAGCGGGTGCGACCTTGCCATCACCGCAACAATGTCATCGATCTGACAAATGGTGTGATGAAACAACGGATCGTTCAGGTACTCATCAAAAGGCGTCGAGAAAGACAGGTGGATCTCACCATTGCGCACCCTTTCGAGTAAATCGGTGCTGACGCCGTCAATGAAAGAGATATCGATATTGGGATAGGCTTTCTGAAACAGGTTAAACATATTGTAGTGAGCCAGACGATTAAAAATCGGGATCACGCCAACCAGCAGCGCGCCATCCGTGCTTTCCTCATAGCTGCTGACGAACTGCTCCAGCTCATAATGTTCTTTAATCATCCCCTGAATTTTGTCAGCAAAGATCTTCCCGAAGGGCGTCAGAGAAAACTGCCGGGTGGTTCGGTTAATCAGTTTTCTTTCCGTTTCAAGTTCCAGCCGTGCGATCTCCTGCGACAAGAAAGCCTGAGAGATATTCAGCGCCTTCGCTGCTTTAGTGAAACTCCCGACCCGGATGAGTTCCTGATAATAAATCACACGCTTTATACTGAACATTGTTTTATATTACTCATCAACTGTCTCGTTTATATACTCTAAATAATTCGAGTTTCAGGTAGGCGGCAAGTGAAGGAATCCCGATGAGCTTACTCAAGTAAGTGATTCGGGTGACTAAGCGCAGCCAACGCACATGCAACTTGAAGTATGACGAGTATAACCACCTATAATAACAATTATAGGGACCTGTAAATAATCAAATGTGATTAGATGCACATTTAATTCATGAGAAATAGCGTTAATGGTAGATATAGTCAACTTATTATCAAGGAGGAAATAATTCATTAGCTTAAGACAGCCCACCCCATATTATTAAAGATTTTTTAATATTGTTTTTACAAACACAACATCGTTCTTCACAAACCTCTCTGATTTACATGCTTCTAACAAAGGACTGAAAGTATGCACTATCCGAAAACAGCCAAAATAGTATTAGCCTCACTCACGATGATGAGTTCCAGCGCAATCAATGCGGCACAGAACCAACATGAAATCACCGTAAAGCAAGAAACCACCTCGGTGAAATTAATCTCTGACGTCGTTTATTCTCAGGTATCGGTGCGCGGCTATCCTAACGTCGCATTAAAAATGGATATCCTTCAGCCTGAAGCGAAAACCGCACTTCCCGTCGTATTATTCATTACCGGCGGCGGATTCGTTAATGCCAATAAAGATAATTACCTGCAACAACGCCTCAACATTGCCGAAGCGGGCTATGTGGTTGCCAGTATGGAATACCGTGTCGCGCCTACCGTGCTTTTCCCCTCGCCGCTGGAAGATGTAAAATCTGCCATTCGTTATCTGCGCGCCAATGCGAAAAAATTTGGTATCGACGGCCAACACGCTGCGGTTTTCGGCGCCTCTGCCGGGGGCTATCTGGCCGCCTTTGCCGGGACGACAAATGTCTCAAAAAACTATGACAAAGGCGATAACCTCGATCAAAGCAGTGATGTCCAGGCCGTCATTGATTTTTATGGCTTATCCGACCTGACGCTCGTCGGCGAAGGCTTCCCTGACGATGTCGTTCAGAAACACGCATCACCTTCCGCGACAGAAGCTATCTGGGTCAACGGCACCGCAGTATTTGATGAAGGGGGCGCGATTACTCGCTATCCCGACAAAGCAGCAGCGGCCAACCCGATTAACTTTATCAGCAGCGCCACACCTCCGTTCCTGATTATGCACGGCACAAACGATACCTCGGTTTCTCCACGCCAGACCGAGAGACTGCATCAGGCTCTGACGGCGAAAAATATTGAATCCACCTACTACAGCGTCAAAGGTGCTGAGCACGGTGGGCCGCATTGGCTGCAACCGGAAATCATGCAGATTACCGTCCGCTTTCTTGATAAGCACCTAAAACCCTGATGTCGATTTAAAATTTATAGAATAGATTTTTTATTATGCATGTTGCATAAACGTTAGTGTGAAATAAACACTAACGTTTTTTATTTGTTGCAAAAAAGAGAACTATCCATTCCCTCGCCCATTTATCCTCACATAAAAAAATACGTAATCTGATACACATCAATTATTCACACTTATCGCTCTCTGAAAAATAACCGGATAAAAAACCATAGCAGAAATGCATTCCCCTAAAAGGAGAAATTTATAAAAATCACATTCTAAATAACTAGCACAATAAAATGGCATTTATAACAAATCGACATTTGTTATATACGGATATACAAAAAAATAAACGTGACCAAACGCACACTTAACCTTTAATTCCCATGTTCCAATAAAACCACAATAACAACGTGGCCTACTTATTGTTTTCATCGTAATAATGAAGCATTACTCCCTATTAGCGCCACACTGCGAAATATTAACGCTATTGCTGGATTACTACTATCTAGCGTTCGCGCGGCTATCACCCCAATGTGAAGATTTATAATATGGAAGACTTATCTCGCCGTCGTTTTATTGCCTATATGGGAGGTACGATTGCCATTAGTGGGCATATCGGTCTCGCACAAGCGCAAAATGAGCCCGAAAAAACGCAGGGTAAATTAGCCGTTAAATATGGCTTATTGCATAACGAAATGCGCTGTATCGGTTGCAAAGCCTGTATCAAGGCCTGTAAAGAGACCAATAACGTGCCCGATGGCGTAACTCGGCTGGATATACTGCAAACCGTCAATATTCCTGCCGTCGAGAAGACGCGCGCCATTAAGCAATTTTTCCGTAAATCCTGTCAGCACTGTGAGAATCCGCCCTGCGTTGCCGTCTGCCCAACGGGAGCCTCCTTCAAAGACGCGCTCACCGGTATCGTCGACGTCAACGATAAACGCTGCGTGGGCTGTCGCTACTGCATTGCCGCGTGTCCTTACCATGTGCGTTTCATCAACCCCATAACGAAGACGGCAGACAAATGTAACTTTTGTCGGCAAACCAATCTGGCCGCCGGGAAGCAGCCCGCCTGCGTCGAAATCTGCCCCACTAAAGCCTTGGTATTTGGCGATCTCAACGATCCTGAAAGCAACATTGCCAAGATGATCGCGAGCAACGCGACCTACCGTTCCAAGGTCTATCTGGGCACCGAACCCCAGCTCTACCGTATGCCGGGGAAACGAGGAGAAATCGACAATGCATAACGCCTTCACGTTCGACACGCTGGTATGGGATTGGCCCATCGCCGTTTATCTGCTTCTGGTCGGCATTTCGGCGGGAATGGTGTCGCTCTCCATGCTCCTCAGGCACTACGTTCCCAGCGAATATCACGGCAGTAACCTTGTCATCAAAGCCACGGCTATCGTGGCACCGCTAGCTGTCATTCTCGGACTGGTGATTCTGATTTTTCACCTGACCCGACCGCTGACCTTTTGGTATTTGATGGTTTTTTACAACCCGACCTCCATCATGTCGCTTGGTGTGATGCTCTTTCAGGTGTATTTCGTCGTGATGCTGTTATGGATCATCACGCTTTATCATGACGGATGGCTGACGCAGCTTGAGACTGTTTGGCACCGGCCCGCTCTGGCTGCGCGAGCGCATAAGTTAACGGCGATGATCGTCAGAAAAGCGGCGGTGATTGAAAACCTGCTGCTGGTGCTGGCGATCCTGCTCGGCTGCTATACCGGCTTCCTGCTGTCTGCGCTGAAATCATTCCCGCTGTTGAATAACCCCGTTCTACCTGTCCTGTTTCTGGTATCCGGCACCACTTCCGGCATTGCTGTCATGCTGCTGGCCAGTGCATGGAGCCGCAATACGTCGGGGCATTCACGCTCCCTGCATTTTATCCACCGCGTGGAAACGCCAGTGGTGTACGCCGAACTGTTCCTGCTGTTCGCGTTCTTTATCGGGCTGCTGCTTGGCGGCGGGCAAAAGGTTGTCGCCGCACAGACCGCACTGTCGGGTTTCTGGGGCGGTGTATTCTGGATTGGCATTATCGGCATCGGCATTGTGATCCCATTCATTGCCAATCAGGTGCGCAAGCCTTCCGCGCATTCCGGCAAAGGCCAGCTGATTACGTTAGCAGCCATGAGCCTGTTCGGCGTGTTCCTGCTACGACTGTTCGTGCTTTATGCCGGACAAATGACGGTGGCCTGAATGAACACGTCATGGGTCTTATTCTGGATTGCATCGGCTACCTTTTTCATGCAATCCCTGGATACCACCATGGTGTATGTCGCCATTCCTGCCATCGCGCAGTCGCTACACCAGCCGGTGTTGCATATGGAAGCGATTGTGATCGCCTACATTGTCACGGTCGTCGCGTTTACGCCGGCCAATAGCTGGCTGGCGGAGCGGCTAGGGGAACGGAAAACCTACCAGATCGCGATTGCCATTTTCACGCTCGGATCACTACTGTGCATGACGGCAACCACACTCGGCAGCTTAAGCGTTTTCCGCTTTATTCAGGGCATCGGCGGTGCGCTCATGCTGCCCATCATCAGAACTGTCATCTTGCGCACCACGCCGCAGAAGCTGAAATTACGCTTCCTGAATCGGGTGACCTTATTGGGATTACTCGGCACCCTGATCGGCCCCGTTTTCGGCAATATTCTGGTTAGCTTTCTCTCATGGCAGGCTATTTTCCTCGTTAATATCCCGCTGGCTTTACTCTGCTTTTTTCTGGCAACCCGATATATCCCTGTTGCTGCCATAAAAGAGACAACCCGCACAGGTGCCTATGAAGTCGTCTTTCCCATTTTGATGTTATTTCTCGTGGCCTTCATGTTAACCACCGCCACGAAAAATATATTGCCAACGTTCGTCATGCTATTTCTGTCTTGTAGCACGCTGGGTTTGGTATTTATTTATTATCGGCAGCATCTCATTGCAGAGACGGCATTATTCCCTCGCGCCCTGTTTGGCATCAGAACTTTTTCTATCGGCGTTATTGGCGGCATCGCAACGCGCACGCTACTGGCATCGACGCCCGTCGTGTTGTCGTTAATGCTGCAAACGACGCTGGCCTGTAAACCCGCTGAAACCAGCCTGATCTTACTGCTCTTTTCCAGCGGCGCACTGCTGTCAAAAATGCTGTTCGAACCGATGGTCAAGCGTATTGGCTACCGTCGGCTGTTGATGCTGACAACCAGCGTCACGTCGCTGTGTATCCTCGCCCTGAGTGTTGCCGTGCAAGAGAAATCGATGCTACTTATCGGCATTATCGCCATGCTGTTAGGCGTGTTGATTTCAACCTTATATTCAGCAGCAAGCACGCTGGCCTTTAGCAACCTGAATAACAGCACGTATCACAGCGGTAATAATCTGCTGACCATTAGCCAATTACTTTCCGTCATGCTCAGTATGACGCTGACGTTTCCGATATTACGTTTTCTTTCTCAGTTTGAAATTCTCTTCAACCTTAACGCTTTCAGCCTGTTGTTTTTATTACTCGGCATTGGCTTACCCATTTGCTGCCTGATATTCAAGCCCCTCAATAACGACGACGGCTATCACTTTATTCATGGGAGATAGCGTTATTTATGGGAGATAACGTGATTTATGGGAAATAGATTTGTGACTCACCGTATTCATTCAAAAACTACTGGAACTATTGATATGAAAATCTGCTCAGGAATCCTTCCACTCTGCCTGTTATTCGCAATGGGAACGGCAGCCGCGCAAGAAGGGACTTTTAAAGCTGGCACCTATTCCGCCGCGAGACAGGGTATCGGCGGGGACGTCACCGTTACGCTCGATATCGATGCGCAGGGGAAAGTCCTTAAATCGACGATTGATGCCCCAGAAGAAACGCCAGAAGTCGGCGGGGAAGCCGCCATCGAACTCGCGAAAACCATGACCGAAAAACAGAGTATTGAGGTTGATGGGGTGTCCGGCGCCACGATGACCAGCGAAGCGGTGAAAGAAGCGTCGGAAGACGCGTACTCACAGGCTAAAACGAATTAATCCCGTTGGTTCTCCACACGCAGCACGACTGCATTGTAAGAATACGAATAACATTAAGGAAAACATCATGAAACGCTTCAGAAAAAGTGTACTCGCGACGCTCTGTCTCTCGATGATGAGCTGGTCTACCGCGCAGGCAGCGGACGCGGCAAAGCCGGAAATCCCAAAAAGCGCGGATATCGTTATTATCGGCGCGGGTGCGGCGGGCACATCGGCAACGATGGCCGCCGCAGAGAAAGGGGCGAAGATCGTCTTACTGGAAAAACAACCGATCGTCGGTGGCACGGGTAACTTTGCCGAAGGCATCTTCGCCGCCAACAGCAGCCTGCAGAAACGTCAGGGAATTGTGGTCACACCTGATATGGCCTTTAAGACCATCATGGATTACAGCCACTGGATGGCCAATCCTTTCGTGGTTCGCGCTTTCGTCAACCGTTCTGCGGATACGATTGAATGGGTGAAATCGAAAGGCATCAAGTTTGAATATATCGGCCCCGGCGGCCCTGGCGGCATGCTGACCTGGCATGTGATCGACGGCCCCGGCCACGGACGCCACCTGATCAAAACATTCCACGAGCAGTTTAAAAGCATGGATGTCACCACGCTGGTGAAAATGGCGGGTAAAGATCTGGTCGTGAAAGACGGCAAAGTCACCGGCGTTATCGCGCAAGATAGCGAGGGCAACACCGTACAGATAGACGCCAAAGCTGTCATCATCGCAACCGGCGGCTATGCCAACAATAAAGAGATGCTGCAAAAATACGCCGCTTTCCCCGATACCATCATGGTCGGTAACGTCGGTAAAGATGGCGACGGAATTAATATGGCCTGGAAAGCGGGCGCCAAACCGGACGGTCTGGGCCTGCTGCAAGCCTATCGCCCCGGCCTGCCAGACTACGCCCCGAACTCTCACCTGCTGGCCGCCGCGCGTCAGCCCTATCTGTGGGTTGACCAACACGGCCGACGCTTTACCGATGAATCCAACGTCATCATCTGGCCACACTCCGGCAACGCGCTGTCAAAAGCGGGCGGCATCATGTACTCCATTTTTGACGAGACATCCCGTAAGCATTACGTCGAAGACGGCATTGATGTGCCGATTGGTGAATGGGTGATCGCCAATACCAAGCTGACTAAATTTGATAGCGAATTTACGAAGGAAAGTCAGAAAAATCGCGGCTTCGTCTTCAAATCAGCCACCATCGACGGGCTGGCAAAAGAGATGGGCGTTGATGCGAGCGTGCTAAAGAATACGCTGGAAGAAAACAACAAATTTGCGACGCAAAAGCGGGATGAGGTGTTTAACAAAAACATGGATTACCTGCGTCCGGTCAAAACAGGTCCGTTCTATGCGGTGAGAATGCAACCGGCCGCGCTGGGCACATTAGGCGGCGTGAAGATCGACGAGAAAATGCAGGCGATAGATAAATCCGGCGAAGTCATTCCGGGTCTGTACGTCACGGGTAATGATGCTGCTGGCATGTATGGCGACACCTATGACCTGCTGTTAGGCGGCGGCACGTTTGGCTTTGCGCTCAACTCCGGTCGTATCGCGGCAGAAAGTGCCCTCGATTACATGAAGTTCAGCAAGAAATAAGCGCTAGCGCTTAAGCCTAAAATCGTTTGAATATCGAGATACACGGGGTGACCACAGGGGAATCATCCCTGTGGTTCCCCTATCCAGCTTTACGAAACGTCAGGTTAAAACGGCATTCGTCGGACATCCCTTCCGGCACGTTGCCACTTTTCAACGGCAGAATGCCGTGGAAGTAGAGCCGCGATTCACCGCCCCAGACCACCACATCGCCATGTGTTAACGGCACACGCTGCGCTTTATCACTACGCGCCATGCCGCCAAACAGGAACATCGCGCTGAGCCCCAGTGAAACGGACACGATAGGCTGGTGAAAATCCCGTTCGTTTTTATCCTGATGCAAAGACATGCGCGTGCCGACATCATAGCGATTTATCAAACAAGCATCCGGTTCAAAATCGACAAAACCCGCTTCGCTCGCCGCCTGCTTCGCCAGCCGGGAAAAAATCTCTGGCATCGCGGGCCACGCCTCTCCGCTCAGCGGATCCTGTGCAGTGTAACGATAGCCGCGTTCATCCGTCACCCAACCGAGCGGCCCGCAGTTGCTCATCGCCACCGACATCACAAAGCCGCCCGGCGTGACCATATTTCGCAGCGGTGCATGTGCAGTGACGGCTTTCAGCGCCGCAAGCAACGCCGGAGCATCGTCATGGGCGCGTCCACGCAGGATGACCGCACCCGGTGCCAGCGTTTCCGTCCAGCGACGCGGCGCTTCATCGGCAAATAAATCAAAATTCACGATAACGATTCCCCTTGTGGATGTACGGCCTGTTCTTTCTCCAGCAGTTCTTTGTCCAACTGCTCTTTATCCACCAATTCTTTCTCCAACAGTGCGCGTTTACGCACGACGCCCCAGCGATAGCCTGACAGTGCACCGTCATGCCGAACCACGCGATGGCAGGGAATCGCAACCGCCAGCCGGTTCGCGGCACAGGCACCCGCGACAGCGCGCACGGCGGCCGGCGATCCAATGCGCTCAGCGACGTCACGATAGCTCAGCGTTTCTCCAGCCGGAATCGCCCGTAGCGCCTTCCAGACTCGCTGTTGAAATGCCGTGCCACGAATATCCAGCGGCAGCGTGAACCCGATTGCAGGATCGTCGACAAACCCGACAACCTGCGACATCCGTTGCTCAAACGCCACATCGCCACCGACCAACTGTGCGTTGGCAAACATCTCCTGAAGCGCGTTGAGCAGAGATTCAGGATCGTCTCCCAGTAGAATCGCGCAGATCCCTTTCTCACTTTCTGCCACCAGCACCTCGCCGAGTGAGCAGCGGCCAACGCCAAAGTGGATCGTCATCCCTTTTCCTTTGTTCTGAAACGCCGTCGGCGTCATCCCTAAATGCGCACCCGCTTCGGCATAAAAGCGCCCGCTGGCATCATAGCCCGCTGCCGTAATCGCGGCAGTCACCGTGCCGCTATCTGCCAACTGTTCACGTAGCTGCCGATGGCGATGGGCGCTGGCATACTGTTTTGGCGTCAGACCGGTTATGGTTTTGAACACGCGATGAAAATGGAACGCACTTATCCCCACCGCCTGAGCCAACACCGCCAGCGTCGGCTGATGCTCCGACTGCTCAATCATCCGGCAGGCGTGGGCAATCTGCTGCGCCTGCTGCTCCTGCCGCGAAAGAGTTCCCTGACGGCAGCGTTTACAGGGGCGGAAGCCCGCCGCCTGCGCCTCATCGGCCGTCGCGAAGAACACCACATTTTCACGCAGGGGCTGACGTGATGCACAGGAGGGTGCACAGTAAATCCCTGTGGTTTTCACCGCATAGATAAAGCAGCCGTCAGCCGCTTGATTACGCGTCACCACCGCCTGCCAGCGCGAGTCGGCATCCTGAAACGGTGTATCGTTACGCATCATAGGCACCTCAACCTCATTCCAATCTCAGTCTGACTGCCAGCCTTAATATTACTGTCAGTCTTAATACTACTGCCCGTCTTGATACGGCTAAAAGTCTCGCCATGCGCTAACGCTAAACCAGAGCGACCTTACGCACACGTTCAACTCTTGCTTTTTCATTCGGATCGTCCCGATGTTGATATTTCCGCCGACATTGTCGGTTACTTTTTGAACAAATCTGTGATGCGAATAAATGGTACACGGTGAGACTCAGCTTTTTCTCAGCAATCAGGAGGCAACATGAGTGGAAGTAAAGTTCACTGGAATGGCGGTTTGCATGACGATGCGGTGCAGATTATGTCACGCGGTGGGGGAATCATCGTTTCGCCCACCAAGGTGGGTTACATCATCATGGCTTCAGATAAGGCCGGGCTGGAGCGCAAATTTGATGCCAAACAGCGCAGCCGAAGCAAGCCGGGTGTCGTGCTGTGTGGATCCATCGCGCAGTTGAAAGCGCTGGCACAGCTAAACCCAGAAATCGAACAGTTATATCAACGCCATTGGGATGCCGACGTGCTGCTGGGCTGCATCCTTCCCTGGCACGACAGCGCATTAGTGCGTATCCCCAAAGACGGCTCGAAAGCGCTGATGATGGACGATCGCAAAACCAGTTGTTTCGTAATTAAGTTCGGTAAACCGAGCGAAATCCTCACGCAGGAGCTGTGGGAAAAGTACGGTAAATTAACCTTTGCCAGTTCAGCTAACCCGTCAGGCAAAGGCAATCGGGGCGAAGTGGAGGGGATCGGTGAACGGATCAGTGCCTTTGCCGATCTGATTATCGAAGCCGACGATTACGTGAAATCTATCCAGCCGAATAAGTCCCATGACACACGCTACGAGCAAGGCGTGATGGTGTCGATGGTGGATACGGAAGGTCAGCTGATACCGGAACAGAAAGGGAGGCGGAGCGTATATCCGTGCCCGGCGCTGATACGTAAAGGGCTGGATGTGGATAAGGTGATGTCGCTACTGTCTGATACCTTCACCACCTGGGACTATCGCCACGGCGAGTATTATTAATCGCATAACAGCGGCATAGCCTGCCGCTGAAATATCCCCTCCTCCGGCAGTTCCCACTACTACGTATCATCACCATCGGCACGGCTTGCTTTTTCATTCGAATCGTCTTCCCACATGGCGCGCTGTGCGGCAATCTCCTATGCTCGTTTTCTGTCCTTTGCGTTCTCATCACGGAAGTCGTTTATGCCATCCCACTCGCCGTCGGATTTCACGCAGCATGCCAAAAACCATCTCAGCGCCATCAATACACGCTGGGCCAGCCTGATCGAACAGATTGGCGACTGTCGCCATCAGACCGCGCCACATCGGGAACCTTATGAAGCGCTGATGCGTGCGGTTGCCTATCAGCAGCTAACGACGCGTGCCGGGGATGCGATGGTCGCGAAACTCCTACGAGTACATGACGATGTCTTTCCCACCCCGGAACAGATACTGGCCTGTTCCACCGACACGCTACGGCAGTGCGGTTTTTCCGCCCGTAAAGCGGATACGCTGCATGGCATCGCCCAAGGTGCGCTGAGCGGTTTGGTGCCCAGCCTCGAACAGGCCGCAGAGAGGGATGATGACACGCTCATTCAGCAGTTGACGTCGCTCAAGGGGATCGGGCGCTGGACGGTCGAAATGTTTTTGATTTACTCGCTGGAACGCACCGACATCATGCCGCTCGACGATCTCGGTATTCGGCAGGGGTTGCGCTACGTCTACGATTTGCAGGACATGCCGAAACCGCGCGAGTTACAGGCACTGAGCCTGCACTGTCAGCCTTATCGCACGGTGGCATCCTGGTATTTATGGCGTTCGCTTGAACTACCGGCGTATCAGAGCTTTAAGCTGACACACCGGTAACGCGCGGAATTAACACAGACAAATTAGCGCAGACGAGAACTGGCTGAAACCTGCTGAGCGTGATGGCGGCGGTTCATAATGCGTTCCCGCAGCGTATCGTAAGCCCAGTTGTACACCACGGTGTACGGCAGGAAGAACAGGAAGAAGCCGATCTCCACCATCAGCGCCTGCCACAGCGTGACGTTCAGCATCCACGCCGCCAGCGGCAGACCGATCAGGATAAAGCCGCCTTCAAACCCCAGCGCGTGAGCGATACGAATCGGCAGCCGACGCTTAACGCGATCCGCTGGCCATAGGCGATCGAATATCGAGTTGTAGATCATATTCCAGATCATCGCGACGCTGGACAGCATGATTGCCAGTGCGCCCATATCGAACAGCGGCTTATTCAGCAGCCAGGCACCCGCTGGCGCACAGATCGTCAACGCGATTAGCTCAAAGCCCACCGCATGGTACACACGTTCACGTAACGTTTTGTTGGTTTTGTTTTGCATAGCACATTCACTTTTATTCATTGTTTGGTTCTGACTGCGGCTATTTTCATCGCATAAGGTGGTAGAGTACAGTTAGATTCCATCGATAAAAACGATATACTCGTCATACTTCAAGTTGCATGTGCGTTGGCTTTCCTCGCTCACCCCAGTCACTTACTGAAGTAAGCTCCTGGGGATTCACTGCGTCGCCGCCTTCCTGAAACTCGAATTATTTAGGGTATAGATAAAAATGCGATATTCACCGGAATCCTTGTTGGCTTTTGTGACCACCGTTGATGCGGGCTCGTTTTCCGCCGCCGCACGGCGATTGCATAAAAGCCAGTCCACGATCAGCGCGGCCATCGCCAATCTGGAAGCCGATCTGGGGCTGACGCTGTTTGATCGATCCGGTCACCAGCCGGTGCTCACGCTGGCAGGCAGAAAAGTGCTTTCCCACGTACAGGCGATCTTATCCGCCAGCGAAGAACTGGATGGGCTGGCGATCCGTTTAGCCGACCATATCGAACCCCGCCTGACGTTTGTGCTGTCCGATATCTGGCAAGCGCCCCACTACGAACCCGTGCTTCAGCGTTTCGCCCATCATTTTCCTGATATTGAATTTGAATGCCTGATTGCAGAAGGCGATGACGTGATCGATCTGCTGCAAACAAACCGTGCGCATGTCGGGCTAGTGCGCACTCAGGCGGATTACCCGACCGACATTGCCGCCGCGCGTTTGCAGGTCAAAACCGACATGGCCATCTTTGTGTCGGCAGCGCACCCGCTCGCAACGGAAAAAACCGTAACGCGCAGTCAGTTGGCGACAATCCGCCAGCTCTATCTCAATACCTATAAACGCAGCGATCGGCTGCAACCGGAAGGGATCGTCTGGTCTGCGCCGTCCTACCTGATGCTATTGGAAATGGCGCAGCAGGGGCACGGCTGGAGCATTCTGCCACGCTGGCTGGTGGCGCAATACGACCAGCGAAAACTGGTGGAGCTGCCTGTCACGGGCTGGCCACAGTGGATTGACGTGGACGTTGTCTGGTCCAAACCCCATCCACCCGGCCCAGCAGGACTATGGATGATCGACAATCTCCTTGCCCAACAAGAGACTACGCCGCCATAACGCCGTCACTGTATTGGCAACATCACATCCGTCATCACCTCTGTCACCGCGCAGTGGCTTTGGTGATCTGCCTGTTTTTCCATGAAGCGATAAAAAACCAATAACAGTTTCTTTATATCGCCAACGAATAACATTAAAGATGAAATGGTTATTGTTTTTAATTTCACCATTTACTTTACTTAATTAAGCCAATTAAAAGAGAAATATTTTCACGCTAAACCATACGCATTTTCCTGAGTTGCCTGTCCGCGGAAACCCGAGCCGTGCGGCGGTTTCGCTCATCAGTCACAGAGAAAATAATGCACGACATCATTATTATTGTGATGTACCAAAGTAGTACTTCCCGACAAAAAACCATACTATTATGGTGATTACTACTTTTGTATTCGAGACATCCCTGTAGTGCTGCAGTAATACGCCTTAATAATAAGATGCTGAATCCTATAAGGTGAAAATTTACTAATTGATGCAATTGCAAGTGAGAAAAAAATGTCGAATAAACCCTTCTATTACCAAGATCCGTTTCCACTCAGTAAAGATGACACCGAATATCGCCTGTTGAGCACCGACTTTGTCTCTGTCGCGCAATTTGAAGGTCAGGACATCCTGAAGATCGATCCAGCCGCGTTGACCCTTCTGGCGCAGCAAGCCTTCCACGATGCCTCTTTCATGCTCCGCCCCGCTCACCAGCAGCAAGTTGCCGATATTCTTCACGACCCAGAAGCCAGCGAAAACGATAAATACGTTGCTCTGCAATTCCTGCGCAACTCAGAAATTTCCGCCAAAGGCATCCTGCCGACCTGTCAGGATACCGGTACGGCAATTATTGTCGGTAAAAAAGGCCAGAACGTCTGGACGGGCGGTAATGATGCCGAAGCGCTGTCCAAAGGTGTGTACAACACGTTCATTGAAGACAACCTGCGCTACTCGCAGAACGCCGCGCTGGATATGTATAACGAAGTTAACACCGGCACCAACCTGCCCGCGCAGATTGATCTCTACAGCACCGAAGGCAAAGACTATAAATTCCTGTTCGTCACCAAAGGTGGCGGTTCAGCCAACAAAACCTACCTGTATCAGGAAACCAAAGCGCTGCTGACGCCGGGTAAACTGAAAAGCTTCCTGATCGAGAAAATGCGCTCGCTGGGCACCGCGGCTTGCCCGCCGTACCATATCGCATTTGTCATTGGCGGCACCTCAGCAGAAACTACGCTGAAAACCGTTAAGCTGGCGTCAACCAAGTACTACGACGAGCTGCCGACCGAAGGCAACGAGCACGGTCAGGCATTCCGCGATGTCGCGCTGGAACAAGAGATTCTGGAAGCTGCACGCGACCTGGGTCTGGGCGCACAGTTTGGCGGTAAATACTTTGCGCACGACGTGCGGATTATCCGCCTGCCGCGCCACGGCGCATCTTGTCCGGTCGGTATGGGCGTGTCCTGTTCCGCTGACCGTAACATCAAAGGCAAGATCAACCGCATGGGCGTCTGGCTGGAGCAGTTAGAGCAGAATCCGGGTAAATATATTCCTGAACATCTGCGTGAAACGGGTGAAGGCGATGCGGTTAAAATCGACCTGAACCGTCCGATGGCTGAGATCCTGAAAACGCTGTCACAGTATCCGGTATCCACCCGTCTTTCGCTGACCGGCACCATCATCGTGGGTCGTGACATTGCTCACGCCAAGCTGAAGGAACGTCTGGATAACGGCGAAGGCCTGCCGCAGTACATCAAAGATCACCCGATTTACTATGCGGGCCCGGCGAAAACGCCAGAAGGCTACCCGTCCGGCTCGTTAGGCCCAACCACCGCTGGCCGCATGGATTCCTATGTTGATTTACTGCAAGCCAACGGCGGCAGCATGATCATGCTGGCGAAAGGCAACCGCAGTCAGCAGGTAACCGACGCGTGTCATAAACACGGCGGTTTTTACCTCGGCAGCATCGGCGGCCCGGCCGCGATTCTGGCGCAGAACAGCATCAAGAGCCTGACCTGCGTGGAATACCCGGAACTGGGAATGGAAGCCATCTGGAAAATCGAAGTCGAAGATTTCCCTGCCTTTATTCTGGTCGATGATAAAGGCAATGATTTCTTCCAGGTGATCCAGAGCGCCAAGTGCGTGAAATGCGGTTAACTCAGTCCTGTAGTAATTAGAGGTTAGGCGATATTTCGTGTGCCAACGCCCCGATTTTCGGGGCGCGTTCAGACCGTTCACAAACCTATTTGCCGAATGAAAACGGGAGTAACGGAATAGAAGAGTAAAGCGTTTGCGCCAGGGATGGCGCAATCCGAGCTTACAGGGACGTACTTGCAGCGTCTTTACGATCTATCCGTTACCCCGCTCTGCGGGCTTTGTCAGCAACCTCAACGCCCCGATTTTCGGGGCGTTTTTTATTTGATGCCTAACCGCTTTGCCAAACGGTGCAGGTTGCCGCTGTCCATTTCCAGTTCTCTTGCGCAGGATGACCAGTTACCTTCATGGCGTGCAAGCGTTTGTTGGATGATCCGACGCTGATAGTCGTCCGTTGCCTCTCGCAGGCCGCCGCTGATGAAATACGCCGGCGCGGTGTCGATAGCGCTCGATGAGCCGGGGGTCGCATGAACGGGCTGGGAAGGAAGTTCGAGATTGAAATGCTCAGGGCCTAACAGCACCTCGCCCGATTCCTGCCCTGCTCTCGCCAGCACGGTGGCGCGGTAAATAGCGTGTTCCAGCTCGCGCACGTTCCCCGGCCAGTCGTACTGTTCCAACAGCGCCCCCGCGTCTGCCGTCAACGCCAGTCGTGCCAGCCCCAGCTGCGCACGGCTACGTTCACAGAAGAATCCAGCCAACAGCGCCACATCCTGACGACGCTCGCGCAATGGTGGTACAGACAGCGGGAACACGCTCAGACGGTGAAACAAATCAGCACGGAAAGCGCCATCCAGCACCGCCTGTCGCAAATCGCGGTTAGTTGCCGCCAGCACGCGCACGTTCACTTTCAGGCTACTGTCATCACCTACGCGCTGGAGATCGCCATACTGCAATACGCGCAGCAGCTTAGCCTGTAGCGTCAGCGACAGTTCGCCAATCTCATCCAGAAACAGCGTGCCATTATCCGCCATTTCAAACTTGCCGGTTCGATGGTGGATTGCTCCGGTAAACGCGCCCTTCACATGACCAAACAGCTCGCTCTCCGCGACCGACTCCGGCAGCGCGGCACAGTTCAGGTACACCAGAGGATGACTTGCCCGGCTGGAACCGCGATGAATCGCCCGCGCCACCAGCTCTTTACCAACGCCGGTTTCCCCCATAATCAATACGTTAAGGTCGGAACCTGCGACGATATCGACCTCTTTCTTCAACCGCTGCATCGGTTCCGACAGCCCAACCATTTCCTCGACGCTTTCCGCTGCCGGGCTTTCAGCACGAACCGGTGCGGGCAACTGTCGCTCAAGACGCTCCATCAGCAGCGCGTTGCTCAGCGCCGCCGCCGCCATTGCCCCCACCAGCCGCAGTTCTTCATCGCTAAAATGGTCGAACTGGCAAGGATCCATGCCGTCCACGGTCAGCGCCCCGATCAGGTTCTGATTGGCAAACAGCGGCAGGCCGACGCAGGCATGCACCTTAAGATCTTCCTGACTGGGGATCAGACCGTCATAGGGATCAGGAAGCTGGCTGTCCGCCGGAAAGCGCACTACGTCACCCGCGCGAGCAATCGCCTCCAGACGGGGATGATCGGACAGGCGAAAACGTCGCCCCAGCACGTCCGGTGCCAGACCGTCGATCGCCAACGGACGGAACAGCTGATTCTCGTAACGCAGCAGCGCCGAGGCATCACAGCGCAACAGCTGGCGCAGGCTGTTGATTAAACGCTGGAAACGATCCTGATTCGATAGCCCCATTTGCAGCTCGATGGCAATGCGGGCAAGGGCGTTAATAGAGAGTGTCATGGTGTGTCCTAATGACAGAGCCTGTGTCATTAAGACAATAGATAAAGCATGTCATTTTGACAATCACTATTTATTAAAGCGTTATAAATCAATACATTAAAAATTGGCACACTTCCTGCAATCTCTACAGCATATTCCCGACTATGACTACTGAGGTTTCAGAACATGACAATTCACGTTAAGAACAATATCCACTGGGTTGGACAACGCGACTGGGAAGTTCGTGATTTTCACGGCACCGAATACAAGACGCTGCAAGGCAGTAGCTACAACAGCTACCTGATCCGCGAAGAGAAAACCGTGCTGATCGATACCGTCGATCACAAATTCAGCCGTGAGTTTGTGCAGAATCTGATGGCAGAAGTGGATCTGAACACGATTGACTACATCGTGATCAACCACGCCGAAGAGGATCACGCCGGGGCACTGAGCGAACTGATGGCGCGTATTCCCAACACGCCAATTTATTGTACCTACAATGCGATCGATTCCATTACTGGGCACCACCACCACCCTGAGTGGAATTTCCACACGGTCAAAACTGGCGACACGCTGGATATCGGCAACGGCAAGCAGCTGATCTTTATCGAAACACCAATGCTGCACTGGCCGGACAGCATGATGACCTACATGACCGAAGATGCCGTGCTGTTCAGTAACGATGCGTTCGGTCAGCACTACTGCGATGAGCACCTGTTCAATGACGAAGTGGATCAAACTGAACTGTTCGAGCAGTGCCAGCGCTATTTCGCCAATATTCTGACGCCGTTCAGCCGCTTGGTGACCGCCAAGATCCACGAAGTGCTGGGCTTTAACCTGCCGCTGTCGATGGTGGCAACCTCACACGGCGTGGTATGGCGTGACGATCCGGCCCAGATCATCCACCTGTATCTGAAGTGGGCGGACAGCTATCAGGAAGATCGCATCACGCTGTTTTACGACACCATGTCCAATAACACCCGCATGATGGCTGACGCCATTGCGCAAGGCATCAATGATGTCGATCCCGGCGTAGCGGTAAAAATTTATAACGTCGCCCGTCACGACAAGAACGAAATCCTGACACAGGTGTTCCGCTCGAAAGGCGTGTTAGTCGGTTCATCCACCATGAATAACGTGATGATGCCGAAGGTCGCTGCCATGCTGGAAGAGATCACCGGGCTGCGTTTCCAAAACAAGAAAGCCTCGGCGTTCGGTAGCTACGGCTGGAACGGCGGTGCGGTAGACCGCGTTCAAACCCGTCTGATGGATGCCGGTTTTGAAACCACGCTGGCGCTGAAAACCAAATGGCGTCCTGATGGTTCCGCGCTGGAAATTTGCCGCAATCACGGTCGCGAAATCGCCCGTCAGTGGGCATTACATCCGCTGGATGACACGCCTGCCCGTCGCGTCATCTCGCCCGTAAAACAGACTGCTGCGGCACCGCAAACCACCACCGCCCCGCAGAATGTGAGCGCCCCAGCCGAGAGCGCCTGCGGATGCAATGAAGTCGCTGCGCCACAGTCAACCGCACAGCCAGCGGCACAGTCAGAAAACGGTTGTATGGTGTGCAGCGTCTGCCAGTGGATCTACGATCCGGCACTCGGCGAACCGATGCAGGATGTCACCCCAGGCACCATGTGGTCGGACGTACCAGACAGCTTCCTCTGCCCGGAATGTGGGCTGGGCAAAGACGTTTTCAATCCGATTCGCTAAGGAGAGGATGATGAAAGATATCGTGATTATTGGCGCGGGCTTTGCCGCCCGCCAGCTCATCCGACAGCTGCGCAAGCTGGATGCGCACTGCCCTATCCGCCTGATTACTGCCGATAGCGGCGATGAGTACAACAAGCCGGATCTAAGCCATGTGATGGGTCTGCAACAGCACGCCGACGATCTGACCAAGATGTCGGCAACCGCGTTTGCTGAAGAAAACCGCATTGCGCTGCTGGCAAATACGCGCGTCACCGCCATTGACCGCCAGGCGCAACAGGTCATCTGCGGCACGGATCGTTACGATTACCACAAGCTGGTGTTCGCAACGGGTGCCAGTGCGATGGTGCCGCCGATTCCGGGACGCGAACATATGCTGACGCTCAATAGCCAGCAGGAATATCGTACCCACGAAAGTCGGCTCTGGCAGGCCGAACGCCTACTGGTGCTCGGTGCCGGACTCATCGGGACTGAGCTGGCGATGGATTTGGGTCGCGCTGGAAAACGGGTCACGCTGGTTGACTGTGCCAGCAGCATTCTGCCCGCGTTGATGCCGCCCGAAGTCAGCGCGCGCCTACAGTTCACGCTAACGCAGCAGGGCGTTTCGCTGTTGCTGAACACGACTCTGCAACAGTTGGAGAAAACCGAAACTGGCATACAAGCCACATTTACCGATGGTCGTTCTGTCGAGGTGGACGAAGTCCTCTCCGCTATCGGTTTACAGGCCAACACGCAGTTAGCGAAAGCAGCAGGTTTGGCGGTGCAAAAAGGCATTCAAACCAATGCGCAGTTGCAGACCACCGATCCACTGATTTATGCGCTGGGCGACTGCGCGGAGATTGGTGGTAAGCTCCTGCCTTTCCTGCAGCCGATTCAGCTCAGCGCGATTACGCTGGCGAAAAACCTGCTGGGTGCCAGTGAGACGCTAACGCTGCCGCCGATGCTGGTAAAAATCAAGACGCCGCTGTTTCCCTTACAGATGGCAGGCGATACCACCGGCGGTGATTTGCACTGGCAGCAGGAATGGAACGAACAGGGGATGGTAGCAAAAGCGCTGGATGGTCAGCAGGTGCTACGCGCTTTTGTGGTCGGCGGTGAGCGGATGAAAGAGGCATTTCCGCTGCTGCGACAGCTTTCCACAGTGCGTTCAGCCACGGCCTGAGCCAGCAAAATAAATAATGCATTTAAAATACATATTTTCTGGTCAGCCTGCGTGCGGATTAATAGAATACGGCTATCGCTTTTAGAATTTACAGACCGAGGTAAAGATGCAAGATCTCATTTGTTATAAGAAGATGCCGCAGTGGAACAGCCAGACGCTGCCTGCCGCGTTTCAGGAAAAGCACAACACGCAGGAAGGCACCTGGGCAAAACTGACCGTGTTGAAAGGGGAAATGACCTTCTCCATGCTGACCGAAGACGGCGAGACGCTGGAGACATTCCAGTTCTCCGAGCAGAACCAGCCGCCGTTTGTTGAGCCGCAGGCGTGGCATCGCATCGTCTCGTTTTCTGACAATCTGGAATGTCAGCTCAGCTTTTTCTGCTCAGCGGAAGATTTTTACCATAAAAAATACGGTCTGACGCGTACCCATTCCGAAGTGATCAACGCCGTGCAGCACATCAAGCCGGGCAAAACGCTCGATTTAGGCTGCGGCGGCGGGCGCAACTCGCTGTACCTGAACCTGCGCGGGTTTGACGTCACGGCCTGTGATAAGCACGAGCAAAGCATTGATTCGCTGAATAACATCATCAAGAGCGAAGCGCTGGAAAACATTCGTGCGGGCGTTTACAACATCAATCTGGCGGAAATCAAAGAACAGTACGACTTCATCCTGTCGACCGTCGTGCTGATGTTCCTGGAACGCGATCGTATTCCGCACATCATCAGCAATATGCAGGACAGCACCGTTAACGGCGGCTACAACCTGATTATCGCGGCGATGTCGACGGAAGATTGCCCGTGCCCAATGCCTTTCTCGTTCACCTTTAAAGAAAACGAGCTGAAGGACTATTACGCCGATTGGGAGATCCTCAAATACAACGAGGATATGGGTGAGCTACACAAGACCGATGCGCAGGGTAACCGCATCAAGCTGCGCTTCGCCACGCTACTGGCAAGAAAGCCGTAAGCACTGGTTAGCCGCTAAAAAACCTAACTAATAAAAAAATAATACATAAAATACAAAAGGGCCGATTAATCGGCCCTTTTTATTTCGCTATACGCTGCGAGAATCAGCTGGCTTTGCGCGCTGCCGCGATGCGGTAAGCCACCAGATCTTCAATCGTCAGTACCGGCATATCGTGCTGTTTGGCAAACGTGATCACTTCCGGCGCGTGCGCCATTGAACCATCATCGTTCGTCAGTTCACACAGAACACCAGACGGCTTCAGGCCCGCCAGCTTCATCAGATCAACCGTCGCTTCAGTATGACCACCGCGCGTTAACACGCCACCCGGTTGGGCGCGCAGCGGGAATACGTGACCAGGACGATTCAGATCGCTCGGCTTGGCGTTATCCGCAATCGCGGCACGAATGGTGGTCAGGCGGTCGGTAGCAGAAACGCCCGTCGTCACGCCTTCGGCGGCTTCGATCGTCACGGTGAATGCCGTTTGGTAATGGCTGGAGTTCTTCTCCACCATCATCGGCAATTCCAACTGCTGGCGACGCTCTTCCGTCAGGCACAGGCACACGATGCCACTGCCGTGACGAATCGTCAGCGCCATTTGTTCAACGGTCATATTTTCAGCGGAAAAGATCATGTCACCTTCGTTTTCACGATCTTCATCATCCAACACCAGCACGCCGCGGCCGTGACGCAATGCATCAAGTGCGCGTTCTACGCGTTCGGTAGGATTGCCAAATTCAGAAAGTAATGTCTGATTCATGGTAAAAAACCTCAATGTTATTATGGATTACCAGAATCAGGGCGAGCTTGAGGAGTAACCATTACGACTGGTTGCATAGTAATAGTTAACAAAAATAACGCGAGCGGGCATATAGCCCGACAGATACCGTTACTCTCTCCCATCCGGACTTTAACCGTCGGCTCCGGAATTACACCGGATCTGCTGACCCCACGCTGCGAAATCGATAATTAAATCGGAAAACACAGCGAGAGCGCTCGCGGGCTTCCAGTATGTGTACTGGTTTACCGCCGGTGGGGAATTACACCCCGCCCTGAGAATAAGCGGGTTTACTATAACGCTAATACCTCGATAGGGCAATTGATCCGCCACAGGAAATAGGGCAAAACGTATGCTGGATTACAGTAAAATTATGCTGAATATGTGCAAAGCAGATGTCAGATTTTATTTATACCCATTACACTTGCTATAGTAATAACTTACATAACCTAATCAGGAAAGCGACATGATTGACCCAAAGAAGATTGAGCAAATCGCCCGTCAAGTGCATGAATCCATGCCAAAAGGTATCCGGGAATTGGGTGATGATGTGGAGAAAAAGATTCGTCAGGTCTTGCAGGCACAGCTGACCCGATTGGATTTGGTGAACCGTGAAGAGTTCGATATTCAGACGCAGGTTCTGCTCCGCACGCGCGAGAAGATTGCCCGTCTGGAACAGCGTATGACCGAGCTGGAAGCGAAACTGTCTACGGAAGAAAAGCCCGCCGCAGCGCCGGAAAACGACGAGTCATCACAATAACTCGTCTCATCACAACAACGCGTTATCATCGCAATGCAGCGCCCTAGTCAGGGCGTTGCTCGATTCCCTACCCCGCACCAGCGACAGCCTTAAGAAACACAGATTTCACGTCACGGAATTCAGAATAAACGACTCAGTGGGAAACCAGTTCGACCTGCTTGCGCGGCAGGAACAGCCATAGCGCGGCCAGCATGATTAACGCATACAGCGATTTCCAGCCGATCATCAGCAACAGCGCACAGCAAAGCATTCCGCCTATTGCCGCCATCACTTTGGCGCGCCCTTTCAGCAGACGCCACCCCGCCAACATGCACAGCAGATAAATCAGCACAAAGATACCGTTCGCATACACAATCAGCATATCCAGCGGTAGTCTGAGCCAGTAAATCAACAGGCAACACACCAGACAGCACGCCACCACAACCGACAGCGCATTCACTGGAGTCTGCCCTGCAGACAGCTTCGCTAATGCACTTCCTTTCGATGTCTGCGACCAGACTAAACGGGCGAAGCCCTGCGTGTAGATATTCACGCTGGCAAAGCAGGCCAGATACCCAACAAAGCAGGCAATCCACAGCGCGTGTTCGCCAAACAGTTGCACGACGATACCCGGCAATGAGGCCGTTGCGGCAATCCCTTCACCGTAGGCTTTAAAATGCAGCACGGCCACCGTACATCCCCAGTAAACCGCGCCGGCAACCAGCATACCGATCAGTAAAGCCCGTGGAAAATCACGTTCCGGCACCCGAAACTCCGTCGCCATATGGGCAAAAGCCTCAAGGCCAACGAAGCACCAGAACATCACAGCCAGCGCGCCGAAAGTGTTAGACCATGACAGTTCACTCACTGACGGCCAGGGAATATGCGCGGGCGTGATATCGCCCTGCCACCAGATTGCGGCAACCAGCCCCACCACTAGCATTGCAATGACGATCTGAATGTTGGCGCTGGATCCCGCACTGCGCAGGCCAAGCAGCCAGATACCACCGAGCGTCAGCAGCTGTACGCAGAGCAGCCCCAGATCGCTCCAGCCAAACGCCGCCTGCCAGAATCCGGCAGCAATCTGCAAAGCAGCGGGCAGACCCAACGGAATAACGGACAGGAATAGCCAGCCAGTCACCCGTGCCATACGCGGCCCAAAGGCGAGGTTAACAAAGTGCGCTGCCCCGCCCGCATTAGGAAAATGTTGCCCTAGCGCGGCAAAGCCAATGGCGATAGGAAAAACAAGCAGGATCAAGATCGGCCACGCCCATAGACTGTCTTGCTGTGCCAGCTGTGCGGCCAGCGCGGGAACGGCAAACACCCCAGTCCCCAGCAGAGAAGTAGACAGCAACCCCACGCCCTGAATCAGCCCAAGCTCTTGTTTTAATCCTTTTGCTTCACTCACTACGTTTCACCTTTTCTTGCTTTTTTACACCACAGCGCTACCGGATCGAAGAATAAAAAAAGCCTCCACTAACGGAGGCTTCTCTCACCCACTGCATTCGCAAACTTATGTTTTCACATAAATGTCTATCAGGCGTTGGCTTTCAGCACATCGCGAATGCGGGCTTTGTAGGATTCAACCTTCTGCGGCGTCATCATACGACGTTCGTCATCCTGCACCACACCGCCAACATCATCAGCAATACGCTGTGCAGACTGTAACATCAGTTTAAAGTTTTGGCTGGCATCGCCATAAGACGGCACCATCATGAAAATGGACACGCCGGGCGTCGAGAACTCGGACATGGCATCGACATTAAACGAACCGGGTTTAACCATATTCGCCAGGCTGAACAACACCGGGCCTGCGCCAGCGGGGTTCACATGGCGATGGAAAATGTTCATTTCACCAAACTGGAAACCGGCCTGAAGCAGACTTTGCAACAGCACTTCGCCGCCAATGACACCGCCCTGATGCGCCACAACGTGCAGCACCAGAACCGCTTCTTTTGCCGCTGCAGGTTCAACTGGCTCAGCAGGCGCGGGCTGAACTTTCTCATGCAGCGAATGTGCAACAGGCTGCTGTGGAGCAGATTCCGGTGCATCATACGCAAACGGCTCACGCGGAGCGTTAATGCTCGGTTCAGAAATCGGGTTTTCTCTAGGGGCGACAACCTGCGGGTTAGTCTCACCACGTACCTGCGCACGCGGAGAATCTACCGGCGTGGCTTCATCCAGTAGAGGGTCGTAAGAAGAGACGGGAGACAGATGCTCGAACGGCGATTTCGCCTCTGAACGAACGTCTTCACGTGCACTGTTGTTATTAAGTGAAGAATGATCAAATGACGCGTTATCAAATGATGAGTTATCGAGTGAAGCGCTGCCAAATGAAGGTTCACTCTGCTGCGGCCGAGCGCCCTTCACGCGAACTTCGCCAACGCCTTCATCCAGATCGTCAAGCGGCGTTTCATCACGCGCTTTCTTTACACGTTTAGCTGGGCGGTCACGAAAAAGGGACGAGCGTTCTTTACGGCTAGTCCACAAGCCGTGCAGTAAAAGCGCTATTATAGCGATCGCGCCAACAACGATTAATATCAGACGCAAGTCCTGCATCATTGCTATCCCAATTGTTCCAAAAAAACATTGCCACCACGGCAAATACCTATACTACTAACTCTATTTGCCTGAGTACACAAGTGCAAGCCTGCACGGTACTTTATGACAATAAAGATAGATACAACGCACTTTTTTGCTGTTTTTTCATCCAAATGCGGGCTAGTCAGCATAAGATCATCCCGATATGATGCCTCAACAAACAAATGACTGAGTCTATCGGCACTATGTCTTCAGAAAAACAATCGTCTTCAGAAAAACCATCATCTTCCGAAAAATCGTCTTACGGTAATACCATAGGCCAGGTTCGCAGCGGCATACACTATTTTCTTGCTGGATGGCGCCTGATCTCACTGCCGGGCATCCGACGTTTCGTTATTCTGCCCTTACTGATGAACATCGTACTGATGGGCGGGGCTTTTTGGTGGCTTTTTACCCAGCTGAATGACTGGATTCCGCAGATCATGAGCCACATTCCGAGCTGGCTGCAATGGCTCAGCTACCTCATTTGGCCACTTGCCGTGATCTCCATTTTGCTGGTATTCAGCTACCTATTTAGCACGATCGCCAATTTCATCGCCGCACCGTTTAACGGCTTGTTAGCCGAGCAGCTGGAAGCAAAACTAACCGGCCAAACGTTGCCGGACAGCGGCATACTTGGCATCGCTAAAGACGTCCCACGCATCATGAAGCGTGAAATCCAAAAGCTGGCGTATTACCTGCCACGCGCCATTGTGCTATTTCTTCTCTATTTCATCCCCGGCATTGGGCAAACTGTCGCTCCGGTACTGTGGTTCCTGTTCAGCGCGTGGATGCTGGCGATTCAATATTGTGATTATCCTTTTGATAACCACAAAGTGGGATTTGCCACGATGCGTCAGGCATTACGCCGCCATAAAGTCGCCAATATGCAGTTTGGCGCGTTGGTCAGCCTGTTTACGCTGGTGCCTTTTTTGAATCTGGTCATCATGCCCGTTGCGGTATGCGGTGCAACGCAGCTGTGGGTGGATCGTTATCGCGATCTATCAGCAACCCTGCCGAAAAAAGCGCCATAAAAAGACCGCAAGCACTGGCTGATAACAGCCGGTGCTTTCTATTGTAATGAAAAGATATTTCTTAAGAACATAACGATATAGCAATTCTTTACTTCACTGAAAAGTGTGAACGGGTATTCTCTCTACGTTCGCAAAAATTTCATACAGTTATAAGGACAGGCTATGAGCAAGATCTACGAAGACAATTCTTTCACAATCGGCCATACGCCGCTGGTTCGCCTGAACCGTATCGGCAACGGACGCATTCTGGTTAAAGTGGAATCCCGCAACCCGAGCTTCAGCGTAAAATGCCGTATCGGCTCCAACCTGATTTGGGATGCAGAAAAACGCGGCGTTCTCAAACCAGGTATTGAGTTGGTTGAACCTACCAGCGGAAACACAGGGATTGCCCTGGCCTATGTCGCCGCAGCTCGCGGTTACAAACTCACGCTCACCATGCCGGAAACCATGAGCATCGAGCGCCGCAAGCTGCTGAAAGCGCTAGGTGCTAATCTGGTGCTGACCGAAGGCGCGAAAGGCATGAAAGGTGCCATCGCCAAGGCAGAAGAGATTGTCGCCAGCGATCCACAGCGTTATCTGCTGCTACAGCAGTTCAGCAACCCTGCTAACCCAGAAATTCACGAGAAAACCACCGGCCCTGAAATCTGGGAAGATACCGATGGTCAGGTTGATGTCTTTATCTCTGGCGTCGGTACTGGCGGTACGCTGACGGGTGTCAGCCGCTACATCAAGAACACCAAAGGAAAAGCCATCATCAGCGTGGCGGTTGAACCTACCGACTCACCGGTGATCACTCAGGCGCTGGCTGGCGAAGAGCTGAAGCCAGGCCCGCACAAGATTCAGGGCATCGGCGCGGGTTTCATTCCGGGTAACCTGGATTTGAAACTGATTGACCGCGTAGAGAAAGTGACGAACGAAGAAGCGATCGGTACCGCGCGCCGTTTGATGGAAGAAGAAGGCATTCTGGCTGGTATTTCTTCCGGTGCAGCCGTTGCCGCAGCGCTGAACTTGCTCAAAGAAAAAGAATTTGAAGATAAAACTATCGTCGTTATTCTGCCTTCTTCCGGCGAACGTTACCTCAGCACAGCACTCTTTGCCGACCTGTTCACCGAGCAGGAACTGCAACAATAACCTCCCGGTCACACTCGAACAACAAGTGACCAATGTGTTAAAAAAGCACCTATTTAGGTGCTTTTTTGTGGCACAGTTCAAACTTTCCACCACATGTGGATTGCTTTTCTACATCAGGTTTAGTATTTAACCGAACAATTATTTTGATGCGTGAAATTAATATCCGGCAAGTACCACGCCTCATCACATTATGTTTTTCCTGCGCATGACCGTTTTTTTTCCTGCGCACGATAGCCCACATCGCCGTTTTGCGACTGAGGTTAAGATAATGGGTGACGGAATCCGCGGTATTTGATGGTATTTTATTCAGGAAATACGTTTGACGGTTTTCTTGTCGCATCGTGGCCTGCCCCTGTAACATAAATCAGGAGCTAACCAAACAGGCTAAAGTTCAGTGAATCAACTAAACTTTAGTTCCACAACATTAATCTAATCCATAAGTTGGGGAAAAAAGCATGTTCCAGCAAGAAGTGACTATCACCGCACCGAATGGCCTGCACACTCGTCCTGCTGCTCAGTTCGTCAAAGAAGCCAAAGGCTTCACCTCTGAAATCACAGTGACGTCTAACGGCAAGAGCGCTAGCGCTAAGAGCCTGTTCAAATTACAAACACTCGGCTTAACACAAGGAACTGTGGTTACTATCGCTGCGGAAGGCGAAGACGAACAAAAAGCGGTTGAACACCTGGTCAAGCTGATGGCTGAGCTCGAGTAAACAACGAGTTTTTTAGTGAACACCAGAATCGAGTAAGGTAGGGTTATGATTTCAGGCATATTAGTATCACCGGGTATTGCTTTTGGTAAGGCACTGTTACTGAAAGAAGATGAAATTCTCATCAACCGGAAAAAAATCTCTGCGGATCAGGTGGAGCAGGAAATTGAACGTTTTCTGACTGGCCGTTCCAAAGCATCCGTACAGTTGGAAGCTATCAAGAAGAAAGCGGGCGAGACGCTGGGCGCAGAGAAAGAAGCCATCTTCGAAGGCCACATCATGTTGCTGGAAGATGAAGAGTTCGAGCAGGAAATCATAGCCCTGATTAAAGATGAGCATGCTTCCGCCGACGCTGCTGCATTTTCCGTCATCGAAAACCAGGCTAAAGCACTGGAAGAGCTTGATGATGAATATCTGAAAGAACGCGCTGCGGACATGCGTGATATCGGGAAGCGTTTGCTACGCAACATTCTCAATATGACCATCGTCGATCTGGGCGATATTCAGGATGAAGCCATTCTGGTTGCCACGGACCTGACACCGTCAGAAACCGCGCAGTTGAATCTGGACAAAGTGCTGGGCTTCATCACCGACCTTGGTGGCCGCACGTCTCACACGTCCATTATGGCCCGTTCGCTGGAACTGCCTGCGATCGTCGGCACGACAAATGTGACCCAGCAGGTTAAAAACGGCGACTATCTGATTCTGGATGCCGTAAACAACCAGATCTATCAGAATCCGACCGCGGATAAAATTGAAGAATTAAAAGCCGTTCAGCAGCAATACCACGCTGAAAAGTATGAGCTGGCCAAGCTGAAAGATCTGCCGGCCATCACGCTGGACGGTCATCAGGTTGAAGTCTGTGCCAACATCGGTACCGTGCGTGATGTCGCCGGTGCAGAGCGTAACGGCGCAGAAGGTGTCGGCCTGTATCGTACCGAATTCCTGTTCATGGATCGTGACTCACTACCTACCGAAGAAGAGCAGTTCCAGGCGTATAAGGCGGTTGCCGAAGCCGTTGGCGCTCAGGCCGTGATCGTCCGTACCATGGATATCGGTGGCGACAAAGATCTGCCATACATGAACCTGCCGAAGGAAGAGAACCCGTTCCTTGGCTGGCGTGCTATCCGTATCTGTCTGGATCGTAAAGAAATCCTGCATGCCCAACTGCGTGCCATTCTGCGCGCATCAAAATTTGGCAAGCTGCGCATCATGTTCCCGATGATTATTTCCGTGGAAGAAGTACGTGAGCTGAAAGCCGAACTGGAGATGCTGAAAGCACAGCTGAGAGAAGAAGGTAAAGCCTTCGACGAAAGCATTGAAGTCGGCGTGATGGTTGAAACACCTGCCGCCGCCGCCATCGCGTCACATTTAGCCAAAGAAGTCGACTTCTTTAGTATTGGGACAAATGACTTAACCCAGTATACTCTGGCAGTTGATCGCGGTAATGAGCTGATTTCTCATCTCTATAATCCGATGTCCCCCGCCGTCCTGACCCTGATTAAACAGGTTATTGACGCGTCTCATGCCGAAGGCAAATGGACAGGGATGTGTGGTGAGCTCGCCGGTGACGAACGTGCTACACTACTGTTATTGGGAATGGGTCTGGACGAATTCAGCATGAGTGCGATCTCTATCCCGAGCATCAAGAAAATCATCCGTAATGCGAATTACGAAGATGCGAAGGCGCTGGCGGAGCAAGCACTCGCTCAACCGACAGCACAAGAGTTAAGCAATCTGGTGAGCCGCTTTATTAAAGAAAAAACGCTCTGCTGATTCTGCTTTACCTAATAGGTTTCAAGGTGGCAATCAGCACCCCGACAGGCGATAGATTCGCAGTCGGGGTAGCGAAGAAAACCAATGCCACACCAACTTGAAAGATTAGGGTATACGCTGGCCCAATATTAATGCTTAGGAGAGAATCATGGGTTTGTTCGATAAATTGAAGTCTCTGGTTTCTGACGACAAAAAAGACACTGGCAGCATCGAAATCATTGCCCCGCTGTCCGGTGAAATCGTCAATATTGAAGACGTTCCTGATGTCGTATTTGCAGAGAAAATCGTCGGTGACGGTATTGCCATCAAGCCAACTGGCAACAAGATTGTCGCACCGGTAGACGGCACCATCGGTAAGATTTTTGAAACCAACCATGCGTTTTCCATCGAGTCTGACAGCGGCATTGAGCTGTTTGTGCACTTTGGTATTGATACCGTTGAATTGAAAGGCGAAGGCTTCAAGCGCATCGCCGAAGAAGGCCAGCGCGTGAAGAAAGGCGATCTCATTATCGAGTTTGACCTGGCTCTGCTGGAAGAAAAAGCGAAGTCTACTCTGACACCAGTGGTTATTTCCAACATGGATGAAATCAAGGAATTGACCAAACTGAGTGGTACGGTTGTTGTCGGTGAAACGCCGGTTATCCGTATCAAAAAGTAAGCCGCCTTCTACGGATGGTTTACTACGTTTGCACGAAACGGCACCCGGATGGTGCCGTTTTCGTTTCAGGCTTTCCAGCGCGGCACGCATAGGCGAATCACTAACCCGCACTGCTCACCATTCTCCGCCTCAATATGCCCACCGTGCGCCAGCACGACTTTACGAGTAATCGCCAGCCCCAGCCCATAGCCTTTGCCAGACAGCGGCGAATCAACACGAATGAAAGGATCGAAGATGCTGGAGAGCTTACTTTTCTCCACGCCGGGGCCCTGATCGGCAACCTGAATCGTCCACTCATGTTCAGTGCCAATGAGCGACACGGAAACCTGCTGCGTGGGAGCAGAAAAACGTAGCGCGTTGCGCATCACATTATCGACCGCCCTGCGCATCAGCTCCGCGTTGCCTTTAATCGTATAGTCTTCGTCTTCATCCGCCGCCAGCAGGATTTCAACATCGGTAACCTGCGCTTCATAGCGAGTATCGTTAACCACAGCCGTCACCAGCCCCAGCAAATCGAAATAGGCTTCCTCAATGCCGGAATGCTCCGTGCGCGATAGCGTCAACAGCTCGCCAATCATCTTATCCATCAGCAGCGCCTCGCGCTCAATACGCTGCAAGGAACTCTCTATATTGTCGGGGTTCTGTCTTATCAACCCGATAGCGAGCTGCAAACGCGCCAGTGGCGAGCGCAGCTCATGCGAGACATCATGGAGCAGCTGTTCACGCGCGCTGGCCAGACTGTCCAGCCGTTCGACCATCGAATCGAAATCCCGCGCGACATCGCTGATTTCATCATGACGTTTATGCATCACTGGCAGCAGCCGCACGTTCAGATCTCCCTGCGCAACTTGATCAAACCCGGCGCGGATCTGACTTAGCGGACGTGCCAGACTCCATGCTAATACCGAGCTGAACAGCAGGCCCCCCAATCCCGCAATCACAGCAAACGGTGCAGGCACATTGAGAAACTCAATCGGGCGAGGAGGACGGAATTCGCTGCGTAGTAGCTCGGCGTCATAACGAATCTGATACCATTTTCCGGCAGGGCCGCTGACCTGCTTGATAATATGCGTGGCACGCGACATGCCACGTTTATCCGGCGCAAAAGCCTCATCGAGCAACGTATTCTGCGAGCCGGAAACCAATTCTTGATCGGACAGCGGCAGCGGCGATTCCGTGACGGAAATGTATTGCTGCTCTTGTTGCGGCAGCAGCGACATCACATCGTTCAGTTCGCCCAAGCCGCCATGTTGCAGCGCCGCAGCCACCATCTCCGTTTGCATTGTCGCAATGCGCGACACCACGATTTCTTCCAGCGGCTTATGGCGCTCGCCGTAAAAAGAAAAAGCCAGCCACAGCAGTTGAGACATGACGAGGAACGTCAGCCAGAACCCGAGCAGTATCTTCCAGAAAAGTCGTCCACGAATCATCATCAGCGAATCCGGTATCCCACGCTGCGCACGGTTTCAATCGTCATGGTGTTGCCCGGCAAGGCACCGAGCTTCTGACGAATATTGCTGATGTGCACATCCACGCTGCGGTCATACGCTTCACGCCGACGCCCCAGGCATTTTTCGGACAGCTCATCCTTTGACACCACTCGTTCCGGAGAACGTAACAGCAGTTCCAGCAAATTAAACTCAGACGCCGTCAGGTCAAACGCCTTCCCACGCCATTCGCTGATACGCGTTGCGGGGTTCAATACCAGATCGCCGCTGGCGGCCAAGCTCTCGTCGCGCTTTGTGCTCGGCTGCTCGTCATAGCGGCGTAGCACCGCCCGCAGTCTTGCCACCAGCTCACGCGGATAGCACGGTTTGGGCATATAATCATCTGCGCCCATTTCCAGACCGATGACCCTGTCGATGTTGTCGCCTCTCGCTGTCAGCATAATGACGGGCAACTGCTGGGTTTTTCTGATCTGGCGCAGCACGTCAATCCCGCTCATATCGGGCAGCATGACATCCAGAATCATCGCGGTGTAATCCCCCGATATCGCGCCATCAACGCCCTCTTTTCCCGTCAGCACCCGAGAGGTCGAAAAACCTTCCGCATTCAGGTACTCACAGAGCATATCGCCCAGCTCTACGTCGTCATCGACCAGTAAAATATTCATATCCTGTCCTCATTAATCGGGTATACCCTACGTATTCGAGCTGCGGGAAGGAAACGCACAGGCAGCCTAAAGTATGATGGGTATAGATGATGTATTCTCAGGCCTGGCGTGAATATTCGCAGCCAGATTTACTTAATCCTTACCATTTCTTTCAGCAAAGATTACCGCTACCTTTACGGACTCGGGGTAAATTACTCACCTGCGTTATTTATTCCCGTTCAGATGCATGAATTAAGGACGACTTCCCCTGATGCAATCACGATTTTTTACACGACGCCGCACGACGATCGCGCTTGGCCTTATCGCTGCTGCTGTCGTTCTTCATCTGTTTTTCAATAAGCCATCACCCGCGCCCAATGCGCTTACCGCCGCCGCCGAGATTGCGGATCTTGAACAGACGGTACTCGCTGACGGCAAAATTGAGGCACAGAAGCAGGTCAGCGTCGGTGCACAGGCCTCGGGGCAAATCAAAGCGCTGCACGTCGAACTTGGCGATAAGGTGAAAAAAGGGCAATTGATCGCCGAGATTGATGACCTCACCCAGCAGGACACGCTAAAAAACGGTGAAGCCGCGTTAAAAAACATTCAGGCACAGCGAGCGGCCAAACTGGCGGAATTGCGTAATAACGAATTAAGCTGGCAGCGTCAGCAAATGTTGATGAAACGTGGCGTTGGCGCACAGGCTGATTACGATAGTGCAAAAGCGACGCTAGATGCCACCAAAGCCAACATCGACGCGCTGGACGCCCAAATCATTCAGGCACAGATTACCGTCAACACCGCCAAGGTTAATCTGGGATACACCCAAATTCGCTCACCGATGGATGGTACCGTGGTCGCCATTCCGGTTGAAGCTGGGCAAACGGTCAACGCGATTCAGACGACGCCGACCATCGCCAAAGTCGCCAATCTGGACACCATGACCATCAAGGTGAAAATCTCAGAAGCCGACGTCGTTAAAGTGAAAACCGGCATGCCCGTGTGGTTCAGTATTCTCGGCGAACCGAATAACCGTTACGAAGCCACGCTGAGCTCGATTGAACCTGCGCCAGACTCCATCAATACGGACTCGACCACAACCTCATCCAGTTCGAGCAGCAGTTCCAGTTCATCATCCAGCACCGCGATCTATTACAACGGTCTGTTCGATGTGAAAAACCCTGACGGCGTATTGCGCATTTCCATGACGGCACAGGTGTATATTCTGCTGTCTTCAGTGAAAAACGCCATTGTCGTTCCCGCGACGGCATTAACCTCGCGCGATGGCATGTGGTACGTGCAGGTCGTGAATGCGAACAAGAAGGTTGAATCGCGTCTGGTGACGCTCGGCCTCAATGATAATGTGCGCACCCAGATTCGTTCGGGGCTCAGCGTGGGGGAACAGGTCGTTGTCAGCCCATCATCCGGCGATGTCGCGTCTACGCATCCCGGCCCACCGATGGGGATGTAACGCATGTCCACATCTTTACTTAAGCTAACCGGAATTACCCGCCGCTTTTCCAACGGCGAACAGGACGTCACCGTCCTCAAGAACATCAATCTAACCATCAATCAGGGAGAAATGGTGGCGATTGTCGGGGCGTCCGGGTCGGGAAAATCCACGCTGATGAACATTCTCGGCTGTCTGGATAAACCGTCCGCCGGTGATTATCAGGTGGCAGGACGCGCCGTTGGTGACCTGAACAACGACCAGCTCGCGGAACTGCGCCGCGAGCATTTCGGCTTTATTTTCCAGCGCTATCACCTGCTCGGCGACCTCAGCGCGCTGGGTAACGTTGAAGTGCCCGCCATTTATGCCGGAAAAAGTCGGCTGGCGCGCCGTCAACGGGCGGCAGAGCTGCTCACTCGGCTAGGACTGGAAAGCCGTCTCCACTATCGGCCCAGCCAGCTTTCCGGCGGCCAGCAGCAGCGCGTGAGTATCGCGCGGGCGCTGATGAACGGCGGCGGCATTATTCTGGCGGATGAACCCACTGGTGCGCTCGACACCCACAGCGGCAACGAGGTTCTGAGCATACTTCGCGATCTGCACAGACAGGGCAATACCGTTGTGATCGTTACCCACGATATGACGATTGCCGAACACGCGCAGCGCATCATCGAACTGCGCGATGGTGAAGTGATTGCCGACCGACAAACGCGCCCCGAAGAGGCTGCCGTACCGTCACCGGAAGCCACCAGCTCTCCGGCGACGTCCGCCTTGAATCAGTTAAAAGATCGCTTTATTGACGCGTTTAAAATGGCGCTGCTGGCGATGAACGCCCAGCGGATGCGCACCTTTCTGACCATGCTCGGCATCATCATCGGCATTGCATCTGTCGTCTCGGTCGTCGCGCTGGGAAAAGGCTCACAGGAACAGGTGCTGGCCGACATCAACTCGATGGGCACCAGCACGTTGGAAATCTTCCCCGGTAAAGGCTTCGGCGACATGGATGCCAGCGCCATCCAGACGTTACGCGCCAGCGATATTCAGCCGCTGACGCAGCAGCCTTACGTGCATAGCGTGACGCCGTCCGTCTCCACCAGCGTAACGATGCGCTACGGCAACATTGCCGTTTCCGCCAGCATTTCCGGGGTTGGTGAGCAGTTCTTCACCGTACGTGGCTACACCCTGCAACGCGGCGTGCTTTTCCCTCGCAGCAGCGTCGATGAACTGAAACAGGACGCGGTGATTGATAAAAACACGCGCGATAAGCTCTTTCCCCACGGCGAAGATCCCATTGGACAAGTGATTTTGCTGGGCTCGCTGCCCGTACGGATTATCGGCGTCGTCAGCAAGAATCAGAGCGGCTTCGGCAGCGATGAAAACCTGAACGTTTGGGTGCCGTACACCACGGTGATGAAGCGCATGGTCGGGCAGTCCTACCTGAAAAGTATCACGGTGCGGGTGAAAGACAATATTGATATGAACGTCGCCGAGAAAAGCATTACCACACTGCTGACGCAGCGGCATGGTACGAAAGATTTCTTTATCATGAACACCGACAGCATCCGTCAGATGATCGAGAAAACCACCACCACGCTCACGCTGCTGGTGTCGATGATCGCGCTGATCTCACTGCTAGTCGGCGGTATCGGCGTGATGAACATCATGCTGGTTTCCGTCACGGAACGAACCCGAGAGATCGGCGTTCGTATGGCGGTTGGCGCACGCACCAGCGATATCATGCAGCAGTTTCTTATCGAAGCGGTGCTGGTTTGCCTGTTCGGCGGCATCATCGGCGTGGCGCTGTCGCTGGCTATCGGCGTGCTATTCGCCCAGTTCAGCAGCAATTTCGCGATGATCTATTCCAGCTCCTCGATTATTGCCGCGTTCCTGTGCTCCAGCCTAATCGGCATTATCTTCGGCTTCTTCCCCGCCCGTCGTGCCGCACGGATGGAACCGATCCACGCGCTGGAGCGAGAATAGCGACTCTAAATAATTCGAGTCACGTTAATCAAATACCCCGGTGGACAGATACCGATCGCCACGATCGCAGGCGATTGCCACAATCACGCTGCCGGGGTTTTCTGCCGCAATCCGCAGTGCGCCAGCCACCGCGCCACCGGAGCTAACGCCGCAGAAGATACCTTCCTGACGCGCCAACTGCCGCAGCGTATTCTCGGCATCGATCTGCGTCATATCCAGAATACGATCGACCAGATCGGCGCGGAAAATGCCCGGCATATAGTCCGGCGTCCAGCGGCGAATTCCGGGAATGTGGCTCCCTTCCGCAGGCTGTAGTCCCACCGTGCAAATCGCTGAGTTCTGCTGCTTCAGATAGCGGCTGACGCCAGAAATCGTGCCAGTCGTTCCCATGCTGGAAATAAAGTGAGTCACCTTACCCGCCGTCTGCTGCCAGATTTCCGGGCCGGTGGTGAGGAAATGCGCCAGAGAATTGTCTGGGTTATTGAACTGATCGAGCGTTTTCCCTTCTCCCGCCAGCACCATCTGTTTTGCGCGATCCCGCGCCCCTTCCATCCCTAATTTGCGACTAACCAACACCAGCTCTGCGCCATACGCGCGCATCGCGGTCTGGCGTTCATAGCTCATGTTGTCCGGCATCAGCAGACGCAGCCGATAGCCTTTTACCGCCGCAATCATCGCCAGCGCAATGCCGGTATTCCCGCTGGTCGCCTCAATGAGCCGGTCACCGGGGGCGATGTCGCCGCGATTCTCCGCCTGCTGGATCATAGAGAGCGCAGCCCGATCTTTTACCGATCCGGCGGGGTTATTTCCTTCCAGCTTCAGCCAGATTTCACTGTTTAACCCCTGCGTCAGGCGCCGCAATTTCACCAGCGGGGTATTGCCAATACAATGCTCAAGCGTTGTCACAAGTTGAGTCCTAAAAAACCCCACGCGTGCAGCGTGAGTGATAGAAAAGATAAAAGATAGAAGATAAAAGTCAGTGTTTATTCATTTGACGCTTCACACGCCACTGCAAGGCGCTTTTGATGAACAGCGTCAGTATCGCCATCACGGTTAACAGCGCCGCCGCGGTAAACGCCCCCACGCTGTTATAATCCTGATGCAGCAATTCAACCTGTAGCGGCAGCGTGTAGGTTTCACCACGAATCGAGCCCGACACCACAGACACTGCGCCAAACTCGCCAATCGCTCGGGCATTGGTCAGCACCACGCCATACAGCAGCGCCCAGCGAATATTCGGGAGCGTCACCCGATAGAACACCTGCCAGCCTGACGCACCGAGCAGCACCGCCGCTTCTTCTTCCTGACTGCCCTGACTCATCATCACCGGAACCAGCTCCCTGACCATAAACGGGCAGGTCACGAATATCGTTACCAGCACAATGCCCGGCCAGGCAAACATCAGCTGTATCCCCTGCTCATCCAGCCAGCCGCCAACCGGGCCGTTGGTGCTGTAAAAGAGCAGATACAGCAAACCCGCGACCACCGGAGAAACAGCAAAAGGAATGTCGATCAGCGCGAGCAGCAGTTGCCGCCCCGGAAACTGAAAGCGTGTGACCAGCCACGCCAGCAGCGTGCCAAACACCAGATTCACCGGTACGACGATCGCAACCACCAGCAGCGTGAGGCCAATGGCATGCAGCATGTCAGGATCGCTCAGATTACGCCAGACGCCTCCCAACCCGTGCGACAGTGCAGCGGCAAAAATTGACACTAAGGGGATGACCAGCATGATGAGCGACAATATCACGCCCAACGCAATTAACGCCGCTCTCGCCCAGTTACGTTCCTGCCGAACCGGATGAGATTGACGCCGTGGCGTCACAGTCGGTATCTCAGCCATTACACGCTCCGGGTCCGTTGACCAAAACGGCTTTGCAGCACATTAACGGCAAACAGTATCAATAAGGACGCGGCTAATACCACGGAGGCAATCGCACTGGCGGCAGGGAAATCGAACTCCTGCAAGCGGATAAAAATCATCAGCGAAACGACTTCCGTCTGCCAGGCAATGTTCCCCGCAATAAAGATAACTGCGCCAAACTCGCCCAGACTGCGGGCAAACGACAGCGCGGTGCCCGTTAAGAGCGCCGGGGTTAACTCCGGTAAGACGACGTAGCGAAAACACTGCCAGCGATTCGCCCCCAGCGTTTGCGCCGCCTCTTCGTATTCCGGCCCCAGATCTTCCAACACCGGTTGAACGGTGCGCACCACAAAAGGAATACTGGTAAATGCCATCGCAACCGTAATCCCCAGCCAGGTATAGGACACCTTGATGCCATACTCTGCCAGCCATGCGCCGTACCAGCCAGTCGTTGAAAACAGCGCGGCCAGCGTCAGCCCCGCTACGGCGGTGGGAAGCGCAAAGGGTAAGTCCATCAGCCCATCCAGCAGGGTTCGCCCGGGAAAGCGATAACGCGTCAAAATCCACGCCATTAACAAGCCGAATCCCGCATTAAATACCGTCGCCAGCCCCGCAGCCAACAGCGTGACTTTGTAGGCGGCCACTACCTGCGGATTAGAAATCACCGCCCAGTACTGCGCCAGACTCATTTCTGAGAGCTGCATGACCAGCGCACTTAAGGGCAGCAACAGAATCAGGCAGACGAACAGCAGGCTGCTGCCCAGACTCAGCGCGAATCCCGGCAGTACCCGTTTACCTGAACCAGAAAAGAAATTACCCGACCCCAAAGACATTACTGACGACCAGCCGCCAGCAATTTATCCAGTTCACCACCCGTATCGAAGTGGGTTTTCATCACCTGCGGCCACGCCCCAAACTGATCTTCCACTCGGAATAAGGTCGTCTCTGGGAAGCGGGACTTCAGCGTTTGCGTCAATTCAGGGTTATTCACTCGATAGTAAAAATCGGTGATGACCTTCTGTGCTTCCGGGCTATACAGATAATTCAGATAGGCTTTTGCCGCCTGCTCAGTGCCGTTCTTCTCGACATTCTTATCGATCCACGCCACAGGGAATTCTGCCAGCACGTTGACCTTCGGAACGATCACCTCGTAGTTCTCGGCACCGTACTGATTGCGGATGTTATTCACCTCGGATTCAAAGCTGATCAGCACATCGCCCAACTGGCGTTCCACAAACGTGGTGGTTGCGCCACGGCCGCCGGTATCAAAGACTTCGACGTTCGCCAGAAAACGCGTTATCCATGCACGCGTTTTGGCCTCGTCGCCACCGTTGGCTTTGCTAGTCGCGCCCCAGGCTGCAAGGTAGGTATAACGGGCATTGCCGGAGGTTTTCGGATTCGGGAAAATCAACTTAACGTCATCACGCACCAGATCGTTCCAGTCGTGGATTCCTTTAGGATTGCCTTTGCGAACCAGGAAAGCCATGGTGGAGTAAAACGGAGAGCTGTTATTCGGTAAACGCGCCTGCCAATCAGCCGGAATCAGCTGACCACGATCGTGCAGGATCTGAACGTCCGTCACCTGATTATAGGTCACGACATCGGCCTTAAGGCCTTGCAGAATAGCCAACGCCTGTTTAGACGAGCCGGCATGCGATTGTTTGATCGTCAGCGGATCGTTAGGGTGCTGTGACAGCCACTGCTTTTCAAAGCCGGGATTGAGCGCAACAAAGAGCTCACGCGACACATCATAAGAGCTGTTCAGCAGCTCGGTAGCAGAGACAGCGCTCTGCCCGCCCAGCAGCAATGACAGCGCCAGAGAACCTTTCACCAGCCAGCCTTTCACCTGTACTTGATTCATCTTATGTCCTGCCAGAGTTAGAGCCTATTCGGTAGGCCTTGTTATAGGAGCCGTTTCATAGCCGTTTTTGTATATACCCTAAATAATTCGAGTTGCGTGACAAAACGTTAGCGTTTTGAACAACGCTCTGCGTTGACCCTTTAGGGCAAGGCCCATTTATGGCCTTGTAACGCGGCAACCGAGCGAATCCCCAGGAGCTTACTCAGGTAAGTGACTGGGGTGAGTAAGGGCAGCCAACGCACAAGCAGCTTGAAGTATGACGGGTACAGCGTAAATCAGTGTAGGGGGAAGTGGCGGTTAACATATAACCTTTATATATAACATTTCGGGCTTTTTAAGCGCTAAAGGACATAAACCCGAAACGAGCAAGACGAGAAGAAAAAGCATGCTGAAAAAGCAAAGGCGCGCCAGATAGCTCAAGGCAGAGAGGTGGAAAAATTGAAAGCGGAGAGAATGGATGCCTGCACAGGCGCAGGCATCAGGAAAATGCGTCAGATCTTACAGCGACAAAAGCTGATCCAGAGAAGGCGCGAAGAAGTAGCTGCCGCTGACGGCACGCGTAAAGCGCAGCATGTCGTCACGTTTACCGTCACGATCGCCGAACATGCTTAGCAATTGCTGCTCAATGTTATGCAGACGTGCGCAGTAAGCGACAAAGTAGAGGCCGTTTTTCCCGCTCGCAGTGCCATAAGGCAGGCTCTGGCGCAGGATTTTCAGCCCTTTGCCGTCTTCCTTTAAATCCACACGACTCAGGTGTGAGGTCTCTGGGCGTTCATCGGAAGACAGCTCTTCGTTGTCCTGCTTGGTACGCCCAATCATCTGCTCCTGCTGTTCCACGCTAAAACGCTGCAACTGCTTCAGATTGTGTTCCCAACGCTGGGTAAATACATAGCTGCCGCCCGCATCCGGCTGGCCTTCAGGGATAATCGCCACGGCGTGACGGGCATCGCCCTGCGGGTTTTCCGTGCCGTCGACAAAGCCGCTTAAATCGCGATCTTCCACCCAGCGGAAACCGTGCGTTTCTTCTTCGATACGAATCGCGCTACCAAACGCCGCCAGCGCCGCCTGTGCCAGCGTAAAATTAACATCATGGCGCAGCGATTGAATGTGGATCAACACATCGCGCTGCGTAGCAGGAGCAAGCCCTTTACCCAGCGGCGTGAACGGCTTCAGCTCCGCCGCACCATGGTTACAGTCCAGATCGCGCCAGACATCGCTGCCAAACGCCAGCACCGCGCCTAATCCCGCATCGGGATACTGCTGCTGTAACTCTTGTAACGTCTGACAGAATTTTTTGCATCCCTGCCGGATAGCATCAAACTCTCCCTGAATCATCGCTTCCATAAAAATGGCAAAACGGCGGTGTTCCAATAAAATACCGCTTTGAATTGGTGTCATTTCTGCTTCCTCAAGCGTCAGTTTTTTCTTTGTTGTTATGGCTTTTACTACTGTAGTTATGGCTTATTACTGCGGTCATAGGAGATTGCGGCTGCCACCGCACATGCCAGACAGCGCCGCTATCATACCGGAAGCCGCCTGACTTTTACTTTGCGTAAAGACAAATTAGTCCTTTACGAGACACTCCTTTATAAAGCGGATGTGTTACGCCCCTGCGCGTGCCACACAATTTTGCTCACTTTCCAGGTTTTTAGGATATCGTCGGGCGGCATCAAGCCTTCCGGGCCGCTCCACTCGCCGGAATAGACGTAGCTGATATGCGTACTCTGCGGTGCGGCACATTCCACGCTCTGCGCATCATCACCTTGCCCCAACTGGCAGGATTCAAACGCTTTGCTGTAGGTATTGCTAAAAACATCACCCATTTTCACGCCACCAGCGCTGCCAATCGCCGGATCCATGACCTCAACTTTGCGCACGCTGCCCTTCGGCTGGCCGCTGATGATCATCTTCACGTCTTTGCCATCCAGCGCCTGATAAAACGCGACCAGCTGACCGTTGGACGTGCCCATTCCGCTACGCAGTTGATAACTGCCATCCAGCGCGCTCTGTAGCGCCCCTTCGGACAGCGGCGTACCGGCATTGATGCCACCGACCCCGCATCGGTCACCTCCAGCGAGCCGCCGAACCAGTTAAACGGCGACAGGCTGGACCAGGAGAAATTGGACAACGTGCTGCATCCGGTCAGCAACAGCGGTAAACCCAGCACCAGCGATAAACCCAGCGGGCGAAAATTCATGGCATGTACTCCTCAAGATTGAACGGCTTTCGTCATCAGCCACCCTAGTAAGATGGGGATTGGAGTCTGCGAGCGACGAAAAGTGCCGTAAAGACGGGATAATCCTGCTGAAGATTATAGGGGGCATATGGGAAGAAACCTACCAGAACGACAGACAAAGGCCACAGAGTGCGGGGGTAACGGATAGATCGTAAAGTCGCTGTAAACACGTCCATGTGCGCTCGGCTTGCGCCATCCATGGCGCAAACGCTTTACTCTTCTATTCCGTTACTCCCGTTTTCATTCGTCGAATAGGTTTATCAACAGTCTGAGACCTCCCGAGAGCCGGAAGGCCTGCGAACAACATCAACTGCGCTGTGAGGCAAAATCCGTTAAGTCATAACGGTGCGTGAACAGATCGTCCAGCTCCGTCTGGTGCGTAATCGCCACCACGGTACACGCCGGCAATGCCAGCTTGACCAGAGCCAGAAGCTGTCTGGCAGCGTCGTGATCTAGGTTGCTCGTTGCTTCATCCAGATAGAGCGTATCGGGTTTAGCAATCAGCGCGCGGGCAAAGGCAACACGCTGCCGCTCCCCGCCGGAGAACACGCGATCCCAGTTTAGCTGCGCATCCAGACGATCGCGCCATGCGCCCAGCCCGACGCTATCGAGCGTCTGACGCAGCATGTCGCTGTCAGCCAGCGGCGGATATGGATAGCAGAGGATCTCTGCCAGCGTACCCTGCCCCAAGTAGCTTTGCTGCGGTAGTAGCAGGCTACGGCCTTCAAGCGACTGCCAGCGGCCATCGTAATACGGCCATAAACCATTTAGCGTACGCAGCAGCGTGGATTTCCCCAGCCCGCTGCGGCCAGAAAACTTACTCCAGCTACCCGCTTCACAGCTCAGATCCACCTTTTGCAACAGCGGGGCGCCCTGCGGCGTAGTAAAGGAAAGTTGCTCAATGCGTAAATCCAGCCCTACTGCCGCATCAGACTGTTCAGACTGATGACGTTTGATTTCTTCCTTAAACTGGCTCAAACGCGCCATACTGGCGGACAGAATCACAAACTCCTTGTACTTATGGATAAACCAGCTCAGCGCACCGTGCACTTGCGCAAACGCCCCACGAATCTGCATCAATCCGCCCAGCGTTACCGTCTTGCTCAGGAAGGCAGGCAAAGCAGCAAAGACCGGCACAATCTGGCTCACACGCATATAGCCCGTGGTGAAAAAGCCCAGATTACGCTCAGCATTCATAAAACGTCCCCAGTTCGACACGATGGCAGAGAAATGACGCTGAAGGTGGTTTTTCTCCTGCGCTTCGCCGCCATATAGCGCAATTTGCTCGGCGTTATCATGCTTACGCAGCAACGCAGCACGGAAATCGGCCTCCGCCTTTTGCTTTTCATAATTAATATTATGTAGGCGCTTCCCGACCACATGCGTGATCAGGCTGCCGATCAGCGTATACAGAACAGCAATCCAGACCAGATAGCCTTTGATTACCCACTCTTCACCGAATAGGGTAAAACGTTGAACGCCCGACAATCCCCACAGGATAACGACGAAAGAAAACAAGCGTGCCGTGACGATCAAAAACTCCACCACCAAGCTAACGGCTTTGTCGACGAACAGGTTGATATCTTCGGCAATACGCTGATCGGGGTTATCAACCTTGCCCGCCACTGACATGCGATAAAATGCCCGCTTCGCCAGCCAGCTATCCACCATCTCTGCGGTTAACGCACTGCGCCAGCGGATAATTAGCAGTTTGGTAAACCATTCCTGATACACGATCGACCCAATATAGAGCAGGATGTAAATACCGTATTCTTTCATCAGAGAAAGCAACAAATTGCTGTCGAATGCACCTAACGCATCATAAAACGTCTTACTCCACTCGTTTAATAACACGTTGAGATAGACAATCATCCCGCCCATCCCGATGGCGATAAACAAAAGTAACCAAGCCTGCCAGCTCCGCTTACCGCCCCAAAAGGGACGGCAGAGATCGACAAACTGTGCCGCCATTTTTTTCACTCTTTCACCTCTTGCGGCAAGGTGATGTAAAGCACGCGGTTATCCGGGTTATACAGCTTCGCCGACATCGCCCGTACCTCTTCCAGCGTGATGCTGTCAGCCAGTTTGGATACGCTGCTCAGATAACGTGGATCGTTATAGTGGCGGTAGCTCAGAAGCAGACGGCGCTCTATCGTCATCAGATCGCCCTGACGCCCTTTTTCTGCACGGATGAACTGGGCTTTCTGCTCATCCACATCCTGCTGAGTGATCTTCGTCGGCAGTTCAACAAAGGCTTTCTCAGCCAGCGTCCACAACTCCTGCGCACGTTCAGGCGCGCTGGAGAAGCTCACTTCCGTTTCAATACGCTGTCTTTTATCTTCCAGTTCGCTATCGAGACGCATGCGGTAAATACCTAACGCATCATCACGCAGGCTGGTTTTGAGATACTTATTCGCCAGATTACGGGCAACGCTCACCTGTACGGCGGCCTGTGGCGTCCATGCATGCTGCGTAAAGCTCCAGGTGCGGATATCGGCACGCGGTTCGATGCTGATGGCCGATGTCGCTTCACGTTTACCTGGCAGAGCCAGATGTGATTTGACTTCACCAGCAGACTGACGCTGGATCGTCGCTAAATAGCGTTCAACCTGCGGCAAAATCTGTGCGGCTGGCATATCTGCCACCAGATAGTAGGTGACCGGAGCAAACACCGCTTTATGCCACTGTGAAAGCAGCGCTGGCGCTGAAATTTGTTTCAGCTCTGCAATTTCAGGCTGCTGCCAGGCTGGCTCACCAAAACGCAGTTTGGCGATGTCACTGGCCCGTGTTCCTGAAACCGATTGATCGTCATTGGCTTTTTGACGCGCCAGACCCATCATGCTCTCTTTCATCACTTCAGGATCGATACCAGGAGCCACATTCAGCTCACGGTATAACGCTAACAGGTTTGCTAACTCACCCGTTGGCGCACTCCCGCTTACCGTCAATTGATCCGCTTCCTGCTTGATGCCCAGCGACAGCGTTTTTTCCTTTTTCCAGTTACTAAGCGCTTCACCGCTCCATGTTGCCGGTCCGCTTTGGTTGACTAATTGGCTTGCCAGCTGTACCTGCCACGGATTGGTCGACGTCGACAAATATCCCGCGTCGCTCACTGCCGTGAGGTAGACTTTTTTACCCGCTTCTGGCGCACGCAGCCAGACCACGCGGTCACCATTGCTCAACTGCCACTGTTCTACCTTCTGCGCGGCAAAGGTCTTCACCGCCGTGCGTTTCCCCGTTTGCGTTACCGCAGGCAATTTAGGGATAACTTTCTCTTTTTCTACCTGTAGCGGTGCCAGCGTCGCGGCTGCCCACTGTGCCTGTAACTTACGAATCGCATCCGACGTCGGCAACGTGAAAGGCGTCGCACCCGGCACGCTAAACTGTGCCAACGTATCCGGTGAGGCTAACCAGCGTTGCCATTGGCGGTTCACGTCTTCTGCCGTGATCGTGTTCACGATGTCCAGTGCGTCTTTACCGCGCTGCTGGCTACCAACATAAGGGCGATCCTGCTGCCATGAGATGGTCAACAGTTGAACCCAGTCTGAAAACTCACGTTTTTCAGGCGCATCGCTCATACGCTGTGCCGCTTCACGAATGTTGGATTTGATCTCCGTGATGTCCTGCTCGTTTAACGGATAGCGTTTAAACCGCTCAATTTCTTTCAGCACGGCGGACATCGCAGCGTCATGACCACCCGGCATCACATTCGCGAAGAAGCCCAGCGCGGCGGTCGTTTTACCGATATCCGATTTACGCACCACCAGACTACTGGCGTCTTGCGGCAGCTCCGCTTGCTGACGGCGAACCTGACGCCCTACCGCAGACATCGTGATTTGCGTCAGCACACGGTGATAGTAATCTGACTGACCGAATGTGTCCTTGTCATTGAAACGGTAGACAAATGACACTTGGCTGCTGCCACTTTGGCTATCCTGCAAACGCGCAACGTTGAGTCTCGGTTTCAGTAACGGCTCGTAGTAATCACGGGCTGGCACAGCGACATTTTGCAGTGGTGCAAAATAGCGTTGAATTTCGCGTTCTGCATCCGCTGGCGTGATATCACCAATGATCATCAAACGCATATTCGACGGGTGATACCAACGTTGATAGAAATCTTGCAGTACGCTGGCTGGCGTTTCGTTAATCGACGCTTCCGTGCCAATCGTCGGGCGGGAAGGATAACGAGAGTCATGGCGAATCGCCTGTACGCGCTGCTGGTTCATGCGTTCCGCTACGCCCAGCTTGCCACGCCACTCTTCCAGAATAATTTTGCGCTCATCATCGAGATCGCTTTGCAGCAGTTTGGCATGGCTCGTCATCTGGCTCAGCGCCTGCAACGTCGTGCCCAGATCGCGATTCCCTTTCGGCGGGCTCATCATGTACATGGTGCGCTCGTAGTTGGTCACGGCGTTATAGCTCTGACCGCGTACCCACCCTTGCTTGTGCAATTCGGTACTTACGCCTTGAGGAAACGCCTCGCTGGCGCGGAACACCATATGTTCCACGATATGCGCCACACCGGATTCGTTGTCCTTCTCATCAATCGAACCGACATCAACAATCAGGCGAACATCTATCCGCGACTTTTGCCCTTCCAGCGGCACGAGGGTGTAACGAAGTCCATTCGCCAACGACCCTTCTTTAATGACCGGCAATGGGCTTTTCACTTCTTCAGCCTGACTCACAACACTTCCAGCTAACAGGCAAATAGCACCCGCCAGCCAGTACATGATTTTATTTTTCATCACTGACCTTTATTATTTTTCTCACTTACCATGAATACGTCACATCCAGCCAAAACTGACGACCTAATCCATAGTTAGATTCGTTCTTATTGGCTTTATTCAGGACATTGAGTACATCTACGCCCACTTTTAGATTCTGCTTACCTAATGGCTGGGTATAAGTCACACGCCAATCCAATAGCATATTGTTGCCATACTGCTCTTCTTCATAAACATCGGTAGCACCAACATATCCGGAACAACGGTCATCATCTGGACAGTTAATAGTTTCAGTTCGCGTCATCGCCTTATAGCCCCCCACATAGCTTAAGCGTTGCGTCCAATCTAAACGCCAGTTAGGAACTTCAGTATTCAATTCAATAAATGCTGTCCAAGGACGGTTGAAATTATCTGCCGGTTTATCAATCGCGCGGATCATTTTCCCGTTGTAGAGAATATAGCCATCGGTATCCGCTTCGGTGTCATAGTCTTTATTTGAGGAAGTACTTTTCTGTATATTTCCTCCCGCCGTCCAGCTAAACACCGCGGAATTCCATTCAATTGGAGAAACCGGTTTTACCACTAGACTAAACGTGTCGGATTCAGACTTACCATTATTAGTGAGCTCATAAGTTTTTGTGGTTTTATTTTGCTCAGCAGAAAATTGATCTTTTGCTTCACGATGAACCCACTTCAGTGCCCAAACGGTGTCATAAATACGCTGCTGCACACCGAGATTCAATTCATCACTGTAGGGTGTGTTTAATGAGGTGTATTTATAATTAACTGGCCGAAGGTTTGTCATAAATTGCCAGTCTTCTGTTGTATTACCCGAACTCCTTGACGTTGATGGGCATGAAGTGCCAACAATGTGATCAGTTCGGCATTCGTTATAACCCAATTTACGGGCTTCTCTCAGCTTATAAGCCAAGACATTGCCTGCATAGTAACGATTAATTCCACCGAAGACTTCAGTGGAACGATCTCCCCATATATCATAGCTTGAGCTAAAGCGCGGTGAGACATTCATGTTTTTCATATAGTCATCATAATCAACACGAATTCCGGGAACCATGGTTAAGCGGGAATAGGTCAATGTATCTTGTAAATAAACAGCATAAGTGCTTGCTGCGACTTTTACATCCGAAGCTTCATATACTGTTCGTTGACGGAAATACTGTTCACCGTCAATACATGCAGAATCACCATTACATACCACATTATTTTTTCTGACCGCATTAGCATAAGAATAGGAATTATTTTTACGCTGATACCTAGCTTCGGAAAAGTCGGTATCAAAACCAAAATCAAACTGGTGCTGTACACCCCATGCAGAAAAAGGATTTAGCTGCCAATCCTGTTTAAAGTTAATGCCAGATTGCTCGGTTCTTACCGTGCCATACCCACCCTGCTGGGCAGCAGTTCCTGAAAAACTCGACACCCAGTCAATACTGTTTGTTTTAGCCCAAGAATAAAAATTGTCTCCCTTATTCTTTATGGTATTCTCATTCTGCTTCCATATTAACTGTGTGGCAACTTTGCCCCACTTATTCTGGTTATCCCACTTAAGGTTGGCATTATACCCCCCTCCTTCGGCAGTAAAATCCCCATCTTTTATATTGGAACGTACATAGCTTGCACTATGAGGTGAATGCATGAATGATAAGCTAAATTGATTTCGCTCATTGGCATCCCACGCCCCCCGTAACATATAGGTTTCAGATTCGCGCGACTGATCTTCCCATCTTTGAAAAATCGTATGCCAGAACGGAATGTCAGATTCCTTACGGCTATACACAAACATCAGCGCAGCATTATCACTTAGTGGCTGACTCACATTCAGGTTATAAAAATTTTTGGTAAACTTAGGCTGCCTCTTAGCCGTAGTAGCGGCACTGAACGAGGCTTCATCTTTTTTCTCCAGATGATATTTCGTCCATGACGAACGCGTTGTACGGTAAGAGACAGAACCAGACGGCTCGGTAAACGAGGGTTTCTTAAGTTTGGCATCAATGACACCGCCAGTGAATTGGCCATACTTAGCCGACACGTTACTGTCATAAACCGACAGGCTTTCAATCAGGCTACTGTCTATCCAGAAGGATTCAGGATGACCAGAGGGGAAATCATTAGCGGCATTCCCATTGGCTGTAGAACCCACCTCACCGACATTCACACCGGGGTTCAGGCGATCGTTGTTCGACATCCCGTCGATCATGAAGTTGTTGTTATAGAACTTCTCACCGTGAAATGAGACAACATCCGGGGCCAGTTCTCCTGGAGTCTCACTATTGCGTGAGGTTTCAGAGAATTGCACATTTGGGTTAGTGCGCAGCAATTCAGTAATATTTCCATTAGCTGTCGGCTTTTTTGCGATTTCCTCAGCCACCAATTGTTGGCTACCGATCTCCATCGGCCCCGGCGTAATCTGCGCTTTTACCATGATCACATCGCCGCGCCCTTCATTTCCTGCGCGGCTATTCTCTGCACCCGTAGGTATGCTCTGTACATCATCCGCCGCAGGCACGCTAGCCATTGGGCGAATGATAAAAGCTTTACCGGTTTCTGTAGGCTCTGCATAAAGGTTATTACGGTTCAATAACCTGTCCAAAGCCTGTTCCACCGTGTAGTTTCCTTCCAACGCAGGAGCTTGCTTCCCTGCCACCAGTTGGCTATCAACACCAAAGTTGACGCCCGTCTGCCGTGCCAACTGTGTTAATGATTTTTCCAATGACTGTGCAGGAAGGTGTATTGATTGCGCTGGTGCCGTTGCGCCAAACGCCGAGCCGCCTCCGCTTAACGCCAGCGTTAGCATCGCAGTCGGCCAAATTGTGTTACGCATCCCCAAAAAATTACGCATGAATTTACCCTGAATTATTTTATGTTTTCAGGAGAGAAGACGTTGTTCAGCAAAAATCGGGCAGAAGAAAATAAAAATAATTATCATTTATATTTAAATCAATTCTTTACCATTGATTATTAAAGTTTTTTATTTTCACTAATCCAGACAATGTAGCCGAGAGACTGTCGGACGGAGATGGGAAGGGAATGTTTCAGTAGCTCGAGCGCCTGCTGACTGTCATTCAATGGCAGAACGCCGGTAAAGTGCAGACTATCTAATTCCTGGCGCTGACGCGGATCCAGATAAATGAGCCCTGGGTAATGACGGGAAAGTTCATCAACAACCTGAATGAACGGGGCATTTTCAAAAATCAATTGGTTGTGAATCCAACCCGCTTCCGTTGATGCCCCCACTGGCCGGGTAATATGGAGCCGATCGAGTCCAACCTGCTGACCAGCACCAATGTCGAGGCGGATATCCGAGTTCTCATTTGCAGTAACACGTACACGAGATTCGTCAACGCTCACCAGCGTATCCTCTCCTGTATCACGTACGCTATAGCGAGTACCCAGTGCCTGAGCCGCTGCCTGTGCACTGTCAATCACAAACGGTCTGCTACGCGGATCTTTGGCAACATGCGCGTAAACTTCACCACGTAGCAACGTGATTGTTCGTTTTTGTGATGTGAAGGAAATATTCACCGCCGAATTGCTGTTCAGCATCAATTCGCTGCCGTCATCCAGAACAATGCGCCGAACTTCACCAGCAACAGTGCGCTGATCGGCCAACCAATAAGCATAAGGCAGTTGGCTTAGTAACCAACCACCTGCGATGAAAATCGCCAGAGCAGCATAACGGGATGAGCGTGATTTTCGGGATGTCGCCGCTGGCGTGATGGCTGCACTTGCCCATAATTGCTGCATCTGATGATAAACCACAGAATGGCGAGCATCGATCTGGCACCACTGCTGCCACTCTTTGTGCAGTAATATCGCGTCGTCGCTATCCTGCTCGACCTCCGAGAAGCGTAGTACCCATTCAGCGGCTTGCTGCTGAATCGGCTCAAAGTCAGCGTTATGCTTCATCATGTTCCTGGAAAAAGATCCGGCTATGGAAATGCACCATCGCTTTCGCCAGATATTGCTTTACGCTACTTTCGCTAACGTGCAGCGCCTCAGCAATCGTCCGATAATCGTGTCCTTCCACACGCGCCATAATAAACGCACGTTGTACCTTTTCATCTAACTCATGGGTCAGAATATGTAGCGCTGTCGCCACAAGTTGACTTATCGCAACACGATATTCCGCAGAATGCTCTTCTTCCCCATCAACTAGTACTGCTAATGCAGATAACGCATCTTGTTCCAGCTTACGCTTACGGAACTGATCGATCATGACGTGATTCGCCGTCACCATCAGATATGCCTTAGGCTGTCGGATAGCGGCAGGGTCGGCAAGCGTCAGGAGTTTTAGGAAGGTGTCATGGGTAAGATCATCTGCCTGATGAATGCAGCCTATTTTTTTACAAAGCCATCCCCGCAGCCATCCTTGGTGGGTCTGGTAAAAATCACTCCAGAAAGAAATTAGCTGCGTCATAATGGTTTCAACAGGCAAAAAGTAGATAATATTAGTTTAATTGATACTCATTATCATCTAAGCCAGTGACACGATGCAACACTTTTTAGACAATTCGACTACAAGCACTTTATGGTATCTCTTCGTTCATCATCTACCTTCTTCCATAGCTGAAGTGGACATACCCAAAGTCAGCCGATGTACAATTTAAATTACGGTATCTAAACATTCGATTGATTCAATAAATATCAATTCTCTAATAAAAAACCGGAGCTGATTATCAAGCCAGCTCCATTTTCATACAGATATTAATACACTAAGGGATTATTTATCCTCACCAATAAACCAAGTCACACTGAAATTTTATTTCATAAAAACTCACCGTGGAAGAATAATAGTGTAAGGTTGACCATCAGCGAAAGCAAACAAAGAATTAATATGCTGATAATCAGCATAAGCCAAAGCTTCAATATCTAGGTAAATAAGTTCCGCCTCTCTTTTCCTTCTTGTTTTATGCCCATCACCAAAATCATTAAGCTCCTTGAAAAATAAATCCCATTCATTACGGGTAATATATCCCCAGGATTTTGGCGTTTCTGTTTTTAGATTATTATATTGAAATGCTAAATCTGCTATCGCCGTCCTTGTATTTGCCGGTAACTCATTAAATTTCAAACCAACTGATTCAGCATCAAAGGCCTTTTCTACCTTTCTTAGTGCTTTTTGTGTGTAAATAGAGGTTAAGAAATCAGCCTGATCTGCAGTCAAACTTAATGGTGATTGCCTTAATTTTTCAACAGCAACATGTTCTTTAATTACGGTATAAGGTGACAATATATCCACAAGATATTGCGGTACGCCATCACGTAGCAATTCATCTTTATCTCTTTGTCCTAAATCCACCCCCCCACCGATAGTAACACCTGAATTCTTATATACCTCCCCCTTTTCATTTCTAGGAACATACCCGTTTGTTTTAAACCCTTCAGATTCTAATAAAAAATCAATATTAATTCTCAACTTATCTGAAAGAATTTGCCGGCGTAATTTTACTCTTTCATGAAGCAGCCCTTCAGCACCGCTTCTAATAACACAGTTTTTAACAGGATAAGCTGAGCAAGTTAATAAAAAAATATCCTGATCTTCTGCTTCTAAGAAATTTCCATCACTCTGATCAACGTCTCCAGTAATTAATAATGCTACACAACTCGAACATGAGCCTGCACGGCATGAGTATGGTAAATTCCCCCCAACTTCCTCTAAGGCATCTAATATATACACATCATCAGGGCAATCAATTGTAATCTTAGTAGTTAAATCACTTACCTTGTATATCGCCATTTTCACTCTCCTTTTCCAAGATATATTTCATCGTGCACAAAAATACTTTTCCCGTTTACATCCAGGCCGCCGCTTTTTTATCTCTTCAGGTTTTATTTTTTCTTCAGTTTCGTTTCCATCATGAAAATTAACTTCCAATTTATTTTCACTTTTAACACTTTCATCTTTTTTCATTCACTGGCCTCATTTATAAAATAAATAGCTTCACCTGCCATCATGGCTATATAAATTCACGATTCACACCGTAAATTAGAGGGTATAATGCAAGATCCTAATCATTTTTTATTTTAAAGGAGTTTAATAACCAGAATTGTCCTATGAAATAAATAGAACCATTGAAATAATTACGATCAGTAACTCTACCATTGCAATAGGGTTCGTAAATTCCTCACCAAATGGCGAATTAAATAATTTAATCAGAATAAACCAGACACTAAACGGCACCTACACTGGCAAACACAGTCACGACAATGGGTTAGTGCATAAATAAGAAAAGGTGCACCATTAACGGCGCACCTTTTCTCAGCATTGTAAATATTCTAGAGAAGAAAAAATATTAACGGGTATCGCTTGAAGATCGGAATAAATCAATATTCCCGATCTTCAATCAGGCGTTTTCCCAGCGTGATGCAGTCAACGATCTCATAGTCGAGTTTTTCATACATGCCGATGACAGCATCGTTGTCTTCGCGCACCATCAGGTGAATCTTCGGACAGCCTCGAGCAATGAGCTTTTTCTCCAGACGGCTAATCAACGCATTCGCAATGCCGCGCCCGCGAAAATCAGGATGCACGCCCAGATAGTATGCCGATCCGCGGTGACCGTCGTAACCGCCCATCACCGATCCCACGAGTTCGCCGTTCACCTCTGCGACCAGAAACAGATCGGGATCGTGATTGAGCTTACGTTCGATGTCCATTTCAGGATCGTTCCACGGGCGCAGCAAATCACAGCGTTCCCAGAGGGTGATCACGGCTTCAAAGTCATCCTGCCTGAATATGCGGATTTCCATCACAGTCGCCATTTTGCAATAAGGTAAATCGTGATTATCGCGTGATTTCTATCAGACGCAATCTCAAATTGCGCGCCGCTATCAGGAATCACACAACAGGTGACCGGGGATTGATTTTATTGATGGTATACTGCCCGCCTTTATTATTGTGCCACCATCGCCAAAGAAACGAGATGCCCACTATGTCTGACGTCAATGCGGTAAAACATTTTTTGCTTAGCTTACAGGAAGATATCTGCCAGCAGCTTGCAGCGATCGATGGCGGAGCCGATTTCGCCAAAGATGAATGGCTACGTGCCGAGGGCGGCGGCGGGTGCAGTCGCGTGCTGTCCGGCGGACGCATCTTTGAACGCGCTGGCGTAAACTTTTCTCATATCATCGGTAAGTCGTTGCCGCCTTCAGCCAGTACACACCGTTCGGATCTGGCAGGCCGCAGCTTTCAGGCAATGGGCGTTTCGCTGGTGATTCATCCACTCAGCCCTTACCTCCCCACCAGCCATGCCAATGTGCGCTTGTTCATCGCCGAGAAACCGGGAGAAGAGCCGGTTTGGTGGTTTGGCGGCGGGTTCGATCTCACGCCTTATTATGGTTTCAAAGAGGACGCCGTGCACTGGCATCAGACCGCTCACGACCTGTGCCAGCCGTTCGGTGACGATGTGTACCCGCGTTATAAAAAGTGGTGCGACGATTATTTCTTCCTGAAGCACCGTAACGAAGCGCGCGGTATCGGCGGACTCTTCTTCGACGATCTCAACGAGCCAGATTTTGCTACCAGCTTTGCCTTCATTCGCGCCGTCGGTAATGGCTTCCTCGATGGCTATCTGCCCATCGTTGAACGGCGTAAAGATCTGCCGTGGGGAGAACGCGAGCGTGAATTCCAGCTCTATCGTCGTGGCCGCTATGTGGAATTTAACCTGATTTGGGATCGCGGTACGCTGTTTGGTCTGCAAAGCGGTGGACGCACCGAGTCAATTTTGATGTCTATGCCACCGCTGGCACGCTGGGAATACCAGCATCAGACTGAACCGGGTAGCCCGGAAGCCCTGCTATATCAAGATTTTTTACCGGCCAAAGACTGGCTGGCAGAAAGTCACACGCAAAACAAGGAAGCATAAGTCATGCAGATTTGGGTCGACGCCGACGCCTGTCCTAACGTCATCAAAGAAGTGCTATTTCGCGCGGCGGATCGCACACAAACGCAGGTCACGCTGGTTGCCAACCAGACCATAAAAGTACCGCCGTCGCGCTTTATTCGCACGCTGCGTGTCTCAGCGGGTTTTGACGTCGCCGACAATGAGATTGTGCAACGCGTTGAAGTCGGCGATCTGGTGATCACTGCGGATATTCCGCTGGCATCGGAAGTGATAGAAAAAGGCGGCATCGCGTTAAATCCACGCGGAGAGCGCTATACGCCAGATACCATTCGGGAACGGCTAAACATGCGGGACTTCATGGATACCATGCGCGCCAGCGGGATACAAACCGGTGGCCCCAGCGCATTAAATCAGCGGGACCGCCAGCAGTTCGCTAACGAGCTGGACAAGTGGTTGCAGCAGTTAAAAAAGCCATAATGACCTGAAAGACTCGCCATCCCACGTTTACTGCTGTTAACAGGCAAAGCAGGATGGCGATACTGACTTAGCGATACTTCCTTAGCGATAAACCGGCAGCAGATCGAGGCTGGCAAGGATGTGTATCAGCGCGGTGCTGATACCAAATAGCAGCACCAGCGCAATCATCGCATTGCCGCCCCGCACGCGGAACAGCGGGCTACCGAAGCGGCGACGCGATGCGTAAGCCAGCAATGCAGGCGTAATTACCGCCCATACGGCAGCGGCAAGCCCGGCAAAACCAATCGCATAAATAAAGCCATTCGGATACAACAGACCACCGATAACCGGCGGCAGAAACGTCACCAGCGCCGTTTTGGATCTTCCCATTCGGCTATCGTCAAACTTCAGTAAATCAGCCAGATAATCAAACAGCCCCAGCGTCACGCCGAGAAACGAACAGGCCACGGCAAAGTTGGAAAAGACGGTGAGCAACACATCCAGATAAGGGCTATTCAACACCCCACCCAACGCCTGCACCAACACATCGATATTCCCGCCCCGCTCCGCAATCCCGATAAAGTCAGGGCGAGCAATGTTTCCCATCGTGCCAATCAACCAGATGGAATACATTACCAGCGCCAGCAAACTGCCAATAAACAGACAGCGCTTGATGATCTGTGGTTCACGGCCGTAATGCTTCACCAGGCTGGGGACGTTGCCATGAAAACCAAAAGACGCCAGACAAAATGGCAATGTCATCAGCACATACGGAAGATAGCTGGGTGCCGATTCCGCCACATTCAACAATACCGTTGGCTTCACATTCCACAGCAGGCTGCCGAACGTCATGAAAAAGGTCAGTACTTTTGCCGCCAGAAAAAAAGCGGTCATGCGGCTCACTGCCGCAGTGCTCCACCACACGGTCAACGCGACAAACAGCGCAAACAGGCAACCGCCGATGCGTGCAGAGAAATCGATCGACATCTCAGCAAGCGTGTGATGGATGATTGAGCCACTCGCCGAAATGTAGGCGTAAGTCAGGATATAGAGGACAAAGGCAATCGATATTCCGTTAACGACATTCCAGCGCTTACCCAGCAGATCTTTGGTCAGCGTATCGAAGCTGGAGCCGGCCGGATAATTAAGGTTCGCCTCCAGTATCATTAGCCCCGAGTGATACATGCAAAACCAGGTAAACACCAGCACGGCAAATGACCAGAAAAACCAGGCCCCTGACATCACCACCGGCAGGGAAAACATCCCAGCGCCAATAATCGTCCCTGCAATAATCATCGACCCGCCAAACAGCGAAGGAAGACGCTTTCCTGCACCGCTTTTTTCTACTGTATTTTCGTTCACTGCGCGTGTTGCCATAACCGATATTCGCTCGTTGGATTTTTTTATCAAGTCCGGGGAATCTCCCCCTAAAGACGAGGCGGGATCATGGCATAAAACCAAAATTATTCCATTGATTCATCTTAGTCAGGCGACTATTTGGTCGATAAATTGCGATAAATAAAAAACCCAGCCGATTTCTGGCTGGGTTTGTCTGTATAACAGTAAATGACTTACAGCGGCTGGGTTTGTGCTTCTACCACCGCCAGCGCCACCATGTTCACGATCCGGCGTACCGAGGCAATCGGCGTCAGGATGTGTGCTGGTTTCGAGATACCCATCAGCACCGGGCCGACCGTCACGCCTTCTGAGGACGACACACGCAGCAGGTTATAGCTGATACGCGCAGACTCCATGTTCGGCATGATCAAGATGTTAGCCGAGCCTTTCAGCGGGCTGTCCGGCATTTGCTCGCGGCGGATCGCTTCCACCAGCGCGGCGTCGCCGTGCATCTCACCGTCGATCTCCAGCTCCGGTGCCAGCTTGTTGACCAGCGCCAGCGTTGCACGCATCTTCTGCGCCGTCGGAGAATCCGAGGTGCCGAAGCTGGAGTGCGACAGCAGCGCGACTTTCGGCTCGATACCGAAACGGCGTACGCTTTCTGCCGCCATCAGGGTGATTTCTGCCAGCTGTTCCGGCGTCGGATCGGCGTTAACATAGGTGTCGGCGATAAAGGTGTTGCCGCTTGGCAGCATCAGCGCGTTCATCGCGCCCGCAGCCTGCACACCTTCACGGTAGCCGAACACTTTCTCAACTACATCGAAATGCTCTTCATACGTGCCAATCGTGCCGCAAATCAGCGCATCTGCTTCGCCACGGTGAACCATGATGGCACCGATCAGCGTCGGGTTACCGATCACTGCACGCTGCGCTTTTTCCTGCGACACACCGCGACGCTTCATCAGATCGAAATACTCGCTCCAGTATTCTTTGAAGCGCGGATCCGATTCGTTGTTGACCACTTCGAAATCTTTACCGATGGTCAGTTGCAGCCCCAGCTTTTGCAGACGCATTTCGATGACGCTCGGACGACCAATCAGAATCGGGAACGCCAGACCCAGCGTCACCAGCTCCTGCGTGGCATGCAGCACACGCGCATCTTCACCTTCCGCGAATACCACGCGCTTCGGCTGCTGACGCGCCTGTGCGAAGATCGGCTTCATAAACAGGTTGGTTTTGTAGACGAACTGGGTCAGTTTTTCGATGTAGGCATCGAAATCTTCGATCGGACGCGTCGCCACGCCGGAATCCATCGCCGCCTTCGCCACCGCCGGTGCGATCTTGATGATCAGGCGCGGATCGAACGGTTTCGGGATCAGGTAATCCGGGCCGAATGACAGCTCCTGATCGCCGTAGGCAGATGCCACCACTTCACTCTGCTCCGCCAGCGCCAGATCGGCAATCGCATGCACGCAAGCCAGCTTCATCTCTTCGTTAATCGTGGTCGCGCCCACATCCAGCGCACCACGGAAGATGAACGGGAAGCACAGTACGTTGTTCACCTGATTCGGGTAGTCAGAACGGCCAGTACAGATGATCGCATCTGGGCGCACTTCCTTCGCCAGCGGCGGCAGAATTTCTGGTTCCGGGTTTGCCAGCGCCATGATCAACGGACGCGGTGCCATGGTTTTCACCATTTCCGGCGTCAACACGCCAGGACCGGAGCAGCCGAGGAAAATATCCGCATCAGGAATCACGTCTGCCAGCTTGCGAGCGCCATTATCGTCAATAGCGTAAGCGGCTTTGGTCTCTTCCATATTTTCGTCACGGCCATGGAAAATCACGCCGCGCGAATCACACACCACGATGTTGTGCTTCTGGAGACCCAGCGCCACCAGCAGGTTCAGACAGGCGATAGACGCTGCACCCGCACCGGACACTACCAGACGCACATCAGAGATATTTTTTTCTACTACGCGCAGGCCGTTCAGAACGGCGGCGGTACAGATGATCGCCGTGCCGTGCTGATCGTCATGGAAGACAGGAATCTTCATGCGCTCACGCAGTTTCTTCTCGATGTAGAAGCACTCCGGTGCCTTGATGTCTTCCAGATTGATACCGCCGAACGTCGGCTCCAGCGCGGCGATCACGTCGATCAGCTTGTCTGGATCCAGCTCGTCGACTTCGATATCGAAAACATCGATGCCAGAGAATTTTTTGAACAGAACGCCTTTGCCTTCCATCACCGGTTTACCGGCCAGTGCGCCGATATTGCCGAGGCCCAGAACGGCCGTTCCGTTAGAGATCACGGCGACCAGATTGCCGCGCGCAGTGTATTTGTAGGCAGCCAGCGGATCTGCTGCAATTTCCAGACAGGGAGCCGCGACGCCGGGAGAATACGCCAGCGCCAGATCGCGCTGCGTTGCCAGCGGCTTAGTCGGGGAAACCTGAATTTTGCCTGGAATCGGATACTGGTGGAAATCAAGGGCGCTTTGCTTTAGCTGTTCATCCATCTTATGTACCTTTTCGGTTTTGTTGTGTTGTGTCTGTAGGGTCAAGAGTACCCAGTATAGTGTTTGCGTATGGCTAAACTACCGAGGATGGCAAAAACTGAGGGGGAATGCTGGTTAATATAGTTATTTTATTTGACGGTTTTTCGTTCAGCAGCCGGATACGCTATAGCGGGAAATCGCGCGGTGCTGGCGCGGTTGAAGGACTATTATCTGCGAGCGAAACAGCGATATCGTGCGCAAAAGGATCGCAAGCTGCCACATTGTTTGTGATCCAGATCAATTAATTCATCTGACCACATTGCATGACTCCAGCACCGCATGCTGATATTGCGGCGCAACACCATAAGTTGCACCAGCCTATTTTTATCGCGGCGTGCTACTGCTACGGCAGGCAAGACCAAAGTAAAAATGCATTTCCTCTTTTTTAGAGGTGCATTTTTATTTTGGTCTTTTTTTTTTGGCCTAATTGGCGTCAACACAGGGTAAAACTATGGATTATCAAAAAATGAATTATCAAAAACTTGGGGTCGACATCCTCGCGTTAAGCGGCGGCAAACAGAACGTCAGCAAACTGACCCACTGCGCGACCCGCTTACGCTTTGAGTTTAACGACAGCGATGCTGTACAGGCAGAGGCGATTGCCAAACTCCCCGGCGTCATCAGCGTGGTGGATCGCGGCGGTCAGTTTCAGGTGGTCATCGGCAACGATGTCCAGATCGCCTATCGCGCGATTTTGAATGAAATTGGCGAGATGAACAGCCAGCGCACTGCCAGCGGTAAGGAACAACAGAAAAAAGGCGGCATTTTCACGCAAATCATCAGCGTAATCTCCACCACCTTCACGCCCGTTATCCCAGCGATTACTGGCGCAGGGATGATTAAAGCGCTGCTGGCGATCCTCAAGCTGACAGGGCTAATTTCCGCCGACAGCACGACCTATCGCCTGTTGGACACCATCTCCGATGCGGCCTTCTTCTTCCTGCCCGTCCTGCTGGCCTACGGTGCTTCCATCAAGTTCGCCTGCAACCCGATTCTGGCGATGACGATTGCTGGCGCACTGCTGCACCCGAATCTCGCTCAGCTACTGGCCTCCGGCGGCCCCATCAGCTTTATCGGTATTCCGGTGCGGCTGGCGGACTATGCCGGATCGGTATTGCCGATCATTCTCACCGTGTGGATCATGTCCTACATTGAGCGATTTGCTGAAAAAGTCTCACCGTCAATGATCACCTTCTTCACCAAACCGATGATCGTGCTGCTGTTTACCGCACCGCTCGCGCTGGTAGTGATTGGGCCTTTCGGGATTTTCCTCAACGATCTGGTCGCTAGCGGTGCGGCCATCATCGACGGAAAAGCGAGCTGGCTAATTCCGATGTTGATGGGCGGTCTGCAACCGTTTTTGGTGATCACCGGCACCGCCTGGGCGATGACGCCAATTGCCACCTCGCAGCTCACCCGCAACGGTTTCGAGATGATCAACGGGCCCGGCATGCTGGCCTCCAACATTGCGCAGGGTGCTGCCACGCTGTGCGTCGCGTTTAAAACCAAGAATAAGAATCTGAAACAGCTGGCTTCTTCCGCAGGCTTCACTGCTCTGCTGGGCATCACCGAGCCTTCCCTGTACGGGGTGACGCTGAAACTGAAGAAACCGCTGATTGCCGCCATGATCGGCGGGGGCTGTGCGGGGATCTATGCCGGACTGGCCGGGCTGGTTCGCTACGCCTTCGTCTCACCGGGTCTCGCGGCGCTGCCCGCTTTCATTGGTGAAAACCCGATGAACATCGTCCATGCGCTGATCACCTGCGCCATCGCAATTGTCGTCACGTTTGCGCTCACCTGGATCATGGGATTCGACGATCCGGTGGATGAAACCAACACCACACCAACCACCAATAGCCAGTCGACACAGGAAAAAGAGACCGTCAAAAAACCGCAGGCGGCGGAAGTCCATGCTGAACCGCAAGCGATTCTGAGTCCTCTGTCCGGCAAGCTGGTCGCGCTGAATGACATCAACGATGACGTGTTCTCACAGGGATTACTGGGACAAGGCGTGGCGATTATTCCTGACAAGGGCGAAGTGGTCGCGCCCGTCAGCGGCGAAATCATCACGTTCCTTGAGTCTAAACATGCCGTCGGTATCCGGACAGATAACGGTCTGGAGTTACTGATTCATGTCGGCCTAGACACAGTGAATCTCAACGGTAAGCACTTTACCGGCTATATCAAACCGGGTGACCGGGTTAGCGCGGGCGACAGGCTAATTAGCTTCGATCTGCATGAAATCACGCGTCTGGGCTACGACCCGATTACGCCAGTGGTGATCATCAACAGCGATGACTACGCCAGCGTCGTCTGTACCGCACCACAGCCGATCGCGCCACTGGATACGATCATTAAAGTGAACGCCTAATCCCCATAAAGGCATTGGGTGCACTGCCCGATGCCTCTTCCCGGATGTGAGAGAAAATATGCATTACCAACAGCAAAAACACTTCCCTGCGGGCTTTCTGTGGGGAGCCTCGACCTCGGCTTATCAGGTTGAAGGGGGCTGGCAGGCCGATGGAAAAAGCCCGTCGATCATTGATAAGTGCCAGCACCCGGAAAACACCGCCGACTTCACCGTCGCCAGCGATCACTACCACCGCTTTAAAGAAGACGTGCAGCTGTTTGCTGAACTGGGATTAAAGGCCTACCGCTTCTCTATCGCCTGGACGCGCATTCTTCCCGACGGCACGGGTGCCATCAATCCGCTGGGCATCGCGTTTTACAACAGCCTGATTGATGAGTTGAACGCGCACAATATCGAACCGGTCGTCACGCTCTACCATTTCGATTTGCCTTATTGTCTGGAAGCACAGGGGGGCTGGCAGAATCGCGCCACGATTGATGCCTTTGTTCACTACGCCCGCACGCTGTTTACCCATTTCGGCGACAAGGTGAAATACTGGCTGACGATTAATGAGCAGAACACCATGATTCTGCATCCCGGCGCAATTGGCCTGCCGGAAGGTGGCGTTTTGCCATCTAAAAAGGTGCTATATCAGCAGAACCATCACATGATGCTGGCGCAGGCGCAGGTCATGGCGTTGTGCCACGAACTCGCGCCCAATGGCCTGATTGGCCCGGCGATCAACACCACCTCCATGTATCAGGCCACCAGCAAGCCGGAAGATGCCATCGCCGCTCATAACTGGGAAACGCTGCGCTGCTGGAGCTTTCTGGATGTCGCGGTGCACGGCCGCTACAACGCGCTGGCCTGGCGTTATCTGGAAGATCGCGGTCTCGCACCGGAGACATTGCCCGGCGATGACGACATCCTACTGTCAGGCAAGCCCGACTACGTGGCGATTAACTACTACTCCACCGCGACCATTGCCGCCAGTAAAGGCGATGCATCGGATGTCAGCGCACGTGCGGGCGATCAGCAAATCATGCTGGGCGAACCCGGCGTCTATCGCGCAGCGGAAAACCCGCACGTGGATAAAACGCCTTATGGCTGGGTGATCGACCCCGTTGGCTTGCGCTTAACGCTGCGTAAAACCTACGAGCGCTATCACCTGCCAATCCTGATTACGGAAAATGGCATGGGCGCGCCGGATAAACTTGAGGCCGACGGCACGATCGACGATCAATATCGCATCGATTTTATTGCCCGCCACATTGAACAGATGCAGCTCGCTATCAGCGATGGCGTTGATCTTATTGGCTATTGTCCGTGGTCGGCGATCGACGTGGTCAGCACCCATCAGGGCTACGGTAAACGCTACGGATTTATTTATGTGAACCGTGATGAATTCGATCTGAAAGATCTGCGGCGCATCAAAAAGAAAAGTTTTTACTGGTATAAAGGTGTCATAGAATCAAATGGAGCGCGCTTATTTCCCCGCGCGCCCGTGATACCGCCGATACCCGGAACACCGTGTTAAAACGGGGATAAGCACGACGTCGGATATTTCACGTTGCAGGAAGCCGATTTCCCGCAACGTGACAAATTAGGTGCAGGCTTATCTCACTGACTTTTCTACCGAATCACTCAAGAAACGCATGATGGCTGAACCGATAAAAGCAATAAAAATACTGAACAATAGCCTGGTGTTATCTTCTGATGCAGATAACAACGAAATCATTGTTATGGGGAAAGGGATCGGTTTTAACAGCAAAACCGGCGATATTCTCGATCCAGCAAAAATTGAGAAGACCTTTATTCTCAAGGATGGCACATCGCCGCGCGAATTTGCTCGTCTGATTGAGCACGTCGGGGAGGAATATGTTCACATCGTGAATAAGATTATTGATGATGCGAACCGACAGCTTCATGGTCGCCTGAGCGAACAGGTCTTTTTTACGCTGATCGACCATATCAGCTTTGCGATTGAGCGTTATCGCAAAGGTATCAGCATACAAAACCGTCTGCTTTATGAAGTAAAACGGTTTTATCCGCAGGAGTTTGCGATTGCCTCGCGGGCGCTCAACGACATTAACCAGCAAATGAATCTGGAATTACCCGAAGAAGAAGCGGGCAATATCGCGTTCCATTTGGTCAATGCCCAAACCGACGTCCAGAATATGGAAAACACGCTCCAGTCGGTCAAGATGCTGAAAGATATATTTAATATTATTCAGTACAACTTCCATATCGTGATTGATAAAGAGTCGATTAACTACTCTCGTTTCCTGACGCATATGCAATTCTTTATTCAGCGTCTGTTGGAAAATAGCCTGATTCATTCAAACGATGACTTTATTTTTGAGCAGGTCACCAAAGAATATCCTGATGCGTATAAGTGCAGCAGACTGATCAAAGACTATATTCACAACCTGCTCAACATCGACATTTCTAACGATGAAATGCTGTACCTGATTATTCATATCGTCCGTATCACCCCAGAACAATAAAGTACTCCTAATAGGCGTGCGCAGTGCCGCTATTGGGTTGGATTCCCGCTCAGCAGGATCATGGGTATATCGTCTAATTGCCTTTGCTTTGCAATATTTATCCTTTAGCCTTCTCGCGAGTAGCATGAATAACAAAATGGACGCTATCACATTGTTTATCATAATGAAAAACACATCACTTTGTTCCTGTCAGCAATAACTAAAGTAACAAAACAGCCCGCTTATAACTTATAACCTTTTTTTATTTGTCTTGTTTTACCGTGACGATTAAAAGAGAAAAGGTGTCAAAAAATGCCGTTTGGCAAATCACATACCGCACAAGCCCCTTTCTTTTAATAAGAAAAACGCATTTATTTTTCCATGTCTGATGAAGAAAGGCATGTTAGCTAACCTGGGTAAAGACAATGAAAAAACATCGGTTTGCCTTTCCATTACTTATGCTTGGCGTATTGCCGCCGGCCTTTTCTGCCGATCAAAATGTCCCGACCACTCGCACCTTTCAGGTTCAGTCCGATGCGGCCTTAAAAGCCAAAGTGCCAGAGGCTGTGCTGCAAAAAGGATTTATCGTGGCGGGAACCAACCCCAATACGCCGCCAACCACCTTTTATCAGGAAGATAATAAAACGCTGGCGGGCCGAGAAATCGATGTCATGAATGCAATTGGTGACCGGCTGGGCGTACCGGTGAACTGGCACGATACCGGAGGGTTCGACAACATCATCCCTGGTCTCAAATCAGGCCGTTACGATGTTGCACTATCGAATATCAATGCAACGCCTAAGCGTCTTGAACAGATCGATTTCATCGGCTATTTCAATGCGTCAAAATTGGCCATCATTTCCCTTAAAGATGCTAACGTCGCTCCCTTTACTTCCCTCAGCGTGCTGTGCGGTAAAGAAGTTGGCGCGGGAGCGGGTACCACTCAGCTACTGCGCTTGCAGGAAGCCGACAAGCAGTGTGTAGCAGAACAGAAAGACGCGATAAAAATCGCGATCTTCCCAGATCGCCCGTCTGGCGTACAGGCGGTAATCAGTGGGCGCGTACCGCTATTCTTCGGCCCTTATGAAGGATTACGCTATCAGGTGAGTCAGGTGAAACGGCTAGCTATTAGTGGTGATATCGCCGTCAATGATGCGCCCGTCTCCATTGCGTTTCCTAAAGATTCCGCTCTGGAAGAAGCCGTTCAGGCCGCATTGAACTCACTGATTAAAGATGGCACATACCAGAAAATTTTAGATAAGTGGGATATCGGCTACGGCGCCGTCCCTGAGGCGAAACGTAACGCAGAGATCTTCGGATGAGTACGCCCTCGCCGCAGCAGGAACTACACATTGTTGCCAACCGACACTACGGGCGCTGGATCAGCGCCCTGCTGGTTCTGCTGCTGTTAGGCGCTATCGCCCATTCCGTACTGAACAACCCACGCTTTGAATGGCGGGTCGTTGTGGACAGTTTTACGGAAGACTCTATTCTTCAGGGCGTCATCATGACGCTGAAACTGACCGCCATTTCGGTAGTATTCGGCTTTGCCGGCGGCACAATACTGGCGCTGATGCGATTATCCAGCAACCCCGTGCTGGTCGCGGTCAGTTGGGGTTACACCTGGTTTTTCCGTGGCGTCCCGACGCTGGTGCAGCTGTTTCTCTGGTATAACATCGCAGCACTTTACCCGACGATTTCGCTCTCTCTGCCGTTTGTCGGCGAGCTTTTCAGCGTTTCCGGCAATACGCTCATCAGCCCGTTTAATGCTGCCGTACTGGCGCTGGTGATGCACCAGTCTGCCTATGCGGCGGAAATCGTTCGCGCAGGCATTCAAAGCGTCAATCCCGGTCAGTTAGAAGCGGCCCGAGCGCTGGGATATCGTAAACCGCAGATATTCTTCTACACCGTTCTGCCACAGGCGATGCGCGCCATCCTGCCTCCGGCGGGCAATGAGGTCATCGGCCAACTGAAAACCACAGCGGTGGTTTCCGTCATTTCGCTTCAGGATGTGCTGTATTCGGCACAGATTATTTATCAGCGAACCTATGAAGTCATCCCACTGCTGCTGGTTGCCACCATCTGGTATCTGCTGCTGACTTCCGTGCTATCTGTCGGCCAATACTATGTTGAGCGCTATTTCAGCCGTTCCACGCTCAAACGCAACAAGCCAGGTAAAAGCCGTAAACCGCGCGCCGCAAGGTTTACCCAGCATGCTCAGCCAGCGAACAGACCACAGCCCAGCGAATCGCCCAGCACCTGAATCGACAGATAGTGACACATCGGCAGCTGACGAGCGGTGCCGCGATCTCAATGAATCATGAAGGAAATCTCACTATGGGCGAAGCCATCACACTGCGGAACGTGCGTAAATCCCTGTCGGGAAACCTGATTTTAGATGATATCGATTTGCAGATGGAGCCCGGATCGGTGACCGCGATACTGGGGCCGTCCGGCGCGGGTAAATCAACGCTGCTACGCTGTATTAACCATCTGGAAAAACTCGATGGCGGCACCATTTGCGTTGGCGACACGCTGGTCGGGTATCGGCAGAAAGGCCTGCGACTCTATGAATTGAGTGATAAACAGATCGCTGCCCAGCGCAGCAAAATGGGGATGGTATTTCAGCACTTTAACCTGTTCCCTCACCGCACTGTGCTGCAAAACGTGAGTGATGCCCCGCTGCGCGTCAAAAAACGCCCTCGGCAGGAGGTGATCGATCAGGCATATTCGCTGCTGCGACAGGTTGGGCTGGTGGAAAAAGCCGAAGATTGGCCGCATCAGCTTTCCGGCGGCCAACAGCAGCGCGTGGCGATTGCCCGCGCCCTCGCCATGAACCCGCAGGTGATGCTCTTTGATGAACCCACTTCCGCGCTAGACCCTGAGCTGGTGGGAGAAGTACTTCAGGTGATCAAAAAGTTGGCACATTCAGGTATCACGATGGTCATCGTCACACACGAGATCGGCTTCGCTCGTGAGATCGCCGATAACATCGTATTTATGGAAAACGGTAGAATTATCGAAACCGGCCCAGCCAGACAGGTTCTGGACGCACCGCAAAACCGCCGCACGCAGGCCTTTTTCTCAACGGTGTTGTGATCGAGCGTAGGTGCCGTCAGTTATATCGCGTCGGGTTAGTGAACCCGTCGCATTTCTGAAGGCTTCATCGTATTTTTGAATAGTGTGTATTTTAAATGAATTAATCATTAGCTAATATCAGTCTCATAGAAAAGTTTTGGAAAATTTTTTGTGGCCACGATTACAGATATCGCTCAAAAAGCCGGTGTGGCAGCCTCAACCGTTTCTCGCGTACTTAATAACGACCCCAGTCTGTCCATAACCAAAGAAAAGCGCCAACTCATCAAGAAAATTGCCCATGAGCTGGCATATTTATCGCCGACACAACGTAAGCAGCAGAAAAAAAAGTTAGAGAACTCGCTCGTTGTCCGCTCTCATTTCAAAATGGATAATGACAATTTATTAAATCTCGCCGTCGTCCACTTTCTTACGCCCTCAGAAGAACTCAACGACCCTTATTTCACCGCAATGCGTATTGGCATTGAAAACCGCTGCCACCATTTTAATATTTCGTTACGCAATCTATTCACCACAAATTTATCATCCAATAGCCATACTTTATCTCAGGCGCAGGCGATCATTTGCGTAGGTCACTTTAGCGATAACGATATCGCCTTAATCTCTTCATTAAATAAAAACCTGATTTTTATCGATTCTGCCCCCCTCGATAAACAATGTGACGCCGTGCTTTTTGATCGGGAAGCGGCTGCGCGCGAAGTATTACATTACATTGTGAATAGCGGTGCTCAGCGCCCCGCATTTATAGGAAACAATGAGAGCCGATTGCATGTCTTTCAGGAGATAACGCAAAAACACGGTATCTATGACGAGTCGCGATGCAAGGTCAGTCAGTTATTCTGTATTGAGTCCGGCTATCAGGCGATGAATGAGTTGCTGCAACAAAAAGAGTGGCCTGATGTGGTGTTCGCGGCGACAGACATTATCGCTATTGGCGTGTACCGGGCGATTCAAGAGAAAGGTATTTCCATTCCGAGGCAAATAAAAGTGATTGGGATGAATGACATCCCCACAGCACAACATCTCAATCCCAGTTTGACCACAATGCGACTTTACCCCACTGAAATGGGCGAAGCCGCCGTCGATCTGTTTTTAGAGCTGGTGGCAGGACGCTATTATAAGAAACACGTACAGATTGGTTATGAGATGGTGTGGCGCGAAAGCTTCACGCTCAACGATGCCCTTCTATAATACGTTCCCTTATCTTCCCTACCCTTACAAATATACCCTAAATAATTCGAGTTGCGTGAAGGCGGCAACCGAGCGAATCCCCAGGAGCTTACACAAGTAAGTGACTGGGGTGAGTAAGGGCAGCCAACGCACAAGCAGCTTGAAGTATGACGGGTATAAAGCGGCCACGTAAGCAAGCTACGCGGCCAGAGAGCATCAATTAGCGGTTATTTTCCACAGCTGATTCCATCCCCCATTATCATGCCATTGAATACCGGATGCCCCGTTCTCTATTGAACGGCTGTTAACATCCAAGAGCTTCCCACTGTTCCTATTCATGATTTTATAATAGCCATCGCCAGCATCCAAAATCAGCCATTGCTGGCTAAAATGGCCGGTGTTATACATTTGGAGAATTTGCGCACCATCCTCATTGGCACTGAAATTAACATCAATGTATTTTCCGCTATTCACATTCACCAGATTGAAGTAACCATTGCCAATCGCGTTAAAATAAAAACGCTGACTGTCCCAGTTGCCGTCAGTGTATTGTTCAATCCATGCGCCATCTTCGCGTGAACCGCTCACGACATTCAGTGACTTACCACTCTGTCGATTAGCGATCTTATAGCGGGTTCCGTTAATAAAATTGATTTGTGATTCGGCAAACGCGTCCAGTGCTCGGGTAAATTGCAATACATTGGTTGAAACTTGCGTTGTCGCGCCTAACGCGTAGCCATCCGGTAACACCTTTGCATTACCCGCAGGTTCCCAATAAAAAACCCCGATCCCTTTATTTCCCGGCACTGCTTTAACAAGATTAATCGTATCCCTAATCGTCCAGTAACTGTCTGTTGGGTTAGTTTCCAAACCGCCGACTTCAACGACCATGACTTCCTTACCATATCGGCTCGCCATATCATTGAGGTTGCTCGCCAGTGCGCCAGTGAGCTCCCAATAGTTTTTTCCTTCCCAGTAGGGATAGAATGAAAAGCCAATCACATCGGTTTTCCCACCGTGCGTGGTGAGGAAATTGTCAAAAAACCAGCGAGCGTTTGAATTATTATTCCCATGCGCCAGATGGCTGATCACCTTAGAAGAAGGGCTGACCGCTTTAACCGCATCATAACCCGCATTCAGTAGCTGCGTTAAATTGGCAAACCGGCTGGTACTGCCTTCCGGGAGTAAAATTCCCGGGTTCATTTCGTTACCAACCTGCACCCATTCCGGCGTCACGCCTGCGGATATCAACGCAGTCATCACCTCATGAGTGTGATTATAAACGGCCGTCGTTAATTGGCTCAGATTGTAGTTCGCCCACGCAGCTGGCTTTATTTGATGACCCGGATCCGCGAAAACATCACTGTAGTGGAAATCCACCATGACGCGCATTCCCATCGCTTTGGCGCGCTGCGCGGCATCCACCACGCGGGTTTTATCCGTATAGCCAAGCATCGTCCAGGTCGTATTATCTTTATGCCATAGCGCACTGGGGTCGGGATTAACGAAAATGCGTAACCGTACAGCGTTTATGCCGTGATCGCGCAATATCTGTAATACATCGCGCGGCGTTCCTGCATCATCACGCCAGGTTACCCCTCGATCTTCCAATTGCTTTACCCAGCCAATATCCGCGCCATAAGCAAACGGCTGCGCCGCTTTCGCCAGATTGGCTGACATAAACCCTATAAACAGCATTAACAATACAGAGATGATTCCTGAATAATTATTCTTTTTCATTCATTTCTCCTTGAGGCGATGCTCTTAAATGGTATTTATCACGTAACGATCTGGGACAGAATAAAAAACAAGGCACTATTTATAAAAGTGAATATCGTTTAATAGAATAAGCAGCCAACATGAATATGACAGGCTGCTCAATTAACTCTCTTACTTTTTCTATTTTATTCGTTGTTAATCAATCCGCTTTCCATTTTCATCAAAAAAATGCAGATGTTCACTACGGCACGTCAGCGGAATCGTGGAGTAAGGCACAATACTATTGTCACCCGATAAGTGAACCTTAAAATTATTAACGCCAGAATACGCACCAAAAATATAGGTCGCATTACCCAACCTTTCAGTGACCTCACTATTGATCGACAAGCTGACGTCCCCGCCATTCGGGTCAATACTCAGGTGTTCAGGGCGAATACCCACGGTAATTTTCTGATCGGTGTGCAATCCGTGGTTAGCAAGATTAACGGAAAGTGTATTGAGCTTATTGATCAGGATACTCACGTTATTCCCTTCAACCTGTAGCACTTCGCCAGGTAAAAAGTTCATATTCGGCGAACCGATAAAACCAGCGACAAAAAGATTTTCTGGCTTATGGTAGAGCGCCATCGGTGTCCCAACCTGTTCAATATATCCCTTGTTTAACACCACAATTTTATCCGCCAGCGTCATCGCTTCTACTTGATCGTGCGTCACATAAACCATGGTGTTACGCATTTCCTGATGAAGCCGGGCAATCTGTAAACGCATTTCCACGCGTAATTCGGCATCGAGGTTCGATAAGGGCTCATCGAATAAGAACACTTTAGGATCGCGCACAATTGCCCGCCCAATCGCAACGCGCTGCCGCTGACCGCCAGACAGCTGTTTCGGTGTGCGGTCTAACAAGGCTTCTAGCTGGAGCGTCATCGCGGCCTTGCGCACCATTTTTTCGACTTCAGCTTTGGGGTGCCCGTTCATTCTCAACCCAAATCCCATATTTTCAGCCACCGTCATATGCGGGTACAGCGCGTAAGACTGGAACACCATCGCAATCCCCCGCTCTGCGGGATCAAAATGGTTAACTAAACGGTTATCAATATGAATTTCGCCATCCGTGATCTCTTCCAATCCAGCGATCATTCTCAGCAACGTCGATTTACCACACCCCGACGGGCCGACAAAGACAACAAATTCGCCTGAATTAATCTCAAGATTAATACGATGGATTGTTTCAGTCTTATCGTAACGCTTCACTATATTTTTTAATAAAATATCAGCCATGTTGAACCTCAAACTTAATTTGCCATTGCGCGCGCATTACTTCACTGCGCCCGTCATACTTGCGATAAATTGCTTTTGCATGGCGAAGAAGATAAGTAAGCTAGGAAGAGTAGAGATGACTGTTCCTACCATAATAAGCCCGAAGTCTGGAGAATAGGCAGAAGCAAAGCTGGATAACACCAGATTAATCGTCTTTAATTCATTAGACTGAAGGACAATAAGCGGCCAGAGAAAAGCATTCCATGACGTCATAAACACAATGATAAACGCAGCGGAATAGCTGGCTCGCATAATCGGCACGTAGACATATAGAAAAATTTTCCACTCCGCGACGCTTTCCACGCGCGCAGCGTCGATCAACTCTCTCGGAAACGTTTTCGTACATTGCCTAAAGTAGAAAATAATAAATGCGCCTGCCACCGTCGGCATGACAACGGCAAAATGCGTATCCAGTAAGCCAGCCTTACCAAACATGGTGAAAAGCGGGATCATTAATGCCGCAAACGGGATCATCATCGTCGTTAATAGCGCAACATAGACACGCTCACGATTCTTACTGGAATAAATCTCAAAGGCATAACCCGCGATAGAGCACACCACCAGCGTCGATACCGTGCTGATCAACGCAATTTTTGAGGTATTCCAAAATACCAATGCCAGATCCACCTGACTCGTCAGATTGGTAAAGTTGACCAATAGCTGATCGCCAAACGTGAATTTACCCATGTTGATTTGGCTGGTGCTATTCGTGCTCGATACCACCATCCAATAGAATGGGAAAAGCGAGAAAATGCTCATCAGCACAAGAAAAATATGCATCAGTATGCTGTTAATTTTACTTTTTCTCATATTATCCCTTCCGTGCTGCTTTAAACTGAATCAGCGCAAGTATTGCTGAAAAAACAACAATCACGTATGAAACCGTTGCCGCATAGCCAAAGTTCGGCACAAACTTGAATGACAAATTATAAATATAAAGCGATAACGTCAGCGTCGCATTTGCCGGACCACCATTCGTGATATTCATGACTTCATCAAACAGCTGTAATGTGCCAATAGTTGATGTCACACTGGTAAAAAGAATAACCGGTTTCAATAAGGGTATTGTGATGAAGAAAAACTGCTTAATTGGGCTGACGCCATCAACTCGGGCCGCCTCATAAATTGATTTATCAATATTCTGCATAGCAGAAAGATAAAATATCATGTTATATCCCGTCCAACGCCAGGTGATTGCAATAATAACCGTCACCTTGGCCCAGAAAGGATCGGATAGCCACGGAATGGGATCGTCAATGACATGAATAAACATCAAGAATGAGTTAATGACACCATCCAGTTCAAACATACTCTTAAAGAGAATAGAGTAGGCCACCAGTGAGGTCACACAAGGCAAAAAGATGGCAATTCTGAACCATTGGCGATATTTAAGCTGAGATGAATTCAGGCAAGAAGAAATCGCTAATGAGAGAAAAATCATAATAGGCACCTGGATAACCAAAAAGGTTAATGTGTTCCAAAGCGCCGTTTTGAACATAGGATCGCTGAATAAACGAATGATATTTCCCAGGCCAACAAATTGTGTCACCACACCACGGCCAGACTGAAAAGAGAGCCAAAGTGATTTGAAAATAGGGTATATCGTCATTAAGGCAATCAACCCAACAGCCGTAGCGACAAAAGCCCAGCCGTTGATGTTATAAAGCCTATTCATTTTAGGTTTATACATCATTATCACACCATCGATTTCTGGAGAGAAGTGCTTGAGGACTTACCGCCCTCAAGCTCACACTCGCTACTGCATAATCTGATTTTTTAATGTGGCTTCGGCGCGTTTTAAAACGTCATCAACAGAATCGCCTTTCAGTAATGCAGGTATTTCAGCAGCAATGGCGTTATCAACTTCCTGGGTATACATACCGTAGGAAACCTGTGGAATTTCAGTCACCCATTTAGAGAAATCAGCAAACACGGGCTGACCACCAAAGAACGGATCCTTTACTGCATAAGCAGGGCCGGACGTGGCGGGAAGGAAGGTCGCAAGCGCACCGCGATCAACCAAAAGGGTTTGATACATATTGCTATCTGCCGCAAAGGTTTTCTGCAAAAATTCAATCGCCTGTTTAGTATTTTTGCCACCTTTTAAGACATACCAGCTCGATCCTCCCTGATTGGAAGCATGTACCGCTTTATCGAGGTTCAGCCGTGGGATCGGCGCAACACGCCATTTTCCTTTCTGATCTTCAGCACTTTTAATTGAGCCAATCACCCATACACCAGAAACTACACTCGCCGATTTTCCGGCATTAAAACTCCCCACAAAACTCGACCAGCCAGAGATAGGTCGCACAATTTTCGCGTCGTTAATCGCTTTAATCGTTTTTAACGTTTCTTTCAGCGCATCGTTTTTAGTGAGATTAAGTTGTCCTTGATTATCGAAGAACCATTCTCCGCCGGACTGCATCATAATATGGGGAAGAACCACATCGTTCATATCGTAGGTCAGCATATCAACACCGGTTTTCGCTTTTACCTGCTTGCCGATCTCAATATATTTATCCCAGGTAATATTCACCATATCGCTCTCTTTATATCCGGCAGCTTCCAGATAATCGAGTCGATAGAACATTCCTGCCACGCCGGAATCAAAAGGAACGCCGTATACCTTATCCCCTACCGTCATCACTTTCGTTTTATAAGGTGCAAACTGGCTATAATCGATGGCGTCTTGTAACGGGATAAACGAATCAGGATAAGCCTGAAGATATTTCTGAGCGTTATAATCTTCAATAAGCACAATATCAGGAAGCGAGTTTTTAACCCCTGAAGCCAACATGGTATTTAATTTCTGCTCAATATCTTCTTTACCTGAGTCGATCACTTTCAGACTAAAACTTGGATCGGCTTTTTTATATATCGACGATGCCTCATGCATTGCCGCGACATTGAAGTTAGGATCCCAGGCCCACACGGTGACTTCAGCAGCCAGGCTGTGACTCGATAAGCCCAGCGTGAGGAATGAAACTGCAAATAGGGTAGATACTTTATTCTTGATCTTCATCAGAGCAGTCCTTCTTTACTTTTTGTAAAGAGAGAATATGAGTTACTGCATAATGAAGCAACGAGTTACACCGCTTACATTCTTTCATCCGGTGATACGGGTCACACAACAGGGAGAAAAATGACGAAATATTCGATCTAAATACAAAAAATTTAGGAAAATTTTCCTCCCATAAAGCCCATTCCAGCCAATAAAAATGATAAAAACAAAAACAAAAATCATCATAATTTATTGAAAATAAAACAAAAAATGACACTTCAAAAAGGTTAATCAGCTCATATTAACCATAATCACACCTTCACCGTGGAATTACGCAAAAATGAAAGCGTTACCACACAAAATCAAGCGGCACATGGGGATACCCGTGTGCCGCAAAACCTGTCTATGCCTTGGCAAACCAGCCGCGGATGATTGCGTGCTGTAGCAGCATAATGGTCTTACCGTCTTTAATCCGGCCATCGTTCATCATCGCAACGGCTTCGCTGAACGGCAGCTCCAGCACCTCGATATCTTCATCGTCCACACCGCCGCCCTCATTATCCCGCAGCGACTCATCGTATTCAGCGGCGAAAAAGTACACGCGTTCCGTCACGCTGCCCGGCGACATGTAGGCATAGAACAGCTTTTCCACATCGCCGATCGCATAGCCGGTTTCTTCGATTGCTTCGTTACGGATACATTCTTCGGGCGAATGGTCGTCCAGCAAACCCGCGCAGGTTTCCAGCAGCATGCCGCTTTCGTTGCCGTTGACGTAGGTGGGAATACGAAATTGTCGTGTCAGAATCACCGTGCCTTTCGCCCGGTTGTACAGCAGAATCGTCGCGCCATCACCACGGTCATAAACCTCACGAACCTGGCGAACGACGCCGCCATTATTTCTTTTTAAATCAAATGTATATTTGTTCAGAATATACCAATTATCAGATAGCAGCTTCTTTTCGACGATATCAATGGGAGACGACATGCAAACACCTCGATGCTCGATGACTGAAGGGATTTTTCGGTGACAACGCTTCGTTACAATCGTTTTCATTATAACGGTGCAGATTCATCATATCCCCTTTTAGCCCCTGCATAAACGGGCAGTGCAACGTAAGCCAAACGGAAACATCTCGTTCAATAAACGCTAACCACATGATTTATATAACGTGAAATCCTCGGCAATCCGACCGCCCCTTTCATCCGGCATGCGTGCATCGTCTATACTGAATCTTCAGTAACTCACGTTCCGGGAAGTCGCTGCGTTTTCGTCGCCCTATAACCACCGTCAATTCGTCATAACGCGCTTATCGCAACCGCCTTCCATGATTCACGCGGATTCAATACCGCATCATTTCTCCAACAACATCATCGAGGTAGATAACATGAGTCATTTCATTTTCTCTTCACCTAGAAAATATGTTCAGGGTCGCGGCGTGCTGGATGAGCTAGGCGAGCAACTTAAACCGCTGGGGACGAAAGCCTTTCTGATGGCGGACAGCACGGTGTGGGACATCATCGGCCAGCGCGTCGATGCCTCACTCAAACAGGCGAGCATCGGCCACCATTACGAGCGTTTTAACGGTGAGGCTTCCAGCAACGAAATCACCCGTCTTGCCAAGCTGGCGCGTGACGCAGGAACGAATATCGTCGTCGGATTAGGTGGCGGTAAAACACTGGATACGGCAAAAGCCGTTGCCGATGAGCTAAAACACAACGTCGCTATCGTCCCGACCGTGGCCTCAACGGATGCACCGTGCAGCGCGCTGTCCGTCATCTATACCGATGACGGCGTGTTTGAATCCTACCGTTTTTACAATAAGAACCCCGATCTGGTGCTAGTCGATACCGCCGTGTGTGCGCAGGCACCCGCGCGTCTGTTCGCCTCCGGCATTGCCGATGGACTGGCCACGTTTGTCGAAGCACAGGCCGTTCAGCGCTCTCACGCTCTCTCCATGGTGGGCGGTAAACCTACGCTGGCGGGCATGGCGATTGCCGAAACCTGCGAAACAACGCTGCTAACCTACGGCTACAGCGCCTATAAAGCTGTGGAAAAAGGCGTGGTCACACCGGCGGTAGAATCCGTGGTTGAAGCCAACACGCTGCTTTCCGGTCTGGGCTTTGAGAACGGCGGGCTGGCGGGCGCTCACGCCATCCACAACGGCTTTACCGCGATCAAAGGCGATATCCACCACCTCACGCACGGGGAAAAAGTTGCCTACGGCACGTTAACGCATATGGTGCTGGAGCAGCGGCCTGATGAGGAAATCGCCCACTACATCCGCTTCTACCGCGCCATCAACATGCCGACTCTGCTAAAAGATCTGCATCTGGAAAATGAGCCGTTCGAGAATCTGATCAAAGTGGGTGAGCTGGCGTGCAGCGACGCCGATACGTTGAAAAACCTGGACAGTAAGTTAACGGCCGAAGACGTCGCCCACGCGATCGTTGCCGTCGACGCGTTCAGTAAAACCATCGCTTAACCGCAGTCGCGGTAAAAAGCCCGACTCCCGCAAGATCGGTCCAGTGGAGTCGGGTTCGATATATCCGATGCGCGCATCTCCTCCGTCGTTTTCCTGCCAAAAGCGTTCTCTCTGCGTCACCAACCTACTCATTACTATTCACTTTCATTTGACGAGAAAATGGGCAGGATAACGACATATTCTCTCAACTCTGAGCCATCGAATGACGGAACATCCTCGCCTCATCGCCCTATCGGATACGCTGATTCTTGCTCTTTTCGGGACGATCGTGCTGGCGTTAGGAATGGGGCTTGGGCGCTTTTTGTATACGCCGATGCTGCCTGTGATGCTGGAGGAAGGTCGCTTCACCTTCGGCCAACTGTCCTATATTGCCAGCGCGAACTACGCCGGTTATCTGTTCGGTAGCCTGTTTTTCTCTTTCAGCCGTCGCGCCTCAACCGCTCAACCGGTGTTCTTGCTGTTTGCCGCAGCAGCCGCAACCGGCGTTTTGCTCTTCGCAATGGCTCTGACCACCGATACGACGCTGGTCATGATCGTTCGCTTCCTCGCCGGGATCGCCAGCGCGGCGATGATGATCTTCGGCTCTTTGACTATTTTGCACTACACAAAGCATGCTCGCGTTATCGCCTCGCTCTATGCCGGGGTTGGCGTGGGAATCGTGTTGGGCAATGAATACATCATCATCGGGCGGCATTACGCCCTCACCGCCGAGCCATTGTGGTGGGGTGCGGCTTTGATCGCCGTGCTACTCCTGCTCGCCTTACTCATTCTTTCACCACATAAATCCACCGTCGCACAGCAGCCGATGGTCAATGCTGATGAACCGCCTCAGCTTGGCTGGCGACGGCTTGCGCTGCTGTACGGCCTCGCGGGCTTCGGATACATCATCATCGCCACCTATCTGCCGTTGATGGTAACTGCACTGGACATGCCGAGTTTATCCCTGCATTTATGGTCGCTGGTTGGGCTGGCGGTGATTCCTGGCTGTTTTTTCTGGCTATGGGCTGCCAACTGCTGGGGAACGTTACCCTGCCTGACGGCAAACCTGCTCATTCAGGGAAGCTGCGTCCTGATGACGCTATTCAGCCACTCTCCCACGGCATTGATATTCAGCTGTATCGGCTTTGGTGCTACTTTTATGGGAACGACCTCGCTGGTGATGCCATTAGCCAAGCGGCTACGCGCGCCACATGGCATCAACCTGCTTGGGCTGGTGACGCTCACTTACGGCATCGGTCAGATTCTCGGCCCACTGCTCACCAGCGCCCTAACGAATACCAACGCTGTCGCGCCAGCAATCCTGTGTAGCGCAGCAGCACTTTTCATCGCGGCAGGGCTCTGTTTTCCCTACCGTCGTTCATTACCCTAATCCCGGAGAACCCATGCCATACGTCAACATCAAAATCACCAATGAAGGCGTCACCGCTGAACAGAAGCGTCAGTTGATTGAGGGCGTGACCCAGCTACTGGTCGATGTGCTAAACAAAAACCCCAAAACCACCGTGGTGGTAATTGATGAGGTCGAAACGGACAACTGGGGAATCGGCGGCGTGCCGGTGACGGAGTTGAGGAAGGTCGCAGGGAAACCTTCCGAGAAATCTGATACAGATTAACTATGTTTAACCGCGGTGCGTTTATGCTGGTATCCGTATTTGCCGAATATGAACAGGAATACCTGCACTTCTTCTGGGAGTCCGCAGCTTAAAGGATAAAAATATGGATATTGAGCAGCTAGCCGATGCGCTATACGACGATTTAAACGGCTATATTTCCAGCGTACAGTATACCAACGCAAACACGCTAACGATTCATTTTTGCTGCGATAACTGGCGTTATGACGAGCAACACAATTACTCCGTATACTGCGAGCCACATGAATCTTATCTGCGCCATTTCACTATTTGCTGTTATGGCGTTGTCGAACATGACATTCAACCTGCTAGTTCAGGCGAGCTGACCTTTACCGATCAGCATCCACTATTGTGGGACTACAACGCGCCGAGAGGTGGCTTGTACTATTCCACCGCAGCAACAGCATCAAGCTACGAACTACTTGGGCGAGTCTGGAGTGTTCACACACGTATTCTCAACGACTGGCGCCCGATGAGCCGCTATATCAACGCTTATCGGCATCAGGACGAGCCGACATTCGGCAATAATGGCAATGGATTACTCGCGCAGGGGCCTAAACCCTTACTGGATGCTTATCAAGAAGCGTTATCCAGCGTACTTACAACCCGCTTCGTTCCATCCGTTGAAATGAAAAGTGACGTTAAAGCATTGCTGTTTGATTCTGGATTTGTCATCTGCAAGCGGGTGGAATTACAAGAAACCTTTCCCGATGCTGAAACACCAGCAAACAATGAAGAAACCCCATATTGAATACTCATGAGACAATCATTAATGAACGAGTTACAGGAGATTCACGGTGGTATCAGACGTGATGAACAAACATGAAACTGCTGTGTTTCAGGTACGGCTATGTTTAAGCGCTGAATCAGCGAGACGTACACCCTGCCGCTCTGGCTATCGGCCTAACCATAAAGATCCGGTTAGCGGAGCATTTTTTATGGGGCAATTCCATTTTGACGATGAGATCGCCCCGGGAGAAACGATCTCAGCCAGCGTTACCGTTATCTCATCCCCAGAACAACTTGAAACACTCTCTCGCATTGGCGAATGGACGCTATGGGAAGGGCCACACTACGTTGGTAAAGTCACAATAGTTCAATAACATGACGCAGCCACAGATAGTGAGTAGTGCGCACCCGTTTTATATCCCCAACATCGTATCAATCAGCAGATACATATTGAGAGAAACCACCAGCACGACAATCAGTTGTCCGATGCGCTGAACCCATTTTCCGTTGACCATCGTCCCCATCAGTTCACGGTTTCCGGTGAAAGACAGCAAGGGAACCAGCGCCAGCGCAATCCCGAAGCTCAGCACCACCTGACTCAGCACCAGCACCCGCGTCGGATCCATACCGGACAGAATCACGATAAACGACGGCAGCATCGTCACAGTGCGGCGCACCCAAAGTGGGATATGGAAGCGCACGAACCCCTGCATCACCACTTGGCCCGCCAGCGTGCCAACGACGGTAGAAGACAAGCCAGCAGCCACCAAACTCAGACCGAAAATGACCGCAGCGGCTTTACCTAATAACGGCTCCAGCGTGAGGTAGGCTTTATCCAGATCGGCAATATCCTGATTACCACTGAAATGGAACGCCGCCGCTGCCGTCGCCATCATGGCCAGATTGACGAATCCAGCGATGGTCATCGCAATCGCGACATCGACTTTCGTCGCCGAATAACGCTCGGCACGGGTATGGCTACCTTCATGCTGTGTCAGGGAAGAGTGCAGGTAAATCACATGCGGCATAATGGTCGCCCCCAACACACCGGCTGCCAGCAGCACGGCATCGGAGGTTGGCAGACTCGGAATCGCCATGCCTTTGGCTAACGCGGACAGCTCAGGCTGAGAGAAGACCAACTCGACAATATATGCCGCTGCAACAAACAGCAGCAGACCGCCGATGACCATCTCCAGTGGCTTCTGCCCGCGTTGTTGCAGCATTAAAATCAGGAAGGTTGCAATGGCGGTGAGGATCGCGCCTTCCAACAGCGACACGCCCAGAAGCAGTTTGAAACCAATCGCCGCGCCGATAAACTCGGCCAGATCGGTCGCCATCGCAATAATTTCGGCCTGTACCCAATACGCCCAAACGGCCGGACGCGGAAAGCGATCGCGGATGTGTTCAGCTAGATTCTTACCCGTTGCGATCCCCAATTTGGCGGACAGCAATTGAATCAGCATCGCCATCAGGTTCGCCCACACCACCACCCACAGCAGCGTATAACCATAGGCCGCGCCGGACTGGATGTTAGTGGCAAAGTTACCCGGATCGATATAACCAATCGCCGCGATAAACGCCGGCCCCATCAGAGAAAGTTTGACCTTTCTTGATGTGCGGCTTGTTGACTCAATAGCACGGCTACCCGGCATAGTATGACCCTTCTAACACTGGTGTTATATTACTCTCACAAAAACGATAATGATTATCAAGTGCATTTAGAGTGGTAATACCAATTCTTTTGATAGCTAATGATGATGAGTCATTCAAAACCTAAAAAACATCTTTTTTATCAAACAAATCTTAACAAGATATAAACAAAAAACCCCATGCGGTAGGCACGGGGTTTGGAATGAAGATACGTTGCACATGATGGTGCGTAGAAAGCAAATAGTGCGTAAAAGCAGAAAGAATCAGTCTTGTGCTTTTGATACCGCGACCATCGCCGGACGTAGCAAACGACCGTTCAGCGTATAGCCTTTTTGCATGACCATCATGACATGGTTCGGCTGGTGATCGGCCGAAGGTAGCATCGTCATTGCCTGATGCACTTCTGGGTTAAACGGTACGCCTACATCACCCACAACTTCGATGCCAAACTTGCGTACAGCATCCAGCAACGATTTCAGCGTCAGTTCAACACCTTCAATCATCGCGGCCAGCGATTCGTTGGATTTGTCCGCCGTATCCAGCGCACGTTCCAGGTTATCGATCACTGGCAGCATTTCGCTGGCAAATTTCTCCACCGCAAATTTGTGCGCTTTCTCAACATCCATTTCCGCACGGCGGCGAATGTTATCGGCTTCAGCACGGACGCGAAGCATATTGTCACGTTCACGCTGTTGCAGTTCGCTCAACTGGGCTTCCAGCTCGGCGATGCGCGCATCACGCGGGTCAGCTACGTCTGCCGTCTCTGGCGCGGCATCCGCTTGCTGCCCTTTTGCTGCTTCCTTTTGATCCAGGACTTGCTCGTCAGGCGTTTTCTGTTCTTTACTACTCATGAAATTCTCCGCGGTTTAGCATTAATCTCGCTAGTTGCTTATTATGGGGATCAAAATCGGGGATTCAAGTGAACCAGTCATATATTGGTTCCAGCCGCTGCCGATACACCACGCTGAGGACAAAAACAGCAATGAACACACCGCTTACAATGAACAGGCCGTTTAATTGTATTGGCATTGTCGGCCATCCGCGCCACCCAACGGCGCTAGCCACGCATGAGATGCTTTATCACTGGCTCACCGACAAAGGTTACTCGGTTCTGATCGAGCAACAGATCGCCCGCGAACTGAATCTGAAAGACGCACCGACAGCGAGCCTTGCCGACATCGGCCAGCAGGCAGATTTAGCTGTTGTTGTTGGCGGTGACGGCAACATGCTCGGCGCGGCGCGCGTGCTGTCGCGCTATGACATCAAGGTGATCGGTGTGAACCGTGGCAACCTCGGTTTCCTGACCGATCTCGATCCTGATCAGGCGCAGCAGCAGCTTTCTGACGTTCTCGACGGCCATTATTTGAGCGAACAGCGCTTCATGCTGGAAGCGCACGTTTGCCGCGCAAACCAGCAGGACAGCATCAGTACCGCCATTAACGAAGTGGTGCTGCACCCCGGGAAAGTCGCACATATGATTGAATTTGAAGTTTATATTGACGACAAATTCGCCTTTTCCCAGCGTTCAGACGGCCTGATTATCGCCACGCCTACCGGCTCAACCGCCTATTCACTTTCCGCTGGTGGCCCGATTCTGACACCGTCGCTGGATGCGATTGCGCTGGTGCCCATGTTCCCACACACGCTGTCTGCCCGCCCGCTGGTCATCAACAGCAGCAGCACGATTCGGCTGAAATTTTCCTGCATTACCAATGACCTGGAAATCAGCTGCGACAGCCAGATTGCGTTACCGGTACAGGAAGGTGAAGAAGTCCTCATTCGCCGCAGCGAACATTACCTGAATCTGATTCATCCGAAAAATTACAGCTATTTCAACACACTAAGCTCAAAGCTCGGTTGGTCAAAAAAATTATTCTAAAATTTTATCCAGCTACTTTACTGTATATAAAACCAGTTTATACTGTATGCAATCACATGTGATTACATACAGGGGTTTATCATGCTGGCGCAACTCACTATCAGTAACTTCGCCATCGTGCGCGAATTAGAAATCGATTTTCAGTCAGGAATGAGCGTAATCACCGGAGAAACCGGTGCGGGGAAATCGATTGCGATTGATGCCCTCGGTTTATGTCTGGGAAATCGTTCTGACGCCAGCATGGTCAGACCGGGCGCTGCCCGCGCCGACATTTGCGCCCGCTTTGCGCTGGCAGATACCCCGACGGCACGTCAGTGGCTGGAAGAAAACCAACTGGATGACAGCAACGAGTGTCTGCTACGCCGCGTCATTAGCGCAGATGGTCGCTCACGCGGCTTTATTAACGGCACCGCCGTGCCGCTGTCTCAGCTGCGTGAACTCGGCCAACACCTGATTCAGGTACATGGTCAGCATGCTCATCAGCTCCTGCTGCGCCCCGACCATCAAAAACACCTGCTGGATGCCTATGCCGATGAACCGAAGCTGCTGGTTGCTATGCAGCAGGTTTGGCATCAGTGGCATCAAAGCTGTCGCGCGCTGGCGCAGCTGCAACAGGCGGCCATTGAGCGCGAGGCTCGCCGGGAACTGCTGCAATACCAATTAAAAGAGCTAAACGAATTCGCCCCACAGCCCGGCGAATACGAACAGATTGACGTTGAATATAAGCGTCTGGCGAATAGCGGCCAACTACTGACAATGAGCCAACAGGCTATGCAACTGCTGAGCGAAGACGAAGAGCAAAACATCATCAGCATGCTGCACAGCGTAAAACATCAGCTTGGCGAACTTATCAGCATGGATGACAAACTGTCCGGCGTGCTGTCCATGCTCGAAGAAGCAGGCATTCAACTTAGTGAAGCCAGCGATGAACTGCGCCACTACAGCGAACAAATGGATCTCGACCCGATTCGTCTGTATGAACTGGAACAACGTCTGTCGCGTCAGCTCGCGATGGCACGCAAACACCATGTTGCTCCAGAAGCGCTCCCAGCGTTCCATCAGCAGCTATTGGAAGAACAGCAACAGCTAGAGCAGCAGGAAAGCGATCATGACGCGCTTAGCGCTTCCGTCGGTGAATATCATCAGCAGGCGTTGCACCTTGCAGAACAGCTGCACGTGCGCCGTCAGCACCACGCCAGCGAACTGGCACTGCTCATCACCACTAATATGCGTGAGCTGGCAATGCCACACGGTCACTTCACCATTGATGTGAAATTTACGCCAGACAACCTGACAGCCACCGGTGCCGACAGTATCGAATTCCGCGTGACCACGAACCCGGGCCAGCCGCATCAGACGCTGGCAAAAGTGGCCTCGGGCGGTGAGCTATCACGTATCGCACTGATTATTCAGGTGATCACTGCACAGAAAATGGATACGCCAGCGATGATCTTCGATGAGGTCGATGTGGGTATCAGCGGAGCAACCGCCGCCATCGTCGGCAGAATGCTGCGCCAGCTCGGCGAATCTACGCAGGTGATGTGCGTGACGCACCTGCCGCAGGTCGCGGGCTGCGGTCACCAGCACTTCTTCGTGAGCAAACAAACGGACGGTGCAGAAACGGAAACGCTGATGCAGCCGTTGGATAAACGTGCTCGGCTACAAGAATTGGCACGTCTCTTGGGCGGCAGCGCCGTCACCAAAAATACGCTGGCAAATGCCAAAGAACTGTTGGCAGCCTAAAATCCACAGCCGACAAGGGCGAGAAAGGTGCATCACGGGTAAAAAAGCTCAACTTTTTTACCTTCCTGAGGTCATACAATCGCCTTGCAGGTTTCCAAGTCCTGCAAGGTCTATTATCATCGGCAACCTATGCCCTTAAGGAATGTAATCACTATGCGCTGTAAAACGCTGACTGTCGTCGCCGCGGTGGTTGTTATGCTGACTGCCGGTTGTTCCACACTGGAAAAGGTGGTCTATCGGCCGGACATCAATCAGGGAAACTATCTGGCACCGGCTGACGTTGCGAAAATTCACACCGGCATGACCAAACAACAGGTCGCTTATACGCTGGGTACTCCTATGATGCAGGATCCGTTTGGCAGCGATACCTGGTTTTACGTCTTCCGCCAGCAGCCTGGCCATGAATCGGTAAAACAGCAGACATTGACGCTGACCTTTAGCGGCAGTGGCGTGTTAACCAACATCAACAACAAACCTGCACTGAATTAATGCTTTCGATGCCGTTCGGCTGAATCAGGATGAACACTTCTGGCAGCCAGAGGCGGCACGTTAAGACGAAGCCCACAATGGGCAGAGTACTTGAAGGAAGCCAACGCACACGCGGTTTGATGTATGACGGGTATAACAGCAGGCAAATCTGAACGCTTCAGGTTTGCCTGTGTTTTTTTGTAAGGGCATTTCGATAAGGATGCTCAGTAAAACGTCATGTGTCGCTTAATAACATCGATCAGGATTTGCTCTTAGCACGCTCTGCGCGCTGACGACGTAGTTCTTTCGGATCGGCAATCAGCGGACGATAAATTTCCACACGGTCACCATCCTGCAACACATCGGCCAGCTTCGCTGCACGGCTGTAAATACCGACTTTATTCACCTGTAAATCGATATCATGGCGCAGTTCCAGCAGGCCCGATGCCACAATCGCCTGCTCAACCGTACTGCCCTCTTCCAGCTTCACCGTGCGTAGATACTGGCGTTCCGGCAACGCGTAGACCACATCAACCTGCATTGCGGACACTGTAGACCTCTTTTGCTCGCTGCGTGAAAGCCTGCACCATATTTCCTGCCAGCTCCTTGAATACTTTGCCAAAAGCGAGTTCAATCAAGGCATTGGTGAATTCAAATTCCAGATGCAGCTCGACTTTACAGGCATCAGCGCTCAGCGGCGTAAAATGCCAGTCGCCACCCAACTGACGGAACGGGCCATCGACCAGTTGCATATTGATATTCTGGTTGTGTGTCAGCGTATTATGTGTGGTAAAGGTCTTGCTGATACCAGCTTTGGAAACGTCCACTGCGGCGGTCATCTCCCCTTCTGAGGAAGAGAGCACACGGCTCCCCGTACAGCCCGGTAAAAACGCGGAGTAGGAAGCGACATCATTCACCAGCTTGTACATCTGTTCAGCGCTGAACGGCACCAGTGCGGAACGACTTATCTTTGGCATACTATTTTCCGTGATTCATAAAACGCGCAAAATAATAGCACTGATAGCCCGACAGACAAAAATTCTGCGAAGCTTATCGCACGATATCATTAACCACGACACGGACGCACGGCGGGGATTTCATTCCCAATGACATCCAGTATAATGACGGCACTATGACAAAGAAAAAAGCATACAAACCCGGTTCCGCCACCATTGCGCAGAACAAGCGCGCCCGTCACGAATACTCCATTGAGGAAGAATTTGAGGCTGGCCTTGCGCTGCAAGGATGGGAAGTCAAATCACTGCGCGCAGGTAAAGCAAACCTCAGCGATAGCTATGTCACCTTCATGAACGGTGAAGCTTACCTGTTTGGCGCAACGATCACGCCGCTGAATGTGGCTTCATCACACGTCGTGTGCGATCCCATACGCACGCGCAAACTCCTGCTCAACAAACGCGAGCTAGATTCACTGTTCGGCCGCGTCAGTCGTGAAGGCTACACGGTCGTCGCGCTGTCCATGTATTGGAAAAATGCCTGGAGCAAAGTCAAAATCGGCGTGGCGAAAGGTAAAAAAGATCACGACAAGCGTGATGACATCAAAGAACGTGAATGGAAGTTAGACAAAGCCCGTATCATGAAGAACGCCAATCGCTAAGCCACTGGCTTAACAACGGTAAGTTCTGGTATACTGGCGACAGTTTCTTGGGGGCTGATTCTGGATTCGACGGGATTTGCAAAGCCCAAGGTGCATGCCGAGGGGCGGTTTGCCTCGTAAAAAGCCGCAAAAAAATAGTCGCAAACGACGAAAACTACGCTTTAGCAGCTTAATAACCTGCTTATAGCCCTCTCTCCCTAGCCTCCGCTCTTAGGACGGGGATCAAGAGAGGTCAAACCCAAAAGAGATCGTGTGGATGCCTTGCCTGGGGTTGAAGCACTAAATCTAATCAGGCTAGTTTGTTAGTGGCGTGTCTATTCGCAGCTGGCAAGCGAATGTAAAGATAGACTAAGCATGTAGTACCGACGGTAGAGTAGTTCCGGACGGGGGTTCAAATCCCCCCAGCTCCACCAATTTAGACATCGGTTATTACCAGATAAGTCCGATGAAGTACGAAAAGCCCGCATGGCGCAAGCCCTGCGGGCTTTTTTGTGTCCGTCATTGTCCGACAATATTCGCCTGAATCCAGAGATTATTGGCATACGTTTAGGTATACGCAAACTGAGAATACAGGCTAATCTTGAGCTGAAAGATGAATCAGATGCTGACTGGCTGCCAAAATGTGAGCCGGTGAGGTAGACACCAGAAACTACCCCAGCAGGTTTTTTACGTCACACAAACACATCAATACGGCATCAATAATTAGATGCCTCTAATCGTATAACCATTTCCCTGCTTTAGCTGACTCAATAATCATCCCGACAGTGAGCGGTTGTAACGCTTTCGATAGTGGTTTCTTTTGCCAGATTGGATACTCATATTCAAAATAATTTCTTCCTTCGAAGTTTGAATAATCAATATTAAAATGTCCGAATACATCGAGAAGAAAATCGTGAGCATCTTCCGGCAGAAACTGGTAATCATCCTGTAACGTCCAGTCTTTAGTGACTTGCCTAATACCGGATTTAAACCAATGTTTCCTAATCGGGTAACGTTCCATGAGGTATTGAATAACCTCATTTTCGATATCTCTTTTGCTCATCAGAAATACGTCCATTCAATACGGTCTTTTGGCCTAGCGATCAGGTTATACTGTCGACGGGTGTCCCTTGCTACCGATTGCATTATAGCTATCAATTGGACGTAGCCTATCCATGGAATATAACGACCAACAAAAGAGGCAATCTTATTCGTAGGAACCATCTTCAATGTCGCGAGGTTTTTTCCCATAGGCGTGAGCGGCCTTAACCCATAAGGGAAGCGTAAATCTCTTAGCAAAGCTCGTGATACTCTGGAAGCAACACTGGTTCCGGGCGTCGCAGTGGCGGCGGATAGTTTCCCTGATACCTTCAGATAGGGTTGCCCTGAGAGGATCAGCACCGCCGCTGTAATCTCTAAACCGGTGCGAGAAGAAAAATTTTCAAGAAAGATCAGGTTAAATAACTCACCAGCAGTTAAATTTCCATGCCCATGATAATAATATGTATTATTGAGTTCCTCAGTAGTATCCATTAAACCTCCCTGTTTTTAATGTATTTTCAATATTATTTTATTTGGTGTCACATTTATACCGTGATTGTGCTGCTTTCTTGATTGAGTGCTAAATTCAGTATCAAATATCATACTTAAAAGAGGCTGATTATGTCCGTACAACCAATCCTTGCCAATGCAGCCGTGAGTATCAGCGACTTTAAAAAATCGCCCAATGCCGCGCTGAAAGAAGCTAACGGCGAGCCTGTAGCTGTGTTAACCAATGGCCGCATCTCTGGCTACTATGTTTCCCCAGAAACATGGGAAGCGCTGGCTGACTATCAGGAAGATATCGAACTTGCCAAAATCGCCCGTTCCCGGATGAAAGGGAAACGCGTTAGGGTCGATCTGGATGAGTTATAAATTAAAATGTGAAGAAAAGCGTTCGCCAAAAAACGAAGAGGCAATGTTGCTTAAGCTAGAGATTGAAGAACAACATCAATTCGCAACTACCCTACTATCCGAAGTGCCAATTTCACCAGCATTACTCTCTGCGATCAAAAGGCGTAAAGAATTGAGTGAAAATTGACCTCATTTTTATCTCACATACTCATCGTCACTTTTCGTAGGCTCACGTTTAGGCCTATGAATAAAGTCTGAATTTACACTTAAAACATAAATATCATCACGTTACGTTGAATATTCAGATTCCCCCAGCCATTATGATCCGGGTACGTCGGGTGAAATCCAGAAAGCTCGCACAGCACAAACCCTATGGTTTTTTGTGTCCGTATCGGTCTGACAATGTTCGCCTGAATCCAGAGAGTATTGGTATAAAGGCTGCTAACGCCGACCTGCTCGGTGAAAACCATAAACATGCTCTTCTCACCTTTCACCTTCCTAGAAAAAGTCTATGAACAACTAAAACGCAAATACACCTTTATAGTGGAAAGCTGGGGAAACATGGTCTACGCTCAATAACCAGCGTTGCCATGAATGAAGCTAGATTAAACCCTGATGTCATTCATAGTTTCCGCCTTGGTTCACTCAGAAAAAAATGATGTCCGTAGAGTATATAATCGCTCACTTTATCTTACGCAACGGATCTATTTTATGGGTTGGTTGGAAAATTATATGTCTCGTACCTTTAATTGAAAATTAATGGAAAATCTATGATTGCATCTATTCACAACCCCGATACGTATATGTTTGATTTTAGACAAATAGTAACAAATGGAAGAAAAAAAATAGGAATATTAATTGGAGCTGGCGCCCCAGTGAGCATTAATGTAGGGCATAATGGTGATTATGAACCATTAATCCCAAACATTGATGGACTTACTAGCCATGTTAAAAAATCTTTGAGTGATGATCTTCTTAAAATATTTGAAAATCTTGAAGGTAATATAAAAAATAACTTAGAAAAAATATTATCTGATGTGAGGACATTAGCTGACATCATTGGAGACCATGAAGTTCATGGTGCAAATGCCAATAAATATAGAGAACTAGAATTAGCCATTTGCTCTAAAATAAAAGATGTAGTTAGCAAATCTTTACCAGAAAAGGATAATCCGTACAGCGAGTTAATTTCTTGGGTAAATGGAATTAACCGAAGTCACGGTGTGGAGATATTCACCACAAATTACGATTTATTATGTGAGGATGCATTAGAACGTTCTCAAACACCTTTCTTTGATGGGTTTACTGGTTCAAGATTCGCTTTTTTTGATCCTGCCAGTATTTCAACAAATGATCTACCTCCTAGATGGGTAAGGCTATGGAAGTTACATGGTTCAATAGGTTGGATGATGCGAGATAATGGACAGGTAACAAGGCTCCCCGAATGTGAAGTATCTAATATGGTTTATCCTTCGCATATAAAATATTCTCAAACACAAGCAGCTCCCTTTTCTGCATTATTTGAGCGTTTAAAAAATTTTTTGATGGAACCTGACTCCTTACTAATTACAACCGGTTTTTCTTTTGCAGATGCACACATTTCATCAAAAATTAGCGAATGCTTATCGGCGAATCCAACAAGTGCAGTAATAGCTTTTCAATACAAAAAATTAGAAGAAGAATCGTACGCCGTCGATTTAGCCAAAAGAAATCCTAACCTTAGCATTTACTGCAAAGATGGTGCAGTTATAAACACAATTAATGCAATTTGGAAAACTGGAGAACTTCCAAGTAAAAATTGGGAGTTAGTTCGAAAAGAGTATTTAAACGAAGATAAAGAATTTACTTTAGGTGATTTTAAATTACTAGCAAGATTTCTAGCGATTGCTGGTGGTGAGGTTGCAACTTCATCAGAGCCGCATGAATTACCTCTTGAGGTTGAAAAAAATGAACAATAAATTGAAATCGACCTCTATTGGAATCATATCTTCAATATCTAGTTCTTCCGTCACAATTAAACTTTCGCCGAAAGTAATTTCAGGTTTACTTGTTGTTGAAGGTAGGACTCATAAAGTAGGACAAGTTGGAAGTTTTGTTAGGATACCACAAGGTTATAATGATCTTTATGGTGTAGTTGCCTCAAGTAATGAAAGCTCAATCATTGATAAAGACGATAACGTGTCCTCCGATAACAGAGTTATGATTGTTGAACTCATCGGTGAAAGTTCTTGTGGATTTTTCGATAGAGGAATAAGTCAATATCCATCAGTTGGTGATGATGTTCACATGGTACTGGATTCAGATTTGAAACTTGTATATGGTTCAGAAAGTGAAAATCTGATCAATGTCGGAAAATTAGCTAGTTCAGAAAGCATAGATGTTAATTTAGATATTGATAAATTAGTAACAAGGCATTCTGCAATCGTAGGCTCTACAGGATCGGGAAAATCAACCAGCGTATCTGGCTTGCTTCGCTCAATTTGTATATTTAGTGATAAGGAAGAAAGTTCTTCAAGAATCCTATTAGTTGATATACATGGCGAGTATTCAACAGCCCTCAAAGATATAGCTAAAGTTTTCTCTGTTGACCCATCTCAAGATGAGAGTAAACTAAATATTCCCTATTGGGCTCTTCCTACGGATAAATTGATTGATTTTCTTTGCGGAAATATTAACGAACTAAGCAAAAATTCTATGATTGAGTTCATAACTGAAGAGAAAAAGAAATCAATCAGTGAAAACAAAATAAATTACATTGATGAAAGCAAAGTAACTTCATTTACTCCACTACCATTCGACCTTAAAAAATTATGGTATAGCTCTATATTTGATGATACAGCAACATATTTAGAAAAAGACTTCACAACTCCTGCTTTCAAAGATGAAATTTCTGGTGATGCTAAATCACTAACCCCTCCTAAATTTAGACCTCCTGGAACATCTAGTACACCGCCCTTCAAGAAAGGAAACAATGTATTAACAAAACAATTAAATTTAATGAAATCGAGATTACTTGATAGTCAGTATTCTTTTTTTCTTTCACCTGAGAGCTACACTCCTGATGAAAACGGAGTGATAGAAAAAGACTTAGATGACCTTCTAAGTGAATGGTTGAATCATGACAAACCTATTTCTATACTAGATTTATCCGGTATGCCATCTACTCAATTAGATATGCTCCTGAGTTCAATAATGAGCATTATATTTGAAGCCTCTCTATGGGGTAGAAATTTAAAATCAGGACTAAAGAAAAACCCTGTTTTATTCGTTCTAGAAGAAGCTCATAGATATCTTTCTAGCAGAGATGATGGTTTAACTAATAATTTAGTTCAACGAATAGCTAAAGAAGGCAGGAAATTTGGTGTAGGTCTTATGATTATCAGCCAAAGACCATCTGAAATTGATGATACCATTTTATCTCAATGTGGGACTCTCTTTGCACTGAGACTGACGAATGCAAATGATCGCTCTAAAGTCAAAGCAGCTATGTCAGATGGACTCAGTTCGCTAATCGATTCATTGCCTATCCTAAGAACAGGAGAAGCAATTATTATTGGAGAAGCTGTTAAGCTCCCCTCAAGGTGCAAGTTTAAACTACCACCTCAAGGATTCTATCCAGATAGTCAAGACCCTGAAGTTAGTAAAGCTTGGGCTAAACCTAGAGACCCCGATAGAGATTACTCCAAGTTAATAGAAGCATGGCGTTTAAGTAAACCAATAAAAGAGGATAAGTGAAATGGAAAGAATAGCTGTTAGCTCTTCAAATATAGCATCAGTTGGCTATGATAGTGATTCTTTAACTCTTGAAATAGAGTTTAATAATGGAGGAATCTATCAGTATTATAGTGTTCCAGAAAATATTTATACTGATTTGTTAAATGCAGGCTCTGTTGGTTCTTATTTTAGCCATAATATTAGAAACAGCTATCCTACGCAAAAAATTTAATATCAGAGCTCTTACGCAATACTATCCCCCTCGCCTGCATGCTTTATGCATCGCTTTTCATACCGGTGCATAAAGCCCCAGAACAGTGCCTCATATGGCTTGGGGGATCCTATAAGCGCATAGCTTTGCATGCAGTTTCATACACCTATGCATACGCTATGCTTTGCAAACAGACTTGCCAAAAAGAAAAACTTTCAAATGGCATAATGTGGACACAAAAAAGCTGTAGTGATGCCAGCGGCGATGAGAATCAGCGAAGATTGAGGAATGCCGATCCTTAGCGCCCTATTGCCTGTATATTTACCACTCTGAAAGATACAAGATCCGCTTTACGACGTAGTCGAGCACGGAAATCCTGACCCAGTAATGTACTAGAGTTCCTGCCAAAATGTGAGTCGGCAAAATAGAAAACCAGAAACGACAAAACAGGCTCCAATCGTTTATGCAACAGCAGCAAGCTCACCAATATGACATTATCGATTAGGTGTAATTGATACAAACGTAGAGGATAATTCGATTATTTTATTATCTGATGTGATGCAGATAAAACCTTCATAATTTGCTTGCGAAATAAGTATTTTATCAAAAACCCCTTTGCCTTAGTGTATCAGGGTCAATATTAAAATCAGGTTTATTTAAAGAAAATTGATAGAAACTTCTCAAATACTAGTAGAACTGAATTGAAGCTCATTATCGGTGTTTTTAATAATGTTTTTACCTATTCCGTTAGGTATTTTGAACGATAGCGAAGAAAGATAAAAATATTAGCATCGAGTCAATAAATTATTCATACCCCCCTTCAAACATACCCTGAATTTCTGTGCTGTTAAACTCATCAACGTTATCCGGAACCGTTCCTTTAGCCTTTATAAAATTCAGTTTACGCTTTGGCTTCTCTTCTGTGTAGGCCACAACCTTTATCAACGTATTACCATTACGCGTAATCAGGAATGGCTCTCCCGTTTTCATCACACCATTAAGTCGTTTGGAAAGATTCGTTTTTGCTTCGTAGATGTTGACCTTTTCCATAACGTCCTCCCATTTATTTCTTGTATATATTTCAACCATAATTAGCCACCAAAAAATTGGTCAAGTCAATCTAACCAGTCCAAATCCCCGGACCATAACAAGCAACAGAGTTGATTCTTTAAGCCATCAAGTCAGGTAAAATACCAACAAAACACGCTGTTGATGCAGGTCATGGATAGATGCGCCGTCTTTATAAAAAAGCGATAACTTATTTATTGTCGAAGAGTTTTCTCGTTACTCTTCTCGTCTTATCCATCATGCTATCTATTTTCTGGTACATGCTTTGGGCCTCGCAGCTGTCGCGCCGCACGATACTGATCGAGACACTCCCTGACTTTACTATCTACCTTACCTTTGGGATCGTTTTGGGGTTTATCTTTGCTGGCCGTGGGCTCTACTCTCGAGCGGTAAAGAAGAAACTCAAGCATATGCTCGAAATGTTCCTGTATGGCTTTGTGTTGGGATTTCTTTCCATCGTGAATATTTTTGACGTGTACGTTTATCTGTTTCCCGATGACGTGATTAATTACACATCCGATTATGAGATTGTTTTTCCTGGGCCATCCACAGGGAAAAGTAGTCGTTGCGAAGCTGGCATATGGGTTAAAGATGTCCATACTGGGCAATTTAAACAGTTATGTACCAACAGAGAAATGCTTTTTAAAAAAAGAAGGCAAGGAATGGATGCGTTATGGATCACCGCGCGAGTCAATGAACTCGGCACGTATATTGTCGATTATCACTTTACCTACAAGTAGCGCTCACCTTCAAAGTCGCCAATTCCACCGTATTATTGGCACATTTAGTAAGGTTAATAGATTAAAATACCGGAAACTCGCTCAGGTCGGTTTTCGGTATGCAATGAACATCAGCACCCCCGCCAAGATGAAATCATCCACTGGGATGTATTTCCTGTTTACACGTTTAGACATCACCGATAGCGCAATTTTACATCACGAAAGCAAATAATAACAATTTGTTATAATTTCAAGTGTAAATTAACGTCAGTTTTTCAAACGTGGGCTGGATGATGATTCGCGATCCAATTTACGTCCTATCACTGGTGATAATACGAATACCGGAATGTTGATATTCATTTTATACGACTAAAAAGAGGTGTTACTGCTATGTTCAGAAAATTATCTCTCATGAAGATCGTTGTCATTTTTGCTATTTCTCCCTTTGCATTTGCCAAATCGGACATACTGCGTATCGGCGTCGATTTAACATATCCCCCTTTTCAGAGCATGGATAAAAATGGTAATCCATCGGGATTTGAAATCGAGGTAACTGATGCTATCTGTAAATCGGTAAATGCAAAGTGTGACTATATCGTGAATACGTTCGATTCCCAGATTCCCGCCCTTCTCGCAAAAAAAATAGACGTCATTGCGCCGCTTGGCGTGACACGTAAGCGAAAGGAATCGATAGATTTCAGTGACTATGTTTTCCACGTTCCCACCAAACTTGTCGCAAGGAAAGACTCCAATCTTCTTCCCCAAGCTGAGCTACTGCGCGGGAAAAATATCGCGGTACAGCAAGGCACCATTCAGGAAGCCTACGCCAATAAATATTGGCTACCCGCCGGGGTGATGGTTAAAAGCTATCCCGATCAGGAAGCCATTTATGAGGATTTACAGTCAGGAAGAGTGGAAGGCGCACTGTGTCCGTCGGTTGCCGTCGCGTTTGGATTTTTAAAAACCTCACAGGGTAAAGATTTTGAGCTAAAAGGCCCGGAAGTGACCGATGCGGATTTATTTAGCCTCGGCTCTGCATACGGTATACGCAAAGACGATACGGAAACAAAACAGCTCATCAATCAGGGGCTGAAAGATATCGTTCAAAAAGGCATATATGCAAAAATACAGAAACGCTATTTTGGTGATATCGATTTAAGCGTGAAGGAATAATATCAGGCGCAGTTTACTGATTATTTTCATGCTCAACAGTTCTCCCTGACCTATCAGAAGGCCGGGGAGATTTCGTAGAAATGCCCCGTTTATCATTGTGCTCCGCACCAGCGTCAGCAACAGAATCTTGATAAAGAGGGCGAGCGCTATCGGCCCCTTTTCTGTTACTATCGCGCGTTGGAAAATAGCGATAGGTATGTGAATATATATCGCTTCACATCACCGCTCTCAATGTCGCTATTACAGTGAACTACACGCAGGAGAAATCATGAGCCTTCACCTCTGGCTGGCTTATACAGGCATCATCATCGCCCTGATTGCCATTCCGGGCCCATCCGCCTTAATCAGCATGTCGCACGGTTTACGCTACGGCGCTTCACGCGCGACCGCAACCGTACTCGGTGGCGTCAGCGCGGCAATGATATTGATGTCCTGTTCAGCATTAGGATTAGGTGCCATCCTCGCTGCGTCAACCACCGCGTTTATCGTATTAAAAATTATTGGTGCGGTTTATCTCATCTGGTTGGGCATCGCATCATGGCGTTCCAAGGATATGAGCACCACAGAGCAGGACGTGCAGGAAGCCTCGGCTCCGGGCTGGTTCCCACTATTCCGCAAAGGCTTTCTGGTCGGGATCAGTAATCCGAAAGATCTGCTATTTTTCGCCGCGCTCTTCCCCAATTTTATCGATACCAGCGCCCCGCACGCCCTACAGCTCATCATTCTCGCTGTGACCTGGGCAGTCTTCGATTTCAGCATCATGTTCATCTATGCCTGCACCGGCCGTCGTTTATCGGGCCTTTTCTCCAACCCGCGCCGCATCAAGCTGTTTAACCGCTCGACGGGCGGGATCTTTATTCTCGCAGGCACCACGTTGGCGGCGTCAACGCGTTAATTGACTGGCTCCTGCTGCCTTCAGGCTGGCAGGAGCGACACCGTTACGATGCCGTGACAAAATCAGCGATGCCCTTCTCGTCCATCCGATAGCGAACCCACTCATCCTGCGGCTTCGCACCAATGCTCTTATAGAAATCGATCGCGGGTTGGTTCCAGTCCAGCACGCTCCATTCCAGCCGTCCGCACTGCCTTTCTTGTGCAAGACGCGCAACCTGTTTCAGCAGCGCTTTGCCCGCACCCGCATTACGATACGCCTGCGCGATGTAGAGATCTTCCAGATAGATGCCATATTTCCCCAACCAGGTTGAATAGCTCATGAAGAAAATCGCATAGCCGACGGGCTTGCCATCAATCTCGCAAATCAGCGTTTCAGCCGTCGCTCCTTCGCCAAATAGCGAGCGCTCAATATCCTCAAGCGAGGCCAGCACTTCGTGGCGTGCCTTCTCATACACGGCAAGCTCGATAATTAAATCCAGAATCACGCTCGCATCTGATTTCTGCGCGGGGCGGATGGCTATATCCATAAAGGCTGGCTCCATAGGGGCTGGGTTCATAACGTCTCTCTTCTCCGGTGCTAATTTTGCCAATGCTAACCATGACCAAGGCTTGCCATGCTACCGGATTAAAAATACTGTATGAACTGCATTCTCTACAGCGACTGATGAACATCATGCATCTGGATTTACGGCGCATCGATTTAAATTTACTGGTGGTATTTAACAGCGTGTACCAGCATCGATCCGTCGCCGCAGCGGCAAAAGAGCTGGCGATGAGCGCATCGGCGGTCAGCCACGCGCTGACGCGCTTGCGCAATACGTTTTCCGATGAGCTATTTTTTCGGGTTGGCAACACCATGCATCCGACCGTAGTGGCAGACGATATTGCAGAGCCGATCGCGGAAAGTCTGGCGCTGTTGACGCAAGGTCTGACGCCGCGCCCACGCTTTAATCCCGCCCGCAGCACGGAAAGTTTCACCTTTTCCATCACCGATTACACCGCGTTCTCGGTGTTTCCAACCCTGATGGCGCACATGGAAAAGCTGGCACCCCATATCAAATTCAATCTGGTTTATTCACCGCAGAAGGTCGCGCTTACGGATTTGCTGGCAGGGAAAATCGACTTTGCTTTAGGGTTCACCGATATGACGCAATCGGAGAACAGGGAAATTGAGGAGATAGACTGGATTGAAGACAGCTATGTCATCATCACCGCCGCTGATTATCCGTCAGGCGAGGCGCTTACGCTGGATGATTACCTCGCCGCCCGCCACCTTGTCGTGACGCCCTGGAATGAATCACGCGGGGTGATTGACTACGAGCTGGATAAGCTCAACAAGAAACGTCATATCGCACTAAAAACGCCATCCATGATGAGTGCGCCGTTTATCATTGCCGATTCAACGCTGATCATGGCATTACCACGCAACGTCGCGACAATCTTTGAGCAATTCCTGCCGTTACGGATTCACGCCTTGCCTTTCAGCGTGCCACCTTATCGCGTGAAGATATACAGCCATCGCCGCAATAGCCGTTCGGAAGCCAGCCAGTGGATTAAAAACCTGTTACACAGGCTGGTGACACATCCCATAACGAACGGATAGCGGCGATAGGAAAATCACAAGCCTGGCTGTCTGATTGTCGGTTCTGTTCCGGTAGCAATCCGGTAGCAAAGTGTTCTGATATTAAATGCCGAGAGCGTCAGCAACCTGCTCACTTTCCGCTTTGGAAAAGTTGGCGTAGGTCAGCGCATCAAGCAATGCGGCGCGATCGATCGTCGGATAAATTTCCGGACTCTGCAAAAGCTGGCCGATTTCATGGGCGGTGAGTTGGGGATAAATGGCGTGTAATGCAGTGGCAATGTCACGGGCGGCGTAACACAGTTTGCGTAAAATAACCGCAATCTGCTGGTGTGTGATCGTCTCCTGATACACGGTATAAAGCACATCGGCAATTAATGTCGACGTCAAAATCGAAATACGGGACACCTCATTAGCTCGTCCACCCAATGCCTGAAGGATGTGTTCGACAGCCTGTTCTGGCGTTTTTCCCTGCGCCTGTTGTGAAGCCAGTACGGAAACCAATTTATTTTTTATTTCATCATTTGCCATCGTTCGGTTCCTTCATACATTGATTACAGATGTTATTTTAGTATAAGCACGCTACCTGTCATGGCAGTAATGAGCAAATAAAATCATGCGGCGATACCCTTCAATGGGTACAAAAAGACATCAATCCGCGCTGAGGTGTATGATATGCCCAACTTTAGGAAACGCAGACCTCCTAAAGCCAGAGCTGCGCGTAGATATAGATAGAATAGAAAGCCAACGCACATGCGGCTTGAAGTATGACGGGGATAAAACACAGTTTGATACAACTCCGCATACATCGTTCCACCCTCTTTTTTCCTGAAATGCGATAATCACCCGATAAAAATCGTATTTTCGTTTATGCCCAGTCATTTTCATCGTCCGAAAAGACCATGTAAAATGAAAGGCTTAGTGAGCAAGAAGGCTATAAGTCATGATCACCACCGACGGTAATAACGCAGTCGCCTCCGTGGCCTGGCGAACTAATGAAGTCATCGCCATCTACCCCATCACTCCCAGTTCCAGCATGGCTGAACACGCGGCCGCCTGGTCGAGCGACGGCGGGCTGAATATATGGGGAGATACGCCCCGCGTTGTTGAAATGCAATCGGAAGGCGGCGCGATCGCTACCGTCCACGGCGCATTGCAGACGGGCACACTCGCTACTACGTTCACCTCATCGCAGGGTCTGCTGCTGATGATCCCCACGCTGTATAAGCTGGCTGGTGAGCTAACCCCGTTCGTCTTGCACGTCGCTGCCCGTACGGTTGCGACGCATGCGCTTTCTATCTTTTGCGATCACTCAGATGTCATGGCCGTGCGCCAGACGGGTTGTGCCATGCTGTGCGCCAGCAATGTGCAGGAAGCGCAGGACTTTGCGCTGATTTCGCAAATCGCCAGCCTGAACAGCCGCCTGCCGTTTATCCATTTCTTCGACGGTTTCCGTACCTCACACGAAATCAATAAGATTGAGCCGCTGAGCGATGACGTGATTCGCCAACTTCTGCCGCAGAAATCCATTGATGCACACCGTGAGCGAGCGCTCACACCGGAACGTCCGGTAATTCGTGGTACCGCCTCTAACCCGGATACCTTCTTCCAGGCGCGCGAAGCAACCAATCGCTGGTATGACGCAGCTTATGAGCACGTTGAGCAGGCGATGAACGATTTCGCCGCCGCGACAGGACGCCAGTATCAGCCGTTTGAATACTATGGCCACCCGGAAGCGACCAAAATCGTCGTCCTGATGGGCTCTGGCGTCGGTACCTGCGAAGAAGTGATCGATACGCTGCTGACACGCGGCGAGAAAGTCGGCGTGGTGAAAATCCGCCTGTATCGCCCGTTCTCCGCCAAGCATCTGCTGGCCGTCATTCCGCAAACAGCGAAGAGCATCGCAGTACTGGACCGCACAAAAGAGCCGGGTGCGCTGGCAGAACCGCTGTATCTCGATGTGATGACCGCGCTGGCTGAGGCGTTTTCCGTAGGTGAGCGTTCACTCATGCCACGCGTGATTGGTGGACGTTATGGCCTGTCTTCCAAAGAATTTACCCCGCAGTGCATACAGGCGATCTTTAATGAGTTAGCGCTTGCTAACCCAAGACCGCGCTTTACTGTTGGGATTTATGACGACGTCACCAATCTGTCTCTGCCACTGCCGGAACAGCATTTTCCCAGCGGCGCATCGCTCGAAGCCCTGTTCTACGGTCTGGGCAGTGACGGCACCGTTTCTGCGACCAAGAACGCCATCAAAATCGTCGGTGAAACCACGCCGATGTTTGTGCAGGGCTACTTTGTCTATGACTCGAAGAAAGCCGGTAGCCTGACCGTTTCCCACATGCGTGTGGGCCCGCACCCGATCAACTCCGCCTACCTGATCGATCAGGCCGATTTCGTCGCCTGTCATCAGTGGCAGTTTATCGACAAGTACAGCATGGTCGAACGGCTGAAGCCCGGCGGCGTTTTCCTGATCAACTCGCCGTATAGCAGCGACGATCTGTGGCACCGTTTGCCGCAGGAAGTGCAGGCAGGGCTGAATCAGCGCAATGCCCGCGTGTACTGCATCAACGCCGCCAAGATTGCCCGCGAGTGCCATCTGGGTGCGCGCATCAACACCGTCATGCAGATGGCGTTCTTCCACCTGTCACAGATTCTGCCAGCCGATGTAGCGGTGGAAAAACTGCGTAGCGCCATCGCCAAGAGCTACGGCAGTAAAGGTCAGGAGCTGGTTGAACGTAACTGGCAGGCGCTGAGCGCCACATTGGAAGCGCTGGCAGAAGTGCCGCGGGAAGCCGTCAACCCAGACAGCCCGCAGCGCCCGCCAGTGGTTTCCGACGCCGCGCCCGATTTCGTCAAGACTGTCACGGCCGCGATGCTGGCGGGTCTGGGCGATACGCTGCCCGTTTCCGCCCTGCCGCCCGATGGCACCTGGCCGACCGGCACCACCAAGTGGGAAAAACGTAATATCGCGGAAGAGATTCCGCTGTGGCAGCCGCAGCTTTGTACGCAGTGTAACCACTGCGTCGCCGCCTGCCCGCACTCGGCTATTCGTGCCAAAGTCGTTCAGCCTGATGCAATGGAAAATGCACCCGCTTCACTGCAATCGCTGGATGTGAAAGCCCGCGACATGCGCGGCCAGAAATACGTGTTGCAGGTCGCCCCGGAAGACTGCACTGGCTGTAACCTCTGCGTGGAAGTTTGTCCGGCCAAAGACCGTCAGAACCCAGAAATCAAAGCTATCAATATGGAATCCCGTCTGGATAATCTGACGGCGGAGAAAGAGAACTACGATTTCTTCCTGCAATTGCCGGAAATCGACAAATCTACGCTGGAACGTATCGATATCCGTACTTCTCAGCTGATTTCGCCACTGTTCGAGTATTCCGGTGCCTGTTCCGGCTGTGGCGAAACGCCGTACATCAAACTGCTAACGCAGCTCTATGGCGATCGTCTGCTGGTCGCGAATGCGACGGGCTGTTCATCTATTTATGGCGGTAACCTGCCTACTACGCCGTGGACGACTGATGCCAACGGTCGCGGTCCGGCTTGGGCCAACTCGCTGTTCGAGGATAACGCCGAATTCGGTCTGGGCTTCCGCCTGAGCGTCGATCAGCACCGTCAGCGAGCCGTCCGTCTGCTCAATAAACTGGCACCGCAGCTGCCGCCGGATCTGGTTAACGCGTTGCAGGAAGAGTCCATTGTGCCTGACCTGCGCCGTCAGCAGATTGAACAGCTACGTGGATTGCTGGCAGCTATCAATGATAACGATGCCAAGGTGCTGGCGAGCGAAGCCGACCACTTTGTCGATAAATCTATCTGGCTTATCGGCGGCGACGGCTGGGCGTACGATATCGGCTACGGCGGGCTGGATCACGTCATGAGCCTGAGCGAAAACGTCAACGTGCTGGTGCTGGATACGCAGTGCTACTCCAACACTGGTGGACAGCAGTCCAAAGCGACACCGCTGGGCGCAGTGACCAAATTTGGTGAGAAAGGCAAACGCAAAGCGCGTAAAGATCTCGGCATCAACGTCATGATGTACGGTCACGTGTATGTCGCGCAGATCTCACTGGGCGCACAGCTGAACCAGACGGTGAAAGCGATTCAGGAAGCCGAAGCCTGGCCGGGCCCATCGCTGATTATCGCGTACAGCCCATGCGAAGAGCATGGCTACGATCTGGCATTCAGCCACGATCAGATGCGTCAATTGACGGCAACCGGCTTCTGGCCGCTCTACCGCTTCGATCCACGTCGCGCCGAGGAAGGTAAACCAGCACTGGTGACGGATTCTCGTCCGCCATCCAGCAGCCTGAGTGAAACGCTGCTGAAAGAGCAACGCTTCCGCCGACTGAATAACATGATGCCGGAAGAAACCGCGCAGCTCTATGAAGAAGCAGAACTGGATCTGCGCCGCCGCTTTGACTTCCTGACGATGATGGCAGGCAAGGCGGAGAAAAACCCGCAGGAATAATCGTTCCGCTCCAAACCGGCTTCGGCCGGTTTTTTTATGGCGTGCCATCCCTGGCCGCCACCCTTACGGGCCGTTGCTGATGCAACGTTAAAAATTTCTCCCGGAAACTTTTTATGGCGTGCCATCCCTGACCGCCACCCTTGCGGGCCGTTGCTGATGCAACGTTAAAAATTTCTCCCGGAAACTTTTTATGGCGTGCCATCCCTGACCGCCCCCTTGCGAGTCGTTGCGGTTTTCCTCATCCAAACTAGGTTGAATACCGAAGAATCCAGCGCCGATAGCCCAGTTTGTCAGGCATGGTAAAGAGGGGCTGACAAGACGCAAGTTACCTTATACTTTATGAGATTATTCGCTCGTTACGGTGTCAAACCGCTCTCAACGTCGCAGAGGACGAAACATGAAAGGAAAGTTCGCACCATCGCAGATTGCATTGCACTGGCTGGTTTTTCTGTTGCTCGTTGTGACTTATGCCACCATCGAGCTGCGCGGATTTGCTGAACGCGGTTCGCTGCTGCGCACCGTGATGATGGTGACGCACTTTAGCTGCGGCGTAGCCATACTGGTTCTCATGCTGGCTCGCCTATTCTTGCGTCATCGGCATACCTCACCCGCCATTACGCCAGCGCCCTCTCGTTGGCAAAGTGCTCTGGGTTCGCTTACCCACGCCGTGATTTACCTGCTGTTTATCACGCTGCCGATACTGGGCGTTGCCTCGCGCTATTACAGCGGTCGGGACTGGATGCTTTTTGGTATCGGCATGCCAACAGCCGCGACACCAAATTTCGATCTGGCTGAAACGCTGATCGGCTGGCATGAAACACTGGCACCGTTAGGATACTGGCTCATTGCCCTGCATACCGCCGCTGCCCTGTTCCACCACTATGTTATGAAAGACAATACGCTGCTGCGCATGATGCCAGCCAAGCGCGATTAATCGGGCAACGAAGGAGCAAGCATGAAAGTCGCACTGGGACAATTCGCCGTTGACCGCGAGTGGCAGCAAAACGCCACGACCATCACTGAGTTTATGTTGTCAGCACAGCAAAACGGTGCCGACCTGCTGGTGCTGCCCGAAGGCGTGCTGGCTCGCGATATTACCAATCCCAACATGGTGCTCACCGCCGCCCAACCGCTTGATGGCCCGTTTATCTCGCATCTGCTGGAAGCCAGCAAAGGCAGCGACCTGACGACCATGCTGTGTGTACATATCCCGAATGGCGAAGGGAAAGTCTGGAACACGCTGCTGGCGCTGCGCAACGGTGAGATCGTCGCTCAATACCGGAAGCTGCATCTGTACGATGCGTTTTCCGTACAGGAATCGGAAAACGTACTGGCAGGCGAAGAGGTTCCGCCGCTGTTAACCATCGCCGGGTTGAACGTCGGGCTGATGACCTGCTATGACATCCGCTTCCCTGAGCTTGCACGCCGTTTGGTGCTGGACGGCGCAGACGTACTCGTTCTTCCCTCCGCCTGGATTAAGGGGCCGCTGAAAGAAACACATTGGGAATTATTGGTGCGCGCCAGGGCACTGGAAAACACCACTTATCTCGTCGCCGTTGGCGAGTGCGGCGTCAAGAATATCGGCAACAGCATGGTGGTCGATCCTTTAGGCGTTGTCGTGGTTCAGGCACCGGAAACACCGGCTCTCATCTATGCCGACATTGACCCAGAACGACTGGCGTATGCCCGTCAGATTCTTCCGGTACTGGCTAATCGCCGCTTTAGCACACCCACGTTGGAAGAGGAAAACTGAGTCGAGATTCACCCTAAGAGGTTTTCTTTCCCACTCGTGCGCCAAAAAGTGTGATTAGTTACACATGTTGTTTCCCTCTGAGGCCGTTCTGCACATATAATGCGCATCCGGTCGTCATGGCGACCCTAGCAGACCAGCCTCCTGATTCGGGGGGTGCATTCACCACTCAAATAAGAAATGAAAATGAGTATTCGCGCGATCTTGACTTTAGTTCTTGCAGCAGCCGCATTCAGCCAGGCCGCTTTTGCCGTTGTTTATCCTCTGCCTGCGGCTAACAGCCGACTGATAGGCGAGAATATCGACATCACCGTACCGGAAGACAGCACACAGCCGTTGGAACATTTTGCAGCACAGTTCCAAATGGGTCTGAGCAACCTGATGGAAGCCAACCCAGATGCGGACGTTTACCTGCCCATTCCCGGCAGCAAAATGGTGATTCCTCATCAGTTGATTCTGCCGGATGCACCACGTGAAGGCATTGTCATCAACAGCGCAGAAATGCGTCTGTACTACTACCCGAAAGGCTCCAAGACCGTGGTCGTGCTGCCAATCGGCATTGGTGAGTTAGGTAAAGATACGCCGATTAACTGGACAACGTCTGTTCAGCGCAAGAAAGCGGGCCCAACCTGGACACCAACCGCGAAGATGCATGCAGAATATGCGGCACGCGGTGAAACCCTGCAAAAAGTTTTCCCAGCTGGCCCAGATAACCCAATGGGGCTGTATGCGCTGTACATCGGGAACCTGTACGCGATTCACGGTACCAACGCCAACTTCGGTATTGGTCTGCGCGTCAGCCACGGCTGCGTCCGTCTGCGTGCTGATGATATCAAGTATCTATTCAACAACGTGCCGGTCGGTACTCGCGTTCAGTTCATCAATGAGCCAGTGAAAGCCACCGTTGAGCCAGATGGTTCACGCTATGTTGAAGTTCACAATCCGCTGTCTCGCACGGTAGAAGAATTCCATTCTGATTCTCCTGCACCGATCAGCATGACGCCAAAAGTGAGCAAAGTTCTGGCCGACGCAAGCGTGAACACCAGCGAAGTCGATCAGGCAATCCAGAGACGTTCTGGTATGCCGACCAAAATCAATGGTCTGATCGAACAAGCCACGCCAGCCATTCCGGTTGAATCTGTTGCTGCACCTGTCGCACCAGAAGCACAGCCGCAAGATAGCCTCAATGCCGTGCAAAATACCGCACCCGTTGAAGCACAGACAACGACCGCAGCCGACGCTAACCGTTCGTAATCGTCTATGACGCGTTGGAAACCGATTCAGGTTTCCAACGCGTTTCTCTAATATCCCTACCGTTTACTTTTTCTGTGAAGCTTCCAGCGCCTGCGCCACATCAGCGATGATGTCGTCAATGTGCTCAATGCCGACCGAAATTCTGACCAGATCCTCACTCACGCCTGCTTTCGCCAGCTCTTCCGCATTCAACTGCCGGTGCGTGGTACTTGCAGGATGGCACGCAAGCGATTTGGCATCGCCAATATTCACCAGTCGTAAAATCATCTTCAGCGCATCAATAAAATGCCCCCCTGATGCTTTCCCGCCTTTAATGCCAAAGCTGATAATTCCAGACGCCTTACCCGAGGTAATTTTGTCGCAGTTTGCTTTATAGGGGCTATCCGGCAACGCGCCATAGTTCACCCAGGTAACCAACGGATGCTCATTCAGGTAGCCAGCCAGCGCTTCCGCATTGCTGCAATGACGTTCGATGCGCAGACTGAGGGTTTCCAGCCCCTGCAATAGTAAGAACGTGCTGTGCGGAGAAAGCGCCGCGCCAGTATTGCGCAGCGGTACCACGCGGCAGCGCCCAATATAAGCAGCCGGACCGAAAGCGTCGGTATACACCACGCCGTGGTAAGACGGATCGGGCTCATTCAGTAACGGGAAACGCGCTTTATTCGCAACCCAGTCAAACTTACCGGAATCGATAATCGCACCGCCAATCGTGGTGCCATGACCGCCGATATATTTGGTCAGTGAATGGACGACGATATCTGCGCCGTGCTCAAAAGGTCGGCACAGTACGGGCGTCGCCACCGTGTTATCAACAATCACCGGGACGCCGTGGCGATGCGCAATTTCCGCGATTTTGGCAATATCGACGATATTTCCCGCTGGATTCCCGATAGATTCACAAAAAACGGCGCGAGTGCGTTCATCAATCAGCGATTCCAGCGTCGTAAAATCATCGAAAGAGGCCATCCGCACTTCGACACCCTGACGCGGCAGAGTGTGGGCAAACAGGTTATAGGTGCCGCCATACAGCTGGCTGGTGCTGACGATATTGTCCCCAACCTGCGTGAGCGCCTGAAGCGAATACGTTATTGCCGCCATACCGGAGGAAAGCACCAACGCGCCGATACCGCCCTCAATGGCCGCCAGCCGCTGTTCCAGCACCGCATTCGTCGGGTTCATGATGCGGCTATAGATATTGCCCGCCACCTTCAGATCAAACAGATCGGCACCGTGCTGCGTGTCGTCAAATGTGTAAGAGGTCGTCTGGTAAATCGGCACGGCTGCGGACTTCGTTGTCGCTTCAGATTCATAACCATGATGTAGCGCGAGGGATTCAAGTTTCATCTTACGGGCCTTTTTGTTGATCGTTGGAGTGAGGAAAATATCCAGACAAAATAGCAGACAGCGATCGGGAAAAGCACTTGATGATGTAGAAGAAATGGAGATAAGTTAGTAAAAACAAGACTAAATTTCAGCGTTACATTATTACACTGAAGCGCCTTCACAAAACCGTGATCCTCCGCTGAAACGAATCTGAAAAAACGATAAAATTTGCGCAGAGAAAAAAACGTGCGCACCGTAACCTATCTGCGCGTCACGTATTGCACCGCCTGCAAATCACAGCTACTTTTAACGTTATAAATCCCCCACCCGAAGCGCAATAAATGACTGATACAATAAAAAATATCGCTACTTGCGAACTGCCTGCCAGCGTCCAATTTCCCCACTACGATCGTAAGGCGCTGAAGCCGCGCATCGTCCATATCGGTTTTGGTGCTTTTCATCGCGCTCATCAGGCACTGCTCACCGATCGCGTGCTGAATATGGTGGGAGGAGACTGGGGAATTTGTGAAGTCGTGCTGTTCAGCGACGACACCATGATCACTGCGCTGCGCCAGCAGGATCATCTGTTTACCGTGTTGGAAAAAGCGGCGACTGAAAATCAGCCAATTGTGGTTGGTGCCGTGTGCGAATCGTTACATGCCAAAATAGAAGGCATTAGTGCCATTATTGAGAAACTCGCCGCACCAGAGACCGCCATCGTTTCCCTGACGATTACCGAAAAAGGCTATTGCATGGACGGGACGAGCGGCAAGCTGGATCGGACCAATAAGCTGATTCAGCAGGATCTCAGCGATCCTCGTCATCCTGCTTCAGTACCGGGATTGCTGGCGGAAGCGCTACGCTTACGTCACGAACGCGGGATTGCGCCATTCACCATCCTCTCATGTGATAACGTGCCGGAAAATGGCAAAACAGCCAAAGCTGCCGTGCTCGAATCTGCGGGGCTTAACGATCAGAGTCTGATCGATTGGATCGAGGCTAAGGTTTCTTTCCCGAATACGATGGTGGATCGCATTGTCCCTGCCGCGACGCCGGAAGCGTTGCAGGAAATTGCCGATCACCTCGGCGTCGCCGATCCCTGTGCGATAGCCTGTGAGCCCTTTATTCAATGGGTGATCGAAGATCATTTCACTGCCGGACGCCCTGAGTGGGAAAAAGCGGGCGTGCAATTGGTGCATGACGTCCTGCCGTTTGAAGAAATGAAACTGCGCATGCTGAACGGCAGCCACTCGTTTTTAGCCTATCTGGGCTATCTCGCCGGTTACGATCACGTCAGCGATTGTATGAATGACGAGAACTATCGCCGAGCGGTATCTCATCTCATGCTGCTGGAGCAGGCACCGACGCTCAGCGTGGTGGATATCGACCTGAAAGACTATGCCGTTCAGCTGCTTACCCGTTTTTCCAACCCAGCGCTCAAGCATCGAACCTGGCAAATCGCGATGGATGGTTCACAAAAACTGCCCCAGCGCATGCTGGAATCGCTACGCTGGCATGTGCGTAATGGCGGAGACTATCGCTGTCTGGCATTAGGGGTCGCTGGCTGGATGCGTTATGTCAGCGGAAAAGATGATGCAGGCAACCCTATAGAGATCCGCGATCCGCTGGCTGAAAAACTCAGACAGGTCGTTGCGGAAACATCAGATAACGCCGAGCGGGTCAGTGCGTTTCTCAATATTCGTTCTATTTTTGGTGAGGATCTGTCAGCAAACCACGATGTGTTCAACGCTATCGCACAGGCTTATCTGAAGCTGCGCGATCACGGCGCAAAGAACACCGTGGCCGCACTGGTACAAGACTTTAAATAACGATAAACCCAAGCAGCGCAAGGTATAACGCACTTTGGACACTCAGTGACAGAGTGCGACTTTTCCCCTTTGTTTCATCCAGCCACTGCAGCGATGACCAACTCATTCCCCCACCGATGACCGCGATCAACAACATCGCCGCAGCAACCAGCCAGACGAATTTATCCAGCAGCGAATTGGGAAACAAAATTTGCAGTGCGGAAACGACGAGAAACAGCGTCACGCAGCGCAATACCCCGACCAAAATACCTGCACGATCTCTCAACCCACGCGGTGCGGAAGACGGCAACCAGGCCTGAAAAGCAAACAACCCAATCACAGCAATAAAAATCACATAAATAATGGCATAGACCAGCAAATGACCCACGTTACGGCTCCTGATGAGGGAATACGATAAAGTAAACTGGGCGGGATGATGACGACATTTCCTCTCTGCGGTCAATGCGTTATTTCATACCATGCTATCGATTTGTGGGGCAGCGCCCACTATCGCCTCGCCGCCAATCTGCCCGTATAATGCTTTCCCGTAATAAATTTACATACTTTGTAAGTTAAGAACACAAAGACACGATCAAAGAATTATAAAAAGCAAATTAAAATATCTTATTTCATGATCTGTCTGACAGATCGTCATTAAAAGCCCCCTAAATCGTGATCGTCAGTTTACTTTCTTTTCAATAGGGCAAATGATAAAGAAATGATAGTTCAATAGAACTGAAATATTGTTTCATCTTTGTAATTAGGCTGATCATGAATAAACCAATCTCTTTTAAACATACGTTCTGCTACGGCAGCGCAAACCTGCTTGGCAGTGGCGCGCTTGCTATCAGCGGCGCATGGCTGATGTACTTCTACACCACATTCTGTGGGTTAACATTGGTTCAGGCTGCTGCTATTTTCTCCGTTGCCAGCATCATCGATGCGATCAGTAACCCCATCATGGGGTACATCAGCGATAACTTCTACAACACCCGAGTTGGCCGCCGATTTGGCCGCCGCCGCTTCTTTATTTTGCTGGGTGTCCCGCTGGTTCTGGTCTACCCCATGCTATGGGTTGAAGGCTTTGGCTTCTGGTACTATCTGGCGACGTACGTGCTGTTCGAGCTGATTTACACCTCGATCATGGTGCCGTATGAGACGCTGGCTACCGAAATGACCTCTGACTTTAAACTGCGCTCTAAGCTGACAGGTTCTAAAGCCATTTTCGGTAAAATCGCCAACTTCCTGGCGGCATTCATTCCTGGGCAGTTTATTGCTATCTACGGTAAAGATTCCGCAACGCCATTCTTCTACACTGGCCTGGTCTACGGCGCCATTATGTGTGGGGCGATGATCGCGCTGTACATGACATCCTGGGAACGTCCGGTCAACGAAATCGTCCGTGAAAGCACCTCCAGCCTGTGGCAAGCGATGAAAAAGCTGAGCGTGGATATGGTTTCTACCTTCCGTCTGCGTATTTTCCGTAAGCATCTGGGGATGTACCTGTTTGGCTTCGGCGCTGAGTGGCTTTTCGCTTCCGCGTTCACCTACTTCATCGTGTTTGGTCTGAAGCAGAACACCGCGCTGGTATCACACCTCAATAGCTTCAGCTCGATTATGCAGCTCATTTCTACCGCAGCCTTCATCGGTATCTGCGTCAAAATGGGCTTTGCACGACCGTTCCGTCTGGCACTGATGGTGGTGATCGTCAGCGTGATAGCCTATGCCGCGCTCTATTTCGCTAACTGGTCAGAAGACATGACCATCTTTGTTCTGTTCGCCATTACGGCCGTATTTGGCCTGAGTACGGGCGGTATCTACTACATTCCGTGGACGGTTTATACCTTCCTGGCCGATGTGGATGAAGTCCTGACCGGGCGTCGTCGTGAAGGAATTTACGCCGGTGCGATGACGTTTGCCGGTAAAATGGTTCGCTCTGTGATTGTCTTCGCGATGGGCTGGACGCTGAGTCAATTCGGCTTTGTCTCCGGGCAGTCAGTGCAACCAGAATCTGCCGTACAGGCGATTGTTGGCGTGTTCTCGCTAGGTGTTATCGGTCTTGCGCTGATTGCGATTTACTACACCACTCAGATGAAGCTGGATCGTAAAAACCACGCCATTCTGCTGGAAGAAATTGCACGTATCAAAGCGGGCGGTGCCATTGCCGATGTACCAGCTCATGCTCGTGCTGTCGCAGAAGAGCTGACAGGCTGGGAATATGAGAAGTGCTGGGGCAACAACCCGTTAGGCGTTCAGTCAGAAGAGTCTAAACCGCAGGTTGCTACTGCACAGCATTAATTGAAGACGTTCGTTTATTGAAAACAGGCATCAATTAAAAGCTGTCATCAACGAAAAACAATCAGCCCAATCTCGTATTGGGCTGATTCATTTAGGCCTGCGTTTGCTGATTAACAGAACAGGTAGGATATGGCAGGCGATCGCATCAATCGCCTGCCAACATGCAGGATTAAATCAACGAGGCTTCTTTCAATTCGCTTTTCAGGTAAGCGTAATATATCGGGGCAGCAATCACACCGGACAAGCCAAACGCTGCTTCAAACACCAACATCGCCAGCAGAATTTCCCACGCGTGCGCTTTGATCCTCGTCCCAACGATTTGTGCATTCAGGAAATACTCAAACTTGTGAATCAGCATCAAATACACCAGCGCGACCAGCGCAATCGGCAACGAAAGCGATAAACCAGACAGGAAAACGATCGAATTGGAGATCAGGTTACCAATCACCGGCAGCAGGCCGAAAACGAAGGTGAGCACCACCAGCGTTTTAGCAAACGGCAGATGGATACCACACAGCGGCAGAGCACCAAGAATGAAAATGGCAGACAGCACCGTGTTAACCGCAGAGATTTTCACCTGAGCGAAAACGATGTTGCGGAACGAGGCCGACAGCAGCGAAACCCGACGCAGTAACTCCGCTTTCAGTAATGGTTTTTCCGTGTCTTTATCGACGTTATAAAGCGAGACAATCGCGCCAAGCACCATACCGATTAGCATCGTCACAAAGCCATGCAGAAAACTTTTCCCCATGTTCTGCAACATCACAATATGCGCCTGAACCCATTGCAACAGCTCGTGCTGGAGCTCTTCAATACTGACCGGCAAATACCCCGGTAAGTAGTGGATAATCTGCTGCTGGATGTCATTGAGGATGTAGCCAATGCGCACATTAAACGCGGCGGTATCCTTCATTTCCTGCATCAACATCCCGACCAGGCTACCAAACAATAGACTCAGCAGGCTGACGACCAGCGTGCTGATCACCGCGACTACAATCCAGCGAGCACGCTTACCGCTGATGACCCGTTGAAAATAGGGCGTCAGTAAATTCACAATTTCATACACCAAAAAACCAGCAATAAAGCAGGTCAGCAGGCGTAAAGGCAGCAATATAAGCAGGCCACCCATAATAAAGAAAAAGCTCAACAGGCGAGCTTGTTTCAGATTCAGTAACTGCATGATGACATCCCGTATGAAGAGGCAACGCTGAGGGTACTCTTTGTGGAGTATGTTACGCCTTTTTCGGTACCAACAGATTGATATATATGCGCCAGATTTACGTCTATTCTGCGAGTGATAACAAACGAGGGATATTTTTGGTGTTTTACCCGCGAAATACCAGCCGTGTTTTAGCTCGGACGGATATCCACCCACCAGGCAAAACGCCGAGTCACCTTCACTGGCAACGTCCGTGCAACGGCGTCAAGCAGGCGATCGGTTTCATGTAGCGGAAAAACGCCCGAAATCCGTAGCATCGTCACTGCGGAATCAACATGAAAATAACCATTGTGATAGCGGGCAATTTCAGTAACGAACTGACCTAGCGGCATGTTATCCGCAACCAGTTGTCCTTTGCGCCAGCTCTGGCGGAAATTCTCAACGGGCGCAGGTTCGCTGCTCCTGTCACGGGTAAAGATCACCTGTTGCCCTGCCGTCACGCGCTGCGCGGCGGGTACTGCCGTTTGTAGCAAGACCTCACCGCTAAAAACGGAGAGGACGCTGTGGGCGGACGTATAGCGCAGCGCTAATTGGCAAGAATACGCAGAAGCCGCGAGATCGCCATGGGGCGTGGTCAACCGGGCAGCGTGAGCCGTTCGGTTATCCAACATCAATTCACCTTTGAGCAATTGAAACGTCAGCGGCTGAGCCAACGCGGGATCGCCCTGCTGATTTAATGCCGAATCCGTATTGAGCCAGACGGTCATCCCCGTTTCGATGTTGAGCTCACGCGTTTCGCCCGTTCCCGTGTGGTAATCGGCCGCATAGCTTTCCCACGGCAGACTAAAGCCCACGCCTCCGGTAAGGCTGGCAATCGCCAACAGTTTGAGCATGCGCCGACGTTCCCCACCCCGCTTGCTCAGCACCGAAGAGGCTAATTGGCTGTCTACCGCATGGAAACGGGCGTGAATCTGCTCAACCTGCTGCCAGGCAAGCTGGTGAGTGTCATCCTGATGTAACCATCGCTGCCATGCCTGACGCTCGTGTTCGGAGCAGTCTTCGTCATACAGCGTGGCATACCACTCAGAGGCGGCATGAAGAACATCTTTCGGAATAGAAGAAGTAATAGAGGAAATCATAAGTCCTGACACAATAGACAATTCAGCATTGCCTGTGCCATATATTTTTTCACCATCCGCTCGGAAACGGCTAATTGTTCAGCAACCTGCCGATAGGTCAGGCCATCGAGATGCACAAGCAAGAATGCCTGACGCACTTTGCCCGGTAGCGTCGCCAGCATTTGGTCGATGGCCATCAGCGCATCAACCACCATCGCCTGCTGTTCCAGCGAGGGAGAAAAAGTAAACTCTTGCTCTGCCAGCACTTGAAGATAGGCATTCTCGATGTCTTTACGTCGCCAGTGATTCACCACCAGCCCGTGGGCAACTGTCGTCAGCCAGGCACGTGGTTCACGGATGCGATCGGCCTGATGCTGGCAAATCAAACGCAGAAACGTATCCTGAGCCAGATCTGCGGCCTGCTGAGAACACCCCAAACGCCGACGCAGCCACGCCTGTAACCAAGCATGATGGTCATGATAAATCTGCTGAACGTTTAAGGTTTCAGGCTGATGGAGGCAGGCAGCGGCGGGACTCTTCACGGTATTCGCTCAATGTGACAGCAATGAAATGATTTTCATTATCATTAAAAGCAAAGTCAACGACTATTCGCGTTTATCATGCCGATTACGCGAAAAAGGAGGGCGTTGTAGGGATTGCATGGAAAAAGAAAGAAGCCCGAGGGCTTCTTTCAGTGAGAGTCGAGAAGGAGGATTACCAGCGATAGCTGACATTCGCGCTAACGTTACGGCCTTCACCGTAGTAGCACCAGTAGTTACAGGCGCTGACATACTCACGATTTGTCAGGTTGGTTGCATTAACCTGCAACCGCCAGTCTTTGCTGAAATCATAGGCAATCATTGCATCCCACAGCGTATAAGCCGGAACCTTCATGTCCGCCGAATTGGCAATGTCACCGTAAGAGCTGCCAACATAACGCACACCGCTGCCGATACTTAATCCTTCCAGTTTGCCGTTAAAGGCATAAGTCGCCCAGCCAGACACGATCTGTTCAGGCAGGCCCGGTAGGCGTTTACCCACTTCACCGACGGTACCTGACTTGGTCGTCTCCACTTCGTTGTATGTGTAGTTTGCCGTCAGCGTCAGACCGGTATACACCTCACCGCTCAGTTCTAATTCAAGGCCGCGTGAACGCGCTTCACCCGCCTGAATAGTCAGGCTTGGGTTTTTAGGATCCGTCGTTTTAACGTTTTTCTGTTCCAGATTAAACAGGGCAGCAGAAGCATAGCCGTTAAAGCCTTCCGGCGTATATTTCACGCCAACTTCCGTCTGCTGGCCTTCTTCCGGCACATAAGGACGTTCGTAACCATCACGACCCGACACTGGCAAGAACGATTCCGAGTAGCTGACGTAAGGGGAAATACCGTTATCAAACAGGTACATTACCCCAGCAGTCTTGGTAAATTTGGTATCGTCGGTGCGAGTATCCGCGCCTGATGAAAAATTACGGTCGCGAGACTTCGCCACGTCGTAACGTCCACCCAGCAAGAAGATCAGACGCTCGTCATACTTAATCTGGTTCTGAACATAATACCCGGTCTGATGGCGGCCAGAGCGGTGAGCAAACAGTTGGCTGTCCGGCGACGTATAGTTGCCGTAAACCGGATTAAAGATGTCGATAGGGCTACCAAAGGCGTACAGGTTTCCATCGCGGCTTTGTGTATTAGCACGGCGGTAGTCGAACCCAAGCAGCAGGGTATTTTCAATGTCTTCCCACTGCCATTCACCCACTAAACGGTTATCGGTAGCCCAGTTTTGCGCAAAGCCGTCACGGTAGGTCAGCCCACGGTTAGCCTGACGATCATTAGCCATACTCAGCGCATAAGCATTGCGCAGATCCAAATTCAGATAGGTGTAATTCACATTCTGGTGGAACGTCCAGGTGTCGTTCAGATGATGCGTGAATTCATAGCCCAGAGTGAACTGCCGGGTATCGTGGCGGTTCATACCCGGTTCGCCCAGCGACGTTTTATAGCCGACTTTGCCAAACGGTGTGCCCTGTAGTGTACCGTATGGCAGCTTAAAGCCGTTGGTCGTGTCGGATTTCGTATCCATGTAGCTGGCTAATACGGTCAGTTCCGTGTCTTCTCCGAGGAACGTGACGCTCGGTGCCAGATAAAGGCGCTTACTCTTCGAGAAATCCATCTCGCCCGAGGTATCACGCGCTAGCGCAACAACCCGATACAGCACTGAGCCATCATCATTTAACGGACCTGCGCTATCGACAGCCAGATGGCGATAATCATTAGAGCCATATTCCAGCTCGACTTTCCCCTGCGGCAAACGCGTTGGTCGTTTGGAGATGACGTTAACCAGACCGCCCGGCGGGTTTTGCCCGTACAGCACGGAGGCTGGGCCTTTCAGGACTTCAATACGCTCGACGCCGAACGGCTCAATCTGCTGGCCGTAGAATCCATCTTCATTCAGCGTCGCCAGGCCATTTTGGAACCGGGACTGATCGCTAAATCCACGAATAGTCACCCATTCGGCTTTATTGTCCGGCCCGTATGGCGTCGCGAGAATACCGCTGCTATAGCGCAGCGCCTGATCGATCTTCTGCGCGCCGCGCTCTTCGATCTGCTTCTCCGTCACAACAGCAACCGCACGTGGCGTCTCTGAAATCGGCACATCCAGCTTCATTGCCGTATTCGGTGGAGCGGTGACGACGATCCGATCGTTTTTAGCGGTAACAGGAGCTGAAACGGAAACAGGCTCACTCGCCGTGCGCTGCACTAGCGTCACGCTGCCATCGGCACTGTATTGTGCGCTCAGGCCGCTGTTGCTGAGAATCTGCTGGAAACCCTGCTCAACGCTATAGTTCCCCTGCAACCCCGTACCGCGCTTACCCGCCACGGCTGCCGGATCATAAGACAGTAATACACCAGCCTGTTGGGCAAATTGATTGAGCACCTGATTGAGCGGGCCAGACGACACCGCGTATTGCTGGACAGGTGCCGCTGACGCGGCATAAACCGCCGCCATTGGCAGCACTGAGGCAAACGATGCCCCAAGTACCCCGGCACGTAAAGTACGCGCCAATAGGTGGGTACGGAATTTAACCATGACTTATCCCCTATCGCATAAGAAAGACTTGTTTTCAGAAGCTATGCCAATTGAAAGAGTAAAAAGGGGAACCAGAAATCGAAAAATAATTAAAGTAATCGTTATCAATCAGAACTATTAGGGAAAATACGTTGCCGCTATTGGTAAACCTATACGGTGACTAATAAAAAACTGACGTCATCTTTATCAAAACGTGCTATATGGCGATAAACGCTATATAGGCTCAACCATATCCATAATTAGACGACAGTCTACTTATTTATTCGTCATCCTTTCGGATTCAACACGCTAAAAATAAAGAAAATTTACAGAGCTTATTGCCAGCGTTTAATAAACCATGATGTTTAAAAGGAGTAATTTACGAGCAGGAAGAGGAAAGTGATGAATAGGCAAGAGGCAGGGCTGGATAAGAGCGAAACGTTTCGCTGATTATTTTAAACAAGCATAATATATGCAATAAAATAGTTAACCGTCTATTTTTATTAATTTTTCACATCATTCCGGTTAATAAAGAACGCTTTTTATTCTCCATCCACAAAAGCTACGTGTTGCTTTATCGTTCTGCTGGCCGTCAGCGGATATCAATACACACCTCGAGTCTTCCGGCCAGATAATCTCCGATGATTCAAGCTTACGATGCCAGATTTGTCGAAGGCTCAACCGCATCCTGGTTTAGGATCAGCAGAGAAAGCACTCGATTTTCAACGTTCAGCTTCGAAAAAGACAGCGTACTTAGCTGCTTTTTGGTAAAGCCATCAGACAACAAATCCGAGACCACACGCGTACTCAACATGTTGGAATTCGTCATAAAATCGTGATAGGCAAACTTCACGTTGATAGGGAGTACATCATCAATTGAGACGGGCGTATTCATTTCAGCACGCAATCCAAAATGGGCGTTGAAGGCAGAATTCGCACAGACGACCTTACATTTCTCGTCAATCACCGCCACTGCACGTCTATCATTCTGAACTGGTTGAGAAAGCATGCCTAAAATCTCATTCCGGCCAAATATCAGACTCATTGTTTCCTCTGCATCATGCTATGTAAAAAGATATCTCACAGCGCGCCATGACGCCACGGCGCACCATTGATAAGCAATCAACCTACCGGAATTTAAAAGGTTTCCGGACTAATCGTGTTCTTCCCCACCCCAGAAAATCACCTAGTGAAAATAGTGAATTTCGCTAACCGGAACCGTTTACACGTTCTCATGCTACCGGGGCTCAAACATCTGCCGCCTTACTCAGCGTCAGTGATGTTGGGTATATCTCTGTTATTTATTTTTGGAAACCGGATATTTCTGAATCAGACACAAAAAATAACACTTAATTTTTCTTTTTTTAGCGGCTAGCACACGACATCTTTACGCTTTTTAAGAAAGCTCACATCTGTGCTGTGGAACCCACCTAAAGTGTAGATTATTCACACTTATCTGCCCGTTGATAATCAGATAAATCTATTTCATTAATAGCCTACATATAATTAACAACTGGAACAAAAATTCAACACATCAATCATAGTTGAACGCGCTAAATAGCTGGCCTACGTAGGAATATACTCTGAACAGGATTTTTACTATCGGCTGAATAAGCGGGATCTTTATGCCTTTTGATCGTAAAGGGCGATCAAAAACTTGATAACAATAGATATAATCTATTGAAAACAATGAATTGATCGTTTATGACATTATAACAGCCCTGATAATTCTGCTGGCAGTCATATTGTGACATACATCACTTACTGCATTTTGGCTACCACGAAAAACTTGCCTGTTTTCTGAGCCGAAAGACTATCTTTTAAGTAATGCCCCGCTGCTTTTCCTGCATTGCGTGATCAATCGCGCAAAAAAGAAACAAAGATAACTGGTTAACTAGAATTAACCATTATTTGACATAGCATTAACATGTTTAAGGAGAAGCGCTATGACACAACATAATAAACACGCCATTCCCGCCGCCATTGCGGAAAATGCACTGATAAATGCCCAGCAATACAAAAATATGTATCGGCTGTCCGTTGACGATCCCGCCGCCTTTTGGGGTGAGCAGGGAAAGATCGTCGATTGGATCAAACCCTATGAAACGATCAAGAACACCTCATTCGATCCCGGCCACATCCGCATTCGCTGGTTTGAAGACGGTACATTAAATGTGGCAGCAAACTGCCTGGATCGCCATCTGGCCGAGCGTGGCGATCAAACCGCCATTATCTGGGAAGGGGATGACGCGACAGAAAGTAAAAAAGTCACCTACCGCGAACTGCATCAGTCCGTGTGCCGCTTCGCCAATGTGCTGAAGTCGCAGGGCGTCAAAAAAGGCGATGTTGTTGCCATTTATATGCCGATGGTGCCGGAAGCGGCTGTGGCAATGCTGGCCTGCGCCAGAATCGGGGCGATTCATTCGGTGATCTTCGGGGGCTTCTCTCCCGAAGCGATTTCCGGGCGTATCATCGATTCCAATGCCAAGCTGGTCATCACTGCCGATGAAGGCGTACGCGCCGGACGCGTGATTCCGCTGAAGAAGAATATTGATGAAGCGTTAAAGAACCCGAACGTCACCACCATTTCCAGCGTTATCGTTTTCCGTCGTACGGGTAAGATCAATGAATGGCAGGAAGGACGCGATCTGTGGTGGCACGATCTGGTTGAAAAAGCAGACGACCATTGCCCGCCAGAAGAGATGAACGCGGAAGACCCGCTCTTTATCCTTTATACGTCAGGTTCGACGGGGAAACCCAAAGGCGTACTGCACACTACTGGCGGCTATCTGGTTTATGCCGCGCTGACCTTCAAATATGTCTTCGACTACCATCCCGGCGACATTTACTGGTGTACGGCGGACGTTGGCTGGGTCACGGGGCACAGTTACCTGCTTTATGGCCCGCTGGCATGCGGTGCGATTACGCTGATGTTCGAAGGTGTACCAACCTGGCCGGACGCCAGCCGCATGGCGCAAGTAGTCGATAAGCATAAGGTCAACATCCTTTATACCGCTCCAACTGCGATCCGCGCACTGATGGCGGAAGGTGATAAAGCGATCGAGGGCACATCGCGTGAATCCCTCAGGATCATGGGTTCCGTCGGTGAGCCAATCAACCCAGAAGCCTGGGAGTGGTATTTCAAAAAAATCGGCAATAGTAAATGCCCCATCGTCGATACCTGGTGGCAGACAGAGACGGGCGGCTTCATGATCACCCCGCTGCCGGGCGCGATTGAGCCGAAAGCCGGTTCCGCGACGCGTCCGTTCTTCGGTGTACAGCCTGCGCTCGTCGATAACCTCGGCAACCCGCAAGAAGGCACCGCTGAAGGCAATCTGGTCATCGTGGATTCCTGGCCGGGTCAGGCAAGAACCCTGTTTGGCGATCACGATCGCTTCGAGCAAACCTATTTCTCTACCTTTAAAGGCATGTACTTCAGCGGTGACGGCGCGCGCCGTGACGAAGATGGCTATTACTGGATCACGGGTCGCGTTGACGACGTGCTGAACGTTTCCGGGCACCGTCTGGGGACAGCGGAAATCGAATCAGCGCTCGTTGCACACCCCAAGATTGCCGAAGCCGCCGTGGTCGGCATCCCGCACCATATGAAAGGGCAGGCTATTTACGCTTACATCACGCTGAACCACGGCGAAGAGCCGTCCAGCGAGCTGTATACGGAAGTCCGCAACTGGGTGCGTAAGGAAATCGGTCCGATTGCTACACCGGACATCCTGCACTGGACTGACTCTTTACCAAAAACGCGGTCCGGCAAAATCATGCGTCGTATTTTGCGTAAGATCGCCGCCGGTGACACCAGCAATCTGGGGGATACCTCAACGCTGGCCGATCCTGGCGTCGTCGAAAAACTGCTCGAAGAAAAGCAGGCTATGAGTACCGCCTCTCAATAACCCCCTGACCCACCACTCTCTTCATTCCCGTAAGCCATGATGTGGCTTGCGGGAATGTGGGTGGCGATAAATCAGAGGGTGACGTCGCGGTAGCACTCAACCCTACAGATTACTGGAGACTTACGATGAATGATGCCATTTATCAACGGATTGAAAGTCACCCCTTATTCAGAGAACTGGTCAACAAGCGACAGCGTTTTGCCGCTTTCCTTTCACTCATCATGCTGGTGCTTTATGTCGGCTTTATTCTGTTGATCGCCTTTGCACCTGGCTGGCTGGGAACGCCGATCGCTCCAGGTTCCAGCATTACCCGCGGCATTCCGATTGGTGTGGGATTGATTGCGATTTCCTTCATTCTGACCGGCGTTTATGTGTATCGCGCTAACGGTGAATTTGATCGTCTGACCAAGCAGTTACTGGATGAGGTAAAGCAATGAAAATACGCTTTATGATGCTGTTCGGGCTTTTGACGCTGCCCGTGCTTGCGTGGGCAGCGGATGCCCTCACGGGGGATATCCAGCGCCAGCCGTTGAATATTCAGGCCATCGTGATGTTTCTGCTGTTCGTCGGCGGCACGCTGTATATCACCTACTGGGCGTCGAAGAAAACGCGTTCGCGTAGTGATTACTATACGGCGGGCGGCAACATCACTGGCTTCCAGAACGGGCTGGCGATTGCGGGCGACTACATGTCCGCTGCATCCTTCCTCGGTATTTCTGCGCTGGTCTATACCTCCGGCTACGACGGATTGATTTACTCACTCGGCTTTTTGGTCGGCTGGCCAATTATTCTGTTTCTGATCGCAGAGCGGCTGCGCAACCTCGGGCGTTATACCTTTGCTGACGTCGCATCCTACCGTTTGCAACAGCGCCCGATCCGTAGCCTTTCCGCCTGTGGTTCGCTGGTGGTTGTGGCCCTGTACCTCATCGCACAGATGGTGGGCGCGGGGAAACTCATCGAACTGCTGTTCGGCCTCAACTACCATGTGGCGGTGGTGCTGGTCGGTATTCTGATGGTGATGTACGTGATGTTTGGCGGCATGCTCGCCACCACATGGGTACAGATTATTAAAGCCGTCCTGCTACTATTTGGTGCCACCTTCATGGCCATTATGGTCATGAAATCCGTGGGTTTCAGCTTTGATGCGCTGTTCAAACAGGCGATGGCGGTTCACCCGAAAGGGGCGGCTATCATGAGTCCCGGCGGACTGGTTTCTGATCCGATATCCGCGTTATCTCTCGGGTTAGGACTGATGTTCGGTACGGCTGGTCTTCCACACATTCTGATGCGTTTCTTCACCGTCAGCGATGCGAAAGAAGCACGAAAAAGCGTGTTCTACGCCACAGGCTTCATGGGCTATTTCTACTTCCTGACCTTCATCATCGGTTTTGGTGCCATCCTGTTGGTCAGCGCTAACCCTGCGTTTAAAGACGCAACAGGCGCGCTCATCGGTGGGAATAACATGGCGGCGGTGCATCTGGCTGATGCGGTCGGCGGCAACTTCTTCCTCGGCTTTATCTCCGCCGTGGCCTTTGCCACCATTTTGGCCGTCGTCGCCGGTCTGACGCTAGCAGGTGCTTCTGCCGTATCCCACGATCTCTACTCTAACGTGATCAAGAAAGGGAAAGCGACGGAGCGTGATGAGCTGAAAGTCTCGAAAATCACTGTACTGGTGCTGGGTGTGGTGGCTATTTCGCTCGGTATCCTGTTTGAAAACCAGAACATCGCCTTCATGGTCGGGCTGGCGTTCTCCATCGCCGCGAGCTGTAACTTCCCGATTATTATCATCTCCATGTATTGGTCGAAGCTAACCACACGCGGTGCGATGATTGGCGGTTGGGCAGGTCTGTTGACGGCTGTCATTTTGATGGTGCTGGGGCCGACGATCTGGGTGAAAATCCTCGGTCATTCTGCGCCTATTTATCCTTACGATTATCCAGCGCTGTTCTCGATGCTGGTTGCGTTTATCGGTATCTGGTTCTTCTCCATCACCGATCGTTCCGAAGCCGGACAGCAGGAACGCGCACGCTTCCATGCACAGTTTGTCCGCTCACAAACCGGCGTCGGCGCATCAAAAGGCAGTTCCCACTAATATTCCTCCCACTGGCCCGCGAAATGCGGGCCAGCTCTTCTTTGCAATCCAGCGCGTCGCACTATTGAAAGATTTTTGCGGGGCGGCTTCACGATAGTTATCGACCTTCTGTTCTTCCCTGAACGTTCCGCTAGGGTGTCTGCATACACATCACAGGGAAAGGATGCGATGCAGCCTCACGATGCCATCTTCAAACAGTTTTTGAGTGATATTGATATCGCCAGAGACTTTCTTGCGGCCCATTTACCCCCCGCTATTCAGCAGCAGTGCGATTTCAGTACGTTGCAATTGGAATCTGCATCGTTTATCGAAAATACATTACGTTCGCGTCTGTCAGACATGCTGTACTCACTGCAAACTCGCTCTGGTTCTGGATATATCTATTGCGTCATAGAGCATCAAAGCCGCCCCGACAAGCTCATGGCTTTCCGGTTATTACGCTATTGCCTTGATGCAATGCAGCAGCATTTATCACAAGGTCATCAGTCGTTACCCGTGGTTATTCCACTCCTGTTCTATCACGGCAAACGTAGTCCTTATCCGTATAGTATGCAGTGGCTGGACCATTTCACCGATCCACCGCTGGCAGCACAGGTTTACCATCATGCCTTTCCGCTGATAGACCTGACCGTGATCCCAGATGAAGAGATCAAAACGCACCGTCGTGCCGCACTGCTGGAGCTCGTGCAAAAACATATTCGAACACGGGATATGCTGGAATTGGCACACGACATCGGGCTATTATTTGAACACTGGAACCTGTCTTTACCACTGCGGCACGCGTTATTACTGTACGTCGCAAAAGTGGGTAATACATCTGACATAGACAGGTTCATTGATTCAGTGGCTGAGCCCCTGTCAACGCATAAGGAGGACACAATGACCATTGCACAGCAATTACATCAAAGGGGATTTGAGCAGGGGATGCAGGAAGGTATGCAAGAAGGGATGAAATCTAGCGCACTAAACATCGCCCGCCAACTGCTGCAAAACGAGATGGAACTGGAATTAGTTCAGCGTGTGACCCAACTGTCCGATGAAGAGATGGCGCAACTGCTCCGCAGCGAGCAGAAATAATTTTTTATCGTGGGCTATCCCTGCCCACGGCTCTGCGAAATCCAGCGCTTCACCTTGTTAAACGGGATTTATTCCTCGCTTAATGTCACCACGTCATACATCACGCTGCCGCCTTTTAATTGTAGCGTGATCGTATTGTTGCCGTTTTTCAGAAAGCGGGATGACACAGGGATACGGGCAATGTGATAGCGACCGCTCTGTAGCGCACCGCGATAAATAGTTTTGTCGTTTTCGTAAGTCAGCGTTTCCAGCGTGCTGCCGTTTACCGCTACCGCCAGCTGTGGCATGGTCGGTTCACTCATACCGCTGTTGCTCGCTGCTGCCAGTGCGATGTTCAGGAAATAGGTTTTCTTCTCAGGTTGCAGGGCAAAACGGATGTCCCATTTTCCCGGTTTGGTCTGCGCGTAATACCAGTCACGCCGATAGTCGCTACGGCCAATATCGAACGTCAGATTTGCCGGAACCTCATGCTGCCAGCGGGTATTGCGGGCTTCATTGCCAAAGCGGAATTCACTCGCCTGCCGATTGGCCTGTCCAATAGCCCAAACAACCGATTCAGCTTTGGGCAGCGTTATCACAGGCAGCACTTGCTTATTACCAGAAACGGACAGCGTTTGTTCTGCCAATATCCCTGGCTGCGTACCACTGTTGGCGTATACCGCCAGATGGTAATTGCCCGGACGGACATGGGGAATGGCAAAATTCCCCATGTCCGTGGTTGCCTGATACGAATAGCCACGGGTTTGCACATCAAACGGTTCATCCAGCGATGACGAAAGCACAATGGTCACCGGCTGCTGGCTGGCAACGCGTCCGCTCACCTGCGTGCGATCGCGCGCATAGCGGGAATCGCCCACCCAGTTGTACGGCCAACTGACAGTTTCCGTCAGCGCCTGACGCTGAGCATCCGCCAGCATGTGTCCGGTATCGCCCTGATTGATATACAGCAGCCACGGACCGTAGAATTTTTTCCAGCCCGGTGGGGCCACCATATCCGGCGTGCCAAAGTGCGAGCCCGTCATGTAGTTCAGGATGATCGCATCCTGATGCACCAGCAAATCCTGCTTGAGCGCATCGCCGGAGAAATACTCTCGATTGCCATGAATCAGCCACGCGCCCACGCCATTACCGAAAACGCCCCAGAAAGGCGCGGCACGCATATAACCGGCAAAGTCATATTTGGAATAAATGCTGCCATCCGGCAGTCGCCAGGTTTCATCCTGCACCTTCGGCGACGCTTCAAGCTGGCTGTAGAGCAGCGGTTTACCCTGACGATCGCCATTGTAGAGATGGTCTAATCGGACAGGATCGAAGCGATAGACGTTACGCAGTTCGCTGACTTTAACGTCCTGATTTCCGCTATTCTCAGCGACGACATAGCTATAAATCCCGCTAACGCCGCGCCGCATAATCAGGTGATATTCAAGCCGTAACAGCCCGTCCCGATCGTCGATATAGGCGACATGCGCCATATCACGATCATTGCGCAGCACCTCTACCCGCTCGGGGACAAAATCTTTGACGCCTTTAGCATGAGCATCGTTAATACGGTCATTATTAATATAGTAATCGAGATAAGCGCTACGCGTTTTACTCGGATCGCGCGCTGCGCCGGACAGGTTGGTGACGATATTCTTGCCTCCCGTCACCATGCTCGTCGCGCTGCCGTCCTCCCCGAACGCGACTTTTAGCAAGCCATTATCCAGAACGGTATTCAAACCAGAAACGGATAGCGACACCGCATTATTCTGCGCGCTATAGCTATAGGGAGCCAGCATGGCCCCTACCAACAACAAGACAGATCGCATCACAGTCAGCCCTCTTGTGTTCAGTCGGTTAAACGAGAATTTTCATCACAGTGGTGATGGCCACTACCGCTTCAATATCGAGATACTCGGGGCTACCACGGTGCGAGGTGTCCCTGCGGGAACCTCATCACCGTGCTTCCCCTAATATCCAGCATTGGGTGTAGCCTGAGATATCAAAAAAAATTCCCGCTATTTTAAATAGATACCCTAAATAATTCGAGTTTCAGGAAGGCGGCAAGAGAAGGAATCCCGATGAGCTTACTCAGGTAAGTGATTCGGGTGACTGAACGCAGCCAACGCACATGCAACTTGAAGTATGACGGGTATAGCCGTGATGGGAACAGCATAATCGAGAGAGATAAGCGCCCTCCTTCACGCCACTGCCAGCACAAACAAGAATCTGGCAATAGCGGGAAGAAAGTCAGGATCGACATCGCAGAAATCAAAACTGATCAGAATGACAGCTCGCGAATCAGTACGGCGGACACCACTTTCCAGCCGCGAATCAATAGGCTTTGCGCCTCACCGTCCATCACTACCGTGCCGCGCAGCACCTGCGGCTGAGCACGATAATCGTCAGGCAGACTGAGCAGCACGCGATAAACGGCCTGTTCAGGATGCAGCTTGCGCTGTGCATCGCTCAGCGTGGCAATATCGCCGCCATAAATTGATGCCAATTCCGGCGCAGCGTTTAGATCGCGGGTTGCCGTGCTGGCAATCTCCACAATGGTGAGCGGCAACGACGAGCGGCTCACATCCTGTAAATAAAACGTCCCCTTTGCCCCCGTGCGAAGCCGCTGCCAGTCTTTTTCCGATACGAACGCTTCCACCAGTCCGCCGGTTGGCTTGGTGACGACAGCCAGCCATTCGCCCTGTCCCAGCCACTCGCCGGTTTCCAGCGGCGTAGTCATGTCTGCCACCACGCCGTCTATCGGTGCACGCACCGTCAGCTGTTCGGACTGACGCTGCAAGACCTGTAACTTTTGCAGCGCCGCTTCATGCTCCTGTTTCACCCGCTGGTGATCGCCAGCCGCTTCCTTGTTGAATACCTGAAAGGTGCTTTGCCAGTTCAGCGTAGCGATTTGTCGCTCCAGCTGTTGCCGTTCGTGCGTCAGCGCGTCAGACGACAGCGTAAACAGCGTTTGTCCCGCTTGCACAGGCTGGCCGACCTTCACGTCAATGCGCTGAATCATCGCGGGCACGGGCATATACAGGCTGCTTTGCTGTTCCGCCCGCAGCAGCGCCGGTGCATACACACCACGCTGCCAGGGAATCATCAGCAAGAGCAGAACCACGGCGCTCACGGCCAGCGTTGTCGTCATATTACGGTTCATACGGTAATCCTTACGGCGTTTACTCCATTCGCGCACTTCATTTACTACAGGCATCACCACGAAGTAGCCGATTTCAATCGCAAAAAGCAGCATCCCCAGCAGTTTGAACGTCATGTGGTAAACCAGAATCGCGATACCGGTAAACAGGAAGAAACGGTATATCCACACCGCGAAGGCATAGCCGACCAGCGTGCGTTGCAGCCAGCGCGGAAAATGCTCCGGTGGCGCATCCCCCAAGCCGAACAGCCATTCCCGCATCTGCCAGCGGCCGATAGCGAAGCCCCGGTTTTGCAGGTTCGGCATCTGTAACCCATCGGACAGCAGGAAATAGCCATCGAAGCGCATCAGCGGGCTGAGGTTAATCGCCAGCGTCATGATCCAGGTCGTCGTCGCCAGCATAAACGCAGCGCTGCGCAGCATGCCGTCCGGCAAGAAGCTCCACGCCAGCGTCGCCCACGCCGCCAGTACCAGTTCGGTCATCATGCCCGCTGCGCCAATCGCCATCCTCTGCCGACGGCGGGTGAGTTTCCACGAGCCGGACGTATCGGTGTACAGCACCGGCATCATCACCAGAAAGGCGACGCCCATGGTGGCAACCCGCGCACCAAAACGCTTGCAGGTGTAGGCGTGGCCGAACTCATGCAGAATTTTGGTAAAGCACAGCGTCAGCCCCGCCAGCGCCGCGCCCTCCAGCGTGAAGAAGTGCAGGAACGTATGCTTGAAGGTTTCCCACTGGCGTCCGGCGAGGAAGAGCCCCAGCACGGCCACCAGCAGCGTCAGTTTGAGGAAAGTCCGGCTGAAAAACGGTTCTACCCACGGCAGGGTCGCGCCCAGAAAGCGATCGGGGTGCCATAAGGGGATGCGAAAAAACAAATAGTTCTTCAGCAATTTGCGCCAAATCGAAACGCGTGACTGTTCCACCTGACGAGAAAACTGTGCCAGCGCGTCATCGCCGGAAACGCGCGTCAGGCTGTTGGCCTGCAAGAAGCGGTTGAAGTACTGCACATCGCTGTCATCGAGCGTCAGCGCAGAAATCTGGTTAACCTCAGCCACGATCTGCGCGGCGTTCCCCATCGACCAGCGCGATAGCATCGCCATTTCTGCCCAGCCGATACGAAAATAGAGACCGCGCAGCGGATCTTCTAGCGTCCAACTGGGCGATCCGTCGCGGTTAGCTGGTCCGGCATGCAGGATCAGTTCATCGCGCAGCGGGCTAAGCCCGGCCGCTGGCGTTGCGCCTCCGGCCATCGTTAGACACCCAGCCAGACGCGCAAGGAGGCCAGCGGTTTACGCAGCAGGTAAACGAACAGCACCGTGCGTTTACCGTACAATTTGGCTGTCCCCTTCAGACCCACGCGCAGCTGCGGGTCATCCTGCGTAAAGCGGGCTCGTAGCCGATAGGCCATCACATTATCCGGCGTCGGCGCGGCGCGATAGCCAATCTGTTCAAGCCGCGCTTCCTGTGCCGAATTCGGTGCAACGTTGAGGAACAGGCGTACATCTGCACCGTTTTCCAGCGCAATCGCATCCGCCGCAGGCAACTGGATCTCCAGCTCAACATCGTGCGGATCGGCGATCATCATGATGCGTTCCCCCACCGCCACCGAGCGCCCAATCCAGTCACTGCTGTCGTCAAAAATCGCCACGCCGTCACGCGGGGAAACAAGCTGCATGCGTTCCTGCTGGCGTTGCAGAAAATCCATGTCGCTCTGCGCCTGTTCGCGACGGCTTTGCAGCACGGCCAGACTGGCTTTGCTGTTAGCATCGAACAGCGCCTGCTGCTGTGCCTGACGATACTGCGCATCGGCGGTGGCAAAAGCCTGTCGGGCCGATTCCAAGCGATTTTCCAATTCGCGCACGTCCAGTCGCACCAGCGGTTGATTAGCGCTGACAGTCTGATTAGGGCGAACCAGTATGTCATCCACCACGCCCGCCACAGGGGCGCGCACCATCACCGGACGATGGGCAACAATCTCTGCCGGCGCTAGCACCGACTGGCGAACCGGGATCAACAAGATCAGCACCAGCGCCACGATCGCAGCAACGATCAAACGGCGTCTGGCAGGCGGCGTTTTCGACGGGCGACGGCGTACCTTGCACAGGCTCGACCAGGCGTGTGCGTAGGCATCCGCCAGTTTTTCCAGCAGCACGATCTCGGCCGGCAGCCACGCGCTGTCCCGCGCTAGCACCAACACCAGTGGCGTATCGCCCTGCGGTAAACGCAGCGGTAGCCAGAGTAAAAATTCTGGCAGATGCTCCTGCCACAAAATCTGGTCATCGTCAGGCAGCTCGCGGCATTGCAGCGCCTGCGTTTGACGCCCTTCTTCCTGCCACTGGCGGCACAGGCGGCTAAATTCGGTACAAAACGGCGCGTTGTGATCGAGCGAGGCCAGCCCGGAAGCCGCCTGCAAGCGCTGTTTATCGCAGTCCCACAGCAGCGCCTGCCGATACTTCACTAAATTGTGCGTCTCGTTGACGATAAAAAACGCCAGCTCCTCCAGCGTTTCACGCGCTCTGGCACGGCTTTGCAGCTGCAACAGTTCGGCCAGCAAAGCCAGCCGGGTATCCTGCTCCGTTTGTGCTGCCGTCGTGTTCCGTTCGATCATGGCGATACGCTACCCGCATCAGGCGGTACGATTTGTGCCACGCCGCTCATGCCCGGCAGCAATCCAGCGGTAGACTGGGTAATGCGGCCAAAGACTTTTACCGACTGACTAACCGGATCGATCGCCGAAGAAAGGCGGCTGATTTCCGCCGGATAGCTCAGACCGGTTTCATCCAGCACGACCTGAAAGGCGCTGCCCTGTTTTAGCCACACCAGCCAGCGCGACGGCACGATCATTTCCAGCTCGAACGCGCTGTCATCATAAATCGCTAACAGCTCTTTGCCTTCCGGCACGGATTCCCAACGTTTCACTTTGGTTTCCGTTACGCGACCGGAGAACGGCGCTTTAATCATACAGCGTTGCAGCATGGCGCGATTGACGCCGCTTTCGGCCTGCGCCATCGACACCGACGATCGCGCCTGATCGACATCCGACAGGCTGATCGAATTGAGCTTATCCAGTCGATCGGCAATCGCCAGTTTCTTACGTGCGGCATTCTCTGCGGCGTTTGAGTAGTTCAGCTTTTCGCGCAGCACGGTGCAGTCAAACGTCACCAGCGTATCGCCCTGTTTGAAGTGTTCGCCCTCTTTCACCGCAATATCCGTCACTTTTCCGGCAATTTCGCTGGATAACACGGTATAGCGCTGCGCGCTAAGCTGTACGCGAATGTCTCCCGTCGTCGCAGCCTGCCCCAACAGGGGCAGACCTAACGCACTGACCAGCAATAGCGGACGCATCATGCCGAAAGCCATTAACGCGAACCTCCCGCCTGTAGGGATTGCAGGTTATCCCACATATCCGTGTTCACCACGCGATAAGGCTTACCCGCGCTAGCCGACGATGTAGTCGTCGACGACGAGGCAATCGGCTTCGCGACTGGCGCAGAGGATGGAGTAGAGACTGTTTTAGCCGACGCCGTCGTGGTGGCAGGCGTAGCCGGTGTTGCCAGAGACAAGCGCGGTACCGCAACGCCACCTTTCTCAAGGTTACCCGTGGTGCGAGCAATCGAGCTGCTCAGCGCCGCCAGACTGACATCGTTCACGTTATCCGGCAGCACATCCAACCCGGCAGCCTGATACACCGCGCCGAGCGCGTTCTGTACATCGGCAAAGCTGCGGTCGCGCGCGCGGGTCGTCAGAATGGTTTCCGTGCTGACGCGCACCTGTTCCATCTGCGTTTCAGCACGATGCTGTACGCTAAGTGTGGTCTGGTTGAGGATGCCACGCTGAATCCGCGCAAGTTCCTGATAGCGGCCAAACATCTGCGTACTCTGCTGATATTCCTGCCAGGCGACGTTCACCTGCGTCAGCACCGCCATGCGCAGCGCCTGACGACGAACTTCCGCCAGATCTTCATTCGCCTGTCCGGCGCGTTTCACCGATGACCACGACAGCACGTTCAGCAGGTTGCCGCTGACCTGAACGCCCGCGTTCGCCCACTGGTGATTGACCAGATAGCTGTTGCTGTCGCCGTTGATACCGGCAAACAGCGACACGCCCGGTAGCAGACGCAGCAGTGATTTCCGGGTTTCCAGTACGCTATTGCGTGCCAGATAGCTCTCTTCGCGCACTTCTGGACGTTTAACCATCGAGAAGTTTTCCAGATCGTCGAGCGAGTAGGCCATCTTCGGTGCGACCAAACTGCTTTCGCTCGGCACGACGACATCGTATTTGCTCGACGGCGGCAGGTTCATCAGCGCCGCCAGACGGGATTTCGCCACCACCAGATCGCTGTCGACAATCTCTAACTGACGCACCATCTCCAGCATGTTTTTCTGGAAACGCAGCGCCTCAACCGGTGCCAGCAAGCGCTGTTGTTCGGTCTGACGCGCATATTCCAGCGCCTGACGCGCCTGCGTCAGCGCAGTGGTCACTTCTGGCTGCAAACGCTGTGCCGTTGCCGCTTCCCAATAGGCCGTCCGCACCTGACGGGTAATATCCGCAACTACTCGACGACGACGCTCTTCCGCCGCCAGTGATTTGTTCGCCTGTACTTTGGCGTTGAAATAGCTGATACCGAAGTCCAGTACATTCCAGCTCATCGTCAGATCGGCGGTGCGCTGGGTCTGATCCTGACTGGTTGACGCTTCCAGCGACTGCCTACCCGTAGTCACCGATTGGCTGCTGGAACCGGCCACGTTGTCGCGGGTTTGTAGCCCGGCGCGCGCGGTCAGTTTCGGTAACAGCATGTCCAGATTCTGTACGCCCAACAGGTCATCTTCCATCGCCTGTTCCAGCAGCGCGACCCGCTGTTGCAGGTTATATTTCAGCGCACGGGCAATCGCTTCATCCAGCGTGATCGTGCCGCGCACTGGTTCCTGATTGGCGAACATCTGCGTTCTGTCGCTCAGCGCCTGTGCAACCTGTTGCTCGATCGTCACCGGCTCAGGTTTGACGGCACAGCCAGCCAGACCCAGACAGGCCAGGGCTACCGCGATCCGTAACGCCCGGGAACCCGCGGTGCGTGGTGTAGCCTCGTGTTGAACGTTCTGCTGCTGACTGTCGTGTTGCTGGCTATCCCAGAAATGCGCTATGTGCTGATTCACCCGGGTTCTCCCCATCTTCTATTTGTCTGTTCCCTTCATCTTGCAGGCGGTGGAATGGTTACCGCCTGCAAGCGCCCGGGTTAGTGGTTAAGTAATAAAATCTCGTCTCGGTATTCGATCTGCGCTTTACCAGGTTTGCGCTTGGTTACGCGCGCAGACTGCTCAGCTCACTGAGCGCCGCCAGCAGTGCATCCTGTTCAGGCTGGTGCTGACGCAGTTGTTCGGTAAAGGCGGTTTTCCCCGCAGGCGCTAACCGCTCTGCATCGCGGTTTTCTGCGGGGAGTGCATCAGAGTGGACAGGCAGCTGCATCGCGCCACGGTCAGTCGCCATCTCTGCGCCATCGCCCTGTCCGGTTTGCAGCGTAATCGGTACGATCCGGCTGGTACCGTCTTCAGCCTGCGCTTTCAGCGCCAGTTGGATCTGATTAACCTGCACTGCGCTGGCATCGGTAATGCGCACCACGCCGTTGCGGGCATCAAACTGCACCCACGCAGGCAGCGGACGCCCGTTCGCCAGTTGCAGCGTCAGCGTGGCATTGCCTTCGCGCACGCTGAACATGCGCTGCGGCAAGCTAAAGGCGAGTGCGCCGGAGGCATCCGGCTGTAACGCGCCCTGCACGCTGCTGAAAGCCGACTCCAGCGCTGTTGTCTGACCGCGCACGCTCAGGAACAGGTTGGAATCCGTCGGACGCAGCGCGGCGTTGTCGCGCATAGACGCTTCAGCGCGCGAAGAGAAGTTGACCTGCTCCAGTGTCGGCATCAGCGATGACATGACGGGATCGAGCACCCAAGGGGCATCCGACTGGCGTGTCGTACCGGCATCTCGCTGACGCACAGGTTCGGTAACGATATTGTTCGGTAACGGCTGCGCTTCCGGGCGAGATAAATCGGCGACGATCGCCCCCAGCGGCTGTTCGCGCTCTCTTTCGCCCGCATCAACAGGCAGACTCACACCCTGCTGCACCAGAATTACTGGTGCAGCTGTCGCGGTGTTATCAGGGGTTTCCGGTTGTGGCTCTACATTAGCTTGCGCCACCGTCACGTTGACTAAATGGGTGGCTTCCGCCTTACCATCGCTCGCCGTAAGCACCACAGTAAACTCACCGGATGCAGTCGGTGTGCCAGAAATCGTGCGAGTCGCCGCATCAAAATTCAGCCCATCCGGCAGGCCGCTGACACGCCAGGCCAGCGTGTCGCTATCGGCATCGGTAAACAGGTTTTCCGGCAGTGTATAGTGATACTCGGAGCCCGCTTGTAGCTGGCCCAGATTCAGCCCAGCGTTGTCGTTATAAACTGGAGCACTATTGTCTGGCTCCACATCCGGCGCTTGAGCCACCGTCACCTTGACGGAATGGGTAGCCTCCGCCTTGCCATCACTCGCCGTAAGCACCACGGTGAAATCGCCGGATGCAGTCGGTGTGCCAGAAATCGTGCGGGTCGCGGCATCAAAACTCAGCCCATCCGGCAGACCGCTGACACGCCAGGCCAGCGTATCGCTATCAGCATCGGTAAACAGGTTTTCCGGCAGTGTGTAGTGATACTCGGTGCCCGCTTGTAGCTGGCCCAGATTCAGCCCTGCGTTGTCGTTATAAACCGGGGCGTTATTGTCAGGAGCTTCACCGCCTTCAAAGGTGATGACTGCTTTTTCTTTGAACGCTGCCTCAACATTCTGTCGCCAGTCAGCATCTTCAAATACGGTTAACCCGATAGTGCGGCTACCAGAACCCTCAGTTCCACCGTGGCTATAGGCGAGGCCATCGATTAACTGTGCGGTACTTGCACCATCACGCGTTACATAGAGGGTCACGGTAGCGACACCATTAGCAACACTGACACGGTATTCTATCTTGCTGTCACCGACAAACATCTGATAGTCAACGGTTTTGTCGATAACAATTTCGCCGCCGTCCACATGTAGCACATCACCAGTTGTTGCAGGGGAAATGACGATTTCCATCCTGTGAATATTTTGGCCGACTTCAATAGTGTCTATGGCGGTATTCTTAAACAGGCTGACAGGTTCACCGCCTGACGCGTAGGATCCCCCGACTGGCTCGGTACTGACCACCGCAGGATCGTTAATGCCGACCACATTCACGGCCGCAGTAAATTCTGCCGTATGGCCTTCACCGTCATTGAAGCTGATGCGGAAAGTGGCGGTGTTTCCCGCTAGAGTGGGATCTTGACTGGTGGACTGGTAAGTTATTGCACGCAATACTTGTTGCGCTTCAGCCTGAGCGACGCCCGTCAGGAACGTGATGGTGAGCGCACCATTAGCAGCCGTTGTGACAGCAGCAATGGCCTTATCCCCTTGCCAGATTTGGCCGTCGTTGAAGCTCAAACCACTGGCAGATGAAACCCCAAACTGGTCACCGGTCTGTGTACCGCCAGTGCGCTCAATAACAATGCTGGCACCCTGATAGCTACTTTGGTCGTTTACCGGTGCAGATACCGTACCACCAGGAAGCAACGCTACCGGGTTGTCATTTTCGGTAAAGGTGACATTGGCTGGTTTCAGATCAAGAACAATGACACCCTCTGGGGAACCGTAATCAATCGCACCAGTTATATACAGCTGTTTGCCGTCAGCGCTAAACGCAACCTGACGAACCTCATTCAATAGCGTGCCATTAAAATTGGCAAGGTCGCCAAAACCATCCACAGCCTGCAACTGCGTCAGACTGCCATCTGCAGCACGGGCATACAAAATGATACCGTAGGTACCAAAATTATCGCTTTGTCCTAAATCGCCAGTGATCACCACCGATGTGCCATCGGGCGATACCAACACCTGTTTGACTACGCTAACACCATCTCCCAATGTGAGAGAATCTTTGGCGGCCAACGTACCGTCATCAGCCACAGCAATAATATGAATGAACTTATTGTTATCAACTACATAAAGCGTTTTCCCATCGGGAGACACGCTCAACGTAGAAGCATAATAGCCGTCTTCACTGGCGCTGACTCCCACAACGGATTGTGCAAAACTCAAAGCGCCGTCATCGCCAATACTAAACCGGCTCACCAAGGTATCGCCGCCAGACGTCGCGACAAACAATGATTTACCATCAGGTGATAACACCAGAGCATTAGCAGCATCAAGTTGTAAACCGCTGCTGTCGCCATCCGTAAAGGTCTTACTCAACGTCAGCATATCGCCATTGCGGGTGAAAACCAGCAGGCTTTCTCCGGTGGTGATATAAACCTGATTACCATTAACCAACACATCGCGCACCATACCAACATCATCACCAAACGTACCGAGCACGCTCAAATCGCTGGCGTTAAGTAGCACGATCTTCTCCGCCCCAATGACATAGAGGCTGCTCCCGTCACTGGACACACGCACCTGCGTCGCGTCAGTCAATCCTGTGATTTCTACACTGTTAGCCAGCTGTAATGTGCCATCCTCGCCACGCTGAAGCACATAAAGCGTGTTGTAAGCCACGTCTGCGCCGGTTTCGGTTTCAGCGTTATAGACATACTCACTGTGAGTGCGAACCACATAAATATTTTCCCCCGCCACGGCGATGCCCTGAATACCGGTAAAGCGCGAGTTCCCGTTGTCGTCCAACACCTCGAAAATTTCTACATAGTCAAGCGAACCGGCTTCTGCCCCCAAATGCGGTATCAGACGAGAGTCCAGCACAGCCACAGAAGCACTGATGTCAAGTTGCGCTGCGTTATCGTTCGCATCGACAAGGCGTGTCAGGGTGACGGTAACGTCGCCTTCAGCCACCGCATCCTCCAATGCCCAGTATTGGATATCGTCAATCAATGCAGCCACAGCGCTCGGTGCATTGTCTCCATCGTGCATCACGAGCGTGATAGTCGTCGTGTTATTTTCGACAGACACCTGATACTGGTGCCCATTCGTTGTCACACCCGCAGCATCCGTTGCCGTTAACGGGATTGTACTCCCATCAATCACCAGTGCCTGGTCTGCTCCGGTACGGTTCACCGTGAGCGTCAATTCTGAGAGCGCCGCGCCATCTTTACCCAGAGCAATGTGCACGTCGTCAAATAAATCCACCGCTGCAGGCAAGCCATCCAAGCCAATGTCCACCACTGGCTGCTGGCTTTCCGCACTCATATTGGGTTCAACAGAAGGCGCAACCAGCATCAGCGCCAGTGGAATGTCAGCGGATTTTCCCCCGCTGTCGCGCACACTGACGGTCAGATCAACGCGTGCTGGCAATTCAGTCCCGCTGTTACGGTACGTCACCTGCTGTAAAATCTGGTTAACCACAGTTTTAGATATTGGTGATGTGATGCTGACCGTGATCGTGCCTTCCGCTACCGTTACATCGGCGATTTTCACATTATTGAGCAACAGCGTGCTGCCTTTCAGGCTCAGCCCCTGCCCATTTGCCAGCCCAAACACATCGTTAGCGGAAGCATCACCTGCACGAGCGATCGTGAAGGACATTCCCTGATAGCTATCCAGTTCATCCATATCAACATCGCTAAACTGTATGCCCTGAGTAAAAGGCGTATTAGAGATGGATGCACTATAAGGGGCGTGAACCAGTGCGAGGGACGCCATCACACCGGTATTGTAGAAGCGTGCACCGGTATACAGCGATTTGCCATCTTCTGATACCGTCAGCGTAGTGACCGGACGCCCAGCTGACAGCATCCCAGTTTGCGTCAGCTTGCCGTCCGTGCCAATCGCGTAAACCGTCACCATACTGTCATTGCTGCCGACATACAGTGTTTTGCCGTCCGCCGAGGCTGTCACGCCCCAGGGGTTGCTAAACGGTAGCGCCTCAACCCGAGCGATGGCGTTCGTCGAGCTATCGTAATGCAGCACCGTCAGGCGATTGCCCACATTGCTGGTCACAATGTAGATATACCCCTCATCCGTCACGGTAAAAGCGGCATTGGCGTGATTCAGTTCATTACTGGTGGCTAACGTTCCGGCCGCCTTTTGAGCTCCGCTACTGTCGGTATAAGTCAGCGTAACCCCATCACTGCCGCGTACCAGTTGACCGGCATAGCTCAATGTCTCGTTTGCTGCTGTGGTGTAAATCGTTATCTTGCCGCTGTTACCCAACACATAAACGGTACCCTTCGCATCAACAGACAAGCCAATCGGCGTCGTGCCATTAACTTGATCGAATGTCGCTGTATTGCTCAGTGTGCCACTTTCACCAATGGTATAGTGGTACAACGTACCGGACGTTAGCGCATACAGGCTTTTCCCGTCATCGGACCGTGCCATCTTCAACACATTGCCAGCTAACCCTTCCACACGCGTCGTCAGGCTTAACACACCGGTGTCAGCATCTTTACTGAATACCAGAACCGTCGAATCGGCACTCAGATAAACCGTGGAACCATCCGCCGAGAAAACGGCTGCGCGTCCGATAAGTCCGCTGACCTCCGTCCCATTATCCGCATTGCCATCATCCATTCCCGATACAAGACGCTGTAATAGCGTTAGTTTTCCTGTTTCAGGATCGCGCTGATAGAGGCTGACCCGCGCATCGCCGCCATAGTTAGTGGTGGTGGAACCAATAACCAGCAACGTACGGCCATCATCGGACAACACCATGCTGCTGACGTAGTTGTCATAGCCAGTGAGCAGCCCATCGGAGTAATACAAATTAGGATCGACCGTGATATCGGTCTGGATGGTTGGCGCATTATTGATGGCTAACGTTAAGGTGGCCGTAATATCCGGGAGGCCGGTATCCACACTCTCACCGCTGGTTCCGCCACTATCACGCAGGCTTACCAACGTCACAGTACGTGTGCCTGTCGTTGCCTCTGTCGTGTCATTAACATAGGCGACACCGTTGATCAGTGTTTGCGCCGCAGACACGGTCATACCAGCCGCATGATGGATAGTCAGCGTGCCATTACCATCGCTCAGAGCATAGGTGTAGGTATAGCCGCTTACCGTTGTTCCCTCGCCAGACTGGGTAAGATCAACGCGCGTGCCATCAATTACCAAGAATTCGTTGGCAGCTTGGGACAAACCGCCAATACTCAGCGTGATATCAAGGATTGTCTGCCCTGCTTCGCCCGCATTAATCTGCGTATTGGTGAACACATTGACGGCTGTCGCCGTTGTATCGTAGTTAGGCAGCGGCACGGCTGTCGCCGTCAGTATCGGTGCCGTATTGGTTGTCACCAGCACCGCCAGCGTAATAGGCAGGCTGTCAGCGTCGCCGTCATTTGCCCGCAAAGACAGCGTCACCACGGTGCCATCGGCTACCGCATCAGTATTCTGGTAGGTGACCTGATGTAAAACGGCATTCGCCTCAGCACGGCTTACGCCCGCCAGAAATGTGACCGTTAGCGCTCCACCACTCTGGCTGAACGTGGCAATCGCGCGATCGCCCTGAAGGATCTGTCCATTCTCCAACCGTATATCGTTCGCCGTGTTGAAATTAAACACATCCTTGTCTGATGCCCCGCCCTCACGAGAGACGATCAGTTGCATACCGTCATAGTTGCCATTTCCCGCATTCAGGGCGTCGAAATTGGCATCTGACAGGGTTATTCCAGAGGCAATCGCCACACCCGAGCCACGGATCTGCGTTAACAGCGTTGAATAACGGCTAACACCCTCACCCGCAACGAGTAAAGAACGGCCATCCTGAGATAACGCGATATCCCCGCCGTTAGTACTGCCCGCCACCTGACCAAGCAATGTCAGTGCGCCCGTCGCGGATACCGCGTAAACGGAAACCATGCCGTCCGTCGTCGCGGCATATAAGCGAGTTCCCTCGGTATTGAGTACCATGCTGCCTACGGGTGTGCTGGTGAACACATTCACTACGATCAGTGCGTTATCAGCTCCAACGCGGTAAAGCGTAATATCATTCGTTGTCGGGTTAGCGAGATAGACCGATTTTCCATCAGCCGACACCGCCATCGCATAATCGACGGGACCTTGCCCCGTTATACCAAGCGCCATGCTGCCTAAAAGCGTCAATTTACCGTCGCTCATACGCTGATAAACTTCCAGCGTATGTTTTTCGTAACTTACCGCTGCACTGTGCGCAATATAAACATACTCGCCTGCGGTGGCGATCACACCGTTGCGATGACGGAGTGAATCAGTACGAGTTAACTCGCCCGTATCAGTATTACGCTGATAGACAAACACTTCTCGACCACTACCATTACTTGCGTCGGCATAAACTTGCGAACCATCATTCGCTATCGCCAGCCCCCCGTTTGCGCCATTGCCTACCGAGATCGTGCTGATATGGCTGAGCGTGCCGTCCTGAAGGCTAAATTGCATCAGGTTGCCGTTACCCGATAGGGTATACAGCGATTTACCATCGGCGCTGACCACCATGTCATTCACCTGACCCAGATTATCAACCACCAGACTCTGCTTTTGCGTCAGACGCCCTAGTTCATCAACCGTAAAGACCGTCAGCGTGTTATCCGAACCAGCAACATAAGCCTGCTTGCCATCCGTGGAATAGGCCACTTCCGTCGCCCCTGCCAACGAACCCGCCGTTAATGACTCCGCCTCCTGCAGAACTTCACCCGATACCACCGGCGCAACGTTGATCCTACTGTCGATGGTGACGGTAGAGTGAATATTCAGCTCGGCAGTATTGTTGCCCTCATCGCTCAGGCTTTTCAGCGTTACCGTCACATCGCCGCCTGCTACCGTGTTATCGCGTGGCTGGTAGGCAATACCGTCAATTAGTGTTGCAACGTTATTGGGTTGAAATGCATCAGAGGAAGATTCGATACTGATTGTGATGGTGGTCGTCTCACCACTGACCGCAACGCTATAACTGTATTTCCCTTCACCGTTTGTCAGTTGCGCGCCATTAACCGCTTCAAGCGTAATTTCAGTACCGTCGATCACTAATGCCTGATTCGCTCCCGTGCGGTTAACGGTAATCACCAGATCTTTCAGTTCCTGCCCGTCTTTATCTGCCGACACGCTAACATTGCTAAACAGATCGACCGCCGGGAAGCTGTCACTGGTATCGGTAATCGTGACTGTCGCCTTGGTGGGTGTCGCATCAACACTCGGTGCGGTATCCGTTGCCACCACAACCTGCGCGGCTACATCCGCCATCGTCGCGACAGCAGCAGCATCAAACATCATGCGCGGTTCCAATACCCACGCCTGACGCGGCGTGCGCGTTAAGCCTGAACCAGATTTTGAGCGGGAAAAAGTCATCGTGTCATGTCCTGTAATAAAGGGGCAAATCGCGTCATTTCTGGCTACCTTCAGCGGTCATTCAACCAACCGAACATAGCCGCCCTCGGTTTCGATCTGGCCGGCAATACGATCCAGACGTCGGATCAATTGATCCTCAACGCCCTCAGCACCGAAGCCTGCACCATCGATAAAACTCATACGTTTCTCACCCTCGGTGCAGACCAGCAGGCCTGGTGTCGCTTCGGCATCAAACAGGTTGCGGCCAAAATCCTCTGGGTCGCCGGGGCGAATGCCGACAAAATAGAATTTGATGTTGCGCGCGCGGAAGCTGGAACACAGATCGCGGAAGCGCTGCGCGGCAAAGGTACGGGCGGGATCCGTACCGGTTTGACCACTGAATGCATTTCGGTTGAAGTTATAGCTGTCGGTGTCGAACCAGTTACCAATCGTATTAGCCATCATCACGATCACCTTTTGCCCGTCACCGTTGCCGTCCAGATTGAAATCCAGCGGCAACGTGGCATCACCCCAGCCGTCTGAACCACGCATGTTGGGCGACAGCGCCGCGCCCGCCCATGACATCGCGATGGCATAGTTCGTGTTGAAACGGGCAGAAAACTGTTCGATACGCTGATTCAGCCTGTTTTCTTCATTGGTCAGCGGCATCAGTGCAGCATTGGGGCACCCTTTGTCCGCCACGATCCAGCGTGTATCCACTGCATCGTTATCGTCAAAATCAGGATTCGGGCCGCGCCAGGAGATCGGCGGTGCGCCGGGACTGCCGTTTTGCGGCAAGTCGTGGCGGTAATAGATCTGGAATTGAGCAACGGGAGGTTCATCCCAGAAGAAATTTTCTTCCCGCCCCAGCCCGCGGTACATGCACAGCAGGTTAGCGCGACGATCCGGGAAACGGCGGTCGGCCATGCTACTGACCACGCCGCTGGCAAATAGCGAGCGCAGTTCTGGCGGGTTCAGCGCACCCGGTGCAGACCAGCGCCGAATGCGGTTGGCGTCTTCCGCATCGTACACATTCACCGACTGGCTGTACGGCACCAGCGATAGCCACAGATTGTCACGTTTGCCGTCTGCACTACTCAGCATGCGCTCGACGAAGCTACGGCTAACACTTTTGAGCGAACGGATATCCCCTTCACTCATATCCCCCGTCACCGGCATGACAAAGGCGATTTCGGTCGGACGATTGATAACTTCGGCGGTCGAGTACACTTCCTGCGTCCTCGCCCCGAGGTTCAGCAAACTGGGCTTGGTTTCGAAGGCAACGGTGACGGTATAGGTTTTACGCGTCTTGCTGTTGCGCCCTTCCGTGACGGCCACATCGCCCTCCACCAGTTTTTCACTCAGGGCATTATTCATCCCCAGATTATTTTTGACGTAGTCATACGCCAGCTTATTGGTCTCTTCCTGGCTGTATTCTTCGCCATTAATGGTCGCCTGATGCGCGACAGCCAACGCAGCGGCATCCGTCGCGCGTTTGATCTGCGTTGCATCACCGGTTGCCGTGGAGGTATCCACGATAAAAGCCGCTGTCACCAATAACGCCATCGCACCCAGTGCATAGAATCCGGTGCCCGCGCCTTTTTCCTGCTGAATAAAGGCAGACAAGCGTTCACGCCAGAACAGAGTAATTCCGGTAGCATCTTTTTTTACTTTTCTGTTCTGTAAGGTTTTTTTCATTCCTTCCTATCCTGTATTCCTGGATTCAGCGCGTACTTAACCCGCCCATAAAACGGGAAAATAAAAATGACATTGCTCATATGCCTATCGGTTTTTAATGGTTTCATTATTCCGGTAACGAGAAGCTCGCTGCCGTTTGCGGTCTATTGCCGCTTCTGTGTCTGGTATAAAACCCGTAACTATTGATCTTCTTCTTCCAGACCTGCCTCTTTTCTGAGTACCTCATCCAGTTCAACCACGTCGACAGCGACCCGGTTGACCGACGACGCATGCAGCAGGCCGCCCAGCGACAGGCCACCCAGCAGGCTCACATCTTTCCCCTGACGGCAGATCTCGACCACGATCATGGAGATATTCTTGCTGCCCTCTTCACGGTCTCTTTCCGGCAGCTCAGGAAGGTACTCCTCGCCCGGCAGGGTTTCACTTTCTTCGCACAGCGCCTCTGCCGTGCCCCTGCTCAACTGCCAGTGCAGCTCACCGGTCTGGCGCACGTTGCTGATTAACAGTTGGTAATTTCCTACACCTTCCGTTGGCAACATCGTATCGAGCAGCCCCTGTAGCCCACTCTCATCCAGCTTCTGCTGCATCGCTAATACTGACGCGATGGCGCCCGCACGCTGTTCCATGCGTGTACGCTCAAGCCCGACGGTGTAGATATCCGCGCACAGCGACCCAATCGCCAACACAATCGGGAACGCTAACGCCGTTTCTACCGCAGTAGAAGCACGGCGAGAAAACCAGAAGCGGCGTATCCCGCTCAGTAAACGACTGGTTTTCAATAAACGACTGGTTTTCAGTAAACGATCAGTCATTGCGCAATTCCGTCCCAAACACATGTTTGTACTGATAACGGAAGGTGTCGCCAAGCGTTAACACTTCCGGCAGCGGGGTAATAAACGCCTTTTTAATCTGCACCGTCACGGACCACACCGGCAGCGTCGTCGTTTCCTCACCATTCGGGTTTTCCTGACTGCCATTGCCGTTCGTCAGCCCACCAAGCTGGCTCAGATTGTCGAAGTGCAATACGCTGACGGTTAAATCGTCTTCCTTGAGGTAGCCGTATCCTGCTTCAACCATGCGCGCCTTGAGACGGGTACCCATCTGTTCCGCGCTGTCCGATGCGAGATTATCGAGACGGAAAGCCTGCACGGCTTTATCCAGCGCGGCGCTGCCAGCAGCAATCACCAGCCCGATACGTGCCAGTTCAAACAGCATCATCACCCCGACCAGCACCACCGGCACCAGAAACGCCACTTCCGTCGCGATCACACCGCGCGTGCTGCGCCAGTGGCGTTCATGGCGCGGCACGATACATTGCGCTACGCTTTCATCACGCCACGGGCCGAGATTACGAAGCCACGCCATTACTCAGGCGTACTCAATTGCAGGCGTTGACGGCTGGATAACAGCAGCGCTTCACCACGAGATTTATCCTGCTGCATCTGCTGTAAACGCTGATTCAGCTCGTCAATCAGGCCATCAATACGCTGCGGCTGTGCAATGGTTGCCAGCGCAGCACGCGCATCATCGTCTCTGCCAATCGAGAGATAGGCCAGTGCCAGATTCAGCCTGCCTGTCGCGTTGCTGTCATCCACCGAACGCAGCAGAGAAATCGCTTTGTCCGTATTACCGCTTGCCAGCCATGAGAGCGCCAGATTATTGAGTGCCGCGACATCCGCCGGGTTTATCTGCAACGCTTTTTCAAACAGCTGACGCGCTTCGGCGTGTTTGCCAGAGGCATCCATCACCACACCCATGCCATTGAGTGCGCCAGCGTCGTTCGGTTGTGCTTTCAGCGCACAGGTAAAGTCGGTTTGCGCCATCGCATTACGTCCTAATGCCAGCTGCGCACGGCCCATTCCCAGACACACCGCCAGCGCTTCTTCCGGCGTCATTTTGTTGGTATCGCCGCCCAGTGCCTGGCGTGCTCGTCCGTACAGCTCCAGCGTTTGCTGCGGTGGACGTGCCAGAGCCGCCACGCTGGCATACTCCAGCATCTCTGCCCCTTTCAGCGCATCGCGACTGTCGAGACGCGCATACACTTCCGTCGCCGCTTCAACACGGCCTTGATCGCGCAGCAGACGCGCCAAACGCAGGCCTTCATCTTTGCTGCCTTTAATCGCCATCGAGCTGCTGCATCCCGCCAGCACGGTACTGACTATCAGCAGTGCCAGCATGGGCGCGCCGCGCTTAAGTTTTGCTACCAGATCGACCATCTTCGATAACTCCATCGGTTGTAACCTTGGTGATTTCCGGTGCATACCGGGAATCGATGCTTTTAAAGTAAATTAATTAAAATCAATACGTTAAAAATAAAACGCTACTGCGCCAGCAGGCGGATCACTCGCACCAGTGCAGGCGATGCCATAATGGCAATAATCGGTGGCAGGATCAGCGCCATCAGGGGCACACTCAGCTGCGCAGGCAATTTACCCGCCTTCTCTTCCAGCCCCAGAATCAGCGTCTTGCGACTTTCATCCGCAATCGTGCGCAGCGCCTGAGACAGCGGCGTGCCGTAGCGTTCCGCCTGAATCAGCGTCGCCACCATGCTTTCGATCTCGCTAACGCGGGTACGCTCCGCCAGATGCTTCATCGCCAGCGTACGATCCGACAGGATCTGTAATTCGGCGGCGGTGTAGTGCAGTTCATCCGCCATTTCCGGCGAAGACAGCCCCAGCTCTTTCGATACCACCTGCAACACGCGTCCGATAGGCAGACCGGCTTCGGCGCAGACCACCATCAGATCCAGCGCATCCGGCACCGCACGCGCCAGCTTTTCACCCCGACTTGCCGCACGCCATTTCAGCCACCACTCCGGCACCATCGAACCGACAAAGAAGCCGATCAGCCCCGCCGCTACGCCCGTCAGGCCCGCGCGGTCAGCCGGTGGCAACCATCCCCACACCAGTGCGATAGCGAACAGCGCCCCAGCGGCAAATTTCCCCATTACCAACCAGCCCACCGCTTCGCTGCGGCGGAGCCCAGCCAGATCCAGCAGGCGGCGCAGATTGCGGCGATCGCGATCCGATCCCGACAGACGCTCGCCCTGCGCGGCAACGGGCTGCAAGACTTTGTCTAACCAGGGAGATAATGCAGTTCCCTGTCCTCTCAGGATGTTTTCCTGAGAGCTCGCCTCTGTCGAAGTGACGGGCAGATGCCCGCGCATGCGGATTTCCAGCTGTTTGTATTGCTGGATTTTATGTTGTGTACGGGCCAGATAGATTCCAGCCACCATCAGCACAAGCGCCAGCAGCAGTAAGGGATCGTCAAAAACAGTCATGAGTAGCTCTCCCTTTATCCTATCCGTTTAACCATAACGTGCGTGATCAACATGCCGACCGAGACGCTGCACAAGGCGTAAATCAGTACCGTCGTTCCCACCGGATCGGAGAATAAGAAACTGAAATCCTCCGGTGACTTCATGTACAGATAGGCCAGACAGCCGGGGAACAGGGCGGCGACAATCTTGGCAGATGCCCGCGCTTCCGACGTTTTGGATTGCACTTTCAGTTGCAATTCACGACGTTCACGCAGCGTAGCGGACAGACGCTCCAGCGTTTCCCCCAGTCGCCCACCCGCTTCCTGATTGATGATCAAAATCACCACGAAGAAACGGTATTCGGACATCGGCACCCGCGTAGCCGAGGCCTGGATCACCTGACGCAGCGGAATCCCCAACCGCAGCCAGTGATCGATCGTCTTGAATTCATTCGCCAGCGGCCCGGTCAGGTGCTCCGCGACAATTGAGAAGGTATTCGCCACCGGCACGCCGGCACGGCAGCTGCGGGTAATGGCATCAATGGCTTCCGGAAGGCTCTCGCGCAGCGCTTTCAGGTGTTTTTGCAGCGTCGAACGAAATAGCAGCATGCCGATACTGATAAACAGCACCAGCGTAAATATCAGCCCCATCGTGAGCGGCAGCAGGGTGCGTTGTCCCAGAATCATGCCGAGAATCAGGCTCACCGCCGCCAGCGAAAGGGAACGCTGGAGCAGGTTCTTTTTCCAGCCGATGAACGTCATCTGCGCCCAGAGGATCGCCAGCCAGCGCCCAATCACCGGGACACCCATCAGCGGCGTTCTGATTTCGTCACGCAGAATGGAATCAGATGCCACGGCGGCGGCCGACGGGCTGACCTCGTTCAAAATCTGCTGCCAGCGTTGTTCGCGCTGCATGCGCTGCTGCCGTGACTTTTTCCAGGCGTTGATCGCCAGAAACAGCATCAGCACGCTGCCAAATACCAGCAGCGTGATCAGATTCAGGCGTAAATCACTCATCGGCGTCTCCTCAGTCCGTCATTGCGCATCAAACAAATGCGCTTTATCGCTGTAGAACTGCGGGCGCTGAATGTGCTGAACATATTCACCGGTCAACAGACCCTGTCCATCCATCCCCTGAATGTTGAAGCTGAACAGATCCTGAAGCTGGATTACTTCGTTCTCCATGCCACACACTTCGGTGATGGAAACCACGCGGCGCATACCGTCACGCATACGTTCGATCTGCACGATCAGGTGAACCGCGCTGGCGATCTGACGGCGGATCGCCATCAACGGCAGCTGCATGTTCGCCATCATCACCATGTTTTCCAGACGCTGTATCGCATCGCGCGAGGTATTGGCGTGCACCGTACACAGCGAACCGTCGTGACCGGTGTTCATCGCCTGCAACATGTCAAAGCTCTCGCCGCCGCGCACCTCACCCAGAATGATGCGGTCAGGGCGCATACGCAGGGCGTTACGCATCAGATCGCGCTGATCGACGCGGCCCGTGCCTTCGGCACTGACAGGACGAGTTTCCAGCCTCACCACATGCTCCTGCTGCAATTGCAGCTCGGCGGCATCTTCGATGGTGATGATGCGATCGGTGATGCCGATTTTCTGCGACAGCGCATTCAGTAAGGTGGTTTTACCCGCCCCCGTACCGCCGGAGACGATCACGTTAACGCGTGCCTGCATCGCTTTGTTCAGAACATCCGCCATCGCGTAGGACATGCAGCGGCGCTCTGCCAGCATTTCCAGCGACAGGTTGCGACGCATAAATTTACGGATCGAGATCGTGGTGCCGTCGATCGCCAGCGGATAGGTGATGACGTTGACGCGGCTACCGTCCGGCAGACGTGCATCCACCATCGGGCTGGCTTCGTCGATACGACGACCCACCGCGGCGGCAATACGCTGCGCGGTGTTAAATACATGCTCTTCATCAATGAAGGTAATCGGCGACAGTTCCAGCTTGCCAAAACGCTCGACAAACACCTGACCGGCACCGTTGACCAGAATATCGTTGACCGTGTCATCCGACAGCAGCGGCTGGATCGGCCCGATCCCGGTCATCTCATCCAGCATTTCGGTGGCGATGGCTTCCTCTTCCTGACGAGAAAGCTGTAAGCGCTGCTCATCACAGATGCGGCGGATCACCGTTTCGATCTGCACCAACAGCTTGTCACGCCCCATCATCGCCGCTTTACCTGCGTCGATCTGATCGTAGAGCTGTGCGCGGATAATCCGACGCTGGCTGTTTCGGTTGTCCGTCTGGCGGGCAGCCGGTGCAGATCCAGAAGACGTGTTCGCCGCAGGCTGTGTGCGGTTCTCCGCAGCCGGGCGCGTTTTCAGTTCTGCCACATTGGCAGCAGGCGCAGGCTGAGGCGTGCTTTTTCCTGCTTCACTTTTTTGCAGGTTGTTCTTACGAATCAACATGTCCGTAACCCTAAAATAGTCCGTTAGCCCTTTAAAAAACGGTAAACGCTGAACATCATCAGGCGCGTTTTAACCAACGCGAGAACCAGCGTTTTTCCGCCGGTCTGGCGCGTACACCGCAGGCCAAATCGACCAGCTGGCGTAATCCCTGCTGGAAAGCGGGTGCCGCAGCCAGATTCAGTGCGCCGAGCGTCAGGCTCTGCGATAACGCGTGGCCTGCATTCGGCAGCACGACATCAATCTTCCGGCCAGTAAATTGTTCGAACTGATCGCGGCTTAACGGCGCGGTCGTAGCAAAGCGGCTCTGGTTATGCACCAGCAACAGACGTTGCCCTTCGCTTTCGTCGCCGATCTCATTCAGCACGCGCCGTACATTACGTGCATCCTGAAGCGTCAATTCCGTCACGATGATGCGCAGATCCGCGTAGGTCAGCACGTCGAGCGCACCGGTTGGGTAGCTGCTAGGCAGATCCCAAATAACCTGATTGAACATGCGGCACAGCGCACCGCCGAGATTCAGCACGTTATCGACGTCAACCGGAGCCAATTCTCCCAGCTCTGGCTTCTGTGCCAGCAGGTGCAAGCGGGTATCCACGCGCAGCATGGCGCGTTGCAGCAGTCGGGTATCCAGTTCCTGCGTACCCAACACCGCCGCCAGACCTGCATCGTCGGTTTGCCCCTGCAACAGCAGTTGGTCGCCGTTACGACGGTCAAAATCCACCAGTGCCACAGGCAAATGACGCTCGCCGGACAGCAGGCGACTCAGCCCCATCGCCACGGTACTTGCGCCACTTCCGCCGCTGGCACTGACGACCGCAATCGTCCTGCCCATGCGGGCATATTCCGGCCCGGCCTGTTGGCCTTCACACTTCGCCAACGTTGCCGCCAGCAGATCCAGCGTGAACGGCTTAACCAGATAGTCCACCACGCCCGCCTGGAGCAGTGCGCGGTACAAGCCGACATCCTGTTCTTTGCCCGTCGCAATCACCTGACTGGTGGGGCCGCAGACGCTCAGCAGCTCTTCGAGTGCCGGAAGCGGCCAGTGCGCCCCTTCCAGATCCACCAGTAAAATGCGCGGCGGGACATTCAGTTCACACCACTGACGAGCCGCAGCGATACCACCGGACATCACTGGTACATCCGGCTGTTTCAGGCGAGTAAAGAGATCGCCGATATCGGCCACGTCGCGTACGTCATTGGCGAACGCCACCAGCGGCAGCGCCAGTTCTTCACCATCGTTAGGGGTAATTTCACTCATGGAATGTCACGCCCTTAATCTTCTTCAAAGTTAATGTCGATGAGCTCTTTCACTTCATCTTTGTGATAGCGTTCGATGCTATTGACCGCCGCCACACCATCCGCACCGTCCAGCGCTTTGGCCTGAATCAGATCGCGTGGCTCCGCAACCATCATCGCCAGATTGTTTTGCGTGGCGCAGCCGAGAGAACCAATTGCCTCATAAGGCTTCACCATCAGCTGATTGGGGTCATTGATCGTGCAGCGGGTGGTTTTGACCACCAGCGCCTCGGAGATCACTTCCAGATCGCCATTCTGTCCACTCGCCGTAGAACGGCGCATTTGCTTCACATTCTGTGGATTAGCACCGGCGTTTTTCAGCACGGTAACCAGTCGCCCTGCCATCTGCTCGCCGCTCGCGCTGTGTGGGATCAGCGTCAGCGTCTGTGCGGAGAGCCGCCCTTGATCCTTCAGCATGATATTGAGCTGCCTCAAGGATTCAGGCAGGAACCCGCGCCCGTTCGGTGCAACCAGTAACGGCACTGACACCGATGAAGGCTGGACGGCAATCGGTTGAAGCCCAGGCTGATCAAAGCGCTGCATACGTACGTCGTTAATCGGCTTATTCCATCCGCATCCCGCCAGCAAAACAACGGCGGTCAGCACCGCCACACGCATGTGCAGCGGGCGAAGCAGGGGGTAACTGTTGTTGATCGTTTTCATGTTTTATTGCCCCTCGCGGACTCAGTAGAGATAGCCGATAGATGCAGAGCGCGGCATGGACGAATCCAGCATTTTTACGCCTTGTCCCGGTGTCTGAAGATCGCCCGCGTTAACTGGCTCAACGACATAGGCGGTCGCGATAATCACCAATTCCGTTTCTTCCTGACTGGTGGATTCGCTTTCAAACAGGCGGCCAAACATCGGAACGCTGCTTAATCCCGGCACGCCGTTGATCGTCTGGCTACCGGCGCTACGCAGCATGCCCGCCAGCGCAAAGCTCTGTCCGCTGGCTAGCTCTACCGTGGTATCCGCACGGCGCACGGTTAAGGCCGGAATGCGCGATCCGCCTTCCAGCTGTACGGAACCGACGTCGGTTAGCTCACTGACTTCCGGCGCAATGTGCAGGCTGATGCGGTTAGCAGACAGCAGCGTTGGCGTCATGCGCAGAATCACACCGTAGGATTTGTAATCGATGCTGACGCTGTTATTGGTGATCAGAACGATTGGCACTTCACCGCCTGCGGCAAACGCAGCGGTTTCCCCTGACATCGCCGTCAGGTTTGGCTCGGCCAACACGGTCGCCATGCCCTGCTGGTTCATCGCGGTTAACAATCCGCTCAGTCTGGAGCGACCGAAGTTCAGGAAGCCAGTATCCGTTGGGTTAGCAAATCTTCCGGTCGTAGCGCTGAACAGATTAAGACGCGATCCGCTGCCTGCGGTCATGTTGCCGCTACCGGTGCTCAGTGATGCCGCCCAGTTGAAGCCCAGTTCACTGGTTAACTTGCGGGACACTTCCACCACGCGCACCTGAATATTGATTTGCGAAGGCGTTTTGATTTTGAGCTGGTTGACTACGTTACCGGACGTTTCGCTGGAACCCGGTAGTCTTTCGCCACCGCCTCCACCGCCGCCCTGACCACCGCCTACAGATGACTTGATGTAAGTCTGAATACTGTCGATGACACGTTTGGCATCCTGCGGGGTATCGACGCTACCGCGCACAATCACACCGCTGGGAATCGAGGGTTCCAGTTGGATATCCGCACCGGGGAATTCACGCTTCATGCGTTCACCCAGCGCTTTCAAATCATGCTCGGACACCAGACGAATGGCGTTGATCACATTGCCATTTTCATCCATTGCATAGAGCGTGGTGGTACCGACGCTTTTGGCGTAGACAAACAGGTTACCCGGTGAAGGCAGTTCGAAACTGGCAATATTCGGATCGGCCACCAGCACGCTGTCCGGCAGATCGCTGAGTTGCAATAACCGTCCTTGGTGCACGGTCAGTCGCACCTCATCGGTTACTGGCGCTACAGATACCCCAGCAGCCAGCGTAGTCGCAGGCAACATCATCGTCGTCAGCGTGACAGGCAATACCGCATTAAACAGGCCAGCGGCCAGCAATCGTTTGCACGTACCCCGAAAGTCCGATTTCAAAAACAGCGAAAACATCGTCATTTACTTAATTCCGTAATGGGCTTCATTTTTCCATGAGCAGCTCGCGGCACCCCGCAGGCTGTCAGATTGCGTGTTCGTCCTATCGGGAGGGGAACGTCACCACGTCTTTTTGCTCAGCGCGATAGATTTTCACTTTGTGTCCGCCGGATCCTACGGATAGTGCTCCGTAGATATCGGTCGCCAGCGGAACCGTGGTCACATGTGGCCGCCCTGTGGCTGGATCGACTACATCATCCAGATCGGCACTGCGCAGTGCCAAATGCAGAATGCCCAGCTCTTTGGCAACCGCCAGCGCTTCAGCCTGCTGAGGCGTCACTTCCAGCGTAACGGTTTGATAGGTTGCAGGACGAGAACGCACGGCAGGCTGACGGCTTTTGGCGGTGGCATCAAGCACCGTACCGTCTTCCTCAGCTTCAAAGCGTGGGTATACCGGCGTACCGGTTTTATCGTTCAGCGCCAATACGCGTAAATCGCGCACGATCGTTTGTGATGCCAGCAGCGGCATCACAACAGGCTGATTACGGCTTGCAGGTAGCTCTGACTGATCGTCTCGTCTCATGCTGAGGATCACATCAACACGATCGCCAGCGGACACTAGCCCGGCATTACTCGCAATAGCGCTGGTAGGAACGGAGATAGCACGCATCCCTTTACGCAGCACAGCAGCAACGAAGCCCGGCTCATTGGGGTTCACAACAGCATTACTGCTGAGCCACGCGCCTTCCTTCACCGTTTCACGCAGGGTCGCGCCCAATAGCGGGGACTTGCTGTCCGGCCCGCGAACGAAGTTAAACGCACGGGAAACCGATTCATCCGTGGTCTGCCAACGCAACGAGGTAGAATCAATGAAATCACCGGGATGCAGATCTTTCGCGGCCACCAAAACAGCAGTTTTTTCCGGCGCTTTAACCACGACCGGAGGCGGCGCAGGGGGTTCAGAAGAGAGATGGCTACGCACCATCAGCGCAACAATGCCTGCCAGAACGAGCGCGCCTGACAGTACGTATGTAGAGTTCACTTTCATTTCAACTTGCCTACCCTAGCGTGTGTGTCTTAAAGCTGCGACAGAATTAAAACAAGGGAAAAATCAGGACATATATCGCGCCGAACGCAATGGCGACGCCGTAAGGTATGCCTTGAGAAAGATCGGCGGGCAACGCGGGTGGCATAGGCAACCGACTCTTGAATATCCGGTTGGTGGTTTGAATGCCCATCGCCACCGCTGTGGGTACGGTATTCAGCAGCGGCAGGCTAAGCGCCAAAACACCGCCAGCCAGTGCCGTCACCATGACGAAAACGATCTGGTGTCCTTGCCCGACCCACAGGCACAGCACACTCATCAGCTTGACATCCCCAGCGCCTAATCTGCCGGTGAGGAAAAGCACAAATCCCACAACCAGTACTGCCGCCGCGCCTGGCAGCGCCCAGAGCGTTTTGCGTAGTGCCAACATATCTAACGCACCGGATTGCAGGACATGTGAAGCGCTGAAAAACAGCCAGCCCAGCAATAAAATCAGTACCGCCTGATTCGTAATTTTGCGTACTAACAGGTCGGTACTGATACACCACAGCAGGCACCCTATCAGCAGTACCGTCTGCGGCCAGTGCGCGTAATCCGCCATCTCGCGCTTATTTCGCTGCGCCGGATGTACCGCCGCTGGTGCCCGTACCGGTAATTTGATCGGCGATTTGGCTGAATTTCTCATTCAGCGCTTTCACGAAGATACCGTCGCCGCCGAAAATAGCACCGATGGCTGCCGCCATTGCCGCCGCAAGAATGCCGTATTCGATTGCCGTTACACCGCTCTCGTCACGCAGGAAAGAACGCAATTTTGCTTTCATATTTTTCATGGGAAGACTCTCTAATCCGCAGGCAAAGAAATCATGGCCTACTCGGAAATTCGGGGGGTGCCATGATGATAATAAGATTAATAATGAGACTTATTATCAAGCGCCGCAAGCAGTAGAACATTAATATTCGTTAATCTTTCCATACAAAAAATTATCAATATAAATCAATAATTAACACACTTTACATTGCAGGAAAAATTAATAAATATTCATGTTTTTTGCAGGGATATTCATAAACGATCACGAGAAAATGGTCGCGGCAAGCAGGAAAAACCCACTCACCACGCATCGTATTCATCGAGAAAAAAAGAGGATTAGCAGCGATTAAGGCACAGATAAACGTTCAGGCCCGGCTCTGAGGAGTCCAGATAGAGCTTTCCACCGTGCAGGTCAGTAATCGCCTGAACCAGTGATAATCCCAACCCGTAGCCGGACTGAAACCAGGTATCCAACCGCTGAAAGCGCTGTAGCGCTTTGGAATGCAGCGCGGGCGGAATGCCCGGACCACGGTCAGCAACACTCAGGGCGATCCAGCCACGATACAGCGTCACGCTCAACGTGATGTATTTACCCTGCGCCGCGTATTTCAGCGCGTTTTCCACCAGATTGGCCAGCGCCTGAAACAGCAGCGCCCGGTCACCAAAGAGCTGAATGCCGGCTTTGATTTCAATCTTCAGGCGACAGCCGCGCTCTTCCGCCAGCGGCTGATAATATTCGGCAATTTCTTCCAGCAGCTGGCGCGCTTCAATGTTCTCAAACTGGTGCACGCAGCGCCCGCTTTCGATTTCACCGATGCGCATCACGGTACGGAATAGCCCGAGAATTTTATGCACCTCGCCCACCGCCAGATTCAATTCATCACGAATGTCGTTATCCAGCCCTGCCCGCTCCGTCAGATTGAACAAGCGATTTTGCAGATGCGTCAGCGGCGTACGCAGTTCATGCGCGACATGGCTGGAGGTGCTGCGCACCTGCTCCATCAAGCGCTCAATCCGTTCCAGATTCTGGTTAATATCGGCACTCAGACTGTCAAAATCATCGTCGTAAGGCGACAGCGGCATACGCACCTGTTGCTCGCCGCTGCTGTAGCGATGCAGCGCCGCGCGGATTTTCTCCACGCTGCGCAAGCGGCGTAAACTGAAATGACGGCTGATAAACAGGCAGAAAAGCAGTACGACAAACAGTCCCGCCCCTGCTACAAGCGGGATTGTCCTCACCCGTTCTAACATGGGTCGAATGTTGTAAGCGGTAAACAGCACGCCACCGTCATCCAACATCACGGACAAACCGATCAGATTGGGATCGTCAGGGCTGGAAATTTCGGCTTTAAGACAGCTGACATCCATCCGGCAATCGGTATGCTGCCGCATTTCCAGAGGGTGTGAGTTTGCAGAATGGGGGGTTAAAAGATGCATTTTCAAGGGATGATTGTGATACAGAATATCACCGTGTTTATCCATCACCAGAAACAGCGGTAATTCATCCCCTTTCGCTCGATTATCGTGCCGTAATTGCGTAATCAAGCTATCGGCATTCGTTAAACGCGACTGCATCGAGTAGTCGTAAATATTACCCAGAATAACTTCGCGGACATGCGTTCTAATCAGCGTTTCACTTAATGAACTGAAGCCGACAATACACATCAGCATCATCAATAAGAACAGAAAAACAATGGTTATTGCCTGGCGAAAATTAGAGGTGCATAAAAAGCCGGGATATTGGCTTGCCCCCAGTAATTGCCAGTGTTTTATTTTTACCTGCCAGCGCTGCCCAAGCTTCTTTATTTTTACTTTATTCAGCGTGGCTGCCAACATCGGTTTTGTCCTTATCTACCGCGCCTAATGCGTAGCCCATCGCTCTCAGCGTTTTAATTAATGGATGCGGGAAGCCTTTATCAATTTTTGCCCGCAGTTTTGACATATGAACGTCGATCAGATTGGTCTGCGGATCAAAATTGTAGCCCCATACGCGCTCTAACAGCATCGTACGCGTAATCGCCTGACCCGGATTTTCCATTAATATAATCAGTAACTTGATTTCTTTATCGGTCAAGTCGATACGCTTGCCGCCGCGCCATGCAACGCGCTGCATACGGTCAAGTTGCAGGTCTTCAAAGGTCAGCATGGAAGGATTATCGATATGGCGTTTACCGCGCCGCGCCATAATATCCAGACGTAATCTAAGCTCATTAAAATTAAAAGGCTTGCCGAGATAATCTTCCGCACCAAGTTCCAGCCCCATCACTCGATCGACATCACGATCCAGCGCCGAGAGCAGCATAATAGGCGGATGACGTGAGCCTTGTAATTCACGTAATACCGTAAATCCATCCATGATGGGTAACATTCTGTCCAACAGAACGACATCATAAACTTCATCCTTGATCGCTTTTAATGCGTGCGCGCCATCATGCACCATTCGGCAAGAATGGCCGTGGGAATGTAATTTAGACCCCAGCCAATGGCACAGCACAGAATCATCATCAACCACTAATACACGCATAATGTTCCCCTATAAACGTGGCTTATTACCTAATTAATTTAGGGTTAATGTCCGTTTATTTTATCTGGTCCTTCAAACAGCCATTCACCCCACACGATGTTGATACCGTGCGGGCCGTTTTTCACTTCTAAGAAAAGTCCTACGGATAATAACAATCATTATCATTTAGTGACAAGCAGTTTACAATCGCCTGACGTCGTTCTTAGACTGGACGCATAAAAAACATCCCCATCGCTTACGCCATGGGGATGCAGAGGAAGGAAAGAGAAGAGAAAGAAATCAACGCGGTAACGAGGATCACCTCACCGCGTCTTACTCATTTTCGATCAGAAGCGCTTCCATCAGGTCGAGGTCGCGCAGCATTTTTTGTAATGTCTCATTGCTGATTTGCTGCGTGGCACGCAGATGATACAACTCCGCACGTTCGGAATTCAGCGCAGTCAGGCGAAAACGCCGCTCCAGATTCTCAATCAGCAGGCCATTTTCAGGATCGTCTTTATCAATGAGCCGTCGACGCAGATTGCCAATGACGCGTGCGCTGACTTCTTTCAGCACCTGCTCATCAATGTTTTCCTCTCGATCGGCGGCCAGACGCTCCTCCATTTTGTGCATACTTTTGATCGCCACTTCTGCCACCGCCATACGCGCCATGCGGATTTCTTTGGCATGCGCGGCCTTGTCCGCGACCACCACACCACGCAGCAGAAACGGCAACGCCAGCACGCCACACAGCAGAGAAAACAAAATAACGCCCGTGGCGATGAATACCAGCTGATAGCGAGATGGGAACGCGGTGCCGTCCGTCAGCAGCAGCGGAATAGATAGCACACCCGCCAGCGTAATCGCCCCTCGCACGCCGGCAAAGGACGCGATCCACAGCTCGCGCGTGGAAAACTCGGCAAAGATCATCGGACGCTTTTTCTGAATGTGCATGCTGTATCTTTTCATCACCCACAGCCAGCAGAAACGCAGCAGCAGCAGAGCACCATAGATAATCACGATATCGGTAAACAGCATCCAGGTTTCAACTGTGGGATCCAGCTCTGCCTGCGTCACCGAGGTTTCCAGAATGTCCGGCAATTGCAGGCCCAGCATGATGAACACCATGCCGTTAAACACGAATTCCAACATCGACCACACGCCGTTCGCACGCAGCCGCATCGTCAGCGGCGCGCTACGAATCACACCCGACTGCCCGATGGTCATCCCCGCCGCCACCGCAGCCAAAATGCCTGAGACGCCAATGTGTTCGGCAATCAGATACGACGCGAAAGGTAACAGCAGCAGCAGTACGATCTGCGTTGCAGCATCATCACCGCTCCAGCGGCTGATAGCGCGCAGCGATTTACCGAATAACCAGGTCACACCGACGCCCGCCAGCAGCCCGCCCAGTGCGACCTGCATGAATTCCAGCGTCGCACCGGAAACCGTAAACACCATCGTGCCCATCGCAATCGCGACAGCAAATTTCAGCGACACCAGGCCGGACGCATCGTTCATCAACGCTTCGCCCTGCAAAATTCCCATCAGCTTTTTCGGAATACGATCTTCACCGACAATGCCAGACAGCGCGACGGCATCCGTTGGCGACAGCACGGCGGCCAGCGCGAAGGCCGCAATCAGTGGCATGCCCGGCACCATCCAGTAGATGAAATAGCCGATGCCCACTACGGTAATCAGGACCAGAACCAGTGCCAGACCAATAATTTCTCGACCGTGCTTCAGGAACTCACGCGTCGGCGTTTTCCAACCGTCGGCAAACAGCAGCGGCGGAATGAAGAGCACCATAAACAGCTCGGGATTGAAATCAACGTGCAAACCGAACTGGGGCCAGGCAAGGATGGCACCAAGCGCGATTTGCATTAAAGGCAGAGGGATTTGAAAAGGTAAAATGCGGGTAACGACCCCAGACAGGGATACCACCAGGGTCAAAATAAGAATCGTAAAAAATATTTCCATGCTTTCCTTAGACGTACTCCTAAATCAAAAAAATTCTGCCTGTTAGCGAGCAAACTGCTCTTCCATATTTAACGCATTTAGCTCGGTATGAAAATGGATTTCTGGGTGAAGAAGAAAGGTTTCATCCTAAATAATTCAAGCTGCAAGAAGGCGGCGACACAGCGAATCCCCAGGAGCTTACACCAGTAAGTGACTGGGGTGAGCGAGGAAAGCCAACGCACGTGCGGCTTGAAGTATGACGGATAATTACTTTACTGATTATCACACAAGTTACATCAACCCAAAGCCAATAAAAGGGCACATAAAGTCGCGTTTGGTGTGAGAAATGCTAAGGAAGAGAAAGAAGAAGGAAAGATGAGAAATGACAGACCTTCTGGACGGCGCCAGAAGGTCTGTTGGAAAGGATTACAGCGCCCAGCCGCCAGCGTAGAACACCACCAGCGCGACAGCAATCACCACGGTGCCGATGTTCAGTTTACGCCATTCGCCAGAGAAGATGCGGCCTAATACCAGCGCGCCAAAGCCCAGCATAATACCGGTCACGATGTTACAGGTCAGCACGATGAATACGGCGCATACCAAACCGGACATGGCATCGACGAAGTCATCAAAGTTCAGTTTGGAGACGTTGCCCAACATCAGCAAGCCGACGTACATCAGCGCAGGTGCAGTGGCATAACCAGGCACCAGATACGCTAACGGAGACACAAACAGCAGCAGCAGGAACAGGACACCGACAACAGTTGCCGTTAAGCCCGTTTTACCACCGGCTGCCGTACCCGCTGCGGATTCGATGTAAACCGCCGCCGGAGACGTCCCGACCAGACTGGAGAAAATGCTGCTCACGGAGTCTGCGGTCAGGGCTTTACCACCGTTGATGATTTGTCCATCTTTATCCAGCAGGTTCGCCTGTCCAGCGACAGCACGGATCGTCCCCGTGGCATCGAACACAGCGGTCATCACCAGCGCCAGCACGCTCGGCAGAACCATCGGCTGCAACGCACCCATGATATCCAGACTGAAGATCAGTGACGAACCATCAGCAGCCGCCAGGCTCGGCAACGCAAAGAAGCCCGCGTATTTTACATTCGGGTCAAAAATCAGCCCCAGAATAGAGATCGCGATGATAACCAGCAGAATACCGCCCGGTACGCGACGCTTCTCTAAACCGATAGTCGCTGCCAGCCCCAGCAGGGACATAATGACGGGGAAAGAGGTGAAATCACCCAACGCGACCGGCAGGCCGTCAATGGGGTTTTTTACCACCAGACCGACACCGTTAGCGGCAATAATCAGCAGGAACAGACCGATACCAATCCCTGTGCCATGCGCCACGCCCATCGGCAGGTTGCGCAAGATCCAAGAGCGGATGCCCGTGACGGAAATGATGGTGAACAGCACACCCATCAGGAAGATCGCTCCCAGTGCCACAGGAATGCTGATTTGTTGTCCCAGCACCAGACTGAACGCGGTGAACGCCGTCAGAGAAATCGCACAACCAATCGCCATTGGCAGATTGGCCCACAATCCCATCAGCAGCGACCCCAGACCGGCAACCAGACAGGTTGCAACGAACACGGCGGTAGGCGGGAAGCCAGCCTTGCCCAGCATACTCGGAACCACAATCACGGAGTAAACCATCGCCAGGAACGTCGTCAGGCCGGCTAACACTTCCTGACGCACGTTACTACCGCGCTGTGTAATTTTGAAAAAAGCATCAAGCGTGCCTTGCGAGCCTGCCTGACGGGTGGTGTTTGACATGGTGGTATCCCCTGAAATGCCATTATTATTTAAGATCGATTCTGACGGTTACCGCGGCCTTGCTCCGCGAGCGCACCAACATTGCTGGTGCGGCATGAACCGTATAGCTCCGCACGCAAACGATTAACTCGCTGGATGCAAAGCTTGAAAACTTTGTATATCAAGACACTGCTGTATCAAAAACAGGCTGAACGAAAACAAGCTGGATAAGACGGTGTCAGGCAATGTGAAGCGCGTGATTATCCCGCTTCACCCGCGCTTATTTCAACTGCTAATCGAGACAATTTATCTATCTCACTTCATCTGTCCGATAAGGAAGCGCACAGCCAGTACAGGTAATGTTCAATCAGGCCACTTGCTGAAAACGGCTCAGTATGAAGAAAAAGCAGAAAGGGTTTTTAGACGGAAATCAAAACAGTGGTTTACTCCTCACAAACTGATCGTTCATTTTTTTGTGATTCGTGTCACAAAAAAGTTGACCACCCGTATCAGTGCGAGTATTCTTAAAAACGTGAACAGCATCACAGAAAACAAATCAACTAACAACGAGGAAATGACCATGAAACTGCTGAACAAAATCATCGCTATGTTTGAAAACATCAACATCAACTTTGGTACTTTCAACCAATAATTATTTAAGAATCGTGGGGGATAAAAAGATGCGCGTTGTCCGCAAAATCAATCAAATATTAAAAGCGTTGGGCAAAACCTATCGCGGTGTTAACCCCCACGCTATCTTCCGTTAATCGTACTCAAGTACGTTAACCACCATAAAATGGCTGCCATCCGGTAGCCATTTTTGTTTCTGGTATTCTGCATGCCTCACGGCGCGACATACGGATGGTGCTGACGCCAATGCTCGGCGATATCCTGACGACGACAAATCCACACTCGCTCATGCTGTTGAATATAATCCAGAAAACGCTGCAACGCCCGAAAACGGCCTGGCCGTCCTAGCAAACGACAGTGCATCCCGATAGATAGCATCTTAGGTGCGGTTTCCCCTTCCTCATAGAGCACATCAAAACTGTCTTTCAGATAGGTGAAGAACTGATCGCCACTGTTAAATCCCTGTGGTGAGGCAAACCGCATATCATTAGCATCCAGCGTATACGGCACAATAAGATGCGGATGCACCTCACCATTACTTTTTTTGACCGTCATCCAGAACGGCAGATCGTCACCGTAGTAGTCGCTGTCGTACCAAAAATTGCCGTTATCGACAACCAACTGGCGGGTATTGGGGCTATCGCGACCGGTATACCAGCCAAGCGGAGCCTGACCGAATAACGTAGTGAGTACATCAATGGCTTTATGCATGTGCTCGCGTTCGGTATCGATATCCATGTGCTGGTAATGAATCCAGCGCCAGCCGTGACTGACCACATCATAGTTAGCCGATTTGATCGCCTCGACCACCTCGGGATTACGCGCTAATGCCATTGCCACACCGAATACCGTCAACGGCAATCCTCGACGCTGAAACTCGTTATGGATACGCCAAAAACCGGCGCGCGAACCATATTCATACAGCGAATCCATCGACATATGACGATCGGCATAACTCGCTGCACCAATAATATCGGACAGAAATTGCTCGGATCCAGCGTCACCATGTAAGACGTTATTTTCCGCACCTTCCTCGTAGTTCAATACAAACTGCACGGCAATACGTGCATTTTCGGGCCAGTTAGCATGCGGGGGCTGCCCTGCATATCCGATCAAGTCGCGCGGATAATCGCTCTCAATGCCGTACATCGTTGCAGCAGGTGCTGTGATCATATCCTTTCCCTTTTTTAACGCAGCGAACTAAACATACCGCTCAGCGGCTTGGCAATCGGGTAATCCAGATCGCCCTGCTTACTGGTCGTCAATCCCAGTGCCGACAATGACTCAATCAGCTTGACGGCAGCGCTAACGCCGTCGATCACCGGAATCGACAGTTCTTGCGTCAGTTCCTGCGCTAGATCGGCCATTCCACCACACCCAAGCACAATCGCACCCACACCATCCTGACGCAGAGACTGTATACAATATTCACGCACCTTGTTCTGTGCGATCCCGCTATCCTGCTCCAGCGCGAGTACTGGCAAATCGATCGCGTGCAGCGCAGCACAGTGATGTTCAAAGCCATAGCGCTGTAGTAAATGGCGGGCGATGATGACGGTGCGCGGCAATGTGGTCACAATCGAGAAGCGCGTTGCCACCAGTGTCGCCATATGCATGGCGGCTTCGGCAATGCCGATGACCGGTTTACTGGCGACTTCCCGGGCAGCAAGTAGCCCGGGGTCGCCGAAGCAGGCAATAATGTGCCCGTCGACACCCTGCGCTTTCCCCTGCTTCACTTGTTCCAACACGCCAATCGCGGCTATTGCTTCGTCAAAATGCCCCTCAATAGACGGTGCCCCCTGAGAAGGACACACCGCGACAATCTCCGTTCCTGGCGATGCCACAGCGCGAGCTGCGGCACCAATCGTTTCGGTCATAGCGAGGCTGGTATTAGGGTTAATCACCTGAATGATGCAAGGTTTCACGCGAGCTTCTCCTTAATATGGCCAAACAGTCGGCGGAAATCCGGCTCCACGTTTTCATCTCGGTCAAAACGCAGGCTGGCAACAATGTCATCAAAATGCTGCGTCATCGCTTCCGCTAACCCTGAGACATTTTTCTCCCGTAGTAACGCCAGCAGATCGTGGTGATCGTGGCATCGGCATCCCTGTTGCCACGGCGTGCCATATGCGGCGATAACCAGTGATGAGCGCAGCGTCAGTTGCGACACAATTCCCGTTAGCACGGTATTGCCAGAGATCGCCTGGAGTTGAATATGGAATGCGGCAGACAGGCGGATCGCTTCTGCACCGTTCTGGTCTGCGTGTGCCTGCTGCTCTGCCACGATCAATCGATCTAACGCCGCCAGATGAGGAGACTGGCAGCGCAGCACCACTTCAGACAGATTGGCACACTCAATAAAGCGGCGAGTCTGGAAAATTTCCTGCGCTTCTTCAACGGAGGGCGTCGATACCTGCGCACCACGTTTGGGCGTTAACGTCACCATCTGCACCATCGCAAGACGTTGTAAGACTTTTCTAATTCCCGTTCTGCTCACATCAAACACATCTGCCAGCGCTTCCTCCGGCAATTTTGTTCCCGGCAGTAATTGGTGTTCGACGATAGCGTTAAGCAGAGCCTGGTAGATAACATCATCTTTTTGCTGCAAAAACTGCTCATTTCCCAATCCGTAAGTGTAGTTCATTCGCTTTTCTCGTTGTCATATTCTTATCAAATCGTACACAAAAAATATAAAACACGTATACAAGAAATTAATTTTGGCCTGATTAATGCAACTCCTTTTCTACATACATAACGTCATTCATTTCACGACTAGGGTAAAAGGAGCAGATTCCATGCCAGAAAAAATGATTACAGGTAATGGTAGCAACGCATACAGCCCCAAACTCTGCAATGAGGATCTGGCACCGACACGTGTTCAAACCTGGTCTTGGTACAACATCTTTTCATTCTGGATGTCAGATGTGCACAGCATGGGTGGATACGTTGTCGCAGCGAGCTTTTTTGCGCTGGGGTTAGCAAGCTGGCAGGTATTACTGTGTCTGCTTGTGGGCATCTGTATTGTGCAGGTCTGCGCAAATTTGGTCGCAAAACCCAGCCAGATGAGCGGCGTTCCTTATGCGGTGATTTGCCGTCAGGCATTCGGTGTCTTTGGCGCGAATATTCCCGCCGTCATTCGTGGCCTCATCGCTTTTGCCTGGTACGGCATTCAGACATACCTGGCGGCACATGCGCTTATGCTGGTTCTGCTGAAGTTTTATCCTGCGCTCGCCCCACTGACACAGAGCCACTGGCTCGGCCTGTCTGCACTGGGATGGATCTGCTTTGGCATCATGTGGTTCCTGCAGGCTCTCGTGTTCTGGCATGGCATGAACGCGATTAAACGCTTTATTGATTTTGCAGGCCCAGCGGTTTACGTGGTGATGACGGCGCTCGCGATCTGGATTGTTTACCAGACCGGATGGGAGAATATTTCTTTTACGCTGACCAGCAAAACGCTCACGACCAGCGAGCAACTTTGGCAAATGCTCACCGCCACTGCACTGGTTGTGTCCTACTTTTCCGGCCCGCTGCTGAACTTCGGTGACTTTTCTCGCTACGGTAAAAGCATGCAGGAAATCCGTCGGGGCAACCGCTGGGGTCTGCCGTTCAATTTTCTGCTGTTCTCTATTATCACCGTGGTGATTGTTTCGGGAACACAGTCATTATTCGGCCGCATGATTACCGACCCGATCGAAACCGTCTCGCATATTGACAGCGGTTTTGCCGTCGCGCTTGGCGTGCTGACCATGATTATCGCAACCATAGGGATCAATATTGTTGCTAACTTCGTCTCATCAGCGTTTGATTTCTCCAACTGTTCGCCACAGCGTATCAGCTTCCGCACGGGCGGTATGATCGCCGCTGTCGGCTCCGTACTGCTCACGCCGTGGAACCTCTTCAACTCGCCAGAGTTGATTCACTACACGCTCGACGTACTCGGTGCCTTTATCGGCCCGCTGTTCGGCATTCTGCTCATGGATTTCTATGTCATCAAAGGCGGGAAAATCTATGTGGACGATCTGTTCGACGCGACGCCAAAAGGGAAATACTGGTATCGAAATGGCTTCAATCCCAATGCGATAATGGCATTGATTCCCGCGGTGACCATTGGGTTGATTATCACCTTCACGCCACAGTGGCGTGACGCGGCCAACTTCAGTTGGTTTATCGGCGCATTCCTTGCCGCTGGCTGCTACCGCTATCTGGCACGCCACGAATACGTTGGTACAATGAAAAAATCCTTCGCTCCACGCGGGCTACTGTTAGGAAAAGAATAAAGCACCATCGGCAGTGCCGCACCGCGTGAAAACCGGTGCGGCACTTCGTATCAGGCGTAGTTCGCATCAGGCATAGAGCGACACTTCCCCTGCCGGACGGGTTTTAAAGCGACGATGTAGCCAGAGATACTGTTCAGGCGCACGCATGATTTCTGTCTCAATCACCTTATTCATGTAGCACGCCGCAGCCTGCTCATCGTGATAAGGATAATCCTGTAATTCAGGTTGAATCACCAGTTGATAACCCAAAGCATTGGGCTTGCGGATCAGCACTGTCGTCATCATCGCCGGTTTTGCCAGACGGCTAATGGTATACGTACCGCTAGTGGTCGCCGCATTTTTCACCGCAAAGAACGGCGCAAAAACGCTACCTTTAGGGCCGTAGTCCTGATCGGGCGCGAACCATACCGCTTCACCCCGTTTTAGCGCTTGTACCATCCCACGCAGATCTTTACGGTCGATCATCGCTTTGTTGGAACGAGAACGTCCCCAGGTTTGGACCATTTCCATCGCTTTATTATTGTGCGGACGGTACATCGCCATCATTGGCTGACACAGCCCCATCGCCCTGCCACCCAGTTCCAGCGACATAAAGTGAATACCAATCACCATTACGCCCTGACCTTTTGCGGTAGCGTGCTGTAAATGCTCCAGCCCTGAAACATCAAACCACTGGCGCACGCGGCGATCGGACCAAAACCAGGCCATGCCGGTTTCAACCAATGCCATTCCGAGCGAAGCGAAGTTACTGTCGATCATCGCTTCTCTTTCGTCGTCAGAGATCGTAGGGAAACACAATTCAAGATTGCGTCTGGCAATCGACACCCGGCGTTTCAGAAAGACGCGGGATAGACGACCCGCACTGCTTCCGAGCTTCATCAGCAGCGGGTAAGGGAGTTGAACTAATAAAAACAGCACGCCAAGGCCGAACCAAGTCATCCAATAGCGCGGGTGGAGTAATGCCCAGGTAAATGTTTGCTTAATCTTCATGATACTCGTCTTTAAGTGATTAACAGCGTACCGCATAAAGAGTCGTTCTCATCGCGCTACATCTATCATGACACTTTTTTATAGGGATCGTTTCAACTGTGTGGAAAACTGTTTCTGACCGTTATCGCGCGTGAGGTTAAAAAGCAGGATAAACATGCTGATAACACTGAGGGGATTTTGAGCAGCCGATGAACGGTTAACGGCAGCGGCATCATACCCGATTCACACTTAATAATGGAGTGGTCGGACAAGAAATATTCGCAATATCACGCCGTCTAACGCTACCATCTTGGTATATGTCAAAAACAGCGACTGGCTTTCTGGCCGCTAAAATAGCGCTGGCGACAAGCCACAACATAATCAAGGAATTGATGGAAAATGACTTTTTCTCTCCCTTCTCGCCTCCCTATGCTAACCGCACTGATCACCGGGATGCCTGTTCTGGCGTTTGCCACCACCTTCGCCGATAGCACTTTCTTTCATAAAGACTGGGAAGTGGTCTGTGATAACACGCTAACGTGTCGGGCTGCCGGCTACTCGCCAGAAGAGAAGTACATGGGAGAAGATAAGGAAGCACAGGACGTCTCGATTCTCATCACACGCCATGCTGGGCAAAATACGCCAATAACAGCCGACGTTACGCTCGCTGAGGTAGACAAAGCGATGCCTCAAGGCACCAAACTAACGCTAACCATTGACGGCATAGATAAAGGCCCGCTCACCTCGACCGGAGACAACCTCTGGCAGCTAAATGAGACACAGATTCCCCTCGTCCTACAGGCACTAAAAGGAAACGGGAAAGTGGCGTTTCATCACAATGGCATCGTTTCCGAGCTGTCTGGAGCGGGAGCCTACGCCGTTTTGTTAAAGATGGATGAAAGACAGGGTCGCATTGGCAAAACGGACGCTATCACCAAAAAAGGAAGTGAAAGCAGCGCGTTACCTGCTGTAGCAACCCCCGTCATCTACGCGGCAGCAACTAAACAGGCACGATCAAGAAATCTGACAGATGCGGAACAGGCGGCTATCCAGAAAACGCTGCTTAAGACGCTAAAGGCAGATGACTGCGACAGTTTCCCACCGCAGGATTATCAAGAAGCAGAGCCAATTGAACGCATTCCGCTGAATGACAGCATGTCGCTGCTCAGTACTCTCTGTTGGCGCGCCGCTTACAACGAAGGCTACGCTTATTGGGTTATCGACAACGCCATGCAGACTCAGCCGCAGCTCGTGACGACAAGTGGAACAGGCTATGAAAACGGTGAGATTACCTCAGTGCAGAAAGGACGCGGGCTCGCGGACTGCATGAGTTATGACGCCTGGACATGGGATGGCAAAGCATTCCAATTGAGTCGCATGTCAATCACGGGCTCATGCCGCATGATCCACCTCGGCGGCACCTGGGATTTACCCTACTGGACGACGACGGTGGTGAAATCAGGAAAGTGAAACTTTGATTGGATCGCCGCAAACTTTTACCTGCGGCGTTTCTGGCTCATTCCACCGGAAGAGGCAAAGATGCCATCCATTAGGAATGTTTCGGGAACAATCAATCATGCCGTCAGCTCCACTGGCTCTTGCACGATCTGCGTTAACCCATGAACCTGGGACTAGCCCGCTCCTGATCGCCTCCCGCCAGGAGCCATTCGACGTTTGCGGGTTAATTCCCATACGTAGAGAAATCTCCTCATTTCGCTGATCCAGCACCCATGCATCGGTAACGCTAATCGGGATAAGAACACGAGCAAGACCATCTTCTCTCATATAGCCTGAAACAGCACTGATTGACCACTCCGGAAATGGACTCATGTAGAGTGCAGGCTGGCCATGTCTATGATAGCGACCTGCACTTTGTGGCCCCGGCGGATCAAGGACAGCCCCAGCATTCGTCGCCAACACAGAACGGTAGAAAACACCCTGAATTTGAAGAAAGTTTCTACGAACCATGAAGTTACTCTCCCTGCCAGATGAGTTTCGACCATAACAATCACCAGAAAGCGCGCTTAAAACCCTACGCGTTTTCTTGGATTTTACTCTATGGCTTGGCACAGCGGTTCTCAAAATCTGTAAATGGAGTGCGTATAGTATTTCAGGTGTCATCATTCCCTATACGCATAACTATACGCACTAGGCTGTAGATTTAGATAGATGAGGTTTTCACTAAACGACTGAGAAGTAGCGCGAAGTATTGTCATCACTGAATTTTGTGGACTTTGGGGAACTTCAGGGGTGGTATTTTTGGAGCGAGTGAAGGGAAGCGAATATGCCACATAACTTAATGTAATTGTTTAATTTTTATGATTTGAAAAAACTAGACTAATCACATTCCTATACATATCTCTCTTCAACAACCACTTAGACAACTAGAAGATAATAAGGCGTTAGTCAACATGCACCGCATACAGAATTTTAAATTTGATAAAATCATACGTGGCTATGAGCAGAGATCCTAAACTGCATCACGACTCAAAAATGCAAGCCATTAGCTTAGGATATATCTTTTTATTGCTAAATATTCCATCACTTTTCCATTCCAGTGTTCACTGGATTTCCCCATGGAGTCAATCAACTCATCAAAAAGGAATTCTCTATTATTTGATATAATCTCTTTATCAGGGATTCCTTCAGGCGATATCTTATGAAGATGCATCATAACATTAAATTTTTGAGTTTCACTTGCTGAGTCGTTTCTAGAGCAATCATCAATTATTGACGTTATTGATATATTTTTACCTCGAGAGACCTCAATCATTAATTCAAATTCATCTATTGTCATATAATAAATTCTATTCTTGCTTATGGAAAGGAAACCATGCTTATTTTCAATCATATTAAAAAGTGAATGATCTAACATTTCCTCAATCGACTTACCAGTGGAAATATAATGATCCATGTGAGTTATTATTATTAAAGAATCACGTTCAGATATAGGCTTTTTGTATATTTCATTTATTGCTCTCGCACAGTCTTGACCTTGTATGACACCTTTAATAAAGCTATTACTCAACCGTTGTTTAATGTGTAGGGGCGTATTTGAATACTTTACTGTTTTATCTGGCTCGATCGCTTTTGAGTCAATATATACATTACCTTCAGTTTCGCAAACAACAAAATCAACAACTTTAGTTTTTTCAGATATTTTATTGTCTCTATACAGCTTGATAAGCTCATTTTCTACAATAACATCAGATGAAAGTTCACCTAGTAAAGTCGCTATATAAGACTCCATGACACGTCCAAATTTATCCTTATAGTTTGAACCATCCTCTTTTTTTAGCACTGAAGGAACTAGGGCTGCGAGAGAGGCTCTTAAAAGATGTTTGCTTAGTATAACTAAGCCATCATCTGTATGAATGAAGGGTTTATTCAACATTGGTGGATCTAAATAGTATTCAATCTCTTTTGACTCAAAATCTTTAAATTCACTCAAAAAGCTTCTTAATTCAACCTTTTTTACTGATACTAAATTTAAATATTTTTTTAAAACATCAGCACCAAAACATGGAACAAGATGAATCAAATAAGTTTGCACAGGAATAAGTGTTGATTCTTTACCATCATCAATGCATGACAGCATCGCAAAGTATGCGCTAATTTTATAATAAGACTCAAGGCTTAGACCATATAAATCAAAAAACTTTTTTTCAAAATATCCGCCATCATAATTGCAATACCAATAATACTGCCGAGATAATGTATTTAACTCTAATTTCATAGGAACTTGATATAATTTTTGATTTATTAACATCCTACGTATACTTAATAACACCTTGTTATTATCAAACAGGTCTTTCACTTCATTTTGAAGATTATATATCCTGTTTACTATATCAATAAAATCTCGCTCATGCATTGATACAGTTCTTCCTTTCAATGGTTCAGTAAACTTCCACTTTAGTGCTAAAAAACAGCACCATGGGAAATTTGATGTAACCCCATAATCAGGCTCTCTGATTTTTTGAAAATGTTGATAAATATTATAAAGAAAAGAATCGTCATCATAGGTAGATAATTTCTTTTTTATTGCTGCAACCTTTCCTTTATAATCTTTTTTTATTTTAACTTGAAGAGGATGTTGTAAATTCATTAAATGCCCCATGACTTATATAATTATTTCAGAGCTATGTATCTGTAGTTTATAGCATCTTCCATAGAATAAAAACATTACCACACTTAAATTATATTCTGAAAAAATCGGCGCTACACCGCACCCGCCTGAAGTTTTCGGATCATAAAAATTTTTCAGTTTTCTTTTTCTACAAACCAACCCGCCAGACTGCGCCGTGACTAGGCTTGTGCGCTTGGGTGCCAACTGAAATCATTGAAACAAATTTCAGTTTTGGCGTTTTTTGTCAGTTCGGGAACCCACAGAAAAACCATCTATCTATTTGAATTTAAATACATATTATTATTTCACCGTGGCGTGGTGAAAAAAAATCAGGCGAGAGAAGGAACACGCTACCGTTCCGGTAATCCCTTACCAGACGGGGCTTTCCCTAAACGACTGAGAAGTAGCACGAAGCATTGTCATCACTGGGTTTTTTGGACTTTGGAGAACTTCAGGGGTGGTATTTTTGGAGCGAGTGAAGGGAATCGAACCCTCGTATGCAGCTTGGGAAGCTGCCGTTCTACCATTGAACTACACTCGCACACAGAAGCGACTGGCATTATAGCGCTATGCCGTTGCCGAGCAAGTAAAAAACCCGGCAACGTGCTGATATTTTAGCCGGTTATGCAACGGTGGAGAGTGGCAGAAACAGCGTCTCATAGCCGTTGGAAATGACGTGCCAGGCAAAATAGGCAAATAGCAGCGCCGAGATCAGGCTGCAATAGAATGAGATCCGTTCTTTCAGCAGACGTTGGCCGTATTTCACCAGCGCGGCAAGGAAGAACGTCCACAGCACGCCGCCGACGAAAAAGCCCAGCAGAAACAGGCTAATCATGAAGGCTGAGCCATCCGTAGACTGTGCGATAATCGTGCCGCCAATCGCCGCAAACCATAGCAGCGCCGTCGGTGACGCCAGCGCCATGCCGATGCCACTGAAAAACTCGGTATACCGGGCAGGTGGCACAGTGAAATCCGCCGTATTCGCTGTCGCAGACAGGTCAGCAAAGCGTTTAACCTGATAGTCACGCCATGCTGCACGCGCCATGCTGAATGTCATCCAGAGCAGAATCAGCCCGCCACCAATCCATAGCACCCAGCGAACGGGCGTCAGGTTAAACACCACCGCCAGACCCAGCACCGATAGCGTGGCATAAAACAGATCGCCGAAACAGGAACCCAACCCGATATAAAACGCTGAACGCGCCCCGTGCCGCAGCCCACGGTTAATAATAGCGGTATTGACCATCCCCAAATCGAGACAGAGTGACAGGGATAGCAGCATCCCCGTGAAGACAACTAACAGCATGGTATTCCCTTCGAGCGTTAAGCAATAAGGCGAGTGTAGAGCCGAAGGGAAACGCTGTATTGTCAAAAATTGATACGACGGAATTGCCCTGGCGTCATGGCGTTATAGCGGTTGAAGGCCTTCGTGAAATGCGCCTGATCGGCAAACCCGACATCGCCCGCAACCTGACTAATCGCAGCGCCCTGCCGCAGCAGCTCCCGCGCTTTACACATGCGTCGCTGCATCAGCCACGCCAGCGGTGGGAGCCCAACCGCCTGATTAAACGAGCGCACCAGATGTGCGACCGACAGATTCTCCTGCTGCGCAAGCTGGTCAAGCGTAGGGACATAGCTGAGATCGTTCAGCAACCCGTCTTTGATTCGCGTGATCCGCTCAGCTTCTTTGACCTGCCCTTGAGACGGCACATGATGCTGGTTTTCCATCAACCCCGCCAGCAGCAGGATAATGCGCTCCTGACGCGTGCTATCGTCCAAATCAGAGGTAACCAGCTGTTTTAACTCGGACGCCAATTGTGCCGATGGATTCCAGCCCCGTGAGAACCGAAAGGTTTGGTGGAAATAATGCTCGAATGCCTGTGGGTGAACGTACAGCGATGCGCACTGCCAGCGGTCAAATTCGTTGTCGCTGCCTTGTAGCTGATCGGGATTGTAGGTCGTCACCATATCGTTGGTGGCAACAAAAGTCTCTCCATCCAGCCAGACCGTTTCCAATCCGCTGAGATTGGCGCTGATGACGAACTCATCGTGTGTATGCCGTGGAAAACTGCGGCCATTGGTTAACAGCGCCAGTTCGAACCAGGCATCGCGGTACGTCATCATGAGGGTGTTCCGGCAGTGAATGAATGCCTGAAAATAGCATCTTCCCCCGTTGGGCGACAATCACAGAATGACGGCAAGAATGCGGAGGGAAAACGAGATGATAATACTATCGAGATGAGATCGAGATACACGGGGCTACCACGGTGCGAGGTGTCCCTACGGGAACCTCATCCCCGTGTTTCCCCTAAAATTTTACATTGTCGATAAGAAAAAAACCGGTGTAATTACACCGGTTTAATAAAGTATTACGACAACGTCAGGCCGACTTTCTCTATCTTATTTCTGCGGACGCATCGCAGGGAACAGGATCACGTCGCGGATGGTGTGGCTGTTCGTGAACAACATCACCATACGGTCGATACCGATACCCAGACCGGCTGTTGGCGGCAGGCCGTGTTCCAGCGCGGTCACGTAGTCTTCGTCGTAGAACATCGCTTCGTCATCGCCTGCATCTTTAGCGTTCACCTGCTGAGCAAAACGCTCTGCCTGATCTTCGGCATCGTTCAGCTCGGAGAAGCCGTTACCGATTTCACGGCCACCGATGAAGAACTCAAAGCGATCGGTGATTTCTGGGTTCTGATCGTTACGGCGCGCCAGCGGTGACACTTCAGCCGGATATTCGGTGATGAAGGTTGGTTGGATCAGGCTGCTTTCTGCAGTTTCTTCGAAGATCTCGGTCACGATACGGCCCAGACCCCAGCTTTTCTCGATCTTGATCCCCAGAGACTGGGCGATCGCGGTCGCTTTCTCCAGATCGTCCAGATCGGCAACGTTGGTTTCAGGACGGTATTTGCAAATCGCTTCGCGCATCGTCAGCTTCTCGAACGGCTTACCGAAGTCGAATGTCTGGTCGCCGTATTGTACCGTCGTCGAGCCCAGCACGTCCTGCGTCAGCGTACGGAACAGGTTCTCCGTCAACACAATCAGGTCTTTATAATCGGCATACGCCATATAAAGTTCCATCATGGTGAATTCAGGGTTGTGACGCGGGGAAACACCTTCGTTACGGAAGTTACGGTTGATCTCGAACACACGCTCAAAACCACCCACAACCAGACGCTTCAGGTACAGTTCCGGCGCGATGCGCAGGTACATGTCGATGTCCAGCGCGTTATGGTGCGTGATGAACGGACGGGCAGATGCGCCGCCGGGGATCACCTGCATCATTGGCGTTTCAACTTCCATAAAGCCGTTATCCACCATGAAGCGGCGAATTGCCGCCATCACGTTAGAACGGATGCGGAAGGTATTGCGTGATTCGTCGTTAGCAATCAGATCCAGATAGCGTTGACGATAGCGGGTTTCCTGATCGGCCAGACCGTGGAATTTATCCGGCAGCGGACGCAGTGCTTTGGTCAGCAGACGCAGTTCGGTACAGTGGATGGACAGCTCGCCAGTCTTGGTTTTGAACAGCTTGCCGCGCGCGCCCAGAATATCGCCCAGATCCCACTTCTTGAACTGCTCGTTATAGATGCCTTCAGCCAAATCGTCGCGGGACACATACAGCTGAATACGGCCGCCAACGTCCTGCAAGGTCACGAAAGAGGCTTTACCCATGATGCGACGGGTCATCATACGACCCGCGACAGTCACTTCGATACCCAATTCTTCCAGCTCTTCGTTCTCTTTGGCATCGAACTCAGCGTGCAGACGATCGGACGTGCTGTCACGGCGGAAATCATTCGGGAATGCGATCCCGGTTTCACGCAGCGCCACCAGCTTTTCACGACGCGCTTTTAATTCATTATTCAGATCTTGCGCCTGATCGGCACCCTGTGATTGTGATTCAGCCATGTGAATTCTTATAACCCCGCTTTTAAACTTGCTTCAATAAATTTGTCCAGATCGCCATCCAGTACCGCCTGCGTGTTACGTGTTTCCACGCCGGTACGTAAATCTTTGATGCGCGAATCATCCAGAACATAGGAACGAATCTGGCTGCCCCAGCCGATATCAGACTTGTTGTCTTCCATCATCTGCTTCTCAGCATTTTTCTTTTGCATCTCAAACTCATACAGCTTCGCTTTCAGCTGTTTCATCGCCTGATCTTTGTTTTTATGCTGGGAACGGTCATTCTGACACTGCGTAACAATGTTGGTCGGAATGTGGGTAATACGCACCGCGGATTCTGTCCGGTTAACGTGCTGACCACCCGCACCGGATGCGCGGTAAACGTCAATACGCAGGTCGGCTGGATTGATTTCGATATCAATATCGTCATCCACTTCCGGATAGACAAACGCGGAGCTGAATGAGGTGTGACGACGGCCGCCGGAATCGAACGGACTCTTACGCACCAGACGGTGTACGCCCGTTTCAGTACGCAGCCAGCCAAACGCATAGTCACCGATGATCTTAATAGTGGCGGATTTCGTACCGGCCACGTCACCGTCTGACTCTTCAATAATTTCGGTTTTAAACCCTTTGGCTTCCGCCCAACGCAGGTACATACGCACCAGCATGCTGGCCCAGTCCTGCGCTTCCGTACCGCCAGAACCCGCCTGAATATCCAGGTAGCAATCCGCACTGTCGTACTGACCGGAGAACATGCGACGGAACTCGAGCTGGCCTAATTTATTCTCCAGCGCGTCCAGTTCTACCGACGTTTCATTAAACGTATCTTCGTCGTCTTCTTCCACCGCGAGCTCAAGCAGACCATTCACATCTTCCAGGCCCTGAGCCAATTGATCGATGGTGTCGACGATAGCTTCCAGCGAGGAACGTTCTTTTCCCAATGCCTGAGCGCGTTCAGGCTCATTCCAGACATCAGGTTGTTCCAGCTCGGCGTTTACTTCTTCGAGGCGTTCTTTCTTGGCATCATAGTCAAAGATACCCCCTAAGAACGGCACTACGTTCAGACAGATCCTGAATGCGGTTTTTTACCGGATTAATTTCAAACATGATTTTTTATATTCTTACGTTAAGTCGTTGACAACGGAATGGTGTAACCCGCCATTCTAGCGGATAAAAGGCCTATTTTATAGACTTTCTGCCCGCCGTATTCGGTTCACGCTATCAGCGCGGCCACAGATGTTGGATCATCAATTGCACAGAGCGTTTACCGCGAAACTCGTTAATATCCAGCCGGTACACCATTTCCACTTCTTTAATACTTGGATCTGGCCAGATGGTGGTATCGATATTGAACGCAATACCGTCTAGCAGCGGCACCTGCCCGGTTGCGCCGATCGGTTCAAACATCGCTTTCAAATGGCGCTCTTTGAGTAGGCGGGGTTGCAGAATACGGAAGCAGCCATCGAACGTCGGTTCGGGGAACGCCTGTCCCCACGGCCCTGCATAGCGCAGCATTTCTGCCGTTGAGAGCAAATCCAGTTCCGGCAACATCAATTCGCCATCAGACCAGACGACGCCTTCAAGCTGAGACGGATCGAGCCATTCACCAACCAGATCGCCGAAGCGCTGACGAAAATCTTCAAACCGATCTTCATGCAGCGATAGCCCTGCCGCCATCGCGTGTCCGCCGAATTTCTGCATCATACCGGGATACAGCGTATCTAATCGCTCCAGCGCATCACGCAAATGCAGGCCGGAAATGGAACGTCCTGACCCTTTCAGCATACCGTCGCCAGCAGGTGCAAAGGCAATCACCGGACGATGAAAACGCTCTTTAATACGCGACGCCAAAATGCCGACAACGCCCTGATGCCACTCTGGGTGATACATCGCCAACCCGTAAGGTAACTCCGTACGAGTGCGCTCCAGCGATTCGCACAGGCGCAGCGCTTCGACCTGCATCCCCTGTTCGATTTCCCGACGATCCTGATTCATTTCATTCAGTTCGTTGGCAAGGATACGCGCTTGTACGATGTCATCGCTGAGTAGCAAGTCGACACCGATTTTCATGTCGTGTAATCGCCCAGCAGCATTCAGCCGTGGGCCTAATGCAAAGCCTAAATCGCTGGCGACCAGTTGACTGGCATCGCGGTTCGCCACTTCCAGCAGCGCCCGAATGCCCGGACGGCATTCCCCCGCACGAATGCGATTCAGCCCCTGAGCGACCAGAATGCGGTTATTGGCATCCAGCGGCACCACGTCAGCCACCGTGCCCAGCGCGACCAGATCTAGTAATTCGGTGAGATTCGGCTTCGCCAGCCCCTGTTGCATAAATAAGGGCTGCGTAAACCAGTCGCTGTCACGCAGGCGCACGAACAGTGCCATCATCAGGTAAAACGCGACGCCTACGCCAGCCAGTGACTTGGAAGGAAACTGGCAGTCAGGCAAATTGGGGTTAATCATCGCGTCGGCATCAGGCAAGATTTCGCCCGGCAGGTGGTGATCGGTCACCAGCACCGCGATACCACGCCGATGCGCGTCTTCGACACCCGCGTGAGAAGAGATCCCGTTATCCACAGTCACAATCACTTCAGCACCCAGCGCGGCAGCCTGCGCCACCACTTCCGGGCTTAGCCCGTAGCCGTTTTCAAAACGGTTCGGCACCAGATATTTCACGTTCACGCCGCCCATACTGCGCAGCGCTAATACGGCGAGCGCCGTGCTGGTGGCACCATCGGCATCAAAGTCACCAACGATGACGATGCAGCGCTTCTCGGCCAGCGTGTGTTGCAGCAGGTCAATCGCTTTATCAATGCCGCTGAGCAAACGGTAATTCAGCAAACCACTCAGGCTACGTTCCAGCTCCTGCGCACCTTTCACGCCGCGCTGCGCATAAAGGCGACGCAGCAAAGGCGGAACGGTGTCAGGTAAATCAATGTCCTCCGCCAGCGGACGCCGACGGAGTTGGGTAATCATATCCACGTAGTATTAACCGCCGGTTTTCTTCGAAGCTTTGTGTGCTTCCAGCATCGCCAGCATCTCTTTCGGCCCTTGATATCCCGGTACGACCATACCGTCTTGCAGCACGATGGCAGGGGTGCCCTGCACACCAAACTGTATGCCCAGTTGGTAATGCGCGGCAATATCGGTTTTACACGTTGCTGCCGAGATTGCGTCGCCCTTCATCGCGCTATCAAATGCTTTATTGCGATCGGCCACGCACCAGATGGACTGCATGTCTTTTGCTGCTGGCGATTTCATACCCTGACGCGGGAAGGCCAGATAGCGCACGGTAATACCCAGCGCGTTGTAGTCTTTCATCTGTTCATGCAGTTTGTGGCAATAGCCGCAGGTGATGTCGGTGAACACGGTGATAACGTGTTTTTCCTGCGCGGCTTTATACACAATCATCTGTTCCTGTAGCGCATCCAGCTTGCCGATCAGGATCTTATTGGTGGTGTTAACCGGCATGGTGCCACTCACGTCATAAAGCGGGCCTTGCAGCAAATGCTTGCCGTCTTCGCTGATGTACAGCACGCCGCTATCGGTAATGACGGTTTTCATACCCGCCATCGGCGAAGGCAGGATTTCCGCCCCCTGCATGTCCAGACGCGTTAACGTCTGCTTGATCGCAGCATCATCGGCGTGCGCAAAATTGGTCGCCGTAGCCACCAGCAAAGAAAGCAGTAATAACCCTTTTTTCATTTCATCAATCCTGTTTTTCGCAGCATGGTCCGTAGCAAACATGGTTCGTAGCAAAATAGCCTTGTACCAATGCGCTGTGATAGTGAACGGGGTGTCCCGTCAGCCAGATAACGTCCTGTTACTCTGATAGTGACTCGATTGGTTATGTTATCCCTAGGCGCGCGGATGGTGCTGCTGATGCAGCTGTTTCAGCCGCTCCGTCGCGACATGGGTGTAAATCTGCGTCGTGGAAAGATCGCTGTGCCCCAAGAGCATCTGTACGACCCGTAAATCCGCGCCGTGGTTCAATAAATGGGTCGCAAACGCGTGACGCAAGACGTGCGGCGAGAGCTTTTCGCTGTCGATGGACGCCAGTACCGCATAATGCTTGATACGATGCCAGAACGTCTGGCGCGTCATTTGCCGTGCGCGATTGCTGGGAAACAGCACATCCAGCGTCTGCCCGTTCAGCAGCCACGGACGACCATGTTCCAGGTAATACTCGATCCAGTACACCGCTTCTTCACCCAGCGGCACCAGCCGTTCTTTATTGCCTTTCCCCAGCACGCGTACCACGCCCTGCCGCAGGCTGACATCGCTCATCGTCAAACTGACCAGCTCGGAAACACGCAGCCCCGTCGCATACAATACCTCAAGCATGGCCTTATCGCGTAATTCCAGCGGTTGTTCAATGCTTGGGGCGTTGAGCAACGTATCCACCTGCGCCTCACTCAAATCTTTGGGTAGGCGCTGCGGCAGTTTTGGCGATGACAGCACAGCACTCGGATCGTCACTGCGCAGCTTTTCCCGATAAAGGTACTGAAAGAAGCGACGCATCGCGCTCAGCAAGCGAGCCGAGCTGGTTGCCTTGTAGCCCCCCTCAACTCTGTCAGCGAGAAACGCCTGAAGATCGAGCGACTGCGCCTGCAACAAATCGTTGTCATGATGTGCAAGCCACTCCGCGAGCGTTCGCAGATCCAACCGATAAGAGGCCAGCGTATTCTCTGCCAGATTTCTTTCCAGCCACAACGCATCGAGAAACTGTTCGATAAGCGCCTGATCGTGTTCTTGCATCGCTGTGTCCTTCTTCACTGATTGGCAATATTATGCCGATGAAGCGGCGACTTTACACCTTCATCGAGTCCGCATTCTCTCGCAAACAGAATTGTGCGCGATCTCACATATTCCGCGAACACCAACATCGCCATAACATTCTCCGGCAAAAACAAGGCCGCGGCACATTATATTTTATGTATCGTCAATATATCGGAACAGGCTCCTTGAAGCCGCGTGCCGACTGGTATTGACCTTACTTAATCAACGTTGAAAAGCCGATTTTTCTGTGCGTAGAATGGCCGTTCGTGTTGTTAAAATAAAGAAACATTATGCAAGCCACCACCACCACTCTCGATGCCGAAGCGGAAGCACCACCCGTAAACTCACGCAATAAAGTGATTGTTGCGTCATTAATTGGCACCGCCATCGAATTTTTCGATTTTTATATCTACGCCACCGCCGCGGTGCTGATTTTCCCGCACATTTTCTTCCCACAGGGCGATCCGACTGCCGCTACGCTACAGTCGCTGGCAACCTTTGCGATTGCCTTTATTGCTCGCCCGATTGGCTCGGCAGTCTTCGGTCACTTTGGCGACCGCGTCGGACGTAAAGTCACTCTGGTCGCTTCTCTGCTGACCATGGGGGTTTCAACCGTTCTGATTGGGCTGTTACCGACCTACGAAACCATCGGTATTTTTGCACCGATTCTGCTGGCACTGGCGCGCTTCGGCCAAGGGCTGGGTCTGGGCGGTGAATGGGGCGGCGCGGCGCTGCTGGCGACCGAAAATGCACCGTCCCATAAACGTGCGCTGTATGGGTCGTTCCCCCAGCTTGGCGCGCCGATTGGCTTCTTCTTCGCTAACGGTACCTTCTTGCTGTTGTCCTGGCTGCTGACGGAAGAGCAGTTCATGACCTGGGGCTGGCGCGTACCGTTCGTCGCGTCCGCCGCGCTGGTGCTGGTTGGCCTGTATGTTCGTATCTCTCTGCATGAAGCTCCCGTCTTCACCAAAGCGGTCAAAGCGGGTAAGCAGGTGCGTATGCCACTGGGCACACTGCTCAGCAAGCATATGAAAGTCACGATCCTCGGCACCTTCATCATGCTGGCGACCTACACGCTGTTCTACATCATGACCGTTTATTCCATGACGTACGGTACGACGCCAGAGCCTAAGGGGCTTGGTTTCTCGCGTAACAGTTTCCTGCTGATGCTGATGATCGCGGTGATTGGCTTTGGTCTGATGGTGCCGGTAGCCGGCTATCTGGCGGATGCTTTTGGCCGCCGTAAGACCATGATTACTATCACCTGCCTTATGATCGTCTTCGCCATGCTGTTCCCTTACATGCTCGGTTCAGGTAATCAGGCGCTGGTGATGGGCTTCCTGGTGCTGGGTCTGAGCATCATGGGACTGACGTTCGGCCCGATGGGTGCGCTGCTGCCGGAGCTGTTCCCGACGGAAGTGCGCTACACCGGTGCGTCATTCTCCTATAACGTCTCGTCGATTCTGGGCGCATCAGTCGCACCGTATATCGCGGCGTGGCTGACGGCCAACTACGGCCTGTTCTACGTCGGCGTTTATCTGGCGGCCATGGCGTCGCTGACGCTGATTGCACTGCTTCTCACCAAAGAAACGCGTCACCAGTCTCTGGGATAATATCCCTTCAGTGGGGGCTACGGCCCTCACTGCTCCTTTCCTTTTCACGATGTCACCAAACCGTCCATCCCACTCAAGTCATAACTCCACGTTATTATCACTTTGATACATTTTCGCATTTACCACGCTAATCAAGTGAGGTATACCAACAGGCCTGTCGGTGTAACAAATCCGTTCGATACAACAAATCAGTTCGATACAACAGCCAAATTGGGATGCAAAAATGTTTTCAAAACATTATGAAGTTGAGGACAGTCATATCGACTTTCAGGGCGTCGTCGACGGCCTCTACTACCCGTTTTATATGGAGTGGACTCGCCATGCCTTTATGAAAGAGGCGCTGGGCATTGATATTGAAGAAGAGTTCAAGCAGGGAAAGGTTTATATGGTGCTTGAGTACACTCTGCGCTTCCGTAAAAGCCTGCAAAAAGGCGATCAATTAGAAGTGACCTGCCAGTTGGAAAAGAACGAAAAACGCAATCGTGTCAATTTCGTTCAGCAAATCAAGGTTGGCGGCGTCCCTTACGCAGAAGCCACATTTGTCGCCACTTGCCTGACCAATGGGCGCCCATCCATGCCGGAAGCGGTAGTGAATGCGTTAGCGCTTTAAGCGTTCGTGTTGTCATGAGTTCTCTTCGTTAGCACACTCGACATATACGTAGGTGTGCTAATGCAGAGACGCTGAATGTTGTAATGCGATACGCCCTTCCCTCTGAAATCACTCCCTCAATACGGTTCTTTCCTCATTCATTTAAGCCAATAGCTCTGCCCCGCGTGTTTCACCAGCGATTGTAAAAGACCTCAATATCATCGAATATGACAGCCATTGCCTGTTTTCTGCTGCAAATGAGCGATGGGCTTATCGCCTTTAGGCAGTGACATCGCCGCGCAGAGACTGAATCAACGCATTGATTGTAGAAAATAATTAAATCATGGACTTATAGATAGTATGAAAATCGGTCTGTTTTACGGCTCAAGCACCTGCTACACCGAAATGGCGGCGGAAAAAATTCGCGACATTCTGGGCGAAGAACTGGTGGATCTGCACAACGTTAAGGATGTCGACCCTCAACGTATGGAAGATTACAGTACGCTGATTCTCGGCATCCCCACCTGGGATTTCGGCGAGATTCAGGAAGACTGGGAGAACATTTGGGGTCAACTAGCGACGCTAAATCTCAAAGGCAAAGTCGTCGCGCTCTACGGTATGGGCGACCAGCTTGGCTATAGCGAATGGTTCCTTGATGCGCTGGGCATGCTGCATGACCAACTGCTGCCGCTGGGTGTCACATTGATTGGGTACTGGCCGATAGAGGGTTACGAATTCACCAGCCCGAAACCACTGACCGCCGACGGCAAACACTTTGTCGGGCTGGCGCTGGACGAAGTGAACCAATACGATCTCAGCGATGAACGGCTGGAACAGTGGTGCGAACAAATCCTGCAAGAAATGGCGTCACTGCTGTAAACAGTACGACTCAACAGAGGTAAGCACGATGAAAATGTTACTCATTGCGGTCGCAGGATTGTTGCTTGCTGGTTGTGCCCAAACAGGCACGCAAGAATACGCCAGAAATCTGGGCGGGAAATGCGATGTGCCGCAGTATTACGCTATCGATTTCTCAAGGTTTGATGAAACAGCGCAGCAAATCGCGCACGCAACAGGCTGTGGCATTATCACCGATACCACGCTGACTGGCGCGATTAAACCGCATCCCGTCAAAGGCTATCTGACCCGACGGGAAGCGGTATTTATGGCGATTCAGGGAACGTCGTTGAAGGTGACTCAACAGGAACCGGATACGATTACCGTCGAGTAACACGTTCGCGGATACCGTTGTGACCGGTATCCGCGAATATTGATATGTGTAGACGTTGAAATGGCTTAGCGCTTTTGTAACCAGCGGGTACGCGCAGCGGTATCAAGAAAACTCCACGCGACAAAGCGGCTTTGCTTCTGGCCTTGCGCCATATCTATCGTTCTGACCTTCTCCACGTCAACCGCTTCCAACGCGCGATAAATCTCCGGCAGGTTCTCTTTGCGTGACACCAGCGATGTAAACCACAGGCACTGACGGGCGAAACCGGCGCTCTCTTTGATCATCTGACCAATGAAAGCCGACTCGCCACCTTCACACCACAGCTCATCCTGCTGCCCGCCAAAATTCAGCGGTGAGCGCTTATCCAGTCCCAGATTATGCAGTTTGCGCTGCGATCCCTGACGGGCATCCTCAGCGGAAGCATGGAACGGCGGATTACACATGACGGCATCAAACGAATCGTTCTTGTGAATGATACCTGCCAGTATTGCTTTGCTGTTCTTCTGACGACGCAGGCGAATCGACCGATTCAAGCCGGGGTTCGCCTCAATGGTCTCATTGGCCGCTTTCATCGCCAGCGGATTGATTTCGCTGCCGGTAAAACGCCAGCCGTATTCGCGATGCCCAATCAGTGGGTAGACACAGTTGGCACCGCAGCCGACATCCAACACGGACGCATCGCGCGGCACAACGGAACGGTTATCTTCCGCCAGCAAGTCAGCCAGATGGTGGATATAGTCGGCGCGGCCAGGAATGGGCGGACACAGAAAGCCGTCTGGAATCGTCCAGTGCGCAATCTGATAAAAATGCTGCAACAACGCCTGATTCAGCGTTTTCACCGCCTCGGGATTGGCAAAGTCCACGGATTCATCACCGTAGGCATTCACCTTTACAAACGGAATCAGTGCAGGATAGCTCTCTTTGAGCGCGGGAAAATCATAACGGTCGCGATGGCGATTACGAGGATGCAGACCATTTTTTTGCACTGCGGGCTTAGTCATCAGTTATATCCAATCAATTTCAAAGCACGGCCAAACGATGACCGAATAAAAATATTTCCAACGCGCTGCTATCTTGCCCAGTGTTTCTGCTGCAAAAGAAGCTGACGCAAGTGACGCCACTCTTCATCACCCATGCTGTCCGATGCCAGCCACAGCTGTTGCTTGTCTTTACCGTTAACCGCTCGCAATGACAGCAATACGCCATTCTTCAGCAGCCACGGTCGTTTAACGATCTGCCATTCCTGCTGCCGCCAGTTCAGGGTCGTTTCGCTAAGCAGAACGATTTCCCCCTGTCGGGATTTGATATTCTTTTGGCTACGGATAAAACCGAACATCACCATCGTGACCAGGCATAGCCATAGCCATGCATAGCCGTCCGGCCACGGTGCCAGCAGAATGAGCAATACTAATAGGCCATGCACAACCAATGACAGCAGTTGCATGCGCCAGGAAACACGAAGGTCACATTGCCACTGGGCCACGATCTTTATTTCGCGTCTGAATAAGGGAAATAATGCGTTTCAGCTCTCCGTCCTCCGGTTCACCGTGGTTCATCAGCCAGTTGAATAAATCAGGATCGTCGCTTTGTAACAAGCGGACAAACGTGCGCTTATCCGTGTCATTAAGTGTGTCATAGTCATGCTCAAAAAACGGCATGATCGCGATATCCAGTTCGCGCATACCACGGCGACATGCCCAATGAATGCGTGATTTATTATCGATTTCCATATTTCATGTCCACCTTGTTATCGCTGCTTGCCGCTAGTGTACTCCGATTCCGGTAGCGGGTATCAACTAATAGTAACATTTTGACATAGTTTACCGACGGGCACCGCGCCAAGTGCGCTCACCTGTCTCAGGATGTGCTATGCAATAACGCTGCGTGAATAACCACTTGCAAACCCTGAGCGCTCTTTTACCATTAGGCCATTCGGGTATCGCCCTTAGCGCAGGATTGTACTATATGGTTAACCAACATACGGCTTATCAACTTCCTTTTGCATCACAGCTCCCATTTGCTTCCGCCCAACTGGCCGCCACGCTCATCTCACTGGATGACTGGGCACTGGTCACACTCGTCGGGCCGGATACCGTCAAATATCTTCAGGGACAGGTCACCGCAGATGTCGGCGCACTGCCTGACGATGGGCACACGCTTTGCGCCCACTGCGACGCAAAAGGGAAAATGTGGAGCAACCTGCGTCTGTTCCATCACGGCGAAGGCTTTGCGTTTATTGAGCGTCGCAATCTACGCGACGCCCAGCTTAGCGAACTGAAAAAATACGCCGTTTTCTCGAAAACGACCATCGCACCGGACGACAACACTATTCTGCTGGGCGCGGCGGGTGCGGGCATCCGCGAACTACTGGCCTCTGTATTTAGCCAGCTTCCAGACGCTGAACACCCTGTCGTGCAGCACGAAGGGGCTACCTTACTGCATTTCGCCCATCCTGCAGAACGTTTCTTACTGGTGCTGTCTCCTGAGCAAAGTACATCGCTGCTTGAAAAGCTCGGCGATAAAGTCAGCCTGAACGACAGCCGCCAATGGCTGGCGCTGGATATTGAAGCAGGTCAGCCCATCATTGACAGCGCAAACAGTGCGCAGTTCATCCCGCAAGCGACTAATCTACAGGCATTAAATGGGATTAGTTTCAGCAAAGGGTGCTATACCGGTCAGGAAATGGTCGCTCGGGCGAAATATCGCGGAGCCAACAAGCGTGCGCTTTACTGGCTGGCGGGTAAGGCGAATAAAGTACCGCAGGCGGGGGACGATCTCGAATTACAGCTTGGAGAGAACTGGCGTCGTACCGGTACGGTATTGGCAGCCAGCCAATTGCAGAACGGTGATGTGTGGGTACAGGCAGTGTTGAATAACGATCTCACCGCAGAGAACGTTTTGCGCGTCCGTGAAGATGCCGAAAGCCAGCTCACGGTTCAGCCCCTGCCGTATGAAATAACGGATTAATCCGACGAGTAATACCGCGCATGAGCCAGCCTGGCTCATGCGTTTTATGCAGGCTCAGATATAAAGATAAATCGCCAGAAAATGGCAGACGCTGCCGCCTAAAACAAACCCGTGCCAAATCGCGTGATTATAGGGAATCCGCTTGCTGGCATAGAAAATCACGCCCAGCGTATACACCACGCCGCCCACCGCCAGCAGCGTCACACTTCCTGCCGACAGCTTCATCACCATCTGGTAAATCACCACCAGCGACAGCCAGCCCATCACCAGATAAGTAATCAACGACAGCACTTCAAAACGATGAGCAAACGCCAGTTTGAAGATCACACCCAGCAGCGCCATTCCCCAGATGACAACCATCAGGCCATGCGCCAACGGTGAATCCAGCCCCACCAGCAAAAATGGTGTATAAGTTCCGGCAATCAAGATGTAGATAGCGCAATGGTCGAATTTTTTCAGCCACGGCTTAATACGCTGAGACGGAATCGCGTGATACAGCGTCGATGCCAGAAACAGCAGGATAATGCTGCCGCCATAGAGGCTGTAGCTGGTAATCGCCACGCTGCCAGCGTCATTGTTGACCGCCTGCACCAGCAATAATATCAGCCCCACAATCCCGAAAATCACACCGATTCCATGGCTTATGCTGTTCGCAATTTCCTCTGCCAGAGAGTAATCCGGCATTTGTGCATTTTTTGACATCAATCGATTCCGCAGTATTCGGCAATAATCCACGCTCTTGTGCAAAACGAAGCAGGCGTAGGTGTTTAACCTTTGAGCAGATTAACTGAGAATAGTTTCAGTGTACACGTGTAAGCTAAAATATTTACTTTCGCCTTATTTCCGGCTTTCTCTCTTACTTAACGTGCAATCATGCGTGTCAATCTCGGGCAACATCCCCTACAATGATCGGCGTTGATATCTCCCTGTTTTTTGAAGGGCTCTGCCGTTTTTACCGGTTATTCGCGTTAACGGTCATCCGGTTCTCACGCTCACAGCACCTTCCTGTAGTTTTCACTACATATCGTTTTGGTTTTCACTACGTCTCGTTTCACTGCATGATTTTTACTGCATCGTTTTCACTGCAAGAGGTAAGTTTTTCATGTCATCTGCCCCGTCTACTCTGAATTTCGGTTCCATGACCGATGTTTTCGGCTTTCTGATAGAAATCGATAAATTAAAAAGCGTACAGCGCCGCACCAAGATTATCGGCAGCGAACGTCACGAAGATTCTGCCGAACACAGCTGGCATTTTGCCGTCGCCGCGATGGCATTGGCGCCTTATGCCGGTGAAGGCGTGGATATCCAGCGCGTGATCCAAATGGCACTGATTCACGATATCGTCGAAATCGATGCAGGCGATGTGATCGTTTACGATCTTTCCGCTCGTCTGGCGATTCACGATCAGGAAGTGGCTGCCGCTGCCCGTATTTTCGGCCTGCTGCCCGAGCCACAGCGTCAGCAATTCCACGATCTGTGGGAAGAATACGAAGCGAATGAAACTCCGAGTGCCCAGTTCGCTCTGGTGCTCGATCGCGTCATGCCGATGCTGATGAACCTGTACAACGGCGGCCAAAGCTGGGTAGAAAATGGCATCCGTCTTGAACAAGTTCTCGACCGCGCCGAATTCATCGCCACGATCAACCCGGAACTGTGGCAATACCTCCAGCAACATCTGGAAGACGCCAAAGCCAAGGGCTGGTTGCTATAATTCGGTTTTCCCGCTAAACGCCCCGTCGCCGGGCATTCACGTCAGGAGAGGGTGATGTCTTTAAAAACAATCGCGAATAACCTGGGTTTGTCCGTGGCGGCGGTGAGTCGTGCGCTGAACGGCCATCGGGATATCTCCGACGCCACGCGCCAGCGGATTCAGGAAGAAGCGGAACGCATTGGCTATCGCCCTAATACGCACGCGCGCCGCCTGAAAATGGGCAAGAGCGACGCGGTCGGGCTGGTCTATCCCTACGCCTCTTCCCTGAGTAACGATATCTTTTTTGAGATGATTGGCGCGATCAGCCGCAAGCTGGCGCAGCATGAAGTCGATTTTCTCCTGCTGGCAGACGAGCAAGACGCCTGTCAGGGTGCCGCACGGTTGATCGCCAGCCGCCGTATCGACGCGCTGATCGTGGCACATACGTGCGAACAGGATGCGCGGCTGACATTACTGCAACGTAACAACGTCCCGTTTCTGGCGCTGGGGCGCAGCCAGCTCCCTCATCCTTACGCCTGGTTCGATTTTGACAACCGCGCAGGTATGGCGCTGGCGACCGAACACCTGTTTGAACTCGGCCATCGCCGTATCGCCATGTTAAGCGAAGATCACCCGCAGGCGTTTATCATGCAGCGTCGTCAGGGCTATCGCGATACCCTGCAACGCCACGGCCTGCCGTTTCACGACGCCTATCTGCGCTGTGTAAACCCCACGCGCCGCGCGGGTCATCAGGCTATGCTCGATCTTCTGGCGCTGCCTGAACCGCCCACGGCGATAGTGATGGACGGCAATGTCCACGGCGATGGTGCCGTTGCCGCATTACAGCAGGCCGGCCGGCTTTCCGGTTCACACCCCATCGCATTAGTGATGTATGACGGCTTACCACAGGACAGCCTGACCGACATCAACGTGACAGCCATTGAGCAGGCGACACGCGAGCAGGTTGGCGAACAGATTGCCAGCATGATGCAGGCGCTGATCGCGGGCGAAGCCGTAGAAAACTTGCAGGTGTTATGGCAGCCAACATTACGCATGGGTAACACGAGCTTTCCCGCCTAATCTATTCCGTTATCTGCCACATTTCATAAAGCCATCGGTTGGTTTGCTACACCAACCGTCAGCGAGATGCTCTTCACATCTTCATCGCAACCTTTTTCCATTTCCTAACGATTATTTTAACAACATCACATTTCTTAAACGTTTAAGTTGATGACTTAAACGTTTAAGTTTTCACTGAGATCCACTCTCCGTAATTTGGAATCCTCCTCATGATGCGTGATATTGTTCAATTAACCAGCGCACAGTGCGATGTCATCGTACGCTGCGCCCCAGCGGCAGAAATTCTCTACTGGGGGCCACGGCTACGTGGTTTTTCACCAGAAGATATCATTTCACTGCAACGCCCCGTCGCTAACGGTCGTCTGGATGTGGATCTTCCTCTAACGCTGGCGATGGAATACGGGCGCGGTCAGTTCGGTTCGCCGGGTATTGAGGGGCACCGTTCAGGCTATGACGCCGCGCCGATCTTCACGACGACGCAGGCTGACGTTCAGGACAATACGCTCACCATCACGGCGGAAGATGCACAGGCAGGGCTTCGCATGATCAGCGAACTGCGTCTGGATCCGCAGACCGACGTCCTGCAACTGCGTCACACGCTAGAGAATCTGCGTGCGGATGCCTGGCAAGTACAGCGCCTCGCCGTCACGCTGCCCATCCCAGAACGGGCAAGCGACGTCATGGCATTCCACGGCCGCTGGCTGCGTGAGTTTCAGGCCCATCGTCTCACGTTGCAGCACGGCGGTTTTATTCAGGAAAGCCGTCGGGGAAGAAGCTCCCACGAATATTTCCCTGCCTTTATCCTCGGCGAGTCTGCGTTCAGCGAACAGCGTGGTTCGGTATGGGGCGTGCATTTAGGCTGGAGCGGCAACCACCGTCTGCGTGCCGATATCAAAACGGATGGCCGTCGCGTCGTCCAAGCGGAAGCTCTGTATCTGCCGGGAGAAATCACGCTGGCGCAGTCGGAATCCCTCACGACGCCGTGGGTCTATGCCGCCTTCTCTGATACCGGTTTAAACGGCATGAGCCAGCGCTATCACACCTTCCTGCGCCAGTCCCTGATCCAATTCAGTGGCGATAAGCCACGCCCGGTACATCTCAATACGTGGGAAGGGATCTATTTCGATCATGACCCCGAGTACATCATGCAGATGGCGAGCAAAGCCGCCGACGTCGGCGTAGAGCGCTTCATTATCGATGACGGCTGGTTCCGTGGGCGTCACCACGACCAAGCCGCGCTCGGCGACTGGTATCTGGACGAGGAAAAATACCCTAACGGGCTGATGCCGGTGATTGAACACGTCAAAGCCTTGGGGATGGAGTTCGGCATTTGGGTCGAACCGGAGATGATCAACCCCGATTCCGACCTGTTCCGCGCCCATCCTGACTGGGTGCTGCAATTGCCCGGCTACGCACAGCCAACAGGCCGCTACCAGTACGTGCTGAATTTAAATCAGCCCGAGGCATTCGCTTACCTGCTGGAACGGCTGAGCTGGCTGCTGGGTGAGCACCCGGTCGATTATGTGAAGTGGGATATGAACCGCGAGCTGGTGCAACCCGGCCATGAAGGGCGTCTGGCAGCTGATGCGCAAACCCGACAGTTCTATCGTCTGCTCGATACCCTGCGCCAGCGCTTTCCTCATGTCGAATTTGAATCCTGCGCCTCCGGCGGCGGCCGCATCGACTACGGCGTGCTGGAGCGTACCCAGCGCTTCTGGGTATCGGATAACAACGACGCGCTGGAGCGCCAGACTATCCAGCGCGGCATGAGCTACTTCTTTCCACCAGAAGTCATGGGGCAACACATTGGGCACGCTCGCTGCCACGCCACCTATCGGCGTCATACCATCGCCTTTCGCGGTCTGACCGCTCTGTTCGGCCATATGGGTATCGAGCTGGATCCCGTGAAGGCCGATGACGACGAGCTGGAAGGCTATCGCCACTACATCCAGTTGCACAAAACGCTGCGCCCGTTGCTGCACAGCGGCACCACCTGGCGGGTCGAGATGCCGGACGATACGGTGCAGGTCACCGGCGTGGTGAGCAACGATCGGCAGCACGCCGTTTTCCAGATAGCTCAGCTGCGTATGCCGGATTATTCGCTGGCGGGGACGCTCCGCTTTCCCGGCCTACAGCCCGACGCGCGCTATGAGGTCACACTGCTGGACGGCCCGGAAATCAAAACGGTGCGTGAAGGCGGCGGCACCATGCGTGAGCTCCCGCCTTGGTTACGTCAGCCAATCGTGGTTTCCGGCGACTGGCTGATGCAGGCCGGCCTTGCCCTACCCGTCCTGACGCCGGAAACCGCCATTTTGGTCGCGCTTTCCGCGGTGCCGGACAGCTAGCTTTTTTGCTGTATAGCAATCATGGAACACCAACACATAACCACACACCTATACCCTAAATAATTCGAGTTGCAGGCAGGCGGCAAGAGAAGGCATCCCGATGAGCTTACTCAAGTAAGTGATTCGGGTGACAAATCTGCCGGGAGCAGATTTGAACGCTGCTAGCAGCGGCCCTTAGGGCGAGGCCCACGACGGGCCGAGTATTTAAGCGCAGCCAACACACCTGCAACTTGAAGTATGACGGGTATACCCTTTAGAGGGAAAGTAAGATGCCTACAACCTCGTGCTACTACAAAAACAACCGTAACTTCTGGATTTTCGGCGCGTTCTTCTTTCTTTATTTCTTTATCATGGCGACGTGCTTTCCGTTTTTGCCAATTTGGCTGGCGGACGTTATCGGGCTCAACAAGACCGATACTGGCATCGTTTTTTCCTTCCTGTCGTTGTTCGCGATCCTGTTTCAGCCTTTCCTCGGCATCCTGTCCGATAAGCTGGGCATGAAGAAGCACCTGCTATGGGTGATCTCTGTACTGTTGCTCTTTTTTGCCCCTTTCTTTCTGTATGTCTTCGCTCCGCTATTAAAAATCAACGTGATACTGGGTGCTTTAGTCGGCGGCCTGTATATCGGATTTTCTTTCAGCGCGGGAGCGGGAGCCATTGAAGCCTACATCGAACGCATCAGCCGACAGCACAACTTTGAGTACGGCAAGGCGCGCATGTTTGGCTGTTTTGGCTGGGGAATTTGCGCTTCAACGGCGGGCATGTTGTTTAACATCAACCCCGATATCGTGTTCTGGATGGGATCCGGCTCGGCAATTATCTTGATTGTGTTGCTGTGTCTGGCGAAGACGGAAAGCAACCCGACCGCCGCCGTCATGGATTCACTCGGGGCCAACGCCTCGCCTTTTAGTGTGAAGCTGGCGTTAGGATTGCTGGCCAATCGTCAGTTCTGGCTGCTGGTGCTGTACGTGGTCGGCGTCGCCTGTATTTATGACGTCTACGATCAGCAATTCGCTAATTTCTTTAAATCATTCTTTAGCTCGCAGGAACAGGGCAACCAGATCTTTGGTTTTGTCACCACCGCCGGGGAAGCGGCGAATGCGCTGGTGATGTTCTGTACGCCGTGGCTTATTAACCGGATCGGCGCTAAAAATGCGCTTCTGGTGGCGGGAACGATTATGTCGATCAGGATTTTGGGATCGGCCTGTGCCACCTCCATCACGGAGGTGATCATACTGAAAATGCTGCACGCCTTCGAAGTACCGCTGCTGCTTATCGGGATTTTCAAATACATCGCCAATACTTTTGATTCGCGCCTGTCGGCCACGATTTATCTAGTGGGCTTCCAGTTCGCCAAGCAGTTTATGGCGATATTCCTCTCCTCCGCGGCGGGCAATCTGTATGACCGTATCGGCTTCAACCAGACTTACCTTATTCTGGGCGGCATCGCGCTTACCTTTACTGCAATTTCCGCCTTTACGCTGTCATCGTCACGTAGCTCGGCGGGAATGAGTTCTCAGGCTGCACATTAAAGGTGAGTCGAGCGGTGATAATGGGTAGATCGTAAAGACGCTGCGAGTACATCCCTGTAAGCTCGAGCCGCGCCATCCCTGGCGCGGACGCTTTACTCTTCTATCCCATTATCACCGTTTTCGTTCTGCAAATAGGTTTGTTAACGATCTAAATCGCTCAGAACCGTTTTTCAACGCTCACCCCGCCCCATTGGCTTAATACCAACGGGGCGCGATGTTACTATTTCACGTCTCGCAACGCGGTTTTATCCACATAAGGCTTCATGATGCCATCCGCCTCTTTTTGTGCAGCGGCGGCGGCGTCATCGACCTTTTTCGCCGGATCGTTTAGCAGCGCCGCCAGCTGATTTTCCATCGCTTTGCGTACTGCGACCGTTTCATAGGTGGCGTACCACGGATGGGCATATTGCAGCTGTGACAGCGCAATGGCCGCACGCGGATCTTTCGCCAGATAGTCCTTCATTTCTGGCAGATCGTAGGCCGCCATGCGCGGGGCGAAGTAGCCGGTAAAACGACTCCAGTTTCCGCTCACTTCTGGGCTGACCAGATAGTTCATAAACTGCCAGGCCGCTTTCTTCTGATCTTCAGAAATCCCTTTGAAGCTCACCAGACTTGCCCCACCGATGGTCACGCCACGACGCTCTTTTTCCGGCATCATCGCCACACCGAGCTGAAAATCTTTGGTGTTTTCGCGCATAAAGCCCAACGCGCCGGTACTCAGCATCGTCATGCCCAGCTTGCCGGAGAAAAACGCGGCGCTGATCTGCTTGGAATTCAGGACACCGGCTGGCATCACTTTGTCGCGATACACTAAGTCGCGCCAGAACTGGAGCGCACCTTTGGTTGATGCGGTGTTGTAATATACTTCGCCCGGATAGTCGGCGTTGTAATACGCCCCGCCGTTGGCACGCGTCAGCGCAGACAACATCCAGCCGCCGTAGTCGTCGTTCGTGGACGGAATCATGATGCCCCACTGCCCTTTCGCCGGGTCAGTCAGCTTCTTCGCGACCGCAATCACTTCATCCCAGTTTTTCGGCGGTTCGTTAAAGCCCGCCTTCTTCAGCATGTCTTCGTTGTAATAAAGGATCGGCGTCGAGTTGTGGAACGGGATCGCGTAAGTTACGCCCATCACCTGCGCGTTCTGATGCAGTGCAGGCCAGAAATTTTTAGTCAGGAAAGGCGTGGCTTTTTCGTTGCCGTATTTGAACAGCTCGTCCATCGGCAGAATTTCATCTTTGATGACCAGATCGGCAGTGAAGTTTGCCGACATAATCACCAGCGCCGGAGGATCGCCCGCTTTGGCGGCCGCTTCCGCTTTCACTTTCGTCGTGTCGTAATTGCCGGTGAAGATCCCGCGCACTTCAACCTGATCCTGCGATTGGTTGTACTCCTTGATGATGCGCGTCATTTCCATCGTCAGCTTGCCATCAACCGGCGCGGGAAACATGAAATCGATACTCTCTTTCGCCAGCACGGGGCCGGACATCAGCAAGGCTATCGCCAGCGCCATCATACGGGGCTTACGCATTTCTTTTCTCCTGGGATAAATTACGGGCGGTTTGCCCGGAAAACCAATGACAATCCTGCGGTGAAAAATGAAGCACAATGGATGCGCCGACATCCGGCACGCCATCGCGATTTGGCCGACGGTAGCGAATATTTCCCAACGGCGTATCCACATGAATCAGATACTCCGCGCCAAACAGCTCCCGTTGCTTCACCGTTCCCGACAATGACAAGTCGCCGTCTGACGCGGCGTGTTCGGTAATATGCTCAGGGCGAATCCCGAGCAGCACACTGGTTAATGAACGCGTTTCTTCACTGGTTGGCAGCGCCACAGACAATGCCTGTAGAAATGCCTGCCCATCAGCACAAGGCAGCGTCACCATATTCATCGCGGGCGTGCCGATAAATCCGGCGACAAAGACATTCGCGGGGTGAGAATACAGCTGTTCCGGCGTGCCAACCTGTTGCAGTACGCCGCGATCCAGCACAGCAATTCTGTCCGCCATCGTCATCGCCTCGATCTGATCGTGCGTGACGTAAACGGTGGTTGTTTTCAACTGCCGATGCAGATCCATAATGCCATCCCGCACGTCGCTGCGCAGGCGAGCATCCAGATTCGACAGAGGCTCATCCATTAAAAACAAGCGCGGATCGCGTACGATCGCCCGCGCCATTGCTACGCGCTGCCGCTGACCGCCGGACAGTTTCCCCGGCTTGCGTTTCAAGAGTGGCTCAAGCTGGAGCAGGCTGGCAACGCGCTGCACGCGCTGTGGGTATTCCGCCTTCGGCTCACCGCGCATCCGCATCCCGAAAGTGATGTTCTGCTCGACCGTCAGGTGCGGAAACAACGCGTAGTTCTGGAAGATCATCGAGAAATTGCGCTGCTTCGGGCTCCACGTCGTAATGTCGTCGTCACCCAGCAGGATTTGCCCATCGCTCACGTCTTCCAGACCGGCCAACATACGCAGCAGCGTACTTTTGCCGCAGCCAGACGGCCCGACCAGCACCAGAAACTCACCGTCAGCGATATCCAGCGACAGCGACGCCAGCGCCTGCATGTGCTCAAAGCGTTTACTGATATTACGTAACTGAATCACGGCCATTACGCATCCACCGGACAGCTGATACGCGGATCGTAGAGGTAAGGTCCAGGGTACGAGGTGATCGACTGGCTGTAGCTCACCAGCCCCGTGACTGGCACGTAGCGGTGCATGACAACGCTGGCGGGTTCCAGGTTGTAGTACGACGTATCGTCATAGTAGAAATACGGCACCTGATGGACGGTACCCGGCACGGTGGCAATAATCGCCTGCCGATGCTGCGTCATAATCAGGCGGTGCGTATGTCCACAGAAGATCCGCGTAAGCTGCGGGAAACGCTCGATCAGCGTCAGCAGCTCACTTCCGTTTTCGCAGGCGATCCGATCCATATGCGCCGATCCCAGCGGGAGCGGTGGATGATGCATGAAGATCGCCGTTTCGCGCGTTGAGTGATCCTGCAATTGCTGCTCCAGCCAGCCCAGCGTGGACGGCGTCAGCCAGCCTTTCGCCTGCCCAGCCAGACTGGTGTCGATGAACAGCAGGCGCATCGGGAAGTCATCCACCGCATAGCGGATGTTCTCTGGATCATCGCCCAATTGTGGGCAAAGCGGGCGCATCGCGTTGAGGAAATGCTGCTTATCATCATGATTGCCTGGAATCACATACATCGGGTAATCCAGCATCTGCAATACGCGCTGTGCCACCTGATACTCCTGCGGGCTTCCGCAGTTGACGATGTCGCCGCTAATCACCACCGCGTCCGGCCGCTCACTCAGCGCGTTTAGCTGGTTAATGACCTTGGCGTTTTCTCCGTTAATATCAATAAATTCATAGAGCTTGCGCCCCTCACTGCGAAAATGCAGATCGGAAATTTGTGCCAGCAACATAACCACCACCTCTATCGTTATTTCGCCCGTTGGCGAACGCCGATCGTTTAAGGATCGAGATACACGGAGTGACCACGGGGCGAGGCATCCTACGGGAACCTCATCCCCGAGTTTCTCCTAAAAACCAGATTTAATTGACCCGAATTAACCCATTAGCAATTCACTTAATACCCGAGAAGCCGAAGCTGCTCAGGAACTGCTTCTGGAACACCACAAAAGCCACCATCAACGGCAGGCACACCAGCAGCGTGCCCGCGCAGATCAATCCCCACTGCCCGCCGGACTCCGCGCCCATGGCGAACGACACCAGCCCAATGGTCAGCACCTGTTTGTCAGGGTCGTTGAGCACCATCAGCGGCCAGAGATATTCGTTCCAGTGGTAGGTAATGCTGACCGTGGCAAAAGCCAGAATCGACGGCCAGGTCATCGGGATCAGGACGTGAAACACCACCTGCCACCAGCGACAGCCTTCCATCAACGCGGCTTCTTCAATCTCTTTGGCGATATTGAGAAACGCCTGACGCATCAGGAATACGCCAAATGCCGAGGCAAAATACGGCATCATCACGCCGGTCAGGGTATTGAGCAGGCCAAGCTGTTTGAGCGTCATCATGTTCGGCACCATCATGACGACGGGCATGATCATCATCTGAATCAGTAGCAGGTAGAACAGCAGCGTTTTACCGCGGAACTCGTGATAGGCAAAGATGTAGCCCGCCGTGGTGATCGTCACCAGTTGTACCAGAAACGTGCCGACCGCAAAGAAAAGCGTGTTGGTGTAAAGCCGTAACCAGTCGGCGCTGTCCCACGCGTCGCGGAAGTTATCGAGCGTCAGCGGGAGACGCGGCAGCAGCGAGGCCATGTCCACGCCAAAACTGCTGGTGCTGACGGAAGAAGACAGCATCCAGATAAACGGACTGACCCACAGTAACGCAGCGCAAATCAGCAGCAGCGGCAACGTGAACCGCGTCGTGATGCGAAGTGGATGGCGATTGGCAACGCTGCGGTTTGCAACATGCCGAACGTCAACGCTTAGGTTCTCAACATTCGGGTGATCAACGCTCGTATTTTCAACGTTCATAGTGCGCCCCTTTCTCCAGCACTTTCAGATTCATAATGGAAAAGGCGAACAGCATCGCCAGCGTCAGGAAGGTGGCCGCAGAGGCTTTGCCCAGATCGTGCGTGTCATTCGCCAGATCCTGGATGTAATAGAGCAGCACGGTCGTCGCATTATTCGGCCCGCCGCGCGTCATCACGGCGACATGGTCGATCTGGGTAATGGCGTAGATAAAAGCGATGGTGACCACAAAGGCGATGGTTGGTCGCAGCAGCGGCAGCGTGACGTAGAAAAACACCTGACGCCGTGAAGCCCCTTCCATCAGCGCCGCCTCGCGTGCAGAGGCTGAAACGGCTTGCAGACCGGCGAGAAAAAACAGCATGTAGTAGCCAGCAAATTTCCAGATACCGATGATGCTCACCGCCACCAGCGCGCTATCGCTCATGCCGAGATAGTTGTTGTTCATCGGGCCGAACACTTTCGCCAGATAGTAATCCAGCAGCCCCAGCCCCGGCATAAAGATGAACAGCCACAGCGTCGCGGCGCTCACCAGCGGAATAATCATCGGAAAGAAGAAAGCAGTACGCAGCCAGCGGTTAACGCGCGTGTTTTCCCACAACAGCACCGCCAGCAGCAGCGCCAGCAGCACGCCGGGCACCACCGTCATCAGGATATACAGCACGTTGTTCAGCAACGCCTGCCAGAACACTGCGTCCTGCACCAAACGCACAAAATTATCTATCCCGACGAACAGCGGTGTATCGGCATTCAGCCGAGTGTCATACAGGCTGTCGATGACCGAGCGCAACAGGGGGAAATAGGTGAAGGCAAGCAAAAAAACCAGCGTCGGCAACAGCACAAGATAGGGAAAGCATTTTGCACGCATAACTCAAAGGTCGCTCAGTGTGAAACACAGAGGCCTTACCCTAGAACGCTAGCGTGTCAGTGGGGCGTCAGTTTAATGACAGTTTGTTTTCGAAAGTAAATAATTCGCTGGCTAAGTTGATGAGCTAAATTCAGTACAACAATGAGCCAGTACCCTACGAGCCGCAAAGCAGCCAATACTATAATTTGAAAACCATATCTATACAGCGCATCTCACTCCCAGTAAGAGTGGATTGATACAAGCTTTCCTGCTGAAACAGGAAACCATGCTTTTGATAGAAAGAGTGAGCATTAGGGGTTGAGGATAATGTTAATTGCTCATAATCACGTTCACGTGCTTCATTCTTTATAGCGTCAAGAATCATTCCAGCCAACCCTCTCCCAACATACTCAGGCAAGGTAAAAATAGCCTCAACACTGCGAGAAGAAATATCGAGAAAGCCTGTAGCAACCGGTCTGTTATCTAAATCCACAACAACAAAGAACGGGTTAGTAGCAATAGCTCGCCTGTATCCCTCCGGCATGGATTCTGGTGTCCATGCTGCAATAATTGTCGCTTCATAGCTGCTCTTGCATCCATGGCGGATAGCCTGATTCCTGATCTCCCAACATTCTTCTGCTTCATCAGGTTCTGCAAGTCTGACTTTCATTTTTTCTCCATTTTGGGCTATCCCTACCCACTGCTTATGCCTAACTGATTAGGTGATACAAGGCGGTATCTGAAAACTATCGTTAATTCGATAACTCAGTGTCCGCCTATCACATCACTGGCAGTAACCATCTCAACGATCGCGGTTAATTACGCATAATCGCTCATCGGCACACACGAGCAGAACAGGTTACGGTCGCCGTACACATCGTCCAGACGCTTCACGCTCGGCCAGTATTTGTGTTCGCTGCCTGCTGGGAATACTGCCAGCTCGCGGCTGTACGGGTGCGCCCAGTCGGCCACCAGCTCCGCCTGCGTGTGCGGCGCGTTGACCAGCGGGTTGTCATCCAGCGGCCATTCGCCCTGTGCAACGCGGTTGATTTCGGCACGGATCGCCAGCATCGCGTCAACAAAGCGCTCGATCTCTACCTGACTTTCCGATTCCGTTGGCTCCACCATCAGCGTGCCCGCTACCGGGAATGACATGGTCGGCGCATGGAAACCGTAGTCGATCAGACGTTTGGCGATATCCATCTCACTGATACCCGTACTCTCTTTAAGCGGACGAATATCCAGAATACATTCGTGCGCCACGCGACCGTCACGGCCGGTGTAAAGAACCGGATACGCCTGCTGCAAGCGCGTCGCGATGTAGTTGGCGTTCAGGATCGCCATCTGGCTAGCCTGTTTCAGCCCTTCCGCCCCCATCATGCGGATATACATCCAGCTAATCGGCAGAATAGACGCACTGCCGAACGGTGCCGCAGAGACCGCGCCTTGTTCCGTCAGCACACCCTCGATTTTTACCACCTGATGACCCGGTACAAACGGTGCCAGATGCGCTTTCACGCCAATCGGCCCCATGCCCGGTCCGCCGCCGCCGTGTGGAATACAGAAAGTTTTATGCAAATTCAGGTGCGAGACGTCTGCGCCAATGTAGCCCGGCGTCGTGATGCCAACCTGCGCATTCATGTTCGCGCCGTCCAGATACACCTGACCGCCATATTGATGCACGATCTGGCACACTTCACGGATCGTCTCTTCATAAACGCCGTGAGTAGATGGATAGGTCACCATGATGCAGGAAAGCTGTTCGCCCGCCGCCTGCGCTTTCTCACGCAGATCGTGCAGATCGATATTGCCCTGCTTGTCACAGGCGACCACCACCACATCCATCCCCGCCATCTGCGCCGATGCCGGGTTCGTACCGTGGGCGGAGCTAGGAATCAGACAGAGATTGCGGCCAGCTTCATTGCGGCTTTCATGATAGCGACGGATCGCCAGCAGCCCCGCGTATTCACCCTGCGCGCCTGAGTTGGGCTGCATGCAAATCGCGTCATAGCCCGTCAATTGCACCAGCCAGCCCGATAGCTGTTCGATCATCTGACGATAGCCCAGCGCCTGTTCCGTCGGACAGAATGGATGCAGCTCGGCAAATTCCGGCCAGGTAATCGGCAGCATTTCCGCCGCTGCGTTGAGCTTCATGGTACAGGAACCGAGCGGGATCATCGCCTGATTCAGCGCCAGATCCTTACGCGCCAGACGGTGCAGGTAGCGCATCATCTCGGTTTCACTGTGATAGCGGTTGAACACCGGATGCGACAGGATCGCGTCGTGGCGCACCAGCCCAGCAGGGATCGTTGCCGCTTTCTGGCCGATGGCCGCATCAAGCGCATCGATATCCAACCCGTGATCGTCACCTAACAGCACGGCAAACAGCGCCAGCACATCTTCACGCGTGGTCGCTTCATCCAGCGTGATGCCTACCGCACTCGCCAGATCGCTGCGCAAGTTGATGCCAAAACTTAATGCCCGGCTCAGCACCGCATCTTTGTCCGCGACTTCGATAGTCAGCGTGTCGAACCAGCTGCGATGGCGCAGCAGCAGCCCGCCCTGCGTTAATCCCGCCGCCAGAATATCGGTCAGACGATGGATACGTCCTGCGATACGTTTAAGCCCTTCCGGCCCGTGGAATACCGCATACATCCCCGCAATGTTGGCCAACAACACCTGCGAGGTACAAATATTGGAGTTCGCCTTCTCGCGGCGAATGTGTTGTTCACGCGTCTGCATCGCCATGCGCAGCGCGGTATTACCTGCAGCATCGCGCGACACGCCGATAATACGTCCCGGCATGGCACGTTTATGTTCATCACGGCAGACGAAGAACGCCGCGTGTGGCCCACCGTAGCCCATCGGTACGCCAAAGCGCTGTGCGGAGCCGAAGACGATATCCGCGCCCTGCTTGCCCGGTGCGGTCAACAGCACCAGCGCCATGATGTCCGACGCCACGCAGCTGACGACCTTGCGTGCTTTCAGTGCGGCCATCAAGTCGCTGTAATCATGCAGTTCGCCCGTTGTCCCCGCCTGTTGCAGCAGTACGCCAAACACCGCATCGTCTTTCAACGCTTCTTCAGCCTTACCGATGACAATTTCAAAACCGAAAGTTTCTGCACGGGTACGCACGACGTCCAGTGTTTGCGGATGCACGTCGTCGGCGACGAAGAAACGCTCGGCCTGTTTGAGCTTACTGATGCGTTTCGCCATCGCCATCGCTTCCGCCGCAGCGGTCGCTTCATCCAGCAGAGACGCGGAGGCCAAATCCAATCCGGTTAAATCCTGTGTGACCTGCTGGAAATTCAGCAGCGCTTCAAGACGCCCCTGAGAAACTTCCGGCTGATACGGCGTATAGGCGGTGTACCAGCCTGGGTTTTCCAGCACGTTGCGTAAAATCACTGGCGGCATCAGCACTGCGCTGTAGCCCATGCCGATGTAGCTTTTATAACGTTGATTGCGTCCTGCAATGGCCTTCAGCTCAGCTAACGCTTCATGTTCCGTCACCGCCTCTCCCACCGCTGGCGGGCTAGGCAATTGAATGTCCACCGGGACAATCTGGCGGATCAGCGCATCCAGCGACGTCGCGCCGACCACCGACAGCATGTGCTGCTGTTGGCTGACGGAAGGACCGATATGGCGCTCGATAAACGCGCCGTCATGTTCGAGTTGACTGAGTGTCTGGGTCATTACAGTAATTTCCTGCATTAATCGTGCTTGCATCAATCGTGATCGCTACCGCGCTGAAAGATGACGCGGGCGAATAAAACAAAACGCCCCCGGTTCAGCAAAACCGGGGGCGCGATAACTACTCGTCTTCTTCTAGCGACGCCTGATAGCCTTCGGCATCAAGCAGTTCGTCCAAATCAGACTCATCAGAAATTCTGATGCGGAACAGCCAACCATCGGTATAAGGCGCGCTGTTGACCAGCTCTGGGGAGCCTTCCAGATCTTCGTTAACTTCTAAGATCTCACCGCTGATGGGCGCATAAATATCCGACGCCGCTTTTACAGACTCTACCACCGCACAGTCATCGCCTGCGGCGACGACTGTGCCCACTTCGGGTAAATCGACAAAGACCATATCACCCAGAAGCTCCTGCGCGTGTTCGGTAATGCCCACGCTGTAGACACCATTGCCCTCGTGCAGTACCCATTCGTGCGACGTGGTGTATTTTAATTCTACTGGTACATTGCTCATTGCATCCCCTTTCCTAAAGTCGTTAATCCCGTGCGCTACCCGTCATACTTCAAGCTGCATGTGCGTTGGCTTTCCTCGCTCACCCCAGTCACTTACTTGTGTAAGCTCCTGGGGATTCACTGTGTCGCCGCCTTCCTGCAACCTGAATTATTTAGGGTATGACATAAGAAGTTATTCAATACTGAACGATGGCTTTTCCGGCGCGGACAAAGCCGGGTTTGGTCACGTGGACAGGCAGTTCGCGGTGACGAATCTGCACAATCGCCTGTTCACCAATCCCCACCGGAACACGCGCCAGCGCGATGCTCACGCCAAGCGTCGGCGAGAACGATCCGCTGGTGATGACCCCTTCGCGCATCACGCCATCACTATCAGTAAAGCGCACAGGTAAATCATTGCGCAATACGCCTTTTTCCGTCAGCACTAAACCAACCAGTTGATCGGTCCCTTTTTCACGCTGATGCGTTAATGCCTCACGCCCGATAAACTCGCGATCCTCCGGCTGCCAGGCGATTGTCCAGCCCATATTGGCCGCCAGCGGCGAAATGCCTTCATCCATATCCTGACCGTACAGGTTCATCCCCGCTTCCAGCCGCAGCGTATCGCGTGCGCCCAGTCCGCATGGCTTCACGCCAACAGCCAGCAGTTGTTGCCAGAAATCGACCATCTGCTCATTCGGCAGCGCGATTTCATAACCGGCTTCGCCCGTATAACCTGTCGTGGCAACGAAGAAGTCACCCGCCTGCTTGCCAAAAAATGGCTTCATGCTAGCGACCGCTGCCACGTCGGCATCACTCAGGCCTTTTGCCTTCAGGATTTCTTGCACTTTTTCCTGCGCCTGCGGACCTTGCACCGCGACCAGCGCCAGATCGTCGCGCTCACGGATTTCAACCCCAAACGGTGCAGCGTGCTGCCCGATCCAGGCGAGATCTTTTTCACGGGTCGCGGAGTTCACGACCAGTCGGAAATTGTCTTCCGTGAGAAAATAAACGATCAGATCGTCGATGACGCCACCGGAGGCATTCAGCATGCCGGTATAAAGTGCTTTGCCCGGCAGTGTGAGTTTGGCGACATCATTCGCCAGCAGATAGCGCAGGAATTCACGCGTTCTCGCGCCGTGCAAATCGACGATGGTCATGTGGGAGACATCAAAAATGCCGGCTTCCCGACGCACAATGTGGTGCTCATCCAACTGAGAACCGTAATGCAGCGGCATCATCCAGCCGTGAAAATCCACCATTTTGGCGCCATCGGCCAGATGTTGTTGGTACAACGGGGTCTGCTTTGCCATTCTTCATCCCTCTTCAGCGCATGGCGTTTAGGCGATAAAACACACTACGCAAACGATATCTTATGACTGAACTTACCACCGACGCGCAGGTTAAACCACTCTCTCAGACATAAGATAAATTATATAGAAGACAAAGAAAGTCGAGCCGCCCACAAAAAACAAAGCAGCGTAATATTCTTAATAAATGACAAAAATAAGCACGTAAATTATTTAAATCAGAGAAAACCACAAATTAATGACATTAAAACTGGCTAACGCAGGCATTGACACCCAGCTGAAAACGCCGTTCGGATTAGATAATATAATGATAAAAACAAACCTAAATTAGATTTTTTCAATCAAAAACCAACAACGACTCCCAGATTGACTCCCTCCTCACTCTGCATTCTGTGAACCGCTTCTCAGGCGTCTTTACCTCAGTGCCAGCGAACAAGATGACATGGCACCTGACGGAAGGCGCTGATAACCGATTTATCCCACACTAATAGCAAGGAATTGCGCAGCATGTATTTTTCGCTTTATCAAAATCAAACGTGATTAGGAGATAGATGATGGCTAACAGAATGATCCTTAACGAAACGTCCTACTTTGGCACGGGTGCGATTGCGCACATCGTCGATGAAGTGAAACGTCGGGGGTTCAAAAAAGCGCTGCTGGTGACAGACAAGGATTTGGTTAAATTTGGCGTCGCGACCAACGTCACGGCGAAGCTGGATGCAGCAGGCTTACCCTACGATATCTACGATGAAGTGATTCCTAACCCAACCATCGCCGTGGTGGAAAGGGGCGTCGAGCGCTTCAAGGCATCACAGGCCGATTACCTGATCGCGGTTGGCGGCGGCTCACCGCAGGATACCTGTAAGGCTATCGGGATTATTATCAATAACCCTGAATTCGCCGATGTCCGCAGTCTGGAAGGCGTTGCGGCCACCCGACGCCCTGCTGTCCCGATTATCGCGATCCCGACCACCTCCGGTACGGCCGCAGAAGTTACTATCAACTACGTCATCACGGATGAAGAAAAACGCCGCAAATTCGTGTGTGTCGATCCGCATGATATTCCGATTGTCGCCATCGTCGATCCCGACATGATGATGAGCATGCCTGCCTCGCTGAAAGCCGCTACGGGGATTGACGCCCTGACGCACGCCATTGAAGGCTTCACCACTAAAGCTGCCTGGGAGCTGACCGATACGCTACACCTGAAGGCCATTGAAATTATCAGCCGTTCACTGCGCGACTCCGTCGCCGGGAAACCAAAAGGCGTGGAAGAGATGGCGCTGGGGCAATACATCGCTGGCATGGGGTTCTCGAACGTCGGGCTTGGGCTGGTACACGGCATGGCGCATCCGCTTGGCGCGTTTTACAACACCCCGCACGGCGTTGCTAACGCGATCCTGCTGCCGCATATCATGGCCTACAACGCGGATTATACTGGTGAAAAATTCCGGGACATCGCCGTGGCAATGGGGGTAAAAGGCGCGGCAGAGATGCCGATAGCCCAAGCGCGGGAAGCCGCAATTAACGCCGTGCGGCAACTTTCCCACGATGTAGATATTCCACCGAGACTGCGCAATGTTGGGGTAAGAGAAGAGGATATTCCCGCACTGGCACAGGCCGCCTTTGACGATGTTTGTACCGGCGGCAACCCGCGCGATACGAATATTGGTGAGATTAAAGCACTGTATCAGTCGATTTATTAACGCATTATAGCAAGGCTCTGTTTTGTGCCCGCAATCGTTACTATGCGGGCACAAATAAGCGGGCACAAAATTTATACAAACTAAATCAGCACACTAATATTCAGATTCTCCATCAGCCAGTGGTTATCGGAATAATCAACGGGGATCGCAATCACGGCAGGGCCGTCAACGTCCATCGCCTGACGGAGTTTGCTGACCAGTTCATCCGCGGATTCCACCGCAAACCCTTTCGCACCGAATGCTTCCGCATACGCTTTGAAGTCAATCGGCCCAAACGACACGCCCGCCGGACGATGGTATTTGTGCCGTTGCTGGATTTCGACCATGTTGTAGCCGTTATCCACCCAGATGATATGCAGGAGATTGCTTTTCAGGCGCACCGCCGTTTCCAGCTCCATACTGGACTGCATAAACCCGCCGTCGCCGGAGACAGACACCACTTTTTTGCCAGGCTGCACCAGTGATGCGGCGATTGCCCACGGTAGCGCCACGCCCATCGTCTGCTGGCCGTTGGTCATCAAAATCTGTCGCGCCCGGAAGCTATACAGGTAGCGCGCCAGCCAGATATGGAAACTCCCCATATCCACACACAGCGTGACATCCTCATTCACGATATCCTGCATCGCCCGCACCAGACGCAGAGGATGGATCGCAAACCCCGCCATGTCGATCGCGCGCGTACTGAGATCGTGACGCTGGCGCTGACGATCCTGCAATACGAGCCGTGTATCAGCAGATAAGATAAACGGCTCGCTGATGCAGGTATTCAGCGTGTCCACCGTCATCGCGATATTCCCGAGCAGCTCGATATCGGGACGATAAGCACTGTCGATCTCCGCCCGCAGCACATCGATGTGGATCAGCGTCGCCTTGCCGCTATTCCATAACACCGGATCGTACTCAATCGGGCTGTAGCCCACGGTCACGATCACATCCGCCTGTTGCAGTAGCTTATCGCCAGCCTGATTGTTGAATAATCCGACACGTCCAGCAAAGTGATCGAACTGCTGCTGATCGATCACGCCAGCAGCCTGATACGTGCTGGTCACGGGGAGTTTGCTATGGTGAAGGAAACGACGCAGCGCCTGTGCATTTTCCTGCTGGCTAGCCATTAATCCGAGCAGCAGCACCGGATTTTTAGCCTGCCGCAGCCGTTTGGCCGCTTCGGAAATGTCGCTATGTGGTGCGCCGTTTAGCAGCGGCAAATTCGGACACGCCAGCACTGGGCTACTAACCGGTTCATTGACGATATCCTGCGGCAGGCTGACAAACGCCGCCCCCGGACGCCCGCTCTCCGCCGCCCGGAACGCATTCGCCAGCACTTCCGATATGGCGGAAGAAGCCGTAATTTCCGCACTGAATTTACTGACCGGCTGAAACAGGCTGACGGTGTCCAGACTCTGGTGCGTCAGCTTAAGTTTATCTGCCCGCTTAACCGCTCCGCCCAACGCCACAACGGCATCTCCCTCTGCGGTCGCCGTTGCCAGCCCAGTCACTAAATTTGAACAACCGGGGCCGGACGTCACCAGCGTCACCCCCGCTTTCCCTGTGAGACGCCCTATCGCCGCCGCCATAAACGCGCCGTTCGCCTCATGCCGTACGGGGATCGTTTGGATCGTTGAGTCTTCCAGCTCATCAAACACGCGATCAATTTTTGCGCCGGGAATACCAAAAATATGCTTCACGCCCTGCGCTTCCAGGTGTTTTACAATCAGCTCGGCTCCGCTACGCCAGCTTTGCTGTTCGGTGGACTTTTCCATGACATGACTCCGATGAAATGACTAACTCTCTACTGACTTGATGACGCTGTTGAGGTTTTCTGAGGACAGATCGGCATTGAGAAATTCCCGATCCTGAGGCAGATCGATGATCAGTTTGGCAATCACGCCAAACATCAGCGTGCCGTGTTCGACGTCATAATTCAGAATATGGCCGCCGCCCTGGCGATCGTCAGTAATGAAATGTTCGTGGTAACCCGCGACATTAATTCCCTGAGTGTAAGCTGGACTACGAAAACCAATAACGCTGCCGCTACGGTGTTCAAAATGAAAAGTTGGTTGCCCTTCAATTGCTTCCTGCATCGGTTTATAAGGTCGGCACTGTCGTGGGACAGTACGCGTTTCAACGCAGCGAAAATTCCCATCAATCCGCAGGGCACAGAACAGGTTATCCGTTCCCACGATCTCATCGATCTGGCGATGTACGTCTGCACGCGAGGTCCAGCGATCAAAACGGATCGTTTCTGTCGGACGAAAGAACGTCATGACCGCAAACGGCGTTTTCTGCTCTGGCTTCGCCGCCCGTGCGCTGCCGTCGGATAACAGCTGGAAAATCTGGCTATTCAAGGCAACCAGTTCCCCATCCAAACTATTAAATGTTCCTAATCCAAAGTCGCCATGCTCCAGTAATTCAGCCATCGTTCGGCTACCTTCGTATACGCCATTTATTAGTCCACTCATTAATGAGGTTTGATAAATAACGCTGTCTGCATGCTGTCGCCGAAAGTCATAGGCGTATCTGACAAAGGCATCTTCACAGGATTGCTCACCGATATTCGTTTTCATACCTTCCTTCTCACCGCACCACTTACTTAAACATTACTAATCTTTAGATAAAGATTGACGCGGAAGAGGACAAAATTCCAATATGCAATAAAGGTCATTTCAAGATCGGAAACATATGGAGTTACGTAAATGGAGCTACGTTATCTGCGCTATTTTGTCGCCGTTGCCCAAGCAAAGCATTTCACGCGTGCAGCAGAAAATCTGGGGATGTCACAGCCGCCTCTCAGCCAGCAGATCAAGAAATTCGAGCAGGAGATCGGTACACCGCTGTTCAAGCGCCTGACGCGCGGCGTAGAAATGACGGAAGCGGGACAGGCGCTGTATGAGGATGCACGTCAGATTTTGCAGCTTACCGATTCGGCAATCGCGCGGACAAGAAGCATTGCGCGAGGTGAGAAAGGTAGCCTGAACGTGGGGTTTTCGCCGTCGGCTATGTTCCACCCGACCGTGCTTGCGCTGCTGCATCGTTACTGTCAGCAGCATCCACACGTTCAGCCGCTGCCAAAGGAGGAAAATCCCGCTGCGCTCATTACGGCGCTGCAAGAACGCAATATCGACATCGCATTTCTGCGCCTACCCTGCGATCTCAGTGATGAGATTAATGGGGAAATTTTGGCCGAAGAGCCGATGAAGCTGGTGTTACCCGCTGGACACGCGCTTAGCCATAAAGCGCAGGTTTCACTCAGCGAACTGCGTCAGGAGCCGCTGATTATTTTCCCGCGCGAGGTGTGTCCGGGGCTGCACGATATGATTATCCGCACCTGCTATCTGTCAGGCTATGGCCCTAGACCCAGCCCATTTGCTCCGCAGTTAATGGCCACCATCGGGATGGTCGCCGCAGGCTTCGGCATCACGCTTGTGCCGGAATCTCTCGCCTGTATTAAGGCGGATAATGTGACCTATCATGATATCGGCATGCCCGAAATCCATACACAAATTGCGGCTATCTGGCGCAAACATGAGCGATCGCCCGCTATCGTGAATATGATCCACCTGATACGCCAGCATTTAAGCACTCAACACCCCGATTAACGCGCCTAGGTAGAAAATTCCAACCATCTGCTCGTCAAAAAGCTAGTAATTGATATAAATTCTTATATGATATTAGTTATCATTATCATTTTTGACGGGTGGAAAAATGCTGACAGCAATGATCACAGCCTGCGGGCTATGGGGTGTGAGTTGGTGTATGGGGAAGCATCTGTCTAGTGCGTGGGGCGTGCTGCTGCCTTGTGCCATCATGCCGCTATTGGCACTGCTCAACCTGAACCTGACGCATCTAAAAGTGATTATCGCCATCGCCCTGCTGGCGACGCTTGTCATGCTGTTCCATCAACGCTTACGCCACTATTTACTGCTGCCATCCTGCATTGCGCTGGCTGGCGGTTTGGCGGCGCTGTCTGTCACGTTTAATCTAACGACGCTGTAAATGTGCGTTGATCAGTAAATGGATCAATAAACGAGGGATAGTACACAAGCCCAGAATGGTAAATATCGCAAGAAAACGACATAGCCAGAAACGGGATAAGAGAGAATAAATAGGGAAGTACAGAGGGAGTCTGTGGTGCGAAGAGAGGGACTTGAACCCTCACGTCCGTAAGGACACTAACACCTGAAGCTAGCGCGTCTACCAATTCCGCCACCTTCGCACTGAGAACGTTGTTTGTCTTATACAATAAATCTATCACGACATGGTGCGAAGAGAGGGACTTGAACCCTCACGTCCGTAAGAACACTAACACCTGAAGCTAGCGCGTCTACCAATTCCGCCACCTTCGCAACTCTGTCATGCAATTTTTTACTACGTGATATTGATTTACTGCTTCGGTTCGACAAACCAGAACAGCTGTAGTGATGTTGGTGCGAAGAGAGGGACTTGAACCCTCACGTCCGTAAGAACACTAACACCTGAAGCTAGCGCGTCTACCAATTCCGCCACCTTCGCAACACTGCTTTACGCAATATCACTACGGGGGCGAATTCTAGAGGTTTTCGCGTTCACGTCAATGATTATTTCCTCTGGAATGCGGGGTTTGCTGCAAAAATCACCATCTCGCTGCGGCGTTGCGCGTAAAGAGCTCATCGAGCCATTCTATAAACACCCGAATCCGTGGCGCGAGAAAACGACCGGGCGCATACATCACGTAAAGCGGCATCGCAGGCGGCGGCATTTCCGGCAGGATCTCCACCAGTTCCCCACTTTCCAGAAACGGGCGTAGGCCGCGACGCGGTGCCTGAATAATCCCCAGCCCGGCACGCGCGCTGGCGATGTAGGCATCGGTGCCGTTAACCTGCAACGCACCGGGCAACATACGCGTAATGCACTCATCACCCGACATGAATTCCAGCGGATAACGGTGTTCGGTACGCAAAGAGAAATAGCCAACCATCTGATGCCCCGATAACTCATCAAGCGAACGCGGCACGCCGTATCGCGCCAGATAGTCGGCCGACGCACAAGTCATCTGCGGCATTGACGGCAAATGGCGGGTCGCCAGCGTTTCGTCGTCCGTCTGCCAGGCGCGCAGCACACAGTCGACACCTTCACGCAGTACATTAATCGCCGCATCGTTGGCGCTCAGCATCAGCGTCACCTGCGGATAGCGCGCGTAGAACTCGCCCAGCGCCGGAACGACGATTTCCCGCGCCAGCGAGTGCGGCATATCCACCCGCACTTTACCCACCGGCTGCTGCTTTTGCTGCGTGAACAGCGTGTCGATCTCTTCAATTTCCGCGAGCAATTGCAGACAGCGTTCATAATAAACGCGCCCTTCATCGGTGATCTGCACCTGACGGGTCGTGCGTTGCAGCAAACGAACTCCCAGCCGAGCTTCAAGCTGTTTGATGGTGTTGCTCACCGTCGCGCGTGGCAGCGTCAGTCGCTCCGCCGCACGGCTGAAGCTACCCAGTTCGACAATACGCACAAAAACCCGCATCGCCTGAATGTGATCCATCGCGCCACCATTGTTGGTTATTTTTGAATAGTGTTGCATAAAAAGCGGTATTTATCTTTGTTGGATAAACAACCAGACTGCTTTCACTGCCAACGAGATGAGGAAGATGACAATGCAACAACGCAAATTAGGCGCGAACGGCCCGCAGGTTTCGGCTATTGGGCTGGGCTGCATGGGAATGAGTGATTTCTACTCCACGGCGCAGGATGAAAAAGAATCCATTGCCACGTTGCATCGCGCACTGGAGCTGGGCGTCACACTGCTGGATACCGCCGACATGTATGGCCCCCACACCAACGAGCTGCTGCTCGGCAAAGCGATAAAAGGCAAGCGTGAGCAGGTCTTTCTGGCGACCAAATTCGGCATCGTACGCGATCCGGAAAACCCCAATGCACGCGGTGTCTGCGGTAAACCGGACTACATCCGCCGCGCGGTGGAAGGCAGCCTGACGCGACTCGGCACCGACGTTATCGATCTTTACTATCAGCACCGCATCGATCCAACCGTTCCCATTGAAGAGACGGTCGGCACGCTGGCTGAACTGGTTCAGGAAGGCAAGATTCGCTACATCGGCCTGAGTGAAGCCTCCGTCAGCACGTTGGAACGTGCGCATCGCGTGCACCCTATTACGGCGTTACAGAGCGAATACTCACTGTGGACCCGCGATATGGAAGCCGAGATTCTACCCACCTGCGAGCGTCTGGGTATCGGGTTCGTGCCTTACAGCCCATTGGGGCGTGGTTTCCTGACCGGCGCGATTCGCAGCCCGGACGACCTGGCCACCGACGATTTCCGTCGTACCAATCCACGCTTCTCGGGGGAAAATTTCGGTAAAAATCTACAGTTGGTAGAGAAAATCAACCAACTGGCGCAGGAAAAGCAGGTTACGCCATCACAGCTGGCGCTGGCGTGGGTATTGGCACAGGGTGAACATATCGTGCCGATTCCGGGCACTAAACGCCGCCGCTATCTGGAAGAGAACGTCGCGGCGCTGGATGTCACGCTGACGAAAGAGGAACTGGCCGCCATTGATGCCATTTTCCCGCCCGATGCCGCAGCAGGTGAACGCTACGGCAAGGAGAGTATGGCGGCACTAAATCGGTAAAGGAAGTATCAGTAAAAGGAAGTACCAGTAATTACCGACGACGGCCTTTAGTGCCTTTGCGCGGCGGACGGCCCACGATGGCCTGATACACCTTGAAGCGCCCAGTCTGCGCCAGCACTTTATGGCTACCAAAGGCGGCATCTAACAACGCGGGATAAGGCAGGAAGGCGTTAGCGACGATGCGCAACTGTCCGCCAATCGATAAATGGGTCACCGCGCCGCGAATCAGCATTTCAGCGGCTTGCAGGCTAGTCTGCAAGCCGTCATGGAATGGTGGATTAGACACGATCATATCGAAGCGACCGTCGATGTCTGAGTAGACGTTACTCGCAATCACGCTGCCTTCTAACGCATTCGCCGCCAGCGTTGCCTTGCTGGATTCAACGGCGGCTGCGCTGACATCGCTCAACGTCAGGCGGATTTTCGGCGACTGTTTCGCCAGTACCGATGCCAGCACGCCTGCACCACAGGCGATATCCAGCACTTTGCCTTTCATGTGCGGCTCAAACGTAGACAACAGCAGTCGGCTACCCGGATCCAGGTCATCACGACTGAAGACGCCCGGAAGCGTTTTGACGGTCACGTCGTCCGTCGCATACTCGTCCCACCACTCGTCCAGCGTGAAGCTGGCCTGCTTGTCAATCCGACCGTGGTAAAGCCCACAGCGACGTGCACTGTCGATTTTTGCCAGCTCAACGAAGTCAGACAGCACGGGTTCAGCACTGCGCACACCGCTGCGGTTTTCCCCAACAACGAAGATTTCCGCACCGACCGGCATCAGGGACAGCAAGTTACGCAGTTGGAATTCTGCTTCCTGTTTGCTCTTCGGCCAGTAATAAATCAGCGTGTCGCTATCCGCCACCAGCGCCACATCCGCGACCAGACTATATTGAGCGTTATCCCCAAGTGGCTTTGCCATCTGTTGCCAGTGGTGATATTGGTTGCAATGGACACGCACTGACGCCGCCTCAAATTGCGCGGGCAGGGTATCCTGCAAATCACCGGCAAACAGAACTCGGCGTGAAAGAAATTCGTCACTATGGCGCAGTATGACTTCACTGGCGGGGGTTAATGCGGACATCGGGCTACGGCTCCTTAATCATTGAGCGGGGGATTATATACGCTTCGTCCCCGAAGTTGCAGAGCGGAGAGGAAATAACCGCATCGACGTTGGCGCAGCCTGACGGGGTTTGTTAGCATAGGCACGAATTATTTTCTCGCACGCCAGACAGGATAACGCATGGAATCAAGACGTGACAGGCTGCTACAGCAACTGGGGATTACGCAGTGGACGCTGCGTCGCCCGACAGTGCTGCAAGGCGAAATCGCCGTCAGTCTGCCCGAACAGGTGCGTCTGGTGATCGTCTCCGCCGAGCCGCTGGCCGATGATGAACCGCTGCTGACCGACGTTCTGCACAGTCTGGCGCTGACACCTGCGCAAGCCTATCGCCTGACGCCACAGCAGATTGAGATGCTGCCCGCCGATGCACGCTGCCATAGCTGGCGGTTGGGCATCGCGGAACCCATTGCGCTACAGGGCGTTCAGCTTTCCAGCCCTCTGCTTTCCGAACTTTATCAAAATGCCGACGCCAAACGGGCGCTGTGGCAACAGATCTGTGAACATGAACACGATATCTTCTCTGACGCCAGCTGACCTGGCACAAGCCTTTAAAATTGAACAAGTCAGCCACGCTTTTCCCTGGTCGGAAAAGACGTTTATCAGCAATCAGGGGGAGCGTTATTTCAACCTGAAACTGGAACATAGCGGGCAGCTTGCTGCGTACGCCATCACGCAGGTCGTGCTGGATGAAGCGACATTGTTCAATATCGCGGTGCACCCCGATCATCAGCGTCAGGGGTTGGGTCGTCAGCTATTGGAACACCTGATCGACGAAATGGAGCGACGCGGAATTCTGACGCTGTGGCTAGAAGTCCGCGAGTCAAACGCACGCGCCATCGCGCTGTATGAAAGTCTGGGATTTAACGAAGTCTCCGTGCGCCGGGATTATTACCCCACGGCACAAGGCCGGGAAGACGCCATTCTCATGGCGCTGCCGCTCGGCTAACACCTTTATCTATACTCCTCGCGACATGGCGGGTGCCATAATGTGCGCCCCATCCCGCTCTGCCTTTTTTCCTGACAGAAAAATCCCCGCAACGTGATCGTCATAAATAAAACCTCGTTTCTTTTTTATCACAATGACATTCCATTTCATGTTTCTGGTTTGCAGGCATGCATGGTTTATCCGTTATCTACGAGGAATAATATGAAAAAATACACTCTGGCTACGACGCTCCTGTGCGGCTTATTCTCTCTTTCCGCTTACGCGGTACAAGTAACGGCGGTGACAGCTTCCGCTTATGATTCAGACAAGGGCCACAAACCGGCCAACATTGCCGATGGCGACGTAAAAACCCGCTGGGCAGCAAATGGTGAGAGTTGGGTTCAGTTAGAACTGGATAAAGAACAGTCGGTTGAGAACTTTGTTCTGGTTCCTTTCAAAGCGGACGAGCGCAAACTGAAGTTCTCCGTTTCCTACTCCACCGACGGGAAAACCTGGCAAAAACTGGCCGACAATTTGGTGACCTCCAACAATGCCAAAGACGGTGAAAAATTCACTTTCCCTGCCGTGAAAGCGAAATTCTTCAAGCTGGATACGTTTGGCACCGATGTGAACAAATGGAGCGCCATCAACGAGATCAGCTTTAACAGCGCTGCACAGGTTCCGGCTCAGGCCATTAAGTAACACTGTCGGGGTGACCTGGAGCTTAGGTCTCATGCTGGTCAGTTAAGAGAATATGTTGATAAAAGCTGCTATTTCATTATGCGATAGCAGCTTTTTTGCTTAGTAGGGAGTGGGTGCTACAGATACCACCAAGGTGACAAGCATCTACAACGACGTTATCCAGATGATGTACCTAACAATGAGTTACCGTACTTCATTCGCGACATATTCAATACGAAAATTCTCCCGTTCGGCCTGTGGAGCATCACCAAAATTAACCTGCAATACTTGCCAACGGCTGACATCCCATGCACAAAGTTGCCCATCCAGTGCCAATGATGCTAGCTCGCTATACGCGGCAATGTTCTGCGCTGTCATCGACAACCAGGCAGCGTTATTCACTTCGTCAATAGCTGGAAGACGCAACGTCAGCCAAGTATCGATCTGCGGCCAGCCAAAATCCAGTGTCAGCTTTTTAAAACCGGGGCTCTGTAAAAACTGCGCCATCGCTTCAGCATTTTTCCATACATAGAGCGGGGCATAGCAGTTTTCATTGCAAAAAGCGTCATCACGTAGGGAAATGAGATAAGCCTTAAACAACAGGCCAGGGAAGCCATTAAGTTTAGCGCCGTTCTGCACAATGCGTGTCTTGACGATAGCCATGTCGTAGTCGGCTGGTAAGGTAAAGCGATATTGCATCACAATCATAATATTTCCTCCGACAACATCTGGCCGTTGCTGAAACTCCATTCATCGGCAGTATTAAACTGGATTATCACCATCACATTATCCGGATGAATATTCAGCACGCCATGCAGTCGCTCGCTTAGCATGCGGAAGAAGTTTCGCTTTTGCTCACGTGTTCTAGGTTTTCCCGCAAAAATATGGAACTGCATAAAATTGTCGCTACGTCCGCCACTTTTATAATGTCTGTCAAATATGCGCTGGCCAGCTGGCAGCGTTTCAAACACTTGAAAGCGATCGGCAGGCGGGACAGCAAACTCATCTATCAGGCTTTGTTGCAGAACATCGGAGATCTGACTTATCTGTGCGTCACTATAACCCTGACGCAGGGTGATACGGGTGAAAGGCATTTCCTTATTCCTCCAAACAACCAAGGGCGGAAACTGCCGCTGGCCAGCCTGCGTAGAATGCCAGATGAGTGAAAACCTCAACGATCTCTTCGCGGGTTAACCCATTCTGCTGTGCGAAGTTGATATGCCAAGGAAGCTGCTGCACGCGCCCTTGCGCCGTCAGGGCCCCCAGTGTGATCAGGCTACGCTCGCGCGGGGAAAGCGTTTCACGCTTCCAAATATCATTAAACAGTGTGTCTATGCTCAGTTCGGCCAGTTTCGGTGCGACGCTGGCCAGCGTTTCACGATCAAGCGATTTCGCCATGGTATTTTCTCCGTATTGACAGTAGATCAATTCTGGCGCGATAGTTTCATCCCGAAAATCAAATTATTTTCAAATAACCATCCCGAATTTCAGGACGATAATGGACAAACTTTCTCTGACGCTTGACCTCGATGCGCTACGCAGTTTTGTGACAGGTATGGAGTGCGGCAGCTTTGCACTGGCTGCGACACGACTTTGCCGCTCAACCTCGGCGATAAGCGCCCAACTAAAAAAGTTGGAACAACAGTGCGGTGCCAAACTGGTGGTAAAGCAGGGCCGTCACTTGGTGTTGACCCATACAGGCGAGATATTGATAGGTTATGCCCGCCGTCTGTTGACACTGAATGATGAGGCGCAGCGAGCGGTGAAAGGTGAGCTATTGCAGGGGGAAATCCGCATTGGCATGCAGGAGGATTTTGGCGAGTCGCTGATGCCTGATATTTTGGGCGAGTTCAAACGCCACCATCCGGGGCTGCGGATTATTGCGCGAGTAGATCGTAACCAAGCGCTGCTCACCGCACTTGATAACAACGCACTTGATATGGCACTACTGTGGCAGCCGGAGAACACCACGCGTGAAGGCCGACTGCTCGACCAGTGCCAGTTGGAGTGGATACAGCATCCAGAGCTGGACATCAACACACTACTAGCACGGGGGAACCCTTGCCGTTAGTGATGCTTGAAAGCCCCTGCCTGATGCGTTCACGTGCCACAACCAGCTTAGACCGGGCTGGTATTGCGTGGAAAGTGGTGTTTATCAGCCATAGCCTGAGCGGTATCTGGGCAGCAGTGCAGGCCGGGCTGGGTATTACCGTGCGTACGCGTATTGGGATGCCCAACAATCTCCACATAATGGGGAATGTTTTACCCTCACCAGGGACTATCGGCATTAGGCTGGAGCAAAGGACTGAGAATCAAGCCGTTCACAACGTGCAGGCAGTTCTGGGACAGTTGATGGAAAAGGCGCTGTTAAATGTGAAGCTTGAGTCGCCATGATCAACCTAAAGGTCAGTCTCCCACTGGTTTACTTAAACGCCCCCCTGATAGCCGTATTTGCATTGGCATGCCGAGCGCGCCTGACTCTCTCGGCTAATGTTACGCAGCCGGAGAGGGATATTTTCCCGCTCGACATCAGTACCCACATTTTCCTTAGCATTGAAATAAAAATCATTCTCAATTAATATGCGCCTGAAATTTGACCTCCTATCGCTTCGTTTCAGGCACCAGACATGTCATCAGCCAATATTGATACCTCAGCAGATCTGCATCAGCTCTATTGTCAGCATCATGGCTGGTTGCAAGGGCTATTGCGCAAACGGCTGGGGAATCTGTGTGATGCGGCCGATCTGGCGCAGGATGTATTTTTACGGCTCTTGCTGAAACCGCGCCAGTTCGACAGCCACGCAGGCGCGCGGGCTTACCTGAGCGTGATGGCGCAAGGCATGTGCGTCGATCTCTGGCGCAAACGGGAAATTGAGCGCGTCTGGCTCACCTCGTTAGCCGAACAGCCGGAGCCAGTTGCCCTATCCGCAGAAGACAGCAACATCATTCTCGAAACGCTGTATCAGGTCGATGCCATGCTGCGTGCGCTGCCGGAGAAGGTGCGTACCGCCTTTATCATGGCGCAGGTTCAGGGATTGCCCTATCGGGAAATTGCTACGGCGCTGGGCGTTTCCGAACGCATGGTGAAAAAGTACATGGCGCAGGCCATGCTGCATTGTGTGCTGCTGGAAGCGGAGATAGACGCGGACGGTCAGGCCGTTCATTCATGAATAAACCCAGCTTTATCGCCTTGCAACAGGCATCCCAATGGTACGCCCAGCTGTGCGATCGGGAACCTGACGATGAGCACTACCGCCACTGGCAGCGCTGGATGGACGAAAGCGAAGAACATCGTCAGGCCTGGGAATACGTGCAAACGGTCAGCCAGCGCTTCCAGCCGCTGCGTGGCGACAGTCAACAACCCGCGCTGAATACACTGCTGCACCAGCCTGCGCCGATGACACGCCGCCGTGCGCTCAAGCTCGCCGCGCTGCTCAGCACCGGTTCTCTGCTGTCCTGGCTGACTTACCGCCACACGCCGTTAAAAGGCTCGCTGCTGGCGATGACGGCCGATCATCACAGCGCCGTTGGGGAAATCAAACCGCTGACCTTACCGGACAACACCCGACTGTGGCTGAACACCGCCAGCGCGATTGATATCCGCTACAGCGACCAGAGGCGGGAAATTGCCCTGCTGGCGGGGGATATTCTGATTGATACCGCCGCCGATGCTCGCCCTTTCTTCGTCACCACCGCACAAGGGCGCTTGCAGGCTCTGGGCACGCGCTTTAGCGTTGCGCAGGAGTCGGACACCACCACGCTGACCGTTTACCAACACGCGGTCGACGTCAGCGCCAAGAACGCCACCGCCGCACGTCGGGTCAACGCGGGCTATCACCTGAGTTTTAACGCCGAAGGTCAAGGTAACATCGTACCCAACCAGCAGAACGATGCCGGCTGGTCACTCGGCGTGCTCCAGGCGGACAACATGCCGTTGGGGGACGTCGTGGCACAGCTGTCCCGCTATCGCTACGGCTATCTGGCGTGCCAGCCTGCCATCGCGGATTTACGCGTGATGGGCACCTTCCCCTTAACCGATACCGACATGGCACTGAACATGCTGGCGCAGGCCTTCCCGGTCCGCATCCATCGCCGTTTTCCGTGGTGGGTGACCGTCGAACCGCGCTGAACTCGCCGTCTTTTTTAGATACTGTTTTTTTGGATACCGTTTTTTGAGGAGACAGCCAAAAAATTTTCTCTTTTGAGTTCCCCTTTTTCCACTGTCGTTCGATTCACAGTAAAACCACCAATTTTTACTCTGGGTCAGAAGGCGAATTTTCATGGCATTGATTCCATTTTTCTCTACACAGCGCACACCGTCCAAACTGGCAATTGCCGTTCATCTGCTGCTGTGCGGCGCACCGCTGTTCGTCCATTCCACTGCCATCGCAGCAGAAACGACAGCCGCGGCAGCAACCAAAACCTACGCGATTCCTGCTGGGCCGCTTAACCAGCAGCTAAACCAGTTTGCCGCCCAGTCGGGCGTTTATCTGGTCGGCGATGCACAGCTGGCGACCGGAAAAACCGGGCCATCCCTGCAAGGGAATTACAGCGTCGATGGCGGATTTTCGGCTCTGCTAGCCGGAAGCGGGCTTCAGGTGATTCCGCAGCCTAACGGCGTCTGGCGCTTACAGAGAATACCGCAGGGGGATGAAATGCTGGTCGTGGCGGGCGTCAACCGCCACGGCGTGACCGAAGGCACCCAGTCCTACACCACGCGCAGCATGAACACCGCAACGCAGCTGAATCTGTCGCCGCGAGAAACGCCGCAGTCGGTGAGCGTTGTCACGCGCCAGCGTATGGACGATCAGAACATGACCTCGCTGGATGAGGCGATGAAGCAGACCACCGGCATTAACGTGGTCAATCAGAATAGCTATCAGGTGAAATACGAATCGCGCGCTTTCGTGATGGATAATATCAAGGAAGACGGGGTGAACTTCTCCAGCCAGAACAGCGTCTCCAACATGGGCGCGGTGCAGGCCTCCAGCGAATCGCCCGATCTGGCAATTTATGACCGCGTCGAGATCCTGCGCGGCGCGTCCGGCCTGTCACAAGGCAATGGCGAACCCGGCGGCACCGTTAATCTGGTGCGCAAACAGCCTACCCACAACTTTCAGGCATCCGGCAGCGTTGGCGCGGGTAGTTGGGATAATTACCGCAGCGAGCTCGATGTCTCTGGGCCGCTGAACGACGATGCCAGCCTGCGCGGCCGTCTCGTTGGCGTCTATCAGGATAGACAGAGCTTTAAAGATTACGAACACAGTGAAAGAAAAGTGCTGTTCGGCACGTTGGCCTACGATCTGACGCCGTCCACCACGATCACTGGCGGCATCAACTGGCAAAAGACCCGGGGCGTGCCTGATGTGTATGGCATCCCGTTCGCTACCAATAAAAGTAGCCTGAACCTGCCGCGATCCACCTATCTGGGCGCAAGCTGGAACCGCATCGAATTTGAAAAAATTAACCCGTTTGTCGAACTGGAGCACCACTTCGATAATGATTGGACGCTGAAAACTGCGCTGAACTATATCCACTCCCGCGCGGACAGCAGCTATATCGGCATCATGAACGGCACAAGCGGCGTCAATCCGGCAACAGGAAATTCGTCGCTGAACAATAACCTGCGCTACGACAATAAGGCCGAACAGTGGGGTTACAACCTGAGCCTGAACGGCCCGTTCGAACTGCTGGGACGCAACCATGAACTGGTGGTAGGCGGTGATTATCAGAAAGAGAATTTCGATAACAATCATATCCGCATCAACAACACCAGCACCGTGAATATCTTCAACTGGCAGCCGAATTCGCTGGCAGAACCAGACTGGTCAAATACGAGTCTCTACAGCAATCACTACAACGACCGCTTTAATTTATATCAGCGCGGCGCGTTCGCCACGGCCAGATTCGAGCTGGCGGATGACTGGAAGCTGATTCTGGGTGGCCGCTACAGCGCCTACAGCTACGACGAATATTTCACTAACCATTTCCGCAATACGTCCTCACTCAGCAGCCTGCATGCCAGCAATGAATTTGTGCCTTACGGTGGCCTGCTGTGGGACTTTGCCGACAACTACACCTGGTATCTGAGCTACGCCGAGATCTACAAGCCGCAGAGCGAAAAAGATCGCAACGGTCAGCTGCTGCCAGCCATTACCGGCACCAACTATGAAACCGGCGTGAAGGGCGAGTTCTTTGATGGCGATCTGAATACCTCGCTGGCGCTGTTCCGCATCATTCAGGCGAACCGTGCGATAGCCGTCGCAGATAGCTCAGTTTGCCTGATCGGGACAAGCTGCTCCCAAGCTCAAGGCGAAGTACGCAGCCAGGGTGTCGAGTTCGATGTCACGGGCAAACTGGCCGAAGGCTGGCAGATTCAGGCCGGTTATACCCTGACTAACAGTAAATATCTTGAAGGCAGCGCGAATGAAAGAGCCGCACAGTTCAGCCCCCGCACACCGAAGCATATGTTCAAGCTCTACACCTCATACAATCTGCCGGGTGAATTGAACCAATGGACGGTTGGCGCGGGTATGACGGCACAGACCGAGACGCAAACCTACCCTAATCGGGCTTATGGCCTGCATCAGGGCGGCTACACCCTGTTTAACGCCAACATCCGTTATCAACACAGCAAAAACCTGAGCTTCAATCTGGTGGGTAATAATCTGACGGATAAAACCTACTTCTTAAACCTGAACAACCGCCATCTTAGCGGCAACAACTATTACGGCGATCCACGTAATTTCATGCTGACCGCGAAGTGGAATTTCTAAGCGAACACGCCTGCCAGCGTCTGCTGGCAGGCCATCGCCCCATCCATTATGCAAACGCTTAGACGCTTTTATTCACTGGTCGCGCCTTTCTGGCTGACGACACGCGCCACGCTGCTGTGGTTATTGCTATTGCTGATTATGAGCCTGACGCTCTCCGTCGTGTGGATCAGCGTGCAGTACAATAACTGGAGTCGGGATTTTTACGACGCGCTGGCCGACTATTTTCAGCACGCCTCAGTCTACGATATGGCCGTGCGCTATCTGGCCTATACGCTGCTGTTCGTGCTGGTCATCATCTGCGGCAACTGGCTCAAGAAACAGCTGATTATCCGCTGGCGCGATACCATGACGCAGCAGTATGAGCAGGATTGGCTGCGCAATCACGCCCACTATCAGCTCAACTCAGGGCTGGATAACCCCGATCAGCGCATCGCGGAAGATATTCGCCTGCTGATCGAACAAAGCCTCGAACTCCTGCTCTCATTGCTGAAAAATACCGCCCGCTTTTTCTCTTTCATCGCGATCCTCTGGCAGCTTTCCGGCGTCCATACCTTCACGCTAGCCGGCTACACCATCACGATCCACGGCTATCTGGTGTGGATCGCGCTGGTTTACGCCGCAGTAGCCAGCGTGGTGACGCACCTGCTGGGGCACCGCTTGCACAAGCTAAATATTGAACGCCAGCGGACAGAGGCCGACTATCGCGCCACGCTGCTGCGGGTGCGGGATAACAGCGAGCAGATTGCGTTTTATCAGGGGAGTGACGCCGAGCAGCAGCGGATGCGGCAGTATTTCCAGCCCATCGTGCAAAACTGGCAGCGCTTAATGGCGCGGGAATTCCGGCTGGAGAGCTTTACGACCAGCTATTTCCGCTTCAGCCTGATTATCCCGGTTTTCGCTACGCTGCCGCTGTTTCTCACACGTCAGATTAGCCTCGGGGCGATTATGCAGGCGCGATCCGCCTTCGGCTATGTGCTGGACGCCTTTGGCTGGTTTATCGATGCCTATCGCCAGCTGGTTCAGTGGTCTTCCACGATTGAACGCCTGTGGGAATTCCAGCACCGCTTACAGCAACTGCCTGTGCCGGAAGCACCGCGCCATGAAGGCCATACTCTGCATATCAACGCGCTGTCCGTACCGCGCCCCGATGGTTCGCCGTATTTCTCCCCGCTAACGCTCACACTTCAGGCTGGCGAATGGGCGACGCTTAACGCGGCCAGCGGCACGGGAAAAACCACGCTGCTACGGGCGCTGGCGGGGCTGTGGCCAGTCTCACAAGGAGAGTGGTATTTCCCTGAGGGCCGCGCGCTGTTTCTGCCGCAAAAGGCCTATTTACCGCAGGACACGCTGCGTCAGGTTCTGTGTTATCCGCAGGCACAGTTAGCGGATACTGCACAGCTGATCGCGGTGCTGGAACAAACCGGGCTGACCGCGCTGGTTCCTCGTCTGGACGACAAAGCGAACTGGAGTCGGGAGTTATCGGGTGGCGAACAGCAGCGCCTGTCGCTTGCGCGTGCGCTACTGCTGCGCCCGACATTGCTTTGTCTGGATGAAGCCACCAGCCAGCTCGACGACGCGGCAGCACTTCAGCTGTTAGAGCACATCAGGATTACGCTGCCACAAACCATTGTTTTGGCCGTCAGCCATCAGCCTGCCGTACAGGCCAGTTTCAGACATCAAATACAGTTAACACCGCTCGAACCAGAGAAGAAAGCGCACACAGAGAACCACACAGACGAGCCTTCGGTTGCACCGCCAGCGGCGGACAGTCAGCAGGTTGCTTACAGAAAGATGTGAAGGGAAACACAGGAAAAAACAGCCCGGAGCGAACATCCGGGCTGATGTGAACTTACTCGTTATCGCCCAGCAGAACGGATTCCAGCGCGATTTCGATCATTTCGTTGAAGGTGTTTTGACGCTCTTCTGACGTGGTCTGCGCACCGGTACGAATGTGGTCAGAAACGGTACAGATGGCCAGCGCTTTCGCACCGAACTCTGCCGCGACACCGTAGATACCGGCTGCTTCCATTTCCACACCCAGAATGCCGTATTTTTCCATCACGTCGAACATCTGCGGATCTGGCGTGTAGAACAGATCGGCGGAGAAGATGTTACCGACGCGGACAGAAACATCGCGAGCTTTAGCTGCATCAACGGCATTACGCACCATGTCGAAATCGGCAATCGCTGCGTAGTCGTGATCTTTGAAACGCATACGGTTCACTTTGGAATCCGTACAGGCGCCCATGCCGATCACTACGTCACGCAGTTGAACATCTTCACGTACCGCACCGCAGGAACCCACACGGATGATCTTCTTCACGCCGAATTCGGTGATCAGCTCTTTCGCATAGATTGAGCAGGATGGGATACCCATACCGTGACCCATCACCGAAATTTTACGGCCTTTGTAAGTCCCCGTGAACCCTAACATGCCACGCACGTTGTTCACTTCACGGGCATTTTCCAGAAAGGTTTCCGCAATGTACTTAGCACGCAGCGGATCGCCCGGCATCAGTACAACGTCCGCGAAATCACCCATTTCTGCATTAATATGTGGCGTTGCCATGCGTTTATTCCTTATTAATCAAGTTCACGTAAAAAACGGTGTGTTTTACAGTATCGATTTGCCGTAGTCCATAGGCGACAGGCCAAAGTAAGCCGCGACCGTCTGCCCGATATCGGCGAAAGTGTCACGGTGGCCGTATGAGCCCGGCTTCACGTTCGGGCCATAGATCAACACCGGTACGTTTTCACGGGTGTGATCGGTGCCATGCCAGCTTGGGTCACAGCCGTGGTCAGCCGTCAGAATCAGGATGTCGTCGCCCTTCACGCGGGACAGCATTTCTGGCAGGCGGCGGTCAAACAGCTCCAGCGCGGCAGCGTAGCCCGGAATATCGCGGCGGTGGCCGTAGGCGGAATCGAAATCAACAAAGTTGGTAAACACAATGGTGTTGTCGCCCGCGCTATCCATTTCTTTCAGCGTGGCGTCAAACAGCGCATCGATGCCGGTCGCCTTCACTTTCTTCGTGATACCGACCTGCGCGTAGATATCCGCAATCTTACCGACGGAAACCACTTCGCCACCTTTTTCATCCACCATTTTTTTCAGGATGGTTGGCGCTGGCGGTTCAACGGCCAGATCGTGACGGTTGCCGGTACGTTCGAAGTTGCCGGGTTTGTCGCCGATAAACGGACGTGCAATCACGCGCCCGATGTTGTAATCCCCTTCGGTCAGCTCTTCGCGGGCAATTTCACACAGCTCATACAGCTTATCCAAACCGAACGTTTCTTCATGGCAGGCAATCTGGAACACGGAGTCCGCAGAGGTGTAGAAAATCGGTTTGCCGGTTTTCATGTGTTCTTCAGCCAGCTGATCCAGAATCACCGTACCGGAAGAGTGGCAGTTGCCCAGATAGCCCGGCAGATTGGCGCGCTTCACCAGTTTATCCAGCAGTTCCTGCGGGAAACTGTTTTCTTCATCTTTAAAATAGCCCCAGTCGAACAGGACAGGCACACCGGCAATTTCCCAGTGACCCGACGGCGTATCTTTACCCGAGGAGATTTCGCTGGCGTGCGCGTAAGCACCGATGATATCTGCGTTTTCATCCAGCCCTGGCGGGAAGGTTCCCGTTGAGGCCTCAGCGGCTTTACCCAGCCCCAGACGGCTCAGGTTCGGCAAATGCAGCTTGCCACTTCGCCCTTTATCCGCCGTCCCCGCGGCACACGCCTGAGCGATATGACCCAGCGTATCCGAACCGACATCGCCAAAACGTTCTGCATCGGCACTGCTGCCGATCCCAAACGAGTCGAGAACCATAATATATGCACGTTTCATTCTTTTTCTCCTGCGCAGCTATGCGCTAACGCCCTGCCGAGAGGCAGGGGAAAACCAATTCAAGACGACCACTAATCAGCTCTGTGCGATCACGCTTCTGCGCTCACTCGACGATAGACCATCGGGGTCTTTTCTGGCGCGGTGTCGCCCAGTTGGATCGCAGCACGGACTTCATTCGCCGCCTGCTGCCACTGCGCTTCCGTATTGGCGTGGATCACCGCCAGCGGGCGCTGCGCATCAACGCGCTCACCCAGACTAATCATGCTATCCAGACCGACGCTGTAATCGATCGTATCCGTGGCCTGACGGCGTCCGCCGCCCAGCGAGACGACGGCCATGCCCAGCGCGCGGGTATCCATCCCAGTCACGATGCCTTCACGCGCCGCGAATACCGGCTTACTTAATGTCGCCACCGGCAGGTAACGATCGTAGTGTTCGACGAAATCGCCCGGGCCACGCTGTGCGGCGACCATGCGGCCAAAGACTTCGGCAGCTTTGCCGTTATCCAACACGGCTTGCAAACGTGAATGTGCGTCGTCCGCCGAGCTGGCCAGTCCGCCCGCCAGCAGCATCTCGCCACATAGCGCCATAGTAACATCATACAGGCGCGGATTGCGGCTCTCCCCCGTCAGGAAACGCACGGCTTCCCGCACTTCCAGCGCATTACCCGCACTAGAAGCCAACACCTGATTCATGTCCGTCAGCAATGCGCTGGTGCGGCATCCCGCGTTGTTCGCTACGCCAACAATCGCCTGTGCCAGCTGTTCGGACAGCTCATAGGTCGGCATAAACGCCCCCGACCCCACTTTGACGTCCATCACCAGCGCATCCAGCCCTTCAGCCAGTTTCTTCGCCAGAATCGACGCGGTGATCAGCGGGATGGAATCAACCGTGGCGGTAATGTCACGCGTGGCGTAAAAACGTTTATCCGCCGGAGCCAGCGATGAGGTCTGTCCAATGATCGCGACACCAACCTGCTGGATAATGCGGCGAAAATCTTCATCATTCGGGAAAATATCTAATCCCGGAATCGCTTCTAGCTTATCCAACGTGCCGCCGGTGTGTCCTAAGCCGCGCCCGGAGATCATCGGGACGTAGCCCCCGCAGGCAGCGACCATCGGCCCCAGCATCAGCGAAGTAACATCCCCGACGCCGCCGGTAGAGTGTTTGTCCACCAGCGGACCGTTCAGGTTCAGACTCTTCCAGTCCAGCACCGTGCCGGAGTCACGCATCGCCAACGTCAGCGCCACGCGCTCGTCCATCGACATGTCGTGAAAATAGATGGTCATCGCCAGCGCTGCTATCTGGCCTTCGGAGACGGTATTGTCACGAATACCGTTGATAAAGAAGCGGATCTCTTCTTCGCTCAGAGTTTTTCCGTCACGCTTCTTACGAATAATTTCTTGAATCAGAAACAAGGTCTGTACTCCTGATGAATTCTGATGTGGCTCAGCAGCCTGTCGCTGCAAGCACATTTGCTGTGAACAAAATCGTACGCTATGTGCACGTAATTAGTAGCCGCCTTTTGGAGCCGCTGTTCCGTGGCCAAGCGTGCTCAGCAGGCTCGCCAGCAGACTGGATGCACCAAAGCGAAAATGCTGTGCCGTCGCCCATTCCGCGCCCATGATATCGTCCGCCAGTTGCAGGTAGATGGCGGCATCTTCCGCATTACGCACGCCGCCCGCCGCTTTAAAGCCGACACGCTCACCCACGCCTTTATCGTGGATCGTCTTCAGCATGATCGCCGCGCTTTCTGGCGTCGCGTTCACCGGCACTTTACCGGTTGAGGTTTTAATGAAATCCGCACCCGCATCAATAGCAATCTCGCTCGCCTGACGAATCAGCGCTTCCTGTTTCAGCTCGCCCGTCTCGATGATCACCTTCAGCAGCACGTGGGCATCCTGACACACAGCTTTACATGCCTGCACCAGCTCAAAACCGACTTGCGCATTGCCTGCGATCAGCGCGCGGTAAGGGAATACGACATCAACTTCATCAGCGCCGTAGACGATTGCCGCCTTGGTTTCTGCAACAGCAATTGCCACATCATCATTGCCATGAGGGAAGTTGGTCACCGTCGCGATGCGGATATCCGGCGTACCCTGCTCACGCAGGATCTTTTTCGCCAGAGGGATAAAACGTGGATAGATACAGATAGCAGCCGTTTTTCCGGCCGGGCTGTTCGCCTGACGGCAGAGTGCCGTCACTTTTTCATCCGTATCATCCTCATTCAGCGTGGTTAAATCCATCAGCGCCAGCGCACGTTGCGCGGCCGTGGTCAGCTTGGTCATACAACACTCCAACTCGTCAGCCGGTCTAACCGGCCCTGAACATTAACTGGTGCAAAACCAGCACGTTTGGCGAGCGGACTTGGTTCCTTGAAGATAGCGCCCAGGCGAAACAACCTGTAGCGGCACCGAGATCCTTCTCACCGCAATCAGCCTTCCTCTACCCTTCATTCTGTGATTATTTCAACACCGAAAGAACGACATCGAAAGAAACCTATTTATTCATTAAATAAAAGACGACTCATCAGACATTTGAACACGCCATGCCGGACTATTTTGTGCATTCATTCACACTTGATGTAAGAGAAATGCAATAGATAGTGATTATATGTGATTTTTATCACACATACTTCCCTAGATAAGGTTCATCCGATGAATTAACCGTGACAGCCTTGTCGGCCAAACGATCCCTTTATACCGGGAAAAAGAAGGGGTCAACCACGGGCCACGCGCGGGATAGAAACCGCCTGCTGCGGGTTGATGTCATAGAGTAAGCATAGCGGCTTCTCCCTAAGTACAGGGAGAAACCGCAGGCAGTGCAGGAAAATTATTTCCCTGCGGAAGGTTTACGGTAATCCAGCGCGGGTTTTCGATCGCCCAGTAGCGGCTTATAGTGGAAGTTCTCGCCACGGCTCTTGTCGAACTCCGCTTTTGCCTGTTGAATTAATGCGGGATCGCTCAGTAGCTTCGCTCCTGTGACAGCCAGCGTTTTGGCCGCAACGTCCATGCCTTTATAGCCAATCGCCATACCGCCGGATGCCACAGCCTGCCAGCTGTGCGCAGGTACACCCGGCACCCAGGTCGCCGTTCCCAGCCCGACCGTCGGCACCACCCAACTGACATCGCCCACATCGGTCGACGCATAGCCCGTTTCACCAAAATGGTACGGCGCGATCTGACCGGCACTGGAAAGCGGCGGCAGTTTGGATTGATCCAACGTTTTCTGTAGCGCGGTGGCGAAATCCGTATCCGCCTTATCCCACTGCGGTGCCCCAACGCTTCTTAGGCTGTCATCCATTACTTTTCCCAACACGTCGTTCGGCAACAGGCTATACACGCCGCCGAGAATTTCAAATTCATAACGCGTTTCGGTTCCCAATGCCGCGCCTTCCGCCGCTTTACGGATACGATCGGTCACGCTGGCGACCACAGCCGGATCGGGATGACGCACGTAGTAATACACTTCGGCAAAATCCGGCACTACGTTCGGCGCTTTACCGCCATCGGTAATCACATAGTGAATGCGCGTTTCCTGCGGCACATGCTCTCGCATCGCGTTAACCATAAAATTCAGCGCTTCCACGCCGTCCAGCGCCGAGCGCCCTTTCTCTGGTGCCATCGCAGCATGCGCGGAGCGACCATAGAAACGGAACTTACCGTTCACGTTCGCCAGCGAATAGTCTTGCGAGGCAGAATTCTCATCGCCGGGATGCCAGTGCAGCATCACATCCACATCCTTAAACAACCCCTCACGCGTCATATAGACTTTACCGGAACCACCTTCCTCCGCTGGCGTGCCGTACACCCGGATTTGGCCCGGTTTGCCCGTCGCTTCCAGCCACTGTTTCAGCGCAATTGCCGCGCCTACCGAACCCGCACCAAACAGGTGATGCCCGCAGGCATGTCCGGCCTCGATACCCGCAACCGGCGAACGTTCCGGCGTCGCGGCTTGAGAGAAGCCCGGTAGCGCGTCCATCTCGGCCAAAATACCAATAACCGGTCCGCCGGATTTCCCCGCCGTCGCCACAAACGCGGTTGGGATGCCTGCGACGCCCGCTTCAACACTGAATCCAGCGGCTTTCAGCTCATTCTGTAACAGTTGGGAGGTGTTGGTTTCCAAATAGCCCAGCTCAGGCTTTGCCCATATTTGCTGAGCAACGGTCGTCATCTGGCCTGAGTAATTCGCGACAGCGTTCACAATCGTTTCCCGATCTTTCTCTGCCAGTTCAGCGGCATAGCCCAGTGAGAGGAAGCAAGAAGAGAACGCCACAGCCAGCGCAGGCGGTATATATCGTTTCAGTGTCATACGTTTTTCCCTATCCGTAAAAGAAATGCACGTCGGTGAATAACGGCTCTTGATGTGGTGTAGTGCCTGTTCTTTGAAATGCTAGTGTTTTGAAATGCTAATTGTTTGAAATACAATTGGTGTGAGGTGCTATTTATGTTTAGCTGTGCCGAGCAGCTTTTTCAAACAATAATCCACAGGCAATAATCCACAGACAACACCATGACTGAACACGCCGAAGATTCTCACTGGTATCTGTACATACTGCGCACGGTCGCTGGGGCGCTGTACACGGGTATCACAACGGATGTCAGCCGCCGCCTGAATCAGCATCAAACGGGAAAAGGCGCAAAAGCGCTGCGGGGAAAAGGCGAGTTAACGCTGGTGTTTCACTGTCTGGTGGGCGATCGCTCAGACGCACTGAAACTGGAATATCGCATTAAGCAGTTGAGCAAAAAACAAAAAGAAAGGCTGGTACAAGACCAGCCCAAGACGCTATGCATTTCAGACACGATGTATTGATACGCTATCGGCTAGCGAATCACGTTAGAGAAAGCGGTTAAACGGTTCGGCGTATTCCACCAGCCCGCTCGTGCTTTCAAACCTGCTTTCGCCCTCAGGATGCCCTTCACCGACAACATGATTATCCGCCAGCGGGTAAACCTGAAAAGCCGATTCACTATCCGGCCAGCGGCAGTGCAACTGATGTTCTGTAGCCGGAACGAAACCAAAGCGAGAATAGTACGTTGGCTCACCCAGTACGACGACGGCGGTATAGCTAAATTCATTCAGCGCATCCAGCCCTTCGTAGACCAGTTGCTCCCCCACGCCCTGTCGACGCAGGCTGTCGTCTACCGCCAACGGTGCAAGCGCCACCCACTGGCGATCCTCACCGTCGATCAGCACCGGACTGAATGCCGCGTAGCCCACCACGCCACCCTCATCGTCAGTCGCCACAACGCCGAGCGTCAATAAGCCATCTTCACGCAGTTGGTGAACCAGATCTGCTTCTGCGCCCGTTGGAAAAGCACGGCGCAATAAATTGTCGATCCCTGCGGCATCGACGGGAATTTCCACCCGAACTAGCATGATACTGGCGCGTGATTCGTTGGTTGCACTACGCCCTCCTGTAAGCCGGCTTCAACAAAGTTCGCCAGTTGCAGCAGGCCAATGCGCAGCGGTGCGGGCATCGCTTCCAGCTCAATGGCGTCCATCAGGTTCTTCACATACAAACCTAATTCGGTATCGCCCTCGATGCGCAGACGACGCTGGAAAAAGAGCGTATCGGGATCTTCTTTACGCGCGGCGATCAAAATCAGATCGTTCGCGTCTGCACTGAAGCTGACATCCGGCGTCTCAGCGTCGCTCACGACCAAACGGCCATCGCGCAGGGTCATAAACCACTGCAAGCCGACATCACGCACCTCAATTTTCAGCCAGCGGCTTTCGAGAAATGCCAGATCGCCCTCTTCCAGCGCCTGACGGAACTGCCAGCCCAACATCTGTTCCAAAACCTGACGCTGTAGCGCAAAGGGGGTGAACTTGAGTGGCTTACCTAATAAGCTCGGCCCCTGACGCACAATCTGCGCTCGTAGTTTTTCCAACACTGGCGTACTCCTCTTAAAGCAATCTGACTGTTCAGATAATCTGCAAACATTTTGCCACATCCACCGCACGCGGCAGAGGTCTATGTCAATAATTTAGTCGGTTATCCGATTATGCCCAACAGATTTTGTCCTTGCGCGACGATTAGCACCATAAACTGCCTTAAATCAAAGTCCTTACCGATTTGGTTAATTAAGATTCCCAATCGTTAACAACATTCATCGACTGATAAAAAATCGCTTACGTCGACCCGCAAGGGTGGCAGGCAGAACGCCCGTCATAAACGCGATCATCAGTCTGAACATCATTGATCGTACCGAGCCGCTACGGCTCCAAAGGGATTAATGAAGGATTGTGTATGGAACTGCTTTGCCCCGCTGGCAACCTGCCGGCACTGAAAGCTGCCATCGATAATGGCGCAGATGCGGTCTATATCGGCCTGAAAGATGACACCAACGCACGTCATTTTGCCGGGCTGAACTTTACCGATAAGAAGCTACAGGAAGCGCGTGAGTACGTGCACCGCCACCGGCGTAAGCTGCATATCGCCATCAATACGTTTGCGCACCCGGACGGTTATCAGCGCTGGCAGCGCGCCGTGGACATGGCTGCGCAAATCGGAGCCGATGTGCTGATCCTCGCCGATATCGCCATGCTGGAATATGCCGCTGAGCGCTATCCCAACATTGAGCGTCACGTGTCAGTTCAGGCGTCGGCGACAAACACCGAAGCGATCCGTTTCTATCATCGCCATTTCGATGTCTCGCGCATCGTGCTGCCGCGCGTGCTGTCCATCCATCAGGTGAAACAAATCGCCCGCACCAGCCCCGTGCCGCTCGAAGTGTTCGCCTTCGGCAGCCTGTGCATCATGGCGGAAGGCCGCTGCTATCTCTCTTCTTATCTGACTGGTGAATCACCGAATACCGTAGGTGCCTGCTCGCCTGCGCGATTTGTACGCTGGCAGCAGACGGAAAACGGCATGGAATCACGCCTGAATAATATCCTGATTGACCGCTATCAGGACGATGAAAACGCCGGTTATCCCACGTTGTGTAAAGGGCGCTATTTAGTCGATGGGCAGCGCTACCATGCGCTAGAAGAGCCAACCAGCCTGAACACGCTGGAGCTGCTGCCTGAGTTGATGGCCGCCAATATTGCCTCCGTGAAGATAGAGGGCCGCCAACGCAGCCCAGCCTACGTCAGCCAGATTACGCAGGTATGGCGACAGGCGATCGATCGCTGTCGTGCCAATCCCGAGACATTCGTTCCCACTCAAGCCTGGATGGATGCGTTAGGCGCGGTGGCAGAAGGCACGCAAACCACGCTCGGCGCTTATCACCGTAAATGGCAGTAGCAGGAGAACACATGAAATACGCATTAGGGAATATTCTCTACTATTGGCCGAAAGAGGACGTTGAGGCGTTTTATCAGGCAGCGGTGAGCAGCAGCGCCGATATCATTTATCTCGGCGAAACAGTGTGCAGCAAGCGCCGCCTGATGAAGGTGGCAGACTGGTTCAACGTTGCCCGCGAGATCGCCAACAGCGGAAAACAGGTGGTGATCTCTACGCTCGCGCTCTTACAGGCTCCATCTGAACTTACCGAGCTAAAACGCTATGTGGAGAACGGCGAGTTCTTGCTGGAGGCGAACGATCTGGGCGCAGTTAACATCGCCGCCGAACGCAATCTGCCGTTTGTCGCCGGACATGCGCTCAACTGCTACAACGCTTACACCCTGCGAGTCCTGCATAAACAAGGCATGGTGCGCTGGTGTATGCCAGTCGAGCTCTCCCGTGACTGGCTGCAAAACTTACTGAATCAGTGTGAAGAGCTTGGCTTTCGCCATCAGTTTGAAGTGGAAGTGCTCAGCTACGGCCATTTACCGTTAGCCTATTCCGCCCGCTGCTTCACCGCCCGTTCAGAAGATCGGCCAAAAGATGAATGCGAAACCTGCTGTCTCAGCTATCCACAAGGCAGAAAAATGCTGTCGCAGGAGAACCAACAGGTCTTTATCCTCAACGGCATCCAGACGCAAAGCGGCTATTGCTACAACCTCGGCAACGAATTGGCGTCAATGCAGGATCTGGTCGATATTGTCCGGCTATCCCCGAACGATATCAGCACTCCGGCGATGCTGGATAAATTCCGCGCTAACGAACAAGGCAATGCGCCATTAACGTTGGAAAATCAGGCAGATTGCAACGGCTACTGGCGTCGCGTCGCTGGCCTTGAGCTCGTTCAGTAACTCACGTCCTGTCAGGGCGGTCAGCCGCCCTTTCCTTCCTAAGCGCACCTTTGAACTACGTATAACCGCGACATTCCCTCATACTGCTCTGACTTTCATCATTGACTGACAGCGTTAGCATCCACCGAATGGGTGGAGTCAGTGAACAACAAAGTGAGCCATATTATGTCTACACCTTCTCAATCCGCCGTGTTTTCCGTCCTCGATCTTGCGCCTATTCCGCAAGGTGCGACAGCACGTGACGCCTTCCATCGCTCGCTGGATCTGGCGCAGCATACAGAAAAATGGGGCTATCACCGTTATTGGCTGGCGGAACACCACAGCATGACAGGTATCGCCAGCGCGGCGACTTCGGTACTTCTCGGCTATCTTGCTTCGGGAACACAGCGCATCCGCCTCGGTTCCGGCGGCGTGATGCTACCGAACCACTCACCACTCGTCATCGCCGAGCAGTTCGGTACGCTGGAATCGCTGTATCCCGGCCGTATCGATTTGGGATTAGGTCGCGCGCCCGGCACCGACCAGCGCACCATGATGGCGCTGCGTCGCCACCTCAATGCCGATATTGAAGATTTCCCACACGATGTGCAGGATCTGCAACGCTATTTCGCCGATGCACAGCCAGGTCAGGCAGTGCAGGCCGTCCCGGGACAAGGTCTGCACGTTCCGATCTGGCTATTGGGATCGAGCCTGTATAGCGCACAGCTGGCCGCGAGACTGGGTTTGCCTTTCTCCTTTGCCGCCCATTTTGCCCCAGATATGTTGCTGGAAGCATTCCGCCTCTACCGTGAAAACTTTGTCCCTTCAGCCACCCACGCCAAGCCCTATGCGATGGTTTGCGTCAATGTGGTTGCAGCCGATAGCGATCGGGATGCGCGTTTCCTCTTCACCTCGATGCAGCAGCAGTTCATCAACCTGCGCCGTGGCACGCCGGGCCCGCTGCCCGCGCCAGTAGAACACATCGATACGGTCGGATCGCCTGCCGAGCAGTTTGGTGCGGAGCAAGCACTGCGGCTGTCGATTGTTGGCGATAGCGCGAAAGTCCGTCATGGATTGCAGAGCCTTTTGCGTGAAACGCAAGCGGATGAAGTGATGATTAATGGCCAAATCTTTGACCATCAGGCGCGACTACGATCGTTTGAAATCGCAATGGATGTACGGCAGACGCTGTAATATCGAACGAGTGAGTTTATTCTGGCCAAAAAAAACGACCCGTTCAGGGTCGTTTTATATTGCAGCAGATTTTTTAAATCAATCGTAGCTTACGCGTCAGCAGGACGACGACGTGGAGTACGTGGTGCAGCTGCATCACGATTGAAAGAACGTTCGCGACGCTCACCGCCGTTAGCGTTACCTTCACGGCGTTCACCACCGCCGAAAGAGCGACGTGGCGCTGCGCCATCACGACGTTCGCCGCCCGCACCCGCAGGACGACCACCACCGCGACGTTCTGGCTGTGCGACTGCATCACCCAGCAATTGCATATTCATTGGTTTGTTCAGAATACGCGTGCGGGTGAAGTGTGATAACAGGTCGCCCGGCATACCTTTCGGCAATTCAATCGTCGAGTGAGACGCGAACAGTTTGATGTTACCGATGTAGCGGCTGCTGATATCACCTTCGTTGGCGATAGCACCAACAATGTGGCGAACTTCAACGCCGTCATCACGACCCACTTCGATACGGTACAGTTGCATCTCACCCGCATCACGACGCTCGCGACGCTGTGGACGGTCACCGTCACGGGGTTCACGGGAATCGCGGGAATCACGAGCATCGCGAGGTTCACGGCGACGATCGCCACGTGAATCACTACGAGACTCATCACGATCGCGGTATTCGCGACGCGGACGGAATGCCGGATCTGGTGGCAGAATCAGAGGACGTTCGCCTTGCGCCATTTTCAGCAGCGCAGCAGCCAGCGTTTCAACATCCAACTCTTCCTGCGGTTGCAGTTTCGTCAGCAGCGCACGGTACATATCCAGATCGCTGCTTTCCAGCTGTTGCTGCACTTTAGCGGCAAATTTAGCCAGACGACGTTGACCCAGCAATTCTGCATTTGGCAATTCCACTTCAGGAATCGTCAGCTTCATTGTGCGTTCAACGTTGCGCAGCAGGCGGCGTTCACGGTTTTCAACAAACAGCAGTGCGCGACCGGCACGACCTGCACGGCCAGTACGACCAATACGGTGGACGTAAGACTCCGAATCCATTGGGATATCGTAGTTGACGACCAGGCTGATACGCTCAACGTCCAGACCACGCGCAGCAACGTCAGTTGCGATCAGGATATCCAGACGACCATCTTTCAGACGCTCCAGCGTTTGTTCACGCAGCGCCTGATTCATGTCACCGTTCAACGCAGCACTGTTGTAACCACTACGTTCCAGTGCTTCAGCCACTTCCAGCGTCGCGTTTTTGGTACGAACGAAAATAATCGCCGCATCAAAATCTTCCGCTTCGAGGAAACGTACCAGCGCTTCATTTTTACGCATGCCCTGCACCGTCCAGTAGCTCTGGCTGATGTCTGGACGCGTAGTCACGCTTGATTGAATGCGAACTTCCTGCGGATCTTTCATGAAACGACGCGTAATGCGGCGAATCGCTTCCGGCATGGTTGCAGAGAACAGCGCAGTCTGATGCGCAGCTGGGATCTGAGCCATGATGTTTTCAACATCTTCGATGAAGCCCATACGCAGCATTTCATCGGCTTCGTCCAGCACCAAGCCACTCAGGTTAGACAGATCCAGCGTACCACGCTTCAGGTGATCCAACAGACGGCCCGGCGTACCAACAACGATCTGTGCTCCACCACGCAAAGCGCGCAGTTGCACGTCATAACGCTGGCCACCGTACAGGGCAACGACGTTAACGCCATGCATATGCTTGGCAAAATCATTACAGGCTTCAGCAACCTGAACAGCCAGTTCGCGGGTTGGAGCCAACACCAACATCTGCGGCGCTTTTAACTCAGGCTTTAAATTATTGAGTAATGGCAGAGCAAAAGCCGCAGTTTTACCACTGCCGGTCTGTGCCATACCCAGCACATCGCGACCGTTCAGCAGGTGGGGAATACATTCAGCCTGAATTGGCGACGGTTTTTCATAGCCCAGATCGGTCAGGGCATTAATAATAGGAGCAGACAGCCCCAAATCGGAAAAAGAAGTAAATAAATCAGTCATGTACACGTGCCTCATTAAACATGGCGGCCAGTCTACATAACTCGTCGTGAAAATTTTCAGTCATTTTCATTGAAAAGTGTGAACCGGCTCAAATTGGATTAAAAAGCGAACAAAAAAGCCCTCACCCGTGAAGGTGATAACCGAAGTTTTTTCAGGCTGATTAAGTGTTCGTCAGCTATTGCTGGTCCGATCCTGATAGGTCGTCTTGCTCTTGGCCTAATAGCGCCAATTCCAACAATGCATAGCGGTGCTCAACAAAGTTATGGACGTTGTTGGCAACCGTCAGCTTGAACAGCGCCAAAGCGGTGTTCTTGTCCCCCAGACTTAGGTAGTGCTTACCTAAATAGAAGTCAGTTTCACTGAGATGCTCAGCGAGCGAAGTGTTATCCGTAGCTTCTACCTGTAAACGCTGCATCAGTGTTTTTTCACTGATACTGCCCAGATAGAATTCGACAATATTCCATCCCCAAGGCCCTTTCTTGGCGTCGTCATAGCGTTTCTTCAACGCAATTTTGGCCGTCTCTGGATTGATTTCTCGCTCCACAAGATACAGCCACAACGAACGGAAAGGATCATTCGGATCGTCTCGATAAAACGCCAGCAGATCATCCTGCGCTAACAGGTAGCGACCGCCATAATACAAAGCGATGCCCCGATTTAAACGCGCATAATTGTAAGTTGGATCAAGCTCTAGTACAGAATCAAACGCTTCATAGGCAGCATCAAAATTGCCTGCCTGCGTTAAATAGATACCCAAATAGTTAAAAACTTCTGGAATATCAGGGCGGATCGTCAGCGCTTGTGAAAAATCATTCCGCGCCAATGCCCGTAACCCGAGACTATCATACAGCACTCCGCGCTCATATAATAGCTGTGCTCGCTCATCATCGGTTAATGCCCGGCTTGCAAGGATTTGTTCCATGCGTGCCAGAATCACTTCCTGCTGCAAAGTAGGCTGTAACGGAATCGCCAATACTGCGTCTTTACGCCAATCAGTGTTGCTGCATCCTGCCAGCATGAGTGCTGTTGCAACATAACACCAGCGCAAGAAAGGCTTCATTTCCCACTCCCGAAGACAAACATTGGATGAACATCCTGTCCCGGACCGCTCAACGTAAGAGCATCCATTCCCTTACGATACACGCAGCACCTTGCCATGATAATCAGGCAAGGTGCCATAAGACCGTTTTCTAACAGTCGTTATTCCTCAGAAGACGGGGCTGCCGCTTCCTGAGTTTGCGCATTTGCTTCTTTGATGCTTAAGCGCACGCGGCCCTGGCGATCAACTTCCAGAACCTTGACCGGCACTTCCTGACCCATTTGCAGGTAATCAGTCACTTTCTCTACGCGCTTGTCGGCGATCTGAGAAATGTGCACCAGGCCTTCTTTGCCGCCGCCAATAGCGACGAAAGCACCAAAATCAACGATGCGGGTAACTTTACCCTGATACACGCGGCCGACTTCGATTTCAGCAGTGATCTCTTCAATACGACGAATTGCGTGTTTCGCTTTTTCGCCGTCGGTTGAAGCGATTTTCACAGTACCATCGTCTTCGATTTCAATGGTCGTGCCCGTTTCTTCCGTCAGCGCACGAATCACAGAACCACCTTTACCGATCACGTCTTTAATCTTATCGGTACTGATCTTGATGGTGTGAATACGCGGTGCGAATTCAGAGATATCACCACGTGGTGAGCTGATCGCCTGCTCCATCACGCCCAGAATGTGCAAACGTGCACCTTTGGCTTGATTCAAAGCAACTTGCATGATCTCACGGGTAATCCCTTCGATCTTGATATCCATCTGCAGCGCAGTGATACCTTCACGGCTACCGGCAACTTTGAAGTCCATATCGCCCAGGTGGTCTTCGTCACCCAGAATGTCGGACAGAACAACAAAGTTATCGCCTTCTTTCACCAGACCCATCGCGATACCCGCAACGGCTGATTTAATTGGCACACCTGCATCCATCAGTGCCAGAGAAGCACCGCAGACAGACGCCATGGAAGAAGAACCGTTGGATTCTGTGATTTCAGACACGACACGCACGGTGTACGGGAATTCGTTCGCCTTAGGCATAACGGCCAACACGCCACGCTTAGCCAGACGACCGTGACCGATTTCACGACGCTTAGGCGAACCGACCATACCCGTTTCACCAACACAGTACGGAGGGAAGTTGTAGTGCAGCAGGAAGCGATCGGTACGTTCGCCAGTCAGCTCGTCGATGTTCTGCGCATCACGCTCAGTTCCCAACGTTGCGGTTACCAACGCCTGCGTTTCACCACGGGTGAACAGTGCAGAACCGTGAGTACGCGGCAGTACGCCAGTACGCACATCCAGACCACGAATCATGTCTTTTTCACGGCCATCGATACGTGGTTCGCCAGCCAGCACGCGGCTACGTACGACATTTTTCTCAACGTCACCCAGAATTTCCTGGATATCACCCGCACTCAGGGTCTCGTCTTCAGCCTGCAGAGCAGCAACAACATCCGCTTTGATGACATTAACTTGTGCATAACGCTCTTGTTTTTCAGTGATGCGGTAAGCGTCACCCAGACGTGCTTCAGACAAAGCCTGTACACGCTGCTCTAAAGAAACGTTAACTTCTGGCGCATGCCATTCCCACTTCGGTTTGCCCGCTTCGGCAACCAGTGAGTTGATGTTCTGGATAACGATCTGCTGTTGCTCGTGACCAAATACCACCGCACCCAGCATCTGATCTTCGCTCAGCAGCTCAGCTTCAGATTCCACCATCAGAACCGCGCCTTCTGTACCGGCAACCACCAGATCCAGACGGCTTTCTTTCAGCTCGTCCATCGTTGGGTTCAGGACATACTGGTCGTTCAGGTAACCGACGCGTGCAACACCGATAGGGCCGTTGAACGGAATACCAGACAGGCTCAGCGCCGCAGAGGCACCAATCATGGCAACGATGTCAGGGCTAACCTGTGGGTTAACAGAAACAACGGTCGCGATCACCTGAACTTCATTCAGGAAACCTTCTGGGAACAGAGGGCGAATTGGGCGGTCAATCAGACGAGAAGTCAGCGTTTCGCCTTCACTTGGACGGCCTTCACGACGGAAGAAACCACCAGGGAAACGTCCAGCAGCGTAGGTACGCTCCTGATAGTTAACTGTCAACGGGAAGAAACTTTGACCCGGCTTAGCACTTTTAGCGCCTACAACGGTAACGAATACCGCGGTGTCATCCATGCTTACCATCACAGCGGCGGTAGCCTGGCGTGCCATCATACCGGTCTCTAACGTGACGGTATGCTGACCATATTGGAACTTACGAACGATCGGATTCAGCAAAATTATATCCTTAGCTGGGGCGCGCTACACGTATTCAAGATAAACGCGCCAGTGAACTCCCGACCTTTGCACTACATTCTCACGACTAATGACAACCCTTATCTTGCTTATGCAGATAAAGCCTCTCATTAGCCGCGCGAACCTCTGTAATGAAAGATCATATTAACAACAATACACTACTCTGTTTTGCTAACGCTTCCTAGAAGAAAGGGGCCAAAAGAGGCCCCTTCCCACTGAAACACAGAAGACTTAGCGACGCAGACCCAGACGCTCGATCAGACTGGTGTAACGTGCTACATCTTTACGCTTCAGGTAGTCCAGCAGCTTACGACGCTGAGAAACCATACGCAGCAGACCACGACGGCTGTGGTGATCTTTTTTGTGCTCAGAAAAGTGGCCTTGCAGATGGTTGATCTGCGCAGTCAGCAAAGCAACCTGAACTTCAGTAGAACCACTATCGTTAGTGCCACGACCGAAGTCTGCTACGATTTTAGCTTTAGCTTCAACACTTAGAGACATTGTAATACTCCAAACATTATAGATAAAAAAACAGGCGCCGATCTCTAATTCAGCCACCCAATAGTCAAGCCGCGCTATTCTACCCTCAGCGTTCTGCGATAGCAAGGCAGCAACGGGCGGGTTTACACTGGAAACTCAACAACCAAACGACGCGGCGCAACCCGGCCATCGCTGTCGATTTCACCCATCCCAATAAACTTGTGCTCGTCACCTTCGGTGATTCTCACCATGCCGTTCAATGGCGCATTCGCGGCCTGAACCGCTTGCCCCAGCTTCAAATAGCCAGCAACAACCGGCGTCAAATTCACTTCGGGAAAATCAATAACCGGGCTTTCCATCGGCATGAGCAGCGGATCGAGACTCAGCGAAAGTGGGTCTTCTTGTGTTTGAGCCTGCTCGGCCAAAGCCGCTAACTGCTCCAACGTCACCATTCTTTCGGTAGGGTACGTAGCAACCTGCAAACGACGCAGATAAATCACATGCGCACCACAGCCCAGCTTTTCGCCCAGATCGTCAATGATAGTACGGATGTACGTCCCTTTCGAGCAGTGAATCTCTAGCTCCAGTTCATCACCTTCCCAGCGAATGAACTGCAGTTCGTAAACGGTGATTTCACGTGCTTCACGTGGAACCGTCAGCCCCTGACGGGCATACTCATACAGCTTGCGCCCTTGGTATTTCAGCGCCGAGTACATGGACGGCACTTGCTGCGTAGTACCACGAAAGCCTTCCAGCGCCTGCTCCAAATCCGTAGCAGAAAAACCAATCGCACGCTCTTCAATCACGTTACCATCGGCATCAGAGGTGTCAGTCCGTTGCCCAAGTCGAGCAATAACACGGTAGCGCTTATCAGAATCCAGCAAATACTGGGAAAACTTCGTCGCTTCCCCAAGACAAATCGGCAGCATACCGGTTGCTAATGGATCCAACGCCCCCGTATGGCCCGCTCTGTTCGCGTTAAAAATCCGTTTTACCTTCTGCAAAACATCATTAGACGACACGCCCTGCGGCTTATCTAATAACAATACGCCGTGTACATCACGGCCACGGCGGCGAGGACGACTCATTAATCCTCCTGATCTTCGCCCGTAACAGGACGACGTTCCGTATCGTTTCTGACCACATTGGTCACCAGATTGGACATTCTCATCCCTTCAACCAATGAGTTGTCGTAGGAGAAGGTCAATTCTGGAACAACACGCAGGCGCATTGCCTTGCCAATCAGTTTACGGATAAAGCCAGACGCATCTTGCAGTGCTTTTATTGCTATTTGAACTTGCTCTGGTTCGTTATCATTCAGGAAGGTCACAAAAACCTTGGCATACGCCAGATCGCGAGACACTTCCACACCGGAGACGGTCGCCATGCCGATGCGCGGATCTTTCACTTCACGCTGAATAATAATGGCGATTTCTTTTTGCATTTCCTGCGCGACGCGCTGGGTGCGGCTGAATTCTTTTGCCATGATAAATCCTCAAGTAAAAATCGGGGGGCACTAGGCCCCCCTTACTAATAACTTACATCGTCGCTGAAAACGGATTATGCGATCGTACGTTTGATCTCAATCGTTTCAAAGACTTCGATCATATCGCCAGGACGAACGTCGTTGTAGTTCTTCACAGCGATACCACATTCCATGCCGTTACGGACTTCGCCAACGTCATCTTTGAAGCGGCGCAGAGATTCCAGCTCGCCTTCATAGATAACCACGTTGTCACGCAGTACACGGATCTTGTTGTGACGCTTAACGATACCTTCAGTCACCATACAACCCGCGACAGCACCAAATTTCGGTGATTTAAAGACGTCACGCACTTCAGCCAGACCGATGATCTCTTGCTTATATTCCGGCGCCAGCATACCGCTCATCGCCTGTTTCACTTCGTCGATCAAATCATAGATGACGGAGTAATAACGCAGATCCAGACTTTCCGCTTCAACGACGCGGCGAGCTGATGCATCTGCACGAACGTTAAAGCCAAGGATAATCGCATTCGATGCTGCTGCCAGCGTAGCGTCCGTTTCTGTGATACCGCCCACACCGGAGCCGACGATCTTCACTTTCACTTCATCAGTAGACAGTTTCTGCAGTGAATCGGAAATCGCTTCACAAGAACCCTGAACGTCAGATTTCAGAACGATGTTCAGTTCAGAAACTTCACCTTCCGTCATGTTGGCAAACATGTTTTCCAGTTTAGATTTCTGCTGACGAGCCAGTTTAACTTCACGGAATTTACCCTGACGATACAAGGCCACTTCGCGTGCTTTCTTCTCATCACGAACAACCGTCGCTTCGTCACCTGCGGCAGGAACACCGGACATACCGAGAATTTCTACAGGAATAGAAGGACCTGCGGACGTGATTTCACGACCCAGTTCATCACGCATCGCACGGACACGGCCATATTCGAAGCCGCACAGAACGATGTCGCCTTTATTCAGCGTACCTTCACGTACCAGTACGGTTGCAACCGGGCCACGACCTTTATCCAGGAAGGATTCGATCACAACACCGTTCGCCATGCCGCTACGGACCGCTTTCAGTTCCAGAACTTCGGCCTGCAACAGAATCGCATCCAGCAGTTCGTCGATCCCCGTACCCGCTTTAGCAGATACGTGAACAAACTGAGATTCACCGCCCCACTCTTCCGGCATGATGCCGTACTGAGACAGTTCGGTTTTCACACGATCTGGATCGGCATCAGGCTTATCGATTTTGTTTACTGCGACAACAACCGGAACCTGAGCGGCTTTCGCGTGCTGGATCGCTTCGATGGTCTGAGGCATCACGCCATCATCCGCCGCCACAACCAGTACCACGATATCCGTAGCCTGAGCACCACGAGCACGCATTGCAGTAAACGCGGCGTGTCCCGGTGTATCCAGGAACGTAATCATACCGTTGTCGGTTTCAACGTGGTAAGCACCGATGTGCTGGGTAATACCACCCGCTTCACCTGCTGCAACCTTGGTTGAACGGATATAGTCGAGCAGAGAGGTTTTACCGTGGTCAACGTGGCCCATGATGGTCACGACTGGCGCGCGCGATTCTGCCGCAACACCCATATCACGGTCGCTCATTACCGCTTCTTCCAGTTCGTTCTCACGACGCAGGATGACTTTATGGCCCATTTCTTCGGCCACGAGTTGCGCGGTTTCCTGGTCGATGACCTGGTTGATTGTTGCCATTGCGCCCAGTTTCATCATCGTTTTGATGACCTGAGAGCCTTTAACTGCCATTTTGTTAGCCAGTTCAGCAACGGTAACCGTTTCACCGATTACCACATCACGGTTAACGGCCTGAGCGGGCTTATTGAAGCTCTGCTGCAGTGTACTTGGCTTACGTTTACCTTTACCACCACGGGTAACGGCACGCGCTTCTTCACGGTCAGCCTTGGACTCAGACTGGCGATTACCTTTCTTCTGCTTGGTGACTTTGGCAGCGCGAGTACGGGTACGGCGCTCGCCTTCAACCTGACGGTCGTTTTCATCTTCCGCTTCGCGGGCATGATGAGACGTCGTCACATGATAATCAGCAGACTCTTCAGGTTTAGTCGCGCTTTCCGCTTCCCAGCGCCCTGCATTTTCTTCAGCCATACGGCGAGCTTCTTCAGCAATACGGCGAGCTTCTTCTTCAACCTTAAGACGTGCAGTTTCTTCTGCTTTACGCTTAAGTTCGGCAGCTTCCGCTTCGCGTTTCGCTTTCTCAGACTGAGCCGGCTTGGTCATACTTTCGTTTTGTTGGTTCGTCACTTTTTCTTTTTCCGCTACATCACGCTTAGCTTTTTCAGCGGCTTCACGTTTGGCTTGCTCGTCGGCAGCACGCTTCGCTTTCTCAGCAGCTTCGCGCAGATCGGCCTCGCGTTTAGCCTGCTCTTCAGCGGCACGTTGTGCCTGTTCTTCCGCTTCACGCCGTGCCTGCTCTTCCTCTTCTGCCTGTTGGGCATCAATCGGATCGCGTTTTACATAAGTGCGTGTCTTGCGGACTTCGATCTGCACCGACTTACTTTTTCCGCCGGTGCTAGGGACATTTAACGTGCTACGCGTTTTGCGTTGCAACGTCAATTTACTCGGCGCATTACCGCGATCGCGGTTCAAATGCGCCAATAACGTTTCTTTTTCATGCTGGGTCACAGAGTCCGATGCAGACTTGGTCATTCCCGCATCAGCAAACTGCTGTACCAGGCGGTCAACCGGAGTTTGAATCTCTGCGGCCAGCGATTTTACGGTTACATCTGTCATGCTGTTCCTTTCCTGCTACAGTTCGTTATTCGTTGTCGTCGCCAAACCAACAGATATTACGTGCGGCCATAATCAATTCGCCCGCTTGCTCATCATTGAGCTCTTCAATATCTGTCAGGTCGTCAACGCCCTGTTCAGCAAGATCTTCCAGCGTACAAACACCGATCGCAGCAAGCTTGAACGCCAACTCACGCGACAGCCCAGGCAAGCCAAGCAAGTCTTCAGCAGGTTGACCGTCACCAAGGCTTTCTTCATGCGCCAGTGCCAGCGTTGTTAATGCGGCTTTCGCACGCTCACGCAATGCTTCAACGGTTTCTTCATCAAAGCCTTCGATAGCCAACAGTTCCTTGATTGGCACGTAAGCCAGTTCTTCAAGTGAGGAGAAACCTTCTTCAACCAGCACGGTGGCAAACTCTTCATCAATATCAAGGTGCTTGGTAAAGACGTCGATTGCAGCATGTGCTTCAGCCTGATGCTTGGCTTGAAGATCTTCCACTGTCATCACGTTCAGTTCCCAACGATCGTCTGAACGATGCTGTTTCAACAGTTGGGAAGCCAAACGTACGTTCTGCCCGTTTCGACCAATCGCCTGAGCCAGATTGCTCGACTCAACAGCGATATCCATCGTGCAGGTATCTTCATCAACCACGATCGATACCACATCGGCAGGTGCCATGGCATTGATGACAAACTGTGCAGGATTATCATCCCACAGAATGATATCAATACGCTCGCCACCCAGCTCGCTGGAAACAGCCTGAACACGTGCACCGCGCATACCCACACAAGCACCGACAGGATCGATACGCTTGTCATTCGTCTTCACTGCAATTTTCGCACGTGAACCCGGATCGCGGGCTGCGGCCTTGATCTCGATAACTTCTTCACCGATTTCTGGCACTTCAATGCGGAAGAGTTCAACCAGCATTTCCGGACGGGAACGGCTGACGAACAGTTGAGCACCGCGAGCTTCAGGGCGAACAGAGTACAGCACACCACGAATACGGTCGCCAGGGCGGAAATTCTCACGAGGCAGCATATCTTCGCGGCCAATTACCGCTTCTGCACTGGTGTTAGAGCCATCGATTGGTCGGACTTCAAGCGAAATATTATCACGGTTCACCTTCTTGACGACACCGGTGATAATCTCGCCTTCTTGCTCACGGAACTGATCAACAACCATCGCACGTTCTGCTTCACGAACTTTCTGTACGATAACCTGTTTTGCCGTTTGCGTCGTGATGCGGTCAAAAGTTACGGATTCGATTTGATCTTCAACGTAACCACCAACATCAAGAGCAGGATCGTCAAACTGCGCCGCTTCAAGCGTAATTTCGCGCGTTGGCTGAGTGACTTCATTTACCACTAACCAACGACGGAAGGTATCAAAATCGCCCGTTTTGCGATCGATACTGACGCGGACATCAATTTCCTGCTCATATTTTTTCTTGGTCGCTGTCGCCAGTGCGGTTTCCAGCGCTTCAAAAATCTTCTCGCGCGGAAGGGATTTCTCATTGGAAACTGCTTCAACAACAGCCAGAATCTCTTTGTTCATCCTAGTTGCCTCATCCAAACTTTAAAAGTGGGGTACAAGATTCGCTTTCTGAATGTTGCTCAGTGCGAATACTTCATCTTTGCCTTCCACTGTTATGGTGATCATTTCGCCGTCAACAGCTTTGATCACACCCAACCATTTACGGCGATTCTGGACTGCCATACGCAGCACCACTGTGACTTCTTCACCAACGAAATGCAGGTAATGTGCTGCCGTGAATAAGGGACGCTCAAGCCCTGGAGACGAAACCTCCAGGTTATAGGCGACAGTGATTGGATCTTCTACGTCCAATACCGCACTGACCTGGTGGCTGACATCAGCACAATCATCAACAGTGATCCCATCTTCACTATCAATATAGATACGCAGCGTCGATTGACGACTACGGATGAACTCAATCCCAACCAATTCGTAGCCTAATGCGGCAACGGGTGCTGAAATCATCTCTGTTAATTTTTGCTCTAATGTGGACAAGTCCACCCCCAAGACATAAAAAAAGGGCCTAATAGCCCAGTTGTTTGTTGCCAAATAACAAAAAACCCCGAAAAATCGGGGCTTTATGCAACTGGACCCTAATACCGCTAACCAGCGCGGCATAACTTTCGGTGAAGGATTTTTTCAAAAATCACTGCAAAAAGAGATAGAAATTGAGTGAAGAACGTATTTGAAAAAACACTTTACTGGAAGTTAAGTGGTTGCGGGGGCCGGATTTGAACCGACGACCTTCGGGTTATGAGCCCGACGAGCTACCAAGCTGCTCCACCCCGCGTCCGAAATCGTGGCAAATACTACGCTGACAACTGCACAAATGCAAGTCATCCATAGGATTGGTTCGAAGGCGATTTTTATACGCTGGGTAGGCTTCTTTGTCAAGAATAAGCGTTCGCCCGAAGGTGGCCATCGCAACAGTGGATACTCTACTTTTTGTAAGCAGATCTTTTGTAAGCAGGCCTTATGCCATCACGCTAGCCGCACAGTAGACCAGTCGTAGAAGGTCGAAGCAAAGACCCTGATGCCAAGAAGGCTGAAAGAGATAACGAGTGAGATTCCCTGATGCTTAAATCAAACAATAACGACTAATATAATGAGATAAAACTTATCTTCGTTCTTCTTCTAATAGCACGATCGCGGCCTGCGTGCGGTTACGCACATTAAGTCGCCTGAAAATCGACTCCAAATGTGACTTCACGGTTCCTGCGCTGATGTTTAATGTCCGGCTGATTTGTTTATTAGAAGCGCCTGACGCAATCAGTTGCAGAACCTCATGCTGCCTTTCGCTGAGTTTGCCTTTTACACTGTTATCGACACTCCACCCCTCATAGATCACCCCATCATCCGGTAAACAGACCATACCCATCGACACTGTTTTTAATGCCTGAGCAATAGAATCAACGGGCGATGTTTTAAGAATGACGCCCATAACATGGTGTTTCAGATAATGATTCAAAATATGTCTTTCAATAGTGTCAACCATAATAATAACACTGGTGTTAATATATTTCTCATGCAGTGATTCAAGGAAAAAACTGTACTCTCCATTCTCTTTATTACAATTTAGTAAAATAAAAGCGTTGTTCATCTCCTCAAGGAAAGGCCATACATCATCAATTTCCTTTACGCCAACAATATTGGCATCGTGCATAAAATCATTCAACCCAACAGATAACCCCTGAATGAATACAGGGGACTTGTCAATAATAACAACATTCACTATGCAATCTCCATTTACCTTTATTTTAAAAGTGCCATATTTAAAAATACTCTCTAATAAGTTTTAGCCTATCTTGAAAGATATGATGTTGCGCCATTTGGCATATGCCGTTTACCTTATAGACTTAGCCATATTTATTCGCGCATACTGACATGATAATTTCAGACAACCTCCCCAAAGAGAAATACCCTTAGCAATGAAATATTATCTCAAAATAAGACATAATGGCGTAATGATTTCATAAATACACAAAGTATTTATCGCGAAATTTTAAAAATGAAAAATACAAATCGAAAGTGAATGGCCTATGCCATATTGCACTATATCTATAACATAATGGCTGATACACGCCTCCCTCATTAGCTGTTAACGTTTTCTCAAATTATCATTTATTTCACTCCAGGCCATTCATGTTTATCGCCTGAAGAATAAGATAAGGAGAGCGTATGTCATTCAAGAACTGGGTAATGGGGAAAAATAAAAAAACAGAAAATGGCGATAATACCAAAAAAGAAAATCTCCATTCCACACGGAACGATAACATAACCTCATCAAAGGCAATAACGCTAGCAGATATTGCTCGCGGCATGCAGCATGCTGCCACCGCCGCCAATCAATTTATCGCTCATCAATATCAGCAAACACTCGAGCCTTTTTTTGAACGTGACGCTGATGGCGTGTTAACCCCAAAGACAGTTGCGATTCAACTCGATCCCCGGCATCACGTCGAACTGCCACTGGTTGCGCTTTCTACCCCAAGGGGGTTGATGCTGGAAAAAATGAAAGTGCGAATGACGGTGAGAACCGATGCGGTCAGCCAGGACGAAATAACCTCATCTTTAGACCAGCATAACATCACTAATTTTCACGTCAGCATGTCGCCTTCAGGCAAAAACAAAAAAGGCAGAAATAGCCAACACGTCGATATAGAAATGCAATTCACTGCATTGGATCCTCCAGAAAGCATCATGCGGTTAATTGATGAATACACCAATCTCGTTCTCCCCAAAATAACTCAAGAGGAAAAAAACAATGGCTAATATTCCAGACACGATCAATGAAGCGGGTCTCTCATTGATTAAGAGTTTTGAAGGTCTGAAATTAACAAAGTATCGTGACACAGCAGGTAAATGGACGATTGGATATGGGCATTTAATACTGCCGAATGAAAATTTTGATAACGGGATTACCCTTCAGGAAGCGGATCTACTGTTACGGCAGGACTTAAAAACGGCGGAAGCTGGTGTTCAGCATTATGTGAACGTTGATCTCAACGGAAATCAATTTGGCGCATTAACGTCATTTACCTACAATCTGGGAGTTGAAAACTTAGAGGAATCGACCTTATTACGCTTGCTTAATCAGGGTAATTATGACGCCGCTGCTGAGCAATTTCCGCGCTGGGACAAAGATGGTGAGCAAGTCGTGGAAGGACTCCTTCGCCGTAGAGAAGCAGAGAAAGCACTTTTCCTACAAGCCATCACACCAAATTAATATTCAACAAAAGTTAAAAAACGCTATTTCATAGAAATCACTATAACGAGAATATTATGGATCTTTCAACATCCCCTATCATCTATGGCATTTTGTTCAGCGATATCATTGCATCCATTTCAGGATTGTTCGGCGGACTCAGTATTTCCTTTTTCTGGCGACCGCAGAAACTGAATAATTATGACAAATTTGTCGCCGCATTAATTATTATCATTATCAGCATTTCAGCAGCCTTCTCACTGGTAGGGATTATCGCCGAATTGCTGCACGTTAATATTAATAAAGTGGAGAATGCAATAGGATTAGGTTATCTGGTTGGGGCCATCAGCGTAGGATTGATTACGCTGATAGCCAATTTTTTCAGCTATCGGGAGAATAACGATATCCTGGATGTGGCATCGGAAATAAAACAGGCCAGAAAAGGCGTTCATTTGATTAATGAGGCCCAGAAAAAAACGTCCGATGACAAAAAACCATCAGACCCTTAACAGATTGTTCTTAAAGGCCAATGTTCTTGAAAGCAAACGTTCTTGAAGGCTAGAGTGCTTAAGAATAAGGACTTTCAACCGCAAGCCGCACGTATAGCAGGAAGGCACCTCGTTGCCTTCCTGCTACTGCTTTCCCCTTCCTGACGTGTTCAGCCACTCGGTCAATGCCTTGCCAATAAAACCATTGCCTACATGCGGAGCTCCTCAACGAAGGTGTCTCAATTCGGGACACCTTCGTTAGCGTTCTCTACAGGTTACTACACAAGGGAGCCGTATTTGGCTGTACGATATCCATCAGAATTTGATGGTACTGATGAGACAGCGCAGCAATCTCTTCCGTTTTAAAAGCCGCTTTCTGATAATTAAAACACAGCGTCAGAGCCTCATCATCATAAACAGAGAGCGTTAAATCCAGCCGCGCCTGATGATTAGCAATATCCGCAATCTGATAGGTATTTTCATTGATCTGTACGGCTGGCGGCATGGCCGTCAGATAGTTAAAACTGACAGGAAAACGTAGCTTATCAGACCATCCTTTAGTCCGGACATCGGCCATTAATACATCATAAGGCAACGTCTGATTGTCCAAAATCGCATGGATCTTATTCTGACTGCGGGCCAGAAGCGTGCTGAAAGACTCCTGAGCCGGCGAATCGTCGTAGTAAGCCACCATATTAACGAAACAGCCTATTGTGGTGGCGTTTTCAGTCAACATACGGTTCGACACCGGAATACCGATGGGAACATGACGATAGTTTGTCGTTTTGAGCAGTTGGGTAAAAGCGGTCAGCATGCAGACAAACGGTGTCGTGCGATGCTGTTGGGCATAGTGCTTTATCGCTTGCGTCAGCGTATCTGACAAAATGCACCAATAATTTTCTCCGTCCTGGCTGTCACTAAGCGGGAATGCCGTCGCATCGGCTCCCGCAGTCAAGTAATCCTCCATCTTATCCAGCCAGAACTGGCGTTCTCTCGGATAGCATTGATCTTTGGTGCGCCGCTGCTGTTGCCGATAGCACAGATAGCGCGCTTCACTGCCTATTCGATAGCTGCGATCGCCCGCGCTATAAGCACGGACGTAATCAACAAACTGATGGAAGAACAAACCAATAGCGTCATGATCGAATACCGTATGGTGTACACGTCCCAGCAAAATATGCCGTTGCGTTGTCAGCGAAATCAGATGAAAACAGATGAGCGGCGAGTGTTCTACATCCATTTCCGGCGTGCTGATCAACTCCAGCAGCCGTCGGTCGCTCAGCGTATTCTTTCCCCCATCGGGAGAGAACGCCGTCAGCCGTTCAATCGGGATCGCCTCGATCGGATAATCGCCCTCAAGGCACTGTAGCCGATCCAGATCGAAGCGGGTTCGCAACACCGGATTACCTTCCAGAATACGCCGAATACTCCACTCCACGGCAGACTCATCCAGTGGGCCCTTTATCGTCAGACGGAAAGCCAATTGATAGGCCGACGGCTCCGGGCTGAGCTGGTCCAGCGTCAGAAAATAACGCTGCTGCGATGAGGGTGCGAGCGCCTCGATATCCGCGTTGTTCTCGTTAAACGCGGGTTCGTCATCGTTAACATAGTAAGGGACGATGAAAGCCAGCAGATGGGGCGTCGCGTTGTTGAAAAATAACGGGTAATCAATTTCACTAAACAGCCGTTTTCTAATCAGTAGACGGGCTTTCATCGCCTGAAGCGAATCGCCCCCTAAATCGAAAAAGTTATCGTTAGCGCCGAGTTCGCGAAAGCCAAGCACCTCTTGCCAGATATCGATCAGTTCCTGTTCCAGCTCATTACCTGCGGTTTTAACCGGATATCCCAACTCAGGGCGCTGCGGACACGGCTCTGGAAGCCGGCTCACATCCAATTTCCCGTTAGGCAATTTGGGCAGGGTTTCCAGCATAATAAAGTGGGACGGATGCATCGCTCGCGGCAGTTTATCCTGCAAGAAGCGGCGCAGATCGTTCGTGGCAAGCGACGGGTTACGGTTCACCAGATAGGCCACCAGACGCTGACGTCCGTTTTCCTGAATCGGCCGCACCAGCGCCTTGTCGATATCGCCATGCTGACGTAACACGATTTCGACTTCTTCAGGCTCGATACGAATGCCATTAATCTTAATCTGACGATCGATACGTCCCAGATACAGGATCTCCCCTTCTGGCGTCATTTTCCCTAGATCGCCGGTACGGTGTCCCCAATAGCGTTTATCGGCTCGAACATGGGTGAAGAAACGCTGCTGCGTTAATTCGTCGCGGTTAATATAGCCACGGGCGACGCCTTCACCGAACGCGCAAATTTCCCCTTCCTCCCCTTCAGCCACGGGACGCAGACTCTCATCCACAATCATAATTTCGCTGCCACGCAGTGCCTTACCGAGCGTCACATTTTTCCCCGGCCTTAATTCAGCAAATGAGCAGTTGGCCGTCGTTTCCGTCGGACCATACAGATTAAAGAGCCTGACATCAGGAATCTGCTGGAACGTACGCTCTTTTAAATCAAAAGAGACAGGCTCGCCAGAGAGAAAAACCGTTTTAGGTAATGCCCACACGTGAGAAGAAGATGCCTGATAGCGCAGCAGTTCATCCCAAACGGTCGGCACGCAATAAATGGCACCGTCTGAATGCTGCTGATGCCAGCGTAATAACACCTCCGGCTCATTCAAGCTGTCGGCAGGCAAAATAAACAGAGTGTCGCCGCGCAACAAAGGCGCATAAAGCTGTGTCACCGCAGCAGCAAAGCTGAGTGTCGATGTCAGAGGGAGCGTCGCACGGGTCTCTGGCCACACATCTTCATTAAACCAGTTCAGATAATAACTCAGGTTCCGGTGTTCAATGGCCACCCCTTTTGGTTTCCCTGTAGAACCGGAGGTATAGAGAATATAAGCAAGGTCGTTTTCGCAAACGGGCGGCAATGTGGCCACAGACTCAGCAGGATAATGGATATCCTCTAATACCAGCGTGGAGGGAAAAACCTTATCGATAGCCGTTTTATTTAACATCGTTCGCGTGGAAATAAGCAAAAACGTCGAAGAGTCCTCAAGAATTTGAATGATTCTTTCTGACGGATGAAAATGCGAGAGCGGAACATAGGTATGTCCTGCTTTTAAAATAGCCAGCAAGACCACGGGCATCATCACACCAGGCTCCAGATAGACGGCGATTCTGCCACGTTTATTATCCGGGTAATGTGATAACAAATAATCGGCCAAAAGGCGCGACTGAAATTCTAGTTGTTGATAATTCAGCCTGTCGCCATTAAATTCCACCGCCGTCTTATCGGGACTTTTCAGTGACCATTCAGAGATAATTTCAAAGACCGTTTTTCTATTCTTCATCATTTTCCTTCCGTATTGTAAAAGGATGCTTTTTGCAGGAATGGTTCTAACGCGACTTCCGGTATCTCACGCGGTGAAAAATTAATGCTGTAAAAATGAGAACACGTAACGATGGGTTCGTCATGCTAATACCAGGAAAGACACATGAAATAACGCGCATGCCTGAGTATGGGTTTAACAAATAAAAGACATTATTGCCTATATACCAAAAGGACTACGCCAGAATGCGAAAGTCCCCCCGTACCCTGACGGGTATTATTCCCCCTTCCTTTTGCTATTTTTATTGACAGTGCATCACACCCTATTCGCAGATAATTGGAGGCTCCGATGGATTCACAATTTATCGGTTCTGTTATTAATGCGCTACCGCTGGAAAATATGATTAGCGGGCCATTACAGGCAATGATTAACGCACAGGTTCAGGCCAGCAAAGCCTATACGGATTTTCTATTGTCCGTATGCATTCAGAATAATAAAGCCGTCGCCATCCAATTCGACTACGACGAAACGCTTATTGATGAAAGCGGAGTCGCAAAAGGCTCGGTGACAAAAACGATGCGCATACCGCTCATTGCCGCGATTACCCATCCGATTATTTCTATTGAAGAAGGGACGATCGATTTCGAACTTGAAGTCACACAGAGTGAATCTTCATCCGATGACACCGGAGAAGACGGCAATCTGGCGGCGTCACTGGGATGGGGGCCGTTCAACGTCAAAATGGCCGGTCGGGTATCACACAAGTCGGCGCAGACCCGAGCGACGGACACTCGCGCCAAGTACAGCATTCACACGCAGGTAAAACGTCAACCCGCGCCTGAAGCGCTCATGCGCGTCATCGATTTTCTAACCGATGCTGCCATCAGGCCAAGCATTCCCAGTGGAGAAAGCACGCCACAGATAGCGGAAAACGCCGCGCCACCAGCACCTGCGGAGCAACAAGAAGCGTCATCATAATCAAAGCACATTGTTCAGCAGCAACATGACTCAGTGGCAATTACTCAGCGGCACAGTGCAGGTGTGCCGTACCTGCATAACGCGTAAAAGGATGCCCGGCGTGACCCCTGGCATCACCAGAGGATCAGAACATGGCATCGGCAAGAGTGCTCCATACCTTATTTGAACAGCAGCGGCATCAGACGCCAGACGCCATCGCCCTGAGAAGCGATACAGAAACGTTGACCTACCGGCAATTGGATCAGCGAGCAAATGCAATGGCGAGCGATCTATTACAGCGGGGCGTAAAGCCGAAGGATGTTGTCGGTATTTATTTAAATAAAAGCCCGAATCTGATCGTCAGCCTGCTCGGCGTATTGAAAACCGGTGCGTGCTATTTACCGCTTGATCCTTACTATCCACACGAGCGTCTGGATTACATGATCAATCATGCCGATGCGCGTCTGGTCATTACCGACAATGCACACGCGCTTACGCTGGCACCGAGCCATCGTGAGATCGTTGACATCAATCAGATCGATCTGAGCGTTCAGGCTACCCCCACGCTTCCCTCGGTCAGTGAAGAACAGCTTTGTTATGTGATGTACACCTCCGGCTCCACCGGAACGCCAAAGGGCGTCATGGTCAGCCACAGGACGGTGGTTAATTATCTGGCGTGGATGCAAAGCGCCTTCGTGCTGCAGCACGAAGATGTTGTCCTTAACCAGTCCACGTTCAGCTTTGACGTCTCAGTGTGGGAAATTTTCTGGCCGCTGATCGCCGGCGCAAGCTGTGCGGTCATTACCGAAGATGCCAAGTATGATCCGCAGCTGCTGGCTGAATTTATGCACCGTCAACAGGTCACGGTCGCACAGTTCGTACCGACGGCACTGCGCGTCATTGTGGATGCGGAGGTGCTATCCCGCTGCACCTCTCTCTGCCATATCTTTTCTGGTGGCGAAGCACTCGATCAAACGCTGGTCAACGATCTTTCCCTGCAATATCCGGGAAAGATCCACAATCTCTACGGCCCGACCGAGGCAACAATATTTGCCTGTCATTGGCTCTGCCAGCCGGGAGCAGAAGAAAAAATTGCCCCGATTGGCAAGCCCATCCCTCATGCTGCCGCTTATGTATTAGATGAAGCGCAACAGCCTGTCGCATTGGGGAAAGCGGTGAACTTTATCTGGCGGGGGATATTCTGGCAAAAGGCTATCTGCATGCGGAAAAGCTGACGCATGAGCGATTTGTGGATGACCCGTTTAGCCATCAGACCAGGCAGAAAATGTATAAAACCGGCGACTGGGTTAAGCAACGCATCGATGGCGTGCTGGAATTCATTGGCCGAATAGACAGTCAGGTTAAATTGCGCGGACACCGTATTGAGCTGGCGGAAATAGAAACGCACCTACAGGCGCTGCCGCAAATTAACCATGCTGCCGTTATTCTCGAAAGGCGCTCGGAAAACGCGGCGCCATCACTCTCAGCATTTTATGTATTACGGCATCAAAAGCACATCGATATTCAGGAGATAAAAGCGCACCTTGCCAAGACGCTGCCTTTTTTCATGGTGCCCTCGCATTTCGTTGCGTTGGAAAAAATGCCAACGCACCCCAATGGAAAAATTGATAAATCCAAGCTGTGTTCCTGCGTAAATAACTAATGGTGAAAAAATGTCAAACGACAAAGCAATATTACCTTCCGAGATAGAGAAAAATATTATTTCTATCTGGCGGACCGTACTCAATAATCCGAAGGTCTCCATTCAAGAGAACTTTTTCGATGCAGGGGGAAATTCCCTGCTGATGTCCAAGGTTTATCGCGAAATAAAAAACAAAATGGAGTCACCTATCTCTATTGTTGATTTATTCCAATACCCAACGGTACAGATGCTAAGCAAGCGTATTAGCGAAATACACGCTGGGAAATTAAGCAGCAAGAAGTAATTACGCCAAAAGCGTATTTATACTCCAGGGGAATAACCGCCCAACAATGGGCAATATGTTTCATCATCCTTATTTCACTGATAATAGGTGGTAATACCATGTCTGCAAATCAATTAAGTGCTATTTATGCAACAAAATCAAAAGTGGCTGCTGCTATTCATATTGTAGAAAGCCATAAAGCCTCATCCAAACCAACTCACTACCATGGCGTTGGTCGAGCGCTCCTGCCACACCCGAAGTGGAGTAAAAAACCGGCACCAACCATGCCTGCATACATCAAAGCGTTATATCAACACCCCTCTGCACTTTACGTGCAAGATATCATTAAGCAGGTAAGAGCAGAGCTTGCAGCTATCAAAAAATAAATCACGTTAATTTAGTTGTCCCTTCTATATTCACGGCGTAAAGCGTCGTCTTCCTTCTCTGGATTTTATTCAGAGAAGGAAGGTTCATGATCTTTATCGTGACAGAAGGCGAATATATTCATGGTGAGGTAATTAAATGAAACAGCAAGAACAGTTCCGCGATAAGGATATTGCCATTGTAGGAATGTCGGCTCGATTTCCCGGCGCAGAAGATACCACGATATTTTGGCAAAACTTGTTAGACGGCGTGGAGACGATCAGCACATTCAGTGAAGAAGAACTGAGGGAGTCAGGCATTGAAGAAGAAATGATCGCCTCGCCCAACTATATTCGCCGCCGGGGCATTCTGGGTAACGCACAGCACTTTGACGCTAATTTTTTTGATATTACGCCCCGCGATGCCGAAATTATGGATCCACAGCATCGTGTCTTTTTGGAATGTTGCTGGCACGCGTTTGAAGATGCCGGCTACGTCCCTGCTACCTACTCTGGGAAAGTCGGCATATTCGGCGGAACGGGAACCGCCTGGCATTTGAGTAAAGCGAATGCCCATCCTGAAGTGCAGAAGTACGCCAGCGGTGCATCAGTCGTCACCAACAATGATAAAGACTACGTAACAACCCGAGTGTCTTACAAGCTTAACCTCAAAGGGCCGAGCGTTAACGTACAGACCGCCTGTTCAACTGCGATGGTCGCCGTCGTGATGGGCATGAACAGCCTGCTGAATGGGGAAAGCGATCTGATCGTCGCGGGCGGCGTTTCCGTGGATACGCCAGAGCGCCGAGGTTACTCCTATATGCAAGGCGGCATGGAATCCGCCGATGGCCGCTGCTATGCCTTCGACTCCCGGGCCAACGGTACGGTGTTCAGTCGTGGTGCTGGCGTGGTGTTATTGAAACGTCTGAATGACGCCGTACGCGACGGCGACCATATTTACGCCGTGCTGAAAGGCGGCGCAGTGAATAACGATGGTAACCTGAAAGCCGGTTTTACCGCACCGAGCATCAACGGGCAAATCGCCGTTGCCAAACAGGCGATCGCCAATGCGCAGCTTGATCCCGCTACCATCAACTTTGTTGAAGCTCACGGCACCGCAACGGCGCTGGGCGATCCTATTGAATTCACCTCACTCACACAGACGTTTCAGGAATACACGGATAAAACGCAGTATTGCCGTCTGGGATCGGTGAAAACCAACATTGGCCATACGGACGCGGCGTCAGGCATGGCTAGCCTCATCAAAGCCTCACTGGCGCTGGAAACCGGCAAACTGCCAGCCTCGCTTCATTTCGAATCGCCAAACCCTAACATTGAGTTTGAAACCAGCCCGTTCATCATGAACACCGAACTCAGTGAGTTGGAACCGTCGGAAACACCGCATCGCGCGCTGGTGAACTCTTTTGGCGTCGGCGGAACCAATGCCTGCATCATTCTGGAAGCGGCACCGTCGCTAAAAGCGGGCGATGCTCATGACGACAGTCTGCTGGTTTTGCCTTTCTCCGCGAAAAGCCGCACGGCGCTGGAAGACATGAAACATCGCCTGCGTGAGTATCTCAGCGCGCATGACGATGCCAATCTGGCAGATATCGCCTACACCTTGCAGGTTGGGAGACAAAAATTCTCTCACAGCACGGCTATTATCGGGAAGGATCGCGATTCCCTGCTGGCCAAGCTGGATCAGCCTTCACTGGTGGTGACGCAGCAAGGAAAAAATCAAAAATCCGTCGTGTTTATGTTCCCCGGACAGGGCAACCAATACGTCAATATGGCGCGAGAACTGTACGACACCTACGATGTTTTCCGCGCGAGCATGGACCAATGCTGTGACTATCTGGAGCCAATTCTGGACGTCAATCTGACGTCGATTATCTTTCAGGACAGCGACGATATCGCCGAGTCCCGCATCAATGAAACCCAGTTTACCCAGCCGTCCCTGTTCGTGGTGGAGTACAGTCTGGCAAAACTGTGGATGTCGTGGGGCATTCAGCCGGATGTCATGATCGGTCACAGCGTGGGGGAATACGTAGCAGCCTGCCTGTCCGGCGTGTTCTCACTGGAAGATGCACTGAAAGCCGTCGCGATGCGGGGCAAGATGGTACAGGCATTACCCGCGGGAGATATGCTTGCCGTCCTGCTCGATGAAGAAAGTCTGAAGGCCAAACTTCACGGCAGCAAGCTGGAAATTGCGGCAGTTAACTACCCTGGATTATGCGTCATCGCTGGTGCTTCAAACGATGTCACGCGTTTCCAGCAGCAGTTGGAAGACAGCAATATTTTCTGCAAACATCTGGATACCTCGCATGCTTTCCACTCACACATGATGGAACCCATGCTGCCTGCCTTCAAAAAGGTCATTGATAGCATCACGTTGCACGCGCCACAGATCCCATTTGTGTCTACCGTTAACGGCGAATGGGTGACGGAAGCGCTGGCGAAGAACAGCGACTACTGGGTGCGTCACGTACGCAACCCGGTACTGTTCTCTCATGCTTTCAAAACGCTGATGGCTGAAGAACATCACGATTTCGTGTTCCTTGAAGTCGGACCGGGGCGCTCGCTGGAATCGTCCGCCAAGCAGCATTTCAGCGCAGAAGACGGCGCGTTGATTTATGCCTCCTTGCCAACGGCGAAAGACGTGGCCTTATCCGGCGAACATCTCCTGTCGACGCTTGGTGCGCTTTGGGCCAGCGGCGTAAACGTTCCCTGGCATCAGCATCATCCAGAACAGCACCGTCGCCGCATCCCGCTGCCGGGCTACCCTTTCGAGCGTAAACGCTTCGCCCTGCCAGCCCTGTCGTCAGCCAGTAATGACATGCAGAGTGAGCAATCCGTTAAGGCTAAAAAGCGGAAACAGGCGGATATCGGCGATTGGTTCTATATGCCGACCTGGAAGAAAACCATTCCGGCGAAATACATGGCGGGCAAACGCGTTGACGCTGAGAACACCTGCTGGCTGCTCCTGACGGATACGCTGGGTATCGCCGAACGTGCGAAGCAGCTGCTGGAAAAGGACGGGCATAAGGTCTTTTTCGTCAGCCCGGGAACGCAGTATCAGGAAGCGCTTTCCGAAGGCCGCTACACCCTCGATGCATCCTCGCGTGCCGACTATGTCCGGCTACTGAAAAGCCTGACAGAACAAGGGCTACGCCCATCACGTATCCTGTATTTATGGAACCTGACGGCGGCGGAACAGGTCCAGCCGCTTGAGCACACTTATCTCTCCTCACCGCTGAACACGTTCTACCCTGCCCTCTATCTCCAGCAGGCGCTGGTGAACGAGAATTTGCTGGACGATCTGCATGTGACCTTCGCCACCAGCAACACGTTCAGCGTGATGGGGGAGCGCATCGCTTCACCAGAGAATGCGTTACTGGTCGGGCCGTCACGCGTGTTCTATCACGAGTATCCTGAAGTGCAATGCCACCTGGTGGATATCGATCTTAAACAAAACGCCGAACAGCTTGATGAGTTTGCCCACAGTCTGATTGCAGAAAGCCATATCGCAACACACGGCAATCTGGTGGCTTACCGCGGCAACCAGCGCTGGGAAGAAAGTTATCAAGCCGTGCATTTGGAAGAGGACACGATAGGCGATCCTGCTGAGATAAAACATGACGGCGTTTACCTCATTACCGGTGGCCTTGGCGGTCTGGGAATACTGGTCGCCAATCATCTGAGTGAGACAAGTAATGCAACGATAATTCTGACGTATCGTTCCGCTCTACCGCCGCGTGAAGCATGGCACCATTGGATCCAACAGCATCCGGTTGACGATCCTACCAGTGAAAAACTGGCAAGCATTTTACGTCTGGAAGCACATGGCAACGCAGTGCATTTAGCACAGGTGGATGTTTGTGACTATCAGGGAATGCGCGACATGCTATCCACATTCCCACAGATCGATGGGGTGTTCCATACTGCAGGTGTACCAGGCGGCGGCATCATTCCTTTGAAGAGTGACACCGATTGCGCCAACGTGCTCGATCCTAAAGTCGCAGGTTCGCTCATTCTGGATGAGCTGCTGCGGGACAAGCAGCCTGACTTCTTTATTCTGTTCTCTTCCATTACCGCAATTGTGGGTGATGAAGCCCGTATCGATTACTGCTCGGGTAACGCGTTTATGGATTCCTTTGCGCATTATCGCAACCAGCATCGTCGTGGCCGTTCAGTATCAATAAATTGGGGACAATGGGGCGATGTCGGTATGGCTGCCCGTTGGAACAAACAGTTAGAAGAGAAGAAAAATAGCAAAATACCTGTCGCTGAGGCAATCTCGGGGATTTACTCACGCTCATTGCACGTGAAAATATGCAGGAAAGCTATCAGGTCAATCTCACCGTAAACGACTGGGTTATCGATGAGCACCGCCTTGCGAAACAACCTTCACTGGTGGGAGCGACGATCTTATCGCTGCTGCATGAATTCATGACATGTTTTAAGCCTCAGGAAAACCTTCAGGTCAAAAACCTGATGATGACCAAGCCAATTATCTATACCGATGCCTGGCCTCGATTTATGCGACTGTTCGTCACGCAAGAGGGGAAAGGCTATCAATTTAGCCTCAAGAGCCGGGGTGTACTTGAACTGACATGGCAAGAGCACGCATTCGGGGCAATAGGCCACGGCGTTCAGGTGCCTGACATCGTGCCGTCATCGTTCGATGCTATCAAACAGCGCTTCACGAACAAACTCCCCTATTCACCCTTTGTTACCGAGCTGGGAAACGCCAGTACTGGCGATAATTTTCTCTCTTTCAGTCAACGCTGGAACAATCATAGTGAGATCTTCCAAGGGGATAGTGAGTGGTTGATACACAAAGTGTTGGGGAGCGAATATGAGCACGATTTGACGCGTTATCCGTATCATCCTGCGATCATCGACTCAACAGCAATATCCTGCATTATCCTGATGACCACGAATAATTACTTACCAATCAGCTATGGGAAAATGGTCTTCCTGTCTCCATTGGAAAAAGAGTGCTACGCCCACGTCAAACTCAAACAGGCGTACCAGCCGCAGGATAGCGCCATCGTCATGGATATCACGTTCTTTTCATCGGCAGGCGTTCCGCTGCTGACACTGGAAAATTACACGCTGATGAAGATGACGCAGGGCAATCAGGTCTCCATGTCGGCAAACGTTTCAGCGGCAGCCACCGCAGCAGTAAAAGTGAATCTGGCAGATAAAGACATTATGTTGCCTGAAGGAATTGACGCAATGAAACGCCAGTTTGCTCATCTGGAATTTGAGCAAATCGTGATCGTCACCAGCGATTTGGACCAGCTCATTTATGAGACGATTCCAGAACAGGAAACACCTGAGTCTATCTTGCAGGACAATGAAGCGACGGAAGGGTATTCCAGACCTGCGCTCTCTGTCGACTATGTTGCACCAGAAAACGATATTGAAAAGGAAATCATCAAAGTCTGGCAGTCCATTCTGGGGATCTCTGGGATCGGGGTTAACGACAGCTTTACTGAACTGGGCGGTAACTCGCTGCTGGCAGTACAGGTCGTTTCTACTGTCTCGGGCATCTTTGAAATCGATATCCGCGTTGACCTGTTTTACCAGAACCAGACGGTGAAAGGGTTAGCCACGCTGATTCTCACTGAACTGGAATCCTTACTGCAAGAATAAACACACGAAGGCCTTCTACAGTCATGTCGAAGGCCTTCCTCATTGTGAAAACAGAAAGTCACAACACGAGACTCGACAATGGCACAGAATCCTACCGGAAAACTCACTTCACTGAGTATTGATGAACTCAAAAAGCTGGCAAAAGAAAAAAAGAAAGCGGGTGGCACGCAAGCAGGTAAAACTATTTCCCTGCCCACTTCGCCAGGCAGAGTGCATTTCCCCATGACCAGCGCCCAGAAGAGTATCTGGATACTTTCCCAGTATCTCGACAATAATCAGGTCTATAATAATCCCTATGTTCTCGCCAGTAGGATTGAACATGAAATGGAGCCACATCGCATCCAGCAAACACTTAACTATATAATGAAGCAACATGACATTCTACGAACGACATTCCGTTTAGTCGATAATGAAGTGTGCCAGTGTATTGCTGACGAGATGTCCTTTCCTTTTCATTTTGATGATATCTCCGCATTCAGCGAAGAAGACATTGAAAAACACATCTCAAATATGTCAAAAGAACAAGGGAAGATTATCTTTGATCTGGAGAATGGTCCATTAGTCTATCTCCACATGGTCAAAACCCATCAGTACGACTATGTCCTTTTCCTGACATTTCACCACATTATTTCCGATGGGTGGACACTAAATCTGTTCATAAAGATGTTAATAGAGAACTACTTTCGCCTGTTGCAGGGGGATACGCTGCACATCGAAAAAACGCTCCAATTTTCCGATTACGCTCTGGCAGAAAACCGATGGTATTCCCAAGGTGAATACCAGACAGGACTGTCCTATTGGGCTAAGAGACTGGATGGCATCGCGGGGCAACTAGATTTGGCAACGGACTATCCTCGCCCCGCAAAAATGAGTACCACTGGAGGGATTGTCATCGATTATTTTGACGAAGCTTTCAGTCAGCGCTTAAAAGATTGTGCAACACAGCATCGAGCAACACAATTTCATATTATTCTCACGGCCTATAAAATCCTGCTACACAAATACAGCGGACAGCAGGAAATTATCATTGGCGTACCTTTTGCCAATCGAAATTTACCAACCACGCAAAATATGATGGGGTTATTCATGAACACCCTACCATTACGCTTTGATATTATTTCCGATATCAGTATTAACGATCTCATTGATGCTGCTCGCCTCGAATGTGAAGAGGCCATGAAATATCAAGATGTGCCATTCAATTATATTCTGGATGAAATAACCTATACTCGTAACCCCCAAATAAACCCCATATTTCAGGCAATATTGACGTATCAGGTATTCCCTCATTTTCACAGTCGAAATAGCGGAATAAAATATAAACCGCTAAAGGTCGATTATGGCAGTGCCAAAGTAGACCTAAATTTATGGATAGAGGAAGATAGAGATAGCAACGGTTTGCTGTTTACTATGAACTACAGCAATGCATTATTTTCCAGCGCCACCATCGAGCGTATGCTAAGCAACCTGCGTACTATTATCGAAACGATAATCACCCAGCCGCAGTTAACCGTCCGAGATATCTCACTGTTAAGCGACGAAGAACGTCACGCGGCAATCGCACAATGCCACCCGACCACGAATACATTCCCGCCTGCGGTTCATCGGCAGTTTGAACAACAGGCACGGCAACATCCCGATGCCATCGCGGTTCGCTGTGAAGGCCGCTCGTTCAGCTATGCTCAGCTCAATGAACGGGCAAACCAGCTGGCTCATCAGCTCCAGAAAGACGGCATTGCTCATGGCGAGTGTGTCGCGCTGTTCATGCCGAAAAGCGAGTATTACGTCGTCGCGATTCTGGCCGTGTTAAAAGCAGGTGGATGCTATGTTCCAATCGATATCGATCTCCCTGAACAACAGGTTGAGTTCATCCTGCAAAATTCCGCCGCCCGCTGTGTCATCATTGACGAACAGGCGCCCAGTGATAAGCTCCCCTGCCTCTACGTAAGACAAAACCGCAGTATGATGCCGGTAAGCAATCCATCGCAGCCACAGGTTACGGATGGCCCGGCTTACATCATTTATACCTCGGGCAGTACCGGCAAACCGAAAGGCGTTCGAGTCAAACACTCGCAGCTTAGCCACTACTGTCAAGCCATTCGGTCCGTGCTCAACCTGCCGCCCGATGCCCGCTACGGCATGTTTTCATCCTTCACAACCGATTTGGCACACACGGTACTGTTCCCCGCGCTGATTCATCAGGGTCAGTTAGACGTGATCAGCACGGAATTACTCCGCTCCCCACAGGAGCTGTTCGCTTATCTGGCGCAATACCCAGTCGATTGCATGAAGATTACGCCGTCGCATTTAGCGACGTTATTGACGTCACCGCAGGCTGAAGCGCTGTTGCCTCGCCAGTTGCTGGTTATCGGTGGAGAACGCGTTCCTCTGTCACTCATCAAGCGCGTACGCGAATTCCGAACATCTTGCCGCATCCTCAATCATTATGGCCCAACCGAATGCACCGTCGGCGTCACCACGTATCCGGTACCGGACGATCTCAGTCTCCTTTCAGGCGACTATCTACCCATCGGTAAGCCGCTGTCTGATAGCCATGTTCTGCTGCTCGATACTTATCACCAGCTCGTTCCGACCGGCTTACCGGGCGAAATTTATCTGGGCGGCTCGCATGTCGCAGAAGGGTACATCGGTCTGCCAGATCAAAATAACGCACGCTTTATTCCTCACCCTTATCTTGAAGGCGAGCGGCTTTATCGCAGCGGTGACAAAGGCCGTTTCCTGCCTGATGGCAATCTTGAATTTATGGGGCGCTTGGATCGTCAGGTTAAAGTACGCGGCTACCGTGTTGAGCTGACGGAGATCGAACAGGCATTGCAACAGGTTGCTAATGCGACCCACGTTGCTATTAAACAAAACACGCTGCCCAACGGGGAAACCGTCTTAACCGCGTACCTGTGCGGCATTGATGAACCCAGTCAGTCCACAGTAAAAACAGCGCTGCAAAAAAAACTGCCAGACTATATGCAGCCAGAACGCTGGGTATGGCTAGACGCGATGCCATTAACCGCCAGCGGTAAGATAAATTACGCTGCATTACCCCTGCCCTCAGCAGAAAAGCGCATAGCATTCCATGCCCCGGAAAATCAGCGTGAACACGACCTGCATGAAATTTATCGCGACATTTTACAAAGCGAGACGATTGATACGCAGGAGAGCTTCTTTACCCTTGGAGGGAATTCTCTCAGCGCATTAAAGCTCATCCTGAGCGTTAATCAGCATTTTGGGACATCCCTGTCTCTGGGGCAGCTGTTCGAAAACAGCAGCATTGCCCAGTTGGCCCGCGTGATTGAAGAGAAGGGAGCACAGACTCAAGTCGCAAGGGTGACGATCAATCGTGGACAGCCTGAAGATAACCCCACTTTGCTTTTGATCCATCCAGCTGGCGGTAACGTGCTGTGCTATTCCGGGCTGGCGCGTGAATTGGGCGAGCGCTATCCGATCTATGGCATCCAAGTGCCCGATTTCAGCGTTAACCAGCCTTATAACGCCAATATCAAAGCGCTTGCCGCTTTCTATCTCTCAGAAGCTGGCGACATCGTTCATCACTCTCGTCTGGTACTCGGAGGATGGTCTCTCGGTGCAACTATCGCCTTTGAAATGGCACAGCAGCTCGCGAAAAAAGGCATAACACCGACGGTATTAGTGTTGGACCAGCCTGCGCCGGAGATCAACATCGACGGTTCTGCAGACATGAGCGAGGCTGAACGTCTGGCGTATTTTGCCCATAAAGTGGCTTTGTTTACCGGTGCGTCTTTCGATCTTTCAGAGCAATCGCTTTTAGGCATGAGTAATGAGCAGCGCACGACACGTTTTCTGGCAGAGTTTAAGCGTGTGGGACTCGTTCCTGACGAGATTGGGCCGCAAGAGTTTCAGGATTTTCTCAATATCTTACAATCACATATTTACGCAGCGGAGACCTACCGTAGCGAGCCTTACCCTGGAAACCTACTGGTCGTCGAAGCGGAAGATATTTTACCTGGGCGAATCCGCCTGCCCGAATCCGGGCTAGGGTGGCATCGTCTGACCGAAGGATGTCTGACCGTACTGACAGCTTCTGGCGATCATATCTCCATGATGAACACACCGCATATTTCACGCATAGCAGAGAAGCTAGAGCGCGTATTGCGATAGCACATCCGCCGTCTACGGTTTCAAATGTTTAACGGCGGCTTTATCACATAAGCGAGGAGAAGCAAATGAGCGATACACCGTCGTTAACCGTTTGGCAATATCTGGTATCACGCGATGCCATCCTAACCATTATCTTACCAATTATTATTTACAATATCGCTTTCTGGCAATGGGGGGCGGGAGCTGCATTATTAATTACAGCTGTCTATTCTGGTGTCCTGCAATATATCAGTCGGTGGAAAGGCTACTTGCCGATCATCGCCCTTATTTTGGTCTCAGGACTAAGCCATTATCTTTATTTGGAAGGGTATATGCTGTTTGATATCAGGCAGGAGAGCGTCTTTTTATCCGTCAGCGGCGCAATATCTACCGTGATTATCTTCAGCATTTACAGCATGCTCGGGCGTCCGGTCATACAGACATTAGCGGAACAAGCTACGCCAAGACTGAAAACACTTCCTAACTATGGCACCCCACGGTACACCAAAATATGGAACGAAGTCTCATTGGTGTGGATTTTGGCCTATCTGATAAAAGCTATCGTCATTTATACCCTTTCACACCGATCTGGATTACCAATGGATACCCTCGTCCTGATCAGCGGCTGGCCTCTAACATTGTTGCTCGTAATTTTCAGCTTCAAATGGCCAAAATATCGCTGGTCTTCACATGCGAACGATAACGCTGTCTGAATCAGCCATCAAGCCATGAATGATGAATATAGGGAATATTATGAACCCGTTAACAAATAAACTAATCGTACTCGCTCACCATCCTGATGGCCCAGCCCAATTAGAACACTTCAGGCTTGATGAACGTCACATCGATGCGTTACAACCCGGCGAATACATAGTTGAAAATAAGTGGCTATCTATTGACCAATACACGCGCGCTCGACTCAGCAAAAATACAGCCCTTGTTAGCCCTATCAAGCCCGGGGAGGTTATTCAAGGGGAAACTATAGGTAATATCATAGCAACGAAGAATCCAAAATTTCAGGTTGGAGACTGCGTATTCACCTTTTCAGGCTGGCAGAAATACTATATTGGTACACCTCAGGATTTTATTACTCATCGCGTACTGCCGACGACCTTATCACCTTCTATTTTTTTGGGGGCAGCAGGAACACCAGGGCGTTCCGCTTATTTTGGCTTGAATAAAATAGCCAAACCCAAAGCGGGAGAAACGTTGGTAGTATCCGCTGCATCAGGGGGCGTAGGTTCCGTCGTCGGTCAGTTAGGTAAACAGGCAGGATGTCGGGTTGTCGGTCTGGCTGGAAGCGAAGAGAAATGCCGCTATGTTGTTGAGACATTAGGCTTTGACGCCTGTATTAATTATAAAGAAGATGACTTAAATCACGCCTTACGAGCTGCCTGCCCTAACGGGATTGATATCTATTTTGAAAATGTTGGCGGCAGAGTTTCGCTCTTCGTTGCCAGGTTGCTTAACGAAGGTGCCAGAGTTCCCGTTTGTGGCAGCGCGGCACTCTATAATCAAGGGCAGGATGTTGATGCTTCAAGCCCGGTAGCATTTTTCTCTTCTTTGCCCGATGCCCCTCTGAGCCGTTTTTTTCTCGTCACCGAGTGGTTCAAAGACTACGCAGAAGCGGACATTTGGCTACTCGATGCCGTTGAGAAAGGGCGATTGAAATACCGAGAGAATATTATTGAGGGAATAGAGAATGCGCCTCAAGCCTTTATCGACTTATTAGACAGCAAGCACTTTGGCAAGCAGTTAGTGCGCCTGTAAGGCAGAGCCATACATTAAAGACAAAAAAATAGACGTCTATCGACGTCTATTTTTTTATGTTGGTACCGAGGACGGGACTTGAACCCGTAAGCCCAATCGGGCACTACCACCTCAAGGTAGCGTGTCTACCAATTCCACCACCACGGCATCACAATTACTGCTTTAAAACGCTTACTTCGGAATGTCACTCGCCGGCGTTGAAGGCGCAGCAGGCGTTGTCGTCTGCTCTGCTTTTTCTGGCTGGTTCAGGTTGTCCCATGTTCCGCCTCTTTTCTGCAGCGAACTTAAGTTGCCCAGAATGAGACTGATAATGAAGAACAGGGTCGCCAGTATCGCTGTCATGCGGGTCATGAAATTACCAGAGCCGCTCGAACCGAACAAAGTTGCAGAAGCACCTGCTCCGAACGAGGCCCCCATATCAGCACCTTTACCCTGCTGAAGCATGATCAAGACAACCAGCCCGATCGATACTAACAGGAAAATCACTAATAGAGCTTCGTACATAGTCGTACCCGTTAACCGTTTTCCCCATGATTCATGGAGATGCTATATTCTGGCGGTAAACCGCGTGTCATTCCGCTAAGCAGGATGTAGAACATCCCTTATCAAGCGGGTCTGAATACTAACCAAAGGATGTGGCGTACGCAAGGGTAATTTGGTCACCACAGGTTGATTGCAGAAAAAAACAGCGGCTTTCGACGCAAGATACCTATCGAAAGCCTTATCTACCTGATTGGCGAATCAAAAACGCCCTCAACCAGCGGCTTTCACCGCATCGGCAATACGATTCGCCAACGCGATTACCGTCTCTTCGTGTTCACCCTCAACCATGACGCGGATGAGTGGCTCAGTACCGGATTTACGCAGCAATACCCGCCCGCGTCCGGCCAGTTCTTTTTCCACATCCTGCGTAATCTGCTGCACATTTTTGTCTTCCAGCGGATCGTGTTCACCCGTAAACCGCACATTGACCAAAATCTGTGGAAACAGCTTCATACCGCTGCATAAATCATGCAGGCTCATATGGTTTTTCACTATCGCGGTAAGGACTTGCAAACCGGCAATCACACCGTCGCCCGTCGTGGTTTTGTCCAGCAGGATCACATGACCGGAGTTTTCTGCCCCGATGCGCCAGCCTTTTGCCTGCATCATTTCTAATACATAGCGGTCACCCACTTTGGCACGAGCAAACGGGATACCCAGCTGCTTTAACGCAACCTCAAGCCCCATGTTACTCATCAGCGTGCCAACAGCGCCACCACGTAGTTGCCCTTGGCGTAGACCTTCGCGAGCAATAATATACAGAATCTGATCGCCATCGACCTTGTTGCCTAAATGGTCGACCATGATGAGCCGATCGCCATCGCCGTCAAACGCCAGACCAACATCCGCTTTTTCAGCGAGCACGCGTGCCTGTAGCTGTCTGACGTCCGTCGCACCACATTCTTCATTGATGTTCATCCCATCTGGCTCACAGCCAATCGCGATGACTTTAGCACCAAGCTCGCGCAGTACGCTGGGGGCGATATGATAGGTCGCACCATTGGCACAATCGACGACTATCTTTAAACCATTAAGGCTCAGCTCGCTCGGGAACGTTCCCTTGCAAAATTCGATGTAGCGTCCGGCAGCGTCAACAATGCGGCTGGCTTTACCTAATTCAGCAGACTCAACACACGTCAGCGGTTTTTCCAGTTCAGCTTCGATTGCTTCTTCTACGTCATCCGGCAGCTTGGTGCCGTCAATTGAGAAGAATTTAATGCCGTTGTCGTAATACGGATTGTGAGAAGCAGAAATCACGATACCTGCTTCAGCACGGAACGTACGGGTAAGATAAGCAACCGCAGGCGTCGGCATCGGGCCGGTAAAAGAAGCCGACAACCCCGCAGCCGCCAGCCCAGCTTCCAGCGCAGATTCCAGCATATAGCCAGAAATACGCGTATCTTTGCCGATGATAATCTTACGAGAACCATGTCGCGCGAGAACTTTCCCAGCAGCCCAACCCAGTTTAAGCACAAAATCAGGGGTAATCGGCGTATCACCAACCTTGCCACGTACACCATCGGTACCAAAATATTTGCGGTTACTCATCTCGTTTTTATTCCTTCGCAGAAAGGGTGGCCTCAACAATGCGCATGGCATCAGCCGTTTCTTTAACATCGTGCACGCGAATAATCTGTGCTCCCTGCATCGCCGCGATCACTGCGCAGGCGATGCTGCCATGAACACGCTGCGCAGGCGGTACGTTGAGGATCTGTCCAATCATGGATTTCCTCGACATGCCAACCAGAAGAGGCAGTTCAAAACGATGTAACTCGCTCAAGCGAGCCAGAAGCGCATAATTATGGGCAAGATTCTTACCGAATCCGAACCCAGGATCCAGCAATAGCTTACTTTTCGGAATATTGGCGTTCACACAGCGATCAATCTGCTGCTGCAAGAAATCGCCAATGTCCTGCATAAGATCATCATAGTGCGGTTTGTGCTGCATGGTTCTCGGCATACCCTGCATGTGCATCAGGCATACTGGCAAACCTGTAGCTGCAGCCGCCTCCAGAGCACCGGGCTCTTGCAAAGCGCGGATATCATTAATCAGATGTGCTCCCGCCTGCGCCGATGCCGTCATCACTTCCGGCTTTGACGTATCGACCGATATCCATACGTCAAAGCGTTTAGCAATGGCTTCAACCACAGGCACTACACGGTCTAGCTCTTCTTCCGTACTAACTTCAGCCGCACCGGGACGCGTCGATTCACCGCCAATATCAATCAGGGTCGCACCAGCGTTAACCATCTCCTGAACGTGCAATAATGCCGCATCGAGTTTGTTGTGTTTGCCACCATCGGAAAAAGAGTCCGGCGTGACGTTAAGAATACCCATGATGTGTGGGCAGGAAAGATCCAGCGTTGAATCTCTGGCAACCAGCTGCATGATTTACCTCCGCATTCTGGTGTAGTTAGCATGAAATGTGATTCGAAGAATCACTCCCAGTAAAAAACCCCAGCCTGAGCTGGGGTTTCGTAAGTTACAGATGTCAATCACAAGCGAATTATTTGTCGTCCACTTGCTCAGACATTGTATTACCGGGATTAGGTGTCTGCGGCTCATCTACTGGTGTAGGGGCTTTAGGTGTACCGCCACCGTTGCCAGCATCGTTGTCAGAACGAGACTCTTCCCAACCTGCTGGTGGACGAACGTCTTTCTTACGTCCCATCAGGTCATCGATCTGCGGCGCATCAATGGTTTCATACTTCATCAACGCATCTTTCATTGAGTGAAGAATGTCCATGTTGGCCATCAACAGTTCGCGAGCACGCACGTAGTTACGTTCAACCAGAGATTTTACTTCCTGATCGATGATACGCGCCGTCTCATCTGACATGTGTTTAGCTTTTGCCACAGAACGACCGAGGAAGACTTCACCTTCTTCTTCCGCATAAAGCAATGGGCCCAGTTTTTCGGAGAAGCCCCACTGCGTCACCATGTTACGAGCAATCGACGTTGCAACCTTGATATCATTCGACGCGCCTGTCGAAACATGTTCCACGCCGTAAATAATTTCTTCGGCCAGTCGACCGCCGTACAGCGTAGAGATCTGGCTTTCCAGCTTCTGACGGCTAGCGCTGATCGCATCGCCTTCAGGCAGGAAGAACGTCACACCCAGTGCACGGCCACGCGGAATGATCGTCACTTTGTGGACCGGATCGTGCTCTGGCACCAGACGACCAATGATTGCATGCCCAGCTTCATGATACGCCGTCGATTCTTTCTGCTTCTCAGTCATTACCATGGAACGGCGCTCTGCACCCATCATGATTTTGTCTTTAGCTTTCTCAAACTCGACCATCGAAACAACGCGTTTGTTACCACGAGCGGAGAACAATGCAGCTTCGTTAACTAGGTTAGCCAAATCTGCACCAGAGAAGCCTGGCGTACCACGTGCAATCACTGACGCATCGATATCTGGAGACAGCGGCACGCGACGCATGTGAACTTTCAGAATCTGTTCACGACCGCGAACATCCGGCAGGCCAACCACAACCTGACGGTCAAAACGACCTGGACGCAGCAACGCGGGGTCAAGAACATCAGGACGGTTAGTTGCCGCGATGACAATAATGCCCTCGTTGCCTTCAAAGCCATCCATCTCAACCAGCATTTGGTTCAGCGTTTGTTCACGTTCATCGTGACCACCGCCCAAACCTGCGCCACGCTGACGGCCAACGGCGTCGATTTCATCGATAAAGATGATACAAGGCGCAGCTTTCTTCGCCTGTTCGAACATGTCACGGACACGAGAAGCACCGACACCGACAAACATTTCAACGAAGTCAGAACCGGAAATCGTAAAGAAAGGCACTTTTGCTTCACCGGCAATCGCTTTTGCCAGCAGCGTTTTACCTGTTCCCGGCGGGCCGACCATCAGAATGCCTTTCGGAATTTTACCGCCCAGTTTCTGGAAACGGCTAGGTTCGCGCAGGTACTCGACCAGTTCGCTAACCTCTTCCTTCGCTTCGTCACAACCCGCTACATCAGCAAACGTCGTCTTGATCTGATCTTCAGTCAACATACGCGCTTTGCTCTTGCCGAAGGACATAGCGCCTTTACCGCCGCCGCCTTGCATTTGACGCATGAAGAAGATCCAGACGCCAATCAGTAACAGCATCGGGAACCAAGAAATAAAGATAGAAGCCAGCAAGCTCGGTTCTTCCGGCGGCTCACCAACGACTTTCACGTTCTTCGTTAGCAGGTTATCCAGTAGCTTGGGATCATTGACAGGAATGTAAGTCGTGTATCTGTTGCTGTCTTTTTTGATAACACTGATCTCACGCCCGTTAATACGTGCTTCACGGACCTGATCCTGATTCACTTCAGTCAAGAAGGTTGAATAATCCACCCTACGGCCATTCGACTCGCTGGGCCCAAAGCTCTGGAAAACAGACATCAGCACAACTGCGATGACTAACCAGAGAATTAGGTTTTTCGCCATGTCACTCAAGGGATTAACCTCATATTACAACTGTGTTAAAAAACAGCGTTAGGGTACTACAGTTTGCGCCCTGTCGCTACAATATACACTTCACGAGACCGGGCACGTGAGGCGTCTGGTTTACGAATTTTCACTTTCGTAAACAGGGAGCGAATTTCCCGCAGGTATTCATCAAAACCTTCTCCCTGAAACACTTTCACCAGGAAACTTCCGCCTGGTGCTAATACATCCCGACACATACCAAGTGCTAATTCAACCAGATACATCGACTTCGGAATATCAACGGCTGGTGTACCACTCATGTTAGGGGCCATGTCAGACATCACCACCTGAACTTTGCTATCGCCAACCCTTTCGAGCAAGGCTTTGAGGACCAGTTCATCACGAAAGTCCCCTTGCAGGAAATCGACGCCAACAATCGGATCCATCGGTAAAATATCACACGCGATAATTCGACCATTCCCACCTATTTGCGTGACCACATACTGTGACCAGCCGCCAGGCGCCGCGCCTAAATCCACAACGGTCATACCGGGTTTAAACAGTTTGTCGCCTTGCTGTATTTCGTCAAGTTTAAACCAAGCACGTGAACGCAGCCCTTTTTTCTGGGCCTGCAGCACATATTTATCGCTAAAGTGTTCCTGCAACCAGCGACTGGAACTTGCAGAACGCTTTTTATTCGCCATCGATTTTCCAACTATTCTCAGTAACACGCTCGTGGTGGGGAGAAACTTCTCACATATTACCAATCAGAGCAGTCAAATTGGTTATAATCATGAGATGGCGGTAGAATGACCCGTTTTCAATCCCAACCTAAGTAAAAAAGACAATGAACCTAAGTAATAAACAAAAACAACACCTGAAAGGCTTGGCACATCCGCTAAAACCGGTTGTCATGCTGGGCAATAACGGTCTCACCGAAGGTGTTCTGGCTGAGATCGAACAAGCATTGGCACATCATGAGCTGATCAAGATAAAAGTAGCGACCGAAGATCGCGAAACCAAGGCCTTGATCGTGGAGGCAATTGTTCGTGAAACGGGTGCCGCTAACGTTCAGGTTATCGGCCATACGTTGGTGCTCTACCGGCCTGCAAAAGAACGTAAAATTGTGTTACCACGATAACACTTTTTATTTCAGGATACTCGGTTTTAACGGAAAGGTGCCATGCCTCTCGGTTAGAGAAAAGGCCGCAAGCGGCCTTTTTCTTTTCTTTACAATTTTTGCTGTTTTAATCAACAATTCGGCAAAATTTATAGATATTCGACCTTCAGGATCTCATATTCCACGTCGCCGCCCGGGGTACGGATGACCACAACGTCATCTTGCTCTTTGCCGATCAGGCCACGCGCGATAGGGGAATTCACAGAGATCAGATTCTGTTTAAAATCCGCTTCGTCATCGCCAACAATCCGATAGGTTTGCTCTTCTTCGTTATCCAGATTCATCACCGTCACGGTCGCGCCAAAAATAACACGCCCGTTGTTCGCTGACATTTTCGTGACATCGATAACCTGTGCGTTAGACAGTTTCGCTTCAATGTCTTGAATACGTCCTTCACAAAAGCCCTGCTGCTCGCGTGCGGCATGATATTCTGCATTTTCTTTCAGATCGCCGTGCTCACGCGCTTCGGCAATCGCGGCAATAATTTCAGGTCGACGCACAGATTTCAGGTGGTCAAGCTCTTCGCGCAATTTTTCAGCGCCACGCAACGTCATCGGAAATTGTTTCATATTGTCTATACCTCTAAAAAAGTCCGTAAGACTCAAATAATCGTCATCCTGACGCGCTAAAAATCAAAGGCGACGGAGTCTCTGCAACGTGTCAGTCCTCACTGGACATAAAACAAAAGCAACCAGCCCCGGAACAAAATTTCCAGGCTAGCAGCGGTTTTGCATTTTGATACGTATTTTACCCCAGAGTTCAATGAGGGTCATCGTTTACTTTAGACCTTGTTGCGCCGTAGTATGACCACACGTTACCCCGTTATTAGCTGAGATTATGCGTTTTTCATCGATTGTTACCGGACTTGCCTGCGCTTTTGTTCTGCATGCCAATGCAGCTTCTGTTGAGGATCATCGCCAATATTTACCAGATGGTGCCAATTTGGCGCTATTGGTACAAAAAGTTGGCGCAACAACACCCAGTATGGCCTTCAATAGCCAGCAAATGGCGCTTCCGGCCAGTACGCAAAAGGTGATAACCGCATTAGCTGCATTACTACAGTTGGGTCCAGATTATCGATTCATCACCACGATGGAAAGCCACGGGCCTGTCACCAGCGGTATTCTGAACGGTAATCTCATCGTACGGTTTAGCGGCGATCCTACGCTTAAGCGCCAGCAAATACGCAATATGGTGCAGGAATTAAGAAAGCGTGGGATACAGGAAATCTCAGGTGATGTGCTGATCGACACCTCAGTGTTCGCCAGTCACGATAAAGCGCCAGGCTGGCCCTGGAACGACATGACACAGTGTTTCAGCGCCCCACCGGGGGCTGCGATTGTCGATCGCAACTGCTTCTCCGTCTCGCTCTACAGTGCGCCTAAAGCGGGTGATAATGCGTTTATCCGCGTTGCATCCTATTATCCAGTGCAAATGTTCAGCGAAGTCCGCACGCTGGCTAAAGGCTCAGCCGATGCCCAATATTGCGAATTGGATGTGGTACCCGGGGAATTAAATCGCTTCACGCTTACAGGTTGTCTGGTTCAGCGCACAGAGCCGCTTCCGCTGGCATTCGCGATTCAGGATGGCGCCAGCTATGCCGGTGCTATCGTTAAAGATGAGCTACAGCAGGCAGATATTCGTATTAAAGGCAGCCTTCGCCGCCAGACGCAGCCAGGTCCAGCAGGAAGCGTACTGGCCCAGACACAATCGCCTCCGCTGCACGACCTGCTCACTATCATGCTGAAAAAATCAGACAACATGATTGCCGATACGGTCTTTCGTACTATTGGGCACGAGCGTTTTAGCGTACCAGGAACATGGCGCGCTGGCGCTGATGCCGTGCGACAAATTCTGCGCCAGAAGGCAGGTGTCGATTTAGGAAACAGCATTGTTGTAGATGGTTCAGGCCTGTCACGACATAACCTGATTTCACCGGAAACGATGATGCAAGTCTTGCAGTACATCGCACAGCACGATAATGAACTGAATTACATCACGATGCTTCCGCTTTCAGGCTATGACGGCACGCTGCGTTATCGTGGCGGCCTGCATGAAGCTGGTGTCGATGGCAAGGTTTCGGCTAAAACCGGGGCATTGCAGGGCGTATATAATCTGGCAGGCTTCATTACTACCGCGAGCGGCCAGCGTATGGCATTCGTCCAGTTCCTGTCCGGCTATGCCGTGCCACCAGAAGACCAGCGCGCACGTCGCGTCCCTCTGGTGAGATTTGAAAGCCGTCTCTACAAAGATATTTATCAGAGTAATTAAAATAACAACGCGGCCTTACTTTGAGGGTAAGGCCGCGTTGGCGAGATCTGACTAGCAGGAGAACGAATTATTTTTGATAGATGATCTCAACACCTTCATCATCTTCATCGTCCCAATCATCATCCCACTCTTCTTCGGCTTCTTTTTCTACTTCTGCCAGTTGTTCACGGTGATAATCATCCCACATGAACTCCACTTTTTCCGGCGCACTTTCAGCGATTGCCGTCATTTTCGGATTGGCTTTCAGGAAGTTCATCACATCCCAGCAAAGTGGGTTGACGCCTTCACGGTTCGCCGCAGAAATCAGATAGTATTTATCATCCCAGCCAAGCGCGGCCGCAATCTCTTTGGCACGTTTTTCCGCTTCAGCCTTATCGATCAAGTCAACCTTGTTGAAAACCAACCAACGCGGTTTTTCTGCCAAGCCAGCACCATACTGCTCTAACTCGTTGATAATGATCTTGGCATTTTCAATCGGATCTGACTCATCAATCGGTGCCAGATCAACCAAATGCAGCAGAACACGGCAGCGTTCAAGGTGTTTCAGGAAACGAATCCCCAGCCCGGCACCGTCGGATGCGCCTTCAATCAAACCTGGGATATCCGCTACAACAAAGCTCTGCTCGCTATCCATACGGACCACACCAAGGCTCGGCACCAAGGTGGTGAACGGATAATCGGCCACTTTCGGCTTCGCTGCTGATACTGCGCGGATAAAGGTCGATTTACCTGCGTTAGGCAGGCCAAGCATTCCCACGTCAGCCAGCAACAGCAGTTCCAGCGTCAGCTCACGCTCTTCGCCTTTTGTACCATTGGTTTTCTGACGCGGAGCACGGTTGACTGACGATTTAAAACGCGAGTTACCCAAACCATGCCAGCCGCCTTTCGCGACCATCAGGTTCTGTTGATGGCGAGTCATATCGCCCAGTACTTCGCCCGTTCCCTGATCAAGAACACGAGTACCGACTGGAACTTTAATCGTAATATCTTTACCGCGTTTGCCCGTACAGTCGCGACTTTGCCCGTTTTGTCCACGCTCAGCGCGGAAAGATTTTTCAAAACGATAGTCGATCAACGTGTTCAGGTTTTCGTCTGCCAGCAGATAAACGTCACCGCCATCCCCGCCGTCACCGCCGTCTGGGCCACCGTTAGGAATATATTTTTCACGACGAAAGCTGACACAACCGTTACCGCCATCGCCTGCCACAACGAGAATTGTGGCTTCATCTACAAACTTCATTGATTCTCTCCGCAAAAAACCAATAGAGAATATCTACGTGTTTTAGGCTTGTTATTGGTTCTTCTTGGCGTAACTTTTTGATTTTAAGGCATGTAGCGTGTTTCTACTTACCATTAAAAAACTGACGCACCAGAACGCATTCCAGCAAAGGAGCGGATTGTACCTGCCCGCTCCAATAATTTCATCTGTATTAAAAATAAACAACACATGCAGACTGTCAAAAAATGGCTGTGACCGCTGCAATACATTTTCTCTTACGCTATTTTTTCGCTACCAATGGCAGCACAGGCTCTTTCTTTCCAGGAAGGAAACGATGCCCAATAGCGGAAAACATGGCGCCAGCAACAACCACAAACGCACCGACATAACCAATCCAATTCAATACTGGCGCAGCAAAGAAAGTCGGCCACCCTAACGCCAGCAGATCGGAAAACAGCAGCGTAAACAACGGCGTCAGCGTAATGACCGCGCTAACCTGCGACGCCTGCCAGCGAGCCATTGCTTCCGCCAGCGCACCATACCCAATCAACGTATTCGCACCGCAGAATAACAGGCAAATAAGCTGCCAGTTGCTCAGTTGAAAAATAACCTCAAGCTTGGCAAAAGGCGTGATAAAGACGACACACAGAACATATAACAAAAATAGAATCTGCTGTGATGTCAGACGTCGCAATAGAACTTTCTGCGCTACACCATAGGATACCCATACCGCCGAGGCGCAAACACCCAGCAGCACGCCCAACGTGTAGTCTGTCAGTCGGGTAAAAATCTCAATCAGGCTGGTATTAAAGAACAGGAGCAGACCACAGATCAGCATGATCGCGCCAATGATCTGCGTGCCGCGCATCTTTTCCTTTAGGATAAGTACGCTGGCGAACATCATGCCTACAGGGGAAAGCTGCCCGATAACCTGAGACGCTGTCGGGCTCAGATATTGGAGAGACGAGCTAAAGAAAACAAAGTTGCCCAGTAGCCCAGCCGTCGCAATCAGTAGCAGAACCCACCAGCGCCGATGCCGGAAAACCCGCATTGGCGGCAACTTCTTACGGGATGACAGAATAATGCCGAGTCCAATGGAAGCAATGAAAAAGCGATACCAAACAATTGTATAAGGTTCCATCACCACCAGAACCTGTTTCATGGCTATCGGTAACGCCCCCCAGCAAACAGCCGTAGTCAGCGCCAGACAAAGACCGATGCCCGTCTGTTGTTTAGTATTCATACTTATCCAGATGGTTTACTCAGAATCAGAATGTAAAAAGCCCCGCAAAGAATTGCGGGGCTTAAATCCGTCAGACCTAACGCGAAAAATTATTCAGCAACGATGCTGATAAATTTACGGTTTTTTGGGCCTTTAACTTCAAACTGAACTTTACCATCAGTCAAAGCAAACAGAGTATGGTCTTTCCCGCAGCCAACGTTAGTTCCTGCGTGGAATTTAGTACCACGTTGACGAACGATGATGTTGCCAGCCAGTACACTTTCGCCGCCAAAACGTTTTACGCCCAGACGTTGTGCGTTAGAGTCACGACCGTTACGGGTTGAACCGCCAGCTTTCTTGTGTGCCATTTAATCCGCTCTCCTAATCTTAAGCGCTGATGCCGGTAATTTTCACGTCAGTGAACCACTGACGGTGGCCTGCTTGCTTACGGTAGTGTTTACGGCGACGGAACTTAACGATCTTCACTTTTTCGCCACGACCATGAGCAACAACTTCAGCTTTGATTTTACCGCCATCGACGAAAGGAACGCCGATTTTGATTTCTTCACCGTTAGCAACCATCAGAACTTGGTCAAACTCAACGGCTTCACCAGTTGCGATGTCCAGCTTTTCCAAGCGAACGGTTTGCCCTTCGCTTACTCGGTGTTGTTTACCACCACTTTGGAAAACTGCGTACATATAAAACTCCGCTTTCCGCGCACCCGTTAATAGGTTTCAGAGCGCGCTATAAATATTCATAATAGGGCGCGAATTCTACGCAAAAATACTGAGGATGACAAGTGCATAATCAACGGATGTGAAGAAAAAGAATACAACGTATCAACTGCCGTTTATCTCTCTCATTTTTCAAGTACAATCGGCCCAATAAGTTCCGTCTTGCCGATATGCAACAGCAATCTTACGGCAGTGTTGAAGACATACGTTGGCACAAACCATGAATCTAGAACAAATTACAACATTAACTACGCAGGATATGGCAGCTGTTAATAACGTCATTCTTGAACAACTGAATTCTGACGTCGTTTTGATAAACCAGCTCGGACATTACATCATCAGCGGTGGTGGAAAACGTATACGCCCGATGATTGCAGTCCTTGCGGCCAGAGCCCTCGACTATAACGGTGATAAACATGTCACTGTTGCCGCGCTGATCGAATTTATCCACACTGCAACACTGCTGCATGATGACGTGGTAGACGAATCCGACATGCGCCGGGGTAAAGCGACAGCCAATGCCGCCTTTGGCAACGCAGCAAGCGTGTTGGTTGGGGATTTCATTTATACCCGCGCCTTCCAGATGATGACCAGCCTCGAATCGTTACGCGTTCTGGCGCTGATGTCAGAAGCGGTGAACGTGATCGCTGAAGGCGAAGTCTTGCAGCTAATGAACTGCAACGACCCGGATATCACTGAAGAAAGCTATATGCGCGTCATTTACAGTAAAACAGCGCGTTTATTTGAAGCCGCAGCGCAATCTTCATCGATCCTTGCTGGCGCGACGCCAGAGCAAGAAAAAGCGCTTCAGGACTATGGCCGCTACCTGGGCACTGCGTTCCAGTTAATTGACGATCTGCTCGACTACAGTGCGGATGGCAAAACGCTGGGGAAAAACACGGGCGATGACCTCAATGAAGGCAAGCCGACGCTGCCGCTGCTGCACGCGATGCGTCATGGTAATGCAGAACAAAGTTCGATGATTCGCAAGGCGATTGAAGAAGGAAACGGGCGTCATCTGCTGGGACCAGTTCTTGCCGCCATGCAGCAATGCGGTTCACTTGATTATACGCGTCAGCGTGCCGAAGAAGAGGCAGATAAAGCGATTAGCGCACTACAGCTGCTGCCGGAAACGCCACACCGCATGGCGCTCGAAGGCCTTGCTCACTTAGCCGTACAGCGCGATTTCTAACGTGGTGTAAGTTCTATCAGATAAGATCGTTGATTCATAAGTAGCGCTGCCTTGCAGCGCTACTCGTTCGCCAGGCTTAGGCAGTCTGGTCGAGTGTGACATCATCCAGCCGAGACAGCATCGCTATTGTCCCTTCACGCAAGATGAAATTAATCAGCCGGCTTCGTTCATCAACGGAAAGTTGATGGAAAATATGCACCCACGATGACAGTAGGGTCGGCTCATTATCGATACGATAATACTCGGTTGGCGGATTTTCTTTTACCAGTAGAGAGTTCCTGACCTCGTTCGGCAAACTGCGAATAGAATATTCGACACCGCGCCCTTGAACCCCTTTCCGCCTGCGCTTTTCCCAACCATCGTCTCGCGCCCGTTTGTTCAGCCCCTGCGGTGACTTAGGCAATCCACCTACGCCAACCAGCTCACTTGTTGCAAACCACTCTTTGTCCATACTCGTCACTCCCTTGTTTGTTTTGAACAGGCATTACGTCAACTCGCCCAAAAGTTTCCATATAGTAGACTATAATTACCTAAACCGCTAACTTTTACACGTTACCGACACACCTAAGTAATAGAAGAAATGATTAAATCCAGCGTGATGTCCAACCACTGCAGCCAGAGAAAGTGCTACAAAGCGACAGAAAATACAGGTTCCTTTTCATCACTGAGGCTAACGTTCAGAAAGATCGCCAAGAGCGAATCAGTCAATCACCATCGATGAGACAGGTTCCCCATCCGACGGTGTAATGCCTAACTGACTCAGCGTGGTAGACACCCCGACTCGCAGAATATAAGCGATTAGCTCATCTCTTTCTTTTTCAGATAGTTGTTGATAAATCTGCATCCATACGGCCAATGCCGCAGGCTGTTTAGCCGAGTAGGCGGAAGGCTCGATTTCGAGTAATAGGGATTTTTTTACCGTATCCGGCAAGCTGTGAATTGAGTACTCCACTCCTCTTCCCTGGACGCCTTTACGGCGACGCTTCTCCCATCCATCCTCGCGGGCGCGCTTATTTAATCCTTGTCTTGATTTCGGAAGGCCGCCGACTCCAACCAATTCGCTGGTAGCAAACCACTCTTTTTTCATTGCCTTTCATCCTGATAGTGCCATCCCTAACAAAAACGCCCTTATTTGGAAATTAATTGAGAGTTTTAAGGAAAATTAATGCTATATTATTTCCAAATAATAATGTCATGTTAGTTCGGCATATAACTAACATCCGTTATTTATACCACTAATCTACAGTCGTCTTATAGCAAATAAGGGAAGGATTATGATTTTAAGGAAACAAGACTGGCATCCCGCTGATATCATTGCTGCACTGCGCAAGAAAAACACAACGCTGGCGGCGGTATCGCGAGCGGCCGGATTAAGCTCATCAACGCTAGCTAATGCACTCTCACGCCCTTGGCCCAAAGGGGAATGGCTTATTGCCGATGCGATGGGTATTCACCCATCAGAGATTTGGCCCAGCCGATACTACAATCCAGAAACCAATGAGCTTATCGACAGAAAAAAACTCATCCGTCCCGATTAAAAAAGAAAAAGCCGGAGATCGATATCTCCGGCTTTTTATTCAACGTCACGTATTACAAGAATCTCAATGATTAGTTCTTGATGAACGTCTCGCCTAGCTCAATATCCTGCTTCAGCGTATCCAGCATGCTGTTCAGCGCATTTTGCTCAAAAGCGCTTAATGTGCCGATGTCTTTACGCTCGGCGACGCCGTCTTTGCCTAACAGAATCGGTTGAGCGAAGAAGCGGGCATATTTGCCATCGCTTTCAACGTATGCACATTCCACCACACCGCTTTCGCCTTGCAGCGCACGAACCAGAGACAGACCAAAACGTGCCGCAGCCTGACCCATAGACAACGTAGCCGATCCGCCACCTGCTTTGGCTTCAACAACCTCGGTGCCCGCATTCTGGATACGCTTGGTCAGATCGGCCACTTCCTGCTCGCTGAAGCTGATACCAGGAACCTGAGACAGCAGCGGCAGAATCGTCACACCAGAGTGTCCACCGATAACTGGCACATTAATGTCCTGCGGCTGTTTGCCTTTCAGCTCAGCAACGAACGTGTTGGAACGGATGATATCCAGCGTTGTAACGCCGAACAGTTTGTTTTTGTCGTATACGCCAGCTTTTTTCAGCACTTCTGCTGCGATGGCAACGGTCGTATTCACCGGGTTGGTGATGATACCGATACAGGCTTTCGGGCAAGTAACCGCAATTTGCTCAACCAGATTACGCACAATGCCAGCATTGACGTTGAACAGATCGGAACGATCCATACCAGGTTTACGTGCCACACCCGCGGAGATCAGCACGATATCTGCACCAACAAGCGCTGGTTTAGCATCTTCACCGCTATAGCCTTTGATCTTCACTGCTGTAGGAATATGGCTCAGATCGACGGCAACACCCGGCGTTACTGGGGCGATATCGTAAAGGGATAGTTCTGAACCTGAAGGAAGCTGGGTTTTGAGGAGGAGTGCGAGTGCCTGACCGATACCACCTGCTGCTCCGAGAACTGCAACTTTCATCCTAAACTCCTTATTATCATAAAATAAAAAAGTGCCGTGAATTCATTTGGTTATAAACAGAATATAAAAATGGGGATACGAGCAACCTACTTATCTTTCCACAAATGACACGAGAGACAAAAAATACGCTATGTCTCTAATAATAAATCAAAAACAACCATTCGTTTGAAAGGTAAGTAAAGTTAATAAGCTATTGAGCTATAACGCGGTGTTCATTCACGTGCGTTTAACCAGTGCGCTACATTACACCGATCAATGGCGTCCGAACAACATCATTCTGATAACATTTGATTTACTTTTATGTGACGCAGGACGCATTTTTCGGACTACCCGAGAGTCGATTTTTTTTGAAAACAGCGACTAACGCATATCTGGTGAAAGGGATTGGAATTATACGCGATTTAATTGCATAAAAATTCACACAACTGCATAATAGGAAGATTAACCATAACAATTAATCCGGTGCAGAATGCGAAATTCGACAAAACAAGAAGACCTCGTTAAAGCGTTCAAGGCGCTGTTAAAAGAAGAGAAGTTCAGTTCTCAAAGTGAAATTGTTCAGGCATTGCAAGACGAAGGATTTGAAAACATCAACCAATCCAAGGTGTCACGCATGCTAACGAAATTTGGCGCCGTGCGCACACGCAATGCCAAAATGGAGATGGTGTATTGTCTCCCTGCCGAACTTGGCGTCCCGACGACATCCAGCCCGCTGAAGAACCTTGTGCTGGACGTGGATTACAATGATGCCGTCGTCGTGATCCACACCAGCCCTGGCGCCGCGCAGCTCATTGCTCGCCTGCTGGACTCACTAGGTAAGTCAGAAGGCATTCTCGGCACTATCGCGGGTGATGATACTATTTTTACCACCCCAGCAAGAGGCTTCAGCGTCAAACAGCTCTACGAAGCGATTCTGGTGTTATTCGAACAAGAGCTGTAATTCGCTTATCCGCTAATGTTTTTGCTACGCTTTCTTCACTACGTGTAGAGCAACTATCTACACGTAGCGATTACCGCTCGAACACTCACACCGCAGGCAATTCAGCCAACGGCCAACGTGGCCGAACAGATACGCCCAGCGTCTGGCTCGCGCCATGCACAAGACGCACACTGCCTGCGTAGGCAATCATCGCGCCATTATCCGTACAGAATTCAGGCCGCGCATAAAACACTTCACCACCGCGTTTCGCCATCACTTCACCTAAGCGCTGGCGCAGTGTCCGGTTTGCACTCACGCCCCCCGCCATGACCAGTCGTTTAAAGCCCGTCTCATCCAGCGCACGACGACATTTTATCGCCAGCGTATCTACGACGGCGTCTTCAAACGCACGAGCAATGTCAGCACGCGTTTGATCGTCATCACCATTGCTACGAATCGTATTGGCAGCAAATGTTTTTAGCCCGGAAAAGCTGAAATCCAGCCCCGGCCGATCGGTCATCGGGCGCGGAAACGTAAAGCGTTGGGAATTCCCCGCCTGCGCCATTTTCGACAGCATTGGTCCACCGGGATAATCTAATCCCAGTAACTTCGCCGTTTTATCAAACGCTTCACCCGCCGCGTCATCAATCGACTCGCCCAGAAGGCTATATTCACCAATGCCCGTCACGCTGATGAGCTGCGTATGGCCACCAGAGACCAGCAGCGCCACGAAGGGAAACGCCGGCGGGTTATCTTCCAGCATCGGCGCCAGCAAATGCCCTTCCATATGGTGCACAGGAATCGCCGGCACACCCCAGGCGAACGCCAATGACCTACCAATCGTCGCGCCCACCAATAGCGCGCCAACCAAACCCGGGCCGGCGGTGTAAGCCACGCCATCGATATCGTCAGCCTGTAGCCCAGCTTCACGCAGCGCCGCCTGAATTAACGGAACCGTTTTACGCACGTGATCGCGTGAGGCGAGCTCAGGCACTACGCCGCCGTAATCAGCATGCAATTTAACCTGGCTGTATAACTGATTGGCGAGCAAACCGGCTTCCGTGTCATAAATGGCCACACCGGTTTCATCACAGGATGTTTCGATACCCAATACGCGCATTGCTGTTCCTAACTTTGATGATGATACGAGCATGCGTTAAATGCCGCTTGCTTCAAACTGCGGATAGTCTACCATAAGCGGCCTGATTTCTACGCTGGCAGTGGTTGGGCGTTTTATGATCACCGCAATGCTTTACAAAGACGTCACGTTTGCAGTAGAATTCCGCACCATTTTGAAAAGGCTGGCACAAGCCAGCAGCAAACCGAATTTATTGAGGTGAGAGGCACATGCCGGTAATTAAAGTACGTGAAAACGAGCCGTTCGACGTAGCTCTGCGTCGCTTCAAACGTTCCTGTGAAAAAGCAGGCGTTCTGGCTGAAGTTCGTCGTCGTGAGTTTTATGAAAAACCAACGACCGAACGCAAGCGCGCTAAAGCTTCTGCAGTGAAACGTCACGCGAAGAAATTGGCTCGAGAAAACGCACGCCGCACTCGTCTGTATTAATTTTCGGAGGGTTTCCCTCCAACGCGTGATTAATCCGCAGACTTAGCAGTTGCATACGTAAGGCCGTGCTTTCCGAAAGGAAGCGCGGCTTGTTGTCGTTTATAAGCTATATCCAATGTAATCACCTTACAGAAGGGTATACACCAGGGGCTTATGGCTGGACGAATCCCACGCGTATTTATTAATGACCTGCTGGCTCGCACCGACATCGTCGATCTCATTGACGCGCGCGTCAAACTGAAGAAGCAGGGCAAAAACTACCATGCGTGTTGTCCGTTCCATCACGAAAAAACCCCCTCATTCACCGTAAACGGTGACAAACAGTTCTATCACTGTTTTGGCTGTGGCGCACACGGCAACGCCATAGACTTTTTGATGAATTACGATCGTCTCGAATTCGTTGAAACCATTGAAGAACTTGCCACCCAATATGGCCTCGAAGTGCCTTATGAAACCGGCACTGGCCCAACCCAGTTAGAGCGTCACCAACGGCAAAGTCTGTACGAATTGATGGGACAGCTCAGTGGGTTCTATCAACAAGCACTAAGCCAATCAGTCGGTACGCCAGCGTTGCAATATCTGCAACAGCGCGGTTTAAGTGCAGAAGTGATCAGCCATTTTGCGATTGGCTTCGCCCCGCCCGGCTGGGATAACGTTTTAAAGCGCTTTGGCCGCAATGATGACGATCGCAGCACATTGAACGATGCTGGCATGCTGGTGACTAACGATCAGGGTCGAATGTACGACCGCTTCCGCGAGCGTGTGATGTTCCCTATCCGCGACAAACGGGGACGAGTGATTGCCTTCGGCGGACGCGTATTAGGCGACGGTACCCCAAAGTACCTTAACTCGCCGGAAACAGAAATTTTTCATAAAGGTCGCCAGTTGTACGGCCTGTATGAGGCGCAGCAAAGTCACCCAGAACTCAAACGACTCTTGGTTGTTGAAGGCTATATGGATGTGGTAGCGCTGGCGCAGTTTGATATTGACTATGCGGTGGCATCGCTGGGTACCTCCACGACTGCCGATCACATTCAGTTACTATTTCGCGCCACAGACTTGGTGGTGTGTTGTTACGACGGAGACCGTGCTGGACGTGAAGCGGCATGGCGCGCGCTGGAAACTGCGCTACCCTATTTGAACGATGGTCGTCAGCTACGCTTTATGTTCCTGCCAGACGGTGAAGACCCCGACACGCTGGTGCGTAAAGAAGGCAAAGTCGCCTTTGAGCAGCGGATGGAACAGGCCCTGCCGCTGTCGCAGTTTCTGTTTGAAACGCTGCAACAGCAGGTGGACATGAGTTCACCCGACGGTCGTACTAAGCTCAGCACGCTGGTGCTACCGCTGATAGGCCAGGTACCGGGAGAAACGCTGCGGATGTATTTGCGCCAGCAACTCGGTAACAAGCTAGGAATTTTGGACGACAGCCAGTTGGACAGACTGCTCCCAAAAGTGGCAGAGCAGGCTCAATCCTACCAGCCGCCGCAACTAAAAGTCACAACTATGCGTATACTTATAGGACTTTTAGTACAAAACCCAAGATTGGCGGCAGAGGTGCCAGACCTCGCGCTGGAAGGCATTGAAGAAGACAAAGTGGCGGGTTTATCCCTGTTTCAAGACTTGGTGAAAACCTGCAACGCCAGCCCTGGGATGAACATGGGTCTGCTGTTGGAAAAATATCGCGACAGCAAGTACCGCAAACAGCTTGAAACCATGGCTTCATGGAACCATATGATCGTAGAGGAAGAGCTCGACGAGAAGTTCAGAATCAGTCTGGCAGAGCTCTACGATCAGCTGTTGAAACAGCGACAAGAAACATTGATTGCCCGTGACAGAACGCATGGGCTCAACGCCAAAGAAAAAAAAGAGCTTTGGTCGTTGCAACTGGCGTTGACCAGAAAACACTGATACAGAGGCTTAATTGCCGATAAATAGCAGGGTTGAGCCCTGCAAAGAGCCGCTACAGGGGCGCGGCGATAAGAAAAATACCCCTAATGCTATTGTTAGCGAACTACGCTGACCGACACCAACCCAAATACTCTGAAGTGTGGATACCGTCTTATGGAGCAAAACCCGCAGTCACAGCTGAAGCTGCTTGTCACCCGTGGTAAGGAGCAAGGCTACCTGACCTATGCTGAGGTCAATGACCATCTGCCGGAAGATATCATCGACTCGGATCAGATCGAAGATATCATCCAGATGATTAACGACATGGGCATCCAGGTGATGGAAGAAGCACCGGATGCAGACGATCTGTTGCTGGCCGAAAACACCAATGATGCCGATGAAGATGCAGCAGAGGCTGCTGCGCAGGTTCTATCCAGTGTTGAATCGGAAATTGGTCGCACCACCGATCCGGTTCGCATGTACATGCGTGAAATGGGTACCGTTGAGCTGTTGACGCGTGAGGGCGAGATCGATATCGCCAAGCGTATCGAAGACGGTATCAACCAGGTTCAGTGCTCTGTTGCAGAGTATCCTGAAGCCATTACTTACCTGCTGGAACAGTATGACCGCGTCGAAGCGGGCGAAAGCCGCCTGTCCGACCTGATCACTGGCTTCGTCGATCCTAATGCGGAAGAGGACATTGCGCCTACCGCGACTCACGTTGGTTCCGAGCTTTCGAGCGAAGAAATGGACGATGACGATGAGGAAAAAGAAGACGAAGAGGAAGAAGAAGACGACAACAGCATCGATCCTGAGCTGGCGCGTGAGAAGTTCACCGAACTGCGTGTGCAATATGAAACGACCCGTCAGGTTATCAAAGCTCACGGTCGTAGCCATGCATTGGCAGCACAGGAAATCCTGAATCTGTCCGAAGTCTTCAAACAGTTCCGTCTGGTGCCGAAACAGTTTGATTTCCTGGTTAACAGCATGCGTTCCATGATGGATCGCGTTCGTACTCAGGAACGTTTGATCATTAAGCTGTGTGTTGAACAGTGCAAAATGCCGAAGAAAAACTTCGTCACGATGTTCACTGGCAATGAAACCAACAACACCTGGTTTGCCGCAGCAGTCGCAATGGGCAAGCCATGGTCTGAAAAGCTGAATGATGTTGAAGAAGACGTCACCCGCAGCCTGCAAAAACTGCAGCAGATCGAAGAAGAAACTGGCCTGACGATCGAGCAAGTTAAAGACATCAACCGTCGTATGTCGATTGGTGAAGCGAAAGCGCGTCGCGCCAAGAAAGAAATGGTGGAAGCTAACCTGCGTCTGGTTATTTCTATCGCGAAGAAATACACCAACCGTGGTTTGCAGTTCCTCGACCTGATTCAGGAAGGCAACATCGGTCTGATGAAAGCGGTAGATAAATTTGAATATCGCCGTGGTTACAAATTCTCGACCTATGCAACCTGGTGGATCCGTCAGGCGATCACCCGTTCTATCGCCGATCAGGCACGTACCATCCGTATTCCGGTACACATGATTGAGACGATCAACAAACTGAACCGTATTTCTCGTCAGATGTTGCAGGAAATGGGTCGCGAGCCGACGCCGGAAGAGCTGGCTGAGCGTATGCTGATGCCGGAAGACAAGATCCGTAAAGTGCTGAAAATCGCGAAAGAGCCGATTTCAATGGAAACCCCGATTGGTGATGATGAAGATTCACATTTGGGCGATTTCATCGAAGATACGACGCTGGAGCTGCCGCTGGATTCCGCCACGTCGGAAAGCCTGCGTTCTGCGACACACGACGTTCTGGCTGGCTTAACCGCACGTGAAGCGAAAGTCCTGCGCATGCGTTTCGGTATCGATATGAACACCGACCATACGCTGGAAGAAGTGGGCAAACAGTTTGACGTTACTCGTGAACGTATTCGTCAGATCGAAGCGAAAGCGCTGCGTAAACTGCGTCACCCAAGCCGTTCCGAAGTGCTGCGTAGCTTCCTGGATGATTAATTCATCCCTCAGCTAATCCGCACGGTAGATAGCCTCACGATAAATAACCCCAGTTCGCTGGGGTTATTTTTTGCCTGTCAGAACGCTCAGATTGAATTTATACGTTATCCTGCAACGCCTGATGCAGTTCCTGATACGACGCCACCAGCGACTCCAGCGTCGCACGATTCAGCCCGCTAGGGTTCGGCAGTACCCAAACCTGCGTTTCGCCAATACACAGCTCCTGACGCCCCCAGGAAACCTTCTTGATACCAAACGCCTGACTGAACGCCTGCTTCCCTAACACCGCCAGCGCACGCGGCTGATAGCGTTCCATCTTCTCAACAATCGCATTCCCACCTTGCAGCAGCTCGTCTCGCCCCAGTTCGGTCGCTTCAACCGTTGGCCGCTCCACCAGCATGGTGATGCCACATCCGGTATCCAGCAGATGCTGCTCTTCCGCAGGTGTCAGCAAACGTTCAGTAAAGCCTGCCTGATGAATCACCTTCCAGAAGCGATTACTAGGGTTAGCGAAGTGGTAACCGTGATGGGCCGTCGACAGCCCGGGGTTAATGCCGCAGAAAACAACCTGAAGATTCATGGCCAGAATATCGGTAATCATGTCTTTCCCTACTTCCGTTGACTACAGCCATCGTAAATTCTGATAAGAATAACAACAAGCTATCTTGAGTATAAAACCACCACCCGGCAGATAGACTATAGACCTCCCCCGCACATTACCGTATAATCATCGCCCATTCGGCCCCTTAGCTCAGTGGTTAGAGCAGGCGACTCATAATCGCTTGGTCGCTGGTTCAAGTCCAGCAGGGGCCACCAAATTTTAGTTTTAAAATCATATGATTAAGCCACCTTTTGCAAGGTGGCTTTTTGCTACTCTACATGCAGTGTCGCAAAAATGTCGCCCCATTTTTTTACTTACCATCGATTAGCGATTGCTACGAATCCTGAAAGGAACGAGTTATGGCAGATATATCCCTTTCTTGGGAGGTAATTACAGGCTTCTTCGCCTCCGCAAGCGTTATCTATACTTTTTCATTGAAACATCCACGTTTCTACTTAGAAGTCATCTCAGGTAAGGCGTTTATGACGCTGTTGTTCGTATCGCTCTTTACATATTTAATCGGTGTGTTCGTACACTCCTACAGTGAGAAATTAATCTATAAGTTGAAGGATTACCCTGCCGCCACAGATATAGCTAACAAACAATGGGATTCCATTTCTTCCATGCTGTCTTATGCAGCATTATTTCTAGCAGCCAGTTGGCTCGCTTGGCTTGGCTTAGAATTACTTATCAGTTCAATAGAACGCTTTAAGAAAAGCAACCCTGAATAATCATCCAATTCCATGATTTCTTGTCACCATATCTAGACCGAAAAATTAAAAATAAAAGCATTGATCGTTACAAAAAGATGGTTGCTAACAGTTAAGTAAAAAATCAGGCTTTTCCTGATTTTTTAATCATAATAAGGTTCAAGAAAACCGAAGTATACAGTACCTAAATCCCTCACAATTTCCAAAGAGTCTATTTCTATTTCACTGAAATCAGAAAAATCACCGGCCAATTTCAAAAGCACGCTTAAATCATATGAATCATTTATTGTAGATGTTACGCTACCAGCACGAATATAATCCTTATCAAAAGAATCATAATGATAGAGAGAGAAAACACCCTCTATATCCAACTCTACATTGAGTAAAGTTTCAACTGTTAAATAATCGTCGCTAGCCTCAATAATTTTGAAATTTGTCGCTATAGAATGAAGCTGTTTAAACTTAATTTCAACACCATCCCCCTCATAAACTAATGATGATGCTGCCTCCTGCGTTAACGTTAAACGCTCGACGGCACCTTCTAGCATACTCTCGAGTTGTACTTTAAAATTCTGTACATCATCTTCATCGCTATCAATTGCTTCAGCTAATTTTTCAACAACCAATCGTGAAACGGTTTCGCTATTGAAGTAATCAAGAGCTTTCGATAGATCATTGATATAATCTATATCATCAACTTCATCACAAAAACTGCCCCAGTCTTTATCCTTTGAGACAGCACAAACTATTTGTTCATTCTTTTCAGCCCAGTTTTTCAACGCAATGAGAGATATAGCATCAGGAAACTCATTTTTTTTGCTTCCTGATTCAGTAAATGGTGATTGATTACTAAAATAAGCGTCCCTGATTTCAGCAATACTCACGTATTGGTTGGTATCCAATACAATAGCTCCAGTCATATCAATGTACGTCTGCACACGTTTTAATGCAGCATCTTTGAAATCTTTTAAATCTGAAAATTTCTCCTTAAAAGAATTTAAATCGCTGTCAGGTATTAAAAGATGGTTTTTCGAATCTTCCAGTGCTTTCTCAAGTGAAAACTTGCTGGCTTTCATCTTCTCTTCAAGGTGATGGGTTAATTCACTCACCGTCACATCAGTGAGTACAAAGATAATTGGGATCGTCTTAAATTGCCGCATCCTCCCTAAAAGACCCTGTTCAAGTCTCAGCCCATTACCATCAAAAATTGAGGTATCTAGCGTGATTGCAGTATACTCTTGCTCCGACATATTCCCGTCCTCCAGACTAAATAGCTTTGTATCGTGTAACACATATAAATAGTGAATAATAGGTAATCGTTGGCAAATTATAGTAATATATATCAATAACAAATAACGAAAAATATTTATTTTCGGTTATTTCTTTAGGAACCAATAACCACTCAGTCACCAGCCTAACTCCAGCGGAAGCAACCAAATACAAGGAGTTGCGTTAATAGCGCAGCTCCTTTATTTTTGGGCGTCTGTTTATATTTATCAGGGAGAAGTGAGATGGGATGGAAAACCAAGACGATCTGTTGCGTTCTGGCGACAGCTAGTGCCTTAGCTGGCTACGATTATTACCTCAGACATAGTGGCCCGTCCTGCCTGGAGGTGACGTATGAGCAAGCCGTTGACCATGTGAAGAACGATCTCCTGACACACCGTATTCCGCGCTGGGCTAAATTCCAACCCGAAAACCTCGGCACCGCGACACCAGTGATTGCTTTTGATAAAGCCGATTCATCTACGTTATCCAACCCCGAGATTTACCTCCTGGCATTCACCGTCTCCGGCCCACAGAAAACACACTCACTGTTTGCCATGTACGAATGCAAAACAGGCTCAGTTGAATACGCTTCGAAAGACTGACGGACGAGCTCGGCCTATTCATTCACGTCTTAATTATCTGCGAACACACGTCGATAAACGCACGCAATTTGGGTTGATTCCTCGCGGCTCTTGAGAAATAAAGAAAGAGGCCGTCATTTCCCGGCGAGAGATCGAGTAACGCGGCTTCCAGCGTGCCGTTTGCCAGTTCGCGTGAGGTATGGAAAGTGGATGAGTAAATAAGCCCAACGCCCCTGACCGCGAGGCTACGCATGAGCTCGCCATCGTTCACGGTAATTGTGCCGGCTGGCTCAACTCTTACCGTTTCTTTATTTTCGACAAACTCCCACCGATAAATATCTCCCTTTTCAGGGCGACGAAAGCGAATACATTCGTGATGCACCAGATCGCGCGTCGCTTTAGGCTTACCGTTCGCTTTGAAATATTCCGGCGAACCGAATACCGCCCACTTAAATGGTGGGGAGAGCCGTACTGCAATCATATCCTGTTCGATATAGGAACCGATCATGATGCCAGCATCATAGCCTCCAGAGACGAAGTTATCGTGACGATTACTCACCGTGATATCGATATTCAAATTCGGCCATGCCTGACGAAATGCAGGGATGAGCGGCTCGATGACATGGGGTAATGCCAGGCGTTCTACGATCAGCTTCAACGTCCCCGATGGTTTTTTTGCCGATTGAGCCACATCTTCAAAACCTGTTGCGATAACGTGTGCCGCAGGCCCGATTCTCAGCAGCAGATCTTCCCCTGCTTCCGTCAATGCCATCTTGCGCGTCGTGCGGTGGAACAGTAGCACGCCGAGGCGATGCTCCAGCTTCTGGAGCGACAAGCTCACCGATCCCGGCGTCTTACCCAGATCGAGCGCAGCTTTGCGAATGCTCAAGCGTTTCGCTATAGCCAGAAATTCTGCCAGTCCATCAAAGCTATCGGATTGCCCCATCAGGGTTCCTCATCATCATACAACACAGGGATCATCAAACGCATTTTACGATAATTTATCACACCAATATAAAGTGATTACATCGATTTTTTAAACAATGCATTCCGCTTTTACCGCCTGTTTTCAACCCATTATCACGGATATAGTGGCGACCATCACCACCTGCTGAAAGGAGTTTTTTATGTCAATCATCAAGCGCTGTGCTGGTCTTATCGCCGCGATGGCTGTGTTTGCCGCAGCCTCCCCCGTTTTCGCTCAAGCCAATCTGAAAGAAGAGAAGGTCTTAATCGTCGTCTCCAGTTTGGATAAAAAAACACCCGATCTCGTTGGCGGCTTCTGGCTTCCTGAATTGACTCACCCGGTCGAAGTATTCGACAAAGTCGGTCTGTCTTACGATATCGCCAGTCCCAAAGGTGGGATGCCTCCGTTTGACGGATTCGATCTCAAAGATCGGGCGAGTCTGGATTTCTGGACTAACCCGGAACACCGCAACAAACTGGCTAATTCAATCCCGCTGGCAAAGGTTGATCCCGCGAAATATAGCGCGATCCTGCTGGTTGGAGGACATGGACCCATGTGGGATTTCGTCAACAATCCTGAGTTGATCAACATCGTGCGTACCATGTACGAGAAAAATGACATCATCAGTGCCGTTTGCCACGGTCCGGCAGGCTTGCTGAATGTGAAGCTCAGTAATGGTGAACTGTTGATTAAAGGCCGTCGCCTTACCGGCTTTACTGCGGAAGAAGAAGCGTCCCGTAATTACGACAAGATCGTTCCGTTTGAACTTGAAGCGGCGCTGAAAAAGGATGGCGCAACATTCGAAGAAGCACCGATCTTTGAAAATAAAGTCGTCGTTGACGGGCGGCTGATCACCGGTCAAAACCCAGCATCCGCTCAAGCGCTGGGCGAAGCCGTCGTCAAGGCGCTGCAAGCGAAGTAACGTCATGAAGCCACGGCGTTAGGGGGTAAAACGCCTAACGTCTGGCAACACCGAATCACGCCAGCAGAGATGTCGTGACCGGAGTCACATAACCAGACGGGGGCATTGCCGCAGAGATTCAGGATTGTATAGTGTTCTAACAAGACGTTACCGCCAATGGCGGGCGAGACTTGGGCAGAGGTGAGTAGCACTACTCTCTTCTGCCCAAGTTTTTTTTTGCCTGTCATCCAGCGGTTCCCAGCGCGGAGCCACAGCCCGGCACAGCGTAATGATGTAGAAAACGATAAGGAGAAATACCATGAAAGCATTCCCCGACGGATTTTTATGGGGCGGTTCAGTTGCAGCAAACCAGGTTGAAGGGGCATGGAATGAAGACGGTAAAGGCGTATCCACCTCCGATCTTCAGCTACAGGGCGTACATGGTCCGGTGACGGAACGCGATGAGAGCATTAACTGCATCAAAGATCGGGCCATCGATTTTTATCATCAATACCCGCAGGATATTCAGCTGTTCGCCGAAATGGGTTTTAAGGTGTTGCGCACCTCGATTGCCTGGACGCGCATTTACCCCGAAGGCGATGAAGCCGAGCCCTGCGAAGCCGGTCTGGCCTTCTACGATCGTCTGTTTGATGAAATGGCAAAGCATCAGATTCAGCCGCTGATTACGCTGTCGCATTATGAAATGCCTTACGGGCTGGTGAAAAAACTGGGAGGCTGGGGCAGTCGTGCCGTCATCGACCATTTTGAGAAGTATGCCCGTACCGTTTTCAGCCGCTATAAAGATAAGGTGAAGCACTGGCTGACTTTCAATGAAATCAACATGGCGCTGCACTCGCCCTTTACGGGCATCGGGCTGGGCGGCGAACCCTCGAAGCAAGAAATTTATCAGGCCATCCACCACCAGTTAGTTGCCAGCGCACGCGCGGTAAAAGCCTGTCACGACATTATCCCGGATGCCAAAATTGGCAACATGCTATTGGGCGCGGTACGCTACCCTATGACCTGCCATCCGAAAGATGTGCTGGAAGCGCAGAGCAAGAACCGTGAATGGCTGTTCTTCGGCGATGTGCAGGTACGCGGCACCTATCCGGCCTGGATCCAGCGCTATTTCCGGGAAAATGGCGTCGAACTCACCATTACCGCGCAGGATAAAGACGACCTGAGCCACACCGTAGATTTTGTCTCCTTCAGCTATTACATGAGCGGCTGCGCGACCTTCGAACCAGAAAAATATCAATCGTCACGCGGCAATATCATCCGTCTGATTCCTAACCCGCACCTTGAGGCCTCCGAATGGGGCTGGCAGATTGACCCAGAAGGCCTGCGCTTCCTGCTAAACGAGCTGTATGACCGCTATCAGAAGCCGCTGTTCATCGTGGAAAACGGGCTGGGCGCACGCGACGTGGTGGAAGAGGACGGTAGCATTCACGACAGCTACCGCATTGATTACCTGCGTCGCCATCTGATTCAAGTACGTGAAGCCATCGACGATGGCGTCGAACTGCTGGGCTACACCAGTTGGGGGCCGATCGATCTGGTCAGCGCGGGGACGGCGCAGATGTCAAAACGCTACGGCTTTATTCATGTGGATCGCGATGATGAGGGCAAAGGCACGCTGGAGCGTCGGCGCAAAGACAGCTTCTACTGGTATCAGGATGTGATTAGCAGCAACGGAAAATCGCTGTAACCCTATAGCACATAAGATGATAGAGAAAATCAGACGGCGTATTCACACAACGCCGTCTGATTTATTACGCTGGATTATTTATCCATCAGCTCTTTCAGCAGCGGCTCACTCTTTTTCACCGCGTCGTTTGAGGCTTTCACCTTCGCTTCTTTACCGACCTGATCGGGGATAAACCCAGCGAGAATCTCCTCGTGGTTGTACCCTTTCAGCCATTCGCGTGGGAACGGCGCAAGCTGCTCACCGGTGCCTTCATAGCGATAGACCTGTCCTTGCCCTGTACGCTGGTTATACGGGATCACATTTTTCCCCTGTCGATTACTCAGCTCTTCATACAGCTTTTTGCGCAGCGCAATTTTGACATTCACGATCTTCTCATCGGTCGAATCGATCAGGTTATGCTTCTCTTCCCGATCGTTCTGCATGTCGTAAAGCTCTTCTTTATCCCACACGCCGTAATATTGGATGTATTTGTACTCCGGCGTGCGGATCGCAAACGTGGTTGGCGTCTGCGGGAAGCTGTATTCCCAGAAGTATTCATAGACGAAATAGTCTTTGCGTTTCGGCACGGTATAGCCATCCAGCCCCAGACGCCAGAAGCTCTGCCCGTCGTAATGCTTCGGTGCGGCAACGCCGGCGGCTTCCAGAATGGTTGGCGCCACGTCGATGTTTCTGACGATGTCGTCCACCACTTTGTCTTTGGCGAAGCCCGGCCCGGAAGCAATCAACGGCACGCGGATCGACTCTTCATAGGCGTTACGCTTATCGATCAGCCCATGTTCGCCGAACATAAAGCCGTTATCCCCCATCACCATGATAATGGTGTTCTTATCCAGCCCCTGTTTTTGCAGCCAGTCGCGCACGCGCCCTACGCTGTCATCCACTGAGCGCAGCGTTTCATAGTAGTCGCGCTGATACTGCTGAAGATCCATATCCGTGTTGTAGGGATAATCCACGCCGTGCCAGCTGTTACGCTGATTCTTCACCCACATCGGCTTGCCGGCATAGTTTTCCGGCGTATCGGCATAGGTATCCGGCACAGGGAACGTCACCTCTTTCATGCTGCCACGGTGGCGTTTGGCGGGCAGGAAGTCAGAGTGCACGCCTTTATGCGATAGATACATCATGAACGGCTTTTTCTTATCGAGCGTGTTCAGCCAGTCTACGGCGTAGTCCGTCAGCTCATCGGTGATGTAGCCTTTTTGCGGCACCATCTTGCCATCAATATTGAGCAAGGTCGGCTTGCCATAGTTATCAATCGGATAATAGCTACCTTGCCCCAGCAGCCCTACCCAGCGATCGAAGCCGGCGAAGCCTTTCGTAGCCGTTTTATCCGCGCCGCCGAAGTGCCACTTGCCAAAGAAACCGGTCTGATAGCCGTTGTCGCGCAGCAGTTCCGGGAAATAGTTCAGATGAGAGAGATCGGACGGATTGTTATCCGATACCCCATGATTATGCACGTACATCCCCGTCAGGATGCTGGCACGGCTGGGCGAGCACAGCGAGGTGGTCACGAACGCATTCTTAAAATACGTCCCTTCTTTGGCGATGCTGTCCATATTCGGCGTGTGAATAGCCGAGTTCAGGAAGCCAAACGCGTCGTAACGCTGATCGTCAAGAATGATATAAACCACGTTTGGCTGCTTTCCATCAGCCGACGGCACCGTCGTTGCAGGAGAAGTCGCCGCGGCAGCCTGTCCCCCAGCCGCTTGCATACAGGCCAGTGTAATCGCGGCCATAAGTCTGTTTCTTTTCATTATTTTTCCTTTTATGCCATCCCTTCCCAGAGCGCTCGAAGAGTATTCGGCATCGGTTAATAAAACTCGGCTTTCATATTCCTTCTTATTTTCTTCATCGATTCCTGGCGTCCCAATTGAGAGAGCAAGGCATTCATGCGTGGTAACACATGGAATAGGTGCGTTTTAAAGCCATCGCAGAAATAGTTTTTATTCGGTCGCCCATCGCTGGAAATTTCAAACCGATGCTTCGGGCAGCCGCCATGACAAACCGCTTTCACTTCACAGTTCAGGCAATCTTTGCTGATGTTTTTTCGCTTATTTTCGCCAAAGGCGAGGTTTTGCGGCGAATTCACCAGCGACGCCAGATCGTCCTGATTAATATTGCCGAGCTTATTTTCGGGATAAACGAAATGATCGCAGGAATACACGTCGCCGTTCGCTTCAACAATCAGGTTGCCGCCGCAGGTTTCGTTGATGACGCAGGCGCTAAGCTGCTCGGTCATTTTGGTCAGCGTTTGTTCGAAGTTCATGACAAACACATTGCCCAGATCGTGCTGAACCCAATGGTCAAAAATCGTATTCAGGAAACGACCATACGCTTTGGCAGGCACTGACCACTCCGTCACGCTGCACTGGCCCGAAAAATCAGGCTGAATCAGCACCAGTCCGTTGTCATCTGGCTGAGCAGCGCGGCGTTCCACCAGCGGAATGAACTGCATATAGCGGCTGCCGATGCGTTTAAGAAACTGGTACACATCCAGCGGGCGTTTCACGTTTTCCGCATTCACCACCGTCAGGGTATTAAACTCGACCCGATGACGCTTCAGCGCTTCCAGCCCCTTCATCACGTCATCAAAGGTGCTTTTCCCTGCTCGCGTGAGGCGATGCGCATCATTGCTGATACGGTCACCGTCGATCGACAATCCCACCAGAAACTGGTTCTCTTTCAAAAAACGCGCCCAGTCGTCATCAATATTGGTGCCGTTGGTCTGAAAGAAATTATTGATCTGCTTTGTGCCACGGTATTGGTTTTGCAACCGCACCGCTTCGCGGAAGAAATCGATGCCCAGCAGCGTCGGTTCGCCACCCTGCCACGGGAAATCAACGACGGGTGCCTGCTGGCTACTGATGTTCTTTCGCACATAGTTTTCCAGCGTATCGCCATCCATCTTCCAGCGGCTTTTACGCTCGGGATAAAGATGTTCCTTCTCCAGATAAAAACAGTATGAGCAATCGATATTGCACACGGACCCTGAAGGCTTGGCCATCAACTGAAAATTGGCAATAGACTGACTCATTGGCACCTCAACGTAACTTACCGGCTAGACGATGTTCTCTTTACTGAGAGAGGTTCTCTTTCCTGAGAAAATCGCCGCCAACTTCCCTGTCGGCGGACCGTTTGCGATTACAGATCGAACAGCGGCGGTTTCTTCTCACCCAGCGACTGTTCATACGCCTGTGCTTTCTCAATTAGCGCCCGATAGCGATCCGGCTCTTTCGCCGACAGATCGTGCTGTTCAGAGACGTCATCGCGCAAGTTGAACATGAGCGGTTTCTCCAGATCGACCGGGATACCCGCTTTCTTGTCACGGAAGACCACCTTGTAGTCGCCGTCACGGTAGGCATCCATCTTGCCCCAATAGAAATACGGCATGAAGGTGCGCGCGCTCGGCTTTCCGTTCAGGAAGGCGGCACTGAGATCTACGCCGTCCAGATCGCGCTGGGCATGCGGGCTACCGGTGATCTTCATCAGCGTCGGCAGAAGATCCAGCGTACTGCCGATATCATCTACCACTTTCGGCGCGATATGGGATTTCCAGTTCACGATAAACGGCACGCGCTGCCCGCCTTCAAATACGGTGCTTTTACCCGAACGCAGCGGCAGCGCCGAACCGGCTAAACCGTCTTTGTCATACTGCAACCACGGGCCATTGTCGGAGGTAAAAATCACGATGGTGTTTTCCGCCAGCTTGTTCGCTTCCAGCGCCTGATAGATCTGCCCCACCGACCAGTCGATCTCCAGCATCACATCGCCGTAAGGGTTATGTCCTTTGCCTTTAAATTCCGGCGAGGTAAACAGCGGTACGTGGGTCTGCGGGTAAGCCATATACATAAAGAACGGCTGATCTTTATTGTCGGCAATGTACTGCACCGCCTTGTTCGTCACATCCTTGGTAAAACTGGCCTGCTGGAAGCCCTGCGGCACGGCGTAATCGACCAGTTTTCCTTTGTCTTTGTAGGAGTGATAAAGCGGCACATTCCAGTATTCCTGCTGCGGTGCGCGGTTGATCGCTTCCATTTTACTCAGCAGTTCACGCCTTTTCGGATCGGTGCTTGCCAGCCGATTCATCTCCACCTGATCGACAACGGTACTGAAGCGATCGTTACTGGTCGGGATCCCGTACCACTCATCAAAACCGTGGCGCGTCGGAAACGCATTCGACTGCGTCCCTAAGTGCCATTTGCCGTACATGATGGTGCGATATCCGTTGTGCTGGAGTGATTCCGCCATGCTGACTTCATCGTCAGGGAAACCATCAGGATCTTCATCCATAAACACGCCGGGAATTTTCGTGCCGTATAGCCCGGTTTTGGTTTCGACGCGGCCCGTCATCAATCCGCCACGGCTGGGAGAAGAAATCGCCGAAGAGACATAAAAATTGGTCCAGCGCTGCCCTGTTGCCGCCAGCTTATCCAGATGAGGTGTTGGCGTTTTCGCGCCCTGTACCGACATATCGGCCCACCCCATATCATCGGTAAACAGGATGATCACATTCGGCTTAGCCTGCGCCGCCGCAGCGGCCTGCCACGCTGCTGGCCCAGCCAGCAGCGCCGTCGCGATAGAGAGCGCCATGACCTGTTTCTTCATCATCTTCCATCCCCAAAGTGTCGTTTTAGCGTGCTCACATCATCAAGGTATGTGAACAGATTCACATACTTATTTTCATGGCTGAGTGGGCAATGTACCAACCGGGCTTTCCTGCCAGCCATAGCGAATCGCCTTGAATTGCAGCTGCGATGCGCTCTTCAGCGGCGTGATGCTGCCCGTGTACAGCTCCCACTCTTTGCCATCCCAGCTGTAGCCAATGGAAGCATCCTGCGTGCGGTTAGCCAGATAAATTTTGTGGCTGACCGCATCCCACTGCGCCACTGGCGTCAGCGTGGCGCGCTGCTTGCCCTGCTCATCCAGCAAATCCGCCACCATCTGATCTTCCGCGATCAGATTCATGTCGTTCTCACGGTTACACCAGCGATCCATCTCCTCACGCATCCGCACCAGTACGGCATGTTGGGCTGGGTCTGCCGCCAGGCTATGCAACTGCAAAGGATCGCGTTGCAGATCGTACAACTCTTCCGCCGGACGATCGGCAAACCAGCTTTGCTGCTCGGCACTTAGCTGGTGCTGATCACGCGCCGCATTCAAATCTTTCATCGATCCGAGCGCGTTGCGGAAAGCAATGCCGATGCCCCCCGGCGTAGTTGCCAGATTACGGACATATTGATAGTCACGATCTCGGACAAAATAGGCGCGCATGTCGTATTCATCCATCCGCCCCCGCACGCCGTAGACAAACTGGCGCTGCGGCGCGAGATCCTGCGCCAGACTGATACCGCGCATATAGTCAGGCTGTTTGATGTCGGCAAATCCCAGAATGGTTGGCGCCAGATCCTCGAACGACACCAGCCGATCGTTCTTGCTCCCATCTTCCCACCAGCCTGCCGGACGATACTTCTCAGGGATATGCACGATCATCGGGACATGGGTGCCGGAGTCGTAGCCCTCACGCTTATGGCGCGGGATCCCATCGCCGTTATCCGCCGTGAAAATGACGATGGTGTTATCCCACAGCCCGTCCTTTTTCAGCCCGTCCAGCAGCTTACCAACCTGCATGTCCATAATATGAATATTGTCGTAATGCTGCGCCAGTTCCTGTCGGGTTTGCGGCGTATCCCGCAGATAAGGCTCCAGTTTCACACTTTGCGGATCCGTTGGCGTATAACGGTATTGCTGGCGGAAGGTATCCCACTGTTTGACGAAGCGCGATTGACCTGCCGGATGATTTTCCGCCGTAAAGAGCGCCGATTCATGCGTAATCTGCGGGTTGAAATTCATGAAGAACGGCTTGCCCTTCAGATCGTAATTACGCCAGGCCAGCTGAATATGTAGATCGTCCATGCTGCTGTACTCCCCGTGGCGCGTCCACAGGGTGAAAGGGCCAACATCGGCATGGCCTTTCGTAAACTGGTAATCCGTCTTGGTGTCGTTATAGGTGAAGTAACCGCTGCGGCGCAGCAGTTCGGGGTAGCCTTTCACGTAAGAAGGCGGCACGCCTAAATAGCCGCCAGCGGGTCGGGTCGCCGTGCGCATGTGCTGCAACCCGGTGGTATGTTGAAACATGCCGGTAATCAGCCCCGCTCGCGACGGGGCCGAGACGCCAGCCATGGTGAAGGCCTGCGTAAAGACAACGGACTCTTTTGCCAGCGCATCCAGATTCGGCGTTCGCGCCTGCACATCCCCGTATGCGCCCAGACGGGGATTCATATCCTCCGCCACAATCAGCACCACATTCGGGCGCGGGCTGGCGATCTGAGCGGCAAAATCGACACCCACCGCCTGACCAGACAGTGAAAATGCCGCCAACATCGCCGCAACCAGCGGTGTCTTCTTCATCATTTAGGTTTCCTCAGACGTCTTGAGCTGCGCGCTGCCACGCGTTATCTGGCGGCAAATGCCCTAATCATTCACAGCGCTACGCCAGCGCGATGATCGTGTCGCCAGCCTGCGGGTGACGAACAGAACTCACGCCAAATACGCGATAGTCTTCAGGATTTGTTACCACCATCGGCGTCACGATGTCGTAACCTGCTTTCTTGATCGCTTCCAGATCGAATTCCAGCAGCAGTTGGCCTTTCTTCACTTCATCACCTTCTTCAACACGCATTTGGTAGTGCTGCCCTTCCAGTTGAACCGTATTGATACCCACATGGATAAGGATTTCCGCACCGTTTTGCGAGCGAATACCGACGGCATGACCACTGGCAAACGTGCTGGCAATCACGCCATCCACCGGTGAATAAATGCAGCCTTCATTCGGCACAATGGCTACGCCTTGCCCAACCACACCAGAAGAGAACACCTTGTCGTTTACCTCTTCCAATGGGATGAGTTCACCTTTTGCGGGCGAGCCCAGTTGCTCTGCCGTGGCGGGAGCTTCTTCCAACGGTATTGTCGATGGCATCACGTTCGCGCCAGCAGCCGAAGTTGTCGATGCACTAGATGTAGTGGATGCTGTCGTTGAAGTGGAGGTCGCTGCCGGCGCAGTGGCAGGCGCTGGCACTTTCCCGGCCGGCGGGGTTGGATCATCAAACCCAACCACAATAGTCAGCACAAAACTTGCGACAAATGCGATAGCACAGCCAATGAGGAACCCAACGAAGCCTTCACCATAGAAAATCGGCAGTGTCAGCAATCCAGGCATCCCCATAGAAATCGCCGAGCTTTTCGCATAGCCTGCGATAGCCCCGCCCATTGCCGCGGCGATCACTGCACAGATAAACGGTTTTTTCAGCTTCAGCGTGACGCCGTAGACACCGGGTTCCGTGATACCAAACAGTGACGCAATGAACGAACTCCCCGCCAGCGCTTTGAGCTTCTTATCTTTGGTTCGCACCATCACGCCCAATAACGCACCGGATTGAGCAAAGACAGACGGGCTAGATGCCGCTTTAAGGTAACTGTGCCCCATAACGGAAATATCATTGATAAAGACGGTCACGAAACCCCAGTGAATACCGAAAATCACTAAGATCTGCCATGAAGCCGCAATCAACGCACCAGCGATGATTGGGTTAAAGCTATAGATGCTAACAAACAGTGAAGCGACGAGTTTACTGGCCGTGATACCGATTGGGCCAATGGTCATCAGCGTTAACGGCACCATCAGCGTTAATAGGAAGAACGGCGTTAAAATGTTACGCACACTTTCGTGAATATGACGATTCAGGAAACGCTCGAGATAAGACATCAGCCATATGCTGAAAATAATCGGGAGCACCGAGGATGTGTATTTCATCATCACGACCGGCAACCCTAAGAAGGTTACAGGCTGGCCTGCCTCAAATAGCCCTTGTATTGAGGGATAAACCAGAGCGCCCGCAATCGATACTGCCACGAAAATATTAGTGTCAAACTTACGCGCGGACGTAATAGCCAACAGCATAGGCAAGAAGTAGAACAAGCTGTCAGAGGCCGCATGCAGTATCACATAAGTACTTTCTTTTGGACCTAACCACCCACAGGCAATAACAATCGCCAGCGCACCTTTCAGTACACCCGCTGCCGCCATTGCTCCTAGCAGCGGGGTGAAAATACCCGCGACCAGATCAATCAGTCGTCCCATCATAGAAACCGATTTTTCATTTTCTACTGGCTTCTGTTTATTCGTACCATCTTCCAGTAAACCAGAGATGGAACCAAAGGCGCGGTACACTTCCGGCACCCGGTTCCCGATCACCACCTGCAATTGCCCTGATGCGTTGATGACCGTAATGACGCCTTCCAGCGCCTCAAGCGCAGCCACATCCACCTTACCGTGATCGACAATCTTAAAGCGCAAGCGTGTTGCACAATGAACCAGAGTGGAGACATTCGCCTCTCCCCCGACCAACCTCAAAATATTTTCAGCTAGCACTTTGCTATTCATAATGACTTCCCGTTTCGTCAATGGCTGCAACTGCCCAATACACGTCATCCCGCTTGTTGTCCGCTGGCCAGCTGGAAAATAAGCAAAAAAAAACCTGGATAAAGCAGCGTGCTATACGCTGCTTTATCCAGGTCTCGCCCAGAAAATTCTGGTGACGTCCTTTCCTGTTTTCTAACAAGTTCACGCGGAGAAAGCTATCTCTACGTTTTATTCTGTGAAAACAGTCACTAAATTTTTACCAATCGGGTGAAGCCGCCCACTCCACGACGTGATAAAAACAAAATGGCGCCTCTCAGAAGAGGCGCCATCAGCAAATTTACGGCTTGCTCTGCTTCTTCAGCCAGGCTTCCATTTGGTCGATCTCCGGCTGCTGAGCTTTGATAATCTCTTCCGCCAGCTTGCGCAATTCCGGGTCTTTGCCGTATTGCAGCTCCGTTTTTGCCATATCAATCGCGCCGCGGTGATGCGCAATCATCCCTTTGGCAAAGGCAACATCAGGGTCGCTGGACTGCATCCCTTTCATCATGTCGCTATGCATCGCATCCATCCCTTGCTTATACGCCTGCTGGGAGGACGACGCGTCGTTCGCAGCACCGTGGCCGCTATGCGCGCTGTCGGCCGCGAACGAGAGAAACGGAACCAGCAACGCTGCCGTCAATAACACATGGACTTTCTTCATCATAACCCCTCAATCAGTCACAGTACGGTTGAGGGTAGACGTTCCAGTAAGGGGAAGGTCAAGGGAAGAGTCAGACCTCTTCAACCAGGCGCATACAGACACGATTGCGCCCCTGCGCTTTCGCTTTATACAGTTGCTCGTCCGCCAACCCGATCAGATCGTAAATATTGCCGCCTTCATACTGGGGAAACGTGGCAACGCCAATACTGGTCGTAAAACGGATTTCCCGGCCGTCGGACAGCGTCAGCGCCGTGGATTCTGTAAGATGCCGCAGCGCTTCAGCCATCGCTTTGGATTGCTCAGCCGTCAGGTCGTAAGCCGCAATCACGAACTCCTCCCCGCCCCAGCGGCAAAGGATGTCGCTCGGACGAATCGTAGTACTCAGCATACGGGCAAAGCTGGCGATCAGTTCATCGCCACAGGCATGACCGTAGGTATCGTTGACCTGCTTAAAATAATCGATATCCAGAAACAGCAGCGTTAATTGGCGCTTTTTCTTATTCATCAGCACGCCCTGCCGCCCGTTCAACATGCTGAGAAAAGCACGGCGATTGAACGTGTTGGTGAGCGCATCCTTCAGGCTGCTGCTTTCGATGATTTTAATCAACCGCCGGTTCATCGAGACAAAATGAGAGACGCTTAGCATCGCCATAATTAACATCGCGATATTCAGGCGCGCCGTAGTGAGAAACGAGTTAATGTACGCTTCGGAATTCGAATCGATGAGTATACCGACCTGATTAATATAGAGATAATTCAGTATTACGCCGGTAATCGCACAGAGCAGCGACATGATCGGAAAAGAGTAATTGAACGCACACAGCGTGAGAGGAATAACGGACAGCGTAATCAGACTGGCATCAAGGAAAAAGAGGCTCACTAATAAGAAAATGATGAAGACCAGAAAGGGAAAGATATTTTCTCTGATGGTCTTAGGGCACAGCGGAATATTCCGTAGCGCACGCAGGATGTCTTTACCCCGCAGGAAAAAGAACGCGAGGATAATGCCAGTTCCCAGTTGTTCGCTGAACCAGTCCATAAACTCGGCATAGCGGTTTCCCGTATCGTAAACATACGCATAAACCCCATACGCCACGCCGGATAAGAACGCGCCGACAAACGTCGAAGCGAAAATAATGTAGACGTAATATTTGCTGAATTTTTCAAATGTCGACCACTTTCCGGTAAACCGACACATCAGGCAAAAGGCGCACCAGGCCGTCACCACAAAGACCATATTGCACAAACATAACAGCACCTTGGTTTTTAGCGGCGAGCTATTATCCATCAGTAACGCGGCCGACAGCATCGCCGCATAGCTCACAAAAAAACCGATACCGATAGAGAACATTTTACCTGTTATCGTCCCTTTTCTGGCTCTGAAAATGATCATGAGGCAAAAAACCAGAATGTTGGCGGGCCAAAACAGCGACAGCTCATCCAACACCCGAAAACGAAATCCCAGACAGCTCACGATGAGAGTGGTCAGAAACAGCAGCGGCATGAACTTTATAGCTTTCAACGTCAAATCGTGATTCATCTGTCCTTTACCGCCCGCTGTCCGATCATTTCACCTGCTGTCTCCGCGTGAGAATAGCATTAATCATTTCCCTACTCACAGTGCGATGGCGACGGGAAAATAAATAAAAAAACCACCGGACCGAGGCATTACCCGTGAGGTAATACGTCAATCCGGTGGTCTTAGTAGCTTACTCGTCATACCTCAAGTTGCATGTGCGTTGGCCGCGTTCACTCACCCGAATCACTTACTGGCGTAAGCTCATCGGGATTCCTTCTCTTGCCGCCTGCCTGAAACTCGAATTATTTAGAGTATATTTATTTCCGCGCCGACACGTTATTCCGCAGGGACAGGCTTGCCGTCAGGTTTTGGCGGTTGAGTCAGTCGTTTTTCAAAATTGTCGTTGTACTGCTTTTTCTGCTCTGGCGTCAGAACGTTGTAAATTTTGTTCTTGGTTTCCAGTCCGTTAAGCATTCTGGCCTTGTGCGCGGCGTCGGCTTTATCCAACTGAGCCTGTGCTTTTGCGGCATCAAACGTATCGGATGCAACCAGGCTATGCATGTCACGACGATCGTCCTGCATCGCTTTGTGCATTTTCTCGCGGGAATCTTTCATGATGTCTTTAATTTGCTGCTTCTGCGCTTCCGTCAAATTCAGCTCCTTAAACATCGCATCCGGCCCCATCATGCCACGATGCTCCCGACCCTCTTTCATCATCATCTTGTGTTCTGGGCCAGGACCTTTCGGGGCATCATTAGCATGCGCGATACCTGCCGCGCCCAATGCCAAAGAAGAAGCAACCAGCATTGCAGTGAGTTTACGCATATTCTATTCCTCTCTCTGAATTGACTTGTCGACGGCGAGTGCCGTGCTACGAGAGAAAGTATAGGCCCGACACCTTCAGTTAATTAGAGTAAGGGTAAATCTCTGCAAGTGTCGGCTCCACATTTGCGGCAATTATGGAGAATGAGGAGGAATTGTGTAAGGAAGCGGACGTATTGCGTTAAGCGTTACCGCAGTGAACGCTTAAAGGCGCTGGCTTCTTGTGCCAACACATCAAGATGGGCATGAACGACCTTCATTTTCTGAATCAGCGGATTACGCTCCGGCGAGCTATCCATCGCGCTCAGCTGTGCAGAGAGCCGTTCAATCTGCGCACAAAGGTAAGCATCACGCTCTTTCGCCTGAAGCAACTGCTGCTGGAGGGACTGATGTTCCTGCCGCCACGTCTGTTGCTGACGTTGAACGCTTTGCTCTAACGCCCGAAGCGCGCTATCCAGCCGATATTCCAACTCTTCCACCCGCATAACGATACCTTTGCCCAATAAACTCGCGGATTATAATGTGACACGCCCCCGACAACAAACACTCCAGCACACGATCCCTTTCCTGCACGCGCTTTCCCCCACGATTCGCAATGACATCAATCACAATAAAGAAACATAAATTTCACAACTCCCTCAATTACGGCTAGATTGAACACCATGACTCATCAGACCAGTTAACTTCACCGGAGAGTGCAATGACTGCCTACCCCACGCTGCTTTCCCCACTCGATCTTGGCTTCACGACGTTAAAGAACCGCGTGGTGATGGGATCCATGCATACCGGTCTGGAAGAACACCCGGACGGCACCGAAAGGCTGGCGGCATTTTACCGTGAGCGGGCTCAGGGCGGCGTCGGCCTGATTGTCACTGGCGGCATTGCGCCAAACGCCAAAGGTGCCGTTGCCAAAGGCGGAGCGACCCTGTATGACGAGGCGCAGCTCGCACATCATCAGGTGCTGACGCAGGCGGTACACGACGCAGGCGGGAAAATCGCGCTGCAAATTCTCCACGCCGGACGCTACAGCTATCAACCCGATCCCGTCGCGCCATCGGCCATTCAGGCACCAATTAACCGCTTTGCACCACGAGAAATGAGTACGCAGGATATTGTGCAAACCATCGACGACTTTGCCCGTTGCGCCGCGCTGGCACAGCAGGCGGGTTACGACGGCGTGGAAATTATGGGATCGGAAGGCTACCTGATTAATCAGTTTCTGGTGACGCACACCAACCATCGCGATGACGAATGGGGCGGCGATTTCCAGCGCCGTAGCCGCTTCGCGCTTGAGATTGTTCGCGCCGTGCGGGAACGAACAGGGCCGGACTTCATCCTGATTTACCGTTTATCGATGCTCGACCTGATAGAAGAAGGATCAAGCTGGCAAGAAATTGTGCAACTGGCGCAGGCGATTGAGCAGGCAGGTGCCACCCTCATCAATACCGGTATCGGCTGGCATGAAGCGCGAATTCCGACTATCGCCACGCTGGTGCCTCGCGGTGCCTTCGGCTGGGTAACGCAGAAGCTGATGGGGAAAGTCCGCATCCCGCTGATTACCACCAACCGCATCAACGATCCCGGCGTCGCGGAACAGCTTTTAGCCGAAGGCTGTGCCGACATGGTGTCGATGGCGCGTCCTTTTCTCGCCGACGCTGAACTGGTAGCAAAAGCACAGTCGGGACGTGCGGATGAAATCAATACCTGCATCGGCTGCAATCAGGCCTGCCTCGATAAGATTTTTGCTGGCAAGGTCACGTCCTGCCTGGTCAACCCACGCGCCTGTCACGAAACCGAACTGCCTATCCAGCCCGCACGCGTTGCTAAACGCTTTGCGGTGGTCGGCGCAGGGCCTGCTGGCATGGCCTTTGCCGTCAATGCCGCCGCACGCGGCCATCAGATCACACTGTTTGAGTCCTCTTCCTATATCGGCGGGCAGTTCAATATTGCCAAACAAATACCCGGCAAAGCGGAGTTTTATGAAACGCTGCGCTATTACCGTCGACAGCTAGAATTGCTCGGCGTCACGCTTCGCCTGAGCACGCAGGCAACCGCCGCTGATTTGCTTGGTTTTGATGACGTGATTCTGGCCTGTGGCATCGTGCCGCGTATTCCCGCGATTGCAGGTATCGATCACCCTAGCGTACTGAGCTATCTGGACGTGCTGCGCGACAAAAAGCCCGTCGGCAAACGGGTCGCCATTATCGGCGCAGGCGGCATCGGTTTTGATACCGCGCATTATCTTCTTAACGAGAACAGTCTTCTAAACAAGAATAGTCTTCTTAACAACGAGCACAGTGGCAACCATCGTCTTAATCCCCAGCCTCCTCAAGCGGGACATGCTGACTTTTATGCGGAATGGGGCATCGATAAGCAATTGCAGCACCGGGGCGGCCTGCTGCCTCAACAGCCTGACGGGCTTCCCCACCAGCGGGACATTACCGTATTACAGCGGAAGACCGGCAAGCCCGGTGAAAATCTGGGGAAAACGACAGGCTGGATACATCGCACCACGCTGCTGCGCCACGGTGTAACGCTGCTGGGCGGCGTGGAATATCATCATATTGATGATGAGGGGCTGCACATTATTCACGACCAGCAACGACGCTGTCTGCCAGTGGATAACATCATTATCTGTGCCGGTCAGGAACCTAACCGTAAGCTGTATGACCCCTTACTCGCAGCTGGGTGTCACGTTCATCTGATTGGCGGTGCCGATGTGGCGCAGGAACTGGACGCACGCCGGGCAATCGATCAGGCCACCCGGCTGGCGTTAATACTGTAGTTCGTGAGGCTAAATTAGCCTCACGAAACAGGAGCGGCTTAGCGGGACGAGCCCGTTTTCACCGAGCGTAGTACCGCGAACTTCGTGTTGCTGGCGAGGGTTTCACAGTTACCGAACAAGCGCTTCATCTTGTGGAAATAATCCAGATGGCGATTCCCCACGATGCGCAGTTCTCCGCCAACCTGAAGGCAACGGCGGGCATCCATAAACATCTGCCAGGCGATTTCGTCCGTCACGGCCTGCTGCTGGTGGAATGGCGGATTACACAGCACCGCCTGCAACGTATCGCGTCTAACGCGAGACAATCCGTGGTTCACCACGAAGCTACAGCGCTCAATATCCTGCGGGCGGTTGACTTCAACGTTCGTCTGGCTCGATGCCACCGCCATGTAGGATTCATCAAAGAAGCCGACGGTGGCTTCTGGGTTGGCTTCCAGCGCCGCTAGCCCAATGACGCCATTGCCACAGCCGAGATCGATGATCTTACCGTCTATCTGTTCCGGCAAGTGCTGCATAAAGAAGCGAGCGCCGATATCCAACCCATTACGCGAATACACGTTAGCCAGGTTTTGAATGCGATAGCCGTAACCATCCAGCTCCCACTCAGTAGTAAGTGATTGCTCACTGACTTTGAGTTCCGCCCACTCACAGTGAACCAGACGCGCCTTTTTCCAGGCCAGCGAGGTTTTCGTCGGCCCCATCACGCGTTCAAACAGTTGCAGCGTAGAGGTATGAATATCCCGCGCTTTCGCACCGGCGATGATGCGCGTTTGCGGCGTAACAACCTTGCGCAACATTCTCAGTTGGTGTTCCAGCAGCGCGATCGTTTTCGGTATTTTTATCACCACCAGCGCAGGTGCATCGGGTAGCTCTGCCATACTGTCCAACAGGGTTACCGCATCGGCATCATAACCGTTCAGTTCCAGATTATGTCGCGTCGCCAGTTGACTCAGATAAGAGTCGCTGATACTGACGGGCGATTGCGCCTGTAAACCGCAGGCCAGCGCACCAAACGTATCATTGAAAATCAAGCGCGGGCCCGGCGCGATTTCCATGGTAGCCAGTTCACGCAGCAGATATTCATCTGCGGCATCCCACGCCTGTAGCGCCGAGTTTTCAGCGACCTGAGGATAACGCACCAACGTCAGGTTGCACGTTTCCAATTCGAGTTGGCTCATTAGCCTCTCCTGCATCATAAAATTTGCGCTGTTTATCCCTTAAAACAGCCCGTCAGTAAATGCTTTTCTCTGCCAAAACCGGAAATGATTGACGTTGCCTTGTCATTTCACCGTGATAATCTGCATAGTCATCCCCCATGCTTTCAGGATACCAAACGCTTATGATTCGCTTCGCCATTGTAGGAACCAGTTGGATCACCCGTCAGTTTGTTGACGCCGCCCATGAAACCGGCAAACTGAAGCTCACCGCCATCTATTCACGTACGGCAGAAAAAGCGCAGCCGTTTCAAGCCGATTACATGGTGGATACGCTGTTTGATTCACTGGAAGCCATGGCGAAATCCGATCTTATCGACGCAGTGTATCTGGCCAGCCCTAATTCCCTGCATTGTGAACAGGCGCTGCTTTTCCTGAGCCACGGCAAGCACGTCATCTGTGAAAAACCGCTGGCTTCCAACCGCTATGAAGTCGAACAAATGGTCGCCTGTGCCAGAGAAAATCAGGTCGTCCTCTTTGAAGCCTTCAAAACCGCCAGTCTGCCCAATTTTAGCGTGATCCAGCAATCGCTGCCGAAAGTTGGCAAATTGCGTAAAGTGGTGCTGAGCTACTGCCAGTATTCCTCACGCTATCCGCTCTATCTGGCGGGTGAGAATCCCAACACGTTCAATCCGGCGTTCTCCAACGGTTCCATCATGGATATCGGCTACTACTGTCTGGCCTTCGCCGTCGCGCTGTGGGGAGAGCCGTGCACCACGCAGGCCAGCGCGACACTGCTGGAAAGCGGCGTTGATGCGCATGGCAGCATCATCCTGAATTATGGCGATTTCGATGTGACCATCGTCCACTCCAAAGTCAGCCACTCCGCTATTTCCAGCGAAATTCAAGGGGAAGACGGTTCGCTGGTGATTGAAAAAGTGTCCGAATGCCATAACGTGAAATTCATTCCACGTGAAGGCAAGCAGTTGGATCTCAGCCAACCGCAGCATATCAACAGCATGCTGTACGAAGCCGAGGTCTTTGCCACGCTGGTGAACAATAACGACATTAACCATGCGGAACTGGCGCGCTCACGCACCGTCGCAGGGCTGCTGACGGAAATTCGCCGCCAAACGGGTGTCGTATTTCCTGCCGACGCCGCGACGCCGGGAAATGCGGAGTAAGACAGCGATAATTATTTGACCAAGATCATCTTTTCACCTATCTTCAGTCAGGCAAAGGGGAGTAACTTTTCCGCCAGCTAATCGTCATTACGATGCGTTTCGCATCCGGTTACTGGGCAACCTTGATGAGACAGTTTCATTAACGTTGTAAGTGAGACCTTGCCGGGAGGCGAGGTGCATTTGCAGCTTTAATAACAAGCGGCCAGCGTCCTTCCGATGTTGGCCGTTTTTGTTTCTATTTAAGGATTTTGCTATGCACACCATCGGCACGCCATGGTTATGGGGCAGCTTCGCTGTCATAGTTATAGTAATGCTGGCCATCGACCTACTCTATCAAGGGCGCAAAGGGTCGACGGTAATGACGTTCAAACAGGCTGCTGTCTGGTCTATCATCTGGGTCACGCTCTCTCTGCTGTTCAACGCCGGTTTCTGGTGGTATCTGGATGGCACGATGGGTCGCGAGGTGGCCAACGCCCAGTCGCTGGCCTTCCTGACCGGTTATTTGATCGAGAAAGCGCTTGCCGTCGATAACGTCTTCGTCTGGCTGATGCTATTCAGCTACTTCGCCGTTCCCCCGCAATACCAACGTCGCGTGCTGATTTACGGCGTGCTGGGTGCCATCATTCTCAGAACGCTGATGGTATTTGGCGGCAGTTGGTTAATCACGCAGTTCCAGTGGTTGCTCTACGTGTTCGGTGCCTTCCTGCTGTTCACCGGCCTTAAAATGGCGCTGGCGAAAGAAGATGGCGGAGCGATAGGCGACAAGCCGCTGGTGCGCTGGCTGCGTAGTCGTCTGCGCATGACGGATAGCATCGAGAATGAAAAATTCTTCGTCCGTCGTAACGGCATCCTGTACGCCACGCCGCTGTTTCTGGTGCTGATTATGGTTGAAATCAGCGACGTGATTTTCGCCGTAGACAGTATCCCAGCTATTTTCGCCATCACGACCGACCCCTTTATCGTGCTGACGTCAAACCTGTTCGCGATTCTGGGCTTGCGTGCGATGTACTTCCTGCTGGCTGGCGTGGCTGAACGCTTCTCGCTGCTGAAATATGGTCTGGCCGTCATCCTGATCTTCATTGGTACCAAGATGATGCTCATCGACATTTTCCATATTCCGGTGGCGATTTCTCTGGGCGTCGTTGCCAGCATTCTGGTCATCACCATGCTGATCAACGTCTGGGTGAACAAACGCGCCGAGCGTTAATCCTATTCACTCCTCTTCGCAGGGTGACGGACAAGGATGTCCGTCATAAAAAACCACATCATTGCTTTTCTCAAAAATAAATTTTCATATACTGATACACGCAAACACACTTCGTTACGGAAAAACAAAGCCACCCGGCACAAGCCAGAGGTGTCAGCTCCGTACAGACAACTACTTAGCGGAACGGTTACATCGTCAAAATTATGGAAACTCAACACTCTCGTTTTTTGCAGTACATTACCCACGGCAGCCTGGTTAAACAGATTCTTCTGGGCCTTGCGGCGGGTATTATTCTGGCTTCACTGTCCACGCAGGCCGCGCTGGCGGCTGGCTTATTGGGAACGCTGTTCGTCGGCGCATTGAAAGCCGTCGCCCCCATTCTGGTATTGGTGCTGGTCATGGCGTCTATCGCCAACCACCAGCAAGGACAGAAAACCAATATCCGCCCTGTCCTGTTTCTTTACCTCATCGGCACCTTCTCGGCGGCGCTGATTGCTGTCGTGCTAAGCGTCTTATTCCCTTCCACGCTGGCGCTCAACGCGCAGGCCGCCGACATTACGCCACCATCAGGGATTGTCGAAGTGCTGGAAGGGCTGTTGATGAGCGTCATCGCCAACCCGATTCACGCGCTGCTGAATGCGAACTACATCGGTATTCTGGTCTGGGCCGTTGGGCTGGGCATTGCATTCCGTCACGGTTCGGACAGCACCAAGAACATGATTAACGATGCCTCCAACGCGGTCACCATGATTGTGCGCGTCGTGATTCGTTTCGCACCGCTGGGGATTTTCGGTCTGGTCGCCTCAACGCTGGCGGAAACGGGCTTCGGTGCACTGTGGGGCTACGCCCATCTGCTGATGGTGCTGATTGGCGGCATGCTGCTGGTCGCGCTGGTGGTCAACCCGCTGATCGTCTACTGGAAGATTCGCAGCAACCCTTATCCGCTGGTGCTGCGCTGCCTGCGTGAGAGCGGCGTGACCGCCTTCTTTACCCGCAGCTCCGCCGCCAACATTCCGGTAAATATGGAACTGTGCCGCAAGCTGAATCTGGATGAAGACACCTATTCTGTCGCCATCCCGCTGGGTGCAACCATCAATATGGCTGGCGCGGCGATTACCATCACAGTGCTGACGCTGGCCGCCGCCCATACGCTGGGTATTCAGATTGACGTGCCGACTGCGCTGCTGCTCAGCGTCGTGGCTTCACTGTGTGCCTGTGGTGCCTCGGGCGTGGCGGGCGGTTCACTGCTGTTGATTCCACTGGCGTGCAGCATGTTCGGTATCTCCAACGATATCGCCATGCAGGTAGTTGCGGTTGGCTTCATCATCGGCGTATTGCAGGACTCCGCAGAAACCGCGGTGAACTCCTCAACGGACGTGATGTTCATCGCCGCCGTATGCCACGCGGAAGATGCCAAGCTGGCGGAAAAAGAGCGTTTGAATCTGCTGTAACTGATTAGGGATTCATACCCCCGTGTCCTTGGTTCGATTCCGAGTCCAATACCACTATTTAGAAAAAACCAGCCTTAGGGCTGGTTTTTTGCTTTCTGGAAGCTCCGAGGGATTTCTGGGTGTTCTGGTCGCGGATGCCGATTGCTCTGCCCTTTCCATCCCGACTGAGCATTTACCTTTAGTGACTCCCTACCCTTCCGGTCACAGTGCCAACGTCTACTGGCCTTCAAACTGCCAATAAACACTATTTCCAACTTGTATACCTATCTGATGGATTAATCACAACAAGGTAGCATCCGGTCTTTGTCCGGTCAGGAGAAGGCAAGCATTATTGCTTCACTTCTGATATGTGCAAAACACTACCGCGCCGGTAGGCTTGCTAACCCCCCACAATCCCGGAAAGGATTCCCAGCCTTGTTCACGGTTCTCAATAAAATCGATTATGAGCACTCCTTCAACCAACTTTTCCCAGCAACTGCTAAGCCTCCAGTAAGTGATGTTAATGGCGGCGTTAATATCCCTGCTGAGCAGCAATTCAGGTCTGGCACTTTTGCTGTCCCCAACAATACTCATGTTGACTGTCGCTTATGTGCCAAAAGCGGAAGTAGCTAACAGCACTTAGTGTTGATTAACGGGGAGCAGGTCAAAAGTACTTAATCTGGCGGCACTCGTCCGAGTGCATCCATGACAAAATCCATCGACCTAGACAAGTTCGGCGGATCCGGACGCAGAGGCGGAAGACGCTACATCACCAACTCTTTACGACTCAGTCTACGTTTTACGCTCAGGCTGATATCTGCAAATAATTGGTATGTCCATTTAGACAGTTCTGTTTCACAGTTCGCATTATCAGGTCGTGATTGGCCGCTTTCGTCGAAGCAGCAAGGGCTCCACATAGGTCGTTTGTTGGCACTGATTACAAGCCTGCTGAAAAATCGCACATTGCCATTGAATTCTTACTTTTTACCCATACCTGTATGTAGTTCAATTTAGAACTTAGTCATGGATTAGGGCGATACAATGTCTTTAGGCTCATCAACCTCTACATGCAGCACTACGACTACAAGTAATTTTAGCGACGATAACTTGGCCGTCTGGCTCAATAGATGTCTGGCACAAAAGCACCGAGTGGCATACGTCACTGCGGGGTATCTCTGCAAGTTGGTTGATCTTGATGAGGTAGGGCTCGCATTTCACCTTGCTGATCCTGGACCGAAAGCAAAAGTAAGTCTGAAAAAGCTAGTCCAAAAATGCTTGCTCTATAGTCTGGATATGGGGCTTGAAGCCTTCCTTTCTGCCCAGACCGCTGACAGTTCTTGGACATTTACGTCTGTAAAGAGTAAGGACGCAGTGGATATTTTCATCGCGGCCCGGGATGGGCTACTCGGAAGAACTAAAGGTCGGGGGCAAGAGATCTCAGAGAAAACGGCGCAAAAGGTTTGGGCTGATGCGGGTGCAAGATGCATGTTTGAAGGCTGTGCGCATGATCTGTCAGAGATTGCCTTATGGACCCAGGCTGCCAGAGTTGGATATCTGGCACATATCGTCGCATCGGACCCAGAGGGGCCTAGGGGTAGTCAGGTTGATTCACACCGTCTTGCCAATGTTGCCGAAAACATCATGTTGATGTGTGATGAGCACCATCGCCTGATTGATTCTTTTTCACCTCAGTATTACACCGCCGAAATTCTGAATGAAATGCGCCGGTCTCACCGTGATATTGTACGAAATTATCTGGACTCATTAGCGTTTCAGCGCACAAAAGCGGTGACTTTGCATGCAAACCTAGCAAACGTGCCGACCTACTTTCACGACTCTGAGCTGATTGAAGCCATTGTGGCGACCAGACGAGCCATGGAACCAGGTGTTGTCCATTATATGCGACGAAAATCACAGCGAGACGACCGTCATCTACCTGAGTTTTGGTACCAATATTTGCGTGAGCATGAGCATCATATTCGAGAGCTCGTTACTGGATTTGATTCCAGTAACGGTTTGAGCACCGAAAACCTTGCCATCTTCCCTTTGCACCATATCCCTACCTTGGTTTTGGCCGGTCGAGTGATGGGTGAAGCGCAGGCTATTCAAGTTTTCCAGTACGACAGGGGCCGCAAGACCTGGGCGTGGGACTCAAAGGCTAATGCTCATCCAGCAGGTACTTTTAGAGTTAGCCCTCTGCCGCCGACGCGCGCAGACGAAGTTTTTATAACACTTGAGCTGTCGGCCAGTCTTGATGAGGATTCACTTTCTCCTGAATTCAGAGGCGAAGTCGATGCCGGCAAAATCCCTTGGATTCGCGTCACTACCTCAGAGACAGGAGCTGGCTGTATTGGGTGTCCGGAGGATCTTGAACAGTTTTCGCGAGCTGCGCGCGCAGCAATTGTTCACGCTCAAGACGTGATGAGAGTTGCAAAGGTGCACCTAATCGCTATCAGCCCTGCCAGTACGGTGTTCCGTTTTGGCCAGATGTTGCAGGCAGGCAACCACCCTGAGTACGTGGTTTATGACCGCGCAGGACGGGACTACAAATTTGTTCCTGCTCTATCTATAACTGGCCATGATGTATCTGCCACTCACGGACAGAATTCCGTCAGTATTTCTCTTCGATAACGAGTCTAATGCCATGAATAAAACCAAAAGTGCTGAACTAGTGATCCACGCCGAACAAACACGTTTTGATCGATTGACGAACTCTTTTGAGTCGTATGCTGGTGTAATGGATGGCGTGGCGTCCGACTCTACAAGATCGCAGCCCGAATACAGGCATTGGGAAAAAGCATTAAATGAAGTGAATACGCACATCGCGGTGCGTGAAGAAGAAATCGAAGCTGCCAAGGAGGCTTATCAAGAAGTGGCTGAGCTACTCGCTGCCAATCTTTCGTGGCCACCCGAAGCCATATCAATTTTGCCTCAAGGCTCAGTCAGCACCAAAACCCTAATACGATCGCCCAACGGGGGGGAAAAATTTGACATCGATGCGGTATGTCAGGTCGATATATCTCGTATTGAAGCCTCAGAGCCTATGGTATTTTTTGAATCCATTGGTAAGGCTTTGATTGAACTTAATGCTCAAGCAAAAAGGCGTTGCTGGAATCTTCCTTTCCCAAAGCAACCGTTTTACCTAGAGTTCACTCCATCAGTACCATTGAATACTGTTCCTCAGAATATCTATGAATCCATGGCTCCGCGCTATCGTGCTGTTCGATACACGGAAACTGCATTGGCAGTGGTGGACACACCTACTACAAGCTGGAAAACCTCCAACCCGGCGGGCATGAGCAAGTGGGTAGACGATACCTCGAAGCGTGCTCTGATCCTTGTTCCAGGGATGGAGTCATTGGCTGAGGGCCGCTTTATGGATAGCATTTCACCAGTACCAGATCAAACAGTGGAAATTACCGATACCCTTAGAGTAGCCATTCGTCTGTTCAAACGTCATCGAGATATGTGCGTAAGGCGCGGCCTCATTGAAAGGGGGACCAAGCCGATCTCGGTGATTATTGTTACCTTACTGACCACTTGCTATGAAGGTTTGGCAGATCTGGAACGTGTGTTTCGGCACCCTGTGGAGGTGCTGGATGAGCTCGCGGTTTACATGCCGCACCTTTTACTTCAGCTTGACGGCAAGTACCGGGTGGATAATCCCACCGTTGAGGGTGAGAATTTTGCCGAGAAATGGAATGATGATGAGGGAGAGCGTTACCGATCATTTATGACTTGGTGCGATGCGCTGTCAGCAGATCTCAAAACTATTCTGGCATTAACTGAACCACAAGCTATTACCAAGCGTGTGCGGGAGGTGTTCGGTATTCCGGCACCAACTGGAGCGGGTAATGGGTTGCCCACAATCGAGATTCCAAAACCTAAAGCTACTCCGGTTACGACCGGGCTTGCTTGAGTAGTGGGGAAATTCAGTTTGACTATGAACTTGGCTCTCATTCGCCAGCAATTCCCAGATTTGCTGCCTTCAGCCCTTTACCGGGAAGGCGGTATAACTGCTTACCAATTGCAGTTACCTACTTTCGAGGAGGAAAGGGGGTTTAAGTGGGCCGAGTTACGTCTGCCTGCCGAATTCCCAGAGTGCGCTAAGGCATTCATTCAACTTTCCCCCGATGCGGTGCTGCGGCTTCCGCACCTTGATGGCGTTGGGGTTCTATGCATGGAAGGTGACCCAGGACCAGGCTCGGGTTACTCTACGGAAGAGAGAGTTCTTTATCTTCTAAATGCTTTTTTGGAGAATTTTCTCAAACCTTGGTTGAATGGCAGTTTGGATGGAGCTTTTGAGGCGGAAGTAATCAACTACTGGGCTATTGAGGTCGCTAGGGCTCGCTCACAATACGACCCTGTGAGAGCGGTTTGGACCTTAGATCCACCTCCCCAAAAGGCAATGATCAGGAGCGGTTTGCTCCTGACGCCGAATAGGATAATCGTGGCCGCGGATGAGGCCCTTCGCATCACCAATCGCGTGGTTCAGTCCGTGGGAGCTGAGCAACGTACTGCGGTGATGATTGCGGACGTCCCGATTTCATATGTACTTACCCCCAGTACCTGGCCTAAATCAATGGGTGATCTAGAGCGCATACTGAAAGGTCGCCTTCCTCCCTCGGACTATTCGAAGTTTCAGGTACACCGTAGTCGCCGCGGTCGAGAGATACATCGTGTAGTCTTATTGAGGAATGCTGAAATTGCTTTCGCGTATCTGCTTCCTGGTGGTCCGCCGACGATCCAGAATATCGGGAAGGGAAAATGGAAACGAAAGAAATCGTTTCCTTCTCTATCCAAAGTGCTGCCACTTAGCACGTCTCGCCTTGACCCAAATTGGACCGCCGGGCGAGATCAGCATCCAGAGGTTGACCAGCGGCAGGCAAAACATGTGCTGGTGTTAGGTGCAGGGGCTCTAGGTAGTTCGATAGTTGATCACCTTGCTAAGGCTGGAGTTGGAAGGATTTCTTTGGTTGATGCTGACACCATGTCTCCGCCAAATGTAGGACGACATCTACTTGGGGCGGAGTCTATCGGTGAGAACAAAGCATGGGCCGTGGCCAAACGAGTGAATTTGGCATTCCCTTCGACCGAGGTAGCACCATACTTTAAGAATACGGCAGCGTGGTTGAAAGAAAATTCTTTGGCTGAAGTGCACGCGGTGCTCGACCTCACCGGTGAGCCTGATGTGAGAATGCAAATTGAGAACGCTCGACAAAAGCATCCATGCCCGTTATTGATTGGTTGGATGGAGCCCTATGTGGCTGCTGCCCATGCTTGTTTTTTGCCGTCGGGACAATCGTGGCTGCAAGGCGCAATAGATCCGTTGTATAGCTTGCAGGCGGTGGAGTGGCCCGATGAGGTTATCCAACAAGAACCCGGGTGTAGTAGTCGGTTTCAGAGTTACACTGCCGCTGCAGCAGAACACGCCGTTGCTTTGATTGCTGAATGCGTTTTGGAAATGATTGACGCCTCAGTCGAATCAATTCTCCCTAAAGTGCGGAGCTGGGTGCGTGGGCAACTTTATTTGGATGAACATTGGCCGGGATTGAAACATAACGAGTGGGCGAGTATTGCATCTGAATTTGAAGGCTTGATTCTGACAAGACCATTTCCATGAGCAGGATCTTTTTCTATCCCGACAATAGTCAATATGTCATGTTTACAGATCAGGTTTTGGCACACATGTACAAACATGCTCAACGTTGTCTGTGGCAGAAGGAGGCAGGAGGGGAAATATTTAGCTCAGAGCCGAGCTCTCACGGTCTGATCATAAGTAACGCTATGGGGCCAAGTCCTGCCGACCAACGACGTAGGAATGCTTGGAATCCAGATGTGAAAGCCTCTGATAGGAACAGGCAAACTGAATTCGAACAATACAGACATGCAGTAGGTTTGTGGCATACACATCCAGAGAGTACTCCATCGCCGTCTTGGCGGGATCAGAAAACTACATGGGAGTACCTTGACTCCTTTGAGGGGGATAGGAGTCGTTATTTTATGGTGATTATCGGCAACCGCGGCAGCGTTCCAGCCATGACTGTCTGGGTGGCCATCGATCAGTCATCCCGTGACTGGATACAGCTAAGCGAAGCTAAAAGTCTCACTCAAGCAGATAATCTTAAGAAGGCCGATTACAACTTATTGCGGCTAAAGCAGGTAGCTGCCGAGTGAGGTATTCTTCATCTCTGTTGAAATGGTTTGATAGCCCTAATCAAGCGAAATATTTCCGCCTGATATTGAGCATCATCTAACGCCTCATGACGTTTTCCTTCATATTTGGAGTCAAGCCAAGTAGCCATCTGGCTTGAACGTGTCCCTGCCCAACTCGAGCCTGTTGTCCCCATAAAAAGCGCTTTGATATCCAGTGCGGTAAAACCAAAAGGGTTCGACTTCAGAAAGTAGTGGAAATAGTAATTGATGAACGACCAATCAAATGGGGCGTTCAGCCCGACAAATACGGGCACCCCGTCTGTACCCGTGACCGACTCTACCCAATCCTGAAATTGCATCATTGCAGTTTCAGGATTTAATCCCTTTAGTGCTAGGGTTTCCATGGACAGCCCTGTTACTGCCAGTGCCTCTGGATCGACGTTGTCCGAAATTGGCTTCAGTTCACACGAAAACACTTGTTCTGGATCGTAGACGTTACAGGCTCCGATCGTGAGCATGCTGTACACGCCGGGGATTGGGCCAGACGTCTCGACGTCGACCGAGATATAAACTTCACGCTTCTGGCTCATAGACCTGCTCGCTGAAATAAGAGTGGGAACGAGGTATACGATGCCACAAATTTATGTGTTTTGATGTAGGCATCAGAAGTGTAAAGTTTTAAGATAGTTTAGAGGCAGGACTGACCTCGCCCCGGTAGACGGTTCTGCCCTATAGTTTGTCGTGTCGGTCCATTCCGGCATCCCGGTTGCTGAAGCAGGAATGGGATTATGTGCTGTCGTGTGGACGGGTGAAGTCCACATATCGCAATACACAAATACAATAAAAAATTAAAATCAATGCGTTGAAAGATGATTGTAAAAGGAACACAACCTATCCATCAATGCATATCAATAGATACTCATACTTCTACTACTGAAAACTCATGCAATTGAAAATCAGCCCTTCCCTTATAAAAGAAGGTATCGGATAATGTGCATTAATCACTCACCCTAACAATAAGCATACAACAAATAATGACAAAAGAGTTACTGTATGAATTACTCCATGATATTTGGAAAATATCTAGCCATAGTGATTTCTCTGGAATCGGAGTAATTATTTGCAATGATACCAAAAACCTTTCTATAACAAATCTGCGGGATACAAACCCCATACAGGATGGTTCTACAATAGATTTACTTTCTAATATATCAAGTAAAGACAATAAATATCACGACGGTTTCCACATTTTAGATGAATTAGGAAATATTACACATATAGCACAATATTTCTCCCCTCAAGTAATACCTAACATTTGGTTTGAAAGATCAAGGTTTGTCGGTGGGCGTTTCGTTGCAGCGCTCTATGGTTCTTTTATCGAAGAAGTAAAATTTACAGGCATTGTAAGCGAAGGCGGGCGTCTTTCTATATTTGAGAATGGAAAGGAAACTCACTATGAGGAGTTACAATGATAAACTTAATTCCAATAGGAAAAGTTATATCCTTGATTGCTGTGGTCTATGCCGTTATATGCTGTCTGATTTTATGGATTTTATGGGCTGTATTCGATAAAAATATAACTTTTTCCTCTGCTATATCAATTGCAACAGGGGGCTCACTACTTCTCAATGTCCTTTTATTGTCATTGTTTTACTTTGGTTGGCGCCGGCTATGGAAAGCTTTACCTATATTAAACGATCTGCTCTTCCCTGATTTAAATGGAACCTGGGATATGGTTATCCATTGGGAATGGGGAGATAAAAAAGGTACATCACGAGCTAATGCAACGATTAAGCAATCCTTTCTTAAAATTGGAATGGATGTTGAAGCTGAAGGCTCAGACTCACAGACGTTGGTGGCTAAACCTAAGAAGGATGAAGAAACTGGGCGAGCAGTACTCTATTATGTCTTTTTAACAACTCCTAAACATAAAGCAAATTTTGACGAAGAAGCTCCGTATAGAGGAACGGCAATTCTTAAACTAAGCCTAAAAGGTAAACGCATACTTAATGGGAACTACTTCACAAGCCGTAAAACTGTTGGTCATTACGAGCTGACACGTATTGAGTAATCAGCAGTTAACGGTTCCTTGATTGTGACCACAAATCGATATGTTAGGAATAACTAAGGCATAGGCGCTGTTTTTTGCCAAACTGATGCTTTAATCATCAAGTTTTTTGGCTTCCACCATTGAACAGAACTCCGATAACCCCATATCCTACGTACGATTACGATGGCAATTTTGTAGACGATCATACAAACAAAACTTAAGCGGCTTATGCCATGGAAAAGTGTTCACTGTTTGTGAGCACTTATTCTCAAAAAGAAAGATCAGTGGATAAAAATAGTGAGCCAGAGCTAAGTTGGGATTTGACCGTCAAGATACAAATAGCTTCATATTTTATGATAGAACAACGACATAATCAGGGAGGGTAGAGGCATGCCAACAAAAAACGCCGAAGATTTTCTCACCGCTTTAGCCGAGGAGCTTGCAATCAGTGACTCACGATACGAGCAGGCATGTCGGAGCTATACATCACTTGGAGAATGGCTTCACCGTCCAGAGTCCGCCGTTGCCAAATACGATCCACAAGTTTACGTACAGGGTTCATTCCGACTAGGTACAGCGATTCGTCCTTTGAATGATGCAGAGGAGTACGATGTAGATTCTGTTTGCTTACTCCAAAGCCTCGGTACCAAGGATCTTACTCAGAGTAATTTAAAGACTCTGGTCGGCGATGAGATCAAAGCTTATCGTAAAGCTCAAAATATGGTTAAGCCCGTTCGTGAAGGTCGGCGTTGCTGGGTTCTGGACTATGCAGACGGCGCCCAATTTCACATGGATGTAGTCCCCTCTCTCCCTAACGCTACACAACAACGTATATTACTTGAGACTTATGGCTACGATCTCAAATGGTCCGAGACAGCAATGGTCATCACTGATCTCGAATCTCCTGTTTACCAGGTGCTTTCTGATGATTGGCAGCGATCAAATCCCAAGGGATATGCTGAGTGGTTCAAGCTGCGGATGAGAGATGTTTTTGAACAGCGGAGAAAAATGCTGGCGGAATCAATCAAAGCTAGTGTCGAGGAGATTCCTGACTACAAAGTTCGGACCCCGCTCCAGTCAGCGATAATGATCTTGAAACGCCACCGTGACGGTATGTTTGAAAAGCGTTACGACGAGCGCCCTATATCGATCATTATTACTACCCTTGCCGCGCATGCTTATAATGGTGAAGTAAAGATAGCCGATGCTCTCTACTCAATCCTTTCTCGAATGGACTCGTTTATCGAACGTGATGGGAATCGTTATATCATTCGTAACCCTTCCGACCCCCTCGAAAATTTTGCAGATAAATGGCCGAATCATCCTGAGAGAAAAGATGCGTTCTACGAGTGGCTCAACCGGGCTCGGCAAGATTTTGGAAATTTAGCACATCAGATTGAAAAACGCCGCTTAGTTGAAAGCGTCCAGCCTCATATGGGAGCGGTAGCAGACAGAGCTGCAACACGCCTTAGCCCTACGCCAGGATCAATGTTGCAACCAGCAACAGGAGTTGCAGCTCTGGGGGTTGCAGCAGCGAGCACACCGGCATTTCCAAATACTCGTCGGGAGCCAACTTCACCAAAGGGGTTTGCATGATTTGGTGGGTGGATCAGTCTATTCGTGTGCAGTCCGAACGTACCACCATTTCGGATCTGGAAGAGCGGAACACATGGCTCACGAATATAAAGTGGCATGTAGTCAGTAACTTGCGACTTGCTGCTGACTTTGATTTACAAGTTGCAGAACGGCTAATTCCGTTAACAATTACATACCCCGAATATTTCCCTGATGTTCCTCCTTCAGTCGTTCCACGGGATGGGAAACGTTTGTCTGATCATCAATATGGAGAGGCTGGAGAACTTTGTTTACAGTTTCGCTCAGATAATTGGACGCCCGAAATCACCGGCGCAATGATGATTGAAAGTGCCTATCGTTTACTTTTATCCGAGCAGGAGACTGGAGAACCCGCTCCATCAGAACATCGAGTCCTTCCCGCTCAGCGGGCAAGAAATTCCGTATTTCGTTTCCTTTACTCTCCAAGAGTCTTCGAAGGTTTGTTGATGGTAGAAGAGGGTCAGGTGGTCGATGCGGAAATTCAAGAGCACCTTTATGCTGGAGCTTTTGCAGCTCAGCTTACACGAATTGGACCTGTAGATGATTCTATGTGGATCGCACCGAACAGGCGTGGCTACGGGGCGAGTACTGTAGCGACTAAGATTATCCGTGTGCCCGAAGGCGCATCAGTCGCTTACGACAATCTTAATGAACTGGTTTCATTGCTTGAAAGCCACAACTTCGAATCTGTGCTCCCCGAATTATTACAGGTATCAGGTCCTTTAGGGCTTATTCTTTTCAATGGCACTAATCATCAGGTCTCAATGGCTTACGGTGCTTCAGACAATCGCAAACTGGTCAACTACGACAAAACTATTGTTGATATTGACCGTGTGCGTCTTGATCCCGAGTTTGCTCGTCTTAAAACTGCGAAAGTTGCAATAGTCGGTTGCGGATCCGTTGGGTCAAAAGTAGCCGTACATCTTGCTCGATCTGGTGTTGGGCAATTTGTACTCGTTGATGGAGATTTACTTGCTTCAGGGAATCTGGTTCGCAACGAGTTAGATTGGCGGGCCGTTGGTATGCATAAATCACAAGCACTGGCAGCCAGGCTTAAGGAAGTCAATGCCGAATGCGAAGTTATTAGCCGCACTACAGTTTTAGGTGGGCAAGAGAGTGGAGGAGCAACTTCTGCAACGATGAGATATATCGCAGAGAGCGATTTAATCATAGACGCAACCGCTGACCCGGTGGTTTTCAATCTTTGCGCATCAATTTCACGAAGGGCAAAGAAACCAATTTGCTGGGCACAAGTATTCGGCGGTGGGGCTGGCGGAATAGTCGTTCGACTACGCCCGGGTATAGATCCCACGCCACTTAGCGCCAGACAGCGGATAGAAAACTGGTATTCCGAGCAGGGCATAGCCTGGCCTGAAAGCGAGATTTCGCAGCCATACTCACAACTTGATGGCTCTGGGGAACCGCTAATTGCAGATGACGCCGATGTTTCCGTTATTGCAGCGCACTTATCTCGTTATGCAATTGATCTTCTCGTCCGCCCCAATTCGACAATTTTCCCTTATTCCGTCTACCTTATCGGAATGACTGACAGCTGGATATTCACCGCCCCATTTGACGTTAGACCAATTGATCTTGGAGAAAGTGATGGATGGGATATAGAAGTACAAGCAGGAGATCCCGAGGCTTACCAGCAATTGCTGGCCGACTTGTTCCCTAGAGAAAATGATGCAGGTTGAGATCGCTGAAAACGTCAAAGGCAAGCTGCGTAAAGCCCTCAAAGCCGCTGGCAGCAGAGAAATTGGTGGTGTGATGATGGGAGAGCAAATTGCTCCGGGCCATTTTCGAGTTGTTGACCTGTCGATTGATAGTCAGACTGGCGGGAAAGCTCACTTTGTTCGCGATTCAGAGACACATAAAGAAGCCCTAAATGCTTTTTTTCACAGAACAGGGCATCAATATGATCGATTCAACTACCTAGGAGAATGGCACTCTCATCCCTGTTTCTCAGTCACACCGAGCTCTCAGGACGTTTCCTCAATGACCGATTTGGTTGAAGGGGAAAGAGGGATCGAGTTTGCTGTATTGCTAATCGTCCGGTTGCGATGGTGGCGAAAGCTTACCCTATCTTGTACCTTATTCTGTCGAAATACTAACCCTTCAGTTGTTGAAGTTTTGGAGTCATCATCTTGATAAGCTATTTTCTGCGCTCACTAATTGACTGGGTCTTCAGGAAACGGTCTGTAGGCCTGGCTCTAGTCAGAATTGGAGTACCGCTCTTTGCAGTGGTTCTTACAGGATTGACTCTTGGTGTGACAATACCCTCATCCCAGGGCAACTATATTTTCAGTTGGGACTCTTCCGGTAGTGCTGGTGCGCTAAGTTGGGGCGTGTTTATCATCGCTATCATAATCGTCTTCTTAGGAATTTCACTGATTGTTCGAGATATCCGTAGTGAAAGCAGCAAGAAAGTGATCGTTATTGAAGCAAGAGGGCTGAGAGATTACCAGGGACAACCTTTAGCTTCCGCAGTTCCTTCATCAATACCGGGACGCCGTGAACAGGTGACAATTGACCTTAGAAAGGGGGGAATGGCCGATGGTGCGATCCTCAGTCCCGATGCAGCAATACGTCGGCTGACGAACCTCCCAGACGACTTAGCTCGAAGGTGTGATGGGCTGGACAGGTCAGATATATCATTCGTACTCGGTGGACTTGCACCAGTTCCATTTCTCTTTTTGCTCGGTGTTATTGTCGATGATGAGTCCCGAACATTAATCATGGACTGGGATCGGAGACAGCATACCTGGCGAGCGCTTACTGATGAAGATGATGGTAACCGTTTCGTTGTAACAGGACTTGATGCCATAAACACTACTGTAAAACGGGTAGCTCTCTGCGTGTCTGCATCTTACGATGTTCTTGAAGCTGATGTGCAAATGGTTGAAAGTGATGTTCCAATCATCAAAGCAGATTTAGTAGGACGTAATACTCATTCTCACTGGTCGGAATTTAAGCAGCAGCACCTCACGCAGCAATTTCTGGATATTGTCATGTCTTTAGCACAGCAAGGTATTGTCGAAATATCGCTATTTCTGGCGGCACCCGCGAGTCTCACGCTGCGATTGGGTACTATCTACGACAAACGTAATCTCCCTCGTATCGAAGTTAACCAATATGAAGCAAGTGACCCTAAGCGATTCCCCTGGGCGGTTCGAATGCCCGTAGCAGGTTTGCCCCAGGCTGAGTTGTTGGAACGATAAATTCCATGGATCTGCTATGGATGTTATGGGTTGTCGTTTATATGTATTAGTCGTGCCCAACTGACACGAGTTTTGGTTCTCCCCTTCCCTCTAACGCCGTTCGCTTCAAAACGAACGGCGTTATATTACGAGAAACACCTGAAATTACGCCTTATTTTCGACGCTGAAAGGATCGATGCCGCGCTGCTGCATACGCCAGAAGCGGATGATGTTAAAGCCGTTCATCAGCAGGAAACTGCCTTCAATCAACGATCCACCAATCGAGCCCAGCCAGATATTATGCACGACCCAGCAGGCGGTTGAGCACCACATCACGCAGCGCGTCGTCAACCCAGACGTACGAAACAGCGCCCAAGTACTGGCGACCGTGCCCGCTATCGGCAGCAGTTCCATCGCATGGTTCATGCCCGATAAACCAAAGAGCAGCGTCAGTGAGATAAAGACAAACATCACGAGGATGTTGTGCGTTTTCAGTGAGATTAATGTACGTGCGGAGTTCAACAATGCACTGGCACCTGCTGCATTTGCCCCCATCAGGAAGAAATGCAGGCCAATAACGGCGCTGTATGCCGAGAGCTGTATTTTGAATTTTTGATCGTTACGGTTGAAAAACATGGTGATGCCGACCATAAATGCCAGTACACCAACAGACTGGGCAATCCAATAATGTGTCATGATCCCTGCCTCTAAAAGTTGTAGCGAATAAAAGTTGTAGCGAAAAAAAACGGCGCCATCATAAAAATGAAACGCCGTTTTATTTTAATTGGAATGGATAGAATTTACAACGTCACGCCGCTCTTAAATATGGCTAATTCGCGGAAGTCGTTCACTTCGTTCTTCGTCCGCTTGCCGTCAGCAATCTCGACAATCAGCTCAACAAACTGGCTCAGCAATTCATCCATCGGTATGTCGTGAATCAGACGCCCCGCATCGAAATCAATCCAATGTGGTTTCTTCTTCGCCAGCTCGCTGTTGGTCGCCAGTTTTACGGTAGGCACGAATCCACCGTAAGGTGTGCCGCGTCCGGTACTGAACAGCACCATGTGGCAACCGGCACCCGCCAGCGCGCTGGTGGCAACGGCATCATTCCCCGGTGCGCTGAGCAGGTTGAGCCCTGGAGTATGTAAGCGCTCACCATATTTCAGCACGTCCACCACTTTGCTCTGTCCGGCTTTTTGCGTACAGCCCAGTGATTTCTCTTCCAGCGTGGTGATCCCGCCCGCTTTGTTACCCGGCGAGGGGTTCTCGTAAATCGGCTGGTTGTGTGCGATGAAGTACTGTTTGAAATCGTTCACCATGTGCACGGTTTTCTCAAACGTGGCTTCATCACGGCAGCGGCTCATCAGGATTCGTTCTGCACCGAACATTTCAGGCACTTCAGTCAGCACGGTGGTGCCGCCGTTAGCAATCAGATAGTCGGAGAAACGGCCTAACAGCGGGTTGGCAGTAATACCAGACAGCCCATCGGAACCGCCGCATTCCAGACCAAACTTCAGCTCGCTCAGCTTACCCGGCTCGCGTTTGTCATGGCGCATCTCCTCATACAGCGTATGCAGCCGTTCCAGACCGGCTTCAACTTCATCGTCCTGCTGCTGGCACACCATGAACGTCACGCGATCGGAATCAAAATCGCCCAGCGTCGTGCGGAAGGCGTCAACCTGATTGTTCTCACAGCCCAGACCGATCACCAGTACGGCACCCGCATTCGGGTGACGCACCATGTTTTGCAGCATCGTACGGGTGTTTTCGTGATCCTGACCGAGCTGTGAACAGCCGAAGGTATGACTGAACAGATAAACGCCGTCGATCCCTTCCGCATCGTTAGTTTCTTTCAGAAAACGCTGCTGAATCTGGCGAGCAATCCCGTTCACACAACCGACGGTGGGTAGGATCCACAACTCATTACGGATACCCACATCGCCATTTTTGCGACGATAGAGCTGCACATCCCGATTACCCATCTGCGGCGGCAGTTCGAGAAATTCAGGTTCATACTGATATTCATCCAGATCGCTCAGATTGGTTTTCGCATTCTGGGAATGGATGTGTTCTCCGGGAGCAATAGACACCAACGCATGGCCGATCGGCAGGCCATACTTGGTAATCATTTCTCCCGGTGCGATGGTTTCCAGCGCGAACTTATGTCCGCGCACGACAGGTTGCTGAAGTGTCACCGTATGGCTATCCACCGACACCGTTTCGCCTTGCTCGACATCACGCAGGGCGACAGCCACATTGTCCAGAGAATGAATTTTTATAATACTTTGCATGGATAACCCTTCTTACTGATTAGCAATAACCTTCCACGGCTGCGCGCATGCCACGCTCAACGATGGTTTGCAACTGTTCAGTCACCTGCGCAGCCAGACCAGGAACCAGTGTTAAATCCTGTTCCCAGTGATCGGCATCGCACAGTACGACATTCACCAGCTCAGCCAGGCTGACGGTGTTTTCTTTTACGCCCGCCCACAGCGTGGAGTAACGCTCCAGCCAGTGTGCATCGTCCTGCAACGGATAGGTTTGTAACGCATCGCCTTCACCGCTACGCTCGCCGCGATAGAATGCAATCAAGGCCGCCAGCGCAAACGTCAGGCGAGCAGGCAGCTCACCGTGGCGTTCACGGTAGGTCAGCAACTGCGGCAGAATACGGGTGCGGAATTTGGTCATGCCATTCAGCGAGATAGATAACAGCTGATGCTGAATGAACGGGTTACGGAAGCGGCTTAGCACAGCCTGAGCAAACGACGTCAGTTCGTCATGCGGCAAATCCAATACCGGCACAATCTCTTCGGCAATGGTCTTTTCCACGAATTTGCCAATCAGCGCATCATTCATTGATTCGCCAACGGTATCCAGACCTGCCAGGAATGCGACCGGCACCAGCGCAGTATGAGCACCGTTGAGAATCGCGACTTTACGTTCTTTGTACGGCTTGATGTCATCAACGATACGAACGTTCAGATCCAGCTTGTTCAGACGCAATTCTTCCGCCAGCCACTGTGGCCCCTGAATGACGAACAGGTAGAAGTGTTCCGCCGTATCCCAAAACGTATCCTGATAGCCCATTTCCTGCTGTAGTTCTTCCACTTCGGCACGCGGGTAACCTGTCACAATGCGGTCTACCAGCGTCGAGCAGAAGGTGTTGTGATCGTTCAGCCAGGCGGTAAACGTTGGCGTCAGTTTCCACTGTGCGGCATAGCGCAACACCAGTTCTTTCAGCGCCACGCCGTTATAATCAATCAGCTCGCACGGCAGCAGTACCCAGCCTTTATCCGCCGCGCCGTCAAAATGACAGAAGCGCTCATACAGCAGACGGGTTAATTTCGCAGGGAAGCTGACAGGCGGCGCATCGTTCAGACGGTCATCTGCGTGATAACTGATACCGGCTTCCGTGGTATTGGAGAACACGAAGCGGATATTCGGATCGTGCGCCAGCGCCAGATATTCATCGAACTGACGGTACACGTTAATTTCACGGTTGACCGAACGGATCAGGCGGGGTTCGCGAACCGCCTCGCCCTGCTCGTTCAGACCACGAATAATAGTGGTGTACAACCCATCCTGCGTGTCCAGCGCGGGCGGGAAATCGGAATCGATCGGGCGAACCACGACAATACCCGCATCCAGATCGGTGTGCTCATTCAGCAAATCCAACTGCCAGTCGATGAAAGCGCGCAGGAAGTTGCCTTCACCAAACTGGATAACACGATCTGGGTGCTGACGACCGGGGAAGTTACGACGATTTAACGTTTGCATTAACAGGCTACCTTAGGACGAATCTCACATTCAGGGCACGACCGATCAATCACCGTCATCCTTGCCCTATATTCATATTCACCCGCACCACATAACTACGCGTGCCGATGACAAAAGACCGAGACACCGAGAGCCGCGGCGTAAGCCCCTTTAGGAATCTTACTGCCGCGTCCCTCGCGCAACTCACACCTACGCGGTGGAATTACAGCTCGATGGCAAAATAGTTTTTAGCGTTATCGAAACTGATGTTTTTCACCATTTCGCCCAGCAACGGCAGGTCGGCTGGCGCTTCTCCATCTTCCACCCAGCGGCCAATCATCTGGCACAGGATGCGGCGGAAATATTCATGGCGGGTGTAAGACAGGAAGCTGCGGCTATCGGTCAGCATGCCGACGAAGCGGCTCAGCAGACCAAGCTGTGCTAACTGGGTCATCTGACGTTGCATGCCGTCCTTCTGATCGTTGAACCACCAGCCGGAACCGAACTGCATCTTGCCCGGCATCCCTTCGCCCTGGAAGTTACCGATCATGGTGCCAAGCACTTCGTTATCACGCGGATTCAGGCAGTAAAGGATGGTTTTCGGCAGCAGGTTTTCTTCATTCTGCTTGCTGAGCAGGCGAGACAGTTCCTGAGCCAGCGGACGGTCATTGATGGAATCGAAGCCCACATCCGGCCCCAACAGCTTGAACTGACGCAGGTTGTTGTTGCGCAGTGCGCCAATGTGGTACTGCTGAACCCAGCCGCGACGGGCATATTCCGCACCCAGCCAGACCAGAACGCCAGTCTTGAACTGTGCCACTTCATGTTCACTTAGCGTTTCGCCAGCAAGGCGACGCGCCAGAATTTTATCCAGCGCGGCGTCATCGGCTTCGGCAAACATCACCACATCCAGCGCATGGTCAGACACTTTACAGCCGTGTGCGGCGAAGTGATCCAGACGCTTGGTGAGCGCCGTTTGCAGATCGCTGAAACGACGAATATCGGTGTCAGAGACTTCACCCAGTTTCGCCATGTAGTCGTTGAAGGTTGCCAGCTCAATGTTGAACGCTTTATCCGGGCGCCAGCTCGGCAACACTTTGATAGAGAAGCTTGAATCCTGAGCAACGGTCTTATGGTGGCGCAGATCGTCAATCGGATCGTCTGTCGTACCAACCATTTTCACGTTCATCTGCTGCATGATGCCGCGCGCGGTAAAGTCATCGCGCTCCAGCATGGTATTACAGCGATCCCAAATGTCTTTTGCCGTGCTTGGCGACAGCAGCGTGCCGGTGATGCCGAACGGACGACGCAGTTCCAGATGTGTCCAGTGGTAAAGCGGGTTGCCGATGGTGTGCGGCACGGTAGCGGCCCAGGCTTCAAATTTTTCCCAATCGCTGGCATCACCCGTACACAAACGCTCAGGCACGCCATTGGTGCGCATCGCACGCCACTTGTAGTGATCGCCTTTCAGCCAGATGTCATACAAATTTTTGAAGCGATAGTTTTCCGCGATCTGCTCAGGCGGCAAATGGCAGTGATAGTCAAATATCGGTTGGTCGACGGCATACTCATGATAAAGACGACGGGCAAATTCACTGTCTAACAGAAAATCTTCACTCATAAACTGGGGCATGTTCTCTTCCTTACCGTGCTTCTTGTGCACCAAATTAGTTAACCGTTAAAAGATATCACACCAATTATGCGCGATATCTCACAGTATTTGTGAGGTCATGATCGCAAAAATGTAACAAATAGTACAATAACCCAGCATTTATTGCCGTAAACGGCCTGTCTCTCTCGGTTTAAACGAGGAATTCGCTATTCCATATAAAAATAATGGTTTTGTGATGTCACTCAACTTTTAAAGTTGTATGACAAATTATTGTAGCGCTGCCTTAAGCAGGGATTCAATCGCTATCTCACAAAGAGAAGGGTTTTCCTGTTCAGCACAACAACAAAACGTGTCGCACGACATCACAAGACACATCACACCCTGAGGCCACTCAAGAGCCATTACGGTGTTTTTTATTGACTCGGAGAGAAAGTAAATGCGTAAAATCAAAGGATTACGCTGGTATATGATCGGCCTGGTGACCATTGGCACCGTGCTGGGATATCTGACGCGTAATGCAATGTCTGTTGCCGCACCGACGCTACAAGATCAGTTGCACATCACGACACAGCAGTATTCTTACATCGTTGCTGCCTACTCAGCTTGTTATACCATTATGCAGCCCATCGCTGGCTATGTACTGGATTTGCTTGGCACAAAAATCGGCTATGCCATGTTCGCCATTCTGTGGGCCATCTGCTGTATGGGTACCGCGCTGGCAAACAGCTGGGGGGGTTTAGCGATCGCCCGTGGCGCTGTCGGTATGGCAGAAGCGGCCATGATCCCTGCTGGCCTGAAAGCCAGTAGCGAATGGTTTCCGGCAAAAGAGCGCTCTGTTGCAGTGGGTTACTTCAACGTGGGGTCATCCATCGGCGCCATGATCGCGCCACCGCTGGTCGTGTGGGCGATTGTGGCGCACAGCTGGGAAATGGCCTTTATCATTACCGGTGTGCTGAGCCTGATCTGGGCTCTCTGCTGGCTCGTTTTCTATAAGCACCCAAAAGATCAGAAAAAACTCAGCGACGAAGAGCGCGACTACATTCTTAGCGGGCAGGAAGCACAGCACCAAACCAATAACGCGAAAAAAATGTCCGCCTTGCAGATCCTGCGTAACCGTCAATTCTGGGGTATCGCACTGCCGCGTTTTCTGGCTGAACCCGCCTGGGGAACGTTCAACGCGTGGATCCCGCTGTTCATGTTCAAAGCCTACGGCTTTAACCTGAAAGAAATCGCCATGTTCGCCTGGATGCCGATGCTGTTCGCCGATATCGGCTGCATTCTGGGCGGTTACTTGCCAATGCTGTTCCAAAAACACTTCAAAGTGAACCTGATCGTTTCTCGCAAAATGGTCGTCACGATGGGCGCGGTACTGATGATTGCACCGGGTATGATCGGGCTGTTCTCCAGTCCTTATGTCGCCATCGCTCTGCTGTGCGTCGGTGGTTTTGCGCACCAGTCGCTGTCCGGCGCGCTGATTACGCTGTCGTCTGACGTATTTGGCCGTAATGAAGTGGCCACAGCGAACGGTTTAACCGGGATGGCAGCCTGGATGGCAAGCACCATGTTTGCTCTGGTTGTGGGCGCACTGGCCGACACGATGGGCTTCAGCCCGCTGTTCGCGGCACTGGCCGTCTTTGACCTGTTGGGTGCTATCGTCATCTGGACCGTGTTGAAAAACCAACCGGCATCAGAAGTCGCCGCCGCAGCTGAAACATTGAAAGAAGCCAACCAACACTGATAATCCCTGCATTATCCTGGCTCATCCGGTATGATCTGCGACTGGGTGAGCCACCTCCCTCCGATAACACACCGCGCTAACTGTGACCACAACATTGGTTGCTGCTATGATTAAGTGGTATAACAAATCATCCCTGAAAGATTAACGAGATAGACACTCAGGCCCTGACGTGGCACATGGACCGTCATCTATCGAGAGTAGACATCATCATGGCACTCACTGAACCCCGACGGCTATACCAGCAGTTAGCCGCAGAATTAAAACAGCGCATTGAAAGCGGTATGTATCAGGTCGGCGAAAAATTACCGGCAGAGCGCTATATTTCTGAAGAAATGAACGTCAGCCGCACTGTGGTGCGCGAAGCCATCATTATGCTGGAAGTCGAAGGGTACGTTGAAGTACGCAAGGGTTCAGGCATTCACGTTATTTCCAACCAGCAGAAGAATCCGTTCATTAATAGCGGCGATATTGAATTCGTTGCAGCGGGTCCATTTGAGCTGCTTCAGGCTCGCCAACTCATTGAAAGCAACATTGCTGAATTTGCGGCCACGCAGGTGACCCGTCAGGACATCATCCAACTGATGGAGATTCAGGAATACGCGCGACAAGAAGATCGCTTCCGTGATTCTCAGTGGGACCTCAAATTCCACGTTCAGGTCGCGCTGGCAACACAGAACTCCGCTATGGCGACCATCGTCGAGAAAATGTGGAGCCAACGGATTCATAATCCTTACTGGCGCAAACTGCATGAGCACATTGACGACAAGTCGATTGAAAGCTGGTGCGAGGAACACGACCGCATCCTTAAGGCACTGATTCGCAAAGATCCTTATGCAGCCAAACTGGCAATGTGGCAACATCTGGAAAACACCAAACAGATGCTATTTCGCGCCACAACGGATGATTTCGAGTTTAACGTCGACCGTTATATGTTCGCCGAGAATCCGGTCGTCCACCTCGACCAGATACACACGGGCAAGTCCTAAATGTGCATCCTCCCCTTCGTTTTACGCGAAGGGGAAAAATTTTGAACCAGGGGGAAAAAGTCAGAAAACGTTGATTTCTGTCAGCGAGTGTAAAATATCGCAGAAATCCCCACTCTTCTTCGAAAAATCCCCCTAAACCGCCCCAGTTGTCGTAATATTTTTCTGTCTCAGGAACACCTATTTTGTTACAGTTAACGCGTCTTTCTTACGCTTAATCCGCCGGTTTGGATGCAAAGTCTGCCAAGACCAAACAATCCCCAAGCTGCCTGTTTATCGGGCTCGCAGCGAAAAGCGAGCATCAAGTCAGACGCCAGCTCCACTATCAGGCAGAAAAAACAGAGATCATCAAAAAATCATAATCCTGTGCCCTGATAACACTGTATTCACTCTTATCATGTCCAGAAGCGTGCGTGATTGTCGCCAAGGCTAAAATGCAACAGCAGTATTAGGAATACCGGATGGAATTAATCAAAGAACTGTTAAACGCACTCTGGCATCAGGATTTCGATATTTTAGCCGACCCAAAGTTGGTATGGACCATCTACATATTACTGTTTCTGATTATCTTTCTGGAAAATGGCCTGCTCCCAGCGGCTTTCCTGCCCGGCGATAGCCTGCTCATTTTGGTCGGCGTCCTCGTCGCCAAGGGCACAATGAATTACCCTTTTACGATATTTCTCCTGACGACGGCGGCCAGCCTCGGCTGTTGGGCCAGCTATATTCAGGGGAAATGGCTTGGCAATACGGGAGTGGTTCAGGGCTGGCTATCACATTTGCCCGCGCACTATCACCAACGCGCCCACCAGCTCTTCCATCGTCATGGTCTGTCCGCGCTTTTAGTGGGCCGTTTTCTGGCTTTTGTCAGAACGTTACTCCCAACCATCGCAGGCTTGTCTGGCCTGAATAACGCACGCTTTCAGTTCTTTAACTGGATGAGCGGGTTCCTGTGGGTATTTATTCTGGTTACGCTGGGCTATGCCTTAGGGAAAACAACCGTCTTCCTGAAATATGAAGACGAGCTGATGCTCTGCCTGATGATACTGCCGCTGGCCCTGCTGTTTATCGGCCTGTTTGGATCGCTTTTTGTCTTGTGGCGTAAAAAACGTGACGATAAAACAAATAATGCAGAAAAGGGGAGCTAACCGTGTCAATTCGCGGGTTATTCTCTAGGCTCTTCTCCAGAAAAGCAGGTCGCATACTGCTACTGCTTGCTCTACCGATGATTGCATTGACGCAGTCCCAGTCACTACGCCGTTCCCAGGACGATGCTATGCTACACATCAAGCCTTATGACGGTGCCGCGTTGCCCGATGGCTTTTACGTGTATCAGCGTCTCAACGAAAAAGGGATTGCGATCAAAAGCATTACGCCAGAGCAAGATAGCCTGATCGTCCGTCTTGCCTCGCCAGAACAGAGTATCGCTGCCAGAGATGTCCTGCGTTTGTCTCTACCCAAAGTCACGATTACCGCGCAGCAAGTGACAACCCCGACACCGTTCTGGCAGCAGAAACTGACACAGAAACAATCCAAACTGGGGTGACGACTATGAAATTATTTCCATCGAAACTATCTCCATCCATTATTGCATTATCTGTCCTGCTTTCCGGTCATGCACTGGCGAATACCGCCAATCAGGTAGAGACCTGTCAGCAGAAAGCACAAGATATTCAGCGCCAAATCGATGAAGCGCGTAAGCATGGCAATCAGAACCGTATCAACGGGTTAGAGAAGGCGTTGGACGGCGTGAAAACCCACTGTACGGATGCTGGACTGGCAGAGAAACGTCAAGAAGCGATTGCGGAAAAACGCAAAGACGTTGCTGAACGGCAGCAGGAACTGAATGAAAGCCGCCAGAAAGGGGATGACGCCGAGAAAATCCTCAAGCGCGAAAGAAAGCTGGCTGAAGCCGAGCAGGAATTGCATGCAGCGGAACGTGGCACGTCGCAATAACCCATCGCCACATTGTCCCTACAAAACACACGTCAACTGTTCATTTTATATTCAAAAACCAAATCACTAAAATTTACAGCGAGTTATCAGAATTGTCCGTACCCGTTTGGGGCGGCATAAATCTCAGCTTCAGCTATAGTTAACGTTCAGGTTTATAACATGAAGGGTTATTAATATGGCTAAAGATCAAAATTCTGAGTACCTACGCGCCGAATTGAAATCACTGGCGGACACGCTGGAAGAAGTATTAAGCACCTCCAGCGATAAATCTAAAGCGGAACTCGACAAGCTGCGTAATAAGGCAGAAAGCGCGCTGAAAGAAACTCGCAGTCGCCTGAGCGATACGGGTGAGCGCATCGCTTCCCAAACCAAAGAAGCGGTTGAATCGGCGGACGATTATGTACGCCAGAATCCGTGGACCGGTGTCGGCATTGGCGCAGCAGTCGGTGTCGTGCTTGGCGTCCTGCTGTCTCGTCGCTAATTAGCGGATTGCTATGACGGATAAATCACAACAAGGCCCCGCAAGCGGGGTCATGGCTTCTGCTCAGCGCATCATCTCTATTATTGTCAGCATGGTGGAAAGCCGCGTTCGACTGGCCGTTATTGAATTAGAGGAAGAGAAAGCCAATCTGATTCAATTGCTGATTATGGTCGGCCTGACGCTGCTTTTTGCCGCTTTTGGCATTATGAGCCTGATTGCGCTGATCATCTGGGGTATCGATCCACAATATCGTCTCTTTGCGCTGGGGTGTATTACCGCCACATTGCTCGGACTGGCGCTGATAGGCGGCATATGGACACTCGTGAAGGTACGTCGTTCCACCTTGCTCAAAGCGACGCGTAAGGAGCTGGCGACCGACAGATCGCTGCTGGAGGAAGATCCCAAGTGAACCAGCGTCAGCAGCGAGACAGAGAAAAAGCCCAGCTACTGCGCCAGATACAGCAGCAGCGGCTGGACTTATCGGCAGGTAAGAAGCATTGGTTGGATACCACCGTCCGTTATGATCGCGGCTGGCAAAGCCTGATGCAGTGGCGTAAATACTGGATCGTGGGCTCCAGCCTCGTAGCACTCTATGGCGTGCGCCATCCCAGCCGCATGATTCGTTGGGGACGCCGCCTTGTCGGGCTGTGGGGCACAGTCAGACTCGTCCGCAAAACGTTTGAGCCACGTCCGTAATCCTTACTATCGCTTCGACTATCTGTCTTATCTATACACTACTTTTCATCTGACTTTTACCTAACGCGCTCATGTTATTACAGCGCGTTCTTGCACAGTTCACTGAACATCAATTTTTCTGAAATACAGCAACAATTATACTCGCTGGCAGAGCAAATCATCTCTCTATACTATCTGCCCATAACCTGATGGCGGGCCAGGTTTTCAGACCACACCTGCTACAACAAACAAAACAGGGCAATATAGCCCACAACAAAATTAATTGGAGAGATGATGAAAAATTTAGAAAGCACTGCACTGCTGGTTGCACGTATCTTAATGCCAATTCTGTTTATCGTTGCAGGTTACGGTAAGCTGGGTGATGCCTATGCAGGCACACAACAATACATGCAGGCGATGGGCGTTCCGTCCTTCCTGCTGCCGCTGACCATTCTGCTGGAACTGGGTGGTGGTCTGGCGGTTCTGTTCGGTCTGCTGACGCGTACCGTCGCGCTGTTCACTGCCGGCTTTACGCTGCTGACTGCACTGATTTTCCACTCTAACTTTGCGGAAGGCATGAACCAACTGATGTTCATGAAAAACCTGACCATCGCTGGCGGCTACCTCCTGCTGGCTGTCACTGGCCCAGGCGCATTCAGTATCGACCGCCTGCTGGGCAAAAAGTGGTAAGACGAGCCTCTTCCGGCCTGTACTACACTTAATAGTCGAATAACGAATGAGACGGCAAGCAGATAAGGCTTGCCGTTGTTTTATCATCACTCACTAACGGGAGGATTTATGGGACAACTGGTTGACGGCGTATGGCACGATACCTGGTATGAAACCAAATCTACCGGCGGCCATTTTAAGCGTTCAGAATCCGCATTCCGCAACTGGGTAACGCCCGATGGCGCACCCGGCCTCACCGGCAAAGGTGGCTTTCCTGCCCAGTCCGGCCGTTATCATCTCTATGTTTCTCTCGCCTGCCCGTGGGCACACCGCACGCTGCTCATGCGGCAGTTGAAAGGGTTAACAGATCACATCGCGGTTTCGGTGGTTCATCCACTCATGCTCGATCACGGCTGGACGTTCGATACCGATTTTGAAGCCGCGACAGGTGACTCACTCTATCAGCACGAATTCCTCTACCAGCTCTACCTGCACGCTATGCCAGACTACAGCGGCCGGGTGACCGTGCCTGTCCTGTGGGATACCGAGCAGCACACCATCGTCAGTAACGAATCCGCCGATATCATCCGCATGCTGAACAGTGCTTTTGATGGCGTGGGAGCAACGGCGGGCGATTATTACCCAGAAGCGCTACGCGCGCAGATTGACGAATTGAACGGCTGGATTTACGACAAGGTCAACAACGGTGTGTACAAAGCTGGTTTTGCGACAAGCCAGTCAGCCTATGATGAATCCGCCACAACCGTTTTTGCCGCGCTCTCCGATCTGGAAAGCATTCTGGCAAAACAACGCTATCTGACAGGTAAGCAGTTAACCGAAGCCGACCTGCGGTTGTGGACGACGTTGATCCGTTTCGATCCGGTCTATCACACGCATTTTAAATGCGATAAATATCGCCTGAGCGATTATCCCAATCTGTTCGGTTTTCTGCGTGATATTTATCAGATGCCCGGCATCGCCGATACCGTCGATATGGCGCATATTCGTCACCACTACTATCGTAGCCATGGCACGATTAATCCGCATGGCGTGATTTCGCTGGGTCCAGAGCAAGATCTGAATCAGCCTCATCAGCGTGATAAGACGTTTGTCGATTTATACTAGGTTTTTGTCGATTTTCGCTACGCAGTAGTGAACTAGTGAATAGTGCGGCAAGGTGTGGAGCCACACCTTGCCGCAAAAAGCGCGGGATTTAAGGCTGGTTCAATAGTTTCGGAATCTCACGCAGGAACCAGGATTTCGCCTCGCCCATGCTGTCTCGCCGCCACGCCATAATTATCTGACTTTCCATCTGATGCTCCGGCCCAATCACCAGCAAACGCCCTTCGGCAATATCTTGCGCAACCATCGGATAAGGCATGGTCGCGACGCCTAATCCCGCCAGCAGCGCACGCCGTTTATCATCCAGCGAACTCACCGTCAGACGTTGCTGTTTATCCAACAGCTGCACGGTCAGTACCGGGCGTTCGCGCGCGGTGTCTGCCATCGCAATCCCACGGTATTTCACCCGGATCGCATCCGACAGCGGTTCAGGTTCCTGATGAATCGGATGTTCTGGGCTGGCGACATAAACGTTATTCATCGTGTACAGCTTGCGGGTATTCATTTCAGAAGACGCGCGAAAATGCATGTCTGGCGCAATCACGATATCGGCGCGCCCTTGCTCAAGACGCTCCCACGCCCCGGCCAGCACTTCCGTCAGAATCGATACCTGCGTATTGGCTTTGAGCGCCAGTTTATCGATTAATGGGAAAATTCGCTGAGTCGGAATTAGTGCTTCCGTCACAATCGTCAGGTGCGTTTCCCAACCGCGTGCCAGTGCTTCTGCGTCCGTCGTGAGCTTATCCGCGGCCTCCAACAGGATGCGTCCGCGTTCCAGCAGCATCCGCCCGACATTCGTGAATTTAGTACGATGCCCGGAACGATCGAACAGCACCACATCTAACTCTTCTTCCAATTTCTGCATGGTATAGCTCAGCGCCGAAGGCACCCTACCCAGCTCGTCTGCCGCAGCGGCAAAGCTGCCACGACGATCGATCGCATCCATCACCCTCAAGGCTTCCAGCGTCAGTGCTCGTTCTCTCGCCATCTTCGTACTCATTCAGGAATTTTGAATATACCCACCAGATTAACTAGCTAACAATCCAACGTCCACACAATTACTATCAGTTCAATAAATAATTCTCTGGGGGATAAAAATTATGATCACACGAAGAGCAGCAGGGCAATGCGGCCAGGCCGACTATGGCTGGTTACAGGCGCGCTATACCTTTTCTTTTGGTCACTATTTTGACCCACAGTTGCTGGGCTACGCATCTCTGCGCGTGCTCAATCAGGAAGTATTGGCACCGGGGGCATCATTCCAGCCGCGAACCTACCCACGGGTTGATATTCTGAACATTATTCTTCAGGGCGAAGCGGAATATCGCGACAGCAACGGCGGCCACATTCAGGCCAAAGCCGGAGATGTGCTGCTGCTCTCCACGCAGCCAAACGTCAGCTATAGCGAACATAATACCAGCGCTAACAAGCCACTGACGCGGCTGCAATTATGGCTGAATGCTTGCCAAACGCGAGAGAACAGCCCGTTGCAGCGCATGGGGCTGAGTTCAGTAAACCATACGCTGCTTGCCTCACCGGAAGGTGAACATAATAGCCTGCAACTGCGCCAGCAGGTTTGGGTTCATCATGTCGACCTCCAGCAGAATGAGCAAAGCACCATCGCACTACAGGGAAATCAGGCGTACCTCCAATTGATCCACGGCTCGATGGCGGTAAAAGGCAATCAGAACAGTGAAACACTACACTGCGGCGACGGAGCCTTCATTAAGGAAGAAACGGCGTTGACGCTACAGGCAGAGTCGCCTTTGCGGGCGCTGCTCATCGATCTGGTCGTGTAGCGCGTCTGTCCGTTGCTTTTGTAGGGAGTTGTTTTTGCAGGAAAACGCCGCCAGTTCGGCGTTTTTATTCAGTCGTGGTAAGATATCCGTCTTGTTCCTCAACGCGTCAGGGTGATATGACAATGGATTCAACCAAACAGGACAAACTTCTTGCCCAGGCTGAACAGATTTGTCAGCAGCGCGCTGTGCGTCTCACGCCACAGCGGTTAGAGGTTTTACGCCTTATGGCACAGCAGTCCGGTGCTATCAGCGCTTATGACCTGCTGGACCTGCTGCGCGTTTCAGAACCTCAAGCGAAACCGCCAACCGTCTATCGCGCGCTGGATTTTCTGCTGGAACAAGGCTTCATTCATCGCGTCGAATCAAACAACAGCTACGTGCTGTGTCACCATATTGAAGACCACAGCCACACGTCCGCCCTTTTCATCTGCGATCGCTGCGGGCAAGTCACCGAACGTCAAACCGAAGGTGTGGAAGAAACGCTGCGTAGTCTGGCACAGCAGTCAGGGTTTACGCTGCGTCACAGCGTGGTGGAAGCACACGGGTTGTGCGGAGGCTGTCAGGAAGTTGCATCATGCAAACAGCCGGATCATTGCGATCACGATCATACTGTTCCCATTAAAAAACGATAGCCCAAGGGCTATCGTTTTTTCTGTGGAGAGACATAACTGTTGTGACCAGTGATAGCTACCAGTGATATTTGTGGTGATCTTCCCAGTGTTTCACTTCTTTCTCTGCCGCTTCTTTTTCGTACCCGTAACGTTCCTGGATTCTACCCACCAGTTGGTCACGTTTACCTTCGATGACCGTCAGATCGTCATCCGTTAATTTGCCCCATTGCTCTTTCGCTTTACCTTTAAACTGTTTCCAGTTACCGCTGGCTTGGTCTTTATTCATAAGAATCTCCGTACCTTAGGTGAATTGCGCATAAAAAATCGTGACTACCGACTTATGCGTCAGTTTCAGATAAATAGATTTATTCAGTAAGCAGCATCATAACTCTGTGAACCATGACGGTGCTCTTCGCCACTGTCTCCCTTGATTACCGGGCTATCTAAATGTGATGGCTAATGATCAATCGGCAAACGATCAATCAAGATAAAAATGCTTACCTTGATAAAAATTATAGTCGAATATTTCACTTAATATGGAAAACCAGGAATCTGTGACTGGAATGAACGTTGAGAAAGGGAAAATCACCGCAAAAATCAGTGAAAAAACAGAAGGATAATGGGGATCGTAGAAACGCGCGCGAAATGTAACTAAATATATATGGTTAGCAGATTAACAGACGAACATGATGCACTGACCCAGACAGACGAGCAGTGCATCTCTGCGAATGGTTAGCTCCAGTCGCTGTTACGAATCACGCCAACCGCTAAGCCTTCTATCGAAAAGCTTTGCTGACGCAGATCGACAACAATCGGGGCAAACTCTTCATTTTCAGCGAGGAGGTGTACCGTATTACCCTGCTTTTTCAAGCGCTTCACCGTCACTTCATCGTCAATACGTGCGACGACAATCTGACCGTTGCGCACATCTTCTGTTTTATGCACGGCCAGTAAATCGCCATCCATAATACCGATATTTTTCATCGACATGCCGCTCACCCGCAGCAAGAAATCAGCGCTGGGTTTGAACATCGCAGGGTCAACCTGATAGCGACACTCGATATGTTCCTGTGCCAGCAGAGGTTCACCTGCGGCCACACGACCAACCAGAGGAATACCCGTCTCTTCTTCCATCAGCAGACGAATACCACGAGACGCGCCCGATACAATTTCAATCACACCTTTACGCGCCAGCGCTTTCAGATGTTCTTCAGCCGCATTAGGAGAGCGAAACCCCAGTTGTTGAGCAATTTCCGCACGCGTTGGCGGCATTCCGGTTTGCGCAATATGATCGCGGATCAGGTCATAAACCTGCTGCTGCCTTGCTGTTAATACTTTCATTCCGCCCCCTGGTTGTTTATACAGTCTTGCTGTGAGTATATACAGGTAAGCCACAATTGGGAATGACGATATCGGCAAAGCCCCTGACTTTTACTCATTTATGCGTGCCGTCAGGCAAAATGTTGCCAGAGGATGCTGCCCCAGACGACAGCGGCTAACAGGATGGCAACAAAGACAGCGGCCGACCCAATATCTTTCGCCCGACCGGATAATTCGTGGTGCTCAAGTCCAATGCGATCGACTACCGCTTCAATGGCGCTATTGGCCAGCTCAAACAGCATAATCAGTACCACAGACCCAATCAGCAGCAGTTTTTCGACCAGCGTAACTGGCAGTAAACACGCGATAACCACGCCGACAAGGGTCAGTATCGTTTCCTGACGAAACGCTGCTTCATGCTGCCACGCCTGCTTCAGCCCCCTAAAGGAATAACCGGTCGCCTTAATAATCCGGGTCATCCCCGTTGCTTTATTCATTTATCCTCCATTATTTACGCAAAATAGTTGGCATTTTAACGCGCTTACGTTGTCTCATCACCACAGATCTCCGGCGCAGTTTCTGGTATCCTTGCGGCGCATTGCTAACAAGAGGCTCCATGTTGTTATGTCAGGTTGGCGTAAAATTTACTATAAATTATTGAATCTCCCACTGAAACTGCTGGTGAAGAGCAAAGTTATTCCCGCAGATCCGGTGGTCGAGCTGGGGTTAGATCCCTCACGTCCTATACTCTATGTTCTGCCTTATAACTCTCAGGCAGATCTCTTGACGCTACGCGCGAAATGCCTGGCATTGGGGCTACCCGATCCCTCGCAGTCGTTCGAATTCAATGGCGTCGAACTTCCTAGCCACGTCTTTATTAATGATGGGCCGCGCGTCTTCCGCTATTACGTTCCCAAGCAGAAATCCGTCAAACTGTTCCACGACTATCTGGATTTGCATCGTGCCAATCCAGATTTAGACGTACAGATGGTGCCGGTTTCCGTGATGTTTGGGCGTTCTCCAGGTCGGGAAGGCCACTCTCAGGCCGCACCACACCTGCGCCTGCTCAACGGTATCGAGAAATTCTTTGCCGTCCTGTGGCTAGGCCGCGACAGCTTTGTCCGCTTCTCCAGCCCGGTGTCGCTACGTTATATGGCAACCGAGCATGGTACTGACAAAACCATAGCCCACAAACTGGCGCGCGTCGCGCGTATGCACTTCTCCCGCCAGCGTTTGGCGGCAGTTGGGCCGCGCTTGCCGGTGCGTCAGGAGCTATTTAACAAGCTGTTGGATTCCAAAGCGATCAAGAAAGCCGTAGACGATGAAGCGCGCAGTAAGAAGATTTCTACTGAGAAAGCGCAGCAGAACGCTATTGCTCTGATGGAAGAAATCGCCGCTGACTTCTCCTACGAAGCCGTGCGTCTGTCGGATCGCGTATTAAGCTGGACGTGGAACCGCCTTTATCAGGGGATTAACGTCCACAACGCCGAACGCGTTCGCCAACTGGCGCAGGATGGCCACGGCATTGTCTATGTGCCCTGCCACCGCAGCCACATGGATTATCTGCTGCTGTCCTACGTCCTGTACCATCAAGGCTTAGTACCGCCGCACATCGCCGCTGGCATCAACCTTAATTTCTGGCCTGCGGGACCGATCTTCCGCCGTCTTGGCGCGTTCTTTATTCGCCGTACCTTCAAAGGCAACAAGCTGTATTCCACGATTTTCCGTGAATATCTGGGTGAGCTGTTTGCCCGCGGTTATTCGGTTGAATACTTCATGGAAGGCGGACGTTCACGCACGGGCCGGCTGTTAGAGCCAAAAACCGGTACGCTAGCGATGACCATTCAGGCCATGCTGAGAGGCGGTACGCGCCCTATCACGCTGGTGCCGATTTATGTCGGCTACGAGCATGTGATGGAAGTCGGCACCTATGCGAAAGAGCTGCGCGGTGCGGTGAAGGAAAAAGAAGGCTTTATGCAGATGGTGCGCGGTTTGCGCAAACTGCGTAATTTGGGTCAGGGTTATGTGAACTTCGGCGAACCACTCCCGCTGACAACCTACCTGAACCAGCATGTACCGCAATGGCGTGATGCGATCGATCCCATCGAGGCACAGCGTCCAAGCTGGCTCACGCCGACGGTGCAGGATATCTCTATGGATATCATGGTGCGCATCAACAATTCTGCGGCAGCAAACGCAATGAACCTGTGCTCTACGGCTTTATTAGCCTCACGCCAGCGCTCGCTGACGCGCGAACAAATGCACGAACAGCTGGATTGCTACCTCCAGCTGCTGCGCCAGGTTCCTTATCATAAAGATATTACGGCACCGAAGAAGACAGCAGATGAACTGCTGGAACACGCGCTGGGCATGAACAAGTTTGAAGTCGAGAAGGATAGTATTGGCGATATCATCATTCTGCCGCGCGAGCAGGCGGTACTGATGACGTACTACCGCAATAATATCCAGCATCTGTTGGTCTTGCCGTCGCTGATCGCCAGCATCGTCATCCATCACCGCCGGATTTCGCTTGCCGAAGTCGTGCGACAGATCGCGCTGATCTATCCGCTGCTGCAAGCTGAACTGTTCTTGCATTATTCCAAAGAGCAGTTGCCGAGCGTGCTGGAAACGTTGGCTAATGAACTGATTCGACAAGAGCTACTGTGCAGCCGTGATGGTCAATTAGCTATCAACCCGCCACGTATCCGTACGCTGCAACTGCTGTCAGCTGGCGTGCGTGAAACCCTGCAACGCTATGCGATTACGCTGTCCTTGCTGTGTGCGAACCCAGAAATAAACCGTGGAACGTTGGAGAAAGAAAGCCGGAATATGGCACAACGCCTGTCCGTCCTGCACGGCATCAACGCGCCGGAATTCTTTGATAAAGCAGTGTTCTCAACGCTGGTCGCAACCTTACGCACAGAAGGGTATATCACCGACAGTGCGGAAGCGGCACAAGGCGATATCCTGGAAATCTACAACATCCTCGGCGATCTGATCACCCCGGAAGTTCGGTTGACTATCGAAAGCGCCAGCTCATCCGCTGAAATGGAAGCCAATAGTCAGATGGGAACCGCCAGTCAGGTAGAAACCAATAGTCAGATAGAAACCGCCAGTCAGGTAGAAACCAATAGTCAGATAGAAACCGCCAGTCAGGTAGAAACCAATAGTCAGGCAGTAGAAAAAGTAGAAGAGACAAAGCAGACGTAGCCGGACAGTAACGGGAAAATGGCGGATAACACCCCGCCATCAAGCCGTGGAGGCGTTTGGCATAACAAACACGTCTGAGCATTCCGCCATAAAAAAAGCAGCGAGAAATCGCTGCTTTTTTTGTTTATGTCGGTTCAAGCTATAGACCAAACAGCACACCAATAAATATCGCCATACCCGCGTATTTATTATTGTGAAAGGCTTTGAAACAGGCATCACGTTCGCGCTCAGCGGTCAGGATTTGCTGATAAACAAACATCCCCGCAGCCACCAGCAGCGAAATATAGTATGGAGTTCCTAATCCGGTGGCGATTCCCAAAGCCAGCAGCAACGCCAGCATACTGAGCTGCAGCAACCCAATGATGATATTGTCAAAACGGCCAAATAGGATCGCGGTGGATTTCACGCCGATCTTCAGGTCGTCATCACGATCCACCATTGCATATTGCGTATCGTAGGCAACCGTCCAACAAATGTACGCCAAAAACATCATCCAGCAGCTTGCTGGCAGGCTTTCACTCACCGCCGCATAAGCCATCGGGATTGACCAGCCAAACGCCGCGCCCAACACAAACTGAGGAAGATGGCTGACCCGCTTCATGAACGGGTAGACCCACGCCAGAACCAGCCCCGCAACGGACAGCCAGATCGTCATCTTATTCAGTGTCAGCACCAGACCAAACGCCAGCAAGACCAACACGACAAACAGCACTTTGGCAGCTCGCTCGCTCACTTCGCCGCTAGGCAATGGGCGAGAAGCGGTACGTTTTACGTGGCCGTCAAAATGGCGGTCGGCATAATCATTGATGACGCAGCCTGCTGCACGCATCAAGAAAACGCCAGCGACAAAAACAAACAGCGTCCACGGTGCAGGTGTTCCCCCTCCCGCTAGCCACAGCGCCCATAGCGTTGGCCACAGCAGCAACAGAGAACCTATCGGTTTATCAATTCGCATCAAGCGACAATAAGCCAGCCATTTCCCTGCTGTAACACTTCTTTCCAAGGATTTATCTCCTCAAATTACCTGCCAACCTTCATCACCGGCTGAAATAAATCGGTGATTCCGGTAAGAAAAGCTCAGTCAACAGTAACGGATAACCAGAGACACACAGGCGGGAACGCCGCGCCCATAAGCCTTCACTGCATCCGGTATGGATATAGTCACGCGTCAGCGCCTTTTGTCCAAACAGGTAGCGGCCTAGCGGCTGATTGCCTATTTTCGTCAGGGCTGAATCCGTGCCGTCGAGCGTCTGTTGCGGAACAATGGTACGGCCAAAAAGCCAGGGACGATCGTCACCATACAGCACCACTTCACGCAGCCAGTAACGCTCACTGTAAGGTAGCTGTTCGCGCTCTTCGCCCAGCGCCTGTGGCGTAATGAATTTCTCACTGCACAGGATGGTCTTCAGTTGGGCACAATATTTTTCAAGTCGCCGCGTCATGGAGCCGGTTTCCATCAGCCAGTCACCAATGTGCTCAGGTAATACCGAAGGGGGCTCAGTAAACCAGGAAATAGAGCGCAGAAGCGTAGACGCATCGTCAGACATTGTCCCTACTCCGAACAGGGTTGTTTTGAATAAAAAGGTATTCGTAAATAAAGTAACGCCGCCATTGTAGCGCAGAATGCTTCCCCGATAACAGGCTATAAACGCATTCATCAACGATACGGCAACATTTCAGCAATGCCGCGCATAAAAAAAGCACCACCCAGTCTCGCGACCAGATAGTGCTCTTTAAAGGACAGAAAGACGTGCTTCTGTAACCTGACTCCTTGTCACCAGAAAATGGCTTCCGGCGACAATGGCGTCATATTACATCATGCCGCCCATACCACCCATGCCGCCCATACCACCAGCGCCACCTAAGTCAGGTGCATCGCCTTTCGGCAGGTCGGTAACCATACATTCGGTAGTGATCATCAGACCAGCAACAGAAGCCGCGAACTGCAGAGCAGAACGTGTGACTTTGGTTGGGTCCAGAATACCGAAGTCGATCATGTTGCCGTATTCTTCAGTTGCTGCGTTGTAACCGTAGTTACCGTCACCAGCTTTAACGTTGTTCGCAACCACAGATGGCTCTTCGCCAGCGTTGGAAACGATCTGACGCAGTGGAGCTTCCATCGCGCGCAGCGCAACTTTGATACCCACGTTCTGGTCTTCGTTTTGAGCAGTCAGAGAAGCCAGTTTGGCTGCAACGCGAACCAGCGCAACACCACCACCAGCAACCACACCTTCTTCTACCGCAGCGCGAGTTGCAGCCAGGGCATCTTCAACGCGTGCTTTCTTCTCTTTCATTTCAACTTCAGTTGCTGCGCCAACTTTGATAACGGCTACGCCGCCAGCCAGTTTAGCCACACGCTCTTGCAGTTTTTCTTTGTCGTAATCAGACGTTGCTTCTTCAACCTGCTGACGGATCTGAGCAACACGGCCCTGAATCGCAGCTTCTTCACCCGTACCATCGATGATGGTAGTGGTGTCTTTGTTGATCACAACGCGTTTCGCCTGACCCAGATCTTCCAGCGTCGCTTTTTCCAGCTCCAGACCGATCTCTTCAGAGATAACGGTACCGCCAGTCAGCGTCGCGATATCTTGCAGCATCGCTTTACGACGGTCGCCGAAGCCCGGTGCTTTCACCGCAGCAACTTTCACGATTCCACGCATGGTGTTAACCACCAGCGTTGCCAGCGCTTCGCCTTCAACATCTTCAGCAACGATAACCAGCGGTTTGCCGGCTTTCGCTACTGCTTCCAGTACTGGCAGCATTTCGCGGATGTTGGAGATTTTTTTGTCAGCCAGCAGGATGAACGGGCTTTCCAGTTCTACAGCACCGGTTTCCGGCTTGTTGATGAAGTACGGAGACAGGTAGCCACGGTCGAATTGCATACCTTCAACCACGTCCAGCTCGTCTTGCAGACCGGTACCTTCTTCAACGGTGATAACACCTTCTTTACCGACTTTGTCCATTGCTTCGGCAATCATTTTGCCTACGGTTTCGTCGGAGTTAGCAGAGATGGTACCAACCTGAGCGATAGCTTTAGAGTCAGAGCACGGTACAGACAGTGCTTTCAGCTCTTCAACAGCGGCGATAACGGCTTTATCGATACCGCGCTTCAGATCCATCGGGTTCATGCCCGCTGCAACAGCTTTCAGGCCTTCAGTGATGATAGCCTGCGCCAATACGGTTGCGGTCGTGGTGCCGTCGCCTGCTGCGTCATTCGCTTTAGAGGCAACTTCTTTCACCATCTGTGCGCCCATGTTCTCGAACTTGTCTTCCAGCTCGATTTCACGCGCAACAGATACGCCGTCTTTAGTAATGGTCGGTGCACCGAAGGATTTATCCAACACGACATTACGGCCTTTCGGGCCCAGGGTAACCTTCACTGCATCAGCCAGTACATTTACGCCGCGCAGCATTTTTACGCGAGCGTCATTACCGAATTTTACGTCTTTAGCTGCCATGGTCTATTTCCCTCAAATTCTTTCAGTTCAGATGATTACGCGCAATTACGCTTCAACAATTGCCAGAATGTCGCTTTCAGACATGATCAACACTTCTTCGTTATCAATCTTCTCTGCTTTCACGCCATAGCCATCATTGAAAATAACGATGTCGCCAACTTTCACATCCAGCGGCTTCACTTCGCCATTTTCCAGGATACGTCCGTGACCTACGGCCAGAACTTCACCGCGGGTAGATTTACCAGCAGCGGAACCAGTCAGTACGATACCGCCAGCAGATTTTGACTCAACTTCTTTGCGCTTGACGATCACGCGGTCATGCAATGGACGAATATTCATTGATAGCTCTCCTTTGAGAAAGTCCATATCGGTTTAGGATAAACGCCGACTATGTCTTCATAACAACTATGTTTCATAACGATTATGCTTTTCATAATCGGCCTTGTGGTGTTCTAAGTGGGGGCGTTTCACCGCCCTTCAAGGGAAAAAATTCATTTTTTTTGCGTTAGGCGTCTGCCTATCGCTGACATCTGATAAAAAATAAGGATTATCAATATGATAATCCTTATCTGCTTTTCAATTCGTCTTGACGTTAACGGTTGTCACTATCGTCACGGTGTTCAATATTTCCGCGCCCGCCATCCTTGCGCTGGTATTCACCTTCAAAGGTGTTACCGCCGGGAGACGATGCACCTGGGCCTGCTTCAGGGCCAGAACGCCAGACGTGCAGGTGAGGCATCAGTTTGAGCGTCAGTCTTTTCTGCACTGGCGGCAGCAGTAACAGCAGCCCCAGAAAGTCAGTCAGGAAGCCCGGAATCAGGAGCAGGAAGCCCGCCAGCACCAGTGACACGCTTTTTACCATCTCGGCCGCCGGGCTTTCACCTGCCGCCATTTTCTGCTGCATCTGCACCAGCGTTTTCATCCCCTGATTACGCACCAGCGAGACGCCCACGCAGGACGTGAAGACAACCAGCAGCAGAGTCATGGCGACGCCAAGCACCTCAGCCACCTGAATAAACAGCGATATCTCGATGTAAGCCAAAAGAAAAATAAGTAATAACGGTAACCAGCGCACCCGGTACTCCTGTGTGTTTTACGCGTACTGTTCTAATAAAACGTCTGTTAATAAGAACGTGTTAAGCCATCGCTATTGAAAATCCAGTACGCCTTACTACCCATCGGATTTACTACCAATGGATTAGGTAAAGTGCGCGCCTGTTCTGCGATCCGGCACATCATGATTTACTAAAATGGGTACGGCTTTGCGCATTTTCAAGCCGCCGCCCTACGATTATTGTTCTAAAATAGTGACTCGTGACTACAGTCACAGTTCATTTACCGTCGTGGTAGAGAACGCCAGTATAGTGATCTAAACACCTGTTTTTCGCTGTCGTAACGACATATCCTCACGGCAATGGATACCTGGTTGGTCAAACATCCCGAGACTATTGCCGAGATAAGACGGTTTATTCGAGACCACATTGTTTTTAAAGATAATGACTTTTCGAGATAACGCCGCCCGACACACCAGCCCACAACGTCTAGTTGCATCACTAGTCGCACAACAGGATAAGCACTCTCATGTCAGAAAACATCCGTATTGAAGAAGACCTGTTAGGCACCCGAGAAGTTCCCGCAGACGCGTATTATGGCGTTCACACGCTGCGCGCTGTCGAAAACTTCTATATCAGTAACAATAAAATCAGTGACATACCCGAGTTCGTGCGCGGCATGGTGATGGTGAAGAAAGCCGCGGCGCTGGCGAACAGAGAGCTGCAAACTATCCCGAAAAAAATCGCTGACGTCATCATCCGCGCCTGCGATGAAGTGCTGAATAACGGCAAATGCATGGATCAGTTCCCAGTTGATGTCTATCAAGGGGGGGCTGGCACGTCGGTCAATATGAATACCAACGAAGTATTAGCCAATATAGGTCTGGAGTTAATGGGCCACCAGAAAGGCGAATACCAGTATCTGAACCCCAACGATCACCTGAACAAATGCCAGTCCACCAATGACGCCTACCCCACCGGATTTCGTATTGCGGTCTACGCGGCCGTCCTGAAACTGACGGAGGCGATAGCGAAGTTGAGCGATGGCTTCGAACGCAAAGCCAAAGAATTTGAAGACGTGCTGAAAATGGGTCGCACCCAGTTGCAGGACGCCGTGCCGATGACACTCGGTCAGGAATTTCATGCATTTAACGTGCTGTTGCAGGAAGAAATCAAAAACCTGCTGCGCACGTCGGAACTGCTGCTTGAGGTCAATCTGGGCGCGACCGCAATCGGTACGCGCCTGAATACGCCGGACGGCTATCAGCAACTGGCGGTGCAGCGTCTGGCAGAAGTCAGCGGCCTGCCGTGTGTGCCAGCAGAAGATTTGATCGAAGCCACGTCAGACTGCGGTGCCTATGTGATGGTACACAGTTCGCTGAAGCGTCTGGCCGTGAAGCTGTCGAAGATCTGTAATGACCTGCGCCTGCTCTCTTCCGGCCCTCGCGCTGGCCTGAATGAAATCAACCTGCCGGAACTGCAAGCAGGTTCCTCGATCATGCCCGCCAAGGTGAATCCGGTCGTGCCGGAAGTCGTCAATCAGGTGTGCTTCAAGGTCATCGGTAACGACACTTGCGTCACGATGGCGTCAGAGGCCGGGCAATTACAGTTAAACGTGATGGAGCCAGTTATCGGTCAGGCGATGTTTGAATCGACCCACATTCTGACCAACGCCTGCTACAACCTGCTGGAGAAATGCGTCAACGGCATCACCGCCAATAAGGCCGTCTGCGAAGCTTATGTCTTCAATTCCATCGGGATTGTGACGTACCTGAACCCGTTCATCGGCCACCACAACGGCGATATCGTCGGCAGAATCTGCGCGGAAACGGGGAAAAGCGTGCGTGAAGTTGTCCTGGAACGCGGCCTACTGACGGAAGCTGAGTTAGATGACATTTTCTCTATCCAGAACCTGATGCATCCGGCGTACAAAGCCAAACGCTACACTGACGAAAACGAGCTTCCCTAACACCAACACCTAATCCCCACAGGCACGTCCGTTCACGAAGAACAGCGTGCCTTTATTTTTTGCCGTCTACGGCCATAAGAATAAGTTATGTACTCTAAATAATTCGAGTTGCGTGAAGGCGGCAACCGCACGAATCCCCAGGAGCTTACACAAGTAAGTGACTGGGGTGAGTAAGGGCAGCCAACGCACAAGCAGCTTGAAGTATGACGAGTAGATTGAATTTTTTATTAATTAAGGAGCATAGTCATGCTTGGTCTTGAGTTACTGATCGTTCTGCTCGCCATCTATTTGGGGGCGCGGCTAGGAGGCATCGGCATTGGTTTCGCCGGTGGCCTGGGGGTGCTTGTTCTTACGCTGGGGTTTCAGATAAAGCCCGGCGTAATCCCCTTTGATGTCATTGAAATTATCATGGCCGTTATCGCCGCCATCGCCGCGATGCAGGTGGCGGGCGGAATGGATTATCTGGTCAGTCTGGCGGAGAAACTGCTGCGTAAGCATCCGAAATACGTCACCTTTCTCGCGCCACTGGTCACCTATTTCATGACGATTCTGGCTGGAACCGGACACACCGCGTTTTCCACCCTGCCGGTTATCGCCGAAGTCGCCAAAGAGCAGGGTATTCGCCCTTCTCGCCCGCTATCTATCGCCGTCGTTGCCTCACAAATCGCCATTACTGCTTCGCCAATCTCGGCGGCGGTGGTATTTGTTGCCGGTATTCTTGAGCCGCACGGGGTCAGCTATCTGCTGCTGTTAGGCATCTGTATTCCTACCACACTTGCCGCGATCATGTTGACGGCAATTGTGACCAACTTCCTGGGTAAGGAGCTGAAAGACGACCCGATTTATCAGGAACGTCTGAAGAAAGGCGAAACCACGCTGCGCGGTAATAGCCAGCATGAGATCAAACCGGGTGCCAAACTTTCCGTGATGTTGTTTCTGATCGGCATCGTCGCTGTCGTGCTGTATGCCACGGCGATCAGCGGCACGGTGGGGCTGATTCAGAATCCGGTTCTGCCACGCAACGAAGCGATTGTGGTCTTTATGCTGACGATCGCCACGCTGATTTGCATCACCTGCAAAATCGACACCTCGCGCATCCTCTCTGCCAGCACGTTTAAGTCCGGCATGAGCGCCTGTATCTGCGTGATGGGCGTGGCCTGGCTGGGCGATACCTTTGTTAAAGCACACATTTCCGATATTCAGGATACCGCTGGCGCGCTGCTGCAAAGCTACCCGTGGATGCTGGCCGTCGTGCTGTTCTTCGCTGCCACGCTGCTTTACTCGCAGGCGGCAACGGCAAAAGCGCTGATGCCTGCTGCGCTGCTGTTGGGCGTGTCTCCGGTCACGGCCGTGGCATCTTTCGCTGCCGTTTCCGCTCTGTTCGTTCTGCCGACTTATCCGACTCTGTTGGCCGCCGTGGAGATGGATGACACCGGCTCAACGCGCATCGGCAAGTTTGTGTTTAACCACTCCTTCCTGATTCCGGGCGTGATGGCGATTACGCTGTCGGTGATATTTGGCTTTATCCTCGGCAGCATCCTGATCTAAACATTGCCTGTCAGACAGTCCCTCGCGGATCGGCGTAACTCGTCGATCCGCCTCATTCCCTTCAAACAATAAAGCAAGGTATAGTGTGGCTCTGGTTGTCTGGGATTTGTTCATCTGACACGGAGGATGTGATGTCTGACCGCCCGCTCTGCGATGCTGTCGTCATATTATGTACCGCACCTGACGACGCCTGTGCGCAACGGCTTGCTAACTCGCTACTGGAAACGCGGCTTGCTGCCTGCGTCACCCTGCTACCCGGCGCACGTTCGCTCTATTACTGGGAAGGCAAGCTCGAACAGCAATCAGAAGTACAAATGCTGATAAAAAGCGATACCTCACATCAGCAAGCGCTGCTGACTCACCTGAAACAACAACACCCTTACGATACGCCGGAGCTGTTAGTCCTGCCGGTATCCGGGGGCGATAGCGATTATCTGACATGGCTCAACGCATCTTTACGCTGATTTTCCTGTTATGGACGGCTTTCGGCACACCCAGTGTGGCCGCTTCTTCTTTCGGTCAGAAACTGTTTGGCAACAGCACGACGTCACGCTTTCTGCCGGTCGACGGCGCTTTCGCCTTTGAGTTTCAGCAGCAGGATAACCAGCTCAACCTGCGCTGGGATATCCATCCTGATTACTACCTGTACCGCGCACAAATCAAGATCGAAGGAAACGGTGCCACGCTTGGCAAGGTGGATCTGCCACAGGGCGAAAGCCATAACGACGAGTTCTTCGGTCAGGTCTTTATCTTGCGGGATCGGCTGGCGCTAGCGGTTCCGATTCAACAGGCCGACAACGGCGCGACGGTTAAAGTCACCTATCAAGGCTGCGCCGATGCGGGTTTCTGCTATCCGCCGGAAACGCGAGTTGTTCCTCTCAGTCAGGTGATTGCTAACACAGGCACGGATACCTCGAATACTGCATCAGCCCAGACGGCACCGCCGCAGACCACGCCGATGCCGTTCTCGCCGTGGTGGGCCCTGTTGATTGGTATCGGCGTCGCCTTCACACCTTGCGTCCTGCCGATGTACCCGCTGATTGCCAGCCTGGTGCTGGGCAGAAAAGAACAGCTGACGCCGCGCCGCACGCTGCTGCTGTCGATGACCTACGTTCAGGGCATGGCGCTGACCTACACGCTGCTCGGGCTGGTTGTCGCCGCCGCCGGATTACGCTTTCAGGCCGCGCTCCAGCATCCTTATATTCTGATTGGCCTGTCGGTGATGTTTGCCGTTCTGGCGTTATCCATGTTTGGCCTGTATACGCTCCAGCTCCCGTCATCGGTACAAACCCGACTGACAGAGTGGAGCAACCGTCAGCAGGGCGGCTCCGTCACTGGTGTATTCTGCATGGGCGCGCTGGCTGGACTAATTTGTTCCCCCTGCACCACCGCCCCGCTCAGCGCCATCCTGCTTTACATCGCCCAGAGCGGCAACATGCTGGCAGGCGGCGGCACGCTTTATCTCTACGCGCTCGGCATGGGCTTACCGCTCATTCTGCTCACGCTGTTCGGCAACAAACTGCTGCCGCGCAGCGGCCCGTGGATGCAGTACGTTAAGGAAGCATTTGGCTTCATCATTCTGGCACTGCCCGTCTTCCTGCTGGAACGCATTCTGGGTGAAACGTGGGGAATGCGCCTGTGGAGCGCGCTCGGCATCGCCTTCTTCGGCTGGGCGCTCATGCTGACGCTGCGCAGCAGCAAAGGCTGGATGCGTGGCGTACAACTGCTGCTGTTGGCAGGCGTGGTGATCAGCGCCAAACCGCTGCAAGACTGGGTATTTCCTCCGGCTGGCGTGGCACAGGCTCATACCTCAGCACTGAACTTCGCCCCTGTCGCCAATATTGCCGATCTCAACAGTTCGCTGGCAAAGAGCGCTCAGCCTGTTATGCTCGATCTTTACGCTGACTGGTGCGTTGCCTGCAAAGAGTTCGAGAAATACACGTTCAGCGACCCAGCGGTGCAAAACCATCTGTCGCGCATCACGCTGCTACAGGCGGACGTCACCGCTAACCGCGAAGAACAAAACGCGCTGCTGAAAAAGCTGCAGGTTTTAGGGCTGCCGACCATCGTATTTTTTGACGCTCAGGGGAAAGAGATCCCCGGCTCACGCGTCACCGGCTTTATGAATGCTGAACAATTTAAGGCGCATTTACAGAAGTTCAGCCCATAAACAACACGAGATATGTGCTTCTGGAGGAGACCTAATGCAACGGGAAGATGTTCTTGAACATGCGCTTACTCTGCTGGAGCAGCACGGCTTTGCCATGACAACGCTGGATATGCTGGCGGAGAGACTGGGGGTTCCGGTAGAGGAACTGACGCCATTCTGGCCGGATCGGGAGGCGCTGCTGTACGACGGCCTGCGTCACCATAGCCAGCAGGTCGATACCTGGCGGCGTCAGCTTCTCTTGGACGACGAGAAAAGCATCGAGCAGAAGCTGCTGGCACGCTATCAGGTGCTGCATGAGTCTGTGAACAAACAGCGCTATCCGGGCTGCTTGTTTATTGCGGCGTGCAGCTTCTTCCCTGATATCAATCACCCTATCCACCAGATTGCGGAACAGCAGAAGCTGGCGTCTTACCAGTACACCCGCGATTTGCTGGAAGAGCTGGAAACCGACGATCCTGAGATGGTGGCACAGCAGATGGAATTGATTCTGGAAGGCTGCCTGAGCAACCTGCTGGTCAAGCATCAGGCCGCCAGCATCGCTACTGCACAGCGGCTGGCAGAAGATGTCTTACGCTTTGCGCTGTGCCGCAAAAATGGCGCGTTGACCTAAGCGAGCATGCCTGCCCAGGCGGAAACGAACAGACACAGCGCCATCAGGCGCTGAAAGCGCACCATTGCAACGGTGGTGCGAAACACCCTGTTCACGGCCTTCCCCAGCCCTGCCCAGCACACCAGACAGGCCATCGAGATAATCAAAAACCACAGCGCCATTATCGATACCTCCCGCAACGCATGCTCCCCCGCAGGGGCGAACAAGCTGACGACGGCCAATGCCATCATCCACGTTTTCGGGTTAATCACCTGTAACAACGCCGCAGCGCGAGCCGTAAAACGGTTGTGCGATTCGCCAGAGAGAGTAGCCGCAGGTGCCCTGAATAATTGCCAGCTCATCCAGCTTAGCCACAGCACGCCCGCCCAGCTCATCACCTGACGAACCACCGGATACTGACGCAGCATCTCTCCCGCACCGGCACCGGAAATAAGGACGATAGCGCTTGCCGCCACACAGGCACCGACCACTGCGGGTAGCGTGTTTCTCACGCCATGACGCTGGCTGTTGGTTAAAATCAGGATATTCGTTGGCCCCGGCGTTATCGAGGCGACAAATGCAAACAGTAGAAACGGCATCAAACTCACAGGTCACTCCTTTTTTAAGAGCCCTGACTGTGCCGCTATTTTCTGGAAACGTCTGGAAGGTTTGTGCACAACCGACGGTAATGGGAAGGCGAGATCCGATACGCCCGCTGAAACCAACGGCCAAGATGGCTTTGATCGGCGAAACCTAGGGTCGCAGCCACGTCGGCAGGCTGATCGCCGCATGCCAGTAGCTGCCGTGCTTTCGCCAAACGAAGCTGGATAAGCCAAGCGTGCGGAGCAAGATGAAATTCACGTTTAAAGCAACGTGTCAGCGTGAAGCGATCGGTGCCCGTCTCCCGCGCGAGGTCAGACAGACCGATATTTTCGCCCAGATGCGCATAAAGATAGTCGCGGGCGCGATGGGCCACCGCCGTGCTTTGCAGCTGCGAGGGTAACCTTTTTCGCCAGTGACAATGTGCGGTAATCTGCGAGAGCAGGTTATCCATGGCGCTCTGCTGCACAATTTTCATTTCATCGTTGTGAAGCGTGGCGAACGTGTCGCCAATCGAACGAACCAGCAGTGGATCACGCGTGAGTGTTTGCGCAAAATGAAGCGAGTAACTTCCTGGCGTGGAAGCATATAAGCCGTGCAGCGCACTAGTTAGCCACTGCTCATCGAGGTAAAACGTCAGATAGGTAAACCCGCCATCGACCGGCGCGTCACCGTCGTGGATTTCACCCGGCTCCAGCAAAAAGGCATCACCAGGACGACTATGATGCCGTTCACGGCGGCAATGAAACTGCTGCGTACCGGAAAGCGTCACGCCCACGAGGTAGCTGTCGTGCCAGTGTGGATCGTAGGCGTGCCCTTCAAAATGCGCCTTGATCGTTTCAATCCCCGTATCTGCATGCTGACGTAGCTCAAGCCAGTCGTTCGCCATCTCGCTCCCCTCTTTTCGCTATCAGCATTACCCGTTCATAGGCATCAATTCTGGAAGATTTGTGCAAAATCGACGCCTACCCGATCAGATTGCCGTAAAGTTAAGCAGTTGAACAGCTTTTCCCTAAATAGGGTTGACGATAATACGGGATTAAGGTTTAATGCGCCCCGTTGCCCGGATAGCTCAGTCGGTAGAGCAGAGGATTGAAAATCCTCGTGTCCTTGGTTCGATTCCGAGTCCGGGCACCACTAATTCTTAACCCTCGCCTTTGGCGGGGGTTTTTCGTTTCTGGCGTGTGGACTCTCCATCGAACTCCATTCGATTATTCGCCGCAAGCGGCTCACCCTTTCAGGGCCAGCGCGACAAGCGCGCTGTTCAACGCCTCCGGCGTTTGTCCGAGTCCGGGCACCACTAATTTAAAGAAACCAGCCTAACGGCTGGTTTTTTGCTTTTGGGGATTGGGTTCTGAACTGGGTTCGGTTCTCTACGAGCGTGCTATCCCGTCTCCCCTTCCCCATGATTCGGGTTCATACCTTGATAGCGTGACGGCCAGATCTCTTCCGGCTGTTTTCCCAATGCACCAGCAATTAATCTCTCACCTTTCGGCCAATGTCTTGTTAAAAATTAATTACCCCGAGGTTTATATTTTTCAAGATATGTCGATTTAAAATCGACATATTGTTAAATAATTAAACTCAACCTTGTTATGCAGAACGGATGAACCTAAGATGGTTTAATAATTTTCAAAATTGTCTATTCAGAGGCGACATTTGACAAATTATCTAAACTGGCTGATGCAAAACACCCTGCCCGGTCAGGTATTGCTCCAATCATGGCTTACCCGCAACGGCATAGATCGTAAGCTTTCTTACGTCTATGTCCAAAACGGTTGGCTCAGGCGGATCGCTCACGGCGTTTACTGCCGAGCGGGTCGTGAACCGGACTGGGTGGATGCAGTTTACTGCCTGCAAACCCAATGGGAAAAGCCTGTGCGGGTGGCAGGGCTGACCAGCCTTGCGCTACAGGGCTATTCCCATTATACCGAACTGAGCAAGCCTCAAATTTGGCTCACGCTCCCGGCTTACATAAAGCTGCCGGGATGGTTCGCCGCCTTTGAGCCATCCGCCACCTTTGTCGTGCTCTATACATCAGGCCTGTCGGTTGATGTGATGCCATTCATGACAGAACTGAGAATCGGCGATCGGCGACTGACTGGCAGTGTTCCAGAACTTGCCGCATATGAAATCGCCAGCGGTGTTCCCACACAAATATCATTTGAGCATGCCGATGCATTGTTTCAGGGTCTACACCTTCTCAGCCCGCGTAAATTACAGGCACTGCTCTGCGCCAGTCATTCAGTAAAAACCAACCGGGTGATGCTCTACCTTGCCCAGCGTAATGGGCATCCTTATTTTCAGTATCTAGATAAAAGTGGTATAGAAACAGGCGCTGGAAAGCGGCAAATTGTCCCAGGCGGCTGGCTGGAACCGGATTACCAGATCACTGTTCCCAGGGAGTTTAAATCGGAAGGAGTCGAAGATGGATCAGCGTGATATTTATGCCCGACAGGTCAAGCTGTTAATGACCGCCTTGCCGTATGTGGCGAAAGAACCCTGTTTCGCACTGAAAGGCGGCACAGCAATTAATTTATTTGTGCAGGATTTTCCTCGTCTATCGGTAGATATCGATCTGGTTTATCAAACCTTCATAGATCGTGATACCGATCTGGCGGCCATCAATAACGCCTTGATGCGTATTACGGAATCGCTGAACGGCAGGCCGGGGATCACAGCGATCCGGCAGGAGAATAAAGCCGATGAAAAACGCATCATCGTTAACACCGTTGATGCGCAGATAAAGATTGAAGTCAGCCCGGTTTGGCGTGGATTGCTGTTACCTCCAGCAGAAATGCCGGTATGCGAGCAGGTGGAAATGGAATTCGGCTTTACCACCATGAACGTCGTTTCACTGGCAGATCTTTACGGCGGTAAAATCTGCGCCGCGCTCGATCGCCAGCATCCACGCGATCTGTTTGACGTGCTAAATATGCTGGAGAAACCGGGTCTCACACGCGAGATCTTTGATGGCTTTCTTTGTTATCTGGCTGGTCATCCCCGCCCCATCGCTGAACTACTGGCACCAAACTGGGACATTGCACGGATCGCTACACTGTACCAACAGGAATTTTCGGGTATGACGCAGCATGAAACGTCTCTGGAATCACTTTTGTCAGTAACGACTTTACTGCCGCAAGCATTGAAATCCCATTTTACCGCTCAGGATAAACAGTTTTTACTGAGCTATAAGCACAACACCCCTGACTGGTCGCTATATCGCTATCCTGACATTCAACATCTTCCCGCTATTCGTTGGAAACAGCATAATTTATCGGCCTTACATGCTAAAAATCCGGCCAAATTTAGTGCGGCGGTAGGCAAGCTTGAGAAGGTTCTGGAACAGCGCTTTTAGTTCGGGCCCAGAGGAACTAGATTTAGCCGTGATGTTTAATTATCTCAACTGACGTCTGGACGATATCTCAAAAAACAATAAAAAACGTCAGTTAAATCAATGTATTCATCACAATCATTTCAATCCATTATCTCGAAAAACCTATTCCAAAATGTGGATTTTTAGCCCTGTTATGTGTGGAACTACTCCACACATAACGACACTACAGGCCACTAATTCAAAAAAACCAGCCTAGCACTGAGCCTACCTTTAACTGTATTTACGCAGAAAAGCGCTGCGTCTGCGTCTTCGTCTTAAATCTCAGCTTCTAAAAACGCAATAAATGCCCTTACCTTTGAATTCAGTGCCGAACGTTCATTGACACAGGCATAAATATTCATCGGTAAAGACTCTACGCGGTTACCGTTACTGTGGTCTGAACAGAACAAAGGCGTGAGTTGGCCACTGTCTATCAACGGCTGGGCAACAAAGCTTGCCAGACGCGTAACGCCGCCTCCGTTTTCTGCTATTTTTGCAATGATATCAATATCATCACTGATGAATTTGGGGTTGAGCTTCACGTTAACAGGTTGTCCATTAACCATAAATGTCCAGGGAAGAAAACGTCCATCTGTGGGATAGCGGAAAACCAGGCAGGCGTGCTGGCTGAGTTCTTCGGGAGTCTGAGGGGTGCCCGCCCGATCCAGATAAGCCTGAGCCGCACAGAAGATAAATGGCATTGATGCGATTTTTCTGGCAATCAGTTGATCGTTCAGCTGTGCCTCGATGCGGATACTGACGTCAACGCCTTCCAACCGATGGTTGACGTTGCGATCGGTACTAATCAGTTCGATATCAATATCGGGGAAAGACGCTTTGAAAGCAGGCATTAGTGGAGCGATAACGTACCGACCAAACGCGGCAGTCGTCGCGATGCAAAGCGGACCTTGCAGTTTGGTTTCACTCGCAGCAGCCTGCGAGGCGAGCTCGATATCATGTGGAATATGACGTACTTTCTCGAAATAACGTTTACCGTTTTCGGTTAATGTCATGCTACGGGTGGTGCGCGATATCAGGCGCACGCCCAAATGTGTCTCAAGCCGGGAAAGGCTCTGGCTTACCGCCGCCGGACTCATACCTTTAGCTCGTGCCGCCGCGGCGATACTGCCGTTCTCCACCACGCGGATAAAATTGCTAATCAGCCCTAACACATCCATATTATCCCCAACGCTTGATTCGTCACTTTTATTTAATAATGATTAAAGCATAGCTGCTCTACTACCATCCTAGTTAGCTTGATAGGTTAGCAACCGTTTCACTAACCATTGTTAGCCAGGATAACTTGATGACTAATGCTGTTACTAAAAATACCCCGAAATTCCGCTTCCCTAAGCACACTTCACCCTACGTATTTGCTCTTTATATGGCGACCATCATGGCATTTCTGATGTGTCTGGTCATCATTCTGGCCGAATTTGGAATGGGGCCACATTACATGGAGAATGTGATGAATGCCTATCAGGTTGCCATGCCCGCCGCTTTTGTTTGCATACTGATTGTCCGTCCTATTGTTACCCGGTTGGTAGGACTGACTGTTCACGGTCACTGAGTCATTCAATACGTTATTTCGCCGCTCGCCGACGATCCCTACAGCCCCAACACCAGCCCGTCATACGCCGCATGGACGTTCTCAGGTAGCAGCGTTTGCGTTTGGAGCCAGCGATCCAGTTCGTGGCCGATGTGGGTCAGGTACAGTTGTTTGGGGTTCAGTTGGGTGAAGATTTCCAGCGCACGGGTGATGTCATTGTGGTTGCGCGGTGGCGTCGTCTGGGGAGGGTGGCTGCAATCGACCACCGCATAGTCCAGCGTGTACGCGGAGAGAAACTGGGCGGTTTCAGGCGGTAAGCCGATGGTGTCGGTCAGGTAGGCCAGCGTATGCGTCGGCGTCTGGATGAGGTAACCGTAGGTTAATTTGGAGTGGATTAAGGGAACCGGCGTGATGCTTATGCCATCCAGTTCGAAGGGCTGGAAAGGCACCAGAGGCGGCTGAAAATGCAGAATCCCTGGGTGCTTAAAGAGATCGTCGCAGCCCGCTTCATCCGGCGGCCCAAAGACCGGAATGGGATCGCCGTAACCCCAGCGCAGGGGAAATAATCCCTGAACGTGATCCATATGATAGTGGGTCAGCAGAATATGCCGAGTCGGATAGGGAAGCAGATACGGCGCTAGCTCAGGTAATCCGGCATCAATCAGGATGATCCGATCTTGTGTTGTGATTGCCGCACAGCAGGCACGACGCCGTTTTTTTTCATCGCGCTGTGCCTGCTGGCAAACCTCACATTCACAGCCAAAGGCGGGAACCTGCTGTGCGCCGCCGGTTCCCAGAAAGTGAAAAACGCTCCCGTCACTATTTGCTGCCATATTTGCTGCCATCGGTTTTCCCCTGCTCTCCGGTGCGTTTGCCACTCGGCCTATTGTTCGCTGTGTGTCGCACAGGCGCTATCGAACGGCAGCAGCGACCGAAAGGTAGATAAGGTACGTTGCAGATCGCCGTCGTTATTCAGTAAAACACAGTCGTTTGCCAAGCGGCTTTGCTCTTCTTCGGCACGCTGCAAACGCGTGGCAATTTGCTGTTCGCTCTCCCGCCCTCTGGCGCGTAGCCGCTCTCGCAGTGCCGATGCAGAGACGGTCAGGCATATCGGAAACAGCGTGTTGCCATAACGTTCACGCGCCTGAGTCAGGTAAGCCCGCGAGCCATTCACGATGACGTCATTCCCCCGCTGTAGCCAGTCATCAATCTCTATCCCGATGCCATAATGGCACTGATGCGCCTGCCAATGGAGCGCGAAGAGGCCAAGCTGCTGGCGGTTCGTGAACTCCTCCGGGGTCAGCGCAATGTGGTTCTCTCCTTGTATTTCAGCGGGACGAGTAATGTACCGGTGCGCCACCAGCAGGCGTGGCAGCGACAGCTGACGAATCGCCCGCAGCAGGCTGTCTTTGCCTGCGCCGGAAGGGCCCATGAGGTAGATGAGTTTCGTCATGATCAGAATACCCGGACGCCCTGACGCCACACGCGCAGCAGCTTCATTTGCGGAGCGTGCCGTTTGACGAGCAGCAGGTCGGCTCGTCGTCCTTCTTCAATGCAGCCACGATCGTCAAATTGCAGCGCCTGAGCGGGGTTGCGGCTAACCAGCGCCATCGCGCGCGGCAAGTCGTAATCATTGCGCGCATCCTCTGCGATCATGAACGCCGCCTCCAGCAGGCTGGCCGGATAATAGTCCGAAGATAAAATGTGAAGCACGCCAAGCGTCGCCAGATTATGTGCCGATACATTGCCGGAATGCGAACCGCCGCAGATGACATTCGGTGCGCCCATGAGCACGTTCATGCCAACGCCATTTGCCTGCTGCGCTGCGATCTCAGTAGTTGGGAATTCGGCAATAGCGACACGATGCTGATGGGCTTCGCTGATATGTTCCGGCGTCGCATCGTCATGGCTGGCCAGCGTGATTCCTCTGTCGTGACAAAGACGGACAATCGCCTCGCGGTTAGGCTGCGACCAGCGGCGTGAACCCGCCAGTTGCTCCTCCTCAAACGCGGCCATCTGTTCATCATTCAGGTGATACTTGCCTTTGTAATACTGATGATATTTCTCCTGAGAGGAAAATTGCCGCTGCCCCGGAGAGTGATCCATCAATGACGCGAGCGCGACCAGCGAAATATCCGCCAGTTGCTCAAAAAGGGGGAACGTATCCTGATGTGGCAGTTCGCAGCGCAGGTGCAAATGGTGATCCGCCCGATTGGTGCCGTGCTGCTGGCTGTGCAATACCGCATCCGTCATGCGCCGCAGGTTCTCAAGCCGATGCCCGCCATCGCGAACATCTCCCACCGCGACGGCATCCAGCACGGTGGTGATCCCGCTGGCGATAATCAACGCATCGTGATTGCGCATCGCCGCTTCAGCAGGCCAGTTAACGCCGGGGCGCGGCGTGAAACACTTATCGAGGTTATCCGTATGTAGCTCGACAAGCCCCGGCAGGAGCCAGGCCTGTTCGCCATCCAGCGCACCGGGATGACGGCTGGGCCTGTCGCTGATGTGGTGAATCACGCCGTTGCGCACTTCCAGTGAGCCATGAATGATTTCCCGTGAGAGCACCATATTGACGTTATTAATGATCATTTGCGGTCTCCTGAGCGTTGGAAGCGATCGGCAGCGTGTTCATCGACATGGCGTTCACTGACATCGTGTAAAGGCGATCGGCCACCTCCTGACGCACTTCGTCATCGTGAAAGATGCCGACGATGGCACACCCTTTGTCTTTCGCATTGTTAATGAGCTGTGTGACAGCCAGTCGGTTTTTAGCATCCAGCGAGGCTGTCGGTTCGTCTAACAGCAGGATCGGGTAATCGCCAATAAACCCGCGAGCAATGTTGATGCGCTGCTGTTCACCACCGGAAAAGGTGGCGGGCGCGAGCGACCAAAGCCGTTCAGGGACGTTCAGATGCGTCAGCAGCTCACCGGCGCGAATCTCGCTTTCCTGACGAGACATGCCGCGTTCCAGCAACGGCTGGATGACCACGTTCAGCGTGCTAATGCGCGGGATAACGCGCAGAAACTGGCTGACCCAGCCCACGGTTTCACGGCGGATTTCCAGCACATGGCGGGCGTCCGCGTTGACGATATCGACCCAACGTTCGCGATGACGTACCCAAATGTGGCCGCCGTCAGGCTGATAGTTGCCGTACAGGGAACGCAGCAGCGTGGATTTTCCACTTCCTGAATGCCCGTGCAGCGCCACACACTCACCGCCTTTTACGGACAGGCTAACGTCTTGGAAAACCGGCAATTTTGTACCCTGCTGGTTATATAACACGAACGTTTTATCAACGTTCTCGATGCGTAATTGCGTATCCATCAAGCGTCCTTTTGTCTGGATTTACAGAATGGAAGAAACGAGCAACTGGGTGTAAGGGTGGCTCGGATCGTCCAGCACCCTGTCCGTCAGTCCCTGCTCGACAACTCGCCCACGCTGCATCACCAGCAGACGGTGCGACAACAGGCGGGCGACGCCGAGATCGTGCGTCACGATGACGACAGAAAGCTGCATCTCTACAACCAGCGTTCTGAGCAGATCGAGCAGCCGCGCCTGCACCGATACATCTAACCCGCCAGTGGGTTCATCCATAAAGATCAGCCGCGGTGCCGTCACCAAATTGCGTGCGATCTGGAGGCGTTGCTGCATCCCGCCGGAAAACGTGGTCGGCAAATCGTCCAGACGGTTTTCGGGCAGCTCGACGTTTTCCATCCACTGCGCCGCCTTGCTGCGGATGTCGCCATAGTGCCGATTGCCGATAGCCATGAGCCGCTCGCCGATATTGCCGCCCGCAGACACCGTGGGGCGTAATCCCGCCAGCGGATGCTGCCAGACAATCCCCCACTCGGTACGCACCAGCGCGCGCCGCTGCCGTTCGCTGATGTCATAGATCGAGAGCGCCTGCTGCTCGGCGTTGCGGTAGATAACTTCACCTTCCTGCGGTGCCAACCGTGCAGAGATCGCGTTCAACAGCGTGGTCTTCCCTGAACCCGATTCGCCGACAATCCCCAAAACTTCCCCCGGCCACAGCTGAAACGACACGTCGCGGAAGCCTTTTTCCGGCGCATACAGGTGCGTGAGGTGTCGCACATCGAGCAGTGGGCTGTCGGATGCGTGATGTTCTGTCGTCATGACGGTTCTCCTCCCTGGCTTTGGCGCTGCTGGCAATAGTCGGTATCGGAGCAGACGAACATACGTGTGCCGTCATCGTCCATCACCACTTCATCAAGGAAGCTGTCTCGCGCGCCACACAGCTCACACGGCTTGTCCCACTGTTGTATTGTGAAAGGGTGATCGTCGAAATCGAGGCTTTCTACCGAGGTATAGGGCGGAACGGCATAGACCCGCTTCTCACGCCCGGCACCAAAGAGTTGCAGCGCAGGCATCATGTCCATCTTCGGGTTGTCGAATTTCGGGATGGGGGACGGATCCATCACGTAGCGATGATTCACCTTCACCGGATAGGCGTAAGTCGTGGCGATGTGCCCAAAACGCGCGATATCCTCATAGAGCTTCACCTGCATCACGCCGTATTCTTCCAGCGCATGCATTTTGCACGTCTCGGTTTCGCGCGGTTCAATAAAGCGCAGCGGCTCAGGGATCGGCACCTGAAAGATCAGGATCTGATCCTCTTTAAGCGGCGTTTCAGGAATGCGGTGTCGCGTTTGGATCAGCGTCGCTTCACTGGTTTTTTCCGTGGTTGATACCTGTGCCACCTTGCGGAAAAAGGCGCGGATCGACACTGCATTGGTCGTATCGTCGGATCCCTGATCGATCACTTTGAGCGTATCATCCGGCCCAATAATGCTGGCGGTAATTTGAATGCCGCCGGTGCCCCAGCCGTAAGGCATGGGCATTTCCCGGCTGCCAAACGGCACCTGATGCCCAGGGATGGCGATCGCTTTCAGGATCGCACGTCGTATCATGCCCTTCGTGCTTTCATCCAGATAGGCATAGTTGTATTCCGTATCTGAACCGCTACATTCCGTTTCTGGCTGGCTGTCTTTCTGGCGGAAGATCGTTGTCTGGCCCATTACGCGTTACTCCTTGGCACAGACGCGAGGTATTCCTCACGTAGTCGTTTTAATAGCTCCAGCTCTGACTGGAAATCGACGTAATGCGGCAATTTGAGATGCGAGACAAACCCCGCCGCCTCCACATTGTCAGCATGAGAAAGAACAAATTCCTCATCCTGAGCCGGGCCGCGAATTTCCTCTTGATAATCGGCGGCCTGAAGGGCGCGATCGGCTAACGCCACCGTGATAGCCTTGCGCTCCGAGCGGCCAAATGCCAGCCCATAGCCACGGGTAAAGTGCGGCGCGTCATTATCGGGTTTCACAAAGCCGTTCACGGTTTCGCATTCGGTCAGCAAGATCTCACCAATATCGATGGCAAAGCCGACCTCTTCGGCGACGATGCTCACCGTGATATAGCCCGTGCGGATCTCTCCGACAAACGGATGGTTGCGGCCATAGCCGCGCTGGGTTGAATACCCAAGCGAGAGAAGAAACCCCTCGTCACCGCGAAACAGCTGCTGGAGACGCGATGCCCGCGTGCCGGGGTAGCTCGGTGGATCCATCGTGATATCTGGCGGATCGCGATCGTCACTCCTGTCTCGTTCAGGCGCGAAGCCCTGCTGCGAAAGGAACTGAAACGCGTGAGGAATGTGTTCACGCATCGCGTCATCCTCATCAACGGCGTCAGGCTGCGGTGCGACAGGATCCTCACCGTTGGCCAGCAGAGAGAAATCCAGCAGGCGATGGGTATAGTCATAGGTCGGGCCGAGTAGCTGCCCGCCCGGTAAATCTTTGAAAATGGCCGACACACGGCGTTCAAGACGCATATCCGGCGTATTAAGCGGCTGACTAATTCCCCAGCGTGGCAGCGTGGAACGGTAGGCTCGTAAGAGAAAGATACTCTCCACCAGATCGCCGCTGGCCTGTTTAATGGCGAGCGCAGCGAGTTGGCGGTCGTAAATATTGCCTTCGGTCATGACGCGATCGACGGCTAAATTAAGCTGCTGTTCTATTTGTGAACAGTCTAATTCTGGTACATCCGTGCACCCGCGGCGGCGGCAGGCTTGTAGCTGGTGGGCGGCCTCAATGGCCTTTTCCCCACCTTTGACGGCAACGTACATTAGCATTCCTCCACGTGGGTACTTCTGGGGATCGCAAAGAGCTTTTTCCCAGACGTAAAGAGAAAATCCAGTCCTGTCGGGAAGGCATGGGGGCGGTTGCACAGGTAGTCCCTGACGCTAACGGGCAGACGGGGGGAGATAATGCGATGTGTCTTGATACCCGGCCCGGTCAGTTTCAGGCAAGGCCCGTCATGCATCCCTTCCACTTCGACAATAACGGTGGTGGATTTTTCTGGTTCGACTTCGCTGCCGCAGGAGAGCGCCATCAGGTCATAAGAAAAACGGTTTCCGCTCAGCAGCACAAAGTCAGCATCGTCGAGCGTCGTGGCGATCGGCACGTTCGTATGCAGGCAAAGCGTGCGCAGCAGCAGCGGGTTACCGATTTTGGGATCGATAAACAGCGGCGTGGTGTGGCTGGTCAGCGTAAGCAGCGTGGCCGCCGTGGCGGACGACATCGATTCCAGACCGGAAACATTCGGAACCGTGACCAGAGAACCCGGCTCGCTCATGGCCTTCACGATTTTGCGAAAGCAGAGCTGTGTGCCAAATACGGGGTGGGCGAAGCCCGTCATCGTTGTCATGACAAATCATTCCCCCCTGACCAAAGTAAAGAAATTCACTCGGCTGGCCGCGACGTCATGCTGTTGCTGTTCACGACGCGCACGCTGCTGGTCTGCTAACGGTGTGATGATGCGCTCCCATATTTCATGGAAATAGGATCGGGTTTGCAGGAGTGCATCGATCCAGGCGCACAGCTCGGCATGCGGCTTGTTTCTGCCCGCTATATAGCTGTAGCCGCACGTTCCATCTTCCAGTTGCACCGCCGCGCGCGTCACCGTCATGTCACCCACAATAAAGCGCGGCCCATCGACCTCCATTCTCCCTTGCAGCTGGATCAAACCGATCTGCGTCGGGCGTAAGAGCTGGTAGTCCGTTGGAAAATGCAGCGTGTCCCAGTGCGCTTCCAGCGCGGCAGGATCGCTGTGAGCGAGAATCGACATCCAGCGTTGTCGCTGTGTTAGCTCTGACATCTAGTCCCTCCCCGCTGGCAACGTCCGTGAGAGGTAAGAAAAGCAGGCCGTTTGATCCTGAGGCTCGGCCGAGAGATCCGCCGTGTTTTGATAGCACTGCCGCGCCGTATCGAAGAATTCGCTTTGAATCGTCGAGCGCTGGAAAAGCGTCTGTGCCAGATCGAGATCTTTCAGGCGAATGGATAACGGGACAGACACGGCTTCACGCGGGTTCAGATAGCGATCCAGCATCACTTCCATGTAGGTCGAGCGTCCGCGCCCCAACGTCAACGCGTTTGCCAGCACCTCCGGGGCGATGTCGTGGGCTTCCGCCAGCAATAGTGCTTCCGCCGCCACCAGCAGATGCACCGCCTCACAATAGTTATTAATCACCTTCATGGTCTGTGCGCAGTGGTTACTCGCCATCAGCACGTAGTGATCCGACAGGCTGGTGATGACGTCGTTAACCGCGCTGGCAACGTCATCCTCACAAGGCCCGACCCAGGCAGCAAGCTTGCCCTGCCGCGCGCCCTCTGGCCCGCCCGACACCGGACATTCCACATAATGCGCGCCGTGCTGGTGAAAAAAGGCCTCCATACAGCGGCTCTCTTCCGGCCCTATCGTGCTGATATTGAGTAACACAGGACGATAGCGGGTCAGCTTCTGTATGACCTCTTCAGACTGAAAAACGTCACGTATCGCCTCCGCATCCTTCAGGCAGATGAGCACAATTTGTTTTTCCTGCGTGAACAGCTGGTGCAGTTCGGGGACAGCTTGAGCACCTTCGGCAGCAATCTCGTTCGCTTTGCGGTGAGTCCGGTTGAACACGCTAAGCGAAAAATGCCGCTGTAATAGTCTGAGCGAGATCGCTTTTCCTAATACACCAACACCAACTAAAGAAACAGAATGAGTCATATCGGCAATCCTTGTCGCTAAGGGGTGGGCAATACTCAGGGTATTGCCACTCATCAAGAGGTCTGAGGGAGCGTATTAAGAAACTGCATAAATGCATCGCGGTTTTGCGCGGGCGAGGTCGCTGGCCGCCCCAGATCGCTGCGATGACCCACGCGGCATTGCACCTCAATGAATTGACTATGTTGCGCCTGCAACGCCTGTTGCAGCGCAGCCTGTAAGGCCTCTTCTGTCTCGGCGTAGTACGTTGCGCCATAGCCGCTGGCGGCAGCGATAGGTGCCAGCGGTAAGCGAGACGCCGCCGTGGGCTGTCCTCCTACGGAGTCATGGGCACCGTTGTTGATAACGATATGTATCAGGTTGCTTGCCTGGGCGGTGTTCGTCAGCCCGCCCATGTGCATCAGCAATGCCCCATCGCCATCCAGACACACGACTTTCCGCTGCGGCTGCGCATCACACAGGCCCAGTGCGATCTGGCTGGCAAGGCCCATTCCACCGACGGTCAAAAAATCTCGCTGATGTCCTTCCCCGCGCTGTTCGCGCAGTTCATAGAGTTCACGGGACAACATGCCCGTGGTGCTGACGATAGGGAGATGAGATGGCAGTACGTTCAGGCAGGCCGCGACGATGGCTTCTCGCCGCATCAGCGTCGTCTCAGCCGTTGGGTTGACGGGGGCTTCTGGCGAGGAAAAGGTATTTTTTCTCACCACCAGCGCCACAGGCCGGTGTTCGTCATGCGCACGCTGGAGCAACGCCTGAATATCATCCCACGGCGGCCTGTTATGGCTATCCAGCACGATATACGGAATATCCAGCACATTGAGCTGAGGCAATGTGACTCGCCCCTGCATGACATGCTGCGGCTCATCGTGCAGTTGCTTACCGCTCTCATCGACTTCGCCACGCCAGCCAATAATGAGTAACAGCGGAATGCCATAAACATCCGGCGTAGCTAGAGAGCAGAGGGGATTGATCGCATTGCCCAATCCCGAGTTTTGCATATAGACCACGGGCAGCGTTCGCGTCGACAGATAATGCCCCATCGCCATGCCCACCGCGCAACCTTCATTACTCGCGATACGGTGTGCAAGCCCGCTATTATTACTTCCAATCGCCAGACAAAATGCTTTTAATAATGAATCAGGGACGCCACTGAAGAAATGCACGCCACGTTGAACAAGAAATTCGATAAGCTTATTCGGGTCAATCACAATAAACCTCCCCTTCGCATCACGCTGTATTTAATAGCGATGATAACGCCTTGGATTTTTCATTATGTGGTGCGGATAATTAGGGGCAATATAATGGCTTTCTCTTAAAAACAGAAATAAGCCTACAGCGCTAAATAATAGCGTTATAAAATAATTATACTGACACCCTAATATAGCGCGTTATCGCGTACCGGGTATAAGATCCAGAATGTCTTTTATCGACATGCATTTATCCTCAACTTCCAACGTTCGACCATGCTTGAGGATTTCTGGCAGAATGGATTTCATGGCAGGATAAGCCGCACGTAACATATGGTTGGCGTAAATAACGATATTGAATCCACCATCAATCAGCTGATCGAAAGTAATATCGTTAAAACTGGTTGGAACACAAACTAACGGTAAATGGGGGTAGCTATCGCGGAATTGTCTGGCGAACGTTAAAATTTCAGAAGGGTTCTTATGCCGACTGTGGATCATAATGCCATCAGCACCGGCATCAGCATAATGCAAGGCACGGTTTAGCGCATCCTCCATACCGACGTCCAGAATCAGGCTCTCAATACGCGCGATCAGCATAAACTCAGGTGTCAGCTGTGCCTTTTTGGCCGTCGTAATTTTTTCGCAAAAATCCTCTATAGAAGCCTGCGTTTGCTTTACATCGTTACCAAATAAAGAGTTCTTCTTCAGGCCCGTTTTATCTTCGATAATCATGGCGGAAATACCCAGATTTTCGGCAGCCCGGATGCGGTGGGCCAAATGCTCCGTTTGTCCGCCAGTATCGCCGTCAAAAATTAATGGCCGAGTGGTGACATCAAATATTTCCGTAATGGCATGGAAACGATGGCTGATATCCACCAGTTCGGTATCGGGTTTCCCCCGCAGAGTCGAATCCGTGAGTGAACTCGACCAAAACGCATCAAATTGATAATGAATATCGCCATCTTCATAAGCGGCTTGTTCTATTAATAAAGCAGAAAGCGGACTGTGAGCCTCCATCACACGAATGCCTTTTTGCTGCTGTAATAATTCACGGAGCGCACTGCGGCGTGAACCCGGCGTGCACCCCTTATAGGAATCCGTTGGGGTATGATTAGATAAAATGATAGACATGGTTATCTCCTATGTACCATAGAGTTGGGGGTATACTTTCCCTAGTAAACCAAGTGCAACAATCAAAAGACCACACGCTATATTTATTTCAATTAAATAGACCAACAGCTCGATTCTATTCGTTGAAGACAACTCTTCAATAGGGGTGAAAATTTTTTGTTTATTTTTTAATTTCGCCTACCTTATTGAAATAGCATCAATTTTAAACGAGAAGAAAACATTAGAAACAGGACGTTAATTACAATACACATCGTTATTCATGTTAAAAAACTAAAAAAATAGTTATTTTTGGTTATTTAATTCGATAAATATCTACTACGCAATGAGGAAGTACAGAGAGGAAATACGATTGGGATGGATATTCACTACTGAGAGTATAATTAGAAGATAAATTATTAGCATAGAAATTCGATAATATTGATAGACTATCATGGTTTTATGACAATTTTATTTATGCCTCATCAATGTGGAAGTATTGAATACCAAAGTATGGCGTTAGCGCGGCAGTTTAAAAATTTTGCCATTTGTCCACCCAGAGTCGACTTTCAGGCAACGATCTAAACCAGCAACGTCCTGCCGTCTCCGCTTCCCCCGCCCTCATTCACACATTTTTAAACGGTTATTTACATTTATGTAAATATCGATGTCTGAAAACCGGTTTGTTGGTATAACTGTAATCATTATCAAGTAGATACAACACAGTCACCCCCGAAATCCTGCCTGCACATGTTGCTGATGAAGCACCGTGTGCTGGCATTATGACTCAACAACAGGCTAAGAATTTACGCTATGACATTAATTTCTGAATCACTCACCGCATTGGTGAAGCGCCGCGCGCAGCTGCGCGAGATGTTCGCGACGCATCAATTCGATGCACTTGATACCCTGCTGGAACAAGAACATCAGGTTTGGCTGGACGGCCCGAACCTGCCTTATACCTATCTCTGGCACATCAATTCGCTCTTTGACCCAGCGGTATCTGATGCCGATACCCTGCCGCACTTGCAGGCATGGGTTGCCGCACGCCCTGAGAGCTATCACGCCACTTATCTGACAGGGCAATATTGGGAGAACGCCGCTGCGCGGATTCGTACCTCAAGTGGCGGAGAATATGTCGAAAACGATCGCTGGATGGGAGCGGAACTGGCTCGCGATCTGGGCGTCGCGGCATACCTGCGCGCCAGTGCTTTACATCAGCGGCCTGCTCTGACCTTTTCACGCCTGTTTCGTTTGACCTGCTATTTAGGGGAACCACAGTGGCTCGGCGTCTTACTACAAGGTGGTGAGCCACTGACCTACGCACAGCGTCAGGCGCAGATTGAGCCCGAGCTGTGGGAAGCGGGTCTACAGCACCTGCGTAATGAAGGTGCACAAGAACTTGTTGAGCTTCCTGTTGCTCTGCCCGCTTCACTGCCGGCAAGAGAGGAACACGAATGGGAAGAGCCTATGCACTACTGGCTGCGTGCCACCTTAGCCGTTCGTCCACAGGACGTAGAAGTGCGCAAAGAGTGCGTTTACTTCCTGTACCCACGCTGGGGCGGCAGCCATGAGGTCATGACACAATTTATTGATGGGCCACTGTGTGAAGCACTGACAGAGCAGGAACGTAACAGCCTGCGTGTGACGCAGTGTTGGGACTACCTTGGCTATGCTGGACTTATTCCAGACATGGGCGATACCGAAAGCATCACGTACTGTCGGGAAACATTCGACTGGCTGCTTAGTCTGGAACTCTTTCCAGAAACCCGCGCGCGTGTTTTACGCCAGTACGCCTGGTTCCTCAGCCACTATGCACGCATTGAGGATGAAAACGGCATTCGCTGGAATATCGCGGATATGCAACGGGCCTACGATCTGATGGTGGAAGCGTGGCAGGTTGATCCGCCAGAATCCGATCCCGAAAGCGATGCCTTCAGCACGTTAATCAGCTGTCTGGATTTTGCCCACATCGAAGATACTTTTGGCCTAATGCCGAAATGGCTGGAGCGCAGCCAATACTGGGGCGATACACACTATGAAACCACCATTGCGGCGCTCGCCAGTAAATTTGGTTTCTACGGTATCTCAAAAGGCCAATTTGATAGCGATGCGCTGCTTGCCCGTTGCCGCGTAATGAAATCAGATACGAACTTTGGTCAAGCGGCCACAAACCTGTTCGAGTTCGTTTCTGAAGAAGCGGGCGTATTCCTGCTGCACGAAGCCGCCAACTGGGGCGAAGCTTCCTCAATGGCCGCGCTGTCGGATCTCTATTCCGGTCATCTTTCCCGCCGTAACGGCCGCGATCCTTCACCTTACGAAGATCAGGAAAAATCAAGCTACTGGCAGGAACGGGCAGCGGATGCAGGCAACGAGATTTGCCAGTACAACATTGCCTATTGCCTGACCAGAGATAATGAAACGCTGTCGCCAGAGCAATACCAGCGCGTGCGCGAACTGATGTTCAGCGTACTGCGTCACCCGAATGTGGGGAAAACGGTGTGGACGCGAGCAGCCAGAGAACTCAGCACGCTGCTGCTGTTTAGCAACATTGCGGAAGATCAGACTGTCTGTGTGGATGTCGTCCTGCCCGAATTATGGAACGACGATGATGATGATAACCGCGACTATGCGGCAGGTTATTACTCGTATGCTTTCCGTAACGGCGCGGGCGTCGCCCAGAATAGCTATCTGGCCAAAGTGTGGATCGACCGCGCGTTGGAAATCAGCCCTGATAGCCAGTACAACCACGATCGTGCGAACGAAATCTATCAACGCAGCGGCATGCTGGGCGGCGTTCGCGCCAAAATGGGCTTTAGCCGCGATAAAGCGCAAATGGATGCGCGTGGACGTGCGATCACGTTTGGCGATGACGCCGATCAGGATCACCAGTAAGCTTCACCCCGCTCATCGTGCTGTCTCCTAGTCACATTTATGTGAACGCGGAGACAGTTTCGTGCGCAACAATACCGTCATTTTCATGCTACCTCGTAGCACGCGCCCGACACAGGGCGGCTCAGCGCCGTCGCCCTGTGAACCCTGGCTTTTGGCTAAATTATGTCGCTGCGCGATGCCTTCGTCGGTATCAGGCTTAACGGACCGCTTGCGACACGTTCCCGACGTGGCGCAAGCTTTCGCCGCATCCATGCGGCTCATCCTAAGCCTGCTATCTCCTCTGCATAATTTCTTACGCCGGATAACGACCAACCCCAATTTCGCTCCCTATATTATTTGTATATAAGGAAACCGCTCATCGCAGTGAAATAGCAGCACCGCTGCCCCACTGACTATCAGACGTCCGTCAAACGCTTGCGATCGACCTTACCGCTGCCGGTTTTGGGCAGCTTGTCGAGCACCACAATGCGTCCAGGCACCATGTAAGCTGGTAAGAACTGATGCAGCTGTTTGCGCAGCGCCAGCTTGGTCATCTCCGAGCCGGGTTTATATTCCACGTAACCGACCAGCACCGCCTCATCTCCTTCCCCCTGAAGTTTGACAGCCGCATCCTGCACCTGTTCGATCCGCTTCAATTGCGCCTCGATCTCCCCTAACTCGATGCGAAATCCTCGTAATTTAACCTGATCGTCGAAACGCCCCAGATACTGATAGCGATCGTCCGCCAACAGCCGGACTTTATCGCCGGTGCGGTACATTCGCTGCCCGGATTCCTCCTGCTGAATAAAACGATCCTGCGTCAGATCGTCACGCTGCCAGTATCCGCTGCTCAGCGCGTCACCGAGAATGCACAGTTCGCCGACCATCCCTTCCGCCAGCGGATGACGATCGTCATCGATCACCAGATGCTGATAACCCGCCAGCGTGTTGCCCAGCGCGACCGTGTGCTGGTTCTCCAACGCCGCGCCATCAATCTGCGCCATCTGCGACCAAATTGTCGCTTCGGTTGGCCCATAGCAATTCCACAGCGTCCTGCAACGGCTGACCAGACGCTGTGCCAAGCGCAGATCCAGTGCTTCACCACCGCATAGCGCCACCAAGTCGGGTTTACCCTGCCAGCCCGCCTTGAACATCATGCGCCAAAACGCAGGCGTGGCCTGCAAGATGTTGATCTCCGGCCGAGTCTGCAAATACGCTGCGACCGCCTGCGGATCTTTGTACTCCTCATGCGTGGTCAGGTGCTGCACACCGCCGACCCACAGCGGCGCAAACACTTCCAGCATGGAGATATCAAACGCCAGCGTGGTAATCAGCAGCCAGTTGGCTTTATCCGTTAAAGCCAGCCGATCGACGCTGGCATGAATAAAGGTTTGCAGCGCCCGCTGACCAATCACCACGCCTTTTGGTTTCCCCGTCGAGCCGGAGGTAAACATCATGTAGGCCGCGGTTTCCGGCCCACCAGTCCGCGCCAGCTGTACGCTCGCCGTGGAATCACTGGCGGCGTACGGTAAATCGCAGAGGTTCAGTATCGGACAGTCAAACGCCAGCGAGCCGCCGGTATAACCGTCCTGCAAGACCGCTGCCAACGCCGCTTCCTGCTGAATCGCCTGTAGACGCTCCCCCGGAAAATCCGGCTCCAGCGGCACAAACGTCACCTGAGAAAACAGACAGGCCAACAGCGCCGCAACGGTGTCAGGCTGGCGGCTAAGGTGCAGCCCCACGCGCTGACCAGCCGTCACGCCCTGTGCAACCAGCGCCTGTTGAATCAGCGCCACGCGTTGCAACAGCTCCCGATAGGGTATTTCGCGCTCCTGAAAGACGATCGCCACGCGATCCTGACGCGCTTCCTGAGCAAGGCGTGCCAGCAATTCATCATGTAGCGCGTGCGTCGTCGTCCCGTCTGGTAGCGGCACCACCTGTGGGCTGAGGCGAATCTGTTCCAGCCGTTCCCAGCGCGGTGCCAGCAGGCCATCAAGTAGCTGCGTCAGATCGCGGGCAATACGCTGTAGCTGCCGATTGTCGAACTGCCCGTCAGGTGCCGTCAGAATTAACCGATCGTTCTGAACCTGTACGATCAGCGCCACGTTTTGCGCCGCTTTTTGTACTACCACAGGTAACGATGCACTCTCCCCCACGATCAGCAGGCTGCTAAACAGCGCATGCTGGGTATCTGCGGCCAGCATCTCTGGTGCAGACTGCGGATCGCACGACGATCCCACAGCGGCGATCCACTCGCTGACGAGACGATCGCGCTGGTGAAAATGCACGATCAGCGGCCTTACGTTGTCAGGAAGATCGGCCGTGACGAACGCGGCGCACACCTGCTCTTCACCGCTATATTTGTACAGCAGCCAGCTCCATGCTGCGCTCACCAGCGAAGCAGGATAGTGCTGAATCAGCTCACTGCTGTGCCGCTGTTCACCGTGCGCGGCACCCACCCGCTGCCCGAAGGCCGTGGGCTGTTGGATATCCGCCAGCGGGTTCCCTACGGCTTCATCGTTCCCTGTCATGACAGCGTTTCCTCATTGGCGGTAACCCTCGATTGTGCCAGATACCCGCTCAGCGCCTGCGGTGAAGGGTAGCGTTGTAATAACGCCACGCTCACCGGCTGCGCTAACGCCCGGCTCAATGCCTGTGCCAGTGCAATACGCTGGAGCGAATCGACACCGCTTTCACACAGCGTCTGCGACCAGAGGCCGGATTCACTGACGATAGATTCACTGAGATGTAGCGCCTGCGCCCACACGCGCAACAGCGACTGGGCAGACGGCGAATCAGGCAAGCCAGCGTGATTCGCCAGCGCAGTTTCCTGCGTTGTGTCGCATGCCGCCACGGCGGTGGCCGTCTTATGATGTCCAATAATCTCGGCTGGCTGCTGCGGTGAACTATTCACCAGCGCCACCACTTCGTCATGCCAGCGCATCAGCACCCGACGCGCCTGCGCACTGTCCAGCACATCGGCATCAAACTCGAAGCGCAACAGCATGCAGCCCGCTTGCTCACGCACCACCAGATTTAGCGGCATCTCGACTTTTTCATAAGCAGCTGAAAATTCGGGAGATAACCGATGCGGCTCATCAGCGCGTTGGCTCTGTTCTGCTTTCGCTCCTGGATAATTTTCATAAATAAACAGGCTGTTGAACAGACGCGAGCGTCCGGCCGTCAGCGCAATCAGCGACTGCGTAGCATGCTGATTCATCGCCATCAGCTCATTCTGCAACTGCACCAGATGCTGTTGCAGCGATACCGGCTGCTGCCAGCTCAGCGCCAGCGGCAGGCTGTTGATGTACAGACCCACGCTGCTCGCCACGCCCTCCACCGGACTTTCCCTGCCCGACAGCACGTTCCCGACAATGCTGACCGCATCGCCAGTCGACCGCGCCAGCAGCCGGTGCCAGGCGTATTGCGCGATAATGCTGTGCGTGACGCCCACCTCGCGGGCAAAGGCAATGAGTGCCGCCTGATCCTGCTCATTCAGGCTCACGCCGGTGACCTGCGGTTCAACCTGCGTCAGATGCTGGCTGAGATCGGCGCGTTTCCCCGCCGCCGCAAACAGCATCGCCACATCGTTCGTCTGCGCCAGCAGCGGCTGCCGCTGCTGCCAGAAAGCATCGACAGCGGGCTGCTGCGCCACCGCGTGCTGTGCATGATCCACATAGGCACGATCCACCTGAATTGCGGGTGTTTCACCATTCATCAGCATTTGGCTGTTCATCAACAGAAGATAATCACGATGTACCGCGCCCAGCAGCTGTGGGCCACTCCAGCCATCAATCACGCTGTGGTGACAGCTCAGGAGCACCCGATAATCCTGCTCACCCAAACGGAAACAGGCAATGCGCAACAGCGGCGGCTGCGACAAGTTAAATCCGGTGCGTAAATCCTGCTGGCGATAGCGCTCGATGACCACGTGCGGCTCGGCCTCCTGCGCCACATCCTGATAGTAGAAAGGCAGGTCTGTCTGCGTCACAATCACCTGCACGCTGGCACACTCGCTTTCCAGCGCGGCACGCAGCGCCGGGAAACGCTGAATTTGACGCTGCCATGCCTGACGATAACCTTCCACATCCAGCGCCTGCGCATAGCGAACCGGCGTTTGCAGATGGTAAGCATCGTCCTGCGGACAGCGCAGGCGGTGATACAACATCGACTGCTGGAGCGATGACAGCGGCAGCAGCGTGTCGATGTCATAACGCTGCGACAGGCTGTCGAGCTGCGTCTGGCTCAGCGTCACCGCTGGGAAGTCGCTAGGGGTAAAGGCGGTTCCGTGATTCATCTGTGCCAGACAGGCTGCCGTCAGCGCACGCAGATTTTCCGTCAGTCGCGCCATCAGGCGTTCGCTGTCACGCGGGTTGAGGCAACCGACCTGACGCAGCGTCAGCTGTCCGCCCGCAATACCGCCGTGAAGGCTGATAACCTCTGCCGGTTTATTCTCCGGCGCGACGCAGCCTCCCGGTGCGACATCCACCGGACGCCACACGCCAGCCGCCTGAACCGACAGCCCGAGATAGTTGAACACAATCGGTGACAGCGTTAGCGAGCTACCCTGCGGGTGATGGTAGCGCAGCGGATTAAACCCGACGCCTTTATCCGGCACCTGACGCAGCTGTTCCTTGCTGGATTGAATCAGGGAAGCCCAGTCGGGCCGATCTTGCAGACACACCGGATAGGTGCTGGTAAACCACCCCACCGTGCGGCTGACATCCAGCATCGGATCAATCGCTTCTCGGCCGTGCCCTTCCAGCATGATGCGTGCTTTGTCGCCCCAGCCGAGATCGTTTAGCGTACGGGTCAGCGCTGCCAGCAACAGATCGCTGACTTCGGTATTAAAGGCACGGTTGGCCTCGCTCACCAGCTGGCCTGTGGTTTCCGCATCCAGCGTCAGAATCGCCGCACTGGCCTGGCCCTGCGGATCTTTCGCCGCCAGCAGCGCTGTCTGATCCACGCCGTCTTCCTGCGCCTGCCAGTACGCCAACTGTTCCGCATGCTGTGTAGCATAGTTACTCAGCGCCGTGCCCCACTGGCGATAGCTCGATGTTTTCGGCAACAGCGGTTCACCGAGGTACAGCCGTTCCAGATCGTCGACCAGAATGCGCCAGGACACGGCATCGATCACCAGATGGTGGAAAGCGAGGAACACCGCCGTGTCCGCCTGCGGATGGTGGCGTACCAGTGCGGCAGCCATCGTTCTTCCCTGAGCGGGATCGAATTCACTCTGCAATGCGGTAAACGCCTGTTGCAGGCCGTCGTCACCGAGCTGGCGATAATCCAGCGTCGATACAGTAGGGCAAGGCACATCCGTCAGATAGCGTTGTCCGTCGGCATCACAAGCCAGACGCAGCGCGTCATGCTGCGCCATCAGCGCCTGCAACATCGTCGTCAGCCGTTCCGTATCCACGTCCGGCAATTGGATCATCGCCGCCTGATTCCAGTGTTCAGGACGTGCCAGCGGCTGTTCCATAAACCAGCGCTGAATCGGCAGCAGCGCGAATTCGCCTTCCAGCGTGCCCTGCTCCGCCACAATCCCTGTGTCACGGTTATTCTGCGCCAGCACGCGGCACAGACGCCGCACGCTTTTTGCTTCGAAAACGTCTTTCACCGTGCAGACATAGCCCGCGCTGCGCAGACGGGTGGTCAGTTGAATACTAAGGATGGAATCGCCGCCTAAGCGGAAGAAATCATCCTCAACGCCCAGCGGCGTATTCAGCACGCTGCGCCAAATCGCCAGTACGTCCGCTTCCAGCGGATTATCGGCTTCACCGTCGCCCTCGCTGGCTTCCAGCACCGGCGGCAGCTGTTTCGTATCGAGTTTGCCGTTCGGCGTCAGCGGCATGTCTTCCAGCAGAATCAGTCGGAAAGGCACCATGTATTCCGGCAGGTGCTTCGCGACATCAATCAGCACAGCGGCAGGCTCTGGGCTGTTGCTACCGGCTTTCACTGTGCCATAGGCGACCAGCGCCGGACGGTTCCCGATCTGTGCCACAATGACTTTAACCTGCTTCAGCGACGGACAGACCGCCGCCAGCTGTGCCTCGATTTCACCTGGTTCGATGCGGTAGCCGCGCAGCTTGATCTGCTCATCGATTCGGCCACAGTATTCATAGTCGCCGTTGTTTAGCAGCCTGGCCTTATCACCCGTGCGATAAATGCGCAACGTCGCCGTGCCGTGTTCGACATTATTCACATCATGCAGCGTGATGTGTTCAAAGCGGCTGGCCGTCATCTGTGGCTGATTGAGGTAGCCACGCGCCAGCCCAAGCCCGGCAAGACACAGTTCGCCCGGTACGCCCGCCGGACACAGTTGCCCAGCCGTATCCAGAATCAGCGCCTGAATATGCGTGATGGGTTTACCGATGGTGACAGGCTGACCTTTACGCAGGCGGGTGCTCAACGCGGTGACGGTACACTCCGTCGGCCCGTACATGTTGTACAGCGCGACCTTATCGGCCCAGCTTTCCACCACGGCGTTCGGGCAGGCTTCACCGCCCATGCCAATTGCCTGAATGCCATTAACGTGCTGTGGATCGAGAATCGACATTAGCGCCGTCGGCAGGATCAGATGCGTCGCGCCCGCCTGTTCGGCCTGCACAATCGCCCGATCGTTAGGCTCGCCAAACGCCAGCGTGCCACCGCTGCTCAGCGGCAGCAGCGTCGTCATGTTACCGGCGTCAAACGAGAGCGACATGCAGTTGAACATGGTGCTTTGCGGCGTGAAATCGATACGATCGCGATGATCGTCCAGCAGATTGATCAGCGAACCGTGTTCGATCATGACGCCTTTCGGCAGACCGGTCGATCCCGAGGTGTAGATCACCTGCGCCAGCTGTTGTGCATGGCGCGGAATGGCAGGCGGTTCATCGCCCGGCAGATCGTGCCACTGTGCGACAACATTAGGATCGGTCAGATCGATGCACTGTTCGGCAGACCACTGCGCCAGCTGTTGCCCATCACCGCCGAGAATGACGGCAAGATTGGCATCGGTAATGATGTGGCGCAGCCGCTCAGGCGGATAGTCGGGATCCAGCGGAACATAGGCGGCACCCGCTTTCCAGACGGCCAGCAGCGCAATGACAAAGTAGCGATCGCGTTTCGCCAGCACGCCAACCAGCGACTGTTCACCCAGCCCCTGACGGTGCAGCCAGTGCGCCAGTTGATTCGCCTGCCTGTTCAGCTCAGCGTACGTCAGCGTGTCGGTGCGCTGTTCGCCATCAAAGGCTATCGCCAGCTGCTGGGGATCGCGCTGGGCGATGGCTTCAATCACGTCGGTTACCGTCAGCTGCGGCTGCGGATAGCTACGCGGCAGTTGCTGACTTTCCCCCAGCACGGCAGCAAATCGCTCCGCTTCCATCAGCGGCAGATGCCAGACATCGGTTTCCGGTGCCTCAACCACGGCCTCAATCAGCCGGATAAAGCGGTCAGCGTAATACTGAATCGTCTGGCGCTCAAACAGCGCGGTGGCAAATAGCCAGTCCAATCGCACCTCGCCCATCAGCTCCGTCACCTTGACCGAAATATCGGTCTTGGCAGGCAACACGGGCGACGTTTCTTCCGCCGCATCACAGCCGGGGATCAGATCGTTGAAATCCACTTTGGCCTGATACACCAGCATCACCTGGAAGATCGGGTTGATCGCGGTGGTGCGATCGGAGCCGATCGCCTCGCTCAGCGCTTCAAAACGGTAAAGTTGATGATCGAAAGCCGACAAATCCTGCTCGCGACAATATTGCAGGTAATCGACGAAGCTCTGGCTGTCCTGCAACTGGGTGCGCAGCACGATAGTGTTAACGAAAAAGCCGACGACGTCTTCGATATCCGGCCGCTCGCGGTAGGCCAGCGGCGAACCAATGACGATATCTTTCTCGCCGCTGATGCGCGCCAGCATCAGGGAGAACACCGCATGCAGGCCAATGAAGTTAGACGTATTGTAGCGCTGACACAGGCGTTTGAATTTATCCCACAGATCGTTGTTGATCGCGGAGAAGATCACCTCACCGCCGCTGTTCTGGTGCGCCGGACGCGGTTTATCCAGCGGCAGGCTGTGCACCTCGGGGATCCCCGTCAGTCGCTCAACCCAGAACGGCTTGAACTCGTTGTGATAATCCAGAAACGAGGCGGAATTGAACCAGTGTGCGTAGTCGATATAGTTAAGCTGAGTCGGTTCGACGGGATGAGGTTGACGGTTTTGACAGGCCAGAAAAGCCGGTTTGAAGTCCGCAAACATATTCTTCACCGACCAGCCATCGGAAATAATATGGTGCTGGGTGATCATCAACACATGCACCCGTTCACTCATCTTCACCAGCCGCACGCGGGTGAGATCGCCTGCCGTGAGCTCGAACGGGCGGCTGATTTCCGCTTTTACCTGCTGTTGCAAGCGCACTTCCCGTTCAGCTTCCGGCAGCAGCGAGAAGTCATCATGCTGTATCACAAACGGTTGATAGGCATCGATACGCTGTTCACCCTTGCCCTGTTCATTGACCACAAAGCGGGTACGCAGGCTGGCATGGCGCTGCGCCAGCGCGTCAAAGGCAAACTCCAGCGCGCCCACATCCAGCGTGCCGGTCAGGCGAAAATAGACCGGCATATTGTAGAGGTGTGACTGCTCTTCGTACTGTTCAATAAACCACAGTCCGCTTTGCGATGATGACAGCGGGCCAGACGTCGCATTCTGCGGCGTGATGGGGCGCTCAAACGCCTGCTGCGCCGTCAGGCAGCGCACAATGGCGTCTTTGTTTTCCTTAATCGTGCGCCCAATGTCTGCCGTGATCGCGTCTTTGTTGGACTGCGAAATCAGCTGTCCCTGTGCATTCAACGCCAGACGAACGCCCTGCCGTTCCAGCTGCTTTAACAGCGTTACGATATCCTTCATGACTTGTCACTCTCTCAGCAAATCAGGCCGTCAGCGTTGCCCCGCCATCCACCACCACGTCCTGCATGGTGATGTGGCTGGCCAGATCGGAAGCCAGAAAAACCACGGTATTGGCAATCTCTTCCGGCTGAGCAATCTTGCCCAGCGGGATTCCCAGTTTGTACTGGTCAGGAAAGCCCGCGATAGTGCGCTGTTCGGCATCGGCGCTGTGCCACATGCCGCGCTGCATCGGCGTATCCGTCGATCCCGGCGACACCAGATTGCAGCGCACGCCGTAAGGCGCTAACTCAAGACCCGCGCAGTGAGACAGGCTGGTAAGCGCCGCTTTCGAAGCGCAGTACGCCGCCATCTGTAGACGTGGCACATGCGCGGCATTGGAGCCGACGCAGACAATCGTGCCACGGCGCTGCTGCTTGAAATGCGGAACCAGTGCGTTTAGCAGGTAAAACGCACCGGAGGCATTGACGTTAATACACTGATGCCAGTCATCGACGCTCAACGCGTCGATATCACCCAGACGCAGAATCCCGGCCGCGTTGACCAGAACGTCGAGTCCCGTTTCCGCCAGCTGCTGGCGACAGACCGCCGTCACGCTGTCCGGCTCGCTGATATCCAGCGTCACACAGGTAAACGGATGATCCTGATGTCGGAATGCGCGGTCGAAGCCGATCACGTTCGCGCCCAGCGCGACAAACTGGCGGGCAATGCTTTCGCCAATGCCGCTCGCCGCACCCGTAACCCAGACGGTCTGGCCGCTGAAATCAAACTGAAGAGGTTGTGCCTTGTTCATCATTTTCCCTACCACACCATTTCCACGCTGTTTTCATCCTGTGACAGCCTGTCGTCCAGATAGCGGCAGAAGTCGCTGAGCTGAGGATGATCGAACACATCAGACACCTTGATGCTGACGGAAAATTCGGCAGCCAGACGGTTGACGATCTGGATGGTCTGCAACGACTGTCCACCCAGTTCGAAGAAGTTATCCCGCGATTGGATCCCCGACACGCCGAGGATCTGCTGCCAGATGGCACTGACCCGGTTCTCGGTTTCGTTGGCTAATGCCTGCGCCGGTGCTTCGTCGCGGTATTCCGCTAATAGACGCTTGCGATCGACCTTGTTGGAACCGGTTTTCGGCAACTGGCGGAAGGCGCGATAATCGGTCGGGATCATTGCTGGCGGCAGAACGCTGCCCAGACGCTGCTTCAGCGCACGCGCATCAATCTCGCCTGCTTTCGTGGCAACAAACGCCACCAGACGCCGCACGCCGTTGGGGTAAACAATGCCCTGTACGCAGGCTTCATCGACGTCCGGCTGCGCCAGCAGATGGGCTTCAACTTCGCCTGGCTGGATCCGGTAGCCGCTGATTTTAAACTCGTTGTCCATGCGCCCGAGGTACAGCAACTGTCCTTTCTCCAGCCGTACTCTGTCACCGGTGCGGTAAGCAGGAAGCGCCTGATCGCCCACCGCTATTTGCGTAAACGCCGTGTGTTCTGTACCGATATAACCCGCTGCCAGCGTTGGCCCCAGCAGCACCAGCTCGCCTTCCGCCGCAGGGCGGTCACCTGCCGCCAGAATCAGCGCGTTGACACCCGCCAGCGGCAGACCGATAGGAAGCTGTGCCACTTCGGCAGACTGTGTTTGCAGATCGCAGCTGGTCGCTACCACCGTGGTTTCGGTTGGGCCATAGGTGTTGATTAAGCGCAGCGTGTTCGGCGCATGGCGTTGCCACTGCGCCAGCTGTTCGGGGTACACCGCCTCACCGCCGATGATGATGGCGCGCAGTGCGGAAGGCATGGTCAACGTGCCGGTTTTCAGCCCTACCACCCATTCGTTCCAAAATGCGGTCGGCAGATCGAGCAGCGTAATCGCCTGTTCTTCTACCTGTTCGACAAAGGTCGGAATCGATTCCAGCATCTCGTCGGTACGCAGCACCAGCGTTGCACCGCTGGTCAGCGTGGCGAAAATTTCTTCAATGCTGGCATCGAAATTGAACGGGGCAAATTGCAGCACGCGATCCGTTGCACGCAGGCCGTAGCGCTGGCGTGCCGCTGCCGTGAAGTGATCCAGCGCGCTGGCGCCGATCTCCACACCCTTCGGCAATCCAGTCGATCCCGAGGTGAACATGACATAGGCAATCTGCCCGTCTCTCGCTTCCACAGGCGGCAGCGCGGCAGCCTGTGCGCTGGATGACAGAAGATGCCCCGCCAGAACGATCTCGCCGGAAAAGACCGACGCCAGCCGATGCTGGTAATCCGCCTGCGTCACAATCGTGCGTAGCCCGGCAATCTGGATGATGTGCTGCTGACGTTCGTGCGGCTGTTCAGGATCGAGCGGCACATATACCGCGCCGCACTGCATCACGGACAGCAGGCAAATAATGGTTTCCGGGCTGCGGTTCAGCATAATGCCGATGCGCTCACCGGGCTGAACGCCGCGCTCATGCAGCGCCGCAGCGGCCTGACCGCTCAGATCCAGCAACTGCTGGTAGCTGTACTGCCGGTCACGCTGCGTCAGCGCTGGATGATGCGGGTTTTTACGCGCCTGCTTGGCAATCGCCGTCAGAACCGGTTCGACAAACGGTTCAGGCTCGCGGCTGGTGATCAGCGCCAGTTCACGTTCTTCACGCAGCCAGCGTCCCAGCAGCTCGCCGCTGGTTTGCTGCGGCTGTGCCAGCCAGCGTTGAAGCAGCGTAAACAGTGTTTCTTGCAGGCTGGCGAGCGCTTCCGCGCTGTAACAAGCCGGGTTGGCATCAAAATCCAATACCGGTGTGCCATCGGGTTTGAAATGGATCTCGATCGTCAGATCTTCTACCGGTCCGGCGCTGAGATTCAGCGTGCTGGACGACAGCGATCCGTAGTTGAGCGGATGATCGAACGGCATGATATTGATCAGCGGGCCGAAAAGTCGCTGCTCGCCGCCGACACGGTTCAGATCGCGCCGTAAATGCTCATAGCGATAATGCTGATGACGACGCAGCGTGCGTTTGGTGCGGGCAACCTGCTGCGCCAATGTGACAAAGTCCGCCTGTTCATCCACCTGAATGCACAGCGGCACGATATTCATCTGCATGCTCGGCACCGTCAGCGAGGCGGAGCCGATACGGTTCATCACCATCATGCCGAACGTCAATCTGTCGCTGCCGGACACCAGCTTGAGGTGCGTCGCCAGCATCGCCAGAAACAGATCCGGCCAGCTGATTTTGTTACCTTCACACAGCGCCGTCAGCGGCTGCCAAATATCCGTCGGCAACACGCTGCTCTGGCGCAAAAAACGCGCCGCAATCGGTGCTTTCTTCTCGCTGAAACTGGCCGGTTCCGGCATCGCATTCAGCGTTTCCAGCCAGAAATCACGCGCCTGCGCCGTCTGCCCGCTGGCATCACGCTGCTGTTCTTCTTCCAGCACCTCGCTGAACGGGCCGAACTCCGCCACCGCCACGGGTTGCCCCGCCGTCAGCGCGGTATAGATCTGGGCGATACGTTGAAACAGCATCGTCGTGCCAAAGCCGTCCAGCGCAATGTGGTGAACGCAACTGTAGAGAAAATCACGTTTTTCACCACACAGCAGCGCAAAGCGGCAGGGTAAGCCGTTCAGCAAATCCAGCGGCCGAGCAATTTCCTCACGCGCCCACTGGCGTATCGTCTGCTCTTCATCCTTCATCGGCGCAGGCAACAGTTCAATAATCGGCAGCACGCCAATCGGCACTGGCAGTTGTGAAGCTACAAAGCCGATTTCCGGCTGGTCGGCATGTTCACCGGCAACCTCAACAAACTGGCAGTACAGGCACTCACACTCCATGACCGCCTGACGGATCGCGCTCAGCATGGCTTCAATATCGACCTTGCCATCAAACGCGATGCACTCTGCCGTGTTGAACGTCGCCTTATCATCGTTCAGGGCATGACCTAACCACAGTCCGCGCTGCGCAACGCTCAAAGGCTTCATGATGCGGCTCCCTGCTGTTTTTCGATCAGCGCCCACCAGGCATTCAGGCTAGGGTTACGCGCCAGATCGACAAAGCTCAGCGTGACGCCCTGATTACGCCATTCAGTCAGCAGTGACATCATGCGCACCGAATCCAAACCGTAGTCGATCAGATTTTCATCTTCATCGAACTGATCCTCTTCTTCGTCGATCAAGGTCAGCAGGTGCGCTCTCAGTCCTTGTTTCGTCAGTGCCTGTGCCATTTTTGCTCCTGTGAGTTCTGCCGTGCTAACCACCCGTCCGACGCGCGTCGCCACATATTTCAGCGCCATCTGGTGTTCCTGAAGTGAGAAATCCGCCACTGCATCGCCGACCATGAACGGCTTGATGTCGCGCATAAAGGCATCCGTCGCGGTAATCATGCAGCCGATATGCCCGTAAACGCCGCAGATAATCAGCTGATCTTTGCCCATCTCTTTCATCATCGGTTCCAGCGGTGAACGGTGGAATGCGCTGTAGCGCCACTTCACCAGCACCGTGTCGTGCTCATCCGGTGTCAGCGCGTTCACGACGCGCTGTTTTTCAGGATGATTGTTCAGCCCTGCGCCCCACATGTCGTTCAGCAGCGCACGGTCGGCCGCACTTTGCTCGTTCGGCTGCGCGGTATACACCACCGGAATCCCCTGTGCTTTGCAGTAGGTTCGCAACGCCACAATGTTCTCAATCAACTGCTGCGCCAGCGGGCTGTCCGCACCATAGAAATTCACGAAATAGTCCTGCATGTCGTGAATCAGCAGCACCGCGCGCTCGGGTTCAAACGCCCAGGAAACTTTATTCTCAGGGAAATCCTGTGCGCGCGGCAGGGGATAAGAAGCAATAGAAGGGATTGCCATCACAAAATCCTTATTGGTTTTGAATACTACGTTCGGCTTGAGTGCTAAGTTGGGTCTGGATGCGCTGACGGAGTGATTTCTTATCAATCTTGCCGACCGGCGTAACGGGTAAGGTGTCGATCATCTCGAAGCGGTCCGGCAGTTTGAATTCAGCAATACCCTGATTGCGAAGATATTTTCTTAACGTGATGGCTTTCAGCGAGGAATCGCTGACCACCAGAAAAGCGCAGCTCTTTTCGCCCATAATCGGATCGGGCATGGACACCAGCGCGGCATGGAGAATGCCGTCATGCTTGAGCAGCAGATTTTCGATCTCTTCCGCGGCAATCTTTTCACCGCCTCGGTTAATCTGATCTTTCTCCCGTCCGACCACGCATAAATAGCCATCTTCGGTCATCTGCACCACATCGCCCGAATGGTAGAAACCTTCACTGTCGAAGGCGCGGGCATTGTGTTCCGGGCTGCGGTAATAGCCGCGGAAAGTATACGGGCCGCGCGTCGCCAGCAGACCCGCTTCGCCTCTCGGCACCGGATTACCGTCGATGTCCAACACTTTCACTTCATCGTCCGGGCTCATCGGATAGCCTTGCGTCGTGAAGGTGTGCTCATCGCTGTCGTCCAGTCGGGTGTAGTTCACCAGCCCTTCCGCCATACCGAGCACCTGCTGTAGCTGGCAGCCCAACACCGCTGGAATACGGCGTGCGACGGTTTCACTCAGCTTCGCACCGCCCACCTGCAAGATTTTCAGGCTACGCAGCGCGCCACCAAACTGTTCGGCCGCTTGGATCCACAGCGCAGCAGCGGGCGGCACCAGCGAGGTAATATCGATCTGATGGCGTTCGATCAGCGGGAAGCAGGTCATCGCCCCCGGATCTGGCGCCAGTACGACGCGTCCACCGGCGTAAAACACGCCGAGCGAACCGGGCGAACTTAACGGGAAGTTATGCGGCGCGGGCAAGGCACACAGGTAGCGGGTTTGCGGCGTAAGCTCGCAAATTTCCACGCTGCGGCGCACGCTGTAGTAATAGTCGTCATGGGTGCGGGGAATCAGCTTCGGCGTGCCGGTACTGCCGCCAGAAAGCTGGAAGAAAGCCACCTGCCCCGGCGCAGAAGGCTGATACTGGCTGGTTGACGCGCGCGGCTGCAACCAGTCTGACAGACTGTGCCCCAGCGGGCTGTCGCCGAGCATCACCACCGTTTGCAGACGGGGAACCTGCGTCTGTAGCCGATCCAGAAATTCACCGTTGCCAAACAGTGAATGTTCAGCCGAGGCGATCAACAAGCGCGGTTCGATCTGCGTGGCGTACGACAGCAGCTCCAGCTTGTTATGGCTGAACAGTGCGTTAACTGGCGCGACGCCCATTTTCAGCAACGCAAAAAAGGTCAGGTAGAACTCGGCCACGTTCGGCAACTGTACCAGCGCGGTGTCGCCACAGCGCAGGCCGCTTTCCGTCAGGCGCGATGCCAGTGCGGAAGACTGTCGATCCAGTTCCCGATAGCTCCACTGCCGCTCGCCGCACACCACCGCAATGGCGTCGGGCTGCGTCGCCAGATGGCGCTCCCAGGCATCCGTCAACGGCAGGCCGGTCCAGTATCCCTTGTCGCGATAACGCTGTGCCAGTTCCTCTGGCCAGGGCGTAAATTCAATGCTCATAGTCCATCCACACCTGAGTTAAGCCCAAACGCATTCAGCATCGTGTTTAATTTGGCGGCGGTTTCAGCCCATTCATCCTCGGGGACGGATGCCTCAACAATGCCCGCGCCAGCAAACAGACGGACTTTGTTGTGTTTAATGGTGCCGCAGCGAATCGCTATCGCCCATTCACCATCGCCGTTGGCATCACACCAGCCGACGATGCCGCTGAATACGCCACGATCGTGCGGTTCCAGCTCGGCGATCAGTTGACGTGCTTCCTGCGTTGGGAAGCCGCACAGTGCGGGGGTCGGATGGAGCTGGCAGGCGACCTGAAGCGCCGTCATCTCTGGGTTCGCCAGTTCACCGCGAATAGCGGTAGACAGGTGCCACATGGAGGCGGTGTGCATCAGCGAAGGGACCGATGGAATCGTTAACGACGCGCACAGCGGCATCAAGCGTTGGCGAATGTCGTCCACCACCAGCTTATGTTCGTGCTTGTCTTTGCCCGATTTCAGCAGGCGCTGACTGTTGAGGTAATCCAGATGTTCATCGTTCATTCGTCGCGCCGATCCCGCCAGCGGATTAGAAACAATGACGTTCCCCTGCTTACGCAGCAGCAGTTCCGGGCTCGCCCCCAGCAAGACCGAACCATCCGGCAGCGGCAGTGAGAAGTGATAGCCACCCGCGTTCTGCACCATCAGGTTATTGAGGATCGTTTGCGCCTTAACGGGGCTCGCCAGCTCAATGTCCAGAATACGTGACAGCACCGCTTTGCTAAGTTCACCACGGCGGAAGCGCTCAACGGCCTCTGCCACGATGGACTTGAACTGACATTCGTCCGGGACGCTGTTTAACGTTAACGCGGTAGGACCCGCAGCCGTGTGCTTACGGGCACGGCTGACGAGTTCAGACTTCGTCGTAACGGTATAACTATCAGGGATATAGAGACAAGACGGTTGCGTGGTATCAAAGGGAATCGCCCCCACAACAATAGGCAGCGACTGCCCTGCCTGACGCGCTCGCTGGAATGCCTGCGCGATTGCAGGGCTAAGCCTGTCATCGTGCGAGCCCGGAACACAAACAGGGGAAGAAATACGTTCAAATAAGCCAGAAGTAGAAAGGCTTCGGTGTTCCGATGCATATAAAAAAGCGGTTTGTTCCGAATAGGTTAGCCCGCTAGATGCTTCAGTTTCTGTAATCAGTGTATCCACAAGACAGCTCCTGCGCTCGCAAATTAAATACCAATGATTATTAAAATCATTATCATTTATATTAAGCGCAGTTAAATTACACTGAAGTAACGTGTTCGGTCAATCCTTCCACAGAATGGTAATTCACGCCCAGTAATTAGGGGTTAAATTGATGTTAATCAATTTTTTTGTGTATGTTTCAGAATGGATAATGATTAGCAAATGGAATGTATTGATTATAAAACCCACATCACAGATGATAATGAAAATACTTATCATTCATTGTCAGGAAAATTAAGCTGCGCTAGACTGCGCAAATATTTTACTAACTGTGTCTAAATGTGAGCCTGTCATGGATGAAAGCATGTACCGCCCGCACACCCGATCTGTTGTGCATCTGGCGCTGCTAATTAACATGCTTTCCCTCGGTAGCCTGATGATGGTGATGCCGTTAGGCCCCGACTTCATCAGCGCACTGTCCATGGATGCCAAGAACATCGGCTACATTAGCGGTGGCGCAACGTTTGCCTCTGCCATTGTCGGCTTCCTCGCCGCTCCCTATCTGGACAGATTTAACCGTAAACATGCTCTGATTGTGCTGCTAACACTACGCTTCGGCCTAACGGCCGCCTGCATGTTTGCCACCAGTCAAACCCATCTTTTACTGCTGTTTATTCTGGCAGGCTGCGTGGCCGGGCCGGCATCTGGCGTCCTGATGGCGGCGGTTGTCGACATTGTGCCTGCCAACGAGCGCGGAAAGCAGTTGGCGTATGTCGGCATGAGTTTTTCGCTCGCGGCGATTGTCATCATGCCGCTGTCGCTGGAACTGGCGCACCGTATTAACTGGCAGGCGCCATTTTATACTTTCGGCCTTGGCGGCCTGTTGCTGGTGTTGTTGGTGCTGTGGCGCTTTCCGTCAATGCCGCCGACGCACCGCGCTCAGCAAGGGTCTTCGACCACGACAGCACCCGCTTCGGTATTACATGAACTGCTAGCATCCCCGCTTTTCCTGTTGGGGCTGACAATCATGTCGCTGCAAATGTTCGGTCATTTCCTGCTGATCCCCCACTTTTCCAACTACTTTCAGTTCAATCTGGCTTTCCCGCGAGATGATATTTCCCTGCTCTATCTCTGCGGCGGACTGGCAAGCATGGTGACCATGCAGCTGTGCGGCAATCTGTTAGATCGAGGATATGCCAGCCGGACGATTGTCGTCACGACGCTGCTGCTGGCCGTTGTGATTCTCTGCGGTTTCGTTTTGCCGTTTTCACTTTCCCTGTATCTGGTGTTCACCCTGTTCATGGCGCTCAGCGCAGCCCGCTCCAGCAGCACGCTGGCGATTACTGCGGGTATTCCGCTACCGCATCAGCGCGCCGCATTTATGTCCTATCAGGGAACCGCGGCCAACGTGGCGTCGGGGCTTGCCAGCGTCGCGTCTGCCGCTTATCTGAGCACCTCCGTTGAGGGGAAAATTGACGGCTTCTCACAGCTCGCTATCGCCAGCGCCGTATTTGCGCTGGCCGCCATGCTGCTGACCATGCGCCTGATTCCGCAGTTGGCTGAACGCAGCCGAAAGATGGCCGCACGACAGCCTGCGCAGACAATACCCTAAATAATTCGAGTTTCAGGAAGGCGGCAAGAGAAGGAATCCCGATGAGCTTACTCAGGTAAGTGATTCGGGTGAGTGAACGTAGCCAACGCACATGCAACTTGAAGTATGACGGGTATACAGGGCAATAAACCGATCGATTCACGTACGAGTGGGTCGGCAATATACGCAATACAACACGCTATTTACGGGGATATTTTTTCCACTCTTTGATGGGGTCTTTGACATGCAGCTAAAACCGGAAAGTCGTTTTTCATATCATCATTTTCCACACAGCAAGGTGTATCGCGCCCTGCTGGTGACTGGGTTACTGGCACTGCCTGCACTCGCACAGGCAGAAAACGCGGCAGATGAAAAAATCGTCGTGACAGCAACACAGACGAAACATACCACGCTAAGCGCCCCCGCTAGCGTTTCTGTCATCACCCGCGCCGAGCTGGAAAAGATGTCGGTGAACAACGTTACCGACGCGGTGAAAAAGCTGCCGGGCATTAACATCAATCCGTCATCTACCTATGGCCGTAACGAAATCAAGATCCGTGGCATGAAAGCGGACTACACCTTACTGCTGATCAACGGTCGTCGGGTTAACTCACGCGAAGCATTGATCAGCGACTACGCTAACGATTTTGATCTTGCTTCCCTCCCCGTTTCCGCCATCGATCGCGTTGAAGTCATCCGTGGCCCCATGTCTTCTTTGTACGGAGCCGATGCGCTGGGTGGTGTGGTAAACGTGATTCTGCGTCAGCCGGGAGAGAAAGCAACGGGTGAGATCGGCTATAACTTTGAAGCACCGACCGAAGGTTCCGGTGGCGACCACAACCGCCTAAGCGGCTACGTCAGCGGCCCATTGATAGAGAATACGCTGTTGGGTAGCTTGATTATTGATGGCGGAAAGCGTGATGCCTGGCGTACCGAACTATCGAAAAATCCGAATACTGACGCACTTGAAGAGCGTGACAACCTCAACCTGTTAGGGAATCTAAGTTGGTTGATTGATGATCGACAAAGCCTGGACTTTGATGTCACCTATACCAAAGATGACCGAGATGTAGACTGGAACAACTACGGTGTAGCAAAACGTAATATCCAAAAAATGGATCGTCTTGGCCTAGGGTTAACACACAACGGTAGTTGGGAGAATATCGACACGCGACTGCGCTACTACTATGAAAACGTCAAGCTAATGGATAACTCAGAGCTCAAAGGCGGCAGAGCAGATACGACACAGGATAACCATACTATCGATGGCCAAATTTCTGGCTATCTGGGCGATCACCTGCTGACTGGGGGTGGCGAGTATCGTCTCACGTCGCTAAAACACACGATGAACCTACCCGGCGGAGGCGTTGATGTCAGCCAAGGGGCTATTTTCCTACAAGACGAATTTAAACTTGGCGATTTGGCATTAACTTTTGCAGGCCGCGTCGACCAACATGAGGTCTATGGAACTGAGTTAAGTCCACGCGCTTACGCAACCTACAGCCTGACGGACAACTGGGTAATAAAAGGGGGGGTCAGCAAAGCCTACAAAGCACCAACGCTGGCCCAATCAACAAAAGGTTACTCAATAGTTGACTGCCGTGGTGGTTGCCAGAAAGTCGGAAATCCCGATCTTAAACCAGAGACTGCGGTAAGTTATGAACTTGGTACCGCCTATGAAGCAGAGCGCTTCGGGGCAGGCGTTACTCTGTTTAACAACGACATAAAAGATATGATCCAGACAGAAACACGACTGCCTGGAATGACAAGAATAAGCTACATCAATGTGAATAAGGCGAGAATTCAGGGGATTGAAACTTCGTTCTGGGTCGATGTGACAGATGATTTAAATTGGACCACCAACTGGACCATCGTCGATGCCGAAGACCGCACAACCAAAATGCGCTTGAAGCAAACACCGAAAAATACGGTTAACACGCAGTTGAACTGGCAAGCACTGGATAACTTATCAACCTATATTTCTTACCAGTACACGGGTAACCAGTATCTGTTTGATAAAGAAGGCAGCAAGACACGCGGCTTCAATACCGTGGATATCGGTGCTACCTATACGCCGGTTAAAAATGTGGACCTGAAACTGGGCCTCACAAACCTGACCAACGAAAAACGGGATTACGTCGCTACCAACAACGACTACTTCCTGTCTGGACGTACGGTGTACGGCGGCGTGAGCTATAAGTTCTGATGAATGACTCTAGCCCGCTAACGCGGGCTTTTTTAGCAGCAGAGAAACGTGGTGACGTCGTACTCTCTTAACAGATACGCGCCTTTAAAACGGCGTCCGGCGTAAAACGTCGGTGTCAGATCCGTCAGCAGTTCTAGCTCGAACTCGCGTTTGGTGATATCCAGCGCCACCAGCCGAGCATCCAGAAAATCAAAATAGTGCCGCACCTGTGGGTAAAGCGCCTTGAACAGGCTCTCCTTCGCCGAGAAGCTGATCGTTAGCAAACAGCTAAATGCCTCATCCCGCTCATGAAACCATTGGAATTCCTCGTCGCCAATGATGCCGGGCCACAGCGACTGCGCACGCTCGTCGGACATAAACCCTTCGATATCAACGCCCACGCACGATAGCGCATCGCTCCGTAAATGGGCGGCGCAGAGTACGCTGTCTTTGTTATGGCTCAGCGAACCGGCAATATTGCCCGGCCACTGCGGCGAGCGGTCTTCCCCGCTATGCAGAACAAAACCAGGGTGTTCAAGCTTGTTCAACACGTGTTTGGCCACACAGCGTCCAGCCAGAAATTCGGCACGTCGTTTCGGTACGGCGCGCTCTAGCGCGTCGGAGAAAGGAATGTTCGCCTCGGCAAAAAGCGCGTCGTCGTAGGCGGACAAATGGAAATGGCAGCGAGCAGTAATACCTGGGTAGGCGGCACCGTCCGTTGCCCGTGGAAAAGTAATCCATTCAACATCATCAATAAAAGCAGAAAGCATGTTGCTCCACTCAGGCAAGCATATCGCACCCGCATTCGGTAAATGCTGCATAGGCCACGTTTAAACCCTGAAAAAAATAGGGGGATTAAACGAACAATGGGCGACTTTCGCCGCCCATCATCTCGCTACTGCAAGAATGCCTGGTTACATTTACAGGGCCAGGAAGAACCCTGCGATGCAGGCGCTCATCAGGTTAGAAAGCGTACCTGCCGCAACCGCTTTCAAACCAAAGCGGGCAATATCCTGGCGCCGAGTCGGTGCCATACTGCCCAAACCTCCAATAAGGATAGCAATAGACGAAAGGTTAGCAAAGCCGCACAGCGCGAACGAAATCACAGCTTTGGTATGATCCGACAGAACCTGCAAACCTGCGGCCTGTACCACGTCATCCGCTTTCAGATATTCACTGAAATTCATGTAAGCGACGAACTCATTGACGATCAGTTTCTGCCCAATGAACGAGCCCGCAACGCTTGCTTCACTCCACGGAATACCAATCAGGAACGCAACAGGCGCAAAGCACCAGCCCAGAATCAGTTCCAGTGACAGCTGCGGATAGTCAAACCAGCCACCGATGCCGCCCAGAATGCCGTTCAACACGGCGATCAACGCGATAAACGCCAGCAGCATCGCGCCCACATTCAGCGCCAACTGCATACCGGAAGCCGCACCGCTTGCCGCGGCATCAATGACGTTAGCTGGGCGATCGTCTTCATCGACAAAGCCAACCATCTCATCGTGGTCGTGCGTTTTTTCCGTTTCCGGCACCATCAGTTTCGCGAACAGTAACCCGCCCGGTGCAGCCATGAAGGAGGCCGCAATCAGATATTCCAACGGCACGCCCATCTGGGCATAGCCCGCCATCACCGCACCTGCAATCGAGGCCAACCCGCCACACATCACCGCAAACAGCTCTGACTGCGTCATGTTGGCAATATACGGACGGACCACCAGCGGTGCTTCCGTTTGGCCGACAAAGATATTGGCCGTCGCAGAAAGGGATTCGGTACGGGAGGTTCCCAACAGTTTCTGCAATCCGCCACCGAGTATCTTGATGACTATCTGCATAATGCCCATGTAGTACAACACGGCGATAAGGGAAGAGAAAAAGACAATAATCGGCAATACGCGGAGTGCGAAAACAAATCCGCCACCGCCAAATACTTCGAACATTTTGTCGGATACCAGACCGCCAAACATGAACGAAACGCCTTGATTTCCGTAGGCGATAACGTTTGCTACACCGCCCGTCAAACCTTCCAGAATCTTGCGGCCTACTGGTACATACAGCACCAGCGCACCAATACCGATCTGAAGAATGAAAGCACCGGCTACGGTGCGCAATCTGATAGCTTTACGGTTATTGGACAGCATAACCGCGCACAGTATCAGAACAATCATGCCGACGAGACTCATAACGAGTTGCATGTGCAGTTCCCTATAACGCGTGAAAAAAGTGAGAGCATAATAAAAATCGTTTCGCCAGAACGGTAAGCACGCGCTGGCGAGCCGATTATAAAGACAGGCCCGTAAAGGTCGCTAATTTATGTCACAAATACACACAACATCGAACAGTCCAAAACACTGAAAAGTGATATTCATCACAATTTTATGGTTGGTATATGAAATCGAAATGGCTGTTCTGTTCGTTATTGCACAGAAATAAGAGAAAAGCGGAAGCAAAGATTCTTCCACTTGGGGGACTGGCTGTGGTGTAACGGGTAGCGTCGTAACACTCTCAGCGTTATGACGGGGTAAGCCGTCCAAACAGCCTGAACGAATTCTGCAACAGCGCCTCGGCAATTTCTTCAGGCGATTCTGTACGTAACTCACACAGCGTTTGAAACGCGCACGAAATACGCTCGGGTCGGTTTGGCTGCCCCTGATAACCACTCATCGGCATATCAGGTGCATCAGTTTCCAACAGCAGCCGATCTAACGGCAGCTGTGCGATCGCCTGACGCGTTTTATTCGCTCTGTCATAGGTAATGGTTCCCCCTACGCCGATGTAATAGCCCAGCCGGATAAAGGCCTGCGCCTGCGCTAGGCTGCCTGCAAACCCGTGAACCACGCCAGTACGTGGCACGTCGATACGGCGGAGTAATTGCGCCAGCCTGTCGTGACTGCGGCGTGAGTGCAGGATCGTCGGGAGATCGTATTTTTTCGCCAGCCGAAGCTGAGCCTCAAGGAAGGTAAGCTGCCGCTCAAACTGCGGTTCCGGCATATAGAGATCCAACCCAATCTCCCCCACCGCCACCAGCTTTACAGGTAGCTGGCGCAGTTCCTCTTCCAGACGGAGCAGGTCGCTTTCCTGATGTTCAGCGATATAAAGCGGGTGAAGGCCCAATGCGGCATAAAGCGGAGAGTAGGTGCGAGAGAGCGTCAACACGCGCTCAAAATGCTGAGAAGCCACAGCCGGAATAATGATGCGCTCAACGCCAGCGTCTTGCGCCAGCCGCAAGCTTTCCGGTGCATCATCATAGAATAGGGGGAAATCAAAATGACAGTGGGTATCGATAAAGCGGTGTTGTTCAGAAAGCACGTTGCTTCTCTCCGTCAAAATTAGGCCCGTCAAGACGAGGCGACCTAATCTACGCCCAAGAACTATCCTGCCAAAGCCTCATGGCAGAATCGGACTTGTCGTTACGGTGAGGCCTCAGTGTAACGTGGTTTTTTCTGAGGATACCTCTTCGTGCGCTTTTCCGTAACCCTCTTGCAAGACGCCGGACAGGTAATCGTTACTCCCTTCCAGCCAGGCGCAGTCGCTGTCAAACCAGTCGGCCCACAGCGCCAGGAAATTCCCTTTCCACTGTTTCCATTTGCCAACAACGATATCGCTATTCATCATAACCCTCCTGATAAACTGTCGAAATGCAGCAAATACGCGGGTAGTGTCAGTAGAAGATAGTGTGCCGGTAAAATGTGACAGCCGCGTGGCGCGGCTGTGTGCTCTGTATGACATTTCTTTCTATGGAGAAAGAATGAAGGAATGTGCTGTGCTACGGCCGTTTTCGACCCGTAAACAAGCTAACCAGAAACAGAATAATACCGACCACAAAGACGATTTTCGCCGCGCCAGCTGCTGTACCGGCCAATCCGCCGAAACCCAGTGCTGCCGCGATCAGTGCGATGACTAAAAATATAATGCCCCAACGAAACATACGCTCTCCTTACCAGACAAAAATGAAAAATAATCATGGTGGTCATCCTGACGCGCTTCTTGCGTCCTGACTGCGTATCCACAAGTGGTGTTTTATTGTGCGGATTAGGTAGGGTTATCCGCGACTACGGATAACCCTGTACGGTATGGCGATGGTTATTTCACTGCCAGGTCGTTCTTAACGCTTTTCACGCCGTCAACGGCCTTCGCAATACTTTCAGCCCGGTCGGACTGCGCTTTGCTGTCCACCTCGCCGCTCAGCTGCACGACGCCAGCCTGCGTTTCGACTTTCACTTTACGAGACGGAACAATGTCATCTGCCAACAGTTTGGCTTTAATCGTGCTGGTAATCACTGCATCATCGGCATAAGCACCAACCGATTGTGATTGGGAATCTTTCACCTGCAATTTGTCGCTGACAGACTGCACATCCTCAACCTGCGTAGCGATTTGCACCGCACGGGTGCTCAATTCCTGACTACCGACAAAGCCGCTCAGCGTAACGACGCCATTTGATGTTTCAACGGAAATGTCGCTGCTGGTAATCGATTTGTCTTCCAACAACGCACTCTTCACTTTTGCTGTGATAGCGCTGTCACTGACGTAGCCAGATGCTTTATTAGCGGAGCTATCGATTTTTGCACCAGTTGTGTCCGCGATACGTTCTACTTTCTGCCCTAACGTTTCCTCAGCCATGGCACCGCCGGCCAGAATCGAACCCAGAGCAACTACGATCAGCGATTGTGTCAATTTGGTCTTTTTCATCGATGTCTTCCTTCTTATGCTCTTCTATAAACCCGAAATAACCGATTTGGGTCACGTTAACGCCTGCACCGTCATCAGCAAATCAAGGTGATAATGACGTTATCAACACTCAGATGATTTCCTCTACTTGCATAAAAAAATCAGAGTATTGAATTGCAAAGGCGAAACAAATCAAAATAATGAACCAACTTAAATTGCACTAACAGTTGAACAAGCTAAATCAGTTAACACGCTGTTAACTATAGCCCACAGAATGGAAAATCACAGGGGAACAAAGGAATATGCACAGCAATTCAGATTTGTCTGTTGCACCGAGACGAGAAATTACAGCAGGGGAAAAATCAGACTAATGCATTGTTTTTTAATACATTTTAAAATAAAAACACCCGGCATTTTTGGCCTAAAGCCAAGCATAACCGGGTGATGATTATTTTAACAACATGGTCACGATTTAAACGCTACAGTCACGATGATTTTCATGAAACCGTAGCGCAACCAATCCATGTCATTATAAAAATAAAAAATTAATGCTCGCGCGTTTGGTGGAACTTCACTTCTGGATAGCGTTCCCGCGTCAGGTTCAGGTTCACCATCGTCGGTGCGATATAGGCCAGATTATCGCCGCCATCCAGCGCCAGATGCTGTTCGTTCTTACGCTTAAACTCTTCGAATTTCTTCACATCGCTGCATTCAACCCAGCGCGCGGTAGAAACGTTCACCGACTCGTAAATCGCCTCAACGTTGTATTCCGTTTTCAGACGAGCAACCACCACATCAAACTGCAGCACACCGACCGCACCCACGATAAGGTCGTTATTGGTCAATGGACGGAAGACCTGCACTGCGCCTTCTTCAGACAGCTGTACCAGCCCTTTAAGCAGCTGTTTCTGCTTGAGCGGGTCACGCAGGCGGATACGACGGAACAGTTCCGGCGCAAAGTTGGGGATACCGGTGAATTTCATGTCTTCACCCTGCGTAAACGTATCACCAATCTGGATAGTGCCGTGGTTGTGTAACCCGATGATATCGCCGGGGTAGGCTTCTTCAATGTGGGAACGGTCGCCCGCCATAAAGGTCAGCGCGTCTGAAATCACCACGTCTTTGCCCGTACGCACCTGACGCAGCTTCATGCTTTTTTCATATCTCCCGGACACGACGCGCATAAACGCCACGCGGTCACGGTGTTTCGGATCCATATTGGCCTGAATCTTGAACACAAAGCCGGTGAATTTCTCTTCCGCCGCCGTCACTTCACGGGTATCCGTTTTACGCGGCATCGGCGCAGGAGCCCAGGCGATGAGCCCATCCAACATATGGTCAACGCCGAAGTTCCCCAGCGCCGTACCAAAGAAGACCGGCGTCAGTTCACCTGCCAGAAACGCGTCCAGCTCAAATTCGTGCGATGCCCCTTGCACCAGCTCCAGCTCTTCACGCAGCTGCGCAGCCAGCTCTTCGCCAACGGCGGTATCCAGTTCCGGGTTATCCAGCCCTTTAACGATGCGCACTTCCTGAATCGTATGGCCTTTACCGGTCTGATACAGGTAGGTTTCGTCTTTATAAAGGTGGTACACGCCTTTGAACAATTTGCCGCAGCCAATCGGCCAGGTAATCGGCGCGCAGGCAATCTTAAGCTCGCTCTCGACTTCATCCAGCACTTCCATCGGATCGCGGATGTCACGGTCAAGTTTGTTCATGAACGTCAGAATCGGGGTGTCACGCAGACGAGTGACTTCCATCAGCTTACGCGTACGATCTTCGACCCCTTTTGCGGCGTCGATCACCATCAGGCAGCAGTCCACCGCCGTCAGCGTACGATAGGTATCTTCGGAGAAGTCTTCGTGCCCTGGGGTATCCAGCAGGTTAACCAGACATTCGCGGTAGGGAAACTGCATCACGGACGTGGTGATGGAGATACCACGCTGCTTTTCCATCTCCATCCAGTCGGATTTCGCATGCTGGTTCGAACCACGCCCTTTTACCGTACCGGCAGTCTGGATCGCCTGTCCGAACAGCAGGACCTTTTCGGTAATTGTGGTTTTACCGGCATCGGGGTGAGAAATGATAGCGAACGTTCTTCTTTTGGAGACTTCGCGGGCGTATTCACTTGGAGACATGATTTTCAGGTTTCTTTTGTTAGCCACCCGGCGTCAGCATCAAGTCAACAACACACCGATGTCAGATCGTCAGGCAAAGCGGAAATAAACTGTAGCCGAGTATTTTCCCTGATTTAACGTGCAGACACAATCGGTGATGGCATAAACAGCGCGGAGACATCATGCCCGCCGTCACTGTTCTGATACCGCCGTCAACAATTACGCCATAAATCATTTATAAAGTTATCATTTATCTTTGCCGATAACATTTTGGCCAATATTTAACCACGTGATCGCACTTAAGGAGAGAGTATGAGCTTGTCTGTAAATAATACGGGTTATGGCAATTCTCAGGCCCAAAGCAACGCGACATCATCGAACACCGCACGATCCACGACAACAGAGCCCACCACGGCCAGCAGCGACATCACACGCATCATCGATCCGATTACCGGGAAAACGGCGCTCACCTTTCCCAGCAATATAAAAATCTCTGCGGAAGCGATGGCGCGATTGAAAGAAAATGTCGACAAGCCCTTGCATCCAGGTGTGACCAAGATAGATGAAAATGCGCAGCGGACGGAGGCCCAAGCCCAAGATCTCGCGCGACAAAGAAACGCCACGGGACCCACCTTGGGCATCAATCTATCTGTTAATGATGTCGAGACCAATAAAATGGCGCTCGAAGACTGGTCAAATCACCTCAAAGCAGACAGCGATATCAGCAAGGAAGAGTTTGTCGGCTTGGTTAATCAGGCACTGTCGAGACCGTCCAGCGTGACATTATGGAACTACACCACCGATAGCATGGAAATCACCATAAAAGCGGCAAAGCTGGAAGAACTCAAAAACCGCTATGTGGATAGCAGCGCGCACCAGCAAGCCGATAAGGATATTCAGGACTTCATCCAGTACCAGTCTGATGCGCTGAGTAATGTGGAAAAACATATTCTGCAAGATGAGTATCAGCGCAGCGTCGACGCGGGAGACACCGATAAGGCGAACGCGACTTTCCAGGAACTACAGAAAAACGCGGAAGGCACATCAGCCACGCAGGCTCAACGCCAGCAAATCTTTTCTCTGGCTGCATCAAGCGACAACGACGCCATGTTCAGCAGTTTTCGTAACTATATTTCCGCTACGGCATCCGATCGCTACACCAAAAGCGAATACACCTCGATACTCAATCAATTCCATAGCCACTGGCTGGAGTTTCAACTCGCGTTGAAATAACTCGCTGCACCCTCCGTACAAACAGACCGTTTGTACGGGGTGGCCGTCCGCGTGTCAGAGGCTTTTCTCTTCTCCGTCTTTTTTCACTACCGTGTCGCCGTCCAGCCGCGTGTCGCTTTCAGCCTCATCCCCTTCTTCTTTCACTGGCGTACTCGCAGTGAGAAGATAAGGCGACTGCTGCCAGCGGGTACGGCGATTCTGCAAGAGCGTGCGGGTCAGGATGATGCCGATAGCCAGCGAAAGCAAAATCATCAGACGTAGAATATTGGTAGTGTTATCGACCTGCCTAGCTTCGGTCGCCAGCACATGGGTATCTAAGGTAATCCGCAGGAAGCCAATCGGCCCTTCTTTTCCCTCAATCGGCTGAACCAGTTGATGGTTAAAGTAGCTACCGACCCGATTGCCATCCAGCGCCAGCCTGTCTCTCAGTTGCACTTGCTCACCGATATGCGCCACCAGCGAGCCGTCCTGCTGATATACGCCGGCATCCAGAATGCGGCTGTGATCGGTAAGCTGTTTGAGGATGGTATTAATTTTTTGACTATTATCATCCACGCTGCCCATCAACGGAGAAAGGCTGTAAGCCACCTGTCTGGAGAGCGTACGTGCCAGATCTTCAACCTGTTCAGATCGTGCCATCTGGTGGCTCAAACTGAAATAGGACGCACCTTGCATTAATACCACTAGCAGAGCGAGGCAAATCAGCACAATTGCCGTGCGGTGTAGACGAAATTTCACCCGGGCGCGAACCATGATAATCCTTACACGATTTGGATACTTTCATGTTGCCAGAAGCGCCGACGATAGGATAGCTTGTTGCCCAGTTTTTGGAGGGATATGTTTGGTCGACGCCGCATCCCTCTTTATCGCACGACTTTATCGCACTACTGCCAGCAGAGGATTTACCCCATGTCGAATAGTCTGACCTATCGTGATCTCCCTGATGAGATCAACTGTTGGCCGGGACTGCCACTATCACTGAGCGGTGACGAAGTGATGCCGCTTGACTACCGCGCTGGCGACACTGGCTGGCTGATTTACAGCGACGTCCTCGATAAGAACCTGATTTCCCGCTACCAGCGTAAGCTGGGGAGCGCGATGGTGATCGTGAGCGCCTGGAACGTGGGCGATTATCAGGTCGTACGTTTAGCGGGCACGTTGACGCCACGCGCAACCAAGCTGGCCCACGAACTGGGCATCGATGTCGCGGCTATGCGTAACGCGCCAACGCTGCGTTCGCCGGGTTTACTGGTGATGGATATGGATTCCACCGCGATTCAGATCGAATGTATTGATGAAATCGCCAAACTGGCGGGTACAGGCGAACTGGTCGCTGAAGTTACCGAACGCGCGATGCGCGGCGAGCTGGATTTCGCTGACAGCCTGCGCCAGCGCGTAGGGACATTAAAAGGTGCCGACGCCAATATTTTACAGACGGTGCGTAAAACGCTGCCGCTGATGCCGGGCCTGCGTAATATGGTTAGCCAGCTTCAGGAAGCAGGCTGGCACGTCGCGATTGCATCGGGCGGGTTTACCTACTTTGCCGATTATTTGCGTGATGAGTTAGGTCTGGTCGCCGCCGTTGCCAACGAATTAGGCATGCAAGACGGCAAGCTGACCGGCGACGTCATCGGCACGATTGTCGATGCAAAATATAAAGCGACCACGCTGCAACAGCTGGCGGAAAAGCTGGAAATTCCAATGCATCAGACCGTTGCGATTGGCGACGGCGCGAACGATCTGCCGATGATCAAGGTAGCCAGCTTAGGTATTGCCTATCACGCCAAGCCAAAGGTCAATGAGCAGTCTGCGGTGACCATCCGTCATGCCGATCTGACTGGCGTGCTGTGCATCCTTAGCGGCAGTATGAGACACGAAAAGCGTTAATCAGTTGGAGGTGATACGTGGCAAAAGCTGTCAAACGGGCGTTTGTATGTAATGAATGCGGGGCTGACTACCCGCGCTGGCAAGGGCAGTGCAGTGCCTGCCATGCCTGGAACACCATTACCGAAGTCCGCCTGGCCTCGGCGTCAGTATCACGTTCCGACCGTCTCACCGGCTATGCGGGCGAAAGCGCTGGCGTCAGCCGGGTACAGAAGCTCTCGGAAATCAGTCTTGAAGCCCTGCCGCGCTTTTCTACCGGCTTTCAGGAGTTTGACCGCGTTCTGGGCGGCGGCGTCGTTCCCGGCAGCGCCATTCTGATCGGCGGTAGCCCCGGCGCGGGTAAAAGTACCCTGCTGTTGCAAACGCTCTGCAAGCTGTCAGAGAACATGAAAACCCTGTACGTCACCGGTGAAGAATCACTACAGCAGGTGGCAATGCGGGCGCATCGTCTCAACCTGCCGACCCAGAATCTCAACATGCTGTCGGAAACCAGCATCGAACAGATTTGCCTGATCGCCGAACAGGAACAGCCGAAGCTGATGGTGATCGACTCCATTCAGGTCATGCATCTCGCCGATATTCAATCATCTCCCGGCAGCGTGGCGCAGGTGCGTGAAACCGCCGCCTACCTGACCCGCTTCGCCAAAACGCGCGGCGTTGCTATCGTGATGGTCGGCCACGTCACCAAAGACGGTTCCCTCGCTGGGCCAAAAGTATTGGAACACTGCATCGACTGCTCCGTGCTGCTGGATGGCGATGCCGATTCTCGCTTCCGTACCCTGCGCAGCCATAAAAACCGTTTCGGTGCCGTTAACGAACTGGGCGTGTTCGCAATGACGGAACAGGGTCTACGCGAGATCAGCAATCCGTCAGCAATTTTCCTCAGCCGCGGGACGAAATCACGTCCGGCAGTTCGGTCATGGTGGTGTGGGAAGGTACGCGTCCGCTGCTGGTCGAGATTCAAGCGCTAGTGGATCAGTCGATGATGGCCAACCCGCGTCGCGTCGCCGTCGGGCTGGAGCAAAACCGCTTGGCGATCCTGCTGGCAGTGCTGCATCGCCACGGCGGCTTGCAGATGTCGGATCAGGATGTATTCGTGAATGTCGTCGGCGGCGTTAAAGTCACCGAAACCAGTGCCGACCTGGCGCTGCTGCTATCGCTGGTTTCCAGCTTCCGCGACCGCCCGTTGCCGCAGGATCTTGTCATTTTCGGTGAAGTCGGTCTGGCGGGCGAAATCCGCCCGGTTCCAAGCGGACAAGAGCGGATTACCGAAGCCGCCAAGCACGGCTTCAAACGCGCCATCGTTCCCCATGCCAATATGCCGAAGAAAGCCCCTGCCAGCATGCAGGTGTTCGGCGTGAAAAAGCTAGCCGACGCGCTGGCGATCCTCGACGATCTCTAAACAGACCACAGAAAGCCATCCGCCCCTTCCATCCTGAGCTAAACAGGGGATGAAAGCGTAGCGGATGTTGTCCTGTTCTGTGGTACTTTGTTTAGTAAGCTAAACAAGAGTGCTGCACCATGTCATCATTTGATTACCTGAAATCCGCCATCCGGCAGAAGGGTTGCACCCTACAGCAGGTTGCCGACGCGACCGATATGACCAAGGGCTATCTCAGTCAATTACTTAATGCCAAAATCAAAAGCCCTAGCGCACAGAAGCTGGAAGCGCTGCATCGCTTTCTTGAACTGGAATTCCCACGCTACGAAAAGAACATTGGCGTCGTCTTCGGCAAGTTCTATCCGCTACACACTGGCCACATTTATCTGATTCAGCGTGCCTGCAGCCAGATCGATGAACTGCATATCATTTTAGGTTACGACGAACCGCGCGACCGTCTGCTGTTTGAGAACAGCTCGATGTCACAGCAGCCTACCGTCAGCGACCGACTGCGCTGGCTGCTACAGACCTTTAAGTATCAGAAAAATATTCATATTCACGCCTTCAATGAGCAAGGAATGGAGCCTTACCCGCACGGCTGGGATGTGTGGAGCAAAGGGATTCAGGCGTTTATGCAGGAAAAAAGCATCACGCCGAATTTCGTCTACACCAGCGAAGAGCAGGATGCCGCACAATACCGCGAGCACCTGGGCATTGAGGCTGTCCTGATCGACCCGCAGCGCTCCTTTATGAACATCAGCGGTTCGCAGATTCGCCACGATCCCTTCCGTTACTGGGACTATATCCCGACCGAAGTGAAGCCATTCTTTGTGCGTACCGTTGCCATTCTTGGCGGAGAATCCAGCGGTAAATCCACGCTGGTGAATAAGCTGGCGAATATCTTCAACACCACCAGCGCCTGGGAATATGGTCGCGATTACGTGTTCTCCCATCTGGGTGGCGACGAGATGGCGTTGCAGTATTCCGACTACGACAAAATTGCGCTGGGTCAGGCGCAGTACATTGATTTTGCAGTGAAATATGCCAATAAAGTGGCTTTCATCGACACCGACTTCGTCACCACACAGGCGTTCTGCAAGAAATACGAGGGTCGTGAGCACCCGTTCGTTCAGGCGCTGATCGATGAATACCGCTTCGATCTGGTGATTTTGCTGGAAAACAACACGCCGTGGGTCGCCGATGGGTTGCGTAGCTTAGGCAGCACCACCGCTCGTTCGGAGTTCCAGGATCTGCTGAAAACGATGCTGGCTAACAATAATATCCCGTACGTTTACATCAAAGAGTCGGACTACGATTCGCGCTTCCTGCACTGCGTGGAATTGGTACAGCAGATGTTGGGCCACGATCGTTCGCCTGAGCAGATTAAAAGCTAGCGCGAGTTCCACTGCCAATGGCGGGAGGGGGTAATAATTTCCGGCAGCGGAATGTCCCAGCTTTCCACTGGCAGTGCGTCAACCTGCTGACAATCGTGAGCCAGACCGATCGGGTAAGGCCCACGTGACATCTGGTTGCGATACTGCAACGTACGGTCGTAAAACCCGCCTCCCATACCAAGCCGCTGTCCCAGATGATCAAACGCCACCAGCGGCGTCAGCAGGACGTCCAACTGCGGTAACGGCAGCACCTGACGCACATCCAGACGCGGCTCCATAATCTTCAGACGATTGCGTACCAGCTCAGTGTCCGGCGCATAGCGCAGGAACAACAGATGCCCGGCGCGAAACGGATGCAGAACCGGCAAGTAAACACGTTTCTCCTGCTGCCACAGCTGTTGAATCAGCGGGGTCGTATCCAGCTCGCCATCAAATGACAGAAATACCGCCACACTCTCTGCCTGTATGATTTTCGGGTGCGCCATGACGCGCTCACACGCCTGTTGCGCAAAACGCGACTGCTGATCTGGCGTCAGTAAACGCCGACTTTGCCGCACAGCCTGACGAATCTGCTGACGCGATGCTGCCGTAGAGGAGAGTGACGTATCGGGAAGTGCCAAGGAAGATGGATCAGAAGATGACATGGGCTGCATTCGCCACGGGTCAAGAATAATAAAAGAAAGGGAATCTCCGAGATGCCGCCGCAGGCTGTAACCCTTGAACCCTTGGTTCAAGGTGAACATAACGTCGCAGTCTTAAGGCTTCTCGGACGAACCGAGCGTGCTCACCAACCGCAGAGCATTACATTCTGTTGGTATGAAATATCGGCTCAGGGGACTGGCCCGCTGACAAACATCTCAGAGAAATTTTATTCGTTACTTGCGATAAACCTTAGCACGTCTTATCGCGTAAAAACACCGTACTTTTGTCAAAATACGACGTTATTCAAATTGTGCACCCTGACGTTCGGTGATCTTGCCCTGCTCCAGCAACGCCTGTTCGATGGTCTGCTGCAACATACGAATACGCTGTTCCATATTCGACGCATAATCACGAGTCTTACCCCGTTCCTGCGCCAGCTCATGGCACACGTTCAGTGCGGCAATAAACACCAGTTGCTCAGTGTTTGTGACTCTAGTGCGAACTTTAAGATCTTGCAACCGCTGGTTAAGATCTTCCGCTGCCTGATTCAACGCATCTTGTTGTTCTGGCGGGCAATTCACTCTTAACGAACGGCCAAAAATTTGAATATCTACTGGTTGTGCAGACATACCACCTTCCTGCCTTTTGTCGTTCTTGCGCCCGCGTGCCGCATAGCATGAGCATTACCCGTTACATCGGGCTCGTTAAAGCGGGCGCAACTATATATAGCCGAGATCTAAGATACAAGCGCTTTCTGGTATCGAAAGGGAGCTTGGTGGTAGCATAGCACGAACCAATCCAGCCAACGATGACGAATCCGCATGTCTATAGAGAATACGTTTCCCGCCTATGAAGGCCTTGACCAACTGCTTCACCAACAGCAAGTCGCGCTGACCGCAGCAGAAATGCACGGTTTGATCAGCGGGATGCTGTGTGGTGGAAACCATGATGACAGTTGGAGAACGCTGGTTTTTGAACTGACTAACGAAGGCATGGCGTTTACCCAGACGCTGTCGCAGCCGCTTCAGGACCTGTATCAGGCCACGCGTGAAGCGCTAGAAGATGATGGTTTTCTGTTCCAGCTTTTCCTGCCGGACGACTCGCTGGATGACGTAAGCGTATTCGATCGCGCCGACGCGTTGGCAGGCTGGGTCAATCACTTCCTGCTCGGGCTGGGCGTGGCTCAACCGCAATTGAACAAAGCCAAAGGCGAGCTGAAAGAAGCCATCGAAGATTTACGCAACATCGCACAGCTTGGCTACGACGAAGATGAAGATCAGGAAGAGCTGGAGCAATCACTGGAAGAAGTGATTGAGTATGTTCGCGTTTCTGCCATTTTGTGTCATACCGAATTTACCAACCAGCGCGTTGTGACTGCGCCCGAGCAGCAAAAGCCGACGCTGCATTGATTTTTATGCAAGGCGGAAGGGAAAGGTAACCGCACGGACTATTTTCAGGAGCAGGTGATGAATCCACAAGAATTTCTTCGTCGTCGTCAGGGTCTGTTAGAAAAAATGGCACCGGGCAGCGCGGCGATTATTTTTTCTGCGCCGGAAGCGCAGCGCAATGCCGACAGTGACTATCCTTATCGTCAAAATAGCGATTTCTGGTATTTCACCGGCTTCAACGAACCGGAAGCCGTGCTGCTGCTGGTAAAAAGCGATGTAAAACATCATCACAGCGTAATCTTCAACCGCGTACGCGATCTGACAGCCGAAATCTGGTTTGGTCGTCGTCTCGGTCAGGAAGCGGCACCAGCCAAACTCGGCGTTGACCGCGCACTGCCGTTTGGCGAAATCGGCGCACAGCTGCATCTCTTATTGAATGGGCTGGACGTGGTATACCACGCGCAAGGGCAGTACGATTATGCCGACAAGCTGGTCTTCGCCGCGCTGGACACCTTGCGCAACGGTACGCGTCAGGGCTTTGCTGCCCCTGCTACGCTGACCGACTGGCGCCCTTGGGTGCATGAAATGCGCCTGTTCAAATCGCCTGCTGAAATCAGCATGATGCGCCGTGCCTGTGAAATTACCGCACTGGCCCACACCCGCGCGATGCAGAAATGCCGCCCCGGCATGTATGAATATCAGTTGGAAGGCGAAATTCACCACGAATTTACCCGTCACGGCGCGCGCTATCCTTCTTATAACACCATCGTCGGCAGCGGTGAGAACGCCTGTATCCTGCATTACACCGAAAATGAAACGCAAATGCGCGACGGCGATCTGGTGCTGATTGACGCAGGTTGTGAATACAAAAGCTATGCTGGCGACATTACCCGCACTTTCCCCGTCAACGGTAAATTTACCGCACCGCAGCGTGCCATTTACGACATCGTGCTGCGTTCACAACTGCGCGCGCTGGAACTGTTTGGTCCGGGTCGCAGCATCCGTGAAGTGAACGAAGAAGTAGTGCGCATCATGGTCAGCGGGCTTATCAAGCTCGGCGTGCTGAAAGGTGAAGTGGAAGAGTTAATTGCCGAGCAGGCACATCGCCAGTTCTTCATGCACGGACTTAGCCACTGGCTGGGTCTGGACGTGCATGATGTAGGCAATTACGGCACCACCGACCGGGGCCGCCCACTTGAGCCGGGTATGGTACTGACCATCGAGCCGGGTCTTTACATTGCGCCCGATGCCAAAGTGCCGCAGCAGTACCGGGGAATCGGCGTCCGTATCGAAGATAACATCGTGATCACCGAAAACGGCAACGAAAACCTGACGGCTGGCGTGATCAAAGACGCAGATGCCATCGAAGCGCTCATGGCGCAACAGCATGACAAGCAACACTAAGCAGCCCTTTCACAGGGCAATGGCATAATTGCAAAGGACAACAGCATGGCGGTCATGATTGTCGGTGGCGGGATGGCGGGCGCAACGCTGGCGCTGGCAATATCGCGGCTTTCGCAGGGCGCAATCCCGGTTGACCTGATCGAGGCACACTCGCCACTCGACAAGGAACACCCAGGTTTTGACGCACGCGCCCTCGCGCTGTCTGATGGCACACGTCAGCAGCTAGCAGCGTTGGGCATCTGGCAAGCGCTGTCGGGTAATGCAACGGCGATAACCGACATTCACGTCAGCGAACGCGGGCACGCCAGCGTGGTGAATCTGAAGGCCTCGGACTATCACGTTCAGGCATTAGGCCATGTGGTTGAACTGCACGACGTCGGACAACGCCTGTTTTCCCTGCTGCAACAGGCTCCGGGCGTGCGCCTGCACTGCCCGGCCAAAGTGGTTGCCGTCACGCGGACGCAGGATAATGCGACGCTAACGCTGGACGATGGCACCGAGCTAACGGGTCAACTGCTGGTCGCTGCCGATGGCTCGCGCTCCATGCTGTCGCAGTCCTGCGGGATTCAATGGCAGCAGCATGATTATGACCAGATCGCGACCATCGCCAATGTAACAACCGCAGAACCCCATCGCGGCCGCGCGTTCGAGCGATTTACCCCGCACGGCCCGCTGGCGCTCTTGCCGATGAGCAACGGTCGCTGTTCGCTCGTCTGGTGCCATGATAAGCACCGTCAACATGCGGTCGATGGATGGAGCGAAGCCGAATTTCGCCAGCAATTACAGCAGGCTTTTGGCTGGCGTCTGGGCCAATTCACCCACATCGGCGAACGCCACAGCTATCCACTGCGCTTACTCACGGCTAGCCAGCATATTAGCCATCGGCTGGCGCTGGTGGGTAATGCGGCGCAAACGTTGCACCCGATTGCCGGACAGGGCTTTAATCTGGGGATTCGCGATGTGATGTCGCTAGCGGAAACCCTCGTCGACGCAGCAAAAAATCAACAGGATATCGGCCAGTACACGGTACTCAACCGCTATCAACAACGGCGCACGCCCGATCAACACACCACGGTGGCGATCACCGATGGACTGGTCAGGCTGTTCGCTAACCGCTATGCCGCACTGGCCGTCAGCCGTAATCTGGGCCTGATCGCCATGAATAACCTGCCGCTGATGCGCGACGCCTTTGCTCGTCGCACGCTGGGCTGGGTAGAACGTTAATTAAGCTCGCCAACAGGAAAAGACGGAAATGCAATCATTCGACGTGGTTATTGCCGGTGGCGGTATGGTCGGTCTGGCGCTAGCCTGCGGCTTACAGGGCAGCGGCCTGCGTATCGCCGTGCTGGAGAAACAGGCAGCCGAACCTCAGCCGCTCGGGAAAGACCATGCCCTGCGCGTCTCCGCCATCAATGCCGCCAGCGAATGCCTCCTGCGCCATATCGGCGTCTGGGAAAGTCTCGTGGCGCAACGCGTCAGCCCTTACAACGATATGCAGGTTTGGGACAAAGACAGCTTCGGCAAAATCAGTTTTAGCGGCGAAGAATTCGGCTTTTCCCACCTTGGACATATCATTGAAAATCCGGTGATTCAGCAGGTGCTGTGGCAACGCGCCTCTCAGTTAAGCGACATCACCCTGCTCTCCCCCGCATCATTAAAACAGGTCGCCTGGGGCGAGAACGAAGCCTTCATTACGTTGCAGGACGACAGCATGCTGACTGCCAGGCTGGTAGTCGGTGCAGACGGCGCCCATTCGTGGCTGCGTCAGCATGCGGATATTCCACTGACCTTTTGGGACTACGGCCACCACGCGCTGGTCGCCAATATTCGTACAGAACACCCTCATCAGTCCGTTGCGCGTCAGACGTTTCACGGCGACGGTATTCTGGCGTTCTTGCCGCTGGACGAGCCTCACCTTTGTTCAATTGTCTGGTCGCTTTCGCCGGAACAGGCTCAGGCGATGCAAAGCCTGTCAGCAGAAGAGTTCAATCGTCAGGTCGCTATGGCCTTTGATATGCGCCTGGGGCTGTGTGAACTGGAAAGCGAACGTCAGACTTTCCCACTGACCGGACGCTACGCTCGCAGCTTTGCGGCACACCGGCTGGTGCTGGTCGGCGACGCGGCGCACACCATTCATCCGCTGGCGGGGCAAGGCGTCAACCTGGGCTTCATGGATGTCGCCGAACTGATTGCGGAAGTGAAGCGCTTACAGGCGCAGGGCAAAGACATCGGCCAACACCTTTATCTGCGACGCTATGAACGCCGCCGCAAACACAGCGCCGCGGTGATGCTCGCCAGTATGCAGGGATTCCGAGAACTGTTTGACGGCGATAACCCGGCGAAAAAGCTGCTGCGCGATGTCGGTCTGGTGCTGGCGGATAAACTGCCCGGCATTAAACCCACGCTGGTACGTCAGGCAATGGGATTACACGATCTGCCAGACTGGCTTAGCGTCGGGAAATAATAAAACCAGAATAGATCATAAAGCTCGCCGCTTAAGCGGCGAGTTATCAATAACGCTTCCTTCTTAATTAAAACACTAATTTCCTCAGCCATCCCCCTTGTTATTTAAGCGACTAATCTGTTTTTATTTATATAACAAATTCACCATAAAAACATAATTAGCAGAGTAATAAAAAACCTACCATTCACAGTTAATTACCATTAAAAACAATCAATTATAGAATTTTGGAAAGGACATCTTTCTGATAGGAATCATATTTCTTATTAAATAGTCGAGTTCTTCTTTTGTTCAATCAAGATTTACGTTATAACTTTCCCAACAAGGATTGTTTAACAGGGAGTTACACGAATGGCTAATTCTATTTTCATGAAGATCACCGGAAAAATTCAGGGACTGATCTCTGAAGGGTGTTTAAGTATCGATTCTGTAGGAAATAAACATATTTCTGGTCACGAGGATGAAATTTTTGTTTATGCAACGAATTACGAATTATCAAGAGATCGACACGTCAATCATCATCCCTTTTCCGTAACCAAAGTCGTTGATAAATCCACACCACTCTTGCTAACCAGCATCGCCAACAATGAGCTAATGGAAGTTGAATTGAGGTATTACCGTACCTCCGCCAGCGGGACGCAAGAGAACTACATGACAATCACATTAAGGGATGCCTCTATTGTCAATCTCTCTAATCAGAATCCCAATTCATTGACACATAGCGATATGCAGCCATTTGAAATCCTAAGCCTGCGCTATGAAAGCATTACCTGCCAACACAATATTGCAGGTACATCGGGATACAGCATATTAACTGAAAATATGTACTGAATTGTCACAAAAAACTACCTAGTTAACTTTACAGTAAATTATAGGTTTTTTATGAGCAAAAGAAGTGATATAGAAAAAGGAACATTAGTGTACACTGAGGTACTAGGATGGGTAGACTTAGCTCATGCCAAAGGAAATGATGCTAGGGCATTAATGGCTGCAATAAATTCAGGTGAAGAGAGAATAGAAGACCATTTTGTTGTCATATACTCACAGTACATGGGAAAAGGATTCAAATACGGAACATCAAAAACCACAAGATGGAAAATAAGGAAAGGGCTATCTTCACATGATAAAAAAAGAGTTGCTCTCACTATTATTATGTATACAAGCCATCTATTCGAATCCTATCAAGGTTCGCCGCTATTCAGTTGGTACAGTGATAGTGGATATAGTGGTGAAGATTTAGTATCTAATCTACTCGGATTTTATCGGGCAGTAGATAACATCAATTATTTACTTCAACTCAGGGTTGCTAGTCAAGCCGACACATTTACAAGATGGGATTACTATGGCCCTATAGGACAATATAAAAACAAAGAGTTTAGACCCTTACTTTTCCCACACCCAGAGAAATATCCAAATAATGCCAGACCTTATTACTCTGTTCTTCCTGAATTTATGAAATCTGTATCACCTATAAATAATATTGAAAAGAGTGATATGTTAACACATCTTAACGATAAGACCGGGTATAATATCGGAGTAGAAAGCCGTGTCACTATTCAAATCGAATAATATTATTAAAATCATTGTATTTTTCATTACTTGCATAGGGTTTACTCTACTGCTGCCGTACTTGTTCGTTAATGCAAGTTATTCTTATACAAAAAGTGACTATATAAAGTATCATTTACTCACTTTTAAAGAAGTAAAGGAAATGCCTTTTATTTCAAAAAACTACTCGATTGAATATGATTCCCCAGATGGTACATCTGGGTTAACTAACAGTGTTTTTTTTTCAAATGTTAACCTTGAAAAAAAATCAGAACTAATCGATTACCTCAATAAACTGGGATTTAAAAAACATGAAGATATGTTTTGGATTAAGGACGGGGAAATTTGGAAAAAAGGAGATGAGATAGTTAATTTAATACAAGATAATGAAAGGAAAATCATTATCATTTCATTTGAGAAAAAATAATTATACTTTCCTAATAGCCATTATAAGAGATATAAAATCAGGCAATTAAAAAAATGTTAAGAAAAAATAGCTATATCTACAACATCTATTTTTATGCCTATTCCGCCTTATGCTTTTTTCTAATCAACGCTTTTTCTACCATCGAATATGAATGGATGATAGATGGCGACTCAGTTGCAAACTTCTGTGAAGTGCCAAAATCCGATGCAGATGGTTTCTTAAGTATTATTATCTTTCCTTTATCTATACCTTTTCTTCTGGTTAGAAGAACTCCGCTTAGAATCGTCACCTATCTTGCTATCCTGATGTCACTCATACCGTTTCTATACACGCATTAGTGTTTGTTCAATAGTTGACTAAACAAGATCTAACAAAATGCTGAAAAAAAACTATACCTATAACGTCTATTTTTACGCTTATTCGATCTTGTGTTTTTTCTTAATTAATATCTTTTCATCAATCGAGTCTGAGTGACTATTTGGTGACAGCTCACTTAACAATTTTTGTGAAAACCCGAGAAGCTATGCTGATAGTTTTTCAAATTTTATTATCATCCCTTTGTCTATCCCTTTTCTTTTGGTTAAACGAACACCGCCAAGAATAATTACTTACCTTGTTATTCTCATGTATTACTCAGGCAGTTTCTATACACGTGTGACTATCTGCCCGTACTGGTAACATACTCTGTCGAGTGCAAAACTCGCAGACGCAGCGGCGAGTCTGGTGTATCAGGCGTCGGGTCCGACTCTGACCACTAATTTACCGAAGTTGCGACCGTGCAGCAGGCCGATAAAGGCTTCAGGAGCGTTTTCCAGCCCGTCGACGATCTCTTCCCGATATTTGATCTTACCTTCCGCCACCCACGGCGAAACGTCCTTCCAGAACTCATCGAAGCGATGACCATAATCATCAAAGATAATGAATCCCTGCATCCGAATACGTTTCTTCAGGATCGTCCCCATCAGCAGCGGTAAACGATCCGGCCCATCCGGCAGCCCTGTCGCATTGTAGCCGGAGACTAATCCGCACACCGGAATACGCGCCGAGGTATTCAGCAGCGGCAGCACGGCGTCAAAGACTTTCCCGCCGACGTTTTCAAAGTAGATATCGATTCCCTGTGGGCAGGCTTGTTTCAGCTGTTCTGCAAAATCATCCGCCCGGTGGTCGAGGCAAGCATCAAATCCCAGCACTTCAACCGCATAGCGACATTTCTCTGCGCCCCCCGCCACGCCAACAACCCGACAGCCTTTCAATTTACCGAGCTGCCCAACCGTCGCGCCGACCGGGCCGGTCGCGGCAGCCACCACCAGCGTTTCACCCGCTTTAGGCTGGCCGATATCCGTTAGCCCCATATACGCGGTAAAGCCCGGCATACCCAGCACGCCCAGCGCGTAGGAAGGATTCGTCGGCGACTGACCCAGATTCGTTAAGCCTTTCCCGTCGGAAATCGCATAATCCTGCCAGCCGCTGAAGGACAGCACCCAATCACCGGTCTGATAATCCGGGTGTTTTGACGCCACCACGCGGCTGATTGTCCCGCCGACCATCACGTCATTCAGTTCGACGGCTTTAGCATAAGAAGGGGCGTCGCTCATGCGGCCACGCATATAAGGGTCAAGGGAGAGGAAAACCGTACGTAGCAGGATATGTCCTGAATCGACCTGTGGGACAGGCTGCTGTTCCAGACGGAAGGTCTCTTGTGTTGGCGCGCCGTGCGGGCGCTGAGCCAGAACCACACGGCGGTTAATTTGATCGGTTTGCAGCATAATATCCTCCGTTAAACAAAGCGTATTGATAAAATCACTTCGTTAACAATAGGATCTGTTCTTTCATCTGGCTACGCAAACCGTGCGGCGTTCGTTATGCCGTTTTGCTTTTTTCGTAACGCGACATGCGATCCAGATACCCCATGACAAGTGCAGACAGCACAAACGTCAAATGGATAATCACGTACCACATCAGCTTGTTATCCGGGATATTACGGGCATCCATGAACACGCGCAGCAGGTGGATCGACGAGATAGCGACAATCGAGGCGGCAACTTTATTTTTCAGCGAGCCGGAGTCCATCTTACCAAGCCAGCTCAGTTTTTCTCTGCCTTCGGTGATATCCAATGCCGAAACAAAGTTTTCGTAACCGGACAGCATCACCATCACCAGCAATCCACCGACCAGCGTCATATCGATCAGTGACAGCAGCACCAGCACCAAATCAGCTTCAGCGATATCCAGGATATTGGGCAGGACGTGGAACACTTCCTGGAAAAATTTGATCGCCAGCGCCAGTAATCCCAGCGATAGCCCAAGGTAAACAGGGGCAAGCAGCCAGCGTGATGAGTACATCAGATTCTCAATAAAACGTTCCATAACTCACTATATGCAGGTGGAAAAGAGGGAAATAATAGCGAAAAGTCCTGCTGTGGTGTTAATCAATTCTTGAGCAGAACGCACCATTTACAGAAGCTCTGCCCTGTCTTGCTCTCAGCGAGGATTTCCGTGTTTTGTGATCGGACCGGCCCTCACCTTCAAACCGATGCCGTCCTCCCGCTGCTCGTGGCACGCATCTGAAGGCTCACCCTTTTTCACCTTCCTACACTGTCTAGCGCCAGCAGGTCTGGCAACAATCATACACTGCACTCTACATTCAGAGCCGAATACAGGCTTACCACAAAATAAAACAAGGGGTTACGCATGAGCAATCCTATTTTGCTTGGTATTTTCTGGCACTTCATCGGTGCGGCCAGCGCGGCCTGCTTCTATGCGCCGTTTAAGCAGGTCAAAAACTGGTCGTGGGAAACCATGTGGTCACTGGGCGGATTTTTCTCGTGGATTATCCTGCCCTGGAGCATCAGTTGGTGGCTACTTCCTGATTTCTGGCGTTATTACGCTTCGTTCGATATGGCGACCCTACTCCCCGTCTTTCTCTTCGGCGCGATGTGGGGGATCGGCAATATCAACTACGGCCTGACGATGCGTTATCTTGGCATGTCGATGGGCATTGGTATCGCCATCGGCGTGACGCTGATTATCGGCACGCTGATGACGCCCGTCCTGCAAGGCAAGTTCTCCATTCTATTTGGCTCGGCGGGCGGCCAAATGACGCTACTGGGCGTGCTGGTCGCAGTCATTGGCGTCGCCATTGTCAGCTATGCCGGTTTACTGAAAGAGCGTGCGCTCGGTATTCGTGCCGAGGAATTCAACCTGAAAAAAGGGCTGATTCTGGCCGTGATGTGCGGCATCTTCTCCGCAGGCATGTCCTTTGCGATGGATGCCGCGAAACCCATGCACACCGCAGCACAAACACTGGGGATCAATGCACTGTATGTAGCACTTCCCAGCTACGTGGTGATTATGGGCGGCGGTGCCATCGTCAATCTGGGCTTCTGTTTCATCCGTCTGGCGACCTGCAAGGGGATTTCATTAAAAGCCGATCTGGCACAGGCCAAACCGTTACTGATTGCCAACGCACTCTTCGCCATTCTGGGCGGCGTCATGTGGTATTTGCAGTTCTTCTTTTATGCCTGGGGACACGCCAATATTCCGGCGGATTACACCTATATCAGTTGGATGTTGCACATGAGTTTCTACGTACTGTGTGGCGGCATCGTCGGCCTACTGTTTAAGGAGTGGAAAGCTGTTGGCCAGAAACCGGTGCGTATGCTGATTCTCGGCTGCGTGGTCATTATTCTGGCGGCGAACATTGTCGGATTAGGAATGGCCGCGTAAGCGTCTTATCATCGCGTTCGGTGCCATCAAAGCGAGTACCGAACGCGGTGACAATAGCGTCAATCAGCTAGCGGAAAAAATACGTTGAGTCGTTGATATTACTGTATTCCTCCCTATATCCTGCCCTTGTAAAGACGCCATTATTAATCATGGTGTGAATCCAATTTCATCGGTTAAACACCCAAAAAATAAGGATTAGTAATGGGAAATGCAGAAAAAGGCGCTTTCTTCGTACGATTAAAAGCGTTTGACAGATTGGCCGATGTCCTTCAATCGATGGACATGACTTTACCGAAAGAAGTTGTTGTACTTACGGACGATCTCTGGGGCTACCTTGCCTCAGAGACGCAAGACATAAACATCACCCCAGCGCTTGAGGCTATCGATGCTACCGTGGTGGATGAACAGGGTGCGAATAGCGAAGAGATTTTAAAAAATCTGTATCTGTACGCCTTTTCTGATTTCCTGATGTTTTTCTCCGAGGGAAAGGCAAGCTTAGAGGCAGCAGAGTCATCAATTATTGACGCTTATGACTACATAGCGGCTCAACAATTTTTACTCAACGAGAAAGAAGGGAAAGCGGTCATGTTGAGTGATGATGACGAAGAAAAGATAAAAAATGATCCACTTTATGTGAACGAACTGACCGCTCTGAGAACAGACAGGATTTTCGCTGAAAACATCGTTCTGTGGGACAACGTAGTGGCATTCCGATGAGGATATTATTTAAAGAATGATGAGAGCACACCCTAAAAAAATTGAAAATATTTATCGTTTAGACTCGCAAGAAAGGTGTGATTACTTTATCCGTAAGATTACTGATTTTGAAATTGTCTGGGGATTATTTAATGAGGGGTGGGCAACGGCGACATCCGGTCAAAAAGTAGCTATTCCCTTCTGGCCTGAGGAAAACTTCGCCACACTGTGCGCTCATGGTGAATGGGCAGGATTCACAGCAAAAGCGATTGAGCTAAACGCATTTCTATCACATTGGCTCCTTGGAATGCAGAACGACGGTAAAATATGTCAAATTTTCCTCACGCCAAGTGAACACGGTTTTTTCATTCCCCCCACAGCCTTACTGCACGCCATTAAAGAAGAGCTTGAACAATATGAATGACCGAACGTTAGCGAGGAATGGCCATTGATGTTAATCGGGCGGATTTTCGATACTCGAAAAATATTGAGATGTGGTTCGAGTGAAGCAGTTGAAAATTAGTGAACAGGTCAATTAGAACATGAGCTATGAGTACAAATTAGTCTTTGATGATGCCTCGATTGCCCAACAGGTCATCAGCACGATTAAACTCAGTGAGGCCTGCATTCGTGCCGAAAACGGTGATGTCTATTTGAAAGACAAATCCCTAGCCAATAGCGCTGAGTACGACATCCGTCTGATCGATGAATACGATGGCTCACTGTGGCTACAGGTTAACGTTAAATCTGTCGATTTGTACGCACTCATGCGAGAAACACTCAGCGGGAAACCTTTCAAATGCTTTGAAGATGGGGATACCGAAGACGAAGTAGAACTGAGCGAGGCTTTTCGTTTAAAACACAGTTAACCTGTTTACTATTTTATACGGTTTTCTCCCCACTCCGAGATATCACTTTTGATTCACACCCTGAATGTAAAAAAAGGCGAGAACCTAACTATAAAAGGATTTCGCCTCAACACATTACCCAATCCGCTCTGACATCGTCAGAAACGCGCCAAAATTATCTGCCTGCTGGGTTGCTTCTCCCGTTTCATGTGACCATAAAACAATAATCGGCTCTCGTGCTTTCCCTAATACAGCGTAATCAAAACAGTAATAATCTCCCGTACCACACTCCGCAAAAGGCAGAAGGGTCGAAAAATCCTGCGTTGTATCGGAAAAATTGCTCAGCCACGCCTGCCAGCCCTCTTTAAAATGACGAACGATTGATTCCCATGTTTTTCTCGGGTCGCGAGAATCAAATACCGGGAATATCGTTAATGCTCCAAGCGCTCTTCCATTATTCACCAGAAGCCAGTCCGAAAAAGAGAGAGGTAACTTACGGCCTAGATCACGTTCTGCGGCTTGAATCGCCTCTATCGATGTGCCAATGACACGTATTCTGCCCATCGTTCCTCGCTTATTAAAACGTCTCGTATTTTGGTCAGGGCGTTAGCCAAGTTGTAGAAAAAATCTGCCACACACATTTGCTGTTTTATCCCAGAAACGCTCATCTAAAAAGAGATAGCCCATGCCATCTGAAAGTATTCCTTTATAACAGGGTAGCGCTACATCTAAATCTCCCCCATAAATGGAGATTCTTCTCCGCCCTGTATTTGGTGTGATAGGCCCTTGTAACCAGGCATCAACGCCGTCCAATTTGGAGGCTAAATTTTCTTCATCATCTGAATCAGCACCTCTTGATATATGGATGCTTCCGCGATCGATAATTGGATTAGAAGCTTCGTTTCGCTCTTCTTCAGATCGAATATAGCCCAATACAATCGCCTCAGAATTACCATCAATCACACGAAGCTTGCGGTAATGAAAAACTTCCCCCGGCAAGTAGGGGATAAATACAGATATCCAATAGTGCTTCGGGACGAATGACGGTGAAAACCACGCTCCGGGAAAAGATGCCAGATGGGTGAGGGAGACTCCATCAGCAGAGAATGGCCAGGATATATCACTGGGCAAATAAGCCCCGCCGCCGACATAGGCATCATGAGGCGCATGGGATTCATGGGTAAAAATCAATTCATCGTACATCAGCATTTCTCGTCTTCATTATCGATAGCAACAGCCCATTTAAAATGGCTTACTTTTTCCGCCAAACGGATGAATCACCTGACGTTATCTCGGCAAGCTGCCCGCCATTATCGTAGTGACATAAAAGTGAGTATGATAAGTCGGCCATGGAAGAAGCCCCCTTAGATGTCTGGTTCGACGTTCTTAAAAAATATCCAGGTTATGGAAAGTGGGTGGCACATAATAAAACGGTGCCGTTGGAGATCCTCGAGACTTTATGCTCGTTTGATGAAATAACACGGGCATGTGTTGCGAGTAAAAGAAAATTGTCGCCAGCCTTGTTCGAACGTCTTTCGCGTGATGAAAGTCGTACGGTACGAGTAGCGAGATTTCACGGACAAAACAGTAGGAGAAAATCATGAGCGTTAAATTTCCAGCAACCTATTACCATTCATCCTTTGAAGAGGACGTTTTGACAGTTGGATTTGCCGATAGTGAAGATGACCCGCAGAGCTTTCTTATTCTGCAACGGGCTGAAGATCCTGACGAGCAAGATGAAGAACTGGGTCAGGATACCTACTATGTTGAGATAGGCGATCCAGGCATGGCCGGATATGGTGGGATTGATGATGTTTCGATTACGGAAGAAAAAATAATCTTTACCTATTCCGACACCACGAACTGGTGCAAAAAGATAAAAACGCTTGAGATAGACATATCGCCTCAGTTGGCAGCCATTGACGACATTGAAGCATCACTTCGAGAAATATTTACCGGCACGCCAACAAACCTCTCCCGGTCATAGCAGCAGCCTGCGGTACGTAAAAAACCACGGAAAACAAGATACGCCAGCGTATTTTGGGCTAACATCGGGACATCGTTTTACTTCACTGACTCAAATATTGGTAATTACCCAGCCTATGTTAGTTAATGTCTATGTCGCACATGGCAATAAGCCCGTGTTTGAAGAGTTGCCTGTCCGAGAAATCGAGAAGGACACTTACGAATTGCTGTCTTCTCCCGGCCTTGCATTAAACCTGGCGCGTGGAGATATCTTCCGAATTAAAGATAAGCATGCACACCCGGAAGTCTTAAAAAGAGGCGGCAATTTTTGCATTCATATTTATGCCGATGAGCTTCCCTCTGAAGACATCGCCAGTTTAGAAAACGACGTAGCCAAGCAGCTGAATGGAACGTTAGACGGCGTATTTAAGGGAAATTTGACATTGGCCGTTCCAGCCAGGAATGGGATGGATAAAATTGCTGACGTTTTCGACGCCTTTCGCGAAAAAACAGGCGTTCAATGGTACTTCGCGAACATTTATAAGAATATCGATGACGATGAAGACGAAACGCTTTTAAATTGGTGGCTGGATAGCTAGGTGCCCACGGCTAGCCCCCTCAGCTGAAATAACGTATCTCGAGCATCCCGACATGCACGAAAAGCGACAGCGGACTTAACCATGCAAAACGCAGCTCGAACCCTACCCAATGCGCGACAGAAACAGACCTGCGATAAGTACCAATTACCACAGCATCCGCCAGAAGACATGGTCGCAATTGCTTTAGATACCTTACAAAGCTCGCCCATTTACGGAACCCGGATCGCATTGCCAGAAAACGGCACGATAAGCTGGTTTATACACTGTGGCGAACATTCATCCGAGAGCGGATTTTATCAGGCCCTTCACACCAGTCACTTAGAGGACACGTTGCCTGAAGTCGTACCATATCTCTTTTTACCCGAAGGGACGAAATTCATTATCGATCGAGCAGGATATGAGGACGTTTGGACGGACGAAACAGAATAGATGACACTTTATGTTTCTACCTATGCCTCTGCCTGAATCCATCGTTTCCCCGTCGAATATACCTTTCTCGTCGTCATACACTGTGAGAGGCGATTGTTCGTGGGTAAGAGCGGAGGCGTTGATTTATTAATAGTGCGATACTTAAATAATAAGCATCGCACTCTTTCACATTATCTAAAATAAAATCACAGCCTATCGTGAAGCACTCAAAGGAATCTCTGGATCAGGTTCATGAGTCATTCGATTACGTAAATCACGACGAATAATCTCAATAGACCAGAACCAAATGAGGTGGCCTACGATTTCTGATACATGCTCATACCAAGGGAGAACAAACAGAGATGGCGTAAGCCCCATCAATGGGAAGGAAATCATATGAACAAACAGCTGAGCCAGAGCACCAGCAAACAGACCCTGCCATAATTTTATTTTAGGAAATACTTCTGCAACAACGCAGTAACCTAAAGCAAAAACAATAGAGAAAATAATATGCGTTACACCAACCCAATTGAATACGTGGCCGGCAAAGGTATAAACCGCCGCATTAGGGTCAACAACCCCAAGCCAATCGCGTAAAAAGATGTAGGGAGGGTTAAGAAAATTACGAGAGCAATCAATTTGCTCGGCAGCTCTGATCAGTGATTCAGGTGCACAAGCACCGGTAAACATATCAGTAGGGCTACGTGGAGGAAGCGGATTTTCTGCGCCCCACTTAACGAAAGATGAAACAATACCTGCGATCAAACCAATAAAAGCAGCCAATCCATAGCGTCTCCGAGATGGAGGTGTTTGTTCAAAAAAGTTCATTTTTTTACCAATCTAACCATTAAAGGTTATAGTCTTACATAGACATCATGTACTTATAAAGAGGTTAATTGATATATCGAACAATCTCTCTAGTATATTTTGTTATTAGGAACGCAGTTTTAAATTTTATAAAAATAAAAAGAAGAAATTATTCGTTTATTTTTTGTGAAACTTTTATCCAATAATTGAAAAACCAGATTCTCTAATATGTCAGAAATGTATATCCCAAATGATGAGAAAGAATAATAATTCACCAATAATATTATCAATAAGAAATAGCCTGGTTATTTTTTTGTGAAACGATCACAGTTTAGTCACTCATATTCTCCCTTTGCATCACGCACGAATCCGATCCCGCGTTTTCACTTACTTCACTGAGCGCTGATATTCAGTTGCAATAGATCGACGGGATAAGGCGTTCCATAAAGCCTCATTCCATGCTTATTTCTTAATCAGGTTTGAACCAATCTGGCCGCTGATGCTCCTCGCGCCAGAATAGCGAGGCCATTCCCCATGACGTCCCATCCGGATGGCGTAACTGCCAGACCACGCCGCCATAAATCGGAAATGTCTGCCCGTTTTTCTTGACCCGGATTCCTTCGTAGTTATTGGCGATCCCTTGCTGAGACACGCTTTCCAGAAACTGCTGCCGTGCTGACCGTAAAGAGGTCTCGACACACAGTCGAGAAGGCAATGCCAGCATTTCTGCTTCGCTATACCCGAAGCAGTCGAGTGCAAAGCGATTGGCATAAATAAAGTGAGGATCGTCCCCCACTCCTTGCGCCAACACGCTATAAGGTGCCTGTTCATGCAGCCATCTGTTGCGTTCAGCCACGCCAGCAGGCGAAGGCAATACAGCACCGCTCAATGCCAGATAGCACGCATCAATCTTCTCAAGCAACACGAGTGACATGGAGCCTCCTTAAAGATTCCGTATACGTGGATTGCTCCCCAGCCGTTGATGCGCATCAACAGGCACTTCAATCAGTAGAGAAGGACGCCCAATTTCGCCCGCCCTGACCAGCACATCCTCTAAATTGGCGAGGTCGGGCTGAAGCTGCTTCACATCCCAGCCACAGGCCTTAGCAATGGCGCAATAGTCGAGAGCACACACGCCAGCGTGATAGTGTTCTGGCGCGACCTCCGGCAGGATCTTGGGCAACCCTTGCGCCACGATAGCCAGGCTCTCATTATTTAACAGGAAGATGACAATACCGAGTTCCCGAACTTCTCCTAACGCGCCAGAAAACTGGCGAAAGCAGCCATCACCGGTGAATAAAAAGACCGCGTGTTCCGGCCGAGCCAGCTTCGCACCCACAGCTGCGCCAAATGCGCCGCCCATCGCCGAACCCCGGTAAAACGAATAGAAACGAATATGGGGATGCGGCCGCTGCGTCACGTACTGGCGATCTTTATACGCAAGGCAAATATCATCAAACCCAATCGAGTCCGCAGGCCACCAGCTATCCAGACGCTGATATAGCGTCGCCATGTTGACGTAACCCTGACGCGGAGAAGCGAAGGCATGATGATTTAGGTTGTGCGGTGCAGGTTCGGCTCCCGTGTTAGCAAAGGGGCACGCTTTCGCAGCCGCAATCAACCTGAGCAGCGATTGATCGAGCGGCCCATGAAGATGGTGATAGTACCCCGAAGCCCGGTGCTGAAAGCCGCCCTCAATCTGGCCGTAGGCCTGTGTAATATTGCTTAGGTAGAACGTTTCGCCAGCGGTAAAAGGCTGTAAATTTACCGAATATTCATCAGGGCTCGCCCCCAGAACCAGCAGAACATCATCGCCATTCAGTAAGGCATAAAGCACCGTCGCACAGTCGTTTCCACCAAATCCGATATAGCCGTAACCATACGGATTATCTCGGCTGACGGCATTCGCACCGTTGATCGTCCACACCGTTGCGGCATGCAGTTGCATAGCGAGCTGGGTCGTCAACGCTGGCGCATTGGGATACCGCGCCATCTCCTCGCCAACCAACATCACCACGCGCTTCCCCTGCACCGCCTGACGAAAGCGATCGACAACGCCGCCGAGATCGTCACAGGCAGAAGCGGGTCGTGAATCTGGAGGAAGAGCATTCTCACTGGTGGCTTCAGCCAGCGCATGGTGCATCAACACAAGTACCACTGGCTTCGCGTTTCCCAACTGCGCCCTTGCCAATGCCAATGTTTCATTCAGCGCCTGCGGGTTGTCGAGCACAAAAACCGAATCAGGCAGCTCGGCCCGCAGTTGTTGCACAATATTGCTACCGTGCTCCCACGTATCCTGTAACGGTAAGAGGCCTTCCGTATGCTTCCCCGATAGCGCGACCAGATAAACCGCAGGAATATCATGCAGCTTGGCATCGCTAAGCCCACAGCCTAACAGCTTCGTAGCCGCTCCCGTGGTAGCCACCGCCGCCGCGTATTTTCCACTGGCGAGATAGTAGCCCAGCGGAACAAAGCCCGCGCTGTACTCACACAGCGTTAAAAACCCGGTTTTATCCTGAATCGACCAGTCAACGGGATGAATGTCTTTAACAAAATGAATCACCCCGCCACCTGTCACACCCGTGTAGAGCGTCACGCCAACCTCAGAGAGAAAATCAAACAAACGCGCATATCCATTTGATTTAACGTCACAAACCTCTGGTGTCTCCATGCAGCCCTCCGTCTGGAGCCGTAGGCCATGAAATAAGCGTAGTTGCCGTTATGGAGGGAATACATCGCGAACGAATAAAAAGAGGCCTGAATCATAAGGTTGCTGAGACACCTGAATCGTGGCAGCCAGCGTTCGTATATATATTTTTATGGAATTGAAAATCCATTTTTATTATTTTACATGCATAAGCACGCCCTCTAGAGTAGCGAAAAACACCGCCGTGTATGGCCTCATGTCATTTGTAAGGGACACAGGGAATGGAAAAAAATCATCCGCAAGTTACGACTCTCGCCGCAGGGTTACTCTCGTTACTTTTCGCATTCAATCCCGGTGCGTATGCTGCGGAAACCGGTGAAAAACCGGTGTCTGGCGGCATTCTGAATGTCGGATTGGGCAGCGATACGCCGATTATCGACCCGCACATTACGGCCTATGGCGTCACAGCGCTGATTGCGCGTAACGTGGTGGATTCACTGGTCGGACAGGCGGAAGATAACCGCTTTACGCCCTGGCTGGCGGAAAGCTGGAAAATTAACGACAACAACACCGAGTACACCTTCCACCTGCGCAAGGACGTGACGTTCAGCGACGGCACCAAGCTGGATGCGGAAGCGGTGAAATACAACATCGAGCGTATTCTCGATCCGAAAACCACCTCCAGCTACGCGAAATCGCTGTTAGGTCCTATCGACAAGATCTCAACGCCGGATGACTATACGATTGTGCTCCATTACAGCTCACCATTTGCGGCGCTGTTACAAGGGCTGAGCCTGCCGTATCTGGGCATTCAATCACCGACGTACCTGAAGAAAACACCAAATACCAGCACCACCGTGGTGGGTTCCGGTCCGTTTATTCTCGATTCCTTTGTGAAAGGCAGCGGCAGCAAGCTGACAAAACGCCCTGATTACAACTGGGGACCGGGTTATGCCAAACACACGGGCCCAGCCTATCTGGACGGTCTGGTGTTCAAATACCTGCCGGAAGCGTCGGTTCGCCTTGGCGCACTGAGCAGCGGCCAGATTCAGGCGATTGACGCCGTGCCGCCTGCCAATTTCCCGACGGTGAAACGCAATCCGAAGCTGGAAGTGATCACCTATGAGAACCCAGGCGTTAACCGCGTACTCTATCTCAACACCACCAAAGGCCCTTTCCAGGATGTCGCGGTGCGTAAGGCATTCCAGAGCGCGGTAGATACCAACGCGGCAGTGAAAGTCGCCTTCTTCGGTACGTTGAAAGCCGCCGATAACGTTCTCGGCCCGGCCACGCTGTACTACGATCCGAGCGTCGCGTCCCGCTGGGGCTTTGATGCGAAAAAAGCCAACGAACTGTTGGATAACGCAGGCTGGAAACAGAAAGACGGCGAAGGCTTCCGAACCAAAGATGGCCAACGCCTGAGCGTCAGCTTCGTCTATGCTTCGACTAACGTTGAAGCTGCGGATGTCGCGCTGTTCCAGGCGGTGCAATATCAGGTGAAGCAGGCAGGCTTCGAAGTCAAACTGACGCCAGTTGATGCGGGTGAATTCACCACACGCACCAATGCCAACGAGTACGATATCGCCTCTAACTTCTTCGTGCGCGCAGAGCCAGATATTCTGCGTACCGTGTTCGATTCGGCCTATGCGCCACCGAACGGTAACGGCTTTACTCGCATCAGCGCGCTGGACGGTAAACTGAGAAAAGCCATCGGTGCCGGCGAAGCGGAACGTAAACAGCTCTATAGCGAGATACAGCGTGAGGTCATCGATCAGGCGTATGTTGTTCCACTGTACATTCCCGCCTATCAACTCGGCCTGTCCAAACAGGTACAGGGCATAAGCTGGGCCACCAACGCAAAACCGAACTTCTATGATGTCTGGATTAAACGTTAATCTGTACGCGATAGGTAAACGTCTTTTCACCATTCTGGCTGTGCTCTGGGGCGCAGCCACATTGACGTTTATTGCCGTCAAACTGATCCCCGGCGATCCGGTCGCCATTCTTAGCGGCGGCGATAACGTGGTGGATGAAGCCTATCGCGCCGTACTCATCAAACAATTTGGGCTCGACCAGCCGCTGTGGGTGCAATATCTGCGTTACTGCGGGCAGGCGCTACAGGGCGATTTTGGCGTCAGCTATCTCTACCGTCTGCCTGTCGGCAGCGTGATTAGCGATGCGATGCATGAAACCTTACCGCTGGCGCTCGGCGGCCTGATTCTGGCGTTGCTCCTTGCCATCACCAGCGCACTGCTGACCGCAGGCCGCTATGGCGCGCTGCGTACCGCCGTTTCCTGGCTGGAGCTCACGCTGCTTAGCACGCCGGTCTACTGGATTGGTATCGTCCTGTTAAGCCTGTTCAGTTTTCGTCTGCAATGGTTTCCGGTCACCGGCAACGACGGCGTCATGTCGCTAGTGCTGCCAGTTATCACGCTAGGCCTGCCGATTGCCGCCATTCTGAGTCAGGTGCTGCGCGACGGTCTGGAAGATGCGCTCTCTCAGCCGTTCTCGCTCACCGTGCGTACGCGCGGCGTCAGTGAAATCCGACTGCGTTTCCGCCACGGTTTACGCCACGCGGCGCTGGCCGCCTCAACGCTGACCGGCACACTGCTGGCAAGCGTACTCGGCGGCTCCGTGCTGACCGAAACCGTCTTTGGCCGCGCGGGGATTGGACAGGTCACGCTGAGCGCGATTGAAAACCGCGACATGCCGCTGGTGCTGGGCGTCGTCATGCTGTCCGCGTTCCTGTTCGTCGTTATCAACCTGCTGGTGGATGCGCTGTACCTCATTATCGATCCCCGCTTACGCAAGAAGGCGAGCGCCCATGAGTAGTGAACCTATGCCCTTTGCGCAAACGCCCTCAAGAAAAACCTATCGTAGCCCGTGGCTGAGCACGGCGACGTTGCTGCCTGCCGCTATCGTTTTCCTGCTGGCGCTGGCGGTCTTTTTCCCCTCGCTGTTTACCAGCCGTACCGCCGATGAAATGGATATGGGCGCGGTATTTCAGTCGCCAAATTCCACCTATTGGTTCGGCACCGATCAACTGGGACGCGACATTTTTTCCCGTATCGTTCACGGCACTTCGCTGTCGCTGGGGATTGGCGTCGGCGCGATGCTGATCGCCTGCGTCGGCGGTGTGCTGTTTGGCACGCTGTCGGTGCTCGCGCCGCTGCGCATCCGTCAGGTTCTGGTACGTCTGCTGGACATCATGCTGGCGTTTCCCGATCTGCTGCTGGCGCTACTGGTCATCGCCGTCCTGGGGCGCGGCCCGGAAAATACCATGCTGGCCGTCGGTCTGGCGGGGATTGCTGGCTATGCACGTTTAATTCGCTCTCAGGTGCTGCAAGTCAGGCTATCCGGCTACGTTGAGCATGCGATTGCGCTGGGTGAACACCCGCTGTATATCGTCTTCCGCCATATCATTCCCAATACGCTGCGCCCGCTGCTGATTGTCGCCACTATCGGCGTCGGCCACGCGGTGCTGTCCGCCTCGGCGCTGAGCTTTCTGGGGCTAGGCGTCGTCCCACCGACCGCCGAATGGGGCGCGCTACTGGCCGACGGACGCAACTTCCTTGATATCGCACCGTGGGTCAGCCTGCTGCCCGCCAGCGTCGTCGCGCTGTCGGTGATTTCCATCACGCTGCTGGGACGTCGTTTACAGGCCATTTTGGCAAAAGGAGAGGCACGATGAGCCTGAACACACATTCTCACCCCTCTCATTCATCTTCAGAAACGTCCGCAAAGACGCCGCTGCTGCGCGTAGACGGCCTGAGCGTGACTTTTCCCAGCCCTTTCGGCCCCGTTCGTTCGGTTAAAAACCTTTCATTTCAGGTGAATGCCGGAGAAATTCTGGCGCTGGTCGGCGAATCGGGTTCAGGGAAATCCGTCACCGCTCGCACGCTGGTGGGTCTGGCTGGTGAAAATGTTGACGTACAGGCAAACGCGATTGAGCTCACGCGCCATGACGGCAGCCTGTGTGATTTACGCTATCTGACCGACCGGGACTGGCGGGCGATTCGCGGCCGTGAAATCGGCTTTGTTTTGCAGGATGCGCTAGTGTCTCTCGACCCGCTGCGTAAGATCGGGCAGGAAGTCGCCGAGCCGATTCTGACCCATCGCCTATTGCCTCGCCAACAGGTTCCCGCACGCGTTGCCGAACTCCTGGCAAAGGCGGGCATTCCCGATCCAGAGAATCGCGCGGCGCAGTATCCGCATGAACTGTCCGGCGGGCTGCGTCAGCGTGCGCTTATCGCTTCCGCGTTGGCTGCGGGCCCACAGCTGCTGATTGCCGATGAACCCACCACCGCGCTGGATGCCACGGTGCAAAAGCAGGTGTTGAAAGTCTTCACGGCATTGGCGCAGGCAGGGCACGGCGTTTTACTGATCACTCACGATCTTGCTGTCGTCGCAGAGGTGGCCGATCGCGTTATCGTGATGCAGCAAGGATCGCTGGTAGAAGGCGGTGAGGCGCGGCAGATCCTATCAGCGCCAACACATCCCTATACCCGCAAGCTGCTGGCGGCGATCCCGACCGCATCTACACGTGGAAAATGGCTGGCTGGTGCCGACCCGTTACAGAACGGCATTGCACCGTCACCCGCTTCTTTGGCAGCCGATCACACCAACACCGACGACGCCATTGCACTCACGGCGGATCGCATTGCCGTGTCGTTCAAGCGCCCGGACGGCAGCCGAATGCAGGCCGTCAATCAGGTTTCTCTCCAGATCAAACGCGGCGAAACGCTGGGCATCGTCGGGGAATCCGGTTCGGGGAAAACCACGCTGGGCAAAGTCATTCTGGCGCTGCAAAAGCCGGACAGCGGCGAAGTCCGACTCGCGGACAATGCCTGGAGCACATTAACGGAACGCGAGCGCCGACCGCTACGCGCGCGTATTCAGACGATCACACAGGATCCGCTTAGCTCGTTCGATCCGCAATTTACCGTCGCCCAGATTCTGAATCAGCCGCTGCGCTTGCGCCGCGATTTGAGCGACGATGAGAAACAGCGGCGCATTCTGACGCTGCTCGAGTATGTCGGCTTGACGCCCGACCTACTGAGCCGCCGCCCAACGGCGCTGTCCGGCGGGCAACGTCAGCGCGTCTCCATCGCACAGGCGCTGGCTTCAGAACCCGAGATTCTGATCTGCGACGAACCGGTATCGGCACTGGACGTCACCACACAGGCACAGGTGTTGGATTTGCTGGTGGCGTTACAGCGCCAACTGGGGCTGACGATGCTGTTCATCTCCCACGATCTAGGCGTGGTACAGCATATGAGCCACCGCATCGCGGTCATGAAAGACGGGGATATCGTAGAAACAGGGCCGGTCGAGCAGATCTTCAATCAGCCGCAGCACCCTTACACGCGCCTGCTGCTCTCGACCGTAGCGGAATAGCGCTATTGACGTGTAGTGGCCCGCTGAATTTGGCGAATGGGTAATCTCAGAGGACAGTATTAAGGGTTTTGGTAACCCGCTTCTTTTTGATGCTTGACGGTTAGTATCACCACTCTGTCTGTCAGTTCATCATGGCGGTAAAGCATCACGTACCCGCTGCTGCCGAATTCGATCACCAGTTCCTGATATTCAAGAGGGAGATGTTCAACTGGTCGCCCGATATTCGGCAGCGCTTCTAACTGACGAATGCCCCGAATCAAAACTTCAGCGGCCTTTTTCGCAGCCAGCGCATTTTTGTTTTTTAGAAAATCCTGCAGACGCTGCAAATCACGCCTCGCGCGTTCTGAAACAATCACTTGTGGCATGCAGGCGCATCCTGTTCATGCCCAGAACCCCAGGATTCTAACCAGGTGACAGTCTCATCTGCGGTGATGTGTTCGCCAGTGTTCTGGTATTCCTCCCACGCGGCCAGCGCCTCTTTACGGTACTGACTGCGTTTTTCTTCGCGCTCCACGTATTCGGCAATGGCTTCCAGCATCAGCGCATGGGCTGAGCTATGGAGGTCATCGGCCAACGTTTTCAGTCGTTCTTTAATGTCCTGATCGATGCGCAGCGTCGTGGTTTGGCGTGGCGTGTCAGCCATGATGTGCTCCGGTTAATATCATTGGTGTCACCAATGATATTAACTCTGAACGATGCGGGTGTCACTCCACATTCAGGAAGCGCTGGCGGTAGGCGCTGGGTGAGACGCCGAACGCCTGATGGAACACCACGGAGAAGTAGTTGCTGTCTTCAAAACCGCACAGCGCGGCGACGTCGCCAATGGTTTGCAGGTCATAACGCAGCAGTTCCATCGCCTTGCATAGCCGTAGCTGGCGCAGGTAGTGCGGCACGCTCATGCCAGTTTGTTCTTTAAAGCGCGAACGTAAACTGCGGGCGCTAAAGTGGTGCTGTTCGCAGAAGGCTTCAAAGCGGAACGGGGCCGCGATGCTGGCACGTAGGGCATTCATCAACATATCCAACTGATGCGCATCGGCCAGTTGCGGACTATCCGGCGTGTGACGATAGCGCGCCGCCAGCAGAGCAATCTGTAACAGCAGCGCCTCACTCAGTTGCAGCGACAGCGCATCTGACTTCATACACTCCTGCGTCAGCGCATCCACCTTCTCGCGGATGGTATCCATGCCTTCCGAGCCTAAACACCAGTGGCGCTGGCTTTGTGGAAGCTCCCCGCCCGGCAGCAACGCTTGCCAATCGGCAGATAGCGTCAGACGATTGCGGATATAGAGAATGTTGTCCAGTTCGAGCCCGTGGACGGATTCATAGCTGTGGCGATCGTTCGCGGAGACATAGAACATATCGCCGCGAGTAATGCGGTAAGGCACATCGTTCCAGAGGTGCAGGCCATTGCCACGCCAGACAATCACCAGCTCGTCGAAATCATGATGATGTAGCGGAAACACGGGCTGCGGATGCCGTTCGGCAACCATCACGGCATTCTTGTCGGTGAGGAAATAGTCTTCAGTCTGTAATTTCAAACCCCGTATTACTGTCGTCATTCCCTCACCCGCAGTTGCCGTTACCTACTCTTCACGAGAAAACGCCTGATGGCGCAGTGACTTAGGTGCCTGCGAGAATGCCTTGCGGAATTGCGTCGAGAAGTGATTGCTGTCGCTAAATCCACAGGCGTGCGCAATAGTGGTGATAGAATCATCACTCTGCTGCAACCGCCGACGAGCCTCCAGTAATCTTAACCGATTCAGATAGCGTTGTGGCGTCATACCGGTGTGTTGTTTGAGCTGACGGTGCAGCGTACGCAGCGGCAGCGAGAACTGATCGGCCAGATTGCCCCAGTTCACCTCTTCGCTGTAGTTATTTTGCAGCCAGCCCAACAGCGCCTGTACCCCCTGACGCTCGGGGCCGTTGGCCTGCGTCTGGAAACAGTGCTGGCGCAACTGCACCAGAATGTGCAGAAACAGGCTCTCGCTGGCGGCAATCGCTTCCGGTGCATCACTCTGCGCCAGTTCCGCCAGACTGTTCATCGACTGCTTCAGTTGCTGCATCCCCGCCGCATTCACCTGCCACTGCCCTTGCCACTCGCCGTTCGGGCCATAAGGCAAAAAGGCGGCGATATCGGAAAGGAAGCGGAATCCGCGCGGCGAGCGGTACAGCATGTTGGTCAGGCACAGCCCTTCCACGTCTTCAAACAGATGCCGATCGTTATCGCGAACGAAGAATACCGAGCCGCTGCACAGGGCATAGGGCTGATCGTTAAATACATGGACGCCAGCGCCCTGCTCCACCAGCACAATTTCCCAGAAATCGTGATAATGCTCAGGAAACGCCGCTTGTGGGGTGCGCGGCTCCACCGCAACTGTTACGGCACGCGAAGTAAAAAAATCATCACCACGAAGTAACGTCATTTCAGTTCTCCATTCAGCCTCTGGCAAAAGTGCAGCCTTTGAAAAAGGGTAGCCAGAAGCCACAAGACCGGCCTTCAAATACCGTCGCCCACGCGCCATCTGGCTGCTCTTTTTTTAAGATCGCACCGCCTAATTGATTGAAGTGTGGTAAGGATCACACCGCCTTTTCCCTGATTTTTTCATGGTTATTCCCTAAATAATTTCCCAGATTGTGAGCCCTTTCACGGTCAGCTTTGTCATTTTGCCAACCGCCTGTTGTAGATGGCACTCATCGGAAGGTGGCTTCTGTTACCGCTCCTTACACTGCAACACATCTAACAATTAAGGAGTGCGGCTATGGCGGTGAAGAATATCGTGGCGGTGGATTTAGGTGCATCCAGTGGTCGGGTCATGCTGGCAACCTTGCACACCGCAACGCAGCATCTGACGCTGAAAGAAATTCACCGTTTCAGCAATACGCTGGTGTTTCAGGACAACCATCACCAGTGGGATCTGGCCGCGCTGGAAGGCGACATCCTCACCGGATTACACCAAATCGATGCCATGGGTATCACCCCCGATAGCATCGGGATCGACAGCTGGGGCGTGGACTATGTGCTGCTGGATAAGGACGGGCAGCGTGTTGGCCTGCCGTATTCCTATCGCGACCACCGCACCGACGGCGTGATGGCGACCGTTACTGCCGAACTGGGGCGTGAAGCGATCTATCAGCGTACCGGCATTCAGTTCCTGCCATTTAATACGCTGTACCAGCTTAAAGCGCTGTGTGACACATCATCTGACGATCTGAATCAGGTGGCACACCTGCTGCTGATTCCCGACTATTTTCACTATCGCCTTACGGGGAATCGGGTCTGCGAATACACCAATGCCAGCACGACCCAACTGCTTAATCTGGAAAAGAAAACCTGGGACAGCGAACTGCTGGACTATCTGGGCATCCCGCACCGTTGGTTGAGCGATCTGGTGCAGCCGGGGCACGCGGTAGGGAACTGGACAGCGCCGAGCGGACGGCAAATTCCCGTCACCGCCGTCGCCACGCACGACACCGCCAGCGCGGTGGTCGGCGCGCCGTTGCAGAGCCGCGAAAGCGCCTACCTTAGCTCCGGTACCTGGTCACTAATGGGCATCGAGAGCGACACGCCGTTTAACAGCCCGCAGGCGCTGGCCGCCAATATCACCAACGAAGGTGGCGTGGATGGCACCTATCGGGTACTGAAAAACATCATGGGCCTGTGGCTGCTACAGCGCGTTTGTCAGGAGCGTGACATCAAGGACTTAGGCGCGCTGATTCAGTCCGCCGCCGCCCTGCCCGCTTTCGTCAGTCTGATTAACCCGAATGACGATCGCTTTATCAATCCGCCGTCCATGCATCAGGCGATCCGTGACTATTGCCGTGAGCACGGCCAGCCCGTGCCCCAAAGCGATGCCGAACTGGCACGCTGCATCTTCGACAGCCTCGCACTGCTCTACCGACAGGTGGTACTGGAACTGGGCGAACTGCGCCACGCGCCAATCCGCCAACTGCATATTGTCGGCGGCGGCAGCCAGAACGCCTTCCTGAACCAACTGTGCGCCGATGTGTGCCAGATTCCGGTTCTGGCCGGGCCGGTCGAAGCCTCGACGCTTGGCAATATCGGCTGCCAACTGATGGCGCTGGACGCCGTCGCCGACCTTGCCGCATTCCGGCACATACTGACTCATAACTTCCCTCTGCATCGCTATACCCCGCGTGCGGAGAGTGATTTTGCCGGGCACTGGCGTCGTTTTCAGGCGCTCAGCCAGCCAGAAACCGCCCCACAGGGCAAAAAGGAGACTACGCAATGAGCACACCAATTGAAGCTGCCTGGCAGTTGGCAAAAGCACGTTATGCCAGCCTAAATGTTGACGTAGAGGCCGTGCTGGAACAGCTCGACCAGATTCCGGTGTCAATGCACTGCTGGCAGGGCGATGATGTAGCCGGATTCGAGAACACTGGCGGGCCATTAACCGGCGGTATTCAGGCCACTGGCAATTACCCCGGTAAGGCGAGCACGCCGAATGAACTGCGTGCCGATCTGGAACAGGCCTTTGCGCTGATCCCAGGTCCTAAACGGCTGAACCTGCACGCCATCTATCTGGAATCTGCACAGCCCGTCGCCCGTAACGAGATTGCCCCGAGCATTTCAGCACCTGGGTTGCATGGGCCAAACGCCACCAGCTCGGACTGGATTTTAACCCGACCTGCTTTTCTCATCCGCTGAGCGCGGACGGCTTTACCCTGTCGCATCCAGACGAAAAAGTACGCCGTTTCTGGATTGAACACTGTCAGGCTAGCCGCCGGATTTCCGCCTACTTCGGGCGCGAACTCGGCACGCCGTCCGTAATGAATATCTGGGTGCCGGACGGCATGAAAGACTTGACCATCGATCGTCTGGCATTCCGCCAGCGGCTGCTGAGCGCGCTGGATGAAGTCATCGCCGAACCGCTCGATCAGGCACATCATATCGACGCGGTGGAAAGTAAGCTGTTCGGGATCGGCGCGGAAAGTTTTACCGTCGGCTCCAGCGAATTCTGCCTTGGCTACGCAGCCAGCCGCGGCACCGCGCTCTGTCTGGATGCCGGACACTTCCACCCAACCGAAGTGATTTCCGACAAGATTTCCAGCGCGATTCTGTACGTCCCGCGCCTGCTGCTGCACGTTAGCCGCCCGGTACGCTGGGACAGCGACCATGTGGTGTTGCTGGACGACGAAACGCAGGCCATCGCACACGAAATCGTGCGCCATAAGCTGCTTAACCGCGTGCATATCGGGCTCGATTTCTTTGATGCCTCGATCAACCGTATCGCCGCCTGGGTCATCGGCACCCGCAATATGAAGAAAGCCCTGCTGCGCGCGCTGCTGGAACCTACGGAAACGCTGCGCACACTGGAACAAAACGGCGATTACACCGCGCGTCTGGCTCTGCTGGAAGAGCAAAAATCACTGCCGTGGCAGGCCGTGTGGGAACACTACTGCCAGCGTCATGACGTCATCCCGGGCAGCGAATGGCTGCAACAGGTGCGTCAGTATGAAGAAACCATCCTCACTCAACGTCAAGGGTAAGACTATGCAAGCAATTCTCTCTTCCTGGTTTGTACAGGGAATGATTAAAGCCACCAGCGACATGTGGCTCAAAGGCTGGGACGAACGTAACGGCGGTAACGTCAGCCTGCGCCTGACGGCTGAGGATGTGACGCCTTATGAAAGCGATTTCTATCCACAGCCGCGCCATGAAGCACTTTCACAACCAATGCCTGCGCTGGCAGACTGCTGGTTTATCGTCACCGGCTCCGGCAAATTTTTTCGCAACGTGCAGTTGGATCCAGCTGATTCACTGGTGGTGTTGCAGGTCGATAGCGACGGTAAAGGCTATCGCATTTTCTGGGGGCTCACCAACGGCGGCCTGCCGACTTCTGAACTGGCTTCGCATTTCCAGTCGCACATTGTCCGTATGGGCGTCACTCACGGGCGCGACCGCGTCATCATGCACTGCCACGCGACCAACCTGATCGCCTTGAGCTATGTGCTGGAGCTGGATACCGCTAAATTCACCCGTGAACTGTGGGAAGGCAGCACGGAGTGTCTGGTCGTCTTCCCGGACGGCGTGGGGATTGTGCCGTGGATGGTGCCGGGCACCGATGCCATTGGCGATGCCACCTCCGAACAAATGAAGCGCCATTCGCTGGTACTATGGCCATTCCACGGCATCTTCGGCACCGGCCCGACGCTGGATGAAGCCTTCGGCCTGATCGATACCGCAGAGAAATCCGCCGAAGTGATGGTGAAAGTGATATCAATGGGCGGTAAGAAACAAACGATCTCGACCGAAGAGCTGATCGCATTGGGTAAACGTTTCGGCGTCACGCCAATGGAAGCCGCGCTGCGCGTGTAGTGCACGCCTCAAATAGCCACGGCCTCACCGCCGTGGCGTTCTGCCAACGACTACGGGGGATTTCATCCATGTTGCGTAAGGCTTTTGTGATGTCAGTTTTTCCTGGCAGTCACGATGAATATCAGCGTCGCCACAATCCTATCTGGCCGGAACTGGCCGAGGTACTCAAGAACCACGGGGCGCACCACTACAGCATTTTTCTGGATAAGCAGCGCAATCTGCTGTTCGGCTATGTCGAGGTCGAATCCGAAGCACGCTGGGAAGCGATTGCACAAACGGATGTCTGTCAGCGCTGGTGGAAACACATGAGCGACGTCATGCCCGCCAATCCAGATAACAGCCCGGTTAGCGATGCACTGGAACCGGTGTTCTATCTGGACTAAGGCATCCTCTGAGCCAAGCATCATCGCGTAGCGGTAATAACATTACCGCTGCGTCATTATTTTGAAGAGATAAAAAAGAAATATCTTGTCATTTAATTAATGAATCCTGTTACATACAAGTATTGTTAACCATATAAATAATTATCGATTATTGATGGCTATCACATTTTATTTTCCCTATTTGTGAAATATAGTTTTCTCACATTAAAAATAAAAACATTTATTAAAACAATATTTAACAACCCGCTTTCACTTAAAACAATCCATTACCAGTTTAAAAATAAACAGAATTTAGTCTCGCCATGACGAGTCTGATTATTATTAAATGCCGTTTATTCACCAACCTCTCTTTATCGAATTACGTATTATAAAGATCTTATTTTATTTGCCGTTATCACTACTACCTTCTCTATAATCAATAAGAATAACGATGAAATTTTCTCAGCTCACAGTGTTCTCCAAATTATTGCTCGGTTTTTCGGTCCTGATAGCGATGATGTTGTTATTAGGTGTGGTTTCACTACTCCAACTTAGCGTTAATAATAGTCGCATTGATGAATTAAGCAGCAGCAGCCTACCCGGCGTGCGATATAGCCTGGAAATGCGCGGCTCGTTGTCTGAAACGCGTTTGCAGCAAATACAATATATCGATTCCAAAACCCCAGAAGAGCGCGAAGGCCATCGCAAAGAATTACTGCAAAACGCCGATGCCTTCCTTACCGCGTTTAAGAACTACCAAGCCATTGCTAACAGCGAGGATAAAAAAGCGCTGATTAAGGTGATTGGCGAAAACTTCTCCGGCTTTAACTCAGTCAATTCCACGCTGGTTGATACCGTCAATCGGGGCGATCTGGCAGAAGCGAGTAAAATCAGCGGCGCAAGCTCTTCCAAGTATCGTAGTCAGCTGATGAAAGATCTGGCTAAGCTGGTGGATATGGAATTGGCGACGGCAAAAAATATCGTCGTCAGTGCCGATTCAACTTACCGGACCTCCCAGTACTATGTTTGGGGATTGCTGCTGCTCGCCCTGCTGGCAACCGCAATTATCGCGACCGTTATCTCACGTAATATTTCACGCCAGCTCGGCGGCGACCCACATTACGCCCAAGAAATCATGACTGAGATTGCCTCCGGTAATCTGACGGCGCAAATCCAGCTGCGCCAAGGGGACAACAGCAGCCTGCTGGCCTCAATCCACTACATGAACCAGCAGTTGATGAGCATCGTGCACACCATCATGAGCGGCAGTGAATCCATCTCGCTGGCGTCCAACGAGATTGCTCAGGGCAACAGCGACCTGTCGCAGCGTACTGAAGAGCAGGCGGCTTCGCTGATTCAGGCATCGGCTAATATGCAGCAGTTGACTCACACCGTGCGCCAGAATGCAGATAACGCCAAGGAAGCGAGCCAGTTGGCGCAGCAAACCTCGGAAACGGCCTCTCAGGGCGGGCTTATCGTAGACGACATGCTCAAGCGTATGCATGAGATCTCCGACAGTTCACAGAAGATCGTCGATATTATCGCCGTGATCGAAGGCATTGCCTTCCAGACCAATATCCTTGCACTGAACGCGGCGGTAGAAGCTGCCAGAGCAGGCAGCGAAGGGAAAGGCTTTGCCGTTGTAGCAGGCGAAGTCCGGACGCTGGCACAGAAGAGCGCCAACGCCGCCAAAGAGATCAAAACGCTGATCGAAGGCACCGTCGAGAAGATTACCGACGGCTCCGCGCGGGCAGACAAAGCCAGCCAGGCGATGTCGGAAATTGTGCAGTCGGTGAAAAAAGTCACGGATATCGTGGCGGAGATTTCTCAGGCCTCCAACGAGCAGCATATCGGTATCAAAGAAATCAGCCTGGCGGTAGAACAAATGGATCGGGTCACTCAGCAAAACGCCGCGCTGGTTGAAGAATCCGCCACGGCGGCACACGCCATGACGGAACAGGGTGCGCAGTTGCGTGATGCGGTTCGTTTCTTCAAAGTTAATCAGGACCACACGCTGAGAATTCATTAATGCTCCTCTGCCCCGCCAGCGACTCGGCGGGGCAGTCCCCTATTTCTGAGCACTGTTTTTTCTGATAACTATTGCTTCTGATAACGGCCCTTCCAAGCCTCACCGCTATAACGACACAATACGCGCAGCGACGCCTGCTGGCTCGCCCTGTTTGATTCATGAAAAAACGTTGACGTCCGGTTTAGGCAAACGGGGTTATCGTTGCACCACTACACTACGTGCTGTGTTTTTACGTACCCGTTTTCTACGCAATCTGCTTCGTCAGCTGACGACTATTTTTACATCTCGCCGCACGGCGATAAGGAGACAACATGGACGAGCACCCTCGATGGCCCGGTAAACCGCATCCGTTAGAATAAGGACCGTCTTCTTCCTCGACCTCTCTGTTCTCTCCGTCTGCGCCGTTTACCTCCCTTAATACCTTCATTTTTTTCCGCTTTACGTCCCTTTATCCGGGATGCGCGCCCGTGCGCGGCGGACAGGCAACATTAAGAGAGCAGCATCATGACCGATATGATCACGCAAACGGGGTATCGCCGCGCCCGTAAGACACCCACGGCCACCTTTGCGATTGCCCGCGAGGCACAAAACAGCCTCGATCAAACACTGGCTAACCTGAATACCCATCTGCACGGCTTAAGCCATGATGACGTCATTGAGCGCCAGCAAACCTATGGCGAAAACCGCGTCGCCCATGAGAAAGCGCCGCACGCGCTGGTGCAATTGGCCGCCGCGTTTAATAACCCGTTTATTTACGTACTGATGGCGCTGGCCGCTATCAGTTTTTTCACCGACTACTGGCTACCGCTGCGCCATAACGAAGAGACATCGCTCACTGGCGTGCTCATCATTCTGGTGATGGTGAGCCTGAGCGGCCTGCTGCGCTTCTGGCAGGAGTTTCGGACCAATAAAGCCGCCGAAGCACTGAAATCGATGGTGCGGACAACGGCCACCGTGCTGCGCCGCCCTCACACCAGCGCCACCGCCGTCATGCAGGAAATTCCGCTTCAGCAGTTGGTTCCCGGCGATATTCTGACGCTCTCCGCTGGCGATATGGTGCCAGCGGATGTTCGACTGGTGGAATCTCGCGATCTGTTCGTCAGTCAAGCCGTCCTGACCGGTGAGTCGCTGCCGATCGAAAAATATGACGTATTCAGCGATATCAGCGCCAAAGGCTGTCAGCCCGCAAGCTGCGGCGGCGAAAGCGATCTACTGGCACTCTCCAACATTTGCCTGATGGGAACCAACATTTCCAGCGGCACGGCAACGGCCATCGTCGTGGCGACGGGTAGCCACACCTACTTTGGAGCGCTGGCAAAATCGATTGTCGGCACCCGTTCCCAAACCGCCTTCGATCGCGGCGTGAACAGCGTAAGCTGGCTGCTGATCCGCTTTATGATTGTAATGGTGCCTGTCGTACTGCTGATTAACGGCTTCACCAAAGGCGACTGGATGGAGGCTAGCCTGTTTGCACTGGCGGTCGCCGTCGGCCTGACGCCGGAAATGCTGCCGATGATTGTCTCTTCCAATCTGGCAAAAGGCGCGATTGCCATGGCGCGGCGTAAAGTGGTGGTCAAACGCCTGAACGCGATTCAGAACTTTGGAGCGATGGACGTCCTGTGCACCGACAAAACTGGCACGCTAACGCAGGATCGCATCATCCTTGAACATCACCTGAATACGCAGGGTCAGGTCGATGCGAACGTACTCCAGCTCGCCTGGCTCAACAGCGCGCACCAGAGCGGCATGAAAAACCTGATGGATCAGGCCATCATGCATTTTGGTCGTCATAATCCTGCCATCGCCGCACTGGGTCGCTATCGCAAAATCGATGAGCTGCCGTTTGATTTTATTCGCCGTCGTCTATCCATCATCGTTGCCGATGAACACAACCAGCAACGCCTGATTTGCAAAGGCGCGGTAGAAGAAATGCTGGCGGTCGCCACGCACGTGAGTGAAAACGGGCAGCGGTATGAACTGGGCGACGAGCGCCGCAGCACGCTAAAAGCGCTGGCGGAAAGCTACAACCAGCAAGGGTTCCGCGTGCTGATGATCGGCACCCGTGAACTGAGTCCGGTGGGCAGCACGCTGCCGCTGAGCGCCGCGGATGAACGTGACCTGACAATTTGCGGTCTGCTGACGTTCCTCGATCCACCAAAGGAAAGTGCTTCTGCTGCCATTCGCGCCCTGCATGAAAATGGCGTGACGGTTAAAGTCCTGACGGGCGATAACGCGATTATTACCAGCAAGATCTGCCGCGATGTCGGGCTGGAACCGGGCGAGGTGCTGGAAGGCAACGCTATCGATGCGCTCAGCGATGAACAACTCGGCGTTCTGGTAGAACAGCGCACCATTTTTGCCCGACTGACGCCGCTACAAAAATCCCGCGTGCTGAAAGCGCTGCAAGGCAATAGTCATACGGTCGGTTTTTTGGGCGACGGTATCAACGATGCCCCCGCCCTGCGCGATGCCGATATCGGGATTTCTGTCGATACGGGTACAGATATTGCCAAAGAATCAGCCGATATCATTCTGCTGGAAAAGAACCTGATGGTGCTGGAAGAAGGGATCATCAAAGGGCGCGAGACGTTCGGTAATATCATCAAATACCTGAACATGACCGCCAGTTCCAACTTCGGTAACGTGTTTTCCGTGCTGGTCGCCAGCGCCTTTATTCCGTTCCTGCCGATGCTGGCGATCCACCTGCTGATTCAGAACCTGATGTACGACATCTCTCAGCTGTCGTTGCCGTGGGACAAAATGGATAAGGAGTTCCTGCGTAAACCGCGTAAATGGGATGCCAAAAATATCGGTCGCTTCATGCTGTGTATCGGGCCGACGTCATCGATTTTTGACATCACCACCTACGCACTGATGTGGTTTGTGTTTGCCGCCAACAGCGTAGAGCATCAGGCCCTGTTTCAGTCAGGCTGGTTCGTTGAGGGGTTGCTGTCACAAACGCTGGTAGTGCACATGCTGCGTACCCAGAAGATCCCGTTCATTCAGAGTACAGCGGCACTGCCGGTGATGCTGATGACCGGTCTGGTGATGGCGCTGGGTATCTATCTGCCGTTCTCCCCGCTGGGGCCGCTGGTCGGTTTGCAGCCGCTGCCGTGGGAATATTTCCCGTGGCTGGCCGCCACGCTGATTGGCTACTGCACCGTCGCTCAACTGGTCAAACGCGCCTATATTCGCCGCTTCGGCCAATGGTTCTGATCCCTTCTTTATCCCTTCACGGCGGGTGCGCTGTTGCCCGCCAAATCAGGAGCCTCTATGAAACCTTCTCGCCATGCATTCAGGATCGTTGTCTTCTTTCTTACCCTGATTTCACTGATTAACGTCACGATGCTGCTTACCGTAATTTAGACTGTAAAAATACCGATACAGTGGCAAAAATACATACCACTTTGGATGTATTACAAGTTAACAATATCATTGTAAAAAAAAGAGAAAAAATAACATAATCAATTAAATAATAAGGATTATATTTCATACCACGTAGTGGTAATAAAAATAGACATAGCTTTTTTAAGGGAATGAGGGGATCAACGCTAAACCATTCCCTTATTAGGCCGAAACTAAAATAAACCCCTGTCTACTTTTGCAAACTGCACATGTCAGGAACGGACTACTTGCAGGCTATGGAGCACACCTATGAAATCCCTTCATCACATCTCGATCCGTAGTAAGTTCATTCTTGCCCTTCTCCCGCCTATCCTCGCACTCCTCTGGTTCAGTTTTTCCGGCGTGATGGAACGCCGCAATACAGAAAATGAAATGATCCGTATGGAGAAACTCATCACGCTGGCGCGCGATGCAGGCGAGTACGCTCACCAGTTACAGCGTGAGCGCGGCTTGAGCGCGGGCTATTTTGGCAGTCAGGGGAAAAATTTTGGCCCAGAGCTCACCACGCAGCGGCAAGCCACCGATCGGGCACAGCAGGTGCTTGAGCAAACCGCCGCAAACCTGAGTCGCGCCGAACTTGGGGATGCCGTCAGCGAAGAACTCGGTCGCATCACGCAGAAAACACAACAGCTTGGGGAACATCGCCGCAGTGTCGATAGCATATCGATACCCGTCGCCCAAGCCATTGGCTACTATTCCGACTCGGTCAGCAATCTGCTGAATATCGTCGGGGATATGGCCCATCTGGTCAGCGATGGCGGTATCGCCCAGCGGCTGGCGGCCTATTACAACCTGCTGAACGTCAAAGAGCAGGCTGGGCTTGAACGCGCCGTGCTCTCCAACGCGTTCTCTGCCAACAGCTTTGCTACTGGTATGTTCGAACGTCTGAACCAGATGGTTGGCCGGGGAGATGCCTACACCACGGCCTATAACATGTTCGCCAATCCCGAGCTGCGCAGGGCTTTTGAACAGGCCCTCAGCAATCCTTCTGCACAGAGCGCACTTCAGATGCGTAATAAGGCCATTACCTCTCCTGGCGGCAATTTTGATATCGATGCTACCCAGTGGTTTAACCAACAAACGGCAAAAATCGATGAGTTGAAAAAGGTTGAACAGCTCGCCACCAACGACCTGACGGCACAGGTGAATACCTTAGCCGCCAAGGCACGCCAGTCATGGATTAGCTATCTGGCCGGTGCGCTGGTTTCTCTGCTCATGGCGCTCGGCCTTGCTTCCATGGTCATGCGCAGCATCAACGAACAGCTTCAACAAACACTGACGACCATTCGCGAGATGGGCGGGGATCTTACCCGTCGCCTGCGCGTGCCGGGAACCGACGAACTGTCGCAACTGAATCAGGCGTATAACGCCTCACTGGAAAATATCGCCGATATGGTGGTGAGTATTAAGCGCAGCTCGCAGACGATCGGACAAGCCAGCAGCGAGATCGCCAACGGCAATCAGGATCTGGCGCAGCGTACCGAAGAGCAATCCGCTTCGCTGGTGCAAACCGCCAGCAGCATGGAGGAGATTACCGTTACGGTAAAACAAACCGCTGACTTTGCCGGACAGGCACGCCAGTTGACGACAGAGGTAGACGATCAGGCTCACCGTGTCGGCACCATTACCGAATCGGCCAGCGGTGCGATGGAAAGAATTCAGGACGCCAGCCAGCGCGTGAACGCCGTAGTGTCCGCCATTGATGCCATTGCCTTTCAGACCAACCTGCTGGCGCTGAACGCGGCAGTTGAAGCCGCACGAGCAGGACAGCATGGCCGCGGGTTCTCTGTCGTCGCAGCAGAAGTGCGTCAGCTGTCGCAGCGCAGTGCAGACGAAGCGGGCAAAATCCGCGCGCTCATCGCCGACAGCATTGCCAGCGTCAGCGAAGGGACGAAGCTGGTGAACCAATCGAACCGGGGAATTAACGATATCGTCACTGGCACTCGTAAAGTGCGCGATTTGGTAAATGAAATCGCGGTCGCCGCCGATGAGCAATCGCTGGGCATCGCACAAATTAACGAAGCGCTCAGCCAGTTAGAAATGGTCACGCAGCAGAATGCGACGCTGGTTTCTCAGGCTTCCGTTGCCAGCCAGTTACTGGATGAACAGGCGATTGAAATGGAATCGCTGGTCAGCCGCTTCAAGGTTGAGGACAACGCACCGCAGCAGACTTTGCGGCAAGCGCTGTTAGCAAGGTAAAGCATAGACCGGCAGTAACGCTTTCTGCTCTCTTAGCCGGGCGATAGCCCGGCTCCATCTCATTATTTAGACGATACCCGTCATACTTCGAGTTGCATGTGCGTTGGCTGCGTTCACTCACCCGAATCACTTACCTGAGTAAGCTCATCGGGATTCACTCTCTTGCCGTCTTCCTGAAACTCGAATTATTTAGGGTATATATATTCCGTATTATCCTCATCGCTCCCTCTATTTATTTCCACACTTTATATTGGGTTAATTTGGATAAAATATATTTTATATTTCCAAACGTAATTATAATTGGTACCCTCGTCACTTTAATTAACTAATTAAACTGGATATCGGTAATGCATTACTTTATACAAACAGGCCTGACGACAAGGATATAAATTGCAATATCAATGCAACATTAAATACCTAACCTCAAAGAAGGTTAAGTAAAATAGCTTTTTCTTATCATAAGGATATCAATCATAAATTATTGTTTTAAAAGGAATTAAAAATAGCTTATTTATATAAATAACAAATGAAAATATAAGAAAAGTCTCAATAAGCATCACGATTTAGAAAACACCAGAACTAAATTTAATTATGCCTAACTTAATTAAGTGAAGGCTAATAATTAATGATCCCGTTTCCCTTCCCAACTGGGCGGGAAATACCCCTGTGTTTTCTAAAGAGAGTGTTTAATTTGACGACATTAAAACCCCTATTAGCCAAAAACCGCAGTTGGGCTACGTTGCGTCGCCAACGCCATCCCCACTATTTCAGAAAGCACACGCAGGGCCAGACGCCCCACTCACTCTGGATCGGCTGTTCAGACAGTCGTGTCCCTGCCGAAGTGCTGACGGGTTCCGCTCCCGGCGAGCTTTTTGTTCACCGCAACATCGCGAATATGGTGGTGGCAGACGACGATAATTTCATGAGCGTGCTGCAATATGCCCTCGAATACCTGCATGTTTCCCGCATCGTACTCTGCGGCCACTATGGCTGTGGCGGTGTTCAGGCGGCGGTGAACCTGCCCGAAATGGGACTCGCTCAGGAAGATTCCGCCCTTTCCCGCCGCATCACGGATCTTCGTCAGGCGCTTTCGCCGCATATTGCCGCCTCGCAAGATAGCGATGCCGATGAAAGCACGCGACAGAATCAACTGGTGGAAGCCAACGTGCTGGCACAGTTCGCCCACCTGATCGCCTGTGAACCGGTGCAAAAAGCCTGGCGAAATGGCGTCGAGCTTGATGTTTTCGGCTGTGTCTACGACCTGCATAGCGGTCACCTGAAAGAACTCATCCACCGTCACGCCCAGAAACAGGAGGCATCCCCATGAATCTGAGCACACTCCGACATGATATCCCCGCGGGGCTCGTCGTCTTCCTTGTTGCCCTGCCACTGAGCCTCGGTATCGCGCAGGCCAGTGGTCTTCCTCCTTTTGTCGGTCTGCTGACCGGCGTCGTCGGCGGTATCGTCGTCACCCTGTTCAGTCCATCTCGCTACGCCGTCAGCGGCCCTGCCGCTGGTCTGGTTACTATCGTCTCCGGCTCTATCGCCAGCCTGGGATCGTTTTCGGCATTGCTATTGGCGATCATGCTCGCAGGCGTGCTGCAATGCATTATGGGCCTGCTGCGCGCTGGGCGTTTTATTACGCTTATCCCCGGCACCGTGATTAAAGGCATGCTGTCTGCTATCGGCATCCTGCTGATTATTCAGCAAATCCCGCTCGCCTTCGGCTCGAACGGTGAGGACGACCTGAAATCGCTCTTCGACGCCTCCGAACCTGGATTCTCCGCCAGCGCGCTGACTGTCTGTCTGGTCGGGCTGGCGATTCTTTGGCTCTGGACCACCAAGCCCGTGCAGAAAATCAGCGCCTTTAGCTGGCTTCCCGGCCCGCTGGTCGCCGTGCTCTTTGGTGGACTCTTTACCGTCTACGGCGAGCGCCTGTCTACCGAGATGGTCGACAACCTGCCGCGTATTGTCCTGCCGGAATTTGGCAGTCTGGAACAACTGATGGGGGAGATGACACGTCCTGACTGGCAGGCGTGGAAGAACCCAGCGGTTTATGTCGTCGCGGTGACCTTAGCGCTGGTGGCTAGCCTGGAAACGTTGTTAAGTCAGGAAGCGCTGAAGAAAATTCGCCCGCAGCACCCTGCGCCTTCGCCGGATAAAGAGATGCGTGCGCAAGGTATCGGGAACATGCTCAGCGGTTTTCTGGGCGGATTGCCAATCACTGCCGTGATCGTGCGCAGCTCCGTGAACGTCAACGCTGGCGCGCGGACCAAATTTTCCATCCTGCTGCACGGCGTGCTGCTGCTCCTGTGCGGCCTGTTCATGACCGACTTGCTCAACGTCATCCCGCTTGCCAGTCTGGCAGCCGTGTTGCTGTATACCGGCTATAAGCTGGCTTCTCCGCAACAGTTCCTGCTGCTGTGGCGTCAGGGTTTACAACAGTTCGTACCTTTCGCCGCGACCGTTGTCGGGATCATCGTGTTTGGGATGCTGGCAGGCATCGGGATTGGCATCGTGACCCAGTTGGCCTTCAGCATTTACAAAAGCCACCGCAACGCAATGCAGCTCACACGCTACGGCGATCACTTTGTCCTGAGCTTTCAGCAGAACCTGACGTTTGTGCACAACCCGCGCCTGCAAGGCTTGCTCAACAAGATCCCCGCCAACAGCGTCGTGATTGTCGAACACGACAATGCCGACTACATCGACCCTGATGTCCGCACGATGCTGGAAGATTTCCGCGAGAATGCGCAAGAACGCGGCATCAAACTCAGCCAGTGGCCGGTTTGACACACTAATCGCCGCACATGACAGCAACGCCCTCGGTCGAGGGCGTTGCCTATTTAGCCCTTGCCAAACACCGCTGCCGACGCTCGTCGACCCGATTGGCAAACCACGCCGTGGTGAGTTTACGGGTGATTTTCGGACTTTCCAGCGTGATGCCCGGCAGGATGGCGCGTGGCGCCTTCGTACCCGATTTATCCGCCAGCGCAAAGACACGCTCATACAGGTTGGTGTCTTCAAAATCGAGGCTATTGCCTTTCTCCAACGCACGACGAATGGCGCTGTCACTCATCTCCAACCGTTTCCCCAATGCGCGAACAGCCTGTTCCGTAGCGCTGGCTTTATCCGAACCGTAGTTGATTAAATCACCGTCCAGCGCCAGCTTGATCCCTGTCAGACGGCTCACGGCACGCTGGAACGCTGCATTTCGGCTGGCATACCACCCTGCATTAAAATCCGCGAATCGGTATATAGACTGCGGATAATTCGCCGGATAGCCCAGCAGGTGTTTGATGCCAAAGTACATCCCACCACGACGGCTAAACACCGCCTGACGAATCGTGCCGTCCACGGTATACGGATAGCCCTTCGCGTTAGCTTCCGCAAACGCGATGCTCACCTGCATCGGCCCGCCGGTATGCACCGGATTCAGCCGACCGAACAGCGTCTGCCCCATCGGCACCATGTCGATAAAATCATCAAAGATCGCGCTAAGCTCTTTTTCTGTGCGTACCTTATCAAGCCGCTCGCTGTAGCTTTTTCCGTTAGGGGATTTGATGAGCAGTGCGGTACGCACCAGAAATGCCGGAACATGAACCTGCTCCGCGCGGCGGTCGATCTCCTGCCAGGCGATTTTCGACAAATTCGGCACCTGCGGATCGGCATTAAACGTCGATTCCTGCTCGGTGACGGCCAGTACCGAACACAGGTTTTCATGACTGGGATCGAGTCCCTGCGTGGTGAACGCTGTGGCGATATCGGTCGCCCAGCCCTGACGATCTTTCACGTTGTCTGGTAACAGCTTGAGTAGCTGAGCACGAACATCCGCAGGCCGCGATTCCGGCGTCGTCGCAGTCTTGCTGGCACAGCCCGCGAGCACCAGCAGAGCCAAGGCGCACAGGGGACGAAACAAGGGAATGGAAGAACGGGACATAGTCTCTCGCATCATGATAGGAAGGCTGTCAGAACGTTAGCGCAGCCCGCACCAATTATCCAGCCGGAGGCAAGCACATGCATTTTATCAACTGACCTGGCATAGTTAGCGCTATCACTAACCGAATGCGCTAACGAACGGACGACACACGCATGGCTGCCACCAACCATTGGACGCGAGATCAGCTACTGATCGCCTTCACCCTGTACAGTCAGCTACCGTTTGGCAGGCTACATTCGCGTAACCCCGACATCATTCGCTACGCCGAGTTAATTAATCGCACACCTTCTGCACTGGCGATGAAGCTAGTCAACCTGGCTAGCCTCGATCCATTTATTATCGATTCCGGTCGTACTGGCTTGCGTGGCGCATCCAACGCTGACCGCGCGCTATGGCAGGAGATGGACAGCAACCCCGAGTTATTTGAACAGCAGTGCCAACAAGCGATGGTATCGCTCGAAGCAGGAGTGGTGGAAGCGACAACAGTCCCCTCTCCGTTCCAAGCCAACGACAGCGAAATCCCTGATTATCACGGCGGCGAGCGCCTTACACAGGTAAAAACGCGCATCGGTCAGCAGCTGTTCCGCAAACGCGTGCTCAGCAACTACGGCGAACGCTGCTGCGTTACCGGATTGGAAGAACCCGCGCTACTGGTCGCCAGCCATATTCAACCGTGGAAAACGGCAGCAGAATATCGCCTCGATCCCAGCAACGGCCTCTGCCTGTCCAACCTGCACGACAAAGCCTTTGATATGGGACTCATCAGCTTCAATGATTCGCTGGAAATGCTGCTTTCTCCACGCATCAAAAAGCTGAAAAGCGCCATCATCGACGTCAATTTCGCCCAGTACGAAGGCAAACAAATCCACGTGCCAGACACCTACCCGCCAAACCTGTCGCAGATGGCATACCATCGTGAGCATATTTTTTTGGGACGGGGGTAAAAAGCGACAAATCAACTATACAAAAACAGGGCGATATACGGGCTATCGCGCGAGATGACGTGTGGGTTTTCATCAAGCAGCGTCCGTAAACGTGCCTGCTGCCGGGTATTCGGTAATATGCCAGAACGGTTGAACCGCTGTACCCAGCTCGCCACGCTAGCCTGCGTTGGTGCCGTATTCTCTGGTTTAGCGTTATCCAGCAGGAAAATCAGCCAATCCCATTTATTCAGCTTGTGCGCTAGAAAGTAGTACACCTCAGCGTGTTCTCTGGAAGACGCACTGTCCACACAACATTGAAGCTCAGACAGCGACAGATAAATTTTCTGCTGGTAAAACAGCTTCCGCGCAACCTTCGCAATAGCCAGCGAGGGGTGACGCAGAGAGGCCAACAGCCGCTCACGCGCGTCATCACCGGTACGCAGAATGAGAATGCGTAACGCACTGTAGTAAAGGCTGGGATAGCACTCGTCCAGATTGCGCTCCGCCAGCGCCACAATGCCGTCATAGCGATGTTCATCCAGCCCCCAGAGCGTGATTTTGCGCACTGTAACGGTACTCGCCCGATCCAGTGCCGCAAGATAATGCGCAACCGGATCGTCGTTTCGTTCGCGCAGCAGCGCTGAGGCACGTTGACGCACCAATGCGTTCTTATCAAACAGTAAGGCAATCAGTTGAGGTTCAGGCACGGGGAACGCATTGTCTATCACATACTGCAACGCCACCTGCTTGATGGGGGCGAACGTGTCTTTCAACAGAATGGTCAACACGTCGTGACCGACATCCTTGTCCGCACTGAGCAGATACCGCGCCGCGTTCGCTTTGACTAACGGATCGCGATGCAACATCGCCTGACCAAAGATCTGCTTCAACGGGAATCGCTCACGCTCAGCCAGAATATCCAGTGATAATCGGGCGACGGTTTTGTCTTCCGAACACAACCCCGCGAATAGCGACGGCGCGTGCGCCTCCTCGGCCAGAAAGTTCACGATCTCCTCCACCAACAGCTGATGATCTTCCCGCTGACACTGCAACAGCCAGAAAATAGCAGGCAAATTGGCGACAAAAAACGCAGTGTTATTCGGCGTTAACAGCAGTCGCACACTCTGTTTAGCCGCGCGGCGTACCGGTTCAGCCCAATCATTCACCCGTTCAATCAGCGCTGGCAATGCCGAGAGCTCGTCCATGAAGCCCAGACACAGCACCGCACGCTGCCGAATATGCCCGTTATAGTGGCGTGTTAGCGTTATCAGGTGTGACGCTGAACCCAGTGCATCAGCCTGCGCGGGCCGATAATAGTTATCTGGTGAGGCCACCAGCTTTTCCAACTGTTGCAGGAGCAAATTGTACGATGCCATATCCCTCACCTTCTCTTTTTTCGCTTCCATATCAATGCTTACGCCATCACCGTCCGATACAGCAGTGCATCCAGCATCGTATCGTCAACAGACTGACTGTCTGGTAAAACAGCAGGGTTATCAGCATCATTCAGCATTTGCGTGATGAACGCGTGGATCGCCTCCCGCCGCGGGCCGTATTCCGCCTCACCCGAACGCTGTTTGATCTCCAGCAACTGATGGATTTCAGCCAGCAGATATGGGTCGTCTACCGTTCCTGCAAGCAACTGCGAAAAACGCATGGGCGGCATACCCTTGCCTGCCTCTATCCAGCGTACCGCCAGCAGCGGACGCAGGACGTAAAAATACTTTTTGAGGCGCACCATTTCGTCTTGCAGATAACCACGAAAGTTCTTGCGCGCCATCGACAGATAGTGCCAGCGCGCCTTGGACGGAGAGAACCACGTCGGCACCGCTTCCCGTAGAGCGGACGTCGTTTCTCGATCCTCCTGATAGACAACGGGCGAATCTAGCCACTCGATCAGCGTCGGGTTAGCCCGCTTGAGCAGGCCAAGCGCTTTACGCCATTCCCAACCGCAAACGTCCAGTTCATCGTCGATGGGCAGCTCTATCACATCGCGCTGCGGCTCAACGCGCAGATACCACTCTGGCCGATGCACGTAGAGAAAACGCACATCATAATCGCTATCTGGGGACGAAAATCCCCAGCCACGACTACCGGATTCACAGGCATACAGCACCTTCACCTGATAGCGCTCTTCTACATCCTGCAAGACTAATTTGATCCGCGTCCGCATGGCTGCATCGACGCGATAATCGTGTTCCATCATGATCTTATCCTTTCACACACACCACCTGACGCAGCGTATGCACAATTTCCACCAGCGATGACTGTGCCGCCATCACCTTATCGATATCTTTGTACGCCATCGGAATTTCATCGATAACGTCGCTGTCTTTTCTGCATTCGACGTGTGCAGTCGCGCGAATCTGATCTTCCACCGTGAAGCGTTTTTTCGCGGCGGTACGGCTCATGGTTCTCCCCGCGCCGTGGCTACAGGAACAGAAGCTCTCTTCGTTCCCCAATCCACGCACGATAAAGCTCTTCGCGCCCATCGACCCCGGAATAATCCCCATCTGGCCTTTCTGCGCCGATACCGCCCCTTTACGGGTGATCAGCACCGATTCACCAAAGTGCGTTTCACGCTGCACGTAGTTATGGTGGCAGTTCACGCCTTCCTGCTGGGTGGTAAACGGCTTCGTCACAATACGGGACAGCGCCGCCAGCGTATGCGACATCATCACTTCACGGTTATGACGGGCAAAATCCTGCGCCCAGTCAACTGCTTCTATGTAATCGTCAAAGTGCAGGCTTCCTTCCTCGAAATACGCCAGATTACGGTCCGGCAGATTCGCAATGTGCTGCTGCATATCTTCCTGCGCCAGCTTGATGAACAGCGACCCAATCGCGTTCCCTACACCACGCGACCCGCTATGCAACATCACCCACACGCGATCCACTTCATCCAGACAGATTTCGATAAAGTGGTTACCCGTCCCTAACGTTCCCAGATGCTGATAGTTATTGGTTTTCAGCAACTGCGGATATTTATCCGTCAAACGTTTAAAACGCGGTTCCAGCAGTGACCAGTGCGCATCCACCGTCTGCGGCGGATTCTGCCAGGAACCAACATCACGTTTGGAACGCGTTACGCTACGTCCGTGCGGCACCGCCTGTTCAATCGCGCTACGCAGCCCCATCAGGTTATCCGGCAGGTCGCTGGCAACCAGTGACGTACGCACCGCGATCATCCCACAGCCGATATCCACGCCTACCGCGGCGGGGATAATCGCGCCACGTGTTGGGATCACGCTACCAATCGTCGACCCTTTTCCCAGATGCACATCCGGCATCACCGCCAGATGTTTAAAAATGAACGGCATTTTGGCCGTATTCAACAGTTGGTCACGGGCTTCCGGCTCCACAGGCACACCCTGCGTCCACATTTTTACCGGCGCACTATTCGCTGGTGACATCATGTCGTAAGCCTGCGTTTTCATTTCTTCCATTTTTCATTCTCTTTGTTTGTCATTGTTCACCTGAGATATAGCGAAAGACGTGCCAGCTTTCTGAAAACAACAAAATAAAAATATAATTAATTGATAATTAACAAATAAAAAACCCACCGCGTGAACTAGCAATGAAATAAAAGAACAGATAAATTTATCCCATAGGATAATAATTTATATAAAGGTATCGCATGAAGCGTCGCGTCGTCATTGGTGTGTTGGGCACCACGCTGGACAAACGGGGTAAGCGGGAAAATCGCTGGACGAAATGGCGACCCACCGTCGGCCTGTGCCAGCAGCCAGATTTTCCGGTCGACCGTCTGGAACTGCTGCACCAGTCTCGCAACGAGGGGATGGCACAGCAGGTGGCAGAGGATATCGCCGTGGTGTCACCCGCCACGCGGGTCACGCTTCAGGCCGTTGAACTGCGCGACCCGTGGAATCTGGAAGAGGTCTACAGCGCCTTTCTGGACTTTGCGAGCCGCTACCCGTTCGATACCGAAAACGAAGAGTATTTCGTTCACATCACCACCGGCACCCATGTCGTACAGATTTGCTGGTTCCTGCTGACCGAAGCCCGCTACCTGCCCGCCAAGCTGCTGCAAACCGCACCGGGGGAGAAGGCGGATCGACCGGCACCGCAGGGCATCTACTCCGTAATCGATCTGGATCTCAGCCGCTATGCTACCCTCACCAGCCGCTTCCAACATGAGCAGGAGCGCTCGGTCTCGTTCCTGAAATCAGGCATCGAGACGCGTAATACCACGTTCAATGCGCTGATCGACCAGATTGAACGCGTCGCGCTGCGTTCCACCGCACCGATGCTCTTAACCGGCCCAACCGGTGCGGGGAAATCCTTTCTGGCACAGCGTATCTATCAGCTACGCCAGTCCCGCCATCTGGTCAGCGGTCGATTTGTCGCGGTTAACTGCGCCACGCTGCGCGGCGACAACGCGATGTCGACACTGTTCGGCCACGTAAAAGGCGCGTTTACCGGCGCGTTGCAGGCCAGAACCGGACTCTTACGTGAAGCAGACGGCGGGATGTTATTTCTGGATGAAATTGCCGAACTCGGGCTGGATGAACAGGCCATGCTGCTCAAGGCCATCGAAGAAAAACGCTTTTTACCCTTTGGCTCAGATAAAGAAGTCAGCAGCGATTTCCAGCTGATCGCTGGCACACACCGCAACCTGCACGAATGGATCGCACAGGGCAAATTTCGTGAAGATCTCTACGCCCGTATCAACATGTGGACTTTCCCTCTACCGGGGCTGGCGGAACGTCGGGAAGATATCGAACCGAACATTGAGTATGAACTCCAGCGCTTCACACGAGATCACCAAACACAGATCCGCTTCGATAAAGACGCCCGACAGCACTACCTCGCCTTTGCTAGCTCGTCACAGGCAGCATGGCGCGGAAACTTCCGCGAACTCGGTTCCTCCATTGCCCGCATGGCGACACTGGCGGAACAAGGGCGCATCACCGTGGCACTAGCAGAGGAAGAAATCACTCGCCTGCGGGCCAGTTGGCAGAGCGATGCCCCGACAACCGCGCTATCCGAGCTGCCGCCTGAACTCGCCGACATCGACCTCTTCGAACAGCGCCAGCTTGAAACCGTGCTTGATGTCTGCCGCACCGCCAATTCGCTCTCCGAAGCTGGCCGCCGCCTGTTCGCCGTCTCACGCCAGCAAAAACAGAAGCCCAACGACGCCGATCGGCTGCGTAAATATCTGGCACGTTTTGGGCTGAGCTGGGAGGGGTTGAAGCGGGTATAAATTTATCATAAATTTACACTTTAACACGTAGGCTACGATATCATTACTCTGTTACCCTCGGGCAATAGCAAGATGGAAGTGCTCGCTATACCACATGGCAGGGGTCTATCGCCTATAGCTAAATTCACAATAAGATATTGTTTTAATTAAGGTATGTGATATGAAGACCACAATGTCTCAGAAGTCGGCCCGTGAAGGCCTTGGCAACCCTGAACTGTTTCAGGGGGGCGTTTATGTAACGAAAAACGGCTCCGCAGAACTCTTCGTGCAAACAGCGGCGGAACGGGAAGCAGAACTGCTGGAGAGAGAAAGAGAAAGACAATCTAACGCACTCTTGAAGCTGGTGATGACGGCCAAGAAAGAAATTAAAAACGGTCAGGGAATGTCCGCAGAGGAAGCCCTACAAAAATTACGTGAAGCGAGAACGTAAAGCAAGGAGTCAATTTGGCCAGTTCGTACACCATTAAAGTCGCTCCCGCGGCTGTCTGGTCTTTGCAGGATGCTGAGTCTTATAAATCTCACTATATTGGCATTGAACAAGCTGCTCGTGGTCGGAATCCCTGTTCTTATCATCCATACAGGCCATTTCTCAAGATCCTGCCCGCTACAGACACAACGCAATATTATCTGATAAGGGAATCGCACTACGTGAACGCCTCTCGATAGAAGATGATTTTCGCTGTTTATATGATGTTGATGAAGAGCATCGCGTCATCGAGATCCTGCTTTTTGTCAGCATGAAACAGGACCTTGAGAAAATGCTTTATCGCTATCATGTGTTGAGCTGATGGGTTCCATAAAATACCGCTCAATAAACAGAACACGTTTCCGCCCCCACAGGCAGCATAGTCGTCTCATTTTAGGGGAAACACAGGGGGAGGTTCCCGCAGGGATGCCTCACCCCTGTGTTTCCCCGTGTATCGCGGTTTGCCAGCGACAAGCCTTTCAGCCATTTCTGCGAACACCATTCCAAAACGCACTGTAATTCCACTGTAAATCCATCCACCCTATTTCACGTTTTTCGTCGTTGGAATAGAGTCTCTGTGCTGCGGAAACATCCGCAACCGGGCTTGGAACCCCGACTATCTAGAACTGAAAACGCTTTGTTTTTTCAGGGGCTACGTGCACACTCTAATCAGTGGCTCAGGCAGGGCAACCGCAAGGTTGGCCGGTCGCTAGGTCCGGGTTCCAACCCTGTCTGGGTCACACCTTTAGTTTGGAACCTGAAGGCGTGATGAAATAACTATCTAGCAATGGAAGATTCAATCATGACGGACACTCACGCCACACCCGCTGACAGCACCATCACTATTTTCCGCGACCTGATCGCTAGCCTGCCTTTCGCGCAGCTAGATGACGTTCAGCTCTGCGATCTCGGCGCAATTGCCGCCGAATCAGTTGAAGGCCTGTGCCACGGCCTGCACTACCTCGGCGACACACTGCAAAATGACGTTGAACTGCCACAAGAAAGCCTCAGCCAGCTCGGCGTGTGCCTCAACGCCACCGCGCACCTGATTCCCGCACTGCTGGAAATGTGTGAACAGGCAGAACGCCACGTTCGAACAGTAACACCAGTAGCGTGACTTGCCTCACTACGCAGTAAAAACAATACGTTAAGACATTTAGGGTTATAGTTTTTTACCCTACTTCAGCCCTCCCCTACACAAGGGGAGGAAATAGCATCAGCAAAGCAGAATCACTCTGGCAGGCAGTGTTCAGCCTCTCTTCACGCGTCATCTTCAGATCCGCTAAAGCTAGAAATAAGAAAAAATTAATCAGTGACGCGACCTGTATTTTTTCTGAAGTTAGCCGACTATTCTGACATCAGTTAGCGAGGTCGTAGTCAGCGAGATGAGATAGACTAACGCTTCATATTTCGACGACATTCACCTTGCAGCGTAGGCAAACTCACATGGTTAAACGCACAGTGTCCGCCAATAAATCGATCGATATGTACGCCGTCTATGTTTTTGTGACGATGGCGGAAGCAGGAAGCATGACGGCAGCCGCCACGCGGCTAGGTCTGACGCCTTCAGCGATTTCGCAAACGATCCGGTTATTGGAAGAAGATTTCGGCGTCAAATTGGTTAACCGGGCTCGTCGCCCTTTTGTCCTGACGCCCTACGGCATTGCGTTGAAAAACCGGGGAGAAATCCTGACGGAAGAGATCGCGAACCTCAAGGCACAGGTGCTAGAAGCAGGAAAAGGGATTAAGCCCGACCTGCGTATCGGCCTGGTGGATTCGTTTGCCATCACCTGCGGTTCGGTGTTTACCAAGAGTTTGATGAAGAGTTCGTCGCAATTGCTGATTCGTACTGGGCTTAGCCCGCAGCAGGGTGAAGCGTTAATGCGGCGCGAGCTGGATTTGATCGTCACCAGCGACCCGTTGATCGACAGCGATAGCGTGGTGCGTCATCAGCTGTTTTCCGAAGGCTATTTCATTATCACGCCGCCGGATTATCGTAAACGCATCAAAACGGTCGAGGACATCCGCGAGCTTTCCTCAGCACTGCCGCTGGTGCGCTTTAACCGGAACTCGCAGATTGGCATGCAGATTGAGCGCTACCTGCGCCGCATCGATGTCCGCGTGCCGAACATGCTCGAATTTGATAATGCGGATACCTTAACGTCGATGGTGGCGGCTGGTATCGGTTGGGCGGTAACCACTCCGCTTAGTTTCCTGCAATCCGTTGCGCACTCCAGAGAAGTGCTAACGCATATGCCAGAACAGCTAAATATCAAGCGCTCGCTTTATATTGTCGGGCACCGTGATGAATACAGCGCGTTTTTTGAAGAAGCGTGTGATGTCACACATGACATTATTAAAACCGTATTTATTCCAAAATTGAAAACGCTGAACCGCGGAATAGAAAAGCTGGTTGAGATCAACCCAGATAATACGGAATAAACTATTAGGGATATACCCTAAATAATTCGAGTTGCAGGAAGGCGGCAAGAGAGAGAATCCCGATGAGCTTACTCAGGTAAGTGATTCGGGTGAATGAACGTAGCCAACGCACATGCGGCTTGAAGTATGACGGGTATAACTATTAACGATTGGGAGACAGAATAATGGAGGAACATATCCACCACTAGCCATTTAACGATGCTAATTCAATGTTCGTCTCCCCGAGAACGCTTTTTAGTCATGATTTTATACAAATCGTGATGGGTTCGTGTTACCTGAAAATCAAAAAGCAGGAAAGACAAACCCTAAAAGATCATAGTCTTAATATTGAAAACGATGCTATGTACATCGAACAAGAAAAAGGAAGAAGAACCATGTCAACGAATATCCGTATTGAAGAAGACCTGTTAGGTACCCGTGAAGTCCCTGCCGATGCCTATTATGGTATCCATACGCTGCGTGCGATTGAGAATTTTTATATCAGCAATAGCACCATCAGCGATATTCCAGAATTTGTCCGCGCCATGGTAATGGTAAAAAAAGCAGCTGCGCTGGCGAATAAAGAACTGCAAACCATCCCACGTAAAATTGCCGATACCATTCTGCAAGCCTGTGATGAAGTACTGAATAACGGTAAGTGCCTGGACCAATTCCCTGTCGATGTCTATCAGGGTGGCGCGGGCACGTCAGTCAACATGAACACCAACGAAGTGCTGGCGAATATCGGTCTGGAACTGATGGGTCACCAGAAAGGTGAATACCAATACCTGAACCCGAACGACCACCTGAACAAATGCCAGTCCACCAACGATGCCTACCCGACTGGCTTCCGTATCGCGGTGTACACCTCCATCCTGAAACTGGTCGAAGCGATTACCCAGTTGAGCGATGGCTTTGAGCGCAAAGCGAAAGAGTTCGAAAACATCCTGAAAATGGGCCGTACCCAGCTGCAGGACGCCGTGCCGATGACGCTCGGTCAGGAATTCCACGCATTCAACGTACTGCTGAAAGAAGAAAACCGTAACCTGCTGCGCACCGCAGAATTGCTGCTGGAAGTGAACCTTGGCGCAACTGCCATCGGTACGCGCCTGAACACGCCGGATGAGTACCAAAAGCTGGCCGTTCAACATCTGGCAAAAGTCAGCGGCCTGCCTTGCGTACCAGCTGAAGACCTGATCGAAGCGACCTCCGACTGCGGTGCTTACGTGATGATGCACAGCGCCCTGAAACGCGTTGCGGTTAAAATGTCGAAGATCTGTAACGACCTGCGCCTGCTGTCTTCCGGTCCGCGCACTGGCCTGAACGAAATCAACCTGCCGGAACTGCAGGCAGGCTCGTCCATCATGCCAGCCAAAGTTAACCCGGTCGTACCGGAAGTGGTCAATCAGGTGTGCTTCAAAGTCATCGGCAACGATACCTGCGTCACCATGGCGGCAGAAGCCGGTCAGCTACAGCTGAACGTGATGGAACCGGTTATCGGACAAGCGATGTTCGAATCCATCCAGATTCTGTCTAACGCCTGCTACAACCTGCTGGAAAAATGTGTCGACGGCATTACCGCCAACAAAGAAGTGTGTGAAGCCTACGTCTTCAACTCTATCGGTATCGTGACTTACCTGAACCCGTTCATCGGCCACCACAACGGCGATATCGTTGGGAAAATCTGTGCCGAAACCGGTAAGAGCGTGCGTGAAGTGGTGCTGGAGCGCGGCCTGCTGACCGAAGAACAGCTGGACGACATTTTCTCCATCCAGAACCTGATGCACCCGGCCTACAAAGCCAAACGCTACACCGACGAAAACGAAGCCGTTTAATTTTCGTTTTCCGTCACGCTTTTCGCTTGTTTTTACGCTGGCCCGAAGGAACCGTCGGGCCTTTTCTTTGCTTATTATTTACAGTATGACGATATTATTTTCGCGCTTACATACTGGCATCACAGATATACCGTGACTTATTTCCCGCTGCACCGCTCCCCTAAAAATAAATTTCCAATTCAATCTCTTATATTATTTGAATAATTGGGAATTTAGACCAAAACTAAATCATCTCCGAAAATAATAGGGAATAACGCGGTTTGTTTGCCTCAGCGTTAGTCTTGTTTCTTTATCCTACACAGGCCTCGCCTTTGCAGCAGGCTGATTCCTATCAATTTGGCAGTATTTGGGTAAAAGGATGATTTCACCTGGCATGCCTCAAATAACACATGGAAAAATCCGGCTTCTGACTTATTTCCCCGTCGCACTGCTGCTGTTGCAGTGCTGGTCGTCCACGGCATTTGGGCAAACCATCTCGTTTAATCAGGCCTGGGCTCGCCTGCTGCAAAGTGATGACGGTATTGCCGCCGAACACGCTGGGGTCGATCGTGCGCAGTTCCTGAAAGAAGCCGCCAAAGGACTCTACTGGCCGCAGGTCAACGTGGGCGCAAGCTATACGCGCCTCGATAAACCTGTCGAGCTGGACGCGCGCGACTTAAATCCGCTGTCGAACCACCGAGACATCTTTGCCGCGCTAAATCAGTTGATTAATACCAGCGGCAATCCCTTCGTCACCCGCTTCACAGAACAAAATGTGGTAACCAGTTCCGTTCAGGTCGTCTGGCCGCTATTTACCGGAGGCCGGATTGATGCGGCACAATCGATTCGTTCTGCGCAGGTCAATGAAGCGGAACAGATGCTGATCGTCCGCACGCTGGCGCAGTTTGAGGCACTGGCACAGACTTACTACGGCGTGGTGATGGCACATCAGGTGATGAAGACGCGTCAGGGTATAGAGAAAGGCATGGCACAGCACTATGACCACGCCCGCAAGCTGGAGGCGCAAGGCCAAATCGCCCGAGTCGAGGTGCTGTCCGCCCAGTCCGCTTATGACATGGCGCGTATCGAAACCCAAAAGGCGCGGCGCAGTATGGAGACCACCGAAATGGTCTTCGCAAAGCTGATCAAGACAGAAGACGCAACCCCTTCGTCTTCACTGTTCGTCAATAAAACTCTCCCCGAACTGCCTGCGCTGGTGAAACAAACGCTCAACACGCATCCCGGCCTAAAGGTGCTCTCTGCCAAGCGCGATCAGGCTAAGGATCTCATCCGTATTGAACGCGCCAAATACGCTCCTGACGTCTTTCTGTTCGGCAATTATCAACTCTATGAGCAGGATACGCTGGCGGCCAGAACCACGCCGGACTGGATGGTCGGCGTCGGCGTTTCCGTCCCGCTTATCAGCCGAGAAGGTCGTTCCGACACTATCGCCGCCGCGAAAAGCGCAGAAATGCAGGTTAACTATCTGGAAGCCGATATGCGGCAGAACCTTGAAATAGTGGTCGAGAGTACGTGGCGAGAAGCCCGGCTGGCTCTGGAAGAGTTCAATTCCCTGTCTTCAACGGAGAAACTGGCCGAAGAGAACGTCCAGCTACGCAACAAGGCATTTATGCAAGGCATGTCTACCTCGCTGGACGTCGTGGATGCGCTAAACCAACTGGCCGGAGCCAAAACGCAGCGAGCCTCCGCGGCCTATCGTTACATAGTTTCTATCGCCAGATTGATGGCTATTTCCGGCCAGGTAAACCGTTTCTCTGACTACCAGACCCAACACGCCATACAGGTGACGCCATGACACAACCGCAGCCCTCTTCACGTTCAAAACGAAAATGGCTCCTTCAGGCCGCTCTGCTGATTGTGGTTGTCTGGATAGCCTATCGCTTCTGGCTCGCCTATCAGCCCGAACCGGTTCGGCTACAGGGACAAATCGAAGCACAGCAGTATTCAGTCTCGTCAAAAGTAGCTGGCCGTATTGCAGAGGTGCAGGTACAAAAAGGCCAGCAGCTTGACGTCGGCGATCTCGTCTTTACGCTCCTGACACCAGAGCTGGACGCGAAGCTGAAACAGGCAAAAGCGGGGGAAGCTGCGGCAGGCGCCGTGGCGCTGGAGGCCAAAAAAGGGGCTCGTGAGCAGCAAATCGCCGCCGCCAAAGATCAGTGGCAAAAAGCCAAAGCGGGTTCGGAGCTAAGCCATAAGACCTATCTGCGCGTGCAGAATCTCTATCAGGAAGGTGTGCTACCGCTGCAAAAGCGGGACGAAGCCAAAGCCTCATGGGATGCCGCACGCTATACCGAGGGGATGGCGTGGCAGGAATATCAAATGGCGCAGGAAGGCACGCGGAAAGAAACACAGGCAGCCGCAGAGGAAAAAGTCCGCATGGCAGCTGGCTCCGTCGCTGAAGTGGAAGCCTATCTGGCAGAGGCGCGTGTCGTCAGCCCGCACACAGGAGAAGTCAGCAATGTGTTACTGCACAGCGGCGAAATTGCGCCACAGGGCTTTCCTGTGGTCACGTTGCTGGACATGAGCGACATCTGGATTCAGTTGGCGGTGCGCGAGGATCTCCTTGAACGCTTTGCGATGGGCACCGAATTTGAGGCAAGAATTCCGGCGCTGAACAACCAGACATTTCGGTTTAAGGTGTCTTACGTTTCCGTCATGGGCGACTTCGCCACGTGGCGCGCAACGGATACCCGACAAGGATTCGATATGCGGACGTTCGAAGTGGAGGCGCGTCCGATTCAACCCATTAGCGGACTGCGTGTTGGCATGAGCGCACTGGTAGAAATGTGATGATGCACGAATGGAGGGCGCTGTGGCGTGACCGCTGGGGGATGGCTTTAGCACTCTGGTTGCCGCTAATCACCATGCTGATTGCCTGGTGGACGTTATCCGGCGCGATTGTGCGCGAGCTCCCCATCGGCCTGATCGATCTGGATAACAGCACGATGTCGCGCCAATTTGCCAGAGAGCTGCATGCTTCGCCGTCTTTCAACCTGAACCATCAATTCTCGACAGTAGCAGAAGGCGCAACGTCATTGCGCGGCGGCGAGATCTACGCGCTGGTGGTGATTCCACGCCACTTTGAGCGTGATATTCGCCTGAGAACCTCACCCACCATCACCGCATGGAATAACGGGCAGTTCGTCCTGATTGCAAAGGTCATCAACAGTTCGCTGGCACTGGTGGCAGGGACGTTCAACGGGCAGATCGCCGTAGTGCAGGCGCTGGCTCAGGGCGCAGCCGTTCCCGAAGCCAAAGGACTGGCAGTACCGATTGGCGGACAGATTACCGCGCTGTTTAATCAAAATGCTAACTACGCCCAATTTTTGCTGAACGCGATTATTCCCTCGATCTGGTCGATTTTACTCGCGCTATATGGCCTAAATACGCTGGCTCGGGAGGATCGGTTCGGGGCACATTGGCTGCCAGAGAACCGCGCTGCTATCGGTGCTAAATTCCTGACGCACTGGCTGATCGGCTGGGCATGGGGTGGCGTCTGGAGCTATGCGCTGTATAGCCTGCTTAATTACCCGCTCAACGGTTCAGCGCTGCTGCTATTCGCCTCGCTCGGCGTGACGGCGGGTGCCTGCGTTGCGCTGGGCATGGCCTTCTATGCGCTGATCCGCGACCCAGCACGTGCCGTTTCGATTGTCGGGGCGTTAATGGCCCCCGGATTGGCGTTCATGGGTATCACCTTTCCGGCCGCAGCAATGGAGACATTCGCCACGTTCTGGCGGCAGTTGCTGCCCGTCGCCCACTACGGCGATATCGCGATTGCCATCACCAGCTACGGTGCCGGACTCATTCAGATCGCACCCGCGCTGGCAGCGCTCGCTCTATTCTGGCTGCTGCTACCGCTCACGCTGTGGCGCTATCGGTCAGGTGACAAGGAGGCAGCATGCTGACCTTCGCCAAACTCATTCGGTTTGAGCTGCGCAGTTTACTGCGCGATCCGACGATCTTGCTCACCCTGTTCGGCGGTATTCTGCTCTATTCTTTTCTCTATCCGCGCCCTTACCTCGCCCAAACGCCACGTGAACTGCCGGTGGTGCTGGTTGATGAAGATGGCACCCAGCTCTCGCGTCGTCTGGCGTTTATGGCCGATTCCACGCCGGAAGTAAGGCTGGTAGCGCAGCGCAATACGCTGGATGACGCAAAAACGTTGCTTCTGGATGGCGAAGCAAAAGGGATCCTCTACATTCCGCGCCACTTCTACCGCGATATCATGCAAGGGAAAAGCGTCACGGTCAGCTACTCGGCAGATGCCAGCTACTTCCTGATCTACGGCGCGATCGCGCAGTCTCTGGCGACCGTCGGCGGCACTGCGGGCGCACAGGTTAAAGTCGCCCGGCTGCTGGCTCAAGGGGAAAGCATACCCGCCGCCAGCTCACAGTGGCAGGCCACCTCTCTGAATGCCGTGCCGGTATTTAACCCGACCATGGGCTATGTCGATTACGTGGTTCCCGGTGTTTTCATGTTGATACTGCACCAGATTTTGCTGATGGGATGCGGCCTGCTCGGTGCCGGACAAAATCAGCGCACGCAGTCTGGTGAGGTTCGCTACTGGCAATATGCAGCACCGTGGCGTTTGCTGCTGGCCCGTACGCTGGTCGTTGGCGGTGCCTACCTGCTCTCATTGCTCTACATGCTCGGCTTTTGTCTCGATGCGTACGGCATTGCACGCGAAGCCAGCATGAGCCAACTGCTGCTGTTTGCGCTGCCCTTTTTGCTCTCAACGCTGTGGCTTGGCGTGGTACTGGGAGCCGCTTTTACGCGCAAAGATCTCCCCAGTCAGGCGGTGCTGCTGTCTTCCATCCCCATCGTGTTTCTTTCTGGCTTTATCTGGCCCGTGGAAATGATCCCCGCGCCTCTGAACTGGCTCGCACAGTGGATACCTGCTGTCTTTACGATTCAGGGAATATTGCGTCTTAATCAGATGGGCGCTGACTTTGCCCAAATCGGCGCATTTTGGTGGCATTTGTGGATGCTGGCCGCGCTGTACGGCCTGCTAGCGTGGATCACGTTAGCGTATCGGCAGCGGCAATACCGTCGAGAAAGCCAAGCCGCACGCCGATGGCTGGAACATTATTGATGATGAGAAGAATCACCGATAACGGGAAGAATGACGTCCCAGCAGTCATGCCGGGACGTTAGTGTGAAAGCGTCGCTTAATGTTTTTTCGCGTCAGCGTGCAAATTTTTCAGTACGAAAGGAACCGAGTCACGCAGTGAAACATTAACGGTTTCACTATGGTTCATTCCTTTATATTCATGCACATCAACCGACGTTCCTGCTTTAGCCACATCACGCGCGAATGCGCGCTGCATGATGGCGGGTACGTCAATATCCTGCGTCCCAGTACCAATAAATACCGGATGGGCGATTTTCAGGGTGTTATAGCGCAAACTGGCCGTCTGACTTTCCAGTAATTCCTGTGCTGCAGGCTTCAAGCTATTGCCCGCATTCAGGCCATCATCCATCACTTTTTTCGTTAACGCATCGATACACATTTCACGCGCGGCGGACACATCAGCAGCCGCTTTCGGCGTGAAATAATCATCGATATTCAGCCCTTTTTCCGTATCAGTTGCTGACAGATAGATGTACATCGCATAGGGAATTTTGGGATCGCCGCCCTCTTTCTCCCCACCGCCCCCGGCGAAAAGTGCCGCCGCAGAGGTCTTGTCATCAAAATAAGGTGTGCCGGTCAAGACGGTTGAGACAACATGCAGATCCGGCGCATAGTCAGGCTGGTAGCCCGCGCTCGCAAAAGCCGCATGTGCCCCTTGCGACTGCCCTACAATGGTTAACTGATTGCGTAGCGGAAATGCGCCAAGTGCGGCTTTCACACCGTCCAACACGCTCCACGCTTCTCCGCGTGCATTGAGGTAGTGATGCAATCCGGAAGATCCGAGCCCCGCATAGTCGGGGGCCACAATGGCAAACCCCAGAGACAGCCATGTATTCAGGTACTGCGCATCACGCGCTGAGCGCGGGTTAAGAGAAGGCGCGCAGGTTGTCTGCACGCCAACTGTCCCATGCGCCCATACCACGACGGGCCAGCCCCCTTTTGGCGTTTCACCTTTCGGGATGAACACGGCGCCAGTGTCTTCCCGCGGGCTTTTTCCATCCACGCCGCTCAACGAACGGTATCGAATCAGATACTGTTCTGCTGCTTCCTGTAAGCCATTTTTCGCATCCAGCGTCGTTTTTTCTATCAACGTGCCGGGCGTTGTCACCTCTGCTGAAGAAAGCAAAGGCATCATACCGACCGATATGGCAAAAAATAACGTTAAGAACCTTCGCAGTAGCTGAGATAAAGGGAACATGGCATCTCTCCGGGTGATTGATTTCACATCACCCTAAAAGATAGCTCACTTACCCATTGCCAATTAATTCAATCAATAACTAATTGCTAGCCATAGCGGACCATTCGTAGGCTAAGACGCGGCTTTGAGCCAAACCATGCCATGTGTTCTCATAAGCCACCAGCGAGAAGCCTGTTATTCGTCGAAGAACCAGTAGCCCTGATTAACCAGCGCGGTTAATTCAGCCACAAAGGCCGGATTCTCCAGCGCCGCACCCAGTTCTTTTTTACCGAGAACGGTATAACGACACAGCGCATCCGCCGCTTTCGGATCGACCGTGTCCAGCGGTTCGCTGTTGATGAAGTAGCTACCGCCGACTTCCAGAACGCGCAACCCGCTTAAACGGGTCAACACACTGCCGTCCATCAGCGCACCCACAATTTCATCCTGCTCGTAAGGTGGCTCTGCCGGAGCGATATCCAGCTCGTGGCGCGGCGTCGTCACAAAGCGACCGAACCATGCTTTCAGCGCTTCTGGCTGATTAATCACGTCGATCATCATCTCGCGCAGACGGTCAAACTCATACGCCTCAACCCGCCCCGTATGCTCCCGACAGGTCAAATCCGGGTCGCTATAGTGCTCACCGCCGAGATCGTTCTCCAGTACATAGTCAGCAAAGCTGCTGATTAAATCTCTACCGTTCGGCCCACGGAACCCCACGGAGTAGTTGAGCGCGGTTTCATGCGTGAAGCCATCGTGCGGGAAGCCTGGCGGAATATAGAGAATGTCGCCCGGTTCAAGATCCTCATCAATGATCGGCGGGAAAGGGTCGACATGCAGCAACGCAGGATGCGAGCAAAACTGACGCATCGGCAGCTTGTCGCCCACTCGCCAACGGCGGCTGCCCATTCCCTGAATGATGAAGACATCATACTGATCGATATGCGGGCCCACGCCACCGCCCGGTACGGAAAAGGAGATCATCAGGTCATCTAAACGCCAGTCCGGCAACACGCGGAACGGGCTCACAAGTTCAGCAGACGGCGCATGCCAGTGGTTCACCGCCTGCGCCAGCAGCGACCAACCGGTTTCACCCAGATTATCAAAATGCTCAAACGGCCCGTTGCTGGCCTGCCACTGACCATTCTTATGGCTGACTAAACGACTATCGACCTCCGCCTCCATCGCCAGACCCGCCAGCTCATCCGGCGTAATCGGATCAACGAAATTCGGGAAAGCGTTCTTCAATACAACAGGTTGTTTTTGCCAGTATTTTTCTAAGAATTCAGGCCAGTTAAGATTAAGTTGGTAAGCCATGCGTCCACACCAGTGAGAAGAGAAACGGGCCTGATTATAAAGAAGGTGGTGCCAGCACGACTTTGTCATTGGTCAATGGGCGGGTAACTATCATGCAGCCTGCATATTTTTCTTTATTAGATAGTGCCTTAACATGCCTTCCTCAGGAAAATCAGGTAAAGACATTTGCAGCTGATAACCTTGCTTTTCATAGAAGGGAAGTGCCTGAAAACTAAACGTATCCACAAGCGCATGACGACATCCAAGACGCATAGCCTCCTGTTCCGCTTCTTTCACCAACGCGCTACCGAGCTTCGGGCCTCTGGATTCCTCATCAACCCACAAATAATCAATACACAGCCATAGTCCTTTACGGGTTGCGATCAGCCCGCCAAGCATAGTCCCGGCACTATTTCGGTGAAAAATACCGATTTGCCCAAAGGAGGCAGGATTAATAAACCGATGGTTGTAGCTTCTCAGACCCGCAAAAAGCTCTTCCCGATCGCTATCGGTAATGTCGTACGTCACGATTAATTCCACTCGTTCCCCCAGCTACCATTTATTAAAAATCATGAGGTTGCATGAATAACGCGCCGCTGAAAATGTGTTTTCAGGGATTCCTGTACTTCTGCACGTAACCCAACGCAGGTAATACGTTTCAGCATAAGCACAATCCGCCTTTCGGCATATGATTCTTTTTCATGGCGATTGTGGCTATCTGTGTGGTTAAGGGAAGATTGGATGATTTGAGAAGGTTGAGGGAAAAAATATTAAGGAAAAGGTATAACCATCTGAATTTCAGACATAAAAAAAGCCACCCTAAGGTGACTTGATTTTCATACTATGGTGCCGAAGGCCGGACTCGAACCGGCACATCTTTCGATGGTTGATTTTGAATCAACTGCGTCTACCGATTTCGCCACTTCGGCACAGAAGTAGTATGCGGAAAACGGGTGCATTATACCGTTTGACGGCCCACACGCAACGTTAATCCACTCCGTGTTCGGTTAAGTGCTGAAAAAATCATCTCTAGCAACGTGTTATGACTTTTTTACCTTCACGATGGTGTGGCAATGAACGTTATTGAGAGCAATAAAAAAGCGCCGAGGGGTTAACCCACTCGGCGCTTTTTCGGGATTGCTGGGTTCTATCGGCGTTTTAGCAGCAGCGCTACGCTGATGAACAGAAACACCGAGCTCGGCAAGATAGCGCCCAGGATTGGCGGAATGCCATAGACCAGACTAAGTGGGCGGAAAATCTCATTCAGCAGGTAAAAGAGGAAACCGAAGCTGATGCCTATCACGATGCGTGAACCCGCCGACACGCTGCGCAGCGGGCCGAAGATGAAAGAGACCGCCATGAGCATCATCACCGCCACCGAGACCGGTGCAAAGATTTTGCTCCACATGTTCAGTTGGTAGCGATTCGACTCTTGCCCACTTTGTTTCAGGTATTTGGAGTAATTATGTAGCCCACGGATCGACAGCGCGTCCGGCTCCAGCGCCACAACGCCGAGCTTATCCGGCGTCAGGTTGGTTTTCCATTCTCCGCTGAACGTCTGGCTGCCGCCAATCTGCTTACCGTCGCTCAAATCAGACTCATCAACCTGCGAGAGCTTCCAGACATTCCTGTCCTCTTCAAACTCGGCGGAGGCCGCATAGCGCACAGATAGCAGCTTGTTCTTATCATCGAAGTGATAGATGTTGACGCCAGACAGCTCTTTATCGCCCGTCACTCGTTCGATATAGATAAAGTCATTGCCGTCTTTTGCCCACAGTCCGCCCTGCGTAGAGATCATCGACCCACCGGAGATCATCTGAGAGCGGTAGTTGCGCGCCATCTGTTCCCCTTGCGGAGACACCCATTCGCCAATCGCCATCGTCAGCAGCACCAGCGGGATTGCCGTTTTCATCACGGCCGTCGCAATCTGCAAGCGGGTAAAGCCAGAGGCCTGCATCACCACCAGTTCGCTGCGGGTCGCAAGCTGGCCCAACCCGAGCAATGCGCCGAGTAGCGCCGCCATCGGGAAGAAGATCTCAATATCTTTGGGTACGCTGAGCAGCGTGTACAGCCCTGCGCCCAGCGCAGAATACTCGCCCTGCCCAACTTTACGCAGTTGGTCGACAAACTTGATGATGCCGGAGAGCGACACCAGCATGAACAGCGTCGTCATGATGGTGGTAAAAATCGTTTTGCCGATATAGCGGTCTAATACACCAAACATCAGGCCGCTCCTTGTGTTCTAAGAGTACGAGGCTTAAAGCGGGCGCGCATCTTGCGCATCGGCACGGTATCCCAAAGGTTAAGCATCACTGCGATACCGAAGTACATCAGGTTGGTCAGCCAAACCCATACCATCGGATCGATTTTTCCTTTACTGGCATTAGAACGCAGCGAGCTTTGCAGCAGGAAGAAAATCAGGTACAGCAGCATCGCAGGCAGCATGCTCAACACCCTACCCTGACGCGGATTCACCACACTCAGCGGCACCACCATCAGCGCCATGATCAGCACCGAAACAATCAACGTCAGCCGCCAGTGGAACTCGGCACGCGCATCGTGCGCATCCGAATGCCAGAGGGTCTGCATACCCATTTGCTGCACGTCGCTATTATTTAGCGTCACGCTCTGGTGACCAATCACAGCCTGATAGTTGGTGAAATCCGTGATTCGAAAATCACGCAGCAGCGCCGTGCCTTCGTAACGCGAACCGTTATCCAACGTCACGACCTGCGCACCGTCTTCGTTTTGCTTGATATGACCGCGATCGGCGACGACGACAGAAGGCCGTGCGTTACCGCTGGGGCGCAGCTGTGCCAGAAAGACGTGCTCAAACTCCGACCCTTTGACATTGCCGACAAACAGCACCGCGTTGCCGCCCTGTGCGGACTGGAACTGCCCTTCTACCAGCGTTGCCATGCCGGGGTTCGCCTTCGCTTCCGCCAGCACTTCTTCCTGATGCCGCGACGACCACGGGCTAAGCCACATGACGTTAATGGTAGCGACGATGGCAGTGAACACCGCCAGGACCAGCGCGGCTTTCAGCAACACGCGTTTACCCAGCCCGCAGGCGTGCATGACGGTGATCTCGCTTTCCGCATAGAGGCGGCCAAACGTCATCAATACGCCAAGAAATAGACTTAATGGCAGGATGAGCTGCACCATTTCTGGCACGCCCAATCCCAACAGGGAGATAACCAAATTTGTCGGGATTTCACCATCAACAGCGGCGCCCAGTATCCGCACTAATTTCTGGCAAAAGAAAATCAGTAACAGAATGAAAAGGATGGCCAGTTGACTCTTAAAGGTTTCCCGTACCAGATATCGAATGATGATCACGCTTAATTACGCCTGTGAAAACTTGTCTTTTTGCAGGAAAATCGATAGTTTCTTCGCTAACGCGCCATTTATACTCATTTTTGGCTGCCCTCTTAGCTAAAACTGTATTACAACACACTGCGTTTGAGCTGTTGTATCAGAACCTGCTTATTAGTCACTAAAACAGGTTCGTTACGTCGTTAAGATTAACACAGGTTATGTTAACGCAACGCCGGGAAGTATTACGGAGTGTCACATTCTAGCCGTTGCCCCGCCGTTGTCTTTAAGATTCAGGAGAGTACATGGAGTTCAGCGTAAAAAGCGGTAGCCCGGAAAAACAACGCAGTGCCTGCATTGTCGTCGGCGTGTTTGAACCGCGTCGTCTGTCCCCTATTGCCGAACAACTCGATAAAATCAGCGACGGCTACATCAGCGCGTTGCTTCGCCGTGGTGAATTAGAAGGCAAAGTGGGGCAATCACTGCTTTTGCACCATGTACCTAACATTCTTTCTGAGCGCATTCTGCTGATTGGTTGCGGTAAAGAGCGCGAACTTGATGAACGCCAGTACAAACAGGTGATTCAGAAAACGATCAACGCGCTGAACGAAACCGGTTCGATGGAAGCGGTCTGCTTCCTGACCGAGCTGCACGTGAAAGGCCGTAACACGTACTGGAAAGTGCGTCAGGCCGTCGAGACCGCAAAAGAGACGCTGTACACCTTCGATCAGCTTAAGAGCAATAAGGTCGAACTGCGCCGTCCGCTGCGCAAAATGGTATTCAATGTACCAACGCGCCGTGAGCTGACCAGCGGCGAGCGCGCCATTCAGCACGGTCTGGCGATTGCTGCGGGCATCAAAGCTGCGAAAGATCTCGGCAACATGCCGCCGAATATCTGTAATGCCGCATATCTGGCTTCGCAGGCGCGTCAACTGGCCGATACCTACAGCCAGAACATCATCACGCGCGTGATTGGTGAGCAGCAAATGAAAGAGCTGGGCATGAATGCCTATCTGGCCGTGGGTCAGGGCTCGCAGAATGAATCGCTGATGTCCGTGATCGAATATAAAGGCGATCCGAACCCGGAAACTCGCCCGATTGTGCTGGTCGGTAAAGGGCTGACGTTCGATTCCGGCGGCATCTCCATCAAACCTGCCGACAGCATGGACGAAATGAAGTACGACATGTGCGGCGCGGCCACGGTCTACGGCGTGATGCGCATGGCTGCCGAACTAGCGCTACCGTTGAATATCATCGGCGTGCTGGCGGGTTGTGAAAACATGGTCGATGGGCGCGCCTACCGTCCGGGCGACGTGCTGACCACGATGTCCGGCCAAACGGTAGAAGTACTGAACACCGATGCGGAAGGCCGTCTGGTCTTGTGTGATACGCTGACCTACGTTGAGCGTTATGAGCCGGACGTGGTGATTGACGTCGCGACGCTGACCGGCGCGTGCGTGATTGCGCTGGGGCACCACATTACAGGGCTAATGGCGAACCACAATCCGCTGGCGCACGAGCTGTTGAGCGCGTCCGAGCAGTCTGGCGACCGCGCATGGCGTCTGCCGCTGACCGACGAATTCCAGGAACAGCTGGAATCCAATTTTGCCGATATGGCGAATATTGGCGGTCGTCCGGGCGGCGCCATTACCGCAGGCTGCTTCCTGTCGCGCTTTACGCGTAAGTACAGCTGGGCGCATCTGGATATCGCAGGCACGGCCTGGCGTTCTGGTAAAGCCAAAGGCGCAACGGGTCGCCCGGTCGCGCTGTTATCACAGTTCCTGCTTAACCGCGCCGGACAGAACGACGTAGAATAAGACTTTCACGTCAACGGCGATGACCAAAGCCAGCGATTGCCTTATCCTTATAAGGTAATTGTCTATCGGGCCGGATATTCCGGCCCTTATCAATAGTGTAAACAATGAAAAACGCAACGTTCTATCTTCTCGAACACGACAGCAAAAGCGGTGAGCTCAGCGCCCATGAGGCACTGGCATGCGATCTGGCGGCAGAACGTTGGCGAGCAGGAAAGCGCGTGCTGATTGCCTGTGAGGACGAACAGCAGGCCATCAGACTGGACGAGGCACTGTGGCAGCGCGATCCCAACGCCTTCGTGCCGCACAATCTGGCAGGCGAAGGGCCGCGCCACGGTGCGCCGGTCGAACTGGCCTGGCCGCAGCGGCGTGGCAACGCGCCACGGGATCTACTGATCAGCCTATTGCCGCAGTTCGCAGATTTTGCCACCGCTTTCCATGAAGTGATAGACTTTGTCCCTTACGAAGACTCCTTGAAACAGTTGGCGCGCGACCGCTATAAAACTTATCGCAGCGTCGGCTTCCAATTGACCACGGCTACGCCGCCAACTCACTGAATTTTGAGCATAATGGAAACGAAATATAACCCGCAAGATATCGAGCAGCCGCTCTACGAACACTGGGAAAAGCAAGGCTACTTCAAGCCGCACGGCGACACGAGTAAAGAAAGCTTCAGCATTATGATCCCGCCGCCCAACGTCACCGGCAGCTTGCATATGGGTCACGCTTTCCAGCAAACCATTATGGATACGTTGATCCGCTATCAGCGTATGCAGGGTAAAAATACCCTGTGGCAGGCAGGTACTGACCACGCAGGTATCGCCACGCAAATGGTCGTTGAGCGCAAGATCGCCGCAGAAGAAGGCAAAACTCGCCACGATTACGGCCGCGAAGCATTCATCGACAAAATCTGGCAGTGGAAAGGCGAATCCGGTGGCAACATCACCAATCAGATGCGCCGTCTGGGCAACTCCGTTGACTGGGAACGTGAGCGCTTCACCATGGATGAAGGCCTGTCCAACGCGGTGAAAGAAGTTTTCGTCCGTCTGTATAAAGAAGACCTGATTTACCGCGGCAAGCGTCTGGTGAACTGGGATCCAAAACTGCGCACCGCGATTTCCGATCTGGAAGTCGAAAACCGCGAAGTGAAAGGGTCAATGTGGCACCTGCGCTATCCGCTGGCCGATGGCGTGAAAACCGCTGAAGGGAAAGACTATCTGGTCGTCGCGACCACTCGCCCTGAAACCATGCTGGGTGATACCGGCGTCGCCGTTAACCCGGAAGATCCGCGTTATAAGGATCTGATCGGCAAAGAAGTGATCCTGCCACTGATTGGCCGTCGTATTCCGATCGTGGGCGACGAACATGCCGATATGGAAAAAGGCACTGGCTGCGTGAAGATCACGCCAGCGCACGACTTCAACGACTACGAAGTCGGTAAACGCCACCAGTTGCCGATGGTCAATATCCTGACGTTCGACGGTGATATCCGCCAGAGCGCTGAAATTTTTGATACCAATGGCGAAGCCAGCACCGCTTGCAGCAGCGACATTCCCGAAGCCTTCCAGGGTCTGGAGCGTTTTGCCGCGCGTAAAGCCCTCGTTGCCGCATTCGATGAGCTTGGCCTGCTGGAAGAGATCAAAGCGCACGATCTGACCGTTCCGTACGGTGACCGTGGCGGCGTTGTCATTGAGCCGATGCTGACCGACCAGTGGTACGTGCGGGCTGCCGTGCTGGCTAAACCAGCAGTGGAAGCGGTGGAAGATGGCCGCATCCAGTTCGTACCAAAACAGTACGAAAACATGTACTTCAGCTGGATGCGCGACATTCAGGACTGGTGTATCTCTCGCCAATTGTGGTGGGGCCACCGCATTCCGGCCTGGTACGATGCCAATGGCAACGTCTATGTCGGTCGCACCGAAGCAGAAGTACGCAGTGAAAACAACCTCGCTGACGATGTCGTTCTGAATCAGGACGAAGACGTACTGGATACCTGGTTCTCATCCGGGCTGTGGACGTTCTCTACGCTGGGTTGGCCAGAACAAACGCCCGATCTGAAAGCCTTCCACCCAAGCAGCGTGATGGTCAGCGGCTTCGACATCATCTTCTTCTGGATTGCCCGCATGATCATGCTGACCATGCACTTCATCAAAGATGAAGACGGCAAACCACAGGTGCCATTCCATACCGTCTACATGACCGGCCTGATCCGTGATGATGAAGGCCAGAAGATGTCCAAATCCAAAGGGAACGTGATCGACCCGCTGGATATGGTCGACGGCATCTCGCTGGAAGCACTGCTGGAAAAACGTACTGGCAACATGATGCAGCCGCAGCTGGCGGAAAAAATCCGCAAACGCACGGAGAAACAGTTCCCGAACGGCATCGAGCCACACGGTACGGACGCTCTGCGCTTCACGCTGGCGGCGTTGGCCTCTACTGGCCGCGACATCAACTGGGACATGAAGCGTCTGGAAGGTTACCGCAACTTCTGTAACAAGCTGTGGAACGCCAGCCGTTTTGTGCTGATGAACACCGAAGATCAGGATTGTGGCTTTGGCGCAGGCGAGAAAGTGCTGTCACTGGCTGACCGCTGGATTCTGGCGGAATTCAACCGCACGGTGAAAGCCTACCGCGAGGCGCTGGACGGCTATCGCTTTGATATTGCGGCCAACATTCTGTACGAATTCACCTGGAACCAGTTCTGCGACTGGTATCTGGAGCTGACGAAGCCTGTGATGAATGGCGGTTCAGAAGCGGAACTGCGCGGTACGCGTCATACGCTGGTTACCGTACTGGAAGCGTTGCTGCGTCTGGCGCATCCGATTATTCCGTTCATTACCGAAACCATCTGGCTACGCGTTAAAGCGCTGAAAGGCATTAGCGCCGACACGATCATGTTGCAGCCTTTCCCTGAGTTCGATGCCGCGCAGGAAGATACGCTGGCGCTGAACGATCTGGAGTGGATCAAGCAGGCGATTATCGCTGTGCGTAACATTCGTGCAGAAATGAACATCGCGCCGGGCAAGCCGCTGGAAGTCTTACTGCGTGATGTCACTGCTGAAGCACAGCGTCGCGTGGAAGAGAACCGCAGCTTTATCCAAACGCTGGCGCGTCTGGAAAGCATTACACTACTGCCTGCGGGCGATAAAGGTCCGGTTTCCGTCACTAAACTCATCGAGGGTGCCGAACTGTTAATTCCGATGGCAGGCCTGATCGATAAAGCGGCAGAGCTGGATCGTCTGACGAAAGAAGTGGCGAAAATCGAAGCCGAGATTGAGCGCATCGAAAGCAAGCTGTCCAACGAAGGCTTTGTGGCACGTGCACCGGAAGCGGTCGTAGCCAAAGAGCGTGAGAAGCTGGATGGTTACGCCGTAGCGAAAGCCAAACTGCTGGAGCAACACGCGGTCATCGCTGCGCTGTAACGCTCACCGATTTTCTAGCGGTAGAACGGCAAGTACGAAAGCCTCGTTGCAAAACGAGGCTTTTTATTTTATTCGCTTCACACTTATTCACCTCACAAAATGCATAAATGGAGTAACACAATGAGCGACACGAATCATGCTGAGGTCAGCAAGTTTCTTAGCTACGTTTTACGACACAAGCCCGAAGCCATTGGGCTAACGCTGAGCAGCGAAGGCTGGGCAAACATAGCGGAACTGATTAGCGGTGCGGCAAAAAATGGACGCCTTCTTACCAGAGAAGTGATTCAGTCTGTCGTCGACAGCAGCGACAAAAAGCGTTTTTCTATTTCGGCGAATGGGTTATCGATCCGCGCAGCGCAGGGGCACTCGTCATCGCAGGTCGATATGCGTTACGAGCCTAAAGTGCCGCCCGAGTTGCTTTACCACGGCACCGCAACCCGATTTGTCGACTCGATAAATCAGCAGGGTTTGCTTCCTGGTTCACGTCAGTATGTGCACTTGTCTGCCGACGAAGCCACAGCGATAAATGTCGGCCAACGGCACGGCAAGCCCGTGGTATTAACAATAAAGACGCGGGAAATGCATCAGCAGGGGTTTGTTTTTTATCAGGCGGATAACGGCGTCTGGTTAACGCTGACGGTTCCTGTGCCGTTTATCGCTTCCACACCATTTATTGATTGATGAATGCGCGCATGAGTCACCTGTCTTCGCTACCCACATAACAGTAGCGAAAACAGGTGATAAGCTCATTTAACGATTAGCGAGCATCGGCCAGCGCAATGTTCCGGCGCAAACCGGGCAGCACGTTGTCCATTTCCATGTTTTCTCTTGCGATCTGGAAACGGGAAACGGACTGTTGCAGATTAATAACTTGCTCCTGAAGTGAATTCGCCGAGGTCGCCACTTCTGATACCAAGGACGCATTCTGCTGAGTCACACCATCCATCTGATTGATGGCGATATTGATCTGCGAAATACCGCGGCTCTGCTCGCTGGAAGCCAGCGTGATCTCATCCATGATGTCGACCACTTTTTTCACATCCATCAGCACTTCGTCCATGGTGTTACCCGCAACTTCAACCAGCCCCGCGCCCTTCTCAATGCGGCTGAGAGAATCGTCGATCATAGTGCCGATCTCTTTCGCGGCCGTCGCACTGCGCGCAGCCAGCATCCGCACTTCGGAAGCCACCACCGCAAAGCCTTTACCGTATTGACCCGCACGCGCAGATTCCACCGCAGCGTTCAACGCCAGCAGGTTGGTCTGGAAGGCAATACCGTCGATTACACCCACAATATCGGAGATCTTGGCAGAACTCTGCTTGATGGAACGCATGGTATCCACCACTTCGGAGACAACATTCCCGCCGCGAGATGCGGAATTAGAGGCTTTCAGCGCCAGATCGTTGGCTTTACGCGTGTTGTCTTCGTTGTTTTTCACCGTCGACATGATCTCTTCCATGCTTGAAGCGGTTTCATCCAACGAGGCTGCCTGCTGTTCGGTACGGCTTGAGAGATCGATGTTGCCGGATGCGATTTCCTCGACACCCACGCTGATCGCATCGGTTCCGTTACGCACTACACGCACCATGTTTTCCAGCCCGTCACGCATACGTTGAACCGCGGCAAACAGCTGTGCGATTTCATTTTTTCCGCTGCTATCAATCTGCGCCCGCAGGTCGCCTTCGGCGATCCGGTCAAAGACGGAAATCGCCTGATTCAGCGGTTTCACGATCATGTTAGTCATCACGGACCAGGCCAGCGCCGCCAGCAGCAGAGCACAGGCGATCGCACCGTACAGGATGGTTTCCATCTGCGCCACACGCCCATTCGAATCCGCGTAGGCTTCATCAATGCTCTTCAGCTTGAAGGCAACCAAGGCTTTAGAGGATTTATCAAACGCGGCATACAGCACCGTCGATTTCCCGGCACGCTGGCGATATTCATCCAGATTCCCTGCATTAAGCGCAGCAAATGCCGGATCGATAAACTCCTGCATCAGCGTATTGCGTTTCTCGGCCATGTCTGAAGAAATGACTTTTTCCGCTTCGGACTGCGGATATTTCAGGTATTCCTGCCACTTTTCACTGGCACCGTCGACCTTGCCTCTGGCGCGCCCTAGCGCGACTTTAGCGGCTTCGACATCCCCTTTCCCCATTAATGATTCGTACAGACGCAAATCCAACCGACCACGCAACAGCAGTTCTGAGCTGTCATTCAGCGCAACCAGCCCTGGCAGCACTTCCATATCGACACGAGCAAATGATTTATTCCCTGACTGAACGGCAACCAACCCTAACACGCCGACGAAAAGCAGTAACGCCGCTAACGAAAACACCATCATGCTGAGTGCAGTACGGATCTTTATCTTACGAAACATAAATTATCCCTGTGGCCTAAAAATAAGAAAGGATGAGCGCCAGCTCTAAAGCAGAGCCGTTCCGTTATTTACGTAATAGTCGTTATTCAATTTCCAGACGTGTGAATTTCCACGAACTGAAATAAATTCGTTATAAAACCGTAATAAAATAAAGAAACGTATAAAGAAAACGATGACCGACAGAAAGAGATTTTCTGTCGGTCATGCATTTTTATTTTTTATTATTTTTCTGATCCTGATTTTTTTCTAAGAAACGCTGTAGCTCATCTTTATAAAACTTCGCCGACATCATGGTGCCATGTCCGCTGGTATCTTTACTGGCGGGAATAAGGAACAACGTCGCCTGCTTAATTTTCTTAAGCTCATTCTCCAGGATGCCTGTTTCAATAGGATTACGCTCATCATCCGCAGAGTTAATCACCAGAACAGGTGCCTTAATTTTATTCAGTTCCGGTGCCGCATTATAATTTGCAGACGAGCCCCAGATATAAATAAAGTCATTCGCATCGCTGGTCGACGGTGCCGCAAGGCGATCTTCTACCAGTTTGTCCGCCTGTGCGCGCGTCGGCGCTTTGCTCTGATACGCGAGCGTGCCGCCAGTGGTGGCAATGCTGAACATAATGCTGGCCGTTTTCAGCGTTGGCGGCTGCTGCGTGTAGTCGCCGTTATTCCACGTTGGATCGTTCTTGATGGATTCAATCAAGATGCGGCGCATCATCCAGTTACGACCAGACAGCTCATTTGGCAGCGATGCCATTGGCACCAGCGCATCCATCATGTCTGGGTATTTTTCACCCCAGAGCCAGGTTTGCATGCCGCCCATGGAATATCCCATCACCAGGCTCAGGTGGTTAATGCCCAGCCCTTCTTTGATTAAGCGATATTGTGCCTGCACCATATCGTTATAATCGTACTGCGGGAATTTCATCCGTAAGCCGTCTGACGGTTTGGACGATTTTCCAGAACCGATGCTCTCCGGCATGATAATAAAGTATTTGCTGCTATCCAGCGCCTGACCTGGCCCGAAAAGCTCTCCGCCAAAGCCATTTGCTAGCAGTGATTTAATCGGCTGGTTCGTTCCATGTAGCAGTAAGACAGCGGGTTTGGTTTTATCACCGATCGTGTAGTAGTGAATACGCAGATCTTTTAATTTTTCGCCGCTGTTGAAGGTAAATTCTGGCGCAATCCAGTCGCCTTCTTTGGGCTCTGGGAAATTGGCCTGTGCATGCGTTAATGGTGACAGCATTAACAGAAATGCGCCCACCACCCCTGATAGAATTCGATTAATCATAAATAACTCTTCGGTAATCATGAAGTCGCGAAGCCGCGATTTTAATGTCTATTAGGAAAAATCCCAATAAACATAAGCGAACTAATAATAAAAAGAGATTATTGTCTGGTTTTTTTATTTATCGCGAGAGATTCTACAGATAGTTTTTAATAGGATGATATTTAACGCATTCCTGTTAATCGTCCGGCTACGTAGCTCATGTTTTTCACTCGACATTCGCGTTTATAAAAACAGCAAAGCGCGCTTTTTTTGTTCAAATATCTAACAGGAAGGGGATCGTGTGCGGTGACACCACACACGATCGACATAAGGCAGGGTTAGGTCGGAGTTGAGAATCGAGCGCTGAGGATTAGCGCTTATTCATCTCGCTTTCAATGGCTCTCAGCCGCTCATCCATATCCGGGTGCGTACTCAGCCAGTCCGGTAAATCCAGCGAATCAATTTCATCCTGACTGCGGTCGTTAGCGATCAAGGCTCGGTACATTGCCTGCATCGACTGAAGCGAACGCCCTTGCTGCTGCATTTCTGCTATTGCCCATGCGTCGGCTTCCCGTTCCATATCGCGGGAAAACTGCATCTCATTGATAAAAGCGGCAGACTGCAACAAGGTATCCCCGACTCCGCTGACATCTCCCGTCATCCACATGAAGGTCAGCGATACCAGCGATGAACGCACCACCATGCGCATTGGGTGGCGATAAGCGTGATGTCCCATTTCATGCAGCATCACCGCGGCCAGCTCGTTGTCATCTTTCGCCAGCTTCACCAGGTCGTCACTGATAATCAGCGTACCATCTGCCAGCATAAAAGCATTCGGCCCGATAGGCGCAGACATGATCTCCAGGCGCAGTGGCGTTTTGTCTTCCCGCATGTCAGCGGGCATAACCTGTTGAAACAGCGCTTGCATCGCTTGCTGGCGTTCAACAGGCAATTTAGAAGGCTTAAAATCACTGTGCCGTAACAGCTTTAGCGTATTTTGCCCAAGCTGCTGTTCGATAGCGGTTGGCATCCGTAGTGCCAGCGCAGAACTTGCCCACGGCAGTACCACGTAAACATAGTTTATGACGAGCAAGATTGTGGCGAGTAGCGTGAGAATGACGCCACGCTTATGGCGTTCTAAACGATGGACAAGCCCCGGGCGACGTCGTGCGGAATACCACCCGCGAAAAGTGGGATCGTCGGCAGGAACAAAGCGACCGCCGTCAGGAAATGTGAGCGTTAGAGGAATCGAGCCCAGCGCATCGGAAACCGTGACCTGCTCCAACGCAAATGTCGTATTCGATGATCCGGTGTTCAGCACCATCATCGAACCGTTGTCCGATAAATGAAGAGAAGCGGCCACGCGGGCCGCCAATCCGGGGTATTGATAATGCCCCTTAATATTCATATTCCTGCCTTAGAGACCGACACCCAAATCGAGCGCCTGCACGGCTTCTTCGGCCAGTGCGCTGTTTGCTGTGTCCTGATGAGCCTGAACATGCAGCAGTTCCAGATCGCCTTCAACCGCTGTCGCATTCGCGATATAGCGTGCGTGACGAATCTCTGCCACCGGTGCAGCCCAACCCAAAGAGAAAATAGTGATCAGGCTATTGGTTATCAGCAGCCCCATGTAAGACAGCGTTTGCATGGAAGAGTGCAATTTCACACCACCATTCAGCGACGTCTGGTTAAACAGATAATTACGCTGTGCGACAACCAGATAACTGCTGGAAACCAGCACACCCAGCAGCGCCACAACGAACATCATGACCATATTGAAGACGTTGCTCAGCATCATCATGGCAATGGTTTCAGAATCTGCGCCCATCATAATAATCTGATACAGCGTGAACAAGAACGACCCCATGAATGACAGCGCGGCGATCAAGAAAGGAACAAAAATCAGCAGGCTAATCAGGGCGAATTTAATAAACGCCGCTTTCGTCAACTCCGCTTTAAACGCCGTTTTACCGAAGAACAGGTTATTAACATAGAGATCAAGCTGCATCATTTTCATGATGCCATTGACCGCTGCAAACCCTGGAACCACCAGCGCCAGCACGATGAGTGTAATGATAATCGGGCTATCGCTCTGCATACCAATGAACATCGCAACCGCTAAAACAGCATAAAAAGCCAGCAGCAGCAGAATAGGGCAAAGCAGCAACACCCAATACGCGCGACCAGTCTGGCAATGATAATTAAAGCGAATACCACGATAGCTGGACATAATAGCGTCATAACGCCAGTTGCGGATCACGATAATCGGAATCAATGCCGCAAATGCCAATGCGAGAATAGTTCCCAACGTCGGTGACATCGCCAATACGACATAAAACAGAATCAGACCAGCGATAACCAGCAAACGTCCTTTGAGAATCTGAATCGGATCCGCATGGTAATCAAAACGATCACCGTTAATTTCCGTGTTGCCGTAAAAATAACGGCGGCGGCGCACTGTCGCCCAAGCAGAATAAATACCCAAAGTGACGATCGTTAATAATGCATTCACCAGCCAAATTGCAAAATATTCCCCAGCCTTACCATGAAACTGCACGCGATGCTGCGTGCTATTTTTTGAAGTATTGATAGTCATAGACCTTTCATCCTAAAAGAAATAAGCCTTATAAACGCTTCATTCGATACGTTATTGGCATACAAAAAGCGGCTTATTTAAGCATGTCCTGTTAATGACAACAATAAAAGTTAACAGCAATTAAACAAGTTCATATACTTATGAATTACAAGGAATAGAGAAACTCATAGAGAAATCGCCCCCAGACAACGTGAAGTATGGTGGGTATAGACGTTGCATCAATGTGGTCTGAAATGGTATTACAATCGGCTAGGATCATTCCCCCCTCGTAAACCGTAAGAACAAGAGTACGTATTATGACAACCGCGACCTCCGCCAATCTTCAGGTACGCCCAATTACCGCGCAAGACGATGCCGCTATCGCTCAGGTCATCCGTCAGGTTTCTGCTGAGTTTGGTTTGACAGCCGATAAAGGCTATACCGTTTCCGATCCGAATTTGGATGCGCTATTTGCCCTGTATAACCAGCCGAAAAGCGCCTACTGGGTGGTTGAATATGACGGCCGCGTGGTTGGCGGTGGCGGCATTGCCCCGCTGGTCGCAGGCGAAGAAGATGTGTGTGAATTACAGAAAATGTATTTCTTACCCATCGTGCGGGGCAAAGGGCTAGCACGTCAGTTGGCAATACAAGCACTTGATTTTGCTCGTCAGCACGGCTTTCGCCGCTGCTATCTGGAAACAACCGGACACCTGACCAGCGCGATCCGACTGTATGAATCGCTGGGCTTCGAGTCGATTCCCCACGCAATGGGCAACACGGGCCACACCGACTGTGAAGTGACGATGTTGAAGGCACTGTAATCGGCTTACGGTGCAGTCACCGCGCGCGGTCATACAGAGTAAAAAAACGCCGCAGGGTGTTCCTGCGGCATTCAGTGAGGCGTGTTCTTCGAGATTAATGACTTAGTGGCGCTTGCCGTCATCATCTTCGTCAAAAAAATCTTCATCATCCCCGTCTTCTTCACCTTCACCATCTGGATCTTCGAAGTAGGTACCCCAACCGTCGTAATTCACGCCGTGGCGTTCTGCCAGCGCCAGCAGCTGTTCTACCTGCGTGTCGATCAGTTCCGCCTTCAGCGCAACTTCACTGATAGCATCGCAGCACATCAGCAGCACGCCATCTTCCACTTCCAGTTCTTCCGCATCCGTCACTTCATAACCCAGCTTGAAGGCTTCTACAGCGACTTTTTCCAACACTTCAAACTTCTCAGCAGAGAAATGGTGTTCAATGGTATAGAGCGCGTCAGGATCGCTGCCATCATCCAGCAGTTCTTCAATGATCAGGCGTGTCTCTTCCCGTTGCTCTTCCAGTAATTCGCGGTTTGCCATGCCTCAGTCCTCATTAAACGACGTAATATTACTTATTGTCCCACAGCCCTGCGGCTTGCTCCACCACAAAGTTTGATATCACCACTTGAATTTGAATAATTACACATATAAAGTGAATTTTAATTCAACCAATGGTGTTGAGCCACATGGAGAGGTACATCATGCAACCGTTCTATAAGCGTCACTTTTTAAGGTTAATGGATTTTACACCCGCAGAAATTGCCAAGCTTTTAGCCCTGTCAACGAAACTGAAAGCCGACAAAAAAAACGGGACAGAAGCCCGCCGTCTGCAAGGCAAAAACATCGCACTCATCTTCGAAAAAGATTCGACTCGTACTCGCTGCTCTTTCGAAGTTGCTGCATACGATCAGGGCGCGCAAGTGACCTATCTCGGCCCAAGCGGTAGCCAAATCGGCCATAAAGAATCCATTAAGGATACTGCACGCGTGCTGGGAAGAATGTACGACGGCATTCAATATCGCGGCTACGGTCAGCAAATTGTCGAAACGCTGGCGCAATACGCGGGCGTCCCGGTCTGGAACGGACTGACGAACGAATTCCACCCTACGCAGCTGCTGGCGGATCTGCTGACGATGCAGGAACATTTGCCGGGTAAATCGCTGTCAGAAATGACGCTCGTCTATGTCGGTGATGCGCGCAACAACATGGGTAACACCATGCTGGAAGCGGCGGCATTGACCGGGCTGGATTTACGTCTTGTTGCGCCAAAAGCCTGCTGGCCGGATGCCGGTCTGGTGGCTGAATGTCAGGCGGCGGCAGAACAAACCGGCGGCAGCATCACACTGACGGAAGATATCGCCGCAGGCGTCGCGGGCGCAGATTTCATTTATACCGACGTCTGGGTTTCCATGGGGGAACCGAAAGAGACCTGGAAAGAGCGTATCGCGCTGCTGAAACCGTATCAGGTGAACATGGCGATGATCGCCGCGACGGGTAATCCGCAGGTGAAGTTCCTGCATTGCCTGCCCGCGTTCCACGACGATCAGACGACAATGGGCCAACAAATGGCGGAGCAGTATGGTCTGCACGGTGGAATGGAAGTCACGGATGAGGTCTTTGAATCCGCGCACAGCATCGTGTTCGATCAGGCGGAAAATCGCATGCATACCATCAAAGCGGTGATGGTTGCCACGCTGGTACAGGATTAAGATTGACGTCCCTCCCCAGAGCGGGGAGGGATAGGCTTTCCGGCGGTTTACACCACCAGTGACGCGTCGATTTTCACCACGGCTTTACGCACGTGCGCAGGTTCACCAACGGCACACAGCGGTTTGTGTACTTCACCTGGGAAGAAGACGACAAAATCCCCTTCCTGCATCACAAACTGTTTTTCCTGCTCGCCCGCAGGCAGGAAAGCAATGTCTTTATCCGCCAGCCAATCGGTATCCGGCGTGCCCGCAGGCAGGTTACTGAACGTCATCCCTTCCACACCGGACAGCACAATCTGAATGTCCAGATATTTGGCGTGATACTCAGCGCGGCGCTTTTCCAGCAGATCGGTGCTGTCGTTGGAGATCAACACAAACACGCTGTTGCCTTCGATATCATGCTTGCCCAACGGCGTGTCTGCCGTAATGTTTTGCTTCACGTATTCAATCGCTTCGCGCAGTTTGGCAGGCAGATAAGGAACCAGTTCAAGGTGGTGGACGTTGCCAGTAATCATAAAAACCCTCGTTGATATAAAAATGAAACCCTGTTTTACAATCCTTATACTCTCCAAATGTGACGCCCGCCAGCGTGTTAATACGAAAAAGTGAACTGCCCACCACTCTTCTCTATCGGCCTTCTCCCGCTCACGAACGTTATGCATACAGCACGCGACCCGCAACCGATTGCGATGCGTAAAAAACCACGTTTTCTGCTTGAAATAGCCTAGTCGGCGCGTATAATTCCCGACAGTTTTCCGGGAGGGGTCATGCACCGTTACACCAAAAAATCCGCTGCTTATGTTGGTTCTCAACCACAACTGCCATCCGGCAGCCAGCTAGCGTTTTCCTTTCCGTTGCTCAATGATTCAATGAAGAAGCCCCTCAATGAGGGGCTTTTTTTTGGCCCACAATCCGGGCAACCAGATACGACATTTCCTGTGTACACGTTAGGAGAAAGACAACATGGTCAATCCGCTCTATCAAAAACATATTATTTCGATTAACGACCTCAGTCGGGAAGATTTGGAACTGACGCTGCGTGTCGCTGCCAGCCTGAAAGCCAATCCTCAGCCTGAGTTGTTGAAACATAAAGTGATTGCCAGTTGCTTCTTCGAAGCCTCCACCCGGACGCGTTTATCCTTTGAAACCGCGATGCATCGCCTCGGCGCCTCCGTCGTCGGTTTCGCTGACAGCAACAACACATCGCTGGGGAAAAAGGGCGAAACGCTGGCCGACACCATTTCCGTCATCAGCCAATACGTGGATGCCATCGTGATGCGTCACCCGCAGGAAGGCGCTTCACGCCTGGCGACCGAGTTCTCCGGCGGTATTCCGATTCTGAACGCTGGCGACGGTGCGAACCAACACCCGACGCAGACGCTGCTCGATTTGTTCACCATTCAGGAAACGCAGGGCCGACTGAATAACATCAATATCGCGATGGTTGGTGATTTGAAATATGGCCGCACCGTGCATTCACTCACGCAGGCGCTGGCTAAGTTTGAAGGCAACCGCTTCTACTTCATCGCACCGGACGCGCTGGCGATGCCGGACTACATTCTGAGCATGCTGAAAGAGAAGAATATTGCTTACAGCCTGCACAACAGCATTGATGAGGTCGTCGGCGAGCTGGATATTCTGTACATGACGCGCGTGCAGAAAGAGCGTCTGGATCCGTCCGAATACATCAACATCAAATCCCAGTTTGTCCTGCGCGCCGCCGACCTGCACAGCGCCCGCCCGAATTTGAAAGTGCTGCACCCGCTGCCGCGCGTTGATGAGATCACCATTGATGTGGATGCCACGCCTTACGCCTATTATTTCCAGCAGGCGGGCAACGGTATTTACGCCCGTCAGGCGCTGCTGGCGCTGGTCCTGAATCGCGAACTGGTTCTGTAAGAGGAAGAAGCCATCATGACACACGATAATAAATTACAGGTTGAAGCGATCAAACGTGGCACGGTGATCGACCACATTCCCGCACAGGTGGGTTTTAAGCTGCTGACGCTATTTAAACTGACCGCGACAGACCAGCGCATCACCATCGGCCTGAATTTGCCGTCCAACCACCTTGGGCGCAAAGATCTGATCAAGATCGAGAACATCTTCCTGACCGAGCAGCAGGCGAATCAGCTGGCGATCTACGCACCGCAGGCGACCGTCAATCAGATCGATGATTATGACGTGGTGCGCAAGCTGGTGCCGACGCTGCCAGACCACATTACCGGCGTGCTCACTTGCCCAAACAGCAACTGCATCAGCCGCAGCGAACCGGTTTCGTCGTCATTCAGCGTGAAGCAGCGTGACGGCGACGTGCACCTGAAGTGTAAGTACTGCGAGAAAGAGTTTGAGCGTCAGGCAGTGCTGCAAGATCGCTAGTTTTCTGCATTGCCCCGCAATGGACATTGCCTGTCGCGGGGCTTTTTTGAATAATGGCGGCGTCCGCGTTCCTTTTACGCCCCCATCAAGGAGATACCATGTCACGAATTATCAGCACTGAGCACGCCCCAGCCGCCATCGGCCCTTATGTTCAGGGCGTCGACCTTGGCAGCATGATCTTCACATCCGGCCAGATCCCCGTGAACCCGAAAAGCGGTCTGGTGGCAGATAACATCACCGCTCAGACGCGTCAGTCACTGGAAAATGTTCAGGCGATTGTGGAAGCTGCTGGCCTGAAAGTTTCCGATATCGTGAAAATGACCGTATTCGTGAAAGACCTGCACGATTTCGCTCTGGTCAACACCGCGTATGAAGCCTTCTTCAACGAACATAGCGCACCGTTCCCGGCTCGCTCTTGCGTTGAAGTCGCACGCCTGCCAAAAGACGTGAAGATCGAGATCGAAGCGATCGCCGTTCGTCGCTAAATATCACCGCAATATCCCTAAAAAGCGCACGGTAACCGTTGCGCTTTTTTTCTGTTCTTTCTTTCACCACAACAACATTATTGACATTCCCAGCACACATCACGGTCAAAAAACAAACAAAATTCCGCCAAGCCGCGCGTAGCAAGCCTTCCCACTCTCATCGCCTTTTTTGACTATTTTTTGTTCAGGCTCAAATACCCCGCGACATGAGGATTTCTTTGCTCTACATCAATTTTACAGCGATAAAAGCGCAAACACCCCTACGCAATTTCAATATATAGTGCCTATCCTGTAAACATGAACTACATATAGTGTTTATCCACAGTGTCATCCACAGCCCCCTGTAACCCTTGTCAGTTACGGTTTTCGCCTGTGGATAACCTTTCCAGAGGAAGAAAACGTGAAACCAGTAGTGATTAAACGGGACGGTTGCCAGGTGCCTTTTGATGAAGTGCGAATCAAAGAGGCGGTCGAACGCGCGGCACATGCAGCCGGTGTCAATGATGCAGACTACTGCGCAACTGTGGCCTGTGCGGTCGCTCAACAAATGCAGGATAAATCGCGCGTAGATATCCGCGATATTCAGGATGCAGTCGAAAACCTGCTGATGTCCGGCAATTACAAAAAACTGGCGCGTACCTACATCGAATACCGCCATGACCGCGATATCGCGCGTGAACGCCACGGTCGTCTGAATCAGGAAATTCGCGGTCTGGTTGAACAGAGCAACATGGCGCTGTTGAACGAGAACGCCAACAAAGACAGTAAAGTGATTCCCACCCAGCGCGATCTGCTGGCTGGTATTGTCGCCAAGCATTACGCCAAACAGTACATCCTGCCGCGTGATGTGGTGCTGGCGCACGAGCGCGGTGAGATTCACTATCACGACCTCGACTACTCGCCCTTTTTCCCCATGTTTAACTGCATGCTGATCGATCTGGATGGCATGCTGACCAACGGCTTCAAAATGGGGAATGCGGAGATTGAGCCACCGAAGTCGATCTCAACCGCTACCGCCGTCACCGCGCAGATTATCGCGCAGGTCGCCAGCCACATTTATGGCGGCACCACGATTAACCGTATTGATGAGATTCTGGCGCCGTTCGTCACCGCCAGCCATGCGAAACATAAATCCGTGGCAGAAGAGTGGCAGATTCCCGATGCGGAAAACTATGCCTTAACCCGCACGCAAAAAGAGTGCTACGACGCCTTCCAGTCACTGGAATACGAAGTCAACACGCTGCACACCGCTAACGGCCAGACCCCGTTCGTGACCTTTGGCTTTGGGCTCGGCATCAGCTGGGAATCGCGTCTGATTCAGGAATCGATTCTGCGCAACCGCATTGCCGGGCTGGGTAAAAACCACAAAACGGCGGTTTTCCCGAAACTGGTTTTTGCGATTCGCGACGGTCTGAACCACAAAGCAGGCGATCCGAATTACGATATCAAACAGCTCGCGCTGGAGTGCGCCAGCAAGCGCATGTACCCAGATATTCTGAACTACGATCAGGTCGTGAACGTCACCGGTTCGTTCAAAACGCCAATGGGCTGCCGCAGCTTCCTCGGCGTTTATGAAGAGAACGGCCAGCAGATTCACGACGGCCGCAATAATTTGGGCGTAATCAGCCTGAACCTGCCACGCATCGCGCTGGAAGCCGAAGGCAATGAAGACCGCTTCTGGACGCTGCTGGATCAACGTCTGACGCTGGCGAAGAAAGCGCTGATGACGCGCATTGCGCGGCTGGAAAGCGTGAAAGCTCGTGTCGCGCCCATCCTGTATATGGAAGGGGCTTGCGGCGTGCGCTTAAAAGCGGACGACAGCATCGCGGATATCTTCAAGAACGGACGCGCCTCGATTTCGCTGGGTTACATCGGCCTGCATGAAACGATTAACGCTCTCTTCGGTAGCCAAACGCACGTGTTTGATGACGAAGCGCTGCGTGCCAAAGCCGTGGCCGTTATCACTCGCCTGAAAGCCGCCACCGAGCAGTGGAAAGACGAAACGGGTTACGGCTTCAGCCTGTACAGCACGCCGAGCGAAAACCTGTGTGACCGCTTCTGCCGTCTGGATACCGCCGAGTTTGGCGTCGTGCAGGGCGTGACGGACAAAGGGTATTACACCAACAGCTTCCACCTCGATGTGGAGAAGAAGGTGAACCCTTACCAGAAAATCGACTTCGAGCTGCCCTATCCACCGCTGGCTAACGGTGGGTTCATTTGCTACGGCGAATACCCGAATCTGCAACACAACCTCAAAGCGCTGGAAGACGTGTGGGATTACAGCTACAGCCGCGTGCCTTACTACGGCACCAACACGCCGATCGACGAATGCTACGAGTGCGGTTTCACTGGTGAATTCGAGTGCACCAGCAAAGGCTTCACCTGTCCGAAATGCGGTAACCACGATTCGGCCCGCGTTTCCGTCACGCGCCGCGTGTGCGGCTACCTCGGCAGCCCGGATGCACGCCCGTTCAACGCCGGTAAGCAGGAAGAAGTGAAGCGTCGAATCAAGCACTTAGGCAACGGTCAACTGGGGTAATCCCTTCAGGGCCGCAGCAATGCGGCCCACCTTTCGCGGCACCGTCAACACGCGCCCGCTTCATAACATGGGCTCTACAGCATGAATTACCACCAGTATTATCCCGTTGATGTCGTCAACGGCCCCGGCACCCGCTGCACGCTGTTTGTCGCGGGCTGCGTGCATGAGTGTGTGGGGTGCTACAACAAAAGCACCTGGCGACTCAACTCTGGTCAACCGTTTACGCAGGAACAGGAAGATCGGATCATCGCCGATCTCCAGGATACAGCGATCCCCCGGCAGGGAATTTCGCTGTCTGGCGGCGATCCGCTTCACCCACAGAACGTGCCTGACATCCTGCGGCTAGTCGAACGGATACGCGCGGAATGCCCAGGCAAAGATATCTGGGTCTGGACGGGCTACGTGCTGGCGGAACTGACGCCGGAGCAACAGCGGGTGGTCGATCTCATCAACGTGTTAGTCGATGGAAAATTTGTGCAAGATCTGAAAGATCCCGCACTGATCTGGCGCGGCAGCAGCAATCAGGTTGTCCACCGCCTGCGCTGATCGACAAGCGGCTACTGAAGCGCCTGCTGCTTACCCAGTGAACGTAATTGATCGGATTCCAGCACGGTGACCCGCGCTTTGGGCTCGGGTGAGAACGCCTGATTCAGCAACGCCTGCGCGACCGTTTTCCCTTCAATGGCTCGCCATTTTGCCGGGAACAGACGAAACAGCGGCGCGGCCAGACTTTCTAGCGGACGGCTGTCTTCTCTTTCCCCCAGCAGCATCGACGGCTGTGCCAGTGTCAGATGCTGCCAGCCTTGCTGACGCAGCGATTTTTCCGCTTCTCCCTTCACTCGCGAATAGAAGAAAGGCGACGTCGCACTCGCGCTCAGCGAACTGACAACCAATAGGTGCGTCGCGCCTAGCGCCAGCGCCACCTTTGATCCTTCCACTACCAGCGTGTAATCCACATAGCGGAACGCCTGCTTACTGCCTGCCGTCTTGAGCGTCGATCCCAGACAGCAAAACGCGATATCGACAGGATCGGTCAATTGCGCCAGCGCGGCAGAAAGATCGGGATCGTACGGATTGACCACTTTCTCCGACGGTGCCAGCGGCTTACGCGTCGGCGCATAGATCGTTTCTACCCGATTATTGGCTTTCAACAGCTCTAACAACTCGTGCCCCACTAACCCCGTTGCACCTAATAACAGTACTCGGCTCATCGGTTTTCCCCCTTGCTCAGCGTCTTTCACTATCCCAATTTTTTTATGTTTCTGTTGTTAGTTATGACAAATGTTAGTTATGACAAATGTTAGTTATGACAAATGATCTCTGTAACGACGGTTATCTCTGAAGAACGTTAGCGCTGCCAGTGGCGTTTCTTACCAAAGCCCAGCGTATTGTCTGTCATTTTGATTTCTGTCAGATCGAGCCGCCAGATCGGCGCTTGCGATGCCCGGGCAATAGGGAAACGCGCGTTGTACCGTGCTCTGGCCTGCTGCGCGTCATCGCCTTCCAACTGCACCGCCTGCGCCCGAAACTGCACGCCCTTAATCAGCATGACGCTCTTCGGCTGGCCGCTCACCGTACCGGCCACCTGCGGCAGCCTTGCCATTATTTCACCGTGACGCGTCTGCAACTCCGTCATTAGATAGAAGGCTATCTGTTGATCGTCATAAGTATAGAAGCAACTCGCACACCATAATTCCGAATTTTCACCCACGCATAACGTCAGTACGTGCAACTTCTTCAAATAGCGGGAGATTGCCTCAAGATCGCTGTCTGTTTTTCTCAGTTTTTTCTGCATTACGCTGCCTCAATCCACTTTCTGAACGAACGTATCCTGCCCGACCAACAGCTGGCCTTGCGCAGAGTGCGGCAGCATGGTTTGCAGAGGCTGGCCGGTGTGTTTATCCAATAACAGGGAGTGAGGTTCCCCCTCTGCAAACAGCTGCTGTTCCCCCCACTGGCGTAGCGCCACAACGAGCGGGAATAGCTGTTCACCTTTTGGAGTCAGGATATATTCCTGATAGGCCGAGCTTTCGGAAACGGGCTGAACGGACAAAATGCCTTCCTCAACCAAGGTGCGCAGACGGTCGGTAAGGATATTTTTGGCAACACCCAAACTGCGCTGAAAATCGCCGAAACGGCGGCGATTGTCGAAGGCATCGCGGATAATCAGCAACGCCCAGCGATCGCCAACCACATCCAGCGCGCGCGCGACGGGACACGCATCCTCTTTCAAACTTTTGCGCTTCACCATGAATACTTCCTCCCCTTTTTCCTGTTCATCCTGCCTGCTTTACCCACAGGCTGAAAACTGATCGCACGATTTTTGGTTGCAGAATAAAACCAGAGTATTTATGCTTCAAGTGGTTTTATTTTGAAACCAAATTGAGCAATGAAAGCCAATACCATGAAAACAAGCCCTATTCATACCACGCCATCCGTTACCGAAGGCGATCTTTACTGCACTCCTTGCAGCACGCAGACGGCATTACCGCGCGCGTTAGTTTTGCTGTTTGCCTGTGCCAGCGCCCTTAGCGTCGCCAATGTGTATTATGCACAGCCGCTGTTGGATGCATTATCGGTAGATTTTCACATCAGTATCGCAGCCGTTGGCGGCGTGATGACCGCAACACAGCTTGGCTGTGCGCTGGCGTTAATTCTGCTGGTGCCGCTGGGCGATATCCTCAATCGGCGGTATTTGATGCTTGCCCAGTTGGGTGCGCTCATCGTAGCGCTGATCGCCGTTGGGCTATCCACTACACCTCTGTCTTTATTGATCGGCATGCTGGCCGTGGGCATGCTCGGCACAGCAATGACGCAGGGGCTGATTGCTTATGCCGCGACCGCTGCCGCACCGCAGGAACGCGGGCGCGTTGTGGGTGCGGCACAGGGCGGCGTGGTGATTGGGCTGTTGCTGGCGCGCGTGCTGTCCGGTTTCATCGCCGATCTAGCAGGCTGGCGCAGCGTATACTTTTTCTCTGCGCTGCTGATGCTCCTGCTTGCCGTGCTTTTATGGCGCACACTGCCGCATCAGCCGCCTGCCCGGCAGCGTCCGCGCTATTCCGCGTTGCTGCTTTCTATGCTGACCCTGTTGCGTAAAGAGCGGGTGTTGCAAATACGCGGCATCATCGCTTTACTGATGTTTGCTGCCCTGAGCATTTTCTGGAGCGCACTGGTTCTGCCGCTGAGCCGTGAGCCTTATTTCTTCTCTCATACCGTGATCGGTGCATTTGGTTTGGTCGGTATTCTCGGCGCGCTGGCGGCGGTGAAAGCGGGCTCGCTGGCCGATAAAGGACGCGAACAGTGGGTCAGCGGCATCGCCCTGTTACTGTTGCTGGCATCGTGGCTGCCGCTGTGGTTAGCGCCCTATTCTCTCTTCGCGTTGGTGGTCGGCATCATCGTTCTCGATCTGGGCGGGCAAGCCATTCACGTCACCAACCAAAGCATGATTTTCAAGACGCATCCTGATGCGCACAGCCGTCTGGTTGGCTGTTATATGCTGTTTTATAGCATCGGCAGTGGGCTTGGCGCGATGGCAACGACAGCGGCGTATGATGCTGCGGGCTGGTCAGGCGTGTGCATTCTTGGCGCAGCCGTCAGCCTGCTGGCGCTGCTTTTCTGGAAAGTGACGCTGCACGCTTCAACGCCGTCACCAGCCGCCGCCACGCCATCATGATAGCGGAACAGCGCCTCTTGATAACAACACAATCCGATTGATAAGGGAAAAAGCATGAGCGAACTGAGGTTACTGGCTGATGCCGACGAGCGCGGCCGACGTTATCTGGCTGAGACGGCACAGCGTCGGGTTTTCCCCGATGCCGATGCCCTCGCAGCGCTGGCACGTTTTGATGAAGCGCTGCCGCAACAGGGCTTCTCGCCCGAAAGCACGCTGACGCTGCTGGATGAGGTCGGCTCACCGGCTACCACCGCCTCCAATGGTCCAAACTATTTCGGCTTTGTTATCGGCGCCTCATTGCCGGTCGCCGCTGCCTCCGAGCGATTAATGATCGCCTGGGATCAGTGCGCGTCCACCTTTGATAACTCGCCGGTATCCGCCACGCTGGAACGCCTCGCCAGCCGCTGGGTGCTCGATGCTCTGAACTTACCCAAAGACAGCGCCGTGGGTTTCGGCACCAGCGCCACCGCCTGCACGCTTTCCTGTCTGGCCGCCGCGCGTCGTGCTCTGCTGGCAAAACAGGGCTGGGATTTTGACAACGATGGATTGAACGGCGCGCCTGAAATTAAGGTCGTGATTTCGGAACTGACGCACATCACCGTGAAGAAAGCGCTGCGCGTACTCGGCTTTGGGCTACGCCATTTACTTATCGCGCCCGTGAATGCGTTTGGGCAGATCGACGTGGCGCAGCTTCCTCCGCTGGACGATCATACGATTCTTTGTTTGCAGGCAGGCGAGGTCAACACGGGCGAGTTCGATGACTTTGCGCAGATCATTCCCATCGCGAAAGCAGCAGGTGCCTGGGTTCACGTTGATGGCGCATTCGGGCTGTGGGCCAGAGCCTCATCCCACGCGGCGCTCACCGACGGCATCGATCTGGCCGATAACTGGACAACCGACGCGCATAAATGGCTGAACACACCCTACGACTGTGCGATGGCGATTTGCCGCGATGCGGACGTGCTGGCGGAAGCGATGAACGCGGATGCCGTCTATTCTAGTGCGGCACGAGATGCGCAGAAGAACCTGACGCTCGAGTTCTCCCGTCGCCCGCGCGGCATTCCGGTGTGGGCAGCACTGCGTACGCTGGGGCGCGACGGCGTGGCAGAGATGGTCGAACGACACTGCCGACAGGCAACCTTCATCGCCGACGGCCTGCGCCATGCAGGATTTGAGATACTGAATCGGGTTGTGCTTAATCAGGTTCTGCTGCGGGGGGAAACCGACGGCCAAACGACAGCAATACGAGAAGCGTTGCAGGCGTCGGGCAAAGCATGGTTTGGCGGCACCGTCTGGCAGGGGCGTCCGGCATTACGCATCAGCGTGTCATCCTGGCGCACGCAGGACGACAACGTACAGGCGCTAATCACGCTGCTGACGGAAATCAAAGCTCAGGCCCAACGCTGAGCGAAGCCTAAACAATGAGCGCGATATAAAACGACTATCCCGCAAATGCGGGGATAGAGAGACGTCATCAGACTACAGCGAGTCGGAATATGCTAGACGTAAACGCTAATGCTGGAAACCTGCCCCTGAAAGCGGTTCAGCGCCTCTGCGGCACGTTGCAGGCTTTCGGTATTCTGCACTTCGCTACGGGATGATGCACCCGCGACACCTTGCTGAATGGTGTCGAAAACATTAATCGGCTGGAACACATTGGAAGGCGGGATGCTTCCCCCTTCGGCTCTCGGCGACGAGACAAAACCCAACAGCGCGGAACCTTCTTCACGCCCCAACCGCCCACTGCTCACAAGGCCTTCAACCGTTTCATACAGCTCGGCTGGGCTAATGCGGGTGAAATCATACCGCGTCGTCTCACCGGCAGGAACAGCACCACTGCCCACCTGATAAGACTGAAGCTGTTCGGACAGCGCCGCTTTCTCGGCATGCTCTGTGGAACGCTTCGCCATCACCTGCTGGCTGGCAAAGACGGACGACTCTGCGGCTTCAACTTTCATATCACCTCCTTACGGTAACGTATGGAAGACAAGAATCATTGGCATAGCGCCTCACCGTAACGGTGGGTGCAAAAATGGCGTGCTTTAATACTGACACGCAATCCCCCATCGCGCCAGCCAGAAGCGGGATTTGAACCCGCTGATGTGGGAACACATTATAGCGCGGTGCATTATGCTGCTCTTAGCAAGAATCGCTGAACAGTCGTGTCAATCAACAAAAGCACTCACGGGAATATCGAATCGTTTAGCAAGCGCTCTCATGTGATCAAGCGTTAGAGTGCGCTCACCGTTTAGAATGCGGGATACCAGAGACTTTTTACCAATCTCAGCTTCAAAATCACTCTGCGTTAGCTGATGCTGATCCATAAGGACGCGCAGTAAAGCGATACCGGCCGGGAGTGCTTTAACACGTTCGTTGAAGGCTGCAAACTCCGGTGCATCATTCTCGTATTTGTCAATTTTGGCAGTCAGCATATCGATTAGCGGACTATCAGGCTCACTCTCGATCAGGTATTCAGTGAGTTTCAGCGCATCCTCATAATCCTTACGAGAGGTGCTGCCTCCGAGGAATGGTACGATACTCGTCAGGTTGTTAGCTGCCTTGATAGCGTCTGCGTACATCATTCTTTATTCCTCCGGTAATACTCTGTCAGCCTGTCATACTCTGCATGGGATGTAATGTGCTTGATGAAGATTTTCCCCCGCTCAAAATCAGCAAAAAACATCACTCGAAGATGCCCGCCACCAATATCAATAACCCACCATTTTTCCCGGTATTTCATCCTATCTAGGCTAGGGAAACGTTTTTTCATATCGTCCGGTGTTGCATACATTTCGCGTTTGATAACCCGATATAGGTCAGCAAGTGCTGTAGCCTGATTCGGAAACTGAGTGGTTGCAGTGTCGAAAGGTGCCCGCGAAATAACATGCATCTGGATTCACTCCCTAATGTTTCCAGATTGGAAACAATATGCCGTAAATGGAACGAGTTGACAATAAGGAAACCGTTATAATCTACATCCCTGCTGTTCGGTTTATCCCCGCAGGTGCGGGGAACACTAAGCTTACATCCAGAGAGTAAGGGAGAACCTCACGCCGTTGGCGCATTGCTCGCTAGCGCGACGACGTTCTCTTGTTCTGCGGGGGCTTTGCCGGGTTTCTCTTTTTTCTTTTCCACGTAGGTCAGTTTTTCTTGGTTCTGCGCTGGCGGGGTCAGCGGGTGGGATTGTCCGGTGAAAACGCCGCCTTTTTCGATGGAGAGTTCATCGGTGAAAATGTCGCCGAATACTTTTCCCTGCGCCAGAATAGCTACGACGCTGGCGGCTATGCGTCCTTCTACGCGACCGTTGATGACGATCTGTTGCGATTTCATTTCGCCGTTGATCTGACCGGTGTGCTCCACTTTAATCGTGTTATCACACTGCACATCACCCTCTACCCGGCCTTCCACGGTAATGTTGCCATCCACTGCCAGAGAGCCCGTCATACGCGCCCCCTGAGAAATGAAGGTGTCTTTTTTCACACGCACAGGGTTCACTGAATTAATCAACTCGTTCGATGGGCTGATAGCGGGAGAGCTGTTTATTTCACTGCGCTCTTGCGGTTCTTTGGCGTCTTTTTTGTTTTTATCGAATGAAAACATCGTGTTATTCCTTTTAACAGTATAGAAAAATGCGATCGTGGCACTTGTGGCGAGTACAGCAGCCACTCCCTGACCATAATATCGAAGGGGAAATTCGCTATAAATATCAACAAGCCAGACGATAACCAGTAAAGCCCATATCGCCCATATTCCCCAAAGCAGGTTGTAATTACGCACCGGGACAAACCCGGAAAGAGGTGGGGTAATGCATATCCTTCTCCATTCGTCCTTTTTTGCGGCTTAAGAACCCATCCCAGTAGGCGTTATTGGTGCAGCCAGTTTGGACACGGACAGCGCGCAGAAACCGGAGCGTACACGTAGTACGTGAGGATTTCGAGCACTGCCTAGGTTCAAAATGGCAAATAAAATAGCCTAATGGGATAGGTTCTAATTCAGCCACGCCCCATAGATATCGGATAACAGGCCCGTTTATTTAGTCCGATGACCGTGGCAACGTGATGACTATCGCATAAATTTTCGCCAACGCGATGTGGAAATATGCGTTTTATTGATGTGGGAGTGCCTCTGCGATGAAGAGTATTGCTTAGCTAAACCGATTCTTCTATTTTAGCAAACAGTCTAATAATCATGGATAAGAGTAACGTTATGGCAAACAGAATTTGGGTCATGGGCGACGCGGTTGTCGATCTCATCCCGGAAGATACGGAACGCTATCTGAAATGCCCTGGCGGCGCGCCCGCCAATGTTGCGGTCGGCATTGCCAGACTCGGGGGAAACAGCGCCTTTGTTGGCCGCGTCGGCGACGATGTTTTTGGCCATTTTCTAAAAACGGTGCTGGAACAGGAAAGCGTTGATACTCGCTACATGGCACACGACAGGCTCCATCGGACCTCAACCGTGGTCGTGAGCCTCGATGAAACAGGGGAACGCACCTTCACGTTCATGGTTCGCCCGAGTGCCGATCTGTTTTTACAGCCGGAAGACCTGCCGCTGTTCAGCCAGAGAGAATGGCTGCACCTCTGCTCTATCGCACTTTCGCAGGAGCCCTCGCGCAGTACCGCGTTTGCGGCGATGCGGCAGGTGAAAGCCGCACAGGGCTGGGTCAGTTTCGACCCGAATATCCGTGACGACCTCTGGCAAAGCGAGCAGGAACTGCGCGACTGTCTGACACAAGCACTGATGCTGGCCGACGTGGTGAAGTTATCGCGTGAAGAGCTGGCCTTTCTCTGTTCAACACCGGATGTTGAAGCGGGGATTAAGCAGTTTATGCAGCGCTACCCTACCCAACTCTTGCTGGTGACGCTGGGCGGCGAAGGCGTCTGGCTGCACGATCGCCACCAGCTACAGCATTTTGCCGCGCCATCGGTGACACCCGTCGATACCACTGGCGCGGGCGATGCCTTCGTCGCCGGTTTACTTCAAGGTCTGGCGCAGTATGACGACCTGTCACAGCCGCTGAGCTGGGACCCCATTATCGAGCAGGCGCAGCGGTGCGGTGCACTGGCGACCACGGCAAAAGGCGCGATGACCGCACTCCCCTACGCGCAGCAGTTACACGCACGCCCTTAGCCAAGCGCTAATCCCCTCGTTTGATACGGTTACCGCCCGGTTTTGTAGTCAGGATCACAGTTACAGAATCGGGCGAGTGAAATTTCTTGCTAACCCTTCTTTTGGCTTTTATTTTCCTCACGAAAAATCGGTTTAGCAATTTAGCTAAACACGAGAAATCCAAAAAACAATAAATCTCCTTCACGACGAGAACGAAAAAATGAAGCCAAGCCACCTTGCTGTGACGATAGGATTATTACTTTCCTCCCCGTTTTATGTTTCCGCTGCCAACACCGACAGTATTGAAGCCCGTCTGAACGCCATGGAACAGCGTCTGCAACAGGCAGAAGCACGTGCTCAGGCCGCCGAAGCCAGAGCTAATGCCGCTGAAAAGCAAACCCAGCAGTTAGCGACCCGCACGACCCAAACCGAACAGAAAACCCAGCAGGTGGAACAGCGTACAACGGCACTGGCCAAGCAGAAGTCGTTCGCCGATGGATTTGAATTCCACGGCTACGCGCGTTCTGGCCTGTCGATCAATGATTCTGCTACCAGCGCCAAAACCGATATCGGGCCGGGCATGTCCCCTGCCGGTCAAACTGGCGGACATATTGGCCGTTTAGGCAATGAAGACGACACCTACGTCGAGATCAAACTGGAGCACAAACAGAAACTGGATAACGGCGCGACCACCCGCTTCAAGGTGATGATGGCGGACGGTCAGCGCAGCTATAACGATTGGACGGCGGCCACCAGCGACCTCAACATCCGTGAAGCCTTCGTCGAACTGGGTTCACTGCCAACCTTCACCGGTGCCTTTAAGGACACCACGCTGTGGGCGGGTAAACGTTTCGATCGCGATAACTTCGATATTCACTGGCTGGACAGCGACGTGGTCTTCCTCGCGGGCACCGGCGGCGGGATCTATGACGTGAAATGGGCGGATAGCGCCAAGAGTAACTTCTCGCTGTATGGCCGCAGCCTCGGCGAAATTACCTCGCTGGATAACGACATCAAAAACTACGTCTTCACCGCTAATAACTACGCCGGGCCATTCCAGTTCATGCTGAGCGGATTAACCGCGAAGAACAACGATGTAAAAGAAAACACGGGTACCAGCCGCGATAGCACTGTCGTCACCAATACCAATGCGGGCGACAAAGGCTATCACGCGATGGTGGCTTACCACGGCGACAGCTTCTACGGCTTGCGCGACGGGACATCGAAAACCGCGATCCTTTACGGTCACGGACTGGGCGGCGAAGTGAAGAACATCGGCGCCGATGGCAACCTGACCAACGATGCCAACACCTGGCGCTTTGCAACCTACGGCACAACGGCGCTGAACAAGACCTGGAGCTTCGCACCGTCCATTCTGGCGCAAACCAGCAAAGACCGTTACGTCAGCGGCGACAGCTACGAATGGGTGACGTTTAATGCGCGCCTGATTCAGGAAATCACCGAAAACTTTGCACTGGCCTATGAAGGCAGCTATCAATACATGGACCTCGATCCGCGCGGTTATCGGAGCCTGAATCAGGTTAGCGGCGGCTTCTACAAGCTGACCTTTGCACCAACGTTCAAGGTCGGCGATATCGGTAACTTCTTTAGCCGCCCTGAGCTGCGCGTGTTTGCCAGCTACATGGACTGGGATAAACGACTGGATAACTACTCCAGTGAAGATACGTTTGGCTCCACCGGCTTTAAAGCAGGCGGCGAATGGAACTTCGGTATCCAGATGGAAACCTGGTTCTGATAATTGTCTGACCTTGGCGTCGATTACGCGCTAATCGACGCCGAAAAAACAGCATATCCTATTGAAAGAAGAGGAATAACATGGATATCAACGCTACTGCCGCCGCGCTCATCCCCCTTCTCGGCGGGAAAGAGAACATCGCCAGTGCTGCCCACTGTGCAACTCGCCTGCGTCTGGTGCTGAATGATGACAGTCTGGCTGACAAGAAAGCGATTGAGAACGTCGATGGCGTTAAAGGCTGCTTCCAGAACGCCGGACAAATGCAGATCATTTTCGGCACAGGATTGGTTAACAAGGTGTATGCCGAATTCATCAAAGCGGCAGGCATCAGTGAATCGAGTAAATCCGAAGCGGCCTCTATTGCCGCGAGAAAGCTGAACCCGCTGCAACGTCTCGCGCGTCTGTTATCGAACATCTTCGTCCCTATCATGCCGGCGATTATCGCGTCCGGTCTGCTGATGGGGCTGCTCGGCATGATCAAGACCTACGGCTGGGTCGATTCCAGTAGCGCGATCTTCGTGATGCTGGATATGTTCAGCTCCGCCGCATTTATTATCCTGCCTGTTCTGATCGGCTTTACCGCCGCGCGGGAATTCGGCGGCAACCCTTATCTGGGCGCGACGCTAGGCGGTATCCTGACTCATCCAGCGTTGACCAACGCCTGGGGCGTTGCTGGTGGTTTCCAGACCATGCATTTCTTCGGTATGGACATCGCCATGATCGGCTATCAGGGCACCGTGTTTCCGGTCCTGCTGGCCGTCTGGTTCATGAGCATCGTGGAAAAACGCCTGCGTAAGGTCGTACCAGACGCACTGGACATCATCGTCACGCCGTTCCTGACCGTCATCATTTCCGGCTTTGTCGCCATGCTGCTCATCGGCCCGGCTGGACGTGCGCTGGGCGATGGTATTTCTCTGGTTCTCAGCACATTGATTGCTCACGCAGGATGGATTGCTGGTTTGCTGTTCGGCGGCCTCTACTCCGTTATCGTGATCACTGGCGTCCATCACAGCTTCCATGCCATTGAAGCTGGACTACTTGGCAACCCGAACATCGGCGTCAACTTCCTGCTGCCGATTTGGGCGATGGCGAACGTGGCGCAGGGCGGCGCGTGTCTGGCGGTATACTTCAAAACGCGTGATGCCAAAACCCGAGCGATTGCCGTTCCTGCCGGGCTTTCCTGTCTGTTAGGCATCACAGAGGCAGCGATATTTGGTATCAACCTGCGCTTCATTAAACCGTTCCTGGCGGCGCTGGCAGGCGGTGCACTCGGTGGCGCATGGGTGGTCTTCAATCACGTCAATATGACGGCCGTCGGGCTGACCGGTTTTCCGGGACTGGCGATTGTGCAAGGGGGCTCGATGCTTAACTACCTGATTGGGATGTTAATTGCGTTCGGTGCCGCCTTTACCATTTCCTTACTGCTGAAATATAAAACGGATAGCGAATAATGAAGGAAGTCCACTTACTAAAGCGCATGGCGCACGCCCTGATGTCAGGCCATTCACGGAAACAGGAAGATCCGTATCGCCCGGAATGGCATCTGTCTCCGAACGTTGGTCTGCTCAACGATCCGAACGGATTTATTCATCACAACGGGCGTTACCATCTGTTTTATCAGTGGAATCCTTTAGCCTGTGCCCACGGAGCGAAATTCTGGGGGCACTGGAGTTCCGCCGATCTGGTAAATTGGACGCATGAACCCGTCGCGCTAGTACCGAGCGAAAGCTATGAAAGCCACGGCTGCTACTCCGGTTCTGCCGTGGTGGATCATGGCGCGATCACGCTGATTTACACCGGTAACGTGAAATACGATGACGGCTCACGCACCGCGTTTCAGTGCCTCGCCCGTGAGAACCCTAACGGTGAATATGACAAGCTGGGAGCGGTTCTGACGCTCCCCGACGGCTACACCGGCCACGTTCGCGATCCCAAAGTGTGGCGTCATGACGACCACTGGTACATGGTGCTCGGCGCACAGGATCTCGACCTGCAAGGTAAAGTACTGCTCTACCGTTCTGCCGATCTGCTGGCGTGGGAAAAGATCGGTGAGATCGCCGGTTCCCGTTTGGGCGGGCTCGGTGATTTTGGCTATATGTGGGAGTGCCCGGACCTGTTCCCATTGGATGGCAAAGACGTACTGATTTGCTGCCCACAGGGCGTTCCCGCCGAAGAAGAACGCTATCTGAATACCTTTCAGGCTGGCTATTTTATTGGCTCACTCCATTACGAAAACGGTGCTTACCCGCATCAGGATTTCCACGAACTGGATCTCGGCTTCGAGTTTTACGCTCCACAAACCACGCTGAGTGAAGACGGGCGACGCCTGCTGTTCGGCTGGATGTCGATTCCTGACGACAATGAATTTTTTGAACCGACGATCGAACACGGCTGGATCCATACCATGACCTGCCCGCGTGAACTCACGCTGCATGACGATCGCGTTTATCAACGTCCTGCGCGCGAGTTGCAGCAGTTGCGCAGACAGCATTACACCTGGCAGGGTGCCGCAGACTACGCCTCTCCGCTTGACGCTAGCAGCGCGGAAATCCTCATCACCGTGCAGGGGGAATTCCAGCTCAACCTCGCTTCCCAGTTGGTTCTCTGTTGGGACGGTGAACGCGTCACGCTGAGTCGCCGTAACCGTCGCACCGGCGAGCCAGAACATCGCTACTGGTGCGGCGATCTGAGCCAATTGCAGATCCTGTGCGATCGCTCCAGCGTTGAAATTTTTATCAACGACGGCGAAGCCGTGATGTCTGCACGCTATTTCCCGGCAAGCGAGGCGGTCATCACGTTCAGCGGCTCTGGGCAATTAACGCTACAGCACTGGCTGTTAGCGCCATGCGTGATAGAATAACTTCCCTTTTTTCTGATAGCAGACCTCGCGGTGAAACCGACTAAACGCATAACAATCAGTGACATCGCCGCGCTGGCCGGTGTATCAAAATCTACCGCCAGTCTGGTGCTTAACGGGCGCAGCAAAGAGTTTCGCGTTTCTGATGAAACCCGCGATCGCATTTTAGCCGTCGCACACGAGCAACGTTATCAGCCCAGCATTCACGCACGTTCGCTGCGTTCCTCACGCAGCAATACGCTGGGGCTGGTGGTGCCGGAAATGACCAACTACGGTTTTGCCGTGATTTCCCGCGAGCTGGAAATGTTGTGCCGTGAAGCAGGGCTACAGTTGCTGATTGCCTGCACCGACGAAAATGCCAGTCAGGAGATGATGGCGGTCAACAGTCTGGTACAGCGTCAGGTCGATGGCCTGATTGTCGCTTCCAGCCTGTTAAGCGATGTCGAATATCAGAAAATTAATCAGCAGTTGCCCGTCGTGCAGTTTGACCGGGTGATTGGTGATTCCACGCTGCCCATGGTGATTTCCGAAGCGGTAGAATCCACGGCGGAAATGGTCGAACGTATCGCTCGCCAGCATCGTGATGAATTCTATTTCCTTGGCGGTCAGCCACGAATCTCCCCGACTCGCCACCGTCTGGAAGGCTTCCAGCTTGGACTGACGCGCGCAGGTATCGACTGCCAGCCAGAGTGGATTATTCACGGCAGCTATCACCCCAGCGCGGGTTATGAAATGTTTGCTCAGTTGTGTGCAACGCTGGGTCGTCCGCCAAAAGCGCTGTTTGTTGCCGCCTGTGGCCTGATGGAAGGCGTGCTGCGCTATATGAACCAGCATAACCTGATGGAAAGCGGCATTCGACTGTGCTGCTTTGACGATCACTATCTGTTTGATTGCTTACCGCTGAAGATCGATACTGTGGCGCAGGATTGTGAAAATCTGGCGCGCAGCAGCTTTGAGATGGTGACCAGCCTGATTGCACAAAAGCCGCTTGAAGAAGATCGGCGCTATATCCCGACGCGTATTCACTGGCGTCATCCTGATTCGCGGGCGTAGGCTTAACGCCCAACCACTCGGCCATATAACCCAGATGTAAACCTACAGGCGTAAAAAAAGGAACGCGGTTTGAATATCCGCATTCCTTCTTACAACACAACCCTCTGCCGTTATTTAGCGGCAGCGGTTTCCGCACCGACCAGGCCGACCTTGAGGTAACCCGCTTTACGCAGTGAATCCATCACGCTCATGATGGTTTCATAATCGACGCTTTTATCAGCCTGAAAGAAGATGGTCGTTTCTTTATTGGCACTGGTTTTTGCATCCAGCACCTGCGCTAGCGACTGCTCGCTAACCACCTCTTCCCCCAGGAACATTTGCTTATCCGCTTTTACCGTCAGATAGAGCGGTTTTTCCGGTCGCGGCTGAGGTACTGCCGATGAAGCCGGCAGATCGACACGAATGTCTACCGTTGCCAGCGGGGCCGCCACCATGAAGATAATCAGCAGAACCAGCATGACGTCAATGAACGGCGTGACGTTAATGTCATGCATTTCACCGTCATCACTCACGTCCTCCTTCAAATGCATCGCCATGACTTAACCCACCCGCAGTTTATGCGCTGCTGAAGATGCCCGGTTATCGTTGCTGGCAGCCACATCGAGATCGCGACTTTGCAGCAACAGCACTTGTGCAGCCACATCGCCGACCATCGCTTTGTAGCCAGCAATCGAACGAGCAAAGACGTTATAGATGACGACCGCAGGAATCGCAGCAACCAGACCAATCGCCGTTGCCAGCAGGGCTTCTGCGATCCCCGGCGCAACGACGGCCAGATTGGTGGTTTGCGTCTGCGCGATACCGATGAAGCTGTTCATGATGCCCCATACCGTACCGAACAGTCCCACGAACGGAGCAACCGCGCCGACCGTCGCCAGATAGCCGTTACCACGCCCCATGTGACGCCCGGTAGCCGCCACGCGACGTTCCAGACGAAACGCGGTGCGTTCTTTAATTCCGTTGTTGTCATCAGAACGTGCGGAAAGCTCCAGTTCGTTCTGCGCATCGACCAGCAGTTGCTGTGCAACGCTGCCGGCTTTGAACGCCTCTGCGGTTTCCAGCGCGTCGTCCAGCGTTTTCGCCTCTTCCAACGCCAGATATTCACGGCGCAGGCGGCGTTTCGCACCAGACATCTCGACGCTTTTACTGAAGAAGATCGCCCAGGTAATGACGGAGGCCAGCAGCAAACCGATCATCACCGTTTTCACCACGGCATCGGCGTGCTGGTACATACCCCAGACGGACAAATCGGTTTTCATCAGGTTATTGGTACCCGGTGCCGCACTAGCAGGCAGCGCGAGTGCTGATGCCGGAGCCTGTGCATCGGTCGTCACAGGAGCGGAAGGCGACGCAGCAGCAGGCTGAGCGGCTGGTGCTGCATTCTCTGTCGATAACGGTGCCGTTGCTGGAGCCGCAAACGCATTTCCACTTAGTCCCGCCGTACACAGCAGGATAACCAGCACGCTACGGGAAAATGCGCTGAACGCGCCACGTTTTTTTTGCCAGGTTGATAACACCTGTTGAGTTGTATTACTGACAGCCGTCTTCACGCTGTGCCTCCACCATTCGTTCTGTACAATCATCTGTTCTGTACAATCATCTGTTCTGTACAATATCCGCACATATTCGCAGGTATAATGCCGCAATAACGCAGCCTGAAATAATACCAAACCCTGAACGAATTGATAGTCGTTCTCATTATTATTTACATCAGATAACGCACTTTCCTTGCGTTTTGACAGGATTTCAGAGGGTATTGCTCGCACATCGGCAGGAAAAGCATAAGAACGACAAGAAAAGTAGCATTCAGGAATATATCAGGCAGGGGATCCCCACTAAAAAACGGTGCGATACCCAAGATTTTTATGATCGGCTTTTGTGATCAACATTAAGTTATCACACCATTTCATGATGGCTGGCGATAAGTTTACCGAAATAAATAGATACATATGCACATAATAAGATAAATAAAAACACCAAGTTACGTATATTCCTATAAGTCAAATAGGAATAAAGTCCATATAAAACAGCATTTCATATTAGCTTTTTCTTTTGTGACACGAGTCATTCTACGAAGTTGTATAATAGGTTAGCTTAACTCGCAGAGAATACTGACACACGCCACAATAATACGTAATAGGCGGTCGTCTTCTCATCATTAAACCCACTCGTCATTACGCTATTTTTCATGGGTTTATATTTTTAAATCACCATTTGATTATCGATAATGTCACCCACCTCTGGAGATAATTCAATGAAGCTGTCGAAAACATTGATCGGCGTTTGTCTGGGTTCTACTGCACTCCTGATGAGCCAAGCGATTCAGGCACAACAAATTAAAGCCTCTGATGTTCACCCTGAAGGATATCCTAATGTCGTCGCCGTTCAGAAAATGGGAGAAAAATTAAAAGCCGCCACAAATGGCAGGCTGGAAATTAAAACCTTCCCCGGCGGGGTGTTGGGTGATGAAAAACAAATGATTGAGCAGGCACAGCTCGGCGCGATTGATATTATCCGTGTATCAATGACGCCCGTTGCCGCTATTTTACCAGAAATAGAAGTCTTCACGCTGCCCTATATTTTCCGTGATGAAGATCATCTGCATAAAGTGCTGGATGGCAAAATCGGTCAGGAAATTGGTGACAAGATTACGCATAGCAGTAAATCAAAATTGATTTTTCTGGGCTGGATGGACGCGGGAACGCGTAACTTAATCACCAAACAACCGGTAGTGAAACCAGAAGACCTGAAGGGCATGAAAATTCGCGTACAGGGTAGCCCGGTCGCACTGGCAACGCTAAAAGCGATGGGTGCCAACTCGATTGCCATGGGCGTCAGCGAAGTCTTCAGCGGTATGCAAACCGGCGTGATTGACGGCACCGAAAATAACCCACCAACGTTTGTCGCACACAACTACCTGCCTGTCGTGAAAAACTATACCTGGAGCCGCCACTTCATTATTCCTGAGCTGTTCCTGTATTCCAAAACCAAATGGGACAAACTTTCTAAAGAGGATCAGGATCTTATCCTGAAGCTGGCGAAAGAAGCGCAGCAAGAACAGCGCGTGCTGTGGAATGAATATACTCAGCAATCTCTGGATAAAATGAAAGCCGGTGGCGTTCAATTCCATGAAATTGATACCGAGTACTATTTCAAAGCCACCCAGCCCGTCCGCGATCAGTTTGGTGCCAAATATCAGGATCTGATTAAAGCCGTCGCTGACGTCCAATAATCAGTACCTCATCTCAGCGGATAAATAGCCTGCTATTTATCCGCCACCATTAATAGCCTGATATCAACAATGATCCTTTGCTTATCACCCAGCGAAGTGAGTATAGGTGGACAAATGGCACAGTCTTATCTTTCCAGCATGGATGTACTCTATCGTATTGCCATGTGGGTTTCTGGTCTGGCGTTATTAATTATGACGCTTGTTATTCCTGTCGGCATATTCGCACGCTATGTTTTAAATGCCGCATTATCCTGGCCAGAACCCATTTCAATTATCTGTATGGTGACGTTTACTTTTGTCGGCGCCGCAGTCAGTTACCGTTCCAACTCACATATTGCCGTCAGTATGTTGACCGACAGATTGCCAGAAGCCGGTAAGAAGGTTTGCGTTCATCTGGCAAATCTCCTGATGCTGTTAATCAGCCTGTTTATTCTCTATTACAGCACCGTGCTCTGCATGGAATTATGGGAACAGCCCGTCGCGGAGTTTCCATTATTAACCGCAGGTGAAAGTTATTTGCCGCTGCCTATTGGCTCATTAATCACCGTGCTGTTCATCATCGAAAAAATGTTCTTCGGCCCGCAGGATAAACGCCCTGTGGTAATGCTTGGCAGTGCTTAATTCGGAGCCAATACCATGGATGCATTTATTCTTATTGCCACACTGGCCGTGCTGCTGGCGGTCGGCGTTCCCGTCGCCTACGCGGTAGGGCTGAGCGCGATTGCTGGCGCGTTCTGGATCGATCTGCCGCTTGAGGCCGTCATGATTCAGATTACCAACGGCGTGAACAAATTTTCGCTGCTCGCCATTCCCTTCTTTATTCTGGCTGGAGCCATTATGGCCGAAGGCGGCATCGCTCGTCGGCTGGTCAGCTTCGCGTATATTTTTGTCGGCTTTATCCGCGGCGGCTTATCGCTGGTTAACATCGTCGCCTCGACATTTTTTGGTGCGATATCCGGCTCTTCCGTGGCAGACACCGCCTCTATCGGTTCGGTGATGATCCCAGAAATGGAGAAGAAAGGTTATCCGCGCGACTTCTCCGCCGCCGTCACCGCCAGCGGCTCCGTGCAGGCGATTTTGACACCGCCGAGCCACAACTCCGTGATCTACTCGCTGGCAACCGGCGGTACGGTTTCCATTGCTTCGCTGTTCATTGCGGGGATCCTGCCTGGCCTGCTGCTCAGCCTGACCCTGATGGTCATGTGCGTCGGCTTCGCACATCGTCGGGGTTATCCAAAAGGCGAACGCGTACCGTTCCGTCAGGCGCTGAAAATATTTGTCGATACCCTGTGGGGATTGATGACCGTGGTCATCATCATGGGCGGGATCCTGTCCGGCATTTTCACCGCAACCGAATCTGCGGCCATCGCCTGCCTGTGGTCCTTCTTCGTGACCATGTTTATCTACAAAGACTATAAGTGGTCAGAGCTGCCCAAGCTGATGTATCGCACGGTAAAAACCGTCACGATCGTGATGATCCTGATCGGCTTCGCCGCCGCGTTCGGTGCCATCATGACCTACATGCAGCTGCCGAGCCGCATTACCGAGTTCTTCACCTCCATTTCGGATAACAAGTACGTCATCCTGATGTGGATTAACATCATGCTGCTGCTACTTGGCACGCTGATGGACATGGCACCGCTGATCCTGATCCTGACTCCCGTTTTGCTGCCCGTCGCCCTTTCGCTCGGCATCGATCCGGTACATTTCGGTATGATCATGCTGGTGAATCTTGGGATCGGCCTGATTACACCGCCGGTGGGGTCGGTGCTTTTCGTCGCCAGTGCGGTGAGTAAGCAGAAGATAGAGCAGGTCGTTAAAGCGATGCTGCCCTTCTACTGCGCGCTCTTCTTTGTGCTGATGCTAGTCACCTATATTCCGGCCATCTCGCTCTGGCTGCCCAAATTCTTTGGCGTCCATACGGGTTAACGCACACCCAATTGCGCCATGTTGTTCGCAGCAATGCAGAACAACATGGCGCTTTCCCTACATTTTCTGACCTGAAATATTTTCACCTACTTTCGGTCTTCTCACCGCAAAACGGCAGAAAGCCCGTTCTCCACGGGAATGCCAGCGGTGCGGAGCATTTTTTCCTCGGTGACAAAACCCGCCCACACGCCGCCCAAGCCGTGATAACGTAGACCTCATCAATCGAACGCTTATAAATCCAATCATGCCCCGCCCCACCATTCCCTCCGCGTTCGCCGTGGGGAATCGTCGGCGTAGTGAGTCATCCGGCAGAACTGAACAGAAAAGGTGATAGTGGTTATGACAAGCAAAAAAACGGCAACAGCATTAGTCGCCGCAGGACGCAGCAAGAAATTCACCCACGGCTCCGTCAACCCCGTTATTCAGCGCGCTTCCTCTCTGGTATTCAATACCGTGCAGGACAAAGAAAACGCCACAATTAACCGAGCAAAGGGGGCGCTGTTCTATGGCCGCCGCGGTACGCTGACCCACTTTTCGTTTCAGGAAGCGATGGTTGAACTGGAAGGCGGCGCGGGCTGTGTGTTGTACCCGTGCGGTGCAGCAGCTATCTCTAACGCCATTCTTTCTTTCGTCTCAGCAGGCGATCATGTGCTGGTGACCGGTTCGGCCTATGAACCCACGCAGGGTTTCTGTAATAAAGTCCTCAGCAAGATGAACGTCAGCACCACCTACTTTAACCCACTGATCGGTGCCAATATTGCCGAACTGATCCAGCCTAATACCAAAGTGGTCTTTCTCGAATCGCCCGGCTCCATCACGATGGAAGTACACGATGTACCAGCCATCGTACAAGCCGTGCGCCGCATCAATCCCGACATTATTATCATGATTGATAATACCTGGGCGGCAGGCATTTTATTCAGAGCGTTCGACTTTGATATTGATATCTCCATTCAGTCTGCCACCAAATATATCGTTGGCCATTCCGATGCCATGATAGGCACAGCGGTCGCTAATGAACGCTGCTGGGCACAGCTGCGTGAACACTCTTACCTGATGGGACAAATGGTTGATGCCGATACCGCTTATCTCGCCAGCCGTGGCCTGCGCACACTGGGCATTAGACTCAAGCAGCATCAGGAAAGCAGCATCCGCATTGCAAAATGGCTATCGGAGCAACCCGAAGTCGCGGTGGTTAACCACCCTGCCTTACCAGAGTGCAAAGGGCATGAATTCTATGTCCGCGACTTTAAGGGCTGCAACGGCTTGTTCTCCTTTGTGTTGAAAGAGAAATTGAGCAAAGAAGCGTTGGCGCACTATCTGGACAACTTTGAGCACTTCAGCATGGCGTACTCCTGGGGCGGCTTTGAATCGCTAATTTTGGCGAATCAGCCGGAAGATTTGGTCGCCATCCGCCCTGCTGGCGGCGTGGATTTTACCGGCACTCTTATTCGGTTACATATTGGACTTGAAGACAGTGACGATCTGATTGACGATCTGGCCGCGGGTTTCAGCAGACTGAGCGCTTAGTCTGGCAAGGTCTCAGCGAGTTCAGCTTCGCCAAACGACAGGAAACAAATACAGGTAGGAAACAAAATAGAGAAAGTGTGACGGCCATAAAACCGCCGCGTCTTGATTTCCCCTGCGGCGCGGTGGGTAATGCGTTATGATAATAATGAGTCAACGCTTACCAAAAACCGCGTTACCTTAACCAAAAATTAAGCATTAAGCCTTATCGTATTCTCATCATGCGGCAAGGCGTTTTGCCCATACCGATTTTAGGGCTTGATAAGCAGTAGATTTCAGGTAGCCCAGCGTTCCACGCCGCAGCCTGAGAGATAGTGAATATCGTCACTGGCGGGAAGTAATATGAGTGTGGTTCACGACATTATTCAGGCGCTCTGGCAGCAGGATTTTAGTGCACTGGCCGATCCCCACGTTGTTTGGGTGGTTTACGGCATTCTGTTCACGACACTGTTTCTGGAGAACGGTCTGCTCCCTGCCTCTTTTCTGCCCGGCGATAGCCTGTTGCTGCTCACGGGTGCCATGATTGCCAAAGGCGTGATGAGCTTTTTCCCTACCATGATTCTGCTCACCATAGCCGCCAGCCTCGGCTGCTGGCTCAGCTACCTTCAAGGGCGCTGGCTGAGTGATACGCGCTTGGTAAAAGGCTGGCTGTTGCAGCTTCCCGCCCATTACCACCAGCGTGCTCATAACTTGTTCCACCGCCACGGCCTGATGGCGCTGCTGGTTGGCCGCTTTTTAGCGTTTATCCGCACGCTGCTGCCAACGATGGCGGGCATTTCCGGGTTAAACAATACACGTTTTCAGATTTTCAACTGGCTCAGCGGGCTGCTGTGGGTCGGCGGGATTGTCACGCTCGGCTATGCGCTCAGCCACATTCCGCTGGTCAAACGCTATGAAGATCAGGTGATGACCGCGCTGATCCTGCTCCCGATTATTTTACTGGTTAGCGGCCTGATCGGCATGGCTGTCATGGTGTGGCGTAAAAAGCGTGCGGTCGCCTAATCGGGCAACGGCACGCTTTCTTCACGTCTTCAGCTTTCCTCAACCGCCAGGTTACTGGCCTTTACTCTCGTGACTTCATCGCTCGGCGTCGCGCCGAAATAGCGCTTAAACTCCCGGCTAAACTGCGACACGCTCTCATACCCGACGCGAGCCGCCGCAACGCCTGCTCTCAGCCCCTCACTGATCATCAGCACACGCGCTTTATGCAAGCGATAGGATTTCAGGTACTGCAACGGTGATGTGTTGGTGACGGCTTTGAAGTTATGATGAAACGCCGAGACGCTCATGTTCACTTCAGCCGCCAGCTGTTCCACATTCAGGCTATCGGCGTAGTGGTTTTCGATACGTCGCAGAGATCTGGCAATCTGGCTGAAGTGCGTATGCCGATTCACCAGCGCCTGTAACGCCGCACCACGTTCACCGCAGAGCATATGATAGATAATCTCGCGCACAATCGCCGGGCCCAGCACGCGGGCATCACGCGGGTTATCCATCGCATCCAGCAGCCGTTCAACGGCGCACAGAATCTCATTGGTTAACGGCACGCTGTTCACTCCACACGTGCAGGAACAGGGGCGGATCGCGCTGTCGTCATCACCGATGTCGATCAGCAAATCCTGAAGCATCTGGATATCAATACGGATCGCCATCCCCACCAGCGGGTGTTCAACGCTGGCTATCGTTTCACATTCGAACGGCAGCGGCACGGTCATCAACAGGTAGTTTTCCGGGTCATACTGGAACGTTTTCCCGCCCAGATAACCAATCTTTTGGCCCTGAAAAATGATGACGATCGTCGGCTCATACATCACCGGCACACGCGGATGGTGCTGTTCCGTATAAAGAATTCTGACCTGCGGCACGAGTGAAGGCGTGGCCCAGCTTTTGGCTGAGCAGCGTATTGCCTGCTGCACGATGCGCTGCCGCACCGTCTGTTCTGCTGGTTGCTGTGCTGTTGGTTCCTGAAGAAGCCGCTCGCTTTGGCTTTCCGTCGACATGCTTTGGCTGTCCGTCAACATGCATTGGGTTTGCGTCAAAATGGTGTTCTCTCGCTACGGGTTCGCGTTTCCTGTCCGAAGCCTCTCTCCTGACAGAAGAAACAAAATGACATACCTGCGAACTATTATCACCCTTTTCTCCTATATTTTGTAGAAATAGGCAACAACCAAACAGAAATGTGCATTGAACGTCTTACGTAGGTTGATGACAATATTGAGCATACCGCCATCCCCTCATCCCACGGGAAAAGACATGAATAAAACGATTGAGCTGTTCACCTCACACCGCAGTGAACGTAGCTATCTTGATAAAGCGATTCCCGATGACGTGCTGGATGCCATTATTCAGTCTGCACATCTGGCACCGACCTCCGTGAACTCTCAGCAGGTCTCGCTCATCGTCACCCGCGACCCGGAACGCAAAGCACGCATTGCCGAATTGGCTGGCGGTCAGCCGTGGATTGCTCAGGCACCGGTCTTCATTACCGTGGTGCTGGATATGCATAAAACGCAGGTTGGGATTGCCATGAGCGACAAGCAACAGCACGCGCATGAAAGCCTCGAAAGCCTGATTTCCGGTACAACAGATGTCGGCATCGCGCTCGGCACGCTGATGGCCGCCGCACGCTCGTTTGGGCTGGGCATCGTCCCAATTGGCGGTATTCGTCGCGACCCACAGGCGATGATCGACTTTCTGGAACTGCCTGAACTGACGTTCCCCGTTGCAGGCGTCGCGATCGGCTACGTGGATACCCCGGCGCATCAGAAACCGCGCCTGCCGCTGAATTCCTTCCGCCATGATGAAACCTATCATCAGGACGTTCTGCCTGCGGCGATTGAGCAATATAACCAAACGCTGGTGGCACACTGGCAGCAAACCAGCCGCACAGACGGCGAGAACTGGGGTGATAACACCGCCAGCTACTATCAGCACATTTACTTCCCGAAAGTCTTGCCCGCGATCCTCCAACAGGGCTTTAAACTGGACAAATAACCTATGCTAAATTTCACACTCCATACCCCTACCAAGATTTTGTTTGGCGAAGGCCAGATTGCTGAATTAGGCAAAGAAATTCCTGCCGATGCTCGTATCCTCATCACCTACGGCGGCGGCAGCGTGAAGCACAATGGCGTGCTGGATCAGGTCTATCGTGCCTTAGAAGGTCGCAATGTCCGTGAGTTTTCCGGCATTGAGCCGAACCCGACTTACGAAACGCTGATGAAAGCCGTCGAGGTCGTCCGAGCGGAGAAGATTGACTTCCTGCTGGCAGTTGGCGGTGGCTCTGTGGTTGATGGCACGAAATTTATCGCTGCTGCTGCGGACTATCAGGCTGCACAAGACCCGTGGCATATTCTGCAAACGGGTGGCGCGGAAATCGATCGCGGCGTCGCGATGGCGGCGGTGCTCACCCTGCCAGCGACCGGTTCGGAATCCAACAACGGCGCGGTTATCACGCGTAAATCGACCAACGATAAGCTCGCTTTCCGTTCACGCCATACGCAGCCGCTTTTCGCCGTGCTCGATCCGGTCGTAACCTACACCCTGCCCGCTCGCCAGATCGCAAACGGCGTGGTCGATGCCTTCGTTCACACCGTTGAGCAGTACCTGACGTATTCCGTCGATGCCAAAGTACAGGACCGTTTTGCGGAAGGTTTACTGCTGACGCTGGTTGAAGAAGGCCCGCGCGCACTGGCTGAACCGGAGAACTACAAGGTCAGAGCCAATGTGATGTGGAGCGCCACCATGGCGTTGAACGGCCTGATTGGCGCCGGTGTGCCACAGGACTGGTCAACCCACATGCTGGGACACGAATTAACGGCGCTGCACGGTCTTGACCATGCCCAGACGCTGGCTATCGTTCTGCCTGCCATGCTGACGGCAAGAAAAGCCCAGAAGCGCGACAAGCTGCTGCAATACGCCGAGCGCGTCTGGAACCTGCGTGACGGTAGCGAAGATCAACGCATCGACGGCGCGATTGCCGCTACGCGTCACTTCTTCGAGACAATGGGCGTGCCGACCCGCCTGTCTGACTATCAGTTGGATGGCAGTTCCATTCCGACGCTGGTTGCCAAACTCAGCGAGCACGGCCTGACTGCGCTGGGCGAGCATCGCGACATCACGCTGGAAGAAAGCCAGAAGATTTACGAGGCGGCGCGTTAAGCGCCTCTGACCCAAATCATTCGAGTGACAGGAGAAAACGCTATCGTTTAAACCACGCCTATATCAGATGATATACCCTCAATGCTGTGTCTGTTAAAGGGAGCCAATCGGCTCCCTTTATCATCATGCAATGTATAGCCGACGAATTTTTCTACTAGAATGAAATCATATGCCTGTTCCTGCGAGGGATCACGTGGCCCTATGCCCGTGATATGAACAGGTCGCCCATCCAGTTAACCCTATGATACTTTTATGGATTAACGGATATAAAAGGAGAATGAGATGACGCAACCGAAAGTTAAGCTGGCGGACGGCAATATCATGCCCCAGTTGGGCCTTGGTGTCTGGCGAGCAAGCAGTGAGGACACGGTGATCGCCGTGACTGAAGCATTGTCCATCGGTTATCGGGCGATCGATACCGCCGCGATTTATAAGAACGAGGAGGCCGTTGGTCAGGCACTGAGTTCCGCGAACCTGCCGCGTGAAGAGGTGTTCATCACCACTAAGCTCTGGAATGGCGATCACACCGATCCCCAAAAAGCGCTGGAAGAAAGCCTGAGAAAACTTCGGTTAGATTATATCGATCTCTACCTGATTCACTGGCCGCTCCCGCAACAGAACACCTTCGTGGATGCCTGGCGCGGACTCATCAAACTCCAGGAACAGGGTCTGGCGAAAAGTATCGGCGTCAGTAATTTCCATATTCACCATTTACAGCGGCTAAAAGAAGAAACGGGCGTACTGCCGGTCATCGATCAGGTCGAGCTACACCCTCTTCTTCAGCAAAGACAGCTCCACGCCTGGAATGCTACTCACCATATCCAAACAGAATCCTGGAGCCCGCTGGCGCAGGGTGGCGAAGGCGTCTTCGACCATCCGATTATCCGTAAACTGGCGACAAAATACGGCAAAACGCCGGCACAGATCGTGATCCGCTGGCATCTGGACAGTGGGCTGGTGGTGATTCCTAAATCGGTCACGCCGTCGCGTATCAAGGAAAACTTCGAGGTGTTTGATTTCCGTCTGGATAAAGACGAGCTCAGTGAAATTGCCAAGCTGGACTGCGGGAAACGTCTGGGATCAGACCCTGACGAACCGAGAAACGACTAAGAGCTACTCCACCTTCGATGCCAGCCTTCACCGGGCTGGCATTTTTCTTCTCATCTAATCAGCGAACTGAATCTCATACACATCGCTACGGCAATGTGCTTCGCTGTATTCAAGCAGTTCACCCCGTTCGTTATAAACATGCAGTTCGCAATACAACGCTGGAGCCTCCGCCGCAATACCAAGAAGCGCAGCGATTTCTGCCGTACAGGCAATCGCTTTGAAACGATAGCGTTTCTTGTCCGGTGTGATGCCACGCGTCATCCAATACTGATAGAGAGACTGCTCAAGCGCTTCGGGATCAGGTAGGAATTCTTGCGGTATCCAGGTGGTTTCCAGCGAAACGGGCTCGCTATTGCTGAGCCGGACGCGTCGCAGATAGGTGACGGCCTCGCCTTCCGGCAGAGACATTTTCGCGGCGATGGCAGCAGGGGGAACTTGTATTGCTTTTTCTAACCAGAGGCTGCCAGCGACGCCGCCTTGTTTCAATATCAGCGCGGTGAACCCTTCATCCTCAGCGCTCAACGCGTAGTTAAGTCGTTGAGCTACGCGGGTTCCCACCCCTTGCTGGCGCACAATCAGCCCTTTTTCTTCCAGCAGTGACAGGGAACGGGAAACCGTTACGCGTGATAATCCCAACTGCTGTGCAATCAGTCTTTCGGCGGGTAAGAACTGGCCGGATAATGTCTTACGACGGCTGATTTCTGATTCAAGCAACGACGCGAGCTGCATGTAGCGAGGCGCCGACGGCGCTCCAGCCAGCTGATCTCTGACCCAAAGCAGTAATTCCCGCATAGTGCAGCCCTTTTAGTGACGCAGCGTTCTGGCTACGTACAGGTTAAAACAGAAAGTGAACCTGATTTCATAGCGAAACGAAACGCTCGGACGCTGACATTGTTGTAATAAAAAATGTTCTTTTAGCACGAATCAGACCCGAAGCAGCACGCAACGCAAAACGCAATTCACCCTTAATTAATAGCAACATCAATATATAAGGTATCGTCCGCACGGCTTCGCATCTTTAATTTTGGTTTGTCTGAATAGAGGTGGATCACATTAAGAAACAGATAAGTCTCGGAAGCGTTGCCGTCTGACGAGCGAGCGGCGCATCAGACGGGGCAGCCGTCACCTTTGTCACGGCGGAGAGGTCACGCGGAGAAGCAGGCAGGCTATAGGTTGGTTTACATCGCAGACTGTACGATGAGCTGTCCCGTCGAGCCGCGATCGGCCAGTTCCAACGTTTGGCTGTAATACAGGAAAGGGAACGCCAGTGAGGAAGGCTGCGTGAAATAAACCAGCAGCTCGACATCGTTATCCACCCACACCGTATCTTTCCAGCCGCTGTCTTCCACCGCCGGTGGTCTACCATTCGCGCTGCGCACCAGGAACTTGACGCCCTGAATGTGGAAAGCCTGCGCCGTGTCGGCGTGGATAATCCAGCGCTCACAGCGGCCAAGCTGGGTTTGTACATCGGCACGCGTCATGTCCCACATCGCACCGTTGATGCCGGGCAGGCTGTCACCCAGTCGGAATTCGCGCGTGCGGCTGATGCTGCCTTCAATGATGTTGTCGGCCAGCAAACGCATCGGCAGGTTATCCGTGACTAATGGCAACAGCCCTGTCGGCTTCAACGTAAGTATTTGAGTCGAAATCAGGATGCTGGAAGGCTCAAACAACCCGCGCAGGCGATCCATAATCCCAGCCGACTCACCTGCCGTCAGCGTGACTTCTTCGCCTTGCGACATGTCGACCAGAATTTCGCGCCGTTCGCCGGGCGCGAGAGAAAGTTGGTTCACCGCCATCGGTGCCGGTAGCAACCCTTGATCGCTGGCGATCACATGCATCGCTCGCCCATCGCTCAACCGCATCACGTAACGCCGGGAGTTCGAGGCGTTCAATAATCTCAGGCGAACCCAACCACGGGACACTTCAACAAAGGGATTCTGCACGCCGTTGACCAGCAGCGAGTCACCCACGAACCCACCGTTAGAAGGCGGGTTATAGAGAGGGACACCAAAGTTATCCAGTCGTTTATCCTGAATAATCAACGGGAAATCATCGACACCGTAGTGATTGGGCAGCGGCAGGGATTTACTGGTGCTGTCTTCCACCAGCCATAGCCCAGCCAGCCCGTTATAGATATGCGGGGCCATGCGGTTCGGCGTATTCGCATGATACCAGCAGGTCGACGCGGGCTGACGAACGGGCAACACTGGTGACCAGTCGTTTCCTGGAGAAATGATACGAGCCGCGCCACCCATCAGCGGCCCCGGCACCTGCAACCCGCCGATCGTCATCGCGACAGGCTCATTCAGGCGGTTACTGTAAATCAGCTTAACGTCGTCGCCGTCATACACTCGCACCGTCGGCCCTAAATAGCGGCCATTGATTCCCCAAATGGAGGTCTTACGGTCACCGGAAAATGCCCAATGGGCACGCTGCATGGTCAGAAAAAGAGGCTGGCCTCGGCGCGACTCCAGTAATGGCGGTATCGGCAATGCGCCGGGATTCCCACTGGCTTTGGCTGCCAGTGGCGTCATACCCGCACATAACGCAATGCCCGATGCCTGAATAAACTGACGTCGGCTGAGTGACATAATGACTCCGTAAATCCAATAAACCGTAAGCAAAGTTTATCTTCCGATTCGTGCTTGAATAGACAATCGGAAGAAATAATCGAGTAACTCGATGGGATAATTTTATTTTTTGTCTGCTGCTTCGCGCGCCGCGACTTCCGCATCCAGTTCCGCAATCTTGGCAGCCATCACATCATGGCAATGTGCAGCCAGCTCGCGAACCTGCTCTTTGGTATATGCGCGGGTATCGATGGGTGGCAACATTTCTACGATAACGAGTCCGTTATTCCAGCGGTTCAACTTCACCTTATTGCTGGTCGTAGAAACGCAAATCGGCACAACTGGCACGTCTGCGCTAATCGCAGCATGAAAGGCACCGGTTTTGAAGGGCATCAGGCCGCGTCCACGGCTGCGCGTACCTTCGGGGAACATCCAGATAGACGTGTTGCGTTCTTTAATATGCTTCACAACCTGGGCAATGGTGCCATGCGCTTTAGCGCGGTTTTCACGGTCAATCAGCAAGTTACCCGTCAGCCAATACAGTGGCCCGAAGAACGGGATCCACAGCAGGCTTTTCTTGCCTACGGTAACGGTACGAGGCTGAACCGCGCTAGATACCGTGACCATATCGTAGTTGTTCTGATGATTCGCGATATAGATGCAGTTGCCGTAATGCGCAGCTTCTTCCGGTATCCGCATTTCTACTTTCAGGCCAAACACCACGGACAAGCGACCAAAAAGATGGCCGAAGGTCGCGACATGGCGGGGATTTCGAGGGCTGAACAGGCAGTAAAACAAGCCAAAAATACAGATCAAAATCGAAAATATAATGACAATAAAAAAACGCAAAATGGATAACATAGCAACCTCATTAGCCGACAGCCGCCGCTAGTATAGCGATTCCGCGCTAAAACACACGGTGATTCAATTTGCGGCGGGATGGCAACTGGAAACTAAAGAAAGGCGGTATGACACCGCCTTTCTCAACATGCACAAGACAATACGGAGGCGTTATTCTTCGCTGCTGCCGGTGCTAATTTGCTGCGGTGCATCCACCTCAATCCGGTCGATACGCTGTAGCCCACGCAGCAACGTGCCTTTCCGTCCACGCTCGCCCTGATACTTCTGAAGCTCGTTTGGACGCAGCACCAGCTTACGCTTACCGAAGTACAGCGTGACTGACGCCTGTGGTGGCAGCAGATACAGCCAGGTCAGACGGTCTTTGCCTTCCGCAAAATCAGCCGAGGAGATAGATACGATCTTGTTGCCCTTGCCTTTCGACAGCTGTGGCAGATCGGAGACAGGGAACAGTAGCATTCTGCCTGCGGCGGTGATCGCCATCAGCAGGTTATCGTCGCCGTTGATCTCGATCGGTGCCAGCGCCTTCGCGTTATCCGGCAGCGTAATAATCGCTTTACCCGCGCGGTTACGCGCGACCAGATCGTTGAAGGTACACACGAAGCCGTAGCCCGCATCGGATGCCATCAGCAGCGGCTGATCGTCTGCGGCCATCAGCACCTGTTCAATCGTCGCGCCCGGCGGCGGCGTGAGTTTACCCGTCAGCGGCTCACCCTGACCGCGTGCAGAAGGCAGCGTGATCGGATCCAGCGCATAGCTGCGGCCGGTGGAGTCAATGAACACCACAGGCTGATTGCTCTTGCCTTTCGCGGCGGCACGGAAGCTATCGCCCGCTTTATAACTCAGTCCGGCAGGATCGATGTCATGCCCTTTCGCGCTGCGTACCCAGCCCATTTCCGACAGCACAATGGTAACGGGTTCGGACGGCACAAAGTCGTGCTCGCTCATCGCTTTCGCTTCGCCACGCTCACGCAGCGGTGAACGACGATCGTCACCATAGGCTTGCGCATCGGACTGAATTTCTTTCTTAATCAGGTTGCTGAGCTTACGGTCTGACGCCAACAGTGCTTGAAGCTGATCGCGCTCTTTTGCCAAATCGCCCTGCTCACCGCGGATTTTCACCTCTTCCAGCTTGGCCAAATGACGTAATTTCAGCTCCAGGATCGCTTCAGCCTGTGTTTCACTCAGGCTGAACTGGCGCATCAGAACGGGCTTCGGCTCATCTTCCGTGCGGATGATATGAATGACTTCATCAATATTCAGGAACGCGACCAGCAAACCTTCAAGGATATGCAGGCGCTTGAGCACTTTTTCCAGACGGTAGTTCAGGCGGCGACACACGGTGTCACGACGGAAGACCAGCCATTCGCTCAGGATCTCGACCAGCCCTTTCACGCTAGGACGACCATCCAGACCGATCATGTTCATGTTAACGCGATAGCTTTTTTCCAGATCGGTCGTGGCGAACAGGTGGTTCATCACCTGATCCATATCGATCCGGTTTGAACGTGGCACCAGCACCAAACGGGTTGGATTCTCGTGATCGGATTCATCACGCAAGTCTTCCACCATCGGCAGCTTCTTCGCACGCATCTGGCTGGCAATCTGCTCCAGCACTTTGGCACCGGAAACCTGATGTGGCAGCGCGGTAATCACAACATCACCGTCTTCTTTCTTCCACACCGCGCGCATACGCACGGAACCACGGCCATTCTGGTAGAGTTTGCGCACTTCATCGCGTGGCGTGATGATTTCGGCTTCCGTCGGGAAATCCGGCCCTTGAACATGCTGCAATAACTCTTCCAGCGAGGCCTTCGGGTTTTCCAGCAGCATCACGGCGGCGGCGGCGACTTCACGCACGTTGTGCGGCGGTATGTCCGTGGCCATGCCGACGGCGATCCCGGTGGTGCCATTCAGCAGAATATTCGGCAGACGCGCAGGCAGCATCTTCGGCTCTTGCATCGTGCCGTCAAAGTTCGGGGTGTAATCGACCGTGCCCTGCCCGAGTTCGGACAGCAGCAGTTCCGCATATTTAGACAGCCGCGATTCGGTATAACGCATGGCGGCGAAGGATTTCGGATCGTCCGGCGCGCCCCAGTTCCCCTGACCATCCACCAGCGGATAGCGATAAGAGAACGGCTGTGCCATCAGCACCATCGCTTCATAGCAGGCGCTGTCGCCGTGCGGGTGGTATTTACCCAGCACGTCACCCACGGTACGGGCAGATTTTTTAAACTTGGCGCTGGCATTCAATCCCAGCTCGGACATCGCATACACGATACGACGCTGCACAGGCTTCAGGCCATCGCCAATGAACGGCAATGCCCTGTCCATGATGACGTACATGGAATAATTTAGGTATGCATTTTCGGTAAACGTGCGCAGCGCAAGGCTTTCTGCGCCGTCATGAGTCATCTCACTCATTTATCTCACTTCCCTCACATCGCGGCGCGATGGTTACGCTTTCCGGCACGCCATAGCGGCGGTATGTTTGGCGGGAATAGTACCTTATCTGATGAGGTGATGTCACAGGGAACCATTCGCAGCCAATCACGCTACAGGGAACGCTGTCGTCTCAGAAAATCATCACACCGGACGATGATCGGTGTGAATCCGACGGCTGCCGGAGAAAGTCGTTAGCGGTAGCGATGAACGCTCGGATGATCGGCGGTAATCGTTTCACCATAGATGGAAATTGACGGCTAGTCTGGCCGCCGCATCTCTTTCCCCCTGCGGCCAAGCAGAATACGTTCAACGGCGACACCGAAAGACGCACCTTCAAACCAGAATGAATCATCTACAAAGCTCATGCCGTAGCAGACTCCCACGTTATCCATCAGCAGAGCACCGTGCGCATGATGGGTTTCGCCGACAAGAATCAACGTTGTTTCCAGAATACGTTGCCATTCCAGCAGCGTTTCATCCTGCTGCAAACCTTCCTTGCCGCCAAAAACGATATCGCTGGTGGCACACTCTTCTCCTGCATCGCACTCCCCAACCGTCAGCCCGCTGAACGCGAGCAGGATGGCAGAGGCCGGATGATGCTCAGGCACAAACGGCGGAACTGATTGCGCTTCAGTACGCGGCCAGCCTGCCGCGTGAAACAATGGAAGTACGGATTTGGGGATTTCAATCGACATCGTTCGTCATCTCGTCATTGTGGCAAAAGAATAAAGTCAGCGTTGATTTTTCAGCCGCTGACGAATAGCGCGTATTGTACTCGTCCTTATCGTTTCATACGGTGAAACCAGATCGCGATGGTTTGACAACCGTTCCAGAGACGATGAATCGCCAACGCCACGGAGCGCACAGAATATCAAGAAGGTCTGGTGTTCCGACGTTGCCAGCGGTAGCAGCCGCGTCAGGAAAGCACGCACTGCCGCGGCCTGCTCATCCGTCGCCACAACGCTGCCTTTGATGCTCAGGAGTAAGTTAAAGGTAGAAGTAAGACGCCATGCCGTTTCGGGCGCTAACTCAGGTGCCTGCATGACGCCAGCAAAGAAAGCCATCAATGCATTCACCGCCGCGTGTGATCGAAGCTCTTCAAGCAGGCCAATCACATACGCGGCATTGTCAGGCTCAGCCGCCAAGACGCCGAGAGCGTCAGTTCCTTCTTCTGCATAAGCGCCTGCAATTTCAGCCCATTTCGCTAACGGAACAACATGTGTGCCGTCGGGCAAATAGGGTGAGTGAGACCAGCCAAATTCATCGGACAGCCGATTAAGTTCATCGCGTAACCCTGGCACACGCGCTTTCGCTGCGGCAAGAATATGCTCAACCTCAAGCGTGTTACGCCGAGCCTTCGACCTAAGTGCAGAGATTTTCATCTATATAAATACCCTATCAACCCTCAGAGCAGTCAGTTTCGTAAGTCGGTAATTTCATGACGCCTCATTGATTCATATAGATTGCATCAAAAGTTTTATATACCACCGACTTTGTTGAATAAATCATTTCTGATACACAGTAAATAAAACCGCTAACATGCCTCTCAAACAAAGCGAACACAAAACAATACCCAGCAGCACCATAGTGTTAATCACGCAGAGACAGCCATTCAGACTGTGTTCAAAAGGGACTTTCGAACCTTACTGCATGTGATAAAAAACAATGTTTTATCCTAAATAAAAATACCATCCAGAATACCTGTATCAGCGTCTGATAGCTGTTCCAGTATTGAATCATCGTCAAAAGGCGCACAAAATTTATTCATCACGAGGAGCCACTTTAGTCAAAGGAAAATGACGATGCCAGGTGCGGCCCGTATTAATGATATCGGAAGTGGTCACGACTGCTTCCCTGAAACGCCGATAACCGAAGGCAGTACTAACGTGATCATTAATGGTCAGCCTGCTGCCCGTAAAGGCGATGCAGTTCTGCTTCACGATTGCCCCTGCCCCAATGTGCCACATGGTCCCCATTCCCGAAAAATAACCGAAGGCTCATCCACCGTGATTATTAACGGCAAGCCTGCTGCGCGTATTGGGGATAGCATCAGTTGTGGTGGTGTGATTATTTCCGGCAGTGGCAACGTTATTATTGGTGATACGCCGTATAAATCTCCGATTCAGGAATGCGCCAGACAGGCAGCGTTGAATCGTGCGCCGTTGCTGGCATTAACACCAATGCTGACCGTTCCCCCTGTTTACGCCAAATCTTGTTTACAGGATAAAAGTTATATTCGTGCAAAGACGGAAAAAGAGTCGGTCAAAAATTTCGGGGACATGGTGCTGTTTGCCCAACCAGAACAAGATGATTGCTGTGGTTATGGCCATCATACTGCGGATAATCCGCATGAAGTCGTTCAATATGCACAGGCTGCGAAGAAGAAAACCACGGTATCAGAAACGGCGATATCTTCACCTAAATATTCCTCTCCTAAACGTCCTCAGCTAGAGCCTTGGTATAAAACGCTGTTTGACTTGTTGACTGCGACGGATGACAAACCACTCTCTCAGGCACCTGTTGCCAAATCGCTTACTGGCCCCGTAGTTGCAGAGAAACAGAAAGAGCCTGTCGCCAGTGCCGATGTTGGTTTACTGGCTACGACAGGGGTTATGACACAGGTCTGGGGAGAATGGTCTCTTGGTGGTGTGCTGAGTGCGGCCAGAGGTGTGCCGTATATTGGTGCGTTAGCCTCCGCGCTCTATATTCCTTCGGCTGGGGAAGGCAGTGATAAAGTTCCGGGACAAAACGAACACTGGCTGGAAGATGAGTTACGACGAAAAGGCTGGGCAGGTGAAACAGCAACGACGCGCGTCCGCTTTTTCTGGCGTCCTGATATTCATGGCAACATGCAGGTATATGGTGTTCATACGGGTGAGGGAACACCCTATGAAGGCGTACGCGTTGCCAATATGGTATGGGACCCCAATATTCAGGGTTATAGTTTCACGCCATCACCCGGAGTGGATGCTCCAACAATCACATGGACACCAGAAAAGCCAGAAGGGGCGGAACCCATATCCCATACCGGAAGTCCGGTAAAACCCATCGATCAACCAACCATCCTGATCTATCCTATCCCTGAAGATGAAACGGAAACCACCACACCACCGTTTCCTGTGCCGGATGCGCACGATTTTAATGACTGGATCCTGGTGTTCCCTGATGGCTCAGAGATAAAACCGATCTATGTTTACCTGCAATCGGTGCGCGATAAACCCGGCACAGTGACAGGAAAAGGTGAGGTATTGAGTGGTGAAGGTAAATGGCTGGAAGCTGCCAGTTCAGGATTAGGTGCGCCAGTGCCTGTTCAGATTGCAGATAAACTGAGAGGGCAGAAATTTGAGCGTTTTGATGATTTCAGGGAAGCGTTTTGGTTAGCCGTGGCAGAGTGCCCTGAATTAATGGAGCCGTTTTCGCCTGCTAATAAGGCTCTCATTAAAAAAGGTCGCTCACCTTACGCTGTGCCGAAAGAGCAGTCTGGAGGGAGGGTTGTCTTTGAAATTCATCATAAAATACGTATAGTCGATGGTGGTGGAGTTTACGATATTGACAATATGTCAATTGCAACACCTAGAAGGCATATTGTGATCCATTCCAAGGGGGCTTCATGACAGTAATAAACCAAAATTTGAATGATTACACGGAGGCAGATTTTCTTCAATTTGTTAGAGATATTGTTGAAGTGAATTCCTCTTCTGAAGAAGAGCATCATACATGGGTTAGTCATTTTGAAAAAATAGTAGAGCACCCAGAGGGTAATGGCGTTATTTATTATCCAGAAGATGATAATGATGGGACACCAGAAGGGATCGTTAAATTTGTAAAAAACTGGCGAAAATCTCAAGATCTTCCATTGTTTAAAGATTCAAAATAGTTTGTTCTTTAACTCAATCAGCCATCCTGTGTGACACGGCCTTGTTGAATAAATCATTCTTTAAGCTCAGCAACGCTTTTCCCTTATTTTTCAAGTAATGCGTAAGCTGAGCAACAGCGTCGCGTTTCTGCCACTGAACCTGTTTTTTCACATATCCTTCTCCCAGTACGCCATCGTGTGATCGCGATCTCAATTACTATTCACTCAGCGCCATGTTTTAATTTTGTCCTATTCAGCGGACAGCATTTAGTATTGTCCCTATCGGCTATCGCGACTAGATTCATTACTACAGCATCCTATTTAAATAAACCAAAAGAAAAAATAAAACAGGAAATTATTTAGAAAAAATTATCAATTCGATAAGCATCAGAAAATCTAAAGACAAATGAGGGTAATATGATGCAGCCACTCACCTCCCGCCAGAACCGTTTATTGAAATATCTGTTACAACACCAGGGATATGTAACGGTTAGAGATATTGCACATTACCTGGATGTGTCGGAAAAAACGGTCTATCGTGATATGCAATTTGTTGAAGCCTTCCTTTCTGTCTGGAATATTTATCCAGACAAAAAGGTCGGTGCGGGAATCATGTTAACAACGGATGACGACCGACACCTCGCGTTGCTGGAACAGCAAATTGTCGTGGACGACGGGGACACCGATGCCCTGATCAACAATGCTCGCCGCGTCAAAATTGCCTCGCAGCTGTTAAGTGATACGCCTCATGAAACATCCATCAGCAAGCTGTCTGAGCGCTATTTTATCAGCAGCGCCTCTATCGTTAACGATCTGAAAATCATCGAAAGCTGGCTACATCCGCTGGGGCTGGCGCTGGTGCGCAGCCAGAGCGGTACACACATTGAAGGTAGTGAAAGTCAGGTGCGTCAGGCGATGGCCTCGCTCATTAATGACGTGATGCACCATAAAGAACCCGGCCCGCTTAGCCATTCTCGTCTCGACCCCGGTAGCTATAAAGCGCTGATTCATTATTTCGGTGAAGAAGACGTGTCCTTCGTCGAATCGCTGTTAAAGAGCATGGAGCGGCAGCTTTCTTATCCGCTCGGCGAGCCTTATTACATCAACATTTTCACCCATACTTTAATTATGATGCACCGGATTGCGCAGGGAAAAGCGTTAATGATGGCGGAAGAATCGGTGCATCAGCAGGTTGATAATCGCATCTTCTCCATCGCTCAAAACATGGTGAGCCAAATAGAGCTGCGGGTTGAGAGCACTCTGCCTTCTGATGAAGTCTGGTTCATTTACCAATATATTATTTCTTCGGGCATTGTGATGGAGGAGCGGGAAAATAACCAACTGCTGCGTTATCAATTCTCTAACGGTGAATCACGCAGAATCACACGCGCCTTGACGCAGATATTTTCTGATTTAATCAATATCGACCTGCGCACGGATAAGTTATTACATGAAGGATTACTTATTCACATCAAGCCATTGCTGAACCGTTTAAAATACCAAATACATATTCGCAACCCGTTATTAGACGATATAAAAAGCGAGTTTGTCGATATTTATGAAATGACGCAGCAAGCCATGAGTGAAGTCTGTCAGCGGTTCCAATTAAAACCGGTCGCTGAGGATGAAGTCGGCTATTTGACTATTCATTTTCAAGCCGCGCTGGAACGCCAAATTGCGCATAAACGTATTCTGGTGGTGTGCTCCAGCGGTGTCGGAACGTCCCATCTGTTAAAAAACCGTATTCTGCGCGCGTTTCCTGACTGGATTATTGTTGGCGTGATCTCTGCCAGTAATATGCAAACGTTTTGCCAACAGGAAGAGATTGAGCTGATTATTTCCACGATTCATCTGGAAGAGCAACACATTCCCGTCGTCTATGTTTCCGCCTTTTTTAATGACGATGACATTAAGCGCGTTACCGAAAAAGTTATCGCTAATCAATTGCATCAGGCCGTCCCTCACTGATTATCGGCCTAACGTTAATTTTTTAATTTTATAGATGAGGTGTGATCAATGGATATCAATAAAATACTGAATGCTAATCGTGTGAAGTTAAACATGTCCGCAACCAATAAAGACGAAGCCATTAATGAATTAACCGATCTGTTATATGCCGATGGGGCCATTACCAATAAGCAGGATTTTATTCACGACGTCTGGTTACGCGAAGCGGAAGGATCGACCGGTTTTGAAAATCATATTGCGATCCCTCATGGGAAATCCTCCGCCGTCAAACAGACCACGCTCGCGATTGGCCGCACCCGTCAGGATATTCCCTGGGAGACGCTGGACGGCAGCCAGGTTCGCTGCATTATTCTTTTTGCCGTGCGTCTGGAAGATCAGAACACGACACATATTCGCCTGCTGTCTCAGGTTGCCAGTGCACTGGCCGATGATGAGGTGATTGCTCAACTGCTCGACGAATCCGATCCCCATAAAATTATTCGGCTGTTTAGTCAGTATGCAGAAACAGCCCCTGTCACTCCGACATAAGACGAGGCTCAAAATGAATATTGTTTGTGTTGCCGCCTGCACGGCCGGTATTGCGCATACCTATATCGCACGCGAGAAACTCATTAAGGGTGCGAACGCCTTAAATTACGCCATTAAAGTGGAAACCCAAGGCACCATTGGCACTGAAAATGAATTAACGCCCGAGGAGATAGCCGCAGCCGATGTCGTTATTCTGGCCATCGATATCAAAATAACAGGCGAAGAACGATTTAAGGGTAAACCCGTCGTTCGAGTAAAAACGGAGGTCGTTATTAAATCTCCCATTAAATTTCTGGAAAAAGTCGCTAGTTCTTTAGCGGGTGCCTGAATAGCTCATTTTTCGGGGTAATCATAATGAACACCAGAAAAATCACTGTTGGACAGGAAATAAAACGGCATCTCCTTACCGGTATTTCCTGGATGATTCCGCTGATTGTCGCCGCCGGGATCTGTATTGCACTCGGTCAGGTTATCGGCGGCCCGGATGTCGGTAAGCAAACCGGCAGCATTGCGTGGATGCTCAACCAGATCGGCGGCTGGGGCATGGGGCTGATTGTGCCGCTCATCAGCGCCGCCATCGCTTACTCCATTGCCGACCGCCCCGGCTTCGCTCCCGGCCTGATCGTGGGCTTTATCTGCGGCCAGATTCAAACCGGCTTTATCGGCGGTATTCTCGGCGGCTTCTTAGTCGGCTACACCGTGCTGCTGCTGCGTCGCTACATCAAACTGCCCACCTCGATGCAGGGGCTGATGCCCGTCATGATCCTGCCGCTGCTCAGCACCATTATCGCCGGGCTGCTGATGATGACGTTTATCGGCCAGCCCATCGTCTGGCTGCAAAAAGCGCTGATTCATCTGCTGGAATCCATGCAGGGTGGTTCGAAATTCCTGATGGGCGCGATTTTGGGAGCGATGGCGACCTTCGATTTCGGCGGACCGGTGAACAAAACGATGTCGCTCTTCGCGGATGGCATGCTGGTTGACGGCATCTACGGGCCGGAAGCCGTCAAATTTGTCGGCTCAATGATTCCGCCTTTCGGCATCACGCTGTCCTTCCTGCTAACCCGCTACAAATACACCCGCGCTGAAAAAGAGGCGCTGAAAGCCGCCTTCCCGATGGGGATCTGCATGATTACCGAAGGGGTGATCCCAATTGCCGCACGCGACCTGTTCAGAGTCGTCGCCAGTTGCGTCGTCGCCTCGGCCATTGCGGGCGGGCTCATCATGGTCTGGGGCGTGGAGGCTCCCGTGCCACACGGCGGCATGTTTGTGGTTCCGCTGTTTACCAAACCGCTGATGTTCTGTCTGGCGCTCGGTATTGGCACGGTCATCTGCGGCGTGATGCTGTCGCTGATTAAGAAACGCGTCACACAGGCAGATGAAGAGTTCGACGACGTTGACGACAGCAGCGTGCGTGACGAAGACATTAAATTCACTCTCGAATAACAGGAGCCGCCATGTATGCCGCAATGAAAGCCCTCATTGATGACGCGTATCAACAGCAGTATGCCGTGCTCGCCATCAACTGTTTCAATCTAGAGACCGCCCGTGCGGCCATTGCCGCCGCCGAGCAACAGCGTGCGCCGCTGATTCTTAATGTGTATCAGGGTCACTGCGCACACTTTCCTCCGCATCTCGCGGTGCCGCTGGTCAACGCGCTGGCCGAGCAGGCCACCGTTCCGGTGGCGCTCAGTCTGGATCACGGCACAGCTTTCAGCCTGATTGGGCAGGCGTTCCGCGCAGGTTTTACCGGGCTGATGATCGATGCCTCCAGCCACCCGCTGGCAGAAAACATCCTGCGCACCCAGCAGGTGGTGACCATCGCGGCGACCGTAGGCGTCTGTGTGGAAGGCGAGCTTGGGCATATCGCCGACGCCCCCGTCTACGACCAAGAGGATGCCGCGGTGAAAATGACGCAGGTGGAAGACGTCGCTCCCTTTATCCACCAAACCGGTATCGACCTGCTTGCCGTGTCGGTCGGCACCGCTCACGGCATTTATCCACCGGGGGTGACGCCACAGATTGATTTTGAGCGTCTCGAAGCCCTGCATCAGGCATCGACCGTACCGCTGGCGCTGCACGGCGGTAGCGGAACCAAGGCCGACGACATTCGCCGCGTGAGCCGACACGGTGTCGCAAAAATCAACGTCGGCGCGGCCGTTTTTGAGGCTGGCAAAACCGCGTTGCAGCAGGCGCTACATCAGCACCCAACGACAGAGCTGTCCGACCTGCTGGCAACGATGGAATCCGCCTGCCGCGATGTGGTCGCCGATTATCTCAGTTGGTCAGGTTCCGCCAACCAAGTCTGACCGTTCGCCCTTTACCGACTTTCGCCATCAGTGGTTTTCCACTGGTACAGGAACGTTTTGCCCTTTATCCGACACAGGAGAGACATAACATGTTGATTTCAATGACCGACATCCTTAAACCCACGCGTGAGCATCGTTTCGCTATCGGCGCCTTTAACGTGGCCGACAGCTGTTTTATCCGCGCCGTGGTGGAAGAAGCCGAAGCAACGCATACCCCGGCCATTATCTCTATCCACCCGAGCGAGCTGGAATTCGTGACCGATGAATTCTTCGCCTATGTGCGAGAAAGAACGCTGCGCAGCCCGGTGCCGTTTGTCATTCACCTCGATCATGGCGCATCGATCGCACACGTTCTGCGCGCTATTCAGTGCGGGTTTACCTCCGTGATGATCGACGGTTCGCTGCTGCCTTATGAAGAAAACGTGGCGCTCACGACCGAAGTGGTGAAGCTGGCGCATGCCGTTGGCGTTTCCGTGGAGGGGGAATTAGGTACGATTGGCGATACCGGCACCACGATAGAAGGCGGCGTCAGCAAAGTAATCTATACCGATCCCGAGCAGGCGGAAGATTTCGTCAACCGAACCGGCGTTGATACGTTAGCCGTCGCTATCGGCACCGCGCACGGCATCTATCCCAAAGACCTGAAGCCAGAGCTGCAAATGCATATCCTGCGGGATATCTCGCAGCGGGTTTCTATTCCGCTCGTCCTGCACGGCGGTTCCGCCAACCCAGACGCCGAAATTGCCGAAGCGGTGACGCTTGGCGTGGGCAAAATCAATATCTCCAGCGACATGAAATTCGCCTATTTCCAGAAAGCGCGGGAAATCCTCAGTCGTGAAACCTGGTGGGATCCTAATGCCATCTACCCGGAACCGATTAACGCGGCAAAAGAGGTGATTCGCTACAAAATGGCGCTCTTCGGCTCAATAGGAAAAGCCGATTTATATTGATTCGCTAAACGCATTGAACAAGGCAAGGGAAGGATTCTCTTGCCTTTTTACTTCACCCACATTATTTCAATATGACGTCCACCGACTTCTGATTGTTGATATTCAGTCAACAGTGTTATGCGCTAGCGCACATTTTTCTGCACTGCTCTCTCCTCTAGACTACGCCCAACATCTTCGCTGATAACCGATTCGAGAACAGACCTATGCAGAACATTTTGCTGATTAACGCAGGCAAATCATTCGCCCACTCCAAAGGTGAGTTGAACCAAACCCTTACCGATGTCGCCGCCAATTTTCTGCGCGATAAAGGCCACGACGTCCGCGTGACGATCGTGGACAACGGCTATGATATTGAACAGGAAATTCAGAACTACCTGTGGGCGGACACCATCATTTACCAGATGCCCGGATGGTGGATGGATACACCGTGGATCCTGAAGAAATACATCGATGAGGTGTTTACTGCTGGTCACGGTTCGCTTTATGCCAGCGATGGTCGTAGCCGTTCAGATGCCAGTAAGAAATACGGTTCTGGTGGATTGTTGCAGGGTCGGAAATACATGCTGTCTCTGACGTGGAATGCGCCGCTGGAAGCCTTCAACGATCCAGAACAGTTTTTCCACGGTGTGGGCGTGGACGGCGTGTATCTGCCGTTCCATAAAGCGAACCAGTTCATCGGGTTATCCCTACTGCCGACCTTCATCTGCAATGATGTGATGAAAGAACCGGACGTCCCGACTTATCTTGCAAATTACCGCCAGCATCTGGACGAACACGTTGCCTGATCGGTGTTTTAGGTCCCTTTCTACCGCTGTGGGTCACGCCTCACAGCGGATTTTCCGCGAGCGTCTCGCTCATGAAATCGAGAAAGCAGGTAATGCGCGCCGCTAGCTGACTATTGCGATAATACACTGCGTAGACCGGCAGACTGGCGTCCACCGTCTCTTCGGTGAGGATCGGCACCAGTCGCCCCGCCGCTAAATCTTCCCGAATCAGGAAGTTGGACATGCGCACAATCCCTTCGCCCCGTAGCGCCAGCTGACGCAATATCTCACCGTTTGATGCCGACAGAGTGGGCGTGATGGGATAGAAATCCTGAAGCTCGTGCCGCAGCGGCCAGTGATTCAGTGACTCCGACTGAGTAAACCCCAGACAACAATGATTGGCCAATGACTCAACCGTCACAGGTGTACCATGCTGTTCCAGGTAGTCAGGGCTGGCGACGATTCGCAGCTTGCTTGCGCCGAGCGGTCGGGCATGAATAGTGGAGTCTTTGAGCGTGCCAATGCGAATGGCGATATCGGTATGCTGTTCAAGCAAATCAATAATGAAATCATCGGTATTGAGTTCAAGAACGATCTTGGGATAGCGGCGGCGAAATTCCGGCACCAGCGGCACAATCACATGCTGCATAAATGCCGAACCTGAGTTAATCCGCAGTCGTCCGCTCGGTTGCTCGTGGCGCAGCAGCACCTGTTCTTCAGCATGTTCCACGGCGTGAATCACGCCACGGGCGTGCTCAAGAAACATCATGCCCTCTTCAGACAGCGAGAGGCGTCGCGTAGTACGATGCAGCAACGTCGTCCCCAGCTTGTCCTCCAGACGCCGCAGCGCCCGGCTGATACCCGACGTGGTTTGCCCAAGCTGCTCCGCTGCCGCCGTGATCGAACCGGTGTCGATCACCACCACAAAAGCCTGAAGTTCCTCAAGCGTGACTTTCATAAGCGCGTACACCTGCCGTCGATTCGGTATTCACCAAACGTTATCGTGTACTCGCATCATACCGCAGCCACCTGTAAATGACCGCCACCGTCTGAACATCATCCTGCCGACGCGGCTTATCCACCTCGGCAAGATGAAACAGGATAAAGCTCGCGTTAAGCGTTAGATCCGCCATCCACCGTGATCCCGGTTCCCGTAATCTGCCGGGCTGCCGGGCTCGCCAGAAACGCGACGGCTGCCGCAATGTCTTCAGGCTTGCCATAATGACCCAGTGCGATCGACGAACGCTGCGCCTCGGAATACTCACCGTCAGCCGGGTTCATATCGGTATCGGTTGACCCCGGATGCACCAGATTCACGGTGATACCATTCGGCCCCAGCTCACGCGCCAGCCCGCGGGTGAAAGACAGTAGCGCCGATTTAGACATCGCGTAGACCGACATTCCCGGCATCGGAACACGCTCGGCGACACTCGATCCTATCGAGATAATACGACCTCCCTGACCTAAATGCGGGATGGCCGCTTGCGATGCCAGCAACACGGCACGCACATTCACGTTCAGCGTGTCGTCAATATCCGCCAGGCTCAGTTGCGACAGCATGCCGCCGCGGGCAATCCCGGCGTTATTGACGAGAATATCCAGACCGCCCAGCGCGTCTGCTGCCTCATTCACCGAACGCACAACGGCTTCGGCGTCCGCGCTGTCGGCCTTTATCGCGAAGGCGCGACGGCCTTTTGCTTCAATCGCCCGCACTACCTCCAATGCCCGTGCCTCAGAGTTCTGGTAGGTGATCGCCACATCTGCGCCTTTCTCCGCCAGTTCAAGCGCAATGGCCGCACCAATGCCGCGAGATGCGCCAGTCACCAGCGCTTTTTTACCTGCAAGTTCGGTCATCGTTTATCCTATTTTGTAGTGATTGATATATAATGTTATAAACGCCCTCTGGGTAACCGTCAATCCATTTATGTAACGAACGATGCAGAATTCATTTACTCCTAAAAACGTAGCAACGGAACGTCCTGCCAAAGGGCGACCACGGGCGTTCGATCGCGAAAAAGCGCTGGAAAAAGCGACACACCTTTTCTGGCACAAGGGCTTTTCTGCCACCTCCATGTCCGATCTCACTGCCGCAATGGGGATCGGATCGCCCAGCCTGTATGCCGCGTTTGGGTCGAAAGAGGAGCTGTACGCCGAAGCAGTTCGCTATTACGCCGAACACTACGGTCCGCGCGTTTGGGCGGGTTTCGATAGCGCCCAGACGGCCCGTGATGCCGTTCAGGCCTACCTGATGGATTCCGCTGCAGCGCTTACCGGGGCAAACGGTTCAGACGACCCTCCCGGCTGTATGTTGGTGCTGTCCGCCGTCGGCGAAGAGGGAAATTCTACCCTTGGCGCTATCGTGCGGGACGCGCGCGCACAGGCGCTGAAAAAGCTAGAAACACGCTTTAAGCAAGCGGTGTCCGAGGGAGAATTGGACGCCGCGCTGAATGTTAACGGGCTGGCGCGCTATGTTCTCGCGATACAGGGCGGAATGGTGCTGCAATCACGCGATGGCACCAGCCGCTCGGAGCTTGAGAATATCGTTCAATACGCCCTGTCAGGATGGGATGCGCAGACCACGAAAGGTTGAAAAACTGAACAGTGGCGGTTGAAAATGTCACGCCTTAGCCTGTTTCAGGCTAAGGACGATGACCCATCAATGCATTACGGAATGAGTACCATGGTTCGTGTGGCAGAACGAGATTCAAGCTGGCGGTGCGCTTCTTCTGCGCTTTCCAGTGGCAGTTCCAACGGGGGCTCGATTTTAACGCCGCCGGATGCCATTACCTCAAACAGCGCGCGGCTCATGGTAATCACATCCTCACGCTCATGTAGGTACTGAGTTAGCCCCGGCCATGTGGCATAAAGTGACCCTTTTTCAGCCAGAATGCGGATATCAAAAGGGGGAATCGCGCCAGATGCCATTCCGTAGCTAACGAAGTATCCAAACGGGCGCAGGCAGTCAAGAGAACCGGGGAAGGTTGCCTGGCCTACGCCGTCGTAGACGACATCACAACCTTTACCGCCGGTAATATCCTTCACTCTCTCGACAAAATTCTCTTCGTTATAATTGATAACGTGGTCGCATCCGTTACGTCGGGCGATAGCGGCTTTTTCAGCCGTGCCCACCGTGCCGATGACGGTAGCGCCGAGCTGTTTAACCCACTGGCTCAGTATGGAGCCCACGCCACCCGCTACAGCATGAATCATAACGGTCTGCCCCGGTTTCACCTTGAACGCTCTGTGGCTCAAAAAGTGGGCGGTCAGCCCTTTGAGCATCGACGCCGCCGCCGTGACATAACTCACTGAATCAGGCAGATGAACGACAAAATGCTCAGGAACGATGCTCATCTCTGCGTAGGCACCGAGAGTTTCTACATAGGCAATGCGGTCGCCGGGTTTAAAGCCGGTCACGCCAGCACCGACGTCAACGATTTCACCTGCTGCCTCTTTTCCTGGTACAAAAGGGAATGAGGCTGGCGGGAATACGCCGCTTCGGGAATAAATATCCGTAAAATTGACCCCCACCGCCCTATTTCTGACGAGAATTTCGCCAGCCCCCAGTTTACCCAAACTCATATTCTCTGGAGTAAGAACGTCGGGGCCGCCAGTTTGATGTATGCATATCGCTTTCATTAATTCCTCCTTTTCTCTTTTAGCAAAAGTAATAGGAGCGTGAAACATGCCCCTTGGTTAGCGAATTAATTAATCCCTTCCCACCAGGCACCGAATTTCTGCTGTGTATTATCAAGCTCAATCGGCTCACCAATTTTTGGCGTCAGAAGCTGATAATTTTTTCCTTTGCTGACCGCAGTAATACGCTTGAAGGGATCGTCCCAAGGGTGACTTGCAAGCGCAAAGCGCCCGACGTGAGCAGGAAGCAGAGATTTCGCATTTAATTCGAGGGCAACACGCGAGGCTTCTTCTGGGGTCATATGAATATACGGCCACAGTGGATCATATTGCCCCATATCGAGAGCAACCAGATCAAAGTGTTTAAAGCGAGCCGCGATGTCCTGATAGTGAGGACCGTATCCGCTATCGCCACTTAACAGAATGCGCTTGCTGCCGGATTCAATCACATACCCTGTCCAAAGCGTTTTATTGGCTGTCAGCGCTCGACCAGAATAGTGACGAGCCGGGATTGAATAAAATGTCAGTTCAGATTGAGTGTTGAACGCATCATTCCAGTCCAACTCATAAATTTTTGCCTCTGAATATCCCCAACGAACAAAATCCTGGCCGACGCCCAGTCCAGTAATCACGCGGTCTACCTTGCTTTTAAGCTGGCTGATCGTTGGGTAATCGAGGTGATCATAGTGGTCATGCGTAATGAGCAGATAATCAATATCCGGCATATCCTCGACACTGTAGAGCGTCGTTCCTGTGAATGCCGTACCACCCAATGCAACCGGAGAGGCCCGCTCACTGAAGACCGGATCCACCAACATACGCTTGCCGTCTAACTGAATGAAATAAGACGAATGCCCCAACCAGATGACCGTGTCCGTATTTCTATTGAGATTTTTCAGATCCGTTTTCACAACGGGCAACGGTGTTTCTGGAACAAGCCGAGATGTTTTGGCAAACAGATAGCTAATATTAACGGTAAGGAAATTATTTCCTTCTGAAAACATCGGCGTATTGATCTGATTTCTAAACTCACCATTAACATAATTAGCTGATTTTTCAATTCGCTCAAGGCGAGTACCTTCGGGTTGCTCACCAAAAACCGGCGTTCTGAGGAAGAAGAACACCGATGTCGTAATGATCAGAAGTAACAGAATAATTACGGAAATTAACTTTCTTTTTTTAATAACCATCATATTTACAGCCTACAGAGATAAAGGAAAGGCAATAATAAAATGCCTGACTCGGTAAACAGGCCCACCGATTAACTCACGGTGAGCCTTCGGAAAATCATGAAAAATGGATCGGTTTTATTCCCTTTCGAATGCATAACGAAGCCATACGATGCCCTCATCCAGTATTTCACTGGACAGTAGACGTAAAGAAACGCCTTTTGCTGGCTTTTCACCTTCTTCACCAAGGTAGTGAAAAATACTTGGTGCACTCGCCAATCCATCAATCCCCGGATAAATAAGCAGACTCAGTTCATCAATCAGTCCTGCTTTAAGGAAAGTACCATTGGTTATTCCACCGCCTTCAAGCAGGAGGGTCTCAATGCCGAAATCTTTATTCAGCGTTTCCATTGCCTGATGGAGATCCGCCCCATCATCTCCAGCAAAAAGATAGGAAACACCTTCTTCACGTAGCTCAGATAGATAAGAATCAGAGACATTATTGCCGAGCACTGCGACGAAATGCTCATCACCACGATGTGATTTACCGTAATGCAGCTTGCCGTGTGGGTCGATGGCAACGGCGATACTGCGGCCATTGCGGTGACCAATGAACGTATGGCGCATATCCGTTGCAGCCGGGTAAGCTATTCCGCGTTTCCCTTTTGCCATCGGCTCCATACTCTTGCGGCCAACCACCCATCCTTGCGCCTCCAAACGAGAGGCGACAGTTTCATAGGTTGAGCTGACAATATTACGATCTGTCCCTTTTGCGGGTGCTGTCCATCGCTCGACCTGTAATCGGCCATCGACTGAACTGATCATATGGCAAATAATTTTAGGTCTCATACGGGTGTGCATATCTTTAAACTCCTGACGCTAAATCCAGACATTATTTATATTCAACGACTGATATATTCATTTTCACGCTGTTATTTTTCGTCAGCCACGCAAAATAAGCCGAGCCAAGCAATAAAATCAGGCCGAATGCGAAAGGGCTCCACCACCCTACCGAATCGAAAAGCACACCTCCCAGACCGGCACCTAATGTGATGGCAGCCTGAATCACGGCCACCATCAGGCCACCGCCAGCCTCGGCATCATGAGGGAGTGCCTTACTCAACCACAGCCCCCAGACGACAGGCATCGGTGTGGCAATCAATCCCCACAGCGCAAGGAGGATGCCGACAGCCATAAATGAGGTTCCCATTTCGATCAGCAGCCCAGCAATAACGGCCATGAACAACGGGATGGCAATCAGATACGCAAAGAGTCGACGTTGCAGTAAATGCCCAATAAACCAGGTGCCAATCAGCCCAAATCCACCAAGTGCCAATAACAGCAACGATAACTGTGTGACAGAAATCTGCGTAATCTCCTCCAGAAACGGTCGAAGATAGGTGAACACCGCAAACTGCCCCATAAAGAAGAACATAATGCCCGTCATGCCCAGCGACACCTGTGGAATACGCAGAAGGCGAAAGGGGTTAACCGATACGTTCTTATCTTTATTACCCGGCATAGAGGGAATACTGCGCCACTGCCAGATAAACGCGATTACGGCCAGAGGAACGACAATGAAAAACGACCCACGCCAGCCAATGTACTGACCGAGGAAACTTCCGAGCGGTGCCGCTATCGTCGCAGCCAAGGCATTTCCGCCGTTAATCAACGCGAGCCCCTTTGCCACAGCATGCGTGGGAACAAGGCGCATTACCGTCGCCGTGGACATCGACCAGAATCCCCCAATTGCCACGCCCAGCAACGCTCGTCCCGACATAAACATCACGCCATTCGACGCAAACGTGACAATCAAACCTGAGAGGGTAAGAAGGAAGGTAAAGCCGATCAGCACTTTTTTACGATCCAGATGACCGGTCAACGGGGTATTCAGCAGGCTCGTGATAACGGCAAAGAATCCGGAAACGGAAATAGCCTGACCCGCCTGTCCTTGGCTAATCGCCAGATCCTGAGCGATCGGCGTGAGGAGGCTGACGGGCATAAATTCAGAGGCGATAAGTACAACCACGCCCAGTGCCATTGAAAACACCGCCCCCCATACTGGGTGATGAGTTGGCTCTCCTGATGCTGTTGTCTTATTTAATGCATTCATTACGTCGTTCCATTTTCAAACTATGTGCAAATACTAATTGACCAAGCGAGTGTTGATTAGATAAGGCAATTGCCATGTGCTTGTGAAAAAAATTCAGCAATACAAAAAAGCCAGATATCGCGCGAGTAATCGCATCACGCACCTGCTGCCAGAACCCATGTTTCCCTCTCTATGGATAACGGATTGCTGCTCGTTGGGGGTGGGATAATTGAGGGGAGAAGAAAATGCAATTCGGATGATTTCTACGCGTAAAAGATAAAAAGTCAGTCCGGTTTTTATTGCCGGACGACTTTTTAAAATTACGACATCAGTAATGTCATGCATATATTTTTTTCCTTGCCAGGAAAATGGGGCGTATACGTTATATTGCGGCTTTTATTTATAAATCTTTGCAGTACCGGTGAGAAAGTCATTACCGCTGATAGAGACGACTTTAAATGACTTCGCTCCCAGTCTTTCCGCTTTTTCCTGTAGTAATTGCGTTACATCATCAACCGATGATCCACCCGCCACGCGGATAAGCGTATGATTTTCATTATGGTTCACAGTAGACACTTCCTGTGCAGCCAGAACGCTGCCAGAGAAAGGCAGGATGAAAAGTGCAGTCAGAATCATTTTCTTAAACATAAAAATTACCTCATAAAGTAGGGAAGGGAATGAACTATATTGCGAGAGGTAATTTATCAAGCACGCTTTCTCTGATAAATAGGGTTTTAATAAATGGGCTTTTGAGAAAATTTCATTAATCGTTATGCCAGAAAACTGAACAGCACCATCTTGAATCCTATGGACGTAAATTAGGCTTATTTTTGTCAGCATTCCACAATAATGATTAATGAATTGTCAGGTATATAAAGTTATGTAAAGCACCACGATAGATAAAAACCTGAATGATGTAAAGCACGCTGTGATGTAAAAATAGAACCACGCCTAACGTCTTATAATAAAAATCATGCATAAAAAAAGGCCGCATAAGCGGCCAAAGAGACACAGTTGTGGGTATGAATAAGAGGGAAAACGCTTACCATGATGATTGCTCTTGCAAAGCGTGGGCCTTATGAGAAACCCACCGCTTTATTTCAGGCCAGCATGCACAGTAACGGGCACAGTAAAATCATTTCGATCCCCTACAGATACGTACAAGCCACATTGACTATAATCTAGCGATCAAAGATTTTCAGATAACACATTGCTCTGAAATTCTTGCCTGATTGTATGAATTGTTGATGGGTAGAATAGGCGGGTCAATTTGGGCGGAGTATTATGATGGCTGATTAGAGGGAGGAAAATAGGTTATGTCAGAGAAACCCGAAATAATGCGATGCGATGATCTTGCAGAGATCATCAGTAGATATCTGGCCGACGAAGGCGATATCGACACTGGCATCGCGGAACTGTCCTTGTTTCGCCGTAATATCCCTGAACAGCCGTCATTCTGTATGGTAGAACCGAGCATCATACTTGTCGTGCAGGGGACGAAGCAGATTATTGCGGGCGGCGATACCTACCGGTATGACCCTTCGCGCTTCCTTCTGACATCGCTGGATCTTCCCGCCACCTCACAGGCAATAACGGCGAGCCCAGACGTCCCTTGTCTTGGCCTGATGCTCAAACTGGATATGCAGATGATTTCTGAAATTATCCGGATTAATGGCGATCTCATCACCAAAAGAAGTCAGACGCCTAAAGGGATCGAAACGGGCCTGGTAACGCCTCCCCTCCTTGATTCATTCCGCCGCCTGCTTGCGCTGCTTGACGAACCAGAGGCGATTCCTGTTCTCGCCCCTTTGCTGAAAAAGGAAATTCATTACCGGCTGATTAAAAGCGATCAGGCGCAAAGGCTGTGTGAAATAGCGTCTATTGAATCGCATGGGTATCGCATCGCTAAAGCCATTGACTGGATGAAACTGAATTATACCAGCGCAATAAAAATCGATGAGCTTGCCGCCAAAGCCCAGATGAGCCGACCCAGCTTTCACCACCACTTTAAGCAACTGACCTCGATGAGCCCCATTCAGTACCAGAAATGGCTCAGGCTTAATGAAGCGAAGCGTTTGATGTTAAATGAGCGCCTTGATGCGGCCACCACATCCTACCGTGTCGGTTACGAAAGTCCGTCTCAGTTCAGCCGTGAGTACAATCGGTTATTTGGCTCACCCCCCAAAAAGGACATTAATAGCCTCAAGGGTAAATAAGTTAGGGTGAAATACATCCGTCGGCCCTGATATTTTCTCTTTAGCAATGGGCTCAAACATGCTGGCCAACTAAGGGATTTTTATCACTTTAGGTAAGGCTTGTTTATTTGTGAAAAATATTCGGTGATGAGGTTTCATAAGCATGAATGACATCCTGGCCTTCCTTGCAGTCGCAAAAGAACAAAGTTTTACCCGTGCTGCTACCCGGCTCGGCGTCAGCCCTTCAGCACTCAGCCATACCATCCGTAATCTGGAAGAGAGGCTTGGGGTACGTTTACTGACCCGCACCACCCGTAATGTGGCCCCGACTGAAGCAGGGGAACGGCTAATGACATCCGTAGGGCCGCTCTTTGACCAAATCGGGGCGGAAATAGAGAAAATTGGCGAACTGAGAGATAAGCCAGCAGGAACGATTAAAATCACCTGTTCTGATGATGCTGCCGAACAAATTCTACGTGCGGCGCTGCCCGCTTTTTTTGAAGAATATCCTGATATCAATGTGGAAATCAGCATTGATTATGGCTTCACAAATATTGTCGAGCAGCGTTTTGATGCGGGGATTCGAATGGGGGAATCCGTCAGCAGGGATATGATTGCAGTAAGGCTGGGCCCAGACTGGCGACTGTCCGTTATCGGTTCACCCGCCTATTTCAAAAAGAACCCTGTCCCCATTCACCCTCACGATTTAACCACGCACAAATGCATCAATATACGCCATTCGTTTGGCGGCAGTCTTTATGCCTGGGAGTTTGAAAAAGAGGGGCGAAGTATGGCCGTCCGGGTAAACGGGCAACTGACCGCTAACAGCAATATTCATATCCTGAACGGTGCGCTTGATGGGATCGGCCTTGCCTATATTCCCGATTTTATGGCTCAGCCTTACATTGAAGATGGCCGCCTCATTGAAGTCCTGACAGACTGGTGCCCTTATTTTTCTGGATTCCATCTCTACTATCCCAATCGGCGCAATGCTTCCCCTGCATTCTCAGCCTTTGTGGCTGCGATAAGATACAAGGGAAAGAAATAAACCATGGTATGTGGCCGATACCGTCAGTCAAACGGAACGGTCGGCCATTTCCTCTTTGGCGCCCTGGCACCGAGAGATAGCGAATTAGCGTGCAGGTAAATTCAACATCTTGCGCAGCGTCGCTTCATCCGTGTCTGCCTCATCGATAGGCGTGCCATCTTCAAAGACGCGTGAAGATGCCAGATTACCCGTGATGACCGGAGCACTTCCCGCATCGCGTACCAGTTGTGCGGCAACATCCAGTGCTTCGGTATCATCACTCGCAATCGGGATCGCGAGCGTCGTGCGGCGACCGTTTGCCGAAGCATCAATTGCCGTCGCATTCACCGCACTGAAAGCACGAACTAAACGTACACCGGGAAGCAGCCGTGCAGAAGTCGCCCCCACCCCATCCCGACTCGCCGCCCTCATCAAATCCCCATCGCGGAACGCCGTTGGGTTACTCGCATCGAGCACAATTTTACCGCGGAGCTCTTCCTGCAAATCCCGACCAATACCCGGCAGCGCCGAGTAAGGCAGAGCAACCAGGATGACGTCTCCGAAGCTTGCAGCCTCTTTTGGCGTACCGACTGAAGCCCGTGGACCAAGGGCTTCCGCCATGGAGCGCAACTCTTCTGGATGGCGACTGGCGAACATCACTTCATGTCCAGACTTCACCCATGCACGGCCGACAGCGCCCCCAAGCTTCCTGAGCCGATTACGCCGATACGAATTTTTTGCGTTTCTGCAAAAGCGCTAATCGTCGTCAATGATGCGACGACCATCACCGCGGTGCACAACAGGGCGCGTATAGAAAATTTCATCGTTTTTTCCTTCTAGAAAAGTATTTCGATTAACTGACGTGTGCCATTCATACCGTCATCGGATTACTGCTACGTATTCACCGGAGGCGAACTTTCTGTCATTGAGACGCCTGTGGCAGAGCGTTCCTGCGCTTTTTCCTGTTGAACATGCGCCCGGCCTAGCCAAATGCTGATTGCTAACCAGATGATCGACAGCGGTACCCCCACTAAAGCGATCTGGCTGATGCCCAGACCAAGCGCCATCAGGCCCGCGTAACTCCAACTCGCGACCTGATCGCCGCCGCGATAGATCACCGTGTCGATGAAGTTCTTAGCCTTATAGCGATCTTCACGCTTACTCGATGTGAACAAGACCTCTCGCGCAGGACGAGCAAGAGCGAAGTTAGCAACCCGACGCGCCACCTGTGCCACGACAAACACAATCACGGTTGGATAGGCGGTGAGGCCAGCAAACCCGATAACGCTCACAAGGGGCAAAACGCATAGCGTCAGCAGAACGCCGAATCCAGCCATCAGTCGGCCTGTCAAAAATATTTGAACAAACAGCGTGATGGCGTTTACCCAGAAATCGATGTTGGCAAAGAATGCCGTCCGCGCTTCACGGGTTGGAAAATTGACCTCAGCGATACTCGCCTGCTGAAAATAGAGAAAGGTGGACGTGATGGAATAGATGAGCACAAAGCACGCAATACCCAGTAAATAGGGAGAGCGAAATGTATGTATCATTCCTGTAAAAATACCGCCGCCGACTGGCTTACTTGCCTCATCTTGCGGTGTAGCAATCCGCAATGAACCGCTTGCACGTGACAATTTAGCCGACGCCAATACCGCGACCTCTAACAGGATGATAGAGATAGCAATAAGCCAGGTTCGCCCGATATGCTCAATCAGGCCGCTTGTGATGGCTGAACCTAATAGCCCGCCAAAGGTTGCCCCAGCAGATAAAATGCCAAACAGGCGTTTGCCTTGTCCGCTATTAAAAATATCCTCTATGAACGACCAGAAGACGGAAACCACAAATAAATTGAAAACCGACACCCAAATAAAAAATGCCCGGCCAACCCAAACCTGATGCGCCTCTGAACTACTCGTCATAAGGACGATAAAAATAACTAAATTTGCGGCAAAAAATCGATACGCGATCGCAATGAAGCGTTCTCTCGAATAGCGCCGTACGATATATCCATAAATAGGGCTAACGAGCAGCATAACAATCAAGGTACCAGTGAACAGCCAGGGTAGATTACTGACTCCACCGGTCACCCCCAATTCATCTCGAATAGGCCGCAAGACATAGTAAGCGAGAAATAAAGCAATGATATAAATAAGCGACCAGCCTACTAAAGATGCTTCTTCAGGCCTTATGCCCGTTAGCCGTTGCAAAGGGCCTGGAATAACTTGCCTCTCTTTATACATTTTCTCTTAAACCCTCGTAAATCTTGCGCCTAACTATCGATGGATAATCGTCATGAAAGCCGCAGAAGTACGGCCTGGTGTTTTTATATTGATGGATGAATTGATCTATAACTAGTGGGTGAATTTTTAATGAGTTTGTGAGAAAAACTCAGCAATCTCTCATACAGAAAAAAGGGGCATCCGCGATTAAAAAATTATCCCTTGGTTTGTCTGAAAACTATGCGCGATAAATTTTTAAGGCACTCTGATATACCAAAAAAAATATGATGAATGACGACGTAACATGGGTGGAAAAAAGAAAAGGTCATCTGGCAGATTGCAGAATGTGCATCCAGATGACCTTTATTGGCCTTATTTCAGATTCTTGCCAAAGAAGTCAGTGATCTTATCAAACGGGATCTTGTCCATGCGGTCGTAAAGATCGACATGGTTAGCATCCTTGATAATCACAAGCTCTTTCGGCTCAGCTGCGGCCTTATAAGCGTCTTCAGTGAAATAGCGAGAGTGTGCTTTATCACCAACAATAAACAGAATTGGACGCGGCGAAATTTCTTTGATGTACGTGAGCAGCGGCATATTCATGAACGCCATCGGGCTGGTGCCGGTGAATGCGCCCGAAGAGGCCACTGAGTTCTTATGGAAGCCACGCGGCGTGCGGTAGTATTCGAAGAATTCTTCGGTGACCGGATTCGGGTTTGCCGGCAACGTCTCTGGAAGGATTCGTTTGGCGATCTCGACATTGCCGTTCGCATCAACGTAGAAGTCGTGAGCGCCTGGAGCTGGCGTGCCACGCTCGGCGTCCGTCCAGCGCTGCTCGCTCAGGCGGGTCAGGATCTTAGTCCGGTTCTCCAGCGACAGACTATCTTCGAAACCCTTACCCATCAGGCGCGACATGTCGTACATGGTGGCGGTGACGACAGCTTTAACACGCTTGTCGACGGCCACGGCATTGAGGGCCATACCACCGAAGCCGCAGATACCAATGACGCCGATGCGGTTGCGATCAACCGCAGGGTGCAGGCCAAGGTAGTCCACTGCGGCCATGAAGTCCTCGGTATTGATCTCAGGGGACGCCACGTTGCGAGGTTCACCACTGCTCTCACCTGTATAGGACGGATCAAATGCGAGGGTAACAAAGCCACGCTCAGCCATAGTTTGTGCGTACAGACCAGAAGATTGTTCTTTAACCGCGCCAAAAGGGCCGCTCACGGCAATCGCAGCAAATTTTTTGTTACCACGATTTTTCGGGAGATACAGATCGGCGGCCAGAGTAATGCCGTAGCGATTCTTGAAAGTGACTTTCTGATGGTCGACCTTCGTGCTCTGCGGGAAGGTTTTATCCCATTCTTGGGTCAGTTGTATGGTTTGTCCCTTGCCATTAGCAGGATTACTTTCTGCCAAAGCGGGATGTGCACTGACAAACATCGCAGTACAGGCCATGATGGCACCGCGAATAAATTGTTTGCGAGAAAGCAGATGGCTCATTGAATCTACTCCTTAATTTATATGTTAAACATCGAGCAACGACAGTACGTTTTTCAGCATCAATCTCCCTGCTTCCTGAGGGAAAATATCGCGATGCCAAGAAACGCCTATTGCTTGGTATATTCACAACAGGTATTGACCGAGCGACAATGCTTCGTCTTGGTCGGATTAAAGAAAGTAAAACGTTTCATGCCACGTGCCTTCGTCATTAAATACAAATCACGTAACAGCTATTTCCCTAACGCCCCTTCTTGTAAGAAATCACTGAGGGTATAGAGAAAGTGATTACGGGTAAGATGGAAAAACCCAAATGGATTTGCCTTACCCATCGACATTCTTCCCCATCTGTCCTCCGCATCGATATACAAATTATCTCGATTTATTGCCTTATAATCTGAGAGTGTAGATTTTTGGAAGAAAAAATAGCGCGCTTCAGATTTAGACAATCAGGCAAGTATTCAAGGGAATTGTGTTATTCCATCGTCGAGTGATGGCCTGATGATAGGCAAGGTTACCTGTGCCTATCTGCCACCTGTAAGCAGTCACCGTCTTGCTCGGGGGAGAAGAAATCATTCAACTTTTTAGGGGAGTAAATATAGTGATAAAGCGTTCTCTACTTTTATCATTGCTTATGGCTTCAACCGTCGTACATGCTCAGGAATTTCAGGTTAAGAGTAATGATATAAAACAAGGAGAGGAGATAGGGAATACTTTTATTCAAAACGGATCCGGCTGCTTTGGAAAAGATATATCACCTCAACTCTCCTGGTCAGGAGAGCCCGCAGAGACGAAAAGCTTTGCGATTACGGTGTATGATCCTGACGCCCCAACGGGGAGTGGATGGTGGCATTGGACGATGGTGAACATCCCTAAAAATGTCCACAGCCTGGAAAGAGATGCAGGAAACAGAAATGGAAAAAATATTCCTGCCGGTGCCGTTCAGGGGCGTACCGATTTTGGTAGTCCTGGCTATGGTGGTCCTTGCCCTCCAGCAGGAGACAAAACACACCGCTACCACTTCAAAGTCTGGGCGCTTAACGTCGATAAACTGCCAATTGATGAACAATCCAGTGGTGCATTGGTTGGTTATATGTTGAATACGAACAAGCTAGCCGAAGCAGAATTAGTCGCTCATTCAACGCGATAAGAGAACGGATGACTATGCGCAGCGGATGACATCTACCATACGCTGCGCGTACCGTTATTCAGCGAGTAGCATCAACATCACGTTAAATTCCCTCTCATAAAATATTTATAAATCAAATACATTACCAACCTAGCGATGATTTAATTTTTCACTCTCTGAAAAATGATTACTGAATTTAATTCAGTGGCCTTTCAAATGAGGGCCCATTTATCACCATATTATTTTCAGGTAGCATTTCTCTCATAGCATGACTTATCTAAAAGATAGGTAGAGAACCAGAAATATTATTTCCCCCACAAGGAACGTTTTCAATAAATAACCCAATGGCGCAGAGACGCTGACCGGAAAACCGATTGAGATAATCTATCGGGAAACAACAACGGGTAATAAAAACATCGAAAGTAATTCAATAAGCTTTGGGATTTATTGAAAAAATAGATCAATCCACGTCTGTAGAATAATCTGGATTAGAGCTTCAGGTTATAGGGATTCCTGACATATTTGCGCAAACTCAACCTTTAAACGAAGCAGGTGAAATTATGCAATTAACGCAAGAATGGGATAAAACCTTTCCTAAAAGTGATAACGTTGACCATGAAAAAGTCACGTTCAGAAACCGCTATGGGATTACCCTTGCCGCGGACCTTTATCAGCCAAAAGATCGCAACAAAGCGAAGCTTCCCGCCATTGTATTCAGCGGGCCTTTCGGTGCGGTTAAAGAACAAGCCTCTGGTTTGTATGCGCAGACGCTTGCCGAACGTGGATTCGTTACGCTGGCGTTTGACCCTTCTTTCACGGGCGAAAGCGGTGGCAATGTAAGAGATACGGCATCACCGGAGATTTTTACAGAAGATTTCAGTGCCGCTGTCGATTTCATTGGCCTTCTGCCTTCCGTTGACCGTAACCGCATCGGTGCTATGGCAATCTGTGGTCTCAGTGGTATGGCGATTACCGCAGCATCCAGCGACTCTCGCATCAAGGCCGTCGCCACGGCGTCCATGTACGATATGTCACGCAGCATGAGCCGTAGCTATCGTGACAGTTACACACCTGAGCAACGTAATAAGGTCATTGACTACATTAGCCAGCAGCGTTGGGTTGATGCGGAAAATGGCACCTTTTCCCGTGGTTACCACGAGGTTCCCTTCGATGCTAATGGCGATATTATTACGAGCGAGCACCTTTTTCCCGAGAGCCTTCCACAGGATGCTAACCCGATTGTCGTCAGTTTTTACGACTACTACTGTAAGCCGCGCGGTTTTCACTCTCGCTCAATTAACTCTACTACTGCGTGGACCGCGACCACACCGATGCCTTTCTTTAGCTTCCCGCTGATGGGAAATATTGACAGGGTAGCCCCCCGACCTATGATGCTGGTCGCTGGCGAAAACGCGCACTCGCTGTATTACTCAGAGGATGTTTATCAGGCAGCCAGTCATCCCAAGGAATTGGTTATTGTGCCAAATGCAGATCATGTTGATTTGTATGACAATACAGACAAAATTCCTTTCGACCGTCTTGAGACGTTTTTCAAAGATAACTTGAAGTAGCACGATGGCAGGCCTCAGACAAGCTCCGGTCAGAGGTCTGCATCTCATAAGTACCAACCGTCGTAGCCAGATGAACGACGACGATACTTCGTCATCTTCCCGTAGATAGCAGAATGTAGGCACAGGCATGGATTTGAGGCGGGGCGGAAATTGTTTTCCCACCACTGAATTCATGGTGGGAAAACGAGAGTTTTTGCTATTAAGCGGCAGTTAGACCTCGATCTCTGCCTTATCGCCCTTCTCTTGCAGCCAGTTGCGGCGATCTTCAGAACGCTTCTTCGCTAGCAGCATATCCATCATCGCCATCGTCTGATCCATATCTTCTTCACTGATGGTCAACTGCACCAGACGGCGAGTGTTAGGATCCAGCGTGGTTTCACGCAGCTGTAGCGGGTTCATTTCACCCAGACCTTTAAAGCGCTGCACGTTCGGCTTGCCTCTCTTGCGCTTAAGCTGCTCCAGCACGCCCGCTTTTTCCTCTTCGTCCAGCGCGTAGTAAACCTCTTTGCCCAGATCGATGCGGTACAGCGGCGGCATGGCGACATAAACGTGCCCGCCCTGAACCAGCGCCCGGAAATGACGGACAAATAGCGCACACAGCAGCGTCGCAATGTGCAAACCATCAGAATCCGCATCCGCCAGGATACAGATCTTACCGTAACGCAGCTGGCTGAGATCGGTGCTGTCAGGATCGATACCGATCGCGACTGAAATATCGTGTACTTCCTGCGACGCCAAGACCTCATCGGAGGAGACTTCCCAGGTATTCAGGATCTTACCTTTCAGCGGCATGATCGCCTGAAATTCACGCTCGCGCGCCTGCTTCGCCGATCCGCCCGCCGAATCCCCTTCCACCAGGAACAGTTCCGTCCGGTTGAGATCCTGCGAGGTACAATCCGCCAGTTTGCCGGGCAGCGCCGGCCCGCTGGTCAGCTTTTTACGCACCACTTTTTTGGCGGCACGCATACGGCGCTGCGCGCTGGAAATCGCCAGCTCGGCCAGCTGTTCCGCTGCCTGCACGTTCTGGTTCAGCCACAGGCTGAAGGCATCTTTCACGACACCAGACACAAATGCGGCGCACTGACGAGAAGAGAGGCGTTCTTTAGTCTGCCCAGCAAACTGCGGTTCCTGCATTTTGACCGACAGCACGTAAGCACAGCGTTCCCAGATGTCATCTGCACTCAGCTTCACGCCGCGCGGCAGAATATTGCGGAATTCGCAGAATTCACGCATCGCATCCAGCAACCCCTGACGCAGGCCGTTAACGTGCGTCCCGCCCATTGGCGTCGGGATGAGGTTAACGTAGCTTTCCGTCAGCAGCTCGCCGCCTTCCGGCAGCCAGAGCAGTGCCCAATCCACGGCTTCAGTATCGCCAGTAATCGCCCCCAGAAACGGTTTTTCCGGCAGCGTGATCAGGCCATTTATTGCCTCGCAGAGGTAGTCATTCAGGCCATCCTGATAGCACCAGCGCTGCTCGGTGTTGTTAACTTTATCTTTGAAGATGATTTCCACACCGGGACATAAGACCGCTTTGGCCTTCAGCAGGTGCGTCAAACGAGATACGGAAAAACGAGGGCTGTCGAAGAACTTCTCATCCGGCCAGAAATGCACGCGCGTTCCGGTGTTGCGGCGTCCACAGGTGCCGGTTACCGTCAGTTCCTGCACTTTGTCGCCGTTTTCAAACGCGATGTCATGCACCTGACCATCGCGCTTAACGGTGACTTCAACACGGGTAGACAGGGCGTTCACCACGGAAATCCCGACGCCGTGCAAGCCGCCCGAGAACTGGTAGTTTTTACCAGAAAATTTGCCGCCTGCGTGCAGACGACACAGGATCAGCTCAACGGCGGGTACGCCTTCTTCCGGGTGGATATCCACCGGCATCCCACGACCGTCATCAATCACTTCCAGCGACTGATCGGCGTGTAGAATCACATCAATTCGGCGTGCATGGCCCGCCAGCGCTTCATCAACGCTGTTATCTATGACCTCTTGTCCCAGATGGTTAGGACGCGTGGTATCGGTGTACATTCCCGGACGACGGCGCACCGGTTCCAGTCCGCTGAGTACTTCAATCGCATCAGCGTTATAACTTGATTGAGCCATAGTTTGCGTTAATTCTTTGAGTTCAGTGAATGGTGTTTAACGAACCGCTTTCGGCGATTCGTTTTTCAATGCCTATGTGTGGCGATTCAGTCTGTCGTGAGCCCTAAAAAATTCACAATCGGTGTGAAAAAGCGCTCAAATCCGACAAAGGCATGATTGCCCTCTGACTCCACAGTTTGACGGCAGGCCGTGTAATACGCGACTGCCTGACGATAGTCCAGAACCTCATCCCCTGTCTGCAACAGCAGCCAGAGCAAATCCGGCGATTCCAGTCGGTCAACCTGCATGACCTTCAGATCGTAAACGTGCCGAGACTCTAGCACATATTGTTCACCGGTGTAGGGGTTCTGATATTCGCCGAGATGGTCCAGCAACAGTTCAAACGGCTTCACCGCTGGGTTCACCACCACGGCAGGCAGCATAAAACACTGGGATAGCCAGGTGGCATAATAACCACCGAGGGAAGAGCCAACAATGCCCACCGGGCGACCGGCCCGCTCCATAATCAGCGATTCCATCATCTCGGCCGCCTCCGACGGATACGGTGGAATTTGTGGAATCACCATGTCAATTTCAGGATGCCGCTCTGCCAGCCACGTTTGCAGGGCCGTCGCTTTCGCCGACTGTGGCGTACTGTTGAAGCCGTGCAGATAAAGAAGCGTTGGCATTAGTAACCGTCCGAATCCATGTCAGGCAGGAATTCGCTGCCTGAGAGACGATAGACCTCGGTTTCCAGACGGCCATCCGGCAGCAGGTCCAGATAGCGCCAGCCCGGTGCCACGTCATCAATAGTGAAGTTAGTGCAGTGCGGTTTGAACTGTACGCAGGTCGACGGCGTAGCCAGCAAACGGCGGCCATGCCAGTCAAAATCCATCTCCTGATGAATATGACCACACAGCACGGTGTTCACCTGCGGATAGCGCTCCAGTACCGTAGACAGATTATGCGCGTTACGCAGGCTGTGCTGATCGAGCCAGGTACAGCCGGAAGGATGCGGGTGATGGTGCAGCAGCAGCAGCGTAAAACGTTCGGGCTGACTTTTCAGGCTACGCTCCAGCCATTCAAGCTGGTATTCGCTCAGTTCACCGTGTGGGACGCCAAATACCTGACTGTCCAATAAAATGATCTGCCACTTGTCGCCCAGCAGCACATGCTTGGACGGCGCAATACCGGCGTCAGCCAGCGCATCAACCATCGCCGGTTGGAAATCGTGGTTACCCGGAAGCCATACGCAAGGTGCTGGGATCTGCGCAATTCCGCGCGAGAAATGATGATAGGCTTGCAGCGTGTGATCCTGTGCCAAATCGCCCGTCGCGACGATCAAATCAAACGCATCCTGCCGAGCCTTGATGGCATTCAGCACAGCGTGATAGCTACGATAGGTGTTGATACCCAGCAAGGTTTCATGCTCGCCCGCAAAAAGATGGGTATCTGTTATTTGTAAAATCCTGACTCTGGCGCCACTCGCCACAGGCAGTGTCAACAGGCTTTCCAAATGGTGTCCTTGGTTACGTAAATCTGTCTCTACCCGTCATCTTTCAAATTGCAGAATACGCTGCTTTCCCTTGTTGGCTCGACTGCCGCCGCCCTGCGTCTTGAAATCTATTGGGTATCAAAAACCGGTATCGACATCGAACCATACGCCAAACAATACTTTAGCCAATCAGCAAGAAACTGATTAATTTGATGCTTTTCGTCACGTTGATGTAACTTCTTATTAGGATAATCATAACGTGCTTTGAAGCGAAAGATCTGCTGGCTGGCACACACTTCCGCAACCAACGCATCATGATACAACCTAACGCTCATCATTGGCAGGCTCCAGTAGCTGACAGTGGGCGCTGTCTGCTTAATTTCCACCAATGAGGTATAGCGAGTAGATTCAAGAATCGTCAGTTGATAGACCGCATTATTGACGTGATAAACCGCGATTTCGCCGACTTCATCATTTTTTGGCAGCAAACGCCGCAATTGCATGAAGTTGGTTTCACATAGCCTCATCATGGCTGGGAAATCCGGAGTATAACGTTTCATAAATTCAATCCACCCACTCACGTTTCAGTTCTTCATGGTGCAATGCCAACCATTGCAAGGCAATGACAGATGCGGCGTTATCAACAATCCCTTCTTCAACCCATTGATAACTTTGTTTACGGCTCACCACATGTACACGGATATCTTCATTCTCTTCCGCCAAGCCGTGAATACCTTTCGCTGTACGCGTATCCACTTCGCCCACCATCACCGCCAGACGCTCACTGGTGCCGCCGGGGCTCGCAAGATAGTTGATTATCGGTCGGCAACGGCCAACCCTTAATCCGGCTTCTTCCTCTGCTTCGCGCCGCGCCACCTCTTCGTGGCTTTCTCCTGGCTCAATCATGCCAGCCACCAGCTCAAACAGCCAGGGTGATGCGCTGGTGTCGTAGGCAGCGATACGAATCTGTTCGATTAATACCACTTCATCACGCACCGGATCGTAAGGCAGCAACACTACGGCATGGCCACGCTCTAAAATCTCGCGACTAACTTCGCCGCTCATACCGCCATTAAACAGGCGATGACGGAAACGGTAACGCTCCAGCGAAAAAAAACCGTCGTACAGCGTTTCGCGTGCAATAATTTCTACATCATCTTTGGTGAAAGTAACCGGACCGGATACGGAAGACGCCATGGCTGTACTCCTGTAACAAGTATTAATGGAATCCGGTATTGTATGGCGGAATCCGCTGTCATTATACTCATCATTGTTTTTGAACGTTTATTAGGCGTGACGTCGGCCAAGTGAGGGGGATTCTCACCCATCGCATCACTTTTCGGTGCCTTACTGAACAGAAAAACGCCGCACTGAATCATCCAACAGGTCAATTTACCTGACCCTGTGGGCATATTCCGCTGAAAGATGGCACGTTCAGCTACCTTATCCTATTGGCAGATTCTGATAGAATCGACAATTATTCGTCTACAGACAGCGCTACCATAGCGAGATTGCTGCACAACAAGGAATGCAAATGAAGAAATTGCTCCCTCTTCTTATTGGTCTGAGCCTGGGCGGTTTTAGCGCCATGAGTCAGGCGGAAAACCTGTTACAAGTCTACCAGCAGGCAAAAAGCACCAACCCTGATTTACGCAGCTCTGCGGCAACCCGCGACGCCGCGTTTGAAAAAATTAATCAAGCGCGTAGCCCATTACTGCCTCAGCTCGGTTTAGGCGCTGACTATACCTATAACAAAGGCTACCGTGACAACAAAGACGTCAACAGCAACGTCAAGAGTGCCTCACTGCAATTGACTCAGACCTTGTTCGACATGTCCAAATGGCGTGCGCTGACGTTGCAGGAAAAACAAGCGGGCATTGAAGACGTCACCTATCAGACGGCTCAGCAAAACCTGATGCTGAACACGGCAACCGCCTATTTCAACGTCCTGCGTGCTATTGATTCGCTGTCTTATATCAATGCGCAGAAACAGGCGATTTATCGCCAGTTAGATCAGACGACACAGCGCTTCAACGTGGGTCTGGTCGCGATTACCGACGTCCAGAACGCCCGTTCACAGTACGACAGCGTGCTGGCAAATGAAGTTCTGGCTCGTAATACGCTGGATAACGCGCTGGAATCACTGCGTCAGATTACCGGCAACTTCTACCCACAGCTGGCCGGTCTGAACATCGAACGCTTCTCTACCCAGAAACCTGAAGCGGTTAACAACCTGCTGAAAGAAGCCGAAAACCGCAACCTGAACCTGTTGTCCGCACGTTTGAGCCAGGATTTGGCACGTGAGCAGATTCGCTCCGCCGAAACAGGCTATATGCCGACGTTGGATCTCACCGCATCGACGGGCGTGACTGATACCCGCTATTCCGGCTCACGGACGAATAACAGCAACTCGTTTAACGATTCAGACGCCGGGCAACACCGAGTGGGAATCAACTTCACTCTGCCGCTTTACAGCGGTGGTGCCACCAACTCTCAGGTGAAGCAGGCACAGCACAGCTATGTCAGCTCCAGTGAACTGCTGGAAAGTGCACACCGTTCCGTTATCCAGATAGTACGTTCATCGTTTAACAATATTTCTGCATCCATCAGCAGCATCAACGCTTACAAACAGGCAGAAGTGTCTGCACAAAGCTCTCTGGATGCAATGGAAGCCGGTTATCAGGTAGGAACACGCACCATCGTTGACGTGCTGAATGCCACCACCACGCTGTATAACGCCAAACAGCAGCTCTCCAGCGCTCGTTATGATTACCTGATCAATCAGTTAAACATTAAGTCCGCGCAGGGCACGTTGAGCGAAACCGACCTGCAAGCGCTGAATGCGTCACTGGGTCAACCGGTTTCAACCACGCCAGCCGTAACCGACAACACCGCTCCGCAGGCCACTACCGCCTCGGCGCAGCGTTAATCGGTAGCCGCGTTTACAAGCATTAATATAGAGGGGAACCACGGTTCCCCTTTTTTATACCCGTTCTTTCCCCACAAAATAACGCGATAGCACCTGAACACAGGAACCGTCTTCTTTCGCCATAAAGCGAAACGTTGCACAACAGAATGTATAGCAACGTAAAGACATCTTTCGTTACACCTATTGCCGCTTTAAATTCAAGCAGTGTTCCCCTATCCTTAGGCACACTTATTTGTTATTGGCCGTGATGCTTTACTCTGGGATAAACACGATGAAACGTACAAAAAATATTAATCAGGAAACGTTCCGCAAGGAATGGCGGACGCACCGTCTGGCACCTGTTGCTTTGGCCGTCAGCGCCGTATTTTTCCTCGCGGGCTGCGAACAAACGGATGAAACCGTCTCCCTCTACCAGAATGCAGATGATTGTTCGTCAGCTAACCCGTCAATGGCTGCCCAATGCACCACTGCATACAATAATGCGTTAAAAGAAGCAGAAAAAACGGCACCAAAATACGCAACGAAAGAAGACTGCGTAGCAGAATTTGGCGAAGCGCAGTGTACTCAAACGCCTGCACCGGCACAGGCCGGTATGGCAGCAGAATCGCAACAGGGCGGCGGGATGTCCTGGATGCCGCTGATGGCCGGTTACATGATGGGCAGAATGATGAGTGGTGGAGCCGGTTTCACACAGCAGCCGCTGTTCAGTTCAAAATCACCGGCCAGCCCGGCTAACGGCAAATTCGTTGATGCCACCGGCAAAAACTACGGTAACGCGACAACAGGCCGCACGATGACCGTACCTAAAACCGCATTGGCGCCGAAGCCTGCCACAACCTCGACCATCACGCGTGGTGGCTTTGGTGAAACCGTCGCGAAGCAAAACAGCATGCAGCGCAGCAGCGCCAGTTCAAGTTCCAGCTCTTCCCGTAGCATGGGCGGCTGAGGACGTATCGAATGAAGCGGATAGATATTACAGCGCGTCCTGACTGGCAGGAAAAAGCCACCGAGTTTGGTTTTCGTTTCCACACGATGTACGGCGAACCCTACTGGAGCGAAGAGGCTTACTACCAGTTCACGCTTGCCCAGATCGAAGAGCTGGAAGAAGCCACAGCAGAGCTGCACCAGATGTGTCTGCAGGTGGTGGAAAAAGTCGTCAACAGCGACGCGCTGCTCGCTAAGTTCCGTATTCCCAAACACACCTGGGAATTCGTCAGACATTCATGGCGCACCAATCAGCCTTCGCTGTATTCACGCCTCGATCTGGCGTATGACGGCAAATCCCCAGCAAAACTGCTGGAGAACAATGCGGATACGCCGACGTCACTGTACGAAGCGGCCTTTTTCCAATGGCTCTGGCTGGAAGATCAAATCAACGCCGGAAATCTGCCGCAGAATTCAGACCAGTACAACAGCATTCAGGAAAAGCTGATCGAACGCTTTGAAGAGCTGAAGCTCAATCACGGCTTCGGTTTGCTGCACTTCGCCTGCTGTCAGGATACGGAAGAAGATCGCGGTACGGTGCAATACCTTCAGGATTGCGCGCTGGAAGCCGGTCTGCCGAGCGAATTTCTGTACATTGAGGAAATTGGCCTCGGTGAGAAGGGCCAGTTTACCGACCCTGAAAATCAGGTAATTAGTAATCTGTTCAAGCTGTATCCGTGGGAGTTCATGCTGCGCGAGATGTTTTCCACCAAGCTGGAAGATGCGGGTGTGCGCTGGTTAGAACCGGCCTGGAAAAGCATTATTTCCAATAAAGCGCTGCTGCCGATGCTGTGGGAAATGTTCCCAAATCACCCTAACCTGCTTCCTGCCTATTTCGCAGAAGATGAACATCCTGAGCTGGACAGCTACGTCATTAAGCCGCTGTTTTCACGCGAAGGGGCGAACATCCAGATCGTCGAAAATGGCAAAGAGATTGCGTCAGCCGACGGCCCTTACGGCGAAGAAGGCATGATCGTTCAGCAGTACCATCAACTGCCAAAATTCGGCGACAGCTATACGCTGATTGGTAGCTGGCTGGTGAACGATCAACCTTGTGGTATCGGCGTACGTGAAGATCGCGCCCTGATCACTCAGGATCTCTCGCGCTTCTATCCGCATACCATTCTGGATTAAGCAGTAAAATATACTCTAAATAATTCGAGTTACATGGCGGCGGCAAGCAAAGGCATCCCGATGAGCTTACTCAGGTAAGTGATTTGGGTGACGAAGCGCAGCCAACATACATGTAGCTTGAAGTATGACGAGTATATAAGGCACGGTGAAAACCGTGCCTCATCATTTCTTCTGCAAAAAACGGATTATCCCACCTGTACCGACAGCATACTCAGCGATCCCATTTCAAGCCCATCGACCGGAATACTGATTGCCTCTTTGCCGTCCCAGCTTCCCAGCACATAGAGCAGCGGGAAATAGTGATCGGGCGTCGGGTTGGATAATGCGGCACCGTCATGCTGCATAAAATTAACCAGCGGATGGTCGTCGCCCTGATAAGTCAGGTTATCACGCACAAATTGATTGAATGAAACAGCCCACGTATACGGCTCTGCGTCGCCGTCCCATTTCACCATCCGCAGGTTATGCACAACGTTACCACTGGCCACAATCATGAAACCTTCATCACGCAGGGTTGCCAGTTTACGCCCTAATTCGTAGTGATACGCGGCAGGCTGCGTACCGTCCACGCTCAGTTGCACAACGGGAATATCCGCATCGGGATACATCTTGATCAGCACACCCCAGGAGCCGTGATCCAAACCCCATTGGCTTTGATCGGCAGTAACCGGGTACGGCGCCAGCACCTGCTGGATTCTCGCCGCCAATTCAGGCGAACCGGGTGCCGGATACTGGGTATCAAACAGCGCCTGCGGAAAGCCGCCAAAATCATGGATGGTGCGCGGGTTTTCCATCGCCGTCACGGCCGTTCCACGGGTATACCAGTGGGCAGAAACCGCGATAATCGCCTTCGGACGCGGCAGCGTCTCACCCAGCGTTTGCCATGCTTGCGTATACACATTGTTTTCCAACACGTTCATCGGGCTACCGTGGCCGAGGAACAGTGCAGGCATCCGGGAAGTGTTGCTCATAGTCATATCCTCTGAAAGATGTCAGCGAGCGTGCAGCCGCACGCGATGGCCTTACTTTACGCGCTTTATGACACAGAAAAAGTCAGAGTTATGTGATGGAGAACATCAATTAATTTGAAAGGTATTACGCTATAAGAAAAACGACCGACAAGGGATAGGACTCGCAAAAGACCAGATTAAGCAGAGCGACCTTTAGTATCAGAATAAATCTGGCTACCTTCGCGCTTTCCCACCCCCATAACCATCACAGTAATGGTCTCATCCTGGACCAAATACACCAGCCTGTAGCCAGCGGACTTCAGTTTAATTTTATACTGGTCTTTACGGCCATGAAGCTGTGCTGAAGGAACACGAGGATTTTCCAAGCGCTCAACCAGTTTTTTCTTGAATTGCTCCCGGACAGGATGCCCTAACTTTTTCCATTCCTTCAGCGCAGAAGGCACAAATTTTAACTTATAGGTCATCGAGCGAAATCTCTTCCGCGTCAGCTAACTCTGACATCCGATCATCAACGGTACGCCCCAGTTCTGCATCTTCGGCCAGTTCCATTAAATATGCGAATACGGCAGGAGGCACACAGTAGAACACCGGTTCATTCCGGTTCAGTATAGCGATAGTTTCACCTTCAGCAGCCCGTACCGTCCCCATAGGGTCACGTTTCAACTCAGTAATACTGGCCGCAGTGTTAGTTAGGATGTTGAAAGCCATAATTTCATTCACTCAATTCGGTTAGTCAAAGGCGACTTAAACACACTAATAATAGCACTTTTAAAAGCACTCATTATAGTATTTCCTAAGCATCGATTTACATGACAGTTAAACTGCTTTCTTCCATAAAAAGCAAAACCCCGCCGAAGCGAGGTTTCATAATGAAGGGCGTTGACCGTTAAGCCGCTTTCTTTCATAAAAAGCGTCGTGGACAGTTATTCACTTGCCTGCCCCCATAAAGCAAAACCCCGCCGAAGCGGGGTTTTATGATGAAGGGAGTTGACCGTTAAGCCGGGTTCTGTCGTGGACAGTCATTCATCTAGGCCAGCAATCACTCACTGGCTCAAGCAGCCTACCCGGGTTCAGTACGGGCCGTACCATGTGAACCCCTATTTGGCCTTGCTCCGGGTGGAGTTTACCGTGCCACGAACTGTTGCCAGTCGCGCGGTGCGCTCTTACCGCACCCTTTCACCCTTACCTGATCCCACTTGCGTGGGCCATCGGCGGTTTGCTCTCTGTTGCACTAGTCGTAGGCTTGCGCCTCCCAGGCGTTACCTGGCACCCTGCCCTGTGGAGCCCGGACTTTCCTCCCCTCCACCTGTCTCCCCCGAAAGGGACGGCAGTGAAGCGGCGACTGTCTGGTCAACTCCGGCGCGGATGATAGGGCAAATCGCCCTACTTGTCATCCTCCGATTCACCGCTATCACCTTCTTGCTCCAGCCCATAGCGGTAAAGCGCGTTTTTCTTCACGCCGTGAATCTCTGCTGCCAGCGCCGCCGCTTTCTTCAACGGTAGCTCGGCACGTAATAGCGTCAGCGTGCGCAGCGCTTCTGCCGATAGCGCGCTCTCATCAACCTGATGCCCTTCCACAATCAGCACCATTTCCCCTTTGCGCCGATTCTCATCTTCTTTCACCCAAGCCAGCAGTTCGCCCACGGGCGCGCCGTGAATCGACTCCCAAGTTTTGGTGATTTCACGTGCTAACACCACGTAGCGCTCAGCACCCAGCACCTCACTGATATCCTGCAGGCTGTCCAAAAGACGATGTGTGGATTCGTAGAAAATTAGCGTGCGGGTTTCTTCCCCTAGCTCACGCAGCTTATCTTTGCGCCCTTTGGTTTTGGCAGGCAGAAAACCTTCATAGCAAAAACGGTCAGACGGCAGACCAGACGCGGAGAGCGCCGCTATCGCCGCGCAAGCGCCCGGCAGCGGCACCACACGAACGCCGGCTTCACGGCAGCGTCGAACCAAATGGTAACCGGGATCGTTAATCAGCGGCGTGCCCGCATCTGAAACTAGCGCGATGCTTTGTCCTGACTGCAATTTAGCCAGCAACACATCCGCTTTTTGTTGTTCGTTGTGATCGTGTAATGCGAACAGTCGCGCATTAATCGCAAAATGTTGTAACAGCAGACCGGTATGGCGGGTATCCTCTGCGGCGATCAGATCAACGCTCGCCAATACCGCCAGCGCACGCTGCGTGATGTCGCCCAGATTGCCGATTGGCGTGGGGACAATGTAGAGGGTAGATGCAGAAATGTCTGCTTGTTGGTCTTGATTCATTGTTTCATCCGGGTTGCCGATTTAATATTGAGCATCTTTAAAAAAAATCACTGGATACAGTATGCTTCCCTTTCATTTCGTCCGTACCCAGGCAGGGCGTGTTATCCCTGTTTTGTTAGCGGCACTGTTTCTCGCAGGCTGTCCAAGTCATGCACCGCAGAGCCCACCACCCGAGGTTCAGGGCAAAGCTGACGCATCATCCGATTATTATCTGCAACAGATGCAGCAAAGTAGCGATAATAACAAGGCTGACTGGCAATTACTTGCTATTCGTTCCCTGTTACAGGAAGGGAAAGCCCCTCAGGCAAGCCAGCAGTTCAATGCGCTGCCAGAAAAATTGAGCGCCGCACAAAAGCAAGAACAGCAGTTACTCAGTGCGGAACTGTCCGTCGCCCAAAACAATATGGATGCGGCTAAAGCAGCGCTGAGCCAGCTTGATGTGGGCGCGCTTTCCGATCAGCAAAAGCAGCGTTACTACCAGACGCAAATCAAAACAGCACAAGGTCGTCCTTCCATTGAGCTGCTGCGTGCCTATATCGCTCAAGAGCCGCTGCTGAAAGGTGACGAACATCAGATGAATCTCGATCAGACCTGGCTGGCGTTGACGCAAATGTCACCGCAGGAGTCGAACTCGCTGCTGATTAATGCGAATGAAAATGTGCTGCAAGGCTGGGTCGATCTGCTGAATAACTATCAGGATAACCGGACTTCTCCCGATCAGTTAAAGAGCGCAATTCAGGATTGGCAAACTCGCTATCCGCACCATCCTGCTGCAAAAACGCTGCCTACGCAGTTGAATCAGGTCATTAACTACCAGCAGTCATCGGTGAACAGCATCGCATTGCTGTTGCCACTCAATGGTCAGGCGCAGGTTTTCGCCAATGCCATCCAGCAAGGCTTTAACGCGGCAAAGAACGGTCAGATAGCCACCGCAGCCGTATCTGCCCCTGCTGCACCGTCAGCGGACGCCACGCAAGCCGAACCGGTCAACCCATCGGCAGAGGGCCAGAATGCCCAATCGCCCGCGCCATATAGCGATCAGGCAGTAGCCTCCCCAACGCCTGCACCGGAAGCACAGGCGACAAGCGCTGGGCTGTCCAGCTCACTCCCGGTCAAAGTGTATGATACGTCTTCACAACCGCTGGCGAATATTCTCACACAAGCACAGCAAGATGGCGCCTCGCTGGTCATCGGTCCGCTGCTGAAAAATGAAGTGGATCAGTTGGCGAACAGCCAGTCACCACTGAATATTTTGGCGTTGAACCAGCCGGAACACGTCGAAAATAGCCCTAACATCTGCTATTTCGCCCTCTCTCCAGAAGATGAAGCCCGAGACGCGGCAAAATTTATCCATCAGCAGGGTAAACAGCAGCCGCTGGTCTTAGCCCCTCGTGGTGCACTGGGCGACCGCATCATTAACGCATTCGCTCAGGCCTGGAACCAGCAAAGCGGCACCAGCGCTCTGCAACAGCGCTTTGGCAACACGGCAGAGTTAAAACAGGCCATCAATAGCGGCGCGGGCTTAAGCCTGAGCGGTCAGCCTGTTAACGTGTCGCAGCAGCAGGCACAGTCTGGCACCACCATCGGCGGTTTAACCATTCCTTCTCAGGTTCAACCTACGTCCAGCTCGTCCGTCAGCGGTAATATCGATGCGGTCTATATCATCGCAACGCCAGACGAGCTGGCGCTGATTAAGCCGATGATTGATATGCGCACCACCTCACGCGCACGCCCGGCGCTCTACGCCAGCTCACGTAGCTTCCAGGCCGGATTGGGCCCTGACTTCCGCCTCGAAATGGAAGGGTTGCAGTTCAGCGATATCCCACTGTTAGCCGGTGCGAACCCAGCGCTGATGCAACAAGTCAGCAGCCAGTTTAAAAACGATTACTCGTTAGTCCGCCTGTATGCGATGGGGATGGATGCCTGGACGCTCGCCAGCCACTTTGGTGAAATGCGCCAGATTCCGGGCCACCAGATCCCTGGGGCGACAGGCATGCTGAGTTCAGGACCAGATTGCACCATCAACCGGCAGCTAACCTGGCAGCAATATCGTCAGGGCCAACTGGTACCCGTTCTCTGAATCAGCGAGCGGCTGGCGCAGTTTACGAACAACAGGCCCGGCGTTATCTTGAACGTGCGGGCCTGACCTTCACCGCGGCGAATGTTACGCTACGCGGCGGTGAACTGGATTTGATCATGCGCGATCGCCATATTTGGGTATTTGTCGAAGTGCGCTATCGGCGCAACGCCCATTTTGGTGATGCCGCAGCCAGCGTCACCCGACGCAAACAGCAGCGGTTGTTGCATGCCGCCGCCGTGTGGTTGGCGCAGCGAGGTGCCAGCTTTGACACGGTGGATTGCCGTTTTGACGTGCTGGCAATTACAGGCGAACAGTTCGACTGGCTCCCTAACGCCTTTGCAGCACAGGGCTAACATTTTTACCATTCAGAGATATCTTATCCTTAATGGACTTCAATTTACGTAGGTTAATTCAACGTGCTGGATAGAATAAAAGTTTGTTTTACCGAGAGTATTCAAACGCAGATTGCAGCGGCAGAAGCCTTGCCAGACGCCATTTCGCGCGGCGCGATTGCGATGGTGCAGTCTCTGCTAAACGGCAACAAAATTCTGTGCTGCGGTAACGGAACATCAGCAGCCAATTCGCAGCATTTTGCCGCCAGCATGATTAACCGCTTTGAAGCAGAGCGCCCCAGCTTACCGGCTATCGCACTTAATGCGGATAATGTGGTCTTAACTGCGATAGCCAATGACCGCTTGCATGAAGAGATCTATGCCAAACAAGTCAGAGCGTTAGGTCAGGCTGGCGACGTACTACTGGCAATTTCAACCCGTGGCAACAGCCGCGATATTGTTAAAGCCGTAGAGTCTGCCGTTACCCGCGACATGACGATTGTCGCCCTGACTGGCTACGATGGCGGAGAACTGGCCGGGTTGCTCGGGCCTCAGGATGTGGAAATTCGCATCCCGTCACACCGCAGCGCCCGTATTCAGGAAATGCACATGCTGACAGTCAATTGCCTGTGCGATTTAATTGATAACACACTTTTTCCACACCAGAACGATTGAAGGAGCACTACATGAGGATAAGTTCTGCATTTGCCGTGCTGTCTATCGCCCTGCTGCTACAAGGCTGTGTCGGGGTTGTTGCTGTTGGCAGTGCCGTGGCAACCAAAACGGCCACTGACCCGCGTACTGTAGGCACGCAGGTTGACGATGGCACACTGGAAGTCCGGGTGACGAATGCAATCAGCAAAGACGAGCAGTTGAAAAAGGATGCCCGTATCGTTGCAACGGCTTATCAGGGGAAAGTATTGTTAACAGGGCAAGCACCGAGCACAGAAATGGCAAGCCGGGCTAAGCAAATCGCCCTCGGCGTGGACGGGGCAGCCGAAGTCTACAACGAGATACGCCAAGGCACGCCGGTTTCAATAGGAACCGCCTCCATGGATACCTGGATCACCACCAAAGTGCGCTCACAGATTCTGGCAAGCGACACGGTTAAATCCTCTAACGTCAAAGTCACAACAGAAAACGGTGAAGTCTTCCTGTTAGGTCTGGTGACACAGCGTGAAGGCACCTCTGCCGCAGAGATCGCCAGTAAAGTTGGCGGCGTGAAACACGTCACGACGGCCTTCACCTACCTGCAATAACACGCCTTTTTCTTTAAAAAACAAAAACCGCTGATGAAGACATCAGCGGTTTTTTTATCTCTGCGCTTTTTATCCCAGTTCAGGGACGCGTACCTTTGCCCGATGAGATCGGGGCACAAGAAAATTATGGCGTAACAGGGTTAAGCAGCCAGAGCGCACGGCGGGTTTCAACGCTGATGTGGCTCGGTTCTTTATCACGCGCGCCAGCCTCGCCAGTGAGCAATTCCGCAAAGCCTGCCTGCCTGATTTGCGTCTGGTAACGCGGCGTTTTCAAACCACGATCTGCCTGCAATAACAGCGGGATAAGACGGCTGCTTTGCCTGTCCATCGTCTTACGTGGCCACGCCTTATTCTCATCCAGATACGGTGCCATAAAATCCAGCGCCTTTATCACACTGCTTCCCTTCGGCGTGTGGTACTGCCAAATATTCTCCCCGACGCGAGAAGCCAGCATCGCCATATCCGTTATCGCCTGAAGGTTGAAGTAGCTGTAATGGAAAGAACGGGTACGCGCCAACTCTTCAGGCTGAGCACCATCCGGTTGCAGTTGATGATCTAATTTTTCCCGCTGTAATTGCGCCATGGATTTCACCACATCGATTTTCCCCAGATACCAGGCGATCCCCGCAACCTGTACGGTATACCAGCTACCGTGGTTGTTCTGGGCCGTTGCCTCTTTTTTCCCCAGCTTGCTGGTTTGTAGCCAGTGCAGATAATCGCTCATCCATGCCTGCATCTGCTGTTCATCCTGTGTCGTCCAGCCCGGAGCGTGGCGCAGCATAATCAGCGAATCGACGATGCGGGTGGAAAAATAGCGCCCGTCCAGCACGCCCGAGCCTCTGCCCGGCGCGATGCCCGGCACGCCCTGAGCAAAGTCGAGGTTAGGGTTCATGCGCGTAGCGGGGTCGATAAACCAGGTACGGATCATCGACATCGCTTTATCGGCATAAGCCTGTTTGCCAGAGAAGTACCACGCCAGCGTCAACGCCTGCGTTTGAGCGGTGAATTTTGCCAGCCTCACCCCATCGGTCTCCTCATCCTTGCTGGCAGGGTTTACCTGCCCATCACGACGAATCCAAGGCAAACCATCAGCTTTGTCGGGATCGGGCCACCAGTAGGCGCTGAGGCTCAAATAATCATGCTTTGAACCACTGGGTGTCGTGGATTTCTTTTCCGTCACGCTGAGATTATTTATTTTCAGCGCGCGGTCGGCTTCCGAAATAAGCTGCTCGTACGCCATTCGCGTCTGCGGCTTTTCCGTTTTCTGCTGTAGCTGCTGTTTTACCGAGGATAGCTGAGGCTGCTGCAAGAAGGCGTAGGGATTATCGGGGGATGACGCTTTAGGCTCCCCGTCCGCACGGGCAACGGAAGCCACACAACACAACGCAACCAGTAAACCTGACCAATAACGTAACCGCATACTTTCTCCTGATGTCGAAAACACGACCGTTAACGAGAAAATTTCTCGGTATAGTAAACGAACAAGGCGACTTAATTCAGATTGTTACCTCACAACAGATCGTTATCTCGCAAAAACGCGTCGCCGCCCATCTGCCGCATCTGGCGCAAAATCCACTGCTGACGTTGAATAACATAGCCGGAGGGCGCATTCGCACGAAAGCGAATGGGGTTTGGCAGCACCGCCGCCAGTAAGGCAGATTCACTTGCCGTCAGCCTGCTGGCAGGCTTGTTAAAATAACGTCTGGCGGCCGCTTCCACGCCAAAAATCCCGGGGCCAAATTCGGCGATATTCAGATACACGGTCAGAATCCGCCGTTTCGTCCAGACCAGCTCAACCCCGGTGGTAATACCCGCCTCAAGCCCCTTGCGCACCCAGCTACGTCCATCCCACAGAAACAGGTTCTTCACCATCTGCTGCGACAGCGTAGAGGCACCGCGAATCCGCTGCGTGTTGCGCTCGTTGTGCTTCAGTGCCTGACCAATCGCATCAAGATCGAAACCCCAATGCTGAGGGAATTTTTGATCTTCTGCTGCCATCACCGCCAGCGCCATTTCCGGTGCAATCGCCTCCATTGCCACCCAGTCAGAATGGGCAACGTAGGAGAACTCGCCTTTCAGCCATGCGCTGATCTGCCTGTCGACCATCACCGCAGAAAACGGCACGGGCAGGAAGGAAAACAGCAGGATGCCAGCCAACCACGCACCGATGACAACCAACACACTCCGAACAATCAGGCGCTTCAGCCACGTGAATAAGCCTCCACGCCCTCGATTCCACCTCATTCGGTGAGATCCAATACGCGAGCAACGAGCTTATCAATGCCTTGTGCCGCTTCGCTGATGGAATTAGCCAGCATATAAGCAGGTGTCGTCACGATTTTATGCTCCTCATCAACCACGATATCATCGACCGGACAAACCACATGGAGACCGCCCATTTCTTCGACGGCCTCAGCGGTATCAATATCGTTACCAATGGTTACGCGAACAGGTACACCCAAAATCGTCGGCAGCAGCGCCGGTGAGATGCAAATAAAACCAATTGGTTTATTTTGCTTATAAATTTCCTGTGTGAGCAATTGCAGCGTTTCATCAATCTGACACGCCGTTCCCTGCGTAGCGAAGTCACTTAAATTTTTCGCAGCGCCAAAACCACCCGGCACAATCAGCGCATCTAAATCTTGTGCACTTGCTGCAGAAAGCGGTTGGATTTTTCCTCTGGCGATCCGTGCTGATTCTGCTAAAACGTTGCGATTCTCACCAGTTACGTCACCCGTCAGGTGATTAACCACCTGTAATTGTGGTTTATCTGGCGCAAAGCAAACGGCTTGCGCGCCTGCGCGATCCAGCGCAAGTAACGTCAACACGGCTTCATGAATCTCGGAACCGTCATAAACACCACAGCCACTAAGGACAATGCCGACTCGTTTCATCATCTTTTCCTTCATTTCATTACATCAACTAATTGATTTTTTAATTGACAAACACTAATCTACATCACACATTTTAATGATTCTTGTAACAAAGATTTCTACATTTGCTATTTTGTTGCTTGATGAAGATGTACAGTAGCTAGGTTTTAGTCGCTGTTGTAAGTTGTAGTCGTTAAGAACATTTACCGTTATGGTAGAGCAGTTCTAGTAGGAACATAGTTAAGACACGAATATCCGCACTTGCGAGTTTACAAACCCTGAGATCTAAATGCAGGTGCATGTTTTCCCTGGTGTTGGCGCATAATTCGCGCACCCCGGCTTCGGCCGGGGTCATTTTTTTCTACCGTATGAAAACGTGCAAAGCCCTCGTATCCCCCAACTCTCTTCAATCGTAACCCCCTCTCAATCTGACGCCGTTTTGCATTTTTTGCATGATATGCGTGAGAAGAGAAAAATTTTCTAACCGTTTTGCTCGCCACGTCCTTGTGGCCGCAACAGACCGTATCAGGATTCTTTTTCTGCTTTTGCTACCCAATCACGCAGTACCTGAACGTCATGACGCCAGTCGTGCTTAAGCTCATCAACCCATTCCTGCACGTTATCCCACCATGCCGGTAGCGATGAGGTCTGAATCTGCTGGGCAACTTGCTGCAAATGTCGCAGCCCGACGGAACCCGCCGCCCCTTTGATTTTGTGCCCTTCTTCCGTAATACCTTTCTCATCGCGCGCCGTCATGTTGGAATCCAGAATCGCCAGATAGCCCGGCATCATCTGTTCAAACATCTCCAGACTCTGGTGAATCAATTTCGGTCCCACCAAATCCAGATACTGTTCCAGCATCGGGATATCCAGCAGATCTTCTTCTGCGTTTGCCATTTCATCCTCCGCCTCAACCACCGGTTCTTCCGTCCACACCGAGTGCGTATCCCAGAATTGTTTGATGACAGCCGTCAGCGCAGGCACCGATAGCGGTTTGCTCAGCACGTCATCCATACCCGCATCCAGGTATTCGCGTTTATCTTTCAGCACGTTCGCCGTCAGCGCCACCAGCGGCGGCATGCTACGTTTTCCATAGCGTGAACGCAGCTGACGCGCCACATCCAGCCCGGTCATATCCGGCAGTTGGATATCGAGCAGTACCAGATCGAACTCATCGGGATCAAACATATCCAACGCTTCCTGCCCGGTCATGGCGACATCCACGCTGTTCCCTAGTTTTTCCAGTACCGAGCGCGCGACCACCACGTTGAGTTCGATATCTTCCACCAGCAGAACATGCAGCGCCGGTAGCGGCAAATCATCGTCGTCTTCCAGACCGCTTCCCACTTCATCGACGCTCGGTGCCGTCACCGTCAGGGTGAAGCAGGAACCCTTGCCTTGCGTGCTGGAAACCTGGATATCGCCACCCATGTTCTGTGCCAGACGCTTCGACACCGCCAGACCGATTCCCGTGCCCGTTGCGGGCTTCCCGCCGTGCTGGTCTTTGACCTGATAATACATGGCGAAGATTTTTTCCAGTTCATCCGCCGGAATGCCCATCCCGGAATCTTCCACCTCAAAGCGCAGGCGATCGCCTTTTTCATGCCAGACGCGCACCACAATTTCGCCTTTTTTGCCGTTTTCACCCTTCGGCGTGAATTTCACCGCGTTGCTGAGCAGGTTCCACAAAATCTGCCGCAGGCGCGTTCCGTCAGTAATGACTTTCTGCGGCAGAGGCTGATGTTGGTCCATAATCAGCTTCAGGCCTTTCGGTTCTGCCAGCAGGCCACCGAGATTTTCCAGATCCACCAGAAAACCGGTGAAATCGATCGGCTGGTTATCCAGTTGCACCTTGCGGCGCTCCTGTTTGTCCATCTCAATCACGTCGTTAAAGATATTGCCCAGCGTAATCGCGCTGACGTGGATGGTTTTGAGGTATTTTTGCTGTTCAGGGTCAAGTTGCGTATCCAGCAGGATGCGACTTAACCCGACAATGCCATTAAGCGGCGTACGAAGCTCGTGGCTGATTGTTGAGATAAACGTGGTCTTCTCCCTACTGGCGTTCTCTAACGCGTCCTGGTAACGCTTACGCTCCGTTATATCGCGTCCAAATCCCATCAGCCCGTGACGTTTGCCCATCCGGTCATAAAACGGCACCTTGCGCAGCTCAAAACAGGCTTTACGGCCGTCGGGATAAACCAGCCACTGTTCATAGGTCAGAGAAACGTTGTGGCGGAACACTTTTTCGTCCGTCTCCATCACTTTCTCAGCAATATCGGGGGCGTAAACATCCTGTGGCGTCAGGCCGATAAGCTGCTTCTGGCTTTTGCCCACCAGCAGCTCCATCGCACGGTTGCAGCCGGAGAATTCTTTATCTTCGTTACGGTAGTAAACCAAATCCGGCGAGGCATCGAGGAACGAACGCAGCAGCGCAGATTGCTGCTCCAGCTCAATCTGCGCCTGTTCGCGGCGGGACATCTCTTCTTTGAGTCGGCTCATCACCAGCACGCGCGCATCTTCCGCTTTGATACGGTCAGCGATTTCCTGATTGAGCTGTGCAATATTCTCCTGAAGCTGCGCATTCAGCTCCAGATCCCGGTGGCGCATTTCTTCTAGCTTCGCCACCAGCTTCGCCAGCCGCTGGCGCGACTCTTCAAGCTGTTCCACCACCACGGAGAGAAAATAAACGGCCCAGGGCGTAATCAACAGCCCGAAGAAAATGGAGCGGACGACGTCGATATTTTCGACTTCCCCACTGAGCAATAGGGTGACCGCCATTTGCACCACCATCGCCAGCAGCACCAATACCGAAGCCAGCAGCAGTGAAAAACGGACAAGCCCCAGTTTTACCATTAAATCAACATAGTACTGCGCCAACAGACGAATTTGCTTCATAGCGATTTCCCTTAGTCACCCACCCGCGCATCATAACGTAAAATGGCGACGTATACGGTGCCGCCACGCAGATTCACGGCACGAAATATCGGCGTCTACCGCCCGTGTCTTCTGACACATCAAGCCCCATCGTAACGGTAAGGCGTACCCAGCGCAGAACCCTGTACGCCATGCGTTTGCAGATAGCGATCCAGCTCTACCATGCCCGTCCAACGGTTTTCACACCAGAGCGGTGCCAGCAGGGTCGGGCGGCGAGCGCTGGCGGAAATGCGGTGATAAATCACATCCGGCGGTGTATGGCGAATCATCTCTCCCGCCGTCTCCACGTAGCGATCCAGCGCCAGTTCGGGCAGCCTTCCCGCTCGCCAGGCTTTCGCCATCGTGCTGCCTTCCACGATATGGAGAGGATGCAGCTTAATGCCCTCTACACCGGTTTCAACCACCTGCTCCAGCGTCGATAAGCAGCGCTGTGCGTCTTCTCCCGGTAAACCGACAATCAGATGACTACACACTTTCAGACCGCGCTCACGCGCTCGGCGAGTGGTTTCCTGATAGCAGGCGAAGTCATGGCCGCGATTAATCCGATGCAGCGTTTTGTCGCATGCGCTTTGCAGCCCCAGTTCCAGCCAAACCTCGTAACCCTGTTCATGATAGCGGGACAGCAAATCCAGCACCGCATCGGGCACACAGTCGGGGCGAGTGCCCACGCAAATCCCCACCATTTCAGCCTGCTTCAACGCTTCCTGATACATGCTTTCCAGCACCTGAACCTCGGCATAGGTGCTGGTATACGCCTGAAAATATGCCAGATAGCGTTTGGCTCGGTTCACCTTTCCCGCCTGCGCTTCCAACTGCTGTGCGATGCTGCTTTGCTGCATCTGCTCATCGGCAAACGAGGCCACATTACAGAACGTGCAACCGCCGCGCCCCAGCGTGCCATCACGGTTTGGGCAGTTAAACCCACCGTGCAGCGTCAGCTTGTGGATCTTCTCGCCATAGCGACGTTGAAGATTTCCGCCAAACATATTGATTAATTTTTGCAATTGCATATTCTAGCCTGCTCCCTTGAGGAACAGCAGACTACCTTTCTCTCGCTCCCTTCGCGATGACCGCGATCAATCACACACATCCCAATGAAATGAATTTTTATTCGCTTTTAGTGAAAATAAACTCACGTCGGTGCTAATTAATTTTTCTTATCCCGCCTGCTCGCTTAATGAAAAGATGAAGCAATACTTAAAAATAGTTTCATAAAATCTAAAAGTAGCCATATACAGCATAATATGCTGCGACGTAGAAAGAACATAGCACGGAGAAGGGTTCTCACGCTTTTGTATAGTGATACAGCTCACACTTCAATTAAACCCCATATTCATTTACCGAGATAGTTTTTCTAAAAAAATCATTATCTTTCATAGGTATAATTAAAAATTATCGCTTATCAGCACATTTTACACTGGTATTTGACCTGAACAGGCTTTCTCGCTAATTTGGGGATCCGCTGGAAGCTTTCCTGACGGGCACACGACTCGTCATATTTATGCAGTAAATGAAGACTCCCTCTAAAAACAAGTCATTTACCACTTGTGAGACCGTCACGAGAGGCCGAAGAAGAGAGCGTAATACTAGCCGCTCAACGCCACGGTACTTTCTCGCAGTAGGTTGTGAGAGTCACACAGAGCCTGGGGAGGTTCACTAACATGTTGTACGATGCATCCCAAGAGAGAGATAACTGTGGTTTCGGATTAATCGCCCATATAGAAGGTGAGCCGAGCCATAAAGTAGTGCGTACTGCTATTCACGCACTCGCACGCATGCAGCACCGTGGCGCAATCCTTGCTGACGGCAAGACTGGCGACGGCTGCGGTTTATTACTTCAGAAGCCCGATCGTTTCTTTCGTCTGGTGGCGGAAGAGCACGGCTGGCGTTTAGCCAAAAACTACGCCGTTGGCATGATGTTTCTCAATCAGGACGAAGAGCTGGCTCGCGCCACACGTCGGATTGTAGAAGAAGAGTTGCAGAACGAAACGCTGTCCGTACTGGGCTGGCGTGAAGTTCCGACCAATCCGGATGTACTGGGGGAAATTGCCCTGTCGTCCATGCCGCGTATTGAGCAAATTTTCGTTAACGCCCCAGCTGGCTGGCGTCAACGTGATATGGAACGTCGCCTGTTCATGGCGCGTCGTCGTATCGAAAAGCGCATTGAAGATAAAGAGTTCTACGTTTGTAGCTTCTCCAATCTGGTCACGATCTATAAAGGTCTGTGCATGCCAGCGGATCTGCCACGCTTCTACCTCGATCTGGCCGATCTGCGTTTGGAATCGGCAATTTGCCTGTTCCACCAACGCTTCTCAACCAACACCGTTCCACGCTGGCCGCTGGCTCAGCCGTTCCGCTATCTGGCGCACAACGGCGAGATCAACACCATCGCGGGTAACCGCCAGTGGGCACGCGCGCGTGCTTACAAGTTCAAAACGCCGCTGATCCCAGATTTGCAGGATGCCGCACCGTTCGTCAACGAAACCGGCTCTGATTCCAGCTCGCTGGATAACATGCTGGAACTGTTCCTGAGCGGCGGGATGGATATCATCCGTGCCATGCGTTTGCTCGTTCCGCCAGCCTGGCAGAACAACCCGGATATGGATCCTGAGCTGCGCGCCTTCTTCGACTTTAACTCCATGCACATGGAGCCGTGGGATGGCCCGGCCGGTATCGTGATGTCCGACGGGCGCTATGCCGCCTGTAACCTGGATCGTAACGGCCTGCGCCCTGCGCGCTACGTCATCACCAAAGACAAGCTGATCACCTGCGCCTCTGAAGTCGGTATCTGGGATTATCAGCCGGACGAAGTGGTTGAAAAAGGCCGCGTCGGTCCGGGCGAGCTGATGGTGATCGACACCCGCAGCGGCCGCATCCTGCACTCTGCCGAAACCGATGACGACTTGAAAAGCCGCCACCCTTACAAAGAGTGGATGGAGAAAAACGTTAAGCGTCTGGTGCCGTTTGAAGAGTTGCCAGACGAGCAGGTCGGCAGTCGTGAATTCGACGATGAGCTGTTGGAGACCTTCCAGAAACAGTACGGTTACAGCAGCGAAGAGCTGGATCAGGTCATCCGTGTACTGGGCGAGAACGGTCAGGAAGCGACTGGTTCAATGGGCGACGATACGCCGTTTGCCGTGTTGTCCAGCCGTCCACGCATCATTTATGACTACTTCCGTCAGCAGTTCGCGCAGGTGACCAACCCGCCGATCGATCCGCTGCGTGAAGCCCATGTGATGTCGCTGGCGACCAGCATTGGCCGCGAGATGAACGTCTTCTGTGAAGCAGAAGGTCAGGCTCACCGCCTGAGCTTTAAATCGCCGATTCTGCTTTACTCCGACTTCACCCAGCTGACGTCACAGGATGAGCTGCACTATCGCGCCGACACGCTGGATCTGACGTTTGATCCGTCGCAGCAAACGCTGCAACAGACAATCGAGAAACTGTGTGACGAAGCAGAAAGCAAAGTCAGAGACGGTGCCGTTCTACTGGTGCTCTCCGACCGTGGCATTAGCGAATCACGCTTGCCTGTCCCTGCGCCGATGGCCGTGGGTGCCGTTCAGCGCCGTCTGGTCGAAAAGAGCCTGCGCTGTGATGCCAACATCATTGTCGAAACCGCCAGTGCGCGCGATCCACACCACTTTGCCGTGCTGTTAGGCTTTGGTGCGACGGCTATCTATCCTTACCTCGCCTACGAAACGTTGGCGCGGATGGTCGATAACCACACCATCGACAAACCTTATCGTGCCGTGATGCTGAACTATCGTAACGGCATCAATAAAGGCCTGTACAAGATTATGTCCAAAATGGGCATCTCGACGATTGCGTCTTATCGCTGTTCCAAGCTGTTTGAAGCCGTGGGCCTGCATAAAGATGTGTCGACGCAATGCTTCCTGGGCGTCGTCAGCCGCATCGGCGGTGCAAACTACAGCGACTTTGAACAGGATCTGTTGAACCTGTCCAAGCGTGCCTGGCTGAAGCGTAAAACGTTGGAACAGGGCGGCCTGCTGAAGTTTGTTCACGGCGGCGAATACCATGCCTACAACCCAGATGTGGTCACCACGCTGCAAACCGCGGTGAAAACTGGGGAGTACAGCGATTACGAGCAATACGCCAAACTGGTTAACGAGCGCCCAGCTGCGACCTTACGCGACCTGCTGGCACTGAAACCACAAGAAGGCGCGGCCATCGCGATCGACAGCGTTGAACCCGCTTCTGAAATGTTCAAACGCTTCGATACCGCAGCCATGTCCATCGGTGCACTCAGCCCCGAAGCCCATGAATCGCTGGCTGAGGCGATGAACGGACTGGGCGGTTTCTCCAACTCCGGTGAAGGCGGCGAAGACCCGGCGCGTTACGGCACCAATAAAGTGTCCCGTATCAAGCAGGTTGCTTCTGGTCGCTTTGGTGTGACACCAGCCTATCTGGTTAACGCCGATGTGATTCAGATTAAAGTGGCGCAGGGCGCGAAGCCAGGCGAAGGCGGTCAGTTACCGGGTGATAAAGTCACGCCGTACATTGCTCGTTTGCGTTATTCCGTGCCGGGCGTGACGCTGATTTCACCACCACCGCACCACGATATTTACTCTATCGAAGATCTGGCACAGCTGATTTTCGATCTGAAACAAGTCAACCCGAAAGCGATGATTTCGGTAAAACTGGTGTCCGAACCGGGCGTTGGTACTATCGCTACGGGCGTTGCCAAGGCGTACGCCGATTTGATCACCATCGCCGGTTACGACGGTGGTACTGGTGCCAGCCCGCTGTCCTCCGTGAAATACGCAGGTTGCCCGTGGGAACTGGGTCTGGTTGAAACGCAACAGGCTCTGGTATCCAACGGCCTGCGCCACAAAATCCGCCTTCAGGTGGACGGTGGCTTGAAAACCGGTCTGGATATCGTCAAAGCGGCGATTCTGGGCGCCGAAAGCTTCGGCTTCGGCACCGGACCGATGGTGGCGCTGGGCTGTAAATACCTGCGTATCTGTCACCTGAATAACTGTGCAACAGGCGTTGCAACGCAGGATGAGAAGCTGCGCCGCGATCACTACCACGGCCTGCCTGAACGTGTAACCAACTACTTCCACTTCATCGCGCATGAAACTCGCGTGCTGATGGCAGAACTGGGCGTCAGCCGTCTGGTAGATCTGATTGGTCGTACCGACTTGCTGGTCGAGCTGGACGGTTTCACTGCGAAACAGAACAAGCTGGATCTGTCGCCGCTGCTGCACGCTGCACAGCCTCAGCCGGGCAAAGCGCTGTACTGCACTGAAAGCAATCTATCGTTCGATAAAGGCTTGTTGAACAAAGAGCTGCTGGCACAGGCACAGCCGCACCTTGATGCGAAACAGGGCAAAGCGCTCTACTTCGATATCCGCAACACCGATCGCTCCGTCGGCGCGACGCTGTCTGGCGCAATTGCTGAGAAACATGGCGATCAAGGGCTGGCTGGCGATCCGATTAGAGCTTACTTCTCCGGTACCGCAGGACAGAGCTTTGGCGTCTGGAACGCAGGCGGCCTGGAACTGAAATTAACCGGCGATGCCAACGACTACGTGGGCAAAGGCATGGCAGGCGGCAGCATCTCCGTGCGTCCTCCTGTAGGTTCAGCCTTCCGCAGCCACGAAGCCAGCATCATCGGTAACACCTGCCTCTACGGCGCTACCGGCGGTAAGCTGTTTGCCGCAGGCCGTGCAGGTGAGCGTTTCGCCGTACGTAACTCCGGCTGTATCACCGTGGTAGAAGGCATCGGCGATAACGGCTGTGAATACATGACAGGCGGTATCGTCTGCGTGCTGGGCCGTACTGGCGTGAACTTTGGCGCAGGTATGACTGGTGGATTCGCCTACGTGCTGGATGAAGACGGTGAATTCCGCAAACGCGTTAACCCGGAACTGGTGGAAGTACTGGATGTCGAAGAACTGGCTATTCATGAAGAACATCTTCGTGGCCTGATCACCGAGCACGTGCAGAATACCGGTTCACACCGCGGAGAAGAGATCCTCGCTAACTGGCCGACCTGGGCACCGAAATTTGCTCTGGTGAAACCGAAGTCAAGTGATGTGAAGGCATTGTTGGGTCACCGTAGTCGTTCCGCAGCCGAGCTGCGGGTTCAGGCGCAGTAAGAGGTCATCATGAGTCAGAATGTTTACCAGTTTATCGACTTACAGCGCGTTGATCCGCCCAAGAAGCCGCTGAAGATTCGTAAAATTGAATTTGTTGAGATCTACGAGCCGTTCTCAGAAAGCCAGTCCAAAGCCCAGGCAGACCGCTGCCTGGCGTGCGGCAACCCTTACTGTGAATGGAAGTGTCCGGTACATAACTACATCCCGAACTGGCTGAAACTCGCGAACGAAGGCCGCATTATCGAAGCGGCTGAGTTATCGCACCAGACCAACAGCCTGCCGGAAGTCTGCGGTCGCGTATGCCCGCAGGACCGTCTGTGTGAAGGGTCTTGTACGCTGAATGATGAATTCGGCGCGGTCACCATCGGCAACATCGAACGCTATATCAATGATAAAGCGATAGAGATGGGCTGGAAGCCAAGCGTTGCCAACGTGAAACCGACCGGCAAACGCGTCGCCATCATTGGCGCGGGTCCGGCAGGGCTGGCGTGTGCCGACGTGCTGGCACGCAGTGGCGTACAGGCTGTCGTGTTCGATCGTCACCCTGAGATCGGTGGCCTGCTGACCTTCGGTATCCCTTCTTTCAAGCTGGAAAAAGAGGTGATGGTGAAACGTCGTGAGATCTTCACCGAGATGGGCATCGAATTCCGTCTGAATACCGAAGTCGGCAAAGACGTGCAGATGAAAGCGCTGCTGGACGAGTACGACGCGGTATTCCTCGGCGTCGGCACCTATCAGTCTATGCGTGGCGGATTGGATAATGAAGACGCTCAGGGTGTCTACGATGCGCTGCCGTTCCTGATCGCCAACACCAAACAGCTGATGGGCTTTGAAGCCGCAGTAGACGAGCCTTACATCAGCATGCAAGGTAAACGCGTTGTGGTGCTGGGCGGTGGTGACACCGCGATGGACTGCGTGCGTACCTCGATTCGTCAGGGCGCAACGCACGTTACCTGTGCCTATCGTCGTGATGAAGAGAACATGCCGGGTTCTAAACGCGAAGTGAAAAACGCGCGTGAAGAAGGCGTCGAGTTCAAATTCAACCTGCAACCGCTAAGCGTCGAGATCAATGGCGCGGGCAAAGTGTGTGGCGTGAAAATGGCGCGTACCGCACTGGGCGTACCGGATGCCAACGGGCGTCGTCGTCCTGAAATCGTAGAGGGTTCCGAGCACGTTCTGGAAGCCGATGCGGTCATCATGGCGTTTGGCTTCCGTCCGCACAAAATGGCGTGGCTGGCAGAACATGACGTCAAGCTGGACGATCAAGGTCGCATTGTCGCACCAGAAAGTTGCGATAACGCGTTCCAGACCAGTAACCCGAAAATTTTTGCGGGTGGCGATGCAGTACGCGGTTCCGATCTGGTGGTTACGGCCATCGCAGAAGGTCGTAAAGCCGCTGACGGTATCATGAACTATCTGGAAGTGTAGAAACACATCTCGTCTCTTGAGGGCAGCGCTAGCTGCCCTTTTCTTTTTCAGCCTTCACCCGATTCAGTCTTTATTTGAATACTCAATCTTTACCTGAATACAGGTCAATCACATCCTGTTCCGTCAGCATCGGCGTTTTCTCAGCAAGCGAGTAGTAGCTCGGTTTCTTATCAATATAAATCTGCGATACCAACGTTTTATTGGTCTCGTCAGCAAAAAGACCCGCCGGAATATGATAAGTACCACCGCTACGCAGCCGATAGAACAGGTGCGTTCCACATACGCGGCAAAAACCACGTTCGGCCCATTCCGATGACTGCCAGACCGTAATATTTTCCTCACCCTCGATGGCAATCGCCGGATCCGTACATTCAATAGCCATGAGCGGACCACCGCCCCACGTCTGGCACATTCCACAGTGGCAGGCATCGACCTTACTCACCGAATACGCCGTGGAAATCGTCACGCCACCACATAAACAACGACCTTGATGCATTGCTCCCTCTCCTGAGTTTTCGTTCTGGAATCGCAATACCCCATAAAAAGGGTATCACCGCCAGTTTCGGTTATAGCATAGGTTATATACGCGCTTTTTCTTATTCTCAGGAAGTTGGACAATGTTCAACTTTCAATCGATATTCCCCTAAGGCCGCAGCAAGAAAAGGAAATAAGTCGCACCGTAGCAATCGATGGCAACGTACCCCACTTCTTTCCTCGGAATATCACACCAGACAGGCTAATAAAAACTTCATCTTTCCACTGGGTTCTAAAGAACCTTTCGTAATAAATCCTGCAATATCACGCTAAAGACCTACACTTACCTCCGGCATTAATTTGTCTTTATTGAGATTGGATTTCATTAAGGAGGAAATATGACAGTCGAAGTGGCTCTTGTAACAGGAGCCGGTCAAGGTATTGGCCGCGCTATTGCTCTCAGACTGGCGGCAGACGGTTTTGCCGTCGCCATCGTGGACTATAACCAAGAAACCGCACACAGCGTCGCGCAGGAAATCGAAAAATCCGGCGGACAGGCCATCGCACTACAGGCGGACGTCGCGGATCGTGAGGCGGTTTTCGCTGCGGTCGCAGAAACCAAAAAGCGCTTTGGTGACTTTAACGTCATCGTCAATAACGCCGGTGTAGCCCCTTCAACCCTGATTGAAGACATCACGCCAGACGTTGTCGATCGCGTTTATAACATCAACGTCAAAGGCGTTATCTGGGGGATTCAGGCTGCGCTCGATGCCTTCAAATCTCTGGGCCACGGCGGCAAAATCATTAATGCCTGTTCGCAGGCTGGGCATGTAGGCAACCCTGAACTCGCCGTCTACAGCTCAAGTAAATTCGCGGTTCGTGGCTTAACGCAAACTGCCGCCCGCGATTTAGCCCCGCTGGGCATCACGGTCAATGGTTACTGTCCGGGTATCGTAAAAACGCCAATGTGGGATGAAATCGATCGGAAGATCTCCGAATCCGCAGGGAAACCGCGTGGCTATGCGACGGAAGAGTTCGCCAAACGCATCACGCTGGGCCGCCTTTCCGAGCCGGAAGATGTCGCTGCCTGCGTGTCCTATCTGGCTAGCCACGATTCCGACTATATGACGGGACAATCGCTATTGATTGATGGCGGAATGGTGTTCAATTAACCGTATAGTCAGCGAATAACGGGAATAAGAAAGGGCACCACAAGGGTGCCCTTAAACATTACTTCACGACCCGTAGCGACGGTCGGCCACCTTTAGGTGGCTGTGGTGGTTCATCATCAGAACCCGAGCCATCGTCAGGCGCTTCAGAATCAGGTGAACTATCGACAATCGACATGACCGTCCCTGAAGCGGGTGCGCCTTCCTGAAAGTCTTCATATTCACCTGCAGATTCGTAAGCAGGTTCGGACTCAAACATCGTTCCAGCCCCGTTCTCACGTGCATAAATCGCCATGACGGCCGCCATCGGCACATAAACCTGACGTGGTACGCCGCCAAAACGGGCATTGAAACGAACGCTGTCATCAGCTAACTCAAGGCCGCCAACAGCGCGCGGTGCGATATTCAGCACGATCTGGCCGTCACGGGCGAACTCCATCGGCACCATAACATCCGGCAGAGTGACATCTACCACCAGATGAGGCGTTAATTGGTTATCCAGCAACCAATCATAAAAAGCCCGTAATAAATACGGACGACGCGGAGACAGTTGAGACAACGCCATACGGTTTAACCTCGGGTTTGCAAACGCATTTCACGTTCCACTTCCGTCAGGGAAGCCAGGAACGCATCACGCTCAAAGACGCGAGTCATGTAGCCTTTCAGCTCTTTCGCGCCCGAACCACTCAGTTCAATGCCTAACTGCGGCAGACGCCACAGCAGCGGAGCCAGATAGCAATCCACTAGGCTGAACTCTTCGCTCATGAAGTAAGGCGCTTCATTGAACACAGGGGCAATGGCCAACAGTTCTTCACGCAATTGCTTACGTGCTGCGTCCGCTTCCTGAGCGCTACCGTGCGTAATTTTCTTCAGCAAAGAATACCAGTCGCTCTCAATGCGGTGCATCATCAGGCGGCTGTTACCGCGCGCAACCGGATAGACAGGCATTAACGGCGGATGAGGAAAACGTTCATCCAGATACTCCATGATAATACGGGATTCATAGAGCGTCAGTTCGCGATCGACCAGCGTTGGCACGGAACCGTAAGGATTGAGGTCAATAAGATCCTGAGGCAGATTATCCATGTCTACCTGCTCAATCTCGACACTCACACCCTTTTCCGCCAATACGATGCGGACCTGATGGCTAAAAATGTCGGATGGACCAGAAAACAGCGTCATTACCGAACGTTTGTTGGCAGCGACAGCCATGAAAACCTCCAAGTTTATCGAGAAAATATGGCGAATAACCGCGCAGTCAGTAACCTGCAAACCGCTATTCGAAATGCTGCTTGCCAATGTGTGTAAACGTCACCGGACAAAATCCGGCTGTTTTAAACCGCTACACGATAGCTTACACACAGGCATAAAATCGGCGGATAGCTTATCAGATTTTGTTCGTTTTGTGGGGATATAAGCGGATAATCTTATTTAACAAAATGATAAGTAAGAGTTTTTTTATTAAATACAAATTTTTCATCTGCAATAGCGAAGGCCAAACAACACTGCCAGAGAATAATCTATCCCCTGTATTGGTCTGCGTTGAATCGTCAGGCGCATAGAAGCCGGCGAGGGCCGTCGGCTTCTAAGTAATCGAAATTAAAGCAAATTGATGCCGTTAAACCGATGATTAAGGTCGTGCCGCAGTGCCATCTGGCAAGCGTGCATTCGTCCATGACGGCAATCCGCCTTCAACAGGGAATTGCTTCGCTTTTTGCTCATCGATATCAATTCCTAATCCTGGCTTATCGTTCAGGTACGCGTATCCGCCTTCAATATCCGGGCAGCCAGGGAAAACGTCCCGCAGAGCCTCATTCATCGGCGTATATTCTTGAATACCCAGATTAGTAATACTCATATCAATGTGCATATTCGCGACTACGCCAATAGGGGAGATATCACCCGGGCCATGCCAGGCGGTTCTCACGCCATGAAACTCGGCGAGTGTCGCCAGTTTTTTGGCTGGTGTAATCCCACCGATCATACTGATATGGCAGCGAATAAAATCAATCAGATGATTGGTTATCAGGTGTTTGTATTCGGCAACATGAACAAACAGTTCTCCCATCGCGATTGGGGTGGATGTTTGTTGGCGCATCACGCTAAGGAAATCAACATTCTCTGGCGCGACGGGGTCTTCAAGATAAAAGAGCTTGTAATCTTCCAGAGACTTCGCCATTTGCAACGCGGTAACCGGCGATACGCGCTCATGAACATCATGAATAAATTCAACATCAAACCCAATCTTATTGCGCAGATGATCGAAAAAGGCCGGAATGCTTCTGGCATAAGCATCAGGGTCGAAATAAATACCGGGCGTCTTCGTTCTTGGCGAGCGCTTCGGCGTGATATTGGCTTTATCCAACTGAGTGGCAATCAGTTTGAGGTCTTCCGTCCCGGCCCCACCGTACATGCCCATCTGACAACGAACGTACTGGTAGCCTTCTTCCATTGCCGCACGGATGTTATCTTCCGCCGCAACCGCATCCGCACCATCGCAATGACGATAAAGCGGAATACCGTCACGGCATTTGCCGCCCAGCAATTCATAGACCGGCAGGTTAGCGACTTTACCCTTGATATCCCACAGCGCCATATCGATAGCCGAGATCGCATTGTTCATCACCGGCCCATTGCGCCAATAGCCGCTCACAACAGCAGACTGCCAGATATCTTCAATACGAGAAGGATCTTTCCCGATCAGGAAAGGCTTCATGTACTCATTAATCGCCGCTTCAACCGCGAAAATACGTTGGGTAAAGGTCGCACATCCCAAACCGTATAAGCCGTCCTGATTGGTTTCGACCTTGACGACCACCAGATCAATGCCACCCGGTGCCGTTAGAATCGTCTTTACGTTTGTTACCTTTATCATTCAAAAACTCCTGTGATAGCCACAATCAGATTATGTAGAATCTCATTTGTTGTATGACATCATACTTCTTGAGGTATTACTATCAAAAGAAAAAAATAAAAGCAACTTATATCGAAGAGAAAACAGGGAAGTACAGCGGGCTGAAAGAGGATGTCGCTAAAGGTAATAATTCTAATAAATTAGATAAATAGTGGATCACTACGGGCACATTTCAGATACAAAAATACCGCGAAGTAATATCAATTTCCGATGCCGAAAAAATTGCCGATGCTGCAAAGCAAGCACCAGCAGGCCGTTACTGACATACGAATAAAAGAAGCGGTAAGCGGCCTGAGAAATAGGGCGATATTTACGCGTTAGTTATTATCAAGGTTGTTGATCATAACAATGTTACATTCCATTGCCTGATCCAGACATAGCTTAGCGGTTTCAATATCACGGTTTTTGATCGCCATAAAAATTTTGATATGCGCGTCAATACTATCTAGCGTTATACCTAACACTCGATTTAACTCTTCCAGATAGAAATAGTACATACCTTTCACATACTTAATGGCATGTGAAAATACTTTATTGTGCGCCGCATTGATAATCGCCATGTGGAAATCCAGGTCGGCCTGAGAGTATTTTTTATAGTCGTTTTTGTTGACCAGCATTCGGTTAAGTGCATCTTCTATAAGAGCAATATCCTCATCCGTTGCATTTTTTGCCGCCAGCTCGATGCACTTAAATTCCACCGTTTGCCGAAACACCATCATGTCCATGAATTCACCTTTCGTCAGGTGAAGAATCGGCTTGTCATTCGCCTGCATACGGAAGCTTTCAAGTTCATTTGAAACAAAAGAACCTCGACCATGTTTGGTATAGATGATTCCCAGGTTCCTCAATTTTTGAACCGCACTGCGAATACTCGTTCTACTTACTTCAAAAGCTTCACTTAATTCAAACTCAGACGGTAATTTCTCACCCTGTTTCCACTCGCCGCTGAGTATTTTTTTCTGCATCTTCTGATAGACGGCTTCAGCAATATTATTTCTTGGTATTGATTCTATATTGTCCATAACGCCTCAAATCAATTATTGGAATCATGATCACAAAAAAACGCTTTGACTGTTGATTGAAGTATAACAAAGCGACACCATCACTTCCACTCGTTAGTTGTATGACAACATGATGTATGACAATACTACCTCTTAAAAAATAACCTATTCACCGCTCAATAATCAGTTAAGGAGTTGATAATGGATGCCGCAAAACTATTTGATCTATCAGGGAAAACTGCACTCATTACCGGTTCTGCAAGAGGCCTCGGCTTTTCCTATGCAGAAGGACTCGCATCAGCGGGTGCCGCCATTGTACTCAGCGACATCAGAGAAGAAACGCTGAACGAGGCGGTAGAAAAGCTAACGGCAAAGGGCTATAACGCCAAAGGTTACGTGATTGATGTCTCAAAAGAAGACCAGATCGTCAATGCATTCAACCTGATGGATGCCGCTGGTATAGAAATCGACATTGTGATTAATAACGCAGGGATCCAGCATCGTCAACCGTTAGTCGACCTCGCGCTACAGGACTGGCAGCGCGTCATGGACATTCACCTGACAGGGACATTCCTCGTCTCGCGCGAGGCTGCAATCCGCATGATAAAACGCGGCCGCGGCGGCAAATTTATCAATATCTGTTCACTGACCAGTGAACAAGCACGTCCTACCGTCGCACCTTATACCGCGGCTAAAGGCGGAATCAAAATGTTGACGCGCTCCATGTCGGCGGAATGGGCAGAATATAACATTCAAGCGAACGCAATCGGTCCCGGCTACATACTAACCGACATGAATGAAGCCTTGATTAAAGATGTCGAATTCGACAAGTGGGTCAAAAGTAGCAACCCAACTAAACGCTGGGGAAAAACCGAAGAACTTATCGGTACGGCTATTTTCCTGTCTGCTGAAGCATCGAATTATATCAATGGTCAGGTCATCTATGTCGATGGCGGATGGTTAGCAGTACTCTGATTCTCAGAAATCGATATTCGTCAGAGATGATTGATAAGTCAACGTGTGGTTTTAATTCCCTACACCGCGATAAAGGAAAACCACACTATATTATTTTAGAGGTATCAATATGAAACAAGATACACTTACCTTTGATGCATGTATTGTTCATGGAAAAAAAGACGTAAAAATAGAAAGTCGTGAACTGAATTATACCGAAAACGATATTGTCGTTAACGTTGAGTGCGGCGGTATTTGTGGTTCAGACATTCATTATTATCATGAAGGCCATGCCGGTTTATCTGTAATAAAACATCCCATGATCATTGGTCACGAGTTCGTTGGAAGAATTCATCAGGCACCAGCTAATAGCCAATTAAAAGTCGGCCAAAAAGTGGCGATCAATCCTTCCCAGCCTTGCAACAAATGTGAGTATTGTCTGGAAGGCAAGCAGAACGAATGCCCTAGTATGCGATTCATGGGAAGCGCCCAATTTAATCCGCACGTACACGGCGGTTTTGCTCAATATGTCACGGTTTCCGCACAGCAGTGCTATCCCTATGACGAAAATGTCCCTTCGCAAATTATGGCACTTGCGGAACCAACGGCGGTTGTTATTCATGCCATCAACGTCGCCGGCAGCCTGGTCGGTAAAAAAGTTCTGGTCATCGGTGCGGGTCCTATTGGTGCTTTGACGATTGCCGCAGCGAAAGCCTCAGGCGCCGTAGAGATTGTCGCGTCCGACATCAGTGAACGGTGCAGAAACATCGCGCTGGAAATGGGAGCCGATGCCTCCGTCAATCCGCTTGATGAAAGTGCAATGGAAATCTATAACCAAAATAAAGGCTACTTTGATGTGACATTCGAGGCCAGCGGTGCGCCTGCGGCAATCGCCTCATCGGTCTTTGCGACACGCCCTAATGGTTTGATTGTACAAATTGGTATGGGGCCAAACCCTGTTCAATATCCCGTTGCACAAATGCTAGTAAAAGAACTCACCTGGAAAGGATCATTCCGATTCATTAATGAATTTGCTACTGCGGTTAAATGGTTGGAGAAAGGTATTATAAATCCACAACCCATTATCTCCGCTGAATATTCTTATCATGATGTTGAAGATGCATTAATTGCTGCGAGTGATAAAAATATTTCCTCAAAAGTACTCGTTAAATTTTAATAAAGACATCACCTTTAATTTTAAATCGGAAGAATACGGCAAAGGAATGCTGACAATACGCTGTTGACCAAAAATCAAGATGTGGTGTTTTTCTTATTCTTCTATCGATTAATTATTTCCACACCTTGTCTGGAAATGATTTTTCGTGTGTGCCACCAGGTATTTATACCTCACCACATATTGAATTAAATCTAATAATCATATGGTGACACTATGAACTCATCTCCAGTTAAGGTTAAAAGAAGCACCTCCGATCTTGCCAGGGCATCCGTTTCTGGCTGGCTCGGTACCACACTAGAATTCATGGATTTCCAGCTCTATTCTCTTGGTGCCGCACTGGTCTTCCATGAAATTTTCTTCCCTGAACAATCGGCTGCTATGGCATTAATTCTCGCGATGGGAACCTACGGTGCAGGATACATTGCCCGTATTGTCGGTGCCGTCTTCTTCGGGAAAATGGGAGATAGAGTAGGCAGGAAAAAGGTTCTGTTTATTACTATTGCATTAATGGGGGTTTGTACCACATTAATAGGCGCACTCCCGACTTACCAGCAGGTTGGTATTCTGGCACCGATTCTATTGGTATTGCTCAGAGTGATTCAGGGACTGGGTGCCGGTGCAGAGATCTCTGGTGCCAGTACCATGCTGGCAGAATATGCACCTAAGGGTAAAAAAGGCATTATTGCCTCGCTGGTTGCAATGGGAACCAACTGCGGAACATTGAGCGCAACGGCCATTTGGGCTGCGATGTTTTACCTCTTTAGCAATGAAGAGATCATTGATTGGGCATGGCGTCTTCCCTTCCTTGCGAGTTTCGTGGTGATGGGGTTTGCTATCTGGTTACGTCTGAATCTGAAAGAAAGCCCGGTATTTGAAGGGGTACAGGAAACAGAAGAAGTCGCCCACCAGCCCACTCCTTTTTGGTCTTTGCTAAAAGGGAAAGCGTTTTGGATTGCAACAGGTCTTCGCTTCGGACAGGCGGGGAACTCGGGCATTATCCAGACTTTCCTAGCTGGCTACATGGTACAAACGCTACTCTTTAACAAGGCCGTTCCAACCGATGCCATCATGATTAGTTCAGTCATCGGCTTTCTGACAATCCCATTGATGGGGTGGCTATCAGATAGAATCGGACGCCGCATTCCTTATATTATCCTGACGCTGGGCTCTATTCTTCTCGCTTATCCGATGATTTCAATCATCGTGAATAAAGAGCAGGCAGTTGCCACGATAACGGTATGCTTAATCCTCATTCATAACATCGCGGTGTTGGGGCAAGCAGCAATCGAAGGGATCACGATGGCAGAGATGTTCGGTTCAAAAAACCGCTTCTCCCAAATGGCAATCTCCAAAGAGATCGGCGGGTTATTCGCTACGGGGCTCGGTCCTTTGTTAGCGGGTATTTTTTGCCAAATAACGGGGTCCTGGTATCCCATCGCTGTGATGTTAATTTGCTACTCCTGCATTGGCTTGCTATCCGCCCTTTTGATGCCAGAAGTCAAAGATCGTGACCTGCATGATGTAAAAAACGCAACGGAATAGCAGACATCCTCGCAGTAAAGGTAAACGCTACATTCTAAATGCAAAAGACCACCTCTTGAGGTGGTCTTTTGCATTGGTAGCCTACAGCGCGGCTGAGACATAAAAAAACCCAGTGACCAGCACCGGGTTTTTTGCATTGATTTCGCTGCAAAGCAGCCAGAAATTAACGCTTGGAGAACTGAGGACGACGACGTGCTTTACGCAGGCCGACTTTCTTACGTTCAACCTGACGAGCATCACGAGTAACGAAACCAGCTTTACGCAGTTCGCTACGCAGAGACTCATCATACTCCATCAGAGCGCGGGTGATACCGTGACGGATCGCACCAGCCTGACCAGAGATACCACCACCTTTAACGGTGATGTACAGATCAAATTTACCAACCATGTCGACCAGTTCAAGCGGCTGACGAACTACCATGCGGGCAGTTTCGCGACCGAAGTACTGTTCCAGACTACGCTGGTTGATAACGATGTTACCGTTGCCCGGTTTGATGAACACGCGAGCGGCGGAGCTTTTGCGGCGACCAGTGCCGTAGTATTGATTTTCAGCCATTGCCTATAATCCCGATTAAATGTCCAGAACTTGCGGTTGCTGTGCCGCGTGATTGTGCTCGGTGCCCGCGTAAACTTTCAGTTTACGGAACATAGCACGACCCAACGGGCCCTTCGGCAGCATGCCTTTAACCGCGATTTCAATCACACGCTCAGGACGGCGGGCAATCATCTCTTCAAAGGTCGCTTGTTTAATACCACCGATGTGACCGGTGTGATGATAATAAATCTTGTCAGTACGCTTGTTGCCAGTTACAGCAACTTTGTCAGCGTTCAGAACGATGATGTAATCACCCGTATCAACGTGCGGGGTATATTCCGCTTTATGCTTGCCGCGCAGACGACGAGCCAGTTCAGTAGCGAGACGGCCTAAAGTTTTACCGTTCGCATCAACAACGTACCAGTCACGTTTTACGGTCTCTGGTTTAGCTGTAAAAGTTTTCATTAAAAGCTTACCCAATAATTAGTTACACGTTGGTGAACACCCGAACGCTCGAAAACAGTTGAGGCTCACACGACCATCAAGTCCAGCAAACCTACCCCTTCGAATAGCCATTGCCGGCACTATAAAGTTTTTGGGAAAAAAACTTTGTTGTAACGTGGGGTCGCAAGATTATAGAGAAGTCATTCTTAAAAATCGACCCTTTTTCGCTCGAAAATGACGAAAAGCCATCGTCTGCGTTACGCCAAATGGGGTTGGCGCAAGTACTCTTCGCTTTGCATTTCCTGCAAACGGGATAAACAGCGCTGATATTCAAATTTCAGGTGTTCTCCCTGATAGATATCAAACATCGATGCCTGCGCAGAAATAATCAATTTGATACGGCGATCGTAGCACTCGTCCACCAGCGCCAGAAAACGGCGGGCGGTATTCTCTTCCTTCGTTTCCATCACCGTCACATTGTGCAACAGCATTGTGTGGTAGAGACGTGAAAGTGCGATGTAATCATTCTGGCTACGTGCTTCGGTACACAGCGTGTGGAAATCGACCGCCAATACGCCGTCACTCACGCCAAGTGTCGATAAGGGACGATGATTGATCTCCAGCACCGGCCCCGGCGTCTGCCACGGTTTCCCGGTCAGGCGGGTAAACATCTGCTGCATCGCAGCATCTGTCTCTTCATTCAGCGGCGAGAGATAAAGGTGTGCCTGCGTCAGCGTACGCAGACGGTAATCGATACCCGCATCGACATTACGCACTTCACAATACTGCTTAATCAGCTCAATCGCAGGCAGAAAACGCGCGCGTTGCAGCCCATTACGGTAGAGATCGTCTGGCGGAATATTCGACGTCGCCACCAATGAAATGCCACGGGCAAACAGCGCACGCAGCAGTTCAGCCAACAGCATCGCATCGGTAATGTCAGAGACGAAAAATTCATCGAAGCACAGCACATCCGTTTCGGCTTTAAAACCGTCGGCCACTTTCTCCAGCGGATTTTCCTGCCCCTGAAACTGGTTCAGTTCTTCATGCACACGCAGCATAAAACGATGAAAATGCAGACGCATTTTTCGCTCAGCAGGCAAGCTGTGGAAAAACATATCCATCAGCCAGGTTTTACCGCGCCCGACGCCGCCCCACATGTACAGCCCTTGAACCGGCGCAGATTCACGTTTATTACGCCGCCCCAGCCAGCTACGCCATTTCCCCACGCGCTCGGATGTCCCCGTATCGCCATCAGCAGCACGTTCACATAACGCCTGATGTATCGCCTCCAGGCGCACAACGGTTTGCCGTTGCACCTCGTCCGGCTGATATTCACCAGCGGAAAGCGCCTGCTGATAAAGCGCCAAGGGTGTTGTTTGCTGCTGTGTTGTCTGTGGAATAACCATAGCCATCGCAATCCCTGAGAAAAAAGTTAGTCGTGTTTTGCTGTGTGTTGTCGTCGATTTAAGCCGTAATCGTCGCAGTTAACAACCTTGATGTCTGCGGTAGGTCAACATTCCTTTCTGTCATCGAGTATCAGGATTCCACTCAGGCAAGGTTAACGGTTATAGTGACTATTATTAAGTGAAAAACCCTACGGGACAACGACGTCAAAATAGGAGCTATTATGACTTGGGAGTATGCGCTGATAGGTTTAGTTGTCGGTATCATTATTGGTGCTGTCGCCATGCGCTTTGGTAACCGTAAGCTGCGGCAACAGCAGGTATTGCAGAATGAGCTGGAGAAAAGCAAAACCGAACTGGAAGATTATCGTCAGGAATTGGTGGGTCACTTCGCCCGCAGTGCGGAGCTGTTGGATAACATGGCGGATGATTATCGTCAGCTTTATCAGCACATGGCGAAAAGCTCCAATAACCTGTTACCTCACGTTCCCGGTCAGGATAATCCGTTTAAATATCGTCTGACCGAATCAGAAGCGGATAACGATCAGGCTCCGGTGAACATGCCGCCGCGCGATTATTCCGACGGAGCATCAGGCCTGCTGCGTGGCGAACGCCCAATTCGCAAGTAATTCAGTTTCCCCCTAAGCGTGAGGCTTTCTGTCTCACGCTTTCCCCTCTCTTGTTCTACGCTTAAAACGCTTGTACGTTTAAGACGCGTACCGCAGGCTGTCATCGCCCGATCACGCATTAAAAAAGCGATAGTTACAATCTGCTGACGAAACAGCAGTGAACTTTACACATTGATCGCCAGTCTGACTCTTCACCGTGTCTTTAAGTTTATATATCATCGTTTTATTCATCCGCAGGCCGTGAGAGAGTTAATAACAATGAAAAAAACATCATTACTATTTAGTGCACTGGCAATGAGTATAGGTTTGACCCTGTCCACGCTTCCCGTAGCGAATGCTGCGCTGCCTGCCGTGGTTCAAGGGCAACAGACGCCAAGTCTGGCCCCGATGCTGGAGAAAGTTTTGCCAGCCGTCGTCAGCGTGCATGTTGAAGGTACACAAGTACAGCGTCAGCGCGTACCGGAAGAATTCAAATTCTTCTTTGGCCCTAACTTCCCGACGGACAAACAAAATTCTCGCCCGTTTGAAGGATTGGGCTCTGGCGTCATTATTGATGCTGCAAAAGGTTACGTGCTCACCAACAATCACGTGATCAATAACGCCGACAAGATCCGCGTCCAGCTTAATGACGGACGTGAGTATGAGGCGAAACTGATCGGTCGTGATGAGCAGACCGATATCGCCCTGCTACAGCTGAATGACGCCAAGAATCTGGTCTCTGTAAAAATGGCCGATTCCGATCAACTGCGCGTCGGTGATTTCGCCGTTGCCGTTGGTAACCCGTTCGGCCTTGGTCAGACCGCGACGTCCGGTATTATCTCTGCGCTGGGACGTAGCGGCCTGAATCTTGAAGGGCTAGAAAACTTCATCCAGACCGATGCGTCCATCAACCGCGGTAACTCCGGCGGTGCGCTGGTTAACCTCAACGGCGAGCTGATCGGTATCAACACCGCGATCCTGGCACCGGGCGGCGGAAACATCGGTATCGGTTTCGCTATCCCTAGCAACATGGCCCAGAATCTGGCGCAGCAGCTGGTTGAATTTGGCGAAGTGAAACGCGGACTGCTGGGTATTAAAGGCAGCGAGATGACGTCTGAGATGGCGAAAGCCTTCAACGTCGACGCGCAGCGCGGCGCCTTCGTCAGCGAAGTCTTACCGAAATCTGCCGCATCCAAAGCCGGTATCAAGGCAGGCGACGTATTGACGACGCTGGATGGTAAACCAATCAGCAGCTTTGCAGAACTGCGGGCCAAAGTCGGCACCACCGCGCCGGGCAAGACCGTGAAAATCGGCCTGCTGCGTGATGGTAAACCGCAGGAAGTTTCCGTCGTGTTGGATAACAGCTCATCGGCATCAACCAGCGCTGAAACACTTTCACCGTCATTGCAGGGAGCTTCTCTGACTAATGGCCAATTGAAAGACGGCAGCAAAGGCGTACAGATCGATAACGTTGCTAAGGACACACCAGCAGCACAGGTCGGTCTGCAAAAAGGCGATGTCATCATCGGCGTGAACCGCGAGCGTATTGAAAACATCACGCAACTGCGCAAACTGCTGGAAGCGAAGCCTTCCGTTCTGGCCTTGAATATCGTCCGGGGCGAAGAAACGATTTATCTGCTGCTACGTTAATCACTTGCCGTCTTTTTCGGCAACTTAACTGGCAAGAACATCGCTAATGTTAAAAAATCGGACACCGAGCCATGCGGTGTCCGAACTTCTCGTGATATCCTCCCTTTATCTCCCTTTTTCCACAGTAAATCACGGCCATGCTTGCTAAGTTATTACGTTCAGCGCTCTTTGGTGCCCTCGTCGCCGGTATTATTCTGGCCGTACTGCCCTTTGTCGGGTCTGGCTCGTCATTTCTGAAAGGCAATGACAGAAATACTGATGGTTCGCCTATAAGCTACCATCAGGGCGTCAGCCATGCGGCGCCTGCCGTGGTGAACGTTTATAACCGGGTTGCCAAGCCGGATAACCCCAGCGAAGTCACCATTCATCCTCTCGGATCCGGCGTCATCATGAATGAGAAAGGGTATATTTTAACCAATAAGCATGTGATTAATAACGTGCAGCAAATCCAGATAGAGCTGTCAGACGGCAGACTGTACGAAGCCCGCGTGATCGGTTCCGATAGCCTGACAGACCTGGCGGTGTTGCAAATTGATGGCGTCAATTTACCCGTTATTTCGATAAATCCAGACCGCATACCGCACGTCGGCGATGTCGTGATGGCGATCGGCAATCCTTACAATCTGGGGCAAACCGTCACGCAGGGCGTCATCAGCGCCACTGGTCGCGTCAGCCTTAGTACGTACGGTCAGCAAAAAAGTCAGGTAGGACGACAAAATTTGCTACAAACCGATGCATCCATCAACCACGGGAATTCCGGTGGTGCGCTGGTCAATACGCTTGGTGAGCTGGTCGGGATTAATACCCTCTCGTTTGATAAAAGCAGCAACGGCGAAACGCCGGAAGGGATTAGCTTCGCCATTCCTGTCGCGCTGGCGACCAAAGTGATGGGCAAGCTCATCCGCGATGGTCGTGTAGTGCGTGGCTATCTTGGCGTCAACGGCGTACAGCTCGAAAACTTTGAGAACAGCACGTCAACCAACAACCGTAATGCACAGGGGCGATTAACCGGTATTCTTGTTCAGACTATCGACTCAGGTGGGCCAGCGGATAAAGCGGGGATTCGTATCGAAGACGTCATCGTGAGCGTAAACAATAAGCCTGCACGTTCGATTATTGAAACCATGGAGCAGGTTTCAGAAATACGCCCCGGCACCGTCATTCCCGTCACCATTGAGCGCGATAATAAGCAAATCACACTACAAATGACGATTCAGGAATTCCCTACCCAATAACGGCATACAAGGTCGTTGATAAAGTCACATCAGTAGGTAAACAAGAAACCGGGTGGGGAACCCACCCGGCTGACAAACCTAATTGTGAAGATAAAGCAGCTGAAACGCTTACTCGTGCTCTTTAACGCGCTCGATATTTGCACCTAACGCACGCAGCTTATCTTCGATGCGGTCATAGCCACGATCGATGTGATAAATACGATCGACTATCGTCACACCTTCCGCGATACAACCGGCTAATACCAGACTGGCTGACGCACGTAAGTCGGTCGCCATCACCTGCGCACCAGACAGCTTATCAACGCCGTGGCAAATTACCGTATTGCTCTCAATTTCCGCCTGTGCGCCCATACGAATAAGCTCAGGCACGTGCATGAAGCGGTTTTCGAAGATGGTTTCGGTAATCACGCCCGTCCCTTCCGCAACCAGATTCAGCAGGCTGAACTGTGCCTGCATATCAGTCGGGAACCCCGGATGCGGCGACGTGCGAACGGTAACGGCTTTTGGACGCTTACCGTGCATATCCAGACTGATCCAGTCTTCGCCAATTTCGATCTCCGCGCCCGCTTCGCGCAGCTTTGCCAACACCGCATCCAGCGTATCAGGACGGGTATTACGACAGATAATCTGACCACGAGATACCGCAGCCGCGACCAGGAATGTCCCGGTTTCAATACGGTCAGGCACCACGCGGTAGACACCGCCGCCCAGACGCGCAACACCTTCAATGGTGATCTTATCCGTACCTGCACCGCTAATTTTCGCACCCAGCGTATTCAGGAAGTTTGCCGTATCGACAATCTCTGGTTCACGCGCGGCGTTCTCAATAATCGTGGTGCCTTCCGCCAGCGTCGCCGCACTCATGATGGTAACCGTGGCACCCACGCTCACTTTGTCCATCATGATATGCGCACCTTTCAGGCGGCCATCAACCGTTGCTTTGACATAGCCTTCTTCCAGTACGATCTGCGCACCGAGCTGCTCAAGGCCGTAAATGTGCAAATCTACCGGGCGCGCGCCAATCGCACAGCCGCCGGGCAGCGAGACCTGACCTTGACCAAAACGCGCCACCAGCGGCCCTAAAGCCCAAATAGAGGCGCGCATGGTTTTCACCAGATCGTACGGCGCACAAAACACGTTTACATCGCTGGCATCCACATGGACGGAACCGTTACGCTCAACGCGCGCACCCAGCTGACCAAGCAGCTTCATGGTGGTATCAATATCGCGCAGTTTCGGTACGTTCTGAATTTCTACCGGCTCTTCTGCGAGCAACGCAGCGAACAGGATAGGCAACGCAGCATTCTTGGCGCCGGAAATGGTCACTTCCCCCGCTAAACGGGTTGGGCCCTGAACACGAAATTTATCCATAGTCTTTGTATCTCGATGTCTTAATTCAATATGTCGTCACACTGATACCGGCCGTTTATTCCCACTCGCAGTGGGAATAATACTTAGAAGCCGTTCAGTTTACGGTCGCGTTGCCACTCTTCCGGCGTATAAGCCTTGATCGACAGCGCATGAATACGGTTATCCGCAATGTACTCCATCAGCGGCGCATAAACAGCCTGCTGTTTTTTTACTCGGCTCATTCCAGCAAAAAGTCCGCCCACTGCGATGACCTGAAAATGGCTGCCATCACCAGAAACATGGGCTTCTTCCAGTGCTAATGCGTTCATCAGCACGTCTTTAATTTCGTTATTTTCCATCGCTCTCGATTTCTATGTCAGGGGGAGATGATTTACAGGGAGGTATCTTAGATGAATATGACGCTATCTTAAACAAAGAATGCGCCCCTTCAGACGATGCCTAAAGGGGCGAATCCGGTAACCCACGTTACCGTTTAAGACACAGGAATGATTTCATTCAGGTTATAGAGCGCAATGAGCGTTTTTAGCCGATCGCTGGCACCGACAATCGTTATCTCTACGCCTGAAGACGGCTGCTGATAAACGTGCATCAACAATGCTAACCCGGCAGAATCAACGCGGTTTAATCCAGACACATCCAGCGTGGTTTTACCCGCCAGCAACGATTCACGCTGCTGCCAGAACGGTAACAGCGTTTCACGATCCAGATCGCCCGTTAACGCCAGCGTTGATTCCTGTGCCTGCCAGTTCAATGCGTTCGCCATGTTCGTACCCAAATTACTTTTTCTGATCCAACGTGATGGTCTGCTTCGCCGAGGATTCCAGCTGCTTAGTCAGACCATCCACGCCGTTCTGACGCAATATTGCCGCCCACTCGTTCTGCTTGGTGGTGATCATACTGACACCTTCAGCAATCATGTCGTATGCCTGCCAGTTACCGGTTTTACTGTTCTTACGCCATTGGAAATCCAGACGTATCGGAGGACGGCCGCCGTTATCAGTGATGGTGACGCGAATGGAAACGATATCGGCATTGCCCAGCGGCTGTTCAGGAGCGATCTGATAAGACTGCCTGTTATACATCGCCAACGCCTGTCCGTAAGCCTGCTCCAGATAAGCTTCAAACGCTTTGAAATAGGCATCACGCTGCGCCGGTGTCGAATCTTTGTAGTAACGGCCCAGAACCAGCGCACCGGCGTATCTCACCTGAACATACGGCAGCAGCTCTTCACGTACGACCGTACGCAAATAATCAGGGTTTTGTTTGATCTTTGGCTGTTCATTCTTTAAACGATCAAAAGTTTTTTCCGCCGCTTCATTCATTAAACGATAGGGATTCGTTTGATCCGCCGCGTTGGCTAATGGCGCGACCACCAGTAAAGCCACCATCAGTAAACGTTTAAACATGCAGATATCCTCTTATGGATGTGAAGGAACAGGTTCGTTGTTGTGTTCAGGGGTTGCCGCAGAATTGGCACCCGGTTCCGTACCCGATTGACCGGTATTATCTTCGCTATTGCTACCGCTCTTATATAGGAATTGGCCGATGAGGTCTTCAAGCACCATCGCGGACTTGGTGTCCTGAATCACACCGCCGTCTTTCAGGATCGCGGTGCCCATTTCCTCATCTTCAAACCCAATGTTCAGTGCCAGATACTGCTCGCCCAGCAAGCCAGAGGTACGAATGGCCAGAGAGCTGGTATCAGGAATATGATCGTAGCGCTGCTGAATATCCATTGCCACGCGAGGCAGATACGTTTTCTCGTCCAGCGAAATATCCGCTACGCGGCCAACAACCACGCCGCCAATTCTGATCGGAGAACGCGCCTTCAGCCCGCCAATGTTGTCAAACGTCGCATACAGGCGGTACGTCGGCTCGCTACCAATCGATTTGAGATCGGCGACTTTCAGACATAAAAAGAGGATGGCAGCCAGCGCGATCAACATAAACACACCAACCCAGACTTCAGTTTTCTTTGTTTGCATCGACTCAGTTCCCAAACATCAGTGCTGTCAGCACAAAATCCAATCCCAGTACCGCTAACGACGAGTGCACGACGGTTCGGGTCGTTGCACGGCTGATCCCCTCAGACGTCGGGATCGCGTCATAGCCGTTAAACAGTGCAATCCAGGTTACGGTAATCGCAAATACGATACTTTTAATCACGCAGTTCAAGACATCCTGACGCCAGTCAACCGCGCCCTGCATGGCAGACCAGAAGAACCCGCTGTCGATGCCTTTCCAGTCCACACCGACCAGCGCGCCGCCCCAAATGCCCACGGCGACAAAAATCACCGCCAGCAGCGGCATGCTGATTAACCCCGCCCAGAAACGCGGCGCGACCACGCGGCGCAGCGGATCGACCGCCATCATCTCCATGCTGGAGAGCTGTTCCGTTGCCTTCATCAGACCAATTTCCGCCGTCAGCGCGGAACCCGCACGTCCGGCGAACAGCAATGCCGTCACCACCGGACCAAGTTCACGCAGCAGCGACAGTGCCACCATCATGCCCAGGCTGGCCTCGGCGCTGTAGGTCGTCAGGATGAGATAGCCCTGTAACCCCAGCACCATGCCGATAAACAGGCCGGAAACCATGATGATAAGCAGCGACTGCACGCCAACGCTGTAAAGCTGTTTTACCAACAGCGGCCACTGTTTTCTGAATTCGGGTTTACCCACCAGAGCATTAAACAGCATCAGCCCGGCGCGCCCAAACGAGGCACTGGTGGAGATTCCCTGACGCCCCAACGACGCCAACGTCCGTAATAACATGACTGCGTTAACCCCCTGAACCTAGCAGTGACGTTTTATAGTCACTGGCCGGAAAACGGAAAGGCACTGGCCCGTCGGCGATACCATCCAGGAACTGACGAACCTGCGGGTCATTGTTCGCCCTCAGTTGATCCGCGGTCCCCTCTCCCACCACCCGCTTGTCGGCCACGATATACGCGTAATCAGCGATGCTCATCACCTCCGGCACATCGTGAGAAACCACAATGCAGGTCACGCCCAATGCATGATTCAACTCGTCGATGAGTTTCACCAGTATTCCCAGCGTGATCGGGTCTTGCCCGACAAAAGGCTCATCAAACATAATCAGTTCGGGGTCAAGTGCAATCGCTCTCGCCAGCGCAGCACGCCGCGCCATGCCGCCGGAAAGCTCCGCAGGCATCAGTTCCGCCGCACCGCGTAGCCCTACCGCTTCCAGCTTCATCATGACGATGCTACGCAACAGCGATTCCGGCAGTTGAGTATGTTCACGCAGCGGCCAGGCAACATTATCAAACACGTTCAAATCGGTGAATAACGCCCCGGACTGAAACAACATGCTCATTTTCTTGCGCGCGTTGTACAGCTCGCTGCGCGACAGTGTCGGGATATTCTCGCCATCAAACCAAATTTCGCCGCTGTCTGGCGGTAGCTGTCCGCCAATCAGGCGCAGCAGCGTAGTTTTACCGATACCGGAAGGCCCCATGATCGCGGTGACCTTGCCTTTAGGCACATTCAGCGTGATGTCTGTAAAAATCTCTCGTTCTCCGCGCCGAAAGCTAAGACCACGGATCTCGACCAGATTAGTTGCCTCATGGTTCATTATTTCCATTCCTTACCCATCAGTACGCTCATAAAGAGGTCTTTCACTCCAGCCTAACGGCTGGCTTTCATCAAGGTGCGAGTTTTACAAAAACTTACCGTAAGTTCTTGTCCAAAATGGCGGCACAAACCGTTACTGGGTTTTACTTATCGCGACAGGTTTTACTTTTTCGCCAAGCACCGTCAGAATTAGCACTCATCACAGAAAATGCTTTTTGTGCGAAAATCGTCCAGAAATACTGACTTATTCGACAACAGGCCGGTGATTATACACTAAATAATTCGAGTTGCAGGAAGGCGGCGACGCAGCGAATCCCCGGGAGCTTACATCAGTAAGTGACTGGGGTGAGAGAGAAAAGCCAACGCACATGCAGCTTGAAGTATGATGGGTATATATCCTATTAAAGGACGCTGCATGCTTTTTGCAACACTACTCTTGTTCGTTGGTTTGCTATTACTGGTTTACGGTGCCGATCGTCTTGTCTATGGTGCCGCCGTGCTTGCGCGTTCTCTTGGCTTACCTCCTTTCGTCATTGGCATCACTATTGTCGGCTTCGGCACCTCGCTACCCGAGCTCATCGTTTCGGTTACTGCTGCCTTAAACGATCAACGCGACATGGCCGTTGGTAATGTTCTGGGCTCCAATATCACCAATATTTTACTCATTCTCGGCAGCGCAGCGCTCATTCGCCCGCTAACGGTACATTCGGCCATCCTGCGCCGGGAATTGCCGCTCATGTTGTCCGTCACTTTATTGTGTGGCGTTTTACTGCATGATAGCTACCTGAGCCGTGCCGACGGCATAATGCTGCTCTTGGCCGCCATTCTGTGTCTGGTGTTGATACTTCGCATGGCACAACAGGCGCAGCGGGAAGGCGGCGATAGCCTGACGCGCGAACAGCTGGCGGAGCTCCCACAGGATGACAGCAGCCAGATGGTCGCCGTGCTGTGGTTGATTCTCGGTATGATTATTTTACCTATGGCCGCCCGTATGGTGGTGGATAACGCCACCGTCATTGCACGCTACTTCGATGTCAGCGAGTTAACCATCGGGCTGACCATATTGGCGATTGGCACCAGCCTGCCTGAGCTTGCTACCGCCATCGTCGGGACGTTGAAGAAAGAAGATGACATTGCGCTGGGCAACCTGATTGGCTCGAACATTTTTAATATTGCGATTGTTCTGGGCGTGCCTGCTCTGCTCTCGCCGGGCGCACTGAACCCTCAGGCTTTTCAGCGCGACTATTGGGTCATGCTGGCGGCAAGCGTGCTGTTAACCGCACTGTGCCTCAGCAAAAAACGCCGTATAGGACAGGGCGCAGGCGCATTATTATGCTGCGCGTTTGTCGCCTATCTGACGGCCCTATTTTGCTTTTCATAAGCAGTTTTGTTTTTCATAAGACGCTCTGTTTTTCATCATAATCAGGACTATTGGTATGTCACAGTTTGAACAAGATGCTCATCTAAAACAGCAGTCTGACCGTGCACTATCCGATCATGCACCACAAGCCGATCACACGCGACAAAAGGCTCATGAACTACCAGCAGATTTCGATTTCCAGCAGGCGGGCAAGCAGGTACTGAGTATCGAGCGCGATGGGCTTGCGCAATTAGACCAGTACATTGACGACAACTTTACCCTTGCCTGCAAGAAGATATTCGATTGTCAGGGCAAGGTAGTGGTGATGGGAATGGGCAAATCCGGCCACATCGGCTGTAAGATTGCCGCGACCTTCGCCAGCACCGGTACGCCTGCTTTTTTTGTTCATCCAGGCGAAGCCAGCCACGGCGATCTCGGCATGGTAACCCCGCACGATATCGTGATCGCCATTTCCAACTCTGGCGAATCCCATGAAATTCTGTCGCTGATTCCCGTGCTGAAACGCCAGAAAGTGTTCCTGATCTGCATGACCAGCGCACCAGAAAGTACGATGGGTAAGGCGGCGGATATTCACCTGTGCGTCCATGTCCCGCAGGAAGCCTGCCCGCTCGGTCTGGCGCCCACCACCAGCACGACTGCAACGCTGGTCATGGGCGACGCGTTGGCTGTGGCGCTGTTACAGGCGCGCGGCTTTACTGCCGAAGATTTCGCCCTTTCTCACCCCGGTGGCGCACTCGGCCGCAAACTTTTACTGCGCGTCAGCGATATCATGCATTCGGGTGATGAGATTCCCCATGTCCCACACGATGCTTCGCTGCGTGATGCGCTGGTGGAAATTACGCGCAAAAATCTGGGTATGACGGTAATCTGCGAGGCGGATATGAAAATTCAGGGCATCTTTACCGATGGTGACCTGCGCCGCATCTTCGACATGAATATTGACTTGAACAGCGCGCGCATTGCTGATGTGATGACCGCGGGCGGCATCCGGGTCGCACCGCAAACGCTGGCGGTGGATGCACTTAACCTGATGCAGTCGCGCCACATCACCTCAGTGCTGGTGGCAGAAAACGATCGTCTGGTCGGGATCGTCCATATGCACGATATGCTGCGGGCTGGCGTGGTTTAAAAAGAAAGGATAATAGTGAATGAGTGAAGTCAGGGCGCAAACCGATACCTGCTATGGGCCTGTCGATCAACAGGTACTGGATAAAGCCCGTGAGGTTCGCCTGTTAATCTGCGACGTTGACGGCGTGATGTCCGATGGTCTGATTTATATGGGCAATCACGGCGAAGAGCTGAAAGCCTTTAACGTCCGCGACGGCTATGGTATTCGCTGCTTGCTGACGTCCGATATTGAGGTTGCCATCATTACCGGGCGTTCAGCAAAACTGCTGGAAGATCGGTGTAAGACGCTGGGCATTAACCATCTTTATCAGGGGCAATCGGATAAGGTTTTGGCCTTCAACGATCTGTTGGATAAACTGTCAGTAACGGCAAATCAGGTGGCGTATATCGGCGACGATATGATCGACTGGCCAGTGATGGCGCAAGTCGGGCTGAGCGTTGCCGTGGCAGACGCCCATCCGCTGCTGTTACCACGCGCAGATTATGTCACCCGCATTGCAGGAGGCCGTGGCGCAGTACGTGAGCTGTGTGATTTGATTCTGTTCTCGCAGGACAAGCTGGAGCATGCCAAAGGGTTGTCAATATGAGTAAAACCAAGCGTTGGCTCACCGCTTTTCTGGCCCTGTTGGTGCTTATCCTCATCGGCTGGAATATTGCGGATGACGACACGGTAGCGGCACCGGATGCAAACGACCCCGCAGTGCCGGTTTATACGAGCGAAAAGACTAACACGCAGGTATACAGCCCTGCGGGTAAGCTGAGCTACAGACTGATTTCGGAAAAAGCGGAATATTTCAACGACGAGCAGTTGAGCTGGTTTACCAAGCCTGTGGCCACGCTGTTCAATGAACAAGGCACGGCAACCTGGTCAGTACGCGCCGATCGCGCCAAGCTGACAAAAGACAAGATGCTCTATCTGTACGGCAACGTCGAGGTGAATAGCCTGACGAAAGACGCACAGCTTCAGCGCATCACAACGAATAATGCCCAGGTGAATCTGGTAACGCAGGACGTTTCTTCCGATGATGAAGTGACCCTGTACGGCACCAGCTTTACCTCAAGCGGAATGAAAATGCGCGGGAATCTGCGTAACAAAACGGCCGAGTTGATCGAAAAGGTAAAAACCTCTTATGAAATCCAAAACCAATAATCTGATGCGTAACACCCTGATCGCCAGCTCGCTGTTCGCCGTCAGCGTTTCCGCCTTTGCCGTCACCGGCGATAGCAATCAACCTATTCACATTGATTCAGCACAGCAATCTCTGGACATGCAGGGCAACACGGTGACGTTCACTGGCAATGTTGTCGTGAAGCAAGGGACAATTGAAGTGAAAGCCGACAAGGTCGTCGTGACGCGTCCACAGGGCACGCAAGGCAGTGAAGTGGTGGAAGGTTACGGCAATCCCGTGACGTTCTACCAGATGCAGGACAACGGCAAACCGGTAAAAGGTCACGCACAGAAAATCCGCTACGAGCTGGCCACCGACTTTCTGGTGCTGACAGGCAATGCCTATCTGGAACAGCAGGACAGCAATGTCAAAGGCGATCGCATCACTTATCTGGTGAAACAGCAGCAGATGGAAGCGACCAGCGACAAAGGAAAACGCGTGACGACGGTGTTGGTCCCTTCTCAGCTTCAGGAGAAAGAGAACAAAAGCCAGCCTTCTCGTTCTCAGCAACCGCAACCACGGGTCACTGAATAAGTTATGGCAACATTAACCGCAGAAAATCTAGCCAAGGCGTACAAAGGCCGTAAGGTCGTGGAAAACGTCAGCCTCACCGTGAATTCCGGTGAAATCGTCGGCCTGCTCGGGCCGAACGGTGCCGGCAAAACGACAACGTTCTACATGGTCGTCGGCATCGTTCCGCGTGATGAAGGACGCATCGTCATTGACGACGATGACATCAGCCTGTTGCCTTTGCACGAACGTGCGCTGCGCGGCATCGGCTATCTGCCGCAAGAAGCCTCGATCTTCCGTCGCTTAAGCGTGTATGACAACCTGATGGCGGTGTTACAGATCCGTAAAGATCTGACGACCGAGCAGCAGGAAGATCGTGCCAATGAGCTAATGGAAGAATTCCATATTATTCATTTGCGCGATAGTCTGGGACAATCGCTGTCTGGTGGAGAAAGACGCCGCGTAGAGATTGCGCGTGCGCTGGCAGCGAATCCGAAGTTCATCCTGCTGGATGAACCGTTTGCGGGCGTAGACCCGATCTCCGTACTGGATATTAAAAAAATCATTGAGCATCTGCGTGACAGCGGGCTTGGCGTGTTGATTACCGATCATAACGTCCGCGAAACGCTTGATGTATGTGAACGAGCCTACATCGTGAGTCAGGGTAACCTGATCGCCCACGGTTCACCGACCGATATTCTGGCCGATGAACAGGTGAAACGCGTCTATCTGGGCGAAGGCTTCCGACTCTGATAGGGTAATATTTTCTCTTTGCAGTACTTATGGGACGTTAGCGCGATTTATGAAGCAAGGTTTGCAACTCAGGCTTAGCCAGCAACTGGCCATGACTCCACAGCTCCAACAGGCGATCCGCCTGTTGCAACTGTCCACGCTTGAATTGCAACAGGAAATTCAACTGGCGCTGGAAAGCAATCCGTTGCTCGAACAAACGGATCAGCACGACGAAATCGAGTCATTCGAAAAGGCAGACAGCGATTCACTGGATACCGGTGAAGCGCTTGAACAAAGAGACATGCCGGAAGAATTGCCGCTCGATGCCACCTGGGATGAAATCTACTCCGCAGGCACGCCGTCGGGCACCGGCACCGACTATCGCGATGAAGAACTGCCAATTTATCAAGGCGAAACCACGCAAACGCTTCAGGATTACCTGATGTGGCAGGTTGAGCTAACGCCGTTTTCCGACACCGACGCAGCTATCGCCACCTCTATCGTCGATGCGGTGGACAACACCGGCTACCTGACCGTACCGCTACAGGACATTCTTGAGAGCATCGGTGACGACGACGTAACGCTGGAAGAGGTTGAAGCCGTACTCAAACGCGTGCAGCGCTTCGATCCCGTTGGCGTGGCCGCTCGCGATCTGCGTGATTGTCTGCTGGTGCAGCTTTCCCAGTTTGCCGACGACACACCACGCCTGATCGAAGCGCGTCTGATCGTCAGCGATCATCTCGATCTGTTAGCCAACCATGATTTCCGCAGCCTGATTCGTGTAACGCGTCTGAAAGAAGACGTGCTGAAAGAAGCACTGGCGCTGATCCAATCGCTCGATCCCCGTCCAGGCCAGTCGATCAACACCGGCGAATCCGAATACGTGATTCCTGACGTGCTGATACGTAAAGTTCAGGGAGTCTGGGTCGTCGAACTGAACACCGACAGCGTTCCCCGTTTGCAGATTAACCAGCAGTATGCCGCGCTGGGTAACAGCGTACGCAACGACAGCGACGGACAATTTATCCGCAGCAATCTGCAAGAAGCGCGTTGGCTCATTAAAAGCCTGGAAAGTCGCAACGACACGCTGCTGAAAGTGACCCGCAGCATCGTCGAGCAGCAACAGGATTTCTTCGAGCAGGGCGAAGAATTCATGAAGCCCATGGTACTGGCAGACATCGCTCAAGCGGTGGATATGCATGAATCCACCATCTCACGCGTGACGACACAGAAGTTCCTGCACAGCCCGCGCGGCATTTTTGAGCTAAAATATTTCTTCTCCAGCCACGTTAATACCGATAGTGGCGGGGAAGCGTCATCAACGGCAATCCGCGCGTTGGTGAAGAAGCTTATTGCGGCGGAAAACCCCGTGAAGCCACTGAGCGATAGCAAGCTTACGGCACTGCTTTCCGATCAGGGCATCATCGTGGCGCGTCGAACCGTTGCAAAATACCGAGAGTCTTTATCTATCCCACCATCGAATCAGCGTAAACAACTGATTTGATCTCAACAGAGAAGGAAGACACTATGCAGCTCAACATTACCGGACACCACATCGAGATCACTGAACCGCTGCGTGATTTTGTTAATGGCAAGTTTGCCAAATTAGAGCAGTATTTTGACCGGATTAATCAGGTCAATGTGGTATTGAGAGTGGAAAAAGTTCAGCAAATTGCCGAGGCCACGCTCCACGTTAATGGCGGCGAGCTGCATGCAACCTCAGAGGCGGCAGATATGTACGCCGCGATAGATTTATTGATTGATAAGCTGGCGAGACAGCTCAATAAGCATAAAGATAAACTCAAGCAGCACTAATTTTCTCCTTTGCCGTTTGGCAAAGGACAAACTCGGCCCATCCATCGGGTGGGTCGGGATCACCAGCAGTGAAAGCGTCGTTAAGTGAAAATAAAATGAACCACGATCCCGTATTGCAGCTCAGCACCGTATTACGTCCTGAGTGCACCCGAAGCACCGTCCACTGCCAGAGTAAGAAACGGGCATTGGAAATTATCAGTGAGCTCGCAGCCAAGCAGCTTAACATTCCTTCGCAGATTATCTTTGATGCCATCCTGACCCGGGAGCGGATGGGCAGCACGGGAATCGGCGGCGGCATTGCCATTCCTCACGGCAAGCTGGAAGACGATAATGCGCTGGGCGCCATCGGTGTTTTCATCCAGTTAGAGCAACCGATCGCTTTCGATGCCATTGATAATCAGGCTGTTGATCTGCTTTTTGCCTTGCTGGTTCCAGCGGAACAATGTAAAACCCATTTGCATACCCTGTCGCTTGTTGCCAAGCGGCTGGCGGATAAAACGGTTTGCCGACGCCTGCGTGCGGCGCAAAGCGATGAAGAGCTGTACCAGATTATGACGGAAGCTGGTTAAGCCGGATGGTTGTCATGTTCACGATGACGGGCGATTCGCGGTGGATTCAGAGAATGCTTGCAATCCATGCGCTAAGCCGTCATTTTTTTAGCTATACATCACTTTATAAAAACAGTGGCAATGAAAATTCGCCATCACATTGCCAGAGGGGAGTCGTCAGATGGTGCTGATGATTGTCAGTGGTCGCTCAGGTTCAGGGAAATCTGTCGCCCTGCGCGCACTGGAAGATATGGGGTTCTACTGCGTAGATAACCTGCCAGTGGTTCTACTGCCAGAACTGGCTAATACGCTTGCGGCACGTAACATTTCCGCAGCAGTCAGCATTGACGTGCGCAATATGCCGGAATCACCAGAGATCTTCGAGCATGCCATGGAGCAACTGCCACCCAGCTTCTCGCCTCAATTGCTGTTTCTGGATGCCGATCGCAATACGCTGATTCGTCGTTACAGCGACACCCGTCGCCTTCACCCGCTTTCCAGCAAGAATCTGTCACTGGAAAGCGCCATTGATGAAGAAAGCGACCTGCTGGAGCCGTTGCGTTCACGTGCCGACCTGATTATCGACACCTCAGAGATGTCGGTACATGAACTGGCCGAAATGTTGCGTACCCGACTGCTCGGCAAGCGGGAACGCGAACTCACGATGGTGTTCGAATCGTTCGGCTTTAAGCACGGTATCCCTATCGATGCGGATTACGTCTTTGACGTGCGCTTCCTGCCGAACCCGCACTGGGATCCGAAACTGCGCCCGATGACCGGTCTGGATAAGCCTGTTGCGTCTTTCCTCGACAGGCATACCGAAGTTCACAATTTCATCTACCAGACTCGCAGCTATCTGGAACTGTGGCTGCCGATGCTGGAAACCAATAACCGCAGCTACTTGACCGTCGCCATTGGCTGTACCGGCGGTAAACACCGTTCCGTCTACGTCGCCGAACAGTTGGCAGACTACTTCCGCTCACGCGGTAAGAACGTGCAGTCGCGCCACCGTACGCTGGAAAAACGTAAACCCTCATAATAGTCGGTAAACCAGGTAACCTATGACAGTCCGGCAAACGGTTGAAATCAAAAACAAGCTGGGCATGCACGCTCGCCCAGCCATGAAGCTGTTCGAGCTGGTGCAGAGCTTTGATGCAGAAGTGATCCTGCGTAATGACAGCGGTACCGAAGCCGAAGCCAGCAGCGTGATTGCCATGCTAATGTTGGACTCGGCCAAAGGGCGACTCATTGAGGTAGAAGCGACAGGCCCAGATGAAGAGCAGGCGCTTGCCGCCGTCATCGGGCTGTTTGAAGCGGGGTTCGACGAGGACTAGCATTTCCTTAGCAGGCTATACCCTAAATAATTCGAGTTGCGTGAAGGCGGCAATCGCGCGAATCCCCAGGAGCTTACACAAGTAAGTGACTGGGGTGAGTAAGGGAAGCCAACGCACAAGCAGCTTGAAGTATGACGGGTATCTGCCAGCCTTCGTGACAAGGAGCGCTTCACTTTCCCTCCCGAACCCCCTACTATCTACCTCTATAAATCATAATATTTTCTTATACCCCCTGCTCCTTTGGGCGCGGGGGTTATTTTTATATCATCTGAAAATACCAACTGGAGAGGAGTATGACGAAACCTAACCTGACAATCAGTGAATTGGATGCAGAACGTCTGGATATGTTATTGGAGCAGCCCGCCTTTGCGGACAGCGATATCGCACAGGCGTTGAATGAGGAGCTGGATCGGGCGGAAATTCTGCCTTCGGCATCGATTCCCTCACATGTCGTCACCATGAATAGTCGGGTGCGTTTCCGCGATCTGAATACCAACGAAGAGCACATCCGCACGCTGGTTTATCCGGCCGCGGTGAAGGACAGTCAAGAACCGCTGTCGGTGATGGCTCCGCTGGGCGCGGCACTATTGGGAATGCATGTGGGAAATTCTATCGCCTGGCAGTTGCCAAACGGTGAAGAAACGCGAATTGAAGTACTAGAACTACTCTATCAGCCAGAAGCCGCAGGCGAGTACCACCGCTAAACCAGCAAGGTACAATTCTGATACAAGGTACGTGCTAATAAGGCATGGAGTAACAGCCGTCGGACACTGCCGACGGCGACGGTTACTCACAAAGAGCAGGCTTATTCCCCTGCGATCTTCATCTCTGGCAGCAGAACGGAACCACATTGGATATTGCTTCGGGTTTCGATATCATTCCCCACCGTCACGATATTACGCAGCATGTCTTTCAGGTTACCCGCGATGGTAATCTCGCTGACCGGATACTGAATTTCGCCGTTTTCGACCCAGAAGCCGGATGCGCCACGGGAATAATCCCCCGTCACACCGCTCACACCTTGCCCCATCAGTTCGGTCACCAGCAGGCCTTTGCCCATCTGTTTCAACATACCGTTGAAATCCAGCCCCTGTCCGGCAATCCGCCAGTTATGAATGCCACCTGCATGGCCGGTACTCTGCATGCCCAGCTTACGCGCGGAGTAGCTTGTCATGAGCCAGGTCTGCAATACGCCCGCCTTCACAATTTCACGCGCCTGCGTCCGCACGCCTTCGCTGTCGAACGGCGTAGAAGCCAGCCCTCTTAGCAGATGAGGTTGTTCCTCAATCGTCAGCCATTCCGGCAGAATCTGCTGACCCAGCTTATCCAGCAGGAAAGTGGATTTACGATAAACGCTGCCGCCGCTGATGGCGCCAACCAAATGGCCAAACAGGCCCGTCGCCACTTCCGCAGAAAACATCACCGGTGCCTGCATGGTAGGCAGTTTACGCGGTGACAGGCGGGATAACGTGCGACGTGCACACTCTTCGCCCACCCATTCCGGGCTGAGTAAGTCATCCAGCGCACGGCCAACGGTGTAGGCATAGTCCCGCTCCATATCGCCATTCACTTCGGCAATCACACAGCTGGACATGGAGTGACGGCTAGAACAGTAACTTTTCAGCAGGCCGTGGCTATTGCCGAACACCTTAACGCCGTAGTGGCTGTTAAAACTGCCGCCTTCGGTGTTGGTGATGCGCTTGTCAGCCTGCAATGCGGCCTGCTCTGCGCGAGCGGCTAATTCAATGCCGCGATCCGCATCCAGCTCGGTCGGATGGAACAGATCCAGATCCGGCGCATCGAACGCCAGAAGATCTCGATCCGCCGGACCAGCAAAAGGATCGACAGAAGTATAACGAGCAATATCCAGCGCGGCCTGTACGGTACGGGCTATCGCATCCGGGCTGAGATCGGTAGACGAGGCGCTGCCTTTACGCTGTTGGTGATAAACCGTAATGCCCAACGCACCATCGCTGTTGAATTCAACATTTTCAACATCACCATAACGGGTACTGACGCTAATGCCCGTCGTTTTTGACACCGCGACTTCTGCCGCATCAGAACCGGCACGCGCCAGTTCCAGCGCCTGAGCAACCGCGAGCTCCAGCGCTTTACGCTGCTCTGCAACCTGAGTAGTTATCGTCATTGTTCTGCCATAATGAGTGGAAGAAAGCTCACCATCATCATCCCCGCAACGAGCACAAAAGGGGCGTATACTCTCTATACTTCGCGCAGCCAACGCACAGGTAACGTGAAGTATGAGGAGCATAAAATGGTGTAGCATAATGCTTTCTAGTCTAACAGGATCTACGGACAATTTCGCACAAAGCCCAAACCTGTTAGTATCAGCCTCTTTTTTGCTGGTGGGCACGCTGTTCACCATCCCGGAGCCGCTACGCGTAGCGTTACGAATTGCTCCTGGACACTTTTTAGGAGCCAACCATGAAGCAAAAGTACGAAGACTGGCTGAATGACGTCCCAGAGAACCAAGAAGACGACGAAGATGATGAAATTATCTGGGTCAGCAAAAGTGAAATAAAGCGCGATGCCGAAGCGCTGAAAGATCTCGGTGCGGAACTGGTCGAGCTGGGCAAAAACGCTCTGGAAAAGATCCCGTTGGACGACGATCTTCGTGCAGCGGTGGAACTGGCGCAGCGGATCAAGAAAGAAGGCCGCCGCCGTCAGCTACAGCTGATTGGTAAAATGCTGCGCGCCCGCGATCCAGAGCCGATCCAAACCGCACTGGATAAACTGAACAACCGTCATAATCAGCAGGTGGCGTTATTCCACAAACTGGAACAGCTGCGTGACCGTCTGATTGAAGAAGGTGACGATGTGGTTCCTGATATTCTGGCGCTGTATCCTCACGCTGACCGTCAGCAATTGCGCTCTCTGGTACGTAATGCGCAGAAAGAGAAAGCGACGAATAAGCCGCCGAAATCCGCCCGCCAGATCTTCCAGTATCTGCGCGAACTGGCTGAAACCACAGAGTAACGGCAATCGTGGGATGAGGAGTCTGACTCACTCATCCCATGTATTACCTGTATTGTATTGCCTATATTGTCTTACCGGTATTCAATCGGATTCACGATCAATTCCGAGCGCAACATCCATTCAGATCACAACCCGCCCAAATGCCAGGTTTTCACTTCCAGAAACTCGTCCAGCCCCAAAACAGAACCTTCGCGGCCTAATCCTGACTCTTTCACACCGCCGAAGGGAGCTAATTCGGTTGAAACCGCGCACTCATTAATGCCAATCATGCCGCTCTCCAACGCTTCTGCCACGCGGAACACACGCTGCAAATTCTGGCTGTAGAAATAAGCCGCCAGACCAAACGGCGTATTGTTGGCGCGCTGAATCACTTCTTCTTCCGTTTTGAAACGGAAACAGGGAGCAACCGGGCCAAACGTTTCTTCCTGCGCCAGCAGCATCGCTTCGTTGGCATCAATAATCACCGTCGGTTCAAAGAAGCTGTGGCCCAGCTTATGCCGTTTACCACCCACGAGCGCCTTGCCTCCCTTTTCCACCGCGTCATTGACGTGCTTTTCTACCTTCTCAACCGCAGCATCGTCAATCAGCGGGCCGAGCACAACGCCGTCATCCATACCATTACCGACTTTCAGCTTCTTCACTTCTTCCGCGAGCAGAGAGACAAACTCATCGTAGACGCCGTCCTGAATATAAAATCGGTTGGCACTGACACAAACCTGACCCGCATTACGGAAACGGTTAGCTATCGCGCCTTTTACTGCGGCCTGAATATCTGCGTCATCAAACACGATATAAGGCGCGTTCCCGCCCAGCTCCATCGACACTTTCTTCATGGTCTCTGCGGCGTTGCGCACCAGCGTTTTCCCTACTTCCGTCGAACCCGTGAAGGAAATTTTGCGCACTTTATCGCTCGCCATGACGGTATCGCTGATCGCCTGCGTATCACCCGCCACACCGTTGAGTACACCATCCGGCACACCCGCCTGCCGTGCCAGCGCCAACAGTGCAAACGCAGACAGCGGCGTGTTATTAGCAGGTTTGATAACACCGGTACATCCTGCGGCCAGCGCCGGCCCCAGCTTCCGCGTCAGCATCGCCAGCGGGAAATTCCACGGTGTAATGGCGACAACGACGCCAACGGGTTCACGCGTGGCGTAAATCTTCGATCCGGGCTTAGCCGGCGGAATAATCTCACCGTTCGCCCGCTTGCCCTGCTCAGCAAACCACTGAATGAAATTCGCCGCGTAAACAACTTCGCCTTCGGCTTCCTGCACAGGTTTGCCCTGCTCGGCGGTCATCAACTCCGCCAGATAGCGTTTATTTTCCAGAATCAGTTCGTACCAGCGATACAGGATTTCAGAACGTTCCTTCGCGGTTTTACGCTTCCAGGCAGGAAAGGCGGCATAGGCGGCGTCAATCGCCGCCTGCGCCTCTTTCTTTCCCGCTTTCGCCACGCAGGCAATCGACTCGCCCGTCGCCGGATTCACGACCTTGAAGGTCGCGCCGCTCTGCTGCCATTTCCCCGCAGCAAAGTAGCCCGTGTTAAACAGTTCATGATCCTGCAAATTTTGTCCTGACATCGTATTACCTCCTGAAAAGGGTCATATTCCATGACGTTATGAGGGAAGCTACAGATAATTCAGTATAGAGGTGATGGGCGAGGGCTGCGGTACTCTCGGATTAATCGTCAGAGTTACCGCTTCACCTCGCCCACTGAGATTAGTTGCTCAGCGCATGCTGATAATCACGCAGGATCCCGGTCAATCGCCCGACAGGCACTGTTACGCTCGGCGGTAGCTGCTGTTCTGTCAGCATCTGCTGATAACGCTCAAGCTCGTCCAACAGCTGCGTGAAATAGCGGCTGCGCGTGCTATCGCGTCGGGCTGAAATCACCTGCTCCGCCGTTGCACGAATCTGGCGATGGAAGGCAGACAGCGCCGCGTTTTGTGGAATATCCAGCGTCCTCAGACGCTGGTGCATGATGATTAGCCACAGTGCGAGGCGATACTTGGCAATATCGTCAGGGAAGCGGCTCAGCAGCAGGAACAGTTGTTGATACAGCGCTGGCAGGTGATTTTCCTTGCGACGCGCCGTGTTGGTCGTCAGCGCCGAGACCGCACCATACACAAAGCGGTTCAGCAGCGTTCTCCCCGTGTGTGCTTTAGTGTTATCCCGGATCAACAGGATCACCATCAACGCCAGAAAACAGCCGATGATCTGGCCGATCGCGCTGTCCAGAAACTGACTGACGTTGAACGTCATCGGGTTATCCAACACCAGAATATTGATCGTACTGGCCAATGCACCCAGTGAGCCAAGTCGACGTTTTTGTACTTCAAGGCCGAGAAAGAAAGCCATTGCTCCCAGACTCAGGCACAGCAACAGCATACTTTGCTGCGTTGACGGCATGATAAACATGAACATCACCGCACCCAGCGGCAGCGCGTAGATCGTCCCGAAAAGAAAATCCTTCGCCATCATCTGCGGGTTCGGCAACCGCATGGCAAGCGACGTCACCACCGCAATCATCACCATACACACGCTGCCAGAGGTCCAGCCAGTACTCAGCCAGAACAGACAGCCCAGCGCCGTCGCCACGCCAGTGCGTAAGCCATTAATCATGGCGTGATGCGTTTCAGCCGATGGTGCTTTAATTTCCACCTCGCTGTTCAGCACGTCAGCTTCAATCGTATTGATACGCCCGTTGGTCTGCACGCCCTTCGCCAGCAGCAGGTAGCGCGTCGCCGCTCCGACCCAACCGATCAGCATCGGCGGCACGTCACGACTGTCCGCCGCAATCAGCTGGCGCAATGCTTTCACACGGCAATGCACATCGCGAAACGACTCAACAGGCTGATCCAACACTTGTTTCAGGCTGCTTTTTACGGGAGTCGGGGCGTCCTGCAAAATCAGGTAGGTTTCACACGCCTGTGTAATCATCGTGAGTGATTGTGTATGCAGCGACGTTAAGCGGCGATTGCTGTTCTGCCAACGCGAGGACTCCAACATCAGGCTGCTGTGCATGCCGTTTAGCGCAGTTGTTTTGCGCACCAGCGCGTGCCATGCCTTGTCTATTGCGTCTTTCTCCGCCCCGCTCATGCAGAGTTGCAGTAACCGATACTGATCCACTAATAGTTCACCGATACTGCGGTCGACATCCTGCTTGATCGAGCGCGGTGAGAACAGTAAATCCGCCAGAATCGCACAGACGATGCCCAACACAATCTCACTACAGCGTTCCACGGCAAACTGCGGCGTCAGCAGCGGTGTTCCTTGCGTCGATACAATGATAATCAGCGCGGTATAACCCGCCAGCCCGAACACATAGGCGTTTTCGACTTTAACCAGCGAGGAAACCCAGGTGCAGAAGCCCGCCCAAATACAGCACAGCATCAACATCACAACCGGCGCGCGAACGGTAGCGATAATGATGACAAGTGCACCGATACAACCGATAAAGGTGCCGACAACACGTAGCATGCCACGATGGCGAATGGCGCCAGAAAATGGCTCACCACCCGCCGCGAATGCCGGACCCGCAGCGACAATCGCCGCCGTCAGCACCGACCAGCGTGGCGTTTCCAGCTGGAGATGGAAGCCCAGAAACAGGGACAGCACAATCGCGAAGCTCAGTTTGAAAGCGAAGCGAAGGCGCGCAAATTTTGGCGTCGTAAAGAACATAGCGCCTGTTAGCGACGGAGTTTTCATCATCGCCTCACTTAGCCGAACTCACGCAGGCGATAAAGGAGACGGATGAGCGGTGAAGGCTCTTTATCATTGTTGACCTGCTCACCGGTGATCACTACGGTGGCCGTGGTGCCAGCCGGGTAGAGGTCGCCCATTTGACGATCGAGGCGAATTTTTACCGGCACACGCTGCGCCAGACGCACCCATTCCAGATTGGAATCCACGTTAGCCAAACCTTTACTGTTCGCGCTGTTACTGTTGTTATTCACCCCAGCCGCCACGCTATCGACCGTGCCATAAAATATCTTTTCGCTACCCAGCGGCGTAATCTCCACACGGTAGCCACGACGCACGCCTTCAAGCTTGGTCTCTTCCATGTATGCCAACAGATAGAACGAGTCCTTCTTCACCAGCGCCACCGCCGTGTTACCTCGCTCGATGAACTCACCGCTTTGCACATGCAGGTTGGTCACCCAGCCGTCGGCAGGAGCACGTACCACCGTGCGTTCCAGCTCCAGTTGCGCCAGTGACAATACCGCCTGCGCTTTAGCAAGCTGATGCGTGGCGGTTTCCAATGCATTACTGGACTGATCGATATTTTCCTGTGACATCGCACTGATGCCCAGTCGCGCCCGGCGTCCTGATTCCCGACGTTTTTCCGTCACCAGCGCCTGATAGTAGGCAACATCGGCTTCCGCCTGCGCCACGGCCTGATGGTAGCGCGGCTGATCGATGACAAACAGCACGTCACCTTTGTTCACCAATTGATTGTCCGTAACGCGAACATCGCTCAATAACCCGCTGACGTCCGGCGCAATCGCCACGACATCCGCCGTAAATTTGGCATCGCGCGTCCAGGGCGATTCGGTATAGAACGCCCAGACCCGGAAAATCGCCACAATCGCACACAGCACAATCACCAGCGTGATAACCACGCGGCTCAGTTTTTTGATCAGCACGGCCTGCTGTCTAAACAAGGGTAAAAAGAAAGCTTTCACAGACACCTCACAGACCGTAACGGAACAATAAATAAAACAGACAGCAGAACAGCGCGCTGTTAAACAGCGCAGGATGCCAGACGAAGTCATAGATCCCCGTCGGTTGCAGCAGGCGATTCACGACAAAAAACAGGGTCAGCGATACCAGCAAGACAAAAAATACGGGGGGAAATGACAGCCCGAACAGCACCATAACCGGGAGTGAACTCATCCTCTTTTCCTTTTTCTATTAGAGAGCGGTAACGAGCAGGTGCGCTACCGGGTGGTAAATTATATCGTCTGGCGGCCTTTCAGCACCGACAACAGAGCCTCATCCCGCGGGCGGGTAGCCAACGGATGGGATAGCGTTAAACTGATGAATAGCGATGTCAGCAGGGGCTGACTAACGATGGGAAATCAGCGTATTACTCTAATTGGGTAAATAAACACAATCATTGAATGGCTCTGTTCTGCCCAGAACCACCGGATAGGCTATATTATGGATGCTTATTATCACCTTATCTACATAGCGTGATCTAAATCACTTTTAAGCCAGAGTGAATAATGGAAAGACTAAAGAGTATGTCGGTGTTTGCCCGCGTGGTGGAATTTGGTTCTTTTACCGCCGCGGCCCGTCAGTTACAGATGAGCGTATCCGCCGTCAGCCAGACCGTTACCAAGCTTGAAGATGAGCTACAGATTAAGCTGCTTAATCGCAGTACGCGCAGCATTGGTTTGACGGAAGCGGGAAAAATTTACTACCACGGCTGTCGCCGCATGCTGCATGAAGCGCATGAGGTCCATGAGCAGCTTTACGCCTTCAACAACACGCCGATCGGCACGCTGCGCATCGGCAGTTCTTCCACGATGGCGCAGAATGTGTTGTCCACCATGACTGCCGCGATGCTGAAGGAATATCCCGGTTTATCCGTCAATCTGGTCACCGGGATTCCCGCTCCCGATCTGATTGCAGACGGGCTGGATATCGTTATCCGCGTCGGTGCACTACAGGATTCCAGCCTGTTCTCGAAACGATTAGGCTCGATGCCGATGGTCGTCTGTGCTGCAAAAAGCTATCTGGCACAGCACGGCACGCCGGATAAACCGGCAGATATGGTGAATTTTTCCTGGCTTGAATACAGCGTACGTCCTGACAGCGAATTCGAGCTGATCGCCCCAGAAGGCATTTCGACCCGCGTCACACCACAAGGGCGCTTTGTCACTAACGACCCACAAACGCTGGTGCGCTGGCTCAAGACTGGCGCGGGCATCGCGTACATTCCGCTTATGTGGGTTGTGGATGAAATCAATCGCGGCGAAATCGAGATTCTGTTCAACCGCTACCACTCCGACCCGCGCCCGGTCTACGCGCTCTACACCCGCAAAGACAACCTGCCGCTGAAAGTACAAGTCTGCATTAACTACATGACGGAATACTTCAAAAACGTCGCTTTGACGTATCAGGGTTATCGGCAGAATCATAGCGAGGAAAAAAAGTAGGTTTTGCAAAGAGGAAAACGCGAAGCGCTTCCCTCTTTCATACAAAACACATCCCGATCCCACCATCCTTGCGCTATATCTCTTCTTTCGTTCAGGAAAGTAAAATCACATGGATAACGTACGAATAAATTCGTACAATATAGGTGAAAGATGGGATTCAAGGATGCCAAAAAGCAGCTTATTGTCTGTTTGCAGTCAGGTAATGTGCTGCATGAAGCCAGAGGGAATATCAGCACGAAGAATTTGCTGGTAACCGGACAAACATCAATAACAGAACTCAGTGATATTATTTATCAATCTGCCGGGCCATCCTACTCCTCTTCACCCCATCATTTTGCAGCGCATATTGATGTTCATATCATCCGTTGCAGCCATCGGGGAATACCGTGGTATATCAAATGGTATTTTACCGAGCCGGATTGTGTCTTTATTAGCGTCCACCATTGAGGCGATGACATGAAAATTTTCAAAGTCGGCGATACACAGGCCGCTCTCTGTAACACATGCCAGTCACTTGAAACCGCGACGTTTCAGCTTAAAGACGTCCCGTTCAGCGATAAGAGCGGTGTGGTGAGACAAGCTTTGGTTGGCGTTTGCGAACGCTGCGGAAATGTTGCCATCATCCCTCATCAGTCTACGCCCATGATTAAGAAAGCACTGGATGTGCAGCGTAAAGCGCTGGAAAGTCGAGTGCCCGCACACATGATAGATATCCTGAATCTGGCAAGTTGTGAATTAGGTGGGGAACCCGATTTTATTCCCACGCTGATGAAATATTATCTGCACACACTGGCGGCTGACCACGCAGCGGCAAAAGATATCCCGCGTTTTCTACAAAGTGATTTGGCAAAAGGAAAATCCGAGAAACGTCTTTCGCTTAAAGGTCGGCATGTCGCGACAGATATTGATGTACTAAAAACCACGACAAACATCTCCAGCACAACAGACCTGTTAAAAGGCATTGTTCTCAAGATTAAAGAAGACGTTTTGGTTCAGCGGGATGAAATACACATCAAGCAGCTCAAATCGATTATTGCCGCTGTGTCCTGATTGTGTGCTCCGCTACATAAAAAAACCGCGCTCATAAAGCGCGGTCTTAAAGGGAACTCAGGGTATCAGCACGAATTACGCGGTGCCGCCGACGGTTAGGCTTTCCAGCTTCAGCGTAGGCTGACCCACGCCGACAGGCAGACTTTGCCCTTCTTTGCCGCACACGCCGACGCCGTTATCCAGCGCCAGATCGTTGCCGACCATAGAGATCTGCTGCATCGCCTCAATGCCGGAGCCAATCAGCGTGGCGCCTTTGACTGGCGTAGTGATACGGCCTTTTTCGATCAGGTATGCTTCGGATGTCGAGAAGACAAACTTGCCAGAAGTGATATCGACCTGACCGCCGCCAAAGTTTGGCGCATACAGGCCGTATTCAACGCTGGAGATAATCTCTTCCGGCGTGGATTTCCCAGCCAGCATGTAGGTGTTCGTCATGCGCGGCATCGGCAGATGCGCATAAGATTCGCGGCGACCGTTGCCCGTTGGCGCAACGCCCATCAGACGAGCATTCATCTTGTCCTGCATGTAGCCTTTCAGAATACCGTTTTCGATCAGGACATTGTATTGCCCCGGAACGCCCTCATCATCCATCGAGAGCGAACCACGACGCCCGGTCAGCGTGCCGTCATCCACCACCGTACACAACTCTGACGCAACGAGTTTCCCCATCTGCCCGCTGAATACTGACGTACCGCGACGGTTAAAATCGCCTTCCAGACCATGACCAACCGCTTCATGCAGCAGTACACCCGGCCAGCCAGCCCCCAATACCACAGGCATCGGCCCGGCAGGGGCGGCCACCGCCGACAGGTTAACCAGCGCCATCCGCACGGCTTCTTTCGCCCAGGCGTCGACGCGTGCTTCGCCGTCAGCGACTTCCCAGAAATAGTCATAGCCGCCACGCATACCGCCGCCGCTGGAACCACGTTCACGTTTGCCCTCAGATTCGACCAGCACGCTGATCGACAGACGAACCAGCGGGCGCACATCCGCCGCCAGCGTGCCATCTGTTGCCGCCACCAGCACCAGCTCATACACGCCGGTCAGACTGGCAGACACTTCCTGTACGCGCGCATCTGCGGCACGTGCGACCGTGTCGGCACGCTGCAACAACGCAATTTTATCCTCACGCGTCAGGCTATCCAGCGGGTTCAACGTTGGATAAAGTGCATGATGCGATACCGCTCCCAGCGTGTGCGCAGTCCCTGTGCCCTGTTCCCGCACAATGCTGCGTGCAGCCTGCGCGCTCTGATGCAATGCGTTCAGCGTGATCTGATCGGCATAAGCAAACCCGGTCTTTTCACCGTCAATCGCACGGATACCCACGCCCTGATCGATATTGTAAGAACCGTCTTTAATGATGCGATCTTCCAGCACCCAAGACTCATGGTAGCTGGACTGGAAATAGAGATCGGCATAGTCCAGTCGACGCTCATTAAGCGACCCCAGCACAGCGGCAAGGTCGTCAAGATTCAATTTGTTGGCGGTGAGTAACTGCTCACTGACAAAAGAAAGGTTCATAGTTTTTCACTCTTTATCAGATAATCGGCTGAGTACACTGCGCTGCCCTAACGGCATTATTCGCCTTTCTTCTTGTTCGGCTCACGCAGCACTTCCTGAATCTTCGGCTGATCGAGGCTACCGGAAATCTGGTAGCGAATCAGCGAAATCTTGTTCCATAGCGGTGCCAGCACTTTACTGGCAGCAAACACCGCGGCCCCGACAACCGGGTTAACGGCAAATGCAGTCGCCACCCCCACAGTCGCGGAAAGTTCCGGGGCGATAACCGCTTCCATATTGACCTGTCGCTTAGCGAGGTCGAGATCGCCTTTTATCGCGATATCGGCCTCCAGACCGTCGACCAACATATCATCAGTATGCAACACGCCGTCTTTAATCCATGCCGTGTTGCGAATCGAGTCGAAGTAAAATCCACGGCCAAACGTATCACTAAAATCGAACCGCAGCTTACGCATCAGCGCATCAAAGCTCAATAAACGCAGCAATTGACCAGCCTGACCCGCGCCCACTTCGGCAATTTCACCTTTACCAATGCGCGTGTGCAATATTCCGCTCAGGCTGGCAATATCCGGCGCCCAAGGCGTACCACGCCAGTACAGATCGTAGTCCACATCGAAAGAACCAGCTTTAAGCGGTGAATCAACGCCAAACCAGTTAGCGTTCTGCTCCAGGCTATCACCTGTCAGACGGCCTTTTAGCGCCGTCCGCACGCCTTCCGCGTTTTCCTGCCAGGAACCGTTTACCGTCAGACGGGCTTTACCCGTATCAATCATACCGTCTGCCAGCGTTAATTTTTCCTTTTCTGGCAGCAGCGTCCCCTGAATACGTCCCATATTCTGCCCGACAATCCAGCACTGGCGACAGTTAACCGCCAGAGACGGCCAGTCTTCAAAGCTGATGCTCGGGTCATTCAACGGTGATTTTTTCTCTGCTAATGCCACCGGGTTGGTCGCTTCATTCCCTTTCCACTGAGGATTGTAGTAGAGATAATTGATGTCGCTGCGCCACATGCCGCGATTGGGTATCTCAACCGTTCCGTCAATTTCGCGCCCTTTTGCCTGCACTTCACTGCCAGCAAGCGTATTTTTACGCGTGATTTCTAGATCGTGCCACTGCTGCCCCAGCAGCTGTAGTTCAGGCGTCCGCAGCGTCACAGCTTCTGGAAAACGAAGCGTACTGTGCGCCTTTTTCCCTTCCACCGGTGCCGAAGCACGCAGCGCAGGCAGAAGCCCCAGCCAGCTTTCAGCATCCAGTGGCGGAAGATCGAGCACCAGCGAGGAGTCTTCTGGCAATGCAGGCGCCACCGTTGCCCCGTTTTGCCAGCTTGCCCGCGCCAGTGTCACCGTGTCGCCTTTCAGCAGCCATTGGCTATTGAAGTGGTTATCTTTGCCCAACAGTCCCTGCATCGCGAAACCATTCAGGTCGCCGCTGGCTTTTACCTCCAGCGGCAGGCTCTCGCCAGCAGGTTTACTTAGCGGGTTAGGTAAGTGACTACTTAGTTTATTTAAATCAGCCTGTACATCAACATCATACGTTGTTTTACCATAATGCGGCAGGTTGACGGCCACGGTACTCTTCCAGCCAGCCGTGCCGGACAGGGCTTTGCTGGCCGACGCCGGTAAACCGGGCAAGAGCGCAGGCTGCCAGTCGCCCTGCAAGCCAACATTCACCAGAAAAGCCTTCGCTTGCTCTTCCGTCGTGAAATTGACGGCTATCGGCTGATTCATCCAGTTCGCCTGAAGCGTGTCACTGCGTAAGTTGCCGTTTTCATAGCGGAACTTACCGGTCAGATTCTTAATCGTGGTATCCAGCGGCTTGATATAGAGGCTGTTATTGTTCAGCGCGATATCACCACTGGCGCGGACGTCGTCGCCGGCAAGCGGAATATCCAGATGCAGTGTGCCTTTCACCGGCCCGCCAATTTTCAGCTCATCCAGCGCCGTACCCAGCGAGGATTTCAGCGGCGTCTGATGAAAATAGTTCCCCACTTCAGGCCCCGGACCGTCCAGTTCGCCATCGACCAGCAGCATCTCTTTTTCATAATCGGGAATGACCGCGCTAATGTTTTTGCCTTCCACCTTGCCCAGCCAGACTTGCGGCGCAAACATCCACAGGCCGTTGTTGGCAAAATCCAGATTGATATCCAGCGGCGTCAGCGCAGGCCAGCCCGGCTGAAATTCGAAGGTGGCCTCTTTAACCGGCACCCAGACTTCAAACTGGCCTTCGTTATGCGTATACGGGAAATGCTGCGGATTGCCAGCAAAGATCAGTGTGGCGTTATCGACACGGCCGCCTTTCAGCGCGCCGCTCAGATAGTCCACCAGCTCAGTGCCCATAAACAGTTCAGGATAATAGCGCCAGGCATCCGCCGCATCGGTCAGCCGAATGCCTGCCAGAATATCCAGTTTCGGCTCCTGCTTAGCGGGCTGTTCATAGCGGAAATCGCCGTTAGCCCATAGCGATTTGGCCTGCACGTCCAGCCCGTGGCTCCAGAGCGCCAGACCTGTGGCATCATTACGCCAGTCAATCGTGCCGCTGGCCTGCTTGATTTCCAGCGGCGCGCGAAACATATCAACATAGGGCAACGTGCTCTGCTTTAACGCGATGCTGACCTGACCACGCTCTACGCTGCCGCGGGCAGAACCAGAGAAATGATCGACGCCCGGCAGTAATTTCCACTGCTTCCAGCTCACATCCTGCCAGTTGGCCTGAAAGCGGCTTCGCTCAGGCTGTTGCAGAGGGATATCGACGGCAACGGTATTCAGCGTACCCGTCGGTTGCAGTTCATCCCAGCGCGCTTTCAATTCTGGCGTCGTGCCGGACAGCAGCGGAAGCAGCGTGCTTACCCGCGCCAATGCCACGTTGCTGGCTCGAACGCGTAGCTCTTCCTGCCGATCGGGCCCTAACATGTGTTCATTCTTTGGCAGCCAGAGCGCGGAGAGCCGACCTTTCGGCCAGGCGACGCCATCCGTTGCCAGATTCAACTCAGGCACATCCACCTGCCAGCCATTTTCCTGACGGCTGACGTGCAGCGTCATGTCATCCACATTCAGGCGATGCGCATCGCTGCCTTCACCCCAGCCTGCCGTTCCGTGATTGAGGAACACATCACCGCTGTGGATGTCGCCGTCACGGACGTTCAACCAGGCTGCCAGACTAAAATCGGCACTTTCCAGCCCGGTCGTGTTTTTCATCCAGCGGCTGAGCCAGGGCTTCATATCGATATTGTCAGCCTGCAAGTAGAACGTGCCGTTGCTAAGCAGCCCCTGATCGTCGTGCAAGTCCATACGCATCTGCACGACGCCGTGCTGACCATTAAAACTCGACAGACTGATTAAGCCTTCCGCCCGGTGACGCTTCTCGGAATTCAGCCAGGTCAGTTGAGGAATGCTCAGTTCCGCGCGGGAACCGGAAGGGGTAAGAAAGGTAATCTGGCTATCACGCAGGTCAAAGTGGTCAAACTGGCGCAGGAAAAGATCGCTGACCTTCCCTGACTCCATCAGTTTGCTATCCTGCTGCTGCCCGGTGAATTGGCTATTAATATCCAGTTTTAACTGGTGAAACGTGAGATCGCGAAACTGCCAGCGCCCGTGCAGCAGCGACTGCCATACATCCAGCGCCAGCGTAATGCGTTCAACCTGCCAGTCCGATTCCGGCAGGGACGTGCGAAGCTTTTCAATTTCCAGCGTGGGGCCAAAGGACTCCCAGCGTCCCGTCATCGAGCCGATTTCTAACGGAACACCGGCAGCAGACTGCGCCCAGGCCACCAGCTGTGGCCGGAAGTGATCGAGCTGTGGCAGCACCAGTCTTAAGCCGCTGACTAACAGCGCTACCATCACGACAAGAGTGGCACCCGTGATGATGAGTATTCCGGGCAGTCGCCTCACTAATTTCTCCTTCTTTCGTCGCCGACGACGAGCGCACGAATTTACATCATGACGACGTCAAACTGCTCCTGGCTATACAGGGGTTCGATTTGTACTTTGACCTGTTTGCCGACGAAAATTTCGACCTCAGCTAACGCGTGCGATTCTTCACTTCTCAGCGCTTCCCCGACTGCCGGTGAGGCATAGACCAGGAAACGATCGGTGTCATAAGCGTGGTGGACACGCACGATTTCACGCATGATTTCATAGCAGACGCTTTCTACCGTCTTCACCGTGCCACGACCATTACACGTCGGGCATTCATGACACAGCACGTGTTCGATACTCTCACGCGTGCGTTTGCGCGTCATCTCCACTAATCCTAGTTGAGAGAAGCCGCTAATACTGGTTTTAACCCGATCTTTACTCAGCGCCTGCTCCAAAGAATGCAGCACACGCCGACGGTGATCTTCATTATTCATATCGATGAAATCGATAATGATGATGCCGCCGAGGTTACGCAAACGCAGCTGTCGTGCAATCGCCTGCGTCGCTTCTGTGTTGGTATTGAAAATGGTTTCATCCAGGTTGCGGTGGCCAACGAATGCCCCCGTGTTGATATCAACGGTCGTCATCGCTTCTGTCTGATCGATGATCAAATAGCCGCCGGATTTCAGTTCAACCTTTCTGTCCAGCGAACGCTGGATTTCATTTTCCACGTCAAACAGGTCAAAAATCGGCTGTTTACCCGCGTAGTGTTCGAGTTTACGGGTCATCTCTGGAATGTATTCGGCGGTAAATTCCAGCAGCGCTTCATACGTCAGTCGGGAATCAATCCGAATGCGATCCAGCGCAGCGCCAGCAAAATCACGCAAAATCCGCCGAGCAAGCGCCACTTCACCGTAGAGCTTACATTTGGTCTGGTTGCGCTTTTTACGCTCCATCACCTTGACCCACAGACGCTTCAGGAACGCCGCATCCTGCGAGAGCTCTTCTTCACCGACGCCTTCCGCAGCGGTACGAATGATGAAACCACCGTCATCATCACAATACTCGGCGACCGTTTTCTTTAAGCGCTCGCGCTCCGCTTCGCTCTCAATCCGCTGTGACACGCCGACGTGCGATGCGCCGGGCATAAACACCAGATAGCGCGATGGCAGCGTGATATCGGTCGTCAGACGTGCGCCTTTGGTTCCCAGTGGATCTTTGACCACCTGCACCATGAGATCCTGACCCTGACGTACCAGTTCGGCGATATCGCGGACGTGAAAATTCTTCTGTTCGTCACCGGCAACGCATTCGGTGTGCGGCATAATATCGGACGCGTGCAGGAATGCCGCTTTATCCAGACCGATATCCACAAACGCCGCCTGCATGCCCGGCAGGACGCGACTCACGCGGCCTTTATAAATGTTGCCGACAATGCCGCGCTTCGCATCACGCTCAATATGAATTTCTTGCAGAATGCCGCCGTCGATATAGGCAACGCGCGTTTCTGACGGTGTAACGTTTACCAGTAACTCAGCAGTCATGTTTTCCTCTTGCACTCCGCAACGCAGCAAAATTACTGAATAGCTCATGGGTTTCTACCAGCGGCAGCCCAACCACCGCGTAATAGCTCCCGTTAAGCGACCGGACAAAGCATCCACCTTTGCCCTGAATACCGTAAGCCCCGGCTTTATCCATCGGTTCGCCGCTGGCGATATACCGTTCGATATCCTGCTGCGAAAGCGGGCGGAAGACGACATCGGTTGTCACCAGACAGCTCAAGACATCATCTTTATCTGCCAGCGCAACGGCCGTCATTACCTGATGTGGTTTTCCGGACAGTTGACTCAGCATCGCTGCCGCATGAGCTTCATTCTGTGGTTTTTCCAATACCTGACCGTTCAGTACCACAATGGTGTCTGCACCCAGAACCGGTAAATCAGACGGTGCCGCTACGACACCCGCAGCCGCTTTCTCATGCGCCAGACGTCGGACATAAACTTCCGCCGCTTCTTCCGGTAACCGCTGTTCTTCCACCGCGATATTCAGTACAGAAAAAGGAATATCGAGCTGCGTGAGCAGTTCGCGACGGCGGGGAGAAGCGGAAGCCAGATAAAGCTGAGTCATGAATCACCTTATTGCACAGTAAACTGACGACGAATTTTACGCATCAGCAGGAACAGCCACGGCCAGAGTACGCCATCAACGACACTATTCCAGAGTGTTTCCGGTCGGAAAGAGACATTAATAACTAAAAATTCTGCCCAGAATACCGTGAGGTCCATCACCAGCGACAATAGCATGACAATTAATGCCTGCTGCCATAACGCCATATTTCGGAATAGCTGGAATTTAAAGGCGACCAGATAAGCAACAATGCTCAGCGCGAGCGCCCGTACTCCCAGTGTAGACCCAAGAATCAGGTCCATAATCAGACCTAATATAAATCCGGTGCCGACATTCACCCGATGTGGCAATGCCATCACCCAATAAATGAGAAACAGCGTCAGCCAGGAAGGTCGAAACATGTAGATTTCATCCGGCCACGGCATAATCTGCAAAACCATAGCGATCAGAAAAGAAAGCCAGATAATCCAGTTGCCATGCCTGCGATAACGGTTCATTGGCGGCCTCTCTGCGGCTCGGCGGTGGGCACAGCGGTATCAGGAGGAAGTGGCGGTCCCATATCGTCAGGCGACGGTAAAACCTGCGGCATCATCTGCATCAGACGCTCATTGGCAACCCGATGTACTTCCGCTGGCGGCAGCGCCGTATTGGAGTTGTTTTCCACACCCCACAGTAAGAGCAGATAGCGCAGGCGCTGTAGCCCGGCGGTCGGACGTGCCTGAATAATCGTATAGGCTCGCTGTGTATCGGCCTTGACCGATGACACGACACCAACGGGATACCCTTCGGGGAAACGACCGCCCAGACCCGATGTGACCAGTACGTCACCCACTCGGATGTCGGTATTGTTAGGCAAGTGTTCGAGTTGCAGATCGTCGGCGCAGCCATTGCCGGCGGCAATCACGCGGATATCATTGCGTAGCACCTGAATCGGCAACGCGTGGGAAACATCACAAATCAACAAAACCCGGCTGGTAAACTGACCAACCGCCACAACCTGACCCACCACGCCTTTATCGCTGATGACCGGTTGCCCTTCATACACGCCGTTCGCCTGACCTTTATCAATCACCACCTGATCGCTGTAAGGGTCGGTTCCGGCGGACATCACCTGCGTCACCATTTTCTGCTCATCCTGACGCAGCGGCGAGCCGAGCAGTTCACGTAAGCGCGCATTTTCCTGCTTGAACTGGCCTAGCAGTAACAGGTCACTGTTTTTCATCAACAGTTCCTGACGCAGCGCAGTATTTTCAAGGCCTAATTGCTCACGGGTTGCCAGTGAGGCAGACATATTGTCCAGAACTTGACGAGGCCCATTCGCCAGAAAATAGAATGGACTGACGGTGGTGTCCATGTACGTTCTGATTTTGACGAACGAACCGAGCCGACTGTCCGCAACGATCACGACAATCGCGGTAACGACAGCAAGAAAAAGTCGTAATTGCAGGGAAGGCCCCCTGCTAAAAAGCGGCTTCATAAAATTTGCGTATTCCTCGACAGCAACCTCAAATCGCACCTGGCGATTTTTAACGTCACAAAGCGGCACCCCATAGGGCGAATTTCATTGCTCAGGCAAATAAAAAAGGGGTAACCACGAGAGATGAAAAACGCAGGCGTTCATCCATCCGGTCCCCCCTTTTCCAGACAGGATTACTCCTCGCTGAACAAATCGCCACCGTGCATGTCGATCATTTCCAGCGCCTTGCCACCACCACGGGCAACACAGGTCAGCGGATCTTCAGCCACCACAACCGGAATACCGGTTTCTTCCATCAGCAAACGATCCAGGTTACGCAGCAGCGCACCGCCGCCGGTTAACACCATACCGCGCTCGGAAATATCGGAAGCCAGTTCAGGTGGACACTGTTCCAACGCCGCCATGACTGCGCTGACGATACCCGTCAACGGCTCTTGCAGCGCTTCCAGAATTTCGTTGGAGTTCAGCGTGAACCCACGCGGTACACCTTCTGCAAGGTTACGGCCGCGCACTTCAATCTCAAGCACTTCGTCGCCCGGATAAGCAGAGCCGATTTCATGCTTGATACGTTCTGCCGTCGCTTCACCAATCAGTGAACCGTAGTTACGACGAACGTAGTTGATGATCGCTTCATCAAAGCGGTCACCACCAATACGTACAGAAGAGGAGTACACCACGCCGTTCAGCGAGATCACCGCAACTTCGGTAGTACCACCACCGATATCCACAACCATGGAACCGGTCGCTTCGGATACTGGCATGCCAGCACCAATCGCAGCCGCCATCGGCTCTTCGATCAGGAACACTTCACGGGCACCTGCACCCAGCGCGGATTCGCGAATGGCACGACGCTCAACCTGCGTTGCACCAACCGGCACACATACCAGCACGCGCGGGCTTGGACGCATAAAGCTGTCGCTATGCACTTGCTTGATGAAGTGCTGTAACATTTTTTCTGTGACCTGGAAATCGGCAATCACACCGTCTTTCATCGGACGAATCGCCACGATATTCCCAGGCGTTCTACCTAGCATCTGCTTAGCGTCATGGCCGACTGCTGCCACGCTCTTTTGAGAACCCGCACGATCCTGACGAATCGCAACCACAGAGGGTTCATTCAGTATGATGCCCTGCCCTTTAACATAAATCAGGGTATTGGCGGTACCCAGGTCGATGGACAAGTCGTTGGAAAACATGCCACGAAATTTCTTAAACATAACTAAAGGATAATCCTGCAAGCTGGGGGCGAAAAATAAATCCGCCTACTTTACCAACCACACGAAGCAGCGACAAGGCACGAAAAGGCTCTGCTTCGGTGAAAAATGAGTCTGCGTTGCGCACGTCGGCGTCAGGAAGAAGGCACAGCATGCTTTCTCCTCAGGCGGCAAGGCATCTTACCACTGTCCACCCGACAGAATTGCGCTAACACAGGACATAAAATCTAACATTTAATCGGATTGCCGCTAACGTAAGCACACACTAACCGATTTAACAACCGCCTCATTCTACGTCAATTTGAACGGGACGTTTATATTAAACACGATGCCGCGGTGAATATTTTTTCAGCTCATCCGTTATAGGGACTGATGCGGCAAAAAAATCGCCTTGCCCACCATAAACGCCCTTACCCAACAGCATCCGCCACTCCTCTTTGGTTCGCACACCAGCGGCAAACACCCGTGTTTGCGTGCCTTTACAGGCCTCGGTCAGGCTTTGTACAAACAGCTGATTTTCCGGGCGGCGCTCAAGACTGCGGACCAAACCGGGATGAAGCTTGATGATCTCCACGGAGAGTGACTTGATATACGTCGTACTGACTAGCGTTAAACCCGCCTGCGTGACCGCCAGGCGACAGCCTAATCCCAGGATCAAATTGAGAACCGGGCGCAGGCGGCCGATATATTGACAGACATCTGCCTCTGCAAGTTCAAATAAAATGCACTGACGCTGCGTTTTCGGACATTGCAGCAATATTTCTCTTAGCCAGCGCAGGAAAGGCTTTTGCAAAAGTGAGTCCACACTTACCGGTAAAGCCAGTGTTTCTCCGGGCCAGTTCGCTGACAAATCAATAATTCGTGCCACAAGCTGCCGATCATAGCTAGCTGCCAGCCCCAGCTGTTGAACCAGCGGCATATACTCCGCCGCAAGCAGTTCCTGTTCTCCGTCATAAATCCGGCTCATCATTTCGCGATGATGTACCACGCCCTCTTTTGTCACCGCAGGCTTCTGATACAGCCGTGGGCCACCGCGTGCCAGCGTCTGTTCCAGCAACGTACGCCATTTCACGCTGCCGCGCCCTTTGTCAGGCACCTGCCTGTCAAACACGCACCAGCTGTTACCGCCCTGCAACACCGCATTGCGCGTCGCGTCCTCCACACTCTCCATCACCTGCTCGGCGCTTTGCCCACCGCGATAAGCACAAATACCCATGTGGAGAACCTCCTCGCGATCGATCAACGGGCAGGCGGGGAGAATATCGATAGACTTCACCAACTGCGTGGCAATTGCAGTGGCTTCCTTTAGCGTGCTGTGGGGGAGTAATACGGTGAAATCGCTGCTGAAATAACGCGCCAGCAGCGCAGAGGGGTAGCGCATGACAAACGTCGACAGCAGGTTGACCAGCGTGAAACGGTATTCCTGAAGCGCATTGGTATAGCCGTGCGTTTCTTGCAAGGTTTCAAAATCAGGTACGCGAATCATCATGACAATGCCGTGCGTCCCCACTTCTTCGCCATCTTCCAGCTGTGTGGTCAATTGATTATCAAAAAACAGACGATTACTCAGCCCGGTTTCAGCATCCTGCGCGGCGAAAGCACGGATTAACGTATCAACCCGCCCACGCTCCTCCCGCGCTTCCACTAAATCAGACAGCAGTTGGTCGAGCGCCCCGCTGGTCTTGACCGGCCATTCACGTACCGAGCCCTGCATAACCGATTCTCGCTCGCCCTTGAGAATACGCTGTGCGCGTTTTTCCAACTCTTCCTGTCCGGCAGCCTGTCGACGCAGCCAGCGAATGGAGAAATACAGCATCAGGAGCATCAGGCCCGCGGCCAGCAATACCGATAACGTCGACACCACGAACCGCGGTAAACCAATCAGCGGGTCGACATATTTTAAGGCGATCGTCATGTTCAAATGATGCATCAGCGGGAATTCGACCTCATGATAGAGGTGCGTGCGTTCCCAACCGGCCTCGGGCAGCTGTATTGAATAGAGGGTCGAATCGTTATCCTGAATATCCAACGCCACAATGCCTGCCGTCTTCATCATTCCCGGCAGCCAATATTGGATATTTTCGGGCGATTGCACTAATAACGCTTGATCGATACTGGCCGTGACCTCGCGTAGCTGCTGCTCAGTTCGCAACTGGCTATAATAACAGAGGCTAAATATGCTACTGAAAAGCATAAGAAAAATAGCGAGAACCGTCAGCAATACTATGAGTATCGAGAACCTGGTCGTAAATCCCATCCCTGCGTCCTATTCCAAATAATTGTCATTTCTGCGAGTTTGTTGTTTTTTATCAGTTCGCATAGGCCAGCTACATAGTACCTTTTTTAACAAACAGTACCTTTTAACAAATAGTACCTGTAATAACTATAGTCGTTAATGACTTCCCCATTTTCATCCTGCTACAGGAGATAGCCCATGCAGGCTTTAGTTCTTGAACAGTCAGACGGACTGACCCACGCTCAGATTCGCGAGATTGACGCGGAGCAGCTTCCCGCCGGGGATGTGACTGTTGATATCAGTTGGTCCGGTATTAATTATAAAGATGCGCTTGCCATTACTGGCAAAGGCAAAATTATTCGTAACTTCCCGATGGTTCCTGGGATCGACTTCGTCGGTACAGTACGCCACAGCGACAGCGATCGGTTTAGCGTCGGCCAACCCGTCATCCTGACCGGTTGGGGCGTGGGTGAAAACCACTGGGGCGGCTTGGCGCAACAGGCACGCGTGAAGAGCGATTGGCTGATTCCGCTACCCGCGTCGCTGGATGCGCGTAAAGCCATGATTCTTGGCACGGCTGGCTTTACTGCGATGCTGTGTGTGATGGCGCTGGAAGACGGTGGCATCACCCCGGAAAGCGGCGACATTATTGTGACAGGTGCCAGCGGCGGCGTCGGCAGCACGGCAGTCGCCCTGCTTGCAGAGCTAGGCTATCAGGTTACTGCCGTCAGCGGCCGTGCTGACAACACCGATTACCTGAAAAAACTGGGCGCCAAACAGGTGTTGGATCGCAGCGAATTCAGCGGAAGTCCTCGTCCGTTAGAAAAACAACGTTGGGCTGGCGCGGTGGATACCGTCGGCGATAACGTGCTGGCGACGCTGCTGGCGCAGATGGATTACAACGCGACGGTCGCCGCATGCGGTCTGGCTGGTGGTGTTGCGCTGCCAACGACCGTGATGCCATTTATTTTACGCAATGTTCGCCTGCAAGGCGTGGATTCCGTAATGGCACCGCTGGCTCGCCGTCAGCAAGCGTGGGAGCGTCTGGCTGCCATTCTGCCTGAATCGTTCTATCAGCAGGTCACGCAGGAAATCGGGTTGGAAGACGTCCCTGCTGTCGCCGCCGCGCTGCTGGAAAACAAAGTCACTGGCCGCACGCTGGTGAAAATCAGCTAACGTCTTTTGTTTACGCGCTCAGCCACCTTCGGGTGGCTGTTACACCCTGCAAAAAAGTATTTCACCTCTCCTATCGCAGTTTCTATCGCAATTCATCTATAACTAAGTGAACGGTAACCACTAAGTACGCCACTTTACGTCAACAATAATAATGACTGGCGGGAGTTCACATGCACAAACATCGCAAGCTCACAGAAGCCGACGTTACCCCGGAATCCCTCTTCTATCAGCGTCGGCGCGTATTAAAAGCGCTGGGTATTTCCGCTGCGGCGCTCGCGCTGCCATTTTCTGCACAGGCTGACCTGCTGGCCTGGTTTAAAGGCGGTGATAAACCCAAAGCGCCGCCGGGTAAACCGCTCACGTTTAGCCAATCCGCCGACTGGAAACTCGATCTGCCGCTCACGCCGGAAGATAAGGTCACGGGCTATAACAACTTCTATGAATTTGGGCTGGATAAAGCCGATCCGGCAGCGAATGCCGGCGGGTTAAAAACCGAAGGCTGGACCGTTAAAATAGACGGTGATGTCGCCAAACCTCTCACGCTGGATATCGACGATTTGCTAAAACGCTTTCCGCTGGAAGAGCGGATCTACCGTTTCCGTTGCGTCGAAGCGTGGTCGATGGTGATTCCGTGGGTCGGGTTTGAGTTAGCCAAGCTGATTAAATACGCCGAACCCACCAGCAACGCGCGCTACGTAGCATTTCAGACGCTTTACGATCCGGAACAGATGCCGGGGCAAAAAGATCGCTTCATGGGCGGTGGTCTCGACTATCCCTATGTCGAAGGATTACGGCTCGATGAAGCCATGAATCCTCTAGCGCTGCTGGCCGTCGGGGTTTACGGCAAGACGTTACCGCCGCAGAACGGTGCCCCCATCCGGTTAGTAACACCGTGGAAATACGGCTTCAAGAACATCAAATCTATCGTGCATATCCGGCTCACCCGCGAGCAGCCCCCGTGCACATGGAATCTGGCGGCCTCGGATGAATATGGTTTCTATGCCAACGTTAACCCGCATGTGGATCACCCGCGCTGGTCGCAGGCGACGGAACGCGTCATCGGTTCAGGCGGGCTACTTAACGTTGAGCGCCAACCCACGCTGTTGTTCAACGGCTATGCCGATCAGGTCGCTTCGCTGTATCGCGGTCTGAATCTGCGCGACAATTTTTAGCTAACTTCTAGCCATCGCCGCCTGTCAGGATAGGAATCCACATCAGCATGAGACTGACGTTACAACACATTACCCGGTTAAAAGTGCTACTCCACCTGGCTGGTTTTCTGCCGCTGCTGTGGCTGATATTGTCAGTTGACCAGGGGTGGTTCAGCGCTGACCCGGCCAAAGATATCCAGCACTTTACCGGCAGAATGGCGCTGAAATTGCTGCTGGCGACGCTGCTGGTTACGCCATTAGCGCGCTACGGCAAACAGCCGCTGCTCATTCGCTGCCGACGCCTTCTCGGGCTGTGGTGCTTTTTCTGGGCGACGTTACATCTGGTGAGCTATGCAATGCTGGAGTTGGGTCTGGATCATCTGGCGCTGCTGGGCAAAGAGCTGATATCCCGACCGTATTTAACGCTGGGGATCGTAAGCTGGCTGATTTTGCTGGCGCTGGCGGTGACGTCGCCACAGATAATGATGCGCAAGTTGGGATCGCAATGGCAAAAACTGCATAATTTCGTCTATTTAGTCGCCATCCTTGCGCCTATCCACTATCTTTGGTCAGTTAAAACGCTCTCCCCGCAGCCTATTTTGTATGCGCTCGCGGCGCTGATACTGCTGCTGTTTCGTTATAATAAATTTCGCCAATGGTGGCGCTAAACGCCGCAGCAACACAGGAAAAGCGGGTGATGGGCGACAGTGAGATTCACGCCTTCTCACGGCTTGGTACAGGAATATCTCCGCTGATAAGACCAGTATTTAGCTGCGAATTGCCACGATATGGTTATAATGCACGACTTTAATTTCTCGGGCCGGACAATTTGCGTCACGAAAGGTGACAAACGAATAGCTTCGCGCTATTTTGTGCGACACTGTTTTTGCAATCTTGGTCAATCGCGGGAGATAGCAGCACAATGGCAGAAAAGTTTCACATTTTGCTCTTGAATGGTCCAAACCTGAATCTGCTAGGAACCCGAGAGCCCGACAAATACGGTAGTACGACGTTAGCAGACATTGTCAGCGAACTGGAAACACAGGCGCAGGCATTGAACGTGAAGTTTTCCCATCTGCAATCCAATGCGGAACATGTTCTGATCGATACCCTCCATCAGGCCAGAGGAAACACAGACTTCATTCTGATTAACCCGGCGGCATTTACCCACACCAGCGTTGCGCTGCGTGATGCCCTGCTGGCGGTCGCGATTCCGTTTATCGAAATTCATCTGTCCAACGTGCACGCACGTGAGCCTTTTCGTCATCATTCCTATCTTTCTGATGTTGCGGTAGGCGTGATATGTGGCCTGGGGGCAGATGGTTATCAGTATGCTTTACAGACGGCGGTAAAACGCCTGTCAACTTCCAATTAAACAAAAGAGTACGGAACCACATCCATGGATATTCGTAAAATCAAAAAACTGATCGAACTGGTTGAAGAGTCCGGCATCGCCGAACTGGAAATTTCTGAAGGTGAAGAATCAGTACGTATCAGTCGTGCCCCAGCAGCGGTTAACTACCCGATGATGCAACAGGCTTACGCTACGCCAATGATGCAGCCACAGCCTGCTCTGGCTGCCGCCGTTGCACCAGCGCCAGTGGAAGCAGTTGCAGCACCGGCTGCCATCAGTGGACACATCGTTCGTTCTCCAATGGTTGGAACCTTCTACCGCACCCCAAGCCCGGATGCTAAAGCCTTCGTGGAAGTGGGTCAGCACGTCAATGTCGGCGATACCCTGTGCATCGTCGAAGCGATGAAAATGATGAACCAGATCGAAGCCGACAAATCAGGCGTGGTGAAAGCCATCCTGGTCGAAAACGGTCAGCCGGTTGAATTTGACGAGCCACTGGTTGTCATCGAATAACGAGGCTTATCATGCTAGATAAAATCGTTATCGCTAACCGCGGAGAGATTGCGCTGCGTATTTTGCGTGCCTGTAAAGAACTGGGCATCAAAACCGTCGCCGTTCACTCCAGTGCGGATCGCGATTTGAAACACGTATTGCTGGCGGACGAAACCGTGTGTATCGGCCCGGCTCCGTCAACAAAAAGCTATCTGAATATCCCAGCGATTATTTCCGCTGCGGAAATCACGGGTGCCGTCGCGATTCACCCTGGCTACGGTTTCCTGTCCGAAAATGCGGATTTTGCCGAGCAAGTTGAACGCTCCGGCTTTATTTTCATCGGCCCGAAAGCCGACACGATTCGCCTGATGGGCGATAAAGTGTCTGCCATCACCGCCATGAAAAAAGCGGGTGTTCCAACCGTACCAGGCTCCGATGGCCCTCTGACCGACGACATGGACGCTAACCGTGTTCATGCAAAACGCATCGGCTATCCGGTCATCATCAAAGCCTCTGGCGGCGGCGGTGGTCGTGGTATGCGCGTCGTGCGCAGCGACAAAGAGCTGGAACAATCCATCAACATGACCCGTGCGGAAGCCAAAGCGGCTTTCAACAACGACATGGTTTACATGGAAAAATATCTGGAAAACCCACGTCACGTGGAAATTCAGATTCTGGCTGATGGTCAGGGCCACGCCGTCTATCTGGCCGAGCGTGACTGTTCCATGCAGCGCCGCCACCAGAAAGTGGTGGAAGAAGCGCCAGCACCGGGCATTACGGACGAACTGCGTCGCAATATCGGCGATCGCTGCGCCAAAGCCTGTATCGATATCAACTATCGCGGTGCGGGTACGTTTGAGTTTCTGTACGAAAACGGTGAGTTCTACTTCATTGAAATGAACACCCGTATTCAGGTGGAACATCCGGTAACCGAAATGATTACCGGCGTGGATCTGATCAAAGAACAGCTGCGTATTGCTGCTGGTCAGCCGCTGTCCATCAAGCAGAAAGACGTTAAGGTTCGCGGCCATGCAGTGGAATGCCGTATCAACGCGGAAGACCCGAACACGTTCCTGCCAAGCCCGGGTAAAATCACGCGTTTCCACGCGCCGGGTGGCTTTGGTGTTCGTTGGGAATCGCATATTTACGCCGGTTATACCGTACCGCCGTATTACGATTCCATGATCGGCAAGCTGATCACTTACGGCGAAACGCGCGAAATCGCGATTTCCCGTATGAAGAACGCGCTGGCTGAACTGATCATCGATGGCATCAAAACCAACATCGAACTTCAGATGAAGATCATGAGCGACGAAAACTTCCAGAGAGGTGGCACGAACATCCACTATCTGGAGAAGAAACTCGGCTTGCAGTAAACATTGCGCAATCGAGTCAAAAGGCCAGCTTATGCTGGCCTTTGTTATTTAGGCCTTCGAGTAGTCATGCCACTCGCAAACACTGACTAGCACAAGCAGCCCGCGAGTAAACGAGGTAGGATATCTCATCTTTTTAGGATGAGAGGGTGGGTGCGGAGTGACAAAACAATCCGATTTTGATTTCTCGTGCAGACCATTAATTCCGTACGCACACAACTATACTCACGGGGATTATGAAAGCTGGCACACTCACCGTTGCGCCCAGTTAATTCATACGCTTAGCGGGGTTATTCGGGTTGAAACCCAACAGGGGTTCTGGGTGGTTCCGCCCTCGCGTGGGGTATGGATACCCGCAGATATTCCACATGCCTTACATATTGTGGGTGAAGTTAAGGCCAGAGTGCTTTTTGTCGAACCGCTGGCCAGAGCAGACCTCCCTGTTATCTGTCAGGTCGTGGGGATAACGCCTTTATTACGCGAACTCATCATCGATGTCCTGAAACTTCCCGCAAAGTATGAACCTGGAAGTCGGACCGAACGTATTTATGAACTTATCCTTGATGAAATACGTTTGATGAATACGCTTCCTTTTTGCCTTCCTGAGCCGATTTCTGAGCGTCTGAAATTATTGTGTCATACAGTCCGTCAGACCCCCTACGAAGCCTGGACTGTTGCCAAGGCTGCCGAGCAAGTCAACGTCAGCGTAAGAACGCTCAGCCGACATTTTTATCAGCAAACTGGCATGCAATTCAGTGAGTGGGTTCGTCGCGCACGTTTGCTGATTGCGCTAACGCGTCTGGCACAGGGCGAACAAGTCACCCGAGTGGCGCTTGATTTAGGCTACGCCAACCCGGGAGCCTTCAGTGCCATGTTTCGCAGAGTCATGGGCGTGACACCCGGCAATTACTTCAACCCCTAATCAAGCGCCCTGCAGCATTCAGCATCGCTTGCAAAGAGGCTCGGGTAACATCGCTGTCAATGCTGACACCCCATGCACATTCACCCGCATGGTTCTGACAGCACACATAAGCCACAGAACGGCTGTCACTACGCTGACCTAACGTGTGTTCCTGATAGCTCACAATATTAAGGTCTGCTTTCACCTCTCGGCAGAGTGCCGTCATTCCCGCAGAGAGAAAACCGTTTCCTGCGCCCTTCAAATTCAGTCGTTTATCCCGGAAAATGATTTCAGCGGAAAGCGTTGTGTTCTGCCCAAGCTGATTATCGCAGGTATATTTAGTTAACCGAATCGGCGGTAATTCGACTAAACCGTAAGCCTCACGAAAGAGTATCCAGACAGCCATCTGCGACATTTCTTTCCCCTCAGATTCAGACGCTTTCTGTACCAGCAGGCTGAAGGTCTTCTGAAGTTGACGAGGCAGGATGAGGCCATGGTTTTGCTCAAGCAACCAGGCAGCACCGCTTTTTCCTGACTGGCTGTTTACGCGGATAACGGCCTCGTAACTGCAACCGATGTCTTCAGGATCGAGCGGAAGATAGGGAATTTCCCATAATGGCGAGGCCGAATGCTGTCGTGCTGCAAACCCCTTTTTAATCGCATCTTGATGCGACCCGGAAAAAGCCGTAAAAGCGAGTTCTCCGGCATAAGGATGGCGTGGCGCGACGGGGAGTTGATTACACTCCTCAACCACTTCCACCACCTTCTTCATGTGGCTGAAATCGAGTTCAGGAGAGATTCCCTGCGTGTAAAGATTAAGCGCCAGAGTCACTAAATCGACATTGCCAGTCCGCTCTCCATTACCAAACAGGCAGCCCTCCACTCTTTCAGCGCCAGCCAGTAACGCAAGTTCAGCGCAGGCAATGCCTGTGCCACGGTCATTATGCGGATGCACACTGATACAGACCTTATCCCTACGGGAAAAATGTCGGCAAAAATACTCTATCTGATCGGCATACACATTGGGCGTGTTGACCTCAACAGTCGCTGGAAGGTTGATGATCATGGGACGGCACGCATCAGGTTCCCAGACATCGGCGACGGCCTCGCAAATCTGAAGCGCGAAATCAGGCTCGGTAAAGCAGAACGTTTCTGGCGAATATTGAAAGGTCCAGTCCGTCTCCTGCGCCTCAGCACATAACCGACGGATCTGCTTCGTCGCATTGACCGCAAGCTGAATAATTTCATCGCGTGTCTGACGGAACACCACATCCCTGAAAATCGGTGCAGTCGCGTTATATAAGTGAAGGGTTGCGCGATGTACGCCACTCAGCGATTCAAAGGTACGCGCAATCAAATCTTCTCGTGCCTGCGTTAAAACCTGAATTGTCACATTCTGTGGAATACGCTTTTCTTCAATCAATAAGCGAACAAAATTAAAATCAGTTTGTGAAGCAGACGGAAAAGCGACTTCAATCTCTCTGAATCCACAGGCAATCAGCAGATCCCAAAATTTCAGTTTACGCATTTCATTCATCGGCTCAGCAAGCGCCTGATTACCGTCCCGTAAATCGGTGGAAAGCCAACGTGGAGGTTGAGTTAATGTATTGTCAGGCCATTGCCGATCTTTTAGGTCAATCGGTGGATGCGCTTTGTATTTCGATGAAGGGTTATTCAACATGATCGGGCTCCTTTTAATGGAACCCCAGTGTTATCCAGAGAGCCATGAGTACGCTCATCTGGAGGTGACAACTGATGACGCAAAAGTGACAATCATTAAACCGTTCGGCTCCTTTGCTACATTTTTCCCTCGAAAAAAAACCGTCACACTCACTCCCTGCTGGCGCTCGTGGTAAAACGTTCTCTCGCCAAATAATGCGTACATCGCAACGGGCCTTCGCTGAGAGACAGAGCGTCTCTCATTTCATCCCGATGAGCTTATTTAAATAAGTCATTATGATGAGTGACGAATCATCCAGATCACATTTCCAGTGATACCTGACGTGGGGCATTTGAACAGCAAAATAAGAGATATTTTACGCGGGGATACATCAGAAGGGAGAAAGCGTTTACGGTAAAAATAAGCCGACAAACCCGTATAGGTCGGTCGTTTATCGGCTGGGAGCGGTATCATTCGCTAAAGAAATCGGCAATTATTTCCGGGTAGCCAGAATAATACTGGATGCTTTAACCAGCGCGATTAATTCGCTGCCCACCTCAATGTTCATCTCTTCCAGACTTTCATTGGTAACGGTTGAGGTCAGCGTCAACCCACCGGCAGTCAGCAGTTGCACCGTCGAGTTGACGGCACCTTTCGTAACGGAACTCACCTTACCGTGAAACTGATTGCGGGCAGAGAAATTCAAACCACATTCGGCTGATGCCAGAATGACCCAAGGGGCTTTCACCAACGCAATGGCCGGTTTGCCAACGGCCAGGTCCATAGACTGACAACTGGCTCGTGTAATCACCGTCGTTAACTTATCCCCACTTTCCAGGGTCAATGCGACTTCATTGTTTACCGCACCCTCAACAATGGAAGACACAACACCCGAAAGCTGATTTCTTGCTGAAACTGACATAACGACTCCTTTGGTTCATTTTTAACATAAAGTAACGACTACATAATTCAGGCAGCAGGAAGTCGCGATACGATAATTACCTGATGCACAACAGAGCCAATATCGTTGGCGCTATTATTACTTTCCTTTCATATCGCAACTATTCCACGCTGGAATAGCAGACGATAAATAATAGCCTCATAGTAAACGTTCTCTTGAGAAAATTATGCGATGTGACGTCCATCATTCGCCAATTACCTCAAGATCAATAAGCCAAGATACTCATTTAGTATTATTTTGTGGCGAGGTAGATTCTATTTCCGTCTTGCTCTGTGACTCACCAGACCGAAATAGACCCGTCGTACTTCCTTTTAACATCTATTATCGCAAAGCAGGCTTTTTCTGCCAGACAATGCGCTCCCGCAGTTGAATGCTGCTCACTTACTTCTGGATTTAGGGGAAACACGGTGATGAGGTTCCCGCAGGGATGCCTCACACCGTGGTAGCCCCGGTATCTCGATTCTTCAACGATTAGCATTACCCCCACGGCTGGCTTTTACGCTGATGGCGTAATTCTTACTAGTCAATTGGCCCACATGCCGTAAAATTCCCGCTTTCGTCATCATGACGTTCATAACAATACCCATTCTCCCATTTACGGTGGAGCAGAACATGGATACACGCTTTCCTCAGGCGCACAAAGAGGCCCGCTGGGCTTTTGGCCTGACGCTGGTTTATTTATTGGCCTGGGTGCTTGCCGCCTATTTGCCAGACAACACACAAGGGATCACCGGCCTTCCACACTGGTTTGAGATGGCCTGCCTGCTGCTACCGCTCGTATTTACGCTGCTGTGCTGGCTGATGGTGCGCGTCATTTTCCGCGATATCTCACTGGAGAGTGACGATGCAAATTGAAATTTTATTGCCGCTGATTGGCTATCTGCTGCTGGTGTTCGGGCTGTCGGTCTACGCGTACCGTCGCCGTCAGGCGGGTAACTTTCTTAACGAGTATTTCCTCGGCGGCCGCTCAATGGGCGGGTTTGTCCTGGCGATGACGCTGATCGGCACTTACGTCAGCGCCAGCTCTTTTATCGGCGGGCCGGGTGCCGCGTATAAATACGGGCTGGGCTGGGTGCTGCTTTCGATGATCCAGCTTCCTACCATGCTGCTATCGCTCGGAATTCTGGGGAAAAAGTTCGCCATTTTGGCGCGACGCTACAACGCCATCACGCTGAACGACATGCTGTACGCCCGCTACAACAGTCCGCTGCTGGTGTGGTTTGCCAGTATCAGCCTGCTGGTCGCGTTTATCGGTGCCATGGCCGTGCAGTTCATCGGCGGCGCACGCCTACTGGAAACCGCGGCGAACATTCCTTACGACATCGGCCTGCTGATTTTCGGTGTCACCATTGCGCTGTACACCACGTTTGGCGGCTTCCGCGCCAGCGTGCTCAATGATGCGATGCAGGGCATCGTGATGCTAATCGGCACCGTCATCCTGCTGGTGGGCGTGATCTATGCCGCCGGCGGCCTGCACAGCGCAGTAGATAAGCTGCAACAGATTGACCCGATGCTGGTGTCGCCGCAGGGCAGCAACGGTATTCTGTCGATGCCGTTTATGGCCTCATTCTGGGTGCTGGTCTGCTTCGGCGTCATCGGCCTGCCAAACACCGCCGTCCGCTGTATCTCTTATCGCGACAGCAAGGCGCTACACCGTGGGATTATCATCGGCACGATCGTCATCGGCATTCTGATGCTGGGCATGCATCTGGCCGGTGCGCTGGGCCGCGCCGTGATGCCAGATCTGACCATTCCCGATCAGGTGTTACCAGCCCTGATGGTCACCGTATTACCGCCGCTGGCCGCTGGGATCTTTCTCGCTGCGCCAATGGCCGCTATCATGTCCAACATTAATGCGCATCTGCTTCAGGCCTCCGCCACGATCGTCAAAGATCTCTATCTCAGCGTACGCCCGCAGCAGATCCATAACGAACGCCGCATCAAGATCCTGTCCAGCATGACCACCCTACTGTTGGGTCTGCTGGTGCTGCTGGCCTCCTTACGGCCACCTGATATGATCATCTGGCTGAACCTGCTGGCGTTTGGCGGGCTGGAAGCGGTGTTCCTGTGGCCGCTGGTGCTGGGTCTGTATTGGGAACGCGCGAATGCCGCGGGCGCGCTTAGCGCCATGTTCACCGGGGCGATTTGCTATACCTTACTGGCTAGTTTCAATCTTCAGCTGGCTGGATATCACCCGATTGTGCCATCGCTGTTACTCAGCCTGATGGCGTTTATTATTGGCAACCGCTTTGGTCATAATCCACCAGCGCCGGTTGCCGCTTCATCTTCACTTTAAATGTAATAGAGACTGCTATGCCGTGGATTCAACTAAAAATAAACACCTCAGGAAAGGTTGCTGAACAACTGGGTGACGTCATGATGGAAAGCGGTGCGGTATCCGTTACGTTTCAGGATACGCACGATACGCCCGTGTTCGAACCGCTGCCGGGCGAGACCCGCCTGTGGGGCGATACCGACGCGATTGCGCTGTACGATGCCGAAACCGATATGAACGCGGTTATCGCGATGCTGGAGCAAGAACCGCTGCTGGGCGTCGGTTTTAAACACAAGATCGAACAGCTGGAAGACAAAGACTGGGAACGCGAGTGGATGGATAACTTCCACCCGATGCAGTTCGGCAAACGTCTGTGGATTTGCCCAAGCTGGCGTGACATTCCTGACCCGACGGCCGTCAACGTGATGCTCGACCCGGGTCTGGCGTTTGGCACCGGCACCCATCCAACGACCGCGCTGTGCCTGCAATGGCTCGACGGGCTGGATCTGGAAGGGAAAACCATCATCGATTTCGGCTGCGGTTCCGGCATTCTGGCGATTGCCGCCCTGAAACTGGGTGCAGCACGCGCTATCGGGATTGATATCGATCCGCAGGCGATTCAGGCCAGCCGCGATAACGCACAGCGCAACGGTGTTTCCGAGCGTCTTGAGCTTTATCTGTCGAAAGACCAGCCTACCGACCTGTCTGCCGATGTCGTCGTTGCCAACATCCTTGCTGGCCCGCTGCGCGAACTGGCACCGCTGATTAGCGATTTGCCAAAAGCAGGCGGTCACCTCGGCCTGTCCGGTGTGCTGGCTACGCAGGCTGAAGGCGTCGCAGAAGCGTACGCAGACAAGTTCACGCTTGACCCAGTGGCTGAACACGAAGAATGGTGCCGCATTACCGGCCAACGCCGCGCATAGTCATAACGTCATCCCGCTAGTCCCGCCCACCGTATGTGCAACGGTGGGCACCTTTCTTCCTGCTATATCTCACGATTGATCCCAATAAACAGGCGTATGATGCAGCTCGGCAAGCGACTGGACGTCACCTGCGCCCGGCGCTCAACGATGCCATATCATTATTTTCAAGGGATGAAAAATGAAAGGTAAACTCTCTATCGTATTGATGCTATCCGTCTGCTCTTCCGCCTTGGCAGCCGATCCGGTGCACTGGGGCTACGAAGGCAACGGCGATCCGGCACACTGGGGAAAGCTGTCTCCAGACTTCTCGCTGTGTGAAACCGGTAAAAACCAATCTCCCATCAATATCCGGCAAGCGCTGGATGCCCAGCACGACCCTCTACAGTTAGCTTTCCAGTCTGGGACACAGCAAATTATCAACAACGGGCATACCGTTCAGGTTAACGTTGGCTCGGGGAATACGCTGGTATTGGATAACGAGACATTCACCTTGCAGCAGTTTCACTTTCACGCACCGAGCGAGAATGAAATTGATGGTAAACAGTTCCCGCTGGAAGGCCATTTTGTCTATAAAGACGCCGCTGGCGCGCTTACCGTTATCGCGTTGATGTTTCAGGAAGGAGAAGCCAATCTGCCGTTAGCCACGACATGGCAGCAGATTCCGGCTCAGGTTAATCAGGCGGAGGACGTGCGCACGCCGATCGCGATTCAGAGCCTATTACCGACATCATTAAACTACTATCGGTTTAGCGGGTCGCTCACCACGCCACCGTGTTCAGAAGGCATTCGCTGGCTCGTGCTGGATCACCCCGTCACTGCCTCTGCCGATCAGATAAACCAGTTCCGCTCGGTCATGCATCACGCCAATAACCGCCCCACACAGCCGCTTAATGGCCGAATCATCATCCATTAAGCCACTCCGCGAGGCTGGTCAGACTGTTCTGTCGGCCAGCCTCAGGTCAATCAGCGCCCTTTTTTGCCATATTAACCAACGCATTTCACTGATAAAGCATTGATAGGCTGCTGTATCTTCACCAAAAATGACCGCGCTTGCAGATAAAATTCTGTAAACAGATGATTATTTCCCAGCACAAAAAATCGACATAAAAATATAACTAATTGTTAAATATGAATAATATTTTTATACGGCTTTATGAAGTGCATTTTCATTGATCGATAGCCGTAAATTGGTCAAAGTTTGGCCTTTCATCTGACGTAAAAAATGCGTAATATACGCGCCCTTGCAGGCACAGTATGGTCAATTTTTGTCTATGCACATTGGACAATTTCAGCTTAGTAATCGCTTGATAGCGGCCCCAATGGCTGGTATTAGCGATCGCCCATTTAGAGCACTCTGTCATGCGATGGGCGCTGGAATGACCGTGTCTGAAATGCTTTCTTCCAATCCGGAAGTGTGGCGTTCAGACAAGTCGCGTTTGCGAATGGTCCATAGCGATGAACCGGGTATCAGGGCCGTGCAGATTGCCGGTTGTGACCCCGATGAGATGGCGGCGGCAGCGAGAATTAATGCTGATTTCGGCGCACAGATCATCGACATCAATATGGGCTGCCCGGCGAAGAAGGTGAACCGCAAGATGGCAGGATCTGCATTGTTGCAGTATCCGGATTTGGTCAAACAAATCCTCTCTACGGTAGTGAAAGCGGTAGACGTACCGGTAACACTGAAGATCCGAACCGGTTGGGCACCAGAGCACCGCAACTGTGTAGAAATTGCCAAATTGGCTGAAGACTGTGGCATTCAGGCGTTAACCATTCACGGACGCACCCGTGCGTGCCTGTTCAATGGTTTCGCCGAATACGACAGCATTCGGGCAGTTAAGCAGGCCGTTTCCATTCCTATTATTGCGAATGGCGACATTACAGACCCGCATAAAGCCAGAGCGGTTCTTGACTACACCGGGGCTGACGCCCTGATGATAGGACGAGCCGCTCAGGGAAGACCCTGGATCTTTCGGGAAATCCAGCATTATCTGGACACAGGGGAGTTGCTGGCACCAATGCCGTTGGCAGAGGTTAAGCGCTTGTTGATCGAGCATATACGGGAATTGCACGACTTTTATGGTCCAGGCAAGGGATTTCGTATCGCTCGTAAGCACGTATCCTGGTATCTCCAGGAACATGCCCCAAACGACCAGTTTAGGCGCACATTCAACGCCATTGAGGATGCCAGCGAGCAGCTGGAGGCGTTGAAGGCATATTTTGAAAATCTTGCGTAAACAGAAAAAGAGCTGACAGAACTATGTTCGAACAACGCGTGAATTCTGACGTACTGACCGTTTCCACTGTAAACTCTCAGGCTCAGGTAACCCAAAAACCCCTGCGCGACTCGGTTAAACAGGCACTGAAGAACTATTTTGCTCAATTGAACGGTCAGGATGTAAGTGACCTGTATGAGCTGGTATTGGCTGAAGTTGAACAGCCACTGTTGGACATGGTGATGCAATACACCCGCGGTAACCAAACCCGCGCTGCCCTGATGATGGGCATCAACCGCGGTACTCTGCGTAAGAAATTGAAAAAATACGGCATGAACTGATACTAATCAGTTAAGCATTTGAAAAAAGGCGCTTTACCTTTCGGGTTAAGCGCCTTTTTCTTTGCCCTATATTTAGGCAGCAGCCTTAGCACAGACAGTATGAGATTGCGTCTGTGAGATGAGAAATCCGTCGTTAATGACTCATCCCTTCTTGTGTATCTGTCTCCACCGCATGAAAGAGTCGATGCAGGTTATCAAGCCGTTCCGCTAACACGAACGTTAAAATCTCTTTCGATTCTGGATTGTCCAATTCGACAATGGCGTAAGCCAACGCACGACACTGATCGAGTGCTTCTTCGGGTTCTAACGGCGTGTTATCAAACATGGCACACCTCCTGAGTTGGCAGTCGACCAGCGAAGACCATCACATAGCCATCAGGAGAATGTTCCCGCGCCTGACGTTCGGTGGTAGCGATAATATGCACGATACATTGGGAAGAGATTCCCAAAGCAAGAAAGCGATACTGAAATTCGGGGCGAGTTTGGGTAGACTGGATATCAGCCATAGTGTTAGCTCCAATAACATTGTGGTTAGAGGCCCGGTTAGTGCTCCAACACTGCCGGGCTTCGCATTTCATAGGTGAATCGCACCTATGGAGCTAACATTACGCCCAAGTGAATCGCACCTCAAGGTATTTTTTAGAATTATTTTTACGTATACTGAATCGCACTTAGCGCATGGAGATCCAGCAATGGCAACGGGTTCAATTAACAACAAGTCACAGCAGTTGAATGCACGGTTCCCGCACGATGTTGTTGCTGAAATGGAAAGTAGCCTTGAAGCTGGCGAGACAAAGGCGCAATTCATCATCACCGCTGTAAAAAGCGAGATCAAACGCCGCCAGTGTAAGCAGCCCAAAGATGAATCCAAAGACTGAGCGTTATTACGGCTAGTGTAGACTGTACGAGCTAGTGCTTAGTCCGACAGGCAGATCAACAGCGGACGTTCATAGACTTGGTCCGATTCACAAATGATGTACCAGCCTACTGTATACACGATGCCCGTTCAGTCCGACTGCTGCCCCCATTTCGATATTTATCGATTTGAGTCTAAACCGAAAAGACACGACAAACGACACTGATAACTGATAACTGATAACTGATAACTGATAACTGATAACTGATAACTGATATAGAGGAGCTAGTCTTGAACTTATGCGCCAGTTAAGGCTAAACTGAGAATACAAGTTTTGGTGACGGGACTCCTCTAAGTCTAAGCTAGTTACCTCGACACATAGTGACGCAAACTCTTGAGTATAATAAAAGCCGCCCGAAAAGGCGGTTTTTATTTTCACGGAAAATGCTGAAATATAAACAAGACGCTAAGAAAAAATAGAGAATGAAAATATCTTTCTGGAATACAGGACTGAAACATAAAGCAGAGAAAAACCCAGATTATCAGTCTCTTATAGTGGAAGCACTGAGCTCTATGATTATCAATCATTCACTAGATATTGTATTCATATGTGAGGTTGACGACGACTTTACTCTTGACACTAGAATAGAAAAATATTTTAGCGATATTTCTGTTAAGCTAATAAGAGGAACGGAGAAGGTAAGTGGTAATATTAAATTTGATATCTGCGCCTTATATAATGAAAAAAAATCATCTGCAACTCTAAAAAACTACATAATTCATAACAACATGGATGATGAAGATCATCGAAAAGGGAATAATACAAAAACAGGGATCCTTTTCGATGTTTCAGTCCGAGGGAGCGATGCAGAATATGATGATTCCATTTCAATAATAGTATCTCACTGGCCGTCAAAATTAACGCCAGGGTATGAATTCAGACATAAAGATGCAGCAGAACAATTAAAACGTGAAAGCGTAGAGAAAATAAAACAAGGGAGGCAAGTTATATTACTTGGTGATTATAATATGTCGCCTTATGAAACAATAAATGAAACAAATCTTTGCTCATATAACAATAAATACTACGCGTTAAAGAATTCAACGCGGTTATATAACTTATCCTTCAACTTCCATAACCAACATACAGATCTATTTGACCTGACACACACAAGCGAACCTATGGGGTTTGGAACATTTTTATCTAACGGTAATCGTCATTCAGAGATCGGTTGTGCGGTTTTTGACCATATACACGTATCTTCATCATTCATAAAGGATGGCCCTTGGATCGTGAACGAAAAAGAAACAAAAATATTTGTAAGCGATGAAATATTCAAGCTAGTATACGACAAGAACGTATTACTTGACCATTTACCAATTGTTATAGAGATAAACAAAAATGAGCGAAAATCCATTTGATAAAATCATAAATGAATCATTGGGAAACATAAATAAATTATCTCAGATAAAATCAGAATTTAGTAGAATACTCGCGCTAGCTAGCGAATCGCTCAACAATGCGCTGCAAGGCCAGCGCAAGTTAGATTTGCGGATAAAACTAGGAAATGAAAACCTAGCATCTGAAATGAGTGCAATAATATTTACATTGCAATTTAACCATGATGATTCTAAAGGGTTCATTTTTTTAACTAACGAATTAAAAGCTGAAGTAACAGGCTCATGGGAGATTGATGAAAAGTCAGAAACAATAAGCATTACATACAATAAAATAAAGAATACAAGTCTAACAACACAAGAAGGTATTACCGAAGCCGTTTCATTCGTCATATCTCAGAAAAGCTTCCTTGAAACAGCAATAAAACTCAAAAAAAATCCATTTTAATTGATAGAGATCTGTTTGGAGTTCAGCAATTATCCCACATTAAGAATCCTGAGCTTAACATGGTATTTCGTTCCATTGAGCGGAATACCTGTCCATAAGCTGTTTAAGGAGCGACCATGTTGTCTGTGTATTGTTCTGATTACTTCCATACACACCTGTACGGAGTATATAACCGCTTGGTTTAGGAAAGAAAAAGGGCTCTACGCCAGCAATCAATTGGCTAAAAAACGACCTTGTCGTGGCCCTTTTTTCCCAAAACGGCACCTTGCTATAAAACACGGTCGGGTTTATCAGCAGCTAATCCAGAATCAAAACACCTCAACCAGCTCAAATTCTTCAAACACCAGCAGCATATCTGGGGCGAAAGAGCCTCCTCGTTCGAAAAACGCCTGATGCGCTTGCTGCCAGAAAGCCAGGCTTTTATCGCCTTCGCCCTCTTTCGCCGCCATCTCAGCAGTCACATCGCAGTAGCGCACCAGCGTTAGCGAGCGCGTCCGAATGACGCAGGAAGGCTGCCCGGCACCGTCCAGAACAATGTTGTAATCGCCGACCTGCGGCGTTTCTTCATTTTTGAACGCGTGATACGAGCTACAGGTTGCCGTTTTATGCCCTTCCCGCACCAGTTGCAGCAGCTCATCTGCCAGCTCGGGGCTGTCACCAAATGACCAGCGCAGCGCGTCTGGGTATTTATCTAATCCTTGTTTATGACTCATTATCTTCCTCGTTTTATACGGCTATGATTGCTCTGTTTTCTTCACGCAATCATAGCCGTAAAGGAGCGATCAGGTAATATCCACGTCCACCCAGAGCGCGGCATGGTCGGACGCAGCCGTATCCCATGAGGTGACTTCCGGTAGCGGCGTAACGGGTTCAGCGCCCTCTTTGGCGGCAATCTTGTCGATATTATAAATCCCCCGACGCTCGACTCCCCACTCCACCACCGCCTGATGCAGCGGTGCAGACAGGAAAATATAGTCCAGCTGATTTAACCGCGCGCCCTTCTTTCCGCCAGCGAAATAATAGGTGTAGCGCTCTTTTTCCGGGCGTTCAGGGTCGATAACCGGGTGCAGATCCGACAAAGAAAACAGCGGAGCCAAACTGTGCCAGGGGTTGGACGAATCTTCGTTCAAGTCGCCAAGAATGACCACGTAGTCCTTCTTGAGATCGTAAGTCTGTTGGACAATCTCTGCGACGCGTTCAGCCTGATCGCGGCGCTTCTCCGCCCCACGCAGCCGCTCTTCTTCTGTTTGACCACTTTGACTTTTGAAATGGTTACACAGAATATAAATCGGCTGTTTGAGGCCAGCATCCAGCGTGACCTCAAGGCAATCGCGGCTAAAGACCGGATCAAAGCGCTTTCCAGCATCAAAAATATGCGTGCGGATCTGGGCAATCCGATAACGCGTCAGGCAGGCAACATCAATGCCGCGTGGATCGTTCGGGCTGTCGATCATCACGAACTGGCTGAATTTATTTTCCCCCAGCACCTGATTGTTGAAATCACGCAGGACATCCATGTTTTCGACTTCAACGGCGCACAGAATGTCGGCGTTAAGCAGGGAGATAATCTTGCCCGTATTCTTACGTTGCTGACTGCTGAACTCCTGCGCCTTAAAGACGATTTCGCCGATCCAATCCCCACGACCGCGGCAGCTTTTATTGATCCTGAATCCGGTGCCAGCGTCCTCTTTTTTCCATCGCCCCAGCGTGCCTGCATCAGTGCGAATATCAATATAAGGCCGCAGTGCGATAGACAGGCGGAACACCTGATCTTTCAGGGCATCATCGTATTGGGGCTGTTCGAGAAGGTGCTGAAGCTGCCTGACCTGTTGCAATAAAGCATCGATCTGCTGGGAATCAGGGAGATTGAGAATCGCGGTACGGTGGAACAGGTTCTCAACGTTATAGCTGGCGATGCGGATTTTCATTGTTGTCTCCTTAACGGATAACGACAGAAGCAATAGTCCTCTTTAAGAGTAGGCTTCTATTGTGACAACCACGCTAGGGTGTTTATCTTTAAACCGTTACATCACAGCATATAACGTAAAAATGCGTGATGATAAAACCCACCATATAGAACGGTGATAATAGGTAATTGCCCTGGTGAAGGCGCATTGCTCAACAGCCCTATTACCACCGTTTGTATTCAACAAACCCGATGCGACGATCTGATGCTTCTTATCAAAATCAGGTGGGTATCGGCGCATCGGCCGTGATTAACTTCTGTTCCCTGAGCTCATCCCAAAAGCCTTTGGGAATACTCACCTTCATCGACTGGATATTGGCTTCGACCTGCCCAGGAACACGAGCACCAGGAATAATGGCCGATACGATAGGTGGCGCAGCAGCAAATTGAAGCGCAGCAGTACGAATGTCAATACCGTGCCGATCCGCGATAGAAGCTAAACGAGCCCGCTTCTCAACGACGCCAGGAGGAAGATCATTGCTGAAGTGGTAACGATTTCTCCCCCCAGAAAACCGTCGTTAAGCGGCGTACCAACCGTCACCGTAATGCCTTTTTTCGCCAAAGCCGGAAACGTTTTTGTCAGTGTTTCCTGATGGTCGATAATACTGTACTGGCAGGCAAGTAAAACAATATCCGGAGTTGGCCCCTTGTCCAACTCCGCCGCCATCACGGCAGCGTCAGCACGATTGATACCGAACCCCCAGGCTTTGATGAGCCCTTCCGAACGCATCCGTTCCAGCTCAGCCATCGCACCGTTACGCGCAATCTCAAATGATGTCGTCCAAGGCGTAGGCAATTCTGTATTATCTGGGCTGAGATCGTGGATGTAGACGATATCAATACTGGACAACCCTAACCGTTGCAGACTGTCCTCAACAGAGCGTCGGGCGCCTGCCGCGGTGTAATCATACTCATAAGAAAAGTTGAGTTTGTCCGCCCATAGTGAATCAGGCAGCGGCGTTCGACTGGGATGAAAAATACGCCCCACTTTTGTAGAAACAAGGTATTGATCGCGCGGCTTGTCACGCAGGAACCTCCCGAGCCGATGTTCAGAAAGGCCGTGACCGTAGAAAGGTGAAGTATCGTAGTAGCGAACACCGCCGTCCCACGCGGCTTGTAGCGTAGAGTGTGCCTGCTCATCACTGATAGGGGCGAAAATATTGCCAATCTGTGTGCCCCCCATACCGAAGCGGAAAGGTGTCCGATAGCGGATATCCTTCGTTGCAGGAGCATTGAGTGGTAATGCCGTACCTGTAACCCTGCCGCGCGTCGGCAACACCGTTCCCTGCACCGTCAGAGGTTGAAAAGCTGAAATAACCCCATTCGCATTATCCGTTTGAGCAAACGCACGCCCTGTTGCCACAAGAGCGGCACTTCCAGCAGCCAGCTTCAGAAAATTTCTGCGTTCCATACTGAATACCTCTTCGTCGATGCCTATTGATGATTGATTGCGCGATACCCACGACAGAAAAACTGCGTAAGACTGCCTTTTCATTCAACGTAAATCAGGGGCTTCTCCCAGTAACGCCGGATCCCAATGCTCTACCGCTTTACCGTCTTTAATACGCCACGTGTCATACCATGTTGTGGTATAGGAACCCCCTGCGGCTTTCGGGTCACGAACGGTGCGCGGATAAAGCACCGTAACCAGATCGCCTTCCGCTACCACGGCAATGATTTTCATATTTAGCCGTTCAGGGAGCGGCTGAGGCTTAACCTTGAGCACCTTGGTAAAGTAATCAACAACCGCGTCACGGCCGCTCTGTGCATTCGGGTTATGTTGTAAGTATTCAGCAGACAGGAGCTCATCGGCTTTCTCCCAATGGCCTGCGTCAAGCAGCTCGCGGAGGATACGGTAAACCACCTGCTTGTTTGCGTTTAGTGCTGGGTCTGGACTGGTAAACAACGCCTCAGGGTTACGGGAAACAGACGTTGGTGTTTGAGCGTATACGGAGCCGATCGTTAGGCTTAATCCCAGTGTTGCCGTCAGGAACAGCGTCTTTATCATAAAAATCACCTTGCTATTTAGTGGTAGGGAATCGGTGGTATCAGGAAATAACATTGGGGATAATTACGGTGTAGTTAACTTTTTTACAAGTACGCACCAAAAAGTTAGTGTTATATGACTGAATCAGGAGAGACACATGACGACAGAATCCTCACCATGTTTTACCTGCGCTGACGTTATGGCGGAAGCGTGCCCATCACGAACCATTCTGCGCGATGTGACGAGCCGCTGGGGGTATTAGTGCTGTTGGCACTGCGTGAGCGAACCTATCGATTCAGTGAACTACGGCGAACAGTGGGCGGCGTTAGCGAAAAGATGCTGGCGCAAACGCTACAAACGCTGGAGCATGACGGTTTTGTTTTGCGCGTATCACATCCCGTTATCCCGCCGCATGTCGATTACTCGTTAACGCCAATGGGCAGAGAAGTGAGCAAACTTGTCGAGGGGCTGGCCCTATGGATAGAGGGCAATCTCCCCTCCATTTTACAGGCCCAAAACACCTCAAATGAAGCGGATAGTCTGTTCACGCAGTAAGGTGAGCAACATCGCCAAAACGACGCAAAGCCACTATATTCACTTCTGATATAAACCATCACACAACGTGATTTATAAACAGATGTTTTGTCGCGTAGATTCTTTATTAACAAAAGTTATAAGCGCATCACTGCACACCACTCACAGGAATTCATAATGAAAAAAATACGTTTTGCTTTACTGACCAGCGCCCTGCTTGCTACCAGCGTATTCGCTCATGCAGATGACCTTAGCGCCATCAAGTCCGCAGGGGTTATCAAGATCGGCACGGAAGGCACCTACGCGCCTTATACCTATCATGATAAATCAGGCCAGCTGGTTGGCTTCGATGTGGATATTGGCCGTGCGGTGGCAGAAAAGCTCGGCGTGAAAGCCGAGTTTATTGAAGGACGTTGGGACGGGTTAATCGCCGGTATTGATGCCAAGCGCTACGATGCGGTCATCAATCAGGTTGGCGTAACCAAAGAGCGTCAGGCCAAGTATGATTTCTCCAAGCCTTATATCGATTCCAAAGCGGTGCTGGTTGTCCGTGGCGATAACACCACCATCAAAGATTTTAGCGATCTGAAAGGCAAAAAATCTGCCCAGAGCCTGACCAGTAATTACTCTAAGCAAGCCACCAGCTACGGTGCGGACATTGTGCCGACGGACGGTTTTAACCAGTCTCTGGATCTGGTGCTCAGCGGCCGTGCCGACGCCACGTTAAACGACAATCTGTCATTCCTGGATTTCAAAAAGCAAAAACCGGATGCCAACGTGAAGATCGCAGCGACCTCAAAAGATGGTGAGCCTTCCGCGATTCTGGTGCGTAAAAATCAGGAACCACTGGTGGAAGCATTGAATAAAGCTCTGGATGAAATTAAAGCAGACGGCACCTATAAAACGATATCTGTGCGATACTTCGGGGAGGATGTTTCTCAATAATCGCACTGTTATCAGAGCGCGTTGTCCTCAATATGATGGTCATCAGCGCGCTCTGTGATTAGCGCATACCGTTATCGGAGCTCGTTTTCATGCCGCCTTGGCTACAACTCATGGCAGACTCCTTCTGGAGTCTGCTGTCTGCGGGACTTAAATTTACCGTCCCTCTGGCTATTCTGTCTTTCATCTTTGGCTTAACTCTCGGCATTATCACCGCGCTGGTTCGCCTTTATGGCCCAAAGCCGCTGAAATGGCTGGGGGATTTCTACGTTTGGGTTATCCGTGGCACACCATTGCTGGTGCAGCTTTTCCTGATTTTTTATGGGCTACCCAGCGCGGGTATCACTCTGGATGCCTTCCCTGCCGCACTCATTGGCTTCACCATCAGCGTGGGTGCCTATAGCTCGGAGATCGTGCGCGGAGCCATCTTGTCTGTCCCGAAAGGCCAATGGAATGCCGCCTATTCTCTCGGTATGAATGGCAAGCAGGCGATTCGCTGGGTGATCTTCCCGCAGTCCGTTTTCGTTTCGCTGCCACCGCTCTCCAATACGTTTATTTCCTTAATCAAGGATACGTCGCTGGCCGCCGTGATCACCGTGCCGGAGATGTTCTTGTCCGCTCAGCGCATCGTTTCCGTTACCTATGAACCCTTGATTCTGTACGTCGAGGCTGCGCTGATTTACCTGATGTTTAGTACCGTGCTAAGCCAGCTACAGGTAAAGCTCGAAAAGTATTATCAGCGCCACATCACGCACTAATGCCTCCCGCATCAGCCCACGCCATCCGCTGGGCTGATGACATTACCGCGTTCCCGACCTCTCCCTATTCAACGGGCAATCCCATCGCTGGCAAACCTGAGATGCCTCACGATCTCCATTTCGACGCACTAAAAGAGGGCGCATCAGCCTCTTTGCATTTGTCACGGTGCGCACATACCCAATTAGAATTACCTACTTAGATCAATAAGCATTCCTTTTCGTCTTCATTATCAAGCAAATAGAAAATTGGCATTTTATTTGCTTTGCTCTGCTCACGTCGGCATACCGACAGACAGGTATGGTGCACCTCATTGTGCACCGCAACACAACTGTGTACTGCAACAACAGCAGATAACTCTAGACGCTAGGATGATTATGAAAAGAATAGTGATTTCTACTCTGGTTGCTGGCGCGTCACTCTTTGCCGCAATCAATCAAGCCCATGCGGGTGCAACGCTGGACGCCATTCAGAAGAAAGGATTTGTGCAATGCGGTATCAGTGATGGCTTGCCCGGCTTTTCCTATGCGGACGCCAGCGGAAAATACTCCGGTATTGATGTCGATGTATGCCGCGGCCTTGCCGCCGCCGTATTCGGCGATGCCAATAAAGTTAAATACACACCGCTGACGGCAAAAGAACGCTTCACTGCGCTGCAATCCGCCGAAGTCGATGTGCTATCACGTAACACCACCTGGACGTCTTCCCGTGACAGCGGCATGGGCATGCTCTTTACCGGCGTGACCTACTACGACGGCATCGGCTTCCTGACGCACAACAAAGCGGGCTTAACCAGCGCAAAAGAGCTGGACGGCGCAACCGTCTGCATTCAGGCGGGTACGGATACCGAACTGAACGTCGCTGACTATTTCAAAACCCATAAAATGCAGTACACCCCCGTCACGTTCGACCGCTCTGATGAAAGCGCCAAAGCGCTGGAGTCTGGCCGCTGCGATACGCTGGCATCAGACCAGTCACAGCTGTACGCACTGCGTATCAAGCTGAGCAAACCTGCTGAATTCATCGTCCTGCCAGAAGTGATTTCCAAAGAGCCGCTGGGCCCAGTGGTGCGCCGTGGTGATGAAGAGTGGTTCGCGATCGTACGCTGGACACTGTTCGCCATGCTGAATGCTGAAGAGATGGGTGTAACCTCGAAAAACGTCGATCAGCTGGCAGCAAAACCTACCACGCCAGATATGTCCCACTTGCTGGGTCACGAAGGCAGCTACGGCAAAGATCTCAAATTACCGAATGATTGGGCATTCAAAATCATCAAACAGGTCGGTAACTACGGCGAAATCTTTGAACGTAATGTCGGTATGGGCAGCGAGTTGAAAATTAAGCGTGGCCTGAACGAACTGTGGAACAAAGGCGGTCTCCAGTACGCGCCAGCGGTACGTTAATTATCAGAAAACCCCGGGCGCAGTGGATTGCTGCGCCCTTCAGTACCCCCGTTTCGAGGTTCAAGCATGCTACAACGCCCAACCGTAAAAGGTGATTTATCACTGACTAATCCAGCGGTGCGCGCCTGGCTGTATCAAATTGTCGTTGTTATCGCTGTATTGGCTGTCGCAACCTACCTGTTGCACAACACCGTGACCAATCTGGCACAGAGGGGCATTACCTCTGGCTTCGATTTTCTAAATAAAAGCGCCGGCTTTGGCATCGTCCAGCACCTGATTGACTATCAACAAGGTGACACCTACGCCCGCGTTTTTCTTGTTGGGTTATTCAACACGCTGCTGGTCTCGGCGTTGTGTATCGTGTTGGCGTCGATTCTCGGCTTCACTGTTGGCCTGGCACGACTGTCTGACAACTGGCTACTGCGAAAAATATCCAACATTTACATTGAGATATTCCGCAATATTCCGCCGTTGTTGCAGATCTTTTTTTGGTATTTTGCCGTACTGCGGAATCTACCGGGGCCACGCCAGTCAATCAGCGCGTTTGATGTCGCCTTCCTCAGCAACCGAGGCTTTTATCTGCCATCCCCTGAAATGGGACCGGGCGCCGCAGCATTTTTTCTTTCTCTGCTGATCGTATCGGTCGTGACATGGCGCGTATTTCGACGTAACCAGCGCTATCACGCCTTAACAGGTCAACCGCGCAAAACCTGGCCGCTGACGTTAGGCTTGTTACTTGTGCTGTGCACACTCAGCCACCTGATTTTCGGCCCCGCCTTTCATTGGAATATGCCGGAATTAAAGGGGTTTAACTTTCGCGGCGGCATGGTGCTGATCCCTGAGCTGGCGGCGTTAACCGTCGCTCTGTCGGTCTACACGTCATCATTTATTGCCGAAATCATTCGTTCAGGCATTCAATCGGTTTCCCACGGTCAACACGAAGCCGCGCGTTCTCTCGGCTTACCGAATCCCGTTACGCTACGCAAAGTGATCCTTCCACAGGCTCTGCGCGTCATCATTCCGCCACTGACCAGCCAATACCTCAATATTGTGAAGAACTCGTCGCTGGCTGCCGCCATTGGCTATCCCGATATGGTGTCGCTGTTCGCAGGAACCGTGCTGAATCAGACCGGTCAGGCGATTGAAACCATCGCCATTACCATGTCGGTTTACCTCATTATCAGCCTGCTGATCTCGCTACTGATGAATCTGTATAACCGCAAAATTGCGTTAGTCGAACGCTAAGGGGACGTCATGACGATGAACCATTATACGCAAGGCCGTCAGTCCCCTCTGTTCAAAGCGATGCAGTGGGCACGGCGTAATCTCTTCTCAAGTATCGGCAATAGCCTGTTAACGCTGTTTTGCCTCTGGCTACTGTGGATTGCCATACCGCCGCTGCTCAACTGGACAATCTTTCAGGCGAACTGGATCGGCACAACCCGCAATGACTGTACGCGTGATGGGGCCTGCTGGGTCTTCATCCATGCCAGATTTGGTCATTTCATGTATGGGTTGTATCCAGCGGCGGAAGTCTGGCGCATCAACTTCGCACTCGCCATCGGGTTACTCAGCATTCTGCCGATGTTCCTGAAAAACATCCCCTATCGCGGACGCTATCTTGCCGTCTGGGCAGTGACTTATCCGCTTATCGCCTGGTGGTTACTTTACGGCGGCTTTGGCGGGCTAAGTAGAGTAGAAACCTATCAATGGGGCGGCCTAACGCTGACGCTGATCATCGCTGCAGTGGGTATCGCGGGTGCACTACCACTTGGTATCTTGCTCGCATTAGGTCGCCGTTCCACGCTGCCAATTGTCCGTATGCTTTCCGTCGTGTTCATCGAGTTCTGGCGTGGTGTACCGTTAATCACCGTACTTTTTATGTCATCCGTGATGCTGCCGCTATTTTTAACGGAAGGCACCACGATCGATAAACTGCTGAGGGCATTAGTCGGCGTTATTTTATTCCAGTCCGCTTATGTCGCCGAGGTGGTTCGCGGTGGCTTGCAGGCACTGCCGAAAGGACAGTATGAAGCCGCTGAATCCCTGGGCTTAGGCTATTGGCGCATGCAAGGGCTGGTCATCCTCCCGCAAGCGCTAAAAATGGTTATCCCAGGTCTGGTGAATACCATTATTTCTCTCTTTAAAGACACCAGTCTGGTGATCATCATCGGCCTTTTCGATCTCTTCAGCAGTATCCAACAGGCAACGGTCGACCCCACCTGGCTGGGCATGTCGACGGAGGGCTATGTCTTTGCCGCAATGGTCTATTGGATTTTCTGTTTCAGCATGTCGCGCTATAGCCAACATCTGGAAAATCGTTTTAACACCGGACACAAGTCACACTGAGGCCATCCATGAATCAGACTGCATCAACTCAATCAACCGATCACATGATTACCTTAGAGAATGTGAATAAGTGGTACGGGCAATTTCATGTGCTTAAAGACATCAATCTGCAGGTCAGGCAAGGGGAACGAATTGTACTGTGCGGCCCTTCCGGGTCGGGGAAGTCAACCACCATACGCTGTATTAATCATCTTGAAGAACATCAGGCAGGGCGGATTGTCGTTGATGGTATCGAAGTGAATAATGATTTACGCAACATCGAAAAAATTCGTACTGAAGTCGGCATGGTTTTTCAGCATTTCAATCTTTTCCCGCACTTAACTGTGTTGCAGAACTGCACACTAGCACCGTCCTGGGTACGCCATACGCCGAAAAAAGAAGCGGAAGAGTTGGCAATGCACTATCTGGAACGCGTGCGTATTGCCGCACATGCGCATAAATTTCCTGGGCAGCTATCTGGAGGCCAGCAACAACGTGTGGCCATCGCCCGTTCACTGTGCATGAAGCCCAAGATTATGCTGTTTGACGAGCCGACGTCTGCACTAGATCCTGAAATGGTAAAAGAGGTGCTAGATACTATGCTTGGGCTGGCTCAGGATGGAATGACGATGCTTTGCGTCACGCATGAAATGGGATTCGCGAGAACCGTCGCTGATCGGGTGATCTTTATGGATCAAGGTGAGATCGTAGAACAAGCCCCACCGGATATCTTCTTCTCCAGCCCTCGTTCAGAGCGTACTCAGGCATTTCTCTCACAAATCCTGCACTAATCTGAAGCATCCTGCCTGCGTGTGTCCTACGCAGGCCTTCCCCAACATCGCCATTATGATGGATCTTACAGCTCGCGTTATCGTATAACTAACGCGAGCTGAATGAGGTAGGGAAGTTTCTGCATCCGAAAACAGCCTCTATGTCCCGTATTTGCTACGGCTATCTACCTGATACATCTAAATAAGTGCACAACGGTGAGCAAATCTATTGCAGCTAACACCAAAATTCCCCATAGCAAAAAGCCCCTGTCTTTCGACAGGGGCTTTCCACTTGTTTGATGCCTGGCAGTTCCCTACTCTCACATGGGGAAGCCCCACACTACCATCGGCGCTACGGCGTTTCACTTCTGAGTTCGGCATGGGGTCAGGTGGGACCACCGCGCTATCGCCGCCAGGCAAATTCTGTTTCATTCCAACCGTTATACGTTGCTTACGCGCTCGCACAACCATCAGAACCAATCTTTGAACAAGCTGAGTATTGTTTTTTGAGTCGTCTCAAAACACCTTCGGTGTTGTAAGGTTAAGCCTCTCGGGTCATTAGTACTGGTTAGCTCAACGTATCGCTACGCTTACACACCCAGCCTATCTACGTCGTCGTCTTCAACGGCCCTTCAGGGGCATCTAGTGCCCAGGGAAGACTCATCTCGAGGCAAGTTTCCCGCTTAGATGCTTTCAGCGGTTATCTCTTCCGCACTTAGCTACCGGGCAATGCAATTGGCATCACAACCCGAACACCAGTGGTGCGTTCACTCCGGTCCTCTCGTACTAGGAGCAACCCCTCTCAATCTTCCAACGCCCACGGCAGATAGGGACCGAACTGTCTCACGACGTTCTAAACCCAGCTCGCGTACCACTTTAAATGGCGAACAGCCATACCCTTGGGACCTACTTCAGCCCCAGGATGTGATGAGCCGACATCGAGGTGCCAAACACCGCCGTCGATATGAACTCTTGGGCGGTATCAGCCTGTTATCCCCGGAGTACCTTTTATCCGTTGAGCGATGGCCCTTCCATTCAGAACCACCGGATCACTAAGACCTGCTTTCGCACCTGCTCGAGCTGTCACTCTCGCAGTCAAGCTAGCTTATGCCTTTGCACTAACCTCCTGATGTCCGACCAGGATTAGCTAACCTTCGTGCTCCTCCGTTACGCTTTGGGAGGAGACCGCCCCAGTCAAACTACCCACCAGACACTGTCCGCAACCCGGATTACGGGCCCACGTTAGAACATCAAACATTAAAGGGTGGTATTTCAAGGTTGGCTCCACAAGAACTGGCGTCCTCGCTTCAAAGCCTCCCACCTATCCTACACATCAAGGCTCAAGGTTCAGTGTCAAGCTATAGTAAAGGTTCACGGGGTCTTTCCGTCTTGCCGCGGGTACACTGCATCTTCACAGCGAGTTCAATTTCACTGAGTCTCGGGTGGAGACAGCCTGGCCATCATTACGCCATTCGTGCAGGTCGGAACTTACCCGACAAGGAATTTCGCTACCTTAGGACCGTTATAGTTACGGCCGCCGTTTACCGGGGCTTCGATCAAGAGCTTCGCCTTGCGGCTGACCCCATCAATTAACCTTCCGGCACCGGGCAGGCGTCACACCGTATACGTCCACTTTCGTGTTTGCACAGTGCTGTGTTTTTATTAAACAGTTGCAGCCAGCTGGTATCTTCGACTGATTTCAGCTCCGTGAGCAAGTCACTTCACCTACCATCAGCGTGCCTTCTCCCGAAGTTACGGCACCATTTTGCCTAGTTCCTTCACCCGAGTTCTCTCAAGCGCCTGAGTATTCTCTACCTGACCACCTGTGTCGGTTTGGGGTACGATTTGATGTTACCTGGAGCTTAGAGGCTTTTCCTGGAAGCGTAGCATTGGTTACTTCATCACCGTAGTGACTCGTCATCACGCCTCAGTGTTAATGACGACCCGGATTTACCAAAGTCATCCACCTTCACGCTTAAACCGGGACAACCGTCGCCCGGATAACCTAGCTTTCTCCGTCCCCCCTTCGCAGTAACACCGAGTACAGGAATATTAACCTGTTTCCCATCGACTACGCTTTTCAGCCTCGCCTTAGGGGTCGACTCACCCTGCCCCGATTAACGTTGGACAGGAACCCTTGGTCTTCCGGCGTGCGGGTTTTTCACCCGCATTATCGTTACTTATGTCAGCATTCGCACTTCTGATACCTCCAGCAGCCCTCACAGGCCACCTTCTACGGCTTACAGAACGCTCCCCTACCCAACAACACCTAAGTGTCGCTGCCGCAGCTTCGGTGCATGGTTTAGCCCCGTTACATCTTCCGCGCAGGCCGACTCGACCAGTGAGCTATTACGCTTTCTTTAAATGATGGCTGCTTCTAAGCCAACATCCTGGCTGTCTGTGCCTTCCCACATCGTTTCCCACTTAACCATGACTTTGGGACCTTAGCTGGCGGTCTGGGTTGTTTCCCTCTTCACGACGAACGTTAGCACCCGCCGTGTGTCTCCCGTGATAACATTCTTCGGTATTCGTAGTTTGCATCGGGTTGGTAAGTCGGGATGACCCCCTAGCCGAAACAGTGCTCTACCCCGAAGATGAGTTCACGAGGCGCTACCTAAATAGCTTTCGGGGAGAACCAGCTATCTCCCGGTTTGATTGGCCTTTCACCCCCAGCCACAAGTCATCCGCTAATTTTTCAACATTAGTCGGTTCGGTCCTCCAGTTAGTGTTACCCAACCTTCAACCTGCCCATGGCTAGATCACCGGGTTTCGGGTCTATACCCTGCAACTTAACGCCCAGTTAAGACTCGGTTTCCCTGCGGCTCCCCTATTCGGTTAACCTTGCTACAGAATATAAGTCGCTGACCCATTATACAAAAGGTACGCAGTCACCCTGATTAATCAAGGCTCCCACTGCTTGTACGTACACGGTTTCAGGTTCTATTTCACTCCCCTCGCCGGGGTTCTTTTCGCCTTTCCCTCACGGTACTGGTTCACTATCGGTCAGTCAGGAGTATTTAGCCTTGGAGGATGGTCCCCCCATATTCAGACAGGATGTCACGTGTCCCGCCCTACTCATCGAACTCACAGCCTGTGCATTTTTGTGTACGGGACTATCACCCTTTACTGTGCGACTTTCCAGACGCTTCCACTAACACACAAACTGATTCAGGTTCTGGGCTCCTCCCCGTTCGCTCGCCGCTACTAGGGGAATCTCGGTTGATTTCTTTTCCTCGGGGTACTGAGATGTTTCAGTTCCCCCGGTTCGCCTCATGATGCTATGTATTCACATCATGATAGTGTGTCGAAACACACTGGGTTTCCCCATTCGGGTATCGTCGGGTATAACGCTTCATATCAGCTTACCGACGCTTATCGCAGATTAGCACGCCCTTCATCGCCTCTGACTGCCTAGGCATCCACCGTGTACGCTTAGTCGCTTAACCTCACAACCCGAAGGTGTCTTTGATAAATCAAAGTCACTGTCGCGCTGCGATTATTTGAGATACTCATTGACACACTGACACGCCCTTCCTACCCGCAGGTATCAAGGTGTGTTCAGCTGTCATGTTTCAATTTTCAGCTTGTTCCAGATTGTTAAAGAGCAATATCGTAAACATGACTCCAGAGAATCATCTTTACGATATTCATGATAATGTCTTTCACTCATTATCGGATTGGCGTCCCCAAGGGGATTCGAACCCCTGTTACAGCCGTGAAAGGGCAGTGTCCTAGGCCTCTAGACGATGGGGACACAAAAATCCGCACCAGGTCATAAACCCGGCACGCTCGCGTCAGCATGAGTCTACACTCATGACATCAACAGGTGCGCTTGCTCAGTATTTTCATCAGACAATCTGTGTGAGCACTTCACGTAACACACATCTTTTTTGGTAAGGAGGTGATCCAACCGCAGGTTCCCCTACGGTTACCTTGTTACGACTTCACCCCAGTCATGAATCACAAAGTGGTAAGCGCCCTCCCGAAGGTTAAGCTACCTACTTCTTTTGCAACCCACTCCCATGGTGTGACGGGCGGTGTGTACAAGGCCCGGGAACGTATTCACCGTAGCATTCTGATCTACGATTACTAGCGATTCCGACTTCATGGAGTCGAGTTGCAGACTCCAATCCGGACTACGACGTACTTTATGAGGTCCGCTTGCTCTCGCGAGGTCGCTTCTCTTTGTATACGCCATTGTAGCACGTGTGTAGCCCTACTCGTAAGGGCCATGATGACTTGACGTCATCCCCACCTTCCTCCGGTTTATCACCGGCAGTCTCCTTTGAGTTCCCGACCGAATCGCTGGCAACAAAGGATAAGGGTTGCGCTCGTTGCGGGACTTAACCCAACATTTCACAACACGAGCTGACGACAGCCATGCAGCACCTGTCTCACAGTTCCCGAAGGCACTAAGGTATCTCTACCGAATTCTGTGGATGTCAAGAGTAGGTAAGGTTCTTCGCGTTGCATCGAATTAAACCACATGCTCCACCGCTTGTGCGGGCCCCCGTCAATTCATTTGAGTTTTAACCTTGCGGCCGTACTCCCCAGGCGGTCGACTTAACGCGTTAGCTCCGGAAGCCACGCCTCAAGGGCACAACCTCCAAGTCGACATCGTTTACAGCGTGGACTACCAGGGTATCTAATCCTGTTTGCTCCCCACGCTTTCGCACCTGAGCGTCAGTCTTTGTCCAGGGGGCCGCCTTCGCCACCGGTATTCCTCCAGATCTCTACGCATTTCACCGCTACACCTGGAATTCTACCCCCCTCTACAAGACTCTAGCCTGTCAGTTTTGAATGCAGTTCCCAGGTTAAGCCCGGGGATTTCACATCCAACTTAACAGACCGCCTGCGTGCGCTTTACGCCCAGTCATTCCGATTAACGCTTGCACCCTCCGTATTACCGCGGCTGCTGGCACGGAGTTAGCCGGTGCTTCTTCTGCGGGTAACGTCAATCGACAAGGTTATTAACCTTGTCGCCTTCCTCCCCGCTGAAAGTGCTTTACAACCCGAAGGCCTTCTTCACACACGCGGCATGGCTGCATCAGGCTTGCGCCCATTGTGCAATATTCCCCACTGCTGCCTCCCGTAGGAGTCTGGACCGTGTCTCAGTTCCAGTGTGGCTGGTCATCCTCTCAGACCAGCTAGGGATCGTCGCCTAGGTGAGCCATTACCTCACCTACCAGCTAATCCCATCTGGGCACATCCGATGGCGAGAGGCCCTAAGGTCCCCCTCTTTGGTCCGAAGACGTTATGCGGTATTAGCTACCGTTTCCAGTAGTTATCCCCCTCCATCAGGCAGTTTCCCAGACATTACTCACCCGTCCGCCGCTCGTCACCCAAAGAGCAAGCTCTTCTGTGCTACCGCCCGACTTGCATGTGTTAGGCCTGCCGCCAGCGTTCAATCTGAGCCATGATCAAACTCTTCAATTTAAGATTTGTTTGATTTGCTGAACTCGTCAGCGATGCTCAAAGAATTAGTAACTGTTTATTCGTAATGAATTTCACTGTTGTTCACTCTTCAAGACTTTTTATATCGTTAAGATACGGTCTTGTGAGTGCCCACACAGATTGTCTGATTATATTGTTAAAGAGCGGTGCCACATCATCGGTGGCGCGGGCTGCATATACTATGCTAATCCGCTTTAAAGTCAAGTCATTACTGACTGCTTCATTGAATCTTTTTACTGACACCCCAACCGCGTGTCGCTGTTGCCGTGTCAGTGGATGCGCATTATAGGGACTTCTCGTCAGGCCGCAATAGGTGTTTTAAAGAAAAATGACTGTTTGCTGCATTCCACAGCAAAACCCCGCTTTATACCTATTTTTGCACAAACTTATCCACAGAAAGCATTCTATTCAAAAATTGACGAGCATCACGCAAACGTTTTCGCTACAATTCACCCCGTTCAAAATCGTCGTATTTCTGCGAACGCTAACTGAATATTTCTCTTTATTCCGCAATTATGGCTCTGACAAAGACGATATTCACATACCGTTCTTTACTGACTACCCAAATCCAGGGGATAACATCATCATGCAACAACGCCGTCCAATTCGCCGCGCTCTGCTCAGCGTTTCTGACAAAGCAGGTATTGTCGAATTTGCTCAAGCTCTGTCCCACCGTGGCGTCGAGCTCCTTTCAACTGGTGGAACCGCACGTTTGCTGGCCGATGCTGGCTTAGCGGTGACTGAAGTCTCTGACTACACCGGTTTCCCAGAAATGATGGATGGGCGTGTGAAGACCCTGCACCCGAAAGTACACGGCGGCATTCTGGGACGTCGCGATCAAGATGATGCGATCATGACGCAACACGACATCAAACCCATTGATATCGTCGTTGTGAATCTGTATCCGTTTGCTCAGACCGTCGCTCGTGAGAACTGCACGTTAGAAGATGCGGTTGAGAATATTGATATCGGTGGCCCGACGATGGTTCGCTCCGCCGCCAAGAACCATAAAGATGTGGCTATCGTGGTCAAGAGCAGCGACTACAGTGCCATCATTAATGAAATCGACACCAACGAAGGTTCACTGACCTACGAAACCCGTTTCGATTTAGCGATCAAAGCCTTCGAGCACACTGCCGCTTACGACAGTATGATTGCCAACTACTTTGGTGCACTGGTTCCGCCTTACCACGGCGATACCGATAAGCCATCGGGCCACTTCCCGCGCACGTTGAACCTGAACTACATCAAAAAGCAGGACATGCGTTACGGCGAAAACAGCCATCAGCAAGCTGCCTTCTATATAGAAGAGAATATTCACGAGGCCTCTGTCGCCACCTCTACACAGTTACAAGGCAAAGCGCTGTCTTATAACAACATCGCCGATACCGATGCGGCGCTGGAATGTGTGAAAGAATTTGCCGAACCGGCCTGCGTTATCGTTAAACACGCGAATCCGTGCGGCGTAGCGATTGGCGACTCAATTCTTGATGCTTACGAGCGTGCCTATAAAACCGACCCAACATCTGCATTCGGCGGCATTATCGCTTTCAACCGCGAGCTGGATGAAGAGACGGCGCAGGCCATCATTAGCCGCCAGTTTGTCGAAGTCATTATTGCCCCATCTGCCAGCGAGGCAGCGTTGAAGGTGACTGCAGCCAAACAGAACGTACGCGTCCTGACTAGTGGTAGCTGGCAACAGCGCGTTCTTGGGCTGGATTTCAAACGTGTCAACGGCGGTTTGCTGGTACAGGATCGCGATCTGGGCATGGTCGATGCGTCTCAACTGCGTGTCGTGACCGAGCGTCAGCCGAGCGAACAGGAATTACGTGATGCCCTTTTCTGTTGGAAAGTGGCTAAGTTCGTTAAATCCAATGCGATTGTGTACGCACGCGACAACATGACCATCGGTATAGGTGCTGGCCAGATGAGCCGCGTTTACTCAGCGAAAATCGCCGGTATCAAAGCAAGCGATGAAGGGCTAGAAGTAAAAGGTTCCGCTATGGCGTCTGATGCGTTCTTCCCATTCCGTGATGGTATTGATGCCGCTGCGGCCGTTGGCATTACCTGCGTGATCCAACCGGGCGGGTCGATTCGTGATGATGAAGTCATTGCTGCCGCCAACGAACACGGCATTGCGATGATCTTTACCGACATGCGCCATTTCCGCCATTAATTCTGGAGCTGACCGAAATGAACATTTTAGTAATTGGTAATGGCGGACGCGAGCACGCGCTAGCCTGGAAAGCCTCACAGTCACCGCTGGCGAAACGTGTTTATGTTGCTCCAGGAAACGCGGGCACCGCGCTTGAGACGGCGCTGACCAACGTCGATATCGCCGCCACTGATATTCCAGCGTTAGTCGCTTTTGCGCAGGAAAATCACATCGATTTGACCATCGTTGGCCCGGAAACACCGTTAGTTATCGGTGTTGTCGATGCATTTCAGAGCGCAGGTCTAAAAATCTTTGGCCCAACGCAGGGCGCTGCACAGTTAGAAGGCTCTAAAGCCTTTACTAAAGATTTTCTGGCACGCCACAATATTCCGTCGGCGGAATACCAGAACTTCACCGAAGTTGAACCCGCGCTGGCCTATGTCCGCAGCAAAGGCGCACCGATCGTCATCAAGGCTGATGGGTTAGCCGCTGGTAAAGGCGTGATTGTCGCCATGACGTTGCAGGAAGCAGAAAACGCCATTCAGGATATGTTGGCGGGGAATGCATTCGGCGATGCCGGACACCGTATCGTGGTGGAAGAGTTCCTTGATGGCGAAGAAGCCAGCTTCATCGTGATGGTGGATGGCAAGAATGTGTTGCCGATGGCAACCAGCCAGGATCATAAACGCGTTGGGGATAAAGATACTGGCCCGAATACCGGTGGTATGGGCGCTTATTCGCCAGCGCCGGTCGTGACCGATGAAATCCACCAGCGCGTGATGGATCAAGTGATTTGGCCGACCGTCAACGGCATGGCCGCAGAGGGAAATACCTACGTCGGTTTCCTGTATGCCGGTCTGATGATTTCTGCCGATGGTCAACCAAAAGTGATCGAATTCAACTGCCGCTTTGGCGATCCAGAAACACAGCCAATTATGCTGCGCCTGCGCTCCGATCTGGTGGAACTGTGTCTGGCGGCCTGTGACGGCACGCTGGATCAGAAAGATTCAGTCTGGGATGAACGTCCGTCTTTGGGCGTGGTATTGGCAGCAGGCGGTTATCCGGCTGACTACAATACAGGCGATGTAATTTCTGGTTTACCGCAGCAGGATGCCGAAGATGGCAAAGTCTTCCATGCTGGCACCAAGTTGAACGGCATTGATGTCGTGACCAACGGCGGCCGTGTACTGTGCGTCACTGCATTAGGCAATACCGTCGCTGAAGCACAACAACGCGCTTATGAAATAGCAGCAGGTATTCAGTGGCAAGGGGTATTCTGTCGAAAAGACATCGGCTACCGTGCTATTGAGCGCGAGCAAGCCTGATAAACAATGCGATAACGATTGTCTGATAAATACTGAAGCCCGGAGAAATCCGGGTTTTTTATAGCTAATGGCTATTTCGGCTGCCACTGGCAGACATCATCTTCCACCACCAGCAATAACTGCGTCCCTTCTGGCGCTTCCAGCCACGCGACGTTTAGCGGGCGCGTTGCATGCGCTTTTTGCTGCGCGATCCATTCACGCGAGTCATTGTCAAAATCAGGGCGAACCACCGTACCGTCACAAGACTGCACCTGCCCTTCCAGCCATTTTCCTTGCTTTAATCTCACCTTGCCTGCACGCAATACATCGCTCAATTCCAGCATGCGCTTAGCATCAAACTGGTAGAGCGCGATTTCATCATCAGAAACCGATTCACGTCTTTCGGCAAGCTGTCGCTGCATAAAGCTGACAGTGCCATCTTCTGCAAAGCGCAAACGCATATCTTCTTGTTGCGCCCCGAGCTGATTACGCTGTATCTCGCGTAGCTTATCCTGCTGGAACGTATAGCGCGTCACCACCAGAGCATTGCCTTGAAGCGGGTTGTATACGGTGGTCAGCGCCGTCGTGTTCTGCGCATCATCCTTGCGCCACAAACGCACAACACCACGATCGGCAACGTAACCGCTGGCGAAAACGTCCGGCGGTGCGGTGCGGCTACTGCAGGCTATCACGGCTATCAGCACGAGGCCTGCGCCACACAAACGTCGTAAAAGCAAAAGGGGCGAAAACGCCCCTCTGCTTAAACTTTTAACCGGCATGGGCTTATTTAACAGCGTCTTTCAGAGCCTTGCCAGAAACAAACGCTGGCACATTGGCAGCAGCAATTTTGATTTCTTTACCGGTTTGTGGGTTGCGGCCAGTGCGCTCATTACGATGGTTCACTTTAAACGTACCAAAACCAACTAATTGTACTGCATCACCTTCTTTCAGAGACTCGGTAATTGCCGCCAAAGTTGATTCCAGAGCTGCTTTAGCCTGTGCTTTTGACAGATCAGCTTTGTCCGCAATTACATCAATCAGTTGAGTCTTATTCATAAGTTATCCTTACAGTGTGTTTATCGCTTGCTAAGCATCGAGTGCGACGGATATGCCCTTTCCCGTTTCAGGGTGTAATAGCACTCTCCTGCATACACGCACCGACAGCCACTTTTTTTACGCCCCCCAAATGTAGACCAGACAGGGTGCGAATGTGAAGCCTTAAGACAGGCCATTTCAGGCCTTAAATCACGTTTTATCGCGTTATTGATGCAAATTTATCCCGATGTTACTACTTCCGGCCTCGCGCACATCGGAACGGAGCCCTTTGATCAACTCAATGTCCCGTTCTTCGCAGGCCGCCAACAGGCGAAAAATCTCCCATTGGATGTCCCATTCTTCTTCAATTGCAGGCAAAACCTTGAGCTCATCGTCGGTCATTTCTTTGCCCGCCTGCGTCATTTCCAGCATGGCAACCGTGCGGATAGACGTTTCGCTAATCGCTATCGCATGTTCCAGCGTTTCACCGCTTAAACGCGAATGAATCAGCTCGCCCAGTGCGATGCAGGCATCAATAGCCGGGTAGACGCCGTAAAGATCGTAATCTTCAGCAGCGGGAACCGCTTCTTCCAGCTTTTCCAACTGGCTATCGAAATTGACCTTCGCATCTTTAACAACCAATGTTTCCCATACCAGATCGAGAATGCGACGGTAAACCATCGCGTCGCCGAATTCTGTTTGACGACAAAACTCGTGGTAATTTGGATACATACGTTCACAAAGACATGCCATGAAAGTGACATGTTGCCAGCTCGTCAGCTTTTCCAGACGTAAATGAATGGGGTTACGTAACATTTTTATGCTCATTAACGGCGACGGACGGCAGTGTACCTGAAATCACAGTGACGCCCTATGCCTGAATTCCTAAAGTTTTACGACAATACGTTAGCGGCTTGCTGCCGTTGCCAACGCACAAACGCGGGACGATTTGATGCGACAGCATCAGCCCAACGAGTCGGCTCCGGTAAACGGTAGCCGCGCATACAAGATTGTACCCAGTACAATGCACTATCCTCACTGACTCGATGCCCCGTCGCCACAAACAGCGGATTACAGCGCGCTTTACTGCGCCATACCCAGCCAATCTGCTCGTCCTTATCCAGTAACGGCTGCTGGCTGCCAACGCCCTCTGCCAACGGCTCAAACCGGCCACAAAGCCGGCTTTTCGCCACGCCAATCGTCGGAACATCAACTAACAGGCCGAAATGGCTAGCAACGCCGAGGCGACGCGGGTGGGAAATCCCATGCCCATCGACAAACAGCAGATCCGGTTTTTGTTCAAGCAACGCCCACGCAGCGAGTAGCCCAGGGCATTCACGAAACGAAAGAAAGCCGGGAATGTAAGGCATTGTCGTGCTGATACGTGCAATCTTGTATTCTATCAGTTCCAACGAAGGATAGCGCATTACCGCAATCGCAGCGCGGGTTACTGAGCCTTCTTGCTCAAAGCCAACATCCGCACCCGCGATAAACGCGGGCTGCTCAAAAGGTAAATCGTCGTGCCGAATCACATCAGAAGCGCGGGCCAACTGTTCAGCCCGCAGCCGTTGTGTATCAATCACATCACCTCCTGTGAATCATGCGTGATAAGGGCGAGATAACCGATGGACGGCCTCAACAAACACGCCCGCATGCTCCGGCGGCACATCCTGATGAATGCCGTGACCCAGATTGAACACATGGCCGTTGCCTTGCCCAAATCCAGCCAGGATCGATGCCACTTCCTGCTCGATCCGTGCCGGATCGGCATACAGCATCGACGGATCCATATTTCCCTGTAGCGCGACTTTGTCGCCTACACGACGGCGTGCGTCAGCAATATCGCTCGTCCAGTCCAGCCCCAGCGCGTCGCAGCCTGTTTCCGCCATCGCTTCCAGCCATTGTCCTCCACCTTTGGTGAAGAGCGTCACGGGCACACGGCGGCCTTCATTCTCGCGCTGTAAACCATCAACAATCTTATGCATGTAATGCAGGGAGAATTCTTTGTAGTCACGCCCGCTCAGCGCGCCGCCCCAGGTATCGAATACCATCACCGCCTGCGCACCCGCACGAATCTGCGCGTTGAGATAAAGAATGACGCTATCAGCCAGCTTATCCAGCAACAGGTGTAGCGTTTTAGGCTCGGCGAACATCATTTTCTTGATGACGGTAAACGCTTTGCTGCTACCGCCTTCAACCATATAGGTTGCCAGCGTCCACGGGCTGCCCGAGAAGCCAATCAGCGGCACTTCCCCAGCGAGACTTTTACGGATCGTCCTCACAGCATTCATCACATAACCGAGTTCCTGCTCTGGATCGGGAACCGGCAGGTTAACCACATCGGCATGAGACGTGATCGGAGAATGAAAGCGTGGGCCTTCCCCTGCTTCAAAATAAAGCCCTAAGCCCATGGCATCAGGTATCGTGAGAATGTCAGAGAACAGGATCGCTGCGTCCAACGCATAGCGCCGTAAAGGTTGTAACGTGACTTCACAAGCCAGCTCTGCGTTTTTACACAGCGACATAAAATCACCAGCCTGCGCGCGCGTTGCCTTATATTCCGGCAGATAACGCCCCGCCTGACGCATCATCCACACCGGGGTGACATCAACGGGTTGGCGTAATAACGCCCGCAAATAGCGATCGTTTTTCAGATCAGTCATGTTCTTTTCCTTTCAACCTCACGGCGGTTCTACACCGGATAGATGTGATGAAACGGATGCGTTATAAGGCAAACGCTTTATGAAGCGAATACGCGATGACGCAGGTGCGCGGTGTACGCGAGCCATTCATGACGCCAATAGTACCATGTCAGCCTTCGTTCTCATGATAAGCACGGCACAGTATCACCGTATCTTCGATAAGCCGACGCGCCACGGTGCCCGGAGGAGGCAACTGCGGGAGTTGGTCATAACGGAACCAGCCCGCGTCACGCAGCTCTTTCGGGTCATGCTTGATTTCGCCACCCGCATAGTCGGCCATAAACGCCATCATCAGTGAATGAGGGAATGGCCAAGGCTGCGAACTCACATAACGCAGGTTTTTTATCTGAATTTGGCTCTCTTCCATCACCTCACGCACGACCGTCTGCTCCAGCGTTTCGCCCACTTCGACAAACCCGGCCAGCACGGTGTACATGTTTCCGCGATGCCGATTGTGCTGCGCTAGCAAAATTTCCTCGCCACGGCGAATCGCGACGATGATGCAAGGCGCGATCTGCGGATAATAGCGCTCTTTGCAGTGGTGACATAAGCACGCCAGCTCCGTTTTGCTCCGCACCATTTCATGGCCGCAATAACCGCAAAAACGATGAGAGCGATAGAATTCGGCCAACTGTACGCCTCGCCCCGCCAGTTGGAATAAGCCCACGTCCTGATCGAGCAACTGGCGAACTGATGCCATATCGGAATCTCGTCCCTGACAGACCAGCCAGACAGGCAGCCCTTGCCATTCGCCGATTTGGCGAGCCGTTTTCCCCTGCAACGCCCACGCCGTAGCCGTTCCACGCGGTAATTCTCCCCGAGGGAGCCAGATTTGTACCGCATCGCTAACCACCCACCAGCCGGTTTCGTCACCTTTTAGCGTCTGTTCCATATCTTTTTATTGCTCCACTGCCACTTCACTGGCATTTTACATTCAGAGTGATTACATAAGTTTTATAACTGGGATTTCAGTTATTTCTTACCGTTCACGGAGTCAACAATGCTAAACCAGCTACAAAGTCTAACTGAATACGTTGGTGGCAATAATGCGTTAATCGACCAATGGCTACAAGCGCGTAAGCGGCTTCTGGTGGCTTACTATCATCTGGTTGGCATCAAGCCGAACAAGGAAACGCTTTCTCTTCTGGATGAAGAGGCATTGGATAATTTTTGCCAGAATCTGGTGGACTATCTTTCTACCGGCCACTTTCATTTATACGAAAAAATGCTGCATGAAGCAGCGACCCACAGCGAACAAGTATTAGCGCTTTCCACCCAGCTCGACCTCGCCCTGCAAAATAACACGCAGCAAATCATGACGTTTTACGATAGCCATCTGGCGGCAGCCATTGACCATGATAACTGCCTCGAATTCCAGCAGGCACTCTCTCACGTCGGCGAAGCATTGGAAGAACGTTTTACGTTAGAAGACAACATGATCCAGCAGGTTTACGACAAATAGTGGTCATTTGACGCTATTTAAGTAAATCATCACACGCTGCACAGGCAAAAGCGGCACGCTTTGACATCCGCGTTTTGCCGACATACAGTGTAGGGGTTTTATTGGCCCGTTTAAGAGACGGGCATATCTTGTCGGAGTGCCTAGCGTGCTCATGTTTTGTTTTACGAAATCAATCGTTATGACGAAACTTATGAGCGCACAGGCTGAGACCGTTAATTCGGGATCCGCGGAACCTGATCGGGTTAATACCTGCGAAGGGAACAAGAGTAATGCACCTCATTGAGCCCAAGGCTGTGTATTCCCACCTACCTGCTCTGACGCTCAATATCATTATTACTCCCTCCGGCTCCAGACAAGCAATCTTCCCTTTACGTCTTACAGGAACTTGCTATGTCTACAGAACCCTTGTCTAAAGAACCGTTATCTGTAAACCCATTGTCTACAGAACCATTATCTGTAAAACCAGAGCTATCCACAGCATCCAAATCGGGTCGCCGTGAACAGCGTGCCGCCGCCCAGCAGTTTATTGAAACCTTACAGGGAACCGCCTTCCCTAATTCCAATCGTATCTACCTTGCGGGCTCGCGTGATGACATCCACGTACCGATGCGGGAGATTCAGCTTAGCCCGACGCTACTCGGTGGCAGTAAAGACAACCCCCAATACGAACCCAATGAGCCAATCCCGGTTTACGATACGTCAGGGCCTTATGGCGATCCCGCTGCGCAACCCGATGTCCGCGTTGGGCTAGCGAAGCTGCGCGCCAGCTGGATTGCAGAACGTCACGATACCGAGGCGCTATCTGGCGTCAGCTCCGATTTCACCCAACAGCGTCTGGCGGATGCCGGTCTGGATCATCTGCGCTTCGAGCACTTTCCACGACCTTTACGTGCCAAAGTGGGCAAACGCGTTACTCAACTTCACTATGCGCGACAGGGCGTGATTACCCCCGAAATGGAATTTATCGCCATTCGCGAAAATATGGGACGCGAGCGTATTCGCACTGACGTGCTGCGCCAGCAGCATCCGGGGCAAAGTTTCGGCGCCCTTCTACCGGAGAACATCACGCCGGAATTCGTTCGTCAGGAAGTGGCCGCCGGCCGTGCCATTATCCCTTCCAACATCAACCACCCAGAATCAGAGCCGATGATTATTGGACGCAATTTTCTGGTGAAGGTTAACGCCAATATCGGCAACTCCGCCGTGACCTCCTCCATCGAAGAAGAGGTGGAAAAGCTGGTCTGGTCTACCCGCTGGGGTGCAGATACGGTGATGGATCTCTCAACTGGTCGCTATATTCACGAAACCCGTGAGTGGATTCTGCGCAACAGCCCCGTGCCAATCGGGACGGTACCGATTTATCAGGCGCTGGAGAAAGTGAACGGCGTGGCGGAAAACCTGAACTGGGAAATGTTCCGCGATACGCTGCTGGAGCAAGCGGAACAGGGGGTGGACTATTTCACCATTCACGCCGGTGTGCTGCTGCGCTACGTCCCGATGACCGCCAAACGCCTGACTGGCATCGTCTCACGCGGCGGTTCCATTATGGCGAAGTGGTGCCTGTCGCATCACAAAGAGAGCTTCCTGTACGAACACTTCCGTGAAATCTGTGAAATTTGTGCCGCTTACGACGTCGCGCTATCACTGGGTGACGGCTTACGCCCAGGCTCCATTCAGGATGCCAACGACGAAGCCCAGTTTGCCGAGCTGCATACGCTGGGCGAGCTGACCAAGATTGCCTGGGAATACGACGTTCAGGTGATGATCGAAGGCCCCGGCCACGTGCCGATGCAGATGATCCACCGCAACATGACCGAAGAACTGGAGCACTGCCATGAAGCGCCGTTCTACACGCTCGGCCCACTAACCACCGATATCGCACCGGGTTACGATCACTTCACCTCTGGCATCGGGGCTGCCATGATCGGCTGGTTCGGCTGCGCGATGCTCTGCTACGTGACACCGAAGGAACATCTTGGCTTGCCGAACAAAGAAGACGTCAAACAGGGGCTGATTACCTACAAGATCGCCGCTCACGCCGCCGATCTGGCAAAAGGCCACCCCGGCGCGCAGATCCGTGATAACGCCATGTCAAAAGCGCGCTTCGAATTCCGCTGGGAAGACCAGTTCAATCTGGCGCTCGATCCCCAAACGGCTCGCGCCTACCACGATGAAACCCTGCCGCAAGAATCCGGTAAAGTCGCCCATTTCTGTTCCATGTGTGGCCCCAAATTCTGCTCGATGAAAATCTCACAGGAAGTACGCGACTACGCGGCGAAACAGGAAGCGGAAGCCAAACCGATTGAAGTCGGTATGGAACAGATGTCGCAAGAATTCCGCTCACGCGGCAGCGAGCTTTATCACAGCGCCACCAGCCTGCAAACCGAGGTAAGCAAATGACGGACTCAACGCCTTTTGCCCCAACGGCGCAGCGGCTGGGGCTGTATCCCGTCGTCGATAGCGTGGAATGGATCGAGCGACTACTCGGCGTCGGGGTGAAAACGATCCAACTGAGAATCAAAGATCGGTCAGATGAACAAGCCGAAAGTGACGTGATCCAGGCGATCGCCTTGGGTCGTCGCTATCAGGCGCAGCTATTCATCAATGACTACTGGAAATTGGCCGTCAAACATCAGGCATACGGCGTACATCTGGGTCAGGATGATCTGGATACCGCCGATCTGGCCGCGATAAAAAAAGCCGGCCTGCGCTTAGGCGTCTCCACGCACGACGATCGTGAACTGGCGCGTGCGGTGGCGATCAACCCGTCCTACATCGCGCTGGGGCATATTTTCCCGACACAAACCAAAGATATGCCATCAGCGCCGCAAGGGTTGGCCGAACTGACGCGCCACATAGCCGATCTGCAAGACCGTTTCCCCACCGTTGCAATTGGCGGCATCAGCATCGACAGAGTGCCTGCGGTGCTGAAAACGGGCGTCGGCAGCATTGCCGTCGTCAGCGCCATTACGCAGGCACCGGACTGGCGGCAGGCAACCGCGACGCTGCTCAGGATGATTGAAGGACGGGAGGAATGACATGGTAACGAATCCCCATCCAACGTCTGCCGGACTGAGCGATAGCGAATTCATGCGCTACAGCCGTCAGCTGATGCTGGAAGATATTGGCCCGGACGGTCAGGAGAAGATCAAAACCGCCCGCGTTCTGCTGGTTGGGCTGGGTGGATTGGGTGCGCCCGCTTCACTCTATCTGGCAGCCGCAGGGGTCGGCACGTTACTGCTTGCCGATGATGACTCGCTGCATATCAGCAATCTGCAACGCCAGATTCTGTATCGCACCTCCGACACCGACAAGCCCAAAGCCATGCTAGCCCAGCGTCAGCTACAGGCGTTAAACCCGCACTCAGAAGCGATTGCGATTACCGAGAGGCTCAGCGGTGAGGCGTTACGCCACGCCGTTAGCCGCGTCGATCTGGTGCTGGATTGCAGCGACAATATGACCACTCGCCATGAGGTTAACGCCGCCTGCTTTAGCGCAGGCAAGCCGCTCATCAGCGGGAGCGCCGTCGGTTTCAGCGGCCAGCTCGCCGTCTTCACGCCGCCTTATCACGCTGGCTGCTACGCCTGCCTGTATCCCGATACGTCCGAACCCCAGCGCAACTGCCGTACCGCAGGTGTGCTGGGGCCGGTGGTCGGCGTGATTGGCACGCTTCAGGCGCTGGAAGCGATCAAGCTGCTGGCAGGTATGCCGTCTGCGTTGGACGGCAAGCTGAGAATGTTCAATGGCAAACAGCAGAGCTGGAATACGCTCCAGTTGACGCGCGCGCCCCATTGCCCGGTATGCGGGGGCTCGGCATGAAAATCACGTTGAATGATGAGCCCTTTGAATGCCCAGAGGCCATCACGGTTGAGGCGCTGCTGAGCCAGATCAATCGGCTCCAGCCTGGCACAGCCTTGGCTATCAACCAAACCATTATCCCGCACGCCAACTGGTCACAGCACCAGGTGCAAAACGGTGATGATATTTTGCTTTTTCAGGCAATAGCGGGAGGATGACATGCTGCACATTGCCGATACGACATTCACTTCACGGCTGCTGACCGGCACCGGGAAATTCGCCACGCCAGAACTGATGCTGGCAGCACTTGAGGCTTCTGGATCGCAGTTAGTCACCATGGCGATGAAACGCGTTGACCTGAACGGCGGCAACGACGCCATTCTCGCCCCGCTACGCCAGCTCGGCGTTAAACTGCTGCCGAATACGTCGGGTGCCAAAACCGCAGACGAGGCCATTTTTGCAGCCCGACTGGCGCGAGAAGCGCTGGGCACCCGCTGGCTGAAGCTGGAGATTCACCCCGATGTGAAATACCTGCTGCCCGACCCTATCGAAACCCTGAAGGCCGCCGAACAGCTGATAAAAGAGGGATTCACGGTGCTGCCCTACTGCGGTGCCGACCCGGTACTGTGCAAACGGCTGGAAGAAGTCGGCTGCGCGGCGGTGATGCCGCTGGGCGCACCGATCGGCTCCAATCAGGGACTGCAAACGCGTGATTTTCTGCGCATCATCATCGAACAGGCTCGCATTCCGGTGATTGTCGATGCGGGCATTGGCGCGCCCAGCCATGCGGCTGATGCACTGGAAATGGGGGCGGATGCCGTTCTGGTCAACACGGCCATCGCCGTTGCCCGCGATCCCGTGGCGATGGCACAGGCATTCCGGCTGGCAGTCGATGCTGGTGGGCTTGCTCGTCAGGCTGGTCTGGGAAGTAAGCAGTTTGTCGCCAGCGCCACCAGCCCGCTCACTGGTTTTCTGCATCAGCAAACGGAAGGGACAGAGCGATGAACGCCGACTTTCAAACCGTCTGGGAACAGCTCGACTGGGATGACCTAACGCTGCGCATCAACGGTAAAACCGCACGCGATGTTGAACGAGCGCTTGCTGCACCACACCTGACGCGCGACGATTTTATGGCGCTCATTTCACCTGCCGCCAGTGCGTATCTGGAACCGCTGGCGCAACGGGCGCAGCAGCTCACCCGACAGCGTTTCGGCAATACGGTAAGCTTTTATGTACCGCTGTATCTGTCCAACCTGTGCTCCAACGACTGCACCTACTGCGGCTTTTCGATGAGTAACCACATCAAGCGAAAAACGTTGGATGAGGCAGAGATCCTGCGTGAATGCGCCGCTATCAAGGAACTGGGGTTTGAACACCTGTTGCTCGTGACCGGCGAACACCAGCGTAAAGTAGGCATGGATTATTTTCGTCGCGTTTTTCCGCTGATCCGACCGCTCTTCAGTTCGCTGATGATTGAAGTTCAACCCTTGTCGCAGGACGAGTACGCCGAATTAAAAGCACTAGGTCTGGATGGCGTGATGGTCTATCAGGAAACCTATCATCCGGCGACCTACCAGCTGCACCATCTCAAAGGACAAAAACAGGATTTCCACTGGCGACTCGCCACACCGGATCGACTCGGTCGTGCGGGGATCGACAAGATCGGGCTAGGTGCCTTAATCGGTCTGTCCAATAGCTGGCGCACCGACTGCTACATGGTGGCGGAACACCTACTGCACTTACAACAGCGCTACTGGCAGAGCCGTTATTCTATCTCGTTCCCTCGTCTGCGCCCCTGTGCGGGCGGCATTGAACCGGCGTCACTCATGGATGAAGCGCAGCTCATGCAGGTGATTTGCGCATTCCGGTTGCTGTCACCGGACATTGAGCTGTCGCTGTCCACGCGCGAATCACCTTTCTTTCGCGATCATGCCATTCCTATCGCGATTAACAACGTCAGCGCATTTTCCAAGACCCAGCCGGGTGGCTACGCCGACGACCATCCTGAACTGGAACAGTTTTCACCGCATGACTCGCGGCGCCCTGAAGAGGTGGCGCAGGCCATCATACGTGCAGGTCTCCAGCCCGTATGGAAAGACTGGGACGGTTATTTGGGTCGGTAGCAAACCGTGGCGATATGCCTAATTTGCGAAGCGGCTCGCAGGCCGGAATGAGAATTACACGGAAGGCAATATTCTCAGGATAGCGCCGCGCAAGATGACATTCAGCCTATCGTCACGGCCTTCGACGAAGAATACAGTAGCGTCGTTGGCAAGCCTGAGCATGATGACAGAGCTTGCTGGCCGGAGCCGTTTGCTACTTATCGACTCTGCACATCAACCCGCCGATACGGGGCTTATCCTTACCCGTATCGGCCCTTCCTTAAAATTAATCAGGTTACGTTCTGGTCAGGAAAAGTGTGCATCATCTTCGCGATTTCACTGCCCACGATGCGCAACCCTTCCCTCATCTCTTCTGTGAAGCGATTGGCATAATTGAGTCGAAGACAATTGCGGTATTTTCCTGAGGCGGAGAAGAGCGAACCCGCGGCGATCTGTATGCCCGCTTTTCTGACCTCACGGCTGAGTTTGAGCGAATCAAAATATTCGGGTAGCTCAATCCACATCAGAAAGCCACCTTGCGGGCGACTCACACAAATATTGGATGGAAAATACTCACGTACCCAGCAGGTAAACGTATCCAGATTCGCTTTGTACTGAGCGCGCATACGGCGTAAATGAGGCTGATAGTGTCCGTTACGAATAAATTCCGCCACGGCTAGCTGGGGCTGTACCACGGTCGATCCCGTGCTGATGTATTTTGTATGGATCACACGTTCCAGATAGCGCCCTGGGGCGATCCAGCCGACGCGCAAACCGGGTGCCAGGTTCTTTGAAAAAGAACTGCACAACAGTACACGCCCATCTTCATCAAATGATTTTATCGCGCGGGGACGCGGATATTCATAGGCCAGCTCGCCATAGGCATCATCTTCAATAATCGCGATATCAAAATGCTGCGCCAACGTCACCAGCGATTTTTTACGGGCGTCAGGCATGATGAAGCCAAGCGGATTGTTACAGCTTGGCACCAGAAGCACCGCTTTGATCGGCCACTGATCCAGCGCCAGTCTTAACGCTTCAAGGCTGATCCCCGTCACCGAGTCAGTCGGGATCTCGATCGCTTTGATATCCATCCCACGGAGGATCTGCATCGTGCCCGGAAAAGCCGGTGACTCAACGGCCACGATGTCGCCGGGCTGACAAACGGCGCGGACGGCAACAAATAAGGCTTCCTGACATCCGGTAGTGATCACAATATCATCCTGAGTCAGCTGGCAGCCGCAGTCGACGGTAAGGCGGGCAATCTGTTCACGCAACGCAGGCACGCCATATACGCTGTCATATTGTAAGACCCGAGGATCCTGATATTGGCAGAGGCGACTCATCTCTTTCCACAGTGGTTTGATGGTCGGCTGGCTCACATCCGGCATTCCACTGCCAAATTTCAGCACGTTGGTTTCCAGACGCACATTCACCAACTCCAGCACTGATTCCCACTGCGTGATCTCAACCGGACGTTGAGCAGGACGCGTCAGCGCGGGGACGGGTGGCGTTGCCTTACGCGGCGCGACAAAATATCCCGAACGCGGCTGCGGCATAATCAACTGTCGGGTTTCCAGCAGATGATAGGCTTGCTGTACGGTACTGATGCTCACACCATGTTCTGTACTCAACGCCCGCACAGAAGGCAGACGTTCTCCGCTTTGGTACAAACCTTGTTCGATCCGTTGCTCTAACAGCCCAGCCAGGTGTTGATAACGCGTCATCAGTATCATTCCCTATCAAGATTCACAGCGGTAACCAGTACAGATTCAACTAAAAATCACCATTCAGATGCAATATCACACAATCTGTATGCTAAAAAAATGGATTTTTTGCATCTGTATTGAAAATACCTTTCGCCTCATCATAGCGATCATTCACTGGCGAGGGGGAAAATATGGAATTTCATGAGAATCGATCACAAAAACCGTTCCGCGAGTCACCGTTTTGGCTCATGCTGATTTTGCCGTACCGCTTGTGGAAAGCCTGGCGGGCAAGAGCGCAAACGTTGAAGATACTAAAAAATATGAGCGATGACGGACTCAAGGATATCGGACTGAAAAGAAGCGATCTCGATCGGTTCAGATAGCGCCACAACACAAAACAGTAGACTAAAAAAACAGTAAAGATGTGCCGATACAGACTTTGCATCGGTATCGGCACGCAAGATAGGTGAAGTGTAAGAGGTTAGTCAGGCAAGGCGTCCGACGATGTTGCCTTCATCCGCATCCCGACAATCGCCGAGAGTAAGCAGCCAATGGCAAGATAAGCTGCCACCGCATGCCATGAACCATCCATAAACTGTACCAGCAGAACGGCGATAAAAGGCGTAAACCCACCGCCAACCACGCTGGCGACCTGATAACCCACACCCGCCCCGCTATAGCGGTACGCCGTACCAAATAGCTCGGTAAACATCGGCTGCTGTACGCTAACAATCATGTCGTGAGCAATATTCGCCAGCATGATGGCAAAGAACAGAATCATCAGCGTGTTATGGCTTTCCAGCGCCATAAAGAATGGCACCGCACTCACGGCCCCAATAAGCGCACCGGTAACATAGATACGGCGGCGGCCAAAGCTATCCGCCAGATAGGCAAAGAAAGGAATAGACACGCAGCTGATCGCACCCACCAGCAGCCCGATATTCAGGAAAATATCTCGCGATAGACCAAGATGGGTCGTGGAATAGTTGAGGGCAAACGCGGTGACGATATACATCGTTAGCAACTCGCCAAGCCGTAGCGCAATGATCAGCAGGAATGCCTTCGGGTGCTGGCGAAGTGCTTCCATGATAGGGAACGAACGCAATTTGTTTGCTCTTTCACCCAGCGTTTTATTAGCCTCAAATTCCTGAGACTCATCCATCCCGTTACGTACCCACCAGGCGATAGCCACCAGAATCAGGCTGAATAAGAACGGCAGACGCCAGCCCCAGGTAGTAAATTCTTCATTGGTCGTCAAATTGCTCACCACCGAGACCGACCCAGTGGCTAGCAACAACCCGACCCCAAAGCCAACCTGTACACCGCTGCTGTAAAAAGCTTTCTTCTTCTTCGGCGCGTTTTCTACCGCCAACAGCGCAGCCCCGCCCCATTCGCCACCAACCGCAAATCCCTGAATTGCACGCAGCGTCACCAGCAACACGGGTGCCCACCAGCCAATCGAATCAAACGACGGCAACAGGCCAATCAACGCAGTAGAAATGCCCATCATCCAGACTGTGATCATCAACATTCGTTTACGGCCCAGCTTATCGCCGAAGTGACCAAACACCATGCCGCCTAGCGGTCGGAACAGGAAACCAACGCCGAAGGTACCAAATGCCGCCAGCGTCCCCATCGTCGGGCTAATTTGTGGGAAAAATTCGGTATTAAATACAAGAGCGGCAACAATTCCGTACAGCAAGAAATCGTACCAGTCAACAACAGCTCCCACAAAACTGCCCCATGCTGCGCGTTTTGCTCGATGTGGAGAATGGCTTACTGACTGTGTTTGTAGGGTTTTATCAGAAGAAAGTGAGTCATCTTGCTGAGGTAATGAGCCGCCAGGCTGTGAGAGTGTTGGCGTAGTTGAGGTGTCCATGTCGGTTCCGTTCTATTTACTTTACACTACTGTACAACAAAAAATTTCAGGAAGAAATTTTTAACGTCGCTTGCGACGGCCTTTAGGTAGTGCACAGGGATGTGCGCTATAAAAAATTTCAGGAAGAAATAAAACGCAGGGAGCGTTTTATAACAACGCACAGCGTTGGCCCGCTAGGGTGGAAGGCAAGGACGCCTTCCATAAATTTTTAACATCGCTTGCGACAGGTCGTCCGCAGGGAAGCAGCCATAAAAAAACCCCGACCATAATAGTCGGGGTTTCTGTTATTTACCGCATGATAGCGCAGCGCAAAAAGACTTATTCGTCGTCGCTGCTACCAAAGCCTGCGTTCAACAGTTCAGCCAGGTTAGCAGACGCTTCATCGGCACTCACCTGAGGCACGACTGGCGCTTCACCCGCCTGACGGCGGCGCATACGATCCTGGTGGTACGCATAACCCGTACCCGCTGGGATCAGACGACCTACGATAACGTTCTCTTTCAGGCCACGCAGTTCATCACGCTTACCAGCAACAGCGGCTTCGGTCAGTACGCGAGTGGTTTCCTGGAACGATGCCGCAGAAATGAAGGACTCAGTCGCCAGAGATGCTTTGGTGATACCCAGCAGATCACGGCTGAACGTTGCCGTAATCTTGCCATCCGCTTCCAACTGGCGGTTAGCAATCTTGATGCGAGAGAATTCTGCCTGTTCGCCTTCCAGGAACTCCGTGCCACCTGCGCTAACGATGGTGCCTTTACGCAACATCTGACGAACGATAACTTCGATGTGTTTATCGTTAATCTTAACGCCTTGCAGACGGTAAACTTCCTGAACTTCGTTGGTGATATAACGTGTTACTGCATGTACACCACGCAGACGCAGGATATCGTGCGGAGACTCTGGGCCGTCGGAAACAACGTCACCACGTTCCACAACTTCACCTTCGAACACGTTGAGCTGACGCCATTTCGGAATCATCTCTTCGTAAGCATCGCTGCCATCCAACGGAGAAATTACCAGACGGCGCTTACCTTTGGTTTCTTTACCGAAGGAAATGATACCGCTGATCTCTGCCAGAATTGCCGGCTCTTTCGGACGACGGGCTTCGAACAGGTCGGCTACGCGTGGCAGACCACCGGTAATGTCCTTGGTACCACTGGATTCCTGAGGGAGACGCGCCAATGTATCACCGGCACCAATCTGAACCCCATCTTCCAGCTGAACAATTGTTTTACCCGGCAGGAAGTATTGAGCTGGCATATCAGTACCAGGGATCAGTACATCTTCACCTTTGCCATCAACGATTTTCAGTGCTGGACGTAGGTCTTTACCGCTACCGGTACGCTCTGCGCTATCCAGAACCACGATAGAGGACAAACCAGTCAGTTCGTCGGTCTGGCGCGTAATGGTCTGACCGTCAATCATATCAGCAAAGCGGATGAAACCGCTTACCTCGGTCACCACTGGCATGGTATGCGGGTCCCAGTTGGCGACGGTTTCGCCACCGACAACTTCTGAGCCGTCCCCCTTCGCCATCACTGCACCGTAAGGCACTTTATAGCTTTCTTTCGTGCGTCCGAATTCGTCGATCAGTTTCAGTTCGGTATTACGTGAAGTAATAACCAATTTACCGTTGCTGTTCATAACGAACTTCACGTTGCTCAGTTTCAGGCTACCTTTGTTTTTCACCTGAATGCTGGACTCAGCAGCCGCACGCGATGCCGCACCACCGATGTGGAACGTACGCATGGTTAACTGTGTACCTGGCTCACCGATGGACTGTGCCGCGATAACCCCGATAGCCTCACCTTTGTTGATGATATGACCACGAGCCAGATCGCGACCGTAGCAATTGGCGCACACGCCAAAGTCGGTTTCGCAGCTTACTACTGAACGTACTTTAACGGCGTCAACGGAGTTCTCTTCCAACATGTCACACCACTGCTCGTTCAGCAGCGTGTTACGTGGAACCAGAATGTCCGCGGTGCCCGGTTTGATCACGTCTTCAGCCGTTACACGACCCAGTACGCGCTCACGCAGTGGTTCTTTAACATCACCACCCTCGATAACCGGCGTCATCATGATACCTTCATGGGTACCACAATCGTCTTCGGTCACAACCAGATCCTGCGCAACGTCAACCAGACGACGAGTCAGATAACCGGAGTTCGCTGTTTTCAGTGCGGTATCCGCCAGACCTTTACGCGCACCGTGCGTCGAGATGAAGTACTGGAGTACGTTCAGACCTTCACGGAAGTTTGCGGTAATTGGTGTCTCGATGATCGAACCATCTGGTTTCGCCATCAGACCACGCATACCCGCCAACTGACGAATCTGTGCTGCTGAACCACGCGCACCGGAGTCGGCCATCATAAAGATGCTGTTGAAAGAAACCTGCTGCTCAACCACGCCATCACGGTTAACCACATCCTCAACGGACAGGTTTTCCATCATCGCTTTCGCAACACGTTCGTTCGCCGCTGCCCAGATATCGATCACTTTGTTATAGCGTTCGCCCGCGGTAACCAGACCAGACTGGAACTGCTCCTGAATCTCGGCAACTTCGGTTTCTGCTTCTTCGATAATCTCGGCTTTTTTCTCCGGGATAACCATGTCATCGATACCTACGGAAGCACCAGAGCGCGCCGCGTAAGCAAAACCGGTGTACATAGTCTGGTCAGCGAAGATAACTGTCGGTTTCAGACCCAAAATGCGGTAACAGGTGTTCAGCATTTTGGAGATCGCTTTCTTGCCCAGAGGCTGGTTAACGATCGAGTACGGCAGACCTTTCGGTACGATCATCCACAGGATGGCGCGGCCGATAGTCGTATCAATAATCGAGGTCTGATGCGTGATCTCGCCTTCGATGCTCTTGATCTCTTCTGTGATACGCACTTTAACGCGCGCATGCAAAGAGGCCAGACCGGCGCGATAAACGCGTTCAGCTTCTTTCGGACCCGTGAGCACCATGCCTTCGCCTTTGGCGTTAACACAGTCACGCGTCATGTAATACAGACCCAATACCACGTCCTGAGAAGGAACGATGATTGGCTCACCATTCGCAGGGGACAGGATGTTGTTGGTCGACATCATCAACGCACGCGCTTCCAGCTGGGCTTCCAGCGTCAGCGGTACGTGTACAGCCATTTGGTCACCGTCGAAGTCGGCGTTATAGGCCGCACAAACCAGTGGGTGCAACTGGATCGCTTTACCTTCGATCAATACCGGTTCAAACGCCTGAATACCCAAACGGTGCAGTGTTGGTGCACGGTTCAGCAGTACCGGGTGTTCGCGGATGACTTCGTCCAGGATATCCCATACGACGGCTTCTTCACGCTCAACCATTTTCTTGGCGGCTTTAATGGTGGTAGCAAGACCACGCAGTTCCAGCTTACCGTAGATGAACGGTTTGAACAGCTCCAGTGCCATTTTCTTCGGCAGGCCACACTGGTGCAGACGCAGGTATGGACCAACGGTGATTACAGAACGACCGGAGTAGTCAACACGCTTACCGAGCAGGTTCTGACGGAAACGACCCTGCTTACCTTTGATCATATCGGCCAAAGATTTCAGAGGACGTTTGTTAGAACCGGTGATCGCACGACCGCGACGGCCGTTATCCAGCAGGGCATCAACCGCTTCCTGCAACATACGTTTTTCGTTACGTACGATGATGTCCGGCGCAGCCAGATCCAGCAGACGTTTCAAACGGTTGTTACGGTTGATCACGCGACGATACAGATCGTTCAGGTCGGAAGTCGCGAAACGACCGCCATCCAGCGGAACCAACGGACGCAGATCTGGCGGCAGTACCGGCAGAACGGTCAGGATCATCCACTCTGGCTTGTTACCAGACTGTACGAACGCTTCCAGCAGTTTAATACGCTTCGTCAGCTTTTTACGTTTGGTTTCGGAGTTGGTTTCGGTCAGCTCTTCACGCAGCTGCTCGCATTCCTGCTCCAGATCCATATTCTTCAGCAGAGCCTGGATCGCTTCGGCGCCCATTTTCGCGTCGAATTCATCACCAAACTCTTCCAGCGCATCCAGATACTGCTCTTCAGTCAGGATCTGACGGCGCTCAAGGTTGGTCATGCCGCCTTCAACCACGACATAAGATTCAAAATAAAGCACACGCTCAATATCACGCAGCGGCATATCCAACAGCAAACCGATACGGGAAGGCAGTGACTTCAGGAACCAAATGTGCGCAGTCGGAGAAGCCAGCTCGATGTGGCCCATACGCTCACGGCGCACTTTAGTCTGGGTCACTTCAACGCCGCACTTCTCACAAATAACACCGCGGTGTTTCAGGCGCTTATACTTACCGCACAAGCACTCATAATCTTTTACTGGCCCAAAGATACGGGCGCAGAAAAGGCCGTCACGTTCAGGTTTGAACGTACGGTAGTTGATGGTTTCTGGCTTTTTAACTTCACCAAAAGACCACGAACGGATCATGTCTGGCGAGGCCAGAGCAATTTTGATCGCATCAAACTCTTCGGTCTTAGTTTGCGCTTTCAGAAACTTTAATAAGTCTTTCACGGATTGGCTCCTGTCGGAGTTAGACCTGATAGACACCTGAACTATGTTGTTAAAAACAACGTTCAGGTGTCCCTATGACGAATGCCAGCAATACAACGGGCTGGAATTACTTTTCTTCCAGCTCGATGTTGATACCCAGCGAGCGGATTTCTTTCAACAATACGTTGAAGGATTCCGGCATGCCTGGTTCCATCTGATGATTGCCATCCACGATGTTTTTATACATCTTGGTACGGCCGTTCACGTCATCAGACTTAACGGTCAACATTTCTTGCAGGGTATAAGCTGCACCATAAGCTTCCAGCGCCCACACTTCCATCTCACCGAAGCGTTGACCACCGAACTGCGCCTTACCACCCAGCGGCTGCTGAGTAACCAGGCTATAAGAACCGGTGGAACGGGCATGCATCTTATCGTCAACCAAGTGGTTCAGTTTCAGCATGTACATGTAGCCCACTGTAACCTGACGCTCAAATTGCTCACCGGTACGTCCATCGTACAGGGTAATCTGACCGGAGGTAGGGATACCGCCCATCTGCAACAGTTCCTTGATTTCTTTCTCTTTTGCACCGTCAAATACTGGCGTTGCAATTGGCATACCTTTCTTCAGGTTTTCAGCCAGACGCATAACTTCTTCGTCTGAGAAAGTGCTCAGGTCGACTTTCTGACGCACATCGTCGCCCAGGTCATAGGCTTTCTGGATGAACTCACGCAGTTTGGTCACTTCTTCGTGCTGTTTGAGCATGGCGTTGATTTTCTCGCCGATACCTTTCGCAGCCATACCCAAGTGGGTTTCCAGAATCTGACCGATGTTCATACGTGAAGGTACGCCCAGCGGGTTCAGTACGATATCGACCGGCGTACCGTTCTCATCGTAAGGCATATCTTCGATCGGGTTGATCTTGGAGATAACACCTTTGTTCCCGTGACGACCTGCCATCTTGTCACCCGGTTGGATCTGACGTTTAACGGCCAGATAAACCTTAACGATTTTCAGCACGCCCGGTGCCAGATCATCGCCTTGAGTGATTTTACGGCGCTTAGCTTCAAGTTTTTTCTCAAACTCGTGCTTCAGCTCATCATACTGTTCTGCCAGCTGTTCCAACTGATTCTGTTTATCTTCATCAGTCAGACCCAGTTCCAACCAGCGCTCGCGCGGCAGTTTGTCCAGTTTGTCAGCTTCTACGCCGCCGGAAACCAGCACAGCGTGGATACGTGCAAACAGGCCCGCTTCCAGAATCTGCAATTCTTCAGTCAGGTCTTTCTTCGCCTGCTTCAGCTGCATTTCTTCGATTTCCAGCGCACGTTTGTCTTTTTCCACGCCATCGCGGGTAAAGACCTGTACGTCGATAATCGTACCGGAAACACCGTTTGGTACACGCAGAGAAGAGTCTTTAACGTCAGACGCTTTCTCACCGAAGATCGCACGCAGCAGTTTCTCTTCTGGCGTCAGCTGGGTTTCACCTTTCGGCGTTACCTTACCAACCAGAATGTCACCGCCGGTCACTTCAGCACCGATGTAAACGATGCCAGACTCATCCAGTTTGGAAAGTGCTGCTTCACCCACGTTCGGGATGTCCGCAGTAATTTCTTCAGGCCCTAACTTGGTGTCACGAGACACACAGGCCAGTTCCTGAATGTGAATGGTCGTAAAGCGATCTTCCTGAACCACACGCTCGGAAACGAGGATGGAGTCTTCGAAGTTGTAACCATTCCATGGCATGAATGCCACGCGCATGTTCTGACCCAGCGCCAGTTCACCCAGATCGGTGGACGGGCCATCTGCCAGAACGTCACCACGTTCTACCGGCTCACCCAGTGACACACACGGCATCTGGCTGATGCAGGTATTCTGGTTAGAACGGGTATATTTGGTCAGGTTATAGATGTCGATCCCGGCTTCGCCCGGATACATTTCATCGTCATTAACGCGGATTACAATACGAGAAGCATCGACGTACTGTACTGTACCACCACGTTTGGCTACGGCAGTTACACCGGAGTCAACCGCAACAGCGCGTTCCATACCGGTACCAACCAGCGGCTTATCAGCGCGCAGGGTCGGAACGGCCTGACGTTGCATGTTCGCACCCATCAGGGCACGGTTGGCGTCATCGTGTTCCAGGAACGGAATCAGGGATGCACCGACGGAAACCACCTGCTGTGTGGAAACGTCCATGTATTCAACCTGATCGCGGCTGAACAAGCTGGACTCGCCTTTGTTACGGCAGGTAACCAGTTCGTCGATGAAGCGGCCTTCTTCGTCCAAATTGGTGTTCGCCTGTGCGATAACGAAGTTACCTTCTTCAATCGCAGACAGGTAATGGATCTCATCCGTCACCACATTTTCACGCACACGACGATACGGGGTTTCAAGGAAACCGTATTCGTTCGTTTGCGCATAAACGGACAGGGAGTTGATCAGACCGATGTTCGGACCTTCCGGCGTTTCGATAGGACAAACGCGACCGTAGTGAGTCGGGTGTACGTCACGAACTTCAAAGCCAGCACGCTCACGCGTCAGACCGCCTGGGCCCAGTGCAGAGATACGACGTTTGTGCGTAATCTCGGACAGCGGGTTGTTCTGGTCCATAAACTGTGACAGCTGACTTGAACCGAAGAACTCTTTCACGGCAGCCGAAATCGGCTTGGCGTTGATCATGTCCTGTGGCATCAGCGTATCGAGGTCGCCCAAAGACAGACGCTCTTTTACAGCACGCTCTACACGCACCAGACCAACGCGGAATTGGTTTTCTGCCATTTCGCCGACGGAACGGATACGACGGTTGCCGAGGTGGTCGATATCATCCACTTCGCCTTTACCGTTACGGATATCAATGAGCTTCTTCATCACTTCGATGATGTCATCTTTGCTCAGGATACCGGAACCTTCGATCTCATCACGTAACAGAGAACGGTTGAACTTCATACGACCAACCGCAGACAGATCGTAGCGGTCTTCAGAGAAGAACAGGTTCTCAAACAGCGTTTCTGCTGCTTCACGCGTTGGTGGTTCACCAGGACGCATCATGCGATAGATTTCAACCAGCGCACTCAGACGATCGTTTGACGGATCGACGCGCACGGTTTCAGACATGTATGCACCATGATCAAGATCGTTGGTGAACAGTGTCTCAATACGTTTGTGACCAGACTGGCTCAGTTTAGCCAGCAGATCCAGCGACAGCTCCATGTTGGCTGCGCCGATCAGTTCACCGGTGCTCTCGTCGATATAATCTTTGGACAGTACTTTACCAGCGATATATTCAACAGGCACTTCAATGCGCTCAATACCGTCTTTCTCTAACTGACGGATATGACGCGCAGTAATGCGGCGACCTTTTTCGATATAAACTTTACCGTTCGCTTCAATATCAAACGATGCGGTTTCACCACGCAGACGCTCAGGAACCAGATCCATCTGCAATTTATTGCCATTGATTTCATAGACAATTTTATCGAAGAAAAGATCGAGAATCTGTTCGGTGGAATAACCCAGCGCGCGCAGGATAATGGTCGCAGGCAATTTGCGACGACGGTCGATACGGACAAACAGGTTATCCTTCGGATCAAACTCGAAATCCAGCCAGGAACCACGGTAAGGAATAATACGTGCGTTATACAGCACCTTACCTGAAGAGTGGGTTTTACCTTTGTCGCTATCGAAGAACACACCTGGACTACGGTGCAACTGAGACACGATTACGCGCTCAGTACCGTTGATCACGAAGGTACCGTTATCGGTCATGAGCGGAATCTCGCCCATGTAAACTTCTTGTTCTTTGATGTCTTTAACGGTGCCTTCAGGCGCTTCGCGCTCGTAGATCACCAGGCGCAGTTTTACGCGTAGCGGCGCAGAGAACGTCACACCACGGATCTGACATTCTTTAACGTCAAATACTGGCTCGCCCAAGCGATAGCTAACGTATTGCAGCTCTGAATTACCGCTATAGCTTTTTATAGGGAAAACAGAACGGAATGCAGCTTCCAAACCGTACTGACCTTCCGGGTCTTGCTCGATAAACTTCTGGAACGAGTCAAGTTGGATAGAAAGGAGATAAGGTATGTCCAAAACCTGTGGACGTTTACCAAAATCCTTACGAATGCGTTTTTTCTCGGTATAGGAGTAAACCATAGGGTTCCTCAGCTAGCTGACAAGTCGAACCACTCTGTCTGCCCTAACAAGGACAGTTCATGCAACACTATTTATGTTGGTCGGAAAATAGAGAACTTTCCGTAATACGTCTTTCTATTACTCTTAAACCATTTCGTTACTCTTGCTTAGGCATGGTGCCCATGCAGGAAAGCAGTATATTAAGTCGTCAATAGAAAAAAATATTGGGGGAAATCAATGGCTAAACAATGTGAAACCCCATTGATGCCCTACAGCGCAAAAAGGCTGGTGACTAAAAAGTCACCAGCCATCAGCCTAATAAATCAGGCTGCAACCTGAAAGGTTGGCTTATTTAACTTCAACTTCTGCGCCAGCTTCTTCCAGTGATTTTTTCAGTGCTTCAGCGTCATCTTTGCTCACGCCTTCTTTCATCACTGCTGGTGCAGACTCAACCAGATCTTTGGCTTCTTTCAGGCCCAGACCAGTTGCGCCGCGAACAGCTTTGATTACAGCAACTTTGTTAGCGCCGATAGCTTTCAGCACAACGTCGAACTCAGTTTTTTCTTCAGCAACTTCAGCTGGGCCAGCAGCAACAGCTACAGCAGCAGCAGCAGAAACACCGAATTTTTCTTCCATAGCAGAAACCAGCTCAACAACATCCATTACAGACATAGCTGCTACTGCTTCCAGAATTTGATCTTTAGTGATAGACATAACAATTGTTCCTAAGAATCAGAAATAGTTTATACGTTAGCAAGTACGGTAGAAAAAAAAGCGCTATTACGCAGCTTCTTTTGCATCGCGAACAGCAGCCAGAGTGCGGACCAGTTTGCCGGCAGCGGCTTCTTTCATGGTCGACATCAGACGTGCCAGTGCTTCTTCGTAAGTCGGCAGCGTTGCCAGACGGTCAATTTGAGCCGCCGGGATCAGCTCGCCTTCAAAGGCTGCAGCTTTGACCTCAAATTTTGCATTCGCTTTCGCGAACTCTTTGAACAGACGAGCAGCAGCGCCCGGGTGTTCCATAGAATATGCAATCAGGGTCGGACCAACAAACGTGTCTTTCAGGCATTCAAATTGAGTGCCTTCAACGACGCGGCGCAGCAGGGTGTTACGAACAACACGCATGTAAACGCCAGCTTCACGACCTGCTTTACGCAGTTCGGTCATTTTATCAACGGTAACGCCACGAGAATCCGCAACAACCGCAGACAGCGCACCTTTGGCTACTTCGCTGACTTCAGCAACAATCGCTTGTTTGTCTTGAAGATTTAATGCCATTAGCTTTTGCTCCTGGATATAGCCGGAGAAACTCTCCGGAACTCACTTCACTTATCGCCAAAATTAGAGATAAGCGTTGAAACACGGTGAGCAGAATCCAGTAAAAAATTATTCTTTATAAAAAAGAAAAACGTTATTTAGGCTCTGTCACCGTCTACGCAGGAGAATTAAGTTTCTTACGAAACACCTGCGGTCTTGGACGGAGGCCTGGATAGGCCAGGCTCCAACCGAAAAATTCTTGCGTTATTCCACTTGAGGAACAACGGGCGTAAAATTATAGGTAAATCTCACACCCGAGTAAAGCGGAACAAAAGCTATTAGTTCGCAGCAGCGTTCAGACCGCTCTGGTCGATGGCAACGCCAGCACCCATAGTGGTAGACAAGCTAACTTTCTTGATGAACACGCCTTTCGCCTGAGATGGTTTTGCTTTTTTCAGCGCAACCAGCAAAGATTCCAGGTTTTCTTTCAATTTGTTAGAATCGAAATCAACCTTACCGATAGTGGTATGGATGATGCCGTTCTTGTCGTTACGGTAACGAACCTGACCAGCTTTAGCATTATTAACTGCTTCAGCAACGTTAGGAGTCACAGTACCCACTTTCGGGTTTGGCATCAGGCCGCGTGGACCCAGAACCTGGCCCAATTGGCCAACAACGCGCATTGCATCTGGAGATGCAATAACAACGTCAAAGCCCATTTCGCCTTTCTTGATCAGGTCAGCCAGATCTTCCATGCCCACAAACTCAGCACCAGCAGCTTTAGCCGCTTCAGCGTTTGCGCCTTGGGTGAAGACTGCTACGCGAACAGAACGACCGGTACCATGAGGCAGAACGGTTGCGCCGCGAACGTTTTGGTCAGATTTACGTGCATCGATGCCGAGGTTAACAGCTACGTCTACACTTTCTACGAATTTAGCAGTGGCCAGCTCTTTGAGCAGAGCAACAGCTTCGTTGATGTCATACTGTTTAGTTACATCAACTTTGTCACGGATCACGCGCATGCGCTTGGTCAGCTTAGCCATTTATTAATCCTCCACTACCAGGCCCATGGAACGAGCAGTACCTGCGATAGAGCGCGCCATGGCGTCTACATCAGAACCAGTCATGTCCGCAGCTTTAGTTTCTGCGATTTCACGAACCTGAGCGCTCGTTACTTTACCTACTTTGTCTTTGTTCGGCTTGCCAGAACCAGACTTGATACCAGCCGCTTTCTTCAGCAGAACAGCTGCTGGAGGCGTTTTGGTAACGAAGGTGAAAGAACGGTCAGAATAAACGGTAATAACAACTGGAGTCGGCAGACCCTTCTCAAGGCTTTCAGTTTTAGCATTGAACGCCTTACAGAATTCCATGATGTTAACACCTTGCTGACCCAGAGCCGGACCTACCGGTGGGCTCGGGTTAGCCATACCAGCTGCAACTTGCAGCTTGACGTAGGCTTGTACTTTCTTGGCCATTTAACTTTCCTCGATTGGGTAATAGCGCCTAGTAAAAGGCTCCCCGTGGTTTGTATTACGTTTCAGACGCCGTTAAGGCCACTGAAAAACAAAAGGCGCGAAATTATAGGTTAATTTCGCGCCATAGGCAAGTCGCTATTTTCAGCAAGTCTTGTCAGGCAATTAGCCTTTTTCGACCTGAGCAAAGTCCAATTCAACAGGTGTCGCACGGCCAAATATAGAAACAGACACCTTCAGGCGGCTCTTCTCGTAGTCGACTTCTTCAACAACGCCATTAAAGTCGGCAAATGGACCATCGTTGACGCGAACCATTTCACCCGGTTCAAACAACGTTTTCGGACGAGGCTTGTCACCAACCTGCTGGAGACGATTCATAATCGCATCCACTTCTTTGTCACTGATTGGAGCAGGACGGTCAGATGTGCCGCCAATGAACCCCATAACACGAGGTACACTGCGCACAAGATGCCAACTCGCATCTTCCATAACCATCTGTACTAAAACATAACCAGGGAAAAACTTGCGTTCGCTCTTGCGACGTTGACCACCACGGATCTCAACTACTTCTTCAGTAGGAACCATGACTTCGCCAAAAAGCTCTTCCATATTATGGAGTTTGATGTGCTCGCGCAGAGACTGTGCTACGCGACCTTCAAAACCAGAAAACGCCTGAACGACGTACCAACGTTTTTTTGGAGCTTCAGACATCTTTTAGAACCTCAGGCCAGTGATAAACGATACCAGACGGACCAGAATACCATCCAGTCCCCACAAAATCAGTGACATCACGGCAGTAACCGCGGCAACGATTAACGTGGTGTGTAACGTTTCCTGACGAGTCGGCCAAATTACTTTGCGTACTTCAGTACGCGCTTCGCGAGCAAACGTTACGGTTGCTTTGCCTTTTGTGGTCAGCAGGGCCACACCACCGGCTGCGGCGATCAGGATAACAACAGCCAATGCACGCAGAGGAAGACTAAATTCGCGGTAATAATAATTGCCAACAATCGCAACGACCAGCAAGGCACCTACTACTAGCCACTTAATCACTTCCAGGCCACGCCCACTATCCTGAGCTTCGGTATTCGCACTCATAAACCAACCTGTCACAATGATTCAGACAAATAACTTTGCCCCGTAACCACGGAGCAACCAAACCGAAAGATGTTCTGTAAAACGAATAATTCGGTATTTACGCCGTATCTACAGAGCCTATCTCACCAATGATTATATCTCACAATCGCTGATGAGATAGGTTCTACCATGACAGCGTAGAAAAAGGGCATCAAATGATGCCCTTTTATCGCGTGTCGCGTCAAACGTTATCAGCGATTAAGCGATAACTTTAGCAACAACGCCCGCGCCTACTGTACGGCCGCCTTCACGGATTGCGAAACGCAAACCGTCATCCATCGCGATTGGGTGGATCAGGGTAACAACCATTTTGATGTTGTCGCCCGGCATAACCATCTCTACGCCTTCTGGCAGTTCGATGGTGCCCGTTACGTCAGTTGTACGGAAGTAGAACTGAGGACGGTAGCCTTTGAAGAACGGAGTATGACGGCCGCCTTCATCTTTGCTCAGGATATACACTTCTGATTCGAACTGGGTGTGCGGCTTGATTGAACCCGGCTTAGCCAGTACCTGACCACGCTCGATTTCTTCACGCTTGATACCACGCAGCAGAACACCAACGTTCTCGCCTGCACGACCTTCGTCCAGCAGTTTGCGGAACATTTCTACGCCAGTACAGGTAGATTTCGCAGTATCTTTGATACCAACGATTTCAACTTCTTCACCAACTTTAACGATACCGCGCTCTACACGACCGGTAACAACGGTACCACGACCGGAGATGGAGAATACGTCTTCGATTGGCAGCAGGAACGGCTTGTCAATCGCACGCTCTGGTTCTGGAATATAAGAATCCAGGTAGCCTGCCAGTTCGATGATTTTTGCTTCCCACTCAGCTTCGCCTTCCAGCGCTTTCAGAGCAGAACCACGAACCACTGGGGTGTCGTCGCCTGGGAAGTCGTACTGAGACAGCAGCTCACGTACTTCCATCTCAACCAGTTCCAGCAGCTCTTCGTCATCAACCATGTCACATTTGTTCAGGAACACGATGATGAAAGGAACGCCAACCTGACGACCCAGCAGGATGTGCTCACGGGTCTGAGGCATTGGGCCATCAGTCGCAGCAACAACCAGAATCGCGCCGTCCATCTGAGCAGCACCGGTGATCATGTTTTTCACATAGTCGGCGTGTCCTGGGCAGTCAACGTGCGCGTAGTGGCGAGACGGGGTATCGTATTCAACGTGAGAGGTGTTGATGGTGATACCACGTGCTTTTTCTTCCGGTGCGTTATCGATCTGGTCGAATGCACGCGCGTTACCACCGTAGGTTTTAGCCAGAACGGTAGTGATTGCAGCGGTCAGCGTTGTTTTACCATGGTCAACGTGGCCGATAGTACCGACGTTAACGTGCGGTTTTGTACGTTCAAATTTTTCTTTAGACATCGATTGTCCCTCTAAGACACGGATAAATCGGTGGTATCACCACATCAACCAAGCGATAGCTTGCTGAATTTATTCACAGAAAGAAAATCAGGAGGAGGAAAAGGAAGTGGTGCTGATAGGCAGATTCGAACTGCCGACCTCACCCTTACCAAGGGTGCGCTCTACCAACTGAGCTATATCAGCACATCTTGGAGCGGGCAGTGGGAATCGAACCCACATCATCAGCTTGGAAGGCTGAGGTAATAGCCATTATACGATGCCCGCATCCTGGAACTCGGCTACCTAATTTTTCTGTAGATTTTGAAGTCGGGGAATAAGATTTTATAGACCCCGCCTTCGTCGATCCGGCTTACTCTTGCTACCGTATCGAGTATCCTGTTGCCAGGATTGAATTTGGTGGTGGGGGAAGGATTCGAACCTTCGAAGTCTGTGACGGCAGATTTACAGTCTGCTCCCTTTGGCCGCTCGGGAACCCCACCTGATTGTGTACTTGATGGTGCCGGCTACCGGAATCGAACTGGTGACCTACTGATTACAAGTCAGTTGCTCTACCTACTGAGCTAAGCCGGCATCAAGTGCTGCGCATTCTAGGTAGACAGAACGCTTGATGCAACAAAAAAATTGCGTAAAATGCGCTATCGCTTAGATTTTATCCAAATCCGGCTATAAATCTAGAGTAACAGTAAGAATTAGCGCAAAGAACCACCAATTCCATCCAGTAAAGTAGAAGTTTCTCCATCAAATTTCCGCCTATGCCTCTTGCACCTAAAATACCGTTTTGCTCTTTAGAAGAGCACGCACTGCACTGACCGATGCTATTTTGCTCGCTTTTCTAAGGGCATGAACCTGGAATGCATTTTGCTTGGTTAGAAATAAATTTCTGTCGAAGAGGAAAAATACGATGAAAACCGTTCAACTCAATGCCGCAACCTTACCTGTCTATCGTGAGGAACTGGCTAGCCTACTGATAGATGCTGTAGAAAAAGGTGCTTCTGTTGGATACCACTCGCCACTGTCCCACAAAGAAGCCACAGAATATTTTCATAGTTTGCAAACATCCGTCGCCAGCGGTGAACGCATGTTATGGGTAGCGCGCGATGAGGAGGGTGTTGTCGGAAGCGTACAGCTTGAGTTATGTCAAAAACCAAATGGGAAAAACAGAGCTGAAATTCAAAAATTATTGGTTCACAGTCGCACAAGAAGAACAGGAATAGGCCGACTGCTCATTCAACTATTGGAACAGAGCGCGCTTTCACAACAGAGGGGTTTACTCTACTTAGATACTCAAGCAGGTTCCCCCGCAGAAGCGTTCTACCGTGCATTGGGCTATCGCCATCTGGGAGAATTACCAGACTATGCTTGCACACCCGATGGCTACTATCACCCAACGGCCATTTATTATAAGCGCCTCTTTGCCGTGAATGGTTTAGGTAAAGCCATCGCTAGTTAGCGAGCACCCGATGCGTAAACATAGCAGCATCGGGTACAGCACCGATTTTCTCTTCTTCTTTCTAGCAGCAAAGTGTTAACCTGCCCATTATCAAAAATTTATTACATAAGAGAAGGTGCCGCGATCATCGCGTTGGCTAAACTAATAGCCCGTTTTCTTCGCTGAGCTAAGAGTCCCTTTTCTTACCTGTTAAGCAGGCAGAACACGACTTATGAGCAATAGAGAGCAATCTTTGGCCACGCCATATCTACAATTTAACCGCAGCCAATGGGCCGCCTTGCGCGATTCCGTCCCGTTAACGCTGACAGAGGAAGAAATCGTTAAGCTCAAAGGGATTAACGAAGATCTTTCATTAGACGAAGTCGCGGAAATTTATCTGCCGCTATCTCGCCTGCTCAATTTCTATATCAGCTCTAATTTACGACGTCAGGCAGTGCTTGAGCAGTTCTTAGGAACTGATGGCCAAAAGATACCTTACATAATCGGTATTGCAGGCAGTGTCGCTGTAGGGAAAAGTACTACAGCTCGTGTGCTCCAGGCGTTATTAAGCCGCTGGCCGGAACACCGCAGTGTAGAACTGATTACAACCGATGGGTTTCTTCATCCAAATAAGGTGCTAAAAGAACGCGACTTGATGAAGAAAAAAGGCTTTCCGCAGTCATACGATATGCATAGCCTGGTTAAATTTGTTTCCGATATAAAATCAGGAACACATAAAGTCACCGCCCCAACTTATTCCCACCTGACATATGACATTGTCCCTAATAACAATAAAGTGTTGGAGCAACCTGACATTTTAATATTAGAAGGCTTAAATGTCTTACAAAGCGGAATGGATTATCCACATGATCCACATAGAGTTTTTGTTTCTGATTTTGTGGATTTCTCTATTTATGTGGATGCACCTGAAACACTGTTACAGACATGGTATATAAATAGATTTTTGAAATTCAGGCAGGGTGCATTCTCAAATCCAAATTCATACTTCCATAATTATGCAAAATTGACGGAAGAAGAAGCTGTCGGTATTGCATCTCAATTATGGAAGGAAATTAACGGACTTAATCTAAAAGAAAATATTCTCCCTACCCGAGAGAGAGCTAGTCTCATTATGACTAAAAGCGCTAACCATGCCGTTGAATGTGTTAGATTAAGAAAATGAATATGCAAAAGGGGGATATCTCCCCCTTTTTTATGCACCGCGCAGAGAAATTTCCCCACCAATATACGGTGTTATCAGACCATCGTTTTCTAATAACAATGCACCCTGGTGATCTATTCCTCGATCTATCCCATGTATTTCGCGATTACCGATAATCAAACGGACCGGGCGATTAAAATAGTTATCCAACTTTTCCCATCTGGAAATGAATGGTTCAAGACCTTGTAGTTCAAAGATAACCAAAGCACTTCTTAATTCAGAAATAAGAGTCGAAGCAAGAGTATTACGATTAATCTCTATACCTGCCTCTTGTAAATTTATCCAGCCTTGATTAATCGTATCTGGAGCAGGTTCTCTCATTTGTAAATTAATGCCTGCACCAATTACCAAATTAGCAGCATCTCCCGTTTTTCCGGTAAGTTCGACAAGAATGCCAGCCAACTTTCTATCTTTCAGATACAAATCATTCGGCCACTTGACTCGAACACCATCAGCACCAAGCTTATGTAGCACTTCGGCCATTACGATACCAATAACCAGACTCACCCCAACAGCCGCAGCGGGTCCCTGTTCTAGACGCCAATATAAGGATAAGTACAAATTCGCACCAAAGGGTGAAAACCATTGCCGCCCCCGACGACCACGCCCAGATTGCTGATACTCAGCAAGGCATGCATCACCGGATGACAGCGTATCCAATCGTTCTAAAATGTACTGATTCGTAGAATCAACGACAGGTAAAACCGTCACGCCACCTTCCGGTAGGTGCTTAAGAATGACTTCTTCATCTAATAACTGCATAGGCGCTGGCAAAGAATAGCCCTTACCCGTTACAGTAAAAACATCAATTCCCCAATCACGTATAGTTTGAATATGTTTATTAATCGCAGCTCGGCTCATCCCCATCATTTCGCCAAGTAGCTCACCGGAATAAAACTCACCATCAGAGAGGATTTTAATTAATTTAAGAGGAACCGTAATATCTTTCATGATAATACCTCGATGGCATTGACCTCTCCACACGCAGCAATAAAGCGAACTTCAGGCTCCAGCTGTATGGAGAATTTTTCCGCAACCTGATTGCGGACGTAACGAGCTAATTCAACAATATCTGAGCTTTTTGCATTATTCTTATTAATCAGAACTAATGCCTGTTTCTCGTGAACAGCTGCACCACCAAGCTGGAATCCTTTAAGCTGGCACTGATCAATTAACCACCCAGCGGCCAATTTAACGTTACCATCGGCTTGTAAATACTGAGGAGCATTCGGATACTCTCGTAAAATACGTTCGGCATGCTGTTGTGTAATTATTGGATTTTTGAAGAAGCTACCAGCATTACCTGTCACTACAGGATCTGGGAGTTTACTTCGACGCATATGACAGACAGAATCAAATACCTGCTGTGGCGTCACAGTTTCAGGATTCAGTTTTGCCAAATCGCCGTAGTTAAGTACTGGATGCCACTCTTTCTTTAAAAAAAGCCCTACAGCAGTAATCGCAAACCCAGAGCGGTATTGATGCTTAAATATACTTTCACGGTAACCGAACTGGCATTCCTCAGTGCTAAGACGCATGACCTTACCTTCAGTCAGATCCAGCAATTCCACATAATCACAGACATTTTGTAGTTCAATACCATACGCACCAATATTTTGTATCGGTGCAGACCCTACACATCCAGGAATTAGCGCTAGATTTTCTAACCCGGTAATACCGTATTTAAGCGTATATTCAACTAATTGATGCCAATTCTCACCTGCACCAATATGAAGATACCAGCCATCGCTCTCTTCTCGAACATCTATACCTTTGAGCCGATTTAGCAGAATAGTACCTAAAAAATCTTCCAGAAAAAGGACATTACTTCCTTCTCCTAGTAATAAAATGGGCTCTTGTGATACGCAGGCGACGCGCCATTCTTCGATCAATTTCTCTTGAGTATCCGCTACCGTAATGCGGGACGCAGACACAGATAATGAGAAAGAGTTATGAGACTTCAATGAAATAATGCTCGACACCATGCTGGAAATACCTACTAATTCAGATATCACATAGTCTACCTGATCTACGCAAGATACCGACTGTCTTTTACCACAGGTAAGGTATAAACAACATACACCAAAAATTTCCCATAGCAAAAAGCCCCTGTCTTTCGACAGAGGCTTTCCACTTGTTTGATGCCTGGCAGTTCCCTACTCTCACATGGGGAAGCCCCACACTACCATCGGCGCTACGGCGTTTCACTTCTGAGTTCGGCATGGGGTCAGGTGGGACCACCGCGCTATCGCCGCCAGGCAAATTCTGTTTCATTCCAACCGTTATACGTTGCTTACGCGCTCGCACAACCATCAGAACCAATCTTTGAACAAGCTGAGTATTGTTTTTTGAGTCGTCTCAAAACACCTTCGGTGTTGTAAGGTTAAGCCTCTCGGGTCATTAGTACTGGTTAGCTCAACGTATCGCTACGCTTACACACCCAGCCTATCTACGTCGTCGTCTTCAACGGCCCTTCAGGGGCATCTAGTGCCCAGGGAAGACTCATCTCGAGGCAAGTTTCCCGCTTAGATGCTTTCAGCGGTTATCTCTTCCGCACTTAGCTACCGGGCAATGCAATTGGCATCACAACCCGAACACCAGTGGTGCGTTCACTCCGGTCCTCTCGTACTAGGAGCAACCCCTCTCAATCTTCCAACGCCCACGGCAGATAGGGACCGAACTGTCTCACGACGTTCTAAACCCAGCTCGCGTACCACTTTAAATGGCGAACAGCCATACCCTTGGGACCTACTTCAGCCCCAGGATGTGATGAGCCGACATCGAGGTGCCAAACACCGCCGTCGATATGAACTCTTGGGCGGTATCAGCCTGTTATCCCCGGAGTACCTTTTATCCGTTGAGCGATGGCCCTTCCATTCAGAACCACCGGATCACTAAGACCTGCTTTCGCACCTGCTCGAGCTGTCACTCTCGCAGTCAAGCTAGCTTATGCCTTTGCACTAACCTCCTGATGTCCGACCAGGATTAGCTAACCTTCGTGCTCCTCCGTTACGCTTTGGGAGGAGACCGCCCCAGTCAAACTACCCACCAGACACTGTCCGCAACCCGGATTACGGGCCCACGTTAGAACATCAAACATTAAAGGGTGGTATTTCAAGGTTGGCTCCACGCAGACTGGCGTCCACGCTTCAAAGCCTCCCACCTATCCTACACATCAAGGCTCAAGGTTCAGTGTCAAGCTATAGTAAAGGTTCACGGGGTCTTTCCGTCTTGCCGCGGGTACACTGCATCTTCACAGCGAGTTCAATTTCACTGAGTCTCGGGTGGAGACAGCCTGGCCATCATTACGCCATTCGTGCAGGTCGGAACTTACCCGACAAGGAATTTCGCTACCTTAGGACCGTTATAGTTACGGCCGCCGTTTACCGGGGCTTCGATCAAGAGCTTCGCCTTGCGGCTGACCCCATCAATTAACCTTCCGGCACCGGGCAGGCGTCACACCGTATACGTCCACTTTCGTGTTTGCACAGTGCTGTGTTTTTATTAAACAGTTGCAGCCAGCTGGTATCTTCGACTGATTTCAGCTCCGTGAGCAAGTCACTTCACCTACCATCAGCGTGCCTTCTCCCGAAGTTACGGCACCATTTTGCCTAGTTCCTTCACCCGAGTTCTCTCAAGCGCCTGAGTATTCTCTACCTGACCACCTGTGTCGGTTTGGGGTACGATTTGATGTTACCTGGAGCTTAGAGGCTTTTCCTGGAAGCGTAGCATCGGTTACTTCATCACCGTAGTGACTCGTCATCACGCCTCAGTGTTAATGACGACCCGGATTTACCAAAGTCATCCACCTTCACGCTTAAACCGGGACAACCGTCGCCCGGATAACCTAGCTTTCTCCGTCCCCCCTTCGCAGTAACACCGAGTACAGGAATATTAACCTGTTTCCCATCGACTACGCTTTTCAGCCTCGCCTTAGGGGTCGACTCACCCTGCCCCGATTAACGTTGGACAGGAACCCTTGGTCTTCCGGCGTGCGGGTTTTTCACCCGCATTATCGTTACTTATGTCAGCATTCGCACTTCTGATACCTCCAGCAGCCCTCACAGGCCACCTTCGACGGCTTACAGAACGCTCCCCTACCCAACAACACCTAAGTGTCGCTGCCGCAGCTTCGGTGCATGGTTTAGCCCCGTTACATCTTCCGCGCAGGCCGACTCGACCAGTGAGCTATTACGCTTTCTTTAAATGATGGCTGCTTCTAAGCCAACATCCTGGCTGTCTGTGCCTTCCCACATCGTTTCCCACTTAACCATGACTTTGGGACCTTAGCTGGCGGTCTGGGTTGTTTCCCTCTTCACGACGAACGTTAGCACCCGCCGTGTGTCTCCCGTGATAACATTCTTCGGTATTCGTAGTTTGCATCGGGTTGGTAAGTCGGGATGACCCCCTAGCCGAAACAGTGCTCTACCCCCGAAGATGAATTCACGAGGCGCTACCTAAATAGCTTTCGGGGAGAACCAGCTATCTCCCGGTTTGATTGGCCTTTCACCCCCAGCCACAAGTCATCCGCTAATTTTTCAACATTAGTCGGTTCGGTCCTCCAGTTAGTGTTACCCAACCTTCAACCTGCCCATGGCTAGATCACCGGGTTTCGGGTCTATACCCTGCAACTTAACGCCCAGTTAAGACTCGGTTTCCCTGCGGCTCCCCTATACGGTTAACCTTGCTACAGAATATAAGTCGCTGACCCATTATACAAAAGGTACGCAGTCACCCTGATTAATCAAGGCTCCCACTGCTTGTACGTACACGGTTTCAGGTTCTATTTCACTCCCCTCGCCGGGGTTCTTTTCGCCTTTCCCTCACGGTACTGGTTCACTATCGGTCAGTCAGGAGTATTTAGCCTTGGAGGATGGTCCCCCCATATTCAGACAGGATGTCACGTGTCCCGCCCTACTCATCGAACTCACAATCTGTGCATTTTTGTGTACGGGACTATCACCCTTTACTGTGCGACTTTCCAGACGCTTCCACTAACACACAAACTGATTCAGGTTCTGGGCTCCTCCCCGTTCGCTCGCCGCTACTAGGGGAATCTCGGTTGATTTCTTTTCCTCGGGGTACTGAGATGTTTCAGTTCCCCCGGTTCGCCTCATTACGCTATGTATTCACATAATGATAGTGTGTCGAAACACACTGGGTTTCCCCATTCGGGTATCGTCGGGTATAACGCTTCATATCAGCTTACCGACGCTTATCGCAGATTAGCACGCCCTTCATCGCCTCTGACTGCCTAGGCATCCACCGTGTACGCTTAGTCGCTTAACCTCACAACCCGAAGGTGTCTTTGATAAATCAAAGTCACTGTCGTGCTGCGATTATTTGAGATACTCATTGACACACTGATACACCATTCATACCCGCAGGCATCAATGCATGTTCAGCTGTCATGTTTCAATTTTCAGCTTGTTCCAGATTGTTAAAGAGCAAAACTTCGCAGTGCACCCAAACAGGTACACTCTGAAGTTTTCTATATAGCGAGTAGTGATGGTGGAGCTATGCGGGATCGAACCGCAGACCTCCTGCGTGCAAGGCAGGCGCTCTCCCAGCTGAGCTATAACCCCATCGTTGCTTACAGATACCTTAAATACCACTCATGGAAGAGTTGGTAGGCCTGAGTGGACTTGAACCACCGACCTCACCCTTATCAGGGGTGCGCTCTAACCACCTGAGCTACAAGCCTATTAAGGTATTTCTGCTCGTTATTTTCATCAGACAATCTGTGTGAGCACTTCACTTAACACACATCTTTTTTGGTAAGGAGGTGATCCAACCGCAGGTTCCCCTACGGTTACCTTGTTACGACTTCACCCCAGTCATGAATCACAAAGTGGTAAGCGCCCTCCCGAAGGTTAAGCTACCTACTTCTTTTGCAACCCACTCCCATGGTGTGACGGGCGGTGTGTACAAGGCCCGGGAACGTATTCACCGTAGCATTCTGATCTACGATTACTAGCGATTCCGACTTCATGGAGTCGAGTTGCAGACTCCAATCCGGACTACGACGTACTTTATGAGGTCCGCTTACTCTCGCGAGGTCGCTTCTCTTTGTATACGCCATTGTAGCACGTGTGTAGCCCTACTCGTAAGGGCCATGATGACTTGACGTCATCCCCACCTTCCTCCGGTTTATCACCGGCAGTCTCCTTTGAGTTCCCGACCGAATCGCTGGCAACAAAGGATAAGGGTTGCGCTCGTTGCGGGACTTAACCCAACATTTCACAACACGAGCTGACGACAGCCATGCAGCACCTGTCTCACAGTTCCCGAAGGCACTAAGGTATCTCTACCGAATTCTGTGGATGTCAAGAGTAGGTAAGGTTCTTCGCGTTGCATCGAATTAAACCACATGCTCCACCGCTTGTGCGGGCCCCCGTCAATTCATTTGAGTTTTAACCTTGCGGCCGTACTCCCCAGGCGGTCGACTTAACGCGTTAGCTCCGGAAGCCACGCCTCAAGGGCACAACCTCCAAGTCGACATCGTTTACAGCGTGGACTACCAGGGTATCTAATCCTGTTTGCTCCCCACGCTTTCGCACCTGAGCGTCAGTCTTTGTCCAGGGGGCCGCCTTCGCCACCGGTATTCCTCCAGATCTCTACGCATTTCACCGCTACACCTGGAATTCTACCCCCCTCTACAAGACTCTAGCCTGTCAGTTTTGAATGCAGTTCCCAGGTTAAGCCCGGGGATTTCACATCCAACTTAACAGACCGCCTGCGTGCGCTTTACGCCCAGTCATTCCGATTAACGCTTGCACCCTCCGTATTACCGCGGCTGCTGGCACGGAGTTAGCCGGTGCTTCTTCTGCGGGTAACGTCAATCGACAAGGTTATTAACCTTATCGCCTTCCTCCCCGCTGAAAGTGCTTTACAACCCGAAGGCCTTCTTCACACACGCGGCATGGCTGCATCAGGCTTGCGCCCATTGTGCAATATTCCCCACTGCTGCCTCCCGTAGGAGTCTGGACCGTGTCTCAGTTCCAGTGTGGCTGGTCATCCTCTCAGACCAGCTAGGGATCGTCGCCTAGGTGAGCCATTACCTCACCTACTAGCTAATCCCATCTGGGCACATCTGATGGCGAGAGGCCCGAAGGTCCCCCTCTTTGCTCTTGCGAGGTTATGCGGTATTAGCTACCGTTTCCAGTAGTTATCCCCCTCCATCAGGCAGTTTCCCAGACATTACTCACCCGTCCGCCGCTCGTCACCCAGAGAGCAAGCTCTCCTGTGCTACCGCTCGACTTGCATGTGTTAGGCCTGCCGCCAGCGTTCAATCTGAGCCATGATCAAACTCTTCAATTTAAGATTTGTTTGATTTGCTTCTACTCGAGAAGCGATGCTCAAAGAATTAGTCACTGTTCATTCGTAATGAATTTTACTGTTGTTCACTCTTCAAGACTTTTTATATCGTTTAAGATACGGTCTTGTGAGTGCCCACACAGATTGTCTGATTAAATTGTTAAAGAGCAGTGCCACTTCATCGGTGGCGCGGGCTGCATATACTATGCTTTTCCGCTGTGAAGTCAAGTCATTACTGATTGCCTTCGTTGAATCTTTTTGCTGTCACCACAACCGCGTGTCGCTGTTGCCGTGTCAGTGGATGCGCATTATAGGGACTTCTCGCACGCTGACAAGCGCTAAATGCAAAAAAGTTATCGTTTGTCTACTATTTGCCCACAAAGCTATGAAAGTGGCAGTTTTTCCAGCGAATTGAAGCCATAACGCTGCAATATTGGCCACAGCGTAGCGACTTTAGGTGTAATCGCCAGGCAGTAAACCAGATTCTTATCTGTCGAAAGTGGAGGATTATCCAGATTAGCAATCAGCCATGCTGTTCTTTTAGCTATAGCAGCACCAGAATCCACAAGACGCGTACCATCTGGCAAGGCCATTTTCAGTTCTTCTGCTAATAATGGAAAATGCGTACACCCAAGCACGACCGTATCTGGCGGTTCCGGTAAACGCAGCCAAGGGCGCAGAATTTTTTGCAATTCGGAAATAGAGATCGTCTCCCCCTGCAATTTCGCTTCTGCTAACTCGACCAGCTCTGACGATCCCAATGACAAAATCTGGCAATCCGTAGCAAAACGGGCAATCAGTTCGTGCGTATACGGGCGTTGAACCGTTGCGCGCGTCGCCAATAGCCCAACAACGCCGTTGCGTGTCAGCTTAGCCGCCGGTTTAACCGCTGGGACGACACCCACGACAGGGAAAGTAAAGCGCTCACGCAGAGCAGGAAGGGAAATCGTACTCGCCGTATTGCAGGCAATCACAACTAATGCAAGCTGATGACGTTGTTGAACTGCGTTAACAATCTCAACTACGCGCTCGATAATGAACTGCTGTGATTTCTCACCATAGGGAAACGCTTCATTATCGAATGCGTATATATAGTGAAGATCCGGCAAGAGCTGCCGGATTTCGTCATAAACAGACAGCCCGCCTACGCCTGAATCGAAGACCAGAACCGTAGGACGGGATGGCAGGTTAGAAGGTATAGCTTCCGGTGAGATAGTATTCTCGCCCTGCCGTGCGGTAGCCATATGCCGTCTCATAATCTTTATCAAACAGGTTGGCGATTCTACCACGAACTGTCAGATGAGAGGTGATCGGATATGAGGCAGCGAGATCCCAAGTACTATATCCGCCAAGTTTGACAGGCTGAGAGGGGAAAACATCAAAATTAGTATCAGAACGAGCGCCTTGATAAAGCCACGTCAACGACACATTTACATTATTTTCCAATGTCGTAGAAAGCTCATACTTCGCTTTCTTATGGGCACGACGCGCTAAAGCTTTATCTGCCGTTTTATCCTTAGCATCCAAATATTCCAGAGTCACCTGATGCGACAACCACCATGTATCATAGGCCGCGGTAAACTCAGCCCCGGTCATTACCGCTTTACCGATATTATCGTATGTGCCCGTTGAGAAGTTAATCGCACGGTAGTTAATGAGGTCATTAACCTCATTACGGTAACCAGAAACTCGCCAATTTACTGGACCACTTAAGCCTTCTACGCCAATTTCCCACTGCTTACTTTCTTCGGGTGATAAATTGGGATTCCCCTGCGAGTATGCTGTGTCATATATCTTGTCAAATGTTGGCGCTTTAAATGCCGTACCGTAAGAACCTACAATTCGATAACCATCAACAAATTCCCATGCAGCACCGGTTTGCCACGTACCATGCCGGCCATATTGTTGATTATCATCACCACGTACAGCACCCTCTAAGGTAACAGAACCAAACTGTTGCTGAGTGGTCAGGTATATCCCTGTATTATCGCGGCTTTGGGCGTTCGTATACGCAGACATCCCTCCCGCTTCAGCGCGCTCATTGCGCCAATCCGCCCCCAGACTTAAGCTACCATTTCCAACACTGAAGACATTGCCCCATTGCAGATTACGTTGCTCAATTTGTGTAATGGTTCCGTTATATTTTCCAGTCGCATCGTTAAAATTCAGATCATCATAGGTTTGGTAACTCGCGATTAATTGGCTGGAATATATGCCTTCGTTGAACTTCAGCCCCGCATCATAATTGCGAGTATTCAAGTAGCGCTTATCACTGCTACCGCTAAAAACGGCATCATAATCCGTATTATTGTCATATCCATAAGCACGGAAAAAGCCGGAAGTACTTTCAGAAAAACGCTGTTCCAACGCTCCCCAAAACGATTTACTGCGATAACCATCATTATCTCTGTCAATCGGCAAAGACGAGGAAGGATAAACATTATATCCGTGGGTCGCTTCATAGCTTCCTGCAACGCTTACTACGGTATTGTCACTCACATGACCGCGTACTGAGCCATCATAGTTTTGATAGGCATGCGAGCCGTAACCAGCATTTAGCACTCCACCATCTTGGGCACGTTCAGTAATAATGTTAATAACCCCGCCGATAGCGTCAGAACCATAAACGGCTGAACGAGGACCGCGAATATATTCAATACGCTGCACCAGCGACATTGGTATCTGACTGAAGTCAACACTGCCAGAGACTCCGGCAGAGGCAAGACGAACGCCATCAACCAGCACCAATACATGGCTCGCACTTCCGCCACGGATAAACACTGATCCAAGCTGCCCACGGCCACCATTCTCAGCAATATCTACACCCGGCAAACGACGCATCACATCATTGAGCGACTTCGCCTGCCAGCGATCGATATCAGCTCGAGTTACGATACTGTTTGCCGCCAGCACCGACGAAACTGGCTGTGCGAAACGATTTGCCGTGACTACCATATCGTCGGTATTTTTTTCCGATGACGAATTTGGAGATGAACTGTTTTCCTGCGCCCAGCCAGAAAATGCCGTGACAGAAAGCGCCGTCAGCAGCGAAATTTTTTTAATCATTGTTAAAGCATCCGAGAAATAATAAGGATGCCGCAGGCTCTGTTAATAGCACGCGATATGCAGAACCAATTGCGACGTATTCCGGCAGGTCTTCGGGCTTGGATGCCGTTGTGACCACAAACCGTCAACGACAGTAGGGGGTACAACGAAAGCGATGACTTCCCATCTATAAAAGACAGTGTCTGCATAATAATGCTATCGCCGGGGCTTTCCTTACCGCTGCGCGTCAGCTCCAGATTTACACTGGATTCCCTTTTGACTTGTGATACAAGGCCGGACGCTCATCCTACAATCGCGAATTGTGGAAGTCTAGACTTCTATATCACTACAGGATAATAACGTAACAAAACTGGACTTCCTGGGTAGATTCCCTACAATTCCCGGCCAATAACACCCTTTTAGACGCTGTTCAGACGAGAAAACCATGACGCCAGAAATCCTGCCCATCGAACAATACGACGACCAGCTTGCAGAGAAAACCGAGCGTCTACGTGGAATGATGGCACCTTTCAATGCACCGGAGCCTGTCGTCTTCCGTTCTCCCGTCAGCCACTATCGGATGCGCGCCGAATTCCGTATCTGGCACGATGGCGACGAGCTTTACCACATCATGTTTGACCAGCAAACCAAACAGCGTATTCGGGTCGATCGCTTTCCGGCAGCCAGTGAACTGATCAACCGCCTGATGCCGGAACTGCTTGCCGCCATTCAGCCTGATCCCGTTCTACGCCGTAAGCTGTTCCAGATAGATTATCTGTCCACCCTGAGCGGCGAAGCGATCGTTTCTCTGCTGTATCACCGCGCACTGGATGAGGAGTGGCAGGAACATGCCCGTGCGCTGCGCAATAGCCTGACAGCGCAGGGGTTCCGTCTACAGTTGATTGGCCGCGCGACAAAAACCAAAATCTGCCTCGATCGCGATTATGTCGATGAATGCCTGCCGGTTGCAGGTCGGGATATGATTTACCGACAGGTAGAAAACAGCTTCACGCAGCCGAATGCGGCAATCAATATTCAGATGCTGGAATGGGCGCTGGATGCAACGGCGGGGTCAACAGGGGATTTGTTGGAACTGTATTGCGGCAACGGCAATTTTTCACTCGCGCTGGCAAGAAATTTCGAACGCGTGCTGGCGACTGAAATCGCCAAACCATCCGTCGCGGCAGCACAATATAATATCGCGGCGAATCAGATAGAGAACGTGCAGATTATCCGTATGGCGGCAGAAGAATTTACGCAGGCCATGCAGGGCGTGCGTCAGTTTAACCGCTTACAGGGTATCGATCTGACAAGCTACCAGTGCGAGACCATTTTTGTTGACCCACCGCGCAGCGGACTGGATGACGAAACGGTGAAACTGGTACAGGCGTATCCGCGCATTCTTTATATTTCCTGCAACCCAGAAACGCTGAGCAATAACCTGCAAACGCTATCGGAAACCCACGACATTCGCCGTCTGGCGCTGTTCGATCAATTCCCTTACACCCATCACATGGAGTGTGGCGTGTTGTTGGAAAAACGTCAGTAACGCACACAATCTGGCGGGTCACCCCGCCAGCATCTACCCGCTACAGCGTCTCGCTTTCTTCTGCGGATACGGAATCCGTCTCTTTTCTGCGGCGTAGCTTCAGGCCAATCCAGAAAACCAACACCACGCACAGGATTGAAGGAATAAAGTTCGATCCAATAGCGGGATATTCAACGCGCACAATGGCGCTATAAATCAGTAATCCCAGCAGAAAACTGGCCGCCGCCAGCATCGGAATACCTTCGGGCATACTGTGGTACAAATAACGTTGATGCAGGCAGTAAATGGATAATATCAGCGCAATCAGGGGAAAAATCGAGAACGGTACAATGCTGCTGAACAGGGCGGCGAATGCGCCGTTCACGGATAAGCCCGCAATCAACGCCAGCACCAGCGTACCTTTTTCTTGATGAGGTTTTTCTGTCATGGTTTCTCCCTTCTCATGTTGGTATAGAGGATTTATGGCACGGTAAAGCTACTATCGTGTTCTTTTCTGTACCAGTAATAAGCACCTTTGGCGATCATCCGCAGTTGCAGTACCAGCCGTTCTTCCAGCTGTTTACGCTGCTCCAGGGAAACATCCAGGGCTTCCGCCCCTGCGCTGAAAACAATGGTCACCATCGCTTCCGACTGCGCTTCCGCGAAACTGCGGGGAATATGATTTTCCACCTCAAGATAATCCGCCAGTTCAGCGATAAAATGCTGAATCTCCCGCGCGACCGCCGCACGGAACGCTGCCGACGTCCCTGAGCGCTCACGCAGCAAGAGCCGGAACGCATTAGGATTATTGCCGATAAATTCCATGAAGGTGGAAACTGACGTCCTGATTATGCTACCGGTTTTGGCGATACGCTGCCGAGCCTGTCGCATTAACTGGCGCAACATCAGCCCGCTTTCGTCAACCATTGTCAGCCCCAGCTCATCCACGTCACGAAAATGACGATAGAAAGACGTCGGCGCGATACCCGCTTCGCGAGCAACTTCACGCAGGCTCAGGCTGGCAAAACTTCGCTCAGCGCTTAACTGGCTAAATGCAGCTTCAATAAGGGAACGACGAGTCCGTTCTTTTTGTTGTGCTCTGACACCCATTATGCTGCCCAAATGATCTACTCCCCTTTCCAGAGGGGCACTATAGCAAACTTTATTGTCCGCAGAATGAGACAAAGTTTGCCATATTAAGAATGTGAGAATCTGTGTCCATAGTAAAGGCAGGGATGATTGGGTTCTGCCGCAGTCGATGTTACAATGCGCAATGTTACAGTCGCGTTATTAATTTGTATAAAAACAGGTTTAACCTACCATGACTCTACAACATCAATTCGATTACGATGCCATCGTTATTGGCTCCGGTCCCGGCGGTGAAGGTGCAGCAATGGGATTGGCCAAGCACGGCGCCAAAATTGCGGTGATTGAACGTCACTACAATGTCGGCGGCGGCTGTACCCACTGGGGTACGATTCCTTCTAAAGCCCTCCGCCACGCCGTCAGCCGTATTATCGAGTTCAATCAAAACCCCCTCTACAGTGACAATTCCCGCATTATTCGCTCCTCATTTTCCGACATCCTGCGCCACGCCGACAGCGTCATTGGTCAGCAAACCCGTATGCGACAAGGATTCTATGAGCGTAATCAGTGCGAGTTGTTTTCTGGTGAAGCCAGCTTCATCGATGCACACACGATTGCCGTTCATTACCCTGACAATACCCATGAAACGCTGACCGCCGCGAATATCATTATCGCGACCGGTTCACGTCCGTATCATCCGGCAGAAGTCGACTTCAACCACCCACGCATTTATGACAGCGACTCGATTCTGCAACTCGACCACGAGCCTCAGCACGTCATCATTTATGGTGCGGGCGTTATCGGCTGCGAGTATGCCTCTATTTTTCGCGGCCTGAGCGTGAAGGTCGATTTAATCAATACCCGCGATAGGCTGCTGGCTTTTCTCGATCAGGAAATGTCGGATGCCCTGTCCTACCATTTCTGGAACAACGGCGTGGTGATTCGCCACAACGAAGAGTTCGAGAGTATTGAAGGGCTGTCTGACGGCGTTATCGTTAATCTGAAGTCAGGCAAAAAGATGAAGGCAGACTGCCTGCTTTATGCCAACGGACGCACGGGGAACACGGAAACGCTGGGACTGGAGAATATCGGCCTGAGCACCGACAGTCGCGGCCAGCTCAAGGTCAATAGCATGTACCAGACGGCGCTGGCGCATATTTATGCCATCGGCGATGTCATTGGCTATCCGAGCCTGGCATCAGCAGCGTACGATCAGGGGCGGCTTGCCGCACAGGCGATTATCAAAGGCGATGCCAGCGCGCATCTGATCGAAGATATCCCAACCGGCATTTATACCATCCCGGAAATCAGCTCCGTGGGGAAAACCGAGCAAGAGCTCACCGCGATGAAAGTGCCTTATGAAGTCGGGCGGGCACAGTTCAAACATCTGGCTAGGGCGCAGATTGTTGGGATGAATGTGGGGAGCTTGAAGATTCTGTTTCACCGTGAAACGAAACAGATTCTGGGTATTCACTGCTTTGGTGAGCGCGCCGCTGAGATTATCCACATCGGGCAGGCGATCATGGAACAGAAAGGTGAAGGTAATACTATCGAATATTTCGTTAATACCACCTTCAACTATCCAACCATGGCAGAAGCGTACCGTGTAGCGGCGCTGAACGGGCTTAACCGCTTATTTTGACAGGGTTTCCATATAGCCCTGCATATGCTCGCGGATGGTATCAGCAAGTTGCTCATAACGTCCGCGCAGCGGTGAACCGGGGCGATACACCAGTGCGATAGTGCGCTTGGGCTCCGGCTTATAGCACGGTAAATAACAGACGCCGTCGCGTTCACGCTCACGTGGTACCGACAATGCTGGCAGCAGCGTAATACCGCTTCCGGCTGCGACCATGTTGCGCAGCGTCTCCAGACTGGTCGCCCGGAAATGCGTATCTTCATCCGCACCCGCCTGAAAACAGAAGCCCATCGCCTGATCGCGCAGGCAGTGGCCGTCTTCCAGCATCAGCAGTTTTTCACCCGCCAGATCGGACATCGCCACGCGTTCGCGGTTCGCCCAAGGGTGATCCTGATAAATCGCCAGCTTCATCGGCTCGTCGAAGAGGGGAACTTCGATAAAGGCTTCAGACTCTTTCACCATCGCCAGAATGGCGCAGTCCAGTTTGCCGCTGTCCAACTGGGCCAGCAGCTGATGGGTTTGCGCTTCGTGCAGGTACATTTCGAGTTTGGGAAACGTGCGATGCAGCATCGGAATGATTTGCGGTAGCAGATAAGGCCCCACGGTGGGGATCAGGCCAATGTGCAGCGGTCCGGACATGGTTTCACCCTGCTGGCTCGCCATCTCTTTTAATACTTTGACCTCGCGTAATACCGTTCTTGCTTGCTCGACCAGCAGCAGCCCAGCCTGCGTAAACAAGACCTTACGACTGGTTCGTTCCAGCAGCATCACGCCGAGTTCATCTTCCAGTTTACGAATCTGTCCACTGAGTGTTGGCTGACTCACATGGCAGGAATCTGCCGCACGCCGAAAGTGACGATGTTCTGCCAGCGCGACAAGATACTCTAAATCCCGAATATTCATTATTATTCTCCTTATCATGATAGCTAACAGCGATAGATAGGATATCAATGAACGATAATCCCTATCAACATCCAAAATGAATAATATATCCCACCAAAGCGTATCTATTTATTTCTACAGGAATAAAACAATATTTTTACGATTTCGGTACCACTTGGGCATACCTACACACCTTCCACCACGCTATAACAAGCAGACTGACATCTTCAAGCGATTTGGCAGCGACAGCATTTTGTGTGTATCAGCCAACGATACTCCCGCGATCGACACCGGGAAATCTGACCAGCAGGCAAAACCATTAACGGTATAGAAATAGGCGGAGAGAAATATAGGACTCGAATAGTCAGGGGATGATTCATAACGCCGCCGAGCGGTCATCATACTGTTATGAATAATAGAAACGATTATTTATAGGAACGACTAGCGATAAAAACGGGATAAGAGATAAAAACAGGCGCTGGCGATAATCATTGAATCGGTCAGTCGCGGTCGGTCGAATTGCATGAATAGGAATCTCATCCCTGAGACTCCTCCTTTTCAGAGCCGCCGTAAGTGACGTTGGAAGGTATTCCAATACCGTTACTCTTCGTCACCGCGTTGCGGCCTCTTTCTTCCTGAAATCTTGCGTGTCACTTCAGCGTGCAACATCAGGGCGGACACCCAGCGTATGGCAAATCGCATAGCTCAGCTCCGCGCGGTTCAGCGTATAGAAATGGAAATCTTTTACGCCTTCGCGGCTGAGAATTTTCACCATATCCATGGCGATAGACGCCCCCACCATTTTGCGGGTTTCTGGATCGTTATCCAGGCCGTCAAACATGGTCGTCATCCAGTTCGGCACACGGACGTTGGTCATCGTGGCAAATTTTTGCAACTGCTTGAAGTTCGATACCGGCAGAATGCCCGGCACAATTTCTACATCAATGCCCGTCGCCACGCAGCGGTCACGGAACCGCAGATAGCTTTCTACGTCGAAAAAGAACTGTGTGATCGCGCGATTCGCGCCAGCATCAATCTTGTGTTTCAGGTTAATCAGGTCAGCCTGCGCGCTTTTCGCTTCAGGGTGTACTTCAGGATAGGCAGCAACGGAAATATCGAAATCGCCGACCTCTTTCAGCAGGGAAACCAGATCCGCCGCGTACATGTCCGGTTTGCCACCTTCTGGAGGCAAGTCGCCGCGCAGCGCGACAATATGGCGGATACCACTCTCCCAGTAATCCTGAGCGATTTCACGCAGCTGTTCGCGTGAAGCATCGATGCAGGTCAGATGAGGTGCCGCTTCCAGCCCGGTACGCTCTTTAATCGTTTTGATAATGCTGTGAGTACGGTCACGCTCGCCAGAATTCGCCCCGTAAGTCACGGAAACAAACTTGGGTTTCAGGCTGCTCAGTCGATCAATAGAACTCCACAGGGTGTCTTCCATATCGCTGGTACGCGGCGGGAAAAATTCGAATGACACATTAATGCGCCCCTGTAATTCCGCCAGACTTTGATTCAGCGCTTCCCGCTGGTTTGCGTGAAAAAAGCTCATACCTGCTACCCCATTGACCGTGACTGTTATTATCATTCGCTACACGTCTATACGTTTAGACGTCTATATAGAAAATGACGTAATCCGCTTAAAGAGTCAACGTTTTTCAGCACGACAAGCCGTGATGATTGCTCACACTAAATGAAGAAAGTTCATGATGGTTCAGGCGTGGTAACTTTTATGCGCAAACCCAAAGATGTCGTGGGTTTTGCCGTTATCCGGCGTAAAAAATTATGCTGAGGAGATAGCAGGCTTAGGATGAGCCGCAGGGACGCGGCGAAAGCTTGCGCCACGTCGGACAAAAACGTCAGAGACGTTTTTGAACAGCACTTGTGCTGGCCCGAAGGGCGAGCCCCGTTTATGGGGTGAGTAAACGTGTCGCAAGCGGTCCTCTAAGCCTGATACCGACGAAGGCACCGCGCAGCGGCATAATTCACGCCGGAAAGCCAGGGGGCACGGGGCGAGCGGCGCTGAGCCGCCCCGTGTCGGGCGTGTGCTACGAGGTAGCATGAAAATGGCGGGATTGTGGCGCACGAAACCGTCTCTCAGGCTACATAAACGAAAGGGGGATACGCCGTCAGGCGCAGGGGAAATCGTGAAAATGTACGGTATGCCCTTCTTCCGTCGTCAGAAAAATGGCGTACTGCGGAGCCTCCAGGCTGACCTCAAATCCCGGAGCGAAACGCAGCGCGGACTGGTGATTGGTGCCGCGTATCGTGCTGAACGATATGCCTCGCCAGTTGCCGCTAGCAGGTCGATGCACATGCCCCGCAGAAATATGACGCACATTGCCGAAACGGTGACACACCTGATACAGCGCATCTGCCGCTTCGGGAGCCAATCGAACGTTATCCAGCGCCGGAAGCCCGATCGACATCGGAGGGTGATGCAGGAACAGGAACACGTTCTTACCTTCCGCGGTCTGAAGCTGTTGCTCCAGCCATGCCAGCCTCGCTGAACACAGCGTTCCGCCCACCTCACCAGCCTGCAACGAGTCCAGCAGAATGACGCAATCATCCCCCACTGCCGTCACGTTCTGTACAAATCCGTTTTCATCCGCCAGCGTCGGGAACTGGGCTAAAAACGTCTCTCTGTCGTCGTGATTCCCCATCGTCACACGCCAGGGAAGCTGGAGTTCAGCCAGCGCCGAGGCCAGAAACGCATAGGATGCCGCACTGCCGTCATCGGACAAATCACCGGAGATGACTACCAGATCGGCATCGCGATGGTGTGCGTTAATATCGGCAATCGCCGCTGTCAGTTGCTGTTCTGGGTCACGGCCATGCAAGTTGCCGCCTTGTGCGGTCAAATGGAGGTCGGAAAGTTGAATCAGTTTCATATTTATCCTCGGTTTCACTATCCACACGCTATCGCCTGCCAGTACCGTTACGCCGACTGGCGGCGGATTAGCGGGGCAGCCACTTTCGCTCGACACGCGGGCTCTTGTACCTGAGACTGGCGTCGATCGAGCAACGCCAACGCCTGTGCCGCCATCGTTGCGGGATCCTGACGAAATGTCGTCAACGCATAGGCATCCCACCCTGCGGCAGGAATATCATCAAATCCGATCACCATGAGATCCTGCGGAACGGCGAGTCCGCACTGCTTTGCGCGGTCGATCACGCCGAATGCCACTAAGTCGTTAACGCAGAACACCGCATCCGGTCTGATAGCTTCGGGAAGCGAAAAGAGCATCTGCCCCACCGCCAGCCCGTCGTCATAATCGGTATCATCACCGCGTACCACGGCTACGGGCAGCCCTAACGTCCGCGCTTCATCACAAAACGCCTGTTCACGTTCAATGATATTAGGCGTTGCCGAAGCCGCTCCGGCCAGAGCCAGACGCGTTCTGCCCGATGAGGCAAACAGCCGCGCCGCCATACGCGCGGCGGTGTCATTATCAATGTGTACGCTGTCACACGCGGGTTCGTGCCGCCCGATGACAATCAGCGGCTGGCCGTTTAACTGCGCCAGCTCGACAAATTCTTTTGGTGGCGAGCCGGAAAGCACAATCGTCGCTTCCGCACGGTGACCAAACAGAATCGAACGCGCGGCCGCCATCGCTTCCCGCACATGACCAGTATTGATGAGCACAGGAATCGAGCCGCGTTGGATTAACGCCTGCGACAGCTCTGCGACCAAATTGGCGCGAAACCCAACCTCGGGGTGTGTCACCACCAGCCCAACCAGACGGCTGCTGTTCGCCAGCAGGCCGCGTGCCAGATCGTTAACCTGATAGCCTAGCTCCTGCGCCGCCGTCATCACTTTGGCGTAGGTGGCAGCCGACACGCTTGCGCCGGGGGTAAAACTGCGGGACACCGCCGAGCGCGATACGCCAGCCCGACGAGCAACATCCTGTGCACTAACGTAGCCCTGTTTACCTGCCGTCATTTCCCTATCCTTGCCATTACGTCGGCTTTCAAAAAACGCTCCACCACCAGCATGAACAGCACAGAAGGAATCAGCAGCACCAGCGCGGTAATGGAAGCGATCTGATAGTTACCGCCCGCCCCCGCGGTATAGAGCAGCAGTGGCATCATCTGCACATCCGGTGCCCCAACGAAGTAGCTGCCGGTAAACTCATCCAGCGATTCGAGGAAGACGAAGATGGCCGATGCCATCAGCCCCGGCATAGCCAGCGGCAGAGTGATATCGACAAAAGCACGCCACGGCCCAGCACCAATTGAACGCGCCGCCTGCTCCATTTCACGCCCCACCGCCGAGAACGCCGCCGAGGCGATCCAGACCGCAAAGACCAGCCCGTGAACCGTGTGAACCAGCACAACACCCAGCAGCGTACCGTTCAGCCCCCACTGATAAAACAGGCGGGCGATGTTGACGTACACCGTCAGATTCGGAAACGCCTGCGGTATCAGGAAGACCAGCAGTATCAAGCCACGGGCAGGCAGCGGCAGACGCGCCAGCGCATACCCCGCCGGAATCGCTAGCAACAGCGAGGCCAGCACCGTGAACACCGCTACCATCACGCTATTCCCCAGCGCTTCCCAGGCCACGCCGCGCGGTGAAAACACCCGTTCCCAGAAGGCGAAGCCCCACTCATTGGGCAGCAGGTGAGGATAGAACCATTTTTCCGCCACCGACCACAGCAGGAGGTTAGCCAAGGGCCCAAAAATCAAGAAGATCAGTGTCCCCAGAATCAGCATCCTCGGGATCCACCACAGTACGTTCTTCATGCCTTCTCCCTCATATTCAGGCGGAGATAAATCACGGCAAACAAACCGGTCATCAGCAGGGAAATCACCCCCAACGCATTCGCCACGCCATAATCGCCGTAGGCGTTAATGCGGAAGGCAATGTTGGCAGTTAGCATCGTCGGCGACTGGGCATTGATCATCATCGGTACAGACAGCACCGACATCATGGTGACGAAAGAGAGAATGAGTCCGGTGAGCAGCGTTTGCCCAACCTGAGGCACCACAATTTCACACAGAATGCGCAAGCGCGATGCGCCTAAGTTACGGGCGGACTCGATCATCGTGCGATCCAGCGATGCCATCGCACCGGCGACCAGCAGCGCCACGAACGGCGTCTGTTTCCAGACGAAGGCAAACACGATACCGCGCCAGTCCAACCAGTTGCTGGCACTGGCCATATCGACAATGCCGAGCGTATCCAGCGCGCCATTCAACCAGCCGTTCTTGGCCAGAAACGTGCGTAAAATTTGCCCGGTCACGATAAACGGGATAAACAGCGGCCAGCGATAGACCCAGCGCAGCAGTGCTACCATGCGCGGACTTTCCCCCAGCGTCAGGTAGCCGCCGATCATGACGGATAGCAGGCCAATCAGCAGCGTCGCGAGGCTCACAATCAGTAAGGTAAACAGAATATCGGGCAGATAGAGCGTTAATGCCGTGACAAAGTTATCAATGCCCACGCCATTTTGACTAACAAAAGCGCCCCCAACCGACAGCCCCAGCGGCGTGATAAAACAGACAGCCACCACCGCCAGCGCGGGTAGCACAAGCGCGATACCCGCCAGTCGGGAAGAGAATTGGGATACTTGCAACATGAATGTCTCCGCGCTCTGGCGTCATCCCGCCAGAGCGCATGTGGTACTAGGTGTATAAGTTATTACTTCGCCATCGCCTGCTCATAGGCATTCAGAATCGCAGTGTGGTAAGGCGCGATAGGGAACGTCTTGCCTTTGCTCGCCAGTTCATCAGGCGTCACGTCCGTGAACAGACGCTGCCAGACAGCGGGCTTCAACTCTGCCTCAACGTACTTGGCATCGATCCCCGGATACCAGTTAAAGCGTTCCACAATCCCTTCGGCCTGTACTTTGGCGCTGGTTGCCAGTTCGACAAACTGTTTAGCCAGCTCGCGGTTCGGTGCCTGCGCAGGGATAACATAGTGCATCGGCTGCCCTGGCATACCGGGCGCAGGAAGCAGCAATTTGAAATTGTCCGGCAGCTGTCCGCTTGCTTTCCAGGAATAGAACATGTCGACCCACACGGGTCCCATCGCGATTTCGCCACGGCTCAGCATGTCGAGCGTGCCAGCGTTGCCCGGCGTCAGCGTCACGTTCTTGTTAAAGGCTTTCAGGCGCTCAAACGCCGGCTGCCATTTCTGCGCTTCCGCTTCGTCAAACGGCCCGTTCATCAGCTTCTGGGCATCGCCGCCGTAAGCATAAATCCAGCCCATGACGAAGCTGACGCCCGATGCGCCGCCCTTAATGCCGTTGTAGCCGAACATCTTCGGATTCGCAGCGGCCCACTGTTGGATTTCGTCATAGCTTTTAGGCGGATTCGCGACCATGCTGGGGTTATAGGCCAGCGCCGTCTGGCTGCTGAACATCGGCATAACGTAGCCTTTCACGTCCGTGCCCATAGCTTTATCCGCTGCGGCCATGCTGACCAGCTTGCCGCTGGCGATATCATCGCGATATTTCAGCAGGTCGCCCTTTTGCACCATCGGACCGACAAATTTCTCGTGCACAACCGCCACATCGGTGTCCCAGACTTTGGCACCGGCGGCCTGCTGTGCATTGAAGCGCTCAAGAATCTTCTGCGACCCCGCATCACCCGGTCCGGTGCCGACGGCACGAACTTTTACGCCGGGATGCTGTTTCTCAAACAGCGGCCCCAGATATTCATTGACATAGTCGACCATGTTTTGGTCACCCGCCGTCAACACCGTTAATTCCTGTGCCTGTACTGCCGCCAGCGGCGTACTCATCATCAGCGTTGCAGCAAAAATGCGTTTCATATCATTGGTCTCCAATTCAGGATCAGGCCGTCAGGCCAGGAAGCGGGGAATAAAGTGAAGTGGTATCCGGTACCGCCGTCGAAGATGTCGCCTCTTCTGCCAGCGGGAAAAGAAACAGCGCCTCGGCAGGGATCTGCACCGCAACCCGCTGCCCGATGGCAAAGGGATGCGACGCATGGACCTGTATCCGCCAGGTGCCGCTGGAAATCGTATGCAGCCAGTATCCGCCGGGGTAGCTTTGTGCTTGTACCGTGCCGTAGCGCATCAACATGCCGGGCTGGATGAGCGGGACGTCTGCCGGATCGTAAAGACAAGCGGCTTCCGCACGAAAACGCGCTTCTATCGCGCCGGGCGGTAGCGACGTATTCGCTGGCACCAGCGAATGACTCTCGGCATCACCGGGAATCATCAGCGTATCGCCGTCATAGCGCGCTTCCAGCACCAGCCGATTTTCTGCACCCATAAATGCGGCGACAAACGAACTGGCTGGATGGTGATACACCTCTTGTGGGCTGCCCGCCTGCATGATGCGACCCTGATTCAAAATCACGATGCGGTCCGCCATCACCATCGCTTCTTCGCGGTCGTGCGTCACGTGGATCGCGGTCAATCCCAGCCGCTGTTGCAGCGCACGGATCTCATCACGCAGTTGCAGGCGGATGCGGGCATCCAGATTGGAGAGCGGTTCATCCAGCAGCAGAATATCGGGCCGTACCGCCAGTGCACGGCCCAAGGCGACGCGCTGACGCTGCCCACCGGACAGTTCCGCAGGCTTACGAGCGCTCAGGCCCGTCAAACCGAGCATGGTTTCCAGTTCCGCCACACGGCTGGCAATCTCCGCACGCGGGACGCGGCGCAAACGCAGTCCGTAGGCAATATGCTGTGCCACCGTCATATGCGGCCACAGCGCGTAGCTCTGAAATACCAACGCCATTCCACGTTTCTCTGGCGGCGCTTTCGTCATATCCTGCCCGTTAACGCGAATCGCCCCCGCACGCGGTGACGAGAACCCAGCAACCGTACGCAGTAGTGTCGTCTTTCCACACCCTGACGAACCGAGCAACGCCACGAATTCGCTCTGCGCAATCTCCAGATGGATATCGTTCAATACGGCGGTCGTGCCGTATCCAACATGTAGATGGTCGATGACAATGTGCGGGGCTGCCGCAGAGGAAGTTGTTTTTTGCACAGCTGTGCATTCCACGATAATCAAACAATGCGCTGATTGTGCGGTGACATCGTGTCAGTGGCGTGTTGTCACTGTGACATTTCAATGACACGACTTATGGGGAAGATAGTGGTGGAAATTTTTTAGCGAGAAGGGAAACGAGGGAATGGGTATCTTGAGTATTGGCCATCTCCCCATACGCGGAGACGGCCAACGGTAGGTTGCGCTTACAGCAGGTTCTACAGTAACTGCGCCAGACGGTTTAGGTCAGATTGAAGGGCACCAGCAGTGACATCGCGCCCCGCGCCCGGCCCACGGATAACCAGCGGGTTATCCCGATACCAGCGGCTTTCAATCGCAAACACGTTATCACCCGGCAGCAACGAGGCCAGAGGATGATCGGGGCGAACCGCTTCAACGCCCACGCGCGCTTTACCATTGCTGTCAAAGCGTGCGACGTGACGCAGAACCAAGCCCATTTCCTGTGCCGCTTCCAGACGACGCAGCATTTGCTCGTTCAGCGAATCGCCGTTCTCGAAGAAGTAATCGACAGAACCCTGCTCACAGCCCGGCGGCACCAGCGACTCAACCCGAACCTGACTCGGTTCGATGTCATAGCCCGCTTCACGCGCCAGAATCACCAGCTTACGCATGACGTCCTGACCAGAGAGGTCAACGCGTGGATCCGGCTCGGTCAGCCCTTGTTGGCAAGCCTGATCGACCAGTTCGGTGAACGGTACAGTGCCGTCAAACTGCAAGAACAGCCAGGAAAGCGTGCCGGAGAAAATCCCACTAATCGCCAGAATGCTGTCACCGCTTTCACGCAGATCGCGTACCGCAAAGTTGACCGGCAACCCTGCGCCGACGGTCGAGTTATACAGCCAGTGACGATCCGTTTTCGCGAACGCGTCGCGGATCTGGCGATAGTTATTGCCGCCGGATGCACCCGCCAGTTTGTTAGCGCTGATGACGTGGAAACCATAGCTGGCGAAATCCAGATACAGATCGGCGACCGATTCACTGGCGGTGACGTCCAACACCACCAAATCATCGAAGGGATGTGCACGCATCCACAGGAACAGATCTTCACCATCCCGCTCTTGCGCTTCATTTTCGAAGAAAGCCAACGCACGGCTGGCATCCAGTCCATCATAGTTCAACAGGCTGCGTGTACTGTCCACCACACCGGCCAATACAAACTCAAAACCGGTACGTGCAGACAGATTGCTCTGCTCACGTGCAAATAGCTCCAGCCAGCGTGAACCAATATTCCCTTTGCCAAACAGCACCAGACCGATACGTTTTTCTGCCCGGAACAGCGAATGGTGCAGCCCACGGATCAAATGCTCCGTCGGGCCAACACGCAGCACAGCAACCAGACTGATGCCATCATCGGCCTGGCGGACAAATTCAATAGGCTGATCTTTCAACTGCTGATAGAAACGGTGGCTGTGCAGCGGGTTTTTACCCACGCCTGCACCGACCATCGCGACCATCGCCAGCCCGTCGCGCTGATTGAGTTCAACGGGTAACGCAGCCTGTGCCAGCAGTTGCAGCGCGCTATCCACCACTTCGGAGGTGTAGCACAGTTGCAGCAGGTTACGATCCTGATGAACGCCGATCGCCAGCGGTTTCAACTGCGCACGGTTCAGAAGCTGTTCGACTTCTTTTTGCAGCAGCGCGAAATCGTGTTCAGAAGGCACCTGAACTTCAATCAGGCAGACATCATCGTGACTGGTGACAATTTTTGCCCCCGTCCCCGAGGCCAGCACGCGTTCGATACGCGTCGACCCTTGTTCAGGCTGATAACTGCAACGCAGTTGCAGATCAATATCGCTGCCGGAAACAGGCTGTAAGGTACGCGTATGCAACACCGGTGCCGCCAGACGTGCCAATTCACTGGCTTCATCCAGACGCAGCAGCGGCAACAGGCAGGCATCTTTCACTTTGCGTGGATCGGCGCTATATACCCCAGCGACGTCGCTCCAGATGGTTACACGCTCAACGCCTGCCAGCGCACCAATTTGTGTGGCGGAATAGTCACTGCCGTTGCGCCCCAGCAGCACCGTTTCACCTGCATCATTGCGGCTGATAAAACCGGTTACCACTAAACGTTGCCCTGCGTGTTGCGTCAGATATTGCTGCAACAGCGGCCAGGAACGGCCTTCATCCACCTGCGGCTGCGCAGCACGTTCCGCACAGAGAAAATCGCGCGCATCCAACCAGGCGGCATTCATATCCCGATGATTCAGCACCGCGGACATCAGGCGAGCCGACCAGATTTCACCGTGCCCGACCACTTCGGCGTAGACGGCATCCGTCATCTTGCCATCCAGCAGCGCAGCCAAACGCTCCAGATCGCGGATAAACTGAGCGGTCAGCGCTTCTGCCTCTTGTGCAGGCAGCAGCCCGGCAATCAGTTCACTGTGGTAGCGGCGTAATGCTTGCTGAACCTGATGCGCCGACAGACGGTCGCTCTGGCTCAGTTTCAACCAGCTAATCAGCTGGTTTGTGGTACTGCCTGCGGCAGATACCACCATCAAATCACCGGGGTGGCTATACTCCGCCATAATACCGGCTACGCGCAGGTAACACTTCACATCGGCCAGACTGCTACCACCAAACTTATGCAGCTGTCGGCCCGTTACCGATGGCGCTACTCCTAATGCACTCATTCTTACCTCTTGGCTGCGGCTTGAAACGCACGATCCAGATCGGCAACCAGATCATCGCCGTCTTCAATGCCGGTGGAAATACGCAGTAATGTTTCAGAGATACCCGCCGCGGCACGCGCTTCTGGCGCCATGCCGGCATGCGTCATCGTTGCCGCATGAGAGATGAGGCTTTCCACTCCGCCCAGCGATTCCGCCAGTGTGAACAGCTCCAGCGATGCCAGAAAACGGCGCAGCGTGTCTTCATCTCCATCCAACTCAAAACTTAGCATAGCGCCAAAGCCAGATTGTTGACGGCGGGCAATATCATGGCCGGGATTGTTCGGCAGTGAAGGATGGTAAAGCGCCTTCACCAACGGCTGCGTCTGTAAGAATTCAACCACTTGTTGCGCATTGCGCTGCGCAGCCGCCATACGTGGCGATAGGGTACGCAGGCCACGTAGCAACAGATAGCTATCAAACGCCGCGCCTGTGACGCCGATATTGTTCGCCCACCAGGCCAGTTCAGTAATGGTATCAGCATCTTTGGCGATCACTGCACCCGCCACCACGTCAGAGTGACCATTCAGGTACTTGGTACATGAATGCACCACCAGATCGGCGCCCAGCTCCAGCGGCTTCTGCAACGCCGGGCTCAGGAAGGTGTTATCCACCACGCTGACCGCACCCGCTTCACGCGCGGCCTGACAAATCGCGGCAATATCCACGACGCGCAGCAACGGATTGCTCGGGCTTTCCACCAGCACCAGCTTCGGCTTTTCTGCCAATGCTGCGTTGAGTGCATCGGTGTCACTTTGATCGACAAATTTGACGCGAAATGCGCCGCGCTTGCTCAGGCTGTCAAACAGACGATAGCTGCCGCCGTAGCAATCATGCGGTGCCACCAGCAGATCGCCGGGACGCAGGAACACCGTGCAAACCAGCATAATCGCCGACATCCCGCTGCTCGTCATTACCGCACCCGCACCGCCTTCCAGTTCGGCAAGCGCACGCTGCACAACATCACGCGTGGGGTTACCGCGACGCGAATAGTCATGTGCGCGTGGCTGGTTGAATCCGGTAAAGTTATACGTGCTGGAAAGGTGAATGGGTGGGACGACGCAGCCATACTGCTCATCATCATTTAACCCGCTGCGGACTGCGATCGTTGCCTGTTTACGCGTCATCGGCTCATTTCCTGGCTGGAGGCTGAAAAGATAGGAACTTAAGAGTAAACGCAGTTTTAATAGACGTCAACACATCTAGACATCTAAACTTCTTTGCGTATAGATTGAGCATAAGCATAATAACCGCTAGAATTGTGGCATTTCATGACAGATGCTGTCTTCATTAGATTAATTTTTAAGGTATCCCATGGCTGAGTGGAACGGCGAGTATGTCAGCCCTTACGCTGAACACGGTAAAAAAAGCGAGCAAGTCAAGAAGATAACAGTATCTATTCCATTGAAAGTATTAAAGATACTAACTGACGAACGCACGCGTCGTCAGGTGAACAACCTGCGCCATGCCACCAACAGCGAGCTGCTGTGCGAGGCGTTCCTGCACGCGTTCACAGGTCAACCGTTACCGAATGACGAAGACCTGCGTAAAGAACGCAGCGATGAAATTCCTGAAGCCGCGAAAATCATCATGCGTGAAATGGGTATCGACCCGGATACGTGGGAATACTGATCGCGCTTACGCTGTCAATTTTCTAGCTAACCCCGCCTTCTCCGGCGGGGTTTTGCTATGCAGTGCATCCCGCTCAACACATCACTCTTCGTTAACCTCTACAACCTCAAACCTCCACCGCTCGCGCTTCTTTCGAACGCTTCGTCTTCCACTCACGTTGTGAATCGGGATTGCATTTAATTTGTTATGTTATAACATACCACCTTTAGCCTATGACGGTGATATGCCCGCATCATGACAGAGCTTCTCTCCAGTAAACCCGTGCTGCTACAGCTTCACCATGTTTCCGTTGCCGACGCCAATCGCGCGCCGAGGCTCAGTGATATTTCGCTGTCCATGCAGGCTGGAGAGCGTTTGGCGCTGGTTGGGCCCAACGGCAGCGGTAAATCTACGCTGCTACGCGTGTTAACCAGCGAACTTGTCGCGACGACGGGGTACATCCATCTGAATGGACAACCGCTGAATACACTCAGCCGCCATGAGCGAGCAAAGCGCATCGCGATTTTGGCGCAGAACGATGCACCAGATCTGCGTCTGCGGGTCGCGGAGTACGTCGCCTTAGGGCGGATTCCCCACCACGGATTCAGCACGCCTGCATACGATCGCCAGCTCATCGAAGAAGCGATGGACGATACCGGATTATTACCATTGCGCCACCGCCTGCTGGGCACGCTCTCCGGTGGAGAACGTCAACGCGCATCGCTGGCACGTGCGTTCGCACAAACGCCGCAGCTCCTGTTGCTGGATGAACCGACGAACCATCTCGATCCATTGGCGCGTGCACAGCTGCTATCTCTCGTACGGAAACGCGGTATTTCAACGCTGGCGGTGCTGCACGATCTGCCGCTGATCACCCCCTTTGCCGACCGTGTCGCTGTTTTGCAGCAGGGATCGCTACTCCGCTGGGGAACGCCTGCACACGCGCTGAGCGCCGACTGCGTGAAATCCGTATTTGGGATGGAGAGCTTTACGGTGCCGCATCCGATAAACGGTTCACCCATTCGCATCTTTGAAGCCCCTGAACTGCACTAAGGAACCCTGATGAAAATAACGCTTCTGTCTGGACTGCTGGCATTGACGTCATGCTGGGTACACGCCTCGGGTTTCCCCGTCACGGTCGACAGCTGTGGGCAACCGCTGACCTTCACCCAGCCGCCGCAGCGAGCCGTTATTCATGACCTGAACATGACGGAGATGGCGTTTGCACTTGGGCTGCAAAAAAGTATTGTCGGGCTGACGGGGATCACCGGCTGGTATAAAGCGCCCCCAGACTTTATCAAGCAGCAGGGCACGATCCCTGAACTGGCAGCAAAATATCCGACGTTGGAAAACCTGCTGGCCGTACGCCCAGATTTCTTCTTTGCAGGGTGGAACTACGGTATGAAAGTCGGCGGCGAAGTCACGCCGCAATCGCTGCAAAAATACGGCATTCAGACACTGGTACTCAGCGAAAGCTGCGTTTTCACCGAACAGCAGAAACAGCGGCCGCGAGCCAGCATGGAGCTGCTTTACGGCGATATGTTGAAACTGGGGAAAATCTTCGGTAAGCAGGAACAGGCTCAGGAACAGATTGACGACTGGAAGCAGCACATTGCCGAACTGCAAACCCGTATTGGCAATCAGCCAAAGCAGACGGTTTTTCTGTATGACTCTGGCGACGATAAGCCCTTTACCAGCGGGAAATTCGCCATGCCAACCGCCATCATTGAGGCGGCGGGCGGCAAGAACGTGATGGATGATATGGAAACGAGTTGGGCTTCGACATCGTGGGAAAGCGTGGCGGCACGCGAGCCTGACTTCATCATTTTGCTGGATTACCAGACTGGCAACGGTGCAGATGCGTTAAGACGTTTTCTGGAATCACATCCGCTGATGAAATTTACCCCAGCCGTACAACAGCATCGCTATCTAAAGCTGCAATATGCAGAGCTCACGCCGGGACCAGCGAATATCGCTGCCGTCGATAAACTGGCACACGCACTCTACCCGGATGCCTTTAAATGAGCCCAACGTCTTCACGTTATGCCGCGACCTTCGTTATCGCACTGCTGATACTGGCTGGGCTGATGCTGTTAAATATTGCGACAGGCAGCACGACGATTCCCCTCACGCAGGTCGCCAGCGTGTTGGGGCTATCGTCGGCAGACGTGTCACCGATGACGTCACGCATCATTCTTGAACTGCGTATTCCTCGCAGCCTGCTGGCAGCGCTGTGCGGCGCGGGGCTAGCAATGGTCGGTGCTTTTTTGCAAACGGCAACCCGCAACGATCTGGCAGACCCGTTTCTGTTCGGCCTGTCTGCCGGTGCCTCAGCGGGTGCAGTCGCCGTCATCACCCGCTTTGGTGAGCAACTCGGTGATTGGGCGCTGCCAATGGCGGCCTTCTGTGGTGGGATCTTATCGGCCGTCGCCGTGACCGTGCTGTTTCTACTGCAACAGGCGCGGGGCGCAGAGCGCCTGATTATCTGCGGATTGGCAATCTCGTTTCTGTTCGGCGCGCTGACAAATTATTTGGTGTTTTCCGGCGATCAGCGGGCCGCCAGCTCGATTCTTTTCTGGTCGCTGGGCGGGCTGGGCCTTGCCCGTTGGGACACGTTACCTTTTGCGGTGTTCAGCGTTCTGCTGCTATTCGGCCTTACCGCCCTACGCTGGCGCGCGCTCGACGCCCTGCTCGCTGGCGGGCAAACAGCCGCCTCAATGGGGGTGAATCTGTCTCGCGTACGGGTGGAAATTTTTATCTGCTGCGCGTTCGCCACGTCGCTGTTAGTCGCGCTGACCGGCGTGATTGGTTTTATCGGCCTGATGATTCCCCATCTGGCTCGCCCGTTGAGCGGCGTGCTGCACAGAAAGCTTCTGCCGCTGACCGCCGTGCTGGGTGCGATACTGCTGTGCGGCGGCGATTGGCTCAGCCGACAGCTACTGGCACCCCAGGAATTGCCCATCGGGATTATTACCGCGGGATTGGGCGGCATCTTCGTTCTGGGGATGCTGGTAAAACGTCAGCAGGGATGAAAGATATAGACTTAAAATAACTCTAATAACCCCCAAATATTGCCAAATGGAGTTATTGGGGTTATTTTTATCTTATTAAAGGGCAGTGGGGTGCAGGGATGGATAGCAGGACGTTAATAGCAGAAATCAAGGCCGATGGGTGGGAATTGATAAGAGTGAACGGAAGCCACCACCATTTTATGCACCCGAGCAAATCGGGACTAGTCACAATCCCCCACCCGAAGAAGGATTTACCGATAGGTACGGTAAAAAGCATCAGGAAACAAGCAGGAATATGATCATCGCTGACTCGAAGAGGCTGAATTATGTTTTATCCCATTGCAATTGAAGCAGGCGACGATACCCACGCATATGGTGTAACCGTGCCAGATCTACCGGGCTGTTTTTCTGCAGGCGATACGCTAGACGATGCTATCGCGAATGCTAAAGAGGCGATTACCGGACATATCGAACTGCTGATCGAGATGGGTCAGGATATTCCCGCCGTGTCGTCAGTAGGCCAATTGGCAAAAAACGCAGAATACGCTGGGTACACATGGGCGGTTGTTGATATCGACGTGACACGTTTAATGGGTGGTTCAGAAAAAATTAACGTCACACTGCCTAAGTCGCTGATTGACCGCATCGATCGTTGCGTAGCGAGTAATCCAGAATTTAAAAGTCGCTCAGGTTTTCTCGCACAGGCGGCATTAGAACGAATATCGTCTGCTCGGTAAGCAGCACTGAACCACCAGAAACAACAAAGGCACCGAGAGGTGCCTTTGCAGAAAGTTACTGTACCAATTGGCCAGTAGAACTTATTTTTTAGCGCCTGGAACGGAGAAACGCTTGTTGAAGCGGTCAACACGGCCACCAGTTGCAACATCACGTTGTTTGCCGGTGTAGAACGGGTGGCATTCGCCACAAACGTCCAGGTTCAGGTCACGACCCACAGTAGAATGGGTTTTGATCACGTTACCGCAAGAGCAAGTTACAGTAACTGCAGAATAATTCGGGTGAATACCTTTTTTCATGGGGAAACCTCTGTTAAGGCCGTGTCGCTATCCAGCCCTGTTCCGCCAGACACCACACGAAAGTTGTATAAGTAAGTTTCATTATGCAAACGGCGCAATGATTTTCGCGAACAGCATAATGGCGGCGAATCATACAGAATCCGCTACCCTGATGCAATCGCATCCACACATTATCCCTCGCAGCATGTACACTAGCGCCTTGCGTTATTTTCACCCCGCGTCGCGCATGATACAGACCGCTCGGTTATGTCATTGATCGCCACGCAAATCACGTCGACTATCACGGAGAAGCTATGTCTGTCGCTCAGGTCGCTTTGCCCGTGCCGCTGGCACGTACATTCGATTATTTGCTACCCGCAGGAGGTATCGCTCCGCAGGTCGGCGCACGCGTCAGCGTCTCCTTTGGTCACCGTAAAGCGATCGGCATTATTACCGCGCTGAGCAACACCAGCGAACTCCCGCTTGAGCAATTAAAACCCGTGCATGACGTGCTGGACGAACAGCCGCTGTTCCCACCCAGCCTGTGGCGCATTTTGCTGTGGGCCGTCGAGTACTATCATTATCCGATTGGCGAAGTCCTGTTCCACGCGTTGCCGATACTACTGCGTCAGGGGAAACCGGCACACCGCGCACCGCTCTGGCAGTGGTTTGCCACCGAACAAGGTCGGGCGACGCCACTCAGCACGCTCAAACGCGCCGCGAAACAACAACAGGCGCTGGCGGCCTTACTTCAGTCGCCGCTTTATCGCCATCAGGTGAGCGAAATCGGGCTGACAGAAACGGCATTGCAGGCGCTGCGCAGCAAAGGGCTGTGCGAATTACAGGCCGCAGAGCAAACGCTTCACGACTGGCGTCAGAGCTTTAGTCTGGCAACCGATCGACTGCGTTTGAATACCGAACAGGCTACTGCCGTCGGTGCGATCCGCAGCGAAGATAACCACTTTGCCGCCTGGCTGCTCGCGGGCATCACCGGGTCGGGCAAAACCGAAGTCTATCTCAGCGTGCTGGAAAACGTACTGGCGCAGGGCAAACAGGCGCTGGTGTTAGTGCCGGAAATTGGCCTGACGCCGCAAACCATCGCCCGCTTTCGCGAACGGTTTAACGCCCCGGTGGATGTGCTGCACTCGGCACTCAACGACAGCGAACGTCTTGCCGTCTGGCTACGCGCCCGTAGCGGTGAAGCCGCCATCGTCATCGGAACGCGGTCGGCGTTATTTACTCCGTTTGCCCGTTTGGGGCTGATTGTGATCGATGAAGAACACGACAGCTCCTACAAACAGCAGGAAGGCTGGCGCTATCACGCCCGTGATTTGGCGGTCTTCCGCGCCAGAGAAGAAGACATTCCCATCGTCATGGGGACAGCGACGCCCGCGCTGGAAACGCTGCATAACGTCCAGATCGGCAAGTATCGACGCTTGAATCTGACCAAAAGAGCGGGTAATGCCGCGCTAGCCAAACAGCACGTCATCGATCTGAAAGGACTGCCGCTGACGGCCGGGTTATCCCAACCGCTGATCACCCGTATCCGCCATCATCTGACGAACGATAATCAGGTTATCTTGTTCCTTAATCGGCGCGGGTTCGCGCCCGTGGTGATGTGCCACGAGTGCGGCTGGATTGCCGAGTGTCAGCGCTGCGATCACTATTATACCTACCATCAGCATCAGAAGATGCTGCGCTGCCACCACTGCGACAGCCAACGTCCGGTGCCACAACAGTGCCCCGGCTGCGGCTCGACCAATATGGTGCCCGTCGGTCTGGGTACTGAGCAGTTGGAGCAAAGCCTTGCGCCGATCTTTCCCGATGTCCCGATCACCCGCATCGACCGTGACACCACCAGCCGTAAAGGGGCGCTTGAGCAGCAGCTCTCGCAGGTCAGGCAAGGCGGCGCACGTCTTCTCATCGGCACACAGATGTTGGCGAAAGGACATCACTTTCCTGACGTGACGCTGGTGGCCTTGCTGGACGTGGACGGATCGCTGTTCTCTGCCGACTTCCGCGCAGCCGAACGTTTTGCGCAGCTCTACACTCAGGTGGCGGGTCGCGCGGGACGTGCGGGCAAAGCAGGCGAAGTGGCGCTACAAACTCACCACCCGGAACATCCACTATTACAAACGCTGCTGCAACAGGGCTACGATGCCTTTGCCAGCCAGGCGCTTACCGAACGGAAAAGCGTTTTTCTGCCGCCGTTTACCAGCCATATTCTCTTCCGCGCTGACGATCACGATAACCAGCAGGCCGCGTTATTCCTTCAGCAGCTGCGTAATTTGCTGGAAGCGAGCCCGCTGCGGGATGAATCACTCTGGCTGCTGGGCCCAGTTCCCGCTTTACAGCCCAAACGCGCGGGACGCTTCCGCTGGCAGCTCTTGCTACAGCACCCCTCCAGAGCGCTATTGCAGAAACTGGTCAGAACGTCGCTGACGCTGATCGGCACGCTACCGCAGGCGCGTAAAGTGAAATGGATGCTGGATGTCGACCCCACGGACGGTTAGCGTTTCCTGTTAGATCATTTCGGTTTCTTGCCACTCATTTTTTGCGATCGGCGTCGAGAACACGACATTCATCACACTTTCTGTGCAAATTAAGCAACAAAACCTGCGTTCAATCTGTTATCACTGTCTGCGCAGGTCATATGCTGAGGCCTAGCCATGTCGTGCACTCAGATAGAGTGCCATTCAGTTGGCTGACTGCGCAGAAAAGCGGTACCCATAATCATAGAAAGTCAGCAGACAGGGGCGTTCTACTGACAGTCAGCGCCAGTTAACGCTGACGCAAGGAGAAAAGCGTTGAAGCAGAAGAAAGGCGTCACCACGGCGACGATGAAAGACGTGGCGGATGAAGCGGGTGTTTCCACCGCGACCGTATCCCGAACGTTAATGAACCCAGAGAAAGTCTCTGCGACCACCCGTAGGAAGGTCGAGCAGGCTGTCATCGCCGTTGGCTATTCGCCTCACGCACTCAACAGGAATCTCAAGCGTAACGAATCGCGCACGATCCTGACGATCGTCCCGGATATCTGCGATCCTTATTTCTCCGAAATATTTCGCGGGATCGAAGAAGCAGCGGCCGAACACGGCTATCTGGTGTTGATTGGTGATTGCGCTCACCAGCATCAGAAAGAAAAAACCTTCGTCGACCTGATTATTACCAAGCAGATCGACGGCATGGTGTTACTCGGTTCCAATCTGCCGTTTGACGCAGGCCAGGAAGAGCAGCGTAATCTGCCGCCGATGGTGATGGCGAATGAGTTCTCACCGGATCTGGCGCTGCCCACCGTGCATATCGATAACCTGACTGCCGCCTTTGAAGCCGTACATTACCTGTATCAGGCGGGTCATCAGCGCATCGCCTGCATTGCCGGCCCAGAGCACATGCATCTGAGCCAATATCGCCTCCAGGGATACATTCAGGCCCTGCGCCGCAACGGGATGCTTATCGATAACCAGTATATCTTTCGGGGCGACTTCACCTATGAAACCGGAATTAACGGCCTGATTGCGCTGATGCAACATCCTCAGCCGCCCAGTGCGGTCTTCTGTCATAGCGACCTCATGGCGCTGGGCGTGCTGGCGCAGGCCAGAAAGATGGGGTTGGATATCCCGCGCGATCTCTCCGTTATCGGTTTCGACGATATCGAACAGGCGCAGTACAGCTGGCCGCCTCTGACTTCTGTCGCCCAGCCTCGTTATCAGATCGGACGCGAGGCAATGCTGCTACTCTTAGAGCAGTTGCAAGGTAACACGGTACAAAGCGGTTCCCGTCTGTTGTCCAGTGAGCTGGTCATACGCGACAGCGTCGCCGCACCGAATTACGCCCGTAACAGGCTTTAAGACTTCAGGTGCTGGTCAAATATTTGAGGGTTCAGTAACATGACCCCCTAATTATATTATTTACCTATCAATTCACAGCGAAACGACAGTGGCACAAAAAGACTACGTGAGCCGGGGACGTTCATCAGGAACACGTCGGAAAACGACAAATAGCCGGAAAAAAAGCAACGCTTCAGGCGCGTCCAAAACAATGGTCGCACTCGCTGTTGCCGTTTTGGTCACCTTCGCAGGCGGTCTGTATTTTATCGCCCATAATAAACCCGACGATTCACCCGTCCTGCCGCATCAGAATGTGGGCAAAGGTAACGGACTGCCACCCAAGCCGGAAGAACGCTGGCGCTACATTAAAGAACTGGAAAACCGTCAGTTGGGCGTCACGACTCCAACAGAGCCTTCCGCGGGTGGCGAGATTCAGTCTCCAGTGCAGTTGACGGACGAACAGCGCCAGTTGTTGGAGCAGATGCAATCTGATATGCGCCGTCAGCCAACGCAGCTTTCCGAAGTACCGTATAACGACCAGACGCAGGTTCCGCGCTCGCAGGTGACGATTAAGCCACCGACCCAATCGATGCAGCAGCCGCCAGTCGTGACGACGCAGCCCACCACGCGAGCGCCTGTAGTCACGCAAGCGGCGCCTGTTGTTCCAAGACAAGACATTCCAAGACAGGAAGCACCAAAACAGGAAGCGCCGAAGCAACAGCCGGTTAAACAGCCTGAAGCGCCAAAAGTCGAGAAAGTCCAACGCTGGGCGATTCAGTGTGGCTCCTTCAAAACCATGGACCCTGCCGAATCAGTGAGAGCACAGTTGGCGTTTGCGGGTATCGAAAGCCGTATCACCTCTAACGGCGGCTGGAACCGTATTATGCTCGGGCCTTATAACAATCGGGCTGCCGCAGACAGCATGATCCAACGTCTTAAAGGTGCGGGTGCATCAAACTGTATTCCTCTTGCCAGCGGGGGTTGAAAAACCCCACGCTTTCCCCCATCTATAAAATCAATGTGCCCCGAATCATGCGGGGATCTTTTTCTTCAAACGGGGACTGACTCGTGACAACAATTGTAAGCGTACGCCGCAACGGCCGGGTGGTCATTGGCGGTGATGGACAAGCCACTCTGGGCAACACCGTGATGAAAGGCAACGTGCGTAAAGTGCGTCGCCTCTACCATGACCGCGTCATCGCCGGTTTCGCAGGCGGTACGGCGGATGCCTTCACCCTTTTTGAGCTTTTTGAGCGCAAGCTGGAATTACATCAGGGTCATCTGGTGAAAGCTGCCGTCGAGCTGGCGAAAGACTGGCGTACCGACCGTATGCTACGCAAGCTGGAAGCCCTGTTAGCCGTTGCGGACGAAAATGCCTCGCTGATCATTACCGGTAATGGTGATGTCGTGCAGCCTGAAAACGATCTGATCGCGATTGGTTCCGGCGGTCCTTATGCACAGGCTGCCGCGCGTGCTTTACTGGAAAACACTGAGCTGGGTGCGCGTGATATCGTCGAGAAATCTCTGGGGATTGCTGGCGACATCTGTATCTACACCAATCAGTTCCACACGATAGAAGAATTAGCCTCCAAGGCGTAAGGATCAACTATGTCTGAAATGACCCCGCGCGAGATAGTCAGCGAGCTCGACAGCTATATCATCGGCCAGCATAAAGCGAAACGTGCTGTTTCCATCGCGCTGCGTAACCGCTGGCGCCGCATGCAGTTGGACGAAGCACTTCGTCATGAAGTGACGCCTAAAAATATTCTCATGATCGGCCCGACCGGCGTCGGTAAAACCGAAATCGCTCGTCGTCTGGCTAAGCTCGCCAATGCGCCGTTCATCAAAGTGGAAGCAACCAAATTCACCGAAGTCGGCTACGTGGGTAAGGAAGTTGACTCCATCATCCGCGATCTGACAGATTCCGCGATCAAAATGGTGCGCCATCAGTCGATTGAAAAAAATCGCTTCCGTGCGGAAGAGATGGCGGAAGACCGTATTCTGGACGTGTTGATTCCTCCCGCGAAAAACAACTGGGGACAAGCCGAAAGCACGCAGGAACCATCAGCAACGCGTCAGGCATTCCGCAAGAAACTGCGTGAAGGCCAGTTGGACGACAAAGAGATCGAGATCGATCTGGCTGCCTCCCCCGTCGGCGTAGAGATCATGGCTCCGCCGGGCATGGAAGAAATGACCAACCAGCTCCAGTCCATGTTCCAGAATCTGGCAGGACAGAAGCAGAAAGCCCGTAAGGTCAAAATCAAAGACGCCTTCAAGCTATTGATAGAAGAAGAAGCCGCCAAGCTGGTGAATCCGGAAGAGTTGAAACAGCAGGCGATTGAAGCTGTTGAACAGCACGGTATCGTGTTCATTGATGAGATCGACAAAATCTGTAAGCGTGGCGAAAGCTCCGGCCCGGATGTTTCCCGTGAAGGCGTTCAGCGCGACCTGCTGCCGCTGGTCGAAGGCTGCACCGTATCCACCAAGCACGGTATGGTCAAAACCGACCACATTCTGTTTATCGCGTCCGGTGCGTTCCAGGTTGCCAGCCCGTCCGATCTGATTCCAGAATTGCAGGGGCGTCTGCCGATTCGCGTAGAGTTGCAGGCGCTGACGACGGAAGATTTCGAGCGCATCCTGACGGAACCGAGCGCCTCGCTGACCGAGCAGTACAAAGCGCTGATGGCGACGGAAGGCGTGAATATTTCGTTCACTGCTGATGGTATCCGCCGTATTGCCGAAGCCGCCTGGCAGGTCAACGAAAGCACCGAGAATATCGGTGCGCGTCGTCTGCATACCGTGATGGAGCGTTTAATCGAAGATGTGTCTTACGACGCCAGCGAAATGAACGGTCAAAGCGTTACCATTGACGCAGATTACGTACGTAATCATCTGGATGAATTAGTAGCAGATGAAGATCTGAGTCGATTTATCTTATAATCCGTTTTCGCGGATCGCACGATTAACGATAAAGTGGGAGGCGTTGGCCTCCCACTTTTGTTTCTGACGCCGCCATCACTGACTTTTCTTGTTTATAAACGGATGATTCACACCAGTGAATCGTCAATAAAATTGAAGCACACCATGACCTTATCGACCCATAGCAGCAAAACCAAAGCCTGGCTGGATAGCCTGCGTCCAAAAACGTTGCCATTAGCTTTTGCGTCCATTGTCACTGGCTCGGCGATCGCGAGCTGGCATAGCAGCTTTAAACCGGGCGTAGCATTACTGGCGTTGTTAACCGCCGGACTGCTGCAAATCCTTTCCAATCTGGCGAACGACTATGGGGATGCGATAAAAGGCAGCGATACTGAGGAACGCATCGGGCCATTGCGCGGCATCCAGACCGGGGCGATTACGCTGACGCAGCTGCGCAATGCGCTGATGGTAACCGTAGCGCTCACCATCATTTCCGGCGTGAGTCTGGTGATTCTGGCGTGTGAAAAGCCAGCGGATATCTTTGGTTTCCTGATTCTGGGGCTGCTGGCGATTTTCGCCGCCATCACCTATACCGTTGGCAACAAGCCCTACGGTTATATCGGACTTGGCGATATTTCGGTGCTGATATTTTTCGGCTGGCTCAGCGTCGCGGGGTCGTATTACCTGCAAACTGGGCATTTCGACAGCATCGTGATGCTGCCAGCGACGGCCTGCGGTCTGTTGGCGACGGCGGTACTGAACATCAACAACCTGCGCGATATCGACAACGATCGCATTAGCGGAAAGAACACGTTGGCGGTGCGTCTTGGGGCGGAAAAAGCGCGCTTCTACCACACGATGCTGCTGTTGCTGGCACCGGTTTGTCTCGGTCTGTTTGCCACGTTTTATCTGCACAGCCTGGCGGGCTGGCTCTTTATTCTGGCGCTTCCGTTACTGATTCAGCAGGCACGCTATGTACTGCGTGAAACCAGCGCATTCAGTATGCGTCCAATGCTGGAAAAAACGGTGAAAGGCGCGCTGCTGACCAACATTCTGTTCGCCGTTGGCGTGATATTGAGTTAGTGCGGGTAAAGTGAGCGCGGGCGAAAAGCGGTGCGTATTTACTGATACGCATCAAGTTAACATTTGATGATTTTGCCAACAGCCGCCAGAAAGGGATATACTCATGATTCCGGCGGCAAACAGACGTTAATCCTATGAAATACGATACTTCCGAACTGTGCGATATCTACCACGAAGAGGTGAATGTTGTTGAGCCTCTGTTCTCTAATTTTGGCGGGCGTACTTCATTTGGTGGCAAAATCACCACGGTGAAATGTTTTGAGGATAATGGCCTGCTGTTCGATCTTCTTGAAGAGAACGGCCTTGGGCGCGTGCTTCTGATTGATGGCGGCGGCTCAGTACGTCGCGCGTTGATCAACGCGGAAATCGCCCGGTTGGCGACGCAAAACGAGTGGGAAGGCATTGTCGTTTATGGCGCAGTGCGTCAGGTTGACGATTTGGCTGAGCTGGATATCGGCATTCAGGCGATGGCGGCAATTCCGGTCGGCGCGGGTAGCGAAGGCATCGGCGAGAGCGATATTCGCGTCAACTTCGGTGGCGTCACCTTCTTCTCCGGTGACCATCTGTATGCCGATAATACCGGTATTATCTTGGCGGAAGACCCGCTGGATATTGAATAATATCGTTGAATTGTCGGGGATTAATGGCGTCGAGCGATGATAATGGGTAGATCGTAAAGACGCGGTAAATACATCCCTGTACGCTCGAGCCGCGCCATCCCTGGCGCGGACGCTTTACTCTTCTATCCCATTATCACCGTTCTACTTCAGTGAAACGGGCTTCTCAGGCTGTCAAAAGTCCTATTAGACTTCTTCCATTTTGCCTAACAGCGCGCGCAGGCGCTCTTGCCATACCACTTGCTCTTCTTTCAACTGCTCGTTCTCGCGCACCAGCGCTTCACGTGAACCAGCTGCCGCCTGAACATCCTGCGACAGCGCGTTGTTCTGCTCTTTCAGCTCTTCAATTTCCATTTGCAACAGCGTGATGGTATCAATCGCCTGCTGAACTTTCGCTTCCAGCTTTTCAAACACTTCAAATGACATTCTTCAAACCCCTTTTAATCGCAACAAGGCAAAGATCGGTTAACGCTGGCTTTCGGACTCTGTAACCAACACCCTACGGTGTCGCCATCCGCCCGTAAGCATAATCCTGACCGCGGGACGGCTGGCAAGACAGACCATAGCGAAATTGTATGTAGCCAACCGCCACCTGTCTAGCGCACATCCCCCACTACGCGAGTGTGGCAGCTTTTCTTACGTAACACTATCAGTACAAACTGAAAAACAGGCAGTGCAAACTGAAAACTACTCCTGTTCGCTTCCCCATTACTCCTATTGTGTTAATAAATTTAACCTGAGCGTTACTATCAACCGTGGGCAAAAAACCACTGCGAGTCATTTTATAAGCGAATACGCTCATTTTCTTGACGCACAACACACATTTCAATTTCGATATTTCTCGTTTTCGAGCATTAACGATAAATTCACATCATAAATACATTTAAAACAGAGGATGCCCCCGACGGTATCCTTAGACCTACCACTCTGTACGTTACCCAGCAGGAAAAAAATATGAGCCAAGCAGAACGTTCAACGCTAAAAGGCCAGTGCATCGCCGAGTTTCTCGGCACTGGCCTGCTGATTTTCTTCGGTGTCGGCTGTGTCGCCGCCTTGAAACTGGCGGGAGCCAGCTTCGGACAGTGGGAGATCAGCATCATTTGGGGTTTGGGGGTTGCGATGGCAATCTACCTGACCGCCGCCATTTCTGGCGCTCACCTCAATCCGGCCGTCACTATCGCCCTGTGGCTGTTTGCCTGCTTCGATGGACGTAAGGTCGTGCCTTACATTCTGGCGCAGATTGCAGGGGCCTTTTGTGCCGCCGCACTGGTCTACGGTCTGTATCACAGTCTGTTCGTGGATTTTGAACAAGCCAACAATATGGTGCGCGGCAGCACGGAAAGCCTGAGTTTAGCTGGCATTTTCTCAACCTATCCGAACCCACACATTTCTGTCATGCAGGCCCTGCTGGTTGAAACCGTCATCACCGCTATCCTGATGTGCCTGATTCTGGCGCTGACCGATGATGGTAACGGAATCCCACGCGGGCCACTCGCTCCCCTGCTGATCGGTATTTTGATTGCCGTTATCGGTGCGTCCATGGGGCCGCTAACCGGCTTCGCCCTTAACCCGGCGCGTGACTTTGGTCCTAAGCTGTTCGCGTTCCTGGCGGGCTGGGGCAACGTGGCCTTCACCGGCGCACGCGACATTCCTTACTTCCTGGTTCCCATCTTCGGCCCGATTATCGGTGCCTGTCTGGGTGCCTTCGGTTATCGCGCACTGATTGGCCGCAATCTGCCATGTGATGTCTGCGAACCCGAGGCAGAAACTACCACGCGTCGTGAAAGCCGTTAAACTTAACGCCACGACCATCCTATTTCACGGTTAATCATTACAGGATTGGATTTATGAACCCGGAAAAAAAATACATTGTCGCGCTCGACCAAGGCACAACCAGCTCCCGCGCCGTCGTACTGGATCACGATGCCAATATCATCAGCGTTTCACAGCGTGAATTCACCCAGATCTATCCAAAAGCAGGCTGGGTAGAGCACGACCCGATGGAGATTTGGGCATCACAAAGCTCAACGCTGAACGAAGTGTTGGCTAAGGCCGACATCAGCGCGGATGAAGTCGCGGGCATTGGTATCACCAACCAGCGTGAAACCACCGTCGTATGGGAAAAAGAGAGCGGCAAGCCGATTTATAACGCCATCGTCTGGCAGTGTCGTCGTACCGCTGAAATTTGCGAAAAGCTGAAGAAAGACGGTCTGGAAGAGTACGTTCGCAACACCACCGGTCTGGTGGTCGATCCCTACTTCTCCGGTACCAAAGTGAAATGGATTCTGGATCACGTTGAAGGCTCTCGCGAGCGCGCCAAACGCGGCGAACTGCTGTTTGGTACCATCGATACCTGGCTGATTTGGAAAATGACGCAAGGGCGTGTTCACGTCACGGATTACACCAACGCCTCCCGTACCATGCTGTTTAACATTCATACGCTGGAATGGGATACCCGCATGCTGGAAGCGCTGGATATCCCGCGCGAAATACTGCCGGAAGTACGTGCTTCTTCAGAAATCTACGGCCAGACCAACATTGGCGGTAAAGGCGGCACGCGTATTCCTATCGCCGGTATCGCGGGTGACCAGCAGGCGGCGCTGTACGGCCAGCTTTGCGTCAATCCGGGCATGGCGAAAAACACCTACGGCACGGGCTGCTTCCTGCTGATGAACACGGGTAAAGAAGCGGTGCTGTCCAAACACGGCCTGCTGACCACCATCGCCTGCGGCCCACGCGGTGAAGTCAACTACGCGCTGGAAGGCTCCGTGTTCGTTGGCGGCGCATCCATCCAATGGCTGCGTGACGAGCTGAAGCTGATCGGAGACTCAATGGACTCCGAATACTTCGCGACGAAAGTGAAGGACTCTAACGGCGTCTATGTCGTCCCTGCCTTCACCGGTTTGGGCGCCCCTTACTGGGACCCGTATGCCCGTGGCGCGATCTTCGGTCTGACCCGTGGCGTGAATGCTAACCACATCATCCGTGCAACGCTGGAATCGATTGCCTTCCAGACCCGCGACGTACTGGATGCCATGCAGGCGGACGCCAATACGCGCCTGAAAGCGCTGCGTGTCGACGGCGGTGCGGTCGCCAACAACTTCCTGATGCAGTTCCAGTCCGATATTCTCGGCACGCGCGTGGAACGTCCAGAAGTGCGTGAGTCCACTGCGCTGGGTGCGGCGTTCCTGGCGGGCTTAGCGACGGGCTTCTGGAACGATCTGGATGAAGTGAAGAGCAAAGCCACGATCGAGCGTGAATTCCGTCCTAGCATCGAAACCGTGGAGCGTAACGTGCGCTACAGCGGCTGGCAGAAAGCTGTGGCTCGTGCCCGTAACTGGGAAGACCACGACGCGTAATCCGCCAACGCATCTATCCACATCGGGCGCGCCTGTCGCGCCCGTTTTTTCCCTATCGCTCAACCGCCACTCTCCCCCTGTTGTGATAAAATCCTGCCCACATCTCTTCTTTTCTCGATCGACAATAGACAGGTATTTATGAAACGTGAATTAGCCATTGAGTTCTCGCGCGTCACCGAAGCAGCCGCGCTGGCAGGCTATAAGTGGTTAGGCCGTGGCGACAAGAATGCCGCCGACAATGCTGCCGTACAGGCGATGCGCATCATGCTGAATCAGGTCAATATCAACGGTCAGATTGTCATCGGCGAAGGGGAAATCGACGAAGCGCCTATGTTGTTCATCGGCGAGCAGGTTGGTACGGGTCAGGGTGATGCCGTAGACATTGCTGTCGATCCGATTGAAGGCACGCGGATGACGGCAATGGGTCAGGCGAACGCGCTGGCCGTGTTGGCCGTTGGCGAAAAAGGCACGTTTTTGCACGCGCCAGATATGTACATGGAAAAGCTGATTGTCGGCCCCGAGGCGAAAGGCGCGATTGACCTCAACCTGCCGCTGGCGGACAACCTGCGTAATGTCGCACTGAAGCTGGGTAAACCGCTCAGCCAGTTAACGGTGACTATACTCGCTAAACCACGCCACGATGCCTGCATCGCGGACATGCAGCAGTTGGGTGTGAAAGTGTTCGCGATTCCAGACGGCGACGTAGCGGCATCCATCCTCACCTGTATGCCAGACAGCGAAGTTGACGTGCTGTACGGCATCGGCGGCGCGCCAGAAGGTGTGATCTCAGCAGCCGTTATCCGCGCGCTTGATGGCGACATGCAGGGGCGTTTGCTGGCACGTCATCAGGTCAAAGGCGATAGCGCCGAAAACCGTCGCATCGGTGAAGATGAGCTGGCACGCTGCCGCCAAATGGGCATCGAAGCGGGTGGCGTCCTCAAGCTTGATGACATGGCGCGCAACGACAACGTGATTTTCTCTGCAACTGGCATCACCAAAGGTGATTTGCTGGACGGGATCGCGCGTAAAGGCAACATAGCAACGACCGAAACGCTGTTGATCCGCGGTAAATCCCGCACGATCCGCCGGATTAAATCGACGCACTATCTGGATCGTAAGGATCGTACGCTGCACGAGTTCCTGCTGTAACAGGCTACTGCCCGACTGACTGATTGTTTCACAGTTGTTAATAAATGGCGTATCGTAGATGCACGACTTACATGCAAAAATAGCAGCGTCTAATGCAAGCAACAGGAGCAGAAAAATATGGCGGAATGGGTGACAGGCAAAGTGGTTCAGGTAGAAAACTGGACAGAAAGTCTGTTTAGCATTCGGGTTCACGCGCCCACCGATGCATTCACTGCCGGGCAGTATGGCAAACTGGCGCTGGAGATTGATGGTGAGAAAGTGCAGCGCGCTTATTCCTACGTGAATGCGCCCAGCGATCCCACGCTTGAGTTCTATCTGGTGACGGTGCCAGAAGGCAAGCTTAGCCCGCATCTGCATGCGCTGCAGCCCGGTTCAGACGTCCTGATTGTCAAAGAAGCTGCCGGCTTTTTCGTGCTGGAAGAAGTGCCTGATTGTGAAACGCTGTGGATGCTGGCAACAGGGACGGGCATTGGCCCTTATCTGTCGATTCTTCAGGAAGGTAAAGGTCTGGAGCGCTTTAAGAATATCGTGCTGGTTCACGCCGCCCGCTTCTCACGCGATCTGAGCTATTTGCCGCTGATGCAGCAATTACAGCAGCGCTATCACGGTCAACTGCGTATCCAAACGGTCGTCAGCCGAGAAGAAGAAACGGGCTCGCTGACGGGCCGCATTCCCCAGCTTATCAGCAGCGGTACGCTGGAAGCCGCTGTGGGCCTGCCGATGGATGCGGCAACAAGCCACGTCATGCTATGCGGCAACCCGCAGATGGTGCGCGACACGCAGCTGTTGCTGAAAGAAGAGCGCCAAATGACCAAGCACCTGCGCCGCAGACCCGGTCATATGACTGCCGAAAACTATTGGTAACGGCAGTTCGTTGTTAATTAGCGGCGGAAACGAAACGGCTCCGCCGCTGCGCCAAAGCGATTTTCCCCTTTTGTCCCCAGAAAAACGCCGCAGTCGAGCAGCGTCATCACGACAATCAGGATCGGCAAGAAGCGGCCAATGCCCCACTGCCAGATGGACGAGAACATCGTCCAATTCCCCGAGACCAACATCCACGCCACCACGAGCAGCAGCGCCCACCAGCCGCTCTTATTACGGTCATGCAGCCGTTTCACCATGATCGCCGCCGTCGGCCACAGCAATACCACCAAACCAAACGCCGTCGATTGCGTATCCAGCCAGTTTTGACCGGATAGCGTAAACAGCACCGCCATCAGCGCGACCCAAATAGCCATCCAAAGCCAGAAATCACGACGACCAACTCGGCCTTTAAACGAGAAGCACCACTGCTGTAATGTCATTAACGATAACGCCCTGAATTGTCGGCCTGTCTGGCCGAATTAATCTGTATTTTACGCTGGCTGATTTTACCTCAACCGAGACAGTTGCCCGCAATCTTTACGCGATTTTTGTCAGCCACGTGCGATTTCTCACAACGACGTACTATTTTTGACAACGACGTACAAATGCCGCTTTAATCAAACGTATTCTGCCGTTATCGGCCTGGACATCTTCTGAAGTGGCTGACCCGAATCCCTATGACACGAAAACGCATCGCTTCACTTTTGGTTTTATCATCGCTGGTGCTGTACCAGACTCATGCGGGTGCCGATCCGACGTTCCCGCCTAAACCCTCAGCCAATGCGCCGTATCTGTTGGCTGGTGCCCCTACTTTCGATCAAACCATCACGCAGTTCCGTTCTCGCTATAACCTGAGCAATCCGGCACTGCCGATCGGTGAATTTCGGGTTGTCGACACCGGTAATATCACCAGCATGTTGACTCGCGCCGCCAGCCGGATCAATGACCATCTCTATGCCTCAACCGCGCTGGAGAAAGGCACCGGGAAAATCAAAACGCTGCAAATTACCTGGCTGCCGCAGCCGCAAAGCGAACAAGAAACCGCAGCGCGCCGTAAGCAGGCTATCGACTATATGGCTGCACTGGCGCGAACATTCGCACCGTCACTGACGGAAGAACAGAGTGTGAAAAAAGTCACCGAACTGCTGGGAAAAGGCAAAGGACAGCGCTTTTACCAGCAGACGGAAGGGGCCTTGCGCTATGTCGTTGCAGATGACGGCGAAAAAGGGCTAACTTTTGCTGTTGAACCGATTAAGCTAACGCTATCTGAACCGTGATCAACACGGTAATTAATGACGAAAAACAGAGCCACGGTCACATTTCGTCTCTATACTGTGGGCAGGTTATATTGCCTGACGGCAGTACTGTTTATTCATTAATGCATTGATTCATTAACATATTGATTCATTCGCGATTCCGGCTGGAGGAAAAAAGATGCGACATCCATTAGTTATGGGTAACTGGAAGCTGAACGGCAGCACTCACATGGTCAACGAACTGATTGCGGGCCTGCGTAAAGAGCTCAGCACCGTTGACGGCTGTGGCGTAGCGATTGCACCACCTGCTATCTATCTCGATCAGGCTAATCACCAACTGGCTGGCAGCCGTATTGCTCTGGGCGCGCAGAACGTTGACGTGAATCTTTCTGGCGCTTTCACCGGTGAAACCTCTGCCGAAATGCTGAAAGATATCGGCGCGAAATACATCATCATCGGCCACTCTGAGCGCCGCACCTACCACAAAGAAAGCGATGAATTCATTGCGAAGAAATTTGGCGTGCTGAAAGACGCGGGCCTGATTCCAGTACTGTGCATTGGCGAAACTGAAGCAGAAAACGAAGCAGGCCAGACGGAAGCCGTCTGTGCGCGTCAACTGGACGCCGTGCTGAACACGCTGGGCGCGAAAGCGTTTGAAAACACCGTTGTTGCCTACGAACCTGTATGGGCTATCGGTACCGGCAAATCTGCAACCCCAGCACAGGCTCAGGCTGTTCACAAATTCATCCGTGACCATATCGCCAAGCAAGATGCTGCCGTTGCTGAACAAGTGATCATCCAGTACGGCGGTTCGGTGAATGCCGCGAATGCGGCCGAGCTGTTCACCCAGCCGGACATCGATGGCGCGCTGGTTGGCGGTGCATCACTGAAAGCTGACGCCTTTGCTGTCATCGTGAAAGCAGCAGCCGACGCTAAACGCGGCTAAGCTTTATCGAAAACAGACGGACGAAGGTTCGTCCAATCAAAAAGCCGGTTCACGCTATCGCGCCAACCGGCTTTTTTTATAGCGAGCAGGACACCCGCCACCCTTCTTTTAAACCGTCAGTTAACGGCTCAACCGTTACTTCACCGAAGGGATTTGCTGCGTAATGCAGTGAATATTTCCCCCGCCCAGCAGGATTTCCCGCGCAGGCACGCCGCTAATCAAGTAGCCAGAGAACATCTGTTGCAGCAGATCGCGTGCAACGTCATCCGTCTTCTCATCCAGCAGCGGGAAAATGATCTGCTGATTGCTGATCAGGAAATTCACGTAAGAACCCGCCAGACGCGAGCCGGCAAGGCGTTCAACCGCATCGCCGCTGTCCACGCCCTGCGCTTCCTCTTTGGTCGCATGCAGCGGGCCGGGTGCAGGCAGTTTCCAGATTTTCAGCTCACGCCCTTGTGCATCGCGCGCAGCAGACAGCACCTCATAGGCCGCGACGGAACGTGCATACTGCGGATCGTTTTCATCATCCGTCCAGTGCAGCGCGACTTCACCGGGACGCACGAAACAGCACATGTTATCGATATGCCCGTCGGTTTCGTCGTTGTACACGCCCTCTTCCAGCCAGATAATCGTCGAGATGCTGAGGTAATCACGCATCAGCTGTTCGATTTCTGCCTTGCTCAGGTGCGGGTTACGGTTCGGGTTGAGCAAGCATTCTGCCGTGGTCAGCAACGTACCTTCACCATCGACATGGATCGAGCCACCTTCCAGAATCAGCGGCGCGGCATAACGTGCAGCCTGATGATAGTCCAGCACCTGTGCCGCGACTTTCTCATCCTGACGCCAGTCTTCATACAGACCGCCCAACTCGCCGCCCCAGGCGTTGAACTGCCAGTCGATACCCCGACGCTCACCGGCCTGATTCAGCACGATGGTTGGACCGGTGTCGCGCATCCAGGCGTCGTCGCTTTCCATTTCCACCAGCGTGACATTCACTGGCATCACGTTTTGCGCATCCGCCATGTAGCGTGCGGGCACGCCCATGATCACCGGCGTGTTCTGGGCGATAGCTTCCGCCACGCGCGCGAACGTTTTCTGCGCCGGAACGCCCTGTTCGCGCCAGTTGTCGGTACGATACGGCCAAATCATCCACACGGCATCATGCGGTGCCCATTCGGCAGGCATTGCAAAACCATCCTGATGCGGCGTGGTGAGATGAGGAGTAGCTAGCTGTGACATCACTTATCTCCGGGTCTTGCCGTCAGAGGTGCCAATCGTGCCGTACATTTCCGGGCGACGGTCGCGGAACAAGCCCCATGACGCACGCTGCGCAGCAATGGCTTCTAAATCAAATTCATGCACCAGAATCGCTTCATCTGTCTTGTTGGCCTGAGCCAGCAGCGCACCGGTTTGGTCGGCAATAAAGGACGAACCGTAGAACGTCATTTCCAGACCGTCGATGTATTTGCTGGCTTCCGTACCAATACGGTTGGAGGCGATCACTGGCACCAGATTCGCGGCGGCGTGACCTTGCTGAACGCGAGTCCAATGCGGCTGGCTGTCGATGTCCGGGTAAGCCGGTTCGGAACCAATCGCGGTTGGATAGAAAATCAGCTCTGCACCCTGCAACGCCAGACTGCGGGCGGTTTCCGGGAACCACTGATCCCAGCAAATGCCCACGCCGATTTTTGCGTAGCGCGTCTGCCAGACTTTAAAACCGGTATCGCCCGGAATGAAGAATTGCTTTTCCTGATACGCCGGACCGTTCGGAATGTGCGTTTTACGATAAACGTCCAGCACCGAGCCGTCCGCGTCAATCATCACCAGCGAGTTGTAATAGGCGTTATTGGCACGCTCAAAGAAGCTCAACGGCAGCACCACGTTCAGCTCCGCCGCCAGTGCGGAAAAATGCTTAATCAGCGGGCTGGTTTCCAGCTCCTGCGCCAGCGCATAGTGCTCTGGGCTTTGATCGATACAGAAATACGGTGCGGCAAACAGTTCCTGAATCAGGATAACCTGCGCGCCTTTTGCATGCGCTTGTCGCACCAGTTTTTCAGCGTTTTCGATATTCTTGGGCAGATCCCAGGAACACGCCATTTGTGTTGCGGCAACGGTAACTTTTTTCATGCGAAAACCTCAATAATAACGATATATACCCGCCCTTTCTCACCGGCAAGTATCGGCAATATGTGTTTCTCTCGGTCACGATTATGCATCGACGCTAACCAGCGCGGCCTTAACGAGTGTAGGCCAACACACCTGCGCATGCCCAATAGGAATATCCTGTTAAGGTATTGACCGAAAATGACATGCGCATTATGCCAGTTAATGGCAGCACGTCACTATGCTGAAAATGCATGGATCTCACGTGACGTGCAGAAAAGAAAAACCGCCTTTTTCACGGCGGTTCCTATCGATGATTAAGATTGAGAGAAAGCGGTAGGCAGCAGCATCAGGCCGCAACGGTATCCGCCTGATGTAGCGCCTGACTGACCGCTTGCCGCTGTTCCAATAGCGTTGGGCTGGTGCGGTCACGAGGATAGGGCAACGTCACGGGCAAAATTGCGCTAATCCGGCCGGGTCGGGGCGACATCACCACCACTCTGTCCGCCAGAAAAACCGCCTCTTCCACATCGTGCGTCACCAGCAGAATCGTCAAATCCGTTTGTTGGCGAATCTCTGCCAAGCGCACCTGCAACTGCTGTTTGGTCAACGCATCCAGCGCACCAAAGGGTTCATCCAGCAAGAGAATACGCGGCGTCGACACCAGCCCACGGGCGATCGCCACGCGCTGCGCCATTCCGCCCGACAGCTGATGCGGCCACGCGTCGGCAAAGCCTTCCAACCCCATCATCTGGAGATAGTGTGCAATACGGCGCGTCACTTCCGCGGGAGAAAGACTGAGGTTGAGCATACCGAGGCGAATATTGTCCGTCACGGTGAGCCACGGAAACAGGCGCGGCTCCTGAAACACCAGACTGACATCATCGGGAATACCGCGCACAGGCCGTTCGCCAATCAGAATGCGCCCACGTTCCGTGGTATCAATCCCAGCTGCCAAACGTAACAGCGTCGATTTACCACAGCCGCTGGCACCGATGACCGCGACCAGTTCACCAGCCTGCAGCGACAGATCGATGTCCTGTAACACCGTCAGCGGCGCGCCGTTGACGGTAAAATGTTTAGTAATGTGCTGAAAATGCAGGGACATAGATTCTCCGTTAACCGTCACGCAAAGCGCCAGCGGGTCAGCCGCCGTTCAGATAAGGTAATCAATCGGGAAAACAGCGCGGCCACCGCCGCAATCAGTACAACGCCCGCCATGATGCGATCGGATTCAAGCAGCTGCTGGGCGCGAATCATCATGCCGCCCAATCCCTCTCCCGACGGCATGAAATACTCTGCGCCAATCGCGCCCGTCCACGCATGCATCAGCGCCAGCCGTAGACCGGAAAACAGCGGCGGCAACACGCTGGGCAGTATCAGCGTGCGAAGCGTCTGCACTGGCGTCAGACGCAGAACCTGCGCCACTTCCAATAGCGCAGGCGGAAGCTGGGCGATCCCCTGACGGGTTGCCAGCATCACAGGAAAGAACGCCGCTACGGCGATAAACACGATTTTGGCGCTCTCCCCTAAACCAAACCAGGCGGTAATCAGCGGCAGCCAGGCAAATAGCGCCACGCAGCGCAGCGCGGACAGCGCCGGATTAAACAGCCTGTCGGCGATGCGCCAACCGCCGAGTAACGCGCCGACCAACACGCCGATCGCACTGCCCAGTACAAAGCCCTGTAGCGCACGCAGCAAGCTGGCATGGAGATCGGCCGACAGCCCGCCCTGAACCAGCCCCGTCCACAGCGCGTCGATCACACTGCTCGGTGCGGGAAGAAAAGCCACGTTCACCCACTCGTGCACGCTGCTCACCTGCCACAGCGAAACCAGTACTAATGGTGCTAACCAAGGCGTCAGCGACAAGCTTGGCAACGCCGTGCTCAGGCTATCGCGCCCCAGCACTGGCGCTGGCCAGTGAATCCAGCGACGCTCCAGCTTCAGCAGCACACGTTCCCCGGCAAACCCCAGTACTCCAATAATCAGAATGCAGACGAACACCAGATCGAGCATGAACAGCTGGCGGCTTTGTACCAGCAAATAGCCCAGCCCTTCGCTGGATGCCAACAGCTCGACCGCGATCAAGGCGACCCATCCGGTAGAAAATGCCAGCCGAATGCCCGTCATCACATACGGCAACATCGCAGGCAGAATCAGGTAACGCAGGAAGGCGGCAGGCGGCAAACGCAGGCTGCGCGCCATTTCATGCAGCTTTTGTGGCGTCTGTTGGATACCGGCGCAGGTATAAAGCGTCACTGGCACCGTTACCGATTTCACCAGCACCACCAGTTTCAGCGCTTCACCGATACCCAGCGACAGCATCAAAAGCGGAATCCAGGCCAACGTCGGGATCTGCGCGATAACGGTGAAGAGCGGCATAAACAGCGCATTCAGTCGGCGATTCAGGCCAAACAGACTGCCCAATACCAGACCCAGCACGATCCCGCCGCTAAAGCCAATCACCAGCCGTATCAGGCTGATGGGCAACTGATGAATCAGCTCTTCGGGGATAAAAGCCCGAGCGCTATCGATAACCGCCAGCGGTGAAGGCAGGATTTGTTCAGACATCCATCCGTGACGGCTGGCAAGCCACCAGCCCGCGAGAACCAGCAGCGGCACGACGAGCGACACGATCAATGAAATGACCAACGCGGAATATCCCGCCGACAGCGTGGCGGTCAGCGAAACGTCAGGGGCGGAGCGTATCCGCGACGGGTATTTGGGCATCATGATCGTCGGTATCCGGCTACGTTATTTCTGCGTTAGCAGGGATAGACGCGTAATCCCCGCCTGCTCGACATCGGCCAGCAGCGCGGCGACAGCGCCGTAATTCACCTCTTTGTCCGCCTGCACCTGCACCACCAAGTCCGCATTACCCGCTTTAGCCTGTTGCAGGCGCGGCACCAGCTGTTCGCGTGCCAGACTTTCTTTATTGATAAAGACGCGCTGCTCACCATCAATGCTAATCACCACCGGATCGGCGCGATCGGCCGGTGCCACCGCCGACGTTTTCGGCAGCTGAATCGGAATGGCATTGGTCAGCATCGGCGCGGTAACAATAAACACCACCAGCAGCACCAGCATGACGTCCACGAGCGGCGTGATATTCATTTCACTCATGACGTCTTCATCGTTACGCGAGGTAAACGCCATATCAGACCACCTCTCTCAGGTTCTTCACGGAGAAAGCAGCGGCCGATGGCTCCGCGCTGGTAGGAAACGTGCTGACGTGAAAATCGTGCGCCTGCATCACGCTGTAAACGTCATGGGCGAAGTCATCCATGTCTGCGACAGCCAGCTTGAGGCGACGTAAAAAGTAGTTGTAGATCAGCACCGCAGGAACCGCGACGGCAATCCCGATTCCGGTCGCAATCAGCGCGTTGCCAATCGGCCCTGCAACGGTGTCGAGGCTGGCAGAACCAGAAAGCCCGATCTCCTGCAACGCCGCCATAATGCCCCAAACGGTGCCAAACAGACCGATAAACGGCGACGTGCTGCCGATACTGGCCAGAACCGCCAGCCCGCTTTCCAGCGAACGGCGTTCACGCTGAATCTGCTGTTGCAGCGCGCGCTCAACCCGATCGGGCAGATGAATATTCAGAGCAAGTTGACCGCTGATCCGTTCCGGCGCTTTAACGGCGGCCAGCGCCAGATTGGCGAGGGAACCGGGCTGTTTTGCGCTGGTTTCTGGCGTCTGGCTGACATCATCCTGCTGCCAGAAGGCGGCACGAAAGCGTCGATCGCGCCGCTGCGCCCGCCCGTATTGGACGAATTTCAGTAGCCCTAGCCCCCAAGTAACGAGAGAAAACAGCAGCAGCAACAGAATCACTGCGCCTTCCGCAGAAAAGAGTTCAATGTGTCCGAGCGTCATAACCAATACCTCATGAATTTAGCGAAAAATCGACGGGAACAACCACCCAGCCGCTAACCGGCTGACTGCCGCGCCGCGCCGGAACAAAAGACCAGCGCCGCACCGTGTCTCTGGCGGAGTCGTCCAGCGAGGGATAGCCGCTTGATTGATGGATCCGAATGGTTTGCACCTTGCCATCAGCACGCACCTGCACGTTCAACAACACGGTGCCTTCATAACCACGGCTAATCGCCACGTCGGGATAAGACGGCGCAGGATTGTGCAGGTAGTCAGCATTCGCGAACGGCGGCGTCAGCGGTGCATCAACGGGCTGCGCGACGGCCTTTTGCGCCACCGGAGCAGGCGTTATCGGGGCGGTTGCCGATACAGCTTCCGCCTGAGATTTAGGCATCGGTGCGGGCAGGTTCTTTTTCACCGCGACCTTTTTCGGCGCGGGTTCAGGCTTTTTCTCAGGCGCTTTTTTCTCGGGCTCTTTTTTCTCAGGAGCTGGCGGCAACAGCGCGTTGTCATCCACCGGCTTGTCCACAGGAGGCGGAGCGAGTTCCGCCGGTGACGTGACGACGTCAGGCTCAATAGGTTCAGGTTCGACAGGTTGGGCTTGCAGCACTGGTTCGGCAACCGCAGCAACCAGCTCGACGCTGACAGGCTGTGGTCGGGCAGGCACCGTAACGGGCGGTGTCGATGCGCTGTTGAATAACGCCAGCACTGCCGCGTGCAATAGCAACGTCGCGATCACCGCCAGCCAGCGTTCCGGTCGGGACGACACCGTCGTATTCAGCGTCGGCAAGCGCGGCTGCACGACGCCGCTCACCCGGCTGGCGTGCGGAGTCGGCTCCGGTGAATAAGACCGGGATCCTGACGCCGCTCCCGCATAGAGTAATTCCGTCATGGTATGTGCTCCTGACCGTGTTTATTTATACCCGTCATACTTCACATTGCAGGCGTCATGGATAGATGACCTGAAATAGCATTGGAATAATTGATTCTTCTCGCGTGCTTAATAAAGTCAACGTATGTATCTGTATATCGATATTTATTTAATTGGAAAGATAATGGCATTCATCGTCTAACGACAAACTAAAGGCAATAAGTCCCGATAGGCTAATGCATAGTTGGAATAGTTTTTTTTCGTTCGCTGCATAGTGATGAAATAAGCGATGAATGCTGATTTAGCTATTTACTAAAAATAATAATGCTTTTTTTGTATTAGTCAGTTTATTGCCAAGCCTTTAAATGTGGTTCTGCAACGAGATGACGCCGTGCTAAACCGGCGCAATAACAACATTGATATTCGCACACTCACATTCAAACACCTCATCACTGGCGGGCAAGACATGACAACATCAGGACGAAAATGGTTAGTGACCGGCTTATTGGCAATGGGTATGGCCTGGTCAGGTATCGCATCGGCTATCACTGAAATTCGTATTGCCGCACCAGATATTGGCGCAGGCACAAAACCCAGCGGCGGCGGCCTGCTCGACGTCATCCATAGCCAGAAGCTGCTGGAGCGCGAGTTCAGCAAAGACGGGATAAACGTCCGCTGGACATTCATCAAAGGCGCCGGCCCCGTCATCAACGAAGCGTTTGGCAACCATCAGGTTGACGTGGCCTATCTGGGCGATTTAGCCAGCATTATCGGCCGTTCTCGTGGCCTGGATACGCGCGTGATCGCCGTGGCATCACGCGGCATTAACCACTATCTGGCGGTCGCGAAAGGCTCCGGCATTGAGAAAATCCCCGACTTGAAAGGCAAACGTATTGGGATCTTTCGCGGAACAGCGGGCGAGCTGTCCTTCGTTAGCGCGCTCGATTCACAGGGCCTGAAGCCTTCTGACGTGAAGCTGATCAATCTCGATTTCGCGGCAGCCAGCGCGGCGTTAGCCGCCGGACAGATTGACGCCACCTGGGGCGGCAGCAATACGCTTTCGCTGCGGGATAAAGGACTGGCGGACATTCCGCTGTCGAGCCGTGATCTGGGCGGCGCAGGCCAGCTCAGCGGCTTCCTGCTGGTGGATGAGAAATTTGCCAAAGGCAACGAGGATATTCTACGGCGCTTAGTTAAAGTGCAGCGCGAAGCAGCAAACTGGGCCAGCGATGCTAAAAATAAAGATGAATTTATTCAACTCTTAGCCACCCAGTCAGGCTATCCGGAAAATATATTACGCGTCGAATGGGATACATTACCGCCATTATCTGAGCGTCTTTCACCCGAATTAGATACCACCTACGTGGAAAAATTAAAACGCGCGGTAAAACTGGCCTATGAATCACGCCTTATTCGACAGCCTTTTGATGTCGAAAAATGGCTGGATGATTCTTATCTGAAAGCAACCCAGTAATTTATTTCCCCCAACAGATTATAGCCCACGTATTGCCGTGAATTTCACGGCAATCGGCAGCCTATTGACGATATTCGGAAGAAACTATGTATTTTAAAAGACACCAGCAGTATTTAAAAAAACATCAACCGTATTTTAAAAAACACCAGCGCAACATAACGTCCGGCATTTTAATGAGCTGCATCTTAACGCTTCCCGCGATAGCGCGGGCAGCCGATCCGCAAGTCACAACGGATAGCCAATCACAGCGGATAATACCCAGCACCGAGGCGGCAACCGCCGCTCCCGTCCAGTTGAAACGCGTGAAAGTTAACGCTCAGCGTGTGCCCGTTCAGCCGCCGACCACGCTGGCATCGGTGATCGATGGCAAAACGCTTGAAGAAGAACGGATATACCGCTTTGAAGAACTGTCACAGCTGGTGACAGGGCTGGATGTCGATACCGTCGATGTGATGGACACCACCGTGACTATTCGCGGGATTGGCGACGGCGGCGAGAGCGGCACCAACATCGGTATGCCGGGCAGCGTGGGCCTGTTTGTCGATGGCGTTTACTTGTCCCGCCCCGGCGTCATCTCTAATGACTTGCTGGATATCGACAGCACCCGCGTGTTGAAAGGCCCGCAGGGCGCGGCTTATGGCTTCAATACCACCGGCGGCGCGATTGATATTCGTACCCGTAAGCCGACCTTCACACCTGAATATTCACTGGAGCAATCGTTCGGACAGCGTGGCTATCTGCAATCCAAACTGATGGCGTCCGGGCCACTCAGCGACCACTGGGCAGGACGCATCAACCTGTCGCGCACGGAGCGTGGCGGAAACGTCACGAATATCGAAAACGGCCATAAGCTGGGAGGCAGCACCAATAACGGCGTGCGTGGTCAGTTGCTGTATCAGCCGAATGACAGCTTTAGCCTCAGAATCACCGGCGACTACAGCGATTCTACCCAGCGCCCCGTCTCGGTGCTGGTGAGTGCAACTGACGATTTCCGCACCCGTGCGCAACAAACTGGCCTCAAGGTCGTCGGCGGTCGTCAGGTCGCGATGGATGACGAGAATATTATTCGCGTTGCACAAGGCGGTGGCTCGGTCGAGGCCAACTGGAAGCTAAGGAGCGGCTATAGCCTCAACTCTCTGTCATCACTGCGTTATTTCCGCGTGCTGCCCAGCACGGCGGATAACTGGAACATCCCGCTCTATCGCGACAGCGGTGCTGACGTACGCGATCGCGTCTGGTCGCAAAGTTTTTGGCTCGATTCGCCCAAAGGCAATACTTTCGATTATTCAGTGGGCGTCGATTACTGGGGTGAGAACCTCGATACCGAGGCAAACAGTCGCTACTACAACGACAACCGCGTGCGGACGTGGGTAGGAAATGGCTATCAGGGCATTAACGTGCAGCGCTTTGGCACGCTGGATGACACCGTCTATTCCGTCTATGGCCGCGGGACCTGGCATGCTGCCGATAAACTGGATGTCATTGTCGGTCTGCGTCAAACCTATGAGAAAAAAGAGGGGACATTCCAGCGTAAAAATCGCGCCACCTTTGACTCCGGCCCACTCTCGCAAACCAATCACCTGCCTTCTGGCTCCATCAGCCTGAACTGGTTCGCGGCACCGAATGTCACGCCTTACGTCACGTTAGGCTACGGGGAAAAATCCGGCGGCCTGAACGTGTCCTCCGGTGCCGCAAGGCAGCTGGGGATTGATTCGCTGTACGTCGATCCCGAAAAAACCCGTTCGGCAGAGCTAGGGGTCAAAACCCACTGGCTACAGCGCAAAGTGGAATGGAATACCGCACTGTTCTGGAGCGTCGTCGAGGATTTCCAGAACAACGCCTATGACGAAGAAACGGATACCAGCTATCTGATTAACGCTGGGAAATTCCGCTCGCGCGGCGGCGAAACGCAGTTAACGCTGCGCCCCCTTGATGGCCTGAGCATCAGTCTGGCCGGTACCGTTCTGGATGCCAGCTACCTGAATTTCCCTAATGCACGCTGCCCGGCAGAAATCTCCGCCGTGTCGTGCGATATGTCTGGGAAGCGCGTCTTTAAATCCCCGACGCTGAGCTACAACACGCGCGTGCGTTATCAATGGGATACGCCAAATAACCTGCAAGCCTCGGTTTCCGGTCAATGGTCATGGCGGAGCTGGGCTTACGGCACGCTCGACGATTCCGAATCCAACCGCATTCCCTCATACGGCGTCCTCAATCTGTCTAGCGGGCTGAGTGGCAAGCAAGGCGACAACCGCTGGAACGTGTCGCTGTGGGTGAAAAACGCGCTGGATAAAAACTACTACCGCTCAGTCAGAGGCTCCAGCGCCACAACGGGCGTGATTGGTGAACCACGCATGGTCGGGATCTCAGTCGGTTACGATTTCAAGGGCTAACGTCATGGACAAGATGACTTACTCACGCCGACGCTTCCTGCGCGACAGCACGCTGCTGGCGCTGTCGGCACCGTTCTGGAGATCTGCGCACGCCGCCACGCCGCCTGCCTCAGCCTACGCTGGCGAAGCGGCACCGCAGGTCAGCCTGCGTTGGCTGGACGGACAGCACCCTCTCGCTTTCACCGGCGTGACCTGGGGTGTCCCCTGGCCGCAAGGGGCAGTGCGCGACGACAGTGGTTTCCAACTGCATGACGCGCAGCAGCGAGCTTATGACCTGCAAAGCTGGCCGCTGGCTCGCTGGCCGGACGGCTCGATTAAATGGTCGGCACATGCGCTCGGCGGCAACACGCCACCGGAAGACGGGCTAACGCTGCGGCCGACAGCCAAAGCAGAGGAGCCATCGGGTTCCGGAATGGTCAGCGAACATGACCACGGCTGGACGGTGGATACCGGCCACATTCGCTGCGTGATTCCACGTTCTGGCCCCCGTCTGATCGAGGAAATCTGGCGGGATAATCGGCTGGCGTTAACCAACGGCAGGCTGGTGTTGCGCATGCAGCGAGGGACAGAAACGGATAGCACGCTGACGCAGGATGCGTATCAGGGGGTGATCGAGACGGTCACGGTGGAGCAAAACGGGCCGCAGCGGACGGTGATTGCGCTACGCGGTGCGCACCACGCGCAGCAGCACGCGCAGCAGCAGGGGGTGACGCACATCCCCTTTATTATCCGGCTGTATAGCTATGCGAACACCGATTCGCTGCGCATCATACACACCCTGATCTATGACAACGATGACGATCTCCTCAGCCTAAAAGGACTTGGGCTGGCGTTCGACGTTCCACTACAGGGAGAGCTGCACGATCGCCACGTACGCTTCGTTTCGGATCAGGGCGGGCTCTTTCGTGAGGCGGTACGCGGCCTGAGCGGACTACGTCGCGATCCCGGCGCGGCCGTTATCGCGGCGCAGCTGGCGGGGCAAGCCACGCCGCCGATAGCAGATTTCTCACCGGAGGTCGGGAAACGACTGGATTACATTCCCGCCTTTGGCAGCTACCGCCTGACGCAGCACCATCCCGACGGCTTCCAGATACACAAACGCACCGCTGCCGGACAGGGCTGGCTCCTTTCCGCCACCGGCGAACGGGCGGCGGGCGTCGGCTATCTGGGCACGCCGAAAGGCGGCGTGGCGTTCGGTCTGCGTCATTTCTGGCAGAGCTATCCGGCCTGTCTGGAAATTGAAAATGCCCATACCGACACCGCGACCGTCACGCTCTGGCTGTGGTCGCCGTGGGCAGAACCGATGGATATGCGTTTTTACCATGACGGGCTGGGTCAGGATACCCACGACAAACAGCGCGAAGGGCTGGCGATCACCTACGAAGATTACGAACCGGGCTTCGGCTCGGCGGTCGGCGTGGCACGCACCAGCGAACTGTTTATCGATGTGCTGCCCGCGACGCCTGACGCAGAAAATCTGGTGAGTCGGGCGCGTCGTATGCAGCAACCGCCGCTGCTGGTAGCAGATGCACAGGATCTGCATCGTGCGCAGGCGTTTGGCCCACTGTGGGCACCGGCTTCCGCCTCTTCTTCCTCTGCCACCACGCCCGGCCGCATCAGGTTGGAGAAACAGCTGGATGCGTATTTCGACATCTATCAACAGGAAGTCGAACAGCGCAAATGGTACGGCTTTTGGGATTTCGGCGACGTGATGCACACCTATGACAGTGACCGTCACGTCTGGCGCTACGACGTGGGTGGCTACGCGTGGGATAACTCGGAACTCAGCACCGATCTGTGGCTCTGGTATTACTTCCTGCACAGCGGACGCGCCGAGGCGTTTCGCATGGCGGAAGCCATGACGCGCCACACGGGCGAAGTGGACGTACACCATCTGGGACGCTTTAGTCCGCTGGGGTCGCGGCACAATGTCCGCCACTGGGGCGACAGCGCTAAGCAGTTGCGTATTTCTACCGTCGCCAACCGCCGCTTTCTCTACTATCTCACCGCCGATGAGCGCATCGGTGAACTGATGGACGAACAGGTCGAGGCGCTGCGTACACTCGGTACCGTGCTGCCCGGCCGCAAAATCGGACAGACATCGCCCGCCGATCCGCATCACGTCAGCCTGAGTTTCGGGACGGACTGGGGCGCGGTAGCCGCCGCCTGGCTAACCGCCTGGGAGCGGCACGGCGATCCGGCAATGCGCGCACGCCTGCTCACCAGTATGCAGACCATTGCCGCCCAGCCGCACGGCTTTTTCACCGGTGGATCGGCCATTGACCCCGATACCGGTCGCGTCGTGCAGGCCCCACCGGATCAGGTTGAGATCTCACATCTGAGTGCGGTTTTTGGTCTGACGGAAATCTGTAGCGAACTGGTTGAGGCATTGCCCGACCCTGCCTTTACGCGCGCGTGGCTCGATTACTGCCGGCTGTATAACGACCCAGTTGCACTAAGCGCAGCCGTGGGTAAGACGGTGAAAAAGCTCAATCTGGCTCAGGGACATGCTCGACTGACCGCCTTTGCCGCCCGACAGTTAAACGATCGCACGCTGGCTCAGCGCGCCTGGGCAGAGTTTACCGCTGGCAGCGGCGGCATCGCCCATCCGACTCTCGAACAGCGGCGCTTAACGCCTCCTATCGTGCTCTATCCCATCAATGAGCCGGTGATCGATTCCACCATTGATAAACATTCCGGCAGCACCGCAGCCGCCAATCTGGCGACCAACGCCGTCGCCCAGTGGGGATTAACGGCTATCGCCCTGCTGGCCTTGCTGGATGACATTCCCTCTTCTTAATGCCGCCACCCGGCGGCACGCTACAGGACATCACCATGACTGACCCAGGCTGTACTGAAAACACGCTCCTCCTGTCGCCGCAGGCAGACGGCACGCGTGAAATTATCGATTCGCCACACCGTTCCACGTTTCTCTGGTCCACGGATTCCGCTGGTCAGCCGCTACGCTGGCAGGTGGAGCAGGAAGATCCTGAGCGCACGGCGATCCAGACAACGCCAGAGCGTCTGACGCTGGAAAGCGCCTCTGGGCTGACGATCTGGCTGGATGCCCCGCTCTCGGGCACCTATCGCATCGCCTTCACACGGGAAGTTCTGGTCGCAGATCGTCCTTACGACCGCGTATCCGACCTGAACCAGTTCTGGGCCGCGCGCGACCTGCACCACCCGAACTTGTTTACCCGGTACGGCAAGCTCAACGAATATGACAGCCTGAACCTGTACTATGTCGGGATGGGCGGTAACTGGAATAGCACCACGCGCTTTCGCTATTACGACGGTCACGGCGAGCGCCTGCTGCTCGGTGAGTACACCGATGCTGCGCATCTGCTGCGTCCTCATCATCGCTATCGCATCGTGATTGAAGTGGATCGGCGGGAAACGCGTTTTTGGGTCGACGATGTGCTCTATTTCCATGCCAGCTATTCGAATACGCCCGCTCCGGGCTATTTCGGCTTTCGGACGGTCTTTTCGCGTCAGGAAATCAGCGAGTTCAGCATCACTCCGCTGTAAGCGCCACAGGTGCGCCGTGCAGGTCGCTGTCGACCTGCACGAAGGTTTCAATCAGCTTGCGCGCCAGCAGAGACAGGCGGGCGTCCGCCAGATAGATAATGCCGTAGTGGGTATAAAATTCATCGGTGTTGTCGTCCAGACCGGCAATCTTCAACATGTGAATACCGTGCCGATCGGGCTCATTGAAATGGTTAGTCGTCCCGATGGCATCCGAATGGCGTACCACGTCCAGCAGACTGTAGCCATTCTCACACTCAATGCTGGTACGAATATCCAGTTTACCGCTCAGTTGCACCAGCGCGCGGTGCAGGTTGGGTGGGCGGATCGTTGCCGCCAGCGGATAGGAAAAGAACTGCTCAACGGTAATCTCTTCCTGCGTCGCCAGCGGGTGTCCGCTACGGCAGCAAAATCCCCAGCGGTGCTGGCTCAGCGGCTGTACGCGATAGCGGGTATCGAATTCAAAGTTGCGCATATCCGCCACGATGAAATCCAGCTCTTCAGCCATCAGTCGATGGCCCAGCGCCTGCCAGTTATCGACGCGAAAAACCATCCGCACCTTTGGATAATGTCGCGAGAAAGCCCCGATCACCTGTGGCATAAGCCAGGCGGCGGGAGCCGGGCCACAGCCAAAATTCACTTCGCCCGCCTCTTTCTCATTGAACTGCTGGATATCATTAAACAGATCGTGCGTCTGATTAATCAGGCGACGCGCGTGTTCCAGCACCACCAAGCCTTTCGGCGTCGGCTCCAGTTGGTTCATGCGATCAATCAGACGCGTGCCAATGGTCTGCTCCAGCGACTGGATACTGCGGCTGAAAGCGGATTGAGAAAGCTTCATCGCCTGTGCCGCCGATGTAAAATTGCGATGCTCAATCAGGGCAATAAAGTGGCGCAGTTGGCGAAGATCGATATTCATAGCGGCAATCAGCGTGTCATCAAGACGGAAGGAATGGGCAGGCTAGCAGGTCTAGGCGTGCAGAAAAAATAATAAAACCGATGTTTATATGCTCACCAGTTATATGCGTAGGCGCTAGCGTGATGGGAGGGTAAAGATTGGGGGAAATACAGAGGATAGCGCCCCCGCCATCTGGCGAGGGCATCAACGTTTGTCAGGTCGATCAGAACAGTTTTTTCGCTGTATCCAACCAGTCGCCTTTGAAAGGACGCTTCATGTTCTCAATGGCATCAACGATGTCGTGGTGCACCATTTTTTCATTCTGGATACCGACACATCGGCCACCGTAGCCCTGCTGTAACAGTTCAATAGAGTAGGCACCCATACGCGAGGCCAGAATACGGTCGTAGGCAACCGGCGAACCGCCGCGCTGAATGTGGCCAAGTACGGTCGCACGGGTTTCGCGTCCCGTTTCTTTCTCAATGTATTTCGCCAGTTCGTCGACATCGCACACCAGTTCGGTAATCGCCACAATCGCGTGCTTTTTGCCTTTTTCGATGCCCGCTTTGATTTCGCAGACCAGATCTTCCGGGCTGAACGGCACTTCTGGCAGAACGATGAATTCACAGCCGCCGGCAATCGCCGCCGCCAGCGTCAGGTCGCCGCAGTGGCGTCCCATGACTTCAACAATGGAAATACGCTGGTGTGAAGAGGAGGTATCGCGCAGGCGGTCAATCGCTTCCAGCACGGTTTCCAGCGCGGTAAAGTAACCGATGGTGTAGTCCGTACCCGCTACATCGTTATCGATCGTGCCGGGCAAGCCGATACAAGGGAAACCCATTTCGGTCAGGCGCTTGGCCCCCATATAGGAACCGTCACCGCCGATGACAACCAGCGCATCTAGACCGCGTTTCTTCATGTTTTCTACGCAGACCTGACGCACCGCTTCATCACGAAATTGCGGGAAACGTGCGGAGCCTAGGAACGTGCCGCCACGGTTAATCACATCCGATACGCTGTAGCGATCCAACTGCTCCATGCGATCTTCGTACAAGCCCTGATAGCCATCATAAATGCCATAAATTTCCAGCCCTTCCGATAGTGCAGCGCGAACCACACCACGAATTGCCGCATTCATACCTGGTGCATCGCCACCGCTCGTCAACACTCCGATTCTTCTAATCATGACAACCTCTGGACTTGTAGATGTAATTTTGCAGGATTCTTCTATCGTAAATTCACCGCCGCCGTGAAACAGGCAGCAACGCCTTATTCTTTTATTAGCATATTATAACAAACACCCGAAGCTGAATTGATTCAGGTCAGGCTAAATTGTGCATAAATTTTCATGGCGTATCACGTTTTTAACATAAAACGCTGAAAACAGGGTCGGTTATGCTGTCAGCCTGCCACGCTGATTTTCCGGCACGGCAGAAACCGGATCCTGATGGATAATAATATCGGCACCCGGAAACTGTTCACGCAATGCCTGCTCCAGCTCGTCTGCGATTTGATGCGCCTGAACCAGCGGCAGCGTGTCATCCATTTCCAGATGCAGTTGAATAAAGCGCGTTGGGCCAGAACGTCGGGTACGCAACGCATGTGCGCCGCGAATGCCCGGCCAGTTCACAATCACCTCAGCAATCGCGCGATGCTCGTCCTCCGGCAGTGCGCGATCCAACAGCGACTGCACAGCGTCATACCCCATGCGTAACGCGCTATATAAAATATAGCCGCCAATACCCAATGCAAACAGGGAGTCGGCGCGCGTAATGCCTTTCCAACTGAGCGCCAACGCCACCAGAATCGCGCCGTTCATCAACAGGTCGGACTGATAATGCAGCATGTCCGCACGTACCGCCTGACTGTGCGTGCGCTTCACCACCCAACGCTGGAACGATACCAGCAGCAGCGTAACCACCAGCGCAATGAGCGTCACCCACATGCCCACTTCCGGCGCGTGCAGCGTCTGCGGCTCCAGCGAGTGTTGCAGCCCCGTTAGGATCAGGAACAGCGCCGAGCCGGAGATAAACATGCTTTGCGCCAGCGCAGCCAGCGATTCCGCCTTACCGTGGCCGAAGGCGTGTTCCGTATCCGCCGGTTGCAACGAGTAGCGCACCACCAGCAGGTTCACCAGCGACGCGGCGATATCCACCAGCGAATCAACCAGCGATGCCAGCAGGCTCACTGAGCCAGTGTGCCACCAGGCAAACACCTTCATTATGAACAGCACCAGCGCCACGGCCGTTGCGCTCACGGCTGCCAGCGTCACCAGACGTGCATAGTGTGGATTCATCATGCCCTCACGTAAAACGGATGCCCTTACAGAAAACGGAGACCTTGACGGAAAAAAGGGTCGCTTGGGTCGTTACCCGTATTCAGTTCGCCAATGACGTTTTTAACACACGTGAATAGCGGACAAACGTAAAAATACAGCACACGGTTGCCAGTATCGCCATCGCCGCGCCAATGAAACCGATGTCGGGCAGGCCCAAATGGACAATCACCTGATTGCCAAGCAGCGCACCGCCACCGATCCCAATGTTATAAATTCCTGAGTAGAGCGCCATCGCCACGTCGGTGGCATCCGACGCCAGCGTCAACACCTTAACCTGCATCCCCAGGCTCAGCGCCATAATGGCGATCCCCCAGACGACACAGAGCGTCGACAGGCTCCAACCGCTGAATGACAAAGGCAGCAATAGCAGTAAACACACCGCCAGAAACGCGAACGAAACAATCAGAAAGCCCGCCGGGTATTTGCTGCTGTAGCGGCTGAACAGCATGCTGCCAATGATGCCGGCGCCGCCAAAAATCAGCAGCAAGATGGTGGTGAAGTTTTCACTCAACAGCGCCACTTTCTGAATAAAAGGCTCGATATAACTGTAGGCGGTAAAGTGCGCGGTTACGATCATCACAGTCAGGCCGTACACACACAGCAGCGCCGGACGTTTAAGCAGGAGAGGCAGGCTCTTCAACGAACCAGAATTGCTGCTCGGCAACACGGGCAGCAGTTTCATCAGACCCAGCATAATCCCCGCAGCGAGCAGGCCAATAATGACAAACGTCACACGCCAGCCCAGATACTGCCCGACCACACGCCCTAGCGGTAACCCCAGCACCAGCGCCAGCGCCGTGCCAGTCGCCAGCAAGCTTAACGCCTGCGCTTTTTTGTCCGCCGGTGCCAGACGCACCACCAGCGATGCCGTAATCGACCAGAATACCGCGTGAGCCAGCGCCACGCCGATACGAGCAATCACCAACACCCAATAGTTCCAGGCCAGACCGGACAACACATTGCTGACGGCGAACAGGATAAAGATTTTGATCAGCAGGCTGCGTCGCTCCATATCGCTGGACATCAGCATGCAGGGCAGCGACATCAGCCCGACCACCCAGGCATAGATCGTAATGATCAGCCCGACCTGCGCGGCGCTCATGGAAAAGCTGGCGGCAATGTCTGACAGGAGCGCAACGGGGGCAAATTCAGCGGTGTTAAAAATGAAGGCCGCCAGAGAAAGGCTGACGACGCGTAACCAGGCGGTCGAACGGGAAGAACGGGTCATGGTATTGATATCAAAAGTTAAAATAAAAGAATGCGCCCCCTGTCGTGGCAGAGGCTAACGCGATGAAGCAATGGTACAGGGAAAGTATGACATCGCCGTGTAATCGGCGAGCGGCCAAGGGTATTTCAGCGTGCTTTTATGAGGATGTCAGCCAAAAGCCTGAAGACAGGTAAGGGAACATTCATGAGCATCATTTTTGGTGCTCACATTCTACGCTTTACCACTCCCTTACGCTGTCTTTTTCGTGCCCTTCTTATTCCGCCTCTAACCTGCTCTCTGTCAGGAAAGGCGCTACGCAGATGACGCTTGGCGTAGCACAATCGGTAACCCGTTTTGAAAACGCTGAAGCCTGTCGCAAAGAAAGACGAGCCGCAGCAGGCTATCCACTTCCGGCTGGGGCTGCGCTAAATAGTGCGACAACGCGTTTTCAACGAGCGTTAAGCCCAGTTCATTGGCCGTTTTCATGCCGTGTTGCAACTGCTCTCTTTGCGTTGAGGTTAAATGTCGACGTCCGGTGCAAGCCTGCGCGTCCAGCACATCAAGAATTGGGCGACAAACCCGCTGTGCCAGCGTGGGCAAGGGACGCTGCACTGTTTTACGCTGCTTTCTCTCCGCAAACATCGTTTGAATATGGCTAATAAAACTGGGCACGGTTTTCTTGGTCTTGATGGTCTGAAAATCCAAACAAAACGCGGTCACCGCGCTGCCATCGCTCACCAGGAGAGAATAAGGATGGAGGTCAATGTCATTCCCACGGCGACGGGGCTGAACCAACACCGCCACAATCGTCCACTTTTGCTGAGTCGCCTGTTTGAGCCTGTCTATGCGCTGATGCTGCGTTTTTTCCCAGTTTAGGCTCAGATACAGCGCATTATCTGCGTCATCAAAGACCGGCCAGACCACGCGCTGCTCCACCTCATTCCAGACGACGGGTTCATAGCGCTGCACATGCAGTAGCAGAGGCTGGGGGTAATCCTGATTCTCTTGCTCAAAATAGTGAAACAGCAGCGACCAGTCGGCAATGCCACACGTCGATTTACACTGCGCATAGGCGGCAGCAGGCCACGGCGTGCCCTCAAGATTCGCGTAACTGTCGCCACCTGCGGCCAATTTCCCGTCGTCAGAAAAACGCGGGTGGTGCAGCGTAAAGGGAGCACGCATGATGTGCTCGCCCAGCTGTTTCCACATAGCCTGCCCCTGCCACACGCCCTGCTGGCTAAACGTCACATCATGGTAATCGGCGCGCGCTTGTGTGCAGTGCAGTAGTTGCTGATTTTCACTATCCCAAAACGAAAAGGTGGCACCACGCGCACCGCCTTCGGTGGCCCACCACTGCGCGCCCAAAGGTACAAGCGATAAGGCTTCAGGCTGTTGTTGATACTGCCGCCGCACCTGCCCGCGCAGGTGTAGCAAGCGCTCAGGCGTCGCCTGCTCAAGCTGGTATAAATAGGCCGACAGGCGGGCAATGAACAGCAGTACATCACGCTCTTCCAGACTGTAATGCCTGTCTGCTAATAGGCTGACCTGCCCGCTCACATTACGCAGATAGCCCGCCAGTCGTGGGAGCCCTTCCGCACGCGCGGACATATTCAGCAAATGAAGCTGTCGCGCACTGCTTTTACTGATATGCGACAGCCCCTGGTTCAGGATATCCTGAATAAACGTGTGAAGCGTAGCAATCAGCGCACGCTCATCGGCATGTAGCGCTCGCACCTGCGTCTCCTGAGCCAGACAATCCTCGGGCCACGGCCAGACGCGTTGGTTGGCTTCAAAGAGGCAGGCAATGGCAGCAAGATGCAAAGCCGGCTGTTTATCCCGTAAGAAATCCGACAACATGCCAGCAAATCCCGCCCCAGCCAGATAGATAACGGGGCTTTCCAGCGTCGGCAGGTGAAGTTTAAGCTGGTTGGGCAATGATTCCGTCCTCACCGATTCTTCCGCCCACATCTGAACAAATCGCGCGGCATGCCGCGTTTGCACTTTGCCGACCTGCTTCATTAACGCCTCAGAATCAAGCTGTAAGATCTCGGCAAGCACGTCTATCGGTGGTGCGGTGGTTTCCTCAGCAAGGGCCGTGGTCTGCTCCGCACCGCCTTCAGCATGGGCTTGTAACCACAACACCGCCGCCAAAATGTGCTTACAGCAGCCCGACGCTGGGCAGTCGCACCGCGCAGTTTGTATCCCCTGCGCATTCAGCACCACCTGCTGACCATCGCTGACAAAATGCCCTTCTTGCCCAGCGTCAGTCACTAATTTCACGTTGTCGCCAGCCAGATCTTTTTTAGCCCGGCGCAATAAACCGACATTCGCAAAAACGCCCAGCGCATCGTCATCATAATTCAGGTAGAGGGATTGCCAGCTCATCGCATCACCTCCGCCAGCCACTGCGCAAAATGCTCCGGCGTTAGCGCGGCAACGTGCATGCCACGATCGGCCAGTTTTTGCCCGATGGCGGTGTCGTATACCGGCTGTGCGGCATCATCAAGCGCGGCAAGCCCTAACAGCGTGATCTGCTGACTGTGCATGCGCTGCACGCAGCTGAGCAGGCGATTCAGCGCGCCGCCTTCTTCAAAATCGCTGATTAACGTCACGATGGTGCGTTTCGGGTTTTGTACTCGCTGTTCGCAGTACTGCATGGCTTTCGCAATATTTGTCCCGCCTCCTAGTTGCACCGTCATCAGCACCTCAACCGGATCGTGGGCAAGATGCGATAAATCAACCACCTGTGTATCAAATACAATCAATGAAACCCGTACCGCCGGCAACGCCGCCAGAATGCTGGCGCAGACCGCCGCGTACATCACCGAGCTGGACATCGAAGCACTTTGGTCGACGCACAAAATGACATCCCACGGCATATGCCGCTGCATGCGTGAATTAAAATGCGGTGTTTCAATGACCAGCCGGTTCTTATCACGATCAAAATGCTTAAGGTTGGCCGCAATCGTGGCACGCCAGTCAAAATTTTGACTGCTGGCGACAGGTGAACGTCGGAATCGATTCCGGCGACCGGTAAGCGCATTCGTAAACGTCGGCCTCAGCGTGCGTAATATCTCATCGACCACCTTGCGAATAATGTCGCGCACCGCTTCACGCGTTTGTTCATTCATCCGCCCACGCAAGCTCAATAACGCCTTAGCCAGCGCGGGCGTGGGTTCCATCGCTTGCAGAGCCTGCGGATCGTTGAATAAATGCGAGATTTCATAGCGTTCAATCGCTTGCGATTGCATTCGCTCAAACGTGCTGCTGGGGAACAATTTACGCGCCTGATTGAGCCAGTTAACCGCCGTCAGCTGAGACTGATCCAAAGAGCCATGCCGCCCTCCTTCCTGCTTAAGCCCACGACGCTGATATTCACGGCGATAGAGATAATCCAGAGTACGCTCAACTTTCAGGTCTTGTGCGTCAAACGTCGCGTTACCTAATGCCTCGTCGGCATAGTGGCCCAGAATCAATCGCCAGCGTTTGCCGTTTTTTTCTTTATCGTCAGACTGCGGATCTTGCGCACTCATCGGGCTGCACCCTTCTCTTTTTCATACCATGACAGTAAATCGTTTTCCGCCAGCTGCTGTTTCAGCTTTTGGTTTAACTGCATCGTTTGTAGCAGTTCCTGTTGCGTGAAATCCGTTTGCCAAAGGTGCATTTCCGGCTCAGAGAAACCGCACTGCTCGGCGATGTAGCTCGCTAACGTCGCATTCTGCTTCGGTGTGAGTTGGCTGAAGGCAAAACGCAAGTCGGGCAACACATGCAGAAAACGGTCATCATCCCACTGCAACATCAGCGCGTTTAACTTATCGACCAAACGCGGCGTTTTGATAATCAGCTCAGGGGCGGCACGCATTAATCCCACAAAATAGCGAACCGCCTGCTCGGAATCGCTACCCTGACTAAAGACGTTCGATAGATTGTCATCAAGCGTGCTCTCATCAATGTCATCACCGAGATAGCGCAGCGCATCAACCGCCCCTTTTAACAACGGCACGTCCTTTAATTCCGGGGCGATCTGCTGTAACTGGTGGTAAAAATCGCGACTGACGGTACTAGAGGGATCGAGCGTGGGAATAAATTCAATCAGCTCACGCAAGGCAAGCAATGCGGTGAAATGTTCTTCCTGCTGTGACTCATCGCCCGCAGCGATGGTCGGTAAACAAAACAGTGCCTGTGGAACCAGCTTAAACAGCAGCTGAGTTAACTCAGGCTGATTGCGTAAGCCAAGAAAATCACGCCCGCGCCAGAGATGAATCAGACTATGCCCGCATTCCACGAGCGAACTTAGCCGAAAATCGTTGTGTATATCGTCATGCAATAAGCGGAATAACCCAGCTAAACGCGACTGTAGGCCCAACAGTGCCGCCTGAATCAGCACCTGCACCGCATTCTTGCTCGACCGATTCTGCCCCTGTTCCTCTAACTGTTTTTCCAGATAGAGTAATTTATCGATGGCAATCGCTTCGAGCTGGCTTCCCTTCTCCGAGAGCGTAATCAGCCGCCCTTCTACTGACGGTGTCCACGCATAGTGCCACTCTTCAAATAGCAGATCGAGATTGTGGCCGCTCAAAAAATCAGGGCCATTGCTGCGCGTTGCAAAGCCCACCTCAAGGAAGCTGAGCAGGTGAAGAAAGCGGCTGCGGGCACGATGCTGCGGGTTGCGATAGATATCCAAACGGCTCAGTTTGACGAGCGTGTCATCAAGTTTAAAGCGATGGTATTTCGCTAATCGATAGGTTTCATCAACCAGCGGAGGCGTCGCGCTGCCTGCCGGAATCTGCCCTAACGCATGGCCGGAGAACGCCTTTTTGATCTCAAGCCACAGATCGCGTTGCGCATCATCGATACTGCCTTTGATAAAACTACTTTGTAGCCCATCCAGCAGATCATAACGACCAGGGCCTTCATGCCCGCGCAATGCCGCTAACCGTACACTCTGCTCGACGGCATTCTTTACCGTGATATAGCTGGGCGGATCGTCAAAAGATTTAGTGCGGAGCAGGCTGGCAACCTCAGACAAAAAACGCATCCCCATGTTATTGCGGTGCTCCTGAGTCGTGAGCGCCTGCCCTCTTTCCGTCAGCCGCTCGCCCCGCTGTGCCATGAGCATCTGCCAGCTTCGCTGATAGTACGCAGGCGCAGGCATGCCGGAGGCATAGCCATTGAGCGCATCTAATCTGTCAAAGCTATAGCGGATGAGCCACGCACTGTCGTTTTCCGCCTGCTTAAGCTGTTTTTGGTACTGCTTCTTCGCGGCATCCGTGAAGGCATTGAACGATTTCCCGTCGTGAGACAGCCCTTCGAGCAGCGCCAGCGAATGAAAACCGCCGGTGACGACCAGAATTTTCCCCGTTGGGTTTTCGGCACGAACCTGCATGATAGCCGCGAGCATATGCGCCTCACGCTGTGCAGAACCCTCAGCTTCCAAAACCTGAGGCTCATAATCCAGTCGCGCCAACGCGCACCAGACCAGCGTATCGCGGAAAAGCTGTTGCCAGTCGGTCAGCGCCTCAATCGAACGTAATTCAAATAAATGCTCCCACAAATCATCGTGATCGCGGCAATAGCATTTTTTTGCGAGTGCCGAGATGAACTGGCTGTGGGCGAGATAGCGTTCCTCTTGCAGGCTCTGGCTGGCATCATTCTGACGTTCCTCAATCGCGATTTGCTCAACCCACGGCAAATCAATAAAGCGCAGTGTCGCGTTGTGACGATGCCCCGCGTGCAGCGCAACCCATTCCGGTGAGTAGTCACAAAAAGGGAAAAAAGCGCTGCGCGTGGTCGCTTGCGGCGTTTCGCCCTCTTGCGGCTCGCGGGATTGAAAGTCAGCCTGTCCCATCACCGCGATAGGCGGTTTCGCATCAGAGTGAAGCAAATCTGGCAGCAGGTGATTAAAACTGACCGGAGCCTCAATCAAAATGTGATCGGGTTGGATATCGTCAATCAATGACAGCAGGCCATAGGCGCAGGCAGGGCTATGGTGGCGAACCGGCGCAAAATAGATCTGCTGCGACTGCAAAAAATCCCATGTTGCCAGCGCCTGTTCCATTCGTGCAGGCAATACGATGTTCGAAAGACTCACCAGCGCGTTTCCTCATGAAAAAGTGTCCGTGAAATCATCAACAACAATTGGCCACGGCCTTACTTCCAAAACTGTCGTGAGGCATCATAAAACGCTTTCCAGTCATCGCTGCTTTTTGCCCGCTCGCGCGCTACGTTATCAACGTAGTAGCGCATACGTTTGGCATCGTCAGGGTTATCTTTTAACACCACGCCGATAATCTGGCGTGCGATGGCGCCCGCATTCAGCGTGCTATCGCCCAGATAATGCGCCTCAAGCGCGGAGGCATAGGCAATGTTGACTGCCTCCGCGCTCGACATCACCGCATCTGGCGTTTTGATGGTGCCGCCATCACGCGTATTGCCCGAGCGCAGTTCCTGGAATGTGGTCACCAGCAGTTCAATGACGCTCGGCGGCACGGTGATCAGCGCGGCCAGATCGCCCAGTTCACGCGTAAGCTGTGTTTGAATAAGCTCAATCTCGAATTCAGGGTCTTGAATCGGCCTCACGGTTTCAAAGTTAAAGCGCCGTTTTAATGCCGCTGACATTTCATGTACGCCACGATCGCGCAGGTTCGCCGTGCCAATCAGGTTAAAACCGGGCTTAGCACTGATCCGCCCTTGCTCACCCATTTCAGGAATCATCAGCTGTTTTTCAGACATCAAAGAAACCAGAACATCTTGTATTTCCGGCGGGCAGCGGGTGATTTCCTCAAAACGGACAATCCTGCCCTGCATCATCCCCTGATAGAGCGGCGAACCGATCAGCGCGCGCTCGGTGGGGCCTTCGGCAAGCAGCAGCGCATAGTTCCATGAATACTTGATGTGGTCTTCCGTCGTTCCCGCCGTGCCTTGAATGGTCAGGCCGGAATCGCCCGATATTGCCGCCGCAAACAGCTCAGACAGCATCGATTTCGCGGTTCCGGGCTCGCCAACCAGCATCAATCCCTGTTTCCCCAGCAGCGTCACAATCGCCCGATCGACCAGCGCGTTATCGCCAAAAAATTTCGCGGAAATATCTAAGGCATCGTCACCCAGAATAAACTGGCGCACCGCACGGGGTGAACGCAGCCAGCCCTGCGGCTTCGGGTTATTTTCGTCCGCTTTGGTCAGGCGGGCTAATTCATCAGCAAAGCGGATTTCAGCATGTTGACGCAGCACATCGTTGGCTGCCGGTGAGTGTTTTTCCATGTTCGTGTCTCTGTTCGCCACAAAATAATGAACGAAGCCAGCACAAGGCGTGCTGGCTCCATAAGCGGATTACCAAGGCGTTTTGCTTTCCCAGTCGGCATCGTATCCCGAGCAGGCTTCAGCGACTTTCAGGTAATCGGCATAGCTTTCTGCCAGTAAAATGGGCGGGACATCTTGTAATGTCAGATTGTTGCGATCCCAATAATTTTGCTGATTTTTCTCAAAGCTCAAATCAAACAAGACCGCCGGAATATTTTCTTCTGGCACGTAGCTACCGCTAAACCCAATATTGACGTACAAATTCAAACTACTGAAATGCTTGTAATAATGGCCAAACGACCCGCCATCTTCCGCTGGCGCACGCTGGTATCCCATCTTGGTCAAGACGCCGCGCAGCGTGAACGTATCGCTCAACCACCCTTTCTTGTCCTCAATTTCAACCAGTTTACGATCGAGTTCAGGCAGCGTATTCACCATCTGCGAGAACAAAAACGTCACTTTATAATCCTTAAAGTGCGCGAGCCAGGCTTCACGCGTGTCGTTATCGACAATGGCGGCATGTGCAAGCTGAATCACCGAACCGTTCGATAATTCAACCTCATCGTCATCAAGATTGATTAAACAACCATCATCCGTTGGCCTGAAGGTATTGATCACCTGCTCATCTTTCACTTCTTGCCACACCAATCGCTCGATTAACGGACGCATCACAGGATGAGCCATGATGTAAGTCTGCCAGTCCTCACTCGACCATTGGCGCTGAGCACACATCGATTCATACAAACGTGCGGTTTGCAGGTCGATCACTTGTTTCAGCTCCTGTTTGCTCGATGAGAACAGCTTTTTCGCTTCTTTTATCTGCTCTTCGTTATCCGTTTTACGCGCCGCAGGCAGGGCTTTAATCTCTTTGCCTTCCGGATTCAGCAGCACCAACTTCTGTTTGTTGTCCATGCGTGCAGTAAAGATCCGCTCGCCGTATTCCAGCACCAGCGTGCCCGTTTCATCCAATCCCGCCGTCGGGATCGTGCGATCGGCCAGCTCATCGGCACTCCAGCCATTGCGATCGGCAATGCCTTTGACCAACTCACGCGCCTTTTCCTGAATCGCTGCGGTACGGTAGCGGCGTGAAAGGGAGAGCAACAATTGGATAATTAGCGGATCGTCGCTAATCGCCATCGCGCTGATCATCGCTTCGATCTGTGAACGACGCTGATAATGGTCACGCGTGTAATTGCGTAATGCGGAGACGGCAACATGGCCTTCGATATAGCTAATCAACGCCAGCATGCCTTTCTCGGTGATGGCAGAACCTAAATAGCGCCGTAAGACTTCATGCTTTATTTCTTCAGTCACCTGCTCTAACGTGTAATGCTCATATTGTTGGTAATAGTCAGGATAAAGCTCAAAATAACGTTGATAGCTTTTTAAACGTCCCGGCGCATCCTTATGCGCTTCCAGCATCGCTTCTTCCAGCGACGGATTTTTTACATCGTGCGTGATAAAGGCATGTAAAACAAAATGACCCAGCTTCTGCTGGCTCTCTTTGGCTAATAAGCCAACATAGCGCTGTAATAACGTATTACCCGCGGGCATTTTTAATTTCACCGCCAGGATGATCCACCATTTAATAATGTCGGCATCGACGGCCTTGCCGTTTTCCCATTTCAATGGCGGTATCGCGTTATAGTCAAACCAGCTCATGCTCGCAGGCGGGCTTGCTTTCAGTCCCTTCAATGCTTCGTCACGCAATACCTTTTCGGATAAATACGGTGAAATATCCTCACCAAACTGCTCTAACGCTGCCAACAGTGCTGCACGGACGGTTTCTCTTTTCTCTTTTTTTAGCAATGCATAAAGCGGCGCGATGCTGTCTTTATTTTTTATCCGCGCTAGCCATTCGACCGTGGTAATACGGATTTCTTGTTTCGCAGAGTGTAGGCTTTCCTGCACATTCACATGCACGTTCGGCAATTTTTCAAGCAACTTCTGCGCACTCACGCGGAACGTTTTATTCTCACCTAAGGCCAGTTCCATAATGCGGGGAATAAACTGCGCGGGGATAGCAGGGAATTTATCAAGCAACTCAAAGGCCTGACTCAATTCAAATCGGCGATAGCTATGGTCGCTCTTATTCGGCAATAGCCCTAACGCTTCGGCGATATAGTCTGGATTTTGAGAGAAAAAAGGCCATAGCTGTTCCGGTTTAGGAAATAGCCTCAACCCATGGTTATAAGACTCTAAACATAGCGAGGCGGTGATCCGTGCAGGTTCTGGGCATGCCAACGCCTGCAAAACACCTTCAATTTGTCGTAATTCCAATCCAGCGATAATATGAGTAGGCGTTTCATGTTCTATTCGAGCAGTGGCTAGACTGAAGTGTGCATACATGTTACCAAAAATAATTCTCATGGCATGATAAAACGTAAACTCAGGAAGACTGCTAATACGTTTTTTATATTGAATAATGCTAGTATCTTCACTAGATAATTGATTATTACCATTAGCATGATTAAGCTTATCAACCAAAGCACCGCAATGCTCAACACTCAATTTTTTTAAGTTAGCATAATTCTCTTGTGCCCATTTGTATTTGTGCGCACTTGATTTATTTTCCTCTATTTCTTTTTCTGCATTTATTCTTGCTTTTTCTACCATCTCGTTCAGGTTTTCGACAAGAATATCTTTTGCACTTTCAGGCAACGGTGTGTCAGCCAACAGCGTGAGTTCAGGTAATTCAGGGAGTGCAATATCCTGTGCTGTATCAACGACATCAAAACGCATAATGGCACTTTCGATATTTTTTATCACAGCCTTACTTTTTTCTAACTGTAACGCCTGCTCTAAAATATCTTTATTTTCGCCCTGACGTGCAAAGAGATCGGCAGCCTGAGATCGCTGTTTTGGCGTTCCGTTAAATAGGATATCACTCAGGTATTTTTTGACATCATTAGCGGGAAGCGTATTCAGCAGCGGTTCAGCTTCATTGCGCACCGTTTTTTTCTGATCCATTGCTAATTTAACAATGACATCTGAGAAAAAAACACGCAACGCTTCACGATCGGACAAGTATTTCAGGAACTGAATCAGGCCGGGTGCAGAAAGTTTGTCCATTAGTGTCGTGCGGACAAACTGTGCATGATTTTCGATATATGTCTGCAAATCAGGGAGTTCAAAGAAAATCTCTAACTCCGAGCTATAGTATTCACCTATTTCTTTCCGATCAAAAATAGCAAATAAAATATTCTCGCCTTTCTCATCATGCTGCTCACTGGCAACCAGTTCAGCGAGAAATTCCATACTCCAGCCAGCACGGTGTTTTAGTTTCAGCTTTTCATTGGATGTGCTTTTCAACGTAGTGGCCAGCGCATCACAGAGCAAATAAATCATCCAATTGGGCACTTCGTCAGTTATTATTGTTATATTTTTATTCTGACATGCCGCAGCTAATACTTTTGCAAAGCGTACCGTTTGCTCGTTTGTTAGCCCTTTACCTACCATGGAATAGAGTTTATAACGCGAATTCCTTGCCTGCCTGATTATTTTACTATACTCACTGGAATTAAAACTATTATTGTGAACATAGAACCAATTAACCGTACCCGGTTTGTCCAGCAGGACGATTGTTTTATCAGAATCTAACTGATTTAAGGTATAAAGAACCTCAGATTCGGTGCCCGTCATGACATAATGAAATATTTTCTTCGGCAACGTTTTATCAAGTTCGGCAAGCGGCAAGAGAGATTCTTGCAGCAACGTTTCCGTCGGCGTTACTTTCTTGTCGCCAAAAATCGGTAACAGATCGAATAATTTTTTTATCATGTCAGCACCTGGTTATGTATAGATAAACAGTACTTTTTTAACATGATTTGTGATTATTCTCAATTTCAAAACTCATCTTTTTTTACAAATTTTAATTTCGCTTATTGTGATTTTCATAGTGAATAAATCCAATTCATTTGGATCTTATCCAAAATTTTAGGTGAAAATAGAATTGATTGAAAATATCGCAATATTAATGAAAACATCAAGAGTTACGTGGTTATTTTCAGATAAAAAAAACCCGCCGAAGCGGGTCACAGAAATACAATCAAAGGATCATTTGTTCTGGGCGGCAGTGATAAATCTCAGACAATTTCTCTCGGGTTTTCTTCTGAGGTCGTGAGTCTTTCGCTTCCCATTGCGAAACCGCTGATTGCGTTGTCCCTAGCTTTTCAGCTACATCATATTGTGATAATCCGCGATGGATACGCCATGCCGCAAGCAAGCTAACATCATCACGGAACATAATTTCTACCACATCATTAGGCACGGTTTCGTTGTCATACGCATCGGCAACATAAGGAATATCCTCATAGCCTGAATTGCTATCAGACAGCAGCTTTTCATACTCGCTGATAGGTAGAACAACAAACTGAGGCTGGCCGTTCATATCATTGATAAATTGTGGCTTTGACATAATTTCATCCGGGTGTCAGTGAGTCGCGGTGTATGTCATCAGGAAACTGGCGGGTTACCCAACCTGATAATTAGTAAGTCGTTGAGGTTCTGCGTTTGACCGCCTGAACCTCACAGATAACCTTTACCATCAGTTTCCTTGATTTCTTAAAGTGCATATCCGCTTAGAATGAACAAACAATAAGACAATTAGCTAATCAAGACAATAAATATCTAATTAAAATCTAATTATTAAATGTATCTATATGCAGTCAAAGCGCGTTACCTACTTTAAAAAAACCAAAAAAAAGCCCTCCATCATGGAGGGCAAAAAGACAGGGATGGTGTCTATGGCAAGGAAAAACAGGGTGTGTACCTACTACACATTACTACTCGGACTGCACTACGCTTACTACAGACTACTTACTACACTAGCGCTACTACTCGGGATTATCTGTCTCGGTCTGGCTTGTCATACCTGGTGCCGGCGCGGCCATCTGGTTAAACATGGATATCTGTTGCTGCATCTCTTTCATGCGTTGCTTATGCTTCAGCTCTAATATCTCTTTCTGCGCTGGCGTCAGCAGGTTATACATTTGGTTGCGCACTCGGGTCATCTGAATCTGACGCTCAAGCTGCACACTCATCATTCGGGTTATCTGCGCTCGCACCGCCGCTTCATCAAACGTTTCTGCCGTCACCAACTGATGCATGGCTTTAACATCTTCGGCATTAAACGCCGGTTTGTCCTGACGACTCTGGTGCATCAAATCACGCATTTGCTGACGCTGTTGCTCCGTCAGCCTCACGCCATCGAACATACCTTGCTGGCCGGGTGCGCCTTTTGTGGAGGAATCATCGATATGCCAGCCGCTCGCCGGAGCGTCTCCACTTTCTGCTGCAAAGGCGGTAAAAGTGCCTAACATAAGCAGTGAAGCAAGAGATAAGGTTGCGAACCGTTGCATCAATAACTCTCCAGTGCGGTACGTCATTTTGTGAATCAATGAACAGGAGTCTACGCATCTTGCTGCAAACATGCGTCAGAGGATGTAAAACTACGTAAAGTCATGGAATAGCGCTAATCTATGTCGTATTTTGCCCTTGGAGGTAGAGAAAACATGAATAAAATTCTGCTGGTTGATGACGATAGAGAGCTAACCGCTTTACTGAAAGAATTGCTCGAAATGGAAGGTTTTAACGTCGTTGTCGCCTACGACGGCGAGCAGGCGTTACAGATATTAGATAACACCATTGACCTGTTATTACTGGATGTGATGATGCCGAAGAAAAACGGTATCGATACATTAAAAGAACTACGACAACAGCATCAAACACCGGTCATTATGCTGACCGCCCGCGGCAGTGAATTAGACCGCGTTCTTGGCTTGGAACTGGGTGCCGATGATTATCTGCCGAAGCCCTTTAACGACCGGGAACTGGTGGCGCGAATTCGCGCGATTCTCCGCCGTTCGAACTGGACCGATCAACAGCAGGCGGGTGATAACAGCGCCCCGACGCTGGAAGTTGATGGCCTGCGTCTGAACCCCGGACGGCAGGAAGCTAGCTTCGACGATATCGTGCTGGATCTGACGGGCACCGAATTCACGCTGCTCTATCTGCTGGCACAGCGGCTGGGACAGGTGGTTTCACGCGAACATTTAAGTCAGGAAGTGCTGGGGAAACGGCTGACACCGTTTGACCGCGCGATCGATATGCATATCTCGAACCTGCGACGTAAATTACCAGAACGCAAGGACGGTCTGCCTTGGTTTAAAACGCTGCGTGGACGAGGCTATCTGATGGTATCGGCTGCATGATCAATAGTTTGACCGCTCGTATTTTTGCCATTTTTTGGTTAACGCTGGCGCTGGTACTCATGCTGGTTCTGATGGTGCCCAAGCTGGACTCGCGCCAGCTTACCGCCTTGCTGGAAAACGAGCAGCGGCAGGGCATCATGCTGGAACAGCACATTGAAGCGGACCTCGCCAACACGCCAGCCAACGATCTGCGCTGGTGGTTACGGCTGTTCTGGGTATTGGAGAAGTGGGCTCCGCCGGGACAGCGCCTTTTTCTGGTCACCAGTGAAGGCCGGATCTTCGGCGTAGAGAAGCATGAAACCCCGATTGTGCGTAATTTTATCGGGCTGTCGGATAACGCCGATCATCCGCAAAAGAAAAATTACGGCCGCATTGAGCTTCTTGGCCCCTTTGCGATCCGCGATGGTGATGACAACTACCAGCTTTACCTGATTCGTCCTGCCAGCAGCCCGCAGTCCGATTTCATTAGTCTGCTGTTTGACCGTCCTTTGCTGCTGCTAATCTTCACCATGCTGATCAGTTCACCGCTGCTGCTCTGGCTTGCCTGGAGTCTGGCGAAACCCGCACGTAAGCTCAAACACGCGGCCGACGAAGTCGCCAAAGGCAATTTACGTCAGCATCCTGAGCTGGAATCTGGCCCGCAGGAGTTTCAGGCGACGGGCGTCAGCTTTAATCAGATGGTCAGCGCGCTGGAGCGGATGGTGACCGCACAGCAACGCCTGCTGTCGGATATCTCTCATGAGCTGCGTACGCCGCTGACACGCTTGCAACTGGCGACAGCGCTGCTGCGTCGGCGTCAGGGTGAAGGCAATGAACTGAACCGCATCGCGACAGAAACCCAGCGGCTCGACAGCATGATTAACGATCTGCTGGTGCTCTCACGCAATCAGCACAAGAACGAACTGACCCGTGAGTTCCTACGTGCCGATGAACTGTGGGGCAATGTGCTAGACGATGCCGCCTTTGAAGCCGAGCAGATGGGGAAAACGCTGGAAGTGCCCTATCCTCCGGGACCGTGGACACTCTTTGGCAACCCGGCCTCGCTCGACAGTGCGCTGGAAAATATCGTGCGCAACGCGCTGCGTTATTCTCACAACCACATCGAAGTGGCCTTCTCGGTGGATAATCAGGGCATCACCATCAAAGTGGATGACGATGGCCCCGGTGTAAGTCCGGAAGATCGCGAACAGATTTTCCGTCCCTTCTACCGTACGGATGAAGCGCGTGACCGCGAATCTGGCGGCAGCGGTTTAGGGCTCGCCATCGTGGAAACTGCCATTACGCAGCACAAAGGCTGGGTAAAAGCGGAAGACAGTCCACTAGGCGGATTGCGTCTGATCATCTGGCTGCCGCTGCACCAACGGTAAATCAGGCTGGCACTTTCCCCACCACCGACGTTTCCTTCTATAACACGCTATCAGGTGCCCGACATGGGCACCTGTCACTTTCTGTTTATCTTCTCAAGGTTATACTGGATTGAGTTTTTTAGGCGATTGCGTAGAGTGATCGCCACTCATGCCGAAAACAGGCAAGACCCGTGTTGAATGAAGGATACAAACCATGAAAGGAGTAACGCTGCTGGCTGGCGTACTGACCGCGTTAATGAGCAGTCAGGCATTCAGTTCCAGCGATGGAGTGTGCGGCTTTTCCGACTCGGAATGTGGCATGTCCGCCCTGCCCTATTTGCAGCCGGGCAACGACACACGTGCTAACCTGATGCTGCTGCAAAGCCGTCTCCACAGCATGTCGCTTCCGTTACCCCATCCTTTACCCGATCAAACACGTTCACGCATCGACCCTTTTACGGCCTACCGGGTTATGGGGATTGCCGCCACGGAAGGGGTTCCGACTCCTGACTCAGGAGAGGATGTCACGGCAGATGCGCCTTACCTTTCAACGCTGAATAAAGCGAAGCAGCTTAACCTTCCTTTAGCCGTTCAGGGCACGATCTCCACGTTTTCGCCTGACGATAACGAAGGACGCCATATTTCCAATGAGCTTTCCACGCTGGAAGCATTTTTCGACGTCCTGCTGGCTGACACACAGCTCACCAATGAACAGCGCACGCTGCTGGCACATCAGCGGGTGAATCTCCTCAACCCGCAGTATACCAAAGAGGCGCTAAACGAAGGTCTTGCAAGTCTGCCGGACGAAGGACATGCCGGTGCGCTCACTCAATATCTGTTCGCGGCGCTGGCGTTTTATCAGGGCCACTTCGATGAGGCGGAAAGCGACTTTCAGGCGTTAACGTCTTCACCGCAGCCGTGGGTCGCGGAAACGTCGCGCTATATGTTGATTCGCGTAGCGATCAATAAAGCGATGGAAAATGCTCTCGATGAATACAACATGTTTGATGCCAGCAAAGCCGATAAAGCGGCTGCACAGCTGGCTATTCAGCATATTGGCGACTATCTGAAACAATATCCAGATGGGCAATACATCGAGTCCGCTAACGGGCTGTACCGCCGCGCTTACTGGATTATGGACGATGTGAATGCCTTAGCGACAACGTACCAACACGAGCTGGACAACACCGCTGACGTCGAAGCACTCCTTGAATTGAGCGACGAGATCGACAATAAGCTACTGGAAAATCGGCAGTTCACCAGCGCGCCGGGCAGCCCGCCATTGACGATGGTGCAAGATCTCAAGCGCTTGCGTTCAGATGACGGCTGGCTGGCATTACCCGCCTTATCCGCTGACGAGCTGGCCGCGCAGAAGCCGCTGTTTGCGCAAGACAACATGCAGGATGCGTTCAGCTACCTTCAGGCCGCGCAGCTGTTTTATGGCCAAAAAGATTACGCCGCCGTGGTTAACAGCGTTCCCGCGACACAGGCGAACGATCTGACCGATACCGTACGTTTCAGCCTGCAAGTCTTACGCGGTCGGGCGCTGGTGCGTCTGGAGCGCTGGGATGAGGCGGAAGCGCATTGGCGTCAGCTGTTAACGCGCAATATGGGGTACACGCAAAATCAGTTCCTGCAACTGGCGCTGGCGGAAACGCTGGTCAAGGCCGGTCATCCAGAGCGGATCTTTGCCGCCGACAGCCCAGTGAAAAACCTGCGTTTCCGTTCCGCCGTGCTGAAAATTAGCGCCAACGCCGATCTGTTGCGTCAGCAAACGGGCCCGCAGCAAACCCATGAAGAACGTGCTATCGCACTGCATACGCTGTTAACCAAGTCGCTGACCCACGGTGATTACGCCAGCTATCTCAAAGATGTTCAGTTGAGGAAAGACATTGCGCCGCTGGTCAGCAGCGAAAATCAAAGCTGGAATCAGGAAGATTTAACAGCATTTGACTGGGATGGCAGCGACACCGAAGAAGACTATCAGTGTCCAGCGCTGAATGACGTGGTCACGACGCTGAATCAACGCCCTAATGACGCCCGTTCGATTAACTGCCTCGGCGAGTTTTTCCTGCGCACCAACAACAGCGTGGGCTTCGACTGGGGAGAAGGCAGCATGTTGAGCGGACTCACCAACGTGCCAACGCAGTTCGTCGGCACCGAATATAACCGTTTGGATGGGTATATGCGGGTGATTGCCGACCCGAAAGCGCCGCCGGAAGACAAAACCTATGCCCTGTATCGCGCGGTTAACTGCTATGCGCCAAGCGGCTATAACGACTGTGGTCCGCAGGACATCAGCAAGGCAACCCGCAAAGCCTGGTTTACCCAACTGAAGACCAAGTACAAAGGCAGCGTGTGGGCAGACAAGCTCGATTATTACTGGTAACGCCGTTAATCGTGCTGGCCGGCCTGCTTTCATTCTGTACGCAGGCCGCTTCCGTTAACGTTGCACCTTCAACCGCCAACGCGGCGCATCCCATCGTCGACGCGACGCGCTATCAGGACTTCTGGCTATGGGCGGCGGTGCGGCCCCAGCCCATCCTGCATCAGGCACAGACGCTGTACCTGCATCAGGGTGAAGTGGCGCGCCGACAAGGTAAAGTCGTATTCCTGCGTCAGGGGATCCCACCCAGCCAGGTGCGCGTTAACCGCGTCTGGCTGGCCTTCCGCATGACCACGCTGGAGCTTTCCGATCGCCATCTGAATCGGATAGTAAAGTTACGGGAAAAATGGCAGCGTCAGGGGAATCAAGTTGCTGGAATTCAGATCGATTTTGACGCGAAAAGCTATCAGTTGGCAGGCTATGTCGCGTTTCTGGCGCAATTACGCGAGCGTTTACCCGAAGATTGTCAGCTCAGTATTACGGGGCTGCTCGATTGGTCGAAAACCGGTGATGTTGCGGCGTTGAACCGCTTACAGGGCAAGCTGGATGAAGTGGTGGTGCAGACTTATCAGGGGCGCAGTACCATTACCAACTACGCCGAGTACCTGCCCGCGCTGATGAAGCTGACCCTGCCTTTCCGGGTCGGGCTGGTACAACACGGTAAGTGGGAACCGCAGTGGCAGCAGCGCCTTGCCACTTCACCGTATTATCGCGGGGAAGTGGTGTTTCTAGTGAATCCGCCACTGAAAAAATCCGCCAACGGCAGGCTGTAGCAAGCAACAGCTACAGGCAACCGCCGAAACCATTTTGCCGCCAGGCTTCATAGCTGATGATCGCCACCGCATTCGACAGATTCAGGCTGCGGTTATTAGACTGCATGGGAATGCGGATACGGAAATCTGACTCAAAGCCGTTGCGAATCTCGTCTGGCAGACCGGACGTTTCCGATCCAAACAGCAGTACATCATCGGGCTGATAGGTCGGCTGATCGTAGGGACGACTGCCTTTGGTGGTACACGCGAAGATACGTTTTCCGGGAACCGCAGCCAGAAAATCCTGATAGTTTTTATGACGGCTGACGTTCGCTAGATCGTGATAATCCAGCCCCGCGCGGCGCAGCTTTTTCTCTTCAAAATCAAACCCTAGCGGTTCAATCAAATGAAGCGTACAGCCGTTGTTGGCCGCCAGTCGGATAATATTGCCGGTGTTCGGTGCAATTTGAGGCTCATAGAGCGCGATATGGAACATGAGATAGCGTCAACCACGAAGAAAAATTACGCCGCAGTATAACGCATTCCCACAGGGCAACCCAAAACCTGTGCACAGGATTGCGGATTACTCTGCACGACGTTTTCATCCACAGCGATTACACTTAAGTGAATACATCAGGATAATGTGCTGATGAAAACACGATGCGGGCATACAGCCTGTGTGGAGGTTTAATGAAACACCTTAAGGCATTATTGGCCTGTGCTGTGCTGCTCGGCCTGCCGCTTCTGGCAAGCGCCAACACGCCGCAAGCGCCCACGCCCCAGCAGCAGTTTGAGAACGGCATCAGCAGCCAGAAACAGTTGCAGCAAAATATGCAGCAGAACCAAAAATTGCAGCAACAGCAGTTGAATCAGCAGCTCCAGCAGCGTAATCAGCAATTGCAGCAACAACGCCAGCAGCAGCTACAGCAGGATCTACAGCGTTCACAGAGAACCACACCGCCGCCACCGATTAAGCAGAATCCCTGAGGCTACTGCGGCCTTATAGCCGCACACCCATCAGCGTTAAAATCAACGGCGTGGTTAATGCCGCCATCGCCGTTGATAACAGCAGACTTGATGCCACCGGGCCGCCCAAGACATCAAACTGGCGCGACATCAGATAGACGTTGACGCCCACCGCCATCGACCCCAGCAGCACGACCGCTCGCGTTTCCATTTCCGGCAGGCCGAGCGCGATAGCAATTCCCCAGATCACCAGCGGCTGTACCAACAGTTTGATCACGCAAATCGCCGTGCTGATCTGCCAGCCGTCACGCACGCGGTATTCCGCCAGCCCCATTCCCAGTGCCACCAGCGACAGCGGCGCGGCAATCTGCCCCAGCATGGCAAGCGGCTGATCGACATACGACGGCAGCGGCAGGCCCGTCAGGCTGAATAAGGTCCCGGACAGAATGCCGATAATCAGCGGATTCCTCAGCACGCCCAGCGCGGTTTTAGTAAAGCCCTGTAGCGACAGCGCCCCGTTACGCGCCCATTCCACCGATACCGTCACCAGCGTCCACAGAATCAGCCCGTTGAATACCACCACCAGCGCGACCGACGGAATCGCCTCTTCGCCCAGCATCAGCGTGGCAATCGGTAGCCCCAGCATCACGTTGTTGGAAAAGATGCCGCTCAGCGCAAACAGCGAACCGGAGACGCCATCAAGATGAAAGATTTTGCGCGCCACGATTCGGCCCAGAACAAACACCAGCAGGCAGCCGCCGAAAAAGGCAATCAGCAGCCGAGCATCCACCACCGGACGTTTGGAAAAATCCGACATCAGGCGGAACAGCATGGCGGGCATAGCGACGGAGAAGACAAAGCGCGTCATGCCGTCGGTCACAGTCGTCGGCCATTTACCGTAGCGAATCAGGCTATAGCCGAGCGCGATAAGAACAAAGAGGGGTAACGACAGAAAAATCTGGTGCCAAAGCGAAACAATAAATGCGGGCATGACGCCACTTCCTTATTACCGGCACCAAGTCAGAAAGGGGATCCGTTATTACGGAGATATACCCTAAATAATTCGAGTTGCGTGAAGGCGGCAACTGCGGGAATCCCCAGGAGCTTACTCAGGTAAGTGACTGGGGCGAGCAAAGGCAGCCAACGCACAAGCAGCTTGAAGTATGACGGGTATAAGGCAAACCTCAGCCGGTCGCGAAGTTAGCCCCAATTAAATCTATCCGGTCAGTACAGATACAGTCAACGCCCCAATCCAGCAAAGTTTGCGCGCGATCAGGTTGGTTGACGGTATAAACCAGAATGCGCAAACCCGCCGCTTTCAGCGCCGCGACGCGTTCTGCCGTCAGCAGTTTGTGATTCAGATGGATGGACACACACCCCAGACGCTGCGTTAATGCCAGCCAGTCCTCTTCCCACTCATCCAGCAGCAGCCCGCGCGGCAGTTCCGGCGCCGCCTGCTGCGCCGATTCCAGGGCTTCGATAGAGAACGATGACAGCAGCGGTGCTGCCGGATGTTCGGCCCACAGCTGACGCGCTGCCAGCGCAATCACCCGTCCGGTTTCTGTTTCATATCCGGTGGTGGGTTTAATTTCGATGTTGGCCGCCATGCCGTACTGCACGCAGCGTTTTGCCACTTCCGATAGCAGAGGCAGGCGTTCGCCGACAAATTTATGGCCGTACCAGCCGCCGACATCCAGCCCGACCAGCTTGTCCCACGGCAGTTCTCCTGCAATGCCCCAGCCGTTGCTGGTGCGTTCAAGCGTATCGTCGTGTAAGAGGAAAATCTGGCCGTCCTGCGACAGCTTGGCGTCAAATTCGATCATCTTGTGACCGAGGCTGGCACCGACATCAATCGCCGCCAGCGTGTTTTCCGGTGCCAGTGAACCGCCGCCGCGATGGGCGACAATGCTCGGGTAAGGCCAGATTGTTTCCATTATTCCATCCGTAATCCGCTTTGCGAATCAAACAGGTGCCATGATGACGTCGGTAAGTGTAGCCAGAGCGTTGAACCGATCGCGGGGCAGTGCTCATAAGAGAGACGCGCGATCACATTCTGCCCGCCCCACTTGCCGTGCGCTAAATTGTCCGCGCCCAGCAGTTCGAGTGTTGAAATCTGCAACGGGATACCGCCAGTTTCACTCGTCGCCAGCTGAATATGCTCTGGTCGAACCCCCAGCGTCAATGCTTTACCGCGCCATTGCGGCTTCGGTTCAGGCAGCGCCAGCGCGATGTCGCCATCGATTTCAAAGCGGCAGCCGTCATCGCTAATGCGACCTGACCACAGGTTCATGGCCGGTGAGCCAATAAAGCTGGCTACAAACAGCGATGCCGGGCGGCGATAAATATCAGCCGGTGCACCGATTTGCTCAGCGATCCCTTTGTTCATGACGATGACGCGCTGCGCCAGCGTCATAGCTTCAACCTGATCGTGCGTGACGTACAGGCTGGTGGTTTTCAGGCGTTGGTGCAACTGTTGTAATTCGAGCCGCATCTGTACGCGCAGTTTGGCATCCAGATTCGACAACGGTTCGTCAAACAGGAATACCGCCGGTTCACGCACAATCGCCCGCCCCATCGCTACGCGCTGACGTTGGCCGCCCGATAGCTCACGCGGTTTGCGTTGCAACAGCGGCATCAGTTCCAGAATTCGCGCTGCATCTTCCACGCGCTCACGGATCTGCGCCTTACCGAAGCCACGGATTTTCAGACCGTAAGCCATGTTGTCGAACACGTTCATGTGGGGATAAAGCGCATAGTTCTGGAACACCATCGCAATACCGCGATCTTTCGGTTCCAGATTGGTAACTCGCTCGTTATCAATATAGATATCACCGCTGGTGGTGCGTTCGAGGCCTGCCACCATACGCAGCAGCGTCGATTTACCACAGCCTGAAGGCCCGACCATCACGACGAACTCACCGTCAGCGACGTCCAGATCGATAGGTTGGATAATCTGTGTTTTGCCATCGTAAGACTTGGTGACGGCCTGAAGTTTTAAACATGCCATAAGCGTTTCCGAAATTCGTCTCGATAAATCGCTGCTAAACCTGACGAGCGGTGCGGTGATAATGGGTAGATCGTAAAGACGCTGTGAATACATCCCTGTACGCTCGGATTGCGCCATCCATGGCGCAAACGCTTTACTCTTCTATCCCATTATCACCGTTCTCATTCTATGAAGAGGTTTACCAACGGTATGACCTATTTATTTTTCGCTGTCGACCAGACCGCGAACGAACCAGCGCTGCATCAGTAACACGACCAGCAGCGGCGGCAGCATGGTCAGCAGCATCGCGGCCATCACCTGATTCCACTGAGTCGCCCCATCGCCGGAGGCAATCATGCTTTTAATCCCAGCAACTGCGGTGCCCAGACTGGCATCGCTGACAATCAGCAGCGGCCACAGATACTGGTTCCAGCCGTAGATGAACGTGATCACGAACAGCGCCGCCAGATTGGTCTTCGACAGCGGTAACACCATGTCGAAGAAGAAACGCATCGGACTGGCACCGTCGATACGCGCCGCTTCCATCAATTCATCCGGCAGCGTCATAAAGAACTGGCGAAACAGGAAAGTGGCGGTCGCCGAGGCCATCAGCGGCAGCGTTAAACCGGTGTAGCTGTCCATAATGTCCAGCCGTGCGATCACTTCCACCGTCGGGAAAATACGTACTTCCACCGGCAACATCAGCGTCAGGAAAATCATCCAGAAGAACAGGTTGCGCAGCGGAAAACGGAAATAGACGATGGCGTAAGCGGACAGGATCGATACGGTAATTTTGCCTATCGTAATCGCCAGCGCCATCACGAAGCTGTTAAGCAGCATCAGTCCGAACGGCGTGGTGTTGTTGCCCGCACCGTGCAGCCAGATATAACGCAGATTTTCCCACAGGTGAGAACCGGGGATAAGCGTCATCGGTGCCTGAAAGACTTCCTGATTATCCAGCGTGGCGGCCACAAACCCCACGTACAGCGGAAACAGTACGGCGAGAATGCCGACGATCAGCATGACGTGGCTGAAAATATCTAACCCGCGACGATTCTCAATCATTGCCATTGACCTTGTAGATTCATCTTCATTGGTAATTCACCTTCCGCTCAACAAAACGGAACTGAATCACGGTCAACCCGATAACCAGTAGCATCAGTACTACCGACTGCGCTGCCGAACTGGACAGATCCAGCCCTGCGAAACCCTCGCGATAAATCTTGTAGATCAGCGTGGTTGTCGACTGCACTGGCCCACCGGCCGTCGCGGCATCGATAATCGGGAAGGTATCGAAAAAGGCGTATACCAGATTGACCACCAGCAGGAAGAAGCTCACCGGTGAGATCATCGGCAGCACCAGATTGAAGAAGCGCCGCACGGGGCCAGCACCATCAATCGCGCCCGCTTCCACCAGCGAACGGGGGATCGATTGCAGCGCCGCGAGGAAGAACAGGAAGTTATAGCTAATCTGTTTCCAGACCGATGCCAGTACAACTAAAAACATCGCCTGACCGCTGTGCTGTGCGTGGTTCCACGTATAGCCCAGCAGCCCGAGAAAGTGGGTGATCAGCCCCAGACCGGGGTTAAACAGGAACATCCACAGTACGGCAGCAACGGCGGGGGCCACGGCATACGGCAGGATGATCAGCGTCTGATACAGGCGGCTAGCACGGATCACATAGTCCACCAGCGCGGCCAGAAAGAGTGAAATCAGCATGCCAAACCCTGCCACCAAGAAGCTGAATATCAGCGTGGTGTAAAACGAATCAAGGTAGTAAGGGTTATTAAGCAGCTGTCTGAAGTTTTCCATGCCGACAAATTCGCTGGATAATCCAAACGGATCGAGATTCTGCACCGAATACCACAGCGCCTGACCGGCAGGCCAGATAAAGAAAATTACGGTAATCAGCAGTTGGGGCAACACCAGCACGTAGGGCAACCAGCTGCTGCGAAAAACGGGGCGGGATGATGTCATGCGGTAACTCATTGCAAACAGAAAAGAAACAGGCCGATTCCCTTCGGCCCGATATTGCTCAACAGAAGCGTATTACTTCGTCGATTGCTCAAAGCGACGCAGCAGCGCGTTACCGCGTTCTACTGCGCTATCCAACGCCTGTTGTGGCGTCTTCTTATTTGTCCATACGCTTTCTAATTCCTCATCCACAACGGTACGAATCTGCGGCATGTTGCCCAAACGCAGACCTTTGGTGAACGGCAACGGTGGCTTGTTCAGCATCTGACGCGTGGCGATATCCGCACCAGGATTTTTCTCGTAGAAGCCCTGCTTCTGCGTCAGCTCGTACGCCGCAGTGGTGATTGGCAGGTAACCGGTTTTCTGGTGCCATTCAGCGGCATTTTCCGGCTCGGCCAGGAACTTCATAAACTCAGCGACGCCTTTGTAGGTCGCGGCATCTTTACCGCCCATGACCCACAAGCTAGCTCCGCCGATAATGGCGTTCTGCGGCGCGCCTTTCGCATCGGCGTCATACGGCATCATGCCGACACCGTAGTTGAACTTGGCGTGTTCACGAATGTTCGCCAGAGAACCGGAAGAGGCAGTAGTGATAGCACAATCGCCGTTGTAGAATTTCTCAGTCGGCTCATCCTTGCGCCCGAAGTAGGTGAAATCACCCTTCTTGTTCATGTCCTGCAACAGCTGGATGTGCTTAACCTGCGTTGGTTTGTTGAATTCCAACACGGCATCGGTGCCATCAAAGCCGTTATTCTTGCTCGCAACTGGCAGACCGTGCCAGGCGCTGAAGTTTTCAATCTGAATCCAGCCCTGCCAACCGCTTGCATAACCGCACTTCATCCCGGCGGCACGCAGTTTGGCGGTGTACTCGGCCATTTGCTGCCAGGTTTTCGGCGGCTGTTCTGGATCTAAACCCGCCTTCTTGAAGGCATCTTTGTTGTAGTACAGCACCGGCGTGGAGCTGTTAAACGGCTGCGACAGCAGGTGGCCGCTCTTCGCATCGGTGTAATAACCGGAGACGGTCGGTACAAACACCGACTCATCGAAATTAATGCCAGCATCTTTGAAGACTTCGTAGACTGGCTTGATGGCTTTACTTGCCATCATGGTCGCCGTACCGACTTCATAGACCTGCAAAATGGCGGGCGCATTCCCAGCACGGTAGGCCGCAATCCCGGCAGCCAGATTCTGTTCGTAGTTGCCTTTGTAGACCGGCACAATTTTTACATCGCTGTGCGTTTGGTTAAAACGGTCAGCCAGAGAATTAACTTCTTTCCCTAATTCGCCTTCCATGGAGTGCCAGAAAGGAATTTCTGTCGCGGCCTGCGCACTGGCGCTCATCAGCGCTAATGCCACACACGCCGCGGCGGTGCGAATAGCATGTGTTTTACGAATTGTGTTGTTGAACATGCCTGTCTCCTGCAATCAATTAAATGCGCCATCATCACGGCGTTTTTTATGCGAAGGTAAACATGACATGAGCGCATGACAGAAAAATAACTGGAAGATGACGGGAAAGTTACAGAGGAAGGAGGGAAAGTTCTAAATTTTAATTGGATAGAGTAGCATCAGGGGCTGCACTGGCGAGGGATCAAAAGCGAATTTAAGATAGAAATTGCGCACGTTCTCATCCAGAGCGTGAACGACTAATGCCCTCACACCCACTTGCAAAGCAATATTCTCAGTCCGAAATATCGCGTCTTTTAATAAAGCCACACCCAAACCTTTACCAGAATACGCCTGATCAATGGCAAGCCGCCCAAGGACAATGACTGGTAGTGATTCGGGGGCATTACGCCTATATGCACCAGGCGCTGTATTTCTCTGAACGCTACCTGTTGATAAACAATAATATCCAATCACCTGATGGGTGCCTTCAGTGCAAATAACATATACACGGGAAATCCCTGCACTATGATTTTTTAGCGCTTTCTTTTTTAGCCATTCATTCAAACTCGGTTCTTGGCTGCAAAATTCAGCAAGATTATGGCCGGAGGATAATGGCTCTGGTGCAGTTATTCCCATGGAGATTTACGGCTCATCAGATCGTTAATGCGAGCCTGACGCTCTGCAGTGATAGGTGCATCCAACTCGGTCAAAAATTCGTCAAACTGTTCGTTGTCCAAAATAAACAAACGTTGATCCAACAAGATGTCCTGCGCCTCGCGACAGGCGGCTTCAAGCATAAAATCGGTACGTGATTTTGATACAAGGTTTGCAGCCATATCGATCAAGTCCCGCTGGGAGGCTTTGGCCCGAATATTGATTGGCGCTTCTTTGGTTTCAGGTTTCATCATCATGCCTGTGTAGTGAATCTCTATACAACTATACATGACGTGTACAAAAATGCTACACACCGGAACATCACCCATACATTCAAACGCACTGCATACCCTACTCAGGGCTATTTTCGTATGACATCAACGATAACGGTTTTAGGATCGTTGATGATTCCTATATGTATCGTTTTATCTGAATCCGTAGACTTCCAATACTCACCCGTAGAGTCTGTGTAGCTCAGCGTAAAACCAAGCGACGCTAGATAGCCGCGTATGTTTGTCGCGTCATTGGTGTTTTGAAACGTAATATTGCTGACTTCCAGCGCAGGGCCATCAACCGTTGCATAGCCAAAATCATAGACAGGAGAAATGCGCGGGCAATTTTTAATGATATCGTCCGTAAGCATTTCATATCGTCGGGCGTCCTGTTCCGTATAGCGAGAACTCCCCTCCGTCAGAATGACTAATGCAGGCCAATAATAGATAAGCGGCAAGGCAATCAGGATCGATATACTTAGCAGTATGCTTATTTTTCTTTTCATATATCTAAAACATTCGCAGGAAGAAAGTCGTGGAAGCGACATGAACAAAGCCGTCAGCGGATTCCAGCTTCTATAACAACGAAAGCTGGAATCAGTGGCTTATTTACACATCCGATTCGATCACAGGCAACAGCGTCAGACAACCATCAGCAATCTTTACTGTCACATTTTGACCCGTTTCAAAGCCTGCGTCGCGTAGCCACTTGCCGCAAAGAATAATCTTCGGCGTACTGGTATCCCCTTGTTGCGGGCGATATCCCACAATGACCTGCCGATTGGTTCTTGAAACTCCCTTCCTTGAGGTAGAATGTCTCTCAGCCATAATCAACTCCATACTAGTTGGTGGTGGTTAGACGCTCCGATTGTGTTAGCGCACATCGGAGCGTTGACTTTAGGTGATCACGTGTTAAGGTGGCCTCCTATTAATTCAGAATACATAAATAGGTGGCCCCATGTCAATCACGACGCGTGATAAAAAGCCAAAAGGTGGCGGACAATCCCCACAATTCAAAATGCGAATAGATCCTGCGTTACGTGAGCAACTTGATGCTGCCGCTACCGAAGAAGGGATCAGCCTAGCGAATTGGTTTAAAAATCTCGCACGTGAGGCATTAAAGAAGAAAGGTGTAGAACCAAGGGGATGATTACATAATCATTCTTTATAATAAAACCCTGACAAACAACTGTACAAAAAAACAGTACAGATAGATAATACAATACCAATCATTAAGCTTTAGGTAGACATGAAAGAGCTAGCTATAAAATTAAAATTAATAGATTTTTTAGTAAAAAATTCTAGTAACGAACTAATTTTGGGTTCTGAAGTTCGTTTTAATTTTGGCTCAAGAAGAGCAGACATAGTCTCATTAGAAGAAAAAATTGCTACTGTTTATGAGATTAAGAGTGCTGGCGACTCAATAGAAAGATTAGCGAATCAAATAGATAACTATAAAGAGTACTTTGATTATTGCTACATTGTTTGCGTCGATGAGAATATTTCCTCCGTAAGAAAAAAAATAAGTAAAAGCATAGGAATAATAAAAGTAAGTGAAAGCTCAGTGATTTTCATTAGAAAGGCTAGAAAGTTCATAAAACATAGCAAAATATCTTTATCCAGCACTTTGCCATTGAATTTTTTAAAGAAAAATTCCATTGATAAGAATATTAAATCAAAATTTGAGCTATGCTTAGATATTTCAAAGCACCGTAAAACTGATGAAATAAGATTAATATCAAGAGAGAAATTAAAGGAGTCATTAGAGAATAGATATTCTTTATTTTTGAGCGAAGTCGGTGAAATAATAACTCCTGATGACATGCTAACATTAACCAGAATGCCATCAGGGAGAATATCAAGACTCCCTCAATAATACACGACTGCACATAAAATAATTCATACGAACGGCAATCCAAAAAGATGGGCTAATGCCTGATGGATTTCCTTTCGCTGCCAGCGATATTTCAAGGTCAGCCCATATATTCAAAGGCTTGTACCTTAAATCACCCAACATTTTCTGTGCACACAATTCATAACTACCAGCACTGCGTTTATTACGTTTATAAATAAAACTAGACTCTAATGAAACATCAATTCTCGGGACAAAAGTACCTCCTTTAATTTCAATCTGCTGGATATTTATTGATGCATAATCACCATATTTAACCGGAATATCTTTCGATATCTCTCTATATATTTCTTCTTCTAAAATAGGGAATTCACCCTCATTGTAACTGCCATAATCTGCTGGTGTAGAAGGAAACGATGTCATTGTGATAATTACCCCTTCTATTTTGTCATTAAATTTATTTAGGGAATTACAAGCTATCTTTATTTTTTTCTTAACATCACTAGCAATGCTCTCATCCACTTGGCCAGCATCAATAATAATAATTACCTTACTATTGTCATTCAAACTACTATAAATAGGATCAATAAATACAGAATGATCTTTTAAATCAAAAGGTAATCTAACTGCTAGTAACTCTTTCGAAGAAGACATTTCAGAGACAAATTTTTTGACTTCATCAAAGTCTTCTTCATCATAAATATGAATCATAGGTATGATATTTAGATCACTATAGATATTAATGAAATATCTCCATTCATAATATCCATCACGCTCATCTACAAGCTGCCTTATTTGCTCATTAATATATTTATCACTAGAGGTTAGATCAAGAATAAATGGCCTACCTCCTTGTATTTCTCTAATAGACTTCATCCTACGATGAATATCACCGTCAGGAGCAATACTGACCTTTCTAGACTTAGTGAGTTCGTATATAGGAAGGATTTTATCAAAAAAACGCTCAGGGAGTTTAGACATTGCCTTTAACTCAGCATCCCTAGTCTTTATAACTGGAAAATAAACATATTTATTCATATCGTTATAAGTTATGCCCTGTGAAGCCTAATTGTTGAGCTCTAATTCTAACAGCCATTGATGAAACTTGAAAGTAATTCGCTATGTCTGATACATTTCTAGATTCTGTTTCTATATATCTTGTAAACTCTTTTTCTGGCATAAGTAATTCGGCAGCAAATTTATTTGCCTCAACTTCCATTTTATTTGATTCTTCATTTCTAAAAAAAACTGTATCAACAAAAAGATCCATTTGGACTGCGTGTCTTATAAAGTGACCTATTTCATGCGCTATGGTAAATCTTTGTCTATGCGGATGATGAAGGGAATTAATAGTCATAACCCAACCACCATTTTTTTCTTTCCTCAATGAACCTGAATTTTCTCCTTCCATTGGCTCTAACCTCATAACAATCCCCAGTAATGCAGTAAGTTTAGAAACATCAAGAGGATGAGTTTTTACATTATTTTTTGACGCAAAATCCAATAAATCAGTCGCTGTCGTGAAATCTATATCTTGAATTTCTTTAACATCTTTACTTTTTATTTTCTTTGTCATAAAAGCCATAATTAAACCTTATGCCCAATAATTAATTCCTTACCATCTGTTTCATCTTTATCTAATTCCGAGACCCGTTCAGCAAGCACTTTTAACTGTCTGCGCAACTCACTATAATCAATGGATAATTTATTTATCTCTCCTACGTTACAAGTCAATATCAATTCATCAACAGTCTCTATTTGTGAAGCAAGATCTAACTGTAGTGATTTTATTTTTTCATCTAGAATAGATTTAATTTCATTATTAAAAACAATGCTCTCGATATATCTACGAACCTCACTTACGGCTTCATTTCTAGCCTCTTCCCGAGCATTTTCAATTGATGAATTTTTTATGATAAAAAAAGAAAATGCTGCAATTATAGCATTCAATGCTATGAGAACAGTTATGATTGTTTGATAAAGATTACTTTGAAAGGACCAAAAGTCATCTAAACTTAATAGCGTTCCATTCTTTACCAAACGACCAATACTCTCTAATATTTCAGGATCATTTATTAATTCTGGTTTCTTTAATACGAATTCGTTAGAAAAACCGATATAGGAATAAAAATCGGGTTTAAGTATAAAATATAAAACAAATAAAAAAATGATGCTAACCGAGAAACCAGAGAATAAAATTGATAAAAATGTTACCCATTTGCAACTACAGCGCGGGTTGTTTCTAGCAAGGCCTAAAGGGTTTGGTTCTTCTTGAGTCACTTGGCTATTTGGGGTCATATAGATGGCTCGGTAACATACTAGTTTTACTTAAATTTTATAGCATGCTTGTAAAACCTATGACAACAAATAATAGCTACTTTCTATAAAAATCTTACATACCCCTATTGAGAAACCAGTTACTTTGGGTTATATGGTAAACTTTAAAATAATTACTGCGCTAATTATTTTAAAGTAATAGTATCCTCCTGACTATATTTGACTTTGACCTATTTCCTTTTAAAAAAACACCATTTTATTAAATACAACACCCCTCACCCTGCCACCAGCACCTCAACGCCCATTTTACCTAGCGCGTCTTTGGCGGCGGCGGGTAGGCCGTCGTCGGTGATGATGCTGTCGAATACATTGAGCGGCGTGGCGAGGTGGGTGGCGATGCGGCCGTATTTTGAAGTGTCACACAGCAAGACGCACTTGCTGCTGGCGTCGACCGCCGCGCGTTTCACGACCACCTTATCTTCATTCGGCGTGGACAGCCCGCGCAGGCTCCATGAAGAGGCGGAGATAAAGGCGATATCGATAAACAGGTTGCGCAGCGCCTGCGCCACCGCTTCGCCGATGCAGGAGCGGTTCTCCCGACACAGCGTGCCGCCCGTGTGGATCATGCGACACTGGCTGGACTCAATCAGAAAAGCAGCAATCACAAAGTCGTTGGTAACAATCAGCAGATCGTCGCGCTCGGCCAGTTCGCGCGCCAGCGATAGCGTGGTAGTGCCCGCATCCAGATAAATGCAGCTATTGAACGGGATATGCTGCGCCGCCAGTTTACCAATCGCCTCTTTCTGCTGGCTGAACATCACCGATTTATCTTGATGCGACGGCTCAATCGCCAGACGTTCAGGCGAGCGCACGCCACCGGAGACGCTCAGCAGCAGGCCATCCTGTTCCAGTTTTTGCACATCACGCCGCACCGTCATATGCGACACGCCCAGCCGTTCGGTCAGTTCGTTAATGCTTACTGCGCCGCGCTCGGCGATCAGCGCCAGAATCTGTTGATGACGTTCTACTGGAATCACGCTGTCCGTTCCCTGTTTGATTGTACTGGTCTGATAAATATGGGAGCTGATAAATATTGTGAGAAACACCCCGTTTGATGACGATAATTATCATAAATTCACGTCATAAACCACGCCAGAGATAACAACCTTTCTCATAACTCAATGCCGAAATAGAAATAATCGACTGATATATAAAGATAATAAGTGAAATCATCTTCCCAGCGAGGTTCAGCTACACTGAATCATCACGACCTCAATGTTAATTTATGTGATAAAAATCACCACAATTTGTTCTGATAGTCCTTATATTTAACACAAGAGAACAAAAAATCACTAATTTTAACAAGGCAACCACCATGAAAAAGACTTCTGATTATGCTGTCGCCGTTATCGGTCTGGGTTCCATGGGCTTTGGCGCTGCGGCGTCCTGCATCAACGCTGGCCTGACGACATACGGTGTCGATATCAATCCGCAGGCACTGGAAAGATTACGTCAGGCGGGTGCGGCGCAGGCCGACACACAGATTGATACCTTCGCTGACAAGCTGGATGCCGTCGTGCTGCTGGTGGTGAATGCCGCACAGGTGAATGGGATTCTGTTCGGTGAACCGCAAGTCGCGGCGAAACTCAAGCCTGGCACCGTAGTCATGGTGTCTTCCACTATCTCCGCGCAGGATGCCAAAAACATTGAACAGCGTCTGGCTGAGCATCAGCTCATCATGTTGGATGCGCCAGTGTCCGGCGGTGCGGTGAAAGCCGCCGCAGGCGACATGACGGTAATGGCATCCGGTTCCGACCTGGCTTTTGAGAAACTGAAACCGGTACTCGACGCCGTCGCAGGCAAGGTCTATCGCATCGGTGAAGAGATCGGATTGGGTGCGACCGTTAAAATTATCCACCAACTGTTGGCAGGCGTACACATCGCCGCTGGGGCAGAAGCAATGGCGCTGGCCGCGCGTGCCGATATCCCGCTGGATATCATGTATGACGTGGTGACCAACGCCGCCGGGAATTCCTGGATGTTTGAGAACCGCATGCGCCACGTGGTAGACGGCGACTACACGCCGAAATCAGCCGTTGATATCTTCGTGAAAGATCTGGGGCTGGTTACCGACACCGCCAAATCGCTCCATTTCCCGCTGCCGCTGGCCTCCACCGCGTTCAACATGTTTACCGCCGCCAGCAACGCTGGATTCGGTAAAGAAGACGACAGCGCAGTCATCAAGATTTTTAACGGCATTACGCTGCCGGAAAAGAAGGAGGCACCATGATCAAGCTCGGTGTGATTGCCGACGATTTTACCGGTGCCACGGATATCGCCAGCTTTCTGGTGAACAACGGGCTGCCGACCGTGCAGCTCAACGGCGTACCGCCGTCCGACTTTAAGGTTGAGACGCAGGCCGTGGTGATTAGCCTGAAGTCGCGCTCCTGCCCGGCGGAGCAGGCCGTGGCGGATTCACTCAAGGCGCTGGCATGGCTGCAACAGCAGGGCTGCCAGCAATTCTACTTTAAATATTGCTCCACCTTCGACAGCACCGCGAAAGGCAACATCGGTCCGGTGACCGACGCGCTGTTAGCGCAGCTTGGCGAAACGCAAACCATCATCTCTCCGGCGCTGCCGGTGAACGGCAGAACGGTCTATCAGGGACATTTATTCGTAATGGATCAGCTGCTGTCTGAATCCGGGATGCGCCACCATCCAGTCACGCCGATGACGGACAGCAACCTGATGCGCGTCATGGAACAGCAGGCAGCCGGACGCTGCGGGCTGGTGCCGTATGCCGTGATGGATCAAGGCGCGGAGGCCGTTAAGCAGCGGCTGTCACAGCTGAAAGAACAAGGCATCCGCTATGTGGTGCTGGATACGCTGAACGAGCAGCACCTGTTAACGCAGGGCGAAGCGCTACGCGACATGAAGCTGGTCACCGGCGGTTCCGGCTTGGCGATTGGTCTGGCGCGTCAGTGGGCAGAGCCCGCGGCACAAACGGGTTCCGCAACCGAGGCGGGCAAGCCGCAATCAGGCGCAGGTGTTGTACTGTCCGGCTCCTGTTCGGTGATGACCAACAAGCAGGTTGCCCACTACCTGAAACAGGCGGCGGGTCGCGCAATTGATGTCGCACGCTGCCTAGAAAGCAATGACGCTCAGCAAGCCTACGTGCAGGAATTGGCCGACTGGGTAAAAGCGCATCGTGACGACGCACTCGCCCCGCTGCTATACGCCACCTCATCACCCGATGAACTGGCGCAGATTCAGCAGCGCTGGGGGGCAGCAGCCAGCAGCCAGGCGGTGGAGAAGCTGTTTGCCGCCGTTGCCCATCAGCTTCAGCAAGACGGCTTTCAACGCTTCATCATCGCGGGCGGTGAAACCTCCAGCATTGTGGTGCAAACGCTGGGCATTAACGCGTTCCATATCGGGCCGTCCATTTCTCCGGGCGTGCCGTGGGTGCGTTCGACCAATCATCCGCTCTCGCTGGCGTTGAAATCCGGCAATTTCGGTGATGAAGACTTTTTTGCCCGCGCCCAAAAGGAGTTTGCCGCATGAGTGAAAAACACCACAGCACCGAGGCTGCGCTAAACAGCGAACAACGCGCACGCGCGGAAATGGTCAAGCTGGGCGCGTCCTTTTTCCAGCGCGGCTACGCCACCGGTTCAGCAGGTAACCTCTCGCTGCTACTGGATGACGGCACGCTGCTAGCAACGCCGACCGGCTCCTGCCTCGGTGAACTGGATGCCGAGCGGCTGTCCAAAGTCAGCCTGAGCGGCGAATGGATCTCCGGGGATAAGCCGTCGAAAGAGGTCAGCTTCCACCTGTCGATTTACCGTAACGATCCCGAGTGCAAAGCGATCGTACACCTGCACAGCACCTACCTGACGGCGCTCTCGTGTCTGGAAGGGCTGGACACACAGGATGCCATCAAGCCGTTCACACCTTATGTGGTGATGCGCGTCGGTAAAGTGCCCGTCGTTCCTTATTACCGCCCCGGCGATGCCCGACTCGGTGAAGATCTGGCGAAGCTGGCTTCGCGTTACAAGGCGTTCTTATTGGCTAACCACGGCCCCGTCGTCACCGGCAAGGATCTGCGCGCGGCGGCGGACAACATGGAAGAGCTGGAAGAAACCGCCAAGCTGATTTTTATTCTCGGTGACCGAAAAATTCGCTACCTCACCGCTGACGATATTGCAGAGCTCTCTTGATGAGCCATTTTGCTGAACCGAGGAGTTAACCATGCCTAAGTTTGCTGCCAATCTTTCTATGCTGTTTACCGATGTGCCGTTTCTCGATCGTTTTAAAGCCGCTGCCGAAGCGGGCTTCACCTCGGTTGAGTACCTGTTTCCTTATGAATATCCAGCTCCGCTGCTGGCGGAAAAGTTGCGGGAAAATGGCCTGAAGCAGGTGTTGTTCAATACCGCGCCCGGCAATACTGCGGCAGGTGAATGGGGAGTTTCTGCCCTGCCCGACCGCATTGAAGATGCCCGCCGGGATATCGATAACGCTCTGGAATATGCGCTGGCGCTCAATTGCCCTTCGGTGCTGGTGATGGGGGGCGTTGTGCCACCCGGTGAAGACCGTGCCGCCTATCAGCAAACCTTTATCGATAACTTGCGCTACGCCGCCGATAAGTTTGCACCGCACGGCATCAACATCATGATTGAGGCGCTGAGCGCGAAGGTGAAACCGAATTACCTGTTCGCCAGTCAGTATCAGGCGCTGGAATTAGCCAATCTGATCGACCGGCCGAACGTCTATATCCAGCTGGATTTCTTCCACGCACAAATTGTCGATGGCAACCTGACGCAAATTATTCACGATTTGGCTGGCCGCATCGGACATATTCAAATTGCTTCGGTTCCTGCTCGACATGAACCCGATGAAGGGGAAATTAATTATCCGTTCATCTTTGCCGAATTGGATCGCGTGAATTATTCCGGCTGGGTTGGCTGTGAATATAACCCACGCGGTAAAACGGAAGACGGGTTGGGATGGGCTAAAAATTGGCTGGAGAAAAAACACTAATTCACTTATCCAGGAAATAATGTCAACACCAGAGACATCGTCGTTAGACGCGAATAAATAAAAAAGAATAGGTCAGACTCCTGTATATATTACAGGAGTCGAGGCACCCCTTTATTCAAATAAAACAATAACCCAATACCTTTTCAGCCTCTGAATTGAAAAATGGGTCAATGAGGATAAGAACATGGCCACCTCGCTTTTACTCTGCATCGCTATCGCCGGGGTATTACTCCTGCTACTGATGGTCATTAAATTTAAAATTCAGCCCTTTGTCGCACTTCTGGTTGTCAGTTTACTCGTTGCCTTGGCAACCGGTATTCCGACTGGCGAGGTAATGAAAGTCATTACCTCCGGCATGGGCGGTATTCTCGGTTCGGTGGCGATTATTATCGGCCTCGGTGCCATGCTGGGCAGAATGATCGAAGTATCCGGCGGCGCGGAATCCTTAGCGCACCGCTTTGCCCAATTAATGGGACCGGGATTAATGGTGGCAGCATTAACCATCGCCGCGTTTATTCTGGGTATTCCGGTCTTTTTCGATGTCGGCTTTATTATCCTCGCCCCAATTATTTACGGCTTTGCGAAAGTCGCTAAAGTCTCCCCGATTAAATTCGGCTTGCCCGTCGCGGGCGTGATGCTGACCGTACACGTCGCGCTGCCGCCCCACCCCGGCCCGGTTGCCGCTGCGGGTCTGTTGAATGCAGATATCGGTTGGCTGACCATCATTGGCCTGCTGGTGTCAATTCCTGTCGGCATCATCAGCTACTGGGCAGCTAAGGCAATGAACCGCCGCAAGTACGCGCTTTCCGTCGAAGTGTTAGAGCAATTACAGATGGCAAAGCCGGAAGATTCGACACCGAACACGGCTCCCGTGTCTGCCCCTTCGGCCGGACTGATCGCCGCGCTGATCGCGATTCCTATCGCCATCATTATGCTCGGCACCGTGTCCGCAACCGTTCTGCCTGCCGGACACCCAGTGCGTAACGTGATGTCGCTGGTCGGTTCTCCCGCCGTAGCGCTGCTGATTGCACTGGGATTAGCGTTCTGGCTGATTGCCCTGCGTCGCGGTTGGTCGCTGGAGAAAGCCAGCGGAGTGATGGGCGATGCCATGCCTGCCGCCGCGATGGTCATTATGGTGACCGGTGCCGGTGGCGTGTTCGGTAAAGTGCTGGTGGAATCGGGCATCGGTAAAGCGCTGGCGGATACGCTGACCAGCATTCACCTGCCGCTGGTGCCTGCCGCATTTATTCTGTCGCTGGCGCTGCGTGCCTCGCAAGGTTCGGCTACCGTCGCCATTCTCACCACCTGTGGCCTGCTGAGCGAAGCCGTCAGCGGCCTGAACCAGATGCAGCTGGTGCTGGTGACGCTCTCTGCCTGCTTTGGTGGACTGGGTCTGTCGCACGTCAATGACTCCGGCTTCTGGATCGTCACCAAATATCTGGGGCTGTCCGTTGCCGATGGCCTGCGCACCTGGACGGTGCTGACGACTATCCTCGGACTGGCCGGGTTCCTCTTCACCTGGGCACTGTGGCTGGTGCTGTAATCGTGTGAATTTCACAATGGGGAGGCTGCGGTTTCCCCATTGGTATCAACTGAATACTGCATGTACCTACCTCCTTTATGCTGAAAAATACGCCCTTTTTACTCCCATATTCCACATCTACCCGTTTTTATTCTGCCTTTATAATATCGCTTGGGTAAGAAACAACGCGTTCTCCTGCCCGCTCTCGCAAATCGGCATACCGCAGTATGCAATCAGAAGCGCACCCCATTCCTGACCTGTCGTAAAGGATGACCAATCTGTAAGGCAAAGCCTGCATCAATCAATGCAAAATAATAAAGGAACATTATGAATTTTCTATCAAAAATGAAACTTGGCACCATGCTGGGCGCAGGTTTCGCCGCTGTCATCATTATCGGTCTGATGGTTGCCATTCTGGGACGCGTCCATCTCGCCAATCTGGGTAAAGATATTGAATCGCTCTCTGAAAAAAATCTGGCCAACCTGCTTCTGATTCAGGACACCAAAAGTGGTTTTGAGGTTGTCGCCCGTGTTGTCCGTAATATCGGGCTCTCACAAGACAGCGCCCGTATCCAGGAAGAAAAACGCCTGTTCGATCAGCAAATTATCCGCAATAACGAAGCCCTGGCGACAGTCTATAAACAGATTTCCGAACCGGAAGCCCGTAACCTGTTGGAACAGCTCGCGCAGGCACGCCCGGCTTACCTAAGCGCGGTGAATAAAGCCATTGCATTAAGCCTCTCTGGAGTGCCCGAAGAAAAAGTGCAGGCCGCGTTAGTCATGGTCAATGAGATGCCACCGGCACAGGCAGCGGTTTTCGCGGCTCTGGACGGACTGACTGAGTTACAGAAAAAACAGACGATGGAAACGACGACCAACGCCATGCATAAAGCCAGGGACGATGGCAATACGCTGCTGCTGTTCGCGGCGTTCGCAGTCTTCATCGGGATTTTTATCTCCATCCTGATCACTCGCACGATAAAAAATCTGCTGGGTGGCGAAGTCGCTTACGCCGCACACATCGCACAAGAGGTTGCGCAGGGCAATCTGGCCGTCAGCGTCGATCTGCGCCCCGGTGATGACCACAGCGTGCTGGCAGCCATGAACGGTATGCGCCAAAGCCTGAGTGGGATTGTTGAACAGGTGCGTGAGAGCAGCGAATCGATCGCAACGGGTGCCAGCCAGATTGCCGCTGGCAGTACCGACCTCAGCCAGCGCACAGAAGAGCAGGCGGCCAACCTGCAACAAACCGCCGCCTCAATGGAAGAAATGAGCCAGACCGTGCGCCAAAACACCGATACGGTGCGTAATGCCACGCAGTTGGCGCAGGCCGCCAGCGATACCGCCGCCAAAGGGGGCAAAGCCGTCGGCAATATCGTGATAACGATGAAAGAAATCACCGACAGCTCGCACAAAATTGGCGACATCATTAGCGTCATCGACGGCATCGCTTTCCAGACCAACATTCTGGCGCTTAACGCCGCAGTAGAAGCCGCACGAGCGGGCGAGCAAGGCCGTGGTTTTGCGGTCGTTGCGGGGGAAGTGCGTTCTCTGGCGCAGCGCTCCGCTTCCGCGGCGAAAGAAATCAAAGAGCTGATCAACCACAGCGTCGAGAAAGTGGAAGCGGGTTCCGTCATGGTGAACAGCGCTGGCGTGACGATTGAAGAGCTGGTGCGCCAGGCACAGGATGTTGCCGGTCTGCTTAACGAAATTGGCGTCACCACGCAGGAACAAGAATCTGGCGTTTCACAGATTCATGATGCCGTTAACCAGCTTGATCAGGTCACGCAGCAGAATGCCGCACTCGTTGAGCAATCCGCTTCTGCCGCCGATAGCCTAAGCGATCAGGCTGCCCGTCTGGTCGAGCTGATGAAAGTGTTCATCGTTGAGGGCGGATCGTCACAGCGCATTGCACCGCCGTTGAAACGGCCTACCAGCGCCAAGCTCTCTCTCGCCAATCCTAAAAACAGCACGGGAAGCGATAGCCAAAACTGGGAGCAGTTCTAATTCTACGCGGGGGATGGATCGCGCATCCCCCACTTTGACGTTTACATCCCTTCATCGCCAGCAGCATCCATTCCCTGCGTTTCCTGTTTTTTCCTCATCCGCCTGCGGCAATATCGACAATTAAAATCAATGTTTTCGCTGCTCATGCCGATATCCTAGAGTGGACTGCTTAGTTATTCATCAGAAGGATTTAGAAACCGCAGTCGTACATTGCTCTCGTCGTGCAGAAGAAAATCCGCTTAATAACAATAAATAGTGTCAATAGTCATGAGGATAACATGCAGAATAAAAGAAAAATGAAATTGGGTACTCAGGTCGGTTCGGGTTTTGCCATTGTTATTGTTATCGGCCTATTAGTGGCCATTTTCGGCAGAATGCATCTGGTTGGCCTCGGTAATACCACTGACAGGCTGGCCAAACACCACCTTGCCAACCTCATCGTGCTACAAGAATTGAAAGATAATCTTAACGTCACGATCAAAGCCACGTTGCGTATGCTTATCGCGACCGAACAAAAGGTTCTGGAAGACAATCAAAAACTGATTGAAGCCACGAGCGCCAAAAACACGAAGCTTGTCACTCAGTTGGAAGAAAATTTACGGGCAACCGAGGTCCGCAATATTCTGGGTGAACTTCAGCAAAATCGCACTGAATTTGCCACCGTGGGCCGCCAGGCCGTCGCGCTGTCACTCAGCAACAGGCAGGCTGAATCTATTGAGTTGGTTAAAACTCAGCTTGAACCCATACAAACCAAGCTTTTTAACAATCTGAACAGCATGATTCAGTTGCAGAGAGACTACACCACGCAAACGGCAACCAACGCCATTGAAGAATCCTACTATGATGGCAATTCACTGCTGGTTCTGGCCGTCATCGCCTCCTTGTTCGGTGCAGGCATCGCCTGGCTGATTACCCGCCACATCAAGAAGCAACTGGGGGGTGAACCCGCCTATGCCACACAGGTCACACAGGAAATCGCGCAAGGTAATCTCGCGATACCGGTCGATCTGGCGTCGGGCGACAATACCAGCTTGCTGTTTGCGATGAATAACATGCGCAAAAGCTTAAGCAGCATTGTGGAGCAAGTGCGTGAGAGCAGCGAATCTATCGCAACCGGTGCCAGCCAGATTGCCGCAGGCAGCACTGACCTCAGCCAGCGCACGGAAGAGCAGGCCGCGAATCTACAACAAACCGCCGCCTCCACGGAAGAAATGAGCCAAACCGTGCGTCAGAATGCCGATACGGTGCGCAATGCCGCTCAACTGGCGCAGGCCGCCAGCAATACCGCGGCTAAAGGCGGTGAAGCCGTCGGTAATATTGTTATCACCATGAAAGAGATTACCGACAGCTCGCACAAAATTGGCGACATCATTAGCGTCATCGATGGCATCGCTTTCCAGACCAACATTCTGGCGCTTAACGCCGCGGTAGAAGCCGCACGCGCGGGTGAGCAAGGTCGTGGCTTTGCCGTGGTAGCAGGCGAAGTTCGCTCGCTGGCACAGCGTTCTGCAACGGCAGCCAAAGAGATTAAAGAGCTGATCGGCCACAGCGTCGAGAAAGTCGAGGTAGGCTCCAGACTGGTCAGCGATGCGGGAACGACAATCGAAGAACTGGTGCGTCAGGCACGTCACGTTGCCGATCTGATTAACGAAATTGGCGTCACCACGCAGGAACAAGAATCCGGCGTCTCGCAGATTCATGATGCGATTAACCAGCTTGATAAGGTGACGCAGCAGAATGCCGCGCTCGTTGAGCAATCCGCTTCCGCTGCCGATAGCCTGAGCGATCAAGCGGCCCATCTGGTCGAGCTGATGAAGACCTTCGCCGTCGAGGGCGGGTCGTCACAGCGCATTGCACCACAGCTGAAAAGACCTACCAGTGCCAAACTCTCTCTCGCCAATCCTAAAAACAGCGCGGGAAGCGATAAGCAAAACTGGGAAACTTTTTAACGGCCAGCCAAGAGAACCCCAAAACCGCTGAGCAATCGGCGGTTTTTTTTCAATAGGAAAAACAATGAATAAAGAGGAAAACCAGCAATGCGTTTTATATTAAGCGCCGTTGAATAAAATCAATAAAAACGAGGAATGGCAATTTTCGATTATAAAAACATCAAATATATGAGGGTAAAAACATCATGTTGTTCGAAAAAAAAGAATGAATAAAAAACAAACATCTTTTAACGTTGAATAAATAAGCAAAAAATCATAACCACAGCGTTTATTAACATGATCGTCAATTTAGCATTACAGCCTGACCCCAGTTTATTTTTTCTCTAACCCATAGAGATATTGCGGCTTTTACCGCCACCTTTTATACTCCTGCGCCATCATTTACCCTTATTTGTATATGTTCCACCGCACCAGACACGACGACCCCTTACCGGAAAGCGTGACAGGAAAAAGTAAACTTAGGATAAGTTTATTAGCCAAGGAAAACAGGCAACGATTACGGGAAAGGATATACCTGTCATTCTTCAAGCCGCATGTTTATTCATCTTTCTGCGACGCGAATCTTTAGGGTATCAACGTGATGGCACTTGCAAAATAAATACATTTTCGCAACGCCTATTTCACATTTAAAGCACGCCGGCACCAACCATATTAGTTCTCAACATATAATAAGGGACACAATGAATCTCATCAAAAATAGTAGCCTGGGTAAAATGCTAGGGACCGGCTTTACCCTGGTCATCGCTATCGGATTTCTAGTGGCGATATTTGGCCGCATCCAGCTCGACAAGCTCGGGGAAAACATCCAACTGCTGTCGCAGGTCCGCATTACCAATCTCCTGATAATGCAGGAGTTTAAAGACAACATTAACACCAATGCTCTTGCCATCAGAAACCTGACGATGCTGGAAGACAGTCGGCAATTGCAGGAAGAGAAAGCGCGTATTGAGGAGATGATTTCCCGCAATAACATGCTACTCAAAAAAATCCACGACAGCGCCGTCGATAAACATGCTCAGGAACTGGTCGCGGTACTCGAGCGCGTGCGCCCGGCCTATAGCAGTAGCTATACAGACGCCATCGCATTGGCAATGGCGAACAAGAACAGCGAAGCTCAACATCTGTTATTAACCGATGTGCGGGCCAAGCAGGATGCCGTCTTCAAGGCCCTGAATGACATGGTTAACTGGCAAGAAAAACTTACAGTGGAAATCGCCGACCAGTCTTTAAAGAATGCCACTAGCGCAGGTACGCTGATGGTGATTATCGCCCTGCTTTCTGTCGTACTGGGGGCAATAATCTCATGGTGGATTACCCGAACCATTAAACGTCAGATCGGGGGAGAGCCAGCCTACACGTTGGAAGTCACGCGTCAGGTTGCACAAGGGAATCTGGCCGTCTCGATTGAACTGCGCGACGGCGATACCACTAGCGTGCTGGCCGCGATGGAAGATATGCGTCAAAACCTGAGCAACCTCGTCGGTCAGGTGCATCAGAGCAGCGAATCTATCGCCACGGGCGCGACGCAGATTGCGATGGGCAACACCGATCTGAGCCAGCGTACAGAAGAGCAGGCCGCGAATCTTCAGGAAACCGCCGCCTCAATGGAACAAATGAATACCACGGTGAAGCAGAATGCTGCGACCGTACGCACCGCAACAGAACTGGCCCATTCCGCCAGCACGACGGCGCAAAAAGGCGGCGATGCGGTCAGTAACGTTGTACGCACCATGGAAGATATCACCACCAGTTCGCGTAAGATCGGCGATATTATTGGCGTCATCGATAGCATTGCTTTCCAGACCAATATTCTGGCGCTCAATGCTGCCGTTGAAGCAGCCAGAGCCGGTGAACAAGGCCGTGGCTTCGCCGTGGTCGCCGGTGAAGTACGCTCTCTGGCGCAGCGTTCCGCTTCCGCCGCGCGGGAAATCAAAGATCTGATTAGCGTCAGCGTGGCTAACGTGGAAATGGGTGAGAAGCTGGTTAACGACGCGGGCATCACCATCAAAGACATTGTCGAAAAATCTCAGCAGGTTGCCAACTTGCTCAATGAGATCGGCCTGACCACGCACGAACAGGAACAGGGCGTATCTCAGGTGAATGATGCGGTGAATCAGCTCGATCAGGTGACCCAACAGAACGCCGCGCTGGTTGAAGAATCCGCCTCCGCCGCCGACAGCCTGAGTGAGCAGGCCAGAACGCTGCTGGAATTAATGGGCGTGTTCAAAATCAGCGGCGTTCAAACACCAGCACCACGGCTGACGTCACAGGCGAAGAAGCAGACGGCACCGAGGCTAGCTCTGGCTGGTCAGTCAGGCAGCACAAGCCGTGATAACTGGGAAACCTTTTAACGAACGCGGCCAAGCGATAGATACCTAGGCCACTTAGCACACAACATAAAGCCGCTGACTCTTCAGCGGCTTTTTATTTTCCATGGATAACAAGAATAAATAATACGGTTAAAAAAACCGCGCTTATTAATAATAACAATTAAAGGTTAAAAGTTACAAAATAAATAGTAATAAGAAAAAAATCTCACTCTTATTAGGTAGAGCATCATTGATTAATATTTATTATCTATCCTGACTACGATAAGAAAATAATATTAATTCTCTAGCCGACGAATAAATCAGGGGGTTTTTGTTACGTTTATTCTGTCATCAATTCTTCACATTCTTGTCTACACTTTATTTGTCATTCCTTTGGCCTGTAAATATTCTTAACAGGCATTCCCTACGTGCATGAAAGTGACGACCTCATTCCTCCGCCAACGCAGTGACTGGAGTATCAGCGTCGCCAACACACCCGCATGAGAAAGTGCACTATGGGATAAATAGAATGATGAAAGCCATAAAACTCGTGGGGTGAATCGCATCTGTACCATCACCCTCAAAATAACGACACCTGCTGTGTCAAATTTCAATAATTAAAAAAGGTACATCATGAAGAATATAAGCTTGGGAAAAATGTTAGGAACGGGTTTTACGCTAATTATCGTCATTGGATTTTTAGTCGCCATACTGGGTCGTACTCAGTTAGAAAAACTCGGGGGAAACATTCAGATCCTGTCACAAGTCCGTATTACCAATCTTCTGTTAATGCAGGAATTTAAAGACAACGTTAACGACACCGCACGTGCCATCAGAAATATTGCACTTCTAAACGATCAACAGCAGATGAAGACGGAAAAGGAGCGCATTGAGAAATCCATCGTACGTAATAACGAGTTGCTGGCGCAAATACGTAACAACGCGGTGAGCAACGAGACTAAAGCGCTGGTTGCAGCACTGGAACAGGCCCTCCCCGCCTATATCAGCAACATGAGAAAAGCCATTGAACTGGCGATGACCAGCCAGCACGACGCGTTTCGCAACTTTCTGCTGACGGAGGTACGCGCTACACAGGCAAGCGTATTCACCGCACTGGATAAAATGGCTGAGAGGCAGAAATCTCTTACGATAGATATCGCCAACCAGTCCGAGAAAGAAGCGTTCAATGCTGGCAGCTTAATGCTGATTCTCACGCTGTGTGCCTCGCTATTGGGAGGTGTTGTCGCCTGGTGGATCACCCGTAAAATTAAGCGTCAGCTTGGCGGAGAACCGGCCTATACGCTGGAGATCACGCGTCAGGTCGCCAAAGGGAATCTTGCCATCGCGATTGAACGACGTGCCGGAGACACCACCAGTATTCTGGCTGCGATGGAAGAGATGCGCCAAAGCCTGAGCAATATCGTCGGGCAAGTTCATCAAAGCAGCGAGTCTATCGCCACAGGTGCCAGCCAGATTGCCATCGGCAATACCGATCTGAGTCAACGCACGGAAGAACAGGCCGCAAATCTTCAGGAAACCGCTGCCTCCATGGAAGAGATGAATATCACCGTGAAACAGAACGCCGACACCGTGCGTAACGCGGCACAGCTTGCCAACTCGGCCAGCGCGGCGGCCCGCAAAGGCGGAGATGTCGTTAACAACGTCGTGCGGACAATGGAAGAGATCACCGCCAGTTCGCGTAAAATTGGCGATATTATCGGCGTGATTGACGGCATTGCTTTCCAGACCAACATTCTGGCGCTCAACGCTGCTGTCGAAGCCGCCCGCGCCGGAGAACAAGGACGCGGATTCGCAGTAGTGGCCGGGGAAGTTCGCTCACTGGCGCAACGTTCCGCCTCCGCAGCACGTGAAATTAAGGACCTGATCGGCATCAGCGTAGGAAAAGTGGAAGCGGGCGAACGGTTAGTTAACGAAGCCGGCGTAACCATAGAAGAAGTCGTGGAGCAGTCGCAGCGTGTCGCCAATCTTATCAATGAAATCGGCCTGACCACCCACGAGCAGGAACAGGGCGTTTCTCAGGTCAACGATGCTGTCAATCAGCTCGATCAGGTCACCCAACAGAACGCCGCGCTGGTTGAAGAATCCGCTTCCGCCGCAGACAGCCTGAGTCAACAGGCCAAACATCTGGTTGAGTTGATGAGCGTGTTCAAAATCGACGGCATCCAGCCACAGCGTGCCGCACCACCAGTGGCGAAACTGTACAGACCCAAACTGGCGCTGGCCGGTAGTTCGAGTCACACAAACTGGGAAACCTTTTAAACACACAACCGATTAACTCGACGTTAAAAAAAGAAAAACCGCTGAAATATCAGCGGTTTTTTTTCACATTAACGGGCAATTCATTATCGGCGATTACAGCGCCCGACGCAGGCGAGCCACCGCTTCATGCATTTGCTCATCCGTTGCCGTCGCAAAGGACAGACGCAGCGTTGAGTAATCGATATTGTCTGGGAAGAAGAACTCGCCCGGCACGAAGACCACGCCCTGCTCCAGCGTCTTCTTCAGCCATTCCGTCGTGTTGAAATCGTCCTGACGGAACTTCGCCCACAGGAACATCCCGCCCTTCGGCTGGTTGAAGGTGATGACATCACCCAGTTCCTTCTCGACCAGCTGTGCCAGCAGTTCGCCTTTGTGCTTATACGCGTGGCGAATTTTCTCGATCTGCGTATCCAGACGTCCCAGCCCCAGATAGCATTCCGCGACGGTCTGCGACAGTGCGCTGGCATGCAGGTCAGCGGCCTGTTTGATAATCGCGACTTTGTGCAACAGCCAATCCGGCAGAATCGCCCAGCCGAGACGCAGTCCCGGTGCCAGCACCTTCGAGAACGTAGAGGTATACAGCACGTATTCCGTGCTACCCAGCTTCTCTTCCGCCAGTTGGAACAGCGTCGGGTTGCGCTCTTCGGTGAAGCGCAGCTCGCCATAGGGATCGTCTTCGATAATGACAAAACCGTAGCGCTCTGCCAGCTGAATCAATTTCAGGCGACGTTCATAGCTCAGCGTCACGCCGCTCGGGTTACCGAAGTTCGGAACGATATAAACGCCTTTGATGCGCTGTTTCTTCAGCAGCTCTTCCAGCTCATCGACCACCATGCCGTCGGCATCGGACGACACAGACATCACCTGCGCCTGCGCCAGTTCCAGCGTTTGCAGTGCCGCCAGGTAAGTCGGACGTTCAACGACAAACACGTCGCCCGGATCGACCATCGCACGCATGATCAGGTCCAGCGCCTGCTGCGAACCGGCCGTCACGACAATGTCATCACCGCGCGTTTTTACGCCGCGTACGGCGCACAGCTCGGCAATGCGATCGCGCAGCACGCTGCTGCCTTCAGTTAAGCCATACTGGAATGCCGTTTTCGGCTGTTCGGTAATCGCTAACTGCGTGGCCTGACTTAGCCCTTCAAAATCAAATAATGCATCTGACGGAATCCCGCCAGCCAGCGAGATAATATTTTCCATCTTGCTGTGTTTCAGCAGTTCACGGATGGCGGAACTTTTTAACTGAGCGATGCGGTGCGCTAACAACCCTTCAATGGCCATCTCTTCTTAACCCTTCTACGAAACAGGCCGGTAAACCGGCCCGATAACGATTCCCCCTGTCATCCTTCGAGCGGCATACGCGTTGGCGTTCCGCCGCTCGAATGATTTAGGGTAGATCTGCTCTAAAATTATCCGCCCAGATAGGCCGAACGTACCGCTTCATTAGCTAACAATGCCGCTCCGGTATCTTCCAACACGACATGGCCGTTTTCAAGTACATAACCCCGATCAGCCAGTTTCAGCGCCTGATTGGCGTTTTGCTCCACCAGGAAGATGGTCATCCCCTCTTCGCGCAGTTGCTGGATCGTGTCGAAAATTTGCAGAATGATGATCGGTGCCAGCCCCAGCGACGGCTCGTCCAGCAGCAGTAAACGCGGCTGGCTCATCAGCGCACGGCCAATCGCCAGCATCTGCTGTTCGCCGCCGGACATCGTGCCGGAACGCTGGGCGCGTCGCTCGAACAGACGAGGGAACAGATCGTAGACGCGCGCAATGCGTTCCTGATACTGATCGCGCTCGGCAAAGAACCCCCCCATCGCTAGATTTTCTTCTACCGTCATGCGGGAAAAGACGCGACGCCCTTCCGGCACAATCGCGATAGCTTCACGCATAATCTGCGCCGTCTGCCAGTTTGTGATGTCCTTACCGTCAAACGTGATGGTGCCTTCCGTCGCGCGCGGGTCACCGCACAGCGTGCCCAGCAGCGTGGTTTTACCGGCACCGTTCGCGCCGATCAGCGTAACAATCTCGCCCTGATTAATGTGCAGGCTCACCTGATGCAGCGCCTGAATTTTTCCGTAGTGGGCCGAAACCTGATGTAATGACAGCATAAACGTTATCCTTCACCCAGATATGCACGGATGACATCCGGGTTGTTACGAATTTCAGCTGGGGTGCCTTGTGCCAGCGGCGTTCCCTGATTGACGACATAAATCCGGTCGGAAATTCCCATCACCAGCTTCATATCATGCTCAATCAACAAAACGGACACCTGATGGCTATCGCGCAATTCCGCAATCAGCTGATTTAACTCGTCAGTTTCTTTCGGGTTCAGACCGGCAGCAGGCTCATCCAGCATCAGCAGCTCAGGTCGTGTCACCATGCAACGGGCGATTTCCAGACGGCGCTGCTGGCCGTAAGACAGATTCCCCGCCTGACGGTTCGCTAACTCTAACAGACCGATACGCTCCAGCCACACCGCGGCGCGCTCTTGCGCATCGGCTTCAGCACGACGAAAGCCCGGGGTTTTCAACAGCCCGGCAAATACGCCGCTTTTCAGGTGCTGATGCTGTGCCACTAGCAGGTTCTCGATCACCGTCATTTCACGGAACAGGCGAACGTGCTGGAATGTGCGCACCACGCCCATTCGGGCAATCGCCTGTCCGGGTAATCCTTCCAGATGACGATCGCGCAGCATGATGGTGCCGCCGCTTGGGCGATAAAAACCAGTCAGGCAGTTAAAGACCGTGGTTTTCCCCGCCCCGTTCGGGCCGATCAGCGAGACGATTTCGCCAGCATGAATATCCATTTCAACGTTGTTGACCGCCAGCAGGCCGCCAAAACGCATCATCAGACCTCTGACTGATAATAGTGGCTGCGTGCTCATGCTTGCTCTTCCTTCTTCGCGACTTTCAACTTCATCTCAGGACGCTTCATCGGCAGCAGGCCTTGCGGACGCCAAATCATCATCAGAACCATCAGCGCACCCAGCAGCAGCATGCTGTATTCATTCAGATCGCGCATCAGCTCGCGGGATACAACCAGCAAGATTGCAGCGAGAATGACCGCAAACTGCGAGCCCATTCCGCCCAGCACGACGATGGCTAGCACAAAGGCAGATTCAGCGAACGTGAACGATTCCGGGCTAACGAAGCCCTGACGCGCGGCAAACAGCGTACCGGCAAAACCCGCGAACGCGGCGCTGATGGTAAACGCGGTCAGCTTGATGCGCGTTGGGCTCAGCCCCAGAGAACGACAGGCGATTTCATCATCGCGCAGCGCTTCCCAGGCACGTCCCAGCGGCATCCGCAGCAGACGGTTAATCACAAACAGGGTTAACACGACCAGCAGCAGCGCGACCAGATACAGGAAGATGACGCGATCGCTCGGGTCATATTGCAGACCGAAGAAATTGTGGAACGTATCCCAACCACCATCGCGCGCGTTACGGCCAAATTCCAGACCAAAGAAGGTCGGTTTAGGGATCTGGCTGATGCCGTTCGGACCACCGGTAATTTCAGTGTTGTTCAGCAGCAGGATACGGACAATTTCACCGAACCCGAGCGTCACAATCGCCAGATAGTCACCGCGCAAACGCAGCACCGGGAACCCTAACAGGAAGCCGGACAGCGCCGCCACCATGCCTGCCAGCGGCAGACTTTCCCAGAAGCCCAATCCGTAATAGTGGTTCAGCAACGCATAGGTATACGCGCCAATGGCGTAAAACCCGCCGTAGCCCAATACCAGCAGGCCGGACAGGCCAACTACAACGTTCAAGCCCAGACCCAGCATCACGTAAATCAGCGTGAGCGTGGCGATATCCACCGTACCGCGCGACACCAGAAACGGCCAGGCTATAGCGGCGATAATCAATGCCGCAGCCAATATCTTCTGCCGTGGCGTACTACCATCAAAGCTCGGCAGCACCAGCGACGGTGCAGAGAATTTCTTGATGCTTTGCTGGAAGAACGGGCGAATCAACTGGAAGAAGAACACCACGATGCAGCCCGCGCCAATCCAATACCAACGGACTTCATCAGCACCGCGCACCACCAACTTGGTGCCATCCAGCGCCAACTGCATGCCCATTAAGAACGAGGCCAGCACCAGCAGCATGAACGCGGAAACCAACGCATTAAACAGGTTGAGCTGCTTCATACTTTCTCAACCTCCGGGCGACCCAGAATGCCGGTTGGCATCACCAACAGCACCACAATCAGCAGCGCAAACGACACCGCGTCTTTGTATTCCGTGCTCAGGTAAGCGGACGTCAGCGCTTCGGCTACGCCCAGAATCAGCCCACCGATCATCGCACCAGGAATACTACCGATGCCGCCCAGTACCGCCGCCGTAAAGGCTTTCATCCCGGCCATAAAGCCGATATAGGGGTTGATGACGCCGTAGAATTGCCCCAGCAGCACGCCAGCAACAGCAGCCATGAGCGCGCCAATGACGAAGGTCAGGGAGATCACGCGATCGGTGCTGATACCCAGCAGGCTTGCCATTTTCAGGTCTTCCGCACAGGCGCGACAGGCGCGACCCATACGGGAATAGCGAATAAATAGCGTCAGCGCCAGCATGGCGAGGAACGTCACGATCCAGATGGTCAACTGCATGGTGCTAATCGTCGCGGCAAAGCCATTGCTTTCGCCCAGCACCCACTGGCCGGTCACCAGACTCGGCAGTGCAACATCACGCGAGCCCTGATTCAGGCTGACGTAGTTTTGCAGGAAAATTGACATCCCGATGGCAGAAATCAGCGCAATCAGACGCTTTGACGTTCGAACCGGTCGGTAAGCCACCCGTTCGATACTCCAGCCGTAGGCGCTGGAAATGACCACGGCGGCAATGAAAGCGGCACCAATCAGGAGCCAGCCAGCATCGATACCCATCATCATCAGGGCCGCAATCACAATAAAGGAGACGTAGCTACCGATCATATACACTTCGCCGTGTGCGAAGTTAATCATGCCGATAATGCCGTAAACCATGGTGTAGCCAATGGCGATCAGCGCATAGGTGCTGCCCAACGTCAGGCCGTTGAACATCTGCTGAAAAAAGTAAAGGAACTGCTCGGACATACCTTAAACCTTAAATGCTGCCCCCGCGCCTTGCGGCAACGGGGGCTTCGGTATTGAGGGATTATTATTGGTACACACTCGGCGGGCGGAGAATGCTCTCCACGCCGAAGAGGCAGACAACGGCATCTTCACCCGTTACCCGCCTCCCAGCAGGATGATTATTTCACTGCGCTGGAAGTACCGTCTTTGTGCCACTCAAATACGCCAAATTCAAACCCTTTCAGGTCGCCTTTTGCATCCCAGCTTAATGGTCCCATTACCGTATCCACAGGATTCGCTTTCAGATCTGCGGCCAGTTTTTCCGGTTCATCGCTACCAGTACGTGCCATCGCAGTGGTCAGCGATTGCAGCGCGGCATAGGTCGTCCAAACGAACGGACCGGTTGGATCCAGTTTCTTGGCTTTCAGCGCATCAACAATCGGTTGGTTAGCAGGAACCTGATCGTAACGCTTCGGCAGCGTCACCAGCATGCCTTCAGAGGCATCGCCTGCGATGTTGGACAGCGACGAGTTACCCACGCCCTCTGGGCCCATGAATTTGGTGGTCATGCCAGCCTGACGCGCCTGACGCAGAATCTGCCCCATTTCCGGGTAGTAGCCGCCGAAATAGACGAAATCGACGTTCTCTTTCTTCAGACGCGCAACCAGCGTAGAGAAATCTTTATCACCCGCCGTCACACCTTCAAACAGCACAACATTCGCACCGGCTTTTTTCAGGCTATCCTGAACAGAGCGGGCCAAACCTTCACCATATTGCTGTTTGTCATGAACCACGGCGATACGCTGCGGTTTGATGGTTTCAACAATGTATTTTGCTGAAGTTGGTCCCTGATCGGAATCCAGCCCCGTTGTGCGCAGCACCATTTTGTAGCCGCGCGTGGTTAAGTCGGCGTTGGTTGCCGCAGGCGTAATCATGATCACGCCTTCTTCTTCATAGATATCAGACGCAGGCTGCGTTGAGGAGGAACACAGATGGCCAATCACATAACGGATACCGTCATTGATGACTTTGTTCGCGACGGCAACCGCCTGTTTAGGGTCGCACGCGTCATCATATTCAACGCCAACCAGTTTGTTACCGTTTACGCCACCTTTTGCGTTGATGTCTTCAATGGCCTGACGCGCGCCAATGAATTCCATATCGCCATACTGTGCAACTGGGCCAGACATGGCACCCACAACCGCAACCTTAATATCGGCAGCGCTGACTGCGTGACTCAACGCCGCAGCCATACAACCCATCAGCAATACTTTACCTTTACTGAATTTCATTCTTTTTACCCCATCTGTCATTATGGATATTGCCGAAAACCTGACCGCCTTCCGCCATAACCTGCTATTTTCTTATAAGTAAGAAAGGCTTAGGTTATTATTAGTAATGATTTCTAATAAGGCTTTATTTTTCATATTATTAAACAGGAATATTATGCTGCAAATCAACTCGCGCTGTCAGAAACAAGCGGAGCAAACAGCACAAAATGCCAGATGCAAAAACCAGCATTCAATTTATATATAGTCAGATATTCTGCTTTGTGCATTAATTGTTGATGGATTACTCGAAAAACAGAGAATGGGAAAAACATTTACCCTATTAACCATAACGATCAAATTACACAACTGTTCCACTACAAGACAACTACATTATTCTTCACTCATATGATGGAGTGCCGATAAAAATGAAACTAACCGTTGAATGCCTCACCCGATTCAGCCCTCAGGATAAAATTGATCTGGCAAAGATTTGGCCGCATCAGAACATTGATTTACTCGAGGAAGAACTCACCCCCGATCGGCGATTATTTGCCGCCCGTTTTAACGATCGGTTATTAGGCGGCATGCTGGTCGAGCTTGAAGGAGAATATGCGGAACTGAGCGATCTCATGGTGCGGGAAGTCACGCGGCGGCGGGGCGTCGGAAAACTCTTGATTGATGAAGTCCGCCATCAGCTTCCTGAGGTGAAAGAGTGGTGGCTGGCCACGGCCGATCATGCGGCGATCAAAGAGGAAGTGCTGGCGCGGTTTATGGTGTCCTGCGGTTTCTCACCGGTGTCCGGCGGCTGGCGCTATATTCGTAGAAAAGAAACACCGTTGATTCTTGACCAACTCAACCCAGAGAAGCCATAAACCAAGCTCTGCGGACTGACATCAGACAAAAACAAAACGACCGGGCATTACCCGGTCGCTACAGAAAGAGACGATGAGAGCGATTAGGCTTCTATCGCCGCTCGCAGTTTTTTCATCGCATTCTTTTCTAACTGACGCACACGCTCTGCGGAAACGCCGTATTGATCGGCTAGTTCCTGCAAGGTGGATTTGTTGTCATCATCCAACCAGCGGGCGCGAATAATGTGCTGGCTGCGTTCGTCCAGCCCTTCCAGCGCGTAGGTGAGCTTATCGGCCGCATGCGTTTCCCAGTTATCTTCTTCAATGCCATCGGCAAAGTCAGACGATTTATCCTGTAGGTAAAGCATCGGCGACATCGCCTTGCCGTCGTGCGAATCCTCTTCCGGCGTCGGATCGAACGTCATGTCCTGCGCCGCCATCCGGGATTCCATCTCACGCACGTCTTTGCTGGTCACACCAAGCTCACGCGCGACAAGTTCGACTTCATCCTGATTAAACCAGCCGAGGCGAGTTTTAGACTTACGCAGGTTAAAGAACAGCTTACGCTGTGCTTTCGTGGTTGCGACTTTCACGATACGCCAGTTACGCAGCACGTATTCATGAATTTCGGCTTTGATCCAATGCACGGCGAAAGAAACCAGACGCACACCAACTTCAGGATTAAAGCGACGTACCGCTTTCATCAGGCCGATGTTCCCTTCCTGAATCAGGTCCGCCTGCGGCAGGCCGTAGCCGGAATAGTTACGGGCAACGTGAATAACAAAACGCAGGTGTGACAGAATCAGGTGCTTAGCAGCCTCCAGATCGCCCTGATAATGCAGCCGTTCAGCCAGCGCCCGCTCTTCCTCCGCCGTCAGCATCGGATAGGCATTGGCGGCACGAATATACCCTTCCAGACTGCCCTGGGGAACTAAGGTGAAAGTTTGCATATCTTTGGTCATTCAACCCTCTCAGTTGCTCTACTCGTCATATTGCAGTTGGTTATCTTAGCACTGCTTCACCGCATCGTTTTGCGCGAAGATGGCAAAACACGGCACCTTAAAGCTTATTTTAAGAAAAACCTTAAAACCAGATTAATCAAATCCTAAAATCTGTCTATTCAGACTGTGATTTCGCTCGCAAGTTCCTCTCATTTTATTCACCTCATGCCAGAGATCAAGCAGGAGAAAAACGAGACATTAACGCACGAGAAACCAAGGGAAAATACAGCGGGAAGAACAAAGAAGAGATGTCGCTGAGGAAATTTCCCCTGCAATACGGTCTGAATTACAGGGGATAATTATACCAGAAAACGCTTACTGTGGTGTAAAACGGCGTAAATGTTGCACCGTTGCAAGCCAGGCGGCCAACCAGCCAATCATGCCGGCGATTAACAGCAGCAGCAGAGATTCATCCCAGCTCAGCCCTTTGACGGCAAACGTCGTACCAAAAACAGCGGCAACCTGCGCCACCACGGCATCCAGCTTCCAGACCAGCGCCTGCGATAAAATCAGCGACAGTACCGCGCCGCCCACGCCCATCGCTGCCCCACCATTCAGGAACGGACGCAGAATAAAACCGTCCGTCGCACCGATCAGCTTCATCACGTTGATGGTTTCGCGGCGGCTGAAAATACTCAAACGCACGCTGTTGCCGATCACCAAGAAGACGGCGACGATCATCAGGATGCCAATCATCGCGGAAATTTGCCCGACCAAATTGGTCAATGCCACCAGCCGTGCAAACCAGCTGTCATCCATCCGTACTTCATCCACGCCCTGCGTCGCCGCCACTCGGTCGCGCAACGTCGTCAGCGTGGTGGAATCCTGAAAACTCATTTTCGGCGTGATAATCGCCACGGCTGGCAGCGGGTTCTCTTCCAGCATATCGAGCGCGCCACCAAAACCGGACCAGTTGCGGAATTCGCCCATCGCTTCATTGCGCGACAGGTAATTGACTTTATCGACGCCGTCTTCAGATTGAAGCTGCGTGATAACCGCCTGCGCCGCGTTGTCATCCAGCGATTTATCCAGATACACCGTCAGCTGAGGCGAGGGATACCACTGTGTAGCAGCCTGACTGACGTTTTTCCATACCAGATAGCAGATGCTGGGCAACGCCAACGAAATAGCGATGACCATCACGGTCAGAAAGGTAGCCAGCGGCTGACGCAGCATATCAGCCAGCGTATTCGTCCAGGCATAGCGCCACTGTTCCTGCCAGCCACCGCGCAGCGCTTTGGCTTTTGCGACAGGCTTTTTCGCATTACGGACGTTATTCGCCATTGTGGTTTCCCCCCACCATGCGGCCATCCGACAGCGTCAGCACACGGTAATTACGGCGGGCGATCAGCCCAGTGTCATGCGTCGCCATCAGGACGGTAACGCCAACGCGATTGAATTCTTCAAACAGGCGCAAAATGCCTTCTGACAGCGCTTCGTCGAGGTTACCGGTCGGTTCATCCGCCAGTAACACCGCAGGTTTGTTCACCACCGCGCGCGCAATGCCAACGCGCTGCTGCTCACCACCGGACAGCTGGATAGGATAGTTTTTCGCTTTATCCAGCAGGCCAACCTTGTCCAGCGCGGCGGATACCCGGCGACGGATATCCTCACTGCTGGCACCCGCGATGATGAGCGGCATCGCGACGTTGTCATAGACCGTGCGTTCCATCAACAGATGGTGATCCTGAAAGATCATGCCGATCTGACGTCGCAAGAACGGGACTTCGCGTTTTTTCAGGCGGCTGATATTGTGGCCGCCAAACAAAATCTGACCCGCGCTGGGACGTTCAATGCCACAAATCAGTTTCAGCAGGGTACTTTTCCCTGCGCCGGAATGACCGGTCAGGAACGCCATTTCCGCTGGGCGCAGATGGAAATCCACCCCTTGCAATGCCTGACGCCCACCGAGGTAAGCTTTACTGACCTGTTCAAAACGAATCATCCGTTTTAATCCTCTCGGGCAAAAAGTGCCTCAATAAAATCGTCGGCCTTGAATGGCCGTAAATCTTCAATACCTTCACCTACCCCAATATAGCGGATAGGAATAGCGAACTGGTCGGCAATGGCGAAAATCACCCCGCCTTTCGCGGTACCGTCCAGCTTAGTTAAGGTAATACCCGTCAGCCCAACCGCTTCATTAAACAGCTTGGCCTGACTCACTGCGTTCTGCCCGGTGCTCGCATCCAACGTCAGCATCACTTCATGCGGCGCGTCTTCGTCCAGCTTCTTCATCACGCGCACAATCTTTTTCAGCTCTTCCATCAGGTGCGCTTTGTTCTGCAAGCGACCCGCGGTGTCCGCGATCAGGACATCAACGCCGCGCGCTTTCGCGGCCTGAATCGCATCGAAAATCACCGATGCCGAATCCGCACCGGTATGCTGCGCCACCACCGCCACGTTATTGCGCTGTCCCCAGACCTGAAGCTGCTCGACCGCCGCCGCACGGAAGGTATCCCCGCCGCCAGCATCACGGATTTGCCCTGCGCCTGGAACTGACGTGCCATTTTCCCGATGGTGGTGGTTTTACCCACGCCATTAACGCCAACCATCAGAATGACATACGGTGTTTTGCCTTCGATATTCAGCGGGGCGTCCACCTTAGCAAGAATCTCCGCCATTTCTTCTTTCAGCTTCACAAAAAGCGTATCAGCATCTTTCAGTTGGCGGCGGCTGGCGTGCTCTGTCAGGCTGCCGATGATCTTACGGGTCGTCTCAACCCCGACGTCGGCAATCAGCAACTGTTCTTCCAGTTCGTCAAACAGATCGTCGTCGATTTTCTTACCGCGAAACAATCCGATAAATCCGGAACCGAGGTTCTGGCGCGTTTTCACCAGACTACGTTTCAGACGAGCGAAGAAACCTTCTTTCGTCGGACGTTCCTGCTCTTGCGCCACGACAGGCACATCGTCTGGCTGCACCTGTTCTGGTTCTTCGTATTCTTGCTCTTCCTGCTGCGCAACGTCCGGCTCTGCATCAACCACCGTCGCGCTTTCGGCGATCTCAGTCTGCACGATCGGATCGACGACATCCCGATCGAGAACGTCATGATCGATCGGGTCACGATCGTCTGTTTCAGGAATAATGGGAGCCGATACGACGGGTTCAGGGACAGCGACGGCCGGTTCGTCAGCCGCTGCGGTAACATCACGCTCGGCGGCAGGTTGGATTAGCGCTTCCGCTTCAACCTTTATCTCTTCTTCAACGACAGGCGCTTCCGGCAGCGGTTTCTCTACCTGCTCCGGCGCGTGCTCAACGGTCTGGTGAACCGATGCAGCAGCATCTGATTCCGCCGCTGACGGCTGTTCTTCAACAACTGGCTGAGGTTGCTCTTGTTGTTTTTCTTCCTGTTTCCCTAATCCCAGCCAGGAAAAAAAACCGCGCTTCTTTTCTTTTGACATGTGCGATCGCGCTCCACGCTGCTCACCGCAGCGAATCAATCAATGAAAATCATATTTAAACAACAAGTTTAACACTTTCCTGCCGACAGCAACACGCAGCCAACGGGGGCAATGACAGACAATTCTCGGTGCTGCCGACAATCTTCGTAACGAAAGGCAATGTCCGTAACGAAGTGTGTCAAACGCCGCGCGTTATCGAAAGCCCGCAGACAGCACAAAATTTTGAGTTAAGCGCCTTAACGTCCATCTTAACATTCCCTCTACACGTAACCGCCGCTAGAATAGCGCCAGAAATTTCCTGCCCGCATCCACACCACGATGATGCGGCACAACAATAACCCTGTGAGCTATGGCTAAAAAAAATGCATCGTCAGCCGCCGGACAAATCCGAATCATCGGTGGTCAATGGCGCGGCAGAAAACTTCCGGTTCCTGATAGCCCCGGTTTACGTCCCACCACCGATCGCGTGCGGGAAACGCTGTTTAACTGGCTGGCTCCCGTTATTCAACAGGCACGCTGCCTAGACTGCTTTGCTGGCAGCGGCGCGCTCGGGCTGGAAGCCTTATCCCGTTATGCTGAACACGCCACATTATTGGAGATGGAGCGTGCAGTCGCGCAGCAGTTAACGCAAAATCTGGCGTTGCTTCGGGCGGAAAACGCCGAGGTGGTCAATACTGATGCCCTGAGCTGGCTGGCGAAGCCGGGCACGCCGTTTGACGTCGTGTTTCTCGATCCACCGTTTCGCAAAGAGCTGCTGAACAACACGCTTGCCCTGCTGGAACAACAGGGTTGGCTGGCACCCGACGCGTGGATTTACGTGGAAACAGAGGCGGAAAATGCGCAGCTGACTATCCCGGAAAATTGGCAACTGCACCGTGAGAAAATTGCGGGTCAAGTCGCCTACCGTTTATACATTCGTCAATGATCTTCGCAGCAACGTAAGGGTAAGAGATGATTTTGATTAACCTTGGCAGGCTATTGATGCTGGGCGTGTGGGGATTTTTGTTACTTAACCTGATTCAACCGTTCCCCAAGCCGTTGAATATCTTCATGACCGTGGCGATGGTGTTTATGATCCTGATGCATGGTTTTCAACTGCTGCTGTTAAAATCCAGCCAGCCGAAAGACAGCCCCGCGCTGAGCCGCGCACTTCAGGCACGCATTTTCCTTTTTGGCGTGTTTGAACTGCTGGCGTGGCAGAAAAAGCAGCCTAAACCACCGAAGTCGTAATCACTACTTCTGCTGGGGCACAAAGCGGATAAAGCGTGTGCCCTTTAGCTGCAACGACCCCTGCATGCCAGTATCAAGCTGGTGATAATCCGCATTTTCAAGGCGCAGCGTGATGGTCGCGCCGCCGGTAATCGGTCTGAACGTGACCTCATAAAGCATATCCTCTACAACCATCACCTGATGTTCGCGCGCCCGTCGACGGCTACGGGGAAATTCGCGTTTGTGTTTCACCTCAGCGGCCACGATCCGCAGCGGAGCCGCGTCATTCTGCGCTTCCCGCTGGCGTTGGCGTCGATATTGCCGCGCCGCCAGCACCAAAATCGCACCGACGGCCAAGGCCAACAGCCAGGGAAAGTCATTCATCAGGGTTTCTTGCCGGGAAGATAAGGAAATGCGGTAACGTTATCGCCTAAATCAGAAATGCGGGCGCTGCCTTTTTCCGTCACGGCATCGATGCGAATGATCGCCTGTAGAGGAATAAAACTGCGGTTAACGCCGGAGAATTCCGTTTTCAGTTTCTCGGTTGACGGGTCAACCAACACCGTTGACTGGCTATCAAACACAAAGTCGGCAATTTCAATAAAACCGAACAGGCTGCTCTGCACCAACTCACGCACGTAAAGCTGGTAATTCTTACCGTTATTTATAAATTGAATACGATAAAGCGCGGATTCATTACTCATTCAACTCAATGCTCCCTTCGAGACTTCACGGCGCCCATCTACAATAAAAACAGGCGATAACATAACATGAAGCTCACAGAAGTCGCATCCGTCTCACCCCGTGTTGTTTAACTTCCCCACAATCCCCTACACTGAACAAAGAACGGTTTATTTTTATCCTGACACAAACAAAAACACAAAAAGGACACGCTATGCTTTGGTCATTTATTGCTGTGCTTTTTTCTGGTTGGTTGTATGTGGACGCCAGCTACCGTGGTCCAACGTGGCAGCGTTGGTTATTCAAACCGGTCACCATGCTACTGCTGCTGGCTCTGGCCTGGCAAACGCCGCTGCTTGGTGTGCCGGGCTATCTGATTGTGCTGGGGCTGCTGGCCACGCTGGCCGCAGACACCCTGCTGTTGCTGCCAACTCAGCGCCTGCTTTACGCGTTTGGCGCCTATTTTCTCTCCCATCTGCTGTACACCATTAGCTTTTTTACCGGACAAATTTCACTCACGTTCTTCTGGCCGCTAGCGTTAACGCTCGTCATTCTGGCCGCAATCCTGATCGCTATTATCTGGGGACGGTTGGAAGCACAGCGCTGGCCCGCTTGCGCATTTATCATCATGACGGCGCTGATGGTCTGGATTGCTGGCGAGCGGTATTTTGCGCTGGGGACAAACGCGAATTTCTCCCTGCTGACGGGCACCGTGCTGCTGTTTATCGCCCATGCGGCCTGGCTGATTCACCATTACCGTTTTCCGTTCCGTGCCCATCAGGCGATTGTGGCAGCGGGTTATTTTGGCGGCCATTTCCTGATCGTTCGCTCCCTCTATTTCTGACGTTCGCGGCACTCACGAAAATCTGGCTAAGCATTGAGCGGCGGTGTAAAGTTCCTGATGAGAATCGTAATCACTAAGAAACTATTCCAGTAGGCGTTATTGGTGCAGCCAGTTTGGACTCGGACAGCGCGCAGAAATCGGAGCGTACAGTAGTACGTGAGGATTATTCGCTACGCTCACCCTACGGGCCGCCCCAAGGGGCGTTCAAACGCAATTGCGTTTGTTTGAGCACTGCCCAGGTTCAAAATGGCAAATGAAATAGCCCTAATGGGATTGGTTCAACAATGGAGGAAGATATGCACTCTCATCAACATAACCACAGCTCTGAGAAATCAGCCTGCTGCAATAACAGCGTTCACCACGCGCCACGCAGCGCCAAAAGCTGCTGCAACGAGCACACGCAGCATTCAAACCACGCCGACCACAGCTGCTGTTCAACCAAACACACGTCTGACGCCGTAGTGCAGAGCGCGTGTGGCACAGATCAGTCGTCGTCAGACAGCGGCGGTAGCGCGGATTCAGACGACCCCGACGGCGGAGACAGCGACAGGCCCCGATCCCACCAGCGTTTCAGTTGGAAAATCAGCGGGATGGATTGTCCCAGCTGCGCACGAAAAATCGAAAATGCAGTAAAAAATCTCACCGGAATTGAACAAGCCAAAGTGCTGTTCGCCACCGAAAAATTGGTTGTTGATGCCAACACCGATATTCGACTTCAGGTTCAACATGCTGTTCAGCAAGCGGGTTTCACCTTGCAGGACACTGCACTCCCCCTCGCCCCACCCGACACGTCAACCGTACGTCGTTTCGTACATGAATATGGTTTCTTAATACTTTTTACTCTGCTGGCTGCTGCAAGCTGGGGACTTTCCCTGCTAAGCGAGCGCGGCGGGCAGATCGCGTTTATCGCGACCACCATCATCGGGCTGATTCCGATACTGAAGAAAACGGTGCAGCTCATTCGCACGGGTACGCCCTTCGCGATTGAAACGCTGATGAGCGTCGCTTCCATTGGGGCGCTCTTGATTGGCGCCACCACCGAAGCCACCGTCATCCTGCTGCTGTTTATGCTGGGCGAACATCTGGAATCTTACGCGGCAAACCGCGCACGACGGGGCGTAACGGCGCTGATGGCGCTGCTTCCCGAAGATGCCACGGTCGTCGGCAACGGGCAGCGACGCCTCGTTCCCGTTGCCAGTTTGGTTCCCGGTGACGTGATTGAAGTCGCGCCTGGTGGACGACTCCCCGCCGATGCGGAACTCTTGAACAGCGACGCCAGCTTTGATGAAAGCGCGCTGACCGGTGAATCGGTTCCCGTTGAGCGTACGCCGGGTGAGAAAATTGCCGCAGGCAGCCTGTGCGTCGATCGAGTCGTGCAGCTGCGCGTGGTGTCACAGCCGGGCAACAGCGCTATCGACCGCATTCTGCAACTGATAGAAGAAGCGGAAGAGCGCCGTGCGCCGATAGAACGCTTCCTCGATAAGTTCAGCCGTTACTACACGCCAGCCATCATGCTGCTGTCGCTGCTGGTGATTCTGGTACCGCCGTTGCTGCTGGCGCAGCCGTGGCAAGAGTGGATTTATCGCGGCCTGACGCTGCTGTTAATTGGCTGTCCGTGTGCGCTGGTGATCTCAACGCCTGCGGCGATTACGTCCGGGCTAGCCGCCGCAACGCGTCGTGGGGCGCTGATTAAAGGCGGTGCAGCGCTGGAATCGCTGGGCAGCATCAAGACTATCGCGTTTGATAAAACGGGCACGCTGACGGAAGGCAAGCCGCAGGTGACGGACGTATTGCCCGCCGCGGGTGTTAGCGCTACGGCACTGCTGACGCGCACTGCTGCGGTGGAATCCGGTTCGCACCATCCGCTTGCCAAAGCGATCGTCCAGCATGCGCGATCCAGCAGCACGTTCCTGCCAATGGCGGAAAACCGCAAAGCGCTGGCGGGAGTCGGCGTGGAAGGCACGATAGGCGGCAAGCGGATTCAGGTCAGCGCGCCAACTCGTGTCGCGCCCGATCTGCTTGATGCCGACTGGTTGCAACGGGTTGAGACGCTGGAAAACGAAGGGAAAACCGTCGTGGTGGTGCAAGAGGACGATAACCTGCTCGGCGTGCTGGCGTTGAGCGATACGCTACGCCACGATGCACGTGAAGCGCTGGATGCGTTGCAGCAGTTGGGGATTCGTGGCGTCATGCTCACGGGCGATAACCCCCGCGCGGCGGCAGCGATTGCAGCAACATTAGGGATCGATTACCGCGCCAGCCTGCTCCCTGCCGATAAGGTCACGGCGGTCAGCGAATTGAGTCAGCAGCATCCCGTGGCGATGGTCGGCGACGGTATCAACGACGCACCGGCGATGAAGGCTGCAACCATCGGGATTGCGATGGGAAGCGGTACGGATGTGGCGCTGGAGACGGCTGATGCAGCCTTAACGCACAGCCGCCTGACCGGGCTGGCGGCGATGATTAGCCTGTCGCGGGCGACGCAGCGCAATATTCGCCAGAACATTACCATCGCACTGGGGCTGAAAGCCGTCTTTCTGGTCACCAGCATTCTGGGCATTACCGGACTGTGGCTGGCCGTGCTGGCGGATTCCGGCGCCACCGCGCTGGTCACCGCCAACGCGCTGCGGCTATTGAGAAAACAGGACTGATATTACCGTTGCTGGCTGTGAATTGAAGGATCGAGATACACGGAGCGACCACGGGGCGAGGCCTCCCTACGGGAACCTCATCCCCGTGTTTCTCCTAATCACACACATCAACGAACGATATAACGCACTGAGTACTATTGGCCTTTGCGCAGCAGATACCGATAGGGAAGCTGTTCGGTCTCCTGCGCCAGAAGCTCATGCTCCATGAACACGCAAAAACCGGGAATATCGCGGGTGGTGGCCGGATCATCGGCAATAATCAGCAGCGTTTGCCCGGTTTCCATCTGGCGTACGGTCTTACGCACCATCATTACAGGCTCAGGGCAGCGCAGTCCCTGTGCATCAAGGGTTTTATCCGGGTTGGTAAAGGGATCGGTCATCAACGTTCTCAGTACAGGAATCAAAAAACCGCCTTAGTTTACGCTGAGGATTTCCCGACGCAAGCGACGACAACGTTTGCGCATAAAACAACCATCTTTTCCTCGTAAAACACATTGCATTAACGAAGCAATTGCGTATTATGCCGCCGCGTTGCAGCATAAATCTGCACGTTATCTCTTGGGTTCCCTAACCCCAATAACCAAAAAGGTCACATTATGTATCGTTTTACTCCCCAGCAGCGGCTTACGGCGCTGATCTGGCTATCGTTGTTCCATGTCCTGATCATTACGTCGAGTAATTATCTGGTCCAGCTTCCGGTATTGATTTTCGGTTTTCATACCACCTGGGGCGCGTTTACCTTTCCGTTTATTTTTCTGGCAACTGACCTGACGGTACGGGTTTTCGGTGCGCCGCTGGCGCGTCGTATTATTCTGACCGTGATGGTGCCTGCGCTGGTGATTTCCTATCTGGTGTCATGCCTGTTTTATCAGGGATCGTGGCAGTCGTTCGAGGCATTAAGTCAGATAAATATCGTCGTGGCGCGTATCGCCTGCGCCAGCTTCATGGCTTATGTTCTTGGTCAGATTCTGGATGTTCACGTCTTCAACCGCCTGCGCCAGAAACGCGCGTGGTGGGTCGCGCCGGCTGTGTCGACCGTGTTTGGTAATTTCAGCGATACGCTGGCCTTTTTCTTCATCGCGTTTTACCGCAGCACCGATGCCTTCATGGCGGCAAACTGGGTTGAAATCGCGATGGTGGATTATGCCTTCAAGCTGTTGATCAGCCTGGCATTTTTCCTGCCGATGTACGGCGTCATGCTGAACATGGTGCTCAAACGTCTGAGCGAGCAGAAAGGCACACCCGACTATCACTCCGTCAGCAGCCACCATTAATGCCAATCGGGCGGCCATCTGCGCCGCCTTTTCTCCCGCAGTCACTCATCGTTTTGTAAAAATAACGCAGGTACTAACAACGGTTTGCAACAACAAAATGCTTGTTTTTGCTATCTGAATAGGGTGCCATACTGTTATTACCTGTTTAAAACGATTATCTGTTTCAAAAACGAGAGAAAGGGATCCCATGTCGAATGTAATCAAATACCTCGGTGTCGGCTTGCTTGTCGGCCTGCTTGCTGCCTGTGATGGCAAAACGGATGACGCTGCAAAATCGGGCGCACAAGATAAACCTGCCGCAGAAGCTGCTGCGAGCCAGAACATTGAATTAATGGGTGGCAAGATTGCGTTTACCCTGCCAGCCGATATGCGTGATCAAAGCGGTAAAGTCGGTACGCAGGCGAACAATATGCACGTTTACGCCAATGACAATGGACAGAAAGCGGTCATCGTGATTCTGGGCGACAACACTACGGAAGAGTTAACCGTGCTGACACAGCGTCTGGAAGATCAACAGCGCACGCGTGACGCCAACCTCCAGGTCGTCACCAACAAGACCATCGACGTTGACGGCAAGAAACTGCAACAGCTCGACAGCATTATCACTAGCAGCGGACAGCAGGCTTATTCCTCTGTCGTGCTGGGCAAAGTGGAAAACCAGCTGCTGACCTTGCAGATCACGCTGCCAGCCAACAATCAGCAACAGGCACAGAGCGAAGCAGAAGGCATCATCCACACTCTGAAGCTGAAGTAATCATCGTTATCGTCTGACAGTAGTCACTGAGGTGGCTACTGTTATTCGATGGCTGTGCGCTGGGTCAGTCGCCACGTCAGCGCTAAGCCGCATAGCCCCAGCAGCGCCGCCGCCAGATAAATAGAGGCGATACCGGTATAGGCCATCAGCACACCCGCCACTGGCCCGACAATGCCCAGCGATAAATCGAGAAATATCGTATAGGTTGCCAGCGCACTGCCCTGATTCTGCGGTGATACCGCCTTAACAGCGACGACGCCTAATGCCGGGAACACCAGAGAGAACCCCGCCCCCGCGAGGAACGCACCGACTTCCGCCATCAGCGGCTGCGTCGCCCCCCAGACCAGCAATAACCCGACGATTTCAACCACGAAGCACGCTATTGCCACGCGCAGTCCGCCAAACCGCTGAATACTGTTAGGAAACACCAGCCGTGCGCCGACAAAGGCAACGCTGAAAATAGTTAGCGTCAGCGCCGCACCTTCCCAGTTCCGATCCGCATAAAACAGCGTGATGAAGGTGGCGATCACACCAAAACCCGCAGAGGCAATCGCCAAAATGATGCCGTAAACCCAGACTTTCCCCAGTACTTCGCGGAAGGGAATCTTTTTCCCCGGCGCGACCTGCACCGCGGGGCGCGGCAGCGCGAGAACAATCGCCACCGCCGCAATCAGGATAATGCATACGGAAAGCAGTTTTAGCCCACCGATATGGTTGAGCCAGACGCCGAGCGGTGCGCCAATCGCCATCGCGCCATAGGTGGCAATGCCATTCCATGAAATCACGCGTCCGATGTGTCGGGAACCGACCACGCCGACGCCCCAGAGCGTCGCACCTGTACCGGCAAAGCTCTGTCCGGTACCCAGCACCACACGCCCGAGACACAACAGCAGCAGCGTGATGGCAGGCGAGGCGTCGCTAAAGGCCGCCATCAGATAAAACACCCCGCTCAGCATGACGCCAGCCAGCCCCCAGACGACGATTTTCTTCGGTCCTTTTTCGTCGGCGCTGCGGCCCGCATGCGGGCGGCTCACGAGCGTGGAGAAGTATTGCAGGCTGATCACCAGCCCAGCCCAGAATGCGCTGTAGCCGAGATGATCGTGCACATATCCCGGCAGCACCGCCAACGGCAGGCCGATATTCAGATAGCTGGCGAAGTTGAACGCCACAATCGAAACGATGCGCAGATTAAGGCGCAGACCGCTCAGCGCCGGTTCGGATGGGGAAGGTGTTGGCATGGAAAATTCACTCGCTTAACGTCCGTGTATGACGTACGTTCAGAAAAACATCGAAAAGTAACATTCTTATATTGTTGGTTATAATCAACCTTATGCTACTAAACTAATCCCGAACACAGGAGAAACGCAATGCCTGTACCGGCAGACCCGGATCGCCAGTCAACATCGTCAACCCCTGAAGGGGATAAATCACCACAGAAACGCCTCTCGTTTCTGGGCAAGAGCAAGCGTCTGGTCGCACGTATTCAGGCGATCCCCAGCGTGGCGCATCTGATTCGCGCGGGCGAACGCTTCAACGATCGGATGGGCAACCAGTTTGGCGCGGCCATTACCTATTTTTCCTTTCTGTCGCTGATCCCGATTCTCATGGTGTCTTTTGCCGCCGTGGGTTTCGTGTTGGCCTCCAACCCTGACCTGCTGACGGGGCTGATTAACCGTATCGTCAACAGCATCAGCGATCCTAATCTGGCCAATACGCTGAAAAGTACCGTTAACACCGCGGTGCAGCAGCGTACCACCGTGGGTCTTACCGGTTTGCTGATCGCACTTTATTCCGGCATCAGTTGGATGGGAAACCTGCGTGAGGCGATTCGCGCCCAGTCGCGCGACGTGTGGGAACGGAACCCGAAAGATGAAGAGAAGATTTACTTTCAGTACACGCGGGATTTCCTGTCGCTGACCGGTCTGGTCATTGCGCTCATTATTACGCTTTTCCTGACCTCCGTTGCTGGCACCGCGCAGAACATGATTGTGACCGCATTGGGGCTAGATGGCATCGAGTGGCTGCGCCCCGCGTTGACGCTGATTGCCCTATCAATCTCCATCTTCGCCAACTATCTGTTATTCCTGTGGATATTTTTCGTTTTACCGCGCCACAAACCCAAACGCAAAGCGCTCTTTCGCGGCACGCTGATCGCCGCCGTGGGCTTTGAAGTCATCAAATTCGCGATGACCGTCGCGCTGCCTAAACTGGCCAGCTCGCCTTCCGGTGCCGCGTTCGGTTCGGTCATTGGCCTGATGGCGTTCTTCTATTTCTTCGCGCGTTTGACGCTCTTCTGCGCCGCCTGGATCGCAACAGCGAACTACAAAGGCGACACCTCGACGGATAAGAATGAGCAGGAGAAAGAACCGCCCTCCGATCGCTAAAAGCAGCGGGAAAGCACTGGTTTTCCGATCTGCGTCATGAAAAAATAAAACATCGTTTCAAGACTATTGACTCAGTCTCGCGTAATGTTGAGACTGACGTTAATTTCCGCATTTTTTATACCCAATAACATCAGGTGCAGGGTACCTTTTCAAACAGGCCAAAAGTGATGACAACTACTAACATTGCCGTAATCGGCGAATGCATGATCGAACTGTCGCAGAAAGGCACGGATCTTAACCGTGGATTTGGCGGCGATACGCTGAACACTGCCGTTTACATTGCCCGTCAGGTAAACGCCGATAAGCTGGGCGTACATTACGTGACCGCACTCGGCACCGATAGCTTCAGTACCGAGATGGTGGCTGCCTGGCAGAAAGAAGGGGTGAAAACCGACCTGATTCAGCGACTGGACAACAAGCTGCCCGGTTTATACTTCATTGAAACCGACGATAGCGGCGAGCGTACGTTCTACTATTGGCGTAATGATGCTGCGGCCCGCTACTGGCTGGACAGCCCGGAAGCAGAAAAAATCGGTCAGTCGCTGGCACAATTTGATTATCTCTACCTGAGCGGCATCAGTCTGGCGATTCTGAACGCCGAAAGCCGTCAGCGTCTTCTCGCCCTGCTGCGCGCCTGCCGCGCCAACGGCGGTAAAGTGATTTTTGATAACAACTACCGTCCACGTCTGTGGCAGAGCAAGGAAGAAACGCAGCAGGCCTACACCGACATCCTGTCCTGTACTGATATCGCTTTCCTGACACTGGATGACGAAGACATGCTGTGGGGCACGAAGCCGCTGGAAACGGTGCTGGATCGGACGCACGGTTTGGGCGTTAACGAAGTGGTCATCAAACGCGGTGCCGATTCCTGCATCGTGTCTGAACGCGGACAAGCGCTGGTTGATGTTCCCGCGATCAAATTGCCAAAAGAGAAAGTGGTCGATACCACCGCCGCAGGCGACTCTTTCAGCGCAGGTTATCTGGCAGTACGTCTGAACGGCGGCAGCACGCAGGAAGCTGCACAGCGCGGCCACCTGACGGCCAGCACGGTCATTCAATACCGTGGCGCGATTATCCCGCTAGAGGCAATGCCTGCGTAAACAGGATGTCGCGTGATAATAAGTTAAAGGCCGCAATCGCGGCCTTTTCTATTTACTGATTAATGGCTTACTGTGCGGCGGGTGCCGTTTCCTGCGGTTTTGCTCCGTCAGAAACTGCGCCTTCAGATGCCGCAGCCCCAGCGCTGGCAACCGGCTCGGTCATCGGCGTCATAATCCGGTCGTAGGCTTCCTGCAACGCCTTCATATTCGCTTCCGGCTCACCGGGCTGTTGGATCAGCATCAGCGTCGTATCCTGTACCAGCTGCTGGTGCAGTTCCTGATTCAGCATATCGAGCGTCAACGCGGACAGATAAGTCTGGCGCAGTTTCTGATACTGCTCGGGAGAAATATCCACGACGCCATTCTGCTGGGAGCGCAGGCGCTGATCCATCAGGATGTCCGTGCTGGTACGCGCATAGGTCGCAAACAGCTTACTCAGCTCGTCCGTCTTGCGCGCAATCAGCGCATCAAACTCTTGCTGTGTCAGCCCTTTTTCACGCAGCGTCGCCAGCTCACGCGCCATAAACGTCACGCCCGGTTCAACGCCCTCACTATTCGGTACATCCATATGAATCGCGCACTGAGAACGGGTATAAAACACATTGCAGTCGAAGCGGAGATTGTTGCTCTTCAGTGAGCTCTTCTCCAGCGCCTGCTGTAGGTGCCAGAACATCGCTTCCCGCGTCATATCGCCCAGCCAGTAGCGAACCAGCGCCTGCGATTCGCGAATCGGGTGCCACGGGACATCCCACATCAGCGACAACGTATCCTGCTGGACGTTGTTATTCATCAGGCTGATCGCCTGTGGTGGTAGCGGGCTGAGTGTCGGCAACGGCGCTGGCGCTTCACGTTTCCCTTCCAGTGGAGAGAAGACTTTACCGATTTGCTCGATCACGCTGCGGTTATCCACATGACCGACGATGTAGAGCGTCATCGCATCTGGCGTGTACCAGGTTTTATAAAACTGCTGGAGCTGCTCGCCATTTAACGGCGGTTTGACGTCCTGAGCAGGATCGTGCGCCAGCAGGGGTGAGCCTTTCAGGCGATAGCGCCAGCTCGGATCCTGTGGGTTAATCGGAAAGGTTGCCACCTGATCGGGCACCTTCAACGCAGCCTGTAGGCTTTTTTCGTCGAACGCTATCTGCCCTGCGCTTTCCGAAAGCCACGTCAGCGCTTCTTTCAGCAGTTCGGGGCGATTATTCGGCAAGCTCAGGTTATACGACGTGAAGTCGTACGAGACAATGACTGGAGGCAGGACGCGTGAGCTGTTAGCGTCTCGCATCCACATGGAAGGTAGCTGGGCGGCGGACAGCTTATCGCCGGGCGCTAAGGCCAGACGAGGAAGAAAATGGGCAAAGCCTACCTGCTGGGCATTTTCCAGCAGCGACCCAGCATTAACAACCAGACGCAGCTCAACCCGATCGCCGGGGCGCTGTGGTGTGGTTAATAACTGCCAGGTAAAACCATTATCAAGCTTACCCTGCTGCCAGGCAGGATCGGGCTGTAGTGCTTCAGCCTGCACGCCGCTGCTGACCACGGCCAGCAACAAACCACCAACGAAAAGCGCCTTTTTGGTGCCCTGCATGTGAACCCCTACTAATAGCTATCCAACATAATAAATGTGGTTATTGTTGATCATTATGGTGGCCTTGCGTCTGCCACCGCACACTCTCGTGGATATATCACGGAAAAAATTAAGACGCGAAGTGTACCATTCCCTTAGACCGCGCGCTTTTGTCTATGTCACTCCAGAAGACGAAATAATCTGCAAAAAAGGTAAAAATAGTCATATTTAACAATATTTTTACCTTTCATGGTGGGTAAGAAAAGGAAGGGAAACAGTTTGGTTCGACGTGTCGGCAGGCAAAAAAATTCCCCACGGGGCGCTAGCGCCGTGGGGAAATAGTATAGAACACTATGTTGGTACTATAACTGCATGCTGGAATTATGACTGTGCAGTCGGTGTAATCCCGTTATCGTTCTTGTTGGTGCCAGACAGCTCAGCATCCAGTTTCTTCTCGTCCAGCTCGCGGCAGTATTTTGCTACCACGATGGTTGCCACACCGTTACCAATCAGGTTGGTCAGCGCACGGGCTTCTGACATAAAGCGGTCAATACCCAGAATCAACGCCAGACCAGCAACTGGCAGGTGGCCCACAGCAGACAGCGTTGCCGCCAGCACGATGAATCCACTTCCCGTCACGCCCGCTGCACCTTTAGAGGACAGCAGCAGAACCACCAGCAGGGTAATCTGATGCCAGATATCCATGTGGCTGTTGGTCGCCTGAGCAATAAATACCGCGGCCATTGTCAGATAGATGGAGGTGCCATCCAGGTTGAACGAGTAGCCGGTAGGAATAACCAGACCCACGACAGATTTTTTACAACCGACCTTCTCCATCTTCTCCAGCATACGTGGCAGCACGGATTCAGAAGAGGATGTGCCCAGTACGATCAGCAGTTCTTCACGGATGTAGCGAATGAATTTGAAGATACTGAAGCCCGTCGCTCTGGCAATACTGCCCAACACCAGGAACACAAACAGCACACAGGTGATGTAGAAGCAAGCGATCAGCTGTCCCAGCTGTATCAGCGTACCGACACCGTATTTACCGATGGTGAAGGCCATTGCACCGAACGCACCCAGCGGAGCCAGTTTCATGATCATGTTAATGACGCCGAAAATGACCTTGGAGAAGCTATCGATCACATCAAAAATCACTTTGCCTTTTGGCCCTAAGCGGTGCAGCGCAAAGCCGAACATCACAGCAAACAGCAGAACCTGCAAGATATTACCGCTGGCAAACGCGCCGACCACGCTCCCCGGAATCACGTCCATCAGGAACGGAATCAGACCCTGTTGCGAAGCCTGTTGGGTATAAACCGCCACCGCAGACGCATCAAGCGTACTTGGGTCGATGTTCATGCCCACACCAGGTTGTACCACGTTGACCACGACCAGGCCGATAATCAGCGCAATCGTACTCACGACTTCAAAATACAGCAGGGCGACCGCACCAGTACGACCGACCGACTTCATACTTTCCATGCCTGCGATACCGGTGACTACCGTACAGAAGATAACCGGCGCAATAATCATTTTAATTAATTTAACAAACCCATCGCCCAGCGGCTTCATTTGCTCGCCAAGCTGGGGGTAGAAATGCCCCAACAGTATCCCTATTGTAATGGCGGCAAGAACTTGAAAATAAAGACTTTTAAAAATTGATGTTTTCATACATACGTCCTATGGTGGGGAAAACACAGGAGGGGAATAGGGTACGAAAATGCCGCCTGTGATTGCGCCGGAAAGTAACATTGCAATAACAAGCTGAGAATGTTTTATAAGTTTAGTTTGTGAACGATAGGTTAAAAACAAGAGCTGAATCACGTCAGCAGGAATTATAAAGAAACATCAGTGCAATTTACTTGTAACAGATGCACATTTTTTCGGCAGACGCATCACCTTAAAAAGCCCTCAAACCCCCGCCATACGGGGAATACGCCTTTCAGGAAACCCATCTATAAAAAGTAACATTTGCGTTACCTGTGAATACTCAGGAAGGTACCGTGAGAGGATGAATACCGGATTTTTTATCACGCCGCGCCAGCTGCATAGCAAAACGTGCCTGTGATAAAAGCAGCGCCGCGTCCTCGGGTCGAGGATCGGTAATGGTGAGGATACCGACGCTGACGGCCCGCGCAGGCTGGGAGCCCGCAGGCAAAAAGGGTGAATTAATCGCCAGCATCACATTCTGCGCCCAATCTTGCGCCTGTCCGGCGGATTGCAGCTGCTTCCCGATAATAGCGAACTCATCACAGTCGAGGCGCGCCAGATAGATAGGCCCAGCCTCGTTTTGTTCTTCAATCACTGCGCTGAGCTGCTTCGCCAGCGAGTCTACCTTGCCCTGTTTGCTGGCGGAGGGATCAAGCCCGAAAACCAGCAGGCTGAACGGTGTTGCGTCGGCCAGACGCTGTTCAAGGCGTCGCATAAAGTGCGCGTTGTCCGGCAGCCCCGCGCCTTCTGTTCCGGCAGAAAGCGACTGCGCCAGCAGCTGTTGATTGCGGTTATAGCTGCGCACCAGCGCACCCAGCTCATCATCCTGATGCCAAGGCGGCAGCGTAAGCGGACGGTGGAGCATATCGTCCGGCGGTAGATTCTGTAACTCGACAATAATCCCACGCAGCGGGTGTATCAGCAGGCGGTTAATGCACCAGGTAATGGCGATCGACATAATCAGCGCCAGCAGCAGATACGTCGCCAACATGGTTGAAAAGGTGCTGACGATAAATTGATACATCCGGTAGGAATCCGCCTGCAACACCAGATGCGCCAGCGGAGCCGAATACTGCGTCTGCGGCGGCGAATAAAGCGGAATAGAGATGCGGATAGGCAGCTTAAAGACCCGTGCGATCCAGTCTGGCACCGGACGCTCTTTCGGGAAATTCGCGTGCAGCGTCTGGAAATCATCCGGCAGCAGCACATCTGCCCGGCTCAGAAAGGCAACCGGTAATAGGCTATCCAGAATATTGCCCGCCCGCTGCACTTCCCCTTGTAACACCGCATCCGTCAGCGGTTGACGCACGGAATAGGCGATGCTCTCCAACTGCTTGGCATAATCTTCACGGCGCTGATGAACAAAGTGAAAGAGCTGTATGACGATAAACAGGCTGATCGTCACCAGTGCCACTGCAGACACGGCTGTCATCTGTTTAATCGTTAATGAACGTCTGAGCCGCAAGCGCTTTCTCCGTCAACCTGTTATGCAGACCTGAATACCTGGCCCACCAAACAACAAACAGGTGGGCAATATACAACGCGAAAAATGCGCACGCGTTACACACAGCAACACGATTTACACGCGGCAAACAGTATAAGGCAGCTTATCGCCGCCTTAACGCTGTTTTCTGCTGATATTCGGGGGATTTCATCTTAATCCTAGGCTACCTTTGGCAACAGCGTTAACGCGGCCTCAGAATAGGGGATATCCCCTGCATAAGCCAGTATCGCTATTCGGGGAGCAGACTGAAGGATCGGGCAGGATGCTCGCCTGCCCGATAACGTCATGGAATGAGATTATTGCGGGTAAGGTACCCAATCTCCGCCGTTCAGACGAATGTAAGGTTTTCCCTGATATTGCATCACGATAGCGTTCTCATTTTCCGAGATCGCTTCCGTTTGCGGCAGTGCGCTCGTCAGCGTTTGCCAGTCAACAGAAGGCGCAGTGAACACTTTGCCATCCACCATTCGCACCACCAGTTCAGAAATCGCCAGATAGCTGCTCGGCGACGCAATCTCCAGCGCGTTGCCCTGATGCGGTGCCTGTAGGCCAAACAGTTTCACGCCGACAGGAATATGCGTGATGCTCGGGCTCGGAATATCGCGCAGGCCGGACATTTGCATCTTATCCCCAGCCAGCGCCGCGCCGTGCTCCGGCACCACAATCACCATGACTTTGCGGCCGGATTTTTGCAACTCGTCAAAAAACGCATCCAGTTGGTCAAACAGAATCTTCGCGCGTGGCGCATAGTCCGCCGACTGGTTGCTGCCGACAAAGCGGTTGCCGTCATGCAGCGGAATCAGGTTAAAGAAGGTCGCGTTACGGGCTGTCGTCGCTTTACCCCGCTCGCCCAGCCAGCGATTTAACAGCTCCAGATCGTTATAAATCGGCTCACCGTCGAACGACGTAATCTGGTGACTAATGCCCTCCTGCGACAGCATTGGGATCTGAATGTCGCCCTCTTCACGCACCTCACGCAGGTAATTCCCAAAGACGCCGGAATGGTCGAGCATCAGCTGTTCTTCAAAGCCTAACTTCACCAAATTACTGAACAGGTAACACTGCTGGTTCACCGGCTGATACAAATCGGTGTGGGACTGTTGGCCGCAGCTTGCGCGCAGCAGGCGAATAGATGCCGGCCCGCTATACGCGGTGGCAGAGTTAAACTGACGGAACAGAATATCGAACTTCTTCCACAGCGGATGGTTTTCCAACTGCGCCACGTCCAAATCCGACCACGACAGCGAACAGATATTGATAATCAGGAGGTCAAAAGGCTGCGCATCCTGCGGCAATGTAGCGGGGAACGCCGTGGTTCGCGTTTTTTCTCGCGTATAAAACTGGTTGAGATAAGCCGTGAGATTGGCGTTCGTTGGCGGTAAAGTCGCTTCGGGCAGCGCAGCGTCTCCGCCCGTTGGGGAAGCTGCCGAAGGGGCAGACGCCGTTGAGGCCGCTGGCATCAGCGATACCGCAGGGCCCGCCAGATTGACGATGTTTAACCACGCCAGCGCCGCCACGGTAAACACCGTAATACGAATCCACTGCGCGAAGAACAGGTAGGCAACGATAATGACCGCCGCCGCACCAACCATTTGCCAGTTAATAAAGCGATTGAATAGCTCCAGCAAGTAGGCCGCGCTAAAGCCCGCAACCTGCGACCCCTGACTGAGAATGCTGTTGATACCCGGCAGCCAGGTATCGTGGTAAAACAGCCCGATACCGAGCGGGATGGCAATAATATGACGCCAGCGGTGCAGCGTGACATTGGGGATCGGGAACAGCAGAAACGCCAAAAAGACCAGATTAAGCAGCGGATGAAAATTCAGGTAGCCAAACCATAACAGGGCAAATTTCAGCAAAAAATACACATTCCAGGCACCGAGCCCACGCCAGTAGCGCCATATATTTTGCTGTTTTTGCGTATCCTGTTGCTGCGTAGGTTTTTTTTCGTCCATTTTATTTTTTAGTCTCTGCTGAAGTCGGCTTGGTTGAGACCGTCTTTGTTGAAGAAGGGCTGCGCATCCAGACACTCGCAGGCTTCAGGTAGCGCGGTGACAACAGCCTGTTTCTCCAGTACTGAAGCCAGTGGGGAATCACACGGTGCGCCAGATAGCCAAGCGTGAAGAAAACGACCGCGCTCAATAACACCAGTTGAACGATATCAATCAGGTTCATGACGGCTCTCCCGGTGCGCGGGCCCGTAAATCGGGTGCCAATAGATCGATAGCAATCGGTTCACGCCGCAGCACCTGGCGGCTCGGCGCAGATTCGGTCTGCTGCAATTGGACATAATCGTTAATCTGCCGCTCTTGCTCCAGCGTATCGTCCTGCACCAGCGATTTAACTTCTGCCAGAATCTGTAAGTCTTGTGACCAGACAATCCGATTGCTGAACGCTTCATCCACCGGCAGGCGGAAAATGGATTTCAGCGCGATATCCAGTTCATTCAGGCGGCAATTGGACAGGAACAAAAACAGACGACCCTGCGCGATCGTGACGACATCACCAAAGCGTCGCAACGTGCACAACGTCAACGCCTGCGCCGCCCGCACGCCCGGCACGGGGCGCAATGCGACCAGCACGCCCTTGCTGCCTTCCGGCATCAGCGTGCTATCAATCAACATCTGCACAGACTGCCGAAAGATATCAGGGGGCTGGTAGCCCTTAATCTGTAGCGGCCGCATGGTGGTCAGCAAGACTTCAACATCGACAGGAACGTGTTTGGTAAAGCGCTGCCCTTGCACGCTTTCAATCCGTGTCAGGAAACGGGATAGCGGTTCGGAATGAGAGACAATAATATTCGCGCCACATGCCAATAGCAGACGCTCGTCGCTGGCGCGCAGACAAGGCTTCATTTCCCGCACCACAATCTTCAGCAACTCACCACGTTGCCGCCGCAGGCTGTGAACTTGCTTGACGAGCGTATCCACCTGACTGGTTTGATTGAGTGCAAAAACGAGGGTAGCCGCATGGGTCAGCATGCCGGTTTGTACCAAGATGGCGTTGTCGTCCAGTAGCTGCCAGTGTTCTGACAGCGCAGGTGCGCCTTCCATCACGCTCTTTTCCATCAGAAAGAGCCCATCATCATCCAGAGACGGCGTGAGGATCGGTTCCTCTTCCTTCAGCATGAACCACCCATCACTGTCGGATTGCAGCATCTGCACTTTATTCGCCCGCACGCCCCTTTCCGTTGCCCACCATGACACCAGATACTGGGCGCGATCCTGCTGCCATTGCAGGCTAGCTAAACCGTAAAGTCCGCGATGTTGGGAAATCAGCATATTCCTCAGGCGGGTTACGCCGCTGCTGTGGCTGATCACCACCAGCGTACACTGGCGTTGATGCAGCCATGTCGCGGTGTCATCGATCCAGCGCTGGAGCCTTTCCGGCGAGATATCCCGCCACAGGCTAGCTGGGGCATAAAGCACCAACAGACGATTTTTAGGGCGCAATGCGCGCATTAAATCATCGGTTAAATTCAGCAACGCGGCTTTATTTTCCGGCAATGCATAGCACGATAATTGTTTCTTTCCGGTGTTATTATTTTCTGTCGTAAACTTATTGTCTGTCGTAAACAATGCCGTCAGAAGAGAATCAGATCGTTCCCCACAGCCGATTAACGCCACTCTCGCGTCGTTATTTTGGCCGTGCATGATTTGCTGGCAAAATAATGCGGCATCAATTTGCCGATCAATATTCACCCAATAAAAGCCCGCCAACTGGAGCGTAACCAGCTCATCCCAAAGGTCACGAATACCTAATGAAAAGTTCTGCTTCATAGACTGATTTCTTTTCCGTTAATGGCAGCGTTCCACCTTAATAACACAGTCAAAATAAACTCTAGCAGCCCCCCGAGGGATCACAACTGTGCGCTATAAATTATTCCTATCCCTTGATAAATCACCGATTACTATTTTTCCCCATTCACATTGCAATCATGAATTCATTGCTATAGTTAACGGGCACACCTGACTCCTTATTAAAGACAGCAGAGGCGTAACTCTTCATCTGCCAGACTGTCTGTTCTGGGTGCAGTAAAAGACGCACCACATCTGCTATTTGGATGTTTTCCCTTTATCGATCTCAATGATAATGGATAGCCTATTTCAGAGGCATGGGATGAATAACGAACCGACTCGTATCGATACTAGCGCGCACGCCGATTTAACCGAAAATGCAAGAACCGACGACGATCTACGGGTTCTCAGTCAGGCTTTTTCTTTACCTGAAATAAACTATATCGATATCGCCCGTCAGGCGCGTCTCAGCCAAATGATGGCTCGCTGGCCGCTGCTCGATGAATTAAAAGAACCGGCCGGGAGTGACTGACGATGCCCGTGATTGCATTGCAGGGAATCCGTGGAGGCGTAGGCACTACCTCGATCGCTGCCGCACTGGGATGGGCCTTCCAACGGCTGGGTGAATCCGCACTGGTGATTGACTTTTCGCCGGACAACTTGCTGCGCATTAACTTTAATATGCCGTTTGAGCAACGCCGCGGCTGGGCACGGGCGGAAGCCGATGGCGCGCCGTGGCAAACCGGTGCCATGCAGTATCTCCCCGGTCTGGATTTTCTGCCGTTTGGTCGTCTGAATACACAGGAGATCGCGACGCTCCAGCAGCATTACCACCAACATCCCGCACTCTGGCAAAACAATCTGGCGCAGCTCAGCGCGGCGGGTCGCCATCGCTGGATACTGATTGATGTACCAGCGGACAACAGCCCGCTCACGCGACAGGCGTTAGCCACCGCGAATACCGTTTTTCAGGTGGTGGTGGCGGATGCCAACTGCCATTCGCGCTTACATCAGCAGGCGTTGCCGCGTCAGTGCCATTTTCTGGTGAATCAATTTTCTACGCTCAGTACGCTTCAGCAGGATTTGCATCAGCTCTGGCTGCACACGCTGTCACACCTGCTGCCGCTGGTGGTACACCGTGACGAAGCCCTGGCAGAATCGCTGATGCTGAAGCAGCCGCTGGGCGAATGTCGCCCGGACAGCGTGGCAGCGGAAGAGATCATGACGCTGGCAAACTGGTGCCTGATTCACGTTAAGGAAAGCGGCGTATGAGTGGCATCCTGCGCCTCTTTCTCGTCCCGCCCGCCAGACAGGCGATTCAGCAACGCTACCGCGGCTATCGTCAGCAAGGTGCCTCCGCCTTTGCCGCCTTTTTCGCCACACTGTTTGCGATACTCGGCTGGATCTTCCTGCGGCTGGAGTCTGAGGGCTGGCAACAGATTCGTGCGCAGCGAACCTACTGGTTCCCACACATTTCGCCGCAACGCCCGCGTCCGGCTGACATTCTTCGCTATCTGACGCAGGGTATTTGGCTGCTGACCATCAAAAACGGCCAGTTGCCGACATCGCGCCGCAATTACTTCTCCGCGCTCCCGCGCTGGCGGCAACGCTACATGAACGCGCAGCAAGCGCTGTTCGCCCGCTTTAGCCACGCGAATACTGACGATCGCGAAGACCTTGAGTCAGGCTCCGCCAAGACGAGCCGCTTCCAGAGGCTGGTGACGGTCGCGCTGAGCCTGCTGTGTGCGGCGCTGGCGCTGCTGTGCATCACGCAGCCGTTTGATTTGCTGTCGCAGTTTATTTTCATGACGCTGCTGTGGTGCATCGCCATGCTCGTTCGCAACATGCCGGGACGCATGCCGACGCTCATGATGATCGCCCTTTCTTTCACGGTTTCCTGCCGTTACCTATGGTGGCGCTACACTGAAACGCTGAACTGGGACGATCCGCTGAGTTTGATCTGCGGCCTGCTGCTGCTGGCGGCGGAAACCTATGCCTGGGTGGTGTTGGTTCTGGGCTATTTCCAGACGATCTGGCCGCTGAACCGCCACCCGGTTTCACTGCCAGAAGACAGCAAAACGTGGCCGACCGTCGATCTCATGATCCCGACCTACAATGAACCGCTGAGTGTCGTGAAACCGACGGTGTATGCCGCGCTAGGTATCGACTGGCCTAAAGACAAGCTCAATATTTATATTCTGGATGACGGCGGCCGCGCCGAATTTAAAGCCTTCGCAGAAGAAGTCGGCGTCCATTACATTGCCCGCGTCACGCACGAACATGCCAAAGCCGGGAACATCAACAATGCCCTGAAACAGGCAAAAGGCGAGTTCGTCGCCATCTTCGACTGCGACCACGTCCCTACCCGCTCCTTCCTGCAATTAACCATGGGCTGGTTCTTCAAAGACAAAAAGCTGGCGATGCTGCAAACGCCGCACCATTTTTTCTCGCCCGATCCGTTCGAACGCAATCTGGGCCGCTTCCGCCGTACGCCCAATGAAGGCACGCTGTTCTACGGTCTGGTTCAGGACGGTAACGACATGTGGGATGCCACGTTCTTCTGCGGCTCCTGCGCCATCCTGCGGCGTAAACCGCTGGATGAGATTGGCGGGATTGCGGTTGAAACGGTAACGGAAGATGCCCACACCTCACTGCGCCTGCATCGCCTTGGCTACAGCTCGGCGTATATCCGCATTCCGCAGGCCGCCGGACTCGCGACCGAGAGCCTTTCGGCCCACATCGGGCAGCGTATTCGCTGGGCACGGGGCATGGTACAAATCTTCCGGCTGGATAACCCACTGTTTGGCAAGGGGCTGAAGCTGGGGCAACGGCTGTGTTATGCCAACGCCATGATGCACTTTCTGTCCGGCATTCCGCGGCTGATCTTCCTGACTGCGCCGCTGGCGTTTCTCCTGCTGCATGCCTACATCATCTTCGCCCCGGCGCTGGCCATCGCGCTCTACGTGCTGCCGCACATGGTGCACGCCAGCCTGACCAACTCGCGTATTCAGGGGCGCTACCGTCACTCATTCTGGAGTGAAATCTATGAAACCGTGCTGGCGTGGTACATCGCTCGCCCGACTACCGTCGCGTTGTTTAACCCGCACAAAGGGAAATTCAACGTAACAGCCAAAGGCGGGCTGGTAGAAGAACAGCATGTTGACTGGGTGATTACGCGACCTTATCTGGTGCTGGTGCTGCTGAATATCGCTGGAGTGATGTATGGCATCTGGCGTCTGATTTACGGGCCGCCGGAAGAGATCATGACGGTGCTCATCAGCCTGCTGTGGGTTGTGTACAACATGACCATTTTAGGCGGAGCCGTCGCGGTTGCCGTAGAAGCCAAACAGGTGCGTCAGGCACACCGGGTGGAAATGTCGATGTCCGCCGCGATCCTCCGTGCCGATGGGCATCTGTTCCCCTGCGTCCTGCGCGACTATTCCGATGGCGGCGTGGGCGTTGAAGCACGTGAATCGGGCATTCTTCAGGTCGGGGACAGCGTCTCGCTGTTGTTAAAACGCGGTCAGCAGGAGTACGCCTTCCCGTTCAGCGTCACCCGCGCGTTCGACAACAAGATTGGCCTGCGCATGACCAACCTGACCATCCGCCAGCATATTGATTTCATTCAATGTACGTTTGCCCGCGCCGACACCTGGGCGCTCTGGCAAGACAGCTTCCCGCAGGATAAACCGGTCGAAAGCCTGGTTGATGTGCTGGCGCTCGGCTTTCGCGGTTACCTGCGCCTGGCCGATTACGCACCGCCCGTTATACGCAACATTATTCTGGCCTTCCTCAACATCGTGGTGTGGGTGGTGTCCTTCATCCCACGCTATGTAGGGAAACGCACCGTAACAGACCAGACGGGCGCTGCGCTGCCGGAAAAAGCCGTACATCAGGGCCAGACGCCGTCTACCCATGAAACGCGATTTGCACAAGAGAACCTGTTTACAGAAAAGACAGTGGCTTGATTGCCATTCACAGGCCGTGATCAACGGTCTTTCTCCCGACAATGAGAAAGGCCCTTAACCTTGATGATGACACGATGACGAAAAAAATAATCTGGTTCACCGCATTGGCTTTAGGCGTCAGCTCATTATCTCAGGCTGTCACCGCGCCGCACGCCCAAACACCGGCAATGGGGGACGCGACTCTGCCGCCCGCCAATGCTGCCACCGCAGCGCCAGCGACGACGATGCCAGCGATTCCTCTGGCGCAACCGGCGACCAACGCCGCCGTGCGCAACGTGGTGATGCCTTTTGCGCAAATCGCGCCTGCACCGGGCACCTTTGCGCTGCGCGGTGTCGATCCCAACGGGCAGATTGAGTTCGGCGTTCGTAGCGACGAAGTGGTCACACAGGCGTCGCTCGACCTTGAATTTACGCCGTCACCGGCGCTGATTCCCACCGAGTCGCATATCAAGGTTTACCTGAACAATGAGCTCATGGGCGTCACCACGATTAGCAAAGAGCAGATGGGGAAATCCAACCGCGTTCGCCTACCTATCGATCCGCGCTACATCACGGACTTTAACAGCCTGCAATTGGTGTTTGTCGGCCATTATCAGAACATCTGTGAAAACCCAGCCAGCACCAGCCTATGGCTGGATGTCAGCAAAGCCAGCGCGCTCAACCTGCAATTCCAGAAGCTGACGCTGAAGGACGATCTGTCACCGTTCCCTGCGCCGTTTTTTGACAGCCGCGATACCCGTCCGTTGACGCTGCCCATCGTCTTTGCCGACCAACCGGATCTGGTGCAACAGCGTGCCGCTGCGGTACTCGCCTCGTGGTTTGGCAGCAAAGCACAATGGCGCGGGCAGTCTTTCCCTGCCCTCTTCAACCAGTTGCCGAATAGTCACGGTATTGTGTTCGCGACCAACGATAAGCGGCCGGATTTCCTGCGTGATACTCCCGCCGCGAACGGCCCAACGGTATCGATCATCAGCCACCCCAACGATCCTCACGTGAAGCTGCTGCTGGTTCAGGGGCGTGATGACAATGAACTGCTTACCGCCGTGCAGGGCATCGCACAGGGGAACCCGCTGTTCCGTGGGCAAAGCGTCACCATCGATAAGGTCGAACAGCTCGCCCCACGCCAGCCGTATGATGCGCCAAACTGGGTTCGCACCGACCGCCCGATGACCTTCGCCGAACTACAGCAATATAACGAACAGCTGCAAACCGACGGTATCGTGCCCCGGCCAATTTCGCTGACCATGAACCTGCCGCCCGACCTGTTCCTGATCCGCAGTCAGGGCATCGATATGCGTCTGAAATATCGCTACACCGCACCTCAGGTTCAGGACGGTTCGCGCCTGAGCATCAACCTGAACAACCAGTTCGTACAGGCCTTCTCGCTGGCACCGGAACAGGACCAGAATTCCCTGTTGATGCGCCTGCCGCTCACGCAGGGGCTATGGGATTCCGATAAGAGCCTGTCCATTCCGGCGCTGAAACTGGGCACCACCAACCAGCTGCGCTTTGATTTCAGCTACACCACGCTGCTCTCCAGCGGCACGGCCGACCGCTGCGAAACCTATACGCCGGTCGTCAATCACGCCGTCATCGACAGCAATTCGACGATTAACTTCTCTGGCTATCGTCACTTTATGGCGATGCCGGATCTGCGTGCCTTTGCCAATGCGGGCTACCCGTTCAGCCGACTGGCTGACCTGTCACAAACGCTGGTACTAGTGAACAAGCAGCCACAGCCGGCTCAGGTCAGCGCCATGCTGAACGCCATCGGTAACATTGGGGCGCAAACCGGCTACCCGGCATTGGCGGTGCAGCTCAGCGATGACTGGACGCAGGCAGACAAGCAGGACCGCGATATTCTGATGATCGGCGCTATCCCGCCAGAGCTGCACGACAACAGCAAAATCAACCTGCTGGTCGAGCAAACGCAAAGCTGGATCAAGCAGCCAACGCGTCAGACCGCGATCCCAGACATGGGCTCACCCGCATCTGACGCGACGCCAGACAGCAAAACCACCGTCAGCGGTGACGGCGCGATGTCGGCGATTATCGGCTTCCAGTCTCCGTATCACGACCAGCGCAGCGTGGTCGCCCTGCTGGCCGACAGTCCACAGGGTTATACGCTACTCAACAACACGCTGATTGATGGCGAAAAAAGAGCCTCGTTGTTCGGTTCTGTTTCCGTCATCCGCGAATCGGGCATCAATAATCTGCGCGTCGGCGACGTTTACTACGTCGGCCACCTACCGTGGTGGGAACGTATCTGGCACGCCTTGGCGCAGCATCCCGTCTGGCTGGCGATCATATCGACCCTTACCGTCATTATTGTTGCCTGGCTGCTGTGGCGTGGCCTGAAATTCTTCAGCCGCCGTCGCCTGTCGCCGGATGAAAGGGACTAACGCACCATGCCACGCGTGCTGCGCTACCTGATCGCCACGCTGCTGTGGCTATGGGCTTCCCTGGCCACCGCCGCCGTCTGCGACTGGCCAGCCTGGGAGCAGTACAAGCAGTATTACATCAGCGAGGAAGGACGGGTGATTGATACCTCAACACCCAATAAAATCACCACGTCCGAAGGGCAAAGCTACGCCCTGTTCTTTGCGCTGGTCGCCAACGATCGCGTGATGTTTGATCGGCTGCTGAAATGGACGGAAGACAACCTGTCCGCAGGCGATTTGCGCGCTAATCTACCCGCCTGGCTGTGGGGAGAGAACACGGATAAACAGTGGACGGTGCTGGACCCGAACTCCGCATCCGATGCCGACCTGTGGATTTCCTATAGCCTGCTTGAAGCAGGCCGACTGTGGAAAGAGGCGCGCTATCAGGCGCTGGGCACCGCGCTGCTCGCGCGCATCGCCAAAGAAGAAGTGGTGACGATTCCGGGGCTGGGCGTGATGCTATTGCCCGGCAAAGTGGGCTTCGCAGAGAAAGAGAGCTGGCGTTTGAACCCCAGCTACCTTCCGCCACAGTTATTGGCACGTTTTGCTCCGTTGGACGAGAAGTGGAAAGCCATGCAGCGCACCACGCAGCGCCTCCTGCTAGAAACCGCGCCAAAAGGATTTTCGCCTGACTGGGTCATTTGGCAAAAAGACAAAGGCTGGCAACCCGATACCACCAAACCCAATGTCGGCAGCTATGACGCCATCCGCGTCTATCTGTGGGCGGGGATGATGGCCGACAGCAGCAGAGGGAAAACCGACTTGCTCAAACAGTTTCAACCGATGATTCAACAGACAATCCAGCAAGGGCTACCGCCCGAAAAAGCGGACACCGCGACAGGCACCGTCACCGGACAGGGATCGGTAGGCTTTTCCGCTTCACTGCTTCCGATGCTATCACGCCAGCCGGACGCCCTGGCCGCCCAGCGACAGCGGCTCGCCGCCAATCCACCGGGTGACGAGGCGTATTTCTCCGCTTCTCTGACGCTCTTTGGTCAGGGATGGGATCAGAAGCGCTACCGCTTCACTTCACAAGGCCAACTTTTACCGTCTCGGGGCAGCCAATGCACAACAACACCGTAAACTGGCTGAGCCTCGTGCCGTTATTGCTGATTGCGGCACCGCTGGTAACCAGCGCGGAAACCGCGTCGCCAGAACAATTTCTGATGGAACAGGTGCGTCTGGGAGAAGCCAGCAACAAAGACGATCTCGTACGTCAGTCGCTTTATCGGCTGGAGCTGATTAACCCAGATAACCCCGACGTTATCGCCGCCCGACTGCGGCTGGCACTGCGTCAAGGCGATCAGGCACAGGCGCGCCAGCAGTTGGACAAGCTGAAGACTGTGGCTCCCGATTCTGCCGTTTACCGGCAGGCAGAGATGACGCTGGCGCTGACGCAGGAAGCCACGCGTCAGCAATTACAGCAGGCGCGTTTGCTGTCTACCGCCGGGCGTTACGCGGAAGCCAAAGCGCAGTACGACACGCTCTTTCACGGCGAGCCGCCCACGCTCGATCTCGCCGTGGAGTATTGGCGTCTGGTTTCTCGTTTGCCGAATCAGGTACCCGTCGCGATTAAACAGCTGGAAGCGTTGGATCAGGTTTACCCCAACAATGTCCCGCTGCGCATGGCGTTATCACGCCTGCTCTTCGGTCAGGATCGCAACGAACAGGCCTACCCGCTGCTGAAACAGCTGTCTACCGATCCCGTCGGACGCAGTCAGGCGGCATCGCTCTGGCTGGAAATTATTGGTCGGATGACGGTTACCCCACAGAGCGTGGCGGAACTCAACCGCTTCCTGACGGTATTTGATGGCGGTGAACAGGCAGAAACCGCGCGCAAAGAACTCAACCGCCAGCAGGGAATGTTGGCCGATCCCACCTATCAGGGTCGTCTCCGCAGTCTGGCGGAGGTTGAAAGCGGCGGGGGCAACCGCGCCACGCTCGGTGAGTTAAATCAAGCGCTGGCCGTCACACCCAACGACCCCGAACTGATCGGCGCAGTGGGTCTGGTTTACCTGCGCGAAGGCGATCGGGTAAAAGCGCTGGCACAGTTCCAGAAGGCACTACAGGCGGATGTTAATCGCCTGAACAGCGGCAAATGGGAAGGACTGATTCAAAGCACGCAATATTGGACCACCATTGCGGAAGGCGACAACGCGCTAAAAGCCAATAATCTCCCGCTGGCACGCCAGAAGTATCAACAGGCACGCCAGATGGATAACACCAACCCCTATGCGCTAATTGGCCTGGGTGATGTTGCCGTTGCCAGCCAAAACGATACCGCCGCCCAGCCGCTCTATCAGCAGGCTTTACACCTTGAACCCGGCAACGATAACGCCCTGCGCGGTCTGGTCGGGATTTATCAGCGGCAGTCACCGGAGAAAGCACTCACTTACCTCAACAGCCTGTCGCGCAGCCAGCAGAACACGATGCGGGAGACGCTTACTGCGCTACAACTCAATATCCTGAAACAGCAGGCGGACCAACTTGCGGAACAGCAGCAGTGGACGCAGGCAGAAGAGAAGTATCGTCAGGCGAACCAGCAGGATCCGAACGATAGTTGGTTTGCCTATCGCTATGCCCAGACGCTGCGCCAGTTGGGGCAAATGCAGCAGGCCGACATCGTGGTACAGCGCGCGACTGCCGTGCCACCGGCCGACGCGCAGAAGAACTACGTTTACTCACTTTACCTGTCATCAACCAATCGCGATGAGCAAGCACTCGCTCACCTGAACACGCTTCCCGCAGCACAGTGGAGCGACGACATGCGCGATTTATCCCAACGTCTGACGATGCAGACCACGCTGGCGAAAGCGGAAGCGATGCGCGATGCGGGGGACGAATCCGCCGCTATCGCTTTCCTGCGCCAGCAACCGGCCGATACCCGTATCGATCTGCTGCTGGCGGACTGGGCGCTGGCACGAGGTGAATACGCGACGGCGCTGGCGGATTATCAACGCATCCGCACGCGGGAGCCGCAGAACCCCGACGCACAATTGGGTGAGATCGACGCGTTTATCGCACAGGGTCGGCAAGATGACGCGCGCCAGCGTCTGAACCAACGTCCGGCGCAGGCGGCTGATACCCTCAACGACCAGCGGCGCATAGCCAACGCCTGGCAAGCGGTCGGAAATCCGCAAAAATCGACGGCACTTTTCCGCCAGCTAAAAATCGATGCGCAGAAAGAGCCGATCGGTCAGACTCCTATCGATCAAACGACAGCATTGATCTATCGCGATGCGGCACGCGTTGAACAGCAGCAGTCTCAACCTGAGCAGGCGCAGCAAGACTATAAACAGGCGATGGTCGCCAGCAGCATCACGCCCGCTCTGCCGCAAAGTGACGATGACTACACCCGACTGACGCGCAATCAGACAGGAGACGACTGGCTACAGCGCAGTATCCGCGCCGATGCGGCGGACCTGTATCGTAAGCAGGATGTGACCGTCACGCTTGACCACGATTACTCGAGTTCGAGCGGTACTGGCGGCGTTTCCGACCTGAGCGCCCACAACACCCTGTTGCAGATAGACATGCCGCTGTACGACGGCCGCGCCTTCTTCCGCACCGATACCGTACAGATGAACGCTGGATCCTTCTCAGCGGACAGCAACGGTGCCTATCGGGAAACCTTCGGCACCTGTGCCACGCAGGACTGCTTCAGCGATAAATCGCAGAAAGCCACCGGCACCAGCGTCGCAGCAGGCTGGAAGAACGATCGCTGGTCGGCGGATATCGGTACCACGCCGCTTGGCTTTGACGTGGTCGATATCGTCGGTGGCGCAAGCTACAGCGGTGACTGGCAGCAAATCGGCTGGACCGCAACGGCATCGCGCCGCCCCATCTCCAGCTCGTTACTCGCCTTCGGCGGCACCAAAGACCCAGGCACCGGCGTTACCTGGGGCGGCGTACGTGCCACAGGCGTCAGCCTCGGGCTGAGCTACGATCGGGGCGAAGCGCACGGCGTCTGGAGTGATTTCAGCGTCCACCAGATTACGGGTAAAAACGTGGCCGATAATGACCGCGCCCGCGCGATGGCAGGTTATTACTACAAGCTGATTAACGAGGATAACCGACGCGTCACGGTCGGCCTGAACAGCATGTGGTGGCGTCACCAGAAGGATTTAAGCGGTTATTCGCTCGGTCAAGGCGGCTACTACAGCCCGCAGCAATACTTCTCGCTGGGCGTGCCGGTGAACTATCGGCAGCGGACGGAAAACTGGTCGTGGGAACTCGGCGGTTCGCTGTCGTGGTCACGTTCTTCTACCAAAGATCAGCGTCGCTACCCGCTGACCGGCCTGCTAGGTAACGCTGCGATCACCGACCGAGACGCCATCGAACAGGGCAGCAGCAGTTCCGGCTTCGGCTACACGGCGCGAGCCATCGTCGAACGCCGCCTCAGCTCACACTGGACGCTAGGTGTCGGTATCGACATTCAGCAAGCGAAGGATTACACCCCAAGCCACGGCCTCATCTACCTGCGCTACTCCGCCTCCGGCTGGCAGGGCGATCTCGACAGCCCACCGCAGCCGCTCACGCCGTACGCGGACTTTAAGTAACCTTCCCACCTAAGACCTCATTGGGTTTCCATAACATCGGAAACCCAATAATTAAGAATGAACAGCATGTCAAAATACAGTATTGTTAGTTTTACTGAATATAAAAATCTCTAGACTGTTTTATATTATTATCGTAATCAGGAACTAAAAATTAAAATAAACTAACATGGGGAATATAAAAACCAACACTCCTTATAATTGAATCTAAAAATAAGTTCGCCATTGAAAAACAACACGAGTATGATTTGTGCTCTTGCCAAGCTATTGCGGCAATAAATACACACATCAATGGAGTGAAGCACGATGTCTTTATTCATGCAGTTACGTACGCTTTTCCTTTTCATCATAACTCTCCTCGCGTTTCCCGTCCTCGCCCAACCATCATCCGCGGGGCTCAGTTGCGGGATTTATACGAGCGCTCGCGGGTTTGAAGTTCATGTCATTAATAGCCAGATATTACACAGCGTATATAAAAATGATCGCATCACAGAGCACTATATTCTGAATGATAACAAAGTTGACATGGTCTCCATGGAATCACTCATGACTTCAGACTTTGATATCTCCCCTGACCGTAAAACACTTAAAGATTTCACTGGGGAATATGTCTTAACGGAAGCCAAAGAGTGTAGTGAAAATGTAAAAAAACCGGAAAGTGATATAGGTAAACAGTGTTGGGAGAATATGTCGGCATGCTCAACGCTAATGCAGAAAGGTGATGTTAATACACTTAAACAACTATGCCTGGATAATATTTACGCCGCTTGTGAACAGTGGGACAGCATTGCTTTTGCCGGCGATCGAATAAAAAAAGCATTAGCCGCGACAACGAATCTGGATTTACCAATGCCACTCGAGCCAGAATGGATCGCTACCGTTGTTGAATCATGTCGCACTGGGTTGTCTGGGAAAATGTGTAATGAAGCCGCCAACGCATTGTGGAGTAGCGGACAATATCTTGCCGCCCGAGATGCACTACAGCGGGCTTGCGATGCGCTGGAATGGAATAGTAAAGGATGCCCAAAAGCTGAAGCTCTACAGTCACTCACGGAAAGTGACATTTCCTCCCCAGCCTCTGGTTTGCCAGTCGGGCACTATGTAACGCGCAGCGGTGGGCCGGAGCTGTTTATCGCGCAAGATGGCACGGTGAAAATGAAGGGGAATTCATCGGTTAAGGCGCATCTAGATAATGAGCTGATTCGTATTCCACGCGGCCAGAAAGATGACTTCATCTTCCGTCGTGCCGGGGAAAATAAGCTGGTCGGTATCGATAGCGAGAATACATTCAAAGTCTACGAATTGCAGAAATGAAATAAATCAGTAGCAGCACCTTTTCTCTGATTACTTCATAGCAGGGCGTTACGTCACTGACATCAGGGGAAGCGAACAGCCTCCCCTGACATTCTTTCTATCAATACCCTATCGCTGCCCCGGCCGGGCGGCGGATATCATTTGCGCCGTACAGGTAACCTTCACGCACTTTGCCAGATACCGCCGAGTCATTACCGGAATCCGCAGGCGTCACACCTGCCGCGCCCGGTAAGCCGACCAGAATCAGCTCGGCTGCGCCCCAAGGGGTCTGTTCCACCATCTTGTAGCCGCGCTGCTTCAGCAGGTTCAGCGTATCCGCAGACAGCCCGCGCTGTTCGTAATACACCTCGTCCGGCAGCCACTGATGATGGATGCGCGGTGCGTCCACCGCTTCCTGCGGAGCCATGCCGTGATCGATGATATTCAGCGCCGTTTGCAGCGTGATGGTGATAATGCGTGAACCACCGGGCGAACCGAGCACCATGAAGACCTTACCGTCTTTCGTCACCAGTGACGGGCTCATGGACGAAAGTGGGCGCTTACCGGGGGCGATCGAATTACGTTCCCCTTGCACCAATCCGTACAGGTTTTTCTCGCCAACCTTCACGGTAAAGTCATCCATTTCGTTATTGAGGAAGAAGCCCGTCCCCGGCGCGATCACCACCGAACCAAAACGACCGTTCACGGTATACGTGGTGGACACCGCATTGCCCTGATTATCCACGATGGAGTAGTGCGTCGTTTCCGGTCGCTCGTGCGGGCCAATCCCCGGCTGCACGTTCTGGGACGGCGTCGCGTTCTCCGGTTCGATTTTTTTGCGAATTTCAGCAGCGTAGTCCTTACTCAACAGGCGCTCGACGGGATTACTCACAAACGCCGGATCACCGAGGTAGGTGTTGCGGTCCATGTAGGCGTGGCGCATCGCTTCCGTCAGCACATGCACGGTGGCTGCCGAGTTAAAGCCCGTCGATTTAATGTCGTAACCTTCGACAATATTGAGAATTTCACACATCGTGATACCGCCGGAGCTGGGCGGTGGCGAAGAGACAAATTGATAACCGCGATAATTACAGGTTACGGGTGCCGTTTCGGTAATGCGGTAATTGGCAAAATCAGCCGCCGTCAGAATCCCACCGCCCTGCTTTGCCGCTTTCTCCACTGTCTGCGGGATCGTGCCCTTGTAGAAAGCATCCGGCCCTTTAGCGGCAATCGCCGCCAGCGTGTTCGCCAGATCGGTTTGCACCAGCTTATCACCCGGCTGCAACGCGCTGCCGTCAGGACGCAGGAAAATACGCGCCGCTTCAGGATCGGCTTTGAAGCGCTTGACGGTAGTGTCCAGAATATCGGTGTCTGCGCGCGTAAGCTCAAAGCCTTCACGCGCCAGTTTAATCGCCGGAGCCATCACCTGTTCGCGCGTCAATTTGCCGTATTTTTGCAGCGCGGTATCCAGTCCCAGCACCGTTCCCGGCACACCGGCGGCCAGATAACCGTACAGGCTCGCGTCTTTTTTCACACTCCCATCCGCGTTCAGATACATGTTGGCGCTGGCTGCTGCCGGTGCCGTTTCACGGAAGTTGATAAAGGTGTCTTTCCCATCGGCCAGGTGCAGCGTCATAAATCCACCGCCGCCGATATTGCCACAACAGGGGTTCACCACCGCCTGCGCGTAACCCACGGCTACAGCGGCATCAATCGCATTGCCGCCCATTTTCATGATATCGACGCCAATCTGTGAAGCCAGATATTGCGAGCTGACCACCATACCGTTTTTCGCTTCCACCGCAGGGGCCGATGCGGCCTGCGCGGTTCCACTCACCAGCAGCGCCGTCACGCTCAGCGACAACAGCCATTTTCCCGCTACCGTTCTTCCCGATACTGTGTTTCTTATTCTCATGAAAACTCCTTTATTCCATTGATTTCACTGAGTGCGTTTTATCGCACGTCCATGATCCTTAGCGGTTCGGCCTTGTGCTACAGCGGCTGGGAGCGCAGCCATAAACGCAGCCGCGCACCAAACACATTCACCAACAGGCCGACCATAATCAGCAGCGCGCCCACGATCTGTAGTCGCGAGAGCGCTTCGCCCAGAAAAACAGCGGCGCTGACCAACCCAACCACCGGCACCAGCAGCGACAGAGGTGCCACACGCCAGGTTTCATAGCGCGCTAGCAGGCTTCCCCAAATCCCATAGCCAATAATGGTTGCCGCAAACGCCAGATAAACCAGAGATAAAATCGTCGGCAGTTGGATGGCAGTTAAACTATGGACAATCGCGTCCCGACCTTCAAATAGCCAGGAGCTGATGAAAAACGGCACGACAGGCACCAGCGCTCCCCACACCACCAGCGACATGATGCGCACGTCGCGGTTTTGGCTCATGATCACTTTATTGATGATGTTGCCCACCGCCCATGACAGCGCCGCCGCCAGCGTCAGTAGCAGCGTGGTGGTGGTCATTCCGGATGACATTTGCAGCGCTGTGCGGCCTTCTGCCAGCACCACCATCCCTAGCGCCGCCACCAGAATGCCGACGACGTGATTCCAGCGCAGCTTTTCCGACAGCAAGACCGCGCCAACCAGCAGCGTAAAAAAGGCCTGAGCCTGTAACACCAGCGAGGCAATTCCCGCAGGCATGCCCAGTTTGATGGCTAAAAACAGGAAGCCAAACTGGCCAAAGCTGATTGTCATGCCATAGGCGAGCAGCCATTTCAGGGGAATACGTGGGAAAGGAACAAAGAAAATTGCCGGGAGCGCCACCAGCGAAAAACGTAGCCCTGCCAGTAAAAAAGGCGGCATGTCGTTCAGCCCAACCTTGATCACTACGAAGTTCACGCCCCATAGCACGACAACACAAAGCGCAAGCAGCGCATCTTTCAACGACATCCTCATCCCCTGATCAAATACGTAACAAATACCTTCCTCAAGGTACGCGTAAAATGAAAAAACGGATAAGAAAAGATAATTATGACGTTACGTGACAATGACTAAGCGTAACCATGACGTGAGATAGCCGACCACCAGATTCTGTGGCCGGCATAGATAACGTTACTCGATGGCGATAGGTTTTTCCGTCAGCGTGGTTTTGTTGTCACCCTGAATGGCTTTCACTTGCTGCTCCGTTTTCTGTACTGCATCAGCGCTACTCAACAGGCTATATGTCAGCTCAAATGTCGTGCTCTGGCCGGGCTGCAACTTTTTGACCCGTCCTTGTTCACGTTCAATCGTAACCGGATAGGCGTAGTTAGTGCCGGGTTCGATCCCCGTGACGTAGCCCTGTTTTTCCGTGTCCGTGTTTTTCCACAGCGTCAGCAGCGGTAGTTGATGGGTATCAAAGGCAATCGACACGCCCTTATCTCCCGCCTTGTTCACCAGCGCCGCCAGCGTTTTGCCCTGTGCATCCGTATATGGCGTAATGTTGAACACCATTTCATCAAAGTCTTTTGTCGGGCCTTTGTAGGTTTGCCAGGTTGCCAGACCTGCTTTGGCATGGTCATTAAACGGAGAAATGTCTTTTACTGGTGCGATGAAACGCGCGCCTTCTTCCAGAATCGGCGTACCAAAATTGCTGTGGTAGATAATCTGATAGTCGCGCGGGTAGTCGGCTTTGTTGGTCAGCACATCGTGCACGGTAAACGACTCGCTGCCGGGGACGTAACGCAGCTCGGTCCAGGTTTCCAGGTTCGACTTCTTAAAGCTGTTTTCCTTCAGCAGGCCGCGCACCGTAATGGTATGCGGCGCTATATCGCTGACTTCCACCACCACTTTTGAAGCTGGCGTGTTGCCCGCGCGGCCATGCAGGGTATAGATCATGCCATCACTGACGACCGGGTGCCCTGTCCATTCGAAGCCGCAGCGCACCATCATCTCATTGAAACCTTCCAGCCAGCCCAGCCCGTTACGGCTTTCCAGATTGATGGTATTCGGGTTGACGACCTCATCAACCGGTGAATCCCACCCCAAACGGATGTTTTTTCCCGTCACATGCAGCAAGTTCATCCCTCGCGTCGGGCTGAGGGCAATTTTCAGGCCGTCCTGACTGGTAATCGTGATCACTTTACTGCCTTCCTGACGTCCGCCGTGCAGGACTTTTTGCTCAATGCTGAAATGCTGATTGTTGATCTTCAGGGCATCACTGCCAATTTGCCAGTTTCCCTTTTCCACACTGCCTTCAGCATCTGTCAGCACAAACGTCTGTGCCGATAGTTGCCATGATGTCAGCGCCAGTGTAATGCCTATAGCCAGTAATTTTTTCATGTTAACCACCCCTCTCTGCTGAATTGTTTTAGCTAATGCGAGATAAAGACTACAAATCAGCGGATAGTCAGAATGTGATAGCTATCACCAGATGGAAAAATTCGGCATTGTCGCGTTATTTATCCAATTAACATCACTAATTCACCATGAATGGCATCTATAATTGCAGAATTATTGAGATATCGATCAGTAAAAGCTGAAGTCGTTTCAGCAAAATAAAGCCTACCGTCTGAAACCATTCTCACATTCATGTTCACATCAGCAATTTATTCTAAATAGTAAACGCTACGCGGGATAAAAAATTACAAGTCTGTTTTTTGACCACATTGCACCCTATTGGCGCAAGCGCTATGGTTGCCGGTAACCTGTGTACGACCACTGATAAATAAACTATGAACTTTTCTCTTTTCGGCAAGAAATTCACGCGCCACGCTGGCATCACCCAATTAATGGACGACCTGAACGAAGGGCTGCGTACGCCAGGCGCAATCATGCTGGGCGGCGGCAATCCGGCGCATATTCCGGAGATGGACAGCTACTTCAAACAGCTGTGTCAGGATATGCTGGAAAAAGGGAAATTAACGGAAGCGCTATGCAACTACGACGGCCCGCAAGGTAAGGATACGCTGCTTAAGGTGCTGGCCGAGCTGCTGAGTAATGAATTAGGCTGGCAGATTGGACCACAGAACATTGCACTGACAAATGGCAGCCAGAGTGCGTTTTTCTACTTATTTAACCTGTTTGCTGGTCGCCACAGCGATGGCAGCCTGAAAAAGGTGCTATTCCCGCTGGCACCGGAATATATCGGCTATTCGGATTCCGGGCTGGACGACGATATGTTCGTCTCCGTTCGTCCGCAGATCGAACTGCTGCCCGAAGGGCAATTTAAATATCACGTCGATTTCGATCACCTGTCGATTACCGATGAGATCGGGCTGATCTGCGTCTCCCGCCCGACCAATCCGACCGGTAACGTGCTGACCGACGATGAGCTGATGCGTCTGGATATTCTGGCGCAGCAGCACAAGATTCCCCTGCTGATTGATAACGCCTATGGCGTACCATTCCCCGGCATCATCTTCAGCGATGCCACGCCGCTGTGGAACCCGAACATCATCCTGTGCATGAGCCTGTCCAAGCTGGGTCTGCCCGGCTCACGCTGCGGTATCGTGATTGCGGATGAAAAGGTGATATCCGCAATCGGCAACATGAACGGCATCATTAGCCTGTCTCCGGGTGCGGTCGGCCCAGCACTGGCACACGAGATGATTCAGCGTGGCGATCTGCTGCGCTTATCTAACGACGTCATACGCCCGTTCTACCAGCAGCGCGTAACGGAAACCATCGCGATCATTCGCCGCTACCTGTCGCCCGAGCAGTGTCTGATTCATAAGCCGGAAGGCGCGATCTTCCTGTGGCTGTGGTTCAAGGATCTGCCTATCACGACGGAAATTCTGTACCAACGCCTGAAAAAACGTGGTGTCCTCATGGTGCCAGGTCACCATTTCTTCCCCGGCTTAGATCAGGACTGGCCGCACGCTCACCAGTGCATGCGCATGAACTATGTGCCGGAGCCGGAAAAAATCGAACGCGGTATTGCGATTCTGGCGGAAGAAGTGGAAAAAGCGATGCAGGAAGGCTAATTCGCCGCAAAAATAGACGCGTCATTAAACGACATACGGTTGGGGCAAAGAACCGCCCCACTGTTTTTACCGTCCACTTGCAGCATGCCAAGGTCAGGCATTCCCCTCTTTTTATTCACTCTCCCAGTTTTTGCCATCCTATTCTTATCGTTCATAAAATCAGGAAACTAACGATTAGTTTCTTTAATTATTTTCTGCATTTTTAATCGGTAATAACATTGATTTACCCCCAATCAATAGTTAATCCATTCCAAAAAGACGGTCATCTCACAGCCCTAACCAAAACTTTCAGTATAACTGCGCACTCTGCGCAATTTCTTGCTCACTTTCTGGTGTAAATCACTTTTTGCGCAATGTCTGCAAACGATTCACGAGGTCTGCGCAACTTCTTGCTCAAATTTTGCTTAGTAAAAATTTGAATTAGGTAAATTCATTTATAAAACAAATAGATAAATTTTGGCACATGAATTGCTATGTGAACGGCGAAGTACTAACCCTGTTCAACAACTCATTCCGTTTAACAACAAGGAGCAAGACTATGCCAACTCCATGCTATATCAGCATCGAAGGTAAAACTCAGGGCAACATCACCGCGGGTGCTTTCACTTCTGATTCTGTCGGCAACATCTATGTGGAAGGCCACGAAGACGAAATGCTGGTTCAGGAATTCAAACACATCGTCACCGTACCGACCGACCCACAGTCTGGTCAGCCGTCCGGTCAGCGTGTACACAAACCGTTCAAATTCACCGTCGCGCTGAACAAAGCGGTTCCGCTGATGTACAACGCCCTGGCGTCTGGCGAAATGCTGCCAACCGTGACCCTGAAATGGTACCGCACGTCGGTTGAAGGTAAGCAAGAGCACTTCTTCTCTACCGTATTGACCGATGCCACCATCGTTGACGTTAACTGCCAGATGCCACACTGCCAGGATCCAGCGAAGCTGGACTACACCCAGCTGATCGAAGTGTCGCTGGCCTACCGCAAAATCGATTGGGAACACACCGTTGCAGGGACTTCTGGTTCCGATGACTGGCGTGCGCCGGTCGAAGCATAAGTTTCTATTTAACCCGGGCTTGCCCGGGTTTTCTGCATTGAGCCATGGCCTACGCCATGCCTGAGTGTGGATGACAGCATCAGGAGGACGGATGGCAAACAGTACAGGATTACAGTTCACCGTTAAGGTCGGCGCATTGCCTGCATCGACCTTTTCCGTGGTGGATTTTCAGCTCAGCGAGGCGCTTAATCAGCCGTTTGCCCTGTCGCTGAATCTGGCCAGTCCCTTACCGGGGATCGATTTTGGTGCTGTTCTCGACCAGCCCTGTGAACTTTTGGTGTGGTACGAGGGTGAGCTCCAAAGGCGAGTGAGCGGCATTGTCAGCGCGTTCGCGCAGGGCGACACTGGCTTTCGCCGCACGCGCTATCAGGCAGAAATCCGTCCGGCGCTGTGGCGTTTGGGGCTGCGTACTAACGCCCGCCTCTTTCAGGCACAGAAACCGGAAGCGATTATCGGCACACTGCTGGAAGAAGCGGGCATCACCGACTACGCCTTTGCGTTGCGTAACGAGCACGCGGTGCGCGAATACTGCGTGCAGTATCGGGAAAGCGATTTAGCCTTTATTACCCGACTGGCCGCAGAGGAAGGGCTATACTTCTTCCATGAGTTTGAGGAAGGCAAACATCGGCTGGTTTTTGCCGACGATGCCGGCGCGCTGGCGAAAGGCCCTGAACTGTTTTTCAACCTTGCCACACAGGGGCTGAGCGAAGGGGCATACGTACGCCGTTTCCGTTATGCCGAGGCGGTACGGACTGCCGAGGTAGCGCTGAAGGATTACAGCTTCAAAACCCCAGCCTACGGATTACTGCACAACAAGATGAGTGGTGAGCTGGAGCACCAGCGCGAAAGCTATCAGCACTTCGACTACCCCGGTCGTTTTAAGCAAGACCCGAGCGGCAAAGCCTTTACCAGCTATCGGCTGGACGCACTGCGAGCAGCAGCGATGACCGGCTCAGGCGAATCCAATGCCGCTGAATTGATGCCGGGCAGCAGTTTTACCTTAACCGAACACCCCAATCTGGCACTCAATATCGCCTGGCAGTTGGTTGCCATCACCCACAGCGGACAGCAGCCGCAGGCGCTGGAAGAAGAAAGCGGCGGCGAACCGACCACCTACAGCAACAGCTTCGAGGTCGTGAAAGCCAGCACCACCTGGCGCGCCGACCTGCCGTACAAGCCAATGGTAGACGGCCCGCAGATCGCCACCGTCGTCGGCCCGGCGGGTGAAGAGATTTACTGCGACCAGTACGGCCGGGTGAAACTGCAATTCCCGTGGGACCGCTACGGTGCAAGCGATGACCAGAGCTCCTGCTGGGTTCGCGTCAGCCAGGGCTGGGCCGGTGGCCAGTACGGCCTGATCGCCATCCCACGCATCGGCCATGAAGTCATTGTGAGTTTCCTCGAAGGCGACCCCGATCAGCCGATCGTGACGGGCAGAACCTTCCACGCCACCAATCCCTCACCGTATCCACTGCCGGCGAACAAGACACGCACTTCACTGCGTACTTCAACGCACAAGGGCGCGGGTTTCAACGAACTGCGCTTTGAGGATCAGGCCGGTCAGGAAGAAGTGTTTATCCACGCTCAGAAAGACATGAACACCGTGGTACTGAATAACCGCAGTACAGGTGTAGGCGTCGATCATGCAGAAAACGTCGGACGAGATCAGATCAGTGTCATAGGCCGCCATCAAATTCTTAACGTCGTCGAGAATCAGGGAACAGAGATTCAGGGTGCCCAGAAAGTCATCATCGGGGCAGGCCGAGAAACCGAGGTCACGATGAACGAGAAGCTGACGGTAACGGGAAATATCACCATCACCTCGACTGGCGGCAATATCGAACTGACGACGGGAGCAGGCTCGCTGACCATTTATCAGAACGGCAATATCGATATCAAAGGCGTTAAAGTCAACGTAATCGGAAGTGAACGTATTGATTTAAATAAATAATCAGGGAATGAGCCACCATACTATAGGTGTGGTGGCTTAGCGCTTACAACCACATCATTATTCGAGACATTTTATCGTGACGACGACATCTTCTTCCCACTGCATCTTCACCGAAGGCCGCATCACACTGCCTGACGGCTACTGCGATCGCACGGTGAATGCATTCACGCCCAGTCAGGAAGGCGAACCCGCTTTTACAGTTTCACGCGATGTACTGAACGACGGAGAGGTATTGAGCGGCTATATCGATAGGCAGTTGGATCTGATGGTTCAGCATTTTAAAGGCTGGAAAACACAGGGCCGTGAAGCGATTTGGTTAGGCAATAACGTACTGGAAGGTGAAAGCCTTCAGGCGAGTTATATACGTGATGGTCAACGCATTTGGCAGCAACAGGCGGTATTCGCATTAGATAGCGCACAGATTCTGGTTTTCACCCTATCGAAAACCGCCGCGCCTTCTGCTGCCGATGAATCTCGATTCAACGCCCTGATCGGGAGCTTTACGTTTAACCAATAACGATAAGGAATATTGTTATGTTTGAAGCCGCACGCGTTGGTGATGGGATCGGGCATTCAGGTGCGTTAGCAGGCATGATTGCGGGCACCATTGTCGGTGGGTTGATTGCCGCAGTCGGTGGCATTGCTGCCGGTGCCTTATTTGTGGCGGGTCTCGCCTCCTCTTGCCTGGGCGTTGGCGTACTATTGATTGGCCTCAGTTTTGCTGTGGGTTGGGCAACTGGCGTACTGGCAGAAAAAGCGCGTGATGGCATTGCCGAGGCGGGTGCCAGCAGCATGTCAAAAGCCGGAACCATTGATACAGGCTCACGCAATGTGTTCATCAACAGTATGAAGGCCGCCCTCGCCACCCTGAGTGTGGCCAGCTGTAGCAAAGATGGGCCTTCCATGCAGGTGGCGCAGGGCTCGGAAACGGTATACATCAACAACCAGCCCGCATCCCGCCTTGGCGATAAAGTGAACTGTGGCGCCACTATCACGGAAGGTTCTTCCAATGTTTTCATCGGTGGGAAAGCCAAATCCACATTACCCATCAAACCGGAAGTTCCTGAATGGCTCTATAAAGTCTCTGATTTAACGCTGCTTTTCGCCGGACTGATTGGTGGCGTAGGCGGCGCAGCGAGCAAGATCGGAAAACTGGGTCAGCTTTTACAAAAACTCCCCGGTATCAATAAGATCCAACGCATTGCCTGCCGCTTTGGTGTGCTCATGACCGGTGTCGCGGCTGGGGGCATTATCGCCCGCCCGATAGACATCGTGAGCGGACAAAAATTTCTGTCGGATGAAGATGAACTGGATTTTGTCCTTCCCTCTCGCTTACCCGTGTATTGGCAACGTTACTGGCGTAGCGGTAACCCCAGCGATAGCGTTCTGGGAAAAGGATGGAGCCTATTCTGGGAAACAACGCTGACGCGCTATCAGGACGGTTTGGTCTGGCGTGCACCATCAGGCGATCTGATTTCCTTCCCTTTCGTTCCTATCGGCCAGCGAACCTACTGCCCGGCGGAAAAACGCTGGCTGGAGCACCATCAGGATGAGAGCTGGTCGGTTTATGGGCCAGACGGTGAAGTGTGGTATTACACTGCGCTGTCTTCGCAGGGAAAGGCCGTGCTGGCACGCATTGCCGAGCCATGTGGCAATGACATACTCCTTTTCTGGAACGACGACGACACGCTTAACACACTGACGGACAGTGCCGGGCAGCACATTACCTGCCGATATCTTGATGGTCGGTTGGAAAGCGCTTGGCTGGATGAATCGACCTGTCTCGTGCACTATACCTACAATACGCAAAGGCAGCTTGTCACCGTCACCGGGCGGGGCGGTAGCGTGCGCCGTCGTTTTACCTGGCAGGATGACGGGCTGATGGCCAGCCATGAAGATGCCAACGGCCTGCTCAGCGAATATCAGTGGCAGGAGATTGCGGATTTACCTCGCGTGGTGGCATACCGCAATAGCGCGGGTGAACAACTCACGCTGGAGTACGACTTTGCCGGACAACGGAGAACCGCCCGCAGGGAGGATGGCATCGTCGCGCAGTGGGTGCTTGACAATGATGACCACGTCGTCAGCTTTACCGATTACGATGGCCGCGTTACGGCTATGCGTTATGGCGACGATGGCGAACTGTGCGAGGTCATCCTGCCCGGCGGCGCATGCCGCAAAACCATCTGGGACGACTACGGTCGCCTGCTCAGTGAAACTGACCCGCTGGACCGTGAAACACACTACCAGTGGTATCGGCTGACAGATAATGTTGTGCAGGTGACCTATGCCGACGGCAGCCGTGAGCAGATGCTGTATGACGACCTCGATCGGCTGGTTGAGGAAACCGACGCATTAGGGAACATCACCCGTTATCACTATCCCCATGCGCAGGATAGCCTACCGGACAGCATCGCCGATGCACTGGGCGGCACCGTGACACTCGCCTGGAATCACCAGGGGCTGCTGACGGCACGTACTGACTGTTCGGGGCAATGCAGTACCTTTGAGTATGACCATTACGGACAACTGCTGGCTTCTGTCGATGCGGAAGGCCACACTACCCGCCGGGAATGGGATGCCTGCGGGCAACTGACTGGCGTTATCTACCCGGATGGTCGCCGGGAAACGCTACGCTGGAATGCCCGAGGTCAGTTACAAACATGGCGTGATGCCCAGAACAGCGAAGTACGCTGGCAGTATAACGTATTGGGCCAGCCCGTCAGTGTGACAGACCGCCTCCGCCGGACAAAACGCTGGCACTATGACACGCGCGGGCTGTTGTTGCGGTTAGAGAATGGCAACAGCGCGGAATACCAATTTGGCTATGATGCCGTCGGCCGACTGGTTAAAGAACGGCGCGTAGATGGCGTCGAGCTAACCTTTTGCTACGACGACGCAGGCCATCTGTGTCAGAGAGCACAACGCGGAAATGCGGCGAATGATGCAGCCATCACGCATATTTATCAGCATGATGCGGCCGGGCAACTGGTGCGTCGAGCACATGCACACGCCGAGTTTCACTACCAGCACAGTGACAGAGGGCGGCTGGTTGCGCTAAAACGCGAGCCTACCGAGGAAGGCCTCGCTCTGGGACTTATCGCCGATGAGGTCAGATTGACCTATGATGCCGCAGGCTATCTGTCGGGAGAGTGTGGTAGTGAGGGAGACATCGGCTATACGCGGGACGCACTGGGGAATGTGGGTACCCTGTCTCTGCCGGATGGCGACGCGCTGCACTGGCTGCGCTACGGCTCTGGACATGTCAGCACGGTTAAATTCAATAATCAGGTGGTCAGCGAGTTTACCCGTGACCGTCTGCACCGGGAGGTCACCCGTACACAGGGACGACGTGAGCAGCGACGGGACTATGACCGCCTCGGGCGTCTAACCTCACTGCGCAGCGGGCTCTGGGATGTCACGGAGCCGGAGCAGCAAATATTATCGCGGGCCCTAAGCTACACCGCATCCGGTGAACTTGCCTCGGTCAATGACACTCTGCGCGGGGACGTGCAGTACGATTACGATGCAGAAGGCCGTCTGCTGAAGCGCATTGACGTGCACTGGCAGGTGCATCACCGGGCCTACGGCTACGATGCGGCGGACAATATACAGGATGCGGGCCACTCACGTTCAGCCCCGCTTCCGCTGCCGGACAACCGCCTGCTGAACTGGCGTAATCTGTGGAATCAGTATGACAGTGAGGGCAACCTGACGCGGCGGCGTGACGGCGAAACAGAGCAATTTTACAAGTACGATGCTGATAATCGACTGCTGGAAGCACGGGGCCGGGGTCCGCAGGGCGAGTTTGTCGCCTGCTATAACTATGACGCCCTGGGCAGACGCACTCGTAAAACCGTTATTTGGGGCGAAGACGGAAAGCAGGAAGAAACACGTTTCCTGTGGGAAGGCTTCCGATTGTTGCAGGCCAAACACGCTGACCGAACAGAAAGTTATATTTATGACCCGAACGTCTGGTGGTCACCGTTAGCGCGTATCACCCAGCGCCCAAGTGATAACGAAGGCGATATCCGCTGGTTCAACACGGACCTGAACGGCGCACCGCTGGAGATGACCGATGCGGACGGCGCGGTCCGCTGGAGCGGCGACTACGGTAGCTTCGGAGCCCTCAACGGGCAGACGCAGGACAGCGAAAGGTTCCGCAACGGCAAACCGGTGGAATCCCAGCCGTTACGCTACGCCGGACAATACGCCGATGACGAAACCGGTTTGCACTACAACCTGTTCCGCTACTATGATCCCACTGTAGGACGCTTCACCACGCAGGACCCGATTGGACTGGCGGGCGGAATTAACCTTTATCAGTATGCGCCTAATCCGTTGGGGTGGGTGGATCCGCTGGGGTTGAATGGACATTGCGCATTCGGAAACAAAAGTAAGCCTCGCGCACCAAGGCCGGGAAAAGATATCGATGTTGACGCTAACGGCATGGTGAAATCTCAAGCTGACGAGCTATTACCTCAGGGTGCCTCTACTACACTGGATCCTAATAAATCACCATTAAGTGGGCATTATCATACAATTCCTAAAGGAAGCGAATTACCCGATGGTCTAGGCATTAAAGTTGATGGAAAAGATGTAATTCCTGGCTCACCTCATGCAGCAGGTCATGCTACTATTTACCCTACACGTGACATGCCAATGACTGAATTTCAAAATTTATTTGATTCAATAAATTGGCAATATGGTGGAAAGATATGACGATTGAAAATATCCACTCTGAAGAGTGGAATTCGGTAAAAGATGCCGAAAGTAATTTCTTATCTGCTAAGCATTACTTTAGAAAATCTCATGGTTTTTTTGATGACATGTTGTTAATTATTAGAAATGTATCTGAACAAGGTGCAGTTCTAAGATTTATAAGAGATGAGGATTTTGATGATTCACACCTCGAAAAATTAATACCAATAATTATTGATATCGCTGTAGATGGGAATATTGATAACTTTTCTTTTGCTAGAGATATACTAATAAAAAATTCAAAAAACAATGCTGTCAGAAATAGGTTAACATCTGTCTTTGATGAACTACTCGCCTCCCATGATGAATATATTTATAGAAGAGTTGCGGAATTATTGGTTTTTTTAAACTATAATGATTTGAGGAGAAAACTAATGAATGAATGTAAAAAAGACAACAATGATGATATAAAAGAGATTTATACTGACTTCATTAATAAATATAATATATCTTAGTGAAAAATAACCGGAAGTGATCTCAACAATCCTTCCGGATTTATTTTATCCACTATTTATTCCGTGATGCGCGATGTCAGATATTAATCTCAGTTTCAATCACTATCCTGCCCCGCTCTACCGTTATCGCATTCCGGTCATAAAGCCGACTCTTCCAAACTACAACCTTTCAGGTAAATAGCTGACGATAGGAAGCAGGAAGAAACACGTTTCCTGTGGGAAGGCTTCCGATTGTTGCAGGCCAAACACGCTGACCGAACAGAAAGTTATATTTATGACCCGAACGTCTGGTGGTCACCGTTAGCGCGTATCACCCAGCGCCCAAGTGATAACGAAGGCGATATCCGCTGGTTCAACACGGACCTGAACGGCGCACCGCTGGAGATGACCGATGCGGACGGCGCGGTCCGCTGGAGCGGCGACTACGGTAGCTTCGGAGCCCTCAACGGGCAGACGCAGGACAGCGAAAGGTTCCGCAACGGCAAACCGGTGGAATCCCAGCCGTTACGCTACGCCGGACAATACGCCGATGACGAAACCGGTTTGCACTACAACCTGTTCCGTTACTATGATCCCACTGTAGGCAGGTTTACTACGCAAGATCCGATTGGACTGGCGGGCGGGGAAAATCTGTATGCTTATGCGCCTAATCCGATTAGTTGGATCGATCCTTTAGGGCTAACCTCATGTTTTAGAACAATGAAAAAAGATGCTACAGGGAATTATGTTAACAGCCCATTAGATGGAGCTCCTAACGGCACTCAAAAAGGAGCAAGAACAGAAGGTAGTAATCCCAAACATCATGATTTTCCCGGTGTAAATAATTCGGATGCCATGGTTGGGCCGAGTTATACAGGAAAACAAGGTTTAAGTGGTAGCCAAGTTCCTTTACCTGTTGATCCTAAACGAGGTACTGTAAATGCTGTAACAGATTTGGATAAACTGCCAGATGGACTAGGAGCTATTAACGACCATGGTTCTCATATATCTATATATCCAACTAAAGATATGACATTTGGCGAATATCAAAAGCTACTTAATAAAATTGAATGGAATTAATTATAAAATGAAAAAAAAAATCACCAATGAAAAAGATGCCTTTTCTTACTTAAGGGATATAATGTATTTAAAGGATATTAAAAAATTGCAAAATTTAATGGATTTATTTTTCGAACAATTAATTAACTCTAAGTGGAACAGAGAGAGAATATATAAATTCATATTTGTATATGTAAGAAGTAATTTATCTGAAAAAGATTATGATGAAATATCTGAATATGCTTTTGATTACCTAGGCGATATAGAGTCATCTGTGATTGGTCATTGCAGTTATGATTCTATTTTAAAGTTCCCTGACGAACCAGAGAATAAAGATGAACTAATCGCGTATGTAAGAGGTGACAAATGGAGGAATTGATATTTTACAAAAATAATAAATTCACTAAAAATTATCGATTCCCAGCATAAAGAAATAACTGAAATAAAAACCGAATAATATATGTTACCTGGGGCGAAAACGGGAAGCAGGAAGCAACGCGTTTCCTGTAGGAAGGGTTTCGGCTGTTGCAGGTCAGACACGCTGACCGAACAGAAAGTTATATTTATGACCCGAACGTCTGGTGGTCGCCGTTAGCGCGTATCACCCAGCGCCCGGGTGATAACGAAGGCGATATCCGCTGGTTCAACACCGACCTGAACGGCGCCCCGTTGGAAATGACGGATGCGGACGGCGCGGTCCGCTGGAGCGGAGACTACAGCAGCTTCGGTGCAGTCAACGGACAAACGCAGGACAGCGAAGGGCTACGCCACGACAAGCCGATGGAATCCCAGCCGTTACGCTACGCCGGACAATACGCGGATGATGAAACCGGTTTGCACTACAACCTGTTCCGCTACTATGATCCCACCGTCGGACGCTTCACCACGCAGGACCCAATTGGACTAGCGGGCGGAATTAACCTTTATCAGTATGCACCTAATCCGCTGGGGTGGGTGGATCCGTTTGGGTTAAGTTCGTTAATGCTAGATCCAAAGGACATCAACTTCTCACAAACATCTGTTAATAAGAATTTTGATATACCAAAAGAAGTTGCTGATCAACTTGGGCTCTCTAAGCAAAAAGTCAATATCGATAAGTACGCTAAGGTCGGGAGTATCCCTGTCGAGGTAGTCAAAGATATCGATGAATTAAGAGAATTTAACTCAAGGCTAAAAAGAAACGGTTTACCTAATAATGGAACCAATAAATTACCATCTTGTAGGTGATAGAATGAAAAAAAAATTACTGTTAAACCAATAGATATGGTATGGCAAGATCCTCAATCATTTTGCATAACAGAGTTTATAAGGGATGAGCTTTTTTATTACTTCAAATGCTGGGATTATCAATCAATGCTTGATGGAGAAGTTGTGGATGCCGGTTTTTTAGGCTGCTTTAATGTGGAGAACATATTGGCTGTAAAACATATACGATTCACAAAAAAAGAAACCTATCCAATTTATTTTGAAAATGATTTCAAATGTTACTACTATGAAGTAAATGATTCACCATGGCTAAAAGATGTACTTAAAGAAAGAGTGAGTAACGATAAGGAGTGGGAAAAACATGACACCAATAAATATAAACACTTTGTATTAGAAAATGCAAAATATTGGATTGAAGTTGTTGGGTCTAATTTGACATTCGAAAAGAAAGAAAAAGACAAGCGTAGAATAGAATTTTGGGAAAATTTTTAAGTTACAGAGAGCTTTAATTAACTATGGGAATAGAGCTATATGTAGTTTTTGGTAACCGTGTTCTTCTTTGAGTATGGCTATCTTAAGAAATCACAAAATATATTATACCGGATATTCATTTAGTTAAGAAAAATAGGGTTCAGAAATATAGTAGCGTACCAAAGCGATAATATCATTACCTGTTCCGCTACTATGATCACGCCGTCGGACGCTTCACCACGCAGGACCCAATTGGGATAAGAGGCGGGGAAAATCTGTATGCTTATGCGCCGAATACCAATGGAATAAGCACACAATCAACGCCCCACACCGCGGTGTGGGGCGTTGAAGGTAAACTAGGCGACTGCGGTGCCCTGTTCATCCTGGTCGACGGCGAAGCAGGCGACCTGCTGTTCGCCGTAGGTTTTCAACTGCGGCTGGAACTGTGTGCAGGTGCTGAAGCAGCGCTGGCAGCGAGCGTTGAACGCGCATCCCGGCGGCGGATTCAGCGGGCTGGGCAGTTCACCCGTCAGCTTGATGCGTTCGCGGCGTAAATCCGGGTTCAGGCGCGGCGTCGCGGAAAGTAACGCCTGCGTATACGGGTGGCGCGGGTTGTTGAAAATGGCATCTTTACTGCCCTTCTCCACACAGCGGCCCAGATACATCACCATCACTTCATCAGCGATGTGTTCAACGACGGACAGATCGTGTGAGATGAAGACGTAAGACAGCCCCAGCTCCTGCTGCAAGTCCATCATCAGGTTCAGCACCTGCGCGCGAACCGACACGTCCAGCGCCGAAACGGGCTCATCGGCAATCACCACGTCCGGGTCCAGCATCAGCCCACGGGCGATAGCGATACGCTGACGCTGGCCACCAGAGAACATATGCGGGTAGCGGTCGTAATGCTCCGTTTTCAGCCCCACTTTTGCCATCATCGCCAACGCTTTTTCACGGCGTTCAGCTTTTGACAGCTCAGTGTTGATCTGGAGCGGTTCTTCCAGGATCTGACCGACTTTCTTACGCGGATTGAGCGATCCGTACGGATTCTGGAAAACGATCTGGATCTTCTGCCGACGCAGCTTCTGCGCTTCAGGATCGTGCTTCAGCAGATCCTGCCCCTGATAGTACAGCTCGCCATCAGACGGGGTTTCGATCATCGTCAACAGGCGGCCCAACGTGGATTTTCCACAGCCGGATTCCCCTACCACCGCCAGCGTTTTACCGCGTTCCAGCGTAAAGGAAACGCCGTCCAGCGCTTTCACCATCCGCTCTGGCGCGAAAAAGCCCTTTTTCACCGGATAGTGTTTCTTCAAATCAATCGCATGCAGCAAATACGGCTGCGATGTTGCGTTCAGTTCACTCATAGGGTTGGCCTCCCCGCATCATCGAGCGGTGTATGACATTTCACCTGACGACCAGGAATATCGCGCAGTGCAGGTTCTTCCTGACGGCAGCGGTCCTGCGCATAGGGGCAACGTGGGTTTAACAGACAGCCGTTCGGGCGGTCATATTTACCCGGCACCACGCCCGGCAGCGATGCCAGTCGGGATTTGTCCGCCGCAAACTCCGGCAGCGCACGCAGCAACGCCTGGGTATACGGATGACGAGGTGCGCGGAAAATATCCGCCGCCTTGCCTGACTCCACCACCTGCCCGGCATACATCACGATGATGTGGTGTGCCGCTTCAGCCACCAGCGCCAAATCGTGGGTAATCAGGATCAGCGCCATGTTTTCGCGCTGCTGCAATTCGAGCAGCAGTTCGATGATCTGCGCCTGAATGGTCACGTCCAGCGCCGTGGTTGGTTCATCGGCAATCAGCAGCTTCGGCCGACAGGCAATCGCCATCGCGATCATCACACGCTGGCTCATCCCACCGGAAAGCTGGTGCGGATACACGTCAAGACGTGAGCCCGGATCGGGAATCCCGACCAACGTCAGCAGGTCAATCGCTCGCTGACGACGGGTTTTGCGATTACCGCCCTGATGCACCTTGATAGCTTCCATGATCTGGTAGCCCACGGTGTAGCAGGGGTTCAGGCTGGTCATCGGGTCCTGGAAAATCATCGCGACTTCAGAACCCACCAAATTACGCCGTTCTTTCTCAGAAATTTTCGTTAAGTCACGCTGGTTAAATTCCAGCTTATCGGCCATCACTTTGCCGGGGTAATCAATCAGCCCCATAATCGCCAGCGAGCTGACGGATTTACCGGAGCCAGATTCCCCGACGATACCGACTACCTGACCTTCTTCCACCTGATAGCTGATACGATCGACCGCACGAAACGGCAGATCCTCATCACCAAAGTGAACCGACAGTTTATCTACATTGAGCAACGCCATCTCTCTACCTCTACTACTGCTTGAGTTTGGGGTCGAGAGCGTCACGCAAGCCGTCCCCCATCAGGTTAAACGCCAATACCGTCAGTAAGATTGCTACGCCGGGGAACGTCACCACCCACCAGGCGCTTTGCGCAAACTGCAAAACGTCCGACAGCATGGTGCCCCACTCTGGCGTTGGCGGCTGTGCGCCCATACCGAGGAAACCCAAAGCAGCCATATCAAGAATGGCGTTAGAAAAGCCGAGAGAAGCCTGCACAATCAACGGTGCCAGGCAGTTCGGAAGAATGTTGACGAACATCTGGCGTGCCGAACTGGCTCCCGCCACGCGTGAAGCCGTGACGTAGTCGCGATTGACTTCCACCAGCACCGCCGCACGGGTCAAACGGACATAGTGCGGCAATGCCACGAAGGTCAGCGCCAGCGAGGCGTTCACAATCGAAGGCCCGAAGACGGCCACCAGCACCAGCGCCAACAGCAGGCTCGGCAGCGCCAGCATGATATCGACGATACGCATGATGAGCGCATCGACCACACCGCCGAAATACCCAGCCAGCAGACCGAAGATCACGCCCAGCACCAGCGACAGCGCCACCACCAGACAGCCGACCAGCAGCGACAGGCGTGCGCCGTACATCAGACGGGACAGGACATCACGCCCGACGTCATCTGTTCCCAGAATAAACTGCCAGCTTCCGCCTTCTTGCCAGACCGGTGGACGAAGCAGCGCATCGCGGAACTGCTCAGCGGGCGCATGCGGTGCCAACACGTTGGCGCCAATGGCGATAATCAGCATCAGCACGACATACACCATGCCAACAACCGCGCCTTTGTTACGTTTAAAATAGTGCCAGAATTCCTGTAGCGGGGTCATCGGCTTCGGTGCGCTATTTACAACAGGTTCAGTGACGTGTGTCATCTTAGCCTTCCCCTTATTTCTTGTGACGGATGCGTGGGTTAACCACACCGTAGAGCACATCTACCAGCAGGTTCACCAGAATGATCATGGTTGCCACCAGCAGTACGCCGCCCTGAACCACCGGATAGTCACGACGCTGCAACGCATCGATCAACCACCGTCCCAGCCCCGGCCAGGAGAAAATGGTTTCCGTCAGGATCGCCCCAGCCAGCATGGTGCCGACCTGTAAACCGATTACCGTTACCACTGGCAGCATCGCATTACGCAAAGCGTGCACGACAATCACACGCAGACGGCTCAGCCCTTTGGCGCGCGCGGTGCGGATGTAGTCCTCACCCAGCACTTCCAGCATCGCGGAGCGCGTCATACGCACAATCACCGCCAGTGGAATGGTGCCCAGCACGATGGCAGGCAGGATCATGTGTTCAACCGCGTCGATAAAGTCGCCTTCCTCGCCCCAGAACAGGGTATCGATCAGCATAAAGCCGGTTAGCGGCATGCTGTCATCAAGGAAAATCGTATCGCTGATGCGTCCCGAAACGGGGGTAAGGTCAAGTTGAACGGAGACCAGCATAATCAGCATCATGCCCCACCAGAAGATAGGCATGGAATAGCCCGTCAGCGCCAAGCCAACAGAGGTATGATCGAAAATGGAACCGCGTTTAACCGCAGCCAGCACACCAACCGGAATCCCCACTGCGATAGCAAACATCATCGCGCAGATACCCAGTTCCAGCGTCGCTTTGAAGCGAGGCACAAATTCTTCCCACACGGGGATACGACTCTTGAGGGAGATCCCCAGATCGCCCTGCATCACACCGCCAATATAGTGGAGGTATTGCTGCCAAAGCGGCTTATCCAGCCCCATTTCAGCCAGCAATTGCGCATGACGCTCGGCGGAGATGCCCCGCTCCCCCGCCATGATCATCACCGGGTCGCCCGGAATCATGTGTACGAATGCGAAGGTTAATAGGGTGATACCAATAAACGTTGGGATAACTAACCCCAAACGCCGGAGTATGAACTGCAACATATCCCGAACTCTCTATTCATGCCCGTTGGCTCATTGGCCATCAGGCTTATCATTGCTCACAGCATAAAAAATCGTCAGGAACGATTTTAAACGTCGTGTACGACGGCCCACCATAAAATTTAACGGGCAAGAAACCCCGCCTCCACGGCTCCTCTAACGAGAAACCGCAAGGTCGGGGTTTTTAGTGTCCGTGAAAATCTAGTGGCTGACTTAATCCAACGTCACGTTGTTGAAGCTATGCACGCCACGTGGCTGAACCACATAACCTTTCACGTTTTTACGCACTGGCTCGTACACGGTGGAGTGCGCGACAATCAGCGCCGGAGCCTGATCGTGCATCACAACCTGCGCTTGTTTGTACAGCTCAATACGTTTTTCGTGATCGGAAATGGCACGCGCCGGTTGGATCAAATCTTCAAACGGCTTGTAGCACCACTTGGAGTAGTTGGAACCATTTTTAGCAGCATCGCAGCTGAACAGGGTCGCGAAGAAGTTATCTGGATCCCCATTGTCGCCAGTCCAGCCCATCAGCACGGTCTGGTGCTCGCCGTCTTTCGCACGCTTCAGATACTCGCCCCACTCGTAGGTGACGATCTTGGCTTTCACGCCAACTTTCGCCCAGTCGGACTGAATCATTTCCGCCATACGACGGGCGTTCGGGTTGTACGGACGCTGTACTGGCATTGCCCACAGGTCGATAGAGAAACCGTCAGCCATACCCGCTTCTTTCAGCAGTGCTTTCGCTTTTTCAGGATCGTAGCTGTAGTCTTTAACGTCGTTGTTGTAGCCCCACATGGTCGGCGGGATCAGGTTGGTTGCGGCTTGGCCGGCGCCCTGATAGACCGCATCGATGATGGCAGACTTGTTCACCGCATAGTTCAGCGCCTGGCGAATCTTGACGTTATCCAGCGGCTTTTTCTCAACGTTGTAAGACAGGTAGCCGACGTTCAGGCCAGGCTGTTCCATCAACGTGATGTTCTTGTCTTCTTTCATGCGAGCAAGATCGGCCGGGTTTGGATACGGCATGATCTGGCATTCGTCTTTTTGCAGCTTGGCGTAACGCACAGACGCATCTGGCGTAATGGAGAAGACCAGACGGTCAATGCCCGGCTTGGTGCCCCAGAAGCCGTCAAAGGCTTTGTACAGAATACGGGAATCTTTCTGGTACTGCTGCAGCTGGAATGGGCCTGTACCGATTGGGTTCAGGTCAATCTTCTCTGGTGTACCAGCTTTCAGCATATTATCCGCGTATTCCGCGGACAGGATGGAAGCGAAGTCCATCGCCAGGTTTGCCAGGAACGGCGCTTCAGGGCGGTTCAGCACAAAGCGGACGGTATGATCGTCTACTTTCTCGATTTTGCTGACCAGTTCTGGCATACCCATACCTTGATAGTATTCATAGCTGCCGCCAGATACTTTGTGGTACGGATTGTTGGCATCCTGCTGACGCATGAAGGAGAAAATCACGTCATCGGCATTGAATTCACGAGAAGGTTTGAAATCCTTGCTGTCTTGCCATTTCACGCCTTTGCGCAAATGGAAAGTATAGGTTTTGCCGTCTTCGCTAATATCCCATTTTTCAGCCAGACCCGGACCGGTGTCCGTGGTGCCGTCTTTAAATTCCACCAGGCGGTTATAAATAGGAATAGAGCTGGCATCAAACGTGGTACCGGAGGTGAACAGCTGCGGGTTAAAACCTTCTGGGGAGCCTTCTGAACAGTACACCAGCGTCTTTGCCTGAACGCCTGCAGCGACGGACATGGCGAGCAAGCCAAGGCCGAACTTCAACACCCTTGATTTAACCAGGGATTTTTCCATTACTTGTGCTCCATTGTGGATGATGTTGTGTGCTATACCCGCCATACTCCAAGCTGCATACGCGTTAATACTGTCGTTAAATGCACAGTGGTTAACAGCGCTGATAGTCCGTCCTGCATCTCGAAATCAATTGGGTATGGTTGGCCAGACCTGTATTTTTTACGAACTGTGGTCTGTACCCTGTCGCCCGAAGGCAAAATTCAAATAATGAGGAAGAGGAAAGGTGGTTACCAAAACCGATGGCCGCCACGCTGTTGGATATAGTCATAATAACTACAACGTATACCTTGAAGCGCCACAACCCGCTCACGGATGCTGGATGAAGACGTAGAATCATTCAGACAAGCCGCTGCTTTCCTCCTTATATCCCTATGACGCCCTCAATTTCTCAACAGATGGCGGTGACGTCAATATAAGCTGTAAGGATTTACAAAATTTCCTTACATTTTCTTAAAAGAGAAAATACACGCTCGCCACCCCAATGAAGGCAGATGTTTTGTCTTTTTATGAAAAAACAGCGATAAAAACCGATACATTGCAGACATAAAGAAATTATCACCATTAAAAAAACTATAGTCATCTGGTCTTACATGTCCAAGATTTGAGCACTATTTTTTGTTAAAAACGTTAACAACAGGTGAAAACTCTGACAGATAATAAGAAATTCTGATATTTACCACGGCACCATAAGTAGCCAAATGACTATCTACGCTACATAAAAAAACTCAATACGACATAAAAAACGTTGTTTCCCCCCTCTTTCGACGGACCGCAAGCTCGCTCTTCATCGTTCTTTATCTGTGGGATAGACGTGACCAGAGGTTTGTTGCTGGATACCTCCGCTAGATAAAGCATAGATAAAAAGGCGGTTGATACGGAGTCGAGAGCGAATTTTGTCCTACGCAGCATTGTCAGAGGTCTTACCGACGATAAAATGATATTGCTCAATAATTAGTTGGCTATTTTAGTTAAATAAATATTCTCACTAAAATGAAAACACGCTATTTACTTATTCTCATAAAGTGGTATTTTCACTCTGTGATTCACCTCTCCTTCTGTTTTAATTCCCAACACCCTCTCAATAAATTATTTTAATTACAAAAAAATAATATAAGTTATTTAAAATGGAGTTGCTGATAAGTTCACAAATACGTAATTAACGTATTATTTTTAACATTCCCTCATGCTAGATTACCCTCCAACATGATTCATTGTTAAATAACATCAAGTATTTCTTATCTTTTTGTTACTAACTGATAAAAAACAAAAAAACGTATTTTTCTGCTTTCTGATAATAAACATCCCGCCGCCATTGGCATTAGCAACGCTCGATATCCACACCGATATCGGTAAGCAAAAGCCAATAAGATGCGTCGATAACGATGCGTTACCAATATCTCAACGAGATTACACGGCAGGTATGTCATTTCTTTCTGTACCAACTGTCCTAGCAGGGTGAATATAATGAAAAAAATTGAAACTGATATTTTATGTGAGAACGATCTCGCTCTGGAAACACAAGAATCGTTTATCGGGGGATTTTTTAAAAAGAAAATCGGCTCCGTTCCCGTTGCGCTTTTTATGGCGATTGCCGCCATTGTCGCTATCGCTGCCTACGAAGGATATTTGCCTAAAAATATGATTGGCGGTTTCGCCGTCATCATGACAATGGGTTTTTTACTGGCACACATTGGCAGCAATATTCCCGTGTTCAAAGATATCGGCGGCCCGGCCATTCTGTGCCTGATGGTACCTTCCGTTATGGTGTATTTTGAGCTGTTCAACGACAACACCATGAAAACCGTCCACCTGCTGATGAAAGAGGCGAACTTCCTGTATTTCGTCATCGCCTGTCTGGTGGTCGGCAGCATTCTGGGTATGAACCGCAAAATTCTGATTCAGGGGATGGTGCGCATGTTCGTCCCGCTGGTCATCGGTACCGCAACCGCGCTGGCAACCGGTTTGCTGGTTGGTAAGCTGTGCGGCTACAGCGTTTATCACACTTTCTTCTTCATCATCGTGCCCATTATCGGTGGCGGCATTGGTGAAGGCATCCTGCCGTTATCCTTAGCTTATTCTGCCATTCTGGGAGAAAGCCCGGATGTCTATGTCGCTCAGCTAGCGCCTGCTGCCGTTGTCGGTAACATCTTCGCGATTCTGTGTGCTGGCGTGCTGTCCCGCCTGGGTATGCGCCGTAAGGATCTGAACGGCGAAGGCCGTCTGGTTCGCAGCGATGAAGACAACGCGATGTTTGCCGTAAACGAAGCACCAAAGCCGGTCGATTTTCACCTGATGGGTGGCGGACTGTTGATGATTTGTGCCTTCTTCATCGTCGGTGGCCTGTTTGAGAAACTGGTACACATCCCAGGACCCGTTCTGATGATTCTGATCGCCGTCTTCTGCAAATACGGACGCGTGATTCCAGCGATTATGGAAACTGGCGCACACAGCGTTTACAAGTTCGTATCCAGTTCTCTGGTGTGGCCGCTGATGATCGGGCTGGGCATGTTGTATATCCCGCTGGAAAGCGTTGTCGCAGTATTCTCTGTAGGTTATGTCATCGTCTGTGGTTCTGTGGTGCTGTCCATGGCGCTGGTGAGCTTCCTGATTGCGCCTTACCTGAATATGTACCCCATTGAAGCGTCCATCGTGACCACGTGCCACAGCGGACTGGGCGGTACGGGTGATGTGGCGATTCTGTCTGCCTCTAACCGTATGTCTCTGATGCCGTTTGCACAGATCGCTACCCGTATCGGTGGCGCATCTACCGTCATCGCCGCAACGCTGCTGTTGGGCTGGGTTGTCTAACCCAACCACGGTTCCCACTAACGAAAACGCCACGGTGATTACCGTGGCGTTTTTATTTATTCAGCGCTATTTATTCACAGCCTTTTATTCACAGTACTGGCGCAGCGAGTCCTGCTTTTCCGGCAGCAGCGATTGGTAATTGATTTGCTTAACGCAACTACCTAACCTTTTTGAAAATGATCAGAATCAGAGTCATACACACAGGAAAACCAATTAAAGCAACCTCAAGAACATTATCTGTGGCCTTGTAAATATTTTCTATAACAGCCTCATGATATTCGATAGTAACCACCTTCTCTTGTAGCATGGGACTCTTGTCATCTAACGGAAAAATAGCAAGAAAGATCCACAGATAATATGCAAAAGTTACTAATGTTATTCCTACCCAGCGCATAAAAGTCTTACATTCACTTGTTAACATCATGCATCCCTTCTAATAACCCACCGACAGTACCACCAAAGTAAGGTGATATTTTACCTATACCAGAAACAACCTCGGACACGACTCTTAAAGTGGTATCTTCCCTTATCGGTGTACAGTTATCAGTCTCAGGCTTAATATTTTCCCGTGGATTACGCCACAGCCCTAACCCGTGGCCGTACTGCATAAATTTATTGTGTTCCACTAAACCAGTTCCATTTGGTTTCATCGTCACTGAATTGTGTATAGCACAAGGCGGGATCGCTCCCGCCTCGTCTCTGTTTCTGCTTGCCTTATTCAGCGCTATTTATTTACCGCCTTTTATTCGCAGCCTTTTATTCACAATACTGGCGCAGAGAGTCCTGTTTTTCTGGCAGCAGACGGTATAGATAAACCGGTCGACCGGTTGAGCCGTACAGGATATTGGTGGTCAGGATGCCAGTATCAGACAGGTAGATCAGGTACTTACGGCAGGAGACGCGGGAGATACCAATCGCGTTCGCCAGCATTTCGGTAGAGAACTCAATGCCCTGATTGCCTTCAATCCACTCGCAGACGGTACGCAGCGTCAGGCTGGTCAGCCCTTTCGGCAATTTCTTACGTTCGCTAACCGTGCTACTGCTGGTACGACGAATCAGGTTATCAATATCCGACTGCCCAACAAAATCGCGGTGCTTGAACAAGTTCGCCTCTTCGCGATAGGCGGTCAGCGCCTGTTCGAAACGCGAGAACTGGAAAGGCTTAATCAGATAGTCCACCACACCGTAGTGCAGCGCTTTCTTGATGGTGTACACATCGCTGGCAGACGAGATGATGATGACGTCCGTCTTTTCACTGAATTCACGGATAGTCGGCAGCAGATCCAGTCCATTATCCTGCTGCATATAAATATCCAGCAATACCAAATCGATTTCCGAGTCAGGTTGCATAAGCAGGTTTCGCGCCTGCTGCAATGTGGGGACGGTCGCATAGCAGCTAAATCCAGAAACCTGGTTCAGATAAGATTTGTTAAGCTCTGCAACCATGGCATCGTCATCAACAATCAGTACATTAATCATGGTCAAACAGCCTTGCTTGATAAGGAATAGTAACGAAAAACTGGGTGTACACCTCAGGTTCTGATTCAAACTCGATAGTGCCGCCAATCTTCTCCAGACTCTGCTTGGTCAGGTACAGGCCGATACCGCGCCCGCTGCCTTTGGTAGAGAATCCCTGTTCATAAATGCGCGCCTGACTCTCCGGCGAAATGCCGGGGCCGTCATCCCCCACGGTACAGTGAAGGCGGCCATTCTGATGGTGGAAGCTCACGCTGATTTCGCAGTTTTCCTGCCTATCAATCGCGTCCATCGCATTCTCAATCAGATTACCCAATACGGTAATCAATTCATTCGTCGCATCGACGTCATCGGTATCCGGCAGCAGACTCTCTTCGCTGATGGAGAGCGTAATGCCGAGATCGCGTGCGCGATTGATTTTACCCAACAGGAAGCCGGCAATCACTGGCGATTTCACTTTACGAATAATCGAACCGATTTCCGCCTGATAATTATTGGCGGTCTTCAGGATATAATCTTCCAGCTGCGAGTAATATTTTAAGTGCAGCATCCCCAGGATAACGTGCAGCTTGTTCATAAACTCGTGCGACTGCGCACGCAGCGCATCCGCATAGTAGGACATCCCACTCAACCGTTGCAGCAACTGACTGATCTCCGTTTTATCACGGAATGTCGCAATCGCGCCGATAATGTCGCCCTTCACAAAAACCGGAACGGTGTTAGTCAGCAGCAGGTGGCCGTTAAAGCTAATCTCTTCATCGCGCCGCGGCGTACCACTCTCCAGTACCTGCTTCAGGTGCAGATGTTCAAGCCACTGGTCGCTGACGCGTTCAGTTGGCTTCGAAGCCGGCGTTTCACTGCCCTGTGGCTTATTCTGCCGGAAAAGCCGTCGCGCCTCATCATTGATGACCGTAATCCGACCATGCTGATCGACCGCGATAACGCCTTCTTTGATGTGTTTGAGCATCGCGTTACGCTGTTCAAACAGGTTCGAGATCTCAAACGGCTCGAATCCCAGCATAATGCGCTTGAGCACCTTCACCAGAATCAACGTGCCCAGCCAGCCGACCAGCGCCCCCGCCAATAGCGTCCAGGGAATCATCCAGCGGTTATCGCTGATCACCTTCTGCACGCTGGTTAAGGCAATCCCCAGCGCGACGACGCCAACCTGCTTATGGTTGCTGTCGAAAACCGGTGTAAAGACCCGCAGCGCGGGATCGAGCGTACCCCGGTTGATGGCGGTATTTTCCATCCCCAACAGCGCTGGGTAGATATCCCGACCGGCAAAATGCTCACCAATTCTTTCCGGTTCAGGGTGGCTATGGCGCACCGTATCCATGTCCGTGACGGTAACGAAGAGCAGCTGATTACGCTGACGAATCGTCTCCGCAGCCGCCTGCACTTCCTCAGGCCGACCAATCCCTTTAAGTTCATCAATAACCACGGGAGAGGCTGCAAATGTGCGAGCAATGGCAAAGGCTTTTTCTCGCAGATGATCTTCTGAAAGCTGATTAATACGAAAAAACAGCAAGGAATAGACCACCAGCAACACCGCGCCAAGCACAACTGACACCATCAGAAACACCGATGTTCCCAGCTTTAGCGGTGCCTTTTTCTTGCCCATGTCACTCTCCGAAACCACCATCATCACACCGTTATCTTATACTGTTTCGTCGCGTTTCGCGTGCCGTGATGCATACGCCCCGTCACAAGGACAGGGCGTAGGCTTGAAGAAAGGAAATTTGGCTTAACGTTGCGGTACATTTCTTGTGTCAGGAATGTTTCGCATCAGGAAAGCCAGCAGTACTGCGTTTACCAGAAACCGAGCAGTTTCCACCACATTCCGCCAACACCCAGCCAGATAGGGATGATGACCAGACTGACCAGGAAGCCGATCTTCCACCAGGTTCCTAGCGGCACGTAGCCAGTGCCGAACAAAATTGGTGCCGGGCCACTGGAGTAGTGAGTCGTGGACATAAACAGGTTACTGAAGATACCGAATACCAGTACGGTCAGCATCGGCGGCGCACCAGCTGCCAGCGCGATAGAGACAAAAATCGCATACATGGCGCTGATGTGGGCAATCGCACTCGCCATCAGGTAGTGGCTGTAGTAGTACACCAGCAGCAGCAGACCCAGCATTGGCAGCCAGTGCATCCCACTCACCGCATTACCGGCCAATCCGCCCAGCCAGGCAATCAGGCCCATCTTGTTGAGCTGGCCAGCCAGCGTCATCAGTACAGCAAACCACACCACGGTGTGCCAGGCTTCTTTCTCACTGACTACATCGTCCCAGGTCAGCGCACGGCTGAGCAACAGCACGCTCAAGCCCGCCAGCGCGGTCAGGGTTGCATCGATATTCAGCGTAGAACCCAGCACCCAGAAGGTCACCAGACCCAGGAACACGCCCAGCACCACCCACTCGTCGCGGGTCATTTTGCCCATTTCACGCAGTCTTTCGACGGCGATCGCACGCATTTCTGAGGTTTTCTTCAGTTCAGGCGGATAGAAACGGTAGATCAGGTAAGGAATCAGCGCCAAAGACAGGAAGCCCGGCAGCAGTGTTGCCAACGCCCAATCCGTCCAACTGATGTGAATACCAAACTGAGAAGCCAGCTTCGCCACCATCGGGTTACCCGCCATGGAGGTCATGAACATCGCGGAGGTCACGGCGTTACACTGGAAAATGGACTGCACCAGAAACGCACCAATGCGACGCTGCGTGCCTTTTTCCGGCGTGGAGTCATAGGCTTCGGCAATTGACCGGAACAGCGGAGTGATGATCCCACCGCAGCGTGCAGACGTGGAAGGCATGGCCGGAGCGAACATCAGGTCGGTAAACACCAGACCATACGCCAGACCGAGAGAGCTATTCCCCAGCTTGCTGATGAACAGCAGACCAATGCGTCGGCCAAAGCCGGTTTTGATAAAGCCGCGAGAGATAAAGAAGGCGCAGGCGATCATCCAAATGGTGGGATCGCTAAAGCCCGCCAGCACATCTTTAATGGGTAATAACCCTAATATGGCGACCGAGGTCAAGCTGAACATCGCCATCGCGCCAAGCGGGTAAGGAGAGAGAATCAGACCGACAACCGTGGCAATGAAAATCGCCATCAGATGCCAGGCATCGGGTTTAACCCCATCAGGAACCGGCAATAACCATAAGCCACCGGCAATACAAAGGATAACTAGAAGCTTTATCAACCTGCTGTTATTCGCAGACATAAGAACACCACTCTTCATTAAAACGGATTCTGTATTCCCCGTCATACTTCGAGTCACACTCAAATTATTCAGGAGATATTCACGACGGATGTCCCGTGCGGAGGAGTGGGTATTTCGTTATTCTTCCTTCGTCACCCTGCTGAAAACAACGCAACAGGAATCATCTGCGAAAAAAAAAGACGAGAAAACAAGGGTTCAGGGTGCTTCTCTCGTCTTATCAAATCAAGTGATTAATGAAGAGATAGTATTATAATGCGCCTATAAAATAGCGTAACTTTAGTTACTAAAATGGTTCATTAGTTTATTTAAGAAACTATCGCGGTTTTAATTTCCCGATAAAAAACCCTTAAAATTCAACAATAATTGACATTTAGAGAACATAAAATTAACGAAGTTAACGACAAAGCAATGATAAAAAAACCTTATATCTAACAATGGTAATATAATTCTTTTCCAGACAGTCAGTTATCCATTCCTTATTTATTCACTCAGGTATTCCTCTATTCAAAAATAAAGAAATAAATCGCCATTATTCGGCGAAAAAATATTATTTTTTATCCAGCTGATAACATTTAAAGGGCAAGGAACAACACGGCTAACAGCTGCGGCGACATAATGCGCAGAAACATCGCCAGCGGATAAACCGTTGCATAAGACAGCGCCGCCGCACCGCTGGTCGGGTGTAGCCCATTAGCAAACGCCAGCGCAGGTGGATCGGTCATGGAGCCCGCCAACATGCCGCAGAGCGTCAGGTAGTTCATCTTACCCAGCGTCCGCGCCAGTACGCCGACCAGCAGCAGCGGCACAATGGTAATCAGCGCACCATAGCCAATCCACCATACCCCATCGCCGTTCAATAACGTATCGACGAAGTCACCGCCGGATTTCAGCCCCACCACCGATAAGAACAGCACAATGCCGAGTTCGCGCAGCGCCAGATTCGCACTAGGTGGCATAAACCAGTGAAGTTTACCGATCCCGCCGATGCGCCCCAGCACCAGCGCCACGACCAGCGGCCCACCCGCCAGCCCGAGTCGCAGCGCGACGGGAAAACCGGGAATCATCAGCGGTACCGAGCCCAACAGTACGCCCAGCCCAATACCGATGAAGACAGGCAGCATCTGCACCTGCTGGAGTTTTTGCTGCGCGTTTCCCACGATATCCGCGACAGCATCGATCGCCGCTTTTCGCCCGACCAGATTCAGAATATCGCCAAATTGCAGGCTGGCTTGGTTGCTGGCCACCAGCTCAACGCCCGCACGGTTCAGGCGCGAAATCACAACGTCATAGTTTTGCTTCAGATTAAGCTCGCGAATCTTGCGTCCCAGCACCTTCTCATTCGTCACCACCACGCGTTCAACGTGCAGATCCGTGCCGCGCGTTGAGAGCGATACCTCAACTTCATTGCCGATGACCAGACGCGCCTGCTCCAGATCGTTTTTCGCACCAACCAGATGCAGATAATCTCCCAGTTGGATAAGCGTCTGCGGCGACGGCACCATCAGCTCATCACCGCGTTTCAGGCGGGAGCAGACGATGGTGTCGCGGTTCAGAATCGGCACGGCCTGAATCGCCAGCCCTTGCAGATTGCTATTCGTCACCGACACATTCATCGTGTGCAGTTGCTCGTGATGCAGACCGCTGCTGACTTCAAACTGCTTTGCCTCGTTCTCCACCGCTACGCGGAACAGAACGCGCATCAACCACATCACCAGCAAAATGCCGCAGATCCCCAGCGGGTACGCCATGGCGTAGCCCGTCCCCATCTGGTTCACCAAGGCGGTACTCGAACCGAGATCGGTCAGAATCTGTTGACCCGCGCCCAGCGACGGCGTGTTGGTCACTGCACCGGAGAAAATACCGAGGATAATGGGCAAAGGAATATTGAGCAGTTTGTGCAGCAGGACGGTCATCACACAGCCGAGGAACACCGTCAGCAGAGCAAACGCATTGAGGCGCAGGCCAGATACCCGCAGAGAGGAAAAGAAACCCGGCCCGACCTGAATGCCAATGGTATAAACAAACAGGATCAGCCCGAACTCCTGGATGACGTGCAACATGTCATCATTCAGTTGAATCTGGTACTGATGGGCAACATGCCCGACGATGATCCCACCGAACAGAACCCCGCCAATCCCTAAACCGACGCCATAAATCCGCCAGTTGCCGATCCATAACCCCAGAACCGCAACCAGCGCCAGCATACTCACGGTAAGTGCGATATCACTCATACCCGTATCCTTTGCGGACGTTTTTATTGGGAAATGTCACTGCCGCTATACTCTGTAATGAGTATATTTTGATTCTGGCAGAATGCCGGGGAAGGAAACGTGGCGGGCAACACAAAACCGCGCCCGTAATGATACGAGCGCGGGAAATCATCAAACAAATAATGCGGATATCGCGTTATGAGGCATCTTCAGCAGGCTGCTGGCTCAATGCCGGACGGTCACTATTGATGGCGATACGCTGAGGCTGCAAGGCTTCCGGCACGTCTCGTACCAGATCGATATGCAGCAGGCCATTTTCAAAGTGTGCCTCGGACACATGCAGATGCTCGGCCAGCGTGAAGCTCAGCGAGAAAGGTTTAAACACCAGCCCCTGATGCAGATATTCCACGGCTTTCTCGGACGGTGCTGGGCTGCCTTTCACGGTCAAGCGAGGGCCTTCTACTTCGATATCCAGATCGCTCTGCCGGAACCCTGCCAGCGCAAGCGTGATGCGGTAGTGGTTGTCGTCTTTCTTCTCGATATTGTACGGAGGAAAATCAATCGGTTCCTGGCTGCCCTGCATTGAGCTGGCTAATTTGTCAAAACCGATCCACTGACGCAGTAAAGGTGATAAATCGTAGTTACGCATAATATGACTCCTTCTAAGAAGCGAGATTAAGATGCCCATGCGGGCGTACCCTATGCCAGCCACGGTTCCATAGCTGGCGTCGTCCCCATTCGGCAGACGAAGCGTTCATTCATGGCATTACCTTTTCAGGCAATGCGCGATTCGTGTAAATAACGTGATGTTGGTTTACTTGATTTCAATCCGACGCGGCTTCATCGCTTCCGGCACGATACGTTCGAGATCGACGTACAGCAGCCCGTTTTCCAGATTGGCGCCTTTTACCTGAATATGTTCGGCCAGCTGGAATTTACGCTCGAAGTTGCGCTCGGCAATCCCCTGATACAGGTAGTTGCGGGCAACCTGCTCACCGGCGTGGGCACCTTTTACAATCAGTAAGTTGTCGTGCGCGGTGATGTCCAGTTCCTGCTCAGCGAAGCCCGCTACGGCAATCGCAATGCGGTATTGGTTCTCGTCAACCAGTTCGACGTTGTAGGGAGGGTAGCCGCCGTTACTCTGGGTCTGCCCGGTTTCTAAGAGATTAAACAGGCGATCAAAACCAATAGCGGAACGGTACAGTGGGGAAAAATCGGGGTTACGCATAAAACAGCCTCCTAAACATGCAGCGAGGATTTATTTTTTACCTTCCCTAAGGACAGGCTCACAGCCGAGACGGATACCCTGACGGCGTATCGTTTTCTTCCGGCTTATTATCAATATGGTGACCCCCCTCAGACTTTCAAGAGGCAAAAAGGAAAAATCGCTGGGTTTCATGCAATATTCACTTACGCTGCGGGTGTTATCACATACACTCAAGATAGGCAGGCTCTGGAACCCGCTCTGGCAGCAGGTTCTTAATGGACAGGTAATATGACCTTACTGAAAAGTGCGTTGTTCTCTTTCATCATTACCAGTAGTGGCGCAGTGGCAACCAGCGGTTGCTCCAGCGTGATGACGCATACTGGAAACGATCAGGGATACTATTCCGGCACGCGCGCCGGTGTGGATATGCTGCGCGACGACGACACCAGTTGGGCAATGATGCCGCTGGTCGCTATCGACCTGCCGTTCTCGGCGGTGGCCGACACCCTGCTGCTGCCCTACGACTACTATCGCTCAGGCAGCGATAAGCACAAACTGTCGACGCGCGAACGCATTTCACACAGCGAAGAGCAAAACCAGACCGCCAGCTCACAGCTTGCCACCGCACCACATAATCAGCTTTGATAGCCCTGCATTCACCTTGAATCAGCGCGTGTAGGTTATGCCGTCGCCACAACAAAAAGCTGATTAAAGCCGTCAATCTCCCGCATATACGCAATGTGTTTCCCATCAGGGGAAAAGACCACGGCATCCGCACTCGGTGCGCTGTCCGTCCGCGCCGTTAGCCGCACAAGCTCACCGCTTTTCGCGTCACACCGCATGATGCTGTTGTCAGACACAAACGCCAGAGAACGTCCATCCGGGTGCCAGTTAAAGGCCGACTGTACGCCGTGTTCCGTGCGCGTTACCTGTCTTGGCTCACCGCCGTTCGGGGAAAGCGTCCACAGCTGTACCACGCCTGCCTCATCCCGCATCAGGAAAGCAATCTCACTGCCGTCGGGCGAGGCTCGCAGCCAGTGGCGCGGCTGATTCGCCAGACCAGGATAACGACGCGAGTGCGTAAACGTTAAACGCCGCTGCTGCACACCCGCTGGCGGCGCAGGCATTGACGTTGCCGTCCCCGCCAGTGGCGCACCACCCGCTTTGGCGTACTCTTCCAGCGCGTCCGGCAAGTCGACAATAAAAATCTCAGGCACCGTTGTCCCGTCCGCCGCACGCGTATCGCCGATAAACGCCAGCGCCCAGCGCTGCCGAGAACCATCCTGTCGGATATAGCCCGCCGTTCCTACCCAGCCTTCTTCATAGGCGCGATTGATCTCATCGCTGCCGGGCTGCGGCTGCGGCGTCGTTCTGCTGACCAACACACAATAGTGGCTGCCGTCATATTCACGCGGATGGTGTTTCCCAACGGTGACGGCCTGTAGCGGCACGGCCACGCCCACATTGCGCAAGTTCAATGCCGGATCGCGCTCATGCTGCACATGGTCGTTATAGGTAAAGCTCAGGCGGCTGGCATCCGGGCTGAAGACATGGACATGCGTACCGCCGCGCAGCGCACCGGCCTGATAAGGCGGCGTAATAGAGAAAGCATCGAGCGTGATGGCCTCATCGCGCTGGCGATCCGCCACTATCGTTCCACGCCGATGATGAAAATCATACTGCCACTCGCCGTCTGGGTTTTCCGGCCCGTGGATAAAGACATAGCGCAGCGGCTCCTGCGGGCTACAGGTCACCACGCCCACGTGCGCCCCCGCCGTCGCCCGATAAATCACCTCGGTTTCCCGGCTTGTCAGGTGGACTCGCTCAACTGTCAGTCCTGTGAATGAAGATCCATAAGGCCTGACGTCATAAACCAGCCACTCCCCGTCATATGACCAGCAATTAATATTGGTAAGTTGATGTCCAGCAGCATTAAACGTTAGTTGTTTTTCCACAATCAAAACATCGCTCCACTCATTCAATATCAGTCAATAGTTTGTAAATAAATTTCAGTTTTTTGTATAACACATTGTTTTTTATTTAAAAAAAACAAACAACAACAGATATTATCATTCAAAAAAATAGAAAGACTATCTCAATAACATCCGTTTTTTAATTCATTAGCATCGGCGTAACATTCTTCATATCGAAAGGGCAGCCCCCTTTCACCTATCAACCAGAAAAGGATAAGACACCATGAAAAACGTAAAAACCATCGCCGCTGCTGTTGTTCTCGCTACCATGACTTTCGGTGCTTCTGCTGCTGAATATGTTGCTCCTTCACAGACACAGAACCTGGAAAAAGTCGGCGTCGTTACTGCTACCGCTCAAGACCTCAGTTCACTACAGGCTCAGCTCGCTGCGAAAGCAGAAAAAGCAGGCGCTAAAGCTTATACCATCACGTCTGCGACCGGTAACGATCAGCTGCGTGGCTCTGCGGTAATCTTTAACTAATCATTGTTTACCCTGAGTTTTTATCCCAGTTAGCTATTCTGTAAGACATCACGTATTACCCTCTTTCCGGCTTGCCTCCTCATCAGGGCAAGCCGGTTTTTTTATTTATGCGAAAGGGGTTCGTGAGAAAGTAGGAAAGGCGATGAATTCGGTGTGGCAGAGTGCCACACCGACTTGGATAGACTTACGACGTTGAACCTGGAAAGCCATTCTCGGCCGCTGTCGCCGCGAACCATTGTCCGCTTTTCTTCACCGTGCGTTTTTGCGTCGCCAAATCCAGTTGCACAAAGCCATAGCGATTCTTGTAGGCATTCGACCACGACCAGTTATCGATAAATGTCCACATATGGTAGCCGAGGCAACGACTGCCTTCCGCGATGCCTTTGTGTACATACTTCAGATGTTCACGGACAAAATCGATGCGGTAATCATCCTGAATCTGGCCGTTAGTGTCGAAACGCTGTTCGTTCTCGACACCCATGCCGTTTTCCGAAATAAAGCAGCGCGGATTGCCGTAATTCACCCGTAAGTTGGTCAGAATGTCATAGATGCCCGGCTCGTAAATTTCCCAACCGCGATAGGGATTCATTTTTCGCCCTGGCATTTCATAGCTGGAGAAGAACCACTCGGGCATAAACGGACTATCAGGATTAACCAGACTGTCGCGGCACTGAATACGGCGCGGCTGGTAGTAGTTAATCCCTAGCAGATCGACAACCCCATCGGCCAGCAGCGCACGATCGTCAGGCTGGCAATGCGGCAGTTGGCCATAGCGATGCAGCAGATCGACCAGTTCCTGCGGATACTCGCCCCTCAATGCGGGATCGAGGAAGCTGCGGTTAAACATCAGATCGGCGATGTTGGCGGCTTTAACATCGGCCGGATGTTGGGAACGCGGGTAGGAAGGCGTCAGGTTGAGAATAATGCCAATTTCCCCACCCTGAGACTGCTCGCGATACGCCCTCACCGCCAGCGAATGCGCCAGCATCGTGTGGTACGCCACCGTCGCCGCACGCTTGAAATCCACCACGTTCGGATAGTGGAAATCATACAGATACCCGCCTTCCACCGGCACCACTGGCTCATTGAACGTAAACCAGTGTTTTACCCTGTCGCCAAACAGGCGGAAGCAGGTCGCTGCATAGCCCGCATAGGCCACCACCACCGCCCGATTTTCCCAGCCGCCCAGCCGCTGCATCACCATCGGCATATCAAAATGGAACAGATTGATAAACGGCGTGATGCCCTGCGCCAGCATTTCATCAATGACCTGATTATAAAACGCGACTGCCTGCGGATTCGGTTCACCGACGCCATCGGGAATCAGCCGCGCCCACGAGATCGACGTTCGGAACGTGTTGTGATTCAGCGTCTTCAGCAACGCGATATCTTCACGCCAGTGCTGATAAAACGTGGAAGTCTCCGCTGGCCCAACCTGCTGGTGAAAACGGCCGGGCTGCGTGGCAAACCATTCGTCCCACACGGTGGCGCTTTTACCATAATTGAGGCTTTCGCCTTCCGTTTGCGGTGCTGAACTGGCGCTACCCCACCAAAAATTCGCGGGAAAGCGAAAATCGTTCTGAAGATGATCGTGCATACGTTCCTCTCTGCTTCACTCGTGTTTATGCGCTGGCGCTAGCTTCGCCCGCAGCCTGCTGTTGTTTCTCCTGCTCCTGCTTAAGCAGCGTACGCTCATAGACTTTCAGGAACGGGTAATACATCGCGGCCGACATCACCATGCAGAGCAGACACATGATCACCGGGCTGAAAGCCCAGTTCGCCGCCCATGATGCGCCAATCGGCGCAGGCGTCGTCCACGGCGTCAGGGAAACCACCTGCGCAATCCAACCGAGCTTCGTCGCCGTATAGGCAATGACGGCATTGACCATAGGCACGCAAATAAACGGCAGGAACAGCAGCGGGTTCATGATGATCGGTGCACCAAACAGAATCGGTTCGTTGATGTTGAAAAAGCTCGGTACCACGCCCATCCGGCCAATGGTACGCAGGTGAATCGCGCGGCTACGCATTAACAAAAAGGCCAGCGGCAACGTGGAACCGACCCCGCCGATCAGCAGGTAGTGATCCCAGAATCCCTGCAAATAAATATGCGGCAGCGGCGCGCCGGCCGAAAGCGCAGCCTGATTCAGCGCCAGATTGGTCATCCAGAACGGGTTCATAATTCCGGTGACGATCAGCGCGCCGTGAATCCCGGCAAACCACAGAATCTGGCAAATAAATACCGAAATCAGAATCGCAGGCAGCGAATCCGACGCCGAAATCAGCGGTGCCAGCAGGTGCATGATGGCTTCCGGGATAATCATGCCGGTTGAGGACTGGATGAACAGGTTAAACGGATGCAGCGTCGCGACGATGACCAGCACGGGAATCAGAATTTCAAACGAACGCGCCACGCCGGTCGGCACTTCTTTCGGCAGGCGGATCGTGATGTTGCGTTTCTTCAGCCAGGCATACACCTCACCCGCATAAATCGCGGTCAGAATCGCGGTGAAAATCCCCTCGCCAGAGAAGTACTGGGTGGAAATTTGCTTATCCTGATAAGGCGCGGCCACTAGCAAGAATGCCATCAGTGCCAGCAGACCAGTCATGATCGGATCCAGCTTGTAGTGCTTGCCCAAGCTGGCCCCAATCCCCACCGAGATAAAGAAGGTCATGACCCCCATACTGAGGTAGTACGGCAGCATCAGTTGTTCACGATAGGCAACGGAGAAATCGAGCCACGCGCGGGCAAATCCCAGTGTGGTATCCGGTGCAAACGGCGGGAAGATGAACACCAGCATAAACGAACCGATGATCATGAAAGGCAGCGCAGCGATAAACCCATCACGAATCGCGATGATGTGGCGCTGTTGTCCCACCACACCCGCCAGCGGGGTAATTTTTTGCTCGATGATATTCACCATCGACTGATAGAGGCCACTCATAGCGGTTGTCCTGATTTTTCGATCAGTGAAAAGGCAAAATCCAGCACGTTGTCACCGCGCTGCATACCGTAATCCATCATGTCTATCGCTGCCACGGGCACACCTTTTCCCTCGGCTTTTTCCTTGAATGACGCCAGCATATATTTCACCTGTGGCCCCAGCAGCACAACGTCATATTTCCCGACCTGCTCGTCAAATTCATGGGCGGCGTAAGCGGCAATATCAACGTCCAGACCACGTGCGCTGGCCGCCTCCTTCATCTTTCTCATTAAAAGGCTGGTAGACATCCCAGCGGAACAACAAAGCATGATCCTTTTCATTTTCAACACCCCGTCGTACGTACGTTATGAATAAAAAGCGTTATGAATAAAAAACGTCATCAATAAAAGCATCGTGAATAAACACGTCCAGTGGACATACATGCATTGGAAACACGGCCATTGGAAACAAAACGGAAACCGTTTTCCATGAAAAAAACCAATATATGAGAATAGGTTCACGAAATGATAGACATTGCGGGAAACAATGTGAGGCAGGTCATGGAAAACGTATTTCAGACGTGAAGGGCAGGTAAAGCCCACTATTGCAGCGCTTATTACGCTAAGTGCGCTGATTTCAGGCATTTTCTACTTTTGGCTATAAAAACGACAAATTGAGATTTAGAAAGCCCGCCCTCCCCCTGCTATGTTTATCACCCGATGTTGCATTTTCTCGCTGTATTTTAATTTTTCGTTATAAGGGAGAGGTCATAAGCATGTCATTGATGATGAAAAAATCGGTCACGGAAGGACGTGATGGAACAGCGCGGCAAAGCACGCCATTATGGAAAAACGTGATGGCGCGGCTGCGCCAGCTCCCCGCGATACTGGCCGCCAGCGCCCTACTGCTCGTCTCCACCGCCTATGCCCAGGACAGCGAGCCAACGCAGCTACGCGTCGGCTATCAGAAAGGTTCGGTCAGTCTGGTGCTGGCAAAATCGCACCAGTTGCTGGAAAAGCAGTTCCCCAACACCAAAATCAGCTGGGTTGAATTCCCCGCAGGACCGCAGATGCTGGAAGCACTCAATGTGGGCAGCATCGATCTAGGCGGCACCGGTGATATCCCCCCTATTTTTGCGCAGGCCGCTGGCGCTGATCTGCTGTATGTCGGCGTCGAACCGCCTAAGCCTCAGGCAGAAGTGATTCTGGTGCGGGAAGACAGCCCGGTGAAAACCGTCGCCGATTTAAAAGGCCGCAAAGTCGCCTTCCAGAAAGGCTCCAGCGCGCACAACACGCTGCTGCGGGCGCTGCAACGCGACGGACTGAAATTCACCGATATCAAACCGACCTACCTGACCCCTGCTGACGCCCGCGCGGCCTTCCAGCAAGGCAATGTCGACGCATGGGCAATCTGGGATCCCTACTATTCTGCTGCGTTGCTGGAAGGCGGCGTCCGCGTGCTGATCGACAGCAGCGGGCTGGAGAAAACCGGCTCCTTCTATCTGGCTGGCCGTCCTTACGCCGAGGCGCACGGCACCTTTATTCGTCAGGTACTGGACGTGCTGACCAAAGCGGATGCCTTAACGATCAGCGACCGAGCGCAAAGCGTCACGCTGCTGGCAAACGCGGTGGGGCTGCCGGAAAAAGTGATTGAAACGGCGCTCGATCATCGCCCACCGACCACCGTCGAACCGCTGGATGCCGCCACGATCAAAGCACAGCAATCCACGGCCGACCTGTTTTATGAAAATCGTCTGGTGCCGGTGAAGGTCAATATCGCAGAGCGCGTCTGGCGTCCTCAGGCTAACTAATCTGCCTATCACGCACCCTTTTGTTTACCCCAAACAAGACAGTTCAAGGAGTTCACACCATGAGTCTTAACGTATTCTGGTTTCTGCCCACCCACGGAGACGGTCGCTATCTTGGTAGCACCGAGGGCGCACGTCATGTTGACCACAGCTATCTGCAACAGGTGGCGCAAGCCGCCGAACGGCAAGGATTTGGCGGCGTGCTGCTGCCGACGGGTCGCTCCTGCGAAGATTCCTGGCTAGTTGCGGCATCGCTCATTCCGGTGACGCAGCGGCTGAAATTTCTCGTCGCTCTGCGCCCCGGCGTGATTTCCCCCACCATCGCTGCGCGTCAGGCCGCGACGCTGGACAGGCTGTCTAACGGCCGGGCGCTGTTCAATCTGGTGACCGGCGGCGACCCGGAAGAGCTAGCTGCCGAAGGGCTGTTCCTCAGCCATGAAGAACGCTATGAAGCCTCGGCGGAATTCACCCACATCTGGCGCAGACTGCTGGAAGGTGAAACCGTCGATTTCGCAGGCAAACACATTCAGGTCAAAGACGCCAAACTGCTTTACCCACCCGTCCAACAACCGCGTCCGCCGCTCTACTTTGGCGGCTCTTCCGAAGCGGCACAGAATCTGGCGGCAGAACAGGTCGATCTCTACCTGACGTGGGGCGAACCGCCTGAGCAGGTTAAAGAAAAGCTGGCGGAGGTCCGCGCCAAAGCGGCGGCGCAGGGGCGTGAGGTTCGCTTCGGTATTCGCCTGCATGTCATCGTGCGGGAAACCACCGAGGAAGCCTGGCAGGCTGCCGATCGGCTAATTTCCCATCTGGATGAAAAGACCATCGCCGATGCACAAGCGGCGCTGGCGCGTTTCGATTCCGTCGGTCAGCAGCGCATGGCCGCCCTGCACGGCGGCAAGAAGGACAAGCTGGAGATTAGCCCGAATCTATGGGCAGGCATTGGTCTGGTACGCGGCGGTGCGGGCACGGCGCTGGTTGGCGATGGCCCGACTGTGGCCGAGCGCATTCAGGAATATGCCGATCTTGGAATTGATACCTTTATTCTGTCCGGCTATCCGCATCTGGAAGAAGCGTATCGCGTGGGTGAACTGCTGTTCCCGCACCTCGATCTGGCGCAGCAGCCCACACCGCTGCATACGGTGAGCACTGCGGGAGAGCTGATTGCTAACCGCTATGTGCCGCGTAAAGTCTCGCAAAGCTGAGGAATCGATCATGGCAAGAACGCTCTCTTCACTGGCACAGCGCTTTGCACCTTTCCTGCTCCCCGTGACGCTGCTGGTTGCGTGGCAGATATCCGTCGAGTTCGGTTGGCTATCCAACCGGATTCTGCCTGCGCCCAGTTCGGTGATTACCGCAGGCTGGTCGCTCATCGCTAGTGGCGAACTGTGGCAGCATCTGGCTATCAGCGGCTGGCGCGCCCTGATCGGATTTGCTATCGGCGGCAGCATCGGATTGGTGCTCGGCTTTATCACCGGGCTGTCGCGCTGGGGCGAGCGTCTGCTGGACAGCTCAGTGCAGATGATCCGCAACGTTCCTCATTTGGCGCTGATCCCACTGGTGATTCTGTGGTTCGGCATTGATGAGGCAGCCAAGATCTTTCTGGTCGCGCTGGGCACGCTGTTCCCGGTTTATCTCAACACCTATCACGGCATTAAAAACATCGATCGCGGCCTGCTGGAAATGGCACGCAGCTACGGGCTGTCCGGCCTGAGCCTGTTTTCTCAGGTGGTGCTGCCCGGCGCGCTGCCGTCCATCATGGTCGGCATCCGTTTTGCTCTGGGCTTTATGTGGCTGACGCTCATCGTCGCGGAAACTATCTCTGCCAACTCCGGCATCGGTTACCTCGCCATGAACGCTCGCGAATTCCTGCAAACGGACGTGGTGGTGGTCGCCATCATTCTTTACGCCCTGCTCGGCAAACTAGCCGATGTCAGCGCTCAGGGGCTGGAACGCATTTGGCTACGCTGGAATCCGGCTTATCAAACCTCATCGGGGGACGCATCATGACCGCTTTTACCGATTCTACAACGCACGCGTATTCACCGTCGCCGCTCACCAAGGGGGCGCCGTTGGCGCTCGATGCCATCACTAAGCACTACGGCCACCGCACCGTGCTGAATGACGTGCAGTTGCGCATTCCGTCTGGGCAGTTTGTTGCCATCGTCGGTCGCAGCGGCTGCGGCAAAAGCACCCTGCTGCGCCTGCTCGCCGGTCTGGAAGCGGCCAGCAGCGGCGAACTACTGACCGGCACCGCGCCGCTCAGCAGCGCAAAAGACGACACGCGGCTGATGTTTCAGGAAGCACGGCTGCTACCGTGGAAAAAGGTGATCGATAATGTCGGGCTGGGGCTGCGCGGCAAATGGCGTGAGAAAGCGCAGGAGGCGCTGGTCTCTGTCGGGCTGGCAGATCGCGCGAATGACTGGCCAGCGGCGCTGTCCGGCGGTCAGAAACAGCGCGTCGCGCTGGCACGCGCGCTCATTCACCATCCGCGTTTGCTGCTGTTAGATGAACCGCTGGGGGCGCTGGATGCCTTGACCCGCATTGAGATGCAAAGCCTGATCGAAAATCTGTGGCTCCAACACGGGTTCACCGTACTGCTGGTGACGCACGATGTCTCCGAAGCTACTGCGCTGGCCGACCGGGTTATTCTGATTGAAGAAGGCCGCGTAGGGTTGGATATCACGGTCGATTTACCCCGACCACGGCGTCGCGGATCGGCGAAGCTGGCGGAACTGGAAGCCCGCGTGCTGGAGCGCGTGCTGGCACCCACCTCACCGCCGTTGCCTCAGCAGGCGGCAATATAGCTTTCATTCTGGCGATCGAGACGGGATAGCTTATCGCCAGATTTAACATCAAAAATATTGACAAATACTCTCAAAACACTCCGTTTTTCCTTCTCTCCGCATCGGCGTAATATCCTCTTCATCGAAAGGAAATGACCTTTCACTCCAAACAACATTGAACAGGATACATCACATGAAAAACGTAAAACTCTTCGCCGCTGCTGCCGTACTGTCTGCTCTGTCTTTTGGCACTTTCGCTGCCGATCAGGTGTCTTCACAACAGGCACAGAGTCTGGAAAAAGTCGGTGTCGTTAGCGCTACCGCACACAGCCTGGATTCACTGCAAGCGCAGCTGGCTCAGAAAGCAGAGAAAGCCGGTGCTAACGCGTTCACCATTACGTCTGCCACCGGTGATAACCAACTGCGCGGCACCGCCATTATCTACAAATAATGCGCACGAAAAGACAATCAAAAAATTAAACGGACTTTCCTCACCTAAGAGGAAAGTCCGTTTTTTTATGGTTTTGTCAGAACCCTACCGAACGCGAATGACGAGCGTTAGCCTACACGCTTCACTTCGCCCACCAATAAGATGTAAGACAGTGCGCCAACCAGCGCTACGCCAGCAATATAGGTCAGTGCCGGAGCAAAACCGTAATCCTGTGCCAGATAGCCAATAATCAATGGCACCGTGATACCGCCCAGACCGCCGACAAAGTTGAATACCCCGCCCGTCAGACCAATCAGACGAATCGGTGCCAGCGACGACACCAGCGACCAGGTGATGGAGGCAAAGCCATTACCAAAGAACGCCACTGCCATCAACGTCATAATCCATACTGGATCGTTGGTGTAGTTCGCCCCCATGATGCAGGTTGAAATCAACAGGCCACAGATAATCGGCGTTTTACGCGCCAGACCGATCGATTTTCCACTACGCACCAGACGGTCAGCCACAAAGCCGGACAGCAGCACGCCAACGAACGCCGCCAGGAAAGGCACTGTCGTCATAAAGCCTGCCGTCAGTGCGCTAATCTGTTTTTCCTGCGTCAGGTAATTCGGGAACCACGTCAGGAAGAACCACAGCGTAGAGGTCACGGCAAACTGTCCGATATACACGCCCACCAGTTTGCGGTTAAACACCAGTTTCCAATCGGCTGCCGTTAACGGCGTACGCGCTTTTTTCTCAGTCGGCGCATCGCCATCAACGATACCGCCGCCTTCGGCAATGTAATCCAGCTCAGCCTGATTGATCCCTTTGCTTTTCTTCGGTGACTGATAAACAAAGTGCCAGATAATTGCCCACACAATACCGACGCCGCCAGTGACGATGAATACCCAGTGCCAGCTCAGGATTTCCTGCAGCCAGATGAGCAATGGCGTAAGGAATGCCAGACCAACGAACTGTCCTGACGTATAGAATCCAACGGCAGAAGCACGTTCTTGCTCAGGGAACCAACTGGTCACCATACGGTTGTTCGTCGGAAACGCAGGCGCTTCAAACAGCCCGGTCACCGCACGCAAACCAATCAACGATGCCAGACCGGTGGCGAAACCTTGCAGCAGCGTGGCAATCGACCATCCCATGATGGCGATAAAATAGGTGACCTTTGAACCGACGCGATCAAGGAACCAGCCGCCGGGTATTTGGCATAACGTATAGGTCCAGGCAAACGCGGAAAAGATATAGCCCATTTGTGTTTTTGTAATGCCGAACTCTTCCTGAATATGTGCCGACGCCACAGCCAGGTTGGCGCGATCCACATAGCAGATGACGACCGTAATAAAAATCATCAGTAAGGTGAAATAACGCCGTTTTGTAGGACGGGTAGTTAATGTCATATCCATCTTATGTTCCTGTTATTTATTAAACGGGCAGCGATATTTATTGCCCGCTATTTTTGAACGATCAACAACACCAGCAGTTGGTATGCTTTATTTTTTCTAATGAAATAAATAACCGCGCATCGTCAATACATTCCTTTATTGATCATGGCGTTTTATTTTTAAAATCCCGGTGGTGGCTTACTCATGATAAATGGAAGATTACTTTCCCCGACGCGAATAAAATAAAACAGTAATCCCTCACGAAATAATGTATTTCGTGATAATCCATGATTGTTCTATTCCGTCGCGCCGGGGAAATGCGTTATGTATTACTTGTTACTCAAAACCTAACCTATTGTATTTGTTATACCCTAAATAATTCGAGTTGCAGGCAAGCCAACGCGAATGACGAGTATTACCACTCGGCGACGGCACCATCAGGATAACGCCACACCGGGTTACGCCAGTCTGGCGCATTTTTACTACGTTCAATAACCAGCTCTTCATTAATTTCCACACCGAGGCCAGGCTTATTCAGCGGATAGAAATGGCCGTCGGTCATGGCAAAGTCTTCTTTATTGATAACATAATCCAACAGCTCGGCACCTTTATTATAATGGATGCCCATACTTTGCTCCTGCAATACGGCATTACGTGCCACAAAGTCGAGGTGCAAACAGGAAGCCAGAGCAATTGGGCCTAATGGGCAGTGTGGTGCCAGCGCGACATCATAGGCTTCCGCCATGGCGGCAATTTTAAAGCATTCGGTAATACCGCCTGCGTGAGACAGGTCAGGCTGAATAATGGCCAGTCCGCCGTCTGCCAGCACGCGTTTGAAATCAAAGCGTGAGAACATACGCTCGCCCGCTGCAATCGGCAGGTGGGTTTGCGCCGCCAGACGAGGATAGTATTCCGCCTGTTCAGCCAGCACGGGCTCTTCAATAAACAGCGGACGGTACGGCTCCAGCTCTTTGATCAGGATTTTCGCCATCGGCGCATCCACACGACCGTGGAAATCCAGACCGAACTCGATGCTGTTGCCAAAGGCTTCGCGAATTTCAGCGACCACCGCCACCGCCGCATCCACTTTGCGCGAGTTATCAATGATGCCCATCTCTTCACAGCCGTTCAGCTTGAAGGTATCGAAGCCAATCTCGGTCAGCTTCTTGATGCCTGCGATCACTTCGGAAGGACGATCGCCGCCCACCCAGCTGTACGCTTTGATCTTATCGCGCACCAGCCCGCCCAATAACTGATAAACCGGTACACCCAGCGCCTTGCCTTTGATGTCCCACAATGCCTGATCGATACCCGCGATCGCACTCATCAGGATCGGGCCGCCGCGGTAGAAGCCCGCGCGGTAAAGCACCTGCCAGATGTCGTTGATACGTGCCGGGTCTTGCCCGATCAAATAGTCAGACAACTCGTGAACGGCAGCTTCAACCGTACGTGCGCGGCCTTCGATAACTGGCTCGCCCCAGCCAACAATGCCTTCATCGGTTTCAATCTTCAGGAACATCCAGCGTGGCGGCAGCCGGTACGTGGTGATTTTGGTAATTTTCATTGAACAGCGTCCTTATAGGCGTTAACAAATGCATGTGCTTTTTGCGCGGTGACGTCAACCGACTGACCGGCTCGATACAGATCGCTGCCTAACCCGGCACCGACGCAGCCCGCACTGAGGTAATCCTTCAGGTTTTCGGGCGTGACACCACCGACGGCAAAGACGGGAACGTCTTTTGGCAATACCGCTTTCAGCGCCTTGATGTAGTCCGGCCCAAACGCGGATGACGGGAAAATTTTCAGCGATTGCGCACCCGCATCCAGCGCCGTGAAGGCCTCCGTCGCGGTGGCACAGCCTGGGCATACCGTCATGCCGTAACCCACTGCCCGACGAATCACCTCGGGGGAAATGTTAGGCGTAACGACTAACTTGCTGCCAATATCCTGCAACTTGTCGACATATTCGGCTTTTAGTACCGTGCCTGCGCCAATCAGGGCGCGATCGCCAAAATGCTCTACCGCCAGTTGAATACTTTCATACGGATTCGGCGAATTCAGCGGGATCTCTACTGCATCGAATCCTGCATCCAGCAGCGCCGCGACGTGTTCCAGCACCTCGTCCGGCGTGATACCGCGCAGAATCGCAATCAAGGGAAGATTAGTATTCCAGCTCATTAACAATGCTCCTTATTCCTGCCTGAAAAGCCCGATCGCCATCCAGCTGCTGCCAGCGCAATCCAGCTTGTTGTAATGCTTTTTCGTAGCGCGCGGTCAGCGCAGGCGAGCCGATGAGTGTGATGCTGTCTCCCGCCGTCACCTGATAGTGGCGCTGCATTTGTGAGACTTCGTTGCCAATCAGCAGCCCGGACAGCCAGTCGCTCACGGCACTTTTCTCCAGACACCCCAACACATGCGCCGCACGGGTTTCAAACAGGCAGCGGATAATGTTGTCATCGGCAAAGCCCAGTTCCAGCCCTTGCTGGAAAGCATCGGGGGACGGCTGCTGTTCGGTCAGCCCCACGCCAATTAACGACTGCGTCATCAGCAGATGGTGCAGTTCACCGGTCATCACCGTGCGGAAATCCAGCACGTTGCTGTCATCGGCCCGCACCCATTTCGAGTGGGTTCCCGGCATCAAATAAAGAGAGGAAGGACATTCGCTATATGCGCCAATCAGTTGGGTTTCTTCACCGCGAATCACATTACAGTTATCGTCCTGCGCGATACTCAGCCCCGGCACGATCCAGGCGGCCAGTGGCTGGGCTTCTTCTACGCGCGTCAGGCGATGAGCGACATCCGTCAGGCGAGTCGGGCATGACAGATACGGTACGGAAAGCCAGCCCGCATTGCTGCCAATCATGCCCGCCATCACGACAGGCACGTTGTGCTGCTGCCACGGTGCAACGATCTGCTGAAAAACCTGCTGCGGCGTCTGACCGTTCAAACGCGTGACGCCCGCTTCAGATTTCACGCTATCGATACAGACGCCGTCCAGATACAGCCACGCCCGCAGATTAGTCGAACCCCAGTCAATGGCGATATAGCTTTCACTCATGTAATGTCCTTTAACCGTTTGGTCGAGCTGGCGATCATGGTCAACGCCGCCCGCTCTGCTGCTTCAATATCCTGATGCCGAATGGCATCGTAGAGATCCTGATGCTCACGCAATGTCCGTGGCATGTTGTCTTCGTCCGGCATATAGGTGCGCTCAAACACCGCACGCTGCAACGAACTGATCGCGACGCTCAACTGCTGTAGTACTGGGTTATGCACCGCCGCCAATACCGACTCATGGAAGCGAATATCCGCTTCATTAAATGCGTCGCGATTCTGATGGTTAGAAATCATGTCGTTCAGCGCCGCTTCAATCACCGCCAGCTCGCTTGAGGTCGCCCGTTCGGCGGCCCAGCGGGCAATCGTCGGTTCCACCAGATTACGCACTTCGCTCATCGCGCTGATCAGACGTGGGTCGTAATCACTTGCCAGAACCCATTGCAGAACGTCGGTATCCAGGTAATTCCACTGGTTACGCGCGGCCACAAACGCACCACGATACCGCTTCACTTCCACCAGCCTTTTCGCCATCAGCGCTCTGAACACTTCGCGAATGATGTTGCGCGAGGTCTGAAATTCTTCACACAGTTCAGCCTCTGCGGGTAACGGCGTACCCGGCGCGTATTTTCCGCCAACGATCTGTTGGCCAATATCCAGAATGATGCGGTCGGTTTTGCTTAATTCCTGCTTATTCATCATCACCTCAACGAGACAAAACGGATTGATATCACTGCACTTACTTTACCCGCCATGCCGCCTGACGTCGTCGAACTGTTGCACAATAACCGCACCCTTCCCTCTTTTCTTGGCCTGATTGTAGTACCATTTATATATGTTGTACTACAATCTGGATCACAAAACGGACAATCAATACAATTTGGCAACATCAAGCGTTACCAGATTTCAACATCCAGAGGGATTGGGCCGAGCGAGGTTGGAAGGCGGCTCCATTATTGTTAACAAGGTTTGCTTGCCAATATAGCCTGTGGGTTATAATGTATTTACAGCGTGTAGGACATGGAGGTTTTACAGATTGGCATGGGAAATAGTCACACGGGCGCTATTCGATATTTGGTTTGATGAACAAACTGAAGCGGTACAGGAAGAGGTTTTGGCACATCTCGCTATACTCGAAGAGGATGGCCCACAGCTAGGACGACCACAGGTTGATCAGATTAAAGGCTCAAAATACAAAAATATGAAGGAGCTTCGGGTTCAGGTTGGCGGCCACCCATATCGAACATTCTTCGCGTTTGACCGGACACGTAAGGCGATTATTTTATGTGCGGGAGATAAGAAAGGCGAAGATGAAAAATTGTTCTACGAACATATGATTAAGATCGCAGACGCTGAGTTTACATCGCATCTGATATCACCGGAGGCAAAAGAAGATGGCAACGCTTAAAGAAATGATGGCTAAACGTTCACCAGAGAGCCGCGCGCGCATTGAAGCGCGCACGGCTGAGATCCGTCAAGAAATCACTTTAGCGAAACTACGCGAAGAGCTGAACATGTCGCAGACTCAGCTTGCGTTAGCTCTGGGCGTCAAACAGCCATCCATTGTTAAGATGGAGAAGGTCGAGAATGACCCAAAACTGTCAACGCTGAAACGCTATGTCACTGCCCTAGGCGGCAAGCTTACGCTAGATGTGACCTTGCCTGATGGTAAGCGTATCGCGCTTACTTTGTAATTAAGTCGTTCTGGATTTTCAGTAAACACGATTCGTTCACTCCAGAACGAAATGTCCTTCTCCGACCTGCTTATAGCGGCGTGCGGGAGGATGGAAATCAGGGGCGCGTACCGGGCTGCGCAGTTCATCATTGGTGATATTACGCACCGGGCGGGTATCCGGATCCGGTACGGGCACCGCGGAAATCAGACGTCGGGTGTAGTCATGCTGCGGATTGTCGAAAATCGCCGAACGTGGCCCGATCTCCACAATTTCGCCGAGATACATCACCGCCACGCGGTGGCTGATTCGCTCGACCACCGCCATATCGTGCGAGATAAACAGGAATGACAGCCCCAGCTTCTGCTGGAGATCCAGCATCAGGTTGATGACCTGCGCCTTGACGGACACATCCAGCGCCGACACCGATTCATCAGCAATAATCACTTTCGGCTCCAACGCCAGCGCGCGCGCAATACAAACGCGCTGCCGCTGCCCGCCGGAGAACTGATGCGGGAAACGTGAAGCCATATCACCGGATAACCCCACCTGTTCCAGCAGTGCGCTTACTCTCGCATTCACATTCTGTCGGGTGGCCAGACCGTGCAGCAGCATCGGCTCGGCGATGGCTTCCCCTATCCGCATGCGCGGATTCAGGCTTTCATACGGATCCTGAAATACCATCTGAATCTGCCGCCGCGAATCCGTCAGCTCACGCTTATCCGCCGTCAGGATATTTTTTCCCAGCAGTTGGATGTCCCCGCTGACGGCGTCGTTGAGGCGAATAATCGACCGACCGGTAGTGGATTTACCGCAGCCCGACTCCCCGACCAGCGCGAGCGTTTCTCCCGGCCAGAGATCGAACGAGACATTCTCCACCGCGTGAACTCGCCCAGACAGCCGACGGAAAAAACCTGATCGGATATCAAATCGAGTAACCAGATTTTTTACCGTCAGCACCGGCTCTTCGCCCGACACGGTATTCACCGCTTCCGGCACCGGTTGGCGCTCGCCCGTTTTCAGATCGACCAACGGAAAGCGTTGCGGCCACTCGCTGCCGGACATCGAGCCTAATTTAGGCACCGCGGACAGCAGCATGCGGGTATAGGGCTGCTGCGGGTGATGGAAGATCTCCCGCGTGACGGCGTTTTCCACCATCTCGCCCTGATACATCACCAGCGTGCGGTCGGACACTTCCGCCACCACGCCCATATCGTGGGTGATAAACAGCACCGACATCCCTTCTTCTTCCTGAAGGGTTTTTATCAGCGTGAGAATTTGCGCCTGAATCGTGACGTCCAGTGCCGTCGTCGGCTCGTCGGCAATCAGCAGCTTCGGGTGGCAGGCCAGCGCAATCGCAATCACCACGCGCTGACGCATCCCACCAGAGAAGCTCTGCGGATATTCATTCAACCGTGACTTAGCCGCCGGAATACGGACTTTTTCCAGCAGGCGCACCGCTTCGGCACGCGCTTCGGCTTTCCCCATGCCGCGATGGCGTCGCAGCACTTCTGTAATCTGGTAACCAATCGGCAAAACTGGATTCAGGCTGGTCATCGGCTCCTGAAAAATCATACCGATGCGGTTCCCGCGCACATCCTGCATCGCTTTGCTGGGGAGCGACAGCAGCTCGGTGTCGCCAAAATGAATCTGACCTTCAACCCGGCTTTGGCCGGGCGGCAGCAGGCGCATGATGGATTTCGCCATCACGCTTTTCCCTGAACCGGATTCCCCCACCACGGCGACCGTCTCTTTCTCGCCAATCGTGAAGGACAAATCCCGCACCACGTTCATCCACTCACCGTTCACCTGAAAGGCGGTGGTCAGATGCGAAACGGACATAATCGGCGCTGTCATGTGTTCGTTACCCCTTATTCCTATGGGCGTTCCCACAGATTAATTCCGCGGGTTGAGGATATCGCGCAGCGCATCCCCGACCAGATTGATCGCCACAATCAGCAGCAGCAGCGTCAGCCCCGGAAAGAAGCTGATCCAGTAGTCGCCCGACATCAGGTATTCAAAACCGTTTGAGATCAGCAGCCCCAGCGACGGTTCCGTCACAGGCAGCCCGATCCCCAAAAATGAGAGAGTCGCTTCCAGCATGATGGCGTAGGCGATGCGCATCGTTGCCACCACGATCAGCGGTGCCAGACAGTTCGGTAAAATATGGCGAAACAGAATGCGGCGGTTGGACAGCGCCATGCTGCGCGCCGCGTCTACGTAGCTGCGGCGACGTTCCACCAGTGCCGAACCGCGAATCGTGCGCGCGTAGTAAGCCCACTGGGTCACCACCAGCGCCATGATGATCTTATCGACCCCTTGCCCCAGCACCGCCAGCAGGATCAGCGCAATCAGGATGGGGGGGAAACTGAGCTGGATATCCACGATACGCATGATTGTGGCATCCGTTTTTCCGCCAACGTAGGCGCTAATCAGCCCCAGCGAAGCACCAATCAGCAGCGCAAGCACCGCACTGGAGAAGCCTACTAGCAGGCTGATGCGGGTGCCGTACAGAATGGCGCTGAACAGGTCGCGCCCTTGATCGTCCGTCCCCAGCCAATACGTCATGCCCGCCATGCTCTGCGCACCCGGCGCGAGTCGGCCATCCATGATGTCGAGCTGCATCAGGTCGTAGGGATTCTGCGGCGACAGAAGCGGGGCAAGCAGCGCCAGCAGTACGAAAATCGCCAGCATGATCAGCCCACACAGCGCCAGCCGATCGTTGATCAGCGCCATCATAACGCGCATCACCGGATGGGCTGTTTTTTGCACGGCAGCGGGCTGGTGTATCGTATTCCCTGTCATCCCTTGTCTCCTCCCAGCCGCACGCGCGGATCGACCAGCACATACAGCAAATCGACCAGCAGGTTAATCACGCTGAACATCACGACGGTAATCATCAGATAAGCCAGGATGACCGGACGGTCGAGCACGGCGATCGAGTCGATAATCAGCTTGCCCATGCCCGGCCAGGCATAAATGGTTTCCGTGACGACGGCAAACGCGATCAGCGATCCCAGCTCCAGCCCCAGCACGGTAATCAGTGGAATCAGCGTGTTGCGCAGCACATGAACCAGCACAATGCGGGTTTCTGACAGCCCTTTCGCACGAGCAAACTGCACGTAATCCTGTTGCAGACACTCCATCACGCCCGCACGCATCAGGCGGATAACCAGCGAGATTTTAAACAGCGCAAGGTTAAATGCGGGCAAAAGCAGGTGTTCGAGACCATCGCGGGTCAGAAAACTGAAGGGAATACCGAAGAGATCGTGAGTATCGCCCCGACCAGAGGACGGCAGCCAGCCTAGCTTCACGCTGAACAGCATGATCATCACTAGCCCGATCCAGAACGTAGGCAGGCTAAAGCCGAGGATGGAAAAGGTCATGATGGATTTGGACACCGCGCTGTCCGGCTTCAGGCCAGCGTAGATCCCCAGCGGAATACCGACAACCAGCGCCATTACAAACGCCACCATCGCCAACTCTAGCGTGGCGGGCATGCGCTGAAAAATCAGCGTCAGCGCGGGTTGGTTAAAGATAAAAGAGTTGCCCATGTCGCCCTGAAAGGCGTTCCAGACAAATAGCCCGTACTGTTCCCAGACGGGCTTATCCAGACCAAAAGACTGAATCACCGCCAGCCGTTCCGCTGGCGTGGCCGTCGCACTCAACAGCATATCGACCGGATTACCGACCATATAAACACCCACAAACACCAGCACCGACATCACAGCCAGCGTCAGCAGCGTTTGTCCGATTCGGCTCAGCAGGTAGGCGATCATCAGCGCTCCTCAGACCCATTGATTGCTTCGGAACCATTTATTTCTTCAACATCATTGATTGCTTCAGGGCCATAGCGACGCAGGCGATCGGCAATCAGCCCGAGGAATCCTTGTTCGTCGATTTCCCGCATGATCAGCGCATTCTCCGGCTCACCCAGCTTGTGATAAAAATCGGCAAACACGTAACCCGCAGTCTTACCGGCAACTTCCACGCCTATACGAGCGCGTTTTGACTTGAACAGCTCCGGTTTCAGCAGCCATGCAATGACGGTCGCATCATGAATCGGCCCACCTTCACGGCCAAAGCGCTCAACTTCGCTACGGTCAAACATGCGCAGCAATGCGGCCATCGCCTTACCCGGCGCACCGCCGGTACGTTCGATGGCATCAACTTGTTCCGTCTGAATCAGTGCCTGAAAGGTCACATCCAGCGGCATGATGACAATGGGAACACCGGAAGAAAAAACGATTTCCGCCGCATGCGGATCGGCATAGACGTTAAAATCCGCCCACGGTACGCGATTCCCCATCGCGGTAAAGGCGCAACTCATGGACACAATCTGTTTGATGCCGCGTGCGACATCAGGATGGAAACACAGCGCCAACGCCAGATTCGTCATCGGCCCGATAGAACAAATGGTGATCGGGTTATTATCGGCTGCTGCCTGACGTGTCATCCGCACCAGAAAATCGACGGCATGTTCCTCTTCCGGCGACAGCGTGCTTTCTGGCACCCAGTCAGAGGAAAACTTACCGATATGAGCGTATTTACCGAAAACCTGATCGCGGATGAGCGGGCGCGAAGCACCGGCAAAAATCGGCACATCGGTTCTGCCCGTCACCCCCACCACGTTGCAGGCGTTCGGCAACGTCGCGGCAAGCGGCACATTACCAGCCACAATGGTAATCCCGAGTACATCCAGTTCGGGCGAGGCCAATGCCAGCCAGATGGCTATTGCATCATCAACGCCGGGGTCAGTATCAATAATTATGCGTTCTCGAACCATGTCAGACACCCTCTCCGTAGCGGCTCAGTAAGTCAGCAAACAGCTCAACAACCTGTTTGGCATCAACGCCCGTCACTACATCCACATTCGGCTGCCGATCGGTTTTTCCATACCAGTCAGCAACGGTCTGCCCCATGCACAGCTCGCTTTCCTGCTCAATGTAAACGCTGGCTTTTTCCGTCGTGAAGCAGTGCGGCGCCAGAACCCAGGCGATGACCAGTGGATCGTGTAGCGGGCCGCCGCGTGAGCCATAGCGGCGGATGTCATTGCGATCCCAAAACGCCATCATTTCACCCAATGGGGCGGAAATACGCCCAGATAGCGCAATGAAACGTGCCACCAATTCCGGCGTTAAAATCACCTGATGCGTGACATCCAGCGGTAGCGCGACGATGGAAATCGACGAGTCGAACACGACTTTAGCCGCCTGCGGATCGGCGATCATATTGAATTCAGAGGTCAGGCTGCGGTTGCCTGCTTCCCGGTATGCGCCGCCCATCATCACGATGCGTGCAATACCGTCGACAATGTCAGGAGACATACGCAGCGCCATCGCGACATTGGTTAACGGCCCTAACGTACAGAGCGTGATCGGCGTGCCGTCAGCGATCGCCTGTTTGCACTGCGCAATAATAAAACTCACCGCATGCTGCGCGTCGGCCTGTTTTTGCGGCGCAGGCAGCACCGTCTGGCCCAGTCCGCTTTCGCCGTGGAACTGGCCATGAATAGGATCACGCAGCAGCGGCCGATGGCAGCCGGCGAAAACGGGAATATCTGTGCGCTGACCCAGCTCAACAATTTGCAGCGCATTACGCACCGTTTTTTCCACAGGCTGGTTACCACACACCGCACAAATGCCGCGAATATCCAACTCTGGTGACACAAATGCACTTAATAACGCAATCGCGTCATCTATCCCCGGATCACAATCAATAATAATAGGTAAAGCGCTCATCCTTCGATGATTCCTTTTCTCTTTTTAATAGGTACTGCCGAACATCAAGGTGCAGAAAAACCCACACCTCTACAGCGTGAAAAATAACAAAATGTATTTTGCGTTAGAGGGAATCGACAGACGCCAAAACGTCAGCGATCTCCTTACGCGCCTTTTCATCCAACGGTTGCTGAGGCGGCAGCGGATCGCCTACCGCAAATCCCTGCAATTGCAGCGCCGCTTTAATACAGCCGGCAATAGAATAACGGGCAAAGATTTCATTGATGCGCCACAGCGGACGCTGAAGCTCCATTGCTCTGTTCCAGTCACCCGCACGGGCGGCTTCATACAAAGCAATACTCTGTTTGGGAACGATACATGCCGGGCCAGCCATCCAACCCACGCCGCCAATCAGCATGACGCAGGCAGGAATATGGGCAGACGCGGAGAAGACGTCCATTCGGCCACGGGTACGTTCGATGATGGAAAGCAAGCGCCCGGTATTGGTCGAGGCGTCTTTGATATAGCGGATGTTACTAACATGGCTCAGGCGTTCGATGACGGGCAAACTCAAATCGGAGCGCTGGAACTGAGGATTGGTGTAGAGCACCACCGGTTTACCCTGTGCGGCTTCGGCAATAGCGCGGAAATATTGTTCGACGCCTTCGTCTTTCAGGGGGAAATAGGCTTCCAGTACCGCAAGAATGCCATCCGCACCCAGTTCGACGTAGCGTTTCGTTTGCTCAACGGCATCCTGAATCGTTGTCGACGCGACACCAGCGATGACCGGCACACGGCCCGCCGTCGTTTCGATCACCGTTTTGACGACATCCAGACGCTGAGCCGCAGAGAGATAGGCAAATTCACCGGTGCTGCCTAACGGCACGACGCCATGTACACCGCATTGAATCAGATGTTCAGTGAGCTGTGCCAGAACAGACTTATCTACCTGACCATCAGGCCTGACGGGTGACACCAGATAGGGAAAAACACCGCTAAATGTATTCACTCCGCTCTCCTTGTTACGGATAGATAAGGGGTGAATACTCACCCCTTATTTGAATCATAAATGACAGGTGACTATTTGGCAGAGCGGACGAAGTACGGCAGCGTGTAGGCATCGGAACGGCCCACGTAGGTATACTGCTTTTTCATCGCCCAGGTGTTGGACAGGAACATCACCGGAATCACACCCAGATCGTTCATGCCAATGTTCATCGCTTCAGCCAGCAGCGCACCACGTTTGGTTTCATCCAGAGTGACACGTGCTTCGTTCAGCGTTTTATCAAAGACAGGATTGGAATAGCGACCACGATTACCCTGTCCTGCATTGGGGCCAAAGGTTTCTAGCAATGGCCCCAATACTCCAGAAGCTTCCCCGGTTTCAATCGCGGCCCCGCCCATAATCAAACTGAATTCGAGACGGGACGCACGTGAGAAGTACACACTGCCGGGCATCGTAACAACCTCGGTTTTGATACCAGCACGTGTGAACATTTGGCCAATGGCCTGAGCAATTTTAGAATCATTAGGATAACGATCGTTCGACGCGTGGAAGGTCAGCGTGAAGCCGTCGGGGTAACCCGCCGCTGCCAGTTCCTGTTTGGCTTTCTCCGGATTATAAACCGGCGCAGGAATGGAAGCGGAATAGCCTGGATACCCCTTCGGTACAAGCTGAGAGGCAACAACAGCCTGCCCCTCCATCACACGGTCGACGATTGCCTGACGATTAATAGCTAAAGACATCGCCTGGCGTACTTCTTTTTTTAGTAATGGGTTTTTACCATCAGGACCTTTGGCGAACGGTGATTCATCTCGCTGCTGGTCCATGTGAAGGTAAATAACACGATTCCCTGGTGTTGAAATCGTTTTTAACTGCTGATTTTTTTCAATATTACTGCTGTCGGCTGTTGGAACGTTTTCGATCATGTCCACATCACCGGATAATACTGCTGCTACACGTGCACTACTGTTTTTAAATACACGGACAGTAACGTTGTCCCACTCTGCTTTTCCTCCCCAGTAATCGTCATTTCTAACAAGGACTACCCGGTCGTCCGGCACCCAGGAAACAAATTTGAATGGCCCTGTACCAATCACATCTTTTCCTGAATTCAACGTTTCCGTCGGGACGTTCTCAAGTCGGGCCGGTAAAATGGAAATCCGACTTAAATTATTCAGCAGCAGTGGCGAAGCCTCTTTTGTCTTAATCCGCACCGTTAATGGATTCACTTCTATTACTTCAGCAATGTCGCTGACGTAAGGTGCGTAAGAGCTAGGGCTGTTTTTCGATGCCAGCGCAACACGCTTAATGCTGGCAATCACATCTTTAGCCGTAAAATCACTGCCGTCGTGAAACTTAACGCCAGGACGCAATACAAACTCCCACGTCTTGTCGTCAATCACTTTCCAACTGGTTGCCAGGGCAGGTGCAATCTGCTGTTTTTCATCCTGTACAACCAAACCGTCAAAAATATTGCGCGCCATTGCGCTATTCGCCCCACTCACATAAAACTGCGGATCCATTGATGTGGTGGAGGAAGCCAAACCGATATTCAGGTCCGCGCTATAAACCAAAGGTGAAGATGAAAATAAAACGGTAAACAATAACGCCAGAGTCGATTTCTTCATTCACTAATCCTCTATTCCATGATTGAGTACTGATGAAGTGTATTAAATCTTATGATTGTGAGTCTATGCGCTAGATTGGATAATGAAAAATTGCATTTTGTGTTAAATTGATAACCAAATGTTATGTTTTAAGGTGACGAGCATGCGTATCAATCCCCGCCAGGTTGAAGCCTTTCATAAAGTCATCCTCACCGGAGGCATCACCGCTGCCGCCAACATGATGTACATCACCCAGCCTGCGGTTAGCCGACTGATTAAAGACTTTGAAGACGCACTGAATCTTAAGCTTTTCGATAGGGACGGGCGCGGCCTGATTCCGCGCGCAGAGGCGATGAAGCTGTATCGCGAAGTCGAGCGTCTTTATCTGGGGTTGGATCATATAGGAATGATTGCGGATGAAATTCGCCACGCCAAGGGCAGCGTGCTGCGCATCGCCGCCGTTCAGGCACTCTCGTTTCTGTGTTCAGATCAGGTTCTCCCTACCTTACTCAAGAAATACCCCGATCTTTCCCTGTTTTTAGATATCGAAAGTAGCAGCCATATTACGAGCGCCATTTCTGAAAATCAGTATGACGTCGGCTTTATTTTCAGCCAGCCTGGCACGAAAGGACTAGAGGCCGAAATGCTGGCGGACGTCAGTGCTGTCGCGGTGTTAGCGGTGGATCACCCTCTTGCTACGGCGGATGAAATTACACTTGCCGATCTGGCCGGTACACGCGCTATTCTGCCGGGAAGAACCACACCGCTGCGGGCGCAGCTCGACATCTCCTCCAGAAAAGAGCAGATCTACCTACATAACCCCATCGAAACCTCGATGGCTAACTGCTGCGTGCTGGCATCAAAAAATGTCGGCATTGGCGTAGTCGATTTTATTACCGCCCTGAACAGCCCTTCACCCGTTATCGTTAAGCCTTTCAATCCTGACATAAAAATGGCGTATTGCGCGGTTTATCCCCCGCAAATTCCCCGCAGCCAAGTGGTTAATCACATCACTCAGGTTATGAAAGAGAAAATAGCGGATAGTCTGGCGTTGAAATAAGATTTTCACATACCAAACCAAGGATTTTAACGTTTAAAATTCCAATTATGGAAATGAAGGCTCATCACTTTCATTCAGGTAGTCATCGGTTTTTTTGTATTTAAAAAAACAGGACTGGAAGCAGAAAAAATATTCTCCACCACCAAGAATAGAAATTCGTATTTTATATCCTTAAGATTAATAAATAGACTGATGTATTATTTACCCCAGTCAAGTCTGACGTCATCATAAAGGCAAGAATCTTCTGTTAGGTAATACACCGACATCAGAAAACCCTGCCCTTACCACAAAATATTAGTTACTTAGCCCAAACGCTATACATTTGTAATTCACCAACCTGACGAATGAATTCATTATATTTTTTACTTTCCTCCTTCGGAAGAGTCATGGTGTTTTTCGCGTATATCGTGATCAAATCGCCATATAGTTGACTAACATTAGAGCTTATTTCCTCATGAGCCTTTATGTCATTATTCTCTTTTAATTTATTCACTTCGCTGATTATTTCGTCTGCTTTTTTCTGCATGTCAACGTTGATAAAACTCACCATTGGGGCATCATAGTTAAATTCGATGTTAATTGAGTCATCACCTTCATCCTTCGGCGAATCGGGCTTGAGATCTTCTTTATAAGTGTCTAATAAATATTCCAACATGTCTTTTTTATCAAAGCATTTGGATTGAATATTACCATTTGAACTACGGCCACTAATTTTGATTGATTTTGGGAACGGTTCATCTAATTGGTAAGTACATTTAAACATGTTGGCATCAATGACGGAGGCGTTTGCACTTCTGACGGGCATCTCTAACTGATGCCCATTTATCGTCACATCATAGGTTGCTGGTTTAAATTTATTTGATTTCCCTTCAACAGCATAGATTTCTGATAACGTATAATAGACATGATTATCAGGATTGATAATCCCGCCTTTATTATCATCCAAAACCATGAATGAGAAAATATCACCTTTACTATTTTCTAACTTATGCATACCTGAAGATATCTTAATTATTCCTTTAGCCCCAGGTAATACATCATAGCTTTTACCATCAAATTTAAACGTGATATTTTTCGTGGTGGGGTTGCTATATTGGAACTTTCCTTTATTGCTTGAAAAATCCAAACTATCACAAGCAGAGACGGATAGTGCAGCGATAAAAATCAATCCAAGTTTGAATGTCGCTTTCATGATATGAATCCCTAATTAAAAATATTATTCCTAATAATTATTACGCTAATGCAATGAAAATTTTAACATGTCAATCACAGCCATATATTCTGAATTAAGTAAAATTAAATGCCCGACAGCCTATAATATCTCTATAACAGATGGCGACCCCCTGCCTTTTGCAAAGACAGGCAGCGCCCGTTACTGGCTGGGTTTTGTCGAATGGATGAGTAAAGCAACCTAACGTATATACAACTTGAAGTATTACGGGTCTATAAGGCTACACGGTAGCCTTATAGGTCTTCCCATTAACGCTATCTATCAGGCATTCAATACAAATTTCTCGATCGCGTAGGCGACGCCGTCTTCCATGTTGGTTTTGGTGACGAACTGACTGGCTTCTTTCACTTCGTCGATGGCATTGCCCATCGCGACGCCGATACCCGCATAGCGAATCATCGCCAGATCGTTCTGCTGGTCGCCCAACGTCATGACGCTTTCGCGTGGAATGCCGAGGTGCTCCGCCAGCATCTTCACGCCTTCACCTTTGTTGACGCGCTTATCCAGAATTTCCAGATAGTATTCGGCGCTCTTCATAATGGTATAGCGTTCAAAGGCTTCCGGTGGCAACTGACTGATGGCGCGATCCAAGATCTCTGGCTCATCAATCATCATCACTTTCGGGAACGTCAGGCTGCGATCCATTTCCTCTACCGCGCGATACTTCAACGGCATTCCGGTCAGGTGAGATTCGTGGATGGTGTAAGGGCTGATGTCTTTATTGGCGGTATAGACGAAATTGAAGTCCAGCGCGTGGAAATGGACGCCCAGTTTGCAGGCCAGCGCTTCGAAGTAGAGATAATCGTCAAAGCTCAGCGCCGTTTGCGCCACACAGTCACCATTGACCGTACGCTGCACCAGCGCACCGTTATTGGTGATGCAGTAACAGCCTTCCTGCTGCAAATCCAGCTCCATCAGGTAGCGCTCGACGCCGATGTAGGGGCGACCGGTAGCCAGCACGACCTGCACGCCTTTCTCTCTGGCAGCAGCAATCGCGGCTTTTACCGCAGGTGAAATTTGATTTTGGGGCGTCAGTAACGTCCCGTCCATATCAATAGCGATCAGTTTTACAGACATAATTTTTCCAGCATCAAGTTATCTGTTTTCATGCTAACGCGATTCAGCGATGAAGTCGTTAGTGAAATACGGCAGGGTGACAGGCGTATGACACACAACGTAAAAAGCCGTGCGGTTAAGCACAGCTGAGATTGCTGACAAAGTCCGTAGAACGGGAGTAACGGATAGATCGTAAAGACGCTGCAAGTACCTATATGGACGCTCCCATAAATCGCAATGTTTTTCAGTAAAAAAGCGGGCAGGTATTGCAACCATATATCCGGTCTCTTGTGGGAGCCTTCGGGCTCCCCGACCATGATGAAAGCCGCCAGGTGAGTTCTCAACATCCCTTCGGGCTGTGATGCCCTCGTACTCGCTCAGAATATCTCACCTGCGGTCTTACCTGTTTTGCCATCTTACTGATTTCACATGCAACTACCGGACAACATGACATCGTTAACGTTGGTGCTGATGTCCTCAGGCTCCCGTCAGTGGACGATACTCTGTTTCATGGAAAAGCATTGACCATAAAATACGCGCGGTTTTACACGCCTGCGCCACGGCCGCGACGTTGCGGTGTTTACGCCTGACCAGCGCGGCCAGCCACGGCATCGTCTTCTCATTTTTACTGATATGCCTCAGCACGGCTCTTGCCCCGTGAACCAACAGACAGCGAAAATAACTGTCGCCGCGCTTACTTATGCCGCCGAACTTCTGTTTGCCTCCGCTTGAATGCTCCCGTGGCGTCAGGCCCAGCCATGAAGCAAACTGCTTCGCAGTATCGAATTGCCTGCCATTGCCGACGGATGCGACCAGATATGTTGCCGTCATCAGCCCCACGCCCGGCACTTTTTCTACCCGCTGGCAGGCCGGCTGGGTCCGTGCCCAGTCACTCAGCTCATGTTCGGTCTGTCGTATCCTCGTTTCCAGCGCTTTAAGATGTTCAAGCTGACGCTGTACGCTGACACGTACAAAGTGAGGCAGTTCGTTTTCTTCATCTTCCAGAATCTCAGGCACCGCTTTATAAAGTGCACTGAATCCTGTCGCCATCACACAGCCAAACTCGGCGAGCATCGCCCGCAGGCTGTTGGCGCAGCCGTTCCGCTCGCGTACCAGAAAACTGCGTTCGGTATGAAGGGCAAGCACACCCTGCTGCTCCGCTGTTTTAATCTGAACAAAGCGCATGTTCGGACGTGTGACTGCTTCGCAGATAGCCTCTGCATCAGCCGCATCCGTCTTGTTGGTTTTAACGTAAGGCTTAACATACTGTGGTGGAATGAGCTTTACCCGATGTCCGGCGTTGCTGAACAGGCGGGCAAAGTGGTGACTGGATGAACACGCTTCCATACCGATTAAGCAGGCCGGAAGCTGAATAATGAACGGGACAAACTGGCTGCGGGAAAGCTTTTTTCGCAGGACGGTTTTACCATTGTGATCTACGCCGTGAAGCACGAAGAGGTTTTTTGCGAGATCAATACCCATCGTTGATACTTGCATTTGGACGCTCCTTCTTTTGAGATTTGACACTCAAACTTTGGCACATCTGATGCCGTAAAGATGGAGCGTCCATCTCATTATCCCTGTACGCTCGGATTGCGCAGATATGAATCTCATCCCTGAGATTCACCCTTGCAGGGCCGTCGCAAGCGACGTTCAAAAACGTTCCTGACGTTTTTGTCCCTGGCGCAAACGCTTTACTCTTCTATTCCGTTACTCCCGTTTCCGTTCTACAGATAGGTTTGAAATATAGCCGTTATAGCTCAGCGCCGTTGCTGGCGATCACCTGCTTGTACCAGTCAAAGCTCTTTTTCTTCGAGCGCTTGAACGTGCCAGTGCCATCATCGTGTTTATCCACGTGGATGAAACCGTAGCGTTTGTTGTACTGGCCCGTGGTGAACGACACGCAGTCGATACAGCCCCACGGGGTATAACCCATCAGTTCCACGCCGTCTTCGACGACGGCTTTCTTCATCTGATCGATATGCGCTTTGAGGTATTCGATGCGGTAATCATCGTTAATGCTGCCGTCGGCTTCCGCCTTGTCTACCGCGCCAAAGCCGTTTTCGACGATGAACATCGGTTTCTGATAACGCTCGTAGAAGCTGTTCAGCGTATAGCGCAGGCCAACCGGGTCAATCTGCCAGCCCCATTCCGATGCCTTCACGTGCGGGTTTTTCACACCGCCGTCAAAGCCCGTGATCGCATCTTCTTTTTTCTGGCCTTTTGCTGCCAGCTGTACCGCGCTGCTCATGTAGTAGCTGAAGCCCAGATAGTCCGTGCAGCCTTCGCGCAGCGTCTGTTCATCTTCCGGCTGCATATCAATCTGATAGCCTTTGCGCGCCCACTCTTTCAGGATGTAAGACGGGTAGTAACCGCGCAGCTGCACGTCACCGAACAGATGACGCTCACGCATCGCTTCCTGTGCAAACATCACGTCATCTGGATGGCACGACCACGGATAGATCGGCACCAGCGCCAGCATGCAGCCAATTTTGAAGTTCGGGTTAATTTCATGACCCAGCTTCACCACTTTCGCACTGGCGACAAACTGGTGGTGCAGCGTTTGGTACATCGCCTGCTCTGGCTTGTCGTGATCGGTAAAAATCACGCCGGAACAGCAGTAGCCAAACAGCGGATACTGCCAGTTACGCTGGTTGTTAATCTCATTGAAGGTCATCCAGTATTTCACTTTGGACTGGTAACGTTTCATGACCACTTCGCTGTAGCGAACAAAGAAATCCACCACTTTACGGTTCAGCCAGCCGCCGTATTGCTTAACCAGATGATGTGGCATTTCAAAGTGAGACAGCGTAATCACTGGCTCGATGTTGTATTTCAGCAGCTCATCAAACAGGTCGTCATAGAATTGCAGGCCTGCTTCATTTGGCTCCAGCTCATCGCCATTGGGGAAAATACGCGTCCAGGCAATCGAGGTGCGAAAGCATTTGAAGCCCATTTCGGCGAACAGGGCAATATCCTGCTTATAGTGGGAGTAGAACTCCACCGCCTGATGGTTTGGATAACTGACACCAGGCTGTACGCCATCGGTAATCACACGGTCAACGCCGTGGGCACCGCCGGACAGGACATCGCAAATGCTGACGCCTTTGCCGCCTTGATCCCAACCACCTTCAACTTGATGCGCCGCTACCGCGCCGCCCCACAGAAAGTCTTTCGGTAATTGTTGAACAGACATGTTATTTCCTTCTCATTTCAGGTTTGCATACTATTAATTTATAAGCTGTTTAAGGGTGGAGATTTCCCGATGCAGTTGGATAAGTTCCTCCACCAGTTCACGGCATAGCATCGCGTTCATCAGATGATCTTGCGCGTGAACCAGAATCAGGTTGACCGGGATTTTCCCGCTGCCCTCATCGGCACCAATCAAGGCCGTCTGGATTTGATGGGCTTTGCGCGCGGCAACGGAAGCGGTGTTCAGCAGTTCCTCAGCCTTGTCCCAGTCGTATTTTCTGGCGGCACTCAGCGCTTCCATCGAGCTGGAGCGCGCTTCTCCCGCATAGATAATCAGTTCCATTACTGTCGTTTCATCAAGCATGGTTTCATCGCGCATCACTCACTGCCTCCTCTGCTGTACCCACTTCTTGTGCGATCAGCTGACGTTCATACATTTTGAAGAAGGGGTAATAGATTAAGGACGAGACGACGATCAGTACCCCCACTAGCACCACCGCACGCCAGTCCCATCCCGTAGACCAGGCTGCGCCAATCGGGCCCGGCGTTGTCCAGGGCGCAAGAGAAATCACGCGGTGCACCAAATCGGTTTTTAACGCGATATAGGCAAGGGTGGCGTTCACCAACGGCGCGGTAATAAACGGAATAAACATCAGCGGGTTCATCACGATAGGTGAACCAAAAATCACCGGTTCGTTGATGTTGAACATACTCGGCACCACGGCCAGCTTGCCGATGGAGCGCAGGTGAGCAGAACGGCTACGCAGATAGAGGAAGACCAGCCCCATGGTCGCTCCCGAGCCGCCCACCGTAATGAAGAACTGCCAGAAGGGTTCAATAAAGATTTTGGTGATCGGTGCGCCCGCGTTAAACGCTTCCTGATTGATCCCCAAGTTGGTCAGCCAGAACGCCTGCAAAATGCCGCCGACGATAACCGCGCCGTGAATCCCGGCAAACCACAGCAGGTGGCAGAGCAGCACCGCGATCAGGATGGCGGGGAGCGAGTCGGATGCCGAGATAATCGGCGCGAAGACGGCCATGATCGCCTGCGGTAACAGCATGCCGAATTGGCTCTGCATAAACAGGCTAAGCGGGAAGAGCGTCAGGAAGATGGCAAGAATCGGGATCAACAGATCGAAAGACTGGCGAATTTTCGGCGGTACCTGTTCCGGCAGGCGAATACCAATATTGCGCTTCTGCAAAAAATGCATCAACTCCGTCGAATAGATCGCCACAATAATCGCGGTGAAAATCCCTTCACCGCCCAGCGACCCAACCGGCAGGCTTTTGTCGATTTGCGGAGCCGCCACTACCATGAACGACATCAGCGACAGACTCGCCGCCATAAAACCGTTCATTTTATAGCTCTGCGCCAGGTTATAAGCGATGGCGCTGGTGATATACACCGCCATAATGCCCATCGTCATGTTGTAGGGCATCATGATTTGTTCGCTGTGGCGTTCCACCATCCCCAGCCACCACTGCGCAAAAGCCCATTCACTATTCGGGCTAAAAGGTGGATGAGCGAATAACATCATAAAAGAGCCGACAATTAAAAACGGCATAGAGGCAATGAAGCCATCTTTAATTGCTACAACATGGCGCTGGCTAGAGAGTTTTGCCGCAATTGGACTAATACGGTTTTCGATAACGCTGAATAATGACTCGCTTAATTTACTCATTATTCCTCCCGTTATACTAATTGATCATCGCCAAGGCATCGTTGAGGACTTTTTCCCCATTCATCATGCCGTAATCAACCATATTAATGACCGCGATCGGCTTCGCTTTCTCGTCAGCTATCACCTTGAATTCAGGTAACTTATACTTAATCTGCGGCCCCAGAAGGCAGCAATCATATTCATCAATCAACTCATTAAACTCTTCAAAACCCACGGCTTTTATCTCAACAGCGATCGCATTTTTCTCGGCGACCTTTTCCATCCGCTGTACCAGCATGCTGGTAGACATTCCTGCTGCGCAACAGAGTAAAATCTTATTCATACTGCACCTCACCGTCCGTTTTTTTATTATTCAAGCAAGACACAAAATAATATGCAACCGGTTTCATATTGTTTTTACTATTTTTTGAAGGCGATCATAAATAGCGCAAGTGAGGAATATTTTTATCCCCCTATTCTGTATTGATGATAAAAAGAGAGGAAATATCCCTATAATGACGACATCAGGCAGTACAGGAGAACGGGAAAGTACGATGGTAACCATGCTCGATGTAGCGAAAAAAGCCGGTGTATCCAAAGCCACCGTATCACGCGTGCTGACAGGGAATAACTACGTCAGTAAGACCACGCGAGATCGGGTATTCAAGGCGATTGAAGAGATTGGCTACCGGCCCAACCTGCTGGCGCGCCAGCTCGCCACGAGCAAGTCGCAAATCATTGGTTTGGTTGTGACCAACACGCTGTACAGCGGCCCCTATTTCAGCGAATTGCTGTTCCAAACGGCAACCATGACGGAGAAATACGGGCGGCAGCTCATCATGGCAGATGGCAAGCACAGCGCGGAAGAAGAGCGCGAAGCGATCCAGTTCCTGCTCGATTTACGCTGCGATGCCGTCATTATCTATCCGCGTTTTCTTTCCACGAATGAGCTGGAAGAGATTATCGAACAGCACGATCAACCAATCATGGTCGTGAACCGCACACTGCATCAACACGGCGATAATGGCATCTGTGCCAATCACCAGCAGCACTGCCATGATGCCGTCAATTACCTGATTGCACAGGGCCACCGTGATATCGCTTTTGTCTGCGGAGCGGCGAACTCCCCTACCGGCACAAGCCGACTGGCTGGCTACCGGCAGGCGCTGGAGGAAAACGGGGTTCCCTATAATGACAGGCTGGTTGCGCCAGGTGACTGGACCCATGACAGCGGCTATACAGCGGCACAAATCCTGCTTCAGCGGAATGAAACCTTCAGCGCACTGGTCGCCAGCAATGACGATATGGCGATTGGCGCGGCCAAAGCGCTGCGTGAACACGGCCTCACGATTCCGCAGGATGTCTCGCTGCTGGGGTTCGATGATTTACCGATGGCATCATGGTTCTATCCACCCCTGACTACCGTGCATGTGCCCGTCGCCGAGATGATCAGCTATACCCTTGAGAAACTGCTGTGCCGGCTGGAGGGTGAAACCGTCGCGCCTGCACCAGCCTTCAAAGGCGAATTGATTATCCGCGATTCCGTCAGCAAAGGCCCCGCCGCCTAATCCTCACTCACACAGTGAGGCACCCTGCCTCACTGTTCTGTCCGTTCACATCGATACCGATTTATGTCCCTCGCCGATTTGTGACATTTTCGTGAACAACCTAAAGAGATATTGTTTCCCGCCGATAATTTATTTGTGACTTACATCACAAATAATGACGAGTCGCGCAAGGGAATGACCCAAAAACAGAAAGGAAGACAATCGATTGATTCTTTTTATAAAAAAAGTACCTATAGACTCTAAATAATTCGAGTTGCAGGAAGGCGGCAAGCGAGGGACAAATTCGTCGGGAACGAATTTGAACAGCCAACGGCTGGCCTTCGGTGAGAGACAGGACGTCTCTCATTTCATCCCGATGAGCTTACTTGAGTAAGTGATTCGGGTGAGCAAGCGCAGCCAACGCATATGCAGCTTGAAGTATGACGGGTATAGGCGCTTATATCCCAGGGGATATTACGCATATGTCTACAACACTGTTACCGGTTAACCACAGCAACCCATCCATTCATGCTTCGCCAGCCACGTTAAAAAGAAAGCTCAGCACACGTATGCTGATGCTCATGGCGGGCGTCACCACTATCGCACTCGGTTTTATTCTCACCATCGGCCTGCTGATTTGGCAATCTGGCCAGCAGCAAAAGACCATCGCACAGCAGTATCTTGAGCAAACGGCGTATACCAACAGCTACCTGATTCAGCAAAAGCTGGATGTCGCGCTACATGCGGCACGTAATCTGGTGCAGAGCGTTGTCAGTCTGCAAGAAGCAGGCAACGCCGACCGAAAAACCGCGGAGACACTGCTGAAGAATGCGCTAAAGAGTCATCCTGATTTCCTTTCGATGTCGCTGGCGTGGGAACCCGATGCGTTTGACGGCAAAGATCGGGATTACGTCGGTCAACCCGATCAAGACCCGCAAGGTCGCTTCGTCCGCTACGTTGACCGCGATACCGCAGGCAACGTTGCCCTGCATAATCTAGTGGATTATGAAACGCCCGGCAGCGGCGATTACTATCTGCTGCCGAAGAAACTCCAGAAAGAGGTGATTCTGGAACCGTATAGCTACCCTTACAACGGCGTCGATGTTCTGCTGACCTCCATTGCCGTGCCCATCATTATCAACAACAAATTTTACGGATCCGTCACCGCGGACTTTTCTCTGGATACGCTGCAACAGCTCACCAACAACATCAAGCCCTATGAAGGCACGGGCTACGCGCAACTACTGTCCCACACCGGTGCCTACATTTCTCATCCCGACAAGACTCGGATAACCAAGAAAATTGCAAACGACCCAACGCTGCTTGAGCATGTCACCACAGGTCAGCCGTATCAGATCGAACGTGATAATGCTGTGCTGAACACGCCAGCTTTTAACGTGTATGTGCCAGTAAAAATCGGCAATACCGGTACGCCCTGGATGCTCGGCCTGTCCGCGCCCGTCAATGTGGTGATGGCGGAAACCGCACAGCAGCGCAACGTGGGGCTGCTGCTTATGGTACTGAGTATCGTGGTGGTTTCCGGCGTGTTGGGCATCATTTTTAACCGCAAGGTTGCGCGTCCTATCGGTGGCGAGCCCGCTCAGGCCGCGCAGATCGCTCTGTCCGTAGCACAAGGGGATTTAACACAGACCATCCCTGTGCAACCGAAGGACGACAGCAGTATTTTTTACGCCATGAACGCCATGCAGACGCAGTTGAGAGATATCGCCGAGCAGCTGATTAGCACCAGCGAATCCGTCAGCCACGGTGCGACGGAAATTGCCGCAGGCAATACCGATCTGGCTTCCCGCACCGAGCAACAGGCGGCGGCGTTGGAAGAAACCGCCGCCAGCATGGAACAGATTACGGCGACGGTGAAACAGAATGCGGATAACGCCCATAACGCCACGACGCTGGCACAGAATGCCGCGCAGATCGCTCAGAAAGGCGACAAGATAGTCGGTCAGGTTGTTCACATTATGAGTGAGATCGACGACAGTTCGAAGAAAATTGCCGACATTACCAGCATCATCAACGGCATCGCGTTCCAGACCAATATCCTCGCACTCAACGCGGCGGTGGAAGCCGCCAGAGCGGGCGAACAAGGGCGCGGTTTTGCGGTCGTTGCCAACGAGGTGCGTAACCTGGCGCAGCGTAGCGCCAGTGCCGTAAAAGACATCACCGCGCTGATTACGGAGTCCGCCAGCCGTGTTGATAGCGGTGTCACACTGGTTCAGAACGCCGGTGAGACCATGCAGGAAATGCTGAGTGCCGTCACGTCGGTAAAAGACATCATGGACGAGATTGTCTCTGCGTCGGATGAACAATCGCGCGGAATCAGCCAAGTGACGCAGGCCGTTCACGAGATGGACGGCGTTACCCAGCAGAACGCCGCGCTGGTACAGGAAGCCACGGCAGCAGCCGCGTCGCTGGAAGAGCAAGCCAGACAGCTCGCGCAAACGGTGCTGGTATTTAAGCTCTCGTAATCACCACTCTTCACCAACTCCCCCGCACGGGCCGGAAACGGCCTGTGCTTTATTCCCAGCGTGGGCAGCAATCCTCGAACGAATCTGACCACATAAACACCCACCCAAATACGATTTGATCGTTATGCCGTTCTCTCCCTATTCTGCCGAAAAGGCAGGTATCAATATTCGCCATAGATGATATAAGTAATATGCTAACCTTATGATCCCTTTGCCAGGGAGTGACGCCCTGTTCCTGCGCCAGCTCTCACGATAATAAAATCTACAGACCTGTAAGCTGCAAAAACAACATGAAATTCATAAAACTACCGTTACTGGCGCAAATCTCATCAGCGCATCTGGTGAGTCATTTCCATATGATGGTGCTGCCCGCGCTCATTCCGCTGCTGTCAGCTCAGCGCGATATCAGCTTTGTTGAACTCGGGTTTGCACTCAGCGTATTCAACATTGTCTCCGCCTGCGTGCAGACGCCGATTGGTTTTATGGTGGACCGCATCGGCGCGCGACGCACATTAACCGCAGGGATCACGCTCGGGAGCCTCTGTTTTCTCTCGCTCGGCTTTTCAGGCAGCTACGTTTGGCTGGTCGCCGCGATGGGCCTCGCTGGGGTAGCGAACGCGGTTTATCATCCGGCGGATTACGCTTTGCTGTCGCGTGGGATTGATGAGAAACGCATGGGCCGCGCCTTCTCCGTGCATACGTTTTCCGGTTTTCTGGGCACGGCCATTGCGCCCGGTATTTTGCTGTCCGTTGCCGCCTTTTCCGGCATCAGTAGCGCATTCATCGTTTCCGGCGTCCTCGGCTTACTGACGATACCGCTGCTTCTGACGGATCGCGATGAGCCTATCCGAGTAAAACCTACGGCGGCAACAGGTACCCAGCCAAGCAAATCGCGCGCACCCGTTTTCACGCTGCCGATTCTGGCGCTGCTCATTCTGTTCCTGCTGTTGAATTTAAGTACGGGCTCGATCCAGAACTTCTCGGTAACGGCGTTAGTTACGGGCTACGATTTGTCCCTTTCACAGGCTAACGTGGCGCTGACCGCGTTCCTGTTCGCCAGTGCCTTTGGCGTATTGGCTGGCGGCTCACTGGCGGATAAAACCAAGCGCCACGGGCTGGTGGCGACGGCGGCGCTAGCCGCAACCGCCGTGCTGGTCAGTATCGTTGCCATGTATTCCTTACCGACTATCGTGCTCGTGCCATTGTTGGCTGCTGCCGGTTTCCTCTCCGGCATGATTGCCCCTTCTCGGGATATGCTGGTGCGTGCCGCGTCCCCACCGGGGGCGGAAGGACGGGTGTTTGGGATTGTCTCCACCGGCTTTAATCTGGGTGGCGCAGCGGGGCCAGTGCTGTTCGGCTGGCTGCTGGATAACGGCCATCCTCATGCCATTTTCTGGTCTGCCGTCATCTTTATGCTGATTACATCTTTCATCACGCTGCTACAGGAAATGCGCAGCGCCAAACGACGCGCGCTGGCCTGATGAAAGGCGGTGAAGAGACACGGTACATACTCAAACGGCGGATGGCGGCAAAGCCATCCGTATACCCACGTCTTACTGACGCATGCCTATCGCCAAGCGATTGAAGGCGCTCATCAGCGAGATGGCAAAGCTCAGGTCGGCAACTTCCGTATCGCTGAAATGTGCCTTAAGTGGTTCGAAATCCTCATCAGGTGCGTGGCTACGAGCCACATCCACCAGCGATTCCGTCCAGGCCAACGCCACGCGCTCGCGTTCACTGAAATGATCGCTCACACGCCAGCCAGCCAGGCTGTCTAGCTTAGCATCCGGTACGCCGCCAGCACGCAAGGCCGCTGCGTGCATCTCCAGGCAGAAGGCGCAGCCATTGATTTGCGAAATCCGCAAATAGACCAGTTCGATCAATGGTTTTCCAAGACTGCTCTTGTCCAGCGCTTTCTTGGTAAGGGTAAGCCCTTGGTAGGCTTCAGGCGAGAGAGTTTGGTAAGGCAAGCGAAGTGTGCTCATGGAAGGTCTCCGGTAGGAAGTGAAAGAACAAGAAACGAAATCAACGCATGGCGTGTTTTGGCCAATGCTTCGGACAGCTCTGCAAGTACACGAGCTGCATGTTGCGAATACCCATGACGGACAGGTCGGTATTCCAGAAAAAGGTGTGGATGCATCGTTCGTTGTACCTATAACGCTTGGCTAAAATGCAACCCTTTGGACAGCAGACCTTGGCGGAAATAGAAACGTTGCGCCAGGGCATTCCCCAAGGCGGTATCGAGCACCAGATGAGCACAGTCTTGCCGTTGAGCTTCCTCACGCAGCGCCTCGATCAGCATGCCGCCCAGACTCTGACGGCGGGCTCCCGCAACGGCGACCAGATCATCGACGTAGAGGAACCGTCCATACAGCAGGTTTTCCTGGATGCGATAACCCGCCACCGCCATGACCCGATCGCCCTGCCAAGCTGCCATCAGACGATAGCCTTGCTGGGCTTGGCGGCGAACCTGTGCCACGAATGTGGCAGCATCGAGAAGATGAGGTCGCAGTTCGTGCATGGTGTCAAAACAGGCCAAGTAGTCCTGCTCGCTGTCAATAAGGCTCAATCGGAAGTGGCTCATGTCGATCTCCTTGTCATGGAATCCGTACTTTAGGAAAATAATGACCTAGTAAAAAGGTGCAAAAACTGAATAAACAAATAGGACATGGCATATGAATATTCAGCCGTTGAGGCCAAGCCGAAAGCACGATGCGCCGCTCTATTTACAGTTGTATCGACGCTACCGAGACGCGATTGCTGCCGGAAAACTCCATCCAGGTGATCGCGTACCTTCCGTACGCAGCCTCGCCAGTGAACTGAATCTGGCACGGGGTACGGTCGAAATGGCTTACCAGATTCTCATCAGTGAGGGCTATTTTCTGGCACGTGGCCCGGCGGGTACGATCGTTTCGCCCCATCTGGACAGTCTTGGCGAGTCACTGCCTGTCACGGTGTCCCAACCTGCCGCCAAGGCGCATTCTCAGCCGAAAGCGCTGGCGGTCGATTCCCCCCAGCCTTTCCAACTGGGTTTGCCGGCACTAGATGCGTTTCCACGCAAGGTTTGGACACGTTTGTCCGGCCACAATCTTCGCACTCTGGATACGGTAGCCATGAATTATCCCGACCCTGTGGGATACGAACCTCTGCGCCGATCCATTGCGACCTATCTCGCTATCTCACGTGGCATCACTTGCACGCACGAGCAGGTATTCATTACACCCGGCTACCGGGGTGCGCTGGAACTGGTATGCCGCGCATTATTACAACCCGGTGATGTTGGGTGGTACGAAGATCCTGGCTACATTTTCGCCCGCCAGTTTCTGGAGCGTGCGAGCATGAATCTGGAGCCTGTGCCCGTAGATGAAGACGGTTTGAATGTAGACATCGGCCAACAGCGAGCTGCCGATGCACGTTTTGCCTTGGTGACACCGACGCACCAAAGTCCGATGGGGGTAGCACTATCCCTGCCAAGGCGGTTACAACTACTGGAATGGGCTAGCCACCGCCAAGCGTGGATCATTGAAGATGACTACGACAGTGAGTTCCGTTACCACGGACGACCACTACCACCGCTAAAAAGTCTGGATCGCGACGGACGCGTGCTTTACACAGGCACCTTCAGCAAGGTGCTGTTCCCAGGTTTGCGTCTGGCCTATCTGGTTGTTCCTGAACCACAGGTCGAGCTGTTTAGGGACGCAGCAAATCACCTTTGTGGCCCCGGTTCGATTCTGCCTCAGGCAACGGTGGCCGATTTCATGGATCAAGGGCACTTTGCTCGCCACCTACGAAGGATGCGCTCGCTTTATGCAACGCGACGCGGCTATTTGGTCGATGCACTCTTGCAGGCGTTAGGTTCACGTCTGGACATCCAGCCGCAGGCAGGTGGTATTCATGTACTCGCGAAGCTGGCTCCGCGGGAAGATGACAAATCGCTGGCTGCGGCGGCCCAATCTAACGGCCTTGCCATTCAGGCTCTGAGCCAGTGGCAAATTCGCAGGACATCACACAGTGGGCTACTGATGGGATTCGCCAACGTGACCGAACCGGAGATGGCGAAAACACTGGTCTGCCGATTGATGGCTGCCATTCAGTCACAGTGAAAGCGCTAGCCAACGGTTAGCCAGCACTGCTGCCTTCTCTGTAGCGGGATCGACTGCGGATTTGGTGAGTTTAGTGACGTAAAAAAGCCAGCTCCACAGGGAGCTGGCTCAGATAACGATAACAACGTAGATCGAATTAGATATCGATATTCATCGCTTTCAGGGCGTTCTCTTCGATAAACGCACGACGCGGTTCAACGGCATCACCCATCAGCGTTGTGAACAGCTCATCGGCAGCAATGGCGTCTTTAACTGTGACACGCAGCATGCGGCGGCTGGTCGGATCCATCGTGGTTTCCCACAGCTGATCTGGGTTCATTTCACCCAGACCTTTATAACGCTGTACGGTCAAGCCACGGCGGGACTCTTTCACCAGCCACTCCAGCGCCTGTTCAAAACTGGCAACGGGCTGACGACGCTCACCACGTTCGATGTACGCATCTTCTTCAATCAGGCCGCGCAATTTTTCGCCCAGCTGATTCAATTTGCGGTATTCGCTACCCGCGACGAAGCCGGCACCCAGCGGATAATCGGTATCCACACCGTGCGTACGCACGCGCAGCGCCGGTTCAAATACGCTGCGCTCTTCATCGTGATGGATGACAAAGCTGTATGTGCTACCGTGAATCTCGTTTTCGTTCAGGCTGCTAACCAGCGATTCCGCCCACGCCTGTACTTTTTCACGCTCGCCCAAATCGGCGTCAGCCAATGTTGGTTGATAAATCAGACGGTTCAAGAACGCACGCGGGAAGCGACGCTCCATACGGCCAATCATCTTCTGTACGGCGTAATGTTCAGAAACCAGTTTCTCCAGCGGTTCACCCGCCAGCGCAGGAGCCTGTGCATTGGTATGCAGCGTCGCGCCGTCTAGCGCCAGTGCGATCTGGTACTGATCCATCGCTTCATCATCTTTGATGTACTGTTCCTGCTTGCCTTTTTTCACCTTGTACAGCGGCGGCTGCGCAATATACACGTGACCACGCTCAACAATTTCAGGCAGTTGACGATAGAAGAAGGTCAACAGCAGAGTACGGATGTGCGAACCATCCACGTCAGCATCGGTCATGATGATGATGTTGTGGTAGCGCAGTTTGTCCGGGTTGTATTCATCACGGCCAATGCCGCAGCCCAACGCGGTGATCAGCGTCGCGACTTCCTGTGAAGAAAGCATCTTGTCAAAACGGGCTTTCTCAACGTTCAGGATTTTACCCTTCAGCGGCAGAATCGCCTGGTTCTTACGGTTACGCCCCTGCTTAGCAGAGCCGCCCGCTGAGTCCCCTTCCACCAGGTACAGTTCAGACAGCGCGGGGTCGCGTTCCTGACAGTCCGCCAGTTTGCCCGGCAGGCCAGCCAGATCGAGCGCACCCTTACGACGCGTCATATCACGTGCTTTACGCGCCGCTTCACGGGCACGGGCAGCATCAATAATTTTACCGACCACGATTTTGGCATCCGATGGATTTTCCATCAGATAATCCACCAGCTTTTCGTTTACCAGCGATTCAACAGCGGTTTTCACTTCGGAAGAAACCAGCTTGTCTTTGGTCTGCGAGGAGAATTTCGGATCTGGCACTTTCACGGAAACCACGGCAATCAGCCCTTCGCGCGCATCGTCACCGGTGGCGCTAATTTTGGCTTTCTTGCTGTAGCCTTCTTTATCCATGTAGTTATTCAGCGTACGGGTCATCGCTGCACGGAAGCCGGCCAGGTGCGTACCACCGTCACGCTGCGGAATGTTGTTGGTAAAGCAGTAAATGTTTTCCTGGAAGCCATCATTCCACTGCAACGCCACTTCCACGCCGATGTCGTCTTTCGTCATCGAGAAATAAAACACGTTCGGGTGAATTGGCGTCTTGTTACGGTTCAGGTAATCAACAAACGCCTTGATGCCGCCTTCATAATGGTAATGATCGGCTTTATCTTTCTCACGCTCGTCGATCAGGCGGATAGACACGCCGGAGTTCAGGAACGACAGCTCGCGCAGACGCTTGGCCAGAATCTCATACTCGAATTCCACCACGTTGGTGAACGTCTCATGGCTCGGCCAGAAGCGCACCGTCGTACCGGTTCTGTTGGTTTCACCCGTCACAGCCAGCGGAGCCTGCGCCACGCCGTGTTTATAGGTTTGTTCGTGAAGTTTGCCGTCGCGGTGAATAACCAGTTTCAGTTTTTCCGACAGGGCGTTAACCACGGAAACCCCTACGCCGTGCAGGCCGCCGGAGACTTTATACGAGTTATCATCGAATTTACCGCCCGCATGCAGCACGGTCATGATGACTTCGGCGGCGGAGATACCTTCTTCTTCGTGAATGCCGGTCGGAATACCACGGCCATCATCCTGCACCGATACCGAGTTATCAGCATGGATGGTGATGATAATGTCTTTACAATAGCCAGCGAGTGCTTCGTCGATAGCGTTGTCCACAACCTCGAATACCATGTGATGCAGGCCGGTACCGTCGTCCGTATCGCCGATATACATACCTGGGCGTTTACGTACCGCATCCAGCCCTTTCAATACCTTGATACTTGAGGAGTCATAAGAATTCGACATCAACGTTTCTCGCTCATTTTAGTCCTGTGATTGAACCGTTATTTTACCCTGTTCTACGCGGAACATCTTGCCCTTTTCACCAACCATGTCTTCTATCTGTTCAGCGCTGACTGCACTGACAAAAACCTGTGCATGGGTGGCTTTTAACCGTTCGGCTAGCAAACGGCGGCGGGTACTATCCAGTTCGGAAGCAAAATCATCGATCAGATACAGACAGCGCAGTCCGTTCTGACGGGTGAGAAATTCACCCTGAGCCAGCCTCAGCGCACACATCAGCAGCTTGAGCTGACCACGGGACAGCATATCCTCGACGGCCACGCCGCTGGCGCGGATGCGGAAGTCGGCTTTATGCGGCCCCAGCGCCGTATAACCTAACATACGGTCGCGTTCGAACTGCCGTTCCAGCAGTTCTGCATACTCACTTTCTTTATCCCAGCCGCGCTGGAAAGAGAAACTGAGAGAAAATTCAGGCAAAAATTGCGTACAGGTCGTGGCGATATCATTGGCAATCGCCGCGCTGTATTGCGCACGCCATTCGCTGATACGTTCCGCCAGCGGCACCAGTTCCTGATCCCAGGCTCTGAGTTGCCCATAGTGACTCACTTGGCGCAGCGCCGCATTACGCTGGCGCAACAAACGCTTCATGTTGCTCCAGGCCGCGAAAAAGCCGGGCTCATTATGGAAACAGCCCCAGTCGAGAAAGGCACGACGAAATTTCGGGCCGCCGTTGAGCAGGGTAAATCCTTCCGGGGTGATCAGCTGTATCGGCAGCAGTTGCGCCAGTTCAGCAACTTTATGGCCGTCGCTGCCGTCAATCCGCACCTTGCTGTCGCCCTGACGGTTTTTGCTTAACCCAACGGATCGCTCCGTTTCCGTACCGTCAATACGACCATGTAGTACAAATTCCGGCTGATCGTGACGAATCACGCGCCCCGCCTGAATGCTACGAAACGCCCGCCCGTGCCCTAGCGTATAAATCGCTTCCAACACGCTGGTTTTACCACTGCCGTTGGCACCGACTAAAAAATTAAAGCCGGGAACCAGCGCCAGATCGGCCGCCTCGATATTGCGGAAATCTTTGATGAGAAGACGAGTAAGAGCCATGTTGCAGTTATCTTAATGATGAAAGGGCAAGTAAACTTGCCCGATAATTCTACAACCGCATTGGCATGACGACATAAGCCGCCGCCCGGCTGGCGCTATCTTCGATTTGCACGCTGGAAACGGAATCGGTCAGCAGTAAACGTACACCTTCGCATTTCAGCGCGTTTAGCACATCCAGTACGTAGCTAACGTTAAAGCCGATTTCCATCTCGGTGCTGTCGTACTGCACATCCAGAATCTCTTCCGCTTCTTCCTGCTCTGGGTTGTTAGCAGTAATTTTGAGCTGATTCTTAATCAGATGCAGACGCACACCGCGGAATTTTTCATTCGATAAAATCGCCGCACGGGAGAAGGCCTGCTTGAGCAGATCGCAGCTGGCCTCCAGCGTTTTATCCGGATTCTTCGGCAATACGCGGCGATAATCAGGGAAACGACCATCAACCAGCTTTGACGTGAAAATGAAGTCACCGACATGCGCACGAATATTGTTGCTGCCGATTTGCAGCTGCAGCGGGGTATCACCACCATCCAGCAGACGCACCAACTCCATCACGCCTTTACGCGGCACGATCACCGAATGTGACGGTAAAGATTGACCAACCGGCATGGAGCAAACCGCCAAACGGTGACCATCGGTCGCGACCGTGCGCAGCTCTTCACCTTCGGTTTCAAACAGCATACCGTTGAGGTAGTAACGGACATCCTGATGCGCCATCGAAAACTGCGTCGCTTCGATCAAACGCTTCATCGTCGCCTGCGGTAGAGAGAATTCAACCTCGCTCTGCCAGTCGTCCAGATTAGGGAAATCCACTGCGGGCAGCGTGGACAGCGAGAAACGGCTGCGGCCAGAGCGCACCAGCATGCGATCGCCATCCAGCATAATCGTGATTTCCGCGCCTTCCGGCAGACCCCGGCAAATATCAAACAGTTTGCGGGCAGGGACGGTCGTGGCACCCGGTTCATGCGCCTGCGTCAGCGCAACCTTCGCCACCATCTCCATTTCCAGATCGGTACCGGTCAGCGACAGCACACCTTCCGTCACCTGAATCAGCAGGTTGCCCAGAATCGGTAAAGTTGGTCGGCCGCCCAGCGGGCTGCTGACCTGTTGTAATGGCTTTAACAGACGTTCGCGTTCAACAATAAATTTCATAGTGTTATGACGATAGAGTTCTGATTAAATTGGAAAAATCTTCTTTGATGTCGTGGCTTTCTTCACGCAACTGCTCAATCTTGCGGCAGGCATGCAACACCGTCGTATGGTCACGCCCGCCAAAGGCATCGCCGATTTCCGGCAGGCTGTGATTCGTCAGTTCTTTCGCCAACGCCATCGCCATCTGGCGCGGACGCGCCACCGAGCGGGAACGACGTTTAGACAGCAGGTCGGCTACCTTAATTTTATAGTATTCCGCCACGGTCTTTTGAATATTGTCGATAGTAACCAGTTTTTCCTGCAACGCCAGCAGATCGCGCAGCGCTTCACGCACAAAATCAATGGTGATCGAGCGGCCAGTAAAATTGGCATTCGCGATAACGCGGTTCAGTGCGCCTTCCAGCTCACGCACGTTAGAACGCAGGCGTTTGGCAATAAAGAACGCCACTTCGCCAGGCAGACGAATGTCGTTTTCATCCGCTTTCTTCATCAGAATCGCCACGCGGGTTTCCAGCTCTGGCGGTTCAATCGCGACCGTTAATCCCCAACCAAAGCGGGATTTCAGGCGATCTTCCACGCCGTTGATCTCTTTCGGGTAGCGGTCAGACGTCAGGATGATTTGCTGGTTGCCTTCCAGCAACGCATTAAAGGTATGAAAGAACTCTTCCTGCGAACGCTCTTTATTAGCAAAGAATTGGATATCATCGATCAGCAGCGCATCAACAGAACGGTAGTAGCGTTTGAATTCTTCAATCGCATTGTTCTGCAACGCTTTAACCATATCCTGCACGAAACGCTCGGAGTGCATGTAAACCACTTTTGCGTTGGGCTTGCGGGCAATGATGCCATTCCCCACCGCGTGCAATAAGTGCGTTTTACCCAAGCCAGTGCCGCCATAAAGAAACAGCGGATTATATGCGCCACCAGGGTTATCGGCCACCTGACGTGCCGCTGCACGGGCCAACTGGTTCGATTTACCCTCAACGAAGTTATCAAACGTATGCTTGGGGTTCACATTCGAACGGTAGGTATGCTCTGCCTGTACAGGCGAGTTATCCCAGCTTGGCCGTACTGGTGCCATACGCACCGGCTGTTGCCGCGCAACGCTGACAGGATTGTGGTGCGACTGCGCAGGCTGGCTTACCGTCTGCACCAACGGTTTGCTCCCTACTTCGAAACGCAGTAAAGGGGCATCCATCCCGCAGAAATCATTCAGCAGAACATTGATATTATTTAAGTATTTATCACGGACCCAATCCAGCACAAAACGATTGGGGGCGTAGAGCGCCAGAGTGTTATCACTCAGCTCCGCCTGCAACGGGCGTATCCACATACTGAATTCTGTGGCAGGTAACTCATCCTGCAAACGGGCAAGACACTGCTGCCAAAGCGAAAGTGACACGGCGGACTCCACTCGAACAAGAACGATCAAAAAGAAAAGAATAAGACGTTATTTATGTGACTCATGATTTTTTGGCGCCTGCGTCATCCACGATTGTTTCATTCACAATTCAGACAGCAGACACACCACGTAGCGCGGCGGTTTACTCCGACGATCCCGTCAAAAGGATCGCTAACGGAACCGCGGATCATAACCTAATCCGCCGAAGAGATCTTCCCCTTCTGCACAGTTTCGATCCTTTTTATCCACAGGCTATTCTTATCGCCACACCCCGCAACACGGCAGAGGGGCGGCTAGCACACATTTTAGCCGCTTACGGTAAAGCGCACCCAAGCATACTCTCGGAGACACGATCGTTACGGTGACATCGATCATGATCTTGTGGGACAGATCGTTGGAGGATCCTTGCGCTTTGCAACAGAGTCCGTATAATTCCCTGCCCGCGCGTCTACGCCTTTTCTGTGCTCTGGCAGGCAGAAATTCCAAAAATAATCGGAATGGCTGGCGTGTTAAGTGTGATGTTAATTGACTCAGGACTGTACAATTATTACAATCCTGCCTCTTTCCGTTATATAGCTGTGATATGCGATTGAGGCGTCGGTCATTTTTTCACGCCGAACAGCCAAACGCGTTTACTGTGAAGTTATAATTTTCCAAGTTTAGGTAGAAATCGCCATGAAACGCACTTTCCAACCGTCCGTATTGAAGCGTAACCGTAGCCATGGTTTCCGTGCTCGTATGGCCACCAAAAATGGTCGTCAAGTTCTGGCCCGCCGTCGTGCGAAAGGCCGTACTCGTCTGTCTGTTTCTAAGTAATAAAAGCTAACCCACCGAGTGGTTAAGCTAGCATTTCCCAGGGAGTTACGTTTGTTAACTCCCAGTCATTTCACTTTCGTCTTCCAGCAACCACAACGGGCTGGCACGCCGCATATCACCATTCTCGGCCGCCTGAACTCGCTGGGGCATCCCCGCATCGGTCTTACCGTCGCCAAAAAGCATGTAAAACGTGCTCATGAACGCAATCGGATTAAACGCCTGACGCGCGAAAGCTTTCGCCTGCACCAACATTCATTGCCTTCAATGGATTTTGTCGTGCTCGTGAAAAAAGGGGTGTCTGAACTGGATAACCGTACCCTGACGGAAGCATTGGAAAAACTATGGCGTCGGCATTGTCGTTTGGCTCCCGACTCCTGATCGGGTTGATACGCGGTTATCAACTCGTTATCAGCCCGTTGCTCGGACCGCATTGTCGGTTCCGGCCAACGTGCTCGCAATACGGTATTGAAGCAATACGCAGGTTCGGCATGATAAAAGGCTGTTGGTTGACGCTTAAACGCGTATTAAAATGCCATCCTTTGAACCCTGGTGGTGATGATCCCGTACCGCCAAAAACCGACAATAACAGAGAACATTAACGATGGATTCGCAACGCAATCTTCTTCTCATCGCTCTGCTATTCGTAACCTTTATGCTTTGGCAGGCTTGGGAGACGGATAAAAATCCGCCAGCAACCACGCAGGCCATACAGCAGGCGACGAACGCAGTGACCGGTGATGCTACCAACCAGGGCGTACCAGCCAGCGGTCAAGGCAAACTGATCACAGTGAAAACCGATGTGCTGTCGCTGACAATCAACACGCGTGGCGGCGACATCGAGCAAGCGCATCTGCTGGCTTACCCGGACACATTGGGTTCAGATAAACCTTTCCATCTGCTGGAAACTACATCCGAGTTTGTCTATCAGGCTCAGAGCGGTTTGACTGGCAAAAACGGCCCGGACAACCCAGCTAACGGCCCGCGTCCGCTGTTTACCACCACGCAAGATAGCTTCGAGCTGGCGGATGGTCAGAGCGAACTGCGTATTCCGATGACATACACCGCAGCTGACGGCGTCACCTACACCAAAACGTTTGTTCTGAAACGTGGCGACTATGCGCTGAACGTTGACTATAGCGTCAACAACACCAGCGCTCAGCCTCTGGAACTCACGCTGTTTGGTCAGTTAAAGCAGTCTATGGAATTGCCTAAGCACCGCGATACCGGCAGCAGCAACTTTGCACTGCACACTTATCGTGGCGCGGCGTTCTCTTCCAGCGAAGACAAGTACAAAAAGTACAGCTTCAGCGACATGGACGAAAACCTGAACATCACCACCAACGGTGGCTGGGTAGCGATGCTGCAACAGTACTTCGCAACCGCGTGGATCCCAACTACGGCAGGCGCTAACACCTTCTATACCAGCAAGCTGGGTAACGGTCAGGCCGCTATTGGCTTCAAATCCGCTCCGGTTGTGGTTGCCGCAGGTAGCCAGCAGGATCTGAAGACCACCCTGTGGGTTGGCCCAGAAATTCAGGACAAGATGGCTGCAGTCGCACCTCATCTGGATCTGACTGTAGATTACGGCTGGCTGTGGTTTATTTCTCAGCCGCTGTTTAAGCTGCTGAAATTCCTGCATAGCTTTATCGGCAACTGGGGCTTCTCCATCATTGCCATTACCTTTATCGTGCGCGGTATCATGTATCCGCTGACGAAAGCGCAATACACCTCTATGGCGAAAATGCGTTTGCTGCAGCCTAAGCTGCAAGCGATGCGTGAACGTATTGGTGATGACAAACAGCGCATGAGTCAGGAAATGATGGCGCTGTACAAGTCAGAGAAAGTAAACCCGCTGGGCGGCTGCTTCCCACTGCTGATTCAGATGCCGATCTTCCTGGCACTGTATTACATGCTGATGGGCTCCGTTGAACTGCGTCACGCGCCGTTTGCTCTGTGGATTCATGACCTGTCCGCACAAGACCCGTACTACATTCTGCCGATCCTGATGGGCGTGACGATGTTCTTCATTCAGAAGATGTCACCAACCACCGTGACCGACCCAATGCAGCAGAAGATCATGACCTACATGCCGGTCATCTTTACCGTCTTCTTCCTGTGGTTCCCGTCAGGTCTGGTTATGTACTACATCGTCAGCAACCTGGTTACCATTCTCCAGCAGCAGTTGATCTACCGCGGTCTGGAAAAACGTGGCTTGCATAGCCGCGAGAAAAAATAATCCGGTTGATGGCTAACCGATAGAAAGCGTAAGGCGGTCATTGACCGCCTTATTTTTTTAATGGCTGTTTTATCAGCCAACGATACGTAAAATAGCCTGCCAGACAGGCATCAATGCAGAGAGAACATCATGAGTAATACCGACACCATCGTCGCCCAAGCCACGCCACCGGGACGCGGAGGCGTGGGTATTTTACGCATTTCAGGACAGGCGGCCGCAGACGTGGCGCATGCCGTTCTGGGTAAGCTCCCCAAGCCGCGCCACGCCGATTACCTGCCGTTCCGTGATGCCAACGGCACCACGCTCGATCAAGGTATCGCCCTCTGGTTTCCTGGCCCGAACTCCTTTACCGGTGAAGACGTATTGGAGCTTCAAGGTCACGGCGGTCCGGTTATTCTTGATTTGCTCCTGCAACGTATTCTGACGCTATCTACCGTGCGGATTGCGCGTCCTGGCGAATTCTCTGAACGTGCCTTCCTGAACGACAAACTCGACCTCGCGCAGGCGGAAGCCATCGCCGACCTGATTGATGCCAGCTCGGAACAGGCTGCCCGCTCAGCGCTAAACTCTCTGCAAGGCGTATTTTCGACCCGTATAAATCAGTTAGTGGAAGCACTCACTCACCTGCGAATCTACGTCGAGGCTGCTATCGACTTCCCAGATGAAGAGATCGACTTTCTCTCCGATGGCAAAATTGAAGCACAGCTCAATGGCGTGATGGCCGATCTGGATGCCGTCAGAGCTGAAGCGCATCAGGGGAGCCTGCTGCGGGAAGGGATGAAAGTGGTGATTGCGGGTCGTCCTAATGCCGGTAAATCCAGCTTACTCAATGCGTTAGCCGGTCGTGAAGCCGCCATTGTGACGGATATCGCGGGAACAACACGCGACGTACTACGCGAGCACATCCATATAGATGGCATGCCGCTGCATATCATCGACACCGCCGGGCTGCGCGATGCCAGCGACGAAGTAGAACGCATTGGTATTGAGCGAGCCTGGCAGGAAATCGAACAGGCCGATCGCGTGTTGTTCATGGTAGACGGCACCACCACGCAGGCGACTGAGCCTGAGCAAATCTGGCCAGAATTTATGGCACGCCTGCCAAAAGCGCTGCCGATTACCGTGGTACGCAACAAAGCTGACGTGACTGGCGAAACGCTTGGCATCGAAGAGGTGAATACTCACTCACTTATCCGACTGTCCGCCCGTACGGGTGAAGGCATCGATACGCTACGCGACCACCTCAAGCAAAGCATGGGATTCACCAGCAATACAGAAGGCGGTTTCCTGGCTCGACGTCGCCACCTGCAAGCACTGGAGCTAGCAGCACAGCATCTGATTCAGGGGAAAGAACAGCTGGTAAGCGCCTACGCAGGCGAACTGCTGGCAGAAGAACTGCGGCTAGCGCAGCAGTCCCTGAGTGAAATTACCGGCGAGTTCACCTCTGACGACCTGCTAGGCCGTATTTTCTCGAGTTTTTGTATTGGGAAGTAACGATTAATTTATTCTAATCGCTCCATGCTAAGCCACTGACTGCTACGCTACGCAGTCAGTGGCTCTTTACACCACTAACCGTCGATATCAATTCACTGAGCAACAGCCCGAAAATCTGCTCACCTTATCGCCCAGGGTCCGACGTCATTAAATAAATTATCATTTTTTTAACAAAAGATTTGATAAAAAATAAAATGTGTTGTATTAATCAATAATAAAAAAAGAATTAGTCATAATAAGAATATCCTCTGTCTCCCTGCCGTTTCCGATGATTGAATTGGCTATCAACAGCCTGGTGGCATTGATGAGGCCATCTGTCATCAACATAATGATTAATATAAAACACGCTAGAATAACCGAAAGACACAGTAATCATTAACTGGCTATCCTTTTATATTGGATGATTAGCCTGATTCTCACGATCACATGATTTATTTTAAATAAAATTAAAATAGAGCGAGTTACCCCCCCAGTGAAATATTCCTTTTAACTGGCATGGTTTTACATTGAAATTTAATAACAACATTATCATTAGCTAAATTTCATTTTCATTACAACACCTGGTACTTAGACGTTATCTATAGCCGTAGCATTTTATTTTTTGTTGATGTTATATTTTAACTATGAGGTGGAGAATGAATAGTAACACGACCAATAACGCTGGGGGACTATCTTCTCACAGCGCAACGCAAGATGTCCCGATAGTAGCAAAAACCGTTTCCCCCAATCTGCCATCACTGAACGGGATACGCATGATTCTGGCTCTTTTCGTCTATCTTTTTCATACGTCGTTAGACAACATGCTCAGCCCATTTTCTGATCCAGAAATCAATACTGCCTATGCATTCTTACTTAGCAAATCAGGCTGGGTAAGCGTTTCTTTCTTTTTTATATTAAGCGGATTTGTCATGAATTGGTCATCAAAACCAGTTGGCAACACGCTTACTTTCTATAAGAAGAAATTTGCCAGAATATACCCGGTTAATATTATCGTCATGTTACTGCTTGTTGCGACAGGATTGATTAATATCAGCAGGGTTGATATTTGGTTACCTAATACCTTGCTGATACAAACCTGGCTGCCTGATGGGGAAAATTACGTCGGGGGAAATACACCCAGTTGGTTCCTCTGCACGATAGTTTTATTCTATCTATTATTTCCTTTTTTACAGAGGGTGATCAGATCAATCCCGACTGCTAATTTATGGAAATCCATCGGTTTTTTATACCTCATCATGATTGCCACACAAATCATCATCGCCTTATATACACCCGCAACACCCTATATTGAAGGGTGGCCCTTATTGATTAGTGAATCCCGATGGTGGCTTTCTTATACCTTCCCCCTCACTCGCCTGCCCGAACTGATTATTGGCATGTTACTATCACGAATTATTCTGGAGGGTAAATGGATCCCCGTATCAATCACAACCAGCCTAATATTAACCGCTGTAACATATTTTATTGATCTCTTTATACCGCTTCAATTCAGTTTCAATCTGATTACGCTCATCCCTTTACTACTCGTAATTGGTTCACTGACCGTTAGTGATATCAATCAACGCCGCTCTTTTTTACACGCCAGACCCATGCAATGGCTAGGGAATCTCTCTTTCGGGTTCTATATGATTCACTTCTTAGTGCTAAACCTCATTATGTTATGGGCTGACGGCTCTAAATATGATGTCCCAGAAGCGATTTTAGTGATTGTTGCCGGAATGGTGCTGAGCCTTTTTGGTGCCTGGCTGTTGTATAAATTCGTTGAGCTACCAGCCAGCAAATGGATTACCTCAAAAACATGGCTCAACTTTCGTCGTAGCCAACAAAAAACGGGCGCGACATCCTGATAAACAACGAGGCATCGCCGCTTAAGCGGCGATGCCTCAGTAAAGAGGGAACATTACTTAACGTGAGCACTCACTTACATTACGTTCACATTCAAGTGCCTTTTCCCTCCGTGCTTTACTCTATTACTTCAGCGTCGCTTTCACGACGGCTGACAGCGGCGTCGTTGGGCGACCGATCAGACGGCTCAGTTGCTTACCGTCATCAAACAGACCGCCTTTGGATGCACCGGTGTCTGAATCGGCAATGATCTGCGCGAAACCCTCAGGTAGCCCGGCTGAAACCAGCACGCCAGCAAACTCTGCTTCGGACAGATTTTGATAACCGATATTTTTGCCAGACTGCTTGCCGATCTCTGCTGCCAGCTCTGCCAGCGTGTAAGGCTCATCACCAGCCAGTTCGTAAACCTTGCCAGCCTGCCCGTCCTGCGTCAGCACCGCGACCGCAGCAGCAGCGAAATCTTCGCGCGTTGCTGAGGCAATTTTCCCCTCACCTGCGCTACCGATAAACACACCGTGTTCCAGCGCAGTAGGGATGCTGGCCGCGTAGTTTTCGGTATACCAGCCGTTGCGCAGCAGGACATGCGGTAAGCCAGACGCTTTCAGAAGCGCTTCGGTCTGCTGATGTTCTGCCGCCAGCGCCAGAGGCGATTTATCCGCGTGCAGCAGGCTAGTATAAGCCACCAGTTTCACACCGGCTTTCACCGCCGCATCGATGACATTGCGGTGTTGTACCGCACGCTGACCCACTTCGCTCGAAGAGATCAGCAGCACCTTATCCACACCTTGCAGCGCGGAAGCCAGCGCTTCTGGTTGATTATAATCCGCTGCTTTCACCTGCACGCCTTTTGCAGACAGATCGGCCACTTTATTGACATCACGCACCAGCGCCACGATGTCGCTCGCCGGAACCTTCTCTAACAGTTGTGCGATAACCAAACGGCCCAGTTGGCCGGATGCACCAGTAATAGCAATCATCTCGAGCTCCTTTTGTTGACTGTCTTTTATTAACCGTCTTTTGTTAACTGTCTTTTGTTAACTGTCTTTTGTTAACCGTCTTTTATTAACAGATACTGGCTGGCATAATATCGTCAAAACTAACTTTAAGTAAGTACATACATAAAGGTAAGTATAGTGAGTCAACCCAAAACACCCATCGATTTATTGCCACCCATTCTGCCAACCGGCAATGTCTTCGCTGAGAAATGTCCATCTCGCCAGATACTTAACCACGTCACCAGCCGCTGGGGCGTACTGATTCTGATCGCATTACTTGATGATACGCATCGCTTCAGTCAACTGCGTCGACGGATTGGCGGCGTGAGCGAGCGCATGCTGGCGCAGACCCTGCAATGGTTGGAAAGTGATGGTTTTGTCCTGCGAACGGCCTATCCGGTTGTCCCGCCACATGTTGAGTATAGCCTCACCCCACTAGGCAAAGAGGTGGGTGTGCGGGTAAAAGAGCTGGCGATATGGGTCGAAGGGAATCTGGACGACATTATGGCGGCACAGCAGTCAGGCGAACAATAATCCACCAAACCATAATCAATTAATATGCCTCATGGGCAGAGGTGCTTACTCAGGAAGCAGTGCGCTCGGGTAGCAGGCGGGAAATATCAGAGAAAATGGCTTTCCAGGTCTCATCATCGACCGTCATAAAGCCAAAATAGCGCAGCAGGAATGCCCCTTCGGAGGCCAGAAACGCCAGTCGAGCATCTCGCCCTTCCTGCGAATTCAGATCAAGCCCAGCCAACTGGCTGTCATACCACGCCTGCGATCTAGCAAGGTGCTCAGGCGTATTCAACAACGAAGCCATCATGCCCGCCGCCCGATCGCCTTCTGCGGCATCCGTCCGATAAGTGATGTCAACGTGCGCACGTACTCTGGCTTCCCGACTATCATCCGTACCGATGCACACGGCAGCCATCTCATCAAACTCATCTTCCCAGCGCTGATACATCGCGTGAATCAGTTCATCTTTCGTCCCGAAGCACGACTGAATACCGCCTTTTGTCACGCCCGCCGCTTTAGCGACCGCATCGATCGTCAGCGCAGCCGTTCCCTGCGTACGGACAATCTGCTCCGCCGCATCCAACACGCACGCACGATTAATGCTCTTATGACGCCCCATATCTTCACCAATTTAAAATACGTTTGTATTTAAAAGGCAATTCTATATCATCAGAACGCTATCCAACAGATGAAAAATAGAAGTTCAAGGTAGAGATCCTGCTATGCAATCACCAAAAAAGTGGCTGATCCTGGCCATTGTTTCCAGCGCACTGTTCCTGATTGTTATCGACATGACGGTGCTGTACACCGCACTCCCCACACTGACTCACGACCTGCACGCCTCTGCATCGGAAAAACTGTGGATCGTTAATATCTATGCGCTGGTTGCCTCCGGTTTACTGCTGGGGATGGGGACGTTGGGCGATAAGTTGGGCCATAAACCTCTATTTATTTCCGGACTGGTGGTCTTTGGTGCAGCGTCACTGTTTGCCGCTTATTCGCCTACACCCAGTATGCTTATCGCTGCCCGCGCGCTGCTCGCGGTCGGTGCCGCAATGATGATGCCCGCCACACTGTCGATTATTCGTCTGACCTTTACTGATGAACGGGAACGCGCATTGGCGATCGGTATCTGGGCTGCGGTGGCCTCCGGCGGCGCGGCGTTTGGCCCCGTGATGGGCGGGATACTGCTTGAGTACTTCTGGTGGGGATCGGTTTTCCTCATTAACGTACCAGTCGTTTTACTTGCACTCATCATGGGAATTACCGTGATTCCACACCGGCCGGGCAACGCTTCCCACCGCTGGGATTTCATCGGCTCTCTATTGATTATGGTGGGTTTGATTGGTATCACCTATGCCATAAAAGAGCTGGGCAAGCGGATTCCGTCTTATGAAGATGCGCTAATCGCTCTGCTTATCGGCGTGGCTTTTATTACCCTGTTCGTTCGGCGTCAGCGTAACAGCAAGCATCCTCTGGTCGATTTCTCTCTCTTCCGCCTGCGGCCTTTCAGCGCGGCTGTGGCCGCAGCTATCGTGGCCGCTGCCGCCTTGATCGGAATGGAGCTGGCTTTCACCCAGCGATTGCAGCTAGTCGTCGGGCTGTCTCCGCTAGAAGCGGGGCTGTTCATTTTACCGCTATCGCTGGCGTCCTTTATCTCTGGCCCGTTAACCGGAAAGATACTGCCGCGCGTGAATAGCGGGACAATGCTAGCCGCTGGCCTGTTGATTTCGGGACTCGGAATGGGAAGCTATCTGCTGCTGCACAATGCACCCACCATTATACAAATCATCAGCCTGACCGTTATTGGCGCAGGCGTGGGCTCCACCATGACGGCGGCATCGAGCACGATTATGCAGGTTGCGCCAGCGTCAAAAGCGGGTATGGCAGCGTCAATCGAAGAAGTGTCGTATGAATTAGGGGGCGCAACGGGCGTGACGCTGATGGGCAGTTTGCTGTCTTTCGCTTATTCCGCAACGTTTATGCTGCCCGCTGGGTTTGCCGCACCGGACACCGCCTATGACAGTCTGGACGAGGCGTTAATTTTTGCCGAATCCTTACCGGAAAATATGCGGCAGATACTCACCACACAGGCCCATTCCGCCTTTGATTCCGGGTTTTCCATTGTGCTGGCCGCGGCCACGCTGATCCTGCTGCTGACCGCTGCCTTCGTCTGGACAACCCGCCATAATAAACCGCATCGTCATCAAGCCGCTGATGTATAGCACAACTGACTCATCGGTTAAGACAATAAAAAACGCCGTTCAATTACGAACAGCGTTGATGATTTAGCGACGTATTACACTATAACGACGTACTGCAAGGTAACGATGTACTACCTGGAAACTTAGTAGGTTTCTTTACCGTATTGCAGTGAACGAGGTCCATACAGCATACCGCGTGAATTTCCCGCGGCCAGCAGGCGCGCGCTGGTCACGCCAGCAATATCGTGGCCTTTGTCAGAGATCGTGTGCGCAATCTGGTTTACTGCAGCCTGCACCAGAATACCGATGATGCCGCCGTTAGCGTTTGATTGTTGCTCGTTGCTAGAAGCCGTTGCGCTCCCACTCCACAGCAGTTTTCCGGTACGCAGATCAACCAGGCGAGCATCCGCAGAAACGCGGGTTTCGCTATTAATCACGATGTATGACGTGCCGTACTCTTTTACGTCCAAATACAGCGCAGCATCAGCACCAAAGATTTGTTGCAGCTTCGCGGTACTCAGCGCATGAATATCCGACGCCGTCACCAGACCATTCTGTTTGAATGTCTCTTCTACAACCGCGACAGGGAATACGTAGTATCCCGACTCCGCCAGCGGATACGTGACCTGAGAAAGCAGGCTATAGCTCGCTTTCACATCTGGGGAATGGTTAACCGGCGGCAATACCAGAATGGACTTAGGCTTGCTCTGCTTAAATGCCGTGTAGTCATAAGGCACGGGTTTAGCACAGCCGGTCAGCACCAGCGCAAAAACCAGACCACATAATCCTAAGAAACGATTCATTTAATGCTCCCTTTATTTTTACTCAACAGGAAGTCCATAAAAGGTGCTGATTCAGGGAATTTCGCTTTTTCAGTTTCAAACTGTTGGCGAGCTTCGCTATCACGGCCAGTATTGGCGTACAGCAACCCAAGTTGAGCATAGAGTCCCGGCGGGACAGGTTTGTTTGCGGCTTTCGCTTTTTCGATCGATTCATTCAAAGCAAGAATCTGCTGATCGGGGCCGACTTTATCCTGTTGATAATAATCATAAAGTGCAGGCTGGTATTTATCCCAGCTGTAAATCGTTTTTGGCGCGGATGCACAGCCTGCTAATACTGTCGCTGCCAGTAGCAGGACAATTTTCTTATGAGATAACATTGTTATATTCCTATTCCATTAGTTCGCTGGGCGCCAGGCACCGCTTTCAATTCCCGTAACCAAATTATTAACAGCCTCACGAATCGCCAAATCCAGCACTTTGCCGTTCAGCGTCGAGTCATAGCTGGCCGTACCGCCAAAACCGATAATTTCACGGTTGGACAAGGTGTACTCGCCCGCACCCTGTACGGAATACACCACTTCAGAGGTTTGTACGTTTACCACGTTCAGCGTGGTTTTTGCGTAAGCAACCTGTGTTTTACCGCGACCCAGGATGCCCCACAGCTGATGATCACCCACCTCTTTGCGGCCAAACTCGGTCACATCGCCAGTAATCACATAGCTAGCGCCTTTCAGCGTCTGCGTTTGTCCTTTAATACCCGCTTCCGCTTTCAGCTCTTCCATGTTGGTACGATCCAACACATTAAAGCGGCCGCTCTGCTGGAGATGGCTAACAAGAATGGTTTTAGATTGATTACCTAAACGGTCAACGCCATCAGAAAAAATACCGTTCATATAGTTAGAGCGGTTTTCAAATTTTCCGATGGAAATCGGGCTGCGAACACCCTGATAAGGCGTACTGTAAGAAGTGACTTTCTGTGCTTCTACGGTACGGGAAGACTCTGTGGCACATCCGCTCAATAACGCAGCTGACATGAATACAGAACAAAGAACGACTTTTTTATTCATAACACTATCCCTTAGTGACAATCCATTAACCTGAGCAACGCCCTGTTATTGATTCATAATGAAAATGCCGTAAACACACTATTTAGCTGCAACATTGTTTTGATGCAACAATGTTTTGCTGCATGTAAATAGCGCCCAACATTATGAGGGGAGTAAGTAAAAGTAACGAGTTATTTCATGGGGAAATTAACAAGAATAATGAAAACCAGAATGTTTACCCGAGATAAACCACTGTAAACCAGACAAAAAACAAGGTTATATGCAACCAGACCATTACTTTCGCATAACATCACAACTTACTGAAACGATTCAATAATTTTATTAGCAACACGAGCGAGATTTAACATTAACCGACTTTTTACCTGCTCTATATCAAGGTCAGGGTGTTATCCAACTATTAGGATAAAGGCCACGATCGAGGGATCCAGAGTGGGAAAAGGTAATGAACCGATTTGTTATTGCCAGTACTCAAGACTGTATGGGGTGCCATGCATGCGAAATCGCCTGTGTCATTTCACACAATGACGAGCGCTATCCAGATAGCGCTGCGGTGTTTCAGCCCAGAATCAAGGCATTCAATACGCCAACGCTGCGGGCTGCTGTGACCTGCCGTCACTGTGAAGATGCCCCCTGCGCCAGCGTGTGCCCAACGCAGGCCTTGATCAGAAAAGACAATAGCATTCAGCTCGTTCAGGAAAAGTGCATCGGCTGCAAAAGCTGTGTACTGGCTTGCCCGTTCGGCGCAATGTCCATGGTGACAAGCCCTGTAGACAACAGCGCCATCGCCCACAAATGCGATCTCTGCGCCGATCGTCCAGAAGGGCAAGCGTGCGTAGAAGCCTGCCCGACTCAGGCCTTACAGCTCGTCAGCGAGCAAACGTTAGCGGCCCGCCGTCAGGAGAAACAGCAGGCGATGGCGCTGCGTTCCTCCGCTCACTGGCAGCGTGAAACGCCCGTGCTGAAAACGCTGACGACCCATCCGCTCAGCAAAAGAAAAAACTGGCCGCGCCGGGATGCCGAGAAAAAGCCGCTGACCCAGAGAACATCCACATTTGATGAAATCTATCATGGCTTCTCCATGCAGCAGACGGAAGATCAGGCCGATCGCTGCCTTTCTTGCGGCAAACGTGCAATCTGCGAGTGGACCTGCCCGCTGCATAACAATATTCCCGAACTGCTGAGTCTGGCAAAACAGGGGCGCATTCTTGAAGCCGTAGAACTGTCGCACCAAACCAGCAGCCTGCCGGAAATCTGTGGCCGAGTGTGCCCGCAGGATCGGTTATGTGAGGGAGCCTGTACGCTGGGCAAGGAGTACGGTGCGATTACCATCGGTAACGTTGAGCGTTACATTACCGATACTGCGATAAAAATGGGCTGGTCGCCCGATATGACGAATGTTGTTCCCAGTGGCAAACGCGCGGCGATCGTCGGTGCTGGCCCGGCAGGGCTAGCCTGTGCCGATGTGCTGGCCCGCAACGGTGTGCAGGCCGTGGTGTTCGATCGTCACCCGGAAATTGGTGGGCTGCTCACATTCGGGATTCCGTCGTTCAAGCTGGATAAAGACGTCCTGATTCATCGTCGTGAAGTGTTCAGCGCCATGGGAATCGAATTCCAGCTGAATACCGAAGTGGGGAAAGATATTTCTCTGGCTCAGTTGCTGGACGAGTATGACACCGTGTTCCTCGGCGTAGGCACCTACCGCTCCATGAAGGCCAACATTGATAATGAAGAAGCTCCCGGCGTCTTCGATGCGCTGCCGTTCCTGATCGCCAATACCAAACACGTCATGGGGCTACCTGAATTAGAGGATGAGCCTTATATCTCGATGGCGGGCAAACGCGTCGTGGTGCTCGGCGGTGGGGATACTGCGATGGACTGCCTGCGCACGTCCGTTCGGCAGGGCGCAGCATCCGTCACCTGCGCGTATCGTCGCGATGAAGCCAATATGCCTGGATCGAAAAAAGAGGTGAAAAACTCCCGCGAAGAAGGCGTGGAGTTCCTGTTTAACGTTCAGCCACAAAAAATCTGCCTCAATGAACAGGGCGAAGTATGCGGCATTAGTCTGGTTCGCACCGAACTGGGCGAGCCTGACGCCAGCGGCCGCCGTCGTCCGCGCCCTATTCCTGATTCAGAATTCGTGCAACCTGCGGAAGCCGTGATAACCGCATTTGGCTTTCAGTCACACAACATGCCGTGGCTGGAAGACGCCAACGTCGGTCTGGATAACTGGGGATACATCACCGCCCCGCTTGATAGCCAGATACCTTGCCAGACCAACCATCCGCGTATTTTTGCCGGTGGCGATGCCGTACGCGGTGCCGATCTGGTGGTGACCGCCATTGCCGACGGGCGCAAAGCCGCATTGGGAATGATTGCGACGATGGGGCTGACCGCTGTCACGGGAGCCATTCCCGCACACCCGCAGCGCCCCGAAATGAACGCAACCCGCGAGGAGCTTCGCTCATGAATCAATTTGTTATCGCCGAAGCAGAAAAATGTATCGGCTGCCGGACCTGTGAGATCGCCTGCGCGGTCGCCCATAGCGGTGGCCAAAGTGCACAGCTGCGGCCTTCTCACTTCTTTCCCCGCCTGAAGGTCGTTAAAAGCGCCAGCGTCAGCGTCCCCGTTCTTTGCCGCCAGTGTGAGAACGCGCCTTGTGCCAGCGTATGTCCGAATGACGCACTGGTGCGCGATCGGGATAGCATCCAGGTTATTCAGTCCCGCTGCATTGGCTGCAAAAGCTGCGTCGTTGCCTGTCCTTTCGGAGCCATCAATGTGGTGACAAAAGCGTCGAATGACGAGGGGGAAGCGCACCTCATGCAAAGCGAGGTTCACAAATGTGATTTATGCGTGGATGTTGCCCAGAGCCCTTCCTGCGTCAGCGTGTGTCCGACATCGGCGCTGCGATTAGTGACAGCGGATGAGTTGCGCAAACAGACGCTGGAAAAACAGCGGCGTTCCGCACTGGGGTGGCCGAGCCATTAAAACAGACTGGAATGTGGCGGACAGGGAAGGATCGCCACAAAACACACGATGCAGAAAATTCGGTGTGCCTAATTAATAATTATCGCCGATTTATCCATCGATTTTTCTTTAGATCACATATTAGTCTGATAATATGCATCGGTAATGCCTGATAGGTTCCCATCTTTTATCACGATCACGGAGTGAACAATGACCTGCCATTTTGTCAGGTGGACAAGCACGGAAGCGCTTCCTGACTTACAAAGACTGCCCGATAGGCTCATCTCATCAACACAAGGTTTTTCAGCCAAACGCCGCGAGCGTTATCTGAAGAGTCGAGTGCTGCTGGCTGAGATGATGTTCTATTTTTTCGGCTATCCGCTGTTGCCCACGCTACTCGTATCCCCTGAAGGACGCCCTTATTTTGCCGATCCCAATATGCCCAATTTCAGCATCGGCTATGCAGGCAATACTATCGCCATCCTCCTGAGCGAAGAAGGCAGCGTCGGTATGGATATCGAAATCGTTCATGTCAGGCCAACGAATCAGGTCGTCCCACAGATGCAGGCGCAGACACAGGCCGAACAGGCGTGGATCGACGCGCAGCGCGATCCGCTGGAAGCAGCAACGCAGCTATGCACCATCCGCCAGTCATTGATGAAGATCCCTGGCGTGAACAGCCACCCTCCCAATAACCTGAAACTCCACCCCGCCTCTGGCAGGCTACGTTCAACCTGCACCCCCGCCGTAGAAGTGATGAGCGATGTTGATGATTACCTTGCCTGGGCCTGCGCCCATATCCCCACACTTAACCGATTGATCATGTGGAAATACACGTCAGCAACGGGCATGAGAAAGTCGGGGGAAATACTACAGCAGCAGCGCCAGTCTTTACGCTATATGAAATTAACCAGCCATACGATAGAAAAAGCCACCTCTACCGCCTCACAGTAGCCAGCCGCCTTGTCGCAGGCTGAGGCTCCGGGAAAGCCCGGAGCCACGAACACATTAATGCCCGTCGATAAACACGATTTTCAGCAGGAACAGCAGCGCAACCACGACCACGCAAGGGCTGATTTCACGCCAGCGGCCCGTCGCCAGCTTCATCACACAGTAAGAAATGAAGCCCAGCGCGATCCCTTCAGTAATAGAGAAGCTGAACGGCATCATCACCGCGGTAATAAAGGCCGGAACGGCTTCCGTCAAGTCATCCCACTTCACGCGTGCCAGGCTGGACGTCATCAATACGCCCACGTAAATCAGTGCGCCAGCGGCCGCATAGGCAGGCACCATACCCGCTAACGGCGACAGGAAGATGACCAGCAGGAACAGCAGACCCACAACCACAGCCGTCAGGCCGGTACGTCCGCCCACGGACACGCCAGAGGAGCTTTCAATATACGCCGTAACGGATGACGTTCCGATAAACGAACCGGCTACAGAGCTGATGCTATCGACATACAGCGCCTGCTTCATGCGCGGGAACTTACCGCGAGCATCAACCAGACCGGCTTTATCCGTCACGCCAATCAGCGTACCGGAGGAGTCAAACAGGTTAACCAGCATGAAGGAGAAAATAATGCCGGACATCCCGAGGTTCAGCGCCCCAGCTAGATCAACCTGACCCACCACCGACATGACGCTCGGCGGCATAGAGAACACGCCAGAATACGTCACATCGCCCAGCAGCAGGCCAATTGAGGTGGTCACCACGATGGAGATCAGTACCGCGGCGTGAATATTACGTGAGGCCAGCGCCACAATAATGAAAAAGCCCAGCGCACCCAGCAGCACGCTGTGTGACGTCAGGTTACCAATCGTCACCAGTGTTTCAGGGTTAGGAACGATAATGCCGGCGTTTTTCAGGCCCATCATGGCAATGAACAACCCGATACCGCTGGCGATACCCAAACGCAGGCTAAGCGGGATATTGGCGATCATCCAATAGCGAATCTGGAAGATAGTCAGCAACAAGAAACCGATTGCGCCCCAGAAAATAGCACCCATCGCAACCTGCCATGGCAGACCCATCGCACCGACGACGACGAAAGCGAAAAACGCATTCAGGCCCATTGCAGGTGCCAGCGCCACAGGCAGGTTAGCCAGCAGCCCCATCAAAATGCTGCCGAATGCCGCAATCAGACAGGTGGTCACAAAGACCGCTTTGGTATCCATCCCCGCCACACCCAGAATCTGCGGGTTAACAAAAACGATGTAGACCATCGTCAAAAACGTCGTGAAACCGGCAATCGTTTCCGTACGTGCTGTCGTGCCGTGTTGTTTAAGTTTAAACACGCGCTCCAGCAGGCCTTGCTCGGTAGCAAGACCGGGTTGTGATTTATTCATTAGTAACAATCCAAAGAAGGGAATAACTGTCGTCGGGTATCCTATAACAAAACGCTGCGTTTTTACGTTGATCCCACGTTTTTTTTCATCGAATAAGAAGAACCTATTAACGTTATATCTATTGCGCCACCATCCCTCGGTTGAAACCCCTTAATTTTACGCAAGATCGCTCTGAAAATGGCTTTGTATTCTCTAAATAATTCGAGTTTCAGGCAGGCGGCAAGCGAGGGAGTCCCGATGAGCTTACTCAAGTAAGTGATTCGGGTGACTGAACGCAGCCAACGCACATGCAACTTGAAGTATGACGAGTATAGGTCGCAATATCGGGTCAATTGGTTAAAGTAGGAGCTTCATCTTTTATTTCATCGATAAGGATTGGTCATGCCCCGTATTGAATGCGTCTTCTTCGACTGTGATGGCACGCTGGTTGATAGCGAAGTGCTGTGTTGCCAGGCTTATGTGAATATTTTCATCCCGTATGGGGTGAACTTATCGCTGGAGGAGGTGATAAAAACCTACAAGGGCGTGAAGCTATACGAGATTATTGCCCGCATCAGCCAGCAGCATGGCTTAACCGTATCGGTAGACGATGCGGAGCGTCATTTCCGGCAAGAGGTAAAGCGTCTGTTCGATGAGTCCCTGCAACCTATCGAGGGTGCACGTGATCTAGTGCAGTCGATTACCGTCCCGATGGCCGTGGTGTCCAATGGTCCGGTCAGCAAGATGCAGCATTCGCTCGGCCTGACGCACATGCTCGATCTGTTTGGCGACCATCTCTACAGCGGCTACGATCTGAAAAAGTGGAAGCCCGACCCGGCGGTGTTGTATCACGCCGCCGAGCAGTTACAGCTTCCTATTGAGCACTGTATTCTGGTTGAAGATTCCGCCGCTGGCGTACAGGCTGGCATCGCTGCGGGCATTCCGGTGTTCTATTACTGCGCCGATCCCCACAACCAGCCGATCCATCACCCGCTGGTCACGATGTTCGATGATATGCGTGAACTGCCGCAAATCTGGCGCGAAAAAGGCTGGAATATCACTGCGCAGTAGCAGCCATTCAGACTTATGTCAGACCGTCGGAAAATCTATTTACGGAACGAAAACGGTGGTAATGGAATAGAAGAGTAAAGCGTTTGCGCCATGGATGGCGCAAACCGAGCGTACACGGACGTATTCACAGCGTCTTTACGATCTATCCATTACCACCGCACAACGCACGTGATCTTCATCCTCAGGCTGGCTTATTCCGCCACCACAGAATACGGCGTTTCGGCTACTTTTCCTGCTGGTTAAAGCGGGCATTAACCCCGTTCGCCAGCAGCTCCAGCGACAGACAAAACACAAAGTAGACCAGCGCGACAAACAGGAAAACCTCCATCGGGTAGACCATGCTGCGGTTATTAACCTGCGTAGCGAGAAACGTCAGCTCGCCGACGCCGACAATATAGGCCAGTGAAGTGTCTTTAATCAGGGAAATCCATTGGTTGATGAAGGAAGGCACCATCATCCGCAGCGCCTGCGGCAGGACAATCTGCCACAACACCTGCCAGCGGCTTAATCCCAGCGAGAGCCCAGCCTGCCACTGACCGCGCCCAATCGCAACAATGCCCGCCTTCACGCCATGCGCCAGATACGCCGAGGCGATCAACGCCAGCGCACACACCACGGTCGTGATTTCAGGGATATCGACACCAAAAACGATCGGCAGAAGGAAGTAGGTCCAGAAAATCAGCATGATGACGGGAATTGCACGGAAGAACCCCAGCACCATCGCCAACAGCGCACTCCACCATCCCCGGGACATCGCCAGCGCCACGCCCAAAATCGTACCCAAAACAGCAGAGGCTACGCCAGCCAGCAGGCTCATCACCAGCGTCAGCGCCGCGCCACCCAGCGGGCCATCCGGGAACGTGCCCCACATCAAATAGTCGATGTTATCGGTGATAACGGTAAAATCCATCTTAGTGTCTCTCCGCCAGACTACGCTGCTGACGCCACATGCCCCAGCCTTCCATCACCGCAATAATCACGATGTACAACACCGTCGCCACGCCAAACGCCTGAAACGTGCGCAAGGTTTCCGTCTCCACCTGACGTGACGCGTAGGACAATTCAGCAACGCCAATCGCCATCGTTAACGACGAATTCTTAACGATATTCATGTACTGCCCAAGCAGCGGCGGCAGGGCGATTTTTAGCGCCTGCGGCAATACCACATAGCGCATGGATTGCCAGCCGGTTAATCCCAGAGCATGCGCCGCGTACTTCTGCCCGCGCGCGACGCCACGGATACCGGAGCGGATTTCCTCCGCAATAAACGCGCTGGAATAGAGCGTCAGCCCGGCCAATCCCGCCAGAAACTCAAAAGAAGGCCACGCTAACGTCGTGCCCAACAGCGAAATAACATGCGGGGTGTTCAGCCATTGCATCATACCTGAGGGAAAAAGCTGCCCAGCCCCGAAATACCAGAAAAACAGCTGTACCAGCAGCGGTGTATTACGAAATAACGAGCTATACGCCACCACAATGCCGCGCAGAACACGAATCTGGCTGTCTCTGGCCGCCGCCAACAGAAAGCCCAACACGGTAGACAAAACGATCGTACTCAGGGAAATGCCCAGCGTGATCAGAAAACCGTGCCACAGCCAGATGAGGTATTGAGGAGCCAACAGCCACGATTCAAGCGATTGCAGCGCCGTATCCATGCGTTTTATCTCTCTTTGTCATTGCTACGAGATACAAATAGAAATGCCCCCTGCAATGCAGAGGGCTGGGATCATAATACTGAAGGTGTCAGCTATCAGGATTTAGGTTGTTGATCCAACGGGGCAAAGGTGAAATCGCCGCGCGGCTGGGATGACTTCGTGCTCGGCCCAAACCAGCGATCGTAAATCGTCTTCGCTTCACCCTGTTTTTCCAGATTAATCAGCGTGTCGTTAATTTTCGCCGTCAGACGCTCTTCGCCCTTCGGAATCCCGACGCCCTGATACTCTTTGGTAATGCTGAACGGAGAGATTTCAAACTCAGCCTTCTGTGCATCAGGCACGTTAGCCAGCAAGCCGACTAGTTTGGCATCATCCTGCGTGATGGCCTGAACGTTGCCGTTACGCAGCGCGGCGAAGGCCAGCGGCGTATCGTCGTAGGAAATCACTTTGGCGGTCGGGTAATGTTCACGCAGGGTAATTTCCTGCACAGTGCCTTTATCCGCGCCAATACGCAGCGTTTTGATGTCTTCCGGTGTTTTCAGTACGCCTTTACGGGCGATGAATTTTTGCCCGGTAGCAAAGTAAGGAATACTAAAGTTAACCTGCTTGGCACGCTCATCGGTGATAGTGAAGTTCGCGGCGATCAGATCGACTTTCTGCGAGCTTAATAGCGGGATACGGTTAGCCGGATTAGTTGCGCGCAGCTCAACCTTCACGCCCAGCGCCTTACCAATTGCCTCGGCGATGTCCACGTCATAACCCACCAGCTTTTTGCTCTGCGGATCGACATAGCCAAACGGCGGATTACTGTCGAAGACGGCAATTTTCACTACGCCCGCCTTCTGAATATCATCTAATTTATCTGCCTGTGCAGCACCAGAAACGGAAGCCAACCCGGCCAATAAAGTCACTGTCAAAATATGCTTTTTCATTCCCTGCCCCTTAATTATTGCTGTATTAACCGCAGGCTATCAGCAGGGCGAAAACGCGGGAAATAACATAAATAGCTATAATATAACCTTATGTTACTTCGGTATTCTGGCAGATTATCCTGATTCAGGTACAGCTAGGTAGATTGATGGAAAGCGACAGGAAATCTCCTATTCAGACTTTTTCGGAAGAGATAACGACAGCCAGGCACAGTATTACTACGGTTTAAGTGTAAGGAGCGGGAGCAACATCTGATTGTTTTGCATCCACTCAACCGAATGTTCGCACCGGTACGCAATAATTCTTTTTATCGTTGCGAAATCATCCAGCAGGTTCCGGTTGATTATAGGTTCGTGATGAGCAATGCGGTTACGCAGTTTTCTTACAGTTTCTAAATCATTATAGAGATTCTGACGCAACTGCGCGGCACTCAGGCCCTGGGCGACGGCATGAGGGAAAGCGGTTAGTATGTGATTGTTCCATAAGCGAGTATCAAATCTTCCGGTCAGCATTTTTTGCCAGAAAACAAACTTTAGTTCAGGGATAACTTTTCCCGTCGTTGGCTGATTTCGCCGCCCAGTAATCAGATCATCTTTTGGTTTATAGCCATGGATAGGGATCGGTAGGCTTCTCTCAAAACCAATGGACCAAGGCCACCTGTCCCCGTATACCGCTTCAATGACCTCAGAAATAGCATTGCGCGTGAGGACTTCGCACACATGAAGAGGAACAAAAAAAGCGGCTGAGATTTGCGCATTCCACATGTAAAGCTTTAAGGCTTTTTCTGTCTGAAGCAAGCCAGTCGGTCCGCCGACGATATTTTCATACGTTCCTATTCTGGCCGCAGAGAGGCTATCCTTTATGCTGTTTGACGACATCGTCAATGATCCTTATACTGATATCACTAGCCACGGGACTTGTTAGCAGCAATGCTTCCCCCGAGGACAACAGAAGTCGCTATACAAAAAAGGCTCGCCATATGGTGAGCCTTTTTTGCTTTCATGCTAGTCCGAGTGAGCTAGCCTATACATTCTATTTACCATAGGCCTATAAAGCGCTGTCAAGGTTATTCCCACTGCCGGTTCTGGATAACAATCCTGTACCCATCATGATCATGAAAAGTCACACCATCTTTATCCCAGTAAGGATTGAACGAGCTGACTCTAGCAAATCCGGCCTCGTCCATTCTTGAACATGCCTCGTCCCATAACACCTTATCCACGATGTACAGAACCAGTAAATCCTCATCCGATGGAGAAGGTGATACCGGATGGTGATGGCACTGCGTAAATTCAAGGTGCCAGCCTAAATCACTACACCCCAACATAGCTCCGCTAAAACCTTCATGGTCTGAAAATGAACCTAATTTTTTTAGATCAAGCCCACGACAGTACATTTCACAACTGAGCTTCAGATTGCTTACTGGTCGTGCTATACGCAGATGGTGAAAATTCATGAAGCCTCCGTTGTAATAAATCCATATTTAACACAAGGCTATATTGCCCACACTACCTCAACCAGAAACACAGAGTATCCCATTTAAGACACATTGCGCTCTCGTGTGTTTTCCTTTGCGCATTTAGCTCTAACTCTTTTCCCTTACTGACAAAATAAACCAGGTCATCATCCCCCCAATCAGTCCCCAAAATGCCGCACCAATTCCCCACAGCGTCAATCCAGAAGCGGTAATCAGGAAGGTGACCACCGCGGCATCCCGCTGTTTTTCATCCAGCAACGCGCGATACAAACTGCCTGAAATAGTGCTGAGCAGCGCCAAACCGGCGATAGCGTGAATCAGCGGCTGCGGCAAAGCTGTGAAAAGCTGCCCGATAGAACCGCCAAAAACGCCCGCCAGCAGATAAAACCCACCAGCAGCAACGGCAGCAAGATAGCGTTTCTTCGGATCGGGATGCACGTCCGGCCCCATACAGATCGCGGCGGTAATCGCGGCGATACACACGGAAAAACCACCGAACGGCGTCAAAATCAGCGCGATTAATGCAGTAATGGTAATCAGCGGTGATATGGGAACCTGATAGCCCGCCGCTTTCAGCGTGGCAACGCCCGGTGCGTTCTGCGATGCCATGGTGACAATGAAAAACGGAATACCTACACCAAGCAGAGACGCCCACGAAAAATGCGGTGTAATGAATTCCGGCGCAGCGAACACCAGCGGCGAATCAGAAACCGCAATTTGCCCACGAAATAAGGCCAGCAGCAGGCCAGCAAGCAGCGTCAGCACAATAGCAAAGCGCGGCAGCAACCGACGGCTGAGCAAATAGGTTACGCACATCGCAAAAGCCAGCCAGAAATCCTGTTGCAGGGAAAGAAAGGCATCAGCGCCAAAGCGCAGCAAAATACCCGCCAGCATTGCGGCAGAAATGGCCTGCGGAATCACATTCATCAGGCGGGCAAAAAGACCAGTGATCCCACAGATAAAGATAAGCGCGGAGGCAAACAGAAATACGCCGATCGCCTCATTGAGCGACGTACCCGGCAGGCTGGTGACCAGCAGAGCCGCCCCCGGTGTTGACCACGCCGCCAGTATCGGCGCACGGTAGTACAGCGACAGGCTAATCGATGCCAGCCCTTGGGCAATCCCCAACATACTTAACCAGCCGCCGATCTGCACCGCACTGGCACCCGCCGCTTCCGCTGCCTGAAAAATGATGGCGGCCGAGCTGGTGTAGCCCACCAGCACCGCAACAAAGCCAGCGATGAGGGTCGAAAAGGTGACATCTTTTAGCGCAAATGACGCAGGCATGGTATACCTTCACTTTTGTTGTGCGTTATAACGCACAGAAAGCGTTAACATAGCAGCGTGCGCTATAACGCACAAGCAGGAGCCAATATTGATGTCTGATGAGCTAACCAGCCACATTGGCAATACGTTGAAAACGTTAAGGCAAGAGAAAGGCTGGAGCCTCACGCGGGCGGCAGAAGAGACGGGTGTGAGCAAAGCAATGCTCGGCCAGATCGAGCGCGGTGAATCCAGCCCGACGGTCGCCACTCTGTGGAAAATTGCAACCGGCATGAATGTCGCGTTCTCTACCTTTATCGAACCGACGCTCGCGGATGAAGACGTGACCTATCGCTCGGGTGCGGGATCGTCATTCAGGGAAGACGAAGCGGGAATGCACGTGGTTCCCCTCTTCCCCTTCGACGAAAAACTACGTTTTGATATGTTGGTGATTGAGCTGGCGGCGGGTGCCAGCAGCACCTCATCGGCGCATGAAAACGGGGTGATCGAGCATATTATTGTGTTGGAGGGACAACTGGAGATGACCGTTGATGGGCAGACGCATGTGTTGTCCGCCGGGGATGCGCTACGCTTTGCCGCCGACAGAGAACACCGCTACCACAACCCTGCCGACACCACGGTGCGCTTCCACGATTTGATTCATTACCCTGATAAAAACTAAATCCTGATAAAAAATAACGCCCTGCAAGCAGGGCGTCAGCATGATAAGCGTAAGAACGGGCTTACTCTTCTTCTTTCTTATCTTTCTGCGCCAGCAGCTTTTCCAGCGCATCGCCGCCGAGGTGGCGGAAATCCTGACCTTTGACGAAATAGAAGATAAATTCGCAGATGTTCTGGCAACGGTCACCGATACGCTCGATAGAACGAGCGCAGAACAACGCCGTCAGTACGCTTGGGATGGTGCGAGGATCTTCCATCATGTGGGTCATCAGTTGACGCACAATCCCTTCGTACTCTTTATCCACTTTTTTGTCTTCGCGATAAATACGAATCGCTTCGTCCAGATCCATGCGGGCAAACGCATCCAGCACATCATGCAGCATCTGTACGGTGTGGCGCCCTAATGACTCCAGACTCACCAGCAGCGGCTGATGCTGATGGGAGAATTTCTCCAGCGCGGTGCGACAGATTTTATCCGCCACGTCACCGATACGTTCCAGCTCGGAGATGGTTTTGATGATCGCCATCACCAGACGCAGATCGCTGGCGGTAGGCTGGCGCTTCGCAATAATGCGCACGCAGGCCTCATCGATCGCCACTTCCATCATGTTAACTTTGGCGTCGCCTTCAATAACCTGCTGAGCCAGATTCGCGTCCTGATTATGCATCGCGGTAATCGCGTCACTCAGTTGTTGCTCCACCAGCCCGCCCATGGTCAGGACCTGCGTGCGGATGTGTTCCAGTTCGGCGTTAAACTGACCGGAAATGTGTTTGTTCAGATTCAGATTATCCATGATGCTTCCTAATCAACCGTAACGGCCGGTGATGTAATCTTCAGTCTGTTTCTGCCGTGGAGCAGTAAACAGGGTATCAGTATCGCTGAACTCAATCAGCTCACCCAAATACATAAACGCCGTATGATCTGAACAACGCGCTGCCTGCTGCATGTTGTGCGTCACGATGACCACGGTGTAGTCTTTTTTCAGTTCGGAGATCAGCTCTTCAATACGGCCGGTAGAAATCGGGTCGAGGGCTGAGCAAGGTTCATCCAGCAGCAAGACATCCGGGCGAATCGCGATACCGCGCGCAATACATAAACGCTGCTGTTGACCACCGGACAGGCTATAGCCGCTCTGGTGCAGTTTATCTTTCGTCTCTTGCCACAGCGCCGCTTTAGTCAACGCCCACTGGACACGCTCATCCATATCAGCACGAGACAGCTTTTCAAACAGGCGCACACCAAACGCGATGTTGTCGTAAATGGACATCGGGAACGGCGTCGGCTTCTGGAACACCATGCCGACTTTGGCGCGCAGCAGCGCGATATCTTGCTTATCCGTCAGGATGTTATTGCCATCCAGCAGGATGTCGCCTTCGGCGCGCTGCTCAGGGTAGAGCTGATACATTTTGTTCAGCGTACGCAGCAGCGTGGATTTACCACAGCCGGACGGGCCGATAAACGCGGTAACCTGATTCGCGGCAATATCCAGCGTAATATTTTTCAACGCATGGAATTTTCCGTAATAGAAATTCAGATCGCGTACCTGGATTTTGTTGGATGTCTCAGTAGCCATACTCATCAAGACTTCTCTCTTTTTCCTGGCGCTGCCTGGCAGCACCTTGAATTTATTTAATGTTTCTCAGAAAACGACTATTTCTTAGCGAATTAGTGCTTCTTGGCAGAGAAAATAACGCGCGCCAGAATATTCAGCAGCAGCACACACATCGTAATCAGCAGTACACCCGCCCAAGCCAGCTGTTGCCACTCCACAAACGGGCTCATGGCAAACTTAAATATGGTGACTGGCAGGTTAGCAATCGGATGCATCATATCCGTGCTCCAGAACTGATTCGACAGCGACGTAAACAGCAGCGGCGCGGTTTCCCCAGCGATACGCGCGATGGCCAACAATACCCCGGTGATGATGCCCGATACCGATGCCTTCAGCGTAATTGCAGAAATCATTTTCCATTTCGGCGTACCCAGCGCATAAGCCGCTTCACGCAGGCTATCCGGCACCAGTTTAAGCATGTTCTCGGTGGTACGAATCACAATCGGTACCTGCAACAGCGCCAGCGCAATCACGCCTGCCCAGCCGGAGAAGTGCTGCATTTTTGCCACCACAAGCGTGTAGACAAACAGACCCACCACAATCGACGGTGCAGACAGCAGAATGTCGTTGATGAAACGAATCACTTCGGCGATCCAGGATTTACGACCGTATTCCGCCAGATAAATGCCCGCCATAATCCCCAGCGGTGTACCCAGCAGCGTTGCCCACAGAATCAGTAATCCGCTCCCGACGATGGCATTCGCCAACCCGCCACCCGCCGTATTAGGCGGCGGCGTCATTTCGGTAAACAACGCCAGAGACATGCCATCCACGCCTCGGGTCACGGTCGAAAACAGAATCCAGACCAGCCAGAACAGGCCGAACACCATCGTGGACATGGATAAGAACAGCGCAATCCGGTTTTTCTGGCGACGCCAGGCCTGCATTTTACGCCGCGAACGCTCCAGAGCAGCGTCTTGCTCTATGCCTAATGTAGCCATTAGCGCGCCCCCTCATTTTTAGCCAGACGCATAACCATCAGCTTTGAACATGCCAGAACAATAAAGGTAATCACAAACAGAATCAGCCCCAGCTCCATCAGCGCCGCCGTGTGCAGGCCGGATTCCGCTTCAGCGAATTCGTTCGCCAGCGCAGAAGTAATACTGTTGCCTGGCATATACAGTGACGCGCTGTCGAGCTGGTAGGTGTTACCGATGATAAAGGTCACCGCCATGGTTTCCCCCAACGCGCGTCCCAGTCCCAACATCACCCCGCCGATCACACCGTTTTTGGTGTAAGGCAGCACAATGCGCCAGATGACTTCCCACGTCGTACAGCCAATGCCGTAAGCGGACTCTTTCATCATCACCGGCGTTTGCTCAAACACATCACGCATCACCGCCGCAATGTACGGGATAATCATGATGGCCAGAATGACACCAGCAGCCAGAATACCGATCCCGAATGCTGGGCCGGAGAACAGCGAGCCAACAATAGGAATACCGGACAGGACGTTGCCCACCGGCTGTTGGAAGTATTTGGCAAACAGCGGAGCGAAAATGAACAGCCCCCACATGCCATAAACAATACTCGGTATGGCCGCCAGCAATTCAATCGCCACGCCAAGCGGACGCTTCAACCAGGCTGGTGCCAGTTCTGTCAGAAATAGCGCAATCCCGAAGCTAATCGGAATCGCAATAGTCAGTGCAATCAGTGAGGTAACGATGGTGCCGTAAATCGGAACCAGTGCACCAAACTGCTCTGCGGGCGCATCCCACTCTTTCGTCCACAAGAAGGCAAAACCGAACTTCTCGATGCTAGGCCAGGACGCCACAATCAGGGAAACAATGATGCCACCCAATAGCAGTAGCGTGACCAGCGCCGCCAGTTTTACCAGCGCGCTGAAGAGGATATCGCCATACTTTCCCGGGGCTTTGATAGTTGGCTTGTACTCCGCCATACGTCTCTCTTCTCGTTTTAACTACATTTGATAAGCTATTGAAGGCAGAGAGGTTGCTATCACCTCTCCGCCCCGATACGACTTGTTATTCCACTACGTATTTCCCAGAACCTGACAACCTCATCACGCTCTGGGTATCAACACGACGTGTCGATACAATAATTAGTACAGTGCTTTACCGCTGCTGTCTTTTACCTGAGTTTTCCAGGCAGCACGGATTTGCTCAACCACTTCTTTTGGCAACGTGGCGTAATCCAGCGCTTCAGCTTGCTCACCGCCTTTTTTGAACGCCCAGTCGAAGAATTTCAACACTTCAGTGCCCTGCTCAGGTTTTTCCTGTTTGGTGTGAACCAGGATGAACGTGGTTGAAGTGATCGGCCATGCATCAGCGCCTTTCTGGTTCGTCAGATCCTGAGCGAAAGACTTGCTCCAGTCGATCTCTTTAGCTGCGTTGCTGAAGCTTGCGCCAGTTGGGCTAACTGCTTTGCCATCGGCAGAAATCAGTTTGGTGTAAGCCAGGTTGTTCTGCTTGGCATACGCGTATTCTACGTAGCCGATAGAACCAGGCAGACGCTGTACGAACGCCGCGATACCATCGTTACCTTTACCGCCCAGACCGGTTGGCCAGTTCACGGTAGAACCTGCGCCAATCTTCTCTTTCCACTCTGGGTTCACTTTTGCCAGGTAGCTAGTGAACACGAAAGACGTACCAGAGCCGTCAGCACGACGAACCACAGCGATGTCCTGATCCGGCAGCTTGGCATTCGGGTTCAGTTTAGTGATTGCTGGGTCGTTCCATTTTTTGATGTTGCCCAGGTAGATATCACCCAGCGTTTTACCATCCAGCGTTAAATCGCCAGATTTGATACCAGGAACGTTCACTGCCAGCACCACGCCACCGATAACGGTTGGGAACTGGAATAAACCATCCTGTGCTAATTTTTCGTCAGCCAGAGGCGCGTCAGAAGCACCGAAATCGACCGTTTTAGCGATAATCTGTTTTACACCGCCAGAAGAACCGATGCCTTGATAGTTAACTTTATTACCGGTTTCTTTTTGATAGGAGTCAGCCCATTTGGCATAAACAGGCGCAGGGAATGTCGCACCGGCACCGGTGAGGTTAGCAGCAGCTAAAGCAGAAAATGCCGTCAGAGAAAGAGTTGCCGCAACAACACTGGCAAGAGTGGTACGCATCGGTTTCATAATCCCTCCTGTGGGATACTCAAACGTGTCGACGTAACGTCGTTATCTATCAGAGTTATCAAATCAGAGTTATCAAATCAGAGTGTAGTTCGCAGGAGGAAAAATAGGACAATTCGGTGACAGTAAAATGTACGTAATATGACAGTTTTATGACAAAGACACAGAAGGCTGGGAAATTCAGGTGCCACCAGCCAGAACAGGCGTTCTGACTGGGGAAGGAAAGAGATCAGTGAGTCTGGCTATGGCTCAGCAATTTGTAAATTGTATCAGGCTTATAGCTATCGCCCTGATAATAAATCGCCCAGTCGGTTACCCACGATATATCAATAGAGTAAACACCGCCTTCCTGCATATCCTCAACGTAGAACGGATGATTGATTAATGTCCCGGTGACGACCGCGTCGTCGATTTTTTCGGGCACAAACCACATGTGTTCACGCTCTTCTCCCTCTTCGCCATGAGGAATGCCAAACTTCACCATAAAGCGCCATTCACTTTCGACAGGCTCAGGTGCTTTTTTGAGTAGTTTCGCTAAAAAACCCGGCTTAGCGGGTTCGTCACTCACGTGGTAGTTTTTAAACATATTGACGAAATAGTGCCAGCGCAGCTGTGCCTTACGTGACATTTCTGCCGTTTCCGCATTCGTGCGCCAGAACATGATGGCATTCTGCTCATCAAATCCTTTAAAGAACGTTTGCAGTACAGGGTTTTCTTCATTGGTACGAAACAGCATACAGGAAGGCTCCTGATGCACGTCATCCCGATCGGCGCAATCGCCCAGAAACACGCCTTCCGGCGTCCCTTCCAGATCGTAGCGCATGTCTTCCAGAGGCCGCAGTTGGTCAATCGGCGTGGATTGATTCACATGCCGTAGCCCTTCTTCAAACGGCAACGCCACCAGATATTCATAGCCACTGTCCGTTTGCCCACACAGAATCGGTTCGTTAAAGGTAATTTGCTGATTTTGAATGGCATTATTGACAAAACTTCTGAATAAATCCGGGATGCCATAATACGAGCTGAGCGTCTCGGGAATGACTAATTCAGCCTCTGTCAGGCCACATCGCGCCAGACCATGCGAGTGGAACCAGAATGTCGTTGGCGGATCGTTCTCGGTGTCGTACACGGCGTGAATGGTATACAGCGATTCAATTTCCGGCAGGACATCATCTTCCAGCTGAAAACGTAGCCATTCACGGGTAAACACATTACCAGCAGCGGAAATATCGATGCCCAGGAGAAAATCCGGTATCGCAGCGCTTAATAAACGAAGCTGATGAACGTAGTCTTCCAGCGGATTCTGCCCAAAAATACACTCAACCATCACTTCTTGCGTCGCCGCATTCGCCTGTGCCAGTAGCTCGGGCGAAATCGGGTCGGTTGAATACACTGGCGCGATTTGGTTCTCGGGATCGCGCTCTGAAATCTCAAGATAAAAGGTCAGCTCGCGATCATGATGACGACAGGTATAAAAGAATCCGCCCTGTTCCTGCTCGGTATAGCTTACTTCGCCATCGGTGAAAAATGATTGCGCCTCTAACAGGCTTTCCAGCAGCGGATAATTCATCTCTCGTGAGGAAAAAGCCACCATCGTTGAAGGCGCTTTTTCACCCTTCCCTTCAGCGATATCCAGGTATTGTTGTTTGTTATTCATCATGAACCCGTTAACGTTCTCAATCCATTATTGCCAACGGCGGAAAATCAGCGACGTATTGATGCCGCCAAAGGCAAAGTTATTAGACTGGATGTAATCCGTCTCAATATGGCGTGGCTCACCCATGATGTAATCCAGCTCGCCACAGTCTTCTGCAGGTTGCCGTAAATTAAGCGTCGGTGCAAACCAACCTTCACGCATCATTTCAATACTCATCCATGCTTCAAGTGCACCACAGGCGCCCAGCGTATGGCCGAAATAGCTTTTTAGCGATGAAATCGGCGTGGATTTACCGAACACGGCAGCGGTAGCCAGACTCTCCGCGACATCACCCCGATCGGTTGCGGTACCGTGTGCGCTGATATAACCCACATCGCTAGGCTGCAAACCCGCGCAGCGCAGCGATCCTTCAATACAAATCTGCATGGTTTCACGCTGGGGTTGTGTAATATGTGCCGCATCACAGTTGGTGTAAAATCCAACCAGTTCAGCATAAATCGTCGCCCCACGCGCTAATGCATGCTCAAGCTCTTCAAGCACTAACGTCCCCGCGCCTTCGCCGATAACCAGACCGTCACGGCGGGTGTCAAAAGGCGACGGCGTCGTTTCCGGCGCATCGTTGCGTTGGCTGGTGGCAAACAGCGTATCAAACACGGCCGCCTCTGACGGGCACAGTTCTTCCGCACCGCCCGCTACCATGACTGTCTGATAGCCATGACGAATCGCTTCCCAAGCGTAGCCAATCGCCTGACTTCCCGACGTACAGGCGCTGGACGTCGGAATCACACGGCCGCGCAGGCCGAAAAACAGGCCGGCATTTACCGCTGTGGTATGCGGCATCATCTGCACATAGGTCGTACCGGTAATATTATTGGTGTGCTTCTCGGTCAGCATGGTGGCAAATTCGCTCACCGGCCCTGTGCTGCCCGTAGAGGAGCCGTAAGCAATGCCGGTTTCTCCGTTAGTCAGCACCGGATGACCAATCAGCCCAGCCTGTTCCAGCGCCAGTTCGGTTGCTCGGGTTGCCATCAGAGACACGCGCCCCATCGAGCGAATGCGCTTACGCGTGTAGTGTTCTGGCAGACTGAAGTGATCAATCGGCGAGCCCAACTGCGTATTCAGGCCATCATAAATCTGCCATTCGGGCATCTTACGTATCGCATTACGACCAGCACGCAACCCGTCAGACACGCTTTCCCAGGACTCACCAAACGCGGTGACGCCGCCCATTCCCGTTACCACAACACGACGCATCACAGCATCCCTCCATTAATAGAAATGACCTGACGCGTGACATAACTCGCGATATCGGACATAAGATAACTCGCCAGCCCTGCGACTTCTTCCGCCTGCCCCATGCGCTTCATGGGAATCATCTTCATGGCTTCTTCAACGGCTACCGGCTCCATTTGAATCATGCCAGTATCAATCAAACCGGGTGCGATACAGTTAACGGTGATTTTTCGCTTCGCCAGTTCAATCGCCAGCGCTTTCGTTGCGCCGATAATGCCCGCTTTCGCGGCGCTGTAGTTAACCTGCCCCCGATTTCCCATGATCCCGGAAACCGAAGATAGCGTGATAATGCGTCCACCGTTACGCAGGCCGATCATCGGCATCACACAAGGATGAATCACGTTATAGAAGCTATCGAGATTGGTGTGAATGACGCTATCCCACGCCTGCTCGTCGAGGGCGGGAAAAGCGCCGTCACAGGTGATACCGGCATTACTGACCACGCCATAATAGGCACCGTTCGCCTCAATATCCTGTTCGATCACGGTGCGACACGTTTCCCGAGCGGCAATATCGAAGCTGACGATACGGCCAGAACCGTTTTGCGCCGTAATCTGGCGTAAGGTTTCCTGCGCCCCGTTTTCATCACGGTGATAATGCACCACCACAGTAAAACCATCCGTCGCCAGACGCAGCGCAATGGCTCGACCAATCCCTTTGCTGGCACCCGTCACTAACACAGAACGCGTCATGCTTGTTTTTCCGGTTGTCATAGCCGTTCTTCCGGTTGTCATAATAGCTTTCCCTGTTCTAGAAGTGCTTTTAACTCATGTTCGTCAGGCTGATAGGTGTTCAACCGGCCAGAGGCATACGTCTCTCCGGCTATCGCGATCTCACCCTCAAAGCTACCAATTTTATCGTCACGCATCAGCAGCGTAACGGTTACATCAAGTAGGGAGCCGGCAGGAAAATTATCCTGCTTGCAGCGATAACCCCGCCCGCCCAGCAACATACCGGGACGTGGCTTATCTTGTAGCCCACTGATTTGACGCCCGTGCCAGCCAGACCAGACCCCGACCGTTTGAGCAATAATTTCGATACCAAACCAAGCTGGCAGATGTCCCTGCGCATTCAGAAACGGTGCCAAAATGCTCTCGCGGCTGACCACGACACGACAGTGTGCGTGTTCATCATCAACGTGGATCACCTCGTCCACCAGCACCATAGGGGATGAATGGGGCAGATAAGCTGCCGCAGACAGATACTCATTCATGATTCGTCCCCAGAATCAGACACGTATTGTTGCCGCCAAACGCAAAAGAGTTAGACAGAATGACCGGGCGTGCAAGCGGAGCAGGCGCACTGAGCAAGCCGCATGACGGCAGTGAGGCATCGGGGTGACTGCATGAGAAATCCTGCGCAGGCAAAGGAAGATCCCGTGTCAGAAGCAGCCAACAGATCGCGGCTTCACTAATCCCCGCCGCGCCCAGCGTATGACCGGTAAGGTGTTTGGTTGAGCTACAAGGCACGCGATCGCCAAAAACGGCGTGAACCACGTTGGCTTCAATCTGGTCATTCAGGCGCGTAGCGGTACCGTGTAAATTGATATAACCCACGTCCTCAGGCTGCAATCCCGCTTGCGACAACGCCATATTGATCGCGCGAATCGCCCCTTCACCTTCCGGGTGCGGTGCCGACATATGGTGAGCATCGGATGACTCCCCGACGCCCAATATCGCCACGCGAGCGGGTTGCCGCCCAATCAGCATAAGCGCCACGCCTTCACCGATGGTGATCCCGTTACGTTCTTCGCTGAACGGCTGGCAGCGCGTTGAAGCGAGTGATTCAAGGCTATCGAAGCCATTTAGCGGCATACGGCTCAGCGTATCCGCGCCGCCGACGATAGCGACATCCACCAACCCGGCATCAATCAATCGCTTACCGCTGATCAGCGCTCTGGCACTGGAGGAGCAGGCGGTTGATATGGTGTAAGCCGGACCATTTAACGCCAAATAGGCAGCCAGAAACCGGGAGGGATCGCCAAGTTCCTGCTGCGCATAGTGATAAGTGGAAAGATTTTCGCTGACATACCGATCGGCTTCATCCAATCCTGAGGTACTGGTACCCAGAATCACCGCGACCCGTTCGGAGCCAAACTGCGCGATAGCTGCGTCAACCTGAGGCCGAATTTGCTCCAGTGCAGCCAGCAAAAGCTGGTTATTACGACTGTTATGCGCCGCCAGCTCCACCGGAATAACCGGTAATTCCGCATCCACATTCCCTGTCCAACAGGGCTTATCGTGCAGTAGCCATCCGGTATCAGGGCGCATGCCCGGCGCATTGCCGCTGGCAAGGTTGTTGGCAATCTCATCCAGATTATTGCCCAGCGCATTCAGCGCCCCGACGGCGTTAATGTAAATCATGCTAGCTATCCAGATGTTGAATCACGATGTGATAACCAAAAACGAATTGCTGAACGCTCATCGGCACGCGCTGGTTATTTCGCGTCATATAGCGAATTTCCGTAATCAGCGTGCCGCGATCGTCACGCAGTTGTCTCTTGTCATCGCTATCTTTCAGCGTCCAACCGGCTGGCAGCTGCGTCTGCCACACGGCGATCGGCCAGTGGCTCAGCATGATATCCGCCAGAACCTGACTGGCTGGCGGCAGCTGTGGCAGGACGATGGACTGTTCCGTATGAACACCCTGCGCATCATAGGTGACCTTAAACAGACGAATACCGATAGAGGAAAGCCCGACCAGTGAAAGCTGCTTATCATCGGCACTCAACATCACCAGCAGCGATTGCTGCTTACCGTCAAAGGTTCCCGTCAACAGTTGCTGTTCGTTGACCGACGGAGTAATCGCAGGGGCGGGTAGCGTGACTTTCACACCCGGTTTGAGCCACGCCTGTGGACGATTATCATCATGCTGTTTGCTGGCACAGCTGCTGAGCAGCAGTACGCCAATAAGCAGAAGCCCACGTCGCAATAATGTCATTTTCGTTTCCCTTTTGAATCAGGCAACGCCAGAGGCGCCAGCAAGAAGGCGATAAAAATACCGCTACAAAGCACAATCCCGAAGCTGCTAATGGCCTGAGTGCTGCTGAAAACCAGCATACCCAGCGTCAGCAGGGCGACGCACATCGCCAGCGTCACCGCCAGCAGCGAAGTCATCGGCGTACCGCGTGGGTTGCTGAAAAACAGCGTGTAATTGATGCCGATCCCCAGTACCAGAACCAGCGCCAACAATGAGAACAGGTTCAGCGAATGACCGCTCAACGCCAGCACCGCCAGTCCGCCGCCCAGCGACAGCACCGACGGCACCACATTGATGACGCCACGACGCAGCCCAAGACGGATCACGTAGCTCAGCGCAATCACGACCAGCGCAGCCGCCAGCAACCATCCCAGCATGGCGCGATAGAAACCGAACAGGGCATCGAATGTCCCTTTTCTGTCGATCCACTCCACGCCCGGTAACGTTTTAGCCATCTGTCCCAGCGCAGCGCTATCGCTCACGCCGCTGACCGGAACCAGAACACCGCTTTTCCCATTGGGTAACGTCAGCCACAGCAGCCGCCACCCTTCACTTATCGGGCTATCGAGCCAGCGCTCCGGCGTAACCGGCATCGGTCGCAGGTCTGGCATAGCCACATCAACGCCCGTGTCTTTGAGCCGTTCGATAACCGCAGGCGCGGCCGACGCAATAAGCTGACTATCGCGCTGTTGCTGTGCCTGAGAAGAAAGCGGCAGCAGCCGGTACTGCTTTAGCCACGCCTGTTGCTGCGCGTCTCGCAGTTTAGGCGCGAGCTGTTCCAGACGCCGCAATGTCTCCTCTGCGCTATCGCCGTAGACCACGAACCAGGTTTGATCGGCGCTCTGTCCCGTTAATGCCGTCAACTGCCGCTCTTGTTGCATCAAATCCTGCGGCAGCGCCTGTAGCTGGGAGATATCATCATTGACCTCCAGCCGCAGTAGCCCCACGACAGAAAGCACCAGCAGCGCCAGTGGAATCCCCAAACGCACGACACGCTGACGCCGCCACGCCGCCAGCCAGCGCCCCATCAGCACCATCGCGGGCACGGGCCTGACTGGCAGTCCCTTAACCAGAAAAGGATACCAGCACACCACAGTCAAACAGGAGGCTGTCAGCCCGGTTGCGGCGAACACCGCCAGCTGCTGTAAGCCGGGGAACGGTGCCAGCGCCATGATCAGGTAGGCGACAACTGCCGTTCCCAGCGCGAGCAGAAGCGCGGGCAGCACTTTTTTAAGGCTTTCCATCGCCGAAACATGGCCGCCGTGCACCATCCGTTCGGTCAAATAATAGAGCGTATAATCCGCTGAAATCCCAACAATGCTGATGCTCATCACCAGCGTCATCAAATGTAGCTCACCGAACAGCAGCAGGGTAAAGACCGTGCCTGCCAGCGCACCGATGCCCACCGATAGCCCACATAGCAACAGCGGGCGTGGTGAGCGAAACACAAAGAAGATCAGCAGCAGAACACCCACCACAGTGGCGACGCCGAGAGTAGAGACATCCTGTCTGGCCTGTTGGCTGGCATAGTTGCTGAACAGTACCGTCCCGCGAGTGAGCACCTCGGCATCAGGGAATGCGGCCTTGAGATCGCGCTCAAGGACACCCAATTTATCAACCAGTTGCTGGTTACGCGCCATGTCAAACGAGCCAGTACTGAGCTCACCGTGCAGGAAATACCAGGTGCGGCCTTGCGTATCTTTTGCCGTTAACCAGCCTTGTGACAGCCCCAACTGGCTGGCATTTTGCTGCAACGCCAGTTGCGATCCACGCACCAGCATCAACGGGTCGTGATTTAGCTCTTTGCCGCTCACGCCGGCAAACGCGGAATAAAGCTGTGCCAGCACCCAATCGGCCTGCGCCGCGCCGCCATTCTCTAATCGCGCGCGCGTAACGGGATCGACCAGACCATTGCGATGTTCAAAAACGAATTTCCCCCATCGCTGCTGCTGTTCGGCATCAATAGGGCCATTAACCTGCTGTAGATCGGGAAGCGCACGCAGGTGTTTCAGCCACCAGTCCGCGACCGCAGAATCCGCCTGCTTGCCCGGCGTCACCAGCCACACCATCTGCCGATCGAGGCGCTGCATAAAACCTTGCTGTAACTCAGGGGGAAGTTCGCCCATCGACTGCTTGGGCAGCAGCGCCAATACGCTACTGTTGATCTGCGCCTTCGGCAGCAGCAGCGCCAGCGCGGCGATCAGCACGACACAGCAGCCAATCCAAACCCGCGCCGCACGACGAATGCCGTCAGAAAACGAAACGCTGTTGCTCATCATCGCTCAACATCCGGGGTTCGATTCGCTGATTGCTCAGCGTAATTCGGGTCATATCGCCTTGGCGGTCATCCAGCGCAATGCCGTCAAGAAACTCACCGCCGTTCAGCGTAATCGAGTTAAACAGTTTATCTAACGGCGACGTTTTGGGCGTCAGCACCAGTTTCCATTGCTGCTTACCGAGATCGGTGAAATCAATGGAAAAATTCTGCTCTAATACGAGGCGATCGGCCTGAAACAAGGCGCGTAACAGGTGGTTAAACTGAAACATCTGCGGATTGCTTTCCGCTGTGACAATCTGCGGCGCTTGCCCGTTCATCACCTGAACCATACGCGTTTCATCCAACACCATCGTCAGTGGAAACGGCGTGGCCTGATGCCACCACAGCCCTTTGTCCTGCGCGATCAGCAGTTGTCCGCCAGATTTCAGCGGCTTTGCCATGCCCTTTATTTCACGCAGTTGGGTGAAATCAGCCCGCACGACAGGCTGGCTGCTGAACCGCTGTTGTAAATCATCCAGCGTAACGGCCTGCGCCACACCGCTCAACAGCACAAAAACCGCGACAATCAGTCGTATCATGGCGTCACTCCAAGGCGCTCAAACAAAATGGGGGGAGAAACAAAACTCAGCTCACGGCATCCTTCCTGTACCGCGACCTGAATCGTATAGCCGGTCGTGGCACGTTGGCCGCTTTTGGCATCAAAAATCTGGTAGGCGATGCGCAAACGATTCTCGACTTCCTCGATAGTGGCGCGAATGCGTATACGCTGCTCGTAAGTCAGTGCCGCACGGTATTTCACCCGCGTATCGACCACAGGCCACACATAGCCAGAGGCCTGCATTTCGCGATAGCCATAGTTAAATTTGCTCAGCAGCGCCTCGCGCGCCACTTCGAAAAAACGAAAATAGTTACCGTGCCACACCACGCCCATCGGATCGCAGTCATGGAAAGATACTGTTAGTTCAACTTCATGGCTTAAGCGAGAATCGTTTAGCACCCTTACTCCTTTTTCCCAGCAGCTTGGCCGTCATCATCAGGCAGGCTCCAGAAATCAAAAAAATTAAACCAGTCGAGCGGGGATTTCAGCGCATAGTGCGCCAGCCGTTCGGCATAGCGATCGACGACCTGCTGTAAGGCTTGCTGTCGGGTTGGACGCGGCAACGCAATGCTCTCGGCAAAGGGCTCGCAGTAGACGCGCAGCTTTTTCTGCTCGCGAATGACAAACATCAGCAGCACGGGGCAACGCAGCGCCGCCGCCAGAATAAAAGGCCCTTGAGGAAAAGGCGCTTCTTTTCCCAAAAACGGGCTCCACACCACGCGTCGCACTCCGCCGCGCTGACGATTGACCGCCGTGCGATCGCCGACAATCGCCACCCATTCACCGGCATCCAGCTTTTCTTGCAGCATGATGGCGGTATCCGGCCCGATGTCGCTGACGGGGATAAGGTTCACACCGGCCTGCGGGGCAATCTCTTCCAGCACCTGCTTAAAACGCTGGGCGTTTTCAGTAAACACCAGTGCGTTAATCACCAGCCCGCTCACCTGCTGCGCCAGCGCCCGGCACACCTCGATATCACCAAGGTGTGAAGCCAGAATCAGTTGCCCTTTCTGTCTGCTTTGTTCAATGGTTTGCAGAGCGCCGGGGGCAAAATCAATATCGCGGCCCCAGTGTAGATCGCCGCGCCAGCTGGCGATTTTATCCAGCATCGCCTGACCAAAACGGAGGAAATGGTGATAGCTGTTGAGCGGTTTAGGCAGCGGGATATCGTGCTGACGCGCATAGTCCCCGACTTGCCGCAGCCATGACTGAGACGCCTGACGCGCGGTACGGCCAGTCAGCCAGTAAAACGCAATCACAGGCCAGAGAAACAGCGTAAACACCCCGCGACCTAACCGTTGATATACCGCCAGCATGAACCGCATACCGAGCAGGCCTTTGCGCTCCGACACGCCAGCCCAGTGTTGCTGACGTTGCCGCATTAGCAGCAGGGGAATGCGCGGAAGCATGCCGAAAAACAGGCGGGTATGCATCCAGGAAATCCGCAGGTTATCGTGCAGCGCATCGAAATGAGACAGGCCGTTTTCTGGATACGTCACCGCCGTTTCAATAAAGCGGCTGGGCGTTCCCGCCCAATACAGACGCACCATAATTTCCGTATCGAAATCCATACGGTGACCGAGAGACTTGCGGGAGAGAAGAGAGACCGTGGCGGCAACCGGATAGACACGAAAGCCGCACATGCTGTCCTTGATGGAGAGGGATAGCGTTTCAATCCAGACCCAAACATGGGTGACATAACGCCCGTAAAGGCGTGATTTCGGTACAGAGGCATCATAACGCGGTCGACCGGAAATCAGACAATGCGGGTGCGTTTTTGCCTCATCCAGCAGAAGCGGTGCATCTTCAATTTGATGCTGCCCGTCGGCATCAACCTGTAAAGCATGGCTAAAGCCAGCCTGCGCGGCGGCGTCGATACCACGAATCACCGCCGCACCTTTGCCGCGGTTGTGCGCTAATCGAATCAGCGTCACACCGTCATGTTCCGTGGCAAGCTGAGCGAGAACGTGTTGCGTTGCCGCATCGCTTCCATCATCAACAATAAAAACGGGCAGCGCTAGCGGTGCCAAACGCGCCAACACCGACGCCATCATGGCACCGTGGTTATAACAAGGGATCACCACGCAGGGCGAGAAGGCGCCATTTACTGACATGAGCGATCTTCCATCATCGGCGTGAGCTTTATTTTCCCGCTGCTAGCCGTGCGCTCAGTCTCGCCATCCAGAAGGGTGTAGCTAAAGGTCAGCTGTTGCTTTCCAGCGTTCCAGACCAGCACCAGACGCAGCGTTTTGCCGGGCAAAATCGGCTGCTGGAATTTAATGTTCTCAATGGACAAGAACGTCCACCCTTGCGCCAGCACCGTCGTTGCGTAATGCATGACCCAATCTAGCTGTGCCACGCCAGGCAACAGAGGCTGGCCCGTAAAGTGCCCCTTGAACCAGAACAGTTCAGAATCAGCCTGTAGCATCAATTCAATCTGAGACGTTTCATCCGTCTTTTTTACATCGTGCCGGGCAAGCTCAACGGGCAACATGAAACAATTCCTGTATCTGCGGCCAGGCACGTTTACTCTGGCTATTGTGGGGAATAACGTCGACAACGCGCCAGAAACGCGGCATCGCTAACGGCTCCAGCCATTTTTGCAATTCATGCCGCCATTGGCGTTTCAAATTCGGTAAGTCATCGGCCTTATTGGGAGTATTCAACACCAGTACCACACCAATACCACTCCGCTCCGGGCGCGTCACCTGAAGCGCAACCGCATCAGCAATGTCGGGCAGATCGAGTAAACGCCGTTCTATCTCGCTTAGCGAGATGCGCTTATCTTCGATCTTCACTACGCGGTCGTGTCGGCCGCACAGCTGAAAATGCCCCGCGTCATCAAACGCCAATCGATCATCCAGCTTGTGCCCCAGAGCATGTGGAATCAGCGCCGACTGCACCCACCAGTTATCTTGTTCATCGCGCCTCAGCGACACGCCGGGGAACAGTTGCCACGGCACGGTATCCGTCTCGCGCGAGCGCCATGCTAAAACGCCCGTTTCTGTACTGCCGTATATCTCATTGATGGGTTGCCTAAACCACGCCGCAGCCGCTTCAGCATGCAGCCAGGGCAAGGTTCCCCCCGCAGAGACGATCAGCGAACACAAGGGAGCGGGGAGCGCACGATCGATACGGCGTAAGAATGCCGGGCTACTGATAAACACGTAACGCCGCTGACGCTGTTGTGAAGTAAGCTGTTCGGTATAAAGCAGTTGGCGGCTATCAAAGCGCAGCCCCAGCGCCATCGGCAGCCAGATGCGAAACGTCAGCCCATACAAATGCTGGTGGGTGACGGAAGCTATCACATCACAGCCTTGCAAACGTGTGCCCCAGCGATCCGCCAGCCAACGCGACTCTTCATCCAGACAGCGTACCGGTTTAACAATCTGACGAGGCTTTCCGGTGGAGCCTGACGTGAACAACACGACACAGGCATCATCCGGTATAGAGGGCAACACGGCATCAGCGACGCTCTCCGTCTCCGCCGTCAGGCCAAACACCGGGCAATCCAGATTCAGGGACACATCGGTCAACACTCCGTCAAATTCATCCGCCTGTTCTTCTAATACGGATTGGCGGCAATGGCCGGGGATGACTGGGGTTTTTCCCGCATGCAGAGCAGCCAGAAGCCCGATAGTGAAGCGATAGCTGTCTTCAAAACACAGCGCCCAGCGCGTCTCCTGTCGCAGACTTAGCTGCTGACAAAGTGCGATCACCTGCGCTTTCAACGACCCCAGCGTAAACGTACTGGCACCATTACTGGCAACAATGCGCTGAAGGGAATCATTTCCCGCCAGCCAGTCATTGACGGCGCGGACAGTCGACCCGTTCATACGCGCTTCCTCAGACGCTGGCGTATCAACCACTCTCCCCCCATCAACAACCCCATAAGCACATAGCTGATCACGCCGTTCCATAACGTCCACCAATGAAGATTGCCGACAAGACAGGTCAGCACGGCGATACTGCCGTTAAAAATAAAGAACCAACACCAGACTTTCGTCACGCGACGCGTATAGGCAATGGCCTGAGCAGGGAGTTCTGGTTCCTGAAGGCGGGCAAGGCGCTCGACAAGCGGCATACCGCGATAAAGCGAGCCACCAAACAGCATCAACATGACGCTATTTACCGCAACGGGATACCACAGCAGCCAACCGCCATCACGCAGTAATAAACTGGCAACGGAAAGCACCACCCCAGCAGCGGCCAGCCACAGCGCAGTCCCTTTAAATGCCTTGTTTTCAAATAAATTGTTCTCATCACGCAACGTAGCGAAACGCAGAACAAACATCAGCGCCAATACCGCGAGTAACCAGCGATGCTCAGGGTGCGTAATGCTAAACCAGGCCAGAAAAGGCCAGGCAAGCGTCATTAAGATGTTCAGACTACTGATCAGCACACGCATCACTTGGCGAACTCATCAACCTTCACGGAGTAGGTCTTCTACCGCATCAACCACATCCTGCACGGTACGCACCGATTTAAAAATTTCCGGCGATATTTTTCGCCCGATGCGTTTTTGCAGGTGAACGACCATATCCACCGCATCGATGCTATCTAGCTCAAGATCTTCATAGAGGCGGGATTCAGGTTTGATATCATCAGCATCCAGTTCAAACAGCTTGACCAGTAAGCCTGTAATTTCCTGATAAATTTCGTTTTTATCCATCATCAACTCATTTTATTTTACTATCAGGCACTCACGGCGCGCTGAGTGTTGATAAAAGCTGCAAGGGTTGCAACGGAAAAGAAGTGCTGGCGTACCTCTTCACTTTCCGCAGAAAGCACGACGCCATAACGGTTTTTTACCGCTAATCCCAGTTCAAGTGCATCGATAGAATCCAGACCAAGACCTTCGCCAAAAAGCGGGGCGTCCGTTTCTATTTCATCAACGCTGATATCTTCAAGATTAAGAGAGTCGATAATCATCTCTTTGATTTCAACAAACATACTTTCCATATGTATTTCCAAATGGTGATCAGCTTTCTGGTGTTAAAGATTGCTGCAAAAGGCGATTCAAACGGCGAGCCGCCAAGGATCGCGCCTCTTCAGGCGCCATAAAAGTGTCGTTATTGATGCGTTCGCGTACGCTCACCGTGAAACACGGTTTTTCAGGCGGAATGTGATACCAGCGACTTTGTTTTCCCAATGTTTTTTGGCTACAGCGAATATGCACGACCCGTAAATCACAGCCGCAACGCACCGCAATATTTGCGGCACCGCGTTGCAGAACAAGGGGTTCGCCATAACGCGTACGTGTGCCTTCAGGAAAAATAATGATCGCATCGCCGTTATCAAGCCGTCGCTGACAGTCCGGCAATAGCGCATCAGACTGGCTGTTAAGCAGGTAATCCGCCGCACGAATGACGCCGCGGAAAAACAGGTTTTTCTGTAAATCAGCCTTCACCAGACAGTCGGCATCTGGCATGACGGATGCCAGCAAAACATAGTCAATTAACGTCGGGTGGTTGGCGACAATCAAACAGCTGCGATCGCGCTGTAAGGTTTCGATGCCGTCAATGTGGTAATCCAGCACCCCTAATCTGCGGGCACTGCATAAAAAAAAGCGGAAGCTGGCGGAAATGCTGCGGCGAGCCAACTGGCGGCGGCGAGTGGTATCACGCTGAATCAGCAACACATTGAACCACACCAGAGAAAGCAGTAAACCGCCAACGCCAAACATGGCAAAACACACGCCGGTCATCATTAATCGCCATAAACGATTCAGATAAGTCGAAGAACGAAGCACCAGCGATGACTCAGACATCCCTTCTCTCCCACGTCCAGTCAACGCGTTCGCCAGATAGGGAAAAAATCGGTTTCTCGGCAAGAAAAGCCTGCAAGAACAACAGGCTTTGTGGTGAATCGCCGCGGTGAGATTCCACCTGAGGTCGCGATTCACACACCATGTCATCACCCTCCCCTAGCAATAGGGCGACGGCGTAGGGGTAACGAGGCATATCTGCCGAAACATGTGGGTGGTAGAAATCAGGGATCGCGCCATCAAAATCAACCAATAGAACATTGCGGTATCCCGCAGCCTGTAATGCCTTCGCTTCGATAAGGCCTTGCTGGAAAGAGTCCATTCCTGCGGCAATCGACGTAGAAACCAGCGGGGCTTTCGCCGTAATCGTCAGACTTCCCACTGCCGCGTTGTGTACCGACATCGCAAAATCAGTAGGAGAAATATTATCATTTTCTGACAGCGCCTTCAGGATATTCAGGTTGCGTTCCAGCTCGCCGTGGCGCGAGGTGAAGACAATGGCATCCACCGACTGGCGACGCAGTAGCGCTAACCCACTATCGACCGCCAAACGGCTCCCTTGATTGAGGCGACGGGCCATCATCATGGGTAAATGTCGACATTTATCCAAAGGTTGCTCAGCATTGATAGCAGCAGACACCCGCGACCAATTCAGCCAATCGTCCGCGCTGCTGAGGCCCGGCGCGCTGGCCTGCCAATCAATGATTGAAAATGCTAATCTCATACTGCCTTCTTCCAGTCCGACCTATTTCGGCGTTATCGCTGCAATTTCCCGTTTACGTCCGCTATTTTATTATCGCTTTTTACAGATCAGCAGCGTGTGACCAATACCAATATTATCGATTTGATTTTCAACGATAAATCCAGCCTGCTCTAGTAAAGGTAAAAATCGTCTGGCCGCATAGAAACGGCTGGTGCCATTGGCAAGACAGGTAAAGTAGAGCGACGAAGCATTCAGGCTAAAAGCCCCAGCTTCCCACCGTTGACGATCCCAAAAAATTTCCAAAATGCAGACCCTGGCATCCGGCTTCATTACGCCAGCGATTTTACGCAGGATAGCCACGATTTGTTCTTCGCTAAAACAGTCGAGGAATTGGCTCATCCACCATATATCCGCTTCACCTGGCAACGGGCAATCGGAGAGCATATCGACAGCACAGCCCTGAATACGATCAGATTTCCCTGCTTCTGCAATATTTTCTGTCGCCAGCGCAATTTGCTCCGGCAAATCCAAAATCGTCACGTTCACATCACGATCGTAGTCATAGCAGCGCATGGCCCATTTACCGGTATTCCCGCCGACATCGTAGAGATGTTTTGGCTTTAGCTGGAATACATGCGGCAAGGCAGCATCAAATGCGGCATCGGAATAGAAATGATCGAACGCAAACCAACTCGACTTTGCCTGCGGCGGCAGCTGGCTTAACGCTGGATATATTGTCGGCCACTCACCAAAGACTTTTAATCCAGAAGGTTCATTTTTTGCCAACGCCTCATCAAGGTAAAACATTCCCTGATAACAAACATCCTGAGTAAAATCCATGTTGACGCGCGTCATGCGGTCATGGAGCAGATAATGACCAATTTTAGCCAGCGCGTAGGTTTCCTCTTTCTGGATAATAATGCGGCCACTCAGCCCGACATCCAGCAGCAGTTCAACGGCGTAACGATTTAATGAGGTAATGGCAACGATGTCATCAAGATTGGCTCCCTGATGACCGCGCTTATCCAGAAAATCTAAAATACCGTGGTTACGCAGATTGATAGCGGCCTGAAACAGCATGGGAGCAAACGCAATTCGCTGCGCTTCGGTAATAGCATCCAGCGCGCTGACATTATCTTTGTCATATCCGTAATACACTGACTTTTCCCTTGAGGTCGGACAAAAACGATCAGAAAAGAACAACAAAAAATAGAGTCGGATAGCAATGAAGATATCCGACTATTAAAATTATTTAATCTGTTGACCGGCAAGTGTTAATTGAATTTCATGATCCAGACTTTTTATCCAATTATTATAATTTCGGTGAATCTTCCCACCTCCCGCCAACAAATTCTCACTTCCAACATAGCTGATAGAATAACTGGTTTGCGAATAGGTAATGCGAACATTTGCCACATGGCTACGCTGAACCAGACGGCCATCAATCGCACCGACATAAGCCTGAGTCATCGCCCACTTACGCTTTTGCCCTGCTTCAATAATGGCATTCTTTACCTGTTCAGTGGTGTGCTGCCCAGCGATGGACTGTGTCACATTCGCTACCGGAACCGTACGCTCAGCACAACCCGTCAATATAAGAACAGAGACTAAAGCGGCGAAAATAATCTGTTTTTTCATAAAATCCCTATCAAACAAAAACATCACTGCCAAAAAAGAATTCGTCTCTGATGCAAGATGTAAAATTAATGCATCATTAAAACTATTTTACACAAAACAGAGATAACCTGACAAAAGAAACATGGTTCCCTGCCTCAGGTTTTTATCAAACAGATATCTGTAGTGTGAGGCAGGACAATAATCACAATTAAAAAATGGATATAAAAAAATCCGCCTTATGCTTTGCGACATAAGGCGGACGATCGTGACGAACAAAATACCGGAGAGTTACTCTACCGTAACGGATTTCGCCAGGTTACGTGGCTGATCGACATCGGTGCCTTTAATCAGCGCGACGTGATAAGACAGCAGCTGCAACGGCACCGTATAGAAGATTGGCGCAATCACTTCTTCGATATGCGGCAGTGGAATAATCTTCATATTTTCGCTGCTGGTGAAACCCGCATCTTCGTCAGCGAAGACATACAGCTCACCGCCGCGCGCACGAACTTCTTCGATGTTGGATTTCAATTTCTCCAACAGCTCGTTGTTCGGTGCCACGACGACAACCGGCATATCCGCATCAATCAGCGCCAGCGGGCCGTGTTTCAGCTCTCCTGCCGCATAGGCTTCCGCGTGGATGTAAGAGATCTCTTTCAGCTTCAGCGCCCCTTCCATCGCGATCGGGTACTGATCGCCACGGCCGAGGAACAGCGCATGGTGCTTGTCAGAGAAACCTTCCGCCAGAGCTTCGATCAGCTTGTCCTGAGACAGCATCTGCTCAATACGCGCTGGCAACGCCTGCAAACCATGAACAATTTCATGCTCAATTTTTGCATCCATACCGCGCAGGCGGCCAACACGCGCCACCAGCATCAGCAGAACGGTAAGCTGAGTAGTGAAGGCTTTAGTTGAGGCCACGCCAATCTCTACACCTGCTTTGGTCATCAGCGCCAGATCGGATTCACGCACCAGCGAGGAGCCCGCAACGTTACAGATAGCCAGCGATCCCAGATAGCCCAGTTCTTTGGACAAACGCAGTGCTGCCAGTGTATCGGCCGTTTCACCGGACTGAGACAGGGTAATCATCAGGCTGTTCTTACGCACGGCAGGCTTGCGATAGCGGAATTCGGAAGCAATCTCCACGTCGCACGGAATCCCGGCCAGTGCTTCAAACCAGTAACGGGAAACCATACCGGAGTTGTAGGACGTCCCGCAGGCAATAATCTGAACGTGTTCAACCTTCGCCAGCAGCTCATCCGCTTTCGGGCCTAACTCAGACAGATTGATCTCGCCGTGGCTGAAACGCCCTTCAAGGGTGTTCTTGATCGCCATCGGCTGTTCGTAGATCTCTTTCTGCATGTAGTGACGATACGCGCCTTTGTCACCAGCATCGTAATTCACTTTTGATTCAATTTCTTCGCGTGCGGCAAGCTGACCGGATTTATCAAACACGCGCACATCACGGCGGGTGATTTCTGCGATGTCGCCTTCTTCCAGGAACATAAAGCGACGCGTCACAGGCAGCAGCGCCAGCTGATCGGAGGCAATGAAGTTCTCTCCGACACCACGGCCAATCACCAGCGGGCTACCAGAACGTGCGGCAACCAATACGCTTGGGTCGCGGTTATCCAACACCACCATGCCATACGCACCGCGCAGCTGTGGGATCACGCGCTTAACGATTTCAACCAGCGTTCCGCCATTCTGCTGCTGTTCGAAATGAACCAGATGGGCAACCACTTCCGTATCGGTTTCGGAGACAAAACGATAGCCGCGACCGATCAGCAGTTCGCGCAGCGGCTCGTGGTTTTCGATAATGCCGTTATGAACGATAGTGATATGTTCAGAAACATGCGGGTGTGCGTTCTCTTCAGAAGGTTCGCCGTGCGTTGCCCAACGGGTATGAGCAATGCCGGTACCGCCGTGCAGTTCATGCTCTTCGGCTGCCTGAGACAGCACCTGCACTTTCCCCAGACGGCGCAAACGGGCGACATTTCCTTCGCTGTCAACAACCGCCAGGCCCGCAGAGTCATAGCCGCGGTACTCAAGACGGCGTAAACCTTCCAACAAAATTTCAGCAACATCACGTTGCGCAACTGCGCCTACAATTCCACACATCGATGGTATTCCTATAAAAGTGACATATTGTGTCACCAGGGATGTCTTAGACCTGATTGTTCCGGTTTTTCCGGGTTCCCCGAGCCTTGTAGAGAGTTGGGGATTATTATGTTTTGTTCTGTACTCTGGGATCGCCCCTACAGGGGGATCGGCCAAAGCACAGGACAAAACTGCCTCCGCCACTGCGGAGGCATTAAATATTATTTCTTTTTCACCGGACGTTGCCAGCCGGAAATATGCCGTTGTTTCACGCGACCGACCACCAGCTCATTCTCTGCCACGTCGCGCGTCACCGTCGTTCCCGCGCCGATAGTCGCACCGCTGGCAACGCTAACGGGTGCCACCAGTTGACTATCCGAACCGACAAAGACATCGTCACCAATAATCGTTTTATGTTTATTCGCGCCGTCATAATTACAGGTGATCGTTCCCGCGCCAATATTAACACCGGAACCGATATCCGCATCACCCAAATAGCTAAGGTGACCCGCTTTTGATCCTTTACCTAAACGCGCTTTTTTCAGTTCGACAAAGTTGCCAACATGCGCGCCCTCAGCCAGTTCAGAGCCTGGACGCAGGCGGGCAAATGGGCCAACGGTACACTCTGCTTCTAACATCGCGTCTTCCAACACAGAGTAAGGGCTGATCTCACAGTCATCGCCAATGATGCAGTTTTTGATCACGCAGCCAGCACCGATTTTCACTCGGTTACCCAGCTTAACATTACCTTCTACGACCACATTGATATCAATCACGACATCGCGACCATGAGTCAGTTCGCCACGTAGATCAAATCGTGCCGGATCGAGCAGCATCACACCGGCCAGCAGCAGCTTATCTGCCTGTTCACGCTGATAAACTCGCTCCAGCGCCGACAGTTGCAGACGGTTATTGACGCCCTCAACTTCGCTCAGTCGCTCGGGATGGACCGCTTCGACACGCTGACCTTCTTCCGCTGCCATCGCAATAATATCGGTGATGTAAAACTCGCCCTGTGCGTTGTTGTTATTTAACTGGCTTAACCAACGCTTCAGATCCTTGCCGTTCGCGATCAGAATACCGGTATTGATCTCGTTAATCTGGCGCTGTTCTTCGCTGGCATCTTTGTGCTCGACGATCCCGACGACGGCACCGTTTTCACGCACAATTCTCCCATAGCCCGTCGGATCGTCCAGCTTCACCGTCAACAGGCCGATACCGCCCTGCGGCTTAGCCTCACGTAAACGCCCCAGCGTTTGCGATGAAATCAGCGGCACATCGCCATACAACATCAAGATATCTTCATCATCAGCAAAATGAGGCGCGGCTTGCTGCATAGCATGCCCGGTTCCCAGCTGTTCCGCCTGCAATACCCAGTTCAATGCCGGATCGGCCAATTCACGTTTTAGCAAATCGCCGCCGTGGCCATAGACCAGATGAACGTGCTGTGCGCCTGTTGTCATGGCAGCATCAATAACGTGCTGAACCATCGGCTTACCCGCCAGTTTATGCAACACCTTGGGAAGGTCGGAATACATACGGGTTCCTTTACCCGCAGCAAGGATCACCACACTCATCGCACTATTTGACATAAGTATCCTGACAGTACAGAGCCACCGCTCCGCAAGAATAAAATGACCAGCCTGTTACGGCATGAATAACCAGAGTTTACCGAAACTCATGCTTAACGCGGATACTTTTTGGTGAGTTTTTTCTGAAAATCTCGCTCAAAAACGACGAATGTTCACGAGAAGAAGATACAAGCACCATACTCTCAACCTAAACAGAAATGACACAGGGTTTCATAAAAAACAGACTTTGTTTTTAAGTATTTCCATTTGTGACATGCACAAAAGAAACAGCGTTTCATTTATAGCAATATACGCGGGCAAATAATTCAATAACGAAGGAGATACAATGAAACGTTGTTCTTCACAAAAATGTGATTCATTACGGAAACACCGTTCTTCACGCCTCGCAGCCGTCGCGTTGACGAATGCATTACTCTTTAGCTTTAGTACACACGCCGCGACAGAATCAACCCCTGTCTGGCACGGCATCGCCTTTGGTCAATCAACAGACGTAAACTTCTCATCCAATGTCCTGCCGGAAAAAATTGGCGTCAACGACGTCACCATTAACGGCAAAAAATTAGCGCCGGGCGATAACGCTGATTTGTCCGCACCTATCACGATCGAAAGCCGTGGCGGAAAGATTGCCAACACCCATGACGGGCTGACGTTCTTCTATACGCAGCTGCCTGCGAATGTGAATTTCACGCTTCAGTCTGATATTACCGTGGAACAGTTTGGGCCAGAAAACGGCGCCAAGCCGGCGGCTCAGGAAGGGGCGGGGATTCTGGTGCGCGACATTATTGGCGTGCCACGTCAGGAACCGCTGAAAGAAGGGTATGAGGAATTCCCTGCGGCATCCAACATGGTCATGAACGCCATCATGACGCAGGATAAGAAGTCTCATACCGAAATCAAGCTGCAGGCTATTTTGCGTAATGGCGTCACACAGCCGTGGGGCAATGCCGGCGCGAAAATTACCAAGACCAGCTACCAGGAAAATGTGAATCTGGAGCAAACGCCAACGTTCCGTCTGAAACTGGAACGTACCAACGACGGCTTTATTACCTCTTATGCACCGAAAGGCACAGATAACTGGGTATCAAAAGAAGTCAAAGGCGCGGACGTCGTCACCAAGCTGGATAAAGACCACTACTACGTCGGTTTCTTTGCTTCCCGTAACGCCAAAATCACCGTCAGCAATGCACAGTTGACTACAACGCCAGCGCAAACCAAAGCCTCACCGGAATTCAAGGCTAAGGCCTATGATCCTTTGCTCCAGGTGATGTCATCGCCTAAAACCACCAGCGAGCACTATGTGGTTCAGGCCAGAGCCAATTACGATGGCACGATCGCGGTTTCACAAGATGGTAAATCTCTGGGTGATGCGAAGCAGGTAAAAGCGGGAGAAACCTTATCTCTGCCAGCGAAAATTGCCGCTAACGGTGCTGAGTTCAAAATTGCCTACCAGCCTGCGGAAGGCGATGATAAAGCAGTAAAAGAGAGCACGTTCAAGGTTGAAAGAGTGGCTTATGCAGACGCTAAAAATCTGTATGTTTCGCCACAAGGTTCAGCCAGCAATGACGGCAGTAAAAATGCACCTATCGATTTAGCCAGCGCCGTCGCCGCTCTGCCAGCTGGTGGCACAATCTGGCTCAACGATGGTGATTACAGCGCAACTGAAATCCCTGTCAGCGCCAGCGGTCAGCAAAAAACCGTTAAGAACCTGTTTGCTGTCGGCAATAAAGCCGTGATTCATGGCCTACAGCTGAAAGCGAGCCATTGGCATGTTAAAGGGATTGAAATCACAGAGAAACCGTTCCGTATCGAAGGAAGCTACAACACCATCGAACGCGTTCTGGCGCACCACGCTGACGATACCGGTATTCAGGTGACCTCGACTGGTGATGTGGGTAGACCACTGTGGGCCAGCCATAACCTGATTCTGAATTCAGAATCTCACAGTAATCAGGATCCAGGCAAAATTAACGCCGACGGCTTCGCAGTGAAAATGCGTGTGGGTGAAGGCAACGTGATTCGCGGCGCGTTCTCACACAACAACATCGATGACGGCTTTGACCTGTTTAACAAAATTGAAGACGGCGCAAACGGCGTTGTGGTGATCGAGAATTCAATTGCCATGAACAACACCAGCAACGGCTTCAAAATGGGTGGCGAAGGCCAGCCAGTGGCGCATCAGGTCAAAAATAGCATTGCTGTGGGCAACAAACTTGATGGTTTCACTGACAACTTCAACCCTGGTGCATTGATCGTTGAAGACAACATCGCGTTAGATAACGAACGCTTTAACTTCATTTTCCGTCCAAGCCCTTACTCTGGCCCGGAAAAACAAGGCGTCTTCAAGAACAACGTTTCGCTGAAAACCAAAGCGGGTAAATATGATGATGCGGTTGTCGGCAATATCGATAACACCAACTATTTCATCAAAGGCGATCGTTCGGTTAACGCGCAAGGTAAGGAAATCACCGTAAATAATTTCGTGTCAGTAGCTATCCCTGAGACGTTTACGCGTGATGCCAAAGGCAATCTGGTACTTGGCGACTTCCTGAAGAAAAAATAAGGTACTAAATAAACCCCGCCTAAGAAGGTGGGGTTGCTAATAAAACGCGTCGAGCGCGGTAGTAACGGATAGATCGTAAAGACGCTGTAAACACATCCGTGTGCGCTCGGCTTGCGCCATCCCTGGCGCAAACGCTTTACTCTTCTATTCCGTTACTACCGTTTTCGTTCGGTAAATAGGTTTGTCTACGATCTGAATGCCTGCTCTCGCAGCATTTTTTATCTCGGCGTATAACATCACCTTAAATGAAAAAGGCCAGTCAGTGTGAACTGACTGGCCTTCAATTATTGCAAGCTTATCTGTTACATCGCTTTTCTGGTCAGCTCGATAACTCGCAGCTTCGCAATCGCTTTAGTCAGCTCTGCGGAAGCCTGAGCATAATCCACATCGCCATGCGAATTGCGGATATGATCTTCAGCTTTGCGTTTCGCTTCCAGCGCACGTGCTTCATCCAGATCCTGCCCACGGATAGCGGTATCAGACAGTACGGTGACCATATTCGGCTGCACCTCAAGGACGCCGCCAGAAAGATAGATATACTCTTCTTCACCGTGCTGCTTAACGATACGAATCATACCCGGCTTAATGGCAGTGAGCAGAGGGGCATGTCCCGGATAAATACCCAGTTCGCCTTCGCTCCCCGTTACCTGGATCTTCTGCACCAGACCGGAGAACATTTGCTGTTCTGCACTCACGACATCCAGATGGTAAGTCATAGCCATGTCACCCTCCTACAAGGCGTTACAGTTTCTTGGCTTTTTCCACGACTTCTTCAATGGAACCAACCATGTAGAACGCCTGCTCTGGCAGGTGGTCGTATTCGCCTTCCATAATCCCTTTAAAGCCACGGATAGTGTCTTTCAGGGAAACGTATTTGCCCGGAGAACCGGTAAATACTTCCGCTACGAAGAACGGCTGAGACAGGAAGCGCTGAATCTTACGCGCACGGGATACTACCAGCTTGTCTTCTTCAGACAGCTCGTCCATACCCAGAATCGCGATGATGTCTTTCAGTTCCTGGTAACGTTGCAGAATAGACTGCACGCCACGAGCAACATCATAGTGTTCCTGACCAACAACCAGCGGATCCAGCTGACGGCTGGTGGAATCCAGCGGGTCAACGGCCGGGTAGATACCCAGAGAAGCGATCTGACGGCTCAGTACCACGGTTGCATCCAAGTGAGCAAAGGTGGTGGCTGGTGACGGGTCAGTCAAGTCATCCGCAGGAACGTAAACGGCCTGAACGGAGGTGATAGAACCGGTTTTGGTTGAGGTGATACGTTCTTGCAGAACGCCCATCTCTTCCGCCAGCGTCGGCTGATAACCTACCGCAGAAGGCATACGACCCAGCAGTGCGGATACTTCCGTACCAGCCAGGGTATAACGGTAGATGTTATCGACGAACAGCAGTACGTCACGGCCTTCATCACGGAATTTTTCCGCCATGGTCAGACCGGTCAATGCTACGCGCAGACGGTTACCCGGCGGCTCGTTCATCTGGCCATACACCAGTGATACTTTATCGATTACGTTGGAGTCGGTCATTTCGTGGTAGAAGTCGTTACCTTCACGGGTACGCTCACCTACGCCTGCAAACACGGAGTAACCGGAGTGCTCGATCGCGATGTTACGGATCAACTCCATCATGTTTACGGTTTTACCTACGCCCGCACCACCGAACAGACCCACTTTACCGCCCTTGGCAAACGGACACATCAGGTCGATAACCTTGATGCCGGTTTCCAGCAGTTCCTGTGAGTTTGACAGCTCTTCATAGCTCGGAGCTGAACGGTGGATAGCCCAACGCTCTTCTTCGCCGATGTCGCCTTTCATGTCGATTGGGTCACCCAATACGTTCATGATACGACCCAACGTTGCTTTACCTACCGGTACTTCGATCGGGTGGTCCAGGTTATTCACGTTCAACCCGCGACGCAGGCCGTCAGAAGAACCCATTGCGATACAACGAACAATGCCGCCGCCCAACTGCTGCTGCACTTCCAGCACCAGTTTTTCAGCGCCGTTCTCTACCTCAAGCGCATCGTACACTTTCGGTACGGCATCTTGCGGGAACTCGACGTCCACCACGGCGCCGATTACCTGGATAATCTTTCCAGTAGCCATCTTGAATCCTCTACGTAATTCGACAATACGTAATTCGTAAACCTGCTTAAACCGCGGAGGCTCCCCCGACGATTTCGGTGAGTTCCTGGGTGATGCTGGCCTGACGAGCCTTGTTGTATACCAACTGCAGCTCTTTGATCAGGCTACCGCCGTTATCGGTCGCGGCTTTCATCGCAACCATTCGCGCGGCCTGCTCACTAGCCAGATTTTCTACGACGCCCTGATAAACCTGAGATTCTACATAACGGCGCAGCAGGGTATCCAGCAGCGACTTAGGATCGGGTTCATACAGGTAATCCCAGGCTTTCTTCTTCAACTCACCGTCATCCGAAGGCGGTAACGGTAACACTTGAACAACAAGCGGTTCCTGAGACATGGTATTAATAAACTTGTTGCTGACGATATACAGCTTGTCCAGACGACCTTCGTCATAGGCTTGCAGCATAACTTTAACCGGGCCGATCAATTCTGATACGGAAGGGTTATCCCCCATACCGGTAACCTGAGCAACAATGTTTCCGCCTACCGAACCGAAGAAAGAAACCGCTTTGGAACCAACCAGCGCTAAATCAGTTTCAACGCCTTTGTCGCTCCAGGATTTCATATCAGCCAGCAGTTTCTTGAACAGGTTAATGTTCAAACCACCGCACAGGCCACGGTCAGTAGACACCACCAAATACCCAACGCGCTTAACGTCGCGTTCTTCCAGGTACGGGTGTTTATATTCCAGATTTCCTAACGCAAGGTGACCAATCACATTGCGTATGGTTTCCGCATAAGGACGGCTGGCCGCCATACGATCCTGCGATTTACGCATTTTGGAAGCGGCGACCATTTCCATTGCTTTGGTGATCTTCTGCGTATTTTGGACGCTTGCGATCTTACTACGTATCTCTTTTGCGCCGGCCATCTTTGCTTCTCCTCAAAGCCTTGCGGCCTGCTTTACAGCAGGCCACCGGGCGTTACCAGGACTGGGTTGCCTTAAAAGTATCGAGGATGCCTTTAAACTTGCCCTCGATCTCATCGTTATAAGCGCCAGTCTGGTCGATTTGTTGCAGAAGTTCGCCATGCTCACGGTCAGCATAAGCCAACAGTGCCGCTTCAAAGCTACCGACTTTCGACAGCTCAACATCTTCCAGATAACCACGTTCCGCCGCAAACAGAACCAGAGACTGCTGTGCGACAGACATCGGCGCATACTGTTTCTGTTTCAACAGCTCGGTCACTTTCTGACCGTGGCTCAACTGCTTACGGGTTGCATCATCAAGATCGGAAGCGAACTGAGAGAACGCTGCCAGTTCACGGTACTGTGCCAGCGCGGTACGAATACCACCGGACAGTTTCTTCATGATCTTGGTCTGTGCTGCACCACCCACACGGGATACGGAGATCCCTGGGTTAACCGCAGGACGAATACCGGCGTTAAACAGGTTGGATTCCAGGAAGATCTGACCATCGGTAATAGAAATTACGTTGGTCGGAACGAACGCAGAAACGTCACCCGCTTGTGTTTCGATGATCGGCAGAGCGGTCAACGAACCGGTTTTCCCTTTCACTTCACCCTTGGTGAATGCTTCAACGTAATCGGCGTTAACACGCGATGCACGCTCCAGCAAACGGGAGTGGAGATAGAAAACGTCACCCGGATAAGCTTCACGACCTGGCGGACGGCGAAGCAGCAGAGAAATCTGACGATAAGCAACGGCCTGTTTAGACAGGTCATCATAAATAATCAGCGCATCTTCACCGCGGTCACGGAAGTACTCGCCCATTGCACAACCAGCATACGGTGCCAGATATTGCAGAGCCGCAGATTCAGACGCGGTAGCAACAACAACAATGGTGTTTTCCAGTGCGCCGTGCTCTTCCAGTTTACGTACCACGTTAGAAATCGTGGAGGCTTTCTGGCCGATAGCGACGTACACACATTTGATGCCGGAATCACGCTGGTTGATGATGGCATCGATGGCCAGTGCGGTTTTACCCGTCTGACGGTCACCGATAATCAGCTCACGCTGACCACGACCAATTGGAATCATGGCATCAACGGACTTATAGCCCGTTTGTACTGGCTCATCAACGGACTGACGTTCGATAACGCCAGGCGCAATCGCTTCAACCGCAGAGAAACCGTCGTGATCCAGTGCGCCTTTACCGTCAATCGGTGCGCCCAGTGTGTTGACCACACGACCCAGCAGGCCGCGGCCAACGGGAACTTCAAGAATACGGCCGGTGCATTTTACTTTCATGCCTTCAGCCAGATCCGCATACGGACCCATAACTACCGCACCAACGGAGTCGCGCTCTAGGTTCAGTGCGATCGCATAACGGTTACCCGGCAGAGAGATCATCTCTCCCTGCATCACGTCTGCCAGACCGTGGACGCGGATGATTCCGTCGCTGACGGAAACAATAGTACCTTCATTGTGAGCTTCGCTCACCACATTGAACTGAGCAATGCGCTGCTTGATCAGTTCGCTGATTTCGGTGGAATTCAGTTGCATGCTCCAGTCCCCTTAAGACTGCAAGACGTCTGCCAGACGTTCCAGACGACCGCGAATGCTGCCATCTATAACCATATCGCCCGCGCGGATAACCACGCCGGCCATGACAGACTTATCAATTTTGCAATTCAGCTTCACTTTGCGTGACAGACGTTTTTCCATAGCGGCAGCGATCTTTGATTGCTGCTGCTCACTCAACGTGCTGGCAGAAATCACATCGACGTCAACCGTCGATTCCAGAGTTGCCCGCAGTTGAATAAATTGTTCCAGTACTTCAGGAAGCACTGGTAAACGTCCGTTTTCGGCCATCACCTTAATCAGGTTCTGACCGGCTTCATCAAGTTGATCACCACAAACGGCAATAAATGTTTTCGCCAGCTCAATCGGTGCAACTGCACCAGAAAGCAACTCGGCAATCTGCTCATTGCGCGCCACTTCGGCCGAAAATGCCAGCATGTTCTGCCAGCGATCCAAGGCCTGATTCTCAACCGCAAAGTCAAAAGCTGCTTTGGCGTAGGGGCGAGCTACCGTGACAAATTCAGACATCAGCCCCTCCCTCCTTACAGTTCAGCGACCAGTTTATCAACGATGTCGCTGTTAGCAGCTTCATCCACGGAACGTTCAATAATTTTCTCGGCACCGGCAATCGCCAATACGGCAACTTGCTTACGCAGCTCTTCACGAGCACGTTTACGTTCGGCTTCGATTTCAGCCTGCGCCTGCGCCACAATCTTGTTACGTTCAGCTTCCGCTTCAGCTTTCGCCTCATCCAGGATCTGAGCACGGCGTTTGTTCGCCTGCTCGATGATAACCTGAGCATCCGCTTTGGCTTTCTTCAGTTGATCTGTCGCATTGGCCTGAGCCAAGTTCAAATCTTTTTTGGCACGTTCAGCAGAAGCCAGACCGTCAGCAATTTCTTTTTGACGTTTCTCGATGGCTGCCATCATCGGCGGCCATACATACTTCATGCAGAACCAGACAAACAGGACGAACGCAATGGCCTGGCCGAGGATTGTTGCATTAATATTCACAGCACAATGCCTCTTTCAAAGTTAAATAAGTTGATGTTTTAACCTCAGCAGAAAACATTCTGCTTAGGCCACCGCAAACATCACATACAGCCCCAGACCAACAGCGATCATCGGGATGGCGTCAACCAGACCCATGACGATAAAGAACTGTGTACGCAGTAAAGGAATCAGGTCAGGCTGACGAGCAGCACCTTCCAAGAATTTACCACCCAGAATGCCGATACCGATCGCAGCACCGATTGCCGCCAAACCCATCATTAACGCGGCAGCCATGTACAGCAGATCCACACTCAGGTTTTCCATGACAGTCTCCAGTTTGTTTCAGTTAAAAACGTTATTTGTTGAAAGAAAATCAATGCTCTTCAGATGCCATCGAGAGATAAACAACCGTCAGAACCATGAAAATAAAAGCCTGAAGCGTAATAATCAAAATGTGGAAAATAGCCCAAGGCACATTTAACAGCCATTGTGACCACCACGGCAACAGACCGGCAATCAGGATGAAGATCAACTCACCCGCATACATATTGCCAAACAGTCGCAAGCCTAAGGAAATAGGTTTGGACAGCAGGCTGACACCTTCAAGAATCAGGTTGATAGGAATAAATACTGGATGGTTGAACGGCTGCATGGTCAGTTCTTTAACAAAACCACCGAGACCCTTCATTTTGATGCTGTAGAACAGAACCAGAACAAACACCCCAAGCGCCATCGACAGCGTGATGTTCACGTCAGCCGTCGGCACAGCACGCAGATAAGCATGCGCCGGATCGTATCCCAGCAGGCTATAGATACCCGCCCAGGCTTGTGGCAACAGATCGATAGGCAGCAGGTCCATCAGGTTCATCAGGAAAACCCAGACGAAAATGGTCAGTGCCAGAGGAGCAATCAGTTTGCTTTTGCCATGGAACATATCGCGTACGGTGCCATCAACGAAACCGATAATCAGTTCGACAGCCGTTTGCAGCTTACCTGGCACACCGCTGGTCGCACGTTTCGCTACGCGGTGAAAGATAACCAGAAAGAGGACCCCAAGAGCGATGGAGAAAAACATCGAATCGACGTTGATCGACCAAAAACCCGTCCCGACCTGCAAATGCTGCAAGTGGTGACCGATATACTCTTGCGGAGTAGAGATTTCTCCAGCAGCCATGATGTCTCTTACCCTTTTGTTGTTAATTACGGTAACGATTAATTACGGCCGGTGCCACGATCTGCATAACCAGCACCGATAAATAAGTCAGGCCAAGCGGAAAGAATGCCGCTTTAAACACGCCTAACGCCACCACTAACAGCGCAATGGTGATAAATACCTTGAGCGCTTCGCCAATCGCGAATGACCAGGCCACACGCCCATCAGCAGGCTTGTGTGACTGATGACGCAAGGCAAACAGCACAAACAACACATTCGGTAACCAGGCTGCCAATCCTCCGCCTAATGCAGAAGCAGCAGCGTTGACGCTATTGAGGCTGAAAGCAGCACTCAACAAAGCAAAAGTCACTAACTGTAGCAACAGCAGCCTTAAGGCTACTTTTCCGCTGTAAAGGGATACAGGCATGACGTTTGCTCTCTCCGTACCTTTTCAGAGGTATACCGAATGACGTATAAAACTGCCTTTACACCACTGAGTCAAGCAGCAAAAAACGAGCAAATTATACGGGTCATACCTGCGAATTCAATCGATAAGTAGCGAAAAGGTGAACAATTATTTAAATTTCTTTCTGAAGCCCCGTTTTTACTAACAATCCTCACGACTCATGTCTGGTGTCATTAATGACTAAAGGCCTCCAATCTGTGATATGACTCACATAAAAGGGCTTACGAATATTTACAACAGGATGTGTCTTTTTTTGTCCTTAGCAATAAAACGTATTTATTTTGTTTTATTTCAATTAGTTAATAAAAACCCTATCCCAAAAGCGCAATAAACAACGTTTCAACCACCTATTGACATTATTGATATCGTTTTTTTACTCAATTAACACAAAAATAACTAAATTTTCATGCCGATGATTTATTTTCGCTCGTTATTATTCAGTGCGAAAGTAAAAGGACAACGCTGAAAAAACGAAGATGTAAAATTTCAGTGATCGCGATGCGTTCTGGGACAATGCCACCGATAGATGAGATGGCATCCTGACACGCAATATTTAGTTATAATTTTTTTGATAAAAAACAAAATTAGTTTGGTTTAAGCACGACCAAATGGCGCTCACCTTCCAGATCGGGAACGGATAAGCGAACAACCTGATCCAATAGAACACCTTGTGGCAAGGATGACAGCTCATCCTCTGGAAGTACGCCTTTTAGAGCATAAAACCGCCCTGTCGGTCTGGCCGGAAGGTGGCTACACCAGCTGATCATGTCCTGCAAAGAGGCAAATGCCCGGCTGATCACGCCATCAAAAGGCGGTTCTGCTGGAAACGCCTCAACGCGACTCTGCACTGGCGTGATATTTTCAAGCTGTAGTTCATGCTGAACCTGACGCAGAAAGCGCACACGCTTACCCAGGCTATCCAGCAAAGTGAAATGCGAATCAGGGCGAACAATTGCCAATGGAATTCCCGGTAATCCAGGCCCGGTACCCACATCGATAAAACGCTGCCCATGTAAATGTGGCTCAACCACGATACTGTCCATGATGTGGCGGACAAGCATTTGCTGCGGATCGCGTACCGACGTCAGGTTATAAGCTTTGTTCCACTTATTCAGCATGTCAACATACTGTATCAGAAGGTTTTTTTGCTTATCTGAAATCACAATACCAGCCGCGTTTAGCAGATTATCGAGTGTGTTGCGCACAATAAGATCCCGATGAAAAATATGAGGTTAATAATAAAAATAGCCGGAGAACCGGCTATTTAGGGGATAAGTTTACCTTAAATCAGGCGCTGCGACGCAGCAGACCCTGTTTTTTAAGCCAGATCAGCAGAATGGAGATCGCCGCAGGCGTAATGCCAGAAATCCGTGAAGCCTGACCGATCGATGAAGGTTTATGATCGTTCAGCTTGGCAATCACCTCATTGGACAATCCACTCACCTGTTTGTAATCCAGATCGGCAGGCAGCAGTGCATTTTCATTACGCTGCTGTTTCTCGATTTCATCCTGCTGACGAGCAATATACCCTTCGTATTTGACCTGAATTTCAACCTGTTCGGCAGCCTGCTCGTCGGTTAATCCTGGGGCAAACAGCGGTAGCGCAGTAAGCTGGACGTAATCCACTTCTGGGCGACGCAGCAGTTCTTCACCATTCGCTTCACGGGACAACGGGGTCTTCAGCAGTGAATTGATTTGATCTAACTGCTCAGATTGCGGGTGAACGTGAATGTCGCGCAGGCGCTGACGCTCTTTTTCAATACTCTCGAGCTTCTCGTTGAAACGTGCCCAGCGATGATCGTCGACCATTCCCAGCTCACGACCCATTTCAGTCAAACGCAGATCGGCGTTATCTTCACGCAGCATCAGACGATATTCAGCGCGTGAGGTAAACATCCGGTAGGGTTCTTTCGTCCCCAGCGTACAGAGATCGTCAACCAACACGCCGAGGTAAGCTTGATCGCGACGTGGTGACCAGCCTTCCTTATCGGCAGCCAGTCGAGCCGCATTCAGCCCAGCCAGCATGCCCTGTGCGGCCGCTTCTTCATAACCTGTTGTTCCGTTGATCTGTCCGGCGAAGAACAGACCATGAACAAATTTGTTTTCCAGCGTAGGTTTCAGATCGCGAGGATCGAAGAAATCGTACTCAATCGCATAGCCAGGACGAACAATGCGCGCATTCTCCATCCCTGCCATTGAGCGAACAATCTGCCACTGGACGTCAAACGGCAAACTGGTTGAGATCCCGTTAGGATAGATTTCGTTGCTGGTCAGTCCTTCTGGTTCAAGAAAGATCTGATGTGTATTTCGATCGGCAAAGCGCATGACTTTGTCTTCGATCGACGGGCAATAGCGTGGGCCGATCCCTTCGATGATCCCGGCATACATCGGGCTACGATCCAGATTGTTACGGATCACATCATGGGTCTTCTCATTGGTATGCGTGATGTAGCACGGCATTTGTGCCGGATGCTGGCTCGCGTTCCCCAGGAATGAGAAAACTGGCATCGGGTTGTCACCGTGCTGTTGAGCCAGCACGCTAAAATCGATCGTTCTGGCGTCAATTCGTGGCGGAGTGCCGGTTTTCAGGCGGTTGACGCGCAGAGGCAGTTCACGCAGGCGGCGCGCGAGGGGAATGGAAGGCGGATCGCCTGCACGCCCACCGCTGTAGTTATCCAGCCCAATATGAATTTTGCCATCAAGGAAAGTGCCTACCGTCAACACCACGGCTTTTGCACGGAATTTTAGTCCCATCTGGGTAACGGCACCGACGACGCGATCGTTTTCCACGATCAGATCGTCAACAGCCTGCTGGAAGATCGTCAGGTTTGGCTGATTCTCCAGTGCGGTGCGAACAGCCTGACGATAGAGCACGCGATCCGCTTGTGCGCGCGTTGCTCTGACGGCCGGGCCTTTACTGCTGTTTAGTATCCTAAACTGTATACCTGCCTGATCGACGGCACGCGCCATCAAGCCTCCCATGGCATCGATCTCTTTAACCAGATGACCTTTCCCAATACCGCCGATCGCCGGGTTGCAAGACATTTGTCCCAGCGTGTCGATATTGTGTGTGAGCAAAAGCGTCTGTTGGCCCATTCGGGCAGAAGCCATTGCTGCTTCTGTTCCGGCATGACCGCCACCGATCACGATGACGTCAAATGGATCTGGATAAAACATGGTACTGCTCCTCGCATTATCGCGAATGATGAGTGGCGAACGATCGTTATTTGCCCTGGGGAGGGGATTCTACTCAACTTTGAGCCAACGACCAAGTCCGTTGGATCCTCGTTAATTAAAGAAAGATCTTTTTATTTAAAGATCTCTTTATTAGATCTCTTATTAGGATCGTCATGTTGTGTGGATAAGTGATTATTCATATTAAAGATCAAGAGAATGGAGATGATCCTTACCTGTGAATGATCGGTGATCCTAGCCAGTATAAGCTGGGATCTGAATGCGGAGTTATGCACAGGACAAAAAACATACTCGGGTTGTTATTGGGATAACTACTGCTTTTACACCTGAAATAAGCATAGTTATCCACATTCAACTGCCGAATATTTCATCTTATTTGAGTAAATTAACCCACGATCCTAGCCATTCTTCTGCTGGATCTTCTGGAATTTGATGCTGGGTGATGTCGATCTCGAGGATTTCACCGATCCGTTTGGCCCCTAATTGAGCAAGTACACGATCCGCTGTTTGGATCGCGCCACAGAACGTGTCGTACTCTTTACTACCGATCCCCACTGCACCGAAACTCACCTGAGAAAGATCGGGCTTTTGCTGTTCCAGCTGTTCAAACAGTGCTTTCAGGTTGTCAGGGAATTCCCCTGCACCGTGTGTAGACGTCACCACCAGCCATACACCGCTTTCAGGCAGTGCATCAAGCGTGGGGCCATGGAGAGTTTCAGTGGAAAAATCATCCTTCTCCAGCAGTTCAGCCAAATGCTCTGCAACATATTCGGCACTGCCAAGGGTACTGCCACTGATTAAGGTAATGTCTGCCATAGCGATCCCATCCGATAAAAGACGGGACATTGTACGCTGTGATCTGGCTGGGATCTACCTGTGGATAATATGGGTATAGGAAAAAAGCATTACGGCGCGATCGTCCGCATGATGGGGTTTTGCAGGGAGATCAGCGTTTCAGTGGACTGAATTTCATCAATTGTTTGGATCTTGTTGATAAGCACATGTTGCAGCGCCTCGATCGAGCGGCACATGACCTTAATAAAGATGCTGTAATGCCCGGTGGTGTAGTAGGCCTCGACCACTTCTTCCAGATTGTTTAGCTTCTCCAGCGCAGAGGGATAATCTTTGGCGCTTTTCAGAATGATGCCGATAAAACAACATACGTCATAGCCCAGCTGTTTTGGATTCACATCCAAACGCGTGCCGACAATGATGCCCGCCTGCTTCATTTTTTCCACCCGAACGTGGATCGTGCCTGGACTGACGGAAAATTGTTTTGCCAGTTCGGCATAAGGCGTGCGTGCATTTTCCATTAAGGCGGAAAGAATGCCGCGATCGAGATTATCGATCTGATAAATTTCTGCCACTTTGAGCCCCCTATTTTATCGAATAATGATTTTATACCGCTATAAAATGACGGATTAAAAGCACAAGTGCAATTTATCCATAAGATTATTGAATGACTGGTGGTTTTTATTGCTTAATGAATAACTAAATACGATGAATAAGAGACGCGGCAATGAAAAAGCAGTACATCGAAAAACAACAGCAAATCAGCTTCGTTAAGTCTTTCTTCTCCAGCCAGCTGGAGCAGCTTCTGGGATTGATTGAAGTCCAGGCTCCGATTCTCAGCCGTATCGGCGACGGTACGCAGGATAACTTGTCCGGTACGGAAAAAGCGGTGCAGGTTAAGGTTAAAGCCCTGCCAGATGCCACATTTGAAGTGGTTCACTCACTGGCGAAATGGAAACGTAAAACGCTAGGTGCGTATGATTTTAGCTTCGGTGAAGGCATCTATACCCACATGAAGGCACTGCGTCCGGACGAAGATCGTCTGAGCCCTATTCACTCGGTCTATGTCGATCAGTGGGACTGGGAGCGCGTGATGGGGGATGGCGAGCGTCATGCGGAGTATCTGAAATCGACGGTGACGCGTATTTATCAGGGCATTAAAGCAACGGAAGCGGCGGTACATCAGGCGTTTGGCATTCAGCCTTTCCTGCCGGAACAGATTCACTTTGTGCATACCGAAACGTTGCTGCAGCGCTACCCCGATCTGGATGCCAAAGGGCGTGAGCGAGCTATCGCTAAAGAACTGGGTGCAGTCTTCCTGATTGGGATTGGCGGTAAGCTGTCCAGCGGACACTCTCACGATGTGCGTGCGCCGGATTATGATGACTGGACGACGCCGGGCGAGCAAGAACTGGCGGGTCTGAACGGCGATATCGTCGTGTGGAACCCGGTTCTGAACGATGCATTTGAGATTTCATCCATGGGCATCCGTGTTGATGCTGAAGCCTTAACACGCCAGCTAGCGCTGACGCAGGATGAAGAACGTCTGAAGCTGGAATGGCATCAGGCGCTGCTGCGCGGTGAAATGCCGCAAACCATCGGTGGGGGAATCGGTCAGTCTCGCCTGGTCATGCTGTTGTTGCAATTGCCGCACATTGGTCAGGTTCAGTGTGGCGTATGGCCACAGCCGCTGCGTGAGTCAGTTTCCGGCCTGCTTTAATAAGCCTTGCCGTGCTGCCAACGGCGCATTAAGCGGCTTTTTAACCCGGTATCAAAGCGCCAGATATGGTCAAAGATGTGCATGATGCCGGGTTTGCCATGATCGGACATCGCTACAGCATGGAAACGATGCTGTAGCTGCTTCTGACGGCTTTTCACCTTATTCACTACCTCATCCGGCAACCGCTGGGCGATAAAATCCGAAATCACCACCGCGTCGGCATCATGCCAGAGTGCATCATCCATCTTATCCAACAATGCTGACAGACAGGCGCTCATATCCGTGCCGCCGCGGAAGGACTGGCTGAGAAAACGTATCGCCTGCTCTAACCCGTCCGCAGACGTGAGCTCGTATTTCACCACGCCGGTAGAAAACAGCATGATGTAGCAACGGCGGTTGTCGGCGAGCGCGATGCGCATCAGCGCCAGACAGAAAGCTTTGGCACAGCGCTCATTAAAGCCGCCCATGGAACCTGACGTATCAACGCAGACGATAAACGGGCCACGCGGCTGCTGTTCGTTTTGCTGATGCACCACGGGGCGCTCGGTGATTTTCTCGCGCCAGCTCTCCCCCTGTAAGCGATAGGTCAGCAGCCGATGTTCCAGCAGGCGACGATAGAATTCATATTCCAGTTCGCTAATACCCAGCGTGACCAGCTCCGTCGGCATCAAACGCAAAATGTCATCGCTCTGATGCACGCCGCTCACCTGCTCAGGCACGGTGGCAGGTTCCCGTACTCTGACCCGGAAGGCTTCTTTCGGTGCTTCCTGCGTGAGAATGGATTTGGTTTCGCGGCTGCGGCCTAAGCGTTCCGCCAGTTTTTGTAATGCAGGCTGGCGTTGCAGGAAAGCGCCGAAGTCCAGTAACGGACGGGGATCGGTGTGAATACGCTGTGCTGCGCTGAGATCCCAGAGCCGCCCGGCCGCATTTTCGTTTTCGGCCAGAATAGGTTCGAGTTTGCCGCTGAGGGTCAGGCGTTGTTGCAGTTCATCCAGCAGAATTTCCCGCTCTTGATCCATCAATTGCTGATGAAGTGAAACAGTTTGCAGAGTGAGGCTTAGCCGCCAGCGCTGAAGAAAGAGCGCGTGAAGCCCGCTCGTGATCTTCTGCCCTAAGGTTCTCTCTGGAGAGGCCATGAGCTGTGAGGCCTGCGTCAGAAAAGGGGATTCTACGGTGTTCAGCATATCCATAATCGCAGGCAGGCGCGTCTGAAAAGCCTGATTGTCGATCGATTGCGAACGCTGGTAGCAGCTAAATTCTTTTTCCAGCTCCGGCGGTACCTGCGTGGCACGCAGGCGCAGTTTTAAGGTTTCTTTCCAGTGAGGCAAGTCGTTGAGTAACGCGGACTTCAGGCTGGGATACTTTTCAAAGAAGAAAGCGAGCTGAGGCGTCGCCAGCAATGTGACGACAAGATCGTCTAACAGCTCGTTTTCATCGATAGACAGCAGCATCTCCAGTGATTCCAGCGTGATCATCGGCGTTAGTCCTGTTGCTCTGATTGCTGGATTTGCTCGGCGACCTGTTGCAGGCTGGCTTCTATTTTGGCCAGCCACTCACTGGGGACGAACAGGCAAGGCTGATGCTGGCTGAATAAGCGGCGTTGTTCGCGCAACTGCATGTTCAGCTTTTCGTATTCATCGATAATGTCAGCAGGAAGTGCACAGTCGCGTTTTTCTGGCAGAGAAAGAATGGAGGATTGCAGGCTGATATCGCGAACCGTCAGATGCTGGCGATCGTCCACCAGCAGATCGAGACGTTGGGTGAAGCCGATGCCGTTGAGCTTGCCCCGGATTTCTCCCCCTTTTTGCAGCCAGCCTTGTAAAGCATGCTTCTCAATGATCAGGTGGTTAACTTCAATATCGTGCAGGATCAGCGGGCGTTGCAGCACCAGATCCAGTGTTTCGGCGGCGATCGCGTCAGGCAAGGTGTAATGGAATTTTCGGCCAAGGAAGTGCCCCTGTTTCTCCACCGAAAATGCCTGTAATTCGCTTTGTTCACGCTGGTATTGCTGACGCCGGGTGTTCACCTGTTGCAAGCGGAACAGCAGACTTTTCTGCTGGTAGGCGTGTTCGGTAATCAGCAATTCAAGCTGGTGCTCGATGAGCGTCAACGTGCTTTGGTCATGCCAGAGACAGTCTTTCAGCAGAATGATATCAATCGGTGTTATGGCATCCCGTCCGCAGAAAAATGCGCTGGCTTGAAGCAAGCGCAGGGCTTTTTTCCAGCGTCGATCGGAAATGTAAGGGGCCTGTTCCAACGCATCGAGCTGTTGGCGCAGCGTGTAAATCAGCTCAAAGCCTGCTTCCGGCAACGCGACGTGCTCAATATCCTTCTGCCACTGTTGGTATTCTTCATTGCTGACGCTGAGAGCGGGCGGGACGGGGTTATCGCGTTCGCTGCTGTTATTCACGAGCAGCGCACGGAAATTCTGTTTTTCCTGCACGCGATCGAGCCACAGACGGATGAGCATTCGGTCATAGAGCGCTTCCAGACCGCCATCCGCTTCCGGCAGTTCATTCGACGCGGCGACCAGCAGGCGCATTGGGATGGTGTCTTCGCTGTTGCCATTACGGAAACGCCGCTCGTTAATGGCCGTCAGCAGGGTATTCAAAATGGCGGGGCCCGCTTTCCAGATCTCATCCAGAAACACGATTTCGGCTTCCGGCAGGTAACCCGCGGTCAGACGCTGATAGCGGCCTTCGTCTTTTAATGCCTGAATAGAAAGGGGACCGAATACCTCTTCCGGGGTGGAAAAGCGGGTCATCAGGTACTCGAACGCGTTCGCATGACGAAAAGCGAATTTAAGACGTCGTGCGATCATACTTTTGGCTATACCCGGCGGCCCCAGGAGAAAAACACTTTCTCCGCTTAGCGCTGCCAGCAGACAGAGACGAATGGCGTGCTGTCTTTCGTAGAGTCCGTGCTCTAGCGCATGACTGAGACGAGAAATTCTTTCAGCCAATGCCGCGGTTTGACGCATAATTAATCCGTTAGTCCCATGATGTGATGTACCGAAATCGTTTATTTTTGAATCTGGTTGCTCGACTGAAAGCGGTGTCTCAGAAAAACCCTACTTTCAGAAAGACAATAGTAATAATAAACGGCAGATCACAGTTTTTTATTAGAATACTTTTACGGATTATTCACCCTAACGGGGTAAGTAAGCAATAAACCACCTTTTACAGGATGTTTCGTATACAGGTGACCGCACAATAAAAATGGGTTTTTACCCTGATTTGTGCATACTGTGCGCTCTTGGACGAGTTGCTGTGAATGACGCGCTTCGCGGACTGATTAACAACAGAAGATAGATATGAGCTCAGAACATAAACGTTCGCTTCCGGCTGTCACGCTGGCGGCCATCGGGGTGGTTTATGGAGATATAGGAACCAGCCCTCTTTATACGTTAAGGGAATGTTTATCAGGGCAGTTTGGTTTTGGGGTCGAACCTGACTCGGTCTTTGGCTTTCTTTCACTGATCTTTTGGCTGTTGGTCCTTGTTGTTTCGCTGAAATACCTGACCTATGTGATGCGTGCCGATAACGCAGGCGAAGGTGGGATTCTGACATTAATGTCATTAGCCGGGCGCAATACCTCCGATCGCATGACGTCCGTGCTGGTCATCATGGGGTTGATTGGCGGCAGCTTCTTCTATGGAGAAGTGGTCATCACGCCGGCCATCTCGGTGATGTCGGCGATGGAGGGGCTAGAAATCGCCGCGCCGTCGATGGACAGCTATATCGTTCCACTCTCAATTGTCGTTCTGACATTACTGTTTATCATTCAAAAACACGGTACAGGTAGCGTCGGCAAGCTGTTTGCGCCCGTGATGCTGATTTGGTTTTTGACGCTTGGCGTACTGGGTGCGCGCAGCATCATTGCGAACCCCGAAGTCTTACAGGCGTTGAACCCGATGTACGCTGTGCGCTTCTTTATCGAATATAAAGCGGTGTCGTTCTTCGCGCTGGGCGCTGTAGTGCTGGCGATTACCGGGGTCGAGGCACTGTATGCTGATATGGGCCACTTCGGTAAATTCCCCATTCGTCTGGCCTGGTTTACGGTGGTGCTGCCATCGCTGGTGTTAAATTACTTCGGGCAGGGCGCGTTGCTGTTAAAAGATCCTGAAGCCATCAAGAACCCCTTCTTCCTGCTGGCGCCAGACTGGGCGCTGATTCCGCTGATGATATTGGCCACGCTGGCGACAATCATTGCCTCGCAGGCGGTGATTTCCGGTGTTTTCTCCCTGACTCGTCAGGCGGTGCGGCTGGGCTATTTGCCGCCGATGCGTATCGTACACACGTCAGATATGGAATCCGGTCAGATTTATATTCCTGCTATTAACTGGATGCTCTATATCGCGGTCGTCATCGTGATTGTCAGCTTTGAGCATTCAAGCAACCTGGCAGCGGCTTACGGGATTGCGGTAACGGGTACGATGGTGATTACCAGCATTCTGTTCTGTACGGTGGCGGTGAAGAATTGGCTCTGGAATCGCTATCTGGCGTGGGTGTTGCTGGCGGGCCTGCTGATTATTGACGTGCCGATGTTTTTGGCAAACGTGGTCAAGATCCTCTCCGGCGGCTGGCTGCCGCTGGCGTTGGGTATGGTGATGTTTATCATCATGACGACGTGGAAAAGCGAGCGCTTCAGGCTGCTGCGCCGGCTGCATGAGCATGGTAATTCGCTGGATGCCATGATTGCCTCGCTGGAGAAAACGCCGCCGACGCGTGTGCCGGGGACCGCCGTGTATTTCTCGCGCGCGACTCGTGTAATTCCATTCGCGCTGCTGCATAACCTTAAGCACAATAAAATCCTGCATGAGCGCGTGGTGCTGTTGACCATGCGAACAGAGGATGCGCCCTATGTGCTGAACGCGCGTCGCGTGACGGTTGAACAGCTTTCGCCGACGTTCTGGCGCGTGATTGCCAACTATGGCTGGCGTGAGACGCCGGATGTGGAAGAGGTCTTTCAGCGCTGCTGGCAGGATGGGTTAACCTGCCAAATGATGGAAACGTCTTTCTTTATGTCCAATGAGTCGCTGATTATCGGTGAGCGCCCGTGGTATCTGCGCTTGCGCGGTAAGCTATTCATGATGCTCAGCCGCAATGCGCTGCGGGCGGCGGATCAGTTTGAAATACCGCCGAACAGGCTGATTGAGTTAGGGATACAGGTCGAGATTTAAGTGATCCCACTATTAGGGCGTTATGTTGGGATAAGATCGAGATACACGGTCGACCACGGGGCGAGGCGTCCCTGCGGGAACCTCATCCCCGTGTTTCCCTAATAACAAACAACGAGTCGCTGTTGGTTGGTTGGGCCATGTTGCTTAATGGTAGAGAGAATAGCCTTTACCAATTTATGGCGACAACCAGCCCGCCTTTTGGCTGATTGGTGAACGTGACCCGCATGTGGTGCAGTTTGGCGATGTTGTTCACGATAGAAATCCCCAGACCGCTGCCGGATTTCTCCTGCCCCGGCGGACGATAAAAGCGTTCGCCAATTCTTGCCAGCACCTCCTCGCTAATGCCCGGTCCGTTATCGGCAACCTGAAAGCCGCGCTCTGTCAGCGTCAGGCTTACCGTTCCTCCTTCATGGCTGTAGCGAATAGCATTATCCAGCAGATTGCGTACCAGCAGAGTCAGCAGCAGCGGGTGGCCCTGCCGGATAACCGGAGTATCCGGTAAATCCAGCGTCAGCTCGATACCCGCGGTTTGCGCCGTGTGGTAATGCGCGATCACCGCCTGTTGCAGTAGTTCATTAAACTGGATGGGCTGCATCCCTGCGGGGGACGATTCGGCATCCAGCCGCGACAGCGTCAGGAGCTGATCCACCAGCCGTGTGGCCCGATCGATGCCTTTATCTAGATTGACCAACGCATGATGCCGCATGGCTTCATCATCATGCGCCAGCTGTGCGACTTCAGTTTGAACTTTCAACGCTGCCAACGGGCTACGTAATTCGTGAGCTGCATCGGAGGTAAAACGACGTTCACGAACCAGCATGTCGCTGATGCGGGAAAACAGGTGGTTTAATGCGTTGACCAACGGGCGAACTTCTTGCGGGATGTGCTGCGTCGCCAGCGGCGTGCTTTCATCTGGTGAACGCTGTTGAAGCTCGGCGGTAATGCGTTTTAGCGGTGAGAGTTCACGCGTGACCAGCCAGAACAGCAGTGCCAGCATGATCGGCAGGGCGAACAGCCAAGGCATCAGGTTAGTTTTTACAATATCCAGCGTCATGTCCTGACGATATTCCCACTCCTGCCCGACGGCAACCACATAGCGATTATCCGCTGTCGTCAGCCAGACGATGCGCCAGGCGTCATTGTCATCGCGTAGCCTGCCGTCGGTAAAGCCGTTGCGCGTATAGTTAAAAATGAAATCCTTGCCGTTATCACCATCGTTCAGCACCATTTTCCCATCGCGGGTAAAAATGGCGAAGGCCAGCGCATCATCTTCCTGCTTTCCCTGATTCTCATGTACCAGACTTTTGGTTTTGGGCAGAGAAACTGACTGGATTCGCAATTCATCAGGATTCATGGTGGCCAGGTGTTTGGCAAACAGCATTTGCTGGGTATCAAATAGCTCATTGATGTTATGGCGTGTTTGATGCCACGACAGCAGACTGGCTACGCCCCAGCAAAGTAATGTCAGCAGCGTAAAACCTGCAATCAGGCGTAAACGCAGACTGAGTCGATTCATGGCGCCTCTCCCAGAATATAGCCAACGCCATGTACGGTTCGGATAAACCCGCTGCCCAGCTTTTTACGCAGGTGATGGATATGCACTTCTACCGCATTGCTGGAGACATCATCGTCCCACCCATAGAGCTTTTCCTCCAACTGCGCGCGTGTGAGTATGCGGTTCTGATTGAGCAAAAACAGTTCCAGTAACGCCAGTTCGCGAGATTTTAGTATCAGTGGTTCGTTGTTAAGCGTGACGCTCCGCGATCCGGGCTCAAGGGAAACTGCGCCGTGCGTTAATGTCGGTTGAAGTTGGCCGTGACGGCGGCGAATCAGCGCCTGCAGGCGAGCGGCCACTTCTGTCAGTGCAAAGGGCTTACATAAATAATCATCGGCACCTCGCTGCAGACCTTCCACACGCTGTTCCAGCGCATCGCGGGCGGTCAGAATCAGTACCGGTTCGTCATGCCCAGCCTGACGCCACTGGCGCAGAATATCCATCCCGTCCATGCCCGGCAGGCTGAGGTCGAGCACCACCGCATCATAGGGTGCCGCCTTCAATGCCGCGGCACCCGCTTTACCTTCCATAAACCAGTCGATATTAAAGCCCAGTTTGTTCAACCCAGCTTTCAGGCCGTCACCAATCAAGCGATCGTCTTCGATTAACAATATTCTCATGGCTGTCTCGCAGGGAATGCTACGGTTGTACTTATGCCTTTTCCGGTTTTATACGAAATAGAGAGGCGGTGTGTACAGGCCAAATCACTGAAACTGGGCAATATCCGGCAATATAAAAAAACAACAATGCGAGAACTGACGCTTTAAGATTCCGTTAAGAAAAATTTGTTTTACTCTTTTACGAAGACCGATAGCTCCCGCAGGTTGACTGCGAAACCATTGACTGTGAAACAGTTAACTTTGAAACGTTTAATTGTGAAACAACAGGCAAAAAAGGAAGGGTGAACATGAAAAAAGTCGCTGCGTTACTCGTTATTACTGCTCTGGTTTCTGCACCAGTATTTGCTGCACAAAGTGGCGGTGGTTTTGTCAATCCAGAAACACCAGCTACTGGTTCACATCAAGGGGGATTCACCGATTCGCAGAGTTCCCTCACCACGGTAGATAAAGCTAAAGATTTGCGCGATGACAGTTGGGTGACGCTGAGAGGGAACATTGAAAAACGACTCGGCGATGAAAACTACCTGTTCCGCGATTCAACGGGCACGATGGAAGTCGAGATCGACCACAAACGCTGGAATGGCCAGATGGTTTCACCTACCGATAAAGTGGAAATTTCAGGCGAGTTGGATAAAGAATTCAACGCTGTCGGAGTGGATGTGAAGCAGATTCGTAAACTCTAACGTATTATCCTCTGTTCCTTATTGGCGGGCTTTTGCCCGCCATTTCTCTATTTATCAATCTCCTATATCCGTCATTCTTCAAGTTGTATGTGCGTTGGCTTCATTCAAATACTCGGCCCGTCGTGGGCCTCGCCCTGAAGGGCCGCTGCAAGCAGCGTTCAAATCTGCTCCCGACAGATTTGTCACCCGAGTCACTTACTTGAGTAAGCTCATCGGGATGAAATGAGAGACATCCTGTCTCTCACCGAAGGCCAGCCGCTGGCTGGTCAAATTCGTTCCCGACGAATTTGTCCCTCACTCGCCGCCTGCCTGAAACTCGAATTATTTAGGGTCTATAATGACCTATCGTTTCCTTTCTTTTTTTGTTAGCGAAACGTTTCGATGGTGATCACATTTTTTTTATCTCTTCATTGCCTTTCTTGCTTCTTTTTCTAGAATGTTATTAGCGAAACGTTTCGCTGGTGGGGTGAGAAGATGAAAAAAGCAGCATTATTGAATTCAGATATTTCTTCCGTGATTTCTCGACTGGGACATACCGATAGCCTTGTGATTGGTGATGCCGGTTTACCGATTCCTGAAACGACGACCCGTATCGATCTGGCGTTGACGCATAACGTGCCGACGTTCTTGCAGGTGGTTAGCGTTGTCACCAGCGAAATGCAGGTCGAGGCCGCTATTCTGGCGGAAGAGATTATTGAAAAGAACCCCGCCGTCCATGACGCATTACTCGATCAATTGAAGCAACTTGAACAACACCAGGGAAACTCAATTGCATTGCACTATGTCAGCCATGAAGAATTTAAAACCCAAAGCGGCAAAAGCCGGGCCATCATTCGCAGCGGAGAGTGTTCTCCGTATGCCAATGTCATCCTTTGTGCTGGCGTAACGTTCTGAGGTATCAATGCAACCTTTACTGCAACTGCAAGGCATCACGAAATCTTTTCCCGGCGTTAAAGCGCTTTCCGGTGCGGCACTCAACGTCTATCCGGGAAAAGTGATGGCGCTGGTGGGCGAGAACGGTGCGGGCAAGTCCACCATGATGAAAGTCCTGACCGGGATCTATCGTAAAGATGCCGGCAGCATCCATTTTCTGGGGAAAGAGGTGGATTTCAGCGGGCCGAAAGCGTCCCAGGAAGCAGGTATCGGTATTATCCATCAGGAACTTAACCTGATTCCCCAACTCACGATTGCCGAGAATATCTTCCTTGGTCGTGAATTTACCAACCGCTTCGGTCGTATCGACTGGAACAAGATGTATGCGGAAGCCGATAAGCTGCTGAAACGCCTTAATCTGCGCTATGACAGCCGTCGTATGGTCGGGGATTTATCTATTGGCGATCAGCAAATGGTAGAAATTGCCAAGGTGCTGAGCTTTGAATCGAAAGTCATCATCATGGATGAACCGACCGACGCCCTGACGGATACCGAGACTGCTTCGCTATTCAGCGTGATCAAAGAGCTGCAATCTCAGGGATGCGGCATTGTCTATATTTCCCACCGTCTGAAAGAAATCTTTGAAATCTGCGATGACATTACCGTGTTCCGCGATGGTCAGTTTATCGGCGAACGTCCGGTCAGTGACTTAGAGGAAGATACGCTGATTGAAATGATGGTCGGCCGTAAGCTGGAAGATCAGTACCCGCGTTCGAATAAAGCGCCGGGAGAGGTTCGCCTTAAGGTGCAGAACCTGTCAGGGCCGGGCGTCGATAGCGTCAGCTTTACGGTGCGGAAAGGCGAAATTCTGGGCGTCGCAGGGCTGATGGGCGCGGGCCGTACCGAACTGATGAAGATTCTTTACGGCGCGCTGCCGCGAACTGGCGGTAATGTGACGCTGGATGGCCGTGACGTAGTGACCCGTAAACCGCAGGATGGCTTGGCGAACGGCATCGTTTACATTTCCGAAGACCGCAAGCGCGATGGCCTGGTGTTGGGCATGTCAGTAAAAGAAAACATGTCGTTAACTGCACTGCGCTATTTCAGCCATGCGGGTGGTCGTCTGAAACACGCCGAAGAGCAACTGACGGTTGCCGACTTTATTCGCCTGTTCAACGTGAAAACGCCTTCGATGGAGCAGCCTATCGGCCTGCTTTCCGGCGGTAATCAGCAGAAAGTGGCGATTGCCCGTGGCCTGATGACGCGCCCAAATGTCCTGATCCTTGATGAACCGACGCGCGGCGTCGATGTCGGGGCGAAGAAAGAGATTTACCAGTTAATCAATCAATTCAAAGAAGAAGGGCTGAGCATCATATTGGTGTCATCCGAAATGCCCGAAGTCTTGGGAATGAGCGATCGCATCATTGTGATGCATGAAGGGCGCTTGAGCGGGGATTTCCCTATTGAGCAAGCAACCCAGGAAGCACTGATGGCCGCGGCCGTTGGTAAGCAATACGGCGCAAAGCAGGAGTAAGTCAGACATGAGTTCTCAATCTATCGCGGCAAAACGCTGGTTCAGCAAAGAGTGGTTACTGGAGCAGAAATCGCTGATCGCGCTCCTGATCCTGATTGCGGTTGTTTCCGCTATGAGCCCTAACTTTTTTACCCTGAACAACCTGTTCAATATTCTTCAGCAGACGTCGGTTAACGCCATCATGGCCGTCGGCATGACGCTGGTGATTCTGACCTCGGGCATCGATTTGTCAGTGGGTTCACTGCTGGCATTGACTGGTGCCGTGGCGGCTTCCATCGTCGGGCTTGAAGTCAATGCGCTGGTGGCGGTGTTTGGCGCGCTGGCTCTGGGGGCGCTGATAGGTGCGGGTACGGGGATCATTGTATCTAAAGGCAAAGTGCAGGCGTTTATTGCCACGTTGGTCATGATGCTGTTACTTCGCGGTGTGACGATGGTCTATACCAACGGTAGCCCGGTTAATACCGGTTTTTCTGACGTGGCAGATGCGTTTGGCTGGTTTGGTATCGGTCGTCCGCTGGGGATTCCGACGCCAATCTGGATCATGGCTATCGTGTTCGTGGCGGCCTGGTACATGCTGCACCATACGCGTCTGGGGCGCTATATCTATGCGCTGGGCGGCAACGAGTCTGCTACCCGTTTGTCCGGCATCAGCGTTGATAAAATCAAGATTATTGTCTATTCCCTGTGTGGGCTGCTGTCTGCCCTGGCGGGAATTATCGAAGTCGCACGTTTGTCCTCTGCACAGCCAACGGCGGGTACAGGGTATGAGCTGGATGCTATCGCGGCTGTAGTATTGGGCGGCACCAGTCTGGCTGGAGGAAAAGGGCGTATCGTTGGTACGTTGATCGGCGCGCTTATCCTTGGCTTCCTCAACAACGGACTGAATTTATTAGGTGTTTCTTCTTACTACCAAATGATCGTTAAAGCAGTCGTCATTTTGCTGGCGGTTCTGGTAGATAACAAAAGCAGTAAATAACCTTCATTCACACAGGAATTGAGTTATGAATATGAAAAAGCTGGCTACTCTGGTTTCCGCTGTTGCGCTGAGCGCGACTGTCAGTGCTAATGCCTTGGCCAAAGATACGGTTGCTCTGGTGGTTTCTACGCTGAATAACCCGTTCTTTGTTTCAATGAAAGAGGGTGCACAGAAAGAAGCTGACAAGCTGGGTTACGAGCTGATTGTACTGGATTCCCAGAATAACCCAGCAAAAGAACTGGCTAACGTTCAGGATTTGACGGTGCGTGGAACCAAAGTTCTGCTGATCAACCCGACTGATTCTGATGCAGTAGGTAATGCGATCAAAATGGCTAACCAGGCCAAGATCCCTGTTATTACACTTGACCGCGTTGCGAGCAGTGGTGAAGTTGTAAGCCACGTGGCTTCTGATAACGCCTTCGGCGGTAAAGTTGCCGGTGATTTCCTTGCCAAGAAATTGGGTGAAGGTGCCAAAGTGATTCAGTTGGAAGGCATCGCTGGAACGTCTGCCGCGCGCGAGCGTGGGGCTGGCTTCATGAAATCTGCTGAGAAAAATAAATTCGTTATGCTGGCCAGCCAGCCAGCTGACTTCGACCGTACTAAAGGGCTGAACGTGATGCAGAACCTGCTGACCGCGCACCCTGACGTTCAGGCCGTATTTGCTCAGAACGATGAAATGGCGTTGGGTGCACTGCGTGCACTGCAAACTGCAGGTAAAACAGATGTGCTGGTCGTTGGTTTTGACGGCACTCAGGATGGCGTGAAGGCCGTTGAATCAGGCAAGCTGGCTGCGACTGTTGCTCAGCGTCCTGATCAGATCGGTGTGATCGGTATCGAAACCGCTGCGAAAGTGCTGAAAGGCGAAAAAACGCAGGCCATCATTCCGGTTGACCTGAAGCTGGTCGCAAAATAATTAAAGAATAAAGCAGGGCTCGCGCCACCCGTTTGTGGTGGCGCATTATTAACGTAGCGGGATTCGACATAATGAAAACGGGTAAGCTGGTGGTGCTGGGCAGTATTAATGCTGACCATATTCTCAATCTTGAGCAATTTCCCCGCCCGGGCGAAACGGTGATCGGTGAGCAATATAGCGTTGCTTTCGGTGGGAAAGGTGCCAATCAGGCCGTTGCTGCGGGTCGAAGCGGTGCAGACATCGCCTTTATTGCCTGTGTTGGAGAAGATGATATCGGTGCCCGTATTTGCCAGCAGTTATCCAAGGACAATATTGATGTTTCCGCCGTTGAGGCTATCTCCGGGGAAACAACCGGCGTCGCGCTGATTTTTGTTAACGCCGACGCTGAGAACATGATTGCGATTAACGCAGGCGCGAATGCTGCTGTGACGCCTGATTACCTTCATCGTCATCAGCAACACATTATTGATGCTTCTGCGTTGCTTATGCAGCTTGAGTCCCCGTTGGAAACGGTTATTGCAGCCGCTAAACTGGCGCATGAACACCAAACTAAAGTGATTCTGAACCCCGCCCCAGCCCGTGAACTACCCGATGAACTGTTATCGCTGGTCAATATGATCACGCCGAATGAAACCGAAGCACAGTTCCTGACGGGAATTACCGTTGAGACGGAAGACGATGCGGCTCGCGCAGCACAGGTTCTGCACGATAAAGGTATCGAAACGGTGCTCATCACATTGGGTAGCCGTGGCGTATGGTTAAGTGAAAACGGCCAAGGGCAGCGAATTCCGGGATATCGTGTAAAAGCCGTGGATACTATCGCCGCCGGAGACACGTTTAATGGCGCGTTAGTGACTGCATTGCTGGAAAATAAACCCATGTCCTCCGCAGTAAAATTTGCCCATGCGGCAGCTGCGATAGCCGTTACTCGCCGAGGCGCTCAGCCCTCTGTCCCGTGGCGTGAAGAGATCGACGCATTTTTGCAAACCCAGGGGTGATCTTTGGCCACCATGAAAGATGTCGCCCGTCTTGCGGGCGTTTCTACTTCTACCGTATCTCACGTCATTAATAACAATCGCTTTGTCAGCGATACCATTCGCGAAAAAGTGATGAAGGCCGTTGAGGATCTCAACTATGCGCCGTCTGCGCTAGCCAGAAGTCTGAAAATAAACCAGACTCGCACCATCGGCATGTTGCTCACTGCCAGTAATAACCCGTTTTATGCCGAAGTGGTGCGTGGCGTAGAGCGTTGCTGTTATGAACGAGGCTATAGCCTGATTCTGTGCAACACCGAAGGCGACCGCGACAGAATGAGCCATAGTCTCGAAACGCTGCTGCAAAAGCGAGTCGACGGTGTACTGTTGATGTGCACCGAAAGCCATCGCCCTTTGCCTGAAATGATGAGTCGCTATCCTTCTATACCTATGGTCATGATGGATTGGGCACCTTTTGAAGGCGTTATGGACGTCATTAAAGATAACTCCCTGCTCGGTGGAGAGATCGCGACCAATTACCTCATTTCTCGTGGCTATAAAAAGATAGCCTGCATTGCGGGTCCGAAAGATAAGACGACAGCCTATAACCGATTAGAAGGTTATCGACAGGCGATGAAGCTCGCTGGGCTATTCGTTCCCGCTGATTATGAAATTTTCGGTGATTTTGAGTTTGAAGCGGGCTACCGCGCTATGCAGCAGTTGTTAGCGCTGGAGGATAAACCTGAAGCGGTGTTCACCAGTAACGATGCGATGGCCGTTGGCGTTTACCATGCACTTTATCAGGCTGGACTTTCTATTCCGCAAGATATGGCAGTTATTGGTTACGATGACATTGAGCTGGCCCGCTATATGTCTCCACCTCTTACTACCGTTCACCAACCTAAAGATGAACTCGGCGAATTAGCGGTGGATACACTTTTATATCGTCTGGAACATCCTAATACCGCGCCAAATGCGTTGGTGCTGACGCCGGAATTGATGGTGCGTCAGTCTGTCCGGTGAGGATTTCGCCCAATTAGCGGCGAAAAATCCGGCATAACGGCGTCTTTTAATTCGCTTTGCTGAAAAAAAAATCACTCGGTAACTTTTTTGCATTTAGCGCTTGTCAGCGTGCGAGAAGTCCCTATAATGCGCATCCACTGACACGGCAACAGCGATACGCAGTTGTGGTGACAGCAAAAAGATTCAACGAAGCAGTCAGTAATGACTTGACTTCACAGCGGAAAAGCATAGTATATGCAGCCCGCGCCACCGATGAAGTGGCACTGCTCTTTAACAATATAATCAGACAATCTGTGTGGGCACTCACAAGACCGTATCTTAAACGATATAAAAAGTCTTGAAGAGTGAACAACAGTAAAATTCATTACGAATAAACAGTTACTAATTCTTTGAGCATCGCTGACGAGTTCAGCAAATCAAACAAATCTTAAATTGAAGAGTTTGATCATGGCTCAGATTGAACGCTGGCGGCAGGCCTAACACATGCAAGTCGAGCGGTAGCACAGGAGAGCTTGCTCTCTGGGTGACGAGCGGCGGACGGGTGAGTAATGTCTGGGAAACTGCCTGATGGAGGGGGATAACTACTGGAAACGGTAGCTAATACCGCATAACCTCGCAAGAGCAAAGAGGGGGACCTTCGGGCCTCTCGCCATCAGATGTGCCCAGATGGGATTAGCTAGTAGGTGAGGTAATGGCTCACCTAGGCGACGATCCCTAGCTGGTCTGAGAGGATGACCAGCCACACTGGAACTGAGACACGGTCCAGACTCCTACGGGAGGCAGCAGTGGGGAATATTGCACAATGGGCGCAAGCCTGATGCAGCCATGCCGCGTGTGTGAAGAAGGCCTTCGGGTTGTAAAGCACTTTCAGCGGGGAGGAAGGCGATAAGGTTAATAACCTTGTCGATTGACGTTACCCGCAGAAGAAGCACCGGCTAACTCCGTGCCAGCAGCCGCGGTAATACGGAGGGTGCAAGCGTTAATCGGAATGACTGGGCGTAAAGCGCACGCAGGCGGTCTGTTAAGTTGGATGTGAAATCCCCGGGCTTAACCTGGGAACTGCATTCAAAACTGACAGGCTAGAGTCTTGTAGAGGGGGGTAGAATTCCAGGTGTAGCGGTGAAATGCGTAGAGATCTGGAGGAATACCGGTGGCGAAGGCGGCCCCCTGGACAAAGACTGACGCTCAGGTGCGAAAGCGTGGGGAGCAAACAGGATTAGATACCCTGGTAGTCCACGCTGTAAACGATGTCGACTTGGAGGTTGTGCCCTTGAGGCGTGGCTTCCGGAGCTAACGCGTTAAGTCGACCGCCTGGGGAGTACGGCCGCAAGGTTAAAACTCAAATGAATTGACGGGGGCCCGCACAAGCGGTGGAGCATGTGGTTTAATTCGATGCAACGCGAAGAACCTTACCTACTCTTGACATCCACAGAATTCGGTAGAGATACCTTAGTGCCTTCGGGAACTGTGAGACAGGTGCTGCATGGCTGTCGTCAGCTCGTGTTGTGAAATGTTGGGTTAAGTCCCGCAACGAGCGCAACCCTTATCCTTTGTTGCCAGCGATTCGGTCGGGAACTCAAAGGAGACTGCCGGTGATAAACCGGAGGAAGGTGGGGATGACGTCAAGTCATCATGGCCCTTACGAGTAGGGCTACACACGTGCTACAATGGCGTATACAAAGAGAAGCGACCTCGCGAGAGCAAGCGGACCTCATAAAGTACGTCGTAGTCCGGATTGGAGTCTGCAACTCGACTCCATGAAGTCGGAATCGCTAGTAATCGTAGATCAGAATGCTACGGTGAATACGTTCCCGGGCCTTGTACACACCGCCCGTCACACCATGGGAGTGGGTTGCAAAAGAAGTAGGTAGCTTAACCTTCGGGAGGGCGCTTACCACTTTGTGATTCATGACTGGGGTGAAGTCGTAACAAGGTAACCGTAGGGGAACCTGCGGTTGGATCACCTCCTTACCAAAAAAGATGTGTGTTACGTGAAGTGCTCACACAGATTGTCTGATGAAAATACTGAGCAAGCGCACCTGTTGATGTCATGAGTGTAGACTCATGCTGACGCGAGCGTGCCGGGTTTATGACCTGGTGCGGATTTTTGTGTCCCCATCGTCTAGAGGCCTAGGACACTGCCCTTTCACGGCTGTAACAGGGGTTCGAATCCCCTTGGGGACGCCAATCCGATAATGAGTGAAAGACATTATCATGAATATCGTAAAGATGATTCTCTGGAGTCATGTTTACGATATTGCTCTTTAACAATCTGGAACAAGCTGAAAATTGAAACATGACAGCTGAACACACCTTGATACCTGCGGGTAGGAAGGGCGTGTCAGTGTGTCAATGAGTATCTCAAATAATCGCAGCGCGACAGTGACTTTGATTTATCAAAGACACCTTCGGGTTGTGAGGTTAAGCGACTAAGCGTACACGGTGGATGCCTAGGCAGTCAGAGGCGATGAAGGGCGTGCTAATCTGCGATAAGCGTCGGTAAGCTGATATGAAGCGTTATACCCGACGATACCCGAATGGGGAAACCCAGTGTGTTTCGACACACTATCATGATGTGAATACATAGCATCATGAGGCGAACCGGGGGAACTGAAACATCTCAGTACCCCGAGGAAAAGAAATCAACCGAGATTCCCCTAGTAGCGGCGAGCGAACGGGGAGGAGCCCAGAACCTGAATCAGTTTGTGTGTTAGTGGAAGCGTCTGGAAAGTCGCACAGTAAAGGGTGATAGTCCCGTACACAAAAATGCACAGGCTGTGAGTTCGATGAGTAGGGCGGGACACGTGACATCCTGTCTGAATATGGGGGGACCATCCTCCAAGGCTAAATACTCCTGACTGACCGATAGTGAACCAGTACCGTGAGGGAAAGGCGAAAAGAACCCCGGCGAGGGGAGTGAAATAGAACCTGAAACCGTGTACGTACAAGCAGTGGGAGCCTTGATTAATCAGGGTGACTGCGTACCTTTTGTATAATGGGTCAGCGACTTATATTCTGTAGCAAGGTTAACCGAATAGGGGAGCCGCAGGGAAACCGAGTCTTAACTGGGCGTTAAGTTGCAGGGTATAGACCCGAAACCCGGTGATCTAGCCATGGGCAGGTTGAAGGTTGGGTAACACTAACTGGAGGACCGAACCGACTAATGTTGAAAAATTAGCGGATGACTTGTGGCTGGGGGTGAAAGGCCAATCAAACCGGGAGATAGCTGGTTCTCCCCGAAAGCTATTTAGGTAGCGCCTCGTGAACTCATCTTCGGGGGTAGAGCACTGTTTCGGCTAGGGGGTCATCCCGACTTACCAACCCGATGCAAACTACGAATACCGAAGAATGTTATCACGGGAGACACACGGCGGGTGCTAACGTTCGTCGTGAAGAGGGAAACAACCCAGACCGCCAGCTAAGGTCCCAAAGTCATGGTTAAGTGGGAAACGATGTGGGAAGGCACAGACAGCCAGGATGTTGGCTTAGAAGCAGCCATCATTTAAAGAAAGCGTAATAGCTCACTGGTCGAGTCGGCCTGCGCGGAAGATGTAACGGGGCTAAACCATGCACCGAAGCTGCGGCAGCGACACTTAGGTGTTGTTGGGTAGGGGAGCGTTCTGTAAGCCGTAGAAGGTGGCCTGTGAGGGCTGCTGGAGGTATCAGAAGTGCGAATGCTGACATAAGTAACGATAATGCGGGTGAAAAACCCGCACGCCGGAAGACCAAGGGTTCCTGTCCAACGTTAATCGGGGCAGGGTGAGTCGACCCCTAAGGCGAGGCTGAAAAGCGTAGTCGATGGGAAACAGGTTAATATTCCTGTACTCGGTGTTACTGCGAAGGGGGGACGGAGAAAGCTAGGTTATCCGGGCGACGGTTGTCCCGGTTTAAGCGTGAAGGTGGATGACTTTGGTAAATCCGGGTCGTCATTAACACTGAGGCGTGATGACGAGTCACTACGGTGATGAAGTAACCAATGCTACGCTTCCAGGAAAAGCCTCTAAGCTCCAGGTAACATCAAATCGTACCCCAAACCGACACAGGTGGTCAGGTAGAGAATACTCAGGCGCTTGAGAGAACTCGGGTGAAGGAACTAGGCAAAATGGTGCCGTAACTTCGGGAGAAGGCACGCTGATGGTAGGTGAAGTGACTTGCTCACGGAGCTGAAATCAGTCGAAGATACCAGCTGGCTGCAACTGTTTAATAAAAACACAGCACTGTGCAAACACGAAAGTGGACGTATACGGTGTGACGCCTGCCCGGTGCCGGAAGGTTAATTGATGGGGTCAGCCGCAAGGCGAAGCTCTTGATCGAAGCCCCGGTAAACGGCGGCCGTAACTATAACGGTCCTAAGGTAGCGAAATTCCTTGTCGGGTAAGTTCCGACCTGCACGAATGGCGTAATGATGGCCAGGCTGTCTCCACCCGAGACTCAGTGAAATTGAACTCGCTGTGAAGATGCAGTGTACCCGCGGCAAGACGGAAAGACCCCGTGAACCTTTACTATAGCTTGACACTGAACCTTGAGCCTTGATGTGTAGGATAGGTGGGAGGCTTTGAAGCGAGGACGCCAGTTCTTGTGGAGCCAACCTTGAAATACCACCCTTTAATGTTTGATGTTCTAACGTGGGCCCGTAATCCGGGTTGCGGACAGTGTCTGGTGGGTAGTTTGACTGGGGCGGTCTCCTCCCAAAGCGTAACGGAGGAGCACGAAGGTTAGCTAATCCTGGTCGGACATCAGGAGGTTAGTGCAAAGGCATAAGCTAGCTTGACTGCGAGAGTGACAGCTCGAGCAGGTGCGAAAGCAGGTCTTAGTGATCCGGTGGTTCTGAATGGAAGGGCCATCGCTCAACGGATAAAAGGTACTCCGGGGATAACAGGCTGATACCGCCCAAGAGTTCATATCGACGGCGGTGTTTGGCACCTCGATGTCGGCTCATCACATCCTGGGGCTGAAGTAGGTCCCAAGGGTATGGCTGTTCGCCATTTAAAGTGGTACGCGAGCTGGGTTTAGAACGTCGTGAGACAGTTCGGTCCCTATCTGCCGTGGGCGTTGGAAGATTGAGAGGGGTTGCTCCTAGTACGAGAGGACCGGAGTGAACGCACCACTGGTGTTCGGGTTGTGATGCCAATTGCATTGCCCGGTAGCTAAGTGCGGAAGAGATAACCGCTGAAAGCATCTAAGCGGGAAACTTGCCTCGAGATGAGTCTTCCCTGGGCACTAGATGCCCCTGAAGGGCCGTTGAAGACGACGACGTAGATAGGCTGGGTGTGTAAGCGTAGCGATACGTTGAGCTAACCAGTACTAATGACCCGAGAGGCTTAACCTTACAACACCGAAGGTGTTTTGAGACGACTCAAAAAACGATACTCAGCTTGTTCAAAGATTGGTTCTGATGGTTGTGCGAGCGCGTAAGCAACGTATAACGGTTAGAATGAAACAGAATTTGCCTGGCGGCGATAGCGCGGTGGTCCCACCTGACCCCATGCCGAACTCAGAAGTGAAACGCCGTAGCGCCGATGGTAGTGTGGGGCTTCCCCATGTGAGAGTAGGGAACTGCCAGGCATCAAATAAGTGGAAAGCCCCTGTCGAAAGACAGGGGCTTTTTGCTATGGGAAATTGGGTGGATTTACAAAAGCCTGCAGATCACATGCTGGATACAGCGCATGGGAAAGTTTGTTTTTTTGGGTTCAGAAGCCCATTTTCTACCAGACATTACCTAATGGTTCAGAGTGAACGGTAGCCTATTCCGCACTACAGATTATTATTTTTGAGCCATTGGTGGATAAAAGTAGCAACCTGCTCTGGTTGATTGATATCAAGCACTGGAAGCGTGGTGTCGATCTCACCATCTGCTGCAATCGCGATGACATACTCATCGATCAAATCACTTAATTCTCTACCCAACGATTGGCGAAATAAGGCTATTTTAGCGATCTTCTCATGTTTGAACCCCTCAACCAGCACCAGATCGAGAGTAGACGCATCCATTTTTTCAGCTAGATGGTAAATATTGGGTTCTTCCTGATCAGGAGTCTCCGTCATCAGCGCCCACCTTTGGCTGCTAGCAACAATCGTTTGTGCTGCGCCTGCCTTACGGAGCTCATAGCTATCTTTACCTGGCGTATCAATATCCATCTGATGATGCGTATGTTTAATGAGTCCGACTCGAACACCATGATGAGTCAGTAGCGGGATGACGTGTTTAAGTAATGTCGTTTTACCTGTACCGCTATAAGCAGCAATAGCGAGCAAGGGGACACGATTAGGATTCACAGTGTTGATCCTCCCAATTGGATAAATCTTCAGGTGAATTCATATTGCGAAAGGCTTTAGGCTGCTCGCTAAATGAAACGGCGTTTGCTCCAACCTGTTCGATAAATAGCATCAGCTTACGGTTTCCAAGAAGCAGGTAAGCTTCCAGCGGCTCAATAAGGTTTCTATTGATTAAGAGTAATGTGGGATGTGGACGTTCTCCGTCTGTGGCATAAGTCGCATTTGCTTCCCCACGTGCTTGCCACAAGCGGTGCACCAGATCGAGGGGGAGTGCGGGGACATCGCAAGGGACAAATACGACCCATTCGGATGGAGAAGCATGTAACCCACTCAGAATGCCCGCCAACGGGCCTGGAAAGCTTGCATCAAAGTCACCAATAATGCGGCAGCCACTTTGTGCATACACAGCCTGATTGCGATTAGCGCTGATCATGACCTCATCGACCTGTGCTTTAAGCCGAGACAGAACGTGCTGGTATAGCGGTACACCGTTCAGTGCTATCAGACCTTTATCGTGCCCGCCCATGCGGATTGCCCGTCCGCCTGCGAGAATAACGCCAGTAATCATTTTACTTTCCAAGTATCTATGCTCACTTTCTTCTGTTCTGAATGTTTTGAGGGATAAACCATGCGTTATTCTCTAAAAACTTTCACTGAAGACCAAGTTCTTTCCTCATGTGCACAAGGCTGTTATTTTTATCACTATATGCTCAATATCGTTCAAGCGGCTTCCGGCATATTGAAATTTATTGAGTACAAATCGTTTTTAAGGAGAAAAAAATGAAATGCCATCGCGTTAATGAGCTGATTGAACTGCTGCATCCAGCTTGGCAAAAAGAACCCGATTTAAATCTGGTGCAATTTTTACAAAACCTTGCACAGGAGGCGGGGTTCGAGGGGCAGTTAAATGAACTGACTGATGATATCCTTATTTACCATCTAAAAATGCGTGATGCAGATAAAGAACAAGTCATCCCCGGTTTGAAGAAGGACTACGAAGAAGATTTTAAGACAGCTTTGCTTCGTGCCCGGGGAGTTATTAAAGACTAGTGGAAAGGAATAACACGTTCATGATGCTAACTATTGCACGCATATCTCTTACGTCGCCTCTAACCATTTGTGGCCGTGATGAATAGTTCGATATTTAATTTCCAGACGCTATTCCCCGATCTGATCGTGGATGCCTTGCTGGATGTTGGGCTGCGCGTTGATTCTGGTTTGACGGCATTAAACAGTTATGAGAATCGGGTGTACCAGTTTGCGGATGAAGATCGTAAACGATTCGTGGTGAAATTTTATCGCCCGGAACGGTGGAGCACAGCGCAGATTGAGGAAGAGCATATTTTTGCCCAGCAATTGGCAGAAGATGAAGTCCCTATTGTCGCGCCCGTCTCGCTTAATGGGCAGACGTTGAATGTCTATGAAGGATTTCATTTTGCCGTATTCCCCAGCGTGGGCGGGCGGCAGTATGAAATGGACAATGAAGACCAGCTAGAGTGGGTTGGCCGTTTTCTCGGCCGGATTCACCAGACGGGTCAGAAATCGTTATTCACCGAGCGTCCTACGATCGGGGTAAATGAATATCTGCATGAACCTTATCGGCTGTTGGAGACATGTCCGCTAATACCGAAAATACATCGACATGATTTTTTACAGGCGACCCGTCAACTGATTGATACAGTTGAAACTTATTGGCATAACGACTGGCGACCACTGCGTCTGCATGGGGATTGTCATCCAGGCAATATTTTGTGGCGTGATGGTCCGTTATTTGTAGATTTGGATGATGCCCGCAATGGTCCAGCAATTCAGGATTTATGGATGCTGTTGCATGGTGACCGTCGTGAACAACGTATTCAACTGGATATCTTGTTAGAAGCCTATAGCGAATTTGCGGAATTTCAGGAGAAAGAGCTCGCGCTGATTGAGCCTCTTCGTGCGATGCGGCAGGTTTATTATCTAGCCTGGGTTGCTCGTCGCTGGGAAGATCCTGCTTTTCCAAAAAATTTCCCCTGGATGACGGATGCTGATTTCTGGTTGAAGCAAACGGCAATATTTATTGGGCAAACTCAGCTGTTGCAGGAACCTCCTCTACAGCTAATGCCAATGTACTGAAATTAAATGGAGAGAGTGAAATTTATGAAAAGATTATGGCTTGCGCTGATTGGCGTTGTTCTGGCATTTAGTGCTTCTGCTGCAGAGTTTTCTGATGGCAAGCAATATGTAGAATTAGATAAACCTGCAACCCAAGAGCCTCAGGTTCTTGAGTTCTTCTCATTCTATTGCCCGCACTGCTATCAATTTGAACAGGTTTACCATGTTCCAGATGCAGTAAAAAAAGCGTTGCCAGAGGGTACGAAGATGACACGCTATCACGTGGACTTCCTGGGCCCATTGGGTAAAAACCTGACGCAGGCATGGGCTGTCGCTATGGCGCTGGGCGTTGAAGATAAAATTACCCCGCTGATGTTTGATGCTGTTCAGAAAACACAGACCGTACAAAAGCCGGAAGATATTCGCGAAGTCTTTGTGAAAGCTGGCGTGAGTGCGGAAGAATTTGATGGTGCTCTGAATAGCTTTGTTGTGAAATCTTTGGTTGCTCAGCAGGAAAAAGCGGCCGCCGATTTACAATTACGCGGCGTTCCAGCCATGTTCGTTAACGGTAAATATATGATCAAGAATGATGGTCTTGATACCAGTTCAATGGATGGGTATGTAAAACAGTATGCTGACGTGGTGAAGTTCCTCATTACCAAGAAGTAATTATTTAATAAGTCATGCGGGTAAAACCGCATGACTTTATACCTTCCCGTTTTTCATCTTCTTATCTTTTATATCTCATCAGTCCGCAATATTTATTTATCTTTTTGTTTATATCCACAAATTGGATGACGGTTTTTCATGCCTTAAAAACAAACAGGTTATATTATAACTTCATGAAATTAATGAATATAAAAAAATAGCTTAAGATAATAGGAAAAATTAGCAATTAAGCGGGGGAAACTATTCACAAAGTTATCCACAGGAAGATCTTGCGAGGATCCATGCAAAATCAGCCAATATCTCACGTTAAGGATCGTCTCTTTCCCTGACCTATGGCATGCTTAGCGCTATGACAGACAACAACGATCACGGCAGGCTATGGCTCAGATTGCAGAAAACCCTTTAATACTGGTAGACGGTTCATCCTATTTGTATCGTGCTTATCACGCTTTCCCTCCGTTAACAAACAGCGCGGGAGAAGCAACCGGTGCAATGTATGGCGTGCTGAATATGCTACGCAGTTTGCTGTTGCAATATCAGCCCAGCCACGTTGCCGTTGTTTTTGATGCGAAAGGGAAAACGTTTCGCGATGAATTGTTCGAAAATTATAAGGCTCACCGTCCACCTATGCCGGAGGACCTACGCGAACAGATAGAGCCTCTGCATCAGATGGTGAAAGCGATGGGGCTGCCGCTTCTGGCGGTTTCCGGCGTAGAGGCTGACGATGTGATCGGTACGCTCGCGGTGCAGGCGGAAAAAGTGGGTAAGTCGGTGCTGATTAGTACCGGCGATAAAGATATGGCGCAGCTAGTGACCCCAAGCGTGACGCTCATTAATACCATGAATAACTCTATTCTTGGCCCACAGGAAGTGTGTGATAAGTACGGTATCCCTCCTGAGCTGATTATCGATTTTCTTGCGCTGATGGGAGATGCATCGGATAACATTCCTGGTGTACCTGGCGTGGGTGAAAAAACGGCTCAAGCGCTATTGCAAGGGCTCGGCGGGCTGGATTCGCTATATGCCAATCTTGATAAAATTGCCGGGCTTTCCTTCCGTGGTGCGAAAACCATGGCGCCGAAGCTTGAACAGCACAAAGACGTGGCCTACCTCTCTTATCAGCTTGCCACCATTAAAACGGATGTTGAGCTGGAGCTTACCTGCGATCAGCTCACCGTTAACGAGTTGGATGTGGATGAGTTGCATCGTCTTTTTTCCCGTTATGAATTTAAGCGCTGGTTATCAGATATTGAATCAGGCACCTGGATGCAGGGTAAAAAGAGCAGCCAGCCTGTTCAGGCGGCGAGTAACGTGGTGGTTGAGCAAGTCGCCGAAGAAGATAGTGCGCCTACGCTTTCTGCTGACGGTTATGTCACGATTCTTGATGAGAAAACGCTGCTCGATTGGGTTGAGCGTTTAAAAAAGGCTGAAGTTTTCGCTTTTGATACGGAAACCGACGGGCTGGATACACTCACGGCTAATCTGATTGGCTTGTCATTTGCGATTAAGCCGGGTGAAGCGGCTTATTTGCCATTGGCACATGACTATCTGGATGCGCCGGAACAGTTGGATCGCACCAAGGTATTGGCCTTGTTCAAACCGCTGCTGGAAGATGAGAAGCTGCTTAAGATTGGCCAGAATCTCAAATTTGATAAAGGCGTGATGCAGCGGTATGACATCGATTTACGCGGCATCGCGTTTGATACCATGCTGGAATCTTATGTGCTCGACAGCGTGGCGGGCCGCCATGATATGGATAGCCTGGCCGAACGCTATCTGAAGCATAAAACCATTACCTTTGAAGAGATCGCGGGTAAGGGAAAAAATCAGCTGACGTTTAATCAGATTGCGCTGGAACAGGCTGGGCCTTATGCCGCCGAGGATGCGGACGTTACGCTGCATCTGCACCAGAAGCTCTGGGGTAAACTCCAGCCGCATGCCGATCTGTGTCAGGTCTTCCAGACTATCGATATGCCGCTGGTGCCGGTTTTATCCCGCATCGAGCGTACAGGCGTACTGATCGATCCCGTGATTCTGGCAGAACATTCAAAAGAGCTCACAGCACGTCTGGCGGAGCTGGAAATCCAAGCGTATGAGCTGGCGGGTGAAGAATTTAATCTCTCATCGACCAAGCAGCTACAGGGTATTCTGTATGAAAAGCAAAAGCTGCCGATTCTGAAGAAAACGCCAAAAGGCGCGCCATCAACCAATGAGGAAGTGCTGGCTGAACTGGCGCTGGATTACCCTCTGCCGAAGCTGATTCTGGAATATCGTGGGTTGGCCAAGCTGAAATCTACTTACACCGATAAGCTGCCGCTGATGATCAATCCAGCGACGAAGCGTGTTCATACGTCTTATCATCAGGCTGTTACTGCGACCGGGCGTTTGTCTTCCAGCGATCCGAACCTGCAAAACATCCCGGTGCGTAATGACGAAGGGCGCCGTATTCGTCAGGCATTCATTGCGCCTAAGGGCTACAGCATTGTTGCGGCTGACTACTCGCAGATCGAACTGCGCATCATGGCGCACTTATCGGGTGATAAAGGGCTGTTGAACGCATTCGCGAACGGGCTGGATATCCACCGGGCAACGGCGTCAGAAGTGTTTGGTATCGAGCTGGATAAGGTGACATCCGAACAGCGTCGCAGTGCTAAAGCGATCAACTTCGGCCTGATCTACGGCATGAGCGCGTTTGGCCTGTCGCGTCAGTTGAATATTCCGCGTAGCGAATCGCAGAAATACATGAACCTGTATTTTGAGCGTTACCCTGGTGTGCAGGATTACATGGAGCGGACGCGCCAACAGGCTGCGGAGCATGGCTATGTGTCCACTTTGGATGGTCGCCGTCTCTACCTGCCAGATATCCATTCTCGTAATGCGATGGCGCGTAAAGGCGCAGAACGTGCGGCGATTAACGCCCCAATGCAGGGCACTGCTGCTGATATTATTAAGAAAGCGATGATCGCAATTGACGATTGGCTACAGAAAGACACGCCGAAGGTGAAGATGATCATGCAGGTTCACGATGAGTTGGTTTTCGAGATTCATGATTCGGTTATTGAAGAATCCATTAGTAAAATCAAAGCATTAATGGAAGGTTGTATGCAATTGAATGTCCCGTTACAGGTAGACATCGGTACGGGCATGAACTGGGATGAAGCACATTAATGGCCGATTTTTATGCTATTTCTGTAATTAAATAACAGTATTGTGTGACCTGGTTTAACTTTGTGTAATCGATAACCATTTTCTATGAAAGTAAACAACAAAAAAGCCTTTGTTCCCGTGAAAAAATAGGGTAGAGTTAACGACGTAGGGTACAGAGGTAAGATGTTCTATCTTTCAGACCTTTTACTTCACGTAATCGGATTTGGCTGAATATTAGCCGCCCCGCTCAGTTTTGAGCGGGGCGTTTTTTATGGGCTTTATCCAAGGTTTTTACCCTCAAAACGGCAGTAACTGCCTGACAGACAGCAGTGGGTCAGCACGGTTTCGAGTGTGAAAAACGTCTCTGGTGGGCGATCATTGCGGGAAGGTGGGGGCGTGATGCGAGTGATGATACACTGCACCACGTGAAAGGATTATTCTGCTTCTTGTTCTTCTTCAGCGTGTGGCAGCGTGCTGAACCAGTTGTCCAATTTCTGCTGTAGTTTATCGACGCCGAGTTTTTTCAGTGACGAAAATGCTTCGACCTGAATATCACCCATAAATGGCAGGACAGCCTCGCGAACCATATTCAACTGTGTCTTACGTGCGCCTGAAGCCAACTTATCGGCTTTGGTCAGCAGCACTAAGACTGGAAGTTCAACATCGACAGCCCACTGAATCATTTGCTGATCGAGATCTTTCAGCGGATGGCGAATATCCATCAGCACAACCAGACCCTTAAGGCTGTTACGCTTTTGCAGGTATTCACCGAGCGCACGTTGCCATTTGATCTTCATTTGCTCCGGCACTTCGGCATAGCCATAGCCGGGAAGGTCGACCAAACGTACGCCGTCTACCACCTGGAACAGGTTAATCAACTGAGTACGGCCTGGTGTTTTACTGGTTCGTGCCAGGTTTTTCTGGTTGGTCAGCGTGTTCAGTGCGCTGGATTTTCCGGCATTAGAGCGCCCAGCAAAGGCCACTTCAATACCGCTATCTGTTGCCAGATGGCGAATATCCGGGGCGCTGATGATAAAACGCGTCATGTGGTAGTTATATTGCTGGGTCACGGTGGTTATCTCTATCTGGATCTCTGTCTGGTTGGGGATTATACCTGTAACTGACAATAAAGGCGGCTTTATCTGTCTCGAAATGCAGCAGACTGATGCGAAAAGAAAAGCCCAGCTGTCTGATGTGGACGCTTTTTTATTCGCGGGCTTTCTGCTAGATTCCGCCGCACTTCCCTTATATCTGTGTACCTGAGAACAATATTATGAACCGACCTGTCAAAGGGGCTGCCGATCAGGCAGGGAAACCCAAAGTAAAAAGAAAGACCCGCGAAGAGCTGGAGCGTGAAGCGCGCGAGCGGAAAAAAGATAAAAAGCATCGTGGCCACGCGTCGGGCAGCCGAACTCAGGAAAAAGCATCTGCCGAGCAGCGCTCTGGTCAGCGTAAAGTCGCTGATCCGCGTATCGGCAGCAAAAAGCCTGTACAGCTTGGCGTGTTGGATAGCGATATCGCTAAGTCGAAGCCTAAGTCGAAGCCTTCTGAGCCTGTGGAGAAAGTCGTTGCTGCCAAGCCGACGATGTCACCGGAAGAAGAGCTGGAAATGTTAGAAAACGATACGCGTCTGGATGCCTTGTTGGATCGTCTTGATAGCGGCGAGACGCTGAGTGCCAAAGAACAATCATGGGTTGATGAAACGCTGGATCGTATCGACATCCTGATGGAAGAGCTTGGAATCGAGCTGGGTGATGATGACGAAGAAGAGCAGCAGGAAGATATGTTGCAGCTTTTGAAGCGTAATAACCCGAAAGACACGTTCTAATCAATGAAATGGCTGTTTCTGTTCCTGATATTGCTGGTTGCGTTTTATCTGCTCTGTCTGTTCAGTAAACTATGGCTATTGTCGAAGCGTAAGCACCGGTTGCATCGCGCCCTGTTTAACGGGCGCGTGAATCAGGTGCGACGCCTACGCCCGAGACAAAAACGCCGGGAGCGTTTTTGAACGTCACAACGTGACGGCCCTTAGGGCGAGTCTCAGCGATGAGACGAGTAACAAAACGCCGGGAGCGTTTTTGAACGCCATTTTTTGGTGATCGGAAGGAGGGGAAGGATAACCCACCGAGTAAAAACTGGAAGGAGTGAGCGAATATGTCGATACCGTCCGTTGACTGGGATCTGGCCCTGATTCAAAAATATAACTATTCTGGGCCGCGTTATACGTCTTATCCCACAGCGTTAGAATTCAGTGAAGCTTACGATGAGCCTGCGTTTCAGCATGCCATTGCCCGTTATCCGCAGCGACCGCTGTCGCTGTATATCCACATCCCTTTTTGCCATCGGCTGTGCTATTTCTGCGGCTGCAATAAGCTGGTTACGCGTCAGCAGCATAAAGCGGATGAATACCTTGATGTGCTGGAGCTGGAGATTCGCCAGCGTGCGCCGCTATTCGTTGGACGAACGGTGACGCAATTGCATTGGGGTGGCGGTACACCAACCTACCTGAATAAAGTACAAATCAGTCGGCTAATGTCTCTGCTGCGTGAGCTGTTCTCTTTTTCCGATCAGGCTGAGCTGTCGCTTGAAGTCGATCCGCGAGAAATTGAGCTGGACGTCCTCGATCATCTGCGTGCTGAAGGATTCAACCGCCTTAGCATGGGCGTGCAGGATTTTAATAAAGACGTTCAGAAGCTGGTCAATCGTGAGCAGGATGAAGACTTTATTTTTGCTCTTATTGAGCGGGCAAAAGCGCTTGGCTTCACCTCAACCAATATTGATTTGATTTACGGCCTGCCGAAACAAACGCCGGAAAGCTTCGCGTTTACGCTACAGCGCGTTGCGGAATTAAGCCCGCACCGGCTTAGCGTCTTTAACTATGCGCATTTACCCAGCCTGTTCGCGGCACAGCGCAAGATTAAAGAGGCGGATTTACCGAGCGCGGAACAAAAGCTGGATATTCTGCAACAGACGATTGGATCGCTGACGCAGTCAGGCTATCAGTTTATCGGTATGGATCACTTTGCTCGGCCGGACGATGAACTGGCGGTGGCACAGCGAGAAGGGAAGCTGCATCGCAATTTCCAGGGCTATACGACACAGGGTGATAGCGATCTTCTCGGTATGGGTGTGTCGGCGATTAGTATGATCGGTGATAGCTATGCTCAGAACCAGAAAGAGCTGAAGCAGTATTACGCGCAGGTTAAAGACCAAGGAAATGGCTTGTGGCGTGGGCTACAGCTGACACGTGATGACTGCCTCCGCCGCGATGTGATTAAGACGCTCATTTGTAATTTCCAGCTCAGCTATGCGCCCATTGAAGCGGAATACGCTATCGATTTTAAAACCTACTTTGAGCAGGATTTAGCGCTGCTGGCACCGCTGGTGGCTGATGGACTGGTCGATAGTCATGAAGACGGGCTGGTGGTGACACCGAAAGGACGGTTGCTGATCCGCAATATTTGTATGTGCTTTGATGTTTATCTACGTAGCAAGCTCAGAACGCAGCAATTTTCCCGCGTGATTTAGCCAAAAAAAACAGCCAGTCGGTGCAAACATCGACTGGCTGTTCTCGAACGCTTATTGGATTAACTAAAGAAGTTAATCAGTGCAGCACACAAAACGGCGGCAATAGCAGCCTGCGGCGAATGGCTTGCCGCGGAGCCAATTTCAGCGCCATATGTTGCCGCGGAAATCAATGAGTCCAGCATGGTGTTCCTCCCGAATCAGCGACACGATCATACTGCTGACTCGAGGCAAGTAAAGTACAAATTAATGACAATTTCGTGCGCCAGATTGTATTTTTTATCACCAAATTACTTGTTAACAATTGAGCAATAAAAAAGCAATCTCGCTACTCCATTCCCAGCTCTTTTAATTTACGCGTCAGGGTATTTCTGCCCCATCCGAGTAATCTTGCCGCTTCCTGTTTATGCCCCTGCGTGTGCCGCAGTGCCGTCGTCAGCAATGTCCTTTCCATTTCCGGCTGGGCTTCTGCCAACAGGTTTTGATGACCGGAACGCAGCGCGCGATCGGCCCATTGTGCCAATAGCGTGGCCCAACTGTCCGGCAGAATATGCACGGTGGAATCCGGTGCGGTGGTCTCGAACAATTCAGGCGGCAGATCCTGAATCAGCACTTCCTGACCGGCGGCCATGACTGTCAACCAGCGACAGGTGTTTTCCAATTGGCGCACGTTGCCGGGCCACGGTAAACGGGTTAGCGCTGTTTCTGCTTCTGAATGTAGATTCTTCGGCTCGACGCCCAGTTCTTTGGCCGTAGCCTGCAAGAAATAACGTGCCAGGCGAGGGATATCTTCCCGACGTTCACGCAGCGGTGGCAGATGAACGCGGATCACATTCAGGCGGTGAAACAGGTCATCGCGGAATTTGCCTTCCTGCACGCGTTGTTCAAGATTTTGGTGCGTTGCCGCGATAATACGAACATCCACTTTTACCGCGGCATAACCGCCAACGCGATAAAACTGTCCATCTGCTAATACGCGCAACAGACGTGTTTGTACGTCTAGCGGCATATCGCCGATTTCATCCAGAAACAGCGTACCGCCATCAGCCTGCTCAAAGCGGCCCTGACGAATCTGGTTTGCGCCCGTAAACGCGCCTTTTTCATGGCCGAACAGTTCTGATTCGATCAGATCCTTGGGAATGGCCGCCATATTCAGCGCGATAAAAGGGGCTTTGGTACGCGGGCTGTGGCGATGCAGGGCATGTGCCACCAGCTCTTTACCGGTTCCCGATTCGCCATTAATCAGCACGCTGATCGACGAGCGAGACAGGCGGCCGATGATGCGAAAGACATCCTGCATCGCGGGGGCTTCGCCAATAATATCCGTTGTCGGGCCGTTGATCGGCTGGTTGCGTACCGGCTGTTGCTGTTCCAGATAATGGCTGATCGCGCGCTCAACCAGCGCAACGGCTTCATCAATATCGAACGGCTTCGGCAAATAGTCGAACGCACCCTGTTGATAAGCGCTGACGGCGGCATCCAGATCGGAATGTGCCGTCATAATGATGACCGGGAGCATCGGGTGGCGCTGTTTGATTTGCTGTAAGAGCGCTAATCCATCCATCCCTGGCATACGGATGTCGGACAGCAGAACGTCGGGCGTTTGTGTCGCCAGCGCATGCAGTACCTGATTTCCGTTCTCAAACGTTGCGCAGGTTAAACCCGCACCAGCAAGCGCGCGCTCAAGCACCCAACGGATGGAGCTATCGTCATCGACAATCCAGACTATCCCTCGTTGCATTGTGAACCTCACTGGCGAATGGGCAGGTAAACCGAGAATTCGGTGTGTCCTGGCCAACTGTTAAATTCAATTTTACCGGAGTGCTGGTCGATAAGACTGCGGGCGATGGAAAGCCCTAAACCGGTTCCCCCTTCGCGTCCGCTCACCATCGGGTAAAACAGTGTGTCCTGTAGTTGAGCAGGTACGCCGGGGCCGTCATCTTCCACGTCAATACGAGCGGCGAGACGATAGCGCACACCGTGTAACGTGAGCTGAAAAGCCGTGCGGGTACGTATCGTAATCGTTCCGCCTTCCTCGCCCAGCGCCTGTAGCGCGTTGCGGGTAATATTCAGCAGTACCTGTTCAATCTGATCGGGGTCGTGCGTCAGCTCTGGCAGGCTGGGGTCATAGTCTTTCACCAGCGTCACGTTATCCGGCTTCTCCAGTGAGACAAGCTGGCAAACGCGTTCAGCGACCTGATGGATACTTTGGGTGACGTGCAGGCCGGGCTGCTGTGGCCCGAGCAGGCGATCAACCAGATTACGCAGGCGATCCGCCTGTTCGATAATGACCTTGGTGTATTCCGTCAACGCTGGGTCAGGCAGTGCTTTAGCAAGCAACTGCGCGGCACCGCGCAATCCGCCAAGCGGATTTTTTATCTCATGCGCCAGACCTCGGACCAAATCACGGGCGGCCTGCTGTTGTGCATGTTGAAGCTGTTCCTGACTGAGACGGCGCTGGTTATCCATCGGCGCCATTTCCAGTAGGATAAAATCGTTCTGTACCCGCTGAGCGGTGAGCGACATGATGTGCGCTTTGCCATCTACGACGATGGTGACTTCGTTATCCGTAAAACCTTGCCCTGAATCCAGACTTTCACGCAGTAAATCGATATTCAGAGAAAAATATCCCAGCAAATCGGGCAGCGGCGTGCCGGATAGTTTACGCGAACTTTGTGCCAGTAATTGCTGTGCTGCTGGGTTGGAATAGTGAATCGCCAGATCGTTATCCAGCAATAAGATGCTGTTTATCAGGGAATTTAGGATCTGCCCAGCATCGGGCAGCGTGCCTGTTGCCATAACGCAGACTCCCGCACCGTCGTGGTGCATTGTAGTGTGGATGATGGATGTTACGTCGCAACGGCCAATGCCGGTGGTGAAAAAAGCCCATCCGAAGATGGGCTGAAGCGTTTCCACGGCAACAAAACAAACTTCTTAGTATTCTGTTGTTTATCGGTCATGGTCGGGTATCAGCACACCCAACCACGCCGAGGTAGAGATTAGACGCTGTAGTTATTAGACGCTTAGCTATTAAACGCTGTAGTACAGTTCGAACTCAACTGGGTGCGGCGTCATACGAACGCGGTCAATCTCAGATTTACGCAGTTCGATATACGCTTCGATAGCGTCGTCGGTGAACACGCCACCACGGGTCAGGAACTCGCGGTCTTCGTTCAGTGCAGCCAGGGCCTCGTCCAGAGAACCTGCAACTTTTGGAATCTCTGCTTCTTCTTCCGGCGGCAGGTCGTACAGGTTTTTGTCCATTGCATCGCCAGGGTGGATTTTGTTGATGATGCCGTCGAGGCCAGCCATCAGCAGTGCAGCGAAGCACAGGTACGGGTTAGCAGCTGGATCCGGGAAGCGCGCTTCGATACGACGTGCTTTCGGGCTAGCAACCACTGGGATACGGATTGAAGCAGAACGGTTACGGGCAGAGTAAGCCAGCATAACAGGTGCTTCGTAGCCTGGGACCAGACGCTTGTAGGAGTTGGTGGTCGGGTTCGCCAGGGCGTTGATGGCTTTAGCGTGCTTGATAACACCGCCGATGTAGAACAGCGCCATTTCAGACAGGCCGCCGTATTTGTCGCCAGCGAACAGGTTAGTGCCGTCTTTAGACAGAGACATGTGGCAGTGCATACCAGAACCGTTATCACCGAACATAGGTTTTGGCATGAAGGTCGCGGTTTTACCGTAGGCGTGAGCCACGTTGTGCACGACATATTTGTAGATCTGAATTTCGTCAGCTTTTTTGGTCATGGTGTTGAAGCGGGTAGCCACTTCGTTCTGACCAGCGGTAGCCACTTCGTGGTGGTGAGCTTCAACAACCAGACCCATTTGCTCCATGGTCAGACACATAGCAGAACGAATGTCCTGTGATGAATCGACTGGTGGAACTGGGAAGTAGCCGCCTTTCAGACCTGGACGGTGACCTTTGTTACCGCCTTCGTATGCTTTACCGGAGTTCCAGTAAGCTTCGACATCGTCGATAGCTACGTGGGAACCGGAAGTGCTGCTGCCGAAACGGATGTCATCGAACAGGAAGAATTCTGGCTCAGGCCCGAACAGGACGGTATCGGCAATGCCGGAAGAGCGCAGGAAATCTTCCGCACGCTTCGCGATAGAACGCGGGTCGCGGTCATAACCTTGCATTGTGCCTGGCTCGAGGATGTCACAACGAATGATCAGTGTAGAATCTTCGAAGAACGGATCGATCATTGCGGTGCTGGCATCGGGCATCAGAACCATGTCTGACTCGTTAATACCTTTCCAGCCGCCAATCGAAGAACCATCAAACATTTTACCTTCTTCGAAGAAGTCGGCATTGACTTGATGAGCCGGAATGGTGACGTGCTGCTCTTTACCTTTAGTATCAGTGAAGCGTAAATCAACAAACTTCACTTCGTGCTCATTCAGCATCGTCAAAACATGTTCTGCGGACATACTTGGTTCTCCCGATTGGTCATTTATCGTCGTGGAACGAATATCGTTGTGGATTGATGTTGTTGCCGTGAGTAGACTAAAGCTAAAAGTGTGCCAACTTTTTAAATGTGTGCAATGTGTTGCTCCTTGGGGCTTTCTCACGTAAACCCACTGCACCATTATAGTCTAAAGCACCAAAATGGTGCTCCATATGTGAATTATTGCACTTATTTGGTGCATTCATGTTCGCTTGTAGCGCTTTTGCACCGTGAAAGGGATCACAAAGCAGGCAGCTCTAGGTTGTTTATCATAGATGCTTGTGATCTTGTTTAGTCCCTCGATTAATACGTGTACAATAGCGCGCTATTTCTAAATGCCTGAGGCAAAGCTGTGATCGAAAATTTGCGTAACATCGCCATTATTGCGCACGTTGACCATGGGAAAACCACCCTGGTTGACAAGCTGTTGCAACAATCCGGAACGTTCGGTGAACGTGTCGAAGCAACCGAGCGTGTAATGGACTCCAACGATTTGGAGAAAGAGCGTGGAATTACCATCCTCGCAAAAAATACCGCCATTAATTGGAAAGACTACCGTATTAACATCGTAGATACCCCGGGACACGCCGACTTCGGCGGCGAGGTTGAGCGTGTAATGTCGATGGTTGACTCGGTACTGCTGGTTGTTGATGCGATGGATGGCCCGATGCCGCAAACGCGTTTCGTGACCAAAAAAGCATTTGCCAACGGTCTGAAGCCAATTGTGGTTATCAACAAAGTTGACCGTCCTGGTGCGCGTCCTGACTGGGTTGTCGATCAGGTATTCGACCTGTTCGTTAACCTGGATGCGACTGACGAGCAGCTGGATTTCCCGATCATTTATGCTTCTGCGCTGAATGGTATCGCGGGTCTTGACCATGCTGACATGGCGGAAGATATGACTCCGCTGTATCAGGCGATTGTCGATCACGTTTCTCCGCCTCAAGTTGAGATGGATGCGCCGTTCCAGATGCAGATCTCTCAGCTGGACTACAACAACTATGTTGGCGTTATCGGTATCGGCCGTATCAAACGCGGTAAAGTTAAGCCTAACCAACAAGTCACTATTGTTGATAGCGAAGGCAAAACCCGTAACGCTAAAGTCGGTAAAGTCCTGACTCACCTGGGTCTGGAGCGTATCGACGCGACTGAAGCGGAAGCAGGCGATATCATCGCGATCACCGGTCTGGGCGAGCTGAACATTTCCGACACCATCTGCGATCCGCAGAATGTCGAAGCGTTGCCAGCACTGAGCGTCGATGAACCTACCGTTACCATGTTCTTCAACGTTAATACTTCACCATTCTGCGGTAAAGAAGGTAAGTATGTCACGTCGCGCCAGATTCTGGAGCGTCTGAACAAAGAGCTGGTGCACAACGTTGCCCTGCGCGTTGACGAAACCGAAGACGCTGATGCGTTCCGCGTTTCTGGCCGTGGTGAATTGCACCTGTCAGTTCTGATCGAAAACATGCGTCGTGAAGGCTTTGAACTGGCCGTATCACGTCCGAAAGTTATCAACCGCGTTATCGACGGTCGTAACCAAGAGCCGTTTGAAAACGTGACGCTGGACATCGAAGAACAGCACCAGGGTTCAGTCATGCAAGCCATGGGTGAGCGTAAAGGTGATGTGAAAGACATGATCCCAGATGGCAAGGGTCGTATCCGTCTGGATTACCTGATCCCTGCTCGTGGCCTGATCGGTTTCCGTACCGAATTCATGACCATGACGTCTGGTACTGGTCTGCTGTACTCCACGTTCAGCCACTACGATGACGTGCGTCCAGGTGAAATCGGTCAGCGTCAGAACGGCGTGCTGGTTTCCAACGGTCAAGGTAAAGCGGTCGCGTTTGCACTGTTCAGCCTGCAAGATCGCGGTAAGCTGTTCCTCGGACACGGTGCAGAAGTGTATGAAGGCCAGATCATCGGTATTCACTCACGTTCTAACGATCTGACAGTAAACTGTCTGACCGGTAAGAAACTGACCAACATGCGTGCATCGGGTACCGATGAAGCAACCACACTGGTTCCGGCGATCAAAATGTCTCTGGAACAAGCGCTGGAATTCATTGATGACGACGAACTGGTTGAAGTTACGCCACAGTCTGTCCGTATTCGTAAGCGTCACCTGACCGAAAACGATCGTAAACGCGCTAGCCGCGGCAGCAAAGACGTCTAATTTCAGACGGATTTGTCTTGTTACGCAACAGGGCACCTTCGGGTGCCCTGAATTTTATGCGCTTTCTTCCACTTTAACCTTTCCTTTATATTTCCTCCCTGTTCAGTTTCTCCATTTCCCGCTACAGTGAAAATCCTACGATTACGTCAGGAGGTCACTGCCATGCTGTATATCTTTGATTTAGGCAATGTCGTCATAGATATTGATTTCAATAGAGTATTGGGTGTCTGGAGTAATCTGAGCAGCGCGCCGCTCGCGACGTTGCAAGAGCGTTTTGTCATGGGCGAAGCGTTTGAACAGCATGAGCGAGGTGAGATCAGCGACGAGGAATTTGCCACCAGACTGTGCCAGGAAATGGGCATCGCTCTGAGCTTCGAACAATTCACCGCTGGCTGGCAGGCTATTTTTGTCGCGTTGCGTCCTGAGGTTATCGACATCATGCAACGCCTGCGCCAGGAAGGGCACCGCGTGGTGATTCTGTCGAATACCAATCGTCTCCACTGTTCACACTGGCCTGCGCTATTCCCAGAAGTGGCGACAGCGGCCGACAAGCTCTACCTGTCGCAAGATATTGGATTACGTAAGCCGGAGCTGGCGATTTATCAATATGTCCTGACAGAGGAAGGCGTTCCGCCTGCACAAGCCGTCTTTTTTGACGATAATGCCGCGAACGTCGATGCGGCACAAAGTCTGGGTATTCACAGCATTCTGGTGACCGATCGTCAGGTGGTGCCGGATTTTTTCGCTATGCAGGCGACGACGGCTAAAGCATGATTTATATCGTAGGGGCGGACATCGCCCCTATTGGGAATGATAACATCAGGAGTAGTTGGGTTTTATGATTGCGCTAATTCAACGAGTATCCAGCGCCAGCGTTACGGTAGAAGGCAGTGTGGTTGGGGAAATCGATAAAGGTTTACTGATCTTGCTGGGCGTTGAGCAGGGCGATGACGAACAAAAAGCCACGCGACTCTGCGAACGCGTGTTGGGTTACCGCATATTCGGTGACGATGACGGGAAAATGAATCTCAATGTTCGTCAGGCTGGCGGCAATGTGCTGGTGGTTTCACAGTTTACGCTAGTTGCCGATACGCAGCGTGGCATGCGGCCTGGTTTTTCTCGCGGTGCGCATCCCTCAGAGGCCGATCGCCTCTATCAATATTTTGTCGGACAGTGTCGTGAGCAAGGCGTTCACACGGAAACGGGGCAGTTTGCGGCAGATATGAAAGTGGCATTGGTGAATGACGGCCCAGTGACGTTCTGGCTACAGACATAGTGTTGTCGCGTCATTGGTCTGTAACGTCATGGTGTTGTAACGTGCTATCACCGTTGCCGTCCCGCTTATAAATTTGCTTCAACAGTCTGATTTCATGAACCCTGATGCAATGAGGCATCTCGGTATAGAGGAAGGGTTATGTATCATTTGAGAGTACCTGAAAGCGCGGAAGAACTGGATGCGTACTATCAATTTCGCTGGGAAATGCTGCGTAAACCTCTGCACCAGCCGCTGGGCTCCGAACGTGATGCCTATGATGCTCTGGCACATCACCAAACTGTGGTGGATGAACAGGGAAGGCTGGTTGCGATTGGGCGTCTTTCTATCAATGCGGATAATGAAGCGGCAATCCGTTTTTTAGCTGTTCACCCCGACGTCCGAGGGAAAGGGTTAGGCACGCTGCTTGCGATTACTCTGGAGTCAGTCGCGCGTCAGGAAAGCGTCAAGCGTGTGGTCTGTAGCGCCCGTGAAGACGCAATAGATTTCTTCTCCAAGCTGGGTTTTGTGAATCAGGGAGAGATCACCGCGCCACAAACCACACCTGTGCGGCACTTCCTGATGATTAAACCGGTGGCGACGCTGGATGACATTTTGCATCGTCCTGACTGGTGCGGACAGTTGCAGCAGGCGTGGTACGAGCACATTCCCCTGAGTGAAAAAATGGGTGTGCGGATAAGCCAGTACACTGGAAAGCAATTTATTACCACCATGCCTGAAACTGGCAACCAGAACCCGCATCACACGCTTTTTGCTGGTAGCATGTTTTCTCTCGCTACGCTCACCGGGTGGGGATTAATCTGGCTGTTGCTGCGTGAACGACACCTCGGTGGAACGATTATTCTGGCAGATGCGCACATTCGTTACAGTACGCCGGTGAGTGGCCGCCCGAACGCCATCGCTGATTTAGGGTCGCTCAGTGGCGATCTGGATCGCCTCGCGCGTGGGCGTAAGGCGCGTGTGCAGCTCAATGTTGAGCTCTTCGGTGATGACAATAAAGGGGCGTTGTTCGAAGGGGTTTATATCGTGCTGCCTGCTCAACCGGACGCGCCGCTGGAAGAAGGTGGGTCAGTAGTGGATTAACCCTAATCTCGATCGCTTAAAGATCGAGATACCGGGGGCTACCACGGTGCGGGGCATCCCTGCGGGAGCCTCATCACCGTGTTTCCCCCTAAAACTATACTTCACTGACCAACATGAGAGCTTACCCTGTCGTTTCAGCAAACCATGATGCTGCAGTTGTTTTGCCCGCCCGTGTTTTGAAAACGTAATAATTACGGCGTTTCTGTCACGGTTCCCTGATGCATTTGCTGTCTGATGGGATGATCATTGCTATCTACACCTTGAAGCGTGCCGTTTAGTGTCGGCTTCAGTGGCGTATCGGCGGCAAGTCGCCCATTCAACTGCAATTGCAGATTCGTGTTACCTGTCGGTGCGGTTGCGGGTTCTGGCCATCCCCAACGCGTCAGAACATCCAGCGGTACGGCGCGTCCTGTCAGTGACAGGGAGAAATTGCGAGTAGGTTGCTGGTTGATCGTTGCCTTGGCATCCAGCATGCCATTTTGCGTAAACGCGCTGAGTTCGTTAATGGCGATCTGATTATCGTCGGCTACCAGTGCCATTGAAGGACGGCGGACATCGACTTTATTAAACGTCGCGTCGCTGGCATTAAGATTCAACGATCCTGTCCACATTCCCCACTGGTGGTTGCGAGCCAGCAGCAAATCGCTGCCGTAGCCATCCAATGCGGTTAGCTGGAAGGGGAAGTCTGGGTTGATATCGATTATCAGGTTGCGGTTCGCCGTGAATTTTCGCACATTCACTTCTGCCAGCCATGATGGCAATGTCGCTTGCCACCGCTGACGCCAGTCGCCGGGGAGCGTGTATTCCATCCCTGCGACAACAAATTCATTCAGCTGTAAACGGTGGTTACTGCGCTGCCAACTGCCGTTTGTTCGCAGTAAACCGCCTTCCCAGCGCGTAGAGAACTGCTTGATGTTAATGCCTGCCGGTGACAAATCCAGATTCACGATAGGGTCGATAAGGTGCATGTTGCCGTTCACAATGTCGGTCGCATTGAATGACAGCGTTCCCCCTTCGCTCTGCCAGTCATTCTGCTTGAACGTGACATTTTGCAGCGCAACATCGAGGTCAATAAACGCCCATCCCGGCCCTTCAATACGGGCATCAATCAGATCAAAGCGGTCAACGGTAACAGAAGGCAGTTCGGTAACGGGCTGCCAGAAGGCCTCCGGCGTTCTCTGCGTTTGCAAACGGACATTACTGAGTCGCAGGCTACCGATCTGCCAGCTGCCGTCTTCTGCGCGGCTGGCATTGCCTGTTAGCTGCCCTTGAGCGACGTCCGCGCCGAAATTGCTCAGAATCAGCTGGTTATGGTTGATTTCGCCCTGAACCAATACCTGACTGGCGGGAATATCGTTGAGTTCGAGTGAACGTGCGCTGAGCTGGAACTGTCCCTGTTTACCCAGCAGATAGCCGGCTTCGGGCTGCCACGGCATCATTCCGCCGTTGATCTGTTGACCATTCAGACGCCAATCGCCGTCCTTTGCCTGCAGCGCCATGGTACGCAGCTGTAGCACATCGGCTTCGATAGGGAGTGTGGCGGCCTGTGAGGAAAGGTTTAGCGTACCGCCTTCCAGTTCGAGGCTGGCGAAATGGCGCGGTTCGGTAATTTGACGGGCGCTAAACCCGGCTGAAATCTGCTTTGCAGTGAGTGTCGGCGGCTGATTCTTCTGGCCAAAACTGACATCGGTGAGTTGGATATGATCGGCTGTTGACCAGTCATGATTAATTTTGCCCAGTGACAACTGGTAGTCGGTATTCTGGTTTACCCAATTACTTACCCAGCCTGCTGCCCAACTGGTTTGCAGTAATACATATACGACCACCAGCGCTAAAAAGGCCAGCAGCAGTAGGGTCAGCAATAATTTCCCGATAAATTTCATCGTGTCAGTCCATGCCAATCGTCAGGGAGAACTGTTCTTATGCCGCAATTTCCCTGAAGGCTCAATAGGTAATGCTGTTACAGACAGTAAAAAGCGAGCGGTGTTGCATCACCGCTCGCTTTTACATGAACTGAACTGAAATTATTGCGGGCTGGCGCTATTTTTCTTCGTGTGGGAAGACGATATTCAGCACGATTGCGGTAATCCCGCCAGCGGCGATACCGGAAGACAGTAATGTTTTAATCCAATCCGGCGCGAATTGCAGAATCAGCGGCTGCTGCGATACGCCAAGACCAACAGCCAGCGACAGCGCAATAATCATGATCGCACGACGATTCAGCGGCTCACGGGACACAATGCGCACACCAGAAGCGGCGATCGTACCAAACATCACGATAGTGGCACCGCCCAGAACTGGTTCTGGAATATGCTGCACAAATCCACTAACGGCAGGGAACAGCCCCAGCGCGATCAGCATCAGTGAAACCACGAAGCCTACATAGCGGCTGGCAACACCGGTAAGCTGGATGACGCCGTTATTCTGGCCGAAGCAAGAGTTAGGGAAAGTATTGAATACGGCAGAAAGGCAAGAGTTCAAGCCGTTTGCCAGCACGCCGCCTTTTAAGCGTTTCATGTACAGCGGGCCTCTGACTGGCTGCTCAGAAACGTCGGAGGTTGCGGTGATGTCACCGATGGTTTCTAACGATGTCACCATGAAGACCAGCATCAGCGGAATCAACAGGTTCCAGTCAAAGCCTAGACCGTAATGCAGCGGCGTAGGCACCATAATAATCGTGTCATTTTGAGCTGGGGCGCTTTCCGGCAGCATTCCCATCAACCAGGCACCCAGGTAACCCACCGCCATGGCAATCACCAGCGAGGCGACGCGCAGGTAAGGGTTACGTTGGCGGTTAAGCAGAATAATAACCAGCAGCACTGCACCCGCTAATAGTAAGTTCTTGGGCGCGCCGAAGGTGTTATTACCCATTGCGGCATAGCCGCCGCCGATGGAGGTCAGGCCGACCTGAATCAGTGACAGCCCAATGATCATCACCACAATGCCGGAAACCAGCGGGGTAATGATGCGGCGGGTTAAATGCAGGAAGCGTGAAAGAATGATTTCGGTGAAGGAAGCGACCATCAGCGTACCGAACAGTGCTGCCATCATCGTGGGAACATCTGCTCCGCCGTTTTTCAGCGCCAGTCCACCCATAATCAGCGGCGTCACGAAGTTAAAGCTTGTGCCCTGAATAGACAGCAGGCCAGAACCGACAGGACCCCAGGTTTTAATTTGTAGAATAGAGGCCAGACCGGAAGCGAAAAGCGACATGCTGATGATGCGCTGCGTATCCTCCGCGGGTAAACCTAATGCCTGGCAGATCAGTAGCGCGGGGGTAATCACCGCAACAAACATGGCAAGCAGGTGCTGGCTGGCGGCGAACAGCGTTTGCGGCAGCGGCGGTCTGTCTTCAAGATGATAGATGAGTTCACTGCGCTGAGGTGCGGCAACAGCTTCTGTTTGGGACGTTTCCGTGGTGGTAGTCATGATGTAAGTTGGCGTTCCTGAAACGACAAAGAGCGCATTTTAATGATCTCTTTGCTGAAAGCAAACGTTTGCTAACTCATCTTTTCGATATGAATTTTGTCTGACATGCAATGCCTTATTATTTAAAGGGATACTTTTAAGAAAAATGAAGAATGCGCTGCTGTGATTAGGCGTTGGTGTACCGTGCGCGCTCTGGTAGCCAGCGTTCGATTAGCGCAATGGCATGCTCGGGATAGTGTTCGTGCAGGTGGCGAGCAACGCGCTGCACCTGTGGAATCAGATCCTGATCGCGCAGGAGGTCGGCGACTTTAAACTCGGCGTTGCCCGTCTGGCGCGTACCTAATAATTCACCCGGCCCGCGAATTTCTAGATCGCGCTGCGCGATAACAAAGCCATCGTTGCTGTCGCGTAGAACCTGAAGCCGTTTTTGTGCGGTCTTGCTCATTGGCGTTTTGTAGAGCAGCACACAGTGAGATGCCACCGCACCGCGACCTACACGCCCGCGTAACTGGTGCAGCTGCGCCAGACCCAGACGCTCCGGGTTTTCAATGATCATCAGGCTGGCATTGGGTACATCTACACCCACCTCGATGACGGTAGTCGCCACCAGCAGTTGCAGCTCGCCCTGTTTGAAGGCCTGCATTACTGCCTGCTTTTCCTGTGCTTTCATGCGACCGTGGACCAATCCGACCTTGAGATTCGGCAGGGCTGCCTTCAGTTCTTCGCTGGTGGCTTCTGCTGCTTGTGCTTCCAGAAGGTCGGATTCTTCGATCAGCGTACACACCCAATAGGCCTGCCGTCCTTCCTGCTGGCAAGCATTGCTCACGCGCTCGATAATGTCGCTGCGGCGTGAATCCGGTATCGCGACCGTAGTGACTGGCGTTCTGCCCGGCGGCAGTTCATCAATGACGGACGTATCCAGATCGGCATAGGCCGTCATCGCCAGCGTACGGGGAATCGGTGTCGCGGTCATAATCAATTGATGGGCATGAAAGCCCTGTTCTTCGCCTTTTTCCCACAGCGCAAGGCGTTGATGCACGCCAAAGCGGTGCTGTTCGTCAATGATGACCAATGCCAGCCCGTTGAATTTCACCTGCTGCTGAAAAATAGCGTGCGTCCCGACAACCATGGAAACCTGACCGTTGGCGATGGCATCCTGCTGCGCCTGACGCGCTTTCCCTTTTTGTTTGCCAGCTAGCCAGCCCACTTCAAGCCCTAGCGGTTCAAACCACTGACGGAAATTATGGGCGTGCTGTTCGGCCAATAGCTCTGTTGGCGCCATCAACGCAACCTGTTTGCCGTTGGCAATGGCACGTAATGCTGCCAGCGCAGCGACCAGCGTTTTTCCTGAACCGACATCGCCCTGCACCAGACGCATCATCGGGAAGTCTTTCGCCATATCCGTTTCAATTTCGGTTACGACACGTTCTTGCGCCTGTGTGGGTTTGAACGGCAGGGCATCGAGCAGCCTTTGCTTCAAGCCATCTTGAGCCTGTAGCGGCGAGGCTTTATGCCGCTGCTCCCCTGCCCGCACGGCGAGCATACTCAGGTTATGCGCCAGCAGTTCTTCCATAATCAGCCGCTGTTGCGCCGGGTGTTTCCCGTGCTCAAGCTCGCTGAGCTGCATATCCGGCGGGGGACGATGTAACGTGCGCAATGCGTCCTGCAAGCTAATGAGCGATCGGCTCAGGGATTCAGGCAGCAGCTCATCGATGTGGTTTGCATCGAGCAACGCCAGCGCCTGATCGGTGAGTTTGCGGAGCGTGGCCTGACGAACGCCCTCTGTGGAGGGGTAAACCGGCGTGAGCGATTCTTGTAACTCGACCTGCGTACTATCCCCCTGAACACGATATTCAGGATGGATGATTTCCGCACCGATTTTGCCACGCTTGATTTCGCCATAAGCGGTAACGCGCTGTCCCGGTGCGAGGCTGTTTTTCATCGCGGCGCTGAAATTGAAGAAGCGCATGGTCAGCATGCCGCTGCCATCGCTGATTTGGCAGGTCAACATGCGACGGCTGCCAAAGGTGATGTCATTGCGTAGGATTTCACCTTCCACGGTGGCATACATACCGGGGAGGAGGTCGCCAATCGGGTAAAGATGCGTGCGGTCTTCGTAGCGCAGAGGTAAGTGCAGCAGAAGGTCCTGCACGGTTTCCAGCCCAAGTCGTGCGAGCTTCGCTGCCTGACTTGCACCCACGCCAGTAAGTGTACTCAGCGGTTGGGTGTTCAGCAGGCGGCCTTTCATCAGCACTCCGACGATTGCATCGCGGCCCACCACGGGGTATCCGCTACAATCTGACCCTGATGGTCAATATAAGGGCGAGGCAGCCCTTTACGTTTTGCGACGCGCGCCAGTACCGGGTAGCCCCCTTCAAAAAGCAGGCGCTGCTGCTCTTCTTCATCAAGCGGGCTGTCTTCACGCTGGTACATACCGGCGATTTGGCGCTGGCGCTGGGCTTCATACAGGATCAACGCCGAGGCTACAGACACATTCAGCGACTGCACCATGCCAGTCATCGGAATGATGATATCCCGATCGGCCAGTTTGAGCGCTTCGGCTGTAATACCGGTTTTTTCTTGTCCGAGCAGAATACAGGTCGGGCGGGTGTAATCAATTTCCCGAAAATCGACCGCGTGCTCAGACAAATTGGTCGCCAGAACCTGCATGCCTTCGGCCTTCAGGTGGCCAACCGCATCACCTATGTTGCGATGGGTTTTAACCTGCACCCAGCTATTGCTGCCTGCGGCGGAGGAGACCAGCGTTTTCATCCGGCTGGTGGGCCAAATCGCATGGACTTCATGCACTCCGACGGCATCCGCCGTACGGATAACCGCAGAAACGTTATGAGGCTTATGCACCTGCTCCATGCAAATCGTCAGATCGGGCTGACGGCAGTTGAGCATTTCTTTTATGCGTGCATAACGTTGAGGAGTCATGACGATTAATTTCGGTTACGGTTAACTTTGATGACATCCGGCATTACGCGAATTTTACGCATAATATTGGCCAGATGAACGCGATCGAGGGTAGTGAGGCGGATGAAGACGCTGTATACGCGGCCGTCTCTCTCTTCCGTGTTGATGCTCTGAATATTGGAGTTTGCAGCGTTGATCGCGGCCGTCAGATTCGCCAGTGCGCCCTGATGGTTGAACATATCCACTTTTATTTCGGCGATGAACTCTTGTTCCGTCACCTTATCCCACTCTACCGCCATGAATTTTTCAGGTTCTTTCTGATAGCCGCGAATGTTACGGCAGGATTCATGGTGAATAACCAGCCCTTTACCGGGGCTGACGTGGGCAATAATCGGGTCGCCAGGGATAGGGCGGCAGCATTTGGCAAATGAGATCATGACGCCATCTGCGCCCTTGATCGGCAACTTTCGCAGCCCGGTTGTGCCCAGTTCAGATTGTTCGTTCAGCAGATTTTTCGCTACAACGACGCTCATGGCATTACCCATACCAATTTCCGCCATCAGATCGTCCAGCGTGGCGAGCTTCATGCGCTCAAGCTCAAGCTGAACCGACTTTTCAGGGATGTCGGAGAGTTTGCGGCCATTGCCTAATGCATGGTTCAGCAAACGGCGGCCGAGACTCACGGAATCATCACGCTTGAGGTTTTTCAGCATCTGGCGAATTTTGGAGCGCGCTCTGGAGCTAACCACAAAGTTAAGCCACGCGGCATTCGGTCTGGCGCCAGGTGCGGTAATGATTTCAACGGTTTGACCGCTGGTGAGCGACTGTGACAGCGGGTAAGGCTGGCGGTCGACGCGTGCGCCGACGCAGGCGTGGCCAATATCGGTGTGTACTGCGTAAGCGAAGTCGACGGGCGTCGCGCCTGCGGGGAGTTCCACAATACGGCCTTCTGGCGTAAAGACGTACATCTCGTCAGGGAAGAGATCGGACTTAACGCTTTCGATAAATTCAAACGAGCTACCGGCACTTTGCTGGAGTTCTAGCAGGCTTTGCATCCAGCGTTGGGCGCGTACCTGTGCGGTAGTGCTGCTTTCACCTTCTTTATAGGCCCAGTGCGCGGCGACACCCATTTCTGCCATTTGATCCATATCATCGGTGCGAATCTGCACTTCGACTGGCACGCCGTGCGGGCCAATTAGAGAAGTATGCAGTGATTGATAGCCGTTGGCTTTGGGAATGGCAATATAGTCTTTTACCCGACCTGGGCGGGGTTTATACAGGCTGTGAACCTGGCCGAGCACGCGATAACAGGTGTCCTGTTCTTTCACGATGACCCGAAACGCGTAAATATCCATGATGGAATGAAAACGCTGCTCTTTCAGGTGCATTTTGCAGTAGATGGAGTACAGGTGTTTTTCGCGACCGCTCACGCGGCAGGCAATCCCGGCTTCAGTCAAACGTCCTTCGATTTCCGACAGGATTTTCTGAATCATTTCCTTGCGGTTACCGCGTGCGGCCTTGACGACCTCTTTAATGACGCGATAACGGTTCGGATACAGCGCCTCAAAACCCAGCTCTTCCAGCTCGGTTTTGAGGTGATGTATACCCAATCGGTGTGCCAGCGGGCTGTATATTTCCAGCGTTTCGCGGGCAATGCGGCGGCGCTTGTCCGGGCGCAATGAGCCCAGCGTGCGCATGTTATGGGTACGGTCTGCGAGTTTGATCAGGATGACGCGAATATCTTGCACCATCGCCATGATCATTTTGCGAAAGTTTTCAGCCTGCGCTTCTTTCTTATCGCGGAACTTCAGCTTGTCCAGCTTGGACACGCCCTCTACCAGTTCAGCAACGCTTTTACCGAAAAGCTGTTCCATGTCCTGATAGGTGGCGGGGGTGTCTTCTATGACATCATGCAGCAGTGCTGCCATCAGCGTTTCGTAATCGAGACGCATCTCCGCCAAAATACAGGCGACGGCAACGGGGTGCGTGATATAGGGTTCACCGCTGGAGCGAGTCTGCCCCTCGTGAGCATCACGTGCAACTAAGTAAGCCTGCTGTAAACGTTTGATCTGATCTTCTGGCAGATAACGTTGAATCAGCAGATTAAGGCTTTCGAAAATGTACAAGGGCGACTCGTGGTGTGATTAACGACGGCCTTCAGCAATCGCGGTGACCGCCTGAATCTCTGCGGCTTCCTGCTCTTGCTGTTCCTGACGGTCACGAACATCCAGAATCTGGTTGTTGATCAGACCTTCTTCGATTTCACGCAGTGCGATCACGGTGTACTTATCGTTTTCTTCAGGAACCAGCGGATCTTTGCCGCCAGTCTGGATTTGACGGGCGCGACGAGCAGCCACCAACACCAGATCAAAACGGTTACCAATTTTCTCTACAGCGTCTTGAACAGTTACGCGTGCCATAATGTGCTACTCCACAGGAAATAAAATGACTGGGCATCATACTGAAAGAGGCGTCAGTCTGCCAATAGTTTGGTGATTAATGCATCATGCCGAACCTTTTGTCTGCTCAAACGCAGACGTTCGGCGCGAATAATGGTTTTTAGATCGAGCAGCGCCAGATCAAAATCATCATTCACAATCAGGTAATCATACTCGCCGTAGTGCGTCATTTCAGCCACAGCCTGAGACATACGACGGGCAATGACTTCATCGCTGTCCTGTCCACGGCCACGCAGGCGGCGAGCCAGTTCTTCTTTTGACGGCGGCAGGATGAAAATACTGCGCGCGTGCGGCATTTGGGCGCGGATTTGCTTGGCACCTTGCCAGTCGATATCCAGAAAAACATCAACGCCAGTCGCTAATACCTGCTCAATTGCTGGCCGAGATGTACCGTAGTAATTACCGAAGACCTCAGCGTGTTCCAGAAATTCACTGTTCTGAATCATACGCTTGAATTCATCGACTTCGACGAAGAAATAGTGTTCGCCGTGGTTTTCTCCCGGTCGTTTAGCTCGCGTGGTATGCGAAATCGATACCTGAGTGTCGTAAAGCGGCTGAGTTTTTAATAACGCCTGAATCAGGCTGGATTTCCCAGCTCCACTGGGAGCAGAAACGATATATAACGTGCCTTGAGCCATAATGAAGTTTTATTAACGGTTACGATGGTGAATGGTGATATGCAGCAGAAAAATGCGCATTTCCCCGCATTATACACGCCTATATGTCATCAGTCGCGCTGCGATAAATTCTCCGGTGACTGTTTTTTCGTTATGCCATCGGGAAAACTTTTTGCCAACGTGTCTTTTTTAGATTGCGAAGCGTGTTCCCGTCTTTTTTATTGCTGCTGCAAACGATGAATCATCTTGCGGCGCGTTTGGCATTTCTCCTTTTTCCACCTCGTATTTTTCTCTCCGTTGCTATGTACTGCGGCCATTCGCTAATGGATGGCAGGAGGTTTTATGTGGCTCAGGATCCGCACATTTTTGATCATCATCGTCGTTGGGGGTATCAGCAGTTTCCCAACTGTGGCCGCGGTGTGCCCTGATTGGGATAACACACGGGCTGGCAAAGAAATTGATGCATTGCGTCAGCAGTTAGAACAGTGGGATGACGTGTATTACACCGAAGGGAAAAGCCCGATAGAAGATGACGTTTATGATCAGCTGCGGGACCAGTTAAACCAGTGGTTAGGCTGTTTTCAGCCCCAAAACTCGATTCCCGTACGGTTACCCGATAATGGCAAGCAGCTTCATCCTGTTGCCCATACGGGACTGAAAAAATTGTCCGATCGTCGGCAACTGGTGCAATGGATCGCACAGCGTGAGGATTTATGGATTCAACCAAAAGTCGATGGTGTAGCCGTCACGCTCGTCTATCAGCACGGCAAGCTCGTGTCCGCGGTTAGCCGGGGTAACGGTCTGCAAGGTGAAGACTGGACGGAAAAAGCCCGCCAGATTCCGGGAATTCCTCATCTATTAACCGATGCGTCTTCCTCATTGGTATTACAAGGGGAACTTTTCCTGAAGATGACCGATCATCGGCAGCGTACTCAGGGCGGCGTTAATGCCCGTTCGGTCGTGGCCGGTGAAATGCGTCGTCATCAGCCATCTTCTGTGTTGTCGCAAATTGGTCTGTTTGTCTGGGAATGGCCGGATGGACCAAAGACGATGCCCGAGCGTCTGGAGAAATTGAAGGAAATGGGGTTTGCGATGACGGCGGACTATACCCATGCTATTGGGTCATTCGCTGACGCGGAGAAATGGCGTCATCACTGGTACCACAACCCACTGCCTTTTGTGACGGATGGTGTGGTTGTCCGCCAGACTAAAGAGCCGCAGGGGCGCTATTGGCGTAATACATCAGCCGACTGGGCGATCGCATGGAAATACCCGCCTGTTAATCAGGTTGCGGAAGTGGCTGATGTGGCGTTTTCTGTCGGACGGACGGGTAAGATCGCCGTGGTGTTAAAACTCCATCCTCTTAAATTGGATGACAAATCGGTCAGCCGGGTGAATGTGGGCTCGCTGTCTCGTTGGAAACAGTGGGACGTGTTGCCTGGCGATCGGGTGAGTGTCAGCCTGGCGGGGCAGGGGATTCCACGTCTGGATAATGTGGTATGGCGTGGCACTGAGCGGCCAGCCATCGTTTTTCCCAGTGAACATGATTTCCATGCTTTTAGCTGTTTTCGGTATAGCGCGGTTTGCCAGCAGCAATTTCTGGCGCGCTTAGTCTGGTTGAGTGGAGAGCATGGATTAAATCTGGCGGGAGTGCGTGAAGGGATGTGGTTGCGCCTGATACAACATGATTTACTGGAGGATATGCTGTCATGGCTATCTCTGACGGAGGCGCAGCTTAATGCGGTCAATGGCATGGGCGATAAGCGGGCGCGAGATATCTATGATAGCTTACAGTCGGCACGGCAGATGCCGTTATCCCGCTGGCTGCTTGCGCTGGGTATTCCCGTTCCTCGCTCCGCCATTAGCGCATTGGATGATGTGGATTGGCTGGCGTTACAGCAGTGGACGGCGCAACAGTGGCGACAGTTCTCCGGCATTGGAGAACGACGTGCAGAAGAGATTATGGCGTTCCTGAAGCATCCTATCGTGGTGGAATTAATGACCCGATTAGATCGTGAAGGCATACATCGATAAGCGGTGATGATTTTTCAGAATCGATTGGGATCGCATCTTTTATTTTTTCGTGGATTCATTCACATAAAAGGACAATTTTTTTCTGTTCTCTCTACTTAATCATAAGTAAAATTTACGAATTAAAGTTCTAAGCCTATTTGCTGTTTTGCGATATAGAAATGCCTGATAGCCTGATTATTTCCATTGAACTCAGGCATACGGATGTTGTCGTATATCTTCAGATAATAAGAAAGGTTTGTTGGAGCACTTGTCATAATGAAGTTTGTAGCATCTTTTTCGCAACCCAGATTATCGTTTGTCCTGGCAGTCTATATTGGTCTTTTTCTCAATATCTCAGTGTATTATCGCCGGTTTGATTATTTTTCACTCTCTGCTGGTAGCCAGGTTCCAACGTTTATTCCCGCTCTTGTCGAATTGACCGCGAGTATCTTATTTACCTTTTTCCTGATGAGGATTATTTCACTCGGGGGACGTCGTTTTTATCGGATAGTCGCTTCTCTCTTGGTGCTGATTTCCGTTGCCGCCAGCTATTACATGACGTTTTTTAATGTCGTAATTGGCTATGGCATTATTGCGGCGGTCATGACTACGGATATTGATCTTTCTAAAGAAGTTATTGGTTTTCGTTTTTTCCTGTGGATGCTGGTGGTGAGTGCGCTGCCACTATTTTTGATCTGGAAAAATTCGCTGCGTCATACGCTGATCGAACAGCTTAAATCACCGGGAAAGCGTTTGATTCCTCTTCTGGTTCTTGTCGCTGTCGTTGCACTGGTTTGGATGCCGCTTCGCTATATGGACAACGTTCAGTCAGTGTCCGAGCGAGAATCCAATGTGGATTTGCCCAGCTATGGGGGGGTAGTGGCGCACTCGTATCTGCCTTCTAACTGGTTGTCTGCATTAGGATTATTTGCATATACCAAGTATGACGAGAACCAGGATTCCTCCAATCTTTTCGATCCAGCTCAGCATTTTACCTATGTCCCGCCGAAAGGCATTGACGATACCTACGTGGTTTTCATTATCGGCGAAACAACCCGCTGGGATCATATGGGGCTGTTAGGCTACGAGCGAGACACGACGCCGAAGCTATCAAAAGAAAAAAACCTGGTCGCATTCCGTGGTCAGTCGTGTGATACCTCAACCAAGCTTTCCATGCGCTGTATGTTTGTGCGAGAAGGCGGTACGGAAGACAACCCGCAGCGAACGCTGAAAGAACGGAATATCTTTTCCGTACTGAAAGAGCTGGGCTTTACCTCTGAGCTGTTTGCTATGCAAAGTGAGGTATGGTTTTACAATAGCATCGAGGCAAACAACTATTCTTTCCGTGAAATGATTGCGTCAGAGAAACACAATGACGGCAAGTCGGTGCAGGATATGTTGCTGGTCGATGAAGTTAAGGAATCGCTGGCACGCTACCCCAAAGGTAAACACTTGATTGTGCTGCATACCAAAGGTTCTCACTACCTGTATTCCATGCGATATCCCCGCAGCTATGCGCGCTATCAGCCAGAATGTATGGGTGTTGATGCCTCCTGTACGCGTGAGCAGTTGATTAATGCTTTCGATAATAGCGTGCTCTATACCGATAGCTTTATTGATAGCGTGATCGACCAGGTGCGGGATAAGAAAGCGATTGTGTTTTATGCCTCCGATCACGGTGAATCTATCGATGATAACTATCATCTGCACGGCACGCCGCGTCAGATGGCACCGCCTGAACAGTTCCGTTCACCGATGATGGTTTGGACATCGGATAAGTTTCTGGCTGACGCCGATAATCAGCATGCGTTCGAGCAGTTGAAAGCTCAGCAGCGCGTTGGCAAAACACATCGCCATGAAGAGCTGTTTGATACAATTCTTGGATGTGTGGGATACACATCGCCTGACGGCGGTATTAACCCTAAAAATAACTGGTGCCAGAAACCAGCTAATTGACATGAATCACGGACAAGGACGTCGGTTTCAGGCTGTAAATACAAGAGATGGACACTTTAACGGCAGCTGAAATCCTTTTGCTAAAAAGGTATTGACGCTCTAATAAGGTAGCAGTAATATGCGCCCGCATTCGGCGAGTAGCGCAGCTTGGTAGCGCAACTGGTTTGGGACCAGTGGGTCGGAGGTTCGAATCCTCTCTCGCCGACCACCACCCTCCTTCAGTGAATCATTCTCAGCTTTTCTCCTGTTTTAATTATCGTCTGCTCACACTATGTGTTTAAAAAAACACTATCTGTTTAAAAAATAGTCTCACTTAAAAAACGTTTCGTTTAAAAAATAGCCGATTGTAAGAAACCTTTATAAACCTAGGGTTTATTTCAATATTCTTTGGCGTCGAAAATTTCCTCATTCCCTTTATATTCAGTTCGGAATCTTCCCAAAAATATCGTGAAAAATCGCGCGTTAATTATCAATAATAATATCTATATTTTTGTTTTTTAATGGTTTTTTTTGAAATAAATCTCAGTTGTTTAAAAATAATACTGACTTTACCTCTCTGTATTTAAATGTAAGTTTATGTGCGGGCAACATTCGCGATACTTATATATTCGCTCTGTTGAAACCGTCTTTTTATTCAAATATGGAAGATGTTTCGATCATGAAAAAAACAACACTGCTACTCTCCACTTTGATTGCTTGTGCCATGGGAATGTCTGCTGCTCAGGCGACACAAACGGTGTCTTTGGGTTATGCTCAGGCGAAAATCGATGACTTTAAAGATCCAAAAGGGATTACGGCCAAATATCATTATCAGGGCGATTCTGCACTTGGTATTATCGGCTCTTTCACTTATCTGGGAGCAAAAGAAGATTATTATGATCGTGACTTCAACTCCAACGATACGACTAAAATTAAATACTACTCCTTGATGGCTGGGCCATCTTACCGTTTTAATGATGTCGTCAGTGTTTATGGCCTGGCGGGCATTGGTCATGGCAAAGTGGATTGGAAATACGATTACGGTGCTTTTGCTGATTCTGGTAGTGAGAAGGAAACGCGCTTTGCTTACGGTGCCGGTATTCAAATCACACCAGTAGCAAACTGGGCGATTGATATTGGCTATGAAGGCACGAAGATTTATGAAACGCGTATAGATAGCTTTAATATTGGCGTCGGTTACCGTTTCTGATTTGCCGATTATTGAATACCGGTGGACAAGTTTCTGCCGGTTATTACTACTTTTTCCCTTCTTTGTTTTTATTTATAAAGCTCTCAATCGATTTATTGCCATTATAGTGAAGCCAGACCAGCAACGATTCATTGTCCATTGGCTTGGCATAAAGGAATCCCTGTATATATTTGACGCCGCGCCGTTGTAAATACATGAGCTGTTGTTCGGTTTCCACACCTTCCGCGACGGATTGAAGCTTGATGCGATGGCTTAAAGCAATAATGGCATCAAGAATAGGAGCTTCTTCATCTGGTGATGAAACCGCGCCGACGAATCCCTGATCTATTTTCAGGCAATCCAGTGGAAAATTTTGCAGGTAAGAAAGTGAACAATGCCCGGTGCCGAAGTCATCAATGGCAATCATAAAGCCATCTTCACGCAGCTGATGCAGGCGCTGTATGATTTCAGGACCGTTGCTGATGAGGTTACGTTCTGTCAGTTCCAGCGTAATGCTTAATGAATGAGCGGCGACTTTCTCTGCGAAGCGGTGTACGTCTGAGACGAAACTCGGGTGATGCAAATGCTCTGCTGCAACGTTGAGCCCCAGATGGAATCCCGGTTTTACCTGCCAACTGGCGATATCTGATGCCACCAGATCAAATAAATGCCGAGTGATGGGAATGATCATACTTTCTGCTTCGGCGGCAGAGATAAATATATCGGGTCTAATCCACTGCCCATCGCTACGTCGCCAGCGTAGTAGCGTTTCTACTCCGGTACAGGCTCGTGATTCCGTGTCATAGATCGGCTGGTAATAGACGGAAAATTCGCCGTTAGCGATGCCCTTACGGATTTCTTCGCGGAAGAATAACTTACGTTTTTGCCAGTACCACATCGCCGTAGTGAAAAGCAGAGAGAGAATAATGGCCAGTGGCAGAAACGTGAAAAATGCCTGCTTCCAGTTGGTGATTTCTTGGGTGGCGGGGGCAGTAACATTGAGAGTAAGCGGAAAGCGGCTCGACTTGATTTCAAGCGCAGAGGTAGAAAATAGGCTTCTATGGGGCGTAATGGTTGGGCCCGTTTGAATCGGGTGACCGTTATCCATTTGCAGGATAAGTTGATAGCCGCGAATCTTGCTAATCGCAGTCATGAGGTCGATCAGATATTGCGCATCGACCATGGCGTAAGCGCCGTATCCCGTAGGAGGCATCTGGACGAAGATCAGCGCCGGGCGTTCTTTCACGTTGTCTGAACCGGCAATCGACAGGCTCCAGCGTTCAGAATAGGTCTCTGGTAGCGGCTGTTGAATGACGCGGCTGAGTGGCGTCAGCGTGCTGCCAAATGTTGAAGAGCAATAGACGTCGGTATTATGGATAACGCCGATAGCGCGGAAGTAAGAAAAGACCGAACCAAGACGTTGCAGTTCATCGCCGATGACGTCGCAGGGCTGACCATGAAAGCGCTGGAGGCGATCTACCATCTGCCATGCCTGTGTCGAAATATTCTCGGCATGATTCATTGCGATTTGCGCAGTGGATTCCAAATCGCGCTTTACCATTAATCTGGACTCAACAAAAGTGAACAATAATCCAAGCAGCAGTGGCAGCATGCCTGCAACCAGTAACAGCAATATGTTGATTTTATGTTCGCTACGTCTGGTGCTCATCCACATCTCCTGTCTGGCAGCAGAGGCCTATGTAGAGACGTCCTTTTCTCCGTGAATCAAAGGAGAGTGCTGAATAGAGATTATTATAGTGGTTATTTGCTGAAAGAGATTCGGCGACAATAAAGTTTGTAGCCTGAATAAGCGGGGGTTGGATTACTGTTCACACGAGCTGAATGTTGCCCTGTGCATTACACAGGGCATCTTGCGATCATCAATTTCCGTTACGGGACGTGATGACCTCTTTAAATACCGGTAATGCGGCAAACACTTTCGGCCAGCCAGCAATAAAGGCCAACTGGGTAAGCGTTTCAGAAGCCTGCTCTTTGGTGAGCCCACTATCCATTGCCCGGTTCAGGTGGTAAGGCAGTTGGGCTGACTGGCCCTCAGTGATGAGTGAACTGACCGTGATCAAGCTACGGTCTCGTGGAGCCAGCCCCGGCCGCAGCCACAGATCGCGGAAAAGGGCCTCAGTGGTGTACTTCTCCACGCCAGGCGCCAGATTGCCCAGGCTTTCTGATGCGAGCTTGACGCGTCGGGCTTCGGCAGCTTCATCAATTTGAAGCAGTGTGACGTCAATACCCGGAAGCTGCTCTGAGCGGATCCCCCGGCTGGCAAACACGCTGCTTGTGACCACCGCAGCTGAGGATGCGTTAGGCCAGCCAGCATAAAACGCCAGATGCGTAAGCAGCTCTGAAATTTCGGACGGCTTCACGCCATTATCCAGCGCCACATTCAGGTAATGAGGTAGAAGGGTGGTATTGTCGCGGGTAACAAGCGCGGCGAGAGTGACCAGACTACGATCGCGGGCGGAGAGCTGCTGTCGCTGCCAAAGCTCGCCATCGGTCAGCTTTTGTGTATAAGCGCTCATGGCGGGTGCCGCTGTGCGAACGGCAGTATTAACGTCTGGTTGAGCAGGGAAAGTATGCTGCCCTTGTGTCGCGCAACCAGACAGGAAAAACGCGGCGGCGATCAGTGAAAGGGATGTTTTTTTCATCGCGTTCTCCTTAATGTCCGTACTGCTCGTCGGAAACCTTCTCCATCCACTGAACGTTTTTCCCTTCAGCGTCGCTTTCCTGAATCGCAAGATGCACCATTCCGGTTGTTGCGGTCGCGCCGTGCCAGTGCTTCACGCCCGGTGGGCAGGAAACCACGTCACCTGCGTTGATCACTTTTTTCTCCCCGCCCCACTGTTGAACCCAGCCGGTTCCAGAAGTGACCACCAGCGTCTGGCCTAGAGGGTGGGTATGCCAGGCCGCGCGTGCGCCGGGCTCAAAGGATACGTAAGCGCCTGTCGTGCGCTGAGGCGACTGCGCTTTGATGAATAGCGGATCAATCCAGGCTCTGCCGGTGAAATTGGCGTCCGGGGCGCGGATAAACTCTCGGCTTCCACTTTCAGAAATCGTCATTTGGGCGTCTGCCGCCAGAGCCGTTGGTACAGCAAAGGCTGAGAACAGAAATGCACCAGCGATCGAAGAGGTTTTAAAATTCATCACTAACTCCGTTAGAGGGAAAAGAAATAATGGGGCGGATATTTATGAAATTAAGTTTTGTACTACCCCAGTGATATTTAGCAGAGTTGGTATGAAAGATAATTAATGAAAATCGATAGCCTTTATGAGTTTATCTCATCAATCAGGCGGGTCTGTGCGAACGTTTTGGTGAGGATTGGTTTAAGTTATGACCGCATACCCGATGGGGAAGTCTGCTCGCGCAGGGCGGTAATCTCTTTCTTGGCTGGAACGCCGAATAAACGGCGGTATTCGCGGCTGAATGGCGAAGGGCTTTCATAACCCACTTTGGAAGGATGACTGCTGTTGAGGCTCGCAAGGTACATTGAACCGTTTACCTTGCTCGCCTTACATCCATTCTATGTCTATCAGCTTTTTACAAAAGGCAGCGCCTGCGCGCACGCCCATGCTGAGCTCCACGCCCATTGGAAGTTATAGCCGCCGAGCCAGCCGGTTACATCGACCACTTCACCGATGAAATACAGCCCCGGCACCGCGCTGGCTTCCATGGTTTTGGAGGACAGCGCGCGGGTGTCAACGCCGCCGATGGTGACTTCGGCCGTGCGATAACCTTCCGTACCGTTTGGCTGCACGCGCCACTGTTGCAGGCTCTGTTCAATCTGCGTTTGCTGTGCGCTGTTGAGCTGTTTCAACGTGACGTCCGGCAGTTGTCCTAACTCCTGTAGGCATTCAACCAGTCGTTTAGGTAGCCACTGTGCCAGCGTGTTTTTCAGGCTTTGGTTCGGGTGAGCGGCGCGCTCGTCATTAATGAGCTGGGTAAGATCGCGGTCAGGCAGCAGATTGATGGTGACGAATTCACTAGCCTGCCAGTAGCTCGAAATCTGCAAAATAGCGGGGCCAGACAGCCCACGGTGCGTAAACAGAATGTTTTCACGGAACGTTACGCCGTTTTCTGCGGTGACGACAGTCGGCACCGAGACGCCGGAGAGCGTTTGCAGCTGTTCGAGCAGCGGTTTGTGCAGCGTAAAGGGTACCAGTGCAGCGCGAGTTGGGAGCACGTTGATACCGAACTGTGCGGCCAGCTGGTAACCGAACGGCGTCGCGCCTAGGCCGGGCATCGACAGGCCGCCGCAGGCAACGACTAACGATGCGCTCTGGAATGATGTGCCGTTGCTTAGCTGGACGGTGAACAAATCGTCTGATTTCTCCACCGAGGTCACTTCACTGCGCAGACGGAGGGTGACGTTCGCCCGTTCGCACTCGGTGACCAGCATGTCCACGATTTGCTGTGCGGAATCATCGCAGAATAGCTGACCGAGCGTTTTCTCGTGATAAGCGATGCGGTGGCTGTTGACCAGACTGATGAAATCCCATTGGGTATAACGCGCCAGTGCCGATTTACAAAAGTGAGGATTGTGAGACAGATAGGCCGCGGGCTCTGCATACATATTGGTAAAGTTGCAGCGACCGCCGCCGGACATCAAGATTTTCCGGCCTGCCTTCTTGCCGTTATCGAGCAGTAGAACACGCAGTCCGCGTTGTCCTGCCTGTGCTGCACAAAACATGCCTGCTGCACCGGCACCGATGATGACAGCGTCAAACTGTTCCACAATGCATTTCTCCGATGAGTGATTTTATCTTCTTGGATTGCCGCAGGCCGATAAGCCGTAGGGCGGCAAATTGTAGTGTTGGTTTTTGTTCGATACCAGCGTAACAATTTGCATATTTTAGTAAAAATATATAATTATTTGATTTTTATTGATTAAGTGCTTTGTTCACCGATCGTCGTCACATATTAAGTCAAAAAAATGTCATATTTCGCTTTTCCAGACCCCTGCTTGTCGCCGATAATGCGCCGCGTTCATGACCACTAAATGGCCTAACGTTTATGCTACATTTATTTGCCGGTTTGGATTACTACACTGGCCTGATGTTGATATTGGCTTTGTTGTTTGTACTGATGTATGAAGCCATCAACGGTTTTCACGATACTGCGAATGCCGTTGCCACTGTTATTTATACCCGAGCTATGCGCGCCGAGTTTGCCGTTGTTATGGCGGGTGTCTTTAATTTCTTCGGTGTATTGCTGGGCGGCCTGAGCGTGGCCTATGCAATTGTTCACCTTCTCCCCACGGATTTATTGCTGAACGTGAGTTCGGCGCACGGTCTGGCGATGGTCTTTTCCATGCTGCTGGCTGCCATTATCTGGAATCTGGGTACCTGGTATTTCGGTATTCCTGCCTCCAGTTCTCACACGCTGATCGGCTCCATTATCGGTATTGGTTTGACCAACGCGCTGTTGACGGATACCTCCGTTGTGGATGCGTTGAACGTGCCGAAAATGATCAGCATTTTCCTGTCGCTGTTGCTCTCGCCGATTGTGGGGATGGTGGTTGCAGGCCTGCTGGTGCTGGTGCTGCGTCGGTTCTGGAACGACAGTAAAAAACGCAAACGCGTGCATCTGACGCCTGTCGATCGCGAAAAGCAGGACGGCAAACGTAAGCCGCCGTTCTGGACGCGTACCGCGCTGATTTTATCGGCGATTGGGGTGAGTTTCTCTCACGGTGCAAACGACGGTCAGAAAGGTATCGGCTTGATTATGCTGGTGCTGATTGGCGTCGCGCCAGCTGGCTTTATTGTCAACATGAATGCGTCTGGCTATGACATCAGCCGTACCCGTGATGCTGTTGTCAATTTGCAGGAATACTACAAGCAGCACGGCGACGCGCTGACGCACGTTATCGACCTGTCTCCGCCAGTGATTCCTACGCCAGAAAGCACGATTCCTGGCAACGGTCAGAAAGAGTTTCACTGTGACAGTTCACGCGTGATGATTGCGATTGACCGTACACAGGGCCTGCTGAATAACCTGAAAAGTTACGACCAGTTGAACCCTGACGATCGTAGCAGAGTACGTCGTTTGCTGATGTGTATCTCTGACACGATGGATCGGGTGATCAAGCTGCCAGAAACGTCAGGCGAAGATAAGCGCTACCTGAGCAACCTGCGTAAAGACATGCTGCAGACGGTTGAGTATGCGCCTCTTTGGATTATCGTCGCTGTCGCATTGGCGCTGTCTCTGGGCACCATGGTGGGCTGGAAACGCGTTGCAGTGACCATCGGTGAGAAGATTGGTAAGAAAGGCATGACCTACGCACAGGGCGTTTCGGCGCAGGTGACGGCGGCCTTGTCGATTGGCGTTGCCAGCTATACCGGTATGCCGGTTTCCACCACGCACGTATTGTCCTCGGCGGTTGCCGGGACGATGATTGCGGACGGTGGGGGCGTACAGGGCAAAACGATCAGAAGTATTCTGCTTGCCTGGGTGCTTACGTTGCCTGTCTCAATGCTGATGTCCGGTACGCTGTACTGGCTGGCGTTGAAGCTGATCTAACGGCGGTAACTCATCACGCATCAAAAAACGTAGGGAACGTTTTTCAACGTCGCTTACGTTATAAAAAAGGCGATTCTGTGGGGAATCGCCTTTTTACTTTTTATCGACGTTCATGGTTGTCATACCAATGAGGGTGTTAATAACAATGGCTATGTTAATACCAGAGAATTGTGTCAGTACCCGCGTTTAATACCATATTGTCATCGCAAACAGACTGATGACGATAAGGCCACACAGAGCGGTCGTAAGTAGAAACTGTCCCCGCACTCGCTCGCAACGGCGAATAAACTCAGGGTCGTGATGATCAAGATAGCGTTGCGCGTAGATATAGCGTACCAGCCGGATTTGTTTACTTGGCTGGCCGTGCGATGTAAAGAAGCCACCCCCGTCAACGTATTGGTAAAGCAGCGGGTCACAGTCACGCAAAATCAGCAGTAACACGCGTAATGAAGAGTAGTACCTCGCCATATTAATGATGCAGACGATACATAAAGCCCAGAAAAGCGCAAATGTACTAATCATGCTTCCCTCCCGGTCGTTCTATTCGTCAGATACGATGGCCATGTCTTCCGATTGCCCACCTGTCACCGATGATAAGCGCTACTCTTTATTTATCCGCGACGCTTATCGACGACGTTTGTCTGTGACATTTTTCTACGAATAGTTATGCCACGCGCTTGCGCACGATTTTATTGTCATTTTGGATAGCCAACGGCATCACGGCTAGCCCCATTCTCGTTTTCCATCCCAGGGTGCAGCGGACAGGCTCACCGCGCCCTACTTCTAGTGTAGAAGAAGAATGTTCGTTTGTGCCAGAGAGGCAGGCGCAATCGGCATGAAGGACGATTTTCGACGAGATAATGCCCTTTCTGAAAGGAGAAGCTGCGCGATTTAACTGTGAAAAGGAGCAGTTTCTACTACACTTATCAATAGAATTAACAGGTTTGAAAACAGGTTGTGATCGACTGAACATACCGATAGCGCGGACGAGTGCTATCCTATAATCCGCTGTTAAGTATCAGATTGGCAGGAGAAATATCTGCTAACCCTTAATTAGTCTTTACGGAAGGAGTCTTATTATGGCTTACAAACACATCCTTATTGCTGTTGACCTTTCTCCAGAAAGCAAAGTGTTAGTGGAAAAAGCGGTTTCAATGGCAAGACCGTACAATGCGAAAGTGTCGTTAATCCACGTCGATGTGAACTACTCCGATCTCTACACCGGGCTGATTGACGTCAATCTGGGTGACATGCAACAGCGTATCTCCGAAGAAACCCAGAACGCCTTGGCTGAGCTGTCCGAGAATGCGGGCTACCCTATCAGCGAAACGCTGAGCGGCAGCGGCGATTTAGGGCAGGTGTTGGTTGATGCGATTAAGAAATACGATGTCGATCTCGTGCTGTGCGGTCACCATCAGGACTTCTGGAGCAAACTGATGTCTTCTGCTCGCCAGCTGATTAATACCGTACATGTCGACATGCTCATCGTGCCGTTGCGCGATGAGGAAGACGAATAAAAATTAGCTTTTTTTGCATTTTTTTTCAGTGACGAAAGGCACGGCTTCTTAGCTGTGCCTTTTGTTATATAACAAAAACTTATAGCAAATTTCTCTGCTCAAATCGCCAAAAAACCCTTCCTATCCCATTGGATTATAACGTTTATCTGAAAAGAAAACGCTTGCTTAAATATCCATCGCCAGTGTTATAGTCCAGAGGACACAACATCATTTTCACCGATCCCACAAGCTTCTGCGTGTCTAAAAATAAAGAAGCAGACGGGAACTTATTCGTTCAATCAGGAGCTGTTCATGGCACAAATCGTATCTCTGGCAAGTTTTCTTGATTCTGTTCAACAACGCGATCCGCATCAGCCTGAGTTTCTACAGGCCGTTAATGAAGTCCTTTCCACTCTGTGGCCTTTTCTGGAGCAGAACCCTCACTATGCGGATTACAGCCTGCTGGAACGATTGGTAGAACCGGAACGCGTGATTCAGTTCCGCGTCGCATGGACGGACGACAAAGGCCAGGTACAGGTGAACCGCGCCTGGCGTGTCCAGTTCAGCTCCGCGATCGGCCCATACAAAGGCGGCATGCGTTTCCACCCGTCCGTTAACCTGTCGATTCTGAAATTCCTCGGATTCGAGCAGACCTTCAAAAATGCGCTGACGACGCTGCCAATGGGCGGCGGCAAAGGCGGTTCGGACTTTAACCCGAAAGGGAAAAGCCAGGGCGAAGTCATGCGCTTCTGTCAGGCGCTGATGACGGAGCTGTATCGTCATCTGGGCGCGGATACGGACGTTCCGGCAGGCGACATCGGCGTGGGCGGCCGTGAAGTCGGTTTCATGACTGGCATGATGAAGAAACTGACCAACAACACGGCGTGCGTCTTCACCGGTAAAGGATTGTCGTTCGGCGGCAGTCTGATTCGTCCTGAAGCGACGGGCTACGGCCTGATCTACTTCACGGAAGCGATGCTGAAACGCCACGGTTTGGGCTTTGAAGGCATGCGTGTCGCGGTATCCGGTTCCGGTAACGTGGCGCAGTACGCGATTGAAAAAGCGATGGAACTGGGTGCGCGCGTGGTTACGGCATCGGATTCTAACGGCACGGTGGTGGATGAGAGCGGGTTTACCCCAGAGAAGCTGGCGCTGCTGGAAGAGATTAAAAACAAACGCTATGGCCGCGTGGAAGATTACGCGCGCGAAGCGAAACTGACCTACCTCGCAGGCAAAACGCCGTGGGAAGTACCGGTAGACATCGCGCTGCCGTGTGCGACGCAGAATGAGCTGGATTTGCCTGCGGCGCAGACGCTGATTGCTAACGGTGTGAAAGCCGTGGCAGAAGGTGCCAATATGCCAACCACGATCCCAGCAACCGACGCGTTCCTGGATGCTGGCGTGCTGTTTGCGCCGGGCAAAGCGGCTAACGCGGGCGGCGTGGCGACATCCGGTCTGGAAATGGCGCAGAACGCAGCACGTTTGGGCTGGAAAGCAGAGAAGGTGGATGCGCGTCTGCACCACATCATGCTGGATATTCACAATGCCTGTGTGCAGTACGGCGGTGAAAACAGCCAGACTAACTACGTGCGCGGTGCCAACGTGGCGGGCTTTGTAAAAGTGGCCGACGCGATGCTGGCGCAGGGCGTCGTGTAACGCCTTAGTTCTTCTGAGCGCCTGTATTCGCAGGCGCTTTGATTTCTCACTTATTTATCTAAATTTTAGCGACATTTCTTGCTGGACACCGCTTCCTGCCTTTCTTTATCTTAATCAGCATTGTGTATCGTCAGTCTTCTGGTACAACCCGTTCTCTTCAAGGCTTACACCACTGTGAAAATCAAACATCTTCCTTTCGATCAGAATCGTAATGGCTGGTCGGCAGATCTTATCGATAAACCGAATTACCCGCAGCAGCGTGGAAAAACAAAGGCGGACTGGCTGGTGATCGGCGCTGGCTATGCGGGGATTGCCTTTGCACAGCGTCTGGCTGAACAGCGCCCAGATAAACACATTATCCTGCTGGATGCGGGTGAGATTGGCGACAATGCCTCCGGGCGTAACTCCGGTTTTGTCATCGATTTGCCGCACAACATCGGTAGCTCGACGGCCGAGCTGGAAAAAGCGGCGGCGTATCGTCGCCTGTTGCAGTCCGGCGTCGCGCATCTGAAAGAGAAGGTGGATCGCCATGCGATTGCGTGCGACTGGAGCGTGGCGGGGAAATATCACTGCGCCGTCAGTTCAACGTTTAACGGCCTGATCGATACCTATGTCCGCGAATTGAACGATCTTGGCGAACCCTATCAGGTGGTGGAAAAAGACGAGCTTGCACGCCGCCTTGGCACATCTTTCTATCATCGCGCTGTGTACACTCCCAATTGCATTCTGCTAAACCCGGCGGCGCTGGTGGTCGGGTTGGTGGCGAATTTGCCGAAGAACGTGACGGTTTACGCCCATTCACCTGCGCTGAATATCGAAACCGGATCGCGCATCCGCGTGGAAACGCCGTACGGTGAGATTCAGGCAGATAAGCTGATGATGGCGATTAACGGCGCGGCGCGCGGCCTGCCGCTGTTCAATGGTCGGGTGTTTGCCGTGGCGACCTTCGCGACGCTGACGGAGCCGCTGAATGCGGAGCAGATAGCACGCATGGGTGACATGCCGGACTGGGGGCTGACGCCGGTCAATGCGCTGGCCAGTGCGACGTTGCGCTATACGCGCGATCATCGCTTCCTGATTCGGGAGCATGTGAAATTTACCCCAGAGCTGGTCAATAGCGCGGTAGAAACCGGACGCCATGCGCGTCGTCACGCCGCTATTTTTGCCCGGATGTTCCCGCAGTTGAGCGATGTGAAGATGGCGCATACCTGGTCAGGTTTGATTAGTGTAACGCGCAACGGCGCGCCAATTTGGGGGCAGCTAAGCGACAATGTGTACGCGTCCGCTGGCTGTAACGGGGCGGGGCTGTCGAAGCAAACCGCGGCTGGGCACATTCTGGCGGATTTGGCGCTCGGTGAAGACAACCTGCTGATTGGCGATATGCAATCGCTCGGACAGGCGAACTACCTGCCGCCACGTCCTTTCCTGGATGTCGGCGTGAACGGCTACCTGACGAGCGAACGCTGGAAAGCCCGCAGCGAGAGATAACACAGCCTGCCAATGGCAGACTGTGCAGCGTCTTTACGATCTATCCATTATCACCGCTCGACGCACGTTGTCAGCGGTCTTGGATTCCCGCTGAGGCGTCGGTTAGTTAATGGCCGCGATAATCGTCAGCTGATCGTTCAGCCGCTGTTTGGTCAACGTGTTGGTGGCGCTGTCGCGCTGTTGCGTCAGTTCCGCTACGCGTTTCTCCCTCTGCGCAGCATCCGGCAGCAATAATGCTTTCACGTTGATGGATTGCACGTTGCTGTAGCGGCCATCATCTGAGGTCGGTACGCTAATCTTTCCGCTATTGAGCAGCGATTCGACGATGTGGCGTTCGCGCTCATAGCCCTGCAATCCCGCCAGCTTCCAGCGCTGCGGCACCGTACCCTCGTATTGGCCTTTTTTCACCTCGGTCAGATAACGGATGGTCAGGTTACGAATCGTGCCCGCCTCTTCGCCATATTTCGCTTTGGTATCCGACAGCACCGGGAACTGCATGCCTTCCAGCACGCCGCCTTTCTGCGTCAGGTGGCCCATGCGGTAACTGTTCATGCCCAGACGAATCGGCATGTCGTCGGTAACGGGCATGCCGTTATTCATTTTCAGGTCGGTGATGCGCTGTCCGGCGGGTTTCGTCAGGTCGATGGTGTACGTCACGCCGTCGAAGAAATCGTTGGTGGAATACTTGGACGCGCGGCGCTGCGGATTGAAGCTATAAGTCACATCGCCGTCCTGTAGTTGGTTGAAGTAACCCGCTGACCATTCCATGTATTTCTTCAGCTCTTTACCGGTGAGCTGATAAACCGTGATCTCGCCGCCAGCGTATTGATAGTTAAAGGCAATGTCCTTCGCGGCGATGGTGCCGACGTTCAGCTTGGGCCGATCGTTATCAATTTGCAGTGCGATAACCTGCGCTTTAGGAGCGTAATAGCGGCTGGCTTCCTGGAACAGGGCGCTGATACCGGTGTCCTGAACGTGTACCTGAGGAATGCCTTTCACGGCATCTTGCGGCACCAGATCGTGCCCGAGGAGCTGCGCAATCGGACGGTTAGCGTTGGCGCGCAGGGTATTGTGATAAGGCTCGTAGATGTCTTCCATCTTGCGGTCAGAATCCACGTCCTTGATCGAATAGGTATAGCTGTCTTTGTTAATCAGCACGTACTTGCCGTTCTGCTGCTCAAACTGCAAATCGATGCGCGACAGTGCGCGACCATATCTGTCAGGTTCGGTGACGATCACGCCATTTATCACCTCTTTATCCACTTTTACGTGCATATGGCCCGCGACGATGGCGGCTAATTCAGGGTTAGCGCGAGCGATATCACCGACGCCAGTGCCCGGTCGCTGGTTTTCGTTATCGATGCCCATATGGGCGACCAGCACGATGGCATCCACTTTGCCGTGGAGTTGCTGGATAACGGTTTTTACTGCCCCGACAGGATCGGTAAAGTTCAGCCCTTTCACGCGGTCAGTGCCTTTGGCGAATTCCGCGGTCATCGGCGTATCCATACCGATGATGCCAATCTTCACGCCCTGCCGTTCGACAATTTTATAGGCGGGTAAGTAAGGTTTACCGCTCTCCCAAAAAATGTTGCCTGCCAGCGCGGTGCCTTTGAATTGGTCAAGCGAGGTGGAAAGCACGTTCAGGCCGAAATCGAACTCGTGGTTGCCCAGTACCCAGACATCATAATTCAGGGCGTTAAAACCGAGGATCATCGGGCTGGTGTTGTCATTCTTAAAGGTTTCGACAAAGTTGCCCTGAATGGTATCGCCCGCATCAACCAGAATCACATTCGGCTGCTGTGCGCGAACCTTATGCACCTGCGTGGCGATTTGACTCAGGCTGCCAGCCATGTTGGCGGTGTCGGTGGCGTAATCCCAGGGAACAAAGGTGCCATGCAGATCGGATGTCCCCAGAATCGTAATATTGACGGGTTCTTGAGCGGCCATAGCAGAAGTACTCAAACAAAGCAGAAGTGACAGAAGCGTTTTTTTCATTATGTCATCTTAGTGTCATAAATGGTGATAGCGCGGAATTATGCGATTTGCTTCCCATTTGTGCTACAGACTTTGCAAAAACAGCATAGAAAATGCGAAGCAGGGTAAGTTTTTAGCCGCCGATGCGCTTAGTGGCACAGCGGCACAGCGGCGAGAGGTCAGGCGGGAAGGTAGAAATCGAAGCGGTGGCTTTTGGTTTCCAGCATAGACTGTGCCGGTACGCCAGCCAGTGGCGGCGCATAGTCTGGTCGCTTCACCACGACGCGTTTTTTCGCCAGCGCGCGGGCGGGTTCCAGCAGCGCATCGGCGTCGTCATCTGCACCAACCAGCGACTGAAACACGCGCATTTCTTTCTTCACCAGCGCGCTCTTTTGTTTGTGCGGAAACATTGGATCGAGATAAACCACATCCGGTGGCGGCGTGATATCACGCAGTGCGGTCATACTCGACGCGTGCAGCAGCGTTAGCCGCTCCCGTAGCCACGGGCCAATTTCTGCGTCCTGATAGCCACGCTGCAACCCGTCATCCAGCAGTGCCGCAACCACCGGATTGCGCTCCACCATACGTACGTGACAGCCTAATGCGGCCAGCACAAAAGCATCGCGCCCTAGTCCAGCCGTCGCATCCACGACATCCGGCAGGTAATCTTTTTTGATACCGACAGCTTTGGCAACAGCCTCGCCGCGTCCGCCGCCAAAGCGACGACGATGCGCCATCGCCCCACCAATGAAATCGACGAAGATAGCACCAAGCTTCGGTTCGTCCTGCTTGCGCAGTTCCAGACGTTCCGCAGTCAGCACTAGCGCCATGACCGCATCGGGATCGGAAACCAGCCCCCAGCGTGCGGCCAGAGAAGATAAGGCGCCACTATCGGCGCCTTCTTCTGCGATTAAGCAGATGCTCATCCTTTGATGCCGTAATGCGCGAGCATGGCATCCAACTGCGGTTCACGGCCACGGAAGCGTTTGAACAGCTCCATCGGCTCTTCGGAACCGCCGCGGGTCAGGATGTTATCCAGGAATGACTGACCGGTCTCACGGTTGAAGATACCTTCTTGCTCGAAGCGGGAGTAAGCATCCGCCGCCAGCACGTCCGCCCACAGATAGCTATAGTAGCCTGCGGCATAACCGCCAGCGAAGATGTGGCTGAACGCGTGCGGGAAGCGGCCCCAGCTTGGGCTTGGCACCACGGCCACCTGCGCTTTGATTTCAGCCAGCGTCGGCAGAATCTGTGCGCCTTTCGCAGGATCAAACTCGGCATGCAGGCGGAAATCGAACAGGCCGAACTCCAGCTGGCGCAGAATGAACAGCGCAGCCTGATAGTTCTTCGCTGCCAGCATTTTATCCAGCAGTTCCTGTGGCAGCGGTTCACCGGTTTCGTGGTGGCCGGAGATAAAGGCCAGCGCTTCCGGTTCCCAGCACCAGTTTTCCATGAACTGACTCGGCAGTTCGACTGCATCCCACGGTACGCCGTTGATGCCCGCGACACCGGCGGTATCGATCTGGGTCAACATGTGGTGCAGGCCGTGACCGAATTCGTGGAACAGCGTGGTGACTTCGTCGTGAGTGAACAGGGCTGGTTTGCCGTTGACCGGACGGTTGAAGTTACAGACCAGATAAGCGACCGGTTTTTGCAGTTCGCCGTTGCCTTTACGCAGTTTACCCGCGCAGTCGTCCATCCAGGCTCCGCCGCGCTTGTGTTCGCGGGCGTACAAATCGAGGTAGAAGCTGCCGCGCAACTCACCGCTTTCATCGAACAGATCGAAGAAGCGAACGTCCGGGTGCCAGACATCGACGTCTTTACGCTCTTTGGCCGTGATGCCGTAGATGCGTTTAACCACTTCGAACAGGCCGTTCACCGCGCGTTCTTCCGGGAAGTACGGACGAAGCTGCTCATCGCTGATGGAATACAGATGTTGCTTCTGCTGTTCGCTGTAGTAGGTGATATCCCAGGCCTGCAATTCATCCACGCCGTAGTGTTCTTTGGCGAAGGCACGCAGCTGCGCGAGTTCTTCTTCAGCCTGTGGACGGGCGCGTTTAGCCAGATCGGTCAGAAAATCGAGTACCTGCTGCGGGTTTTCCGCCATTTTGGTCGCCAGCGACTTGTGCGCATAGCTGTCGAAGCCCAGCAGCTGTGCCAGCTCGTGACGCAGTGCCAGCTCTTCCGCCATCACCTCACTGTTGTCCCATTTGCCTGCGTTCGGTCCCTGATCGGAGGCGCGCGTGCCGTAGGCGCGGTACATCTCTTCACGCAGCGCCTGATTGGTGCAGTAGGTCATCACTGGCAGGTAGCTTGGGATATCCAGCGTCAGCAGCCAGCCGTCTTGTTCTTTGGCTTCGGCCTGCGCTTTGGCTGCTGCCAGTGCGCTTTCCGGCATGCCATCCAGCTCGGCGACGTCGGTAATCAGCTTGCTCCAGCCCATGGTGGCATCCAGCACGTTGTTGCTGTATTGCGAACCGAGTTCGGACAGACGAGCGGAAATTTCGCCGTAGCGTTTCTGTTTTTCTGGCGACAGGCCGATACCGGACAGCTCAAAATCACGCAGCGCGTTATCAACGGATTTCTTCTGTGCCACGCTCAGTGCGGTGTAGTGCTCGCCGTCGCGCAGGCTGCGGTAAGCCTGATAGAGTCCCGCATGTTGGCCGACCCAGGTGCTGTGCTCGGACAGCAGCGGCAGACATTCTTCATAAACCGCACGCAGCTCTGGGCTGTTTTTCACCGCGTTCAGGTGGCTGATGGGTGAGAAGATGCGGCCAAGACGATCGTCGCTGTCTGCCAGCGGTTGGCACAGATTATCCCATGTAAACGGCCCCGCTTGCGCCACCACGCGTTCTACCGTCTCGCGGCATTCATCCAGTGCGGACTTCACCGCAGGGACAATATCTTCCGTTTTGATACTGGAGAACGGGGGCAGGGTAAATGAGGTCAGTAATGGATTCGTCATGGTGCCGTCCTGATAATTGTGGGTGATCTCGTTGCCGGTAAGTGAAATCCGTTGCAGAGAGAAACCGGCAAGGCGGATATCTATTGCGGATTAATCACTAAGATGAGGTCAAGCGCCGTGAAAATCAATGGCGGAGGGGATGCCGTTCGTGACCGAAGGTGCGTTTTTCGGCCGAAGAGAAGCCCCGTTTGTCACCTGAACACGGCTGCTTACATCGCATTGAAGAGGTTTTCCTGAAAATTTTTGCACTTTTTCTGCCCGATTTGGTTTTTCGCGTGACCTACCTGATGTGTCTTTTTTTTCAATACTTCAGGGGAATGACAATGGCGATAAATAATCATAATGGCGGGCGCATCGCGCACAAACCCGTCTTGACGGTGGTGCGGGCAGTGCATCTGGCACTGTCTGGCGTGTTGATCTTGGGTGCCGGGACGGTTGGCTCGGCGCTGGCGGCGGAAACGACCGCTTCTGCCACAGCACCGACAGTGGTGTTTTCCATTCCGGCGGGGCCGCTCGGAACCACGCTACAGGCCGTTGCCAGCCGTGCCAATGTCATTCTCACGTTTTCTCCCGATCAAACACAGAATAAAACCAGCGGGAGCGTGCAGGGAACCTACACCGTTCAGGCCGCTTTTGCGGCTGCACTGGCCGGAACGGGGCTGAGTGCGGTCCAGACGGCCACGGGCTATCGGCTGGAATCCGCGCTTGCCGCCGAGGGAAGCGACGGCAGCCTGATCATCCCGACGCTTTCGGTTGTTGGCGGCACATCGGACAGCGCCGCCGCCGGACGTTCCGTGCTGCGTCAGGCCGATGTTGATCGCGTGCAGGCCGATAATATTGCTGGCCTGCTCGATAAACTCCCCGGCGTGTCGATGGCGGGTTCTCCCCGTCCGGGGGGCCAAAGCCTGAATATCTGGGGCATGGGCGATATGGAAGACGTCAAAGTCGTGTTGGACGGTGCGCCAAAAGGCTTTGAGAAATACCGCCAGGGTTCGGTATTTATTGAGCCTGAGCTGATTAAACGGATCGATGTCGATAAAGGGCCGCATGATATTCGCAGCGGCAACGGCGGCTTCGGCGGCACCATTCACGTTGATACCAAAGACGCCAGCGATCTGCTGATGCCGGGAGAAAATTTCGGTGGGATGGTCAAATACAGCTATCACACCAACGATCGGCAAAATATCTACAGCGGCGCGCTGTATGGCCGCACGGAAGAGGGAATGGCTGATGGCCTGCTCTATATGAGCAAGCGTGATGGCGACAACATCGAACGCCCTGACGGTACGCGCTTTGCCTACTCGACCAGCGATATGGCGTCCTATTTACTGAAGACCAACATCTATCTGACGGATGCTCAAACGCTGACGCTCTCTGCGATGCGCTCCGAATCTGACGGCTGGCAGCCGTTTGCCGCTAAGCGTGACGACATGGCGTCGCCCACACAGGCGGAAATTACTCGCTACGGCTGGGAAGAGGCCTGGCGGCGTAAGCTGGTTTACCGCGATCAGGTGGATAAGAACTACTCCCTGAAATGGAATATTGCACCGGAGGATCAGCCGTGGCTGAATCTGACGGCGTCATTTGCTACCTCAAAAACTGAACAGCATGACCGACGCCCTGATTCAGCTTCACAGAGTAGCTATCTGGGATCGCTGGGGAACGAAAGCTGGGTGAGCTACAAGGATCAGCTCGCGGAGGTCAGTAATGAAAGTCGTTTCAGCACCGGCCCGCTCGATCATAAGCTGCTGGTGGGTATGCGCTGGCATCAGCATAAGCGCGACACGCTGATCTACTATCCATCCGGTAAGAATAACGCCGAGTATAACTACGGCTATTTCCAGCCTTACTATATGCCGGCAGGGGAACAGGAAACCCGCAGCCTGTATGTACAGGATGCGGTGACGCTGGGCAGCGTAACGATCACGCCGGGCGTACGTTATGACCACGTGACGAACACGGGGAAACCCAACGCGGCACCACGTTATAACAGCAGCATTCCGGCTGCAGGGCATGACTACAGCAGCGTGACCTACACCGGCTGGTCGCCGCGCATTGGTGCGCTGTGGAAGGCGACGGACAATCTGTCGCTGTTTGCCGATGCCAGCCGTACCTGGCGCGCGCCTGTCGTCGATGAACAGTATGAAGTGCAGTCTGCCGCGTCCAGCGTGCCGGGAACCAGCCGTAATCTGCAAGTGGAAAGCATCAAAGCATTTCGTCTGGGCGCGATTCTGGACTTCAACAACCTGATGCTGGAAGAAGACAGTCTGCAAATCCGCACCACGCTGTTCCGTAACCGCGGTAAAAACGAAATTTTCTACCGTCGCGGTATCTTGTGTGAAGCGCAGACGCAGAGCGGTACGTCATCATCTTGTGGGCAGCCGCTCTCTAACTACCGTAATCTGCCGGGCTATACGATTGAAGGGGTAGAGATTGAATCCTTCTACGACAGCCGCTGGCTGTTTGGCAGCCTGTCCTTCTCCTCAATTCGTGGCGAGCGCGATGCGTCACCGCGTAATCCGTGGGGCAATAAAACCTGGATCGCCGAGATTCCACCGACGACAGCACACGCCACGCTGGGCACCAAAATCCCAAGTCTGGATATGGCGGTAGGCTGGACGGGTGATTTTGTGCGTAAGCAGGATCGTTCACCTGCCGATGGCGATCCACAGGCCGATATTTGGGCGTTGCCGAAGAGTAAGGGATACGTGCTGCATGGCCTGTTCGCCAGCTGGCAGCCGCAGGCAATAAAAGGATTTGAAGCACGTGTGACGGTCGATAACCTGCTGAATACCGATTACTACCCGTACCTGGGCGAATCTGTGTCCGGTGTGGGACGTAACGTAAAAATCAGCGTGTTACAGCGTTTCTAATCGTGGTGCTCGGGGCGGATATCCTTGCCGCCCCGTTAGCGGATGATGTTGCATGGGCGTAATGTAAATTCAGCAAATTTGAATAATTTTCGTTTCGGAACTTGACAGTCAGAGGGAAAAAACATAAATAAGAACGATTATCATTCTTATGTTTAAATAGTGCTCTGGGGTAAAGTTCGATGGTGAGGAAAGCAACGGCCAGCGTTAATGACTTTGCCCAACAGCTCTATTTCGATCACCACCGCTGGTTGTGTAACTGGCTGCGCCATAAACTGGACTGCGCCCAGCATGCGGAAGATCTGGCACAGGACACCTTCCTGAGCGTGCTGATGAACCCAGAACTGCTCACGATTCGCCAGCCGCGCCCGTTTCTGGCTACCGTGGCTCGTCGTTTGGTCGCCAATCATTATCGTCGTAAAAAGATTGAAGATGCCTATCTGGATGTGCTGAGCACGCAGCCGGATGCCTGTATGCCATCCCCGGAAACGCGTCTGCTTACCCTCGAAATTCTTGAACAGCTTGATGCCGCGTTGGACGGCTTGCCAGCACCGGTCAGGGAAGCGTTTCTGCTCGCGCACCTCCACGGCATGCGCTACAGCGATATCGCCGAACGCTTGCGGGTTTCCAGCAGTTCGGTGAAACAGTATCTGCAACGCGCCAACCTCCAGTGTTTCTTTGCGCTGCCGCTATGAACGATCGCACTTTTTATCGTGACCGACAGGGCCAGCCGATTCAGCCAGACAGCGCGCGTGAAGCCGTGGCGTGGCTGACGCAACTGATGTCCGACAGCGTTACGGAACAGGATCGCCGCGAGTGGCAGCGTTGGCGGGACGCCTCGCCGGATAACGAACAGGCGTGGCAGCATATCGAATCCGTGTGTGCCAATCTGGGTCAGCTTAATGCACGGGCGGCACACCAGAGCCTATCAACACTTAACGGTATGCAGCGTCGTAGCGTACTCAAAGCGTTGGCGATTCTCTGTCTGATCGGAGGCGCTGGCATGGCGGGATCGCGTACCGACCTCTGGCAGTCGTTGACGGCGGATTACCAGACGCAGGTGGGCGAACAGCGCCATGCGCTATTGGACGATGGCACGACGCTGTTGCTGAATACGCAGACGGCGCTGAATGTGGCTTACGGTGACGATCTACGCCAGCTCACGCTGATTCGTGGTGAAGTCATGATCGAAACCGGTCAGGCGGAGAAGGCCGCGTTGTATCCACGTCCTTTCATTGTGACGACGGCACAGGGAAAAGTGCAGGCGTTGGGGACGCGCTTTAGTCTGCGAGTGCAGGATGAATACACGCAGGTGGCGGTGTATGACGGCGCAGTGAGGCTTCATCCGCAGCGTAACGGTCAGGATGTACAGGTGGTGAAAAGCGGACAGACTGCGACGTTCTCTACGCAGCGCTGCGGCCAGATCGAGACGGCGAGGGCAGAGCCTGCGTGGGTGAAAGGACAGCTGCTGGCGGATAATCAGCGTCTGGTGGATTTTGTTGATGAACTGAGCCGCTATCGCAGCGGTGTCATTCGTTGCCAGCCCGAGGTGGAGAGCCTGCGGTTTTCCGGCGTCTTCCCACTGTATGATACCGATAATATTTTAGCGGCGCTGATGGAGGCACTGCCTGTACAGGTGCGTTATTTCTCTCGCTATTGGGTTCAGATTGCTGCGCGATAAAATATCCTGCTAAAACGTAATAACATTACTTTTTATGCTGTTTTCACTTTTTTTCTGCCCGATCCTCGTAGCTGAACGACCTACTATTATCTGCTGCCGTTTTATACCTAACGATGTGATGAAGAACGCATGATGACCTCCTCGGAACCCCATTCATTGAGAGTGCTACTCCTGTCTCCACGGCGAGGGGCGGTAGGCTAATGGCTGCACAGACGCTGAAATATAATACGGTTCAGCCCGCCACGACGGTTCGTTGGGGGAGCGGCTGGCTGCTGGCATTGGCGCTGCACGCAGGGCTGATTGTCTGGGTTAGCTACCATGCGCTTGATTCCTCCATTGAAGCACCGCCGCCTGCCATGATGTTAATGGTGGCGGATAGCGTGCAATCGACTCCCAGCCCTCAGGATGCGCCTGTCGGCCCGCAGCAGACGCTGTCCACGCCGCAAGAAGCGACGGCTCAACCAGAAAAAATGACGCAGGATGCGCCGCCGCTTGCACCCGCACCGAAACCGGTGATAACGGCAGCGCAAAAGGAAAAGCCGCAGCCGCAGAAAAAAGTGCAGAAAAAAATGGAAAAGCCGGTGCAGGAGACGACACCACAGGAAGAGATTGCGCCATCGGAAAAACCGCCCGCTCCTGTTACCAGCGCGCCACTGCCGGGCAGCAGCCAGCAAGTTGCTGCGCCGTATAACAGCGATGCCGCCCAGATGCGTAAAGGGGTGGCGGACTGGAGCAGCCAGCTACTGGCACACCTGAGCCGCTATAAACGTTACCCGGCGCAGGCGGTGCGGCAGCGATTGCAGGGCGTCGCCCAGATTCGTGTGACGTTGGATCGGGCGGGGAATGTGCTGGCCGTCTCGTTAGCCAGCAGCAGCGGTGTGATGCCGCTGGATAAGGAATCTGTCGCCTTGCCGCAGCGTGCTCAGCCGCTTCCGGCTCCGCCAGCAGAGGTGATAGGGGATAACACGCAGCTCACGATCACAATCCCCATTAGCTTTGATTTACGGGATGTGCGCCGCTGATTAGCATCAGCTAGCGCGGCGTGTGCGCATCATAGCCCGCATAAAAAAACCGAATCGCATAAGGGTTGCCTTGTTCGGTAAAGAACTCTGCGACTCTCTCTCGCTCCAGCCCATAGCGGCGTGACAACAATCCTGCCTCGAAGGCGGCCTGCTGGCGGTCGCCTTTGGTTTCCGCCAGATTGTGGGCATAGCCACAGATATAGCCGCGCCGATAGTCGTAGCAGTAGGGATTAATGTCGTTGGTGGATTTTGGATTGGCCGATCTCAGCCCTGCGAGGACGCCCCGCTCAAAATGGTTTCCCATGATAATGCTCCGTGAATGATCGTTATATAGTAAATAATATAACGCTTATTTATCACTCACCAGATCTGTTGAAAAATATTCCTGAATCCGTCGTGCGCGGTCTTTTCCCAATCAAGATGTATATACTGTTGCCTGCTCGCCGAACGGGCTAGCGATCTGCGCCTGATGGGCACTCTGGGAATAGTTAGTGTACGGAATGGTTAAATAAGGAATAACAGCATGACGCACCCGCAAGACGCTTCTCTGGCGATTGGTATCGATCTGGGCACGACGAACAGCCTGATTAGCGTTTGGCAGAATGGCGAGGCCCGCCTGATACCGAATGCGCTGAATGATAACTTCACTCCCTCGGCCGTCAGTATTGATGAAGACGGCAGTATTCTGGTCGGCAAACCCGCGATTTCCCGTTTGACCACGCACCCGCAGGTGTCGGCGTCGCTGTTTAAGCGCTACATGGGGAGCAAGAAAGCCTTCCGGCTCGGGGATAAAACGTTCTCTCCCGCCGAACTGTCGGCCATGGTGTTGAAATCGCTCAAAGCCGATGCAGAAAGTTACCTAGGGCATCCCATCAAGGACGTGGTGATCTCCGTGCCAGCCTATTTCAGCGATGAGCAGCGTAAGCAGACGCGTTTTGCGGCAGAACTGGCAGAGCTGAATGCGGTTCGTTTAATCAATGAACCCACCGCTGCTTCTATGGCTTACGGCTTACACACGCAGGAACTGGGGCGTACGCTGGTCTTTGATTTAGGCGGCGGCACTTTTGACGTCAGCGTGTTGGAATACGCGTTTCCGCTAATCGAAGTGCACAGCTCGGCGGGCGACAACTATCTGGGTGGAGAAGATTTCACGCAGGCGATGGTGAAAACCTGTCTGAATGCGTGGAAACTTGAGGATGCGGCGATTCCTGCGACGGATCTGGCACGTCTTTACAGCCATGCAGAAGCGCTGAAATGTCAGCCCGGCTTTCCTTCCCAATTGAATGAGCTGGTATGGCACTGGCGCGAGGAAGAATGGCGCATCGTACTGGATAATGAAGAAATCGAAGCGGCTTGGCTGCCGTTGATGAACCGCATTCGCGCACCGATAGAACAGGCGCTGCATGATGCCCGCCTGAAACCGGAGCAGCTAGACCACGTGGTGCTGGTCGGCGGGGCATCAAAGATGTCGATTATCCAGAAGCTGGTGGTCAGGCTGTTTGGCAAATTACCTTATCAGCATCTGGATGCAGATACCGTTGTCGCCAAAGGCGCGGCGGTGCAGGCCGCTTGTCGGCTGCGTGAGCAGGATATCGAAGAGGTGATCCTGACGGACGTTTGCCCGTACACCCTCGGGATTAAAACCGCTAACGATAAGCAAAATGGCCTGTTTTCCCCGATACTCGAGCGCAATACGGTGGTGCCGACCTCGCGGGTCGAGACGTTTTCCACGGGTTCCGCCGGACAGGACAACATCTGTATCGCGATCTATCAGGGGGAAAGCCCTTACGTCGATAACAACGTGTTTATCGATGAATTCACCATGCCGATAAAAGCGAAAACGTATAAGCAATCCATTGAGGTACGTTTCAGCTATGACATCAATGGGCTGCTGGAAGTGGATGTTAACCTGCCGGACAGCGGCGATAATTTCACGAAAGTGATCGATCGCAGCCCGACGGGGCTAAGTGCTGAACAGCAGCAGAAAAGCCACCAAAAGCTGCAAGCACTGAAGATTCACCCTAGAGACAATCTGATGAACCGCAACCTGCTGGCGCGGCTGGAAAAAGCCTGGGCGCAGACGCGTCTGGAAGAGCGGGAGCAGATCGGATTCTGGCTGCGGGATTTTGAACAGGTACTGGCGGGGCAATACGCCCCGGCGATTGACGAAACGCGGCAGCGTATTGAGCAGTATCTGGATGAGGTATCTCGTTAAATATACCCGTCATCTTTCAAGCTGCAGGTGTGTTGGCTTCGCTTACTCACCCCAGTCACTTACTTGAGTAAGCTCCTGGGGATTCCTGCGCTTGCCGCCGTCCTGCAACTCGAAATCTATTGGGTATATGCATGCGTATAATTGCTACGCCGCCCGAGTTATTTTCGTCAGCTAGGCATGGTGTCCGTTTCGGCTTTCTTGCCAGATGGTGGTGGCCCGAATTGGTTCCAGCGGTTAAGACTCGGTGTCAGCAAAGGGAGCAGCAGAAACAGCGGTATGAGTAGGGTGAAGAAACTCATCACCCACGGCATATTGGAACCGATATCGTTATAGCGTCGACGCGTCGCACTCAGCAGATTGAGCACGATGAGCACCATCAGCAGCCCTTGAATAGACGCCGGTGGCGACCCGATCCAGTCACTCGCGCGATAGAGAAAATAGCTTCCCAACCCAGCCTGCATCAGAAAACCGAGACGCCCGATGCGAGCGTCCGTGCGCCAGAGTTGCCACCAGTAGCTCTTTTTAGCCTGTGATGCCTGGAACTGACGTTCGCGCCGATCGGCACATTGCAGCAGCACTTTCGACACCAATCTTAGCGTAGCGTCTCCGTGCGGATAGGACAGATGCTCGGTTAGAAATTCCTGATCGCTGTTATCGAATAAGGACGTATCATCCTTCGCACAGTTCTGAATAAGCTTGCCGATGAGCGTGACCCGTTTGTCGTCGGAGAGCTGTTTTAGCTGTTTATCCAGTTCATCCGACCCTTCGGTAAAGGCGGTACGGATCGCATCTTCCTGCTCCGTTTCTACGGGAATAGCGGCAAGCCGCTCAAGGTGTTGCTCTGCCTGTCCTTCCTCTCCCACAAGGGCATAAAACGCGTGGAAAAAGATCTGGTAGATGATGGGCGATTTCGCCAGTTCCGCCTGCCAATGCTCATCGGTAAGATAAAAATGGCTTGCAGCAGACTCGCTGTAAGTCTCTCTGCTGCCGAGATACTCCTCAATAGAAACGGGGAAGTTCATCCAGCAGTGATAGTGCAGCGGATCGGTGAGTTCCAACTGTTTTTTCAACGGCGTCACCGCATCCCCATCGTGGCATTCTGCCTTGCGGAAGAATCGAGAGAGCGAATGTGCAGGGTGGCTTAAGGCCAGTTCAGGCAGCACCGACTGACGCGGTAAACCCAGACAAGACGCTGGATCGGTCATCATTAATGCGATCAGCATAGCCTGTCTCAGTTCCTCTTTAGCGCTGAGATCCTGCGGTTTCTCCACCCCTTGCGGCACCAGAGACACATCGCACCGGTAGCGTGCGGACAGCTCGACCAGACAATCGTTGATCGGGTCGATTTCCTCCGTATGTATGCCGCTGCTATAGAGCTTGTTAAGCTGATTCAGCGATAGCGGGCGCCATTGTCGCAGCCAGGTTTGCGCTTGTAGCCAGGCGGATGACTTCTGGTTAGTGAACACGTTGGGCAACGCCTCTTCTGACGGCGAATACAGCCATTCCGTGAAGGCGTGAATCGCGTCGGAGGTGTCCAGCCAGGATAGGCGCTGTGTCGCCTGAAACTGTAATCCCTGTAAGATCAACGCATACAGCGGTTCCTCGGGCAACGGCTGCGCCAGAATGTCCTGCAACAGACGTTCATTACCCACGGTTAGCATGCTGGCGTGCCAATACAGGCGATCCTGAATCGTGTCTCCGCTGTGTAGCAGCAGGTGTCGGTAGATGCCCTGCAAATCCTGTTTGCCCAGCTTCCAACGGGCATAGCTTTCTGCCATCGGCGAAAGCGACAGCTTCAGCGCTTCTCCCCAGCGTATCAACATTTGGGTGTTGTGCTGAGAAATGAAGAAACGCTGGCGCGGATCGTCCAGCGCTAACCCTGTCAGGTCTGGCGCTGGCGTATTGTTGAACGACTGAATCAGTAAGGGAAGCGCATCTGGCTGATGCTGTTTACACCAGTTAATCAGCCAGTGTTCCGCTTGTGCATGGCGGGTTTGCTGATAAAGCGTCAGCCACAGCGTGAAGGCTTGCTCGTTTTCTCCGGTAAGCGAACAAAGGTTGGCGCTGAGTTCGAGCCATTCTGTGTCTTTCGGAGCCGCATCCAACTGTTGTAGACAGTAATCGCGCAGGATGGCGTTGGGCACACCGGCGTGGCTGTGCCAGCGCGCGAGCTTTTGCATCAGCGTCGGGCTATCGGGCCAATAAATCGCGGCCGGGGTGCGCAGCAGCGTGCCCAACATAAATGCGGGTCGATTCCAGTACATCCCATTGGCCTGCTGGAAATAGAAGATGGTTTCCAGCTGTGCGGGCAGATTCAGGTGCGATAGCAGGGAAAAATCGAACAGATCTTCATAGCCGAGCGAGTCGAGGAAGTGGCGGACATCTTCCACCCCGTCGCCGGACAGTTCCCCTTGTCGCTGCTGCCAGCGCAGGCGTTCGGCCAGTATGCGGACACAGAGGATTGAGATACAAGATTCGCGCATCAGGCGCTTAAGCAGCGGCCAGCGAAGGCGATCGATCACTTCGAAATCCTGCTGATTCAACAACTGAATGTAGCGCTCCCAGTGCAGTGGAACGAACCGTTCGGCCGGGTTGCTTAACAGCAGCTCAAACGCGTTAACCAGCGCTTCTGACTGGGGATCGGCCTGTTCGGCGGAGGCATTTTCAGTTGCCGAGGGGGCGTGTGATTCGGTGGCAGTATGTGCTTCATCATCCGACGGCACGGGATTTTTCGCCAGCTTACAGGCGGTATCGTACGCGTCGCGCAGCTGTTTAAAGCCCTCGGGGTCGGTTTCCGGGTGAAACTGCGGCACTTTCTGACGATAAGCCTGACGGATAACATCCAGATCCTGAGTCGGCTCAATGCCTAGCCGCTGCCAGCACAGTGTGTCCATTATATTTCCGCTTCTGGTAAGGACTCGGGCTTATCCATTTCTATCGGATCAACATCCCAGTCGAGGTCATGAATCGGGCAGTCTGGGTGGGTATAGAGCGTGCCGATCTGGTCAATGTAGTCAGGAATCTGGCTACAGTTGCTGAAAATGTAGCGCTGGCATTCTGGATCTTCCTCATCCGAGCCGAGCCAGTAGGTGCGGCCGATCAGGAATGCGGCGTAATAATTTTCCCAACTGCGGTAATAGTAACGCGCCCTGTCGGCCAGCCGGGTGTGAATCCACAGGTTCTCTTTTTCGCTAATCCAGCCGTTGAGTAATCCGATGCGGCTCAGGAAACTCATACGTCCCAGATCCCAGGCGCGGATCCCGCCTTCACCGCACAGCGCGGCCGTTTCGGTCACTAGCACGAGTGCACCCTGTACGTCTTCAGATTGATTGGCGCAGTGCTGCTGCCATTCGGATGCCGTCAGGTGGTGCCAAAGGTGATAGTAATATGCCAGACGCTCGGCGTGACCGCCGTCCGTCATATCGTTAATCATTGCGATCAGGCCTTCGCGGGAAGTGATGCCCCAGCTGTTGCTCAGACTGATGGGTTCACCGGGCTCATAAAAGGTCGGCTCGCAGAAGCGGGCGCCGTACTTGATATTGAGTGCGACCATCGGGGCGGAAAGCGCCATCAGCCAGCGCTGATATTCAGGTTCCATCAGAATAACGTCCAATTCCATCATGGTTAGCGTGCGATCGTACTGTATGTGACCCGTCTGGGAAACGAAAAATATCCCACGCTAAAGCGGTTTTTTATACAGATTGGATTTTTATACAAGTTGAAATCAGCCGCGCAATGGGCACGTTTTCCAGACTCCAGAGTAAGGTGATTACGCCTGTCAGGTGAAAGCTCGAAACGGAACGCTCCTCTCACTACCCCCTCTCACTTATGAGAAGTGGACTGTCATTTATGACTATACCCTTTTGGCTCTGCTGCTTTTATGCTGCGGGGATTACGGAACCCTGCCAATTCGCTAGGTTTTGCGCGGGTTTTGTTCCTGTCCCTCCCGTTTTTGATACATGAATCAGAAATGGGACTCAGAGTCGTGAATTGACGGAGAAAAGATGACACAGTATTTCGACGGAAAACTGAGGAAAGCGACATTGTTGCTCACAACGGTTATGGCACTGACGGCGGCAGGCTACGCAGGCGCGCATGAAGAAACGGCGGGTGCAAAAACGCTGCTCGCACATAATGCAGATTTTCAGAAGCAGATAGTGGAAGTTGCAAAAGGCGTTTATGTGGCCGTTGGGTATTCGGCTGCAAACGTGACCCTGATTCAGGGAAAAGAGGGTGCGATTATCGTGGATACGTCGGCGAACCCTGTGGATGCAAAAGCGATCATTGAAGCATTTGGCAGCCGTATGGTTCGGCCTGTGCAAGCGATCATTTATACACATAACCACCCCGACCACTCCGGCGGCGCGACGGTTTTTGCCGGTAATGACAAGCCAGAAATTATCAGCCACCGCCTTTTGGTTACAGCAAAACCGGATACTGGTCGTGGAAAGCGTGAGGGCGGTGATGCTTTCGGGACTTCCTTGCCTGATGACCAATTTATCAATGCGGGCACGCAGCTTGAATACGGTCGTAAAACGCCACACACCCGTGAAGGTTTTCTGCCACCGACCCAAACATTTGACGGTGACAGCAAGAACCTGACCCTTTCAGGCGTAAAAATGGAACTTCTCCATACGCCGGGTGAGTCTGACGAAAACACCGCGGTCTGGTTGCCTGAGCAGAAGGTCTTGCTGGCGGGTGATAATTTTCTGAAAACCTTTCCGAACATCGCCCCGCTGCGTGGTCTGCCAACTCGCAAGATTGATGAGTGGATTGCCAGTCTGGACAAAATAATTGCACTGAACGCAGAGCACCTCATTCCTGGGCACATGCAGCCAGTCAGCGGTGCCGCCGACGTCAAGGCTGCGCTGACCGCTTACCGTGACGGTATCAAAAGCGTCTGGGATCAGACGATGGCTGGTATCGCCAAAGGAATGACGCCGGATGAACTGGTACAGACGGTGAAACTGCCGCCGGAACTGGCAAAAAATCCTTATCTACAGGAATATTACGGCACGGTGGCGTTTACCGTACGCGGTATTTACGCGCAGCAGGCGGGCTGGTTTGACGGCAATGCCACACACATCTATCCGCTGACTGAGAAAGATCGTGCCACACGGTTACTGGCTATGACCGGAGGTCAGGCGAACATGCTTAAAAGCGCGGAGAAAGCCCTGTCGTCCGGCGATTTCCAGTGGGCTGCCGAACAGGCGGATTACGTGCTGGCCGTTGAACCCCATCATTCAGAAGCCAGAAAGATTAAAGCGGATGCGCTGACCGAGTTGGGCGAACGTCAGGATAATGCGACTGCGCGTAATTATTATCTGACCGCGGCGCAGTATCTGAAGAAAAATCCCTAACCTGCTACCCTTGCTTTAATACGTTTATCGAATGCCGGATTTATCCGGCATTCTGCTTTCATTAACGCCTGTTTAGGTGCCTGTAAAACTCGGCCAGCGTACCGCGTAAAAGGAGACTGATATGAATATTTCCGGAGAGTTGACCGCGTTCATTATGGATCAGCTCTCACCACTCGGTCGTTTTGTTCCGCGTAAGATGTTTGGCTGTCTGGCGATTTTTCACGATGGCTTAATGGTTTTACTTATCAACAATCAGGGTGATATTTTCGTTAAAACAGACGACCAGAATCGCAGTCTTTTTGATAAGGCAGGGTGCCAGCCGTTCACCTACACCCGCCGTGGAGAGGATGGCAAGCTCAAAACCATTTGCCTGTCTTTCTCACAGCTGCCGGATGACGCGATGGAAGAGCAGGAAACGTTTGTCCGTTGGGTGGCATCTGGCATTGAGGCCGCACGACGCACTGCGCTCCCGAAAGGTAAATCTACCCACGCGCCAACTCCGTGAATGTTTTTAGCTGTCCGTAAGAGGTTACCGAGCAAAACGCAGCCCTGGCGTGGTTGATTTTCCAAGTGCTACGGTGCCCCTTTATCTGCCTGAGTATCGGTAGCTTTCAATCGAATGAAAAACGGCCATGTTTCTCAATTTACTGATTTAAGACGATAAAAATGGCTGGTTTGCGGGGTGGCTCGCAGGGTGAGGTGTTGTTTCGGTATTGAGGGGATATTTTCCGTCGCAGACGGTTATACTGTCGGTTAATCGACGTTATTTATAAAAACTTCACCGGAAAGCAAGCATGCTAAGTTACCGCCACAGTTTCCATGCCGGCAATCACGCCGACGTGCTGAAACACACCGTTCAGAGCCTGATCATCACTGCCCTGAAAGAGAAAGAGAAACCTTTCCTGTATCTGGATACCCACGCGGGTGCGGGTCGCTATCAGCTCAGCGGCGAACACGCCGAGCGCACGGGCGAGTATCTGGATGGCATCGCGAAAATCTGGCAGCGTGACGACATTCCGGCTGAACTCGAACCTTACATGCAGGCCGTGCACACCTATAACCACAATGGGCGGCTGCGCTATTACCCCGGCTCCCCGCTGATTGCCCGCCAGCTGCTGCGCGAACACGACAAGCTCCACTTGACCGAGCTGCACCCCAGCGATTTCCCGCTGCTGCGTAATGAATTCCAGAAAGATTCGCGTACCAAAGTGCTGCGTGACGATGGCTACCAGCAGTTGAAATCACAGCTGCCGCCGCTTTCCCGTCGGGGATTTGTGCTGATCGACCCTCCTTATGAGCTGAAAACGGACTATCAGGCCGTGGTGAAAGGCATTCAGGAAGGGCATAAACGTTTTGGCACTGGCGTATTTGCGCTGTGGTATCCGGTGGTGCTGCGTCAGCACATCAAGCGCATGCTGAAAGAGCTGGAAGCCACGGGCATTCGCAACATTCTGCAAATTGAGCTGGCGGTGCGGCCGGACAGCGATCGCTACGGCATGACGGCGTCTGGCATGATTGTGATTAACCCGCCGTGGAAGCTGGCATCTCAGATGAAGAGTGTGCTGCCGTGGTTGCATAGCGTGCTGGTACCGGAAGGCACCGGGCATACGCTGGTGGAGCAGATTGTACCGGAGTAATACGCATGGTGCGGTGGGCGACGCGGTCGGTTTTTCCTATCGCAACCATAGGCATAACCTTTATTCGGCGTATGGCTCTGGCGTTACACTCTAGGCAAATTTTATTCACTTAAGCATGGATACACTGATGACCAAACACTATGACTACCTTGCTATTGGCGGCGGCAGCGGCGGTATCGCGTCTATCAACCGCGCGGCGATGTATGGACAAAAATGTGCGTTGATCGAAGCAAAATATCTGGGCGGCACCTGCGTCAACGTCGGCTGTGTGCCGAAGAAAGTGATGTGGCATGCGGCGCAGATTGCCGAAGCGATCCATCAGTACGGGCCGGATTACGGATTTGATACCACGGTAAACCAGTTTAACTGGGGCACGCTGGTTAAGAACCGTAGCGCCTATATCGATCGCATTCACCAGTCGTACGACAACGTGCTGGGTAAGAATAAGGTCGATGTTATCCACGGTTTTGCCCGCTTTGTCGATGCGCACACGGTGGAAGTGAACGGCGAAAAAATTACGGCTGACCATATCCTGATCGCGACGGGTGGTCGTCCGGTTCATCCTGCTATTCCCGGTGCGGAATACGGTATCGATTCCGACGGCTTCTTTGAGCTGGATGCGTTGCCGAAGCGTACCGCGATTGTCGGTGCAGGCTATATCGCGGTAGAGATTGCCGGCGTGCTAAACGGGCTGGGCTCTGAAACTCACCTGTTTGTGCGTAAACACGCGCCGCTGCGCAGCTTCGATCCGCTGATTGTCGATACGCTGGTGGAAGTGATGAACACCGAAGGGCCGACGCTGCATACCGAGTCGATCCCGAAAGCGATTGTGAAGAATGCCGATGGCAGCCTGACGCTGGAACTGGAAAACGGTCAGTCACAGACTGTTGACTGCCTGATTTGGGCGATTGGTCGTGAACCCGCGACGGATAACCTGAACCTGAGCATCACGGGCGTAGAGCTGAACGATAAAGGCTACATCAACGTCGATAAATTCCAGAACACCAACGTTCCTGGCATTTACGCGGTAGGCGATAACACCGGTGCCGTCGAGCTAACGCCAGTTGCTGTTGCGGCAGGGCGTCGTTTGTCCGAACGTTTGTTTAATAACAAGCCGGACGAGCATCTGGATTACAGCAACATCCCGACCGTCGTCTTCAGCCATCCGCCGATTGGCACTGTCGGGTTGACCGAACCGCAGGCGCGTGAACAGTATGGCGACGATCAGGTGAAAGTGTATAAATCTGCCTTCACCGCGATGTACACCGCCGTCACGCAGCACCGCCAGCCGTGCCGCATGAAGCTGGTCTGCGTGGGTAAAGAAGAAAAAATCGTCGGCATCCACGGCATCGGTTTTGGTATGGACGAGATGCTGCAAGGCTTCGCGGTCGCCGTCAAAATGGGCGCAACCAAGAAAGACTTCGACAACACCGTCGCCATTCACCCGACTGCGTCAGAAGAGTTTGTGACGATGCGTTAATTCCTCGCTTCTTGAAAAGCCTTAATCAGGCCAGAAATCACTCTGGCCTGATAGGGAAAGAAACTCGCCCCCCCCCCGCTTCTAAATCAATATTTTTCTTATTTCGAGCCGCCAGCTCAAACCAATTACTAATAAGGTATTAGAACACCGGCTAATGTTTTTCCGTATCAGATTCCGGTATGAACGCGATAATCTCTTCTAGTGCTTTACGAATTTTTTTCTCTTCCTCGCTTCCTGTTGTTGGAAAGCGCAATAATGGGATTCCTAACTTAAATAGAATACTGTTTTTCTTCGCGTCCCGCGCTAATTGCTTAGGATCGAGGGCGTGGGTCTGGTGGCCATCGACTTCTATTGCAAGCACAGGGAGTTTATCCAGTTTGTTGCAAATCAGGAAATCTATGTGGCTATTCGGATTCTGGGCAAACTGCTGCTCAGCCTCAGTGAGTATGCTGAAATCCTTTATCAGCAAACCTAGCGTATAATTATTTTTGTACATGAATGAGGTAAACATCTTATCAGCAAGGATTTTTTCCAATAGCGTAGCCATTAGATTTTCAGAATCAAACTGAGATATAATTTTCATCCTGATTTTAAATTCTTGTAAAATAGGTGAAAACTCGTTATACAAACAGTCGAATATTGAGACTATTTTACTTTCAAAGATGTTAGGTGACATAGATTGGTATTCTATGTGCCGTATTAAATCACCGATATTCGTACCTTGCTGTTTGAATAAATTAGCTGACATTACCATAATGAATTGTTCTTTTGCTCGCGATACGGCGACATTAATTAAATTCGGACTGTCATTAAATGTATCTGCCCAGTTCGCGGTGGGGCTATATATGATGATGTCTTTTTCACGTCCTTGAAACTTGTGTGCGGTATCTATTTTTATCTTTTTTCCATCAATAAGACCGTTAGCTTGCTCAACCTGTGCACGATAAGGCGTAACGATACCGATTTTTTCCGGACCTACATTGGCTAAATCGGCTTCAAGTACTTCTTGTTTAATCACGTCCAACTCGCGAGAGTTGATTTGGCTTTTGCCGCCAGGTGCTTTGCGGGTGTGATTGCCTGGCGTTGTTTTGAAAATCTTAAATGGCTCAGTGTCTGAATGCGTCATGATGACAAGCTGGCCGTTGTAATATTTTTGATTACAGAAGTCGATGATCCGAGGGTGGCAACGATAATGCTCTTTGAGCAGCGTGGAGGGCGCGTTTTTATCGAACACTTTGTTTACAGATGACAAGAGGCTTTCTGTTCGATAACTATAATTAGTAGGGATATCAAATTGCGTGTCAATATCGGGCTGAGCAGCGATGAGCGACTTGTTTGGAATGTGGGGGATTTGTTGCAAGTCACCGACGACAATCATATTTTTGGCGCTGGCCATAGCTAGCACGCCAGTGAGCAGGTTGACTTGCGACGCTTCATCAACAATGAGATAGTCAAAGAGTTCATTATCACCCTTATTGTTAATGATGGAATCGGTTGTGCTCAGGACAACAGGAAAACGCTTAACAAAGTCGGCGAAAAGATTTTTATACGATCTGTAAGTGAATTCAACGTGATGCATGTGGTGATGGGTTGAGAAAATGTGGTGCCTGAATAGCGCCATCGAACAATTAGTATACTGCTTTAGCTGTTCATCGAAATTATGCTGCCCTAATTTTTTATCTATTGTCCGTTTTTTTTCTGCAAGCTCTTGTCTTCTTCTTCGATAATACTCAGAAATGAGTCCTTTGAACAATTCACCAGAAAGGACGTTGAGATCCTTGAATTTGTAAATTCCATATTTTAATAGCCAGGTAAACTTGCGTGACCACGACAGCGTTTCTTTTTCTGAGAAGTGCTCCACCTCAGCCATAAATTTCATCAGATTGGGTGTTGACCAACGGTTGCCAAAAGACCACTTAGACGGGTTTATCGGGTCGGCAGAGAAATACTTATCAAAATATTTTCTTTCGATATCAAGCCTGCTGATTAATTCTCTGACTCTGGCCTGCTCATTTTGCAGATCAAGTAACTCGGAAATCAATGTGTCAGTGTTGGCAATAGTCTCTCTGTTTTTTATCAAGTCATTTTCAGAAAGCACCCAATGAGAAAGGTCAGGGATATTATTTTCTTTAGCAAAAAATTCATTCTGTAATTCTTTGCTACCAAGACTGGCTGAAATAAATGGGAAGCCTTTTTCTTCTAATTTATCATAGATATTTTTTGTTGCTTCATTGTTTCCTGAAACTACAGCAATGGTCTTATTTTGGTAGACCAGATTGGCAATTATATTGAGTATGGTCTGTGTTTTTCCTGTGCCGGGCGGGCCTTGAATAATGCTTATTTTTGATGTTAGCCCCTTAATGACGGCTTCACGCTGTGATGGGTTTATCCCAAAAGGAAAGAGGGGTAATGAGCAATGTTCTGTTGATAACTTAGATGGGTTAATATAGTGGCTCAGTACGGAGTCGTCTCTTATATGATTGAGTTTTTTTTCATAATAGTAGTGTGCTGATTCAGAAATATCCGAGTCTTTTAAAAATTTGGCGATATGCCGGTAATAGTTGATCAGGTGCTTTGTGTCTTTTTTGTGCGCGATATTGGGGATTATTTCAACATCAGCGAGGGGGAGAACTTCGCTATGTCCATTGTCGAATAAAACGAAATATTGTTCATCAAAAATAAATGCTTCATCCCATTTTTTTATTGATCTTTTTTTGCATGTAATAATGTAATCTTCAGTGCTAATAGCTTCTGGGTTTGTAAAAAAACGAACATTTTTTCTGTTATAGGGGAAAGGATTACCATTCCGGAAAGTGACACGCATTTTGTCGCCTGCTGGCGTGACATCAATGACTTCTTTTGTCGTATTTTTGAATTCACTTTGCTTGCTTCTAGTCAGAACCAAGAACTTCCGCTCATCCATGAATCACTTATCCTTTTTTGGTAAAACAATACAGTCCTGAATATTCTAACCTAAAAATTACAGGGCTATAAGAGAACAGCTGTGATACTGGACGGGGAATGGTGCCATCGAAATCACTCGGTGATACAGCGTGTCGCGACACTCAATACCGCGTATATCACGGCATTCATCCGAATGGTGATAATGATTATCGTTAGTGTTTTGTTTATGGTAAGTTGCGGTGAATGGGTTTTATCCCGTGGACTGATTTTTCCTTACAAAACATGCGGTTTTCTCACTATGTCTTTAGCTACCCGTACAACGTCTTCCGCCTATCGGCTGTTCAACTTACGCTTAGAGAGTAAGACGTTACTCTCGCCTTCATTGGTTCGCTGTGTGTTCATCGGCCCGGAAGTGCGCCAGATGAAACTGGACGCGCCGGATCAGCGCATCAAGCTGCTGCTCGCTAGTGAAAGCGGGGAACTGACCCCAATGGCCGTGAGCGATACCTGGTATCAGGACTATCTGGCGCTGCCGCGTGAGCGTCGTCCAATTTTGCGCACCTATACGCTGCGTTCCGTCTCACGCGAGTCACAGCAGGCAACAATCGATTTTGTGCTGCACGGTGATAGCGGACCTGCTTCAAGCTGGGCGGGCCATGCTAAGCCGGGTGATGCGCTACAGATTGTCGCGCCCAATGCAGAGGCCGATGGCGACAGCGGCGGCTATGAATGGGCACCGCACGAGGGCGTTGAGCAGGTTCTGCTGATTGCGGATGAAACGGCGCTGCCAGCGGCAATGGGAATTCTTGAGCAACTGGCTACCCAGCCTTCTCCGCCGTCGGTGCAGGCTTTTTTTGAAGTACCAAAAGTGGCTGACTGCGTGACATCAAGCGACTTCCCGTTTGCGCAGATTCACTGGCTGCCGCGTGAGGAAACGGGCAGCACAGTATGGGGCGAACGCCTGCTGACTGCGGTGCAACAGGACGTGAAGATTCCCGCCAGTGCTTGTACCAACCGGAATGAGATCGCACAGGAAACGCCAGAAGACGAGCTACTGTGGGAACGGGCAACGGCGCATCGGCCGTTTTACGCGTGGGCGGCGGGAGAGTCTTCCGCCATCAAACGGCTGCGCCGCTATCTGCTCGACGAGCGGCACCTCGATAAAGAGACGATCAACTTTATGGCGTACTGGTCGCATCGCTAAGAGAAACGTCAGGAGGGAAATTCCCTCCTGTGTTTATTTCCCCATCATCTCCGCTAGCTGCTGTTCGTCCGGTAGCCCGACCACTTGCTGTAGCTCATTCTTATCATTCAGGTAATAGATGGCAGGCGTGACGTTTGCACCTAGTTCATCCATTAGCCGCTGATTATGCTGAATATTATTCCAGATATCGCGTGATGAGTCTTTGGGGAACGGGGGCACCGTTTTGCCGTTCGACAGTTCATATTCATGCCAGGCTTTGGCCGGATCGCTGGCGGCAAGAATCGCGGCGGCATAACGCCCGCTTTCTGGTTTAATGACGCCGACCAGCAGCGTTTGCAGTTGGACTTTCCCTGCTTTTACCCACGGCTGTGCCTGCTGCCAGAACTGTTTGCAGTACGGGCAGAATGGGTCGGCAAAGACGATGATTTTACGCGGCGCATCCTTCGCCCCTTCGGTGATAAACGGCGCCTGCTGTAATTTCTGCCACATCTCCCGACCGGCAGGCACATACACTTCCTGCTGAATCAGCGCTTCACTCAGGTTGTTGCCGTGTTCGTCATACATATAGCCCGAAATGGCATGCTTACCGTCTGGCGTTAAGTAGATGGTCACCCCTACACCCTGATAGCTACCCAGCCAGCCTTGCACGCCACCGGGTGCAGTGAACGGCTTGATGATCGTAATACCTTGTTTTTCGATGCTCTTCACTGCATCTGGCAGAGCATCTTGCGCCAGTGAAGACGCGGAAAGCGTCAATAAAGCGAGCGTGAGGAAGAAGCGTTTTATCATGGTATTGCGCCTGTATCGTGAGTCATTGCCTGCCGGATAGCGTAGCGGAAGGTAACCAATCGGGGGAGTTTATTTACGCTTTTTGAATCTGGGCCTGATGTGAGCTGTCGCTATGCGATCTGGTTGAAGAGAGGTGTTGGGTAGGGTCAGGCTCATATATTACGTGGCGCGTAATTAGGATTACTTGTCGGTTGTCTTGCACCATTCTTCTCGCAGAGAAGGATGCTTTTTGTGATTTTCCCTACTGGAGTGATGAATTACCGTGACGTTGACCGAATCGCTGATTGCTTTTACGTTTGCCGCAACGCTGCTGACCCTGACGCCGGGTTTGGACACGGCGTTGATTTTACGTACCGCTACCGTTGAAGGCAGTAAGAAAGCCTTTCATGCCGCGTTTGGTATTCAAGTGGGCTGCCTGATTTGGGGCGCGATGGTGGCGTTTGGTCTAGGGACGTTGATTGCCGCGTCGGAGCTGGCCTATAACATTCTGAAATGGTGCGGTGCGGCGTATCTCTGCTGGTTGGGTCTGCAAATGATCCTGAAACCCAGAACTGAAGTGGTGATGGCGGCCCCACAAGATGCACCGAAGCAGCAGAACTGGTTTCTCCGTGGCATGCTGGGCAACGTGTTAAATCCAAAAATCGGCGTGTTTTACGTTTCATTCCTGCCGCAGTTTATCCCTGCCGGCCATTCGGTTGTGCTGTGGACTTACCTGCTTGTTCTTATTCATGTCTTTATCGGCACGCTGTGGTCGTCCACGCTGATTGCCGCCACGCGTCCGCTGTCGCGTTTTTTGCGTCGTGGTTCCGTAGTGAAGTGGATGGACCGAACGACAGGCGTTATCTTTCTAGCATTCGCCGCACGTCTGGTTTTGTCCCGGCGGTAAGTTTTGCGCCACTGCACCGATACCTGCAGTGACGCAGCAAGACGTTTGATTCTGAAGCACTAAATCCGTTCTGCATCGAGAATGCTCATAAGCTTCAGGCGGTGTCGATAGCACCGCAGCGTTGTCTCAATAGCATCCGCAGGCATAAAGGAATCCCGATAGGTTGATTCAACACATTCAGCTTCTTTGAGAAAGTCTGCCAGTAGTTTTTTGGTCAGGTTTTCACTCAGCCCGATACGTTGCCCGAATAGAATGAAATCCATACCAAGGTATTCTCCGTATGCGGTTTCAAATCCTGGCGCGAGTGCTTCATCCCCCTCTTCTTGAATCAGCAGCGGCAATGCCATGAAGCAGGAAGAAAAATAGGTGGGATAGGGGGCGACGGAAACAAAATCATAAATGGGAGCCAGCATTAACGAACCTGAGCGCGAATGTATCAAACCAAAATTACGCAGGTGCATGTCGTTGTTACCCAGCATGTAGGCGTAAGCGATACGGCGAAACAGATCTATTTTGAAGACGATATTGTCATTAACGTGTTTGCTAAGGAATGAAGCCAACCGCTCATAACTGACGTATTGTCTGCCATCCGTGTGTATTTTACCGAATTTTTCACCGACCCCCATCGCACCGTCCAACTGTTCCTGATGGATAGGGTGACCCGTTTTTTCGTCGCGGTCGAAGCGCTTAATAACGAAAGCAAACTCAGGTTCGTCATCAGCCTGCTCCGGTTTAAAACGGAGTAACCCGTGTGGTGGAACGGCAAATCCCAGGCGTGCCATTAATGTCATCGTGGCGTGTTCGTTTTCTGCCAAATGGGGAAATTCAATCGGAGAAGGCTTGAGGATGCACAGCCCTTGATGATCAACGACGGTAAACGCCCGTTCTTCTAATACCATCTGAATTTTGGGCTGATAGCCAGAGATGCTCATGCCTTTCTGTGCTTGTGGCAGGTCGTGCATAAATTGCTGGCGGGTGAAACGTAAGGTCGAGGAGGCATGCGTTGATCCCGTCAGATGCTTTAACCCTTTACGGCTATAGCCTGTGGCGATTTCTTCTTCGTGTGTCAGCGGTGTCAGCAAAATTCGACATCTTGTCATGACTTATCCTCCGCGATCAGTTGCACGGCACCGATCAGGTTCTTACCATTTTGAATGAGGATGCCAAATAAATCCTTCTCATCCAGATGCTGAAGCTGGCTGTACTGTCGCCGCAGCCAGCCTTCGGGAGCTAACGAGGCAAAGTAGGGCGGTAATGTTTTGCTGTGAAATGTGCCGGTCTGTATCGGTAGGCTCAATGATAATGGCGGGCCGATGTAGGACTTTTTATATTCAAACAGATAACCTTCATCGTCCTGACTTAACTGGCCGATGTGGACACCGTAAAGATAGACCTTTACTTGACGGCGCATAGCTTTATCCCTAACGCGGAACAAACGCTATAAACCGTGGAAAACTTCACCTGAGAGGGATCGTTGAATAAACGTTTTAACGTGGAGATGGATACACCTGTCTGTAGCTCTAGCGTAGTGAGTTCGATGCCCAACGCTTTACGTCGCGTATTTAGCTGAATGCCAAATACATCCAGCGAATGAATGTGATCTTCCAGCATAACCTCTTTGCTGGAGGCATCGCTACGCGCGAGTTCGTGCCGGAGCTCGTCGATAGCTTCGCTAATGGCGTCGAGCTTTAGTAATGTTGGTGCAGTAGTGGGTGCGTTCATAAATGGACTCTACTTTTGAATTTAACCCGTTAATGGGTTAAGTATAGTCCGTGAATTTTCTTAATGTCCATCTGTAATACTTATTTGTTGATTTTTACTTAATTTGGCTCATTTATGACACTGAAAATAAATCACATCAGGCGACGCAGATGTGGTGTCGCCTGATTTGCTATCGCACAAGATCGATTTAATGCTCCGGCCAGAACGGTTCACCTAGCGTGAGCATCAGTCGGTTGGCCCATGAGAAGAAGGCGGCGGACTGCACCACATCGACAATCTCTAGCGTATCCAATCCCTGTTCTTGCAGCAGCTTCAGGTCGTTTGCGTTGACCTGCGCGGGCGTGGCGGAAAGGCGTGCCGAAAAATCGATAATCGCCTGCCAGCGCGGGCTTTGGCCGATGCTCAAATCCCCGCCGGGGACGACGTCCAGTAGCCGTTGTACGTCGCTGTCCTGTTTGGAGAGCTGGCTGGCTTTACGCGCGTGCACCGAGGCGCAATAGATGCAGCCGTTGACCTTACTGGTGACGGCGGCAATCAGTTCGCGCTCTTTGCGTGGCAGGCCGCCAGCGGTATAGAAAATCCCTTTATCCGTCAGCGTACGCTGTTCCAGCACCGGGAGATTGCGCCCTAACAGACGGAAATAGTCCGAATCCGTGTGGCCGAAGCGTGCCAGAACCGCCTGCTCATCCGCATTGAAGGCGGCCAGCGGTTTGGGCGCGATCCACGGTTCCCATCCCAGTTCTGCCTGAGTAAACGCCTGCGGTGCAGACTTGCCGCTGTGCGTCTGCGGTTGGGTATGCCACTGACCTGCGACAGCAGCCTGCGAATGCGGTTGGCTGACGCGATGACCGGCAATCAGGCGATAGCCGCGTAGCAATCGGCTTTGAAAATTCACAAATGCAATGAGCTGCGACAGCGTCACGATGTCGTCTACCGACCAGCCCGCCTTCTCCAGCGCGTTGACGTGGGACGCCGAGGCTTGCACGGGCGTTTTCGTCAGGCGTTCGGCATGATCCAGCGCCAGCTGTAGCGCGGGTGTCAGCGCGGGCTCCGGGAAGTCCGTCAGTCGCTCGGCATAAAAATGCTGTAGCTGCTCGTCCTGCTGCCAGCCGCTGATTTTGGTCGCAAACCAGAAGCGCAGCGATAACGGTAATGTCGCGCTGTCTGCGGCGTCGGCGTTAAACAGCGCGTCGTAGCTGCCTTGGGTGTGGCGGGTTGCCGCATCACGGGTTTTTCTGGCGGCGGCGAGGGCGGAATCCGGGCTGATTTCGGCCAGCGCATCCAGTACGTCATGGGTGTGTAACGTGTTAGCGTGCGTCATGCAATCTCCTGCCCGATAGGGCTTTTCTGTTTGACGGCGGGCTTCCAGCCCAAAGCGGGGGCAACCTGAGTGGCTATCAGTTCAAGTGAACGCAGAATCAACTCATGCGGCGGATCGATGGAATGCACCTGGAATGTCACATCGGTCGCACGCTCCAGCGAACTGTCTGCCCGCAGTGACGCGATGACATCCTGCGCGGTGCCAACATGGCTATCGAAGGAGGCGATCAGTGCCTCTACCGAGTCGTGAGGGATCGGGCGGAACGTGCCGGAACGGGCGGCGGAACGATTAAGCCCTTTCTCTGCCAGATTCAGCGCTACTTGACGATCGTCAGCCACGAAAACGCTGCGTGAGCTGAGGATGCGCGGTGCGACGCCAGCGGGCAGCGCAGCCAGATAGGCGTCGATCATCGGATTTTGCAGATCGGCGAGCGTGGCATCTGGGAAGTGTTCCGGGCGTGGCTGGGTGCGAGAGAGCATCAGGCCATCGCCTGCTTTACCGGCTCGCTCTGCGCCTTCAAGAGAAAACGTGGCCTGCCAGACGCGCTTATCCAAATGCGGCGCGGCAGGGTAGAGCTGATTACCGTCCTCGCTCAAGGCTTCCCCCCGCCACGCGGCGCGCAGTTTTTCCAGATAGCGCCCGAGGATCTGCCCGCGCTGTGCGCTGTCGTGACCGAAGGCGGCAAATGAGGACGGCGTGCCGCCGGAACCTACACCGACTTCCAGCCTGCCGTTGCTGAGTAAGTCGAGCACGGCGGTATCTTCCGCCACGCGCAGCGGTTCTTCCATCGGCAGCGTAATCACGCCGGTACCGAGTTGGATGCGCTGAGTACGGGCGGCGACCAGCGCCAGAAACACCAGCGGTGAAGGCAATCCGCCTTCATCGGCATGAAAGTGGTGCTGCGCGACCCAGGCGCTGTCGAATCCTAATTGCTCGGCTTTGACGATCTGTTCCGTCGCCAGCCGATAGCGCTGCTGGGCGGATACGTCATCCAGCAATCGCGTGAAAAATCCCAGCCGTTTCGTTGTCATTCTACAGTCCTTGGTTTCGTGCGACTTTTTTTCAAAGTGAATGTGTTTCAGTGTGAATGTGAGCGTGGTGCGAGCGGGCAAAAGCCGGGTGTTGCTGCCCGGGGATAGCCTCGATGAGTTCACGGGTGTAGCGATGTTCGGGCTGGGCGAAGATCTGCTCCACCGGGCCGGATTCAAGCTGCTTGCCGTGGTACAGCACGGAAACGGTGTCGGCGATTTGGCGTACCACCGCTAAATCGTGCGAGATGAACAGGTACGTTAGCCCGAGTGATTCCTGTAGCTCGGCCAGCAAACGCAGAATCTGCGCCTGCACGGTGACATCCAGCGCCGAGACGGCTTCGTCCAGCACCAGAACCTGGGGTTCCAGCACCAGCGCGCGGGCGATGGCGACACGCTGGCGTTGGCCGCCAGACAGTTCACGCGGCTTGCGTGACAGCAGCGCGACTGGCAGGGCAACGCGCTCGAACATCTCATGAATTTTTCGTTCCCGCTGCGCGGCGGTATGGCGATTAAAATTGCGCAGCGGTTCTTCGACGATGTCGTATAGACGCTGTGACGGATCGAGCGAGCTAAAAGGGTTTTGATAGACCAACTGGATTTTTTGCCGGAACTGACGCAGCGCTTCACCTTTCAGATGCGTGATGTCGGTGCCGTCGATCAGAATGCGCCCCGCACTAGGATGATGGAACCCGAGCAGGCTACGCGCCGTGGTGGTTTTACCGGAACCGGACTCGCCAACAATGGCGTGTGTTGTGCCGCGCGCCACACTGAAAGAGACGTCATCCACTGCCCGAAAATGTTCCCCTTTACGACCCGACAGAGGGAAGGTCTGCACCAGATTTTCAACCGAGACAATAATGTCAGGAACCGATGCATTGGCACGCTGTGGTCGCGGGTTGGAGTTGAGCGACGGAACATTCGCCAGCAGCGTGCGGGCATAGTGGCTTGAGGGCGCGCTGAGCACTTCAAGCGTTGGGCCCTGTTCCTGAATGTAGCCGTTCTGAAAAACCAGCAGCCGATCGGCGCGTTCGGCCGCTACCCCCAGATCGTGAGTGACGAACAGCACCGCCGTGCCATTTTCGCGCCGCAGTTCATCAAGCAGATCGAGAATACGTTTCTGCACCGTGACGTCCAGCGCACTGGTGGGCTCATCGGCAATAATCAGCGCGGGTTTTAGCGCAATCGCAATCGCGATCAGGACGCGCTGTTTCATACCGCCGGACAGCTCGTGCGGATACTGCTTCGCCCGCAGATCCGGCTGGTTTAGTCCCACGCGTTCCAGCAGAGCCAGCGTTTTCTGGCGGGTTGTCTGGCGATCTTCCCGCTGATGAATACGCAGAATCTCGTCCACCTGCTCGCCGATGGTTTGCACCGGATTCAGGGAGCTAGTGGGATCTTGCGGGATCAGGCTGATCTGTGCACCGCGCACGCTATCCAATCGCTTTTGCGACCAGCCGCTGATATCCACACCGTTTAGCCGAATGGCACCGCGCGTTAACCGACCGTTCTCGGCGAGTAAACCGATGACGGCCTGCGCAGTGGTCGTCTTCCCTGAACCCGATTCCCCCACCAGCGCTACCACTTCACCGGGCTGAATATGGAAAGAGACGCCTTCGACCACGGTCTGCTCGCGGTCATCGCTGCGATAGGCAATCGTGACATTCTCCAGAGCCAGTACGGGCACGGCCGCGCTGGTTTGTAAGCTGGCTGACAGGCTCATCGTTCCGTCCTCCTGATCGACTGGCTGATACGGTTAGCGGATAGCACAACGAGTACGACAATCAGGCCGGGGAAGGTGGTTAGCCACCAGGCGGTTGCGATGTAGTTGCGGCCTTCGGCGATCAGCAGCCCCCATTCCGGCGTGGGCGGTGGTGCGCCGTAACCGAGGAAACTTAGTGTGGAAATAGCCAGAATCGCGCTGCCGAATTGCAGGGCGGCAAAGGCGAAAACGGTGGTCAGTGAGTTCGGCAGAATGTGTCGCCACAGCACGCTGAAAAAGGTGCCGCCGCTGCCATAGGCCGCTTCGACATAGTCGCTGTGGCGCACGCGCAATACTTCTGAACGTACCAGTCGGGTGAAACTGGCGACGGAGGTGACGCCCACGGCAATAGCGGCGTTAACCGTGCCGAAACCCAACAGAATGATGACGCTTAGCGCCAGCAGCAGGCTGGGAATGGCTAGCAACACATCAATGCTGCGCATCACGACGCTATCCAGCCAGCCGCCGACTGCGCCTGCCAATAGGCCGAACAGGCTGCCGAGCACCAGACCCAGCCCGACGGCAATAACGGCACCGGAAAGTGAATGTACTGCGCCATAAACGATGCGTGCATAGAGATCGCGCCCCAGTTGGTCGGTGCCGAGCCAGTAGTCGGCGTCAGGTGCCAGCCGCTGTGCGCCTGCGATGCCTTCCGTCGGGCTATAGCCGGTAAACCAGCCGGGAAACAGCGCCCAGAGTGCGACGGTCAGCATGACCAGCCAGGCCAGCGCCAGCCCCGGCTGAAAGGCGTAGCGACGCAGAAGCGGTCGCTTGCGCAGAAGAGGAAACGTGATTTTTTCCAGCGATACAGTAGTCATAGCGTGGCTCCTGGCGTTCTTTTCAGGCGCGGATCGAGAAGGGGATAGAGCAGATCGACGGCCAGATTGACGACAACAAAGGCGGCGGCAGAAATCAGCACGATGGCCTGCAATACGCTGCTGTCCTGATAGTTCACGGCTTCCTGCGTCAATTGGCCGAGCCCGTTACGGCCAAACACGGTTTCGGTAATCAGTGCCCCTGCAATCAGTTCACCCAATAGCAAACCGGCAATGGTCAGCGTGGGCAGCATCGCGTTACGGGCGATATGTCGCCAGAGCACGCCGCTGCGGCTAGCTCCTTTGGCTCGAGCGACGGCAACAAACGGCTGGGTTTGCACCTGATCGATGCTGCGCATCAGCACCTGAGCAAGCGGGGCAGAAATCGGCAGCGCCAGCGTGAGAACCGGCAAAATCAGTCCTTCCCACTCGCCGGGGTTAATCACCGGAATCAGCCCCAGACGGAAAGAGAAAATCTGAATCAGCACGATGCCCAGCCAGAAGGTCGGCACGGAAATAAACAGCGACGGCAATGATTGCAGCGCGGTTCGCAGCCACTGGAACGGCGTTAGCGTCGATAAGAACGCGAGGGCAAACGCCAGCAGGCCGGCAGCAATAAAACCCAGCACTGCGAGCAGCAGCGTAGGCGGCAGATTTGCAGCAATCAGCTCGGTGACTGGCACGCCAGCCTGAAGAGAGAGGCCGAGATCGCCACGCAGTATCTGGGCTATCGCATGAAAATATTGCGTGAGCACCGGTGTATCGGCACCGTAGGACAACCGTAGCTGCGCGATCTGCTCGGCGCTCAGGCCGAGCTCTGGGTTTTGGAATTTGATCAGTACCGCATCACCCGGCATCGCCTGAAGCAGGATGAAAGACAGGGTAAATGCCGCCCACAGGACGAGCAGTGCCTGACCGATGCGCAATGCCAGATATCGGTTCATGATGACCTCCTCCTTCTTTCTTCTGTGTTACTTATCCAGCCAGGTGTTGTAGAAGCTGGGGCGACCAACGGCTTCAAACGCGATGCCTTTTGTGGTGGGTGCGCCCGCAAACACCTGTGGTTCTTCAAAAATAGGAATGACGTAGGCCTGATCGATCAGGTAGCTCTGCACCTCTCCAACCAGCGCCAGCCGCTTGTTGCGGGCGGTTTCCGCCGCGATGCCATCCAGCAGCGTATTCAGATGTGAATCTACAAAGGTGTTCACTTTGTCGCTGGAACCGCCTTTTTGCAGCAGGACGTTACGTACCGTCGGGTAATACTGGCTTTTCAGCACATCCGGGTCGGCACGGCCTACCATCGCAGGAGCCACACCGGTTTTCAGCGGATCGAGGCTATCGACGGTCTTGCTGCCTGCATCGCCCGCCAGCACGTTCAGCTTCACGCCGACTTTTGCCCACTGTTGAGAAACCAGCTGTAAGGTTTCTTTATTCTGTGGCTGCGGCAGGGATTCATAAGCGGTCAGTTCCAGCGTTTTGCCGTCTTTTTGCCGCAATCCTTGTGAACCAGTTTTCCAACCTGCGTCATCTAACAGTTTGTTGGCCTGCGCGGGATCGAACGTGAGCTTGCTGGAGAGATCGACATAGCCAGCGGCGGTTTTAGCCAGTGGTGACGTAGCCTGCGGGTAGTTGCCAGAGAACAACGTATCGATGATCTCTTTAGTGTTGGTGGCGTGCAGTAGCGCTTGGCGCACGCGGATATCGGCGACCAGTGGGTTATCTGGGCGGAAAACCACGCTGTTATTGACGCCGCGCGTCGGTGGGGCATAAAGATTGAAGCCCTGACTCTGTACCCGCTTCTCATCATAGGCCTGAATCTGACGAATGAAGTCAGCCTGACCCGAGACCAATGCGCCAATGCGCACGCTGTCTTCTGGGGTGACCAGATAGGTAATGCCGTCCAGATAGGCGCGCCCCTGGTGCTTCGATTTAACCGGAGCCCAGTTGTAATCCTTACGGGCGGTCAGTTTCAGTTCGCGTCCCAGTTTCTCGCTGCTCACCACGAACGGGCCGGAGCCAATAATGTTTTTAGCATTGCCTAACTGATTGAAATTGCGCTCCAGCGTACTGAGAGATACCAGACCGGAACCGATGGTCGCAGTACCTTGCAGGAAGCCCGGAGACGGCTTCTTAAAGTAAAACTTCACCGTGAGCGGATCGATAACTTCACTGCGCAGGTAGTTATTGATGACCTCGGAAACCGGCTGGTTAAGCGCCGTGTTCCCCAAGCCATAGGTATCGAAGTTTTTCGCTACTGCGTTGGCATCCAGCGGCGTGCCGTCAGAGAAGCTGACGCCGGGACGAATCTTGAACGTGTATTCGGTGTTATCCGCGTTAATGGTCCAGGATTCTGCAATCCACGGCTCGACCTCCAGCGTTTCGGGATTCTGGTACGTCAGTTTATCGGTAATCTGATTGAGGATGCCGCCGTTCGGGTAAAACCCGCCCGCAGGCGTATAGAGATTGGTGTGCGCCTGCTGCTCCAGATAAATCAGCGTGCCGCCGATTTTCGGTGCGTCGTTCGCAGCCTGTGCGCCCAACGCACCACCCAGAAGGAGCAATGAGGCAAAAAGAGTGAGTTTCTGATGAGGATGCAAAAAAGTCGCCACGATGGTTTTCCCTACATGTGATGGTTTTTATTAAATTTGTTTTTTATCAGGTGAATATGCGTATCGATTACGTCCTGAAACGGGGAATACAGCAGAAGACGTTAACCGTTCGTTACAGCCGATACTTCCATAGGAGGTAGGAAACAGCAAAGAACAATACCGGTATTGGTTATCCAGTTTTAGGTAGAAAGAAAGGGAATAACGCGAATAAATTGGGACAGAGTGAAGTGGGGGAAATATATTAATAGTGCTTTTTGAATGAACCTTTTAAGATCGAAAAAATTCAACGCCCGTATAGTCAATTTAAGATATTTTTATTATGCGTTTACGCTTTCGATTTACGCTGTGCATGGCAGCACTATTGATGCTTTCAGGGTGTGGTGCATTATCAAATATGTCTATTGATGAATCGGATGCCGATGTTCTGCGGCTTGCCTGCTATCAGGATTTAACTGCCGAGGTTGATCGTCTGGCCGTTCCTTTCCTTAAACAAAAAGCGATACCGGGCTTGGTTGTTGGGGTGCTAACTGCGGATGGAACGATGCGTAGTTGGGGATATGGCTTTACGGATAGCGATCACCGTTATCCCATTACGGGCGATACCCTGTTTGCCGTGGGGTCGGTGAGTAAAGGGTTTATGGCGGAAACCACGGGCATTCTGGTAAAGCGAGGCGTATTACGCTGGGAGAATACGCTTGAAGAGCTCCTGCCTGGTCATATTCTCTTAAGCGACAGCGCAAAAAAGATCACGTTACTACAATTGGTTACCCACACTTCGGGCTTACCTCGCCAGATGATGGATATGCAGATGCTGGGGCTTTTTGCCGAGTATCTCTTTACTGGGAATAACTTCTATACGCTATTGGATGACGATCGGGTATTGGATTATTTGGCTGACTTTACGGTACCGACGAATCCAACGCCGACGTATTCAAATCTTGGCTATGCCATTCTGGGGTATGTCCTACAGCTGAAAACTGGGGAATCCATTGATCGGTTGGTTAATGAAAATATCATCGACCCCCTCAGACTGGAAAACACCAGTTTTACCCCACAAAAATTAACGCGCTTTCCCTACCGAGCGATTGGTCATGCTGGCGATCAGCCCAAATTTATTATGCGCGGTAAGCCGATACCTGACTGGCACTTTTCTTCCAATATGGTAGGCGCTGCCAGTTTGTACACCAGTGCCAATGACCTGTTGAAATTTGCCCGTGCACATATTTATCCGACGGGCTATTACGCGCTGGACGAAGCTATAAACGATTCAATGAAAACCTATTACAACCGCACCAAACAGGCTGCCAATATTGCCTGGATTACTGATGAAGTCGGCACGCAGCATATTACCTATCAGGTGGGATATATTGGCGGTTATTCAAGTTATATCGGGTTAGATCGCCAGAATCGTATTGCCGTGGTTGTTCTGCAAAACAGCTTCAATTGGGATAATAACCTCGGCCATACTCTTATCTCGCGTATGGGTCAGGCAATGCATTATCAGGGCGTGTGTAAGATTTAAAAAATCGGTTTTCTACATAAGTTCCGACCCGCACGTCTCCAGAAACGCAGCAAACATCGTGACTGGAGCGTGAAGGGCGTTTTGCAAGCAAACGCTTATGTCATATACGATTTAAGGCTATTTCAACACCTGCGGATTTACGCAGTTTTCTTTTACCTGACCGCTCAGGGCGGCAATCAGGTTGTCAACGGCGCAGGCGGCCATGCCGTAACGGGTTTCGTGCGTGGCAGAACCGATGTGCGGCAGTGCCACCACGTTAGGTAAATCCAGCAGTGGAGAATCGACGGGCAGCGGTTCTTTGACAAAAACATCTAGCCCTGCGGCCTGAATTGTTCCTTTCACCAAAGCTTCCGTCAGTGCTTCTTCATCCACAACGGCACCACGACCGATATTAATCAAAATGGCGCTGGGTTTCATTTTCGCCAGCTGTTCGCGGCCGATGAGATGGTGAGTTTCTGCCGTGAGCGGCAGCGTGATACAGAGGAAATCAGATTCGGCCAAGAGCGTATCGAGATCGCAGTGACGGGCATTAAAGCGCTGCTCCGCTTCGGCGTGATGGCGGCGTGCGTTGTACAGAACCGGCATGCTGAAGCCAAAGTGGGCGCGCTGTGCGACGGCCAGACCAATGCGGCCCATCCCCAGAATACCGATGGTTTTATGGTGAACGTCGGTACCAAACCAGTCGCTGCCGACCCCCTCTTTCCATTCGCCCGCCTTGACCCGCTCGGCCACTTCTACGACCCGGCGGGCGCTGGCGAGCATCAGTGCCAGAACGGTATCCGCCACCGTTTCCGTCAGCACAGTCGGGGTGTGCATGAGAATCACCCCTTTTTCATTCAACGCGTCGACGTTAAAGGTGTCGTAACCGACAGAAATGGTGGAGGCTGCGCGTAAACGCGGGGCGTGTTGCAGGAAGTCTTTATCGACTTTACCGCCGGAACCAATGATGCCTTCGGCCGTTGCCAGAGCAGGGTGGTCGAGTGAGGGAAAGGCGTCAAGTTCAGTGACGGTGAAGTGTTGGTCTAAACGAGCGCGTAGGTCGTCAGCAATTTTTTTATACAGGATAACGCTAGGTTTCATCACAAACTCCAGCAGATTAAGGAAGTTAACGTAGAAATAGCTCATCGAATAATCGCGTAGCTGGCGAGAGACTGCAAGCGATACCGCCCCCGCATCTGCCCAAGGTTAACCGCGATTAATGGGGGATTTGCACGATTGGGATGATGAACGATCGCATACAGACGCACCACCGCCGCATGTGGGATGCCCCGCGAGCGGCGCGAGGCTTCTTTATGGCTAATTGATTAATATATTTCCTTTGTGATTATTATCACTCGTTTTCAGGTAAAGCATTACCGTAAAAAACCGATAACCCTATCTACGGGGATGTTTTAGGCATGGTTTTTTAATGGGGGCGGAAATGCATTTTTTTACCAGGATTATGAGTAACCTCAAAGTTTCTCATAAGCTGTACGGCGGTTTCGGGATTGTCCTGTTGTTGGTCATGATCGCGTCTGGCGTTGGCGCTGTACGATTTTTTATCATCCACGATCTGTATGTTAAAACGACAATTTTGAATGAAATGAATCACTATCTCGATCAGTCAAAAATGGCGAGGGTAAAATATTCATTCACCTTTGCGGATGACAATATCAAGAATCTCAATACCTACATTAATCAGGCAAGCCAGCAAAAAGAAAAAGCGAAAGCACTCACGTGGGAAGCAGAATATCTCTCTGATTTTAATAAACTTGATCAAGATTTTGCAGATTATGATACCGATCTGAATACCATGAAAGCTGCCGCAAATGCGGTGGTCGAGACGGCAAAGAAAATCAGCCAGATGAATGCCTCCGATGCGTTAACGGCATTTATGACCCATCTCTCTGTCGGCGCGGATGAAAATGCGTTGTCTATGCAGAAGGAAGCCCTCTCACTGCTGTTCCTGAAACTAGTCAACAGCACCTACACCTTACAAAGAGAGAATAGTGAAGCGGCGTTTAACGCGCAGAAGCAGGTCTATGCTGAATCTAAGACATCCTACGATGCATTAGCCTCGTCGGTCAGCGACGATCGCCGTCGCGTAGTGGATTCATTTTGGCAAGCATTTGAAAATTATCATCAAACGGCAGAGCAGTATTACGCGCAGTTGGGGCAGTTAAAAGCCACAGATGTTAAATTCCGGGCAACCGGAGACAGAATGACGAGCGATATCGGCAGTATTCTGCAAAAGCTCGGTGCGAAGAATGATGACATTATCAATAGCTCCGTACTGCAAACGCTGATTTTAGGGGCGATTGCCATCGTATTCGGTTTATTGATCGCATGGTCTGTCACCCGACAAATTACCCGACCCATTATCACCAACCTGAAACTGGCGGAACGGATTGCGGGTGGCGATCTTTCAGCGAATGTCACGGTGGAACGTCATGATGAGTTGGGACAATTAACGACGGCCATGATGGTCATGACGGAGAAATTACGTCATTTAATGACTGATATTCGTCAGAGCGTGTACAGCGTTGAGAGCGCTTCTTCTGACATCGCATCGGGCAATAATGATTTGTCATCGCGTACCGAGCAGCAATCAGCGGCGATTGTAGAAACGGCAGCCAGCATGGAAGAGTTAACGGCTACCGTGAAGAACAACGCCGATAATGCCCGACATGCCAGCCAGATTGCCGGAGAAGCCTCAACCAATGCCAATCGTGGCGGGGATATTATTAACCGCGTGATTAATACTATGAGCGATATTTCAGGGAGTTCGAAGAAGATCGCTGATATCACGACGGTCATTAATAGCATCGCGTTCCAGACCAACATTCTGGCATTGAACGCGGCGGTGGAAGCGGCCCGAGCCGGTGAACAAGGACGAGGCTTCGCGGTGGTCGCCAGTGAAGTTCGTAGCCTTGCTCAGCGCAGTTCACAGGCGGCAAAAGAGATTGAAAGCCTGATCTCAGAATCGGTTTCGCGCGTCGATACCGGAACCGAGCTGGTTTCTCGGGCGGGAACGACGATGGATGACATTGTGGCTTCCGTGAGCCGCGTGAATGACATCATGGGCGAAATTTCCTCCGCATCGGATGAACAGAGCCGTGGTATTGCGCAAATCGGTAGTGCGGTGGCTGAAATGGATACCACTATCCAGCAGAATGCCTCTATGGTGAGCGAATCCTCTGCCGCGGCGAATTCGTTGCAGGAACAGGCCTCGAAGCTGGCAAAACTGATGTCGGTTTTCCGCATATCTGATTCGGATGTTGCCGGTCTGCCAAGGTTGCAAGGTTCGAACACCGGCAACGGGAATGCGGGCAACAAGGCTGCGCCTCGTCTGCCGACGCTCGCGTCGCGGGATAACGGGAACGATAACTGGACAACGTTCTGATATCCCGTTGAGTCGATGGCTCAGAGATGATCTATTGAACCGGAGGGAGTGGCGTCGCTGCTCCCTCGTTCGCCCACTGCATGATCAGCGCCGTGGCCTGTGTATCCTGATTGATGTTTTCCTCCACGATGATAAATCCCTGCTTATGGTAGAACCGACAGGCGCGCGTATTCTGCTGATACACTTCCAGACTGAGTAAGGGGTACTGTGCCTGAACATGTTGGATCAGCGCCGTGCCAATCTGCTTTCCATAATAGGCTTGTTCCACAAACAGCGCGCCAATGAACCGTTCCTCCAGCACGCTGATAAAGCCGATGAGGCTTCCCTGCTGCTCATAAACCCAGGTTTGCGACTGGGGAATATAGATCTCACGTACCGCGCTGGCACTTTCTTGCCAGTAATCTTCACGAATAAACGGATGTGCCAGCGTGGTGCTCTTTAGCCAAAGCTGCATCAGCGGGGCAAGATCGGGGTCGCGGTAAGGTCGAATCATGAGGTGCTTTCCTGATGACAAAAGCAGTCGGTGACATGGTCGTTGACCAATCCACCCGCCTGCATGAAGGCATAACAGATGGTTGAACCGATAAATTTGAAGCCGCGTTTCTTCAGGGCTTTGGACATGGCATCCGAAATGTCGGTTTTGGCTGGTACTTCTGCGAGCGAAGTGGGGTGATTGAGACGCGGTTGGTGTTCGACGAAAGACCAAATGAAGTGCGAGAAGCTTTCACCCTGACTTTCCATCGCCACCCACACTTTTGCATTGGTGATAATCGCCTCGATTTTTCCGCGATGGCGGATAATGCTGCTGTCCTGCACCAGCCGATCCACGTCATCCTGCGTCATCTGTGCCACTTGCTCAGGATCGAACTGGTGGAAGCAACGACGATAGTGTTCGCGTTTTTTCAGGACGGTGATCCAGGAAAGACCTGCCTGCTGACCCTCCAGACACAGTAACTCAAACAGCTTCTGGCTGTCGGTGCAGGGCTTCCCCCACTCGTTATCGTGGTAATCCTGATATAAGGTGTCTTGTGTAACCCAGCCGCAGCGTTGCATACCTTTCTCCTGATTAGGGTGAACCGTTCATTGTAAGGCGGTCTGTCGCAAGTAGGATTCGATCATGGCACTTATGCTGCTGTATATGCAACCAGTGTTTTGCGGGCGTGCTCGCAGATATGAAAGGTCGTTTGCGGATGGGGCAGAAAGTCGTCGCGGAATCATGAATAATGTTTTGCCAACAGCTCAGGGCTATTTATTCGCTCAAGGCTGTTCAATCGATCATAAGAAAAACATAGACAAGAGACAGGGGTACAGGGAATGGCAGTAGAGTGGGTAGCAGCCTATCTGGCATTAGGTGCGATAGTCGGTTTTATGGCGGGATTGTTGGGCATTGGCGGTGGCGGCATTATGGTGCCAGTGCTAACGGCGCTGTTTGCCGCGCAGGGTGTGGATAATACGCATTTGGTGCATCTGGCGTTGGGAACGTCAATGGCGGCCATCGTCGTCACGGCAATTTCCAGCCTACGTACCCATCATCAACATCAGGCGGTGCTTTGGCCTGTGGTGGTGAGGATTACGCCTGCCATCCTGATAGGGACATTCGCAGCCACCTGGCTGGCGACGCTGCTACCGACGCGGACGCTGGCGATCTTTTTCTCCTGCTTTATGGCCTACGTTGCGCTGCAAATGGTGCTGAATATCAAACCAAAACCGCAGCGCCAGTTGCCCGGTACGGCAGGCGTTTCGCTGGCGGGATTGGTGATTGGCGGTATTTCGGCGCTGGTGGCTATCGGCGGCGGGTCACTCACCGTGCCGTTCCTGACGTGGTGTAACGTCCGTATTCAGCAGGCGATTGGCACATCGGCGGCGGTGGGGTTACCCATTGCCCTTTCCGGTGCGCTGGGCTACATGATTAACGGCTGGTCGTCGACTGGGTTGCCTGACTACAGCGTCGGCTATGTCTCTTTGCCCGCTGTTCTCTTGATTTCTGCCGTCAGCTTCTTCACCGCGCCCGTTGGGGCTCGTTTGGCGCACCGTCTGCCTGTGGCGACGCTGAAGAAGGCCTTTGCCGCGCTGCTGTTGCTGCTGAGCCTGAAGATGTTGCAGACCGTTTTTTCAGGCTGATCCTGAAATTTGAAAGATGATGGCGGGGATTTGCACTTGTTGCCGCATTCTGGCTGTATATCTTGCGGTCAGAGGGTATACTGGCGAATTCCTTATAAATCCACTTGTATCGCGCGCGAATCCAACATGCAAAAGTTTGATACCAAGACCTTCCAGGGCCTGATCCTGACGTTACAGGATTATTGGGCTCGCCAGGGCTGCACCATTGTTCAACCATTGGACATGGAAGTCGGCGCAGGCACTTCACACCCTATGACCTGCCTGCGGGCACTGGGACCGGAGCCGATGGCTGCCGCCTACGTGCAGCCTTCTCGTCGTCCGACCGATGGGCGCTACGGCGAAAACCCGAACCGCTTACAGCACTATTACCAGTTTCAGGTCGTCATTAAGCCATCACCGGAAAATATTCAGGAGCTGTATCTCGGTTCTCTGAAAGAACTGGGCATGGATCCGACCATTCACGATATCCGCTTCGTGGAAGACAACTGGGAAAACCCAACGCTGGGCGCATGGGGCCTGGGCTGGGAAGTCTGGTTGAACGGTATGGAAGTCACGCAGTTTACCTACTTCCAGCAGGTTGGCGGTTTGGAATGTAAACCAGTGACCGGTGAGATCACCTACGGCCTGGAACGCCTGGCGATGTACATTCAGGGCGTTGATAGCGTTTACGATCTGGTCTGGAGCGATGGCCCGTTAGGGAAAACCACCTACGGCGACGTGTTCCATCAAAACGAAGTTGAGCAATCGACCTACAACTTTGAACACGCTGATGTCGATTTCCTGTTCAGCTGCTTCGAGCAATATGAGAAAGAAGCGCAGCACCTGCTGGCGCTGGAAAAACCGCTGCCTTTACCGGCTTACGAACGCATTCTGAAAGCGGCGCACAGCTTTAACCTGCTGGATGCGCGTAAAGCGATCTCAGTTACCGAGCGCCAGCGCTACATTCTGCGTATTCGTACCCTGACCAAAGCGGTCGCGGAAGCCTACTATGCCTCGCGTGAGGCGCTGGGTTTCCCGATGTGTAATAAGAAAGAGAGCTAAGAGGCAGCCATGACTGACAAGACTTTTCTGGTGGAAATTGGCACGGAAGAGCTGCCGCCGAAGGCTCTCCGTAATCTGGCAGAATCCTTTGCCGCTAATTTCACGGCGGAGCTGGATGCCGCCAATCTGGCACACGGTGACGTAAGCTGGTTTGCCGCACCGCGCCGTCTGGCGCTGAAAGTGGCACGCTTAAGCGCCTCTCAGCCCGATCGTGAAGTAGAAAAACGTGGTCCGGCGATTTCACAAGCGTTTGATGCTGAAGGCAAGCCGACCAAAGCGGCAGAAGGCTGGGCGCGTGGCTGTGGTATCACCGTTGAGCAAGCTGAACGTTTGACGACCGATAAAGGCGAGTGGCTGCTGTATCGTGCCCACGCGAAAGGCGAACAGGCACAGGCGCTGCTGGCTGGCATGGTAAGCACCGCATTATCGAAGCTGCCGATTCCAAAATTGATGCGCTGGAGCGACAAAGAAACGCAGTTTGTGCGTCCGGTGCACACGGTAACCATGCTGCTGGGTGAAGAACTGATCCCCGGTCAGGTGTTGGGTATCAATTCCGCTCGTACTCTTCGCGGCCACCGCTTTATGGGCGAAGCTGAATTTACGATCGATAACGCCGAGCAGTATCCGCAGATTCTGCTGGAACGCGGTAAAGTCGTCGCCGACTACGATACGCGTAAAGCCAAAATCAAAGCCGATGCAGAAGAAGCCGCACGCAAGATTGGCGGCAATGCCGATCTGAGCGAGAGCCTGCTGGAAGAAGTCACTTCGCTGGTGGAATGGCCAGTGGTGCTGACTGCGAAATTTGAAGAAAAATTCCTCGCTGTGCCGTCCGAAGCGCTGGTTTACACCATGAAAGGTGACCAGAAGTATTTCCCGGTTTACGACAACAGCGGCAATCTGCTGCCAAACTTCATCTTTGTTGCCAATATCGAATCCAAAGATCCACAGCAGATTATTTCCGGTAACGAAAAAGTGGTGCGCCCGCGTCTGGCTGATGCTGAATTCTTCTTCAATACCGACCGTAAGAAGCGTTTGGAAGATCACCTGCCGCGTCTGGAAACTGTCTTGTTCCAGCAGCAGTTAGGTTCATTGCGCGACAAAACTGACCGTATTCAGGCGCTTGCTGGCTGGGTTGCTGATCAGATTGGTGCTGATGTGAATCACGCGACGCGTGCGGGTCTGCTGTCCAAGTGTGACCTGATGACCAACATGGTGTTCGAATTCACCGACACGCAGGGCGTGATGGGGATGCACTATGCGCGTCATGATGGCGAAGCGGAAGATGTTGCCGTTGCGTTGAATGAGCAGTACCAGCCGCGCTTTGCGGGTGACGAGCTGCCGTCTTCTGCGGTGGCCTGTGCGCTGGCGATTGCTGACAAAATGGATTCGCTGGCAGGGATTTTTGGCATCGGCCAACACCCGAAAGGTGACAAAGACCCGTTTGCGCTGCGTCGTGCCGCCCTCGGTGTGCTGCGCATCATCGTCGAAAAACGTCTGCCGCTGGATTTGCAGACGCTGGCCGAAGAAGCGGTGCGTTTGTATGGCGATAAGCTGTCTAATGCCAAGGTTGTGGATGACGTGATTGAGTTTATGCTCGGTCGCTTCCGTGCCTGGTATCAGGAAGAAGGCCACAGCGTGGATACCATTCAGGCGGTATTGGCACGTCGTCCTACCCGTCCGGCTGATTTCGATGCTCGCGTGAAAGCCGTCAGCCACTTCCGTTCGCTGGATGCCGCCGCGGCGCTGGCAGCGGCTAACAAACGCGTTTCCAACATTCTGGCGAAGTCTACCGATACGCTAAATGAAAGCGTTAATGCTGCCGTATTGAAAGACGCGGCGGAAATTACTCTGGCCACGCACCTTGTTGTGCTGCGCGACAAACTGACGCCGCTGTTCGCTGAAGGTCGCTATCAGGAAGCGCTGGTTGAGCTGGCCTCACTGCGTGAGCCTGTCGATGCGTTCTTCGATCAGGTGATGGTCATGGCGGAAGATGAGCAGGTTCGAGTGAACCGCCTGACGCTGCTGAGCCAACTGCGTGAGCTGTTCTTGCAGGTTGCAGATATTTCCGTCCTGCAATAACGACAATAGCGTTACGTAATCCCAACCCCCGAGTCGGTTCGCCCGTTCGGGGGTTATTTTTTTCCGCATTACAGATGTCCCCACCCCGTGGTTTCGATCCGTATCGACCAACGACTCCGTTGGCAAAATCCGATGGTCGTCCCGCGTCTCTCGATGCTTAAACAATCGGTATTCGTTGTCAGACCTGGCCTTTTCCTGCACAGCCAGCCTGATTCGACTATGCTTATGTCGTAGAAAATCTTGTCATGGAAAATCCGTCGTCAGCGTGTTTTTGTCTGAGTAAAGCACGGCTGGCGGGGCAGTAAGCATAACAGGAGTAGGGAATGAGAAGGCTGATGACGTACCGTTCACGCTGGCTGTTGCCAGTTCTGGTTATTCTGGCGGCATTGCAGTTGGCTGCCTGTGGTGACAGCGAAGCCGATCAGCGGAAGGCATTCGTTGCATTCCTGCAAAGCGTGCAGTCGCAGCAGGATGGAAAATTGCCGACACTGACGGAAGAGCAGAAGAAGAATTTTGGCAATTTCACCAACGATTACGCGATTTTAACTACCTTTTCTCAGCAGTTTAATCAGGCGGTGTCCGGCAGTTTGACGCCGATGCTGGGGCAAATTTCCCGTATTCGCGTCCCTAAAGACTATCTGACGCAGCGTGACGACCTTCGCCAATCCATCGGGGCAATGAACCTGTTGAGCCAGCATGTGCAGGCGGCGAAAGTGCAGGCGGACAACGCCCATCGGCTGCTAAAACAGCCCGAAGAGGTGCAGATACCCTATGAGCGGTTGTATGCACGCACGGTAATACAGCCCACCAACGCGCTGTTACCCGCCATTCCGAATGCGATTGCCTTCGCACAAAGCCTGATTCAGATCGGCGATTTCCTTCAGGCTCAGGGCGATCAGGCCGTGTTTAATGGCTCGTCTGTGCAATTCCGTACGCCGCAACAGGTGGCGCAATATAACAGCATGGTGGCAGCGTTACCTCTACAGCAGCAGAATTTAATGAATGCGCTCAGAGGAATAACTGGTGTGAATTATCCCTAGTCGTGTCGTGCCCCGACGCTTTAGCGATGCGATAGGGCAGAGAGGCATTCTGGGTAAGATGCGTGTGGCTGGTGAGAGGGTAAAAATAAATTGTGATTAACATCACATAAATAGAACAAATACATGCCTGAGAAATGTGACTTGAATCACATATAGGGCGCAGTGTTTGTCTAAAAATCTGTTTAGTTTTTCATTTTTAACGGTTTTTTGTGAAGTAAATCACCTATTTGTATCGTTGATGTAGGGTGGTTGTGTGATTTTTGTCACGTTACCGCCATGGAGTTGCGGTATGAAAACAGCGTGTTAGAGTCCGCGCTGCATACAGTAATAATGACGGAAGTCTTCTTGTGGTAATCGGTGTTTTTATTGCCACGCCGTCTCACGATAATTACCACGCGCTCTTATTGTCAGCGCGTTTCAATAGGGGTGTGTTTTTATGCTTTCACCAGATATTAAGATCAAGGTGCAAAACTTTGGTCGCTTCCTCAGTAATATGGTGATGCCCAACATTGGCGCATTTATCGCCTGGGGTATTATTACCGCGCTGTTTATCCCTACTGGCTGGTTCCCCAATGAAACATTGGCGAAACTCGTCGGTCCGATGATTACCTATTTGCTGCCATTGCTGATTGGTTATACCGGCGGACGTCTGGTATTCGGTGAGCGTGGCGGTGTGGTGGGTGCCATTACGACGATGGGTGTGATCGTCGGGACGGATATCCCGATGTTCCTCGGTGCCATGATTGTGGGCCCGTTGGGCGGCTGGACGATCAAACGTTTTGACCGCATGGTCGACGGTAAAATCAAGAGCGGCTTTGAAATGCTGGTCAACAACTTCTCTGCCGGTATCATCGGTATGTTGTTGGCAATCCTGTCGTTTTTGGCAATTGGTCCGCTGGTTGAAGTCTTCTCTCAGGTGCTGGCCTCCGGCGTTAACCTGATGGTACAGAACAACCTGCTGCCGCTTACGTCCATCTTCGTTGAACCGGCGAAAATTCTGTTCCTGAACAATGCCATTAACCACGGTATCTTCTCACCGCTGGGTATTCAGCAGGCGACGGAAACCGGCAAGTCTATTTTCTTCCTGATCGAAGCGAACCCAGGCCCGGGTATGGGCGTGCTGATGGCTTACATGTTCTTCGGTCGTGGTAACGCGAAAGAGTCAGCGCCAGGTGCGGCGATTATCCACTTCCTGGGCGGGATTCACGAAATCTACTTCCCTTATGTGCTGATGAATCCGCGTCTGATTATTGCGGTGATTCTGGGTGGGATGACCGGCGTGTTTACGCTGAGCGTGCTGGGTGGCGGTTTGGTTTCTCCTGCGTCTCCAGGTTCCATTCTGGCGGTGCTGGCGATGACGCCAAAAGGCGCTTACTTCGCTAACCTCGCGGCCATCGCAGCGGCTTTCGCGGTGTCCTTCCTTGTGTCGGCGATTCTGCTGAAAAGCACCAAGCAAAAAGAAGAAGACCTGGGCGATGCAACGCGCCGCATGCAGGAAATGAAAGCGTCTTCTAAAGGCACGGCGACTAACGCTGGTGTCAGCGGTGATATGAGCACCGTGCGTAAAATCATCGTAGCGTGTGACGCCGGTATGGGTTCCAGCGCGATGGGTGCGGGTGTGCTGCGCAAGAAAGTTCAGGATGCCGGGCTGACCAACATTTCGGTGACTAACAGCGCGATCAATAGTCTGCCGGACGATGTCGATCTGGTGATTACGCACCGCGATCTGACCGAGCGTGCGATGCGTCATGCGCCGCAGGCACAGCACATTTCTCTGACTAACTTCCTTGATAGCGGTCTGTATAGCGATCTGGTGGCACGTCTTACCGCAGCACAGGGTGCCGTGAAGTCTGAAGCCGTCGCGACGCCAGCACCTGCTGCTGTAGCCGACGCACAGACTAACCTGTTCCAACTGGGTGCAGGCAATGTGTTCCTGAATCAGCATGCGACAGACAAAGAGCAGGCAATCCGTTTCGCCGGTGAGCAACTGGTGAAAGGCGGTTATGTCGAGCCTGCGTATGTTGAAGCGATGCTGGAACGTGAAAAGCTGACCTCTACCTATCTGGGCGAATCGATCGCCATGCCGCACGGTACGATTGAAGCGAAAGACCGCGTGCTGAAAACGGGCGTTGTTTTCTGCCAATATCCTGAAGGCGTTCGCTTTGGCGATGAAGAAGATGAGGTTGCGCGTCTGGTTATCGGTATTGCCGCTCGCAACAACGAACATATTCAGGTCATCACCAGTCTGACCAACGCACTGGATGATGATGCCGTCATTGAACGTCTGGCACAGACCCTGGATGTTCAGGAAGTACTCGACTTACTCTCCGGTAAAAAGAGTGCTTAATTGATGTGGCTAGGGCCGCCTGCGGGCGGCCTCTTTTTATGTTTTTTTAAGGTTATGTCTCATGAAAGCATTACATTTTGGCGCGGGTAATATTGGCCGTGGGTTTATTGGGAAATTGTTGGCCGATGCCAACGTCGAACTGACATTCGCTGACGTCAATCAGCCACTGTTGGATGCCCTGAACAGCCGTACAAGCTATACGGTGCGGATTGTCGGCGATAACACGCAGGTTGATACCGTTAGCAACGTTAGCGCCGTTCACAGCGGCAGCCAGGATGCCGTCGCGCTGATTGCCGTGGCCGATCTGGTGACGACCGCTGTGGGGCCGCAGATTCTGGAAAAAATCGCCGGAACTATCGCTCAGGGGCTGGTTAAGCGTCATAACGACGGTAATACCCGGCCGTTGAACATTATTGCCTGTGAAAATATGGTGCGTGGCACCAGCCAGTTAAAACAGCATGTGTTGAAACTGCTGCCAGAAGGCCATCAGGAATGGGTGGTTGAGCATGTGGGATTCGTGGATTCCGCCGTGGATCGCATCGTTCCTCCTTCCGAAGCCGGTAGCGACGATGTGCTGGCGGTGACGGTAGAAACCTTCAGCGAATGGATTGTTGATAAAACTCAGTTCTGTGGTGAGCCGCCAGCGATTCCTGGTATGGAACTGACCGACAACCTGATGGCGTTTGTCGAGCGTAAGCTCTTCACGCTGAACACGGGCCATGCGATTACGGCCTACCTCGGCCAGCAGGCGCGTCATCAAACGATTCGCGATGCGATTCTCGACCCGAAAGTCAGAGCCGTGGTCAAAGGCGCAATGGAAGAGAGCGGTGCGGTACTCATCAAACGCTACGGTTTTGATGCAGAGAAGCACGCTGCCTATATCAACAAGATTCTCAGCCGCTTTGAAAACCCGCATCTACACGATGATGTAGAGCGCGTTGGCCGTCAGCCGCTGCGCAAGCTGAGTGCAGGCGACCGTTTGATCAAGCCGTTGCTCGGCACGCTGGAATATCATTTGCCGCATGACAACCTGATTACCGGCATTGCCGCCGCGATGCATTATCGCAGTGAACAGGATCCGCAGGCGCTGGAACTGGCTGAGTTAATCCGTACTCAGGGGCCGCAGGCGGCGCTGGTGCAGATTTCTGGTCTGGATGCTGACAGCGAGGTTGTCGCGCAAGCAGTGAATGTGTATAACGCCATGCAGTAATCGGCGTGTCTCGTCATCAGGCAGGTGTGGTCTTTTCGACACGGTGTAAGGTATACGGGCGACGTCGGGGATAGGATGTCGCCACACCTGCCGGTAAGCATGCTGCCGAGATGGGGGATGCTGTGGGCGGGGTTAAAAGGTCGAGAAGTGACGATGGAAGAAACACAGGCGTTTGAAAACCGGGTTCTGGAAGCGCTGAACTCAGGGAAGACCGTGCGCGACTTTATGCTCTGCGCCGTTGAGCTGCTGGCTGAAGCGGTCAGTATCCTGATGTTGCAGGTGTTCCGTAAAGATGATTATGCGGTGAAATATGCCGTTGAACCCCTGATGACGGGAACGGGCCCGCTGGGCGACCTTTCCGTGCGCCTGAAACTGATTTATGGCCTGGGAATGATCAGCCGTAAAGAGTACGAAGATGCGGAGCTGTTAATGGCGCTGGGCGAAGAGCTGGCACATGACGATCGGCATTACCGTTTTACCGATGATGAAATTCTGGGGCCTATCGGCGAGCTGCACTGTGTGGCGGCGTTGCCTACAGAGCCTGCCTTGCCGCCGGTGGCCGACGCCGCCGATCCGCTTTTGGTGAGTATGCAGCGGCAGCGTTATCAGCAGATGGTGCGTTCCACGCTGGTGCTATCCCTGACCACCTTAATTGCGCAAATCAGTCTGAAAAAGGCGTTTTAATCCCCACTCTGTTTTATTACGTCACTGCGTCATGTCAGGCGTTTATAGTAGCTATCCTTCACGCGGCATAGGTGTGGCTGGTCTTACCCAACTCAGTCACTTACCCGAGTAAGCTCCGGGGGGCGTGCGGTTCCCGCCTTCACGCAACTCGAATTATTTAGCGTATAGTGTATGCTGTGCCCCGCATTATTCTCCCGTTATATAGGTTATCTTTTATGAAAGAGCAGGAAAAAGCAGAGATCAAACGCCTTAGCGACCAATTGGATAAGCTGACGCATAAGCAGACCACGCTGCTGGAACAAGGTGATGCTGAAGCCATCGCCCTCAATCTGGAGGCCTGCGAGAAGCTAACGGCTGAAATCGAGCGCCTGCGTAACGTGAGAGAACAGAAGCTCAGCAAAGAAGCACAGAAACTGGCGAACCTGCCTTTCAAACGTGCGATTACTAAAAAAGAGCAAGCTGATATGGGAACGTTGAAGAAAAGCGTTCGCGGTTTGGTGGTAGTGCACCCGATGACGGCTCTGGGGCGCGAGATGGATTTAAAAGAGATGACAGGCTTCGCGCCGAAACCGTTCTAAGGTTTCTTCTCTGCGCAGACCGATGCTGGTGATAGATTCGTTGATGAAGCCCCTGTTTAACAGGGGCTTTGTCGTTTTTGGTACGTTTGTTGATATTAGCGCGGCGCGTGCAGACGATGCGTTTGGTCGGCAAACGCGATACCCGCTGGGGTGTCATCATGCTGCGAGTTTGCCAGACGGAAGACGGAAACCGCTTGCTTCAGCAGTCTTGCCTGCTCTTCCAGCGAGTCGGCAGCGGCAGAGGATTGTTCAACCAGCGCGGCGTTCTGCTGCGTGGTGCTGTCCATCTCAACAATCGCCTGGCTAACCTGGCTAATTCCCCGGCTTTGCTCATCCGATGCGGTAGCAATTTCACCCATGATGTCATGCACCTGCGTGATAGAGGTGACGATATCATTCATCGTTTTACCGGCATTGCCAACCAGCGTCGCTCCGCGTGATACCTGAGTAACCGATTCAGAGATCAGGCCTTCGATTTCCTTCGCGGCCTGAGAACTGCGCTGGGCAAGGCTACGGACTTCGCTGGCAACAACGGCAAATCCACGGCCTTGCTCACCGGCGCGGGCGGCTTCCACCGCGGCGTTCAATGCCAGAATGTTGGTCTGGAAGGCGATGCTGTTGATGACGGACGTGATTTCCGCGATACGCTTAGAACTGCTCTCAATCGCCGTCATGGTTTGCACCACGTTATTCACCTGCTCACCGCCTTGTTTTGCGGTTTGAGATGCGCTGATTGCCAGCTTGTTGGCGTGGTGTGCGTTATCTGCGTTTTGCTTAACCGTCGCGGTGAGCTGCTCCATGCTGGCGGCGGTTTGCTCAACGGCAGCGGCCTGCTGCTCGGTACGTGATGACAGGTCCGTGTTACCCGCGACGATCTCGCTGGACGCGTTAGAAATCTGGCTGACGCCGACGCGAATGTCATCGATCATATTGTGCAGGTTGTCATTCATTTTCGACATCGCACTCATCAACTGACCCAGCTCATCCTTACGAGTTGTGTTGATGGACATGGTGAGATCGCCTGTTGCGATTTTCTCAGCCATGCTCAATGTGTTGCCAAGCGGTGTCGTGATCTGACGTGAAATAAACCAGGAAATCAGCAGACCAAGCAGTAGCGTAATCAGCGCGGCGATGCTCATTTGCAGCGTGGCATTGCGAATGTCTTCCTGCGATGCCGCCAACTGATCGCTGAGCAGGGATTTAACTACGTCGTTTAACTGTCCGGCGACAACCTGCATTTGCCCCGCCTGCGCCATTTCCTCCTCATAGGCCGGCATATAGGCCAGAACCTGCTCTTCATAATTGTTCATTATTGCCAGAACGGGTGTCAGTGTTTCACGCTGTTCGGCAGACAGGCTTTGATACAGGAAGGTCAATGACGTTTGTGCTGCGTTGATGGCATCCGTCAGCTTTTCTTCAGATTCTTTATTGGTAGACAGTAATAACCCACGAACGTGGTAGCGGACGGCAATTAGTTTTTGGTTCAGATCAGAAAGTAATAATTGAAGGTTAGCGCTGTTATTGTCCGTCTTTAATTGATCGTTGAGCTGTTCTAGGGGTTTTTCTGTTGTTGAGATATTCCAGCTTTTTCTGACGGCATCCTTTTTTCCCACTGCATTAATATAATTACTTTGTTTTTCCTGATAGCTGGTAATTAATGTTGGGATACTGGCTATTTTCTTGGCGTCGCTTTCCGGCCAGTGAAATTCTTTTGCTTTTTCAGCGAGTTTACTAACATTGGCAATGTGTTCAACGTTCTTTTTTATATCATCAGGATTATAGGTGGTGCCATATAATGCGCGGTAATATTTAGCCTGATTAATTTCATCATTGATATCGTTGCTTAAATTAACTTTATCAATACTGTCTTTCAGCGAGCCAATATGCATAATGCCCGCACCAGCAATCACCATGGTCATCAGCAGAATCAGGAAAAAGCCTAATCCTAATTTTTTACCGACTTTTAGATTGTCAAAATTCATAGCCATCACATCCCACCACTATATCGTATTGAGTCGAATTCACTATCCTGATGCACACTTGCTTAGCGGTGTTAGCATCTCGGATTACCGCTTACCAAGCTTATCCCTGCACAACAACATGATAAAAACCCGCAGTAGATATCGGCACGCTACTCCGAAACTTTATGCGTTAGTGAGAGAGGAATGCCAGCGTACATGCGGCTCGAGGTCTAGAGAGGGATAATAAAAAACTGGAATAACAGACTGTTATTCCAGTTTATATTCAAACGCAGAAGAGGCCTGATGGTATCAGGCACTCAACGGTTTTATTTTTTCGCGCTAGCGAAACGTGCAGCGGCTTCGTCCCAGTTCAACACGTTCCAGAATGCTTTAGCATAAGCTGGACGAAGGTTCTGATATTTCAGGTAGTAAGCGTGCTCCCATACGTCCAGACCGACGATTGGGTAGCCAGACGCACCAGAAACGGCTTCACCCATCAGCGGGCTGTCTTGGTTTGCAGTAGACACGACGGCCAGTTTGCCGTCGTCTTTCAGTACCAGCCACGCCCAGCCAGAACCGAAGCGGGTTGCTGCTGCTTGCTCAAATTTCTCTTTAAATGCATCAACGCTGCCGAAATCACGTTCGATGGCGGCTTTTAGATCGCCAGTCAGCGTCGTGCCTACTTTCAGGCCTTTCCAGAACAGGCTGTGGTTAACGTGGCCACCTGCGTTGTTACGCAGTGCAGTTCTTTTCTCCGCAGGAACTTTATCCAGTTGAGCGATCAGCTCTTCAGCAGACAATGCAGCCAGTTCAGGCAGAGATTCCAGCGCGGCGTTAGCATTATTGACGTAAGCCTGATGGTGTTTGGAATGGTGAATTTCCATCGTTTCTTTGTCGAAATGCGGTTCCAGTGCGTCATAAGCATAAGGCAGCGATGGCAGTGAATAACTCATGTTTAGCATCTCCATGGTAAAAAAAATGTTACGGCACTGTGTTGTTAGTACCGCGTAAGCAATACCTTCATTATAGTTAATTAAATGATATTGAAAATGATTATTCTCGAACGTGTGGCATGAATCAGATTGCTTTACTTCATGATAACAAACGCTTATGTCGTTATTGCACTATGTAAAAACAAATTAATCTATACCCGTCGCCTGCAAAATGCCGCTGTTCTGGTGGTGCTTCTTACGCGCTTAGACGCTGTGGATGCGTGTAGATAGTCGCATGTCCCGGCCGACAAAAACCGACCAGCGTCAGGTTGCAACGCTGTGCGACCTCTACGGCCAGCGAGGTCGCCGCTGAGACTGCAAACAGGATTTCCACGCCACACATGGCGGATTTTTGGACCATCTCATAGCTGGCCCGGCTGGAAACCAGCGCTGCGCCTTGCTGCCACCCCTGTTTTGCTCGGGTACCCAGCAGCTTATCCAGCGCGACATGGCGGCCGACGTCTTCACTCCCCCCGGACAGTGTGCCGTCTGGCGCGACCCAGCTTGCGGCGTGGGTGCAACCCGTCACCTGACCGATCTTCTGCACATCGCGCAGCCGCACCAGCGCATTTTCAAGTTTGCTAATGGAAAATGTCTGCGTGAAGGGCAGAGGTGCGATCGGTTTGCCGATTTCCGCAAGTTGCTCTACGCCACATACGCCGCAGCCTGTGCGGCCATCCATCGCCCGGCGGCGTTCTTTTAGCCCAACGAAGCGTCGGCTCGAAAGCTCAATCTGTACTTCGATGCCGTTACAGGCGGTCTGTACATCAATGCCGTAGATATCAGCCGGTGATTGAATAATGCCTTCAGATAAGGAAAACCCGAGAGCGAACTCCTCCAGTTCCTTCGGTGAGGCCATCATAACGACATGCGATATGCCGTTATAAACCAACGCAACAGGCACCTCTTCCGCCAGCCAGTCAGACTGTGGCTGATGCAGCGAATCGGGATGATAGACTGAATGTTGCGTTGCGCCTTCAAGGGCGGCATCCGCTGGTAAATGAACCCCTTCCACCTGAAATACCTGCATGTTAGTAACCCTGGAAATTAAAAGTATTATTTCACCGCGCCTGAAGGGATGCGACTTTTTCTCGCAAGAAACTGTGCGTCAACTCGAAGAGTTGCCTTCTTCTCTGGCCGAATCCTGTCGCTAACCCCATACCCCGTATAGGCTTAATTTAACTGCTTACTGTTTGCCTCTTTTTTTCACTGCGGCATGGCCGCTCACCCGGAAATGAAAAGGAGACTGAAATGGCGCACGATAATCTCGAAGGCCGATCCGCATCTGGCGAATACGGCTCTCTTAATCTGAAAAAACGCTATGACAATTTTATCGGCGGAGCCTGGGTACCACCTGACGCTGGTCAGTATTTTGTCAATTTGACGCCAGTAACTGGCCAACCGCTGTGTGAAGTAGCCAGTTCGTCAACGCGAGATATTGACCACGCGCTGGATGCCGCTCACAAGGCAAAAGCGGAATGGGGTGGCCTGTCGGTGCAGGAACGCGCGTTGGTGCTTAACCGAATCGCGGACCGGATGGAGCAAAATCTTGAGCTGCTGGCGCAGGTGGAAACCTGGGATAACGGTAAACCGATACGCGAAACCAGCGGGGCAGACGTACCGCTAGCTATTGACCACTTTCGCTATTTCGCGGCCTGTATTCGCGCACAAGAAGGAGGGATTAGCGAAATTGATGGCGATACCGTGGCCTATCATTTTCATGAGCCTCTCGGCGTTGTCGGGCAAATCATTCCCTGGAATTTCCCGCTACTAATGGCCTGTTGGAAGATGGCGCCAGCGCTGGCTGCCGGTAACTGTATCGTGCTGAAACCCGCCAAACTGACGCCGATGTCAGTGCTGATTTTGATGGAACTGATTCAGGATCTGCTGCCACCAGGCGTCATCAATGTCGTTAATGGGTCGGGCAGTGAAATTGGTGAATATCTGGCGACATCGAAACGCGTTGCGAAAGTGGCATTCACCGGATCGACCGAGGTGGGCCAGCAGATCATGAGCTACGCGGCGCAGAACGTGACACCGGTAACGCTGGAACTGGGTGGCAAATCGCCGAACATCTTCTTTGCCGATGTGATGGATAAGGAAGACAGCTTCTTTGACAAAGTGCTCGAAGGCTTCACGCTGTTTGCCTTCAATCAGGGCGAGGTCTGTACCTGTCCGAGCCGCGCACTGGTGCAGGAATCTATCTACGATCGTTTTATGGAACGGGCAATCAAGCGCGTTGAAGCTATCCGCATCGGTAACCCGCTGGATAGCAAAACGATGATGGGGGCGCAGGTGTCCGCAGGCCAGCTTGATACCATCCTTAACTACATTGATATTGGTAAGAAAGAGGGCGCACGCGTGCTCACAGGTGGTCAGCGCAAGGCGATGCCGAACGGGCTTGCGGAAGGGTATTATCTGGAGCCGACAATATTGTTCGGTAAAAACAGTATGCGTGTCTTCCAGGAGGAAATTTTCGGACCGGTGCTGGCAGTTACGACCTTCAAAACGATGGATGATGCACTGGATATCGCCAACGATACGGAATACGGTCTGGGAGCTGGCGTGTGGAGCCGTAACGGTAACATTGCTTACCGGATGGGACGCGGTATTCAGGCCGGGCGCGTCTGGACCAACTGCTATCATGCCTATCCGGCACATGCGGCGTTTGGCGGCTACAAGCAGTCCGGTATCGGGCGTGAAAACCATAAAATGATGCTGGAACACTATCAGCAAACCAAGTGCTTGTTGGTGAGTTACTCTGATAAGCCGATGGGGCTGTTCTAACACCATACTCCGTAAGATCCTGCGCGCGTTTGCCACTGGGGTGAGCGCGCATCGCTTTAAATTCATGCGGGTTTTCCGTATGAACCTGCCCTTATCACTCAGACTGTCCCGATTGTTGAGCGCTGGTTGTGGATAGTTGCCGGTTGTTAATAATCGATTGTGTCAGCGCTTAACAACGGTTACGCTGTTTTGAATAGCGCTTTTCTTTCAAGAGGTTGTGCATGACGGATAAGATCGGCTGGATTGATAACCTGCGGGCGCTGGCCTGCATGATGGTCGTTCTGATTCATAGCACAACGTACTATATTACGGCGGGTGGCACGCCGGGCGACGGGCACTGGGATGTGGCGAATATCCTGAATTCTGCCTCGCGCGTCTGCGTTCCGCTGTTTTTCATGATCTCGGGCTATTTATTCTTTGGTGAACGTCGAGCGGGGAAGACGCATTTTCTGCGTATCGGCTTATGTCTGCTTTTCTACAGTACGGTCGCGCTGATCTATATTGCGACGCTCACGCCGATTAATGGCCTGAATTCACTGCACCATGCGCTGCAAAAACCGATCTTTTATCACTTATGGTTTTTCTACGCCATTATCGTGATTTATCTGCTTTCTCCGCTTATTACCATTAAGCCGGTATCAGGTAAGTATTTAGCTGTCTTGATTATCTTGCTGGCTGTTGTCGCTAACCCCAATACGGGGCGAGTGGAATTTGAAGGGTTTAAATTACTGCCCGTTAATCTCTATATTTACGGCGATACGTTTTACTACGTGCTGTACGCCGCGCTGGGGCGTGCGCTGGGCGTGCTGGAAGTACCAAAGAAAGTCGTGCTAGCTGCTATCCCCTTCTTCATTGCGTGTGTCGCGTTGATTGCGATGGGAACGAAGCACCACACATTACTGAACGATACGTTCACCCAGACATTTTACATCTACTGCGGCCCGCTGGTGTTTCTGGCTGCGGTCAGCCTTCTGGTGGTGTTTAAGCATTACGGTAGCCAGCGGATTTTACCGGGCTTTGCCACTATTTCGCGCCACTCGCTGGCGATTTACGGTTTCCACGCGCTGATCATTCACTATCTGCGCACGCATGATGTGATGTTGCCAACTCATCCGGTTCTCAACATCTTCTCTGTTTTCGCCATCGCGCTGGGGGCCAGCCTGCTGCTTTCGATGGCGCTACAGAAAATCGATGTGCGACGTTGGGTGAGTTGACGATTCGTCCGGCGCATAGGACAAACGGTGCTACATCAGCGGACTAAGCTGCTGGTAGAGTGTTTTAAATATACGTCTCCGTTCGGCATAGTCGGCGTGACGCTGGGGATCCGGTTGATGCACCTGTTCCAGTGGTAGCGGTGGCAGAAGGTCTGCCAGTGGCGTGTGTGGATGCATGGCAATTTGCGCCAGACGCGCGGCACCTAGTGCAGGGCCGACATCCCCTCCCGTGCGGTACTCCAGCGTTTGACCACTGATATCCGCCAGCATTTGCCGCCAGTAGGCGCTACGTGCGCCGCCGCCAATCAGCGTAATACTATCGGGCTTGAGCCCCGTCATATGCAGTGCATCCATGCCGTCGGCAAGCGCAAAGCCCACACCTTCCAATACGGCTTTTGCCAGTTCCGGGCGGCCATGCTGATGGGTGAGCCCCCAGAATGCGCCTTTGGCATCGGGATTATTGTGCGGCGTGCGTTCGCCGGAAAGATAGGGCAAGAACCACACTGGCGTTATCTTGTCATCGACTGGCGTCGAGGCAATTTCCTGCAACATCGCGGGTACGCTCTCTGCGTGCGTCAGGCGGGCGACCCAGTCGAGGCAGGACGCGGCGCTTAACATCACGGACATTAGGTGCCAAGTATTTGGCAGCGCGTGGCAGAAACTGTGTACGGCATGTTGCGGGTTGCTGAGAAAGCCGTCGCTGACGGCGAAGTAAACGCCGGATGTGCCGAGAGACAGCATCGCCTGACCGGTTTGATACAGCCCGACGCCAATCGCGCCTGCTGCGTTATCCCCACCGCCAGCAATGACGGGGACGGGCTCCATACCCCAGCGGCTGGCGATGTCAGCTCGCAGATAGCCGGTAATCTGGCTGCCTTCATACAGCGTGGGCATATGTTTGCGGTTCAGCGAGCAGGCTTCCAGTAGGGTATCGCTCCAGTCTCGTTTGGCAACGTCTAGCCAAAGCGTTCCAGCCGCATCGGACATATCGCTGGCAAATTCCCCTGTCAGACGCCAGCGGAGATAGTCTTTCGGCAGCAGAACTTTGTCGATTTGACGAAAGATATCACTTTCGTTTTCTTGCACCCATTTCAGCTTGGGCGCGGTAAAGCCCGGCATCATCAGGTTGCCGGTAATCTGACGCGATGTTGGTACCAACTGTTCCAGCGTTCGGCATTGAGCCGCGCTGCGTCCGTCATTCCAAAGAATCGCGGGTCGCAGTACGTTCTGGCGAGCATCCAGCAAGGTCGCCCCGTGCATTTGCCCGGTCAACCCCAGCGCTTTCACGGCACGAAGGCTATGTGCTGCCGCCAACCCCTGTAATGCTTGGTCGGTTGCTTGCCACCAGTCTTCTGGCGCTTGCTCTGACCAGAGCGGATGTGGGCGGGAAATACCCAGCGCGGCGCTATGGCTGGCAACTACCTCGCCTGCTTCATCCAGCAGGATGGCTTTCACACCGGAAGTACCCAGATCAATACCGATATACATAGTGGCTCCTGATAAGCCTCTGCGACAGGGTTTAGTCTGTCGCAGTAGGTGTGGCGTAGATGAGCGTACCGTTTTAGCCAAATAGGTGGCGGTTAACCAGATTTTCCAGCAATTCTTGCTGGCCACTCTGGTGCTGTGGTGCCAGTTGATGGTTTTCCGCATAGCGGGTAAGCGATTCCAGCGAGGCCTTACCTTGTAGGATTTGCTGACCCAGTTCCCCGTTCCAGCCCGCATAGCGTTTAGCGACCAGCTGATTGAGCTTATCATCTTCAATCATTCTGGCAGCAGCCTTGAGCGCCAGCGCCATCGTATCCATCGCGCCGATATGAGCATGGAAAAGGTCATAGCGATCGGTGCTCTGGCGGCGAACTTTGGCATCAAAGTTCAGCCCACCCGTTGTGAAGCCACCCGCTTTGAGAATTTCGTACATGATCAGCGCGTTCTCTTCCACGCTGTTAGGGAACTGATCGGTGTCCCAGCCGAGCTGCGGATCGCCGCGGTTTGCATCGACAGATCCGAAAATGCCCAGTGCGACAGCGGTGGCGATTTCATGATGGAAGGAATGGCCTGCCAGCGTAGCGTGGTTGGCTTCCACGTTGACTTTAATCTCTTTTTCCAGCCCAAACTGCTTCAGGAAGCCATAAACGGTGGCGACATCATAATCATATTGGTGTTTGGTCGGTTCCTGCGGTTTCGGTTCGATGAGCAGCGTGCCCTGAAAACCGATTTTGTGTTTATGTTCGACGACCATCTGCATGAAGCGGCCGATCTGTTCACGTTCCTGACGCAGGTCGGTGTTGAGCAGGGTTTCATATCCCTCACGCCCGCCCCACAGCACATAGTTTTCGCCCCCCAGTTTTTTGGTCGCGTTCATGGCAGTGAACACCTGCGTGGCGGCCCAGGCAAAGACGTCTGGGTCAGGATTGGTGGCCGCGCCTGCGCCGTAGCGGGGATGAGTGAAGCAGTTAGCGGTACCCCACAGCAGCTTCACACCGCTATCCTGTTGTTTTTCCGCCAGTACATCAGTAATGACCGCAAAGTTATGCAGATACTCTTTCAGTGAGTTCCCTTCCGGTGCAACATCGACGTCATGAAAGCAGTAGTAAGGCACGCTGAGCTTTTGAAAAAATTCGAATGCGATATCTGCCTTGCGCTTCGCCAGCTCCAGCGCGTCTCCTGACTGCTGCCACGGACGAGCAAAGGAGCCGACACCGAACATATCCGCGCCGTTCCAGCAGAACGTGTGCCAATACGCGACGGCAAAACGTAAGTGGTCCGCCATACGTTTACCGAGTATTTCCTGATCGGGGTTGTAGTGACGAAAGGCGAAGGAATTGTTGCTTTGGCTACCTTCATAACGGACTTTTTCGATCTGTTCAAAATAGGCTTGCATCGTTAACTCCTTAGAAACCACCCAGACGGAAGAGACGGGAATGTGATTAATTTTCGGAGTGGATGAGTGTTTCCTCAATTACGTTATTTCACACTGAAATTCAGAGAATTATTAAATGTGCGCTGTGTCGCAAAAATAACGGCGTTTTACTCTGAATACACTTCGCAATAGGTAACAAAATGAAAATGTTACTCGACAATAAAATATGACCCGTATCAAAAAACGGAAATTAAACCAAAAAACATAATTGGAGGATAAAAATCTGTAATTGATGGAGGGATGTTTAGCGACAATACTTTGCTGGCGATTGGTGTCTTAGGCCCTGCATCTTAAATAAAAAAGGTACTCTATGATGAAAGTTAACCATTTTTTACTCTCAGCTTGTGCCGTATTCATTCTTGCTTGTCAGCCCGGATTCGCTAAGGACGTTAAAATAGGCATGGCGATTGATGATTTGCGTCTCGAACGCTGGCAGAAAGATCGCGATCTTTTTGTTGAGCAAGCCAAAAAGCAGGGTGCTGATGTTTTTGTTCAATCAGCAAACGGCAATGAAGCGACACAAATTTCTCAAATAGAAAACATGATCAATCGCGGTGTCGATGTATTGGTGATTATTCCTTATAACGGTCAGGTACTTGGTAATGTTATTGCGGAAGCAAAACGTGAGGGAATAAAAGTGCTTGCTTACGATCGCATGATTAATAATGCGGACGTGGATTTTTATATTTCATTTGATAATGAGAAGGTTGGAGAACTGCAGGCGAAATATCTCGTCGATAAGGTGCCTGGCGGGAACTATTTCTTAATGGGCGGCTCTCCAGTCGATAATAATGCGAAGCTGTTTCGCCAGGGGCAAATGAAAGTGCTCACGCCGTTGATCGAGAGTGGGAAAATAAAAGTGGTCGGCGATCAGTGGGTTGATGCCTGGCTACCAGAGAATGCGCTGAAAATTATGGAAAATGCGCTAACGGCGAGCAGCAATAAGATTGATGCTGTTGTGGCGTCGAACGATGCCACGGCGGGCGGGGCGATTCAGGCGCTTGCCGCACAGGGATTGGCAGGGAAAGTGGCGATTTCCGGTCAGGATGCCGATCTGGCTGCAATCAAACGTATTGTGGCAGGCACGCAAACCATGACGGTCTATAAGCCGATCAGCAAGCTGGCGAAAGACGCCGCAGATATCGCCGTGGCACTCGGCTCCGATAAAACCCCGGAATCCAACGCTAAATTAAACAATGGGTTGAAAGACATTCCTTCCTTCTTACTGACTCCAATTCCCGTCGATAAATCTAATATCGATTCCACCGTCATTGCCGATGGCTTCCACAAAAAAACGGATGTGTATTAACGCACTCCACCGCCAATATACCCTAAATAATTCGAGTTTCAGGATGTAGGAAAGAAGGTTACCGAGCCACGACATAACGTTGTGGCTCGCCACTGTCGCAGGCGAGGCCTGAGACACCTGAATCACGGAGGCCATGATGCCGCATCTGTTGGAAATGAAAAACATCACCAAGGCGTTTGGCGCGGTGAAAGCCGTGGACAACGTTAGCCTGATGCTGGACGCGGGTCAGGTTTTGTCGCTGTGTGGCGAGAATGGCTCAGGGAAATCCACCTTAATGAAGGTGCTGTGTGGTATTTACCCGTATGGCAGCTATGACGGGCAGATCGTGTTCTCTGGTGATGAGCTGCGCGCTAACCATATTCGCGATACGGAGCAAAAAGGCATCGCGATCATTCATCAGGAACTGGCGCTGGTGAAAGAGATGACGGTGCTGGAGAACCTCTTTTTGGGCAACGAGTGGACGCGTTTTGGCGTGATGGATTACGACAATATGTACCTCCGCTGCCAGCGCATGCTGGAGCAGGTCAAGCTGGCTGTTGACCCGAATACTAAAGTGGGCGAGCTTGGGTTAGGCCAGCAGCAACTGGTGGAAATCGCCAAAGCGCTAAACAAGCAGGTGCGTCTGCTGGTGCTGGATGAGCCAACGGCCTCATTGACCGAGCGGGAAACCGCAATCCTGCTGGAGATCATTCAGGATCTGCGCGATCACGGTATCGCCTGCATCTATATCTCGCACAAGCTCAACGAAGTTAAAGCCATTTCCGATGTGATTTGCGTGATTCGCGACGGGAAGCCGATTGGTACGCGTCCGGCTGTTGAGCTGAGCGAGGACCAGATCATTGCCATGATGGTAGGGCGTGAACTGACGGAGCTTTATCCCAATGAACCGCATGTCGTTGGTGAAGAAGTGCTGCGCGTAGAACACCTGACCGCCTGGCACCCTGTGAATCGCCACATTCGTCGGGTGGATGATGTCTCGTTTGCTCTGCACCGAGGTGAAATTCTCGGCATTGCTGGGCTGGTTGGGTCAGGGCGTACGGAAACGGTGCAGTGCCTGTTTGGTGCATATCACGGCCATTGGCAGGGCGACATCTTTATTGACGGTAAGCCAGTGACCATCAGCAATTGCCAACAGGCGATGGCACTGGGTATTGCGATGGTGCCGGAGGATCGTAAGAAGGACGGCATAGTCCCGGTGATGAGCGTGGCGCAGAACATGACGCTGGCGGCCCTCGACCAATTCACAGGGGCGTTTTCCATGCTGGATGATGCCCGTGAGCAGGACATCATCCGGCAGTCTCTAGCGAACCTGAAAGTGAAAACCTCCAGCCCGGAACTGGCGATTGCCCGATTAAGCGGCGGCAACCAGCAAAAAGCGGTGCTGGCGAAATGTCTGCTGTTGAACCCTCGCATTCTGATTCTCGATGAACCCACGCGCGGCATCGATATCGGTGCCAAATATGAAATCTATAAGCTCATTAATGCGCTGGTAAAACAGCACATTGCCGTCATTGTTATTTCTTCTGAATTGCCCGAAGTGCTGGGGTTGAGCGATCGGGTATTGGTGATGCATCAGGGGCGGATCAAAGCGGATTTGGTCAATCGTGATTTAACCCAGGAACAGGTTATGGAAGCTGCATTGAGGAGTGAACATCGTGCTGAAAACATCGCAGTCTGAACAACAACATATCGCTGGCTCTGCCTCGATGCTGCAACGGTTGAAAAGTATCAATCTTCAGGTCTACGTGATGATTGCCGCCATCATCGCCATCATGCTCTTTTTCACCTACATGACCGACGGGGCGTATCTCAGCGCGCGTAATCTCTCCAATCTGCTGAGGCAAACGGCGATCACCGGCATTCTGGCGGTCGGTATGGTGTTTGTCATTATCTCCGCTGAAATCGATCTGTCGGTCGGCTCGATGATGGGGTTACTGGGCGGGGCGGCGGCGATTTTTGATGTCTGGTTTGGTTGGCCCTTGCCGTTGACCATCGTCGTGACGCTCGCGCTGGGACTATTGCTGGGCGCGTGGAATGGCTGGTGGGTCGCCTACCGGAAAGTCCCTTCGTTTATCGTAACGCTGGCCGGGATGCTGGCTTTTCGCGGCATTCTGATCGGCATCACCAACGGGACCACGATTTCCCCAACCAGCGAGGCAATGTCGCAGATTGGGCAGAGCTATCTGCCTTCTGGCATGGGTTTTATGTTCGGTGCCATCGGTCTGATGGTGTTTATTGCCTGGCAGTGGCGTCGGCGCAGCAGTCGCGCCCGATTAGGGTTACCGATAAACCCACCCGCAGGCGATATTGGCCGTCAGACATTTACGGCACTGGTGGTGCTGGGCGCGATTTATCTGCTGAATGACTATCGCGGTGTGCCAACGCCGGTTCTGGTGCTGACGCTGTTGATGCTGGGCGGTATTTTTCTGGCGACGCGAACCGCATTTGGCCGCCGCATCTATGCCGTGGGCGGGAATATCGATGCCGCTCGCCTATCGGGCGTGAATGTCGAGCGCACCAAAATGGCGGTGTTCGCGATTAACGGCCTGATGGTTGCGGTTGCCGGGCTGATTCTCAGTTCACGACTGGGGGCCGGGTCGCCATCTGCCGGGAATATTGCCGAGCTGGATGCAATTGCCGCCTGCGTGATTGGCGGCACCAGTCTGGCGGGCGGCATTGGTAGTGTCGCGGGCGCGGTGATGGGGGCATTTATCATGGCGTCGCTGGATAACGGGATGAGCATGCTGGATGTGCCGACGTTCTGGCAATACGTCGTTAAAGGCGGAATCCTTCTGTTGGCGGTGTGGATGGATACCGCAACAAAGCGTCGTGTGTGACGCGACGTCGAGTCTGCGAAGGAAATACGTGGCGGCTCGCAATAATCAGTAAATTATTTTGGCCTCTTGGGGCGCTGTGCTATTCAAGGAAGAAGACTTTATTCAAGGAACTTGCGATTAATGAGCGCCAACTGCCATGTTTGAAAAACGCTATCGCATCACGCTGCTGTTCAACGCTAACAAAGTGTATGACCGTCAGGTGGTTGAAGGGGTTGGCGAGTATTTACAGGCCTCTCAGTGCGACTGGGACATCTTCATTGAAGAGGATTTCCGGTGCCGCATTGATAACATCAAAGAATGGCTTGGCGACGGCGTGATTGCCGATTTTGACGATGGCGAGATCAAGCGGCTACTACAGGATGTGAATGTTCCGCTGGTGGGTGTGGGCGGTTCTTACCATCAGCCCGAGGATTATCCGCCCGTGCATTATATCGCGACAGATAATTATGCGCTGGTGGAAAGCGCGTTTATGCACCTCAAAGAGAAAGGGCTGAATCGCTTTGCTTTTTATGGCCTGCCGGCATCGGGCGGGAAAGGTTGGGCGCAGGAACGGGAGCATGCTTTCCGGCAGCTGGTTGCGGCAGAAAAGTATCAGGGTGTGGTGTATCAGGGAATGGAAACCTCGCCGGATAACTGGCAATACGCGCAAAATCGGCTGTCTGACTGGGTGCAGGGGTTACCGCCGCAGACGGGGATTATTGCGGTGACGGATTCCCGCGCGCGCCATTTGTTGCAGGTCTGCGAACACCTGAATATTGCCGTACCGGAAAAGCTGTGCGTCATCGGGATCGATAACGAAGATCTGATCCGCTACCTTTCTCGCGTTGCGCTCTCGTCAGTCGCGCAGGGCACGCGCCAAATGGGGTATCGCGCGGCGAAACTGCTGCACCAGCTGCTGTTGAATCAGTCTGATGTACCGCTACAGCGTATTTTGGTGCCGCCAGTTCGGGTGGTTGAACGTCGCTCAACAGATTATCGCTCTGTGCACGATCCTGCTGTGATTCAGGCGATGCATTTTATCCGCTATCACGCCTGCAAAGGGATTAAGGTTGAGCAGGTGCTGGATGCGGTAGGGATTTCCCGCTCGAACCTGGAAAAACGCTTCAAAGACGAAGTCGGCCAGACTATTCACGGCATGATTCATGAGGAGAAGTTGGATCGGGCGCGTAACTTGCTAATATCGACCTCACTCTCGATTGGTGAGATCTCATTGATGTGTGGCTACCCTTCGCTGCCCTATTTTTATGCCGTCTTTAAGAAAGGGTATGACATCACGCCGAAAGAGTACCGCGAGCGTTATGGGGAAGGTTATTAAGGCTATCTATAAAAGAAGGTCATGCTGGAAGGTCACACAGGAAGGCGCGAGGGTGCGCGCCTTATCATTAGGTTGGTGAACGGTTACGCTGGCACGCGCCAGTAATCGTAATCGATGTGCTCAACCTGGAAGTTGGCGTTTTCTTTGTCACCGGTCAGACGGCTGGCGATGGTAAAGGCAAAGTCGAATGTGACCCCCAGCCCCTTGCCGCTGATCAGATTGCCGTCTTCCACGACTTTCTCGTCAACATAAACGCCATCGGTCACGTCCTGCCATAAATTCCCGGAGCAAACGTAGCGGCGGCCTTTCAGCAGTTTGTTACCCCCCAGCACGCGAGCGGCTGCGGAGCACAGTGGGCAAATCAGTTTCCCCGCGTCGTCGTGGCGACGGATAAACTCGACGACCATCGGGTTTGCGGCCAGATTTACCGTTCCCTGTGGGCCGCCAGGAATGACTACGGCATCAAACAGCGTGTCCTGGCTTCTTTCCAGCAGAGCATCGGCAAACATGCGAATATTGTGATAACTGTGCAGCTCCAGTCTGTCATAGCATGACAGCATGGTGACTTCTATCTTCATACGGTGCAGTACATCAATCACCATAATCGCTTCTGCTTCTTCAAACCCAGGAGCCAGCAGAACGGCGACTTTCTTAGACATAGCATCTCCAGCAATATGCAAGGGAAGGTGTTAACCGCAAGAGAATAGCAAAGAAATATCGCCAAAATGAAACGATGTTTTATTAATGTCGAGTGGGTCGCGTAAACGATTTTTGCTGCTTAGCTTGAAGAGAAGATAGCGCTATACTTGCTAACTTGGTCGTGAATTAGCCACGAATTTTTTTGCATGAAAGTATGACTCTTCTCTTCCTGTCCCGCCAAAAAGATGTTTAAATTATCACTCACTTATTTTGCATAAATATGCATTTGTGAGTGTGTCGATGTTGGTCATCGACCGGCCCGTTTGATGCAGGATGTGCACAGGGCCCGAGCGCTCATGAGTGTATGGCGTAACATAATGGTGTGGGCGACTCAGCTTATATCCAGAGATCTTTCGAGCAGGGATTATATATATGACAACGATTCTCAAGCATCTTCCGGTTGGTCAGCGTATTGGTATTGCGTTCTCGGGTGGTCTGGATACCAGCGCTGCACTGCTTTGGATGCGTCAAAAAGGCGCGGTGCCTTATGCGTATACCGCGAACCTGGGGCAGCCAGACGAGGATGACTACGAGGAAATCCCACGTCGGGCTATGGAATACGGTGCAGAAAATGCTCGCCTGATCGATTGCCGCAAGCAACTGGTTGCTGAAGGTATCGCTGCGATTCAGTGTGGCGCATTCCACAACACGACGGCAGGCGTGACCTATTTCAACACCACGCCGCTGGGCCGTGCGGTTACCGGTACGATGCTGGTTGCTGCAATGAAAGAAGACGGCGTAAACATCTGGGGCGACGGCAGCACCTATAAAGGCAACGATATTGAGCGTTTCTATCGTTACGGCCTGCTGACTAATGCTGAACTGAAGATTTACAAGCCGTGGCTGGATACTGATTTTATTGATGAGCTGGGCGGCCGTCAGGAGATGTCCGAGTTTATGTCACAGGCAGGGTTCGGCTATAAAATGTCGGCCGAGAAAGCCTATTCCACCGATTCCAACATTCTGGGTGCGACGCATGAAGCGAAGGATCTGGAATTCCTGAACTCCAGCGTCAAAATCGTTAACCCGATTATGGGCGTGAAGTTCTGGGACGAAAACGTCAAAGTGCCAGCAGAAGAAGTGACCATCCGTTTTGAACGCGGTCACCCGGTTGCGTTGAACGGCAAGACCTTTGCCGATGACGTTGAACTGATGCTGGAAGCGAATCGCATCGGCGGTCGTCACGGTCTGGGCATGAGCGATCAGATCGAAAACCGTATCATTGAAGCGAAAAGCCGCGGCATCTATGAAGCGCCGGGAATGGCACTGCTGCACATTGCCTATGAGCGTCTGGTTACCGGTATCCACAACGAAGACACCATCGAGCAATACCACGCCAATGGCCGTCAGCTGGGTCGTTTCCTGTATCAGGGACGCTGGTTCGATTCTCAGGCTCTGATGCTGCGTGATTCTTCTCAGCGTTGGATCGCCAGCGCCATCACGGGTGAGGTTACGCTGGAGCTGCGTCGTGGTAATGATTACTCCATCATGAACACCGTGTCTGACAATCTGACCTATAAGCCAGAACGTCTGACCATGGAGAAAGGCGACTCGGTCTTTTCACCTGATGATCGTATCGGCCAACTGACCATGCGCAATCTGGATATTACCGACACGCGTGAAAAACTGTTTAATTATGCTGAAACGGGCTTGCTCTCTTCCTCCGCCAGCACGGGTTTGCCGCAGGTAGGGCAACTGCAGGATAAAGCAGAGAAATAACGCACAGATTGAGCAATATAAAAATCCGGAATCGTCTCGCGTTTCCGGATTTTTTTTATCTGTTTATCATATGGTTATATTGGATTTTCTCGCGGTGTTTTTTTGTTTATGAACTCTTGCTGACAATGCAGGTTGCATCTGTACAACCGCCGTGGAAAGCGACAGAATACAATGACAATAAGCCGAGGATTTTAAAAGGCAAAAGAACGTATTGGATGGTGTATCTGTTTTTGTGATGTCTAGCTGCAAATTTTTAATGGAGGAAAAATGTTAGAGATATTCGATGTAAGTTACACACTATTGTCGGAAAAAAAATCGGAAGAATTGTTTACGCTCAGAAAAGAAACGTTTAAGGACCGGCTAAATTGGGCGGTAAAATGTATTAATGGGATGGAGTTCGATCAATATGATGATGATAACGCGACCTATCTTTTCGGCGTAGAAGATAATCAGGTCATTTGCAGTTCCCGGTTAATCGAAACAAAATACCCTAATATGATTACCGGCACATTTTTTCCCTATTTTGATAAAGTAGATATTCCCGAAGGGAACTATATTGAGTCGAGTCGCTTTTTTGTAGATAAAGCTCGGTCGAAAACTATTTTAGGTAATACTTATCCCGTTAGCACGATGTTCTTTTTGGCAACGGTGAATTACTCAAGAAGTAAAGGATATGATGGTGTTTACACAATCGTCAGCCATCCTATGCTCACAATATTAAAGCGTTCTGGCTGGAAAATTTCTGTTGTTGAACAAGGATTGTCAGAAAAGCAGGAAAGGGTTTATCTACTGTTTTTACCTGTCGACAAAGAAAGCCAGGATGTGTTAGTTCGTCGTATAAATAACAATCAAGAGTTCGTTGAAAGTAAGCTACGAGAGTGGCCACTGTCTTTCGAGCCTATGACTGAACCGGTCGGATAAGTTGTAATTCGATGCCAAGTCTGATGGCATGTTTGGCATTTAATACACCGAGTTTTTTTACAACATTGCCGATGTGGAATTTAACGGTTCCTGTTTTAATACCTAATATCAGTGCGATTTCCTGATAGGTTTTTCCCATGCTGGCCCAGTAAAGAATTTCATTTTCTCGTTGAGAAAAAATATCTTTATCATTTGACCTTTCATCCTCTTTGTTTCTGATCATCTCTCTGTAAAGAGAGATGGTTTCTGAATGGATGTTCATCAACGTCATTTGTAATTTATCTTTATTACTCTCGATGACCTCATCAATGTTACTCACATTAGATTCATCAATCATGATAGATAACATAACCAGATTGTTAGTGTGGTCATGAAGCACGAAAGTATAGCCGTTGGTGATGTTATGCTCTTTGGATAAGTTGAAGATCTTTGACATCTTCAGTTGTGTGCTGACAAGTAAATCTTCGTCCCAAGGGAAAGGTGTGATTTTATTAAGTGCAGCAATGACTACAGGATCGATGTGTTGATAGTTATTGGCTCGGTATATCTCTCTCCACTCGTCATGGTGATTTGAAATGATAAGAATTTCTGTAGGTTTTTTCTTATTTAATACCATATAGGAATATTTGATGTCGCCATAGTGACTTAATGCTGTATCGAATTGATTTTTTATTACTCTGCTTATAGTTTCATTGTTGGAGAATAATTGCGACATCTCATGACCTCAACCTGAAAACTCAACATCCTGTAGTAGAAAAAGTATATACCTATACCTATAGGTATATCTATAGGAACCTATACCGATAGCCTAACCTATACCTTAGTATAGCTTTTCTTTGAGGTGGAAAAACATACAATTATACGACAATGTTAAGGGCGTAAAGTAAAAGAAACAAACACCGCTCAGGATAAGCGTGATGATTGGCTAACATCAGGGAATGCTAATTAAGCGAGATTTATCAATAGTATAATAAAAATAGCTTTTTCTCCTCTATGGCCTGTATTGTTTTACAGGCCCATCAGGTCTCAATTACATTAATTGTCTTCATGAGTTGCATCCGCCTTTCATATTTTGTTATCCCTTTCGCTGTACCTTACGCTTCGTCGATATTGTGGTATTCCCACAGCCGATTGAAATGCACATCGTCGAGATTGCGGGCTGAATCCGCGTTACCCGTAAAGGGCCGTGCGGTGGTTGCCGCAGCGCCCCACGGCCGTTCTCTGTCATAGCTGGCGTCAATCGTGCTGTCGCGAATCACTAACTGGCCGTTTGCCGTCTGGCCCGGCTGATATCCCGTCTGCCTTGCTCCCTGATCCCAGGCGCGCCCCAGTTTGGCCTTTCTTTCTCCGCTGAAACCTTCGTCTCCCGTAAAACGACACGCCACTGCCAGAAAGCCATATTGTACCCACGGCATGCTGTCGGGCGCGAAGACGTGAATATCTTTCGCCCCACGGCTGGAAACCGTATGAAAGTGGACGCGCTCGAATACCGCGGTCGCGCGCCCAAAAACGTAATCGACATCGCCCTCAATGTAGCTGTCTTTAATGTAGGCCCGGCTGTAGCGGTCCGTGACGTACTCATTCTGAAGGTTGCTGGTATTGACGAAAAACGTATCCTGACGACCGATGAGGTGAACCTTTTCAAGCTGAACCTTGTCGCCATCGGTGCGCAGCGCGACGGCCTGATGTGCTCGGCTGTCTACCGAATCCAGCAAGGTATTCACCACCGTCAGGTTCTTCATCTGGAAATTGTCGCTTTGCGACCAGACCACGGCGGCACAAATGGTATCAATCGTCGCGTTCTGTTTTGATGCACAGAGATCGTACAGGTACCAGGCGGGGTCACCGGGCTGATATTCGCCGTGCGAATTTACCGTTTCCCGGTAGGTTGTCGGTGAAAACATCGAATCCAACGCGAGTTGAATCACTACGTCATTCGGTTGTTCTCCCGCCCCAAACAGCGTGAGCGGTGGGGCATCGGCGGGGATATAGACCGTGCCAGTATAGGTGCCCGGCAGCAATTTAATCTCAATACGCGCTCGACCATTCTGCGCCCGCAGTGCGGCGTTCACCGCCTGTTGAACATGGGTGTGCGTTGCGCCATCCACCCCGAGCTGTGGCCCGACAACCCAGGGCGTCGCCGGATCGATCTCAATCGGTGCGGGCTGCCAGATGTCAGTTTCTGCCTGATCATCGTGTCCAGGCCGCGTGAAATAGTGTGGGAGCGTGAAGTGTTCGGCTTCCTGCGAGGAGAGAATGGGGCGATGAATCGTGCCGGGATACGTCGTTTTTGTCATGATCTTATCCTCTCTTAGCGGCAAGATTCTCTGGGATATCATCGGCTCTCTGCCCGAAGCGCAACCGATAGGTTGAGGGCGTGAGATCGAGCTGCTGGCGAAAATGGTGGCGTAACGAGGCTGCGGTACCGAATCCCACCGTTTCGGCGATTTTTTCGATCGATAAGCGCGTGTTTTCCAGTAAATCGCGTGCGGTATTCAGCCGTTCGGCCAGTAGCCAGCGCGCTGGCGTCGTACCCGTAGCGGCAGAAAAACGGCGAAGGAACGTGCGTGGGCTCATACAGGAAATTGCCGCCAGCTTCGTAACGGAATACTCTTCCGCGAGGTTGGCTCGGACATGATCGATAAGCGGCCCGAGTCGCGAGCGTTCGTAGTCTACAGGTACCGCTTTTTCAATATACTGTGCTTGCCCGCCATCACGATGCGGTGCGACCACCAGTCGGCGAGCCACTTGATTGGCTGCTTTGCTGCCGTAATCCCGACGTATGAGATGCAGCCCCAGATCGATACCCGCAGCACTTCCGGCTGACGTAAGAATCGTTCCTTCATCAATATAAAGCACGTCTGGCTCGATGTTGATGTCAGGATATTGCATTTTTAACGTGTCGCTGTAGCGCCAATGCGTCGTCGCGCGTCGCCCGGAAAGCAGGCCTGTCGCCGCGAGGACAAAAACGCCAGAACAGATAGAGAGCAGCCTGGCACCCTGCTGATGTGCCTGGCGTAATGCATCGACCAGATGTGCAGGGACGGGCACATCACTGCCTTTCCAGCCGGGAATGATAATCGTTCCTGCCTGTGTTAACAGCTCAAGGCCACCATCGGCAACCACATGGATGCCACCCGTTGCCCGCATTGCGCCACTGTCTAAACCCGCAACGGCAAACTGATACCAATTTTCACCCATTTCGGGGCGAGGAAGGCCGAAGACTTCAACAGCGATACCAAATTCGAATGTACACAAGCCATCATAAGCGAGTACGACAACAAGCGGATTGAACATCGGTTTCCTCACCTCAATAACTTGTCATGATATTGACGATATATGGCAATAATGCCATCTGCCAGCCTTTATGTATCCGTTTTATAGTCGAGCCTCATTCCAATCAATGAGAAAAATCGATGAGTTACGTGACTGAATATCCCTTTGCTGCTTCTGATATCGCCCTATCCCATTTTTCACGTCGTCTGTCTGTGGAAACGGACTGTGCGGATGTAGCGGGGTCGCTCTCTGACACTCAGCAGGACTTTGTGTTATTGCATGTGGTGGGATCGACGAAGCACTTTAGCGCGCGCCATATACCGGGGGCGATTCATCTGCCGCACCGTGAAATCACACCTGAGCGTATGGCCGAGTGGCCTGATGACACGCGGTTTGTCGTCTATTGCGCGGGACCGCACTGCAATGGTGCCGATCAGGCGGCATTAAAGCTGGCACAACTCGGTCGCCCGGTAAAAATTATGATAGGGGGAATCACGGGATGGGAAGATGAAGGCTTCGCCTTCGCCTGATATCACCTGCCTATGGCAGAGGGGCCATCCCTTCTGCCAACACCTAATTCCCCTGATACCACGTCCAGATTTTGACCAACAGTGCCGCTGATATACTCCAACACACGACTGCCGCGAGCAGTGCCTGGGGCAATTTCATCCACGCGGTAAAGTAATAAAGCGAGATGAGATAAACCAGATAAGGAATCACGGACCAGATGCCAAACAGGATGGTGGCGCGCAGCGCTTCCAGCCCACGTTCGGTACCAACGATATAATGTGCGATCAGCGCGAACGTGGGAAATAACGGCACCAGCCCGGCAATATAATAGTTTCGGCTTTTCGCCAGTACGCTGATGAGCAATACGATCAGCGCGCCAATAACTGATTTGATAAACAATGACATAAGTATAACTTCTGGCTTAATTAAGCATCGCGAATGCACAGAGAATAGCGAAAAAGTGTCGGGATGGAATAGGGCGACCGCACAGCTTAAGATTTCAATTTGTGGTGATTTCGTTATTCTTAGCAGCAGAATGAATAAATACCGTACGTGATAGCCTGCTCAGTACGGGTAAAACGATAATAAATCTGGAAAGGATTGAAGTTGAAGACGCAAAGTCATGCAGTCACTCAGGGATTGGTTCCACTCAAGATTATTTCTACCGGCAGCGCGCTTCCTGCGCAGCGGGTGACGTCGGCTGAATTAGATGTGCGGCTCAATAAGCCCGCTGGTTATGTCGAAAGCCGTTCAGGCATTATTTATCGCCACCATGCGGATAATCATGCTAGCCAGGCGGAACTCGGTGTGGCGGCGTTAGATGACGCGCTGGCGCGGGGCGTTATTCCGCCAGCGTCCATCGATCTGCTGCTGTTTGCTTCCGCGATTCCGATTCAGGCGCTGCCTTATAGCGCCAGCCACTTATTAAAAGCGTCGTCTCTGCCAAAAGGGACGGCCAGTTTCGATATTAACAGCAGCTGCGTCAGCTTTATTTCCGCGCTTCAGGTGGCGGCCGGGCTGTTAAATACCGGTGCCTATCGACGCATTGCCATCGTCTCTACCGAACTGGCTTCGCGCGGTATCGATTGGGATGACGAAGAGTCGTCGCTGATTTTTGGCGATGGTGCCGCGTGTGCCATTGTCGAACGCGGCGATGGGCGCAGCGGCATTGCGGCGTGTCTGCTGGAAACCTACCCGAAGGGCAACGAACTGTGCCAGATCCGCGCAGGCGGTACCTTGCGTAACCCGCGAGCGGGGATGGAACTGCATGATTTTCTGTTCCATATGCAGGGAAAACGACTATTCAGGCAGGCTTCTGCCCTGATTGAGGGCTATCTGCAACGGCTGCTGGATGCCAGCGGTTATTCGCTGGACCAGATGGCGGCGGTGGTTCCGCATCAGGCCAGTCACCTGTCGCTGGAACATATGCGTAAGCGGCTGGCGATCCCGACCGAAAGGCTGATTGATATTTACCGCTATCACGGTAATCAGGTGGCGGCCTCGATTCCGACGGCGCTGCATCATGCCATCGTGACGCAACGTCTGCCTGAGGGTGAACCCGCGATGCTGGTCGGTACGGCCGCCGGGTTGACGCTGGGCGGCATGGTATTGATCCCATGAGAGTCTTCGTCACGGGCGCGACCAGCGGGCTGGGGCGTAACGCGGTGGAGTGGCTGCTTCAGACTGGGCATCAGGTGCTGGCCTGCGGGCGCGATCGCTCGGTGGGGCAACAGCTTGAAGCGCTGGGCGCGCAGTTTGTCGGTATCGATTTGGTGGAAACCTCGGTAGACCAGTTTCGAACGCTAATGGCGGGCTGTGATGTGGTCTGGCACTGCGCCGCGAAATCATCACCGTGGGGTCAATATAATGATTTTTACCAGAATAATACTGAGGTAACGGCACGGCTGGCCGACGCCGCCGGTCAGTTGGGTATCTCGCGCTTTGTACACATATCCACGCCCGCGATTTACTTCGATTTCCAGCACCACCTGAATATCGATGAAAGTTACCGCGCGGCGCGTTTTGCCAATCACTATGCACAGACTAAATTTCTGGCGGAAGAACGCCTTCAGACGCTGACGGCGCGCTACCCGCAAACCACCTACGTGATTCTGCGCCCGCGTGGCCTGTTTGGCCCGCACGACCGCGTGATTCTGCCGCGAGTTCTGGAACAGATCGCGGTGGGCGGTGGCGTGTTGCGGCTCCCGCGCGGTGGTGAAGCGCTGCTGGATCTGACGTTTGTCGGCAACGTCGTGGAAGCGATGGTGCTTGCCAGCCAGCGTATGGGTCTGGTGTCTGGCTCGGCGTACAACATCACTAATCATGAGCCCACACGCCTTGCAGAGATGCTTGAGCAGCTGCTGATCGGGCCGCTAGGGATGAACTATCGCGTCAGGGCGGTGCCGTATCCGCTGCTGCATGCGGTGGCGGGTGGCATGGAGCTGTTTTCGTGGTTTAGCCGGAAAGAGCCGCTGCTGACGCGCTATAGTGCGGGAGCGGTGAATTTCGATATGACGCTCAGTGCGGAGAAAGCCAAGCAGGAGCTGGGATATCAGCCGCGTTTCTCCCTTCAGCAGGGCATCGAGCTAACGGGTAACTGGTTCAATGCGCACCTTGCACAGCGGAGGACTGACGGACATGGCTAATATTTCAACGTTTGAAGTCGGGTACTGCCTGCATCCCGGCTGCATGGCGCTGCGTGGTGCGGGATGGAAAGTGTGCCGTTTTCCGGCGCGCGTCTGGATGCTGGAAAGTCAGGGCAAGCGCTGGCTCTGGGACACAGGCTATGCCCAGCATTTTACCGATGCCACGCAATCCGGCCTGTTCCAGCTGTACCGCAGAATGACGCCAGTGCATTTTGAGACAAAAGATGCGCTGATTCACCAGCTACACGGGCAGGGGATTCAACCTGCGGACATCGACGGCCTGATTATTTCCCATTTTCACGGCGACCATATTGCGGGGTTGCGGGATTTCCCTAACGTGCCGTTTATCTGTTCGGCGCTGGGATGGCAGCAGACGCGGAATCTGCGCGGTTTCGCGGCCTTGAAGCGGGCGTTTGTGCCCGCGCTGATCCCTGAACATTTTGAGCAGGCGCTTCAGTTTGTTGAGAACTTCCCGCTTACCGATCTGCCAGCCGAGCTGGCGCCGTTTACGCAAGGCTATGCGTTGCCGGGTAGCGATAAAGAGATCGTGCTGGTGCCGTTGCCCGGCCATGCTGCCGGACACCTCGGCGCGTTTGTACTGACGGAAAACGGCTGGGTGCTGCTGGCAAGCGATGCTGCCTGGTCGCCGCACAGCTATCGCGAAGGGCGTGGGCCGTCGCGCTTGGCGAATCTGGTGATGGACGATCCAAAAGCCTATTACCACACGCTGGATCAACTGCACCAGTTGCACCTGAACGGGCAAGTCGAGATTCGGCTGTGTCACGAGGGTGACCTATGATTCCGCTGATGACGATCTGGCACTATTTCCGCGCCAGACGCCTGACCTTTTCTACTCGTCAGGCGCTTGAACGCCATCAGCAGCGCCAGCTTTCTCGTTTTGCACGGCGCGTGCTGGCGCGCAGCCCCTATTTCCGGCCTTACTGCCAGCTACCCATGACATCCTGGCCGATGATGAATAAAGCCGTGATGATGGCCGAATTCGATCGGATGAACACCGCCGGGCTTAAGCGGGATGAACTGCTCGCTTGCGCGCGCCGCAGTGAGGAAGATCGCGACTTCACGCCGAATGTGGGCGGGTTTAGCGTCGGGCTGTCGTCCGGCACCTCTGGGCAGCGTGGTCTGTTTGTCGTCAGCCCGCGTGAACAGCAGGTATGGGCGGGAGGCATGCTGGCGAAAATGCTGCCGGACGGGCTACGTGTCGGTGAGCGGGTTGCGCTGTTCCTGCGAGCTGATAACAACCTGTATCACAGCGTGGATAACCGCTGGCTCAGCCTGTCGTTTTACGATCTCTTTGCGCCATTTTCTGAGCATTTTTCGCGGCTGGAAGCGTGGTCGCCATCGATTATCGTCGCCCCTGCACAGGTGCTGCGCGAGCTGGCGCTGGCGGTACAGCGTGGTGAGCTACGGCTGTCGGTCAAAAAGGTGATTTCCGTGGCCGAGGTGCTGGAACCGCAGGACAAGCAATTGCTCCGGCAGGTCTTCGGACAGGTTGGGGAAGTGTATCAGGCGACGGAAGGCTTTCTGGCATCGACCTGCGAGCACGGTACGCTGCATCTCAACGAAGAATTTATTCACATCGAGCCGCAGTGGCTGGATGACGAACGCTTTACGCCCATCATCACCGATTTCACCCGCAGCACCCAGCCGATTGTGCGCTATCGGCTGGACGATGTGTTGGTGAAGCAAAAAACGCCCTGTGCGTGTGGTCGAGTGACGATGGCGATTGCCCGCATTGAAGGGCGTAGCGATGACAGTCTGCAACTGCCGGACAGTAACGGCGAGCCTCAGACCGTGTTTGCGGATCTCTGTAGCCGGATTATTGCCAATGCGCTGCCGCTGCATGCCGACTATCGGTTGGTGCAGCAGGGCGACGCGACGCTGCATTTATCCGCCGCGTGCAGCCTGCCGGAGCTGGAAGCCTGTCGGGATAGTCTGTCACAGCAGTTTGCGTTGCAGGGCATTGATGCGTCGCGGCTACGGTGGCATCTCACCGCCAGTGAGATTGCGCCAGAATTTACGCAAAAGCGCAGACGGATTACCCGCCTAAAGGAGAGTGCATGAGGCTATTTCCTCAAGAAACGCTGCTGTTGCGACTGAAAGCGCTGCTCTTCGGCTGGGGAACGGTCGGGCTGGTATATCAACTGAGTGCGCAGTTTCAGGGGCAGGGAACGGTGCTGCCGACGTCGTTTGTTGATGAGTGGATTCCGTTTAGCGCCTCGGCGATCTGGCTGTATCTCTCGTTTTTTATCATCGTGCCGCTATCTTATTTATCCTGCCCGATTACGCGTCTGGCAGGATTACGCCGGGCAACGCAGCTGACTGCCTTGATCGCGGGTGCGGTGTACCTGATTTTTCCGACCACGATGGTGTATCCGCAGGTCGTCGGGGACGATCTCTCTACTCGTGTGCTACAGCTTTTGCTGCGTATCGACTCGCCGCAGAATTGCCTGCCGTCACTGCATATTGCGCTAACGGTGCTGGCGGTGTGGGCGATGAGTGATGGCCAGCAGAAGGTAAAAACCAGTTTGTACCTTCTGTGGGGAGCGGCGATTGCCCTTTCTATCCTGCAACTGCGCCGACACCTGTTCATCGATCTGGTGACCGGCGCGATGCTGGCAGGGATCGCAGGCTGGGTCTTTCTGCGTAGCCGAGAGGCGGTGAAGGCCATTTCCTCAGCGACTCCGCTGCCTAACGATAAGCGCCATCAGGAATGACATCATGATCGATTTGGCATTACCCATTGTCTTCATGCTGGTTGTGGTAATTGGCGAAGCGCTGGTTCTACAGTGGATGCAGCGTGAGACGGTGAACTGGCATGACGTGGTTTTTAACCTGAATTCAGGGCATATCATGCTGTGGCTTTTTCGCAGCGTGGAAATTTTTTGCTATGGCTATGTCGCGGCGCATTTCAGTTTTGGCTGGGTAGAAACCTGGCCGCCGGTGCTGATGTGGCTGTTCGCGCTGCTCGCCTGGGATTTCGGCTTCTATTGGCTACATCGCCTGCACCATACCTTCGGCGTGCTGTGGGCGGTGCATGTGGTTCACCATCAGGGTGAACATTTTAATCTGTCGCTGGGCGTGCGTAACTCCTGGTATTCCTCGCTGACCTCGATTCCGTTCTTCCTGATTTTGGCGCTGCTCGGCGTTCCACTGTACGTGTTCGTTACCGTTTCCATCCTGCATTACAGCGTTCAGCTCTTTAACCATAATGCGATGACGCCCAAACTGGGCTGGCTGGAAAAGGTGTTGGTGACGCCCGCACATCATCGCGTGCACCACGTGAACGACCGTGCGTACGCCGATAAGAACTTTGGCGGCACCTTCATTTTTTGGGACAAGCTGTTTGGCAGCTTTTGTCCGCAGCTGCCTGACACGCCTTTTCGCTACGGCGCAGGCAAAGAAACGCCATCGAACAATCCGTTTTGGGCCAGTAACCTACCTTTTCTGTCGTACCTGAAACTGTCGGTGCGCCGCACGCGTCAGGCGACGTTTCGCTGTACGCCGATGGCGTTGATTGCTGGGGCGATGCTGCTGTTTGCGCTGGTGGTGGGCTACGTTTATCTGTATGGCTACGGCTATGATTCCGCCGATCTGTCGCAGGCGGCGCTCTTTCTGCTACTGGTGACGGGTGCGGTCGCGCTGGGCGGGATTTCCGAAGGGCGACGCTGGGCCATTTACGTTTGGCTCGTGGTGGTGCTGCTATTCCCAGCCGTGTTTCTTGTCTATCTGGGCTGGGAAGCGCTCTACTGGAAGATCGCGATGCTGATGCTGGCGCTGCACGGGCTGGCAATGGCGGTCGGCTGGGGCCGACGTCCTCTGACCGAGGAGCCTGAAAATGTCTAATGTGCTTCCCACCAAACCCTATCCCGCCAAGGGCGAACAGGCTTTTCATCGGGCATTACAGCGGGAAACGTCGGCCTATCTCCGCGCGAATCACGATCATCGTTTTGCCGATAGCAGGCAGTTTGTTAAGGCCGGATTACTCTTTTTATGCTGCATCGCCTGTTATGCCGTTTGCTTAGTGCAGCAGACGGCGTGGACGTTCTTCCTGAGCTATTTTGCTTTCATCATGCTGTCGATGTTATTGAATATCATCGTTAATCATGACGCCTCCCATAATACCTTTTTCCGCAATCGAACACTGAATCGCGTGGTCGGGCGCATCGTCACGTTACCGTTAGGCATCGATCCCGATTACTGGCGTTTGCGCCATGTGGACTTCCACCACATCTATCCGAATGTGGAACATTACGATCTGGATACAGAAGAGAATGGGGTTTTTCGCCAAACGCCTTTTCAGCGCCACCGTTCCTACATGCGTTATCAGCATCTTTACTGGCCGCTGGTGGCCGCGTTCTCGCTCCCTTATATCGCCTGGATTTTTGATTGGGCCGATCGCTTGGGTAAAACCCCCGTCAATGCCCGTTCAGTACAGTTAGGCTACCGCGGATGGATGATTTTTATCGGCAGTAAAATCGGTCATGTCCTGCTGTTACTGGTGATTCCCATTATGGTGGGGGCGGCACACGGCATTAGCCCAGGCATCGTGCTATTGAGCTATTTGTTGGGGCAGATGCTGGCCTCGTTGCTGGTGGTATTTTTGCTGCTGGGCACACACTGGGCTGAGGCTGAGTTCTATACCATTACCGATACGGAAACGATGCCTCAGGGCTGGTATCAGCACAACTTTGCGACAGCCTGTGACTGGCTGCCGACGCCGCGCTGGCTTGAGCGCTGGACGGGAGGGCTACACTTACATCTGACGCACCATCTTTTTCCGGGATGGCATCATCGCCATTATCCTGCGTTAGCCGATATCTTACGGCGCGTGGCCGCCGAGCATGGCATGAACTACCGCTGTATTACCTATCGTGAGCTACTGGCCAGCCAGCGCCGGTTTTTAAAATTGATGGGCGAAGGTAACGATCAGCGGACTGCGCAATGTGTCGTCAAAGCGGGAGCAGAGGAAGAATGACGCTCGCCCCGCTAAAGCCGCTCCGCTATGAACAAGGTCGCGATCTGGCGTTGCATCGGGCGTTGATGAAGGCTGCGAATGACTATCTGGCGGAAACGGGCGACCACCGTTTTGCCAATGCCGGGTTTATCGGCAAGATGCTGTTTCTGGTGGGGCTGTGTCTGACGTTTTATGGTTTCAGCCTCCGGCAGACGACGCTATGGGGTTTTGCTGGCTGCTATTTTGGCTTTATTTTTACCGCCATGTTTCTGGCGGTGAACGTGGTGCATGACGCCTCGCATAACGTCTTTTTCCGGCGGCCGTGGGCGAATCGTCTGCTCAATATCGTGGTGAGTATTCCGCTCGGCATGGATTCCGACTGCTGGCGAGTGCGGCATGTGATTTTTCATCATGCGCATGTCAATGTGCAGCACTACGATCTGGATATCGAAGAGAATGGCGTTTTGCGGCAATCGCCCTATCATCGGTTTCGCTTTTTTATGCGCGCCCAGCGTTACTACTGGCCGATGGTGGCGTCGCTGACATTCCCCAGCATCATCTGGTTCTTTGACTGGCTGGATCGTGCGGGGAAAACGCAGGTGACGCGCAATATGACGCTTCAGGGCGCTAAGGGCTGGGGTATTTTTCTGTTATCAAAAGCGCTGCATGCCCTGCTGGCACTGGTGATCCCCTATTGGCTGTTGTCGCCGACCCCCGTCAGTGCTGGTGCGCTGTTGCTGGTTTATCTGCTGAGCCAAATGCTGTCATCGCTGATTTTTGTTGTCCTGATTCTGGGGTCGCACTGGGCAAAAGGCACGTTCTATCAGGCACCGGACGATGGCCTATTCAGGCATGGGCGCTATCAGCACGTCTTTTCCACCACGGTGGACTGGGCGACTCGTCCTGCCTGGCTTGGCTACTGGCTGGGGCAGCTTAATATGCACCTGACTCACCATATTTTCCCCAACTGGAATCATCGACACTACCCTGCGTTATCGAAAATTATTGCAGACGTCGCCCCACGTTATGGCATTGATTATCAATGTATTACGTTGAAAGCGATTTTGGTTGAGCAGCAGCGTTTTCTTAAAAAGATGGGAAATGGCAGCAAGCAATAACCCGTTATCCATTTTATCAATCAGTTAGGTTTCATCTGTTTTTCAAGGAGCGATACTTCATGCGTTATTTATCTCTGGCCGCTTCATCCCTGCTGTTCTTTTGCACCTCGTCCGTCTGGGCAATAGATTGCAGCAAGGCCAGCACAGACACTGAGAAAATGATTTGTGCCAGCAGCCGTTTACAGCAGCTTGATACGGTATTAAACAAGGCCTATCAGGGGTACGCGAAAAAAGAGGGCAAAGCGCAGGCGCTCCTGACGCAGCGCGCGTGGCTGGCCGAGCGTGACCGCTGTAAGGATGACGTTTGTCTGGGGAATGAGATGGTTTCCCGTATTCAGGCGCTTTCCGGTAGTGAAAATATCTCTCTGATTACTCAGGCATCAGACCAGTGGGACTTCGTTCTCAGTGTGGCGACGTGCACGCTCGACCCTTCTTACTCAACCTGCGAAGGCCCCGGCACGCTGGATATCTTTAAGAAAGGACGCGGTGATCTGTTCCAGCGTATCACGATGGAAAATATGTTCATCGAGCTGAACAATAAGGGTGAAGTAACAGCGAATCTGGTCGAGGTCTATGGTGAGAACAACAGCGGACTGGTGATTGATGACGCTAACTTCGATCACCACGCGGATATCATGCTGCGTAATGGCAATAACGGCGCTTACGGCGGGCCGTCTTACGATGTGTACCTGTTTGATGTGGAAAAGCAGCAGTTTACCCAGAACGCGCCGCTGACCGAGTTAGCCAGTTCCAACCTCGGCCTGTTCGAGATTGATGAGAAAAGTAAGACCATCACGACGTTTACCAAAAGCGGCTGCTGCTGGCACCAATGGTCTACCTATCAGATAGCGAATAATAACCCTGTCCTGATTGTCGAAAGCACGGAAGCCTACTCCGAAGAGAAGCAGGCGATGGTCGCTACCACCCGCGAACTGGTGGGCGGCAAGTGGAAGGTGAAGGAAGAGATCGTGAAAGTCGACGAACCGTAAGGTTCCCCCTGATTCACAGACAGACGCTGTAGGCTGGCGTCTGTCACCGCCTCGCTCTCGCCACACTCTCGTTATTCCCCGCCAGTTTCCGATACTTTGCAAAAGTGTTACGTCAGACGTTCTCAGCATGACTTTTTTGCCACTTGCCAGACCGAAATGGCAGCGATGAAAAGGTAAATGCCGCGCAGAACGCGCAGCATGGCAAAACTTCACAAAAAAAACGTGTTTTGTTAACAACTCGTTTATGCGTGGTATTCCCTTACCCTACTTTGGAGACGCCTGACATGAGCACCACCCAGAAACGTATGTACATCAACGGTGAGTTTGTTGAAAACAGAAGCGGGAAGTGGATTGATGTGGTGAACCCGGCCACAGAGCAGGTTATTTCACAGATCCCGGAAGGCTCCGCTGATGATGCGAAGAGAGCGATAGAAGCGGCAGAAGCCGCACAGCCGGGCTGGGAAGCGCTGCCAGCGGTTGAACGTGGCGTCTGGCTGCACAAGATTGCCGACGGTATCCGCGAACGCGAAGCCGAACTGACCGACACGATCATCGCGGAAGGCGGCAAGACGCACGGTCTGGCGCAGACGGAAGTGCTGTTCACCGCTGACTATCTTGACTACATGGCGGAGTGGGCGCGCCGTTACGAAGGCGAAATCATTCAGAGCGACCGCCCGAATGAGAACATCTTCGTCTTCCGCAAAGCGATTGGCGTGACGACGGGTATTCTACCGTGGAACTTCCCCTTCTTCCTGATTGCGCGTAAAGCGGCACCGGCACTGATTACGGGCAACACCATTGTTATCAAACCGAGCGAAATCACGCCCAATAATGCGGTGATTTTCGCCGAAATCATTCACAAGATCGGTCTGCCGAAAGGCGTCATCAATTTCGTTACCGGCTACGGCCCGACGGTCGGGCAAGAGCTGGCCGCGAACCCGAAAGTCGGCATGGTCAGCCTGACCGGCAGCGTGGCCGCGGGCATTGCGACCATGACAGCGGCGGCGCAGAACGTGACGAAGGTGTCGCTGGAACTGGGCGGCAAAGCGCCCGCTATCGTGATGGACGACGCCGATCTCGATCTGGCAGTGAAAGCGATTGTCAGTTCCCGTGTCATCAACAGCGGGCAGGTGTGTAACTGCGCCGAGCGCGTTTACGTACAGAAAGGCATTTACGACGAGTTTATTTCCCGTATTAAAGCCGCGATGGAGCAGGTGACTTTCGGCAATACGGCGGAGAAAAAGGCGCTGGATATGGGGCCGCTGATCAGTGCGGCGGCGCGACAGCGCGTAGAAGACAAAGTGGCGAAAGCGGTATCGCAGGGTGCGAAAGTGTTGCTCGGCGGCCAGAGTGCAAGCGGTACGGGCTATTTCTATCCGCCTACGCTGCTGGTGGACGTCAAACAGGACATGCCGATCATGCACGAAGAGGTGTTTGGTCCGGTGCTGCCGGTCGCGACCTTCGACACGCTGGAAGAGGCGATTGCGATGGCGAACGACAGCGAATATGGCCTGACGTCGTCGATCTATACTCAAAACATCAACACCGCGATGAAGGCGCTGAAAGGGCTGAAATTCGGCGAAACCTACATCAACCGTGAGAACTTTGAGGCAATGCAGGGCTTCCATGCGGGCTGGCGTAAATCCGGTGTGGGTGGGGCGGACGGCAAGCACGGCTTGCAGGAATATCTGCAAACGCATGTCGCGTACCTTCAATTTCACTAAAAGCAGCTTCACTCGCGGTCATTCCACTTACCGTAACAGTGGCACAAACAAGAAGAAGGATGGGAAAGGACGATGATCATCTCTGCTTCAACGGACTACCGAGCGGCGGCGCAGCGTAAGCTGCCGCCGTTTCTTTTCCACTACGCCGATGGCGGTGCGTATGGCGAGCACACGCTCAGGCGTAATACTGCCGATTTGGCGGATATCGCGCTGCGCCAGCGCATCCTGAAAAATGTCTCCGACCTGAGCCTGGAAACGCAGCTGTTTGGCGAAAAACTGGCGATGCCGGTGGTGCTGGCACCCGTTGGCCTGACCGGTATGTACGCCCGACGCGGCGAGGTACAGGCTGCCCGTGCGGCAGCGCAGAAGGGCATTCCCTTCACGCTGTCTACTGTCTCCGTCTGCCCGATTGAGGAGGTCGCACCCACTATCGATCGGCCGCTGTGGTTCCAGCTCTACGTGTTAAAAGACCGCGGCTTTATGCGCAATGTGCTGGAACGCGCGCAGGCGGCAGGGATCAAGACGCTGGTGTTTACCGTGGATATGCCGACGCCGGGCGCGCGCTATCGCGATGCCCATTCCGGCATGAGCGGCCCGAATGCGGCGATACGCCGTGTGTTGCAGGCGATGGTGCATCCACAGTGGGCATGGGACGTTGGCCTGAACGGTAAACCGCACGACCTGGGGAATGTTTCCGCCTACCGCGGCACGCCGACGACGCTGGAAAACTATATCGGCTGGCTGGCGGAGAATTTCGATTCCTCTATTTCGTGGCAGGATTTGGCGTGGATCCGCGAGATGTGGAAAGGGCCGATGATCATCAAAGGCATCCTCGACCCAGAGGATGCCAAAGAGGCGGTGAAATTCGGCGCGGATGGCATCGTGGTCTCCAACCACGGTGGTCGACAACTGGACGGCGTGCTATCGACGGCACATGCGTTGCCAGCCATCGCCGATGCGGTGAAAGGTGATATCACCATTCTGGCAGATTCTGGTATTCGTACCGGGCTGGACGTGGTGCGTATGATCGCACTGGGTGCGGACGGCGTGATGCTCGGGCGCGCGTTTGTCTACGCGTTAGCGGCAGCGGGCGAGGCTGGCGTGGTTAACCTGCTGAACCTGATCGAAAAAGAGATGCGTGTAGCGATGACGCTCACCGGTGCCAAATCCATTGCCGACATCACCACGGACTCACTGGTACACGCGACCCAGCGGCGGTTGGATGGCCTGTAAGCACGAATCACGCGGTGAGAGGCATTTACCGCGTGATGGCTTTGAACCTTCCCCTGAACGTTGGTAGCCTTTGCACGATAAAGCTGCGTTGGGGGATAGGTGAATGGGTGGGCGAACAATTACTGTGGTGGATTACGATCCACAGTGGGCAACGAAGTATGAAACGGCGGCGTGTGCGATAGCACAGGCGCTTGGTGAGGTTGCGGTGAGGCTTCATCATATCGGTAGCACGGCCGTGCCGGGATTACCCGCCAAACCAGTGATTGATATGCTGCTGGAAGTGATTTCGCTGTCCGATTTGGACCGATTGGATCATGTCATGGTCGATTTGGGCTATCGTCCCCGTGGAGAAAATGGGATCGCGGGGCGTCGTTACTATACTAAGGGCGGCGATGATCGTACGCATCACCTGCACGCCTTCGTGGTGGGTGATGAGCATATTCAGCGGCACTTGGCTTTCCGTGATTATCTGCGGGCAAATCCTGCCGTGTGTGCGGAATACGCGGCAATAAAACGCGCTGCCGCGCTGGCATGTGACAACAATGCTGCGGTATACAGTCAGCTAAAAAATGACTTTATTGCCACACATGAGATGCGCGCCTAGCCATTTCCTTTGCGTCATGTGCTTTTTCCTATATTGCAAACGCCCCACTTCGTTCTATATTTCGAGAGCAGATTGAACGAAGGGGAAATCGTTGTGAATATTAAAGGGCTTACGAAGGGATTCTTCATCCTTATCTTATTTATCGTCACGTTGGCGTTTTTTGACATCCTGGCACCGTATTATTCCGCCATCTTGTGGGCGGCGGTGCTGGCCATTATCTTCCATCCGCTGAAAAGCAAAATTCGGCAAAAATTGAACGATCGCAACGGCATTGCCTCGTTGCTGACCGTCCTGATCATCTTCCTGCTCGTCTTCATTCCGTTGGGGATCATTGTTTCCTCGCTGGTGGTTGAAATTAACGGGGTTTACACCCGATTGCAGGACAGTAATACGCAATTTCCGGTGGTGCTGGCGGAGCTGATTCAGCATCTGCCGAAGTGGGCACGACATTTCCTCGCGGAACACAATCTGGATAACGCCGCCAAAATACAGCAAGAGCTTTCTCAGGTTGTGCTGAAAGGTGGGCAATATCTGGCGGGAAGCGTGCTGCTGATTGGCAAAGGCACATTCACCTTCTTCATTGGTTTCGGGGTGATGCTCTACCTGCTTTTCTTCCTCCTGAAAGACGGAGCCTATCTGGTTAACCTGATTCTGGAATCGCTACCGCTTTCCACCCATGTTAAGCATCACCTGCTGGTGAAGTTTGCCGCCGTATCTCGGGCGACAGTGAAAGGCACCGTGGTTGTGGCGATTGTGCAGGGGACTCTAGGCGGGATTGCGTTCTCCATCGCAGGAATAGAAGGCAGCCTGCTGTGGGGCTCGCTGATGGCGTTCCTGTCGCTTATTCCCGCAGTGGGGTCGGCGATTATCTGGGTGCCTGCCGCTATCTTCCTGTTCGCGACGGATATGCTCTGGCAAGCCATCTTCATTGTCGCGTTCTTCGTGCTGGTGATTGGGCTGGTGGACAACATTTTGCGCCCGCTGTTGGTGGGGAAAGACACCAAAATGCCGGATTACCTGATTCTGATCGCCACGCTGGGCGGCATGGAAATCTACGGCATCAACGGTTTTGTGATTGGCCCGCTGATTGCTGCGCTGTTCATCGCCTGTTGGAACATCCTCTCTGGTCGCGATAATCAGGAAAATATTGAAGGTATCGACGAAGATTTTATCGAGGAAGGTCGGCAGCATCCGAGTATGGCGAAGCCGGAACAGAATGAGATGCTAGAAAATCAGGCAGCGGAAGGTCAGGAGGTTGAACGTAAGACCACGGAGTAAGTTCGCTGCTCGTGTTAGTGATATTTGGTCGTGAGTAAGAGGAATTGGCTCTGGTTTGGCTGATTCCTCTTACGTCCAACTCTCTTGCCCTTCGGGCGTGATCCACACGACGCCAGCGGGGGCTTTGGCTAAGAACCACAGGCCATATTCGTCGACATCATCAAATTCATCATCGGATATTTCAGGTGGAAAGGCATGGCGGAGCCGATCGACCTGATGTTTCGGGTCGCCTTGCAAATAGTCTCCCTGACTGGCAAGCCTGATTCTGCCTTCCTCGATGAGCCGTTCCAGCAGCGTAAAAAACAGCACCTGACGCTGGGCGTAGGTTCTGGGATTGCCCCGACACTCCACCGCAATATGTTGCCATATCGCACCCATCGACAGCCCGTATGCGCTAGTCGCAACAGCATCGTAAATGTCGTTGTCGTCCATACTCGCTTCTCTCTTCAGCATTCTCGCTGGCTCAGCGCGTTGGGTCATAAGCCTGTGCCTCGGCGTCCCACGGTATGCCGCGATCGTCAACCGCGACGTGCCATTCACAGTGTGTTAGGGCGGTGCGGATTTCGGATAAACACTGGCACCAGTGCTGTACGCCAATCCAGGTGGCATCTTCATCGCTATCGGGGAGTTTGGTCGAACCTGAGAACACGATTCCTTTTCTGAAAACGTTACCGATTTTCACGTTGAGGGCGAAATTAAATGATTCCCAGTTTATGCCGTCGCCGGTCGTCAGATATTTCTCAATGTGTTCATTAACGGAATGGCGTTGGACAATCTCCTTCACGGCAGATATCTCTTTTGGGCTCAGGGATTTTTTACGTCGTGCGGTGTAATAGAGAGAAATTGCCACGTTGCCTCGTTTATCATTAGTGTTTAAGGTGAGGTAATGCTTTAAGGTAATACAACATAAATTTTCGAATAAAAAGCGGCGTAAAATAATCAGGATGTTCTGATTTTATAAAGGTAAGGGATGGTTATGTTTGGGAAAATGCTTCTGATAGGAATAAGTGCGGTATTACTCAGCGGATGTTCGGTTGCGACCTATAGTCATAAACTGGAGGATTATCAGGGTGCTGAACGCGTGGGTATGACGTTCGATAACCGCAATCTCGACTATGTTCGCGTTTATCCGACGACCGACAGATGTATTAATATTGATGCACCAGAAAATGGCTATACCAATAATGCGTTTGGGTTCCAAACTAAACTCAATAATAAAGAACTCGGCTTCCCTGAAATCCCAGAAACGCCAACGATGATTCGTGAATTTTGGGTCAGCGCGCAACACAATATTGCGGTCAGAATGATTGCTGCCAATGGCGGATTTAGTACCGTCACGTTTAAACCTGTGGTCGGAAATTACTATTATGTCACCGGCGAGTTTGCTGGTGCTTATTCGCCACGTCGCCTCGAAGTCTACGAAGTGTTCAAAACCGAAAAAGGCTACTACGACCGCCGACCCGTCAAAGATTTGATGCTGAAGAACTGCGGACAATTTTCTTCCAGAATGCAGAAATTCTAATGCTTGGCCAGACAGTGATGCTGTCTGGCCGTCTCACCGAACTTACGTTAGCTGTTTTCCAGAAAACGTGCCGGCATACCAGGCATCCATCACCGATAGCAGGTTTTTCACTTCATCCACGGTCAGGCCATACGAGTCGGCGTTTTCATGGGGTTTAACGACGAGTAGCTGAACATCGGCACGCGTATGCAGATAATCGAACTGATATTGCACTTCCTTGTTGTCGTACAGACTTCCGCCAACGTTTCCAGCTTTGCGTAACTGAGTGATCTGTTTATCCTTCGCGGCCGGATCTTCCGCCCAAATCAGGAAATCACGCAGCGGCTGTGTCTGCCGGGCAAAATCATCACGCGTGAAGCCAAAATAGGCGTAACGCTTTCTGACCACTAACGCGATTTTGCTCTTATCATCGGATATCTTGACGTCAAAAGATCGCTTACCCACGGTACAGTCGCGGAATTTAGGCTTGTAATCGCAGGCGGAAAGGTTCTCGGCTTCATAAACTTCGTAAAGACGCAGCGTGGCATATTTATCGAAGGTGGTAACCGCCTGACAGCCGGTTAAGACAAGAAGGAGAAAGGGGAGGACGAGATAACGCATGTCGGTTGTTTTTCCCTGTTTTGTTGCGGGTGTGGATGTTCTAAAGATGGTGTTCAGTGGCGGCTTTTGACATAGACACTGTTGATAACCATCATAATTCTCCATTGAACATGTCGATAGTTTCGTCTTTATTCAAATCATTAAAATTATCTGGGGCTGAAACCTGAGCTCTCATAAAACCAATGCGTGGTACTTGCTCGATAACGGGAGGAGGAACGATAGCGCTGTGGGCGATCAGATTGTCCTCACTCGTTTCAGGTACCCGATTGATAATTTTAGAGAAATATGGTTTTCCCTCATGATGATTAACCTTTTCCATTAATCCCCCAAAGCGTTGATCCGGATTTTCAAAAAAGCCGATTTATATGAACGAGCCTACTGATGGTGAAAAAATTGGTCAATCATCTGACGGATGAAAATGTAGGCTGGAAGTTATCGCCAGCATACGATTTGAACCCGATAGTGGGTAAACATGGCTTAGATCTCAACATTTCCGATACCGTTAATGAACTCGACTCTGCACTGGCTTTCGAAGTGATCGATTTCGTTCGCTTAAGCCGTAGCGAGCAACTTGCCAAACAAAAGGCGTTTAATGTGTAGGGCTGGTCGGTTTTATTGGCGTGTGTTGATAAGGACAGAATAGCGGTAAGTGTCTCTATGTTTAGGCGGAATAAGGACAAAACGCCAGCCAATAAGGACAGTTTGTAGGAAAGTTGTCCTTATTGGGCTCTGATAGGGACAATTTAGGTGAGGTTTGTGGTGCGGTAACAAAATCTAAAGCAGAGTCTAGGGATAACAACTTAACAGTCTGTCATGCGTTTCTTTCATTTTTCACCAACGCCAAAACTTCCGCCCTTTTCTCTGGTGGCAATGCCAAAAACGTCAGCATCATTTCGGCTAACTCATCGTTCTCTGTATAGAAGTAGGCGAGCGGCACGTCTAGTGCTTCTGCTAACTGCTGTGCAGTCTCAATGCTTGCTTGGTGAACGCCTTTCTCATAGCGGTTGATTCGTGTGCTAGCGACGAATTCATCGATACCAGCAGCAATGCCGAGTTTTTTCTGCGATAAGCCTTTCGCCAAGCGAGCCTGTTTTAGTCGTTGGCAGAAAACGTCATGGTAATTTTGTCTTGTTATCATGACTACGAGAATCGTAGTTTTTTCTTGAGCTAGATACTACGAATAACGTAGTATTCGTGGTGCATGTTCCTTTAATGATGAACAGTTAGGAGGTTAGATGAAAAAGGATTGGCACAAAGCGGATATTATTGCTGCCTTACACAAAAAAAGTACCTCAATGGCTGCGCTTTCACGTTCTTTAGGTTTGAGTTCGTCAACGCTGGCAAATGTATTGACGCGTCCTTGGCCTAAAGGCGAATGGCTGGTTGCAGGCGCACTTGGCGTACATCCCGCCGAAATATGGCCGAGTCGTTATTACGATACGGAGGGGAGCTTGCTTGATCGAAAAGCGAAAATAAGGGGTGATAAGACGTAATGAACGTCTGGCAGACTATTTATTTTCCAGCGAGTTGAGTAGAGTCATTTGCTCTGCTGCGGATAGCTCTGAGAATGTCAGAATCATTCTTGCCAGATTATCATCAGTGGCATAGAAATAGGCGAGGGGAACATCCAGTGCCTCAGCCAAACGGCTGGCGGTGACGAGGTTGGCTTCATGCACGCCTTTCTCATAACGGTTAATTCGGGCGCTTGCTACGAATTCATCAATTCCGGCTGCGATACCCAGCCCTTTCTGAGACAGCCCCCTTAACAATCGGGCATCCTTGAGACGTTGACTGAAAATATCACGATGTTGCTGACGAGTATTCATAGCTACGATATTCGTAGGTATGAAAGGTCTTAGATACTACGCATATCGTAGTCTCTGGTTTTGGTTAGTGATAAAAAATGAAAACTCACCTTCTCAGAAGGTGAGTTTGGTTGAACCGATTATTCGGTGAAAGACGTCTATAAGGAAGCCTTGACGGTATCACATGCAGGAGAGGGGGAAGGGAAATAACGCGACAAAAACGCTCTGAGCGTTGTATCTAATACTGGCCACTTATCAAACATAGTGTGAGCGCACCTTGCGCTCTTCAAAATAAGCACCCAAAAGAATGCCTCGCCCATTCAAAATGGATATCACCGTGTCCAAATTCTATAAAAATGCTCAATATGGACATAGTGGTGTCCCTGGCTGGCGATATACAAGAGTCGAGAGAGAAGGTTACTCAAGTTTAATAGGTCTACACTAAGTTACTTTTTACGTAACAATCTGTAGACCTTTTCTTGCGCAGGTCTAGCATCAGGTCTACACTACATTACTTATTTGGTAATGTAGTGTAGACCTATGGCTAAATCTGATGAGCTATTAAACGCGTTGGCTAAAGCAGTGAACGCTGGTGGTGGCATTCACAGTGTAACAGAGCTGGCTTTTATGCAGGGTGTGCCTTGTGACTCAGCCTTTAGAAAATTCCTGGCAGATTGCGTAAAGAAGGGGTTGCTAAGACGAGTGGTGAAAGGCTTCTATGAAAGTGTTATTACACCACCTGAACCTGAGACTGCCATTTATAAAATCATCAAAAAGTTGCGCAGCGGCGTATTGAGCTACATCAGCTTAGAAAGTCAGCTCAGTCATACCGGTGATATTTCACAAGTTGTGATGGGTAGAGTCACTGTGGTGACTAAAGGTCGAAGTGGTTGTTTTGATACGCCTTATGGCGTGATCGAGTTTACCCATACTAAAAAGCCAGTCGAGCAAATTGCACCTAATTTGTACTATGACCCCGACATCAAAATGTATCGCGCATACAAGGAACAAGCGATTGCAGATCTAAAACACTGCCAGCGCAATCTACATATGTTGGAGAGCTAAGCATGGGGGAGTGTATGGGAGATAACGTATGCTGAAGCAACAAATTCGCCAAATTGTCCAGTCAAACCCTGACTATGCCGCAGTGACACCCGTCATAGAAAAAGAGATCTTGCATCATGACATTATCGATGTGCTGATCAAACAGGGCGTCATGCAGCGGTTAACGTTCATTGGCGGCACCTCATTACGAATGTGTTACAACAGCAGCAGGCTATCAGAAGATCTTGATTTCAATGGTGGTCATGATTTCAAGCCCTCAGCGTTTGAGGGGCTGGAGTCCGAAATCCAAACCTATATTCAGAACAAGTATGAAACCGAGGTTTGGGTAAACAAACCTTCTGGCGAGCAGCAAGGGGATACCGTTTCTTGGAAAATTAGTATCGTAAAAGAAGCTAATCGTCCTGATTTGCCACGGCAAAAAATGCATATTGACGTCTGTGCTATTCCGTCATTTGATCTTGAAAAGCGCCCGCTAATCAATCATTACGACATTGTTGTACCGACTGAAGGGATCTTGGTCCCGGTACAGTCGTTACAAGAAACATTGGCTGATAAGCTGATCGCGTTAGCGTATCGGGCAAGACGTATTAAACCTCGTGATATCTGGGATATTATTTGGATTAAGCAGCGCGGTATTGATTTATCCAAGACACTGGTTGAAAAGAAGCTCACCGCCAGACAGAAGCAAACAGAAGACTTTCGACAGGCGCTGTCTATTCAGTTAGCCAAGCTGATGTCGGAAGATGAAGTCCGTGACGACTTCAATATGGAAATGAGCCGCTTTATCCCTAAGCCAATTAAAGAGAGAACTCTCGATAATCCTGAATATTGGGCTTATGTTCAGGGCGAGGTGCATGCCATCGCGTCTGAGTTACTGAATGACGGAGCACCAAAAAATCCATTTGATATGGGTTAGCCCCATGTTTTTCTCCCTCCATCATAAAACAAAAAAGGCCATGATTTACAATGGCCTTTTGTCCTGATACGACTTAGTGAGACAACACGAGATCGTGTGAAACCTTACTCAATATTCTGAATCTGTTCCCGCATTTGCTCGATCAGCACTTTCAGTTCAATGGCTGAAGCGGTGACGTCGGCGTTGATGGATTTCGAGGCCAGCGTGTTCGATTCGCGGTTGAATTCCTGCATCATGAAGTCGAGGCGGCGGCCGACGGCTTCTTCTTTTTTCAGGATTTTGTAGGTTTCTTTGACGTGGGCGTCGAGGCGGTCCAGTTCTTCCGAGACGTCGACGCGTTGTGCCATCAGAACCAGTTCCTGTTCCAGACGGTTATTTTCCAGCTGTACCTGTGCATCTTCCAGCTTGCTTTGCAGGCGCTCGCGCTGCCATAGCAGGATGTTCGGCATCTGGGCGCGGACTTTGACGACTTCGGCGCTGACACCAGCCAGACGCTGTTCGATCATCCCTTTCAGCGCATCACCTTCGCTTTCACGGGCGGCGATGAAATCATCCAGCGCGCCTTCCAGTGCTGTCAGCAGTTCGGCGCTGATGGCGTCCAGATCCTGCTCTTCCGCCGACATCACGCCGGGCCAGCGCAGGATATCAACCGGGTTGATTTCCCCTTCGTCGCTCTGCATCTTGACCCAGTTGGCGGCATTAACCAGCTGTTTAGCCAGCTTTTCGTTCAGGATCAGCGCACTTTGTGCACTCGGGTCGAGCTCAAAACGCAGGTTGCATTCGATTTTGCCACGGGTTAAACGGGCGCGGATGCGCTCACGTGCAACAGGTTCGAGGCTGCGGAATTGTTCCGGTAAACGAAGATAGGTTTCCAGATAGCGCTGGTTAACGGAACGCAGTTCCCAGGCTGCGCTTCCCCAGTTGCCCTTGATCTCTCGGCGGGCGTAAGCGGTCATGCTGCGAATCATTGGTGCATACCTGTAAAGCAAATGATGAGAAGGATTATAGCGTTGAGTTCCGCGCAGGGGATAGAAAAAACCGCCTGCCCGGCGCTGCCCGTCGAGAATCAGGCGGCGTAAAGCAGCGTCTCGTTCTGTCTGGCGATGTCGCGACAGCGGTTTTTCATCATCTGTTTCAGTTGCAGCGTCGCCTGTGATTGTGGGTTATCGCGGCGGCTGATCAGCGTGACTTCAAAAGGCAGCGGCTGGTCGATAGGGACGATCTTGAGCTGGTCGGCATAGCGACAGGCGGTAAAGAGATCGACGATGCCCGTACCGCCGCCCGCCAGCACCATGTCGGCAATCACCGAGTAGGTTTTAATGTAGAGCGAAGCCGCTGGCTGTAGCGCTCTGTCGCGCAGCGCACGGTGTAGCACCTGACCGAGCGGATCCTTATGCTGCATCATCAGCAGATTGTTGTTGCACAGCCATTCCAGCGAGACAGGGCCGTTTATCGGGCTGTCTTTCGGCAATAGAGCAACCATAGTGGACTGGAACAGCGGTTCTGCCAGCAGCTCGGACGGCACCTGCTGACCAAAGATCAGCGCGAAATCGAGCTGGTTTTGCAGGATGTTCTGGCACAGCGTGCTGAAGTGCTCGGTGACGAGTTCAACGTTAACCAAGGCTGCCTGCTTATGAAATTCCACCAGCGTCGGGGCCACGATCATCTGCCCGAATGCGTGCGCGGCACCCAGCCGTACGGAGTGGGCCTTGCTGGTTTTGATTTGTTCGGTGAGTGAACTGATGCTTTGCAGATGGCTGAAAAGTTCCTGAACTTTCGGTATCAGGCGCAGTCCTTCTTCGGTGGCGATCATTCCCTGTGTGCGACGTTCAAACAGGGAAAAACCGAGCTGCTGCTCTGCGTGATTCAATACCCGGCTGACGTTCGGCTGCGACACGTTGAGCAAGCGGGCCGCGCCGCTGATGGTGCCTGCCTGAACAATGGCCTGGAAAATTTCAATATGGCGTAATCGCATGAGTGCAGGCTCCGGCTGATGCTTTCTAATGAGCATCGTATGAGTAATAACCAAAATGCCTGCAATTATTACGCCAGTTTCTAATTTTTTTCCTGCGCGGCCCGCGGCGTTTCCTAATGATTAGGATGCACAATTATGGTGCGCAATGCTCCATAATTGTGCGTCATGGTCGAAGATGGTGCAATTCGACCTGTGTATGATAGCGCGACAGATTTAGCGATAAATATCGGCGACGGGTTCTTCACCGACATAGCCATAGCCGCGGTACATCCCTTCGCTGTTAAACGGCAGAGCGATGTTGCCCGCTTTATCGACGGCAATCAGTCCGCCGCTGCCGTCCATCTGCACCAGTTTCTCCATCACTACGCGATCGCTGGCCTGCTGTAGCGTGAGTCCGGCATATTCCATCAGCGCCGAGACATCATAGGCGGCGACGGCGCGCATAAAGACTTCACCGGTGCCGGTGCAGGAAACGGCTACCGTCTGGTTATTGGCGTAGCAGCCTGCGCCGATGATCGGGCTGTCGCCCACGCGTCCGGCCTGCTTGTTGGTCATGCCACCCGTCGAGGTTGCTGCCGCGAGGTTACCCGCGCTGTCGAGTGCTACTGCGCCGACTGTGCCGAATTTACGGTCGGGATCGATAGGGTCGTTCTGGCCGTCATGGTCGAGGATGACGCGGCCTGAACCTGCCTGCGCGTTATGCAGCTGTTGGCGGCGCTCGTCGGTGGAGAAAAACGTAGGATCAACCATCTCCAGACCGTGCTGCTGTGCAAAGGTTTCCGCGCCGTCGGCGGTAAACATCACATGCTGACTGGCTTCGAGTACGGTACGCGCAGCTAGAATCGGGTTACGAATATGGCTGACGCAGCTCACCGCGCCTGCATCCAGCGAACGTCCGTCCATGATGCTGGCGTCAAGTTCGTGGGTTTCCGCGTGGGTGAAGACCGAGCCGTGTCCGGCATTGAATAACGGACACTCTTCCAACAGGCGAACGGCTTCCGTTACGGCATCTAGCGCGCTGCCGTTTTCAGCCAGAATGCGTTGTCCGCTGGCGACAATCTCGGACAGCGCCGCCAGATAGCGTTGCTCTTTTTCAGCACTCATAGCTGAGCGGGTCAGCGCACCTGCGCCACCGTGGATCACAATCACGGGCTTTGTCATGCGATAAATTCTCTTTTCAGTCGGTTTACGCCCCGGAATAAGGGGCGAATAGGCCATCAGTTTTGCGTTGTCGCCAGATAGGAGAAGGCACCCAGCAGGCTGGTGATTTCCCGCATGCTCTGCGCCGTATAACCTACGGTTATGGCATCCAAACGTTCAACATTCGGCAGCAGACAGAATAGATCGGCCAGTACCGGTTTTGCCACCATCAGTTCAAGACGGTAGGGTGCCTGAATCCGCGAGTTCAGCGTCCGGTGCGCTTTTTCCACCGCCGCTTTTGCCGCGTCACGAATCACCTGACGCGCCTGTTCAGTGCTGAGAGATTCGGCTGCGTGCTGCGAAATAGCGCGTTTGACGCAGGCGTAGTCGGTAGCAGGGTAGTAGTGGGCGATCCAGCTTTGGAGCGTGTCGTCACCGCTGACCAGCCAGAGCGGCGTCTTCTGTTCCACACCGGCGGCAGCGTAGATGTCGCTTTCGCCCATGATTTCACCGTTGATACGCACGCGGTAGAACGCCCGACCGTTGATGGTATGCGACAGCACGCCGAACTCGCCCGCCGCGCTGTGATAACCGATGAACATCAGGCCGTCGAACTGCTGTTGCTCCAGTCCTTCGACCATCGAGTAGCCGCGCGGTTTGCCCTGTACCAGTCGGGCGCGAGCGTCGATGTTCTCCGCGCGCAGATTGACCATTGCCGCATGGCTGTCGGCGACCACCACCTCTGTTGCGCCACCCGCGAACGCGCCGTCAATCGCGGCGTTCACTTCCTGTTCCATCAGGCCGCGTGCCAGTTGATATTCCGCGGTGCCGGGGCTGCACTGTTCTGGGCGCATCACGCCAGCGATCCCTTCGATATCAGCAGAGATAAACACTTTCATCATCAGTTTCCTACGGGAGAATTTGCTTATGGATAAAGAGTCGCAGCCAACCGATCCAACGCCTGTGGCAGCGTCGGGCGATGATGGCCGCGAAAACCGGTAACGGCGTCTGCCTGAAGCATGGCGTCGAGCACTGCGTGTTCAGTCGCGTCGGCGGCGGCGCTTAACAGCGATTCAAGCTGCGCATCCTCCGGCGGTTGTGGTTGCGGGCAGGTGGAGAACGCGACGGCAATATCGCCGGAACCGTGTCCCCAATAGCTACCGAGCCGGCCTAATCCAGCGCCAGCACGCTTGGCGATGCGCTTGAGCTGACGGGCATCGAGTGGGGCATCCGTCGCCATGATAATGATGATCGATCCCGCATCCTGCTGCGGCGCGAGCTCCGGCAGGATAGGCGCGATAGCATCGCCCATCTGCACGCCGTCCAGCGTCAGTGAGGAAAGCGTGCCGAAGTTTGCCAGCACCAGTACACCGAGCGTGGCGCTCAATTCTGGAATCAGGCGCGATGCGGTGCCGATGCCGCCTTTCAGACTAAAGCAGCTCATGCCGCGTCCAGCGCCGACGCTGCCGCGTGCGAAGCTCTCTGCCGCATTGTCCAGCGCCTGTCGCGCCATGTGTTCCGTCACCGCCAGCGCCTGAATGTCGTTCAGCCAGCCGTCGTTGCACTCCAGCGCCAGCGGGTTCACCGTCGGCAGCGTGCGACCCAGTTCAGGATTGCGGGCAATGGCATCGCGCACCAGCGTGGTAAACAGCGTGCCGGTTGCCAGCGTGTTGCTGAGCAGGATGGGCGTTTGCAGTAATCCCAATTCTTCGATCTGTACCAGTCCTACGGGTTTGGCGAAGCCGTTCAGCACCGCCGCGCCGCATGGCAGGGGCTGGGTGAACAGGTTCTCACCGGGAGGCACAATTGCCGTGACGCCAGTTTGCACTTCGCCTGCCGCCAGCGTGCAGTGGCCGACGCGTACGCCCGCCACATCACTGATACTGTTATGCGGCCCGCTGGCCGAGCGCGGCGTACCCAACTGCCGCGTCGTTTTCCAGCGTTTTAGCAACAGCGCCTGCTGCTGTTGCTGATAGTCGTTCATCTGGTGATCGCCGTGCATCGCCTTCCTCAGCTTTTCAGTTTGGGATCGAGCGTATCACGCAGCGCATCCCCAAGCAGGTTAAACGCCAGCACGGTGAAGAAGATCGCCAGACCTGGGAACACGCTAACGTGCCAGGCGCCCGCCATCATCAGGCTGCGGCTCATCGCCAGAATATTGCCCCATTCCGGTACGTCCGGCTCTGGGCCAAGGCCGATGAAACTCAGGCCTGCTGCGGTCAGGATGCTAGTGCCGATACGCATGGTGAAATAGACGATCACGTTAGGCAGCGTGCCGGGCAGGATGTGGCGCATCAGCACGATGCGATCCGGCGCGCCGGCGCAGCGTACCGCTTCTACATAAGCTGCCTGTTTCAGCGACAGCGTAGAGGCACGCACGATGCGGGCGAAGACCGGTACGCTGAAGACCGCCACGGCGATAATCACGTTATTCAGGCCGGGGCCGAGGATCGCGACGACCGCAATCGCCAGCAACATGCCGGGGAAGGCGAACAGCACGTCGGAACCGCGCATGATCAGCGTATCTACCCAGCGGCCGTAGTATCCGGCCAGCAGGCCGAGCACGATGCCGACCAGCATGCCCAGCGTGACGGAAAAGATGCCGATATATAACGAGATGCGTGCGCCGTAGATGATACGGCTCATTACATCGCGCCCGAGATCATCGGTACCCATCCAGTGCGCCGCTGAAGGCGGTGATGCCAGCGATGCCCAGTCAGGCTCCATCGGGTTCCACGGTGCCAGCCAGGGGGCGAAAATGGCGACCAGTACCAACAGTAGGACGAAGCCGCTGGAAACCAGCGCCATCGGGTTACGGATAAAGACCTGAACGAAGTCGCGCCACGGCGAACGTATCGTCTCTTCATCAAGCGTGGCAACGGCCACGACGGGTTCTGGAGGAAGGTTCATCGTGTCTCCTAACGTAGGCGAATCGCCGGATTGACCACCGCGTACAGCAGGTCCACCAACAGATTAATGACAATAAATTCAAACACGAACAGCATCACCAGCGCCTGAATGACTGGCTGATCCTGCGTCTTGATCGATTCAATCAGCAGCCAGCCGAGACCCGGCCAGCTAAACACGCTTTCGACCACGATGGAGCCACCGAGCAGGAAGCCGAATTGCAGCCCCAGCATGGTGATGACCGGAATCAGCGCGTTACGCATCACGTGCTTCCAGGTGACTAGCCGATTGCGCAGCCCTTTGGAGCGAGCGGTACGGACGTAGTCTTCCTGTGCAACTTCCAGAAACGCGGAGCGGGTAAAGCGTGCCATGACGGCAGCCACCGATGCCCCGAGCGTCAGCGCGGGCAGAATGATGTCGCTGGGCTGATTAAAACCGCTGACGGAAAAGACGCCGAACGGCATGGCGACAAACTGAATCAGCAACAGGCCGAGCCAGAACGGTGGCATGGAAATCCCGCCGACCGCGAAGCTCATCAGCGTCCAGTCCTGCCATTTGCCCCGCTTGAGCGCGGAAACCACACCAATCAGTAGACCGAGCAGCACTGACCAGACAAAGCCCGCCAGCGCCAGCCACATGGTGGGCATAAAGCTCTTGCTAATGACGTCGATAACCGGCTGCTGCGTGCGGTACGTCACACCCAGATCGCCGCTGAACAGGCCACCTAGCCAGTGGACATACTGCTGCGGCAGCGGGTCGTTCAATCCTAACTGCTGACGGGCGGCTTCCACCGCCTCAATGGTCGCGTCAGCACCGGCGTAAATACGTGCCGGGTCACCCGGCAACAGTTTTATAAAACCGAACACTAACAGGGAGACCACCAGCAGAACCGGGATCATTTCCAGCAAACGTCGGACGATATAAGCAAACATGGCGTTCTCCCTGACCGATTACTTAAATTCAGCCTGATCGAAGATCAGTGAGCCATCAGCCAGCATGTACACGCCGTTGAGGTTCTTGGTTTTGCCGACAACGTTGTCCGGCGAACCCAGGAAGACCACAGGTGCATCCTGCCAAATTTGACGCTGTGCATCAGCGTAAGCCGCGGCACGTTTGTCGGTATCGGCCGTCGCCAACCCAGCGGTAATCGCTTTATCCGTTACCGGATTGCTGTAGTAGGAAACGTTATATGCAACTGGAACCCAAGACTCTGTCGCGAACAGCGGACGCAGCGCCCAGTCAGCATCACCGGTAGACGGAGACCAGCCGTTGTAGAACAGGTCAAATTCGGCGTCTTTCGGATCTTTTACGCCAAACAGCTTGGCGTTACGCATCCCGGAATCCATCGGGGTGACGGTGACCTTGATGCCGACCTGCTCTAACTGCTGTTTGAAGAACTGCGCGCTACGGATGTAGTCGGTGCGGTTCGTCGTCCACAGCTTCAGGCTCAGGCCATTGGCGTAGCCTGCTTCTTTCAGCAGCGCCTTGGCTTTTTCTGGGTTATAGGTGTAGTTCGGTGAGCTCTGGCGTGCGAAGAACTGCACGTCTGGTGCCATCGCAGAAGAGGCAGGAACGCCCATGCCGGCAAAGCCGACTTTCAGCCAGATGTCGCGGTTGATGGCGTAGTTGAGTGCCTGACGCACGCGGATATCGTTCAGCGGCGGACGCAGGTTGTTCATCGCCAGCCAGAATTGATAAATACTCGGGTCGCGCTGAATCGCCAGCTTGCTGTCGTTTTGTACGGTGCCGATCAGATCGGAAGGCAGCGGATAAACGGCATCGACCTGACCAGATTTCAGTGACGCCACGCGGGTGGAATCTTCCGGCGTCGGGTAGAAGGTCACGCTGTCGACTTTCGGCCAGCCTTTCTGCCAGTAGTTGTCGAATTTCACCAGCTTCACGTCTTTACCCTGCTGCCATTCGGTGAATTTGAACGGACCAGTACCGACTGGGTTCACGCGCAACTGTGCTTCGTCTGGGTATTTCTTCAGTGCTTCCGGGCTGTGCATAACGGCAGACGGGTGTGCCAGCGTGTTCACAAAGGCACCGAAAGATTTGTTCAGCTCGATTTTGACCTGCGTCGGCGACAGCACGGTGACGGTTTGCACCATGTTAAACAGGCTGTTGCGCTTTAAGCCCTTGCTCTGATCGGCCAGACGGTCGAGGTTAGCTTTAACGGCGTCGGCGTTGAACGGCGCGCCGTCCTGGAAGGTGATGCCTTCGCGCAGCGTAATGACGAATTCGGTGGCGGCGTCGTTGCTGGTGTAGCCCGTCGCCAGACGCGGCACCAGCTTCATTTTATTATCGAACTGGAACAGACGCTCGAAGATGCCGCTCTGAATGGAGTAGCTCAGCGTGTCCGAGGTATCGTGCGGGTCGAGCCCGGTGATATCGGCATAGATAGAAATACGAAGGTCTTGCGCCTGGGCTACAGCCGCCAGACACAGTGAGAGCCCGAGGGCAACGGCAGAGCGGCGAACGAATGGCTTCATGGTTTCTCTCCTGGTCAGTTATGAACGTGTGTTGTGTTTTATGGCTATTTTTTGTGGCTATTTTTTTGTCATGACGTCGTGTTTCAGGCTGCCGATTCGTTGTCGGCGACCCAGTGCTGCGGTGCGACCTCTCGGTAGCGCGTTTTGGCGACGGCCTCGCCTGCTTTACGCAAGGGGGAGGGGATTTCGCTGTCGTCAAACTGGCGTGTGCCGCGACGGGTTGGATCGGCAATCGGAACCGAGGCCAACAGGCGGCGGGTATACGGATGCTGCGGGTCGTTAAACACCGACTGACGCGGGCCGATCTCTACAATCTGGCCGAGATACATCACCGCGACGCGGTTGGCGATGCGCTCGACAACCGCCATATCGTGCGAGATGAAAATCCACGACACGCCAGTTTTCTTCTGGAGATCCATCATCAGGTTGACGACCTGTGCCTGAATCGACACATCGAGCGCCGAAACGGCTTCGTCAGCAATGATGACCTGTGGCTGTAGCGCCATCGCGCGGGCAATCGCAATACGCTGACGCTGCCCGCCGGAAAACTCGTGCGGATAACGGCGCGCGTGCTCTGGCAGTAGACCGACGCTTTTTAACAGCGCCTGCACCTGCGGTGTCGCTTCTTCCAGCGATTTCACCAGCCCGTGCAGCAGCAGCGGTTCGGCGATAGTGAAGCCGACCGTCAGGCGCGGGTTGAGCGAGGCGTACGGGTCTTGAAACACCATCTGCATTTCCCGGCGCAGCGGCTGGAAATCCCGCTCTTTCATCTGGGAAATTTCGTTACCCTGAAAATGAATGCTTTCGGCTTGGCTCTGTACCAGACGCAGCAGGGCACGTCCGGTGGTGGATTTGCCACAGCCGCTTTCCCCCACGATAGCCAGCGTTTCACCCGGCCAGACGTTGAAATCAATCTGCTCTACCGCATGAACGTGGTGAGTGATGGTGGATAAAATCCCGCTGCGAATGGGGTAATAAACCCGCAACCCGCGAATATCCAACAGCGGCTCGGCGTCATAACGGGCGGTAACCTGCTCACTATTTTCTGGATCGGCAGCCTGCCCTAGTAAAGGAAAGCGCTTTGGCCAGAGGCTATCGCGCATGTCGCCCAGCTTCGGTACAGCGGCCAGCAGCGACTGGGTATAAGGATGCTGCGGCGCGGCAAAAATCTGCTCGACGGTGCCTTGCTCCACGATCTCGCCGCGGTACATCACCACCACGCGATCGGCGATTTCCGCCACCACGCCCATGTCGTGGGTGATAAACAGCACCGACATGTCGCTCTGCTGTTGCAGGTCACGCAGGATTTGCAGAATACGTGCCTGCACGGTGACGTCCAGCGCAGTGGTCGGTTCATCGGCAATCAACAGTTGCGGATCGCAGGCCAGCGCCTGTGCAATCATCACACGTTGACGCATTCCGCCGGACAGCGAGTGCGGGTAGCTTTTCATTACGCGATCGACGTCTGCGATGCGCACCTTGTGCAGCAGCTCACGGGCTTTTTTGTCCGCGCTGGCGGCATCGCAAATTTTGTGGTCAAGCAGCGCTTCGGTGAGCTGATCGCCGACTTTCAGCACCGGATTAAGCGAAGTCATCGGCTCCTGAAAAATCATGGCGAGATCGCGACCGCGCAGCTTACGACGCGCTTCCGCTTTCATGCTCAGCAGGTCATGTTGCTGGCCGTCGCGTGCGGTGAAACGGAGCGCACCGCGTTCGATGTTGGCAGAGTCCGCCAGTAGCCCCATCACGGCGAGTGACGTCACAGACTTGCCTGAACCACTTTCGCCGACCACGGCGACCACTTCCCCTTTATTCACGGTAAAGGAAATGCCTTTTAGCGCCTGATGCGTACCAGAACGGCCGCTAAAGCTGACGCTCAGATCGTCGATTTCCAGTACAGGCCTGGGGGCGTTACCGGGTGCTGTGGCGGCACCCGCGTGCATGATATCCGTCATGGTCACTCCGGTTGATGATTTGATGGTTACGGCGGTTGATGGCGTCATAGCCAAATTCGGCCAAGGTTGTAGGTCAGATAAGGCGAACTGTCGGCGGCCAGCCAAATAGGGCCGTCGAGATCGACGTGTTCGGCATCGGCGGCGACGGGCAGGGCGGCTTCCATCGCCATTGACGAGCCCAGCGTGCAGCCGACCATAATGCGCAGGCCGTGAAAGTGGGCTTCGCGCACCATCGCCAGCGCTTCAGTCAGTCCGCCACACTTGTCCAGCTTGATGTTGATCATGTCGTAACGACGGCGTAGCCCGACGATGTCACCGCTGTGGCGGCAGCTTTCGTCCGCGCAGATCGGAATCGGGTGAGAAAACCGCTGTAAATCCTCGTCCTTACCGACAGGAAGCGGTTGCTCAATCATGGCGACCTGATAAGGCAGCAGAGCGGTGGACAGGCTATGTAAATCCAGCCCGCTCCAGCTTGCCCTCGCGTCGATAATCAATCTGGCGTTAGGCGCGGCAGCACGAATGGCGGCAACCTTCTCCAGAATCAATTCGCGATCCAGTTTGATTTTCAGCAGCAGTGCGCCGTGGGAAACGGCATTGGAGGCGGCGGCGGCCATTCTCTCCACGCTGTCGAGCGCCAACGTTTGCGCACAGACCACGGATGTGGGGGGATGAATACCGATGCGCTGCCACAGCGTCTGTTTTTCCAATGCGGTGTTGAGCCGCCATAGTGCGCAGTCCAGCGCATTTCTGGCCGCACCCGGCGATAAGTCTTTCTGGAGCTGTTCGATGGTCAGGCCGTGTTCTATTGCCTCACGGACCGCAGAGAGCTGGCGACATACGCTGTCGGCGGACTCGCCATAATGGGCGACTGGCGTACATTCGCCTTGTCCAATAAATCCTTTTTCTTCCAACGCGACGCGGATAACGGTAACCGCGCGACGCGTCCCGTTTTCAGCCGCCATAGGACGGGCTAGTGGCAGATTGACCGTTTCAATTTGCATATGCCGCATCATGATTTTTTCTCATCAACGCTCAGGGGATGAACGGACTATTTCATGATGCATCATCACTGACGAATACTTGTTCATCAGTAGGGTATAACCTCAGGTTATACCATAAGTTCAAGGTATGGCTTTCTGATGCCGCTTTCCCGCAACGCGAGTGATTTCGTGTATAATACGCGGCAGTTTTCATTGACCCACCGGAGATGAGCCATGCGCCCAACAGGCCGAAGTGCACAGCAAGTACGCCCCCTTACATTCACCCGTCATTACACGAAACACGCTGAAGGTTCCGTTTTAGTCGAATTTGGCGATACCAAAGTGTTATGCAATGCCACGGTAGAAGAGGGTGTTCCGCGCTTTCTGAAAGGCCAGGGACAAGGATGGGTCACCGCCGAATACGGCATGCTGCCGCGTGCGACGCACAGCCGTAACTCGCGTGAAGCCGCCAAAGGTAAGCAGGGCGGTCGGACGCTGGAGATTCAGCGCCTGATTGCACGTTCCCTGCGTGCGGCAATCGACCTGAAAGTGCTCGGCGAATACACCATTACGCTCGACTGTGATGTCTTGCAGGCGGACGGCGGCACGCGTACGGCGTCCATCACCGGTGCCTGCGTGGCGCTGGCCGATGCGCTGAACCAGATGGTTGCCAAAGGTAAGCTGAAAAAGAACCCGATGAAAGGCATGATCGCCGCCGTTTCCGTCGGCATCGTGAACGGTGAAGCGCTGTGCGATCTGGAATACGTGGAAGATTCCGCTGCGGAAACCGACATGAATGTGGTCATGACCGAAGACGGCCGCATGATTGAAGTACAAGGGACGGCCGAAGGCGAGCCGTTCAGCCACGAAGAATTGCTCACCCTGCTGGCGCTAGCCCGAGGGGGAATTGATACCATCGTTCAGGCGCAGAAAGCCGCCTTAATCGATTGATTTTATAAGCGACCAATTGGTCGCTTTTTTTATGTCTGTGACCAACAAGTAAGACGAGGAGATGCAGTAATGAAAGCCTACCAGCGCCAGTTTATTGAGTTTGCACTCAGCAAGCAGGTATTGAAGTTCGGCGAGTTCACCCTGAAATCCGGGCGCATTAGCCCCTATTTCTTCAACGCCGGGCTGTTTAATACCGGACGTGACCTGGCCTTACTGGGTCGTTTTTATGCGGCAGCGCTGGTGGATTCTGGCGTGGAGTTCGATTTGCTGTTCGGGCCAGCTTACAAAGGCATTCCGATTGCGACTACCGCTGCTGTCGCGCTGGCAGAACATCACGATCGTGACCTGCCGTACTGTTTCAACCGCAAAGAAGCTAAAGACCACGGTGAGGGCGGCAGCCTGGTTGGTAGTCCGTTACAGGGCCGCGTGATGCTGGTGGATGACGTGATTACGGCCGGTACGGCGATTCGCGAATCGATGGAAATCATCGGTGCACACGGGGCGACGCTGGCGGGGGTGATGATTGCACTGGATCGTCAGGAACGTGGCCGCGCCGAGCTGTCCGCGATTCAGGAAGTGGAACGCGACTATCAGTGCAAGGTGATTTCGATTATTACGCTGACGGATTTGATCGCCTATCTGGCGGAAAAACCAGAGATGGCAGCGCATCTGGATGCGGTGAAAGCCTATCGTGAGCAGTACGGGATTTAACGTTGTGAGTTATGAACCCGCCAGAAACGTCTGGCGGGTTTTAATATCTAAGAGCGGCGTTTAGTTCAGCTGTGCAGCCAGCAGCGGCCAACGGGTGTCGAATTCCTGCGTTGGACGATAGCGGAATTCAGAGCGAATGAAGCGCGACAGCATCCCTTCGCAAAACGCTAACAGCTGGCTGGCTAGCAGCGTTTCATCATGCTGGAAACCTTTGCCATCGCGTAGCTTGTGCTCGCGCAACACCTGACGCAGCTGCGATTCAATACGTTCAAACAGCTGGTTAATACGCCCTTGCAAGCGATCCTGTTCAAACATCAGCGCGTGGCCAGTCATGATGCGAGTCAGCCCTGGGTTCCGCTCCGCAAAGCCTAAAATAAGCAGCAAAATCAGACGAAGACGATTAAACGTTTCTTTTTCGTCTTGCAGAATCAGGTTAATGCGGGTGGTTAGGCTGTCCTCAATAAATTCAATCAGGCTATCAAACATCCGCGTTTTACTGGGGAAATGCCGGTAGAGCGCTGCTTCGGACACGCCGACGTTCGCCGCCAGTTTTGCCGTGGTGATGCGTTGGCTGCCGTCGCTGGATTCCAGCATCTGCGCCAGCGCCTGCAAAATTTCCTCGCGGCGATTCCTTTTCGTATTTTCTTTTTCTGCCATGTCTGAAAAGACCCTTGCTAAATATTTGACTGACAAGCACCCGTTAGCGCCACAGTAGCCGTTTCTTTTTGGATAGATAGGCGCTGTGGCTTATAGGAATTTTTTACACTATGGGTGGCTGGATCGCGTTAGCTACGGCCGGAGTGGCCGAAGCCGCCTTCTCCACGTTCGCTGCCGACAAAATCTTCGACCAGATTGAATTCGGCCTGAACGACGGGCACAAAAACCATCTGTGCGATGCGCTCGCCCGGTTCAACCGTAAACGTTTGTTGACCACGGTTCCAGACGGAAACCATCAGTTGTCCCTGATAGTCCGAATCAATCAGTCCCACCAGATTCCCCAAGACCACGCCGTGCTTATGGCCCAGCCCGGAGCGAGGCAGGATCACCGCCGCCAGCCCGGTATCGGCAATGTGAATCGCCAGCCCGGTTGGAATCAGCGTGGTTTCCCCTGCTTTGAGTTCAATCGCCTGATCCAGACAGGCACGCAGATCGAGCCCAGCAGAACCCGGTGTGGCATAGGTTGGTAACGGGAATTGTTGCCCAACGCGTGGGTCAACAATCTTAACGTCGATTTTTTTCATCATAACGGCTGATAATCTCGTCGATTAATTTTTGGCCAAGAAGACGCTTGTCGCACTGCGGCAACGGCGTGTCACCACCTTGCCAGAAAAGGTGTAACGCATTGGTTTCACTGTTAAAACCATGCCCGAAAAGAGAGACATTGTTCGCGCAAATCAGATCCAGCTTTTTACGCGCCAGTTTTTGTCGGGCGTATTCTTCCACATTCTGGGTTTCGGCAGCAAACCCGACAACATAAGGACGATTTTTCGTCATGGCTGCGACACCGGCGATAATATCTGGATTTTTGACCAGAGTGAGAGTCATTTCATCGCCCTGCTGGTTCTGTTTTTTAATCTTCTCATCGGCGATGTGTTTGGCGCGGTAGTCGGCAACCGCCGCACAGCCGATAACAATGTGCTGCTGCGCCGCGTGTTCCATCACCGCGTGCTCCATCTCCAATGCGCTGCCGACATCAATGCGTGTGACGCCCTGCGGTGTGGCGAGCGAAACGGGGCCGCTGACCAGTGTGACATTCGCACCACGGGCGGCAGCGGCCTGTGCGATAGCAAAGCCCATTTTCCCGGAGCTGTGATTGGTAACAAAGCGAACGGGATCCAGCGCTTCCCTCGTCGGCCCGGCGGTGACCAGAATGTTCAGATGTTGCAGATCGTTGATGGCAGAAAAATGACGCTGCGCCAGCCCGACAATCTCCATTGGGTCGATCATGCGACCCGGCCCAACGTCGCCACATGCCTGACTGCCGCTATCTGGCCCCCAGATCGGTAAACCGCGCGTGGCCAGCGTGCGCAGGTTGTCCTGCGTGGGCTCTGCGCGATACATCTGCTGATTCATCGCAGGGACAACGGCGATAGGGGCGGATGTCGCCAGACAGATCGTGGTCAGCAGGTCATTCGCCATGCCAGCAGCAACTCGAGCGATCAGATCGGCAGTCGCCGGGGCGAGAATGACTAAATCAGCCCATTTTCCTAACTCGATGTGGCCCATTGAGGCTTCAGCCGCAGGGTCGAGCAGGTCGTCTGATACCGGGTAGCCAGAGACGGCTTGCAGCGTCAGTGGCGTGATGAAAGCTTTAGCGGCAGAGGTCATGACAACTCGTACGTCGGCTCCGCCATCGCGCAGGCGTCGCACCAGTTCCGGGCACTTATACGCGGCGATGCCGCCGCTGATACCCAGCACGATTCGTTTGCCGGAGAGTGCATTCAGGCTGGAAAATTCCGTCATCATCATGGTCCGATTGAAAGTCAGAAGATGCGCCATTTTACCATAACCTTGCGGGCAGATAGGAATCTTAAGGTGGTTACCATGGTTTCCCTAAGAAGATTGCGAAGCGCTTCGCAGCCTTTTACCGCCGGTGTCGTCCTGTTTTTACGGGCGTGACATGATGCCGTTGAGCGGTATAGGGAGAAGGTGATGGGCTGGGAAAAAGGATTGGCACCGCGTGAAAAACTGGTGCGCTTAGGGGCTGAATCACTGACGGATGTTGAATTGCTGGCGATTTTTTTGCGCACGGGGCTACCGGGCGTGCATGTGATGCAGCTGGCAGAAGACTTATTGGCGCATTTTGGCTCGCTCTATCAACTGATGGCGGCCGACCAGGCAGCGTTTCATCATGCCAGAGGCGTGGGGATATCAAAATATACGCAGCTCAAGGCGATCGCAGAGCTGTCGCGGCGGCTATTTTTCTCTCGCCTGGCGAAAGAGGATGCCATGCTGAACCCGGAAGCGACCGGTCAATATTTGCAGCTACTGCTGTCCCGACGTGAGCGTGAAGTTTTTTTAGTTCTATTTTTGGACAATCAGCACCACGTTATTCGCCATCAGGAGATGTTTGTTGGTACGATTAACAGCGTAGAAGTCCACCCGCGTGAGATTGTGCGTGAAGCGCTAAAAGCAAATGCTGCCGCGCTAATACTGGCGCATAATCACCCGTCGGGAAAAGCGGAGCCGAGTCAGGCTGACCGTGCGATAACCGAACAGATTGTCAAAGCCTGTCTGTTAATGGAGATCCGCGTGCTCGATCATTTGGTTATTGGGCATGGCGAATACGTTTCTTTTGCCGAGCGCGGCTGGATTTGACAGATATTTCCGCGATCCAATGGGATCTTTAGCTGTTCGGGACTTGAGCACTTACGCTTCAGAGCGTATACTACGCCACCTTTGAGAATCTTGGGTGTGGCGTTAAGAGCCTATCTCAGCAGGTTTATCCTGATGACAGAGTCTTTTCAGTGAAGTTGCTGAGATGGGCTCTAAAGCCTGACGAGGCGGCCAAACCCTATACGAAGCTCGAGCTGATTTGATTTTTGGAGAATAGACATGTCCCGAGTCTGCCAAGTTACTGGCAAGCGTCCGGTGGCCGGTAATAACCGTTCCCACGCAATGAATGCGACCAAACGCCGTTTTCTGCCGAACCTGCACTCACACCGTTTTTGGGTTGAAGGTGAAAAACGCTTTGTAACGCTGCGCGTATCTGCGAAAGGTATGCGTGTTATCGATAAGAAGGGTATTGAGACGGTTTTGGCCGATCTGCGTGCCCGTGGTGAAAAGTATTAAGGAACTGAATCATGGCTAAGGGTGTTCGCGAGAAGATCAAGCTTGTTTCTTCTGCTGGTACTGGTCACTTCTATACCACTACGAAGAACAAACGTACTAAGCCGGAAAAATTGGAATTGAAGAAATTCGATCCAGTTGTCCGTCAGCACGTTCTCTACAAAGAAGCTAAAATTAAGTAATTTCTGCTTCTTGATAAAAACCCGGCCTTGGTCGGGTTTTTTTTCGCCATATGCCAGCCAGATGTCGATTTTTTTTAACTGCTTTGTGTTAAATATTGCGGGTAAAATAGGCTAGCCGTTGCCTTGTTTCCCGCGGCATCCCCTGTCTTGCGGGCTGTCACTGATGGTATCCTGCTGTTGATGCTAATGTAGCCACCTTTATCAGGAGACGCACATGCCTGAATTACCTGAGGTTGAAACCAGCCGTCGTGGGATTTCGCCGTATCTTATCGGCCACACCATTCTTTATGCTGAAGTGAGAAACTCACGTCTGCGCTGGCCGGTATCGGCTGAGATTCTTTCGCTGAGCGATGAGCCGGTGCTAAGTGTGCGTCGGCGGGCAAAATATCTGCTGATTGAGCTGACTCGTGGCTGGATTATTGTGCATCTCGGCATGTCTGGCAGCCTGCGGGTGTTGCCGGAATATAGCGAGCCGGAAAAACACGATCACGTTGATTTGGTTATGGACAGCGGTAAGGTGCTGCGTTACACCGATCCCCGACGTTTTGGTGCCTGGCTGTGGACGGATAATCCGGAAACTTGCTCGGTATTGGCGCATCTCGGGCCAGAACCCTTAGAGGCTGAATTCTCTGCCGATTATCTTTATCAGGCCTCACGCGGTAAAAAGACGGCAATCAAACAGTGGATTATGGATAACAAAGTCGTCGTCGGCGTAGGCAATATTTACGCGAGTGAATCGCTGTTTGCGGCGGGTATCCATCCTGACAGAACGGCTGGATCGCTAAATGAAAACGACGCAGCCATATTGGTGGGCGTGATTAAACAGGTGCTACAGCTTTCAATTGAGCAGGGTGGCACGACACTGCGTGACTTCTTGCAATCAGATGGCAAACCCGGTTATTTCGCGCAGGAGCTGCGAGTCTATGGCCGCAACGGTGAACTTTGTCGGACATGCGGAACGCCGATAGAAATCGCGAAGCATGGGCAGCGCAGCACATTTTTCTGTCGCCGCTGCCAGAAGTAATCGGTATTGTGGATAAAAATTCAGATAAGTAACAAATGGCGATAATGCTTATTAAGGGAAAAGAAGTATGCAGCGCATTTTGTTGATAAGAATCGATTTTCTGGGTGATATGGTATGCACTACAGCGTTGATTCACTCTCTGAAAAGAAAATGGCCGACTGCTGAAATCCATGTCTTAGGGAACAAGTATAATTCATACGCGCTTGAAGATAATCCAGACATAAAAGAAGTACATCATTATGTTTACAGCAAAAGTCGAGAGAGAAATAACCGCAGTGGTTTAATCAGCTCATTGATCGATAAGTTTCTGTTGATTACTCGCTTAAAGCGTTTGAATTTCGATTTGCTGATTATTCCTAATGGTGGGGTGAATAAGAATGCGATTCAGTTCGCTAGATGGATGAATATTCCTGATAAGCGTTGGCACACGGCTGAGACAGAATTTGACGATCGCAACATCAAACATATTACTAACCGGCCAATAAAGCATGAAGTCTTAGCGGGGTATGATTTGGTGCCCGAGCTTGGTGTAACGAGCACTGACGATCTAAAGCTTTATATTTATCCTAACCCAGAATTAAAAAAGCAATGGTCAGAAAAATTAGAAAATAACGGCAAAGTGAATATCGGATTTTTTATATCAAATAAAGCACATGAACGTCGCTGGCCGTGGGAAAACTGGTACTCACTTGCTAAGTTACTTGGCAATAATTTCAATATCATTATTTTCTCTAGTCCAGGTGAGAAGCCGGAGCAAGATGCGCTTAATGGCATTACGGTTCAGTGTATCGATACTGAAACAGTGCCTGACCTTATTGCAGCGATGAGCCAATTAGATTTGGTGGTTTCGGCTGATAGTGCACCAGTTCACCTTGGTGCGGCGTTGCAGATACCCGTTGTCGGTTTATTTGAAGCAAGACCAGAAAAATATTTGCGTTGGTATCCGATCGGTGTAAATCACGTCTTGCTGCATTCAGGAAAATGCATCGATAGTATCAGTGTGGCTGATGTCAAAGAGGCTGTCATTTCTCTAATCCCGTAAACGGATGATCAGCGGAGCTTTTCCATTAAGGCACTAACGATGGCATCGGGCAAGAAATGCGATACGTCACCGTCGTGACGAGCCACTTCTTTGACCAGAGAAGATGAAATAAACGACCACTCTTCTGATGGCATCAGGAAGACGCTTTCGAGAGTCGGCATCAGGTGGTGATTCATTTTTGCGAGCTGGAGTTCATATTCGAAATCGGCAACGGCTCGCAAACCACGTACAAGAATATTGGCTTTTTGCTGTTGTGCGAAGTGCACCATGAGATCGCTGAAACCGACCACTTCGACGTTCGATAAATGCTGCGTCGCACCCTTTGCCAGCGCCACACGTTCATCCAGAGTGAAAAGCGTATGCTTGCTCGGGCTGGCAGCAATGGCCAGCACCACATGGTCGAACATGCGTGATGCACGCGTCAGCAGATCCAAGTGACCATTGGTTAATGGATCGAACGTTCCAGGATAAATCGCTTTGGTTGTCATCACGTCAGCCCTTCATTCACTGTCTGGGTAGCTACTGCTTTACTGTGTCCGCTGGGGCAAATAAGGTTCCAGTAGCGTAAGCAGCATCTGTAGTGCGCCCTGGTTTTGGTGTAACACTTCCACGGCATGTCGACCATAGTAAAGACGATAATCTTCGTCAGCGAGCAGTTTCCCGACTTCTTTCCCCAGTGAGTCTGCATCGGTCACGGTAATCAGCCCGTCGGCCTGATCGAGTTTGTTGCAGATGTCTTTGAAATTGAACGTGTGTGGCCCCATCAATACCGGGATCGCATGAGCTGCCGCTTCTAGCGGATTATGTCCGCCGCGTTCAACCAAACTCCCACCGACAAAAGCCAGATCGGCGATGCCGTATAACAGCATCAGCTCGCCCATGGTGTCCCCAATGACGACCTGTGTGTTGGCAGGAGGCTGTTCACCGCTGCTGCGCAGCGTGTAGGTGAATCCTAGATTTTCTGCCAGCGCCTGCGTGGTGGAGAAACGTTCTGGGTGGCGAGGCACAAGAATGAGTAGTAAGTCAGGGTAGGTGGCAAGCAGTTGTCGGTGAGCGGCTAGAACGATCGCTTCTTCACCTTCGTGCGTGCTGGTGGCTATCCATACTGGACGGTGTGGTGCCCATTGTCGACGTAATGTAATGGCCCTGGCCGCCAGTTCTGGCGTCACGGAAATATCAAATTTGAGGCTACCAGTCACTTTCAGGCTGGAGCGCTTCAGACCAAGATCGATAAACCGATTACCATCTTCCTGATTCTGTGCGGCGACGAGGGTAATGCGCTGCAAGATATGGCGCATAAGCTTACCGATCTTTTTATAACCCGCAGCAGAGCGTTCTGACAGTCGTGCATTGGCAATGACCAGCGGAATGTCGCGTTTATGCAGCTCTGCGATCAGGTTTGGCCACAGCTCGGTTTCCATAATGATGACGATTTTTGGACGAACCTGGTCAAAAAAACGCTTCAGAGCACAGGGTAAATCATAAGGCAGGTAAACGTGATAGACCGTGTCGCCAAACGCTGAACGCACGCGCTCGGAACCGGTTGGCGTCATGGTGGTTACCGTGATCGGCAGATTGGGATAACGATGGCGCAATGCTCTCACTAAGGGAATTGCGGCTAGCGTTTCACCCACGGATACCGAATGTAGCATGATACCGTCTGGCTTGACCTTCTCTGCACAAAAACCGTAGCGTTCACCCCAGCGTCGACGATAGGCCGGAGCCTTACGGCCACGAAGCCACAGGCGAAGCCAAATCAACGGTTGGATGAGGTACAGGATAATGGTGTAGAGAGTTTGTAGCATAAGGTTTACTGTTATCGGTTATCGCTGGGGTGATTTTATCGGGTTAGTGAGGATAAGGCTATGTTTGGTGGTATCACCTATTCCTCACAACTTTATATTATTACGGGACCATAACCCAGCGTATTTATTGAATGTGTACTGCGCATTAATAATCGCGAGTAGAAAACCGTATTTCCCATCCAAAAAACCAGCACGTAATATCCAGGTTTTTAAGAATGTCGAAGCCGTATGCGTAAGGATACTCAGGTAGTGACATTTTTTTCCCTGACGGTGTCGTTCTTCCGCCCAGTCTGAAGCATAGCGTAGCTGTTTCTGTTGAAAAACGGCTAAATCTCGGCAGGTTAAATGTAATAAATCGCCTGATAGATGGCTCAATGTGGCGGAGCCATAGTCAAGAGACTCGTGCACACTGTTGTCATTATAACGGTAGTGCTGGTTTGCATAGAGGCGGATAACCTTGTCGGGATACCATCCGCTATGCTTCATAAAACGACCAAGGAAAAAATTGCGTCGTGAGCAGCAGTAAACCGTATTAGTGTCTGAGGCAGTAAGCACGGATTCGATGGATTGCCGTAGTTCAGGGGTCACTCGTTCGTCAGCGTCAATCATGAAGATATAATCACCGCTGGCGTAGCTCTGTGCGCGCTGCCGCTGCTTGCCATACCCCGGCCAATCATCGTGCTGATAGACTTTTGCACCGTATTGATACGCGATCTCTACCGTATTATCTGTGCTGCCAGAATCGACGACAATAATTTCATCTGCCCACGAGACAGACTTCAGGCAATCGGCGATCAGTTCCGTTTCATTTTTGGTAATCATGACGACGGATAAACGTTTATGCGCGTTCACTCTATGTCCTATGGTGCTGAAAATGATGAAACAGACGAGAGAGGCGTTCTCTTGCCGTCTAAGCGTTGAACCCAATGGCACCGAGATTTTTTAAGTGCCATTGGGTGAGCAGCATGATTCTAGCGTAACGCTATTCTGGCATAACTATGATGGCCTGCTGGGCAGTGGTGATTCATCTTTCTTACGTTGCACAAGCGGAATATGCTTCGCCAGAAGGAGCGCGGTCAGAATGACAAACAGGTGTCCTTCCGTTGAATCCAAAAGGAATGAGTTAAAGAGATTACCACTTAAATAAATGACCAGAAGAGTAATAAAAATGCTTTTCTCTCGCGAAGGTTGCTTCCAGGCAGCAATCGCAAAACTGGCCATCCATAGTAAGAAGATGACAAGGCCGACTGCACCATTCTGTATCGTTTCCAGTAAATACTGGTTGTGTGGGTTATTTACGCTGTAACCTGTTTCTGGGTTGTGATACCAGAAGCTTCCTGCGCCATTGCCCAACAGCGGAGCCTGCTCAATTAATTGTGTAGCCTGTAAAATAAACGCGGTCCGTTGCCCCATTGAACTGTCACAAGCAGAATATGCATCGCCAGTTTTTTGCTGTAGACAGTTTTGTATTTCGTGGACGCCAAGCGTAATTCGTTCAGCTGCACGGTTAGGAATCGTAAATAACAGGAAAATGACGACAACGCCAGAGCCTAGCGTGAGCAGGGCCTGACGCGGTTTCAGAGAGAGTAATGCCCAAGCACCAATACCTGCAATAAGAGTGATGTACCCGATTCTTCCTTGCACCATAAACAGTATATTGCAGCAAGCGGCTAGCGCTAATAGTAGGTAACCGATCCGTCCAGCGCCTTGGCTGATTCTGGCCCGTTCTAGCCAGAGAAATACGGCCATGGCCATAAAAAAGTTATGCGTAATCTGTAACTTAAAAACGGTCGGATTAGCAGGGTCGATATGTTCAGGAAATAGATGAAATAAACCGCCAGCTAGACTCAGTACAAGCACAAGACCATTTCCCAAGAGAAAGCCGCTGAATAACGCTTTGCTCTGTGCTGAATGGAGCAAAAAGAATAAAGCAAGAGGCAGTACATACAGTAACTTCTTGTATTTCTGGACCATTTCCGGCCCTGCCTCATGATAATGAGTGAGCAGGGAAAGTGCTAATAAGCCGGTCATTAGCGCAGGCAGAATAACCATCGGATGGACGATCAGATTACGCAAATACTTCATATCCCGGTATCGCAAGACGCAGAGTAACGCCAGTATCAAGGCGACTTTCAGAAGTTGATTCGAAAGCGGAAGAGAAAGCCCAAGCAAGAAGGCGGTAATGGTCGGGAAATTTCTCTTATCGGCGTCCGTAAGGATCGCGGGAAAAAAATCAAGTTTCATACAATCTCACTGGTGTAAAAAGCGACTTGTTGGCGTCTTCTTAATTTACATATCAATAGGTTTAGGAAAGCCATTTTCTGGTCGCAGCGATCACGTCAGAGACCGGAATGGCATCAAGGTAACGCTCCTGTGTATTAGTATCAATTTCCTCGGGCTTGGGGAGTGGGCGATAGTCGCCAGCCCATAATAATGTGTGTGGTGCCTGCCATGGATGCCACTGTTTCAGGTTACTCGGGCCAAATAGCGCAACAGACGGGGTTTGTCGTGCCGCGGCCATGTGCATAGGTACAGAATCAACACCAATAAATAACGTTGCTTTATCAATCAGTACCGCGAGCTGAGGTAATTCCAGCTGTCCGGTCAGATTCACGACCTGCGCTGGGTTTGCCACGTGATTAAGAATGGTTGTGGCTAGCTGCAATTCTTCGGCTGATGGTCCGCCAGCAAGCACGATGCGTTGTCCTTTATTTGCCAGATGATCAATCAAGGCAGCGAAGGAGAGTGCAGACCAGGTTTTGAACGCCCAGCGAGCGCCCGGGTGGATCAATATATAGTCAGGTAAGCTGTGTTGTTCGAGTAATTGGTTAACATACTTTTCATCTTCTGGTAGCCAGCACATATTCACTGAGGTGTCCGTGTCAGGAAGACTCAGAGGCGATAGGATGAAAAGATTATTTAAAACAGTATGTTGCTCATTATGCTGCGTAGTTTCAACCAACATATCATGGCAAGATTTCCATAAGATGTTGTCCCTCTTTGGCCAATTGAAGCCAATGCTGACACCAGAAGTGAGAAACTTACAGTAAAGCGCAGCACGCCATTGATCGGAAAGGTTGATGATGAGGTCGTATTGTTGCGCCTTCAGCGCTTTCCAAAGCGTACCTTCTCCACGCAATTGTGCACGGATGCCTTCATGTTTGAGATTCCTATCAACCGTAAAACAGGTATTAACCGCTGGATTACCGGAGAGCATGACCTCTGTACCGCGATAAACCAGTACATCAATCTGAGCACTCTCGTAATGCTGTTTCAGCGTCCCCAGCAGCGGGGTGGTCAACAAGACGTCACCGAAATGTCGAAGTTTGATTACGAGAATTCGCTTAACGCGTTCTCTGGAGAGCCGTTTTTCTTTCGAATGCATCTGCATTGCCAAAAACTCGTTGGTTATATAAGAGATTGTAATTGTTGAAAGATTGTTTGGGACGAAATGGTATCCATGGAATTGTCACCAGACATTTCCACCACCTGATTCATCCCGTAGCCGCCGATCAGTCCTGGGTCGGTTGGTCCGTATAGGGTGATATTCGGACGATCCAGTGCCGCCGTCAGGTGGCTAAGCCCGGTATCAACGGAGACAACCGCACTGGCGCCCGCGAGCACCTCGGCGACCTGTTGCAGCGTGAGGCGTGGTAAGACTTCAACGTGTGGAAAGCCTTCCGCCAGCCGTAATGCGCGCTGGTGCTCATGCTCTGCTCCCCAGGGGAGTTTGATGTGTAATCCACTCGGTGCTAATAGAGCAATCAGTTCACGCCAGTGTGCTTCCGGCCAGTGTTTTTCATCACGCGTCGTGGCGTGGAGAAACACCAGATAGCGATTAGCATCTGCGGGCGACTGGGAGAGAAAACGCGAGGCAATCGCATAGTCGCCGCGCTCGGTGGGTTTCCGATAGTTCAGACTGGCAGCAAACAGCTCCCGTACGCGCTCGACGGCATGTTGTTGACGACTGATCGGGTGGCGATAGTTATAGAACCAGCTTGCCAGCGGTTCACGCGCACTTTTGCAATCCAATCCGTGCTTCTTCCCGTTGGCGAGTCGTGTAACCAGCAGCGCGCTTTTAATCAGCCCTTGCGCGTCGATAACCGCATCGTAGCGATACTGGCGTAGCTGGCGTGTAAATTCCGCACGTTCCTGACGTATCGGGGCACTGAACCAACTTTTGCGCCAGCGGCGTATTGCTACCGGAATGACGCGAGAAACCGCCGGGTGCCAGCTGGGAATCTGCGCAAAGCCTTCTTCAACCACCCAGTCAAACTGGATTCCGGGAATAGCCTGCATCGCGTCGGTCAAGGCTGGCAAGGTGTGCAGCACATCGCCCATTGACGACGTTTTTACGATCAGCACTCTCATGCGTCTGCTCCCGGCACCCGATTTTCTCCTGGAACGAGACTTTCTCTTGGCGTGAGACTTTCTTTTGGAATGAGATTTTCTTTTGAAATTAGATGGTTATCCAGTGCGCTGAGCACACGTTCGGGCTGAATGTCGATCAAACTCTGGTGATAACCCTGTTCAGCATCCCCCTTGCGCACCCGGTGATAGCCAGTAATCAGGCGAATCACCTCGGCCTGATGGGACAGCGGCGGGGTAAAGTCAGGGCTGCTCGGACCGTAAAGTGCGACCAGCGGACGGTGAAGTGCCGCCGCAACGTGCATCAGCCCAGAATCGTTGCTGACGACGGCGTGGCAGGCGGCAATCAGCACCACCGCCTGTTCCAGCGAGGTTTTCCCTGCCAGATTAGCGCAATGCTGTCGTGCGTCTTCCGTCAGTCCTTGAAGGATATCGTCACAGGCCGAGCTGTCATTGGCAGAACCGAACAGCGAGATCTGGTAGCCGCGTTCAATCAATGATTGTGCCAACGCCGCATAGTGATAATGCGGCCAGCGTTTGGCGGGGCCGAACTCGGCACCGGGACAAAAGCCGATGATGGGGCGTGCATCGCTGAGGTCAAACGTCTGCGTCATGTCCGCAATCTCGGTCTGATTGACCTGTAACTGTGGCCACAGTAACGGCTGCGGTAAATCTTCGGCACGACGGATACGGCTACGATCATAGGCTAACGCGGCATAGCGCTGAACCATCAGCGGAAATGCCGCTTTATCCAGCACACGTACGTCGTTCAGCAATCCGTAACGCATTTCGCCACGCCAGCCTGTACGCTGCGGAATGTTGGCAAAGAAGGGGACCAGCGCGGATTTAAAGGAGTTAGGCAGCACGTAAGCGCGATCGTAGCCCGCATCGCGCAGCGATACGCCAAGACGGCGACGCTCGCCCAGCTCAAGTGCACCGTGACCTAGCGGCATGGCTAACGCCTGATTGACTTCCGGCATCCGTGCCAGCAGCGGACGGCACCAGGCTGGCGCCATCACGTCAATGACCGCTTCCGGGTGTTCAGCCTTCAACGTGCGATAAAGGCTGTGCGACATCATCATATCGCCGACCCAGGAAGGGCCGATGACCAAAATTTTCATACCGCTTATGAATCCTTATCCGATTAAACGGTACGGTTCAGCCAGGCCATATATTCCGCCACGCCTTCGGCGACGGTTTTGAACGGCTTGTCATAGCCTGCGGCACGCAAATTGGTGAGGTCGGCTTGTGTATAAGCCTGATAGCGGCCTTTCAGTTTCTCGGGGAACTCGATGTATTCCACGCTGCCTTTTTGATGGAAGGCGAGGGTGGCGTCCGCGACAGCCTGGAAGGATTCTGCGCGACCGGTACCGCAGTTGAAGATGCCGGAAACACCGTTTTGCCAGAACCACAGGTTTACAGCGGCGACATCACCGACGTAGATGAAGTCACGTTGGAAGTTCTCGCTACCGGAAAACAGCTTCGGATTTTCACCCTGATTAATCTGGTTATTCAGGTGGAATGCGACGCTCGCCATGCTGCCTTTGTGGCCTTCGCGTGGTCCGTAGACGTTGAAATAGCGGAAACCACAGATCTGTGATTCAGCTTCTGGAAGAATTTCACGCACGTACTGGTCGAACAGGAATTTAGAGTAGCCATAGACGTTCAGCGGCTGCTCGTATTGACGCTCTTCGATAAAGTTATCGTTGCGACCACCGTAGGTTGCGGCAGAAGAGGCGTACAGGAACGGAATGTTGCGATCGAGGCAGTAATGCAGGATATCTTTAGAATACTGATAGTTGTTATCCATCATGTATTTGCCATCCCACTCGGTGGTGGAAGAGCAAGCGCCTTCATGGAATATGGCATCGATATCGCCCAGATCGTCGCCTGCAACGATGCTGGCGATGAAATCTTCTTTATCCACGTAATCTGCGATATCCAGATCGACCAGATTGGCGAACTTGGTGCCGTCTTTCAGGTTATCGACAACCAGAATGTCCCGATAGCCGATGTCATTCAGAGATTTTACGATATTGCTGCCGATAAAACCGGCACCGCCAGTAACGATAATCATGGGCGCGACCTTTATTAATCTTGCCGGTGAGGCACCGCGCCCCACACTGTTTATGACCGCTATAATAGCATTTCATTTTACCGCAAGCAGCCAGAGCTTAATTTATCCCGTGTTGCTCCCACGTTTTTAAGATGATTCAGGCCGTGACGAAGCCAGCATTTTCAGACTGTTTACCCCGCATTTCTGCCGACATCCGCTAGCTTAAAAACCATAACGCAATCTTTTTATGGGAGAGTGACGCTATGCCTGCCGCGTTTTATCAACAACTTACTACACAAATTATGGCTGCACGCACCGAAGGGGTGTTCAAGGAGGAGCGCATCATTACCTCTGCGCAGCAGGCTGAAATAGAGGTGATGGACAGCGACCGCCTGCTCAATTTCTGTGCCAATAATTATCTTGGTTTGGCGGATAGTCCCGAGATGATTGCCGCTGCAAAAGCCGGATTGGACAGCCACGGTTTTGGTATGGCGTCGGTGCGCTTCATCTGTGGAACGCAGGATATCCATAAAGAGCTGGAGCGTAAGCTGGCGGATTTTCTGGGCATGGACGACGCGATTCTCTATTCCTCCTGTTTTGATGCTAACGGCGGGCTGTTTGAAACGCTGATGGGGCCGGAGGATGCGATTATTTCCGATGCGCTCAATCATGCCTCAATCATCGACGGTATTCGGCTATCGAAGGCGCGGCGCTACCGCTATGCCAATAACGATATGAGCCAACTGGAAGCACAGCTGCAACTGGCCAGAGCGGAAGGGGCAAGACACGTCATGATCGCCACCGATGGCGTCTTCTCAATGGATGGCGTCATTGCGGATTTGCAGGGGATTTGCGATCTGGCGGATCGCTATGATGCGTTAGTGATGGTGGATGATTCCCACGCGGTGGGATTTGTCGGTGAACAAGGGCGCGGAACGCATGAACGCTGCGGCGTGATGGAGCGCGTCGACATCATCACTGGGACGTTAGGCAAGGCGCTGGGTGGCGCATCGGGCGGTTATACGGCGGGCAAGCATGAGGTGATCGACTGGCTGCGTCAGCGCTCTCGACCCTATCTTTTTTCCAACTCGCTCGCCCCTGCCATTGTCACCGCGTCGCTCAGGGTACTGGATTTGCTGGAACAGGGCGGAGAGCGGCGTGAGCGTCTGTGGGCAAATGCCCGTCTGTTCCGTGAAAAGATGACAGCCGCAGGGTTCACGCTGGCGGGAGCCGATCACGCCATTATTCCCGTCATGTTGGGTGAAGCGCAGCTGGCACAGGATTTTGCGCAGGCGCTACAGCGGGAGGGTGTTTATGTCGCCGGCTTTTTCTATCCCGTTGTCCCCCTCGGTCAGGCGCGTATTCGTACCCAAATGTCGGCCGCCCATACGCCGGCGCAAATCGAATTCGCCGTCGAGGCTTTTATCCGCGTGGGTAAACGTCTGGGTGTGATCATCTGAGGAAACCATCATGAAAGCATTGGCAAAATTGCGGCCAGAAGAAGGCATCTGGATGGTGGACTCGCCCACGCCGGAGCTCGGGCATAACGACATCATGATTAAAATCCGCAAAAGCGCGATCTGTGGAACGGATGTGCATATCTACAACTGGGATGAATGGTCGCAGAAGACCATTCCTGTTCCGATGGTCGTTGGGCATGAATACGTGGGTGAGATTGTCGCTATCGGTCAGGAGGTTAACGGTTTTCATATTGGCGATCGGGTCTCTGGCGAAGGGCATATTACCTGTGGCTACTGTCGCAACTGCCGTGCCGGCCGGCGTCATTTATGCCGAAATGCTATCGGCGTCGGGGTCAATCGTCCCGGTTCGTTCGCGGAATATCTGGTAATTCCCGCCTACAACGCGTTTCGCATTCCCGACAATATTTCTGACGAATTGGCCGCCATTTTCGATCCCTTCGGTAACGCCGTGCATACCGCACTGTCCTTCGATCTCGTGGGAGAAGATGTGTTGATTGCCGGCGCGGGGCCGATAGGCATGATGGCGGCGGCGGTATGTCGTCACGTTGGTGCGAGGAATGTCGTGATTACCGATGTGAATGCGTACCGTCTGGATCTTGCCAGTAAAATGGGGGCCACGCGCGCCGTCAATGTGGCGCAGGAAAATCTGGCGGATGTGATGATCGAGCTGGGTATGACCGAGGGATTTGATATTGGCTTGGAGATGTCGGGCGCGCCATCGGCCTTTCGCGCCATGCTGAAAGCGATGAATCACGGTGGGCGCATCGCCATGCTGGGTATTCCGCATGAACCGATGTCGATTGACTGGGGAGAGGTGATTTTTAAAGGTTTGTTTATCAAAGGTATCTATGGAAGAGAAATGTTCGAAACCTGGTACAAGATGTCGGCGCTGATTCAGTCCGGGCTGGATTTATCTCCGATTATCACCCACCGCTTTCACATTGATGAGTTTCAGAAAGGGTTCGATGCGATGCGTTCGGGTCAGTCGGGCAAGGTTATTCTCAATTGGGATGAGTCATAACCCTGCCGTGGCGAGTTCGTGCGATGGCAAAAGGAAAACGCGAGCTCGGTGTTACGGCTGTTTGTGCGTTTCGGCCTCGGCTGGAGCAATCCAGGTTTGCCAGCGGTGCTTGATAAACATCACCGGTGCGCTTTCCCGAATGCTGCTGCTCACCAGCTTGAAGAACACATCGTTCTTCACCGGTTCTGGCGGCTGCTTAACCTGACACTGTTGTATACCGCGGAACGGATTACGCGGTTTGGTTGGCTGCTGCGGCTGAGGTTCATACTGCCGCGTCGGCTCATTCAGCAACTGGCTGGGGCGGACTAAGACAATATCGGCATCCAGCGTCGGCAACATCTGCTGTAAGACGCGGATGGTTGAAGGATGTGGATGCCCGATAGCGATGGCGGAACCGCTGCGGCGGGCGATTTGCACCGCGCGGGTAAACTGTTTGCGAATCTCAGCTTCGTTTTGCGAATCATCCAGAAAGACTTTGCGTTTGATGACTTTGACGTTCGTTCCTGCCGCGGCCTGGCTCGATTGGCTGCTGCCAATGGTCATGCTATCGAGGAAATAGAGCTGGTAGGCGCTCAGCGCCTGCATGACTTTTTGCATGCCGGGTAGGCTGGCGGTCATCGCGCTGCCCATATGGTTATTCAACCCCACGGCGTAAGGCACGTTATTGACCGATTGGCGGATAATGCGCTGAATTTCTTCGCTGCTCATGTCCGGGCGTAACGTATCGCGCTCCAGCGGTTGCTTGCTCATCGGTGCCATCGGCAGATGGATCAGCACTTCTCGCCCTTGCTGGTGGGCTTTGGTTGCCATTTCACGGGCGTACGGCGCGTTGGGTAACACCGCGATGGAAATCGCCGTCGGCATTGCCAGAATCTGGTTCTCATTATGCGGGCGATAGCCGAAATCATCGATGACGATAGAAAGTTTTCCGGCCAGAGCCAAAGGAGACAGGGCGAGCAGACTCAACGCCAGTAATGGTGTTTTGGTTAAATAAGACAAGACTATCTTCCCAGCCAAGGTTGTGGATTGACCGCCTGACCCTGGCGACGGATTTCAAAATACAGCCCGGGCTGACTCTGCCCGCCGCTGGTGCCGACCAGCGCGATGGGTTGGCCTGCCTTGACCTGAGCGCCAACGGAAACCAATGCGCTCTGGTTATAACCGTACAGACTCATGTCACCTTTACCATGCTGCACAACCACGACCAGCCCGTAGCCCTGTAGCCAGTCGGCCATCAGTACGGTTCCATCGGCGATCGCCTTCACTTCTGTCCCTTCCGGTGCGGTAATCACCATGCCCTTCCAGCGCAGTTCGCCCTGTAACGGTTCACCGAAGCGGTGCTCTATGCGACCATTAACAGGCCAGATGGCTTGACCAGAAGGTCGCCCTAAACCGCCGGTTCGGGCCATAAGTGAGCGTTCACCTTCGGTCGGTTTGTAGCTGCTGCCGCTGCGTTTGGCCTGTTCTTCTTTAGCGCGAACCTTGGCAGCTTCGCGTGCTTCCCTCTCCGCACGGGCTTTCGCTTCTCGCTCAGCGCGGGCGATCTGATCGCGCAACCGAGTTTCATTCTGGCGCAGTTCCGTCAACTGCTGCTGATCTTTTTCCAGCGAACTTTCCAGCGTTGACAGCGTTTTCTTTCGGTCGGACTGTGCTTGCTCCAGCGTCTGCTGTTGCTGCTGTTGGTCGCCCAGCAGCGTTTTTTGCTGTGCCTGTTTTTGTTCCAACTGACGCTTTTGGTCAGCCAGCTCTACGCGAGTTTGCTGCAATTCGTTGATGGATTTCTGCCGCGCTTCATTCAGGTAACCAAAGTAGGCGAGGATGCGCTCGTTGCGCTGGCTTTCTTCTCCGCTCAGCATTAATTGCAGTGCGCTGTGCTGACCTTGCCGGAAGGCGGCGTCAAGCTGACGGGAAAGTAGCGTTTGTTGCTTATCCTGCTGAGATTGCAGTTTTGCGATAGAGGCGCTGAGGCTGGTTAATTCTTTATTGAGCGTGGACAGCGTATTGCGCGTTTCATGCAGTTGACGACTGGCCTGAGAGATGGACTGCTCCTGCTTTTTCAACTGCTGAACTAAGGTACTGCGCTGTTTTTGTTGTTCTTGAACGCTTTTTTCTTTCGCGGCGATATCTTGTTGCAGAGTCTTAAGCTGTGCCTGATTATCTTCAGCCTGGCTGAGCGCGGGCAACAGCAAAACGCCAACGCAGAGTGCGCTGACGCAGCGGGTGAGCAGCCTTTGTAATGCGGATAAATGGCGATCGGCGCTACATGCCACTCGACTCTGTACCAATAACGCGTTTTTACTCATAGCGGTGAATTATTCCACGATGAACAGCGGCTTACCAGTTGTCTCTTGTCTGATTTCTATTTCCAGACGTGACAAGCATGGCACAAAGGTGGGCGTCTGGGCGCATCAATATATAGATAAATGGAAAGCTCGCCGCAGATTCGATACGCTATATTGGCTTACTGGCTGTAATTGCCGTATCGCGCAGGTATACTCAGGAACCTTATATTTTTGTTGCTTAACTGATCCGGGAGTCGTTACACCCCATGCAAGAGATTATGCCATTCGTTAGCAAGAACCCTATTTTGAGCATCGCCTGGGTTGCGCTGTTGGTTGCGGTAATTGTACTTACTGTGAAGAGTAAACTGTCGAACGTAAAAGAAGTGGTTCGCGGTGAAGCGATCCGACTGATTAATAAAGAAGATGCTGTCATCGTTGATATCCGTAACCGTGACGACTATCGCCGTGGCCATATTGCCAACGCATTTAACCTGTTGCCGAACGACATTAAAAACGGCAGCGTAGGTGAACTTGAAAAACATAAGTCGCAGCCGATTATCGTGGTATGCGCCAACGGTCTCTCTTCACGTGAAGTGGCCGAGAATTTGCACAAAGCCGGTTTTGAGCGTGTGCAGGTACTGAAAGATGGTCTGGCTGGCTGGAGCGGTGAGAATCTGCCTTTAGTCCGCGGCAAATAAAACGGTTTGTGGTAAAACTATCCTCATCGTGCCATGTGTGGTTAGTCATCATGTGATGAGCCATACACAGCGAAAATGGCAACGATTTTGCAGGATAATCGGCAGGCTGATTGCAGTACTAAATTGATTGCAAATACTACAGTGATTGCAGTATGACAATGACAGAAATGTACTGACGTCCGCCCACTTATGACGACGGAAGACGTCAAGAAAATCTAACAAAAGGGTATTACTTAACATGTCTGAACAAAACAACACAGAAATGGCTTTCCAAATCCAGCGTATCTACACCAAAGATATCTCTTTTGAAGCGCCGAATGCGCCTCAGGTGTTCCAGCAGGAATGGCAGCCAGAAGTAAAACTGGATCTGGATACGGCTTCTAGCCAACTGGCTGATGACATCTATGAAGTCGTACTGCGTGTGACCGTAACGGCTTCTCTGGGTGAAGAAACTGCATTTCTGTGTGAAGTTCAACAAGGTGGTATCTTTACCGTTGGCGGTATCGAAGGAACTCAACTGGCGCATTGCCTGGGTGCATATTGCCCGAACATTCTGTTCCCTTACGCGCGTGAGTGCATCACCAGCCTGGTTTCTCGCGGTACCTTCCCGCAACTGAACCTGGCGCCAGTTAACTTTGATGCACTGTTCATGAATTACCTGCAGCAGCAGACCGAAGGTGAAGGTGCTGCGCAGCCTCAGGATGCCTGATGAACGCGTCTGACGCTTCAATGACTGTCATCGGTGCCGGCTCGTACGGCACCGCATTGGCCATTACGCTGGCGCGTAATGGCCATCGAGTCGTGCTGTGGGGTCACAACCCTGTGCACATTCAGGCGTTACAGGCCGCTCGCTGTAATCAGGCATTCCTGCCGGATGTGCCTTTCCCCGATTCGCTACAGCTGGAAACCAATCTGGCGCAGGCGCTTGCTGCCAGCAGAAACGTGCTGGTCGTTGTGCCGAGCCATGTGTTCGGTGATGTTCTGCGCCAGTTGAAACCTCATTTGCGTGCTGATGCGCGTATCGTGTGGGCGACTAAAGGGCTGGAAGCGGAAACGGGACGCTTGTTGCAGGATGTCGCACGCGAAGCGTTGGGCGAAACCATTCCGCTCGCGGTGGTATCTGGCCCGACATTTGCCAAAGAATTAGCCGCTGGCATGCCGACGGCGATTGCTCTGGCATCAACAGACAGCGAATTTGCTGACGACCTGCAACGGTTGCTGCACTGTGGGAAGAGCTTCCGCGTTTACAGCAACCCCGATTTTATCGGCGTGCAGTTGGGCGGCGCGGTGAAAAACGTCATTGCTATCGGTGCCGGGATGTCTGACGGCATTGGATTTGGTGCGAATGCACGTACTGCGCTGATCACCCGCGGGCTGGCGGAAATGACCCGGCTTGGCGCGGCGCTAGGTGCGGATCCTACCACCTTCATGGGGATGGCAGGGCTTGGCGATCTGGTGCTGACTTGTACTGATAATCAGTCCCGTAACCGGCGCTTCGGCATGATGCTGGGACAGGGAATGGATGTACAGAGCGCGCAGGATAGCATTGGTCAGGTTGTTGAAGGGTACCGCAATACGAAAGAGGTTCTGGCATTAGCGCAGCGCTATGGCGTTGAAATGCCGATTACTGAGCAACTCTGGCAGGTGCTGTATTGTGGGAAAGACGCCCGAGAGGCGGCGCTGAGCCTGTTGGGCCGTACGCGTAAAGACGAAACCGCCAAGTTATAAAACACGTCGTTCTATGCTGAGCTTCCTAATCTGGGAGGCTCATAGTATCTTCATTTTCTTGTATACGAGCGGTAGCGCTAATAAGCCTGCCGTTTGAGAACAGATATACGTTGTGGTGTGTGGTATCTCGGAGAGTAAGGCAATGTCGACAGAAGAACTGGAACTGGTGTGGACCAATATCAAGGCGGAAGCGCGCAGTCTCGCGGACTGTGAGCCGATGCTGGCCAGCTTTTTTCATGCCACATTGCTAAAGCACGAGAATTTGGGCAGCGCACTGAGCTATATGCTGGCAAACAAGCTGGCAAACTCGATCATGCCTGCGATCGCCATTCGAGAGGTGGTGGAAGAAGCCTATCGTGCCGATCCGCAGATGATTGTTTCTGCCGCGCGCGATATTCAGGCCGTCTGCCTGCGCGATCCGGCGGTGGATAAATATTCTACGCCGCTGCTCTACCTGAAAGGGTTTCATGCATTGCAGGCCTATCGTATTGGTCACTGGCTTTGGTCGCAGGATCGTAAAGCGCTGGCGGTCTATTTTCAGAATCAGATCTCGGTTTCTTTCGGTGTCGATATTCACCCTGCGGCGAGAATCGGCTGCGGGATCATGCTCGATCACGCAACGGGCATTGTGATCGGCGAAACCGCTGTTGTCGAAAATGACGTCTCTATTCTGCAATCCGTGACGCTGGGTGGTACGGGTAAAACGAGCGGCGATCGTCACCCTAAAATTCGCGAAGGCGTGATGATTGGCGCAGGCGCAAAAATTCTGGGGAATATTGAGGTTGGCTGTGGCGCGAAAATCGGTGCCGGATCTGTCGTGTTGCAATCGGTGCCTCCACATACGACGGCGGCAGGTGTTCCGGCTCGTATCGTCGGTCGCCCGGAAAGTGACAAACCGGCTATGGATATGGATCAGTATTTCAACGGGGTCAATCGCGGCTTCGAATATGGCGATGGTATCTAATCCCACAGCATAGGCGATTCGCCATCTTGCTATCTATTTGGATCGGGTCTCGGACAGAATATAAACCACCGATAAATAAGGTGGTTTTTTGTTATTTCGGCTAAGAAACGTCTGAAAGCACCTTTGAACCCACTATCTATTTAAGTACAGTTGCTCTTTATCCCTTCATAATAGGCTGCTTTAGTTTCCCGTCTATATGGGCAGATTACGTAAACTGAACTATATATTTTGGTAACAACCAAAATAGTTTTGTTTGGATCACCTTTGTTTGAATGGAATCGTGACGCTGTTACAGAGAACCTTATATGTATTTTAAGCGAATTTTAATCACGTTAAGTTTGATTACACTACCTATTGTTCCTTTTTTGAGCTACGCAGCAGAAAGCATAAATAATGTAGGGACAAATAATACGAGCAGCACAGCAAGTTCCACACCTGCTGCGCTTGACTCCAATGATTCAGCGTCGGATAAGCAGGATGAAAGCTGGTGGCAGAGAAGTAAAAATAATCTGTCTACGACCTGGAATTCGCCGCAGAGTCACGATATTTATATCCCGACGATCACCTGGCATAACCGCTGGACGTACGATAAAGAAAAGACAGACAAATATAATGAAAGGCCGTGGGGTGCGGGCTACGGCGTTTCCCGTCTGGATAAGGATGGGGATTGGCACGGGCTCTATATCATGGCGTTTAAAGACTCCTATAACAAATGGGAGCCTATCGGTGGCTATGGCTATGAAAAGCGCTGGCGACCAACCAGCGATCAGGATTTTCAACTGGGTCTGGGTTTTACGGCTGGCGTAACGATGCGCGATAACTGGAATTACATTCCGATCCCAGTCTTGCTGCCTATGGCATCAATAAGTTACAGCAAGCTCTCTTTCCAGGCGACTTACATTCCCGGAACATACAATAACGGTAATGTTTTCTTCGCCTGGTTCAGATGGCAGATTTAATGGTCTTTCCATCTCTGAATATTTTGGTGGATAGAAGAAAATTCTAATTACGTTGTCAACGATCCCATACTTTGGGATCGTTGTTGCTATTTTTATGGTCTGTATATCGATGTTATATTAACACGAAGAGCGACATTATCCCTACCAATGCCTTTCTAACTATTTATATCTAATAATACTATTGCCATTTTCATTATAAGGCTCATCCATTGAAGTTTTCATATCAATGAAACTATAATCAGAAATTGATTTTTTAATTTTATAATGAAATATATATCAGGCTATTATTCTTTATTTGTGGTAGTGCGGTTTTTATAATTTATGGGGATGTGTAATCTATTTTTTATGTGGAAGGATAACGTATCCCTGTTACTGATAACATTTATTATGATCTTATGGACTAAATTAGATAAAGGGATTTTATATGGCGAATAATATTTACTTAACGTTAACGGGTAATCAGCAGGGGAACATCTCAGCTGAGTGTGGCACTGTTGACTCGATTGGGAATAAGTATCAGATAGGACACAAAGATCAAATATTTGTGTTGCAATTTGATCACGCTATCAGCCGAAACCAAAATATTAATCATCGACCTATAACGTTTTGTAAGCCTATCGATAAGTCCTCTCCGCTTTTGGGAAATGCCATCTCAAACAACGAAAAGCTCGAACTTTTATTCGATTTTTACCGTACCGCGCAGACTGGCACGCAAGAGAAATATTATTCTGTCAAACTCATTGGGGCAGTGATAAGGAACATCGCCGTTTCCTATCCACATGCTTTGACCCATGCAGAGAACCAGCCAGAAGAAATGATATCTGTTGCGTATCAAAGCATCGCTTGGCAACACCATATCGCTGGAACGGGTGGTTACAGTTTATGGGAAGAGCAAGTGTACTAATATAAAGGGTACGGTTATGGCAGATGATAGTATCGTACGAAACAAATTTTGTGATATTTCTAAGATTAGATTTAGAAAATGGGATGAGATTGATGCTCTTTTCTGGAAGTTTTGCAAAAGTAATCCTGAAAGGAAGAGTGGAGGATATTATTTAAACGCATATAAAGATGCCTATATTCATTACAACAAAGAAAGAATAATAAAGTATGCTAATCAGGCTGGCATTCTTCCTGAGTTGCTCGGTGGTGTTGCCTGGATTGAGTCAGGCGGAATGCCAGAAGAATATAAGTTTCAGGTGTTTGAGATAAAAAGGTTTCTGGGACTAAAGTCGTCTCCCGAAAATAAAACCTCTTTTGGCTCTGTTGCTATGCAAATTCAGGTTGCCGCTAGAACTTTGGGATTAGACCCTGATATTTTGACAACGCGAGATCAGCTTGAATTAGCAACTTGCCTGGTGGAGGATGATTTTCACCTCTGGCTTGTTGCACAGCACCTAAGAGATATGATCCTCTATGATTATCCGAGTGTAGCGGCGCTTTACTTGACTGATGAACAGTACATGATGGCGGGAATCCGTTACAACCGGGGTATACAAAGAAAATTGAGAGAGTTTATTCATTTTATCGACGCTAGGCCGGAACGTGGTTCTATAGAATTTGACTACATTTCTTATGGCGTACGGTTACTACAGATTAGAAGCCATGTAAGAAAACTGCTGGGACTTAATACCTGAATGAATATAAGCAAGGAAAAGATCGTCGATGCTATCTCTATGGCGGGATATGTTGTATTCGCCTATTTTGCGATGGGTTTACTCTCGATCAACAAATATGACTGGATGATGGAGTCGGGAGACTCTATCTGTAGTATTCCCCATCAGTCTCTCAGTAACCGTATCTTACAGGCGGGTGTGGCGGCTTTATTTTTACTAACGCCCTTACTCATTGCCTTAGCGCGCAATATTTACATGAAAAATCGCTATAAAACAGTCTACTACACGGTTGGAATACTGTGTGTCACTCTGTACGGCGGGTGGTTTTTCTTTGGTCGATTTGCTTTATGCTAATTGACTGATTCCATCAAAATGATCCGATATTATTGTAATTAATGACCATTTTAAAATCCGTGTTCAATACCTTATGAATATCAAGGTAATAGCGGTTTACTCTCAGTGGATAAATTTATGAGTATCTGATGCTTTCACTTGGCCATTATTCACCCTGATGTAAACCATATTGACTGAAATTCATTCAGTCATCTCCGTTACAATGGCGATACTTTTTCCTAAGCGGATGTTGTCGTGCCATTACTCACTATCACCACTATTTTGTGGGCATTTTCATTCAGCCTGATTGGCGAATATCTGGCGGGTCAGGTTGATAGCTGGTTTTCTGCGATGTTCCGTCTGACGGCCGCAGCCGTGGTGTTTTTGCCATTCTTACGCCTGCGGGGTTACACGCCGCGCGTCATTTTCTTGTACATGTTAGTGGGTGCTTGCCAACTGGGTATCATGTACCTGTTCGTATTCCAGGCTTACCTGTACCTGACCGTACCTGAGTTCTTACTCTTCACAGTGATGACGCCGCTGTACGTGACGCTGATTTACGATCTGCTTGCCCGACAGCGTCTGCGCTGGGGTTACGTGATGAGCGCGCTGCTGGCGGTATTCGGGGCGGCGGTGATCCACTATCATGGCGTGAGTGAACATTTCTGGTGGGGATTCCTGCTGGTTCAGGCGGCGAATGTGTGTTTTGCCGCGGGTCAGGTGGGTTATAAGCGCCTGATGGAGCTCCATCCCGTGCCGCAGCACTGCGCGTTTTCCTGGTTTTATCTGGGGGCTGCGATTGTGACGATAGTTGCGTGGCTGCTCTTCGGTAATCTGGATAAGTTACCCACTACAACCTTGCAGTGGGGCGTGCTGGCCTGGTTGGGGATTGGCGCTTCTGGCCTGGGTTATTTTATGTGGAACTACGGCGCAACTCAGGTAGATGCCGGAACGCTTAGTATAATGAACAACTTTCACGTGCCGGCCGGACTCTTGGTTAACTTCGCTATCTGGCATAAAACGCCAGATTGGCTGAGCTTTATCGTGGGGACGATAATTATTACGTCCTCACTGTGGGTACACCAGCGTTGGGTCGTGAAGCGTCCTTTACAAACGGTAAGTGCTCACAAGCGTGCTGACGCGCCGAACGAATAAACGCATCAATCACCGGTTGGCGCTGCTCTCCGTCACGGACGGCGGCGTACAACCGGCTCCACAGCCCGTCACCCAGCGATTTAGTCACAATCAGCCCCTGACGCTCGAAGCTTTCCACCACCCAGTGCGGTAGCGCGGCGATGCCCATACGGGCGGCGACCATCTGAATCAACAGCAGCGTATTGTCCACGCTTTTCAGCGTAGGACTGACGCCTGCCGGTTGTAAAAAGTGACGCCAGACGTCCAGCCGTTGCCGCTGTACCGGATAGATCATCAGAGTTTCGGCGGTGAAATCTTCCGGTTCGATTTTCTCTTTTTCTGCCAGCGGATGGTCAGGAGCCAGCACCAATCTGACTTCAAAATCAAACAGAGGCGAATAGTGCAGACCGCTGCGCGGCATGATGTCGGAGGTCATGACCAGATCCAGCTCGCCTTGTTGCAGTGCTGGCTGAGGATCGAACGTCACGCCTGATTTAAAGTCCATCGCAACCTGCGGCCAGTGCTGATGGAACTCGTCTAGCGCAGGCGTCAGCCACTGAATACAGCTATGACACTCAATAGCCAGACGCAGCGTGGTTTGGTGCGGCTCATGGCACGACTGCAACGCCTGCTGGATTTGCGGTAACACCTGCTCTGCCAACTGCAACAGAATTTCTCCCTGAGGCGTAAAGCGCAGCGGCTGGCTTTTACGCACGAATAGCCTGAACCCAAGGCGCTGTTCCAGATCGCTGAACTGGTGGGATAACGCCGATTGGGTTTGGTGAAGTGCAGCGGCAGCGGCGGCTAACGATCCAGTATTGCGCAGTGCTTGCAGCGTTCGCAGGTGTTTAAATTCGATCATGAGAGTCCTTCACAGTGACAGTGAATAAATTGCGCTTGTGATTACTACAGTACCTGCGGATTATGGATGTGTAAACATCTGGACGGCTAAATGAGGAATTAACGATGGCGATTGTGAATCACACACTGGGTTTTCCGCGCGTTGGATTACGCCGTGAACTGAAAAAAGCGCAGGAAAGCTACTGGGCAGGTAATGCAACACAGGAAGCGTTGCTGACCGTTGGCCGCGAGCTACGTGCGCGCCATTGGCAACAACAGAAGGATGCTGGCGTTGATCTGCTGCCAGTGGGTGATTTCGCCTGGTACGACCATGTGCTGACCACGAGTCTGTTGCTGGGTAACGTACCTGCTCGCCATCAGAATGAAGACGGCTCGGTCGACCTGGATACGCTGTTCCGCATTGGCCGTGGACGTGCGCCAACCGGTCAACCTGCTGCTGCGGCAGAAATGACCAAGTGGTTTAACACTAACTATCACTATATGGTGCCGGAATTCACCAAAGGGCAGCAGTTCAAGCTGACCTGGACACAGCTGCTGGATGAAGTCGATGAAGCACTGGCGCTGGGCCATAACGTGAAACCTGTCCTGTTAGGCCCGGTGACCTACCTGTGGCTGGGCAAAGTGAAAGGTGAGCAGTTTGACCGTCTGTCTCTGCTGCAGGACATTCTGCCAGTTTACCAGCAGGTGCTGGCTGAGCTGGCGAAGCGCGGCATTGAGTGGGTGCAGATTGATGAACCTGCACTGGCGCTGGAACTGCCGCAAGAATGGCTGGCCGCATTTAAACCCGCTTACGATGCACTGCAAGGTCAGGTGAAACTGCTGCTGACGACCTACTTCGATAGCGTTAGCCAGAATCTGGAAACGATCAAAACGCTGCCGGTTCAGGGGCTGCATATCGATCTGGTTCACGGTAAGGATGATGCCGCGACGTTGAGCGCCCAACTGCCTGCTAACTGGGTCCTGTCTCTGGGGGTGATTAACGGTCGTAACGTATGGCGTGCTGACCTGAGCAGCTGGTTCGAGCGTCTACAACCGCTGGTGGGGACGCGCGATCTGTGGCTGGGCAGCTCATGTTCACTGCTGCATAGCCCTATCGATCTGAGCGTGGAAGTGCGTCTGGATGATGAAGTGAAGAGCTGGTTTGCCTTTGCCATTCAGAAATGTGCGGAGCTGTCACTGTTGTCTCAGGCACTGAACAGCGGCAACGGTCAGGCACTGGAAGCCTACAGCGCGCCGATTCGCGCTCGCCGTACCTCGACGCGTGTGAATAACGCGGCTGTTACACAGCGTCTTGCGGCGATTACCGCACAGGACAGCCAGCGTCAGAACGTATATTCGGTTCGTGCGGATGCCCAGCGCGAGCGCTTTAATCTGCCAGCATGGCCGACGACTACGATTGGTTCTTTCCCGCAAACCACCGAAATTCGTGGCCTGCGTCTGGACTTCAAACAGGGTCGTCTGGATGGCAATAACTATCGCACCGGCATTTCCGAGCACATCAAGCAGGCCGTGGCTGAGCAAGAGCGTTTGGGGCTGGACGTACTGGTGCACGGTGAAGCCGAGCGTAACGACATGGTGGAATACTTCGGTGAGCATCTGGATGGGTTCGTCTTTACCCAGAACGGCTGGGTGCAGAGCTACGGTTCTCGCTGCGTGAAACCGCCAGTCATCATTGGTGATGTGAGTCGTCCAGAAGCGATTACCGTTGAGTGGGCGAAATACGCACAGTCTCTGACCGACAAGCCGATGAAAGGCATGCTGACAGGTCCGGTGACGATCCTGTGCTGGTCTTTCCCACGTGAAGACGTCACGCGTGAAACCATCGCTAAGCAGATTGCACTGGCGCTGCGTGATGAAGTGGCAGATTTGGAAGCCGCAGGCATTGGTATCATCCAGATTGACGAACCGGCGCTGCGTGAAGGTTTGCCACTGCATCGCTCTGACTGGGATGCTTATCTGGCCTGGGCAGTGGATGCCTTCCGTCTGAACGCCGCGGTAGCTAAAGATGATACGCAAATCCATACCCATATGTGTTATTGCGAGTTCAACGACATCATGGATTCTATCGCCGCGCTGGATGCCGACGTGATTACGATTGAAACCTCGCGCTCCGATATGGAATTGCTGGAGTCGTTTGAAGAGTTCGAGTACCCGAATGAAATCGGCCCGGGCGTTTATGATATTCACTCCCCGAACGTACCGAGCGTGGAATGGATGGAAGCCTTGCTGAAGAAAGCGGCGCAGCGTATCCCTGCTGAACGCCTGTGGGTGAACCCAGATTGCGGTCTGAAAACCCGTGGCTGGCCTGAAACGCGTCAGGCTCTGGCGAATATGGTTCAGGCAGCACAACGTCTGCGTGAAACCCAGTAATCGTTAATGGCTGATGCAATCAGGGAGGCGATGGCCTCCCTGATTTTTTATATACCCGTCATACTTCAAGTTGCATGTGCGTTGGCTGCGCTCACTCACCCGAATCACTTACCAGTGTAAGCTCATCGGGATGAAATGAGAGACGTCCTGTCTCTCACCGGAGGCCAGCCTTTGGCTGTTCAAATTCGTTCCCGACGAATTTGTCCCTCCCTTGCCGCCTTCCTGAAACTCGAATTATTTAGGGTATAGCTAACGAGTAGATAAAAATACGTACTATTTTTCGTCGTATCTCGACTGTTTATTATTTCTACCCTACAAATTTTCTTCCTTCCTGGAAATTAACTATATTGTCTTTCCTTTAATAAAATCGCCGCGCTATCCCCCTTGTTTTTCTGCATCGACTGGTAGGTTATTTGTCGAAAAGGATTATTTATCCGCTATCAATATATTTATTGTTCGGTGGGGTTAATCGATACCGTCATAAAGCTAGGGAATATTGTGCCGATAAGGTAGACGGCATGGAGGCAGCTCTGGATGTACCAATAGAGTGAGGTTGTTTGTATTTTTTAACGTTTTACTTATGTTGAAAGTGCACCTGCAATTACTCATTTATGGGTATTAATATACACCCATAAAGCATATTTATTTTCCCGAAAAAAACGATAATTCCCCACTCTGCGGCGTTATTAGACGAGCAGTAGTCATTATTATGTATTACCTAAAAGGAGTGAGACATGAGTTTAGCGAATTGGCGAATTGGCTATCGATTAGGAGGCGGGTTTGCCATCTTGATTCTGATGCTATTTACCGTGAGTATTTTTTCTTTGTCTAAATTGTCATCCTTTCAGGATGGTGCCAGAGATATCGTCAAAGAGGTTTATCCGCAAACGGTAGATGCTAATGATCTCATCGATAACGTGAATGGGCATTTTGTCGCTTATTTACAGATGCTGCTGGTATCCGGTCAGGAACAGCGTCAGGGATATGTCGATCGGATTATGGCGTACCGCAAGGAAATTAGCCGTCTGCTCGACAATCTGGAAAACAATGCCTCAGGCGAGCTTGCCCGCAAGCAGGTGGCGGTTGTTCGTGGGTTTCGTGCCGAGTTCATCAAGTCTGGCGATAAAATTATTAGTGATGCGCTGGCGGGTAATAACGACGTCGCTGTCTCGGAATTCAATAACACCCTGAACGTGATTCAGCGCAATTACCGTGACTCGGTGAAGCAGCTGGTGAATTACCAAAATGATGCGATGGATAACTCTGTCGAGACCATGGCTGCGGTATACAACAATACCCGCATTATTTTACTGATTATTTTGGCGCTGGGTGCCGTGTTTGGGGCGCTGATTGCCTGGGCGATCACGCGCAGCGTAACTCGCCCAATAGAGCAGGCTTTGCAAGTCGCAGACAGAGTGGCGCAGGGCGATCTGACTTCACACATCACGGTGACCAGCAAGGATGAAACTGGATTGCTGTTGCAATCGTTGGATCGCATGAATACCAGCCTGAGCTCGATTGTCGGTCAGGTGCGTGATGGCGCGGAAACGATCTCGACAGCGGCGTCACAAATTACGGCCGGTAACCAGGATCTGTCATCGCGTACCGAAGAGCAGGCCAGCTCGCTGGAAGAAACCGCTGCCTCAATGGAGCAACTGGCATCCACCATTAAAAACACCGCAGAAAACACCCAACAGGCGACGGAGATTGCCAATAAGGCGACCGGTGCTGCGAAACAAAGCGGTGATGTCATGCTTTCCGTGACGCAGAAAATGCGCGGCATTCGTGATTCATCCCAGCGTATGGCGGAAATCATCGGTGTGATCGACGGCATCGCTTTCCAGACCAATATTCTGGCGCTGAACGCCGCTGTTGAAGCCGCGCGTGCGGGTGAACAAGGGCGTGGTTTTGCCGTAGTAGCGGGAGAAGTGCGTTCTCTGGCACAGCGCAGTGCGACCGCTGCACGGGAGATCAAGGATTTGATCGACGACTCTGTAAGCAAAATTCGTGAAGGCATGGAGCTTGTTGATACCGCTGAAGAAACGATGGGTGGATTAACGGCCCACGTGAAGGACGTACACGACATTATCAGCGAGATTTCGCAGGCCAGTCGTGAACAGAGCGACGGGATTAACCAGATGAATCTGGCGATTGGACAGATTGATACCACGACCCAGCAGAATGCGGCTCTGGTTGAAGAGTCGGCCTCTGCGGCACTGTCTCTGCAATCACAGGCTTCCGTTCTGGCGGAAGCGGTGAGCGCGTTTAAAATACAGTCGTACAGTAGTCACACTGGGTCTTATGCGCCGATGTCGATGAGCACACCCGCGCTGTCTCTGGCGTTGGCAAGAAAATAGTAAATTGACTGCCATCGTTTGACGGCGTTGTAACGTAGCGCCTATTGCCACAGGGAGGCGACAGCCTCCCTGATTCTTTTCATGTGCTACGTAGCGTAAATACGATTTTTCCCCTTCTTATTCAGTTTGTTATCCTTTACTAAGAAATATTCTCACCTCTTTATTTTTAATATCAAATATATCTGACTATCCTTTTATGTAATTGGGGCGTTATTTCTGTTAATGGCTCGTAGAGTAATATGTGTTTTTTCCGATCGAAATTAACTATTTGATAGTCGGTGGCTATTTATTATTTACTTTTGAATGATTTAAACGATCAAATGATAAAGATCATGGGCGGTGTGCCGATAAGATGGATAACACAGGAGCGGCCATGTCTGCATGAGTTCGGAGAGGGAAGGCCATTATTATCACCTCAATAACGTCTCTGCGGTCTTATCCGTTGTATTTGTAGCATTGTTAGATTTATTTCCACTATTTGCACCTCAACACCTGAGGGAAACGACTTGATAGCGCCTCTCATGCTGAGAGCGTGCGTAAAAATGCCTGCCTTAAGGTATCTCTGGCGCGTCAGAAGGCTCGTTCCCTTCGGATCGCCAACCATTCTCCGCCCTGTGGTTCCATCAATCTGCGACATGTGCGCAATTGACATTGCTATGCATTACCTAAAAGGAGTGAGACATGAATTTAGCGAATTGGCGTATCGGCTATCGACTGGGGGCTGGGTTTGCTGTCCTGATTTTGATGTTGTTTGTCGTGAGTATCTTTTCCCTGTCTAAGCTATCCGGTTTCCAGGATGGCGCCAGAGACATTGTGAAAGAGGTTTATCCACAAACGGTTGATTCAAATAGTCTTATCGATAATGTGAACAGCATTCTGGTGGCGTATCAGCGGCTGATGCTGGTTTCAGGTGAGGATAAAATCAAAGAAAACGTCGATCGTGTAAATGGATTCCGCCAGGAAATTGGCCGCCTGCTGGATAAGCTGGAAAGCCAGACGGTTGAAGAGCGTTCAATCTCTCAGCTGCGTGCGATTCGCGCGATCCGTACCGAGTTTTTGAAATCCGGTGACAAAATTATCAGCGAAGTGGTGGCTGGCAATCGGGACGCGGCGATTGAGGAGTTCAACAACAACCTGAATGTTGTCCAACGTCAGTACCGTGATGCGGTAAGACAATTGGTTAACTATCAAGATGATGCCATGGATACCTCCGTTGAGGCGATGGCTGAGGTATACAGCAATACCCGCATGATTTTGTTGCTTATTTTAGCGCTGAGTGCCGTATTTGGTGCGCTGATTGCCTGGTCAATCACGCGCAGCGTAACCCGACCGATACAGCAGGCTTTGCAAGTGGCAGACAGAGTGGCACAGGGTGACCTGACCTCACGTATCACTGTTACCAGCAAAGATGAAACCGGATTGCTGCTGCAATCGTTGGATCACATGAACACCAGCCTGAGCACTATTGTTGGGCAGGTACGTGACGGGGCGGAAACGATCTCGACGGCGGCCTCGCAAATCGCCGCGGGTAATCAGGATTTATCATCGCGCACCGAAGAGCAGGCCAGCTCGCTGGAGGAAACGGCGGCATCGATGGAGCAGCTGACGTCTACCATTAAAAACACGGCGGAAAATACTCAGCAGGCCACAGACATTGCGAATAAAGCCTCTGGTGCGGCGAAGCAAAGCGGCGAGGTTATGGTTTCCGTGACGCAGAAAATGCGCGGCATTCGTGATTCATCCCAGCGTATGGCGGAAATCATCGGCGTGATTGACGGCATTGCGTTCCAGACCAATATCCTTGCGCTGAACGCCGCGGTTGAAGCGGCGCGTGCGGGCGAGCAAGGACGTGGTTTTGCGGTAGTAGCAGGGGAAGTGCGTTCTCTGGCACAGCGCAGTGCGACCGCTGCGCGTGAGATCAAGGATTTGATCGATGACTCTGTGAGCAAAATTCAGGAAGGTATGTCGCTGGTGGATACCGCTGAAGAAACGATGAGCGGATTAACGGGCTATGTGCGGGATGTGAATGAGATCATCAGCGAAATCTCACAGGCCAGCCGTGAACAGAGCGATGGGATTAACCAGATGAATCTGGCTGTGGGGCAGATTGATACCACGACCCAGCAGAATGCGGCTTTGGTTGAAGAGTCGGCCTCTGCGGCACTGTCTCTGCAATCACAGGCCTCTGTGCTGGCGGAAGCGGTAAGCGCGTTTAAGTTGCAGTCATATGGCAGCGGCAAAACCGCTTCTTATGCATCGGCACCAACGCGTACGCCAACGCTGTCTTTAGCGCCAGCAGCGGCGAAAAATAAGGGCAATGACGGCGACTGGACGACGTTCTAAGGCAGTCTGTCTCTGTAAAACCGTCAAAAGGTAAAACACCAACGCCACCGTTATTCGGTGGCGTTTTAGATCGTGGAATAAGATGCAAAACGTGTGAAGGTGTTATGCCACGCCGTTTTTCTGGAACCATGCCAGCATACGCTGCCAGCCGTCGCGTGCGGATTCTTCATGGTAGCTGGGGCGGTAATCGGCATGGAAAGCATGCCCGGCATCGGGGTAGACGATGATGTCTGCCGCCGCGTTGGCCGCACGCAGCGCCTGCCGCATGGTATCGACCTGTTCCAACGGAATCCCTTCGTCTTTCGCGCCGTACAACCCCAGTACCGGGGCTTCTAATTCCGTTGCGATATCGACCGGATGTTTAGGGTTATTCAGCGTTTTCTCACCCGTACACTTGCCGTACCAGGCAACGGCCGCCTTGAGCTGTGGGTTGTGTGCAGCGTACAACCAGGTGATGCGTCCGCCCCAGCAGAAACCCGTTATCGCCAGCTTACTGGCGTCACCGCCCTGTTTAATCGCCCAGTTGGCTGTGTGATCAAGGTCGGACAGCACCTGCGAATCAGGAACCTTATAAACCAGCTCGGTCAGGATTCGCTGAATATCGTTATATTGGCTGGGGTCGCCCTGACGAAAATACAGCTCTGGCGCAATGGCCATGTAGCCCTGTTTGGCTAGCCTACGGCAAACATCCTGAATGTGTTGATGAACGCCGAAAATCTCCTGCACCACCAGAACGATAGGGAGTGGCCCGTCGTGGTTTGCCGGTCTGGCGATATACGCGGGTAGCTGTTCACCTTGAGAAGGAATGGTGGTTTCACTGGCAACGATACCGACAGAATCCGTGGTAATGATGGAGGCGGTCTGCGGTTCTACTGCCGGGGTTAGCCCCTGTGGAAGATGTTTGAAGGTTGTCTGTTCATCAGTCTTCATTACGCGCTCTCCTGTTATCGGCCAGCCGGTTTTCATGTGAAAGAGGGGTTTCAAAATCGCTATGATAAATACTATCAATGATTAAAGAATCTACACTAGAAGACAATTAATCGGCAAAAATGAATTCCTCACCCAATAAATAGTGATTTAAGTCACATTTTTTATGTATGTTGATGTTTGTTTCTTTTTCATCGGTGACTCTCGTCACTTAAAAAAACGTAATGATGCGCTAGAGTCTTTTTATTGAACGGACGCTTACAGACTGCGTTGATGAGGCGTTCGGCGCGATTTCTCTGAATACCCAATTGATTGCCCGGGAGGCAGTTATGTCTACATCTGATGTGTTCCATCTTGGTCTGGTCAAGAACGATTTACAGGGCGCGACGCTGGCTATCGTCCCCGGCGATCCTGAGCGTGTTGAAAAAATTGCTCGCCTGATGGATAACCCGGTACATCTGGCATCACACCGTGAATTTACGTCCTGGCGTGCAGAGTTGGATGGCAAGGCGGTGATTGTTTGCTCGACCGGTATCGGCGGCCCGTCAACATCAATCGCGGTAGAAGAATTGGCACAGCTCGGCATCCGTACTTTCCTGCGTGTCGGCACGACGGGGGCGATTCAATCCGGCATCAATGTCGGCGATGTGTTGGTGACCACCGCAGCTGTCCGCCTTGATGGAGCGAGCCTGCACTTCGCGCCAATGGAATTCCCGGCCGTTGCTGATTTCGGCTGTACCACCGCGCTGGTGGAAGCGGCGAAGGCATCGGGTGCGGCGTTGCACGTGGGCATCACCGCATCTTCCGATACGTTCTATCCCGGTCAAGAGCGCTATGACACCTTCTCTGGACGCGTTGTCCGTCGCTTCCGCGGCTCGATGGAAGAATGGCAAAGCATGGGCGTGCTGAACTATGAAATGGAATCGGCCACGCTGTTGACCATGTGCGCCAGTCAGGGGCTGAAAGCGGGCATGATCGCGGGCGTGATCGTGAACCGTACCCAGCAGGAAATCCCGGATGCGGCGACCATGAAGCTGGCCGAAACCACCGTCATCAAGGTGTTGCTGGATGCCACTCGCCGTTTGTTAGCCGCTGAATAAGCACAAAAATTGATGGTATTTTGGGCTGGTCATCACCGATGCCAGCCCGTATCCTAATATACCCGTCATTCTTCAAGCTGCATGTGCGTTGGCTGCGTTCACTCACCCGAATCACTTACTTGAGTAAGCTCATCGGGATTCCCTCACTTGCCGCCTTCCTGCAACTCGAATTATTTAGGGTATACACTGAATAACTCAAGTTGCCTTGCTCGCCTTTCAACCTCGCAAGGAGATGTATGACCGAACCAACGTTGCTTCATCCTTCTTTATTACCGCTGGACGGCGGAATCAACTTCCGCGATTTAGGCGGTAACCGCGCTGCTGATGGGCGGCTTATCCGACACGGTAAACTTTTTCGCTCCGGCTCGCTGGATCTGCTGAGTCAGGCTGACTGCGAACACCTTGCTGGCGTGCCGATTTCTCACGTGGTGGACTATCGGGATGCCGATGAAATTGCGCAGAAGCCCGATATATTGTGGATCGGAGCCAACTACCACGCCTATCCGGCCAATCCATTACGCCACGAAGTGACCGCCAATCTGGATTCGCTAGAGTCCGATGTGTTGGCCGCGTTTGATTCCCGCGCGTTTATGTTGGAACTCTACCGCCGTCTGCCTTTCGATAATTCTGCCTATAAACAGCTGGTATCACTGCTATTGCGGCCGGATGAGGGCGGGCTGGTGCAGCACTGCGCCGTCGGTAAAGATCGCACCGGTATCGGTTCGGCGCTGGTGATGTTTGCGCTGGGTGCGGATGAACAGACGGTGATGGAAGATTACCTGCTCACCGAGACGACGCTGACGCCATTCCGCCAGCAGCTACTGGCGCATTTATCAAAAACGCTGAATGAGAAAGCGCTGGGACAGTTCTCTTATGTGCTGTCGGTGCAGGAAGAGTTCATCGTGACGGCATTGCAGGCCATCTACGAACGACACGGTTCGATCGATAGCTGGCTTGAAGTGGAATACGGTCTGGATAATCGCGCGCGGAATTATTTGCAGGATAAATACTTGGTTGCAGGATAACTATCTGGCGCAAGGTACTCACAGCGGCTTTACGATCTATCCATTATCACCGCGTGACTGATTTTTCCGCAAAAGAGGCCGGTCAACTGACCGGCCCTTGTTTTTGCTGTCTGTGTAGTTTTTGCTGACTGCGCAATTAGCCCGTATTACGCATACCCGCCGCGACACCAGCGATAGTCACCATCAGCGCCAGTTCCAGATCGGCATCCGGTTCTTCCTGCTGACGTGAACGATGCAGCAATTCGGCCTGCAACACGTTCAGAGGATCGGTATAGACGTTACGCAATGCGATCGACTCGGCGATCCACGGCAGATCCGCCATCAGGTGATCGTCGTTGGAGATCGCCAGCACGACATTGATATCGGCGGCCAGCTGATCGCGTAGTTGTTTCCCTAACGGCCACAGCTTCTCTTCTACCAGACGCTGATCGTAATACTCCGCCAGCCATAGGTCGGCTTTGGCGAACACCATCTCCAGCATACCGATACGCGTCGAGAAGAACGGCCAGTCGCGACACATGGCTTCCAGCTGTTCCTGCTTGCCGTCATCCACGACTTTCTGCAACGCGGCACCAGCACCCAGCCAGGCTGGCAGCATCAGGCGGTTCTGCGTCCAGGCGAAAATCCACGGGATAGCACGCAGGCTTTCCACGCCGCCGTTCGGACGACGCTTGGCCGGACGTGACCCCAGCGGCAGTTTACCCAGCTCCAGCTCCGGCGTAGCGGCGCGGAAGTAAGGCACGAAATCTGGGTTCTCACGCACGTAGCCACGATACATATCGCAGGACACGCGAGAAAGATCGTCCATCACCTCGTGCCATTCCTGTTTTGGTTCCGGCGGCGGCAGCAGGTTCGCTTCCAGAATCGCACCGGTATACAGTGCCAGACTGCTGATGGTGACTTCCGGCAGGCCGTATTTAAAGCGGATCATCTCGCCCTGTTCTGTCACGCGCAGGCCACCTTTCAGGCTACCCGGCGGTTGTGACAACAGTGCCGCATGAGCCGGTGCGCCACCGCGACCGATGGAACCGCCGCGTCCGTGGAACAGCGTCAGTGCGATACCCGCTTTCTCGCAGGTTTTGATCAGCGCGTCCTGTGCACGGTACTGCGCCCAAGAGGCGGCCATCACGCCCGCGTCTTTTGCGGAGTCGGAATAGCCGATCATGACCATCTGCTTGCCTTGAATAAAGCCGCGATACCAGTCGATACTCAGCAATTGCGTCATGACATCATCAGCGTTGTTCAGGTCGTCCAGCGTTTCAAACAGTGGCGCGACCGGCAAGGCAAACGGGCAACCCGCTTCTTTAAGCAGCAGGTGAACGGCCAGCACGTCGGAAGGCGTACGTGCCATTGAAATGACATAGGCTGCGACTGAACCGACTGGCGCTTTGGCAACGACACGACAGGTATCCAGTACTTCTTTGGTATCCGCACTCGGCTCCCAGTAGCGCGGCAGGAGCGGGCGCTTAGAGCTGAGCTCACGGATCAGGAAGGCTTGCTTATCGGATTCCGACCAGCTTTCGTAGTCGCCCAGACCCAGGTAACGGGTAATCTCGGCCAGCGCTTCGGTGTGGCGGGTACTTTCCTGACGGACATCGATGCGTACTAAAGGCACACCGAAGCAGCGCACGCGACGCAACGTATCCAGCAGGCGACCATCGGCGATGATGCCCATGCCGCAGGTTTTCAGTGATTGGTAGCAGGCGTGGAGCGGTTCCCAAAGCTGTTCATTGGTAATCAACAGATCTTTAGGCGGCAGACGCTCCTCACCCGTCAGGCGAGCTTCCAGATAGCTCAGCGTACTGCTCAACTGCGAACGCAGCGACTTCATGATGGCGCGGTACGGTTCCTGTACTTCGCTGCCGCCGGCCAGCTCCAGCAGTTCCGGCGTACACTCGGACATCGACAGCTCGGAAACCAGCACTTGAATATCACGCAGGAACAGATCGGCCGCTTTCCAGCGGCTGAGTAACAGCACGTGGCGAGTGACTTCCGCCGTGACGTTCGGGTTACCGTCGCGGTCGCCACCCATCCAGGACGTAAAGCGCACCGGAACCGCATCAACGGGCAGACGATAGCCGAAAGCCTGTTCCAGCTGTTCATCCAGCTCGCGTAAAAACGCAGGCACACCTTCCCACAGGCTGTTTTCCACCACGGCGAAGCCCCATTTGGCTTCATCTACCGGAGTAGGGCGAATTTTACGGATTTCATCGGTATGCCAGGACTGCGCGATCAGTTGGCGCAGGCGGCGCATGATCTGATTGCGTTCATAATCAGCCAGATCGTTGTGGTCGAGCTGCTTGAGGCAGGTATTCACTTCTACCAGTTTGTGGATCAGCGTCCGACGGGTAATTTCGGTCGGGTGTGCGGTCAGCACCAGCTCGATCGACAAGGATTCTACCGCGTCACGGATGTCACGTTCGGTCAGATCTTTATTTTCCTTCAGGCGTTCAAACGCGTGGGAAAGCTGTGCCGGGTTACTCGCGGCTTCACCGTGCGGTGAAATCGTATGATATTGCTCAGCGGTATTGGTCAGGTTAAGGAACTGGCTGAATGCGCGGGCAACAGGCAACAGTTCATCGTTAGACAGGTTTTGCAGCGTGGTCAGCAGCTCCTGACGATGTTTTTCATTACCTGCGCGGGAAGACTTTGACAGCTTGCGGATTGTTTCGACTTTATCAAGGATGTTTTCACCCAGCGCTTCCTTGATGGTATCGCCGAGAAGCTTGCCGAGCATACTGACGTTACTGCGCATTGCGGAATATTGTTCGTTCATAGTTACCCTGACCATCCCTACCATTTTTGTAAGTTTATTTCACTTGACATATTTTGACGCACTGCCTCCATCTAGCCACGATAAGGCGGGTTCGTCAATTGACGATTCTTTCTTCTCCTTATTCTTTGTACTTGCATTGAGGTGGGCTTGGCAATTTGTGAAATTTAATTACAGAGGCGCGGATATTAGGGTTGCTAATTAGCGGGGGGATGGCGGGGCGCAAAGGCCCCGCGAGTGCGGTTACGCCTGTTTGGACGCTCTGACGACCAGAATATAAGTCAGCGTGAAAGAAAGCACGATAGCGATGGCCATGCCGGATACCGCGTAGCTAAAGTACGGGCCGATATAGGCTGGCAGGCTGAAAATACTCGACAAGATGTAGCCATACAGCCGGACACCGAAGTACGCGATAAAGGCCGAGGCGATGGAGCTGGCAATAGTCGCGGAGATAAACGCTTTTTTATACTTGGTCAGTACGCCGAAGAGTGCAGGTTCGGTAATACCGAGCAGCGCGGAAACCCCAGCAGACAGCACGACAGATTTGTCCTGACGGGTTTTGGCATGGAAGTAGATGGCAAACGTGGAACCCGCAATCGCCATATTAGCCATACACATCATTGGCATCAGCATATCAAAGCCCTGATTGCTGAAATTTTGCAGCGCAATAGGCGTCATCGCGTGATGCATGCCAGTCAGAATCGCGACAGGCCGAATCGCACCGACCACGAAACCAGCAAAAATAGACGACACATCGAACAGGCTCTGAATAAACAGTGCCAGCAGTTTACCGAGGTAGATCCCAAATGGCCCGATAACGGTGAGCGACACCAGTGCGGCGATAAACAGCGTCAGCGTTGGGGTAAACACGGTTTTCAGCACCGAAGGCATGATGCGGTCGACCCAACGATGGATATAGCTCAGTGCCAGCACGGAGAAAATCACCGGGATGACGCTGGCAGCATAGTTAAACACTGGAATGGGTAGCACACCGATGAAGTAAAAGGCGCTGACTGCATTAGGGCTATTGCTGGCTAGTGCCTTCGCCGCTTCTATCAACGACGGGTACATCAGGCAAGCTGCAACAGCCGCTGCCAGATATTCGCTTGTTTTAAATATCCTGGCTGCGGAGATGGCGAGGAAGAAAGGTAAGAAATAGAACACACCGCTGGCGATCAGGTCGAGGACGATCACGGTATCGGTTTTGGCAGAGACCACTTTCAAGGCGATCAGCCCTGCCAGCAGCCCTTTGATCATCCCGGCACCCGCGATGGCAGGGACGATCGGACCAAATACGCCGGAAACGGTATCCATGAACAGCGAAATCAGCCCCTTCTTCTGCTTCTGCACGTCTGGCTGCGATGTCGCTGTAGGCGAAAGCGTTGTGGAGGAAAGCTGGGCGTTCAGCAGTTCGTAATACTCATTGACCTGCGGCCCGATAATAATCTGAAACTGTTCACTCTGGTGTTGTGCACCTAATATACCGGGCAGATTCCTGATCGCCTCGGTTTGCACTTTACTTTCATCAATTAAATCAAACCGAAGCCGCGTCATGCAGTGCCAGGCTTTATTAATGTTTTCGCTTCCGCCAACCAGTTTAATGATTGACTGAATAACGTCATTTTTTCCCATGAAATAAACTCCCCGCATAGCCTTATGTTATTTTTGGCCGAATTATTTCCACCGATAGTAAAAACTTAAAGAAGAAAAAACAAACCAATAAAACATGAAGTTCGTCACATGGTTAGTCTATAAGGGGCTTTTTGTTGCCATTATTCGATAATTGGTCTGGTTTTTTAATCAATTAGATGGCTTTTCCAAACCAAAATAAATCTTTTAAATAAGAGGTTTACAATAAAAGAAAAAATAAGTAGAAAACAAAAAAAGAAACTGATTTTAGACTGTGTTTTTGCCGGATAACGCTATTCCGGTAAATGCTCTGGAGGATATTTTTGTGTTGCCGACAATCATTACTGACATTGAATGTCTTGTTACTCGCCCCGACCGTCATAATTTAGTGACGGTGGTGGTTCACACGGATAAAGGCGTGACGGGCTATGGATGTGCGACCTTCCAGCAGCGCCCGCTGGCCGTCAAGGCGATGGTGGACGAGTACCTCAAACCGCTGCTGCTAGGACGAGATGCTAACCACATTGAAGATCTGTGGCACATGATGATGGTCAACGCCTATTGGCGTAACGGGCCGGTGATCAACAATGCGGTGGCGGGTGTCGATATGGCGCTGTGGGACATCAAGGGTAAGCTGGCGGATATGCCGCTCTATCACCTGTTTGGTGGGAAGTCTCGCGATGCCATTGCCGCTTACAGCCATGCTGCCAGCGATACGCTGGACGGGCTGTATCAGGAAGTGGATCGGCTGTATGCGCAGGGCTATCGCCATATCCGCTGCCAGCTAGGATTTTATGGCGGTAATCCCGATGCGCTGCACAGCACGCGGCAGCCGACGGAGGGAGCCTATTACGATCAGGATCAGTACATGGCCAACACGCTCGCCATGTTCCGTGCGCTGCGTGAGAAATACGGCGATCGCTTCCACATCCTGCATGATGTTCATGAGCGTCTGTTCCCGAATCAGGCCGTACAATTCGCCAAAGCGGTAGAAGTGTATCGTCCTTATTTTATCGAAGACATTTTGCCGCCTGCGCAAAATGAGTGGCTGGCGCAGATCCGCAGCCAGAGTGCGGTGCCGCTGGCGACCGGGGAGCTGTTTAATAACCCTGCCGAGTGGCAGAATCTGGTGATTAACCGTCAGGTTGATTTCATTCGCTGCCATGTCTCACAGATTGGCGGGATCACACCAGCACTGAAGCTGGGCGCGTTTTGTCAGAACTTTGGTGTTCGTCTAGCGTGGCACTGCCCGCCGGATATGACGCCTATCGGCGCGGCGGTTAACATTCACCTGAATATCCATTTGCACAATGCCGCCATTCAGGAGTTTGTCGCTTACCCAGAAAATACCCGCAAGGTCTTCCCGCAGGCGGTGGAGCCGGAGAAGGGTTACCTGTATCCGATTGAACGCCCCGGTATCGGCGTTGGGATCGATCTGGATGCGGCACGGGAATTTCCCGTCGTCTATCGTCCGCACGAGTGGACGCAAAGCCGCCTGCCGGATGGCACGATGCATACGCCCTGAGTCTTACGGCGACTGGCGGAAGGTCAAATTATCGAGATTTAAGGGGATGACGTAGGTACAGGTGTAGTTGATGTCGATGATATCGCTCGATTCGTACACGCGACCGCCCTGTAAAATACCGCGATTAAGAATATGCATCGCCGCCGTGCCTTTCTTGCAGCCCAGTAGCTCAGCCTGTGCTTTCGTGACGTTAACCGCCTGATAATGCGTCAGATAGTGTGAAATCGCATAGCCCTTGCTGAGCACATACTGCTGGATAGAACCTTCAATAATCTTCTGGCTCATGTCTGGGAAATCCGCAGCAGGCATTTTCGAGATCTCGATCTGTACTTTGCGGTTATCGACATAACGTAACCGACTGAATTCCCAGATGAACGCATTTTCTCCGATCGCAAATACCTGCTGCTCCTCTCGATTCGGTAGCCGTTTATGTAGGCTAAGCAGGCGAGATGAAATCTGAGTGAATTTCTTTTCGGTAATCGAGTTATACACCAGCGGATTGCTGCGTACGCCCTGATTAATGAAGTTACCCGAGCCTTGCACCATATGGATCGCGCCAATGCTGGCGAGCTTTTCCAGCGCCTGACGGATGGTAAAGCGCGACACGCCGTATTCTTCCGCCAGTTGGCGTTCCGGCGGCAGCTTTTCCGGCAGCGGATCGGTGTGCTGATAGATTTTGCTCAGTAAATCCTGCGCGATGAAGTCTTTCTTTTTCATGAGCTGTCTCAAAATAGCCTTGCCAGCGTGACTGACAAGGCCGCTTGCATCGGATCAGTGGTGGCAGAAGTGATGAATCACCTGCGAGATCAGCTCCCGCGTTGGTTTGATAAACGCGGTATCAATATATTCATCCGGCTGGTGCGCCTGTTCGATCGATCCTGGCCCCAGAACCAGCGTCGGGCACAGCGTCTGAATAAACGGTGCTTCGGTACAGTAGTTCACGATTTCCGTTTTCGTCCCCAGCAGCTTCTCTACGACTGACACCAGACGGTGATCGGGCGGGCATTCATAGCCAGGAATCGGCGGATGCAGCTCGCTGATGGTCAATCGGCCCGGCCAACGCTGGCTGACGGGTTCAAGCGCTTCTGACAGCAGTCCGTCCAAATCGTTAAGCGTAATGCCCGGCAGCGGACGGATATCCATATGCAGTTCACAGCAGCCGCAGATGCGGTTAGCGGCATCGCCGCCGTGAATGTGGCCGAGATTCATGGTCGGATGAGGAATGTGGAAAATCGGGTTGTGATAGCGTTCCTGTAGCGTGTTGCGCAGCACCAGCAGGTGAGAAATCGCTTCGTGCATCAGCTCAATCGCGTTCACGCCGCGCGACGGATCGCTGGAGTGGCCGGACTGCCCCTGAATGCGGATCGCGTTGGACATATGGCCCTTGTGGGCGCGCACCGGTTGCAGCGACGTCGGCTCGCCGATGATGGCGCAGTCCGGGCGAATCTGCGTGGATTCGGAGAAATACTTGGCACCGGCCATCGTCGTCTCTTCATCTGCCGTTGCCAGCACATAGAGCGGTTTCGTTAGCTTGGTCGGATCGATATCGCGTAAGGCATCCAGAATAAAAGCAAAGAAGCCTTTCATATCCGCCGTACCCAGGCCGTACAGCTTGTTGTCGTGTTCAGTCAGCGTGAACGGGTCGCGCGTCCAGCGGCCGTCGTCGAACGGGACGGTGTCGGTGTGGCCTGCCAACAATAAGCCACCTTTTCCTTCACCAATCCGCGCCAGCATATTAAATTTATTGAGGGTGCCGGGGACGGGTTGGACTTCCACGTGGAAGCCGAGATCGCCGAACCAGTCGGCCAGCAGGTTGATTAAGGTATGATTACTTTGATCGAGCGCGCTGTCGGTGGCACTGATGGACGGTGTGGCTATCAATGCCCGATATAGCTCAATAAAAGGGGGTAAATTCATCTTCACTGTTGACAGCCTCTGGTTAGGATAGTATCAATATTCATGCATTTATTTTGAATAAAAATACAATAATGCTCGGCGAAAGGAAACCCAAAGGTACGGCGATGACGATTCGTCACTTTCACTGAGTTTCGCGGGTGAACAGCGTACCGACGCTGGTGAGCCCTGTTACCTGTTCCATAGATAAGTAAGAAGGTATACGGATCCCATGCTGAATACGCTGATTGTTGGTGCAAGTGGTTATACCGGCGCTGAGCTTGCGCTCTACCTGAACCGTCACCCACAGATGAACATAACCGCTTTGATGGTTTCTGCGCAAAGTGTCGATGCAGGAAAATTGATTTCTGATTTACATCCGCAGCTCAAAGGTATCATCGATGTTCCGGTAAAACCGCTGACCGATGCGGAAGAAGCGGCGAAAGGCGTGGATGTCGTTTTTCTGGCGACCGACCACAAAGTTAGCCACGATCTGGCCCCTGTTTTTCTGGCGGCAGGCTGCACCGTTTTTGATCTGTCCGGCGCGTTCCGCGTACAGGATGCCGAATTTTATCGTCGCTATTATGGCTTTGAGCATCAGCACCCTGACTGGCTGGCAAAAGCGGTTTACGGGCTGGCCGAATGGCGTGCTGAAAGCGTAAAACAGGCGCAGCTGATTGCCGTGCCAGGCTGTTATCCAACGGCTGCGCAACTGGCACTTAAACCGCTGCTGGATGCCCAACTGCTGAACCCGGCGCAGTGGCCGGTGATTAACGCCGTGAGCGGCGTGAGTGGGGCAGGACGTAAAGCGTCTATGACCAATAGCTTCTGCGAAGTCAGCTTTCAACCGTACGGTATTTTCAACCATCGTCATGAACCTGAAATTTCAACGCACCTCGGCACGCCGGTCATCTTCACGCCGCATTTAGGCAACTTCGCTCGCGGTATTCTGGAAACCATCACTTGCCGCCTGCAACCGGGCGTCACGCAGCAGGATGTCGCCGAAGCCTATCACAATGCCTATCACGATAAGCCATTGGTTCGCCTGTATGATAAGGGCGTTCCGGCGCTGAAATCCGTTGTCGGCCTGCCGTTCTGCGATATCGGTTTCTCCGTCGATGGCGAGCACCTGATCGTGGTGGCAACCGAAGATAACCTGCTGAAAGGCGCGGCGGCACAGGCTGTGCAATGCATGAACATTCGTTTTGGTTTCCCTGAAACCCAATCGTTAATTTAATGACTACTGGTCCCGACATTTCGAGGCGCGAAGCATAATGAATCCGTTAATTATCAAACTAGGTGGCGTTTTACTGGATAGCGAAGAAGCACTGGAGCGTCTGTTCACCGCGCTGGTGGCTTACCGTCAGGAACATCAGCGTCCGCTGGTGATTGTGCACGGCGGCGGCTGTCTGGTTGATGAGCTGATGAAGAAGCTGGCGCTGCCTGTCGTGAAGAAAAACGGCCTGCGCGTCACGCCTGCCGATCAGATCGACATCATCACTGGTGCGCTGGCGGGTTCCGCCAACAAGACGCTGCTGTCATGGGCGAAGAAGCATGATATCAACGCAGTCGGCCTGTGTCTGGGCGATGGCGGCAGCACGACGGTCACGCAGCTCGATGAGTCTCTGGGCTTTGTGGGTAAAGCGGAAGCAGGATCGCCTGCGTTGCTGAACACGCTGCTGTCTGCGGGCTATCTGCCTGTCGTCAGCTCCATTGGTATTACGGCGCAGGGCGACCTGATGAACGTCAACGCCGATCAGGCGGCGACGGCACTGGCGCAAACGCTGGGCGCGGATTTAATCCTGCTGTCTGACGTGAGCGGCATTCTGGACGGTAAAGGCCAGCGTATTGCCGAAATGACGGCAGAGAAAGCCGAGCAGCTGATTGCTCAGGGCATCATCACCGACGGCATGATTGTTAAGGTCAACGCCGCGCTGGATGCCGCGCGTGCGCTGGGGCGTCCGGTTGATATCGCCAGCTGGCGTCATGCCGAGCAGCTACCTGCGCTGTTCAACGGCGTGGCGATTGGTACACGTATTCTGGCGTAAGTCGTTTCTGGGTATGGCATGATGCGATACCAACATGAATTAAATTCTGGGAGTAATCGTTATGGCTTTGTGGGGCGGTCGGTTTAGTCAGGCAGCAGATCAGCGTTTTAAACAATTTAATGACTCACTGCGGTTTGATTACCGTCTGGCGGAACAGGACATCGTTGGCTCGATTGGCTGGTCGAAAGCGCTGGTGACGGTCAACGTGCTTAGCGAGCAGGAGCAGCAGCAGCTGGAACAGGCGCTGAATGCGCTGCTGGTTGAGGTTCAAGCTGATCCTGAGATGATCCTGCAAAGCGATGCAGAAGACATTCATAGCTGGGTTGAACTACGTCTGATTGAGAAAGTCGGCGATTTAGGTAAAAAGCTGCATACCGGTCGTAGCCGTAACGATCAGGTCGCGACTGACCTGAAACTGTGGTGCAAGGCGCAGATTGCAGAACTGCTGCTGTCGGTACGCCAGCTGCGTCAGGCGCTGGTCACGACGGCGGAAGCGAATCAGGATGCGGTGATGCCGGGTTACACCCACTTGCAGCGTGCGCAGCCGGTGACGTTTGCACACTGGTGCTTGGCTTACCATGAAATGCTGGCGCGTGATGAAAGCCGTCTGGAAGATACGCTGAAGCGTCTGGATGTCAGCCCGCTGGGCTGTGGCGCGCTGGCGGGAACGGCTTATCCGATCGACCGTGAGCAACTGGCGGGCTGGCTGGGATTTGCCTCAGCCACGCGTAACAGTCTGGATACGGTTTCCGATCGCGATCATGTGTTGGAACTGTTGTCCGATGCCTCGATCGGCATGATCCACCTGTCGCGTTTTGCCGAAGATCTTATCTTCTTCAACAGCGGTGAAGCGGCGTTCGTTGAGCTGTCTGACCGTGTGACATCCGGTTCTTCCCTGATGCCGCAGAAGAAAAACCCGGATGCGCTGGAGCTGATTCGCGGTAAATGCGGTCGTGTACAGGGCGCGTTGACCGGCATGATGATGACGCTTAAGGGTTTGCCGCTGGCGTATAACAAAGACATGCAGGAAGACAAAGAAGGGCTGTTTGACGCGCTGGATACCTGGCATGACTGCCTGATGATGGCGGGCCTGGTGCTGGAAGGCATTCAGGTTAAACGTCCGCGCTGTAAAGAAGCGGCCGAGCAAGGCTACGCGAACTCGACAGAGCTGGCGGATTATCTGGTCGCGAAAGGCGTTCCGTTCCGTGAAGCGCACCATATCGTAGGTGAAGCGGTGGTTGAAGCCATTCGTCAGGGCAAAGCATTGGAAGCGTTGCCGCTGGCCGATCTGCAAAAATTCAGCGCCGTGATTGGCGAGGATGTGTACCCGATTCTGGCGTTACAATCCTGCTTGGATAAGCGTGCTGCACAAGGTGGCGTGTCACCGCAGCAGGTCGCTAAAGCGATCAGTGATGCGAAGCAGCGCTTAGCCTAAGAATCTATCCATTAGGCTATTTTATTTGCCAGTTTGAACCTGGGCAGTGCTCGAAATCCTCACGTACTACGTGTACGCTCCGGTTTCTGTGCGCTGTCCGAGTCCAAACTGGCTGCACCAATAACGCCTACTGGAATAGATTGAAGCTGTACCTTCCGTTCCCCCAACGTTACCGATCTGATTCTTCTGCAAATTATCATCTATCCATTTTCATATGGAATGCGGCTCGCATTTCTCTGCTCAGCGTCTTCCCCACCAGAATTGTTTCTGGACATCCATACAGTATCATTTTACCTTGACCGACAGCGTGAAAGGCCTGCGGAGGCAAAGTGGATATCAGCATATTTTATGGTCTGGGCGGCAGTGCAGTGGGTCTGTTGGTCGGGTGGTTAATTGCCAGCCTGATTCATCAGCAGAAGCTGTCGCGGCATGACACCGAACAGCAATTGCTGGCGCAGACATTGCAGCAGACTCAGCAGTCGCTCAGTGAACAGCAGCAGGCAAAGCAGCAGGACGAACAGCGGCTACGGCAAAACGAGCTGGAGCTGCGCACGGTTCACGCTCAGCTCTCTGCCAGCCATGAAAAGCTGCAACAGCTTAATGAACTTCGCGCGGAGTGCGTGCAGCTCAATCAGGAACTGCGAACGCTACGTGAAATCAACAGCGCGCAGGAAGCGGAGCTGCGGGAAGTTACCATTCGGCTGGAAGAAACCCGTATGGCGGCAGAAGAGAAGCAGCGGCTGCTGTCAAACAGCGAACAGCGGTTGACGACGCAGTTTGAGAATCTGGCGAACCGGATTTTTGAACACAGTGGCCGCAAAGTGGATGAACAAAATAAACAGAGTCTGGATAAGCTGCTGATGCCGCTGCGTGAGCAGCTTGATGGCTTTCGCCGTCAGGTGCAGGACAGCTTTGGCGCGGAAGCGCGCGAGCGTCACACGTTGGCGCATGAAATCCGCAATCTGCAACAGCTGAACGCGCAGATGGCACACGAGGCCATCAACCTGACGAAAGCACTGAAGGGCGATAATAAAACGCAGGGCAATTGGGGCGAAGTGGTGTTAAGCCGCGTGCTGGAAGCCTCCGGCCTGCGTGAAGGATATGAGTACCAAACACAGGTCAGCGTGCAGACGGGGGCAAATAGCCGCCTGCAACCGGATGTCATCGTGCGCTTACCGCAGGGCAAAGATGTCGTGATCGATGCCAAGATGTCGCTGGTGGCCTACGAGCGCTATTTCAATAGTGACGATGACGCAGAGCGTAGTGTGGCGTTGAACGAGCATTTGCTCTCGGTTCGCAGCCATATTCGGCAGTTGAGCAGCAAAGATTATCAGCAGCTTCCCGGCCTACGTTCGCTAGACTACGTGCTGATGTTTATTCCGGTCGAGCCTGCTTTTCTGGTTGCTATCGATCGCCAGCCCGAATTGATCAACGAGGCGCTAAAGCACAATATTATGCTGGTCAGCCCGACCACGCTGCTGGTGGCATTACGCACCATCAACAATTTATGGCGCTATGAACAACAGAGCCGCAACGCACAGCAGATCGCCGAGAAAGCCTCGCGGCTGTACGATAAACTGCGATTGTTTGTCGATGATATGGAAGCGCTGGGGCTGAGTCTGGATAAAGCGCAGGGCACTTATCGTCAGGCGATGAATAAACTTTCCTCTGGGCGTGGTAACCTTATTGGCCAGGCTGAGGGGTTCCGTGCGCTGGGTGTAGAAATCAAACGCACAATCAGCCCGTCATTAGCAGAAAAAGCAACGGCCCATGAGCACGCTGAACGCGATGAATTACCGGATTCCGTAGCACCCGACGCTGTTTCGCCAACCGTGAAAACGGAGGGCGAAGAAGGGTAAACCCCTTTCGCTACCCGTACTGATTCGTACTAAATAGGTATGAATTTCGTGGGCTTGGGCTCCATGCTATGCGAAATTAGTGCAGTGGGGTTTTTATACGGGTCTGGTACACTCTCACCATTAATGGGTAGACCCGAAATTTGACTGAAATAGTAGGCGGATAAGATGGCAAGTGAGCAGGAGAAAACGGCCGACTTTGGTTTTCGGACTGTCGCCAGAGATGAAAAAGAAGTCATGGTGGCTGAGGTTTTTCATTCTGTAGCAGCAAAGTATGACTTGATGAATGACCTGATGTCCTTTGGTATCCACCGTGTCTGGAAGCGTTTCACTATCGAATGTAGTGGAGTAAGACGTAACCAGCGAGTTCTGGATCTTGCCGGAGGCACAGGGGATTTAACCGCTAAATTCTCCCGCATGGTTGGCGAAGGTGGTGAAGTCATTCTGGCGGACATCAATGCATCCATGCTGAAAGTGGGCCGCGAAAAACTGCGTAACAAAGGCATTATCGACAACATCAACTACGTGCAGGCCAATGCTGAAGCGCTGCCGTTCCCTGATGACTTCTTCGACTGCATTACTATCTCCTTTGGTCTGCGCAACGTGACGGACAAAAACAAAGCGCTGCGCTCAATGTACCGCGTGCTGAAGCCGGGTGGTCGCTTGCTGGTGCTGGAGTTTTCCAAGCCGATCATTAAACAGCTGAGCACCGTTTACGATGCGTATTCATTTCATATCCTGCCGAGGATTGGCGAAGCCGTGGCGAGTGATGCCGGGAGCTACCGCTATCTGGCGGAATCTATCCGCATGCACCCCGATCAGGAAACGCTGAAAGGGATGATGATCGATGCCGGTTTTGACAGTGTTAACTATTTCAACCTCACTGGTGGAATCGTTGCGCTGCATCGTGGGTTTAAATTCTGATTGGAAACGCCAATGCTGATAACGTCTTTTCTGACTGCTACGCTGGAAACCGCGCTGAATCAGCTTCTTTTTCACGATACGGTTTCTTGCGATCGTGGTTTTTCGTGTGATCGAAGTATGAAGTCTGCTCGCCAGCGCTTACAGGGAAAAACACTCCAGATCGAGCTGGCTGAACTGGATATGCCTTTGGTGCTGGTGTTTAACGAACAGCGGCTGGACGTGATCAGCCAGTGGGGCGAGCCAGCGGATTGTTGCCTGAAGACACGCGTTCCGGTTCTGATGAAATTACGCGATCGTCAGCAGCTCTCGTCGCTGATGCGCAGCGGCGAGCTGGTGATAGAAGGCGATATTCAAGTCGTTCAACAGTTCATCGTGCTGGTTGATCTGGCGGAGTTCGATCCGGCGGAGTGGTTGTCCCCCTATCTGGGCGATATTGTTGCTCAGGGCCTTACCCAAACGGCACAGAAAACCCTGAGTTTCCTGAGACGCTCATTACATCAGCAGCAACATTTCTTGTCTGAGACGCTAACGGAAGAGTGGCGACTGGCGCCGGGAAAACTGGAAAACGCCTGGTTCCATGAGGAAATTGTTGCGCTGGATAAATCCGCCGATACGTTGTCCGAACGGCTGGCGAAGCTGGAGGCTTTACGATGACGCCCAGTGAATTACGCCGCCTTTACAGCATTGTGCGTGTGCTGTTGAGCTATGGTCTGGACGAACTTATTCCTAAAATGCGTCTGACGCTTCCGCTACGTGCGGGCCGTCGTCTGCTGTTCTGGTTACCCAATCGTCACCGCACTAAGCCTTTAGGGGAACGTCTGCGTTTGGCGCTTCAGGAACTGGGGCCCGTGTGGATTAAGTTCGGACAAATGATGTCTACACGCCGCGATCTGTTCCCACCGGCTATCGCCGATCAACTGGCGATGTTGCAGGATAAGGTTGAGCCGTTTGATGGCAAATTGGCGCGTGAGCAAATTGAGCTGTCGATGGGGGGAATCCCTCTTGAAGAGTGGTTTGATGATTTTGACATTAAACCACTGGCCTCAGCCTCGATTGCACAGGTGCATACCGCATGCCTGAAAAGCACGGGCAAAGAGATCGTTATCAAGGTTATTCGCCCAGATATTTTGCCTGTCATCAAGGCGGATATGCGCCTGATGAAACGTCTGGCGGGTTGGTTGCCTCACCTGTTGCCGGATGGTCGTCGTCTGCGTCCGCGCGAAGTGGTGCTGGAATATGAAAAAACGCTGCTTGATGAGCTGAACTTGCTGCGAGAAGCGGCAAACGCCATCCAACTGCGGCGTAATTTTGAGAACAGCCCGATGCTGTATGTGCCGGAAGTTTATTCGGATTATTGCAGCGAAAGCATGTTGGTGATGGAGCGAATCTACGGTATTCCGGTTTCTGATGTCGATGCGCTGACAGCCAATGGTACTGATATGAAGCTACTGGCAGAACGTGGCGTTCAGGTTTTCTTCACGCAGGTGTTCCGCGACAGTTTCTTCCACGCAGATATGCATCCCGGCAATATCTTTATCAGCTACGAGCACCCAGAAGACCCGCAATACATTGGTATTGATTGCGGTATCGTCGGTTCGTTGAATAAAGAAGATAAGCGCTATCTGGCTGAGAATTTCATTGCCTTCTTCAACCGTGATTATCGCAAAGTTGCCGAATTGCATGTGGATTCGGGCTGGGTGCCTGCGGACACGAATGTTGCAGATTTTGAGTTTGCTATTCGTACGGTCTGTGAGCCGATCTTCGAGAAGCCGTTGGCAGAAATTTCGTTCGGTCATGTATTATTGAATTTGTTTAATACGGCGCGTCGTTTCAATATGGAAGTACAGCCTCAGCTAGTGTTGCTACAAAAAACGCTGCTGTATGTCGAAGGCGTGGGTCGGCAGCTTTATCCGCAGCTCGATCTGTGGAAAACCGCCAAGCCGTTTCTGGAAAACTGGCTGAAACAACAGGTCGGTTTGCCTGCGGTTTTCCGTGCGCTCAAAGAAAAGGCACCGTTCTGGGCTGAAAAATTGCCGGAAGTCCCTGAGCTGTTTTATGACGGGCTACGTCAGCATAAGATGTTAAAGCAAAGCGTCGATAAGCTGGCCTATGAGTTAAAGACGCAGCAGTCTCGTCAAGGACAGTCACGATATCTTTTGGGTATTGGCGCAACGCTGCTAATCAGTGGTACGTTGTTACTGATCAGCCGTGTTGAAGCCGATATGGTTCCCTCAGGGTTGATGGCCGCAGGAATTGTTGCCTGGATTATCGGTTGGCGTCGAACTCGTTGAAGCAGATCATGATGCACGCCAGAATTACCCGATATAATTACGGGAATTCTGTCGTTCCCCTTTTTGAAAAGAGGTAAATGTTATGGGTGGTATTAGTCTCTGGAACCTGTTGATTATCGCAGTCATCGTCATCTTACTGTTCGGAACCAACAAGCTGAGAACGCTGGGTTCGGATCTGGGTGCATCCATCAAAGGCTTTAAGAAAGCGATGGGTGACGATCAACCGTCCACTAGCGCAGACAAAACGCAGCCAGATGCCGATTTCTCTACCAAGTCTATCGCTGACAACCAATCAGACGTCAAGCCGGGCGAAACGAAGAGCCAGCATAAAGAGCAGGTGTAATCTGTGTTCGATATCGGTTTTGGTGAATTGCTATTGGTGATGGTTCTCGGCCTGATTGTTCTCGGGCCGGAGCGTTTGCCTGTGGCAGTCAGAACGGTTGCAAGCTGGATCAGGACGCTGCGTTCGCTGGCGTCTACGGTTCAGAATGAACTGTCGCAGGAGCTGAAACTCCAGGAGTTTCAGGAAAGCCTGAAGAAAGTCGAAAAAGCCAGTTTGCAGAATCTGTCGCCTGAGTTGAAAGCCTCAATGGATGAACTCAAAGAAGCGGCGGAAGCGATGAAACGCGGCTATACCGAGACAGTGTCGCTGCAAAAGACAGAGCACCAAACGCCAGAGGGTCATAGCCCGACGGTGGAACCGCAGCACAACATCCCGCTGAGCGATCCTGAAGCAGCCTACGATGGGGTGATTGAAGCGGAAACCGCAGTACGTCCGGCAGTCAGTCAGCCTAAACCTGAAAGCGCTGCTGTGGCTGAACATCACCATGATGATCGCAACGCCACGAGTGATAACGCTGTCGGCAACGATAATGTCAAACCTGAGCAGTCCCAGTCTTCTGCTGTTTCTGCCCGCCAACCGAGTGATAGTCGTTAGTTTATGGCCGATGAAGAGACTCAACCGCTAATTAGCCACCTGATTGAGCTACGTAAGCGGCTACTGAACAGCATTATCTGTGTGCTGGCGGTATTTATTGCGCTGGTGTACTTTGCCAACGACATTTATCAACTGGTTTCTGCACCGCTCATTGAGCAATTACCTGCGGGTGCCAGCATGATCGCGACCGATGTCGCCTCGCCTTTTTTTGCGCCGATAAAACTGACGATGATTGTCTCAGTGTTTGTCGCTGCGCCGCTGGTGCTGTATCAGGTGTGGGCATTTGTCGCTCCAGCCCTGTATAAACACGAGCGTCGCTTAATGATGCCGTTGCTGGTCTCCAGCAGTTTGCTGTTTTATATGGGCATGGCGTTTGCGTACTTCGTGGTGTTCCCGCTGGCGTTTGGCTTTTTTGCGAAAACCGCGCCTGTTGGCGTGCTGATTGCGACGGACATCAATAACTACCTCGATTTTGTTATGGCGCTGTTCATGGCGTTCGGGATATCGTTTGAAGTGCCAGTTGCCATTGTGCTGCTCTGCTGGAGTGGCGTGGTGACGCCGGAAGAGCTGAAAAGAAAGCGCCCTTATATTTTGGTCGGCGCGTTCGTTGTCGGTATGTTGCTAACGCCGCCGGATGTTTTCTCGCAGACGCTGCTGGCGATTCCCATGTATCTGCTGTTTGAAATCGGCGTCTTCTTCTCACGGTTTTATGTTGGCAAAGGCCGACGCGCTGAAACCGAAGAGCCATCGCAGTAACGCACGGTTTCCTGCGGTAGAACGGTAAAATGACCTCTCTTTGAGAGGTCTTATTTTTTTATTCGCCGGCGTGAAATCGGCGAACGGTCACGGGCAGGTGAGAGTCATGTTTGATATCGGTGTCAACCTAACCAGTTCCCAGTTTGAAAAAGACAGGGAGCAGGTCGTCATCCGGGCAAAGGAAGCGGGTGTCAGCGGCATCTTGATCACAGGAACAAACGCTCAGGAAAGCCATCAGGCCATGTTACTGGCGCAAGCCTACCCCGATTACTGTTGGTCAACGGCAGGTGTTCATCCGCATGATGCCAGCCAATGGAATGACACTATTGCCGAACAGGTTCATCACATGGCAAGCGCCGACTGCGTGGTTGCCATCGGCGAATGCGGGCTGGATTTCAACCGTAACTTTTCGACGCCAGAAGAGCAGGAACGGGCATTCAGTGCGCAGTTAGCGATAGCGGCCGAACTGTCCATGCCGGTTTTCCTTCACTGTCGTGATGCCCATTCCCGATTTATCTCCCTGCTGACGCCGTGGCTGAGTCAGTTACCTGCCGCCGTCGTTCACTGCTTTACTGGCAATCGTCATGAATTGGATGAGTGTCTGGCTGTGGGGCTGATGGTTGGCATTACCGGCTGGGTTTGCGATGAGCGTCGCGGGCTTGAGCTGCGCGCCTTACTGCCGCATATTCCTGCCGATCGGCTGTTGGTGGAAACCGACGCACCTTATCTGTTACCGCGGGATTTACGCCCTAAACCGGCCTCCCGCCGTAACGAACCCTGTTATCTGCCTCATATTATTCGCCAGATTGCGGAGTGGCGTGGAGAAGATGCCACATGGTTGGGACAGACAACAGATGAAAATGCCCGCCGGGTTTTCCGGCTGGCCTGATTCAGGAGAATAATGACATGAGCACTGCTTTTCCCGGCACTTTCCCCGGCCGACGTATGCGTCGCATTCGCCGCCATGATTTCAGCCGTCGCCTTGTTGCTGAAAATCAACTGACGGTGAATGATTTGATTTATCCCGTTTTCGTGATGGAAGGGACAAATCATCGTCAGGAAGTTCCCTCAATGCCGGGGGTATACCGGATGACTATCGACGTGCTTCTGAAAGAAGCCGAAGAGATCGCTAAGCTCGGCGTTCCGGTGCTGTCGCTGTTCCCCGTTATTGAAGCGGATAAGAAATCGTTATATGCCGAAGAAGCCTATAACCCGGATGGCCTGGTTCCTCGCACAATCCGCGCGTTGAAAGACGCTGTCCCAGAGCTGGGTTTGCTGACGGATGTGGCGCTCGATCCCTATACCACGCACGGGCAGGACGGGATTATCGATGCGGATGGTTATGTGATTAACGACGTCACCAAGGAGATTTTGGTGCGTCAGGCGCTGTGCCACGCTGAAGCTGGAGCCGAAATTATTGCGCCTAGCGACATGATGGACGGTCGCATCGGTGCTATCCGCGACACCCTTGAAGCACAAAACCTGATCAATACCCAGATCATGGCGTACTCGGCTAAGTATGCATCGTGCTATTACGGGCCTTTCCGTGACGCTGTGGGCTCAGCGGGTAACCTGAAAGGTGGCAACAAGAAAACCTACCAGATGGATCCGGCCAACAGCGATGAAGCTTTGCAGGAAATTGCGCAGGATTTGCAGGAAGGCGCGGATATGGTGATGGTCAAACCGGGGATGCCTTATCTGGACGTAGTGCGTCGCGTCAAAGACACCTTCGGCGTGCCGACGTTTGCTTATCAGGTATCTGGTGAGTACGCGATGCACATGGCGGCGATTCAGAATGGCTGGTTGCAAGAACAGCCAGTAGTGATGGAGTCTCTGCTGTGCTTTAAACGCGCAGGTGCCGATGGGGTGCTGACCTATTTTGCCAAACGTGTCGCACAGTGGCTGCACGATCAGCATATGCAACGCTAAGCTTGTTCTCATCCGGCGCGGGATAAACGCGCCGGGTAGGGCAAACAGACAAGGAACGTCGGACTACGTTTTTCGAAGGGCTATGTCTTCAAAGGACTATGCTTTCAAAGGACTAGTTTTCAAAGGATTAGGCTTTGCGAAACTCGCGGTTATCGATGCTTTGTCTGACCTGTTTGTTCAACATATTCAGTAATAGCATCGAGCGGGCTTCGCCGTCAGGTTCGGTATAGATAGCCTGAAGACCAGAGAAGATACCGTCGGTAATGACCACGCTATCGCCGGGCTGTGGCGTCAGTGGGTCAATGATTCCCTGAATAGGGCGAAGTGATAATTCATCGATAACCTGCTGCGGAATGGTCGCAGGCAGTGCACCGAATCGCACAAAGTTGCTCACCCCACGCGTCGCGCTGATGGTGGTGGTGTGGATGCGTTCGGGGTCGAACTCCACAAACAGGTAGTTCGGGAACAGCGGTTCACACACTTCCGTTCGTTTACCACGAACGATCTTATCTAGCGTGATCATCGGGCTCACGCAGGTGACATCCTGACGTTCCAGATGCTCTTTCGCTCGCAGCAGTTGACCACGTTTACAATACAGTAAGTACCAGGCTTCCATAATTTCGCAGACTTATGATTCCGACGAGCAAGCATAACAAAAGCGAGCACGGATAAAAAATTTTCGGCAGATATTTTTGTTACCACATTTTGGCGATCGGATTCTTGATAGTGAGCAGATTCTTACCATAAATAGGCGTTGCAGGAAGCGACAGGTTGGCGAAGAGACTTTATAATAGCCAGAACGATAGACTGCCCCCGATGAATAGCATGAAATACCGTGACTTACGCGAATTCCTCTCACTGCTGGAAGAGAGAGGGGAGTTAAAACGCATTACCCAGCCCATCGATCCCTACCTTGAAATGACGGAAATTGCCGACCGAACGCTGCGTGCGGAAGGCCCAGCGCTCCTGTTTGAAAATCCCAAAGGCTATGACATGCCGGTGCTGTGCAATTTATTTGGCACGCCGAAACGTGTTGCATTGGGAATGGGGCAGGAAGACGTCAGCGCATTGCGCGAGGTGGGCAAGCTGTTGGCGTTTCTGAAAGAGCCGGAGCCGCCCAAAGGGTTCCGCGATCTGGTGGATAAAATGCCGAAGTTCCGTCAGGTATTGAATATGCCGACGAAGCGTCTGTCTTCTGCGCCGTGTCAGGAACAGATTTGGCAGGGGGATGACGTTGACCTGCGCCGGATTCCAGTGATGCAGTGCTGGCCGGAAGATGCCGCACCGCTGATTACCTGGGGGCTCACTGTGACGCGCGGGCCGCATAAAGAGCGGCAGAATCTGGGGATCTATCGCCAGCAGGTGCTGGGTAAAAACAAACTGATTATGCGCTGGCTATCTCATCGCGGCGGCGCGCTGGATTTCCAGGAGTGGTGTCAGGAAAATCCCGGGCAGCGTTTTCCCGTGTCTGTCGCATTGGGCGCTGACCCTGCGACGATCCTCGGTGCAGTGACGCCAGTCCCTGATACGTTATCGGAATATGCCTTTGCGGGTTTGCTGCGCGGGCATAAGACCGAGGTGGTGAAGTGTCTGTCGAACGATTTGGAAGTCCCCGCCAGTGCGGAAATTGTTCTGGAAGGCTATATTGAACCGGGAGAAATGGCAGCAGAGGGCCCTTACGGCGACCATACCGGCTATTACAATGAAGTCGATCACTTCCCAGTCTTTACCGTCACACATATTACTCAGCGCCAGAATGCCATTTATCACTCGACTTACACTGGCCGGCCGCCGGATGAACCTGCCGTGCTGGGCGTGGCGTTGAACGAAGTTTTCGTGCCGATCCTGCAAAAGCAGTTTCCTGAGATTGTCGATTTTTATTTGCCACCGGAGGGTTGCTCTTACCGTCTGGCGGTCGTTACCATGAAGAAGCAGTACCCTGGCCATGCTAAACGCGTCATGATGGGCGTTTGGTCTTTTTTACGCCAGTTCATGTATACGAAATTTGTCATTGTCTGCGATGATGACGTCAATGCGCGTGACTGGAACGACGTCATATGGGCGATCACGACGCGTATGGATCCGGCGCGCGATACGGTATTAGTAGAAAATACGCCGATAGATTACCTTGATTTTGCCTCGCCGATTTCTGGTCTGGGCTCCAAAATGGGTCTGGACGCCACCAATAAATGGCCTGGCGAGACGCAGCGTGAGTGGGGTCGCCCCATCAAGAAAGACCCACAGGTTTGTGCCCGCATTGATGAAATATGGGACGAACTGGCCATTTTTAGTGACAGAGAGCCTCGGCGTTAAGGGCTGCTGCTCTGTTCTCAGTTTTGCTTTTATGACCCTATAGAGGGAATGCATGACAACATTGAGCTGTAAAGTGACTTCGGTCGAAGCCATAACCGATACGGTTTATCGCGTTCGTTTGTTACCTGAAGCGCCGTTTTCCTTTCGGGCTGGCCAGTATTTGATGGTGGTGATGGGCGATCGAGATAAACGTCCTTTTTCACTGGCATCGACCCCGATGGATAAAAACTTTATTGAATTGCACATTGGGGCGTCCGAACTGAATCTTTACGCGATGGCCGTGATGGAACGCATTCACAAGGAAAAAACCCTGACGGTCGATATCCCGCATGGCGAAGCCTGGCTGCGGGAAGAGAGTACGCGCCCGCTGGTGTTGATTGCGGGGGGAACCGGATTTTCGTATGTGCGTTCTATTCTGCTGACCGCGCTGGCACAGCAACCCGAGCGCGATATCGCCATTTACTGGGGCGGACGTGAATCCCAGCATTTGTATGACTTAACCGAACTTGAAGGCTTTGCGGCCAAGCACTCCAATCTACGTGTAGTGCCGGTAGTCGAACAGCCAGAAGCAGGATGGGATGGTAGAACGGGGACCGTTCTGAGTGCGGTATTACAGGATTACGGCTCACTGGCAGAGCAGGATATCTATATTGCTGGTCGTTTTGAAATGGCGAAAATTGCACGTGAGCGTTTTTGTAACGAACGCGGCGCGCTGACAGCGCATATGTTCAGCGATGCGTTTTCGTTTATTTAAAGTCGTCGGTAGCAGTAAGACATAAGTAGTAAAAATAAAAATCCCACGGCTGTGGGATTTTTGGTTTCTAGTCTTGCTCTGGCAGAGCTTTCCTGTGTTTAGACGCGCTCAAATACCGTCGCAATGCCTTGTCCCAGCCCGATGCACATCGTCGCCACGCCAAATTGAACGTCGCGGCTTTCCATCAAATTAATCAACGTAGTAGAGATGCGTGCGCCTGAGCAGCCAAGCGGGTGACCCAGCGCAATCGCACCGCCATTGAGATTGACCTTTTCATCCAACTGTTCCAGCAGCCCCAGATCTTTAATGCAGGGTAGCGTCTGGGCGGCAAATGCTTCATTCAGTTCAAAGAGGCCGATATCGGCCAGACTTAGCCCTGCCCGTTTCAGCGCCAGTTTGGTCGCCGGGACGGGGCCGTAGCCCATAATTGAAGGATCGCAGCCAACGACGGCCATCGCCCGAATGCGAGCCCGTACGGGTAAGCCTAACGATGCCGCGCGGGATTCGCTCATGATTAACATGGCTGCGGCGCCATCGGACAACGCTGAGGATGACGCGGCTGTTACCGTACCGTTAACCGGATCGAATGCTGGCTTGAGCGCGGCAAGGCTATCGACGGTGGTGTCTGGGCGAATGACCTCGTCATAATCGAAGCGTTGCAGCGTGCCGTCTGCGTCATGGCCCGCCGTGGGGACGATTTCATTACGGAATGCCCCTGACTGGGTAGCGCTGTGGGCGCGCTGGTGTGAACGTGCGGCGAACTGATCCTGCATATCTCGACCAATATTGTGCATGCGTGCCAGCATCTCAGCCGTGAGTCCCATCATACCCGCCGCCTTCGCCGTGGTGCGGCTTAGTCCCGGATGAAAATCGACGCCATGATTCATCGGCACATGCCCCATATGCTCAACTCCGCCAATTAAGCAGACATTCGCGTCGCCAACCATAATGGCACGTGCTGCATCGTGGAGAGCTTGCATGGAGGAACCGCACAGCCGGTTAACCGTGGTCGCAGGGACACTCATCGGAATTTCTGCCAGTAAAGCGGCATTGCGGGCGACGTTGAAGCCTTGCTCCAGCGTCTGTTGCACACATCCCCAATAGATATCGTCGATCTCTCGGGCGTCCAGCGCCGCGTTACGGCTCAACAGGCTACGCATCAGGTGTGCGGACAGATCTTCGGCTCTCACCTGGCGGAAGGCGCCGCCTTTGGAGCGTCCCATCGGCGTACGTACGGCATCAACAATCACTACCTTTTCCATATTTCCTGTCCTCATGCCGGTTGACCGTAAGAAACGTCCGCGTGTGGCGCGACCGATGGATAATAGCCTTTATTGCTTTTGGCTTTTTGCTGCAAGCCGTCTGGCACCTGATAGATGGCGCCGAGGTGAGCCAACTGCTGTGCCATCTCGACATAGCGTTCGCTGCCCAAGGTATCCAGATAGCGGCAGGCTCCGCCGTGGAAGGGAGGGAAACCTAGCCCGTATACCAGCGCCATGTCTGCTTCGGCGGGGCTGGCGACGATACCTTCTTCCAGACAGCGCGCGACTTCATTAATCATTGGGATCATCATACGAGCGATAATCTCTTCTGCGCTGAACGTTTTTTTCGGCTGGCTGATGTCCTGAAGAATCGCATCTACAGCCTCATCCTGTTCTTTACGCAGCTTCCCTTTGCTATCCGTTTGATAGCGATAGAAGCCGTGGCCATTCTTCTGTCCGAAGCGCTGGTGTTCAAACAGAGCATCAATCGCATCGCGATAGTCTTTCGCCATGCGTTGTGGGAAGCCCTCAGCCATCACGGCCTGAGCATGGTGAGCGGTATCAATACCAACAACGTCCAGCAGATAGGCCGGGCCCATCGGCCAGCCGAATTTTTTCTCCATGACGTTATCGATATCGCGGAAGTCGGCACCGTCTCTGAGCAATAAGCTGAACGCAGCAAAATAGGGGAACAGCACCCGATTCACGAAAAATCCGGGGCAGTCGTTCACGACAATCGGCGTTTTGCCCATCTTGCTGGCGTAAGCCACCACGCTGGCGATGGTGCTGTCGCTGGTTTGAGGGCCGCGAATAATTTCGACCAGCGGCATACGGTGTACCGGGTTGAAGAAGTGCATACCACAGAAGTTTTGCGGTCGTTTTAGCGACGCAGCCAGTGAAGCAATCGGGATCGTTGAGGTATTTGACGCCAGAATCGTATTCTCGCTCACGTGCGATTCGGTTTCTGCCAACACGCTGGCTTTGATTTTCGGGTTCTCAACCACGGCCTCAACGACGATGTCGGTGCGCTCGAACCCGGCGTAATCCAGCGTTGGCTGAATACTGGCTAGAATCGTCGCCATTTTCATTCCGTCCAGCTTGCCGCGTTCCATCTGCTTATTCAGGAGCTTGGCTGCTTCATTCATCCCCAGTGCGAGCGGCTTCTCGTTGATATCTTTCATCCGAATCGGCACGCCTTTGAATGCAGATTGATAGGCAATGCCGCCGCCCATAATGCCTGCCCCCAGCACGGCGGCCTGCTGCGGTACGGACGTCTCGCCAATCAGCTTCTTCGCTTTGCCTTTAACATATTGATCGTTGAGGAAAATACCAACGAGCGCGCGAGCTTCATTTGAACGTGCCAGTTGAACGAAGTGCTGCGTCTCAAGCTGCAATGCGTCATCACGCGTCATGGTCGCGGCTGCTTCGATGGTTTTTACCGCTAGCATCGGTGCCGGATAGTGTTTGCCCGCAGTTTGTAGCACCATCGCTTTGGCGGTGGTAAAGCTCATCATGGCTTCGATCTTATTGAGCTTCAGCGGTTCAAGTTTCGGCCGTCGGTAAGCCTGCCAGTCCAGTGAGCCGTTAATCGCCTGTTTCAACATCTTGATGGCGGCGGGAACCAGCTTGTCATTGGCGACAACGGCCTGCACCAGCCCCACTTTTAAGGCATCGGCTGCGCTGATGTCTTTGCCTGCGGCGATAATCTCCAGCGCGCTGTCCGCACCCAACAGGCGTGGTAGCCTGACCGTGCCGCCAAAGCCCGGCATGATCCCCAGTTTGGTCTCAGGCAACCCGATGCGTGCATCCGTCGTTGCCAGCCGAAAATCAGTCGCCAGCATACATTCACAACCGCCGCCCAGCGCATAGCTATTAATCGCGGACAGTGTGGGAACGGGCAAGTCCTCAAGACGGCTGAAAATTCGGTTGGCGAAGACAAGCCATTCATGCAGCTTTTCGGCCGGTGCGGCAAAAAGAGAAAGGAATTCTGTGATATCGGCACCGACAATAAATGCCGGTTTATCAGAACGTAGCAGTAAGCCCTTCAGGTTCGGCTGTTCCGCCAGAACGTCCAGCGCCTTACCCAGGCTGGCAACCGTGCGGGTATCTAGCTTGTTTACGGAGCCAGGGGCAGAAAATACCAGCTCGGCAATGCCGTCCTCAAGCCAGTTAAGGTAGAGGGATTCACCTTGATAAAGCATGTTTATCTCCGCTGTTTGTGTGAGTAATCTGGTATGACCAGATAATCGAATTGTGGTTTTAATGTTAACGTTTTGCAAACGAGAGATTAATTTTTTGCCGAATCGATCACAAAGCACCGGACGCTGCCCTTGGGGAATGCCTGTGTTAAAATGGAGAGATCATGTCGTGACGTACAAGGATACTCATGGAAAAGCTGGCTTCTTTATATCATCACCATCTGGCTACGCTGCAAGCGCGTGCTCAGGCGGTTTTAGCGCGCCATCAGCTTGACGCATTACTGATTCACTCTGGTGAGCTGTTGACCGTTTTTCTGGACGATCACGACTATCCTTTTAAAGTTAACCCGCAATTTAAAGCTTGGGTGCCCGTTACGCAGGTGCCGAACTGTTGGCTATGGGTTGACGGCGTTAATCCGCCGAAGCTGTGGTTCTACTCGCCGGTGGATTACTGGCATAACGTTGCACCGGTTCCCGAGAGTTTTTGGACTGAAGAGATCGATATTACCGTGCTACGGAATGCTGATGATATTGGACAACTGCTTCCCTCACAGCGCGAGCGTGTTGCTTATATCGGCTACGCCTCGCAGCGTGCGCAGGATTTGGGGATTCGTGCAGACAACATTAACCCTCAGGGCGTGCTGGATTATCTGCACTACCATCGGGCTTATAAAACCGATTACGAGCTGGCCTGCATGCGTGAAGCGCAGAAGACTGCCGTTATCGGTCACCGGGCGGCGCATGAAGCGTTCCTGTCCGGCATGAGCGAATTTGATATTAATCTGGCGTATCTGACGGCCACCGGTCATCGCGATATCGATGTTCCTTACGGTAATATCATTGCGTTAAATGAGCACGCTGCGGTGTTGCACTATACCCAGCTCGATCATCAGGTGCCTTCCGATGTCCGCAGCTTTCTGATTGATGCGGGTGCGGAATATAACGGCTATGCCGCCGATCTTACGCGTACCTATTCCGCACAGAGCGATGGTGCGTTTGCCTCGCTGATTAAAGATCTCAATCAGGAAATGCTTTCATTGATTGATACCGTTCAGGCGGGAGTGCGTTATACCGATTACCACCTTCAGATGCATCAGCGGATTGCGAAGCTGCTGAAATCACATCAGCTGGTGCGGGACATCAGCGAAGAGGCCATGGTGGAGCAGGGGATGACATCGCCTTTCCTGCCGCACGGCCTTGGCCACCCGCTGGGCTTGCAGGTGCATGATGTCGCCGGATTTATGCAAGACGATCGCGGTACACATCTGGCGGCACCGTCGCAGCATCCTTATCTGCGTTGTACTCGCGTGCTTGAACCCGGTATGGTCATGACGATCGAACCGGGCATCTATTTCATCGAATCCTTGCTTGCTCCGTGGCGTGAGGGAGAATTGAGTCAGCACTTTGACTGGCAAAAAATCGATGCGTTGAAACCGTTTGGCGGTATCCGTATCGAGGATAATATTGTCATTCATGAAGGGCGCGTGGAGAACATGACGCGCGACCTGAATCTGGCCTGATGCAAGCGTATCCCATTCCTGCTGCGCCAGTGAGCTTCAGCGAGGAAATCAAGAAAAGCCGCTTTACGACGATCCTGGCGGCAACGCCGGGAATCGATGCGGCAAAAGCGTTTATTCAGCACGTCAGGGAAGAGCATGCTTCGGCGGGTCACCACTGCTGGGCGTTTGTTGCGGGTGCGCCTGACGATTCCCAACAGCTTGGCTTTTCTGACGATGGCGAGCCTTCCGGCACGGCGGGTAAGCCGATGTTGTCGCAGCTGATGGGAAGCGGTATCGGTGAGATTACGGCCGTGGTCGTGCGCTACTATGGCGGAATCCCGCTGGGCACGGGTGGACTCGTGAAGGCTTATGGCGGTGGCGTTCAGCAAGCGTTGAAGCTGCTATCGCTGCAAGAGAAAGTATTGCAAAAAGAGTATGGCTTACAATGTGACTATGCACTGTTGCCCCAGGTGGAATCATTGATCTTCCAGCTTGGTGGAAAAGTTCTGCATAGCGAGTATGGCGTGGAAGTCGTATTGCGCTTCTCTATCCCCATTAGGGGAATTGAGGAGGCGGCAATGAAATTACGTGATTTAAGCCGCGGCGCGTTGCATTTATTGCCGATTCCATAATAATCCCAGCGCTTTTTATGAATCATTAAGGAATTCCCTGCGATGCACTTGCGCGCCATAACTCGTATTGTCGGCCAGTTGGTTATCCTGTTTTCGGGGACGATGGTTATTCCCGGACTGGTGGCGTTAATTTACCGCGATGGCGCAGGCCGGGCGTTTACACAGACATTTATTGTCGCGCTGGCGATTGGCATCATGCTGTGGTTACCAAACCGCAAACAGAAGCATGAACTGAAATCTCGTGAAGGATTCCTGATCGTTGTCCTCTTCTGGACGGTGCTGGGAAGCGTCGGTGCGCTGCCTTTCCTATTTGCGGAACATCCTAATCTGGGCGTAACGGATGCTTTTTTCGAATCGTTCTCTGGGTTAACGACGACGGGGGCGACTACGTTGGTCGGGCTGGATTCACTGCCTAAAGCCATCTTGTTTTATCGACAAATGCTGCAATGGTTTGGTGGGATGGGGATCATCGTACTCGCCGTTGCCATCCTGCCGATTCTTGGTGTCGGTGGGATGCAGCTTTATCGTGCGGAGATGCCGGGGCCGCTGAAGGAAAACAAAATGCGCCCGCGTATTGCCGATACGGCAAAAACGCTGTGGCTGATTTATCTCTTACTGACGATTGCCTGTGCCGTCGCGCTTTGGCTGGCCGGCATGCCGGTATTCGATGCGATTGGTCACAGCTTCTCTACGGTGTCCGTCGGAGGGTTCTCTACCCACGACGCCAGTATCGGCTACTTCAACAGCCCAACAATCAACACCATCATCGCGATATTCTTGCTGATTTCCGGCTGTAACTTTGGTTTGCACTTTGCCCTGCTGAGCGGCCGCAGCCTGAAGGTATACTGGCGTGACCCGGAATTCCGCATGTTCATCTTTGTTCAGTTGTCGCTGGTGGCCGTGTGTACGATTGTCCTGTGGTTCCACCACGTTTATGACAGCGGAATGCAGACGATCAATCAGGCGTTCTTCCAGGTTGTCTCTATGGCGACAACGGCAGGGTTTACCACGGATAGCATTGCATCGTGGCCGCTTTTCCTGCCGGTTTTGCTTCTGTGCTCCGCATTCATCGGCGGTTGTGCGGGCTCAACCGGGGGCGGCCTGAAAGTGATTCGTATCCTGCTGCTTTTCCTACAAGGATCGCGTGAGCTTAAGCGTTTAGTGCATCCGAATGCGGTTTATACGATTAAGCTAGGTCATAGGGCGTTGCCAGAACGCATCCTGGAAGCCGTGTGGGGATTCTTTTCTGCATATGCGCTGGTTTTCATTATCAGCATGCTGGCCGTCATTGCGACAGGCGTTGATGATTTCTCCGCGTTTGCGGCGGTCGCAGCCACACTGAATAACCTAGGGCCGGGGCTGGGCGTTGTCGCTGAGAATTTTACGTCGATGAATGATACGGCGAAATGGATTCTGATACTGACGATGTTGTTTGGTCGTTTGGAAGTCTTCACGCTTTTAGTGCTGTTTACGCCAACCTTCTGGCGGGAATAGTCCCCATAAGGATAAAGAACAATGAAAGCTTTGATCGTGTTTTCGAGTCGGGATGGGCAAACAAGAGCGATTGCCTCCTATATTGCAAATACGCTGAAGGGAACCTTGGAGTGTGATGTTGTTAACGTACTCAATGCGAATGATATCGATCTGAGCCAATACGATCGGGTTGCGATTGGGGCATCGATTCGATACGGGCGCTTTCATCCTGCGGTAAATCAATTTATCCGTAAGCATCTGACTTCTCTACAGCAGCGACCCAGCGCATTCTTCTCCGTGAATCTCACCGCACGTAAACCAGAAAAGCGCACAATACAAACCAATGCCTATACGCGTAAGTTCCTGCTGAATTCCCCTTGGCAGCCAGATTTGTGCTGTGTGTTCGCTGGTGCCCTACGTTATCCACGTTACCGCTGGTTTGATCGGGTAATGATTCAACTCATTATGCGTATAACGGGTGGGGAAACGGATAGCACTAAAGAGATTGAATACACTGACTGGCAGCAGGTTGCCCGTTTTGCTCAGGATTTCGCTCAATTAGCGGCGAAAAATCCGGCATAACGGCGTCTTTTAATTCGCTTTGCTGAAAAAAAAATCACTCGGTAACTTTTTTGCATTTAGCGCTTGTCAGCGCCCGAGAAGTCCCTATAATGCGCATCCACTGACACGGCAACAGCGACACGCGGTTGTGGTGACAGTAAAAGATTCAACGAAGGCAATCAGTAATGACTTGACTTCACAGCGGAAAAGCATAATATATGCAGCCCGCGCCACCGATGAAGTGGCACTGCTCTTTAACAATTTAATCAGACAATCTGTGTGGGCACTCACAAGACCGTATCTTAACGATATAAAAAGTCTTGAAGAGTGAACAACAGTAAAATTCATTACGAATGAACAGTGACTAATTCTTTGAGCATCGCTTCTCGAGTAGAAGCAAATCAAACAAATCTTAAATTGAAGAGTTTGATCATGGCTCAGATTGAACGCTGGCGGCAGGCCTAACACATGCAAGTCGAGCGGTAGCACAGGAGAGCTTGCTCTCTGGGTGACGAGCGGCGGACGGGTGAGTAATGTCTGGGAAACTGCCTGATGGAGGGGGATAACTACTGGAAACGGTAGCTAATACCGCATAACCTCGCAAGAGCAAAGAGGGGGACCTTCGGGCCTCTCGCCATCAGATGTGCCCAGATGGGATTAGCTAGTAGGTGAGGTAATGGCTCACCTAGGCGACGATCCCTAGCTGGTCTGAGAGGATGACCAGCCACACTGGAACTGAGACACGGTCCAGACTCCTACGGGAGGCAGCAGTGGGGAATATTGCACAATGGGCGCAAGCCTGATGCAGCCATGCCGCGTGTGTGAAGAAGGCCTTCGGGTTGTAAAGCACTTTCAGCGGGGAGGAAGGCGATAAGGTTAATAACCTTGTCGATTGACGTTACCCGCAGAAGAAGCACCGGCTAACTCCGTGCCAGCAGCCGCGGTAATACGGAGGGTGCAAGCGTTAATCGGAATGACTGGGCGTAAAGCGCACGCAGGCGGTCTGTTAAGTTGGATGTGAAATCCCCGGGCTTAACCTGGGAACTGCATTCAAAACTGACAGGCTAGAGTCTTGTAGAGGGGGGTAGAATTCCAGGTGTAGCGGTGAAATGCGTAGAGATCTGGAGGAATACCGGTGGCGAAGGCGGCCCCCTGGACAAAGACTGACGCTCAGGTGCGAAAGCGTGGGGAGCAAACAGGATTAGATACCCTGGTAGTCCACGCTGTAAACGATGTCGACTTGGAGGTTGTGCCCTTGAGGCGTGGCTTCCGGAGCTAACGCGTTAAGTCGACCGCCTGGGGAGTACGGCCGCAAGGTTAAAACTCAAATGAATTGACGGGGGCCCGCACAAGCGGTGGAGCATGTGGTTTAATTCGATGCAACGCGAAGAACCTTACCTACTCTTGACATCCACAGAATTCGGTAGAGATACCTTAGTGCCTTCGGGAACTGTGAGACAGGTGCTGCATGGCTGTCGTCAGCTCGTGTTGTGAAATGTTGGGTTAAGTCCCGCAACGAGCGCAACCCTTATCCTTTGTTGCCAGCGATTCGGTCGGGAACTCAAAGGAGACTGCCGGTGATAAACCGGAGGAAGGTGGGGATGACGTCAAGTCATCATGGCCCTTACGAGTAGGGCTACACACGTGCTACAATGGCGTATACAAAGAGAAGCGACCTCGCGAGAGTAAGCGGACCTCATAAAGTACGTCGTAGTCCGGATTGGAGTCTGCAACTCGACTCCATGAAGTCGGAATCGCTAGTAATCGTAGATCAGAATGCTACGGTGAATACGTTCCCGGGCCTTGTACACACCGCCCGTCACACCATGGGAGTGGGTTGCAAAAGAAGTAGGTAGCTTAACCTTCGGGAGGGCGCTTACCACTTTGTGATTCATGACTGGGGTGAAGTCGTAACAAGGTAACCGTAGGGGAACCTGCGGTTGGATCACCTCCTTACCAAAAAAGATGTGTGTTAAGTGAAGTGCTCACACAGATTGTCTGATGAAAATAACGAGCAGAAATACCTTAATAGGCTTGTAGCTCAGGTGGTTAGAGCGCACCCCTGATAAGGGTGAGGTCGGTGGTTCAAGTCCACTCAGGCCTACCAACTCTTCCATGAGTGGTATTTAAGGTATCTGTAAGCAACGATGGGGTTATAGCTCAGCTGGGAGAGCGCCTGCCTTGCACGCAGGAGGTCTGCGGTTCGATCCCGCATAGCTCCACCATCACTACTCGCTATATAGAAAACTTCAGAGTGTACCTGTTTGGGTGCACTGCGAAGTTTTGCTCTTTAACAATCTGGAACAAGCTGAAAATTGAAACATGACAGCTGAACATGCATTGATGCCTGCGGGTATGAATGGCGTGTCAGTGTGTCAATGAGTCTCTCAAATAATCGCAGCACGACAGTGACTTTGATTAATCAAAGACACCTTCGGGTTGTGAGGTTAAGCGACTAAGCGTACACGGTGGATGCCTAGGCAGTCAGAGGCGATGAAGGGCGTGCTAATCTGCGATAAGCGTCGGTAAGCTGATATGAAGCGTTATACCCGACGATACCCGAATGGGGAAACCCAGTGTGTTTCGACACACTATCATTATGTGAATACATAGCGTAATGAGGCGAACCGGGGGAACTGAAACATCTCAGTACCCGAGGAAAAGAAATCAACCGAGATTCCCCTAGTAGCGGCGAGCGAACGGGGAGGAGCCCAGAACCTGAATCAGTTTGTGTGTTAGTGGAAGCGTCTGGAAAGTCGCACAGTAAAGGGTGATAGTCCCGTACACAAAAATGCACAGATTGTGAGTTCGATGAGTAGGGCGGGACACGTGACATCCTGTCTGAATATGGGGGGACCATCCTCCAAGGCTAAATACTCCTGACTGACCGATAGTGAACCAGTACCGTGAGGGAAAGGCGAAAAGAACCCCGGCGAGGGGAGTGAAATAGAACCTGAAACCGTGTACGTACAAGCAGTGGGAGCCTTGATTAATCAGGGTGACTGCGTACCTTTTGTATAATGGGTCAGCGACTTATATTCTGTAGCAAGGTTAACCGTATAGGGGAGCCGTAGGGAAACCGAGTCTTAACTGGGCGTTAAGTTGCAGGGTATAGACCCGAAACCCGGTGATCTAGCCATGGGCAGGTTGAAGGTTGGGTAACACTAACTGGAGGACCGAACCGACTAATGTTGAAAAATTAGCGGATGACTTGTGGCTGGGGGTGAAAGGCCAATCAAACCGGGAGATAGCTGGTTCTCCCCGAAAGCTATTTAGGTAGCGCCTCGTGAATTCATCTTCGGGGGTAGAGCACTGTTTCGGCTAGGGGGTCATCCCGACTTACCAACCCGATGCAAACTACGAATACCGAAGAATGTTATCACGGGAGACACACGGCGGGTGCTAACGTTCGTCGTGAAGAGGGAAACAACCCAGACCGCCAGCTAAGGTCCCAAAGTCATGGTTAAGTGGGAAACGATGTGGGAAGGCACAGACAGCCAGGATGTTGGCTTAGAAGCAGCCATCATTTAAAGAAAGCGTAATAGCTCACTGGTCGAGTCGGCCTGCGCGGAAGATGTAACGGGGCTAAACCATGCACCGAAGCTGCGGCAGCGACACTTAGGTGTTGTTGGGTAGGGGAGCGTTCTGTAAGCCGTAGAAGGTGGCCTGTGAGGGCTGCTGGAGGTATCAGAAGTGCGAATGCTGACATAAGTAACGATAATGCGGGTGAAAAACCCGCACGCCGGAAGACCAAGGGTTCCTGTCCAACGTTAATCGGGGCAGGGTGAGTCGACCCCTAAGGCGAGGCTGAAAAGCGTAGTCGATGGGAAACAGGTTAATATTCCTGTACTCGGTGTTACTGCGAAGGGGGGACGGAGAAAGCTAGGTTATCCGGGCGACGGTTGTCCCGGTTTAAGCGTGAAGGTGGATGACTTTGGTAAATCCGGGTCGTCATTAACACTGAGGCGTGATGACGAGTCACTACGGTGATGAAGTAACCAATGCTACGCTTCCAGGAAAAGCCTCTAAGCTCCAGGTAACATCAAATCGTACCCCAAACCGACACAGGTGGTCAGGTAGAGAATACTCAGGCGCTTGAGAGAACTCGGGTGAAGGAACTAGGCAAAATGGTGCCGTAACTTCGGGAGAAGGCACGCTGATGGTAGGTGAAGTGACTTGCTCACGGAGCTGAAATCAGTCGAAGATACCAGCTGGCTGCAACTGTTTAATAAAAACACAGCACTGTGCAAACACGAAAGTGGACGTATACGGTGTGACGCCTGCCCGGTGCCGGAAGGTTAATTGATGGGGTCAGCCGCAAGGCGAAGCTCTTGATCGAAGCCCCGGTAAACGGCGGCCGTAACTATAACGGTCCTAAGGTAGCGAAATTCCTTGTCGGGTAAGTTCCGACCTGCACGAATGGCGTAATGATGGCCAGGCTGTCTCCACCCGAGACTCAGTGAAATTGAACTCGCTGTGAAGATGCAGTGTACCCGCGGCAAGACGGAAAGACCCCGTGAACCTTTACTATAGCTTGACACTGAACCTTGAGCCTTGATGTGTAGGATAGGTGGGAGGCTTTGAAGCGTGGACGCCAGTCTGCGTGGAGCCAACCTTGAAATACCACCCTTTAATGTTTGATGTTCTAACGTGGGCCCGTAATCCGGGTTGCGGACAGTGTCTGGTGGGTAGTTTGACTGGGGCGGTCTCCTCCCAAAGCGTAACGGAGGAGCACGAAGGTTAGCTAATCCTGGTCGGACATCAGGAGGTTAGTGCAAAGGCATAAGCTAGCTTGACTGCGAGAGTGACAGCTCGAGCAGGTGCGAAAGCAGGTCTTAGTGATCCGGTGGTTCTGAATGGAAGGGCCATCGCTCAACGGATAAAAGGTACTCCGGGGATAACAGGCTGATACCGCCCAAGAGTTCATATCGACGGCGGTGTTTGGCACCTCGATGTCGGCTCATCACATCCTGGGGCTGAAGTAGGTCCCAAGGGTATGGCTGTTCGCCATTTAAAGTGGTACGCGAGCTGGGTTTAGAACGTCGTGAGACAGTTCGGTCCCTATCTGCCGTGGGCGTTGGAAGATTGAGAGGGGTTGCTCCTAGTACGAGAGGACCGGAGTGAACGCACCACTGGTGTTCGGGTTGTGATGCCAATTGCATTGCCCGGTAGCTAAGTGCGGAAGAGATAACCGCTGAAAGCATCTAAGCGGGAAACTTGCCTCGAGATGAGTCTTCCCTGGGCACTAGATGCCCCTGAAGGGCCGTTGAAGACGACGACGTAGATAGGCTGGGTGTGTAAGCGTAGCGATACGTTGAGCTAACCAGTACTAATGACCCGAGAGGCTTAACCTTACAACACCGAAGGTGTTTTGAGACGACTCAAAAAACGATACTCAGCTTGTTCAAAGATTGGTTCTGATGGTTGTGCGAGCGCGTAAGCAACGTATAACGGTTGGAATGAAACAGAATTTGCCTGGCGGCGATAGCGCGGTGGTCCCACCTGACCCCATGCCGAACTCAGAAGTGAAACGCCGTAGCGCCGATGGTAGTGTGGGGCTTCCCCATGTGAGAGTAGGGAACTGCCAGGCATCAAATTAAGCAGTAAGCCGGAGCGATCTGGTGGTTGTAGAGAAATTCGGTGGAGCGGTAGTTCAGTTGGTTAGAATACCTGCCTGTCACGCAGGGGGTCGCGGGTTCGAGCCCCGTCCGTTCCGCCACTTATTAAAAATTATGCCTGCTAACTTTAGCAGGCATAATGTTAAGCGTAATTTAGGGGCGTAGCTCAGTTGGTAGAGCACCGGTCTCCAAAACCGGGTGTCGCGAGTTCGAGTCTCTCCGCCCCTGCCAAATAAAACCCTTCACGATAGCGTGAAGGGTTTTTTTTGATCTGTACTTTATGCTCGATCCTGTCTTGTACCCCTCTTTCCAATTTCTCCGTTATTTCTCCCCTCTGGATACCTAATTAATCTAACGTGTTGTTATTTAATAGATAAAATTCGCTGATGTGCTGCTGACAGATCGTGCTGATTTAGCTGTAAATATGCACAAAATCACCGTAATACCAGGTTGTGAACTTGCTCATTCATCTTGTTCGATATTTGAACTAAAACTATCTACAACCTGAGTGGAGGGAAATTATTTTTCATAGTGATCCTTCAGGTTGCATTCACTTGTTAGTGGTATCTGCCAACATCACATCGATAGCGCTATAGCAGAAATTCGTAGCGCTATGCTGTACCTGAAATCTGACTAAGTAGCTGTAAGACTACACAGAAGGAGTTTAAGTATGTACAGACGTTTACTGGTAGCTGTTGCTGTAAGCACGGCGTTATGTAGTGCCGTACAGGCAAAACCCTTAACGGTTGGGTTTTCCCAGATTGGTTCAGAATCAGGATGGCGCTCTGCTGAAACTAAAGTGTCAAAGCAGGAAGCTGAGAAGCGTGGGATAACGTTAAAAATAGCTGATGCCCAACAGAAGCAGGAGAATCAGATTAAGGCTGTGCGGTCATTCATCGCCCAGGGTGTCGATGCCATATTTATTGCGCCAGTCGTTGCTACTGGCTGGGCACCGGTCTTACAGGAAGCTAAAGAAGCAAAAATCCCAGTGTTCTTGCTTGATAGAACGATTGAGGTAAGCGATCCATCGCTATATACCGCTGCTATCGCCTCTGATAGCGTCTATGAAGGAAAAGTGGCAGGGGAGTGGCTTGTGAAAGAGGCCGCTGGCAAACCTTGTAATGTTGTTGAATTACAGGGAACGGTTGGGGCTAGCGTTGCTATAAACCGTAAGAAAGGGTTTGCTGACGGTATAGCTTCAGATTCACAGATAAAAATTATCCGTTCACAGTCGGGAGACTTTACTCGCAGTAAGGGTAAAGAGGTCATGGAAAGCTTTATTAAAGCTGAGCAGAACGGAAAAAATATCTGTGCGGTTTATGCGCATAATGATGACATGGCAATAGGCGCCATTCAGGCAATTAAAGAAGCTGGCCTGAAACCTGGTTCACAAATAAAAGTTGTCTCTATTGATGGTGTCCCTGATATTTTCAAAGCTATGATGAATGGCGAAGCTAATGCCACCGTTGAATTAACACCTAATATGGCTGGGCCTGCTTTTGATGCTTTATTGGCGATGAAGAAGGACGGCAAACAGCCTGAGAAATTCATTCAAACCGAATCACGTTTATTACTGCCTGACACGGCAAAACAGGAATATGAAACCAAGAAAGACCTTGGTTATTGATATTTATATTGTGGATTTATCATTGATATAAATTTTGCTAAATACCTGGCAGAAATATGAATATGGGAAAGTGGGTTTGCGATGTTTTCTGCACCGTTCAATCACGGAACAGTGAATATTGTCAGCCTACTTACCATAATATTGCTCAGGTGTGATGTAGCCTTGTTAAGTTGTCGTATAGGTGATGCTGATGGAAACGACACGGTTGTTAGATATTCGGGGCATGAGCGTTGAGTTTCCGGGGGTAAAAGCATTAGATCAGGTAGACTTCACGCTTAATCGCGGCGAAATAGTGGCGCTATTAGGAGAGAATGGCGCAGGGAAGTCGACGTTGATTAAGGCATTGACTGGCGTTTACCATCGCTCAACGGGTGAAATTATCCTCGATGGTATTGCGATTAATCCTGTCAATACGGCCCATGCTCAGTCATTGGGTATTGGTACGGTCTATCAGGAGGTCAATCTATTACCGAATCTGTCTGTTGCGGCAAATCTATTTATTGGCCGTGAGCCCACACGCTGGGGCATCGTTGATCAACATAAAATCCTGCGTCAGGCCGAAGCCCTCTTATTGAATTATGGACTGACGATCGATGTTAGCCATCCACTTGGTAATTATTCCATCGCGGTTCAGCAAATTGTAGCGATTGCCAGAGCTATCGATCTTTCCGCTAAAGTTTTAATTCTTGATGAACCGACCGCAAGCCTTGATGCCAAAGAAGTCGATATGCTTCTGGATATATTGCGGAAGTTGCGCGATCGCGGAATCGGTATGATATTTGTGACGCACTTTCTGGATCAGGTTTACCGCATTAGCGACAGAATTACTGTTTTACGTAATGGACGGCTAGTTGGAACATTGCCTGCCGCAGAATTACCACGTATTGAATTAGTCCAAATGATGCTGGGGCACAGTTTTGATGAAACGTTACTGAAACGTGGTGAGCATAGTGATGTCTCGGGTGAGCCCATCGTGCAGTTTAAACACTATGGTCGGCGTGGCTCGATTAATGACTTTGAGCTTTCCGTGCGCCCGAGAGAAATCGTTGGCCTCGCTGGTCTATTGGGTTCCGGCCGGACAGAAACCGCGCAGCTGATATTTGGTATTAACGTGCCTGATGCCGGTGAAGCAAGGGTTGATGGCAAACAAGTCAGTATTCGCACGCCGCGTGCAGCAGGAAAGCTCGGCTTTGGCTATTGCCCTGAGGATCGCAAGACTGACGGCATTGTCGGTGCGGCAACGGTACGAGAGAACATCATTCTGGCACTTCAGGCGCAGCGCGGTTGGTTGAAGCCCATTTCCCTACGTGAGCAAACCCGTATCGCTGAAAAATTTATCAGCCTATTAGGGATTCGTACGCCCAGTCCAGAGCAGGAAATTCAGTATCTATCGGGTGGGAATCAGCAAAAAGTCCTGCTGTCGCGCTGGCTGGCAACAGAACCACGCTTCTTGATTCTGGATGAGCCAACACGAGGAATCGATGTCGGTGCGCATGCGGAAATCATTCGCCTAATCGAAAAATTGTGTGAACAGGGGATGGCGTTACTCGTGATCTCTTCTGAATTGGAAGAACTGACTGGTTATGCGGATCGTATCATTGTGCTGCGTGACAGGCAGCACGTTGCACATCTTGAACATAATGAGATCTCGGTTGCCGCAGTGATGCAGGCAATCGCAGTACAAACGGGAGCAGCCGATGACAGACAATAACGTCAAACCTGCCAAAAAAGTCCGCCTAACGTTCACCAAAGGGGTGCCACAGCTTCTGGCACTCGTTGCCATCTTGCTGATTGATAGTATGGTCGCGCCCAACTTCTTCTCCCTCCACATTCAGGATGGGCGCTTGTTCGGTAGCCTTATCGACATCCTTAACCGCGGCGCGCCCGTTGCGCTACTGGCATTAGGTATGACGTTAGTGATTGCAACCGGCGGAATCGATTTATCGGTTGGCGCGGTAATGGCGATTGCAGGCGCGACGGCCGCAACGCTCACTGCTGCTGGTCATCCGCTGCCTTCTGTACTGCTGATTGCGCTATTGGTTGGCGCATTATGCGGGCTATGGAACGGTTTTCTGGTTGCAGTGTTACAGATTCAGCCGATTGTAGCGACGTTGATGCTGATGGTTGCCGGACGAGGCATCGCTCAGCTGATTACCGAAGGTCAAATTATCACGTTTGATAACGCCGGGTTGGCTAAGCTGGGTAGCGGAAGCCTGTTCTATCTCCCCATGCCAGTGATTATTGCCTGCGTGATGCTGCTGGCGTTGTGGATTTTGACGCGTAAAACGGCACTTGGGCTATTTATCGAATCTGTCGGTATTAATTTGCGATCGGCTCGCAACGCTGGTGTGAGTACGAAGCTGGTATTGGTCGCAGCTTATGTCATATGCGGCGTGTGTGCGGCCGTAGCGGGCGTTATCGTGACGGCAGATATCCGCGGGGCGGATGCGAACAACGCGGGCCTCTGGCTGGAATTAGACGCGATTTTGGCTGTGGTGATCGGTGGTGGTTCGCTACTTGGGGGCCGCTTTAATTTGCTGCTCTCTGTCGTCGGTGCATTGATTATTCAGAGTATGAATACCGGCATCCTGCTGTCTGGCTATCGCCCGGAATTCAACCTGGTTCTGAAGGCACTCGTCGTTCTGCTGGTTTTGGTTATGCAATCCCCGCGTATTTCGTTGCACCACCTGTTCAGGAGGAAAACATAATGTTGAAACGCCACTTCCCCCTGTTGATGACGATTCTGGTCTTTATTGCTGGCTATCTATTCTGTCTCAGCCAGTTTCCCGGCTTTGCTTCGACGCGAGTTTTCTTTGATTTACTGACGGATAACGCCTTTCTGGGGATCGTGGCGGTTGGGATGACGTTTGTCATCTTGTCTGGCGGTATCGATCTCTCTGTAGGGTCAGTCATTGCATTTACCGGTGTGTTACTGGCCAAATTGATCGGTACGTATGGTATTGATCCTTTCTTTGCGTTCGCAATAGCGCTGGTGATGGGCGCCATGTTTGGCGGGGTGATGGGATGGATTATCGACACGCTGAAATTGCCTGCCTTTATTATCACGCTGGCAGGTATGTTCTTTGTCCGAGGGATGAGCTTTATCGTCTCACAGGAGTCGATTCCAATCGATCATCCGGTCTATAGCCAGCTGGCGGGTTTAGCATGGCGCATGCCGGATGGGGGACGATTTACCTTTCTGGCGTTAGTGATGTTGATTGTGGTGTTGTTGGGGATTGTGATAGCGCATCGAACCCGTTTCGGTAACCGTGTTTATGCGATTGGTGGTAGCAGCTATTCTGCGGAACTGATGGGGGTGCCTGTCAGGCGGACGACGATTCATATCTATATGCTTTCCAGTACGTTAGCGGTGCTGTCAGGTATTGTTTTCTCTCTCTACACCTCCGCGGGTTATGCCCTGGCGGCAAGCGGTGTAGAGTTGGATGCCATCGCTGCCGTTGTCATCGGCGGCACACTACTGACCGGCGGTGTTGGTACCGTATTGGGAACCCTATTTGGCGTACTGATTCAGGGCCTGATTCAAACGTATATCACGTTTGACGGGACCTTGAGCTCATGGTGGACAAAAATCGTCATTGGTTTCCTGCTGTTTGCTTTTATTGGGTTACAGAAAGCGTTAAGCACATTCTGGTTAGCCAGACGTGCTTAGGTTGGTTGTGAGCAAAATAGCTCATGGATTAATCACAATAGGCGTTTTCAGCAATTGACGAATCATAGTCTGCTGATCGCTGTTTTGTAACCAAACGGCATAAAACGGGCGCACGACGGGCTGACTGTCGCCGACTATCCGCAGGTTGGAGTAGGTTTGTAACCAATGGCTAGGTAAAAACGCGCAGCCGCCGGTTGTTTCAAGCAATTGGCGGGTCAACTGGGCCGATGTTGTTGTCAAAACGGGAAGCTGATCGCTGGCTAATAGGCGATGTTCCTGCTGATGAAAGTCTGCGCCCCACTCCAATTTTATATAAGGCAGTTCCTGTCCTGGTGGATGCGCTTCTGCTGCAAACAGCGAAAGGGAGAAATTGCCCAGCAGCTGGCTTGCCAATTCTTCCATTTTTGGCTGTTCGGTCGTAATCAACAGATCCAACTGGCGCTCATGGAGTTGTTTTACCAGCGAGTGGCGTAAGGCAATGCGCGCTTCTAGCTGGAGCAGCGGACGCTGTTGATACAGCGATTGTAACCAGGGAGTCAGATAGGCTTCCCAGAGCGATGCGGTTGCCCCCACCGAAAGCAGGCTGTGTTGCTGCGAGCGTGCGACTTCTTTTTTGGCGATCTGCCAGGTACCGATAAGGCTTTCCGCATAGGGCAGAAGTCGTTCGCCGGCTGGCGTCAGGCGTATGTTGTTCCGATGGCGCGTGAACAGGTTGGCACCAAGCTGCGTCTCTAACTGGCGAATCCGAAAACTCACCGCTGACTGCGTGAGATACAGGGATTCGGCGGCACGGCCAAAGTGTCTTGTCCTGCTGACTTCCAGAAAGGTTTTTAGTAATTCGGTATCCACGCCCATCTCCAAAAAAATTTTGTCGTAATGATTTAAATGTTTTGTTTTACACAATGTCAAGCCTATCTAATACTCCGCGCCATAAACAACACGACCATAGAAGAATTAGGAGCGTGTAAGATGGCAGAAAGCTTCTCTACCACTAATCGTTTTTTTGATAACAAGTTCTACCCGCGTGGTTTTTCCCGACATGGCGACTTTACGATTAAAGAAGCACAACTGTTGGAGCGCCACGGTTACGCGTTTAACGAGCTGGATTTAGGTAAACGTGAACCAGTGACTGAGGAAGAGACATCGTTTGTTGCAATGTGCCGCGGCGAGCGTAAAGCGGAAACGGAACTGGAAAAAATCTGGTCCAAATATCTGGATCGTATCCGTCGTCCTAAACGCTTCCATACGTTGTCTGGTGGTAAGCCGCAGATGGATGCAGTGGAAGAATACACTGAAAGCGATGATTAATTAAGAATGGGGCTAAGGCCTGACGGTTCCCCATAAATAAAGACAGGCATAGAAGGTTGTGATCTACTTAGTGTTCCACCAAAAAGTAAGGTCACGCCTCTATGCCTGCTTCACAAGTTTGCCATAAATTTTTTAGCCAGTCCCTGAACTCACTTCATCAGTACCGTAAAAATGCTCTGCTCGATATGACCGTCGCACTGACGCGTGGCGCATCGCTCTCTCTTACCAGCATCGGCAGGTATCTGCCAGGACCGGCACGGGTTAAGCACAAGATTAAGCGTGTTGACCGGCATCTCAACAGTGACCTGATGTTTAGCGATGTCCCCGCTGTTTATCAGAAGCTTGTATCCCGCCTCACCAGCAGCCTTTCATTATGCGTTATTGCCGTGGACTGGAGCGGCTATCCGTCATCGGAGCTCAGCGTTTTGCGGGCGAGTCTACTGTGCGATGGAAGAGCTATCCCGCTGATGAGTAAAGTCATTTCCTCTCAATACCAGAACAACGCTACCGTTCAGAACGACTTTCTCGATCAGATGGCTGCCGCCATCGGCAAAGATAAGCAGGTCATTGTTGTGACTGATGCAGGCTTTCGCAGCAGTTGGTTTCACCACATTCGCTCTCTGGGCTGGCATTTTGTCGGACGTGTCAGAGGTCGCCTTTATTTTCAGATAATCGGGGATGAGGAATGGAAAATGGCGCGGGATATTACGTCAAGAGCGAAGTCATGCTATCTGGGATTTGGGCGACTGGCACGCAACGCCAGCCGTGACTGCCTCGGGCATTTCTATACCGTGCATAAGCGGGCAACGGGCAGGAAAGGCAACCAGTGCTTCCCTAAAACGGACAAGATGTATCGTAAAAGCGCGCGTGAACCGTGGCTGCTTTTTACCAGCCTGATGGGATATAAACCACGTGAGATAGTTAAAATTTACAGTCGCCGTATGCAGATAGAGCAGAATTTCAGGGATGAGAAAAGTGAGCGCTATGGATTGGGGCTTAGGGCAAGTAAAAGTCGGGGCGAAAAGCGAATATCAGTGCTTTGCCTGATAGCGACACTCTACAGCATCATCATGTGGCTGACGGGTTATTATCTTGAAAGCAAAGGAATAAATAGATGGTTTCAGGCGAACAGTGAGAAATCTCGGAGGGTGTTGTCGTATCTGACATTGAGTGAAAATGTCATCCGTCAATCACCGAGGATCCTGTCGGGGATGAACCCCGACAGGGTATACGACGATATGGCGAGAGCCTATCGAAACATCATCATGGTGTATTGATGATGTTTCTGGGGATCTCTCAGGGCTAACGCCCCATTTCCTTTTGTGGCGAATAAACGTTGTACTCTCGCTATTCAAGGCTTTTGTGGAGCTGGATGAGCAATCGATCCATACAGCGATAGCTCAGCGCTTCGGCAAGGTGTTTTCTCTCTATGTTGTCCCGATCGCCGAGGTCAGCGATCGTGCGCGCAACTTTCAATATCCTGTGCCACGCACGTACGGATAAGCCAAGTTTGTTCATCACCTCTTCCAGATAGGTTGCATCAGCCATCTCCAATCCGCAGTGTTTTTCTATTTCGCGTGACGTGAGCAGTGCGTTGATTTTATTTGCCCGCTTCAGTTGTATCTGCCGTGCGGTCAGCACGCGCTCACGAATTGTCGCGCTGCTTTCGCCTTGGTAATGCTGCTGAGATAAAACCCCTGATGGTAGCAAAGGGACTTCGATTGAAAGGTCAAAGCGATCCAAAAAGGGACCGGAAAGTTTGCTGAGATAGCGCAGTATTTGCTGTGCGGGTAACCGGTTATGAATGCCCTGATAGTGGCCCGATGGGCTGGGATTCATTGCGGCGACCAGCTGCACCCGTGCTGGATAGCACACTTTGGCCCGAGTGCGGGAAATGATAATTTCACCGGACTCCAGAGGCTCTCGTAGTGAGTCCAGTACGCGTCGCTCAAACTCCGGTAATTCATCCAGAAACAGTACGCCGTTGTGGGCGAGCGAGATTTCTCCGGGTTTGGGCAGTGACCCTCCGCCCACAAGTGCAGCCATGGAAGAGCTATGGTGAGGTGCTCTGAATGGTCTGGCCCGCCAGCGCGTCATGGTGGCATCAATGTTGATTAGACTGTTGATGGCGGCGCTTTCCAGTGCTTCTTCATCGCTTAATGGTGGCATCAGGTTGCCTAACCGACTCGCCAGCATGGTTTTCCCTGTTCCCGGTGGTCCTAGCAAGAGCAGGTTGTGACCGCCTGCCGCCGCTATTTCCAGTGCGCGTTTAGCTTGCTCCTGACCGATGATATCCTTCAAGTCGAGCGTATCTTCCCCGATCTGTGGAACGGGCGTCATGTCGGAGCAACTGAGCAATTCCTCTTCTCCGCTGAGAAAAGCACACACGTCCAACAAATGCCCGGCCATCAGCGCTTCACCCTGCGGTATCAGCGTCATCTCCCGTTTATTGTCATCTGGCAGGATAAGCTGGCGGCCTGACTTTATGGCTTCCAATGCAGCGGGAATCGCGCCATTGACGCCACGTAAGGTGCCAGACAGGCCGAGTTCGCCAAGAAACTCGTAGCGGCTTAGCTTTTCACCATCGATTTGTTCTGAGGCCGCCAGAATCGCCAGAGCAATCGGCAGATCGTAGCGTCCCCCTTCCTTTGGCAGGTCTGCGGGGGCGAGATTGACCGTGATGCGCTTTGCTGGAAATGTAAATCCGCAATTGATAAGTGCGCTGCGCACGCGATCGCGTGCTTCCTTGACGGTGGTTTCTGGTAAGCCGACCAGCGTTAGGGCCGGTAGCCCGCTGCTGATGTGAACTTCGATATAAACGCCCGGCGCTTGTACACCAATCATTGCCCGAGTATAGGTAACTGCCAATGACATGCTATTTCCCCTTTGCTGATGGTTTGCATCATGTTCGGCAAGCGAGAAGAAGTAGAGACCGTCTTCGCCAGTCTGCGCGGCGATGTCATGAAATAATTCACTGTTTCAGTAATGCGTAAAATTTGTGCGCGATGTGTCGCAATTATCTAAGGTGAACCGATTGCTTAATGTTATCCGACGATCGACGACGCCCGTTTGCATCTGCCACGTTTCTCATACAACGCTCATTTTTACGCCAACAGGCGAAAATAATTTGATGCGCTTCTACCTTATGATTACGTTGTATTTTTTCCCGTATCATAGGTAATTCTTACGGGTGGCAATGAAAAAAAATGGTTGTCAGTCCATGTCTGACTGTGATAACTCTGTAGGCATTCGTTCGACAGAAGATTAATGAACAACCTATTATGAAAGCCCTATCCCTAGTGATTAGCCTAGTCGTGATTAGCGTGGTGGTGATTATTATCCCACCGTGCGGGGCTGCACTTGGACGAAGAATGGCTTAGAAATCAAGGCCTAATTCAAGAAAACCCCCGCACCGAAAGGTCGGGGGTTTTTTGTTGGGCGTAATCTATAACGGAAAGGAACAGAAAATGAACATCAGCATAAAATTCTGTTATTCCCATAAGATGTCGGGGAAATAACTATGAATGGAGCACAGTGGGTGGTTCAAGCGTTGCGAGCGCAGGGAGTGGAAACCGTTTTTGGTTATCCAGGGGGCGCGATAATGCCAGTCTACGATGCACTTTATGACGGCGGCGTTAAACACCTGCTGTGTCGCCACGAGCAAGGCGCGGTGATGGCGGCGATTGGTTATGCCCGCTCCACGGGTAATGTGGGCGTCTGCATTGCGACATCCGGCCCAGGAGCAACGAACCTGATCACCGGTTTGGCCGATGCGCTGCTGGATTCTGTGCCTGTGGTGGCGATCACCGGACAGGTTGGGTCAGCACTGATTGGCACCGATGCTTTCCAGGAGATCGACGTGCTGGGGCTGTCGCTGGCCTGTACGAAACACAGTTTTCTGGTTGAGTCTCTCGAATCACTGCCGGAAGTGATGGCAGAAGCGTTCGCGATTGCCAACAGCGGTCGTCCAGGCCCTGTTTTGGTCGATATTCCTAAAGACATTCAGCTGGCGGTGGGGGATTTCACTCCAAACTTTGCGCCTGTTGTTAACGATATCGATTTCCCCGATCAAGATATTGCGCAGGCGTACGCTCTGCTGGCGAAAGCGCAAAAACCGGTGCTGTACGTTGGCGGTGGAGTCGGCATGGCGAATGCGGTTCCGGCACTGCGTGAATTCCTGAGCGTAACGGATATCCCGTCCGTTTCTACCCTTAAAGGGCTGGGTGCCGTGGATGCCAATCATCCCTATTACCTCGGTATGATTGGTATGCACGGCACGAAGGCGGCGAACCTGATTGTGCAGGAGTGCGATTTGTTAATCGCGGTTGGCGCGCGTTTTGATGATCGCGTGACTGGCAAACTTAACGCCTTCGCGCCTCACGCCAGTGTTATTCATATGGATATCGACCCAGCGGAATTGAGCAAATTGCGTCATGCTAATGTTGCATTGCAAGGCGATCTGAACGCGATATTACCCGCGCTGCAACAGCCGCTGAGCGTCAGCGCGTGGCGCGAGCAGGCGACCATGATGAAGGCGGAATACCCGTGGCGTTATGATCATCCCGGTCAGGCGATTTATGCGCCTGCGCTGCTGAAAACGATCTCCGAACGAATGGATGCAGACACCGTGGTCACGACCGATGTGGGCCAGCACCAGATGTGGGCTGCACAGCATATGACGTTCAGCCGTCCTGAGAATTTCATCACCTCCAGCGGCCTTGGTACGATGGGCTTCGGTGTACCCGCTGCGGTAGGCGCACAGGTTGCGCGCCCGGACGACATGGTTATCTGCATTTCCGGCGACGGCTCTTTCATGATGAACGTTCAGGAGCTGGGCACCATCAAACGAAAACAGCTGCCGTTGAAGATCGTGCTGCTGGATAACCAACGGTTAGGCATGGTGCGTCAGTGGCAGCAGTTATTCTTTGATGAACGTTACAGTGAAACCGACCTCTCCGATAATCCTGATTTCCTGACGCTGGCAAGCGCGTTTGATATCCCAGGCCAGCGCATCACCCGTAAAGATCAAATTGATGTCGCGCTGGATGCTCTGTTTAACAGCGAAGGACCCTATTTATTGCACGTATCGATTGATGAATACGAAAACGTTTGGCCGCTGGTTCCGCCGGGTGCGGGTAACGAAACGATGCTTGATAAAACCAAGTAAGGCTCGATAAAACCAAACAATGGCCGACTTACACAGAATAAGTGCTGGAGACAACAGAATGACACACCATCAACTTTCGATTCAGGCGCGCTTTCGTCCCGAGGTTCTGGAGCGTGTATTGCGAGTTACCCGCCATCGCGGTTTCAAAGTTTGCGCGATGAATATGGTGCAAACCACCAATGCCGATCACATTAATATTGAACTGACCGTTGCCAGCCATCGTTCGGTGGATTTATTGTCAACGCAATTGAGCAAGCTGTTGGATATTGCCTGCGTTGACATTCAACCGATGACGACATCACAGCAGATCAGCGCCTAACGCAAAAGAGTAAGGAAAAAGAAGAATGACAAAAAAAGCGGACTACATTTGGTTCAATGGCGAGATGGTTCCATGGGCTGAAGCAAAAGTACACGTTATGTCGCATGCCCTGCATTATGGCACCTCCGTCTTTGAAGGTGTTCGTTGCTACAATTCACATAAGGGCCCGGTGGTTTTCCGTCACCGTGAGCATATGCAGCGCCTGCGTGATTCGGCAAAAATTTACCGTATGCCCGTCGCGCAAAGCGTAGATGAGCTGATGGAAGCCTGTCGTGAAACGCTGCGTAAAAATAACCTGACCAGCGCCTATATTCGTCCACTGGTGTTCATTGGTGATGTGGGCATGGGCGTTAACCCGCCAGATGGTTATCAAACCGACGTCATCATCGCGGCCTTCCCGTGGGGGGCGTATCTGGGTGAAGAGGCGCTGGAAGCCGGTATTGATGCGATGGTGTCGTCCTGGAATCGTGTAGCGGCGAATACCATTCCAACTGCCGCGAAAGCGGGTGGCAACTATCTATCCTCTCTGCTGGTGGGTAGCGAAGCACGTCGCCACGGCTATCAGGAAGGGATCGCATTGGATGTCCACGGCTATGTTTCTGAAGGTGCGGGTGAGAACCTGTTTGAAGTGAAGGACGGTATTATCTTCACGCCGCCGTTTACCTCTTCGGCGCTGCCGGGCATTACACGTGACGCCATCATCAAGCTGGCGAAAGATGCGGGATATGAAGTGCGTGAGCAGGTGCTATCCCGCGAGTCACTGTATCTGGCCGATGAAGTCTTCATGTCCGGTACTGCGGCAGAAATTACTCCCGTGCGTAGCGTCGACGGCATTCAGGTCGGTGTTGGCAAACGTGGCCCGGTCACCAAAGCCTTGCAGCAGGCGTTCTTTGGCCTCTTTACGGGTGAAACCGAAGATAAATGGGGCTGGTTGGATCCGATCAATCAGTAAGCAGTCAAGACAGACAGTCAGGCGGTGATGCGTTCCGTCATCGCCAAATTCGTAATTTTTGGAGTAAAAGAGCATGCCTAAGTACCGTTCAGCCACAACCACTCACGGCCGTAATATGGCTGGTGCCCGAGCCTTGTGGCGCGCCACCGGGATGACCGACGACGATTTTGGTAAACCGATTATCGCGGTGGTCAACTCCTTCACCCAATTCGTGCCTGGCCATGTGCACTTGCGCGATCTGGGTAAACTGGTTGCCGAGCAGATCGAAGCCTCCGGCGGCGTCGCGAAAGAATTTAACACCATTGCCGTTGATGACGGCATCGCGATGGGACACGGCGGCATGCTCTATTCTCTGCCTTCCCGTGAACTGATCGCCGACTCCGTGGAATACATGGTCAATGCCCACTGCGCGGATGCCATGGTGTGTATTTCCAACTGCGACAAAATCACCCCGGGGATGTTAATGGCGTCGCTGCGCCTGAATATTCCGGTGATTTTTGTTTCTGGTGGCCCGATGGAAGCAGGGAAAACCAAGCTTTCTAACCAAATTATCAAGCTCGATCTCATCGATGCCATGATTCAGGGTGCAAACCCTAACGTCAGCGATGCCGACAGTGAGCAAATTGAACGTTCCGCCTGTCCGACCTGCGGCTCTTGTTCAGGGATGTTCACGGCGAACTCGATGAACTGCCTGACCGAAGCCCTGGGGCTCTCTCAGCCAGCCAACGGTTCATTGCTTGCAACGCATGCCGACCGTAAGGATCTGTTCCTGAACGCGGGCACGCGCATCGTAGGTCTGGCGAAGCGTTATTACGAGCAGGATGATGCAAGCGTATTGCCGCGCAACATCGCGAATAAAGCCGCGTTTGAAAACGCCATGATTCTGGATATCGCCATGGGCGGTTCCACTAATACCGTATTGCACCTGCTGGCCGCGGCGCAGGAAGGTGAAATTGATTTCACCATGTCGGATATCGACCGCCTTTCACGTAAGGTGCCACACCTGTGTAAAGTCGCGCCTAGCGGTCAGAAATACCATATGGAAGACGTACACCGTGCTGGTGGGGTGATCGGTATTTTGGGCGAGCTGGACAGAGCCGGTTTGCTGAACCGTGAAGTCAACAACGTGCTGGGTAAAACGCTGCCGGAAACCCTGGAAGCCTACGACGTGATGCTGACGAAAGATGAAAGCGTGAAACGTATGTATTCTGCAGGTCCAGCGGGTATCCGTACGACCAAAGCGTTTTCTCAGGATTGTCGCTGGGATTCATTGGATACCGACCGTCAGGAAGGCTGCATTCGCTCGCGTGAATATGCTTACAGTCAAGATGGCGGGTTGGCCGTGCTGTACGGCAACATTGCGCTAGATGGCTGCATCGTGAAAACCGCAGGCGTTGATAAAGATAGCCTGATTTTCCGTGGCCCGGCAAAAGTCTATGAAAGCCAGGATGACGCGGTAGAGGCGATTCTGGGCGGAAAAGTCGTGGCGGGCGATGTGGTAGTTATCCGTTACGAAGGGCCGAAAGGCGGGCCAGGAATGCAGGAAATGCTGTACCCGACTACCTATCTGAAATCGATGGGCTTGGGTAAAAGCTGTGCACTGATCACTGACGGACGCTTCTCTGGTGGTACGTCAGGGCTGTCTATTGGCCACGCGTCTCCTGAAGCCGCAAGCGGTGGCACCATTGGTCTGGTGCAGGATGGCGATATGATTGCCATTGATATCCCGAACCGTAGCATCGTGCTGGACGTCGCAGATAATGAACTGGCAAGCCGCCGCGAAGCGGAAGAGGCGAGAGGCGAGCAGGCCTGGACGCCACATAACCGTGAACGTCAGGTCTCTTTTGCGCTTCGTGCGTATGCCATGCTGGCAACCAGCGCGGATAAAGGCGCTGTGCGGGATAAAAGCAAGCTGGGAGGCTAATGCTGATGGCTGTGTCACAACCTCTTCCTGCCGCGCCGGGAGGCGCGGAGTACCTGCGGGCGATCTTGCGATCGCCGGTGTATGAAATCACGCAGGTCACACCGCTGGAGAAGATGGAAAAGATCTCTTCGCGGCTGGGTAATGTCATTCTGGTAAAACGTGAAGACAGGCATGCGGTGCACAGCTTCAAGCTGCGTGGCGCGTACGCGATGATGGCTGGTCTGAGCGATGAGCAAAAATCCCACGGCGTGGTGACGGCATCTGCTGGTAACCACGCGCAAGGTGTTGCGCTTTCTTCCAGCAAGCTGGGGATTAAATCGCTGATTGTGATGCCAGTGGCGACGGCTGATATCAAGGTCGATGCGGTGCGTGGTTTTGGCGGCGAAGTGCTGCTACACGGTGCCAACTTTGATGAGGCCAAGGCGAAGGCGATTGAGCTGTCACAACAGCAGCATATGACCTTTCTGCCGCCGTTCGATCACCCTGCTGTGATTGCGGGGCAGGGCACGCTGGCGATGGAATTACTACAGCAGGATGCGCATCTGGATCGCGTGTTTGTGCCAGTCGGCGGTGGTGGTTTGGCGGCAGGTGTTGCCGTACTGATCAAACAGTTGATGCCGCAGATTCAGGTGATCGGCGTAGAAGCGGAAGATTCCGCCTGTCTGCGTGCGGCGCTGGATGCCGGGCAGCCGGTCGATCTGCCGCGTGTCGGGCTGTTTGCCGAAGGCGTGGCGGTGAAGCGCATTGGCGATGAAACGTTCCGCCTGTGCCGGGAATATCTGGATGACGTGATTACCGTCGACAGCGATGCCATCTGTGCCGCAGTGAAAGATCTGTTTGAGGATGTCCGTGCAATTGCTGAACCGTCCGGCGCGCTGGCGTTGGCGGGGATGAAGAAATACATCCAACAGCATCAGATTCAGGGTGAACGTCTGGCACATATTCTGTCCGGCGCGAACGTCAATTTCCACGGGTTACGCTACGTTTCCGAACGCTGCGAGCTGGGTGAACAGCGCGAAGCCTTGCTGGCCGTTACGATCCCCGAGAAACAGGGAAGCTTCCTGAAGTTTTGCCAACTGCTGGGCGGTCGTTCCGTTACCGAGTTCAACTACCGCTATGCGGATGCCAAAGACGCCTGCATTTTTGTCGGTGTGCGTCTGACGCGTGGCTATGCGGAGCGGCAGGAAATTATCGCCGAGCTGTCCGCAGACGGTTATGAAGTGGTGGATTTGTCCGATGATGAAATGGCGAAGCTGCACGTTCGTTATATGGTCGGCGGACGCCCTTCCAAACCGCTCCAGGAACGGCTGTACAGCTTTGAGTTCCCAGAGTCGCCGGGCGCATTGCTGAAATTCCTGCAGACGCTGGGGGCGCACTGGAATATTTCACTGTTCCATTACCGCAGCCACGGCACGGATTTTGGTCGCGTGCTGGCCGCGTTCGAGTTGGATGCAGGCGATCGGGAATTCGAGCAGCACCTACAGGCGCTGGGCTATGAATGCCACGATGAAACCAATAACCCCGCGTTCCGCTTCTTTCTGGCGGGTTAAGTTAGCGGTTAAATGTTGAGTGTTCCCTTAACGCCGCCGATGGTGTTTCACCGTCGGCGGCGTTATCTTTAATGTCATCTGACAGCAACAGGGATGGCATTTCTTTATGGCAACGCAGTTCACGGGTTTTTCTCAAGCGGGTTTAACGTTTCTTCAGCAGGTGTCTCAAGGCGTTGTTGAATAAATCTAATCGCAGTTCGTTATTATTATTTTTAAATTAATTGTTCATTTTTCTAATTTCTTTAATTATTGATAATAATTATTTTCTAGGTTAGTTTGGTGAAAAGTGGAATAACACATGGAGACCGAGTGTGAAAAATAAAGAAAAACTTGCCATTCAGTTAAATGAACAATTAAAGAATAACCTTATTAATAGTTCGTTACCTCCTGAAGAAATACTCGCATTGATGATGAAGCTATGCCTTTCTCTGATGCAAGTGACTCAAAGTAATCTTGTGAAAATGAAGACGTCCGATGGGCGAAAACTTTCACTCAAGCTCGATACACCATCAGTGCATTAAAAATATTAACTCTTAGAGGCTGCTAAAAATGTCGAGTATTATCTATTTAGAGTTGACGGGTGATAAACAGGGGTTAATTTCTTCTGGTTGTTCAACATTGCAGTCAATTGGTAATAGAAGCCAAATTGGTCATGAAGATCAAATTCAGGTGTTAAGTTTAAATCACTCAATGAGTCATGCTGATAATTTATCCTGTCACCCCGTTGAAATAATTAAACTTATCGATAAATCGTCACCGTTACTTGGTGTTTCTACCTCTTCCAATGAAAAGTTAAGTGCAAATTTCTTTTTGTATAGGATAAATTCCGCCGGGCAATTAGAGTTGTTTTATGTCATTAAATTAACAGATGCCCGGATTGTTGACATTTCTTGTAGTTATCCGCATTCGATTAATGACAATGACGTAATGCCATATGAGAAAATTTTATTGAAGTATGGTTCTATATCATGGGATCACAAAGTTGCGGGAACATCAGGTTATAGCATCTGGAATGATAGTGGTATTTAGTTTGACTTAGTAATAAAATATGCAGCCATTTATAATTATGTTATTTGTGGCTGTTTTTATTGATTCATCACTAACCGAAAAAGATGCTAAATAATTTTGTACATTGGCGTTGCGTATTAATAAAAGGAATTTACTCAATGCTAAGAGTACCTCAAGGACAAATAACCTTTGATGGCGAAGGGGATGATGTTCCCAATAGCCCTTTTTTTAGCCGAGTCATTCACTGGCCAAGAAAGGCTAAGTCTGGTGTGACGCTGGGGCGAGGCTATGATATGGGGGAGAGAACCAAGGGTGAAATCTATTCGGATATGCTCAGAATTGGTATTGGTAGTGAAAAAGCGAATTTGATAGCGAAGGGGGCAGGGTTAAAAGCAGGTGCTGCCGCAACTTTCGTGAAAGAATATAAAGAAAAAATTGGCATGATTACACATCAGCAACAAATAGCTCTATTTAATATGGTTTATGTTGGGTATATAGAAATAGCGAAAAAACGATATGCACGTTATTCCGCTAATGTACCTGATAGGGTGAATTGGGATGAACTTCACCCCGCTATCAGAGATATTCTGATAGATCTTGCCTATCAAGGGTTTGCTGGGGAGACGACTATTCCTATTGCAGCAAAAAATGATATCGATCTGTTAATAAAGAAAATAGAGAGTACGAAAGATTTTCTAGACTATGAGGCAGGAAGAAATCGAGCAGGTTATTTAAGGATGAGAAAATGAAAAATATCTACTTCTGTATGTTGATGTTATTTGCTATGAATGGTATATCCCCTGCATTTGGTGAGATTTATTGGAGTAAACTGGAATTAATGGAGAAAACGTTATGTAAAGATATAATGAAAGGGGAAAGCTATCATGAAGTGGATATTTGTATTGACCGGATGCTTGCTGATTCGACAGAAAAACTAGAACAAAAAAATAAAGAAGCAATAGAATTTCTCTCCAAACTTATAACTATGGAGGATGAGGAAGATGCCGTTAAGCTTTTCAAAACAGATCAAGCCGCGTGGAAAAATTATGTTGTCCATCGTTGTGCGTATAAAGTACACCCGTATATTAAAGATAGCCCTATTTATTTTTCTGGTAAAAGTCTTTGCGAGGCGGTAGAAAACTACAGGCGGATCGAGTCGCTAGACGGTGAGCTCAATATCCCTTAATACTTATCCCTTGGATAAGTGTGTTACGCCATCGATGGTGTTTCGCCGTTGGCGGCGTTATCTTTATGTCATCTAACAGCAACAGGGATGGCATTTCTTTATGGCAACGCAGTTCACGGGTTTTTCTCAAGCGGGTTTAACGTTTCTTCAGCAGGTGCGTCAGTACAACGATAAAGCGTGGTTTGACGAGCATCGTGCGGTTTACGATGAGCAACTGGTTGCGCCGTTCCGTACGCTGGTGGATGAGCTCAGTCTGACCATGTTGCAGATTGACGACCATTTTGAAACGCGTCCTGCCATCGGCAAAACGCTCTCCCGTATTCACCGCGACACGCGCTTTTCTCACGATAAATCCCGCTATCGCAGCCAAATGTGGCTCACTTTCAAACGTACCCGCAAAGACTGGACGGACGCGCCGGTGTATTTCTTTGAAATCACGCCGGATACCTGGCGTTACGGGCTGGGCTATTACAGCGCGACGCGTAATACGATGGACCTGTTCCGTCAGACGCTGCGCGGTAATCCGTCGCAGTTTCTTGAAGTGGCAAGCTGTCTGGGAAAGACCTTCACTCTGGAAGGCGAAAGCTACAAACGTCCGTTGATTAAAGGTCAGGAGCCGGAGCTGGCTGATTGGTATAACCGTAAGTCGTTTGCCGCGATAGATACCCGACAGGATATGGACGCGCTGTTTTCCGGCGATCTGGTGACGGTTCTGTCACAGGGTTTTACCCAGCTTGAACCGCTCTATCATTACCTGATGAACGTCGAAACCATGAAGAAAGCCGCGCAGGAAGCGGAGTCCGATACGCGGGCCTTTTCGGCGGATAAGTGGTTTGAACGCTAGAACCCAAGTTAGCCAACGCTACGGTGTTTTCTGCTGCTCCAGTGGCGTTTTATCGCGCTCTAACAAATAGTTAAACAGGTAACCTTCTTCCCGACTGCTGCCGAAGGTGGCGATTTGCAGATGATCATCGTCAATGCAGGTGAGCAGTATTTTCACCTGCTGGCCGAAACTGCTTTCGCCTTTGCCAATCGCCTGTACATCGCTCATCTGACGAGCGGTGAAGGTGGAATCATCCAGCTTGTTACCGTAGCGGAATGCAATGGATGCACCGCCTTCAATCTTGCCACGTTGGTTGGTCATCGTCAGGCTGACGGCGTGGTAGGGCGCTTTCTGGTCGTACATTTCCCGAAAATACTCCCCCAGATCGCGGTACTCCTCGGTGGAAAGCCCCGACATCACATACTCATAGCTGAATGAGCCGTGGAAACAAGCGGTGCTTTTCACGGGCGTAATCGGCGATGGGAGTGCGTGTTGCGCGATGTCATTCAGATAGCGCAGCCGATTTAACTGCTGCTGGTAGCGCTGACGCAAACAGTCTTCGTCTTTGCACTGATCGCGTGTGGTCAGCCAACTGCGCTGAAACTGGTTGAGCGTTTTTTCCCACGGTGCGCTGTTGTCGTACGCTGTCAGGAACGTGCGGGAGCTCTTCCATGCCTGTGCCAGTTCTTCATCGAGCTGCCCGAGCAATGGGCTGGCACAAATCAGCTTTTCCTGCGCTGAGGCGGCTTTGTCGCAGGAGAAACTGGCGGCTTGCGCATTATGGCTGAGGGAGGCCAACGTCACCCCTGCGGCGATGAGGGCAGTGAAGGCTATCTTCATGGGGTGTCCTGTAATATGTCCCAAAAGGCGGCAATCAGCGGTTCGCTAAGCCGTTTTTTCTGTACGCATACGCCGAGTTCAAGCGGCTCCATTACCTGCTCGACAAAGACGGAGACGCGGTTGCGTACCGGTTCCGGGCTGTTTTCCAGCACGACGTTGGGAATCAGCGCGATGCCACAACCTAGGGCGACCATCGATACCATCGCTTCATGCCCGGAGATGGTGGCGTAAATTTGCGGGTTGGTGATGTGGTTACGTCGGAACCACAGATCGATGCGCTTACGCACCGGGCCGTGCTCCGGCAGGATGAACGGAATCTGCGACCAGTCTGGGTCTGCCTGCCGCACCAGCGACTGCACGGGGCAGGGAAGTGCCGGGATAATCAACGCCAGAGGCAGTTTATCGAGTGGCATGAAGTCAACGCTGGCCGGGAGCGCTTCCGGGCGTCCCGCTATCCCCAAATCTCCATCGTTCGACTGAATTTTCTCAACCGCATCGGCGGCATCGCCCGTCGTCAGTTTAATTTCTACCAGCGGGTGCAGCGCCCGAAAGCGATCCAGAATCGGCGGCAGGTGGCTGTAGGCGGCGGTGACGGAACAGAAGATCCGCAGCTCGCCGCTTAATGACGGCCCGTGCTGGTCTATCGTGTGGCGTAGCTGCTGATATTGCAGCAGCGTTTGCTGGGCAAACAGCTTCAGGTGCTCTCCGGCATCGGTGAGCTGCACGGTACGGTTATCACGCAGGAACAGCGTCTGCCCTAAATCCTCTTCCAGCCGTTGAATTTGCCGCGATAGCGTGGACGGGCTGATGTGCATCGCCTTGGCGGTACGGCCAAAGTGTCGGCTTTCCGCAAGGTGCAGGAATAATTTGAGATCACGTAAATCCATGCGATACAGGCCCCGTTTTTTATCTTGCAGATAGTGCAATGTGACGTTGTTAATATATCAATTTAAGCAACGCAATTCCTGTCATATGATGGGGTCATAGTGAATTCCCATCTGACGGGAATCCTTTCTCGAATAACAGATAAACAAAACCGTATACGGAGCACGACATGGCTAACTATTTCAACACATTAAACCTGCGTCAGCAGCTGGATCAATTGGGCAAGTGCCGCTTCATGGGGCGTGATGAATTTGCCGATGAGGCGAGCTACCTGAAAGGGAAAAAAGTGGTGATCGTCGGCTGTGGTGCTCAGGGTCTGAACCAGGGTCTGAACATGCGCGATTCTGGTCTGGATATCGCTTACGCCCTGCGTGCTGAAGCGATTGCCGAAAAACGCGCATCATGGCGCAAAGCGACCGAAAACGGCTTCACCGTTGGCACCTACGAAGATCTGATCCCGCAGGCTGATCTGGTGGTTAACCTGACGCCGGACAAACAGCACTCTGCAGTAGTTCAGGCGGTACAACCGCTGATGAAACAGGGCGCAGCGCTGGGCTACTCTCACGGTTTCAACATCGTTGAAGTGGGCGAGCAAATTCGTAAAGACATCACCGTCGTGATGGTGGCTCCGAAGTGCCCGGGTACGGAAGTACGTGAAGAATACAAACGTGGTTTCGGCGTACCAACGCTGATCGCGGTTCACCCAGAAAACGATCCGAAAGGCGAAGGCATGGCCATCGCTAAAGCGTGGGCTGCGGCCACCGGTGGTCACCGCGCTGGCGTTCTGCAATCTTCTTTCGTTGCAGAAGTGAAATCTGACCTGATGGGTGAGCAGACCATTCTGTGCGGTATGTTGCAGGCGGGTTCTCTGCTGAGCTTCGACAAACTGGTTGCTGAAGGCACCGATCCGGCTTATGCAGAAAAACTGATTCAGTTCGGCTGGGAAACCATCACCGAAGCGCTGAAGCAGGGCGGGATTACGCTGATGATGGATCGCCTGTCTAACCCAGCGAAACTGCGTGCTTACGCACTGTCTGAGCAGTTGAAAGGCATCATGGCGCCGCTGTTCCAGAAACACATGGATGACATCATCTCCGGCGAATTCTCCAGCGGTATGATGGCTGACTGGGCGAACGATGACGTGAAACTGCTGACCTGGCGTGAAGAGACTGGCCAAACGGCATTCGAAAACGCACCGCAGTTCGACGGTAAAATCGCTGAGCAAGAATACTTTGATAACGGCGTGCTGATGGTTGCGATGGTGAAAGCGGGCGTTGAGCTGGCGTTTGAAACCATGGTGAGCTCTGGCATCATCGAAGAGTCGGCTTACTACGAATCACTGCATGAGCTGCCGCTGATCGCCAACACTATCGCGCGTAAGCGTCTGTATGAAATGAACGTGGTTATCTCTGATACCGCAGAATACGGTAACTACCTGTTTGCTAACGCTGCCGTGCCATTGCTGAAAGATGCGTTCATGGCCTCTCTGCAGCCGGGCGATCTGGGCAAAGCGGTAGCGGGCACCGAAGTGGACAACGCGCAGCTGCGTGATGTTAACGAAGCCATCCGTAACCACCCAATCGAAACCGTAGGCCACACGCTGCGCGGTTACATGAAAGACATGAAGCGTATCGCTGTTGCGGGTTAATGTTATTTTGACGTTTACCGAAACATGATGATTGCTATGCTGCTCCCTTGGGGAGCAGCATTTTTTTATCTGCGGTTATCCCTCATCTCGCGTTGTCTAGATCGTTTACTGGCAGTGTGTTACGTGAGGCAAGCGCCAGCGCTGTGGTTAATTCTGCTTTTGTCATCCGTATGCAGTAAGACGGCATGTTTCTTTCAAATCGCCAGCCTTCAGACAAGGCCCCCGCGTCTACCCCATCAAATCCGAACGCGTCATAAAGCTCAGCCACAATCGTTTTTCCTTGAGGATCATCACCCGCAAGCGGTAGCGCTCGTCGCTCGGGATGACCCGCGGGTAAACCGTGGTTTTCCAGATGCGTCATGGTAATCGCGTTAAATGCTTTGATGATTTTTGCACCGGGTAACGTATCGGCAAGGAGTTCGCTGGTCGTTGTTTGCTGTGCATCAAGAGCGATGACGCTTCCGTCTCGTTCTGGGTAGTAGTTGACGGCATCAATCGCAAATTTACCCTGTAATGCCTGTGTAGGGAGATTGCCGATAGCGGAGAGCGGAACCGCGATAACGACAATATCGCCAAATGCAGCGGCTTGTGTGGGCGTTCCAATATCGCAGCCGATCATAGGCCGTAGGCTGAAAAGCGTTTTGGGGTCACGCGAATTGCTGAGCATGATTTGATGCCCCGCTTGGATCGCCAGTTTAGCGATCGCCCGTCCGACAAAACCCGCGCCAATAATGCCAATTTTCATCTTTTTTCACCTTCAATGGTTTTGAGACGAAAAGGTTAATCCTCTACTTTTTGAAGATAAAGTGTGTTATCTGAGATAGATAAACAACAAAAATGAGGGAATCATGGATCGGTTTACCAGTATGAACATTTTTGTCAAAACCGTGGAGCTGGGCTCTTTTGCTGCCGCCGCGGATGCGCTCACCCTTTCGCCACAGATGGTCGCAAAGTATGTGGCGTGGCTTGAGGCTCGGCTTGGCTCTCGGTTACTCAACCGCACTACCCGTCGTCAGAGCCTGACGGATGTCGGTCAGCGCTATTACGAACGCTGCAAAGTCGTTCTTGCTGAATTGCAGGCGGCGGATGATATTGCCCGGGAAATGCAGACGACGCCTTCGGGTATTATTCAGGTCAACGCTCCAGTGACCTGGGGATCGCATTTGCTTGCGCCGTTTATCACCCGTTATCTCGAACGCTACCCCGACACGCAGATCGCATTAACGTTAAACGATCGTCAGGTTGACCCCATTGAGGAAGGGTTTGAGGTGATTATCCGTATCGGAGAGTTGGCCGATAGTACGATGGTTGCCTGGCCGCTTCAGCCCTATTCGCTAATAGCATGTGCATCGCCAGATTATGTGGCGCGGGCTGGCCTACCTGATACGCCATCAAGCCTCGCACACCATACCTGCCTGATTTATGGTGTAAAATCCGTCCTTGCACCTTGCCGATGGGTTTTTCAAAAAGAGGGGAAAACGGAAGAAGTCAGGCCGAAGGGCAGACTGTACGCCAACGACTGGAATGCGTTATTGCATGCCGCGATAGAAGGGTATGGCGTTACCCTTGGGCCAGAAGCGGTGCTGCGCAAGGAAATTCAGAGCGGGCGTCTGATTCAGGTGTTGTCTGATTATGACGGGCCGGTGCGTCCCGTGCATGTCATGGTGCCTTCTGTGAGGCGCACAACGGTCAAAGTGAAAACGTTTGTTGATGCGATCAGAACGCATTTCGGATAGTGGCGGTATGCTCTGTAATGAGCGAAAAAAGCCGCTAAGAGCTTCAGAATATGGAGTAAAAAGACCATCGTATGAGATGTCATGCCGAACGGTTGCTTAGCTGACTTGCACTAACCAACACAGGTTGCTTATTGTCATTCAACTTGCCATTCAATTCCCCACATTCTTTTTTGTGCCGCTGTCGCGGCGATGCTGCGTTTTATAGTCATCACTCGGGTTGGAACGGGATCTGAAGGTAATGATGGGCTGCAACGGATCTATTTGTTAACAAGGTTGCACAAGGTTGCAACATGGCTAATATTGACGTTATCCCGATGTGCATCTTCTCATGACAGGAGTGGACTCTATGGGTTCTACCACGATGGGTGTAAAACTCGATGAGGAAACGCGCGAACGTATCAAGACGGCAGCACAGCGTATTGATCGTACACCGCACTGGCTGATCAAACAGGCTATTTTCCATTACCTCGAATGCCTCGAAAATGGCCTCGATACGCCTGAAACACCGCAATGGGCGAACGTCAGCCACATTGAAGCGGAAGAGATTATGCCGCAATCTCGGGAAGAAGAAACCCACCAACCCTTTCTTGATTTCGCCGAACAGATTCTTCCCCAGTCAGTTATTCGCGCCGCCATTACTTCTGTTTACCGCCGCCCCGAAAGTGAACTGGTACCTATCTTACTCGAACAGGCAAGACTTACCGATGAAATGTCGCAGTTAACGCAGAAGCTGGCTTATCAACTGGCAGAGAAATTACGCGGTCAGAAAGCCGGAAATGGGCGTGCGGGCATTGTGCAAGGGCTGCTACAGGAATTCTCACTTTCTTCTCAGGAAGGGGTGGCGCTGATGTGTTTAGCCGAAGCGCTGCTGCGCATTCCTGATAAATCCACGCGCGATGCGCTGATCCGCGACAAGATCAGTCGGGGAAACTGGCAGGCACATATTGGCCAAAGCCCGTCACTCTTTGTGAATGCTGCAACCTGGGGGCTGCTGTTTACCGGAAAGCTGGTGGCGACGCACAACGAAGTGAACCTCTCGAATTCGCTGAATCGCATCATCGGGAAAAGCGGTGAGCCGCTGGTCCGCAAAGGTGTCGATATGGCTATGCGGCTGACGGGGGAGCAGTTTGTCACTGGGGAAACTATTGGTGAAGCGCTGGCGAATGCCCGCGAACGGGAGAGTAAAGGCTTCCGTTACTCTTACGACATGTTAGGTGAAGCCGCGCTGACGGAACACGATGCTGCCGCGTATCTGACGGCCTATCAGCAGGCGATTCATGCTATTGGCAAAGCCTCGAACGGGCGCGGGATTTATGAAGGACCGGGTATCTCCATCAAACTGTCGGCGCTGCATCCCCGCTATAGCCGGTCGCAGTATGACCGGGTGATGGAAGAACTTTATCCACGTTTGTTGATGCTGACGTTGCTGGCGCGCCAGTACGATATTGGGATCAATATTGATGCGGAGGAAGCCGATCGGCTGGAGATCTCACTCGATCTGCTGGAAAAACTCTGCATGGATCCGCAGTTGGCGGGGTGGAATGGCGTTGGGTTTGTCATTCAGGCTTATCAGAAACGCTGCCCGTATGTGATTGATGCACTGATTGAGCTGGCACAGCGCAGCCGTCGGCGGCTGATGATTCGTCTGGTGAAAGGGGCGTACTGGGACAGTGAAATCAAACGTGCGCAGGTTGACGGGTTGGAAGGCTATCCGGTCTACACGCGTAAGGTCTATACCGATGTGTCGTATCTGGCGTGCGCCCGCAAGCTGTTGGCCGTACCGAATCTGATTTACCCGCAGTTTGCCACGCACAACGCGCAGACGGTAAGCGCGATCTACCACATGGCGGGCAACAATTATTATCCCGGTCAGTATGAGTTCCAGTGCCTGCACGGCATGGGCGAACCGCTCTACGATCAGGTAGTGGGCGCGGTGGCTGACGGTAAGCTGAACCGTCCGTGTCGTATTTATGCTCCGGTCGGAACCCATGAAACGCTGCTGGCTTATCTGGTGCGACGCCTGTTGGAAAACGGCGCGAATACCTCGTTTGTTAACCGCATTGCGGATACCTCAATGGCGCTGGAAACGCTGATTGCCGATCCGATTCGTGGTGTAGAAGCGCTGGCAAAAGTGGAGTGGATCATGGGCGCACCGCATCCCAAGATTCCTCTGCCGCGTCAGCTATATGGGCAGGAACGGCAAAATTCGAGCGGACTGGATCTCTCTAACGAGCACCGGCTGGCTTCGCTCTCCAGCGCGTTGCTGAATCATGCGTCACAGCCGTGGTATGCCGCGCCAATGATTGAGGGGGAAAGCGAGGCGAGTGAAGAAAGACCTGTCGTGAATCCCGCAGATATGCACGATGTGGTGGGCTACGTTCTCGATGCCTCGGTGGCGGATGTTGAGCTGGCGGTAGACGCGGCGGTACATGCTGGCACCATTTGGTTTGCGACGCCACCCGCAGAGCGTGCCGCGATATTGAATCAGGCCGCCTCGCTGATGGAAGGTCAGTTGCAAAGTCTGCTGGGGCTGCTGGTGCGGGAAGCGGGTAAATCCTTCAGTAACGCGATTGCTGAAGTGCGCGAAGCGGTGGACTTCTTACGCTATTACGCGGCTCAGATTCGAGACACGTTCACTAACGATACTCATCGTCCGCTGGGGCCGGTGGTTTGCATCAGCCCGTGGAATTTCCCACTGGCGATCTTCACCGGTCAAATTTCTGCTGCACTGGCGGCAGGCAACAGCGTACTGGCGAAACCGGCTGAACAGACGCCGCTGATCGCGGCACAGGCGGTGCGTATTTTACATGAGGCGGGCATTCCTCAGAGTGTGCTGCAATTGCTGCCCGGACAGGGAGAAACGATTGGTGCGGCGTTGGTGAACGATGAGCGGGTACGCGGCGTGGTGTTTACCGGGTCGACGGCCGTTGCCAAAACCCTGCAACGCAGCATCGCGGGCAGGCTCGATCCACAGGGGCGTTTGACGCCGCTGATTGCTGAAACGGGCGGCCTGAATGCGATGATTGTCGATTCGTCTGCGCTGACGGAGCAGGTGGTGAATGACGTTATCGCCTCTGCGTTCGACAGCGCCGGACAGCGTTGCTCGGCGCTGCGCCTGCTGTGCCTGCAAGAGGATATTGCAGATCGCACTCTGGCTATGCTGCGTGGCGCGATGGCGGAGTGTCGAATGGGGAATCCTGAACGGTTATCGACCGACATCGGTCCGCTGATTGACGCGGAAGCGAAAGAGAACGTGGAACGGCATATTCAGACGATGCGGGCGAAAGGCTATACCGTATTTCAGGCAGCGTATCCGCAGGATGAGGAGACGTGGCGGCACGGGACGTTTGTGAAACCGACTCTGATCGAACTGGGCAAAATAGACGAGCTGAAAAAAGAAGTTTTTGGTCCAGTTTTACACGTAGTTCGCTACCAAAGCCAGCAGTTGGATGCAGTGATTGAGCAGGTCAACGCAGCTGGATACGGCCTGACGCTGGGTGTGCATACCCGCATTGATGAAACTATCCTGCGTGTGACGGGCAAGGCGAAGGTGGGTAATCAATATGTGAACCGCAATATGGTCGGTGCCGTTGTCGGTGTTCAACCGTTTGGCGGAGAAGGCTTATCAGGAACCGGACCAAAGGCGGGCGGGCCGCTTTATCTGTACCGCTTGCTGACACATCGGCCGGACGGCGCGCTTGCGGCAGAATTCGCACAGCAGAACCGTGAGCAAGCGCTGGATGCGTCTGCCCGATCGTCGCTGCTGGCGGGGCTACAGGCGCTGGAAGACTGGGCGATTACCGGAGAGCGTCATGGGCTGGCGACGTTATGCCAGCGCTACAGAGAATATAGCGTTAGCGGGACAACGCGATTGCTGCCCGGCCCGACAGGAGAAAGTAATTCCTATACGCTGCTGCCGCGTGAACGGATTCTGTGTCTGGCAGATAATGAGGACGATCGCTTGATTCAGACGGCGGCGGTGCTGGCGACGGGCGGGAAACTGCTGTGGCTGGAAGGTGAGCACGAGAAAACGCTTTATGGCCGTTTACCCGCAGGCGTGCAGTCGCATATTCAGTTCACGCCCGATTGGCAACGGCAAGACGTGTCTTTTCATGGCGTCATTTATCATGGGGATGCCGATCGGTTACGGCAATTGAGTGAAGCGCTTGCAGAGCGCGATGGCCCGATTATCCAGCCGTTAGGCTATGCGCAGGGTGATACCCACGTTCAGTTGGAGCGTCTGTTGACCGAACGTTCTCTGAGTATTAATACCGCTGCTGCGGGCGGCAATGCCAGCCTGATGACGATAGGCTAATCAGTATACCCGTCATTCTTCGAGTTGCATGTGCGTTGGCTGCGCCCAGCCACCCGAATCACTTACTCAAGTAAGCTCATCGGGATTCCTTCGCTTGCCGCCTGCCTGAAACTCGAATTATTTAGGGTATAGTATAAAAAGCGCGGCAAACCAGAAGGTCGGCGCGCTTTTTATGTTCGGGCGTCGTCGTGGCGACTTAATTACGACACAACTTAGTTGCGGTAAAGCACCTTGATCACATGGTAACCAAACTGGGTTTTCACCGGACCAAACGGTTTCAGCAATTCGCAGGAAAACACGGCCTTATCGAAAGCTGGCACCATGTCACCTTTACGAAACTCACCTAAATCGCCGCCGTTGCGTTTTGACGGGCAGGTCGAGTGCTTCTGTGCCAGTTTCTGGAAGTCTGCACCTTTTTCCAGTTGCGCAAGAATGTCGTTAGCTTCCTGCTCAGTGTCTACCAGGATGTGTAGGGCTGCTGCGGTATTTGCCATGTTATTACCTTTTTTGCTAAAGAGATTCCGGCGCGCAATGTAACATTTGCAACGCAAGATGTGGACTGCGATGTGCTTTCCTTAATAACAAATCCTTGGTCAAGATCGATACGGCTTTCTGCTACAATCGCCTTCCGTTTTATGAGTGAGCAAGATCGTTATGCGCTTAAACCCCAGCCAACAACACGCCGTCGAATTTGTCACCGGACCCTGCCTGGTGCTGGCGGGCGCAGGTTCAGGCAAGACCCGCGTTATCACCAACAAAATCGCGCACCTTATTCGCCAGTGTGGCTATCAGGCTAAGCACATTGCCGCCGTGACGTTTACCAACAAAGCGGCGCGTGAGATGAAAGAGCGCGTGGCGCAAACGCTGGGGCGTAAAGAAACGCGTGGGCTGATGATCGCAACCTTCCATACGTTGGGGCTGGAGATCATCAAACGTGAATACGTCGCGTTGGGCATGAAATCTAATTTCTCATTGTTTGACGATCAGGACCAGATGGCGCTGCTGAAAGAGCTAACGGAACAGTGGCTGGAAAACGATAAGGTTTTGCTGCAACAGCTGATTTCGACGATCTCAAACTGGAAAAACGATCTGATCGATCCTGCCGGTGCGGCAGCAACCGCTCGCTCCGAACGCGATAAGCTGTTTGTGCATTGCTACTCGCTCTACCACGACCACCTGCGCGCCTGTAACGTGCTGGACTTCGACGATCTGATTTTGCTGCCTACACTGTTGCTAAAGCGGAATGTTGAGGTGCGTGAACGTTGGCAGAACCGCTTACGCTACCTGCTGGTGGATGAATATCAGGACACCAACACCAGCCAGTATGAGTTGGTTAAGTTGCTGGTTGGCACCCGCGCGCGTTTTACCGTCGTAGGCGATGACGATCAGTCTATTTACTCCTGGCGCGGCGCGCGACCGCAGAATCTGGTATTGCTACAGCAGGATTTCCCCGCGCTTGACGTGATCAAGCTGGAACAAAACTACCGCTCGTCCGGGCGTATTCTGAAAGCAGCCAATATTCTTATCGCCAATAACCCGCACGTCTTTGAAAAGCGTCTGTTCTCGGAGCTGGGTTACGGTGATGAACTCAAAGTGATTACAGCCAACAACGAAGATCACGAAGCGGAGCGGGTCGTTGGTGAGCTGATTGCCCATCACTTTATTAAAAAGACCCAGTACGGCGACTATGCCATTTTGTATCGTGGCAACCATCAATCGCGTCTGTTTGAAAAGATGCTGATGCAGAACCGTATTCCATATCGTATCTCCGGTGGCACGTCGTTTTTCTCTCGACCTGAAATCAAAGATTTACTGGCCTACTTACGCGTACTGACCAACCCAGAAGACGACAGCGCGTTCTTACGCATTGTGAACACGCCTAAGCGTGAGATTGGCCCGGCGACGATGAAGAAGCTAGGCGAGTGGGCAGGGCAGCGCAATAAAGGCCTGTTCAGTGCGAGTTTTGATCTCGGGCTGAGCCAGTCTCTGACCGGTCGTGGGCTGGAATCCCTGCAGCGGTTTACCCAGTGGCTGGCGGAGATTGCCCGTCTGGCAGAGCGTGAACCGGTCGCCGCCGTGCGAGACCTGATTCATGGGCTGGACTACGAAAGCTGGCTGTATGAAACCTCACCCAGCCCAAAAGCCGCAGAAATGCGGATGAAGAACGTCAATCAGCTATTCAGTTGGATGACGGAAATGCTGGAAGGATCCGATCTGGATGAACCGATGACGCTGACGCAGGTGGTAACGCGTTTCACGCTGCGGGACATGATGGAACGTGGTGAGAGTGAAGAGGAACTGGATCAGGTCCAGCTAATGACGTTGCATGCGTCCAAAGGACTCGAATTCCCGTACGTCTTTTTGGTTGGGATGGAAGAAGGTCTGTTGCCGCACCAAAGCAGCATTGATGAAGATAACGTCGACGAAGAGCGCCGTCTGGCCTACGTGGGGATTACGCGTGCTCAGCGCGAACTGTTCTTCACATTGTGCAAAGAACGCCGCCAGTATGGCGAGTTGGTGCGCCCCGAACCGAGTCGCTTCTTGCTTGAACTGCCGCAGGATGATGTGGTGTGGGAAACGGAAAGAAAAGTGGTTAGCGCACAAGAACGTATGCAGAAAGGTCAGACGAACGTCGCCAGTATCCGGGCTATGTTGGCGAAAGCAAAAGGGGAATAAAGCGAGCTCCCCTATGTGCTTATTAAGCTGGAGTTTCTTCCAGCATTAGCGGCCAGTGTACGTAGCTCTGCCAGCGGCTTTCCTGTTCCAGCATTTCTGTCCGTAACGGGTGCTGAGCCAGCCAGCCAGCGGGCAGAATCAAGCGCAACGCTTCGCCTTCTACGCGCAACCGTACTGCTGGCAGCGTGTCATCGCGGCGGCGGCTGGCAAAAATAATCGCCAGACGCAACAGGCGGCACAGGCGCTGTGCCTGATTGACTGGTAGCGCATTTTGCTGACTGAGCGGCATTAAATCGACAGGGTTAATCTGGTTTTGCAGGAGTGTGGCTAACAGCTTTTTCTGGGCGGGTGTAAAGCCGGGGAGATCGCTATGACGAATCAAATAGGCTGCATGCTGGGGCGATTGGCGAAAATCGATGCTCAAACCGATTTCGTGTACCAGACAGGCGCTGCGCAGTAACTCGCGACATCGACTATCTAACTGCCAGTCACGGGCAACCTGTTGTAGAAAGTTGTCCGCCAACGCACTGACGCGTTTAGCCTGTTCGGTATCCAGCAGATAACGGCGTTGCAGCGTCGCTAACGTGCGGTGACGAATATCCTGATCGACGGGCAGATGCAGCATGCCATAGACCAGCCCTTCACGCAGCGCGCCTCCGGCCAGCGTCATCGTTTTGATGTCGAGCTCCTGGAAGATCGCCAGTAGAATGGCTAATCCGCTGGGGAAAACCAGCGCGCGTTCCAGCGTCAGGCCATCAATTTCTAATTCTTCCAGCTTATCGCACTGAATCGCATGCTCTTTAAGCTGTCTGAGCTTCGGCAGAGTAATGTATTCATCCATTCCCTGCGCGACCATAATTTCTTGTAGCGCCTGAACTGTGCCGGAAGCACCGACGCAGATTTGCCAGCCCTGTTCGCGCAGAGAAGCCGCGACAGGACGCAGCATTTCACGTGCCGCCTGTTCAGCGCGTTCAAAGTTACCGGCTTCCAGATTGCGGTCGCTGAAATAGCGATCCAGCCACGTTACGCATCCCATCGGGAGGCTGATCAACTGGGTCGTTTTTGCGCCGATTCCCGTTGCCAGTTCGGTACTGCCACCGCCAATATCCACGACCAGACGCGCATCTGGGCCGCCTGTCGTATGTGCCACGCCTTGATAAATCAAGCGTGCTTCTTCTTCACCGCTGATAACCTGAATCGGCAAGCCCAGAATTTCCTGAGCCCGTTGCAGAAACTCATCAGCGTTCGTTGCCAGCCGCAGGGTTGCAGTAGCGACGACGCGCACCTGATCCTGCGGAATGTCCTGCAACCGTTCGGAGAACAGTTGTAGACACTGCCAGCCACGCTGCATCGCTTCCTGCGAGAGCCGATTCTGTTTATCCAGCCCTGCCGCAAGGCGGACTTTACGCTTTATTTTCGCCAGCGTCTGAATGCTGCCTGCGGTTTCCCGGGTGACCAGCATATGGAAGCTGTTCGAGCCGAGATCGATGGCAGCGTAAAGTGAAGAAGAGCTCAGCATCGACGGTTATTCCGCTCGTTTACGGTTATTACGGGGCGCTCCGCTGCGGCGCGGCGCATTGTGTCGGCGCGGGCCATTATTGGAACGCGGTGGACGCGTTAAACGCTTCGGCGCAGGTAAATCATTCATCAGCGCGTCACTGTTGTATTTGCTGACTGGGATACCGTGACCGATATAGGTTTCGATAGCCGGGAGATTCAGCGCGTACTCTTCACAGGCCAGGCTGATAGAGAATCCGCTTTGTCCCGCACGGCCCGTACGACCAATACGGTGAACGTAGTCTTCGCAGTCATCCGGCAGATCGTAGTTGAAAACGTGGGTCACAGAAGGAATATGCAAACCGCGTGCTGCAACGTCCGTTGCCACCAGAATATCCAGATTACCCTGAGTAAATTCTTCCAGAATACGCAGACGTTTTTTCTGCGCGACGTCGCCCGTCAGCAGCCCAACGCGATGGCCGTCGGCAGCCAGATGGCCCCAGACGTCTTCGCAGCGATGCTTGGTATTCGCGAAAATAATGCAGCGGTCCGGCCACTCTTCTTCCAGCAGCGTTTGGAGCAGGCGCATTTTTTCTTCGTTGGACGGGTAAAACAGTTCTTCTGTAATACGGTGGCCGGTTTTCTGTTCCGGTTCGACTTCCACATACTCGGCGTTATTCATCTGTTCAAACGCGAGTTCACGCACTCGGTAGGAGAGCGTAGCGGAAAAGAGCATGTTCAGGCGCTGTGCCGCTGCGGGCATGCGGCGGAATAGCCAGCGAATGTCTTTGATGAAGCCAAGATCGTACATGCGATCGGCTTCGTCCAGCACGACAACCTGAATCGCACCGAGATTAATATGGTTCTGTTTGGCGTAGTCGATCAGGCGACCGGTGGTGCCGATCAGAATATCAACGCCGCTTTCCAGCACTTTAAGCTGTTTGTCGTAGCCGTCGCCACCGTAGGCTAAACCTAATTTTAGCCCAGTTGCATGAGACAGCGCTTCTGCATCAGAGTGAATCTGGACAGCCAGTTCACGGGTTGGTGCCATAATTAAAGCACGTGGCTGGTTGGTCTGACGCTCTGCATTTGCAGGGTGTGAAAGCAGATAATGGAAAGTAGACGCAAGAAAAGCCAGCGTCTTGCCGGTACCGGTTTGCGCCTGACCCGCAACATCACGCCCTGACAGAGCCAATGGCAGAGCTAACGCCTGAATAGGCGTACAGTTATGAAACCCTTTACTTTCAAGAGCTTCAATAACCTGCGGGTGCAGGGCGAAGTCGGAAAACTTCTGTTCAGTTAAGTGTGTTTTGCTCATAGTGTGGTAGAATATCAGCTAACTATTGCTTTACGAAAGCGTATCCGGTGAAATAAAGTCAAGCCGTTGTTGGTTAATGCTACACCAACAAGGTAGAAATAATCCTGCGGAGTAAAATATGAGCGATAAAATAATTCACCTGACTGATGACAGCTTCGGCACGAAAGTATTGCAAGCTGAGGGCGCTATCTTGGTTGATTTCTGGGCTGAGTGGTGTGGTCCTTGCAAAATGATCGCTCCTATTCTGGATGAAATTGCCGAAGAGTTTGAAGGTAAACTGACGGTTACCAAGCTGAACATTGATGAAAATCCGGCTACTGCGCCGAAATATGGTATTCGTGGTATCCCTACTCTGCTGCTGTTTAAAAACGGCGAAGTCGCTGCGACGAAAGTCGGCGCGCTGTCCAAAGGGCAACTGAAAGAGTTCCTGACGGCAAATCTGTAATTAGCTTGATACCCTAAAAAGGGTGTCGCCGGCGGGCGCAATTGGGCAATATGCAATTCTCATATTGACTGCTTGCCGCTCGTCGGGAAGCATGTTAGATTCTTCATCACTGCATATCGTACTTGCCTATGTTTAAGCCCTTAGGCTTAAGCCTGAAAGTTAGAGTCTAAAGCATTATTCTGTGTCGAAATCGAAAAAATCGTTGTTTTACAAGGTAATTGTTCTACAAGACGATTGTTTTACAACACGTTTGTGATCCGATTTGGGCAGTCTGCTAGTTTTACAATAATTGGTTTTATGTGTCTTCGATCTCCTGCCGTTGATTTATGCGGATATCGTTTATGCGGATGTTGTTTTGCGCGGATTTAATGCGCTTCAGGTGTGAAACCAGACAGGAATCCGGTGGTCGAAGGCTGTTATAGAGGCACGGATGATCCTGCCATACCATTCACGTTATAGTTCGAGATTTACCCCGAGTTAAAGAACCCACCACTATGAATCTTACCGAATTAAAGAATACGCCAGTTTCTGAGTTAATTACTCTTGGCGAAAATATGGGACTGGAAAACCAGGCCCGCATGCGCAAACAGGATATTATCTTCGCTATTCTGAAACAGCATGCCAAAAGCGGCGAGGATATTTTCGGCGATGGTGTGCTGGAGATATTGCAGGATGGCTTCGGCTTTCTCCGCTCCGCAGACAGCTCCTACCTCGCAGGCCCCGATGATATCTACGTTTCTCCCAGCCAAATCCGCCGTTTTAACCTTCGCACTGGTGACACCATTTCTGGCAAAATTCGTCCGCCGAAAGAGGGTGAACGCTACTTTGCGCTGCTGAAAGTTAACGAAGTCAACTACGACAAACCTGAAAACGCCCGCAACAAGATCCTGTTCGAAAACTTAACGCCGCTGCACGCAAACTCTCGTCTGCGTATGGAACGTGGTAACGGTTCGACAGAAGATCTGACGGCGCGTGTGCTGGATCTGGCTTCGCCGATCGGCCGTGGCCAACGTGGTCTGATCGTTGCACCGCCAAAAGCGGGTAAAACCATGCTGCTGCAGAACATCGCGCAGAGCATCGCTTACAACCATCCTGACTGCGTGCTGATGGTGCTGCTGATTGACGAACGTCCGGAAGAAGTTACCGAGATGCAACGTCTGGTGAAAGGCGAAGTTGTTGCGTCAACGTTTGACGAACCTGCTTCCCGTCACGTTCAGGTTGCCGAAATGGTGATCGAAAAAGCGAAGCGTCTGGTTGAGCATAAGAAAGACGTTATCATCCTGCTGGACTCCATTACGCGTCTGGCGCGTGCCTACAACACCGTGGTTCCGGCTTCGGGCAAAGTGTTGACGGGTGGTGTGGATGCCAACGCCTTGCATCGTCCGAAGCGTTTCTTCGGTGCGGCGCGTAACGTTGAGGAAGGCGGTAGCCTGACCATCATCGCCACCGCGCTGGTTGATACCGGTTCTAAGATGGACGAAGTGATTTACGAAGAATTTAAAGGTACAGGTAATATGGAACTGCACCTGGCGCGTAAAATCGCAGAAAAACGCGTGTTCCCGGCGATTGATTACAACCGTTCCGGTACGCGTAAAGAAGAACTTCTTACTACCTCTGAAGAATTGCAGAAGATGTGGATTCTACGCAAGATCATCCACCCAATGGGTGAGATCGACGCGATGGAATTCCTCATCAACAAGTTGGCGATGACGAAAACCAACGATGAATTCTTCGATATGATGAAACGTTCATAAATCCGGGCGTTCATCCATTACGGATAACTCGGGGAACGCCACGCTGGGTCGTGGCGTTTTTTTATCCCCCAATTGGTCAGATGTGAAGGGGCTTTCTACTGGGAAGCTGCGGTTATCACGTCAATTTGTACTGGCGATCAGGGTGGGCGATAGGATATAAGGCGTAAACCGAGTCTATACTGAGCAGCTACAGCGGAGCTGTTAACGGTGAACTTACTCACTATGAGTACCGAACTACTATTTATTTTCTTGTTTTCTCTGGGCTTTCTTTTTTTTGCTCGCAGCATTGCGGGTAAAATAGGGCTTGTCGATCGTCCCAACTACCGTAAACGCCATCGGGGCCTTGTGCCTCTGGTTGGCGGTATTTCCGTGTATGCGGGTATCTGTTTTACCTACTTTATTACCGATCAATATATCCCCAACTTCCGTCTTTATCTGATGTGCGCGGGTGTGCTGGTGTTTATAGGCATGCTGGACGATCGTTTTGATATCAGCGTGAAAATTCGTGCCGTTGTGCAGGCGTTTGTCGCCGTAGTGATGATGGCTTTTGCTGGCTTGACGATACACAACCTGGGATACATTTTTGGCCCATGGCAGATGGGGCTGGGGCCGTTTGGCTATCTGGTCACGCTGTTTGCGGTTTGGGCGGCGATCAATGCGTTCAATATGGTCGACGGGATCGATGGATTACTCGGCGGATTGTCCAGCGTCTCATTTGGGGCGATGGGTATTTTGCTGTACCTGAGCGGCCACACGAATCTGGCATTGTGGTGTTTCGCCATGATTGCGGCGACGTTGCCTTATATTCTGCTTAACCTCGGCGTGTTTGGCTCACGCTACAAGGTCTTCATGGGCGATGCGGGTAGCACGATGATTGGCTTCACCGCTATCTGGCTCCTGATTCAAACGACGCAAGGTCCGCAGCATCCGATTAACCCGGTTACGGCACTGTGGATTATCGCTATCCCGCTGATTGATATGATCGCCATTATGTATCGGCGCTTGCGTAAAGGGATGAGCCCGTTCTCGCCTGACCGACAGCATATCCATCATTTAATGATGCGGGCTGGCTTTTCTTCCCGTCAGGCGTTTGTGCTGATTACGCTTGCTGCCGCCTTGTTGGCAGCGGTCGGTGTGTTGGGAGAATATTTCTTTTTCATACCCGAATGGTTCATGTTGGCATTATTCTTGCTTGCATTTCTACTGTATGGCTACTGCCTGAAACGAGCATGGCGGGTCGCCCGTTTTATCAAGCGAATCAAACGCCGTATGCGGCATTCTGATGAGCAAAAGCAGTCATCCTGACCAAATAATTTTGGGGAAGTAATGAAATCAGAGAACTTGTCTACCGGGAATGCGTTGATTGATAACGAATTGGATATACGTGGTTTATTTCGCCTGCTGTGGCGTGGAAAGGTATGGCCGATAGCGATCGGCCTGCTTTTTGCCATTGTGGCATTAGGCTATTCCTATCTTGTTAAACAGGAGTGGAGCGCGACAGCGATTACTGACAAGCCGACGGTCAATATGCTGGGCGGGTATTATTCGCAGCAGCAATTCCTGCGTAATCTCGACGCCCGCTCTTTTTCCACGCCTCAGCCAGAGCAACCGTCTATTTCGGCTGATGCTTATGACGAATTCATCATGCAATTAGCGGCCTATGATACCCGCCGCGATTTCTGGTTACAGACTGACTATTATAAGCAGCGTCTGGAAGGTGATGGAAAAGCTGATGCGGCTCTGCTGGATGAACTGGTTAACAACATTCAGTTTACGCCGCGCGACAGCGGGAAAAAAACCAATGATTCTGTGAAGCTGGTGGCGGAAACCTCTGCGGATTCCAATACGTTGCTTCGTCAGTACGTGGTTTTTGCCAGCCAGCGTGCAGCCAGCCACCTGAATGAAGAGATCAAGGGTGCTTGGGCTGCCAGAACCATTTTCATGAAGTCGCAGATCAAACGTCAGGAAGCGGTAGCAAAAGCGATTTACGATCGCGAAGTCCGCAGCCTTGAACTGGCACTGAAAATCGCACAACAGCAAGGTATTAGCCGTAGCCAGACGGATACGCCAGCAGACGAAATCCCCGCATCAGAAATGTTCCTGCTTGGCAGGCCGATGCTTCAAGCCCGACTGGAAACGTTGCAGACCAGCGGCCCGCACTATGAACTGGATTACGATCAAAATCGCGCGATGTTGGCGACGCTGAACGTCGGCCCAACGCTTGAGGGCAGTTTCCAGACATATCGTTATTTGCGTACGCCGGAAGAACCGGTGAAGCGCGACAGCCCGCGCCGGGCATTCCTGATGGTGATGTGGGGTGCGATTGGTGCGCTCGTTGGGGCGGGTGTTGCCTTGGCTCGTCGTCCGCGCTAACCAGCTTGCTGATGCTCAGTGAGCGTCAGCGTCTAACCTGATTAAAGAGATTCAATGTGAAAGTATTGACAGTTTTCGGCACCCGGCCAGAAGCCATAAAAATGGCGCCGCTGGTTCATGCCTTGGCTCAGGATGGAGCCTTTGAATCGAGAATTTGCGTAACAGCCCAGCACCGGGAGATGCTGGATCAGGTGCTGCGTTTGTTCGACATTACGCCGGATTACGATCTGGATATTATGCGACCGGGACAGGGACTTAGTGAGATATCCTGCCGGATTTTATCGGGACTTGAACCCGTTATGGCGGAGTTCAAACCCGACCTGGTGTTGGTGCACGGCGATACCACCACGACGTTGGCAACCAGTCTGGCGGCTTTTTATCAGCGTATCCCCGTCGGCCATGTAGAAGCGGGATTGCGTACTGGCAATCTGTACTCGCCCTGGCCGGAAGAGGCTAACCGTAAACTGACCGGACATTTGGCGATGTATCATTTCGCCCCAACGGAAAATTCCCGCCAAAATTTACTGCGTGAGCATCTGTCTGACCGGCATATTTTTGTGACGGGTAATACGGTGATTGATGCGCTGTTCTGGGTGCGCGATCGTATTCTCGGGGATGCCGCGCTACGCCGCAGCCTCGACGAGAAATATGCCTTTTTAGACGATAACAAGAAGCTGATTCTGGTTACCGGACACCGCCGCGAAAGTTTTGGCGGCGGCTTCGAGCGCATTTGCAGCGCGCTGGCCGACATCGCCCGTCGACACCCCGAAGTACAAATTGTGTATCCGGTCCATCTGAACCCTAACGTCAGTGAACCGGTGAATCGCATCCTGAGCGGCATTGATAATGTGATGCTGATTGCGCCGCAGGACTATCTGCCTTTCGTGTATCTGATGAATCGGTCTTACATGATTTTGACCGACTCTGGCGGCATTCAGGAAGAAGCGCCGTCGTTAGGCAAGCCTGTATTGGTGATGCGTGATACGACAGAACGGCCGGAGGCGGTTGAAGCCGGTACGGTCAAGCTGGTAGGGACAGAAGTAACCAGCATTGTCGATGCGGTATCTATGCTGTTGACGGATGAAGAGGCGTATCAGGCAATGAGCCGTGCCCACAATCCTTATGGTGATGGTCAAGCCTGTCAACGCATCGTTGATGCTTTAAAAAATCGCTAGGAGCGATTTTAAACGTCGTCATGTGACGGCCCGATTTACAGAATGCAAACGGTGATAATGGAATAGAAGAGTAAAGCGTTTGCGCCATGGATGGCGCAATCCGAGCGTACAGGGATGTATTCACAGCGTCTTTACGATCTATCCATTATCACCGCTCAATGCATCTATCAGTATCCGATATCAGTATCCGAGAAATAATTATGGTGACACTATGAGCTTTACTACCATTTCCGTAATCGGTTTAGGCTACATCGGTTTACCCACTGCTGCGGCGTTTGCGTCGCGCCAGAAAAAAGTCATCGGTATCGATGTGAACAAACTGGCGGTCGAAACCATTAATCGCGGCGAAATCCATATCGTCGAGCCCGATCTGGATGCGTTGGTCAAAGTGGCAGTTGAAAATGGTTACCTTCAGGCGCTGACAAAGCCTGTGCCAGCCGATGCTTTCCTGATCGCCGTTCCTACCCCCTTCAAAGGCGATCACGAACCGGATCTGGCCTACGTTCAGGCGGCTGCGGCGTCCATCGCGCCCGTGCTGAAGAAAGGCGATCTGGTGATTTTAGAATCGACATCCCCCGTGGGTGCAACCGAGCAAATGGCCGAGTGGCTGGCCGATGCGCGCGCGGATTTGACGTTTCCGCAGCAGGTTGGAGAAACGGCGGATATCAACATTGCCTATTGTCCTGAACGTGTGCTGCCGGGGCAGGTCGTGGTCGAGCTGATTAAAAACGATCGCGTCATTGGCGGCATGACCCCAGTGTGCTCTGCTCGTGCGAGCGAACTGTACAAAATCTTCCTCGAAGGTGAGTGTGTGGTTACTAACTCTCGCACCGCCGAAATGTGCAAGCTGACGGAAAACAGCTTCCGCGACGTCAATATTGCGTTCGCCAATGAGCTCTCGCTGATTTGTGCCGAACAAAACATTAACGTATGGGAACTTATCCGATTGGCAAACCGCCATCCCCGCGTCAATATCCTGCAACCCGGCCCTGGCGTCGGCGGGCACTGTATTGCGGTCGACCCTTGGTTTATCGTGGCGCAGAATCCGCAGCAGGCTCGGTTAATTCATACCGCGAGACTGGTGAACGATGGCAAACCGCTCTGGGTGGTGGATCGCGTAAAAGCGGCCGTGGCGGATTATCTGGCGCAAACGGATAAACGTGCCAGCGAGGTTACGGTGGCCTGCTTTGGGCTGGCGTTCAAGCCTGATATTGACGATCTGCGTGAAAGCCCAGCGGTAGGGATTACGTCCATGATTGCACAGTGGAACACTGGCGTGACGTTAGCCGTCGAACCGAATGTCAAACACCTGCCGTCCGTGTTGGCCGGGCAGGTAAAACTGGTCGATACCAGCAGTGCATTAAAAGAAGCCGATGTGCTGGTGATGCTGGTCGATCACCGTCAGTTTAAAGCGATTAACCCAGATGATGTAAAACAACAGTGGGTTATTGATACCAAAGGAGTATGGCGTTGAAACGTATTTTAATTACCGGTGGCGCAGGGTTTATTGGTTCGGCGTTGGTCAGACACATTCTGACGGAAACGCAGGACAGCGTTGTTGTTGTCGATAAACTGACCTATGCGGGCAACCTGTCTTCGCTGGCACCCGTCGCTGATAGCTCACGCTTCGCGTTCGAGCAGGTTGATATCTGCGATCGTGCTGAACTGGACCGTGTCTTTACGGCTTACCAGCCTGCGCTGGTGATGCATTTGGCGGCAGAAAGCCACGTCGATCGCTCTATCGATGGCCCAGCAGCGTTTATCGAAACCAATATTGTCGGCACCTATACGATGCTGGAAGCAGCACGTCACTATTGGCAGAACTTAGCTGATGCGGACAAGCGTGCATTCCGTTTTCACCATATCTCCACCGATGAAGTGTTTGGCGATCTGCACGGGACGGATGATCTGTTTACAGAAACCACGCCTTATGCGCCAAGCAGCCCTTATTCCGCATCGAAAGCCTCCAGCGACCACCTTGTTCGCGCCTGGCTGCGCACCTACGGGTTCCCGACGGTTATCACCAACTGCTCGAACAACTACGGTCCTTACCATTTCCCAGAGAAGCTGATTCCGCTGGTGATCCTGAATGCGGTCGCGGGCAAACCGTTACCGGTTTACGGTGACGGCGCGCAAATCCGTGACTGGCTGTTTGTCGAAGACCACGCTCGCGCACTGTACAAAGTGGTGACGGAAGGCGAAATCGGCGAGACGTACAACATCGGTGGTCACAACGAGCGTAAAAACATTGAAGTGGTGCAGACCATTTGTGCGCTGCTGGAAGAGCTGGCGCCGAATAAGCCTGCTGGTGTAGCGCATTACCGCGATCTCATCACCTACGTGAAAGACCGCCCAGGCCACGACATGCGCTATGCGATCGATGCCGGGAAAATTGAACGTGAGCTGGGCTGGCGTCCAGAAGAAACGTTTGAGACGGGCATGAGAAAAACCGTCAGTTGGTATCTGAATAACGAAAAATGGTGGCGCAGCGTGCAGGATGGTTCTTATACCGGCGAGCGTTTAGGGTTGAACGACTAAACCCGTGTCAGACGTTGGCAAACCGGAAGTTGGAAAACCAGATGGCGGAAAAGAAAGGAGCGAAACGATGATCCATCCGATATCAATTGGAAAGGGAGAGATTCGCGCCACGGTTGAACCGCTGGGCTGGGAGAGCGAATTCTTCCAGATTGACAGCGGTAAGCTGAATTTTTCGCCATCTGCGCCTGCGTTGAAGCTCGATGCGCTGAACGCATTTACGCTGACGCAGGCTAAAATCGCAGCGGACAATCTGGTGCTGGCAGATGCGCTTGCCGATCTAGGTTTTCGATTGGTGGAAGGCGAGGTCGATCTCAGTCTGCCGCTGCAACGGGCTACGATTGTTACGCCGCTACCGCGCTGGCGTGAAGCCACACCCGACGATATCCCTGCACTGAGGGACGCTGCGTCACGTGTTTTTGCGCTGAGCCGTTTCCGTTCTCCGTGGTATCAACCGGAGGATAGCGGGCGTTTCTATGCGCAGTGGATTGAGAATGCCGTGCGCGGTACGTTCGACCACTGCTGTTTGCTGGTGGAAGACGCCGCTGGCAACCCACAAGGCTGGGTCACGTTACGCAGAGTGAATGACTCGGATGCCCGCATCGGGCTACTGGGCGTTTGGCCGGGTGTTACCGTACGGGGCATTGGTTCACAGCTGATGGCGCTGGCGGAAACGTGGTGCCGACAACAAGAGTTGATATGTCTTCGGGTCGCGACACAGGTTAGCAACGTGGCGGCGCTTCGTCTTTATCTTCGCCGTGGTGCCATGATTGAGAGCACGGCGTATTGGTTATACAGGTGATCACATGATTCCATTTAACGCGCCACCGATTGTCGGTACGGAACTGGATTATATGCAGGCTGCCATGAGCAGCGGCAAATTGTGCGGCGATGGTGGCTTTACCCGCCGTTGTCAGCAATGGCTGGAACATTATTCCGGCAGCAAAAAAGTCCTGCTCACGCCTTCCTGCACCGCGTCGCTGGAAATGGCTGCGATATTGCTGGACGTTAAGCCCGGCGATGAAGTGATCATGCCGAGCTATACCTTCGTTTCTACCGCCAACGCCTTTGTGCTGCGCGGTGCGAAGATCGTGTTTGTCGATATCCGCCCGGATACCATGAACATTGACGAAACGAAGATCGAAGCCGCCATTACGGAAAAGACGCGCATTATCGTGCCGGTTCACTACGCGGGCGTGGCCTGCGAGATGGACGCGATTATGGCTCTGGCGAAGAAATACGATTTATATGTCGTGGAAGATGCCGCGCAGGGCGTAATGTCGAGCTACAAAGGCCGCGTTCTGGGCTCTATCGGCCATATTGGCTGCTTCAGTTTTCACGAAACCAAGAACTACACCTCGGGCGGTGAGGGCGGAGCCACGCTGATTAATGACGCAAGGCTGGTGGAGCGTGCGGAAATCATCCGTGAAAAAGGCACCAACCGCAGCCAGTTCTTCCGTGGGCAGGTGGACAAATACACCTGGCGTGATATCGGTTCAAGCTACCTGATGGCGGATATTCAGGCTGCCTATCTTTGGGGACAGTTGGAAGCGGCGCGGCCGATCAACGAGCGTCGTCTGAAACTGTGGCAGAACTACTACGCGGCATTCAAATCGCTGGCCGATGCCGGGCGTATTACCCTGCCGACCGTGCCTGCCAATGGGATTCACAACGCGCACATGTTTTATATCAAACTGCGCGATCAGGATGACCGCAGTGCGTTTATCAATTACATGAAAGAAGCCGAAATTATGACGGTCTTTCATTATATCCCGCTGCACAGTTGCCCAGCCGGTCTGAACTTCGGTCGTTTCTCCGGTGAAGATCGCTACACCACGCAGGAAAGCGAACGGTTGGTACGTTTACCGCTGTTCTACAACCTGTCAGACGTCAATCAGCGGACGGTGATTAATACCATTCTGAGCTTCTTCTCCTGATATGTCGTTGGCGAAAGCATCGATATGGACGGCAGGCTCTACGCTGATAAAAATCGGCGCGGGGCTGGTTGTCGTCAAACTGCTGGCGGTCATGTTTGGCCCCAGCGGCGTGGGGATGGCAGGGAATTTCCGTCAGCTTATTACGGTTCTGGGCGTGTTGGCCGGTGCGGGGATCTTCAACGGCGTCACCAAATACGTCGCGGAGTATCAGCAGCAACCGGAACGGTTGAGGCCGCTGCTCGGAACGTCAGTCACGCTGGTGCTGGGCTTCTCCACGCTGCTAGCGATTCTTTTTCTTACTGCCGCAACGCCTGTCGCCACTCTGCTGTTTGGGCATGATGACTATCGCGATGTGGTGCGTGCGCTGGCGTTTATCCAGATGGGTATCGCTTACGCCAACCTGTTTCTGGCGATTCTCAAGGGCTATCGGGATGCGATAGGCAATGCGCTGGCTGTGATCGGCGGCAGTCTGATTGGGCTGGCAGCCTTTTGGCTCTGTCTGCAACTGGGCGGCTATGTTGGCGCACTGGCCGGGCTGGCGTTGGTGCCCGCGCTGCTGGTGATTCCAGCAGGCATCATGCTATATCGGCGCACGCCGCTCTCGCTGATATCGCTGAAACCCGCGTGGGATCGTGCGATTGCCGGGCAGTTGGGCAAGTTCACGTTAATGGCGTTGATGACGGCGGTGACGCTGCCCGTTGCGTACATCATGATGCGTAACCTGCTGGCGGCACATTACAGCTGGGATGAAGTGGGTATTTGGCAGGGCGTCAGCAGTATTTCCGATGCTTATCTGCAATTCATTACTGCCTCCTTTACCGTGTATTTGTTGCCGACACTCTCGCGTCTGACGGATAAAGCCGCGTTGTCGCAGGAGATTGTTCGCTCGCTGAAGTTTGTGCTGCCCGTTGTGGCAGGCGTTAGCTTTTGTGTGTGGCTGCTGCGAGATTTTGCCATCTGGCTGCTGTTCTCCAGCGAGTTCACGGCAATGCGAGATCTCTTCGTTTGGCAATTGGTAGGCGATGTAATGAAAGTGGGCGCTTACGTCTTTGGCTATCTTGTCATTGCGAAAGCGGCGCTGCGCTTTTATCTGCTCACGGAAGTGAGCCAGTTTCTCCTGCTGACCGGGTTTTCCCACTGGCTGATTCCGCTTTATGGCGCACAAGGTGCGGCGCAGGCCTATATGGCAACCTACCTGGTCTATTTTTTGCTTTGTTGTTGCGTATTCATTATTTACCGTAGGCGAGCATGACGACACTGATTCATGTATTGGGATCTGACATCCCGCATCATAACCAGACCGTTTTACGTTTTTTTAACGACGTACTGGCGACGGAATTCCCCGAACAGCAGATTCGGCATTTTATCGTGGCTGCTCACGACGGCATTTCATCGGCTGATTTTCCCGCGCTGCGTGTCGAAACCTGCGTGGATAAGAAAACGCTGGCTGAGGCAGTCATCGCCAGAGCCAAAGCGAATCGTAAGATGCGCTTTTTCCTGCATGGGCAGTTTAATCCCACGCTGTGGCTGGCGTTGCTGAGCGGAAAAATCAAATCCGAGCAGGTTTACTGGCACGTTTGGGGCGCGGATTTGTATGAAGAAGCGAGTAGCCTGAAGTATCGCCTGTTTTATCTGCTGCGGCGTATGGCGCAAAAGCGTGTCGGACACGTGTTTGCCACGCGTGGCGATCTGGCGTGGTATCAGCAGCGTTCACCTCGCGTGCCGACGTCATTGCTGTACTTCCCAACGCGAATGAATCCGGCGCTAACGGGCATGCAGGTGGATAAACCGCTGGCAGGGCCGATGACGATTCTGGTCGGCAATTCTGGCGATCGCACGAATCGCCATCAGGAAGCGCTGCGGGCGATTCACAAGCAGTTCGGGAAAAATGTGCGGGTCATTGTGCCGATGGGCTACCCTGCGAATAACGAGTCCTACATCGCGCAGGTGGAAAAGGACGGTTTGGCGCTGTTTGGCGTGAAAAATTTCCAACTGCTAAAAGACCAACTGGCATTTGATGATTATCTCAACATGCTGCGCACCTGCGATTTGGGCTATTTTATTTTCGATCGCCAGCAGGGAATCGGGACGTTATGTCTGCTGATTCAGTTTGGCGTGCCGTTCGTGATCAGCCGACAAAATCCGTTCTGGCAGGATCTGACGGAACAAGGGCTGCCCGTGCTGTTTTACGGTGACGAGTTGGATGAAGCGCTGGTACGTGAAGCGCAGCGCCAATTGGCATCAGTCGATAAGCACCAGATTGCGTTCTTTAATCCCAATTATCTGCAAGGCTGGCGCGATGCGCTGGCGTTGGCAGCGGGAGAACCAACATGACGCTGGGGCAATTTGGTGGGCTGTTTGCCGTCTACCTGATTTCAGTCATCTTTATCCTGAGCCTGACCTGGATGGAGTTTCGGCGGGTACGTTTTAATTTTAACGTGCTGTTTTCCCTGCTCTATTTATTAACATTCTATTTTGGTTTTCCGTTTACCTGCGTACTGGTATTCCGCTTTGGCGTTGAAGTGGTTCCCGTGCAGTTCCTGCTTCAGGCGATGCTGTCTGCGACGGCGTTCTATGCGATCTATTACGTCAGCTATAAGACGCGGTTACGCCAGAAAGCTTCCACGCCGCGTAAGCCACTCCTGACGGTGAACCGGGTTGAAGCCAATCTGACCTGGCTGCTGCTGGCGTTGATTGCGGTCGCCACCGTCGGTATTTTCTTCCTCAACAATGGCTTCTTGTTGTTTAAGCTAAATTCTTACAGCCAGATATTCTCCAGCGATGTGTCCGGCGTGGCGTTGAAACGCTTCTTCTACTTCTTCATTCCGGCGATGCTGGTAGTGTATTTCCTGCGGCAGACGCAGCGTGCTTGGATAATGTTCCTCATCGGAACGGTCGCGTTTGGGATGCTGACGTATGTGATTGTGGGCGGAACGCGTGCGAATGTGATTATCGCCTTCGCTCTATTTCTGTTTATTGGCATTGTGCGAGGCTGGATTACGCTCTGGATGCTGGTTGCGGCTGGTGCGTTCGGGATTGTCGGGATGTTCTGGCTGGCGCTGAAGCGTTATGGGCTGGATGTCAGCGGTGATTACGCCTTTTATACGTTCCTCTATTTAACCCGCGACACCTTCTCGCCCTGGGAAAATCTGGCGCTGCTGTGGCAGAACTACGACAAGATTGAATTCCAGGGGCTGGCACCGATTGCCCGTGATTTCTACGTCTTTATTCCTTCCTGGCTATGGCCGGATCGTCCGAATCTGGTGTTAAACAGTGCGAACTATTTCACCTGGGAAGTGTTGAATAATCGCTCTGGACTGGCGATTTCCCCCACGCTGTTGGGCTCGCTGGTGGTGATGGGCGGCGTGCTGTTTATCCCGCTCGGCGCGATTGCGGTAGGGCTGGTTATCAAATGGTTCGACTGGGTGTACGAGTTAGGGAAGAACGACAGCAATCGCTATAAATCCGCTATTTTGCAGGCGTTCTGCTTCGGGGCGGTGTTCAATATTATTGTGCTGACGCGTGAAGGCGTCGATTCTTTTGTTTCACGTGTGGTGTTTTTCTGTCTGGTATTTGGTCTGTGTCTGCTGGTTGCCAAGCTGCTCTATTGGCTGCTGGAAAGCGCCGGACTCATCCGGCAGCGTCTGATGCGTATGCGTGCCACGCCGCTCGCGCCGACACCCAACACCGTGGATCCTGTGATAAAGGAGCAGGTATGACAGCGTTAAAAACCACAGAGACCATTCCTCTGTATACCATTCGTGGTTTGCCCATTCACGGTTTTCGCAATATGGCGCAGTTTGTTGATTACCTGTTTGCGGGCGAGCGGGTTGAAACGGGCACGCTCGTCGCGATTAACGCTGAGAAAGTGCTAACGGCGGAAAAAGACGTAGCGCTGCGTGCGTTGCTCGATCGCGCTGAGTACAAGTATGCGGACGGCATCAGTATCGTACGCTCCATTCGACGCAAGTACCCGCAGGCTGATGTCACGCGAGTTGCGGGGGCTGACCTGTGGGAAGCGCTAATGGAACGAGCGGGCGAGGAGGGAACGCCGGTCTTTCTGGTGGGCGGCAAACCTGACGTGCTGGCACAAACGGAAGCGAAGCTGCGGGCGCAGTGGAACGTGAATATTGTCGGCAGTCAGGATGGCTATTTTACGCCAGAACAGCGCGATGCGCTGTTCGAACGTATCCGCGCCAGCGGTGCGCAAATTGTCACTGTTGCGATGGGGTCGCCACGACAGGAAATTCTGATGCGCGACTGTCGTCACCACTATCCCGATGCGCTGTATATGGGCGTGGGGGGAACGTATGACGTCTTTACCGGACATGTGAAGCGCGCCCCGCTCGTGTGGCAAAACTTAGGGTTGGAATGGCTGTATCGTTTGCTGTCACAGCCGAGCCGTATTTTTCGGCAGTTTAAGCTGTTGAAATATGTCGCCTATCACTACAGCGGTCGCCTGTAGCTTCATTGAATTGGCGCGTTAAACGCGCCAACTTTTCTCCGTTATCTTTCCCTGCAGTATATAAATCTGACTTCTTATTCCTATTCGATTTTAATTGTCTGTTTTCTAGCCAATCAGAAATACAGAATTCTATCTTTGGCGTATTCGTCATCCCTGATGTGTTATTCAAACCCACATTACGGTATTTTCATGCCGCTAATTTGGGGCAAGGGTACGTTCTTCCTCATCGGTAGTCGGCAGTATTTCTGAAATAAGAACAATAACCGGCAGCAGCCGGGATAAGCACAACATAAAGACAGAGGATATATGGCAGAAGATGTAAAGCAGGAAAAACTCCATCGGGGGTTGGAAGCCCGGCACATTGAGCTGATTGCGCTGGGTGGCACGATCGGCGTCGGGCTGTTTATGGGCGCGGCTAGCGCGCTGAAGTGGGCAGGGCCGTCAGTATTGCTGGCCTATATTGTCGCTGGGATCTTCGTTTTCTTCATCATGCGTTCAATGGGCGAAATGCTGTTTCTAGAGCCGGTTGCGGGATCCTTTGCCGTCTACGCGCATAAATACATGAGTCCCTTTTTCGGTTATCTCACCGCATGGGGCTACTGGTTTATGTGGATGGCGGTCGGGATTTCGGAAATTACCGCCATTGGCGTCTATGTCCAGTATTGGTTCCCCGATTTGCCGCAATGGCTACCGGCCATTGCCGCCGTTGCGCTGGTCGCGGGCGCAAACCTTGCGGCGGTAAGACTGTATGGCGAAATCGAATTCTGGTTCGCGATGATAAAAATCACCACCATTGTCGTGATGATTGTCGTCGGTGTTGGCATTATCTTCTTCGGCTTTGGTAACCACGGTCAGGCGACTGGATTTAGTAACCTGACCGAACACGGCGGTTTCCTCGCGGGAGGCTGGAAAGGTCTGCTGTTCGCACTCTGTCTGGTCGTGGCGTCTTATCAGGGCGTGGAGCTGGTCGGCATTACGGCGGGCGAGGCGAAAAATCCGCAGGTGACGCTGAAGCGCGCGATCAACAACATTCTGTGGCGCATCCTGATTTTCTATGTGGGCGCGATCTTCGTTATCGTCACGATTTTCCCCTGGAATGAAATCGGCACGTCCGGCAGTCCGTTCGTGATGACATTTGCGAAGATTGGTATCACCGCAGCGGCAGGGATCATCAACTTTGTGGTGCTGACGGCCGCGCTGTCCGGCTGCAACAGTGGCATGTATAGCTGTGGACGTATGCTGTATTCGCTGGCCAACAACCGCCAGCTCCCTGCCTGGTTGGGTAAAGTGACGGCTAGTGGCGTACCTGCGGCAGGCGTCATGATTTCTATTCTTTGCCTGATGGCTGGGTCGGTGTTGAACTACATCATTCCTAACCCAGAAAAAGTGTTTGTGTATGTTTATAGCGCCAGCGTGCTGCCGGGTATGGTGCCGTGGTTTGTGGTGTTAATCAGCCAGTTGCGTTTTCGTGAACAGCATCGTGCTGCGCTGGCCACACATCCGTTTAAATCGGTATTGTTCCCGTGGGTAAACTACCTGACGATGGCATTTTTGCTGTGTGTGCTGGTGGGAATGTACATCAATATCGATACGCGGATGTCTTTATTGGTCGGTGTCGCCTTTTTAGCCGTGGTCAGCCTGTGTTATTTCGCACTGGGACTGGGCAAAAAAACGTCGCTGACAGAGGGTAAATCGTAGTATTTGGGGGCGGGAAGGGCGGAACTGTGTGTTATTTAGCTTGGAATGAGCAAATCATAATCAAACGCATCATTTCGATAAAAAAGCACTAGACAGCCAGTCGCTAAGCCCGTAATATCCCGCCCCGCAACGGCGCTAAGCGCCCGTAGCTCAGCTGGATAGAGCGCTGCCCTCCGGAGGCAGAGGTCTCAGGTTCGAATCCTGTCGGGCGCACCATTATATTCTGTATGAAGTATGTTGTGTGCAAGAGCTGCGGTGGTACACTTTTTTTCGTAAAGAAAGTATCCCGTGAAAAGGAAGTACCGCGTAATAAGTAGTTGATGTAAAGTGTGGTGATGGTGGCTATAGCTCAGTTGGTAGAGCCCTGGATTGTGATTCCAGTTGTCGTGGGTTCGAGTCCCATTAGCCACCCCAGATTTTGCAACTAGAGTAGTTGATTGACTGTTTGTGAGTTATGCGAAGGTGGCGGAATTGGTAGACGCGCTAGCTTCAGGTGTTAGTGTTCTTACGGACGTGAGGGTTCAAGTCCCTCTCTTCGCACCACACAAACAAGAACATCAGTGATGTTCAAAAAAGCAGTACATTCGGCGAGTAGCGCAGCTTGGTAGCGCAACTGGTTTGGGACCAGTGGGTCGGAGGTTCGAATCCTCTCTCGCCGACCAATTAAAAAGAAAAGCACATCGAAAGATGTGCTTTTTTTTCGTTTGTACTTTGCCTTCTCTGGCGAAAGCCTTGTCGGATTTATCAACCCGACAAGACGTTGTTGTTCCCTGCGATATCGCGCGTTACGGCGCGTAATGCACGGGTGCCAGCGCGCTGCTATCGATACGTTCTCGCATTGATTTCAGTGCGGTATCAAAAGGACACAGTGTGCCTTTTTCTGTCTGCTGGCAGCCCTGAGAGGTAAATTCCTCTTTCAGTAACGGCTGCCGATCGTCAAGCGGCGTCAGTGAACGAATCTGATCCAGCGACTGCGTCTGGAAATAGATACGCAAGAAACGCTGCTGAGTGGTGGTATCACGCCAGCGTTCGAATACCAGACTGCCTGCGGGCGGAATATTATCCGCGGTATCGCCGGGTAGCTGCCAGTGAAACTGCAATAGCGTGCGCAGATAGGCGATGTTGGTGTCGTGAGCAACATACAGCAAGTAAGGAACGGCCGGTGGTTCACCTTGTGACGTGTCCTGCGCTTCCTGCGTCCCTTGCGCCAGAGCCTGTGCGATTTGCTGCATGAATAGCGAACCGCCGCGCTGTGCGATATAGGGAACATCATTGGTGAAGTCGTATTTAGCGGTCATCGGGGCCATCAGCGGAATGAGATCCTGTGTGTTGCTGACGTGACCAAAAGCGACCTGTGCCTGCGGCAGATTCTCGCTGTACTCCAGCAGGAAAACCTCGCTCATATTCGCCAGCGTATTCAGGCCGCTGATAGAAGTCGAACCGTCTTTATCCTGTTTTATCGCCCACGGTTTATCAAACACCGGGCACGGCTTATCTGCTTCGCATACGACCTGCTTCAACAGCTCGATACTGGGCTTAAGACGCTGATAGGCGATATTCAAATCACCGCCCATGGCTTCCAGCACCGCAGCCTTTGCCCGTTCGGGGTCAAGCGTGCCAATGCCCATTTTATCCCCGTGGAACAGCGGATCTTGCTTTTCATCCTCAACGGCATGCGTCGCAACGCCGCAGCCTGGAAACATGCCGTCCATATAAGCTTGTGCCGTTGCGCGGGTACGTTGTAGCGGACTGGCGAGCACATAAATCTGCTGTTCCGTCGGACAACCTGACGCGAACAGATGCTGTTGACGATAATATTCACCTTCGTAGCGGCCTTTTAATACGGTGGCGGCATAGCCATGTCCGGTTAATTCACCTTCCCGCGTGACCCACTGAGGCCACTGTCGTGCCGTGCCGGATTCCAGTGCCATCGTGTTGGATTCTATTGGAGGACGTACGCCATGACGGCTGACTTCAACGACCTTTTCCAGAAGATAGCGATCCTGCGCCTGAGCCTGAGTAGAAAAGGATGAAATAATGATCATGGTAATCAATAAGCTACGGGGAGTACGTAATGTCGTGTGGGAAAGCATGATAATCCTTCGGCAGCGGTCATACGGATAAGGAGTTTCATTGTAGGAAGAGGAAAGTGACAAATGGGTTTTTCAGCAGAGGAGAGAGTGTTAGCGAACATTTCTGCATGCATAGTTTGCAATCAAACTTTTTGATCTAAGATAGATCCCAAAGGTATAAAGCGCATAATTTCCGCATGTTATATTTTTAAAAATTAAAAAGACGATATAAATCCCGCCTGATAAATCCAACACTAACGAGTTAACTATGGCATCACATCTTATTGATTTTCTTCTTATAGGGAATAATTTTGGCACGCCTGAAATGCGCGGCGTCTGGTCCGAGCATAACCGACTGACTAAACAGGTCGAAGTAGAAGTCGCCCTGGCGCTTGCCGAGGGTGAACTGGGTGTCATTCCGCTGGATGCGGCAAAAACCATTGCAGAAAACGCTGACGCAAGCGCGCTTAACGTTGAAGAGATTGCAAAAGATGCCGCGCGCATGAAGCACTCTCTGATGCCGACGATTGCCGCGATTCAGAAACAGTGCGGTGCCGCGGGTGAGTTTATTCACTACGGTGTGACCACGCAGGACATCGTTGATACGGCGACGGTGTTACAGCTGAAACAATCTTTTGATATTGTCGTCAGAGATACACAACTGCTGGCCGTTGAGTTGAAACGTCTGGCAAAGAAACACCAGCATACGCTGATGGCCGGTCGTACCCACGGTATGCAGGCGCTGCCCACCACGTTTGGCTTCAAACTGGCCGTCTGGCTAGATGAATTTATCCGTCACCTCGAACGTCTGGGTGAAATCAAAGAACGTGTTTTGGTTGGCAACATCAACGGTGCGATTTGCACCTATGCCTCTTTTGGCGAGAAAGGGCCGGAAATCGAGCGACTGACGCTGGATAAACTGGGGCTGAATACGCCGAATATCGGCTGGCAGTCTGCCCGCGATCGCTTCTCCGAATATGCTTCTGTTACGGTTCTGATCAGCGGTACGCTGGGCAAAATCGGCAACGAGCTGTACAACCTGATGCGCACCGAGATTAACGAAATCGAAGAACCGTTCTCTGAAGGGAAAATCGGTTCTACGACGATGCCGCATAAACGCAACCCTGCCGCCCTGGAAGGGCTGGCGAGCCTGACGGCTCCGCTGTTTAAGAGCGCCGCGCTGATTCATGAATCTATGAAAGTTGAGCATGAGCGTGATGCGATGAGCTGGCGTGCGGAGTGGATTGCGCTGCCGGAAATCAATATCTATCTGTCTGCTCAGCTTCAGAATGCGCTTGGCATCCTGCGTGGCATGTCCGTCAACGAGAAGCAGATGCTGGCGAACCTCGATCTGCAAAATGGCCTGCTGCTGTCTGAGAAAGTGATGTTCGAGATTGGCAAACGTCTTGGCAAGCAGACTGCTCACCATCTGGTTTATGAATGTTCTATGCAGGCATTCGAGCAGAATCAGTCCTTTAAATCGGTACTGCTGGCTCACCCAGTGCTTTCTGAACAGGTGACCGCCGCCGATTTGGACGAATGGCTGAATCCGGCTAACTACGTTGGCAGTGCGCCGCAGAAGGTTGATGACGTGATTCGCTACGCGGATAACTCCGGCCTGCTGCCAGAATAAGGTGACATCATGAGTATCGTATTTCGTCAGGCTACGCTTGCGGACGATGAAACCTATCTGGCACTGGCGCTAGCGGCATTTGAGCCGATTCGCCAACTGGGTATCAACTTTTCCGCCGCCCATGCGGATATCGACATGGTGCGTACGCATATTGCCTCACACGGCGTTTATGTGATGGAAAAAGACGGTGAGATGGTGTCGTCATTTACCATCCGCTATCCGTGGGGGCCGGAGCCGGGCCCGTTCGGTCTACCCCATCTGGGCTGGTTTGCGACGCACCCTGGCTATAAAAAACAGGGGCTGGGTAAGCAAATGATGAGCTGGCTGGAGGAAGAAATTCTGATTAACCAGCTTAAAGCGCCTGCCGTGTCACTTGGCACCGCGCAAAACCACCCGTGGTTGATTGAGATGTACAGAAATTATGGTTTCAAGGAAGTCGGGCAGACGAATCTGGGAAAAGGACACCTGACAATCTGGATGGAAAAAATCCTTGATAACCAATTGTATGACCAGTGGAAAGATAAAAAATCAAAAAGAGAGGCAGTAAAATGATGAAAAAAGTAACGTTGTCTGTTCTGGCGCTGACGACCGCCTTTCTTGTGGCTGGCTGTGATTCTGGGAAAAGCGGCTCTGAGCAGGAAAAAGTATTGAAAGTGGGTTCAACAGGCCAAAGTTATCCAAGTGGCTTCAAGCAGGATAACAAGCTGGTCGGGTTTGACGTTGAAGTCACGGAAGCCATCGCGAAAGATCTGAACTACAAAGTTGAGTGGGTCACCGCCGATTTCAGCGGCCTGATGGGTCAACTGGAAGCGAGAAAACTGGATACTGTAGCGAACGTGGTAGCCATTACGCCGGCGCGTCAGGAAAAATACAACTTCGCCCAGCCGTACAGCTTCTACGGCAGCCAGATTGTGACGCACAAAGACAATGCGGACATTAATACACTGGCCGACCTGAAAGGGAAGACGGTTGCTGGGGTTCTGGGCTCTAACCACGTCAACAACCTGAAAAAAGCGTTTGCCGACGGCAGCGTGAATATTCGTACCTATGAAACACGCGATGGCGCGATGAACGATGCGCTGTCTAAACGTGTTGAAGGCTACGTGAATTCACGTCCGATTCTGTTGGCTGAAATCAATAAGCGTAACCTGCCGTTCAAACTGGTCGGTGAGCCGCTGGTGATTGAAGAAGTGAGCTTCCCGTTCCATAAGGACGAGAAAGGCGATGCGCTGCGTAAACAGTTCGATGCAGAATTGACGAAAATGCGCGCAGATGGACGCCTGAAAGCGTTCTCCGAAAAATATTTTGGTGAAGACATCACGGTATCACCGGCTAAATAACCTCGCGCCGTCATTCTGGCGAGCCGTTACGTAGCCAGATGATTTGTTATGTAGCTAGATGGTTCGTTATGTAGCAAATAGTTATAACCCTGTTCCACCGGTGCAATATGGCCGGTGGATGCATTAATGGTATTACTCATGAATATCGATCTTGCCTACCTGCTAAAGGTCTTTCCCCAGGTATTAATGTATTTGCCAACCACGCTGTTCCTTGCCGTGGTTTCGATGTTTTTTGCTATGGTGCTCGGCCTTCTCCTGGCGTTAGTCCGTGAAAGCAAGATCGTCGTGGTCGTAAAAATCGTCGAACTGTATATCTCGCTGTTCCGCGGTATTCCCTCGCTGGTTCAGCTGTTTATCATCTACTTCGGCCTGCCGCAGCTATTCCCTGGCTTATCCAATCTGGATGCGATGACGGCCGCGATTATCGGCTTTAGCCTGAAAACGTCCGCCTATATGGCTGAGATTTTCCGTGCGGGCTTGGCCTCAGTGGATTTCGGCCAGACGGAAGCGGGCCTATCCATTGGCATGAGTAAAGCACAGGTTTATCGCCGCATCGTGTTGCCTCAGGCCATGCTGAATGCGCTGCCCGCGACGGGGAACACTTTCATCTCCCTGATTAAAGATACCTCGGTGGCCTTTGCGCTGGGCGTCTCCGAACTGTTCGCGGAAGGCAAAATGATTGCCGCTGAATCTCTGCGTTTCTTTGAGACCTTCCTGGTTGTGGGTCTGATTTACTGGATGGTGATTGTTGTTTACGCCTGGCTGCAAAAACAGCTTGAGAAGAAACTGAATCACTCGCTACAGCGATAAGGGGCTGACATGATCAGTGTAAAGAATCTTTCTAAACGCTTTGGCGATCAGGTGGTGTTGGACAACATTAGTCTGGATATCGCGAAAGGCGAAGTCGTGGCGATTATCGGTCCATCTGGTTCAGGTAAATCCACGCTGCTGCGCTGCCTGAACCTGCTGGAAACGCCAGAGTCGGGCACGATTGAAATTGGCGAGCAAACGCTGGATACGCGTCGTTACTCCGCTAAAGAGGCCTATGCGCTGCGCCGTCAGACGGCGATGGTGTTCCAGAGTTACAACCTGTTTAAGAACAAGACGGCGCTGGAGAACGTGACAGAAGCGCTGATTGTCGTGAAAAAAATGCCGAAGCAGAAGGCGAATGAAATCGGTCTGGCTTTGCTGGAGCAGGTCGGTTTGCTGCCGCAGGCGGCACAGTATCCGGTGACGCTATCCGGCGGGCAGCAGCAGCGCGTGAGTATTGCGCGGGCGCTGGCGGTGGATCCGAAGGCGATTTTGTTTGATGAACCGACCTCGGCGCTTGACCCAGAAAGGGTACACGAAGTGCTTCAGGTGATTCAGAAGCTGGCGAAAAATGACACCACGATGGTGATCGTCACCCATGAAATGCAGTTTGCGAAAGAAGTGGCTGACCGCGTGATCTTCATGGCGGACGGTCATATCGTTGAGGAAGGCCCGGCGGAGCAGGTGATTAGCTTCTCGGATAACCCGCAAACCCAGCGTTTCCTGCGTCAGTTGACCAAGCTGCCTGAGCCGCTTGAGTACGATATTTAACGCATACGTAGACACACCTGCACGCCTGAACAAGGCAGCCCTGTCAGGCAGGGCACGATAATGTGGAGCAAGTATTCATGAGAACAGCACCTCAGCACGAGCCTCTGGCTCAGTTTATTCAGGCATTTCGCCACGATTTACACCGCAACCCTGAACTGTCGAATCAGGAGTTTGAGACCACGAAGAAGATTCGTGCGGTATTGGAAAAAGAGGGCATTCGTGTCCTCGACCTGCCGCTGAAAACCGGCCTGGTCGCGGAAGTCGGCGGCTTACAGGATGGTCCACTGGTCGTGGTTCGTTCTGATATCGATGCCCTGCCGATTGAAGAAGAGTCCGGCGTAGAATTTACGTCGCTCAACAAAGGCGTGATGCACGCCTGCGGTCATGATTTTCACTCTTCCGCTGCGCTGGGCGCGGCGATTCTGCTGAAGAAAATCGAGCCGGAGCTGAAAGGTACGGTGCGGATTTTGTTCCAGGCTGCTGAAGAGACCGGGCTGGGCGCACCGGAAGTCATTGCCGTCGGCGCGTTGGACAATGCGGTAGCGATTTTCGGCATTCACAACGATCCGACGCTGCCTGTTGGCGTCATTGGTGGGAAAGATGGTGCATTGACGGCGGGCGTTGACCGCTTTGAGATCAAGATCGCAGCGAAAGGCTGTCACGCTGCGAAACCGCATGAAGGTAACGATCCGATTATCATTCTGGGTCAGCTGATTTCTGCCGTACAGACCATCATCAGCCGTACGGTATCGTCCGACAATAACGCGGTGGTGTCGATTACTCAGGTACATAGCGGCAGCACTTGGAACGTTATTCCGGACACTGCCTATGTTGAAGGCACGGTCAGAACGTTCAATCAGGCCGCACGCGATTTGATTGAACAGCGTTTCCGTCAGATTGTTGCAGGTATCGCTAGCACCTTTGGCGCAGAAATTGAGTTCCTGTGGCATGCAGGGCCGCCGTCGGTGATCAACACGCCAGAGTGGGTTGAGTTTGCGCTGAATGTGGCGAGTGACGAAGGGTTTGAAGCGCGCCGCGTGGAAGCCAGCCCGATTGGTGAAGATTTCGCGTTCTATCAGCAGAAACTGCCAGGTACGTTCATGATGGTCGGCTCCGGTGGACCGTATGCGCTGCACCACCCAAAATTCCGCGTTGATGACAGCGCGCTGTTCCCGACCGCGCACTATCTGTATCAGGTAGCGAAGCAGAGTTTAGAACAGCTGTCCTCCCGTTAATCTCCTCTCATTAAGCCAATCCTGTCCGCGTCGGTTTCCCGGCGCGGATATTTCCCCTTTTTTAAATTGAATCAACAGCTTTAATGGGACTGTCGGAAAAACACGACACTTGAGGGGTTCTGCTGTCGCAAAAAAGAGACATTTAATCCATTGATTAATAATGATTAATATTTTATTCGATAAATTCGTCTCTGAATGGCGACAGGTTTTGTGAGCGCGATCTCGTTTTTGCCGGCTAACGTGTCTGAGGTCTTCTCCCAGTCGATAAATAAAAATAGTATTTATTATTAGCTGGTTATCGCGATTTCATGAGCTAGTGATAATAAAATTATGCATGTTGGCATAATTTGTGCTTAAATAAGCGGGTAGATGCTCATTCCACCTTCTATGCTTGCTTCGGCTTCATAATCCTGGGAATGACGCAGAGCCAATTTGAGGTGCCTATCGTCCAACTCCAGATGAAGATGCAAATCTCCATCGGGCCTTCCGGACATAACGTTGAGTGAGGCACCATTCTGTTGTCTGACAGACCTGATATTTTCAACGCTTACCGTTTATCGGTAAGCGTTTTTTTTCGTCTGAGGAAAATGTCCGGTAACCGCCTTCTGTTGGGCTATTCGGACGGGTCATACAAAAGAATAAGGCTCCAAAAAGGAGCCTTATGAAAGGAATTACGTGGTAATTAGCTGGCAGGCTGCTGTAGCGTGAGTAACAGCCCTTCGCGCCGCATTTGGGCCGCTTCATCCGGCAGATGCAACCGATCTAGCGCATCTGCACGCCAGGCATAATCGTAAGCGTCCGGCCGTAATTCCAATGCGGTGCGGAAAGCATCGCTGGCCTGCTGCCACTCGCCGTGTTTCATCAGCAACTGACCTAACGTACTACTCAACAGCGCAGTAGCGCCTTGCTGCTTGATGTACTGATGCAGCACTTTTTCCAGCTGTTCTGGGTTTCCGGCTTTGAGGCGTGGCATGAGCAGGATCAAACGTTCGTCATACTGGCGTTTGAGTCCATCGAGAATGATCTTCTGAGCGGTATCATGATCGTCACACTCGATCAAATGCTCAACCATCGCGACCTGGAGCGGGATTTCATGGCGTACTTTGCGGCTCTGATTATTCCACCATGATTTCAACCCTTCGCTGCCACCATCTGCCATCGCCTGATTCATCAGGCCGATATAGGCCTGCTGCTGTAGATCCAACAAACGTTCTTCAGGGTACAGATTGATCTTGCGCATCGCAGGCAGAATATCCAGCAGCGCGCTGTAGGCGTGAGTACGCAGGAAAGCCTGCTCCGCTAAACGCAGTACCTCAGGATGGCGGGGCGCAACCTCCAGCAGTTTGTCCACGCCGTGACGTGCAGCATGATCTTCATTACGCGCTAGCTGAATACGCACGCGTGTAATATCTACCGGAAGCTGATCGGTATCTGCAACCTCGGCGGCACGCTCCAGATATTGCTTGGTGCGGAAGTCGTCGCCGCGCTGCTGAGCGGCTTCGGCTGCCAGCAGGTAGTTAACCACAGGCTGCTCGGCATGATCGGCATTGCGCGTCAGTAGCTTCTCTACCTGTAAATAATCGCCCTCGGCCAGCTTGAGCAGCGCGGCTTTGGTCTGTTTTCTGGCGCGTGTGCGTTTGCGGCCGAGGAACCAGCCACGCGTGCGGGATCCGGTACGAAAGATCCGGCGGAGCACCAATTCCACCGCCAAAAAGGCGAGAAAGAACAGTACCAGCATAATGACCAGACCGGTCACGCTGGTTTGAATGTCGTAGTTATCCGTTTGGATCAGGACGTAACCTTGGTGACCCGCGACGATCGGGCCGATCACGATGCCGGCGATCAGGATCAGGAACAGCAATAAGACTTTTAGCATGCTCATTCCCCTTGCTGTGTGGCTGGCGCCTGAGCCAGTAGGTTACGAACGCGCGTTTGCATCAGTTTTTCCAACAGTGCCTGACTTTGTAGCTCCGTTGGGACATCCAGTGAAACTGACTGCTGGCTTAAGGCATCGAGCTGATCCAAAAAGGCCTGCGTCGTGGGGTCGGTGGTATCGAAGTAGGCGCGAACCCAGGTTGCTGCCGTTTCCAGCGACTGTTTGTACACTTCATTCTGGTGGCGAGGAATGGCCTGTGCGGCAACCAGCAGACGTGAGCGGATATTCTCGCGCAGATACACATCCTGATTCGGTGCCAGCAGCGGTTCGGCAGCGCTGTCGCGGCGGCGAATGGTGATAAAATCAGCCAGGAAATTGTGCCAGCTCTTGCTTAGATTTTGTCGCCACTCGCTCAAGGAAGCGGACAGCTCTGTGCTGTTGGCGTCCATCGGTGCTTCATCAGTATTGTTGTCGGCGAGCTGTAAGTTATCCAGCTGATCGGTGAGCTGATTTACTTTCAGAATGATGCCGTCAAAATCGACCTGACTCACGCCTGCCAGTGCACCGATATCGTTGGTCAGTGCGCGGCGGATTTCTATTAGGCTGGGATCGTTCATTTCCGCCAGGCTAGCGTCCGCGCTTTTCAGCAATGCGCCTGCGGTGGTGACGTCTTTGTCACTCCACAACTTGCGTCCTGCCAGTTTCACCAGAAAATCTGCCTGAGCGATCAGCCAGGTATTGGTGTCATGGCTGGAAAGCGCCGCCAGCTTATCGCGCAGCTCGTCCGACTGACGCGTTAGCGCCTCAAGACGCTGTGCGGCAGTCTCCTGCGCTTTGCTTTGCTGCTGTTGAGCGTCCAGCCACTGCTGCTGCTCTTGCTTATGCTGCTGCTGCAATGTGTTTAACTGCGCTTCCAGACGTTGCAGCGCAGCGGTTTCTTTCTGCGCCTGCTGGTGGCCGTGGTAATACAAGCCCGCGCCTATTGCCAGCGCAATCACAATCGCGATCGCCCCGAGCACGGCACCGCTACGTTTGGGCTGCGGTGCAGGATCCTGCTGCTGATGCGCGGGTTCAACCCGTTCAGCAACCTCGTCGGATGGAGCTGTGGGGGTATTGTGTTCCGTCATAATGGTACATCCCATGATCAGGTTTATTGTAGTGCGCGCACGAGCGCATCGTTATCGGCGTTATCGGCCACTCGGATATCACGCCAGCCAAGCTGACGAGCCTGTTCTGCCAGCCGTTCGCTGACGACGATCAGCTGGCAGCCGAGTAACCAGGAAGCCCGATAGTAATCAGGTACTAAAGTATAGATCCGTTGTAGCATTTCTCCGCTGGTAATCACCAGTTTGTCGATGCCTATTTGTTGCCAGTGGCGGCTTTGCTCTAGCCCGTCATAGTGAACGTCTCTGCGCTGATAACATTCACAGTAGGTCACCTGTGCGCCGCGTTCGGTTAGCGTTTCTCCCAGCAGTTCCCTGCCGCCGTTGCCGCGCAGCAATAGCGCGCGTTTACCGGAAACATCTTGCAGGTCAGGAAGTTGCAGGAGCGTTTCGCTGGTTTCGCGCTCAGGCGGATAGGTTACCGGGTGTGCGCTGATTTTATGCAGCGCCAGCGCGGTGGTACGGCCGATGGCGTAATAAGCGAGATGGGCAGGCCAACTGATGCCTGTGCGTGCCAGCATCGGATCGGCGTAATGAATGGCGTGTTGTGAGAGCGCAAACACCAAATCGTCGGCGCTCAGTGCCTGTAATAGTGAAGGCAGGCTGGCGAGTTCTCGTCCGGGTGAAAACTCGATCAGCGGGCTGTGCCAGGCGTTATAGCCGAGCTTTCTTAAACGGGTCACCAGTTGTTCGCCAGTTGGTGACGGACGGGTAACCAGAATAGTCATGATGAGCTTGACCCTTGATAAACGGCTTGAAGGATGGCGCTGGCTCCTTTTGCTAACAGCTCTTCAGCCAGTGCAATGCCGATTTGTTCGGCATCGGAGACGCTTCCTTTACGTTCACCGACGATCATTTGGCTACCGTCCGGCGCGCCAACCAGCGCACGTAGCCACAGCGTGTCGCCTTCCAGTTCAGCATAGCTGCCAATCGGCACCTGACAGCCGCCTTCAAGGCGTACATTCATGGCGCGTTCAGCCCATACGCGAGCCGCGGTATCGGCGTGATTGAGCGGGGCGAGGAGTTGGCGGACATGTTCGTCATCCAAACGGCATTCGATGCCGATAGCGCCTTGTCCGACGGCAGGCAGAGACTCTTCAGGGCTTAATGCACAGCGGATGCGTTCTTCAAGGCCGAGGCGTTTCAGGCCGGCGACAGCAAGAATAATGGCGTCATAGTCGCCGTTATCCAGTTTTGACAGGCGTGTACCGACATTGCCGCGCAAATCACGGATCACCAGATCGGGACGTCGGGCGCGTAGCTGGCATTGGCGGCGCAGACTGGAGGTGCCGACACAGCTGCCTTCTGGTAATTGATCGAGGCTGTCGTAATGATTGGAAACAAAAGCGTCGCGCGGGTCGTCGCGTTCGCAAATGGTGGTCAGGCCGAGGCCGTCTGGGAATTCGACGGGCACATCTTTCATGGAGTGGACGGCGATATCAGCGCGCCCTTCAAGCAGCGCCAATTCCAGTTCTTTAACAAACAATCCTTTACCGCCGACCTTTGCCAGTGGCGTATCCAGGATGATGTCGCCGCGGGTTACCATCGGTACCAGCTCCACGTGTAAATCCGGGTAGAGGTGGTTCAGACACTGCTGAACATATCGTGCTTGCCATAGGGCTAGCGGGCTTTGTCGGGTGGCAATTCTAATAATATTGGCTAACATGCTTGATACCGTTTTTATCATTTTCCGCCATCGTATCATTGATGGTGCGTTGGTGTCAGGTTGTGGGCATTAGCGGCGCGCCTTTTAAAACGGTCTGAAATTCGGGTGCCGCAAGTCGAGTAAAGAAGCCGTGCTGATGCAGTCGGGTAGGTAAATTCGTAATAAAGCAAGATAGGTAAGTCTAACTTTCTTTACTTTCTTTACGCCCAATCAGCAAGGTGTTAAATTGATCACGTTTCCAGCAATAATTCGCTAAACATTCTTCTAATTTCATCATGCGGATTTGGAACACGGGGTTTTTCTAGGCACTGGGATAAATCAGGCGAAACGTCTTGTACTTCTACATCGAGACTTTGAAGCAAAGACTGGATGCGATCAACCAACTGCGTGTTGACCGTGCTCTGGGAGCAATGAAACCCGCTTTTCAGCAGGTTTACAGTCTTCTGCCCATTTTATTACATCATCATCACCCGTTGATGCCAGGCTACCTTGAAGGCAAGGTGCCTCACGGTATCTGCACTCACACGCCTGATGAAAAGCAGCAACAGTACCTTGATGGCATCGCGTTGCGCTGGGGGCCGTTTGACTGTTCTCATCCGCAGGGTGAACTGCCGATCACGGGCATCTATTCCATGGGAAGCACCTCGTCTATCGGGCAGAGCTGTAGCTCCGATCTCGATATCTGGGTGTGCCACCAATCCTGGCTGGATAGCGAAGAACGCCAACTCCTACAGAAGAAATGTACGCTGCTTGAGCAGTGGGCTGCGGCGCAGGGCGCTGAGGTCAGCTTCTTCCTGATGGATGAAAGCCGTTTCCGCCACAATGAAAGCGGTAGTCTTAGCGGTGAAGACTGCGGCACCATGCAGCACATTCTATTACTCGATGAATTCTACCGTACCGCCGTGCGTATGGCGGGTAAACGTATTCTGTGGAATATGGTGCCGGTCGAGGAAGAATCTCACTACGACGAATATGTGCTGTCGCTGTACTCGCAGGGCGCGCTGGCACCGAACGAGTGGATGGATTTAGGCGGCTTGAGCACGCTGTCGGCGGAAGAGTATTTCGGCGCGAGTCTCTGGCAGCTCTATAAAAGTATCGATTCCCCGTATAAAGCCGTACTGAAGACGCTGCTGTTGGAAGCCTATTCCTGGGAATACCCGGATACCAGCCTGCTGTCGAAAGAAATTAAAAAACGTCTGCATGACGGTGAGATCGTCTCTTTCGGTCTTGATCCTTACTGCATGATGCTGGATCGCGTGACGCACTACCTGACGGCGATCAACGATCCCACGCGTCTGGATCTGGCGCGTCGATGTTTCTACTTAAAAGTCTGTGAAAAGCTCTCCAGAGAAAAAGCCTGCGTCGGCTGGCGTCGCCAGATTCTGAGCCAACTGGTGCAAGAATGGGGCTGGAGCGACGAGCATCTGGCTATGCTGGATAACCGCGCTAACTGGAAAATCGAACAGGTACGCGAAGCACATAATGAGCTGTTGGATGCGATGATGCAGACCTATCGCAACCTGATTCGCTTCGCCCGCCGTAATAATCTGAGCGTCAGCGCCAGCCCGCAGGATATCGGTGTGTTGACCCGTAAACTGTACGCTGCGTTTGAAGCGCTGCCGGGTAAAGTTACCCTGCTGAACCCACAAATTTCGCCCGACTTATCGGAGCCGAATTTAACCTTTATTTATGTTCCTGCGGGGCGCGCGAACCGTTCTGGCTGGTACCTGTACAATCAGGCACCGTCGATGGATGCGATCGTCAGCCATCAGCCGCTGGAATATAACCGCTATCTGAACAAACTGGTGGCGTGGGCATATTTTAACGGCCTGTTGACGCCGAGCACGCGCCTGCACATTAAAGGCAACGAGCTGTGTAACATCACGCGCCTGCAAGCGCTGGTGGACGACGTAGCCAGCCACTTCCCGCTGCGTCTGCCTGCCCCTACGCCGAAGGCGCTGTACAGCCCGTGTGAAATTCGTCATTTGGCGATTATCGTCAATCTGGAACACGATCCGACGGCGGCCTTCCGCAATCAGGTGGTGCATTTCGATTTCCGTCATCTGGATGTCTTTAGCTTCGGCCAGCAGCAGCAGTGTCTGGTCGGCAGTATCGACCTGCTGTATCGCAACTCGTGGAACGAAGTGCGTACGCTGCATTTCAGCGGCGAACAGGCGGTGTTGGAAGCGCTGAAAACCATTCTGGGCAAAATGCATCAGGATGCGGCGCTGCCGGAATCGCTGGAAGTCTTCTGCTACAGCCAGCACCTGCGCGGGCTGATTCGTACCCGTGTGCAGCAACTGGTGTCCGAATGCATTGAGCTGCGCTTGACCAGTACGCGTCAGCAGGAGCCAGGGCGCTTCAAAGCGGTGAAAGTGGCAGGGCAAACCTGGGGTTTGTTCTTCGAGCGGCTGAGTGTATCGGTGCAGAAGCTGGAAAATGCGGTCGAGTTTTATGGCGCGATTTCCAACAACAAACTGCAAGGCCAGCCGGTTCAGGTTGAAACCAACCACGTGCATTTACCGCCAGTGGTCGATGGCGTCGCCAGCGAAGGGATCATCCAGTTCTTCTTTGAAGATCTGACAGAAAATCAGGGCTTTAATATCTATATTCTGGATGAGTCGAATCGCGTTGAGGTGTATCACCATTGTGAAGGCAGTAAAGAAGAGCTGGTGCGTGATGTCAGCCGCTTCTATTCGTCTTCGCACGATCGCTTTACCTACGGTTCCAGCTTTATCAATTTCAACCTGCCGCAGTTCTACCAAATCGTACAGCTGGACGGCCGCACGCAGGTGATCCCGTTCCGCAGCAGCGCACTTTCTCATCTGTGCATTACGCCTGTGGTGGATGATGAGGTGATGACGATGAAGCAGCGGTTACAGATTCTATAACCCTCTGACACTCGGCTTTCAGCGTATTCAGAAAGGGATGTATTGATGGACTCGTTGCAACGCCGAAACCTGATACTGCTGGCGCTCGGACAAGGGCTGACCGGCAGTATTATTTCCCTGATGACGCTGTGCTCTACGCTGGTTGGCGTATCGATGACGCCCGTTCCGCTGTTGACCACGCTACCGATTACCGCGACGGTGTGCGGTGCGGCGCTGATGATCTATACCGTTTCGTCGCTGATGACAAAATATGGCAGGCGCAATGCGTTCATCATCGGCACGCTGATCGGGCTAGTGGGCGCGCTTTTGGCGGCGCTGGCGATTGCGCTACACAGCTTCTCCCTCTTTGTATTTTCGACATTTTTTCTGGGGATGTCCTGCGCCTTCAATCAGTATTATCGCTTCGCCGCGGCTGAGATATTTACCGATAATCAGCAGAAAAATCGTGCCATTTCGTGGGTGATCAGCGGCGGTATCCTGGGCGGTTTTCTCGGCCCGTTCGCGGCGAGCCAGTCTTCTCAGCTCTGGGCGTCGTACCCGTTTCTCGGCAGCTTTATCGCAGCGGGCTGCATCTGTGTTGTCACGTCTCTGCTGTTGCTTGGCCTGAAACTTCCCCTGATGCCTATTGTGACGCCCAGCGCTCAGCGTAGTGAACCGCTGGGATCGATCCTGAAAAGCCGAGCGTTTGTGTTGGGAACGGCAAGCTGTTCCGTCGGATTTGTCGTGATGACGCTATTGATGAACTCCGTGCCGCTGGCAATGCACCAACACCACTTTTCCGTCAGCCACAGCGCGACGGTGTTGCAATGGCATTTTGTGGCCATGTATGCGCCTGCGCTGCTGTTAGTGCTGCTGGCGAAACGACTGACGCCGATTCAGGTCGTGGTGATTGGCATGGTGTGTAACGTCGTCGGGGTGGCGGTGGCGCTGAGCGGTTTGACGTTCTGGCACTTCCTGTTTGCGCTGATGCTGTTCGGTATCGGGTGGGCGTTTATGTTCAACGGCGGGACATTCATGCTGAACGCGTTTACCCATTCAGTGCATAAATCGCGTTTGCAGGGGATTAACTCGCTGGTGATTTACGTGCCTAACGCGCTGGCTTCGCTGTCTGCTGGCAGCCTGATGGCGCTGACCAGCGGCTGGCCGATGGTCAATATGGTAGGTATCGGCATGCTGTTGTTGCTGGTTCTGGGATTGATAATTCTGGGACGGCGCTGATGTGTGGCGCGCCGCGTGGCCGTTGAAAAGGCCGTTACCCGAAGTGAACGGTTTCCCCGGCCTGATCCGAGCAGGCTGCTGACAGCAGCGCGATAAAATCTTCACCGCTGCGAGCGCATACCCAGCGTTCCGCCTGAAGATTAAAATGGTAACCGCCTGCTTTGGTCGCCAGCCAGATTTGGTGCAGCGGCTCCTGCCGATTAATCACGATTTTGCTGCCATTTTCAAAACTCAGCGTCATCACGCCGCCGTTGGTTTCGTAATCGATGTCGGCATCACCTTCAAACCGATCCAGCGTTTCTTCCAACTGAAGCATGAGTTCGTCGGCTAATTGGTGGAACTCGCTATCGTTCATTTTCGATTCCTATTGATTTTCATGATCCACCTGCGATTATAGAGAGCATACGAGTATTAATGACAGGTCTTAACGTGATGAAAAACGTGTTTCGCCAGTTTTTTCTGGTGTTATCAGTAGTGAGTTTATTCGGTTGTGGTCTGAAAGGGCCGCTTTATATGCCTACCGATGGTAAATCCGGTGCGTCAACGACTCAGCAAAATGAGAACCAGCCGCCGCAAAAGAAAACGTCAATGCGTCCTTAATGCGTGACGACAGTAATCAATAACAGGTCACGCGCCCGGTTAAGCAAGCGGGGGAGTCAGGATAATGCAGTTCGCTAAGATGCACGGGTTAGGCAACGATTTCATGGTTGTTGATGCCGTTACGCAAAACGTTTATTTTTCACCCGAATTGATTCGCCGTTTGGCGGATCGACACTGTGGTGTAGGGTTTGACCAACTGCTGGTCGTCGAGCCGCCCTACGATCCTGAACTGGATTTTCATTACCGCATTTTTAACGCGGATGGCAGCGAAGTGGCGCAGTGCGGCAATGGCGCGCGCTGCTTTGCTCGCTTTGTTCGCCTGAAAGGGCTGACCAACAAGCGTGATATTGCCGTCAGTACGCAGACAGGCCGGATGGTGCTGTCGGTGACCGATGACGAACTGGTGCGCGTCAACATGGGCGAACCGAATTTCGAGCCGCAACAGGTGCCTTTCCGCGCGGTCAAAGCGGAGAAAACCTACATCATGCGTGCCGACGAGCACACGGTGCTGTGTGGCGTGGTGTCGATGGGCAACCCGCACTGTGTGATTCAGGTTGAGGATGTGGACACGGCGAAGGTGGAAACGCTGGGGCCGCTGCTGGAAAGCCACGAGCGTTTTCCCGAGCGAGCCAACATCGGTTTTATGCAAATTGTTGATAGCCACACTGTCCGTCTGCGGGTGTACGAACGCGGTGCGGGAGAAACACAGGCGTGCGGTAGCGGCGCGTGTGCTGCTGTGGCGGTAGGGATCCAGCAGGGATTATTGTCCGCGAACGTTCGCGTATCTCTGCCGGGCGGGGAGTTGGATATCCAGTGGGATGGGCCAGGACATCCGTTATTCATGACCGGGCCTGCAACGCATGTCTACGATGGATTTATTCATTTATGAAGAATGTCGAGGAACAGGCAGAGCGCGAGATCGCACTCAGTGACGAGATGGTTTTGCAGTTCCTGCAACAGAATCCTGATTTTTTTATCCGCAATGCGCGTCCCGTCGAGCAGATGCGCATTCCTCACCCCGTCAGGGGAACCGTGTCGCTGGTAGAATGGCAGCTGGCACGTCAGCGTAACCACATTACTCAGCTTGAGGAAGAGATCACGCTGTTGATGGAGCAGGCGGGGGCGAACGAAGTGCTGTTCAATCGCCTGCTTGGGTTACAAACTGAATTGGCGTCGGCGGACAGCCTGACGGACATGTTGGAACGCTTGCAGCGCTGGGCGCGTCAGCTTGGTCTGGCGGGGGCAACGGTTCGTCTGTTTAGCGATAAATGGCGCCTTGGTGCGCCTTCTGGTTTTACCCACCTTGGGCTAAACCGCTCCACCTTTGAGCCGCTGCGCATTCAGCGCTTCGGACAAAGTAACCACTATCTTGGCAGTCTGAACGGGCCGGAGCTGCTGCTCCTGCTGCCACAGGCCAGACAGGTTGGGTCGGTCGCACTGTCGCTGATGGGAAATCATCACGATTTGGGCGTGCTGATTTTCAGCAGCCGCGACAGCCACCATTATCAGGATGGCATGGGGACCGTGCTGCTTCAGCAAATGGCCATGATGCTGCCAGCGATGCTGGCGCGCTGGGTTGAACGGGTATGAGTCAACAGCCCGCGCCATCGGAAACGCCTTCCTCTTCGCCGTTACAAACCGATGTTGATGCGTTCCTGCGCTACCTAAAAGTAGAACGTCAGCTAAGCCCGCTGACGCAGACCAGCTATTTACGCCAACTGTCAGCGGTTATCACGATACTCTCCGCAGCAGGTGTGGCTGACTGGCGCAAGCTGGATGCTTCTGGCGTGCGTTCCGTGGTGTCCCGCAGTAAGCGCGATGGGCTACATTCCAGCAGTCTGGCACTACGTTTATCGGCACTGCGCAGCTTTCTCGACTGGATGGTGTCACGCGGCGTGCTGGCGGCGAACCCTGCTAAAGGGGTATCCACGCCGCGAGCCGGACGGCCATTACCGAAGAATATGGACGTAGATGAGGTGAACCGGCTGCTGGAGATCGATTTGGACGATCCCCTTGCGGTGCGCGACCGCACGATGCTGGAAGTGATGTACGGCGCGGGGCTGCGTCTGGCGGAGCTGGTTGGTATGGATTATCAGCATATTGATTTGGCCAGCGGTGAAGTCTGGGTCATGGGGAAAGGCAGTAAAGAGCGCAAGTTGCCGATAGGAAAAACGGCAGTAACCTGGCTGGAACGCTGGCTGGCACTGCGTGAGTTGTTTGGCCCGCAGGATGATGCCGTGTTTATCTCCAATCAGGGGCGGCGCATTTCGATGCGTAACGTGCAGAAGCGTTTTGCCGAATGGGGAGTTAAGCAGGGCGTTAATAGCCATGTTCATCCGCATAAACTGCGTCACTCCTTTGCGACGCACATGCTGGAATCCAGCGGTGATTTACGGGCGGTACAAGAGCTGCTTGGTCACGCTAACCTGACCACAACGCAGATTTATACCCATCTTGATTTTCAACATTTAGCCTCCGTGTACGATGCCGCGCATCCACGCGCCAAACGAGGGAAACCCTGATGCATTTTTACCGACCTCTTGGCCCGATCCGGGCAATCACGTTCGATCTGGATGACACGCTGTACGATAACGCGGACGTCATTCGGCGCACGGGGCAAGAGTCAATCCACTTTCTGCAACAGTATCATCCGGCGCTTCGTGATTTTCAGGCCGATGATTTTCAGAACTTACGCCAGACCTTGCTTGAGCGAGAACCGGACATCTATCACGACGTGACTGAATGGCGTCGCCGTGCGGCTGAACTGGCGATGTTAGAGCGCGGCCTGAGTGCGGCAGAGGCTAAGGATGGCGCAACAGCGGCAATGGAAAACTTTGCCCACTGGCGCAGCCAGATTACGATTACCGAAGAGACGCACCAGACGTTAGCGGCGTTAGCGGAGAAAGTGCCGCTGGCCGCCATCACCAACGGTAACGCGGAGCCGCACCGCTTTGGCCTCGATCGCTATTTTTCTTTCATCCTGCGCGCTGGCCCGCACGGTCGTGCCAAGCCGTTTGATGACATGTACCATCTGGCGGCGCAAAAACTCAACCTGCCTGTGCATGAAATCCTGCATGTCGGTGACGATCTCACGACCGATGTGGCGGGGTCGATCCGCTGCGGTATGCAGGCCTGCTGGATTAACCTGCGTGAAGGCAGCCTGACGCAGATTGGTGACGCCCGACTGCTGCCGCATATTGAAATTTCGCGGTTGGCATCGCTGTCGGCATTGCTATAATCACAGCATTAATCTGTATAAATCACCAGTGGAAATGCCTTGCTTATGCGGCGTTTCCCGCCACCGGATAACCCGTACCTATGGACGTTTCTGAACTGCTCGATGGCCTCAACGACAAACAGCGTGACGCGGTAGCCGCGCCGCGCAGCAATTTATTGGTGCTGGCGGGGGCAGGCAGCGGCAAAACGCGGGTACTGGTTCATCGTATTGCCTGGCTTTTGTCCGTCGAAAACTGTTCGCCGTACTCCATCATGGCAGTGACGTTTACCAACAAAGCGGCGGCGGAGATGCGCCACCGTATCGATCACCTGATCGGCACCAGCCAGGGCGGCATGTGGATCGGCACCTTCCACGGGTTGGCGCATCGCCTGCTGCGTGCACACCATATGGATGCCAATCTGCCGCAGGATTTCCAGATTCTGGACAGCGAAGATCAACTGCGTCTGCTGAAACGTCTGATTCGTGCGCTCAATCTGGATGAGAAACAATGGCCGCCGCGTCAGGCGATGTGGTTCATCAACGGGAAGAAAGATGAAGGTCTGCGCCCGCAGCACATTGAAAGCTACGGCAACCCTATCGAACAAACGTGGCAGCGCGTGTATCAGGCCTATCAGGAAGCGTGCGATCGCGCTGGGCTGGTGGATTTCGCCGAACTGCTGCTGCGCGCGCACGAACTGTGGCTGAACAAGCCGCATGTGCTGAACCACTATCGCGAACGTTTTACCAATATTCTGGTGGACGAATTTCAGGATACTAACCGCATTCAGTACGCCTGGATCCATATGCTGGCGGGCGACAGCGCCAAGGTGATGATCGTTGGGGATGACGATCAGTCGATCTACGGTTGGCGCGGGGCGCAGGTCGAAAATATTCAGCTGTTCCTGAAAGATTTTGCCGGTGCGGAAACAATCCGCTTGGAGCAGAACTATCGCTCGACCAGCAACATCCTGAAAGCGGCGAATGCGCTGATTGCCCACAACGGCGGGCGACTCGGCAAGAACCTGTGGACCGATGGCGCAGAAGGTGAACCCATTTCGCTGTATTGCGCGTTCAACGAACTGGATGAGGCACGTTACGTCGTCAACCGGATTAAAGCCTGGCAGGAAAATGGCGGGGCGCTGAGCGATAACGCCATTCTGTATCGGAGCAACGCCCAGTCGCGCGTACTGGAAGAGGCGCTGTTGCAGCAGAGTATGCCGTACCGCATCTACGGCGGAATGCGCTTCTTCGAACGGCAGGAAATTAAAGATGCGCTGTCTTATCTGCGCCTGATCTCTAATCGTAACGATGATGCGGCGTTCGAACGTGTGGTGAATACGCCGACGCGCGGCATCGGTGATCGTACTCTGGACGTGGTACGCCAGACGGCGCGCGATCGTCAGCTGACGCTGTGGCAATCCACGCGAGTGCTGTTGCAGGAGAAAGTGCTGGCTGGACGGGCGGCGGCATCGCTGCAACGCTTTATCGAACTGATCGATGCGCTGGCCTATGAAACCTCTGAGTTGCCGCTGCATATTCAAACCGACCGGGCGATTAAGGATTCCGGCTTGTGGAGTATGTACGAGCAGGAAAAAGGCGAGAAAGGGCAGGCGCGGGTAGAAAACCTGGAAGAATTGGTGACGGCAACGCGCCAGTTCAGCTATCAGGAAGAAGATCAGGATTTGATGCCGCTTCAGGCTTTCCTGTCGCATGCCGCGCTGGAAGCGGGCGAAGGTCAGGCGGACGCCAATCAGGATGCGGTTCAGCTCATGACGCTGCACTCGGCGAAAGGGCTGGAATTCCCGCAGGTGTTTATCGTCGGCATGGAAGAGGGCATGTTCCCTAGCCAGATGTCGCTGGATGAAGGCGGGCGTCTGGAAGAAGAGCGTCGTCTGGCTTATGTCGGTGTCACGCGCGCGATGGAAAAGCTGACGATCACCTACGCGGAATCCCGCCGTTTATACGGCAAAGAAGCCTATCACCGGCCTTCCCGTTTCGTCGGAGAACTGCCGGAAGAGTGTGTTGAAGAAGTGCGATTACGCGCCAGCGTCTCCCGTCCGGTTAATCATCAGCGCCTCGGCACGCCGATAACGCAAAACGACAGCGGTTACAAATTGGGGCAGCGGGTTCGCCACGCCAAGTTCGGTGAAGGTACGATCGTGAATCTGGAAGGCAGCGGCGATCACGCCCGCCTTCAGGTCGCGTTTCAAGGGCAGGGCATTAAATGGCTGGTCGCCGCTTATGCTCGGCTGGAAACGGTGTGATCGTCACGATGCGACTTGGTGTATGACGGGGTTATATAACTTATAAAAACCCTGTCTTAGTCTTTATCGTCATTTTCGACAATGCTAGGTGGCCTGCCGCGTATCCATGGATGTGTGGTATCACAATAAAAACGGAGCATGCCCATGACGCTAGACCAAATTATTGCCGAACTACAGAAGAAGAAATGGGTCGATCTCACGCACACGGTGACGGAGTCGATTCCTATTTTTAGCGCGTTTGAAGGTGTGTTACAGCGCAAGACCTTATTCAACGTCGAAGATCACGGATTTTATGCGCAGGCGGTGACGTTTGCGACGCAGACGGGGACGCATATTGATGCGCCGGGGCATTTTGTCGCGGGTAAACGCTATCTGGATCGTATTGATAATAAAGAGCTGTTGCTACCGCTGGTGGTGCTCCACAAACAAGACGCCGTCGCACACGATCCCGATTACCGCCTGTCGGTTGATGACATTCTGACGTTTGAGCTCGAGCATGGGGAAATTCCGTCAGGCAGCTTTGTCGCGTTTGCCAGCGGCTGGAGCACGCGCTGGCCCGATATTGACGCCTTCGCCAATAAAGATGAAGAAGGCAACAGCCATACGCCGGGGTGGTCGCTTGAGGCGCTGACGTTCCTGTTTGAAGAGCGCGGCATTAGCGCGGTTGGGCACGAGACGCTGGATACGGATTCCGCCGCTGATTTCCGTCGCAATAACGGGCTTATCGGCGAGTTCTTCGTGCTGAACCAAAATGCCTGGCAGGTCGAGGTACTGAATAACCTGCATCAGCTACCGTCTACCGGTGCTTATATTCATGTCAGCTACCCTAATTTCGCTGGTGCACCCGGCTTCCCCGTCCGTGCCATCGCCTATTTACCCGACAACGCCTGACAGATAAACGCAGTTCTTTTTTACTCTGAGGACTGCGTTTTTTACCACTTTCCGCGCCGAATTTATTGGATAAACCTTATCCAGTTGACCAATATTTTACAGCGTGTTTCAGCCGCGGTTTTAAAGTTGAAGTCTTTTTCATCTCAGCGTAACATGCGCGCATCATTATTCTCGGAGGACTAACGCCTTGGACACACCCAGTCGATACTGGCTCACTAACCTGTTCATTAGGTACAACTTCTAAGGCTATCTTCCTCTGCTGATACCCTTCGTGGTTGTCAGCGATGCTGTTTTTGTCGCTACGAGTCAGATCCGTCGAACGGACTGAAACCTGCTGGTGACACCTCACCTCTGTTTCTGTGCTTCAATCGCGTTGTCCATCTCTGCTACTGAAAGGGGAGCTATGGCCCATGCTGAGCGCATTTAAACTGGATAATTGCCGTTTATCTCGTCTGGAACTGGATGACTCCGATGATCTCACCACGTCAATTTGGGTCGATTTGATCGAGCCGGAAGACGATGAGCGTGAAAAAGTACAAACCGAGCTGGGACAAAGCCTGGCCACCCGTCCTGAACTGGAAGACATTGAAGCATCGGCACGTTTTTTTGAAGATGAAGACGGCCTGCACATTCACTCCTTTTTCTTTTTTGAAGATGCTGACGATCACGCGGGTAACTCGACCGTGGCGTTTACCATTCGCGATGGTCGCTTGTACACCTTGCGCGAGCGTGAACTCCCTGCGTTCCGCCTGTACCGCATGCGTGCCCGTAACCAAACGCTGGTAGACGGTAATGCTTACGAACTGCTGCTCGACCTCTTTGAAACTAAAATTGAGCAACTGGCGGACGAAATCGAGAACATCTACAGCGATCTGGAATCGCTGAGCCGCATCATTATGGAAGGGCGTCAGGGCGAAGAGTACGACGACGCGTTGTCCACGCTGGCGGAACAGGAAGACGTGGGCTGGAAAGTTCGCCTGTGTCTGATGGATACCCAACGTGCACTGAATTTCCTGGTGCGTAAAGCTCGCTTGCCATCCGGCCAGTTGGAACAGGCGCGTGAAATCTTACGCGATATCGAATCTCTGCTGCCGCACAACGAATCCCTGTTCCAGAAGGTTAACTTCCTGATGCAGGCGGCGATGGGCTTCATCAATATCGAACAGAGCCGGATTATCAAGATCTTCTCGGTCGTTTCCGTGGTGTTCCTGCCACCGACGCTGGTGGCGTCCAGCTACGGGATGAACTTTGAATTTATGCCGGAGCTGAAGTGGTCGTTTGGCTATCCGGGCGCGATTGTGCTGATGATTCTCGCTGGACTGGCACCGTACCTCTACTTCAAACGTAAGAACTGGCTCTAAATCTGTCCGAATGCGTCTGATGGGATTGACCCGTCAGGCGCGTCAATATTCCTTCCTTTTATCGTTCTCCGATTCGCTATTCTTGTTTATTCTTCTGCGCCTGTTCATTCTCCGGCCATCTTGTTTAGAATGGCGAACAGTCTTTCTATTCTTACTTTCGATTATTCAATACAGGTCGTGTGCATGAAAGGGATGTCTCCTTGGATGCAATGGGGAATGTTGCTGTCGGTTTCATTATCCCTTGGGTTTGGGCTACAGATTTACCACGTTCCCGCCGCGCTGTTGCTGGGGCCGATGATGGTCGGCGTCGTCATGGGGTTAAACGGTGCGACAATTCGCATTCCGCCCGTCTGCTTTGCGGGCAGCAATGCTGTTCTAGGCTGTCTGGTCGCACAAAGCCTGTCATTTTCTATCCTGAAACCGTTGATGAGCGAATGGCCGCTGGTGCTGTTCATTCTGCTGGCGACGCTGGCTGCCAGCGGATTGTCCGGTTGGCTGCTGGTCAAATTTAGCGAACTGCCCGGAACGACCGGAACCTGGGGGGCATCGCCGGGCGGTGCGTCGGCGATGGTCGCGATGTCTGGGGAATTTGGCGCGGACGTGCGGCTGGTCGCCTTCATGCAATATTTACGTGTGCTGATGGTCACGGCGTCGGCGGCGTTCGTGGCGCGCCTGAGTTTGGGTGACGAGGCGGCGGAAAACAGTGCGATGCTGGTCTGGTTTCCCGCATTGGACTGGCGCTTTCTGGCGACGCTTTGCGTGGCGTTTGGCAGCGCCTGGTTTGGAAGACGCCTGCGTATTCCATCTGGGGCGCTGTTGGGGCCGATGATTATCGGCTCAATGCTGCATGCCAGCGGCACCTTGCAGCTGCAAACCCCGGAATGGCTGCTGGCGTTGGCCTATGCTTTTATCGGCTGGAGTGTGGGACTCTGTTTTACTCGCCCTATCTTTTTACTGGCGATACGCACGCTGCCGCACATGATGGCGTCGATAGTCGGACTGATGCTGCTGTGCGGTGGAATGGCGTGGATGGTGACGAAAATGATGCCGGTGGATATGCTGACCGCCTTTCTGGCGACCAGCCCCGGCGGGCTGGATTCGATTGCGATTATTGCCGCAGGCAGTCGGGTGGATATGGCATTTGTCATCGCCATGCAGACGCTGCGGCTGTTTTCGACGCTGTTGTTCAGCCCGATCTTATCGCGCTTTATTTCCCGTCGTGTTGAGGCTGGGAAACTGTAACTGGCGTGCGCCGTAGCTTACGCTGCGTATAAAGTGCATCCAGAATGAACAGCCCCAACGCGCCCCAGATGAAGGCAAAAGTAATCAGTTTGTCGCTGCTGAACGTTTCACCGTAGAACACCACCGCCAACATGAACATGATGGTCGGGCCGAGATACTGGAAGAAGCCGAGCGTTGACAGGCGCAGGCGCATCGCCGCTGAGGTGAAAAACAGCAACGGCACGGTGGTGACGATGCCCGCCGAGATCAGCAGTAGATTCAGCGACCAGGGGTTGGCTGTCAGATGGCTGCTTGGCGTGTCGGCAATAAAAAACAGATAAATGACCGCAACCGGAAGCAGCCACAGCGTTTCGATCAGCATGCCGGTTTGTCCGTCGATACCAATCTTCTTACGCAGCAGGCCGTATAACGCGAAGCTGAATGCCAGCCCGAGCGCGATAACGGGCAGCGAGCCAAACGTCCACAGCTGAACCAGTACGCCGGTCACGGCGAGCAGCACCGCCAGCCATTGCAGACGGCGAAAGCGTTCGCCCAGAAAGATCATACCCAGCATGACGTTAACCAGCGGGTTGATGAAATACCCCAGACTGGCTTCCAGCATGTGATGATTATTGACCGCCCAGATGTACAACAGCCAGTTCCCGCCGATAAGCACCGCCGTTAATGCCAACAGAAACAGATGCTTGACGTTGCGGCAGGCAAGGCTCACCTGACGCCATTTCCGACCGACCGTCAGCAGGATCAGCATAAAGAAGAATGACCAGATAATACGGTGCGTCAGTATTTCATTGGGTGGAATGTGCTCAAGTAGCTTGAAGTAAACGGGAGCAATTCCCCAAATAAAATACGCGGCGAGGGCGAAAAAGATCCCCTCACGGGTTTGTTGCGCGTTCATGGGTGACTCGATAAGGACGGCGGGAAAACGCTAAGTCTACCCAAAACTGTGAGCGCTTTCACGTAAAGTGTTAATGACAATTTTTTCTAACGTAAAGGTTACCCGACAATATAGGTTGCGGTGGCGCTGGCGAGATGCGAGCCCTGTTCGTTATGCAATTCGGCGCGCGCAACGGCGATTTTATTACCACCGCGCAGTAGCGTGCTGGTAATGGTGAAGCGTTCCCCATAGCCCGGACGTAGATAATCTACCCGCATATCAATCGTTCCCATGTGTGCGAGCCGATGGTGAAATTCCTGATCGCTGATTGTCTCATGGCGCAGCAGCGTATTACCGACGCAGACCAGCCCAGCGGCCACGTCCAGCCCGGCAGCAATTACGCCGCCGTGCAGGATTTTTTGTGCCGCATTGCCGATGAGCTTATCTTGTCGGGCGAACGTCAAGACGGCTTTGTCGGCTTCAAATTGCTGTAATTCAAGACCTAATTCGATGTTGAATGGCATCTTGTAAATGAAAATCTCGCCAACGAGCTGGCGCACAGTCTCTCTGGTTAATGTGGTTCCCTGAAATGATGGTACGTCAGCCATAGTTGTTTCCCGCTCGGATAAGAGACACATATTAAATGTGGTTGATTTGATGTATTTACGTTATGTGAATGTTTATTTTATGCATTGATTTTGTATCTTTCCAGAAAAGGCAGAGAAACGGGAGAACGATAATTCAAACGTCGTTGAACTGTGTAGAATGGCGGGCTTGAGTGGGGAAGGCGTATCACTATTTAGATAAATGAGTTTATTTAGATAAATGAGTTTATTTAGATAAAAGATTTTATTTGGATAAAAGAATGCTGGAGAAAAACATGTCGGAGAAAATGAATGCATAAAATCGGATTCGTACTGGCAGCATTACTGACAGCACAGGCTCATGCCGAAGACACAACAAACGCACCTGCGCCAAATCAACCTGCGGTACGTGGCAGCATTATTGCCAGCTTGTTAGAAGAGCACAACACCCCGTTTGTTCTCTATCCTTACGAGAGCAACTACATACTGTATACCTATAGCAGCAACATCAATAAAACGGCGATACAGAGCTATAACTGGGGCGATGAAGCACGTAAAGATGAAGTGCATTACCAGTTGAGCCTGGGGTTCCCGATTTGGCGTGGCATTCTGGGTGATAACTCGTTGCTGGGTGCTTCCTATACGCAGCGCTCATGGTGGCAGTTGTCTAATAAGAGCGAGTCTTCTCCGTTCCGTGAAACCAACTATGAGCCACAGGTCTTTTTGGGCTGGGCAACGAACTACACCTTCGCGGGCTGGACGCTGCGGGATGTGGAAATGGGCTTTAACCACCAGTCTAACGGCCGTTCCGAACCGACGTCGCGCAGTTGGAACCGTGCTTATGCTCGCCTGATGGCGCAGAACGGCAACTGGCAGGTTGATGTGAAGCCGTGGGTGCGTTTCTCCGACAGTCAGGATGACAATCCAGATATCACCAAATACATGGGCCATTACCGCTTACGCGTCGGCTATGTGTGGGGCGACAGCGTGTTTAGCGCAGAAGGTCGCTATAACTGGAACAGCGGCTACGGCGGTGGTGAACTGGGCTGGAGCTATCCGCTGACGCGTCATGTCCGTTTCTACACCAAAGTGTTTAGCGGCTATGGCGAATCCCTGATTGATTACAACCACCGTCAGACCCGCTTTGGCGTTGGCGTCACGCTGAACGACATGTTCTAACGACCATCTTTTCGCGGCTGGGTTTTTAGCGATTACCGCTTTAACCCTTGTCGTTTTACCAAACTAACGATTGCAGTTTTACCCAACGGCGCTGAAAATAGCGCCTGTTTGATTTCATTGAATTGGGGAAGGCGTGTCTACGGCGGAAGTATTGAATAAGGAAGCGCTGGCGGTTCAGGTTCTGCGGGACACGTTCGGCTACCAGCAATTCCGACCGGGTCAGCAGGAAATTATCAGCGCGACGCTCAGTGGGCAGGACTGTCTGGTTATCATGCCGACAGGCGGCGGTAAATCGCTGTGCTATCAAATCCCTGCGCTGGTGATGGACGGGCTGACGCTGGTGGTGTCCCCGTTGATTTCACTGATGAAAGATCAGGTCGATCAGCTTCAGGCCTACGGCGTTTCGGCAGCTTGCCTGAATTCGACGCAGACGCGCGAGCAGCAGCTTGAGGTGATGGCCGGTTGTCGTACTGGTCAGATCAAGCTGCTTTATATTGCGCCTGAACGCCTGACGACGGACAGCTTCCTCGATCATCTTGCCCACTGGCAGATCGCCCTGATCGCGGTGGATGAAGCGCACTGTATTTCCCAATGGGGGCACGATTTCCGCCCTGAATACCGGGCGCTGGGGCAGATTAAACAGCGTTTCCCTCATCTTCCTTTTATTGCGCTGACCGCTACCGCCGACGAAGCCACGCGGAACGACATCGTTCGTCTGTTGGATCTCCAGTCGCCACTGATTCAGATCAGCAGCTTTGACCGCCCGAATATTCGCTACACGCTGGTGGAGAAGTTCAAACCGCTCGACCAGCTCTGGATATTCGTGCAGGCGCAGCGTGGAAAAAGCGGCATCATCTACTGCAACAGCCGTTCCCGCGTGGAGGACATCAGCGCGCGTTTGCAGGCGCGTGGGTTGAGCGCAGGGGCTTATCACGCTGGATTGGATAACGAACGACGTGCACAGGTGCAGGAAGCGTTCCTGCGTGACGATCTTCAGGTGGTGGTCGCGACCGTTGCATTTGGTATGGGCATCAACAAGCCTAACGTGCGGTTCGTGGTGCATTTTGATATTCCGCGCAACATCGAATCCTACTATCAGGAAACGGGGCGAGCCGGACGTGATGGACTCGCTGCTGAAGCCGCGCTGTTCTACGATCCGGCGGATATGGCGTGGCTGCGCCGCTGTCTGGAAGAAAAACCGACTGGCCCGCAGTTGGATATCGAGCGTCATAAGCTCAATGCGATGGGCGCGTTTGCCGAAGCGCAGACCTGCCGCCGTCTGGTGCTGCTGAATTATTTCGGTGAAGGACGCCAAGAGGCCTGCGGCAACTGTGATATTTGTCTCGATCCACCGAAGCGCTATGACGGGCTGGTAGAAGCGCAAAAGGCGCTCTCCTGCGTATACCGCGTTGGGCAGCGCTTTGGTTTAGGCTATATCGTCGAGGTGCTGCGCGGGGCGAATAATCAGCGTATCCGTGACTTCGGCCATGACAAACTGCCGGTTTACGGTATTGGTAAAGATAAATCGCAGGAGCATTGGGTCAGCGTGCTGCGCCAATTGATTCATCTGGGCTTGCTGAACCAGAACATCACAATGCATTCCGCCGTACAGCTTACCGAATCTGCGCGCCCAGTGTTGCGGGGAGAGATGCCGCTACAGCTGGCCGTGCCGCGTGTGATTAACCTGAAACCGCGCGCCAATCAAAAATCTTACGGTGGAAATTACGACCGCAAGCTGTTTGCTAAATTGCGCAAACTGCGTAAATCCATCGCGGATGAAGACAATATTCCGCCTTACGTGGTGTTCAGCGATGCCACGCTGCTGGAGATGGCTGAAATGATGCCGATCACTGCGGGTGAACTGCTGAATATCAACGGGGTTGGACACCGTAAACTCGAACGTTTCGGTGCGCCTTTCATGAACATGATTCGCGATCATGTCGATAATAATGATGACGAGTGATGATCGTCTTGTCTGACTGCATTTAAAAAACAGGAAAACCAACATGCTGATGCTATTTATGACGGTGGCGCTGGTGCATTTCATTGCGCTGATGAGCCCGGGACCGGATTTCTTTTTCGTTTCACAGACTGCGGCCAGCCGTTCCCGCCGTGAAGCGATGATGGGCGTGTTAGGTATTTCTCTGGGCGTTATGGTCTGGGCAGCTATCGCGCTGCTGGGGCTGCACCTGCTGTTGCAAAAAATGGCCTGGCTGCATACAGCCGTTACCGTCGGCGGCGGGTTGTACCTGTGCTGGATGGGCTGGCAGATGCTGTGCTCCGCACGAAATAAAGCACAGCTGGAAACCACGCAGGAGAAGGCGGTGGTACTGCCTCAGCGCGGTAAAACCTTCATGCGCGGATTGTTGACGAATCTGGCGAATCCGAAGGCGCTGATCTATTTCGGCAGCGTGTTCTCGCTGTTTGTCGGCGACAGCGTCGGCAGCGGTGCGCGTTGGGGCTTGTTTGCGCTGATCTCAATTGAAACGCTGCTCTGGTTCAGCCTGGTCGCGATGGTTTTCGCCCTACCGACAATGCGTCGTGGCTATCAGCGTCTGGCGAAATGGGTGGATGGCGTGGCGGGCGTGCTGTTTACCGGGTTCGGCCTGCACCTGATTTTCTCTCGCTAATCTTCCCTGTGAGAATATCCCTCTAAGATCATTTTCTTTAGAGAAAAAAAGCAGCGCGCCGCAGTTTGATACGGCGCGCTGCCGTCATCAGGCCTTTCTCGCCGTAGCGAGTAACGCGCCAACCAGCACGAACAGTGAACCAAATATCCGGTTGAGCGTCTTCATCTGCCGTGGGCCTTTCAGCCATCCGGCGATACGCGTGGCCAGCGTGGCGTAGCCAATCATCACGATGATATCGACCACCACGGTGGTGATGCCCAACACCAGATACTGTGCGGCCTGCGGCTGGTGGGGAATAATGAACTGCGGGAACAGCGCTGCCAGAAACACGATGCTTTTTGGGTTGGTTAGATTCACCAGCACCGCGCGTTTAAAGAGCCTGCGACGTGGCATCGCGCTGGCGATTGCCTGAAGATCCAGAGCGCCTGCGGCGCGCCATTGCTGAATCCCCAGCCAAATCAGATAAGCCGCGCCCAGCCATTTCAGCATATCGAAAGCCAGTACAGACTGGTTAAGCAACGCGCCTAACCCAATGCCGACCAGCACGATATGAATCGCCAGCCCGACCTGTAAACCACAGATCGAGGCCGCCGCACCGCGATAGCCGTGGCTAATTCCGGTGCTCATGGTGTTGATGGCACCAGAGCCGGGCGACAGGCTGAGAATAAGCGTTGTGAGTAAGTAGGTTAACCACCAATCCAATGTCATGAAGCATGCCCCTGGAAAATTTTTATGTCACAATACGCCTATGCTTCATCGCTTGTCATGTTCTTTACCTGCTCCACCGGAGAGGTGTGATGATTCAACGCCACAATACGTTTGTAACAGCTGAATTGTTAACGCCTGAATCGTTAGCGGCAGGTCTGTTAACGCGAGAAGCGCAGTTTGCCGCTTTTGCTACCGGAGAATTACTGGATTTCTGGCGTCAGCGCGAAGAGGGCGAATTCTCTGGCGTTGATGATGTACCGATCCGGTTTGTTCGCTTTACCGCGCCCCAGCACGACAAGATTGTCGTTGTCTTTTCAGGCCGTATCGAAAGCTATGTCAAATATAGCGAAGTCGCTTATGACCTCTTTCATCGCGGCTATGATGTGCTCATCATGGATCACCGTGGGCAAGGGCGATCGGGTCGGGTGCTGCAAGACGGACACCGTGGACACGTCGTGCGCTTCAGTGATTATGTCGATGATGCCGAAACGCTGTGTCAGCAGCATATTGGCCCGAAGCACTATACCCGTCGGTTTGCTTTAGCGCATTCAATGGGGGGCGCGATTCTGGCGCAGCTTCTGATTCGTCAACCTGAGACGTTTGATGCCGTCGCGCTGTGTGCGCCGATGTTTGGCATTCGTTTGCCGCTTCCCCATTGCATCGCGGGCTGGATTGTCGATTGGGCGGAACGTCGCCCAGCAATACGCGATTACTACGCTATCGGCACCGGACAGTGGCGTCCTTTGCCTTATCGGATGAATGTGCTGACGCACAGCCGTGAGCGCTACCAGCGCAGCATTCGATTTTATGCGGATTCACCGGATTTGCGCATCGGCGGCCCGACCTATCATTGGGTGCGGGAGGCGATACAGGCGGGGAAACAGCTAGTGGCACAGGCCAACGCCATCACTACGCCGCTTCTGCTGCTACAGGCGGGAGAGGAACGCGTGGTGGATAACCGCAGCCAGAATGCGTTTTGCCAGACACTGGCACAGAACGGTAACGCCAATTCAAACGGCGTTTTGCAGGTGATACCCGGTGCGCGGCACGAAATCCTCTTTGAAACGGATAACCTCCGCGCTAAGGCATTTGCGCTGATTTTTGCGCACTTTGCGCGTTATCATTAATTTTAGACTGTTGGCACGTCGTTCAACGGGCGCTGCCAGCAACCTCGTTAATTTTTTGCGGCACGTGCCGCCACAACACACCAGAAGTGAGATCTCATCGCTATGTACCATGTCGTTGCTTCCGATTTAGATGGCACACTGCTGTCACCTGACCACTCGTTGTCCCCGTATGCGAAAGAAACCCTCAGGCTGCTGACGGAGAAAGGGATTCACTTTGTGTTTGCTACTGGACGGCATCACATGGATGTCGCGCAGATCCGCGATAATCTCGGTATCAACGCGTTTATGATTACCTCGAATGGTGCGCGCGTGCACAACTCGCAGGGCGAGCTGATTTTCAGCCACAACCTGGATCAGGATATCGCCCGCGACCTTTACAGCGTCGTACACAATAACCCCGATATGCTGACGCACGTTTACCGCGATGATGAGTGGTTTATGAACCGTCCGCGCGCGGAAGAGGAGCGTTTCTTCAAAGAGTCGATCTTTAAATACAAACTGTTCGAGCCTGCACTGCTCGAAACCGATGGCGTCAGCAAGGTGTTCTTTACTTGTGATTCCCATGAACAGCTGTTACCGCTGGAAGAAGCGCTCAACGCGCGCTGGGGCGACCGTGTTAACGTGAGCTTTTCGACGCTTACGTGTCTGGAAGTGATGGCGGGCGGCGTGTCTAAAGGCCATGCGCTGGAACAAGTGGCGAAGATTATCGGCTTCTCACTCAAAGAGTGCGTGGCGTTTGGTGATGGCATGAACGACTACGAAATGCTGTCGATGGCGGGTAAAGGCTGCGTGATGCAGAACGCGCATCAGCGCCTGAAAGATATGCTGCCAGATCGCGAAGTGATTGGGTCTAACGCGGACAGCGCGGTGCCGAATTACCTGCGTGAACTGTTCCTGAAGTAATCGATATGATTAAGTCAGTGCATCATCGGGCACGCCGTGCCCGATGGCAATGCTGAGACTCAGCGCGGTTTTTTCAGGAAATCGACCGCTTTGTCGGGAAAGTCGGTGAACAGGCCATCAACATTTGCCTGATAGTAGAGAATGTCGTAGAGCCGATCGATATCGTTGGCGTAGGCCGGTAGCCTGTCGGCTCTTGCCGTAAACGGCTGTACCTGAAGTTTATGCTGGTGGGCTTCCTTCACCATGTCGGTAAAGGTGATGTGGTCAGGCGTCGCCCCTTTCTGGACGAGCATATGATAGTCCGGGCCGATGCCGTCGGCATAGGTCGCAATTTGCTGCATAGCGCCGGGCTTTTGCATCCAGTCGTAGTTGTAATTCACCCACGTCCCATCGGCCTGCTTCTCGTAGGTTTCATGCCAGTCGGTATAGGCAATGAGCTGAATCAGGTTCAGATCCATCTTCATCTGCGGCTGCAATTCGGTTTTGATGCGCTTTAGCTCGGCGACATCAAACGATTGCAGGAAAACCTTATCGCTCTTCTTCGTATAGCCATATTGCTTCAGCACGGTCAGCGTTTCGCGCGCGATGTCTTTCCCTTCCTGATGGTGAAACCACGGCGCTTTGATTTCGGGGTAGAGCCCGATGTTCTTGCCAGTTGAGTGGTTCAGACCCTGAATAAATTCAATTTCTTCCTGAAAGGTATGAATACGAAAGTCGGATTTCCACATCGGAAAACGGTTCGGGTAGCTCTGTACCTGTTTGCCGTCTTTGATGTCGAATCCTTCGGTGAATTGTAGCGACTTGATCTCTTTTAGCGTGAAGTCGATAGCGTAAAAGCGTCCATCTTTACGGGCGCGTTGTGGAAAACGTTCTGCTACGTCGGTCACGCGATCCAGATAGTGATCGTGCAGGACAATGAGCGCGTTATCTTTGGTGAGCACCAGATCCTGTTCCAGATAATCGGCACCCTGAGCGTAGGCCATCGCCTTCGCCGGAAGCGTATGCTCGGGCAGATAGCCGCTGGCACCGCGGTGGGCAATAACGATTTTGTCGGTTGAGGAAGCGGAAACACTAAAGGAAACGGAGAGCGCGAGGGCGGAGAGTAGGGATGTTACGGTAACGTTCATGCGATCAAACCTCTTTCTGTTGAGAGAAAGGCGGCGTCATCAGGACGCCGCCAGAGGGATGCTTACAAGAGCGGGTTAGGCGCGGTTGGCTAACTCAGCTTTATGCTTTTTCTCATTCAGCATAACAACAATCAGCAGAAGTACAGCCAGAATACTGCCGCCGATCATCACCATAAAGCCGCCGTCCCAACCGAAGAAGTCAACGGTGTAGCCGACGATGGCGCTAGCGGCAACGGAGCCACCGAGGTAACCGAACAGGCCGGTGAAGCCCGCTGCGGTACCCGCTGCTTTTTTCGGTGCCAGTTCCAGCGCGTGCAGACCAATCAGCATGACCGGGCCGTAAATCAGGAAGCCGATAACGATCATACAGGCCATGTCCACACCCGGGTTGCCGGCTGGGTTCATCCAGTAAACGATGGTTGCTATTGTCACCAGCGTCATGAAGAACACGCCCGTTGCACCACGGTTGCCTTTGAAGACCTTGTCGGACATCCAGCCGCACAGCAGCGTGCCCGGAATACCTGCGTATTCGTAGAAGAAATAGGCCCAGGAAGACTTATCCAGTGCGAAGTGTTTAACTTCCTTCAGGTAGGTCGGTGACCAGTCGAGGATACCGTAACGCAGCAGGTAAACGAAGACGTTGGCGATCGCGATGTACCACAGCAGTTTGTTCGGGAAAACGTACTGCATGAAGATCTGCTTAGCCGTCAGTTCTTCTTCTGCTTTTTCATTGTAATCAACCGGATAATCGTTTTTGTACTCTTCAATCGGTGGCAGACCACAGGATTGTGGTGTGTCACGCATCAGTGCAAAAGCGATCATGGCAATCAGAATGGCGGCGAAGGCCGGCATATAGAGTGCGGCTTTCCAGTCGTTGAACCAGGCCATACCCAGCAGGAACAGCAGAGGAGGAATACCACCGCCGACGTTGTGAGCACAGTTCCATACGGACACGATGCCACCACGTTCTTTCTGCGACCACCAGTGAACCATGGTACGTCCGCACGGTGGCCAGCCCATACCCTGGAACCATCCGCACAGGAACAGCAGAACGAACATAATCGCAATGCTGGACGTTGCCCACGGCACGAAGCCCATGAACAGCATGACCGCAGCTGACAGAATCAGACCCGCAGGCAGGAACACGCGCGGGTTAGAACGGTCGGATATCGACCCCATGATAAATTTGGAAAAACCGTAGGCAATGGAGATGCCCGACAGCGCAAAACCGAGGTCACCGCGTGAGAAGCCCTGGTCAATCAGATAAGGCATGGCAAGTGCGAAGTTTTTACGCACCAGATAGTAGGCGGCGTAGCCAAAAAAGATCCCCATGAAAATCTGCCAACGCAGGCGGCGATAGAGCGGATCGACGTGTTCTTGTGACACGCGCGGCTGGTGGGCGGCGGGCCTAAAAATACTCAGCATAGATATCTCCAATGCGAAAAAAAACGAGAGCTTTTTTGTTCTATTACGAACGTTATTGTAAGGGGGTAGCGTGCAAATGAGTGTGATTCATGACGCTAATGTTACACTTTTATGAAACTGTGACGATTTTTGCGCTCATGTTAACAGAATCGAAAAATTCCACAGTGCGGTTTTAGTGACCCAAATCACACTTATTGTTTTTAAACCCCTTCTTGTTTTCGTTTGGTGTTCGTTTTTGCTCTTTATCAAACATTAATCCTTCTTTTTGTGTCCCAATAGCAACATGTATACCATCCGCCTGGAGCGAGAACATGATGCAAAATACGGGGAACTGGCGTGAAACTGACGTGGTTGTCATCGGCGGTGGTGCGACGGGAGCGGGTACGGCACGGGACTGTGCTCTGCGCGGACTGCGCTGCCTGCTGCTTGAACGTTATGATATTGCGACCGGAGCGACCGGGCGTAATCACGGCTTATTACACAGCGGCGCCCGCTATGCGGTAACCGATGGCGAGTCTGCCCGCGAGTGTATTGAAGAAAACCAGATTCTCCGGCGGATTGCTCGCCACTGTATTGAACCTACTGACGGTCTGTTTATCACCTTGCCCGAAGACGATCTCGGCTGGCAGGCACAGTTTATTACCGCCTGCCAGCAGGCGGGGATTCGCGCGCAGGCGTTGGATCCGCAGGAAGCGTTACGACTGGAACCGGCAGCAAACCCGACGCTGATTGGCGCGGTGCGCGTGCCGGATGGTTCGGTCGATCCTTTTCGCCTGACGGCGGCCAACATGATTGACGCCTGCGAGCACGGCGCGGAAGTGCTGACCTATCATGAGGTCATCGGGCTGATTCGTCAGGGCGACCGTATTACCGGCGTGCGCGTTTTCGACCATAAAAAAGGTGTAGAAACAGAAATCTATGCACAGGTGGTGGTTAACGCGGGCGGTATTTGGGGGCAGCACATTGCGGAATATGCCGATCTGCGCGTGCGTATGTTTCCGGCAAAAGGCGCGCTGTTGATACTTGGACACCGCATCAACAACATGGTGATCAACCGCTGCCGTAAACCGGCGGATGCCGACATTCTGGTGCCGGGCGATACCATTTCGCTGATTGGCACCACCTCAACCCACATCGATTACGATCAAATCGACAATATGCTGGTAACGCCTGCTGAGGTGGAAACGCTGATGCGGGAAGGCTCGATGCTGGCACCTAAGTTGGCGAGCACGCGTATTCTCCGCGCCTATGCGGGCGTCCGACCGCTGGTTGCCAGCGATAGCGATCCGAGCGGCCGTAGCGTGAGCCGCGGCATTGTCCTGCTCGACCATGCCAGCCGCGACGGGCTGGAAGGGTTTATTACCATCACTGGCGGCAAGCTAATGACCTACCGCCTGATGGCGGAGTGGGTGACTGACGCTATTTGCAAAAAGCTGGGTCATGACGTGGCCTGCTCGACGGCACAGACGCCGCTGCCCGGTTCTGAATCGCTGGAGGAGGTGAAATCTGCTCCTCACGCTCTGTCTGCTTACCCTGCGGCAAAACCGCTCTCTGCGCCGCTGCGCGGCTCGGCGATTTATCGCCATGGTGAACGTGCCGGAAGAATGCTGTCCGGTGAGCGTCTGGACCGCAGTCTGGTGTGCGAATGCGAGGCGGTGACGGCGGGGGAAGTGCGCTACGCCGTGGAATCACTGCAGGTGAATAACCTGATTGATTTACGTCGGCGCACCCGCGTGGGTATGGGCACCTGTCAGGGTGAACTGTGCGCCTGTCGTGCGGCGGGTTTACTGTGCCGTCTGGGCACCGCGACGCCGGAACAGTCGCTCACGCAGCTCAGCCAGTTTTTGAACGAACGCTGGAAAGGCGTTCGCCCGATTGCGTGGGGCAATGCGCTGCGCGAAAGCGAGTTTACCAGTTGGATTTATCAGGGATTGTGCGGCCTGACGGCCAGCGACAGTCAGGAGGATCGTCATGCGCTATGACGTTGTGATTATCGGTGGTGGACTGGCGGGATTGACCTGCGGTATTCGCTTATTGGAGCAGGGGAAACGCTGCGCGATTGTCAGCGCGGGGCAGAATGCGCTGCATTTTTCTTCCGGCGCGTTGGATTTACTCTCCCATCTGCCTGACGGGCAGCCCGTGAGCCAGCCGCTCGATGCACTGGATGAATTGGCGCGTCAGGCTCCTCATCACCCTTATTCCCGCATGGGTGCGGCGGCAGTTTCGGTACTGTTGCCACAGGTTGAAGCATTGCTGGAACGCAGCAATATCACTTTGCAGGGCAATCATCAGCAGAACCACTGGCGCATGACGCCGTTAGGTAAGTTTCGCGCCTGCTGGCTGAGTCCGGTCGATGGCGTAACGCGTGGTCTGCCGGATTCCCGCTTTGGCGACAATCCGTTGGTTGCGGGTATCGAAGGCTTTCTGGATTTTCAGTCCCGTATTGTAGCCGGTACGCTTCAGACGCAGGGGATCGCGGCACGCAGTGATGAACTCAAGCTGCCTGTGCTGGATCGGTTGCGTCAGAACCCCAGCGAATTCCGCGCGGTCAATATCGCCCGCGTGCTCGACCGACCGGAAAATCGCTCGGCACTGGTGGAAGAGCTGTCGCTTCTGGCTAACGGTAACGATGCCATCATCATGCCTGCCTGTCTGGGATTGGACAGCCCTGAAATCATTAATGAACTCGCTGATGCGTTAGGTAAACCGGTGCTGCTGTTGCCGACATTGCCGCCGTCATTGCTCGGATTACGCCTGCATCAGGCGCTGTCGCAGCGCTTTCGCCAACTGGGTGGCATGGTGATGCCGGGCGATCGTGCGGTGCGCGCCTCGCTGTCGCCGCAGGGGATTGCGATTCATAGCCACCATCATCGCGATATTCCGCTGCGGGCGAAGCACGCGGTGCTGGCGAGCGGCAGCTTCTTCAGTAACGGGCTGGTGACGCAGTTTGATCGGGTGACCGAACCGGTCTTTGGGCTGGACGTTCGATTCGCTGACCAGCGCGAGGGCTGGAGCCAGCAGGATGTGTTTGCGCCGCAGCCTTATATGCAATTTGGCGCGATTGTCGATGAACATCTGCATCCGCGCATTGGGGGCGAAACGGTCAACAACCTGTACGCGATTGGCGCGGTGCTGGAAGGTTTCGACCCAATTGTGCAGGGATGTGGAGCGGGGGTTTCCTTACTCAGTGCCCTTCATGTTGCCGAACAGATTTTGAAGGAGGGCAACCCATGAGCCTGCTTAGCGATAACAGTTTTGAAGATTGCATCAAGTGTACGGTCTGTACCACGTACTGCCCGGTTTCGCGCGTGAACCCGCTTTATCCCGGCCCGAAACAGGCTGGGCCGGACGGCGAACGCCTGCGGCGTAAAGATCCGGCGCTGTATGATGATGCGCTGAAATACTGCACCAACTGCAAACGTTGTGAAGTCGAGTGCCCGTCAGATGTCAAAATTGGCGACATTATTCAGCGTGCAAAGGGGACCCACAGCACCCACAAGCCGACGCTGCGCGATGCGATTCTGAGCCATACCGATCTCATGGGGTCGATTGCCACGCCGTTTGCGCCGCTGGTGAATACGGCGACCAGCCTGAAGCCAGTGCGCCAGCTGCTGGATAAAGCGTTGAAAATCGACCATCGTCGCCAGTTGCCGAAATATTCATTCGGCACCTTCCGGCGCTGGTATCGCCAGCAGGCAGCAAAGCAGCAGGCTTATGATGAGCAGATCGCCTACTTCCACGGCTGCTATGTGAACTACAACCATCCACAGCTGGGTAAAGATCTGGTTCAGGTCTTTAACGCAATGGGCATTGGCGTCCAGTTGCTGAATAAAGAGAAGTGCTGCGGCGTGCCGCTGATCGCCAATGGTTTTCACGACAAAGCCAGAAAGCAGGCACATGCCAATATCAAATCGCTGGATGAGGCAATCAATCAGAAATCCCTGTCGGTAGTCGCGACATCCTCCAGCTGTACGTTCACGCTGCGGGACGAATATCCGCATCTGCTGGGCGTGGATAACGGCCATGTGCGCGATGGTGTCGAACTGGTGACGCGTCAGCTTTACCGTCTGCTGGAAGAAGAAGGGCGCACGCTGCCGCTGGGTAAATTGCCGCTGCGGGTGGCGTATCACACGCCTTGTCACCTGGAACGCATGGGCTGGACGGCGTATACCCTGGCGCTGCTGCAACGTATCCCCGGTCTTGAGCTGGTGATGCTGGATTCCCAGTGCTGCGGTATTGCGGGCACCTACGGCTTCAAGAAAGAGAATTACGCCACGTCGCAAGGCATTGGCGCACCGCTGTTCCAGCAGATTGAAGAGAGCGGGGTCGATATTGTGGTGACGGACTGCGAAACCTGTAAATGGCAGATTGAGATGTCGACCAGCAAGCTGTGTGAACACCCGATCACTCTGCTGGCAAGGGCATTGACGCAGCCAGAGTAACAAACAGAAGGGGAGCAAAACGGGCTGTTTTTCAGTCCGTATTGAGAATAAGAATTTATCGCAAAAAGCACTTTACAAGTGCGAATGATAATGATTATTATTGCTGTGCGTTCCGGGGAACGATGTCATGCGCCTGTGTTAGTTATTGATAGTGTTCATGGCGATCCGGCTTCCCTGTGAAGGCACGACATTGCTCACATTGCTTCCAGTATTATTTAGCCAGCTCGGGTGCTGGCTTTTTTTTTGTCTGTCGGAAATTAGCGTGAAAAGGTAGAAAACGGCAGTAAGCGCGTATAGGTAGCTAAATCTCACACCAAATTTAAGGCGAGATAAACCCTTTCAAGTCCCTCAAGATCCCCGCAACTTCCAATTTATGCCGATGGATTTTATTTTTCCTGTGTTTTTTATCTGAATATTTTTCGCAGAAAGAATAATATTATTATATTTTAGTTTAAGCAGACATGTTAATTAATAAAAAATTGGCTGTGTTGTAGCGCGGCTATGAAAAATAAAATTAATTTCGTGTCGGGTTTTAATAATAAACATATTCGATAAATGGTTTATTTTATTATGATAAATTTCATTTTTTGAAAACATGAAGTGTTAGCGCTTCATTATTCCCTGTTGTGTTGGGGTTAAGTGTGCTTATTATATTATCCATCAGTGTGAATGTGCTGCTGAATTTAATTTTTTACCATTATCTCATATTTGAGACGTTTTGTCTTATATGTGGATCTTGATAATGAATTTCACGAAGAATAATATCCTGCGAAGTTATTATCAGGATTAATTACATGCAAGACGAAAGAAGCGAAAATAAAAAGTCAGGAAAAAAAACGGCTTTATTCATTTTACCTGCGGCCCTCACTATTTGCCTGGTCACATTTTTTTTATGGACCTATGTGGGTAGTCATACAGCAACAACAGAGGATGCCTACGTGGAGGGTAATCTTGTCCAGGTTACTAGCCAAGTGGGAGGCACTATCACCGATATCAAAGCTGACAATACGGATTATGTTAAGCAGGGTGATGTAGTCGTTGCAATAAACCCAATTGACACCAAAGTTCAACTTGATAAAGCCAAAGCTCAGCTCGCCAGCACAGTACGAGCTGTCCGAAATCAGTTTGCCAATTTGCAGCAACTTGCCGCAGCTATCGAAGTGAAAAAAGCTGACTATAACAAGGCTACTGCGGATTATCGCCGTCGTTCAGGTCTAAGTAAAAGTATGGCTATTTCTGTCGAAGACATGAACCATGCTAGCGACGCTGTTAATGTGGCAAAAGCAGCAGTTAAAGTTGCAGAAAGCCAATATAATGCAGCACTGGTATACACATCCAATACCACACCGGATTCTCACCCTGATGTGCTGGCCGCCGAAGCTGTTTTTCGACAAGCCTGGCTCGACTGGCACAGAACGAATGTCATTGTACCCGTCAGTGGTGTTATTGCTCAGCGTAGTATTCAGGTTGGACAGCATATTTCATCTGGAAGTACCTTGATGTCAATTATCCCTCTGGATTCAATCTGGGTTACAGCCAACTTCAAAGAAACACAACTCGGAAATATCAAAGTAGGCCAGAATGTCACGCTTACGTCTGATGTATACGGAAGGGGCGTTCAATATAAAGGAAAAATTCTGGGGATCGAGCCAGGTACTGGCAGTGCTTTTTCATTGCTGCCTGCCCAGAATGCTACAGGTAACTGGATTAAAGTCGTGCAACGCATTCCTGTCAGAATTGAGTTAGATAAAAACCTGTTAAGCCAATATCCTCTGCGCCCTGGTCTATCAATGAAAGTAAAAGTAGACACCAGCAGTGTCGGGACTGGGGAGATTCGACCTTATAACGTGACGACTCAGAAATGGAAGACTGATGTATATAACAATGAAGATGTAAAAATTGATGCGTTAATTAAAAAAATTGTGAAAGAAAATGAATAATGAAAGTTGGTTTGTCACCCATCCAGTAAGGCAAAAAGTGCTGTTGGTTACTATATTTTTGCTGACAACCTTGGAGTTTCTCCAGGCTGGAATGATCGCATTTGCGGCTTCGCCAATCATGGGCGAAACCGGTACGTCACCGGAAGAGTACAGCTTTATTACGGCCACCTATGCCTGTGTGGCGATTATGATGATCTCAAAACAACGATGGATCGTTGAAAGAACCGGATGGCGTCTCTATATATGGTCTTCACTGATTGTTTTTATCACTGGAGCCCTATTCTGTGCTGAGAGTAGTACATACCATGCTTTCATGACGGGACGAGTTATAATGGCAATAGGTGGAGCCTCTTTTATGACGGGGGCCAGAGTGCTTGTGAATTTATTACCTCCCAGCCCATTACGTTTTAGTGGTATTAAATACTTTGCAACTGGCTTAGCTGTTGGTACTGCTTTGTCACCCTGGCTTGCATCACTGTCAGTGAGCGAGGATACATGGGGTGCCATATTTTACATACTGATTGCAGTCGCAATTTTAACGTTTATTACATCGTCATTCTGTTTACCTGATTCGTCTCCACCAGACAAGATGAAAAGCGATACCCATCCATTCCTCTTGATGTGGTTAGCTGGGGGAACGTTCAGCATTTTGTGGGTTTTTCAACGATCTAATTATAATTTCTTTAGTGATTCAATTATATTAATAACAATTCTTTGTACAGGGTTTACAGCACTTTTTTATTTTTTTAGAAGCATGTCTAAATATAATGGAAAACCGCTTTTAATGGTCAGGTTACTTTTTAGTAATAAAAAATATATCGCTGGAGTTGGTGTTTTTGCACTCTGCTACCTAGTGTTGGGTGCTAACAATTATATCATTCCACAGATATTACAGGCTGGGCTCGGTTTCTCCTGGATAACGATTGGAAAATGGCATGCAATAGGATTGTCTTCAGCATTGATTGCCTGGTTTGTTATGAGTTGGCTAATGCCAAAGAGGCCTTCATCTAAAAAATTCTTTGTCATCGGATTTCTGGCGTTGGCTGTCTATGGATGGATGATGAGGGGATTAACACCGACAGCAAACCTTATTACGGATATCTTGCCGGCACTACTGTGCAATGGCATTTTCATCATGCTAGTTATGGCGACAACGGCTATGCATACTTTCAGAGAAGTACAACATGATGAAACGGTTTTCTCACATGCACAGCAAGTTAAAAATATGATAGCTCAGTTCTTTATGGCTTTGGGTATAACCTTTGCCACACTGATGATGCAGTGGAGAACGACAATTCATTATGCTGTTCTCAACACCGATATAAAGAAGGATAATCCACTCTATCAGGATGTCCTGTTCCGTATTACGAATTTATATCAACATCATTTTTCGCTCAGTAAATCACAATCAATTGCATTTTCATGGATAGCCCAAGCAGTAAAACAGCAGGCAACAATACTTGCCGGTATGGATTATTTTACAATCATTACGGTTACGGGCATCGCGGGAATGCTTATCATGATTAAGCAGAATATTATGAAGTAGGAAAAAATGATTATTTATAACCCTGAAATTGTGTCGAAATGGATCGTTATTCTTGTGTTTTTAGTTGGAGGTATATTGAATACGATTGGAATTCAGTCTGTCAGAGATGAATTTTCCCGGTGGGGATTAAATTCATGGATTAGGATAGGAGTAGGGCTTTGTGAACTGGTCATCGCAATTTTATTAATTATGAATGTTTGGGTTTCTCAAAACCTGATTTTTGCTGCATTAATTATGATTTTCGCGGTTCTTATTATCGCATATAATAGAGAGTATGTAAAAATATGCCTTCCTGCCGTTGTGTTGCTTGTTATTATGATATCTCTGTCATTACAATAACATAATGGTTTTTGTTATACCTTATGTCTTCCTATTTTTTATAAAACAAAATAAATAAAAATTTTATATATCTTAATTACATATTTCCATTCCTGTCTTTCTCAAGAATAGAATTTATTTGTTCCTGGGAATTCATGGCTAAATAACCTAAGAGGATAGATCTTTCATTTACTTCTTTTGCTCTGAGAATAAGCACTTGTGCACGTTTTTTCGTGCCAATTTTAAAATCACTCTTACTGGAGTGAGATAATGCGATGAAATATTTTTCACTCAGTCGATTCTTCTTTCCATAAAACTCAGTGACTATCTCCCCTGACAGAACGTAAATGAAAATTCGTTCGTTACTCTCGATGCCGAATTTTTTTATTTCTGTTAATGTGAAAATGTCTAGTCTGAATTCACCGAGGCCATTTTTTTGACCATCAATACATAATGTCTCATTGTTTCTTTTAGGATGGCATTGAAACTTTTCAGTCCTGTAAGACATTTTTTTTAATGTTGAATGTGTGTTAAGCAAGATAGAAATTCCATGGACATAGCAATTTACAGAACTTACTCTCTCCTCATAAACAACACCAGATCCTGAATTCATGCAAAATAATTCTCCTGGTGTTAACAACTGGGTGTCCTCACCGACACAGATAGACAGTGAACCCGTTGAATCTGGCAACAGTAAAGTAAGGCGGAGAACGCCAGCATGTGGTGAGGGCTGAAAAACTGGACCGGAAATGATAAATTCTTCGAATTTTATCAATGGATTAAGGTCGCATGCATCGTTCTTCATGTCTATTAATGCAGTCTCATAATGAGCGCTGTGTCGTTGGTTTTCAATATGAGTTATGGATACGATATCTTTTATCATAAAATAAGCCATGGGTAATTGTAGAATAATTATATATCCCAGCTTATTATTCTAAATAGTGTAAATTGAGATGCAGGGTATTATTTTTAGGACAGCATATGGATTTTAACGACCTTTATTTTTTTTACTTGATAGCTGAACATGGTGGTTTCACTGCTGCAGAAAGAGTTTCTGGGGTGACAAAATCCTTACTAAGCCGGCGCATTGCTAAACTCGAAGAAAGGACAAATGTCAGGCTAATTCAGAGAAACAGCCGTAGTTTCAGTCTAACCAGTGCAGGTAAGGTTCTGTTCGAGCATGCCGCGCAGATGGTTAAGGATGGCCAGTTAGCCTATGAATCTGTAAGCGAACTCATTGCCGAGCCAAGTGGAACCATCAAGGTAAGTTGTCCTACCGTTCTGGCACAGTATAACCTTGCTCCTATATTACCTGGTTTTATGGCCAGGTATCCGAAAGTCAATGTTATCATTGATGCAACAGACCGGCATGTACAGATTATCGAAGAAATGTTCGATTTTGCGCTAAGAGCTAAGGCTAGCCTGGATGACGAACCTGGATTAATTGCCAGAACGTTGGCAACATCGAGGCTTATTCTTGTCGCCAGTCCTGGTTTTTTAAATCATTATACTCTTCCTGAGTCACCTGATGATTTAGGAATGATGCCCACTATCAGTTCCGTGCTGGATCGTTACGAAGGTGAGCAAAAATGGAAACTCGTTAATACAGAAGGTACGGCTGTCATTATTAAACATCGGCCCGTACTTTATTGCTTAAATCCAAGAGTTCAGCTTGAAGCCGTCCTTCATGGCATTGGTGTAGGTCTAATCCCGAATCGATAGCATTTCCTTCTGTTCGTGAAGGCAACCTGGTACAGATTCTAAAGGAATGGACTATATTTGACCATATTATTCATGCTGTATATCCCAGCAGAAAACATATGAATCCTGCTGTACGTGCATTTCTAGAATACCTTCTGACTCACCTGCCAACTAATATGAAAAACGCACATTATGGTTCATCCTAAATTTGAGATGTAGCCTTCTATTTGTGATTATTGATCTAATGCGTTAGCTATTATAAATTTGACTCCGTAACGTAGTGTTACGAAGGAAAAGTTACTTTCTCGTTTGGTATTATTGATTGCCGGCGCCAGAGCCGGCTTTTTTTAATTAAAAGTGTATTTATACTGTTTTTAAAGTAAGGAATGATTATGTTGAGATCTTTGGCTTTAGTTGGCTTAACGTTTGTTTCATCTATGTCTTTTGCTGCAGAGTTAGTGACACATGAAGAAGTAGCAAAACTAAATCTTGTGAAAATTGAGACCATTTCAGTCGGCTCACGAGTCGGTGAGGATATAAAATCGCCAAGTGATGTCCGCAATAATGTTTTTTCTGAGAAAGCGGATGCCAAGGGTGGGAGTTATTACGAAGTTGTTTCCGTTCGTGAGCAAGGTCAAACACTAGTGGCAACAGCGATTGTTTATAAGTAACATATAAATTAATGCCTGAGGGCCATATTTATATTTTTAAATCCCTCTACCTACCCTCAGGTACTATCTCATTTTTAATTAATATCTCTCTGTATTTAAATTTAATATTTTTTAGATTCTGTGGCTTTGTTGAATAAATCTAACTTTTGGTCGCAAGCTGAACCAAGCACACTGCATTCCTGACGATACTCTGGTATCCCGTGACAAAGAAAAAATTCAAAATTACCAGTTGAGCAACCTGCATACGCCATCCTGTTCTGATTTTTCGAACAGAGCGGTGAGTTTTTTGCGCTATCTTATTTATCGCCGCCCGTTACACTTTCCTTATCAAAAACGCGGGAGGAAATAACATGATCTATTTACGTCAAGCGCAAGATCGCGGACATGCGAATCACGGCTGGCTCGACAGCTGGCACACGTTCTCATTTGCCGATTATTACGATCCTGATTTCATGGGATTTTCGGCACTGCGTGTCATTAATGAAGACTATATCGAAGGCGGTCAGGGCTTTGGCACGCATCCGCATAAAGATATGGAAATTCTGACCTATGTATTGTCTGGTGCGGTTGAACATCAGGACAGCATGGGAAATAAAGAGCAGGTGCCAGCGGGCGAATTCCAGATTATGAGTGCGGGCACGGGCATTCGTCACTCTGAATACAATGCCAGCAAAGACGAACAGCTGCATCTGTATCAAATCTGGATTCTGCCGGAAAAAACCGGGCTGACGCCGCGCTACGAGCAGAAGCGCTTTGATGTGCAGCAAGGGCGTCAGCTGGTGCTGTCCCCGGATGCGCGTGAAGGCTCGCTGAAAGTCTTTCAGGACATGACGCTGTGGCGTTGGGCGCTGAAAGCGCAGGAGCAATCGGTGTATCAGATTCAGGCCGGTCGCCGCGTCTGGGTTCAGGTGGTGCGCGGTACGGTAGAGATTAACGGCCAGAAAGCGGAAGCCAGCGATGCATTCGCGGTCTGGGACGAAACGGCGATCTCCGTACACGCCAGTGAGGACAGCGAAATCCTGCTGTTTGATCTGCCGCCAGTATAACGGCGAGTGAGAAAAGTGAAGAAGCCCGCGTAGGAAAGGACGCGGGCTTTTTATTTGTCACGGCCTGACGTCATCATTCAGATTCTTCCCCTTTGCCTTTACTTTCTTTATGCTTTTTTTGTTAGACTTAGATTACTGTTTTTCAGGCATTTTAGTCGACGATGAAGAAAAAAAGACCCGTTCTCCAGGACGTTGCTGACCGCGTTGGAATTACCAAAATGACGGTAAGCCGTTATTTGCGTAATCCCGCTCAGGTATCCGCCGCGTTGCAGGAAAAGATCGCTATTGCATTGGATGAGCTGGGCTATATCCCCAACCTCGCGCCGAATATGCTCGCCAGCTCCACCAGCCGGGCGATTGGCGTGCTGCTGCCGTCATTAACCAATCAGGTTTTCGCCGAAGTCTTGCGCGGGATTGAACGCACGGCAGAAGCGCACGGCTATCAAACCATGCTGGCGCACTATGGCTATCATCCTGACAGAGAAGAACAGCGTCTGACGTCACTGCTGTCGTATCACATCGATGGGCTTATTCTGGCCGAACGTACCCACACGCCGCGGACGCGCCAGATGCTGGACGTTGCCGGCATTCCGGTCGTCGAGCTGATGGATTCCGTCTCGCCCTGTCTGGATATGGCCGTCGGATTTGATAATGTTGAAGCTGCCCGGCAGATGACATTGCGTATGGTCGCGCTGGGGCATCGTCATATCGTCTATCTCGGCGCGCGTCAGGATGAGCGTACGATTATGCGCAGTCAGGGCTACGAGCAAGCGATGTGGGAAAGTGGGCTTAAGAGCTATTGCGTGATGAGCGAGCAGGCGTCTTCCTATTCGCTCGGTGGCGAACTGCTGCGGCAGACGCAGGCAGAATACCCGCAGGTTGATAGCGTATTTTGTACCAATGACGACTTAGCCGTCGGTGCGATGTTCGAATGTCAGCGACAGGGATTGCGCGTGCCGGATGACATTGGCGTAGCCGGCTTCCACGGGCACGACATTGGTCAGGCGATGGTGCCGAAGCTAGCTAGCGTACTGACACCGCGTGAACATATGGGACGCGTCGGCACCGAACAACTGCTGGCTCGTCTGCGGGGCGAGCCAGTCGCGCAGGATAGGGTCGATGTCGGCTTTACCGTGCTGGACGGCGAAAGCCTCTAAGCCGCAGTGTTAGCCTGCCGCGCGCAGTGCGTCAACGCAGCGCTGCACGACGTCTTCCCGAGTGCCGTCAATATCGACTTTCAGGACATCCGGCTCATCGGTGCCCGGTTCTTCCAGCGCATCGAACTGGCTTTTCAGTAGGTCTGTCGGCATGAAGTGACCTGCTCTGGCTTTATGCCGCTCCAGAATCAGCTCAAAGCTGCCTTTCAAATAGATAAACACCATCTTTTCGTTGCCTTCGCGCAGGCGGTCGCGGTAACGCTTTTTCAGCGCGGAACAGACGATGATGCCGGTCTCGTTTTTGTGCGCCAGACTGTAGGCAACATCGCTGAGACGCTCCAGCCACGGTGCGCGGTCGTCGTCATTCAACGGTGTACCGCTGGCCATTTTCTGGATATTGGCGCGCGGGTGCAGATCGTCGCCGTCAATAAATTTTGCCTGAATGGCGCGGCCAAGTTCAGCGCCAACTGAGGATTTTCCACTGCCTGATACGCCCATCAGAATAATGCTTCGACCTGACATAATTTGATCTCTATCTCAAAATGTAAATTAAATGGTGTTTGATAGTTCCTGATTTTAACATGTTACCCGTATCATGTTACCGGTATCAAATGATGGTGTGATACACCTCACAAACAATTAGCCAACCCAGACCGAGTGCCCTAAAGAGATTATTAACGATGACAGAAATCACCTCCGCCTATAGCGCCAGTGTGTTGTTGACCATTGCCGCTGGTGCAGTCGCACTGTTACTAGTGCTGATTATGCGCTTCCGCGTCCACGCGTTTTTGGCGTTGACGTTGGTGAGCCTGATCACGGCGCTAGCGACGAAAACCCCTTTTGAGAAACTCGTTCCTACGCTGCTCAGTGGTTTCGGCAGTACGTTGGCATCTGTTGCCTTGCTGGTTGGTCTGGGGGCAATGATTGGTCGCCTGCTGGAAGTGACTGGTGGTGCAAATGTGCTGGCGGATACGCTAATCAATAAATTTGGTGAGAAACGTGCGCCTTTCGCACTGGGTCTTGCCTCTCTGCTGTTCGGCTTCCCGATCTTTTTCGATGCCGGGCTGATCGTGATGCTGCCGATTATTTTCAGCGTGGCGAAACGTTTTGGCGGCTCAACGCTGACCTATGCGTTCCCTGCTGCGGGCGCGTTTGCCGTTATGCACGCCTTGCTGCCACCGCATCCCGGTCCGGTTGCTGCCAGTGAACTGCTGGGTGCCAACATTGGCCTGTTAGTACTGGTTGGTGCCGTGATTGCTTACCCTACCTGGTATCTGGGCGGTTATCTGTTCGGCCTGTGGGCAGGTAAGAAATTCCATTTGCCGTTGCCGTCTACCTTCCTGACCGAAGTCAAAGCGGATGAGAAGCATACGCCGCCAGCGTTTGGCGTGGTGATGTGGGTGCTGTTGCTGCCGCTTATCCTGATTTTCCTCGATACCGGGTTGAATACCCTGACGGTAATGGGCGTCATCAGCGGCGATAGCGGTCTGGTGCAGTTCCTGCGTATGTTAGGGAAAACGCCGATTGCGCTGCTGATTACGGTCTTGTTCGCCATGATTATGTTTAGCGGTCAGCATAGCCGTCGACACCTTGAGAAGATCTGTGAAGGCGCGCTGGGTCCGGTTTGTTCGATTATTCTGGTCACCGGTGCGGGCGGGATGTTCGGTGGCGTTCTGCGTTCCAGCGGCATCGGCAATGCGCTGTCTGGCGCGCTGGCGGATACCGGTATGCCGGTGATTGTGGCGGCGTTTGTGGTGTCTGCTGCACTGCGTGTAGCGCAGGGTTCCGCAACGGTAGCACTGACAACCACGGCGGCGCTGATGGCACCGGCGGTAGCGGCGACACCTGGCCTTAGCCAGTTCGATCTCTGTTTTATCGTGGTAGCGATTGCGGGCGGTGCGACCGTGCTGTCGCATGTGAACGACTCAGGCTTCTGGCTGGTTGGCCGTTTCCTCGAAATGGATGAGAAGACAACTCTGAAAACCTGGACGGTGATGGAAACGCTGCTCGGCACCATCGCGTTCCTGATCGCGTTAGTGGGGAGTATTCTTCTTTGATGTGTTTAGCCCCCTCCTTGTTGCGGGGGCTTTTAGTCACATTTTCATGCCGACTGAGAGAAGGTTTCGTGCGCGATAATGTCGTTATTTTCATGCTACTTCGTAGCACGCGCCCGACATGGGGCGGCTCAAACGCCGCTCGCCCCATGACCCCCTGGCTTTTGGCTAAATTATGCCGCTACGCGGTGCCATCGGCGTTCATAACCACTTTTCGAGCCGACTGTGACGCGCTCCCGGCGCGGCACAGTCTTTCGCGGCGTCCTTGCCGCTCACTCGGTGGTCATGCCCACCGCTGCATAATTTTTACGCCAGATAACGTCAACCCCCATAATAATTTGCGCGTTTATGTATAAGACACAGGGGGCACCGGAGCGGTTATAGCTTCATATACGCACGTATGCCGTCGAGGAACATCTGCGTCGATAGCATCACCAGAATCAGGCCCATCAATTTCTCCAGCGCACTCACGCCTTTCTCACCCAGCAAACGCAAGAACAAATCAGACATCAGCAGGATGATGAACGAAATCGTCCAGGCGATAAACAGCGCCAGCGTCAGGTGAGGTAGCTGATTGGGATACTGGTGGGAAAGCAGCATCAGCGCCGCGAGGATCGATGGCCCCGCGACCAGCGGAATCGCCATGGGCACCAGAAACGGCTCTTCTCCGGCAGGCAGACCGCTGCTATTGCCTTCCTGCGAAGGGAAAATCATACGAATCGCGATGAGGAACAGCACGATACCGCCGGAAATCGACACGGTTTCGGTGCGCAGATTCAGGAACGCCAGAATGTGTTCACCGGCGAACAGGAAAATCAGCATCAGTCCGAGTGCGATCAGCATTTCACGGATCAGCACCACACGTCGGCGTTTGGGGTCGAGGTGTTTGAGTACGGACATGAAAATCGGCAGGTTGCCGAGTGGATCCATAATGAGCAACAGCAGCACTGTTGCGGAGATCATTTCTGTCATTTTGGTTTTTTACTCCCGAAACCTTGTTTCCTGACCTGGGCCATCTTTACGGGCTGACCAACGTGATTATCCTGCGTCAGGTTGATGATATTAGAATGACTGCTGAAAAAGGGCGTACTATCGAATAAATTCACTTGCGACTTTATGTACATTTTGTAAGGTTGAATGACACGATTATTTACAGGTTTACGACACGACGCGCGCGCGACTTCTGCGGGAGATCACCGAGCCAGCAATCACTAAGCGCTATCGACGTTAGCCAGAATTCTTTTTGTTACCCCCAAAGCAGGACAGTTACCATGAAAAATGTTGGTTTTATTGGCTGGCGCGGTATGGTCGGCTCGGTTCTCATGCAGCGCATGGTGGAAGAACGCGACTTTGATGTGATTCACCCGGTATTCTTTTCGACTTCTCAGCACGGCGAACCTGCTCCGGCGTTGGGCGGTCATAAAGGCGTGTTGCAGGATGCTTATAATATCGAAGCACTGCGCGCGCTGGACATCATCATTACCTGTCAGGGCGGCGATTATACCAATGAAGTGTACCCAAAGCTGCGTGAAAGTGGCTGGCAGGGTTATTGGATCGATGCCGCATCCTCACTGCGTATGAAAGATGACGCGATTATTATTCTGGATCCAGTGAACCACGGTGTGATTCAGCAGGGTCTGGATAAAGGCATCAAAACCTTTGCCGGCGGTAACTGTACCGTCAGCCTGATGCTGATGTCGTTGGGCGGCCTGTTTGCGAATAATCTGGTGGAGTGGGTTTCTGCTGCGACGTATCAGGCGGCTTCTGGCGGCGGTGCGCGTCACATGCGTGAACTGCTGGCCCAGATGGGCTCGTTGCACGGTGAAGTGGCGAAAGAGCTACAGGATCCGGCCTCTGCGATTCTGGATATTGAACGTAAAGTAACCGCGCTGACCCGTAGCGGTTCGCTGCCGACCGATAACTTCGGCGTACCGTTGGCTGGTAGCCTGATCCCGTGGATCGACAAACAGCTGGATAACGGCCAGAGCCGCGAAGAGTGGAAAGGTCAGGCGGAAACTAACAAGATTCTGAGCACCAGCAGCGTCATTCCTGTTGACGGTCTCTGCGTACGCGTCGGCGCACTGCGCTGCCACAGCCAGGCGTTCACCATCAAACTGAAAAAAGACGTAGCGCTGCCGGAAATCGAACAGCTGCTGGCAACCCACAACGACTGGGTGAAAGTGGTGCCGAACGATCGCGATATCACCATGCGTGAGCTGACGCCTGCTGCGGTAACGGGCACGCTCTCCACGCCGGTGGGTCGTCTGCGTAAGCTGAACATGGGGCCGGAATACCTGTCCGCCTTCACGGTCGGCGATCAGCTGCTGTGGGGAGCCGCTGAACCGCTGCGCCGTATGCTGCGCATCCTGCTGTAGTTATCTTGCTATAGTTCTGCTGCTTTTCTGGCGCAACATCGGTTGGTGTTGCGCCATATTTCTACTCGTATTTCTTCACGCGTATGTCTTCGAGAACCGCGACGGGCCGGATATTTCAGAACGTCTAGCGCACAAGCGGCTTGCCGTATGACGGGTATCACTCACTGATATTTTCAGCAAAGTACCAGACCTCTTTGTTGCAGACACTGGTTTAGCCGATCCACGTTATCTTTAGCCGTCGTGGTGCAGATAAAACGTGGATTCTCATGTAAATAGACTTCGCCGTTCTGAAGTAATCCAACTTCAAGCAACTGCAATTCGGCTTGTTGTAACTGTTGCTGTAACACTGGCAGGTAAAAACCGGATGCATCATAAAAGAACTCTTCAGGAGTGATGTCTCCGATTGGGAAACCCTGCTCGTCAAACAAACTGTCTATAGATAACGCGATCCCAGCTTGCTTAATAGGGGTTAAAGCCTCCAGAGCCTGAAGATCAAATTCTTTCCATTCGATATAACAAAGAAAATCTTCCCCCAATAAATCATCCAGCCAATAGACCTGTGCATATTCGCCATGCGACTTATCCAATGCTTGCGTAATGATATCTTGTGCTGAAAAACCGGGCACTGCCTGTTCAAATGCAGCATAAAGTGCGGTATCGGTCATAACGCTTCCTTGTATTGATAAACTGATTTTTCTCTGCCGTCACGGTAGCCTGCCACCTAATCCGCAACGCCTTTATTTCCCCATCACGCCACGCTATCCAACTGTTCCAATGCCTGACGGGGTGAGATCAGTGGGACGCGAACTTCTACGCGGGTGAATTTATCCGCTTCGCTGACTACTGTGATGCCATAGCGGTTGCCGTAGCGTGCTTTGATGCGGCGGTCGACCAGATTCATACCTAGCCCATCGCCGCCGCTGCGGGGCTGATAGGTGCCAGCGTTATCTTCGACTGACAGTTCCAGCGTGTTGGCGTGCAGGCGTCCGCTAATGTGGATGTGTCCGTTTTCAATCATCTGCGAGATACCGTGCTTAATCGCATTTTCGACAATCGGTTGCAGGGAAAACGCGGGTAATCGCGCCTCACGCAGCGCTTCCGGCAGCGAAATGTCTACGGTCAGGTGATCGGCGAAGCGCGCCTTTTCGATTTCGAGATAGGCGTTAACGTGCTCCAGCTCGTCATTAAGCGACACTTCATCGTTGCTGCGCTTGAGGTTTTTACGGAAAAACGTCGATAGGGACAGCACCAGCTGGCGAGCGTGGGCAGGATCGCGTCGTATCACCGCGGACAGCGTATTCAGTGCGTTAAACAGAAAATGCGGGTTGACCTGCGCGTGTAGCAGCTTGATTTCCGACTGGGCCAGCAGCTGTTTCTGCTGTTCAAAACGGCCCGTCAGAATCTGTGCGGAAAGCAGGTGAGCGATCCCTTCCCCCAGCGTGCGGTTAATGCTGGAAAATAGCTTATTCTTGGGCTCATAAAGCTTGATCGTGCCGACAACGCGCTGATCTTCGCCCCGCAGCGGGATCACCAGCGTGGAGCCGAGTTTACAGTGTGATGAAACCGAACAGGTATAAGACACCTCGTTGCCGTCGGCGTATACCACCTGATTGTTGTCTATCGCCCGACGGGTGTGTGATGACGTGATAGGCGCGCCGACGTTGTGGTGGTCGTCGCCCAGTCCGATGAAGGCCAGCAACTTGTCGCGATCGGTAATGGCTACGGCACCCACGCCTAACTCTTCATACAAAATACGGGCGACGCGCATACTGTTTTGCGGGTTAAATCCCTGACGCAGCGCCCCTTCGGCGCGGGCGGCGATTTGCAGCGCCTTGGCGGAAAATGCGGAAGTGTATTTTTCAAAAATGGCGCGTCTGTCGAGCAGGATGCGCATGAACATGGCAGCACCGATGGTGTTGGTGATCATCATCGGTAAGGCGATATCTCGAACCAGTTCAACCGCGTTATCAAACGGACGGGCGACCAGCAGGATAATCGCCATTTGCAGTATCTCCGCAACCAGCGCGGTCAGGCCGACGACGAGGGGCTGAAACAGCAGATCGATGCGGTTGCGGCGTGCCAGATAGCGGTGTAACAGCCCGCCGAGCAAGCCTTCGGCAATCGTCGACAGCATACAGGCTAACGCGGTCATGCCGCCCATCGAATAGCGGTGTAATCCGCCCGTTAACCCGACGAGAAAACCGACAGAAGGGCCGCCCAGCATGCCGCCGAGCACGGCACCCGTCGCGCGGGTATTGGCAATAGAATCGTCTATATGCAGGCCGAAATAGGTTCCCATAATGCAAAACACGGAAAAAACCAGATAGCAGACCAGCTTGTGCGGCAGGCGGATGGTGACCTGCATCAGCGGGATAAAAAGCGGTGTTTTACTGAGCAGATAGGCGATAACCAGATAAACGCACATCTGCTGTAAAAGGGAAAGAATCAGATCAACCTGGCTAACCATGGGCGGGGTCTCTTCACACACAATTTGCAACATACATAATCGCCAAATTGTACTGCTTTTTGCTAGCGGACGAATCGATCTTTGAACAAAAGATGCTAATCATCTTCTGTCATAACTTATTCATATAAATATAAACGGAAAAATTTCATCCGTTCTCGGATATTTCTCCGTTCTTTGACTACGCTGAATTAGGGGCGTGGTTCAAGAACTCTTTCATAGTATTCATTATTTTTACACGTCGCCGTTATTCATTAGCAAGCTAATAACCCGTTATTTTTATTGGTTTTTTGTTAAAAATAAGTAACGGGAGAATATAAGCGCAGCGTAATGCGTTTTTTATATTACTTATTTATTTAATTCAAATGGTTAATCAGAGGATGGATACCATGTCAGCGTTTTCTGAGGCGATTAATTCACTTATTTCCGGGCATTATGCCGACCCGTTTTCGCTGTTAGGTATGCATCATTCCTCCAAAGGTCTTGAAGTTCGGGCACTGCTGCCGGATGCGCAGGCAGTCTGGGTTGTGGATGCCAGCAATGGACGAAAAATCGTCGAGCTGGATCGTGTAGACGAACGCGGTTTTTTTTGTGGTCTGGTGCCGCGTCGGAAAAGTGCTTTTCACTATCAATTGGCCGTGACCTGGGGTGAAGAAACCTGGGTGATTGAAGATCCCTACCGCTTTGGCCCGCTGTTGCAGGATATGGATATTTGGCTTTTGGCCGAAGGCACGCACCTGCGGCCTTACGAGCGGTTAGGCGCACATCTGGAAACGCTGGACGGTGTTGAAGGCACGCGCTTTGCCGTCTGGGCACCGAATGCTCAGCGCGTTTCCGTGGTGGGGCAGTTCAACTTCTGGGATGGCCGACGTCACCCGATGCGACTGCGACAGGAAAACGGTATTTGGGAACTGTTTCTGCCCGATGTGAAAGCGGGGCAGCTCTACAAATATGAAATGATCGACAGCCACGGCAGTGTTCGGCTGAAGGCCGACCCGTATGCGTTCGAAGCGCAGATGCGCCCGGATACCGCATCGCTGATTACACCGCTGCCCGAGAAAGTCCCGACCAGCGACGCTCGGCGTGAGGCGAACGATCTGCGTTCACCGATCTCCATTTATGAAGTTCATCTCGGTTCCTGGCGGCGGCATACGGATAACAATTTCTGGCTGAGCTATCAGGAACTGGCGAATCAGCTGATTGATTATGTGCAGTACATGGGCTTCACGCATGTGGAGCTGATGCCAATTAACGAACATCCGTTCGATGGTAGCTGGGGTTATCAACCGCTCGGGCTGTATGCGCCAACCCGTCGTTTCGGCACTGCGTCGGAGTTCAGAGCGTTTGTTGATGCACTCCATGAGGCGGACATCAACGTCCTGCTGGACTGGGTTCCGGGGCATTTTCCCGGCGACGAATACGGTTTGGCGCAGTTTGACGGCACCGCGCTGTATGAATATGCCGATCCGCGCGAAGGCTATCATCAGGACTGGAATACGCTGATTTATAACTATGGCCGCCATGAAGTACGTAACTATCTGGCGGGCAATGCGCTGTTCTGGATGGAGCGTTATGGCATCGACGGCCTGCGGGTCGACGCCGTGGCTTCCATGATTTACCGCGACTACAGCCGCAGCGAAGGCGAGTGGGTGCCGAACCATTACGGCGGTAAAGAGAACCTCGAAGCTATCTCGTTTCTACGCTACACCAACCACATGCTGGGTCATGCGGCGCCGGCGGCGATCACGCTGGCCGAAGAGTCCACCGATTATCCGGGCGTCACACTGCCGCCGGACTGCAACGGCTTAGGATTTCACTACAAGTGGAATATGGGCTGGATGCACGACACGTTGACCTATATGCAACTCGATCCGGTTCACCGCAAATACCATCACGATTTGCTGACATTCGGCATGTTGTACGCCTATAGCGAGAATTTCGTGCTGCCGCTGTCTCACGATGAAGTGGTGCACGGCAAGCACTCGTTGCTGGATCGCATGCCCGGCGATGTCTGGCAGAAATTTGCCAATTTGCGCGCGTATTACGGCTTTATGTGGGCATATCCCGGCAAGAAGCTGCTGTTTATGGGCGGCGAATTTGCGCAAGGGCGTGAGTGGAACCACGACGCCAGTCTGGACTGGCATCTGCTGGATGAGCCGGAAGGCTGGCACCGCGGCGTACAGACACTGGTGCGCGATCTCAACCACTACTATCGCCAGCAGCCGTCGCTGTATCAGTTGGATTTTCAGCCGCAGGGCTTTGAATGGTTGGTGGTGGATGACCGGGAAAACTCGGTCTTTGCCTTTGTCCGGCGTGATGAGCAGGGCAACGAAGTGCTGGTGGTCAGCAACTTCACGCCGGTGCCGCGCTATGGCTATCGAATTGGCATTAACCAGCCTGGCGGCTGGCGAGAAGCGATCAACACCGATTCGGTTCACTACAACGGAAGTGATTCGGGCAATGTCGGGACGATTTACAGCGAGGAGCAGGCCAGCCACCAGCGTCAGCATTCTCTGGTTCTGACCATTCCGCCGCTTGCCACGCTGTATCTGGTGAAGGAGACATAAATGGCGGAATTGCAGACGGGCAAGCCGACGCCGCTGGGGGCCAGTTTCGATGGACAGGGCGTGAATTTCGCTCTGTTTTCGGCAGATGCCGAGCGGGTTGAGCTGTGCGTGTTTGACGAACGTCAGCAGGAACAGCGCATCGCGCTGACGGCACGCAGCGGCGATATCTGGCATGGCTATCTCCCTGATGCACAGCCGGGGCTACGCTACGGTTTCCGGGTCGATGGGCCGTTCGAACCGTCGCAGGGTTTGCGCTTCAATCCGCATAAACTGCTGTTGGATCCCTGTGCGCGCCAGCTTGATGGCTGGGTGGTGGATGACGCTTGCCTGCAAGGCGGGATTGACCAGCGGGATGAGCGCGATAGCGCTGCCATCATGGCGAAGTGCGTCGTTACGGCTGAGGATTACGACTGGCAGGATGACCAGCATCCGCACACGCCCTGGAATCAGATGGTGATTTATGAGGCGCACGTTCGCGGGCTGACGCAACTGCACCCCGATATTCCCGAAGACATTCGCGGTAGCTATGCGGCGTTAGGCCATCCGGTGATGATTGATTATCTGACGTCGCTGGGTGTGACAGCGCTGGAACTGCTTCCGGTGCAGCAGCATGCCGATGAACCCCGGCTTCAGCAACTGGGGCTGCGTAATTACTGGGGCTATAACGTGCTGCTGCCGTTTGCCGTCGATAACAGTCTGGCTGCGGGTGACGACGCGCTGAATGAATTTCGCGATGCGGTGAAAGCGCTGCATCACGCGGGTATCGAGGTGATTCTGGATGTGGTGTTTAACCACAGCGCCGAGCTGGACGTCGAAGGCCCCACGCTGTGCCAGCGCGGTATCGACAACCGTAGCTACTACTGGCTGGGTGACAACGGCGAATACCATAACTGGACCGGCTGCGGCAATGTGCTGCGCCTGAATCATCCAGCGGTAATGGACTGGGTGATGGACTGCCTGCGCTTCTGGCGCGAGGTCTGCCACGTTGATGGTTTCCGCTTCGATCTGGCAACGGTGCTGGGGCGTACCCCAGATTTTACCGCCGACGCGCCGCTGCTGTCCGCCATGAAAAATGATAGCCGCTTACAGGGTTGCAAGTTGATCGCTGAACCGTGGGACATCGGGCATGGCGGTTATCAGCTCGGTCAGTTCCCGACGCCGTTTGCCGAGTGGAGTGACCGCTACCGTGACGACATGCGCCGCTTTTGGCTGCATGGTGACATTTCTCTTGGCACATTTGCCCGCCGCTTTGCTGCCTCCAGCGACATCTTCCAGCAGCGCGACCGCCTGCCTTACGCCTCTATCAACAAACTGACGGCCCATGACGGCTTTACGCTGCGCGATCTGGTGAGTTTTAACCACAAGCACAACGACGCCAACGGCGAGGGCAATCGCGACGGCACAGGTAGCAATTTCAGCAATAACCACGGTACGGAAGGGCTGGAAGTGGACGACGACATCCTTCAACGCCGACTGGCCAGCCAGAAGGCGCTGCTGACGACGCTGATTCTGTCACAGGGAACACCGATGCTGCTGGCAGGCGATGAGCTGGGACACAGTCAGCAAGGCAACAACAACGCCTACTGTCAGGACAACGAATTGACCTGGCTGCACTGGGAAAACGCGAATAGCGCACTGCGTGAATTTGTCGCCGGATTGATCCAGTTACGCCGCACGATTCCGGCATTACAGCAGGAAGCGTGGTGGCAAGAAGGGGATGGCGCGGTGCAGTGGCTGAACCGAGAAGGGCAGCCTTTGACGCCGCAACAGTGGGAGCAAGGGGAGCATCAGCTACAGATTTTACTTTCCGGTCGTTGGCTCGTGTTGTTTAACGCCAGCTTGCATGCCGGAGCGTTCATTTTGCCAGAAGGCCACTGGCAGGTTTCACCGCCGTTTGATGAGACGAATCCGCCTGAGGGTGGAGTTTGGCACGGACAAGCGCAGGCGGTAGGCGTCTTGATAAAACAAACCGCCTAAGCGCAAGCCATTAAAAGAATAATCAGGAGATAGCCATGGTGAATAACGACAAGCATGACCCTCTGATGTTGGCAAGACAGCTCCCTTTGAAATCCGTGGCATTAATTTTGGCCGGAGGCCGTGGAACGCGACTGAAAGGGCTAACGGCATTGCGTGCCAAGCCCGCAGTCCATTTTGGCGGCAAATTTCGCATTATTGATTTCGCGCTCTCTAACTGCCTGAATTCCGGCATCCGCCGTATTGGCGTGATTACGCAATATCAGTCGCATACGCTGGTGCAGCACATTCAGCGCGGCTGGTCATTTCTGAATGCGGAAATGAACGAATTTGTCGATTTGCTTCCTGCGCAGCAGCGCCATTCTACCGATCACTGGTATCGGGGAACGGCGGATGCGGTTTGTCAGAATCTCGACATTATTCGGCGCTACCGTGCGGAGTATGTGGTGATCCTCGCGGGCGATCACATCTACAAGATGGACTACTCACGTATGCTCATCGATCACGTGGAGAAGGGCGCGGAATGTACGGTCGCCTGCTTGCCCGTGCCGATAGAAGAGGCCAGCGCCTTTGGCGTCATGAGCGTGGACAAACAGCATCGCATCCTCGATTTTTCCGAAAAGCCGGATAACCCGACGCCGATGCCAGATAACCCCGATATGGCGCTCGCGAGTATGGGGATCTATGTTTTTAATGCGGACTATCTTTATCAATTACTGGAAGCAGATCGTAACGCGACAGATTCTGCCCACGACTTTGGGCAGGACTTGATTCCGAAGATTGTCTCGCAGCGTCTGGCCTGGGCGCATCCTTTTACGCTGTCGTGCGTCACGTCGGGCGAAGATGAACACCAGTATTGGCGGGATGTCGGCACGCTGGAAGCCTACTGGCGCGCCAATCTCGATCTGGCATCCGTTACGCCGGAGCTGGATGTGTACGATCGGCACTGGCCGATTCGTTCTGCGATTGAATCGCTGCCGCCCGCCAAATTTGTCCAAGACCGTTCCGGCAGTCACGGCATGACGATGAACTCGCTGGTATCCGGGGGCTGCATCGTCTCCGGTTCTGTCGTCACGCATTCCGTGCTGTTCCCGCGCGTGCGGGTGAATTCGTTTTGCAGTATCGATTCGACGGTGATCCTGCCGGATGTCAACGTGGGGCGCTCCTGCCGTTTACGCCGTTGTGTGATCGATCGCGCCTGCCACTTGCCGGAAGGCATGGTGATTGGTGAAAACGCGGAAGAGGATAGCCGCCGTTTTTACCGTTCGGAAGAGGGGATCGTGCTGGTCACGCGATCAATGTTGGAAAAGCTGTAAACACCATCGGAACAAAACGGGAGTAATAATGCGGGTCTTACATGTTTGTTCGGAGCTATTTCCATTATTGAAAACCGGTGGACTGGCGGATGTGGCTGGTGCGTTGCCCGGCGCGCAGATTGCGGCGGGGATGGATGCCCGTGTCATCCTGCCTGCCTTCCCCGATCTGAAAAAAGGCATCGCCAACCTACAGGTCGTGCGTGAGCTGGATACCTTCGCGGGACACGTCACGCTGCTGTTCGGCCATTTTAACGGCGTCGGTATTTATTTGATTGACGTGCCTGAGCTGTATGAACGCGCGGGTAGCCCTTATCACGACCCGGCGCTTTATGCGTATGCCGACAACTACCTGCGGTTTGCGCTGCTAGGGTGGATGGGATGCGAAATGGCAGGCGGGCTGGATCAGTATTGGCGACCTGATGTTGTGCATGCCCATGACTGGCACGCGGGGCTGACCTGCGCCTATATGGCGGCGCGCAACCATCCGGCGAAATCGGTCTTTACCGTTCACAATCTGGCCTATCAGGGGCTGTTTGATGCCCGGCATATGCCAAATCTCCAACTGCCGAGCGAGTTCTTCCAAGTGTACGGGCTGGAGTTTTACGGCCAGATTTCCTACCTCAAGGCGGGATTGTACTACGCTGACCATATTACGACCGTGAGCCCAACCTACGCGCATGAGATTACGCTGCCGGCTTATGGCTACGGCATGGAAGGCTTGCTGAAAACGCGCGAAGAAGAAGGACGGCTGTCCGGCATCCTTAATGGCGTAGACGAAACGATTTGGAATCCTGCGCACGATCCTTTACTTACCAGCCATTACTCCCGAGATGCTTTAGCGGACAAAGCCGCAAACAAGCGGCATCTGCAAACGGCGATGGGCCTGAAGGTAGACGACAAGGCACCGGTTTTTGCCATCGTCAGTCGCCTGACCAGCCAGAAAGGGCTCGATATCGCACTAAGCGCGGTGCCGGACCTGCTTGAACAGGGCGGACAACTGGTGGTGCTGGGTGCTGGGGATGCGGATTTGCAGGAGGGCTTTCTGGCGGCGGCGGCGGAATATCACGGTCAGGTTGGCGTACAGATTGGCTATCACGAGTCCTTCTCGCACCGCATTATTGGCGGCGCGGATGTCATCATGGTGCCGAGTCGATTTGAGCCTTGTGGGTTAACGCAGCTCTACGGCCTGAAATATGGCACGTTGCCGCTGGTGCGCCGAACTGGCGGGCTGGCGGATACGGTATCGGACTGTTCGCTGGAGAATCTGGCGGATGGGCTGGCAAGTGGGTTCGTCTTTAACGATTGCAGTGTGGGATCGCTATCCCGCGCGATTCGTCGTGTGTTTGTGTTGTGGTCCCGACCCACGCTATGGCGCTATGTGCAGCGTCAGGCGATGGCGATGGATTTTGGTTGGCAGGTTTCTGCTCAGGCTTATGGTGCGCTATATCAACGCTTGTATACCCACTAGTTTTCCCACTGCGCGTCATCCTCGTGCAATCTGAAAACGACAGGGTAGGGTAACACTCACTTGGGAATGAATATTATGAACTCGCCGTTTATCTATACTTCACCAACGCTCAGTGTGGAAGCGCTGAAACACTCTATTGCTTATAAGCTCATGTTTAGCGTAGGGAAAGATCCTTCCATTGCGAATAAACATGACTGGCTGAACGCCACGCTGCTGGCCGTGCGTGACCGGATGGTGGAGCGCTGGCTGCGCTCGAATCGGGCACAGCTTTCGCAAGATGTGCGGCAGGTCTATTACCTGTCGATGGAATTTTTGCTGGGGCGGACGTTGTCGAACGCGCTGCTGGCGATGGGATTGTACGACGATCTGAAAGCCGCGCTGGATGGCATGGGGCTGGAACTGGACGATCTGCTACAGGAAGAAAACGATCCCGGCTTAGGGAACGGCGGTCTGGGGCGTCTGGCTGCCTGTTTCCTGGATTCGCTGGCGACGATGGCGCTGCCGGGGCGCGGCTACGGTATTCGCTACGAATACGGTATGTTCAAACAGAATATCGTTAACGGCAGACAGGCGGAATCGCCGGACTACTGGCTGGAATACGGTAATGCGTGGGAATTCCCGCGCCACAGCACACGCTACAAAGTGCGCTTCGGCGGCCGAATCCAGCAGGAAGGCAGCAAAATGCGCTGGCTGGAAACGGAAGAAGTTATTGCGTGCGCCTACGACCAAATCATTCCCGGCTTTGATACCGATGCGACCAATACGCTGCGTCTGTGGGGCGCGCAGGCCAGTAACGAAATCAATCTGGGTAAATTTAATCAGGGCGACTATTTTGCAGCGGTGGAAGATAAAAACCACTCGGAAAATGTGTCGCGCGTGCTGTATCCCGATGATTCCACCTATTCAGGCCGCGAGCTGCGTTTGCGTCAGGAATACTTCCTGGTTTCCGCCACGGTGCAGGACATTCTCAACCGCCACTGGATGATGCATAAAACGTACAACAATTTGGCGGAGAAGTTCGCCATCCACCTGAACGATACGCATCCGGTGCTCGCTATTCCTGAGCTGATGCGTTTGCTGATTGATGAGCATAAATTCAAGTGGATAGAGGCGTGGACTGTGGTGAGGAAAGTCTTCTCCTACACCAACCACACGCTGATGCAGGAAGCGCTGGAAACCTGGCCGGTTGATATGCTGGGTAAAATCCTGCCGCGCCATCTGCAATTGATTTTCGAAATTAACGAACATTTTCTGGAGTACGTCCAGAAAGAAGTCCCCGATGACAATGAACTGTTGGCGCGGGTTTCCATCATTGATGAAAACAACGGGCGTAAAATACGCATGGCATGGCTAGCTGTGGTTGCCAGCCATAAGGTGAACGGCGTATCGGAGCTGCATTCGGATCTGATGGTGCAGTCTCTGTTTGCCGATTTCGCCCGCCTCTTCCCTAATCGGTTCTGCAATAAAACCAACGGTGTGACGCCGCGGCGCTGGCTGGCGCTGGCCAACCCATCGCTCTCCAAGCTGCTGGATGACACCATTGGGCAGACCTGGCGCACCGATCTGAGCCAATTGAGCGAACTGAAACAGCACATCGATTATCCGGCATTTGTGCAGAAAATCAGCAAGGTGAAGCTGAAGAACAAAGTACGTTTAGCGACCTATATGGCGGAAAACCTGAATATTGTGGTTAATCCGGAATCGCTGTTTGATGTGCAGATTAAGCGTATTCACGAATACAAGCGGCAACTGCTGAACGTGCTGCACGTCATCACACTCTATAACCGTATTAAGGATGACCCCGAGATCGAGCGTGTGCCGCGTGTCGTCATTTTTGCGGGCAAAGCTGCATCAGCCTATTACATGGCGAAGCACATTATTAACTTGATCAACGACGTCGCGAAGGTGATCAACAACGATCCGACGCTGCACGATCGGCTGAAAGTGGTCTTCATCCCGAACTACAGCGTGAGTCTGGCACAGATGATCATCCCGGCGGCGGATCTCTCTGAACAGATCTCGCTGGCGGGGACGGAAGCATCCGGGACCAGTAATATGAAGTTTGCTCTGAACGGTGCGCTGACGATCGGCACGCTGGATGGGGCGAATGTCGAAATGCTGGAGCATATTGGCGAAGAGAATATGTTCATCTTCGGCAACACGGCCGATCAGGTCGAAGCGTTGCGTCAGAACGGTTACAACCCACGGCAATATTACGATCAGGACGAAGAGTTGCACCGCGTGCTGACGCAAATCACCACGGGCGTCTTCAGCCCTGATGATAGCCGACGTTACAGCGATCTGTTTGATTCACTGGTGAATTTTGGCGATTACTACCAGCTACTGGCAGACTATCGCAGCTATGTGGATACACAGGACCGGGTTGATGAGTTGTATGAGAAAAAGGACGAATGGGCGCGCTGTGCCGTCCAGAATATTGCCAACATGGGCTATTTCTCATCTGACCGCACCATCGGCGAATACGCAGAAGATATCTGGAATATTAAGCCGATACGGTTGTGATGAGAGAAGACCTCTCCATTGACGGTTAATTTTTAAAAAGACAACAGGCGCTCAATGAGCGCCTGTTTACTAAAGATGGGGGAAGCGCTGTGGTATATCATCCGATATTCACACTTCCCCCACCAATCAACACGCCCCCACAGCTTACTGCATCACCCGTGCGTGCTGCTGGTTTACCATCAACGAGTACGCTGGATGAACCGCTGCTAATGCTCCGGTCATGGCCGTGAGGAGACAGCGGATCGCCCTGACGAGCCAACGGCAAACCATCAACCTTAACCGTTGATGAACCCGCTGCGACAGGTGTCGGTGGATGACTCCCATGCCCCGTGTCGCTATCGCCGAATTTTACTGCGTTACCCACATTGCGTTCCTTTTCGTAGGGTACTTTCCGTTGCAAATACGATTTGCCCATTCAGACTCAGCGTTGTTTTTTCAGCTTATCTATAGCTGTCAAACATGGTTGATTGCGCAGTCATTTTGCCTGCTTGCTATTCCTATATTTTCACTGTTTTTAACGTCATCATTTTGAGACAAAATCCATTGCAGCATTGTTCTATCTGGTTTTTTGTTATATTTCTCCGAGTTTAATTCACTATCAGGAAATGGTGTTGGAATAGATTTTATATGTGGAATGTTATTAATGACCTTAAGATCGCCGTCAAATTTTCCTGCTTTTTTCTTCTCCTTATTATAACGACTAAAATCATTCCATGTACTTTCTGGAATTAACCCTGCGTGGCGTAATGCTTGCCATGTGAAATCGATACAACTATTTGTTGCTCCGTTATAATAAAGATCGAAATATTTTTCAGATTTATTGCTTGCGGTGTCTCCAAATTCTTTTAATTTATTGTATTGGTCTTTTTTTATTTCTATTTTTCTTCTGTAATAAGGGTTTTCATAATGATGAGTATCTTTGTTTGTGACTGAACCATCACCTGTAACTCCTGATTTTTTTGGTGCAAAGCCATAAGATTTTGAAGTGTTAATATTATTTTTTTGAAGTTTAGAGATCTCTAGCCACATATGACCAGCTTCAGATACGACTCTTTTTCCCTCTTTAAACTCTGGTTTTCCATCGTTATCATTTAACGGCGTTCCTGGATAAGCGGTATAAATAGTGACAGCATATCTAGATTCTAAAGAGTTAATAAGCTCATCTACAAACTCTTTTCTGGCATGGGATGGCGGGCATGTGGCGCAAGCTTGACCAGCATTATAATTCGAAGTTTTATCAGGGTGTGAAAACTTTTCAATTTCTTGTTTTTTTTGTTCTACAGTTAGAGAATCTTTTTTTGAAATATACTCGAGTAATTCTTCAGTTTTATTTTCAGGCTGCATATTAAAATTCCTTTTTATTTCAACTTGTCTAACATGAAATTATCCTGGTAAAATAGCTATAAGTAATAACATTTTTTAACGACGCTATATCTAAAAATAACAAATGAGAACTATAATTAGTTGAGTTCGATGTAAAATACTTACTTTAAGATTTTCTAATGAACGGCATTAATGTTCATTGTCCTCATCGCTAGTCTACTTATAATGAACCTGTTTATTACGCAGATACCGTAAGGTCAATGAACCAAAGAGTGGAATGCTTAACATAATAATGAAAAATAAAGACGAATATATGTAATCAAAATCTGTTACTGTAATAGAAAATATAAAAATAATGATTATCATCGTAACGATATAATACTTTTTCATTATTAAGAAAAAAAAGATAGAAACAACACTGCAAATTATTGTGTAGCTTGCGAAAATAATCCATGCGACAAAATCCCAGCTATTAAAAAAATATGTATCCACATCCCTATCACCGCAAAAAAAAACATATGCCAATGCTATCGATAACCAAATAAATGTGGGTATTAAAAAGATGCCAATAGTAGATGATTTATTCATTACATATCCCTATATGATAGAATGAGAGAAAAAAGTCCTTTCGCTAAATTTAGCACGCCCACTCAACCGTGGGTAAGTACGATGCTCCAGTCATGCCTATCCCTCTCAGGCAGAATATTCACCTAGAACATCTTTTAATAAATCACTAACGCGATAGTAACCCGGTAGTTCTTCACGGAGCAAAGAATTTCTCCAAAACTCAGGGCTTGTTCTAATGAATAGTAATCTTTTTCTATTAATAAATGAATTAACTCACGAATTGAGTGGTCATCATTGATGTTATGCTCTTTACAAAAATAATAACACTCACTGACAATATGTTTTACTGAGAAAGTTGTCGAGTTTTCCTGAGAGTCTTTGTAGAAATAAAAGTCCTGTTCAGGATCAATTTGGTTACTATTGTGAGAAATGTGATGTATTTTTTCTTTATATTTAACAAGTGTTTTAGAAAAAATATCATCAATATATCTAGCTTCTGAATGGTTGTTTAGAATGTCAAGTTGTGATTGATTGAATTTTAGAAGTTTCATCCTGCTCTTGGCCGTGAGAGGATACTGAGCACGAACTGAATTAAAAGTCTCTTCTCGTACTGCTCCATCATAAATGGTCATGATTTTTTCCATTGGCCCCATGAAGCAGAACAGTTCCCACTCTGTCATCACATCGCAAAAAGACCAAATATTTCGCGGATCATAAAAACGGAAAAATACAGGTTTTGCTTCATTGGGGATCTGTACATGTAGATATTTACGCAAGTGTTGCCGCAATACTTTCATTTCAGACGTTGTTTCCAACAAGATACCCCAAGGTGTTTTCCTTTGATTCAGCCAGTGAAAGACCCTGTCATCTACCTGCACCAGGTGCGGTGCCAATCGCCCAATATCTTCCGGTACCGGCTCCGCGTATAAACTGGCATGGGGTGGGTCTAATTGTTCCAGCATCGAAAATAATTCGGGTTCTACCGCTGCATCCACTATTGCCCAGCGTGTTATCTCACTCACTGTTTTCTTTCTCCTTTGCTGGACAGTGCGCCACAAACATCGTCCCTGCGGCGGCGGCCGCTTTCAATATCGCCGGATCGGCGGGGAGTGCCACATCACCCGGGCTGCCGCCTGAATTCAGATTGATAGCCGGCCCTTTGATGTCCACCCCACCGGCGTGGATAACGACAAAGCTGCTTCCGACCCTGAGTGTTAATTTGCTGCCGCTTTGCAATGTCAGATCGCCGTTGCTGTCCACGCTGAATACGCCGCTGATTTTCTGCGTCAGATCGCCCTTAACCTGTATGCCCCGATCGCCTTCGGTCAACGACAAATGATTGCCTGTGGTTTTGTGATCCTGATTACCTTCCACCGTGACTTTACGATCGTTGGCGACCACCAGTTCTTCATCATTCCCGATGCTCGTTGTGCGGTTATAGTCCACGCGCTCATCTTTAGAATTGAGCACCCGCACTGCCATATTTTTCTGGGCATGGAGGAAGATCTCTTCGTTATCGGTCGCATCCTCAAAACTGAGTTCGTTAAATCCTTTGCCTTTATGGGTTTTGGAACGAAGCGTGGTACGCGTTTTGTTGACAGGCAGCGGGTAGGGCGATGGATTAGTGACGTGGAAGGTTCGCCCGGTCACAATCGGCTGATCCGGATCGCCTTCGAGAAAACTGACGATCACTTCATGGCCGATACGCGGGATGGCGATCATGCCGTACTGGCCGCCTGCCCAGCCCTGACTGACACGCACCCAGCAGGAACTCTGGTCATTGCTCGCACCGTAGCGATCCCACGGGAATTGCAGTTTTACCCGACCATACTGGTCGCAGTAAATTTCTTCCCCCGTCGGGCCGACGACGGTAGCGATTTGCGGGCCGTCCACCATCGGTTTGTATGGCATGGCAGCACGCCATGTCGTCGTGCCTTTCACCACGGCAAAGCTGTTGCTCATGGTCGTCGGGTCGCCGCCACTTTCCTCTTCCAGCGCTTGCGGCTGTTGCCCGACGTGCGTCACGCTCACCGTCTGCCACACTGCATTCAGCGTCGTATTCGGGTGCTCCGTCAAGGTGAAGGTGTTGCCCGGCATCAGCCCCGCGCAGTTGGATTCCCCTTCGCTCGTCACCGCCCCTGAGCGCAGCGCATCCAGCCGGTAGCCGCTGAACGCCTTGCCGCTCGGGTCTTGTTTATAGCGACCCGGATAGTCGTAATGCTGATAGCTTTCGCGCTGGTGCTCCAGCTCGCCGCTCATTTTCTTGTGCAACAGCCCGTAAGCCGGCGTTTTGAAGCTGTAGTCCTTCAACTCGACTTCGGCCGTACTCACCCGCTCCGCGTAGTGGAAGCGTCGGACATATTCGCCCTCACTCAGCCCCTGCGTCGCCAGATTGAAGAACAGCTCAGGGCCTTTGGTCAGCGCACCGGCATCGTCGGCAAATACCACCCGGTGTTTGCCCTCTTCGTATTCGTGGAAGAAATACATTCCCTCCTCAGCGGCCAGCCGGGTGATAAAGGCTAAATCGCTTTCCCTGTACTGCACGCAATATTCGCGCACTGCGTGCTCGTGGCGCAGCGCAAAGGCGTAGTCGGTGATACCGGCTTCTTCCAGCAGTGCACCGATAATCGCTTCCGGCTTCTGCGCCTGAAAGATACGGGCGTTGGTGCGTAATCCCAGTCGCCACAGGGCTGGACGGACTTCCACCTGATAGCGCGTGCGGCGGAATCCGGTGTCGCCCTGCGTGAAGCCACTGACAATCCCGCTGACCCGACGTTTCAGTTCGCCTTCATACCAAATCATCAGCTCGCACGGCTGGTCCAGCACCGCGCCGAAGTCAACATCCGGCAACGCGCTCGCCAGACTCAGCGACAGGCTAAAAGGCCGGTTCAGCCCTTCATCCAGCCTGAAATCCACCACCGCGAAAGTGCCTGCCTCCAAGGCACCGACCTTTACGGTGAACTGTAATCCTGTACCGTTTGCCACCCGTCCTCTCCTTCTTCCTTCGCCGTTGCCATGGCTACCGCACGCCTCGGGTTCCCCCGGAGCGGCACGTCGCTATCCTGATTAAAATAAAAACCTGAGCTGTGGTCTGAGTCTGCTCACGCCACAGTTCATGTTGATAAAGCATCACGTTGAGAAAATAAGACGTTATAAAAACGCTATATTGGTTGAAAACGCAGCATGGGTGAAAAGCGCAGAAAGTTTACGTTGAGCAGAGATGCTGTGTGTTCACGTCGTGGGAGACAAGAAGGTCGCAGGGTTGAAACGGTGTGAAGAGTAATGAAAACGTTCCATGTGGCATCTTTGACGCTATTCCTTTTAAGAAAGTACGCGTAAAGGATAACAAGATTTTTTCAGAGTCAATAGCACAAAAAAAGGACTAAAACTAAGCAAGCCCATTGATTAATATTGAAATAATATCACTGAGAATAAATTAGAGGGCGAATCAAAAAAGCTCAATCATCATCGGAGAACCGAGTACGATAAGAGTATGTTGCGGATGTTAGACGTCTGCTATTTATAGTAGGAAGGCTTCTCGATCAGGAGGCCTGATCGAGAAGTAGAGGCTGGAGCAATTAGCCCGCTTTTGCTATCTGCTGGTAATGGTTTGCCAGCCAGTCGCTGATGCGTTGTTTCTGTGCGTCATCGAAGCGCATGCCCAGTTTGGTGCGGCGCCAGATGACATCATCAAGCATAACGGCCCATTCTTTTTCGACCAGATAGCGCAGTTCCGCTTCATACAGGTCATGACCGAAATCTTCACCCAGGTCGCTAAGGCCTTTCACGTTTGCCAGAATCAGTTCGCTGTTTGAACCGTAGGTGCGGCTGTAACGGCGCGTCAGTGATTCAGGCAGATTGAAGCGGCGACGCAGCGCGGCGGCGTAGTCATCACGTGTGCCCGCGATATCACCACCCGGCAGTACTGCACCTTTCGTCCAGGCTTTACCCGCTTGCGGGTAGTATTTGTGCAGCTTGTCCAGCGCGTGCTCTGCCAGCTTACGGTATGTCGTCAGCTTGCCACCAAACACAGAAAGCAGCGGGGCCTGACCGTTATCATCATCGACTGACAGCGTGTAGTCACGGGTAATCGCCTGAGGAGAATCGGACTCGTCATCACACAGCGGACGCACACCAGAGTAAGTCCAGACGATATCGTCACGCGTAAGCTGCTGTTTGAAATGGTCGTTATACACGTCCAGCAGGTAGGCGACTTCGTTGTCATCAATCTTCACATCGTGCGGATTGCCTTTGTACTCCACGTCGGTCGTGCCGATGATTGAGTAGTCATCCTGCCACGGGATCACGAACACAATACGGTGATCTTTGTTTTGCAGAATATACGCCTGTGGCTGGTTATGGACTTTTGGCACCACAATGTGGCTGCCTTTGATCAAACGGATGCCGTAAGGCGATTTGAGTTGCAGGCCGTCATCAAAGAATTCTTTCACCCACGGGCCAGTGGCGTTCACCAGACCTTTGGCGCGCCAGGTGAAGGTTTCTCCGGTCAGTGAATCAACGGCATCCACAATCCACACGCCTTGCTCACGGCGGGCGCGGGTCACTTTGGTGCGGGTACGGACTTCTCCGCCGCGTTTTGTCACTTCCTGCGCGTTTAACACCACCAGACGCGCATCGTCCACCCAGCAGTCAGAATATTCAAAGCCCTGCTTCAATTCAGGCTTAAGCACAGAATCTGCGCCGAATTTCAATCCCTTACTGGCTGGCAGGCTGACGCGTTTGCCGATATTGTCGTACATGAACAGGCCGATACGAATCATCCAGGCCGGACGCAGGTGCGGCTGATGGGGCAAACGAAAGCGCATGGGGAAAATAATGTGCGGGGCCATTTTTAGCAGCGTTTCGCGCTCAGACAGCGCTTCGCTGACCAAACGAAACTCATAGTGCTCAAGGTAACGCAGGCCACCGTGAATCAGCTTGGAACTGGCGGAGGACGTGGCACAGGCAAGATCCTGCGCTTCCAACAACAGGACTGATAACCCTCGCCCAGCCGCATCTGCGGCGATGCCTGCACCGTTAATTCCGCCGCCGATAACGATTAGATCTTTGGTTTCCACGTTTCTTCCTCCACCCTCGAATAAATCAAAATGTTCGTTTTCGAGCATTATGATAATCGAAAACAAACAAATCAGCCAACGGTTAACCAAATAAAAACATTTATGCGTGACGAACCTAACAATATGATGATAATTGTCACATTAAAAACAGGGATATTGGGCTGGAATTGTGCTGTTTTATCGTCACTCTCCACATTAGTGAAGCACTGTTTTTATAAATAACCTTATAATCATATGGGTTTTATGCCGTTGAAGGCGGGTTACAATGACGCCTCGGGTTGCCATGACGTCAGTGGTTACTAACATCCTGTCCATTATTAACAAGGTTGTCACTTTCGATGGAACAATTTGAAGCTATCAGTATTGAGCAAGCCCATTCCCGCTGGCAGGAAGGGGGCGTTGTTGTTGATATTCGCGACCCACAGAGCTTTGCTGCAGCCCATGTTCCCAGCGCGACGCACCTGACGAACGAGACGCTGTCTGACTTTGTGCGCGGCGCTGACCTCGAAGCGCCGGTCATGGTGATTTGCTACCACGGCATTAGCAGCCGCAATGCTGCGCAGTACCTGATTAGCCTGGGATTTGATTCGGTGTACAGTATCGATGGTGGCTTTGAGGCCTGGCAACACCGTTACCCGCAAGATGTGCTGTCAGCGGTATGAGAGGTGAGGGCTTCGTAAACACGAAACCCTCACAGCAATAACTTAAGCGCTATCAGAAAGATCGCAAAGATTCTCTGTTTATGGCTATGGCATCAACGCCTTCGTTATCTTTTCAAAGTCCTCAAATGAGCAGAATCCTTCCTCGTCAGCAGGACAAGCATTGAGCGCCAGCGTGACGCGTTGCGGCGGATTGGTGCGGTTAAGCGGTGCCAGCGAAGCGAGCTGCTCGGTAGACTGGTACACATACTCTACTTTCAGCAGCTCCTTGTTATGAAGGCTGTCGCGCCAGCGCTGGAACACCACTTTGCCGCCTATCGGTGTGGTTTCCAATTGATGTGGCAGATGGTATGGCTTCACGCCCAACGCAGAGAACAGCGATGCGACGTTTGAGTCATGGCCGACCAAAAAAGTGAATTTGGGTTGCTGTGTGCCAAACGATCCCGCTAGTGCGCCGACCAGATTGGCAGAGACAGCTTTGGCCACAACCGGCGCGCTAAACACGACGCTGTTGTAGTACTCTTTGATCGACACCAAATCGGCAAGCTGCTTCTCATTTTTAATGCGCCCCCAGCCGATCTTGTTAATCGGTGTACCCTCGTAGTACTGCAAAATAAAGGCATCAGCAATGGCGGTACCCGTTCTCAGTGGGCCAACCACGCTCGGCTCTTTTCCTGCCTCAATCTGTACGTTTGTTTCCTGTGCCATCAGGTCGCACTGTTTATCCTGTTTGCAGTTAGCTGAATCCGTATAGCGGATAATCTCAGCCATCTGCTGATACACGGGTTTCAATCGCTCATTGAGCCCTTTTACCCCGCCATCGCCTGCTTTTTGGTTGATCGAATCGATGGCCTGCTGCTTAAACGTCACGCTGTTGTCACGGATGATAGGGTTAAAGGTGGCATCCATTGTGCCCAGCTTCTCTTTGTGTAATACCGGCACCAGGCATCCGGGAAACGCGCCCGCTGAGAAATATTGTGCGGTAGCGATAGTGCGTTGCAGGCTGTTGGCATAGAACGAGACGTCTTTCTCTGTGGGGCAGGTATCGGCAGCCAGCAGGTGGTTATCCACCAACCATTCGCTAAAATAGTGACCGAAGTAGGCCTCCAACACGCCGCCGCGTGTGGTCAGGTAGCTGCTGGGAGTATCCCACTGCGGCCAGGTATCGGGTGTGACCTTGCCGAGTGCGCTGCTTGGGCTGGCTAAGGGCGCGCGCAACCCGTGGCGGCTAAACACCACAACTTGTTCGAGCGTATAGCCCTCTTTGGCAACGGCCTGGAAAGAGAGGGTGGCTGGCAAGAGTAAAGGGAGGCAAAACAGCGCTTTTCGTTGTAAAGACATGGTCATGCTCCTGGTCAGTGAGTGGCACGTATAGCGAATGCGTAGAAGTACAAGATTTCACATCATGCTTCTTTTTTGTGAACCGAAAAATGTTTTGTGACGGAAATGTGACGATTGACTGACTCCACCGAGATAGCACTGCCTATTCAATAGTCCTGCCTATTCAGTAGAATCTTTATTATCATGCTCCTAACTCAACTTACTCACCGGCGCTTCCCGCTATGATGATTCGTGTTATTGCTCTCTCCAACCCGCGTCTGGCTCAGGCATTTGTTGATTACATGCGTACACAGCAGGTCCATCTGGAAATGCGGCCTCAGGGGCATGAAGCTGAACTGTGGCTGGAGGATGAAACCCAACTGAGCAAGGTTCAGGGAGAGCTCGAGGTTTTTCTGCGCGACCCGACAAACCCGCGCTATCTGGCGGCCAGTTGGCAAACGGGATCGATGGATACCGGCATTCAATACCAACGCTACTCTTACCTGCAAACGCTGAAGCAAAAGGCAGGCCCGCTGACGCTATCCCTGATGGTCGTGACGATCGCGGTGTTCATCCTGATGCAAATTTCGGGTTATGAGAGCGTGATGGTGTGGCTGGCGTTCCCGGCTGAGGGGCAACAGATAGAGGTGTGGCGCTGGTTCAGTCATGTTTTGTTGCACTTTTCCCTGCTGCACATTTTGTTCAATCTCATGTGGTGGTGGTATCTGGGCGGCCCGGTTGAGAAAGTGCTGGGAACCGGAAAATTGCTGGTCATCACGCTGGTTTCCGCGCTGGTGAGTGGCTGGGCGCAGTCCTGGTTTAGCGGCACCCACTTTGGTGGCCTGTCTGGCGTGGTTTATGCCCTGATGGGCTATGTCTGGCTGCGAGGGGAACGAGAGCCTGACGGTTATTTATCTATGCCGCGCAGTTTGATGGCCTTTGCTTTACTGTGGCTGGTCGCCGGATATTTCGATATTTTAGGCATGTCGATCGCGAATGCGGCGCATGTGGCTGGTCTGGTTGTCGGGCTATTGATGGCCTTTTGGGACACGTATAATAAAACAAACCCTCGGTAAATCGGGGCGTCTTAGGGGATAAATGTGAAGCAGACACAACGGCATGACGCCATTATTGAGCTGGTGCGCCAGCAGGGCTATGTCAGTACTGAAGAGCTAGTGGAGCATTTTGCGGTGAGCCCGCAGACCATTCGTCGCGATCTGAACGAGTTGGCCGAGCAGAATAAAATCCATCGCCACCACGGCGGCGCGGCACTGCCGTCCAGCTCGGTTAACACGGCCTATCATGACCGTAAAATGATGTGGTCGGATGAAAAAGCGCGCATTGCCCGTCGGGTGGCGAGCCAGATTCCAGATGGCGCCACGTTGTTTATCGATATCGGCACCACGCCTGAAGCGGTGGCCTATGCGCTGATGCAGCATAAGGATCTGCGCGTGGTCACCAATAACCTGAATGTGGCAACGCTGCTGACGGCAAAAGAGGATTTTCGCCTGATCTTGGCCGGTGGCGAAGTGCGTACCCGCGACGGCGGTATCATGGGTGAGGCGACGCTGGATTTTATCTCTCAGTTCCGTCTGGATTTCGGCATTTTGGGCATCAGTGGTATTGACATGGATGGGTCATTACTGGAGTTTGATTACCATGAAGTGCGCACAAAACGGGCGATTATTGAAAATTCTCGCTGCGTCATGCTGGTGACGGACCATTCCAAGTTTGGCCGCAATGCAATGGTGAATTTGGGCAACATGGATTTGATCGACTATCTTTTTACCGATCAGTCACCACCACCCAGCGTACTGAAAATCATTGAACAACATAAGGTACAGTTGGAGTTGTGTTGAACCCGATGTGCCTTTTCCATGATGGACAAAGGAGGAGGCACGATGTCAGATTCTTCAAGAAAGTCGGATTCTGCAAAAGTATCAGGATCGTCAAAACGTTCAGCGGCTGCAAAAAAGCCAGAAGCTTTAACGCAGCCCGTTTCCTCCGCTCATCCCTCCATCGCCTTTGATGCATCAGAATTTACCGCCGCGCTGTGCCGCCAACAGCGGCTCTGTGGCGTCGCGTCCCTGAAAGCGATGACGCCAGTGCAGTGCTGGCGTGCCGTCAGCCTTGCGCTGTCTGAACAACTGCTGATGCACTCCGCTTCGCCAATGTCTCCTGTTGCCCATACCAATACGCCTCAGCGCCATGTGAACTACCTGTCGATGGAGTTTCTGCCCGGTCGTCTGACGGGCAACAACCTGCTGAATCTGGGCTGGTATGATGCGGTAGCCGCCGTGCTGGCCGAGCAAGGCCTGAACCTGAGCGATATTCTGGAGCAGGAAACCGATCCGGGGTTAGGAAATGGCGGATTAGGTCGGCTGGCGTCCTGCTTTCTGGATTCGATGGCAACGGTGGGGCAGCCTGCAACGGGTTACGGCCTCAACTACCAATACGGTCTTTTCCGTCAGCATTTTGCGCAGGAAAAGCAGCAGGAAACGGCCGATGACTGGCAGCGCGATACCTATCCGTGGTTTTTACCGCGCGCGGAGCTGGCGGTGGAGGTCGGGTTTGGCGGGCGTCTACAACCCCAAACTGACGGAACCTTGCGCTGGTTGCCGGATACCGTTTTCAGAGGTGAAGCCTGTGACCTGCCGGTGATTGGCTATCACAACGGTGCGGCGCAGCCGCTGCGTTTGTGGCGTGCGACGCATCGCGATCCGTTTGATCTGACGCTATTCAACGAAGGGCACTATCTGCGTGCGGCACAGGCGGGGATTTCCGCCGCCAGCCTGACTAGCGTGCTGTATCCGAATGACAATCACGCGGCAGGCAAACGCTTGCGCCTGATGCAGCAGTATTTCCACTGCGCCTGTTCGGTAGCCGACATTCTGCGTCGCCATCTTAAGGCGGGGCGCGCGTTGTCCACATTGCCAGATTACGAAGTCATCCAGCTTAATGATACTCACCCGACGCTGGCGATCCCCGAACTGATGCACCTGCTGATGGATGAGCATCAGATACCGTGGGATGAAGCCTGGTCGATAACCGGACGCACTTTTGCCTATACCAACCACACGCTGATGCCGGAAGCGCTTGAGCGCTGGGACGAACGGCTGTTGGGCCGCCTGCTTCCGCGCCACCTGTCTATCATCCGGCAAATTGATGCGCAGTTTAAGGTGCAGGTCGAACAGCAATGGCCCGGCGATCGGCAGGTATGGGCGAAGCTCGCGATTCGCCACCAGCGCCAGATTCGCATGGCAAACCTGTGCGTCGTGAGCTGCTTTGCGGTCAACGGCGTGGCGGCGCTGCATTCGGAACTGGTGGTGAAAGATCTGTTCCCGGAATATCACCAGCTGTGGCCGACCAAATTCCATAATGTCACCAACGGCATTACGCCACGCCGCTGGCTAAAGCAGTGTAACCCGGCGTTGTCCGCGCTGATCGACGACACGCTGCACACGCCGTGGGTGAATGATTTGCCCGCGCTGCAAGGGCTGGAGCCTTATGCTGACGATGCTGGTTTTCGTGAGCGTTATCGACAAATCAAGGCTGATAATAAAACGCAGTTGGCGACCTATCTCCGCCAGCAGTACGACATCGTGATCGATCCGCACGCGCTGTTTGATGTGCAAATCAAGCGATTGCATGAATACAAACGTCAACACTTAAATTTGCTTCATATCCTCGCGCTATATCGTCAATTGCGTGACAATCCGCATCTGGATATAGTGCCGCACGTCTTTTTGTTCGGTGCCAAAGCGGCGCCGGGCTATGTATTAGCGAAAAACATCATTTATGCCATTAACCGGGTCGCTGCGGTTATTAATCAGGATCGCCGCGTTAACGATCGCCTGAAGGTTGTCTTCCCGCCGGATTATCGCGTCTCGCTGGCTGAACGGATGATTCCTGCCGCAGATGTGTCTGAACAGATTTCGACGGCAGGTAAAGAAGCATCCGGCACGGGCAATATGAAGCTGGCGCTGAACGGCGCGCTGACCGTCGGCACGCTGGACGGGGCGAATGTCGAAATGGCGCAGCAGGTCGGTGAAGACAATCTGTTCATTTTCGGTCACACCGTCGAACAGGTAAAAGCGCTACAGGCGCAAGGCTATGAGCCGTCTGACTATCTTGCTGTGACACCGCTGCTGCGTGAAGTGCTGAACGAGCTAGCGAGCGGTGCGTTCAGTCAGGGGGATAAAAATGCGTTTGCCCCGCTGTTGGATAGCCTGCTGAAGCTGGGCGATCCCTATATGTTAATGGCCGATTTTGCACCGTATTGTGAGGTGCAGCAGCGTGTTGATGCGCTTTACCGTGAGCCGGATGAATGGACGCGCCGCTGTGTGCTGAATACCGCCAGAATGGGGATGTTCAGTTCAGACCGGGCGATTCATGATTACCAGACGCGCATTTGGCAGGCGCATCGTTAGGAAAAGGAGAGGGTGTTCAAGGTGGATAAACTGGCAAGCCAGCAGACAGGCATCGCGGAAAGCTATACCGATGCGTATGGCAAAGAGCACATTGTTGCGGCCGCAATCAGAAACCAGATTCAGGCAATGATGGACGTTTCTGATAGCGATAATGCACCCTTGCCACCTGTTCGGGTCTTTTTGCAAGGCCGGGATGCGGTCATCGAGCTTGCTGGTCACGGTGAATACCTCTGGACGCTGATGTATGAAAATGGCGGTCAAATTCAAGGTCAGATAACGGGCGGCTCAACGCTGGCTCTGCCGGGCGTGCTACCGCTGGGTTATCACTACCTGACGCTGACGCAGGCCGATCAGCGCTGGAGCTGCCGGATTATTGTCGCGCCGCACCGCTGCTATGAACCCGAATCCTTACTACAGGGAAAACGCTGGTGGGGTGTGACCGTCCAGCTTTACACCTTGCGCTCGCAGAACAACTGGGGCGTCGGGGATTTTGGCGATCTTCGCCAGCTGATTGAGCAAATCGCCCGACGCGGCGGTGCCTTTGTGGGGCTGAACCCGCTGCATTCGCTGTATCCCGCGCTACCAGAGGCCGCCAGTCCTTACAGCCCTTCCTCCCGACACTGGCTGAACATTATTTATATCGATGTGAATCGGATCGATGATTTCCAGCAGAGCGGTGAAGCGCAGGAATGGTGGCACCGTGAGGATACGCAAAGTGCGGTTACTTCGCTGCGTGCAGGCCGCTGGGTCGATTATGAACCGGTGACGGCGCTTAAACTGACGGCCTTGCGGCTGGCTTTTCGCTACTTTACGACGCGCAGTGCGCTGGACCCGCGTATTAGCGCCTTTCGCCAGTTTGTCGTGAGCGGTGGGCAGAGTCTGCAACTTCAGGCGACGTTTGATGCATTGCAGGCTTACCTGAAAAAACAGGGTGAGAATTACGCGGACTGGCACCAATGGCCTGCCAGCTACCATGATGTACACAGCGAAACCGTGAAGTCATTCCGCCGTGAAAACAGCGATGAGATTACATTCTACAGCTGGCTGCAATGGGTGGCGCACGAGCAATTAGCGGAGTGCTACGCGCACAGTAAACAGCTTGGTCTGCCGCTCGGTCTGTATCGTGATTTAGCCGTTGGCGTTGCACAGGGCGGCGCGGAAACCTGGGATGAACGGCAGCTCTATTGCCTTGATGCCTCTATCGGTGCACCGCCGGATCCGCTCGGGCCGCAGGGACAAGACTGGCAGCTTGCACCGATGAACCCTACCATGCTTCAGCTTCGTGGCTATCAACCGTTTATCGACGTCCTGCGCAGCAACATGGCGCACTGTGGCGCGCTGCGTATCGATCACGTGATGGCGCTTTTGCGCCTGTGGTGGATACCTAAGGCGGAGTCGGCGGGCAACGGGGCTTACGTGCATTATCCGGTCGACGATCTGCTGGCGGTGCTGGCGCTGGAAAGCCAGCGCCATCGCTGCCTGATTATCGGTGAGGATTTAGGCACGGTGCCGCCGGAAATTGTCAGCAAGCTGCATGATTACGGTATCTATTCTTACAAGGTGCTGTTCTTTGAAAAGGACGAAGAAAACCACTTCCGCGCACCGGAAGACTATCCGCGTCAGGCCATGACAACTATCACGACGCACGATCTGCCAACGCTGCGCGGCTACTGGCAAACCGTGGATTTATCGCTGGGGCGGGAATTGGGGCTGTACCCGACGGAGGCGCTACTGCAAGAACAAATGCAACAGCGTGAGAAAGCGAAACAGGGGTTGCTCAACGCGTTGCATGAATTCGGACTCTTGCCGCAGCGGGTTGGCCGCAACTCGGCGCTGACGACGATGGGCGCACCGCTAAGCCGTGGCGTTCACCGCTATGTCGCCGATAGCGCAAGCGCACTGGTGGGATTCCAACTGGAAGACTGGCTAGACATGGCGACACCGGTCAATGTGCCGGGCACCAACCGCGAATACCCCAACTGGCGGCGCAAGCTCACACGTCCGCTGGAGTCGATCTTCGCTGATCGCTGCCTTGAACGACTGGTTCGGGATATGGATTTACGTCGGGGCGCGCCGACGAAAGCGCAGAAAGCCTAACAGCAGAACGAATACTCTTCCTCCCCTGAATCGGGGGAGGAAAAGCAAAGAAAAATCAGCAAGGGAGAGGATTAATAGTAGGAGTGCTCGCCGCGCTGGTGTTCGGTGAGATCTCTCACGCCTTTCAGCTCAGGGAATGTTTGCAGCAGCTCTTTCTCGATCCCTTCTTTCAGCGTGACGTCAACCATAGAACAACCGTTACAGCCGCCGCCAAATTGCAGAATCGCCAGACCGTCATCGGTAATTTCCATCAGCGTCACGCGGCCGCCGTGGCCCGCCAGCTGTGGGTTGATCTGCGATTGCAGTACATACTCGACGCGTTCCATCAGCGGGGCGTTGTCGTCCACTTTACGCATTTTGGCGTTCGGTGCTTTCAGCGTCAGCTGAGAACCTAACTGGTCGGTCACGAAGTCGATTTCAGCGTCTTCCAGATAAGGGGCGCTGAGTTCGTCCACGTAAGCGGAAATCTTTTCAAACTTCAGTACGGTATCGCTGGCTTCTACGGCATCCGGCGGGCAATACGAGACGCCGCACTCGGCGTTTGGCGTACCTGGATTGATAACAAATACGCGAATCTCTGTGCCTTCTTCCTGTTTTGCCAACAGTTTCAGGAAATGCTCCTGAGCAGCATCGGTAATACGAATCATAAGAGTAAGCTCGATAGTTGACTGCACTTATCGGTTATAATACGCCCATCCTCCCCCGACTACAAGGTTCGGCACAAACACCAGACCTGAACGCCCGCTGCACCTTGAGCCAGCAGCAGCCTGCTGATTTCAGCGGCGGTACTGCCCGTCGTGACCACATCATCCAGTAAAACCACCTGCTGCCCAGACAGCGAGACATCACAGGAAAATGCACCCCGCAGATTTCGCCGTCGCGCGCTGGCGCTGAGCGTTTGCTGTAGCGGCGTGCGTCGGGAGCGCTGCAATTCTCGTGGCTCGTAAGCACAGTTCAGCCAGCGGGCGAGAGGCCGAGCGAGCAGCTCGGTCTGGTTGAAGCCACGTCGCCACTGGCGGTTCCGGTGCAGGGGAACGGTGAACAGACGGTCAGGACGGAACAGGGGAACCCGCCCAGTGAGCTTTCGCTCGCGGTAGGCCATCTGCCAGCGCAGTAACAGCTGTCGGGCGAGCACCGCTGCCAGCTCGGTTTTATCGTGGAACTTAAAATGCTTCAGCAGCGTGTTGAACGGCGGCGCGTAGTCGCTGATGAAGGTCATCGATTGCCAGGGCGGCGGGTTTTGCAGGCAGCGTCCGCACGGATGCGTGGTGTCGCCGGAGGGCAAGCCACAACGTGGGCAGCAGAGGGGTAAACGCGGCAAATGGCGCTGGCAGTACGAGCAAATTCCCTGCTGGCTGTGATGAAGTGGCAATAAGCATAGCCAGCAGCGTGCGGAGATGGTTAACATTGTTTTCCTTAACGATCGTTTTCCCTAAATACGGGTTTTCCCTGAAATATATTGACCCCATGCAAGCGTGAAGGGGTTTCCTGAGGAAGGAAGATAACTGATGGCAGCGTTGTATTGGCAGACCGAAGGCGCAGGAAACACGGATCTTGTGTTGCTGCACGGGTGGGGATTGAATGCGCAGGTATGGCAAAGCATTATTGCGCGACTCACCCCGCATTTTCGTCTGCATTTAGTCGATCTGCCGGGCTATGGCAGAAGTCAGGGATTCGGGCCGATGTCGTTGAGTGACATGGCGGACTACGTGCTGGCGCAGGCACCGGAACGCGCCGTCTGGCTAGGGTGGTCGCTGGGTGGACTGGTTGCCAGCCAGATTGCGTTGAGCGCCCCTGCGCGGGTGGAAAAGCTGATTACCGTGGCGTCATCTCCCTGTTTCAGCGCACAGGACGGCTGGCCGGGAATTAAGCCAGATATCTTACTGGGGTTTCAACAGCAGCTTAGTGAGGATTTTCAGCGTACGGTCGAGCGCTTTCTGGCGCTGCAAACACTGGGAACGGAGAGCGCACGGCAGGATGCCCGGCTGTTAAAAAGCGTGGTGCTGGAACAGCCGATGCCATCAGTCGAGGTATTAAACGGCGGGCTGGCGATTTTGCGTGAAGCGGATTTACGCCAACCGTTAGCCGACTTGGCCGTGCCATTCCTGCGGCTTTATGGTGCGTTGGACGGGCTGGTACCGCGCAAGGTTGCCGGATTGCTGGATGACCCGTGGCCGAACTCAACCTCGGTGGTGATTCCAAAGGCTGCGCATGCACCATTTATCTCGCACCCTGATGCTTTTACCGAGCAGGTGATCGCGTTCGCTCAGGCCTAGCCGACGATAATTTACATTTTCTCCTCAATTTCTCCACGATTTAGCCGACGTCGACAGTTAAGGTAATTCGGCACTCTGTGCGCAGGGTTTTTCTCTGGGTTAAATGAATCCGATTTCGATCGAATATAAGTAGGCTGCTCGTGAAGCAGCCACGTCAAAATATGGCTGAGGAGTGTTGGAGAGATGGCGAACTTTTTTGTCGACCGTCCCATTTTTGCGTGGGTGCTGGCTATCCTTCTCAGCCTGTGCGGTATGTTGGCTATCAAGTCATTGCCGCTGGAACAGTATCCCGATCTGGCACCGCCCAGCGTGCGAATCACCGCGAGCTACCCCGGCGCGTCGGCGCAGACGCTGGAAAATACCGTTACACAGGTTATCGAGCAGAGCATGACCGGGCTGGATAACCTGATGTACATGTCCTCGGACAGCAGCAATACCGGGCAAGCCAGAGTCATGCTGACCTTCGAGGCAGGCACTGACCCCGATGAAGCCCGTCAGCAGGTGCAAAACCAGCTGCAATCCGCTATCCGCAAGCTGCCACAGGATGTCCAGCAGCAGGGCGTCACCGTGAGTAAAACGGGCGATACCAATATCCTGATGGTCGCGTTTGTCTCTACCGATGGCAGCATGGACAAGCAGGATATCGCTGATTATGTCGCGACGAATATTCAGGAACCGATCAGCCGCATCAGTGGCGTGGGCGAGGTTTCTGCCTATGGGTCGCAGTATGCGATGCGCATTTGGCTGGATCCGGCCAAACTGATGGATTATGCGCTGACCACCAGCGACGTGGTACGGGCCATCGAATCGCAGAACAGTCAGGTCTCGGTAGGACAGGTCGGCGGTGTACCGTCGGTGGATAATCAGGCGCTGAACGCGACGATCAACGCACAATCGTTGTTAGAGACGCCGCAGCAGTTTCGCGATATCACGCTGCGCGTCAATCAAGACGGCTCTGCCGTGACGCTCGGCAATGTCGCAGAAGTCGAGCTTGGTGCCGAACGCTACGATTTTCTCAGTCGTTTCAACGGCCAGTCCGCCTCCGGTCTGGGGGTGACGCTGGCGTCCGGTGCGAATGAGCTGGAAACGGATAAGCGCGTCAGAGAACGTATCGAAGAGCTGTCGCAATACTTCCCGCACGGGCTAGAAGCCAAAATCGCCTTCGAAACTTCCCCCTTTGTTAAAGCCTCGATCACCGATGTGGTGAAAACTCTGTTTGAAGCGGTGCTGCTGGTCTTTTTAGTTATGTACCTGTTCTTGCAAAATTTCCGCGCCACGCTGATTCCCACGATTGCGGTGCCGGTGGTGTTACTCGGTACGTTTGCCGTGCTGTATGCCTTCGGTTTTAGCCTGAATACGTTGACGATGTTCGCGATGGTGCTGGCGATTGGCCTGCTGGTCGACGATGCCATTGTGGTGGTGGAAAACGTAGAACGGGTGATGAGCGAGGAAGGGCTCTCGCCACGCGAGGCGACACGGAAATCGATGGGTCAGGTGCAAGGGGCGCTGGTCGGGATCGCGCTGGTGCTGTCCGCCGTGTTTGTACCAATGGCCTTCTTTGGTGGCACCACGGGCGCGATCTACCGTCAGTTCTCCATCACGATTGTGACCTCAATGATCTTGTCGGTGCTGGTGGCGATGACGCTGACGCCCGCGCTGTGTGCGACGCTGCTCAAGCCGCTCGCCAAGGGTCAACATCACGGCCGCAAAGGGTTCTTCGGCTGGTTTAACCGGAATTTTACCCGCACGTCGCTGAAGTATGAGCGCGGCGTCGGCAAGATACTAATCAGCAGCGGGCGCTGGCTGCTGCTGTATATGGGCATCATCGGGATTATGGCCTTCCTGTTTTTCCGGCTGCCGACCTCGTTTCTGCCGCAGGAAGATCGCGGTGTATTCACGACACAAGTGCAGCTCCCGCCAGGCTCGACGCAGCAGCAGACCTTGCAGGTGGTCAATAAGATTGAGCAGTACTATCTCACGCAGGAAAAAGACACCGTGACGTCCGTGTTTTCCACCATTGGCTCGGGGCCGGGCGGAAACGGGCAGAACGTAGCGCGGCTGTTCGTGCGCCTAAAAGACTGGGATGAACGCACTACGCCGGAGAGCAGTTCATTTGCCGTTATTGAACGCGCGACCAAAGCGTTTCGCAAGATTCAGGAAGCGCGCGTGTTCGCCAGCAGCCCGCCATCGATTAACGGGCTGGGGAGTGCTGCGGGTTTCGGTATGCAGCTACAGGATCGCGGTGGACTGGGTCACGATGCGCTGATGGCGGCGCGGGATCGGCTGTTAAACATGGCCGACAGCAATCCCGAACTGACGCGCGTGCGCCACAACGGTCTGGATGACAGCTCGCAGCTGCGGATTCATATCGATCAGCGCAAAGCGCAGGCGCTGGGCGTATCGGTGGACGATATTAACAGCACGCTGAAAACGGGCTGGGGCTCGACCTATGTGAATGACTTCCTTGACCGTGGCAGGGTGAAGAAAGTCTACGTTCAGGCGGCGGCGAAGTTCCGCATGCTGCCGGACGATGTCAGCAAATGGTATGTGCGCAACAACCGCGGCGGCATGGTGCCGTTCAGCGCGTTTGCGCAAACCGTCTGGGAAACCGGATCGCCGCGCCTTGAGCGTTACAACGGTTATTCCTCGCTGGAGATTGTCGGTGAAGCGACGCCAGGCGTCAGTACGGGTACGGCGATGAATATTATGGAATCGCTGGTGGCGCAACTGCCGGAAGGCTTTGGGGTGCAGTGGACGGGCATGTCGTTGCAGGAGCGATTGAGCGGGGCGCAGGCACCCGCGCTGTATGCCATTTCGCTGCTGGTGGTGTTCCTGTGTCTGGCCGCGCTGTATGAAAGTTGGACGGTGCCGTTCTCCGTCATGCTGGTGGTGCCGATGGGCGTGCTGGGGGCGCTGGTGGCAACCTGGGCGCGCGGTCTGGAAAACGATGTCTATTTTCAGGTTGGGCTACTGACGGTGGTCGGGCTATCGGCGAAGAACGCCATTCTGATAGTGGAATTCGCCAACGAAATGAACCAGAAAGGGAAGGACTTGGTTGAGGCCACGCTGGAAGCTTCCCGTCAGCGACTACGGCCGATCTTGATGACGTCGCTGGCGTTTATTTTCGGCGTCTTACCGATGGCGACCAGCAGCGGTGCGGGCTCAGCCAGTCAGCATGCGGTGGGAACAGGCGTGATCGGCGGCATGTTGGCCGCCACCTTCCTCGCCATCTTCTTCGTACCGCTGTTCTTTGTCGTCGTGCGCCGCCGTTTCCCGCTGAAGGAGAAGGCACCGCAACAGGATTAGATACAGATGCAATAATTTATGGGGAAATTCATCAAACTGTAAAAAAAGGTAACTACGTTATGTCCAGCTCAATGACGCAACCAAGGACATAACAATGAAAGCTCGCTGGTTACTGCCTTTACTGATTTCTGCTGCTCTGCCGGGAATGGTGCAGGCTCAGGCCATTTATCCCATTGACCGCGCCACCATGCTGGCAGGCGGAAAATTCGATTTTAAAGTCGAGTTTGATGAAGTACTTAAGCCGGAAGATATTCGCATTCTGATCAATGGCAAGGATTACCAGCAGGTGCTGGGCAAAACCGCCTCGTTTGTTGAGCGTGAAGACGGCGGTAACGCGTCCACGATCTGGCTGCGAGACGTGAACTTGCCGGAAGCCGGCAAGTATGTGGTAGAAGCGGAAGCCAAAGGCAAGAAGACGCTGGTGAACTGGGAAGTTTATTCAGCGGCTGGCACGCGTAAAGCCAAAAACGTGATTCTGTTCATCGGCGATGGCCTGTCCGTTGCGCACCGTACTGGCGCGCGCATCCTGTCTAAAGGGGTGACGGAAGGGAAAGCCGACGGTCGTCTGGCGATTGATGACCTGCAATACATGGCGTTTGCCGGTACGTCCAGTACCGACTCTATCGCAGCCGACAGCGCCAACACCATGAGCGCCTACATGACCGGTCACAAATCCGGTGTGAACGCGCTGGGTGTGTACGTCAGCCGTAGCAAAAGTTCACTGGATCACCCGAAGCAGGAAACGCTGGGTGAGCTGTTAACCCGTTCTACCAAGATGTCTGTCGGCGTCGTCAGCGATGCTGAACTTCAGGACGCGACGCCAGCGGCAGTCGTCTCTCACACGCGTCGTCGTGCGGATAAAGCTGAAATCGTTGAGATGTTCTACAACGTGCAGCCTACGGTCATGCTGGGCGGCGGTTCTGCCTACTTCCTGCCGAAAAGCACGCCGGGTTCTAAGCGTAAAGACGAAACCAACTACGTTGAGAAATTCCAGCAGGCGGGCTATTCACTGGTCACCGATGCAGATTCACTGAAGAAAAATGCTGCGCAGGCTACCAAACTGCTGGGGCTGTTCCACACTGGTAACATGGATGGCGTGATGGATCGTCGCTTCCTGAAAAATGACGTTGCCAAGAAATTCCCGAACCAGCCTGACCTGACCGACATGACGCAGGCGGCGCTGGATGTGCTGTCCAAAAACCAGGACGGCTTCTTCCTGATGGTGGAATCCGCGCTGATCGACAAAGCGTCTCACCCGCTGGATTGGGAACGCGCCTTCACTAACACCATCATGCTGGATCAGTCTGTCGCTATCGCCAAGAAATTTGCCGAGAAAAACCCAGACACGATGATCATCGTGACGGGCGACCATACACATGGCCTGTCTATCATCGGTACCATTGATGACAGCAAACCGGGTACCGAGATGCGTGAGAAAGTCGGCGTGTATGAAGATGCGGGCTATCCGAACTATAAGGATGCCAACAAAGACGGCTACCCGGATGACCTGAACGTCTCCAAACGTTTGGCCGTGTTCTTCAACAACTACCCAGACTATTACGAAACGTTCCGTCCGAAGCTGGATGGCCAGTTCGTTCCTGCTATCAAGAACGAAAAAGATGAATACGTTGCCAACAAAGCCTACGAGAAAGTGCCGGGTGCGGTATTCCGTGAAGGGATCCTGCCACGCTCTTCCGATACGGGTGTTCATGCCGTTGACGACATGGTGATTCAGGCGAGCGGCCCAGGTGCAGAGCGTATCCGTGGTTACATGGAAAACACCGATCTGTTCCGGGTGATTGTTGATGCACTGGCGGTGAAACCGCAGGACAAAAAGTAATCCTACGACGCTATGAATAATGCGAAATGCAGCAAAGCGGGGGCGACCCCGCTTTTATTCTCTTGGCTGCGCGCGGTGCTGGTGATCTTCCTCCTCGGAAGTATCGCCCCGGTGAAAGCCGCGCAGTCTGAACTCTCCTTCGACAAGCTGTACGCCTCTTACGGCGTGCTGGGTCTGGAATTCTCCAATGAAGTCAAAACGCTCTCCGGTAAACGGGTCAAGATGCGCGGCTTCATGGCACCGCCACTCAAGGCGGAGTCACAATTCTTTGTCTTAACCAAAATGCCAATGGCGCTGTGCCCTTTCTGTTCGTCTGATGCGGACTGGCCTGAAGATATCCTCGTCGTTTACCTCGCCAAACGTCAGACCTTCGTACAGAACAACACCATGATTGAGGTGGAAGGCGTGCTGGAACACGGATCGTGGACCGACCCTGAAACGGGTTTTGTCAGCCTGCTGCGACTGCGTGAAGCCACGTTCGATACCCTTTAGGAGCGCTGATGGCTGAGTTATTGATTCAACACCTGAGTGTGACTTTCCCCGATACGTCCGAGGCCGTGCTGGCTATTCCTGCGCTGTCTATTTGTTCTGGCGAACGGGTCGCGGTGATGGGGCCTTCCGGCTCCGGTAAGACCACGCTGGTGAATGCCATCACCGGCATGGATCACAGCGGAACGGGCTGTGTGCAGTGGGAAAAGCAGGACATCTGGCAGATGAACGAAGCGGAACGTGACCGCTGGCGGGCGCAGCATATCGGGTTGGTGATGCAGGATTTCCACCTGTTCCCCGGCCTGAGTGCGATAGAGAACGTCTTACTGCCTGCGCAGTTTCACCACTGGCGGATCCCCGCGTCGCTCAGAGAGCGGGCGGCGGATTTGCTGGCACAGGTAGGGCTGAATACCGCGAAACGTCCGATTGAAGTGCTATCACGCGGCGAGAAGCAGCGGGTGGCGGTCGCAAGAGCGTTGCTCAGCAAGCCTGACATCATCATCGCCGATGAGCCAACGGCCAGTTTGGATGCGCAGAGCGGCGAGCAGATCGCCGACCTGCTGGTGACGCTGGCGCGCGATAGTCGCGCGACGCTTATCGCGATTACGCACGATGCGCGTCTGGCTTCACAGATGTCGCGCTGTATTCAACTGGAAAAAGGACGCCTTGTGGCGGACACGCTGTATCAGGAGGATCGCGCATGATTCCTTGGCGTCTTATCTGGGTCGACTGGCGTCGGCTCTGGCCGGGTGTGCTGGTCGTGGTGTTGCTGATCGCCGTGGCGACAGCGTTAAGTATTTCGGTGAGTTTGCAGGAAAGAGCGCTGCGCATGGGCAGTGCCAAAGCGGCTGACCGTTTCGATCTGGTGATCGGCGCGCCGGGGAGCGAAACCCAACTGGTGCTGTCGTCCGTTTTCCTGCAACCGTCGGCACTGACGCTGATTCCTGCGCAGGTGCTGACCGATCTGGAGAAGAACCCGCTGGTTGCCTGGGCGGCACCGGTTGCGTTTGGTGATTTCTATCAGGGGATGCCGATTATCGGCACCACACCGCCGCTGGTCACGGATAACGGCAAGCGACAACTCACCGCCGGGCGCGTGTTCAACGACGGCTTTGAAGCCGTGGTAGGGGCGCAAACGGGGCTGACGGTGGGGAGTACATTTAGCCCGATTCACGGTCAGGTGGGGACGGAAGGGGCGCACGCGCACGATGACGTCATCTATACCGTTGTCGGTGTTTTGCCTGCTGACGGCAGCGCGTGGGATAAAGCGATTCTGGTTCCGGTGAACGCGGTGTGGCGAGTACATGGCATCCATCCACCGCATGCTGCGGACGATGCGCACCACGATGATCACGACCATGATGAACATGAGCACGAAGGTGAACATGACGGCCATTCGCATGATGAAACCACGCAGGCGGAAGGTGAGCCGCATGCCGATGAGCATCACAATGACGCGCATCCAGCGGAAGGCGCGGAAAGCGGTGACCATCATGCGGATGCCGCTCAGCCAGTAACGGCGTCACACGCTGATGAACACGGCGAAGCCGAAGCACACGGACACGCACATCAGGCTGGTTTGCCCGCTATTGTCGTTAAACCGAAAACGATCGCGGGTGCTTATCAACTGCGTTCGCTGTACCGCAGCAACACGACACTGGCAGTGTTCCCCGGCGAAGTGCTGGTGAAGCTCTACTCGATGCTGGGCGATATTCGTGAGCTGTTGACCTATATCTCGCTGGGCACGCAGGGATTAGTCGGCGTCGCGGTGGCGATGGTAGCGGTTATCCACCTGCGGCAGCGGCAGAAACAGATCGGCGCACTGCGTGCCTTTGGCGCACCGCGCTACGGTATTTTCACGCTGATTTGGAGCGGGCTGATGTCGCTGGTGAGCGTCGGCGTACTGCTGGGTGTCGGTCTGGGCTACCTTGCCGCACGTGCGATTGCGGTGGTCATGAGTGAGAAAAGCGGCTTTGTCCTGCCGGTGACGCTGGAATGGGAAGACATCCACTTCGTCTTGCTCCTGTTGCTGGTCGCCGCCGTAGTACTCACCATCCCCGCGATGTTGTCTTATCGCCAATCTCCCGCCACGGCGCTACGCGGCGACTAAGTGTGGTGAATGAGTGTGGTGAGTAAGCCGCTGAGCTAGGCTGTATTAGCATCGGGCGCGTGGTTTCTGTGCTTGGTGCTGTCCTTCGCTGTCTTACCGTCGTGACATAAAAAAGCAGGGTGAACGTGGTTCACCCTGCTGCATTTTACTCTCTTGGCGTAACGCCTGAGGGGATTAGCGTAAATCCAACATCGCGATATGGTCCATATCGTCAAACGTCAGGTTTTCGCCGATCATGCCCCAAATAAAGGCGTAGTTTTTGGTGCCGACGCCGGTGTGAATCGACCAGCTTGGGGAGATCACCGCCTGTTCGTTATGCATCACCAGATGGCGCGTTTCATGCGGTTCACCCATCATATGGAAAACAATGGTGTCTTCCGCCATGTCAAAATAGAAGTACACTTCCATTCTGCGCTCATGGGTATGCGTCGGCATTGAATTCCAGTTGCTGCCTTCCGCCAGACGCGTTAATCCCATGCTCAGCTGGCAAGTTTCCACCACTTCCGGCACCAGATATTTGCAAATCGTCCGCTTGTTACAGGTTTTGACATCACCTAGTGGTGCCTTGACCGCCTGATCCTGCGTAATAATGCGTGTCGGGAAAACGGCATGTGCAGGTGCGCTGTTATAATACAGTTTCGCTGGCTTGGTGCTATCCAAGCTGCTGAACGCTAAGGCTTTCGTGCCCTTTCCGACATAGAGCGCTTCCTCATTACCAACTTCGTAACTTGTGCCGTCGATAACGATTTTTGCCGGGCCGCCGATATTAATCAGCCCCAACTCGCGACGCTCAAGAAAATAGTTCACGCCAAATTGTTTGCCGATGCCGTCATCAAACGTTATCTCGCCATCCACCGGCATGATCCCGCCCACCACGATACGGTCGATGTGGCTGTAGGTCATGGTGTATTGGTTTGGCGTAAATATCTGCTCAATAAGAAATTTCTTTCTCAGCTCAGTGGTATCAAGCGTTTTCGCATGTTCACTGTGTACACTTTGTCGTACGTCCATTTTGCTACCTTCTTATGCGGTTTTAGGTGAAAAGCGTTTTGCCCATACTGCCGTAAGGATGGGTACCAGTACTGATGTCACGATCACACTGGTGGCGACTAACGCTGTTGCCTGTTGAGCGACCGGAGCGAATTCCGGAGCCATATTCGCGATCAACAGAGGAGTGGCGACGGCGGCACCCGCGCTGCTGGATGCGGCCACGCCTGCGGTTCCATTACCACCGCCGATAAATTTATCCGCCAGAATCAACGGGATACCTGTAACAACAATCACCAACAGGCCGAGGAAGATACCTGCGAAGCCCGTCTGGAGGATCACGGATAAATTAATGGTGTTACCTAACGCAAAGGCAAAGAAAGGAATCAGCGTTTGTACTGAATTACCGAACAGCTTTCTCAAGTCCGGGTCCAGGTTGCCCAATGCAAAACCAATCAGGAAAGGCAGGACGGCACCGACAAATAACTGAGGTTCAAAGGTCGCGATACCGCTGGCACCCAGAATGACCATGGTCATCAACGGGCCGGATTCCAGAGACATCAGTACGAACGCGCCCGCTTCTTCTTTCGAACCGTATTGGTTCATCAGGGCAGCGTACAAACCGCCGTTAGTCATGTCCATTGCCGCGACCAGCGCCAGCACGGAGATCCCAGCCAGCATCCCGTTTTGGATGCCGTCACCCGGTAAGAATGTGCCCGCGATCAGCGCCACAATCCAGGCGGTGGCGATTTTGGTAACCACCAGAACGCCTGATTTTCTCAGCATCGTTCCTGTTGCTTTAAATTCAATGGACGCGCCCATGCAGAAAAACCAGACTGCCAGAATAGGGATTGTGCCAGTAATCAGACCGTTACTGAAAGAACCTAAGAATTTCCCGGCTCCTGGCGTAAAGGTATTACATAACGCGCCCAAAAAGAGCGGCACCAGCATTAATCCCCCAGGGATTTTATCAATAGCTTGTTTGATTTTCATAAAAGACCTCATTAAAAGATAAAAGCATGTTCAGCCCGCTTTCAGTGAAAGCAGATGGAGTATTGGTATAAAGTAATAAATAGGGGGGAATAAAACCCAAGGGGTTATTACCCGATTTCATTAACTATTGAAGATGGTTGTCCCCATTATAAAATTGATAATTAATAATTTTCGTCATCTTAATGATGACTTCTTTAATGTTTTTTTAGTTATAGTTGGCCTTCCCGTAATGCTTAATTAGCGTTTACAGGTCATTATGTCGTGACATATCCGTCACGCTATTTACGCGACTATGATGAATTTCAATAAATCACAAAGTGAAATCCACTAGGATTATTTTCACTAAATATATTATCTAATATCAATATTCCGGCTGTTAATATGCGCGGTAATCGCTTTGCTGGTTTTAATCAGGCTTGCCAGATGCTTTTCTTTTTTTCCATTAGCATATTGCGACTGCATACCGTTAACGCCAATAGCGGCGATGACTTCACCATTTTGGTTAAAGATCGGCGCGGCCATGCAGCAAATCTCTTCTATATCTTCGCCGTCGTCTATTGCCCAGCCCTGTTCCTTGACGGTTTTCAGGTGCTGTAGAAAATCTTCTTTGTTGGTAATTGTCCGAGGGGTCAAATACTCAAAGGTGCAATCGGCAATCAGTGATTCAATTCTTTCCTGCGGCAGCCAGGCGACGAGCACTTTTCCCAGAGACATACGGTTAAATACAATTTTCTTACCTTCCCAGGATGTTTTTACGATGGCCTTGGGCGATTCAACTTTACTCAGGAAGAAACCATTATCGCCGTCCATAATACCAAGATGGCAGGTCAGCTCTGTCTCTTTGACTAATTCATGCATAAAGTTAATCGTGTCTTTACGCAGATCAATATTCTTTATTACCAGACCGCCAAGCTCAAACAGTCTCAACCCCAAAACGTAACGACCGTCAGCGCGCTGACGTAACAATTGCGTAACCACCAGCACTTCCAGTAGATGATGTACGCTGCTTTTGGGTATAGACAAATCAGTGCAAATCTCAGTGAAGCTGGCTTCGTCATGTTTGGCGATGTAGTCAATAATCATCACTAAACGGACGGCTGCTGGCGCTTTACTGTGTTCGAGCTGTTGGAATATATTCATGACTGTTCTATATATAAAACTATGGTTTCCTATATAGAACAATAATAACGCAACGGTAATTTATTTACCTAGATGCAGATCACAAAATAATCGTGAAGTGGTTGAATATTTCAATATAAATGAAACGTAGTTTTATTAGGGAAACAAAATGGCGGTATTTTGGCAGGAAAGATGCCTGACCTTATGAAAACGAGGTCAGGCATGATTTAAATGACAGAACGCCGGTTAGCGCTTTTTAAAGGCAGCGGCTAGGGCATCGCCCATCGCGCTGTTGCCGGCGACAGGGGCGCTAGCGGGACGAGGACGTGATTTACCGGCTGGCTGACGCGAGGAAGTATTGCTATCGCTACGCGCATTGCCACCGCCACGGCGTGATGCCGTCTCGCCCGGCTGTTCATCAAGGCGCATGGTCAGCGCAATACGCTTACGTTGCAGATCCACTTCCATCACTTTCACTTTGACGATATCGCCCGCTTTCACGACCTTGTGCGGATCGTCGACGAAATGGTCGGCCAGTGATGAGATGTGTACTAAACCGTCCTGATGGACGCCGATATCCACAAACGCACCAAAGTTGGTGACGTTGGTGACCGCGCCTTCCAGAATCATGCCCGGCAGGAGATCGTTTAAGGTTTCCACGCCGTCGGCGAAGCTGGCGGTTTTGAACTCAGGACGTGGATCGCGACCCGGTTTTTCCAGTTCTTTGATGATGTCGGTTACTGTCGGCACGCCGAAACGCTCATCGGTGAAATCTGAGGGCTTCAGGTTACGCAGCGCGTTGGGGTTCCCCATTAGCTCCTGCAACGCCTGTTCGGTCGCGGCCAGAATGCGCTCTACGATCGGATAGGCTTCTGGGTGAACGGTAGAAGCATCCAGCGGGTTGTTGCCGTGGTTGATGCGCAGGAAACCCGCACACTGCTCAAAGGCTTTTGGCCCCAAACGACTGACTTTCAGCAGCTGTTCGCGGTTATGGAAGCGGCCATTCTCATCACGCCAGGTCACAATATTTTGCGCCATCATGCGCGTCAGCCCGGCGACACGGGTTAACAGCGCCACGGACGCGGTATTCAGGTCAACGCCGACGGCGTTTACGCAGTCTTCGACCACCGCATCCAGTTTCTTCGCCAGCAGACTTTGGCTTACGTCATGCTGATATTGACCCACGCCGATGGATTTCGGGTCGATCTTCACCAGCTCCGCCAGCGGATCCTGCAAACGACGGGCGATAGAGACTGCGCCGCGCAGCGAGACATCCAGATCGGGGAATTCCAGCGCTGCCAGCTCGGAGGCGGAATACACCGACGCGCCTGCTTCGCTGACGATCACTTTCTGCGCGTTGATCGCCGGGAACTGTTTCTGCGTGTCGAGGAAGAAACGTTCGGTCTCACGTGAGGCAGTACCGTTGCCAATCGCTACCAGCTCAACCTGATATTTGAGGCATAGTGCGGCAACAATTGGAGCGGCTTTCGCTGCCTGACCGGTATGCGGATAAATCGTATCGGTCGCGACCAGCTTGCCGGTGGCATCCACCACCGCGACTTTTACGCCAGTACGCAAGCCGGGATCGAGACCCATTGTGGCACGCATGCCCGCAGGCGCGGCCATCAGCAGGTCGTGCATGTTGCGGGCGAAGACGTTGATCGCTTCGTCTTCCGCTTTCTCACGCACGCTGCCCATCAGCTCGGTTTCAAGGTGCAGCAGCACTTTAATGCGCCACGTCCAGCTAATGACGGCGCGCCGCCAGCTGTCTGCCGCAGCATTCCCCAAACGCAGGTTCAGGTGGTCGATAATAATCTGTTCGCAGTAGCTTTCACGCGGCGCTTCTTCGTGCTGTGGATCGGCGTTCAGTGCCAGTTGCAGTACGCCTTCGTTACGGCCACGGAACATCGCCAGTGCGCGGTGTGAAGGCACCTGAGCAATCGGTTCGTGATGATCGAAATAATCGCGGAACTTCGCGCCTTCTTCCTCTTTCCCTTCTACGACGCGGGAAACCAGATGGGCGTTTTTCCACAGGTAGTTACGCACTTTTGCCAGCAGCGTGGCGTCTTCGGCAAAGCGCTCCATCAGGATGTAACGTGCGCCGTCCAATGCGGCTTTCACGTCCGCTACGCCTTTCTCGGCATCGACATAAGCCTGTGCCGTCAGCTCCGGCTCCTGGCTTGGGTCTTGCCACAGGCCATCGGCCAGCGGTTCCAGACCCGCTTCAATCGCGATCTGCCCGCGCGTGCGGCGCTTAGGTTTGTACGGCAGGTAGAGATCTTCCAGCTCGGTTTTGCTCAGCGTGCCTTTTATGGCGGTGGCGAGCTGTGGGGTTAATTTCCCCTGATCGTCGATGGATTTCAGAATAGTCTGGCGTCGGTCTTCCAGTTCACGCAGGTAACCGAGGCGCGTTTCGAGCTGGCGCAGTTGGGTGTCATCCAGCCCGCCGGTCACTTCTTTACGGTAACGGGCGATAAAAGGGACGGTGTTTCCTTCGTCCAGCAGGCGGACTGCGGCGTCTACCTGCTCCGTACGCGCCTGCAATTCGCTGGCGATAAGTTGGCTTAATGAATCATTCATAGGTCTGATATCAGTCGTCGTCAAATTAGTGGAATAAAAGGTAGTGGAATTAAGTAGTGAGTGAAACCAGTGAGGACAGTTATACGGATTGAGCGTGCAAAATGCCAGCCGCTGCCGTCTGGAAAACGCGGATGATCTCGCGTCGTTCAGTGCAACAAAATTTACCTACATCAATATTCCTTCAGATTCTTGCAACCCACTCACGAATTTAGCGTATGACATACGTTGGCTTTGTGTTGCTTTAAATTGAGCGCTGTAAATTGAGTGCCGCACGGGATGTCCTATCCAGAAGCCCGTAAGAGCGGACGAGAACAACATCATTATTCGGGCAGGAGAAAGGTTCATGACAGTCAGAACGTCCACGTTGACGGCAGAAGGGCAGGCGGATATCACGCTGGATATGCGTTCCGGCGTACTGGGGAAAACGGCGGTGGATATTCGCCCACTCGCTGAGCACGGGCTGTGCAGCTATGACCCCGGTTTTGCCAATACGGCAGGGTGCGAGTCGGCGATTACCTATATTGATGCGGTGAATAGCGTGTTGCTGCATCGGGGCTTCCCTGTCGAACAGCTCGCCGAACAGTGTGACTTTACTGAGGTCTGTTACATCCTGCTGCATGGCGAAGCGCCTTCGGCGGAAGCGTATGCGAAATTTGCCGACAACATCACCCGCCATACGCTGGTTCATGAGCAAATTTCCCGCATGTTCAGTGGTTTTCGTCGCGATTCCCACCCGATGGCGCTGATGTGCGCGGTGGTCGGTGCGCTAGCCGCGTTCTATCACGATGTATTGGATATTCATAACGCGGAGCACCGCGAGCTGGCGGCCGTGCGGCTGTTGTCGAAAATGCCGACGCTGGCGGCGATGTGCTACAAATATTCCATCGAACAGCCGTCCGTGTATCCCCGTAATTCGCTCTCCTATACCGGTAACTTCCTGCACATGCTGTTTTCGATTCCGGCGGAGAAATATGAAGTGAATCCGGTGCTGGAACGAGCGATGAACCGCATCCTGATTCTGCATGCCGATCATGGTCAGTGCCCGTCTACGATGGCGGTCAGAGCATCAGGTTCCTCCGGCGCGAACCCGTTTGCCTGCATTGCTGCTGGGCTGGCATCGATGTGGGGGCCGCTGCACGGTGGGGCGAACGAAGCCTGTATGCGCATGCTGGAAGAGATTAAAACGGTCGATCGCGTCCCTGAATTTGTACGACGCGCGAAAGACCGCTGCGATTCATTCCGCCTGATGGGATTCGGTAACTCGGTCTACCAGCATTTCGACCCACGCGCGGCGATTCTTCGTAAAACCTGTTATGAAGTGCTCAATGAACTCGGCACGGAAGATAGTCTATTGCAGGTGGCGATGGAGCTGGAACACATCGCCATGACTGACGCCTATTTTCTGGAGAATAAACTCTACCCAAGCGTCGATTTCTATACATCGGTCATTCTCAAAGCGATGGGGCTGCCGCCGTCAATGTTTACGGTTATTTCCACCGTCGGCAGAACGATCGGCTGGATTGCGCATTGGGATGAGATGCATAAGCAGGATGAAATCAGCATCTACCGTCCGCGCCAGGTTTATACCGGACAGCCGCGTCGGGACTATGTTTCCGCGCTGAAAGACTGAGGCGATTGTCACCATGATGCCTATGTCTCGGCATAGGCATCATGGTGATCGTGGGCAGGACAAGCCTAGAATTTTTCCCAGTTATCCTGTGCGTTGCCGACCGGCGCAAGCGCCAAACGAGTTGGTTGGGCTTTTTTCGCCATCGGCGCTGGGCGGACGGTTGGCGTACCGCGCAGGTGGAAATGGTTCATGAGCGTAACCAGATGAGAGGACTGTTCGCGCAAGCTGGTTGCCGCATTGGCAGATTCTTCCACCAGCGTCGCGTTCTGCTGGGTGACCTGATCGAGCTGGTTCACGGCATCATGAATTTGCGAAATACCGGATTCCTGCTCCTGCGTTGTTGTCCCGATTTCACTGATTAAATCTGCCACGCTGCGCGCCTGACGCACCAGCTCATCAATGGTGCTGCCCGTGTCTTCAACCAGACGATTCCCCGCTTCCACTTTTTCGACGCTGGTGTTGATCAATACTGCGATTTCTTTCGCGGCGGAGGCGGAGCGCTGTGCCAGCGAGCGTACTTCCCCTGCCACCACGGCGAAACCGCGGCCTTGCTCGCCCGCGCGTGCGGCTTCGACCGCCGCATTCAGCGCCAGAATATTGGTCTGGAAGGCGATGCCATCAATAACGCTGATGATGTCGCGGATTTTGTGTGAACTGGTGGAGATCTCTTTCATCGTAATGACCATATCGCTGATGGCATCACCGCCCTTGGTCGCCGTTTCGCTGGCCTGGCTGGCAAGTTGAGTGGCGCTACGCACGGTATGCGCATTCTGACGAATCGCCTGGCTCATCTGCTCCATTGACGCAGCCGTTTGTTGCAGGCTGGCGGCCTGCTCTTCCGTACGCTGGCTCAGGTTTTCGCTGCCTGCGGCGATTTGGCTGGAGCCGGAAGCGATGGCTTCGCTGCTCTGCCGCACCTGCTCGACGATATCGCCCAGGTTATGGCTCATATGACGCATGGTGGCTAACAGGCTGCTGTGGTCGTTCGGCTTGATATCGATATCGACGGCCAGATCGCCATCGGCCACCTGCCGGGCAACGTGGGTGGCGTAGAGTGGTTCTCCTCCCAGCTGGTTTTTCAGCGTGCGGGTAATCAGCCAGGCCACGGCAGCGGCCATGACGGCGGCGGCAAGCGCGAGAATCAGCATGATAACGCTGCCGGACTGTGCATCCTGCTGTGCACCGCTGACAATCTCGTTGGTATCCTGCTGCTGCGAGGCCATCATCGCGTCCAGCACTTTGAACAGTGCGTTTTGTGCCGTCTGCATCTCATTGAGAATAATGGCGTTACCCTGCAGACGCTGCTGTGGATCGGTGGATTGCACCAGCTCCATCGCTTTCAAAAAGGCGGCAAGGTAGGGCGGACGGGTGTCCTGAAACTGTTTCAGCAGCGCGCTGGTGCCTTCGGTATCGAGCTGTTGCCCCAGCTTTTTCAGGTTGGCGGTATTGCGGGCAATTTGCTCGTCGACGAACTGCTTTTCCTGCTTGATTTGTGCAGGGTCGGTGCTGAGTGCCATGTTACGGATCAGGCGAGCATTGGCGTCAAAGCCGGCTTTAACTTCCTGAATCAATAACATATTCGCCAACGTGGTGCCGGAAAGCCGGTTGATGTCGTTACCCAGCCCAACCAGTTGGAGTCGTCCGAAGAATGCCACCATCAGGCTGATGATAATAACCAGAGAAAATCCCATACCCAGCATCTTGCCGAGTTTGATTCTGTTCAGCATATTCATAAACATCCTTAATTTTTTGACATGCTATGAAGGCACAGCGGAGGGGGCTTGCTATCGTAATCGATGCAAGTAATGACGAGGCATTATAGCTATGTTTCGCATTTTCGGGATACACCGGTAACTCCCGCGTTCAAAAACATATTGATAAGAATATCTGTAATATCGGCAAGAAAAGCGTTCAGTTGATCACGTAAATTACGGCGAATGGGATTTCGTATGAAATGTGTGATCTGAGAGACAAAATGCGTGCGGGTATGGCGTTGGCTAATGGGAATAATGAGAAAAACGTGGGAGAGTGGTGCGTTAACCCCTTTAGAAGTTAACGCACCGATCAATCAGGATGCTTTATCGCTGACAAAAGGGGCGATATAGCGCTGATAGCGTGATTCTTTCAGCTGTTTCAGGTCGACCAGCACCAGACCGTCGATGCAGTTATTGAAATCGGGATCGATACCGAAGTCGATAAACCGCACGCCTCCCGGCTCACACAACTCCGAATACTGCTTGTAGAGCGTGGGGATCGCACAACCCATGTTGCTGAGCATGCTTTTCAACCGCGTGAGATCTTGCTGGTAGTCCGTTCCTTCAAACTGTTTCAGCACGTCAGGCAGCGAGGCCGGATAAGGGCGACGCGACGTAGCCAGCGGCTGATCGGGCGTGAAGTGCAGGCGATAAAACGCAACCAGCAAATCACGAGCATGCGGCGGCAAGGTGCCGGAAAGCGACACCGGACCGAACAGGTAGCGGTGTTCTGGATAGCGCGCCAGATAGGCACCAATGCCCAGCCAGAGATAATCCAGTCCGCGTTTACCCCAGTATTTAGGCTGAATAAAACTGCGTCCCAGCTCAATGCCGGATGCCAGTATCGGATCCATTTCGTCGCCGTACTGGAACAGACTGTGGCTGTAGAGGCCGCTTTTTCCTTTTTCTGCGATCAAACTGGCCGTCGAGACAAAGCGATAGGCACCGACAATCTCCAGTTCTCGGTCATCCCACAGGATCAGGTGCAGATAGTCATCGTCATAGCTGTCCAGATCGCGGCGTTGGCCGGAGCCTTCGCCCACGGCCCGGAAGGCGATTTCGCGCAGGCGTCCGAGTTCGCGCAACAGCGGCACGTAATCTTCTTCACCGCGACGATACAGATAGACAATCTTGCCATCCGGCGTGGTACCCAGCGTTTCACACTCTGACAGCGCGCGCTTCAGCAGCACGCGATCTTCGGCCAGCGCAATGGGTTTTTCACCGGTAAAACAGCCGGGCTTTCCTTGCCCTAGTCGATAAACGTGACGCCGGAAACGAGCCGCCAGATCGTTGGCGTTCCATTCGCCCTGACTCCAGGACGCATAGGGAATTCTGGCACCGATACGCAGCTTGAGGGTTTGGTCGCGCTGACCAAACATTTCTCTCACCAGTAGGAGGGTGGAGAGTGGGCGATAAACCATGGAAGAGAGATAGAACAGCGCACTGTTGCGTCCGCCGATATGAATCGGAACCACGGGCGCGCGGGCTTTGCTCGCCATGCGGATAAAACCGTTGTGCCAGTGACCGTCGCGAATACCTTGCAGGCTGGCGCGTGAAACTTCACCCGCGGGGAAGACGATGATCGCGCCGTCGCCTTCCAGATGCTGCTGGATGGCGCTGATTTGCTGGCGTTTGGTGCGGTTATTGAAGTTATCGACGGAAAAAAACAGATTTTTGAGCGGGGCGACATAAGAGAGTAGCTGGCTGGCGACGATGCGGACGTCGGGCCTGACGCTGGCGACGGTGCGCAATAGCGCCAGACCGTCCAGTGAACCAATGGGGTGGTTGGCAACCAACACCACCGGTCCCTGACTGGGGATATTTTCTAAATCCCCTTCGACCATTTCACAATTAAAGTTGAAGTAGTCAAGAATCTGTTCGACCAGATCCAATCCCTTCAAATGCGGGTAACGCCGCGCAAATTGCTGCATTTCATTTTCAAATAGCAGAGAACGCAAAACCGTTTTCTGCCAGGGTGGCGTATGGCGATGCGGGACAAGATCTTGCAGAATGGCGTCTAAGCTAAACATAAATCGTTCTCCGTAGCTCTCCGTGGCTAAAAGTACGGGATAGAAATGACATATTTATGTCTGTTGATAGATTATTAGCCAAAACTGTAAATCTGTGTAATGAACGCGCGATTTTTTCGTGTGGGAATATCGAAGCATGTTGTATGCACTAAGAGCCTAACGGGGTTACTGACTTGAAAACCAATCTGATTACCCGCGAGGGGTATGACAAACTGCGTGCAGAGCATGAGCATCTCTGGAATGTAAAGCGCCCTGAAATTACGAAAATTGTCTCCTGGGCAGCTAGTCTGGGGGATCGCTCAGAAAATGCGGACTACACCTATAACAAGCGTTTATTGCGCCAGATCGATCGTCGTGTGCGCTACCTGAGAAAATGCCTGACGGAATTGAAAATCGTTGATTACTCGCCGCAGCAGGATGGCAGCGTATTTTTTGGCGCCTGGGTTGAGATCGAGAATGAACAAGGGGAGACGAAGCGTTTGCGGATTGTCGGCCCGGACGAGATCTACGGCGACAATAAAGACTATATTTCGATCGATTCCCCGATGGCGCGCGCCATGCTGAAAAAAGCGGTTGATGAGGAATTCACCGTGAATACGCCAGACGGCCCGCGTGAGTGGTTCGTCAATTCGATTGAGTACGTTAAGTAAAAAGCGGCCCGGTAGTGACATGTAGATGAAATTTGCATGTGTGCGACATACCGGGCAGGCGCACTTTTATTGAGGAATAATATCCCTCTTTTGCGAGCTATCGGCGCAACGGGCTTAGTCATTTCTATTTTGCTAAGGTCCGTCGCGAATGCCTGCTGCACAAATCTCTTCCGCATGATGCAACCCCGCGCGGTTTCAATAATCGCAATAATGTTCACGTTTTCTAATCTATTACGATTTATCATCTCCCGCGTGTCATTCAGCATTTCTTTGGATTCTATTTTAGGTAATACAATTCCCCATGTGACTATTTTATGTTTGTATTTTTCGCTATTTCTTAATTTATCTTTATTATTGAGTCTATTCAGAAACTCAATATCTTCACTGAATTCCATTTAACCAAGTTTGTTTAAATGTATATATCTTTTGCAATTTATTTCAGAGACGGGCGTGTCATTTTTATTCCACTGGATAATATTCTCTCTGGCCTGGTTTTTTCATCAGGATGAACAGCATCTTCTCAATCAACTATCACGGCATCGGAACCCCAGCAGACGGCTTGTTGAAAGCGGTGGGGCGCATTACCAGGCATAAAGAGATAGGTTTTAGCGTGTCCCATGCTGCTTTGTTTCTGTTAGTTAATTGATTAATTGAGATTTTATTAAAATGTAACTAATTGGTTGCGAATAGGAATGATATCTATTTACATTTCTATGGTTGATATGCTAGTTTTCCGTTCATTATTTTTAAATCCATCTATCACGACATTTTTATTAAGTCTCGGGACGTGTTAACCCGAGACCTAATGACGCCCTTTTATACGTTACTGCAATCGGTTTTTACTTGTTTTATCGGTATGAGGAGTGGTTATGAATATCAAGGCTGACGATGTTAAACACAGGGATATACATCAGGATGTAGATGATTTTCTCTCTGATTATTCAAATAAAAATGCGCTAAGGCGATTGGTTCGCTGCTTTTTCGCTGAAGGGATTTTGAATAAAAATGACCTGAGGTTTATTAAGGGTAATTCCAGAGAAGCAACGCTAATTTTGCAGGGTGGCAAAGGTATATTGAAATTTGATGATATTTCCCCCGCACCAGCAAACACCTATATTAATAATGGAAATATTTATCTCATTCATTCAGATGGGACGTCTTTTCCCGTCACCAGCCACGAGCGATTGATTGATTTACTTCGCGACAATTTCGATTTTCAGCCTGACGAGAGCGGCATCAGTGGCCTGAAAAAAGACGTCGGTAACAGCATTCGTAATGATACCAACGCCCGGCGCTATCGGTGCCAGTGGCGTGCTGAAGTGGCTGATGCCATGCAGCAAGATGGGCAGGACGCTTTCACGCCGTGGCTGCGTCGGCAGCTAAGCATTCGCGATGCCGCCATGTTTCTCGACCAGTGGGGATCGCTGGAAGGCCACCCTTATTATCCGACCTGGAAATCCCGCCCCGGCCTGAGTGACCAAGACGTCCAGCAGCTGTCACCCGAATTTAACGCCCGCGTGCCGCTGCGTATTACCGCACTGCGCCGCGACATGGCGTATGTAGAATCCATGCCGCACGTCGATGATTTTCATGCGTGGTTTGCTCAGGCATTCCCCGCGCTCTGGCAGGACTGGAAGCAGCGCCTGAATCAACAAGGGCTGGATGAGAAGCAGTGGCTCCCGCTGCCCATTCACAGCTGGCATCTGGAAAACTGGGTGAAATCCCACTACGCGGATGAAATTGCCGAAGGGATTCTGCTTACCGATGGCCCCGATCTCATCACGCTGCCGGGTATGTCGTTCCGTACCGTTTTGCCCGTTGAACCACCTTCTTCCCCTTTCATCAAACTGCCCGTCGCCATCTGGATGACCAGCGAAATGCGCAGCCTACAGGCGAAATCCATCCACATGGGGCCACGTATCAGCACCATTATCGCAGCGATTCTGGCGCAGGAAGGTGGGTTTGAGCAGCGGCTGGAGTTTTTCCGCGAAGAGACGGCGTTCCACTACAAGCACGCGATTCATCAGGATGACGCGCCGGGAAAACACCTCTCCGTCGTGTTCCGCGATGCTCGAATTTATGAACGCACCGACGGCGCGCTGCCCGTGACCGTCGCGACGCTGTTTACGGCGCTGCCTCACCGCAACCAGCCGCTGTTCTCCGAGCTGGTGACGCTGTCCGGGCTTGGCCCCGAAGCGTGGTTCCGTCAATACGTCCGCGCTGTAACCCGACCTGTTATCGCTATCTATCTGCTGTATGGCATCGGGCTGGAAGCGCATCAGCAGAACAGCCAGATCCTCTTTTCACTGGAAGGTGTCGCGCAGGGATTATTAATCCGTGATTTCGGCGACGGGCGCACCTATGCACCGCTGCTGCGTCAGCGTGGTCATCATCTGCAACCCTACGTCTGGCCCGGCATTCTGCCCACGGTATTTGAAGACGACATCGAGCCGGTGCGGATGTTTGTCGTCGATGCCTGCTTTGTCAGCCACCTGCACGAACTGGCGCTGGCGCTCAGCGCGGAATACGGCTTTGCCGATGCCCGGCTGTGGCAGGTGATGAAAGAAGAAACTGCCGCGGCGTTTGACGCGGTGAAGCCGCGCGTTGATGGCGAGCTGTGGCAGACCGAACGCGACATGTTTTTGACCCAGCCCTGGTATACGCGTTCGCTGCTGCGCATGCACATCCAGGAATATCGCGACTACCGGATTCAGCACGGTCTGAGCAATCCCTTCCTCACGGAAGGGGGAGAAACCCGCATCGGATCGTGATGTATGGCGATGCTCCCGCCTCACAGGCTGAAAACGGGAGCATCTTTTTCACTCCTCATTTTGAGATGGATAACTTTGTTGATGAACGCCAGGAAGAACTTCACTCCACCTACCGGGAAGACTCGTTTTCCTATTCCCTCCGTGTTGGCCGTCGCCGTCACGGCTGTGCTAAGCGGCATCGCGATACCCGCGCAGGCGGCAACGGGCGAGCGCGATGATTCCACGATCGTGGTGGAAGCTAAAGACGCGGAAGCCGTGCAGGGGCTGGTCGCGGGCGGCATGTCGGCGCGGTCGTCCAGCACCGGGCTGCTGGGCAAAAAAGACGTGATGGATACGCCGTTTAACGTCAGCAACATGACCTCATCGTTTATTGAAAATAAACAGGCCCAGACGCTGGGGCAGGTGGTTGCGCATGACGCATCGGTGCGGGTGAGCAGTTCTCAGGGCGGTCTGCTGGATTCCTACTACATTCGCGGTTTTCCACTCAATGAAGGAAACCTGAGCGACATCGCCATGAACGGCGTCTACGGTGTTGCGCCCAACTACCAGCTGATGACTGACTACATCGAGCGGGTGGAAGTGCTGAAAGGGCCGTCGGCTCTGCTGTATGGGCTGTCGCCTAACAGCAGCGTGGGGGGCGTGATTAACGCCGTCACCAAACGCCCGACCACCGTCGGCAATCTGACCCGCCTCACGACCAGCTGGCAGTCTGATTCTCAACTCACACAGCATGCGGATATTTCCCGCGTCTATGCACTGGACAATAACAATCTGCTCGGCGTGCGTTTTAACGGCAATTACGGCTACGGCGACACGGTGTGGGATGGCAGCGACAAACGTACACAGGTCGGTGCGCTCGGGCTGGATTTCTCGTCAGAACGCTTCCGTGCCACGCTGGATCTCATCACTCAGCACCTGAAAACGCGTGCGCCATCGCGGCCCTATTCGTTTGCGCCTGGTGTGACTGTGCCTGACGCACCGGATGGCAATAACAATATTTCCCAGCCGTGGGGATTCTGGCATTCCAAAGACCAGTCGGTGCTGCTGCATACCGAATACGATCTGGCGGATAACGTCACCTGGTTTACCGATTTGGGCGGTTCCAGCGCACACGTAAGCCGACTGTCGGAGCAGGTGCCGCAGGTCACGAATAACAATGGCGATGTGAGTTCCGCCGTGGGGAATTATCGCTTTACTACCAGCCGCTACACGCTGGCGACCGGTGTTCGCGCGGATGTGGAAACGGGTTCGGTGACGCACAAGCTGTCGGCACAGACCAGCTACTATCGCGATCGTCAGGCGACCGGTATCGGCAACGGAACAGCAATTAACTCAAATATTTACAATCCGGTTTCTTCACCTGCCCAGAATGTCGCTGCACCGCCAAGCGTGTATAAACGCTCTTCCACTGCGCTGTCAGGTATCGCATTGGCGGATACGCTCGGCTTCTGGAACGATGCGCTGCAAGTCACGGGCGGGCTACGTTATCAACAGATCAAGTCGGATAACTTTGTTCCCGGCAATAGTGCGCCATCATCGTCCTACGACAAAAATGCGATAACGCCGATGGTGGGTGTCGTAGTTAAGCCCTGGCAGCACGTCTCACTCTATGCCAACTACATTGAGGGGCTGAGCAAAGGCGATATTGCGCCTGCGAATGCGAGTAATCCGGGTCAGGTGCTTGCGCCGTATAAGAGCAAGCAGTACGAAGCTGGGGTGAAAGTGGACGCGCTGGGGACGATCTCCACGCTGAGCATTTTCCAAATTACCAAGCCGAGCGGCGCACTGGTTAACGGTACGGGTAGTGAGTTCGTTACCGCTAACGAGCAGCGCAATCGGGGTATCGAGCTGGATGTGGTCGGTTCACCGCTGGAGGATCTGCGCCTGACCGGCGGCGTGATGCTGCTGGATGCCGAGCTGACCAAAAGCGTGACGCCGGGGGCGCAGGGCAAGCGCGCGCCGGGCACGTCGCGTTTTCAGGCGAATGCCGGAGTGGAATATGATCTGCCGTTCCTGCGCGATCTGACGCTGAACGCCAACGTTACTCATAACGGGAAGCAGAACGTCAACACCATCAATACCCAGTCAATTCCTTCCTGGACCACCGTTGATTTCGGCGCGCGTTACAAGACACGAATCTATAACGCGCCCACCACGTTCCGTGCCGATGTACTCAACGCCTTTGACCGCAATTACTGGTCTGGCGTGACATCGTTCAGCACGGTATCGCAAGGAACGCCGCGGACGCTGATGCTGTCCGTCGCGGTTGATTTCTAAGGATATGTGTTTTTCAGGAACCGAACGTTAAGGAGATAGCGATGAGCAACCTGTTTAGCTTTGCCGCAGTGTCTTCCCTCCCTGTCGCGCAGGCCCACTGGCCTGAGAGACTGACGCCTTATCTGGATAGTGAGATTGAGCAGTTTGTTTTCAACTCGCCGCAAAGGTTGTCATGGTTGGTTGAGCAGTATGGGTCACCGCTGAATATTGTCTGGCCGCACACCGTGGCCAACAATATTGCGGCATTGCGGACAGTGTTGCAGCGTCACGACGTGGACTGCCGCCTGTACTACGGCGCGAAGGTGAACAAGTCGCCGGGTTTAGTTCAGGCGGCGGTTAACGCGGGCGTCGGCGTGGATGTTTCCAGCTTACAGGAGCTGAAAGATGCGCTGCGGGCAGGCTGTGACGGCGCGCGGCTGTGCGCCACAGGCCCGGCCAAAACGCGCGAGTTCCTGACGGCGCTGGTTCATCATCGCGCCCTTATCGTGCTGGATTCGCCGGAAGAGTTCGATGAGGTGCTCGCGCTGGCGGATTTGCTGCGCGTAACGGAGCCCGTGCGGGTTCTGCTGCGCTATCGCCCGTCGTTCGCTCAGGCCAGCCGGTTTGGCATGCTTGCTGATGAGGTCGCACGCTGTCTGGAAACGTTGAGTACCAGACAGGATGCACTTCATCTGGAAGGTTTCCATTTCCATCTAGGCGGCTATGAGCCCGATACCCGCGTGGCGGCATTCGCTGAGGTGCTGCCGTTGCTGGAGCGGGCAAGGTCAAAGGGATTAGAGCCCGCGATTATGGATATCGGCGGGGGATTGCCGATTCAATATCTTCCGGCTTCACGCTATCAGGATTATTTAGCGCAGCAGAATGGGGCGGATTACCGCCACGGTCAGGTACCGACCTCGTTTTACCCGTATGGCGGTGAGCGCTCGGCAGCTGACTATCTTGAGGCATTCCTGTCCGCCTCAATTGGACAGGATCGCGTAGCGGACGTGCTCAAGCAGTACGGCCTGATTCTGGCGATTGAGCCGGGACGCAGCCTCGCTGACCAAAGTGCGATTACCGTGTTTCGCGTCACGCGTACGCGCCGCCAGCCGGATGGCAACCACGTCGTGTTTGTGGAAGGCAGCAGCTTCAGTGCGTGCGAAACCTGGTTTAACTCTGAGTTTTTGATTGATCCTCTGCATGTTTTTTCCGTCAAAAAAGACACGCCTCTGGTGCCGGGCAAAGCCTGGATCGCCGGACACAGCTGTCTGGACGACGATGTCATTACGAACCGATTGATTCATTTTCGAACCGTGCCGCAGCCTGGCGACTTACTGATTTACGCGAATACGGCGGGATACCAGATGGACCTGCTGGAAAACGCGTTTCATCGGCATCCGCTGCCTGCGCGCCTGTGTGCGTTTAAAGGTAAGAAAGGTGAGCTGATTTTTTCCAGTGATAACTGAATGGAGCAGAACCATGATCCTGAATAAAGTAACTGATTTGATTGGTAATACGCCCGTTATACAAATCCCGGTTCCCTATGGGGATACGCGTTTATTTTTAAAAGTGGAGAAGAACAACCCCGGCGGCAGCATGAAGGATCGCATGGCGCGAAATATGATTGTCGCCGGGCTGAAGTCAGGCAAAATCCGCCCCGGCGGCACCATTGTCGAGTCGTCATCGGGGAATACCGGTATCGGGCTGGCGCTAGCGTCGATTGAATACGGCCTGCGCTTTATCGCCGTGGTCGATCACCACGCGGCACAGGACAAAATTGCCATCATGCGCGCGCTCGGCGCGGAAATTCGCTATGTCTCCGGCGACTACGGCGAAGATGAGGTGGCGGTGGTGGAACGCCAGCGTATGGCGGCACAGCTGGCGCAGGAAATACCCGGCGCGGTGTTTATGAACCAGTCGGACAACGCGGCGAATGCGGGCGGCTATGCCGATTTTGTCCGCGAGCTGTTCAGCCAGATTGGCAAGATCGACGCGTTTGTTGGCTGCGTGGGCACCGGCGGATCGATGACCGGTATTTCGCACGGTCTGAAAGTCCATAACCCAGATATCACGACCATTGCCGTTGAACCGGTGGGCTCTATCGTCTTTGGCCACCCCGGCAAGCCTTACTATCAGTCCGGCACGGGGACACCAGCGGGGGATACCGTAGGGCTGGTGCTGGATTACAGCTGCATCGACTGTGGCGAGCAGGTTTCGGATACGCAGGCATTTGAAACGGCACGCTATATCGCACGGCACTACGGTCTGCTGGTCGGCGGCTCGACGGGCGGGGTGATCTATAAGGCACTGGAGCTGATCTATCAGGATCGTATCGGCGGCAACGTTGTGCTGGCGATTGCCGACGGCGGGGAGAAATACCTGCACACGGTGTTTAACGAAGAGTGGCTGGCGGCGCGTAACCTGATAGATAGCGGCGTGTGGCACGATCTGGATCGCTGGCTGGGTAACGCGATCTCTCTGGAGCAGGCAAGCTAAGGAGTCAAGGATGATCGAAACGCTAAGCGGGCAGCCGCTTAACGTGGTGATTTGCGGGGCCGGTAAGACCGGCCATCTCACCACGGTGCTGTTTAAACAACGGCCGGACGTCAAGGTGACGCTGCTGGGCAGCCATCCTCGTCTGCCGGAAACCTATCAGCAGCACGGTAAACGGCTACACGCATTGCTGCCGGATGGCGAGACGCTGACGGCCACGCCGGACTGCGTGACCTGTGATCCGGCGGAAGCCTGCCGCGATGCGGATGTCGTTATCATCACCGTTCCCGCCAACTTCCGCGCCGACCTTCTGGCGCGGATCGTTCCCCATCTGCCTGCCGATAAACCGGTTTATGTCGGTGCAATTCCCGGTTTTTGCGGTTTTGACTGGTTGGCTGAACGTGAATTAGCCGCTCGCCCAAACGCGGTGATTTGGGGAATGAAGGACGTCGCGCACATTGCGTTTGATTTGCTACCGGGCCAGTCGATCAAAATGGGCGGCGAAAAGGCCATGCTGTATGTCGCCACGCACCGGCGTGAAACGGCTGCGAGCCAGCAGGCGCTGATGGCATTGCTGCAACGGCTCTATTCTGCGCCCGTGGTGCTATTGCCGGATTATCTGGAAATCACACTTACGCCGGGTAACCCGATTATGCACAGTGCGGTGATTTATGGCCTGATCGGTCCCTACGGGCAGTGGCATGCCCGACCACTCTCGCAGCCGCTATGCTGGTGGAATGATTGTCCGGAACTCGGTGCCTATTATCTGGAACGCATGGATGAAGAGAACCAGCAGCTGTGCGCGGCGCTGGAGACGCGGCTTGGCGTGCGGCTGGATTCCGTGCTGCCGCTCAAGCAGGAGATTATCGATGCCTATGGCGATCAGATTGCTGATGCGCACACGATGCTCTCCGTGCTGCGCACCAATCAGGCTTATCACGGCATCGGTTTGCCGTTGCAAAAGCATGACGCTGGCGGGTACGTGTTTGATACGCAGCATCGGGTGTTTCAGGAGGATATTGCCTACGGCCTGAGCCTGCTGGTGACGATTGCGGAGAATCTGGCCGTTAGCGTGCCGTACATTGAGGAAGTCTACCGGTGGTGCAGCGATTACATGGGAACCTCCACGCAGGATCGCCCCGACTACTTCCCGCCGTACTGGCTGACGGATGAGATGAATTGACGTGATGACCGTAGCGGGAATGAGGCCGGGTGACGCCGTGGAATCAGAAGGAGCTGACGCATGCGCTTGAGCGGACAGGTCGCGTTCATCATCCACTTTATGTTTGTCGTACAGCTGGTCGCGATGGGCGCGATGGAGATGAGCGGGCCGTTTTGGCCGCTGCATCTGGAAAGTATGTCATCTGGTGCGGAACTGAGTATCGCGGGGATTGCCGTGTACGTCGGGCCGATGCTGGGTATTATGCTGACCAGCGCCTTCTGGGGACGGATGGGCGATCGGCTGGGCAACAAAGCCATGATGATCCGCGCGCTGTTTGGGCTGGCGTTAACCCAGCTTGGGCTGGCGTGGGCAAACGACATCTGGACGATAGTCGTGCTGCGTTTTATTCAGGGTGCCTGTGCGGGCTATATTGCGCCCGCGCAGGCGTATGGCGTCGCGGTGGTCAGTCCGCTACAGCGCACACGGCTGTTCGCCTGGCTTCAGGTATCTACCAATGTGGGATCGCTGCTGGGAGCGATTGTCGGCGGGCTGATCCTAGATTACCTGAACTTCTTCTGGATCAACCTGAGTGCGGCGATCCTCTGCGCGCTGTGCGGCATTACCGTGGCGCTGTTTCTGCCGCATGTCGCCCCCGAGGTTCCCGTTGCTCCGCCTGCGGACGCGCAGGCGAAAGCAATTCCCCGCCGGCGGCTCTGGGCGCTGTCGCCGATTCCCGGTTTGCTGCTGATTTCTGGCCTGCTGCTGAGCAGCCGCATGATCCCGCAGACGCCGTTTTCCCTCTATCTGGACGGCGTCTTTCAGGTGGATAAGTGGGTTATCGGGCTGTGTTATGGCTTGCAGGCGACCGGCGTGATTGTCTCTGCGTCGCTGTGGGCGCGCTATTTTGAAAACCTCTCGTTGTCGCAAACGCTGAGCCGCCTGTGTGTGGTGATGCTGGCCTGCGCCATCGTGACATTGACGGCCGCCACAATCCTGAATATTGCGATTTTCATTCCGCTTTATTTCCTGTGGGGCGTGCTGCTGGGGGCGACAACGCCCGTTCTGATGGCGCTGATTTCCCGTGCGGCGGGGGCTGGGCAGCAGGGTTACATACTCGGCGTGGCGCAAAGCGTCAGCCAGTTTGCCTCTATTCTGGGCATTTCTTTGGGGGGATGGGTTCTCTACTCCCCTGGACTACGTTCGCTGTTCTTCTGCGTTGGTGCCGCGTATCTGGTGACCTTTCTGGTCTCGCTGATGCTGCTACGACGCCTGCGGATACAGGCGGAAAAACATGACTCTCTCTCGACGAAGGGAAATATTGAAAATGTGTAATCGTTGGACGCGGCAACATTGCCGTCGGTTATTGCTGAGTGCGCTGTTGATGGTCGGCCTGTCGCCGCTGGTGGGGCAGGCTGAGCAAACCGCGCAAACCTCCACTGTCATCAAGGACGTGTTGGGGCGCGAGGTGAGAGTCAACACGCCAGTGCAGCGCGTCATGTTGGGAGAGGGGCGTCAGCTGTATCTGGTTGCGATGCTCGATCGCGAAGATCCGGCGAAAAGGATTGTCGCCTGGAAGCGCGATCTGATTCAGTCGGATCCGGCAACGTGGCACCAGTATCGCGATCGTTTTCCTCAACTGACGAAAATCCCGACGTTTGACGGCACGGAAAAGGGCACGTTTGACGTGGAGCAGGCGGTGTCGCTGAAGCCGGACGTCATCATCATGAACATTGAGGCGCAGCGGTCGATTGTCGATGCGGGCTACGACCGGATACTGGACAGCGTCGGCATTCCGATTGTGTATGTCGATTTTCGCTATCACCCGCTGGAAAACACTGCGCCGACGATGCGTCTGTTCGGCAAGCTTTTTAATCAGGAAGCACGTGCCGAAGCGTTTCTCGCATTCCGTGAGGCGCAGCTAAAGCGCGTTTCCGATGTGCTGGCGGCAAAAAAAACGCGTTCACCACGTGTGTTCATTGAACGATTGGGTGGCTATACCGATGAATGCTGTCTGACGTTCGGCCCGGATAACTTCGGGAAATTTGTGCAACTGGCCGGTGGCGATAATGTCGCGGCGAAGAATGCGCCGAGCACTTTTATGCAGATGCACCCTGAACAGGTGATTGTGGAAAACCCAGAAATTGTGGTGATCACCAGCGGCAACTTTGAGGCCTTCGTGCCCGGCGGACGCTGGATTGGTCTGGGGCCGGGGCAGGATATGACGGAAGGGCGCAAGCGTCTCGAATGGTTTCTGGGGCGTCCGGCCTACACCAACAGCATCGCCAAGCAGCAGCGTGCATTTCATGCCATCTGGCATCAGTTTTACAACGGCCCGTATGACTTTATCGCCATTCAGCAACTGGCCGAGTGGTTCCACCCGGACTTATTCCGCGATCTCAACGCGGATGACACCTTCCGCCAGCTTCACCAGCAGTTCCTGCCGGTTGATTACCAGCCGGGTTATTTCGTCAGTCTTGCGCAGTAAGTCACTCACCGTCGGCTCCGGTACCTATGCCGGAGCGACACGAGACCGTTACGTCAGGAGTAGGAGGTAGAACGTGTTTGAAGTATGACCTACCAGATTGCTCTTACGCCCTTTCCTGCTTCCCTCTGAAAATGTCGATATGTCGAACGTGAAATGCCGGCGGCAACGTCTTCTCTGCTCGCTTTTCTCCCGCTTTTGCTGCCAGCGCGCCTTTTTATTGGCGGCGGCGTTACTATAATCTTCGTAAACGACAATTCTCGCTAACCGCAATCGCCATTAATCGCCGATCATTTCATGCCTGAGAGCACAGGAAATGATTGATTACACGAATTTTAATATGCTTTGTAACAATTTTGCCTAGAATGTATACCAGAAACGACTGTCAGTAATTCGTATGTTTCTGAACAATAGCATCGTCGGCGCTATTACGCCTTTGGAGAAAGAGAATGCAAGAAAACTATAAAATTCTGGTTGTAGATGACGACATGCGCTTACGTGCACTGTTAGAACGTTATCTGACTGAGCAGGGTTTTCAGGTACGTAGCGTAGCCAATGCTGAACAGATGGACCGTTTACTGACCCGTGAATCCTTTCACCTTATGGTGCTGGATCTGATGCTGCCCGGCGAAGATGGGCTGTCCATCTGCCGTCGCTTGCGCAGCCAGAGCAATCCGATGCCGATCATTATGGTGACGGCAAAAGGGGAAGAAGTTGATCGTATCGTCGGGCTGGAAATCGGCGCGGACGATTATATTCCTAAACCTTTCAACCCGCGTGAACTGCTGGCTCGCATCCGTGCGGTGCTGCGTCGTCAGGCGAATGAACTGCCGGGCGCGCCATCGCAGGAAGAAGCCATTATCGCGTTTGGCAAATTCAAGCTGAATCTGGGCACGCGCGAAATGTTCCGTGATGATGAACCGATGCCGTTAACCAGCGGCGAGTTTGCCGTACTTAAGGCGCTGGTGAGCCACCCGCGTGAACCGCTGTCCCGCGATAAGTTGATGAATCTGGCCCGTGGTCGTGAATACAGCGCGATGGAGCGTTCCATCGACGTACAAATTTCTCGTCTGCGCCGCATGGTGGAAGAGGATCCGGCGCACCCGCGCTATATCCAGACCGTGTGGGGTCTTGGCTACGTGTTTGTCCCGGACGGCAGTAAGGCATGATGCAATGGCGCTTTTCTCCGCGCAGCTCATTTGCACGGACGTTGCTACTGATTGTCACGTTGTTGTTTGTCAGTTTGGTCACCACCTATCTGGTGGTGCTCAACTTCGCTATTCTGCCGAGTTTGCAGCAGTTCAATAAAGTGCTGGCATACGAAGTAAGAATGCTGATGACGGACAGTCTGCAACTGGAAGATGGCTCCACGCTTGAGGTGCCGCCTGCGTTCCGACGTGAGATTTACCGCGAATTGGGTATATCGCTGTACACCAATGCAGCGGCGGAGGAAAGCGGCCTGCGTTGGGCCCAGCACTACAAGTTTTTGAGTGACCAGATGGCGCAACAGCTGGGCGGCCCGACGGATGTACGGGTTGAAGTCAGTAAAAACACGCCGGTGGTGTGGCTGAAAACCTGGCTGTCACCGGATATCTGGGTGCGCGTTCCTCTCACCGAAATCCATCAGGGCGATTTCTCGCCGCTCTTCCGTTATACGCTGGCGATTATGTTGCTGGTGATTGGCGGCGCGTGGCTATTTATTCGGGTGCAGAACCGACCCTTGGTTGAGCTGGAGCATGCGGCTTTGCAGGTCGGGAAGGGCATTATTCCGCCGCCGCTGCGTGAATACGGTGCTTCCGAAGTGCGTTCTGTGACGCGCGCCTTTAACCAGATGGCTTCCGGCGTGAAGCTGCTGGCCGATGACCGCACGCTGCTGATGGCGGGCGTCAGCCACGATCTGCGTACGCCGCTGACGCGAATTCGTCTGGCGACCGAAATGATGGGCAAGGAAGATGACTATCTGGCGGAGTCGATCAATAAGGACATTGAAGAGTGTAATGCGATTATTGAGCAGTTCCTCGACTACCTGCGTACCGGTCAGGAAATGCAGACGGAAGTGGCCGACCTGAACGCGATTATGGGCGAAGTCGTGGCATCGGAAAGCGGTTATGAACGCCAGATCGACAGCGATTTTGCTACCGGCGAACTGCTGGTGCGCATTAGCTCGCTTTCGATCAAACGTGCGGCGCTGAATCTGGTCGTGAATGCTGAGCGTTACGGTAACGGCTGGATAAAAGTCAGTACCGGGCGTGAGCTACAGCGCGTCTGGTTTCAGGTAGAAGATGACGGAGAAGGCATCGCGCCCGATCAGTTACAGCATCTGTTCCAGCCGTTTGTGCGTGGCGATAGCGCGCGAACCACGAGCGGTACAGGGCTGGGGCTGGCGATTGTGCAGCGTATTATCGATGCACACAATGGTGTGCTGGATGTCGGCAGCAGCGAACGCGGTGGGCTCTGCGTCCGCGCGTATCTGCCGCTGCTATCGGACATCGCGGTAGCGGATGCGGGCATCGCGAAAGAGTCATAAGCATTTTGGGCTGCACTGGCATGAATAAGAAAGGCGCGATTCCGCGCCTTTTTCGTGATAGTTTTTCTTCAGCGTTTACCGCTTCGGCCCTGCTTTCACCAGTGCTGCGCCTGCCGGAGCATCGGTATATTTATCGAAGTTGGTGATAAAGCGCTGTGCCAAATCGTCCGCTTTTTCCTGCCATTGTTCGACGCTCGCATAGGTATCACGTGGGTCGAGAATGTCAGGATTGACGCCAGGTAGCGAGGTCGGGATGGCCAAATCGAAGACAGGCAGCGTCTGCATTTCTGCATCATCAATACTGCCGTTCAGAATGGCGTCAATAATCCCGCGCGTATCCTTAATGGAAATACGTTTGCCGCTGCCGTTCCAGCCGGTGTTCACCAGATAGGCCTGTGCGCCAGCCGCCTTCATGCGTTTCACCAGCACTTCAGCGTACTGTGTCGGGTGCAGCATTAGGAACGCTGCGCCGAAGCAGGCGGAGAAGGTCGGCGTCGGTTCCGTCACGCCGCGCTCGGTTCCCGCCAGTTTGGCGGTAAAGCCGGACAGGAAGTGATACTGCGTCTGATCGGACGTCAGGCGAGAAACCGGTGGCAACACGCCGAACGCGTCCGCCGTCAGGAAGATCACTTTCGTTGCATGGCCCGCTTTAGAGACTGGCTTAACGATATTCTGAATGTGGTAGATCGGATAAGAGACGCGGGTGTTCTCGGTTTTGGAGCCGTCGTTGAAGTCCACGGTGCCGTCTGCCAGCACGGTGACGTTCTCCAGCAGGGCATCGCGTTTGATGGCGCCGTAGATATCCGGTTCTGCTTCCTTAGACAGCTTGATGGTTTTGGCATAGCAGCCGCCTTCAAAGTTGAAGACGCCGTCGTCGTCCCAGCCGTGCTCGTCATCGCCAATCAGCTGGCGTTTCGGATCGGTGGATAACGTGGTTTTGCCCGTACCGGACAGGCCAAAGAAGACCGCCACATCGCCTTTTTCACCGACGTTTGCCGAGCAGTGCATGGAAGCGATGCCTTTCAGCGGCAGCAGGTAGTTCATGATGGAGAACATGCCTTTCTTCATTTCGCCGCCGTACCAGGTGCCGCCAATCAGTTGGATGCGCTCCGTCAGGTTGAACGCGACAAAGTTCTCGGAGTTCAGCCCCTGTTCCTGCCAGTTTGGGTTGGTGCATTTTGCGCCGTTCATCACGATGAAATCTGGCTCAAAGCCTTCCAGTTCTTCATCGCTCGGGCGGATAAACATGTTTTTGACGAAATGCGCCTGCCAGGCCACTTCCGTCACGAAACGTACGCTGAGGCGGCTGTCTGGGTTAGCACCGCAGAAGGCATCAATGATGAACAACCGCTTGCCGGACAGCTGCGTGGTAACGAGCTGCTTCAGGTGCGTCCAGGTTTCCTGACTCAAGGGCTGGTTATCGTTCTTACCTTTACCTTGATCGGACCACCACACGGTGTCGCGGGTTACGTCATCGCGCACGATGTATTTATCTTTCGGGGAACGGCCAGTAAAAATGCCGGTATCGACGGCTACTGCACCCAGTTGGGTTTCGATGCCGCGTTCATAGCCTTGTAGGGTAGGGGAGCGTTCTTCTTCAAAAAGCAGTTCATAGCTGGGATTGTAGACAATATCGCGGACATCATGGATTCCATAAGCCGTCAGGGCTTGCGGGGTAATACCGTTGATCTGCATGTTGCTACTCCTCAAGTTATAGTCGTACTACTAAACATTGTAGGGAGTGAGCTTATTTTAACCGCGATAGCAATCATAAAATTAAATAAATTCATTAATAACTTTGCTTATTTAGGGTGTGTGAAAAATAATCACGGCGGTTTATAAGTGGGAAAATAAGCAAAAGAAAACGGGTACTGTCGTACCCGTTAGAAAGATTAATGCAACAGATTTCCTGATGAATCGTGCCGTATGGCGCGGATGTCCAGCGAATTAAACAGGTAGTGCGTGCCGCAATAATCACAGTGCATATCGATTTCACCGTCCTGCTCGATCATCTCATTCACTTCCTGATCGGACAGCGTCATTAATGCATCTGCGCAACGATCGCGCGAACAGTGACAGCGGAATTCGACATTCTGCGGCTCATACACGGTTACCTCTTCCTGATGGTAAAGGCGGTACAGCACCTCGGTGGCAGGCAGGGTAAACAGCTCGTCGGCTTTGACCGTCGTGGTGAGCTGTGCCAGATGATCAAAATCATTACGATCGGCGTCTTGTGCGGGCAATACCTGGAGCAGCATACCAGCGGCTGCCTGTTTCCCGTCGTGTTGACCCGTACGGATAAACAACCGCGTCGGCAACTGTTCGGACTGCTGGAAATAGCTCTCCAGACATTCGGCAACGGTTTCACCTTCTAAGCCGACGACGCCCTGATAACGCTCGCCGTCAGTCGGCGTAATGGTAATGACCAGATAGCCATTGCCGACCATCTCTTTCAGCGAACTCCCCGGTGCGATATCCCCTTGCAGACGGGCAACGCCGCGCATCTGCTGCTGGTGGTTACCGTTAATCACCGCCAGTTTCAGTGGGCCATCGCCCTGAAGCTGAACGGTAATATCGCCGCTGAATTTCAGCGTGGCCGTCAACAGGCTGGTGGCAACCAGCATTTCACCCAGCAGCGTTTGCACCGCAGCTGGGTAGTCGTGGTTGGTCAAAATACGTTGATACGTTTCGTTAACTGTCACCAACTCGCCACGAACGGCATAATTTTCAAACAGATAACGATGTAGTTGGTCGTGAGCCATAATATTTTCTCGTCGTTGTGCAGAGATGAGTTGTATTGCGATGAGTGGTGCGGCAATCGCTGAGCCTTCTCTCTATTGTCAGCAGTTTGATGACCAACAAATGAAGGGCGGAGCGTTATTCCTGATCGCTGTATTTAAATTTAATCAGATCGCGTCGCTCTTTTTTGTCAGGGCGGCGATCGGGGTGTGGCATCGTTAGCGCATTCATTTTCCGCGCCTGCGACAGCTTTTCTCGTTTCTCAATGCTTGCGGCCGTTTCCTGATACAGCGCCTGCGCCTCTGTTGCGCTTCTGCGCTGGCCGCTGACGGCCAAAATTATAACGGTGCGTTCATCATTGCCCTGACGCAGTTTGATCTCGGCATTCAGTTCGACCTGTTTGCTCGGTTTACCGCGTTGCCCGTTATAGTGCACTTTGCCGCCGTCGATCATCTCGCGAGCCATCGCCCGGGTTTTATAGAAACGGGCGGCCCAAAGCCATTTGTCCAGACGAACGGCATCGTCGGCCTGCTCGGTAGCTTTCACCATAAATCCCCCTGATTACCCTGCGTTAACGGAGTGACGCAGAGCCGGTAGCAGCGCAAGGTAGTCGTTCATTGACGGATGTTGCAGGAATGCCTTTTCCTGCTGGCTGGAATCGGGATTACGCACGCCCAGACAGTAATGGATACCGAATGTTTTCGCGGCATCCAGAATCGGTTCGCTGTCATCCACGAATAACGTTCTGGCGGGGTCGAAGCCAATCTGCTGCTGTACGGCCTGCCACAAGCGCTGATTCTCTTTCGGATACCCATAAGTATGGGTGGAAAGTAATAAATCAAGGTGCTGATCCAGCCCGGTGTGTTCGATTTTTACCGCCAGACTGTGTGGATGGGCGTTGGTCAGCAGAATCGTCTCTTTACCGCATTCGCGCAGCGCCGCTAAAAACGGCGTTGTGTCATCGCGCAATCGGGCTTGCGTGCCGATATCCGTCGTCATTTGATAGATATCCAGATCGAGACGTTCTGACCAGTAATCGAAACAGTACCAGTTTAGCGTGTGCTGAACGGCCTGGTACTCCTGTTCGATAAGCTGCTGCGCCTGTTCAAGGCTGATGCGACGTTTTTCACTGAGCGACTGCGGCACCAGTTGAAGCCAGAAATAGCTGTCAAACGCCAGATCGAGCAGCGTGCCATCCATATCCAGTATCACGGTGTCAATGTCGTGCCAGTTAACGTGGGGATTCATAACGACTCCAGATGTCGCGCCGTGCTATAGGGATGATGCAGCAGAAGGCGCGCAATGCAATTGTGACAGTAGTGACGGGAAACTGATGCCACTAGGTTAGCATAACCGCAGAGCGGGCACGATGCCGTTAGCGGGGGAGCTGTGGGCGATTGTCTGGGAACAAATTCGTCATCATATTGAACCGTGAGGCGTAATAGCGCTGAATATCGGTCACTCGCTTCTGGCTTTTACGCATCTTAATCCCAGTCAAAACCGCATTAACGATAAACGTTACGGAAAAGAGCAGCAGCAGCAGACAACTGCCGAGATAGCGCCAGACGGTAATGACGTCAGGCTCGCTGTGTAGGCTGATGTGCTGGGTTCCGTTGGCATCCGTATTGAGCTGTGTGATAACGCCCGTGGCGTTAAACGGTGTATGCAATAGCATCGCGGAAAGCCGTTGGAGTTCCTGCCACTGATCTGATGGACGATATTCACTCAGCGGCTTCGGAGGGAGCGGATGGTTAACGAACTGTCGGCCTTCGTCGCTGCGAATCAGGAATCCACCGGGCGGTGGGCTGTTCAACGAATCTGCCGCGTTATTGATTTCCTGATAGAAGAATTGATCGGTAGAACTGTTGACCAAGGATTCCAGCGTTTCTGCACTGACGGCAGGCAGCACCACATTCATGCCTTTCAGCGTGCCGGAATTGGCGTCTTTTACCAGCGTATTCCAGTTCTTGACGTCACTTAGATTCACCAGCGCATTTTTCAGGCGGGAGCAATCGTTTTCCTGCCGACACAAATCTTGTGTTCTCAGGACAACTTCAGCGAAGTTTTTCATCAGAATCAGCCCTGATTTCTGGATCGTAGACGCTAACTGAGAGTTAACCTGACCTTCTTTTTCCGCTTGCGGATGAAGTTGGCTGTTGACGGATTTCAGTAGGGCAGAAGCTTTTTCTATTGTCTCGGATTCCGGCAATGGCAGCGGCGCGGCTTTATTCCAGTAAATGGCGGAACAGTCAAAAGGGCTGAACGCATACGACGACGGTGCGGAGACGGGATGAATGCCTGCGGGCACGTAGCACATGCCGTTGCCACGGACAGCCAGCGAATCGCCAATACGGAGCTGAGCGGTTTCCAGATCGCTGACCTGCGTGACCTGAATGCGCTGCGCGCCCTGAAGCCAGGCCAGACTGAGTTTTAGCGGTAGTTCAAGCGGCACGTTAGTGACGAGCAAAATCAGGCTGAGTAGTGAACCAGCTGCCAGCAGTAGATTCCTGCCCCAGCGCTGTAGCGGGAAATATTTCACTTCATCATGCAGCGATAGGTGCTCTCCCTGACGGATCACCTGTCGGTTGAGATAGATATCGACATCCGTTTTTCGCCCGAGATCCTGCGTGATATAGGGCTGCCAGTGCGGTGGGTAAATCAGATCGATATTACCGAGCGAGATATTGCCGAGCGGCCCCTGATTGGATTCGCCAAACAGCCCCAGCCCTTGCGGCGTGCCGTGAAGGCAGTGTACATCCCGCAGTTCCTGAGCGGATGGTGAGCGGAAAAGCTGCCACAGACTCCAGCCTGCTAATAATGATGCAGTCCCGATCAGCCAGGGGAGCAGGGCGATAGGGCTATTCAGGCTGATGAACAAAAGCAGAAAAGACACGCAGAGCACGGCCGTTTCCTTCAAGCCTCCAGAGTGGTGCATGGCGTGCTCTTCACGTGTTTCCTTACGGATGGTGACGAGCTCGGCATGCTCACTGCCTTCCTGACGGATGGAGGCGTTCGGAACAGGGACTTCGCTCGGCAGTGGAGCGAGTGGACGATCGTCGAGACACTCGGTTAGCGAGTGTCCATTCAAGGAAATGACCAGCGGGATCGAGCGCGTCTTAATCAGTTCGACGGTGTTATTTTCGGTAATGAACGGTTCCCAACTGGGCGGCAAATGAACTTCTTGCGTATCGATATAGTAGCGCCACTTATTCTGAGCATCAGTGCTCAGGCCGTAGCGTGTAATCGTATGGGTGATGGGGTAAACCCGATTACTTTCCAGGGAACGCGGCAGTTTGGGCTGCTCATTGGGGGTATCAAGCGGCGTGGTTTGTTGACTGTTTTCCTGAGCCAGATAACGCTCAATGGCGATCCGTTCATCTTCAGTCAACCGTCGCGGAAGCGATTGCGAAACGGGTAACGGCGGAGCGGATAAGAAACGGTGACGCATACGGTAGGCAACAAGACCTCCGACAACGATCAGACAGGCAAGCAATATCGCCAATAGGGTAAATATTGTGCTCATGTCATCTCCATTCCAAAACTCGATGCTCCTTGTTCTCGTCGGAGTTTAACAAAATTATACAATCGATGATAACCCGTATGGCATTGTTTTCTTAGATTAATAACGTAATTGTGAATGGAATTAATCGCATAAGGTGATGATAGTAACAAGCAAAAAATGCCGCTTGAATGAGGATATTCCTATTTTTTTTAAGTTATTGACTTTTTCTGGTGGTTTCTCATACAGGATGTATCCTTCATGTTGCCCACACGTAAATTCATCGTCACGATAGTTGCAGCGGAGGCGGCTGTTAACGCACAATGTGAACAGAATCAAAAAAGAATATTTACGATCTCTTCTTATTCAACAGCATGCCATGTTCAGGTTGCGATAAACGCCGTCTTTCATGCACGTTGGGCTAAGGTGCCGTTCTGGTCGTAACTCTCTGGGGGGCATCAATGAGTCATAACCTGAAAAAACCTAAAATCCTCAAGGTAGAAACGGTAGCGCATTCGCGCCTGTTCAATGTGGAATCCGTCGATCTTGAATTTAGCAACGGGGTACGGCGGGTTTATGAACGGATGCGCCCAAGCGGCCGACAAGCGGTGATGATTGTCCCGATCATTGATGATGAACTGCTGTTGATCCGCGAATACGCTGTCGGTATCGAAGAATACGAGCTGGGCTTTCCCAAAGGGCTGATCGATCCCGGTGAAACGGTCTTTGAAGCCGCTAACCGCGAGCTGATGGAAGAAGTCGGTTTTGGGGCGGAAAAGCTGGAGTTGCTGGCGACGTTAACGATGGCGCCCTCCTATTTTTCCAGCCAGATGAATATCGTGGTGGCGCGTGGGCTGTATCCGCAGAGTTTGGAAGGCGATGAGCCGGAGCCGATGCCGCAAGTCCGCTGGCCGATAGATAACATGATGTCGCTGCTGCAAGAGCCTGATTTCCGCGAAGCGCGTAACGTCAGCGCGCTGTTTCTGGCCCACGACTGGCTGCGTCGTACACCCCGCTAATTTTTAATAAACCAACCTGTTTTTCATAAGCCAACATAGCAAAAAAGAAGGCGCAGTTTCCTGCGCCTTCTTTGCCTTGTCTGATGCTGTCGAACGCTGGCTAGAATAATTCTTCGCTTTGTCCGTTATCCATCAGCGTAGTGCCGACTTCATGCACTTCGTATTCTTTCGGCTGCGTTCCGTCAATGAAGTACTCAGAACGACTATTACCACCACCGTTGGACAGCTTGCCGCTGCTGCGGTCAATCACCACACTGACGATGCCTGCTGGCGGCGTCAGCGGTTGTTCCGGTACGCCATCCAGCGCGGCTTTCATGAAATCATCCCACGCAGGCTGCGCTGATTTCGCACCGCCTTCATAACCAGAGATCTGATCTTTGATAGCGCCAGATGCGCTGCTGGCACCCAGATCGCGACGGTGATCGTCGAAGCCGATCCAGACTGACGTCACCAAATTCGGGCCATAGCCGGAGAACCAGGCATCTTTGGAACTGTTCGTTGTACCGGTTTTACCGCCGATATCACGACGTTTCAAGTCACGACCTGCACGCCAGCCCGTACCCATCCAGCCCGGCTCACCGAAGACGTTGCTGTTCAGCGCGTCTTTAATCAGGAACGCCAACGGCGTGTTGATAACATGCGGTGCGTAAGGCTGAGCGGCGTTTTGCTGTGCGGCCTCTGGCGTAACAGGTTCCAGTTCTGGCTGTGGCAGGCCTACCGGCGGTGCTTCGTTTGACGTGGCAACATCTTCAACGTTAGTGGTCGCTAACACTGGAGAACGCGGCGTTTCACCGTAGACCAGCGGGAGATTACAGGTATCGCAGACCACTTTTGGCGTTGCGGTAAACACCGTACCGCCCGCCTCGCTCTCTATCTTGCTAATCAGATAAGGATCGACCAGATAGCCGCCGTTTGCCATGACGGCATAGCCACGTACGACCTGTAGCGGCGTAAACGAGGCGGCACCCAGCGCCAGCGATTCGGTATGGACGATATTCTGCGCCGGGAAACCGAAGCGTTGCAGGTAATCCGCCGCATAGTCCACGCCCATCGCACGCATGGCACGCACCATCACCACGTTTTTGGATTGACCCAGCCCCTGACGCAAACGGATTGGACCATCGTAGGTTGCCGGTGAGTTTTTCGGCCGCCAGTCAGATCCTGCACCAGCATCCCAACGGGTGATCGGTACGTCGTTCAGAATCGTTGCCAGCGTTAAACCTTTGTCCATTGCAGCGGTATACAGGAACGGTTTGATGTTGGAACCAATCTGACGCAGTGCCTGCGTCGCACGGTTGAATTTGCTTTGGTTAAAGTCAAAACCGCCAACCAGCGCTTCTATCGCACCGTTTTTCGGGTTAAGCGAGACGATGGCCGAGTTGACGTCCGGCACCTGTGCCAGCCACCAGTCATCGTTCACTTTACGCACCCAGACCTGCTGGCCTGCCTGTACCACGTCCGTGACGCGCTTCGGTGTTGGCCCTTGCTGCGTATCGGAACGGTATGCACGTGCCCAGCGCATGCCCGCCATTGGTAGAGCAATATTGCTGCCGTCAGACATGAGCGCAATCGCGTTGTCAGCCGTGGTGCTGGTAACGATGGCCGGAGAGAGCGGGCCGTAGACCGGCAACGCTTTCAGAGCGGCAATCATCTTCGCCTGATCCCAGACGCCTTCGCCGACTTTCCACAGCACTTTGCTCGGGCCGCGGTAACCGTGGCGCATGTCATAGGCGAGGATATTATTACGCAGCGCATCCTGTGCGGCGGTTTGCAATTTTTTGGTCACCGTCGTGTAGACCTTATAACCGTCGTTATAAGCATCTTCGCCGTAGCGTTTGAACATCTCCTGTCGCGCCATTTCTGCGACATACGGTGCGGAGAACGAAATATCCGGTGCGTGGTAATTCGCGACCAGCTTTTCGTTACGCGCTGCATCGTATTGCGACTGCGTGATGTAGTTTTCATCCTTCATACGTGCAAGGACGACGTTGCGACGGGCAACGGCACGGTCGTAGGAATAGAGCGGGTTGAACGTCGATGGTGCCTTCGGCAGACCGGCGATCATCGCCATTTCGCTCAGCGTCAACTGGTCAACAGGGCGGCCAAAGTAAACCTGTGCCGCCGCGCCAACGCCATAAGCGCGATAGCCGAGGTAAATCTTGTTCATATAGAGCTCAAGGATTTCATCCTTGGTCAGCAACTGCTCAATACGGATAGCCAAAAACACTTCCTTGATCTTACGAATCAGGGTGCGTTCCGGGCTCAGGAAGAAGTTCCTGGCGAGCTGTTGCGTAATGGTACTCGCCCCTTGAGAGGCGTGACCAGAGGTGAGCGCGATAGACGCGGCGCGGATGATCCCGACGGGATCGACACCGTGGTGATCATAGAAGCGGCTGTCTTCGGTCGCGATAAAAGCGTGTACCAACTCAGGGGGAACCTGGTCCAGCTTGACCGGGATACGGCGTTTTTCACCAAACTGAGCGATCAGTTCGCCATCGGCGCTGTAGACCTGCATAGGCGTTTGCAGCCGAACATCTTTCAGCGCGGCGACATCGGGCAGTTGGGGTTCGATATAACGGTACAAACCGTATATCGAGGCAGCTCCCAGCAGAATGCAAGAGACTGCAAGGATGAATAGATACTTTACGAACTTCACCTGGGATTTTCCATTCAGTAGCGTTTGGACAGTTTATAAACAATCGGGCGCTAGTATAAAGGTAAGCCAGCACTGTGGATACGTTCTTTTAAGGGATAAGGAAATCGGGTTGAACATGGCTTATCACATCTGGCGGGTTGGAGTAGATATACAAAACGGCTTCATGCGCGCGCTGGCGGTTCAGCGCCGCCGCGATGGCTGGCAGCTTCGTCACTGGTGGCAATATCCGCTACCAGACGACACCTTGCGCACGGGTAGTCTACACCATACTGAGGCGCTTTGTGAGACCTTGCGAACATGGCGACGTTTACTGCCTGGACACATTTCGCTACGGGTGGGGTTTCCTGCTCAGTTGATTTTACAGCAGCATTTACCGATGCCTGACCAGCGTTTACAGGAGCCAGAGCGTAGCCTCTACATCGAAACTATGGCGGCTCGTAAGCTGCCGATCAGTAGCGAATCGCTGGCGATAGACTATCGGGAAGACCCGCAGATGCAGGGCTTGCTGCTGGTGACGGCCGCGCGCCGACAGGAGATTGATAAATGGCTGGCATGCCTGAATAGTGCAGGGTTGCACCCCGATGTGCTTGAGGTTTCAACCTGTGCGCTTCGGACGATGGCGCAGCGGGCTGGGCTTGAAGCTAACCGTCTGCTTTTGCATCGGCTGTTGGATGGCTGGCTGTGGGTTGCCCCGTTGAACCACGCTTTTCACTCGGGAGTGATACATCTTGATGAGCTGAATGACGAGGCTGATATCTTATCGGTTGTAAGCACTCGCTATCAGCATGATGTCGATGGCATAGCCTATTATTCTAGCGTCTCGCCCGATTTACCCCGCCAGCAGACTGATGTATTACAGCCGTGGTCGCCGTTAACGGTGTTTAACCATATGCAGCCGCCGTTGCCGAGTTTCCCCTCGGCTTTTGCGATTGCGGGTGGGTTGGCATTGCGTCCTGAGGATGCCTGACTATGCTGCTGATTAATCTTTTACCCTGGCGCAAAACCCTGATGCGCCAGCGGGCTCGTCGTTGGTTAGGGCTGCTGTGGCTACAGATGGGGTTGATGCTATGCCTTATCGCCGCGAGCTATCTGTTTTGGCAGCACAGGCAGCAACGTGCGCAGGATGAACTCAATGCGGTGCTGGCCCAACAGCAGCAACTGACGGCACGGTATCAACAAACGCATCAGGCGCGAGAAGCGCTGCGTCGCTATCTGGAACAGGAAAGCGCCGAGGCGATAGTCCAGCATGACAATCGTCGTAATCTCCATCTGTTAGATCAGATTGCTGGCATGATGCCCGCGCGTCTGTGGCTGACGGAGATCGCCGACCGCGGCTCGCATCTGCTGCTGTCCGGCGTGAGTGAAAACTATCACGATATCATTACGTTACAGCACGCGTTATTGCGCCATGTTTCCGTTGAGCGTGTACAGCTGCTGCATACGTCCCGAGAGCGCGGTGTGAATACCCAGTTGCGCTTTTCCTTTCAGGCCAACTGGCGTGATACGGGTGTTTCCTCACCGGGGGAAGACCATGATTAATCAAGCGATCGTGGCTCACGTTGTACTAAATCGACCTGGGCTAGTGAATAAACCGCTTTGGCAGCAGCTAGCGCTTCAATTGGCGTTTGTCGCTGCTGCTGGACTGTTAGCAGGCTGGTTCCTCATCGGTGAAGTACGGCAGGTTGTGATTGGCATAGAAGCGCAAACCGTTCAGGCGCGTCTGGATGTCGGGGAACTCCAGCAAAAACTGGATGCGATGCCGCTGCTCTCTTTGCTAAGCACGCAATTAGCGGAGAAAACTGCGCAAGACGATCCCTTCCAGCCTGACCGACTGGCACAGCTTATCGTTGAGCCTCTGTCGCAGGCGGGGGCTTCGCTGCTGTCCTGGCAGCCCGCTCCGCCTCATGCGGGAGCACCCCATCAGGAACGTTGGCAATTGGCATTTAGCGCGAATTACACGGGCGTATTGCAGGTGCTTCGTGCGCTGACGGCATTACCTTATGTGCTGCGAATAACACAACTGACCGTAAAGCCAGATGGCGCTCCAACGGCGCAGTCAACAGAAATACCACGGTTGCAGGTTGAGCTATCGCTAATCATGCCGGAGGCGGTGCCATGAGCCACATAACACGTTGTATCGCATTGATGCTGCCCTTCGTACCCCATAGCGTGCAGGCAGAAAAACTCGCAGAACGTATCGACCCTTTTCAGCCTCTGGCTGCGGCGCGTTGCCTGCCCTCAGCGACACTGCCAGCGTGGCAGCTAAAAGGCGTGATTGGCTCTGGTGACCGTTGGACTGGTTGGCTCACGCAGCCGGAGGTTGGCTGGATCAGGCTGACACGCGGCGAAACGATTCCCCCAGGGAATTGGCTAGTCAGTCAACTGGATAAATCAGGGGCCAAACTTGTCCCGACAGCGCATGAGGCAGGCTGTGACGGCCTGCCAGAGAACCTGCTGCTGGCTTCTCCGTTTATCACTAAGCCAGTGGAATAGGTGAAGTCTGCCTGACGACAGGTATTTTGAACGCAGTCGTTAGACAATTGTTCTTTGAAAACAACGTTGGCAACAGCGTATCTCGATAACAAGGAAGGTTATGAATATGAGGATGTTATGTCGGGTCGTGGCGTGGAGTGGGTTGCTTCTTCTCGCCGCGCCGTTTCAGGCCAGTGCGGAAAGTTCGGTATCGATGGCGTTTGAAGATTCACCGATACCTCGGGTGCTACAGGCGTTAGCCGATCACCAACAGCTCAATGTGGTGATCGCACCGGGCGTGACGGGGAATCTTAGCCTGAGGCTGGCAGATATTCCCTGGCAGCAGGCACTGGATATTGTTCTACGCATGGGGAAGCTTAGCGTCGAGCGTAACGGCAACGTGCTGATGGTTTTCCCTGCTGGGCACCTTGAGTCCTTGCAGAAAGAACGGGACGAACATGCAGCGGAACAGGCGCAGAAATTGCCGCTGCACAACCTTTCTGTCGCGTTGCAGTATGCTGATGTGACGGAAGTGGCGGCCAGCGTTCAGGCTCAGCGTGGGACATTGCTGTCTACGCGCGGCAGCGTAACCGTGGATAAACGGACGAACACCTTACTGATTCGCGATACGGAAGAGGCTCTGGCACAGCTCGAACCGTGGGTGAAAGAACTTGATCTGCCGTTAGCGCAGGTACAGCTGGCGGCGCATATCGTCACCATCAGCAGCGAGCACCTGCAGGCGCTGGGCGTGAACTGGGGACTGGGGGAAGGGGGCGCGGCGAACAAGGCACTCAGGCTGAATAATTTTAACGTTAGCCTGCCGGTGGATACGCCCACGATCAATGCCGGATTCCATTTGGCACGCTTGAATGGCCGCCTGCTGGATCTGGAATTAATGGCGCTGGAACAGGAAAGCCAGGTCGAAATTATCGCCAGCCCTCGTTTGTTTACCGCTCACCAGCAGACCGCCAGTATTAAACAAGGTACGGAAATTCCGTATCAGGTCTCCAGCGGAGCAAGCGGATCGACGTCTATCGAGTTTAAAGAGGCGGTATTAGGGATGGAAGTCACACCGGACATTCTGCGAGCCGGACGGATTACGCTGAACCTGAAAATCAGCCAAAACATGCCGGGGCAGACGATTAAGCAGGGCGATAATGGCGAAGCATTAGCGATCGATAAACAGGAAATCCAAACCCAAGTGACGGTCGCTGATGGAGAAACCATCGTTTTAGGCGGCATTTTCCAGCAGCAAAAAAAGAATAGTGACAGACAGGTACCAATATTGGGTGAGGTTCCCGTATTTGGTCATCTGTTCAGAAACCATACTCAGCAGCATACGCGACGAGAATTGGTCATTTTCATTACGCCGACGCTGATACCCGCGTCATCGTGAGTAAACCCAGGCGGGCTCTGACGTCGTACGGTATTTTTTTTTCGGATCGGGTGCAATATTTTGTCACGTTCGGCGCTTATGAGTTTGACGCTGCGGCGGATTTAGCTTACAAGGGTTAGCGAATTGAGCACTGAAGTGTTGTTCCACCGAAAATGTCGATAAAACATACTACATTGACCACCTGTGGTCGGTGTGACATTTTATTCGGTTGCCAAACTACCCTGAGTCTTGAGATAATTTTTTGTCTGATTCTCGCACTATCGCTCATGAGGTTTCAGTTTAGGTCCCGCCGCTGGGTTGATTGGCGGGGCGGGTTATCATTAACGAATTGTCTTAGTAATACCAAAAAACATGGCAGAGAAACGCAATATCTTTCTGGTTGGGCCTATGGGTGCCGGCAAAAGCACTATTGGCCGTCAGTTAGCTCAGCAACTCAATATGGAGTTTTTCGACTCCGATCAAGAAATTGAGCGACGCACTGGGGCTGATGTGGGCTGGGTATTCGATGTGGAAGGCGAAGAAGGCTTCCGCGATCGTGAAGAGAAAGTCATTAATGAATTGACGGAAAAGCAAGGCATCGTACTGGCGACAGGCGGTGGCTCAGTCAAATCACGTGAGACGCGCAATCGTCTTTCCGCGCGCGGCGTTGTCGTTTATTTGGAAACGACAATCGAGAAACAGCTGGCCCGCACGCAGCGTGATAAGAAGCGTCCGTTACTTCAGGTTGAAACCCCTCCACGTGAAGTATTGGAAGCGTTGGCGAAAGAGCGGAACCCGCTTTATGAAGAAATCGCTGACGTTACCATTCGGACTGACGAGCAAAGTGCCAAGGTCGTTGCTAACCAGATTATCAATATGCTGGAAAGTAACTAAGAGCATACCTTAATCCGCATTGAGCGGATCCTGAACGGGTTGTTTAACGAGCATGGAAAGAATTACCGTAACACTAGGGGAACGTAGTTACCCCATTACGATAGCCGCTGGATTATTTGATGATTCGGCTTCTTTTATGCCGTTGAAAGCGGGGGAGCAGGCCATGCTGGTGACGAACCAGACGTTGGCTCCTCTGTACCTTGACCGCGTTCGTGGTGTGTTGGAAAACAGTGGCGTGCATGTCGATCAGGTTATCTTACCTGACGGCGAGCAGCACAAATCGTTGACCGTATTGGATCAGGTTTTTACCGCGCTGTTGGCGAAACCGCATGGTCGTGATACGACGATTGTTGCCTTGGGTGGCGGTGTCATCGGCGATTTAGCCGGTTTTGCCGCGGCCAGTTATCAGCGTGGCGTCCGGTTTATTCAGGTGCCGACAACGCTGTTATCGCAAGTAGATTCCTCCGTCGGTGGTAAAACCGCCGTCAACCACCCGTTGGGTAAAAACATGATCGGGGCGTTCTACCAGCCCGTATCGGTCGTGATCGATCTGGACTGCCTGAAATCTTTACCTGCACGGGAATTGTCATCCGGGCTGGCGGAAGTGATCAAGTACGGCATTATTCTGGATCGCGATTTCTTTATTTGGCTCGAAGAAAACATTGAAGCCGTGCGTGCGCTAGAACATGACGCGCTGGCTTACTGCATTCGTCGCTGCTGTGAGATTAAAGCGGCGGTGGTTGCAGCAGATGAACGTGAAAGTGGTATGCGTGCGCTGCTCAACTTGGGCCATACTTACGGGCATGCCATTGAAGCAGAAATGGGCTACGGTAACTGGCTTCACGGCGAAGCGGTTGCAGCAGGCATGGTGATGGCTGCGCATACGGCACGTCGTCTCGGGCGGTTCTCCGCTGAGGATGTCGAGCGAGTCAAGTCTCTGCTGATTCGCGCTGGCCTGCCGGTGAACGGCCCGACGCAAATGACACCTGAATCCTATCTTCCTCATATGATGCGCGATAAGAAAGTGCTGGCGGGTGAGTTACGCTTGGTGCTGCCAACGGCGATTGGTCAATCAGAAGTTCGTGGCGGCGTCGCGCATGACATGGTGTTGGCTTCGATAGCTGATTGTCTTGCCTGATGCGTAATGCTATCGGGTTATGAAAGACAATCCGCTATGAAAGACTATCCATTATGAAATATAAGTATTAACGACAGACACGCCCTGATGGGTTATGGTTAATAAAATACAATGCGTTACGATTCAATGATTCGCCTTGGCGACTGCGTGGCGAATTCGAGCTTTTTAGTGGGGAGATGTTAAATGGATGAGTTCAAGCCGGAAGATGAGCTGAAGCCTGATACCAGTGACCGTCGACCTACTCGTCAGCAGAAAAGCAGCAACTTCGCGGTACCTAAGATCGCGCTTTCCAGACAGCACCTGATGATTGGCATCGGGATCGTGGTGCTGGTGTTGCTGATCGTGGGTATTGGATCGGCTTTGCAGGCACCTTCTCAGCCACAGACATCACAGACGCAGAATCAAGCGGGTGGTGAGCGAAATATCGATCTCTCTTCCTCGTCTGCAATGACCCAGAACGCGCAGCCTTCCTCACAGAGTGAAAGCCCTGCGGCCGTTTCCGGCGAGGCCAGTCATGGTCAAATGCCAGGGCAGGCGTCTTCTCAAACGCCGACGTCGCCTCAGACATTAAGTGCTCCACCGATTTCCGGTACGCCGACGGATGCACAGATTCAACCGCCGGTGGCAGGCCAGCAGCGTATTGAGCTGCCGGGAAATATCACCGATGCGCTGTCGCAACAGCAAGGGCGCGTTAGCGAATTCTCTCAGGGTGCGGCAGGAAACTCGACGCTGCCAACGGCGCCTGCGACGGTTGCTCCAACGGGGAAAACGCCTGCGGCGATATCCGCTAAAAATACGCACAATACGACGCCTGCACACGCTAGCAACGCTAAGCCTGCTGCGAACAGCGCGCCAAAAGCTCCAGTAGCAAGTAAACCTGCGACTAACGCAAAAGCAGCGCCTGCGGCGGCCGGACAGAACGTCTCCGTACAGAATGCGCCTGCCAGCAGTTTTACGTTGCAATTGAGCAGCGCGTCACGCTCGGATACGCTGAAAGCCTACGCAAAACAACATAATCTCGCCCATTCGTGGGTGTATGAAACGAAACGAGACGGAAAATCCTGGTATGTGTTAGTGACCGGAGTCTATGCTTCTTCTGCGGAAGCGAAACAGGCGATTGCCGCGTTGCCCGCAGAGGTACAAGCGAAAAAACCATGGGTTAAGCCGATCCGCCAGGTGAAGCAGGACTTGAATAAGTAACACCAATTTTAGCCCTGATGTGCTGTCTGACACAGAGTACAATCCGCGGCTCTGAAACGTATGAGTAACTAACGACGGCATGAAGAAGAACCGCGCTTTTTTAAAATGGGCTGGTGGTAAATATCCGCTGGTAGAAGAAATTCGTCGCTATTTACCCGCAGGAGACTGTCTCATTGAGCCCTTTGTTGGCGCGGGTTCCGTGTTTCTGAATACGGAGTACGACCGCTACATACTGGCTGATATTAATAGCGACCTGATTAATCTCTACAATATCGTTAAATCGAATACAGATGAGTTTGTTGCCGACGCCCGTAAACTTTTTACGGATGAGGTCAACACGTCAGAGACGTTTTATCTGCTGCGTGAAGAATTTAACCTTTGCAGCGATGCCTATCGGCGCGCGCTGCTGTTTCTCTATTTGAATCGCCACTGCTATAACGGCCTGTGCCGTTACAACATGCGCGGTGAATTCAATGTTCCTTTTGGGCGCTACAAGAAGCCCTATTTTCCTGAAGAAGAAATTCGCTGGTTCGCTTTCAAAGCGAAAAATGCCACTTTCGTCTGTGAGCATTATCAGGACACGCTGGAAAAAGCAGAGAAGGGATCGGTCATTTATTGCGATCCGCCTTATGCGCCGCTGTCTGCGACCGCGAATTTTACGGCCTATCACACCAATAATTTCAGTCGTGCCGACCAGCAGAGTTTGGCGCAATTGGCGCGCCGTTTGTCAGCAGAAAGCCAGATTCCGGTACTGATTTCCAATCATGACACGTTGTTGACCCGTGAGTGGTATCAGGAAGCTGTGCTGTATGTTGTTAAAGCGCGCAGAACGATTAGCCGTAATATTTTAGGGCGTAGTAAAGTAAACGAGTTATTAGCCCTATATCGGTAATACCGTTTGGGGTACACAGAGCGCGGTGAATCGGTTAATGCCGTCTGAGAAGCGTCATTAGCCGGGAATAGGTTACCCGCAGGCATTCAGACTTTATCGTTTGGAGAAATGAATGAAACCGTTTTTAATCGCGCCGTCCATTCTGTCGGCTGATTTTGCCCGTCTTGGTGAAGATACCGCTAACGTATTGGCTGCCGGGGCTGATGTGGTCCATTTTGATGTCATGGATAACCACTATGTGCCAAATTTGACGATTGGCCCGCTGGTCCTGAAATCCCTGCGCGATTACGGCATTACCGCGCCGATTGACGTTCACCTGATGGTGAAACCGGTCGATCGTATCATCCCGGATTTCGCCAACGCGGGAGCCAGTTTCATTACCTTTCATCCCGAAGCCACGGATCATCTCGATCGTTCACTGCAACTGATCAAAGATCACGGCTGCAAAGCCGGTCTGGTGTTTAACCCGGCGACACCGCTGAGCTATCTCGATTACGTCATGGATAAGCTGGATATCATTCTGCTGATGTCAGTTAACCCTGGATTTGGCGGCCAATCCTTTATTCCTAGCACGCTGGATAAGCTGCGTCAGGTTCGTCGTTTGATCGACGACAGCGGTTACGACATTCGACTGGAAGTTGATGGCGGCGTAAAAGTAGAAAATATCGGCGCAATTGCTGAAGCGGGCGCAGATATGTTTGTGGCGGGATCGGCTATTTTTGGTCATCCAGATTACCGTGCCGTCATTGATCAAATGCGTAGTGAAATTTCAAGGACGATACATGACTGAATTAACCGCAGTTCGCGGATTAGCTTTTGATTTGGACGGGACGCTGATTCACAGCGCTCCGGGTCTGGCGGCGGCTATCGATCAGGCCTTAGTAGCGCAGTCGTTGCCTGCTGCGGGTGAAGCGCGTGTCGCAACCTGGATCGGTAACGGTGCGGACGTGATGGTTGAGCGGGCGCTGCGCTGGGCTGGCGTTGAGCCAACTGCCGCACGCTTGCAAGAAACCCGTGAGCGATTCGATAGCTATTATGCGCAGACGGTGGATAGCGGCAGTACGCTGTTTCCACAGGTAAAAGAGACGCTGGCGCAGTTGGCGCAGCAGGGCATTCCGATGGCGGTGGTGACCAATAAACCCACGCCGTTCGTTGCTCCGCTCTTGGCAGGATTAGGGATTGGCGACTATTTTTCGCTGATCATCGGTGGCGATGACGTCATTGTGAAAAAGCCGCATCCTGCGCCGCTCTATCTGGTGCTCGGTAAGCTGGGGCTGCGTGCCAGCGAACTCCTGTTCGTCGGCGATTCCCGCAATGATATTCAGGCGGCACAGGCGGCAAGCTGCCGCAGTGTCGGCATGACGTATGGTTATAACTATGGTGAAGCGATCGAGCTGAGTCAGCCGGATGTCGTTCTGGATCGTTTTGCCGATATTTTGCCCCTGATCGGGCATTCTTCTTCACACAATCAGGAACCCTTAGTATGAGCAAGCCCATTGTATTTAGCGGTGCGCAGCCGTCTGGTGAATTGACCATTGGTAACTACATGGGGGCGTTACGTCAGTGGGTCAACATGCAGGACGATTACGACTGCATCTATTGCATTGTGGATTTGCATGCCATCACGGTACGTCAGGATCCGCAGGCGCTGAGGAAAGCGACGCTGGATACGCTGGCGCTGTATCTGGCCTGTGGCATCGATCCGAAAAAGAGCACCATTTTTGTTCAGTCGCACGTGCCTGAGCACAGCCAACTGAGCTGGATACTGAACTGCTACGCGTATTTCGGCGAACTGAGCCGCATGACGCAGTTCAAGGATAAATCCGCGCGTTATGAAGAGAATATCAACGCCGGTCTGTTTAGTTATCCGGTGCTGATGGCGGCGGATATCCTGCTGTACCAAACGAATCAGGTGCCGGTGGGTGAAGATCAGAAGCAGCATCTGGAGCTGAGCCGTGACGTCGGGCAGCGTTTCAACAGCCTGTATGGCGACATTTTCAAAGTGCCAGAACCGTTCATTCCGAAATCGGGTGCCCGCGTGATGTCTCTGCTGGAACCGACCAAGAAGATGTCCAAGTCTGACGATAACCGCAATAACGTTATCGGGCTGCTGGAAGATCCGAAAGCGGTGGTGAAGAAGATCAAACGCGCGATGACGGATTCCGACGAGCCACCTGTCATTCGCTATGACGTGGCGAATAAAGCTGGGGTATCCAACCTGTTGGATATCCTGTCCGGCGTGACGGGAAAACCCATCCCTGAGCTGGAGCAGGAATTTAACGGCCAGATGTATGGTCACCTGAAAGGCGCGGTGGCGGATGCCGTATCCGGTATGCTGTCTGAGCTGCAAGAACGTTATCATCGCTACCGTAACGATGAGGCTTTCCTGCAACAGATCATGCGTGAAGGGGCTGATAAAGCGAGTGCTCGCGCACAGGAAACGCTGAAGAAAGTCTACGACGCTATCGGTTTTGTTACCCGCCCGTAAGGCTTAATTACCGTCAGGAGGCTCTCTCCTGACGGTGTCCTGCTACTGCTTATCTAGTCCCTTCGAATCGACCTCTTATCCCTGTGGGATAGGTGCAAACACGTCGTCTGGAATCGGGTTCTCAAACGGTGTCTGCTGCAATCTTTCCTGATGGTCGGCTTTCGCCTGTGCAATTAGTTCGGGCGTGGCCAGCAGATCGATAGCCAGTGAGGCCATTGCTTTCGCTGCGTATTCCGTGCCTTTGTGTGCGGCCCCGGTTTTCCCCTGTGCGACCAACTGCCATGAATGCGCTGGCGTGCCGATGGCGTAAGTGGCGCTGCGAATCTGCACGGTTGGCACAACCCAGCTGACCGTTCCCACGTCGGTAGAGCCGATGAAAGCGTCATTCGGGCTATACAGCGGATAAATTCCGTCGTGCAGCGTTAAACCCGGCTGCGGTTTAACGCCGAAGCGTGCGTAGGATTCGGCGATGTCTTCGGCGCTCAGCGCGGTCTGGAACATTGCAGCCATTTTGCGGTCTTCGTCATCGAACGGTATCGGGCCGAGCGCCAGCAGATGTTCGTGCATACGCGCTTCCAGCGGCGGGTTTGCCAGCAGATTGGCATCACCGCTAATTACTTCGCTGCTGACTTCGGTTTCCGTCATCAGCGCCGCGCCTTCGGCAATTTTCTTGACGCGTTTGACCAACTGGTGCAGTTCCGGCAATTGACGTGCCCGTACGAGGTAACGCACGGTGGCGTTGGCCTGAACGACGTTCGGAGCGTGGCCGCCGCTGTCGGTAATCGCATAGTGGATGCGGGCGGAGGACGGCATGTGTTCGCGCATGTAGTTCACGCCGACGTTCATCAGTTCCACGGCATCCAGCGCGCTGCGTCCCAGATGTGGGCTGCTGGCGGCATGAGCTGCGCGACCTTTGAAGTAAAAATTCAGTTCGTTACAGGCCAGCGATACTGGGCTGTTAACGCCGGTGAAAGTCGCCGGGTGCCAGCAGAGGGCGATATCAACGTCGTTAAAAACGCCTTCCTTGACCATAAAACCTTTGGACGATCCGCCTTCTTCCGCAGGGCAGCCGTAAAAGCGCACGGTTCCAGCCAGTGCGTGCTTTTGCAGATAATCTTTCACTGCCGTCGCTGCTTGTAGCGCTGCGGTACCGAGCAGGTTATGTCCGCAGCCGTGGCCATTGCCACCGTTTTCCAGCGGTTTTGGTTCAGCGACATTCGCCTGCTGACTCAGACCCGGTAGCGCATCGTATTCACCCAGAATGGCGATAATCGGCAGACCTTCGCCGAATTCACCCAGCAGCGCGGTCGGCATGTCGGCGATGCCTTTCGTCAGCCGGAAGCCTTCTGCTTTCAGGATGGCTTCGTGCTGTGCCGCCGAACGATGCTCTTCGTAGTTCAGCTCCGGTGTATCCCAGATGCCGTCGCTCAGCGTACAGAACTGCTGCCGCTTGGCGGCAATCAGATCGCAGATCTCTTCCACGTTCTGGCGATTAACGGCCGGCAGCGTTCCTTCATTGTGTGTTGCATTCATGCGTGGTGTGCTCGTTTGATTTTTCTGATGGCATTGGCGAGGGGCGTGTCACAGCCAGTTAGCCATGACACGCGATTCAGCGATTGGGTAACGCTTAGAGCGGCGTGGTGTCCATGCCGAACCATTTTTCGCTCAGCTTTCTGATGGTACCGTCTTGTTTAGCCTGATCGATTGCCTTGTCGAACATGGCTTTCAGCTCAGGATCGCTTTTACGCAGGCCAACGGAAGAACCGCTGCCCAGAATGCCGCCGATGAACTGTGGCCCAGGCATCACGATGTTGTCATTGCCCGGTTTGTCCGTTGTGCTTTTCAGGTAAGGCGCGGAAGCGATAACCAGATCCACACGGCCTGCTTTCAGATCCAGATCGTGTTCCTGTGTGGTTTTATATTCGCGTACTTTCATCACGCCTTTCATGTATTTATCCAAAAAGGCGCTGGCGATAGAGGCGGACTGCACGCCGATGGTTTTGCCTTCCAGCAGCGGTTTCAGTTTCTCAACTTCTGCCAGCGCTTTCGCTTCATCGGCGGGTTCAATGGAGAAACGCACGCCCGCGTCTGGGAAATCTTTGGCGAGTGAGCTGGATTTCAGCACGGCGAAGGTCTGTCCTGCCTGCGTGTACGGCTGGCTGAAATCGATCACTTCACGGCGTTTTGCCGTGGCGGACATACCTGCAATGATCGCGTCATATTTACCCGCGTTCAGCGCAGGAATGGCACTGGCGAAGGGCTGAACCATGATCTCGCATTTCACCTGCATGTTGTTACACAGCACTTTGTACAGCTCGATCTCCATACCATCCAGAGTACCGTCTGGTTTGGTGAAGTTATACGGGTGGTAAGCGCCTTCGGTCGCGATGCGGACGGTCGTCCATTTTTTCTCTTCCGCTGAGGCGGTGAATGAGGCGGCCAGCGTGCCTGCCATACACAGCGAGCAAGCGAGCAGAGTGAGTTTTGATTTGATCATTGGTGTTCTCCCGGCGTGTTATATCGTTATATTTTGTTTATTTCCCACCACTGTCACGAGAGTGGTGGGGTTGTGTTTACCAACTGGCAATAAATTGCCGGAAGCGAGCCGACTGGCTGGCAGTGAAAACTTGCTCCGGCGTTCCCTGTTCTTCAATTTCCCCCTGATGGAGGAAGACGATGCGATTGGAGACTTCGCGGGCAAAATCCATTTCGTGGGTCACGACCAGCATGGTCATCCCTTCGTCCGCCAGCGTGCGCATGACGCGCAGCACTTCGCCGACCAGCTCTGGGTCGAGCGCGGAGGTCGGCTCATCAAACAGCATCACTTTCGGTTCCATCGCGAGCGCACGGGCAATTGCGGCGCGCTGCTGCTGACCACCGGACAAATGCGCGGGATAGTAGTGACGCTTATCCGCCAGACCGACTTTCTCTAACAGCTGCTCGGCGTGCTCCACGCACTCCGCCTGTGGACGCTTTAAGACGTGCACGGGCGCTTCGATGATGTTTTCCAGCACGGTCTTGTGTGACCAGAGGTTAAAATTCTGGAACACCATGCCCAACTGAGTACGAATTCTGTCGATCTGTTTGAGGTTCGACGGGCGGTTCTGCCCTTTGCGGTTCGGCTTCATTTCAATCGCTTCTCCGCCGACGATAATCTCGCCCTGATCGGGAAGCTCAAGCAGGTTGCTACAGCGCAGCAGCGTCGATTTACCGGAACCGGACGATCCCAGAATGGAGATGACTTCCCCCTGATTGGCCTCAATTGAAATCCCTTTCAGGACGTCCAGAGAGCCGAAGCTTTTATGAATGTTGCGCAGGCTAATGGCGGGTGTCGTCATTGCAGATCTCCCAATTTCTTAATTTTTTTCGCTGCCGGTTGCGCACCCGGCGCACGGAGATGAGGGGTAAGCGTAAATTCTGTCCACATCAGTAAACGTGTCAGAATAAGGTTAATAAACAGATAAATAGCACCGGCGACCAGGAACACTTCGAGCGCCCGGTAGGTTTCCGCAATGAGGCGTGCGGCGATGCCGGTGATTTCCATCAGCGTGATGATGGACGCCAGCGAGGTCGATTTGACCATCGAGATCAGCTCGTTGCCGTAAGCGGGGAGTGCCTGACGTATTGCCAGTGGAAAAACGATACGCTTGAAAATCATGAATGACGGCATGCCGCAGGCGCGTGCCGATTCAATCTGACCAACCGGAACGGACTGCAATCCGCCACGGATAATTTCACTGGCATAGGCACCGGTACACAGGCTGAGCGACAGCAGGGCGCACCAGTGCGGTTCCCGCAGGAATGGCCAAAGCATACTTTCCCGAACCCAGGTGAATTGCCCCAGCCCGTAGTAAATCAGGAACAGCTGAACCAGCAGCGGCGTACCGCGGAAAAACAGCACGTAGGTCCGGGCAATGGAGCGCAGTACGGCAAAGGATGACAGCTGCATCAACGCCAAGCCTAGCGCCAGAAAGAAGCCCAGAAAGACCGAGCTGACCGCCAGTTGCAGGGTTAACGGGATACCGGGAATAATCTCCAGAAACGTTTCGTACAGAAAAGGAAAATCCATCAGCGTTTCACACCCCGGGAATAATGAGACTCAGCACGGCGCATAATCCAGCCGGAACAGATTGAGATAACCAGATACAGCAGCGCGGCCGCCATGAAGAAATCAAACGGTTTGCCGGTAGAGCCTGCACCGGTTTGCGCCTGCGTCAATAGTTCAGCGACGCCAGTAACGGAAACCAGCGCGGAGGTTTTCAACACCAGCTGCCACACGTTGCCGAGTGGGGGGATCGCGTGGCGCAGCAGGAGCGGTATGATGATGCGGCGCAGGCGCAGTAGCGTTGGCATACCGCAGGCTTTGGCGGCCTCAATTTCCCCTTTGGACACGGCGTAGAACGCACCGCGGTAGACTTCCGTCTGCTGCGCGCCGGAGGAAATGCCGACGGCGATTACCCCGGCGAGGAAGCCAGGAAAGCCAAAGAACTCATTGCTGCCAAACAGTTTGGCGAGCAGGGTTAACGCAGAGCTGCCGCCGAAATACAGCAGGTAGATGATGAGTAGATCGGGGACGCCACGGATAAGCGTCGTGTAGCCATCAGCCAGATAGCGCACGGGGCGATTGCCGCAAATTTTGGACCAGGCACCGATCGTGCCGATCACCGCCCCCAGCAGGAAGCCGCCGATCGCCAGTGCGAGCGTCATTCCTGCCCCGATGAGTAATAATTTCCCCCAGCCCTGTTCACCAAAACTGATGAGCTGCCAGAAAGTAACGTCTTCCACAAGTGACTCCAAACTGCTTGCTTATTGTTCTGCTGAACAGAACTGTTTTTGTGATGAGAGGACTACATACTCCGTTCAGGAACGAGAGTAGAAATACGTCATGACGCGATGTATCACCTTTCAATATGGACTCATTCGATGAGGCACTAATTTCGATAACCCGCGTTTCGATAACCCGCGTTTCGATAAACCATGTTTCGATAAACCACGATGGCTTGACGATGAAATCGGTTCGATAGGAACGATTCAGAGGTCGTGCCGCGAATCTATTAGAAAGCTAAGCAATAGTCGGGCCACGTTTTACGTAAACGATTATTGATTATTTATTCATATAGTCTGCTTATTAATGGGTTTTGTTTTAGTCAAAATAAGGCAGATGTGGCCTGCGGTAAAGCATTAAAGTGACATTTTGTAAGGGAGTATGTTCAAAATAGTGCATTGTTATGCTATTTGGCGGGGCATTGCATTATGATGGTGCAATAACCGCTATCCGGCAGAACGGATAGCGGGTGAGTGGGGTGGTAGGGAGAGGATTATGCTGTCTGGTCAGAGAACCAGCTCAATTTTTCCCGCAGCCCGACAACGTTACCGATGATGATCAAACTCGGGCTGCTGGCCTTCTGTGCTAATTCGCCCAACTGGGAGAGCTGTCCACTCAGCACGCGCTGTTTGGTTGAGGTGCCGTTTTCGATAATCGCGACAGGCACGGTTTCCGGTAACCGCTGCTCGATGAGCTTACTTTGAATGTGCTCAGCCTGCTGAAGACCCATGTAAAACACCAGCGTTTGTTTTTCCGCTGCGAGGCTGGACCAGTCCAGATCGGTGTCGTGCTTGACGTGTCCGGTGATCAGCCTGACGCCCTGTGAGTGATCGCGATGGGTGAGCGGAATACCGCTGTAGGCTGAACAGCCCGACGCGGCCGTAATTCCGGGGACGACGGAGAACGGGACGCCTGCCTGTTGCAGGTGCTCCAGCTCTTCGGCACCACGGCCGAAGATAAAGGGATCGCCGCCTTTCAGCCTGACGACCCGATGCCCAGCGCGTGCCTTTTCTTCCAGCAGCTGATTGATTTGATCCTGAGGAACGCTGTGATAGCCAGACTCTTTACCTACAAAGATTCGCTCGGCGTCGCGGCGTGACAGGTTGAGGATCTCTTTCGATACCAGTCGATCGTAAACGACGATGTCGGCCTGCTGGAGATGCTGTAGGCCTTTTAACGTCAGTAATCCTGCGTCGCCCGGCCCGGCGCCGACTAACGTCACCTCACCCCGGTCATCGAGCGGCGCGGAGAAAAGCAGTTCGGTCAGTTGGTTAACGCTCTGACTATTGTCGTTTGCCAGCGCCTGCGCCAGCCGATCGTGTACGAAGAGTTTTTCCCAGAAGCGACGGCGCGCGCTCATATTGCGGAACCGGCTTTTGACCCGACTGCGCAACTCGCCTGCGTATGTCGCTAGCTTACCGAGATTTTGCGGCAGAATACTTTCCAGTTTTTCCCGCAGTAGCCGAGCCAATACCGGTGCAGCGCCGCCAGAAGACACCGCGACCATCAGCGGTGAACGGTCGATGATCGACGGCATAATGAAGCTGGCGCGTTCTGGTGAATCCACCACGTTACAGAAAATCCGGCGCTCGCTGGCGCTGGCATAGACATGGTTATTAACGTCCTGATCGTCGGTAGCGGCAATCACCAGCCACACCGCGTCCAGTAACGTGGGATCGAAAGTGCCGTGTACCAGCGTTAATTGAGCATCCTGCTCCCACGCCCGAAATTGATCGTTAAAATCGAGTGCATTGACGGTAATCACTGCGCCAGCATCCAGCAATAGCCGGGCTTTACGCTCGGCTATTTCACCCCCTCCTACCAATAGACAAGGTTTATCGTGCAACTGACAGAATATTGGTAGGTAATCCATGTAACGCCTCTTAAAAACTCAGGTTATTAGGGTAATGGTTGGCTATTATCAACCGCGATGTCACGGTCTGCGATGGATATTTGCACATTACCGTTTGTTACCTGAGTATCATAAGCTGCAACAGAATAGGCTCCATCCTCCAGACAGAAGCCATCATAAAGGCGGAAATGCTGTTTTTTCAATGGGCTTGCGACCCAAAGATCGTCCTGATGCTCGCCCACTATCCCGCGACTTAATACGCTAGCCTGCGCGAATGGGTCGATATTACTGATGGCGTAAACCTGCTCATCGTTACGTGGGCGGAACACGGCAACCTGTTGCTGCTCGACGAGGGCGCAAACGCCAGTGCCGGGCAGGATGTCGTCTAACTTACATACGGTCGTCCACTGGCTCATGCGTTTTCCTCCTCTAACTCAATCTGTTTCACCGGAATGCGCTCGGCAGGGCGCGCCGGACGGTGTTGTTGACGTTCACCCACCATCTGCACATTCGGGTCACGCTCTGGGCTGTTAATGAAGTGGGCAAAGCGTTTCTGTGCATCTGGATCTTCCAGCGTCGCCTGCCATTCGCAGAGGTAACCTTCCCGCAGACGTGCGATATCGGCTTCAAGCTGATCGTTAATGCTCAGTTTGTCTTTCACAATCACATTACGCAGATAGTCGATACCGCCTTCGAGATTATCCAGCCAGACGGACGTACGCTGGAGCTTATCGGCTGTGCGGATGTAGAACATCATGAAGCGGTCCAGATAGCGGATGACCGTTTCGCGGTCTAAGTCGGCTGCCAGCAGGTCGGCGTGGCGCGGCTTCATCCCGCCGTTGCCGCATACATAGAGGTTCCAGCCTTTTTCGGTGGCGATAATCCCCACGTCTTTACCCTGTGCTTCTGCACATTCCCGCGTACAGCCGGAGACGCCAAATTTCATTTTGTGCGGGGTGCGGATGCCTTTGTAGCGGTTTTCCAGCTCGACGCCAAAGCCCACGCTGTCGCCGACGCCAAAGCGGCACCAGGTGCTGCCGACGCAGGTTTTTGCCATACGTAACGCCTTGGCGTAAGCATGACCGGTTTCAAATCCGGCTTCGATGAGCTGAGCCCACACGTCAGGCAGGTCGCCTTTCTGTACGCCGAATAGCGCCATGCGCTGAGAGCCGGTCATTTTGGTGTACAAGTTATATTGCTTCGCGATGCGACCAATGGCGATCAGGCCATCTGGCGTGATTTCCCCGCCTGCGGAGCGTGGGATCACAGAGTAGGTGCCGTCTTTCTGGATATTGCCGAGGAAGTTATCATTGGAATCCTGCAATGGCGTGTGCTGCGGTTTGAGCACGTACTCGTTCCAGCAGGAAGCCAGCAGGGACGCGGCGGTCGGTTTACAGACCTCACAGCCGTAGCCTGAACCGTGTTTCTCCAGCAGTTGATCGAACGTTTTGATTTTTTCGATTTGGATCAGGTGGTACAGCTCCTGACGCGAATAGGCGAAGTGCTCACACAGGTGATTATTGACTTCGATCCCCTGCTTGCTGAGTTCTGAATTTAACACCTGCGTCAGCAGCGGGATACAGCCACCGCAGCCCGTACCGGCTTTGGTGGTTTCCTTAAGCGCCGCGACGGTATGACAGCCGCCGTTAATTGCTTTGATGATGTCGCCTTTGGACACGTCGAAGCAGGAGCAGATTTGCGCACTTTCCGGCAGAGCATCGACACCCAGCGTCGGTTTCGCACTGCCAGCGGACGCAGGAAGAATCAGCGCTTCAGGAGAATCCGGCAGCGGGATTTTGTTCAGCATGAATTGCAGCAGGTTGCCGTAATCCCGCGTGTCGCCGACCAGTACGGCACCGAGCAGCGTTTTATTGTCGGCGCTGACGATCAGGCGTTTGTAGGTTTCTTTATTTTCATCCAGCCACATGTAGCTGCGAGAGCCCGGCGTATGGCCGTGTGCATCACCAATCCCGCCGACATCGACGCCCATCAGCTTGAGCTTGGCGCTCATGTCGGCACCCTGGAAGCGGTTTTCATGTCCTAACAGGTGGTCGACGGCAACCTGCGCCATCTTGTAGCCGGGTGCGACCAGACCAAATGGTCGGCCATGCCAGGCGGCACATTCACCGATAGCATAGACGTCCGGGTCGGAGGTTTGGCACCAGTCGTTAATCGCGATACCGCCGCGTGGGCCGATTTCCAACGCACACTGACGCGCCAGTTTGTCCTGTGCGCGGATACCGGTAGAGAACACGATAAAGTCGACTTCCAGCGTGCTGCCGTCGGCAAACACCATCGTTTTGCGGTTTTCCAGACCGGAATGCTGAATGGCCTGCGTATTCTTGCTGGTGTGCACACGCACACCCATGTTTTCAATCTTGCGTTGCAGCAGGGCGCCGCCCTGTGCATCCAGCTGTTCGGCCATGAGCACCGGCGCGAACTCAATAACGTGCGTTTCCACGCCAAGGTGTTTCAGTGCGCCAGCCGCTTCCAGACCTAATAAACCTCCGCCGATCACCGCGCCGCGTTTGCTACGGCGTGCACAGCTTTCGATGGCGTTCAGATCTTCAATGGTGCGGTAGACGAAACAGTCTTGCCCGTTTGATCCTTTGATTGACGGGATCCACGGATAGGAGCCGGTTGCCATGATTAACTTGTCGTAATACACGGTACGGCCGGAATTGGAGTGAATGGCTTTTTCACTGCGGTTGATGGTGATGGCGCGTTCACCGAGCAGGACTTTAACACCATTTTTTTCGTAGTAGCCTTCGCGTACTAAAGAGAGCTCTTCTACCGTGTGGTGCGCGAAGTAAGAAGAGAGGTGGACACGATCGTAGGCGACGCGGGGTTCTTCACAAAAAACGGTAATATCGTAGGTGGACGTTGGGGCCTTATCCAGCAACTCTTCGATAAAACGGTGGCCAACCATCCCGTTACCGATAACAGCGAGTCTGACTTTGTTCATTTTTGCCTCAAAATTGCTTCTTCTGAGGTTACCTTATCGCTCCACAGTGGGCGCTTATTGATGTACATCAAATAGTCTTTTATATACTACTTTATGAGTATGTTGATGATTTTACTTATTTTTTCTTAAGCCTTGGTTTTTGTTGGGGTTTTAGCGATTAGCAAAAATGAGACCTATAGCACGCTTTTGGTCAGAAGCCGACTGATTAGCGGCCAATCCGCTATCAGAGTAATCGTCCCCCTCGTCAATCATTCACGTTCCTGAGCGCTTAAAAATAAAACTAAGGGATTATCCATTTGTTTAATAAGGATATGAAATGTTCTGGTGATAATGCTCACAAGGTTGTGTGCAATTGCACAGTTATCGGCGACATAATTTCGTCATATGGAAGAAATTGCCTAATGACTAACGGCGTCGCAACCTTAATAATTGAAAATAAAACAGCATTTTTTTTTAATTAGCACGCTATTTCTTTTTCTGTGACGTTGATCGACTTATGAGGCCGTACCAGAAAAATAGCGATGTTTTTTATCGACAGGACCAACACAGTTAGTGAAGTTATTCTTTAATTATTTATGTGGCTTACATTCGTCATCGTGTACATGAGTTGTGTTAAACATCAAGGCAGGTAACAACGTGAAAATAGAATCAATTGATGTCACCGTCTTCACTTATCCCACACGCCGGGTTTCCGACAGTGCGGGTCATTCACACCCGGGACCTGAAAATCAGGCCAAGATGGCGCTGTTAACCATCACGGCAGATGATGGGCAAAAAGGCTACGCTTTCGCTCCGCCGGAAGTGATTCGTCCTCATATCGTTAATGCTTTCTTCCGCAAAGTGCTGATCGGGCAAAACCCGTTCGACCGTGAGCGCCTGTGGCAAGATCTGGTGCACTGGCAACGCGGTAGCGCCAACCAGCTGACCGACCGAGCGCTGTCGATTGTGGAATCCGCACTGTGGGATCTGCAAGGTCGCGTGCTGAATATGCCGGTGCATAAACTGCTCGGCGGCTATCGTGAAAAAGTCCCTGCTTACGGCAGCACCATGTGTGGTGATGAGCTGGAAGGCGGTTTATCTACGCCGGATGAGTTTGGTCAGTTTGCAGAAAAACTGGTACAGCGTGGCTATAAAGCCATCAAGTTGCATACCTGGATGCCGCCGGTGTCATTCGCGCCTAGCCCGAAGATTGACGTACAAGCCTGTGCGGCAGTCCGTGAAGCGGTCGGCCCGGACATCTGTCTGATGCTGGATGGTTATCACTGGTACAGTCGTAGCGATGCGCTGTACATCGGCCGTGAACTGCAAAAGCTCGATTTCACCTGGTTTGAAGAGCCGATGGAAGAACAGAGCATGGCGTCTTACAGCTGGCTGACCAAGAGCCTGGATATCGATGTTATCGGGCCGGAAAGTCTGTCAGGCAAATACTTCAGCCGTGCTGACTGGGTTAAAGAAGGTGCATGCGACATTTTACGTGCGGGCGTGCAAGGCGTGGGCGGTCTCTGGCCGTGTATGAAAGTCGCGAGCCTGGCAGAATCCTTCGGTATGGACTGCGAAATTCACGGTAACGGTGCACCAAACCTCAACGTCGTTGGCGCTATCAAAAACTGCCGCTGGTATGAGCGCGGACTGCTGCATCCTTTCCTCGATTACGACGAACCTGCTGCTTATCTGAATTCGATTGTCGATCCAATGGACGACGAGGGCTTTGTGCATCTGCCGCAACGTCCAGGGTTGGGAGAAGATATTAATTTTGACTGGATTGAGGAGCATACCCTAAGTAAAGAATAACGTTTTGTTCTAATGGTTTTTTGTTCTACCTGAAAGATAGCCTTACCTAAAAAATAAAAAGTTGTCGTCTTCCATGCTCCCACACCTTGGAGAATAATGATGAAAGCACGAGCAATACTCCGTACCCTGCTGTTAGGTTCACTCTGCATGGCCGCCACGCCGGCCATTCTATCGGCAAAAACCCCTGACGATCAGCTGATCGTGGGGATGAACATGAACAACATGCTCTCACTCGATCCGGCCGCCATGACCGGTAACGAAGTGGTGGGCATTATCGTCAACCTCTATGACTCACTGGTGGTGCTGGATCCCGCCAACCTGAGTAACATCCAGCCTTCTCTGGCGAAAAGCTGGAGCGTCAGTGATGATGGGAACGTCATTACCTTCAATCTGGTGGATAACGCCAAATTCCATTCCGGTAACCCCGTAACGGCGCAAGACTTCGCCTGGTCGATGAAGCGTCTGCTTAACCTCAACATGGCACAGGCCACGACGTGGAAATCCTACGGCTTCACCGCGGAAAACGTGGAGAAAATGATCCGCGCCAAAGATGCTCACACCGTTGAAATCGAACTGCCAAAACCGAACGATCCAAAACTGGTGCTCTACTCGCTGGCGACGCTGGGTAGCGGCTCGGTGCTGGATAGCAAAACGGTGATGCAGCATGAGAAAAACGGCGACTGGGGTAACGGCTGGCTGACCACGAACGAAGCCGGTTCCGGCCCGTTCAAGCTGGACGTGTGGCAGGCGAAAGACGTGCTGCGTATCAGCAAGGTTGAGAACAACTGGCAGGGCGACGCGAAAATGCGCCGCGTGATTTTCCGTCACATGACTGAATCACAGGCGCTGCGCCTGATGATTGAAAAAGGCGATATTGACGTTGCTTCTGGCATGTCGGTGCCGGATATCAATGCATTGAAACAAGATAAAGACGTTGTGGTTGATGAGGTGAAAAAAGGCACGTTGTACTACGTTGCAATGAGCCTGAAAAACGAATACTTCGCTAAACCGAAAGTGCGCGAAGCGGTTCGTTACCTGATTGATTACGATGGCGTCAATAAGACGGTAATGCCTGGCTATGGTTTCTATCATCAGCGCCCTATCCAGAAAGGGATGGATGCGACGCTGCCGGATCCTGGCTACAAGCTGGACGTGCCACGCGCCAAGGCACTGCTGGCCGAAGCGGGCTACCCGAATGGATTTGAAACCACGCTGCGTGTCCTGTCCGATCAGCCATTCCTGAATCTGGCGACGTCGGTACAGTCCACGCTGGCACAGGCGGGCATCAAAGCCAAAATCATCTCCGGCACCGGTAATCAGGTTTACGGCGCAATGCGCGATCGTAACTTCGATATGCTGGTTGGCCGCGGCGGTGGCGGCGTCGATCCGCATCCTCACTCCAGCCTGCGTTCTGTTGTCTATAACCCGGATAACAGCGACGAAGCCAAACTGACCAACTTCCAGGGCTGGCGCACGTCTTTCTACGACAAGCCTCTGAACGACATGATCGATCAGGCGCTGTTGGAGAAAGACCCTCAGAAACAGAAGCAGATGTATATCAACGTGCAGAATCGTTATGAAGAACTGTTCCCGGCCATCATTCCGGTGTCGCAGATGATCGATTCTGTGGTGTTGCGTAAGGACGTGAAAGGCTATGTGCCGCATCCGTCTTCTACGACGCATCTGCGTGAGGTGTATAAGCAGCGCTAGTGTCCACACGTTAAACCGGATGATTAGCCGATACGTTCCCGGCTAATCATCCCGATCAGATACGTTAAAAAGAGATGACCGCGTGAGTGGTGGTTTGCTGTCGCCGCTCACCGGGATATCAGGAGAAAGAACATGGTTTTCTCTGATTGGATCAAGCCGGGTGGAGTACTGCGTCGTTTGGCAAAACGTCTGTTTCAGGTCGTCGTTACGCTGTTCGGGTTATTAATCCTGACCTTCGTGATCGGCCGCGTGATGCCAATCGATCCAGTCCTGGCTATTGTCGGACAGGATGCCGACCAAAGTACCTATCAACAGGTTTACCAACAGCTGGGGTTGGATAAGCCGCTGTATGTGCAGTTCTTTATTTACTTCAATTCACTGATGCATGGAGATTTGGGCAATGCCCTCCTGACCGGGCGACCGGTAATGGATGACATTATTCGCGTTTTCCCTGCCACCATCGAACTTGCCACCATGGCGATTATCGTCGGTGCGGGTCTAGGCATACCACTCGGCGTGCTGGCTGCGGCGCGACGCGGCAAGTGGGCGGATTATGTGGTGCGTTTTATCAGTCTGGCCGGTTATTCCACGCCAATATTCTGGGTCGGGATGATGGGGCTGCTGGTGTTCTATGCCTGGCTGAACTGGGTTGGCGGTGCCGGACGGGTTGATATGGCCTACGACGGCCTGGTGGAGAACCGTACCGGTCTGCTGCTGGTGGATTCACTACTCGCAGGCGAGTGGGATGTATTCCGCAGCGCGCTGAACCATCTGGTGTTGCCAGCCACGATTCTTGGTTTCCACTCGCTGGCTTATATCAGCCGTATGACGCGTAGCTTCATGCTGGCGCAGCTTTCGCAGGAATACATCATTACCGCGCGAGTGAAAGGGCTGTCTGAGTTCCGCGTTGTCTGGGCGCACGCGTTTCGCAATATTCTGGTTCAGCTTCTGACGGTGGTGGCGCTGGCGTATGGCTCGCTGCTGGAAGGGGCGGTACTGATCGAAACGGTCTTCTCATGGCCTGGCTTTGGCTCCTATCTGACAGGCAGCCTGCTGCTGGGGGATATGAACGCGGTTATGGGATGTGTGCTGCTAGTCGGGTTGATCTTCGTGACGCTTAACCTGCTGTCGGACATGTTGTATCAAATCTTTGATCCGAGGACGAACGCATGAATATTTCCTCTGAGCCGCCGGTCAGCCGTGAATCGGTAATGCGGACACCGCCGGAAAAACGTGTGAGCCGCCTGCGGCTACGCGGTGCGCGAATCGGCGGGTTTCTCTTGACGATGATGCGCAATCCGCTGACCGCGATTGGTTCTGCGATTGTGCTGGTTTTGATTCTGGTCGCTATTTTCGCCCCGTGGATCGCCACGCACGATCCGCTGGTACAGGATTTGGCTAACGCGCTACAGGCCCCGAGTGCGGCGCATTACTTTGGCACCGATGAGTTTGGGCGCGATGTGTTTAGTCGTCTGGTCTATGGTTCACGCATCACGCTGTATATCGTTGCGCTGGTGTCGGTAACCGTGGGGCCCATCGGGCTGGCACTGGGCGTGGTGGCAGGGTATTACGGCGGCATCGTCGATACCATCCTGATGCGTATCACCGATATCTTCATTTCGTTCCCTAGTCTGGTGTTGGCGTTGGCGTTCGTTGCGGCACTTGGCCCAGGTCTGGAGCATGTGGTGATTGCGATTACGCTGACGGCCTGGCCGCCGATTGCCCGTCTGGCAAGGGCGGAGACGCTGTCGCTGCGTCACGCCGACTTTGTGTCTGCCGTGAAGCTGCAAGGCGCATCCTCTATCCGCATCCTGCTGCACCACATTGTGCCGCTGTGTCTGCCGTCGGTGATTATTCGTATTACCATGAATATGGCGGGCATCATTCTGACAGCAGCGGGTCTGGGCTTTCTGGGATTGGGGGCACAGCCGCCCGATCCTGAATGGGGCGCGATGATCTCTGCGGGTCGTCGTTACATGATGGAGTGTTGGTGGTTAGTAACTATTCCGGGGCTGGCGATTTTGATTAACAGCCTGGCGTTCAACTTCCTTGGAGACGGCCTACGTGACATCCTCGATCCCAGAACTGAATAAGTCTTCTCAACCTGCGCCGGGAAGCTCGCCCCTGATGGAAGTGGAAAATCTGCGGGTAAGCTTCGTGAACCGTGGTGCTGTGACGGATGCCGTGCGCGGCGTCTCCTTCACGCTGGGCTGTGAAAAGCTGGCCATTGTCGGTGAATCCGGCTCCGGTAAATCGACGGTCGGCCGTGCGCTGCTGCAACTGCATCCGCACAGTGCGCGGATTACGGCAGACAAACTGCGCTTCGGCGATACCGACCTGCTGAAAGCGGATGAGGCGCGGATGCGTCAGATTCGCGGCAAGCGCATTTCCATGATTATGCAGGACCCAAAATATTCGCTGAACCCAGTGGTATGCGTTGGCGATCAGATTGCCGAAGCCTATCTGGCGCACCATAGGGTGTCGCACCGCGAGGCAAAGGCAAAGGTCATGGCTATGCTGGACGTGGTGCGTATTCGTCAGCCAGAGCGCGTATACAATCTGTACCCTCATGAAATATCGGGCGGGCAGGGGCAGCGCATCATGATTGCGATGATGCTGATTACTGAACCCGAAATCGTGATTGCCGATGAACCGACCTCCGCGCTGGATGTGTCCGTACGTCTGCAGGTGCTGGCGATGCTGGACGATCTGGTCAGCGAGCGCGGTCTGGGGCTGATTTTCATCAGCCACGATATCAATCTGGTACGTAGCTTCTGCGATCGGGTGTTGGTGATGTATGCCGGACGTGTCGTGGAATCCATTGCTGCCGCCGATCTGGACAACGCGCAGCATCCTTACACGCGTGGGTTGCTGAATTCGCTGCCGGATATCGACCACCGACGCCCGCGTTTGCCGGTGATGAATCGCGATCCAGCCTGGATCAATGGATAAAGGGGATAATCATGGCAACTGAAGCAATGAGTCAGCGCAAGCCGATGATCGAAGTGAATAACCTGAATCTCTATTTTGGGCAGGGTAGCACGGCGAATCAGGTATTGTACGATGTGAACCTTACCGTCAACGATGGCGATATCTTTGGTCTGGTAGGGGAATCGGGTTCCGGTAAAACCACCGTGCTGAAGTGTCTGGCCGGGCTGTTTAATCACTGGGAAGGCACGCTGCATATTGACGGGAAGAAACTGGCACACCGAATCGATCAGGCGCGCTGTCGCCGGGTGCAGATGGTGTTTCAGGATCCGTACGGATCGCTGCATCCCCGTCATACCGTGGAATCGATTCTGGAAGAGCCGCTGTCGATCCACCGCTTTGACGATCGTGATGATCGTATCGATACCTTGCTGGAGAAAGTGGGGCTGGGAACGCACTTCCGCCGCCGTTATCCGCACCAGCTTTCGGGGGGCAGCGTCAGCGTGTGGCGATTGCCCGAGCGCTGATTCTGGAGCCGAGAGTGCTGCTGCTGGATGAGCCGACGTCGGCGCTGGATGTGTCGGTGCAGGCGGAAATTCTCAACCTGCTGACGGAGTTACAACAGCAGGAAAAGCTGACCTACCTGATGGTGACACATGACCTGGGCGTGATTTCCCATCTGTGTCATAAAGTGGCGGTGATGCAATACGGTAAAATACTGGAAACGTTGGAAACCGACGACCTGACCAGCGATATGCCGAAGGACGCCTATACCTCCATGCTGGTGGACGCCAGCCGTCAGTACAGCCGCGATCTGGCGGTGCGTTCGGAGCGTATGGGCTAGGTACGTATGGACTAAGTACGTATGGAATAAGTACGTATGGAATAAGTACGTATGGACTCGTCGCGCTGCGCGATAATCATCATCATTAGGGCCGATCAATCGGCCCTTTTTTTATCTTACGCACAGGTTTTCGCTCACAGTTGGTTACGAACAGACTTTTATACGTAAAAAAAGGTAAATGGGTAGCGTTGAAGAGTGCGGATACTTACAATCATTACGCTTTCTGTAGTCGGCCTCTTCAAAAAGGAATTCTCATGTTCAAACGTACTCTGGTTGCTGCGGCAGCCCTTATTTCACTGACGGCATTTTCTCCCGCTTTTGCGGCTTCCGACGCCACTACGCGTGTGCTGTTGACGACGTCTGCGGGCAATATCGAACTGTCTTTAGATAATCAAAAGGCACCAGTTTCGGTAAAAAATTTCGTCGAGTACGTTAACAACGGTTTTTATAACGGGACGACATTTCACCGTGTGATCCCTGGCTTTATGGTGCAGGGCGGCGGCTTTTCTGGCGAAATGAGCCAAAAAGCGACGAACGCACCGATTAAGAATGAAGCCGATAATGGTTTACGTAACCAGCGCGGCACGATTGCGATGGCACGCACGTCTGATAAAGACAGTGCGACCAGCCAGTTCTTTATCAACATCGCGGACAACGCGTTCCTCGATCACGGCCAGCGTGATTTTGGCTACGCCGTGTTCGGTAAAGTCGTGAAGGGCATGGACGTCGTGGATAAGATCTCTCAGGTGCCAACGAAGAATGTCGGGCCTTACCAGAATGTGCCGACCGCACCCATCGTGATTCAGTCTGCGAAAGTGCTGCCCTGATTGACGAGATAGATAAGCAAAGAACCGAGAATACGAAAAAGGCCACTGATGTGGCCTTTTTCGATCTTAACGTACCAACGGCTGCATTATTCCAGCGCTTTAGCCATCTGCTGTAGCCAGGCATCCACGCCGGTGCTCGGCACATTCAACTGACGGTAGGTCGCGGTTGCAACGGGATAGCCGCCGACGTCTTCCTGACTATTCACGAAGCCACCTTTACGCTGTTTGAAATTCTCCACGATACGTTTATCAACGGCATCACGATCTTTAGGGCGTGCACCTGCACTTTGCAGTACCTGATTGGTGACGGCGCTGGCCGGTGATGCCGTTAAGCCCGCAGGCCAAATAGGGGACACTTTGAGTAAATTAATCCCGCTGCCTGACGTTTGCGGTGCGGCTTTGCCCTTGGCATCGTACGCGAGGTTATCTGACATCCAGACATCGCCGGAGGTGTTGCTTCCTACCAGTCCTAAACCTGCTTTGGTATTGGCACCGTAGTGCATCACGTTACCCGCAACGGAGACGCGTGGGCTGGCGGGCATGGTTTTCCCTTCCCACTCTTTCGCTACTCCACCAACGCGAAGACCCCAGATGCCGGGGTTATAGATCAGGTTATTGACCATGACGCCCGTAGAGCCAGCCTTGAACCAGGCGTTGCGCTCGTTGTTGTGCGCATAGAGGCTACCCACGATCGATACGTCAGTCACGTTATCGTGAACCAGCGTCCCCATCGAGTGAATACCTTTGGTGTGAGCCGAATCGTATAGGCCTTCAGCAACGATATTATTCGAGAGTGTGATGCGGTGTGCGGTGCCCTGAGGCCCGTCATAGCGTGGGCCGGAAATAGACAGGTTTTCGTCTGTACCCCAGGCGAAACTAGAATGGTCGATCACGACGTTGTAGGCATCTTTGCCGTTGATGGAAACATCGCGTTCAAAGCCACTTTTTTTACCCGTACCGGCATCGCCGATGCGGAAACGAATATGCTGCATCAGCACATCGTGTGTGCTGATCCCCATTCCGCCGCGAATAATGGTGATACCGGGAGAAGGAGCGGTCTGACCGGCGATGGTGACAAACGGCTCTGCTAACCGGAGGTCACTTTTATTCAGGTCGATAATGCCGCCAACCTCAAAAACGATAATGCGCGGCCCTTTGGCGGCCAGCGCTTCCCTGAGTGAGCCTGCACCGGAAGAAGCCAGCGTTGTGACGCGAATAATGCGCCCACCGCTGCCTGCAACGGTATCCGTTCCGAATCCTTTCAACTCTGGTGCTGCCGGTGTGGCGGCGCTAGCCATCGGTATGCCGACACTGAATACTAATCCAGTGCTGAACAGTGCGGCGAACAGAAGAGAACGTTTCATTTCATTTCCTTGAATATTAACGATAAAAATGAGCGAGCCCTTAGGACTCGCTCAAGTGCAGCCCGAACGATAAACCGACGGGCGTTAAGCTTGTTTGCAGGCTCCGGTTAGCACAGGACAATGAGGGACGGAGCCTGCAATTCGCTTATTTACCTTTCACGCTTTGCAACTAGTTGCAATTTGCTGCTGTCAGCACGGCAAGGTTTTTGTTCACGCCAGCATAGTTCGCCAGTTTGTCCTTCACGCACTGTGGAGAAACTGGAGAGTAGCTGTAAGGAACAGAAGCGAATGTGCCAGTGCTTTTCCAGTCTTCCGCATTCACGTAGGGCTTGGAATCTTTATCCCAGGTGATGTTGTATTTAGCGAAGTCGGCTGGGCTCATAACGTTGTTATTACGCAGTTCCCAGGTACCGAAGTTGGAACCGTCATAACGTGAGGTCACTGGGTTTTTCGCATTCTCGAACCAGTTACGTTCGATCAGCGCAATCCCTTTCTGACGCACGTTCAGGCCAGAACTGGTGATGCCAGTATACAGGTTGTTGTACGCGTGAACCTGGCCGCCACGTTGCAGCGGAAGGCGAGCGTTAACGTCGTCGTAAATATTGTGATGGTAAGTCAGGTCACGGCCCGTATCGCTGCTGCTGAAGCCGCTCAGCCCCACTTTTTTGATGCCATGAATGTAGTTGTACGAAATGGTCACGTTGGTCGACGCTTTCTTAATATCAATCGCGGATTCGAATGTCGTGTCACCGTCTTTTGTACCTGCGCATTCAAAGTTTTTCGCGAAGATCTCGTTGTGGTCAATCCAGACGTTCGGCGTGTTATCGATACGAATGGCATCACCATCCTGCGCGCCGCCCGGCATGTAACCAAAACGCATGTTGCGTATGACGATATCGGATGATTTTGTCAGCCAGATCCCGAAGTTGGCGGACGATCCGTTAGTTCCGAGGATGGTAATCCCTTTGGTGAACTCTTTGATTTCTACACCTCGGGCATCCTTACTCCACTGGCCGCAGATGTTGGCCTCAGCGGCTTTGATCAGCGCGTCTTCATTACCGTTATAGGTGATGACGAGCGGGTAAGCACCGCCTTTGACTTTCTTACCGTTTGCGTCCTTTTTCGCTTCTTCGATGATATCAATAATATCTTGCATGGAGCGCGCTGTTTTTTTCACGGCACCGGCAACGTCACCACCGTCAGTGGTGGCATAACCCCCCGTATTTGCCGCCATCGTTGGTTGGGCCGCAAGCAATAACAGCCCAGCGGCTGCAGAAGGCAGTAGGTATTTCATTAGGGTACTCTCCTTGGAATTGAATTTTTGTTTGGGCATTTATGATCCACATAGCCCAGATTATATTATTTGGTGTTTCAATAAAAATGAAATCAAGGTTTATTGAAATCCCAATTAATTCTTACCATAAAAGTAAAAGAATTCAATATTTCGATATTAAATATATAGGGTGAATAACGTCGTAAATCCCAAAGACTAATAAGTGCCTATTTTAAATGATAATATTTTTTTCATTTTTTCTAAAATCAGGTCGTTGAGAGTTTTATGAAAAATAAAATTATATTTCGTTTTATTACTCGTTGTTGGATGCGATTTGATAGAGGTGATAACTGTGAGCGACATCAATAAATAAGTAAAATTTCCTCGTTGAGAGGATGGCGTCAGAAATAGTTGATGCCGATCAAATTATTAATTAATCACGTGTTGATGGGCTATTGTTATTTCTATCGATTAATCCTTAATTAAAGGATGGTTTTCTTCATTAATAAATCAAACTATTAATTTATTATATAAATAATTAGCTTGATATTTAATTTGTGCATGCGCTTTAGGAATACATATCCATTCTCATGCGTGGGTTCCATAAAAAAACAAGCGAGCTCTTAGAGCTCGCTTGGGGAGAACCATGCTTCCGTATGAAGAGTCACGGCCGCGGGATATTCAGGCTTATTGCTTCCTGTCTTGCTGCGACGGAGAAAGCCTGACCGCATTTATTTGCAGTTAGCGGCTGTCAGTACTGCCAGGTTTTTACCGACGCCAGCATAGTTTGCCAGTTTATCCTTCACACACTGCGCAGAAACGGGAGTGTACTTATAGGAGACGGTAGGGAATTTTCCTGTGGTCTTCCAGTCATCCGCATTGATGTGAGGGGAGGACGGTTTGCCCCAGGTGATTTTGTATTTAGCAAAATCAGATGGGCTGGTAATGTTGTTGTTACGCAGATCCCAAGTACCGAAGTTGGAACTGTCGTTACGTGCCGTCACTGGGTTCAGCGCATTTTCGAACCAGTTGCTTTCGATGAGGGCTTTCCCTTTCTGACGGACGTTAAAGCCTGAACCGGTGATGCCGTCATACAGGTTGTTGTACGCATGAACCAGACCACCACGCTGTAGTGGCAGGCGTGAGTTAACATCGCGGTAGATATTGTGATGGTAAGTCAGGTTACGCGCTGTCGTATCCGAGCTACTTGAACCGCTCAGGCCGACTTTCTTGATGCCGTGGATGTAGTTGTAAGACACCGTGACGTTCGTTGACCCTTTCTTGATATCAACCGCTGATTCAAAGGTGGTGTCATCGTCTGGCGTGCCTTTACACTCAAAGTTCTTGGCAAAGATCTCGTTGTGGTCGATCCAGACGTTCGGTGAGTTATCAATACGAATGGCATCGCCGTCTTGCGCGCCGCCCGGCATATAGCCAAAGCGCATGTTACGTACCACGACGTTAGAAGAATTCACGATCCAAACACCGAAGTTGGCGGATGAGCCATTGGTGCCCTGAATCGTAATGCCTTTGGTGAACTCTTTGATTTGTACGCCGCGAGCGTCTTTACTCCACTGGCCGCAGATATTCTTTTCAGCCGCTTTGATTAATGAATCTTCATTACCGTTATAGGTGATGATGAGCGGATAAGCACCGCCTTTGACTTTCTTGCCTTTTGAATCCACTTGCGCGGCTTCAATAATATCCACAATCTCTTTCATAGAGCGTGCCGTTTTTTTCACAGCACCGGATACTTCCCCACCATCCGTGGTGGCATAGCCGCCCGTATTTGCGGCCATCGCGGGTTGAGCAGCGAGTAATAACAACCCAGCGGCTGCCGTAGGCAATAGATATTTCATTATGACTGTCTCCTTGGAATAGAATTTTCATGGGCATTTATCGATCCCTATGCCCGATGTAACAGGTACACATTTTTCAACAAAAATGAATGTCAATTTTGGTGAAAAACCAAGGGGAGTGTGGTCAAAAAATAAGTTCAGTTCAAGGGTGAAATGTTAAATGTATCAGGGATGAAACATTTTGTAATACTGATGATTGGATAATTTGGATTTTATAAGAAACGATTTTCTTTTAAAGTAACCGAAAATCATAAGGTTATTTTTTTGGTGGGGAATAAATGCACTCAGGTTTCTTTATTGATTGGTTTTTAATTTTTTATTTTTCCTGTAGTAATCGCTGCCGCTAACGTAAGAAAGCCATCTTAAGTCAAAATATACTATCACAGGCATATTCAATATTGTTTACGTGATGAATCAATTTTATCGTGAATTTTAGTTTGTTAAAAAATAATTATTATTAGTCGCTATATGGCATTTCTTTATGTGATAAGCAAAAAAATAGACCTCATTATTCATTGCGGTTTATTAGCTAAATGATCATTAGCATGACGTCTATTTTCATGAAGGCCACGCTGACAATCTTGTGTGGATCTCTTAAAAATGAGCGAGGCTGAAGCACTCGCTCAGGAAGAACCCGACGCAGAATGAATGCGTCGGGCTTAGCGCGTTTATTTACAGTTGGCTTCTGTCAGTACTGCCAGGTTTTTACTTACGCCTGCGTAGCTTGCCAGTTTATCCTTCACGCACTGTGCAGAAACTGGGGTGTATTTGTACGGAACGGCCGGGAATTTACCGGTGCTCTTCCAGTCATCCGCATTGATGTGCGGGGTGGATGGTTTACCCCAGGTGATCTTGTATTTAGCAAAATCAGATGGGCTGGTAATGTTGTTGTTACGGAGTTCCCAGGTACCGAAGTTGGAATCGTCGTTACGTGCGGTCACTGGGTTGAGTGCATTTTCGAACCAGTTACTTTCGATCAATGCGATCCCTTTCTGACGGACGTTAAACCCTGAACCTTTGATACCGTCATACAAGTTGTTATAAGCATGCACTTGGCCACCACGTTGCAGCGGCAGACGTGAGTTAACATCGCTGTAAATATTGTGATGGTAAGTCAGGTTACGACCGGTATCCGTGTTGCTTGAGCCGCTCAACCCTACCTTTTTCACGCCATGGATATAGTTGTACGACACGGTGACGTTGGTTGAGGCTTTCTTGATATCAACCGCTGATTCAAAGGTGGTGTCGTTGTCTGGCGTACCAGCACATTCGAAGTTTTTGGCGAAGATCTCGTTATGATCGACCCAAACGTTCGGTGTGTTATCGATACGGATGGCATCACCATCTTTTGCACCGCCAGGCATATAGCCGAAACGCATGTTACGTACGACAACGTTGGAAGAGTTAACCATCCAGATACCGAAGTTAGCGGAAGAACCGTTGGTACCGAGGATGGTGATCCCTTTGGTGAACTCTTTGATTTCTACACCGCGCGGATCTTTGCTCCATTGGCCGCAGATGTTAGCTTCAGCAGCTTTGATTAGCGCATCTTCATTACCGTTATAGGTAATGACGAGCGGGTAGGCGCCACCTTTGACCGCTTTACCGCTTGAGTCCTTTTTCGCGGCCTCAATGATATCGACGATCTCTTGCAGAGAGCGTGCGGTTTTTTTCACAGCGCCGGAAACGTCGCCGCCGTCAGTGGTGGCATAACCTCCCGTATTTGCCGCCATTGTCGGTTGGGCAGCGATCAGCAACAGCCCAGCGGCTGCAGAAGGCAGTAGGTATTTCATTATGTACTCTCCTTGACATAGAATTTTTTTGGGTATTTACCACTACACACCCTGTGTAATAAAAAGGCTGTTTCAACAAAAATGAAATTAAGGTTTGTCTATAAAGCCGAGCTAAGTGTTAACAGAAAAAATAAACAATACAAGATGGGGCGTTAAATATATTAATTAAATAACAGAGGACAGCTGAGAGGATTTGTGTCTATTACTTTTAAATAGAAACCAATTTCCACTTAAATCATTTAAAATCAACATATTATGTTTTTTAATATTTATTGTTTCAATCTGGATTCTTTATTTTTTATCCATTTTACATGCGTGGTTTATTCGCTGTATTAGCAATTGTGATCGTCATCAAAAATATCACTTTAAAGCTAACCTTCTTAGCTCTTCTGTCTTTTTTTAAAAATATGAATTAATTCATAGGCGATTTTTGTTTATTATTATTTTTTGTTAAAAATAATTTCAAGGTAATCGTTTTCTGTGAATAGGGATAATAAATAAGGCCTATTAATAAAGATGTTTACTGATGAAATAAATGATTTGTGATCGATATAATTATTATCATGCTAATTTCTTAAACGATGAGAGCGACCCCTTTGTCTTTGATGGTAACGAGGGGTGGGTACCTGACGCGGATTTCATGTATGTTAGTACGGCTTTTCCGACTAACAGTGCAATGACTATGCTGCTAATTATCGATAACTACGACTCCTTTACCTACAACCTTTACCAATACTTTTGTGAGCTCGGTGCACAGGTTGTGGTGAAGCGTAATGATGAACTGACGCTGCGTGAGATTGAACAGCTTGCGCCTAAGCGATTGGTCATTTCACCGGGCCCTTGTACGCCGGACGAGGCGGGGATTTCACTGGCTGCCATTCGTCACTTTGCCGATAAATTGCCTATTCTGGGCGTGTGTCTTGGTCATCAGGCGATGGGGCAGGCGTTCGGCGCGCGCGTGGTGCGTGCACGACAGGTCATGCACGGGAAAACCTCAGCGATTGCGCATAGCGATACGGGGGTTTTCACCGGGTTGGCTCAGCCTTTGACGGTCACCCGTTATCATTCACTCATTATTGATTCCGCCTCGCTACCCGATTGCTTTGAAGTCACGGCCTGGAGCGAGTATGAAGGAAAGCGTGACGAGATTATGGGGATCCGCCATCGCTCACTGCCGCTGGAAGGGGTACAGTTTCACCCAGAGAGTATTCTTAGCCAGCAAGGGCATCAGCTTTTGGATAATTTCCTTAAAATTTAACTATATAGAAAGTTATTCTCCTCAGTAGCCGATTTAATATTGCCTGCAATTGATTTTTTATGCATATTTATTGACTATATTTTCATTTCGACATGATGGACAGCAGAGTGAGGCAGCAAATGGCAGCAGAGCAGAAAGCAGTGACACGGGATACTCACGATAAAGTGATTTTGCCAGTTTATGCACCCGCGAAGTTTGTACCCGTGAAAGGTAAAGGGAGCCGCGTCTGGGATCAGGACGGCCGCGAGTATATCGATTTCTCCGGTGGTATTGCGGTCACGGCGCTGGGTCACTGCCATCCTGCATTGGTGAACGCGTTGCAGCAGCAGGGTGAAACGCTGTGGCACACCAGCAATATTTTCACTAATGAGCCTGCGTTACGCCTCGCCAGCAAATTGATTGATGCTACTTTTGCCGACCGCGTGTTCTTTGTTAACTCGGGTGCTGAGGCTAACGAAGCTGCCTTTAAGCTGGCGCGTCACTATGCGGTTAAACGCCATAGTCCGTATAAAACCAAGATCATCGCCTTCTACAATGCATTCCATGGTCGGACGCTGTTCACCGTCTCGGTCGGCGGGCAGCCTAAATATGCCGATGGTTTCGGGCCTAAGCCTGCGGATATTGTTCATGTTCCCTTCAACGATCTGGCGGCTGTTAAAGCGGTGATGGACGATCACACCTGTGCAGTTGTGCTGGAGCCGATTCAGGGTGAAGGGGGGATTACGCCTGCTACGCCTGAGTTTTTACAAGGCGTTCGCGATCTGTGCGATCAGCACAAGGCGCTGCTGGTGTTTGATGAAGTGCAGAGCGGAATGGGGCGTACTGGCAAGCTATTCAGCTACATGCACTACGGTATTACGCCAGATATCCTCACAACCGCTAAAGCGTTGGGCGGTGGCTTCCCGATTAGCGCGATGCTGACAACGGAAGAGATCGCATCGGCCATGACGGTTGGGGTACACGGCACCACCTATGGCGGCAACCCGCTGGCCTGTGCGGTGGCGGAAGCCGCGCTGGATATTATCAACACGCCAGAAGTGCTGTCAGGTGTGGCGGATCGTCACGATCGCTTTGTTAGTGAGCTTGAGAAAATCAATCAGCAGTACGGTGTATTCGAGCAGGTTCGCGGTATGGGGTTGCTGCTGGGCGCAGAACTGAAACCGCAATGGCATGGTCGTGCGGGCGAGTTTCTGGCGGCGGCAACGTCTCAGGGGCTTATGGTGCTGATGGCTGGGCCGAATGTGATCCGCTTTGTACCGTCGTTGATCATTGATGAAGACGATATTGCGCAGGGGATGGCGAAATTCGCTAAAGCCGTTGCGCAGGTTGTTAACGCAGCAAACTGACTATGCTCTCAAAAGATCAGCCATAAAAAAACGTAGGGAACGTTTTTCAACGTCGCTTTGCGGCGGCCCGTAGGGGGCGAGCAGGAAGCTCGCCATAAAAAAAGCGTGAGGCCGAGGCTTCACGCTTTTTTATTGGTAGGGTACCGCGACAGGGGTTTAGCGAGTGCCGTAAACGACAATCGTTTTACCGTGTGCAGAGATCAGGTTCTGGTCTTCTAACATTTTCAGAATGCGGCCCACGGTTTCACGCGAGCAGCCAACGATTTGCCCAATTTCCTGACGGGTAATTTTTATTTGCATGCCATCTGGATGCGTCATGGCATCAGGTTGTTTGGCCAGGTTGAGTAGGGTTTGGGCAATACGGCCGGTTACATCAAGGAAGGCGAGGTTGCCGACTTTTTCAGAGGTAACCTGAAGTCTGCTTGCCATTTGCGCAGACAGACGCATGAGGATATCCGGGTTAACCTGGATGAGCTGGCGGAATTTTTTATAGGAAATTTCAGCCACTTCACAGGCGGTTTTTGCCCGAACCCAGGCGCTGCGTTCCTGACCTTCTTCAAACAGGCCGAGCTCGCCGATAAAATCGCCCTGATTGAGGTAGGAGAGAATCATTTCCTTGCCTTCTTCATCTTTGATTAGCACTGCGACAGAGCCTTTCACGATGTAGTAAAGCGTTTCTGCTTTTTCACCTTGGTGAATCAGCGTGCTCTTCGATGGATACTTGTGGATATGACAATGGGAAAGGAACCATTCGAGAGTTGGATCTGTTTGCGGTTTGCCGAGAACCATTCGCTATCATCCTCTGTTGTAATTCACTGCGCAAATTACAGGGGTCAGAGTTCCCTGTACGGCGTGTTTAACTGCTAAAAAAATAAAATTCAGTCTAGGCAGAATGACGTCAGGGAATATACTGAAACCTCTGTACCCTTTATTTTCCGGTTGCTGCCTTGCCGCACCGTAAACGTGGCTGGGGTATGTCTGGCCAGGTCATCATCTTCTTCGTTTCTGGGTTTGTCCAGAAAAGGTCTATTCTATTTTCGTTTTAACACAGCTTTAAGGACGTGTCTTGTGTTGTCTCGCTTCAGCATGACAAAGCGCTGATTAACGCTGGTTTTTGTACAGTAACGGTATAAATTTTCAAAAAATTTTTAGTGGAGAGGCATCATGCAGGCACGGGTAAAATGGGTTGAAGGCTTAACGTTTTTGGGCGAATCCGCATCAGGACATCAGATATTGATGGACGGCAATTCCGGTGATAAAGCGCCGAGTCCGATGGAAATGGTGTTGATGTCCGTAGGGGGATGCAGTGCGATTGATGTGGTGTCGATTCTGCAAAAAGGCCGCAACGATGTAGCGGACTGTGAAGTGAAATTAACGTCAGAACGTCGGTCAGAAGCGCCGCGTTTATTCACCCACATCAATCTGCATTTTATCGTGACGGGAAAAGGATTGACCGACAAAGTTGTCGAGCGAGCCGTCGCACTGTCGGCGGAGAAATACTGCTCAGTAGCACTGATGCTGGGCAAAGCCGTTGAGGTGACGCACAGCCACGAAATTAGGGTGCTGGCATAACCCCTGTCTCTGGGCACTAATTCTGGTCACTTAAGCCTGTTATTAGGGGAAACACAGGGGGAGGTTCCCGTAGGGAGGCCTCACCCCTGTGGTCGCCCCGTGTATCTCGATGCTTATTCGATCGTTTTCCCTTCAATTAACCGCTGCACCAGCGGTGCCATGATTAATTCCATCGCCAATCCCATCTTCCCACCGGGAACGACCAGCGTATTGATGTGGGAGATAAACGACCCCTGCAACATAGCGAGCAGATAGGGGTAATCAATATTATCCAACCCCTGAAAATGAATCACGACGAAGCTTTCGTCCAATGAGGGAATCGATTTGGCGGCGAACGGGTTGGAGGTGTCCACGGTAGGCACGCGCTGGAAGTTGATGTGTGTGCGAGAGAACTGTGGCGTGATATAGGTGATGTAGTCTTCCATTGAGCGGACGACGGAATCCATCACCGCTTCACGCGAATGGCCGCGCTCATTAACGTCACGAATCAGCTTTTGAATCCATTCCAGGTTGACGATCGGCACCACGCCGACGAGTAAATCGACATGCTGTGCCACGTCATTTTGCTCGGTGACCACGCCGCCGTGCAATCCTTCATAGAACAGGATATCGGTGGGTTCCGGCATCGGCTCCCACGGCGTGAATGTCCCAGGAACCTGATTATAGGGAATGGCTTCATCGTAGGTATGAAGGTATTTACGCGTCTGGCCACGCCCGTGCAGGCCATATTCGATAAACGACTGTTCCAGCAGGCTGAAGTCATTCGCTTCCGGGCCGAAGTAGCTGATGTGGCGTCCTGAATCACGCGCTTTACGTATCGCCATATCCATTTCCGGGCGGGTATAGCGGTGAAAGCTATCGCCTTCCAACTGGGCCGCGCGCAGATCAAACTGCTGGAAAATCTTACGGAAGGCCAGACTGGTTGTCGTGGTTCCCGCTCCGCTGGAGCCGGTAACCGCAATAATCGGATGCTGATGTGACATAAGGTGCGTGACTCCGTGATCGCGATGCCCGCATAGCCAGAAGGCCTGCGCGCATCCTCAAAAAAGACGTAATTATCATCATTGTTAGCATGTTTGGCGCGTTCTTTCACGACTTTCGGCGTGCTCAATAAGGGGCATGTCCTCCGGAATTGAGCTGATTGCGCGGCATGATATTGAGGGTTTCATGTAACTCAGACCACACCAACACCACCTCGCCAGATTGGAGTTGGCCGCGGATATCTTCCACTTTCTGCGCCAACGAACGCTCCTGTTCGCCATAATCGGTGCCTTCCCGCAGGACGAAAGATTCGATGATGTTATCCAGCGTTTCTGGATCGAGCTGTTGCCAGGGAATAATCACGCTATGTTTCCTGATTCAAAGGGTTCCTGAGTAAAAACGGTTCCTGAAGAAAAAGAGTCGCTGGCCTGGTCCAAAAATGGGCTAAGCCAGTTGGGAATGCGCTGTTCCAGCCACATTTCCGGTTTCAGCAACGTTCCGCCGACGAAGCCGACATGCCCGCCATGTTCCGTTAGCTGATACTCAATATTAGACGGTAACTGCGACAGATCGGGAATCACCTCTGATGTCATGAAAGGATCGTCCTTCGCATGGATGATGAGCAGCGGTTTACGAATCTGGGGCAACAGCGGCAGAGCGCTGCAACGTCGATAGTAGTCGGCCGCATCGCGGAAGCCGTGGATACGTGAGGTAATGACGTCATCAAACTCTCGCAGCTGGCGGATTCGCTTCAACTGCGGCAACTGAATCGGCAGCGTGTCCGGGTAAGCCGCCAGCTTGCGACTGGCGTTTTGTTTCAACAGGCGTAGTAGGTAGTGCTGATAGACGCGGGAGAAGCCTTGTTCCATCCGACGGCTACAGGGTTCGAGCATCAGTGGTGCGGAAACAATGACAGCCGCGGACAGGGAGCAGGCTTCGCCTTGCTGCGCGAGCAGGTAGGCCAGCATGTTACCGCCGAGAGACACGCCGATGGCTGCGGTAGGCGCATCGCCCAGCGTTTCCTGCATCCAGCGCAGGAAATAGCTGGCATCGCTGGTTTCGCCGGAGTGATAAATGCGCTTCATCCGGTTGGGCTTGCCGCTGCATCCGCGGAAATGCATGATGACGGCCAGCCAGCCGCGCTGCTTACAGGCATGTAGCAGGCCGTGAGCGTACGGGCTATGAAAGCTGCCTTCCAGCCCGTGGAACAGTACCACGCGCGGTTTGTGCCGCGCCTGTTCAGGGGCTTCGCTCCAGGCCAGATCGACGAAATCGCCGTCCGGCAATTCCAGTGACTGCCAGACTGGCGAGAATTGCGCATGACGGCGGATCAGACGCGGTAATAGCGTTTGCAGATGCGGATTATGAGCGCCGCTCAGCGGACGAAAATGGTCATACATAAAGGATAGATAAATCTTGTTGTCGGCTCTTGTACGATCAATATCACACTGTTAGCTTCAATGCTGCCAGTTGGTACGACATTTGGGTCAGGAGCGCCCACAAATAATGGAACTGAGTTTATTTCTTTCGATGTTGGGGTTTTTGTGGGTAGCGGCCATCACACCGGGGCCGAACAATATGCTGTTGACTACCTCGGGCGCGAATTTTGGCTTCATGCGTTCACTGTGGCTGATGGTTGGCATCATGCTGGGCATGCAGAGCATTTTGCTGCTGGTGGCATTCGGTGTCGGTGGTTTGATTCTGATTTATCCTTCGCTGCATTTTATCCTGAAAGTCCTCGGCAGTGCCTATCTGCTCTGGCTAGCGTGGAAAATCGCCACGGCGGCTTATGAACGACTGGAAACGTCTGTTGCACCGCCCCAGCCGATCCGGCTTTATCAAGGGTGGTTGCTGCAATTCCTGAACCCGAAAGCGTGGCTCATGGCACTGGGGGCGGTTGCCAGCTTTAGTCTGGCGGGGGAAGGCTATAACCAGTCTGTGATCGCGATAAGCGTCGGGATTGTGCTCGTCAATCTGGTGTCCGGTGTCATCTGGCTCGGATTTGGCACGATGATTGGACGACTACTGCGCAGTAAGAAAGCGTGGATTATCTTTAATGTGTCAATGGGGCTGCTGACCGCCGCCTGCGTGCTGTTGATTTGGCATTAAGGCTTCGTTGATAACGTCGCGAGCGGTTTTTCGCTCGCGACTTAGGAACCATTCTTCCAGCAGAGTATTATCGGCGGATTTACTTGTAGCCGTCTGTTTTTAATAGGTTATTAACCAGATTGAGTTCAGTGTCGAAATCCAACGTATCGTTCTCCAGCAGCCGTGCGTGTTGCTGTTGAAAGGCGGAACCGAGTGCTTTCAGGGCAGTAACATTCTTCAGCAGAAAATCATCTGATTTGCCGTGTTTTTCCAATTGGGTGGAGAGCCTGGCAAACTCACCAGCCATTTTCTCTACGGCAGGAAGATAACGATTAAGAAACGCCGTACCCGGCTCCACATCCTTGGGATCTTCTTTCATACAGGTGACAATAAGCTGTGCATACTCAACGATAATTTTCAGCTCGTCGAGAAGCTCGGTGGGGAGCTTCTGTAAGTTTTGCAACCGGGCAATACGGCTTTCAAACGTAACCACTTCCTGAACGGACGGTGTGATGACGGAAGGGGAAGGCTGTGGCGATCTTGGTGTGAGTACAGCAACCTGTCCCTTTGGTTGATTTTTCCTTGTTTTGAAAGCCGTTTTCCCTTGGTAATGCCACATTGCACCTAGCACAATGCACGTGGCGAAGGCCGTATTATAGAAAGGGTGTTCACCAAACTTATGTGAGTCGGTGTAGCCCATTATGATGATGAAAACTAAAAGAAACTGGATAATTGTGCCGAGACGAGGATGAGAAATCTCGGAGCATGCTTTGATTATCCACCACGCTACTGCAATCCACCCCAGAACGAATAGGGCATCATGCGCAATGAACCAAATCACGCCAGCCACAAGTGGCCAAATCATATCAACCTGAGACCGGGTAAAGGCGTACCACAGCAGAATTAAGCTGAAACAGGTTACGATGACGGCGCTGTTATACACTTCTTCGCTTGCCATGAGGTCGGGATATAGTTTTTTTAGCAGAACCTCAATAATGAGTGCACTGGTTATCAGCCAGATGCAGCCTAAGCCCCAGAGCTTAAGGAGTGTCAGACAAAGACGACCTAGTTTCTTTTGCCATCCCTCATTTTGAGGGGAAGATGCATTTTGCATATTCAACGAAGACCACTTATCAAAACGAAATTATTTATGCAGAACGCTGCTGCATCGCGTGTTGTTGGTTTGCAGCAATCTCGGCAAGACGCGTTCTTAGTTCCGTTTCCATCGTGCCAAGTTCTTTTTCTACATCAGCCCGACGGGTTCTGGCGTCATTCGCAATCGTGACGGTTTCTTCGATGGTGTTCAGGAGGCGGCTTTGCACTTCGCGTAAGGTTTCGATGTCCACAATCGAGCGTTCGACTTCCCGCGCGGTTTCAACCGTGCCGAGCTGGAGCATTTCTGCATTTCTTCTCAGCATCGCATTGGTGGTATCAGAAACTTCTTTTTGCAGTTTTGCCGATTTGCGCTGTGAATGCAGCGTTATCGCCATCACGATCTGGCTCTTCCACAACGGGATCGTGGAGAGAATGCTGCTCTGAATTTTCTCGGCGAGCGACTGGCTATTATTTTGCATCAAACGAATTTGAGGCGCGGTCTGGATCGCGATGGTGCGGGACATCATCAGGTCGTGCAAGCGTCTTTCAAAGCGCTGTATGTTGCTCACTAAATCACGAACGTACTGCATATCCATCGGGTCGTTGGTGCGCTGGGCTTTTTCCTGTGCGGCGGTCAGCTCGCCAGACTGAATCGCTGCCAATTTCTGTTTACCGGCAATGATATGCAGCGTGATTTGTTCAAAATACTCGCGGTTGCGTATGAAAAGCTGTTCCAGCGTGGAGATATTGCGCAAGAGCTCCATCATGGCGCTTTCGAGTTTTTTAGAAACGGTATCAACCTGCTGTGCCAGCGTTTGATACTCCAGCAGCGTACGTTGAATGGTGTTGAACAGTTTTCCTATCAATGGGAATGAGGCGAGAAAGCTTTGCTTAGTGTCAAAAACGGTGAGGTCGACCGACTTTACCTTCATCAGAAGGTCTGTCAGCTGTTCACCAATCACGCCCGCATCTTTTGCTCTGACTTCCTGCATTAAGGATTCTGAAAAGCGCGAAATATTGCCCATGGTGTTTGCTGCGTAAGAGATGGACAGCATAGGGTCAGTAATATCAATTTTATTGACCAGTACCGATACTTCGTTTTTTTCCTGCTCGCTAAGCCGCGACATGTTGAGTTCAGATAAGGCATCGCTTGCTGTCGTGGTGACGGCGTTGTTGGTAGAAACGGTGAACGTAGCAGAGCGGGAATCTGTAGAAACAGACGGCGTATTTTCCATCATAAATATTGTCCTTGCCTTATTGTTCGGCCGTTTTATTGCCTTGCGGCCTTCAATATCAGTGAATAGGTCAGTGTGTAGAAATCAGTAGATTAATTGCTAAATATTACCTTGGGGAAATATTGCGCTCAATGCGCATTATCATCACTTCTTAAGATAATGTCGTGATAGAGAAAGAAAAGAATGGAAGAGTGAGCGGGGAGAACCCGCTCGGGTGGGGAAAAGCAATTTACTCGCTCTGCATCATCTGCTCTAGCTGTTCCTGCGCATCCAGCCAGGATAGCTCCGTTTCTTCCAGCTCGATTTTGACTTTGGTTTGCTGTTGCAGGCAGTCGGTGAGTTCGGCTTTACGGCTGATGTCGTAGATGGCACTGTCCGCCAGCCGAGCTTCCAGCGCTGCCAGCGTTTCTCCCAGCTTTTCCATTTGCTGTTCAAGCTTGGTTATCTGTTTGCGCAGCGGCTGCGTTTGCGTTCTCAACTCGGCTTCGCGGCGTTTCTGATCTTTTCTGCCCTGGGCGCTGTTGGCGATATTCTCTTTTGGCGTTTCATCGGCCCGCATTTCCTGACGTTGCAGGCCGACCAGCCACTGCTGGTAGTCTTCCAAATCGCCGTCGAACGGTTCTACTTTCTGGTCGTGTACCAGATAGAGATCGTCCGTAGTAGAACGGATCAGGTGTCGATCGTGCGAGACGACAACCAGCGCGCCTTCAAAATCGATTAATGCTTCGGTCAATGCCTGACGCATATCCAGATCGAGGTGGTTAGTCGGTTCATCGAGCAGCAGGAGGTTCGGGCGCTGCCAGACGATCAGTGCCAGTACCAGACGGGCTTTCTCGCCACCGGAGAAGCGCTCGGTGATCTCGGTGACTTTGTCGCCCTGAAAACCGAAGCCGCCGAGGTAGTCGCGCAGCTGCTGTTCCGTTTCCCGCTCTGCCAGACGCACCAAATGCTGTAATGGCGATTCGTCCGCACGTAGAAACTCTAACTGGTGCTGGGCGAAATAACCGAGCTTCACACCTTTCGCCAGCCCTATTTCCCCTTTCAGTGGGGCGAGCGTGCCAGCAAGCAGTTTGATCAGCGTGGATTTACCCGCGCCGTTATGGCCGAGCAGCCCGATACGGGAACCCGGCACTAAATTGAGTTTGATGGATTCCAGAATCAGCTTGTCGTTATAGCCTGCGCTGACCTTTTCCATCTTCATGAGTGGATTGGGCAACGATTCCGGAGCGCGAAAGCTGAAGCGGAAAGGGTTATCGACATGCGCTGGTGCAATCATTTCCATGCGTTCCAGCATTTTTATCCGGCTTTGCGCCTGCTTGGCTTTGGTTGCTTGTGCGCGGAAACGGTCGATGTAGTGTTGCAGATGCGCGACGCGCTCCTGCTGATGTTCATAGAGCGATTGCTGCTGTGCAAGACGGGTGGCGCGCTGGCGTTCAAACGAGGAGTAGTTACCGGTGTACTCATTGAGCGACTGCTGCTCGATGTGCAGAATCTTGGTTACCACCGGATCGAGGAAATCACGGTCGTGCGAGATCAGGACCAGCGTGCCGGCGTAGTTTTTCAGCCACTTTTCCAGCCAGATGACCGCATCCAGATCGAGGTGGTTGGTCGGTTCATCCAGTAACAGCAGGTCTGAACGACAGATCAGCGCCTGTGCCAGATTCAAACGCATCCGCCAGCCACCGGAAAAGGCGCTGACGGGCTGTTGCAACTGTGGCTGAGAAAACCCTAGCCCATTGAGTAGGCTTGATGCTCTGGCCTGAATCGTCCAGGCCTGAATCGCATCCAGCTTGCCGTGCAGCGTGGCAATGGCGTTGCCATCGTTTTCTTCGTTGGCGGTCTGCAACGCGGCTTCCAACTGGCGAAACTCACGGTCGCCGTCAATCACGTAGTCCAGCGCGGGTTTATCCAACGCAGGCGTTTCCTGATTGACCCAGGCCAGTGACCAGTTTTGCGGGAATGTGGCGGTGCCACCGTCGGCGCTGATTTCGCCTTTCAGTAATGACAGCAGCGTAGATTTACCACAGCCGTTTTTGCCAACCAGACCGACTTTCTGGCCGGGATTAACCGTTGCTGTCGCGTTGTCGATCAGAACGCGTACACCACGTCGAATTTGCAGCGAAGAGAAAACAATCATAAAGCGCCGTATGTTCAGAGTATGTTAAATTATGGACATATCAGGACACGCGGTGTCCCGTTTTTAGTCGTTGCGCTGCATGGTAACGGAAAACGATTATTATGACGACGCTTTGGAGGGGAATGATGTCGCAGCCACCGAAGATTTTGCTGCTGTATGCCCATCCGGAACCACAGGACTCGGTAGCGAACCGGATCTTATTGCAACCGGCGCAGCAGTTGGCGAATGTAACCGTGCACGATCTTTACGCACACTATCCTGACTTTTTTATCGATATTCATCATGAACAACAGCTGCTGCGTGAGCATCAGGTCATTGTTTTCCAACATCCGTTTTATACCTACAGCTGTCCGGCGCTGCTGAAAGAGTGGCTCGATAGGGTGTTATCTCGCGGCTTCGCGAATGGGATTGGCGGGAATGCGTTGGCGGGGAAATACTGGCGCTCGGTGATTACGACCGGTGAGCCGGAAGATGCCTACCACGCTGATGGGAGCAATCGCTACCCGATGGACGATTTACTACGCCCGTTTGAGCTGACGGCAGCAATGTGCCGTATGCATTGGATGCACCCCATGATTATTTACTGGGCGCGTCGGTTACAGCCCGATGTGTTGTTGAGTCAAGCCAAAGCTTACGGTGAATGGCTATCCTCCCCTTTACCTGAAGAGGAACGCTAGTATGGAGAGTTCTTCGCTCCTGACCGCCGGAGTCTTATTTTTGTTTGTGGCGGTAGTCGCCGTACCGATCGCTGCCCGAATAGGGATTGGCGCCGTATTGGGCTATTTGATCGCTGGGATCGCCATTGGCCCTTGGGGCCTTGGCTTTATCCGTGATGTGGAAGCCATTCTGCACTTCTCGGAGCTGGGTGTCGTTTTTCTGATGTTCATCATCGGCCTGGAGTTGAATCCCTCCAAGCTCTGGACGCTGCGCCGCTCGATCTTTGGCGTTGGGGCGGCTCAGGTCGGACTGAGTGCGCTGATTTTAGGCGGAGCCCTGTATCTGACGGATTTCTCGTGGCAGTCCGCGCTGATTGGTGGCGTGGGGCTGGCGATGTCGTCAACGGCCATGGCGCTGCAACTGATGCGCGAAAAGGGCATGAACCGCAATGAATCGGGGCAATTAGGTTTCTCCGTTCTGCTGTTTCAGGATTTGGCCGTTATCCCTGCGCTGGCGCTGATTCCGATTCTGGCCGGTGTGCAGGGGGATTTCGGCGATTGGGAGCGTATTGGGCTGAAGGTCGCCGCGTTTCTCGGCATGCTAATCGGTGGTCGCTATCTGGTGCGTCCGCTGTTCCGTTTTATTGCGGCATCCGGCGTGCGCGAAGTATTCACCGCCGCCGCGCTGTTGCTGGTACTCGGCTCTGCGCTGTTTATGGAAGCGTTAGGGCTTTCTATGGCGTTAGGCACCTTTATCGCCGGTATTCTGCTGGCTGAAAGCGAATATCGGCATGAATTGGAAATTGCTATTGAGCCGTTCAAAGGCTTGCTGCTTGGGCTGTTCTTTATCTCTGTAGGCATGGCGCTGAATCTCGGGATCCTCTACACCCATATCGTGAAGATTATGTTTGCGGTATTGGTGCTGGTGGCAGTGAAAGCGGCCGTCCTGTATTTCCTTGCGCGAATTAATCGTATGCGTCGCTCCGAGCGCTTGCAGTTTGCTGGGGTGCTGAGCCAGGGCGGTGAGTTCGCTTTCGTCCTGTTTTCCGCTGCGGCTTCATTCAATGTATTGAAAGGTGAGCAACTGCCGCTGTTGCTGGTGACGGTGACGCTATCCATGATGACGACGCCGCTGCTGATGCAGTTGATCGACCGCATTTTGGTGCGTCGTTACAACGTGCAGGATGTGCCGGATGAGAAACCGTATGTCGAGGATGACGAACCGCAGGTGATCGTGGTGGGCTTCGGGCGTTTCGGGCAGGTGATTGGTCGCTTATTAATGGCGAACAAAATGCGGATTACGGTTCTGGAGCGCGATATCAGCGCCGTGAGCCTGATGCGCAGCTATGGTTATAAGGTTTATTATGGCGATGCCACAGAACTGGAGCTGCTGCGCTCGGCGGGCGCGGATAAAGCACGTTCAATCGTGATCACCTGTAATGCGCCAGAAGATACGATGGAGATTGTGCATCTCTGTCAGCAACACTTTCCAAATCTGGAGATTCTGGCGCGGGCACGCGGGCGTGTTGAAGCTCATGAGCTGTTACAGACTGGCGTAAGATATTTCTCGCGCGAAACCTTTTCCAGCGCGCTGGAGCTAGGGCGAAAAACGCTGGTGACACTGGGCATGCACCCGCATCAGGCGATGCGTGCGCAACAGCATTTCCGCCGTCTGGATATGCGCATGCTGCGTGAGCTGATGCCGCAACTGACAGGGGATGTCGCGCAAATCTCTCGTGTGAAAGAGGCACGCCGTGAGTTGGAGGATATTTTCCAACGGGAAATGCTGCGTGAGCGACGTCGGCCCAGTGTATGGGATGAGGACGACGAGTAAGAGCCAATAACGCCTATTGGAGTTCTTTACACATGCTGGAACGGCGAAGAATGGGAGTTATCATGCGTAAACGCTTTATTGCAGGGGCTGTGTGCCCGACGTGTCAGGCTCAGGACACGCTTGCCGTTGGACGGGAAGATGATGTCGAGGTTGTGGTGTGTGTGAAGTGCGGATATCGCCAGAGTCAGGCAGATGAGCCCACGGCGGCACACGCCTCGCAGGCTAGCGATATTATCGGGATCTTCCGGCCAGAATGAGGGATGAGTGTCGTGGTGGCATTGTCACCAACCGTTGACGTTTTTTGATTCCAGACGGTACATAGGGACATTTTTCAGCTACAATTTGCGCCAGTTTGATTTCCAACGGTAGGAGATATCATGAAAGTAGCAAAAGATCTGGTGGTCAGCCTGGCCTATCAGGTACGTACAGAAGACGGTGTGTTGGTTGATGAGTCTCCGGTGAGCGCGCCGTTGGACTATCTGCATGGTCACGGTTCCCTGATTTCTGGTCTGGAAAACGCGTTGGAAGGCCGTGAGGCTGGCGCGAAGTTTGATGTGAACATTGGTTCCAGCGACGCTTACGGCAACTATGATGAGAATCTGGTTCAGCGCGTACCGAAAGATGTCTTTATGGGCGTTGACGAGCTGCAGGTTGGCATGCGTTTCCTGGCTGAGACCGATCAGGGTCCAGTGCCAGTTGAAATCACCGAAGTTGAAGACGACCACGTTGTTGTCGACGGCAACCACATGCTGGCAGGCCAAAACCTGAGCTTCAACGTTGAAGTTGTTGCTATCCGCGAAGCGACGGAAGAAGAGCTGGCGCATGGTCACGTTCACGGCGAGCACGATCATGAACATGGCGACGGCTGCTGTGGCGGTCACGGCCATGATCACGACCACGACCACGGTCACCAGCATGGTAAAGGCGGCTGCGGCGGCAACGGTGGATGCGGCTGCCACTAATTAGTTGTAGCGCATAAAAAAAACCTCAGGTTGATGAAGATCACCTGAGGTTTTTTTATTTATTTACTTTTATATCGGGATCTGGCCTGTATCGAGCGCCGGCATAACGGGTCGCGAATCTCAGTAATGCGGCGGCGGCGTTTCTTCTGCCTGTGATGCGACGAGCGAGGTTTGCTGGCTGCGCAGTCGGTCGGTGAGTAGACGGATATGTTCACGCAGGCGGCTAATTTCCCGCTCGTGTTGAATAACCGTTTGGTTAAGCTCTTCTATGGTTAATTCCTGAAAAGCCTGTCGGCTTTCCAACTGTTCGAGCCGTTCTTCAAGTGCTGATGGTGACATCGGTATCCCCCTTACTTCTTGTTACCCGCGAGTTTGTCAGAAAGCGGAAACTTCTGGTAGTAAAAACGGTCGCAGTAGGGCGCAATGCACTATCCGGAATGGGGCATATCGTTGCCAGAAGGCATTAGGACGACACAAATGATGTCAGAAAAGCTTCCTGACGTTTTTTATCAAAGGATTGTCGCGTGCGTCGTTGTGTTGTCTTCGTCCGCACAGTTATAGTAGGCGCGAATTTATTTTAATGATGGCTGGAGCGCGTCGCTCCAGATGCTGGAGAAATGGATGAAATCACTGTTTAAAGTAACGCTGTTAGCAACAACGATGGCTCTGGCGCTGAACGCAGGCCAGGCTCTGGCGGCAGACAAAGCGCAGGCATCTGACACCACTGCGGCAGCCAAATTCAAGAACGATGAGCAGGCAGCGGCTTATGCGTTAGGTGCATCTTTAGGGCGTTACATGGATAACTCTCTGAAAGAGCAAGAAAAATTAGGTATCAAACTGGATAAAGATCAGCTGATTGCTGGCGTTCAGGATGCCTTTGCTGATAAGAGCAAGCTGACTGACGAAGAAATTGAGAAAACGCTGCAAGGCTTTGAAGGTAAAGTGAAAGCCGCGGCTGAAGCCAAGATGAAGCAAGATGCGAAAGATAACGCTGATAAAGGCACCAAGTATCTTGAGTCCTTCGCCAAAGAAAAAGGCGTGAAGAAAACTGAATCTGGCCTTCTGTATCAGGTTGAGAAAGAAGGTAGCGGCAACGCGCCGAAAGACAGCGATACCGTAGTGGTTAACTACAAAGGTACGCTGGTTGACGGTAGCGAGTTCGACAACTCCTACAAACGTGGCGAGCCACTTTCTTTCCGTCTGGACGGCGTGATCCCTGGTTGGACTGAAGGTCTGAAGCACGTTAAGAAAGGCGGCAAAATCAAGCTGGCTATCCCACCGGCACTGGCCTATGGCGAAAACGGCGTGCCTGGCATTCCGGCTAACTCCACGCTGGTGTTTGACGTTGAACTGCTGGACATTAAATCTGAAGCTGACCTGAAAGCAGCGGATGATGCGAAAGCTGAAAAACCAGCAGCCGAAGCGAAAGCGGCTAAATAAGCATCGCGATAATGGTGATATAACCGCAGGCTTAGACCTGCGGTTTTTTTTGTTTTTCACCATCACTTCCCTGCGATTGAATCCTTTTCCCGTTAATCGTGACGGTACCTACCTGTCATCCACCATCTGCTACCCATCATCAGCACAGCGCGCGTAGTACCTTCGCCAACGTCTTGACCGCCGTTTCCAGTTCATGTGGCGCGTGGGCGGCAAATCCCATGAGGAAACCGGCTTTATGCTGGCCCGACGCATACAGTGCTGTCAGCCCGAGCAGATCGATACCGGCCCGACGCGCGGATTCCACCGCGTCGTGTTCAGAGATGTCACGGATGAAGATACAGGGCATTTGCATACCTCCGGCTGGCACCCGTGGTTCCACGAAGTCAGCCAGATGCTGACGCACCAGCCGTGCCAGCACATCGCGGCGTTCCGCATAAACGGCGCGCATCGTGCGTACATAGGCACCGAAGTGGCCTCCTTCGATAAAACGTGCCAGCGTGAGCTGTGGAATGGGCGCGCTGTGTCCATCCATCAGCGTGCGGGCCACGGTCATTGGGGCAACCAGCTGTGGCGGCAGTACCATGTAGCCGATGCGCAGGCCGGGAAACAGTGATTTGGTGAAGGTGCCGATATAGATCGTTCGATCGTGCGGGTCGAGCCCCTGCACACAGGCGGTAGGTTTGCCTGCATAGTGGAACTCGCTGTCGTAGTCGTCTTCAATAATCCAGCTCTGGTTCTGCCGGGCCCATTCAATCACGGCCAGCCGTCGATCCAACGTCAGCGTTGCACCGGTTGGGAACTGGTGTGAGGGTGTCAGGAATACCGCTTTAGCGGACACGTTGTGGGTGTTGCTTGCCTCAAGCAGGTGATCAATCTGCAAACCATCGGCATCTAACGGGATCGGTACACAGGCAAGTCCGGCGGCTTCGAATGCCTTGCGGGCGCCGTGGTACACGGGATCTTCAAGGAAGATCGGATCGCCAGCATCCAGCAATACCGTCGCACACAGGGTGAGTGCTTGTTGGGAACTGGTCAGCACCAGTACGCGATCGGGTGTAGCACGGGCTCCCCGTTCGAGATTGACATAATCTGCGATGGCACGTCTCAGCACTTCCATGCCCTGTGGCGGGCTGTGTAGCAGCGCCCGCGTGCCATATTCTTTTAGCACCTGTCGCTCTAGCCGTTCCCATGTCTGGAGGGGAAAGTTGCGGGTTTCCGGCACGCCGGGCGCGAACGCACGCGGGATGATGAAGTCGCGAACGCCACCATTCTGAAACATCGCGCTGCCGCGTTGACTGAGGCGCAGTTCTGCTTTGCTATCTCCCGTTTTCCGGGCTTTGCCACGTCCCGGCAGACGTTTTGCCCGCGCCGATACGAAACTGCCGCTGCCGACGCGACGTTCGATAAATCCTTCAGCATGCAGCTGGCTGTAAGCCGATTCGACCGTATCACGCGATACGCCCAGTGATGTAGCCAGCGCACGCGATGCAGGCAAGGGCTTGCCCACATCAAGAACGCCATCGAGGATTAACTGGCGAATCGCTCGTTGGATACGCGCGTGTAAGGGTAAAGCACCTTGTGCGGGGTCGCCAATCCAGGCTTTGACCGATTCAAGCTGGGCGTGTTTGAACAATTGGTCTGCCTCTTATCAAGAAAATGGTGGGGAACATCCTGCTATTTTAAATCTATAAATACGTTTCACAATCCATTCATCTTCTTCGTCAGGAGTGACGCTGATGTCGATATCCTCCGATACACAAACTCGCCACGACAGGCACGGCTGTTATCCCGACGCTGCCACAGTTGACGATTTCCAGCTCAATCTGGCGGCAGTTCAGGCTCGCATCGCAGCAGCTTGTCAGCGAGCCGGTCGCGATCCTGCCACCGTGCGACTGCTGCCTGTCAGCAAGACCAAACCCGAAAGTCGCCTGCGCATGGCCCATGCGGCAGGTTGTCGGATATTGGGCGAAAACAAGGTGCAGGAGGCGTTCCGTAAATGGGAAGCCATGCAGGATTTAACCGATTTACAGTGGTCGGTCATTGGTCACCTGCAAACCAACAAGGCTAAGCTGGTGGCACGCTTCGCTACCGAATTTCAGGCGTTGGACAGCCTGCGGCTGGCTGAAGCGCTGGATCGTCGCTTGCAGATTGAAGGACGTTCGCTGGATGTGTTCGTGCAGGTCAACACCTCCGGTGAGGCCAGCAAGTACGGTCTGTCCCCTGAAGATGTCCCCGCGTTCATTCAGGCACTTCCCGCATTTTCTGCGCTACGCGTGCGTGGATTTATGACGCTAGCGCTGTTCTCCAGCGAGGCCGAATGTGTACGCCAGTGTTTTATACGGCTGCGTCAGTTACGCGATCGGTTGCAGCAAAACCTTCCGGTCGGTATTGAGCTGGATGAATTATCCATGGGGATGTCCGGTGATTTTGAGATCGCGATTGAGGAAGGTGCTACCGTGGTGCGCGTCGGTCAGGCAATCTTTGGCGCTCGCCCTCTGCCGGATAGTTACTACTGGCCTGATAGCGCCATTACAGAATGACCTTCTTAAAAATCATAGGACAATGCCTATGTATGACGCTTCTCTTACTCTTACCGACTTCGACTCGTTGCTCTTCAGGCCTCATCCAGGGATGTGTCAGGGGCGGTGAGCACGACGCGAGCGAGGGCTCCGGAACGTTGCGGCCGGTTGCAGAGGAAAAATTTTCCATCGTGCAACTGAGCAATGCGCGTCACGATACTTAGCCCGAGGCCGATACCGCCATAGCGGCTGTCCATGCGTACAAACGCCTTACTTAATTCACCGACTTTGCTTTCGTCGATCCCTGGCCCTTCATCCTCAACCTGTAGTTCAATATGTGACAGCGTGTTCAGGCTCACGGTGATCTGGCTGGCTTCCGGGCTATAGCGATAGGCGTTTTCTACCAGATTGCGTAGCAGTAGTTGGAGCAACGTCGCATCGCCGCGCAGAGTGATATCTTCTGGTGGCAATATCCATTTCAGCGTCTGCTGACGCTTTTGCAGCATCTCGCTCAGTTCATCCTGCATAGGAAAAATGACGTCTTTCAGGAACGCGACATTTTGGTGATGGCCCGCTGAAAACTCTTGCCCGACACGCGCAAGCAGCAAAAGCTGCTCCACCGTTTTCACCATTTTATCAATGCGTTTGATGAGCGAACTACAGTCAATCTGATGTTGCTGCTGGTGCAGTTCGAGGTGCAGTCGAATACCGGATAGCGGGGTTCGTAATTCATGAGCGACATCCGCAGTAAATTGCCTGTCGCGTTTTAACGTTTCGTCCAGACGTTGAAAAAGTTGGTTGATGGTATGGGTGACAGCAGCGATTTCTTTAATGTCACTCTGCTGTGGCAGCGGCTCCAGGTTTTCCGCCGTGCGATCCTGCAATTCTTCCTGTAGGCGGGAAAGCGGACGAGTGATCCAACTGACCGCCTGAAAGCACATGAGCAATGTCAGGATGACCATCACCAGACTTGGGATACTGAGCGAGGCAATCGCCTCATTGATCTCTTGATCGATCTGCATGTTTTGGGCGCTGGCGCTCAGGGATTTATCAACCAGTAGGCTGATCTGCTCTTCGCTTTCGTGCCAAAGCCAGAATACGCTGATCATCTGACAGACAAGCAGGATGCCGCCCAGTGCCAGCACCAAACGACGGCGCATGCTGGTGACGGTGTCGGCATCGCTCTTCATGGTTGTTCACCTTTAGTCAGCAGATAGCCAAAACCTCGCAGGGTTCGGATGCGGTCTTTCCCTATCTTGTGACGCAGATTATGGATATGCACTTCCAGCGAGTTGGAAGACGGGTCGTCGTTCCAGGCGTAGATATCCTGATGCAGAACCTCGCGATGTACTTGGGAACCGGCTTTCAACACCAGACGGGACAGGATCGCAAACTCTTTTGGCGTCAGCACCACTGGCTTGTCGTCCAGTAACACCTGTTGATTGTTTAAGTCCAACGTAATGTTGTCGACCTGTATCAAGCTGTTGCTTGAACCCTGATTGCGGCGAATCAGGGCGCGTACCCGCGCCTGTAATTCGGTCAGTGCGAAAGGCTTGGCAAGGTAATCGTCTGCGCCGACATCCAGCCCGCTGACGCGATCGTTGACCTTATCCCGCGCCGTTAAGATGAGTACGGGATGCTGGTAATGGTTCTTGCGCCAGCGTGAGAGCAGGGTGAGCCCGTCTTCATCCGGTAAGCCAAGATCGAGAATAACCAGACTGTAATGCGCGCTGCTGATGAGCGCGTCTGCTTCTTTGGCGGTGCCTGCACAATCGCAGGCATAACCTTCATGACTCAACGCCAATAATAATCCTTCCTGTAACAGCTTATCGTCTTCAACAATCAATAACTTCATGTTGCCTTGTCCCTGCACGGATGAAGGATATCGAGCTGAGGCTGATATTCTTTCGTGGCGATAGTAAACATCCCCAGTATGGTATGGAAAAGATTATCTTGCGAGTAATCCAGCTGTTTTGCGTTCTGGCGCAGACAGGTGTCCTGAATGCCTTGTTGCTGCTGGTAACCTGTTGATAACCACATCAACATCGGTACGTGCGTTTGCTGCTTCGGCGCAATTGAGTAGGGCATACTGTGCAGGTAGATGCCGTTTTCCCCTAATGATTCGCCGTGATCTGACAGGTAAACCAGCGACGTACTAAATTTATCCTGATGCTGTTTCAGTAAATTGATCGCTTTATCCAGAACAAAATCGACGTACAGGATCGTATTGTCATACGTATTGGTCAGCGCTTCCTGCGTACAGGTCTGAATCTGATTGGTATCGCACGTTGGCGTAAATTTCTTAAAGGCGTCAGGATAGCGCTGGTAATAACTCGGGCCGTGGCTGCCTATCGTATGTAATACGATAATCCCGTCGTTATCGAGCTTGTTAATATAATCTTCTACACCGTGGAATAACGCGTCATCGTGGCATTCGCCGTTGGTGCATAATCCCGGCAGCTTTAATGATGTCACATCAACTGTTGGCACTCGTGTACAGGCATCCTTGCAGCCGCCGTCATTTTCCTGCCAAAGTACGTTAACCTTTGCCCGTTGTAATATATCCAGCAGCCCTTCCTGATGGCTGGCTACGTCACCATTAAAGCTTTGGCGCGGCATGTTGGAAAACATGCAGGGAACGGAAACGCCCGTTGAGGTACCGCACGATGAGGTGTTTTCAAAATAAACCACATTGTCTTTTGCCAGCAGCGGATTCGTTTCTTTCCCGTAACCGCCCAGCGAAAAGTTTTGCGCCCGGGATGTCTCACCAACCACCAGAATAACCAGATTCTTTTTTGCCGTCGGGGATGGTGGGGCCGCTTTGTGGGCATCCAGACCGATTTGCTCCAGAGGCAAATTAGCTAGCACACTATGTTTATGGTAGGACAAGCTGGCCGCCACAATATTGCTGGGCGTAATCGCTTTTACCAACTCTTTGTTATTACGCATAAACGAGGCGTAATCTTTATAAAAGAATGCCGCGACGGATAAAATGGCGAATAACGAAATAATAACGCTAAGAAAGCGCATGCCAATATAGAGCGTTGTCGGCTTGGCGGGCTTTATTTTTATCCAGACGGCGAGCGCCGCAGGAATGACGCCAATAAAGAATACCCAGGCGACAAGCTGTGGCGTAAGCAGTGAAAAGGATTCACCAGCTGTTGTCTCCAGAATATTCTGGATCATGGTACGGTCAATGATAATGCCGTAGTTCAGCATAAAGTATTGCGCAGCGGCACCGGTCAGCAGGAAAAGAACAATGACGGCCTTACGCAGATAAGGGACTGCCAGAAGTGTGAAAATGATATTCAGCACCGCGAAAATCACAACGGGCATGCTGAGAAAGAAAGGGATAGTAACCCAGTCTGTCATGTCCAGCAGTTGCAGTGTCTGACGGTAGTAGGCAATGTTCTGGACCAGAGTAATAAAGGCAGAAAATATCAGCACGAACATGATGCTACTCACGTGTGGTCTGCCCATCGGTATTGGATTTTTCATACACGTCTCTCGTGATTTCCATGATGGAGAGGAAAGAAGACGCTGACTCTAGCGGGGTTAAATTAATACAACCTTAAGAGGTAGCCCGTGAAATTCAGGGACGCGAGTGTGGACATTTGCTAGACTATGCCCCTTGTCAATACAAAATAAATAGACCCGTCATACTTCAAGCTGCTTGTGCGTTGGCCGCCCTTACTCATCTCAGTCACTTACTTGAGTAAGCTCCTGGGGATTTGCGCGGTTGCCGCGTTACAAGGCCATAAATGGGCCTTGCCCTAAAGGGTCAACGCAGAGCGTTGTTCAAAACGCTAACGTTTTGTCACGCAGCTCGAATTATTGAGGGGATAATGACGTTGAGGGTGGTGTCTGCCATGTCTAATTCGCTTGTATCTGGCGAATCTTATGAGCTTGATTTGCTGGATGAACGTCCTTTCAGTCAAACGGACTATGAGATCCTGAAATCGTATGAAGCGGTGGTTGATGGCTTGGCCATGTTGATTGGCGAGCATTGTGAGATTGTGTTGCACTCGCTTGAGGATCTTAAATGTTCTGCTGTGCGTATTGCCAATGGAGAACATACTGGTAGGAAGATTGGCTCGCCGATTACGGATCTTGCATTGCGTATGCTGCATGATATGGCAGGTGAAGATAGCAGCGTGTCGAAAGCCTATTTTACCCGCGCAAAAAGCGGCGTGTTGATGAAGTCAGTGACGATTGCCATTCGCAATCGCGATCAGCGCGTGATTGGGCTGCTGTGTATCAACATGAATTTGGATGTGCCTTTCTCCCAGATTGTGCAGACCTTCATTCCACCTGAAACGCATGATGCCGCCTCTTCCGTTAACTTTGCGTCATCCGTTGATGATCTCGTGGCACAAACGTTGGAATTTTCGATTGAGGAAGTCAACGCGGATCGCAACGTTTCCAATAATGCGAAAAATCGCCAAATTGTACTGAGCCTGTATGAGAAAGGTATCTTTGATATTAAAGACGCCATCAACCAGGTTGCCGAACGCCTCAATATCTCCAAACACACGGTCTACCTTTATATTCGTCAATTCAAAAGCGGCGACTTCAGCGGGCACGAACGTTAATGCTGAGTTACTGTTTGCTGGTGACTGGCCCAGCTTATGGCACACAGCAAGCAAGCAGCGCATTGCAGTTTGCGCAGGCGCTGTTGGCTGAAGGGCACAAACTGAAAAGTGTGTTCTTCTATCGGGAAGGCGTGCTAAATGCCAACCAGCTGACGTCACCCGCGAATGATGAGTTTGATCTTGTACGCGCCTGGCAGCAGTTGGGTGCTGCGCATCAGGTGGCGCTGAATGTCTGTGTTGCCGCGGCGCTGCGACGGGGCGTGACCGACACACAGCAAGCGACTCAGCTCAACCTTGCTGGTGCGAATCTGCAACCCGGCTTTGTTCTGAGCGGGTTGGGTGAACTGGCGCAATCGGTGCTGACCTGCGATCGGGTTATTCAGTTTTAAGGTAGCGTTATGAAGCGAGTCGCATTTGTTTTTACGCATTCTCCACATGGGAGTGCTTCCGGGCGAGAAGGGCTAGATGCGCTATTGGCGATGTCAGCACTGACGGAAGAGATCGGCGTGTTCTTTGTTGGTGATGGCGTACTTCAACTGCTGCCGCATCAACAGCCGGAAAAGATTTTGATGCGTAATTACATCGCAACGTTTGGCGTGCTGCCGTTGTACGATATCGAATGTTGTTATCTGTGCGAGACTTCTGTGCGCCAGCGTGGGTTGAGTATAGAGACAGACTGGGTTTTGGATGTAGAGCTATTAGCGCCGCAAGCATGGCGTAGTAAGTTGGCCGATTATCATTCCATCCTTTCATTCTAGCGACGGATTTCTCCTTATATATGCTGCATACGCTCTCACGTTCTCCTTATCACATTGACCTGGATGCACTTCTGCGAAGTTTGGGTCAGGGTGATGCGTTGGTCTTATTGCAAGACGGTGTTATCGCTGCGCTGGCTGGTGGGGATATCATTCAGCGTCTTCTTGATTCAGCGGTTCTTCTCTATGCGCTCCAGCCTGATACGGCGGCAAGAGGAATGACTGAACAAATTTCAAACAATGTGACACTCATTGACTATAATCAGTTTGTTCAACTGACAGTGGAACACCCGCAGCAACTCGCGTGGTAACGCCGAATTTTTGTATATTTCTTGACTCCTTCCACTGCCAGCCCTAAAATTCTGCGTCCTCATACTTTGCCTTGCGCAAACATGAGGCGATTTATTACGTGTTTACGAAGCAAAACCCAGGAGCTTTTTGAATGGCAACGATTAACCAGCTGGTACGCAAACCACGCTCCCTGAAGGCTGCTAAAAGCAACGTTCCGGCGCTGGAAGCATGCCCGCAGAAACGTGGCGTATGTACCCGTGTATATACTACCACCCCTAAAAAACCGAACTCCGCACTGCGTAAAGTATGTCGTGTTCGTTTAACCAACGGTTTTGAAGTTACCTCCTATATTGGTGGTGAAGGTCATAACCTGCAGGAGCACTCCGTGATCCTGATCCGTGGCGGTCGTGTTAAAGACCTGCCAGGTGTGCGTTACCACACCGTTCGTGGCGCGCTGGACTGCTCAGGTGTTAAAGACCGTAAGCAATCCCGTTCCAAATACGGCGTGAAGAAGCCAAAGGCTTAATGGTTCTCCGTTAAGTAAGGCCAAACGTTTTAACTTAAATGTCAAACTAAACTCGTAGAGTTTTGGACAATCCTGAATTAACAACGGAGTATTTCCATGCCACGTCGTCGCGTCATTGGTCAACGTAAAATTCTGCCGGATCCTAAGTTCGGATCAGAACTGCTGGCCAAATTTGTAAACATCCTGATGGTAGATGGTAAAAAATCTACTGCTGAAGCAATCGTCTATACCGCGCTGGAGACCCTGGCTCAGCGCTCTGGTAAAGATCATCTGGAAGCTTTTGAAGTAGCTCTGGACAACGTTCGCCCGACTGTCGAAGTTAAGTCGCGCCGCGTTGGTGGTTCTACTTATCAGGTACCAGTAGAAGTCCGTCCGGTTCGTCGTAATGCGCTGGCAATGCGTTGGATCGTAGAAGCTGCTCGTAAACGCGGTGATAAATCTATGGCTCTGCGCCTGGCGAACGAACTTTCTGATGCAGCAGAGAACAAAGGTACTGCTGTTAAGAAACGTGAAGACGTTCACCGTATGGCCGAAGCTAACAAGGCGTTCGCTCACTACCGTTGGTAATCCCTTCGTTGTAGTCATGCTAACCAAGCGGGCGCTAAAAATAGCCAACCCGCTTGGGTTAACTAAATTGAACGCCCTAGTAAACAGAGGATACAAATGGCTCGTACAACACCCATCGCACGCTACCGTAACATTGGTATCAGTGCGCACATCGACGCCGGTAAAACCACTACTACCGAACGTATTCTGTTCTACACTGGTGTAAACCATAAAATCGGTGAAGTTCATGACGGCGCAGCTACCATGGACTGGATGGAGCAGGAGCAGGAGCGTGGTATTACTATCACTTCCGCAGCGACTACTGCATTCTGGTCTGGTATGGCTAAGCAGTATGAACCGCATCGTGTAAACATCATCGACACCCCAGGACACGTTGACTTCACTATCGAAGTAGAACGTTCTATGCGTGTACTTGATGGTGCGGTAATGGTTTACTGCGCAGTTGGTGGTGTTCAGCCGCAGTCTGAAACCGTATGGCGTCAGGCAAACAAATATAAAGTTCCACGCATTGCGTTCGTTAACAAAATGGACCGCATGGGTGCGAATTTCCTGAAAGTTGTTGGTCAGATCAAAGCTCGTCTGGGCGCGAACCCTGTTCCGCTGCAACTGGCAATTGGTGCTGAAGAAGGTTTCACTGGTATTGTTGACCTGGTGAAAATGAAAGCCATCAACTGGAACGATGCCGATCAGGGCGTGACCTTCGAATACGAAGATATCCCGGCTGATATGCAAGAGCTGGCTGAAGAGTGGCACCAAAACCTGATCGAATCCGCAGCAGAAGCTTCTGAAGAGCTGATGGAGAAATACCTGGGTGGTGAAGAACTGACTGAAGAAGAGATCAAAAAAGCTCTGCGTCAGCGCGTTCTGAACAACGAAATCATCCTGGTAACCTGTGGTTCTGCATTTAAGAACAAAGGTGTTCAGGCGATGCTGGATGCGGTAGTTGACTACCTGCCATCCCCAGTTGACGTACCTGCGATCAATGGTCTTTTGGATGACGGTAAAGACACGCCGGCTGAGCGTCACGCAAGTGATGACGAGCCGTTTGCTGCACTGGCGTTCAAAATTGCTACCGACCCGTTTGTTGGTAACCTGACGTTCTTCCGCGTGTACTCTGGTGTGGTTAACTCCGGTGATACCGTACTGAACCCAGTTAAATCAGCACGTGAGCGTTTTGGTCGTATCGTTCAGATGCACGCTAACAAGCGTGAAGAGATCAAAGAAGTTCGTGCGGGCGATATCGCTGCTGCTATCGGTCTGAAAGATGTAACGACGGGTGACACTCTGTGTGATCCAGACAACGTCATCATTTTGGAACGTATGGAATTCCCTGAACCGGTAATTTCCATCGCGGTAGAACCGAAAACCAAAGCTGACCAAGAAAAAATGGGTCTGGCATTGGGCCGTCTGGCTAAAGAAGACCCGTCTTTCCGTGTATGGACTGACGAAGAATCTAACCAGACCATCATCGCTGGTATGGGTGAGTTGCACCTCGATATCATCGTTGACCGTATGAAGCGTGAATTCAACGTTGAAGCGAACGTGGGTAAACCACAGGTTGCTTATCGTGAAGCGATTCGTGCGAAAGTTACCGATATCGAAGGTAAACACGCCAAGCAGTCTGGTGGTCGTGGTCAGTATGGTCATGTTGTTATCGACATGTACCCGCTGGAGCCGGGCTCAAATCCGAAAGGTTACGAGTTCACCAACGACATTAAAGGTGGTGTAATTCCTGGTGAATACATCCCTGCCGTTGATAAAGGCATTCAGGAACAGCTGAAAGCAGGCCCACTGGCTGGTTACCCAGTTGTGGATCTCGGCGTGCGTCTGCACTTCGGTTCTTACCATGACGTTGACTCCTCTGAGCTGGCGTTTAAACTGGCCGCTTCTATCGCCTTTAAAGATGGCTTTAAGAAAGCGAAACCTGTTCTGCTTGAGCCGATCATGAAGGTTGAAGTTGAAACGCCGGAAGAGAACACTGGTGATGTCATCGGTGACCTTAGCCGTCGTCGTGGTATGCTGCGTGGTCAAGAATCCAACGTTACTGGCGTTGTGATTCACGCTGAAGTTCCGCTGTCTGAAATGTTCGGATACGCAACTCAACTGCGTTCTCTGACCAAAGGCCGTGCGTCTTACTCCATGGAATTCCTGAAGTACGATGATGCGCCTAACAACGTTGCTCAGGCCGTAATTGAAGCCCGTGGCAAATAAGCCTCAGGGTTAAAACAAAATCCCGTGCTCTCTCCATAGGGGGAGAGCATTTGAGTAAGGAATATCGCCGTGTCTAAAGAAAAATTTGAACGTACAAAACCCCACGTTAACGTCGGTACTATCGGCCACGTTGACCATGGTAAAACAACGCTGACCGCTGCAATCACTACCGTTCTGGCTAAAACCTACGGTGGTAACGCGCGTGCATTCGACCAGATCGATAACGCACCGGAAGAAAAAGCACGTGGTATCACTATCAACACCTCTCACGTTGAATACGATACCCCGTCTCGCCACTATGCGCACGTTGACTGCCCAGGACACGCCGACTATGTGAAAAACATGATCACCGGTGCTGCTCAGATGGACGGCGCGATCCTGGTTGTTGCTGCGACTGACGGCCCAATGCCTCAGACCCGTGAGCACATCCTGCTGGGTCGTCAGGTTGGCGTTCCTTTCATCATCGTGTTCCTGAACAAATGTGACATGGTTGATGACGAAGAGCTGCTGGAACTGGTTGAGATGGAAGTGCGTGAGCTGCTGTCTCAGTACGACTTCCCAGGCGACGACACCCCAGTGGTTCGTGGTTCTGCTCTGAAAGCGCTGGAAGGCGAAGCTGAGTGGGAAGCCAAAATCATCGAACTGGCAGGCTACCTGGATTCTTATATTCCAGAACCAGAGCGTGCGATTGACAAGCCGTTCCTGCTGCCAATCGAAGACGTATTCTCCATCTCCGGTCGTGGTACCGTTGTTACCGGTCGTGTAGAGCGTGGTATCGTTAAAGTTGGTGAAGAAGTTGAAATCGTTGGTATCAAAGATACTGCGAAATCTACCTGTACTGGCGTAGAAATGTTCCGCAAACTGCTGGACGAAGGTCGTGCAGGCGAGAACGTTGGTGTTCTGCTGCGTGGTATCAAGCGTGAAGAAATCGAACGTGGTCAGGTACTGGCTAAGCCGGGTTCAATCAAGCCGCACACTCAGTTCGAATCAGAAGTGTATATCCTGAGCAAAGATGAAGGCGGCCGTCATACTCCGTTCTTCAAAGGCTACCGTCCTCAGTTCTACTTCCGTACAACTGACGTAACGGGCACCATCGAACTGCCAGAAGGCGTAGAGATGGTTATGCCGGGCGACAACATCAAAATGGTTGTTACCCTGATCCACCCAATCGCGATGGATGACGGTTTGCGTTTCGCAATCCGTGAAGGCGGCCGTACAGTAGGCGCGGGCGTTGTTGCTAAAGTTATCGCTTAATCGCTGATAAACTCAATGCATGAAAAAGGCACTTCGGTGCCTTTTTTTATGTCTTAATGATTAAATGTAAATTGAAATAAAAATAATTCTTATTTAGAATAACTCAGTTGGTTAAAAAATCGCTAGGAGCGGTTTCAAATACCGTTTGCAGTGTCCCGAAAGGTAGTGTGAAAGGCACTCGCGATAACAATGAGTCATTCTGGTATGTATGTTTGTTTGTGTAACGCAATTTCTGACAAAGTCATTCGTAATGCTGTTCGTCAGCACCAGCCTCAATCTATGCAACAATTACGCAAGCTTGTTCCTATCGGGACAGATTGCGGTAAGTGTATTCGTCAGGCGCGTGTCATTTTTGAGGAAGAGCAGGCTAAAATTCCTGATATGTATGAAGTAGCATAAAATGTAGGGTCGTTTTTTTGACTCTCTGCTTACCGGTTCTACACTTTAAGAACTGGAGCGGAGGAGCATGTCATGAAAGGCGATAAAAAAGTCATCACACACCTGAATAAGTTATTGGGCAACGAGCTGGTAGCCATTAACCAATATTTTCTTCATGCCCGAATGTTTAAAAACTGGGGCTTAACCCGTCTAAACGATCACGAATATCATGAGTCTATTGACGAAATGAAACATGCTGATCGCTACATCGAACGAATCCTGTTTCTTGAAGGCATCCCGAATCTACAGGATTTGGGTAAGTTAAATATTGGCGAGGATGTCGAAGAGATTTTACGTTCTGACCTTCAACTTGAATTGGATGGCGCAAAGAATTTGCGTGAGGCAATTGCCTATGCTGATTCGGTGCATGACTACGTCAGTAGGGATTTAATGATAGAAATTCTTGCCGATGAAGAAGGGCACATCGACTGGCTGGAAACAGAATTAGATTTGATTTCACGTCTTGGCATACAAAACTATCTTCAAGCTCAGCTAAAAGCTGAGTAGCATAGTAGGTACGATGCTATGTATTGTTATCCCCAATCCGGCTGGAGTCGCATACATCATCCGGCCGGATTTAAAATCATTTCATCCCGCTTGTTGCTTCCCCTGCCAATTTGCGTATAATGCGCGAGCTTACCGAAACTAGGTAAGCCTGATTCAATCCGAATCAGACGGTCAATATTCATTTATTGCCCAAAACAATACTCCCGATATGGGGGTTATGTGCTGACGATTACACTCCCCATCAATCGAAATGGGTGTGAGGAGTAATCATTTACGTTTATAAATAATTGGAGCTCTGGTCTCATGCAGAACCAAAGAATCCGTATCCGCCTGAAAGCGTTTGATCATCGTCTGATTGATCAATCAACTGCGGAAATCGTCGAGACTGCTAAGCGCACTGGTGCGCAAGTACGTGGTCCGATCCCGCTGCCGACCCGCAAAGAGCGCTTTACCGTTCTGATTTCTCCGCACGTCAATAAAGATGCGCGCGATCAGTACGAGATTCGCACTCACAAGCGTCTGGTTGACATCGTTGAGCCAACCGAGAAAACCGTTGATGCTCTGATGCGTCTGGATCTGGCTGCTGGTGTAGACGTGCAGATCAGCCTGGGTTAATCAGGTCATTGAGCGATTGAGAGGTTGAAACAATGATTGGTTTAGTCGGTAAAAAAGTGGGCATGACCCGTATCTTCACTGAAGATGGCGTATCTATCCCCGTAACCGTTATCGAAATTGAAGCAAACCGCGTAACTCAGGTTAAAGACCTGGCTAACGACGGTTACCGCGCTGTGCAAGTAACTACTGGTGCTAAAAAAGCAAACCGTGTTACTAAGCCAGAAGCAGGTCACTTTGCTAAAGCTGGCGTAGAAGCTGGCCGTACTCTGCGTGAATTCCGTCTTTCTGAAGGCGAAGAGTTCACTGTAGGTCAAAGCATCAGTGTCGAAATTTTCGCAGACGTTAAAAAAGTAGACGTTACTGGTACATCTAAAGGTAAAGGTTTTGCTGGCACAGTTAAGCGCTGGAATTTCCGTACTCAGGATGCTACTCACGGTAACTCCTTGTCCCACCGCGTTCCGGGTTCTATCGGTCAGAACCAGACTCCGGGCAAAGTGTTTAAAGGCAAGAAAATGGCAGGCCAGCTGGGTAACGAGCGTGTAACCGTTCAGAGCCTGGACGTAGTGCGTGTTGACGCTGAGCGCAACCTGCTGCTGGTTAAAGGTGCTGTTCCGGGAGCTACCGGTAGCGACCTGATCGTTAAACCAGCTGTGAAGGCGTGAGGAGATAGCAATGGAATTAGTATTGAAAGACGCGCAAAGCGCGCTGACTGTTTCCGAAACTACCTTCGGTCGTGATTTCAACGAAGCGCTGGTACATCAGGTTGTTGTTGCTTATGCAGCAGGTGCCCGTCAAGGTACTCGCGCCCAGAAGACCCGTGCTGAAGTAACTGGTTCCGGTAAAAAACCTTGGCGTCAGAAAGGTACTGGCCGTGCGCGTTCTGGTTCTGTTAAGAGCCCGATCTGGCGTTCCGGTGGTGTGACCTTCGCTGCTAAGCCACAGGACCACAGTCAGAAAGTTAACAAAAAGATGTACCGCGGCGCGCTGAAAAGCATTCTGTCCGAACTGGTACGTCAAGATCGTCTGATCGTTGTCGAGACGTTCTCTGTAGAAGCACCGAAAACTAAGTTGCTGGCACAGAAACTGAAAGATATGGCACTGGAAGACGTGTTGATCATCACCGGTGAACTGGATGAGAATCTGTTCCTGGCCGCTCGTAACCTGTACAAGGTTGACGTGCGTGATGCAGCAGGTATCGACCCAGTTAGCTTGATCGCCTTCGACAAAGTCGTTATGACTGCTGATGCAGTTAAGCAAGTTGAGGAGATGCTGGCATGATCCGTGAAGAACGTCTGCTGAAAGTACTGCGCGCGCCGCACGTATCTGAAAAAGCATCTACTGCGATGGAAAAAACTAACACCATCGTTCTCAAAGTTGCTAAAGACGCGACTAAAGCAGAGATCGTTGCTGCTGTCGAGAAACTGTTCGAAGTAGAAGTTAAAGACGTAAACACCCTGGTAGTTAAGGGTAAAGTTAAGCGTCACGGACAGCGTATTGGTCGTCGTAGCGACTGGAAAAAAGCTTACGTCACCCTGAAAGAAGGCCAGAATCTGGACTTCATCGGCGGCGCTGAGTAAGTCGGAGGAGAAAGACAATGGCAGTTGTTAAATGTAAACCGACATCTCCGGGTCGTCGCCACGTTGTTAAAGTGGTTAACCCTGAGCTGCACAAGGGCAAGCCTTACGCCCCATTGCTGGAAAAGAACAGCAAATCCGGTGGCCGTAACAACAATGGCCGCATCACTACCCGTCACATCGGTGGTGGTCACAAACAGCAGTATCGTCTGGTTGACTTCAAACGCAATAAAGATGGTATTCCTGCGGTTGTTGAGCGTCTCGAGTATGATCCGAACCGTTCCGCGAATATCGCGCTGGTTCTGTACAAAGACGGCGAGCGTCGTTACATCCTGGCGCCGAAAGGCCTGAAAGCCGGCGACCAGATCCAATCTGGCGTTGATGCTGCGATTAAAGCGGGTAACACCCTGCCAATGCGTAACATTCCAGTCGGTTCAACGGTTCACAACGTAGAAATGAAACCAGGTAAAGGCGGCCAATTGGCTCGTTCTGCTGGTACTTACGTTCAAATCGTTGCTCGTGACGGTTCTTACGTTACCCTGCGTCTGCGTTCTGGCGAAATGCGTAAAGTCGAATCCGACTGCCGCGCTACGCTGGGCGAAGTTGGCAACGCTGAGCATATGCTGCGCGTTCTGGGTAAAGCTGGTGCTGCACGCTGGCGTGGTGTTCGTCCTACCGTTCGCGGTACGGCAATGAACCCAGTCGATCACCCACACGGTGGTGGTGAAGGTCGTAACTTTGGTAAGCACCCGGTTAGTCCGTGGGGCCTCCAGACCAAAGGTAAGAAGACCCGCAGCAACAAGCGTACTGATAAATTTATCGTACGTCGCCGTACTAAATAATCTTAGAGGATAAACCATGCCACGTTCTCTCAAGAAAGGTCCTTTTATTGACCTGCACTTGCTGAAGAAGGTAGAGAAAGCGGTGGAAAGCGGAGACAAGAAGCCTTTGCGCACTTGGTCCCGTCGTTCAACGATCTTTCCAAATATGATCGGTTTGACCATCGCTGTCCATAATGGTCGTCAGCACGTTCCGGTGTTTGTTTCCGATGAAATGGTCGGTCACAAACTGGGTGAATTCGCGCCGACTCGTACTTATCGCGGCCATGCGGCCGACAAAAAGGCCAAGAAGCGCTAAGGTAGGAGGAAGAGATGGAAACTATCGCTAAACATTGCCACGCTCGTTCTTCTGCTCAAAAGGTTCGCCTGGTGGCAGACCTGATTCGCGGTAAGAAAGTGTCGCAAGCTCTGGAAGTTCTGACCTACACCAACAAGAAAGCTGCTGGTCTGGTTAAAAAAGTGCTGGAGTCTGCTATTGCTAACGCAGAACACAACGATGGCGCTGACATTGATGATCTGAAAGTCGCGAAAATCTTCGTTGACGAAGGCCCAAGCATGAAGCGCATTATGCCGCGTGCTAAAGGTCGTGCGGATCGCATCCTGAAGCGTACCAGCCACATTACTGTGGTTGTGTCCGATCGCTGAGACTCTGGAGACTAGCAATGGGTCAGAAAGTACATCCTAATGGTATTCGCCTGGGTATTGTCAAACCTTGGAACTCTACCTGGTATGCGAATACCAAAGAATTCGCTGACAACCTGGACAGCGATTTTAAAGTTCGTAAATACCTGACGAAGGAACTGGAGAAAGCTTCCGTTTCTCGTATCGTTATCGAACGTCCGGCAAAAAGCATCCGTGTGACCATTCACACTGCTCGCCCGGGTATCGTGATCGGTAAAAAAGGTGAAGATGTTGAGAAACTGCGCAAAGTCGTAGCGGATATCGCTGGCGTGCCTGCACAGATCAATATCGCAGAAGTTCGTAAACCTGAACTGGACGCAAAACTGGTTGCTGACAGCATCACTTCTCAGCTGGAGCGTCGTGTGATGTTCCGTCGTGCTATGAAGCGTGCGGTACAGAACGCCATGCGTCTGGGCGCTAAAGGTATTAAAGTTGAAGTAAGTGGCCGTCTTGGCGGCGCTGAAATCGCGCGTACCGAATGGTACCGTGAAGGTCGTGTTCCATTGCATACACTGCGTGCGGATATCGACTACAACACCTCCGAAGCGCACACCACTTATGGTGTTATCGGTGTGAAAGTGTGGATCTTCAAAGGTGAGATCCTGGGTGGTATGGCTGCCGTTGAACAACCGGAAAAACCGGCTGCTCAACCTAAAAAGCAGCAGCGTAAAGGCCGCAAGTAAGGAGAGTCGCTGATGTTACAACCAAAGCGTACAAAATTCCGTAAGGTGCACAAGGGCCGCAACCGTGGTCTGGCGCAGGGTACGGATGTTAGCTTCGGCACTTTCGGTCTGAAAGCTGTTGGCCGCGGTCGCCTGACTGCTCGTCAAATCGAAGCTGCACGTCGTGCCATGACTCGTGCTGTTAAGCGTCAAGGTAAGATCTGGATCCGTGTATTCCCGGACAAACCGATCACCGAGAAACCGCTTGAAGTTCGTATGGGTAAAGGTAAAGGTAACGTGGAATATTGGGTTGCCTTGATTCAGCCAGGTAAAGTCCTGTACGAAATGGACGGTGTGCCGGAAGAGTTAGCCCGTGAGGCATTCCAACTGGCAGCAGCGAAACTGCCTATCAAAACCACCTTTGTAACTAAGACGGTGATGTAATGAAAGCAAATGAGCTGCGTGAAAAAAGCGTCGAAGAGCTGAACACTGAACTGCTCGGCTTGCTGCGCGAGCAATTTAACCTGCGTATGCAGGCTGCCAGTGGTCAGTTGCAACAGACTCACCTGGTAAAACAAGTGCGTCACAATATTGCACGTGTTAAGACTTTACTGACTGAGAAGGCGGGTGCGTAATGACCGATAAAATCCGTACTCTGCAAGGTCGTGTTGTAAGCGACAAAATGGAGAAATCCATGGTTGTTGCTATCGAACGTTTTGTGAAACACCCGCTTTACGGTAAATTCATTAAGCGTACGACTAAGCTGCACGTACATGACGAGAACAATGAATGCGGTATCGGTGACGTGGTTGAAATCCGCGAATGCCGTCCGCTGTCCAAAAATAAGTCTTGGACACTTGTTCGCGTTGTAGAGAAAGCGATTCTGTAATAAAGTAGCGCTCTTCTCTTATGATAAACGGCTCTGCAAAGGGCCGTTTATTTTTTCTACCCATACCAAGGAAGCGGTGTTATAATGCTGCGCCCTCAATTATGGGGTATTTAATGGCCCGAAAGGGTCCTAGAGTAGTAGTTGACAAGCGGAGCACTAAAATGATCCAAGAACAGACTATGCTGAACGTGGCCGATAATTCCGGTGCACGTCGCGTAATGTGTATCAAGGTTCTAGGTGGCTCGCACCGTCGCTACGCAGGCGTCGGCGATATCATCAAAATTACCATCAAGGAAGCAATTCCTCGCGGTAAGGTGAAGAAAGGCGATGTTCTGAAGGCGGTAGTGGTGCGCACCAAGAAGGGTGTTCGTCGCCCGGACGGTTCTGTCATTCGCTTCGATGGTAATGCTTGCGTTATTTTAAACAATAACAGCGAACAGCCTATCGGTACGCGTATTTTTGGGCCGGTAACTCGTGAACTGCGTAATGAGAAGTTCATGAAAATTATCTCTCTGGCACCAGAAGTACTTTAAGGAGCGAATCATGGCAGCGAAAATCCGTCGTGATGACGAAGTTATTGTGCTAACCGGTAAAGATAAAGGTAAGCGCGGTAAAGTAAAAAATGTCCTGTCTGCTAGTAAGGTCATTGTTGAAGGTATTAACCTGGTTAAAAAACATCAGAAGCCGGTTCCGGCCCTGAATCAACCAGGTGGCATCGTTGAAAAAGAAGCTGCAATTCAAGTTTCTAACCTTGCAATCTTCAATGCGGCAACTGGTAAGGCTGACCGTGTAGGCTTTAGATTCGAAGACGGAAAAAAAGTCCGTTTCTTTAAATCTAATAGCGAAACTATCAAGTAATTTGGAGTAGTACGATGGCGAAACTGCATGATTACTACAAAGACGAAGTAGTTAAAAAACTCATGACTGAGTTTAGCTACAATTCTGTCATGCAAGTCCCTCGGGTCGAGAAGATCACCCTGAATATGGGTGTTGGTGAAGCGATCGCTGACAAGAAACTGCTGGATAACGCAGCAGCCGATCTGGCAGCAATCTCCGGTCAAAAACCGTTGATCACCAAAGCACGCAAATCTGTTGCAGGCTTCAAAATCCGTCAGGGCTATCCGATCGGCTGTAAAGTAACTCTGCGTGGCGAACGCATGTGGGAGTTCCTTGAGCGTCTGATTTCCATTGCTGTACCACGTATTCGTGACTTCCGTGGCTTGTCCGCCAAGTCATTCGATGGTCGTGGTAACTACAGCATGGGTGTGCGTGAGCAGATCATCTTCCCGGAAATCGACTACGATAAAGTCGATCGCGTTCGTGGTTTGGACATTACCATTACCACTACTGCGAAATCCGATGATGAAGGCCGTGCGCTGTTGGCCGCCTTTAACTTCCCATTCCGCAAGTAAGGTAGGGTTACTAATGGCTAAGCAATCCATGAAAGCACGCGAAGTTGTTCGTGTGAAACTGGCTGAAAAATACCGCGCTAAACGCGAGGAATTAAAAGCTATCATCTCTGGTGTGAACTCATCCGACGAAGATCGTTGGGATGCAGTTCTTAAGCTGCAGACTCTGCCGCGTGATTCCAGCCCGTCTCGTCAGCGTAACCGCTGCCGCCAAACTGGTCGTCCGCACGCTTTCCTGCGGAAGTTCGGGTTGAGCCGTATCAAGGTCCGTGAAGCCGCTATGCGCGGTGAAATTCCGGGTCTGAAAAAGGCTAGCTGGTAATTGTCACCAATTGAATCACGGGAGTAAAGACAGATGAGCATGCAAGATCCGATCGCGGATATGCTGACCCGTATCCGTAACGGTCAAGCCGCGAACAAAGTTGCGGTCACCATGCCTTCCTCCAAGCTGAAAGTGGCAATTGCCAACGTGCTGAAGGAAGAAGGTTACATTGAAGATTTCAAAATCGAAGGCGACACCAAGCCAGTTCTGGAATTAGAACTTAAATATTTCCAGGGCAAGGCAGTGGTAGAAAGCATTCAGCGAGTAAGCCGTCCAGGTCTGCGCATCTATAAAAGAAAAGATGAGCTGCCAAAAGTTATGGCCGGTTTGGGTATCGCTGTTGTTTCTACCTCTAAAGGTGTTATGACTGATCGTGCAGCTCGCCAAGCTGGTCTTGGTGGCGAGATTATCTGCTACGTAGCTTAATCGGGAGGAAAAATGTCTCGTGTTGCAAAAGCACCCGTCGTCATTCCTGCCGGCGTAGAGGTAAAACTCAACGGTCAGGATGTTTCGATTAAGGGTAAAAACGGCGAGCTGAGTCGTAAGATCCATGATGCTGTTGAAGTGAAACAAGCTGACAACGCTCTGACTTTCGCTCCGCGCGAAGGTTTCGTTGACGGATGGGCCCAAGCGGGTACCACTCGCGCTCTGTTGAACGCAATGGTTATCGGTGTTACCGAAGGCTTCACTAAGAAGCTGCAACTGGTTGGTGTTGGTTACCGTGCTGCTGTTAAAGGCAATGTGGTTAACCTGTCTCTTGGGTTTTCTCACCCAGTAGAGCATGCACTGCCGGCAGGTATTACTGCAGAATGCCCAAGCCAAACTGAAATCGTACTGAAAGGTGCTGATAAGCAGGTTATTGGTCAGGTTGCTGCGGAATTACGCGCCTACCGTCGTCCTGAGCCTTATAAAGGCAAGGGTGTCCGTTACGCCGACGAAGTCGTGCGTACCAAAGAGGCTAAGAAGAAGTAAGGTAACACTATGGATAAGAAAGCAGCTCGTATCCGTCGTGCGACCCGCGCACGCCGCAAGCTCCAGGAACTGGGTGCGACGCGTCTGGTGGTACATCGTACACCACGCCATATTTATGCGCAGGTCATTGCACCGAACGGTTCTGAAGTCCTGGTAGCCGCTTCTACTGTAGAAAAAGCTATCGCTGAACAACTGAAGTCTACCGGTAATAAAGACGCAGCTATCGCAATAGGTAAAGCTATTGCAGAACGCGCGTTAGAAAAAGGCATCAAAGATGTCTCTTTTGACCGTTCCGGTTTCCAATATCATGGTCGAGTCCAAGCACTGGCAGATGCTGCCCGTGAAGCTGGCCTTCAGTTCTAAGGTAGAGGTGTAAGATGGCTCACATCGAGAAACAAGCTGGCGAACTGCAGGAAAAGCTGATCGCGGTAAATCGCGTATCTAAAACCGTTAAAGGTGGTCGTATTTTCAGCTTCACCGCACTGACTGTAGTGGGTGATGGCAACGGCCGCGTTGGTTTTGGTTACGGTAAAGCTCGCGAAGTTCCAGCAGCGATCCAGAAAGCGATGGAAAAAGCCCGTCGCAATATGATGAATGTCGCGCTGAACAACGGCACCCTGCAGCACCCAGTTAAAGGTGCTCACACGGGTTCTCGTGTGTTCATGCAGCCAGCTTCCGAAGGTACCGGTATTATTGCCGGTGGTGCAATGCGCGCCGTTTTGGAAGTTGCAGGGGTTCACAACGTATTGGCTAAAGCCTATGGTTCCACTAACCCGATTAACGTGGTTCGTGCAACGATTGATGGTTTGGCCAATATGAAGTCCCCGGAAATGGTCGCTGCCAAGCGTGGTAAATCCGTTGAAGAAATTCTGGGGTAATGACCGTGGCAAAGACTATTAAAATTACTCAAACCCGTAGTGCAATCGGTCGTCTGCCGAAACATAAGGCGACACTGCTTGGCCTGGGTCTGCGTCGTATTGGGCATACAGTGGAACGTGAGGATACTCCTGCGGTTCGCGGTATGGTCAACGCGGTTTCCTACATGGTTAAAGTAGAGGAGTAACAGATGCGTTTAAATACTCTGTCTCCGGCCGAAGGTGCTAAACACGCACCGAAGCGTTTAGGTCGTGGTATCGGTTCTGGCCTGGGCAAAACCAGTGGTCGTGGTCACAAAGGTCAGAACTCTCGTTCTGGCGGTGGCGTACGTCGTGGTTTTGAAGGTGGTCAGATGCCTTTATATCGTCGTCTGCCGAAATTCGGTTTTACTTCTCGCAAAGCGATGATCACGGCAGAAGTTCGTCTGTCTGATTTAGCTAAAGTAGAAGGCGACGTGGTTGACCTGAATACGCTGAAAGCCGCTAATGTTATTGGCATTCAGATTGAGTTCGCGAAAGTGATTCTGTCTGGTGAAGTTGCTCGTCCGGTAACGATTCGTGGTCTGCGTGTCACTAAAGGTGCTCGTGCTGCTATCGAAACTGCTGGCGGTAAAATTGAGGAATAAGTAGCAGATGGCTAAGCAACCAGGATTAGATTTTCAAAGTGCTAAAGGCGGAGTTGGTGAACTGAAGCGCAGACTTTTGTTTGTTATCGGTGCGCTAATTGTTTTCCGTATTGGCTCTTTTATCCCAATTCCTGGTATTGATGCCACTGTGCTTGCCAAATTGCTTGAACAGCAGCGAGGCACCATCATTGAAATGTTTAACATGTTCTCTGGTGGTGCTCTCAGCCGTGCTTCTATCTTTGCACTGGGTATTATGCCGTATATTTCGGCGTCCATTATTATCCAGTTGCTGACGGTGGTTCATCCAGCGTTGGCTGAAATAAAGAAAGAAGGGGAAGCTGGCCGTCGTAAGATAAGCCAGTATACTCGCTACGGTACCTTGGTATTGGCTATATTCCAATCGATCGGTATTGCTACCGGTTTGCCGAATATGCCTGGAATGCAAGACTTGGTGATAAACCCAGGCTTTGCTTTCTACTTTACCGCTGTTGTGAGCCTAGTTACTGGAACAATGTTCCTGATGTGGCTGGGAGAACAGATTACGGAACGTGGTATCGGTAACGGTATCTCGATCATAATCTTCGCTGGTATTGTTGCGGGACTACCGCCGGCCATTGGCCATACCATCGAGCAAGCTCGGCAAGGCGACCTGCACTTCCTCCTGTTGCTGTTGGTTGCAGTTTTAGTGTTTGCAGTAACCTTCTTCGTTGTTTTCGTTGAGCGTGGTCAACGTCGTATCGTTGTTAACTATGCAAAACGTCAACAGGGGCGTCGTGTTTATGCAGCACAGAGTACGCATTTACCGCTGAAGGTGAACATGGCTGGGGTTATCCCTGCAATCTTCGCCTCCAGCATTATTCTGTTCCCAGCCACGATTGCATCTTGGTTTGGGGGCGGTACCGGTTGGAACTGGCTGACAACTATTTCGCTGTATTTGCAGCCCGGACAACCGCTTTATGTGTTACTCTATGCGTCTGCAATCATCTTCTTCTGTTTCTTCTACACTGCGTTGGTTTTCAATCCGCGCGAAACAGCAGATAACCTGAAGAAGTCCGGTGCATTCGTGCCAGGAATTCGTCCGGGAGAGCAAACGGCGAAATATATCGATAAAGTGATGACTCGCCTTACTCTGATTGGTGCGATGTATATTACTTTTATCTGCCTGATCCCGGAGTTTATGCGTGACGCAATGAAAGTGCCTTTCTATTTTGGGGGTACATCTTTATTGATCGTTGTTGTCGTCATCATGGACTTTATGGCTCAAGTGCAAACTCTAATGATGTCGAGTCAATATGAGTCTGCATTGAAGAAAGCAAACCTGAAAGGCTATAACCGTTAATTAGGTGAGCTTGAGAAGTTACGGAGAGTAAAAATGAAAGTTCGTGCTTCCGTCAAGAAATTATGTCGTAACTGTAAGATTGTTAAGCGTAACGGTGTCGTTCGTGTGATCTGCAGTGCCGAACCGAAGCATAAACAGCGTCAAGGCTGATTATCTCGCATATTTTTCTTGCAAAGTTGGATTGAGCTGGCTAGATTAGCCAGCCAATCTTTTGTATGTAGCTGCAACATTATTTGAGTATCCTGAAAACGGGCTTTTCAGAATGGTGTTGCCGTATAAAATTGTAGGAGTGCATAGTGGCCCGTATAGCAGGCATTAACATTCCTGATCATAAACATACCGTTATTGCATTAACGTCGATTTTCGGTATCGGTAAAACTCGGTCGCAGGCTATTTGTACTGCAACAGGAATTGCCGAAAATGTTAAGATCAGTGAGCTGTCTGAAGAGCAAATCGATAAGCTGCGTGACGAAGTTGCCAAGTTTGTTGTAGAAGGTGATCTGCGTCGTGAAGTTACCCTGAGCATCAAGCGTCTTATGGACCTTGGTACTTATCGTGGTTTGCGTCATCGTCGTGGTCTGCCGGTTCGCGGTCAGCGTACCAAGACTAACGCCCGTACCCGTAAGGGTCCGCGCAAACCGATCAAGAAATAATCGGGGTGATTGAATAATGGCAAAGGCACCTATTCGTGCACGTAAGCGTGTCAGAAAGCAAGTCTCTGACGGTGTGGCTCATATCCATGCTTCTTTCAACAACACCATCGTAACCATTACTGATCGTCAGGGTAATGCGCTAGGTTGGGCAACTGCCGGTGGTTCCGGCTTCCGTGGTTCTCGCAAATCCACTCCGTTCGCAGCTCAAGTTGCAGCAGAACGCTGTGCTGAAGCAGTGAAAGAGTACGGTATTAAGAACCTGGAAGTTATGGTTAAAGGACCTGGTCCGGGCCGTGAGTCTACTATCCGCGCGTTGAACGCGGCTGGTTTCCGCATCACTAATATTACTGATGTGACTCCGATCCCTCATAACGGTTGTCGTCCGCCGAAAAAGCGCCGCGTATAACGCCGCTTTTAGGATTGTTGGAGAAAGAAAATGGCAAGATATTTGGGTCCTAAGCTCAAGCTGAGCCGTCGTGAAGGCACCGACCTGTTTCTGAAGTCTGGTGTTCGTGCGATCGATTCCAAGTGTAAAATTGAACAAGCTCCTGGCCAGCACGGTGCGCGTAAACCGCGTCTGTCTGACTATGGTGTACAGTTGCGTGAAAAGCAAAAAGTTCGCCGTATCTACGGTGTTCTGGAGCGTCAGTTCCGTAACTATTATAAAGAAGCTGCACGTCTGAAAGGCAACACAGGTGCAAACCTGCTGCAACTGCTGGAAGGTCGTCTGGATAACGTTGTTTATCGTATGGGTTTTGGTGCCACTCGTGCTGAAGCACGTCAGATGGTAAGCCACAAAGCTATCATGGTAAACGGTCGCGTTGTTAGCATCGCTTCTTATCAGGTATCCCCGAATGACGTAGTCAGCATCCGTGAGAAAGCGAAAAAGCAATCTCGCGTGAAAGCCGCTCTGGAGCTGGCTGAACAGCGTGAAAAGCCAACTTGGCTGGAAGTTGATGCTGCCAAGATGGAAGGTGTGTTCAAACGTATTCCTGAACGTACCGATCTGTCTGCGGACATTAATGAACACCTGATCGTCGAGCTTTACTCCAAGTAAAGCTTAGTACCAAAGAGAGGACACAATGCAGGGTTCTGTGACAGAGTTTCTAAAACCGCGCCTGGTTGATATCGAGCAAGTGAGTTCGACGCACGCCAAGGTGACCCTTGAGCCATTAGAGCGGGGCTTCGGCCATACTCTTGGCAACGCACTGCGCCGTATTCTGCTTTCATCCATGCCAGGTTGCGCGGTGACCGAGGTTGAGATTGATGGTGTACTGCATGAGTACAGCACCAAAGAAGGCGTACAGGAAGATATCCTGGAAATCCTGCTCAACCTGAAAGGGCTGGCGGTGAGAGTTCAAGGCAAAGATGAAGTTATTCTTACCCTGAATAAATCTGGCATTGGCCCTGTGACTGCAGCCGACATCATCCATGATGGTGATGTCGAAATCGTCAAGCCGCAGCACTTAATTTGCCACCTGACCGATGAAAACGCATCTATTAGCATGCGTATCAAAGTTCAACGTGGTCGTGGTTATGTGCCGGCATCTGCCCGTATTCATACGGAAGAAGATGAGCGCCCGATTGGTCGTCTGTTAGTTGATGCTTGCTACAGCCCTGTAGAGCGTATTGCCTACAATGTTGAAGCAGCTCGTGTAGAACAGCGTACTGACCTGGACAAGCTAGTCATCGAAATGGAAACCAATGGCACGATCGATCCTGAAGAGGCGATCCGCCGTGCGGCTACCATTCTGGCTGAACAACTTGAAGCTTTTGTTGACTTACGTGATGTTCGTCAGCCAGAAGTTAAAGAAGAGAAACCAGAATTCGATCCGATTCTGCTGCGCCCTGTTGACGATCTGGAATTGACTGTCCGCTCTGCTAACTGCCTTAAGGCAGAAGCTATCCACTACATCGGTGATCTGGTACAGCGTACCGAGGTTGAGCTGCTCAAAACGCCTAACCTTGGTAAAAAATCTCTTACTGAGATTAAAGACGTACTGGCTTCCCGTGGTTTGTCTCTGGGCATGCGCCTGGAAAACTGGCCACCGGCAAGCATTGCTGATGAGTAACCAGATCACAGGTTAAGGTTTTACTGAGAAGGATAAGGTCATGCGCCATCGTAAGAGTGGTCGTCAACTGAACCGTAACAGCAGCCATCGTCAGGCTATGTTCCGTAACATGGCTAGTTCTTTGGTTCGTCATGAAATCATCAAGACGACCCTGCCGAAAGCGAAAGAGCTGCGTCGCGTTGTTGAACCGCTGATTACTCTTGCCAAGACCGACAGCGTTGCTAATCGTCGTCTGGCATTCGCCCGTACTCGTGATAACGAGATCGTGGCAAAACTGTTTAATGAACTGGGCCCGCGTTTCGCGAGCCGTGCCGGTGGTTACACTCGTATTCTTAAGTGTGGCTTCCGTGCTGGTGACAATGCGCCGATGGCATACATCGAGCTCGTTGATCGCTCAGTTTCGCAGACAGAAGAAGTTGCTACTGCAGAGTAATCTGTAAGAGCGTAAAAAAACCGGGGAAACCCGGTTTTTTTATATCTGAAATAAGTCATGCTTTGCATAAATATACACGGTGAGCAACTACCTGTGTCTGAGTGAGCTGAAAATACATCCCACCTGTTCTCATCTACCCATTTCGACTATATACTCTGCACGTTTTATTGATGTACATACCAACCCGAGTTCCTTAGGAGTAATGATGACCACATACCGACATCAACGTGGGAAAATCCAGGACAATGCCATTGAGGCATTGCTACATGACCCACTGTTTCGCCAACGAATTGAAGTGAATGAAAAAGGGAAGGGAAGTTATCGTAGAAAAGAGAAGCACATGAAGAAAGGTAATTGGGAGGCCAGTGGTAAGCAATCAAATGATTATTTACCTCTGGCCTTTCTACTTTCTGCGTAGTGATGCTGAGTCTAAGCAGAAACTCAATGCTTACTGTCTAGTCTGTTGTTCTTTTAGTAAGTCGCGAATTTCAGCTAAGAGCTTTTCTTCTGCGCTAGGTTTTGGCGGTGCTGCAGGGGTATCTTCCTGTTTACGTCGCATTTTATTCATAAGCTTGATCGCTATAAAAATTGCGAAAGCGACGATGATAAAGTCGAAAATATTCTGGATGAAAGCGCCATAGTTCATGACAACCGCGGGAATTTCGCCTTGGGCGTCGCGAAGAATAAGGCTGAATTGTTTAAAATCGACACCACCAATCAAAAGTCCAAGTGGCGGCATAATAATATCTGATACCAGAGAAGAAACGATCTTGCCGAAAGCTGCACCAATAATGACACCCACCGCCAAATCGACAACGTTGCCACGCATGGCAAACTCTCTGAATTCTTTGATGATGCTCATATCCGTTCTCCTTGCCAAAAAATTATAAATTAATTCTAACCAATAGCCGTATCTTTGCCAGATTATCGATTAGCAATAAATCTGCTCCCACATTACAAAAAGAAGGGGCTTGGTTGAAATAGACGTTCAACATCAGGCACAAATTTCTTGTCAGCCAAGAACATGATGACATGATCACCTTGTTCAATTTTGCTATTTGCGTTGGCAATGATGACGTCGTCACCGCGAACAATTGCGCCTATAGTGGTTCCGGGTGGAAGTTTAATATCTTCGATCATTCTGCCGACAACTTTCGATGTGCCCTCGTCACCGTGAGCGATGGCCTCGATTGCTTCAGCTACGCCACGACGTAAAGAAGATACGCTAACGATATCTGCCTTACGGACGTGGCTGAGTAGCGCAGAAATTGTTGCCTGCTGTGGGGATATTGCGACATCGATAACGCTGCCCTGAACCAGATCGACATAAGCCCGACGCTGGATAAGCACCATTACTTTTTTCGCGCCCATGCGTTTAGCCAGCATAGCTGACATAATATTCGCTTCGTCATCGTTGGTAATGGCGATGAATACATCGATCTGCTCGATGTGTTCTTCGGCGAGGAGCTCTTGATCTGAAGCATCACCATGGAACACGACCGTATTTTGCAGGAGCTCAGCCAGCTCCACAGCCCGGTCTGCATTTCGTTCAATCAACTTGATGCTGTAGTCTTTTTCTAACCGCTGCGCTAATCCTGCACCGACATTCCCACCGCCAACGATCATGATCCTTTTATACGGTTTTTCAAGGCGCTGCAACTCGCTCATCACCGCACGAATATGCTGCGAAGCGGCGACAAAAAACACCTCATCTCCAGCTTCGATGATGGTGGAACCCTGTGGGCGAATCGGACGATCGTGACGGAAAATAGCGGCAACGCGGGTATCTACATGAGGAATGTGTTCACGGAGAGAGGTGAGAGCATTACCGACCAGTGGACCACCATAGTAGGCGTTAACTGCGGCAAGACTCACTTTTCCTTCAGCAAAATTGACGACTTGAAGTGCTCCAGGATATTCGATCAGTTTGTAAATGTTATCGATCACCAACTGTTCCGGGGAGATCAGGTGATCGATGGGAACCGCTTCTGGTAAAAACAGCTGTTCTGATTCACGAATGTATTCAGCGGCACGAATACGCGCAATCCGGTTTGGTGTTTTGAAAAGAGAATAAGCAATCTGGCAGGCTACCATATTCGTTTCATCTGAATTGGTAACGGCGACCAGCATATCGGCATCTTCTGCTCCCGCTTCACGTAGCACTCGTGGGTGAGAGGCATAGCCCGTAACGACGCGCAGGTCAAACTTATCCTGGAGCTGACGTAACCGGTTTGCATCGGTATCAACGACAGTGATGTCATTGTTTTCACCCGCTAGATTTTCCGCCAGTGTTCCGCCGACCTGACCCGCGCCAAGAATGATAATTTTCATAATAAGCCATGCCGTTTATTGATTGCTGTCTGTTGCAGACAATACTGGGTTCAATATCAGTTTTTTACCAGCTTCGCATAAAAGAAACCATCGCCACCATCGGTATGAGGAAGCATCTGTATGCCCGGTATTTCTCTTGTACCTGTATCAACAAGCGTTGCATCGGTATGGCGGGTCAGGAAATCAGCAACTTGTTGGGCATTTTCTTCCGGCAGAATAGAGCAGGTCGCGTAGACCATCGTGCCGCCTGTTTTTAGATGTGGCCAGATGGCATCAAGAATTTCTTTTTGCAGTGCCACTAGCTCCTCGATGTCTCTGTCTCGTCGCAACCACTTAATGTCAGGATGACGACGAATGACACCAGTGGCTGAGCAAGGTGCATCCAACAGAATGCGATCAAACACACGTCCTTCACACCATGAATCAGGGTAACGTCCATCGCCTTGTTTTACTTCGGCATGCATTTGTAGCCGCAGTAAATTTTCTTTTACCCGGCCTAAACGTGTTTCATCAACATCGACAGCGAGTACATGAGATTTTGGTGCTGCTTCTAAAATGTGTGTTGTTTTTCCACCGGGTGCAGCACAGAGATCGAGGATCTGTTCGCTATCTTGTGGATCGAGCCAATAGGCGCAGCCTTGAGCCGATGCATCCTGTACCGTTGCCCACCCTTGTGAAAATCCTGGCAATTGATCGACTGCACAGGGAGCCGCAAGTCGTATCGCATCGCTGTATTCAGCATGAGGAAATGCTTCGATTCCCTCTTGTTCTAACAAGTTTAAATACGCTTCACGTGTGTGGTGTAATCGATTCACACGTAGCCACATTGGAGGGCGTTGATTATTCGCTTCAACGATGTTTTGCCAGTGATTTGGATAGGCACGCTCAATGCGATCCAGTAGCCAGCTTGGATGCAGGTAGTGAGATGAGTGAGTTGCCTCACGTTGAATCAGTTCTTCCTGCTGACGCTGAAATTGGCGTAATACGCCATTAATCAGTCCCTTGAGCTGCGGCCGCTTTAATGCGACGGCACCTTCTACTGTTTCTGCCAGGGCCGCATGTGGCGGGATCCGAGTGTAATGTAGCTGGTAGATACCGACCATGATGAGGTAATGCAGCGTGCGTTGTTTACCCGTCAGAGGTTTAGCCATCAGTTGTTGAATACACCATTCCAACTGCGGTAAAACGCGTAATACGCCGAAGCAAAGCTCTTGCAAAAGTGCGCGATCTTTATCGGAGACTTCACGCTGATGAACAGGTAATAAGGCACTGAGTGATTGTCCCTGATCCAGAACCTGTCCCACCACTTTTGCGGCAATACTGCGTAGATTGTATGAGCTTTTCATGTGTTAGCGATGACGTATACGTAAAAGAGAGAGGATATACCGGCTTGGCGCCGGTATGAAAAATAGATTAGTCCAGTGTATTACCGGGAACGAACCACTCACGGCGTGAGTTAAGTAGATCCTGCGCGCCCATGACTTTTTTGCCTGCGGGCTGCAATTCCTGAATATTCAAGATGCCATCTGTTGTTGCTACCTGAATGCCCTGCTTGTCTGCTTGTATGATGGTGCCAGGCTGTGAGCCATGTGCTTTGGCGATGACCTCAGCTTTCCAGACTTTCACTGGCTGTTCATCTACGATGAAATAGCTGACTGGCCAAGGATTAAAAGCACGAATACAGCGCTCAAGCTGCTCGGCAGATAACTGCCAGTTGAGACGAGCTTCTTCTTTGCTGAGCTTTTCTGCATAGGTGGCAAGGGCATCATTTTGTGCTTCAGCAACAGCGCTGCCATCAGCAAGCTGTTCCAGCGTTTCCAATAAGCCACGTGGGCCCAGCTCAGCAAGTTTATCGTACAACGTTGCACTGGTATCCTGTGGCAGGATTGGGCACGAAATTTTGTGCAGCATTGCACCCGTATCGAGTCCAACGTCCATTTGCATGATCGTCACGCCGGTTTCACTATCTCCAGCCCACAATGCACGCTGAATAGGTGCCGCACCACGCCAGAGAGGTAACAGAGATCCGTGGACATTAATGCAGCCAAGGCGAGGCATGGATAACACGGGCTGTGGCAGAATTAAACCGTAGGCGACAACGACCATAATATCGGCATTTAACGCTTGAACCATCGCCTGATTTTCTTCCGGCCGCAGAGACTTAGGCTGGAAAACGGGGATGCTGTGTTGCTCTGCCAGTACTTTTACCGGACTAGGGGTGAGCTTGTTGCCTCTGCCTGCCGGACGGTCAGGCTGGGTGAAAACGCCAACGACCTCATGACCCGATGATAAAAGCGCGTCTAGATGACGCGCTGCAAAGTCAGGGGTTCCGGCAAGGATTATGCGTAAAGAATCAGACACGGTGCTTCCTGTCAGGATGAAAAATTATCGGGCTCGGCTATTCTGCTTAGCCAGTTTTTCCAGTTTTTGACGAATGCGCTGGCGTTTAAGCGGGGAAAGGTAATCGATAAACAGTTTCCCAACCAGATGGTCCATTTCGTGCTGAATACAAATGGCGAGTAGCTCGCTTGCTTCCAGTTCGAACGCCTTACCTTCACGATCCAATGCGCGCACTTTTACACGTTCTGCACGAGGGACCAGCGCACGCGTTTCAGGGATCGACAAGCAACCTTCTTCGATGCCTGTATCGCCGCTCTTTTCAATCAACTCGGGATTGATCAGCACCAGTCGTTGGTCTCGTTCTTCAGAGACGTCAATAACAATAATACGCTGATGAATATCCACCTGTGTTGCTGCCAGGCCAATACCTTCTTCTTCGTACATGGTATCGAACATATCATCTACGATACGTTGAATATCTGCATTGACTTCTTTTACGGGTTGCGCAGTGATGCGGAGCCGCTCGTCTGGAAAATGTAATACCTGCAAAACTGCCATATATGTTTAGATCTGTATCTGAATAGTGAGAGAGTCTTAATGCTCATTCTAGACATTTCCTGCCCCGATTGACAGCATCAGCACTGAATTGCACCACTTATCTGAACATAGCGGAATAAGGGACGACGATGCTATTAACGGAAATCTGGCTACGTATGACGGGTGTACGGCACCTAGGGGGCAGGCGTGCTCAGGCGATTGTCAGAAAGCTTATTGATTTAAATACGTTCGATAACGAGACCTTGGGGGCGTTAGGCCTGTCCGATGCTCAAATTGCCCAATTCTGTTCCTATGATCGTAAGATCCTAGAGGAAACTCTCACCTGGTTGTCTCATCCCAATAATCATATCGTGACGTGCGAAGATGTCCTTTATCCCTTTCTGTTGAGCAATATTCGTGATTTTCCGCTGTTGCTTTTTGTATCTGGTTCTCCTGAATTGCTGGCATCGCCACAAATATCGATTATTGGTAGCCGTGGGAGCAGTGCTTACGGCGAGCGCTGGGGATGCTTTTTCGCCCAAGAGCTTGCTGCGAATGAACTCACGGTGACAAGCGGGTTAGCGATTGGCATTGATGGTATTGCTCATCGTGCTGCGTTGGATGCGGGAGGGCGAACCGTTGCGGTGCTGGGAAGCGGGCTGGAGAATGTTTATCCCAAGCGGCACGCTAAGCTTGCCGAACGTATTTGTGGCGGTGGTGGCGCGCTGGTTTCCGAATTTCCTCTCGCGATGCCGCCTTTCCCAACCAACTTTCCCAGAAGAAATCGTATTATCAGCGGGTTAGGGCTGGGTGTTCTGGTCATTGAAGCGTCTATCCGCAGTGGATCGTTGGTCACTGCGCGTTATGCTTTGGAGCAAGGACGGGAAGTTTTTGCTCTGCCGGGGCCGATTGGTAACCCGATGACTGAGGGAACACACTGGTTGATCCAGCAAGGAGCCAGCTTGGTTACACATCCTAAAGATATTCTTGAGCAGTTGGTGAGTGAGTTACAGTGGCTGCCGATGGAAAGCGGGCAAACTATTTCTAGCGAAGAAGAGGATGGCGAATTGCCATTTGCCGACGTGTTGGCTAACGTAGGAGATGAGGTTACACCTGTTGACGTTGTCGCTGAACGTGCCGGCCAACCTGTGCCAGAGATAGTCACTAAGCTATTAGAGCTGGAGTTAGCAGGGTGGATCGCAGCAGTACCCGGCGGCTATGTCCGATTAAGGAGGGCAGGCCATGTTCGACGTACTCATGTACTTGTTTGAGAGCTACATCCACAATGAAACTGAAATGCGTGTCGATCAGGATACGTTAACTGATGACCTCACCCGCGCTGGATTCCATCGTAACGATATCTATAGCGCGTTGAGTTGGCTGGAAAAATTGGCCGATATTCAGGAAGGGCAGACCGCGCCGCTTCATTTAGCGAATGATCCTCTGGCTATGCGGATCTATACGCAGGATGAGGCGCTGCGTCTTGATGCGGAATGTCGTGGCTTTTTATTGTTCCTTGAGCAAATTCAGGTTCTGAACCTTGAAACGCGGGAAATGATTATTGAACGCGTCATGGCGTTGGAAACGCAGGAGTTTGATCTGGAAGATCTGAAGTGGGTCATTCTCATGGTGCTTTTCAATGTACCTGGTTGTGAGAATGCTTATCAGCAAATGGAAGAATTACTCTTTGAGGTCAATGACGGTTATGTGCAATAGCCAGAGGAATAACAGTTCGAATGGCTAAGCCTGCGCTGTTTGCTGAAAAAAAACAGGAAATATGTCCAGACTGTGGGTCAGTGCTGGTTATCCGTTCTGGTCGGCACGGCCCATTTCTTGGCTGTTCTGCGTATCCAGAATGTGAGTTCATTCGCCCGCTGAAAGCACAAGCTGATGGACATATCGTCAAAGTGTTAGATGGGCAGCAATGTCCGCTTTGTCAGTCGACCTTGGTTTTACGGCAAGGCCGTTATGGGATGTTCATCGGCTGTGGCAATTACCCTGAATGCCATCATACCGAGACTATCGATCGCCCTGATGATACGGCGATTCGATGTCCACAGTGTAATGAAGGAACGCTGTTGCAGCGCAAATCTCGCTACGGCAAGGTATTTCATTCTTGCGATCGCTATCCCGATTGCCAGTTTACGTTAAACCATAAGCCGATAGCGGGTGAATGCCCTTCTTGCCATTACGCTTTATTGTTTGAGAAAAAAACGGCACAAGGCATCAAGCTATTTTGTGCCAGTAAATTATGTGGAAAACCGATAGCGGCAGAAGTTGATAAGAATGAGTGATGCGTCTGATGAACTAATGATTCCCCTTTTGCGGGAGTTACACAACGAGCAGGTTATTGCGTACCCGACTGAAGCGGTATTTGGGTTGGGGTGCGATCCTGATAGTGAAGTGGCGGTTAATCGCCTGCTGGCGTTAAAGCAACGCCCTTGGCAAAAAGGTTTGATCCTGATTGCGGCAGATTTTAGCCAACTTGCTCTCTATATTGATGACAGTGCGTTATCCGCTGAGCAGAAGGCTATGATGTTTTCCACATGGCCAGGTCCGGTTACTTGGGTGTTGCCAGCAAAACGCACGACTCCGCAGTGGTTAACGGGGCAATTTTCTTCGCTTGCGGTACGTGTTAGTGACCATCCGTTAGTTAAGGAACTGTGCCAGCGTTACGGTAAACCGTTGGTGTCGACCAGCGCCAATTTAAGTGGTCAACCGCCTTGCCGCACGGCTCAGGAAGTTTCTCTACAGTTTGGTGATGATTTTCCTGTGCTAGTTGGGGATGTCGGCGGAAGAATGAACCCATCAGAAATCAGGGATGTATTAACAGGCGAGCTTATTCGTCAGGGGTAACGACAAGTTGGAGAGGAACGTGTCTGAAGTAACGTCTTTTGCGGTTTTTGGCAATCCGATTGCGCATAGTAAATCACCTCGCATACATGAGCTATTTGCTGCACAGACGGGGACAACATTGACGTACCAGCGCGTGTTGGCGCCTCTGGATAATTTTGAGCAGATGCTGCGCCAGTATTTTCGTGATGGTGCTGGTGGGGCGAATGTGACTGCGCCTTTTAAAGAGCGGGCCTTTGCCGAAGCGGATGAGCGTAGCGAGTGTGCCGCGCTTGCGGGGGCGGTCAATACATTGAAGAGATTGAGTGACGGCCGCCTGTTTGGTGATAATACTGATGGCATCGGTTTGCTCAGCGATCTGCAACGATTGGCGCTGGTGAAGCCGTTGGATCGTGTTTTGCTGGTTGGTGCAGGTGGTGCGGCGCGGGGTGTTATCCAACCTCTGCTGGCTTATGGCTGCACAGTGGTGCTGACGAATAGGACCTTTTCCAAGGCCGATGACTTAGCTAAGATCTTCCGTGACATTGGTGATATTAACGCTGTTGCTCTCGATGATTTACAGGGTCAGTCGTTCGATCTGATCATCAACGCCACATCTTCTGGTATGTACGACAGCGTTCCTAACTTACCGCCGGAACTCATTTCGCCGGAAACGTGCTGTTATGACATGTTTTACCTGCCACAACTGACACCATTTTTGTCATGGTGTGTACAGCATGGTGCCCTCCATTATGCAGATGGTTTGGGAATGCTGGTGGGGCAAGCGGCACATGCGTTTAAACTTTGGCATGGTGTTATGCCGGACGTGGAACCAGTGATTGCTTTACTAAAGCAGGATCTTGCTAAATGAATCAGGCGATCCAGTTCCCCGATCGTGAAAGCTGGGATGATAAGTCATGGCGATCCGCTTTCCTGTTTTAGTGAATGGCTTTCAGCAGGAATGTTTAGTGAGCACAGAGCAGCTCCAGCAACGTTACGGTGGTGATAGCCCTGAACGGTGGCTGGCACTGTTCAGGGAATATCGATGGGATCTTGAAGATGAACTGGAACAAATGATCGTTGCTGAAGAATGGGATGATGAAGGTTGTTACTCGTTGTCCTGAGCAAGGTATTCATCTTTCCAACGAACATAGTTGTTTGCCGAGTAAATCAATCCCTCTATTTCTTCTTGTGTTAGTGGTCGAATTTTTTTGACTGGGCTGCCGAGGTATAGATGTCCCTTCTCTAGCCGTTTTCCTGGGGGGACCAAGCTACCAGCGCCAATCATGACATCATCTTCAACAACGGCTCCATCGAGGAGTATTGAACCCATTCCGACCAGAACCCGATTTCCTATCTGGCAACCGTGCAGCATCGCTTTATGTCCTACCGTGACGTCTTCACCAATAATAAGCGGATTACCTTCTGGTTTTTTCTCTGAGCAGTGGGTGATGTGAAGTACAGATCCGTCCTGAACATTACTCCTTGCACCAATAGTAATGTAGTTAACGTCACCGCGTATGGCGACAAGAGGCCATATGCCGACATCATCGCCTAGTGTTACCTTACCAATCACCACGCTGGAATGATCGACCATGACTCTTTCGCCTAAAACGGGAGAAGTACCGTTATAACGGCGCAATGTTTTTGCACTCATCGACAACCTCGTAGTTATTTGCCACATACTGATGATTCGTTATTAGACAAAATATCGACAGATATGGGATGTCGGCAACTGAAAAGTGGTGTGGATCGAGTAAGATCTCATCGAAAGGGTCGAAAAACACGCGAACAGAAAAAAAGATCAAGAAAGTTGTTGTGTAACGAAAACGGATCCCTATAATGCGCCTCCATCGACACGGCGCTGTGAACACACAACCGGGTCGATAAAGAAAGAGAAAACACTTTAAAATAAGCGTTGACTCTGAAGGTGAAAAGCGTAATATACGCCACCTCGCGAAGTGGTTAAGGCCACAACGCACTGCTCTTTAACAATTTAATCAGACAATCTGTGTGGGCACTCACAAGACCGTATCTTAACGATATAAAAAGTCTTGAAGAGTGAACAACAGTAAAATTCATTACGAATGAACAGTGACTAATTCTTTGAGCATCGCTTCTCGAGTAGAAGCAAATCAAACAAATCTTAAATTGAAGAGTTTGATCATGGCTCAGATTGAACGCTGGCGGCAGGCCTAACACATGCAAGTCGAGCGGTAGCACAGGAGAGCTTGCTCTCTGGGTGACGAGCGGCGGACGGGTGAGTAATGTCTGGGAAACTGCCTGATGGAGGGGGATAACTACTGGAAACGGTAGCTAATACCGCATAACCTCGCAAGAGCAAAGAGGGGGACCTTCGGGCCTCTCGCCATCAGATGTGCCCAGATGGGATTAGCTAGTAGGTGAGGTAATGGCTCACCTAGGCGACGATCCCTAGCTGGTCTGAGAGGATGACCAGCCACACTGGAACTGAGACACGGTCCAGACTCCTACGGGAGGCAGCAGTGGGGAATATTGCACAATGGGCGCAAGCCTGATGCAGCCATGCCGCGTGTGTGAAGAAGGCCTTCGGGTTGTAAAGCACTTTCAGCGGGGAGGAAGGCGATAAGGTTAATAACCTTGTCGATTGACGTTACCCGCAGAAGAAGCACCGGCTAACTCCGTGCCAGCAGCCGCGGTAATACGGAGGGTGCAAGCGTTAATCGGAATGACTGGGCGTAAAGCGCACGCAGGCGGTCTGTTAAGTTGGATGTGAAATCCCCGGGCTTAACCTGGGAACTGCATTCAAAACTGACAGGCTAGAGTCTTGTAGAGGGGGGTAGAATTCCAGGTGTAGCGGTGAAATGCGTAGAGATCTGGAGGAATACCGGTGGCGAAGGCGGCCCCCTGGACAAAGACTGACGCTCAGGTGCGAAAGCGTGGGGAGCAAACAGGATTAGATACCCTGGTAGTCCACGCTGTAAACGATGTCGACTTGGAGGTTGTGCCCTTGAGGCGTGGCTTCCGGAGCTAACGCGTTAAGTCGACCGCCTGGGGAGTACGGCCGCAAGGTTAAAACTCAAATGAATTGACGGGGGCCCGCACAAGCGGTGGAGCATGTGGTTTAATTCGATGCAACGCGAAGAACCTTACCTACTCTTGACATCCACAGAATTCGGTAGAGATACCTTAGTGCCTTCGGGAACTGTGAGACAGGTGCTGCATGGCTGTCGTCAGCTCGTGTTGTGAAATGTTGGGTTAAGTCCCGCAACGAGCGCAACCCTTATCCTTTGTTGCCAGCGATTCGGTCGGGAACTCAAAGGAGACTGCCGGTGATAAACCGGAGGAAGGTGGGGATGACGTCAAGTCATCATGGCCCTTACGAGTAGGGCTACACACGTGCTACAATGGCGTATACAAAGAGAAGCGACCTCGCGAGAGTAAGCGGACCTCATAAAGTACGTCGTAGTCCGGATTGGAGTCTGCAACTCGACTCCATGAAGTCGGAATCGCTAGTAATCGTAGATCAGAATGCTACGGTGAATACGTTCCCGGGCCTTGTACACACCGCCCGTCACACCATGGGAGTGGGTTGCAAAAGAAGTAGGTAGCTTAACCTTCGGGAGGGCGCTTACCACTTTGTGATTCATGACTGGGGTGAAGTCGTAACAAGGTAACCGTAGGGGAACCTGCGGTTGGATCACCTCCTTACCAAAAAGATGTGTGTTAAGTGAAGTGCTCACACAGATTGTCTGATGAAAATACTGAGCAAGCGCACCTGTTGATGTCATGAGTGTAGACTCATGCTGACGCGAAAGTGCCGGGTTTATGATCCGGTACGGATTTTTCGTGTCCCCATCGTCTAGAGGCCTAGGACACTGCCCTTTCACGGCTGTAACAGGGGTTCGAATCCCCTTGGGGACGCCAATCCGATAATGAGTGAAAGACATTATCACGAATATCTTAAAGATGATTCTTCGGAGTCATGTTTACGATATTGCTCTTTAACAATCTGGAACAAGCTGAAAATTGAAACATGACAGCTGAACATGCATTGATACCTGCGGGTATGAATGGTGTATCAGTGTGTCAATGAGTCTCTCAAATAATCGCAGCACGACAGTGACTTTGATTTATCAAAGACACCTTCGGGTTGTGAGGTTAAGCGACTAAGCGTACACGGTGGATGCCTAGGCAGTCAGAGGCGATGAAGGGCGTGCTAATCTGCGATAAGCGTCGGTAAGCTGATATGAAGCGTTATACCCGACGATACCCGAATGGGGAAACCCAGTGTGTTTCGACACACTATCATGATGTGAATACATAGCATCATGAGGCGAACCGGGGGAACTGAAACATCTCAGTACCCCGAGGAAAAGAAATCAACCGAGATTCCCCTAGTAGCGGCGAGCGAACGGGGAGGAGCCCAGAACCTGAATCAGTTTGTGTGTTAGTGGAAGCGTCTGGAAAGTCGCACAGTAAAGGGTGATAGTCCCGTACACAAAAATGCACAGGCTGTGAGTTCGATGAGTAGGGCGGGACACGTGACATCCTGTCTGAATATGGGGGGACCATCCTCCAAGGCTAAATACTCCTGACTGACCGATAGTGAACCAGTACCGTGAGGGAAAGGCGAAAAGAACCCCGGCGAGGGGAGTGAAATAGAACCTGAAACCGTGTACGTACAAGCAGTGGGAGCCTTGATTAATCAGGGTGACTGCGTACCTTTTGTATAATGGGTCAGCGACTTATATTCTGTAGCAAGGTTAACCGAATAGGGGAGCCGCAGGGAAACCGAGTCTTAACTGGGCGTTAAGTTGCAGGGTATAGACCCGAAACCCGGTGATCTAGCCATGGGCAGGTTGAAGGTTGGGTAACACTAACTGGAGGACCGAACCGACTAATGTTGAAAAATTAGCGGATGACTTGTGGCTGGGGGTGAAAGGCCAATCAAACCGGGAGATAGCTGGTTCTCCCCGAAAGCTATTTAGGTAGCGCCTCGTGAACTCATCTTCGGGGGTAGAGCACTGTTTCGGCTAGGGGGTCATCCCGACTTACCAACCCGATGCAAACTACGAATACCGAAGAATGTTATCACGGGAGACACACGGCGGGTGCTAACGTTCGTCGTGAAGAGGGAAACAACCCAGACCGCCAGCTAAGGTCCCAAAGTCATGGTTAAGTGGGAAACGATGTGGGAAGGCACAGACAGCCAGGATGTTGGCTTAGAAGCAGCCATCATTTAAAGAAAGCGTAATAGCTCACTGGTCGAGTCGGCCTGCGCGGAAGATGTAACGGGGCTAAACCATGCACCGAAGCTGCGGCAGCGACACTTAGGTGTTGTTGGGTAGGGGAGCGTTCTGTAAGCCGTAGAAGGTGGCCTGTGAGGGCTGCTGGAGGTATCAGAAGTGCGAATGCTGACATAAGTAACGATAATGCGGGTGAAAAACCCGCACGCCGGAAGACCAAGGGTTCCTGTCCAACGTTAATCGGGGCAGGGTGAGTCGACCCCTAAGGCGAGGCTGAAAAGCGTAGTCGATGGGAAACAGGTTAATATTCCTGTACTCGGTGTTACTGCGAAGGGGGGACGGAGAAAGCTAGGTTATCCGGGCGACGGTTGTCCCGGTTTAAGCGTGAAGGTGGATGACTTTGGTAAATCCGGGTCGTCATTAACACTGAGGCGTGATGACGAGTCACTACGGTGATGAAGTAACCAATGCTACGCTTCCAGGAAAAGCCTCTAAGCTCCAGGTAACATCAAATCGTACCCCAAACCGACACAGGTGGTCAGGTAGAGAATACTCAGGCGCTTGAGAGAACTCGGGTGAAGGAACTAGGCAAAATGGTGCCGTAACTTCGGGAGAAGGCACGCTGATGGTAGGTGAAGTGACTTGCTCACGGAGCTGAAATCAGTCGAAGATACCAGCTGGCTGCAACTGTTTAATAAAAACACAGCACTGTGCAAACACGAAAGTGGACGTATACGGTGTGACGCCTGCCCGGTGCCGGAAGGTTAATTGATGGGGTCAGCCGCAAGGCGAAGCTCTTGATCGAAGCCCCGGTAAACGGCGGCCGTAACTATAACGGTCCTAAGGTAGCGAAATTCCTTGTCGGGTAAGTTCCGACCTGCACGAATGGCGTAATGATGGCCAGGCTGTCTCCACCCGAGACTCAGTGAAATTGAACTCGCTGTGAAGATGCAGTGTACCCGCGGCAAGACGGAAAGACCCCGTGAACCTTTACTATAGCTTGACACTGAACCTTGAGCCTTGATGTGTAGGATAGGTGGGAGGCTTTGAAGCGTGGACGCCAGTCTGCGTGGAGCCAACCTTGAAATACCACCCTTTAATGTTTGATGTTCTAACGTGGGCCCGTGATCCGGGTTGCGGACAGTGTCTGGTGGGTAGTTTGACTGGGGCGGTCTCCTCCCAAAGCGTAACGGAGGAGCACGAAGGTTAGCTAATCCTGGTCGGACATCAGGAGGTTAGTGCAAAGGCATAAGCTAGCTTGACTGCGAGAGTGACAGCTCGAGCAGGTGCGAAAGCAGGTCTTAGTGATCCGGTGGTTCTGAATGGAAGGGCCATCGCTCAACGGATAAAAGGTACTCCGGGGATAACAGGCTGATACCGCCCAAGAGTTCATATCGACGGCGGTGTTTGGCACCTCGATGTCGGCTCATCACATCCTGGGGCTGAAGTAGGTCCCAAGGGTATGGCTGTTCGCCATTTAAAGTGGTACGCGAGCTGGGTTTAGAACGTCGTGAGACAGTTCGGTCCCTATCTGCCGTGGGCGTTGGAAGATTGAGAGGGGTTGCTCCTAGTACGAGAGGACCGGAGTGAACGCACCACTGGTGTTCGGGTTGTGATGCCAATTGCATTGCCCGGTAGCTAAGTGCGGAAGAGATAACCGCTGAAAGCATCTAAGCGGGAAACTTGCCTCGAGATGAGTCTTCCCTGGGCACTAGATGCCCCTGAAGGGCCGTTGAAGACGACGACGTAGATAGGCTGGGTGTGTAAGCGTAGCGATACGTTGAGCTAACCAGTACTAATGACCCGAGAGGCTTAACCTTACAACACCGAAGGTGTTTTGAGACGACTCAAAAAACAATACTCAGCTTGTTCAAAGATTGGTTCTGATGGTTGTGCGAGCGCGTAAGCAACGTATAACGGTTGGAATGAAACAGAATTTGCCTGGCGGCGATAGCGCGGTGGTCCCACCTGACCCCATGCCGAACTCAGAAGTGAAACGCCGTAGCGCCGATGGTAGTGTGGGGCTTCCCCATGTGAGAGTAGGGAACTGCCAGGCATCAAACAAGTGGAAAGCCTCTGTCGAAAGACAGGGGCTTTTTGCTATGGGGAATTTTGGGGTTAGCTGCAAGAATTTGCTCACCGTTTGTACGCAGAGAAACCCATAGGGAATAGTAAATATAGGGAAATTCATGACGATCTTATATATCCAGATCCGTAAGAATAAAATGGTTGTTCGTAATCCTGAAACGTCTCAGGAGTTAAGTGATTCCAGTCAGGTTTTTAGTAATTCACGCTTACTGGTTGCTGATTTTTTTCGTGCAGAGAAAGTTCTTCAAGATTTAGCCGACAAGTTTATCAAACGTAGCTGGTTTAAATTTGGTCAGGATGTGCTGATTATTCATGCTCTTGAAATGAATGAGGGTGGTTTGTCTCAGGTTGAGGAACGTATTCTTCAGGAAATAGCTGTTGCCGCTTCACCGAAGGCGCGATTGATTGTAATAGAACGCTCTCAGACGTTAGTCGATGCGGAAGTGATTGAGCTGGCAAGGAAAAAAAGATAAAGCATGTGGCGCGTTCTTTGGGCACAGTGAAACATTTTCACCTTATGCGCTGAGCACTCGACATTAGTACAAAAACTCGCTATCTTCGGGCATCTGGATGTCTAAACGTTTAAACGTATGCTTTGAGGATATAAGGTTATGCCAATTCGGGTTCCTGATGAGTTACCAGCTGTCAATTTTCTGCGGAATGAGAACGTCTTTGTGATGACGTCCTCGCGTGCTAAAACGCAGGAAATTCGTCCCCTCAAAGTGCTGGTGCTGAACCTGATGCCTAAAAAGATCGAGACTGAAAACCAGTTTCTGCGCCTGTTATCCAATTCTCCCTTACAGATCGATATCCAGCTGTTGCGTATCGATAGTCGTGAATCAAAGAATACGCCGGCTGAGCATTTGAATAACTTCTACTGCGATTTCGACGACATCCAAAACGAAAATTTTGATGGCCTGATTGTGACTGGCGCACCGCTGGGATTAGTCGATTTCTGTGATGTTGTTTATTGGCCACAGATCGCGCGTGTCATTGAATGGGCAAAAGAGCATGTTACCTCCACATTGTTTGTGTGTTGGGCTGTGCAGGCTGCTCTCAATATCCTTTACGGCATCCCCAAAATGACCCGTAAGGAAAAGCTATCCGGCGTTTACCTACATCAAACGTTGCAACCTCATGCCTTGTTGACCCGCGGCTTTGATGAAACGTTCTTGGCACCACATTCACGCTATGCAGATTTCCCCGCTGATGTAATTCGGCAGCATACTGATTTAGAGATTCTGGTTGAGTCGGAGCAGGCCGGAGCCTATCTGTTTGCCAGCAAGGATAAGCGTCTGGCGTTTGTTACCGGACACCCAGAGTATGATGTCTTGACGCTCGCGGGCGAGTTTTTCCGCGATTGCGATGCTGGATTGGATCCGGCCGTTCCGGTGAATTATTTCCCCGATGACAACCCTGAATTGGCACCGAAAGCGAGCTGGCGTAGCCACGGTCATCTGCTTTTTGTTAACTGGCTGAATTACTATGTTTACCAGATTACGCCTTACGATTTACGCCGGATGAACCCTACGCTGGACTAACCCATTTCCCTTCTTTTCTCTAAGGCACCTTCAAGGGTGCCTTTCTTTTTTGTGCTGAACCCTTTCATTTATGTTGCTTAGTGAAAGTCATTTCTCTTCTTTTTGGATTTTAATTTTCATTTTTATCATGATGTTAATTTCTACTTTTAATTAAAATGGAAATTGTTTTTGATTTTGTTTTTTATTGTATTACGCTTAATCCTGTCGGCTAAGAAATGTACATACTGGTTTGCCGATTTGGCGGTTGTTGATAAATGAAGCGGAATCTGAAAAGGAACCACGAATGATGCAGCAGACGATAAACAGAGAATTGGCGTTTAGTCAGCGTTTTGGCGAAGGTGAGAAGCAAATTCTTACGGAAGAAGCGATTGATTTCTTAACGGAGCTGGTCGCGCATTTCACGCCAGCCCGTAATCAATTACTCGCTGAACGGCAGGTACAACAGCGTAATATCGATCAGGATAAGTTGCCTGATTTTATTTCAGAAACGGCTTCCATTCGTGATAAGGCATGGACAATACGCGGTATTCCCGATGACCTTCAGGATCGTCGCGTTGAAATTACCGGTCCGGTCGAACGCAAGATGGTGATCAATGCATTGAATGCCAACGTGAAAGTGTTCATGGCGGACTTCGAGGATTCGCTGTCGCCGAGTTGGGAAAAGGTGATCGACGGGCAAATCAACTTGCGTGATGCCGTACGCGGTACGATTTCCTACATCAATGAAACAGGAAAAATCTACCAGCTGAAACCCAATCCTGCCGTATTGATTTGCCGGGTACGCGGTTTGCATTTGCCTGAAAAACACGTGTCTTGGCAGGGGGAAGCAATTCCCGGCAGCCTGTTCGATTTTGCGCTGTATTTTTTCCACAACTATCAGGAATTGCTGAAGAAAGGTAGTGGCCCTTATTTCTATCTGCCAAAGACCCAATCATGGCAGGAAGCGGCCTGGTGGAATGATGTCTTCTGCTACACGGAAGATCGCTTTGATCTGCCGCGCGGGACGATCAAAGCGACAGTGTTGATTGAAACGCTGCCTGCCGTTTTCCAGATGGATGAAATTCTCTATCACTTACGTGACCATATCGTTGGGCTGAACTGCGGCCGCTGGGATTATATCTTCAGCTATATCAAAACATTAAAGAACCACAGCGATCGCGTTCTGCCCGATCGCCAGTCGGTGACGATGGAAAAACCCTTTCTTAGCGCTTACTCACGGCTGTTGATCAAAACCTGTCACCGTCGCGGCGCGTTCGCTATGGGCGGGATGGCAGCGTTCATTCCGAGTAAGGATGCGGAACGCAATAATTGGGTGTTGGATAAGGTACGTAAAGACAAAGAGCTGGAAGCTCACAATGGTCACGATGGCACTTGGGTAGCTCATCCGGGGCTGGCCGATGCGGTGATGGAGGTGTTCGATCGGGCGTTAGGTGAGCGTAAAAATCAGCTCGAAATCAGTCGTGAACACGATGCGCCTATTCGTGCAGAAGCGCTGCTGGAGCCTTGCCCGGGAGAGCGCACGGAAGTGGGGATGCGCGCGAATATCCGTGTGGCGGTGCAGTACATCGAAGCATGGATATCCGGCAATGGCTGCGTCCCGATTTATGGGCTGATGGAAGATGCGGCAACGGCAGAAATTTCCCGTACCTCAATCTGGCAGTGGATTCGCCACGGCAAGACATTGAGTGATGGTCGAGTGATCACCAAAGCGCTGTTCCGCCAGATGCTGGCCGAAGAGATGTTTGTGATTCAAGAGGAGCTCGGTGATGCCCGTTTCAGCGGAGGGCGCTTTGATGAAGCCGCTCGGCTAATGGAGCAAATTACCACGCAAGATGAGCTGATCGACTTCCTGACGCTACCCGGCTACGCATTGCTTGATTAATCCTGACTGATAATAAAAAGGAACCTCTGCTATGACGACCTCTCGTACCCAACAAGTCCAGCATATCGAAAAAGAGTGGAAAACCGCCCGCTGGGAAGGTATTACGCGCCCCTACAGCGCAGAAGATGTGGTTAATCTACGGGGATCGGTGAACCCGGAATGCACGCTCGCGCAGCTCGGCGCAGCAAAGCTATGGAACCTGCTGCATGGTGACTCTCGCAAAGGCTATGTGAATTGCCTGGGCGCGCTGACGGGAGGACAGGCTTTACAGCAGGCGAAAGCGGGCATCGAAGCGATTTATCTTTCCGGTTGGCAGGTGGCGGCGGATGCCAATCTGGCGTCCAGCATGTATCCCGACCAGTCGCTCTACCCGGCGAATTCCGTACCTGCGGTGATTGAACGCATCAATAACACCTTTCGGCGAGCCGATCAGATTCAGTGGTCGAACCGTATTGAGCCGGGCGATAAGCGTCATACCGACTACTTTTTGCCGATTGTTGCGGATGCAGAGGCAGGGTTCGGCGGTGTGCTGAATGCGTTTGAGCTGATGAAATCGATGATCGAAGCGGGTGCTGCTGCGGTTCACTTTGAGGATCAGCTGGCATCGGCGAAGAAATGCGGGCACATGGGGGGAAAAGTACTGGTGCCGACTCAGGAAGCCATTCAGAAACTGGTTGCGGCCCGTCTGGCGGCGGATGTCCTGGGCGTGCCCACCTTACTGGTCGCGCGAACCGATGCGGATGCGGCAGATTTGCTGACTTCCGATTGCGATGAATATGACCGTGATTTCATCACCGGAGAACGTACGGTGGAAGGCTTCTATCGCACGCGAGCCGGGATCGAGCAGGCAATCAGCCGTGGTCTGGCCTACGCACCGTATGCCGATTTGGTGTGGTGTGAAACCTCAACGCCGGATTTATCGCTGGCGCGTCGTTTTGCCGAGGCTATCCACGCGAAGTTCCCCGGTAAGCTGCTGGCGTACAACTGTTCCCCTTCCTTTAACTGGAAGAAGAATCTGGATGACAGCACGATCGCCCGTTTTCAGGACGAGCTGTCGGCGATGGGCTACAAGTACCAATTCATTACGCTGGCTGGCATTCACAGCATGTGGTTCAACATGTTTGACCTGGCACACGCCTATGCGCAGGGCGAGGGGATGAGACACTACGTAGAAAAAGTACAGCAGCCTGAATTTGAGGCGATTAAAGACGGCTATACCTTCTCATCGCATCAGCAGGAAGTGGGTACCGGCTACTTCGATAAGGTGACGAACATCATTCAGGGAGGCGAGTCTTCAGTGACGGCGCTGACGGGATCGACGGAAGAACAGCAGTTCTGATCCTAACCCGGTCAGTGTTCGGCTGGCCGGGTTTCATCGGGAGATCATGATGACGCGTGACCTTGAAAAGCTGGTGGCGCAGACGATCCTGCAAGGGTTTGATGCGCAATATGGACGTTTTCTCGAAGTGACGGCAGGAGCGCAGCAGCGTTTTGAACAGGCCGACTGGCCCGCCGTACAGCAGGCAATGAAACAGCGTATTCACTTATACGATCACCATGTTGGTCTGGTGGTTGAACAGCTGCGCTGTATTACCGGTATCCGCTGCAATGATGCGGATTTTTTAGCGCGAGTGAAGCATATCTATACCCGCTTACTGCCGGATTATCCACGTTTTGAAATTGCTGAGAGTTTCTTTAATTCTGTCTACTGTCGGCTGTTTAACCATCGGGAACTGACGCCTGATAAGCTGTTTGTTTTCAGCTCTCAGCCTGAACAGCGCTTTCGTGAAATTCCCCGGCCTATCGCCAAGACGTTTGTGCCCACTGACGGCTGGCAGAACATGTTGGAAAAGCTGCTGAGCGATGTGCCGCTGCGTTTACCGTGGGAGGATTTGCCGCGTGATATTGGTTATATCACTGCGTATTTGCAGCGTACTTTCTCATCAGCGGAGCAGCTTGCGCAGGCGACGCTACAGCTGGCTAATGAGCTGTTTTACCGTAACAAAGCCGCCTGGCTGGTAGGGAAATTGTCGCTCCCTGACGGTGTTTTTCCGTTCCTGCTACCGATTCACCACAACGAACGCGGGGCGCTATTTATTGATACCTGCTTAACCAGTCAGGCTGACGCCAGCATTGTGTTCGGCTTCGCCCGCTCTTACTTCATGGTGTATGCCCCGTTACCGTCGGCGCTGGTGGCCTGGCTGCGTGACATTTTGCCGGGGAAGACGACGGCGGAGCTGTATTTGGCCATCGGCTGCCAGAAGCACAGTAAAACCGAGTATTACCGCGAATATCTGCACTACATTGCCGAATCAGAAGAGCAGTTTATTATCGCGCCCGGCGTGAAAGGTATGGTGATGCTGGTGTTTACGCTACCTTCGTTCGATCGCGTATTTAAGGTCATCAAAGATCGCTTCGCGCCGCAGAAAGAGGTAAGTGCAGAGCGGGTAATGGCGTGCTATCAGCTGGTGAAAGAGCACGATCGCGTGGGGCGCATGGCGGATACGCAGGAATATGAAAACTTCGTCATCGATAAGCATCGTATCAGTCCAGAGTTGCTGGATGAGCTTTGGCGTGAGGTACCGGAAAAGCTGGAAGATCTGGGCGATCAGTTGGTGATCCGACACTTGTACATGGAACGCCGGATGACGCCGCTGAACCTCTATCTTGAACAGGCAAGTGCGCAGCAGTTGCACGATGTGATTGAAGAATACGGCAATGCTATCAAACAGCTGGCCGCGGCGAATATTTTCCCCGGCGACATGCTATTCAAGAATTTCGGCGTCACGCGTCATGGGCGAGTCGTATTTTATGACTACGATGAAATCTGCTACATGACTGAAGTGAATTTCCGCAAAATCCCGCCGCCGCGTTACCCAGAGGACGAACTGGCCGCCGAGCCGTGGTACAGCGTCGCGCCGAATGACGTGTTTCCCGAAGAATTTCCGCACTTCCTGTGCAGTGACCGCCACATTCGTACGCTGTTTGAGGAAATGCACGGCGATCTGTTTTGCGCGGATTACTGGCGAGTATTACAGCAGCGTATCAGAGACGGGTACATTGAGGATGTTTACGCCTACCGACGCCGCAAGCGTTTCAGTCAGCGTGCTGAGCCGCTATACACCACAACTGAGAATGACTCTGGCCTTTGTCGTTATCCGGCGTAAAAAATTATGCTGAGGAGATAGCAGGCTTAGGATGAGCCGCAGGACGCGGCGAAAGCTTGCGCCACGTAGGGAACGTGTCGCAAGCGGTCCGTTAAGCCTGATACCGACGAAGGCACCGCGTCAGCGGCATAATTCCCGCCGAAAGCCTGGGTACACAGGGCGGCGGCGACTGAGCGCCCTGTGTCGGGCGCGTGCTACGACGTAGCATGAAAATAACGGTATTATTGCGCACGAAACCTTCCCACAGTCTGCATAAACATGCGCCTAAAAGGCTTATAACCCGCTGTATTCCTGCATGACCTGTTTCGCGGCCTTGATTACCAGCGCGCCGAGTTCTGTTACGCGGTCGTCCGTTATGCGCGATACGGGGCCAGAGATGGAAATAGCGGCGAACGCTTCATGATGTTCATCCAGAATACAGGCCGCGATGCAGCGTAGTCCCAGCGCGTGCTCTTCGTCATCGAACGAATAGCCCTGCTTGCGAATCAGCGACAGGTTTTCTTTCAACGCTTGTGGCGAGCTGAAGGTGTGTGGCGTGTAGCCATGCAGCCCTTTCTTGTGCAGCAGTTGAGTGACCTGAGCATCGGGTAAATGTGCCAGAAACGCTTTCCCGGCACCGGAAGCATGCATCGGCAGCTTACCGCCGATCGGTGCGGACATGCGCATCAGCGCCGTACACTGTACCTGATCGATGATGATCGCCTGGCTGTCGGTCTGATCGAGCACGGCCAGATTGACGGTTTCTCCCGAGTCTTCCATTAACTTGCGTACTATCGGATGCACAATCGCCAGCAGGTTGCGGCTTTGCAGAAAGCTGCTGCCGACGATAAACGCGTGTGAAGCAATTGTCCACAGCCCCAAGTCGCCAACCTGACGCACAAAGCCCTGTTGCTGCATGGTGGTGAGCAGACGGTGGGTCGTGGAATTCGGTAAACCGGCCTGCTGAGCGAGATCGGTTAGCGCCACGCTGCCGTTGGCTTTGGCGATATATTCAAGCAGCGTCAGGCCACGGGTCAGCGACTGAACCTGCCCGGTTGGCTGTGCGGCGGTGCCCGCGCTGGCTCTGGGTTTTTTCCCGCGTTTAGCTGGCTCTGGTGGCGTCATGGCGTCGATTCCTTTTTATGGTAATGGAATTGATTTTCGTTTTTTTACCGCAGAATGCAACTCTTCTTTCTCTGCGCTTTTTATCGGCAAATGACCTGAAAAAGTCTCATGCTACACCGCGTTAGCGTGTTCATAACTTATGCTAGGATAGACGCAATATATATCGTATTTATTGGCCGGGAATGGGGTTCGCGTGAGTAATCGGGTAGACGAATTGCGGCGTCAGTTGGCGCAACGCATTATGGTGCTGGATGGTGGTATGGGAACCATGATCCAGGGTTATCGCCTGGAGGAAGCAGATTATCGCGGCGAGCGCTTTGCTGACTGGCCGAGCGATGTGAAAGGGAATAACGATCTGCTGGTGCTGACCAAGCCTCAGGTGATTAGTGAAATCCACGACGCCTATCTGGAAGCCGGTGCCGACATTCTCGAAACCAACACCTTCAACGCCACCACCATTGCAATGGCGGACTATGATATGCAGGCGTTGTCGGCGGAAATTAATACCGTTGCTGCACAGTTGGCGCGTGCCAGTGCGGACAAATGGACGGCCTTAACGCCGGATAAGCCGCGTTATGTTGCCGGTGTGCTCGGCCCGACGAACCGTACCGCGTCGATCTCTCCCGATGTTAACGATCCAGCGTTTCGTAACGTTAGTTTTGATCAACTGGTGGAAGCGTATCGCGAATCGACACGCGCATTGATCGCAGGCGGCGTCGATCTGATCATGATCGAAACCATCTTCGATACGTTGAACGCCAAAGCAGCGAGCTTCGCGGTAGAAAGCGAGTTTGAGGCATTAGGGATCACACTGCCGGTGATGATTTCCGGCACGATCACGGATGCGTCAGGGCGTACGCTATCCGGCCAAACAACAGAAGCGTTTTACAACTCCTTACGTCATTCCCGCCCGCTATCTTTCGGCCTGAACTGTGCGCTGGGGCCGGATGAACTGCGTCAGTATGTCGCTGAACTGTCACGTATTTCAGAATGCTATGTGAGTGCGCACCCGAACGCAGGGCTGCCCAACGCCTTTGGAGAATACGATCTGGATCCGGCTGATATGGCGAAACATATTGGAGAATGGGCGCGATCCGGTTTTCTGAATATTGTCGGTGGCTGCTGTGGATCGACTCCTGCGCACATTGCCGCGATGGCAAAAGTGGTGGAAGGTGTGCCGCCGCGCAAGCTGCCAGAGATTCCGGTGGCCTGCCGCCTGTCTGGTCTGGAACCGCTGAATATCGATGCCAACACGCTGTTTGTTAACGTTGGGGAGCGGACGAATGTTACTGGTTCCGCACGTTTTAAGCGTTTGATCAAAGAAGAAAAATATAACGAAGCGCTGGATGTTGCCCGTCAGCAGGTGGAAAGCGGTGCGCAGATCATCGACATCAATATGGATGAAGGCATGCTGGATGCGGAAGCGGCGATGGTCCGTTTCCTGAATCTGATTGCTGGTGAACCGGATATTGCTCGTGTGCCGATCATGATCGATTCCTCTCGGTGGGAGGTGGTTGAGAAGGGGCTTCAATGTATTCAGGGCAAGGGAATTGTTAACTCGATTTCCATGAAAGAAGGCGTTGAGGCCTTTGTGCATCACGCCAAACTGGTACGGCGCTACGGCGCGGCTGTGGTGGTGATGGCGTTTGATGAAGTCGGTCAGGCGGATACCCGCGCACGTAAAATTGAAATTTGTCGCCGGGCGTACCGCATCCTGACGGAAGAAGTCGGTTTCCCACCGGAAGATATCATTTTCGATCCGAACATTTTTGCTGTGGCAACGGGGATCGATGAGCACAACAACTACGCGGTGGATTTCATCGAAGCCTGTGCGGATATCAAGGCGCAGCTACCGCATGCGATGATCTCCGGCGGCGTATCCAACGTTTCCTTCTCATTCCGCGGCAACGATCTGGTGCGTGAAGCGATCCACGCCGTCTTCCTGTATTACGCGATCCGCAATGGTATGGACATGGGGATCGTGAACGCCAGCCAGTTGGCGATCTATGACGATCTCCCTGTTGAACTACGCGATGCCGTTGAAGATGTGATCCTTAACCGTCGCAGCGATGCCACCGAGCGTATGCTCGATCTGGCAGAAAAATATCGCGGCAGCAAAACGGAAGATGAAGGCAGTAAAACGCAGGCGGAGTGGCGCGGCTGGGACGTGCGGAAGCGTCTGGAATATTCGCTGGTTAAAGGCATTACCGAATTTATCGAGCTGGATACCGAAGAAGCGCGCCAGCAGGCGACGCGGCCGATCGAGGTGATTGAAGGCCCGCTGATGGACGGCATGAATGTGGTCGGCGATCTGTTCGGCGCGGGGAAAATGTTTTTGCCGCAGGTGGTGAAATCCGCCCGTGTGATGAAGCAGGCGGTGGCCTACCTCGAACCTTATATTGATGCCAGTAAAGACAAAGGCTCGTCCGCTGGGAAAATCCTTCTGGCAACGGTAAAAGGCGACGTCCACGATATCGGCAAGAATATTGTCGGCGTGGTGCTGCAATGTAACAACTACGAGATTATCGATCTGGGCGTGATGGTGCCGACGGATAAAATCCTGAAGACCGCGCGTGAAGAGAAGGTCGATATCATCGGGCTGTCTGGGCTGATTACGCCGTCGCTGGATGAAATGGTCAACGTGGCGAAAGAGATGGAGCGTCAGGGCTTTACGCTGCCGCTGCTGATTGGTGGCGCGACGACGTCTAAAGCGCATACCGCCGTGAAGATTGAGCAGAACTATAGCGGTCCGACGGTCTACGTGCAGAATGCCTCGCGCTCTGTTGGCGTGGTGTCTGCGCTGCTGTCCAGTGCGCAATATGACGACTTTGTTGCACGTACCCGTAAAGAGTACGAAACCGTGCGTATTCAGCACGCGCGTAAAAAGCCGAGAACGCCACCCGTGACGCTGGAGGTGGCTCGTGCTAACGCTTCGGATCTGGATTGGGAAAACTACACGCCACCCGTTGCGCATCGACTGGGTGTTCAGGAAGTGACGGCCAGTATTGAAACGCTGCGCAACTATATCGACTGGACGCCGTTCTTTATGACCTGGTCGCTGGCCGGGAAATATCCTCGCATTCTGGAAGATGAGGTGGTGGGTGAAGAGGCCAAGCGCCTGTTTGCCGATGCCAACGCGATGCTGGATGATTTGTCCGAACGCGGCGCACTTAACCCTCGTGGCGTGGTTGGCTTATTCCCGGCGAACCGCGTTGGGGATGACGTCGTGATTTATACCGATGAGCGGCGTGAAACGGTGCTGTCCGTTAGCCACCATCTGCGCCAGCAGACGGAAAAAACCGATTTTCCGAACTACTGCCTGTCTGATTTTGTGGCACCGAAATCCAGCGGCAAGCCGGATTATCTCGGTGCCTTCGCGGTGACTGGTGGGTTGGAAGAAGATACGCTGGCCGATCAGTGGGAAGCTCTACATGATGATTACAACAAGATCATGGTGAAGGCGATCTCCGACCGTCTGGCGGAAGCCTTTGCGGAATACCTGCATGAGCGTGTGCGTAAGGTCTACTGGGGCTATGCGCCGAATGAGAACCTCAGTAATGAGCTGCTGATCCGCGAGAACTATCAGGGCATCCGTCCTGCGCCGGGTTATCCGGCTTGCCCTGATCACACGGAGAAAGTGCAAATCTGGCAGCTGTTGGATGTGGAAAAGCACACTGGTATGAAGCTCACCGAATCCTATGCTATGTGGCCGGGCGCGTCGGTATCCGGCTGGTACTTCAGCCACCCCGACAGCAAATACTTCGCCGTCGCGCAAATCCAACACGATCAGGTAGAGGATTACGCGGTGCGTAAAGGGATGGATGTGAGTGAGGTGGAGCGCTGGCTGGCGCCAAACCTCGGCTATGATGCAGATTAAGAGGTTGAGTAAGTAGCTTACGATATTGCTGCCTGAATTATGCATTGCCGGGGGGCGTTTCGTGCGTGATGAGCCACATGATTTCTCTGTGGCACTCGCACCACGCCCGCTCAGGGCGCTCAGTCGCCGCCGCCCTGAGAACCCAGGCTTTTTGGCGGAAATTATGCCGCTTTGCGGTTCCTTCGGCATTCGAGAACGCTAATCGTGCCGCTAGTGACGCGCTCCCGGCGCGGCACTAGCTTTCGCAGCGTCCATGCTGCTCACACGGCGTCCTCGCTCGCCTCAGCATAATTTTTAACGCCACTTGAAAAGCAAAACCAGTTAGCCTATCGCCATGCAATATTGATTGCGATGAGAATAATTATCAGTCTTATTGATGCGTTCGCTACGCAATGATAAGGTGAATAACGATCTCTGTAGCGAATACGTCGCTGCGTCACGTCATTTCCGCTAACCGCAGGCCTGATTCTGGGCGTTAAACAGGATGAGGGTATCTTCCCGCTCATGCTCAAACGACTCTTTTCCATTGAGGATTTCTTCGACATCGGTGAACGTTACGGGATTGATTACCACTTCCCGCAGCTGTCGTCCTGCCGTGAGCGCGCGAAAGAAAAGCGTATCGTGGTGCAGGGTGATGTCGAAGAGATGACGCTGTCCTCTGGGATTTGCCTGACGAATTCCAACGTGCAGGTGTTGCAGCCTTACGAATCGACGTCGTTGCACTGCTGTCCGTTTTATACGCTGGTGGTGCTGGAAGGTTGCGTCGCGCTGCGTCTGAACGGCAAGGAATTTGTTGTGCGGTCTGGTATGGCATTCAGCACCCGGCTGGGTGATCCGTTAGTCATGAACGCCAGCCACCTTGCGGACTGTCATCTTCGCACCGTATCGCTGGGGATTTTCCCCACCACTTTCGCTTTGGATCCGCTGTTGGGCTCGCTGCTGAACGAGTGGGAGCAGAGCGGTAATCCGACATTTTTATGGCAGGTTCCCGGCTATTTGTTATCCGGGTTGCAGCACGCGCTGGAAAACACCGTGCCGGGATTATCGCGCCAGCTGATGCTGGAAGGCGTGATGCTACAGCTGCTAGGGCAAGGTCTGTCATTCGGGCAACGTGGGGGAGAGCGGCGCGTCTTGCCTCCGCCCGGTGAACAGAATCGACTGGAGAACGTTCGACGGCTTCTGGCGCAACAGCCTGAAAAAGAGTACACCCTCAATGAATTGGCGCAGCTGGCCGCGATGAGCACCAGTAGCCTGCGTACCAAGTTTCGTCAGGCGTATGGTCATTCGGTCTTTGACTATCTGCGTGACTGTCGGCTGGAACTGGCTCGGCGGTATCTGTTGCAGGGATATAGCGTTCAGCAGGCGGCCTGGATGTCGGGCTACCAGCACGCGACCAACTTTGCCACGGCTTTCCGGCGGCGTTACGGTATGGCACCGAGCGATGCACGTATGGTCAGCTAGCGTTTCCTTTCTTATCACTCTCCTGAGCCCTATTTATGCCAGATATTGCCACTTGGCTGTCCGCTTGACGCTTTCTCGCTGAGTTCCCGTTTTGTCATTACGCATACGCAAGTTGTCACTGCGCATAGCTATCGCAAGACTAAAAACAGTAATAATTCTTATTTACAATAATAAGGTCTGTGGAGATTCCCATGTTCAGAAAAACGCGGCTGGCGCTGGTGGTTGGCTGTTTCACCAGTGGATTCACGGTGTCGGCACTGGCGCAGGATACGCCATCCTCTTCTTCTCAGGGCGATACGTTAGTCGTGACGTCTCAAACGCAACGCGGCGCGACTAAGCTGGAAACGCCCGATATCGAGACTCCTCAGGCCGTTTCTATCATTACGCGCGACCAGATTCAGGAACAGGGTGCGACCAGCGTTCGTCAGGCGGTCGGCTATACGCCGGGCGTGTACAACAACCAGATCGGCGCGTCCAACCGCTTTGATTACATGGTGCTGCGCGGCTTTTCCGACGGCAGCCTCGATAACGTCTATCTCGACGGGCTGAAGATGATGGGGGATACCAACTCCCATAGCTCGCTGGTTATCGATCCCTGGTTCCTCGACAGCATTGAAGTGGTCAGAGGCCCGGCGTCCGTACTCTATGGCCGTTCTTCTCCGGGTGGGATTGTGGCGCTGAATTCCCGTCAGCCGTCGTTCGATCGCAGCGGGCAGATCAAACTGTTTGCAGGTAATAATGCACAGCGCGGTGCGGCGTTTGACGTTACCGGTCCGCTGGATGATGACGAGCGTTTTGCGTTCCGTCTGGGCGGGATGGTGCGTGAGGCGGATACCCAATTTGGGCCGCTGAAAGAAGAACGCTATGCGATTGCACCTAGCCTGCTGTGGCGGATTTCCGACAAGACCCGTCTGGAGTTGATGGCGTACCTGCAACGCGATCCTGAAGGCGGCAGTCACTCGGGGTTGCCGTATGAAGGTACGGTAGTCGCGCACAACGGGCGGAAAATCTCGAACACCTTCTATGAAGGGGAAGATAATTATGAGAAATACGACCGTAAGCAAAACATGGTGGGATACAACGTTGAGCATGGTTTTGATAGCGGCTGGGCGGTGCGCCAAAAAGTGCGTTATCTGCGTACCAAAGTGCATTTGGATCAGGTGTACGCCTATGGCTGGACGCAGCCGACCGCCGATACGTTGACCCGCTATTACTCTGGTTCCCGCGAGTCGCTGTCTGCGCTAACGTTAGATAATCAGCTCGATGGCAGCGTGGATACCGGTGCGGTGAACCACCGTCTGCTGGTGGGGATTGATTATCAACAACGTCATAATGATGTGGATTGGCCTTCGGGTTCCTTCCCGGCGCTCGACGCGTTTAATCCCGTTTACGGTTCCGGTCCAACGGCCATGTCCGGTACGCTGGAAAAGCACAAGCTGCAACAGACAGGCATCTATGTGCAGGATCAAATGAGCTGGGAGCGTTGGCGTTTAACGTTGGGTGGTCGTCACGATCAGGTAAAAATCACCACTATCAATAAAAATAGCGGTGACCGTGGTGAGCTGGATGAGAATAATTTTAGCTCACGTGCCGCGTTGCTCTACCTGTTTGATAATGGCTTTGCGCCTTATGTGAGCTATTCCACGGCCTTCACGCCAACCAGTTTTGCTGATGCGAGTGGCAACATCCTTGAGCCGATGAAAGGCAAACAGTGGGAAGCGGGCGTTAAGTATCAGCCGGAAGGATCGCAAAACCAATATAGCCTGTCGGTATTCCGTATTAATCAGAAAAATGTCGCGACGAAGAATCAGCCCAGCGATCCGTATCGTTCCATCGGTGAAATTGAATCGGAAGGCGTGGAGCTGGAGGCTGTGAGTCATATCACCGAAAACCTTCGTTTGCAGGCGGCCTATACCTATACGGATATCCGCTATAAGAAGAGTGATGATGTGAATGAACAAGGCCGACGTGCGGTTTACGCACCGCGCAATCAGGCTAGCGCCTGGGCTAGCTATGATGTCAAAAGCGGTCCGCTGGACGGCCTGACGATTGGCTCCGGCGTGCGTTACGTGAACGGCGTGACCTCCGATCGTGCCAACACCCACACGCTGCCTTCTTATACGCTGGTGGATATGGCGGTGGGATACGATCTCTCGAAGGTCGGTCTGAAAGGGCTGAGTGCACAGCTTAACGTCAATAACCTGACCGACAAACGCTACGTAGCAGCCTGTAACTCGCTGGAATTCTGCTACTTCGGTGCGGAGCGTAGCGTGGTCGGTAGCGTCTCTTATTCGTTCTGATCGCGCGTGTTGCGACAATGAAACGAAAGCCGGGGGAAACCCGGCTTTTTCATATCATGTACTCGCTAACTATTAATACAGGCCAATCACCTTCCACCACAGCAGACCCGCGCTCATGAAGATCGCCTGATTCACCAGACTGACGACGAAACCGGTGCGCCACCATACGGCGGTGGGCACGTAGCCTGCGCCGAACAGGATGGGGCCGCGAGCGTGGGTATATTGCGTCAGTGAACAGTACAGGCTGCTGGTAAACGCCAGCATGAACGCCATCGGCACTGCTGGAATGTTCAGGTTGATCCCGACACTGAGGAACACCGCAAAAAGTGCCGCGATCTGCGCGTTGCCGCTGGCAAAGAAATAGTGGGTGTAGAAATAGGCCGCATTCAGCAGCAACAATACCAATACCCAGCTGGTTCCCTGCATCAAGTGACCGATGTTGCTGCCGATGAGATCGCCAAACCAGTTGGTGAAGCCGAGTTTTTTCAACTGATTCGCCATCATCAGTAGGGCAGCGAACCAGATCAGCGTATCCCATGCCCCTTTCTCGCTCTTCACGTCTTCCCAGCTCAGTACGCCGGTTAGCAGCAGGAAAGACAGCCCGACGAACGAGGCGGTCGTGGCATCCACGCCTAATTTATCGCCAAAAATCCACAGCACCAGCAGCAGGACAACAGTGAATGCCATCAGCCATTCACCGCGGCTCATGTTGCCCATTTTTGCCAGTTCGGCGACGGCCAGTTTTGGCGCATCCGGCGTATGGCGAATTTCCGGCTTGGTCAGCCAGTAGACGAGCAGGGGAACAACCGCCAGAGAGATCAAGCAGGGTACGAGCGCTGCCAGAAACCAGCTTCCCCAAGTGATGGTCACGCCCGCGTTGGCCGCCAGTTTCACCGCAAGCAGGTTGCCGGTGTAAGCGGTCATAAACAGGGCTGCCGTCACGTCGTTAACGTTACCGATGCAGGTAATCAGGAAGGTGCCAATCTTACTGCGTGAGGCATCTTCCGGTTTGGAGTCGAAGCTGCGCGACAGCGAATCGGCAATGGGATAAATAATCCCGCCGCAGCGGGCGGTGTTGCTCGGCATCGCGGGGGAAAGCACCAGATCGGCAAAGGCCAGCCCGTAAGCCAAACCCAGCGTGCGTTTTCCCAACATACGGATCATCTGCAAGGCGATACGGCGACCCAGCCCTGTTTTGATAAAGCCACGCGCGATCATGAAGGCGACAACAATCAGCCAGATCAACGAGCTGTTCAGGTCGCTGAGTGCGGTTTGTATCGCACCGCTGGCCGTTGTATCTCCCGCGGCGTATGTCAGCGCAAAGAGCGTGATACTGATAATACCGATAGCCCCAATCGGGAGAACATTCGCGACAATGCTCACGATCGTGGCGACGAAGAGGACGGCGGAGTGCCAGGCGGCGGGGCTTAAGCCAGTTGGGGGTTCCATGTGCCAAAAAAAGGCGGCGATGGCGAGAATAATGATTAGCGGAAGCCAGTTCAGTCCATATGAGGTTTTCGTTTTCATCCATTTTCCTTACTCGAGGGCTGCAAGATTGTGCAGCGTTATAACCCATAAGAGTTATAGGGATAAAAAGAGCATAGCGCTAACCGGGAAAGGCGTGAGGCAAAATTATGGGCTTATTGATTTGGATTCTGTTTTTTAAATATTGTCAGTTAAGTAATTTTTATACGTCATTGACCGCTGCACGATTTTGCTTTGGCGCGGACTGCCTCGCAGTACGGCCTGCCAACATCTGGTAAGATGGTCGTTCATTACGTCATCAACACATTCTATTTCATCAACACACGTTTAGCTGGAGGCGAGGACTTTTTGTTAACACTGCTGAATCTCCTTTCTGCGATTGCGTTACTGGTGTGGGGCACTCACATTGTCCGTACCGGTATCATGCGGGTTTATGGCACCCAGTTACGGCGGGTTCTCAGCGATAGCGTTGAGAAAAAACCGTTGGCTTTTATGGCCGGTATTGGCGTAACCGCGCTGGTGCAGAGCAGTAATGCGACCGCGTTACTGACGACCTCTTTTGTCTCACAGGGGCTGGTGGCATTAACGCCTGCGCTGGTGATTATTCTCGGGGCGGATGTCGGGACGGCACTGATGGTGCGTATTCTGACGTTCGATCTGTCCTGGCTTTCTCCGCTGCTGATTTTTCTGGGCGTAATATTTTTCCTCAGCCGTAAGCAGACGCGGGTGGGTCAGGTTGGTCGCGTGGCGATTGGGCTCGGGCTGATTTTGCTGGCGCTGGAAATGATTGTCGTGGCCGCGGCTCCGATCACGCAAACGTCGGGCGTGAAAGTGCTGTTTTCCTCGTTGACGGGCGACGTCATGTTGGATGCACTGGCGGGCGCGCTGTTCGCGGTAATCACCTATTCCAGTCTGGCAGCGGTGCTACTGACGGCAACCTTGACGGCAAGCGGTGTAATTTCGCTGGAAGTGGCGATGTGCTTGGTTATTGGTGCCAATCTGGGCAGCGGATTACTGACGATGATGAGCACCTCGACGCAGAATGCGGCAGGCCGACGCGTGGCGCTCGGCAGCATGTTGTTCAAGCTGATAGGCTGTTTGGTCGTGCTGCCGCTGGTTGAACCGCTTTCGCGCTGGTTGACGCGTATTCCGCTGGGTGCCGAAGAGCTGGTCATCTACTTCCACTTGTTCTACAACCTGATTCGCTGTCTGCTGCTGATCCCGCTCACCGGCGTGGTGGCACGGCTGTCCTGCGCGATGATTGCTGACTCGCCGCAGGTCGATCTCCAGATGAAACCGCGCCATCTGGACACCAGTTCTCTGGATACGCCAGCGCTGGCACTGACCAACGCCGCACGAGAAACGCTGCGCATTGGCGATGTGCTGGAGCAAATGCTGCGTTTGTACCGTGAAGTCTTGCAGGGCGACCATATGCAACGGCGGGAGATTCGCCGACTCGATGATGATGTCGATATCCTTTACACCGCGATTAAGCTCTATCTGGCGCAAATTCAGAAAGACGGATTGGATGAGCGAGATTCCCGGCGCTGGGCAGAAGTGATTGAAGTGGCGCTGAATCTGGAGCAGGCGGGAGATATTATCGAACGCATGGCAGATGACATTGCCAATCATTCCTCTGGTGTACGCATGGCGTTTTCCGCGCAGGGTCTGGAAGAGTTGAACCATCTGCATGAACAGCTGCTGGCGAATTTGCGTCTGGGGCTATCGGTTTTCCTGTCGGAGGATGTCACCAGCGCGAAACGCCTGCGCCGTGCCAAACACCGTTTCCGCATTATGAACCGCCGTTATGCCCATGCGCATGTCGACCGCTTACATCAGCACAACGTACAGAGTCTGGAAACCAGTTCGCTTCATTTGAGCTTACTTGGGGACATGAACCGACTGAATTCACTGTTCTGTGCGGTAGCGTATAACGTCTTGATTGTGCAACAGGATGGGGACGAAGAGCGCGAAGAATCACCGCTGACGTTATGACAGAATCTTGTGGGGGAGGTTTCCCCCACAAGATAGACGTTGCTTACTCGAATAGGCTGCGGTGCAGCGTTTGTACCACTCGCTCGGCGTCATCACCCGGTACCAGGAAGCACAGGTTGTTGCTGCTGGCGCCGTAGCAGATCAGGCGAATACGGAAGGGTTCCAGTACGCCAAATACTTCTTTCCCGACGCCACAGGCCTGAGACAGATTGTTGCCGATCAGCGCGACCAGCGACAGATTCTCTTCAACCTCAACCCGACACAGCGATGACAGCTCAGTCAGCAAGGCGCTGGAGAGCAGGCTGTCGCCTGTTGAGGTGGAGCCGGTTGTGTCGAGCGTCAGTGCGACGTTGACTTCTGACGTGGTGATCAGGTCAACGGAGATGTTGTGACGCGCCAGAATGCTGAACACTTCAGCCAGAAAACCGCGTGCGTGCAGCATGTTCAGGCTATACAGCTTAAGCAGCGTTTGTTTACGACGCAGCGCCAGCGCGCGGAACAGCGGCGGGTTTTCGGTTTTATTGCACACCAGCGTACCGCCAGCGGCTGGATCTTTGCTTGAGCCGACGAACACAGGGATATCGCTACGCACCGCAGGCAGCAGCGTGGCCGGGTGCAGGACTTTCGCGCCAAATGTCGCCATCTCGGCGGCTTCTTCAAACATGATTTGGTCGATGCGTTTTGCCGTCGGCACCACGCGTGGATCGGTGGTGTAGATGCCGGGAACATCGGTCCAGATATCAATCCGGCTGACGTTGAGCGCTTCGCCCAGCAGCGCCGCCGTATAATCGCTACCGCCGCGACCCAACGTGGTCGTGCGACCTTTCGCTTCGCTGCCGATAAAGCCCTGAGTGATCACCAGACCTTGCTCAAGACGCGGCTGCAACTGGCTGCGAGTCAGTTCACCTAAAACCTCGAAGTCCGGCTGAGCACGGCCAAAGTGATCGTCGGTACGCATGATTTTGCGCACATCGAACCATTCTGCAACGACATCACGCTGGCGCAGAATCTCGACAAACAGCAGGGTAGACATCAGTTCGCCGTGGCTGACCAGTTCATCGGTCAGGGCGTTTGACGTCGCGAGCGCCGTCGCTTCAGACAGGGTGGTGATGCTGTCCAGCATGCGATCAATCTCATCGCGAATAACGCTTTGGTCGGTCAATTTGTCGATGATGGCGTATTGGATTTGGCGGATTTTTGCCAGATGCTCGGCGCGCGCTTCCGGCGTTTGGCCTTCCGCGAGCGCGACCAGTAAATTCGTAATACCCGCTGATGCTGACAGCACCACAACGCGCACATTCGGGTTGGATAACACCACATCAGCACTGCGATTCATGGCGTCAAAGTCAGCCACGCTGGTGCCGCCAAATTTGGCAATAACGGTAGAGTTCGCGTTTGCGGATACTTCAATTGCAGACATGTCAAAAAACCTCGTGTCAGGGGGTAGGCTGTTTTTCAGTAAACAGCATTCCATTAATCAGCCTTGGCACAGGGGGAGAGCAAAAGTAGGGGGCAGGCGTAGAAAATGACTACGATACACCCAGAAGCGCTCCACCTTGCTGGACGTCCATTAGGACAAATCCGGTGACAACCCAGAGGATTCAGCCTCTGTAGTCGATAGGATGAAAGCCGTATTTTCACCGCATCTCGGCGTCGCTCCCCCTCGGATATCATCAGCGGATTACGGTTCCTCCGATATCTTACCTGGGCGACGCGCCTCTTCTGGCTTGCACACCGAGTGTGCAAGTACGGTGTTAGAAATAACGGGTTATGCCGTTTCTGTCAATAAACAATCTGTCAGTGAACAATCTGTCAGTGAACTACAGGGCATAAATCGCTTTTAGCAAGAAAAGGGATCTCAATCCGGATTTTAAGGGATACAATCGATTCAGTCACTTTGAACTCATGCTTAGAGAGAAAGTCGCATTATGAAAAATATTAATCCAAGCCAAACTGCCGCCTGGCAGGCATTACAACACCATTTTGACGCGATGAAAGACGTGCAAATCAGCGAGCTGTTTGCACAAGATAGCGATCGTTTCGCGCATTTTTCCGCGACGTTCGACGATCAGATGCTGGTGGATTACTCCAAAAACCGCATCACGGTAGAAACGATGGAAAAACTGCACGCGCTGGCACGAGAAACCGACCTGTCTGCGGCGATTCAGTCCATGTTTGCTGGCGAGAAAATCAACCGCACGGAAGATCGCGCCGTTCTGCACGTTGCCCTGCGTAACCGCAGCAACACACCGATTTTGGTGGATGGCAAAGATGTGATGCCGGAAGTCAACGCGGTGCTGGCGAAGATGAAGGATTTCAGCGAACGCGTGATTGGCGGTGAGTGGAAAGGCTATACCGGCAAAACAATTACCGACGTGGTTAACATCGGTATCGGCGGCTCCGATCTCGGCCCGTTCATGGTAACGGAAGCGCTGAAGCCGTATAAAAATCACCTCAACATGCACTTTGTCTCTAACGTTGACGGCACGCACATCGCTGAAACGTTGAAGCCGCTGAACCCAGAAACCACGCTGTTCCTCGTTGCGTCGAAAACCTTCACCACGCAGGAAACCATGACCAACGCGCACAGCGCTCGCGACTGGTTCCTGAAAACGGCGCAGGACGATAAGCATGTTGCCAAGCACTTTGCCGCGTTGTCTACCAACGCGAAAGCCGTCGGTGAATTTGGTATCGATACCGACAACATGTTCGAATTCTGGGACTGGGTTGGCGGACGCTACTCTCTGTGGTCGGCGATTGGGCTGTCGATCATTCTCTCTTTGGGCTTTGATAACTTTGAAAAATTGCTCAGCGGCGCGCACGCGATGGACAAGCACTTTGCTTCCACGCCAGCGGAGAAAAACTTGCCTGTGCTGCTGGCGCTGATCGGCATTTGGTACAACAATTTCTTCGGTGCCGAAACTGAAGCGATTCTGCCGTATGACCAATACATGCACCGTTTTGCCGCCTATTTCCAACAGGGAAATATGGAATCCAACGGGAAATCGGCCGATCGCAACGGCAATCCTGTGGATTACCAGACTGGACCGATTATTTGGGGTGAACCGGGTACGAACGGCCAGCATGCTTTCTACCAGTTGATCCATCAGGGTACCAAGCTGGTTCCGTGTGATTTCATTGCGCCGGCGGTTAGCCATAACCCATTGAGCGATCACCACAGCAAGCTGCTGTCTAACTTCTTTGCACAGACGGAAGCGCTGGCGTTCGGTAAGAGCCGTGAGGTGGTAGAAGCCGAATTTGCGGCAGCAGGAAAAAGTCCAAAAGAGGTGGAACACGTCGCGCCGTTTAAAGTATTCGAAGGCAATCGCCCGACCAACTCTATCCTGCTGCGCGAAATCACCCCGTACAGCCTGGGAGCGCTGATTGCGCTGTATGAGCACAAGATCTTCACTCAGGGCGCGATCCTGAACATCTTCACATTCGATCAGTGGGGCGTGGAGTTAGGGAAACAACTGGCAAACCGCATTCTGCCAGAGCTGGAAAATGACAGTACGATCGACAGCCATGACAGTTCTACCAACGGACTGATCAACCGCTTCAAGGCGTGGCGTAACTAATCGGGCCTGTGCCCTTTGGTTTTTCAATCGCAAGGAGTAAGACATGCAGGTTCGTATTTTGTTGGGGCTATCAGCCGCCGTTTTGTTGGCGGGGTGCAGCAGCACCAGTCAACTCAGTGCTGCTGGGCAAGCCGTGGCGTTCACGGATACCAAACCAGGAAGCGAGTGTCAGCTATTAGGGCAAGCCAGCGGTAGCCAGTCTAACTGGCTGGCGGGAAACCATAGCGACGGCAGTTCTATGCGCAGTGCGGCAAACGATCTGCGCAATAAAGCGGCGGCGATGGGAGGCAATACCATCTATGGCACAACCAGTTCGAGCGAAACCTTCTGGTCAAGCTTTGCACCGCTAGATAGCAAGATGAACGGCAGCGTCTACAAATGTCCTTAAGCTAGAGAAAAACCCGGTGAGAGTGGAGAAATCCGCTCTCACCGCATTATTCACTCACTCGGTCGCTCAACGTAATAGATCGGCATCGTCCTGATGCTGCTTCATCCCTAAATCCAGCGGCGTTTTGCTGGCTTCCCCACCGATTTCCCGTGCCAGACGCGGCACCAGATAGCCGGATACCTTCTTCAGCAGCGCTTTAACTAAGACGCGTGCCTCGTTGTCATCTACCAGAAAATGCGCGGCACCCTGAACCTTATCCAGTACGTGCAGGTAATAAGGCAGAATTCCTGCGTCAAATAGCGCATTACTGAGCCGGGCGAGCGTCTCTGCGCTGTCATTCACCCCGCGCAGCAGCACGCTTTGGTTGAGCAGCGTCACGCCCGCACGGCGCAAGCGTGCCATACTTTGTGTTAAATCAGGATCAATTTCCTGCGGATGGTTAATATGCGTTACCAGCAACACCTGAAGCGAACTGCGCGACAGGCGATCGCACAGCGCGTCGGTAATACGTGCAGGGATAACCACCGGCAAGCGGCTGTGAATGCGTAGACGTTTCAGATGTGGGATGTGTTCCAGTTCGGTGATCAGCCAGTCCAGCTCGTGGTCTTTAGCCATCAGCGGGTCGCCACCGGAAAAAATAATTTCATCCAGTTCTGGGTGCTGGCGGATATAATCCAGCGCCTGACGCCAGTTTGCCTTGTTGCCCTGATTATCCTGATAGGGGAAATGGCGGCGGAAGCAGTAGCGGCAGTTTACCGCACAGCCGCCTTTAACCAGCAGCAGAGCACGGTTGTGATATTTGTGTAGTAGCCCCGGCACGACGCTGTGTTGCTCATCAAGCGGGTCATGAGTGAAGCCTGGGGTGGCGATAAACTCCTCACGCGCGGTCAATACCTGTAGCAGCAACGGATCGTCAGGATTGCCTTTTTGCATCCGTGCAGCGAATGCTCGCGGTACACGCAGCGCAAAAAGCCTGCGCGCATCACTGCCTTGCCGAAGTTTAGCGTGATCGTTCAGTGCCAAAAGTTGCAGTAATTCATCAGGATCGGTAATTACGTCTGCAAGTTGCTGCAACCAATCTTCTCTGGAAGGTATATTTAGGGTTACAATGTGTGCCATTTTTTGGCTTCGTACCAGTATTAAAATTATAGAGGGCCTTTATGGCGACTTATTCTAGCAACGATTTCCGTTCCGGTCTTAAAATCATATTCGAAGGCGAACCGTATGCCGTCGAATCCAGTGAGTTTGTTAAGCCGGGTAAAGGCCAGGCTTTTGCTCGCGTAAAAATGCGTCGCCTGTTGACGGGCTCTCGCGTTGAAAAAACCTTCAAGTCTACCGATTCTGCAGAAGGCGCAGACGTCGTCGATACCAACATGAACTACCTGTACAACGACGGTGAGTTCTACCACTTCATGCACCCTGAGACGTTTGAACAGCATCAGGTTGAAGAGAAGACCGTTGGTGACGCCGCAAAATGGCTGCAAGACAACGCAGAATGTATCGTTACTCTGTGGAACGGTAGCCCAATCACCGTTCAGCCACCGAATTTCATCGAAGCTGAAATCACCGATACCGATCCAGGCCTGAAAGGCGATACTGCCGGTACGGGTGGTAAGCCAGCAACGCTGAGCACTGGCGCAGTCGTTAAAGTGCCATTGTTCGTGCAGATCGGCGAAGTTGTCAAAGTTGACACCCGTTCTGGCGAATACGTATCACGCGTTAAGTAATTAATGCGAAAAAGGTCGCCTTCTGTGAGGGCGGCCTTTTTAATTCATTTTTTCCTCACTCAAGTCTTCCCCTGCTTTGCTCCTCGTCCGAAAAAACCTCCACAAGAATTAAAATTGGCTACGCTTAAAAAGCAGTCACTTTCGTACCGTTGAAATCCTACTCTCATAAAGAAGGAACCGAGTATGTTGAAGAAAGCTTTTGTTGCCATTTTCTCTCTGGTTATTCTCTCTGCGGTGGTTGGGTGCAATACCACCCGAGGCGTTGGGCAAGATGTTGAAGCGGGTGGGAAGGCCATTCAGCGCAGCGCCCAATAGATAACGTAGGAAATAAGTCGTAATAACTTTTCCGAGTGGAAGAAAATGCCGTTTATGGTGTTTTCTTCCCCACGGCGAGATAATGTGAAAGTGGATCACTCGGAGAAGTAATAATGTCGCCTCTTTTCATTACTGTCGGCATGCTGACGTTGAGTAATATATTTATGACGTTCGCCTGGTATGGGCATCTACGCTATTTCAGTGGCCGAACCTGGATAATTGCTGCGTTGATCAGTTGGGGTATCGCATTATTTGAATACCTTCTACAGGTGCCGGCCAATCGGATTGGTTATCAGGTTGCCTCTGCCGGTCAATTGAAAATATTGCAGGAAGTGATCAGCCTTTCCGTATTTATCCCTTTCTCCATGTTCATTTTAAAAGAACCGTTCCGCACCGATTATATTTGGGCGGGGCTGTGCCTGCTGGGCGCGGTTTTCTTTATGTTTCGCGATAAGATTATGGGATAACGCATACCCGTCATACTTCAAGCTGCTTGTGCGTTGGCCGCCCTTACTCACCCCAGTCACTTACCTGAGTAAGCTCCTGGGGATTCTCGCAGTTGCCGCCTTCACGCAACTCGAATTATTTAGGGTATAGACGTTTCATCTTCGTGTTGTGGTCAACATGCTTAGATTACTGATTGACCCAGATAAGCGCTTCTGTCGGGAAGCCGTAGCGTTTGGCTGTGGCGACCAGTTTGTCGCGTGTCGTAGCATCTAACGTTGGCGTGCGTGAGAGAATCCACAGGTAGTCGCGGTTCGGCCCGCAAATCAGGGCGTAACGGTAGTCGTCGTCCAGTTCAATAATGTTGTAACCGCCATAGAACGGCCCGAAGAACGACACTTTTAGTGCGCCCTGCTGGGGCGAACCCGTGAAATACGCTTTCCCGATGCTCTCTTTCCATTCCTGTTTTTCGACGTTAAAGCCACGATTGATCACCTTGATTCCGCCGTCATCCCGCGGGCTGTAGGTTGCCGTCACGCGTTCCATATTGCGTTCAAAGCGGTGGTCGAGACGGGCGATCTCATACCATGTGCCGAGGTAACGATTGACGTCAAAATTTTCCACGACGGTGACGTTATCGGGCGGCGTTACGCTACAGGCGACAGAAAAGAGTGCTATCAGCGCGGCAATGCACGCTTTCCCACGTCGTCTGATTTTGAAGAGAAGGCTTTTGAATAACGTGGTGTTAAAGCGAATAGCGTTAAAGGGCATCATATTGACATCTCATCGTTTTCATCTTTGTTCCAGTGTAGACGATGGATGTGGTCAGGCGGGGAAATAATACGGCCTGCAATATCGTGCAGGCCGTTAAGTACAGATTCACATCTACAGCGTTGTCTCTACAGTGTAACAACACCGATGACGGTAACCACACTCAGGATGGTTGCCAGACCGTAGAACACCCATTTCCCGGCAGGGACGTGGATTTTCAGGTCATGCATCGCGTGGTGGATACGGTGTAGGCCACACCAGAGCGGCAATACAATCATCAGCAGTAAAAAGACGCGGCCGATAAAGCTCTGGCTGAACGCGGCGATGCGCTCATAGGTTAACGCGTCTGGGAACAAGCCCAGAGGCAGCATCACCCCGACCAGCAGAATGATCACCGGGGCGAAGAACGCGCTCCACATCCCACCGGCGCCGAACAGGCCCCAGAAAGGCGGTTCGTCAGAACGTTTTGGCGTTGGGTTAATCACGTTATTTCTCCTGTTCAGAATAGTAAGGCGATCGCCAGAACGGCTACGGTTACCACCACGGTGACAGCCCACAGCCCTTTAATGATCGGCTCTGGCCCCATTTTTTCATCTTTAATCACGATGATGCTGGCCTTCGGTGCCAGTTCAAACCAGGTTTTGGTATGCAGCGCGGCAGCAAGCAGAGCAACGATATTGATCAGCAGCACCAGTGGGTTTTGCAGGAAGCTGACGAAGCCTGCCCAGCCTTCTGGCCCGTTTTTCAGCGCGAAAACGCCGAACATCAGTACGATGCTGAACCAGACGGCAGGGACGGCAGTCCCTTCACGCACCATATAAAAGCGGTAGAACCCCAGCTTTTTCCACCAGGTCGGCGACATACCGCGAACATACGCTTTACGTTTAGATGTCATCATTGTCCCTCCCTTATTGTGGTTTCAGCATGGCGATCATGAAGTCTTTCGCGCTTTCGACTTTGCCTTGCTGGATAGCCGCGGCAGGGTCGACGTGCTTCGGACACACTTCTGAGCAGTAGCCCACAAACGTACAGCTCCAGACGCCGTTATTCCCGTTCAACTGCGCCATACGCTCTTTCTTGCCGTGATCGCGGTTGTCCAGGTTATAACGGTGCGCCAGCGTAATCGCCGCCGGGCCGATGAACTCAGGGTTCAGGCCGAATTGCGGACATGCCGCATAGCACAGACCACAGTTAATACAGCCGGAGAACTGGTGATACTTCGCCATTTGCGCCGGAGTCTGCTTGTTCGGGCCATCAGCAGGTTTACGATCGTTGCCGATGATATACGGCTTGATGGCTTCCAGACTCTCGATGAAGTGGGTCATATCGACCACTAAATCGCGCTCGATAGGGAAGTTGCCCAGCGCTTCGACCTTCAGACCGTTCGTGTATTCACGCAGAAAGGTTTTACAGGCCAGTTTAGGGACGTTATTCACCATCATGCCGCAGGAACCACAGATTGCCATACGGCAGGACCAGCGGTAGGAGAGGTCCGGTGCCAGGTTATCTTTGATGTAACCCAGCGCATCCAGCAGGGACGTCTGCGTGTTGTACGGAACATCGAACGCTTCAAAATACGGTTCGCTGTCCTGTTCAGGGTTATAGCGCATGACTTCCATTTTCAGGGTTTTGATCATCTCAGCCATTCGCCTGCTCCTTCTTGCTGCCTTCCTGCGCATCACCTTCTGCACCGTATACGCGCTTGGCCGGTGGAAGTTTGGTAATTTTCACATCGCTATACTCCAGACGAGGTACGCCTTCCGGGTTATAGAACGCCAGCGTATGCTTCAGGAAGTTAACGTCATCACGTTCGGTGCAACCGTCATCCAGACGCTGGTGGGCGCCGCGAGATTCTTTACGGTTGATCGCCGAGTGCGCCATACATTCCGCAACATCCAGGCTATGGCCCAGCTCAACGGTGTACAGCAGGTCGGTGTTGAACACGCTGGAGCGGTCGGTGATTTTCACGCGTTTGAAGCGTTCTTTCAGCTCAGCCATCTTATCGACGGTTTTCTGCATCAGATCGGTGGTGCGGTAAATACCACAGCCTTCTTCCATCGACATGCCCATTTCGTCGCGGATTTTCGCCCAGCTTTCGGTGCCTTCCTGATTCATCAGGTCATGCAGGCGTTGTTCGATGTCGCGCGTTTGTGCATCCAGCGCCGTGCCGTTGGCCGGTGCCGCAGCCTGTGCGCGCTGTACGGCGTGTTCACCTGCAACGCGACCGAAGACCACCAGTTCGGCCAGCGAGTTGGAACCGAGACGGTTCGCGCCGTGCAGACCAACCGAGGAACATTCGCCGACGGCGAACAGACCTTTGATGCGGGTTTCGCAGTTCTGATCGGTTTCAATGCCGCCCATCGTGTAGTGCGCAGTAGGACGGATAGGAATCGGCTCTTTCACCGGATCGACGCCGACATAGGCTTTTGCCAGTTCGCAGATGAACGGCAGACGTTCCTGCAGTTTCTTCTCGCCGAGGTGGCGCAGATCGAGGTAAACCACATCGCCCAACGGGGTTGAGACAGTGCGGCCTGCGCGCCATTCGTGCCAGAATGCCTGCGAGACTTTATCGCGCGGCCCCAACTCCATGTATTTGTTTTTCGGTTCTCCGAGCGGCGTTTCCGGGCCCATGCCGTAGTCTTGCAGATAGCGGTAGCCATCTTTGTTGACCATGATGCCGCCTTCGCCACGACAGCCTTCGGTCATCAGGATTCCTGAGCCGGGCAAGCCGGTCGGGTGATATTGAACGAATTCCATATCACGCAGCGGGACGCCGTGGCGGAACGCCATGCCCATGCCGTCGCCTGTGACGATGCCGCCGTTGGTGTTGTAACGGTACACGCGACCTGCGCCACCTGTTGCCAGCACCACGGCGTTAGCGCGGATCTGAATCAGCGAACCTTCCATCATATTGATGGCAACGAGGCCGCGCGCCTGGCCGTCATCGACCAGAACGTCGAGGACAAAGTGCTCGTCGAAGCGTTGGATTTGCGGATATTTAAGGGAAGTTTGGAACAGGGTATGCAACATGTGGAAGCCGGTCTTATCGGCGGCAAACCAGGTGCGTTCGATCTTCATCCCGCCAAAGCGGCGAACGTTGACAGAACCATCCGGTTTACGGCTCCAGGGGCAGCCCCACTGTTCCAGTTGAATCATCTCTTCCGGGCAGCGCTTGACGAAGTGCTCAACAACGTCTTGTTCACACAGCCAGTCGCCACCAGACACGGTGTCATTGAAGTGATAATCGAAGCTATCGTGTTCCTGAGTCACTGCGGCTGACCCACCTTCTGCCGCCACGGTATGGCTACGCATTGGGTAGACTTTTGAGATCAGCGCAATTTTCAGTTGAGGGTTGGCTTCCGCGGCAGCAATTGCTGCTCGTAGGCCAGCGCCTCCAGCCCCGATAATGGCTAAATCGGCGTTAAAGGTTTGCAATGCATTCCTCCAGTTACTTAAGTTAATTAAGTTAAAATAAAAAAATAATATCTATTCGTTTCTGTCTTTATATCCGAGCTTAATATCAAACCCGCTGAAAATTATGTGATAGATGTATAAAGAATAGATAAACCTATAATTTTTGTGTGGGAATGATTATACCGAATTATGGGTAGATGAAATTTGATGTGATCCTGCATTTTGCGGTTTTTTCAGTGGGTCGCGTATTTATTGATAAAAACGTGATCGAAAGACTTATTTAGGGGGGAATAATGCTTTTATTTCTTTAATAACCCTTTTGAGGTGGATATAAGAAAATGATCCACTGGATATAATTTACGGCTGCTATCTTGATCGCTCCCTCCTGGAGGGTAGAGCAGCATTGCTGAAAAGCGCGTCTGGCCTTTTTTCCGCTGGAAATTTGGGCTGATGCGGGTAGACTGCACCCCCTGTTTGACTTTGGAGTAAGAACCATGAGCGAGACGACAAGTTGGCAACCTAGTGCTTCTGTCGCTAATTTGTTGAAACGAGCGTCGATCATTGCTGCTGTCCGACGTTTCTTCACCGATCGTGGTGTACTGGAGGTCGAAACGCCCGCGATGAGCCAGGCTACGGTAACGGATATTTTCTTATACCCGTTCCAGACCCGCTTCGTTGGCCCCGGTGCTGCGGATGGCATGACGCTGTATTTGATGACCAGCCCGGAATACCACATGAAGCGTCTGCTGGCTGCCGGTAGTGGACCGATTTTTCAGCTGGGCCGCAGTTTCCGTAATGAAGAATCAGGCCGACACCACAACCCTGAATTCACGATGCTGGAATGGTATCGCCCTCACTATGATATGTACCGCCTGATGAATGAGGTCGATGACCTGTTGCAGCAGGTACTGGATTGTGAAAGCGCGGAAATGCTCTCCTATCAGCAGGCGTTTTTACGCCATCTGGAGATCGACCCTCTGTCTGTTGATAAAGCGCAGCTGCGCGAAGCAGCAGAAAAACTCGGGCTGGGCGATATCGCCTGCCGTGAAGACGATCGCGATTCGCTGGTGCAGATGCTGTTCACCTTTGGCGTTGAGCCGCATATCGGGCGTGACAAACCCGCGTTTGTCTACCATTTCCCGGCAACCCAGGCCTCGCTGGCCGAGATCAGTTCGGAAGACCATCGCGTCGCCGAGCGTTTTGAAGTCTATTTCAAGGGGATCGAGCTGGCGAACGGCTTCCGTGAATTGACTGATGCCGATGAGCAACGTCAGCGCTTCGAGCAGGATAACCGCAAGCGTGCCTCGCGTGGTCTGCCACAGCAGCCGATTGATGAAAACCTGCTGGCGGCGCTGAAACACGGTCTGCCGGAGTGTGCTGGTGTGGCGTTAGGTGTGGATCGTTTGATCATGCTGGCGCTGAATGCCGAGAGGCTGAGTGATGTGATCGCGTTCTCCGTCGATCGCGCGTAATCCGTTTGAAGTAGGGCGGGGCCAGATCTGGCCGCCGCCCGTTTTCCCTTCTTATAAGCTGCCCGGCGTCCGCTGCCGTGGCGTCAGCGTTTTTCCACTGCGCGACAGATTGTCCATTTTCACCTGGAACGGAGGGAAAGGAAGCTCCAGATTGTGTTTGCGGTAGTTTTCCAGAATCAGCTGATGCAGTTCGTGGCGCAGCGGCATACGGTGACCCATTTCGGCGGCGAACACGCGCAGCTCGAAAATCTGAATCCCCTGTTGCAGGTCAACGAGGAAGGCTTCGGGCTCTGGCGTGTCCAGAATCAGTGAACAACGCTTCACTGCGTCCATCAGCAGTTCCGTAACTTCCTGACTGTTCGCGTTCGCCGGAGCTGGCACCGTCATCACCACACGCGTGACCGAATCCGACAGCGACCAGTTGATAAACTGCTCGGTGATAAATGCCTTGTTCGGCACGATGATCTCTTTGCGATCCCAGTCGGAAATGGTGGTGGCGCGGGTATTAATACGCATGACGCTACCCGTGAGATCGCGGATCGTTACCGTATCGCCGATGCGGATCGGTTTCTCAAACAGGATGATCAGGCCAGAGATAAAGTTGGCGAAGATCTCCTGCAAGCCAAACCCGAGCCCTACACCCAGTGCGGCAACCAGCCATTGCAGTTTCGACCATTCGATCCCGATCAACGAGAAGCCCATCAGACAGCCGATCAGCATCAGAATATATTTGCTGATGGTGGTAATGGCGTAGCCGCTGCCCGGCGACAGATCCAAATGCTGTAGGATCGCCAGCTCCAGCAGGGCGGGTAGGTTACGTACCAGCTGTGCGGTAATAATGAAGATCAGAATCGCGATCAGCACCGATCCCAGCGTAATCGCCTGCACGCTTTCCACGCCTTTGACTGTGCTGGAGACATCCCACAGGCTGATATTTTCCAGGAATGCGAAAGCAGAATGAATTTCCGACCACAGCGCGATAACGGAAACCAGCGCAATCAACGTCAGAATGGAGCGTACCAGCTGCAAGGATTTGGCGCTGATGGCATCCAGATCGACGACGGGTTCTTCTACCGCTTCCGAACTACTTTCATGGGACGACGCAGACGTCGTGTCTTCTTCACCTTTGGCACGCTGCGCCAGAATTTCCGAACGTCGCTGTTTGGCGCGATCGAAGGCTATGCGGCGACGCTGAATCAGCATCCAACGGCGAATAATGTGGTAAACCACCAGTAGGAAGAACCAGATAGAGACGGAGGTTTCCAGACGGGCCAGCAGCGCCTGTGCGGTCGCCAGATAGCCGATGCAGGAGGCCAGCGCGGCAACGAGCGGCATAGCGATCAGGATGTTCCACATCGCACGGTTAACGGAGTTTTCCCCTGAGCCTTCTTTATCAAGATGCAGCGGGATACCAGCGCGTTTTAGCCCAGCGGTGACCAAACTCAACGCCATACAGAGCAGGATGAAGCAGAGCCGCCCCAGCGTGCTGGAAAACTCGCGATCGTTGAGTTTATCGAACGTAATCAGCGCCATAATCAGCGGCACGATAAAGGCGATGGAGAGGCGATAGTAGCGCATCGCTCTGGCTACGTGCTCCGGCGACCAGCGGAAGTGGACAATGAACAGCCCCTGCGGATGCGAGAATGAGGCGCTGATCATCACCAGCCACATCAACGGCACGGTAGCGGTCACGCTGTCGCCGATAGCGACGGCAATCGGATAAGGCCAGGCGTTTTGTAGCCCGTATCCCAGCGCGGCCCAGAGCACTGGCAGCGGCAGGGCGGTAAGGATGGACCAGAACACGGTACGCAGCGTCAGCATAAAGTGATCGAGTGTGACCTTACCGACGCGGCTGCTGGCACGCTCCATAAACGCATGATAGTGACGACGAGAGCTGATACTAAAGCCAACCAGCAGCAGTGCGCCCAGCAGCGGCAGCACGGTTTCCTGACTGGTCACCATCATCACCAGCGCGCTACCCAGCTGCGTCAGCGTATCTAATGACAGCAGGCGCGTCAGATCCTGTACCAGTTTGAGCGGATAAGCGAACGTCACTGGCTCGACATCCGCAACCCAGAACAGGTCACGATGAGCCGCTTCCCGTGTTTCGGTTAGTGCATCCGACAGCTGGTTATTGGCGACTTTGAGTTTGGTTAACTCCAGTATTTGCGAATCACAGCCGGAGATCAGTGAGGTCAGCAGGTCGCGCTGGGTTCGCATCTGGTCGGCCAGAATACGCTGCTGTTCGTTGGTCAGCGGATCGCCGTTATCCTGTTTGGCGTTATCAGGCTCCTGCGGTTTGTTGATCAGATCTTCAAAGTGCAGGCGCTGTACGCGCAGCTGTGCCATGTCGCTATCTAGCAACTGAGGCTTGGGCATTTCCGGCAGGCGGGCGATCTGTGCCCGTAAGGTTTCACCCAATATCGGTGAAACACCGAGCCACTGTGCCTGTTCGCGAATGGTGCTCAGCGCCTGACGAACCTGAATGGTGTGCGTGGCAGCCTGACGCTGCTGAGAAGCTATGAGGTCCATCCGCTGTGCTTGCTGGTTCAGCGCGACGGAGAGCTCGCGGTTAACCTGTAGCTGCTTGCTGATGACGCTAGGTAAATCGCCACTTTGTTCGGCGAGCAGCTCTGTGCGCTCTAATGCCTGTTCGGCTTCGCGCTGGCGCAGGTTGTTGAGTCTGCTGCGTAAATCCTGTTGCAGCAGATCCATCCTGTCGTAGCGCTTTTTATACAGTTCGACACGTAACCGGGACAGCTCCTGACGATTGCTGGCTGACAGCTGTGCCAGCTCCAGTTCGTCCACCCGGCTTTTGCGCAGGGCAGATTCGGCCTGAAGCGCGACGAGTTGCGCTTGCCCCAGCGGGGTAGCAGGCGTACCGAGAGACTGAATACGGCGTTCCGCATCGTTTTGCATGCGGCTGGCTTCAGTTTGCTGCTGCGGAAGCTGGCTCAGTGAGTCGCTGATTTCACGCAGCCGATCCTGTTCCTGCTGGAGCTGGCGGGCCTGTTCCAACAGCTGGCTGCTGGTTTGCAGTAACTGCTGTTCGAGATCGTTGCTGGAGAGACTTTCTGAAATAGACGACGATTTGCCGTCTTCGGCATTAAGCTGGCGACGCAGCTCTTGAACCAGCTTAGGGAAATCATCAATGACGCGCTGATACTGTGTGGCGCGCTCCAGTGACTCTTTGCGGTCCTGCAGGGTGTTCAGTGCAGCCTGATATTCTTCAACGACTTTCGCCTGATCGGCTGCACCTTTGTTGGCTTCCGCCTGCTGTAGCTGCTGGCGTAACTGCGCCTCATTGGGCGCAGTGGCAGCCAACGCGGCAGTTGATAATAAACATCCCAAAAGAAAAGTCAGAATCAGACGCACGTTAGCTACCTTATTACAAACAACACTCTTACAAGCGACTAAAGTCGGACGTTATTTACGGCGCGTCGGGTTTGTGGCCCGTCTGGCCGGCTGCATCAGCCGCGGGATTTTGTCCCTCAACCTGAGCTGGCTCAGATGTTACAGCGGCAGGCGACAGTGCGGCGTCGTTGGCTTCCAGTTCGGTTCCTTCCGGGAAGACAACAGGCGCTTGCTCATCCTGACGGACTTCGGCAAACGGTTCGCCCATACGCGTCACGCTCATGGTATTCAGGTGTGCGGCAAACTGGAGATTATTGCCGGCAGCAAACAGGTTAATCACGGTTGAGCCGAGCTTGAAGCGACCCATTTCCTCGCCTTTCGCCAGCACGACTGCACCTTCTTCACCCGCCTGCGGGTAAGTCCAACGCTTGATGATGCCTTCACGCGGTGGCGTCACCACGCCGGACCACACGGTTTCGATGCTGCCGACAATGGTCGCACCGACCAGAATCTGTGCCAATGGGCCGAATTCAGTATCAAACAGGCAAATGACGCGTTCGTTACGCGCAAACAGATTCGGCACGTTATCGGCCGTCAGCAGATTGACAGAGAACAGGTCACCCGGCACATAAATCATCTCGCGCAGCACGCCGTCGCACGGCATGTGGAGGCGGTGATAATCACGTGGAGAAAGATAAATGGTGGCAAACAGGCCGTCGCGGAACAGATCGGCCATCACATAGTTGCCAGCCAGCAACGCTTCCAGCGTGTAGTCGTGATTCTTCGCCTGAATCAGCTTGCCGTCGGTAATGGGGCCAAACTGCGACAGCACGCCGTCAGCGGGCTGCACCAGACGGTGCGCATGAGGATCGACAGGACGAATGCCTTGGCGCAGAGGGCGAACGAAAAATTCGTTAAACGTGCGGTAGGAGGCGGTATCCGGCTGCTGCGCTTCCTGCATGTTGACGTTGTATTGGCGGACAAACAGATCGATCACCAGCTTGGTGAGTTTTCCTGCACGCTTATTTGCTCCCCAGCCCGCTAAGCGGGTCAGCCAGATCTTGGGAAGCCAATACTGTAATTTGATTTTGATATTATCCAGCACTGTGAGCCTCTTGGATTAATAGTGCGCCATAAAACAAGCTTTCTGGGGGAACGCGCTTAGCTTAGTGCTGTCAGCGGTAGCCCAGAGAGAATAAGCGGATTCACTTATCCTCAAAGGGGGCGCATTGTAGCGACGGTTATGATAAATGTCAGTTATCTGTATCCGAAAAGCCTTTACGCGTTTTTACTTGCGCCATGCTTTCCAGAATCCGGTGATAGTTATCAAAGCGCTCTGTGGCAATCTCTCCGCGCGCAAGTGCGGCATTGATCGCACAGCCTGGATCGTTTTCATGTTTACAGTCGCGGAACTTACACGAGCCGATGTGTTTACGTAACTCAATGAAACCACTCGTCACCTGTTCAGGCTCCAGATGCCACAGACCAAATTCACGCACGCCCGGTGAGTCGATCACGTCGCCGCCGTGCGGGAAGTGATAAAGCCGGGAGGCGGTGGTGGTGTGTTGCCCCAATCCTGAGTTATCAGACACCTCATTTACCAGAATGCGTTCTTCACCCAGTGCAAGCAGCGCGTTAAGCAGGCTGGATTTCCCGACACCTGACTGTCCGGCGAAAATACTGATACGGTCAGTGAGTGCCTGTTCCAGTTCAGGGATACCCTGTTGAGTATGGCTGGAAACCATCAGCACGCGATAGTCGAGGGCGCGGTAGATATCCATTTGTTTATCAACAAACTGGCGGGATTTGTCATCCAGCAGGTCAATTTTGTTCAGCACGATCAGCGGATCGATCTCCAGCGTTTCGCAGGCGACCAGATAGCGATCGATAATGTTCAGCGACAGCTCAGGTAAGATCGCCGAGACGATCACGATCTGATCGATATTGGCGGCGATCGGTTTAATGCCATCGTAATAGTCGGGGCGAGTCAGGACGGAATGGCGGGGGTGAACGGCTTCCACGATCCCGCTGATGCCAGCGAGTGATTCATGGCCGGGGCGCCAGACGACGCGGTCGCCCGTGACCAGCGATGAAATGGTCCGACGAATGTTGCAGCGGTGCACCACGCCATCGGCGGCTTCCACATCGGCGTGCATACCGAATCGGCTGATGATAATGCCTTCCTGCGCATCGCCCAGTTGGCTATCTTCCCATTCGACTTTGCTTTCCGTTTTTTTCAGGCGACGCTGGTGGTTTGCGCTAACCCGACGCTGCTGACCTTTCGACAGTTTCTTTTTGCTCACTGAGCCTCACTTAAGACGATTTATCGTTCACGACAGCGGGTTGTCGCTCGCCGCGTTTGAACGGACTATAATACACCCTATTTGATTTTAATTAACTGATACCACCTTGTCGGTATCAGCATTGAGATTGTTACTGGTATCCTTGTATCGACGACAGGGCACAATGCAACAGGAATTCCCACGATGGTAGATGAAAATAACCTGATCTGGATCGATCTCGAAATGACGGGTCTGAACCCGGATCACGATCGCATTATTGAGATCGCAACGCTGGTGACGGATGCAAACTTGAACGTGTTGGCTGAAGGGCCGGTCATGGCGGTGCACCAGTCAGACAGCCAACTGGCGCTGATGGATGACTGGAATGTGCGTACGCACGGTGCCAGCGGCCTGACGGATCGCGTCAAAGCCAGCACCACGGATGAACGCGCTGCCGAGCTGGAAACGCTGGCGTTTCTACAAAAATGGGTACCGGCGGGTAAATCGCCGATCTGTGGTAACAGCATCGGTCAGGATCGTCGCTTCCTGTTCCGCTATATGCCAGAGCTGGAAGCCTACTTCCACTACCGCTATCTGGATGTCAGCACGCTCAAAGAACTGGCGCGACGCTGGAAGCCAGAAATTCTGACGGGCTTTAAGAAGCAAGGCACGCATCAGGCGATGGATGACATTCGCGAATCACTGGCGGAATTGGCCTATTACCGTGAGAACTTTCTGCGACTGTAGTCGGTGAAGCAAAACGGGTAGGGAGTGATGTGCAGCGAACTGCTGCTATTTACGCCATAACGCCTGTTTTACCAGCGTATTGTTTTTTTTATCAGCAGTCAGACAATTTTTCATTTTGGGGGGCTTGCGGTTAAACGGATTTCTCGTATAATGCGCACCCCATACCGATGAAGAATTTCAATTAAAGAACTTCAACATCGTGTAAAGATTTCCCGGGCGGGAATAGCTCAGTTGGTAGAGCACGACCTTGCCAAGGTCGGGGTCGCGAGTTCGAGTCTCGTTTCCCGCTCCAAGTTTTATCACTGTTTGTCACCATACAAGCAGTGTGCAGTAATCAGACGTAACGCCTGTTAGTGTCTGTCCTATATGCGGGAATAGCTCAGTTGGTAGAGCACGACCTTGCCAAGGTCGGGGTCGCGAGTTCGAGTCTCGTTTCCCGCTCCAATCTTTTAGTCTCTTTCTCTGATTCAGTATCCTTTTTTCTTTTGACGTATAAAGCCCGTTAGACATTTTCTGCTTTTTTCATCGCGTAAGAAACCCATGCTGTACGCTGAGTGATGTCTCTGGGCTGTGCCTTGATCGTTGATATCGTAGATAAATAATTTTATTAAATACTTAGCTTGATTATATTTATTTGTAATTCTTGTTTTTATTTTATTTTTGTGTCGGTTTGATTTTGACGTAATATTGAAATTTGACTATGTTTATAACCAGAATGAATTTATAAAATCACGTCATTTAAAATGATGCTGGTTATTATCGTGCTTTTTCAGTGATTTGTTTTTCTATCCGAACTTATCTGGGAAATACTCTTTAAATCTCATGAAGTATTCCGGTTAGTTATTTAATAATTAACGGGTTGTTAGCATGGTTCATATGGTTTTCCTGTAGATAAAAGAGGATAGAAAAAATGAACGCAATGAATAGCACTATTTTACACGTTGTAGCAACGGCAGCCTTGGTGATGAGTGGGTTTGCTCAGGCTGATGACATGGCAAAAGCACATACCGGAAAAGACCAAGTTGAATTAAAACACATTCATGCTGTCCTGCAAAATGGAACGCCTAGTCCGCAGCACGATGCGATGTGTGAGAAACAGCTGAATATGCCTGAATCAAAATACGTCGGTATGAAAGTGACAACAGAATATAACATTAACACCCAGTCAATGATGATGTCAGCAAAATCCATGTTCCCTTCGCCGCACAGTACGCAACCCATGGAATTAACGGCTGACTTATCCCCTCTCGGTTTATCTGATAGCTACTCGTTTGGTGCATTTAAACCTAGTTCCTTACCAAATGCTTATATTATTTTCTCTGTTGATAAAAAAATGAAAAACCCGGTTAGCACTTTTATGGTTATTAATGAAAGTGAAACTTACAATTGCGTTATTAGCAGTTCAAAGGATGGCCTAAGCAAAGAGGCAATGAAAAGCATTGAAATGAAGAAATAATAATTCTTTATTTTCTACCGTAAATTGCAGGTTGTTGCCTGCAATTTACGTTTATAAAACAGAGTTGTGTGAACTTCACCATAGATTATAACCCATTCAAGCCGAAAGAAAGTTAGCTAGCCGATTAAACGCATTAGGTTCACGTCTGGAAGTCGGTTTTGAGAGCAGTAGATGATAGTCATAAGCATACAGGGTGCTTTTAACTGCATTGGTTGAAACATTGCTAAATAGTGCCGATTCACTAAAATCACTCTCAATAGTGACAATCGAATATTGTCCTTTTGTGCTCCATTGATTAAAGCGAACCACGACGGAATCCCTTAATATCACGGCCCCTTCTTTTTTATCCTCTGAAAAATAAAAGTCAAAAACAGGTTCAGTCATACCATCAGCTAAATAAACGGCCTTATAGCATTTCAAAAGAGAAATAAGGCTCGCTCCCCTTCCTATTGAGAGACCGCTTCCGGCATTCTCATCGAGATAAAAATAGCGTTTCAAAACAATATTCAGCTTTTTATTATGGTAACCAATAACATAGCCCTTCTCATAAAAATGAAAATCAGTCGGATCGCCGACTAACTCGTATCCTTGAGAAACCAGTTCTGTCGGCGAAAAATTCTTAAGCCCAAAAATGTCTGGATGCCGAATGGTCGTTTCTTTTAAGTACCTAATAAAAAGAGTAAAAAAAGAGATTTTCAACATTATTTACCCACCGCGTATTGCGCCCCTGAGCACAATGTTACCTGTTTGTATAAGAATGTGGTGGTATCATCTCTGTTCAGATGGCCAAATTTAGTGTGTTACTCCATTCCGTGTGTTACGACAGGCCAGTGTTACAGGTAAATAATTATTTTGAGTGCAAATCGAATCCAAACCCCATCTCTCCCCGTGTTAAAGCTCCTCGCACTTGCGACAGCCGCGTTTCTGACCTTACTCACTGAGATCATGCCGGCAGGGCTCCTCAGTTCGATCGCGACGGGTCTTGATGTCTCTGAAAGTCTGGCTGGCCAGTTCATCACTGCATTTGCGTTGGGAGCGCTGTTATCTGCGATTCCTGCTACGGCGCTGACGCGAGGCATGCGGCGCAAGCCCTTGCTGCTCATCGCGATTAGTGGATTTGCCGTCGTGAATGCGGTGACCGCCTTTTCAGACAACTACGTTTTATCACTGGCTGCCCGCTTTGTTGCTGGCCTGTTCGGTGGCGTGGTGTGGTCGATGCTTGCCGGGTACGCCTCCCGTATGGTTCCCAGATGGTTACTCGGGCGTGCAATCGCTATTGTCGGTGCGGGCTCGACGGCAGCGCTGGTTCTCGGCGTACCGATTGGCGGCCTTCTCGGTTCAGTCATCGGCTGGCAGGGCGCATTTGGACTTGTGTCGGTTATTGCGGTGCTTCTTGTGGTCTGGATCGCGCTTTTTGCTCCCGATTTCCCGGGTGAATCGGCTGATAATCGGCTATCACTGCCTCAGGTCGCCGCCAAGCGCGGTGTCGGGGCGACGCTTGCGCTGATCCTCACCTACATCGTCACGCACAATATTCTGTATATTTACATCGAGCCTTTCCTCGTGGCTTCTGCCATGGGTGACTGGCTCAACGGTGTGCTGTTTATTTTCGGGGCGGGTGCGGTCTTTGGCCTCGTACTGTCAGGCATTATCGTCGATGGGAATCTCAAGCGTCTCGGTCCTGCTGAGGTGTTCTTATTCGCCGCGGCGACGCTTCTTCTGGGCCTTTGGTCCGATGTACAGGCCATTCTGATTCTGGCAGTCTTTATGTGGGGCATCTCTTTCGGGGGATTCTCCGTCGTCACGCAAACGGCAATGACCCACCTTTCTTCTGACGCCGTGGACGTCGCACAGTCGATGTCTACCACATCGTGGAATACTGCGGTGGCCTCAGGGGGCGTCATTGGAGGATTACTTCTCAGCAGCGCAGGCCCGGGTGCGTTTCCGTGGGTGATGATCGGGCTATTGACGCTATCATTCTTCGTTGTGCTTCTGGGGGTTAACCGTGCGCTGACCGCCGCTAAGCCAGCGCAGTCCGTCTCCGTCAGAAGTGATTCCTTGATGCAGAGTAACCAACATTTATGAAATACCGCCATTTCCTGTTTGACCTTGACGACACGCTGTTGGATTTCAAAGCCTCTGAGCGTCTTTCGTTTGCGCGTACGCTGACGAACCTTGGCGTCGATATTGAAAATACGACCCTGTTCGCAGACTATCAGCGTGAGAATTCTCAGCTATGGAGCGAGTTTGAGAAGGGGAAAATCTCCAAGGATCTCCTGAAAGTAGAACGATTTCGGCGCACGTTTTCCCTTCATGGCATCGATATCGATCCCCACAAAGCGAGCAATCTCTATCTGGAATGCCTACCTGAGACCGTGGTGCTGGTGGATGGCGCGGTTCAGATCTGTGAAGCGCTTGCCGAGATTGGTGAAGTTGGCATTATTACCAACGGTATTGAGCATGTGCAGGCGAAGCGGGTGGCGAACTCGGGTCTGGCGGATTGGCTCTCGTTTGTCGCTACCTCTGAGGCTTGCGGCTTCGCCAAGCCGGATGCACGTTTCTTCGAGTTCTCCGCCAGCAAGTTCAGTTCGTTCAAAAAAGCCGAGGCGATCATCGTGGGCGACAGGCTCGATGCCGATATCCTTGGGGCGAACCTGTACGGCATAGACAGTTGCTGGTTCAATGCAGGTGGCGCCGCCAACGATTCGGACATCGCGCCAACCTACGAAGCCGCTACCCTACAAGCCGTCTTCACGCAGCTCAGCGCCAAGTCTTAAGCCTGTACCACGCAACATCGACGACAATCACCACAATTAATTCGCGGTGGATTGTCGTCGCGCTTATTCGCTAGTCAGCGCGTTTATCCACATTGCTCACTGCGCTTTGGCAACACACATCCTCAGTAGTCACAGACCAGAAATACGCGGTCGAAGCGTAGTGCTGCAAGGTCGGTGCGATGGATGATGAAATTCAGCGTACCGTCATCCCACTGAAATTGTCCGTCCAGACAGACCTGAAACAGCACCAGCCAGTCCTGCGCTTCTCCACCCAATTTCTGTGCTGCCTGCAACTCGGGTAATTCATGCTGGCTGAAGCCACAGCCGTTGATTCGGGCAATGCCCTGATATTCAGGCAACGGGGCATCAGGCGAAAAGTCTGGCGGCAGCATCTCCCTTTCGACCATCCAGGCGAGTTGCTCTTCCGTCGCTTTACTATTAGGTAATAGATTGAATGTCCCCAGTTGCCGTAACTGCCAGGCGTAATATTGCGCAAAGCCAAGACGGGACAGCGCATCGTCGTATACATCATTGTCCAGCTCGGCCTGCTGTTCCAGACTCATGCGCGAGCACAATAGGGCTTCAAGATGAGGATTTTGGCGCAATGCGTAAAAGCTGGGTATGGCGACGCTGGTTCTCGGATGCAGTTGAAAGGCGGGCTTCTGCCCGAGCGTCCTCTCGTCATTGAAGGCCAAGTCGGCAAAGCGTGTGCCGCTGCACAGACGTGCAGCATCCTGCACATAGATGACTTTCCCTCGGGTTGTTACAGGGCTGCTTCCACATTCCAGAAAGAAGAATAGGGTTCCTTCGCGCGGCAGATAGTCCTGTAGCGGTGCCAAAGTGCGGCAGTCTATCTGCGCAATAAATTCCAGCGGTACACGATAGGTCTTTGTGACGTCGTCCCAGGGGAAAATGCACTCGTCTTTTTCGTCTTCACCTTCTTGCCAGCATTCCTCGTATTCGAGCAAGGTGTCTTCTGTGACGCTGACGCAAGGGTAGGGAATATCGACAGGTAAATCTGGCAGACCGCCTAGCCGATGATTGCCCAGCGCTGTCTGGTCGTCCTCTTCGCCATGATAGAAATCGACGCTGCTACGCAAGGTGCCAGCCACGGCATGGACTATAGGGGCGATGGTATCCGCCGAGAGCAGCGCATCCACAAGGTGCCGCCGTAACGGAGAGTACTCCGCCAGCAGCGGGTGCAAGGCTGGATCGATGGGCATAGGGGTAAAGGTTGGCGTCTCGGTTGTCTTTTCCTGCTTTATTTCTACCTTGTTTTCCTGAATGGCGTTGGCCCCCGCTTCTTCTTCCCCTAATGCTTTTCTATGGAGGATCAATGCCATCTCTGGGGTTGTGGTGATAATCCGCAGGCTGCGTAGCGCGGTTTCTAGGGTTTTGAAATGTTCTTGTTGCCGATCCTGCGGGCAGTATCCCCCAGCGAAAAGGCAAACCGTATCCGTTAAGCGGATAAACGCGAATAGGTAGGCGAAGCCGTAAATCCCTTCCGCCGTCATTAACAATGCGCTGTCGTTTTCGAGGATTAACGTTTTTTCCTCAAGCCAGGTGAGTGTGCCATAGCTTTTACCGCAGAAAGCACGATATCGCTCTACCTGCCCCGTTTCTACTTTATGCAGCAGTTCTCCACTCACCGGGTAAATGTTTAGCGCAACGGCGCCATCGTCAGTGGCGTATTGGCCGAGTCCCCCTTGTCCTATCTGCTCAATGGACGTGAAAGTTGAGGGGAAATCTATAGATAAAACATCCGTGTGCATGATTGGCATGACAATCCCTAACGTAGAAAAGCATATCGCCTCTGATGGATTTTTTATGATGCCACATTTGTCTGCCTCAGCAAGAAGGCGATGTGCTGATGGCGAGTCACTCTGCATCACTCGCAATGCATTTTTGTAACGTTTTGCTTTTTTTTGGTGCGCTAACGCAGCCGGATCGGCGTGTTTGCTGGGGTTTTATGGCGCTAATAAACATGGCACGGCCTGTGCTTAGTCTTACATACCATCTTGTGTACAAGATGGGGCGACTCAGGCAATCGACCTGATCGGTTTTTTCAGGCTGGTGGTTATCGGCTGTTGTTAGCTCACCGTTGAAGGGGGAATACAATGAAAAATAACAATGACAAGATCGATCGTAAACGCAGGCAGTTGATGAAGTGGTCAGCGGTTAGCGCAGGCGCGCTGACGCTAAGCAGCTTGCTGCCGGGAATGGCTTTTGCCGCCGAAGGGGAAGAAATCCGCATTGGTTACTGGCCGATTGTGGGCGGCTTGCCTTTATATGTGGGCGTTGAGCGGGGCTTTTTCAAAGAGGCAGGGTTGAATGTGCGAGCGGTGAAGTTCGCCAGCCCGCAACAGATTGTCGAGGGGATGATTACGGGCCGTATACACGGATGCGCCAACGGTACGGCCACTGGCGCATTGGGATTAGGGGCGATTACCTCACCCGGCCTGTTCAAGATCATTTGCTCGAATCCTTCTAATCATCGGATGGTATTGGATGAATTTCTGGTGCCGTTAAACAGCGATGTAAAAAGTATCGCGGAGCTGAAAGGCAAGCGTATCGCCTGTGGGCCGGGTATTCAGAATGTGGTGATGACAAAAATCATTCTGGAGAAAAATGGTTTTACGGCGGACGAGCTGCGCGTGACGGAATTACCCGTCGGGCAACATGTGGCTGCGCTGGCCGCGGGTCAGATTGACGGTGTTTATACTCTGGAACCGACGGGAACCGTCGGCCGGCTGAAAGGGCTATCGCGTACCCTGGAAACCGGTGTGATCTCGCGTTATGTGCTCGATAATCCCGATGCGCCGTGGTTTGGCGGTGCGGCAGCGTTAAATAGCGGTTTTATCGAAAGTCGGGTGGCGGATGCAAAACGCTTCACGCAGGCCTATGCCAAATCGGTGCAGTTTATTCAGCAGAATCCAGAAGCCGCTCGCGATCACATCACGGGTTACACCAGCATTGAGGCCGAACTGAGTAAAGAAGTGCCGCTGCCGGGGTTTGTCATGTACGACGAGCTAAAAGGCGACAATCTGGCGTGGTTCCAGAAGTTTTATGACGTGTTCACTGAAAGAAAAATCTTCCGGCAGCCAGTGGATGTCAGCAGCCTGATTTATCAGCCTTAAGGGAGGTGCTCGATTATGCGCCAGCATTGGACGTCTAAATTATTACCCGCTGTCGGCCCGATTCTGCTGTTTCTCTTTTGGCAATTGGCCGTCAGCGCGAAATGGCTGAACCCTATTTTATTACCCTCGCCCGTTGAGACGCTGGGTTATATGTTCCAGTCTTTCGCGGATGCCAGCATGCGTACCGATATCGGTGCGACGCTATACCGTACGCTGGTGGCGTTTGGTTTTGCTGCACTGATTGGCGTGCCGCTCGGCGTCATTTTAGGTAGCAACGAAAAGATCTACCGCAGTCTGGAGTTCTTGATCGACTTCTTCCGCTCTACGCCGTCATCGGCGCTGATTCCACTATTTTTGCTGATTTTCGGAATAACCGATGCGAATAAGATTGCCATTTCGGCGTTTGCCGCTGTGCTGGTGATTCTGTTCAACAGCGCCTATGGCGTGATGAATGCAAAGAAAACCCGTCTGATGGCGGCGCAGGTCATGGGGATTTCTCGCTGGCATATTTTTAAAGACATCATGCTGCTGGAAAGTCTGGCACAAACCTTTGTCGGCCTGCGCACTGGTGTGTCGATGGCGCTAGTGATCGTGATTGTCGCAGAGATGTTTATTGGTTCGGAAACGGGGTTGGGGCACCGCATCATTGATGCTCAACAGGTGTTCAATATTCGGGATATGTACGCCTCGATTCTGATTACGGGCGCACTGGGATATCTGCTTAACGTCCTGTTTTTAGTGGTAGAGAAACGAATTGTTCACTGGAGTGGCAAAGCATGATGACATCTCATACAGCGCAATTGGAAAAACTGGATACCGCTTTTCCGCCTTATCCGGCACCGAACACCCACGTCACCATTCGCGGCTTGAACAAGTCGTTTGCGGGTCAGCCGCTCTATACCGACCTGAATCTGGATTTACCACGTGGCAAAATCGTGTCTATTTTCGGGCCGAATGGCTGTGGTAAATCGACGTTGATGAACATGATTGCCGGGCTGATTCCCGTCGATAGCGGCGATATCCTGTTTGATGGCAAAACGCTGTCAGAAACCAGAATCGGGTATGTGTTTCAAAACTATCGTGATGCGCTTTTCCCCTGGATGAGCGCCTGGAAGAATATTGCTTATCCGCTGGTGCGCAGCGGCATGCGCAAGCAAGACGTTCAGGCGCGGATGGATGAACTGATCGCGATGTTTGATATTCGCTTCGATCTTCAGCGTTATCCGTATGAGCTTTCAGGTGGACAGCAGCAGACGGTATGTATCATGCGCGCGCTGGCGACGGGGCCGGAGGTGATGTTTTTGGATGAGCCATTCTCCGCGCTGGATTTTGAAATGACGCTGTTCATCCGTGACAAGCTGCAAGAAGTTCAGGTGGCGACTGGCGTGACGATGGTTATCGTGTCACACGATTTAGAAGATGCGGTATTTCTGGCGGACGAAATCCTGCTGCTGACGCGCCGGCCAACGACGGTGTCGGAGATTATTCCGTTCAATTTGGCGCGCCCGCGCGGTGCGGAGGCGATGAGCGATCCTGAATTTATCTGTGTCAAGGCACACACGCTGGAGGTGTTCAAACGCGAAATGGCTGCATAAGGTGCCCATCTGGCGTCTCTATTTCTGGCTCCCAAGCCGTAGCAGGTTTGGTGAGCCAGATTTCTATATTTACTCTTCACCCAACGAGCGCGATACGCGTTCTTTTCTTAATACGCCCTGTATGCCGACAAACAGCACGCCGGTTAGCAGCAAGATGGCGATGAGGCCGTCGTAGCCGTAAAACGTGATGGCGGCACCAGAGAATAGCGGCCCGCTGATACTGCCTGCGGACCACACCAGCCCCAGAAGTGAATTCATCACAATTAGCCGCTGACCGGCAAATTTCTGACCCGCCCGAACCAGAGACAGCGTGTAAAGCCCGCCTGCCGCTGCGCCCAGTACGATACAGACGGGGACCAGAAGTGAAGGGGAGGCGAACGAGAAGGTGATCAAGACCAGCATCACACAGAAAAGGATGCCGCAGCTGATGTGGATTTTGATGATGCCGCATTTATCTGCCAGCCAGCCAATCGGCGTCTGAAATATGGCATCGCCCAGAAATATGAGTGTGACCAGTAAGATCGCGGATTTTTCGTCCAAGCCCTGTTCCATGCCGTAAAGCGGAAAGAGCGAAAGGATACTGGCATCGAAGAAGGAGAAGCAGAGCACGCCAGAGGCGATTGCCGGGAGAAAAGGGACAAGATCTCGATAAGACGATGAAGACGATTCATCTGCCTGAATCATCGTGGCGCAGTTCCTCAGCATGAATCCACACACGACGGATATCGCGCAAATCAGCCATAGCGCATAGGTTTGCATCGGCTCACCAGCGGCAATGAGCAGCGGCCCTATCAGCTGACATCCTGTGAAAACAGCGGCATACAGCCCCGTCAGCGTCGCTTTGTGTTTGTCTGACGCCCGACTGGTGACCCAGGTTTCTCCCAGCACCACCAAAACCCCCGAGGCGAGCCCGGTTAACAGACGAGGGAAAATGAGCGCAACAGGGTGTGACAGCAGGCACGAGGCAACGGTTGATGCCGCCAGAATGATCAGGCTGCCGGATAACAGATAGCTCGCGTGCAGGCGGCGGCTGAGCCACGGCGTAACGAAAGAGGATAGCATCATCCCCGCCGCTGGAAGGGCTGCCAGAATACCGAGCGTTGCCGTGCTGTGCCCGAGCTCGGCCAGCTTCAGGCTGATTAGCGGCAGCGTGTACCCTGTGACCAACCCCACGAGTGAGGCGGCGATAATCATGTTGATTGTCGTGAAATTAGCTTCACGGGAATGTGCTGTCATTGTCTTTCCAGTGCGGGTTTAACAAGCATTTTCAACCCCGGAAAGGCAGGTGGACACTTCCTGCATTAGCCAGGTATGAAATCGTACATACTTTTCATTTTGCTCAAGGGGGATAGGCGATAACAGATAATAAGCAGAACCCTCCCGCGCAAATCCATACGGGGCATGCAGTTGCCCGTTTGCAATCTCGTCCTGCACCATCAGGAAAGACGCCATTGCCATGCCTAATCCCGATACAGCCGCCTGAATACACAGATAAAAGTGTTCATAGTCCGCTCTGGTACTGCCTTTGAGTGACACATGCGTCTGTCGTTGCCAGGTTGCCCACGCTTTTGGTCGCGTACCGGTATAGAGCAAACGCATCCCTTCCAGACTGTTTTTTCGCTCGTTTTTGTCACGGCTTACCGGCCCCATCCATTCATCACACACCTTTACCCCATGCGTTTGTGGGTCCCAGTGAAAATCGTCACGCCGCAGCGCGAGGTCAACGCCGCTACGCACAAAATCAATCGGCCCGCCCGCAGCCACCAGATGCAGTTTGATATCGGGATTCGCCAGATTAAAAGCCGGTAGCCGCGGAATCAGCCATTTCATGGCAATCGTGGGTTCGCATGACAGCGTCAGCACGTCATCCTGCGCACCTTGCTGTAGCCGATAGACCGCACCTTCGAGCTGTTCAAAAACGGACTGCGTGACCGTATGCAAAGAACGGCCCGCTGCGTTTAAAAAGATCGCGCGGTTGCGTCGTTCAAATAGCTCAACCCCCAGCGCATCTTCCAGCAATCTGATCTGCCTGCTGACGGCACCATGTGTGACATGCAGGGACTCGGCGGCTTTAACAAAGCTACCGGTTTGTGCGGCCGCTTCAAAGAAGCGAAAAGAGGCTAACGAGGGAATTTTCATATACACGATGAAATTTGACAGATTTATACCAAGATAAATCGCTTTTTTGCCATATGCAAACGCTGAATAATCACACTGCCTTCAAGTTTAAAAAGCCTAATGGCCTAAATAATGAGGAAATATCGTGGGATTCGCACCTTTTCTAGCCGTATTGCGTCAGTGATTTTTGCATTCCTCCTTTAGCCCGTCTGTTACCCATCTGTGCAAAATCATCGTGAAAGTGATGGCTTGCCGAACAAGGAAAACGTTAATGAATGAGTTAATTGCCGTTGCGACGATCACCATTTTGGCGGTGATCAGCCCGGGGCCTGATTTTGCTATGGTGACTCGCAACAGCTATGCCTTTGGCTCGCGCGCCGGTTTACTCAGCGCGTTTGGCATTGCCTGCGGCGTCCAGATCCACGTGATGTATACCGTTTTTGGCATTGCGGTATTCATTGTGAACTCTCCGATGCTATTTATGGCGATGAAGATTTTGGGCGCGTCCTATCTGATTTATCTGGGATATAAATCATTAACCAATACGACAAAAATAAAATTAGAAGAGGCGTCCGGTCATGCGCCGTCATCGCTTGCTGCGTTTCGCATGGGCTTTCTCACCAATGCGCTTAACCCAAAAACCATGCTGTTTGTCGTCGCCACCTATACCCAGGTCGTACAGCCCGGTAGCCCAATGAGCCATAACTTTGGCTACGGGTTATTCATGTCGGTGGCACACTGGGTCTGGTTCAGTATTGTTGCGCTGTTTTTTGCTGCACCGGCTATGCGCCGCCGACTGATCGATCGTCAACATTGGGTCGACAAAGGTATCGGTGTTGCACTGATTGCGTTAGGCGCGTCTCTGGCGTTCACCAAAATTACTCTCTGATAAGGAGAAATTTACCGGATCAGGCAAGAAAACCATCGGAATGCTATACCTACCTGCTGAGGGATTTAGGAAAATAGTCGGTTTCTTAACATGATCGATTCTCAACATGATCGGTTTCTCAACAGAAAAGGAAATAGCCATGCTTGTACATGCGTATGGGGCCCATGCGGGCGATAAACCTCTTGAACCGTTGCAGATCGTCCGTCGTGCGCCGGGAGCCCACGATGTCCAGATTGAGATTGCGTACTGTGGTATCTGCCACTCTGACTTGCATCAGGTGCGTGCTGAATGGGCAGGAACACAGTTTCCCTGCGTGCCTGGCCATGAAATCGTCGGGCGAGTGTCGGCGGTAGGGGCACATGTCTCCACCTTCAAGGCGGGCGATCTGGTCGGTATTGGCTGCATCGTGGACAGCTGTCGGCACTGTGAAGAGTGCGACGATGGCTTAGAAAACTACTGTGATGGGATGGTCGGCACGTATAACGGCCCGACTGCGGATGAGCCCGGCTGGACGCTTGGTGGCTATTCTCAGCAGATCGTTGTGCATGAACGCTATGTGCTGCGCGTCCGTCATTCCGAGGCGGAGCTGGCTGCGGTCGCTCCTCTGCTGTGCGCGGGAATTACTACCTATTCACCGCTGCGCCACTGGAATGCCGGGCCAGGTAAGAAAGTTGGCGTCGTGGGTATCGGCGGGCTTGGTCACATGGGGATCAAACTGGCGCATGCTATGGGTGCTTATGTTGTGGCGTTCACCACGTCTGAATCTAAGCGTGAAGATGCCAAGGCGCTGGGTGCAAACGAAGTCGTGGTGTCTCGTAACGCGGAAGAAATGGCGGCGCACGCGGGCAGCTTCGATTTAATCCTGAATACCGTGGCTGCGCCGCACGATCTGGATGCGTTTCTGGTTCTGCTGAAGCGCGATGGCGCGCTAACGCTGGTCGGTGCGCCTGCGTCACCGCATCCTTCTCCTAACGTGTTCAACCTGATCATGAAACGCCGCACGGTGGCGGGGTCAATGATCGGTGGTATTCCTGAAACGCAGGAAATGCTGGATTTCTGTGCCGAGCACGGGATTGTTTCCGATATTGAGCTTATCCGCGCCGACGAAATCAATGAAGCCTACGAGCGGATGCTCAAAGGCGATGTGAAATACCGCTTCGTCATTGATAACGCCACGCTGAACGCCTGATTGGCCTATGTCCCACAGCACAATTTCTCCGTGCTGTGGGGCTGTCATGACATGATTTATCACCCCTTCTCTGCATCATGAGAAAAACCAAACCATCGTAATTTCCTGTCACCAACGACGCGTGAATGCAGTACTATTCTTCGGTACTATTCATTGTCACACCTTTACACCAACGCGTTGATTTTCCTTCTCTATTACAGCGATAGTGCTTTCGTGCTACCTTTTTGGCGGTTGGTCAATCTCATCAATACCGTGCTTTGGGGCAACATTTCATCTGCGATAAATAATAAGGAAAAATAGAAAGTGACGGATAGGCATTCAAACGAAACTGGGGTATCACCACAAGACGATTTCCCTATGCGGGACGAGTCGCTTACGGCAATCAACAAATGGTTTGATACGCAGGAGCAAAGGGCTGGGCTTGATGAGATTATATCGCGAACAACATTGCAGGCTGGCATCCATGACGATTTGATACTGGATTATGCTCCGGGGCGTACGTCGATAGCCCCTGAATCAAAAAGTGATGCCGACGGGCTGTCGCCCGGCAGCCGCAAAGGGGCGCTGAGCGTCGCGCAGATACAGGAAAGTATCGTTCCTGTGCTGGCTCAGGCTATCGCGCAGCGTGTTGAGAAACTGGCAGATACGGCGCTGATTGACTACCGGTTTTGCTTCCGAGCCATCTTCCCAGCAACGGAAGGTCGCCTACTGATTACGCTGTTTACATTCACCAATGAGGTGAAAAAACAGCGGCTACTTGAGTCTATTCACGCCTATACCGATCGGCACCTGACGCATGGCAATGCGCCGACGGAGTCGCTGCAAACGTTCTTTCTGGCTCGTCACCTGCTTGATGTACAGCTATTTCCCTCGCAGGATATCCACTGGATCATGGCGCAATTTGAGCAAATTCAGCAGCGAAACGCCGGGCATGCGGAGTTGTCGGAGCATCGGCGCAATATTATCGGTGCATTAAAAACGTGGGTAGAACAGCAATTTCTGTTGCGGTATTGCGATGTGTCCCAGCCTGAGCATTCTTTTGAGCCGGAAATCTATACCCTCAAGCCCGGGATCACACTGGCGTTGCAGGATCCACAAACGCTTCACCCCATAGAGCTCGTCCTCTATGCCGCCATCATGATTCTGCGTGATGAGCCTTCCTACAGTAAGTCTCAGGCGCTGGAATATCTGGATATCGCGAAGCAGTTAGGCTACCCGCGTGCGTTAAGCATCATGGAAGAGGGAAGTGGTGCGTTTGAGAAAGCGCAGATTAACCTGAAGAACGAATCGGTGGAATGCATGGCGAATGATGTGTTCTCGACCATCAACGTTCGTATTCGTCAGGAAAGCGCCGAAGCGTATGAGCAGGCGCTACTTTTTATTACGCGCTTACTGACGCTCGGTTTTCCAAAGAGCTACAAGATCGTCCTGAAATCGTCGGTGCGACAGTATCTTCCCATCAAGGGGCTGGCAAAATCAGATACCCATCGTTTTTTTGCTAACGCGTTGCAGTATGAATCGAACTATCCGCTTCTTGAGGATTATGCGCGTACTGCGATTGAGCAATTTGAGTGGTACGCCGATTCTGAAGGTGAGAAGTGCATCATGCCGGGAAGCTATGCGGTATTTGGGCTGGGTCTGACCGATGCGGGGTATTTCCCTCTCGTAAAAGCGTATATGGAAAGCGTGGATGATGAGCATCAATCGGTACAGGATGCCTTCATTCGGGCGTTTTTCGATAAGCATAGCGTGACGGCGCAGAACGTGGCGACGCTGGTTGCCTGCCTGAGCCATGCAACAGAAAGCCTAAAGCTGAATATGTTGCCTGCGTTAGAGGATGACGCGCTGTTCGAACAACTGGTCGGAGACGTGCAGATGCGGGAACCCGCCGTGATAGAACATATTTTGTATCTCATCTGGGGCAACACCAAAAAGCTCGCTGCACTGGTGAAAAAATCGGAAGCGAAGCGCGGCGCGCTACTGACGTCGCTCATTCAGGCTTCTGCCTAATCCTAAACGTAATGACGACAACGATCGGGGTGAGGCTGAAGGTGCCTCACTCTGCTAAGGAACGTGCTTATGACCGCTATTCTGCTGTTGGACTCGCGGGCCGATGAGATTGGCTCTGTCTTAAATCATGCTGCACCGGAGCTTGAGCTGGTGCTCTCAAACGGTACGGCAGAGCAGGCCGCAAGCTGCCCGATTTGGCTGGGTGAACCTGATACCGCTGCCGCATTGCTGGCTCAGGGAGCCAAACCAAAGTGGCTACAGTCGACCTGGGCAGGGTTTAAACCGTTGCTGGCCAATGAGTTGCCGCGTGATTACCGTTTAAGCCGTGCCGTTGGCGTGTTTGGGCAGCCGATAGCCGAATATGTGATTGCCTACATGCTCAGGCATGAACTGCGTTTGGGGGAACGGCAAACCAGTCAGGAAGAGCGGCGCTGGGATCACCGTTTGCCAGGATCGCTGGCGGATAAGAACGTGCTGATTGTTGGTGCGGGAGAGATCGGCTGCGAGGTTGCAGGCTTTCTACGGCCTTTTGGCGTTGAGCTATACGGTATCGTCAGTACGCCAAGGCAGCGTCCTGATTTTAAACGGATCATGAGCTTAGCGGAGTTACCCGCTGCGGTACCGAAGGCCGATTATGTCATCAACCTTCTACCAGACACTTCAGCAACCACCGATATCTACGATGCTAATTTGTTTGCTGCTATGAAGCCTTCGGCGCTGTTTATCAATGTCGGGCGGGGTAGCGCCGTGGTGGATGATGATTTGCGGGCGGCGCTATGTGATGCGCAGATTGCGGGCGCGGTGCTGGATGTATTCAGGCAAGAGCCGCTACCGTACAGTCATCCATTCTGGAACACACCGAATCTGACGTTGACGGCACACATTGCCGGACCGATGGTGCCGGGGCTGATGGGGCGATTATTTCTGGATAATCTTGCTCGCTTCCATGCCGATGACGCGCTGCGTGGCGAGGTGGATTTTAGTCGCGAGTATTAAATAATTATCGAGTAAATTATCAATGAGCGAATTAATTGTATTTAATAATAATTTTAATTCTCGCATTTAAAATATTTCATTTTAAATATTTTTGTAAGATTTCATTGAGATTATACGGCGTGTCGGTGTAATACTACTTCCGCTTAACGTTCAGTATTTGTTAATTATTAAATAATAAGTCTGCGTTCTATTTGAGAATACTCAAGAATAAGGAAATATTGGGATGAAATACCATCGTTTAAATGTATATCTTGCGGCTGCCGGATTGGCATTCTGCATGGGTTCAGCGATTGCTGAAACCAGCGTTTCTGTCGAGGTGAAGGATATTGGGAAACTGCAAAAGAAAGGCACGGTTTCTGTATTTGATGCCCCTAATAGTATAAAGGCGCATGCTGCAAGTAATTATAAATTTCACAAAGCTGAAAATGAGGGGGTTGTCGTTATTGCTCCCAATGCACCCACTGCGCAGGCTGATGCAAAAAATGCACAAAAAAAGCCGTTATCAAGCAGCCAAGCTCTGGCCAATGACAGTTCATTCACCCCGCTGTGTCCGACTCTTGCCGTAAACACCATTTATACGCTGGACGGACTGCAAAGTGGAGGCAGCGCCTGTTATCACTTTGAAATCACTCAGCGTTCTAAAACAACCGCGTTCGTCGTAGGCATGAGCCCTGAAACCGATATTGCTCTTAGTTTGATGCGGGATGATGGTCAGAATAATGTGACAGCAATTAATTATTCAAATCAGGCGGGAAATGCTGATGAGGCTACGTTGGATTTAACTCCACCGGGGCACTATTACTGGTTTATGGAGGCCAATACGGCAGATGGTTCTGCTTTTAATTTTGGTGCTATCGTAAATACTAATGCTGATGCCTATGAGTTAAATGATATTCCTTCATTGGCTTATCCTTTATCTGATAATTTGAAAGAGGTTGAAGCTAACTCTGATAGTGATTCTGATGTAGATTACTACGAATTTATCGCACTACGCGGCCAGCATGTTTTGTTTCGTCTTGATGGCATTACTAGTGGGACGAATAATAATTGGTTACTTGCGTACTCGACTAACGGTGGGAATTCCTGGGTAACCAGTTCTACGGGACAGGAAAATACGATCGTTCCCTCCCAGCCAAATGAAAAAATTCTGGTAAGAGTTTTACCAAATCCATCAGCGTTGCCGACAGTATCTCAGAAATATAAGTTGTCTGTAGGCTCCAAAATTGCTGGATTCACTTCTTCTGTTAAAGGAGAGGATACGGTTCTACGTATTCCAAATGCGGCTCCGACAGTTTATGGTTTCATGACTACGCAAGCCTATCGCGATGTTACCTGGAACGTTCGTATTACCGATTCAACTGGAACTGGTATTCCAAATATTATTGCGCTTTTTTACCTCGACCAACGAGAAAATAACGGTAATTTGGAGTTTAATCCGAGTAACGGTCATGGGGCAATAACTGATGCCAACGGAGTTGCATCGGGAACCGTGAAACTGGATGCCTGTCAGGCTGATTACACCACGGAGTTCCAAGACTATAGTCAGGGTTATATCAATACGTGGAGAACAACCTATGATGTTGGTGCATGGAAGATCACAGTCCCTTATCAGTATGATGTTGGTGTAGGTGGTAACAACTCTAAGTACGTCACATTTGGGCACATCTGCAAGCAAACCTTGTTGAAAAGCGTAAGATCCTGATACGCATAAGCCAATGAAATACTAGGCCGCCTTATCCTCGGGCGGCCTTTTTGTAGGCGCTCTCATGGTTTTGCCTCCACAGCGTTGGAGCTGATTGAAACTGGGCGGTAAGGTTTTCGGTGAAAGGGCCCCCACTCGAAGTTGATTGTACATAATGCTAAGTGTCGAGTTACTTACTGACTAAATAGTTATTAAATTCAATTTATTACATTTTATCTGGCAGGGTGTAATTCGCTGTGAATTCAGCACAATTTTCTTGCTGAAGTAAAAGATAATAAATACGATTCTCTGCGGGAATAGCTCAGTTGGTAGAGCACGACCTTGCTAGGGGCGCGAGTCCGAGTCTCGTTTTTCTCTCCAATTGCGGGAGCGATGCTGTGTGTATTCAGGCAAGAGCCGTTACCGTACAGCCATCAGTTCTGGAAAACACCTAACCTGACGTTGACAGTACATATCGCCGGACCGATGGGGCAATTATTTCTGAATAATCTCGTTCGTTTCCATACTGATAATACCCTGCGTGGTGAGATGGATTTTAGTCATGGATACTATATTGCTATTAGCATTCAATTAATTATTTAAAAAATAATCTCATGCTATTTCTATTCTAAAGAATTCTGAAAAATAGCCGTTAAGACTATATTAGGGGGTAATACTGCCTAATTTAGAAAGTTCCAAATCTTGCATTCAGGAAAAATCACCTTATTCGGATTACTCAACGATAAGATAATCTTGAGACGACCTATCACGTTACATCGGCGGTTGGTGGATAGTTTTAATCGAATTCTTGGCAGTTCTGATGCTCACTACGCATACATTCTACTACGTGGTCAGCATATTTTACGGTGTACTGGTGTCCCAGCTCAGGAAGATGTTGGTGTAGAAGGAAAAAGCGCTACTCATGTCACATTTGAGCACATTTGCAGGGAAACCTTGTTGCACAGCGTTAAATCATGGCACACAGGAGCGAATGGTATTATGAATAGCATTTCTACGTTTGGATCGTATGCAGTTGCAGATTCAGGGCAAAGTCCTCGAACGATGAATAGCCAGACTGAACAACATGCCGCGAAGAGTAAAGCTGTGTTAACTGGGGAAACCATTGAGCGTCAGGTTGTAGAGATAAGCCAAGAAGCCCTTGCTAAATTTCAGGAATACACTGCAAAGCAGAAGGTCGGCGATACGGCATCTGAGCAGCTAAGAACTGTTGAAGGAGCGAGAGTTGGGCAGCCAGGTTATATAAGTGAGGAAGATCAAACTAGGCTAATGGAGGCAATGCTTGCGTCCAGTCTGGACGAATACTTAGGAGTATTGGATGAGGTCTCGAGTAATCTTTCCTCAGTAACGAAGCAAATTGATCAGGCTTATTCGTCTTTTCTGGATCAACTTGCTGAAGACCACCCTGACTTGAAGGACGCATTTTTTGGATTTAGTGTGAATAAAGATGGGACGCTTTCTGTGACGCAGTCAGGAGATCTGAATAGAGAACAAGTTAATCGTTTGGAGAAGGTATTGAATGACTCTGATGAATTAGTCGCCTTGGCCAACGATTTGGCGGATGCTCAGATTGCGGTATTTAATACAATTCGTGGGGCCAATCCCGAAAAGACACTTAATCGAGATAATTATGCCCAAACCATTGATATGGGGATTGACCTCCTAACAAGGCATCTCGCACGTTCCGCCCCTCGTGATGGTTCTGCTTCGGAGATTCACCAACGTAACTGGGATAGCAACTGGTATAACCAATTATAAGTAAGAACATAAGATTCCCCAGGCAGTAAACGACGTAACGCGAAACCTCTTAATGCCTAAGTGGTTTAGTCGTGGAGGCGGGCTTATAGCTTTGCCTCCACAGCGTTGGGGCTGGTTAAAACTGGACGGTAGGGTTTTCAGTGAAAAGGGCTTGCCACGTTAAGTTGATTGGTACATAATGCTGACCGTCGGATCGCTTTTTTAGTAAATAGTGATTAAATTCATTGTGTTACATATGATTTGACAGGATTTAATCAGTTTTGGTTTCGGCACAGTTTCTTGCTGAAAGTAAAAGATAATAAATCCGATTCTCTGCGGGAATAGCTCAGTTGGTAGAGCACGACCTTGCCAAGGTCGGGGTCGCGAGTTCGAGTCTCGTTTCCCGCTCCAAAATTCTTCATCGTTTTTTCCAATACCTTCCAATACCTTCCAATACACTGATATCAGGTTCTTATCTCTGTACTGCTATGAATTCATCCTTGTTAAATATTTATACCCTAAGACGCCTTTAGACGCCGATTTTCCAGCTGCTTGTTCAATCCTTTACTGCGATTAAGAACATCGAGCGTAGCAGCAGATTAACGCTATCTTAGTTGAGTTCTTGACATGTTGTTCAGAAATTAGCATCGAACGCGGCTATTTCATACTATTCCAGATAGTGTTACCTGTTTTAAGAAGATCCAGCATCATCATTGGAAGTCCCTGTACAGGATTTCCGTCGATCAGGTTAAATCCATTCTTTAACCCTGTTTCGGTGACGAAGAATACCCCATCGACATTTCGAAAGTCCGGTTCCTCAGAATGCAGCGTAATCTCGCTGGAGGTTTCAACGATAAAGTTTTGATTTCCAGTCTGTGCATAGACGGAGAATTTACCAGCGAAAGGCTGGCTTTCATTTACAGTGCCCTGACCGAAAGTGTTCACAACTTCTTCCAGGAATTCAAAATCTGTTCGATGATCGAATGAAAAGCCAGGATCGAGTACATAGCGTAAAAATCCCGAATCCAGCGATGTTTTAGCGATTCCATCACCGTTTAGTATGCGTGTGGCTGTTGCAGTATCCGTTTCGGTAAATTTAAACGTCTGCATGTGCCCACTGGTATCATATATTCCTCCGCTATTGACGTTGGCACTTACGCCCCCAAACATACGATAGTCACCCAGATCTCTCGCCAGAGCGTCCACATATCCCAAGTCTGTTCCTTGCTGTTGAGTCTGAGCGTACAACTCGGACAACATACTGCGATCCTCATTGGTGAGGAAGTTAACAGAGGACATCTGCATCGTAGTTTCGGTTAATTGTGTCTGAACTGACGGGATGGTATCTGTACCACCAAACAAGCGAGACATCATCAGCCCTTTACCACTTATTTGGGTCTGTTTGGTCGATAATATCTCATCCTGCGCGCTATTTACCTGGGCAGGCAAGGGGCGAACTGTTTTTTGGTCGTCGCCTGATATATTTTTCATCTGAGCGTATGCCGCTGTGGATGTATTGATAATCATAATGGAAATTTTCCCTTGCCTGTTTTTTAAAGGAAGCTTGAAATATCTCGCTACCGTCAATTAGAACGATGTGAATAGTTCATTAGGTTAATAAGTATATTCCCAAGTAATGCTCTCTTTTTGTGATGGGTGTAGATTCTCTCCGGGTTTTCCCGTAAGTTTGTGCTGAATTTGAATCCGTGCGCCGTAATCAAAACGTAATTCATTGAATTGTGACGTTGTTCCAGATATACCTTTAGGTACAACAATACATTTTGTTGGTGATGTCTGATAAGGTAGATAATAACATATGTCGACACTTTCAGTATATGCAGTGGGATAGGACGCTACGCTATAATTTACCTGAGTCAGCTTCTTGGCTTTGCTCAATGTTCCAGAAGGAAACTTTGTTGTACTAGCATGAAACTGGTTCAATGCAGGGGTACTTGAGCCATCAGAATAAACAAATCTTATTTGCGCCGCTTCTGTACTACTGATACTGCCAGTGGCGGCCATCAAAGGAAACGCTGCTACACTGGCAGCAATCAGTAGGGACAAAGAAACAAATTCCTTCTTCATGATTTCTCCTAGATATTTTTATGTTTTTTTACTCATTACAGATCTTTTCTGCATTAGGCATCATTGTGCATTGTGGTATTTTCTGCTCTCGATATCAGGATGTCAGTCTCTTGACCGCCTTGTTATGAGGCAATAAATGTCCAGCCATTGTGTCAGCAGATCCGGTAATTTGTTAACGGTTCCTATATGACGATTTCCTTCCAGCCAGTGTATTACGACTCGGTTGGGTGTCCTATACGAATCCCGCATTCACTATCCATTATTAACGGAATAAGAAAAGTGAAATTTTATGTTTATAAAAAATAAGTCTAACAGATGAGCGTTAAAGTGTGTCGAATGTTGTTTGTCTATAACGGATCTGATTTTTAATAATATATATCATACACATCTATAGTTTGACTGTTGTTTTTTAATTGGTGTTGTCGCTTAACAATATGATTATAGTTATTATTATTGCGATCATTGTTTTTTTGTGTGTTTTTTATTTGTTGTGGTTGGTTTTTATTATTGTTAGTGCTTTATGATTTCGACGAATTCATATGGAAATAAATTAAAGTTTTTGTCACCTTTGCCGTTAAATTTCATAAAGATTAACATTGTTTTTTAGCGATCCTCTGGAATTATGGCGGAGGGAATAATATTACTTCGCCACTGGAATGGACTTGTGGCGTAGATTCAAGGTCTGTGCCGCATCTGAGCTGGGCGAATGTTCCGTCATACAGGCAAAGAATGTTGGATTCACAATGAAATAATAAGTAGACGATGTATTTTTACTGATAGACGAGAGGTCGTGTTTTGTATAAAACGCATCGCTAGCGCTATTGTTATGTATGTTATGGGGACGTTATGCATCATTGACGTCCCTTTTTTGACTCGATCAGCTTTAGTTGAATAGCACTGCGGTATGTTCAATGTCATTGCATCGCTGCTTTTAATAGGGGCAGATTATGGAAAAAATAAATTCACTTGATGTTGTATCCAGCCACTATGGTTGGAAAAAGCGCTGTTGATGCAAAGGCTATAGCATCGGTTAAAGAGAATAATGCAACAACGACGAACAATGAGAGCACTAAGGTATCCGCACTCGCTTGTCAGTTAAGCGAAACTGCTATTCGGGCTGCCGCCTGAGATGCAGGAACCGATCGTGATGGTTTAGGGGCGATCGCCAGATCGGTCACTGAGAAGCTGTTAGGCGCGGGCTATGATATGAACAAAGTCGCTCATGATGGTGAAGTGCCTAAAACAGAAGACCCCGATTTATTAGTTCGGGCCAAACAAGCGACCAGCTTCGTGAATGGTGATGGTGCAAATCCGTTCAGGGGGATGCCTCGCGAGCAATTAGCGTTGATCGCCTACGATGAAAGTGGCGATTTCACCGTCAATGAAAGACGTGCGGCCTGGTTGGAGTCTTATGATCAAGAGCAGCAGTGGAAGCGTGCAGCGATCGCCAAAATGGATGAGGAGTATAACCGTACTGGGCAAGTCTCTTCTGGTACATTCTAAGAGATTCTGAAGCATTACAAATCCTTACCAGCAATTGAAGAAGCACAATTGCCCAGAGGATACGATGCGCAGCTATTGTCTCAGATTCAAGCTTCGGAAAGCGGTGACTTACCTCAGAGCGTAAAAAACTTGCAAGCATTTCTGGATCGTATGACGGAGAGTTTGACTTTTCCTAAAGCACAAACAGTAGGATAATTCGACTACTGTGATGTTTTTGGGGATCAGCAAAGGGGCAAGGATGTCTGATGAAAGAATAACGGATCTGATCTGTTTACAAGGTATTTCACACACCTACAGTACCGGTGCTTCCTCTCAATCGGTGCTGCACGATATTTCACTGTCCATTCCTGCCGGGCAAAGTTGTGCGATCGTGGGCGCATCGGGTTCCGGCAAAAGTACCTTGCTCAATATTATCGGTTTGCTCGATCAGCCTGTATCTGGCCGTTTATTGATCGCTGGGCAAGATATGTCTCAGGCGAGTGCTGATGATCGTGCGATCGTGCGCAATCAAGTCATTGGCTTTGTCTTCCAGAGTTTTAATTTACTGCCGCGTCTGGATGCGTTGGACAACGTTGCGCTTCCCCTGACCTACCGTGGCGTCTCGCGGCAGGCTGCCCGGCAAGCCGCGCAAGTACAACTGGCGCGCGTTGGTCTTGCCGAGCGAACCCACCATCGGCCAGCCGACCTGTCTGGCGGCCAGCGTCAGAGGGTGGCCATTGCGCGAGCACTGGTTGGTGAACCCGCACTTTTGCTAGCGGATGAACCGACTGGCAACCTCGACAGCCAAACGGCTGATGACATCATCACGCTATTGCTGGCATTGAACCGCGAACAGGGGACGACGCTCGTGATGGTGACGCATGACGAAGGCATGGCCTGCCGTATGACCCGACGCATTCAGGTACAAGATGGTCGAATCTATGAGGTGAGTCATGTCTGATTCTCGTTCACGGATGGAAGATCGTCAGGTGCGCCGATGTCACTATGGCCCTTCACTGCAACAGCGCCTGCTTGAGCCGTTGAACAGCCTTATTCTTCTGGGACGGCGTGCTGTGCTGGCCCTCCTTGGGATTGCGGTTGGATGTGGAGCGGTTGTCGCTTTGCTTAACATCGGGCACAACGCAGAAACCGAAGCTATGGGTGTATTCCGAGGCATGGGCAGTGACCTGCTGGTTGCCACCGTTCAGAATCGAGTGGGGAGTCATGCAATTGGCTCGGCTCCCGCTGATTTGGATATCCCCGTTTTGCGGCAGGCTCTGCCCGATATTCAAGCCGCAACGGCCTTAATTATTACCTCGACTGAGGCTCGGCTGCGCGGCCGTTCACTCAGTACTATGGTGGTGGGGAGCAGAGCGGAATTGTCGGACGTATTAGAGCTGAGGCTTGCGCAGGGCCGCTACCTGAGTGATTTCGATGAGCAAAGTACCTACATCGTGTTGGGTGCGAATGTTGCGGAACAGTGGGCATCGGAAGGGGGCGTAGCTGCCTTAGGTGAGCGCGTGCAGGTGAGTGGATACTTGTTTGAGATTGTAGGCATTCTTCAGCCACAGGGGCGCAACCCTCTGGTTCCCGTCTCGGTTGATGACTCCATCCTGATGCCTATCTCAGGTATGCGCCGTGTCATGCCTGCTCCACAAATCGTCAGCGTGATTGCACGCAACAGCAGCAGCGATACGCTGATGCAAACGGGTTCACAGTTAAAGGATTATTTGACCCCTCTGATGCCGAAGCTTGATATCGATGTGCAAATCCCACAGCAGCTACTGGAGGGAATGGCGCAGCAGTCGCGGATGTTTTCATGGCTGCTGGCGGGGCTGGGAGGGATTTCCCTGCTGGTCGGTGGGGTGGGGGTGATGAACGTCATGGTGATGAATGTGTCCGAGCGGCGTCGTGAAATTGGTGTTCGTATGGCACTGGGCGCGCGACCGCGTGATATTGCGGGGCTGTTTTTGCTGGAGGCTGTTGTGTTGTCTGCTTGTGGAGCCCTGATCGGGGCGGTGTGTGGCGTTGCGGCGGCGTGGCTGTTTGTCTTTTTTTCAGATTGGTCCGCCTTCTCACTTTCGGCATTGTCACTTCCCCTTGGCATTGGCAGTTCATTGGCGATTGGTCTGTTTTTTGGGCTTAACCCAGCAATGACTGCGGCTCGGCTTGAACCCGTACAGGCGCTACGCGATGCGTAAATCTATCCTGTGTTTACTGATTTTTTATGCCCATCAAGGGTATGCAGAAATGGCTTTAAATCCTTCTCAGGCGACGCGACAGGGGCTGGCGACAGCCAGTACATCGCTGAATGCACAAACTATCGATCTCACGCTGAGCGATGCGATTTATCTTGGATTACGTGACAATCGCGCGATCCGTAGCGCCTATCTGGATCGTATCTCGCAGAAATTTGATCTTCGTGTTGCAGAGGATCGTTTTACTCCCAAACTGTCACTGACGGGCAGCTACCTTTCCAATCGTAATCAAAGCGATCGTTATCGGCAGGGCAATCTAACGCCGACGTCGACACTGCTCACGCCTTATGGCACCCGTTTCAGTCTGGGCTGGACCTACCGCCACACGCAGGCTGATAGTGTGGGACTGTCACGTAATGATGGCGCGAACATCACGGTGATTCAGCCTTTACTTCGCGGTGCCGGTAAAGATGTCACGACCGCACCCGTTCATATTGCGCAGCTGACTGAGCAGTTAAATCGTCTGACGCTGAAATCCACCGTTTCACAGACGATTACCCAGATTATCGCCGCCTATCGGGAACTGCTGCGCTCGCAGGAGCAACTGCAAATCGCGCGTGATGCGCTGGCACGTGCACGCGAACTGGTTGAGGTCAACCGTGCGATGATTGTCGCAGGGCGCATGGCTGAATTTGAAATTGTGCAAACCGAAGCTGAAGTTGCCACACAGGAGCTGGCGCATGAGGAAGCCAGAAACCAGCTGGATACCGCGCGCCTTGCGTTGCTGCAACTTCTGGCACTGGATTTAAATACGTTGATTGTGGCAACGGAATCAATGCAGGCACAGCACGTTGATGTCAATGCCGTGCAGGCGTTGAAACAGGCCGAAGCCTCCCGACCAGCTTATCTCGCACAGATCATCGCCAACGAGCAGGCGGCACTCGGTCTGGCGGTGGCTCGTAACGATCGCCTGTGGGATGTCTCGCTAATCGGGGGCGCGAGTCAGGTGCGTGACCGTGCAGCACAGAGTAGCACCTCACGAACCTGGGAGAATTATGTTGGTGTTCAGGTGGAGATCCCTATCGGCGATCTAAGTACCCGCCAGGCGGAGCTACAAGCGCGAGTCAATGTGCGTAACCAGCACATTCAACTGGATGAAGTCAGGCAGCAACTTGAACGCGATGTTGCCAATGCGGTGCGTGATATCGGTACGCGCTGGCGGCAGTTCGAGATCTCCCAGCGTGCACGCGATTTGTCGCGCCGCAAGCTGGAAATTGAACGAGAAAAGCTTACGGTTGGGCGTTCCAGTAACTTTCAGGTGCTGAGTTTCGAGAATGATTTACGCAACGCTGAAAACGCCCGTCTGAATGCTCTTATCAGCTACCTCAATGCGCAGGCTGAATTGGATGAGACGCTGGGCACCACATTACAAAGCTGGGATATCGCACTCAATGATTAGGCATCACTTTTGGTCTCAGGTGCGCCGGCGTCACCTTATTGTATTGTTGCTGATCGTGGCGCTTGGCATGCTCACTTGGCTGCTGGCTGGGCGTACGAATGAACAGGAAAGCGCGCCTCAGGGGCAATGGCTACCTGTCCAACCCCAATTATTGGAGAATCAATTAGGATTGGTTGGACGAATTCAGGCCGCGAGGCAGACAACGCTAGCGGCCCCTTTTGAAGGCATTATCCGCGAGGTACTGGTGCGTGAGGGCCAACGAATCGAGCAAGGGCAAACGCTACTAATACTGGACCCTGGGCAAATTGAGATTCAGTTACGTCAGGCGCAGGCCGAAGTGCTCAAGACGCAGCGCGAGGTTCAATCGCTCAGGCAGTGGGAGCAAAGCGCTGAGGTATCACGTGCGCGGCGTGCGGTAAGCTCAGCTCGGTCTACTTTTAGCAATACGCAAGCCAATCTTCGGGATACACAGGCACTGTTCGAACGTGGCATCGTCGCGCGTATGGAAGTTGATACGTTGAAGCAGCAAATTCGTTCGCAGGAGCAGGATCTGATCGCAGCACAAGAGGAGTTACGAACGGTGCTGGCGCGTGGGAACGGTGAGGATCGTACGATTGCGGAGATGGAACTGACGAATGCACAGGTGCGCTATCAGACGCTGGCTACTCAGGTTGAACGACAGACCGTCAAGGCACCGTTTAGCGGTTTTGTGGTGCGCCCGGCTACGCCTGATAATGGTAAACCTGTAGTCATCCAACCTGGTTTGCTGGTCAGCCAGGGAGCGCCGTTGTTTGGCGTCATTGCTCAGGACCGTTTTCAGGTGGCGACTCGGGTAGAAGAGACTGATCTGCATCAACTGCAAGAGGGGATGGTGGTTAACGTGACCGGGGATGGGTTTGCTGGACAAACCCTGACAGGAAAGGTTGCTTCGATTGATATGCAGGCTGATGCTGCTGAGATGTCAGGTAGCGGTGCTTACTATGATGTGGTGGTGTCACTTGATACGCCGTTGGCGGATTTAAGGCAAAATATTCGACTGGGGATGAGCGCACGGCTGGCTATTATTGTCTATCGTAACGAGCAGGGCATCGCGGTGCCTGCACAGGCAGTGCATACTGATGAGAATGGTCATGCCTATGTGATTTACCGTCCGACTGCTGACACACCATCAAAGAAAATCAAGGTGACGTTAGGGAAAACGGTGGCGCAGGGCGTAGAAGTCTCCGGGCTGGAGGCCGGTGAGGTACAGATTCCTTAATTATCGACTTAAGCATGTGCATGTGCCGGATACTAGAAACGATAATTGTGAGTATGTCGGTTTCTACTTTTTGACTCAGAAGTGGGTGTTAGGGGCGCTAGCACATGCTTGCCGTTTATTTCCCCTGAACCCCCGCCTCGAAAATTGGCGACCATAGGACTATTGATTTTGCTTATTCAGCCTTTCCCGCAGTAGTTGTATTGCTTCCCATTGGGATATTACGTGGTAAAAGCAGGTCGAATAGATTGTTCAGCGGGTTCGCATTTTTCCCTGGCTCGCCGGTCACAAAGTTGTAATCCATTTCGATTAGATGTTTGAGTCGAGATTCGTAGTTGGCGGGAGCTTGTACCTGTTCGATTAACGGCAAGCCTTCATAGTGTTCCAGAACAAGTTTGAAGAACTCTGTTTGTTTAAATTCCCCCCGATTCCATTCTTGCTTGCTTTGCGCTACGACTCGGTGGCTCCAGGCGCTTTCTATTTCATTTGACTCATGCAATGCCGCTCTGCGCTCGTTGACGGTAAAGGTATTGCTATCATCGTAAATAATGAGTGAGAGCTGATCGCGAGAGAGTCCTTTAAAAGGGTTTGAGCCATGACCGTTAGCGAAGTCATTAGCTTGCTTTGCGCGAGCAAGTAATTGCGGGTCATTAGTATCAGGTAATTCTTCAGCCAGCGCTTTTCGGCGGCTTTCATAGCTGCTACCAGCCAGTTCTTCGATGACCGAATGTGCATATGACGCCAGTTTTCCACGGCTATTGCTGTTATCCCTCGCTTCTGCGCGTGTTGCGGCATCATTCAACTGCCGTGCCAGCGACGATACGCTGCTTTTATCTTTTGTTGTTGATTCATTTGAGGAGACGGATGACGTCGTTTTGTTCGACGTGTTGCCTGTTACCGAAGATGAGTTTGTTTTTACGGTGTCTCTAACATCAATGCTTTTGGTGGCGGGAAGGTTATTTAAATTAATCATCTTCAGGTTTCCAGGTAGCAGGCTGACATCTGGGTGTTGTGTTCATACCATAGGGCGGAATACAGCGTCTGCGCGCTGTAGCCATAAGACTCAGACAAACCGCGATATGGGTATTAGTATAAAATCGGCAATTGAATTAAATAACTTTAATTCTTTGTGGTTATGTTGAAATAGATTTATAGCCCGTGTTGATATATTAGGTGAGCGTTTTACTGAGCTTATTATTATTTAATTCCAGTGATGTTTTATTTTAATATTATTTCTATTAAATTATATTCATTGCTAATGTTTTGATGTGACTATTCTGAATGCGTTAAATTTTAGCGCACTTTCTCGTGGTGTTATTACGGGAAAACAGGGTGTTGCAAACTTGTCACCGAAGCGTGATACCTGAGGCGTTTACTTGTAGACTGCTCGCACTATTCTCATCTTGTTACCCCACATCATTCGAGTGGTGAAAAAGTTTCTACACCACCGCCCAACATGTGATGTACGTCGACAAAAGGATTTGCCATGTCCGCCCATTCTCCATTGTTAAAGTTTTATCTGGCTATTGGCCTGCTTCAGGGGTTGCTCCTTGTCGCGGCGCTGGAAATGAAAGAGGGCGTTCTTCAGGGAATGCTCATAACGATGGCGGTGGTTGGCGGCATCAGTCTGCAATTGCTGGAACGCACTCTCTTTGTGAAAAAGACGTGGCTGTTGGCCGGCGTGCTGACCGTGCTGATGACCGCCATCAGCGGCTGGATCCTCTTCGAAAATGGACTATTCCGATTGCTGGATTCCTGGGTGCTGTGTGGCATCCTCCTCGGTTATATCTGCTGTACTTTCATTTGCAGTTGGCCAGACCGTGAAGGGCGGTGGCCGTCCTATGACGCACTCTGTAAACACGCCTGGAGCAATATTTTTACTGTGCTATTGGCCTGGCTACTCGTTCTGGTCGTCGTGTTGCTGCTCGTGCTGTGCGGCATGCTGTTCAACATGTTGGGATTCCGGCAGGTAAATAAAGTATTCAGTCATTACCGATTCTATATGCTGCTTTTGCCGGTGGTGTTTTCTCTCGGCATGTATATCGGAATGACCAAAGAAACCGTAATCGGGTTGCTGCGCGGAATTCTGCTATCGACTTGCCGTTTTCTGCTGCCGTTTAGTGCACTGATTACGGTAGTTTTCACCTTGACGCTGCCTTTTAGCGGGCTGGAACCGATATGGAAGACAGGCAGTTCCACCGCCATTCTATTATGCCTGATGGGCGTAAACCTCTTTCTGATTAACTGTGCGTCTCAGGATGATAACGAAGGCCGTGCTTACCCGTTGGTTTTACGCGGGCTGGTTAGCGCCAGTGTGATGTGCCTGCCGATTTTGGTGGGACTAGCGGGCTATTCCAGCTGGCTGCGCATCGAACAGTATGGCCTGACGCCTTTCCGTTTTCAGTCGATTTTCGTCGTGGCGATCGCGATGTTTTATAGCCTGGCGATGGTATGGGCCGTCATCCGCCGCTCTGGCGTCTGGTTGGGGAATTTGCGCAGCAGCAATCCGCTGCTCGCGGCTGTCACCTGCGTTCTGATGGTATTGCTGCATACGCCGTTGTTAAACCCAGAAGCGTTTAGTGCGAGAAATCAGGTTCAGCGTCTGCTTAGCGGGAAAACGCCGGTCGATGAATTTGACCTGTGGGCGCTGCGTGATGAGTTAGGGACGGCGGGCAGGCAGCAGTTTACCTGGCTGGCTGAAGAATTGAAGCAAGACCGGATACTGGATGAGGCAGGACGTCAGGCACTGCGCGATCGGTTGCAGGGGCGCCCCGCAAAAGTACTCCCCGTTCAGGTCGAATGGGTGGGGCCGTTGGAGGACGGAGTTGAAAGCATGTTGCAGGGCGATAATCTGGGCAATAGGTGCAGAGAAATTGCTTGCCTGCTCTTTGCGATTGATTTGACCGGTGATGGCCATAACGAGGTGCTCATTTTCCCCAGAGTAGGCTGGGGAGGTGGTGGCAAGATTCTCGCTCGTGATGAACAGGGGCAATGGCAGATTGCGGCCAGCCTGTTTAGCACGATGGGCACGGAACGACTGATTACACTGATTAAGAACGGCAAGGTTGAAGCGGTTACGCCACGCTTCAAGACGGTCAGGATCGGTGAGCAGAATATGGAGATCACGTATCCCTGATTTCACGCTACGTTAGGTATTACTTATTGATTCGATACAGACAACGGATTGGTGATAGCGATCACGTTTCTGTACTTTAGCCGCATGCGAAAACACATGAGGATAAAGTGATGTCAGTAATTAATACCCAAGTTAAACCATTCAAAAACATGGCTTTCAAAGACGGTCAATTCATTGAAGTGACTGAGAAGAACATCGAAGGCGAATGGAGCGTGTTCTTCTTCTATCCGGCTGACTTTACGTTTGTCTGCCCGACCGAACTGGGTGATGTCGCTGACCACTACGACGAATTCCAACAGCGTGGCGTGGAAATCTATTCTGTTTCCACCGACACCCACTTCACGCACAAAGCATGGCACAGCAGCTCTGAAACCATTGGCAAAATCAAATACACCATGATCGGTGACCCAACCGGCCAACTGACGCGTAACTTTGAAAACATGCGCGAAGCAGAAGGCCTGGCCGATCGCGGTACGTTCATCGTTGACCCACAGGGCATCATTCAGGCGGTAGAAATCACGGCTGAAGGCATTGGTCGCGATGCCTCTGACCTGCTGCGCAAAGTGAAAGCGGCGCAGTACGTGGCTTCTCACCCGGGCGAAGTGTGCCCAGCCAAGTGGAAAGAAGGTGAGGCTACGCTGGCACCGTCTCTGGATCTGGTTGGAAAAATCTAAGCTAACACCTCGGAAAATATGACTGTCTTGTCGGGTGCGTTGCACCCGATTTTTCTGGCCCGGCTTTTTGGGGCCAGCACCCCGCACGATTTTGCTTTTGTACCTACTTGCCTAATTAAGGACGACCAATGCTCGACAATACGATGAAAGTCCAGTTGAAAGCCTATCTGGAAAAATTAACCAAACCTGTTGAGTTGGTTGCGACTCTGGATGACTCTGCTAAATCTGCTGAAGTCAGAACCCTGCTGGCTGAGATTGCTGAGCTGTCCGATCGGGTAAGTTTTATTGAAAAGAATGATCTGGCAGTACGTAAGCCTTCATTCCTGATTACCAATCCAGGTTCCCAAAGCGGCCCGCGTTTTGCTGGTGCGCCAATGGGACACGAATTTACCTCCCTGATTCTGGCGTTATTGCAGGTGGGCGGTCATCCGTCGAAAGAAGCGAAAGAATTACTCGATCAAATCCGCCATCTTGACGGTTCGTTCCACTTTGAAACGTATTACTCGCTGTCCTGCCACAACTGCCCGGACGTAGTGCAGGCGCTGAATTTAATGGCGGTGTTGAATCCGAATATTACTCATACCGCGATTGATGGCGGGGTGTTTCAGGATGAGATCCAAAGCCGTAATGTCATGGGCGTTCCCACCATTTTCCTGAACGGCGAGCACTTCAGTCAAGGTCGGACGAGCCTGGCTGAGATTGTGACTAAAATCGATACTGGCGCAGGCGCTAAACAGGTTGAGAAGCTGAACCAACGCGACGTCTATGATGTGTTAATCATCGGTAGCGGCCCGGCGGGTGCAGCAGCGGCGGTCTATTCGGCGCGTAAAGGCATCCGCACCGGATTAGTCGGTGAGCGCTTTGGCGGTCAGGTACTGGATACCGTCGATATTGAAAACTACATTTCCGTGCCGAAAACGGAAGGGGCCAAACTGGCGACCGCGCTGAAGAGTCATGTTGATGACTACGATGTCGACGTGATCGACGCGCAGAGTGCAGAAGCCTTAATTCCTGGCGGTGAACCGGGTAAACCGCATCAGGTGATCACCGTATCCGGCGCGACGCTGAAAGCGCGCAGTGTGATCATTGCGACCGGCGCGCGTTGGAGAAACATGAATGTACCCGGCGAAGATCAGTACCGTACGCGTGGCGTAACATACTGCCCGCACTGTGATGGCCCGCTGTTTAAAGGTAAGCACGTCGCGGTGATTGGCGGCGGAAATTCCGGTGTCGAAGCGGCTATCGATCTGGCTGGCGTGGTGAAACATGTCACGCTGCTTGAGTTTGCCCCAGAACTGAAAGCGGATTCGGTATTACAGGAAAAAGTACGTAGCCTGCCGAACGTTGACATCATCCTGAATGCGCAAACTACCGAAGTGAAAGGCGATGGGCAGAAGGTGACGGGGCTGAGTTATAAAGATCGTATTACCGAGACGGTGCATGATGTTGCGCTGGAAGGGATCTTCGTACAGATTGGCCTGCTGCCTAACACACACTGGCTGGAAGGCACGGTAGCCAGAAACCGCATCGGTGAAATTGAGATCGATGCTAAGTGCGAAACCAGCGTGAAAGGGGTCTTTGCTGCCGGCGACTGTACGACGGTGCCGTACAAGCAGATCATTATCGCGACGGGTGAAGGTGCAAAAGCGTCCTTGAGCGCTTTTGATTATCTGATCAGAACCCGCGCATAACATCGGCCTGTTGAGGACGAAGGTAGATATATTTGCCATCCTTCTGTTTCTCTGACGACGATCTTAACGTTCCGCGCGGCGATGCCTCATAAAGAGGTGTCGCCGCGTTTTTTCTTTTGATCATAAAATTCCCCTTCGATCGTAAAAATTAGATCTCAGCCCTTGCTAAAGGACAATAAGAAATCCATAATGCTCGCCGCTTTGTGCTGTTGCCCGTTTTTTACTGTCTACGCAGCATCATATTTCGAGCACAAGCGTTACCTCAAATCCACATCATTTTTTTATCAGTTAATACAAAAAATAATATTCTTCTTAACAGACTTATCCACAGGCTATCTGTTGGTTATTTATTAATCACGCTATATTTTTGATAAAATACTGTAGAGTATCTTATTGATATCTATTCATAAATTTTACTTATAAAACGGTATAACTATCGCTTGTACTTTTTGTGACAGTTGATTGGCAACGGTTTTTTTTATTTATTCACAGCGCGTGCGACAAACTGATGACAAGAGTTTGAGCGGCTCACGCATCACGCGGTAATCCTTTCTCTACTGCACGAATAAGTCGCTTTTTCTGTGTGGATTGGACGTCAATTTCCAGTAACGCGCGACGTTCCAACTGCTGACGAATCGCCCAGTGGATATGTTCATCCAACAGTTCGCTTTCACCCAGACGAGCTTGCAGCGCCAGCACGATACTATCCTGATAGGGTGCATTCCCCAGTGCGACGGCAATATTACGTAGCCAGCGGAGATGGCCGATGCGCCGGATCGGCGATCCTTCCGTAATGCGCAGAAATTTCTCTTCATTCCAGCCGAATAGCGTCAGTAGCTCTGGCGTATGCAGCGCGGCACGCGGGCTGAAATCCGCCTCGTCGGTAAGCTGTGAAAACCGATTCCACGGGCAAATCAGCTGACAATCATCGCAGCCATAGATGCGATTACCCATTAGCGGACGAAATTCTTCAGGAATCGGACCTTCCAATTCGATCGTCAGATAGGAAATGCAGCGGCGGGCATCAACGGTATAAGGTGCGACAATTGCGCCGGTTGGGCAGGTGGTCATGCAGGCGACACATCGACCGCACTGTTCTTCCTGTGGGCGATCGACGGGCAGGGGTAAATCGATCAGCAGTTCGCCGAGAAAGAACCAGGAGCCCGCTTCTCGGTTCAGAATTAGTGAGTGTTTACCAACCCAGCCAAGCCCGGCTTTCGCAGCCAAAGGGCGTTCCATAATGGGTGCTGAATCGACAAAGGGGCGAAAATTCAATTCACCGCAGTATTCCTGAATCTGGTCACCGAGCTTTTTCAGACGCTGGCGTAGCAGCTTGTGGTAATCGCGGCCCAGCGCATAACGGCTAACGTAACCGAGCTCTGGGTTTTTTAAGGTACTGGCGAATGCGGCTTTGGCAGGCAGATAATTCATACGTACACTGATGACGCGCAGTGTGCCGGGCAGCAATTCATGCGGACGCGATCGTAACATGCCGTGGCGCGCCATCCAGTCCATTTCTCCGTGGTATTGCTTATCCAGCCAGTCCTGAAGCCGAGGTTCTTCTGCGGACAAATCGGTGTCGCAGATGCCGACCTGCTGGAACCCTAATGCCTGTCCCCATTGTTTGATGTGTTGTGCTAATTCGTTGAGATCGTAGGGGTATGACATGATGGGGCCACAGAAATAAACAAGACGCGCTGATGTTACCATATTCGCGCCGCAGAGCCGATGCCTGCTGAGACGTGCGGAATGCTGGCGGTCGTTTAGGTTGCTTGCTAATTTTAAGTCATTGTAATGAAAAAATTGTCATGAAAACGAAGAGCAAATGATGACGTGTCACGACCGGAAGCGAGAAGATGATTTGCCTGACTCGGTGTTTTACGCCGAGTGGGTGCGGCGTGAAGAAGCCAGAGCGGCCAGTGAGTCGGGGCTTTCGCTGTGGGAACTCATGCAGCGTGCGGGAGAAGCCGCATTTCAGGTGGCTCGCCAATGCTATCCCTCTGCTCGACGCTGGCGAGTGCTGGCTGGACACGGCAATAACGGCGGCGATGGATATGTGGTCGCCAGTTTGGCGCTGGCGGCGGGTATGGAGGTCGATGTTGTTGCCTGCACCAGCGATAAGCCGCTGCCCGACGAGGCTCATCTTGCCCGGCAGCGCTGGCTGGAGCAGGGCGGTCATATCCAGGAGGTTAGTGCGCAGGATGGCGATATGCCGTGGCCGGACGGGATCGATCTCATTGTGGATGGTCTACTGGGAACCGGTCTTTCTGCTGCCCCGCGTGCGCCTTATACTACGTTAATGACGCAGGCGAATGCCTATCCCGCTCCCATTGTTTCACTGGATATTCCCTCTGGCTTACATGCTGAAACCGGCGCCTGTGCAGGCGTTACGATTTGTGCGGCGCAGACGGTGACGTTTATCGCGCTGAAACCGGGACTGCTGACCGGTCGCGCCCGTGAGCACGTCGGCACATTACATTATCATTCGTTAGGGTTGCAGGCGTGGCTGGACGATCAAACCGCGCCGATACGGCGGCTGACCGCGGCGCAACTTCCTGAGTGGTTGACGCCTCGTCCAGCTGGACAACATAAAGGTGATAACGGCAGGCTGCTGGTGGTAGGCGGCAACGTCGGCTTAGGCGGTGCGGTATTGATGGCTGCGGATGCAGCGTTACACAGCGGCGCAGGATTAGTGCGAGTACTTACTCACAAACAGTATCAATCGGCGTTTCTGACGGCTCGGCCTGAGCTGATGGTGCAAGAACTGACGACAGAGACGCTGCGACAGGGGCTGGAATGGGCTGATGTCGTGGTGATTGGTCCCGGTTTAGGGCAGGATGAATGGGGCAAAAGCGCGCTGCGTCTGGCAGAAAATTGTAACAAACCCATGTTATGGGATGCGGATGCGCTTAACCTGCTGGCAATCAACCCGCATAAGCGGCAAAATCGCGTGCTGACACCTCACCCCGGTGAGGCGGCACGTTTACTGAATTGCCGCGTCTCTGATATTGAAAGTGATCGCTTACTTGCGGCCACAAAGTTGGTAAAACGCTATGGTGGCGTTGTCGTATTGAAAGGTGCGGGAACGGTGATTGCCAGCGAGCGAGACGAGGTTGCCATTGCTGATGTAGGAAACCCCGGTATGGCGACAGGTGGCATGGGTGATGTGCTGTCGGGTATCGTTGGCGGTTTGCTGGCGCAAAAGCTCTCGCTGTATGATGCTGCCTGTGCAGGGTGTGTCGTTCACGGTGCGGCGGCCGATTGGCTGGCAGCGCGACGCGGTACCCGAGGTATGCTGGCAACCGATTTACTGCCTGTGTTGTTCCGATATGTTAATCCCGAGCGGGTGTTTCTCGAGCCGATGCTTTCAGAACCTATGTTTTTAGAACAATAGATAGAATGAAAAAAATAGTCTTACTTCTGCCGGATGAGGCAGCAACGATTTCTTTAGGTACGGCGCTGGCGAAAGCCTGTGACGGTGCTTGTGTTATCCACCTTTATGGCGACCTCGGTGCGGGGAAAACGACGTTTAGTCGCGGTTTCCTACAGGCGCGCGGTCATCAGGGCAATGTTAAAAGCCCCACTTATACGCTGGTCGAGCCTTATGCGTTATCGCCGCTGGCTGTCTACCATTTTGATCTCTATCGACTGGCCGACCCGGAAGAGTTGGAGTTTATGGGGATCCGCGATTATCTGACACAGGATGCCATCTGCTTGATTGAATGGCCGCAACAGGGCGCAGGCGTGCTGCCCGATGCGGATATCGAACTGCATTTGCGCTATCAGGATCAGGGCCGACAGGCTGAACTGTCCGCTGTCTCTGCGGCGGGAGACGCGATGTTGCAACGTTTTTCTCTTCAGCCAGGAACAACAGAATCATGATGAGTCGTATGGTTAAGCTGTTCATCGGCGTATGGCTGTTGCTGGCAAGCTCGGCGTGGGCGGCCAATCTGTCGGATATCAAGGTGGATAATGCATCAGGTCAGGCTACGGTGCGCCTGAGCTTTAGCGGTCAGCCGATTTATGCTTTTTTCCCACTCAGTAACCCCGCCAGAGTGGTCATCGATATTCGTCAGACTGGCGTCATTCAGGGGCTGCCGCTGGATTTCAGCGGGCAAAATCTGATTAAGCGTGTGCGAACCAGTAACGCGCAGGACGCACAAAGCCTGCGTTTGGTGCTGGATTTAACCCAAGCGGCTAAAACGCGTGCGGTGACGCAAAAAGAAGGATCGGGTTACGCTGTTGTTTTCACCATCACGGGCGATAAAGCCAAAACGGTGCAAGCTTCTGCGCCTCCGGCTTCACGTCAGCAAAATAGCGCGCCGGCAGAACCGGCCAAAAATCCTTTTACCAACAAACCGACTGTTGCCGTCAATACCAGTTCGTCATCTACTCGTGCGCCAGCACGACAGGGGAATGAACGCGTTGTTGTGGCGATTGATGCGGGGCACGGTGGGCAGGATCCAGGGGCGATTGGCACGAACGGGCTGCGGGAGAAAAATGTCACCATTTCTATCGCGCGTAAGCTACAAATTTTACTGAATAACGATCCGGCCTTTAAAGGCGTGCTGACGCGTGACGGCGACTACTTTATCTCCGTCATGGGGCGTTCGGACGTGGCGCGTAAGCAGGGCGCGAATTTGTTAGTGTCGATTCACGCGGATGCGGCGCCGAACCGTAATGCTAAAGGCGCGTCTGTTTGGGTACTGTCCAACCGCCGTGCGAACAGTGAAATGGCAAACTGGCTGGAGCAGCATGAGAAGCAGTCTGAACTGCTGGGCGGTGCGGGCGATCTACTGGCGAACAGCAGTGCCGATCCTTACCTCAGTCAGGCGGTACTGGATCTGCAATTTGGTCACTCCCAGCGGGTGGGGTATGACGTCGCGACCAAGGTGCTGCGTGAGCTTCAGCGTGTCGGAGGGCTGCATAAACGACTGCCTGAGCACGCGAGTTTGGGCGTGTTGCGCTCGCCGGATATTCCTTCTCTGCTGGTGGAAACTGGATTTATCACCAATGTCTCGGAAGAGCGGCTGTTGGGGAGCAACGACTATCAGGAAAAACTCGCCAATGCGATTTATCAGGGTCTGAGAAGTTACTTCCAAACTCACCCGATTCAATCCCTCCCAAAGCAGGAAAGCCGCCCACTACAGTCGGCGGCAAGTGATAGAGCAACGTCGGGCGGTAACGTAACTGCGGCAAAAGCGAGTGCGGGCAGCACGCGTCATACCGTCGCGCGTGGCGAAACGCTCTCTTCCATTGCCCGGCGCTATGGCGTCAGTCTCGCGGCTATGCGTGACGTGAATAAGCTGAACAAGGACATCGTCTGGGTTGGGCAGCGCTTGAATATTCCGGCGACAGGAACGAAGCAGACGGCATCGACACCTGCGCTCAAAAAGGTCGCACCAGTGAAGCATAAGGTCGTAAAGGGTGATAGCCTGAGTGCGATTGCTGCCCGGTACGGTGTCAGTATGAAAGAGATCCAACAGGCGAATAATATGCGCTCCGGCGCGGTACAGCTGGGGCAAACGCTGGTTATTCCGTCTGCCTGATTCTTCATGCTGGCGATGTCGATAGATTGAGGATAGTAAGAGGGATACGCCATGCCGATTCAGGTGTTGCCACCGCAACTGGCTAACCAGATCGCTGCCGGAGAAGTGGTTGAGCGTCCGGCTTCGGTCGTGAAGGAGCTGGTGGAAAACAGTCTGGATGCAGGCGCGACCCGGATTGATATCGACATAGAACGCGGCGGCGCGAAGCTGATCCGTATTCGTGACAATGGCTCGGGTATCGGAAAGGATGAATTAACGCTGGCGCTGGCGCGTCATGCGACCAGCAAAATTGCGACGCTCGACGATCTGGAAGCCATCGTTAGTATGGGGTTTCGCGGCGAAGCGCTGGCGAGTATCAGTTCCGTCTCTCGTTTAACCCTGACATCGCGCACTGCCGAACAATCCGAAGCTTGGCAGGCCTATGCCGAAGGGCGCGACATGGTGGTAACGGTCAAACCTGCCGCCCATCCAGTGGGCACCACGCTGGAAGTGCTGGATCTGTTTTATAACACGCCCGCCCGCCGTAAATTTATGCGCACCGAAAAAACTGAATTCACACATATTGATGAGGTGGTGCGTCGCATCGCACTGGCGCGTTTCGATGTCGCCATCACACTGCATCATAACGGTAAGCTGATGCGGCAGTATCGTGCTGCGCCTGATAAAAACCAGTATGAACGCCGTCTGGGCAGCATCTGCGGTGCGACGTTCCTGCAACATGCGCTGGCGGTATCATGGCAACACGGCGATCTCACCATTCATGGCTGGGTGGCAGATCCGGTTGGGGCTAAACAATTACCGGATATGCAGTATTGCTACGTGAACCAGCGCATGATGCGCGATCGGCTGATTAATCATGCCATCCGGCAGGCGTATCAGGATCAGCTCAGCGACGATCAGCAACCCGCCTATGTGTTGTATCTGGAGATCGACCCGCATCAGGTGGATGTCAATGTGCATCCTGCCAAGCATGAGGTGCGGTTTCATCAGGCACGTCTGGTGCATGACTTCATCTATCAGGCGGTGATGTCCGTTCTGCAACAGGCATCCTCACCGGCGCTTGGCATGACAGAGCCAGAGACCGGGAAACCCGTGCAATGGCAGCAGGAAAACCGCACTGCCGCAGGTGAAAACCACTTTGCCCAGCCGTCACGTAGCGATAGTTCGCCGTCGTATGGTGGGAAAACGCCGCGCGCGGGTCATTCCGGTCAGGCGAGAGAGTCTGCTTATCCCGGCTATCAGTCAGAGAATCCGTACCAGAAGAAGCAGGGTGATCTGTATAAGGCGCTGCTGCAACCAGCGGATAGCGCAGCAAGTGCACCGCCGTCGTCTGGCGAGCGTATTTCTGTACCGTCGAGTCACATTATGTCGCCGGATAGGGTTGTCCCCTCCACGGTATCGCATGACGCACCGCCAACTCGAACCGCGACGGACACCGCAGCCAGCAATAATAAGCAACGTGCGCCGGTTGAACCACCGCTGGAAAGCCAATCGAACGGTTTTGGGCGGGTATTGACGGTTTATCCGCCGTGCTACGCGCTGTTGGAGTACCATAAGGGATTGGCGATGCTGTCGCTTTCCGTTGCTGAACGCTATCTGAAAGCGGTGCAGTTAACGCCGTCGGAAGAAGGGTTGCGGGCGCAGCCGTTACTGATTCCTCAGCGCCTGACGTTGAGTAAATCTGAGCTGAACGTTTTGTCTGCCCATCACGCTTTGCTGACGCGTTTTGGTATTGAAGTCGTGGTTGAGTCACAGCGTGCCACATTGCGTGCCGTACCTTTACCATTGCGCCAACAAAATTTACAAAACTTGATCTCTGAACTGATAGGCTATCTGGCCGACTATCAGACGGTTGAGACACAGCAGGTGGAACCTGGCGAATTGGCATCGTGGATGGCAACGCGATTGCAGAGTGAGCAGGAAAGCTGGAGTCATTCTCAGGCCATACAATTACTGGCGGATGTCGAGCGGCTTTGTCCGCAGTTGGCGAAAGCACCGCCGTCTGAACTTTTATTTATGATGGACATCCAGGATGCCATCAAGGCTTTAAAGCATGAGTGATGTAGAACAAGCGTCGTTGCCGCCCGCCATTTTTATCATGGGGCCGACGGCGTCAGGAAAAACGGCATTGGCAATGGCGTTACGAGAATATTTGCCGGTAGAGTTGATTAGCGTAGATTCCGCCCTCATCTATAAAGATATGGATATTGGGACGGCGAAACCGAGTGCGGAAGAGCTGGCACTGGCCCCGCATCGGTTAATCGATATTCTCGATCCGACAGAATCCTATTCTGCGGCCGATTTTCGCCGCGATGCGCTACGTGAGATGGCGGACATTACCGCTGCCGGGCGCATTCCCCTGTTAGTCGGGGGGACGATGCTGTATTTCAAGGCGCTGCTAGAGGGACTTTCTCCTCTGCCGTCAGCCGATGCCGCCGTGCGTCAACGTATTGAAGAGCAGGCAAAAGAAATCGGCTGGGAAGCGATGCATCGGCAGCTCAGTGAGATCGATCCGGTAGCTGCAATTCGGATTCATCCAAATGATCCGCAGAGACTCTCGCGAGCACTGGAAGTTTTTTTCGTTTCAGGTAACACTTTAACTGAACTGACAAAAACGTCTGGCGACGCGCTGCCCTATCAGGTTCATCAGTTTGCTATCGCCCCGGCGACGCGTGAATTGTTGCATGAACGGATTGAACAGCGTTTTCATCAGATGTTGGCGGCAGGTTTTGAGACAGAAGCCCGGACATTGTTTGCCCGGCATGACCTTCATACGGATATGCCCTCTATTCGTTGTGTTGGTTATCGCCAGATGTGGTCATATTTATCCGGTGAAATTGATTACGATGAGATGGTTTATCGGGGAATTTGTGCGACGCGTCAGTTAGCGAAGCGTCAAATGACCTGGCTGCGCGGTTGGGATGATGTCTGCTGGCTGGATAGCGAGAAACCGACTGAAGCACTGGACAAGGTCATACAGGTTGTTAGTGCATAGGTCGAGTGATTGTGTACAATCGGTGAGTCTCAGCGTGCAAGTTTTTTTACACCGTTATTTTAGAGCCATAGGGTTCTTTGTTACAAACAACATACAAATAAGGAAAATATAGAATGGCTAAGGGGCAATCTTTGCAAGATCCGTTCTTGAACGCTTTGCGTCGTGAACGTGTTCCGGTTTCGATTTATTTGGTTAACGGTATTAAGTTGCAAGGTCAGATCGAATCTTTCGATCAGTTCGTGATTTTGTTGAAAAACACGGTAAGTCAGATGGTTTATAAGCACGCCATCTCTACAGTTGTTCCTTCTCGCCCAGTCTCTCACCATAGCAACAATCCAGGCGGCAGCAACAACTATCACGGTAGTAACACGACTGCTCAGCAGCAGTCGCAGGAAACTGATGACGCCGAATAAGGCGTATTGTCAATTCACCACGGCGCGGGAGAGCTGGACGCATCGCTCGGCTCCTTCGCTGTGGTGTTTTTTGCTCGTTTGAGAGGTTATTCGCTTGTTTGACCGTTATGAATCAGGTGAACGGGCTATATTAGTTCATATTTTCTTTTCGCAAGATAGAGATACGGAAGATTTGCTGGAGTTTGAATCTCTGGTTTCTTCTGCCGGTATTGAATCCTTGCAGGTTGTTACTGGCAGCCGTAAATCGCCTCATCCCAAGTATTTTGTTGGGGAAGGTAAAGCTGAAGAAATTGCTCAGGTAGTAAAAGAAACTGGCGCGTTTGTCGTGCTGTTTGATCATGCGCTGACGCCTGCTCAGGAACGTAACCTGGAGCGTTTGTGCGAGTGCCGGGTGATCGATCGTACCGGACTGATTTTAGATATTTTTGCCCAGCGTGCGCGTACGCACGAGGGGAAATTACAGGTAGAGCTGGCACAGCTGCGCCACCTTGCGACCCGACTGGTTCGCGGTTGGACGCACCTCGAACGTCAGAAAGGCGGTATCGGTTTACGTGGCCCGGGTGAAACCCAGCTTGAAACCGACCGTCGTTTATTGCGTAACCGTATCATGCAGATACTGTCGCGTCTTGAACGGGTAGAAAAACAGCGTGAACAAGGGCGCCGGTCACGGGTTCGTGCCGATGTCCCCACCGTTTCGCTGGTGGGCTATACCAACGCGGGTAAATCCACGCTGTTTAACAAGATTACATCGGCGGGTGTCTATGTCGCCGATCAGTTATTTGCCACACTGGACCCAACATTGCGCCGCATTCAAGTGGATGATGTTGGTGATACGGTGTTGGCGGATACCGTAGGTTTTATCCGGCAGTTGCCCCATGATTTGGTAGCTGCGTTTAAGGCTACATTACAGGAAACACGTCAGGCCTCGCTGCTGCTGCACGTTGTTGATGCCGCCGATCCTCGTCTTGACGAGAACATTGAAGCGGTTGATGACGTATTGGCGGAAATTGAGGCGGACGAAATACCTGCGCTGTTGGTAATGAACAAAATTGATATGCTGGATGATTTCGTTCCGCGTATCGATCGCAACGAAGAGAACCTACCGGTGCGGGTCTGGCTTTCAGCACAGACTGGCGACGGTATTCCGTTGCTATTTCAGGCATTAACTGAGCGGCTTTCCGGGGAAATCGCACAACATACCTTGCATCTTCCCCCGCAGGCAGGACGCTTGCGTAGTCGTTTTTACCAGCTTCAGGCAATAGAAAAAGAATGGATTGAAGAGGATGGGCAAATTGGTCTGGTTATTCGTATGCCGATTGCTGACTGGCGCCGCCTCTGCAAAAAAGAGCAGGAACTGATGGACTATATTGTCTGATTTGACTGGCATAAACAGTCTGAACGGTGAAATAGTCTGACGGACTCTGGGATATTGAACCTGAAGAACACCTATCATAAAGAATGGAGCTAAAACATGGCGTGGAATCAGCCCGGTAATAACGGACAAGACCGCGACCCGTGGGGGAGCAGCAGCAATAATGGCGGCAACTCTGGCGGAAATAACAATAAAGGTGGCCGAGATCAGGGGCCGCCGGATCTGGACGACATCTTCCGTAAACTGAGCAAAAAACTCAGCGATCTGGGTGGCGGAAAAGGTTCTGGCTCAAGCAACAGTGGAAATTCTGGTGGCCCAGCGTTGGGTGGCCGGATCGTCGGTATCGCTGCCGTCGCTGCGGTTGTCATCTGGGCTGCTACTGGTTTCTATACCATTAAAGAAGCGGAACGCGGTGTCGTAACGCGCTTTGGTAAGTTCAGCCATTTGGTTGGTCCGGGTCTTAACTGGAAACCGACCTTTATCGATTCTGTTCGCGCGGTGAACGTTGAATCGGTGCGTGAACTGGCGACGTCGGGCGTGATGTTGACGTCAGATGAAAACGTCGTGCGCGTTGAAATGAACGTGCAGTATCGTGTCACGCAGCCAGAACAATATCTGTTCAGTGTAACCAATGCGGATGACAGCCTGCGTCAGGCAACTGACAGTGCGCTGCGCGGCGTTATTGGTAAATACACGATGGACAAAATTTTGACGGAAGGCCGTACCATCGTGCGTACGGATACCCAGCGTGTACTGGAAGAAACGGTTCGTCCGTACAACATGGGTATCACGCTGCTGGACGTCAACTTCCAGACCGCGCGTCCGCCGGAAGAAGTTAAGGCGGCGTTTGATGATGCGATTGCCGCACGTGAAAACGAACAGCAATATATTCGTGAAGCGGAAGCGTACGCGAACGAAGTACAGCCGCGTGCTAACGGTCAGGCTCAACGTATTCTGGAAGAGTCTCGCGCTTATAAAACGCGTACCGTTCTGGAAGCTCAGGGTGAAGTTGCCCGTTTTGCCAGAGTCTTACCGGAATATAAAGCTGCGCCAGAAATCACCCGCGAGCGTTTATATATCGAAACGATGGAACGCGTGCTGAGCCATACCCGTAAAGTTCTGGTTAATGACAAAGGAAGCAACCTGATGGTGCTGCCGTTGGATCAGATGCTGCGCGGACAAGGCGGTGAAAACACGCAAAGCAACAACAGCAGTGCTAATCCACTGCGTTTGCCTAGCAACAGCAGCGGTGCGGCGAATAGCAACCAAACGCGTAGCAGTAACAATGGAAATATCATGGATCAGCGCAGAGCAAATGCGCAGCGTGATGACCTCACTCGAGTAGGGAGAGAATAATCGATGCGTAAGCCCTTACTATTTATCTTGATCCTGGTACTGATGGTGGTCTATGCGTCACTGTTTGTGGTGCAGGAAGGCCAGCGCGGCATTGTGATGCGTTTTGGCAAAGTATTGCGTGATGACGAGAATAAGCCGCTGATCTATGTACCGGGATTGCAGTTCAAGATTCCGTTTATCGACTCAGTGAAAATGCTGGATGCACGTATCCAGACGATGGAAAACCAGGCTGACCGCTTTATCACTAAAGAGCAGAAAGACCTGATTGTCGATTCCTACCTCAAATGGCGTATCAGCGATTTCAGCCGCTACTATCTGGCAACGGGCGGTGGTGACATCTCTCAGGCTGAAGTGCTGCTGAAACGTAAATTCAGTGACCGTCTGCGTTCTGAGATTGGTCGTCTGGATGTGAAAGGCATTGTTACCGACTCACGTGGTCAACTGATGTCTGACGTGCGTGAAGCGCTGAATACCGGTACCGGTGAAACGACCGAAGCCGATAATGCGATTGCTTCTGCTGCTGCACGTGTTGAGAAAGAAACAACGAGCAACGAACCTCATATCAACCCTAACAGTATGGCTGCGCTGGGTATTGAGGTTATCGATGTGCGAATTAAGCAGATCAACCTGCCAACTGAAGTGTCTGACGCGATTTACCAACGTATGCGTGCAGAGCGTGAAGCGGTAGCACGTCGCCACCGTTCACAAGGTCAGGAAGAAGCTGAAAAGCTGAAAGCGACGGCAGACTATGAAGTTACCCGTACGCTGGCTGAAGCTGAACGTCAGGGACGTATCACTCGTGGTGAAGGGGATGCCGAAGCGGCGAAACTGTTTGCTAACGCATTCAGTGAAGATCCTGACTTCTACTCCTTCATTCGTAGCCTGCGTGCGTATGAAAGCAGCTTCAGTAGTAATCAGGACGTAATGGTTCTCAGCCCGGATAGTGACTTCTTCCGCTACATGAAGTCACCGGACAGTGTGTTGCCACGCCGCTGATAGTCATTAACTGACGTCTTTCATCAAGCCCGGGTTATATCTCCGGGCTTTTTTTTGCCATTTTCTGGCAGAGACAAATCCACGGGTTTTGGTCCTGTTCGTACTTGAAGCGGGAAAAGGGGTTGTTATGAATTCAACGATTTGGCTGGCGCTCGGGCTGGTTTTGGTACTCGAAGGTCTGGGGCCGCTGCTGTTTCCCGGTCTCTGGCGGCGTATGATTTTGGGGATAGCGCAGTTGCCGGATACTATTTTGCGTCGTTTTGGCGGTGGAATAGTTGTTGCTGGGTGCGTGATCTACTACATGTTGCGTAGCCGGATGGGTGGCTAAAATTAAGCGGAAAAATGTGCGCAATCGTGTGCTAAAAGTACTGAAAGCATCCAAATGAGATGGTAGAATCCTTTTTTAAGCAACCTGGTGATTCTTGAAATGGGTAAGAACGTCGTCGTACTGGGCACCCAATGGGGTGACGAAGGTAAAGGCAAGGTCGTTGACCTGCTGACTGAACGGGCTAAATATGTTGTGCGCTATCAGGGTGGACACAACGCTGGCCACACGCTGGTTATCAACGGTGAAAAAACCGTCCTTCATTTAATTCCTTCTGGCATTCTGCGTGAAAATGTTGTCAGCATCATCGGTAACGGTGTTGTGCTGGCGCCTGACGCATTGATGAAAGAAATGACGGAGCTTGAAGCGCGTGGCGTCCCGGTACGCGAACGTCTGCTGCTTTCTGAAGCCTGTCCGTTAATCCTGCCTTATCACGTCGCACTGGATAACGCGCGTGAAAAAGCGCGTGGTGCGAAAGCAATTGGTACGACTGGCCGTGGTATCGGTCCTGCGTATGAAGATAAAGTTGCTCGCCGTGGTCTGCGCGTTGGCGATCTGTTTGATAAAGAAACCTTTGCCGTCAAACTGAAAGAGATCGTCGAATACCATAACTTCCAGTTGGTTAACTACTATAAAGCTGATGCTGTCGACTACCAGAAAGTGTTGGACGACGTGTTAGCGATTGCCGATATTCTGACTGCGATGGTCGTTGATGTTTCCGATCTGCTGTACAAAGCGCACCTGCGTGGCGATTTCGTCATGTTTGAAGGCGCGCAGGGTACGCTGCTGGATATCGACCACGGTACTTATCCGTACGTGACTTCCTCAAACACCACTGCGGGCGGCGTTGCTACTGGCTCTGGTCTGGGTCCACGCTATGTAGACTACGTACTGGGTATCGTTAAAGCTTACTCTACCCGTGTAGGTGCAGGTCCATTCCCGACTGAACTGTTTGAAGAAGTCGGCGAACATCTGTCTCAGAAAGGTAACGAGTTTGGCGCGACAACGGGTCGTCGTCGTCGTACCGGCTGGCTGGATGCAGTTGCCGTACGTCGTGCGGTACAGATCAACTCGCTGTCTGGTTTCTGCCTGACCAAGCTGGATGTTCTGGACGGTCTGAAAGAGATTAAAATCTGCGTAGGCTATCGTTTGCCGAATGGCACCGAAGTGGATACTACTCCGCTGGCTGCTGAAGGCTGGGAAGGCCTTGAGCCGATTTACGAAACAGTGCCGGGCTGGTCTGAAAGCACGTTTGGCGTGAAAGATCACAGCAAACTGCCGCAGGCTGCGCTGAACTACATCAAACGTATCGAAGAAATCACTGGCGTGCCGATTGATATTATTTCTACCGGCCCAGATCGTAGCGAAACGATGGTGTTGCGCGATCCGTTCGACGCTTGATTTTGCCATCCATTATTAATGGGTGATGCGAAGATGAAAAAGGACGGGATTCCCGTCCTTTTGCTATCTACTGTTTCGCCGCCGTGATGTAAGCAACGACGGCTTCTATCTGTTATTCCTGAGCTTCTTTCGCCTTCTGCGCTTTGTTCTTCAGGCCATCCAGCAGCTTATTGTGGATGTTGCTAAACCCGCCGTTGCTCATCACCAGAATGTGGTCGCCAGGCTGTGCAGTCTTGACGATGTTTTCTACCAGCGTGTCAATATCAGCACTCCAGTGAGCGGGCTGTACACAGGCTTCCGCAACTTCTACCACTTGCCATGGAATATGTACTGGCTGGAATAGGAAAACTTCATCGGCGCGGCCTAATGACGGTGCCAGTTCGTTTTTGCACATCCCCAATTTCATGGTGTTCGAGCGGGGTTCAAGTACGGCCAGAATACGCGCTGTACCGCCAACTTTGCTACGTAGCGCCGACAGCGTCGCCAGAATCGCAGTCGGGTGATGCGCAAAATCGTCATAAACCGTGACGCCATGCTCTGTACCACGTAATTCAAGGCGACGGCGAGCGTTGATAAATCCACCCAGTGCGCGGCAAGCATCAGCGGGGAGTACGCCAACGTGGTGAGCGGCAGCGATGGCCATCAGCCCGTTGTGCATGTTGTGTTCACCCACCAGCTTCCAGTGGACTTCACCGACGAGTTCTTTATTCAGGTAAACCTGATATTGGCTGGCATCGGTCGACACTTTTTGTGCCCGCCATGTGCCTTCTTCGCCGACCAGTTCTTGTTCACTCCAGCATCCCATTCCCATCACCTGTTTGAGGTTAAGGTCATTGGCTGGCAGGATGATCTTCCCGCTGCCCGGCACCAGTCGCACAAGATGATGGAACTGTTTCTGAATGGCTTTCAGATCGTCAAAGATGTCGGCGTGATCGAATTCAAGATTGTTGAGCACCAGCGTTCTTGGGCAGTAATGTACGAATTTGGAGCGTTTGTCGAAGAATGCACAGTCATATTCATCGGCTTCGAGCACCATGAACGGGCTGTCGCCTAAGCGTGCGGAAACGGTGAAGTTGCCGGGAACGCCACCGATCACAAAGCCGGGCTGGTAGCCGCAATCTTCCAGAATCCAGGTGACCATCCCCGCCGTGGTGGTTTTGCCATGTGTGCCCGCAACGGCAATCACCCAGCGATCGCGCAGCACATAATCATGCAGCCACTGTGGACCGGAAACATAAGGTAAACCCTGTTCCAGCACGGCCTCAACGCACGGGTTTCCGCGCGTCATCGCATTACCGATGATGATCAAATCAGGAGCGGGGCTAAGCTGTGCCGGATCGTATCCCTGAATCAGCGTGATTCCCTGCTCTTCAAGTAAGGTACTCATGGGGGGATAAACATTTGCATCTGAGCCTGTGACATCATGCCCCAGCGAACGAGCAAGCAGGGCAAGGCCACCCATAAAGGTGCCGCAGATACCTAAAATATGAATACGCATACATTTTCCATCTTCACAGTGAGTCTGCGTCACATTCTAACGCTATGAATCCGCCATAAGAAATGGATTTGACTAGGTACTCACTTTCTCTTTGGGCTACACTGCATGCGCAAACGTTGGCGGTGCAGAAATGAAACCGCTTTTCATCCGTAGATTCTGGAATAGTGTTATGAAAACGTTAGGCGAATTTATCGTCGAAAAACAGCACGATTTCTCTCACGCCACAGGTGAGCTTACCGCGCTGCTGTCTGCTATTAAACTGGGTGCCAAGATTATTCACCGTGATATCAATAAAGCGGGTTTGGTTGATATCCTGGGAGCCAGCGGTATTTCTAATGTTCAGGGCGAAGTGCAGATGAAGCTCGATCTGTATGCCAATGAGAAACTGAAAGCTGCATTAAAAGCACGTGGTGAAGTGGCAGGTATTGCCTCCGAAGAAGAAGACGAAATTGTTATCTTTGAAGGTGATAAGGCGGAAAATGCCAAGTATGTGGTTCTGATGGATCCGCTGGACGGTTCGTCGAATATTGATGTGAACGTCTCTGTCGGTACGATTTTCTCTATTTATCGTCGTATTACGCCGCTGGGTACGTCAGTCACGGAAGCTGACTTCTTGCAGCCGGGTAGTCAGCAGGTTGCTGCGGGTTACATCGTTTACGGTTCTTCAACCATGCTGGTGTATACCACGGGTCACGGCGTTCACGCCTTTACCTACGATCCGTCGCTCGGTGTGTTCTGTCTCTCGCATGAAAAAGTTTGCTTCCCGGAAAAAGGGAATATGTATTCCATCAACGAAGGGAACTACATCAAGTTTCCTGCTGGCGTGAAGAAATACATCAAATACTGTCAGGAACAGGATGAAGAAACGCAGCGTCCTTATACGTCGCGTTACATCGGTTCACTGGTCGCAGATTTCCACCGTAATCTGCTGAAAGGCGGAATTTACCTGTACCCAAGCACCGCGAGCTATCCGAAAGGCAAACTGCGTTTGCTGTACGAATGCAACCCGATGGCGTTTCTGGCGGAGCAGGCGGGCGGTAAGGCTAGCGACGGTAAAAACCGTATTCTGGATATCACGCCAGAGAAGCTGCATCAGCGCTCACCGTTCTTCGTAGGAACAGAATCCATGGTTGATGACGTCGAACGTTTCATCCGTGAATTCCCAGACGCCTAATTAACATTAATTAGTCGTTGATATAGTCCCGTGTGGTCGACTTGGCTACACGGGATTGCCTTTAAAGCTGTGCTTCGAACCAACTCTCCAGAATAATCACCGCAGAGGCAGCGTCTACGCTACCTTTATCCAGTGCTTTAAAGCCACCGCGTTCGAAGAGATCGGCTCGCGCTTCCACCGTACTCAAACGTTCATCGTGTAGCTCAATAGCGATGCCAAAACGGCCATGCAGTCGGTTAGCGAACTTCCGTGCCCGTGCTGTCAGCGGTTGCTCAGTGCCATCCATGTTGAGCGGCAGGCCGACGACGACCAGATCGGGCTGCCATTCTGACAACAGCTTCTCCACTTTTTGCCAGTCGGGTATCCCTTCCTGCGCCTTGAACGATGTCAGTGCGCGTGCCGTACCGGTAATTTCCTGACCGATGGCGACACCGATGCTTTTTGTCCCAAAATCAAAGGCAAGAATGGTTCTGCTGCTCATCAGGCATGTCCTGCTTCAGTGGAGATATTATGAATATCGATGCCCAACTTTCTGGCCGCCGCCCGCCAGCGTTCGGCAATTGGCGTATGGAACAGAATGTCTTGATCGGCTGGCGTTGTTAGCCAGGCATTATCCAGCAGTTCCTCTTCCAACTGACCGTTCTCCCAGGCGGAATAGCCTAAGGCGACCAGCGTATTTTTCGGCTGCTGGGGTGTGCCTAACGTTTCCAGCACGTCTTTTGACGTGGTGATCATGGTGTCTTCAGAAATACTGATGCTAGAACCGAAGCCAGGGCAGGGCGTATGCAGGATAAAGCCACGGTCGTCCGCCAGTGGGCCACCCACAAAGACGGGTTTATCCAATCGGATGGCGGGATCGCGCGGTGTTGGGTCTATTTTTAGCTTTTCCAGCACCTTTTCCACGGAAAACTGATCCATCGGTTTGTTGATGATCAGCCCCATGGCTCCGTCTTCATTATGTTCGCAGATATAGACCACCGAACGTTTAAATACAGAGTCCTGTAGCGCTGGCATAGCAATGAGGAAGTGATGCTGTAAATTCATTGTGTATTTTAATCGATATCCGTCAGCGTTGGAGAAACGGCCCGTATTGCGCGGGCCGGGTAGCGTATCAGGTGTCTCTGGTCTTAGCGGGTACGTGCAGCCAGACGCTTTTCAATGGCGTCCATCAGCATACCGGTGATGGAAACATCCGGGTAAGCCGCTTCGATTTCACGCACGCAGGTCGGACTGGTGACGTTAATTTCTGTCAGGCGGTCACCGATAATATCCAGACCGACGAAAATCAGGCCTTTGGCTTTTAAGGTTGGTGCGACATCACGGGCGATTTTCCAGTCGCTTTCGGTCAGCGGACGCGCTTCGCCGCGACCACCGGCTGCCAGATTACCACGTGTCTCACCGCTTTTCGGGATACGCGCCAGGCAGTAAGGAACGGGTTCGCCATCCACCACCAGCACGCGCTTGTCGCCGTCTTTAATTGCAGGCAGATAGTTTTGCGCCATGCAGTAGCGGGTTGCGTGTTCGGTCAGCGTTTCGATGATGACTGAGACGTTGGCATCATCCTGCTTCAAACGAAAAATAGACGCGCCGCCCATGCCGTCGAGCGGTTTGAGAATGACGTCGCCGTGTTTTTCATGGAACTGACGCAGTTTGTCTGCACGACGCGTAACGAGCGTATCAGGCGTCAGATGTGGGAACCAGGCGGTGAACAGCTTCTCATTGCAATCACGCAGGCTCTGCGGTTTGTTGACGATCAGCGTGCCTTTTTCTTCCGCACGTTCAAGGATATAGGTGGCGTAGATGAATTCCGTATCGAACGGCGGATCTTTACGCATCAGCACCACATCCAACTCTTCCAGCGCAATATCCTGCTCGCCGGAGAAATCGTACCAGCCGTCGTAATCGTACTGGACGCTCAGGCGACGCGTTGTTGCACGTGCGACGCCTGCATGCATATAGAGATCGTTCATCTCCATATAATGCAGTTCCCAACCACGGCGCTGTGCTTCCAGCAGCATGGCAAAGCTGGTGTCTTTCTTGATATTGATGGTGTCAATCGGGTCCATCACGATACCGAGTTTGATCATTCTTTTCTCCTTTACCCCAAATCGCCGAAACGTACCTGTAAGGCGGTCATGGCGGTGAGTGCAGTGGTTTCTGTGCGCAAGACGCGTGGCCCCAACAGGATATCAGTGAATCCGTGTTCTGAGGTCATGGTAATTTCACCGGCGGTGAGCCCGCCTTCTGGGCCGATCAGTAGCCTGACCCGATCGACCGGCAGTGGTAACGTATTGATGCTCTGTGTGGCGCGTGGGTGCAGATTCAATTTCAACGCGTTGTCTTGTTCTGCACACCAGGCTTCCAGCGTCATCGCTGGCCGCACCAACGGCACACAATTGCGGCCGGACTGCTCACAGGCGGCGACCGCAATTTTCTGCCACTGGCTAATTTTTTTCTCCATACGCTCGGCATCCAGTTTGACGCCACAGCGTTCAGAAAGCAGTGGTGTAATCACATTGACGCCCAGCTCGATGGATTTCTGAATGGTAAATTCCATCTTCTCGCCGCGCGACATCACCTGTCCCAGATGTAAATGTAGGGGCGATTCTTTATCTTCCAACTTACCTGCTGTGAAGCGAACGCGCACACTCTTTTTGCCAGCCGCGATGATTTCTGCATCAAAGGCATGATTGCTGCCATCAAACAGCTGCAATGACTGACCCGTCGTCATGCGTAACACGCGACCCACATGATTGGCGGCATCGTCACTCAGTTCGACTTCACCGCCGTTAAGGGGGAGCGTTTCGGGATGAAAAATGCGTGGTACTCGCATACTGGATTCAGACCTTTGAATAAAATAGAACGGCGCAAAACCACCGTCATCTGACGGTGGTTACGCTGGAAATTGATTCGCTATAGTAGGTAGACGAACTAGCGCTGGCAAGCTTGTTGAACGTAGGGATTCGGGTTTCCCTGTTTTGCGGCGATGCGCTGATTGCGGGTACATTCCCACTGTGTGACGGGGTATTGCTTATCCCAGGCTTCGAACAGCTGGGTTTGCTGGCTGGAAAGGCGTAATTGATAGCGGTCGCGCATGTAGAAATAGGTACGCGCGATCTGGCCGCGAGCGCGAGTGGGCGGTTCTGCCAGATTATTTTTGAAGTCGACCTTCATCTCGCATTGACCATATTGGGCTGCACCACCGTTCCATTGCCCATACATGGCATTACCACGATCGCCGTTTACCTCGCCGATAGCGGGCTGCAGGTTATGCAAATCGGTTTCCATCTCACGGTAGACAGGATCGCTGTTACAGTTCTTTCTGCCGCCATCCTGCCAGCACTGGCGCTGGTGGCCGAACTGCCAGGCGGGTACAACGTGCTCCCATTCGATACGGCTGGCACGCTGCTCATTTTTCCTCACTTGATAGCCACAGGCTTCAAGGTCGGGCGTACCTTTTTTGCCCTGCCACGTAATCTTGCAGCCACAGTAGAACGAACCCGGCGCATCGCGATTAATGTCGACTGCGGCGGCTTTTGCTTGCGAAAAATTATTGATGTTTTGACCCAGCGCGGTGGCCGAAAACAGACCCGCGCCTACGGCGGCGATAGCGAGAATTTTGCGTAGCATATTCCAAATAATCCACTGGCTGTAAAATTGGCAGACTACCGGATGTCTCGTCGGCAGGCAAATGCAAAAGCAGTTTTTAAAACTGGAAATTCCCTTTTAAATAGAACTTTTTACATCATGACGTAAGGTTTTCCCGCAACGACGACAGCGATATTCTGTTTCGCCGCGCAGCACCCGATTGTGCCGACGGATCGTCAACTCATGCCGTTGGCAATCACACAGGTAGGTGAAGGTTTTCCCCTGTACGGATTGCACCGCAAACCGATGCGTGCGTTTTGCCGGGACGCACAGCACGTTTTCCATCATCCAGCGCCATTCCTTGCCATGCGGTGCGACACGGCCAAAACGTGCATAAACCAGCAAGTGAGCCAGTTCATGGGGAACCACTTCATCGATAAAGGCCTGCTGGTTTTCCTGCAACAAGACGGGATTCAGCCGAATTTCCCAGTGTTGCAGCCAGGCCGTTCCTGCCGTTGAACCGCGTTGCTGGTAATTTACTGTTGGCTCGGTGTAGTCCGTCTGCAAGGTGAGGTTAGCCTGCTGCAATTTATCACGCAGACAGCGCATCACAGCCTGATGGCTGGCAATGGGGATTCGGGGTGTGTTCATTGCTGTGAGCATAAATTGAGAGGCAGGGAGACGCAATAGGCGAAGCGGAGGGAAATTCAGGGGAAGCCAGAATGAAAAACGGCGAACTCTCATTCGCCGTTTTATACCCGTCATACTTCAAGTTGCATGTACGTTGGCTTCGCTTAGTCACCCGAATCACTTACTTGAGTAAGCTCATCGGGACTCCCTCGCTTGCCGCCTGCCTGAAACTCGAATTATTTAGGGTATAGTCTTTATTGCATCGCCAGATTACAGGCCCGCAGCTGCTCGCAGCTCTGCGGCTTTGTCCGTTTTTTCCCACGGGAAATGTTCGCGGCCAAAGTGACCATAGGCAGCTGTTTCCTGATAAATCGGATGCAGCAGATCCAGCATCTGGATTAAGCCGTAAGGACGCAGATCGAAGAATTCGCGCACCAGCAGCGTCAGTTGCTCAGTGGACACTTTCTCTGTGCCGAAGGTTTCGATCATGATGGACGTCGGTTCTGCCACGCCGATAGCGTAGGACACCTGAATTTCGCAGCGATCGGCCAGACCAGCCGCGACGATATTCTTGGCAACATAGCGTGCAGCATAGGCAGCAGAACGGTCTACTTTAGACGGATCCTTACCGGAGAATGCACCGCCGCCGTGACGTGCCGCGCCGCCGTAGGTATCAACGATAATTTTACGACCAGTCAGGCCGCAGTCACCCATTGGGCCACCGATAACAAAGCGCCCGGTTGGGTTGATGAAATATTTGGTATTGGCAGACAGCCATTCTGCAGGCAGAACTGGCTTGATGATCTCTTCCATCACCGCTTCATGCAGATCTTTCTGGCTGATGTCTTCTGAATGCTGAGTAGACAGCACCACGGCATCGATGCCGGCAATCTTGCCATCGTCGTACAGGAACGTAACCTGACTTTTTGCGTCTGGGCGCAGCCACGGCAGAGAACCGCTCTTGCGGACTTCTGACTGGCGCTGAACCAGACGGTGTGCATAAGTCACGGGTGCTGGCATCAGGACGTCGGTTTCGTTGGTCGCGTAACCGAACATCAGACCCTGATCGCCTGCGCCTTGTTCCAGCGGATCGCGGCGGTCAACGCCCTGATTGATGTCAGGAGACTGCTTGCCAATCGCGCTCAGTACGGCACAAGAGTTAGCGTCAAAGCCCATTTCAGAATTGACATAACCAATATCACGCACGGTACGACGGGTAATTTCTTCAATGTCGACCCAGGCGCTGGTAGTAATTTCACCACCGACTAACACCATTCCGGTCTTTACATAAGTCTCACAAGCGACACGCGCTTTTGGGTCTTGCTCCAGAATGGCGTCGAGAACCGCATCAGAAATCTGGTCAGCAATTTTATCAGGATGTCCTTCAGAGACTGACTCGGACGTAAAAAGGTGTTTAGCCATGAGTTTCTTTACCTTCAAATCAAAGCCGTTAAGCAGTGTATCAGTTAATCGGTATAGACGGATTAACATCTGGATGGCTATTTTAGGTCACCTTTTGGTCTCAGTGCCAGTAGTTTTTCGCATTAGCACGCCATCGTCCTTTTATCATCGGCCGTTTTTTCTTTTACAAGAGATGACTAGCGGTAATTTTCATTTTGCTTTTCCAGCAGCATGTAGGTATAAACGGCGAGCGGTGATGCAACCCGCGACATCTTGAATTTTTTATTGATAGCTGACCGCATAGCCTGCGGCGCACGTGGAGGTGGTAGGATTAATGATCCGTTGTTTACTGAGTGTATTGCGTTCGCAATATGTCCCTTTTGACGCTACCGCGTCCGCGACTCAACCCTTCTTTTCCGTTTCTCGACGTAGCCTGTCTTTAAATTCGACACAGGACTCCAGGGCTGGTTAACCTGCCTGTTATTCTTTCTGCCAGAAGCGTTTAGCGTCTTTCTGGTCACGTTCGCCCGGTGGTTTTCACAACGAGTTTTATCGACCCGTAACACGGAGCCTGACAACGTGTTTTACACTAATAAGAGTAATAAAGTGACGGCATACTTCACTACGCCGGTTTTTTCACTGTCGATGCCGCATGTTGCAGGTATGCTCATGTGGGCTGTTTATTCAGGTACTGATGTGATCCGCAGTCTAGAAAAAGAAGAGGTTCGTTATGTCTGACGACATGATTCATCACGGCTCGTCAGCGACGGGTAAACATGAAAATTTGCGCTCTATGCAGGAGGTTGCCATGAATGACCGTAATGCCAGCGAAATGCTTCGTACTTACAATATTGCCTGGTGGGGCAATAATTACTATGACGTCAATGAACTCGGCCACATTAGCGTGTGCCCAGATCCTGACGTACCAGAAGCTCGCGTCGATCTGGCCAGATTGGTCAAAGATATGCAGAAAGATAACCATCAGCGCCTTCCTGCGCTGTTCTGCTTTCCGCAAATCCTTCAGCATCGCCTGCGTTCTATTAACGCCGCGTTTAAACAGGCTCGCGAATCGTTTGGCTATGAAGGCGGGTATTTTCTGGTTTATCCGATCAAGGTTAACCAGCATCGTCGCGTCATTGAGTCACTGGCTAATTCCGGTGAACCGTTGGGTCTGGAAGCAGGTTCAAAAGCGGAGCTGATGGCAGTACTGGGCCACGCGGGCATGACCCGCACGGTGATTGTGTGTAACGGCTACAAAGACCGTGAATACATCCGTCTGGCACTCATCGGTGAAAAGCTGGGCCACAAGGTGTATCTGGTCATCGAGAAGATGTCCGAAATTCGGCTGGTGCTGGAAGAAGCCGAGCGCTTGAATGTGGTGCCGCGCCTTGGCGTCCGTGCGCGTCTGGCTTCTCAGGGGTCGGGCAAGTGGCAATCCAGCGGCGGTGAAAAATCCAAGTTTGGTCTGGCGGCGGTCCAGGTGCTGCAACTGGTTGAGATGCTGCGCGAAGCGGGGCGGTTGGATAGCCTGCAACTGCTGCATTTCCATCTGGGATCGCAGTTGGCGAATATCCGTGATATTGCGACGGGCGTGCGTGAGTCTGCGCGCTTCTATGTCGAACTGCATAAGCTGGGCGTAAATATCCAGTGCTTCGACGTCGGTGGCGGGTTGGGCGTGGATTATGAAGGCACACGCTCTCAGTCTGATTGTTCAGTGAACTATGGCCTGAATGAATACGCCAACAACGTGATTTGGGGCATCGGTGATGCCTGTAACGAAAACGGGTTGCCGCATCCGACGGTTATCACCGAATCTGGCCGTGCGGTAACCGCGCACCATACCGTGTTGGTTTCCAATATTATCGGGGTTGAACGCAACGAGTTCAGTGACCCGACTGAGCCGGAAGAAGGCGCTCCGCGTGCGCTTGAGAGCCTGTGGTCAACCTGGAAAGAAATCAAGCAGCCGGGGAAACGCCGTTCGCTGCGTGAATGGCTGCATGACAGCCAGATGGATTTGCACGATGTGCACACCCAGTACACGCACGGCATGTTGGATCTGACGCAGCGTGCGAAAGCAGAGCAGCTTTATCTGAGCATCTGTCAGATGATTCAGCAACAGCTGGATCCGAGCAACCGTGCGCACCGGCCGGTGATTGATGAGTTACAGGAGCGGATGGCTGACAAGCTGTATGTCAACTTCTCGCTGTTCCAATCCATGCCGGATGCATGGGGGATCGATCAGTTGTTCCCGGTCATGCCATTGGAAGGGCTAAACAAGCCGCCTGAGCGCCGTGCTGTCGTGCTCGACATCACCTGTGATTCCGATGGTACGATCGATCATTATGTCGATGGTGACGGGATCGCGACGACGATGCCAATGCCGCCTTACGATCCAGAAAATCCGCCGTTGTTGGGCTTCTTTATGGTCGGGGCCTATCAGGAAATTTTGGGGAATATGCATAACCTGTTTGGCGATACGTCGACCGTTGACGTGTTTGTCTTCCAGGATGGCACCGTTGAGATTGAAGAATCTGACGAAGGGAATACGGTTGCCGACATGCTGGAGTATGTGCAGCTTGACCCCAAAGTGCTGATGACCCGTTTCCGCGATCAGGTGAAAGAAACTGACCTGGATACCGAACTTCAGGCGCAGTTCCTGGAGGAGTTTGAAACCGGGCTGTACGGCTATACTTATTTGGAAGATGAAGAATAAGTGTGACTGACTGAGTAAAAAGGGATGCGAGTGAGCATCCCTTTTTTTTCGTCTATCGCTCAGATAAGCGAATGACTCATATTGATATCAGTTGCTGGTTTTGGAAGGGAATCAAATTCTTCAATGACGCTGTCTTTGAAGATAATTTTAGCAATAAGCAGTAAAGAGTTTTTATCCTGAACGCCATATTTATTCAGTAATCGTGATTTGCTGTTCAGTACTGACTTCTTATTTAATCCGATGATATCGGCAATCGCTTCCGCTGTGTAGCCCGCACACCAATGCTGGAATACGGCATATTCAGATTTTGACAGTCTGACGGGACTGAATAAACGGCGGTCGTGAAGGTGGACGAAATCGAGTAATTTATAAAAAGAATCGATGGCTGCTGACTTTGAAATAAGAATCGTTTTTTCGTCAATGCACACGGGAGGGTGATTGGGTGAATTATTGATGATAACGAACGACGACGCCATATTATAAAAGTGAGTTCTTATCGACTCGTAGTATTCCTCAAAGCCCTCGCTGCTACCGTCAATGATGAAAATACATTTCTTCTTTCCTTGCTGCAGCGTAAACCTGTTGACGGGTTTTATCGAGAGCATAGGGATACTAGATAGGATTTCCCGTAATCCCACCGTGGTAAAATTGCATTTACTGAAAATTCTCACATCCATGATTTTTAACACATATGAGTTTATTGTCTGAAAGTGGCCATAAACCAATAATCGTTGCTGATGTTATCCAGTTATTAAGAAATCGCGATCCTGAAATGCCTTTAAATCGCTAAAAAGGTGGAGCTTCTAGAGAAACCTGCGGGCGCGACAACAGGTTTTATCATATATCTATATGATCAAACTGGAAAAAATTTTATTGGTTTAACATAGTATGCTTGATTTACTGGTTTATTTCTATCTTTAAATACAGGGGGTTACTCCATCATTCTTGTTTATTGCGACGGATGTCTCTGTGTTAATCGCGATTGTCTGTTTTTCCGTATGCCGCCGCATTCGCGGAGTGCTGCTTCCAACATCTGGAAATCTGCCGAGATTCGTTTCTTAAAAAGAGAACGGAAAGTAAATATGATTGAAAATAGCTATCTATTTATATCTATTAATTCTTAAATCCTATCATGAAGAAGATAGAAGCGATTGCAGATAGCTGTTATGTAACAGCTTACCGTGAATATGATGGGGATGATAGTGGTCGGATGACTAGCGGGCAATTGAGATTTTTTCAATTGCCCTTGGGTAGACGTTTTGCAAGTAATCAGGGCGTGGAATTACTTCCCAGCAGCAATACGTTCACGAATGTGTTTCGCGCGGCCTTCTGATGAAGGGTGAGAATCGAACATGCTGCTCTCACGACCGGCATCCAGTTTGGCAAGTTTTTCAAAGCTGCTTGCCAGACCTTCCAGCTTGACGCCACGTTTCTTCAGTAGATCGAAGGAGTAATCGTCTGCCTGCGTTTCCTGAGTTTGAGAGAATTGGGAATTAACCAGTTCTTCTCCCAGATCGGCGAGTTGAGACTGTGACAGGGACGCCGCTACGCCACCCGCAGAGCCAATGGCAGTACGTGCAGCAGTCGCCGCATAGGCAACCTGCATGGCTTTACGCGTATGGCCCAGCGCAACGTGGCCAATTTCGTGGCCGAGAACGCCTTCCACTTCATTGTCATTCATCATATCCATCAGGCCGCTATATACGCGGATGCAACCGTTAGCCATTGCCCAAGCGTTAACGTCTTTTGTCAGATAAACCTTATAGTTGGCCGGTGTACCGTTGATGTCATGACCCAGTGCATCTGCAATTTTATTCAGGCGCTGTGTGTACTTGCTGTCGGCAGGAGCAATCTTTGCTTCTTTATCCATTTGCTCACAGGACTGATTGCTGAGCGATTTCACATCAGCATCGCTGAGTGTTGCCGCCTGGAAAGCCTGTGCGCCGGATTGCATTAAGGTACTGGTGTTTAAGTTCTGGCAGCCAGTCAGCAAGGTTGCGACACACAGCGCCAGTACAGAAGAACGAATAGCCATAAAAATCATCTCCATACGATTAATGTTTATTTTTTAATATCAAAAAAGCGGCTTTAAGGTACCCGAAAACGGCATTGATAAATAGATCGGAAAATCTGATTTGTATTTTTTCTGATAGCCCGTAGGCCATGAATTTTGTTTCCGGTGCGTTCCAAAAAGAGGCTGTGGATAAAGGTAAACCCACTGGAAAACAGTGCGTATGGCGCTGCAATCCACTGCACAATTGGCAAAAGAACCGCCATTGATTCGTTAGCCGATAAATCCCTGTTTTTTGCTCACGGTTCCATGTGCATTCCCTCTGCTTTTCATGTACATTTGTAATCATATTTATTTTGTCATTCTTGTTTAAATTGTTGTTTTTTATCGATTATTCAAGAAAGGCAGCCGTTCAATCCGATCTGGAGTCAAGCATGTCCTCTCGTAAAGAACTTGCCAATGCTATCCGTGCGCTGAGCATGGATGGGGTGCAGAAAGCCAAATCCGGTCACCCTGGTGCACCGATGGGCATGGCCGATATCGCCGAAGTGCTGTGGCGCGATTATCTTAACCATAATCCGACCAACCCTAACTGGGCCAACCGTGACCGCTTCGTGCTGTCCAACGGCCACGCTTCCATGCTGATTTACAGCCTGCTGCATCTCTCCGGCTACGACCTGCCGATTGAAGAACTGAAAAACTTCCGTCAGCTGCATTCCAAAACCCCAGGTCACCCTGAATACGGCTACACCGCCGGCGTTGAAACCACCACTGGCCCGCTGGGTCAGGGTGTTGCCAACGCGGTGGGTATGGCGATTGCCGAGCGCACGCTGGCAGCACAGTTCAACCGTCCGGGCCACGAGATTGTTAACCATCATACCTACACCTTCCTGGGTGACGGCTGCATGATGGAAGGGATTTCCCACGAAGTCTGCTCGCTGGCAGGCACCATGAAGCTCGGCAAACTGACCGCGTTTTATGATGACAACGGCATCTCCATCGACGGTCACGTTGAAGGCTGGTTTACCGACGATACCGCTGCCCGCTTTGAAGCCTACGGCTGGCACGTTGTGCGCGGCGTAGACGGTCACGATGCGGACGCTATCAAGCGCGCTATCGGCGAAGCACAGCTGGTTACCGACAAGCCGTCGCTGCTGATGTGCAAAACCGTGATTGGCTTCGGTTCACCGAACAAAGCCGGTACGCACGATTCCCACGGTGCACCGCTGGGTGATGCGGAAGTCGCGGCTTCCCGCGAACAGCTGGGTTGGGCGCACGCGCCGTTTGATATCCCAACTGACATTTATGCCGCATGGGATGCTAAACCTGCCGGTCAGCGTAAAGAAGCGGCCTGGGACGAGGCGTTTGCTGCCTACGCCAGTGCTTACCCTGAGCTGGCTGCTGAGTTCAAACGCCGCACCGGCGGTGAACTGCCGACCAACTGGCAGGCAGACGCACAGAAATTTATCGACGATTTGCAGGCGAATCCGGCGAAAATCGCCAGCCGCAAAGCGTCACAGAACGCGCTGGAAGCTTACGGCAAACTGCTGCCGGAATTCCTGGGCGGCTCTGCTGACCTGGCACCGAGCAACCTGACCATCTGGTCTGGCTCGGTTTCACTGGATAAAGACCACGCAGGTAACTACATCCACTACGGCGTGCGCGAATTCGGTATGACGGCGATTGCCAACGGGATTGCGCTGCACGGTGGTTTTGTACCGTACACCGCAACCTTCCTGATGTTTGTGGAATACGCGCGTAATGCTGTGCGTATGGCCGCGCTGATGAAAATTCGCAGCATCTACGTTTACACCCACGACTCCATCGGTCTGGGCGAAGACGGCCCGACTCACCAGCCGGTTGAACAACTGGCAAGCCTGCGCGTCACGCCGAACATGAGCAACTGGCGTCCGGCTGATCAGGTGGAAACGGCGGTGGCGTGGAAATACGCAATCGAGCGTCAGGATGGCCCAACGTCGCTGATCCTGTCTCGTCAGAACCTGGCGCAGCAGCCACGTACTGCTGAGCAGTTGGCGAACGTGGCAAAAGGCGGCTATGTGCTGAAAGACAGCGAGGGTCAACCTGAGCTGATCCTGATTGCCACCGGTTCTGAAGTTGAACTGGCTGTCGGCGCGTATGACAAACTGACTGCCGCAGGCCGCAAGGTACGCGTAGTGTCCATGCCGTCTACGGATGCGTTCGACAAGCAGGATGCTGCCTATCGTGAAGCAGTGCTGCCAAAAGCAGTATCGGCACGCGTAGCAATTGAAGCGGGTATCGCGGACTACTGGTTCAAGTACGTCGGCCTGAACGGCGCGATTGTCGGCATGACGAGCTTCGGCGAATCGGCTCCGGCTGAGCTGCTGTTCGAAGAATTCGGCTTCACTGTCGATAACGTCGTTGAAAAAGCGCAGGCGCTGCTGAAGTAATCCCGCCGCGTTAATCTCGATATGAGAAGCCGTCAGCTAACGCTGGCGGCTTTTTTTCATCTTAATTTAACCCACCTCTCGATGCGTGTTGTCTGCCCCTCGATCGCGGCTTTTTCATTTTTATGACGCAGGTCACTCTTCTGGCGTGTGCCAAACGAGAATATTTCTTTTATGCGTTAATTCGTTTATTCTAGCTGAAGCGTTTCAGTTGTTGTGCTGACGGCGTTTCTCCAGGGGTTCTCTGGTGTCTAAGAAGGGTATATCCTATGCGCTGGGTAACTCTGCCACGACACAAGGAATCACAAGGAACGCTATGACGATTCGTATTGCGATAAACGGTTTTGGCCGCATCGGCCGCAGTGTTTTACGTGCGTTGTATGAATCGGGTCGCCGAGCCGAGATTACGGTTGTGGCGATTAATGAGCTGGCGAGCGCGGAAGGCATGGCGCATTTGCTCAAGTACGACTCCAGTCACGGCCGTTTTTCGTGGGATGTGCGTCAGGAGTGCGACCAGCTTTATGTCGGTGATGACTGTATTCGTCTGTTGCATCAGACAGAGATTCAGCCATTGCCCTGGCGAGAACTCGGTATCGATATCGTGCTGGATTGCAGCGGCGTCTACGGTAGCCGGGAAGATGGGGAAGCCCATCTGGCGGCAGGTGCAAAGAAAGTGCTGTTTTCTCATCCGGGAACGACGGATCTGGATGCCACGGTGGTGTTTGGCGTCAATCACCATCAGTTGGAAAGCGGGCACCGCATTGTTTCCAATGCATCCTGCACGACCAACTGCATTATCCCGGTCATCAAACTGCTGGATGATGCCTTTGGTATCGAGAATGGTACGGTGACGACGATTCACTCGTCGATGAACGATCAACCGGTGATCGATGCTTATCATCACGATCTGCGGCGTACACGAGCCGCCAGCCAGTCGATCATTCCGGTAGATACTAAACTGTCGGCGGGGATCACCCGTATTTTTCCGCAGTTTGTCGATCGTTTTGAGGCGATCTCGGTGCGTGTACCGACGATTAACGTCACGGCAATTGACCTGAGCGTTAGCGTCAGGAAAGCCGTAAATGTGAATGAAATTAACGCACTATTGCAAAAATCAGCGCATGAGTCGTTTCGTGGTATAGTTGATTACACTGAATTGCCGCTAGTGTCGGCTGATTTTAACCACGATCCGCACAGTGCCATTGTCGACGGTACGCAGACACGGGTCAGTGGTCAGCATCTGATTAAAACATTGGTCTGGTGCGATAACGAATGGGGCTTTGCCAACCGGATGTTGGATACAACACGGGCGATGGCGGCCAGCGGTTTCTAGTACGACGGTGGCGATCTGGGATCGCTATCTCGCTCAAGCAACTTTAAAAGAGAATCAACAAGAGGATTCACCATGTCTGTAATTAAGATGACCGATCTGGATCTGGCTGGTAAACGTGTTCTTATTCGTGCGGATCTGAACGTACCAGTAAAAGAAGGGAAAGTGACGTCTGATGCGCGCATCCGTGCCTCTCTGCCGACCATCGAAATCGCCCTGAAACAAGGCGCTCGCGTTATGGTCACTTCCCACCTGGGACGCCCGACCGAAGGCGAGTACAACGAAGAGTTTTCTCTGCTGCCTGTTGTTGACTACCTGAAAGAGAAACTGTCTTCTCCTGTACGTCTGGCGAAAGATTACCTGGATGGTGTTGATGTCGCCGAAGGCGAGCTGGTTGTACTGGAAAACGTCCGCTTTAACAAAGGCGAGAAGAAAGACGACGAAGTCCTGTCCAAGAAATACGCGGCGCTGTGTGATGTGTTCGTAATGGACGCATTCGGTACAGCACACCGTGCGCAGGCTTCCACCCACGGCGTGGGTAAATTTGCCACTATCGCTTGTGCGGGCCCGCTGCTGTCTGGTGAGCTGGAAGCGCTGGGTAAAGCCTTGAGCAAACCAGCCCGTCCGATGGTCGCTATCGTTGGTGGTTCTAAAGTTTCCACCAAACTGACCGTACTGGATTCACTGTCTAAAATCGCCGATCAGCTGATCGTTGGTGGCGGTATCGCTAACACCTTCGTTGCCGCACAAGGCCACAACGTGGGCAAATCCCTGTACGAAGCTGACCTGATTCCTGAAGCGAAAAAGCTGCTGGAAACCTGTGATATTCCTGTACCGAGCGATGTGCGTGTCGCGTCAGAATTCTCTGAAACTGCAGCTGCAACGCTGAAGTCTGTTACGGCAATCAAAGACGAAGAGCAGATTCTGGATCTGGGTGATGTGTCCGCTGAGCGTCTGGCTGAAATTCTGAAGAATGCCAAGACCATCCTGTGGAATGGCCCGGTTGGCGTCTTCGAATTCCCTAATTTCCGTAAAGGAACCGAGACCATCGCCCGTGCTATCGCAGATAGCGACGCGTTCTCTATTGCAGGTGGCGGCGATACGCTGGCTGCGATCGATCTGTTTGGTATTGCAGATAAAATCTCCTACATTTCTACCGGTGGTGGCGCATTCCTCGAATTTGTCGAAGGGAAAAAACTGCCAGCAGTGGTTATGCTGGAAGAACGTGCCAAGCAATAATTTAAGGTAAGGGGTGCTTTTCCCCTTTCCTGTGGTTGTCTCGATATGTGATGTTCGCAATCTCGTGTCGAGACAGCCTGTCGATTTAACATCGACCTCTTTAACCCCTCCACGGCCAACGAAACGGGACACGTAACATGTCTAAAATTTTTGATTTCGTAAAACCCGGTGTCATCACTGGTGATGACGTTCAGAAAGTTTTCGCAGTAGCAAAAGAAAACAAATTCGCCTTGCCAGCAGTGAACTGTGTCGGTAGCGACTCAATCAATGCTGTGCTGGAAGCCGCAGCCAAAGTGCGCGCGCCAGTCATCGTTCAGTTTTCTAACGGCGGTGCAGCATTCATCGCGGGTAAAGGCCTGAAAGCAGAAGGTCAGCAGGCGGCAATTTTGGGTGCGATTTCTGGCGCTCATCATGTGCATCAAATGGCTGAGCACTATGGCGTGCCAGTGATTCTGCACACCGACCACTGCGCGAAGAAATTGCTGCCGTGGATCGATGGCCTGCTGGATGCGGGTGAAAAACACTTTGCTGCGACTGGCAAACCGCTGTTCTCTTCTCACATGATCGACCTGTCTGAAGAGTCTCTGGAAGAGAACATCGAGATCTGTTCTAAATATTTGGCGCGTATGGCCAAAATCGATATGACCCTGGAAATCGAACTGGGTTGTACCGGTGGGGAAGAAGACGGTGTGGATAACAGCCACATGGACGCTTCTGCTCTGTACACCCAGCCAGAAGACGTTGACTACGCGTACACCAAACTGAACGCGATCAGCCCACGTTTCACTATCGCTGCCTCTTTCGGTAACGTGCATGGCGTATACAAGCCAGGTAACGTGAAGCTGACCCCAACCATCCTGCGTGATTCTCAGGAATATGTTTCTAAGAAACATAACCTGCCGCACAACAGCCTGGACTTCGTGTTCCACGGTGGTTCTGGTTCCAGCGCTCAGGAAATCAAAGATTCCGTTAGCTACGGCGTAGTGAAAATGAACATCGATACCGATACCCAGTGGGCAACGTGGGAAGGTATCCTGAAATACTACAAAGAAAACGAAGCGTATCTGCAAGGCCAATTGGGCAACCCGAAAGGCGACGATCAGCCGAACAAGAAATACTATGACCCGCGTGTGTGGCTGCGTGCCTCGCAGGCAAGCATGGTGACTCGTTTGGAACAAGCCTTCAAAGAGCTTAATGCTGTTGATGTGCTGTAAGTCAGACGACGTAAACATGATTTGATGCTAAGGCTCCTACGGGAGCCTTAATTTTTGGGGCTTTTGGGACTCCATGTTGCGGTTTCAGTTATGGGCGTTATGCTTTCCCAGTGATTAAAAAACAGGAGCATTCAAATGGAAGAACTTAATACGGGGTTGGATCAGGCAGGGGACTGGTTGGTGACACACCAGAGCTTGTTTTTGCAGTATGCCGTGAATATCGTCGCAGCATTAGTGATCCTCATCGTTGGTCTGGTGATCGCTCGGATCGTCTCCGGCACCATCAACAAACTGATGATTAACCGTTCTATCGATTCAACCGTGGCCGATTTCCTGTCTGCGCTGGTGCGCTATGGCATTATCGCGTTCACGCTGATTGCGGTATTGAGTCGGGTTGGCGTACAGACTGCATCGGTGATTGCTGTGTTGGGTGCGGCGGGCTTGGCTATTGGTCTGGCATTACAGGGGTCGTTAGCCAACTTTGCAGCGGGCGTCTTGCTGGTGATTTTCCGGCCTTTCCGTACCGGCGAATGGGTGGATTTGGGCGGCGTGTCCGGCTCGGTTACGCAGGTACAGATCTTCTCGACGACGCTGCGCACGTCTGACGGCAAAATCATCGTGGTGCCGAATGGCAAGATCATTGCTGGCAACATCATCAACAGCTCGCGTGAACCAGATCGCCGTACCGAAATTATTGTCGGCGTAGCCTATGACGCCGACATCGACATGGTGAAAAAGCTGCTGGGCGATATTGTCGCGGTGGATGAACGCATCCAGCACGACAAGGGCGTCACGATCCGTCTGAATGAAATGGCGGCGTCATCGCTGAATTTTGTGGTGTGGGTGTGGACAACCAACGGCGACGCGCAGGCGGTGTATTGGGATCTGCTGGAAAGCTTTAAACGCGTGCTGGATGAGCACCGTATTGGCATTCCTTATCCGCAGATGGATGTGCACCTGCATAACGATGCACCCTCTGCATAACGCAGCCTCTACATAGCTTAGCGCCGCAGTGAAATAGCCAGCATCAACCCGCTGGCATGATCGACCAGACATGCACCCTGTCCTTATCGGCATGGTGCATCGTCAGAAATTATCTTCTCGTCCGACACGGCTTGCCTCTACCTTCAGCGCATTAGCTTAGCTAATGTAGCGTTAGAATATTCAATTTCACTTATCTCATTGGCTTCCATACACTCCCCGCGATAACAATAAACGGCGTAGGAGAGAAGTATGTGGGCGGTGTATTTACAAGGCGTTTTGTTAGGGGCGGCGATGATTCTGCCTCTGGGGCCACAGAATGCGTTTGTGATGAATCAGGGAATTCGCCGGCAGTATCACCTGATGGTGGCGCTGTTATGTGCCTTGAGCGATATGGTCTTGATTGCCGCCGGTATTTTTGGCGGTAGCGCGTTGCTGAGTCAGTCGTCACTGCTGCTGGGCGCGGTGACGTGGGGCGGCGTTGCGTTTCTGCTCTGGTTTGGCTGGGGAGCGATGAAAACGGCCTTCAGTAAGAATATTGCGCTCGCCAGCGCCGAAGTGATGAAACAAAGCCGCTGGCGCATTATTGCTACCATGCTGGCGGTGACCTGGCTTAATCCGCATGTCTATCTGGATACCTTTGTTGTGTTAGGGAGTCTGGGGAGCCAGTTTGCGGACGATGCCCGAAGCTGGTTTGCGCTGGGAACGATGACGGCTTCTTTTACCTGGTTCTTTGCGCTGGCGCTATTGGCCTCCTGGCTGGCGCCGTGGCTGAATACACCGAGGGTACAGCGGGTCATCAACTTTTTTGTCGGCGTAGTGATGTGGGGCATTGCCTTGCAGCTGGCACGTCACGGCTGGCAATAATGGTTGGAAATACTGGTTGGAAATAAATAACCTCACCTTACGCTGTGTTTCAGAAATTCACCTATATTGTGTGGAGTTGGTAATGCGTTATGTTGGTCGGTAAAGCAATCCGTCTTGTCTCTTTCATTCTGGAAGATACCGTGTTGGCACAGATAATCTGCCTGCGGCATGCGTGACGAAACATAAGTAAGGAGAGAGTGTGAAGCGAGGTATGATGAAGCTCAATGCACTGGCGCTGGCCGCTGCGATAGGATTTGGCGGTGTGTCGATAGCCGCGCAGGCTGCGGAATTGCCGGATGGCCCGCATATCGTGACGTCAGGGACATCCAGCGTAGACGCGACACCGGATATCGCGCGTCTGGCGATTGAAGTGAGCGTGTCATCGAAGGATGCGGCGGAAGCGAAAAAGCAGGTCGATGCCCGCGTTGCACAATATTTTGATTTTCTGGGTAAAAATGGCATTGAGAAAAAAGATATAAATGCCGCCAATTTACGCACGCAGCCAGAATATGACTACCTGAAAACAGGTGGCTCGGTGCTGAAAGGCTATCGTGCGGTGCGTCAGGTGGAAGTCACGCTGCGCCAGTTAGACAAACTGAACGAGCTGCTGGATGGGGCGCTGAAATCGGGGCTGAATGAGATTCGCACGGTAGAATTAGGCGTGGCTAACCCAGAAACCTATCGTGATGAAGCGCGTAAGAAAGCCATCGAGCAGGCGACGAGTCAGGCGGAAGCGCTAGCGCAGGGCTTCAACGCTAAGCTGGGGCCGATCTACAGCGTTCGCTATCACGTTGCCAACTATCAGCCGATGCCAATGGCACGGATGTTTAAAACGGCAGACGCAGCAGTGCAAAGTGAAGCGGCACAAACCTATGAACAGCAAACCATTCACTTTGACGATCAGGTGGATGTCGTGTTTGAGCTACAGCGTACGCAGTAATTACCGCGTAAACGCATTGATGATACTGCCCTGTTTGAGGTCGCTGGTAAAGGTCACCAAGCGGGAATAACGGATAGATCGTAAAGACGCTGCAAGTACGTCCATGTAAGCTCGGATTGCGCCATCCATGGCGCAAACGCTTTACTCTTCTATTCCGTTACTCCCGTTTTCGTTCGGTAAATAGGATTGTCATCACTCTGCAACTGGCCTGTTGGTTTTTATCACGATGCCAGTATCACTTTCTCAGTACGTTATGACTGCCGCAGTACCTGATGGCCGTGCGAGAGCAGGGCGTCCGTCACTTTCCTCATCATCCTGCTTTCCGGCGCGAAGCGGTGCCAGTAGAGCATCCGGCGCTGAAACAGCCCCGGCGTCAGGTCGATTAACTCGTTATTCGCCAGTTCTCTCTCGATTTGCAGATGTGGGATCATGCAGCAGGTAGTGCCTTGACGCGCCAGTTGTACAAACGCTTCCGACGAATTCACGATGTGGCAGGGAACGCTGCCCGGCGACAAATCAAAGTTCTGCTGTAAAAAAGCCTGATGCATATCATCCAGATGGTCGAAGGCGACTGCGGGGGCGCGCAGCAGCGCCGAGCGCGTCACGCCATTCGGGAAATAGCGCTCGGCAAAGGCCGGTGAGGCGACAAACAGATAGTCCAGTGCGCCCAGTTTATCTACCAGACAGCTTGGCAGCGGCTGAGACTGAATACTCACCGCACCGACCACTTCACCCCGGCGCAGCCTTTCCTGCGTGCGCGTTTCATCTTCTACCTGCAAATTAAGCCGAATCGGTGAATCGACCAGCACCGGCTGTAACGCAGGCAGCAGCCAGGTTGCGAGGCTGTCGGCGTTCACTGCCAGCGACAGCAGCAGCGGGATATCGCTGTTAGTTTCATTGCCCAGCCACTCTTCTTCCAGCAGCTCAACCTGATGAAGCAGAGCCAGCAGTTTCTGCCCTTGTTCTGTCGGACGAGGTGGAATGGTTCTGACTAATAGCGGCTGGCCGAACAGGTTTTCCAGCTGTTTAATACGCTGAGAAACGGCAGATTGGGTAATACACAGTTTTTGGGCAGCGCGTTCAAAACCACGCTCGCGGATGACGGCATCCAGAGCCTGAAGCGTTCGATAGTCCGGGCGTTTCATGAAAGTCAAAATCCTCTGAATGAGTCTGTTTTTTTTCACTATGCCACATTTTGCAGATTTGCCATGCAGAAATCTTATTTTGGCTATTGTGCGCAATCACGATTCAGCAGGGTAGGTATGGAATGATGAGCATGAAATAATGCATCGGCGGTGAAGTGAATTCGCACGCTTTCCCCAACGTGCATGTTCTATAATACGCACACGTTTTCGTATATCGATTCTACAGGCCAGAAGCAGATTATGACGCAAGATGAACTGAAAAAAGCAGTGGGATGGGCCGCGCTCGACTACGTCCGCCCCGATACCATTGTGGGAGTAGGAACCGGATCGACGGCAGCACACTTTATTGATGCGCTGGGTTCGATAAAACATCAAATCAAAGGCGCGGTTTCCAGCTCGGATGCCTCAACGGAAAAGTTGAAAAGCCTGGGTATCCCGGTTTTTGACGCTAATGATGTGGATTCGCTGGATGTTTACGTGGATGGTGCGGATGAGATCAACGGGCACATGCAGATGATCAAAGGCGGTGGTGCAGCGCTGACCCGTGAGAAAATCATTTCAGCACTGTCGCGCCAGTTCATCTGCATTGTCGATGCATCGAAACAGGTTGATGTGTTGGGTAAATTCCCGCTGCCGGTTGAAGTTATTCCGATGGCGCGGTCTTACGTGGCGCGTGAACTGGCGAAGTTGGGCGGGCAGCCGGTCTATCGTCAGGGCGTACTGACGGATAACGGCAACGTCATTCTGGATGTACACAACCTGAATATCATGGATGCGGTCGCGGTAGAAAACCACATTAATGGTATCCCAGGCGTCGTAACCGTTGGGCTGTTCGCCAACCGTGGTGCAGATGTCGCATTAGTCGGCACGGCTGAGGGTGTAAAAACCGTCGTTAAATGAGTGCGCGATCGTTCTGGCGTGGTGAAGACTCACGTCAGAAATTTTTTAGCTAAAAAAATCCATTTAGTTAACGGCTCATTTTTGGTACTTAATATCACATTTTCTTATTTTATTTATCGTCGATATGGCGATGCACATCTTTGGCAATATTTTTTGCCATAAATCAGGCGCGCTCCTCTGTGGCGCGATTTGGGCGAAGCAATCGTTTGTATTGCTGACTGCGTAATTTTTGTTATGTTGGCAGAAGCTATTGAGCACTCTGTCACATTTGAAGTCTGAAAATAAGGTCGGGAAATGGCAAAGGTATCATTGGAAAAAGACAAGATTAAGTTTCTGTTAGTGGAAGGCGTGCACCAGAGCGCGCTGGATAACCTGCGAGCAGCGGGTTACACCAACATCGAGTTCCATAAAGGTGCACTGGATCCAGAGGCGCTGAAAGCCTCCATCCGCGATGCGCATTTTGTGGGTATCCGCTCGCGTACCCATCTGACAGAAGAGATTTTTGCTGCTGCGGAAAAACTGATCGCGGTAGGGTGTTTCTGTATCGGGACTAATCAGGTTGAGCTGTCGGCCGCGACCAAGCGCGGTATCCCGGTATTTAACGCACCTTTTTCCAATACCCGATCCGTGGCAGAAATGGTGATCGGCGAAATGCTGCTGATGCTGCGCGGTATCCCGTCGGCGAATGCGAAAGCGCACCGTGGTGTTTGGGAAAAACTGGCGGTGGGATCGTTTGAAGCGCGTGGTAAAAAGCTGGGGATCATCGGCTACGGGCACATCGGTATGCAGTTAGGTATTCTGGCTGAAAGCCTGGGTATGCACGTTTACTTCTATGATATTGAAAGTAAATTGCCGCTGGGTAATGCTCAGCAGGTGCGTCACCTGTCCGACCTGCTGAATATGAGTGACGTAGTAAGCCTGCACGTGCCAGAAAATGAAAGCACGCAGAATATGATGGGCGCGGAACAGCTGGCGCTGATGAAGCCGGGTTCAATCCTGATTAACGCTGCACGCGGTACGGTGGTTGATATTCCTGCACTGTGCGACGTGTTGAGAAGCAAGCATTTGTCCGGTGCGGCGATTGACGTATTCCCACAGGAACCGGCAACCAACAGCGATCCGTTCCTGTCGCCGCTGTGCGAGTTTGACAACGTGCTGCTGACGCCGCATATCGGTGGTTCCACGCAGGAAGCGCAGGAAAATATCGGTGACGAAGTCGCTGGAAAACTGGCGAAATATTCAGACAACGGCTCTACGCTGTCTGCAGTGAATTTCCCAGAAGTGTCGCTGCCTGTTCATGGCGTACGCGCTAGCCGCCTGCTGCACATCCATGAAAACCGTCCTGGCATGATTACCAAAATTAACCAGATCTTTGCTGAGCAGGGCATTAACATTGCCGCGCAGTATCTGCAAACGACACCTGAAATTGGTTATGTGGTCATTGATGTCGAAACTGACGGTGCGCAAACGGCACTGCAACTGATGAAGGCAATTCCTGGCACCATTCGTGCTCGTCTGCTGTTCTGATGTGTAATTGATCAGTGCGTTATTAATCAGCCCCGAAAGGGGCTGATTGCGTTATTACAGCGCGATAACGATCTTGCCGCGCATATGCCCTTCCAGCACTTTACCGTGAGCCTGCTTCAGCGTGTCTACCGTTAACCCTTGCAGCGCTTCGCTGGCGGTTCCCTGAAGTTTTCCTGCATCAACCAGCTGTGCGACTTCGTGCAAAATATTCCCCTGTTCCGCGATATCCGGCGTGGTGAACATGCTGCGGGTAAACATTAATTCCCAATGCAGCGCCGCGCTTTTGAGTTTCAGCGTCGTCAGGTCGAGCGGATTTTTGTTTTCCACGATGGTGCAGATGTGCCCCATCGGCGCGATCAGTTTGCTGATGGCATCCCAGTGGCCGTCCGTGTCGTTCAGGCAGAAAATGTAATCGACCTGTTTGATCCCTTCTTTTTCCAGAGACTCGACCAGATTACGGTAATCCACGACCTTATGGGCACCGCGCTGGCGGCACCACTCTGCTGAGTCAGGCTGTGACGCAGTGGCGATGATATTTACCGAACTGCGCAATGCTGCCAGAGAAATAGCGAGAGATCCTACGCCGCCTGCACCGCCGATAATTAACAGCGTTTTGTCACTGTCGGCCTGCTGTATTTTCAGGTGTTCGAATAAGCCTTCCCAGGCGGTCAGCGCGGTGAGCGGCAGTGCGGCGGCGGCGGCCCAGTCCAGAGACACGGGCTTGCGCGCCACGATACGTGAATCAATCAACTGATGGGTGGTGTTGCTACCGGGGCGGGTGATATCGCCGGCATACCAGACTTCATCGCCTACCTGAAGGTCGCTCACAGCGCTGCCAGTTTTCAGTACGACACCGCTGGCATCCCAGCCGAGAATTCGGGGCTGCTGTAATCCATTCTGACGCAATCCAGCATGAACCTTGGTATCCACCGGATTGACGGAAATGGCTTTTACGCCGACCAACAGGTCGTATTCACCGGGCTCGGGAATGTCCTGCGTGATGGCAATGAAATTTTCTGGCTGTTGTGGATCAACGGCTATCGCATGAGCGGTCATGGTCTGTTCCTCATTATTTTCAGAATCTGGTTTTGTGAATAAAACCTATTTTTGCATAAGCCAAAGTGTAGAACACAGAGATAGGACTGATAAGATGGACAATAAATAATGCAGTGTTCGTCTAGGGTGAACAATCATGTTTAAACAATTGCAGGATATGGCGCTGTTTGCGCTGGTGGCCGAGTGTGGCAGTTTTACACAGGCGGCGCGAAAAGCGGGGCTGGCAAAATCCAGCCTGAGCCTGCGCATTAGCCAGCTTGAACAGCAGATTGGCCTGCGGTTGCTGAACCGAACGACGCGTCAGCTCAATCTGACGTTTGCCGGTGAGCGCTACCTGATTCACTGTCAGGAGATGCTGCAAGCCAGCGAGCGTGCCGATCTTGCCGTACAGCGCCTGCGTGATAACCCCAGCGGGCGACTACGCATCACCAGCCCGGCAGGGTTAGGTTCTACGCTGCTGGCGCGACTCACCGCCGAGTTTCAGCAGCGCTTTCCGGCGGTATCGCTGGATGTGCTGATTTCAGACGATGTGATCGATCTGGTGCAAGAAGGTTTTGATGTCGCTTTTCGTACCGGTAAACCGCATGACTCTTCACTGATTGGGCGCTCACTTGGGCAAACCCCGCGATACTTGCTGGCATCGCCTGACTATCTGGCGCGGCACTCGGCATTACTCCACCCACAACAGCTCCAGCAACACCGCTGTATTGCGCATCATGCCTGGACGGAGTGGCTCCTTCATCGCGGTTCAGAACTCTATCGCTGGTTACTACCCGATTCGCATATCACGGATAACCTGCTTTACGCCCGGGAGTGCGCCATTGCGGGGGCGGGGATTACGCTATTGCCTGATTTTCTCTGTCTGGATGAAGCCGTTTCTGGAAAACTGGTCAGGGTTCTGCCGGATTGGCAGGTGGAAGCCAACGAGCTTTATCTGGTGTACCCCAGCCGCAAGCTGAATTCGCCCGCATTGGCGTGTTTTATCGACTTTGTTTTACAGCATCACGCGTTGGATGATTACTCAACGTTTTTGAAAAAGCAGTAGGGATTGTCGTATCTATAATATTTTCGTTTCATTTTTACGGATATTTTTTAATTTTTATTGAAACGTGATTTCCATCAACTTATTTTAGGTACGTTTTAGACTGAAAATGCCGATAACAATCGTGGTTCCTTTTGACTTTTTTATGAAAGGTTTGTTCTGCGTGGCATTATTGTCACAGTGATATCTGGGCTCTGCCGCACCAGCAATGGCAGAGATAATGTAGACCAGTGATGGTAAAAATGAGAATGCAACCGATGTCTGTTCAAAAAGAGAAATTGAGTTACATCAACAATATACGTCTCGTTTCGTTATTTATTACTCTTTTTTCAATTATCCTGATTTTATTTGCGCTTTCTATTGGCACAGCGAGCTATTTCTTAAAGCAAAGTAATGATTCATTGGATAAGGCGAATGAATTGTCTGATATCCGGGCTGGTATCAGCAGCAGTCTCGATCAACTGCGGGTTGCCAGATTGCTGCTTATTCAGGCGGGTGCGGCAAACCGTATTAGCGATCACGACGTATTTAAATCCGCTTCAGACCAGGCTGCTGGCCGAGTCAGAGCTTCACAGAAGCGTCTGGATGAATATATCGCGCGTCCAGACAAACTGGAGAGCGAAAACGCGCTGGATGACGAGATTCTTAAGGCGTATGCCAACTACCGTGATAACGGGATTCTGGCTATGCAGAAAGCGACAAATGACGGGGAATTTGAAGATACGATCACGTTGGAAAGTACGCTGGCCCGTCAGTTAGATGAAGCGTTCAGTGTTCCAGTACGTAAGAAAGTGAATGAACTCACGCAAGCTGCGCAGGATATCAATCATCGTGCGGCAGATAATGCCAAGCTGGGTTACTGGATGATGGCGGGTTCCTTTGTCCTGTCTATCATTATGGCGATCATGGCCTACATCATGGTGCGCAATGTGATTCTCGCGCCAATCAACAGACTGGTTGATCGTATTCAGAAGATCGCAGCGGGGGATTTGACACAGCCGCCGATGGCGATGGGACGTAATGAGATCGGCACTCTGGGGACGAATATCCAGAACATGCAGGCGGAGCTGACGGATACGGTTACGATCGTGCGCGAAGGCGCGGATTCGATCTATCAAGGATCGTCAGAAATTACGGCAGGTAACGTCGATCTCTCTTCGCGCACCGAGCAGCAGGCGGCCGCGCTGGAAGAAACCGCCGCGAGCATGGAACAGCTGACCGCGACGGTGAAACAGAACTCCGACAATGCCCATCACGCCAGCCAGTTGGCGAAAAATGCCTCTGAAAAAGCGGAGAAGGGCGGACAGATCGTGAAGAACGTGGTGGATACCATGCAGGATATTTCTACCAGTTCACGCCGTATTTCCGAAATCACGTCCGTCATTAATAGTATCGCTTTCCAGACCAACATTCTGGCACTGAACGCGGCGGTAGAAGCCGCGCGGGCGGGTGAACAAGGGCGTGGTTTTGCCGTGGTGGCGGGTGAAGTCCGTAGTCTGGCGCAGCGCAGCGCACAGGCAGCGAAAGAAATTGAAGGGCTGATTGGCGAATCGAGCCGGCTGGTGGATACAGGCTCTGGGCTTGTGTCTCAGGCGGGTACAACCATGGGCGAGATTGTTCGCGCGGTTGTCAGCGTGACTGACATCATGGGCGAAATTGCCTCCGCTTCTGACGAACAGAGTCGTGGCATCGGACAGGTGAGTCAGGCCGTGTCTGAAATGGATAGTGCGACGCAGCAGAATGCGGCGCTGGTGCAGGAAGCCTCGGCGGCAGCCGTTTCACTCGAAGAACAGGCTGCACGTTTGACGCAGGCTGTCGCGGTATTCAAGCTGGCTGGCGTGGCTCAGAGACTGAAATCATCCTTGCCAAAGGCTGCGCCGCAACCGCGCTTAGCGCCAGCGATGGCCCTCGCCGGAGCCAGTAGCAAAGGCAGCGATAGTCAAAACTGGGAAACGTTCTGATTAGGTAAGTGAAGCTGTACTGGAAAGAAAAATGGCCCGCAATGCGGGCCATTTGTTTATCACGTTCGATGACGGCTTATTTAGCGATCTTCTTGTATTTGATGCGGTGTGGTTCCAGCGCATCGGCACCCAGCGTACGCTTCTTGTACTCTTCGTACTCAGTAAAGTTGCCTTCGAAGAATTCCACTTTACCTTCGTCCTGATAATCCAGAATGTGCGTTGCGATACGGTCGAGGAACCAACGGTCATGCGAGATCACCATGGCACAGCCAGGGAATTCCAGCAGGGCGTTTTCCAGCGCGCGCAGAGTTTCGATATCCAGGTCGTTGGTTGGTTCATCGAGCAGCAGCACGTTGCCGCCTACCTGCAACAGTTTCGCCAGATGCAGGCGGCCGCGTTCACCACCGGACAGCTCGCCAACGCGTTTGCCCTGATCAACCCCTTTGAAGTTGAAACGGCCAACGTAAGCGCGGCTTGGCATTTCGGTGTTGCCGATACGCATGATGTCCTGCCCGCCAGACACTTCTTCCCAGACGGTTTTGCTGTTGTCCATCGAATCACGGAACTGGTCGACTGACGCCAGTTTCACCGTTTCACCCAGCTCAATCGTGCCGCCATCCGGCTGTTCCTGACCGGACATCATGCGGAACAGGGTTGATTTACCAGCACCGTTCGGGCCGATAATGCCGACAATTGCGCCTTTCGGTACGGAGAAAGAAAGCCCGTCGATGAGCTGACGTTCGCCGTAAGACTTGCTGAGGTTGGAAACTTCCACCACTTTATCGCCGAGACGAGCACCTGGCGGAATAAACAGTTCGTTGGTTTCGTTACGTTTCTGGTATTCGGTGTTGTTCAGCTCTTCAAAGCGTGCCAGACGTGCCTTACCTTTGGACTGACGGCCTTTAGCGCCTTGACGCACCCACTCCAGCTCTTTCTCAATGGATTTACGGCGTGCCGCTTCCTGAGACGCTTCCTGTGCCAGACGCTGATCTTTCTGCTCCAGCCAGGAAGAGTAGTTGCCTTCCCACGGAATACCTTCGCCACGGTCGAGCTCCAGAATCCAGCCCGCGACGTTATCGAGGAAGTAACGGTCGTGGGTAATCGCCACCACGGTGCCCTCGAAATCGTGCAGGAAGCGTTCGAGCCAGGCGACAGATTCGGCATCCAGGTGGTTGGTTGGTTCGTCGAGCAGCAGCATGTCCGGCTTTTCCAGCAGCAGACGGCACAGCGCCACGCGGCGACGTTCACCCCCGGACAGGGTAGCGATTTTCGCATCCCACTCCGGCAAGCGCAGCGCATCGGCGGCACGTTCTAGCTGGTTGTCCAGGTTATGACCGTCGTGTGCCTGAATGGTCTCTTCCAACCGGCCTTGTTCTGCGGCCAATTTATCGAAGTCTGCATCCGGCTCAGCATAGAGCGCATAGACTTCATCAAGACGCTTCAGTGCGGTCACGACTTCAGACACCGCTTCTTCCACGGATTCACGAACGGTGTGCTCCGTGTTTAACTGCGGTTCCTGCGGCAAATAGCCGATTTTGATTCCAGGTTGTGGGCGAGCTTCGCCCTCGATGTCCGTATCAATGCCAGCCATAATACGCAACAGCGTTGATTTACCGGCTCCGTTCAGACCCAGCACGCCGATCTTGGCACCGGGGAAAAAACTGAGGGAGATGTTTTTCAGAATGTGACGCTTCGGCGGTACGACCTTACCGACGCGATGCATGGTATAAACATATTGAGCCACGTTGCGACTTCGCCTCTCTCTTATCTCTATGATTTGTCACCATAAGCGGGTGACCATATGTAGCACTGTGTTACCTAATACTAAATCGCTGCTAAGGAAATACCCTGGCAGCGGATCGATTATTCTAAGCGCATTACCCTAAGTATGAAGTGTAGCGGTTTTCAGCCTGTGATCCCAGCTATCCGGCGATTTGCCATGGCCGATCTGAGACGTAGGCCCGCGTGATGAATTTCAGAATCGGTTTGCGGATCGGCATATCGTTGTCTGGCATGATGTGCCACACTGGATCTGCCCGATAGGATAGGGGTATCGATACGATGAAGGATGCCGATAGCAAGTTCGATAACGGATGAGGTTAATGCAGGTGATAAAAGCGGGTCATTGGTGGTACGCCGTTTCGGCGATATGTCTGGCTGGGTTTTCCGGCCATGTGCTGGCGGATTCTCTGGACGAACAGCGTCAGCGCTATCAGCAGGTTAAGCAAGCATGGGACAGCAACCAGATGGACACGGTCGCGCAGCTGATGCCAACGCTGCGCAGTTACCCACTTTATCCTTATCTTGAATACCGTTCGCTCACGCAGGACCTGAGTCAGGTCAGCGCGACGCAGGTAAAACAGTTTATGGCAACGCACCCGACGCTGCCGCCCGCCCGTAACCTGACGACCAGCTTTGTGAATGAACTGGCGCGTCGTCAGGATTGGATCGGACTGCTGGCATTTAGCCCCCAGCCACCGAAGCCAGTCAGCGCCCGCTGTAACTTTTATTATGCCCAGTGGGCAACCGGTCAGCGTCAGGGCGTGTGGGAAGCCACGCGTGATATCTGGCTGACAGGGCGCTCGCTCCCTACCGTGTGCGATAAACTCTTCTCCGTCTGGCAGCAGGCCGGCGAGCAGACGCCGCTAACAACGCTGGAACGCGTGCGTCTGGCGATGGACGAAGGTAGCGGCAGTCTGGTGAGCTATCTCATCAAGCAGCTACCCGACGATTATAAAACGATGGGCGATGCGCTGCTGAAACTCCAGAACGATCCGAATTCGCTGGAGAGTTTCGCTCGGACCGTTGGACCAACAGATTTCACCCGTAAAGTCACGCTGTCGGCCTTTACGCGCACGGCGCGTCAGGATGCCGATAATGCCCGTTCGATGCTGCCGGTCATTGCCCGTTTGCAGAAAATGAGCGCGGCAGAACGTCAGGAGATGGAAGAAACGATTGCCTGGCGTTTGATGGGCAACGATGCCACGCCAGAGCAGGCGCAGTGGCGGGATGGCGTGGTGCGGCAGAGCACGTCGACCACGTTGCTGGAACGCCGCGTGCGTATGGCATTGGGGCAGGCGATCGTCAGGGGCTAACAAGCTGGATGGCGCGTTTACCGGCGGATGCGTTACAGAAAGACGAATGGCGCTACTGGCGTGCGGCAGCATTGTTGGATCAGGGCAAACGGCAGGAAGGCGAGACGCTATTACGCAGCCTGATGCAGGAACGCGGGTTCTATCCGATGGCAGCGGCGCAGAAACTGAACGAGCGCTATCCCATGACTATCATGGCGGCGGTTAAGCCGGATCCTTCTCTGTCTCAGCTACCGGAAATCACTCGCGTGCGGGAGTTGATGTTCTGGCAGATGGATAATCTGGCGCGCAGCGAATGGGTCGGGCTGGTGGCGAATCGTAGCAAGCCGCAGCAGGAAGCACTGGCTCGCTATGCGTTTGAACAGCGCTGGGCGGATTTGAGCGTGCAGGCGACGATTGTCGCGAAGCTGTGGGATCATCTGGAAGAGCGTTTCCCGCTGGCCTGGAACGATGAATTCCGCCGTGAAACGCAGGGGAAAGGCATTAGTCAGAGCTATGCGATGGCGATTGCTCGTCAGGAAAGCGCCTGGAACCCGAAAGCACGTTCCCCGGTTGGTGCATCGGGCCTGATGCAGTTGATGCCCGCGACGGCGCAGCATACGGCCAAAATGAGCAATATCACGTTCTATACGAACAGCAGCCAGTTGTTCGATCCCGAAACTAATATCTTGTTAGGGACGAGCTATCTGGAGTATGTGTACCAGACATTTGGCCGTAACCGCATTCTGTCTTCCGCGGCTTATAATGCTGGGCCATCGCGTGTGAATACCTGGCTGAGAAACAGCGCCGGGCGTATCGATCCTGTTGCGTTTATCGAAAGTATTCCGTTTTCGGAAACACGGGGTTACGTGAAAAATGTGCTGGCGTATGACGTCTTCTATCGCTATTTCCTGAACCAGCCAGCCAGTGTGCTGACGGATGCGGAATGGCAGCGGCGTTATTGAGACGTGGCGTTGCGCTCGTTGCCTGAAATTGTGTTATGCTGCCGTACTAGTTAAATAGTATGGCAGCCCGTTATGACTCCGTTATCGCTGATCGACCCGGCACTTTCTGAACAAGACAATGAGCACTGGTTACGCTTTGTCGCGCTATTGCAGCAGTCTATTGCGGAAGATCTTCAATTGCCGCTGCTCCAACTCCTGCTAACGCCGGATGAGCGTACTGCGTTAGGAACGCGGGTGCGAATTATACAGGAGCTAATGCGGGGTGAAATGAGCCAGCGTGAGCTGAAAAGCGAGTTAGGTGCGGGTATTGCGACGATTACGCGCGGTTCAAACAGTTTGAAAGCCGCGCCCCCCGCGTTAAAAAGCTGGCTGGAAGCGCAGTTGCTGTCGACAGATAAACCGTTGGGTGACAACGCGTAACGGTTACTGTGTCGTTGTCTGAACGGGAATCTGGTAGATCGGGTTATGGAACGGTACCAGTGCCAGCAGCAATGCCTGATGATACACGCTAGTGCGTGATAATTTGCCGTCGGTGAAGACGCCGATGGCACCACCTTTATGCTTGATATTCTGAACGCCTGTCAAACGTTCCATTTCATCGCCTAATTCCCGCCCTTCACGGATACCATGTAATATACTTTCTGGAAGAACCAGGCTTGCGGAACGTGATTCGCCGCGCAGGTGAGCATTTTCGATCACCATCCAGGCGAACGTCATGCTTTCTTCAATGCCTGCTTCGACACCGACCCAAAAGTCGGCTTCTGGACGCACCTGGCGCGCCATCATGACGCGGTTTCTTGCGCCTGTACGGGTTTCGAGAGAGCCGAGAGGCTGGCGCGGGACGCCACTGTCGACGTCAACGCCTTCGATGCGGCAGTTTTCTGCACCAAAGACATCGGTGAATGCCAGAGTAATAGCCTTAATCTTTGCCGGGTTGGTAGTTGCAGCAACAACGTGATACATAACAGTTTCGTACCTTTAGTTAATTTGACGCAGTATAACGGAAAATAACCATGTTACAGGTATATCTTGTTCGCCACGGCGAAACGGAATGGAATGTGGCTCGACGTATTCAAGGTCAATCGGACAGTGCGCTGACGCCAAGAGGTGAGCAACAGGCACAGCAAGTTGCTGAAAGAATCAGGACGTTAGGGATTACGCATATTTTTACCAGCGATCTCGGAAGAACGCGTCAGACGACAGAAATCATCGCTAAATCTTGTGGTGATTGCCAGATAATCCTGGAGCCTGGGTTACGTGAGTTGAATATGGGCGTCTTAGAAGCCCGCGATTTGGATTCGCTGACCGCCGAGGAAGAAAAGTGGCGTAAAGGGCTGGTGGATGGCACACCTGATGGCCGCATCCCGGAAGGCGAATCGATGGTTGATGTGGCATTGCGCATGCACGGTGTTCTGGAACGTTGTCTGGCGTTGCCTGCGGGAAGTCGTCCTTTGCTGGTTAGCCACGGTATGGCGCTGGGGTGCTTGCTGAGTACGGTTCTGGGGTTACCCGCATCGGCTGAACGGCGACTGCGCCTGCGTAACTGTTCCCTGTCGCGCATTGATTATCAGCAAAGCCCGTGGCTGGCACCGGGATGGGTAGTGGAAACGGCCGGAGATATTTCGCATTTGGATATTCCGGCACTGGATGAATTACAGCGCTGAGAGCGGCTCGGTATGCTGGATAGGGATAAAATACTCGCAGCGGATGATTGCGGGTATTTCCCCGTCTGCATCACGACTAGGGTGAAAACGCTCGGCATCGAATCCTTTGCGGCGCGTAAGTTGGAAGGTCGGCAGACAGGTGTCATACAGGCTGATAATAAAATCCTGTAACTCGTCTGTCGGTCCTTCAAAAACAAACATCGCATAGTCGCCGCCCGGTAGCGTGATGGGCTCGCCAGTGTGGATATCATCGGGCAGATACTGTGGCTCCAGCGCGGTGGTGTAGAGCACTGCGTGCTCGTCGTCTTTCTCTTTACTTGGCTGTGAATGATGTAGCCCGTAAAGTACTGGTGGGACGCAGCGGGTTTCTCCTAAAAACTGACGCCAATAGTGGACGCGAATTTCCGTACGGAAGTTACAAATCTGCTCCAAGCGACAGGTATAGGTTTGCGTTAGGCCAATAAGTTGCGTTTCTGGCAAGGTGACAAACTGTGGCTGTGGCAGGGTAAATGCACCAAGCCGGATCGGCGGACGAATGCCGAAAGTATTCCAATTATCGGAACGACGATAAGACGCTGGCGTTTGGGCAAACTGCTTTTTAAACGCGCGGGTAAACGTCTGTTGTGAATCGAAACGGTATTGCAGGGCAATATCAAGGATAGGGCGACTGGTCAGGCAGAGTGCAACCGCCGCTTTGGTCAATCTCCGCGCTCGGATATATGAACCAATGGCATGGCCCGTCACATCTTTGAACATTCTTTGCAGATGCCACTTGGAATAACCCGCTTTCGCCGCCACATTATCGAGTGATAGCGGCTGGTCGAGATGGCTTTCCAGCCAGTTAAGCAAGTCACGTATGATACCGGCTTGATCCATAATCTTCCTCATCAAACACATTGAGCGCGAGCGTATTGAGATCCCGCATCATAGCAATATTTTCACTTTGGTACTGCCGAAGATTTTTGAAAATGTTCCGCAGGTAATTTGGATAAGGAGGGAGATTATAGCGGTTTATTTTGCTCATCCCCTTTTTAATTGTGGTTATTAACCGTTTGTTATGAATTGTCACAGGACCTGAAATATGAACATAAAGCGCATCGTGGGAGCGGGTCTGCTATTGCTATCTACCGCCGGCGTTGTCAGTGCGGAAGAAGTGGGATCTGTCGATACGGTCTTTAAGCTACTGGGGCCGGATCATAAGATCGTAGTGGAAGCGTTTGACGATCCGGATGTACCAAACGTGACCTGCTACATTAGCCGAGCCAAAACAGGCGGAATCAAGGGCGGGTTAGGGCTGGCGGAGGACACGGCGGACGCCGCGATTTCCTGTCAGCAGGTTGGGACGATTACGCTGTCCGATAAAATCAAAAACGGTGGCGATCGCGGATCTGTGGTGTTCCAGAAAAGAACATCGTTGGTTTTCAAGAAGTTGCAGGTCGTGCGGTTTTACGATCAAAAGCGTAACTCGCTGATCTATCTCGCTTACTCTGATCGCTTAGTCGATGGTTCGCCGAAGAATGCGCTAAGTGCGGTGCCGGTTATGCCGTGGGGAAAGAGTGAGTAACGTGCAGTAAGAAGGGAAAACAGCCGGAACAGAAGCCTGTTCCGGCTGAGGGAATTAATTTTCCAGATCGCCGCAGAAACGGTAACCTTCGCCGTGGATCGTCGCGATGATTTCTGGCGTATCAGCCGTAGATTCAAAGTGCTTGCGGATACGACGGATGGTGACGTCAACGGTACGGTCATGCGGCTTAAGCTCGCGACCCGTCATTTTCTTCAGCAATTCCGCACGGGATTGAATCTTGCCCGGGTTTTCGCAGAAGTGCAGCATGGCGCGGAATTCACTGCGCGGCAGCTTGTATTGTTCGCCAGCCGGGCTAATCAGAGAACGGCTATTGATGTCCAGTTCCCAGCCGTTGAAGCGATAGCTTTCCACCAGACGACGCTCTTCAGTGCCACTGCCCAGATTCATGGTACGTGACAGCAGGTTACGGGCGCGGATCGTCAATTCACGTGGGTTGAACGGTTTGGTGATGTAGTCATCCGCACCGATTTCCAGACCGAGGATCTTATCGACCTCATTGTCGCGGCCGGTGAGGAACATCAAGGCAACGGTGGCTTGCTCGCGCAATTCACGTGCCAGCAACAGGCCGTTCTTTCCTGGCAGGTTGATGTCCATGATCACCAGATTGATGTCATTCTCAGACAAAATGTGGTGCATTTCTGCGCCATCAGTGGCTTCGTGAACAACGTATCCTTCCGCCTCAAAAATGCTTTTGAGGGTATTACGAGTTACTAGCTCGTCTTCAACAATAAGAATGTGCGGCGTCTGCATGTTTGCTACCTAAAATTGCCAACTTAAATTATAGAAATCGGAAGTACAGAAGTCGCTGTCATACCCTGCTGGCCCGCTGGCTACAACGCCAGTTATTCCGGGTATTTCCCTGGAGCTTACCGAGGTAAACTACGCTCTCGCTCAACGTCAGACTCAAGTACGTAAATGCGTTACTGGTGTTCATTCTCTACCCGCTTAGAGGTACTGCTAGCGGGTGAGCGTGGCGCTAATTTAACTGCGCTCAAAGTGGCGCACAGTTTAACCTTATTAACAGCAACATAACAGTAAGCACAGATTTTGCCTGCTGATAAATCTACGGTTCTGTTGACATATATCAAATTTCATTTTAGCACGTTAACTATTTTGTGATAAACACTTATAGGATTGCCAGTTTACGTCACAATTTAGCACTTTTTATGAACGATTTAGCATAGCAAATGCCAATAATCATAATTGGCGCTACACAGTCGCTGGTAGTTTTATAACTTATTGAAATAAAATAATTTACCTTATTTTTATTAGGGTTTTATCTTCCCGCCCACTTTTTGGACTCACCGATGTTTCCGACCGAAGGCTGCGTTGATGCCGGAAATGTTGTTGGTTTATTGTTAAGTTTTCACCGTGATACTCAACAAACTGTCGTTATCAATAAATCGTCGTCATCAATAAATTGTTATCGATTACAGGGCCGCGTTGTTTGGCGAGCAGATAAACTATTGCTAAAACGCATGTAACCCATACTGAGGAGTCTATGCAGTTTCATATTATTTTGGTTGAGCCCGCTCGGGCTGAAAATGTAGGAGCGGCCGCTCGTGCGATGAAAACGATGGGGTTCAGCAGCTTGCGTATTGTCGGCAGCACGGTACATCAAGAGCCCGCCGCCCGCTGGGTGGCGCACGGCTCAGGCGATATTCTGGATAACGTGCAGGAGTTTTCCACGCTGGCTGAAGCACTGGCAGATGTCGATTTTACGGTCGCGACCACCGCGCGCAGTCGGGCGAAATATCACTATTACTGTACGCCAGTGGAACTGACTGGTGTATTGCAGGAGAAAGTTCAATGGATGGCGTCTGCGGCGCTGGTGTTTGGCCGGGAAGATGTTGGCCTGACGAATGAAGAACTCGAACTGGCGGATGTGTTGACTGGTGTGCCAATGAAAGCGGATTATCCCTCGCTGAATCTTGGTCAGGCGGTGATGGTGTATTGTTACCAACTGGCTGAACTCATGCAGGTCAAACCGGAAGCAACGCAGCCAGCAGTGGCGGGGCAACTGTCGGCGCTGCGCGATCGTATGGATCGGCTACTGGTTAATCTGGCGGTTGAGGACGATGAAAAACTGCGGGACTGGTTGCATCAGCGGCTGGGACGTTTAGAGCAACGCGATACGGCGATGCTCCATCGCTTGCTACACGACATTGAAAAAAGATTGCCGAAATAAGATAGCAGAGATGGCTTTTTTGGCAGTCGAACATCTTGAGTCACGTATTTTGACAACGGTTTGTCCGGCTTATTTCTGTTTAGGCAGTGGGTTGAGCGGCAGGACTTTTTCCTTTGGCGAGAAGAAAAAAAAGAAATCCGTTGACTTCAAAGGGCGATTGGCCTAACTAATAGGGCAGATAACTCTACTTCTAATGAGATTCAATTTTAGCATGCGCACTATCAGCCTAATCACCACGATTATTACCATCACCGATACAACCAGTAACGGTGCGGGCTGACGCATATAAAGATTCCAGAAAAAGCCCGCACCGAACAGTGCGGGCTTTTTTTTTATGGCAGGTTATCCAAAACGCCGTCTGTAAGCGGCATACAAAAAACGCTTCCGGCGTTTGGTTGGCAGAAATTCAGGAGAACAGATAAAAATGCGAGTGTTGAAATTTGGCGGGACTTCAGTAGCGAATGCGGAGCGTTTTGCACGCGTTGCCGACATTATCGAGAACAACGCGCGCCAGGGACAGGTGGCTACCGTATTGTCCGCTCCGGCGAAAATTACCAACCATCTGGTTGCCATGATTGAGAAAACCGTCGCCGGACAAGATATCCTGCCTCATTTAAATGACGCCGAAACGATCTTTTCTTCGCTGCTGCAAGGTCTTGCAGCGTCTCAACCCGGCTTTGACCATGCCCGCCTGAAGGCATTTGTGGATCAGGAATTTGCACAGCTGAAACACGTTCTGCACGGCATCGCGCTGCTGGGCCAGTGCCCTGACAGCGTGAACGCTGCGATCATCTGCCGAGGGGAAAAACTGTCTATCGCCATCATGGAAGCGGTCTTTCAGGCACGCGGCTATGGGGTCTCCGTTATCAACCCGGTCGAGAAGCTGCTGGCGCAGGGACACTATCTTGAATCCACCGTAGATATCACGGAATCGACTCGCCGCATCGCTGAAAGCGCCATCCCGAAAGATCATGTGATCCTGATGGCGGGCTTTACTGCCGGTAATGATAAAGGTGAACTGGTTGTGCTGGGCCGCAACGGTTCTGACTATTCCGCTGCGGTACTGGCTGCGTGTTTGCGTGCTGACTGTTGTGAGATCTGGACCGATGTGGACGGTGTTTATACCTGCGATCCGCGTCAGGTGCCGGACGCTCGATTATTGAAATCGATGTCCTATCAGGAGGCGATGGAGCTGTCCTATTTCGGCGCCAAAGTCCTCCACCCTCGCACCATCGCACCTATCGCCCAGTTCCAAATTCCCTGCCTCATCAAAAACACCGAAAATCCTCAGGCTCCTGGCACGCTCATCGGCATGGACAGCACGGATACCCAGTATCCGGTGAAAGGCATTACCAACCTGAACAACATGGCGATGATTAACGTGTCCGGCCCTGGCATGAAAGGCATGGTCGGCATGGCAGCGCGCGTGTTTGCCGCGATGTCGCGCGCGGGTATTTCTGTTGTTCTGATTACGCAGTCATCCTCCGAATACAGCATCAGCTTCTGCGTGTCGCAAAACGAACTGGCGCGCGCCAGAAAAACGCTGGAAGACGAATTCTATCTGGAACTGAAAGAAGGCGTGTTAGAGCCGCTGGATGTGATGGAACGTCTGGCCATCATCTCTGTGGTGGGCGATGGCATGCGTACGCTGCGCGGCCTGTCTGCTCGTCTATTCTCGGCATTGGCGACGGCAAATATCAATATCGTGGCTATCGCGCAGGGCTCGTCTGAGCGCTCTATCTCTGTCGTGGTGAACAACGATGTCGCCACCACTGGCGTACGCGTTGCCCACCAGATGCTGTTTAACACCGATCAGGTGATCGACGTATTTGTTATCGGCGTCGGCGGCGTGGGTGGCGCACTGCTGGATCAGATCCACCGTCAGCAGCCGTGGCTGAAAGACAAGCATATCGACCTGCGCGTGTGTGGGATCGCCAACTCCAAAGCGATGCTGACCAACATTAACGGCATCTCGATGGAAAACTGGCATGAAGAGCTGGGTAAAGCCCGCGAGCCGTTTAATCTGGGCCGTCTGATCCGTTTGGTTAAAGAATACCATCTGCTGAACCCGGTGATCGTTGACTGTACCTCGAATCAGGCCGTGGCCGATCAGTACGTGGATTTCCTGGCCGACGGTTTCCATGTCGTGACGCCAAACAAGAAAGCCAACACGGGGTCGATGAACTATTATCACCAACTGCGCAGTGCCGCAGCGAAATCCCGTCGCCGTTTCCTGTATGACACCAACGTCGGTGCCGGCCTGCCAGTGATTGAGAACCTGCAAAACTTGCTGAATGCGGGTGATGAGCTGATTCGCTTTACCGGTATTCTCTCTGGCTCGCTGTCCTTTATTTTCGGTAAACTCGATGAAGGTATGTCGCTGTCAGAAGCGACCACGCAGGCGAAAGAAAAAGGCTATACCGAACCCGATCCGCGTGACGATCTGTCCGGTATGGACGTGGCGCGTAAGCTGCTGATTCTGGCGCGTGAAGCGGGTTATCAGCTTGAACTGGGCGATATTGAAGTGGAATCCGTTCTGCCTGCCAGCTTTGATGCTTCCGGCGATGTCGCCAGCTTTATGCAGCGCCTGCCAACGGCAGACGACGAGTTTGCCAGCCGTGTTGCACAAGCGCGTGATGAAGGTAAAGTGTTGCGCTATGTCGGCGTGATTGAAGAAGGCCGCTGTAAGGTCAAGATCAGTGCGGTTGGCGGCAACGATCCGCTGTTTAAAGTCAAAGATGGCGAGAATGCGCTGGCATTCTACAGCCGTTATTATCAGCCACTGCCGCTCGTGTTGCGCGGTTATGGCGCGGGTAACGATGTTACCGCTGCTGGTGTGTTCGCAGATCTGCTGCGCACCTTGTCATGGAAGTTGGGAGCATAATTATGGTTAAGGTGTATGCACCTGCATCAATCGGTAACGTCAGCGTCGGGTTTGATGTGCTGGGTGCGGCCGTCTCGCCAGTAGACGGCTCATTGCTGGGGGATTGCGTCTCTGTCGAAGCCGCCGATCTGTTTAGCCTGCGTAGTGAAGGGCGCTTTGTTAGCAAGCTGCCCGACAACCCGAAAGAAAACATTGTGTATCAATGTTGGGAACTGTTCTGTCAGGAAATTGGCAAAACCGTGCCAGTGGCGATGACGCTCGAAAAGAACATGCCGATTGGTTCCGGGCTCGGTTCCAGCGCCTGTTCTGTCGTCGCCGGGCTGATGGCGATGAACGAATTTTGCGGTAAGCCGCTGGATGATACCCGTCTGCTGAAACTGATGGGTGAGCTGGAAGGGCGCATTTCTGGTAGCGTTCACTACGATAACGTGGCTCCGTGTTTCCTCGGCGGTGTCCAACTGATGCTGGAAGAGAACGGCATCATCAGCCAACCTGTGCCGTCATTCGATGATTGGCTGTGGGTCATGGCGTATCCGGGGATTAAAGTCTCCACTGCTGAAGCGCGCGCGATTCTGCCTGCGCAATATCGTCGTCAGGATTGCATCAGCCACGGCCGTTATCTGGCCGGCTTTATCCACGCTTGCCATACTGGGCAGGCTGAGCTGGCGGCGAAACTGATGAAGGATGTCATCGCGGAACCTTATCGGACGAAACTGCTGCCCGGCTTTGCCGCCGCTCGCCAGGCTGCTGAAGATATCGGGGCGCTGGCTTGCGGTATTTCCGGCTCTGGTCCGACGTTATTCTCCATCTGCAACGACATGGCGAGCGCACAGCGTCTGGCCGACTGGCTGCGGGATAACTATTTGCAGAACGATGAAGGTTTTGTTCATATTTGCCGTCTTGATACGACTGGCGCACGAAAACTGGGATAATGCATGAAACTGTACAACCTTAAAGATCATAACGAGCAGGTCAGCTTTGCTCAGGCTATCAAGCAAGGGCTGGGTAGCCAACAGGGGCTGTTCTTCCCGCTGGAACTGCCGGAATTTGAGCGCACCGAAATTGACGCCCTGCTGGATCTGGATTTTGTCACCCGCAGCAGCCGTATTCTGTCTGCGTATATTGGCGACGAGATCGCGGCTGAAACCGTGTTCGAGCGTGTGAAAGCCGCCTTTGCATTCCCTGCACCTATCGCGCCAGTTGCGGAAGATGTCGCTGCGCTGGAGCTGTTTCACGGTCCGACGCTGGCCTTTAAAGACTTCGGCGGCCGCTTTATGGCGCAAATGCTGACGGAAGTGTCTGGCGATGAAAAAATCACTATTCTGACGGCGACCTCTGGCGACACCGGTGCCGCTGTGGCGCACGCCTTTTACGGTCTGGAAAATGTCCGCGTCGTGATTTTGTATCCGCAGGGCAAGATCAGCCCGTTGCAGGAAAAACTGTTCTGTACGCTGGGTGGCAACATTCACACCATCGCTATCGACAGCGATTTCGATGCCTGTCAGGCGTTGGTGAAAAAGGCGTTTGATGATGAAGAACTGAAAAAGGCGATTGGCCTGAACTCAGCGAACTCCATCAACATCAGCCGTCTGCTGGCGCAAATCTGCTACTACTTTGAAGCTGTTGCACAGCTGCCGCAGGAAGCCCGTAACCAACTGGTCGTTTCTGTACCGAGTGGTAACTTCGGCGATCTGACGGCTGGCCTGCTGGCGAAATCGTTGGGTCTGCCGATTAAGCGCTTCATCGCGGCGACTAACGCCAATGACACGGTACCGCGCTTCCTGATCAATGGAAAATGGGAACCGAATAAAACGGTGGCAACGTTATCCAACGCGATGGACGTAAGCCAGCCGAACAACTGGCCGCGTGTGGAAGAGCTGTTCCGCCGTAAGAACTGGCAGTTGAAAACGCTGGGCTTTGGTGCGGTGAGCGATGAGACTACGAAAGAAACTATGCATGAGCTGGATGCGCTAGGCTATCTCTCAGAGCCGCATGCTGCGATTGCTTACCGTTTGCTGCGCGATCAGCTGCAAGCCGGTGAGTTCGGTCTGTTCCTGGGCACGGCACACCCGGCGAAATTCAAGGAAAACGTAGAAGACATTCTGGGCAAAAAGCTGGATCTGCCGGAAGCGCTGGCTGAGCGCGCCGATCTGGATCTGCTGTCGCACTACTTCCCGGATGATTTCGCGAAGCTGCGTGAGTTCCTGATGTCACTGCCAGAATAAATCGATTGAAAGGGCGGAATACTCCGCCCTGTTTCCCTTCTTTTGTTTACTGTTCGTGGCGCTTAAACACCAGCTCGTCAGCCGAAGATTCTGCTGCTTCGAAGCCGTAACCTTCCAGATTAAACGCTTTCAACTGCTCCGGTTGAGTCAGGCGGTTTTGAATAATGAAGCGACTCATCAGACCGCGCGCTTTCTTGGCGTAGAAACTGATCACCTTGAACTTACCGTTTTTCTCATCCAAAAAGACGGGTTTGATCAGACGGGCATTAAGCTTTTTCGGTTTAACAGCTTTGAAATATTCGTCCGATGCCAGATTAACCAGCACATCGTCGCCTTGATCGCGCAACGCCTGATTCAGCTTTTCAGTAATGGTGTCGCCCCAGAAACTGTAGAGATCTTTACCGGCTTTATTTTCCAGCTTGGTGCCCATTTCCAGCCGATACGGCTGCATCAAATCCAGCGGACGCAACACGCCATACAGACCTGACAGCATACGCAGATGCTGCTGGGCGAAATCGAAATCATCCTCGCTGAAATCTTCTGCGGCCAATCCGGTATAGACGTCGCCCTTAAACGCCAGCAGCGCCTGACGCGCGTTCTCCTGCGTGAAATCCGGCTGCCAATCGCTAAAGCGGCCTGCATTCAGGTCAGCCAGTTTATCGCTGATGCTCATCAGATAAGCGATCTGTGCTGGCGTCAGTTTTTTACACACGCCAATCAACTGGCTGGAATAGTCCAAAAGTTCCGGCTGGGTATAACGCGTCGTTGCCAAAGGACTGGTGTAGTCGAGCGTTTTTGCGGGTGAAATAGTAATAAGCATGCGCCATGTCCTGTCGGTCTGATTTCTGATGAGCCTACTATAGCAAGAACGCAGTAAGAAAACGGCGATAGCTATAATACGCCTCGTCTTTCACGCCTCAGTGCGTTCGGGAAGGGGAAAATATGGCGTCTTATCGGCGTGTAACCGCTGTTGCAGGGGCGAGTGGGAAAAGGCTGGCTTGCACGGGAAAGTGCGCGTGTTATTATCAGATTTCGGCGCAAAACAGATGGCCACCAGATTAGATAACAAGTCGATTCATATACGAGCTATTTTCATTCACGAGCACCACGTATAAACAACGAGACATGCCAACATGACGGATAAACTGACTTCCCTACGCCAACTGACCACGGTTGTTGCTGATACCGGCGATATTGCGGCAATGAAACTGTACCAGCCGCAAGATGCGACCACTAACCCTTCACTGATTCTGAACGCTGCGCAAATTCCTGAATACCGCAAGCTTATCGACGAGGCAATTGCCTGGGCGCGTGAGCAGAGCAGCGATCGCAAACAGCAGGTCGTGGATGCCACGGATAAACTGGCGGTCAATATCGGTCTCGAAATTTTAAAATTGATCCCAGGCCGCATCTCCACAGAAGTGGATGCGCGTTTGTCTTATGACACCGAAGCCAGCGTGGCGAAGGCAAAACACCTGATCAAGCTGTACAACGACGCAGGCATCAGCAACGAGCGCATCCTGATTAAACTGGCTTCCACCTGGCAGGGCATCCGCGCGGCGGAGCAGCTGGAAAAAGAAGGCATCAACTGTAACCTGACGCTGCTGTTCTCCTTTGCACAGGCGCGCGCTTGTGCTGAAGCGGGCGTGTTCCTGATTTCTCCGTTCGTTGGTCGTATTCTTGACTGGTACAAAGCCAATGGCGATAAGAAAGAATTCGCGCCGCATGAAGATCCAGGCGTGGTTTCCGTTAGCGAAATCTACGACTACTACAAAGAGCACGGTTATGAAACCGTCGTGATGGGTGCGAGCTTCCGTAACGTCGGTGAGATTCTGGAACTGGCCGGTTGTGACCGCCTGACGATTGCACCTGCTCTGCTGAAAGAGCTGTCAGAAAGCGAAGGCGAGATCGTCCGCAAGCTGTCTTACGTCGGTGAAGTGAAAGTCCGTCCGGCGAAAATGACGGAAGCTGAGTTCTACTGGCAGCACAACCAGGATCCAATGGCGATTGATAAGCTGGCCGATGGGATCCGTAAGTTTGCTATCGACCAGGAAAAACTGGAAAAGATGATTGCAGATTTACTGTAAGCATTCTGCTGATAAAAATAGCCGGGAATTCCGGCTATTTTTTTGTCTGTAGTACGGCGTTGTAACGGGAATCGGGCTATTTCGCCGTCGCGTTACGGGTTTTCTTCGCGATATAAAGATTATCATCGGCACGCTTCATGACCTCGCTGAGATCTTCCCCAGCGATATAGTATTCAACCAGCCCAATACTGACCGTCAGCCTGATAGCCCCAGCGGCTGTTTCACAAGGTGTGTCACTAACACGTTCTCTTGCTTTGTCCACGATGGTGTACGCATCGTCTAATCCGATATTCGGTAAGACGATCGCAAATTCATCGCCGCCAATCCGGCCAAAAATATCTTCACGGCGAAATGATTTCTTGAAGGTGTCGGCAACAAACTTCAACGCATCATCCCCGACGCTATGGCCAAAGCTATCATTCACCTGCTTAAAGTAGTCGATGTCGATCAGAATGACGCTAACGGGGCGCTTGGTCAGGTTGGCGATACTAAAGGCTTTATTGGCGGCCAGAAAGAACGCGTCTCGCCGTAAATAACCGGTGAGATCGTCATATCGCGCGATGATGGGTAATTCCACCAAATATTTTTTCGTCAGCACGTACAGCAGGCTGCCTAAAATAGCGAAGAGCATCACGCTGCCAGTAATAACGAGAAGTGAGGACAGGGAAAACAGTGTCTGGACAAATGATGGCGGTGGATTTTCTGACGTCGTTCTTATCCAGATACCCAGCAATTCATCGGTTGGCGACAGAATAGGGAAAATAATTGTCAGCGTGTTTTTACCTGCATAGTCCCCGATCGAGGGCAGTTTATTTTGGCAGGTGCGAATAACGGCCATATCGTTGAAGTTGAGATCGGAAGAGGAAAGCTTGTTTATGCATTCGCTACGCGAATCCCGCGTGTTAAAGGCAAATGTTCTGGTACGTGACAATAAATAAGTACCGGATTGCCGAATCATATCGCTTTCTGTTACTTCACCGCTGTTGGTGTAGGAACCGTAGGTTTTGATCGCGGTATCGAGATTTATCCGTTCTGTTTTCCAAGTCGACTTGTTGGCTTCATGCATAATAATGATGGTGAAGATAAAAGAAATCGCCCCGAACAGAAGAAAAGCGTATGTCGGATGGGCAAAAAGTTTAAGTATCTTATACTTAAGATCGTTCATGGCGACTTCCTTGATAGGGCTTTTTTACTTATTGTGATACTAAAGAAGTGCTTTAATTTTATCATATTATTTGATTTAACGTGATGTTCTGTCGTGGTGGATATCATCCTTTTCTCTTTAATCTATCGGCTTATTTCACCTGCTCTTAATAGGTAGGCGATCTTTTTTATTCGCCAGCTATTCTTAAATTTTAATTGCGTCGCGTTATTATTAATTTAAGTTATCCTTTAATTTTTTTGAGACGCTATTTAATAATTATTATCAAATGTCATGCCGCACTCGCGTGAGATAACGAACATCGTGTGAATTTCCTCATGAGAGCTAATTGTTTGCTAAAAGTCGTCAATATCCTGATAAAATTGGTGTTTTGTTTAAACTGAGGTGCTTATGAACGTATTGCGTATTGGCTTGGTCTCTGTATCCGATCGCGCTTCCGGCGGGGTTTATCAGGATAAAGGCATCCCAGGACTGGAATCCTGGCTCCGCAGCGCTCTGACCACGCCTTTTGAAGTGGAAACCCGGCTGGTGCCGGATGAACAGCCGATGATTGAACAAACGCTGTGTGAACTGGTTGATGAACGCGGCTGTCATCTGGTGCTGACAACTGGAGGAACAGGGCCCGCACGTCGTGATGTCACGCCGGATGCCACGATGGCCGTTGCCGATCGAGAAATGCCAGGGTTTGGCGAACAAATGCGTCAGATTAGTCTGCGCTTCGTTCCTACTGCGATTCTTTCCCGTCAGGTGGGCGTGCTGCGTAAACAGGCGCTGATTCTTAATCTTCCAGGACAACCCAAATCAATTAAGGAAACGTTGGAAGGCTTAAAAGATGCAGATGGCAAGGTGATTGTGGCCGGTATTTTTGCCAGCGTACCGTATTGTATCCAGCTGCTGGAAGGCCCTTATATTGAAACCAATGCGGATGTGGTAGCAGCTTTTCGCCCTAAAAATGCCGTGCGCGAAATAAAAGACTGAAGTTAGGCGATTTGAAACATAAGATTCAGCTTTGCTGGTGTATAAAAATTTTGCCGCTATAGTAATTTCTACTTTACACACTGCGGTGATGTTTTTCTCACTCTGGCAATGCACGGTAACTTATGACTCAGGATCAACACGCCCATCCTCGCCGATTGAACCGGCAGGACTATAAAACGCTGTCTCTGGCTGCGCTGGGTGGCGCGTTAGAGTTTTACGATTTTATTATTTTCGTCTTCTTTGCCGCCGTGATTGGCGACCTCTTTTTCCCACCAGATATTCCTGAATGGCTGCGGCAGGTACAGACGTTCGGTATTTTCGCCGCAGGCTATCTGGCCCGCCCGCTTGGGGCATCATCATGGCCCACTTTGGCGACAAGAGCGGACGTAAGAAAATGTTCAGCCTGAGCATATTGCTGATGGCGTTACCGACGCTGGCAATGGGCTTGCTGCCGACCTATGAAGCTATTGGCATTGCGGCCCCGCTTTTACTGCTGTTAATGCGCGTGCTGCAAGGTGCCGCAATCGGTGGGGAAGTCCCCGGCGCATGGGTCTTCGTTGCGGAGCATGTGCCTCGCGCCCGTATTGGGTTTGCCTGCGGTACGCTGACTGCCGGCTTGACGATGGGAATTCTGTTGGGTTCGCTGATCGCGACGTTGCTGAACACGGTGCTCACGCCAGAGCAGATGTCGGGCGGCGGCTGGCGTCTGCCGTTCTTTATTGGCGGGGTATTCGGTCTTGTCGCTATGTATCTGCGCCGTTGGTTGCAGGAAACCCCCATTTTTATGGAAATGCGTGAGCAGAAAAAGCTGGCGGAAGAGCTGCCGCTGAAATCTGTCGTCTTAAATCATAAACGTGCGGTTGTGGTTTCCATGCTGCTGACCTGGCTGCTGTCTGCGTGCATTGTCGTCGTGATTCTGATGGCACCGACCTACCTGCAAAAAGTTCACGGCATTCCTGCTGCGCTGGCATTGCAGGCGAACTGTCTGGCAACGATTGCGCTGATGGTTGGCTGCGTCGGCGCGGGGTTACTCGTTGACCGCTTCGGTGCCAGCAAGCTGTTTATTGTGGGTAGCCTGTCGCTGGCTGCCTGTAGCTGGTTCTTTTATAGCTCGGCGGCAAGCAGTACGACGTTGCTCTTTGTCAGCTATGCGATTGTGGGGCTCAGCGTTGGTGTGGTGGGCGGCGTACCGTATGTCATGGTGCGGGCGTTCCCGGCGGCGGTGCGGTTCTCTGGGATTTCTTTTTCCTACAACGTTTCCTACGCTATTTTCGGTGGCCTGACGCCCGTTTTCGTGACGCTGATTATGAAGGCGACGCCGATGGCTCCGGCCTTCTATGTTCTGACGCTGGCTGCCGTGGGATTGCTGTTGGGTATTTATTTGCAACGCGATCTGGATGCGGAATCGCGTGCTTCGGCCGATAGCGACGCGCGCGATCGTTCGCCCGTCGAGGTTTAAGCCCGCTGTTATCAGAAAATAGCACGTCATCAAAAACAAACGAGCCCTGTCAATCTGACAGGGCTCGTTAGCATGTAACGCAGTACTTATATTACGTCAGAACTTAGTGAGACGCGCCACGAGCACCAATTGGCAGTACGGTGCGGCCAAACTTCTCGTTCAGCACTTCAGCCATGGCCAGATAAATCGCGCTAGCGCCACAGATGATGCCTTCGTAACCCGCGAAGGTCAGCAGTGCGTGGTTGCCAGTAAAGTTACCCACGGCCAGCAGCGCAAACAGCACGGTCAGGCTGCCGAAGACAAATTGCAGGGCGCGGTTAGTGCCGAAGGTGCCGAAGAACATAAACAGCGTGAAGACGCCCCACAGGCCAAGGAACACGCCAAGGAACTGCGCATCGCTGGCTTCCGCCAGACCCATTTTTGGCAGCATGAGAATGGCAACCAGCGTCAGCCAGAATGCGCCATAAGACGTAAATGCGGTCACGCCAAACGTATTCCCTTTTTTATATTCCAGCAGGCCAGCCAGAATCTGGGCGATGCCGCCGTAGAAAATACCCATGCTGAGAATGATGGAAGAAAGTGGGAAAAAGCCTGCGTTGTGCAGGTTCAACAGAATAGTGGTCATCCCGAAGCCCATCAGTCCTAATGGACCAGGATTTGCCAACGTGTTCGTGCTCATAAATCCTCTGCAATAACAGATTATTAATAGTCCCTTCGCGTCGGGCGCGGCATTAAGGTTAGCGAGTGCGCCAATCACGTTGGGATAGGTGTCGTTTAGGTGTTATTGCCAGCCATTATGTAGGGAAATGTCCCCATTTCTGTGGCGGGCGCGGCATCATATCGGGCGTTTGGAACGGACACAACATGGGGACGGCAGAATAGTTTGATCGTACGAGGGATAAAGGTCATTTTTTTTCATCTTCCCCCTTGATGATAGAAATGTTGGCCCCATCTTATTTCCAACCGAAACAGTTTGACCTGCCGCAAAGGCGTGTGTCGGGCCGTTACATCGGTGGTTAGCATGAAAATGAAACGTGTGCTGCTGATGAAAAACGAGGGTGTGTCGTTGGAAAACGAGAAATCTTGTTGAAAAATGGCATTTCGCCCGCACAGTAGGTTTAACCACCACACCGAATATGACTTTTTAGTGGAGATGTTTAGATGGGTAAGATTATTGGTATCGACCTGGGTACAACCAACTCTTGTGTCGCGATTATTGACGGTACTCAGGTAAAAGTACTGGAAAATAGCGAAGGCGATCGCACCACGCCTTCAATCATTGCTTATACGCAAGATGGTGAAACTCTGGTTGGCCAACCGGCTAAACGTCAGGCAGTGACCAACCCGAAAAATACACTGTTTGCTATCAAGCGCCTGATTGGCCGTCGTTTCAAAGACGAAGAAGTTCAGCGTGATGCCAACATCATGCCGTACAAAATCATCGCGGCAGATAATGGCGATGCATGGCTGGAAGTGAAAGATCAGAAAATGGCTCCGCCGCAGATTTCAGCTGAAGTGCTGAAAAAAATGAAGAAAACGGCGGAAGACTATCTGGGTGAGACGATCACCGAAGCGGTTATCACCGTACCCGCTTACTTCAACGATGCGCAGCGTCAGGCAACCAAAGATGCTGGCCGTATCGCGGGTCTGGAAGTCAAACGTATCATCAACGAACCAACCGCAGCAGCGCTGGCGTATGGTCTGGATAAAGAAGTCGGTAACCGCACTATCGCCGTTTACGACCTGGGCGGCGGTACGTTCGATATTTCCATCATCGAAATCGACGAAGTTGATGGCGAAAAAACCTTTGAAGTTCTGGCGACCAACGGTGACACCCACCTGGGTGGCGAAGACTTCGATAGCCGCATGATCAACTATCTGGTTGACGAATTTAAGAAAGAGCAAGGTTTCGACCTGCGCAACGATCCACTGGCCATGCAGCGTCTGAAAGAAGCCGCAGAAAAAGCCAAGATCGAGCTGTCTTCTGCACAGCAGACCGACGTTAACCTGCCGTACATCACGGCGGACGCTACTGGTCCTAAGCACCTGAACATCAAAGTGACGCGTGCGAAACTGGAATCACTGGTAGAAGAGCTGGTAAACCGTTCTCTGGAACCGCTGAAAGTGGCGTTGCAGGATGCTGGCCTGTCCGTTTCTGAAATTCAGGACGTGATTCTGGTTGGTGGTCAGACGCGTATGCCTCTGGTACAGAAGAAAGTCGCTGACTTCTTCGGTAAAGAGCCACGTAAAGACGTGAACCCGGACGAAGCCGTTGCTATCGGTGCTGCGGTTCAGGGCGGTGTCTTGTCGGGTGACGTGAAAGACGTTCTGCTGCTGGACGTAAGCCCGCTGTCTCTGGGTATCGAAACCATGGGCGGCGTGATGACTCCGCTGATCGCCAAAAACACGACGATCCCGACTAAACACAGTCAGGTGTTCTCGACGGCGGAAGACAACCAGTCTGCGGTAACGATCCATGTTCTGCAGGGTGAGCGTAAGCGTGCGCATGACAACAAATCTCTGGGTCAGTTTAACCTGGATGGTATTCAGGCTGCGCCGCGCGGTATGCCACAGATCGAAGTGACCTTCGACATCGACGCCGACGGTATCCTGCACGTTTCCGCGAAAGACAAAAACAGCGGCCGCGAGCAGAAAATCACTATCAAGGCATCTTCTGGTTTGAACGAAGAAGAAATCCAGAAAATGGTACGTGATGCAGAAGCGAATGCGGAATCTGACCGTAAGTTTGAAGAGCTGGTTCAGGCTCGTAACCAGGGCGATCACCTGCTGCACAGCACGCGTAAGCAGCTGGAAGAAGTGGGCGACAAACTGGCCGCTGATGATAAAACTGCGATTGACGATGCACTGAAAGCGCTGGAAAGCGCGCTGAAAGGCGAAGACAAAGCAGAAATCGAAGCGAAAATTCAGGCGCTGGTTCAGGTTTCTGGCAAGCTGCTGGAAGCGTCTCAGCCACAGCCAGGTGCTGAAGGTGCCGCTGATGATGCCTCTGCTCGTCGCGACGACGATGTCGTTGATGCTGAGTTTGAAGAAGTCAAAGATAAAAAGTAATCGCCCTTGAGCGGGCGCAGTAGCTGTCACAAAGCTACTGCTGGCAATCAGCACGGGCGTCGAGGAAACTCTGCGCCCGTGCATGCATGTTGAGGGGCAGGAAAAGAAATGGCGAAGCAAGATTATTACGAAAGCCTGGGCGTTGCTAAAAACGCGGATGAGCGCGAAATAAAGAAAGCGTACAAGCGTCTGGCGATGAAGTACCACCCGGACCGTAATCCTGGTGATAACGAGGCAGAAGCCAAGTTCAAAGAGATCAAAGAAGCCTACGAAATCCTTATCGATTCGCAAAAACGCGCAGCCTATGATCAGTACGGTCACGCGGCGTTTGAGCAAGGTGGTATGGGCGGAGGCGGCGGTGGCTTTGGCGGCGGCGGTGCCGATTTTGGTGATATTTTTGGCGACGTGTTCGGAGACATTTTTGGCGGCGGTCGCCGTCAGCGCGCGAGCCGTGGATCCGATTTACGCTACAACATGGAGTTGACGCTGGAAGAAGCGGTACGTGGCGTCACCAAAGAGATCCGTATTCCCGCACTCGAAGAGTGTGATGTGTGCCACGGCAACGGCGCGAAGCCGGGTAGCTCCCCGATCACCTGTCCGACCTGTCATGGTAATGGTCAGGTTCAGATGCGTCAGGGCTTCTTTACCGTGCAGCAGGCGTGTCCACACTGTCATGGTCGCGGCAAGATCATTAAAGATCCGTGCATTAAATGCCACGGTCATGGTCGCGTAGAGAAGAGCAAAACGCTGTCGGTGAAAATTCCGGCTGGCGTGGACACGGGCGACCGTATCCGTTTGTCTGGTGAAGGCGAAGCGGGCGAGCACGGCGCACCGTCAGGTGATTTGTACGTTCAGGTGCAGGTTAAAGCGCACCCGATCTTCCAGCGTGAAGAAAACAATCTGTACTGCGAAGTGCCGATCAATTTTGCGATGGCAGCATTAGGCGGTGAGATTGAAGTCCCGACGCTGGATGGCCGCGTGAAGCTGAAAGTGCCTGCGGAAACGCAAACCGGGAAACTGTTCCGTATGCGTGGCAAAGGCGTGAAATCGGTACGTGGCGGTGCGCAGGGCGATCTGCTGTGCCGTGTGGTTGTAGAAACGCCAGTTAACCTGAACGAGCGTCAAAGACAACTGCTGCAAGAGCTTGATGAGAGCTTTGGTGGCCCGTCTGGCGAGAGAAATAGCCCACGCTCGAAAAACTTTTTCGATGGCGTGAAGAAATTTTTCGATGATTTAACCCGTTAATGGTTTGTCGTTAACGCGTGATAAGAAACCGGTGGGGTAAACCTGCCGGTTTTTTTATGACGGACATCCTTGTACGCTACCTTGCGGCCGTTACTGCGCAACGTTGAAAAATTCTACCGACGTTTTTGATTCCTTCCTCTCTAGATACACTCTATTCCATAGATCGTTTTTTACGATGATTAAGCCAGTTTTAATCTACTTTTAACGAGTGGTTAGGTCACGTAATCTTGCCAGCAAGAAAGCGAGCGCACGGTACTGGCGTTCGTGCCTGATGGGAGATTAAGTCAATGATAACAATGATTCGTCGCTTTATTCGATTGGATGCCGCCGCTGGTGTGATGCTAATGATGGCAACGGTTTTGGCGATCGCGTTTGCCAACTGGTCTGTGACTGCCGCTGGCTATCAACAATTCCTGATGATGCCGGTGGAAATGCGGTTTGGCGCACTGGAAATCAATAAGAACCTGCTGCTGTGGATTAACGATGGCCTGATGGCGATTTTCTTCCTGCTGATTGGTCTGGAAGTGAAACGCGAGCTCGTCGAAGGCTCGTTAGCCAGCCGTCAACAGGCAATGCTGCCACTGGCGGCTGCGGTAGGCGGAATGGTTTTTCCTGCTTTGCTCTTTCTGCTTTTCAACGCCAATGATGAGGTGACGCGCGCTGGCTGGGCGATTCCCGCGGCGACAGATATCGCGTTCGCCATTGGTGTGCTGACGCTATTGGGCAAACGAGTTCCCGCTGGGCTGAAAGTCTTCCTGCTGGCGCTGGCGATCATTGACGATCTGGGGGCGATCCTGATCATTGCCCTGTTTTATACGCAGCAGATCTTCTGGCCTGCGCTGGGCGGTGCAGTGCTGGCGATTGCGGCGCTGGCCTATATGAACCGGCAGCAGGTTGGTAAAACCTCCGCCTATTTGCTGGTGGGGATCGTCTTGTGGGTCTGCATTCTAAAATGTGGCGTTCATGCGACGTTAGCTGGGGTGATTGTCGGATTCTTTATTCCTTTGCGCACGTCCAACGGCGAATCTTCTCCGGCAACCACGTTGGAACATGGCTTACAAGCGTGGGTCGCGTTTCTGATTATTCCGCTGTTTGCCTTCGCGAACGCAGGTATTGTGTTGCAGGGGATTGTGCTGGAAAAACTGTTTTCCCCTTTGAGCCTTGGTATCGCCGCCGGGTTGCTGATTGGTAAACCGCTGGGCATTACCTTATTCAGTTGGCTAACTATCCGACTGGGCTACGCGCGTCTGCCTGCTGGCGTCTGCTTTAGCCAGATCGTGGCGGTGTCAGTGCTGTGCGGTATCGGCTTTACCATGTCGATATTCATTACGCTACTGGCCTTCTCCGGCGGCGACGCGGAATTGATTACCTATGCCAAGCTGGGAATTCTGCTGGCATCGGGGCTGGCGGCGCTGCTTGGCTATCTGGCGCTACGCGGCGTGCTGCCTACGCTGGACAAGGCGATGCAACCGTGTAAGGGTTGATGCTATGCCGGAGGCGCGAAGAGGGGGCGGGTGTGTCTCATTTGAATTTTAATCATCTCTATTATTTCTGGCAGGTTTATAAGTCGGGATCCGTTGCCGGTGCAGCAGAGACGCTGTTCTTAACGCCGCAGACCATTACCGGGCAAATCAAATGCCTGGAAGAGCGTTTACAGGGCAAGCTTTTCAAGCGTAAGGGACGCGGGTTGGAACCGACGGAGCTGGGGCAGCTTGTTTTTCGCTATGCGGATAGCATGTTCCAGCTTAGCCAGGAAATGTTGGATATTGTGAACTACCGCAAAGAATCGAACCTGTTATTCGATGTCGGCGTGGCAGATGCGCTGTCCAAACGGCTGGTGAGCAGGGTGCTCGAAACGGTCGTAACGGAACAGGAACATATCCATTTACGCTGTTTTGAGTCGACGCACGAAATGCTGCTGGAGCAGTTGAGCCAGCATAAGCTGGATATGATTCTGTCGGATTGTCCGGTGGATTCGACGCAGCAGGAAGGGCTGTTTTCACTCAAGCTGGGCGAATGTGGTGTGAGCTTTTATTGTAAACGTCCGCAGCCTGATCAGCCTTTTCCCGCCTGCCTTGAACAACGTAAGCTGCTGATTCCCGGGCGGCGAACCATGCTGGGACGGAAACTGCTGAACTGGTTTACTGCGCAAAATATTCAGACGACTATTTTGGGCGAATTTGATGATGCGGCGCTGATGACCGCGTTCGGCATAAATAACGACGCGATTTTTGTTGCACCGTCGCTGTATGCCAATGAAATTTACCAGCAGGGCGATATCGTCGAGATCGGCAGGATTGAGAATATTCAGGACGAATATTATGCGATTTTTGCAGCCAGAATGATCCAGCACCCGGCGGTGCAGCGCGTCTGTAACGCGGATTTTTCAGCGCTCTTCTGTGACAGAGCAACGGGTCTGTAGTAAGACGATAGATAAGCATTTGTCATGAAATCACAGACGCAAAAAAACCGGCCTAGGCCGGTTTTTTCTTAGCAACAACACGCAGATGCGTGATTATTGCATGGCGTTGATGCGCGCAACCAGATTGGATTTATGACGTGCAGCTTTGTTCTTGTGGATCAGGCCTTTACCAGCCTGGCGATCCACGATCGGTTGCATGTCATTAAATGCTTTCTGTGCCGCTTCTTTATCGCCAGTAGCGATCGCCGCGTATACTTTCTTGATGAAAGTACGCATCATTGAGCGACGGCTTGCGTTATGCTTACGGCGCTTCTCAGATTGTACGGCGCGTTTCTTAGCTGATTTGATATTAGCCAAGGTCCAACTCCCAAATATATTCAATCGAGGACAATTCAAAGGCCGTGGAATATGCTCGTTTAGCCTTCGTTTGTCAATGGATTTGTGCAAATAAGCGTCGTTTGTACGTCGACACTTGTTACGTTGTGATGGCGCAGGATTTTAGCAGCTTCACGCGGTGGAATACAGCTTTTCGCATCATAAATTCATCCTGAATTTGATAAAGCCCTATCTGTCATCGGTAAAGTCGGATTGCATGTGCTGTCCGCCGTCTGGATATTCTGCGCATAGGCGTCATCCATCGATGATTCCGCTAAAAAACGCGCAAATACTGGCACGATTTACAAGGTGGCTGCAAAAGGCGCGAATCGCGGGTTAACCTTACTCGCTGTACAAGGTATAATCCGCCGATTTCCATAATATTAACCCTTTGTTCTGGGCCAGCCATGCAGCTAATTCGCGGTATACACAATCTTCGGGCACACCATTACGGCTGTGTGCTCACTATTGGTAATTTTGACGGCGTGCACCTCGGACACCAAATGCTGCTTGAACGACTGAAGCAGGAAGGTCGCGCTCGTGGGTTACCAGTGATGGTCATGATTTTTGAACCACAGCCGCTGGAACTCTTCGCTGCGGAAAAAGCGCCCGCCCGTCTGACGCGTCTGCGTGACAAGGTGAAATATCTGGCGCATGCCGGCGTGGACTATCTGCTGTGTGTCAGATTCGATGCGCATTTTGCCGCCAACAATGCCGAGACGTTCGTTTCTTCCCTGCTGGTGAAAAAATTGGGCGTGAAGTTTCTGGTGGTGGGGGATGACTTCCGCTTCGGGGCTGGTCGTCAGGGAGATTTCCTGTTATTACAGAAGGCTGGGCGTGAGTCGGGATTTGATGTCATCAGCACCGATTCGTTCTGTAACGGCGGCAAACGGGTTAGCAGCACTGCCGTACGTGAGGCGCTCAGTCGCGATGAGCTTGAGCTGGCAGAAAGCCTGTTGGGCCATCCTTACAGTATTTCCGGGCGCGTGGAACATGGCAAAGAATTGGGGCGAACCATTGGGTTCCCTACCGCCAACTTGCCGCTGAAACGTCAGGTTTCCCCTGTTAGCGGCGTCTATGCCGTCAGCGTTTATGGGTTGGGACAAGAACCGCTACCGGGCGTTGCCAATATTGGCACGCGTCCGACCGTAAACGGTGACAAACGCCAGCAGCTTGAAGTGCATTTGCTGGACGTGACGATGAACCTCTATGGTCGTCATATTGAAGTCGTACTGCGTAAAAAGATCCGTAATGAACAGCGTTTTGCTTCGCTCGATGCGTTAAAACAGCAAATCGCCGATGATGTGGTGACAGCCCGGACGTTCTTCGGGTTAAAGACACCGGTTTAATTTTTCTAGCCGAAACGAAATCGAGAATCTAATGAGTGACTATAAGACTACCCTGAACTTGCCGGAAACAGGGTTCCCGATGCGTGGCGATCTGGCCAAGCGCGAACCTGACATGCTGAAACGTTGGTATGAGCAGGATCTGTACGGGATTATTCGCAATGCGAAGAAGGGAAAGAAGACCTTCATTCTGCACGATGGCCCTCCGTACGCGAACGGCAACATTCACATTGGTCACTCAGTTAACAAGATTCTGAAAGATATTATCGTTAAATCGAAAGGCCTGTCTGGTTACGATTCCCCTTATGTGCCGGGCTGGGACTGCCACGGTCTGCCGATTGAACTGAAAGTAGAACAGTTGATCGGTAAGCCGGGTGAGAAAGTCAGCGCCGCAGAATTCCGCGCTGAGTGCCGTAAATATGCGGCAGAGCAGGTTGCGGGTCAGAAAGCCGACTTTATTCGTCTTGGCGTGCTGGGTGACTGGGATCGTCCTTACCTGACGATGGATTTCAAAACCGAAGCGAACATCATTCGTGCGCTGGGCCGCATCATTGAAAACGGTCACCTGCACAAGGGTGCCAAGCCGGTTCACTGGTGTGCTGACTGTGGTTCCGCGCTGGCGGAAGCGGAAGTCGAATATTACGACAAAACCTCCCCATCCATTGATGTCGCGTTTAACGCCAGCGATGTGGCCGCGGTAGTAGCCAAATTCGGCGTGAGTAGCGTAGACGGCCCTGTTTCGCTGGTGATCTGGACGACGACGCCGTGGACGCTGCCGGCAAACCGTGCGATTTCACTCAATGCAGAGTTCGATTATCAGCTGGTGCAGATTGACGGTCAGGTGCTGATTCTGGCAGCCGATCTGGTTGAAAGCGTGATGAAGCGCGCAGGCGTGACCCAGTGGATCGTTCTGGGCGACTGCAAAGGCGCGGATCTTGAGCTGCTGCGTTTCAAACATCCGTTCCTGGGCTTTGACGTTCCTGCCATTCTGGGTGAGCACGTGACGCTGGATGCGGGTACCGGTGCGGTGCATACCGCCGGTGGTCACGGTCCTGACGACTATGTGATCAGCCAGAAATACAATCTGGAAATCGCCAACCCGGTGGGGCCGAACGGCTGCTACCTGAGCGGCACCTATCCTGAACTGGATGGCAAATTCGTTTTCAAAGCCAACGACCTGATCGTTGAAATCCTGCGTGAAAAAGGCATGTTGCTGCACGTAGAGAAATTGCAGCACAGCTACCCGTGCTGCTGGCGTCATAAGTCGCCGATCATTTTCCGTGCGACGCCACAATGGTTTGTCAGCATGGATCAGAAAGGCCTGCGTAAGCAGTCGCTGTCTGAAATTAAAGGCGTGCAGTGGATCCCGGATTGGGGTCAGGCGCGTATCGAAGCGATGGTCGCCAACCGTCCTGACTGGTGTATCTCCCGTCAGCGTACCTGGGGCGTGCCAATGTCGCTGTTCGTCCACAAAGAGACGGAAGAACTGCATCCGCGTACCGCAGAGCTGATCGAAGCGGTAGCGAAACGTGTTGAAGCTGATGGTATTCAGGCATGGTGGGATCTCGATCCGGCCGACGTGCTGGGCGCAGACGCTGACAACTACGTCAAAGTGCCAGACACGCTGGACGTATGGTTCGATTCTGGATCGACGCACGCGTCCGTAGTCGATGTTCGCCCTGAATTTGGCGGCCATGAAGCGGATATGTATTTGGAAGGTTCTGACCAGCATCGCGGCTGGTTCATGTCTTCTCTGATGATCTCTACGGCGATCAAAGGCAAAGCACCTTACCGTCAGGTACTGACTCACGGTTTCACCGTTGATGGTCAGGGTCGCAAGATGTCCAAGTCGATCGGGAATACCGTCAGCCCGCAGGATGTGATGAACAAACTCGGTGCCGACATTCTGCGCCTGTGGATCGGTTCAACGGATTACTCCGGTGAAATCGCCGTATCCGATGAGATCCTGAAGCGTTCTGCCGATGCCTACCGCCGTATTCGTAACACCGCACGTTTCCTGCTGGCGAACCTGAACGGGTTCGATCCACAGAAAGATAGTGTGAAACCAGAAGACATGGTTGTGCTGGATCGCTGGGCGGTTAGCTGTGCGAAAGCGGCGCAGGATGAGATCCTTGAAGCGTATGAAAGCTATGATTTCCACCGTGTCGTACAGCGTCTGATGCAGTTCTGCTCGATCGAGATGGGATCGTTCTATCTGGATATCATTAAAGATCGTCAGTACACGGCAAAAAGCGACAGCGTGGCACGCCGTAGCTGCCAGACCGCGCTATACCATATCTCGGAAGCGCTGGTGCGTTGGATGGCACCGATTATGTCCTTCACCGCGGATGAGATCTGGAACTACCTGCCGGGCGAGCGTGCGCAGTACGTCTTTACCGAAGAGTGGTATGACGGTCTGTTCGCGCTGGATAGCGCCGAAACCATGAACGATGCGTTCTGGACGGATGTCCTGAAAGTGCGTAGCGAAGTGAACAAAGTCATCGAGCAGGCGCGTAATGACAAGCGTATCGGTGGATCGCTGGAAGCCTCCGTTACGCTGTACGCCGATGCCAATCTGGCGGGCAAGCTGAGCCAGCTGCGTCAGGAACTGCACTTTGCGCTGTTGACGTCAAAAGCGCTGGTGGAACGTTATGAAAATGCGCCGGATAACGCGCAGGCAACGGAACTCACCGGACTGAAAATTGCCTTAAGTGAGGCAGAAGGGCACAAGTGTCCACGCTGCTGGCATTACGAAACGGATATCGGTAGCAATGCCGAGCATCCTGAAGTGTGTGGTCGCTGTGCGACTAACGTGGGCGGCAACGGCGAAGAGCGTAAATTTGTCTGATGAATAAGATCTGTTCGAGTGGACTGCGCTGGCTCTGGCTGGCGATACTGGTTTTAATTGTCGATCTTGGTAGCAAACAGTGGATCCTTGCCCACTTTGCGCTGGGCGATACGGTACCAGTGATGCCTTCTCTGAATCTGCATTACGCCCGTAACTACGGCGCAGCATTCAGCTTCCTGGCGGATAAAGGCGGTTGGCAACGCTGGTTCTTTGCTGGCATCGCGATTGCTATCGTGGTTGCACTGCTGGTGATGATGTACCGTGGCAGCGTCAAACAGCGGCTCAATAACATTGCGTATTCGCTGATTATCGGCGGCGCACTGGGCAATCTGTTTGACCGGACATGGCACGGATTTGTTGTCGATTTCATCGACTTCTATGTCGGTGACTGGCACTTCGCTACCTTTAACCTTGCCGATACCGCTATCTGTATTGGTGCGGCGCTCATCGTACTGGAAGGGTTTTTCAGTACGCATGATGATACTGATACCGTTAAGCAAAAGGGTCACTGATGTCCGAGAGTGTTCAGCATAACAGCGCGCTGCTGGTGCATTTTATTCTGACGCTAGAGGATGGCTCTGCGGCTGAATCTACGCGTGAACGCGGCAAGCCAGCGCTGTTTCGCCTTGGCGACGGCAGCCTGTCTGACGCGTTGGAACAACATCTGTTGGGATTGAAGCGTGGCGATAAACGCAAGTTTACGCTGCCTCCGGAGTCGGCCTTTGGGCCGACCAATCCGAACCTGATTCAGTTCTTCTTGCGTCGTGATTTCGCCCAGACCGGTGTGCCGGATGTTGGCACCATCATGCTGTTTAGCGGCGTTGCCGGAAATGATATGCCGGGGATTATCCGCGATGTGACCGAAGAGTCGGTCACCGTGGATTTCAACCACCCGCTATCCGGTCAGGCGATTACCTTCGATCTTGAAGTGCTGGATATCGATCCCGTACAACAGGAGGTGACTCATGCAGATCCTGCTGGCTAATCCGCGCGGCTTTTGTGCCGGTGTCGATCGGGCTATCAGCATTGTGGAACGTGCGCTGGAGCTTTTTGGTACGCCGATCTACGTCCGTCATGAAGTGGTACATAACCGCTATGTGGTCAACGGATTACGCGAACGTGGCGCGATTTTTATTGAGCAGATTGAAGACGTGCCGGATGGTGCGATTCTGATTTTCTCTGCACATGGCGTTTCGCAAGCGGTACGTAATGAAGCCAAAAACCGCGATCTGACGGTATTCGATGCCACCTGTCCGCTGGTGACCAAGGTACATATGGAAGTGGCCAGAGCCAGTAAGAAAGGCGTAGAAGCGATTCTTATCGGGCATGCCGGGCACCCTGAAGTTGAAGGAACGATGGGGCAGTACAGCAGTGCGGACGGTGGCATGTATCTGGTAGAGTCCCCTGAGGATGTCTGGCAGCTACAGGTAAAAGACGAAAGCAACCTGTGCTTTATGACACAAACCACGCTTTCTGTTGATGATACCTATGCGGTGATTGATGCCTTGCGTGAGCGTTTCCCACAGATTGTCGGCCCGCGTAAAGATGACATCTGCTATGCCACGACCAATCGTCAGGAAGCCGTTCGCCACTTGTCGGATAAGGCGGATGTCGTTTTTGTCGTAGGCTCTAAAAACTCCTCAAACTCCAATCGCCTTGCTGAATTGGCACAGCGCGCGGGGAAAGCGGCTTATCTGATTGATTCATCCGAAGATATCCAGGAATCATGGCTAGCGGGCGCTTCACATGTTGGGGTAACCGCAGGCGCATCGGCACCGGATATTCTGGTACAACAGGTGATTCAGCGCCTGAAAGAATTAGGCGGCAAGGTGGCAATTGAAATGCAGGGACGTGAAGAAAACATCGTCTTTGAAGTGCCGAAAGAGCTGCGTGTTGACGTCAAACAGGTAGATTAATGCTGTTTCTGCGGTAGGGCTTTGGCCTTACCGCAGTTATCCCCTTCCGTTTTCTCACCCTATATTCACTCATGAAAATGTTAATGCATAAAAATGAATTTTTATGCGTTATGCCATGTGCTTTAATTTTGACCACTTCTGCTTATCTTCAAATACCTTACGGTTTTTCATCGCTCTGATGCGTCATTTTGCTGTCTGTGGTTAGACAGTTTTGCTGATTTTCTGCGGCTTCAAACAGTATTTTCTAATCTAGCGGTAAATCCGCTGGCGATAGTGTGCAGCGCCCGTTAACCTGATGTTATTTTTATGTCGTCAGGATCAAAAAGAGAGAGACATTATGAAGGATTCATCCATCCGTATTGCGGTTGTAGGTGCAGGCGGCCGTATGGGACGCCAGCTGATTCAGGCTATCGAGCAAATGGACGGCGTGGTATTGGGCGCGGCGCTGGAGCGTTCTGGTTCGTCTCTGATAGGAAGCGATGCCGGTGAACTTGCTGGGCTGGGTAAAAGCGGTATTACCGTGAATGAAAGCCTGGATGCCGTGCAGAATGATTTCGATATTTTGATCGACTTCACCCGCCCAGAAGGCACCTTAGCGCATCTGGCGTTTTGCCGTCAGCACCGTAAAGGCATGATTATTGGCACAACTGGCTTTGATGATGCAGGGAAAGCGGCGATTAAGCAGGCTGCGCAGGATATCGGGATTGTGTTTGCGGCGAACTTCAGCGTTGGCGTTAATGTCATGCTGAAGCTGCTGGAAAAAGCGGCCAAGGTCATGGGCGACTATACTGATATCGAAATTATTGAAGCACACCACCGCCACAAAGTGGATGCGCCATCGGGCACCGCGCTGGCGATGGGCGAAGCGATCGCCGATGCGCTGGGACGCGATCTGAAGTCCTGTGCCGTGTACGCGCGTGAAGGTTATACGGGTGAACGCGATCCGAAAAGCATTGGTTTTGCTACCGTGCGAGCAGGCGATATTGTCGGTGAACATACGGCGATGTTTGCTGACATTGGCGAGCGCGTTGAGATTACCCACAAGGCATCGAGCCGTATGACGTTTGCCAATGGTGCAGTAAGAGCCGCTGTCTGGATTAATTCGAAAGAAAGTGGCCTTTTTGATATGAGAGATGTGCTTTCTTTGGATGATTTATAGTATTTAATTGTTTGTAATAAAATTATATCTAGCTGATAAAGGTGGTTATTTTTAAGATCACCTTTATTTTTACCTGTTACGTGTAAATTTTATCTTGTTGTTTCTTTTTATCTGTTTTTAATTCGATTTTTTAGCGGTAATTCTTCCTTGTTACTCCCGAAATACCCTTTGCTGGCGATTTGTTATCCTTATTTTAACGATATTGTATCGCAACCGTTTACTTATCTAAGTTGATAGGGGTTTTTACGTCAGTGGGCCACTATTTATTTCGTAAAGCATAAAAATAAGAGAAAAAAAGCGGTTTGGGTAGACAATCGGGAAGACCATCATTAAAATGCGCCCAATTTGCCAAAAATTGGCCTTACAGGTAGTTTTTGCATTGATTTAGTGACTCAAATCTGAATTAATATGCAAATAACGTGATTGTTTATTCCTTGGAGGGTGTTTTGATTAAGTCAGCGCTATTGGTTCTGGAAGACGGAACCCAATTCCACGGTCGGGCCATTGGGGCAGAAGGGTCGGCAGTGGGGGAAGTGGTCTTCAATACGTCGATGACCGGTTATCAAGAAATCCTTACTGATCCTTCCTATTCCCGCCAGATTGTCACTCTCACTTATCCCCATATCGGTAATGTCGGCGCCAATGCCAACGATGAAGAATCTCCCTCTGTACAGGCTCAAGGTCTAGTGATTCGCGATTTACCTCTGATTGCCAGCAACTACCGTAGTGAAGAAAGTCTGTCTGAATACCTCAAACGCAACAACATCGTCGCCATTGCTGATATCGATACTCGTAAACTGACCCGTCTGCTGCGTGAAAAAGGCGCACAGAATGGCTGCATTATTGCGGGTGATGCGCCGGATGCCGCCGTCGCGCTGGAGAAAGCGAAAGCCTTCCCAGGGCTGAAGGGCATGGATCTGGCAAAAGAAGTGACGACGCCAGAAAGCTACAGCTGGTTACAGGGAAGCTGGACGCTGGAAGGCGAATTGCCTGCGGCGAAAAACGAAAGCGAACTGCCTTACCATGTTGTGGCTTATGACTACGGTGTGAAACGCAACATTCTGCGTATGCTGGTGGATCGCGGTTGCCGCTTGACGGTCGTTCCCGCGCAGACACCTGCTGAGGACGTACTGAAGCTGAATCCAGACGGTATTTTCCTCTCTAACGGCCCGGGCGACCCGGAACCGTGCGACTACGCGATTCGCGCGATCAAAACCTTCCTGGAAACGGATATTCCGGTATTCGGTATCTGTCTGGGTCACCAGCTGCTAGCACTGGCAAGCGGTGCGAAGACCATCAAAATGAAGCTGGGTCACCACGGCGGCAACCATCCGGTCAAAGATTTGGATAACAACTGTGTGATGATTACCGCGCAGAACCACGGCTTTGCGGTTGATGAAAATAACCTGCCTGCCACGCTGCGCGTCACGCATAAATCCCTGTTTGATCATACGGTTCAGGGGATTCACCGCACGGATAAGCCCGCGTTCAGCTTCCAGGGTCACCCAGAAGCGAGCCCAGGCCCGCACGATGCCGCGCCGCTGTTCGACCACTTTATTGACTTGATTCAGACTTACCGTTCTTCAGCTAAATAATCAGGAGCGAGAAAATGCCAAAACGTACAGATATTAAAAGCATCCTGATTCTGGGCGCAGGCCCGATTGTTATCGGCCAGGCGTGTGAGTTTGACTACTCGGGTGCACAGGCGTGTAAAGCGCTGCGTGAAGAGGGTTACCGCGTTATTCTGGTGAACTCCAACCCGGCAACTATCATGACCGACCCGGAAATGGCCGATGCGACCTACATCGAGCCGATTCACTGGGAAGTAGTGCGCAAAATCATTGAAAAAGAGCGCCCAGATGCAGTGCTGCCAACGATGGGCGGCCAGACTGCGCTGAACTGTGCGCTGGAACTGGAACGTCAGGGCGTGCTGGCCGAATTCGGCGTTACCATGATTGGTGCAACGGCGGATGCGATTGATAAAGCAGAAGATCGCCGCCGCTTCGACGTGGCAATGAAGAAGATCGGTTTGGATACCGCGCGTTCCGGTATTGCACACAATATGGAAGAAGCGCTGGCGGTTGCGGCTGACGTCGGCTTCCCGTGCATCATTCGTCCTTCCTTTACGATGGGCGGCACCGGTGGCGGTATTGCTTACAACCGTGAAGAGTTCGAAGAGATCTGCGAACGCGGTCTGGATCTTTCCCCAACCAAAGAGCTGTTGATCGATGAATCGCTGATCGGTTGGAAAGAGTATGAGATGGAAGTGGTGCGTGATAAGAACGACAACTGCATCATCGTCTGCTCAATCGAGAACTTCGATGCCATGGGGATCCACACCGGAGACTCCATCACCGTTGCACCGGCACAAACGCTGACCGACAAAGAATATCAAATCATGCGTAACGCCTCGATGGCGGTATTGCGTGAAATTGGTGTAGAAACGGGCGGTTCTAACGTTCAGTTCTCGGTAAACCCGAAAACTGGCCGCCTGATTGTTATCGAAATGAACCCGCGTGTATCACGTTCTTCCGCGTTGGCGTCTAAAGCAACGGGCTTCCCGATTGCAAAAATCGCGGCCAAGTTGGCAGTGGGTTACACGCTCGATGAGCTGATGAACGACATCACTGGCGGTCGTACGCCAGCGTCCTTCGAACCTGCTATCGACTACGTTGTGACTAAGATTCCACGTTTCAACTTCGAAAAATTCGCTGGTGCTAACGACCGTCTGACCACGCAGATGAAATCTGTGGGTGAAGTGATGGCGATTGGTCGTACGCAGCAGGAATCCTTGCAGAAAGCGCTGCGTGGCCTGGAAGTGGGCGCGACTGGCTTCGATCCGAAAGTGGATCTGGACGATCCAGAAGCGCTGACCAAAATCCGCCGCGAGCTGAAAGATGCCGGTGCCGAGCGTATCTGGTACATCGCCGATGCCTTCCGTGCGGGGATGTCTGTCGATGGCGTGTTTAACCTGACCAACGTTGACCGCTGGTTCCTGGTGCAGATTGAAGAGCTGGTGCGTCTGGAAGAGCAGGTCGCTGAAAAAGGTGTTACCGCGCTGGATGCCGATTTCCTGCGGGCATTGAAGCGTAAAGGCTTTGCCGATGCGCGTCTGGCGACGCTGGCTGGCGTGGCGGAAAGCGAAATTCGCAAGCTGCGCGATAAGTTCGACCTGCATCCGGTCTATAAGCGTGTCGATACCTGTGCGGCAGAATTTTCGACCGATACAGCTTACATGTACTCCACGTACGAAGAAGAGTGTGAAGCCAATCCAACTCAGGATCGTGACAAAATCATGGTACTGGGCGGTGGGCCGAACCGTATTGGTCAAGGGATCGAATTTGACTACTGCTGCGTCCACGCTTCACTGGCGCTGCGTGAAGATGGTTATGAAACCATCATGGTCAACTGCAACCCGGAAACCGTTTCAACAGACTACGATACGTCTGACCGTCTGTACTTCGAACCAGTAACGTTTGAAGACGTGCTGGAAATCGTCCGCATCGAGAAGCCAAAAGGCGTGATTGTGCAGTACGGTGGCCAGACGCCATTGAAACTGGCGCGTGCGCTGGAAGCTGCGGGTGTGCCAGTTATCGGCACCAGCCCGGATGCGATTGACCGTGCAGAAGACCGCGAACGTTTCCAACAGGCTGTTAATCGTCTGGGGCTGAAGCAACCGGCTAACGCCACGGTCGCGACCATTGAGCAAGCGGTAGAAAAAGCGCGTGGCATTGGTTACCCGCTGGTTGTCCGTCCTTCTTATGTTCTGGGCGGCCGCGCGATGGAAATCGTGTACGACGAAATCGACCTGCGTCGCTACTTCCAAAACGCGGTTAGCGTATCCAACGATGCGCCGGTGCTGTTAGACCGCTTCCTTGACGATGCCATCGAAGTCGACGTTGATGCGATTTGTGACGGCGAGCGCGTGCTGATTGGCGGCATTATGGAACACATCGAGCAGGCGGGCGTTCACTCCGGTGACTCGGCTTGTTCACTGCCGGCTTATACGCTGAGCAAAGAGATTCAGGACGTGATGCGTCAGCAGGTTGAAAAACTGGCGTTTGAACTCTGCGTTCGCGGCCTGATGAACGTGCAGTTCGCGGTGAAGGATAATGAAGTTTATCTGATTGAAGTGAACCCACGTGCGGCGCGTACCGTACCGTTTGTCTCGAAAGCGACGGGTGTTCCGTTGGCGAAAGTCGCGGCACGCGTGATGGCAGGCAAAACGCTGGCTGAACAGGGCGTCACGAAAGAAATTATCCCGCCGTATTACTCGGTAAAAGAAGTGGTGCTGCCGTTCAACAAATTCCCTGGCGTTGACCCGATTCTGGGGCCAGAAATGCGTTCAACCGGTGAAGTCATGGGTGTAGGCCGCACGTTTGCTGAAGCGTTTGCTAAAGCGATGCTGGGCAGCAGTTCGCACATGAAGAAAACCGGACGTGCGCTGTTGTCGGTACGTGAAGGCGACAAAGCTCGCGTGGTGGATCTGGCGGCCAAGCTGCTGAAGTACGGCTTTGAGCTGGATGCCACGCACGGCACGGCGATTGAGCTGGGCGAAGCCGGTATTAATCCGCGTCTGGTGAACAAGGTGCATGAAGGCCGTCCGCACATTCAGGACCGCATCAAGAACGGCGAGTACACCTACATCGTCAACACCACCGCAGGGCGTCAGGCGATTGAAGACTCCAAGCTGATTCGCCGCAGCGCACTGCAATATAAGGTGCACTACGACACGACGCTGAACGGCGGTTTCGCCACGGCCATGTCGTTGACGGCAGATCCGACGGAGAAAGTGACTTCCGTGCAGGAAATGCATGCGATGATTAAAGGCTGATTGACCGACTTCGGTCGGCGGTAAGCGGATAATGAAAGCCAGCGTTGGTAACAGCGCTGGCTTTTTTGTATTTTTTATTTCGTCTGAAATTCTCTTTTCGACCACTCGTCTTTCAGACTGATATTGAAGGGACTTTCCACGCCTCAAGCCAAGGTAAGATTATGTCCAGAACGCAGCGTTTACTCGAGCTTTTACAGATATTGCGCCACCACCGTTTTCCCGTCACGGGGGCCTATCTTGCGGAAAAATTAGGCGTGAGCCAGAGAACTCTCTACCGCGATATTGCCACGCTACAATTGCAGGGAGCGCATATTGAGGGAGAGGCAGGGTTAGGATATGTCCTGCGCCCGGGATTCATGCTACCCCCACTGATGTTTTCAGAAGAGGAAATCGAAGCATTGGTATTGGGTTCGCGCTGGGTCGTCAGAAGAACGGATGAGCGTTTGGGGCGCGCGGCCCGTAATGCATTGATGAAGATTGCGGCGGTATTACCACCGGAATTACGCAACGCGCTCGATTCTTCAGGGTTATTAGTGGGTAAGGCAGAATTTGTTACCCCAATGGTTATCGAGCTATCAGTTTTACGCCACGCAATTCGTACCGAGCGTCGTACCGAGATCGTTTACTGTGACCTTCAGGGTAATGAGTCTCACCGCATTATCTGGCCGTTTGCATTAGGTTTTTTCGATCAAGCGTATGTGATTGCCGCCTGGTGTGAGCTTCGCCAGCAGTTCCGTCATTTCAGGGCTGACCATATCCGTGGCATGACGGTTTTGGAGCAGCGTTATCCTCGTCGCCGCCAGCAGTTATTAAAAGAATGGCATGAAAAAGAGGACATACCTCAGCAGTGATGGCTACTGACAAAAATTGTCAACGGTGCGTACTACGATGCATTCAGGCAAGCAGAAGGCTTCTGCTTATTACTCCACCTGATACAGGGAATCTCTGATGAACGCACCGAATCTTATTATTTTATACGTGGAAAATGCTGTTGCTAGTGAGCGTTTTTATCGTGAGCTGTTTGATCTTCAGCCAATTGAAAAGTCGGAAAACTATGCCATGTTTGCCTTTGATTCCGGTTTCTTATTGGGATTGTGGTCTAAACATGAGGTTAAGCCTACGGCTGAGCTGGCTGGTGGTGGTAGTGAATTAGCCATTCGTGTCGAGAATGAGGCGGAATTAGAGGCGGTTTATGAAAGTTGGAAGAAACGGGGTATTGCTCTTATTCAGGAAATAACCCAAATGGATTTCGGTTTGACGTTTGTGGCGCTCGATCCCGATCAACATCGCATACGTGTGTATTTTGCCAGCAACTAATCGCGTCTCTGGATAAAATGAGAACCCCTTTCCGGTAAAAATCGGAGAGGGGTTTTTACATTGAATTTTCCTGTTATCGGCGAACAAGCACACCTCAAGTATCACCCCAGTGCGACTTTGATGCCCAGTGCGATCAACACCGTGCCGAGCAGCTTATCCACCAGTTTCTGTGCTTTAGTCAGGCCGCGTCGTACCGGTTCACTTTGGAAAAGCATGACCAGCAGCGGCCACCAGACAACGGATAACAGCCAGATAATCATGGCGTACCACAGTTTTTCAGCGATGCCGGAGTGAATATTCAGGACCTGTGTGAACATCGCCAGAAAGAACAGCGTCGCTTTCGGATTCAGCAGATTGCAGAGGTAACCTTGCAGGAACGCTTTTTTCAGGCTGATGCTTTGCTGCCCCTGACTTGAGACATCCATCTTGCTTCCGCCGCGCGCAAATAACGCCTGAATACCGATCCAGATCAGATAGGCGGCACCCGCATATTTCAGTACATTAAACAGCCACGGTGTCGTGGTGATGACGACGGCCAGACCCGCGACGCAGTACGCCATGTGGGTCGCCACGCCGCAGATTACGCCAAACGCGGTCATCAGTGCGGTAACGCGTGGGTAGCGTGTGGCGTTCTTGATGACGAGGAAAAAGTCGGGGCCGGGAGAAAGCATCCCCAGCGTGGCGATAGTGGCGACAAACAGCGATGTTTCTAACATGGTCATCCCAGAGAGTGAAATAGTAAGAACGTTTGAAATGATAGCGCCAGAATAATGAATTCGCATCACACTTATTGGTTATTCGGCGGTGATATGTTAACAATTATCCTTTGGTTTTTTGTGGTTAATTTCAGGGGCAGGTTGAGATAACAACATGGTCAGTGAACGTGAGAACCGTGAATCATTCAGTAGCGAAAAACAATCTAGTGACGCAAAACGGATGGGCGAAGCGCCACAGCAGCGGGAAATAACCCGACTGTGTATCCAGTGTGCGCTGCTGCTGTTACAGCATGGCGCAGAGAGTATGGTAGTAGAACAGCTGTCGTCACGGCTGGGTATGGCGCTCGGCGCTGATAGCGTTGAGAGCTCCATCTCAGCAAATTCGATTGTGCTGACCACTATCATGCAGGGGCATTGCCTGACGTCGACGCGGAAGAATGTGGACCGTGGCATTAATATGCACGTCGTCATTGAGGTTCAGCATGCGGTCATCATGGCCGAGCATAAACTGCTGGATGTGGCAGGGGTGGAAAAACGTCTGGGAAATATCAAGCCGCTGCGCTATCCGCGCTGGCTGATGGTGTCCGTTGTCGCGCTTTCCTGCGGCTGCTTCAGTCGCTTGAACGGTGGTGGGTGGGATGCGTTCATCGTCACGCTGATTGCCAGCGGTCTGGCGATGTATGTCCGGCAGGTCTTTACGGCGCGACACCTGAATCCGTTGATTAACTTCTGTATTACGGCGTTTGTTGCGACGTCGGCATCCGGATTGTTGATGCGTTTACCCGCTTTTTCTCAAACCTCGACGGTAGCGATGGCGGCGAGCGTGCTGCTGCTGGTTCCCGGTTTTCCGTTGATTAACGCCGTGGCGGATATGTTTAAAGGTCACGTGAATACCGGTCTGGCACGCTGGACGGTCGCGAGTTTACTGACGCTGGCGACCTGTATCGGGGTCGTGATGGCGATGTCGCTGTGGGGGTTACGCGGATGGGCTTAAGTTTACTGTGGGCACTCTTGCAGGATATGGTGCTGGCGGCGGTTCCTGCGTTGGGGTTTGCGATGGTCTTCAACGTGCCGCTGAAAGTGCTGCCTTACTGTGCGCTGCTGGGCGGTGTCGGGCATGGCGTACGGTTTCTGGCGATACATTTCGGCATGAATATCGAGTGGGCGTCGTTTCTGGCGGCAATCCTAATTGGCATCATCGGTATTCGCTGGTCACGCTGGCTGCTGGCACATCCGAAAGTCTTTACCGTAGCGGCGGTGATCCCGATGTTTCCCGGCATTTCTGCCTATACGGCGATGATTTCGGTGGTGGAAATTTCGCATCTTGGCTACAGCGAAGCGCTGATGAACGTCATGATGACCAATTTCCTGAAGGCCAGTTTTATCGTCGGTGCGCTCTCTATCGGCCTGTCTTTACCGGGGATCTGGCTCTACCGTAAACGGCCGGGAGTATAAAACGCTTATATTACGTTTCGGTCTTGTATCTATATCGACGAGCGAAAGGGCTTTCCGTATAGTGTCAGCAATTTTCTGACCTACAGGGTTTTTTCACCATGGTTATTAGTTTGATTGCTGCACTGGCAGTGGATCGCGTGATTGGTATGGAAAACGCGATGCCGTGGCATTTGCCAGCCGATCTGGCATGGTTTAAGCGTAATACGCTTAATAAGCCGATTATTATGGGGCGTAATACTTTCCGTTCTATCGGTCAGCCGCTGCCCGGCCGACTGAACATTGTCGTCAGCAATCATCCCGGTGATGACGATCGTGTGACCTGGGTCTCTTCGCTGGACGCTGCGCTGGCGGCGGCGGGCGACGTCGAGGAAGTGATGGTGATTGGCGGCGGCAGTATCTATCAACAAATGCTGCTGCAGGCTAACCGCCTCTATCTGACGCACATTGATGCTGAAGTGGAAGGCGACACGCATTTCCCTGACTATGAGCCGGACGAATGGCAGTCTGTTTTCAGCGAGTTCCATGATGCTGACGAGCGCAACTCACACAGTTACTGCTTCGAAATTCTGGAACGTCGCTAAGCGTCTTTCCTGCGATAACATTCTGTCGATGAATAGCTAAACCCGCCTTTGCGGGTTTTTTCGTTTCTGACCTGATGTTTTACTTCCCCGCCTGACAGCTATCCCAAATAGCTTTTCTCAGCCAGCGATGTGCAGGGTCGCTCTCGCGTCGCGTATGCCATACCTGCTGGAATGCAAAGTTGGGTATCACGAACGGCGGCGGAAAAATGTGTAAGTCTGGCGTAGTGATGTGGGCCATGCTGCGCCGTGCAGCGGTCAAAATCAGGTCAGTACCGGCAATGAGATTGATGGCGGCATGCCAGTGGGGCAGCGTCAGCACGACGTTGCGCGATAGGCCGCTTGCAGCAAGCGCGCTGTCCACTTCATTGGCTGAATCGGGATGCATCGTGACCAGAACATGTGGCCGTTCCAGCCATGCTTCAAACGACAGCGTACCGTTTTCCGGCAGCGTGGTGCGGTCGGCCAAACAGGCGAACTGTTCTTCAAAGAGAAGCTCGGCGTGTATTTCAGGCGGGTGTTCAGGGAACACGCCAAGGCCGAAGTCGATTTCCCCATCGATCAGCTGTGCCAGCATCATTTCACGGCCAGCATGGCTGACAGCCAGCGAAATACCGGGTGCCTGCACGCGTAGATGCCGCATGAGCGTTGGCAAGACTGCGTTTGTTCCGTAATCAGACAGTGCCAGACGGAAATGTCGCGTGCTATGGCGCGGATCGAATTGCGGTGTCTGGATAAGCCCGTTCAACTGATCAAGCGCCTGTTCCAGCGGGCCGAGTAGCGCCTGAGCGCGGGTCGTCAGCGTCAGACCGACTTCACGCCGAACTAACAGCGGATCGTTAAAAATCTGGCGAAGCTGTGATAATGAATGGCTGACGGCAGGCTGACTACGGTGCAGGCGCAGCGCTGCCCGCGTGACGTGTTTTTCCGTCAACAGTGCATGAAGCGTTAGCAGCAGATTCATATCGATGCGACGTAAATCATCCATTCTATGAATGCCTTCCGTATGAATTACGAATTTCCATCAGTTTAATGGATGAGTGAGTATTGGAACATCCCAATTGTGTTGTGAACTTTATATTGTGAATCAGGGGGCTCCATGTCGTTATTCTCTTCTTTTTCTCTCTCATTATTGCTGCCGCTGGGTATTGCGGTATTTGCCGGGAGCATTGTGCCTTTTCAGGCCGCCAGTAATGCGATGCTGGGGCGCTCGTTAGGCCATCCGCTTTGGGCAACACTGGTGTCCCTGCTGGTTAGCATCTGTGTGCTGCTGCCGATTCTGTTTTCTGCTCGGGTGCCGACGCCAGCACTTGGCAATGTCTTGCAGGGGCCGTGGTGGATCTGGCTGGGCGGAGTGGCGGGCGTGGCTTATATCACCGCCGCATTATTGCTGACGCCAAAGCTCGGGGCGTCAGGTTTTATCGTCTGTGTGATTGTCGGTCAGGTTGTGGCATCGCTGATGATCGATCATTTTGGTTTGATGGGGCTGGCAGTGAAGCCTGCTACGCTGGGGCGAATCGCGGGTGTCGCGTTAATCATTATGGGGATGCTGGTGGTGCAATATTCTGCGGCTTCTCAACCACTGACCAAACCCGCCGTTGAAACCCATAAACAACCATAGTGAGGGGCTAACTCTCCATTTCCTACGAAAAGGGTCACATTTCCGTCATCTGTCATCGTTAGTATCAAAACGGGTAACGGCTTTCGTCGTTAAATCGAAATGCCGTTGAGTCGCAGTGTTTGATAGGTAGGAGACAGTACGCATGACGAATAGAAACAGTAATCTGAATACTGACCGTCTGAGCGATCCACGCCGCCGTGAATTACCATCAGGCGACGTAGAAGCCGTTGGTTTAGCCGGGTTTCTTGGCGGTGGCATCTGGTCGATTCCCACCGAGGAGTTGGTCGTGCCGCCATCCCAAAAGGCTCAGTCTGGGACGGCTTTCCCTTTTCTATGAAACCAGCACGGCTGGCGATAGCGTCAACGCTTTCTCGCCTTTACTCACCCGATAAGGGCGCGATCTCGCCAGAGAGTTCGGTGTTTGATGAGAGTGATGGTTGCGTGAAATAGCGCTTATCGTCCCAACGCAGCATCGTCAGTTCTCCCCCCAACAGCACCCGGTATCCAGTGCGTAAATGTTTTCCGGTGTGCCTTTCCCTTCCAGTGATGCCCAATGGCCGAAGGCGATAGCGTATTCCCCGGCAACCTGGCTCGGCAGCTCAAACCACGGTTTTAGCAGAGAGGGGGCCTGACTTGGCGGCTCTTTGCAGAGCATATCCAATTGTCCGCCGGAGAAGCAGTAGCGCATACGGGTAAAGACGTTGGTGCTAAAGCGTAGACGAGCCAGACCGCTGAGCTCTGGGCTCCAATGGTTCGGCATATCGCCATACATGGCATCGAGGAAAAGCGGGTAGCTGTCGCTGCTCAGGATCGACTCGACTTCGCGTGCGCACATCAGCGCCGTCGGCAGATCCCACTGCGGCGTGATGCCCGCGTGCGCCATCACCAGCTTCAATTCTTCATCAACCTGTAGAATCGGCTGGCGGCGTAGCCAGTTGATAAGCTCGTCGGCGTCCGGTGCGGTGAAGAGCTCGTTGAGCCGATCTTTCGGCTTATTACGGCTGATACCGGCATAAACGGCTAGCAGGTGCAGATCGTGATTGCCAAGCACCATACGGACAGAGGAACCGAGGGAACGAACAAAGCGCAGAACCTGAAGCGAATCCGGTCCGCGAGCGACTAAATCGCCAGTTAACCAAAGCGTATCTTGCTCTGGATTAAAGGAAACTTGCGCCAATAGCGCATTCAGTTCAACGTAACAGCCGTGAACATCGCCAACTAAATAGGTAGACATAATTAATGTATCAGTGAAGGGATAGCCAGACGGAAAACGGGGATTGGAACCTGAAACGCTTTACCTTGATGGTCAACCATATGGTAGTGGCCTTCCATCGTGCCAAGAGGCGTTTCTATGACGGCACCGCTGGTATATTGGAATTCGCCGCCGGGCTGGATAATCGGCTGTTCGCCGACTACGCCTTCACCCTGAACTTCAGTCTGGCGACCGTTACCGTTGGTGATCTGCCAATAACGCCCCAAAAGCTGGACTTCATGACGCCCCAGATTGCGGATCGTAATCGTGTAAGCAAACACGAAACGTTCTTCATCAGGCTCCGACTGTGATTCCACGTAGAAGCTCTGAACCTGTAAACAAACACGGGGCGCATTAATCATGATGAACTCCAGTTATTCCTGTTTTGCAGGATGCTCGCTCAGCCAGTTCGCCAATCGGCAATATTGCTCAACGGTTACATTCTCTGCGCGACTGGTGACATTGATCCCCAGCTCGGTGAGGATTTCTGGGGTGAACAAGTTGCCCAGACTGTTACGCAATGTCTTACGGCGCTGGTTAAACGCTTCCGTCGTGATGCGGCTCAATACGCGGATATCCTTGACTGGATAGGGGATCTCGGCATGAGGAACAAGTCGCACTACGGCAGAATCAACTTTAGGCGCGGGCTTGAATGCTTCCGGTGGCACTTCAAGCACCGGGATTATCTGGCAATAATATTGTGCCATGACGCTCAAACGCCCAAAGGCTTTACTGTTCGGACCCGCCACTAAACGGTTAACCACTTCTTTCTGCAACATAAAGTGCATGTCACGGATAGATTGAGTATAGGTGAACAAGTGGAACATCAGCGGTGTGGAAATATTATACGGCAGGTTGCCGAAAACACGCAGCGGTTGCCCAGCCTGTTCAGCGAGCGCGGCGAAATCGATCGTCATGGCATCTTGCTGAATAATGGTCAGCTTATCTTTCAGCGTCGGGTGTTTTTCCAACCGTGCTGCCAGATCCCTATCCAGTTCAATAACGGTAAAACGATCCATCCGATCGCCAACGGGCGCGGTCAACGCGCCGAGGCCGGGACCGATCTCGACGACCGCTTGACCTGGCTGAGGATGAATCGCCGAAACGATGCTATCGATCACGAAGTGATCGTTTAAAAAGTTTTGCCCAAAACGTTTACGGGCGAAGTGACCTTGGTGTACGCGATTATTCATTACTGTGTTTTATCATTTTAATGGCAAGATTTAATGCCGTGATGAAGCTGCCGGGGTCGGCGCTGCCGGTTGCGGCCAGCTCTAGCGCTGTACCGTGATCGACCGACGTACGAATAAAAGGTAACCCCAACGTGATATTAACGGCGCGCCCGAAGCCCTGATATTTCAGAACCGGGAGCCCTTGATCGTGGTACATCGCTAAAACGGCGTCAGCGTGTTGCAGATACTTAGGCTGGAAAAGCGTATCGGCAGGTAACGGCCCAACCAGAGTGATGCCCTGCTGCCGTAGTTCATCCAGCGCGGGGTTAATCACATCCAGCTCTTCACGGCCCATATGGCCGCCTTCACCGGCATGAGGATTTAGCCCACACACATAGATTTGCGGTTGAGCGATACCGAATTTTGTCTGCAAGTCATGATGCAAAATCGTGATGACTTCGTGCAGGCTCTGGCGGGTAATCGCCGCAGAAACGGCTGCAAGCGGCAGATGCGTGGTCGCTAAGGCGACGCGCAGTTCTTCCGTTGCCAGCATCATGACGACACGTTCACAGTGACTGCGATCGGCGAAAAACTCAGTGTGCCCGCTGAATGGGACACCAGCATCGTTGATAATGCCTTTATGTACCGGGCCGGTAATCAGCGCGGCGAATTCGCCGTTCAGACAGCCATCACACGCACGCGCCAGTGTCTCAACGACATAAGCGCTGTTAGCGACAGTCAAGTCACCTGGAATGATGGTTGCCGGTGCGGCGATCGGCAGAATGGTCAGGCTACCTGCCTGCTGTGGCTGTGCGGGCTGACCGGGTTGATAGTCACGCAGCGTCAGCGGCATCGACAACTGCAATGCGCGACTGAATAACAGGTCAGGATCCGCACAGATCACTAGCTCTACAGGCCAGGCCTGCTGAGCCAGAGCAATCACCAGATCGGGGCCAATCCCGGCGGGTTCGCCGGGGGTGATCACAACGCGTGGCGTATTGCTCTCAGTCTGCATTAGTTACTGGCACCATTAATCACTTTGACATAGGCCGCTGCACGCTGTTCCTGCATCCAGGTTTGCGCTTCTTCAGCGAATTTACGATTAAAGATCATACGGTATGCTTGCTCTTTTTGCGCCGCGTCGGTTTTATCAACCTGACGGGTATCCAGCAGCTGAATCAGGTGCCAGCCAAAAGAGGAATGAACAGGTTGACTGATTTCGCCTTTCTTCAGTTTCAACAACGCATCGCGGAAGGCTGGATCGTACATATCTGGAGAAGCCCAGCCAAGGTCGCCGCCCTGATTCGCTGAACCTGGGTCCTGAGAGAGCAGTTTGGCTTGCGAAGCGAAATCGGTGCTGCCGTTTTTGATCTGCTGTGCCACTTCGGCCAGCTTGGCTTGCGCCTGACTGTCTGTCATGACGACAGACGGTTTGATCAGAATATGGCGAGCATGCGTTTCAGTTACCGATACGCTTTTGTTACCGCCGCGAATATCGTTCACTTTCAGAATGTGGAAACCTACACCAGAACGGATCGGGCCAACAACCTGACCTTTCTGCGCCTGTGTTAAGCGTTCGGCAAACAGCGTTGGGATCTCCTGCAGCTTGCCCCAGCCCATTTGGCCGCCTTTCAGCGCCTGAGAATCAGATGAGTAAGTGATGGCCAGCTTACCAAAATCTGCGCCTTCACTGATTTGCTTCACCAGCGACGTTGCCAGATTTTCCGCTTCATCAACCTGCTGCTGAGTCGGGTTTTCCGGTAATGGGATCAGAATGTGACTCAGGTTCAGCTCATCGTTTTCACCGGTCTGGGTGGCGATTTGCTTAGCCAGCGTATCGACTTCCTGAGGCAGTACGGTAATGCGACGACGGACTTCGTTGTTACGCACTTCCGAAATCAGCATCTCTTTACGAATCTGGTTACGGTAGGTGTTGTAGTTAAGACCTTCATAAGCCAATTGGCTTTTTAGCTGGTCCAGAGACATCCGGTTCTGAGCGGCAATATTGGTAATCGCCTGATTCAACTGCTCATCCGTCACTTGGATACCCATCTTCTGCGCCATTTGCAGGATGATGTTATCCATGATCAGGCGATCGGTAATCTGATGACGCAGCGTGGCATCATCCGGCAACTGCTGCCCGGCCTGCTGGGCATTCAGTTTTACCGACTGCAAAAGACTGTTTACATCACTTTCCAACACGACGCTGTTGTCGACCACTGCTGCGACTTTATCAACCACCTGTGGTGCTGCGAACGCGGTAGAGGCACTCAGTGCCAATCCGAGAATAAGCGTTCTCCAGTTCTTCATACCTTTCCCATTATTTCATCCGCAAGGCGGGTTAAAAGTTCCAACGTTTCAGTGAGACAGCCTGTTTTCCCTTATCGGCTCAGCACTCTGGATGACATCAGAATGCGCGCTGGTAAGGCAAAATACCCGAGCGAAGCATTTTTTCGGAACCCAGACTGTAATTGCTGCTTAAACCACGTAATTCGATATTAAATGACACTTTGTTGTCGTATTCGCTGCTGCGGCTGGCGCTGTTCCAGTCGGTAATTTTGCGTTCATAACCGACGCTCACGGCCCAACAACAGGTATTGTACTGTAAACCAATCAGCTGGTTTGCTGGCTGATTAGCTTTGGTGTCGTAATAATAAGCCCCAACCACTGCCCAACGTTCGACGATCGGCCAGCTCGCAGTGATACCGACCTGCGAGATACCTTGCTGAGAACCCTGATTTGTCACGTTCGGCAACATGTCGCGAATATATTCAGGGCTGGCGTAACGGTAGTTCAACTGCACCAGACGTTCTGCATCACGACGGTATTCTAACACGGCGTCGCCCAGCGCGACTTCGTTCAGACGATTGTCATATTGCAGACCACCGCGAACGCCCCAACTGTCATCGATTTTCAGGAAGGAATCACCGGCCCACACCTGGCTACCGTTGTTATCACTTTTATCGAGTGACGTATTGCGGTCGCCGGTACGTGGACGATCGAAGTAATAGATTTGACCAATAGAAGCGTTAAAACGTTCAACCAGCGCATCATCATAAATACGCGTAGTGACACCGGTCGCAATCTGATTCGCGGACGCGATGCGATCCAGGCCGCTGTAGCTGCGATCGCGGAACAGGCCGGAATAGTCGGTCTGCATCAGCGTGGAGTCATAGGTATGAATGCCGCTCTGATCGCGATAAGGCACGAACAGGTATTGCGCGCGAGGCTCCAGCGTCTGGGTATAAGCCTGCGACCAGTTCATTTCGCGCTCAAAGACCATTTTGCCATCGACTTTATATTGCGGCATGACACGGTTAACGGAACTTTGGAGTGCGTTTTTATTGACGTCGGTGACGGTAGGATCGGCACGATAGCGATCCAGATTGTCCTGCTGATAGTGCGTCGCTAATAGCTTGGCTTCGGTATTCAGGCTGGCCCAGCGGTTTGCTAGCGGGAGATTCAGCGTTGGCTCAACGTGCAGACGAGTCGCTTCCGGCCGATTGTCGTTGACGTTGGTAAATTTTACCGCCTGACCATAAAGGTGCATATCAATCGGGCCGATATCATTCTGGTAATAATTGATATCGAGCTGCGGCTCCGCACGGTAGACATCGCGGGTGGTCGCATTGGAAAAGACCTGGAATTGTCTGGTGGACAGCGACGTGTTCCAGTTTTGGTTCGCATAGCCCGCACTGAATTTTTGGGTGACGTAGCCATCGGTCGTTGAACCGTAAGTCGATTCCAGATCGGTGAAGTAGCGGTCGTCGCTGACTTTTGTGTAGTCCGCGTCAAAACGCCACACCTGATCCATCACGCCACTGTGACCCCAGTGGAACAGCCAGCGGGTGTCGTTATCATCCTGCGGGGAGACTTTGGCGTATTCATTGTCGCTGGGCAGCCAGTCGAACTGAATGACACCAAGACCCGGTGTGGTCAGGTAGCGGAATTCGTTCTGCCACTGCATACCACGCTTAGTTTGTAGATGCGGGGTGATCGTGGCGTCAAAATTAGGGGCGATATTCCAGTAATAGGGCGTCAGCAGTTCGAAGCCATTGCTGCTACCATATTTTGCATTGGGGATCAGGAAGCCAGAGCGTCGTTTATCGCCGATAGGAAGCTGTAAATACGGGCTATAGAACACAGGTACGCCAGCAATCTTGAAACGCGCGTTCCAGATTTCAGCAACCTGCTCTTCTCTGTCTTGAATCACTTCCGAACCGACGACACTCCAGCTATTATCTCCCGGCAGACAGGAAGTGAAGGAGCCGTTTTCCAGAATGGTGTAGCGATTGCTGTCACGCATTTTCATTTTGTCGGCGGAACCACGCCCTTGACGGCCCACCATCTGATAGTCGCCTTCATAGACGTCGGTATCTTTGGTGTTCAGGTTGGCCCAGGCTTTAGGGCCTTTCAGGATGACCTGATTGTCGTCGTAGTGGACATTTCCCGTCGCGGTAATAGTACGCGTGGGTGTGCTACCCTGCGTTGCCGGATCCAACTGGTTCAGCTCCACCTGTTCGGCGGTCATGACGCTATTACCCTGCTGGATGTTAACATTGCCGATGAATTTGGCATTGTCGGGATAGTTGGCTTCGGTTTTGTCGGCCTGAATATTGACCGGCAGCTGGTTGGGATCGCCTGTTACCAGTGGTCTGTTGTACGTAGGTACACCCAGCATGCACTGTTGAGCGAGATCGGCCAGCGCGTGCTGGCTGTAAAGCGCCGACCAAACCAGAGTGGCCAGCAGAGTTGGGAAACTTTTTTTCATACGTGGTATCAGGTGTTCCGTCATCAGGGGCATCATGCCGGCAAACGGTCAGAGACTATATCACTCGTTAGCGTTGCGCCAGTGTTAAATCCCCACCGCCTATACGCACCGCCGTTAGGTGCAAAGATAAATGACAGGTATGATAAAGCAATTTTTGGCTGACGGCATGAGGATTTGAGGAGTATATGCGGTATTGGGGAAAGTTGCTGGGGTTGGCGCTGGGAATCGTCTCAAGTGCTGGCATCTGGGGAATGATCATGGGCTTACTGATGGGGCATTGGATTGACAAAGCCCGGGCATCGCGTCGCCGTGATTATTTCTCCGCTCAGTCTACCCGTCAGTCATTGTTCTTTCTCACGACCTTTCAGGCCATGGGACACCTGACCAAATCCAAAGGTCGGGTGACGGAAGCTGATATCAAGATCGCGACCAAAATGATGGACCGTCTTGAGCTGTTTGGTGAGGCCAGAGCTGCCGCTCAACGGGCTTTCCGCGAAGGAAAGACGACCCATTTCCCTCTGCGAATAAAATTACGCAAGCTGCGCGATGCCTGTCTGGGTCGTTTTGATTTAATTAAGATGTTTCTGGAAATTCAGCTTCAGGTCGCGTTTGTTGATGGCGTTCTGCATCCGAACGAGCGACGCGTGTTGTACGTGATTGCCGATGAGTTGGGCGTAACGCGTGAGCAGTTTGAGTTTTTTCTGCGGAATATGGAAAGTACCACGGGGCAGCAGTCGCGGCAGAATCAGTCACGCCAGAACGGTAAATCGCACCAGCGCCGCAGTAACGGTCACTCCAGCGGGGGGTACTCCAACGGACACTCTTATGGCGGCCAACGCCCAGCCTCACCGCCGCGAGGGCCAACAGTCGAAAGTGCCTGTCGTACGCTGGGCGTGCGCAGCAGCGATGACGCCGTGACGATTAAGCGCGCCTACCGCAAACTCATGAGCGAACATCATCCCGATAAGCTGGTCGCCAAGAAGCTTTCGCCAAGGATGATGGAGATGGCCAAACGCAAAGCGCAGGATATTCAGGCCGCCTATGAACTGTTGAAAAGCGCGAATCAGACAAAATAATCCGCATCCTTCCTCTTCTTATTACTTCCCCGTTTTACTGCTCTACCAAACCCGATTTACAAATACCGTCAGTGAGTTTGCTTCAGAAATCCGCTTCGCAACGAAAGTGCATCGGGGTATTGAACGCTGGGTGGGTGATGGCCAGTTCTTGTGCGTGCAGTAAAAGGCGGGGGGCCAGCGCTTTGGCATCGGGATGCGCATAAAAGCCATCGCCGAGGATAGGGTGGCCCAGCGCAAGCAGGTGAACACGTAGTTGATGAGAGCGACCGGTAATCGGCATCAGCTTGACGCGTGTTGTACCGTCAGCGTCACGCGAAAGTACCTGATACTCCGTCTGTGCTGATTTTCCTGTTTCAAAGCAGACTTTCTGTTTCGGGCGGTTCGGCCAGTCACAGATCAGCGGCAGATCGATGACGCCCTCATCCTGCGCCATATGTCCCCAGACGCGGGCAAGGTAGGATTTCTTGGGTTCACGCTCGCGAAACTGACGCTTTAATTCGCGCTCGGCGGCTTTCGTGAGTGCAACGGCAATCACGCCGCTGGTTGCCATATCCAGACGATGCACAGATTCTGCCGTCGGGTGGTCAGCCTGAATGCGGCTCATGACGCTGTCTTTGTGTTCTGGCGCGCGGCCGGGAACCGACAGCAAACCGCTGGGTTTATTCACCACCATGATGTGCTGATCCTGATACAGAATATGCAACCAGGGATCGGTAGGCGGATTATAGGGTTCCATCGGAGCACCTTCAGACAACATATAATGTGTGATATTAGGGAGAACACGGGGATGAGGTTCCCGCAGGGAGACCTCGCCCCGTGGTATGCCCGTGTATCTCGATTTTGCAAACAACGTGTCTTTATAACAGCGGTATGAGGGTTATGCCTATACCGCTGTCAGAAACGTTTACTGATGTGACACCACAACCAGACGAATAGCATCCAGACGCCAGTTGGCTTCGTGCAGATTGCTCAGCACCTGCTCGCGCTGGTTTTCCAGTGCGGTCAGCTCATCTTCACGAATGTTGGGGTTGACGGCTTTCAGCGCTTCCAAACGTTCCAGCTCGCGGCGTAATTGCAGGTCAGCCTGCTCCTGAGCCTCGGTGATAAGCTGGCGCGCCTGCGTTTCCACCAGCGCTTCCGCCTGTTGCAGCATGGCGTGAACATCGGGCTGTACCGCATTCACCAGTTTGCTGGACGTATGACGGTTTACCGCATTGAGCTGGCGGTTGAAGCTTTCAAACTCAACCTGTGCCGCCAGATTGGTGCCTTTACGGTCCATCAGCAGGCGAACCGGTGTTGGCGGCAGGAAGCGGGTCAGTTGCAGGTGTTTCGGTGCCTGTGCTTCCACCACGTAAACCAGCTCAGCCAGCAGCGTGCCGACCGGCAGCGCTTTGTTTTTCAGCAGCGACACTGCACAGCTTCCGGTATCGCCGGACAGCACCAGATCGAGTCCGTTACGGATGAGCGGATGTTCCCAACTGATAAACTGTGCGTCTTCGCGGGAGAGCGCCTGATCGCGATCGAAGGTGATCGTACAGCCGTCCTGCGGCAATCCTGGGAAGTCTGGCACCAGCATATGATCGGATGGCGTCAGGATGATCAGGTTATCGCTGCGATCTTCCTGATTGATGCCAACAATATCAAACAGGTTCAGGGCGAACGTCACCAGATTGACGTCATTATCCTGCTCGGCAATGGCCTGCGCTAACAGTTGAGCCTGTTCGCCACCGTTAGAATGCATTTCCAGCAGGCGATCGCGGCCTTGTTCAAGCTGTTGCTTCAGGCTGTCGTGCTGTTGACGGCAAACATGGATAAACTCATCCAGTCCCTGCTGTTCACCGACCGTCGTCAGCCGTTCGATCAACTGCGCATGGTGGGCATCATAGATGGTACGACCCGTCGGACAGGTGTGTTCAAACGCATCCAATCCTTCGTGATACCAACGTACCAGCAAGGCCTGTGCGGTATTTTCCAGATACGGCACCATGATCTGAATTTCTTTTGCCTGCCCGATACGGTCCAGACGACCAATACGCTGTTCCAGCAGATCGGGGTTGAACGGCAGATCGAACATCACTAAATGGCTGGCAAACTGGAAGTTACGGCCTTCGGAACCGATCTCTGAACAGATCAGTACCTGTGCGCCTTCTTCTTCAGAAGCAAAATAGGCGGCGGCACGGTCACGTTCAAGAATCGACAGCCCTTCATGGAAGACGGCGGCACGGATGGCTTCACGCGTGCGCAGCACTTGTTCCAGCTGTAGCGCGGTGGCTGCCTGTGCACAGATCACCAGGATTTTTTCATCACGATTGGCGGTCAGGTAGTTCAGTAACCATTCCACGCGCGGATCGAAGTTCCACCAGGTGGCATCGTCCCCTTCGAGCTGTTGATAAATTTGTTCCGGGTACAGCATGTCGCGGGCGCGGACTTCCAGCGCCTTGTTCGCGTTCATAATGCCGGACACTTTAATCGCCGTTTGGTACTGCGCCGGCAGCGGCAGGCGGATTTGATGCAGGACACGATGCGGGAAGCCTTTAACCCCCTGACGCGTGTTACGGAACAGCACACGGCTGGTGCCGTGGCGATCCATCAGCATGGTGATCAGTTCCTGACGCGCCTTCTGATTGTCATCGCTGTCGCTGTTGATGGCTTTCAGCAGCGGTTCAATGTCCTGCTCGCCCAGCAGATCGCTTAGCGCATTCAGTTCAGCCGTTTGGGCTTTTTCGCCCGCTAACAGCAACGTGACGGCATCGGCAACCGGACGGTACTGCTGCTGTTCGGCAACGAATTCCTGATAGTCGTGGAAACGGTTGGGATCGAGCAGGCGCAAGCGCGCAAAGTGGCTCTGTTGGCCGAGCTGTTCCGGTGTTGCCGTTAAGAGCAGAACGGCTGGCGTGGCGCGTGCCAGCGTTTCAATGGCCTGATATTCCGGGCTAGGGCTTTCTTCGCTCCAAACCAGATGGTGGGCTTCATCCACCACCAGCAGATCCCAGTCGGCGTTGACGAGCTGCGCAAAGCGCTGGGCGCTGCGTTGCACAAATCCCAGTGAGCAGATCACTAGCTGTTCGGTTTCAAACGGATTGCTGCTGTCCAGCTTGGCTTCGGCATAGCGCTCGTCGTCAAACAATGAGAACAGTAGGTTAAAGCGGCGCAGCATTTCGACCAGCCACTGATGTTGCAAGGTTTCCGGCACGACAATCAGCACGCGGCTGGCACGACCCGCCAGCAACTGCTGGTGGATGATCATCCCTGCCTCAATGGTTTTTCCCAGACCGACTTCGTCCGCCAGCAAAACGCGTGGCGCGTGGCGTTGGCCGACTTCATGAGCGATATGAAGCTGATGGGGGATAAGGCTGGCACGCATGCCGCGCAATCCGCCCCACTGTTGCAGCGCCTGTTCGTTCTGATGCTTACGGGCGCGATAGCGCAGGGCAAAGCGATCCATACGATCGATCTGTCCGGCGAACAGGCGATCTTGTGGTTTGTTGAACGTCAGTTTGCTGTCGAGGAAGACTTCACGCAGTTCCGCCGACGTTTCATCGTCCAGGCGTTGGCCGCAATACACCAGCAACCCTTTTTCTTCTCGCACGTCATCCACTTTGAGCTGCCAGCCTTCATGGCTGGTGACGGTGTCGCCGGGATTGAACATCACGCGGGTGATGGGGGCGTCGCTGCGGGAATAAAGTCGGTTTTCACCGCTGGCAGGGAAAAGCAGCGTAATCATACGCGTATCGACGGCAACAACCGTTCCCAGTCCAAGTTCGCTTTCCGTATCGCTGATCCAGCGCTGACCAAGTGTAAAAGGCATAAATTCTTAGCTCGATGTTCGTCTGTGTCGGAGGAATGTCTGATTACATTATCGGTTGCCGATAATGCTGCTGATGCAAATTCAGAAAGGGCGTTATGGTAATAGATGACGGTGCGTTCGTCACCCCTCAAACTTGCTGTGGCGCGAATTAACCCCTTTCATCTAACAACATGAATGTCTGCCATTTAAAACAGACCCATCTGACCTGTTACCAGTGTAGCAAAATCGTCGTGCAGGAACGGTAGAATGGCATCCGCGACGGGCTGGAGCTGGCGTTCGACATAATGCTGGTAATCCAGCGGAGCATGCCGGGTTTCCAATGGTTCGGGGCCGTTGACGGTCATCACATAGCTGATCCAGCCGCCGTTTTGGTATTGCAGCGGTCGCCCCTGCTGGCGGTTATAATCATCGGCGATTTTCGCGGCTCTGGCGTGGGGCGGCACGTTGCGCTGGTAATCATCGAGCCGACGGCGCAGCCGTTTACGGTAGATCAGCAGATCGTCAAAATCACCGTTCAGGGTACGATCGACATAATCCCGCAGCCAGTCCTGATAAGGCTGTTGCTGAAAAATCAGCAGATAGAGCTGCTGCTGAAACTGTTGTGCCAGCGGTGTCCAGTCGGTGCGCACGGTTTCCAGCCCTTTGAACACCATCTTTTCGCCTTGCGGCGTGTCGATCATGCCGGCGTAGCGTTTTTTACTGCCTTGTTCCGCACCGCGAATCGTTGGCATCAGGAAGCGGCGAAAATGTGTTTCAAACTCCAGTTCTAGTGCGCTGGTCAACTGCTGGGTGTCTTGCAGATGCTGTGTCCACCAGTGGTTGACGTGCTGCACCAGCGCGTTGCCAATCTTTGCTGCTTCCTCTTCGCTATGCGCGTGCTTCAGCCAGACAAAGGTAGAGTCGGTATCGCCATAAATCACCTGATAGCCCTGTTCCTCGATCAGTTCGCGCGTTTTACGCATGATTTCATGGCCGCGTAGGGTGATGGAAGAGGCGAGACGCGGATCGAAGAAGCGACAGCCTGTCGCGCCCAGCACGCCGTAAAAGGCATTCATGATGATCTTTAACGCCTGCGACAGTGGCTTATTATTGGTGCGCTTCGCCGCTTCACGCCCTTGCCATATTTGCTCGACAATCGCTGGCAGGCAATGCTGTTCGCGGGAGAACCACGCCCCGCGAAAGCCGGAGACGGCGTGCTGAGCGTCAGGATTCTGCGTTCCTACCGCCAACCCGACCGGATCGATCAGGAACGTACGGATAATGGAAGGGTAGAGGCTCTTATAATCCAGCACGAGCACCGAGTCATACAGGCCGGGACGCGAATCCATCACAAATCCACCGGGACTGGCTTCAAGCGCGACATCACCCAGATTCGGGGCAACGTAACCCATGCGATGCATGCGCGGTAAATAGAGGTGGTAAAATGCGGCGACGGAACCCCCGCTGCGGTCGGCTGCTAGTCCGGTGACGCTGGCGCGCTCTAGCAAGAAAGGCAGCAGCTCGGTTTTGTCGAAAATACGCGTGACCAGTTCGCAGTCTTGCAGGTTATAGCGAGCGAGAGCGGGCTTATCTTCGGCAAAACGACGGTCGATCTCGTCCATACGCTGATAGGGCGTGTCGATAGCTTTGCCTTCCCCCAGCAGCGACTGCGCGACAAATTCCAGACTAAACGAGGCAAAATTCCACGTCGCGGATTTGAGCGCTTCAATGCCGTCGATAATCAAACGGCCAGTAGCGCTGGCAAAAAAATGCCCCTGTTTAAAACCGTGTTCCCGCCATTCTAACGCCTGTCCGTTGCGCCCCAGTTTGAGCGGAATGTTGTAGCGCTCGGCATGTTTCTGCAAGACGCGCAGGTCAAACTGCACCAGATTCCAGCCAATGATGGCATCGGGATCGTGCTGCTGCATCCAGGCATTCAGCTTTTCCAGCAGCAGCGGGCGGCTGGCGACGTACTCAAGCGTAAAATCCTCGCGCTCGGCAGGCGTGCCGTTCGGTGGGCCGAGCATGTAAACCTGACGCTGTCCGCAGCCTTCCAGCCCGATGCAGTAAAGCTCACCGTGGCGGGTGGTTTCGATATCCAACGACACCAGTTTGAGCGTCGGGCGGTAATCGGGATTTGGCTTCATACGGGCTTCCGTCAGCAGGCTATCTGACGTGGTGTTGCCGCTAAACCATACGGGTGCGGTGATAAAGCGTTCCATCAGAAAGCGTTCCGTCGGACGAATATCCGCTTCGTAGACTTGAACGCCGCCTTCACGCAGCAATTTCTCCAGCCGCAGCAGCTGTCGGTATTGTGGGCAATACAGCCCCAGCAGCGGCTGATGGTGGAAATCCTGCATGTCGAGCGGTTTTAACTGCCAGCGTTTTTCCTGCTGTAAGAGCGTTCTGGCGCGGGCTTCCTGCTGTGCGGGAATAAAGGCAACGGCCTGCTGTACTGGCAGGCGTGCGAGCTGCGGGCCCTCATCGGTGGCCAGCCAGAATTCAACCTGCGTGCCGGCTGGTGTGTCGTTCCAGTGGCGGGTCAGTAGAAACCCCTGACGAACCTGAGTCACTAAGCGGCCTTTTATAGCAAGCGAGATAGGGAAGGATGGTAGGGATAAGTATGGTTATTTATACAGGTGATGTCCAGCGACATCACCTATGATAGTGAAGAGGGAAAAATAGATTACTGCTCGCTGCCGGAGGCAGAGACCACGCGGTTGCGGCCTTCTTGCTTGGCTTGATACAGGGCTTCATCTGCCAGCTTGAAGGTGCGATCGATTGGCATATCGCTGACGCCCGGTTCCCACAGGGCAACGCCTAATGAGATGGTGATATTGCCCACGACAGGAATGGTCGATTCCTGCACACGCTGCCGTAGCCGTTCAGCGATGCTGAGTGCGACGTCGAGACTGGTTTCCGGCAGTAGAATCAAAAATTCTTCACCGCCGCTGCGGCACAGAATGTCGGAATCGCGTGAGCTGGTGCGAATGAGCTGTGAGAGATAGCGAATGACGTTGTCGCCGACATCGTGGCCGTGGGTGTCATTGATGCGCTTGAAGCGATCGATATCCAGCGCGATGACTGCAAAGCTTTTCTGCCCCATTTGCCAGTAGCGGAGCACGCTATCCAACCCACGACGATTGAGCAGTTCGGTCATGGGGTCTGAGTGTGCTTCAGAACGCAACTTACCAATTTTGCGCTGGAGTAAATCGATACCCAGCAGCATCGCCTGTTTGAGCTGCGAGGCTTCGAAATACCAGGAGTGGATATTTCTGATGTCGTCGGAGACATCGAGTGCATCCATCTTATTGGCACTGCGCGCCAGCAGCCACAGCGGCTGGGCGATGAGTCGGGCCAGCAGCCAGACGCAGAAGATGGTCAACAGCGCAAGCGGAAGCGTGTGACGCAGCACGTTCAGCATCAGGCTATCGAGCGGTTTCAGCGTGATGTCCATCGGGCGAAGCGCCACAACCTGCCACTGTGAGGTGGCTTCAACGGCGTAGCCCGCCAGCATGACTTCGCCCAGATAGTTCACCATATGCTGGCTGCCATTATTTTCATGATGCGCATCGATCTGCAGATTATTGGTTTCTGTTTTGCCAATACGCTCCATGTCACGGTGATACAGCATCTTTTTGTTCTTATCGGTGACATAAATATAAGAACCGTCGCGGTAATAGTGTTTGTCTAAGAGCGTATTGAGCACGCTGGGCTGCTTAAGATAGATAGACCCACCGATAAACCCCTTATAGCGGCCATCTCGTGTGAATATCGGCGAAGATATCAGCACGATGAGGTTATTGGCGGCGGATACATAGGGCTGGCTGATAAGCGGCTGCTTTTCTTTCAAGGCTTCGAGAGCGCCTTCGGTTGTCAGGCTTCTCCCGATTAATTGGAACGTATCGGGCGATGTGGCTCTGACGATCCCTTTTTCATCTGCAATGACGACAGAGTTGAAATTGCTGGTTTGTAGCCGCAGGCGCTCGGCTTCTTTAAACAGACCGACCTTATCATCCATCTGAGTGGCAACGATATTGGCGCTGTAGGCGAGCTGCTGCTGGGATTCCTTAAAGAAGGAATGGGTCATTGCCGCGAGCTTGGTGGCGTAAACGCGGTTGGCTTCAAGGGTGTTATCAATCAGCAGCTCTCGTTGGACGCGATAGCTGGCATAAAAACTGTTTGCCAGTGTTACCAAGGCGCTCGCCACTGCCAAGAGTAGGATAAGACGTCGTAATCCGACATGTTTGAATAGTTTAAAAAACATAGTGGCAGTGTGGCACGGTGGCAAAAAATGACCGCTATCATAAGTGTTGATGCCCGTCGGTGCAAAAGAATTGACCATAAAACGACATTACTGAAGTCGTGCTAACGGCTTGAATTGGAAAATGATATTGCGTATGCCCTGATAAGGGGAATAGTTGATATTTATCAGAACGTATAGACTTTTGGTACCCGCGAACTGAGATCGTTTCAACAGGGGATAGATAAACTATGCTACATATTTTCAGTAGGATATTGCTGGGTTTCGTGCTAGCAAACCGGGATCGCTCTCGCCTGAGAGACGAAATCGCGTGGTAATCCGGCGTGTTGATTTTTTACCGTAGCCACAATCGAATGATGCGGTGAAATCAGGAGTTGACGGCTTCTGCTATGATCCAGACAATCCTTGTTTTTATAACGTACGGGTAGATTTTATGGAAGCGTGGCTGGATCATCTGGTTACCCAATCGCTAGCGTATTCACTGATCGCCGTCATGCTGGTTGCCTTTCTGGAATCTCTGGCTTTGGTCGGGCTGCTGTTGCCGGGAACGGTGATGATGGCAACGCTGGGGGCACTGATCGGCAGCGGACAAATGGGACTTTACCCAGCGTGGGGGGCAGGGATTATCGGTTGCCTGCTAGGGGACTGGATTTCCTATTTCATTGGCATGCGTTTTAAGGCACCGCTGCATAACTGGTCTTTCCTGAAAAAGCATCAGGCGTTGCTGAGTAAAACCGAATATGCCCTGTATCAGCACCCGATGCCGACGATACTGATCGGGCGTTTTGTCGGCCCGACCCGTCCGCTCATCCCGATGGTGGCGGGGATGCTGGGGTTACCGCCTTATAAATTTGCCGTGCCGAATATTATCGGCTGCCTGCTGTGGCCGCCGGCCTATTTCTTACCGGGCATTCTGGCTGGTGTCGCGATTGATATTCCTGCGGGGACGAACAGCGCAGGATTTAAATGGCTGCTGCTGATTACTGCCATCATGGTGTGGGGCGCAGGTTGGCTAAATTGGCGCTGGTGGCGTAGTGATAAGCGTAAACATCATGACTGGTTTAGCAGAAAGATGCCGCTCAGACGCCTGCGCTGGGTCGCGCCCGTGATGTCCGTGGCGGCGGTTGCCTTGTTGGTCGTACTGATTCAGCACCCGCTGATGCCAGTTTACCGCCATCTGCTATGGCAGGTGTTAAACGGGTAATGTTGTGCAGGCCGGGAAGACCCGGCCAAGCCATTTAGCAGTAAAACTCAGCGACCTGCTCGAAAATACGCATTTCTTCGCTGTGACGGCGAACCTGAAGGACGTCTTCCAGCTTTTCCACCTGACTGATCATTTGCTGTAGCCGCTGGTCATCTTTGACCAGTAGCCAGATCCGGCTTTCCTCTCCATTTGCCAGCGGCATACACAGAATGCCTTCTACGTTAAATGCCCGGCGGGCAAACAGGCCGCAAACGTGTGACATCACACCGGGGTGGTTGCGCACCGAGAGTTCCAGCGTGACCTGATTTGACGTTGCTTGCGTTAGCGAGGTTGGTTGAATTGACATAGTCATTAATCTCCGATCATATCGATGTTCGCGGCGCCCGGTGGCACGATGGGTAACACTTTTTCATTGGCGTCAATAAGTACGTGGATCAGCGCAGGACCCGGCTGGTTGAGCATCTCTTGCAGCGCGGCCTGTGGATCGGCGGCGGCGTTCAGATCGCAGGTTGCAAAGCCAAAACCTGCGGCAATCGCGAGGAAATTCGCGCTGTAGCGGTAATCGGCCGCGAAGATGCGTTTCTGGAAAAACATATCCTGCTGTTGGTGAACCAGACCGAGTGACTGGTTGTTCATCAGGACGATTTTTACGTTAAGTCCTTCTTCTGCTGCCGTCGCCATTTCCTGAATATTCATCATCAGGCTGCCGTCACCCGAGAAACACACCACGGTGCGATCCGGTTCAGCCAACGCCGCACCAATCGCTGCAGGCAGGCCAAAGCCCATCGTCCCAAACCCGCCGGATGTCAGCCACTGGCGCGGACGACGCAGCGGATAAGACTGCGCGACCCACATCTGATGCTGACCGACATCGGTCGTGATGATGGCATCATCCGTCAGCGCCTGTGCCGTGGCCTGAACCAGACCGTAATGGCTTAATGGATCGTCAGCGCCCGGCATGCTGAACGGAAATTCCTGTTGCAGCCCGCGGACGGTAGTACGCCATACGTCACGCTGCTGCGGTGTAATGTGCGGCAGCAGCTGATCCAACGCCTGTGCGACATCCGCGTTGATCGCCACGTGTGGCTGGCGGATCTTGCCCAACTCGGCGGGATCGATATCGATGTGAATGATGCTGGCCTGCGGGCAAAACTGTTCCGCTTTCCCGATCGCGCGATCGTCAAAACGCGCACCCAGCACAATTAACAAATCTGCCTGCTGTAAGATCAGATTGGTTGATCGTGCGGCGTGCATGCCCAGCATCCCGAGCGACAGAGGATGATCGACGGGCATGGTGCCCAGCGCCATCAGCGTCATGGTGGTGGGCAGGCTAGAGCATTCCGCCAGTTGAACCGCCTGTTTGTGCGCGACGCCGCTAATAATCCCGCCGCCCAGATAGAGCACCGGACGCTGAGCCGCATTAATCATGGCCGCAGCACGCTCGATTTCCTGCTGAGCGATGGCGGGTGGCGTATCGAGAGGAAAGACGCCCGGCAGTTCGCTCAGCTCAATGGTCGCATTCTGAATGTCTTTTGGAATATCGATCCACACAGGACCGGGACGGCCCGACTGTGCGATGCGAAAGGCTTCTGGAATCACGCGCGGCAGCTCGTTGATGTCGCGAACCAGATAGTTATGTTTGGTGACGGGAATAGAAATGCCGTAGGTGTCGACTTCCTGAAACGCATCGGTACCGATCATGCTGGAAGGCACCTGACCAGTGATGCACACCAGCGGGATCGAATCCAGTTTGGCATCGGCGATAGCGGTGAGCAGGTTGGTCGCTCCCGGCCCGCTGGAAGCCATACAAACCGCAGCGCGTCCGCTGGCTCGCGCCATGCCTTGTGCCATAAATCCAGCGCCTTGCTCGTGGCGAGCCAGAACGTGGCGAATGGTCTTACTTTGACCCAGTGCATCATATAACGGCAGGGCCGCGCCGCCGGGAATGCCCGCTACGGTGGTGATGCCCTGCTGTTCGAGCAGCCGAACAATTAACTGAGCGCCTGTATAACGCATGTTTACATCCTTCATCAGGGCCGGTGCGGTGTCGGAGCGGGGAGGGTAGAAACAAGAAACCCCGCTCGGCTTGCGCCGGCGGGGTTTGAGAATCTTCGATTCGGAACCCGTTACGGCGCGCTGCCGACGACGACCACGACGACCACGCGCACGACGACGACCGCGTCAACATGCGCGGTGTGTAGTAGTGCTGAAGTGGAAGAAGTGTAGTGCGTCACGGGAATCCTATTTATGTTCAAGTTAGTTATGTTCGAGTTAGTTATGTTCGAACTAATTGCGGTCGAGTGTTGTGTTCGAATGAGTTATTCAATCGCCAATTCATATAAGCACAGCAGCACAAAAAGACACAATACCTACAAGGGATAAAAACTGAATATGTCGAATTGGTCACAATATATTGAAAATGGCACGGTGTTATTACCGCTTGATTTTTCGCCGTATAACCGAGAGAAGCGTGACTGTTTTCACAATTGGAACAGGGTTTCAATGTTATAAATTATAAAATAATCATTGGGATAGTGGGTGGTGATAAATGGGCGTGTCCCGAGCGGTAGGGAAAGGCATATTAAGCGGTATCTTATTGATGGCAATGGGTATCGGCACGGCGATGGCCTGTCAGGCTGGCCCTGCCAACGAATGGATGCGGGGTATTGAACAGCAGCGTCAGGCGGATTTGGGCAATGGCTGTTATCTCAATCCGATTATTGCGGGCGATCATCCCGACCCCACGATTATCAAGGATGGGGATGACTATTACATGACGTTCTCGTCATTTGACGACATCCCCGGACTGTTGATTTGGCACTCGCGCGATTTAGTGAACTGGGAACCACTTGGCCCGGCGATCACGACGCCTGTCGATGCGATCTGGGCACCGGATTTGGTGAAACACGACGGCAAGTATTACATCTACTTCACCACAAACCGGATTATCGACGCCAAAGGGACGAAAAAGAAAACGCTGTATGTGATTACCGCCGATGATATCCGCGGCCCGTGGACGCCGCCGAAAGATACTGGCTTGAAAAACCCGGCTAGCGATCCCGGCCACGTCGTGGGAGAGGATGGCAAGCGTTACATCTTTATGTCGGGTGGCAACCGCGTGCAGTTAACAGACGACGGGCTATCGACGGTCGGTGACATGGCGGTGGTCTATCAGGGATGGCAGTACCCGGAAGAGTGGGATGTGGAAAGCTTCTCGCAGGAAGGGCCGAAGATGCTGCGCCACGGTGACTACTTCTACATGGTACTGGCGGAAGGCGGAACGGCTGGGCCACCGACCGGGCACATGGTGATTGCTGCGCGATCCAAATCGATCAACGGGCCGTGGGAAAACTCGCCGCATAACCCGATTATCCGTACGCAGGATCTTTCAGAGAAGTGGTGGTCGCGCGGCCATGCGACGCTGATCGAAGGACCGGATAAAAACTGGTACATGGTGTATCACGGCTATGAAAACGGCTTTATGACGCTGGGGCGGCAGGCGATGCTGGAGCCGATTGTCTGGGGCGATGACGGCTGGTTTACGTCAGCCGGATTCGATACCGGTAAACCGATTCGCAAACCGGAAGGTGGCGAGGCGGTGCCTCACGGCATTGGCTGGTCTGATAGCTTTACCGACGAGAAATTTCCGGCACGCTGGCACTTCTACCGCGCCAATGCGGAAGAGCTAAAGCGGGTTACGCTTAGCGACGGTAAGTTGCATCTGAAGGCAAAAGGCACGTCGCCGAAAGACAGCGCGCCGCTGACGATGATCCCCGGCGATCAGGCTTACCAAATTGAAGTGACTGCTAACTTTGCTCCCGGCGCGCAGGCTGGTTTACTGCTGTTCTACAACGCGAAGCTCTATGTCGGGCTGTCGTTTAATCAGGATGGCACAGTAATGCATCGCTACGGGTTGGAAAGGGCGGAGAAGAAATTGCCGCATATTACGGGCAATGAGGTGCAGATTCGGATGAAAAACGATCGCCATATTGTGACGTTCTACACCCGAACCTCGGATCAGGAAGCGTGGAAGAAATACCCGGTGCAGATGGAAGTGTCCGGCTACCATCACAACGTCGCGTATGATTTCCTCAGTTTGCGGCCTGCCCTGTATGCTTCCGGCGAAGGCGAGGTGACGTTCAGCAACCTGCGCTATCAGGCTTTGCCTTAATTTCTCAATTCGAAGACGGACGTGAAATTCCCAGGATGGCGGCTGCCTCGGCGCTGCCATCCTGCAACGCCTGGGTCGGCCCGTCATAATAAATCTGCCCGTCTACGATCAGCACCGTACGCTTCGCGATCCGCATGGCATCATCCAGATTGTGGGACACCATCAACAGCGTGAACTCACGCTCCTGACACACGCTTTCAACCAGATCGAGCATCTCCTGACGCAGCGCCGGATCGAGCGCCGAAAACGGTTCATCCAGCAACAGAATGGGTTGGTGACGCACCAGACAGCGTGCCAATGCCGCGCGCTGGCGCTGTCCGCCGGAAACCTGCGACGGCAGACGATCCAGAAGATCCGCCAGACCAACTCTGTCGGCAATCTGCCGTAGCGTCTCGCGCTGTTCCGCACTGAGGCGCAGGCCGGGATGAAGCCCCAGCGCGATGTTCTGCCCAATCGTCAGATGAGGAAACAGGTTATTTTCCTGAAACAGAATCGAAACTGGCCGTTTAGCAGGCGGCGTCTCGCGGTGAGACTCGCCGTTAAGCCGTAATTCCCCGCTGTCTGCCATCAGGAAACCCGCAACCAGATTCAGCAGCGTACTTTTCCCAGCGCCGCTAGGGCCGAGGATGGCGATGCGCTCGCCCGGTTTGACGTGAAAATCAAAACGCATGGGCAAGTGCTGATAAAAGTAGGTCAATTTCTCAAGCGCGATCATGACGGCCTGCCAGTTTCTCAATCAGGGTAAATAACATAAAGCACAGCAGCATCAACAATAGCGCCGTGACTGCGCCGTCGGCGCTGCGATAGGAACCAATTTGCTGGTACAGATAGAACGGCAGCGTGCGGAACTGCTCATTGCCGAACAGCGCGATGACGCCGAAATCACCAATCGATAGCACGCAGGCAAACGCCAGCGCCTGCGCCAGCGGCTGTTTCAGCGCGGCAAGCTCGATCAGCTTCAGCCGTTGCCAGCCGCGAATATCCAGCGATGTGCAAAGTCGGTTGTAACGCTCTGCAACGTCTAGCATTGGGTTTTCCAGCACTTTGATCGCGTACGGAATCGCCATCAGCGCGTTCGTGAACACCACCAGTGCGTAAGGGGATTGCGGTAACCCGATGCTGTTATTCAGCAGCAGGAAAAAGCCGGTTGCCAGCACAATCCCGGGCATGGCGAGGATGAGCATACCGCTCAGGTTCATCAACTGTCCGTAGAGTGGCTTCTGGCGTAATTTGAGCTCGCGACTGCTCCAGAGCAGCATCATGGTCAGCACCAGACACAGCAGCCCCGCGCCTAAGGCAATGCGCAGCGAGGTAAACAGCGTTTGCCAGAGCACAGGCTGTTGCAGCACGGTAACCAGCGATCGATTCACGCCATCCACCACTACGGCCAGCAAAGGAGGGACGACCAGCAGCAACAGCGCACTAATCAGCAGGCCATCGGTGAGGCGGCTTAAGGCGCTATCTTGCGGGTTACGCCAGGCAAGCTGCTGTGTGCTGCCGACGGGCAGAATGCGTCCCAGCCGCTGGCTCAGCAGTACCAAACCAAGACAGCAAACCATCTGAATTAACGCCAGCAGCGCCGCGCGCCCCGGATCGTAATCAAAGCTTAATGCCTGATAGATAGCTAGCTCAATTGTGGTTGCCTGCGGGCCGCCGCCCAGCGACAGCACTGTGGCAAAGCTGGCGAAGCAGAGCATAAAAATCAGTGCGCCAGTGGGTAAAATCTGCCGGCGCAGGGCGGGCCATTCCAGCAGGTGTAAATGCTGCCAGCTGTTCATGCCCAGATTCGCGGCCAACTGACGCTGTTCGGTAGCGATGCCTTCTAACGACTGCAACAGCAATCGGGTTGCCAGCGGCAGATTAAAGAAGACGTGCGCCAGCAGGATACCCTGCAACCCATAGGGCGAAAACGTGTATTTCAGATCAAACCAGCCCAGCGCAGAGGCCAGCCAGCCTTGGCGGCCGTAAACGCTGAGCAGGCCAAACACGGCCACCAGTACGGGTAGCACCAGCGTCATTGCACACAGGCGCAGCAGCCAGCGATGGCCGGGAAAGCGCCGTCGATACAGCGCTCTGGCGAGAAAAATGGCCGGAACGGTAGAGAACAGCGCGGAGAGAAAGGCCTGCCAGAAGGTAAACCGAATGACATGCCAGAGATAGCTGTCATGCCATAGCGTGCGCCACTGGCTTTCTGGCGCCTGTAGCCACAGGGCGCCGAAAGCCAGTGCGGCAACGGAAATTAACAGCGTTGTGGCCAGTAACCCTGGCCACAGACGTCCGCCGATTAGTGGCTGACGGCGCGTTGCCATGCCTGAATCCACTGCGTCCTTTGGTCGGCTACTTCCTGTGCGCTGAACTGCATGGCTTTTTCCGGCACCGCGAGCGTCGCGAAGCCGGCTGGCAGATCAGTTTTAACCGCCGGATACATCCAGTTCGTGGTAGGAATCGCCTGCTGGAAGGTTGGGCTCAGGATGAACTGCATAAAGCGTTTTGCCAGCTCGGGATTTTTGCTGGACGCCAGCTGCCCGGCGACTTCAATTTGCAGATAGTGCCCTTCGCTGAAGGTCGCTGCTGCGTAATTGTCTTTCTTCTCTTCAATGATGTGATAGGCCGGCGACGTGGTGTAGCTCAGCACCAGATCCGCTTCCCCTTTCAGGAACAGACCGTAGGCTTCGCTCCAGCCTTTGGTGACGGTGACGGTTTTTTTCGCTAGCTTCTGCCAGGCTTGCGGCGCATCGTCGCCGTACACTTTCTGCATCCACAGCAGCAGACCCAACCCCGGCGTGCTGGTGCGTGGATCCTGATAGATCACTTTCCACGGTTCGTTGCTGTCCACCAGCTCATGCAGGCTTTTCGGCGGGTTCTTCAGCGTGTTTTTGTTATACACAAACGCGAAATAGCCGTAGTCATAAGGAACGAACGTTTTATTGCTCCATCCGCCCGGCACCGTAACGGCGCGGGCGTCCAGATTGTGTGGCGCAAACAGGCCGGTTTGTTCCGCCGCCTGCAACAGGTTGTTGTCCAGCCCCAGAATGATATCCGCTTTGCTGTTCTTGCCTTCCATACGCAGACGGTTCAGCAGCGAAGCACCATCTTCCAGCGCGACGAAGTTCAGCTCGCACTCACACTCTTTTTCAAACGCGGTCTTGATGACAGGGCCTGGGCCCCATTCGGAAGCGAATGAATCATAGGTATAAACGGTCAACGCGGGTTTGGCGAAAGCCGAAGCTGATAGCAGTAGCAGGCAAGACAGGCTGGTTTTCAGCACGGTGGCTGAACGCGGTAATAATTGATTTAACACTTTGCACTCCTGAGAATCATAGGGTGGCAAAGGACTTTGAGGCAGCAATAAGCAGCACTCTCAAATCCCTTCGCCGGTATTAACCGGATCAGGTTCGACGGGTATCTTCTCAGCGAAAAATTTTCCGCACCCCGTTGAGAACGGCACATTGTAAAGGGTTAAGTCGGGCAGCGAAAGGCTCTCAGCGTTCCGGTGGTGCAAACCAGGCGGATTTAAAATCAAACCCGCCCTATAGGCTCGCTCAGATACTGCGGTGTGACAGCCGTACGCTCACACTTTCGCTTAACGTGACGGTTTTTGTGTCCTATTTGTGGTCATTCACCATTTAACGGCCTCCTGCCCGATCCGCGCAGTACACCAGTCGATAAAGGCGCGGATCGCCGGCGAGAGGTGGCGGCTTTGTGGGTAGAGAATGAAAAGAGGTTCAAGCGGGGCACTGATATCAGGAAGTAGCCTGACAAGATGTCCATCAGCAAGTTGCTGGCGCACCATATAGCTGGCAATGCGTATTAGCCCCAAACCGGCTACACCAGCGGCAACATAGGCATCAGTGTCATTTACGCTGATCTGTGCTGTTATTGGAATCGCTACGGTGCGCGCGCCATCGTGAAAATCCCAGCGAGTTGAACGCCCTGTCCGGCTGTGGGTATATCCTACTGCGGTGTGCTCTTTGAGCGAGTCTAACGTTGTAGGGTAACCATGCTTCTCTAGATAGCGCGGGGAAGCGCAAATATACCAATGGAACGCACCGAGTCGCCGTGCGACCAGTCGTGATAACGGAGGTTCTCCGGTTCTGATGACACAGTCGATACCCTGCTGGACGATATCCACGGTGGCATCACCCAAGTGGAAGTCCAACTTTATTCCGGGATGACGTTCAAAGAAGTCGGGCAGTGTAGGGATAAGGAAATTTTTGACCAGAGAAGATGTCGCCCCGATTCTGATCGTTCCATGCAGTTCTTCCTTTTGCTGTGCCGTTACGCTTTCAGCGGCATGCACATCATGCAAGATCGCTTTGCAACTGTCGTAATAGCGCAGGCCAACATCCGTAATGCTGAGCGCTCGTGTTGTTCGGTTGAGTAACCGAGCCCCCAGATGTGATTCGAGTTCCTTAATGCTGCGGGTTACGGTGGAGGGTAAAACATGCATGGTTTCCGCCGCTTTTTTGAAACTACCCGCATCGACCACACGCATGAATATTTCCATGGCCTGAAACCGATCCATACGATGTCTCCTCATTTTGCTATGAAACGTTGATAAGACGCGTATACGGCGTACCTATCGTGTCAGCGGCTGCATTTCTTTATTGTTTGATTTTTTCAAATTATGAAGTGATGCGGCTGAATCTTATCATGCGCACGTTCTTGTATAACATAACACTCGATCTCTGAGTGTCCTGATTTTTACGAGAGTTATCAGCTCAGGGACATATTGGCAAACTGAATGCACGGGGATAATTCATCCCATCCTTATGATGTCGATAATTTGAAATTTCGAAGGAGTTAAAAAAATGAATAACAGCGGATCAGCACTGAAGGACATTCTTGTGCTTGGCGCAGGACAGCTCGGTATGGCAGTCCTACGTGCTCTCGCCCCGCGTGCGCGAACCTCGGCGTTGTCGGTCACGGCGCTCGTTTCACCGGATACTATTAACGATCCGTCGGTGCAGGATAGGGCAAAGCTGGCTGAACTCCGCGCACTAGGTATTGACGTTATGGGGTTCGACCTGGCTTCTGATGAACACGCCCTGACAGAGCTTTTCAGGAATTATAAGACGGTATTGAATTGTTCGGGATTTGTGGCAGGGCCGGGCACCCAGATGAAAATAACCAGAGCGGTGTTGGCTGCTAACGTTGCGCGCTATTTCCCTTGGCAATTCGGTGTGGATTATGACGTTGTGGGCCGAAACAGCGGCCATCCGGTTTTTGATGAACAGTACGACGTGAGGCAGCTGCTACGTAGCCAACTGAGTACCGAATGGGTGATTGTCTCGACTGGCATGTTCACGAGTTTCCTGTTTGAGCCAGCCTTCGATGTGGTGGATCTGGAGCGTGGAACCCTTCATGGCTTGGGAAGTTGGGATACCAAAGTGACAGTGACGATCCCGAGGACATTGGCTGGCTGACGACTGAAATATTGCTGGCTGAACCACGATGGGCTAATGAGGTTGTTTACGTGGCAGGTGACACGATCTCATACGGGCAACTTGCCGATGTTGTCGAACGGGTCACGGGGAAGGCATTTAAGAAGACCGTATGGACTCTGGATAAATTACGGGCGGATTTGAAAATTGCTCCGGATGACGTCATGGCCCGCTATCGTGCAGCGTTTGCTTTGGGTGAGGGAATGTGGTGGGACAAATCCGGCACCTTCAACGAACGTAATGGTTACGAAACGGTCGACGTCGAGCATTTCTTACAAATGCATGTGCAAAAATAGACAGAAGAGTGCGGCGCAATTCAATGTGCCCGCACTTTTTCAGATACAGTCAGCGCTCCGGCGGTGCAAACCAGGCGGATTTAAAATCAAACCAGCCCAGCATATTCATCCTGACGCCGCGCATACTGCGCTGACCCTGAAGCTGTAGCCAGTGATGCAGAAGAGGGTGCACCTGGCCGCTACCGATCAGCTTTTCACACCATTCCGCCATCGGCAATGAGTGATTGCGCCACTGCTGTGCGTCCGCATGCAGATCGTCATCCAGACAGTGCTGCACCAGTGGGAGTTCGTAGAGCATCGCGAACAGGGAGAACTCGAGCGGTAAATAGCAATTCACACTGCTAAACCAGATATCGCTTTCGGCATTGCCTTGATACCAGTCTTCGTAGCTGACCGTCTGGATATGCAGCGTGACGCCATGCTGTGCCAGCAGCGCGCGCATAATCTCGCTTAATATCCGGTACTCAGGGTGCTCATGATAAAAGGTCAGCGTCACCTGCGTCAGCCCTGCGGGAATAGGCTGGCGGTCGTCTGGATGGTGATGATGCCAGCGTGGCAACAGGCTGTAAGCGGGGGACCAGTCGCGCTGGTGGCTGGCATCGGCGTGGCTGAGTAGCGAAATCGGGTTAAAGACCTGCCAGAGCCAGCGACGAACCTCCGGGCGTTCAGCAAGCGGTGAACGTTTATCGAACAGCAGGAAATAGCAGCCTTCTTCCATCCGGCTTTCCAACTGTTCATGGCGAGAATCATCAGACTGGAATTGGACGGAGACCGGCATTTCCTCCGGTTCATCCGGCAGTACCCAGATGTTGACCTCATCAATCAGTGCCCGATAGCCAAAATAATCATCAAAAGCGCGGATCTTTAGCTGGTTACTGTTATTACGCACCACGGCATAAGGGCCGGTGCCAATTGGGTGTTGGGCGAAATCGGGTAGCGTTTGCCATTCCTGCGGCAAAATCATGGCGTGCACGCTGCCTAAAAGCCACGGCAGCCAGTTATCCGGACTGCTTAGCCGGATATCAATCACGAACGGCATCGGTGACGTGACGGTTTCAAGGTGCGAAAACAGTGGCCATGCGGTGAGGCGCTTGAGGGAGGTGATGACATCATCCATCGTGAGCTCGCGACCATGATGGAAGCGAATGGCCGGACGCAGATAAAAACGCCAGTGCAGCGGGGCCAGCATCTGCCAATGATGAGCAAGATCGGGTTTTATTTCCCCATTTTCCTCATTTATATTGGTCAGCCCGCTAAAAATTTGCCGCGCAATGTGCATTTCCGAACGCCGCAGCGCGGAGCCAGGTAGTAGGTTGCGTAAGGGGCGGTAATAGAGGATGCGCAGAATATGCTTTCCCTGCCGGAAACTCCGCCCAAGGTGGGCAAGTAACATCTGGCGTACCGCTTCTTTGTCACCCACCAACTGCACTAGCTGCTCAATGCGATCCTGCTCCAGCAGATCCTCGGCACGCTGCTGCTGTAGTGCTAATCCGGTATACACAAAGGATAACTGTGAGCGCTTTCCCCTTCCTGCTTCTGCTTGCCAGATGAGCCAGCCTTCCTGCTGCATCGCGTTCAGCAATGAGCGGATATGGCGGCGTGAACAGTTCAACACCCCGGTTAACTCTTGCAGCGTGGTGTCGGTGGTTTGCCCCTGAAAGTGTTGCCACAGGCGGATGAACTGTTGTTGCAATCGAGGGGAAGACATAAAAGAGGAACTCCCTGCACTAAAGTCATCAATTTATCTTTCCCTATATTACGTCGATACTTTGCAACAAGGAAAGAGAGGAGGTGGCTTATGGCGATTTCCAGTTTGTACCAGTTCTATCGAACTTACTTATCGACCTGTAAAGCGAAGTGGTTTCGGTGGATGTCTACCCAACAGCGCATTGCATTATTGCAGCAGGCGACGCAGTGGCACCTGAAAGACATGTCTGACGACGAGTACCGTCATTGGCTCTAGGTGGCATGAAGCAATTTATTCTGAGTAAAACAATTTATTCTGAATAAAACAATGTATTCTGAGTAATGGTGATGTTTCACCAGCCAGCGAGTTTTTCGCTGGCTTTTTTTATGGTGTTGACTGCCGCTAGCTTTGGCTGTTGTGGATGGTTTGCATAGTGGGAAGGTATCAGCGGCGTTGTTCACGTGATGCTTTTATATTCAGGATGACGAAATAATCAATCAGTAATGTTGAATGTTAAAGCGTGTTTATTTTCAATAAAAAAGAATGACTCCGTTAATTTATTTTTTCTCTTATAATTAATATTAATGTAAGAATAATGACTAAAATAATTCACTAATTTAGTGTAATGGTTTTCATTCTAAATTGTTTTTCTTGGAAACTATTTTCGTTGAAATTATAGGCGGTTTTTTGTGATGGCGGTCCTATGGATAAAATTATTCTTTATAGTCCACTGTTTTTTATCTTGTGTTTAACGCACATTGTCACAACCTTTAAATATTATGTAACATGCAGCAGCGTTTTATTTTTTCTTGCTTACCAGCAATTTACTTCACAGCAATTTTTTGAATAACTCGACGGATGTAAAAATGAGCGATGTTCCTTATCAGTCAATAGCGATTTACGAAAAACCAGAACCCTGGCACGCTGCACCTGGCGTACACAACATCAAACTGACGCCCCTTTTCATCATTGTTTTTTCTGGTGTTTTACTTCTTTTTGCTTTGGCAGTTTCCACATCGTCCTATTTCCTTAAGCAGGCTGAACAGTCGTTAAATAGTTCGACGCTGGAATTGAATGTTCGAATGGAACTTGTTGATAGTGCTAATCATATGCGTGCAGCGCGTATGAATTTGCTACATGCTGTGAATCACTTACGTAATGGCCTTACTGATAACTACAATGCGAGTATGAAAGCGGCAGAAGAACGTTTGTCGATGTCTCAGCAAATGTTTAATGGGTATCAAAATAGGTCGGTTCGTTCTGATGTTGAACTCGCCCGCGATAATGAATTAAAAGCGCGCTATGGCGATTATGTTGAACGCGGTATTAAACCCATGTTTGACATCGCGAAGAAGGGCAATGTTGAAGAACTGAATGCATTTGAGTCGACGACCCTGTCTAAATTGGACGATGAGTATGATGTGCCGTTGAAGGCGTCTTATCTTTATCGGGTTGAGATGGCGAAAAATATTAATGTGACGGCGGAAAGGAATTCCACTCTGGGCTATACGCTCATGATAGGCGCCTTTATTCTGGCGATCGTATTAACGGGCATGACGTTCTTATTAATTCGTCGGGTCATTATTAACCCAGTGCAGTATTGGGTGTCACGCATACAGGCCATCGCGCACGGTGATTTAACGCGCACGAGTGTGGATGTCGGACGGAATGAAATCGGTATTTTGGGGAATAACATCCAGCAAATGCAGGATTCGCTCTCCGAAACGGTTGGCTCGGTACGCGACAGTGCAGAGTCGATTCACAGCAGTTCGACGAAAATTACCGTCGGTAATACGGATTTGTCTGCACGAACAGAGCAGCAGGCTGCGGCGTTGGCGGAAACGGCGGCCAGCATGGAGCAGCTCACGGCTGCGGTGAAGCAGAATACCGATAATGCGCACCATGCAAGCGTTGTGGCGACGGAGACCTCAGCCAAAGCGGTGAACGGTGGCAGCATTGTTGAACAGGTTGTGGGGTCTATGGCGGATATCGCCAAGAGTTCAGACAAGATTTCTGAGATTATCGCGCTCATTAACGGGATTGCATTCCAGACCAATATTCTGGCACTGAATGCGGCGGTTGAAGCAGCGAGAGCGGGCGAGCAGGGTAAAGGATTTGCGGTAGTCGCAGGAGAGGTGCGTAATCTGGCACAGCGCTCGGCTAACGCCGCGACGGAAATTGCCGCACTGATTAAAGAATCCGAAGCCAGAGTGACAGAGGGAACGACGCTGGCATCCGAAGCGGGTAAAGCGATGGCCGAGATTGTGGCTGAAATTAATAACGTCACCCGCATCATGAATGAGATCGCGCTGGCGTCTGATGAACAGAGCAGTGGCATCAATCAGGTGTCGTTAGCGATATCAGAAATGGATCGCGTCACGCAACAGAACGCGACGCTGGTGCTAGAGGCGTCCTCGTCTGCCGCATCGCTTGAGCAGCAGGCCGAACGGTTGAATCTTGGCGTGTCCCGATTTCATCTGATGTAACCCGGTGGGTAAAAGACAAAAGCGGTAAAAGACAGGAATCATCATTAATGGCCAGCGGCTTTGTCGCTGGCTTTTTTTCGTTGTTTTTTCGAGCATGGGGATGTGAATCCGCTTCTGATAGAATCAGTGAACAGGTACGCTGTTTCTGGCGATAAAAAAGTACGCACGTATCGCTTCCGCCAGAGCAATTTTGTACAAATGATAAGAGGATTAACGTGTGCATAAAAAGCCGGTAGTGCAAGAGCAAACACACTTCAGACACCTGGAAGCATTAGGGGGTCTGGATATGTTGCAGGCGCAGTACTATCAGCAGCGTTTTCCTCGTCATGTGCATGATACGTATTGCATCAGTGTGATTGAGCAGGGGGCTCAGCGTTTTTATCGCTCCGGTGCAGAGCATGTTGCGCCCAAAGGTGACATCATTCTGGTGAACGCGGACGATGTGCACACGGGGAGCTCCGAGGTTGAAACTGGCTGGGCCTATCGTGCCATTTATCCGCATCCCGATCTTTTTTGCTCGATTAATCAGGATCTGCAACGCTCAAAGGATTCGATCCCGTGGTTTCCCGACGCCGTTGTTCACGACCCTGGGCTGTCGGAACAGTTGCTCATGACGTTCAATATGCTCGCTCAGCCGGGCAATATTTTATTGAAAGAAACGCTGCTGTTGTCGTCATTGACCTGGCTGACGATGCGTTATAGCAAGACGCGCCTGACACCGCAGATGCTGCCCGTTGCGACCCAAAATATATTGAACGTTAAAGCGTTTATGGACAGCTATCCCGAGAGAGAACTGGCTCTCGTTGAATTGGCCGCGCTGGCCGAACTCAGTGTGTGGCACTTCTTACGACAGTTTAAAGCGGTGGTGGGGATTACGCCTCACGCTTACTTGATTCAGGCTCGCCTGCGCAAGGCTAAGACACTGTTGCGTAAAGGCGGTGCTATCCTTGATGTCTCCGTATCGTGTGGTTTTACCGATCAGAGCCACTTTCATCGTCATTTCAAAAATTCTTTGGGGCTGACGCCGGGCGAGTTTGCTAAAGGCAATCTGTAGTTATACTCGTCCCCTATTCTGGGGCGCAGCAAATTCATCCAATACTCTTAAACAACGTTTTGTTAGTTTTCCGCTATCGATTTTTTATGGTAGTGCAATGTTATATGGAAAACACCGTAGCCCGCTCATCGTCTGAATCAAAAGACACCGTTAGTCCGTGGAAGCATTTTATGACCGGCGTGGTTGAAATGCTGCCGCTCTGTTTGTCCGTGGTGCCCTGGGGAATTCTAGCTGGTTCTATGGCTATCCAGTCGGGATTATCTGTCGGACAAAGTATCGGGATGTCGGCGATTATTTTCGCGGGGCGGCGCAGCTCGTCTCGCTCGGGTTGCTCATGTCTGGGGCGAATGTCGCGACGCTATTAATCTCCGTTTTTTTTATCACCGCACAGCACCTGATATATGGCCTGACGCTACGAGAATATGTTTCAACGTTGAAATTAAGAAAGCGGCTTCCTATCGGATTTTTATTATCAGACGAGCTTTTTGCACTCAGTGAAAAGAAAGACCGTAAGAACAACGTTAGCACCAGCTATTTAATTGGTGCGGGTTTCACCTTTTATATTTTTTGGAATATCTTCAGTATTCTTGGTGTGGTCATGGCGTCATCTGTGCCCGACTTGGATAAGTATCATCTTGATTATTCTATCGTTGCTACGTTCATCACCATCGTTGTGCCGATGATAAAGAAAATCAGTACCTTCTCTGGCGTACTGTTCTCTCTGCTGTTGTCGATGTTATTGACCTATTTCAAGGTAGAAGGTGCCATTGCTATTGCCGGCGTCGGCGGCATGTTTTTCTCTGTATTCATCGCGTCTGTGCTTAAGGAAGAAAAATGAGCTGGTTATTGATATTCGTTCTGGCAGGGATTGTGTTTTTTAATCGCTATATTTTTCTCGAACCCGCTGTGCCGGTAAAAATTCCGGTTTTACTCCATCGTGCATTAAAGTATTCAGCACCTTGTTTACTCACCGCGATTTGCGGGCCGATTATTTTAATGGATCACGGTGTGATTCGCGCATTTCCTGATAACCCGTATTTTCTCGGCGCGATAGTGAGTGTGGTAATTTCATTCTTTATCAGAAATATTGTGGGCGCGGTGCTTTTGAGTATGTTGGCTTTTTATCTGATTGCCGCGCTGTTGTAATCCCCCCATTCTTCCAAAAGAAAAAGCCCGCAATAAAGTGCGGGCTTCGGGCTATCTGTAATCTTGAATCAGTTCAAAAATGCAGGCTGATTCTTTTCATACTCGGTAATAGACGCTTCGTGTTGCAGCGTCAGGCCGATGCTGTCTAATCCGTTGATCATGCAGTGACGGCGGAAGCTGTCGATTTCGAACGGATAGCTTTTGCTGCCCGCCTGAACAACCTGATTTTCCAGATCGACCGTGAAGGTAATACCTTCCTGACCGTCAACCAGCTTGAACAGCTCGTCCACTTCTTCGTCGCTCAATTTCACCGGCAGCAGCTGGTTGTTAAACGAGTTGCCGTAGAAGATATCGGCGAAGCTTGGGGCGATAACGACGTTGAAGCCGTAATCGGTCAGCGCCCACGGCGCGTGCTCACGGGAAGAGCCGCAGCCGAAGTTTTCCCGCGCTAGCAGGATGCTCGCTCCTTTGTAATGCGGCTGATTCAGCACAAACTCAGGGTTAGGCTGTTGGCCCGCATCGTCCAGAAAGCGCCAGTCGTGGAACAGGTGTTGGCCGAAACCGGTACGCGTCACCTTTTGCAGAAACTGCTTAGGAATGATGGCGTCGGTATCGACGTTAGCGGCATCCAGAGGAACCACCAGACCTGTGTGTTGAGTAAATTTAGCCATGTCGGTTTCTCTCTTAATTCAACTCGCGGACGTCGGCAAAGCGACCCGTCACTGCGGCAGCCGCAGCCATTGCCGGGCTGACCAGATGGGTGCGGCCAGCGCGACCCTGACGGCCTTCAAAGTTACGGTTGCTGGTTGATGCACAACGTTCGCCGGGGTTCAGGCGGTCATTGTTCATCGCCAGACACATGGAGCAGCCCGGTAAGCGCCACTCAAAGCCCGCCTCGATGAATACTTTATCCAGCCCTTCCAGCTCCGCCATGGTTTTTACCGGGCCGGAACCGGGTACGACGATAGCCTGAACGCCAGCGGCGACTTTACGCCCTTTGGCGATTTCTGCTGCGGCGCGCAAATCTTCGATACGCGAGTTGGTGCAGGAGCCGATGAAGACTTTATCGATCTTCACGTCGGTCAGTTTAATGCCGGGTTGCAGATCCATATAGGCCAGCGCTTTGGCCGCGGAGGCGCGTTCTACCGGATCGCTGAAAGAGTCAGGGCTAGGGATTTCCTGATTGACGGCGATAACCTGACCGGGGTTGGTGCCCCAGGTGACTTGCGGCGCGATCTGAGCGGCGTCCAGCGTGACGATTGTGTCGAACTGTGCATCATCGTCGGATTTCAGCGTGCTCCAGTACGCAACGGCAGCATCCCAGTTGGCATCTTTCGGTGCAAACTGACGGCCTTTCAGGTAGTTGAAGGTGGTGTCATCCGGTGCCACCAGACCCGCCTTCGCGCCCATCTCAATGGCCATGTTGCACAGCGTCATACGGCCTTCCATGCTCAGCGCACGAATAGCGGTACCGCAGAATTCAACGACGTGACCGGTGCCGCCTGCGCTACCGGTTTTACCGATGATCGCCAGCACGATGTCTTTCGCGGTGATGCCGTGTGGGGCATCGCCGGTGACTTCGATCTTCATGGTTTTGGCGCGACCCTGCTTCAGGGTTTGCGTCGCCAGCACATGTTCCACTTCCGACGTACCGATACCGAAAGCCAGTGAGCCAAATGCGCCATGCGTTGCCGTGTGTGAGTCACCGCAGACGATGGTCATACCCGGCAGCGTCATCCCTTGTTCAGGCCCGATAACGTGAACGATGCCCTGATACGGGTGGTTCAGGTCATACAGCTGAACGCCGAATTCCGCACAGTTCTTGATTAACTCCTGCATCTGGATGCGGGCCATCTCGCCACTGGCGTTGATATCTTTGGTTTGCGTGGACACGTTGTGGTCCATGGTCGCGAAGGTTTTCCCCGGTTGACGAACCTTACGGCCCATCGCGCGCAGGCCGTCGAAGGCCTGTGGGGACGTCACTTCGTGTACCAGATGTCTGTCGATATACAGCAGCGGCGTTTCGTTCGGCGCTTCATGAACCACGTGCGCTTCGAACAATTTTTGATATAACGTCTTACCCATGGTTATGCCCCTTGCGCGACAAAACGCGCAATCACGTCGCCCATTTCGTTGGTGCCGATCGCGCTGCCGGTGCTTGCCAGATCGGCAGTGCGGTAGCCTTCAGCCAGTGCGGTATTGACGGCTTTTTCGATCGCCTCTGCGGCATCATCCGCACCCAAGCTGTAGCGCAGCAACAGTGCCAGCGACAGAATCTGTGCAATCGGGTTAGCAATGTCTTTGCCAGCGATATCCGGTGCGGAACCGCCAGCCGGTTCGTACAGGCCAAAGCCTTGCTCGTTCAGGCTTGCGGACGGCAGCATACCCATTGAACCGGTAATCATGGCGCACTCGTCGGACAGAATGTCACCGAACAGGTTAGAACACAGCATCACGTCAAACTGAGACGGATCTTTAATTAACTGCATCGTTGCGTTATCGATATACAGGTGAGACAGCTTCACATCGGGATAGTGCTGTGCGACTTCGTTGACGATCTCGCGCCACAGAATCGAGCTTTGCAGCACGTTGGCTTTATCGATAGAGGTCACGATGCTGCGACGTTTGCGAGCGGATTCAAACGCGATATGGGCGATGCGCTCAATCTCGAAACGGTGATACACCTCGGTATCGAAAGCGCGCTCATACTGACCGCTACCTTCACGACCTTTTGGCTGGCCGAAGTAGATCCCACCCGTCAGTTCGCGGACGCACAGGATATCAAAGCCTTTCGCGGCGATATCACTACGCAGCGGACAAAACGCTTCCAGCCCCTGATACAGACGAGCAGGGCGCAGGTTGCTGAACAGTTTGAAGTGCTTACGCAGAGGCAATAACGCACCGCGCTCCGGCTGCTCTGCCGGTGGCAGGTGTTCCCATTTAGGGCCGCCCACGGAACCAAACAGAATCGCATCGGCCTGCTCACAGCCTGCGACGGTCGCCTGCGGCAGCGGCGTGCCCTGACGGTCAATGGCGATACCGCCAACGTCATATTCGCTGGTGGTAATGCGGATGCCAAAACGCTGACGTACCGCATCCAGTACTTTATGGGCCTGCGCCATTACTTCTGGGCCAATGCCGTCTCCGGGTAAAACGGCGATATGGTAGCTCTTTGTCATCACACTGTTTCCTGACTGTTTTGTTGTTTGCTATCGTTTTGTTGTTGGTTGCTGTGCTGCTGCAGACGTTGAATTTCTTTTTCTACCTGCTGAGCACGTTTGATGTTGTTTAATACATTTACCATTGCCTGCGCGGAAGATTCAACGATATCCGTTGCCAGACCGACGCCGTGGAAGCGACGCCCTTGATAATCCGCGACAATATCAACCTGACCCAGCGCATCACGACCCTGGCCTTTGGCGGTCAGTTGGTATTTGACCAGTGAAACCTGATAACCCGTAATGCGGTTGATCGCCTGATAAACGGCATCCACCGGGCCATTACCCGTTGCGGCTTCTGATTGGGTTTCTTCGCCGCAGATCAGTTTTACAGAGGCAGTTGCCATCACGCTGGAGCCGGACTGAACGCTGAAATAATCCAGATGGTAGAACTCAGGCTCTTCCTGCTGACGGCTGATAAAGGCCAGCGCTTCCAAATCGTAATCAAAGACCTGACCTTTCTTGTCCGCCAGTTTCAGGAAGGCAGAATACAAGTCGTCCAGATTGTAATCGCTGTCCTGATAGCCCATCTCTTCCATGCGGTGTTTCACCGCCGCGCGACCAGAACGGGAAGTCAGGTTCAACTGTACTTCTTTCAGGCCGATGGATTCTGGCGTCATGATTTCGTAGTTTTCACGGTTCTTCAGCACGCCATCCTGGTGAATACCAGAGGAGTGAGCGAAGGCGTTGGCTCCCACAACCGCTTTGTTAGCAGGGATAGGCATGTTGCAAATCTGGCTGACCAGTTGGCTGGTACGGTAGATTTCCTGATGATTGATGTTGGTGTGTACATTCAGGATGTCATGGCGGGTTTTGATCGCCATGATGACTTCTTCCAGTGAACAGTTACCCGCGCGTTCGCCGATACCGTTCAGTGTGCCTTCTACCTGACGAGCGCCTGCATGCACCGCTGCCATGGCGTTGCCAACGGCCAGACCCAGATCGTCATGAGTGTGAACGGAAATGATAGCTTTATCGATATTGGGAACACGTTGGTACAACGAGGCGATGATATTGCCGAACTCATGCGGCATGGTGTAGCCGACGGTGTCCGGGATATTGATGGTGCGAGCACCGGCATTGATGGCAGCTTCAACCACGCGACACAGGTCTGGGATTGGCGTGCGGCCCGCATCTTCGCAGGAAAATTCAACATCGTCTGTGTAGTTACGTGCGCGTTTGATCATGTAAATGGCGCGTTCGATCACTTCATCCAGCGTGCTGCGCAGCTTCGTGGCGATGTGCATCGGTGAGGTCGCGATAAAGGTGTGGATACGGAACGCTTCTGCGACACGCAGCGCCTCTGCGGCGACATCGATGTCCTTCTCGACGCAGCGGGTCAGGCCACACACACGACTGTTTTTGATATTGCGTGCAATCGTCTGAACAGATTCAAAGTCGCCGGGAGAGGACACAGGAAAGCCAACTTCCATAACATCAACGCCCATACGCTCCAGGGCGAAGGCAATTTGCAGCTTCTCTTTTACACTCAGACTCGCCTGTAAAGCCTGTTCACCATCGCGTAATGTGGTATCGAAAATAATGACTTGCTCGCTCATCGGTTTAGTTCCTTGTCGTGTCTACTTGTACTTGGCGCTCGGCGAGTAAAAAAAAACCCGCGCATCAGCGCGGGTTTTTGTATCGTGTGGCGAGAAACTTAGTTCTGAACTCTGCCCACAAACCTACCGCGCAAGAAGGATGCGTTTAGTAGTAGGCCTAGTAGGACAGTAAAGTTGAACATGGTGTCTCGTCATCTAAAATTCGGTGTTCCTTTATTGGTACGCGATTATCAGGGTTATGTCAACTTTTGATTGGTGTGACATGCATCAAGTAAACCAGCGATAGCCTGCGCCGAATGAACGAAAGATCGTTGCGGTTTTGAACAATGACGGTAGACTGCACGCCAAATAATGTACAGCTGTACGCTGAAACGCTGTCAAATTCTTCCCCCTTAGAAATTCTTTTACAGATGAATAATCATTTACAGCCATACCATGTGGTGCACCGGGTCCAAGATCGAATCAATCACTGCGCAGGCCGTATTACGTTGCGCGAGTGGACGCCTGCGGGCGAGCAGCAGCTCACCTGGACACAGGCCGGGCAGCGCATTCAGCGCATTGCCAGCGCGCTCTTAGCGCTGGGGCTGGATGTTCAGGAACGGGTTGCAATTTTCTCTCATAACTCAATGAATTGGTCGCTAGCCGATCTGGCGCTGCTGCACCTGCGTGCGATCAGCGTGCCAATCTATGCCACGAATACGGCGTCGCAGGCGGCGTTCATCATCAATGATGCCGATATCCGTACGATATTCGTCGGCGGCCAGGAGCAGTTGGATGCGCTGCTGGCGCTGCGGGACACGTGCCCGCAACTGCGAAACATCATCGTGATGGACGAGGGCGTTAATCTACGCGGTAGCGACATCGCGCAATCCCTGCATGAATTTGAAGCGCAGGCCGTAGACGATTTCTGGCGTGATGAATGGCAAACGCGCATCGACAGCCGCGATCTCAACGATCTGTTTACGCTGATCTATACCTCTGGCACTACCGGCGAGCCGAAAGGCGTCATGCTGGATTACACCAACATGGCGATGCAGCTTAAGCTGCATGACGATCGTTTAAGCATGTCGGAAAACGACGTATCGCTCTGTTTCTTACCGCTTTCCCACGTATTTGAACGTGCGTGGAGCTTTGTCATCATGCATCGTGGTGCCCAGAACGTGTATCTCAACAACACGAATCTGGTTCGTGATGCGATGCAGGCGGTGAAGCCGACGGTGATGTGCGCCGTACCGCGTTTTTATGAGAAAGTTTATAGCGCCATCCATGAAAAAGTGGCGCAGGCGCCGTGGTATCGCCAGCGGCTATTTAACTGGGCCATCGCGCAGGGGCAACACGCTTTTCTGACGAACCAAACCGCGAAGAAGGGCGGTCTCTTCCGCCGCGTTATGCACCACTATGCAGACCGTCTGGTGTTAGGGAAACTGCGCCAACTGCTGGGGGGCGAGATTCGCTTTATGCCAGCCGCAGGCGCGCGACTGGATGACAATATCATTCTGTTTTTCCGGTCGATCGGGATTCGCATTATCTATGGTTACGGCATGACAGAAACCTGTGCGACGGTTTCCTGCTGGGAGGAAGGCCGCTTCCGCCTGGGCTCTATTGGTACGCCGTTGCCGGGCATTGAGGTCCGCATTGGCGAGGAGAAAGAGATTCAGGTACGCGGTGCGACCATCATGCGGGGCTATTTCCACCGTCCGCAGGAAACCGCAGAAACGTTTACCGAAGATGGCTGGCTGAAAACCGGCGATGCGGGGGAACTGGATGCCAACGGTAACCTGTTTATTACCGAACGGTTGAAAGACCTAATGAAAACCTCCGGCGGTAAATATATTGCCCCGCAGCATCTGGAAGGCACGCTGGGACAGGATCGCTTCATCGAACAGGTTGCGATTATTGCGGACACGCGTAAGTACGTGTCTGCGCTGATTGTTCCTTGCTTTGAGGCATTGGAAGAATACGCTCATTCCATCAATCTGAAGTACCATGATCGTCTGGAGCTGCTGCGCCACAGCCATATTATTGAGCTGTTCGAACAGCGTTTGCGGGAGATGCAGAAAGAGCTTTCCCGCGTGGAGCAGGTGAAGAAATTCACGCTGCTGCCAGTGCCGTTTTCGATGGCGGAGGGGGAATTGACGCCAACGCTCAAGCTGCGCAGGAAGATCATCAACCAGCGTTACCAACTGGAAATTGATGCGATGTACGCAGAGTCTTGATGATGTCGTAGGCCGAGAAGCGCGTTTCCTGAAAAGAAATGTGGTTTTCGGCCTCAATATTTCACTCTGTAATTTGTGGCCTTTATGGACGATCTCTCAGGTCTGAAGGTTCCCAGTTAGTATTTTATCTCAGTTCCTTTTTCCCTCACGTTTGATTTCCCCTAGGCACGATTAAGGGCGGTGGTTTTTTGCCGTTTGTCTGCGTCATAATCTGGCGTTATGTTAATGGGTTATCAGTAATCCCTATAATATTTCGTATTCTTGTACTAAAAGTTAACAGTATTAATACAATGTGAGCGCGGGGATTTCTCCCGATCAATACAGAAGCGGATTCCGCTTTCTGAACAAAAGAGGCAGACCCATGGAGATGTTGTCAGGCGCCGAAATGGTGGTCCGATCGTTGATCGATCAGGGCGTAAAACATGTGTTCGGTTATCCGGGCGGTGCGGTGTTGGATATTTACGACGCCCTGCATACGGTTGGCGGTATCGAGCATATTTTGGTGCGGCATGAGCAAGGTGCGGTACATATGGCGGATGGCTATACGCGCGCGACGGGTGAGGTCGGCGTTGTGCTGGTCACGTCCGGTCCCGGTGCGACCAATGCCATTACCGGTATCGCTACTGCCTATATGGACTCCATTCCTATGGTGGTGTTGTCCGGTCAGGTTGCGACTTCGTTGATTGGCTACGATTCCTTCCAGGAATGCGACATGGTGGGGATCTCTCGCCCGATCGTGAAGCACAGTTTTCTGGTCAAGAAAGCGGAAGATGTCCCGACGATCCTGAAAAAAGCGTTTTATCTGGCATCAACCGGACGTCCGGGGCCCGTGGTGGTCGATCTGCCGAAAGACGTCATGAATCCGGCGAATAAGCTGCCGTACGTTTACCCCGAAAGCATCAGCATGCGTTCCTATAGCCCGACGGTTCAAGGGCACAAAGGGCAGATTCGTCGTGCGTTGCAAACGCTGCTGGCGGCAGAAAAGCCGATTATCTACAGCGGTGGCGGCGTGATTAACGCAGAGTGCCACGAAGAACTGCTGACGCTGGCGGAAAAACTGAACCTGCCAGTGACAACCTCGCTGATGGGGCTGGGCGGCTTTCCTGGCACGCACCGTCAATGCCTCGGTATGCTGGGGATGCACGGGACGTATGAAGCCAACATGGCTATGCATAACGCCGATGTAATTTTCGCCGTCGGGGTGCGCTTCGACGACCGTACAACGAACAATCTGGCGAAGTACTGTCCGAATGCGACGGTATTGCATATCGATATCGATCCCGCGTCGATTTCCAAAACGGTCAATGCCGATGTTCCTATCGTTGGCGATGCCAAACAGGTATTAAGCCTGATGCTGGAGTTGCTGGCGCAAGATGGCGCACAGCAGCAGTTTGATGCGCTGCGCGACTGGTGGCAGGTTATCGAACAGTGGCGTGGGCGTCACTGTCTGAAATACAGCACCGACAGCGACAAGATTAAACCGCAGGCGGTGATTGAAACGCTGCATCGGCTGACCGAAGGCAAAGCCTATGTGGCATCGGACGTCGGCCAGCACCAGATGTTCGCCGCGCTGTATTATCCTTTCGATTTACCGCGCCGCTGGGTGAACTCCGGTGGACTGGGCACGATGGGCTTTGGCCTGCCTGCGGCATTGGGCATCAAACTTGCTCTGCCGGAAGAAACGGTGATTTGCGTAACGGGCGACGGCAGTATTCAGATGAATATTCAGGAGCTTTCTACGGCGCTGCAATATGATCTGCCTGTGGTGGTCATTAACCTGAACAACCGTTTCCTCGGCATGGTGAAACAGTGGCAGGACATGATTTACTCTGGCCGCCATTCCAGTTCTTACATGGAATCATTACCGGATTTCGTCAAGCTGGCTGAAGCGTACGGTCACGTCGGGATTTCTATCGATACGCCGGACGAACTGGAAAGCAAGCTGTTGCAAGCGCTGGCGCAGAAAGATCGTCTGGTGTTTGTTGATATCAATATCGACAGCAGCGAGCATGTTTACCCCATGCAGATTCGCGGCGGGGCGATGGATGAAATGTGGTTGAGCAAAACGGAGAGGACCTGATCATGCGGCGGATTTTATCAGTATTACTTGAGAATGAATCAGGCGCCTTGTCACGTGTCGTCGGCCTGTTTTCCCAGCGCGGCTACAATATCGAAAGTCTGACGGTGGCACCAACCGAAGACCCAACGCTATCTCGTATGACTATCCAGACGGTAGGCGATGAAAAAGTGCTGGAGCAAATCGAAAAGCAACTGCATAAGCTAGTGGATGTCCTGCGCGTCAGTGAACTGGGGCAGGGGTCGCACGTTGAGCGTGAGATCATGCTGGTGAAGCTACAGGCTACAGGCTATGGTCGTGAAGAAGTGAAACGCTGCGCCGATATTTTCCGCGGCCAGATCGTGGATGTTACCGCTTCGCTTTATACCGTACAGCTTGCTGGTACCAGCGATAAACTGGATGCGTTCCTCAGTGCCGTACGTGAAGTGTCCGAAATTGTTGAAGTGGCGCGTTCTGGTATCGTCGGCGTATCGCGCGGCGATAAAATCATGCGTTAATCGACTTTTCGCTGCTTTTTCTTTTAAGAGGCCCGATAATCGTATCGGGCCTTTTTATTTCCCTTATCTTATATAGACACAATATATTCAGCTTAAAAGACATCCATTATTGATATGGCAGCTTGAAATATGTGGGTAACGTGATAAAAGCAGTTGCCGTACAAAAGCTTCTGCTGTTAGATCTACGCCATATCCATGATGATTTTATGGTCATCACACTATTTATTGAGCCGGCCTACTTATTTTCCGGCCTACTAAGGGGTTACCGTGAAACTGGATGAAATCGCGCGTCTTGCGGGTGTTTCACGCACGACAGCCAGCTATGTCATTAACGGGAAAGCAAAACAATATCGCGTCAGCGATAAGACCGTTGAGAAAGTCATGGCTGTCGTCAGGGAGCACAATTATCATCCCAACGCCGTCGCGGCTGGATTACGTGCCGGGCGTACGCGTTCAATTGGTTTGGTTATTCCCGATTTGGAAAATACCAGCTATACGCGCATCGCTAATTATCTGGAGCGCCAGGCCAGACAGCGCGGATATCAGCTATTAATTGCGTGTTCAGAAGATCAGCCAGACAACGAGATGCGGTGTATTGAGCATCTGTTGCAGCGCCAGGTTGACGCGATTATTGTTTCTACTGCATTACCGCCAGAGCACCCGTTTTATCAACGTTGGATAAACGGCAGTCTGCCGATTATTGCGTTAGACAGGGCGTTAGATCGTGAGCACTTCACCAGCGTGGTGGGAGCCGATCTTGAAGATGCTGAAATGCTGGCGCAAGAATTAAGGAAAATGCCTGCGAAATCGGTACTTTATCTTGGTGCCTTGCCTGAGCTTTCCGTCAGTTTCTTGCGTGAGCAGGGGTTCCGTCAGGCATGGGCGGGCGATCCGCGCGAAGTGAATTACCTTTATTCCAATAGCTATGAACGTGTGGCTTCCGCTGCTGCGTTTATGGATTATTTGAAAGATAATCCTATGCCCGAAGCGTTGTTCACCACCTCATTCCCGTTATTGCAGGGGGTGATGGATGTTAACCTGAGGATTAACGGACGTTTGCCGAATAATCTGGCTATCGCGACCTTTGGGGACAATGAGCTGTTGGATTATCTGGAGTGCCCGGTATTGTCTGTCGCTCAGCGCCATCGTGAAGTCGCGGAACGCGTACTGGAGTTGGTGCTTGCCAGTCTGGATGAGCCGAAAAGACCGAAGCCAGGTTTGAATCGTATCCGACGTAATCTGTACCGCCGTGGCTCACTGAGTCGCGTGTAATCTCTACCTGCTTTTTTGCGCCATAGATTGCTATGGCGCTTCTTCCTTACCCAGCCTCAATTCACTTTTACGGCAAGGCGACCCGGAATAGCCGACGGCAATATTCCAGAAAGTAGCCATATATCACGCCCGTCACCATCGACACCACCAAATTACTGGTCACTGCGGTCAGGATTTGCGCGGGATTTGCCCCGATAGACCAGAGAATGATGGCGTAAACCGGGGATTGGAAACTGACATAGGCAAACAGATCGGCAACGCTGCGCACCAGGAAATGCTCACCGCCGTGACGTCTGGCCATATTCAACACGCGATCGCGATAAAGCCCGTACGGCCAGGCAATGGCAATATTGACGGGGATAGATAACAAGCGTGAAGACAGCGATTGTTCGAAGCTCATACCGGAAAGCATGATTTCTATCGCCATGCCGGTGATGAAACAATAGACAACGAGCGCAAAGGTATCTGCGGTGGCACTTCGCAATCGTGACGTCGGGGAAAACATTCCTGGTTGCTCCATTCTTAGGGCGGATAAACTGGTGTAATGGCTTGGCATGGTTTTTTGTCATGCCTTATTTTGTTTGTGTAGTTTACATCACTGCATGATTGGCTTTGTACTAGGTAAAAATATTTATTTATGAGTGTTTTTTATACTTTCCCGCTACTTTATGTCTGTCCGGTAATTTTCCCGTTTTTTTATCGCGACAAGGGATTTAAAGTTATTTAAAAACAATTTGTTATGATTTTTTGGCAAGAGGCCTTTCTGCGCGGAAGAGAATTGCGTTAAAGCATTAAAGGAAGTGAGTAGATGACCGATAAAACAGGGTTGCTTGTGGTGCCCCATTTTTAATACGTCTTTGGGGATGAAGGGCGCTCAATTTATTCGGCGCGTTTCCTGAACCTGCTTTCTTTTCAGGAAACCGAATTCGTCAGTAGGGGTATCAATTAACGTAAATCAGCTGATTAATGAGGAATTGGCGATGTTGATGTTAAAAATGTGACATTGAGCAGATGTTAACAGCTACGGTATGATGCTGCGGACTTGTGTAGGCCTTGGTATTCAAGGTGTTTGGCTTGGTAAGACTATTCTGAAAACCGCTGTCTTTGGTATCAGCTTGTGACAATAAAAATAATCGATATACCGGAGTTGGTGGCTATATGTTTGCAATGTTCTCGTTCCGCTATGAATTTATCTCAAATTATCATGATGTTAATCTTTGTTAATTCTGACTCCTTATTCCTTTTGCCTCTATTACGGCCCCAATTCATTCAGGAATAATCCCAAAGCGCGCCAGCTCTGGCTTGACAAGGTTTTCATACCCTCCGTACACTCTTAAAGGTGGGATTTTGTGGGGTAAAGTGGTGAAAAAGGTTATGGAGGGGTAACTCAGGTATGTTTCGTGGAGCTACGCTGGTTAACCTCGACAGTAAAGGGCGCCTTGCTGTGCCTACCCGATATCGGGAAATGCTGAACGGGGAATCGCAAGGTCAAATGGTTTGCACCATTGACTTGCATCAGCCATGCCTGCTGCTTTATCCCCTACCTGAATGGGAAATTATTGAACAAAAATTGTCGCGCTTGTCGAGCATGAACCCTGCTGAACGTCGTGTTCAGCGTTTGTTATTGGGGCATGCCAGCGAGTGCCAAATGGATAGTGCAGGGCGTTTGTTGATTGCGAATACGTTAAGGCAGCATGCGGACCTCAAAAAAGAAGTGATGCTAGTCGGGCAGTTCAACAAGTTTGAACTGTGGGATGAACAGACTTGGTATCAACAGGTCAGGGATGATATTGACGCTGAACAATCGACTCAGGAACCTTTGTCTGAGCGGTTGCAGGACCTATCGCTATAGCCATGCTGGAAAATTATAAACATACCACCGTCCTGTTGGATGAGGCAGTAAATGGCCTGAACATTCGCAGCGGCGGCATATACATCGACGGCACATTTGGCCGTGGTGGCCATTCTCGTCTGATTCTTTCCCAACTGGGGCCGGAAGGACGTCTGTTAGCTATCGATCGCGATCCTCAGGCAATTGAAGCCGCCAAGGCGATTGACGATCCTCGTTTCTCTATTATTCACGGGCCGTTTTCCGCGATGGCGGAGTATGTTGCGGAACTCGGACTGACCGGAAAGATCGATGGCGTTCTGCTCGATCTTGGCGTTTCTTCTCCTCAGCTTGATGACCCTGAGCGTGGGTTCTCCTTTATGCGCGATGGCCCGCTGGATATGCGTATGGATCCGACGCGTGGCTTGTCCGCTGCTGAATGGCTGATGAAAGCGGAAGCTGACGACATTGTCTGGGTCTTGAAAACGTTCGGCGAAGAGCGTTTTGCCAAGCGTATTGCTCGCGCCATTGTGGAACGTAATCGTCTTGATCCGATGACGCGAACAAAAGAACTCGCCGAATTGATCGCTGCCGCCAGCCCGTTTCGGGAAAAACATAAACATCCGGCAACGCGCAGTTTTCAGGCGATCCGCATTTATATCAATAGCGAACTGGAAGAGATCGAACGTGCACTAGAAGGTGCATTGAGCGTACTAGCTCCGCAGGGGCGTCTGTCGGTGATCAGCTTCCACTCGTTAGAAGATCGGATTGTGAAACGGTTTATTCGCCATCAGAGCCGTGGGCCACAGGTGCCAGCTGGCCTGCCGTTAACGGAAGAACAGTTGCGCAGCCAGGGCGGACAGACGTTAAAAGCTGTCGGCAAGAAACTGATGCCTTCGGAAGCCGAAGTGGCGGAAAACCCACGCGCGCGCAGTTCTGTTCTGCGTTTTGCCGAGAGACTGCCAGCGTGATCGGTAACGAGCGGCATACTCTGGTTGGCGTCATTGGTGAAGATTTGCTGCGTCATGCAAAGCTCCCGGTGTTGCTGATGGTTGCCGTGCTGGTTTCTGCGGTCTTTGTGGTTACAACGGCGCATAAGACGCGTCTGCTGACGGCTGAACGCGAACAGCTTCTGCTGGAGCGTGATGCGTTGGATATCGAATGGAGAAACTTGATCCTAGAGGAAAACTCACTAGGGGATCATAGCCGCGTGGAGCGGATCGCGACGGAAAAACTGCAAATGGGGCACGTTGATCCGTCACAGGAAAACATTGTGGTTAAGCAATGAACTAAATAGGCAACCAGCTAAGCATGAAAGCAGCCCGTACAGGAAAGTTAAAGCGCCAAGAAGATCAAGCCAGCTTTGTTAGCTGGCGTTTTGCGTTGCTTTGCGGCTGTATCCTGCTTGCGATGGTTGGCTTGATGGCGCGTGCGGCTTATCTTCAGGTCATCAACCCAGACAAACTGGTGCGTGAAGGGGATATGCGTTCTCTGCGCGTACAGGAAGTGCCAACGGCACGCGGCATGATAAGCGATCGTGCTGGCCGGCCTTTGGCCGTCAGCGTGCCGGTAAATGCCGTCTGGGCCGATCCGAAAGAAGTGAACGATCGTGGCGGTATTACGTTGGATACGCGCTGGAAAGCACTGTCCGATGCGCTCGATATTCCGTTGGATCAGTTGGCAACCAAGATCAACGCTAATCCTAAAGGTCGCTTCGTTTATCTGGCTCGTCAGGTGAACCCAGCTATTGGTGAATATATCCATAAGCTGAAGCTACCGGGCATTAATCTGCGGCAGGAATCTCGCCGGTATTATCCTTCTGGACAAGTGACCTCTCACCTCATTGGCTTCACCAATATCGATGGACAGGGTATTGAAGGCGTTGAGAAAAGTTTTGACCGCTGGCTGACTGGGCAACCCGGTGAACGAACCGTGCGTAAAGACCGGTTTGGCCGCGTGATTGAAGATATCTCCTCCGTTGACAGCCAGGCTGCACACAATCTGGCGCTCAGTATTGATGAGCGTTTGCAGGCGCTGGTTTACCGTGAACTCAATAACGCCGTTGCCTTTAACAAAGCTGAGTCAGGAACGGCCGTATTGGTCGATGTGAATACGGGCGAAGTGCTGGCAATGGCGAATAGCCCGTCTTATAACCCGAACAATTTGGCGGGTACGCCGCAAGACATTATGCGTAACCGCGCGATTACCGACATTTTCGAACCCGGCTCTACCGTTAAACCGATGGTGGTAATGACGGCGCTACAGCGCGGGGTCGTGAAAGAAAACAGTGTACTCAGCACCCTGCCGTATTACGTCAATGGTCATGAGATCAAAGACGTGGCGCGTTATAGCGAATTGACGCTGACGGGTGTGCTTCAGAAGTCGAGTAACGTTGGCGTGTCCAAGCTGGCGTTAGCGATGCCTTCCTCTGCGCTAGTAGATACTTATGCGCGCTTTGGATTAGGAAAAGCGACCAATTTGGGGTTGGTCGGAGAAAGCAGTGGCTTATACCCTCAAAAACAACGGTGGTCTGACATAGAGAGGGCCACCTTCTCTTTCGGCTACGGGCTAATGGTAACACCGTTACAGTTAGCGCGAGTCTATGCCACGATCGGCAGTTTTGGCATTTATCGTCCACTGTCGATTACCCGAGTTGATCCACCCGTTCCTGGTGAGCGTGTCTTCCCTGAAGCGCTGGTGCGTTCCGTGGTGCATATGATGGAAAGCGTGGCGCTACCCGGCGGCGGCGGTACCAAGGCGGCCATCAAAGGTTACCGCATCGCGATTAAAACCGGTACGGCCAAGAAAGTTGGCCCAGATGGCAAATACATCAACAAATATATTGCCTACACGGCGGGTGTGGCACCAGCCAGTAACCCACGCTTTGCTCTGGTTGTTGTGATTAACGATCCGCAGGCAGGGAAGTACTACGGCGGCGCGGTTTCTGCGCCAATCTTTGGCGCCATCATGGGCGGCGTTTTGCGTACGATGAATATCGAACCGGATGCCTTGCCGACGGGCGACAAAAACGATTTTGTAATTAATAGAGAAGAGGGATCAGGTGGCAGATCGTAATTTGCGCGATTTACTTGCGCCGTGGGTGCAAGACACTCCGGCGTGCGCGCTGCGGGAAATGACATTAGACAGCCGCGTTGCGGCTGCCGGGGATCTGTTTGTCGCGATTGTCGGGCACAAAGCAGATGGACGGCGCTATATTCCGCAGGCAATTGCGCAAGGCGTAGCAGCGATTGTTGCCGAAGCAGAAGGTGAAGCCGCTGATGGCACCGTTCGCGAAATGCACGGTGTGCCAGTGGTGTATCTCAGCAATCTGAACCAGCGGCTTTCTGCGCTGGCAGGCCGTTTTTATCAGCAGCCTGCGGAAAAGTTACAGCTGATTGGCGTAACGGGAACCAACGGAAAAACGACGACGACTCAGCTTCTGGCGCAGTGGAGCCAGGCATTAGGCGAAACGAGTGCGGTGATGGGCACGGTAGGCAATGGCCTATTGGGTCGGGCGATTCCGACAGAGAATACGACAGGATCCGCTGTCGATGTTCAGCAGGTACTGAGCCAGTTGGTAGAGCAAGGCGCGACGTTCGCCGCAATGGAAGTGTCCTCGCACGGTCTGGTGCAGCATCGTGTGGCTGCGTTGCCGTTCGCGGCGGCGGTGTTCACTAACCTGAGCCGCGATCATCTTGATTATCATGGCGATATGGAAAGCTACGAAGCGGCCAAATGGGCGCTGTTCGCCGAGCATAGCGTCGGGCAGATGATTATCAACGCTGATGATGAGATTGGGCTGCGCTGGTTGGCGAAGTTGCCGGATGCGGTTGCTGTCACTATGGAGAACAATCTGGTCCCCGGCTGCCGTGGGCGCTGGCTGAAAGCGACACAGATTGATTATCACGACAATGGTGCCACGATCGCGTTTGATTCAAGCTGGGGGCATGGCGAAATTGAAAGCCGTCTGATGGGCGCGTTTAACGTCAGCAATATGCTGTTGGCGCTGGCAACGCTGCTGTCTCTCGGTTATCCGCTCGACAAATTGGTCATCGCGGGCTCTCATCTGCAACCCGTATGTGGCCGCATGGAAGTTTTCCATGCTGAAGCAAAACCAACAGTCGTTGTGGATTACGCCCACACGCCAGACGCGCTGGAAAAAGCGCTTGAAGCGGCTCGCTTGCACTGTCAGGGGAAACTCTGGTGTGTGTTTGGCTGTGGTGGCGATCGTGATAAAGGTAAGCGCCCACTTATGGGCGGTATCGCAGAACAACTGGCTGACCGCGTTGTGGTTACCGATGATAACCCGCGTAGCGAAGAACCTCAGGCCATTGTTGCCGATATTCTCTCCGGGCTGCTGGATGCCGGACGCGTTCAGGTGATTCACGGACGTGCTGAAGCGGTCACGAGCGCGATCATGCAGGCGCAGGAAAATGACGTGGTGCTGGTTGCGGGTAAAGGGCACGAAGATTACCAACTGGTGGGCAATCAGCGTCTTGATTATTCCGATCGCATCACCGTTGCCCGCCTGCTGGGGGTGATTGCATGATTCGCGTCTCCTTGCAGCAGCTTGCCACGGTGCTGAATGCGCAGCTGATTGGCAAAGATATTGAAATTGAAGATGTTTCAACCGATACGCGTAAGTTGACGTCCGGTGGTTTGTTTGTTGCGCTGAAAGGCGAGAAATTCGATGCGCATGATTACGCTGCTGATGCAGTGAAAGGCGGCGCGGCGGCTCTTTTAGTCAGTAAGCACTTACATATCGATGTGCCGCAGCTGCTGGTGAGCGATACGCGTCTGGCGCTGGGTCAATTAGGTGCATGGGTTCGTCAGCAGTCAACGGCGCGTGTTGTCGCCCTGACAGGCTCTTCCGGCAAAACCTCGGTTAAAGAGATGACGGCGGCGATTCTGCGCCAGTGTGGCTCCGTGTTGTATACCGCTGGTAACTTCAACAACGATATCGGTGTGCCGCTAACGCTGTTGCGTCTGACGGCGGAACACCAGTTCGCAGTGATTGAGCTGGGGGCGAATCACATTGGTGAGATTGCCTATACCACCGATCTGGTGCGGCCGGAAAGCGCGTTGGTCAACAACTTAGCTGCCGCGCATCTGGAAGGTTTTGGTTCACTGGCCGGCGTGGCGCAGGCGAAAGGTGAGATATTTTCTGGTTTGCCAGCAGACGGCGTAGCGATCGTGAATGCGGACAGCAACGATTTCCCGCACTGGCAGGTCATGCTGAATCATAAAACCGTCTGGCGTTTCTCACCGCAGGCTGCTTGCGATATCGATTTTTTTGCCAGCGACGTAGACGTTTTGGCGCAAGGCACGCGCTTCACTCTGCATACACCGTTTGGCGAAACGCAGGTTCTGCTGCCTTTACCGGGTAGACATAACATCTCGAACGCACTGGCGGCGGCTTCACTGGCGATGTCCGTCGGAGCGACGCTGGAAGCCGTTAAAGCTGGGTTATCTCAGCTTCAGGCTGTGCCTGGGCGGCTGTTCCCGATTGCCTTGTCTGAAGGCAAACTGCTGCTGGATGACAGCTACAACGCCAATGTCGGCTCAATGACGGCTGCGGCACAGGTGCTGGCAGAGATGCCGGGCTACCGCGTGATGGTCGTTGGTGATATGGGCGAACTGGGTGATGAAGCCCCTGAGTGCCATCGTCAAGTGGGCGAAGCGGCGCGTGTTGCAGGCATTGATCGTGTATTGAGTGTGGGAACATTGAGTGAATTGATCGGCACGGCCAGTGGCAATGGTGAGCATTTTCAGGATAAAGCCGCTCTGGTTTCACGTTTGAAGGTGCTGATGTCAGAACATAACGTCATCAGCGTATTGGTTAAAGGCTCACGCAGTGCTGCGATGGAGCAGGTTGTACATGCATTACAGGAGAATGCGCAATGTTAGTATGGCTGGCCGAACATTTGGCCAAACTTTATACCGGTTTTAACGTCTTTTCTTATTTGACGTTCCGCGCCATTGTCAGCCTGCTGACCGCATTGGTTATTTCCCTATGGATGGGACCGCATATGATTGCCTGGTTGCAGCGTTTGCAGATTGGGCAGGTTGTGCGTAACGAAGGGCCAGAATCGCATTTCAGTAAGCGCGGAACCCCGACGATGGGCGGCGTGATGATCCTGGTGGCGATTATCGTTTCCGTTTTGATGTGGGCGAATCTGTCTAACCCGTATGTCTGGTGCGTACTGCTGGTGTTAGCGGGCTATGGCGCGGTCGGCTTTGTCGATGATTACCGCAAAGTGGTTCGTAAGGATACCAAGGGGTTGATTGCCCGCTGGAAATATTTCTGGCAGTCGGTGATTGCGCTCGTGGTGGCTTTCACCATGTATTCCATCGGTAAAGATACGCCAGCCACGCAGCTGGTTGTACCGTTTTTCAAAGACGTAATGCCGCAACTGGGCCTGCTCTATGTTGCGCTGGCCTACTTTGTGATTGTCGGCACCAGTAATGCGGTAAACCTGACCGATGGTCTGGATGGCTTGGCAATCATGCCGACCGTGTTTGTTGCCGCTGGCTTTGCGCTGGTGGCATGGGCAACGGGGAACATGAATTTTGCCGGTTACCTGCACATTCCGTATATCCGCCATGCCAGTGAACTGGTGATCGTCTGCACCGCGATTGTGGGCGCAGGGCTTGGGTTCCTGTGGTTTAACACCTATCCGGCGCAGGTCTTCATGGGTGACGTCGGTTCGCTGGCGCTGGGCGGCGCGCTGGGGACTATCGCGGTCCTGCTGCGTCAGGAGTTTTTGTTAGTGATTATGGGCGGTGTCTTCGTAGTCGAAACGCTGTCGGTGATTTTGCAAGTCGGGTCCTTTAAGTTGCGCGGGCAGCGGATTTTTCGCATGGCACCGATTCATCATCATTATGAACTTAAGGGCTGGCCGGAACCGCGCGTGATTGTGCGCTTCTGGATTATTTCGTTGATGCTGGTGCTGATTGGCCTGGCAACGCTGAAGGTACGGTAAGACATGGTGGACTATCAGGGTAAAAAAGTCGTCATTATCGGGTTGGGTCTGACCGGGCTCTCCTGTGTTGATTTCTTTCTCGCGCGCGATGTCGTACCGCGCGTGGTGGATACCCGCATCAGTCCGCCAGGTCTGGATAAGTTGCCGGAGCAGGTGGAACGACACCTCGGCAGCTTGAATGAAGACTGGCTAATGAGCGCAGATTTGATCGTCGCCAGTCCTGGCGTTGCGTTGGCAACGCCGATTCTGTGTGACGCTGCCGACGCTGGCATTGAGATCGTTGGCGATATCGAGCTGTTCTGCCGTGAAGCGCAAGCCCCGATTGTGGCGATTACCGGTTCTAACGGTAAAAGCACGGTGACGACGCTGGTCGGTGAAATGGCGCGTGCCGGAGGCTGGCAGGTGGGAGTGGGTGGCAACATCGGCCTACCTGCACTGCAACTGCTTGAACAGCCTGCTCAGCTTTATGTGCTGGAGCTGTCGAGTTTCCAATTGGAAACGACGAGTAGCCTGCACGCCGCTGCGGCAACCATTCTGAACGTGACGGAAGATCACACCAACCGTTATCCGTTTGGTCTACAGCAGTATCGCGCGGCGAAATTGCGTATTTATGAACACGCAGACTTGTGTGTTGTGAATGCTGACGATGCGCTGACCATGCCGGTTCGCGGTGCGGATGCGCGCTGTCGCAGTTTTGGCGTCGATGTTGGTGATTACCATCTTAACCGCCAGCAGGGAGAAACCTGGCTGCGGGTGGACGGCGAACGTGTGCTCAATACCCGTGAAATCAAGCTGGTCGGGCAGCACAACTATACGAATGCATTGGCAGCGCTGGCGCTGGCTGATGCAGTGAAGATTCCACGTGCGTCTGCGCTGACGGCGTTGACGTCATTTACCGGGCTGCCTCATCGCTTTCAAATGGCTTTTGAGCGCAACGGCGTACGGTGGATCAATGATTCTAAAGCCACCAATGTGGGCAGCACCGAGGCTGCATTGAGCGGTTTGGCGGTAGAAGGCACGCTGCACCTGCTGTTAGGCGGTGACGGTAAATCTGCTGATTTCTCGCCGCTGGTACCGTATCTGCAGGGCGAACACATTCATGTGTATTGCTTCGGTCAGGATGGGCAACAGCTGGCTGCGTTGCGTCCAGACATTGCCGAGCAGACAGAAACGATGGAACAGGCGATGCGTATCATCGCCGAACGCGTAAAGCCGGGCGATATGGTGTTGCTGTCGCCAGCCTGCGCAAGCCTGGATCAGTTCCGCAGTTTTGAACAGCGAGGCGATGAATTCGCTCGTCTGGCGGAGGCGTTAGGCTGATGCGGTTCTTCGGGCTGGCGTTTATCGAGCGCATCAAGAGCTGGGTGATGGGAACGCGCGAAAGCGATACGCTCAGCATTGTTCTGTACGACAGAACATTGGTGTGGTTGACGCTTGGGCTGGCCGTGATTGGTTTTGTGATGGTGACGTCGGCTTCCATGCCTGTTGGGCAGCGTCTTGCTAGCGATCCGTTCTTGTTCGCGAAGCGTGATGCGATTTATCTGGGGTTAGCATTTGGCTTGTCGTTAATCACGCTGCGTGTCCCGATGGAGATATGGCAACGTTACAGCCCGGTGCTGCTACTGCTCTCCATGGTCATGCTGCTGGTGGTGCTCGCAGTCGGAAGCTCGGTCAACGGTGCATCACGCTGGATTTCGCTGGGGCCATTGCGTATTCAGCCTGCGGAATTATCCAAGCTGGCGCTGTTTTGCTACCTGTCCAGTTACATGGTGCGCAAAGTTGAAGAAGTGCGGAATAACTTCTGGGGCTTTTGCAAACCAATGGGCGTGATGGTGGTGTTGGCGGTGCTGCTGCTGGCACAGCCTGACCTCGGTACCGTGGTTGTACTGTTTATTACGACGCTGGCGATGCTGTTTCTGGCTGGCGCCAAGATGTGGCAGTTTCTGGCGATTATCGGCTGTGGGGTGTTTGCCGTTGGCCTGCTGATTGTCGCTGAGCCTTACCGTATGCGCCGTGTGACGTCTTTCTGGAATCCATGGGACGATCCGTTTGGCAGCGGCTACCAGTTAACACAGTCCCTGATGGCGTTTGGACGCGGTGAATTCTGGGGGCAAGGGCTGGGGAATTCAGTACAGAAACTGGAATATTTGCCGGAAGCACATACCGATTTCATTTTCTCTATTTTAGGTGAAGAACTCGGCTATATCGGTGTGGTTTTAGCGTTGTTAATGATATTCTTCGTCGCTTTTCGCGCGATGTCTATCGGGAAGCGAGCGCTGGAAATCGATCAGCGTTTTTCGGGCTTTCTGGCGTGTTCTATCGGTGTCTGGTTCAGCTTTCAGACGCTGGTGAACGTAGGCGCGGCGGCGGGGATGCTACCGACGAAAGGGCTGACGTTGCCGCTGATCAGTTACGGCGGTTCCAGTTTGATCATTATGTCGACGGCAATTGTTTTGCTGTTACGCATTGATTTTGAAACGCGTCTGACGAAAGCGCAGGCGTTTACGAGAGGTGCCCGATGAGTGGCGAAGGCAAGCGTTTGATGGTGATGGCTGGCGGTACGGGCGGGCATGTCTTCCCCGGGCTGGCGGTTGCGCATCACCTGATGGCGCAGGGCTGGCAGGTTCGCTGGTTAGGCACAGCGGATCGTATGGAAGCCGATTTGGTGCCTAAGCATGGTATCGAAATTGATTTTATCCGCATATCTGGCTTGCGTGGTAAAGGCATTTGGGCGCAGTTAAGCGCGCCGATTCGTATTTTTCAGGCAGTGCGCCAGGCTCGCGCGATTATGCGACGTTACCAGCCTGATGTGGTGCTGGGTATGGGCGGTTATGTTTCCGGCCCCGGTGGCTTGGCTGCCTGGCTGTGTGGCATTCCGGTCGTACTGCATGAGCAAAATGGCATTGCAGGGCTGACCAACCGCTGGTTATCCCATATCGCCAAAAAGGTATTGCAGGCATTTCCGGGCGCATTTCCTAAAGCGGATGTTGTGGGGAATCCGGTCAGAACCGATGTGTTGGCATTGCCTGCGCCGGAAACTCGATTAGCCGATCGCTCAGGCCCTGTGAGGGTGCTGGTTGTTGGTGGTAGTCAGGGCGCAAGAGTGCTGAACCAAACGCTGCCCGGCGTGGCAGTTCAGTTGGGCGATCGCGTGACGATTTGGCATCAGGTCGGTAAAGGCGCGTTATCAACCGTTCAACAGGCCTATCAGGATGTTGGGCAGACGCAGCACAAGATTACAGAATTTATTGATGACATGGCGGCAGCTTACGCCTGGGCGGATGTTGTGGTGTGCCGTTCCGGCGCATTGACCGTCAGTGAAATTGCGGCGGCTGGGTTACCGGCGCTGTTTGTCCCGTTCCAGCATAAAGATCGGCAGCAATACTGGAATGCGCTGCCGTTGGAAAAGGCAGGCGCAGCCAAAATTATTGAGCAGCCACAGTTCAACGTGGCGGCTGTTAGCGAGGTGCTGTCCAGTTGGGATCGCGCAACCTTGCTGACAATGGCGCAAAAAGCCCGCGCAGTAGCCATTCCAGATGCAACCGAGCGGGTTGCGGCGGAAGTCAGTGCAGCGGTAGGCAGTCGGGCCACACATGTGGCTCATGGTTAATTAATACAACGTTGTCGAACATAAGGCTGTGCGACGACGCTACAAGGTAGCGATAGAATAAAGTGAATACTCAACAACTGGCGAAACTACGTTCAATCGTGCCCGAGATGCATCGCGTCCGGCACATACACTTTGTCGGCATCGGCGGTGCTGGCATGGGTGGTATCGCCGAAGTGTTGGCTAACGAAGGTTATGAAATTAGCGGTTCCGATCTGGCTCCGAATGCGGTGACGCAGCAGTTGACCGAACTTGGCGCGCAGATTTATTTCCACCACCGTGCGGAGAACGTTCTGAACGCCAGCGTGGTGGTGGTATCGAGCGCGATTACGGCGGATAACCCTGAGATTGTCGCCGCACATGACGCACGTATTCCGGTGATCCGTCGTGCCGAGATGTTGGCGGAGCTGATGCGTTTTCGTCACGGTATTGCGATCGCAGGTACGCACGGTAAGACGACGACAACGGCTATGGTCTCCAGTATTTACGCGGAAGCGGGACTGGATCCGACGTTTGTGAACGGTGGATTAGTGAAGGCGGCGGGAACGCATGCGCGTTTGGGCTCAAGCCGCTACCTGATTGCAGAAGCAGATGAAAGCGATGCGTCTTTCCTGCACTTGCAGCCGATGGTGGCGATTGTGACCAACATTGAAGCCGACCATATGGACACCTATCAGGGCGATTTTGAGAACCTGAAGCAGACGTTCATCAATTTCCTGCACAACCTGCCGTTTTACGGGCAAGCGGTGATGTGTATTGATGATGCGGTAATCCGTGAGCTGCTGCCACGCGTGGGTCGTCATATCACCACGTATGGTTTTAGTGACGATGCCGATGTACGTGTCGCTGGGTATCGCCAGACTGGCGCACAAGGGCACTTTACGCTTGAGCGGAAAGACAAGCCGTTGCTAAACGTCATGCTGAATGCACCGGGGCGTCACAATGCGCTCAACGCGGCGGCGGCGGTTGCCGTAGCAACGGATGAAGGTATTGATGACGAGGCGATTCTACGCGCCCTTGAGCGTTTTCAGGGCACCGGTCGTCGCTTTGATTTTCTCGGTGAGTACCCGCTTGAACTGGTGAATGGTCAAAGCGGCACGGCGATGTTGGTGGATGATTATGGTCACCACCCGACGGAAGTCGATGCCACGATTAAAGCCGCCCGTGCCGGGTGGCCGGATAAGCGATTGGTCATGATTTTTCAGCCGCATCGCTATACGCGAACCCGCGATTTGTATGACGATTTCGCGCACGTGTTATCACAGGTTGACGTGCTGCTGATGCTGGAAGTGTATTCCGCCGGAGAGTCGCCGATTCCAGGCGCGGACAGCCGTTCGCTGTGCCGTACGATTCGCGGAAGAGGTAAGATTGATCCGATTCTGGTGACGGATGTGGATACTTTACCGGAACTGTTGTCACAGGCGCTGCGAGGTGAAGACCTGATTTTGGTTCAGGGTGCCGGCAACATCGGTAAATTGGCGCGTAAACTGGCTGATTCCAGATTACAGCCGCAGATGAGTGAATGAGGAACATCATGACTGAGAAAGTTGCTGTATTGCTTGGTGGAACCTCTGCCGAACGTGAAGTGTCGTTACTTTCCGGTCAGGCGGTTTTGGCTGGCCTGAAAGAAGCGGGCATCAATGCGCATGCCGTTGATACTCGCGACTTCCCCGTGACAAAGTTGAAGGAAGAAGGCTTTACCAACGTTTTCATCGCGTTGCATGGACGTGGTGGTGAAGATGGCACATTGCAGGGCGTTCTGGAATTCCTGGGGCTGCCTTATACCGGTAGCGGCGTCATGGCATCCGCACTGACAATGGATAAACTCCGCACCAAACAGGTGTGGCAAACGGTGGGATTGCCAGTATCGCCATACGTGGCGCTGGATCGTCGCCAATATTCAGAAACGGCGGCAAATGCGTTGCTGGCGAAGTTCGCTCATCTCGGGCTGCCGTTGATCGTCAAGCCAAGCCGTGAAGGTTCCAGCGTCGGCATGAGCAAAGTGAATACGCTTAGCGAACTGCCTGCGGCACTGGAAGAAGCATTTCGTCACGATGATGATGTTCTGGTCGAGAAATGGCTGACTGGCCCAGAGTATACGGTTGCTATCCTGGGTGATGACGTGTTGCCTTCTATTCGTATTCAGCCTGCGGGTACGTTTTACGATTATGAAGCGAAGTATTTGTCGGATGATACGCAGTATTTCTGTCCGAGTGGTTTATCGGACGAGCAAGAGCAGGCGTTAGCTGGACTGGCAATGGCAGCGTATCGTGCGGTGGATTGCAGCGGATGGGGACGCGTCGATTTTATGCTGGATAGCGACGGCGCTTTCTATCTGCTTGAGGTGAATACGTCTCCGGGGATGACGAGCCACAGCCTGGTTCCTATGGCGGCGCGCCAACGTGGGCTGACTTTCTCGCAACTGGTCGTGAAAATTTTAGGGCTCGCTGGCTGATATGTCGCAGGCAGCGCTGAATACACGCGGACGAGAGCCTGAAACGAAAGGAACACGTCGCAGTAATGGAGGCCAATTGGCAGGAATGATTTTCCTGCTGATGGTGATAGGGACGATCGTCTGGGGAAGTTGGATGGTCGTGGGGTGGATGAAAGATGCCAGCCGCTTACCGCTCTCCCGCATGGCAGTGACAGGGGAAAGGCAGTACACCACCAACGACGATATCCGTCAGGCTATTTTGTCGTTGGGGTCGCCGGGAACGTTCATGACACAGGATGTGAACGTGATCCAGCAGCAGATCGAGCGTCTGTCGTGGATAAAACAGGCCAGCGTGCGCAAGCAGTGGCCGGACGAATTAAAGATTCATCTGGTTGAATATGTTCCGGTAGCGCGTTGGAATGATCAGCTAATGGTTGATGCAGAAGGAAATTCGTTCAGTGTACCTGCCGAGCGTATTGGCAATCGCAAGATGCCGCTGCTGTATGGCCCGGAAGGCAGTGAAGCAGAAGTGCTGGAAGGCTATCGCGCAATGAATCAGACGCTGGCCGCCGGGAAGTTTACGTTAAAAATGGTGGCGATGAGTGCGCGGCATTCGTGGCAACTAGGATTAGACGATGATACTCGCCTTGAATTGGGGCGGGACGATAGGGCCAAACGTCTGCAACGCTTTATCGAGCTGTATCCGCTGTTGCAGCGGCAGGCTCAGAGCGAAAACAAACGTATCAGCCATGTGGACTTGCGGTACGACAGCGGGGCCGCGATAGGCTGGGCTCCAGCTTTGCTTGATCAACAACAGGGTGATCAACCACAACACGGTGATCGGCAACGAGTTGGTCAGCACTAAGACATTGATCAGCAACAGAACAGTAACCAGAAACAGGCACAGGCTAAACAACAATGATCAAGTCGACGGACAGAAAACTGGTAGTTGGGCTGGAAATCGGTACAGCAAAAGTGGCTGCGCTGGTAGGGGAAGTTCTGCCCGATGGCATGGTCAACATTATTGGCGTAGGCAGTTGCCCGTCACGCGGTATGGATAAAGGCGGCGTAAACGATCTGGAATCGGTCGTTAAATGTGTTCAGCGCGCTATTGATCAGGCTGAGTTGATGGCAGACTGCCAGATCTCTTCCGTGTATCTGGCGCTCTCGGGAAAACACATCAGTTGCCAGAATGAAATAGGGATGGTGCCTATTTCAGAAGAAGAGGTTACGCAGGATGACGTGGAAAGCGTGGTGCATACCGCTAAATCCGTGCGCGTGCGTGATGAACACCGTGTTCTCCATGTGATTCCACAGGAGTACGCGATCGATTATCAGGAAGGGATTAAAAACCCGGTTGGCTTATCTGGCGTGCGCATGCAGGCGAAAGTCCACCTGATAACCTGCCATAACGATATGGCGAAGAACATTGTTAAAGCCGTTGAACGCTGCGGCTTAAAAGTCGACCAGCTGATTTTTGCGGGACTGGCTTCCAGTTATGCGGTTCTGACTGAAGACGAACGTGAGCTGGGCGTGTGCGTAGTGGATATCGGCGGCGGTACAATGGACATTGCGGTCTATACCGGCGGCGCATTGCGACACACTAAAGTGATTCCGTATGCGGGCAATGTGGTTACCAGCGATATTGCTTACGCATTTGGTACGCCGCCGACGGATGCCGAAGCGATCAAGGTACGCCACGGTTGTGCATTAGGCGCGATTGTTGGCAAAGATGAGAATGTGGAAGTCCCGAGCGTTGGAGGACGTCCACCCCGCAGTCTGCAAAGACAGACATTGGCGGAAGTGATTGAACCACGTTACACCGAGCTGTTGAACTTGGTGAACGATGAACTTTTACAGTTGCAGGAGCAGTTGCGTCAACAAGGCGTGAAACACCATCTGGCGGCAGGGATCGTGCTGACGGGCGGTGCCGCGCAAATAGACGGCCTGGCGGCCTGTGCGCAGCGTGTGTTCCATACACAGGTGCGTATTGGACAACCAATGAATATAACAGGGCTGACGGATTATGCCCAAGAGCCTTATTACTCAACGGCGGTTGGGTTGTTGCATTACGGAAAAGAATCTCATCTGGGTGGTGAGCATGAAGTCGAAAAACGTACCTCAGTGAGCAACTGGTTCAAGAGAATCAACAGCTGGTTGAGGAAAGAATTTTAATGTTATCAAAGAGATCACCTGGCACAGTTTTATGATCTCGCAGTTACAGGCACAAACGGAGAGAAATTATGTTTGAACCAATGGAATTAACCAACGACGCGGTGATTAAAGTCATCGGCGTCGGTGGCGGCGGTGGTAATGCCGTCGAACACATGGTGCGTGAGCGCATCGAAGGCGTCGAATTCTTCGCGGTCAACACGGATGCACAGGCATTACGCAAAACGGCTGTTGGCCAGACGATTCAGATTGGCAGTGGCATCACTAAAGGTCTGGGTGCAGGCGCTAACCCAGAAGTCGGCCGTAATTCGGCTGAAGAAGATCGTGAAGCACTGCGTTCAGCACTGGAAGGTGCGGATATGGTGTTTATCGCCGCAGGTATGGGCGGTGGTACAGGTACAGGTGCTGCGCCAGTTGTTGCCGAAGTCGCAAAAGACCTGGGCATTCTGACCGTCGCTGTGGTGACCAAGCCTTTCAACTTTGAAGGCAAAAAGCGTATGGCGTTTGCAGAGCAGGGTATCGCCGAGCTGTCTAAGCACGTCGACTCGCTGATCACCATTCCAAACGACAAACTGCTGAAAGTGCTGGGTCGCGGTATCTCCCTGCTGGATGCATTTGGCGCAGCAAACGATGTACTGAAAGGCGCGGTGCAGGGTATTGCCGAGCTGATCACACGTCCGGGTCTGATGAACGTCGACTTTGCAGACGTGCGTACCGTGATGTCCGAAATGGGTTATGCCATGATGGGTTCCGGTGTTGCGCGTGGTGAAGACCGTGCAGAAGAAGCCGCTGAAATGGCGATCTCCAGTCCACTGTTGGAAGACATTGATCTGTCCGGCGCACGTGGCGTATTGGTCAACATCACTGCGGGCTTTGACCTGCGTCTGGATGAGTTCGAGACGGTAGGTAACACCATCCGTGCATTTGCATCCGATAATGCGACAGTTGTAATCGGTACATCGCTTGACCCGGAAATGAATGATGAACTGCGTGTCACGGTTGTTGCGACGGGTATCGGCATGGACAAACGTCCTGAGATTACTCTTGTGACGAACAAGCAGGCCAGCCAGCCTGTGATGGATCATCGTTATCAGCAACACGGTATGACGCCACTGGCGCAGGAAAAACCGGCGGCCAAAGTGGTTAATGACCAGAATCCGCAGACGAATAAAGAGCCAGACTATCTGGATATCCCGGCGTTTCTGCGTAAGCAGGCAGACTAACTTGCTGCCAGATAACGTTGGAATCTCCGCTCTTTGTGCTAAACTGTGCCACCGAGCCTGGTGTATACTAGGTCGGTAGGTTCAGTAACATGCGAGATAAAATGATGATCAAACAACGTACATTAAAACGTATTGTTCAGGCGACTGGTGTCGGGTTACATACCGGCAAGAAGGTCACGTTGACCATGCGTCCTGCACCGGCAAATACCGGGGTCATCTATCGCCGCACAGACTTGAATCCCCCGGTTGATTTTCCGGCTGATGCAAAATCCGTGCGTGATACCATGCTCTGTACTTGCCTGGTTAATGAGCATGACGTCCGTATTTCTACGGTGGAGCATCTTAACGCTGCGCTTGCAGGGTTGGGCATTGACAATATTGTCATTGATGTTGACGCGCCGGAAATTCCAATTATGGATGGCAGCGCCAGCCCGTTCGTTTACCTGCTGTTAGATGCCGGTATCGAAGAGCTGAATTGTGCCAAGAAATTCGTACGTATCAAACAGCCTGTTCGTGTTGAAGATGGCGACAAGTGGGCCGAGATGAAACCGTTTAACGGCTTCAGTCTGGACTTCACTATCGACTTCAATCATCCGGCGATTGATGCGGGCAACCAGCGCTATCGTTTGGATTTCTCCGCTGATGCGTTTGTTCGCCAGATCAGCCGTGCGCGTACATTCGGCTTCATGCGCGATATCGAATACTTGCAGTCTCGTGGGTTGTGCCTGGGCGGCAGTATGGATTGTGCCATCGTCGTTGACGATTACCGCGTACTGAACGAAGACGGTCTGCGTTTTGAAGATGAGTTTGTCCGCCATAAAATGCTGGATGCCATCGGCGACCTGTTTATGTGTGGCCACAACATCATCGGTGCGTTTTCTGCGTTTAAATCTGGACACGCACTGAACAACAAACTGTTGCAGGCTGTGCTGGCAAATCAGGAAGCGTGGGAATACGTGACCTTTGAAGACGAAGCTGAAATGCCGTTGGCATTTAAAGCACCGTCTATCGTGCTGGCGTAACGCTTGAACTTGAAGTAATCACTTCTTATTACGACTGGTTTTACTGGTACTCTCTCCGGCCAGCGAAGCCAGTCGTTCTAATATCTTTCTGAGTTTTTCCGGGCTATTGCCTGCTAACGTCCTCAATGTCTCCGCACTTTGTTCACTCAACTGACGCAACGGTTTGTCATCGGTATTTTCCGTCGGCGTAATGTCACTATTTTTCACGATTTCATGCCCTTTTGCGGCAAGCGTTGGATTAATCCTGATGTCGATTGAAGCCAATGATGGTAGTATTTGTGCGCGCAATGCAGAGAGCAGCGCAGGTTGTTCGTAACGTAACCGCATCAGCCAACTGGCGTTGGCGGTTTCCAGTATCAGTAAACCTTGCCGGTAATTAGCGACGCGGCACCATGGGTGCAACGGTGCAGGCAATAACCCGCGTACGGCACGGTTGAGTTTTAATAAGGCGATAGCGCGCTGTTGCACATCTTGTAGCGGGCCTTTACCCGACATGGATGCGCTATCAAACAGAAATTCCAGTGATTGTGGGCGGCTATCACGCATAGACCTGGCTCCGGTGGATGTTACTCGTGATTGGTATTCTAAATCGTTGGCGACAATTTGGCAGACGTTATTTCTGGCCGCATCTCTTATTAGGGATGGTCGCGGCGAGTCTTGGCCTGCCGACAAGCCTGAACGACTCACAGGATATCGCCTCACTCCCTAATTCAAGCTCCAGCGTTAGTCGCCAGAATAACGTATCGCTGAACCTTACCGATCTGGTCGCGCTGAAAGAAGCGCATCGGCGCTCGTCCTACAGCGTTGACTACTGGCATCAGCATGCGATTCGCACGGTAATCCGTCATCTTTCTTTTGCGTTGACGACGCCACAGACGGCCAGTGCCCAGCAGGTTGACGATCTTCAACCTCACTCTCTGGTTTTGCTGGATACGCTAAATGCGTTGCTGACGCAGGATTCCCACTATCCCTTTGTGATCTCCCCCCATGCTGGGCGCGTCACTTTTTATCCTCAGGCACACCATCAAATCGGCATCTGGCTTGCCCAAATCCGCGGCATCCGTGCAGGGCCTTATCTTTTCAGCTGAAAGTGTAGTAGATAATTAGCTGAAGAAATTACTCTCGTTTTTTGCTGAGTTTCTCAGTTTTTCGATGTTGTGTTGCCACTGGATACGTGGCACTTGTGAGATTAAAACTATTATGGTCATGAATATCCTAACCAAAATTTTTGGTAGCCGTAACGATCGTACGCTGCGTCGTATGCGTAAAAATGTTGATGTCATCGGTCGTTTCGAACCAGAAATGGAGAAACTTTCAGATGAAGAACTGCAAGCGAAAACGCAAGAGTTCCGTGCCCGTCTGGAAAAAGGTGAGTCGCTGGAGAACCTGCTGCCGGAAGCCTTCGCGGTAGTCCGTGAATCCAGTAAGCGTGTATTTGGCATGCGTCACTTCGACGTGCAGCTTATCGGCGGTATGGTACTGAACGAGCGCTGCATCGCGGAGATGCGTACTGGTGAAGGTAAAACGCTGACGGCAACGCTGCCTGCGTACCTGAATGCACTGACTGGTCGCGGCGTACACGTGGTTACCGTGAACGATTATCTGGCACAGCGTGACGCCGAAAATAACCGTCCGTTGTTTGAATTCCTTGGCCTGAGCGTTGGTATCAACCTGCCGGGAATGCCTGCTCCGGCGAAGCGTGAAGCTTATGCGGCAGACATCACCTACGGTACCAATAACGAATACGGTTTTGACTACCTGCGTGACAACATGGCGTTCAGCCCAGAAGAACGTGTACAGCGTAAACTGTACTACGCGCTGGTGGATGAGGTTGACTCCATCCTGATCGATGAAGCGCGTACGCCGCTGATCATTTCCGGCCCGGCTGAAGACAGTTCTGAGCTTTATATCAGCGTCAATAAAATCATCCCCCACCTGATCCGTCAGGAGAAAGACGATTCGGATACCTTCCTCGGCGAAGGCCATTTCTCTGTTGATGAGAAAGCGCGTCAGGTTAACCTCACCGAACGTGGTCTGGTTCTGGTAGAAGAATTGCTGGTGAAAGAAGGCATTATGGAAGAGGGTGAGTCGCTGTACTCTCCGACCAACATCATGCTGATGCACCATGTGACCGCCGCGCTGCGTGCGCACGTATTGTTTACCCGCGATGTCGATTACATTGTGAAAGACGGTGAAGTGATCATCGTCGACGAACATACTGGCCGTACCATGCAGGGACGTCGCTGGTCTGATGGTCTGCATCAGGCTGTGGAAGCGAAAGAGAAGGTGACCATTCAGAATGAAAACCAGACTCTGGCTTCCATTACCTTCCAGAATTACTTCCGCCTGTATGAAAAACTGGCAGGGATGACTGGTACGGCAGATACCGAAGCGTTCGAATTCAGCTCTATCTATAAGCTGGATACGATTGTGGTGCCGACCAACCGTCCGATGGTTCGTAAAGACTTGCCTGACCTGGTCTACATGACCGAACAGGAAAAAATCGATGCCATCATTGAAGATATCAAAGACCGCTCAGTAAAAGGTCAGCCTATTCTGGTCGGTACAATCTCCATTGAGAAATCCGAAGTGGTTTCTCAGGCGCTGGAAAAAGCGGGTATCAAACACAATGTGTTGAATGCGAAATTCCACGCCATGGAAGCGGACATCGTTGCACAGGCGGGTCAGTCTGGTGCCGTCACCATCGCGACCAACATGGCCGGTCGTGGTACGGACATTGTATTGGGTGGTAGCTGGCAGGCAGAAGTCGCACATCTGGAAAACCCGGATGACGCGCAAATTGCAGAAATCAAAGCGGCCTGGAAAGTGCGCCATGATGCAGTGTTGGCTGCGGGTGGTTTGCACATTATCGGTACAGAGCGCCATGAGTCTCGCCGTATCGATAACCAGCTGCGTGGTCGTTCCGGCCGTCAGGGGGATGCGGGTTCATCACGCTTCTATCTGTCGATGGAAGATGCGCTGATGCGTATTTTTGCCTCCGATCGCGTTTCTAACATGATGCGTAAACTGGGTATGAAACCGGGCGAAGCGATTGAGCACCCTTGGGTCACCAAGGCGATTGCTAACGCACAGCGTAAAGTGGAAAGCCGTAACTTTGATATTCGTAAACAGCTGCTGGAATACGATGATGTGGCGAACGACCAACGTCGTGCGATCTACACACAGCGTAACGAACTGCTGGATGTGTCCGATATCAGCGAAACCATCACCAGTATTCGTGAGGATGTGTTTAAAGCGACTATCGACAGCTATATTCCACCGGAATCTCTGGAAGAAATGTGGGATACGGAAGGTCTGGAACAGCGTCTGAAGAACGACTTCGATCTGGATATGCCGATCAAGGCGTGGCTGGATAAAGAGCCTGAACTGCACGAAGAAACGCTGCGTGAGCGTATTTTCCAGCAGGCGCTTGAGGTTTATCATCGCAAAGAAGAAGTGGTTGGCACTGAGGTCATGCGCAACTTCGAGAAAGGCGTGATGTTGCAGACGCTGGATTCCTTGTGGAAAGAGCATCTGGCGGCAATGGATTACCTGCGTCAGGGTATCCATCTGCGTGGCTATGCACAGAAAGATCCGAAGCAAGAATATAAGCGTGAGTCGTTCTCTATGTTTGCCGCGATGCTGGAATCACTGAAATATGAAGTGATCAGTACGCTGAGCAAAGTTCAGGTGAGAATGCCGGAAGAAATCGAAGCGCTGGAGCTGCAACGCCGTGAAGAAGCTGAGCGTTTGGCGCAGCAGCAGCAGTTTAGCCATCAGGAAGAAGATAGCCTGAATACGGGCTCACCAGCTCAGGCAGACCGTAAGATTGGACGTAACGATCCTTGCCCATGTGGTTCAGGCAAGAAATATAAGCAGTGCCACGGTCGTTTACAGAAATAATTGACCGCTGAATCCAGTGATTAAAATGTGATAAGTATAAGGGCGGTCATTGACCGCCTTTTACTTGATAAGAACCTGATAGGAAGTGTCATGACGCAAAAACAGTTATCCGTCGCGGTAGGCATCATCCGCAATGCGGATCAGCAATATTTCATTGCTCGCCGCCCTGATGGCGTGCATATGGCAGGGATGTGGGAATTTCCTGGCGGTAAAGTTGAAGAAGGTGAAACGCCAGAGCAGGCGCTGATTCGTGAACTGCGTGAAGAAACGGGTATCGAAGCCAGCGCACCACAGCCGCTAAACGACAAAACGTTTTCTACGCCGGAGAGAATCATCACGCTTCATTTCTTTCTGGTTGAAACGTGGCGGGGGGAACCCTATGGTCGGGAAGGTCAGGAATCTCGTTGGGTGAGCGTAGAAGAATTACGTGAGGAAGAATTTCCGCCAGCAAATGCAGAGATGATCCACTGGCTGAAATCGCTTTAATCTAACGTTACCTGCCTGAAAACCGCTATCGCGAAACGTGGTTGTTACTGCGTTTCGCTCCAGTCTTCACTATCAGAAACCATATCATCACTTGGAATGCGCTTTTCTTCATCAGCCCATTCACCCAAATCGATGAGCTGACAACGTTTGCTGCAAAATGGGCGATAGATGCTGGTTTCATCCCAGATGACTGCCTGCTTGCAGGTTGGGCATTTAACCGTCGTAATTTCTGTTGTCATAAGATTCTTTTTCACTCTATCTGTTACTTAACACATATTTGCTACTTAACGCATTCTGGTTTGTCAGGGCTGAGTCTAGCAGCAGGCCAGTTCAAATGTTAAACGCGGAGGAATGTGGCCGTTTTCGCTATCTAATGGCAGGAAACGGATGGCATAGCGTGTCTTATGGCCGGATATTTGCGGATAGAGCTGATGTTCCTGTTCAAGGCGCAAACGTAGCAGGTCAGCATCGGAGGCATTGTCCTGGAAGAAACCGTTCAGGCTGGTCTGCGGGCGGAACGTGCCGGAGTGGCGGATCAGTTCCAGGATCATATCCAGCGCTTGTTTGAGCGGTGACAAGGAGTTAAGCCAACCGAAAACTAATTTCTCGCGTAGCGCCTGAGGCTGATGTAGCCAGCTATGCAGGGTAGGCAGGTCGAAACTACAGCATCCGCCGGGAATACCGAGCCGCTGGCGTACCATGCCAATCAGGCGATCTTCCCGTAAGAACTGCCCCATCCGCGGGGCCGCCATCAGCGTACTGGATAAATCTTTTAGCTGACGGCGTAGCGTATGGATGCGTTCCATGTCAACGCCCGGCACATCACTCCATTGCAGCAGTTTTTGCTGTTGCCGCTCCAGTTCTTTCAGCAACTCGGTGCGTACATCTCCACGTTCCAATACATCGAGCAGCTCGGCTATGGCACGAAAAAATGTCAGAGCGCCTCCCATATCGGTCAGGGAGTGGTTTTGATGCAACTGCTGCAATAACGATTCGATACGCAACCAGGTGCGCGTTTTTTCGTTCAGCGGGTATTCGAATAAAATGGTTGAGGGGGCGTCACTCATTCTTAGTCATCCTGTCGGCTGCGGAGGCGGCTAGCTCAAGGTACTGGCGGTGTAATTCCGCAACCTGTGGAGCCAGCTCGTTTGGGCAGCGACTGTTATCAATAATATCATCGGCATAAGCCAGGCGCTGTTCTCGGGTAGCCTGTGCTGCCAGTATGTTTTCTGCTTGCTGCCGACTGATGCCATCGCGAGCCAGCGTGCGTGCAAGCTGTGTTTCTTTGTTTACATCAACGACCAGCACACGCTGTGCTCGCTGTTGTAAACCGTTCTCCACCAGTAAAGGGACGACCCACAGAATGTACGGTGCGGATGCAGCCTGAAACTGGGCCTGTGTTTCCTGATGGATCAGCGGATGGAGTAAATTATTCAGCCACTGTTTCTCATCTGGTGAGGAAAAAATCCGTTGGCGTAGTGCGGCACGGTTCAATGAACCATCGGTATTGAGCATAGCGTCGCCAAACCGGAGCCTGATGGCATCCAGTGCGGGTTCCCCTGGCTCGACTACCTGACGCGCGATGATATCCGCATCAACGATAGTGGCCCCTAATTTGGCAAATTCATCAGCGACGGTGCTTTTTCCGCTGCCGATACCGCCCGTTAAGGCTACGATATATGTCATTGCACCCGTGTTGAAAAGTTAACATTTCTACTATTTTCAAGGGTGAGGAATATCTTCCCGTCCCCCTGAAGTCAATCAGGCATCAACTGCAGTGTGCTTCACGTTATCACTTTGCTAGGTGATAGGTAAATTTCTCTGATTTTATCCCAAATAAAGTGAAAATCGCAGTCTTGCCGCAGGATTATTCATGCGTATGATAACGTCACTGGTAAAGGGCATTATTTTTTCAGAAATGATTATGCTCAGTAACGATACTGAGCATTCCGCCGTCACTAACCAGGAACTCGAACCTCATGCGTATTGAAGAAGATTTAAAGTTAGGCTTTAAAGACGTTCTCATCCGGCCAAAGCGTTCGACGCTGAAAAGCCGCTCTGACGTTGAACTGGAACGTCAATTCACCTTCCTCCATGCCGGTGGCAACTGGTCCGGCGTACCGATTATCGCCGCCAATATGGATACCGTGGGTACGTTTAGTATGGCGGAAGTCCTGGCTTCTTTTGATGTTCTGACGGCTGTCCATAAACACTATTCTGTCGAGCAATGGTCTCAGTTTGTGCAACGCGCACCAGCATCGGTATTACGCCATGTTATGGTCTCGACCGGGACATCTGAGGCTGATTTCATTAAGTTAAAGCAAATCTTGGCGCTGTCGCCTGAGCTGAAATTCATCTGCATCGACGTAGCTAATGGCTATTCCGAGCACTTCGTCACGTTCCTGCAAAAAGCGCGTGAGGCCTGTCCAGACAAGGTTATCTGTGCTGGAAACGTCGTGACCGGTGAAATGGTGGAAGAACTTATCCTCTCCGGCGCGGACATCGTGAAAGTTGGTATTGGCCCCGGTTCTGTCTGCACGACGCGCGTTAAAACGGGTGTCGGTTACCCTCAGCTTTCTGCTGTGATTGAATGTGCTGACGCAGCACATGGTCTCGGTGGGCAAATCGTGAGCGACGGCGGGTGCGCCATGCCGGGCGATGTCGCGAAAGCATTTGGCGGCGGCGCTGATTTCGTCATGCTGGGCGGTATGTTGGCAGGACATGATGAATGTGAAGGCACCATCGTGGAAGAAAACGGTGAGAAAATGATGCTGTTCTACGGCATGAGTTCCGCATCTGCGATGGAGCGTCATGTTGGCGGCGTGGCAGAGTACCGTGCCGCAGAAGGAAAAACCGTGAAATTGCCTCTGCGTGGTCCGGTAGACAATACCGTGCGCGATATTCTTGGTGGCCTGCGTTCCGCCTGTACTTATGTTGGTGCATCCCGTTTGAAAGAGCTGACAAAGCGTACAACGTTTATCCGCGTGGCCGAGCAGGAAAACCGCATTTTCAACGGGTAGTTGCCGCCGTTACGCGCCGTCTTCCCGCTGTTAGCGGCGGTGCATACGACGTAGCTTGTGGTTGTTTGTATGCTGTATTGGTCGGTTCAGGCACCGGCCAATACATTCCCCAACTGGAAGATAGGCAAATACATGCCAATCACCAGCGCCCCTACCATTCCCCGACGACCATCATCAGCAACGGTTCCAGCGTTTGCGTCAGCATGTCCGCCTGCTGCTGTACTCGACCCTCATGCCATTCTGCCAGCTGTGTAAAGATCGCATCCAACGCACCGGTTTCTTCCCCCACGCGAATCAGCTGCGGACAGGGCGCGGGGAACAGCATGGCGTGATGCTGTGTGGCATGGTATAGCGACGTACCCTGATGCAGTTGCGCTTGTATTTGTTGAATTGCGGCCTGATAAAGCGGATGACGGATCGTCGCGGCAGCATCCAGTCCTTCCGGGAGCGTCAAGCCAGCATGTTGCGTCATGGCGAGAATATGAAATATCTGGTTCAGCGATTTACCGCGTAACAGGCTGGATACGATAGGAAGCTTCAGCAGCCATTCTTGCTCTCGGGTTTTCCACAATGGTCGTTTCTGCCTCAAGCGGGCGTACCCCACGATCAAACCACTGAGCACCAGTAATCCAATAAATCCGTAGTCAGTGACTATCTCTGCCAGATGGAGCAACTGACGGGTAAACCACGGCAACGGCGTATCGAATGAGGAATAGAGCGACGCAAACTCGGGCAGAACCAGCGTCAACATCATCATGCTGACCAGCATGGCAATGGCCAAAACAAAGCAGGGATAGCGTAACGCTTTGATGACTTTCTGTTGCAGTCTGGACTGTTTTTCTTGCTGCTGAGCGAGCTGTAGACAGCATGCGTCCAGCTTCCCGGTCAGCTCGCCGACGGCAATGAGGGATTGATACAGAACGGGAAAGATATGAGGATAGTCATGTAATGCTTCAGACAGTGAGCTTCCCTGAGCAACATGGGTACGAATATCCCGTAATACGCAGCGCCAGCCGGGGCGTTCATGCTGTTCCGACACGAGTTTTAATGCTTCCAGCAGCGGTAATCCGGCTTGTAGCAGGGCAGCAAGTTGTTTGATTAACTCGCCTAGCTGTTCACGTTTCCAGTAGCGTAGCGACAGGTAATGGCCGGCTTTTACGAGAAGCGGCTGGTAGCCCCGTGCAATCAGGCTGGCATAGGCGTGCTGGCGATGTGTGCTAATGAGTTCTCCATCAATGAACTCACCCTCGGACGTGATGGCCTGCCAGTGATATAAGCGCTGTAGCCTCATTTTTCCTCCTGATTCATTGACCGCTCATCGCCCACCACACGGTAGACTTCAGCAAGTGAGGTCATGCCGTCGTTGACCAGCTCAAGCCCTGCGGCCAGCAACGTTGGAAAACCTGAACGGCGAGACAGTGCAGATAATTCCCCTGTGCTGGCGTTTCCCGCTAGCGCGGCCTGAAAATCTGGCGTGATAGGCAACAATTCATAGAGCGCGACGCGGCCATAGTAGCCAGAAAAACAGTGGCTACAGCCGCGGGCTTGCCAATGTTGCAGTGGCCCTTGCCATACGTCATTTGGCAGTGAAAGTAGCGGTTCTTCTGGGGTTTTACAGTGCGGGCATAACCGACGTACAAGGCGTTGGGCAATAATGAGTTTGAGCGCTGCGGCTAACAGGTAACCGGGGATGCCCAGATGACTGAGGCGAGTTAACGTTTCTACGGCAGAGTTGGTATGCAGCGTGGACATGACCAGATGGCCGGTTTGTGCAGCTTTTACCGCAATTTCTGCGGTTTCAGCGTCACGGATTTCACCGATCATAATGACGTCTGGATCCTGTCTCAGCAGCGCTCGTAAAATTCGGCCAAAGCCCAGTTCGGCTTTGGGATTGATTGCTGTTTGGTTGATGCCCTGCAAGGGAATTTCGACCGGATCTTCCACGCTACAGATATTGCGGCTGCACTCGTTCAGCCAGCGTATCGCGCTGTAAAGCGTGACGGTTTTGCCACTGCCCGTTGGACCCGTGACTAACAGCATCCCCTGTGAGGCGCTCAGCACGCTAATCACCTGCTGTAACGCCTTTGCGGTGAGCCCAAGTTTATCCAGTGCCAGCTCCTGCTGATGCGTTTGCAAAATACGCAGTACGACTTTTTCGCCCTGTTGTACGGGCAGCGTAGCAATGCGCAACGAATAGGCTTGTTGATCCAGCGTCAGGCTGAACTGGCCGTCCTGCGGCAATCGCCGCTCAGCGATGTTCAACTTACCCATGATTTTCAGCCGCGCGGTAATACGGTTTGTCAGTTCAGGCGGCGGTGCGGATATGGCCTGTAGCACACCGTCAATGCGTAGGCGTACGCGATAGCTGTCTAGCAACGGCTCAAAGTGGATATCAGAGGCGCGCCGCTGAACGGCGAGGCGTAGCGTTTGATGGATAAATTGTGCAACAGGGGAGTCATCGTCATGATCCTGTTGCTCGGCGCTGTTGCTCTGAGTCTTGTTGTGAGTGTTGGCATAAGTGCTGGCCTGATAGGTTTCTGCAGGCTCGGCAACGGCGTTCACCGGATTAAGCTGCTGTTCCATTCTGGCCTGTGGCCATTGTTCCACCATAATTCGGCGATTGCTGGCGAAACGCAGCGCGGCAATCATCTCCGCAGAAGGGGACGCCGTGACGGCGACCGACAGCGTTTGTTCATCGAGACTGAGCAACAATGCCTGATAACGTCGGCACAGCGTCTGCAACTCGTTGAGCGTATGCTCGGAGGAGAAGGAGGAGTCCGTCATGACTAACCCGCCGTGTTATCGAAACGGAAAACGTCCTGACAGGCAGATTGCAGGCTCTCTGTGCTGTCGTCCGTGGCACAGTTTTTTGTCCAACGTGAAGCGCCGATTTCGGTATCCCACGTTGGCGTCAGAATAACGCGCAGCCCTTGCAGAGTGGATTGACCAGTCAGCGTGATTACCCCTTGGGCGACGCTAACGGCGCTGACATAACGTGAAGATTTGCTACCCGGAATTCCCTGACTACCGGTATTGCAGGCCGTAAAAGCGGCATTTTCCAGACCACAGAGATCGACGGGCGTTTTATAAGACACCATCGTCTGAAGCATGTCCGTTAGCGCTGCTTTTTGCAGATAGCCTTGATAAGCCGGTACGCCAATAGCGCTGAGGATGGCGACGATCGCAATAACAATCATCAGCTCAATCAGCGTAAATCCTTGTTGTGTTGTCATGTTGATTTCCCTGTTGTGGCGCATAAATATTGTGGCGCATAAATCTATGTGTACGGCCGGCAGCATAGAAAAGGGAGCGAAGGCTGACGAGCAGGGAAAGGCGAAACAGGAAAGCGCTACGACATGTTTTTAGCGACTTGCAGAGGATTGAAAATTTTTTGCGAGCAGAGACGCAATTTTCACGCTGTCGGGACGTCGGGACAGGACGTTCGCGCAGGATTTGTAGTGTGTGTTGTTATGATGATGTGCGAGAGGATGGAATATTGATAGGTGAACGAGGTGCGAAATGGCACCTCGCTGGTAGAAATAGAGAAGCGGTTAGACGAAGCGCATGGATAAATCCAGTGCCTGTACGTGCTTGGTTAACGCCCCCACGGAGATATAGTCCACGCCCGTTTCCGCGTAGCCACGCAGCGTGTCGAGGGTGACATTACCGGATATTTCCAGCAATGCGCGGCCTTGTGTGGTGTTAACGGCTTCCCGGATATTATCCAGACTGAAATTATCCAGCATGATGATATCTGCGCCCGCTTCCAGCGCCTGCTGTAATTCATCCAGCGATTCGACTTCAACTTCTACCGGAACATCGCTGCGTAAAGACTGTGCTTTTTCTACCGCATTTTTGATTGAGCCCGCGGCGATGATGTGGTTTTCCTTGATCAGGAAGGCGTCGGATAAACCGAGTCGGTGGTTGTCTCCGCCACCGCAGGATACGGCGTATTTCAGCGCGGTTCTCAGCCCCGGCAGCGTCTTGCGCGTATCCAGCAGCCGAGTACGCGTTCCCTGCAATACGGCAACATAGCGGCTGACTTCAGTGGCGACACCGGACAGCGTTTGCAGGAAATTCAGCGCAGTACGTTCGCCCGTCAGGAGCTGTTTAGCTGGCCCTGTGATGTCACACAGCGTTTGGTTGGGCGTGATAGCGTCGCCATCGGCAACGTGCCAGACGATCGTTGTCGTGTCGCCTAATTGAGAAAAGACTTCCTCAAGCCAGCGCGTGCCGCAGAATATGCCCGCTTCACGCGTGATAATGCGTGCGCTGACGGTCTCGTTGTCGGGGAGTAGAAGCGCGGTAATGTCTTGATTAGCATCGACGATGCCACCTAAATCTTCACGCAAGGCCAGTTGCACGCTGGCGGGGATATCTTGTGCAATACGAGCGAGCAAGGCTTTTTGGCGTTGTTCCTGACTGTAGCGACGCGTTGACATGACAAAACTCCGAAGGGGGATTCGGAGGTCTATGCTACCTTGTTTACATCAGGACATCCAGAATGAATAATTATTACAATTCAAACTGTTACTGTTATTAATCTTCCGGCGAACATCCGTGGTCGCCGGAAAGAGGAGGCGATTTTAGAAGTTGTAACCAACGACCAGGTAGTAGCCCCAGCCGGTAGATTTCACTTCAAACGGGCCTTTGCCGAAATTGAGTTCTGCGCCATCAGCCCATTGGCCGCCGTTGTGGAAATAACGAGCGACGAAAGAGTAGTGCCAGTGGTCGTAGCCCAGCGCCAGAATATGGCTGGAGGCAATGGAGTTGTTAGTGCGGCTTGAGTTCGATTTGTCACGCAGTTCTGAGCCAAAATCGAAATTGGTGAAGCTGATGTACGAGACGTTGCCGCCCAGCATCGAACCCAGTGGGTAAGAGTATTTCACTTTTACACGGTAGCCGTCCCACTCATTTTCGTTAGCAGCGCCGTAGTTCTGCCATTGGTATTTGGCATAGCCGTTCACTGACAGAGACAGATTGGTGCCGGTATCAATATCGGTACCTAAGCCCATGTACCAGGTACTTTGGCGTGAACCGCTGTTGCGACCCTGATCGTAAATAACGTTATTGGCGATGTACCACTCTTTAAACGGACCAAAGCTCAGGTCAGCTCCCGTCAGCTTATCAATAGAGAAGCGTGGTTCGATCTCGACAAACAGCGGAGAGCCTTTGTCCCAAATGCCACGGCTGTCGGGATCGCCACCAAAAAACTTAGGCGCATCGGCGTAACCGTAGAAATCGAACCAGTCTTTACGCGCAAATGCTTCGTATTCCAGGTAAGTCGTGCTGTTCAGTTGCGGTCCGAAACGGGTGTGGGCGCTACCGACGACGTTAATGCTCTGGTGCCACCAGTCGGACAGGTATTCGGCTTTATTGCTGTCAGCAAGAACAGGCATTGAGCATGACAGTGCGAGCAACGCGCCTGCGGCGAAAGTTTTTTTCATGTTAAGTACCATAGTGTTAGACGTCATGTGCGTCGTACGTAAGACCGCAAAATAAGTTTTGGTAATATCTAAAAAAATCAGAAGATAATTTTGTCATGCATTTTAAGTAAAAATAGACGCAATGCACGAAAACGATTGCCTTTTATTATGCTATTACATTTGTAATGTGATTTTAATCACATAATGGTGTTAGGAATTTCACCTTACTAAAAAAGTATCGGGATTGCATTCAGGCAGGAAAGCGACGGGAATATCACAAAACGAACGGTAAAACCTATTGATACCCAGTTGAATAGATAGCACGGCGTGAAACATGGTATCTTGGATGCAAGGACCTTTTGGCTACAATTGTTTTTACTCCTGAAATTGATTTTTCGCCTGATTCAGCCGGCAAACGATACGATGCGAGGTTATCGCCGATGCTTTTGGAAAATGGCTGGTTATCCGACATTACACACACGCCTTCACCGCATTATGATGGTCGCCCGAATGATGAGGTGCCTTCCCTACTGGTGATCCACAATATCAGTCTGCCGCCCGGCGAGTTTGGCGGTCCGTATATTGATCAACTGTTTACGGCGACGTTGGATCCCACTGCGCATCCTTATTTCGCCGACATTTCCCATTTACGCGTCGCGGCACACTGCCTGATTCGCCGCGATGGGAAAATCACACAGTATGTGCCTTTCGATCAACGCGCCTGGCATGCTGGTGTGTCGGTGTTTGAAGGCCGGGAACGCTGTAATGATTTCTCTATTGGCATTGAGTTGGAAGGGACGGATACGCTGCCTTTTACCGCGCAGCAGTATCACTCGCTGGTGGCGATTACGCGCCTATTAATGCGGGCCTATCCTATTACGCCGTCGCGCATTACCGGACACAGCAACATCGCGCCGGGCCGTAAAACCGACCCCGGACCGGCATTTGACTGGGACGGCTATCATCGTCTGCTACAAGAAAACTGGACAGAGAACAAAGGGAGTCTGGATTAATGACGCTGTTTACACTGTTGCTTACGCTGGCATGGGAGCGCTTGTTCAAACAGGGCGAGCACTGGCAGATCGATCATCGGCTTGAGGTTGTATTCCGGCACGTACCAGCTCCGTCTTTATTGCAAACGCTGTTCCTGACGCTCTGCAGCATGGGCATCGTGGCGGGCTTGCTGTGGCTCACGAGCGGTATTCTATTCGGCCTAATTTCTCTTTTGCTGTGGATTATCATCAGCCTGATGTGCATTGGTGCGGGTGAAATTCGTCAGCACTATCGACGCTATTTGCAGGCTGCACAGCGCGGTGAGGCGGATGCCAGCCGGGAAATGGCAGCAGAGCTGGCGCTGATTCACGGTCTGCCCGTTGGCACAGGCGAAAGCGAGCAATTGAAAGAGTTGCAAAATGCGCTGCTGTGGATAAATTTCCGGTTTTATTTAGCGCCGCTGTTCTGGTTTATCGTTGCCGGACCCTACGGGCCAATTGCGCTGATGGGGTACGCGTTTTTACGCGCCAGACAGACCTGGCTTGCCCGCCACCACACCCCGCTGGAGCGCGCGCAGTCTGGCGTCGATAGTTTACTGCATTGGCTTGATTGGATTCCCGCCCGCTTGGTCGGCGCCGCTTATGCATTGCTGGGGCACGGCGAGAAAGCGCTGCCTGCCTGGTTCGCCTCGCTGGGGGATTCTCGCAGTTCACAGTATTGGGTGTTGACTCAACTGGCCCAGTTTTCTCTCGCGCGTGAATCCCACGTTGAGCCTGTGGAGACGCCTAAAGCCGCCGTGACGCTGGCGAAAAAGGTGACGCTGGCATTAGTGGTCGTCGTTGCGCTCCTGACGATATACGGTGCGCTGGTTTAATTTCTAAATGTACGTCCCAGCGCACCCATTTCTCGCTTATTGCCTGTCAGCGGGCGGTTCGCCGAACACGGGCATACCGTCACGATCCCAGGTGAACGTTTTAATCCGCGTATGGCGATTCGGGTCATACAGCGGATCGCCTTCTATCTCCGTGTAGTTGCGGGCATGGTAAACCAGAACGTCTTCGCCCGTTTCTGTTTGAGTAAAGCTGTTATGGCCCGGCCCAAATTGCCGGTTTTCCCAGCTGGTGGTAAAGACTGGTTGCTGCAATTTATGCCAGCTTGTCGGGTTCAACAGATCGCTGCCTGCATTCGCCCACAGTAAGCCGATACAGTAATTTTCATCGGTGGCGCTGGCGGAATAGGTGATGAAGAGACGTTCGCCGTGCTTAATGACCGCGGGTCCTTCGTTGACTTTAAAACCAATCACTTCCCACGGTAATTCCGGCTTGCTCAACATGACCGGCGTGCCTTTCAGCGTCCACGGATTTTCCATTTCCGCCAGATACAGATTCGAATTGCCCGCAATAGCGGGATCTTTTTGCGCCCACAGATAGTAGCGTTTGCCTTTATGTTCAAAGTGGGTGGCATCCAGCGAGAAGGTATCGAATTGCGTATAAATCCGGCCTCTTTCAACCCAGTTGCCTTTTAGCGGGTCGCTGTCTGCACATTCCAGCGCAAACATGCGGTGCTGGAATAAACCGTCTTTGATGTCTTCCGTCGGTGCCGCGGCGAAATAGACATACCATTTGCCATTAATCACGTGCAGTTCCGGCGCCCAAATCAGCGCACTTAACGGGCCGCGTTCATGCTTACGCCAGATCGTCACCGGGGTCGCGTGGGCAAGGGCCTCCAGCGAACTGGCCCGGCGAATTTCGAGCCGATTGTATTCAGGTACCGAGGCAATAAAATAGTACTGTCCATCCGTGTGGCGAAGAATGAAAGGATCTGCCCGTTGTTCAATCAGTGGGTTAGGCCATTGATGTGGGTTCATCATTCTCTCCTCCTCTTTTGACGTTGGGTGATTGGCTGTCGCGGCTCTCGCTCAGTTCCCGATAGTTATTACGGCGTTTTTCCAGATCAATTTGTATTTGCTGCATGAGTTGGCGATCGACCTTCAGCAAACGCACAACGCCTGCGGTAATCAAATAGCCTACGCCGGGAATAAGGGTGAACAACATAATGATGCCGTTCATGGCTTCGGCATTTTGCTGTGGGGCATTGGCATCATAACCATAGTAGGACAGCAGGAAGCCGACCATCGCACCCGCAATCGCCAGCCCGACTTTCAGGAAGAACAGATTGCCTGAAAAGCTGATCCCGGTGATTCGCTTGCCGGTTTTCCACTCGCCGTAGTCATCCACATCGGCCATCAGCGACCAGTGTAGCGGGGAAGGGATTTGATGCAGAACATTCAGCAGGAAGTACATCACCAGAATAAAGCTGGTCAGGTGAGGGTTGAAGAAGTAGAAGGCGCTGGAGAAGATCGCCAGTGCGATGTTGACCCAGAAAAATACTTTCAGCTTGCAGAAACGGTCGGTCAGCGGTTTCGCCAATGCGCTGCCGAACATCATGCCGACCACGCCGAGGCTGATAAACAGGCTGGCGAATGAGACGGACTTTTCCATCACCCAGGTGACGTAGTACATCGTGGCCGCCATGCGGATAAATCCAGGGCAGACGTTACACAGGGTTAACAGCAGAATGCGCGGCCATTGGTCGTTTTTCCAGACGTCTCGCAAGTCTGCTTTCAGCGCATCGTTGGTGGGGATGGCGGGCTTAATTCGCTCCTGAACGGTGGCAAAGCAAAACAGAAACATGAATAGGGCAATGATCGCCATCACGCCCATCGACATTTGGTAGCCGCGCGCTTTGTCCTCGCCGCCGAACCACTCTGCCATAGGCAGCAGCGTCGAAGAGAGGATGAGCGTAGCGATACCGACCATAATGAAACGGTATGACTGACAGGATACCCGTTCATGCGGGTCTGCGGTGATCACGCCGCCAAGTGAGCAGTAGGGGATGTTGATAGCGGTATAAGTCAGCGACATCAGAAAATAGGTGACGAAAGCGTAGATAACTTTGCCGTTATAGCTCCAATCCGGTGTGGTAAACATGAGTACGCTGAACAGAACGTAGGGCACGCAGACCCAAAGCAGATAAGGCCGAAAACGACCCCAGCGGCTTTGGGTGCGATCGGCGATCGCGCCCATAATCGGGTCCGTGACGGCATCGATGACGCGAATGGAGAGTAGTAGGGTGCCGACCAAGGCAGGCGAGAGCCCGTAGATATCGGTGTAGAAATAGCTCAGAAATAGCATGATGGCCCCGCCAATCATGTTGCATCCTGCGTCACCCATTCCGTAGCCAATCTTTTCTTTAACGGACAGTGCGTTGTTCTTCATGAATACGACTCCTGTGCTTAACGTGTAAACACGATTATTCCCTCGATAGGGATAAAAGAGCGTATGAAATCGGTTGCAAAAATGGACAAACGGGTCGGGTGGGGCAAAGTGTGATGGAGGCTACAAATATGAAAATGGCCGACAGAGTCGGCCATGAAAAAGGATGGGGTGAACGCTGAGGCTTACTTCGCCAGATTTTTCTTTTTGATAAAGTAGCCCACGCCCAGAATAACCAGCCAGACCGGAATCAGCATGACGGAAATCTGAATGCCCGGCGTCAGGAACATGATGACCAATATACCCGCCAGGAACAGCAGACAGATGTAGTTACCCAGCGGATAAAGCAGCGCTTTAAACTTGGTCACCGTACCTTCTTTATCCTTCTGTGAACGGAACTTCAGGTGTGCCAGACTGATCATCGCCCAGTTAATCACAAGAGCAGACACAACCAGCGCCATCAATAGCTCGAACGCTTTGCCGGGAATGAGGTAGTTGATCAGCACGCACAGCGCCGTTGCCAGCGCGGAGATACCGATAGCAACAACCGGAACACCACGAGCATCGACAGTTTTCAGTACTTTTGGTCCGTTACCCTGTTTCGCCAGACCGAACAGCATACGGCTGTTGCAATAAACACAGCTGTTGTAAACAGACAGCGCAGCGGTCAGTACCACGATGTTCAGCACCGTTGCTACGACGTTGCTGTTCAGTTCATGGAAAATCATGACGAACGGGCTACCGCCTTCCACGACCTTGCCCCACGGGTACAGTGACAGCAGGATAGCGAGTGAACCGATGTAGAAAATCAGGATGCGGTAGATAACCTGATTGGTCGCGCGTGGAATGCTTTTCTCTGGGTCATCCGCTTCTGCCGCGGTAATCCCCACCAGTTCCAGCCCGCCAAATGAGAACATGATCACGGCCATCGCCATCACCAGACCGAGCACGCCGTTCGGGAAGAACCCGCCCTGCGCCCACAGGTTGGTTACGGTTGCTTCCGGCCCGCCCGTACCGCTGAGCAGCAGCCAGCCACCGAAGACGATCATGCCAATAATCGCGACGACTTTGATGATGGCAAACCAGAATTCCATCTCACCGTAGACTTTGACGTTCGCCAGATTGATGGCGTTAATCAGCAGGAAGAAGACGGCGGCGGATACCCAAGTCGGAATATCTGGCCACCAGTACTGGACGTAAATCCCCACGGCGCTAAGCTCAGCCATGGCGACCAGCACATACAGCACCCAGTAGTTCCATCCCGATGCGAAGCCCGCGAAATCGCCCCAGTATTTATAAGCAAAGTGGCTGAACGATCCGGCTACCGGCTCTTCAACCACCATCTCGCCCAGTTGGCGCATAATGAGAAACGCGATCAGGCCGCCAATTGCATAGCCTAACAGGACCGATGGCCCGGCCATTTTGATTGTCTGCGCAATACCAAGAAAGAGGCCAGTACCTACCGCGCCACCCAAGGCAATCAACTGAATATGACGGTTTTTCAAACCACGCTTTAGCGTGCCGTCCGTTTGTTGATTATCCATCAAATTTAACCCTCTGCCAGTGCAAGTAAAAAACACGGTGTGAACGAACACGCGTATTAGTGACTGTACGTTTGTGTAATTTTATTTTTACGGGTGGTGTTTCTTTAAATAATGAAACCGCTACCGTTTGCCAGAGAATAGTGGTAAGTGCGCAAGATTGCACTGATTTCTTATAGTCTGATAATTAAAAACTATCGCTACATCAAAATTTTCACCCTTCTTTTATTAAGAGCCTGATGACAAGAAAATCGCGAGAGGTTTTTTAGGATGAGAAGGGGTTGTTACCCCTTTAGGTTTACTCCCTTTTATTATCTCTTTATCCCTGCTGTAAAAAGCGTGCTTACCACAATGTGGCGTTACCGAGGATTATGTTTTTCCTTTGAGAATAAAAATTCTTATTTTTTGAATTAAAATTCACTATTTTCGTATTTAAACGGTTCAGCAATGCCTGCTTTTCGTTTCAAAAAAGTTAAAATATAGACAGAGGGGATTAATGGTAATACCACAGGCGGGCTATCACTTTGCCGCATGTTTCTCGTGCATTTGTTAAAATCTGGTGGGATTGGTGATTTAGCTCAAGGTCCTTATGGACAGAAGGTGAATACTTTGTTACTTTAGCGTCACGTTTTTGAAATTGGTATTACCAATTGACTCCGCGCCATTCGCAGAGAAGAATTCATTATGGCATACAGCAAGATCCGTCAGCCCAAACTGTCAGATGTGATTGAACAGCAGCTGGAGTTTCTGATTCTTGAGGGAACCTTGCGCCCCGGCGAGAAGCTCCCACCGGAGCGCGAACTGGCAAAACAGTTCGATGTTTCCCGCCCTTCTCTGAGAGAAGCCATTCAACGCCTGGAAGCCAAAGGTCTCCTTTTGCGCCGTCAGGGTGGTGGTACCTTCGTTCAAGCCAATCTATGGCAAAGCGTCAGCGATCCGCTGGCAGAATTACTGAGCACACATCCCGAATCACAGTTCGATCTTCTGGAAACGCGTCATGCGCTGGAAGGCATTGCTGCCTACTATGCTGCGTTGCGTGGCACAGAGTCGGATCTGCAACGTATCCGGGATTGTCATGCCGTGATTGAGAAGGCGAGGGAAGCGGGCGATCTGGACGCCGAATCAGAAGCCGTTATGCAGTATCAGGTTGCTGTAACAGAAGCCACGCATAATGTGGTGTTGCTGCATTTGGTGCGCTGTATGGGGCCGCTGCTCGAACAGAACGTGAGGCAGAATTTTGAATTGCTTTATTTGAGCCGTGAAGTGCTGGCTCAGGTTAGCATTCATCGCGCCAGCATTTTTGAGGCGATTGTTGCCCGTGAGCCGGAAAAGGCGCGCGAAGCATCACACCGTCATCTGGCGTTTATTGAGGAAGTATTGCTGGATCTTAACCGGGAACATAGTCGGCGCGAGAGATCGCTGCGTCGGCTCCAGCAACGCAGGGATTGAGCATCCGTAATTTGGGGCTCTGAATGCGGTAATGACGACGATGAGCCTGTCTTCATGCGTTTTGCTTAGGACGAAACCTAACTCAGAATGCAGGAAGACAGGCTCCATAAACTAACTGATTAGAGAAGATAAGGAATAACCATGTCAGATCGTTTAAATAATGACGTGGATCCGATCGAAACCCGCGACTGGCTGCAGGCGATCGAATCGGTCATCCGTGAAGAGGGTGTTGAACGCGCCCAGTTCCTGATTGATCAGGTTCTGAGTGAAGCACGTAAAGGCGGTGTCAGCGTTGCTGCTGGTACAGCTGCACGTCAATACATCAACACCATCGCAGTGGAAGACGAGCCGGAATACCCTGGTAATCTGGATCTGGAACGTCGTATTCGCTCAGCAATCCGCTGGAACGCGATCATGACAGTACTGCGTGCTTCTAAAAAGGATCTGGATCTGGGCGGCCACATGGCTTCTTTCCAGTCTTCCGCCACTTTCTATGAAGTGTGCTTTAACCACTTCTTCCGTGCTCGCACTGCGCAGGACGGCGGCGACCTGGTCTACTTCCAGGGCCACATTTCTCCGGGCGTTTACGCTCGTGCCTTCCTTGAAGGCCGTCTGACTGAAGACCAGATGAACAACTTCCGTCAGGAAGTTCACGGTAACGGTCTGTCTTCTTATCCGCACCCTAAACTGATGCCGGACTTCTGGCAGTTCCCGACCGTATCTATGGGTCTGGGCCCGATCGGTGCTATCTACCAGGCTAAATTCCTGAAGTATCTGGAAAACCGTGGTCTGAAAGATACCTCTAAGCAAACCGTTTATGCCTTCCTGGGCGACGGTGAAATGGACGAACCAGAATCCAAAGGTGCGATCACTATCGCGACCCGTGAAAAACTGGACAACCTGGTGTTCGTCATCAACTGTAACCTGCAACGTCTGGATGGTCCTGTTACCGGTAATGGTAAGATCATCAACGAGCTGGAAGGTATCTTCAGCGGCGCTGGCTGGGATGTGATCAAAGTCATGTGGGGCGACCGTTGGGACGAACTGCTGCGTAAAGACACCAGCGGTAAACTGATCCAACTGATGGAAGAAACCGTCGACGGTGACTACCAGACCTTCAAATCCAAAAACGGTGCCTATGTGCGTGAGCACTTCTTCGGTAAATACCCGGAGACGGCAGAACTGGTTAAAGACTGGACCGACGATCAAATTTGGGCACTGAACCGTGGTGGTCACGATCCGAAGAAAGTCTACGCTGCACTGAAAAAAGCGCAGGACACCAAAGGCAAACCAACCGTTATTCTGGCGCATACCATTAAAGGTTATGGTATGGGCGACGCGGCTGAAGGTAAGAACATCGCGCACCAGGTTAAGAAAGTTAACATGGATGGCGTGCGTTACTTCCGCGACCGCTTCAACGTGCCAGTGTCTGATGCCGACATCGAAAAACTGCCGTACATCACTTTCGATAAAGAGTCTGAAGAGTACAAGTACCTGCACGAGCGTCGTCAGGCGCTGGGTGGCTACCTGCCTTCTCGTCAGCCTAACTTCAGCGAAAAACTGGAACTGCCAACGCTGGAAGATTTCCGCACTCTGCTGGAAGAGCAGAATAAAGAAATCTCTACCACTATTGCGTTTGTACGTGCACTGAACGTGATGCTGAAGAACCAATCTATCAAAGATCGTTTGGTTCCGATCATCGCTGACGAAGCGCGCACCTTCGGTATGGAAGGTCTGTTCCGCCAGATCGGTATTTATAGCCCGAAAGGCCAGCAGTACACTCCGCAGGACCGTGAGCAGGTTGCTTACTACAAAGAAGACCAGAAAGGTCAGATTCTGCAGGAAGGTATCAACGAGCTGGGCGCAGGTTCTTCCTGGCTGGCGGCGGCAACGTCTTACAGCACCAATAACCTGCCGATGATCCCGTTCTACATCTATTACTCCATGTTCGGTTTCCAACGTATCGGCGACCTGTGCTGGGCAGCGGGTGACCAACAGGCACGTGGCTTCCTGATCGGTGGTACTTCAGGTCGTACGACGCTGAACGGCGAAGGTCTGCAGCACGAAGATGGTCACAGCCATATTCAGTCTCTGACTATCCCGAACTGTATTTCCTACGATCCGGCATTTGCCTACGAAGTTGCTGTCATCATGCATGACGGTCTGCACCGCATGTACGGTGAAGCGCAGGAAAACATTTACTACTACATCACTACGCTGAACGAAAACTACCACATGCCTGCGATGCCGCAGGGTGCGGAAGAAGGTATCCGTAAGGGTATCTACAAGCTGGAAACGGTTGAAGGTAGCAAAGGTAAAGTTCAACTGCTGGGTTCAGGTTCTATCCTGCGTCACGTACGTGAAGCGGCTCAGATTCTGGCGACAGACTACGGTATCGGTTCTGACGTATTCAGCGTAACGTCCTTCACTGAACTGGCACGCGAAGGCCAGGATTGTGAGCGTTGGAACATGCTGCATCCGACCGAAACGCCGCGCGTACCTTACGTGGCTCAGGTACTGAGCGATGCGCCAGCGGTTGCATCTACTGACTACATGAAGCTGTTTGCTGAGCAAATCCGTAACTTCATCCCAGCTAGCGATTACCGCGTACTGGGTACTGACGGTTTCGGTCGTTCTGACAGCCGTGAGAACCTGCGTCACCACTTCGAAGTGGATGCGTCTTACGTCGTGGTTGCGGCTCTGGGTGAACTGGCTAAACGCGGTGAAATCGATAAGAAAGTGGTTGCTGATGCCATCACTAAATTCAACATCGATGCAGATAAAGTTAACCCGCGTCTGGCATAAGAGGTAAAGATTACATGGCTATCGAAATCAACGTACCGGACATCGGTGCAGATGAAGTTGAAGTCACCGAAGTGCTGGTGAAGGTTGGCGACAAAGTTGAAGCTGATCAGTCGCTGATCACGGTTGAAGGTGATAAGGCTTCTATGGAAGTCCCTTCTCCGCAGGCTGGTGTCGTGAAAGAGATTAAAGTCTCTGTCGGTGACAAAGTTGAAACTGGCAAACTGATCATGATTTTCGATTCCGCCGACGGTGCAGCTGACGCTGCACCTGCTAAGGCAGAAGAGAAGAAAGAAGCCGCTCCGGCTGCTGCACCAGCAGCATCTGCGACGAAAGACGTCAGCGTGCCGGATATCGGCGGTGACGAAGTTGAAGTGACCGAAGTACTGGTTAAAGTGGGCGACACCGTTGCTGCTGAACAATCTCTGATCACCGTAGAAGGCGACAAAGCGTCTATGGAAGTCCCGGCACCTTTCGCAGGTACGGTTAAAGAGATCAAAATCAGCACCGGCGATAAAGTCTCTACCGGTTCTCTGATCATGGTATTCGAAGTGGCTGGCAGCGCACCTGCAGCCTCAGCAGCGAAAGCTGAAGCGGCACCTGCTGCTGCACCAGCGGCTTCTGCGGCGAAAGAAGTCAACGTACCGGATATCGGCGGTGACGAAGTTGAAGTGACTGAAGTGATGGTTAAAGTTGGCGATAAAGTCGCGGCTGAGCAATCACTGATCACCGTTGAAGGCGACAAAGCTTCAATGGAAGTCCCTGCACCATTCGCGGGTACGGTTAAAGAAATCAAAATCAGCACCGGCGACAAAGTTAAAACCGGTTCACTGATCATGGTCTTCGAAGTGGAAGGTGCTGCACCTGCGGCGGCTCCAGCGGCCAAGCAAGAAGCGGCTGCTGCACCTGCTCCAGCGGCCAAACCTGCTGCTGCGCCAGCTGCGAAAGCAGAAGGTAAGAGCGAGTTCGCTGAGAATGATGCTTACATTCACGCAACGCCGGTTATCCGTCGTCTGGCTCGTGAATTCGGCGTGAATCTGGCGAAAGTGAAGGGTTCTGGTCGTAAAGGCCGTATCCTGCGCGAAGACGTTCAGGCTTACGTGAAAGATGCAGTGAAACGCGCTGAGTCTGCGCCAGCGGCTGCCGCTGGCGGCGGTCTGCCAGGCATGCTGCCATGGCCGAAAGTTGATTTCAGCAAGTTTGGTGAAGTGGAAGAAGTGGAACTGGGCCGCATCCAGAAAATCTCTGGTGCTAACCTGAGCCGTAACTGGGTGATGATCCCGCACGTTACGCACTTCGATAAAACGGATATCACCGATCTGGAAGCGTTCCGTAAACAGCAGAATGCCGAAGCTGAGAAGCGCAGACTGGATGTGAAATTCACCCCAGTTGTCTTCATCATGAAAGCCGTTGCCGCTGCGCTTGAGCAGATGCCACGCTTCAACAGTTCCCTGTCTGAAGACGCGCAACGTCTGACGCTGAAGAAATACATCAACATCGGTGTTGCGGTTGATACCCCGAATGGTCTGGTGGTTCCGGTGTTCAAAGACGTGAACAAGAAGAGCATCACTGAGCTGTCTCGCGAACTGATGGCGATCTCCAAGAAAGCCCGTGACGGTAAACTGACTGCAGGCGAAATGCAGGGCGGATGCTTCACGATCTCCAGCCTGGGCGGCATCGGGACTACGCACTTTGCGCCGATCGTCAACGCGCCGGAAGTCGCTATTCTTGGTGTGTCTAAGTCCGCGATGGAACCGGTCTGGAATGGTAAAGAGTTCACTCCGCGTCTGATAATGCCGATGTCTCTGTCCTTCGACCACCGTGTCATTGACGGTGCTGATGGTGCTCGCTTCATTACCATCATTAACAATACGTTGTCTGACATCCGCCGTCTGGTGATGTAATCGAAAAGCCGGCCTGACGGCCGGCTTTTTTCTGATAAGCTGTTATTTGTTACAGCTGTCAGTGATCAAGGACAAATCGTTAGTCGCTTGTTGTTTCAAAATTGTTAACGATTTTGTAAACTACAGCGGCAAAGACACGTCCCGGTGGAAGAGGGCGTTAAGACTCAATAACAATGACGTCACAGACCCGCCGGAAATCAATTAAGAGGTCATGATGAGTACTGAAATTAAAGCTCAGGTAGTGGTACTTGGTGCCGGCCCCGCGGGTTACTCTGCTGCATTCCGCGCGGCGGATTTGGGTCTGGAAACTGTACTGGTAGAGCGCTACGCCACGTTGGGTGGGGTGTGTCTGAATGTGGGTTGTATCCCTTCCAAAGCCCTGCTGCACGTTGCTAAAGTCATAGAAGAAGCCAAAGCACTGGCAGAACACGGTATCGTGTTCGGTGAACCTAAAACCGACATTGATAAAATCCGTCTGTGGAAAGAAAAAGTCATCACCCAACTGACCGGTGGTCTGGCTGGCATGGCGAAAGGCCGTAAAGTTAAAGTGGTTAACGGTCTGGGCAAATTCACAGGTGCCAACACGCTGGAAGTTGACGGCGAAAACGGCAAAACGACGATCAACTTCGATAACGCGATTATCGCGGCGGGTTCACGTCCAATCCAACTGCCTTTCATTCCTCATGATGACCCGCGCGTATGGGATTCTACCGATGCGCTGGAGCTGAAAAACGTCCCAGGACGTCTGCTGGTTATGGGCGGCGGTATCATCGGTCTGGAAATGGGTACCGTTTACCATGCTCTGGGTTCACAGATCGACGTTGTTGAAATGTTCGATCAGGTTATCCCGGCTGCTGACAAAGATGTTGTTAAGGTCTTCACCAAGCGTATCAGCAAGCAGTTCAACCTGATGCTGGAAACCAAAGTGACGGCAGTAGAAGCCAAAGAAGACGGCATCTATGTGACGATGGAAGGCAAAAAAGCGCCAGCCGAGCCACAGCGTTACGATGCGGTTCTGGTTGCTATCGGTCGTGTACCGAACGGCAAAAACCTGGATGCAGGCAAAGCGGGCGTGGAAGTTGACGATCGCGGCTTCATCCACGTTGATAAGCAAATGCGCACCAACGTGCCGCACATCTATGCTATCGGCGACATCGTCGGTCAGCCGATGCTGGCGCACAAAGGTGTGCATGAAGGCCACGTTGCTGCCGAAGTGATCTCCGGTAAGAAACACTACTTCGATCCGAAAGTGATTCCTTCTATCGCCTATACCGAACCGGAAGTGGCCTGGGTAGGTCTGACCGAGAAAGAAGCGAAAGAGAAAGGCATCAGCTACGAAACCGCGACCTTCCCATGGGCAGCGTCTGGCCGTGCTATCGCGTCTGACTGCGCTGACGGTATGACCAAACTGATTTTCGACAAAGAAACTCACCGTGTTATCGGTGGTGCGATTGTCGGTACTAACGGTGGTGAACTGTTAGGTGAAATCGGTCTGGCGATCGAGATGGGCTGTGATGCAGAAGATATCGCACTGACCATCCATGCGCACCCAACGCTGCATGAGTCTGTTGGTCTGGCAGCTGAAATCTTTGAAGGCAGCATCACTGACCTGCCGAACCCGAAAGCGAAGAAGAAGTAAGTTCGCTCAGGTTCGAATAGCGTGAATTCAATCCGGCACCTTTACAGGTGCCGGATTTTTTTTACGTATCAGAGGCGGGAAATACTCGCGCGCAGAGAAAATCGACGAGTGCCCGCACTTTTGGTGACGGGTGTTTGCTGGCAGGCCACAACACATAGAAGACGCCGCTGCGTTCCACATAGTCGGTCAGGATCGGCTGTAGATGGCCGCTGGCCAGCGGTTCACGGATGGAGAAGTCTGGCAGGTAGGCGATCCCCAACCCTTGCAGTGCGAAACAGAGGCGCGTTTCGATGTTGTTGCAGACCATCGAGGTGGGTAATGGTAACTCTGGGTCGCCGGGGGGAAGTCGTAGCGCCCACGGCTCCAGCTTGCCGCTGTTGGGAAAGCGGTAGTGCAGACAGGCGTGCTGCATCAGATCGACAGGTATCTGAGGGGTGCCACGCCGGGTAAGGTAGTCTGGCGCAGCGACTAGCAGAGAACGGAAGGCGCCCAGCCTCCGAGCGGTGAGGCGTGAGTCAACGGGGTCTCCTGTCCGTACCACAGCATCAAAACCTTCCTCAATGACGTCCACCATTCGGTCGGTGAAGTCCAAATCCAGTTCGATCTCAGGGTATTCGCGCATGAATTCTCCGAGTACGGGCAACACCAGTGAACTGACCAACGGAAGACTCACACGCAGGCGTCCGCGCGGTACGGCGCTGGTCTGCGAGAGTTCCAGTTCTGCTGCCTCGATTTCAGCCAGAACTCGCCGACTACGCGCCAGAAATAGTGAGCCTTCGGCGGTCAATGTGATGCTGCGCGTACTGCGGTGAAATAGCCTCACACCCAATTTTTCTTCAAGCCGAGCGATGCTTTTGCCTACCGCAGACGCTGACACGCCCAGCAGTCGGCCAGCGGCAATGAAACTGCGTGTTTCGGCCACCTGCACAAATACCGCTAAGCCATTCAGGCTATCCATACTCCCTCTCTATTGCGGACAGTTTGTTCCGTATATTAAGGAACAGTAGCCTACTTTTTCTTTAATTGTCGATTTTCTATCGTAACGGGAACACTCATTGATAAAAGGAACACCCGTGATAACTCCCGTATTTCCTCTGGATACCGGTGCCTCAGCAGCCCCTATCTCTCCCCGAATTCAGGCCGTCGTTCAACAGGCGCTGGACGATGGGCGTTTGGTCGGTGCTGTCGTGCTGGTCGCGCGCAACGGAGAATTGATTCATCAGCAGGCCGCAGGATGGGCTGACCGGGAAAGCGCCCGCCCTATGGCGCTGGATGCCATCTTCCGGCTGGCTTCTGTCAGCAAGCCCATCGTGTCGGTTGCGGCACTGGTACTGGTGGCGCAAGGTCGGCTCGATCTGGATGAGGATATCACTCGCTGGATGCCGACGTTTCAGCTCCGGCTGGCCGACGGCAACCCTGCTCGCGTTACCGTGCGGCAACTGCTTAGCCACACCGCGGGTTTGGGCTACCGCTTTTTCGAAACCCATGCGGACGGCCCCTATGCACAGGCGGGTGTCTCAGACGGTATGGATGCTTCCGGCATCAGCCTGAATGAGAACCTGCGGCGTATCGCCAGCGTTCCCCTGCAATACGTGCCGGGAGAGGCTTGGGGTTATTCGCTGGCAACCGATGTATTGGGAGCCTTGATCGAATGCATCCACGGTACGTCATTGAACGAGGCGGTTCGCCAACTGGTGACCGACCCACTGGGCATGCACGATACCGACTTCGTTATACGTGACCCATCGCGCCTGACTACTGCTTACGTGAACGACACCCCGCAGCCGCATCGCCTGACCGAAGGTGAAACGGTTTCTCCCTTTGAAGGAGCAATTGGTATTGCGTACAGCCCTGCGCGCATCTTTGATCCTCAGGCCTTTCCATCTGGTGGTGCTGGCATGGCGGGTACTGCCTGGGATCTGTTACGCCTGCTGGAAGCCCTGCGTAAAGGGGGCGGCGTTCCGCTGCCCGACGCGCTGATCGAGGAGATGGGACGCGATCAGACTCAGGGGCTGGAACTGTCCAATGCACCGGGCTGCGGTTTTGGCCTCGGCTTCTCGGTCTTACGCGATCCGCTGTTAGCCGAGTCACCCGAATCATCAGGCACCTGGCGCTGGGGGGGCGCCTACGGTCATTCATGGTTTGTCGATCGAACACAAGGTTTGAGCGTCGTGGCCTTCACCAACACGATGTACGAGGGGATGTCGGGGCGTTTTGTCACCGAACTGCGCGATGCCGTGTATGGCGAGTTGGAGGCTGCACGATGACTGCCTCACTGACCGATATACACCGTGACAGACTGCCCATTGCCTCATTGCTGGCATTAGCCACGGCAGCGTTCATCACTATCCTGACTGAAGCGCTGCCAGCGGGCTTGTTGCCGCAAATGGCGCAAGGTCTGGCGGTGTCCGAAGCCTGGGTCGGGCAAACCGTCACTATCTATGCCGTAGGTTCTTTGGCGGCCGCGATCCCGTTAACCGCCGCGACGCAAGGTGTGCGTCGCCGCCCGCTGCTACTGTCAGCCATTGCAGGTTTCGCTGTCGCCAATGCTATTACGGCATTTTCCGGTAGCTACGTGCTAACGATGGCGGCGCGTTTTCTGGCGGGTGTTTCAGCTGGGCTGCTGTGGGCGCTGCTGGCGGGCTATGCGGCCCGTATGGTGCCTGAACACCAGAAGGGACGGGCTATTGCGATAGCGATGGTCGGCACGCCATTAGCCTTGTCGCTGGGTGTGCCCGCGGGAACCTTTCTTGGCAACGCGATCGGCTGGCGAATGTGTTTCGGTATGATGAGTGGTTTGGCCTTAATACTGATGTTGTGGGTACGTATTCAGGTACCGGATTTCGCTGGGCAATCAACAGGCAGGAGGCTATCTCTGGGGCAGGTGTTCACCATGGCAGGCGTGCGGCCCGTGCTATGTGCCGTGCTGGCCTTTGTGCTGGCGCATAACATTCTCTACACCTACATTGCGTCGTTTCTCGCGGCGGTGGGCATGGTTGCGCAGACTGGTTTGGTGCTGCTGGTATTCGGCGTTACATCACTGCTGGGCATCTGGATCGTTGGCGTGCTGATTGACCGTTATTTGCGCGCTCTGACGCTCGCCTGCTCGGCATTGTTCTGTCTGTCCGTACTGGCGCTTGGCGTGGCAGGTGATGTATTGGCTGTGGTCTATGCGGCCGTGGCCGTCTGGGGATTAGCCTTCGGCGGTGCGGCAACGCTATTCCAGACGGCTCTCGTCAGAACGGCGAAAGGGGGGACCGATGTGGCGCAGTCTATGTTGGTTACCGCCTGGAACGTGGCTATTGCAGGGGGAGGTATCATCGGTGGTGTTCTGCTGGAGCGCCTCGGCGTTGCTGCCTTCTCTCCGGTGCTGTTGGTGCTGTTATTGATTACGTTCGTTGTGGTGTGGTCTGCCAGACAACACGGCTTCCCTGTAACGCGACGGTAGAGTGCCAGATGACGGTTTTTTATCTGTGACTTTTATAGCGCAATAAATTGTTTATTTATCATACATAGACGTCATGATTTCTTGCCTTGTTTTCGTGATTGATAATTACGCTGCTGTACTAATCTGGCGTGGATATGCCTGTATGCAATTTGTACAACGGGAGTAAGGGCATTCTTCACGTAATCAAGGAGAGAAAATGAAACGCTATTTATCAACGCCGCGAGCAGGCGTCATTGCTGTTACATTGCTTGCTACACTGATGGGCGGTGGGCAGGATGGGCTGATGACGTCGGCTTATGCAGCAGGAAAAAGTAAGCAAATTGAATTGCTGGATCGCGGACTGTTTGCATTCAAATCATCGAAACATGTTTTCTTAAGCTGGCGGCTGTTTGCTACTGACCCTGAAAATATTGCTTTTAATCTCTATCGAGATGGTCAACTCATCAATCCTTCCCCTCTGAGTACAACGACTAACTTTATCGATCCGGATGGTAAAGCCGATTCTACTTATGCGATACGCCCGGTCATTAAGGGCGTCGAAGGAAAAGAAGATGTCGCTAAATCTGTACTGAGTGGTCAACGTTATCAGTCGATTCCCTTGAAGAAACCTGCCGATGGTGTGACACCAAAAGGAGATGTGTATTCCTATGGGGTGAACGATGGATCCGTTGGTGATTTGGATGGTGACCGTCAATACGAATATGTAATTAAGTGGGCGCCGAGTAACTCAAAAGATAATTCGCACGCTGGCTATACCGGCAATACTTATATTGATGCCTATAAAGAGGATGGAACGCGCCTCTGGCGTATTGATTTGGGTAAAAACCTCAGGTCTGGCCCCCATTACAACGACTTTATTGTGTACGACCTGGATGGTGACGGTAAAGCCGAAGTGATGCTGAAAACCGCCGATGGGACAATCGATGGCGAAGGAAATGTCATTGGTGATAGTCAGGCGGATTATCGCAATGGCAATGGTTATGTTCTCTCTGGGCCAGAATACCTGACGGTGTTTAGTGGTCAAACCGGGAAAGCAATGGCGACGGTGGATTATATCCCGAGCGCGGTGATGTATGCGACTGGGGTGATTGCTATGGTAATCGCGTTGATCGCTTTCTCGCGGGGGTTGCCTACCTTGATGGCGAAAGACCGAGCGCGGTTTTTTCACGCGGCTACTATCGGCGCGCGGTGATTGTCGCGTGGGACTGGCGTAATGGCAAGTTGACGAAGCGTTGGACGTATGACAGCGGAACGGCTGGTGATGTGCTGAACACGGCGTATGGACAAGGTGCGCACCACCTTCGTACTGGCGATGCGGATGCGGATGGGAAAGACGACATTATCTTTGGCGCAGCAACGATTGGCAGCAATGGCAAGCTATTGAATTCCACTGGTCTGGGGCATGGCGATGCGCTGCACTTTAGCGTTCTCGATCCTTCGCGTGCTGGTAAACAGGTGTTTATGGTACATGAGTCCGCGAACCAGTATGGTAATAACGCGATGGAGATGCACGATGCCGCCACGGGCAAGATCCTTTGGGGATACAGTAACGGTTCGGGTGGTGATAATGGGCGCGGCGTCTGTATGGATGTCGATCCCGCTCACTTAGGGGTGGAATGCTGGTCTTCGCAAGGTGGGTTGTTTAATGCGAAAGGCGAGCGGATTTCCGATAAAAAACCATCGCAAATCAATTTTGCTATCTGGTGGGATGGCGATCTGCTGCGTGAGACATGGGATCGCGCGACGATTGATAAATGGATACCGGCTAAAGAGAAAACCGAGCGGGTATTCAGCGCTTATACCTACAATTCGGGGACGTGGATAAATGGGACGAAAGCGACACCCGTTCTGAGTGCCGATCTGTTTGGCGACTGGCGTGAAGAGTTCATTATTCCCAAGTCTGACAGTAGCGAACTACAGATTTTCAGCACGACGTCGGAAACTACATACCGTATGTCAACGTTGATGCACGACCCGGCCTATCGGACACAAGTCGCGGCTCAGAATGCGGGCTATAACCAGCCGCCGCATACCAGCTTCTATCTTGGTGAAGGAATGACATTTCCGGTGAAATGGGAAAGTGTTTATACCGTACCTAAGTAATGTTTTCTCGGCACGATGACGATCGTGCCGATTTTCTTCCAACGTATCGGGTTATCTGGGGGTGTATCACGGATTAGTGCGAACTAAATGATTCCTGGTTCTGCCCGGCTCAAGGTTAGCGAGGATAATGCTGTTGCGAAAATTGGCTAATAAACACGCATGATGTTTGGTATTATAGACCCCAACGAAGTGCAACAGGCTATGCTTATAATGTCACCAGTCCTCAACGATAGCGGGAGTTTTGATATGGCGATTCTTCCAATGTCATATAGCCCCGCCACTATGGCGCGGGAATATCGGAAAATTGGCGAAACGAGCGTGAATGGTCGCGCCGTGGATATTTATATCCATAATGAGCGGCATCATGCCGTTGCCATATATGGAGAGCCTGATGACGTTAACGGTGATTTACGGCATGTTGTTGTCGCAAAGATTGATCTGAAATCCCGTAACAGCGACGACGAAGCCGAAACTATTTTGGCTGTCATAGGTTATTACGAGAACCTGCAACCGGTGAGTGACTACCTTACTCAGGTTGAAGGCGTGATTGTCACTAAGCGTGAACGAAACGCCAATGTCGCCAGCGCTATGTATAAGGCGCTCATTAACGACGGTATCGTGCTGGTTAGTGATAACGTTCAATTTCCTGGTGGGAAGGCGTTGTGGGCGCGTATGGCACGTAAAGAGGTTGGCATTGAGGTATTTGTGTTCGACTCAGAACAACGTACTTTCTGGCCGTATGACGGAGAACGGATTCGATACGATGGTCGCAGCATTCCCGAAAGCGATATATGGAGCCTTGCGCCTAATGAATCGCGAAAAGGAGTTGTGCTGGTGGCTGAACGCAAACGAGACGAATCAGCCGCCTGATGTCGTTCTGCTCTGAGACGTTAAGCGATTTCAAATCGTTATTATGCAATAAATTGAACACTCTGATCGCTGACGTGTGTGGTATTCCCCTCTGCGCCTACGCTGTTGCGACGAACCTTTTTTGCCAGTCGCTTCGCAGAATGCGCGTTCCGTCCGTTTATTTTTAGCGGCGTCAATTACAATCAAACCTCAAAAAGAAACGACGTTTTATTTTTGAGGTTATGATGAATCTTAATACCTTACGCTCCTCTGTCTGGCTACTGGCGGCTTTGCTGACCAGTCCTTCACTGATGGCGAACGATATGAACCCTACGATTCAACCCGCGACAGATCAGGCGGTGACGGATGAAGGACTGCCTTCATTTTATCCGCAGCTTAAACAGCAGATGACCTACTCGGACTCTTGGCTATCGGGGAATTTTACGGATTTTAGCGAATGGCAAACCCAGTCGAGAAAAACGCTGCGTTCGCTGCTCCTGACGCCGGATTCCACCAAAGACTTTGCCCCGCAGACGATGGAAAAACAGGATCGCGGCAGCTATACGGCGGAGAAGGTCGCCTTTAACCTGACCGATGAAAGCCGCGTAGACGCGTTGCTTTTGACGCCAAAAAGCGCGGGGCCGCATCCTGCGGTGATCCTGCTACACGATCACGGCGCGAAGTTTGATATCGGCAAAGAGAAGATGATCAAACCGTGGGGCAATGACAAGCAGCTCGATTCTGCACAGGCGTGGGCCGATAAGTTCTTCACCGGCCGTTTTGTCGGGGATGAACTGGCGAAGCGGGGCTATGTGGTGCTGGCGGTCGATGCGCTAGGTTGGGGCTCGCGCGGGCCAATTAAATATGAGCAGCAGCAGGCGCTGGCGAGCAATTTCTTTAATCTGGGGCGCTCACTCGCGGGTCTGATGGCCTACGAAGACATGCGGGCGACGGACTTTCTGGCATCGCTTGAACAGGTTGATAAGCAACGTATTGGCGTCGTAGGTTTCTCGATGGGCGCCTATCGTGCCTGGCAGCTCGCCGCGCTATCCGACAAGGTCGCGGCAACGGCAGCGGTATCTTGGATTGGCACGTATGACGGCCTGATGACGCCGGGCAACAATGTGCTGAGAGGGCAGTCGGCATTCTACATGCTGCATCCGGGGCAACCGACGCGCTTTGATTTCCCTGATGTGGCGAGCGTCGCCGCGCCAAAACCGATGCTGCTATTTAACGGTGGTCAAGACAAACTGTTCCCGACGCAATCCGTTGAAGATGCTTACGCCAAAATGCACAAGGTGTGGCAATCCCAGCGGGCGGACAGCAAGCTGCAAACCAAAATCTGGCCTGAGCTGGGGCACGTTTTCTATCAGGAACAGCAGGAAGAAGTCTTTAGCTTTTTAGACCAATGGCTAAAGCCCTAGCCGTCAGTGCCTGAATTATAATAAGTTTTTTGATAACATCAGCTTACTGATGCATGACTCGCCTCTGCGTGCCGCGGCATTCAGAGGCTTTTTAATTTTACAGGGACGAAGTGATGAGGAAATATCTGGGTATTATCATGATGGCGCTATGGCTGTCGGGCTGTAATGGAGAGGAAACACTGAGCGAGGGAAAATATCTGGTTGAGGATGTTCGCGTTGTGTTTGATAACAGTAAACATCCTGAAGCCAATAAAAACAGAGATGAGCTTCAGGAAAATATCACACAAAGCTTCAAAGGCATTAAAGACGATATCTACTTCAGTCTGACGCCGACGCAGGTGATTTACACTACTTCGGATGGCGAATATACCAGGGAGATCAAAGATAACCGAGTGCAGATAAACGGTATGTTGCACACGTTAAAAATCGATGGAAAGAACACGGTTCATTTTGTGTCAGATAAAAAATCAGCCTGTGCATTTTATTACTGTGAAATCACCATGGTATTGAAAAAGACAAAAGCACAGTCACCCGATTTACTCAAAATCCAGCAGCGTTTTGAAGAACGCAAAAAAGCCTATCAGGCGCAGCTTCTTGAAGAGAAAGAGGCATTTAACCGCGCGCCGATGGATGATTTTCCCGGTATTCCCTTTTATCCCGAAGAATATTTTACGATTAAGCTGCCGTTTAGCATGTACGACAAGCTGAGCCTACGAGAGCACGGGATGTATATTCGCAGGATGGGGCGTCTACTCATCGACCGGGAAAATAAAGACACGCAGATCTACACCTATCGGGATAAGCAGAATAACACCGACGTTGACTTGTTTACCGTTAGCGCGGCAAAAGAGGATTTTAATCTGGCTTTGTGGCTGAAAGGGCAAAAGGGCGTGTTATTCCAGTCGGAAAACGGTGCGGCATACGATAACCAACAAGGAAAATTGGAAGCCGCCTATTTTCAATATGATGAGGCTAAGCAGCGCTATTTTATTGGGTTAGCGAATGCTGAAGATGTCGTCTCGTTAGCCAACGCATTTGCTGTGCTGCGTACGATGGACGAACGTTACCGCGGCGAGCAGGCATTGTCGATGTACGATCTGGCATTATCTCAGCCGGAATTGGAAGCGAAGTATGGCGTAAAGATCGCTGATGAATTTAAGATCGCAGAAATGCATCAGGCTATCTGGAAAGCACTCGAACAGCGCATGGAAAAGCCTGAGCGCTTTATTAAACGGAGCATGTCAAAAACGCGCATTAAAATAAAATTCCCGTCGGAAGTGTTTAAGTACGATGTTTATTTTAAGGTCGCTCCTCAGTCGATTCCTGAACTCATGGCTGAAACCAAAGAGATCGTCCCTGAAGGTAAAGAAATTGATAACATCTTTATTTATGGCGACAGCGCGTTTGTCGGCTATGAATACGATGTGAATGTGGGAAGTGGACTCACATTACAATTTTTAGTCCCGAAAGATGCAGGAACGCCACTGGAACGTCTGATGTTCCTGCATGTATTACGTCAGCTTGATGTGACGCGATTCCCAGCTATTTCCGCGCAAGAGAAAAAGAACCTGTTTACGTATGGTGAAGCGACGTCTTTTAAAAACAACCTTGATAATCGCTACTTCAAGGTAGAAGAAGGTCTCATCGACAGCACGGGCAAGCTGATCGTCAAGAATCCTGATGATGGCTATTTCAACTTTGACTATCGCTCTCCCCACATACTGGCGACCCACTATAAATCAGAGGGAGAAGGGAGTTACTCCAGAGTGCCAGGCGTGACGGTATTTGATGAAAAAGGGAAATGGCTTTCCCATCAGAAAGACTAATTCGATCTGACAGCGTGGTGGTTGTCGGTAATGGTATTGCCAGTAATCGTGCTGTCGATAATGGCGGTTATCGACAGCACCTCGCATCTCGTTAAACCCGTATTTTGTTAAACCAGCATCTTGTTAAAACAGTAGCCCAAGCAAATAGCGTAGATCGCCTTCCTGCCGTAATGCGCAGCGGTCGGCGATCTGGCTGCTGTCAAGATGTGTCAGCGAGCCGATGGTTTGCTGCAGCTTGGCACGGAGATCGGTGGGGCGCGCTGAGGTTTCCTGACGTGTGGTGCGATGGATTAGCGTGCTGCCGTTACGCAGGTGCAGCGTAACCTCATGAAAACGTGCCTCTGGGTCAAGCTCATCGGGTGGCGCGGTTTCATCGGCGCGGCGTATGACGCGATTCGCCAGCGCCGAGATCGTGGTTTCAACCGGGGCTTCCGAGAAATGTGCCAGCTTCAGTTCCCCTTCAATCAGCGCCGCCGCAATCACATATTCCAGACTGAACCGTGCTTCTACGCCGTTTGTGGCGTTACGGATAAAGGGGGCAACATCGCCACCCGGTGGGAAAGTCACCGTGATCTGTTCGATGGCATCGGCCAGATAGGCATCTGCACCATTCTGCTTATGCCATTGCTCCCGCAGTGCAAAAGCTGCCTCGGCAGCGCTGTGGGTGCCGCCACAGGTTGGGTAGCGCTTGAACTCCAGACCGGGAGACAGCATGCGCCACGGCGCGCCCCAGTTTTCAACCAGCAGCTCCGGCTGCTGTTTTTGATCGCCATGCGCGGCAAGAAAGGCGTCAATCACCTGCTGTTTGTTGCCCTCGAAGCCCGCTAAGCCCAGCTTGATGGCGGTTAACCCCGCTCTGGCGGAAAGCCCGGCATGTAGCGGTTTGACCGCTGAACCAAACTGCGCCCGCAGTCCTGCGGCCTGTGTGGCAGCCAGTCCAAGAATGGTTTGCGTCTGTTCTACCGAAGCACCAGCCAGACGTGCGGCGGCTGCGGCAGCGGCGATAGCACCGAGCGTAGCCGTGTTGTGGTAGCCGAGGCTGTAATGACGCGGGCCGCATGCCAGCCCGATTCTGCCTGCGGCTTCCACGCCGATCACATACGCCGTTAAAAATGCTTCTTCCGTGACGGAGGAATCTTCTGCAGCCAGGGCAAACAGGGCAGGCAGAATGACGGTGCTGGGGTGACCGCGAAACGCCGGATGATAATCGTCAAAGTCCAGTACGTGACCGGCATAACCCAGGATCAGACTGCGCGTCAGGCTGTCCGTGCCGCTGAAGACCTGCTTTAACGGCGCGAGCCCGCTATCGGCAATCGCTCCCTGTGCGATGGGAAGTGCGGTGGAAACGAAGTCAGTCACCCCGTCGCGGGCGGCCTCTATCGCTTCTCGATTAGGTTCGCTATGGATGATGTGGTGGGCAAGCGTTGCGGTGATATCAGTCTGATTGGTCATGGATAGTCATGTGCTGGCAGAAAAATACTAATTTACTGTGCATCGCTGAATAGCGATTAATAACCAAACGGAATAACAAATTCCATTTGGTTATTAGTGGTTCAGAATCAGAAGCGGTCTTTTAGCTGTCCCGGCGTAATACCGAATGCACGGCGCAGGGCGGTGGCAAAGTTGGCGGGGCTGTTGTAACCGGCGATGCTGGCCGCCTGCGCAATGCCGATGCCATCTTTCTGCAAGGCCAGCATGGCGCGCTGCAAACGGCAGTTACGCAGGTATTCAAACACGCTCATATTGAACGTCTGGCGAAAATGGCGCTGTAGCGTGCTTTCACTCATGTTGACGCTTTTAGCGATCTCACTCATCGAAAGATGGTCGGCGCTGCCGCTTTCCAGCATGTCTCTGACCTGTTGAATACGGTGGTAGCTGCGCAGAGTAACGCCGCTGCTTTTGTCCTGCGCCACGCTGGCGGTCAATGAAGTAAAGGCCTCGATAATCAGGCTCATACACTGCATTTCCAGATAAAGGCGCTGGAGCGGCGTTTGGCAAGGCTCTGCATCCAGCGTTTGTAAGGCAATCGCCAGCGCCTGTCGGGACGGTGTCCACAGGTGTGTCGCCAGATGCGTCTGCGTGAAATCGTGGATGGCTTGCCAGTCGCCAACGGTGTCCATCATATTGCCGTACAGCCATTCCCTGTCGAATGTCAGCGTAATGGTGCGCTCATATTCATCACGCTTGCCGATGCGGGTAAACATCGTCGGCTCCGTCAGCGCAATCAGCGAAGCGGGCTGGCTCTCTCCCAGATGCAGTTCCTGATGACCAAATGAGATGTGCGCATTGCCACTGACCACGATGGCCAGCTTGATTGCGCCATCCAGCAGGTTTTGGGTTTTCATGTTGTGGCGATTAATCACATCCGCGGTATGCAGGATCAGATGCGGATTGAGCTGCACGACAGTGAACGACCCGAATAGCACTGGCGTGTTATCGATTAGCCGGGGCCCGATAAAACGGTAGTCATTCGCGACCAGACTCGATTGCTGAACGATGTGATCTTTATAGATCGGCTTTGATGACTGAGTGAAGCTGCGCACGTGATTACCTACCTGATTAAACCCTTCGACCTGCGCCTTCCATTTTGATGCTTTGGCAAAACATTTTGCTGCTAGAGCAAACCCCGTCCTGAATAACAAATGTAACAATGACCGCGCCAAAATGGTAATGCAAATACTTCTCAATAGCATTTTTCGTTGAGAACATCACATTGCACGATAAATGCATTTTCCATTTCCGGCAATGCGGAGAAAAGGGCTGATTGATTACACACAGCATTTCATAACAACACGACGTGATGCCATTGGCATGACGCTTCTCCCCGATAACCGCCACGTTTGCGCGTTTTATCTCCGCCGTTATTCAGCGTTTTGCTGATTGTCGTTAGGTGTCGCTGTACCGGCTGCGATGTTGATCCTTTTTCAGGCTACTTATTCATTTCTTACAGGGCAGGATAATTTTGATGAAACTACCACAATCGCGTCGTTATCTGGCGACGCTCATTGGCGTTAGCTGCGGGATGACGTCGTTTCTGAGCGCTGCGCAGACCTCGCCTGCAACAGAACCTGCCCCTCAGGTGCAGAATCAGGCCGAAAGTAAAACATCGGGCGACACGATGGTGGTGACGGCCGCTGAGCAAACCCGTCAGGCTCCGGGCGTGTCGGTGATTACGGCCGAAGATATCAGTAAGCGTCCGCCTGCTAACGATCTGTCCGATCTGATTCGCACCATGCCGGGCGTCAATTTGTCCGGTAACTCAACCAGCGGCCAGCGCGGTAACAACCGCCAGATCGATATCCGTGGCATGGGACCGGAAAACACGTTGATTTTGGTGGATGGCAAGCCCGTGTCGAGCCGTACGGCAGTACGTTACGGCTGGCGCGGCGAGCGCGATACCCGTGGTGACACCAACTGGGTGCCTGCCGATATGGTCGAGCGCATTGAAGTGCTGCGCGGCCCTGCGGCGGCGCGCTATGGTAACGGCGCAGCGGGCGGCGTGGTTAACATCATCACCAAGCAGCCAAGTCAGGAATGGCATGGCACCTGGAACACTTTCCTGAATGCGCCGGAGCATAGTGCAGAAGGCGCCACCAAACGTACCGATTTCAGCCTGATGGGCGGACTGACTGACAGTCTGAGCTTCCGTCTGTACGGTAACCTGAATAAAACCCAGGCTGATGCACGCGATATTAACGAAGGGCATCAGTCCGCACGCGCGGGCAATCAGTCAGCTTCACTGCCTTCCGGGCGTGAAGGCGTGCGTAATAAAGATATCAACGGCCTGTTGCGCTGGGATATGACCAAGCAGCAGGCGTTGGAGTTCGAAGCGGGTTCCAGCCGTCAGGGCAATATCTATGCGGGCGATTCGCAAAATACCAACACCAACCCGCTTGTCGTGAGTAATTATGGCAAGGAAACCAACCGCATGTACCGCCAGAACTTTGCGGTCACGCATCGCGGCTACTGGGACAGCGGCGTTAGCTCTACGTCGTATCTGCAATACGAGCGCACGCACAATACCCGTATCCTTGAGGGACTGTCTGGCGGTTTAGAAGGGATTTTTGATACGACGAGTCCGAACCAATATGGCACGATCAAGCTGGATAATTTCACTGCGCATAACGAAGTGAATATTCCACTAAATGTCTGGGTCGATCAGGTGCTCACGTTCGGGGTTGAGTGGAACGAGCAGAAGATGAAAGATCCGGTTTCGAACTTGCAGACGACAACCGAAGCGGGCAGTGTGGGTTCGCTGAGCAGCAGTGGCCGCAGTGAGAAATCCGCTGCTCGTCTGGCTTCTGCCTTCGTGGAAGATAACGTCCAACTGACGGACAGCACCATGCTGACGCCGGCACTGCGTGTCGATCATCACAGCACGGCCGGCACCAACTGGAGCCCGTCGCTCAACCTGTCGCAGGAACTGGGTGACGACTACACGCTGAAGTTAGGTATCGCTCGTGCTTACAAAGCGCCGAACTTGTATCAGACTAACGAGAATTATCTCCTTTATAGCCGTGGACAGGGTTGTGCTGGCGGCACGTCCTGCTACCTGATCGGTAATGAAGACCTGAAGGCGGAAACCAGCCTGAATAAAGAGATTGGTCTGGAGTTTCACCGTGATGGGTTGATCGCGGGTATCACTTACTTCCATAACGATTACCGTAACAAGATTGAAGCAGGCAACAATGTCATCGGCAAAGCGGTGGGCGGCACCAATGCCCAATATGCCAACGCCAATATCTTCCAGTGGGGCAATGTACCGAAAGCCGTTATTCAGGGGCTGGAAGGTAACCTGACCGTTCCCGTCACGGAGACCATCAACTGGCGTAACAACCTGACCTGGATGCTGGAATCGAAAAATAAAACCACGGGAGATTACCTCTCGATTACGCCGGAGTTTACCCTGAATTCATCGGTAGACTGGCAGGCGACGGAGAGCCTTTCCTTCCTGGCCGATGTGACCTGGTATGGTCGCCAGAAGCCGAAGAAATATAACTACAAAGGTGAGCGCGTAACGGGTAGCGCAACCAATGAGTTAAGCCCTTATGCGCTGTTCGGGTTAAGCAGTACCTATAAGTTTAACAAGAACCTGAGCGTGACCGGTGGGGTTGATAACCTGTTTGATAAACGCCTGTTCCGTGCGGGTAATGCGCAGGATGTGGTGAACAATAACGTGGTTACCATCGCGGGTGCTGGTGCGGCAACCTATAACGAACCGGGACGGACTTTCTTTGTTAGCGTGAATACGTCGTTCTAAGCTTTATATCCGTCATACTGAATCGCGAACGCCACGGTGCTATTGTGCCGTGGCGTTTTTTATGGCGTGCCGTTGCCGCGATCAGGGACAGAAAATGCCTTTTAAGGTGGCGACGATTTTTTCCACGTCCTGATTTTCGATGCGGTAGTATAGCGTTTGCGATTCGCGCCGGTAGCTAATCAACCCTTCTTCACGCATTTTCGCCAGATGCTGCGAGAGGGCGGACTGGCTGAGCGGGATGTGTTCAAGCAGCGTGCCAACCGACATTTCACCGTGCTCGATAAGCAGGCAAAGCACCAGTAGTCTGTTCTCGTTGCCAATCGCGCGCAGCATCGCTGCGGCTTTTGCCGCACCGTCCTGCATGAATTCTCGATCCGAATTGCTCAACGCCATGTTCCTACCATCCTGCGCAACTGACTAATTTAGTGATGCCTAATGTATTGAGCTTATCATACCCTCGGCCATGAGCGAGGATAATGACTGACATCGATAAAACCGTTAATAACGGACCCAGCTCGATGCGACCTGCGGTTTACAATAGAGGCGTTCCTCCCTAGAATAGCCCGACATCCTTTCCTGAATCTGCTGCTGCAGGAAAAACAACCTTCTCTCCGAAACGGGAGGAGCGATTTTTTGTTTTTCTAGGTAGCACCATGTCTACATTTACTCGCTTACAAAAACGTTTATCCCGTTTGGGGATAGACACCGATTACCAACATTCTATTTATCATCTCCGCAGGCAGAACGCAGAAGCGCAGATTCTGTTGCCGGACACGTTGCCGCTGGAAGAAAAGGCGGTTCAGCAACTGCTGGATTTCGCCTCGGTTCACCTACCGGGCAGCGATGCACGCGTCTGTGCTGCTCGCGCGACGCCGGATTTCCATCCCGGTACGCTTGCGCCTGTCGGCAGCATTGTTGCCACAACGGAGAACTTCGTTATCCCTGCGGCGATTGGGACGGATATCAATTGTGGCATGCGCTTGCTGACAACGGGCGTGCATCATACGGATGCTGATGAGCACAAACCCGCGCTGATTCAGGCGCTCAAAAACACGTTACTGCTGGATCGGCGTGATGTTCCCGTTACGCCAGATTCGTTTTCCGCGCTCTTTGATGAAGGGTTGCCAGCGTGGCTGGCGGCACTGCCTCAGCAGGGGCTTTGGCAGGAGGTGGACTTCCGACGGCTGTCGGCGGAACTCGGCTCCATCGCCGGAACCGATGCGGTTCATGCCAATAGTCGACATGCGCCTGAGCCGTTTTTTGCGCCTCGCGAGATACTTCGACCCTCCAGTCTGGGCACGGTAGGGTCGGGTAACCATTTCGTTGAGCTGCAAATTGTCGATGCCGTGTTGGACAGGCACGCGGCGTATCAGGCTGGGGTGCAGGAAGGCGAAGTTGTGGTGATGATTCACACTGGTTCACGAGACGTGGGTTTTTATGTCGGCCAGCGTGGGATCGATAAAGCGCGAGCCTGCTGGCCCGCGGGCGAAAAATATCCGGAGTCCGGCCTGTTTGGTCTGGTTGATGAGCAGGCGACGGAGTATATGGAAGTCATGGGCGTCGCCGCACGCTATGCGTGGATCAACCGGATCGTGCTGACTGAACTGATTCGCGCTTCCTGGAAGCAGGTGTTTACGCGGGATACGAGCAAGCTGGTGGTCGATCTGTCGCATAACATTATTCTGCCGGAACACGGGATGAACCTGCATCGCAAAGGCGCGACACCCGCCAAAGCCGGGGAGTTTGCGCTGATTCCCGGTTCAATGGGTGATTACTCTTATCTCGTTACAGGGAAGGGCAATCCCGATTGGCTGTGGTCGTGTTCACACGGCGCAGGGCGTGCCGAACGTCGGCAAAGTATGCGTAACAAGGTCGATACGGCGAAGCAGGCAGATACGTTGCCCTGGCAATGCATCACACTGAAAGACGAACGCCTGCGTGAAGAAGCGCCCGCGGCCTATAAACCCGTTGCGCCTGTGATTGATATTCAGGCGCAGTCAGGGCTGATTCAACCCGTGGCACGGCTGCGCCCGTGGCTGACGTTTAAGGCCTGATGTGACCCGCTCTAGCGGGAATTGATTCGATAGTCTTTGTACTAAAAATGACGACCCAATCGGCGAGCTGTCGATTGGGTCGTGTGTTCTTCGTTGCCGGAATCCATTTATCGGGCATCTCTCAGAGGAATAAACGCAGCAAATTATGGTTTTTGTTTGATGACGTTATTAGCACCGCTGGAAGAGAGTTTCGGCTCTGTTCCTCCCCATGAGAGGCGGTTGCTGATGCCATTAAAGGAAACAACGGCGGGGCCCTTAAAATCCAGATCGAGATGATGTTCCGTACCCGTCACATTCACCTTCGCTGGTTTATCCTCGGCAAGGATGTGCGTGCGGATGGTGTTTTTATACGCGGCGACAGTCAAGTCACCTGTCGATTGACCTGTGGCGGCAATCTCTGAACCGGTTACGGTAAGCGATGTTGCGGTATCGAACGTGATGTTGTGCTCAGAGCCCGAGACGGAAATATCGGCACATTTTCCGGTCAGTACGATGTGATTGCCGTTGCCTGAAATAGTGACATCATTGCCATTACAGGGAATATCGCGCGTTAAACCGATCCCCTCCAGCTCGATAGGGGCGGCATAGACGGATGCAGTGAACGCGAAAGCAGTAGCGAAAACCATTGGCAGATACCGTTTTATCTTCATGGCATTTTTTCCTGTGATCAAAGAGGTCATCCGGCATCGTTGCCGTGAAGGCACCTATCATCTGTTAACACTTTTCCCGACTCTATTGCGAACATTCTGATTATCACTACGCCACCAAACGATGATTAATCGCGCTATGTTGTTAAAAACTTACCTATTATGTGGTTAACTCAGCATAGTTAGTGTGCGCCGTCAGGGACATGCTATTCTGCTGATGTCGGCATTTTTCAGTGATAGTGAAATTGGGCACATAGCATAGTTGAATAAAAATTAATGTTGCTATTATGTGAACGAATTAACAATCAATTCAAATCCTGATATGCTGACGAGGCTGGACCGGACACTCTACTACCTTACATCCACACGCTGGCACCCAGGCATGGACACCACAAGCGGGAACAAGAGCGCCGGGCATAATGAAGACAATGAGAGCGAGGAGAACGTCGTGCTAGAAGAATATCGTAAGCACGTAGCCGACCGGGCTGCGCAGGGGATTGTTCCTAAACCGTTAGATGCCACGCAGATGGCCGCGCTGGTTGAGTCACTCAAGAATCCCCCGGCGGGCGAAGAAGAAGTATTGCTTGACCTGCTGATTAACCGTGTCCCCCCCGGCGTTGATGAAGCCGCCTACGTGAAGGCCGGTTTTCTGGCTGCCGTCGCCAAAGGCGAAGCCACTTCCCCACTGGTCACTCAGGAAAAAGCGATTGAGCTGCTGGGTACCATGCAAGGGGGCTACAACATTCATCCGCTGATTGATGCGTTAGACAACGACAAGCTGGCACCGATTGCCGCCGAAGCGCTGTCCCACACGCTGCTGATGTTTGATAACTTCTACGATGTAGAAGAAAAGGCGAAAGCAGGCAATGCGCACGCCAAGAAAGTAATTCAATCCTGGGCTGATGCCGAGTGGTTCCTGTCCCGCCCGAAACTGGCGGAAAAAATTACCGTTACCGTCTTTAAAGTCACTGGTGAAACCAACACGGATGACCTGTCTCCGGCACCTGATGCCTGGTCACGCCCTGACATCCCGCTGCACGCGCTGGCGATGCTGAAAAACGCCCGTGAAGGCATCGATCCCGATCAACCTGGCGCCGTGGGCCCGATCAAACAGATCGAAGAACTGAACAAGAAAGGCTTCCCGCTGGCTTACGTCGGTGACGTTGTCGGTACCGGTTCATCGCGTAAATCGGCAACCAACTCCGTGCTGTGGTTCATGGGGGATGATATCCCTCACGTCCCGAACAAACGCGGCGGTGGTGTGGTGCTGGGCGGCAAGATCGCCCCGATCTTCTTCAACACGATGGAAGATGCTGGTGCGCTGCCGATCGAAGTCGATGTGAACGATCTGAATATGGGCGATGTGATTGATATCTACCCGTATGAAGGTGAAGTCCGTCGTCATGACACCAATGAAGTGCTGGCGACGTTTGCACTGAAGACCGACGTCTTGCTGGATGAAGTTCGCGCTGGTGGCCGTATTCCGCTGATTATCGGCCGTGGACTGACGTCCAAAGCGCGCGAATCACTGGGCTTGCCGCACAGCGATATCTTCCGTATTTCCAAAGCGGTTGAAGCCAGCAAAAAAGGCTTCTCGCTGGCGCAGAAAATGGTAGGACGTGCCTGTGGCGTCGCGGGTATTCGCCCTGACGAATACTGCGAACCGAAGATGACGTCTGTAGGTTCACAGGACACCACCGGGCCGATGACCCGTGACGAGCTGAAAGATCTGGCCTGTCTGGGCTTCTCTGCTGATTTGGTGATGCAGTCGTTCTGTCACACCGCGGCCTATCCGAAGCCGGTTGACGTGACCACGCACCACACACTGCCTGATTTCATCATGAACCGTGGCGGCGTATCGCTGCGTCCGGGCGATGGTGTTATCCACTCCTGGCTGAACCGTATGCTGCTGCCGGATACCGTCGGTACAGGTGGTGACTCTCACACCCGTTTCCCAATCGGTATCTCTTTCCCTGCGGGCTCCGGTCTGGTGGCATTTGCTGCCGCGACGGGCGTGATGCCGCTGGATATGCCGGAATCCGTTCTGGTGCGCTTCAAAGGCAAAATGCAGCCGGGCATTACCCTGCGCGATCTGGTTCACGCCATTCCGCTGTACGCCATCAAGCAAGGCCTGTTGACCGTTGAGAAGAAAGGCAAGAAGAACATCTTCTCTGGTCGTATTCTGGAAATCGAAGGTCTGCCAGATCTGAAAGTCGAGCAGGCGTTTGAACTGACCGACGCCTCGGCGGAACGTTCTGCGGCTGGCTGTACGATCAAGCTGGATAAAGCGCCAATCATCGAGTATCTGAGCTCCAACATCGTGCTGTTGAAGTGGATGATCTCCGAAGGCTACGGCGATCGTCGTACGCTGGAGCGTCGTATTCAGGGCATGGAAAAATGGCTGGCCGATCCACAACTGCTGGAAGCGGATGCCGATGCCGAGTACGCGGCGGTGATCGACATCGATCTGGCCGACATCAAAGAGCCGATCCTGTGTGCGCCGAACGATCCAGACGATGCGCGCTGGTTGTCTGACGTGCAGGGCGAGAAGATTGATGAAGTCTTCATCGGTTCCTGTATGACCAACATCGGTCACTTCCGTGCGGCAGGTAAACTGCTGGATAGCCACAAAGGCCAGCTGCCGACCCGCCTGTGGGTTGCGCCGCCGACCAAGATGGATGCGGCACAGCTGACCGAAGAAGGCTACTACAGCGTGTTTGGTAAGAGCGGAGCGCGTATCGAGATCCCAGGCTGCTCGCTGTGTATGGGTAATCAGGCGCGCGTAGCGGATGGTGCGACGGTCGTTTCTACCTCGACGCGTAACTTCCCGAACCGTTTGGGAACCGGCGCTAATGTGTATCTGGCCTCTGCCGAACTGGCTGCGGTTGCCTCATTGCTGGGTCGCTTGCCGACGTCAGAAGAGTACCAGACCTACATGTCGCAGGTGGATAAAACCGCGCAGGACACCTATCGCTATCTGAATTTTGACCAGTTAGGTCAATATACCGAGAAAGCGGATAGCGTGATCTTCCAGACGGCGGTCTAACTCGCTATAGTTCGCATCTCTACATCGAAGGAGGCCTTGTGCCTCCTTTTTTTCTGCCCGTTTTATACGCGTCATACCTCACGTTGCCTGTGCATTGGCGGTTGGCATCGTGCCTTTGCAGCATGAAAGGTGAAGGTGTATCACGACGATAGGGGGCAGAGGCGACTAAACTGAACAAAAGAAACATAACAGTGAGGATGGCATCATGGACTATGAATTTTTGCGGGATGTGACGGGCCAGGTCATCGTTCGTATGTCGATGGGACATGAAGCGATCGGGCACTGGTTCAATGAAGAAGTGAAAGGCCAACTGACGATATTGAATGACGTCGAAGATGGCGCGCGTTCCGTCGCAGGCAGCGAGCGGCAGTGGCGGCGCGTGGGGCATGAATACACGCTGTCGCTGGATGAAGAAGAAGTGATGGTGCAGGCAAATCAGCTGTCTTTCACCACGGATGAGCTGGAAGAGGGCATGAGTTATTACGACGAAGAGAGCCTGTCTTTATGCGGTCTGGATGATTTTCTGACGCTGGTGGAAAAGTACCGCGAATTCGTCCTGCATTGACAGAACGGTGAAGGAAAAGCGTGCTGGAGTCAGTACGCGGGGAACCTTTGACCGTTATCTGCATCAATCATCGCTCACTGTCAGGCTAGGCCTGAGTGAGGACAAGCAGCTTTCGTTCAATGATTCTGGACAGCAGCACAATAAAAGAAATCAGCACTAAGTAAACCAGCGCGGCGAACAGGTAGGCACTGAAAAACTCAAAGTTAGTTGCCGCGACTTCCTGAATGCGGGAAAAAAATTCAGTGTACTGGATGAGGAAAGCAATGGTGCTGTCTTTGATATTATTAATGACCTGATTAGTCAGTGCGGGCACTGAGGTGATTAATACCTGAGGCAATATCATTAAGCGAAATATTTGCCATTGACTAAACCCTTGTACGACGGCCGCTTCCGCCTCGTACTTGTTCAGGGAATTGTAAGTGGTTGTCATATAGGCGGCGTTATAAGCCCCGATATTCAGGGTAAATCCCGTTACCGCGACAGCGAAAGGCGATAAGTTAATACCGGTTTGTGGCAAGCCGTAATACATGACAAATAAAATAAGAATTAATGGCGTGCCGATAAAGAAGTCCATATACATTTCTGTTAGCTTTTTAACGGCAGGTCGGTTGCTGATACTCAGAAAAAAAATAACAATGCCCCAGAAAAAGCCCGTGAGAGAAACCACTGTCGCCAGCTTTACTGTCTCGCTGATTCCATCAAGCACCAGAGGAAGCTGATCTATCAGCTCGTGATAAAAACTCATCCATCCGGCAAGCATATTACTTTTCTCCAAAAAAATAATGAATGTCCGGTTCGCCATTGAGGGCTGACAGCTCTGCGAAAGATCCTTCGGCCCGGATCCTGCCATAATTTAGGAAGGTCACTCTGTCACAAAGCTGTTTAGCCAGACGTATATCGTGGGTGACACATAATATGGTGACTTTCCGCCGGTGAAGTTGCTTTATGAGCGAACCCACTTCACGGGTCATGAGTGGATCGAGGGCGGATGTTGGCTCATCAAATACAATGATTTCAGGATCGGTAACCAGAGCACGGATGAGAGCAACGCGCTGTTGCTGGCCGCCAGAGAGCTGTGAAGGGTATTTCATACCGTGCTCCTCCATCCCCAGCCTTTCCAGTTCATATAAGGCTTTAGTTCTGGCATCACGTTCGGAGACGTTAAAGACTTTACGCAGCGCCAGAGTAATATTGTCCATAACGTTCAGATGGCGATATAGCGCGTAGTTCTGAAAAACGAATCCAATTTTTTTCCTGAAATCGAGAATATTAAATTTTTTATCGGTAACGTTCTGACCATGAAAAAATATATTACCCGTATCTGGGCTTTCAAGCTGAGCCAGACAGCGCAGCAGCGTCGTTTTGCCACAGCCTGATGGGCCCATGACGATTTTTATTTCGCCATGCTCAATCTGTAAATTAAGATTATCCAGCACCTTTTTGCTACCGAGCGTCTTACTGACCTCGCGTAATTCTATTAACGTCATCTATTGCCACCCTGATTTTTCAAGCCATCGCCCGTTACCTGAAATCTCATTTCAAGCCGCCTTACGGCAATAATAGATAATTTGTAAATGAGAAAATAAAGGATTGCCGCCAGCGTATAAATGACCAGACCGTTCATCGTGACTGCGGTCAGGGACATGGCCTGCTTGGTGATTTCTGGTATACCCACGGTGTAGGCAAAAGGTGTGGCTTTTAATACCGATGAGAATTCGTTGGCTACCCCAGGAACAGAAAAGCGGAGCATTTGCGGTAGCTCGATGTATCTTATAATTTGTAATTTCCCTAAACCTGCGGTCTTGGCGGCGGTAATCTCTGACGGATCAACCAATTGAAGCGCACCACGGAACACTTCCGCAAGATAACTCCCGCTGATTAAGCCAATGCTAATGTTCATGGCAAGCAGGGGGGAATGCTCAGGCCTATTGCAGGAAGGCCGAAATAAACGAGGAAGACAGCGATTAAAACGGGAATACCACGAAAAATGAAGACCAGAATATCCAGTATGTTCTTCACTGGGGGAAAAACCAGTCGCCGTAACACGGCGACGGTTAATCCAATAACCAAGGCTGATGAAAAACACGTAAATGTGACGATGAGCGTGTACTTGACACCTTCAAACAAGAAATAATAGATGTTTATCATGTCTTGTGATGACATCGTTTTTTATTTCATCCACTTATCTACGATACCCGATATTTTTGCTTCACCCTGTTCATTCAGCCAGGTATTAAAGTCATCGCGCACCGGTGAATCTTTCTTAAAGGCAAACCCAAGGTGGTCAACGCCTTTGAAAACATAGCGGCTTTCAATCGGGGCTTTTTGCTTGTTCTTGTAGTTAAAGTAAACCGGGTCTTCTATGAAGGCGAGATCTAAGTTGCCATTTTTCAAGTCGGCAATGGTTTCATTATAAGAGGGGTAAAGTTTTACTGTGCTCAGCGAGTAATATCCTTTGGGTTCCAGATCGGTTTTTATCAAATCGGCGTAAGCCATACCTCTGGGAAACCCTACGGTGTATTTTTTTAAATTATGTAGATCGCTCAGGTCTATATCACGATTATTTAAGCTCACCAGATTAAATGAATTCACATAATAGGGCGCGGAAAAATCCATGACTTTCTTACGTTTATCCGTGATGGATATCCCTGAAAATGCGACATCAGCCTGACCACTTGCCACGGAACCCAGCATGCCATCCCATGAGTATTCTGTTATTTTCAGTTTGCAGTTTCTCTCCTTACAATAAGAAGAGAAGAGTTCAAGATCGATCCCTTCTAATTTACCGTCAGCGGATTTAAATAGCATCGGGGGTGACGCTGGAGAAACCGCAACGTTAAGTGTCTTTCCATCGACAGGATTGGCGGCGAAAGCCGTAAATGAGGTTATTCCTAAAATTGTGCCTAATAAAAACGTTTTGAGTAACATGCTGGACTCCTGAATGTAATAAAAGATACATACGTATTTTGAATCAACCATAGGAGAAAAGTATTGCCACTATCGCTATCGGCAAAGGGTAAAAGCCACATTTCAAACAAGAGCCGTATTTCTGCCAGAATACAGAGCCTCAGCAATGCGCCATTTAAACCTTAATTTAAACTTACAAGACAAGTAGTTTTATATTGTAACTATTGGTTATCGTTATTATCACTGAAAAAACTACTGAATGATAAATATAATCACCTCTTTCTTAATGTGCAAATTTTGTCCAATCAATTATCTTATGGGAGAACAGAGCTACGGCTACGGTGAGATACCGCGTGTTCGCATGAGGTAACACCACCCGGCGAGCGAGTGGTGTTGTCCATCAATCAACCAAGATCGGCATGACCAAAGCGTGCTTGCCAGTCATGATCGAACCGGTTAAGCGCATCTTCAACCGCAGGATCTTGCAGGAACAGTTCAGCAACGGCAGGGTCGACGGTAATCGCCCGACACCCCGCCAGCAGGCAGTCCAGCACCTGACGCGGCGTGCGAAAACTGGCTGCCAGTACCTGAGTCTGCGGGCTGTGCAGGTTAATCAGGGTTTGCAGCTCTTTCACGATCGCAATCCCATCGCCACCCTGCGCATCAATGCGGTTGACGTAAGGCGCGATATAGCGAGCGCCAGCCAGCGCGGCATAAAACCCTTGCCCTGCACCGTATACGGCGGTGCCGAGGGTGGGAATATCCAGCGCCGTCAATTGCCTGATGGCACTCAAACCCGCATGCGTCACCGGCACTTTGACGACCAGAGAAGGAATCACATCTCTGAGCTTCAATGCCTCTCCCACCATCACGTCAGGATCGCGCGACATCACCTGAGCGAACAGCTGTCCTTCCGTGCCGATAAGGGCCTGCATGTCCCGCAGCACGCTATAAATATCGGATTTTCCGCGTGCGACAATGCTCGGATTGGTGGTCACGCCTTTAATCGGCAACACGCCAGCGAGTCGTTCTACTGCGGCGACATCCGCCGTATCTAAATAGAATTCCATCATTTCCCCCGTTAACTAAAACTGGTCTGTCGGATGACATTCATCATGCGGGCTTAGCGCACGATAATGCCCAGTAGAATCCCCACTGCGCCGAAATCAGAATCGCTGAACGTGGTGTTCGCCAGTCCGATACTGCCCAGCACTGGCAGCAGGAAAACAGGCAGGAAGGTAATCAGCAGTCCGTTGGCAAAAGAACCTAAAATTGCACCGCGACGTCCGCCGGTGGCGTTACCGAAAACGCCAGCCGCTGCGCCGACGAAGAAGTGCGGCACCACGCCGGGAATGATCACCGTTAATCCCATCAGGTAGAGCAGGACCATACCGATCACCCCAGCCGCAAAGCTGCTCAGGAAGCCGACCAGAACGGCATTCGGGGCATACGGGAAGACCACGGGGCAATCTAATGCTGGTTTAGCGTTGGGAACCAGTTTGTCAGAAATGCCTTTAAACGCAGGCACGATTTCCGCAATCACCATCCGCACGCCTTGCAGCACGATGTATACGCCAGCGGCAAAGGTAATGGATTGGATCAGCGAAAACATGAACCAGTTTTTCCCACCGGCGTTCATCGTTTTCACCGCTTCAGGGCCGGCAAACAGGCAGGTGAAAATGAAGATGAAAAACATGGTAAAGGCGATGGCAACCGGCGTATCACGCAGGAACAGCAGGCTCTTTGGTACTTCCATGTCCTCCGTTGATTTCTCTTTATTACCAAACTTGCTGCCGATAAACGCTGACAGCAGCTGTGATATCGCCGAGAAGTGACCAAAGGCGACGTCATCCGAGCCTGTGACTTTCTTCATATACGGGTGAATAATGGCAGGGAACAGCACCATTGATACCCCAACGACCAGCGACCCAACGGTAATCAGCAGCACGCCTTTCATGCCTGCGGTCGCCAGAATCACGGCAACCATCATCGACATAAACAGCGTGTGGTGGCCGGTCAGGAAAATGTATTTCCACGGCGTAAAGCGGGCAATCGCGATATTGATGACCATCGCGAAGAACATGATCATCGCCATCTCGGTGCCGAAGTTCTTCTGTGCTACCGCGACAATGGCTTCATTGTTCGGCACCACACCGGCGATACCAAATGCATGGTGGAAAATCTGGGCGAAATCTCCCAGCGAGGACACGATCAGGCTCGCGCCCGCCCCGAGGATCAGGAAACCCATGACGGTTTTCACCGTGCCCTTGATGCATTCCGTAACCGGTTTTTTCTGTGCAATCAGGCCGATAAGCGCAATCAAACCGACCAATATGGACGGTTCAGACAGCACATCACTCATTAAAAAACGGAAGAATTCCATTTTTGATCCCTCGCTTATAATGCGCCAAGTTCTGTCAGGGCGACCGACAGGCGCTCTTTCATCGCCACTTTATCGATCATGTTGCTCAGGGACACAATTTTCCCCCCGACTGCCTGCGCGACGAGCTGATCGGCAATATCCTTTGTACCGACAAAGATGTCGCTGTCCGTGCCTTTCGCCGAGCCTAAATCTACGTGATCCACGTCAGCAACCACGCCGAGTTCTTTAACGATGTTTTTAATGCTCATTTCCATCATCAGGCTGGTACCCAGGCCGTTACCGCATACGACTGTAATTTTCATAATCTGTGTCCTCTGGTGGCAATTAATAACGAGAAATAACGGAAAGCACCTGTTCGACTTCCGTCGCGTTAATTAACGCGGCGACGTCATCAGGCGTGTCGAACAACTGCGCGAGCTGTGAAATAATATCGATATGGCTGTTGCTGTCTGTGGCGGCCAGAACAATCAGTAAATGCACAGGATCGTTGTCTTCGGAATGGAAAACCACGCCGTCGCGAATCAGCGTCAGGCTGACGGCGAGTTGGTTTACGCCGTCTTCCGGGCGCGCATGCGGCATGGCAATTCCCGGGCCGACGACATAGTAAGGACCGATGGCCTCATGAGAGCGGTAGATCGCCTCAACATAAGTGGGTTCAATCGAACCGTTATCCAGTAAAGGCTTACAGGACAAGGCGATAGCGTGACGCCAGTCATCACAGGCAGGTAAAATCTGAACAACGTCTGGTGTTAGTAAAGTGTTAAGCATTAGAGTCACCTCTGTATCATTCTGAACGCAGGATAGTGTGCCGGCCTCGAAAATAATGTGATTAACATCTAAAAAGATAGCGCTAACTGATATGACTATCATTAACTGTGACCTGCTTAGCACAAGCGGGGCCATTATTTGTTCCCCCGTGTTGTCACAGGCACACTATGAACGGCGATAACACGGCGTGAATGAGTCGGGAAATCGGGTGTTCTCACGTTGCCTACCCCTTCACGCTAGCCTGAAGGCAATGACGTAACAGGCTGTTATCGCGACCGTGCGATGAGAAAAATGACGAATGGAGAGGAAGTGAGCATGCGTAAGCGTCGCAGTACCGGTAAGGTTACGCTACAGGATGTCGCCGACTACGCGGGCGTAGGGACGATGACGGTATCGCGCGTGATGCGCAAACCCGATCTGGTCTCTGAAAAGTTACGCAGCAAAGTGGAACTGGCCGCCAGAGCATTAGGCTATGAACCCAATCAAGAGGCCAGCCAGCTCACCGAGAGTACGAGTCGCGTGACGCTACAGGACATTGCGAGCCATGCCGGTGTCGGCGCGATGACGGTGTCCCGTGCGTTGCGGGAGCCAGGGTTGGTTTCTGATGCGACACAGAAGAAAATCAATGATGCGATAAAAACGCTGGGCTATGTACCGAATCAGGCCGCAGGCGCGCTGGCATCAGCCTATCAGCCTGCTATCGCAGTGCTTTATCCTTTTCAGCAAGATCGCGCCAGCGTGCGTTTTGTGCAGGCGCTGCAACAGGCAGTCGGTAAACATAACGTTCCGTTAATCATGGGCTGCCATGAATATCGCCAGCATACCGAAGCGGGCATGGTCGAAAAACTCCTGCAACAGCGGCCAGCGGCGTTGGTGTTATTCAGCGCGCAACTCTCACAGCGAACCCGAGATATTATTCAGGCCAGTAACGTCATTACGGTGAACGTTTCCGGTGCTGATGTGCTGAGTGCGAACATCAATATTGATATCGCCCTTGCCGAAGCGGCGGAGCAACTGACGATGTCGCTGCTGGAAAAGGGGTATCGCCACGTGGCTTATATCGGCGCTCATACGGATAACCGTTTGCAAAAACAGCAGTTGAACGGTTGGAATAAAGCCATGCTGGCGCATTATCACAATGCGGATTTGAAAATTACTATCCCGGAGGCACCGAGTCTGCAATTTGGCCGCTATGCCATGACGGAACTGCTACAAAACCAGCCGGAGCTGGATGCGATTATCTGTAGTCATGAGGAAATAGCGCTGGGCGCGCTCTTTGAATGCCAGCGCCGCCTGATGAAAGTCCCTTACGATCTAGCGATTGCCTGTCTGGATGGTTCTGAACAATGTGAGCACACGTTCCCAGCGCTGACCGCGATGCGACTGGACTATGAAAAGCTGGGGGCGGAGGTTGGGCGTTTGGTGCTCGCCATGATGGACAACGACGAGCATCCCCCCGTACAGGAAAAGGTGAAATTCATCTTTGAGCCGCGCGCCAGCAGCTAGCCAAACCGGCCTGTGGGGCCAGTTTGGCTAGGAAATCGTGATGGCTTACAGCGATGCGCCACCGCACATCACCAACTGCTGCCCGGTAATGGCTGCGGCAGATGGGGAGAGCAGATAACCCACCAAATCTGCCACTTCCTGTGGCTGGATGAAGCGCCCAATCGGTGGCAGCTTCGGCGGAGAACTCTGGCGGCCCGGCATCGTCAGCATCGGCGTTTCCGTTGCGCCCGGCGCGACGATGTTTACCGTAATGCCGCGCGGAGCCAGTTCCGCTGCCCAGCTTCTTGCCATGCCGATCATTGCGGATTTGGTGGTGACGTACTGGCTGCGTCCTGCTGAACCGCTCGACGTGCGGCTGCCCAGCAGTACAATCCGGCCACCCTGCGGCAGCTTATCGACCAGACGGTCGGCAAGCACCTGCGCCGCGTTGATATGCAATCGCCACAGCGTTTCACCGTCTTCCAGCGAAAGCTGACCGAGCGGGGCCGCTTTCATGATGCCAGCGGCATGGATCACGGCATCAACCTGCGTAATCTCGTCCAGAATAGCCGTCAGCGCGGGCGTATCCATGATATCCACCGCGCGGTGGGTAAAGTGTGGATGTGAATAGTCACCCGGCTTGCGTGACAGGCCGGTTACCCGCCAGCCTTCCGCCAGTAATTTTTGTGTGATGGCGGCACCGATCCCTGAGCTGCTACCGGTAATCAGGGCGTGTTTAGGGGCTGTCGTTGACATGTGTCTCCTTAATCAAACTTAACGGCTTTGATGCAACCATTCTTAATTACAATAACGTGACGGGGATTTTAAACACGGCTTTTTTGACCGGAGCAGGGCTGTCGTTAATCGCACACAGCGCCTGATGGGCTTCACCCGGATAGAACGTGACGAAGTCGCCTGCCCGAAGGTGGATCTGATGCGGCACCTGAGGATTATCCAGAATGTAGAGGTCCGGCTTACGTTCAGTCGCGGGCTGACCATGCACATCATTCAGACCGTAACCGATAATCTCCTCACCTTCCAGAATCAGTTGAATATCGAGGTAGTTGCTGTGAAATTCGGTATGTCTCGTGGCACGCGGTGCGGTGTTCACGGTGCCGATGTTGTAGAACCAGTCGGCACCTTCCGGCTGGTAACGGCCTTCGGGCAGCGCATTCAGTTCAGCCAGCGACATGCCCGGTGCGGACAGAATCGCCCACAGTGCATCGGGCAGCGTAGCGAGTTTGAGGGCGTTGAGGTTTCCTGCAATCATAATAGTATCCTGAAGATATACCCGTCATACTTCAAGTTGCATGTGCGTTGGCTTCATTCAGTCACCCGAATCACTTACTTGAGTAAGCTCATCGGGATTCCCTCACTTGCCGCCTTCCTGAAACTCGAATTATTTAGGGTATTGCGGGGGAGAACCCCCGCTGACAAAGAGAAAAAGCAGCGCGGTTTAGTTCGCTTTGACCCACTCTTCACTCACCACGACGTGCTTGATCGCCTGACGGAAGTAGGTGAACGCTACGTGCAGCTTACCGTCTTGCGCTTGTTTGACGCTGGGGTAAGAGAACTCGCGGTTCAGCTTCTCCGTGGAGTTATTGGTCATGCAGTAACCGTCACCCACTTCGATATTACGCTGCCACGGCCAGCTTTTACCGCCGTCTTCCGAAATGGCGAGCGTCATCGGGGCGCGTGGAGCACCCCAGAAGGCGCTACGGCCACCAGCTTGTACTTCCGGTATTTTGGCATCGCTGGCTTTGTCTTCTTCATCCTCGATTTCATCGTACAGCGACAGACGGCGTTCGGTGGCATCGGCGGCGCTCATATGGTTGAACACCAGCGCCAGATGGCCATTCTCCAGCGTCGTCACCTGAATGGACGAGTTATTGTTCGGCAAATCGGTCGGCACGGGATCCGACCAGGTTTTACCGCCATCCGTTGAACGGCTTTGGTAGATGAAATCAGCCCAGCGACTGCGGTACAGCGCCAGCAGCGTGCCGTCGTGCAACGGGGTGATGTTCATATGCACGCAGCCCGTGCTGTTTGGCACCGGGTATTCCTGCCAGGTTTTCCCCTGATCGCTGGAAATTTTTACGGCGCTGTCATCATCGTTGCCGACCCATTTCTCACCCGGCTGAACGCGGCAGTAGAACACCGGCAGCAGCCAGTCGCCGTTTTTCAGCACAGTGATGGGCTGGCGGATGAAGGTGCCCGGCTGATCGAGCAACGTGCCGATCTCGCCCCAGGTCACACCCAAATCCGTAGACTGGCGGTAGCGCACAATCGCAGTGTCCTGATTACCGGATTTCTGCGCGGTGTACAGCAGCCAGAGCACGTTGTCCGGTGCGAGGAACAGAACTGGGTTCTGCTCAGAACGCGTAGCATCTTCAGACAGCTTAACGGCTTGACTCCAGTTATCGCTGCCTTTCACCAGGCGAGACATGTAGATAGAGATATCTGCAATCCCTTCTTGGGTACCGCCAAACCAGACACACAGCACATCGCCGTTCGGCAGATGGAGCAGGTTGGCCGCATGATTCTGCGGGCATTCCGATGGAATGTAGGCATCCAGACGCGCGGCATCGCCTTCTGCGTGATGAACTTTTCCGCTACGTTCCACAGTAATGATTTCGCTACTCATGACTCAGGCTCCCGATTTATTTTCAGTTGGAGAGGTTTTGATTTTGTTCGCTTTGTTCGGAATCATGCGGTCGATCAGTATGACGACAGCAGGGGTAACCAACGCGACATACATGTTATCAATGCCGTATGGGTTGCCGAGAATATACCAAACAGAGGTGGCCACGCAGGCGGAGATCAGGCTGGCGTTTGCACCGCGAGCGCTGCCGAAGAACGGCAGGTAGAACGCAATGACGGCAACCACGGAAATCGACAGTCGAATGGCGCGCGTAAAGAATGACAGCTTCAGGATTTCAGGGACGAACAGAACGAAGATGAGCGGCGCGAAACCTACGACAAGCGAGAGGATCCGGGTCATTTTCATTTCTTTTTCTGGCGTCGGTTTCCAGTAAGGAACGTAGAAATCCTTAATCAGCAGGGAAACGATAGCCAGTGCCACCATACTCACGCTGATGAAGATAGACGCGACCAGTGACGTGGTGACCAGACCAGCGAGCCATGGGTTCATGTCTTGCAAGAAGACTGGCATTGCGTACAGGCTGTTGATTTCAGGGTGGGCAAACTTCGCTGCAACACCGATGACCGCGATAGCCAGCGCAATCGGCATACAGAAGAAGAAGGCAACCCAGGTAGCACGTTTAGCGCTGGTGGCATCTTTCGTTGACGAAATTGCCTGAATCACGAACTGCGTACAGAAGATAGAACCGATAGTCCCGATCAGCCAGGCGAAGATGGTGCTGGCACCGAGCTTACCGTCCCACGTCCAGTAGTAATCCGGCATTTGTTCGATCATTGGCTTAAAGCCGCCGGTCATTTTCAATGCCACAAACAGAATGATCATGACGCCAGCGTACTTCACGGCACTGTGGATCAGCGTGATGTAGGCCGTTCCTTTCAAGCCACCGAAATAGTAGTAGAAAGTACTGACGATGGCAGTGATCAGCGCGGCGACAGGCAGGGAGACTTTCAACACCGTGGCGATGGCTGCCGCGCCGCTGACGTAGTTGCCCACGTTAACCAGCAACAGCGCATAGATCATGATGATCGAAATGATGTTCTTGGTGCTGGTACCGTATTTCTCGGCAATCGCGCCGGAGATGGTGATTTTCCCGGTGTTATAAATCTTCTTCACCAGAATCATACCAAACAGCGGGAAACCGATGGCGGCGCCAATCACCGACCATGATGCGGCAAAGCCGTTCTCAAAGGCGGACTGTGCCGTACCGATGGTGGATTTGGCACCGATGAACTCGGTCATCAGCAGGATACCGACGATAAACGCCGGTAGCGCGCGTGAGCCTTCCATGAACTCGGTGTTCGATTTACTGCGTAGCTTGTAGGTTAACCATGAGGTGAATGCGATATAAAATACAATCATCCCAACGATTATGAGGGTGTCAGTAAAGTTAAAATGGTTCATATCTTCTCGGCCTTAAGTGGAAATTGATATTTCTCTGTTACTGCGAGAATTGACTAAGTATGTTGCGGATGTTGTCTTCATCCTGTGCGGAAAACTGGATCGGATAGCGGCTGACGCCGACATCTTCACCCATAATCGCCAGCGCTTTTTTCACCACAGCCGGTGAGAACGCGATGGCGTACAGTGTCTTACGCAACTCGGCAACCTGTTCTTGTGCCTGACGGGAGCCTTCGATGTCACCCGCATTGAAGCGGTGCCAAATCTGGCTGATCGGTTCCGGTGCCACGTTAGCCAGCCCGGAAATACAGGCGGAGCAGCCGTCAACAAAGCCCTGGTGAATGAGCGAGTCTGGGCCATTCAATACGTTAAAACCCTGTACACCTTTCACCGCTTGCACATAACCGCTCAGGCTTTCATAGCTGCCTGCGCTGTCTTTAATGCCGATGATGTTCGGGTGATCCGCCAGCGTACGGACAGTTTCCGGCGCCAGCGTATTCCCCGTGCGTGCAGGAATGTTGTAGAGAAACACCGGCACAGTCAGCGCATCGGCGACGGCGGTGTAGTGGGCGATCAGTTCTTCTTGTTTGAGTGGGATGAAATAGGGGGTGATGACCGAAACGGCATCGACACCCAGCGCGGCGATGCGCTTGCCGAGCTTGATGGTTTCCCGCGTGGAGATTTCACCGATGTGGCCGACAACCGGCACTTTTCCGGCAACTTCATCAACGCAGGTTTCAGTGACGGCGACTTTCTCATCGGTGTGCAGCACGAAAAACTCACCGTTGGTGCCGTTACAAAAAATACCGTTGCCGTAGCGCATCTGGCGCTGAACCTGAAGACGCATAGCAGCGGGGTTAAATTCGCCCTGGTTATCAAACGGCGTGACGATGGCAGTTAGTACGCCGGTAATATTTTTACTCATTGTTCTTCCTCGTGACACGTAATCAAAAAGATGAAAAGTTAAAACCGTTCTACCTAAACCCGCGCGCTTTAAAACAGAGTCAGATAAACCTCACGGACGTCGTCGGCGCTGACCTGTGTCGGCACGTTTTTCATCAGGCGCTGAACCTGTAACGCGGCATCAACCAGGTACGGCAGGTGGTCTTTTTCGACCCCGAGCTGCTGTAAGGTGTTAGGCAGGTTGAGTCGTTTAACCAATTCGCTGAAGTAGGTCACCAGCGCCTGCGCTTTTTCCGCTGTACTGAGCGTCAGATTGGCATCCGGCAGCAGGTCATACGCCTGTGCGAATTTCTCCTGTGCGGCGTCCTGCACGAAACGCATGCAAGGGGCGAGCAGGATGGCGTTCGCTACGCCGTGCGGGATGTGGTACTTGCCGCCCAGCGGGTAAGACATGGCGTGAACCAAATGCGTACCGGAGTGGGCAATGGCGGCACCGCCGTAATAGGACGCCCACAGCATGTTCAGCTTGGCTTCCATGTTGCTCGGCTCGCGCACGGAGGTTTCGAGGTTGGCAAACAGCTTTTTCAGGCCAATCAGCGCGTAGTTGTCGCTGACCGGGTTAGCAATCGTCGAGGTGAAGCACTCGATCAGGTGGCAGAGCGCATCGATACCGGTTGAAGCAGCGATATGTGACGGCATGCTGATGGTCAACTCTGGCACCAGCGCAACGTAATCCGGCAGCATCACTGGCGTAATAATGCCGACTTTGGTCTCTTTTTCCGGGATCGCCAGAATGGCATTCGGCGTGGCTTCTGAGCCGGTTCCTGCGGTGGTCGGGATCAGCAGGGATGTCGTGCGGCGAGTCGGTTTCTCTCCTGCCAGCAGGCTATCCAGCGTGACGGTTTCATCGCCCGCGCACAGTACGGAAAGCAGTTTGGCGACGTCCAGTACGCTGCCGCCGCCCACGCCGATGACCAAATCGGTCTGGATTTGATTGAGCTGGCTCAGTATCTGCGCAACATCGTGCTGGCTTGGTTCGGCAGGAACATGATCAACCAACAGAACCTGCGGAACGGCTTGCTTAACTTGTGCGATCAGCGCCTGAACATCAGGCAGCCCGACGATGTTTTTGTCGGTGACAAATAAAACGTGCTGTTTCCCTGCCAACAGGTGACTAATGTCCTGAAGTACCCGGTAACCGCTGAGGATAGTGCTATTGATATTCATGCTTATTACCTTGCCTTTTCTCTTTCGCCAGAGCGTTATCGCTATGATGATAATGGTTGCGATGGTGATTACTTTCAGTCAAATGACGTGGTTCTCATCACGTCTAAACGCCATTTGCCACATCGTGGTGATAATTTATAGGTGAAATTCCTTTTAAATAATTTGATATTGCTCACATATAATCAAATGTGATTCAATATAATCATTATCAGGTAATCATGAACCGGGGATGAAGTATGTCAAACGTGCAGCAATCAGCAGAACAGGTATTAGTGGTCGCTGATGACTTTACGGGTGCCAATGATGCGGGCGTCGGTTTGGCGCAGCATGGTGCTCGGGTTAGCGTCGTATTTGACGTTAATAAACTGCATGCGGATTTACTGGGTGATGCGGTGGTGATCAACACCGATAGCCGTGCGGTGTGTGACGACGTGGCGTCTCAACGTACTGTAGAAGCGGTTGCAGCCTGGCAGGCCGCTGGTGGACAAGGCTGGATTATCAAGAAGATTGACTCGACGCTGCGCGGGAATGTGGGGGCGGAAATCGCCGCCGCGCTGTCTGCGGCAAACGTGCCCGTCGCGCTGATTGCTGCAGCGTCGCCGACGCTGGGGCGTGTGACCCGCAAAGGTGAAGTCTGGGTGAATGGCCGTCTGCTTACCGACACGGAATTTGCCAGCGATCCCAAAACGCCGGTGACCTCGGCTTCTATCGCTGCCCGTCTGGCAGAGCAAACCGCTTTACCGGTGGCGGAGATACACCTTGATGACGTCCGTCAGGCCCATTTAGCCGACCGTTTGCAGCAACTGGCGGACGAAGGCGTACGTCTGATTATTCTTGATACGGATGTGCAGGACGATCTGACACATATCGTTGATGCTGCCAGAACGTTGCCGTTTCGCCCCTTGCTGGTCGGCTCGGCGGGCCTGAGCGAAGCGCTGGCGAATGCGCAGAATTTTACGCGTAAAACCGAAAAACCGCTGCTGGCTGTCGTCGGATCGATGAGCGACATCGCTCAAAAACAGATTGCGGCCGTCAGGCTGCGCAGCGATGTCACGCTGGTTGAGATCGATATCAACGCACTCTTTTCAGCCGATTCATCCACCGTCATGGCATCCCAGTGTGAGGACGCGGTAAAGGCGCTGATGAAGGGTAATCACTGCATTATTCGTACCTGTCATAACGAAAATCAGCGCTTCGAGATCGACGCGCGGTGCCAGCAGCTTGGGCTCAGCCGACAGCAGCTTGGCGAAACGATCAGCCACTCTCTGGGGGAACTTACGCGCAATATTGTTCAGGCGCTAGACAGCCTGACGGCGGACAGCGCTAACCGGCGTCTGCCGGGCGGACTGTATTTATCCGGTGGTGACATTGCGATTGCTGTGGCAACCGCACTGGGCGCGACCGGCTTTCAGATTAAGGGGCAAATCGCATCCTGTGTGCCCTGGGGATACCTGCTGAACAGCGTTGTCGGCACGACCCCTGTGATGACTAAAGCGGGGGGTTTTGGCAACGAAACTACTTTGCTCGACGTTTTACGTTTTATTGAGGAGAAGGTCAGTGAGTAAAATTATTGCGGTAACGATGGGTGATCCGGCAGGGATTGGACCGGAAATTATTATCAAGTCTCTGGCCGAAGGCGAGCTTTCCGGCGCATCCGCTGTGGTGGTGGGCTGTGTACAGACGATGCAACGTATTCTGGCGCTGAATATCGTGCCAGGCGTAGAACTGAAAATCATTGATAAACCGTCTGACGCGGTCTTCGCGCCGGGCGTAATCAACATGATTGATGAGCCGCTGGAAGATCCTCAGGCGCTGAAGCCTGGCGTTGTTCAGGCGCAGGCGGGCGATTTGGCTTACCGCTGCATCAAGAAAGCGACTGAGCTGGCGATGGCGGGTGAAGTCCATGCGATTGCCACCGCACCGCTGAATAAAGAAGCGCTGCACTCGGCGGGTCACCTCTATCCGGGCCACACCGAGTTGCTGGCAAAGCTGACCAACAGCCGCGACTATGCGATGGTGCTGTATACCGATAAGTTGAAAGTTATCCATGTTTCAACGCACATCGCGCTGCGTAAATTCCTGGATACGCTGAACCGCGATCGCGTGGAAACGGTGATCGACATGGCGGATGTCTTCCTCAAGCGCGTTGGTTTTACCCACCCGCGTATCGCCGTTGCCGGGGTTAACCCGCATGCGGGCGAGAATGGTTTGTTTGGTGACGAAGAGATCAAAATTGTGTCGCCATCGGTGGAAGCCATGAAGGCCAAAGGTATTGATGTTTATGGTCCATGCCCGCCGGATACCGTCTATTTACAGGCATATGAAGGCCAGTACGATATGGTGGTGGCGATGTATCACGATCAGGGCCACATTCCGCTGAAGCTGCTAGGCTTCTATGATGGGGTGAATATCACCGCCGGATTGCCGTTCATCCGCACGTCTGCTGACCACGGCACGGCGTTTGACATTGCCTGGACAGGTAAAGCGAAGCCCGAAAGTATGGCGATCTCTATCCAGCTCGCCATGCAGCTGGCCTGATTTGCGGTGACGCATCACCGTTGATAGCACGGTTTTTTAAGCTACAGTGCACATTGCAGGATATCTTCCTTCCCGCGTTCGGGAAGGTTTCTGGTATCCTGCAATCAAGAAGCAACAACTTAAAATAACTTGATAACAGCAAGATGGATATCGCCGTGGATCCTACATTAACTGATGCTTTCCGCATGAGCGGGGATAAAGTCAAAGGGCAGAGCCGTCTTGATCAGATTATGGATTACCTGAAAAGCCATAATCTGGTGACGGTAGATGAACTGGTGTCCGTGATCGACGCTTCCCCAGCGACGATCCGTCGTGACTTGATCAAACTGGACGAGCAGGGTGTGATTAGCCGCAGTCATGGCGGTGTGACGCTCAATCGTTTTATCCCTTCCCAGCCGACCACGAATGAGAAATTACATCGTAGCCTTCAAGAAAAGCAGGCGATAGCTCGCTATGCCGCGACGCTGGTTAAACCGGGCAGCGCGGTGGTGCTGGATGCGGGTACGACCATGCTGGAGCTGGCGCGTAACCTGACGCATTTGCCGCTGCGCGTAATTACCGCCGATTTGCAAATTGCGCTGTTCCTGTCTGAATTCAAGCAGATTGAAGTGACGATTATCGGTGGGCGTATCGATGACAGCAGCCAGTCCTGCATCGGCGAACACGGCCGCCGTCTGTTACGCAGCATTTACCCCGATATCGCGTTTATCAGCTGTAACTCGTGGAGTCTGGATAAAGGCGTCACTACGCCGACGGAAGAGAAAGCAGGCGTAAAACAAGATCTTGGCGCGAATGCCAGCCGCCGGATACTGCTGGCTGACAGCAGTAAATACGGTGCGTACTCACTGTTCTGCGTCACGCCTCTGTCGGAGCTAACCGATATCATCACCGACAGCGCGTTAGCACCCGAGGTGCAAACGGAGCTGAAAGGCAAAACGTTCAATCTGACGCTGGTTGGTGGTTTATAGGGGAGTTTTTTGACCAATGAGCACTGAGTTTAATCGCGCTCGTCAGGTTCTATCGGTCTTCGACTTCGATGGAACGTTGACCTACCATGACAGTTTTATTCCTTTTTTACGTTTCGCCTTCGGCAAGCGTGTTTTTGCTCGCCGAGTGATGCATCTGGTGTTGCCTTCCGCGCGTTGTATACAGCGTAAATTGACGCGAGATGAACTCAAAGAAGCGCTCATCGCCACCTTTCTTACGGGTGTCGACGTTTCCTGGATGCAGGAAAAAGCAGAGGCCTTCTGCCACCGCAAGTGGAATACGTTGATGCGCAAGTCAGGTTTACTTGGCGTTGCCGCGGAACTCCATTCCGGCGCTGAGGTGACACTCTGTTCAGCATCGCCAGAGATCGTGTTACGTCCTTTTGCCGATCGACTGGGTATCAAACTGATTGGGACGCAGCTTGAAGTGGAAAACGGCGTACTGACTGGGAAGATTAACGGGCATAACTGCCGATGTCTTTATAAGGTAGAACGCTTGGAAGGGGTGTATGGCCCGCTGAGCCAATATCATTTGCGCGCGTGGGGCGATACCCGTGGCGACTACGAGCTATTAGCATCCGCTCAAGATGCGCACTGGCGTCATTTTCACCCGCAGTGGATGCGGTTCAAGCCGCTTGCAGAACGGTTGCTGCTATCGGGTGTCGTTAAAGGGCATCCTTAAATAGTAATGGCTCCCCAGTTTGAACCGAGGAGCCAGTATCAATTAGATATTGACGCCGTGCTGGGACGCAAGGGCGGACAACCCACCCGCGAAACCTTGACCTACGGCCTTGAATTTCCACTCAGCACCATTGCGGTACAGTTCGCCAAAAATCATGGCGGTTTCGGTGGAGGCATCTTCAGATAAATCGAAACGCGCAATTTCAGCGCCCGTATCATTGTTATATACGCGCATGAAGCTGTTGCTGACCATACCGAAGTTTTGTTTACGAGCTTCGGCATCGTAAATAGTCACGGAAAATACCAGCTTTTTCACTTCAGCCGGCACCTTCGCCAGATGGATTTTCACTTGCTCATCATCGCCGTCGCCTTCTCCAGTACGGTTGTCACCTTGGTGCTCAACGGAGGCGCATGGGCTCAGTTTATTATTGAAGAAAATAAAATTAGCGTCGGACAGTACTTTGCCGTCTTCACCGACCATAAATACTGAGGCGTCCAGATCGAAAGCTTGTCCATCGGTGACACGAGAGTCCCACCCCAGGCCGACCATGGCAATATTCATGGTTGGTGCTTCTTTCGTCAGGGATACATTACCGCCTTTTACCAGAGAAACTGCCATTTTATAGCTCCTGCTTTAGATTGGATTACCGGGCAGTTTAGGCTGCCCGGAGGGGAAACAAAGTAAGGGTTATCAGGATGCGTTGATACCGTACTGTGAACAAACAGATGCCAAACCACCAGCATAGCCTTGACCCACTGCACGGAATTTCCACTCCGCATTATGGCGATACAGTTCCCCGAACAGCATTGCGGTTTCGGTTGAAGCATCTTCAGTCAGATCGTAGCGTGCGATTTCGGTCTGAGTGTCATCGTTTACCAGGCGGATGAACGCACCGGAAACCTGACCAAAACTCTGGTTACGTGTTTGTGCATCATGAATCGTGACAACGAAAACGATTTTGTCCACTTCAGTTGGAATCAGATCTAGCTTAATTTTCAATGACTCGTCATCTCCATCGCCCGCGCCTGTGCGGTTATCGCCGGTGTGAGCCACTGAGCCGTCAGCAGACTTCAGGTTGTTGTAGAAAATGAAGTCAGTATCGCCACGCACTTTGCCGTTAACATTTAACAGGAATGCCGAAGCATCCAGGTCAAAGTCCTGACCATCTGTTGCGCGGGCATCCCAGCCAAGGCCGACTAAGACATTTTTCATTGTCGGCGCTGCTTTGCTCAGTGAAACATTACCGCCTTTAGAAAGAGAAACGCTCATTAAATTAACCTCTTAAGTTGATATTTCAGAATTCAGTGTAAGGAGCAGAAGACTAGCTCTCCTTGTTCTCCTCAGCATCGGGTTTACCTGGGAACATGATACTGATGATAATACCTAACGCCAGTACACCCAGAACAACAAGTAGGCTGGTGGTTGCCGAGATGCCATAGCCATGGTGCCATATGTGGTCGGTTGCGTTCAGACCAAGCTTGGCGGCAATGAAGAATAGCAACACAATAACGGCTTTTTCCAGATGCACCAGATATTGTTTCAGCGCTTCCAGTACAAAATAGAGTGTACGCAAACCAAGGATAGCGAACATCATGGCGCTATAGACGATCAGCGGTTCACGGCTAACGGCAATAATAGCGGGAACAGAGTCAAAGGCGAACATCACGTCAGAAAGTTCGACGACTGCCACACACAGCATCAGTGGAGTAGCGTAAAACGCGGCTTTGGTACCACGGCCAATAGTGACGTCTTTGTTCTCTGGTTTAGCGAGTTCTTCGTCCACTTCCTTCTGGTTTAACAGGAAAGCGTGGCCTCGCAATTTTGGCCAAATAGGGAAGAAGCGCTTAACTAAACGATAAGCAAGGTGCTGTGAGTAGTCTTCGATCTCATCACTATCGTCACCGCTTCTCAACATCATGACGGCGGTCCAGGCAACGATCAACGCAAAGACGATCTCCACATAAGGCCCCAGGCTGAGCAGCCCAGTCCCGATCGCAACGAAGATACCGCGGAACACGATGGCCCCGATGATCCCCCAGTAAAGAACGCGGTGACGGTAGCGGTCTGGAACGGAGAACCAGGAGAAAATTGCCATCATCACGAACAGGTTATCTACCGACAGCACTTTTTCCAGCGCATAGCCAGTGATGAACAGGCTGGCGACCTCGGTACCGTGGTGAATATAGAGGAACCCTGCAAAAGCCATTGCTACCACGACCCAGAACACAGACCAAAGTGCAGCGCTTTTCAATGAAATCGGCTTGTCATGACGGTGCATGAACAGGTCGATAAAAATGGCCCCGATAGCCAGTGCTATGAAAACAATGACGGTTTCTGTCGGGAAGCCGATATTAGTGGACACCATAGATAACCCTTAGAGGATATTGACATCAAAGGCCGAAATCGGCCGGTTGGAACCCAAGCGCTGTTGCGATCTCGCGAACGGCATTTTGTTCTGCTGCATCGAAATCACCGTCACTTTTAGCAACAGCAATACCCACTCGCAGGGCGAGTTGTGCCGCTTCAGGCTGATCTTTGAGCGCCAGGATATATTTCATCGTTTCACCTTTTCCAATTTCTTCATCGAAATCGAAACTGGTGGCTAACTTGTTAAAGAATTCAATGACTTCAGCAGTATCAAATACTTTTAACTCTTCTGATGATTTGAGAAAACCGATCATCTTCTGTTTTTCTTCTGCACTCACACCACCGCTGGATACCGCGATACGGACACAAACCGCGACAGTACCTTGCAGAAATTTCTTGTTTTTGAAGCGTCCGACCTGTTTGGTCAACTCTTCCCGGCTGGCGTTAAAGGCACCTTTAACCTTATTAAGAAAACTCATTTTTAAACCCTCGTAAAATGAAACTATTTTGAGCCCGCCTTCCAGCGGAACCCCCACCCATGTGCGTTATCCATCTCGCCGTGGTCACGGAAGAATTGGTTGATACGTTCTACCTTGATGCTTCCCCCTTCATTGACAAGACGTGCGACAGCACACATGCTGCGGTTATCTTGTCCTTCCGTCATGCGGGTTTCGATCGGCGGTTGATCGGGGATGTGTAGCGTGACCACGCCATCGGTTTTATCCCAGCTAGGTACACCTTCGTAGATAAAGGCGTAAATCAGAATCTGACGCAGGTTCTTCCATTCACGACCATTGATATGCAGCCATTCGCCATCTGACACATCACCAGTACGGTCATCCCCTTTGAGCAGGACAAACGGCTCGTTCTGGTAGTCACCAAAGCGGCTTCCCAGAGCCTGAATCACGGTTTTGTGACCATCTTGCATTTCGACAAAAGCACCGAGGTCGAGATCGACGCCCTTACTGCCACCAAACATACCTCGTAGCCCAGAAGCTTTACTTTCACGATGCCAGTTGAGGTTGATGCGGATCTCGCCGAAGTTGTCTCGCTTCTCCAGGCTAATGGCCGGTTTTTCTTTGGTGAGTGATACCTTGCTCAGGTTGATGCGGGTTGGTGCGGGAGTCGGTGCCGGTGTGGGCGCAGGCGCTGCGGTAGGCGCTGGGCTTGCCGACACCTCAATACCAAAGTGCTCGGCGAGAGGTTGTAGCCCGCCGTTAAACCCCTGTGCGATAAAGCGGAATTTCCAGTCGTTGTTACGACGGTAAAGCTCTCCCAGGATCAAGGCCGCTTCCTGGCGTCCAGCCAATTCGACGTTGCCGTTAACCAGAACCTCATTATCAGCCTCAACTTGAATGTTGAGTCGCTGTAAATTTGCGACGGTCTGGCTGCTTTCACAGGCAACGGTGAAGGCGACTTTTTGTACGTCTGGTTTTAGCCGGGTAACATCGATAGTGAAAACGGTGTTATTCCCTTCGTTGCTCAGACTGATACTGCCGTCATCGTTACGTGGCTGACCGTAAAAAACCATATCAGCATCGCCCTGTACCTTACCGGTTGAGAACAAACGGAAAGCACTGGCGTCGACTGCTGAGCCGGAAAGTATACGAACCTGCAACGTTTTATTGGGGACGGGGGCATTGCCTCCTGGGATCAAATTCATTAGCGCACCACCGTCGTAACAATATCGGCGTGCATATCACTAATGGTGCGCCCACGACAGGCCTGCCCATGAGCCGTGAAATCCCATTGGCCGTTATTGCGACGCAGTGATGAGATAACGATACCAGTATGAGAACCTTGTTCGGTCAACTGATAGCGAGCTTGTTCTTTATTGGCCTGGTCAACAACGCGGCAGAATGCATTTTCAACTTCATTAAATGTTTGGCCACGGAAGCTGTTCACGGTGAACGCCAAATATTCGACGTTTTGAGGTAACCGGTTCAGATCAACGCGGATCACTTCGTCATCACCATCTCCTTCGCCAGTCAGGTTATCACCGCTATGCACTACCGACCCACAGGAGGATTTCAATTTACGAAACCATACGGTATCGATTTCATTACCCGCTTTGTCGAGCAGCACGCACCCAGCATCGAGATCAATTGACGAATTGCCGCCAAATAATCCCCCTAGAAGGCCCTTCTTTTTGATTGGATCCCAGCCTAAACCAAAATGAAGATTGCTGATTGCAGAAGACTGTTTACTGAGAGAAATTGTCTGGTTTTTACTTAACGAAACCATAGCCATATTCCTTATAAAGGTATTGAAAAGAACAACGCTTTTTACACCAAAATCCATTGATGAAGAAAATCATATCATGATGTAGTTTGTGAGCAAGAAACTTTTTACCTTTTATTATTTTAAATGTATCATGCTAATGATTTTAATATGAATATTAACAAATCCGCATAAATCATCGATGGCGTATTGCTATTTTAAGCTGCTTCATTAAGGTTTTTTATTTACTTGATGTAAATCATAATATGATTGACATATAAAGATGGCATAAATAGACTCAGTACGCTTAAAGTAATCAGTCAACACCGTATGGAAATACATACCAATGACACATAAAATTTGGCTGATGGAAGGGTTGTCTTCCCAGCGCGATATGATTTTGGCGATCAAGTCTTTTGTCGAAACGCGCGGTGCAGATGTGACCATTTTTGCCTCTCATCGTAATGAACGTAATGAAATTTTGTCTCTGGCCGATCGTGCGATCCTGGAGCCTAAAGACGAGGCTGCGCGACTCTCATTTATTCTCACCATCATCAAGACTCAGGGAATTCATGTCATCCATGCTGGCCGACATAGCCGCTGGTGCGAAAACCATCGACATGAAATTGAATCCCTTGGTGTAAAACTCACGACTGGCACTGTTGATGCCAAATCGTTACTGATAGCGGATGACAAAGTCTCTTTTGCCGATGAAATGGAGAAACTGGGGCTGGCTGTCGTGCCGTCAATTCGCGTGTCCTCTGTTGATGAACTCAGGCAGCAGATCGCTGCGGCACCTTTCTCTGGTGCACCGCTGTGCGTGAAACCTGTCACGGGAATTTATGGCATGGGTTTTTGGCGTTTTGATGATAACGCCTCACCGATGTCAGTATTTACCGATCCAGACAGACGTCTGGTTGCGCCGAAATACTATTTGCAAGCACAGGAAGAGGCAGGGAATTTTGCGCCGCTGGTACTCATGCCGTACCTGCCGGGGCCGGAATATTCTGTCGATATGCTGGTAGAAAACGGCACCGTGTTGGCGGCGGTTGCGCGGCGTAAGGTCGGTGCGCTGCAATATCTGGAGAATAGTGGTGAGGCTTATCAGCTCGCCATTGCCTGCGCTGAGGCAATGCAGGCAGATGGTTTAGTCAATGTGCAAACCCGTAACAATAGCGATGGGATCCCCCAACTGCTTGAGATCAATATGCGCCCTTCTGGTGGCATCGGTTATACCCGTTTTAGTGGCGTAAACCTGCCCGGCCTATTTGCCCTGCGCCAACTGGGGTTACTGAGTACACAACAGGTGGTTGAGCTGGCGGCTGAGGCTTTTTCGCCCGCGACAGTGCGCTCTATAACCGATGTTGTCCATTACCAGACCACGTTGTCTAATCGACTTCAAGAAGGGTAAGTCGCCATGTCACAGGTTTCACCACAGCCCGTTTATACTCGCAGCCTTTCCTGCGGCACACTGAATGTGACGCCAACCGGCGGCGTGGCAGCACTGGATACCTTGTTTGATATCGCTGAACGCCGTAATCCTAAGCGTGCCTTTTTGTTTGTTAGTAAGGTTCTGGGGCGACATATTCCTGTGTCTCCAACGGTTATGCGCGGTGTTTATCGCCAGCTTGCAGAACAGCTTCCTACTTCTATCGCCGGTCCCGTGCTGTTTATTGGCATGGCTGAAACCGCGGTGGGTTTGGGCGCAGGGGTTTTTGATGAGGTGAGGCAACGGGTCAGTGACGCCGTTTATTTGACTTCCACTCGTCATCCGCAAGATGGCGAGCTGCTGTGTGAGTTTAAGGAAGCGCATAGTCACGCCACCGATCACCTGATCTATCTTCCCGACAATGAACAACTGCGTCGCCGCGTGCTTGATGCGCGTACTCTGATCCTGATCGATGATGAAGCGACCACCGGCAATACATTCATTAATTTACTCGCTGCACTGCGTGAAACGGCGTTATTCAAGCATTTGCAACAGGTGTTTGCCGTCACGCTGACTGATTGGAGCGGGAGTGCTCTCGCACAGCGTTGTCCTTTACCGATTCAGTCGATTTCTCTGGTTCAGGGCGACTGGCAGTGGGTGCCAAAGCCAGATGCACCACTGCCTGTGATGCCGACGGTTAACGTGACGGCACGCGGTAACGTTGCTATCACCGGCAAACAGAGCTGGGGACGTTTGGGAATGGGTGAACCTGCGGGGGATTTAGGACGAGATTTACGCGTGTCGCAGGGTGAAAAAATATTGGTGTTGGGCAGTAGTGAGTTTGTTTGGGAGCCTTTCTTACTGGCAGAACATTTGCACGCGCAGGGGGCTGAGGTTAAGTTCAGTTCAACGACGCGATCGCCTATCGCAAACGGATTCGCTATTCAGTCAGCGATAACGTTCAATGATAATTACGGGCTAGGCATTGCGAATTTTGTCTACAACGTGCTGCATCAACGTTTCGATCGCATTTTGCTCTGCGTGGAAACGCCGCCAGAGAGTGTGGATTCCCAATTACTCGATGCGCTGGCGACGGTTGCGCCCCAGGTGGAGATTATCAGCTATGACTAAGCCCGTTATTTTTTCTGACCTTGACGATACCTTGTTTCAGACGCGGCGTAAGATGGTCGATGAGCTGGATCTGGAGCCGTACCGCACGGGAGCGCTGGACCCCAGCCTGACACCGCGCAGTTTTATGACTGAAGAGCAGGCGATGCTGGTGGACTGGATGCTGGAACACGCTGAACTGATTCCGGTGACAGCGCGTGGCACGGAGGAAATAGCCCGTGTGACCATCCCTTTCCGCTCTTGGGCGGTCACCACACATGGTGCGGTGATCCTCACCCCGCAGGGTGAACCGGACAGTGACTGGAAAGCGCAGATATTGAGCGATTTGGCACCCTATGCGGAGCAACTTCACGCGATGCAGCAGGGCATCACCGAACTGATGGCAGCGCGTGGGATTAACGGCTGGGCACGCATTAATTACGAATATGGCGATACCCCGATTTATCTGGTGATGAAGCACCGAGATAGCACCAGACTTGAGGAGCTTTACGCTATCGCCGATGAAATAGAGCAGCGCTACCCGACTCAGGGTTTTTACGTGCACCGCAACAGTAACAACATTGCCTGGTTACCTGATCCGGTAGAAAAAGGGCTGGCAGTGACTTATTTACTCAATAAATTACGTGCGGAACGGGGAAGCTTTCCCGTTATTGGCTTGGGAGATAGCCTCAGCGATCACCGTTTTATGAAACTCTGCACCTGGTACGGGTTGCCCCGACAAGGCCAGTTTGCGGAGGCGATCGCCCGCCGCGTTTTCGGAGATCCCAAAAATGCATGACGATATCACGCCCTTCTCTGGTTCCTATTTACCAGACGACATCCACTTTTTGCTTCAGCCTGTAGAGATTGAAGTGACTTCTGTGGAAGAGAAGGAACGGCTGATTCAATCGGGCGCTAAGCACTATTCAGATATGCTGAGTCAGGAACCGGAACCGACGGTGTGGCACCTTGAACTGTTCTCCCGCGCCCTCGAACAAGGGGGGGCTCGTTTAGCTCGAGAGGTACAGATGCTCGCGCAGACGCTGGCAGAGCGTTTTGGTGATACGCCGATAGTGTTGACCAGTTTAGTGCGTGCAGGTGTTCCTCTGGGCGTGATGCTGCACCGGGCTTTGCGTGCTATGGGGAAAACGTCCTACCACTATGGCATTAGCATTATCCGCGATCGGGGCATTGATAACACCGCGCTGGAATGGATTGAAACCCGCCACGGCAGCGAGGGCATTGTGTTTGTTGATGGCTGGACGGGTAAAGGCGCTATCACGGGTGAATTGATCCGATCCTTAAAGGGGAGAGCGGGATATCCCGCTCAGCCGCGCTTGGTCGTACTGGCAGATCCCTGCGGTTGTGCCTGGCTGGCGGCGAGTAATGATGATTGGCTGATTCCGTTCGGGATTATGGGCGCACCTGTTTCTGGGTTGATATCCCGATCTTTATGGGCCGATGAAGGGCTACACGGCTGTGTGATATGCGATCACCTTAAGCGCTATGAGTGCAGCCAAATGCTGGTGGATACCATTGAGGCGCTGCATGGCTCGTCCTCTTCTGTGGTTCCATCATGTGGTGAGTCACTGCCTGAACGACAGCATTATCTTCAACAACAGAGCGAAAGGGTGATCCGCACGTTGGCTGAACGTTATGACATCAACAGTATCAATCGAATAAAACCGGGAATCGCTGAAGCAACTCGTGCCGTGTTGCGCCGTGTGCCGGACCATGTTTTGGTACGAAAGCTGGACGATCCCGATGTCGCTTTGTTGGTTTATCTCGCCCAGGAAAAGGGGATTACCATTACTGAAGTCGGTGATGAAATCGGTCAGTACCGTGCGGTTACGATCATCAAAAGGGTGCACTGATGAACAAAAGGCTTTCTCCCTGGAATCTCGGTGCGACGCTTTATATGCCTGCCACGCGTACCGATATTGCTGATGTTATCCTGAACGATAAAATTAGCGGGCTGCGTTCTCTGGTTATTTGCCTTGAAGATGCGGTCGCTGAAAGCGATGTGCCTCTGGCACTCTCACGGCTTCGTGAACTGCTGACGAGATTGGCACAGGCGAGAGACGTCGATGGAAAAGCTGATTGGCCGCTGGTTTTCGTTCGTCCGCGCGACAGTGAAATGGGGCAGTGGCTTGTGGATGAAATGGATTTGAGTCCGCTGGATGGGCTGGTGCTACCCAAATTTACCCTGTCTTCCTTGCCTCTGTGGTGGGAAGCGGTGCGTAATAGCGAGCTTTGCATGATGCCCACGCTGGAAACCGAAGATGTTTTTGACGTGGTGCAGATGCGTGAATTAGCCACTCAACTCCAGTCTCACCCTTGCCATGAGCGTATTATCGCGCTGCGCATTGGGGGAAACGATCTGATGAATGTGATCTCACTGCGGCGCTCGCGCCACCTGACTCTATATGATGGGCCTATGGGGTATGTGATCAAAATGCTGGTCTCGATATTTGCGGCCCGAAATTTCGCGTTGACCGCACCAGTCTGTGAACATATTGACGATCACGAGATCATGTCCCGCGAACTCGCGTTGGACATGGCGCATGGGTTGGTAGGGAAAACGGCTATTCATCCCAAGCAAATTACGCTCATTGAGCAGGCGTTGATGGTGTCGGCCACCGACTATGCGGATGCGTTGCGTATCCTGAACTCTAGCCAGGCGGTGTTTAAATCTCAGGGATCGATGTGCGAGCCTGCCACGCATCGGCGCTGGGCATCGGAGATTCTGGAACGCGCTCAGGTCTATGGCATCGCATCAGAGCAGAATCAGGGGCCGCGCTTTATCGCAGCAACGCATAACCATTGAGGCGATGTTGATCGAAGGTAGCGCGTTGCGATACTCCGTTCTGCTTGGGGGAACATCCGGTATTTTCTCTGGTTTATCTCTCGTTGAAAATTTGTCTGTTAGAGTAAGAAGATATTAAAATTTTGCTTAGGGATGCAGAGGACGTGCTTATCCGCTGCCATCCTTATTGTCTGCCCATGCTCAGAAACGAGGGTGGCACTATGATTACCCAGCGTTAAGGGCTGCGGTATGATAGTTCGTTAATTAACAGTAATTAGCATGAGATCATCTAGAAAAATGCCAGTGAACACGCTTATTTTTCAGCCCATACGATCATTATTCTGGAATGCAGGGTGTGATTCTCTATGCAACTAAGCACCCGTCAGGTACGTGTTTTCCAGCTTGCCAATATCCTGGGAACGGGGAAGCCCGTTGCCGCCGCACAAATCATCGCCGCGCTTGATTGCTCGGAACCTACGTTGACCCGCGTACTGAAGGAGCTGAGAAACACGTATTCTGCTGAGATAAAATACAGCAAAGCACTACACGCTTATCATATGGTTCAGCCCGGCCAGCTCGATAAAAAAACGTTACGTCGTATGGCGGAAGCGCTGTCATCTAATGCTGCGTTTAAAGAAGAAACGGTGAGTCGGGTCTTTCTGGATAAAGAAAAAAAGAAAGCGGTTTCTCTGTCATTAAGAATGTCGATCTTGCGTAAGATCGACACGCTTGCACGTCTCAAAGACGTGACGCGTAGCGAAGCGGTGGAAATGCTGATCGATAAATGTGCGAATGAGTTGATTCGTGCTTCCTCGCCGTCAAAAAAATAACTCACATCACGCGGGCTTCTCTTGCCCGTGCCTTTCTCTGTATCTCATTCTCCTCCCTCAAGTTAACTGATTGACGATGCGTGTTTTTTGTTGAGATAACGACCAGATTGATTATGATGTCTTAATCGTATTATTCATAAAATTAATGGATTGATGATATGCGAAGACTACCGGTCTATTTGTTACTCGATACCTCTGGCTCAATGCATGGTGAGCCAATTGAAGCCGTGAAGAACGGGGTACAGACACTCCTCACGACGCTACGCCAAGACCCTTATGCGCTGGAAACGGCCTATGTTTCCGTCATTACCTTTGATACTTCTGCCCGCCAAGCGGTCCCGCTAACCGATCTGCTTAATTTCAAATCCCCCGATCTGGTTGCCAATGGCACGACTGCGCTTGGCGAAGCGTTATCGCTGGTAGCACAGGCTATTGGGAGTGAGGTTCGGAAAACCACGGCAGAAACTAAAGGAGATTGGCGTCCGCTGGTCTTCATCATGACCGACGGTGCGCCGACAGATGACTGGCGCAAAGGCGTTGCTGATTTTAAGTCGGCTCGTACTGGCGTTGTGGTTGCTTGTGCTGCTGGGCAGGTAGCAGAAACGAAAGTACTACAGGAAATTACCGAGATAGTCCTACGGCTTGATACCGCAGATTCGAATTCCATTAAGGCTTTCTTCAAGTGGGTATCGGCCAGCATCTCGGTTGGAAGTCAAAAAGTGGAATCTGGTAAAAAAGAAGTTATCGGTCTTGACGATCTTCCTCCTCCGCCGCCAGAAGTGAATGTCGTGCTCTAACAGAAAAACAAGGAGACTGTATGTCAGTCAGTTTGCGTAAAGGACAAAGTGTTAGCCTCAAGAAGAATGAATTCGATCTCTCCTCTGTGACTATCGGTCTAGGCTGGGACATCAGCGAAGAGAAAAAAGGATTCCTGGGGGGCATCTTTAGCAAAAAAACAGAAGATGAGTACGATCTCGATGTGGTTGCCTTCCTGTGTAACGCCGAAGGAAAAGTGGTCGATTTGGGGAAAATCGAAGGGGGTCGGCCAACGTTAGATAACGGGGATGTGATCTTTTTTAATAACCAGCGACATCATTCAGGGCAAATCTGGTTAACTGGCGACAACCGCACCGGCGCGGGAGATGGCGATGATGAGCAGATTATTGCCAACTTGAATACGCTGGATGCCAGATACGAAAAAATCGTCTTTATTGTCCAGATCTACAATGGTCGGGAACTGCAACAGCACTTTGGCAAAGTACAGAATGCCTTTATCCGCGCCGTGGATGCTAAAAATATTGAAATGGCGCGTTTTGACCTGTCTGGCGGGCCTGCATTTAACCAAAAATTCTCCATGGTGTTTGCTGAACTGGTACGTGAAGGGACGGGCTGGAAACTTAGCGCGATTGGCGAACCTTCCGATTCAGATTCCTTTATCACGCATTTAAAGAGCTACCTGTAAATGAGACGTCTACCGGTTTATCTCTTGATTGATACGTCAGGCTCCATGCGTGGTGAGTCCATTCATGCGGTCAATGTGGGGATCCAGGCGATGCTAAGCGCGTTGCGTCAGGATCCTTATGCGTTAGAAAGTGTCTATATCTCAATCATCACATACGACAATGAAGCGCGGGAGTTTATCCCGTTGACGCCGCTGGAAGATTTCCAGTTTACCGATATTGTGGTGCCTAGCGCGGGCGGAACGTTTACGGGCGCGGCCCTTGAGTGCCTGATTCAGTCAGTCGATCGCGATATCAAACGTTCCGATGGCGATCAGAAAGGCGACTGGCGGCCTCTGGTGTTCCTCATGACTGACGGCAGTCCCTCTGACGCCTATGCGTACGATGAAGCAGTGAAAGAAATCAAAAAACGTGCTTTTGGTTCGATCATTGCCTGTGCCGTTGGGCCGAAAGCCAAGCATGAACACCTTAAACAATTGACCAGCCAAGTGGTGGCGTTAGAAACGCTGGACTCTACGGCGTTTGCCGGTTTCTTCAAATGGGTTTCGGCGAGTGTTGCATCAGGTAGCGCTAGCTCCGGTGTCAATGCTGGTCAGGATAACCTGCCGCCACCCCCTCCCGAAATACAGCTGGTTCTGTGACACCAAGGCAGGGCTCCCAACAGGGCTCTGCCTTTATTTTATCAATATCGAACCCAGAGAAGCGCTTACCGCAAAGGCTATTCTGAATAAAAGCGATTCGCTTAATAAAGGTGTCTGTGATGAGACGACTACCCATTTTCTTCGTTCTCGACTGCTCGGAGTCGATGATCGGAGATAATCTGAAGAAAATGAACGATGGCCTCCAGACTATCGTCAGCGATCTGAAAAAAGACCCTCACGCCCTCGAAACCGCATGGATTTCTGTCATCGCTTTTGCTGGTGTGGCGCAAACCATCGTCCCCCTGGTGGAAGTGGTGTCATTTTATCCACCGCGTCTGCCGTTAGGTGGTGGCACTAGCCTCGGGGCGGCGATACGGGAATTGACGAAACAGATCGATGAGCAAGTCAGAAAGACGACGCAAGAGCGTAAAGGTGATTGGAAACCGGTGGTCTATTTACTGACCGATGGTCGCCCGACGGATGATATCACCCCAGAGATTACACGTTGGAAAACACACTACGCCAGTAAGGTTAACCTGATTGCGATTGGCTTAGGGGCTTCTGCCGACTTGAGTACGCTGCGCCAGCTCACCGAAAATGTCTTGTTGTTTACTGATGCACAGGAAGGGGATTTCACCCGCTTTATTAAATGGATAACGGCCTCTGTTACCGCACATAGCCGTAGCGTCGGCGAGGAGGCTCCGCCGCTGTTGCCGACGACGGGGTCTATTGTTCGGCTGGCCAAGGATGAGGTGGCGAGGGCTTATGATGAGAACTGTGTGATCCTCGTCGGCCGCTGCAATAAATCACGTCGTCCCTATCTGATGAAATATGAGCGCCCCAACGTCAATCTGTCTTCCCTCAATTTTAAGCTTAATATCAACGGGTTTAATTTGGCAGGCTGTTTCCCTATTGATGACGATTATTTTGCCTGGAGTGATGCCTCCGCCTCTGCGCTACAGGTGAATACGAGCGAATTACACGGTGCGCCGGGTTGCCCCCATTGTGGTAATGCCAGTGCCTTCGCGATGTGTTCCTGTGGAAAGCTATTGTGTATCAACGGGCCAGAAACCGTGATATGCCCATGGTGCGACAATAATATTAGCTTTAGTGAAAATGGCGGTGTGGAAGATTTTGATGTTAACCGTGGGAGAGGCTAATGGATCATGATGTCAGTCTGAATCGCCAGATATTCACGCTTATTCTACAACAGGCAGGAAAAACGCTTTCCGAAGCCGAACATCACGTCTGGGACAATGATACTGAGTTATGTCTACAGTTAGAAAAACTGCGTGAACAGGTGATGCTCAAGGTTGAAGGAACGCCGCCAACTAGCGCCGCAACGCTACCCGATGTGGTAACCGCATCGGGGCTGGATGATACGCTTCCGTCTGAGATCATCGTGTCGGAGAGCGTCGAGCCGGTATCGACCCGCGGTGCAGAATCGACAGAGCAGGAGAGCGCGGAAAAAGCACCGTGGGAAACGATGCCCTTTGCGGAATTGAATGCCACGAAAAATAACCTGAGTGGTGCAGATATGCTAAAACCTGGACAGATCCCAACGTCGAACCAGCGCCAGAACACGGCTCCTACGGCGCGTGCGCCACAGGCAAAAGTTAACATCGCCAATGCGCGTGTCGGTACGCCATTTAACGCGCCTATTGAAATTATCCTCGATAACGGAATCCAGCCTGATATACAGGACGTGATTTTTGGCGAAGCGATCGGGCTACATTTCGACCGAGACACGACGTCGCTGGTGGGAACGCCGACCCAAAGTGGCGATCGGGAAATCACCCTCCACTGGTCATGCGGAGCTGCGCTAACAGGGACAACAACGGTGCTCTTGATCGTGAATCCCGATCCACGCAGCCTATGGAAAATTATCGATCCTCCAGCGGACGATCGTTATTTTAAAGCGAATGTCGCGCACCAACTGATCCGTCAACCAGACGTTAATATCGCCGCCGCTAGCCGCCGAGGGCGTTCACACGAACACGTTGGTACTTTTCGTGATGATGATTATTTTATCGCTCACGATAATGACAGCGGCTGGAGCATCCTGCTGGTTGCCGACGGTGCAGGGAGCGCCAAAAATTCTCGTCAGGGGTCGCGACTGGTGACAACGGTCGTGGGAACCTATCTGGCGCAGCAGATGGCGGAAGAATCGGCTGCATGGCTAAAGCCCGAGATCGCCCAGTGGACGCCGGAAGGTCAGAAAGAGATTTTCGCCTTCTTCATCAGGCAGTTTCATAAGGCGGCACAGCTTGCGGTACATAAGCTCGACGGTGAATCGATAGAAACCGGTGAACATGTCAAATCATACTCCACCACGCTGCTCGCGACGGTATCGTTGCGTACTGCGGATGGGCTGTTTGCCGCTTCATTCTGGCTGGGCGATGGGGCTATCGCCGCCTACGGCCCGGTGGGCAAAGTGCGTCCATTAGGCAAGCCAGATAGCGGTGAATATGCAGGGCAGACCCGCTTTCTGGATCTGAATGCTGTACAGGATCCTCAGTTTCATGAGCGAGTCATTATCGGCAAATGGAGCGATATTTCGCACCTGATCCTGATGACGGACGGGGTGTCCGATCCGTATTTTGAAACCGATAACGGGCTAAAAAACCCGGAAAAATGGGATGTGCTGGTCGCCGATATTGCCCCCTGTCTGAATGACAGCGAACAAGCGGCAGAACAACTGGCTGAGTGGCTAAACTTTTTCTCGCCCGGAAACCATGATGACCGGACGATCGTCGTGGCATGGTGAGTCTCAGAAATGGATCGCTGGTGATAATCAATGGCTAATATTATTAGTTGTACTACCCGAGACGGTGAGCCTGTCCAATACGTTGACGAAATCATCGGTTCGGGTTCGATGAAGGATGTCTATTTTTCCCCTGATAAGACCTACGTGGTGGCTTTCTACAAAAAGCCCCAGAATGAGCAGGCGAAAGAACGGATCGCGATGATCACCGGCCGCTATCGGCAAAGTATTTTTGAGCAAGCGGGGGGCGACTACTGGCAAGACCTGTTCTGCTGGCCGACCAGCGTGGTTGAGCATCAGGGGCGGATAGGGATTGTGGTGCCAACCTACCACAGCCACTTTTTCTTTAAGTATGGTTCTAAGAATGATGATTTTCTTGGTATCAAGGGGCGGGAAAAAGAAGGGAAATGGTTTGCCAGTGCGAATAACCAGAATAAATTCCTCGATCCGCGTGAGCGCGGCAACCTGCTCAATTACCTGAAAGTCTGCCTGTTGTTGACCCGTGCGGTACGGCGCATGCACGCAGCGGGTTTGTGTCATAGCGATCTGAGTTATAAGAATGTGCTGGTGGATCCTGAAGCCGGACATGCCTGCGTGATCGATATCGATGGTTTGGTGGTGCCGGGGAAATACCCGCCGGACGTTGTCGGCACGCCGGACTTTATCGCCCCTGAAGTCGTGAAAACCACTCATCTGGCGAAAGAGGATCCCAATCGGATCTTACCGAGCATCAGCACCGATCGCCACGCGCTGTCAGTATTAATCTATATGTATCTGTTTTACCGACACCCGCTACGGGGCGGTAAAATTCATGACATGGATGATGAAATGCGGGACGAATCCCTGTCTATGGGGAAAAGGCGCTGTTTATCGAGCACCCGACAGACCGCAGCAATGCGGTTAAGCTCAGCCAGGTTAGCCCATCATCCTTACCGTGGGCAGATACGGATAAGATCCCCTATACCGTTCTCGGGCCTTATCTTACGCCTCTCTTTGAGAAAGCCTTTATTACCGGTTTGCATGAGCCAACCAAGCGCCCAACGGCCGACGAGTGGGAAACGGCACTGGTGAAAACGGTCGATCTCATCCAGCCGTGCCAGAATGCAGCCTGTGAGCAGAAATGGTATGTATTTTCCGGTAAAACGCAGCCTTCATGCCCTTACTGCGGCACGCCGTATAAAGGAAAACTGCCGATACTGAATCTGTATTCTTCACGGACAACGGGAAGCTATCGTCCCGATGATCACCGCCTGATGGTATGGAACGGCCAGTCCTTGTACGCGTGGCACGTGAACCGATTAATTGCCCCCAATGAGCGCACGACACCAGAACAAAAGAAGCGTGTTGGCTATTTCGTGTTTCATAATGACCAATGGTGGCTGGTTAATGAAGGCATTGAGGAACTGATGTCGTTACCCGATAAAAAGAAGGTCGCCATCGGAGATAAACTGGCGTTGACGGACGGTGCCCAGTTTGTGCTTTCCACCCAAGAGGGGGGAAGGCTGGTGGTGGTGCAGTTGGTCACAAATTAACACGGCACTATGTTAGCAGAGGACATGTGCTAACCGGTATCGCTGCCCTTGTGCGTCTCTGTTGATCAGCGCAAGGGCAGGAATGAGGTTTACTTCATGCTGGCGGCGAGGGTATCGACGTTGTGCTTAAACGCCGCCGTGTAGGTTGCCGCGGGGCCGGAGGCGTCGGTCAGAGCCTCCGGGTACAGCTCACCGCCGGGCTGTGCGCCGCTGGCCGTCGCGATTTGCTTCACCAGACGTCCGTCGGTCTGGTTTTCAATGAAGTAGCTTTTCACCTTCTCCTGCTTGATTTGCTTAATCAACGAAGCCACTTTTTTGCTGCTGGCTTCCGATTCCGTGGAGTAGCCCACCGGTGACAGGAACTTCACGCCGTAGGCCTGGCCGAAATAGCCGAATGCGTCATGGCTGGTCAGCACTTTACGTTTTTCTGGCGGAATGGTGGCGAACGTTTGCTTCGCGTAGTTATCCAGCCCCTGTAACTGTTTGATATAGGTTTCACCCTGCTGGCGATAGTAATCGGCATTCGTTGGATCGGCTTTCACCAGCGCGTTGACGATGTTGTGCGCGTAGACCACGCCGTTGCTCATGCTGTTCCAGGCATGCGGATCGGTTTCCGTTTTTCCGTCTTCGACCATAGTGCGGGTTTCAATCCCGGTTGAGGCCGTAATGACGTCGCCACGGTAGCCGGAGGCGGTGACCAGCCGGTCGATCCATCCCTCCAACCCCAGACCGTTAACGAAAACCAGATCGGCGCTAGCCAGCGTTTTGCTGTCTTGCGGAGAAGGCTCAAACTCATGCGGATCGCCATTGGGCTTCACCAGATCGGTGACGGTAACGCGATCGCCGCCGATGTGGCTGACCATATCGCCCAGCACGGAAAAGCTGGCGACAACCTCAAGGTTCTTTGCCATCGCCAGTGGGCTAAGCAGCAGGCCGGATAACGCAATAGCTAACAGTGAACGTTTCATTTTTCCCTCACAGACAGTTGCAGATAACGAGATTCATCGGTCACCGACGCAGGCGTAACAGCCCACCGTTGTGACCAACGCAGACCGAGAAACAGAAAAACAGCGTAATCGTCAGAATGATGGCAGGCCCGGCGGGCAGCTCGGCATAGTAGGACCACAGCAGCCCGATCAGGCTGGCGAGCATCCCTTGCAGCACCGCAATGCCGAGCATGACAGGCAGGCGCTGCGTCCAGAACCGTGCGCTAGCGGCAGGCAGCATCATCATGCCGACCGTCATCAGCGTGCCTAACAGCTGGAATCCCGCGACCAGATTCAGCACCACCAGCGACAGAAACAGCCCGTGGATCAACGCCCGATAGCGCCCTGAGCTGATGCGCAGGAAGGTCACGTCAAACGATTCAATCACCAGCGCACGATAGATCACCGCTAGCACCAGCAAAGAGGTCGATCCGATCAGCGCAATGTCGATCAGTGCGTCGCGATCCACCGCGAGGATCGAGCCGAACAGCACATGCAGCAGATCGACGCTGGAACCGCGCAGTGACACCAGCGTGACGCCGAGCGCCAGCGAGCCGAGGTAAAATCCGGCGAAGCTGGCGTCCTCTTTTAACTCCGTGTGGCGTGTGACAAAGCCGGAGAGCATGGCGACGGCCAGTCCGGCGATAAAGCCGCCGATCCCCATTGCCAGCAGTGACATCCCGGAGATGAGGTAGCCGATGGCGACGCCGGGTAAGACCGCGTGCGACAGCGCATCGCCAATCAGGCTCATACGCCGCAACAGCAGGAAACAGCCCAGCGGCGCGGCGCTCAGCGTTATCACCAGACAGCCGACCAGCGCACGGCGCATAAAACCGAACTCGGCAAAAGGAGAAGTAATGAGGTGAAATAGCATCATGACGTGACGATCCTGAGCGTTGGCGTATCGCTGTCGGCCTTGCGCAGGCTGTGTAATATGGGCTGAGTCTCTCCCCAGTGAGGGCCGTCTGGGGTGAGGTGCAAGATGTTGGGAAAATGCTGCCCGACCAGTTCCAGATCGTGCAACACGGCCAGAATAGTCCTGCCTTCGGCGTGAAGCTGCTCGATGATCTGCAAGAGTGTCCGCGTGGTGTGGCTATCGATGCCGGTAAAAGGCTCATCCAGCAGAATGATGGGAGCCTGTGTCAGCAGCAGCCGCGCGAAGAGCACGCGCTGTAGCTGCCCACCGGACAGGACACCAATATGCCGATCGGCGAAGTCCGTCATGGAGACGGCGTCGAGTGCGTCAGTCGCTTTTCGATGCCAGTTGGCGTTGATACCTCGCAGCAACCCGCGATGGGGCAGCGACCCCATAAGCACCAGATCGCGCACGCTGATAGGGAATTGCCGATCGAATTCGGAGAGCTGCGGTAAATAGCCGATAGCATTATCTTTGCAACCGTTACCGAGGCTGAACGAACCAGAAAGCGGCGGCAACAGACCCGCCAGCGTTTTCAGCAGTGTAGATTTTCCGCTGCCGTTCGCGCCAATAATTGCCGTTAGCGAGCCTTGATGAAAGCATCCGCTGAGCGTCGCGAGCGGTGGCTGATGACGATAGCCAAAGGCCAGTTCCTGAAGGGCAATCATGGCAACACCACCGCCCACTCAACCAATAGCCACAACGGCACCAACAGCAGGGAAACCAGTAACATGCGCTTCAGCGCGGAGAGAGAGTAAAAACTTGTCATTATCATCGGTAAAATCTAAATTGTTATATTATAACATACCGATTTTTATCGATGATGATAGAGGGAATAGGTAAAAAATTATGTAAGCGGATTAGGTTTGGTTGTAAGTGGTTTCTGGGGCGGGAGTGCAATATTTCGTGCGCTGCAAGCACTGTTATCATCATGCTACGTCGTAGCACGCGCCCGACATAGGGGGCTACGCCAGCCCCCTATGAACCCCGGCTTTTGGCGGAAATTATGCCGCTAACGCGGTTCCTTCGGTGCCCATGCCCGCTTTTCGAGCCGCCAGTGACGCGTTCCCGACGCGGCACTGGCTTTCGCGGCGTCCATGCCGCTCACTCGGCGTTCATGTTCACCTCAGCATAATTTTTTACGCCGTGAAGAGAAGACCCGTGAGCAATATGAGTTGGCTCAGCTTTATCTTCAGTGTGGCGCACGAAACCGTCTCCGCATGTACATAACCCATGTGACTAAAAGAAAACATCACACTGTTAAAAAATTCCCCTGGATATCAACCACAAAGCGAGTCGCTGGCTCATCATTGATATAACCGGCGAGGATTTTTAGCATCAGGCCGAAGCGATATTGCAGGCTATCCGGCGGTAGCGTGGCCGTTGGCGTGTAGGCCGCCAGCAGAGCGCGGTACTGTTTCACCCGCGCAGACGGAATGTCCTGCCAGGCGAGATCGCTGCCGTTGCGCAGGCAATACCAGTCGGTCACCAGCGTGAGCAACGAAATATCCTGTAACCCATCTGTGCCTGCAACCGCATTCTGTTTGCGCTCGGAGGCGTCGGGCAGAGTTTTGGCGCTGAGCGGTTCCTGTTGCTGCGCGATCCACAGGAGATCGGCGCAGTTCAGCGTATTGATGAGGGGCGATAAATCTTCCGGCCAGTCTTTCACCAGAAAACGCTGGCGTACCAACAGCGCCAGATGATGGTGCAGGAAGTCGTAATAATCGCGGCTTTTCAGAATGTCGCCCAGCGGTTCACCGGTGCGATCCAACTCTTTCTGATAGAACGGGAACAGATGGTTGAACTGCGGCACGTTGCGCAGGACCAGCGTATCGATATCGACTCGGTCACTATGCAGCGTCGCCAGCTTCATGGCGGGCGGGTAAGCGGCCAGCGACGGCACCGCGACATTCACCAGCGTTCCCTGTGAACCGCGATACACACCGGTGTCGTTAACGTGCAGGTGACCGCTGAAGTGCAGGCGAATTCCAGCCGCCAGCGCCTGTTCTGCAACCTCCGGCCGTGGCGTGCGTTTAATGAAGCTGTTGCTGCCAAACAGCTGTTTTTCGTCTTCTACCGTGCCATCGAGGAAATCGACCAGCGGATAGTGTGAAAACACCAGCAGCTTCTTGTTCTGCGCTTTCGCCCGCTGTACCACCGATTTCACCCACGGCAGCATGAACGGTTTCTCGGTCAGTAGTGCGTTCCAGCCGGTGTTGCTACTGGTGGAGTAACCTTCAATTCCTTCGCGTTTCTCCGGGCCGTCTTTGACCTGATATACGTTGGCATCGATGGAAAGCAGCCACAGTCCCGCTTCCGGCTCCACCAGATAGGACGCGTCCACGATATTCCACTGCTTGCTGCCGTCCGGCGAGCGGGCGAGATACTGGCGTTTACTGAGTTCGTCGCTGTCGCCAAACGGCGTTTCCCAGTGCAGGAAGTCGTCGCGTTTAAAGAAACCAAACGGCTTCATCAGCGGCAGGCCGCGTTCATAGCCGAGTGCCTGCATCTTGGCGGTGACAATCAGCGACTGCGCGTCGCCAAGTTTAACGCCGGGTTTGCTGCTCAGCATGGTGCTGCTGCCGTCGGCGTTGAGCATTCTTTGCCAGGAGTCATCACCCTGTGGACGATTGACATCGTGGTTGCCGGGCGTGGCGAAGAAGCGCATGCCGTGGCGCTGTTCATACTGCGTCAGGATAGCGGCAATCCCTTCAACGGTAGGCTGTTGGCCGTCATCAGAATAATCGCCGGACAGCACCACGTATTTCACCTGCTGTTTTGCCAGTTCGTCCAGCGCGGCTAGCAGCGCAAAGTAGGGCTCGTTGAAGATGCGGGTCGAATTCACCGAATCTTTCAGGGTGCGAATGGTCAGCTTTTTTCCAGTCTGCGCATCGGGCAGGCCGTCAAAATCGTAGTTGCCATAGATATTGTGGACGTGGACATCCGAAATAATGGCGATACGCAGCGGCCCGGCGGGGGCGGCTGATTCGCCATTCGCGTGAAAAAAGCCGCCAGCCAGCGTAATGGCGCTGCCTGCGCCGAGCTTGACGAAAGTTCTACGAGTGAGTGATTCCATGACTATCTCCATAGTGGGGTTGCTGGTCGAACCCAAAGGACTAGCGGTATAACGCATAATCATGACAGGCAATCAATCGTGCGCCGTCGAGCGCATCGCCCATCGGGGCGGCGAGTTGGGATTGCCACTCGTCCGGCAGCCACGGGCGAATGTGTAAGCCGATGCTGCCCATGAGCGATAAGCGAGGCGTCGCGTGGCGTGCCACGGCGGCCAACAGCAGGCTGATTTCGCTGGCCGTCTGCGCCAGCAGCGCGTGAGAAACGGCATCGTCCTGCTGAGCGCAGTCAAATACGTGGCGAGCGAATTGCGCATAGTCGCCCGGTTTCGCCTGCTGGCTAAATGTCTGTAGCGCGTCGAGCGTGTTGGTAGCCTGCGTGGGCGCTGCGCTGACGGAAAAGACGTCGTCGATACTCTGGCTGAGCGCAGACGGTGCGCACCAACCTTGCAGCACATTATAGGTATGTTGCAGCGCCGCCAGCCCAAGCCGTGCGCCGCTGCCCTGATCGGAAATCGGGAATTCATGGCCGCCGTAGGCGGTAATCGTCTGGTTCTGCCACGCCAGCCCGCAGGAGCCGGTCCCGGCAATGACCACGCCGGCCTCTTTCCCTTGGTTGACGGCCAGACAGGCACCCAGCGCATCGGTATTGAGCACCTGACTCGCGTAAGGATGTGGCAACGCCAGAAATGCCTCATAGGCGGCGCGATGTTCTGCGCTGGCGAGCGCCAGCCCGACGTTCAGCCGGGATACGTCATCCGGTGACAGCCCGCTGTGCTTCAACGCCTGCGCGATGGCATCGTCCACCGATTGGCGCACGCTCTCCACGCCGAGCAGCAGATTGGCGCGACCGCCGTGTCCCTGACCGAGCGGCGTACCGTCGGCCTGATAAATACGAGCCCGACAGCCTGTACCGCCGCCATCCACGCCAGCATAGAGCCATGTCGTCATGATGCGTGTGCTCCAGAATCCAGATAGGGAAGACAGGCCACCGCCAGATCGCCGCTGAGGCTGACCGCTTCCGTCTGCGAGTCAGGTAGGCTGTTGAGCAGCAGAGCCAGCTCACCTGCGCAACGGGTCAGCAGTTGCACCGCCAACGCGTCCTGTGGATGTGCCAGCACAACGTGCCCGAGCGTGGTGTAGTCTGCGGCCTGCACCTGCTTTGACCAGTCGATAACCCGATCGACATGCTTATCGAAGTGCAGGAACAGCGCTTCACTGAGTGGCGTCAGCAGAGTGATGCCCTCAACCGCCTGAAGCATCTCCTGCACCGCCCACAGCCCCAGTCGCGACAGGCTGGCCGGGTTGCCGATGGGGAAGCTGTCACCGCCGCGACAGGTCAGGAGGCCGTCATGCCAGTGCAGCAGTCGGGTGAAGCCGCCGGTGACCAGCAGATAGCGGTTTTGCCCCGGCCAGCGCTGTTCGCATATCGTGCTTTCGCTAATGCGATCAAAGGGGCGATCGCCATCGATGCCGATCGCCCTCAGATGCCATTTCACGGTGCGTTTTTCCGCTGTTGTTGATTCGTCGCGATCGTTTCGTTGAGGCGCTTCACATCGTTTGACGTCAGACGCAGATACTCATCAAACGACACTTGATCGTTCAGGTATTGGGTAAAGCGCGTCAGGATGATCGGGTACAGCTCGTTCGCGCCCAGACTTTCCATACGTTCCCAATCAAAGACATAAGACGGGATCTTTTTGATCTCTTCGCGCGCGGTGTTCAGGCCGTCGATCACGTGCTTATCTTTGGTCTGGTAGTGCAGATCGGTAATATCCGCGCCGACGATGATATTGAAGCGCTCGGCGATCTCACGTTGCAGCGGTTCGCTGCCCAGCCACTCCATGAATTCGGCGACTTCCTGCGGGTGTTTGGTGGTGGTGAACGGCATGATGAAGGTCGCGCCGCCCATCGAGATGCATTTCTCTTTGCAAGGCGCAGGCAGCACTTTCCAGTCAAAACCGTCGCCAATCTGCTTACTGAACTGGTTCAACAGCCAGTTGCCGGAGAAGTAGGTCACGATGTTGCCGTTCACGAAATCGTCCGCCATGCTCTTGTACTGGCCGCCGCCTGCCGCACCCCACATTTCACGCGGGAACACGCCTTCGTCCGACCAGCGTTTCAGATCTTTAATCCACTGCTGCGCTGCTGCGTCCGGGAAGTTGATCAGCCCGTCTTTATCGTACCGTGCGCCGTAAGAGTAGGCCGGACCGGAGAAGCGGAAACCGCTGCGGTCGATGGTGAAGGGGATATGCACGCCGGTTTTTTCTGCGACCAGCTTCGAGGCTTTCATCAAATCATCAATCGTATAGCCCGGCTGCGGCAGAGGAACACCCGCCTGTTCAAACAGCGTGACGTTAACGAACGGCAGGTCGGCAGTCCAGGAAGCGACAAAACCCGGCAGCGCATCCGCTTTATGCACGCCTTTCACGCGCATGATCTTTTCGATACCGGCGCTATAGCGTTTCTCAAAGGCAGCTGGGTCTTTCAGATAGGGGCGCAAATCCAGCGTATAGCCGAGCAGCCCCATTTGCGTGGTTTTGGCAATATCCGGGCCTAAACCCGCCGCCAGCTGCATCGGTAATTGTGTTTGCAGCGCGTTATAGCCGGTGCTGACAAAATTCACATCGATGCGCTCATTACTCTGGGAGAAAGCTTTTACTTTCTGCTCCATGAAATGCACTAATTCGGGATCGTCGTCACTATATAAAAATGTTATTTGCGTTTTGGCGGCTAACGCGCTGCTGCTGAATAACCCCAGTGCAAGGGCGGAAAAAAATAACGCGGTGTTGGAACGCATCATAAACCTCTCCGTTGGTGAGCACATCTTATGTTTGATTAATGACGTAAATACCCTGGCGTTGGCGGCGGGGTTTATTTTATTCCTGTGATTTATGCTGTCTTTTAATTAATGCAAATTTGCATTCATCTGTCATTTTCATCATGCAATCATGGACAGAACGCTGATTGATTTATGTGAAGCAGGTTAAAGATATTTTAAATGTTGATTTAAATAAAGCATTTTTGTGATATTAATCACATATATAAACGCGATAATCTTATTTATTAATGCGAAATGTCAATAAATGAATGCAAATGACAATTTAATGCAAATTTGCATTCTAATTGCGATATCACGGTGCAGGGAATGACCCGCTGCCCTAAATATTGGCAGGGTGTGCACAGCGAGAGTGCAAATAAGTGCCGCCATACATTTTCGTTATTTTATTTTTCAACGCCGTAAACAGGATTCCGTATGAATATCGGTTGGAAATTAAAGAAGAACGGCGTCATTAATCGGTTTCTCATCACCGAGTTGACGGAAAAACGTTATTTCGCCGAGCCGGATACGCTGCCGGATAAGGTGAATTACCGCTTTATTAACGGTTTTGTCGATGTCGGCGTGCTGCCCTGTCGCGTGCGTTTTTTACAGGAAGAGGCAAAGCGCGACGTGGCGCTGCCGGACGATTTACGCTTCCCGCTGATGTGGAGCGGCGGCGATGAAAGCCGCAGCGTGAATTTCAGCGATTTCTGGCCGTGTCCGGTTCACGTGCAGCGCTTTTCCCGCTGCGTGATCCACAGCGACAGCGCGCAGGCGGCAGCGTTTACGCTCAGCACCTGTGGTGGCGTTACGCTGTGGCTGAACGGTGAGCCGATTACCCGCTTTACGCCGTTTACCCGCAATACCGAACAAACCTGTGCTATCACGCTGCCGCTGCAAGCAGGAGCGAACACGCTGGTGGTGCATAGCGAAGAGCTGTGCGAGCGCGATACCGACTACCTGTTCAGCCTGTGTTATCAGGGAGACGGCACGCTTTTCTGGCGTCTTGATGAAGATGCGGCGCTCAGCGCACAGCTGGCCGCGCTGGATAGCTGGGTGAATGGGCTGACGCTGGAAAATAATCTGATCCAACCACCTGTGCTGGTGCTGAACAGCACGCAACCGCTGCCGGAATCCGTGACGATGGCACATCGGCTGATTGGCAACGTCAACGAATCCGTCCCCGCATGGCAGCAGAAACAAACGCTGCCTGCTGGCAATCTCGGCTGGCAGGTGGATCTGCCTGCGGTTCTGGTGGGCTATTACGATCTGGTCTGTGCCGCGACCTGCAACGGCATTACGTTGACGCGAACGCTCAGCTTTGGGCGCTTGCCTGAACAAACGATGCCCGCGTTATCGACGCTGGCGGCACGGCGTGAAGCGGTACTACGCCATACCGCGCTGCACGGTTTTGAGCGCCTCGGGCGGCTGCTGGCGATTGTCGCGACGGGCGCGGGCAGCGATGCCGCCGTGCCGATTCTCAACAGCGCATTGCAGAAAATCAGCCGCCGCGAAGACTGTGCTGATTTCCAACTGGTGCCGTTGATTTGGCTGTGGCAGCGCTATCAGGGGCAACAGTTGCCGCCGCAGGACTGGCGGCGCGTGCGCAGCGCGATTCTCGGCTTCCGCTACTGGATTGATGAACCGGGCAACGACACCATGTGGTTCTGGAGCGAAAACCACTGCCTGTGTTTCCACGTCGCACAATATCTGGCTGGGCAAAACTTCCCTGATGACACCTTCCCATGCAGCGGCCGTCACGGTCTGGAGCAAAAGGCGATTGCCCACGAACGCCTGACGCGCTGGTTTGATTCTATTCTGGAACACGGTCTGGTGGAGTGGAATTCGGCGGCCTATTACCCCATCGATCTGATTGGGCTGGTGGCGCTGTATGAACTGGCGCAGGACGCCGATCTGCGCGAGAAGTCTCGCGTGGTGATTGACCGCATCATGCTGATGACGGCGTGGGTGCATCAGAACGGTGTCGCGGTTGGCACCATGGGACGTGCCTACGATAAAGAGCTGCGCTCCGGTATGTTGACCGAGCTGTCCGGCCTATGTGCGCTGATGTGGGGCGAGGGCTGGCTGATTCCACACTGTGCCGCGCTGCCGCTGCTGTGCCTGAGCGACTATCAGCCGCCGGAAACGACTGATCAGATCGCGCACTGGTCACTGCCGCACGGTGCAGAAGCACGCTGGGTGCAGGGGCTGAACCGCAGCGCCCGCATCATCGCTTGGAAGCAGCGCGACGTTGCGTTTTCCTCCGTCTTCGATCATCACCCCGGTCAGCCAGGACACCAACAGCATCTGCTGGATGTGCGGCTGGGTTCGCACTATGCCGCCCGCCTGTGGGTGAACCACCCCGGCGAGGATCGCCCTGACGGCGTGCACCGTCCTTCTTATTGGGCGGGCAACGGACGCTTGCCGCACCTGATGCAGCATCGCAATCGCGCGCTGATGGTGTTCGATCTGCAACAGGATATCCGCCCGTGGACGCACCTCTATTTGCCGCAAACTGCGCTGGATGACGTCATCGTTGAAGATGTCTGGTGCTTCGTGCGCGGCGGTAACGGCTATGCCGCCTTCCATAATCCCGCCGGATTACAGCCGTTTGCGACCGCAGGCCAGCAGGCGGAAGGCGAACTGCGAGCTTACGGCGAGCAGAACGTCTGGTTCGTTGCCGTGGACTGCGGCGACGGTGAGGCAGGATTCGCCGCGTTCGCTGACCGCTTCCGCGGGCGCGTTCTGACCCTCGATAGCAACGGCGTACGTATCGACGATCCCGATTACGGCGAACTGGCCTTTAGCTACGCGGCAGGATTCAGCGTGGCGCAGCAGCCTTTTGTTTTCCCCGACGATGTCCCGGTCGTCCCGCAGTTCAACACAGGAAACCCATGACATGCAGACAGGTTCACTTAACCGACAACAAACTGAAGCGCTGCTGGCGCAGGTGGCGCGGGCATTTTGCCGCCTGAAAGCGATCGACAGCGTGACGCAGGACGATGCGCTGGACGCCGGACTGACGATTCAATTCGAAGAGTGGGACTGGGAAGTGGGCGTCGGGCTGTATGGTTTCTGGAAACTGGCGCATTTGACGCAGGACGACACCATGCTGACGACGCTGGCGAACTGGTATCAGCAAAAGCTGGATGCTGGGCTGCCGCCGCGCCAGATCAACTCGACGGCGCCGATGCTGGTGCTGGCCTTGCTGTGTCAGGACAAGCCAGATGCCCCTGCGCAGTGGCGTGAAACTGTGAGCGACTGGGCTGACTGGCTGCTGCATTCGCTGCCGAAAACCGAGGACGGCGGTTTCCAGCACACGGTGAAAGAGCGGCCGAATACCGGACAACTGTGGGACGACACGCTGTTTATGGCGGGTCTGTTTCTGGTGGTCGCAGGGAAATTACTCTCCCGCCGCGATCTGATCGAAGAGGCGGAATATCAGCTCGTCACGCACGCGCGCTATCTGGCTGATGTGCGCAGCGGGCTGTGGTATCACGGCTGGACGTTCGTCGGCCGTCATCACTATGCGAATGCGTTCTGGGGGCGCGGCAACGCCTGGATCACGCTGGTGCTGCCGGAAATGCGGGTGCTGGCGGAGGATCAGCTGTCCGCGCCAGTGCTGCGCACGCTGGAGGCGATTCTGGAACAGCAAACGACAACGCTGGCACGCTGCCAGCACGATTCCGGCCTGTGGCACACGCTGCTGGATGACCCGGATTCGCCGCTTGAAACGTCTGCCAGCGCCGGATTTATCGCCGGGATTTTGACGGCACGTCGATTGGGCATGCTGCACGATTTCCCGCAGGACGTACTGGAAAAAGGCTATGCCGCCGTGGTGGCGCAGATTGACGCACAGGGCGTGGTGCAGGGTGTCTCGGACGGCACGGCGATGGGACACGACTTACAGTTCTATCGCGATATTCCCAATGTCGCCGTGCCTTACGGGCAGGCGCTGGTCATGCTGATGTTATTGGCACAGTTAGATTCTGTTTGCGAGGGCTGACAATGGCGAGTCTGGAACTAAAGAACGTCCACAAAAATTATGGTGCGGTGAGCATCATCAAAGGCGTGGACTTAACGATTCATGATGGCGAGTTCATGGTCTTTGTCGGCCCGTCGGGCTGCGGAAAATCCACGCTGCTGCGCATGATTGCCGGGCTGGAAGAGATCAGCAGTGGCGAGCTGTGGATCGACAACCGTAAAGTGAACGATCTCACCCCAGCGGAGCGCAAGATTGCGATGGTGTTCCAGTCTTACGCGCTCTATCCGCACCTCTCGGTGCGCAAGAACCTCGCGTTCGGGCTGGAGAACCTGCACTTCCCCAAAGACGAAATCGCCCGCCGTATTGATGAAGCCGCCCGCATGTTGGGGCTGGAACCGTATCTGGATCGCCGACCACGTGCGCTGTCGGGTGGGCAGCAGCAGCGCGTGGCCATTGGTCGCGCTATCGTGCGTGAACCCGACCTGTTCCTGTTTGATGAACCGCTCTCCAATTTGGATGCCAAGCTGCGCGTGCAGACGCGCGGCGAGCTGTCTCGTCTACACCAGAAGCTACGCACCACCATGATTTACGTGACTCACGATCAGGTGGAAGCGATGACGATGGCGCAGCGCATTGTGGTACTGAATGCCGGCCGCATCGAGCAGGTTGGCACGCCGCTGGAGCTGTTCAATCGGCCGAAAAACAAATTTGTCGCGGGCTTCATTGGTTCACCGCGTATGAATATGTTCCCGGCGCAGATTGTCGCCACCTGCGCGGACGGGGTTGAAGTGCAGTGCCCGTCCGGCAATCGTCTGGTGCTGCCGTTTATCGGCACCGTCGGGCAGAACGTCACGCTCGGCATTCGTCCTTCACACTGCGAGCTGGTAGAGGACGGCGAGGGAATGGCACTGTGCGTCGATCGCTGCGAGATGATGGGGCATGAGACCTTTATCTACGGGCGAATGAGCGGTATTGACGATGAGATGATCGTCCATCTGGCGCAGCACCGTGAGTTCGCCGCGGGTGAATCGGTGTTCGTCCGCTTCCCGCCGACGTATTGCCATCTGTTCGACGGCAAAACGGATGACACATTGCCGCGCTGTACCGAGCACTAATTATCGCGACGGGAGAGGACGACATGAAAAAGATTGCCTTACTGCCCGCAGGATCGCTGATCGATAAGCTGGTAACGCCAGTGGAAAAAGCGGTGAATCTGCTACAAAAACTCGGTGGTCGCAAAGTGATGCCGTGGTTTTTTATCGCGCCGAATATGCTGCTGTTCGCCGTTTTTGTCTTTATTCCGATTCTGCTGGCGGTGTGCTACGCCTTTACCGGCGGCACCAATATCCTGCTGTGGGAGCGCCCTTACGTCGGCGTGGATAACTTTTCCACATTGCTGAGCTGCGGCAATTACGCTGAGCCATCGACCTGTGAACAGGATCTGTTCTGGACCGGCGTCTACAACACGGTGTCGTTCACCTTTTTCAACGTGCTCTGCACGCTGCTAGTGGCATTGGTGACGGCGCTGATCCTCAACCGCAAGATTATCGCCCGTGGCTTTTTCCGCGCCATGTTCTTCTATCCGGTGCTGCTGTCGCCGGTGGTGGTGGGGCTGATCTGGCAGTGGTTCCTTAACCGCAATGGCCTGCTGAATCTGGTGCTGTCGTCACTGGGCGGGCAGCCGATTACCTTCCTGCTCGACCCGACGTTTTCGCGCTTTTGGGTGGTGTTTGTCTCCGTTTGGTTTCACGTCGGGTTTTATACCCTGATCCTGCTGGCCGGATTGCAGGCGATCCCGCGTGATATTTATGAGGCGGCGGCGGTGGACGGTACCTCGCGCTGGCGCGGTTTCTATCGCCTGACGCTACCGCTGTTGGCACCGAACATTTTGGTGGTGGTGATTTTGCTGACCATCAACAGCGTGCAAATCTTCGATGAAGCCTGGGTGCTGACCAACGGCGGCGGCCCCGGCACGGCCAACAGCTTTATCGTGCAGTACATCTACCAGACGGCCTTTTCGTCAAACGCGTCACTCTACGGGCTGGCTTCGGCGGCCTCGGTGCTGATGGGCGTGGTGCTGATGATCCTGACGGCGTTGCAGTTCCTGCTGACGCGTCGGCTGGAAGGGAAAAAATAACGGGAGCCATGATGAAAATAATCGCATTTCTCACCCGTACCCGTCATCCGGGGCGCATTCACATAACGGATATCATGAGCTGGGTCTGGCTGGTGGTGGGTACGCTGCTGGTGATGATTCCGGTGATGTGGGCGGCGATGTCGTCGTTCAAAACGCCCGCAGAGATCAACCGCTTTCCGCCCAGCTTTCTGCCGCAGGCGGCGGATACCATCACGCTGCCGGAGTACCCGAAACCGCTGGAGCTGTGGCAGGTTAAGCAGGACGACGGCGAAGCGAAAACCATGGCGCTGGTGCGGCGCATCGGCCTGATTGCACAGCTGGTGAACCCGGATGCGCCGAGTGAAGTGGTGCGTGTATCGACGAAAGATCTGGTGCCGATGAAGGCCTTGCATCTGGAGACGGAGAACTACACGACGCCGATAACGAAGTTCCACTTTGCCACCTACCTGAAGAACACCGTGTTTGTGACGGTGATGGCAACGCTGCTGACCCTGTTGCTCAGTTCGATGGCGGCGTTTGCGCTGTCGAAATACGAGTTTCGCGGGCGCGGGACGGTGCTGACGCTGTTTCTCTCCACGATGATGATTCCGCTGTCGGTGGTGATGGTGCCGACGTTCCTGGTGGTGATTGGCCTGAACATGGGCGATAACCTGTGGGGCGTGATTATTCCCACGGTGGCGACGCCAACTGGCGTATTCCTGCTGCGGCAATACATGCTGACGATCCCTGATGAACTGATCGAGGCGGCGCGTATCGATGCCGCCAGCGAGTTCCGTATTTACTGGAAGATCATCCTGCCGTTAACCGCCCCCGCGCTGGCGGTGCTGGCGATCTTCTCGGTGATCTGGCGCTGGAACGATTTCCTCTGGCCGCTGATCGTCCTCTCCAGTCAGGATAATTTTACGCTGCAAATCGGTCTGAATGCGTTTCAGGGGCAGTTCTCGGTGCAGTGGCATTATATACTGGCGATGACGATGCTCTCGCTTCTGCCGGTGACGGCGGTGTTCGTCTTCCTGCAAAAATACATCACGACGGGGATTGCCAACACGGGGATGAAATAATGGCGACACTCAAGGATATTGCTGACCGCGCGGGGGTTTCCATCAGCACGGTGTCCCGCGCGTTGAACGGGACGGCACCGATCAGCGCCAAAGTCAGGCAGCACATTATGGCGATTGCCACCGAGCAGGGCTATCCGCTGCATAAAGTGGCTAAAGCGACCGTCGCGCAGACGGAACCGCTGCGCCACATTCTGCTGGCGACGCCGCGCAATCTGATGCTGGAGAGTGAGTACAATCTGGTGTCGCTGACGCTGATTAACGCTCTGAAAACGCTCTGTCTGCAACGCAATATCCAACTGCGTCCGTTTCTGGGGGAGCACGATACCATTAACGAACAGCAGCTATTGCGTGAACTTCAGGGTGGAAAAGAGAGCGGCATTCTGATTGTGAATGACGATCACCCGACGCTGCTGAACGCTGTGGCAGAAAGCGGCATTCCGGCGGTGTTGATCAACGGTGAAGATCCCTCAATGCGCTTGAGCAGCGTCACGCCAGCCAACCACTATGCGGCGGCGGCGGGCGTGCGTTACCTGATCGAGCAAGGGCATACGCGGATCCTGCACCTGACCTGGACGTCACGCATGACGATCAAACAACGTGAGCGCGGCTATCGGGATGCGCTCATGCAGGCGGGGATTGCGGTCGATGAGGATCTGATCCTCTCGCTGCCGGATTTCCATCCGCGCACGGCGCGTGATGCGCTGCTGCGCTGGCTGACGGCTAACCCTGACAGACTGGGCGTCACCGCGATTTTCTGTGCGGCGGATAATCAGGCCATCGGCGTGATCGATGCGCTGTATCAGCATGGGCTGCGGGTGCCAGAGGACATTTCCGTCATGGGTATGGACGACATCCTGCCGTTTGATATGCTGCCAGTTTCGCTCACCACGGTACATCTGCCGTTTGAGACCATCGCCCGCGCGGCTCTACAGCTGCTGGCGCAGCAAATGACGCCTGCACAGGCGCTCGGCATCGCCCAGCGCACCGAGCTGGCCGGACAGGTAGTGCTCAGAGAATCGGTGCGGCGGGTGGGGTAGGGCGGGGCGTTATTTACAGGGACGTTTCACCCCGCATAAGCACTATAGTTTCTGCATAAGTACTATAGTTAAAGCGGCATTCTGTATTCTATAACGCCCGGTTTTTCCGCCACCCAATCATAAAGTCGCTGGGCTGTTTTATTGGTTTCCTGAGTATGCCAATACAGTCGATCGCAGCTTTTTTCCTGTGCCTGTTCTCTCACGTATTCAATCAGTTTTTTCCCGACGTGTTTACCGCGAGCGGTCGGAGCAACAAACAGATCTTCTAAGTAACAATAAGAGTTTACTCCCCAGGTGGAATCGTGAAAAACAAAGTGCACGAAGCCCACAATATGTAATCCTTCTCTCGCTACCGCGCAATAAACAGGGATATCGGCTTTAAAAAAGCGGCTCCAGGTGGCTTCCGTGACCTCATCGGAAAGCTGCACCTTATAGAATTCCTGATAACTCTTCCAATAGGGCAGCCACTGCGCGTGATCTTCTGGCTCAACGGGATTAACAATAATTTCTTGTTCTGTATTCATCATTTTATTTTCCTATTATCGTGGATAAGTGCTGGCAATCAGGCTGATATGTACCGGAATAAAATAGCAACCAAATAGACGGATGTGCCCATCCACTTATTGAGAGAGAACCAGACCAATTTTCACTCCCTATAGCCCGATACATGAAATGACATAACTTGCCGGTTTTTTGGCGCACTTTGCATATATCCAGCATTGCGCGTTGGCATATACTCATTTCAGTAGGGTTAACGTGTAAGTCTGCTTCTCACGCGACAATGGAGATTGAATGACTCGTAATCAGGGCTTTCCTTTAGATATTGGCTGGCGGACTCTGCTAAAGGATTTTGGCTTTCGGCCTGAGCATGTATTACGCCGGGCGGGGTTACCGGAAGACCTCTTTTCCCGTGGCGAGCAGACGCTTTCCGTGGAGGATTACTTTCGATTTTGGCGCAGTCTGGAGACGGAGGCTGACGATCCATTATTTCCCTTGAAACTTATCGAACTGGTCAGCGTGGAACTGTTTGATCCTCCTCTTTTCGCGGCGCTTTGTAGCGCGAACCTGATGCAGGCCACGCAGCGGCTTGCCAGATACAAACAATTGATACTCCCTATGCGGCTGGATATTGATGTTGCCAGCAATGGGGATTTGGACGTGTCACCGCATTGGTTATTAGCACAGAGCGATGTACCCCATTCATTACAGGTTGCGGAGATTGCCTTTCTGGTTCGCTTGGCTCGGCTGGCGACACGCGAGCCGGTTAAGGCCAAACGCGTTAATCTGCCAGTCCTTCCTTCTGCCGCTTATGCGCCGCACTATAAGGCATTTTTTGGTGTCGCAGTACACTACGATCCGAACTTAAGTGTGACATTCTCCGCCACCGATGCCCTTCGCCCGTTTTTGACCGTCAACGAAGGCATGTGGCGAGTATTTGAGCCTGAATTACGTCGACGCCTGAGCGAGCTGGATGCCACGGCAGCCACCACCGAGCGTGTGCAAGCTTTACTGCTGGAGCTAATTCCCAGCAACACGGCAACCATTGATGTTGTTGCTGAGCGTCTGGCGATGAGCAAGCGGACGCTACAGCGCCGCTTAGAGGAGGAGGGCGAGAACTTCCGGACGCTGGTTAACCATACCAGAGAGAAACTGGCTCGGCATTATTTGGCTAACTCCACGCTGTCCGGCGGTGAAATCGCGTTTCTTCTTGGTTTTGAAGACCCTAACTCGTTCTATCGTGCATTTCAGGGCTGGACGGGGCAAACGCCCGACAATGCACGTCAGACGATGCGGTTAAACTGATGCCTTAAACCGAAAGCGGAGAAATCACACGTTCATTAGAGCGAGTGAGTATTAACGTCTAATCAACGCGTTAAGCCGTGCTGGTGAAATCTTCTCTCGATATCTATTCCGCAACAATTCCCAGTGAAAAGCACCCAGTAAAAATCCCCAGTAAAAACACCCACAAACCTGCCTTAGGCAATCCAATCGCGACGATCAATTTCATCCTCTCCATCGCGCCGCAGAACGTTCGTCGAACGCGCGGAATACGGCTGGCGCAATCTGCAAGTGCTATGGCGCATGGCGCTAGATGATTGGCGCACGCGGCCTTATATAGTGGCACCCATATTCATGCGGTGCTGAAAACGGCCGCTTGCAACCTCTACGTCAAGACAGGAATAGCCAATATGAATGCGAAAGTTTCTTTAGTCACAGGGGCTTCTTCTGGAATCGGGCAGGCAACTGCTCTCAGATTAAAAGCGCTGGGCCACACTGTATACGCTGCCGCTCGCCGCGTCGACAGAATGAAAAATCTGGCCGATGCCGGTATTCACACGCTGGCGATGGACGTAACCGATGACGCCTCTATGCAGGCTGGTATTAATGACATTCTCGAAAAATCGGGACGTATCGACGTGCTGATCAATAACGCGGGGTATGGCTCATACGGGGCGCTGGAAGAGGTTTCACCTGATGAGGCTCGCGAACAGTTTAACGTCAACATCTTTGGCGCGGTTCGCCTGATCCAACTGATTCTGCCCCACATGCGTGCTCAGCGCTCGGGCACCATCGTCAACATCTCTTCGATGGGGGCAAGATGTATACCCCGCTGGGGGGCTGGTATCACGGAACAAAATTCGCGCTGGAAGCGATAAGTGACTGCCTGAGGCTGGAGGTAAAGCCGTTCGGTATTGATGTGGTGATCGTTGAGCCGGGAGGTATCAAGACCGAGTGGGGGAGTATCGCCGCGAATAAACTGCGCGACGTCTCCGGCACGGGCCCCTATGCGCCTCAGGCGGTGGCAATGAGTGAATCGATGATTGGGGAAGCGAATAGCAAACGCCTGTCACCGCCAGAAATCATTGCTGACACGATTGCTCGTGCGGTAAGCGCACGGCGACCAAAAACACGTTATGCGGTTGGCTTCAGTGCCAAACCCATGATCTTTTGGCGCGGGCTGTTACCCGATCGGGCCTTTGACTGGCTGATCGGCAGCGCGACGGGCGTATCTCGCCACTGGAAAAGCTAAGGCGTATTTCTTTTTTAACCACCAGCTTAATCGCAGATCACAAGAGGAAGAGTCTATGTCACAAAAAGTATGGTTCATCACCGGCGCTGGACGTGGATTTGGCCGTATATGGGCTGAGGCTGCTCTGGCACGTGGCGATAAGGTCGCGGTTACCGCGCGAGACATTTCGGTGCTCAATGACATCGTTGAGCGTTATCCCGAGCAGGCGCTGGCCCTCTCGCTTGATGTGACTGAGGCAAGTGAGGTTGCTGGAACTGTTTCTCAAGCATATCGTCACTTCGGTCGTTTAGATATGATTTTAAATAATGCGGGTTATGGTCTTTTCGGTGCCGCCGAGGAAGTGAAGATTCATGACGTGCGGGCTGAATTCGATACCAATTTTTTCGGCGTTCTAAGCGTAATACAAACCACTTTACCCATTCTGCGAGCGCAGGGTCATGGGCACATCATTAGCGTTTCCAGTATTGCCGGAGTGATTACTCATCCGATAGGTGGCCTGTACAACGCTTCCAAATGGGCATTGGAAGCCATGCATGAGAGCCTGGCTGTTGAGGTCGGCAGCTTCGGCATCAAGGTCATGCTGATTGAGCCCGGTGCGTACGCGACAGATTTTTCGACGCCTTCATCTCTTAAGATTGCCGACGGCTTAGAAGCCTATGTCGCACTTCGTGAGCAGATTTTTGCCTATGCTGCACAGATCGATTTCGGCGATCCCTATGCGACCACGGACGCGGTTCTGCAACTTGTCGACACAAATGAACCACCTCTCCGGCTTTTTCTCGGCACCGAAGGGCTGCCAGCTGCGCGGGCGGCGTATGCCGCAAGATTGGCCGAGTGGGAAAAATGGGAGGAGGTGTCTAATGCAGCTCAGGGCGTATCCCGCCGTCAGACTATCGCAAACTAGTTAGAACCGCAGAGTTGGCCCCAATAACAAAAACCACCGCTTCAGGATGAAGGCGGTGGTTTTTGTACATATGAACTACGAATGGAGGATCGAAATCAGAACGGAATGTCGTCGTCGAAATCCATTGGTGGTTCGTTGCTTTGTGCTGGAGCGCTGTTCTGTGCTGGGCGTTGTTGAGACTGCGCGCCGCCGCTGAACTGGTTGCCGCCCTGCGGCTGCTGAGGTTGACCCCAACCGCCTTGTTGCTGACCGCCACCTGCATTGCCACCGCCTGCTGGTGCGCCGCCGCCTTGGCGTCCACCCAGCATCTGCATGGTGCCGCCAACGTTAACAACGACTTCGGTGGTGTAGCGCTCTACGCCAGCCTGATCGGCCCATTTACGGGTTTGCAGTGCGCCTTCGATGTAAACCTGAGAGCCTTTACGCAGGTATTCGCCCGCGACTTCTGCCAGTTTGCCGAACAGGACCACGCGGTGCCATTCGGTCTTCTCTTTCTGCTCACCGGTTTGCTTGTCACGCCAGCTTTCCGACGTAGCCAGCGTGATGTTGGCAACTGCACCACCATTCGGCATATAGCGGACTTCCGGGTCTTGACCCAGATTCCCGACAAGAATCACTTTATTAACGCCTCTGCTGGCCATGCTCGTCTCTCCTGATGAATCGATAGATTTATTTTAAGTCTAAACGATCAATCTTACCATGTGGAAAACTCTCTGTCATACCTGCGAAATGGCTTCAGAAATGAAAGTAAGGTTTGCAGCGTTTGCAAAGTAAACGGGTTTAATACTGGATATCCATTCAGTTTTTTTTGTGCCATAATTGCTCGTTTCGTACCGGTTCTCTCCGTTCGAGAGGCGATGACAAACCGTTTTTATTCCGGGAAGTGTGTGAATGGATAAGATCGAAGTTCGTGGTGCTCGTACCCATAATCTCAAGAATATCAACCTGATAATTCCTCGTGACAAGCTGATTGTAATCACCGGTTTGTCTGGTTCGGGTAAGTCATCGCTGGCGTTTGACACGCTGTATGCCGAAGGGCAGCGGCGCTATGTGGAATCACTCTCCGCCTACGCCCGTCAGTTCCTGTCGCTGATGGAAAAACCGGACGTCGATCATATCGAAGGGCTGTCGCCCGCCATCTCCATCGAACAGAAATCCACCTCGCATAACCCGCGTTCCACGGTCGGGACGATTACCGAAATTCATGACTACCTGCGTTTGCTGTTTGCACGCGTGGGTGAGCCGCGCTGCCCGGAGCACGATGTGCCGCTGGATGCGCAGACGGTCAGCCAGATGGTGGACAACGTGCTGGCGCAGCCGGAAGGCAAACGCCTGATGCTGCTGGCGCCGATTGTGAAAGATCGCAAAGGCGAACACAGCAAAACGCTGGAAAACCTGGCTTCACAGGGCTATATCCGCGCCCGTATCGATGGCGAAGTGTGCGATCTGTCCGATCCGCCGAAGCTGGAATTACAGAAAAAGCACACCATTGAAGTCGTCGTTGACCGGTTTAAAGTGCGCGAAGATTTGGCGCAGCGGCTGGCTGAGTCGTTTGAAACCGCGCTGGATCTGTCCGGCGGTAGTGTAGTGGTGGCGGATATGGACGACCCGACGCAGCCAGAACTGCTGTTCTCGGCGAACTTTGCCTGTCCGGTGTGTGGCTACAGCATGCACGAACTGGAACCGCGTATGTTCTCGTTCAACAACCCAGCGGGCGCGTGCCCAAGCTGTGATGGTCTGGGCGTGCAGCAGTTCTTCGATCCGTCCCGCGTGGTGCAAAATGCCGAGCTGTCGCTGGCTGGCGGCGCGATTCGCGGCTGGGATCGCCGCAACTTCTACTATTTCCAAATGCTGCGTTCACTGGCGGAGCACTACAAATTTGACGTCGATGCCCCGTTTGAAAGCCTGAGCGCCGCGGTTCAGAAAGTGATTCTGTACGGCTCCGGTAAAGAGAACGTCGAATTCAAATACATTAACGATCGCGGCGATACCTCGGTGCGTCGCCATCCGTTCGAAGGCGTGCTGCACAACATGGAGCGCCGCTATAAAGAAACGGAATCCACGGCAGTGCGTGAAGAGTTGGCGAAATTCATCAGCAACCGTTCCTGCGCCAGCTGCGGCGGGACGCGCCTGCGTGAAGAAGCGCGTAACGTGTTTGTCGAGCAGACGACGCTGCCGCAGATTTCCGATATGAGCATCGGCCATGCGATGACGTTTTTCCAGAATATGAAGCTCAGTGGGCAGCGCGCCCAAATCGCCGAAAAAGTGCTGAAAGAGATTGGCGATCGACTGAAGTTTCTGGTGAATGTCGGGCTGAACTATTTGTCGCTCTCCCGTTCGGCGGAAACGCTGTCCGGCGGCGAGGCGCAACGTATTCGTCTGGCGAGTCAGATCGGTGCCGGGTTGGTTGGCGTCATGTACGTCCTAGATGAACCGTCTATCGGCCTGCATCAGCGTGACAACGAGCGCCTGCTGGAAACCCTGATTCACTTGCGTAATCTGGGCAATACCGTCATTGTGGTGGAACATGATGAAGATGCGATTCGTGCCGCCGACCATGTGATTGATATCGGTCCCGGCGCGGGTGTGCACGGCGGCCAGATTGTCGCAGAAGGCACGATGGAAGAGATCATGGCGGTGCCGGATTCGCTGACGGGGCAGTTCCTCAGCGGTAAGCGCAAGATTGAAATCCCGAAACAGCGCGTGCCTGCGGATCCGACCAAAGTGCTGAAGCTGATTGGCGCGAAGGGCAATAACCTGAAAGACGTCACGCTGACGCTGCCGGTTGGGCTATTTACCTGCATCACCGGCGTGTCGGGGTCGGGCAAATCCACCCTCATCAACGATACCTTGTTCCCACTCGCGCAGCGTCAGTTGAACGGCGCGACGCTGGCGGAACCCGCAGCTCACCGCGAGATTCAGGGGCTGGAGCATTTCGATAAGGTGATCGATATCGATCAAAGCCCGATTGGTCGTACGCCGCGCTCCAACCCAGCAACTTATACCGGTATTTTCACACCGATTCGTGAACTGTTTGCCGGCGTGCCGGAATCCCGTACTCGTGGTTACAATCCGGGCCGTTTCAGCTTTAACGTGCGCGGTGGACGCTGCGAAGCCTGTCAGGGCGACGGCGTGATCAAGGTCGAAATGCATTTCCTGCCGGATGTCTATGTGCCGTGTGACCAGTGCAAAGGCAAGCGCTATAACCGCGAAACGCTGGAAATTCAATATAAAGGCAAAGGCATCCATGAAGTGCTGGATATGACTATCGAAGAAGCGCGAGAGTTCTTTGATGCCATTCCGGCGCTTGCACGGAAGCTGCAAACGCTGATCGACGTCGGTCTGTCCTACATTCGCCTTGGGCAGTCGGCCACCACGCTGTCCGGCGGGGAAGCGCAGCGTGTAAAACTGTCCCGCGAGCTGTCAAAACGCGGAACCGGACAGACGCTGTATATTCTCGACGAACCTACGACTGGCCTGCACTTTGCCGATATTCAGCAGCTTCTTACCGTTCTGCATCAACTGCGCGATCAGGGCAATACCATTGTGGTGATTGAGCACAATCTGGATGTAATTAAAACGGCAGACTGGATTGTCGACTTAGGGCCAGAAGGCGGCAGCGGCGGCGGAGAAATTCTGGTCTCCGGTACGCCGGAAACGGTGGCCGAGTGTGAACAGTCTCACACCGCGCGCTTCCTGCGACCGATTCTGGCACGCGAAGCCTGATAGCAGGATACGGCGATGTGGATACAATATGAAATCCGCCTGAAGCAGAAAGCCAGAGGCTTCCATCTGGTGACCGACGAAATACTGGCGCAGGTTATCGCACTGCGCCAGATAAACGTCGGGCTGATACAGGTGTTCATCAAACATACCTCGGCGGCGCTAACGATTAATGAGAATGCCGACCCCACGGTGCGGCAAGATTTCGAGAGTTTCTTTAATCGTTTAGTGCCGGAGAATGAACCGTACTACCGTCATACTTATGAAGGTAGCGACGACATGCCCGCGCACCTGAAAGGCAGCCTGCTGGGCAACAGCCTGACGATTCCCATCACCAATGGACGCCTGAACATCGGCACCTGGCAGGGCATCTACCTGTGCGAACATCGTAACCACGGCGGTAGCCGCTCGCTGGTTGTCACGCTCAGCGGGGAATAGCTCCACGATATGCATCGCGCCAGCGACGCATTCTGATAAGCATCTGGCTGCCTGTACGGCAGTGAACGCTGACCGTATACGCTCTGCGCGCGTCACTTTTTCTAAGCGGCTTCGCGGCAGCTTAGAAAATCTGCGGATGCCGGCAAAGTGCCGCTGTATTAGTTCACGCTGTCGATCCTAACCTACATTTATTTCCCGCCAGTTCAGCCAGATTCGCATATCAAATTCCAACTGGTGATAATCAGGATCCATATGGCAGCAGAGTTGATAGAAAGCCTTGTTGTGGTCTTTTTCTTTGAGGTGAGCGAGTTCGTGTATCACGATCATCCGCAGGAAATCTTCCGGCCCGTCACGGAATAGCGTCGCTATCCTGATTTCGTTATTGGACTTTAATTTTCCACCCTGCACGCGCGCCACAAACGTATTAGTGCCCAGCGTCCCTTTTATCGGATTCTGTTTATTGTCGTAAAGCACCTTTGATATCGCCGGGGCGTTTTTTAGATAGCGCTGTTTCAGCTCGGCGACAAATTGATAGAGCGATTTATCACTCTGGATCGGATGGCGAGCAGGGTATCTTTTTTCCAGCCAGAGGCCGAGTTTGCCTTGATCGAGGAGCGTTTGCGCTTGTGCAACAATCGTTGGGGGATAGCCGTTCAGGTAGCGTAACTGGGTCATGGGATTTTTATCACACAGGCCACTGAGTTAAGCGAGTTCACAACGGTGAGTCGGTTAAGCCAGTGGCGTTGTCATTTACAATTTACTGAATCGCGGCGAAAGCCGCAGCGACGCGCTGGACGTTGCTGTGGTTTAGCCCTGCCATACACATACGGCCGCTGGCGATCAGGTAGACGCCGAATTCTTCACGCAGACGATCGACCTGTTCCGGGCTGAATCCGGTGTAGCTGAACATGCCGCGCTGGGTGAGCAGGTAATCGAAGTTACGGTTCGGCAGCGCGTTTTTCAGTGCCGAAACCAGCTCCTGACGCATGCTCAGAATACGGGTGCGCATCTCTTCGACTTCCGCTTTCCAGTCAGCGTTCAACTGCGCGTCGTTCAGGACTTTAGATACCACCTGTGCACCGAAATTCGGCGGGGAAGAGTAGTTGCGGCGAACGGTGGCTTTTAACTGACCCAGCACGCGCTGTGCGCTGTCGGCATCGTCACACACCACGGAAAGGCCGCCGACGCGCTCGCTATACAGCGAGAAAATTTTGGAGAACGAGTTGGCGATGAGTGCCGGAACGCCCGCGCTGGCAACGGCGCGAATCGCATAGGCATCCTGCTCAATCCCGAGGCCAAAGCCCTGATAGGCGATGTCCATAAACGGAATCAGCTCACGCTGGATGATGACCTCAATGACGCGATCCCACTGTTCTGTAGTGAGGTCAGAACCGGTCGGGTTGTGGCAGCACGGGTGCAGCAGCACGATGCTGCGTGCTGGCAACGCTTGCAGGGTGGCGAGCATGGCGTCAAATTTCACGCCCAGGTTTTCGCCATCGAAATACGGATAGGTGTGAACGTTAAAGCCCGCGCCCTCAAAGATCGCAATATGGTTTTCCCATGTTGGATCGCTGACCCACACCTCTGAGTTCGGGAAGTAGCGTTTCAGGAAATCCGCACCGACTTTCAGCGCACCGGAACCGCCCAGCGTCTGGATGGTGGTGATGCGACCGGCTTCCAGCGCCGCGTGGTTTTCACCAAACAGCAGGTGTTGGATCGCGGTACGGTAAGGCTGTAACCCTTCCATCGGCAGATAAGAGCTCGCGCTCTGCGCCGGCTGTTTCAGGCTGCTTTCGGCCGCGCTGACGGATCGCAACTGCGGGATAATATTCTGCTCGTTGTAGTAGAGCCCGATACTCAAATTGATCTTATCCGCTCTTGGATCCTGTTTGAATTTTTCCATCAGAGACAGGATAGGATCTCCGGCATAGGTATCAACGTTTTGAAACACAGTGTAGCTCTCCTGAGTGTGTCATTTTTATGGGTACCGCAACCCCGACAATGGTGGGGGACAATCAGGCCGCGTAACGGCCGGGGCGATGGTTCATCGCGATAATCAGGTTCAGGATGGTTGCCCCCAGAATCGAAGCAATCAACATCGGTATGCTTACCACGAACAGGGAAGTCAGCACAATCACAACATCAACGCCCATCTGGAGTTTTCCTGCCCGCAGGCCGTATTTGTCCTGAAGATACAGCGCCAGAATATTCATACCGCCGAGGCTGGCCTTATGGCGGAACAGCACCACGAAGCCGATGCCGGTGATGATATTGCCAAACAGCGTGGCGTAGAACGGGTTGAGCTGATCGAAATGGACGAACATCGGGTGCAGGTCGGAAAACAGAGAAACCAGCCCGACGGCGCAGAACGTTTTCACCGTGAATTCCCACCCCATGCGGCGCACGGCCAGATAATAGAAGGGCAGGTTCAGCAGGAAAAAGGCAACGCCAAAGGAGACGTTAGTCAGATAGTGGGTAAGGAAAGCGATGCCAGCGGTGCCGCCGGTGAGGGCACCGGCCTGACGCAGCAGAATGACGCCAAACGACACCATCAGCGTGCCGATCAGTATCGCCAGAATATCTTCCAGCAGCGTGTGTGATATTTTTTGTGTGGGAATAACGTTATCCATGGTGAGCACTCAACAGACTGTCGTAAAAACATGTGCTTACCAAAGCAAGAATCGCACCAGATAGTGCTGCTTAGCGTCTGGCGTCTGCATAATCTCGCCTGCGATAAGAGCAACGTATTGAATTATATAAATGAAAATAATGCGTTATTCATGCGTTTTTTATTATCCGTTTGTCTTTTTTGTGCGTTTTTGTGGTTTTTTTTGCGTGAAATGTTCATTTTCTGCACCAAGGAGATGCAATCGCCCCAATTCAGGGCAACGCAGGCAGTTCTGGCATCATCAAACCGTTCTCTTTGAGGCGGTTCAATACCACGGAGGTTTTCAGGTGCGCGACGCTCTTATTCTGCGACAGAATCTGGCTAATCAGCGTGCTGAGCCCGGGCAGATCTGCCACGGCGACTTTTAACAGATAATCGGCATCACCCGTGGTTTTATAGGCGTCGATGATGGCGTCCACTTCCCCCAGCATCTGGTGAAAGCGCTCAACATATTCGCTGGTGTGGTTGATCAACCGCACTTCAATCAACCCCAGACATTCCAGCCCGACCGCGTTCGGCGACAGGCGTGCATGATAGCCGAGAATCATCTGTGCCTGTTCCAGCGCGATGCGACGGCGGGAACACTGCGAGGCGGAAAGCCCAACCAGATCGCTCAGTTCCTGATTGGTCAGGCGGCCGTTCGTCTGTAGCAGCGTCAGGATTTTCAGATCGAAGTCATCAATGTGGTACATCGCGTTTCCTAAACAGTATCAGGCAGTCGGCCAAACAGACTACCAGCTTTTTAGGCCACGTTGCCTATGAGTTTTTTATTGCTGATTTTCGGCGCGTTTTATTTTCGTAACTGCCTGTGCGGCAGTGAACACCTCTTCTTTCGCATTGAGAAAATCGCGCATTTTCTAAGCTGCCTATACGGCAGTGAATCGTAAAAATTTCATGCTAATCATCAGATTATTAAAGAGAATACTCTGTTTTTTCAGAAAAACCCTTTTTTATAGTCTCGGTTTTGGGTGGTTAAAAATCAGTAAGTTACGACTAACCGTTAAAAAAGGGTTGAGAAGAAGCTCGCTACAGATTTTATTCTCCACCCCATCTGATTCAATCCCCATCACTCCACAATAATCCGCTCGTCATTGTCTCCCAGACATACCGTTAACTGCTGACCGCTGGGGCTAAAAGCGCAGTAGGGGAGAGGTTCACGTAGGTAGAGGTGCAGAGGCAATGCCAGATAAAGCGCGATCAGCAGCAATGCGGCGACCGTTTTAGCACTCGTTGGACGTGGAGCGACTGGGTTGCGACGCGCGTGTCGATATTTCACAACGCCGATGGCGGTCATGCCTGCGCCTACCAGCATGGAAACATACAGTTCGCCGGGCATCGGGGAAAGTATCAGCTCTTCGTTTTCATACGCTTGCCAATATTGAATGCGCCACAGGGCGCTGATACCGATTTGCACCAGCCCCGCGAGTATCCAGGCAACACGCCATCCCGAGAGTCGAAAGAGCGCCAGAAAGCAGAATCCCGATGCCGCACAAGACCAGTAGATCAGATCGAACATCGCATCGAACATGCCGCCAAATAGCGTGCCGCCGACATCCGTTGGTTTCAGAGTATAGAAATTAATGAGGGCAAACAGCGTCAGGATAGCGGAGACGGCAAGCCAGCTCGCCGCATAGTAGATAACTCGTTTTAAGGTCGGCAAGCCAGGAGCCTGCCGATAAAAACCAGTCGGTCCGTTTTTACTCACCGTCGACGTATTCCAACGCAGTACGCTGGGTTAAGCGCGTGATGAGTTCGTAGGCGCTGGCACCCGTATGCGCGGCAATGCGTTCAACCGGTAGCGTTGGGCCCCAAAGGATGACCTCATCGCCGACCTTGTCCTGCGCATCCGGCCCTAAATCCACCGTAATCATATCCATTGATACGCGGCCGGAAAGCGGCACTTCACGGCCGTTGATGAGCACCGGTGTACCAGCCGGGGCGCAGCGCGGGTAGCCATCACCATAGCCGACGGCGACCACGCCCAGACGGGTATTGCGTGGGCTGGTCCAGGTGCCGCCGTAACCGACAGATTCACCTGCATTGTGCTCGCGAACGGCGATCAGGTGAGACGTAAAGGTCATCGCAGGCTGAAAGCCGAAATGCGCGGCGTCTTCATTATCCAACGGTGACACACCATAGAGAATAATACCGGGGCGAACGCGATCGCGGTGCGACTGCGGCCACAGCAGAATGCCGCCGGAAGCCGCAATGGACTGTGCGCCGGGCTTACCCTGCGTAAAGGCATCGAAGCAGGCGAGCTGGCGTTCGGTGGTTCCCGCCTCAGGTTCATCGGCGCGGCAAAAGTGGCTCATGATATTGACTGGCTGAACCACATTGCGGCATTCGGTCAGGCGCTGCCAAAATGTGTCGGCGTGTTCCGGCAGAACGCCAAGGCGGTGCATGCCGCTATCGAGCTTCATCCACACGGGTATCGGCTGTGGCAGCGTGGCCTGTTCCAGTGCGGCAAGCTGTTCAGGGCTGTGAACGGCGGTTTCTAACTGGTGCTCCACCAGAAGCGGGAGATCGTCGGCGGAAAAAAAGCCTTCCAGCAGGACGATTGGCTTGGTGATACCCGCGGCGCGCAGTGCCAGCGCTTCGGAGAGCCGCGCGACGCCGTAGCAATCAGCGTCGGAAAAGGTATGGGCAGCGTCGATCATGCCGTGGCCGTAGGCGTTGGCTTTCACGATGGCAACGACCTGACTGCCAGGCGCTAGCTGACGGATACGTTGCAGGTTGTGGCGCAAAGCACGCCGGTTAATGACGGCAGTTGCCGTTTTCATTCTTGTTCCTTAGTGCAGTGTTGTCATTGCTGAGCGCTGCGTTATTCATCGTCATATTGTGGGCCGGCATAGTTATCAAAGCGCGACCACTGCCCGTTAAAGGTTAAACGAACGGAACCAATCGGGCCGTTACGCTGTTTCCCCAGAATGATTTCAGCGATGCCTTTCAGGTCGCTGTTTTCGTGATAAACCTCATCACGATAGATAAACATAATCAGGTCGGCATCCTGCTCGATGGAGCCGGATTCACGCAGATCCGAGTTAACCGGGCGCTTATCGGCGCGCTGCTCCAGACTACGGTTAAGCTGCGACAGAGCGACGACCGGAACCTGCAATTCTTTTGCCAGCGCTTTGAGCGAGCGGGAAATTTCCGCAATTTCCAGCGTACGGTTGTCGGACAGTGACGGCACACGCATCAATTGCAGGTAGTCGATCATGATCAGACTCAGACCGTCATGCTCACGGAACACGCGGCGAGCGCGGGAACGAACGTCGGTCGGCGTCAGGCCGGAGGAATCATCAATGTACATGTTACGTTTTTCCAGCAGGATACCCATGGTGCTGGAAATACGCGCCCAGTCTTCATCGTCCAACTGACCGGTACGAATGCGGGTCTGATCCACGCGAGACAGGGACGCGAGCATACGCATCATGATCTGTTCGCCGGGCATCTCCAGACTGAAGATCAGCACGGGCTTTTCCTGAGTCATGGCGGCATGTTCACACAGGTTCATCGCAAAGGTGGTTTTACCCATCGATGGACGGGCTGCCACAATAATCAAATCGGATTTTTGTAAGCCGGCGGTTTTCTTGTTGAGATCCTGATAGCCCGTATCGACCCCTGTCACGCCATCGTGCGGTTTCTGGTAAAGTTGCTCGATACGGGAAACGGTATCTTCCAGAATGCGGTCGATGCTTTTCGGGCCTTCATCTTTGCTGGCGCGGTTTTCGGCGATTTGGAATACGCGGGATTCCGCCAGATCGAGCAGATCTTCACTGCTGCGGCCCTGTGGATCGTAACCTGCATCGGCGATCTCATTGGCGACGGAGATCATTTCACGCACCACCGCGCGCTCGCGCACGATGTCGGCGTAGGCTCCGATGTTGGCAGCGCTCGGCGTGTTCTTTGCCAATTCAGCCAGATAAGCGAAGCCGCCAGCGGATTCCAACGAGCCTTGCAGTTCGAGCGATTCGGACAGCGTAATCAGGTCGATCGGCTTGCTCATTTCCAGCAGGCGATGCATTTCGGTGAAGATCAGGCGGTGGGCGCGGTTATAGAAGTCGTTCGCGACAACACGCTCGGCGACATTATCCCAGCGCTCATTGTCGAGCATCAGGCCACCCAATACCGATTGCTCCGCTTCCAGCGAATGTGGCGGAAGTTTCAGACCTTCCATCTGGCGGTCACGGGGTTCATTCGATTTATTGGTGGGTCTTTTCTCTGCCATGAAACGGGTTCTTTACCGGTTGATTTGCCATTGGATTAGGGGGCATTGTATATGCCACTCGTCCGAAATAACACAATATACCCGTCATACTTCAAGTTGCATGTGCGTTGGCTACGATCAGTCGCCCGAATCACTTACTCAAGTAAGCTCATCGTGCTCCTTCGCTTGCCGCCTGCCTGAAACTCGAATTATTTAGGGTATACGTATTATAGAGAGACAACGAACCTGTCACGATTAAGGAGATAACATGGCAAAACGCGTTCAGTTCCGAGCTTATGGTGGCCCAGAGGTTCTGCAATATGTGGATTTCACGCCTGCCGACCCCGCAGCGGGAGAGGTTCAGGTTGAGAACCGCGCCATCGGCATTAATTTTATCGATACCTATATTCGCAGCGGCCTGTATCCGGTGCCTGATTTGCCTTCCGGGCTGGGAACCGAAGCGGCGGGCATTGTCACGAAAGTCGGGGCCGGGGTTAGCGTGCTGAAAGTTGGCGATCGCGTGGTGTATGCGCAGTCCGGACTCGGCGCGTACAGCGACGTGCATAACGTGGTGGCGGAGAAGGTGGCGTTGTTGCCGGATGCCATCAGCTTTGAGCAGGCGGCAGCCTCTTTCCTGAAAGGGTTGACGGTTTACTATCTGCTGCGCCAGACGTATGAAATCAAGCCAAATGAAGTCTTCCTGTTCCATGCCGCAGCAGGTGGCGTTGGGCTGATTGCCTGCCAGTGGGCGAAGGCGCTGGGGGCGAAGCTGATTGGGACGGTGGGCTCCGATGAGAAAGCTGAGCGGGCAAAACAGGCAGGTGCCTGGGCGACCATTAATTACCGTACCGAGAATATTGCACAGCGCGTCGCAGAACTGACCGATGGGCAGAAGGTGAGCGTCGTGTATGACTCCGTTGGGAAAGATACCTGGGAAGCTTCTCTCGATAGCCTGCGCCGTCGCGGATTAATGGTCAGCTTCGGTAATGCGTCCGGGCCGGTCACCGGCATCAATCTGGGGATTTTGAACCAGAAAGGCTCGCTGTACGTCACGCGTCCGTCGCTGTTTGGCTACGTGACGAACCGTGCCGAACTCGAACAGGCCAGCAATGAACTCTTTTCACTGCTCGCCAGCGGGGCGATTACGGTAGACGTGCCGCAGAACCAGAAATTCGCGCTAGCAGATGCGCAAGCCGCTCATCGGGCACTGGAAAGCCGCAGCACGCAAGGCTCCTGCCTGTTAATTCCGGGCTAATCACTCAATGAGGTTATCGCGTTCTGGCGATAACCTCGCTTCTCCTTCCTCGCTTTTTCCATGCAGGGAAAAGGGAGGCCGATAGTATTACTTCTTAACAAAAAAACCAAAATACTCTGTTTGTTTTTTAAACACCCCTCTGTAGGATTTGACGAAAAATAGATTAAGACGGTCATTCAGATCCTGTGCCTTGCTCGTTATCTGCGCCGTATATCAATCCCAATAAGCAGAGTCGAACGCATATGTCGCGTCTGGCAGTGAGCATCGGTTCCACGGCATTTTTTCAAAAATGGTTCTCTCTTTACCTCTTCGCTATCTCGATTGTTGTTTTCACAGGTTATTTCTCGCCTGATTTTGAACACACTAAAGAAGGATGTGAGTATGAGATCCATCAAGCGCCTGCCAACACCCCCAACCCGAAGCATTCTCGGGCATATTGATTACCTAAAACGAAGTGATGTTCATCTACAGATGCTGCGGTGGAAAGAGCAGTACGGCCGCTTTTATCGCTTAAGGCTGGGGCTTACGTCCGCGATAGTGATTGCCGACGTGGAATGTATTCGCACCATCATGAAATCCCGCCCTGACGAATTTCGGCGAATCAACAGCATTGAATCCGTGTTTCAGGAAGCCGGGTTGAACGGTGTTTTCTCATCGGAAGGGCAACGCTGGGAGCATCAGCGCAGACTGACGGAGCCGATGTTTCAGCCCGCCCATCTGAAATATTTCTATCCCAGTCTCAGGAAGGTAACCTCCCGGCTATCTGACCGTTTCGCGATGCTGGCTGAAACTGGGGAAACCGTTGTCCTCGTGGAAGAATTCAAGCGCTATACGGTTGATATCACGTCATTACTGGCTTTTGGTGAAGACGTGAATACGCTCGAACAGGGGGAGAACCCGCTGTCGCAAAGCTTGCGTCGCCTATTTCCTATGATTAATTCCCGCAGTGGTTCCTTGTTTCCTTTATGGCGGTACATCAGGCGGGAGCAAGATAAGCAGTTCGATGCAAGCCTGAGCCTGATTCGTGAATACGTTGATGGATTTATTTATCGCCAGCGGAAACGCATCCGGTTAAATCCGCAATTAATGGAAGCGCCGGAAAATATGCTACAGGTGATGCTCGCCGAGCAGAAAAAAGACGGGACGCTGACAGATGACGACATTATGGCGAATGCGATTACGCTCCTTATCGCAGGGGAGGACACAACGGCGAATACGCTGGCTTGGATGAGTTTTCTCCTGTGTTCGTCGCCTTCGGTAGAAGAGTGCGTTTTTCAGGAGTGCAAAGAGGCGGCTGATGGAGCTGGGGCTATCCTTCCGTGGCCGCTGCCGCGTATGCCTTGGCTCACCGCCGTGATGTATGAGTCAATGCGGCTCAAGCCCGTTGCGCCTCTGCTGTATCTTGAGCCAACGAAAAACACCGTCATTGATGATTTCCTGATCAAAAAGGGCACGCCTTTGTTGCTGATGCTGAATGCGAGCGGGTTCGATGACGCGCTGTTTCAGCAGCCCTATGATTTCATGCCTGAGCGGTGGCTTGAACGTGGAAAGGCCTCTTTTTCCGATCTCCAGCCTTTCGGTGGTGGTCCACGCATGTGTCCCGGACGGTCGCTGGCATTAATGGAAATTAAACTGGGGTTTCACGCGCTGTGCAGTGGGTTCCGCGTCGAGGCGCAGCAGCCTGCATCGGACGTCACCGAGAACTTTGCTTTTACGATGTCGCCATCGGGTTTTCGCGTGAAGTTACACAAGCGCGAGCCGTTGCAGTAGCAAAGCTGGACGTGGTGTGTGAGTGAACGTGCTGAGGTCAGGGAAGGCGGTTGCTGAGTGACAAAGCCTGACAATAATACCGACTCGTTAAGAGTCGGTATTATTGCCTGAAAGGCCTTGGCCGTTACGCTAATTTCATCAGACTGTATGTAGGGTACAGCGTGGTGATCGTCACGAAAGTGCCGCTGTGCGGCTATTATTTCCCTGACGATGATGAAATCGTGTGGCTTTTTGCCACCATGGTTTATTTACCATGTGTAGTTTGCTCACCCTTTAAACCACAATCGGGTGTCAAACTGTGGCGTCATCCTAGCAGCCACATCAGGGAAAAAATATCTGCTGGCGCACACTTTTGTACTAAAACAGGCCGTACTCAAACATGTAGTATTCAAACAAGGTGGTGTTAAACACGGCCTTGCCCGTCATTTTCGCGCGCAACTCATTTTCGTGTAACCCAGATTTTTCCCTTTCTGGCATTACCACTCATTTCCGTTGCGCTGGCGATACGTGTATTTTCGATAGGTATAGCGGTGCGAGTTGTAGACAGGTCGACCGCTAAATTTTCGCCACAGCCACACCGCCGCGACGGCTACAATCAGCCACGGCAGCACCTTTATCGCGATGCTAAACAGCCCACCAATCAACATAAAAAGGGACGCCACAAACAGTGCTGCAATCACGCCCAGCAGTGACACGCCCGTCAACATCAGCATGATAAAAAAGCCAATAACGAAGAAAATTTCCAACATGGTGTGCTCCTGTAGCGGTTAAACCGTATCTTACGCAGGGAAGAAAGGGTTCTGCGTGCTACATAAGCTATAACAAGAATCATGCCAAGATGCGCCGCTGGTAAGTGATTGATTTACCAGCGGCGTCAGGAAGAGAAATGAAAGAGTGTTGATGAAAAACACTAACTGTTAGTATTTTTTAAACCAGATTAACCAGCGCCAGCGCACGCTCAACCACCGCAGCATCGGCACCGGGTTTGTGGGCGTTTTCGCTCAGATAGCGTCGCCACTGGCGAGCGCCGGGAATGCCCTGAAACATGCCGAGCATGTGACGCGTGATGTGGCCTAATGACGCGCCGCCAGAGAGTTCGCGCTCGATATAGGGATACATGGCTCGCACCACGCCAGCCAGATCCGGCGTGGCGGTATCGATGCCAAATAGCTCACGGTCGACCTGCGCCAGAATACCAGGATTTTGGTAAGCCTCACGGCCCATCATCACGCCGTCCAGATGCTGTAAGTGCGTTTTGGCTTCTTCCAGCGTTTTGATGCCGCCGTTGATGGCGATAGTGAGCGCCGGGAAATCGCGCTTGAGCTGGTAAACGCGCGGATAATCCAGCGGCGGAATCTCCCGATTCTCTTTCGGGCTCAGGCCCGATAGCCAGGCTTTGCGCGCGTGGACGATAAAGGTATCGCATTCGCCGCGTTCGGCGACGGTTTGAATAAAGTCGCACAGGAATTCATAGCTGTCTTGATCGTCAATGCCGATGCGGGTTTTCACCGTAATCGGGATTGAGGTACTGTCTTTCATCGCCTTGATACAGTCTGCCACCAGCGCCGCTTCGCCCATCAGGCAGGCACCGAAACGGCCATTCTGTACACGGTCAGACGGGCAGCCGACGTTCAGGTTAACTTCATCATAGCCGCGTTGTTCTGCCAGTTTGGCACACTGCGCCAGCGCTTGCGGATCGCTACCGCCGAGCTGTAGCGCCAGCGGATGTTCTTCTTCGCTGTAGGCCAGATAGTCACCTTTGCCGTGAAGAATCGCACCTGTCGTCACCATTTCAGTATACAACAGCGTCTGACCAGTCAACTGGCGAAGAAAATAACGGCAATGGCGATCGGTCCAGTCCAACATCGGCGCGATGGAGAAGCGGTTAAGGTGAGAAGCGCGGGAGTCGGTGGATACCGTGTTGTGTGTACCTGATTTTACGTCGGTCATGGTTTGTCAGTCATCGTTTCGTGTGTGTCTGGCGGTATTGTCTGAGGTTATCTTTGCTGGCGCTGACTATAGCACAGGGAGCGGGCCGTGACTGATAGCTATCTTACTCAGGTTAGGGGACATGCGTCTTTAGTGCGCGACAACCTGAGATCAATAAATATAAATTACGACGTTAGCTAAGCATTAATAAATATTTTAACAAACTTGTCGATGTCCCATTCTTTGGTATCAGAGACTTGGCCATCACCAATTTCTATCAGGCGAAGTTCACCAGAAGCGTTTTCAACCATATCAATCGAGAAAAAGGGTGAACTGATATGCTGTGCTATTTCAATAACAAGATCTGGAACAATACCGTCAGAGGAGTACACGTTATTTCTAAAGGAAAAATAGCGCCTTTCACTGGTTTTTATAATATCTTCAACTTTTCTTAGACTAATTCCACCTTCGATGTCGCCACGGAATTTCTTAATAGAGGCTATTATTTCTCGGATCTCTTCAGCATTTTTAGCGATAGAACCTCTGGATGTGGTTAGTGACTTAACATAGTCTTTAACGAAATAGGTGGACCATTTTAGCTGGTTAATAATCTGGTCGAAGTCATCATCTTCTTTTACGAAAACCGTGTCAGGTGTGTATTTCCCACATGATTTATACCATCCTGTAATATGATGGCTTGAGAGATAGTCCTCTAAGGAAACGAGCATGTTACCGCCATTCTGATTTACAGCGTCGCTCAATCCTCTATATTCATCAGATTTGAGCATCCAGCCTCGCCAAATGGCGGGCGTATTCGGTTCAAAGCCCTTTGAAAATTTGTATTTTCCGTTTGATACATGCTGTGTTGATAATAATAGGCAGGATAAACCACTTTCTTTTGCAGAATGATATTCCGCCTCAAAAATCTCATCTGCTTTGGAACCATCAAAGTAATCACTAGGGTAAATTATATTCATGTAAATTATCTCAAAATGGATAGTATTAATATCACATAATTTATCACACTTCTTAAAAGTAAACAGCTTATCTCCAGCATGAAAGATATCTCTTTCGTCAGTGCAGGAGTTGGTTAATTACTGGTGTTCTACGCTGAAGTTATAAATCAGATTAATAAAACATCTCCGGTGTTTTTTATACACTAACTAAGTACTGCATATCTCATATTATATTTAGAATGCTGTTGGCTATAATTAATGCCTCAGGGTCTTTTTATTATGGATGTGACAGAACGTTAATTCCATTCCCTAAATAAATTAATATAGAGAGGTTAATTATGTTAGAAGCCGGAACGTATTCTAGTGAAGATGGTAAACATACACTAGTCATTACCGATCCTGATTTTGCAGGAGCAACATTTACTGGGACATTCACCGCAAAAGATACACCTGTAGGTGAATACATTTATCAAGGCGAGTCTTTCTCTGGGTCATGGCTCTATACTGCTGGACGGGCCACGATTAATTTAGGTGTTGCATGTACCTATCGTAATAATATTGGCGGTTATAACTATGTCATTCGTGACTATTGGGTTGGAACATCAACGGATACCCCTCAACAAATTACGTTAAGCGGCAGCCGTTCATATACCACGATTAGTGGTGGCCAACAGCGCTTCTCGTTTGAAGACGTTGTTTTTACCCGCCAGCCAGACTGATTACATTCGTCATAGCCTATCATTAATTCGGGTTTCTGCTAAGCCTCGACCATTTCGTCGAGGCTTTTTTGATCAAGTAATCCCTAGGGAAAATCAATGCAGTTCAACTTCCCAGTCTTCATAAGGCGGTTCGACGGTGAAACTGGGGTCGCAGTATTGTCGTAAATAGTCTGTCGCCGGTTTACGTGCAGAGTTTTGCTTTAGGCAGGATTCATCGTTACAACATTGGAAGGTTTTCAGGTAGGTTAGATTGCTTGATTCAACCCTAAAAGCGCTAACAAATTTCTGAAGGTTCGGCGAGAGGGTCGTTGTGATAAATGCTGGTATTTAAAAACTTTTTTCAAAAAAGCATGATCGTTATCAATAGTATTTTTTTGAGTCTTCTTTACTCTGCCACGAGGTTCTTCTCTAACTAAAAATCATGAAAAAAATACTGATAATAGCCTTATGCCTATTAATGACAGGTTGTGCTGCGCGTGACGATCAAGGTCAGATTATCCATAATGCCGATGGGAGTGAAAAAATTAGTTTTTGGAGAACAACAGGGCTCATTGTTGGTGTACCGCTATTCATTTTGAGCGTAGTAGTCGCTGCTGAATCCGATGATGAGGATTCAAAGAATGACTACCCAGGAAGGTGTCGCTATGAGTACGATATTGCAATTGATGGTTCTAGGTGTGGTTTGAGAGCTACAGATTCACGTCTTGGCGGTTATTAAAAGAAAAGGGAGCAGGCCGTTGGCGTACTCCCTTAATGAAGGTTGATGCGGACGATTATGCGGTGGCGTGGCTGACCATCTGTGTCAGCACCTTGCGCCATGCGTCTACCTGACCCAGATAGTTTGAGGCTGGGATTTGCTGGAAATTCCCGTTGGCGTCTTCCAGCGCAAAAGTAGGGAAGCCTTGTCCACGTACTTTCGCCAGTAATTCCCGGCTAGCGTTGATGTGTTTTGACAGCGTTTCTGCCTGAATAAAAGCGAACTCGGTGCTGAAAGCCTCGCCATCCAGACCGATTGCTTCCGCACACTGACGCAGCACGGCGGCGTCGACGATTTTTAGCCCGGAAACGTAGTGCGCACGCTCGATCTCGTGCAGCATCACCATGCCTTTATCATCCATCGCTTCCGCAGCGAGTACGGCAGCAGTCGGCGGCGCGGAATCCAGCACGACGCTGGTGTCGCGTAGCAGCCCTTCGTAATACGCTTCCCCGAAGGTTTGCCCGGTCATTTGTGCAATGCGGCGATCGTGGGGGATCACGTAATCGTGCCACTCCGGGGTGATGGTGCGGCTATTGCTGCCCGTCATCATACCGCCGCCGTGGAGGATCAGATCCAGCCCGTCAATCTCCAGCGCTGCCAGCGCGAGTGGGGCGGCACCGTAGCACCAGCCACACAGCGGATCGTAAATGTAATGCAGTCTTACTGTGGCCACTTCATTTCACCTTTCAGGACTTTGGCGCTCAGTTCAAGACCCGACTCTTCTTTCAGCGTCGGGTAGTGTTTTTTCATTGCTGCGATCAGCTCGGCAGAATCTTTGCTTTTTGCCAGCTCTTTTTCCACCGTATCCAGATATTGCAGCGTAAACGTCACGTTTTTCAAGGTGTAATCCGTTGGCGCGATAAAGTGACCCGGCGCGACGGTTGTTGGCTTCAGCGCTTCAATGGATTTCAGCGTGTCACGCCAGTGAACGCGAGATTCTGGCGTTTGGGTATCGGCAAGCCAGACGTGGATATTGGCAGACACCGGAATACCGCCGACTACGGCTTTCAGCGAAGGGATCCAAACATAAGTGCGATCCGGCGTTGGCCCTTTCAGTCCTTTCACTTCCAGTTTTTTGCCGTCAACGGTAAAGCTATCGCCTTCCAGTGCTTGAGGAACCACGATCTCCTTCGGCGCGTTTTCTTTCAGGACCGGGCCCCAATGCGCAACCTTGCCGTCTTTGCTGGCGTTGATCGCGTCGATAGTCGCCTGAGTCGCAATAATTTTCGCGTCTGGGAAAGCGGCTTTAATCACGTCCAGACCGAAATAGTAGTCAGGGTCGGAATGGCTGATATAGACGGTAGTCAGTTTTTTTCCGGTGGCTTTGATGCGATCAACCAGCGTTTGAGCATCGTTACGCTGGAACTGTGCATCGATCAGCGCAACTTCTTTATCGCCGCTGATAATTTCAGAAGAAACCGGGAATATGCTGGCTTCACCTGGATTAAACACGTCGATTTTTAACTCGGCGGCGTTAGCCGCAGAAGCCAGACCCAGCGATGCAGCGAGTAAAGATACGGTAAAAGCGACAGATTTAGACATGGTGATACTCCACAGGTATGACAGAAAGTGGGTTCATGTTATGTTGCATTAATCGTACGAAAAACCGCAAAACGGGCAATTGTTTGTTGCATAAAACGGACTAATTTATGGATCGTATTACAGCTGCTGAAGTGTTTGTAACGATTATAGACCGCGGTAGCATGATTGCGGCGGCAGAGACGCTGGATATGTCTCGGGCGATGGTGACGCGCTATCTGGCGGAGATGGAAGCATGGGCGGGAGCGCGGCTATTGCACCGCACCACGCGCAAGCTGAGCCTCACGGATGCGGGTGAAAAAACGCTGGTGCGCTGTCGGGAAATGCTGGCGCTGACGGAGGATATGCGCGTCGAGGCCGATACCGACGATGCCACGTTAAGTGGTTTGCTGCGCGTCAGCTGTTCGCAGTCGCTGGCACAGGGGGCGCTCGGTATGGCGATAACGGCTTTCCTGCGACGGCATCCTCGAGTCGCTATCGATCTGCAAATGAATAACCGAACGGTGAATCTGGTCGAGGAACGTATCGATCTAGCGCTGCGCATCACCAACGAGCTGGATCCCAATCTGATTGCCCGACCGCTTTCAAGCTGTGAGTCGGTGCTGTGTGCATCGCCTTCTTATCTGAATGAGCACGGGATTCCGCGACAGCTGACCGACCTCTCGATTCATAACTGCCTGACCTACACCTATTTCGGCAAAAGCCTGTGGCATTTTTCCCGTGGTGATGAAAAATTTACGATTCCCGTTAGCGGTAACCTGAGCGGCAACGAGTCGCTGGTGCTGCTGGCGGGCGCGCTGGAAGGGGCCGGCATCGCGCTGCAACCGCGCTATTCTGTTGCACCTTATCTCGCTAGCGGACAGTTGGTGGCGCTGTTGCCGGAATACCGCCCGCAGGCGATGGGGATTTACGGTATTTACACCTCGCGCCGCCAGATGCCTGCTGCGCTGCGTACCCTGTTGGATTTTCTGGTGGAATGGTTTGCTCACGATCCTCGCTGGCGGGCGCTGGCACAGCCATCTACGATGTGACGGCGCTAATCGCAAGCGAATTACGTTATTAGCGCTGCAAGACCTGCTCCAGACGGGAAGGCACATCGGCGGCATACTGCTTGAGTTGAGCAATCACGGTATCGACCAACGCCGAAGCAGGGCGATGCAGCGGACGAATCAGGCTGACCGTAAAGGGCACGTCGATGCTGAAAGGCCGCACGACCACGCCGGAGGCGGCATAATCCAACGCGGTGAGTGGGTTAACGATCGACAGCCCGATGCCCGCCCGCACCATCGCACACACGGACGCCGCGCTGTGAGTTTCCAGTACCATCCTGCGCGACACGCCCTGTTCCTGAAACAGCTTATCCAGCAACTGGCGATAGCTGTCGGCGCTCGACAGGCTGATAAAGGGTTCATCGGCAAAATCCTGCGGCGTGAGTACCGCTTTTTGCGCCAGCGGATGCCCGGCAGGTAACACGCACACTTCATTGAGTAACATCAGCGTTTGCCGTTCTGTACCCGCGGGCGTGAGGCTGTTTTCCGTTAAGCCCAAATCGTGGCGCTGGGCAGACAGCCACTCTTCCAGCAGCGGCGACTCTTGCGGAATGATGTGCAGATTAAGCAGTGGGTAACGCGCCAGCAGCGTTTTGCAGGCATCGGGCAGCAGCGACTGCGAGAACACGGGAAGGCAGGCAATCGAAAGCTGTGCCTGCTGAAAACGGCGAATATCGCTGGCGGCGTTGATGATCCGATCCAGCCCATAATACGAGCGCTGCACTTCTTCAAACAGCTGTAGCCCCTGCGCGGTGGGGTAAAGCCTGCCGCGCAGTCGTTCGAACAGCGTCATCTGAATTAGCTTCTCAAAGCGTGCCAGTTCGCGGCTGACGGTCGGCTGCGACGTGTTCAGCAGGTCCGCTGCTTCCGTCAGATTCCCGGTCGTCATGACTGCGTGGAAAATTTCGATGTGCCGTAAGGATATTGTCATGATGTTTTCCCTCTACCCATATCAAAAATGAATAGAGTCTGCGTAAAACGATATTTGTTTACCAGAATGGTAACGCCGTATAGTTAATTCAACCACTTTTGGTAACTTTTAATGCATTTATGGATAATTGGTAATTATTTATGCCACACGATCTGAATGACGTAACCCATGCTCTGAACGCGCAAAGCCTGCGTGAACTGCCTGCCCGCTTTGGTTGCCCGGTTTGGGCCTATGACGCGCAGACTATCGTTAACCGCATCGCCCAACTGCGCCAGTTCGACACCATCCGCTTCGCGCAAAAGGCGTGTTCCAACACGCACATTTTGCGCCTGATGCGTGAGCAGGGTGTGAAAGTGGATTCGGTATCGCTGGGTGAGATCGAGCGTGCGCTGATTGCAGGATTTGTACCGGGCACCGACGCGCATGAGATCGTGTTTACTGCCGATCTGCTGGATCGTCCGACGCTGCAACGTGTTTCTGAACTGAACATTCCGGTGAACGCCGGCTCGGTCGATATGCTGGAACAGCTGGGTCAGCAGTCGCCGGGGCATCCGGTGTGGCTGCGCGTGAATCCGGGCTTTGGTCATGGTCACAGTCAGAAAACCAATACCGGCGGTGAGAACAGCAAGCACGGTATCTGGTACGGCGATTTGCCGCTGGCGCTGGCGCACATTCAGCGTTATCAACTGAAGCTGGTGGGAATCCACATGCACATTGGTTCCGGCGTCGATTACGGCCATCTGGAACAGGTGTGCGAGGCGATGGTGCAGCAGGTCGTTGAACTGGGTCAGGATATCGAGGCGATTTCAGCGGGCGGCGGGCTGTCGATTCCCTATCGTCACGGCGAAGAAGCGATTGATACCGAACACTATTACGGGCTGTGGAACGCGGCGCGTGAGAAAATTGCCGCGCATCTCGGTCATCCGGTGACGCTGGAAATCGAGCCGGGACGTTTTCTGGTCGCGGAATCCGGCGTGCTGGTGGCGGAAGTACGGGCGATAAAATCCATGGGAAGTCGCCACTTCGTGCTGGTTGATGCCGGGTTTAACGATCTGATGCGTCCGGCGATGTACGGCAGCTATCACCACGTTTCTCTGCTGCCGGGCGATGGCCGCGATATTAGTCAGTCCACGCTGCGCGACAGCGTGATTGCCGGGCCGCTGTGTGAGTCTGGCGATGTGTTTACCCAGCAGGCGGGTGGCGGCGTGGAAACGTTCGCGCTGCCGGATGCGCAGGTTGGCGACTATCTGGTCTTCCATGACACCGGCGCGTACGGTGCATCCATGTCCTCGAACTACAACAGCCGTCCGCTGTTGCCAGAGGTGCTGTTTGAAAACGGTGAACCGCGCCTGATTCGCCGTCGCCAGACGCTGGACGAGCTGCTGACGCTGGAAGCACTTTAATCGAGATTATTCGACTGGATCGGGGGAGAAGCCTTCTGCTTTTCCCCCGAATGTGCAGCCTGACGCAGGCGATCCCTTTTCCTGTTGAAGGTGATACGCCAGTCGAACGTCATTCCGGCGGCGGACAGCAGAATGGCGACCGCCCCGGCAAGTTGCATCGCGTCAAGTCGATGCCCAAAAGCCACCCAGTCGACCAGCGCCGCGATAACGGGATAGATAAACGACAGTGCGCCAACCAGCGCGGTCGGGATCTTCTGGATCGCGCTGTATAACAGCGTCGACATCAGCCCGGTATGGATCACGCCAATCGCCACAAGCATTCCCCACTGCGAAGTCGTAGGAGAAGTAGGCACTGCCGCGAAGGGTACAAGAACCACGACGCCAACGAGCAACTGTATCAGCACCAGCAGGTGCGGCGGGATCCCTGACAACTTTTTCGTTATCGCAGCTGCCACGGCGTAGAAGAATGCCGCACCCAATGCCATCAGCACGCCGGACAGATAGCCTTTGCCATCGCTGTCGGCTCCCGTTTGGGCGCTGACGATCAGGACGATGCCGCCAAAGGCGCACAGTAACCAGCTGGTTTTGTTGAGGGTCAGCGCTTCCCTGAAAAAGATCGCGCCTAGCCCCACGAGCATAAAGGGCTGCGTGTGATAAACCACTGTGGCGACGGCGATAGAGGCGTGTGCATAAGCGCCAAATAGCAGCGTCCAGTTGAGCACCAGTGCCAGGCCGCCGAGTACGGCAATGCCCGCCTGCTTTCTGCTAATGATGCCTCGCCGCAGCAAGCCCAATAGCCCGCAGACGATTAACATCGTCAATGCGCCTAACGCGCAGCGCCAGAAGACGGCTGTCATCGCGGGTTGCCCTGCTGTTAAAACGAACCAGCCAACCGTACCGGAAATGATCATCGCGAGAGTCATTTCTATCGTGCCGCGAGTCTGTGGTGTCATCTTTTTCCTGCCTGTCAGTGTGAAAAGTGTGCTGCTATAGCGAACAAAATTTTTTATAATGAACAACAGGACAAAATAATGAACACAAACCACTTGTTCGTCAAGTCGAACAAGTGGACATTATGGTGAACACTATGACGATCGATAATCAGGAAAATGGCGCGCAGGAAATCACGCCTATTGCACGGCTGGCCGTTGCTATTCGGCGTGAACGTGAGCGGTTAAACCTGTCAGTCACCGAGCTGGCAAAGCGCGCAGGGCTGGCAAAATCAACGCTTTCGCAGCTGGAAACCGGGGTCGGCAATCCAAGTCTGGAAACGCTCTGGGCGCTGGCGATGGCGCTTGACGTGCAGGTCAGCCAGTTGATTGGTCAGTCTCGCCAGCATGTGCAGGTGATTCGGGCTAACGAAGGCGCAGCAACTTATTCGGAGCAGGCAAACTATGCCGCAACGCTGCTGGCGGCGTGTCCAGCAGGTGTGCATCGTGATATCTATCGGCTGAAGGTACAGCCGGGGGAAGCCAGAGTCTCCCAACCGCATAAACCGGGGACGATCGAACACGTGATTCTGAGCAGCGGTCGCGCCAGAATTGGGCCTGTCGCACAGCCCGTTGAACTGAGCGCGGGGGATTACATCAGCTACTCCGCCGATGTCCCGCACCTGTTTGACGCGCTGGAAGCGGATACGAGCGCGGTGATGCTGATTGAGCATGGCTAAAGAGGCAAACCCCGTGCAGGCTGTTTGCGCGGGGCGTAATTTTACGGTGAGTTTTACTTAGCGTAATACGGCCCTTTCTGTACTGACTCGCGCAGCTTGAGTTCGCCAGTGAAGGGCTGTAGCGGATTGACGTCTTTGCCTGCGAGCAGATCCAGCACTTGCGTAATTGCAGTGGCGGCCATTTCTTCAATCGGCATGTAGACGGTGGAAAGAGAAGGGTGCAGATAGGTCGCGCAGGGTTCATCGTCAAAGCCGAAGACGGAGACATCCTGCGGTAATTTTTTCCCTGCCTCGTACAGCGCTTTCATTGCGCCAATCGCCATGTGATCGTTGCTGACAAACAGCGCGCTAAAGCTGACGCCGCTGTCCAGCAGCTGGCGTGCGGCCTGATAGCCGCTGGCGACCATGCTGGTTCCGTGCGCCACCCGACGCGGATCAACCTCGATCTGATGGGCGGTTAATGCCTGCTGATAGCCCGCGAGCCGCGCTTGCGCCGTCGGCGTTTTCATCGGTGCGGTGATAAAAGCGATCTCACGGTGGCCCTGCTCAATCAGGTAATTGACCACGTCAAACGCGGCCTGCTGCTGACGGAAGAAAATACAGCGTTCCCGTGCCTGCGGCAGATCGCGATTCATCACGATCATCGGAATGGTCAGCGTGTCGAGCAGCGTCATGAGGTCCGATTCGGACATATAGCGGGTATAGAGGATAATGGCGTCGCATTGTCTGTCAGACAGAAGCTGTACCGCACGATGCTCATCTTCCGGCGTATCGTGCCCGTCGGTAACGATGAGGTGCTTACCGTTGCTTTCCGCGATATCCGCCGCACGACGCAGCAGGCGTCCAAAGTAGGGGCCGTCAAAATTGGAAATAACGAGACCAATACTGTTTGAAGTACGACGAGCCAGCGAACGCGCCAGAAAGTTAGGACGGTAGCCTAACTCCTCCATTGCCTGATATACGGCATCGCGTGTTGCCTGTTTGACCTGACCTGTGCCGTTGAGCACTCTGGAGACGGTCGCTTTAGACACTCCTGCACGTCTTGCCACCTCAAGCATGGTTTTCATCGCTGCACCTTAATTGAGTATGATGACGGGCTAAAAACGCCTATTCATCCCTGTTACGAACATCATGCGCCATGTTACCACAGGCATATTGTTGGATTTAACGCCTGATGTTCGTTTCTCAACCAGATTTTTGTCAATTTTGTGATGCAGCCATTTCACGGCGTAACAAGACAATCTCTTCCGCCAAATCCCGGCATAGCATGGCGGTCATCAAATGATCCTGCGCATGTACCATGATCAGGTTGACGGGCACCTTGCCTTCCCCTTCGTCCAGGCCGATCAGCCGTGTTTGAACGCGGTGAGCCGCACGAGCCGCTTCTTGTGACGCCGCGAGCAGATCGTCAGCCTGTTGCCACTCCCGTTGGCGCGCCGCCTGAATGGCCATCATGGCGTTTGAGCGCGCTTCACCCGCATTAATCAGCAGTTCCATCACGGTTTGTTCCATATCGAATGCAGGAACGTTTTCTGTGTCTTTCATCGTAGGTTTCCTTATCGCAGTCAGGAAAGCAGCCTCAGCCGGCTGAGAATTTATATAGTAGAGAGTTTATGGTATGCCAAAAATCACATTTTCATCATATTGGAATTCCAATATCGTCTTGTGAGAATCATGTCACAGAAAAATAATTCATTATGGTTGATTTTTGGTATGCCAAACGCGAAAGCGCGGTACCTGCATTTACCCTGCGCGTAACGGCCATCCCGCGTGTCACACGCGATATAACAATATGATGATGAAAGAGGTGGTGTTATGTCATTTAAGGACCAACTGATTGATTCATTGGGCTCCTTTGCCAATAAATTTAACAGTCTGCGTTACATTATGGCGATTAAGGCATCCTTTATTACGCTGATGCCTGTCATTATCGTCGGGGCGTTCTCCGTTCTGATTTCCAACATGGTGATGGACCCGAAAAATGGTCTGGCCAGTTTTTCTATGTTTTCGTTTCTGGCGGAACTGAAACCGATTATGAGCGGCATTAACTACGCCACGCTCAGCTTTCTGACTATCGGTGCCGTCTTCCTGATTGGTATTGAACTCGGGAAGATTAACGGTTCACGCGGGTTGTTTCCTGGCCTGCTGGCGGTGATCTGCTTTATTGCCGTCACGCCAACCACGATCGAAATGGCCGTCAACGGGCAGATGATGGTGGTGAAAGATGTGCTGGCGAAACAGTTCTCCGATACCAAAAGCCTGTTTCTAGGGATGTTCATCGCCATCCTGTCTGTCGAGATGTATACCAAGCTGCAAAATGTCGATCGGCTACAGATTAAAATGCCAGACAGCGTGCCGCCCAACGTCGCGGCCTCTTTTTCGGCGCTGTTCCCTTCCATCATCACGGTGGTTGCTATCGCCACCTTTGGGTTTGTGTTTCACCGCGTGACGGGCATGTACCTGTATGACGCGGTTTATAAAGTCGTACAGCAGCCGCTGGAATCCGTGGTGCAAAGCCTGCCTGGTTTACTGGTGCTGATGTTTGTCGCTCAGCTGTTCTGGGTGATCGGGATTCACGGCAACCAGATGATTAAACCGATTCGTGAACCGCTGCTGCTGGGGGCGATTGCCGTCAACATGACCGCGTTCGAACAGGGGCATGAGATACCGAACATTATCACCATGCCGTTCTGGGATGTGTACATGAGCATCGGCGGTTCCGGCCTGACCATTGGCCTACTGCTGGCGGTGATGATTGCTTCCAAGCGCAAAGAGATGAAAGAGATCGCCAAAATTTCTTTCGGCCCCAGCGTGTTCAATATTAATGAGCCGGTGATTTTTGGTATGCCGATTATGCTCAACCCAATTCTGGCTATTCCCTTCATTATCACACCGTTAGTGACGGGCACGATTGGCTATTTCGCCACTAGCATGGGATTCGCGGGCAAAGCCGTGGTGATGGTGCCGTGGACGACACCGCCGATCATTAACGCCTGGCTGTCGACGGCAGGATCGATGGGGGCCGTCGCGACACAGATCGTATGCATCATCGTCGCGATGCTGATCTATCTGCCGTTTGTCAAAGTGGCGTCCCGTCGTGCCGAGCTGGCGCAGTTGGAAGCAGAAAAGCAGGCCGCAGCGGAAAAAGCCTGAAATGGATGAGAAGAGAGGTAATGCATGAGTAAGGTTGCACTGACTATTCCACCGGATTTTATTCTGGGCGCGGCGGCATCGGCATGGCAAACGGAAGGATGGAGCGGCAAGAAAGCCGGGCAGGATTCCTATCTGGATCTCTGGTACAAGCAGGATCGTCAGGTCTGGCACAACGGCTACGGCCCGGCGAAAGCGACGGATTTCTTTAATCGCTATCGGGAAGACGTGGCGTTGATGAAGCTGGCAGGGCTGACGCACTATCGTACGTCGATCAACTGGTCACGCTTTATGCTGGACTATGAGAAAGGCATCGTCGATGAGGAGTACGCAGCCTATATCGATAACCTGCTGGATGAAATGCACCGGCAGGGGATCGAACCGATGATCTGCCTTGAACATTACGAGCTGCCCGCTTGCTTGCTGGAGAAGTATCAGGGCTGGTCATCCAAGCAGGTGGTGGAGTGGTTTGTGCTGTACGCCGACGCGGTTTTTTCCCGCTATGCCGGGAAAGTGAAGCGCTGGTTTACCTTCAATGAGCCGATTGTGGTGCAGACGCGCGTTTATCTGGACGCGCTACGCTACCCTTATGAGCAGAACACGCACACGTGGATGCAGTGGAATCACCATAAGAATCTGGCGACGGCAAAAGTGGTGCAGCGGTTTCGTCAGCAGGGTTATCACCGGGATGGCGGCTCGATCGGCGTGATCCTCAATCCCGAAGTCACCTATCCGCGATCCCGTGCGGCGCACGATGTGAAAGCCGCGCACCTTTACGATCTGTTCTATAACCGGGTTTTTCTCGATCCGGCGTTAAAGGGCGAATATCCGGCTGAGCTGGTGGCGCTGCTGACGCAGCATCAGGTGAAGTGGGATTACACGGAAGAAGAGCTGGCGATCATTCGGGACAATACGGTCGATGAGGTGGGGATCAACCTGTATTACCCACATCGGGTCAAAGCGCCCAGTCGTGAGTGGAACAAAGAGACACCGTTCCATCCGGCCTATTATTACGAGCATTTTGAGCTGCCGGGGCGTCGGATGAACACCTCGCGTGGCTGGGAGATCAATCCCAAAATCATTTACGACATGGCGAAACGCATAGAGCACGACTACGGCAATGCGCCGTGGTTTGTGGCGGAAAACGGCATTGGTATCGAGAATGAGGCGCGCTTTAAAGACGATGCGGGCGTGATTCAGGACGATTACCGCATCGCGTTTATTGCTGAGCACCTTTACTGGACGCTGAAGGCGAAGGAAGAGGGCGCAAACTGCCGTGGCTACATGCTGTGGGCCTTTACCGACAACGTCTCGCCGATGAACGCGTTTAAAAACCGCTACGGATTGATCGAAATCGATCTGGAGCAGGATCGGCAACGGCGGCCGAAAAAATCCGCCGCCTGGTTTCGTCAGCTACACGACACGCGTCGGCTTGAATTGACGCTGGATGATGAAGAGAAATAGGTGCAGATAACCAAAATGAGGAACGGAATATGAAAAGAATCGTACTGGCCTGCTCAGCAGGAATGTCGACCTCACTGGTGGTCACCAAGATGGAGAAGGAAGCGGAAACGCGGGGAATGGAACTGAAGATCTACGCGATCCCAGAGCAAAACTTGCGTGATGAGTTGCAGGAGTTTGGCGGCGACATTATTGCGGTTCTGCTGGGGCCGCAGGTGCGCTTCAAGCTTAACGAAAATAAAAAGCTGACGGACAGCTACCAGATTCCTATCGCGGTGATCGACCCCGTCGCCTACGGCACATTAAATGGCGCAAAAGTACTGGATCAGGCTCTGAGTTTGGTAAACTAATGCCCCACCGCCACGTCAGTACGTGGCTGGAGACGTGCCCGTCATCATTCAAATTGCAGCTTGAAGTATGACGGGCAAAATCAGAGCGGGCCTGACGCCCGCACTCAGGGCGAAAGTGCATGTAGGGTGAAAGCGTGGCGAAGGATGTGGTTCTGCAAGAGAAGAAGCAATATCAGGAAATCGGCTGTGATTTACGCCAGAAGATTCAGTCAGGGGATTACCCCGTCGGATCGCGCCTTCCTCCTGAACGAAATATTGCGGAAACCTATGGCGTTAGCCGGACGATAGTGCGCGAAGCGCTACTGATGCTTGAGCTGGAAGGCACAGTCGATATTCGTCAGGGCTCCGGGGTTTATGTCTTGCGTATTCCTGATGAAGACGACGCGGCAGACGGTGGCAAAAATCATATCGGCGCGTTTGAAATGCTACAGGCTCGCCAACTGCTGGAAAGCAACATTGCGGCGTTTGCAGCACGTATGGCAACGCGTGCAGATATCGAAAACCTGCGTAAGACGCTGGAACAAGAGCAGGCCGCGATTGCCGTAAAAGATTACCGTGGCGATTTCGATCGCCTGTTCCATCTGCAAATTGCCGGTGCGACGCAAAACCAGATGCTGCTGGAAACGGTCAGCAATATCTGGGCGTGCCGTGACGATAACGCGCTCTGGCAGCAGCTTTATACGCACGTCGGGACGCAAGGCTATCGCCTGAAATGGCTGGCGGATCATCAGGCTATTCTGGCGGCGCTGCGGCGTCGCGATGTGTCTGGTTCTTATCAGGCGATGTGGCAGCACCTCGAAAACGTCAAAAATACGCTGATGGAAATCTCTGACGCCGATGCGCCGGAATTTGACGGCTATTTGTTTGAGTCTGTGCCGATCTTCCAGGGGAAATTGGTGTAATCATGGCGGACATTTCTAGCGTAAAAATTGTTTATCTGGCGGATCACCCCCAGCATCAAGAGCAGGTGATCGACTGGATATGGCAGGCGTTCGGCAGCCAGAACAGCCGTGAATTCTTTGCCAGCGTGGTGCGCAATAGCCTGAACCCAGAGGCGCTGCCGCTGACGTTTATCGCGCTGGAGGGGGAGCGTTTAGTCGGGACGGTGGGCTTATGGCGCTGCGATTTAATCAGTCGACAAGATCTGACGCCCTGGCTGGCATCGCTGTACGTGGAAGAAAGTCAACGTGACAAAGGGCTGGGCATCGCGCTGCAACAGCACGTACTGGATTTCTGCCGCCGTCAGGGTTTTGACGATCTCTATTTGTTCGCCACGTTTAGCGGCTATTACGAAAAACACGGCTGGCGTTACATCGGCGACGGGCTGGACTACCCGGACAAAACCGTGCGCCTGTATCACCAGTCGTTATCAAGCGAGAAAACGCGCTAAAAGGCGGCTGCCTTACATGATTCACCAGAATCTTACAGTTGGTTGCACTTATAGAATAACTCTTTCGATTCATCGCTGGTTATGAGAGGTGACGATCTTTAGAGTTACAAGTCCCAGAGGTATTGATTGGTGATATGCCGATGTACTCTGTACATTGGAATCATTTGATTACACCAACCTACGCGGATGCGTAGGTTTTTTTTTGCCTGAATTTCCCGCTTTCGTTATTTCTAGCCATTTTAATGCGATGTGAATACTGTGCCGTCGGCAATCTTCGCGTTTAGCCGCGTACCCGTCGCTTGAAGTATGGTGCATATGTAGTATTTTGACGTATCGCTTGGTGGTTTTTGCGCTTCAGCAAGCTGCCCGTTTATCTGTCTATTGGGAGAAGGCATGATTCATACCCTGTTACGTTGGGTGTTCCAGCGTCTGTACCGCATCCGGATCGAGGGCGACAGCAGCCAGTTTCAGCAATCCAAATTGCTCATTACCCCTAATCACGTCTCGTTCCTTGATGGCGTTTTGCTGGCATTATTCTTACCGATAAAGCCCGTCTTTGCCGTGTACTCCTCCATTTCCGATCGCTGGTTTATGCGCTGGCTGAAGCCTTATATCGATTTCGTGCCGTTAGATCCCACTAAGCCTCTGGCAATCAAAGGGCTGATCAAGGTGATCGAACGCGGCCAACCCGTCGTGGTTTTCCCGGAAGGGCGGATCAGCGTAACCGGATCGCTGATGAAGATTTACAGCGGCGCGGCGTTTGTCGCGGCGAAATCGGGTGCAACGATCATCCCCGTGCGCATTGATGGCGCAGAACTGACGCCGTTTGGTCGGCTGGCGGGCGTCTTTAAACGCCGCTGCCTGCCGCAGATTACGATCACCTATTTGCCCCCCACCACGTTGCCGATGCCGGAAGCCAGCAGTGCCAGAGAACGCCGTGCGTTGGCTGGTGAGCATTTGCACCAGATTATGATGAAGGCGCGGATGGATACGCGCCCGCAGCACACGCTGTATCAGGCCTTTCTGGCCGCGAGAACCCGTTACGGACGGCACTCTCCCAGCATTGCGGATATCTCATTCAATGAAGACAGCTATCAGGGCTTACTGAAAAAATCACTGGGCGTGTCGCGCATTTTGCAGCGCTTCACCCGTGCCGATGAACATGTCGGCATGCTGTTGCCCAACGCGACCATTACCGCAGCATCTATCCTGGGCGCATCGCTGCGTAACCGTATTCCTGCCATGCTGAACTACACCGCTGGCGCGAAAGGGCTACAAAGTGCGATGAAAGCGGCGGGGATCAAAACCATCGTCACGTCTCGCCAGTTTCTTGAAAAGGGCAAGCTGACAGATCTGCCGAAGCAGGTTAGCGAGGCCAACTGGGTCTATCTGGAAGATTTGAAAGACACCGTGACGCTGACGGATAAGCTGTGGATCCTGTTTCATCTGCTGTTTCCTGCCCGCGCGATGCTGCCGCAGAAGCCTGACGATGCGGCTATCGTGCTGTTTACCTCGGGTTCCGAGGGGAATCCGAAAGGTGTCGTGCATTCCCATGACAGCCTGCTGGCGAACGTTGAGCAGATTCGCACGGTGGCGGATTTCACGCCGCGCGACCGCTTTATGTCCGCGCTGCCGCTGTTCCATGCGTTTGGCCTGACGGTGGGGCTGTTAACGCCGCTGATGACGGGCGCTCGTGTGTTCCTCTACCCCAGCCCGCTGCACTATCGCATCGTGCCGGAGCTGGTTTATGACCAGAACTGCACCGTGCTGTTCGGGACGTCAACGTTCTTAGGCAACTATGCGCGTTTTGCCCATCCGTATGATTTCGCTCGTCTGCGCTACGTGGTTGCCGGGGCAGAAAAGCTGTCTGAAACCACGCGTCAGGTCTGGCAGGACAAATTTGGTATCCGCATTCTGGAAGGCTACGGCGTGACTGAGTGCGCGCCGGTGGTGGCGATCAACGTGCCGATGGCGACGAAAATTCATTCCGTCGGCAAGCTGTTGCCGGAAATCGAATCGCGTTTGATTACGGTGCCGGGCATCACGCGCGGTGGCCGTCTACAGCTGCGCGGGCCGAATATCATGAAAGGCTATCTGCGGGTGGAAAACCCCGGCGTGCTCGAAGCGCCGGCGGCAGAAAATGCCCAGGGCGAGTTGCAGCCGGGCTGGTATGACACCGGTGATATTGTCGAACTGGATGAAAGAGGCTTCTGCACCATCATTGGCCGCGTGAAGCGCTTTGCCAAGCTGGCGGGGGAGATGGTCTCGCTGGAAAGCGTAGAACAGCTGGCAGTGAAGATATCGCCGGAAGCGCAGCATGCGGCCAGTGCGAAAAGTGACAGCAGCAAAGGCGAGGCGCTGGTGCTGTTTACGACGGACAACCAGATAACCCGTGACGCATTGCTTGCACAGGCACGCAGCAGTGGCGTACCGGAACTGGCGGTGCCGCGCGATATTCGCTATGTGAAAGCCTTACCACTACTCGGCAGCGGCAAGCCTGACTTTGTCACGCTGCGCCAGATGGCCGAAGAACCTGCAACTAACGCGTCGGAGCCGAATGCATGAGTCAACAGACTGAACCCGCGACGCCTTTGCTGTCGCGTAGTATGAGCGCGGTGATTATCGCGCAGTTCTTCTCCGCGTTTGGTGATAACGCGCTGCTGTTTGCCACGTTAGCGCTGATCAAACAGCTGGTGTATCCCGACTGGAGCCAGCCGTTTTTGCAGATGGGGTTTGTCGCTGCGTACATCATTCTGGCACCGTTTGTCGGGCAAATTGCGGACAGCTTCTCCAAAGGGCAGGTGATGATGTTCGCCAATACCCTGAAGCTGGCGGGCGCGCTGCTGATTTGCGTGGGCGGGAATCCGTTTCTGGGGTACACGCTGGTGGGCATTGGCGCCGCCGCGTATTCCCCAGCGAAATACGGCATTTTGGGTGAGATCACGCGTGGTGGCCAGTTGGTCAAAGCGAATGGTCTGATGGAAGCTTCGACGATTGCGGCGATCCTGACCGGTTCAGTCGCAGGCGGCGTGCTGGCGGACTGGAACATTTACGGGGCGCTGTCGGTTTGCGCGGTGGCTTACGGCATAGCGCTGGGGGCGAATATGCTGATTCCTCGTCTCAATGCGGCACGACCGGGGCAGCCGTGGCATCCGGTGCAGATGGCGAGCAGCTTCTTTTCCGCCTGTCGTGTGCTGTGGCGCGATGGCGACGCCCGACTCTCGCTGATCGGCACCAGTATGTTCTGGGGCGCGGGTGTGACGCTGCGCTTTCTGCTGGTGCTGTGGGTGCCGCATGCGCTCGGCATCACCGACAATGCAACGCCAACGCTGCTTAACGCGATGGTCGCCGTGGGCATCGTAGCGGGTGCGGGTGCGGCCGCGAAGCTGGTGACGCTCGATAATGTACGGCGCTGTCTGCCTGCGGGGTTCCTGATCGGCGTGGTGGTGGTGATTTTCACGCTTCAACACAACCTCATGAGCGCCTATTCGCTGCTGATTCTGCTGGGGGCGCTCGGTGGGTTCTTTATCGTCCCGCTGAATGCGCTGTTGCAGGAACGTGGGAAGGCCAGCGTCGGTGCGGGGAATGCGATCGCCGTACAGAATTTGGGTGAGAACGGCGCTATGCTGTTAATGCTGGGGCTCTATTCTTTGGTGGTGAAACTGGGTGTGTCGGTTATCACCATCGGGATTGGTTTTGGCGTCTTGTTTGCGCTGTCAATTGCGCTGCTGTGGGCATGGCTGATTCTGGCTAAGCGCCGCGATCGTTCCGTCGGCGCAGGTAAAGAATAAACGTCTCGTGTAATGAACACATTGTGTAATGGGGAAAGGTATGAGTTTGATATGGCATGACTGGGATGTGGCAGACCTTAACGTGTATTCACTGCATGACATATTGGCGCTGCGCAATCAGGTATTCGTGGTCGAGCAAACCTGCCCCTATCTGGATATTGATGGTCGCGATCTGGTGGACGGCAATCGCCATATTACGGCATACCGTGACGGCAAGCTGGCCGCCTGCGCCCGGCTGCTTGCGCCCCATCCGAACAACGATGTGGTAACGATTGGGCGCGTGATTGTCGCGCCGCATGCCCGCGGGCAACACTTGGGGCACCAGTTGATGGAACACACGTTGATTGCCTGCGCACGCCACTGGCCGCAAAAGCATCTTTTCCTGTCCGCGCAGGCTCACCTGCAATCGTTCTACGGTGCGTTTGGCTTTGTGGCGACCGGTGAGGAATACGACGAAGACGGCATTCCGCATATTGATATGCTGTCGGCGTTCTGAGGGATACCGAGCCAGCTGCGGAAAGAGTAGAGATCGCGGCGTAAACAAAAAACCGGCTAACGTATGGCCGGTTTTTTGTTGTCTGACGGAGGGTTAGCTGGCGGCGTGGGAGATTTTACTACCCAACTTCTGCACATCCTGACCAAAGCCGCGCGTGGTGTTACAGCCGCTCAATGTTGCTGTGACCAGCAACGCTACTACGATCGTTGTTATACGTTTCATCATCGTTACCCGCAGGTTGTTGATAAACAGAGCGTGACAGGTTTCTACTGTGTCATAACCGCAGGTAAAAATTCAATCCTCGATAGCACTGAACCAGCTGATATTGTTTGAGATTATGTTGCGGCTGATGTGTGTTAGCTCTGGCCTGATCCGGTACGGTTACGGCATAGAGATAAATCTAATCTGACGGGCAGTTTTGTGCCAACAGCGGACGGACATTGCTGACATCAAAATGTGTTGATCAACTGGGAACATGTTAGTCAGTAGGTGATGGGAGTGAGTTGTCAGAAGTTGTTGCCCGCCATCACCGCTAGCGAGGATTCTTGACTGTACGCGTTCTAAGATACAGTTGCTTCATTAAGTGGGCTACCATACTTGAATTTTAAAATGATTCCCTTTAGAAAATATATTTTAAAATAATATACAAGATAAATTATTATCATTGAAACAATTAAAATATCTGAAGTGGTATTGGATTTTAGTCAGGAAAAGGAGTTTTTAGTTTCAAGGAGAATAAGGAACTTGCCTAGTTATGAATCTTGTCATAAGTTAACTTTTTATATCTGAATATAAATGCAATTAATGAGTCGGTGGGGATGATGAATACAGTGAAACTTGAACACTTTATAAGAGCTATTGAAGATGTTGGCGCTCACGGCGACAATGACATGTTGCCTTTTGATATCGATACAGTTTTCATTTCAGATTCAAAAACGCAGATAGCAAATATGGCTTTTGACTTCTTTGAAAGGCTTGAAAAAGATGGCAAAACGAATGCAAGAAATTCTTTGAATGGAATTCAGGTTTACTCGGAGAGATTGCTTTCGCCAACTGGTGCAAGCGGCTTTAGAATTTCTACAAAGATACATCCATTTTGGAATATATATCTTAATGGTCTGGCTATCGCGATTGCAGAAATAAATGAATCAAAAAGAAGTCCAAATGCACACTCATATCGTTACGTAGAAACTGGTGAGAACTTATTTGATAGAGACAAGTCATGGAGGGCATATAAAGAAGCAACAATTAATGATGCAGCATTAATTAATGACGGGGCTGTTGTTATCCAAACGGATATATCAAGCTTTTACGAGCACATTTATCATCATCGTATCGAGAATTGTATTAATGATTTATTTGGTGAAGGTTCTACAGTTGCAACTCAAATAGATAGGTTATTAAGTCAGTTGTCAGCTGGTAGATCATTTGGCTTGCCGGTCGGAGGGCAATGCTCAAGAGTTTTAGCCGAGTTGCTAATGACCTCAGTTGACCAACTTTTGACATCATCAAAACTTAAGTGGCATAGGTATGTGGATGATTTTACTATTATTGCCAATGATCAAGCTGAAGCGTATCGTGCTATTTCAATTCTTTCGAACGCTTTGGCAGATTATGGATTGTCATTAAACAGAACTAAAACAACAATTTTAAAAGCCCAACACTATAAAAACTTTGTTTATACACAATTGTTTGTTGATGATGATAAATCTAGTAAACTAAAAAAAATTGACTTACATTTTGACCCCTATTCAGACAATCCTGTTTCTGATTATGATGAACTAGTTGAAACTGTCGAGAAACTAAATGTACAAGCCTTACTTGATTTAGAGATCCATAAAAGTCAGCCAGACACTTTCTTAGTTAATCAAATAAGTAGAACATTAAAACTTCATGAGCCAGCTTTAGCATTACAGTTATGTAGGACATTACTCTCTCCAGAAAATTTACATTCCTTTAGAAGTTCATTTTCTACAATTATTAAAGGTGTGATTTCTATTAGGAATGATGAGCGGTATTCTTCTATCTATCAAATGCTTGATAGGATGGTAGATGATATTGTTGTGCACTCTGAGCATCTACTGCTACCAGAAGCGAACTGTTTGCATTATTTACGTTCTCTAAGAGTAATTCGAACAAATAATCGAGCTGCTTACGTTCATAGTTTATTAAATGAAAGCTCATCTGAAACAATTAAAAGAGCGTGTCTTGATTGTATAAGAAATTGGAAAGATAGACCTTCATTCGTTTCTGAGAGAAATAAGTGGTCAAAATTGACACCGGAAGTACAAAGAATACTTTGGCTCGCATCCTATAAATTTGGTGATGACGGAAAGCATTTTAGGGATCAAGTAAAAAAATCAATACCTAACTCTTGGTCATTAGGAATTGAACAAAAAGGAAAAACATCATTTTGTGAAATATTTATTAATTGGTGCCAAGGGGCTGAGAATAAATGAGATTTTTAAGGTTACCTGTCAAAGATCCCAGAACTGTAGCGCGAGATATTCCCGGTATCTGTGATTTGTTATTTCCACAATTGCTACCGGCAATCGTTGCACATCTCAATCGTGAGGCACAACCTATACCCGGCTGTACGATTATTGATGAAAGTATGTTGGCAGGAATAGATACAAATGCAGCTATGCTATTTGAAGTTGCCTATGTAAGAGCAGAGCAAATGCTTGAAGAAAAAAATGAAGATTGGAATGAGTGTTTGTCTATCGCCCTGAGGCGGCAATCAAGGTATTTTGATGCAGTTTTACCCGATAATTTATCAGATATTGAGATTGAAATAGCTAACCAAACTGCAACTAATATAATAAAATCAATAAGATACCTGAGTGAAGGATGGAGTGATGGTAATGTAGTTAGGTCTCCAATCATTCCTGGATTTCAATGGATAGCACAAGGTCAAGGAGATTTCTCAATCGGCCAGCGGCTGATCGAAGTAAAATGCACAAATAGAAATTTTTCGTCTTCTGATTACCGGCAGATTTTAATTTACTGGCTATTGAGTTTCTCATCCTCAATTGAGGGTGGTGCGGATGAATGGAAGACAGGTCTTCTATTGAACCCTAGAGCAAACAAATACATTGAAATTGATTTCAATGAATTAGTTAGCATAGCAGCTTCTGGAAGAACTAAGTTAGAGTTGTTGGAGTTGTTTTCGTCAATTGTGGGTGATTATGCATACAAATTAGGAGAGTAAATTCTACGAAATGAGTATGAGTGCTATGCCTTCGCAGCCTGTAGTGGATGGCTAAATTTGGCCGCTTTAACAGATATGTTAATTTCCGCTTCTCGCTCTTAGCTGACCAGAGGTCACTTTGGTTGACCGCTACAAGCCAAGAGTGAGTGTTATACAATAAAAATTAAAGCCGTATTCCATAAGTCTAAATAGTTCGGTTATTATCTGGTGCTAAAATCATCATTTTTTCAATAGCTGAGTCAACTTCTTACGGTCATTAATAAGTTGCTGCTTAATATGTGAATAACCTCTATTTTTATATCTTGAGTCAAAAGCATTAAATGTCTGTAAGGGCGCTAACCTCTGAAGTCGTTTTTCTCCCAGTTTTTCAGTCAACCAATTTTGAATTTCAGTATTGAAAATTACATGAATAATATGAGACTCTTTATGCAGTGCAATAGCATTCACTTCAGTAACTTTGAGAATATCCATTACGTCTTTGTCAAATGTAACAATATTAGCGACATAAAAGGCAGAACCATTACAATCTGGAATTGAATTTGTAAGGAAGTCCATCATTCTTACCATGCTGAGATCTCCTGCACAATTCCTGATTAAACTTAATGGATCTTTATTGTTTTGCAAACTGTGTAGTTTTTGAGAAAGTTGTGTTTTATTGCTTCGAAAAAGAATGTCTGCACAAATAATTAACTCTCGAAACATAAACATAGATAAATCACTGTTTGCCACACTCATTAGTTCCTCAAACTTATTCTCCGGTGAGCGATTGGAACCATACTCAATTAGTTTTGTTTTAATTAGCATCAACTCCATGACATCGGTTAAATAATCAATTTTTGAAATGCTGCCAATCTCTAGATCAGTATAGAATTTACTTAATAAAATATCTGCTTTTCTCTTGGCGTCCTGTGAATATTTACTCCTAAATTCTTCACCCCATACTAGACCTAGACTCAAATTTTTATTCATCATTTCAATAGCAATAACTGCACTAATTGTCTCTCTTACTTTCTCAATGCTTTTTTCTGACTTATTATGCTGATTTTCAAATAAGTATAAGTAAGGGTTAAAATTTTTGATTTCATCAAAATCGATATTTTTAGCCATAGTAATACAATTACTAACTACGTCATTCGTAGGTTTTTCCTCATATGCTAGTGAACGGATATAGCTTGCAGCATTTGAATCCAAAAAAGTTCCCATTCCAATTTTAAATGTTAAGGTTTCAGTATTGGAAACTACATCATCATCAATAATCCAAAGGGAGTTTCCACGAAAAATAGTAGAAATAAAACATTTTTCATCGAATGTCATTCTTCTTAATTTGAAAGGACCATTTTGGGATTCGTCAGCATAAATGAATCTCCATTTATTTAAAAAATCCTTTTTTTCAGTATATCGACGCAAAGCCTCAGTTCGATTAATGGAGGAACCAACATATTGTAGGGTTGTAATTAAATCGTATTTTTCACCACTATTATTCATTTCCATAGTTAACATCCTGTGATAAAGATAGATCATTCATTAGAATGAACTCATTTAATTGATGGTAATAAATACCATACCACAAAAAAAATCCAACGCCAACTCTTCAAAAATACAGATTGACGAGTCAAAATAATATTTACTTTAATTGTAATTTTATACATGAGGAAATTAAGTTATTACTTTATTGTGCCTTTTATTGCAATCAATTTTCATCGAAATATATATGGATTTATATTTTTATCGTAAATGTATTTGTCTATTTTAAATGGGATTTTTATTAATAAAAATATAGTTTGTCGAGTACGATTAACCATTTTGACCTGTTCTCTATTGATTAACATACTCCACTTTTAGTAATTCCTGAATCGGTTGTTAGAACAATTGTGAACTTCCGTTCCTGCTCATTACAGCCTGTCAGATTTGATTGTGTTCTGTCCGCGAAAACTGTCAGCTCAAGTCTTAGCTAATGCTATTTATGGCCGCTGAAAAGGGCTCATAGCCACTTAAGATGCCGCACAATGTCCTGCGACTGATGAAGTATTCGAACAACAATGATGCTATCTGTTTCGTACAGAAAAAATAGCGTATGTCTGACGACGGGAAATGAGTACAAGCCCGGCCCAAGTTCCTTGCGTTCGATGCCTATCTTGTTGTGCCTGATAGCGGTAAACGCGTGTTCGATGGTTTCCAGATAGGTGTTGGCGCTTTCCTCATTAAAATGCTGTAAACCGTAGAGGTAAATTGCTTCCAGATCGCGTTGCGCCAGCGGTGTTAGCTTGATTTTATCGGGCGGCTGTTCGCGTCCTGTTTCTGATTTTTTGCAAGAACTCATCTTTATTCCACTCCTGTGGCTCTCCGCTGTTTATCCCTTCAGCGAGTAAATGACGCAGCGTTTGCAGATCTGACTCCGCCTGTTTTTCCCGTAGCATTCTCAGCGCTTCCCGAATGACTTCACTTTGTGTGCGGTAATCACCAGATGCCACCAGCGATTCCACGTAATGGCGAAGTTCATCTCCAAGGTCAATTGTCATGGTTCTGGCCATCATGCCTCCCGATTCTCAGATGTAAGATTTATTCTTACTAGAAGCACGTAGCGTACTTAAAGACGAAATCGTCGTCCAGTACAAGGAAAAAGGATTTCCGCGCTACGGGCAAGCGGAGTGTGATGGAAAAGGGAGACGGCTCGACATAAGCGCTGTAAGCATTGCAAAAGGAGAAATCGGGTGAGAAGTAATGGGCAGGTTTACCAGAGAAAACCTGCCCACGGAATGATTACTCTTCTTCCGCCAGAAACAGCTCCAGCAGGGAATTCAGGAACAGTTTACCGTGTTCGGTGATTTGCCAGTGTGTGGCGGTTTCCGTCAGATAGCCTTGTGCCACTGCCTGATCCAACTGCGGGCGGATGCTGTGCTCTTCCAGACCGGTGTATGCCGTGAAATCTTCGCGCGGAGCGGCTTCCAGCAGGCGAAAGCGGTTCATGAAAAACTCAAAAGGCCGATCGTCGTTGGCGACGTCGTGTTGCTTATCCAGATACGTGCCCTGCATATAGCCACGAGGATGGCGGACTTTTACCGTGCGCAGAATGCGGCCGTCGCTGAAGGTCAGCTTGCCGTGTGCGCCACAGCCAATCCCCAAATAGTCACCGAAACGCCAGTAGTTCAGGTTGTGCTGACACTGATAGCCCGGTTTGGCATAGGCGGAGGTTTCATATTGCTGGTAACCCGCTGCACTCAGTAGCGCGTGACCCTGCTCGTAGATGTCCCACAGCGCATCGTCGTCCGGTAGCGTCGGCGGGCGCGAGCTAAACAGCGTATTGGGCTCGATAGTCAGCTGATACCACGATAAATGCGGTGGATTGAGCGCAATGGCCTGACGCAGGTCGTCCAGCGCTTCGTCCAGCGATTGATCCGGCAAGCCGTGCATCAGATCCAGATTAAAGCTGCGTAATCCCAGACCTGTCGCCAGGTGCGCTGCGCGCTTGGCTTCGTCCGGGCCGTGAATACGCCCGAGGCGCGTCAGCTTTTGCGGATCGAAACTCTGCACGCCGATGGAGATACGGTTAATACCCGCGCGCTGATAGCCGCTGAAACGGTCGGCTTCAACCGTACCGGGGTTGGCTTCCATCGTAATTTCGGCATCCGGCGTTAGCGGAATTCTTGCCCGAACGCCGTCGAGCAGCGCCTGCATCGCTTCCGCACTCAGCAGGCTGGGCGTGCCGCCGCCGATAAAGATCGAGTGCAGTTCACGGCCACTCGCCAGCGGCAAATCGGCGTCCAGATCCGCCAGCAGGTGATCGACATATTCCTGATGCGGCACGTCGCCTTTCAGCGCGTGAGAGTTGAAATCGCAGTACGGACATTTTTGTACGCACCACGGAATATGGATGTACAGGCTGAGCGGGGGAAGCTTAAGCATTGCGTAGCGCATCCAGCAGCAGGCGCAGCGCCTGACCGCGATGAGACTGTGCGTTCTTCTCTTCACGCGTCAGTTCCGCCGCTGTTTTACCCAGCTCCGGCACGAAGAAGATCGGATCATAGCCGAAGCCGCCGTTGCCTGCCTCTTCGTGCGTCAGTACACCTTGCCAGCTACCGTGGCAGACAATCGGCGTCGGGTCTTCCGCGTGCCGCAGATACACCAGCACGCAGTGGAAGCTGGCGCGGCGCTGTTCGTCCGGTATGTCTTTTAGTGTTAGCAGCAGCTTGTCCAGATTTTGCTGGTCGCTGGCATCCACGCCCGCGTAGCGTGCCGAGTAAATGCCCGGTGCGCCGCCCAGCGCATCGACAGCCAGCCCAGAATCATCGGCAATCGCCGGCAGTCCCGTAATTTGTGCTGCGTGACGTGCTTTCAGGATGGCGTTTTCGATAAAGGTCAGGCCGGTTTCGTCGGCGGAATCCACGCCCAGCTCGGTTTGAGCCACAATATCCAGACCGAAATCGGCCAGCAAGCTGGCGAGCTCGCGCACTTTACCGGGGTTTCCGGTAGCCAAAACCACTTTTTGCATCGTCTTGTCCTGCGTATTTATTCAATGAAGTCCGCGACGTCAGCCGGGATGTGTTGCGGATGGGTAATTCTAATCTGTTTATGCCGCCCGAGTTCGCCTTTTTCAATCACGACCAGACTCTTGGCGACCCGAAACTGTTTGGCGAGAAATTTGGTCAGATGGGCATTGGCCTGCCCATCAACCGGTGGTGCAGTGATGGCGACTTTCAGTTCGTCGCCATGCAAACCCACGATCTGATCCCGGCTGGCTTTCGGCTGAATATACAGCCGAATCACCAGCGCATCGCCGTGGCGGGTAATGGCACTCACAGCAGGAACCACAGCCCCGGGAACAGGTCCATGCCCAGATAGTTGAGCATATACAGAATCAGAATCACGGCCATCGCAGAGAAATCAATGCCGCCCATAACCGGAATAACGCGGCGGAGCGGTGCCATTAGCGGCTCGGTCAACTGGTGCAGCAGGAACTCGATTGGGCTACGGCCCTGACTGACCCAGCTCATGATAGAACGGATGATGATGACCCAGAAGACCAGATATCCCGCGGATTTAATCAGCGAGATGAGCCCGACCAGCAGGTTCATTGGGCTGAGGGAAATCGCGCCAACCTGAATCAACAGCAGTAACGGGTATTTGATCGTCGTGAGAATAAAGGCCAGCAGCAGCGAGGCGCTGTCAATCGGCCCTAACGACGGCAGAATGCGGCGCAGCGGCCCGACAATCGGCTGGGTGATTTTGACGACAAACTGCGACAGCGGGTTATAAAAATCGCTGCGTGACCACTGCATCCAGATGCGCAGCAGCAGGACCATTACATAGAGGTCGACCAGCGTTTTGACCAGAAAAGTCAGGGTGAGCATAAGTACGTCTTTTCCTTAATAAGATAAAGAATCGGGGAACCCGCTTTGGTTAAAAAAGCGTTTCCATTTCCTGTGCGCGAGCAATTGCCGCCTGCATGGCTTCAGCCACGGTTTGCGTCAACTGCTGTTCGTTAAATACCCGCAGGGCTTCTGCCGTGGTGCCGCCCTTGGAGGTGACATTCTCCCGCAGGGTCGACAGCGGCGTATCCGGGTTGGCTTCAACCAGCGCGGCAGCGCCGGACGCAGCCTGCTGCACCAGCAGGCGAGCTGTGTCCTGGCTGAATCCCTGACGGATGGCTTCCTGCTGCATCGCTTCCATAAACAGGAAGAAGTAGGCTGGTGCGCTGCCCGCCGCGGCGATCACGCCGTTAATGCCTTGCTCGCTATCCACCCAGCAAATTTTACCGACGCTCTGCATCAGCTGTGCCGTGAAGTCTTTATCAGCCTGATTGACGGAGGCGGGGGCATACATTCCGCTCATGCCTTTACCGACCAGAGACGGCGTGTTGGGCATAATCCGCACGATATTCAGCGGTTCACCCAGCAGCGCCTGAAAACGGGCGATGTTGATGCCTGCCGCAATCGAGAGCACCAGCTTACCGCCGAAGTTGACCTGCTCACGCAGCGGTTCGCAAACTGTTGCCATCATCTGCGGTTTGACGGCCAGCACAATGACGTCCGCTTCCTGAGCGCAACTGACATTGTCCGCGCTGCTGATGACGCCATACTGTGCCGCCAGCGCATCGCGGTTCTTACCCGAAGGCGCGCAGACGCTGATGTGTTGAGCGGGATAACCGCCATTGACCAATCCGGCGATAATGGCCTGCGCCATGTTTCCGGCACCAATAAACGCTATTTTACGTTGCTGCATCTGCATTATCGCTAATCACCTGTTCCGTTTGTATTCTGTCAAAGATGACGTGTCGTTCAGCGCGTACTCTGCTGTTTATGGACCTTTTACTGACAGCTACACGCTTGACTGACTGTTTAGGCGCCTTTTGCTGAATAGTCGCGCGCGCCAAAGATTGCCGTACCAATGCGTACCAGCGTGCTGCCCGCGGTAATCGCCGCGCGCATGTCGTCCGTCATCCCCATAGAAAGTGTATCAATATGCGGATAATTTGCGGACAGCGTTTGCAACAGCGCGGCCATTTGTTTGAAAACAGCCAATTGCTGCTCGTAATCGGTTTCCGGTGCCGGAATCGCCATCAGGCCACGCAGACGCAGGTTGGGCAGTGCAGCGACGCTGGCGGCAAGCTCTGCCAATTCAGCGACCATAATGCCTGATTTGCTCGGTTCGCTGCTGATATTAATCTGCAACAGAACGTTTAGCGGTGGCAAGGTAGCTGGGCGTTGTTCACTCAAACGCTGTGCGATACGCAGGCGATCCACGGTGTGAAACCAATCAAAATTCTCGGCCACCAGTCGACTTTTGTTTGACTGTAGCGGGCCGATAAAGTGCCACTCTAACGGCGTGTCCGGGTGGTTTTTCTGGAAATAATGGATCTTCTCCACGCCTTCCTGAACATAGTTCTCGCCAAACGCTCGTTGCCCTGCCGCGATGGCTTCTTCGATCGCGCTCACAGGTTTGGTTTTACTGACTGCAAGTAGCGTAATTTCTTCTGGTGCCCGCGCGCAATGCGCAGCGGCGGTGGCGATTTGCTGCCGGATGTCCTGTAGATTCTGCTGGATTGTCGTCATGGTTATTCAGGAGGTTATCTATGGAGTTGGATGAGTGGATGGCGCGTAGTGTAAAACATAATGCCTCGGATCTGCACCTTTGTAGCGGTCACCCGCCGGTGTTGCGTGTGGACGGGCGGCTACAGCCTGAAAATACCTTACCACGTTTAACGCCGGAGCAGGTGGCACAATGGTGCGATGCCTGGCTCGAACCGGCTCAGCGCGAGCAACTGCGGCAGGCTGGGCAGGTGGACGGCGCGTTAATGCTGCCCGATGGGCAACGCCTGCGGGTGAATGTGTTTCGCCAGCGGGAAGGGTTGTCTGCGGCGCTGCGCATTATCCCGTCCGCTCAGCCTTCATTGGAAGCGCTACAGGCGCCACCCGTTCTATCGACGCTGCTGGAGAAACCGAACGGACTGATCCTGATTACCGGGGCGACGGGGAGCGGCAAATCCACGACGCTGGCGGCCATGCTTGGGGCGTTAAACGACAGCAGTGATCGCCATGTGATTACGCTGGAAGACCCGATCGAGTTTATCCATGCCAGCCGGCGCTGCCTGATTCAACAGCGGGAGATTGGTGCGCACAGTTCATCGTTTGCACAGGCGCTACGAGCCGCATTGCGGGAGGATCCCGATGTCATTCTGCTGGGAGAATTGCGCGATACGGAGACGATTCGGCTGGCGCTGACGGCGGCGGAAACCGGTCATCTGGTGTTGTCGACGCTGCATACACGTAGTGCATCGCAGGCGGTCGACCGTTTGATTGATGTCTTTCCCGGTGAAGAGAAAGCCTATGTTCGCAGCCAGTTAGCCACCTGTTTGCAGGCGGTGGTGACGCAAAAATTATTACCCGCCGTGCAAGGTGGGCGAATCGCACTGTATGAAGTGCTGACTGCGACTGCGGCAGTCAGTAACCTGATTCGGGAAGGGAAAACGCACCAGCTTCCCGGCCTGATTCAAACCGGAGCCGCTGCGGGAATGCAAACGTTCGAGCAAAGCTACCAGCAGCGCTGTCGGGATGGGCTTATTTCACACAGTTGCGACCTTGCCGTTTAGCCGCATAGAGGTTTTCATCGGCTAACTGAATCCAGTCTTCAACGGAGGCAAGATCGGAACAGTAGGCGGCAATGCCCGCGCTAATCGTGAAATGCAGATTTTGACGATCGTATTCCAGCGTATGTTGCTCAATCGCTTGACGAATACGCTCAATCGTTACCACTGCTGTTTGGTAAGAGACATCTTTTAACAGAATGATGAATTCTTCTCCGCCGAGGCGGGCGACCAGATCTTCCTGACGTAGCGACATGCGCATGAGCATCGCCAGCTCTTTGAGGACGGCATCGCCAGCCAGGTGGCCATATTGATCGTTAATGTTTTTGAATAAATCGATATCGATAATCGCCAGACAGCTTTTGTCCGTGTGCTGGTTTTGCTGTTTGAGGAGAAAGAAAGCGCTGGCCTGCTCGAAGAAACTGCTGCGATTCGGCAGTCCGGTAAGAAAATCATGTCCCGCGTTAAAGCGCAGAGACGCTTCTATCTGTGTGCGTTCATCCTCAAGCGAACGCGCGTGAATAATGATGCCGAGCGTTTTCACCAGCGGTGCCAAGAGCTCGATCATCGTTTGATCGTAACCTTCTCGGCGATTCGCCAGCGCGATCATCCCGATCGCTTTGCCGTTGTGGGTGATTGGAATCCCAAGCAGCGAATACAGCGCGGGATGGATAGGCGGGAGATCTCGGCCAGCTTTTTGCCTCAGCAGGTTGTTGGTGCACACCACCGTATTGTGGGTCACCACGTGGCCAAACAGATTATCCAACTTACGGAGCCTCAGGCCGCCGTGGGTTCTGCGCTGGTGCCTGTACCAGTTCAGGGTTTCGTCATCCCAGGCAAGGTTGGAGATCGCGGGAAGATAGAGCGACTGGCCGTTTTCATCTTCCTGCAATGTGGCGATAAAGCCGAAGGTGCTGTTGGTGACGCTCAGCAGCCGCTCAAAGACTTTATCGCAGGCGGAAGGCAGATTGTGGTCGAGCAGAAAGCTGTCGTGGACTGACAGCAGAATATCGAGAATGATGCCTTGCTGATGGGCTTTCTTTTCGGTTTCGACGTTTTGCGTGATGTTGTGAGCATATTTAATGATTTTTCTCACATTACCGTCGCTATCCATAACTGGGCTGTAAGTCGCCTGTATCCAGAATGAGTGGTTGTCTTTGCCCAGTCGGTGGAAGCGGCCGCTGATGGGATGACCGCGATGCAAGGTTTCCCAGAATGTTTGGTAGTCGGCTTGTTCGGTATAGATGGGATCGCAAAGCGATTTGTGGTGCAAGCCGAGAATTTCTTTCTCTTCGTAGCCCGTCAGCATCAGGTAGTGTTTATTGGCGTGGGTGATATAGCCGTCTTTATCAAACTCGATCACGCCTTGCGAATTTTCAATCGCGTCTAGCTGTGCCCGATGATCCGACATCAGACGCTTTTCCTGCGTAATATCAAGCGCCAATTTTATGACGCCAACGCGGCGACCGGAATGATCAATAATCGGGGTATAGGCGGCGTGGAGCCAAATGATGTCTCCTTTTTGGGTTTTCCGTTGGAATTCCCCTGCATTAATATTCCCTTTAATCACATCGTGCCAGAAATGATCGTGTTTTTGGCGCTGCGCTTCTGGCATAAAAAGCGTGTGGTTCTTCTGAATAATGTCTTCTTTTTTGTAGCCCAGCATTTTGCAAAAAAGAGGATTGGCTTCAATCAGTTTCCCTGCCAGGTCGAATTCGGCTATGGCATAAACGGAATTGAATGCGTGCAGTTTGGCTTCATTGTCAAACCTGGTAATCAAATCAACATCAACTGACTGATTATTCATGTTTATATTTGCCTATATTCTTTCTGTCTTTACCCTTGATTCGCTGTTGTCAGAGGCATCCGTTTTATCATGATGCCATCTGTGATGTTATCGGGTGATTGGCTGTCCCCTTTTTTTGTACGCGAAAACCAATGGGTCGAATTAATAAAATAGCGCGCTATTAATTAAATTAATAAATATTATATCGAGATATAATTAATAGACTAAAACGCATGATGAATATTACCAATAAGAGACGTCTCTCATTGTCTTTTTATTCAATGTATTGCCGTAATTGATTTTGCCGCTTTTACGCAGAAACTCTATTTATACGCTCATGTGTAAAAACAGAGAATAGCGGTAAAAAAATAATACTCAAATTATCTGAAAGTATATCTATGAAATAGGTGTGTCAGGAGGGAAAAGGGTTCCTGCCTTCTCCCATTATTTATTCGATTTTTTAGGGAATAGGCGAAAGCGGAGCTATCTTCGGGGGATACCTGTAGTCAACGCTGGGCTGACTACAGGCGGTGCAATATACCCGTAGATTAGGAAAGGCGAGGATCGACCTGAAACAGCGCCATGGACCGCATCAACTGCTGAGACTGCTGCTCCAGCGACTGCGTCGTTGCCGATGAGGCTTTGACGAGCTGTGCGTTGTGCTGAGCGACCTTGTCGATCTGTGTGAAGGCGACGTTAACCTGCTCTATACCGCGATGCTGTTCTTGCGTGGCGGTGGAAATGTCTCGCATCAGCTGTGTAATACGGATGATTTCGTCGGTCACTTCATCCATGGTTTCACCCGCTTTAGAGGCTAATTCAAGCCCTTCGGACACGCGTGTCTGGGAATCCAAAATCAATGCGCGGATCTCTTTCGCCGCCTGTGCACTATGCTGCGCAAGATTACGCACTTCTCCGGCGACGACGGCAAAGCCTCTGCCTTGTTCGCCTGCACGAGCGGACTCGACGGAGGCGTTCAGCGCCAGAATGTTGGTCTGGAACGCGATGCCGTCAATGACGCTGAGAATGTCATTGATGCGTTTGGCGCTGGTGGCAATCTCCTGCATTTTTTCAATGACGTAACAGACGGACTCGTTGCTGCGGCTGCTGGTGTTCGAGACGTTATTGGCGAGCTGATGCGCGAGTTCCGCGTGATCGGCATTGAGTTTCACCGTTGCGCTCAGTTGCTCCATGCTCGCTGCCGTCTGTTCCAGTGCAGCAACGGATTCCTCAGTACGTTGGGACAGCTGAGCGTTTTCTTCAAACAGTTCGCGGCTACCGAGATCGATTTGCGTGCTGGCATCGCGCACCTGACTGACCGACTCCAGCAGAGCCCCTTGCATGCGGCCGATAGCATCATTGAGCCGACCCAGTTCGTTATCTCCGCCTTGAATCAGGCGGCGCGTCAGATTACCGCCAGCAACCTGCTCCAACTGCTCAATCGCATAGTCCAGCGGTTTGAGCAGCATGTGCCGTAGTGCGACCCAGGCTAATGCCACCAGCGTGATAGACAACAGGCTGGCAATGGCAATGAGCAGCAGCATGATGCGTTCATTGCTCTCGGACTGTGCCAGACCCTGTTCGGAAAGTTGCTGAGCATACTGACGGAAATTCTGGATCGACAAATCAAAGGCTTCACTCAGCGGGCCGAGCTGTTTTTCCAGAACTTCATAATATTCGTCGGTATACTGTTTTTGCAGTGCACTCAGCATCGGGGTCATACCCTGCTGAAAATAAGCCTGATAGGTTTTCAACACGTCCTGCGCCAGCGCCTGCTGTTTGGGATCGGCATTGGCCGATTTGATCACGCGTTCAATGTCTTCCTGCGATTGGTGAAGATGTTTCTCCACGACTCCGGTTTCCTTGGCTCCATCGTCCAGCAGGCCGATCTCGATTTTCCTGACGGCGAGCGTTGCCGAGGCTCTCGCGCTGAGCGTCTGGTTATAGCCGCTCATCAGGTTACCCAGCTCAATGCCCTGAATCTGGTTTTGTGCTGTCAGCGTTTCCCTGTCTTTCTTAATGGCAACCACGCCCATGCTGCTGACGATAAGCAGCAACAGGGTCGTTAGCAGCAATAACGTTAATAAGCCGGTACGAATAGAAATATTTTTCAACCCCATGGTGTCCTTTTCCTTACGCCGCCTTCGTGGGTGATAACCCAGTCATCATTGGATGTGGTGTGTGCAACGGAAGAGAATACGTTATCTGTGTTGCGGTGAGATAAAATTAAAAAGCTATGGCAGGCGTAAAAAGGGGCGGGCAAGAAGGGCATAAGCGAGAGCTTCCCACAACACAGGCTTCTCTTCACACGGGTTTCTCACAACGCAAAGGGTATAAATAATTAGCCGTAGCGTTTACGCCTGGTTTATTATCTGTTAATAGCGTTGGTTTTTCAGGGGCGTACTCAATACGCCAGTTAATGATACCCAGAGGTATCCGAGGTTTATGTGCAGTTAACAAGTTTTACGGATTATGGTTTGCGGGCGCTGATTTACATGGCATCGCTGCCGAGCGGGAAAATGACCAGCATTTCGGAAGTAACGGAAGTGTATGGCGTATCCCGTAATCATATGGTCAAAATTATCAATCAACTTAGTCGTGCTGGGTTGGTGATGGCCGTGCGCGGCAAGAATGGCGGTATCCGTCTTGGAAAACCGGCAGAAACCATCCGAATTGGCGATGTCGTGCGCGAATTGGAACCACTGACGCTGGTTAACTGTAGCCATGAATTTTGCCACATTACGCCAGCCTGTCGCTTAAAGCAGGTGCTTCAACAAGCGGTACAAAATTTCCTGCATGAGCTGGATCAATACACGCTGGCTGATATGGTCAAAGAAAACCCGCCGCTTTATAAATTATTGTTGGTTGAATGAGTTTTGTTCAGCCTCCTGCTGATGACAACGGAGGAACCGCAATGTCACAAGATCCATTCCTGGAACGAGAAGCAGAAAAATACGAATCCCCCATCCCCAGTCGTGAATATATTTTGGCGCACATCGCCAAGCGCGATACCCCGATTAGCCGGGAAGAATTAGCCACCGACCTGCAATTAACCGGAGAAGAAGCGCTCGAAGCGCTGCGCCGTCGCCTGCGTGCGATGGAGCGTGATGGTCAGCTTATCTTTACCCGCCGTCAGTGCTATGCGTTGCCGGAAAAGCTCGATCTGCTGCGCGGTACGGTCATTGGTCACCGCGATGGTTTTGGCTTCCTGCGCGTGGAAGGCCGTAAAGACGATCTTTATCTGTCGGCTGAAGAGATGAAACGGACGATTCACGGCGATGTTGCGTTGGCACAGCCGCTGGGTGCGGATCGTAAAGGACGCCGTGAAGGGCGTATTGTGCGCGTGCTGGAACCGCGTACCGGGCAAATTGTCGGCCGCTATTTTGTCGATGCCGGTGTCGGGTTCGTGGTGCCGGATGATAGCCGCCTGAGCTTCGATATTCTGATCCCGAAAGAAGAAATTAACGGCGCTCGTATGGGCTTCGTGGTAGTGGTCGAACTGACGCAACGCGCCACGCGCCGCACGAAAGCCGTGGGTAAGATCGTCGAGATCCTCGGTGACAACATGGGCACCGGGCTGGCGGTAGATATCGCCCTGCGTACCCATGATATTCCGCACACCTGGCCGCCTAAAGTGGAAGAGCAGGTAAAGGATCTGTCCGAAGAAGTGCCAGAAGCCGCGAAAAAAGGCCGTGTGGATCTGCGTAAGCTGCCGCTGGTCACGATTGATGGCGAAGATGCTCGCGATTTCGATGACGCGGTGCACTGTGAGCCGAAACGCGGTGGTGGCTGGCGCTTATGGGTTGCGATTGCGGACGTGAGCTATTACGTTCGGCCGAATACGCCGCTCGACCATGAAGCGCGGGCGCGTGGCACCTCGGTGTACTTCCCGTCGCAGGTGGTACCGATGCTGCCGGAAGTGCTGTCGAACGGACTCTGTTCGCTTAACCCGCAGGTCGATCGCCTGTGTATGGTCTGTGAAATGACCGTCTCGGCGCAGGGTAAGCTGTCGTCCTATAAGTTCTATGAAGCAGTGATGAGTTCACATGCGCGCCTGACCTACACCAAAGTGTGGAATATTCTGCAAGGCGACGCCGAACTGCGCGAGCACTACAAGCCGCTGGTCGGTGGGTTGGAAGAGCTGCACCGCATGTACAAGGCGCTTGAGCATGCGCGTGAAGTGCGTGGCGGCATCGCGTTTGAAACGGAAGAGGCGAAGTTCATTTTCAACGCCGAACGCCGTATCGATCGTGTGGAAGCGGTGGTGCGTAACGATGCGCACAAACTGATCGAAGAGTGCATGATTCTGGCGAATATCTCCGCCGCGAAATTTGTGGAGAAAAACGAAGAACCTGCGTTGTTCCGCGTGCACGATCAGCCGAGTGAAGACCATGTCTTAGCCCTGCGTAGCGTGTTGGGCGAACTGGGGCTAACGCTGAAAGGCGGCATGAAGCCACAGCCGAAAGATTACGCAGAATTGATGAATGAGCTGGCTGACCGTCCCGATCGGGAAATGCTGCAAACGATGCTGCTGCGTTCAATGAAACAGGCGATTTATGACCCAGAGAACCGAGGCCACTTCGGTCTGGCATTAACGTCTTACGGCCATTTCACGTCACCGATTCGTCGTTATCCAGACCTGTCACTGCACCGCGCCATTAAGTATCTGCTGAGCGATCGTCATGAGCGCTGGACGTCAACGGGCGGCTGGCATAGCGACATGAATGAAATGCTGCAACTGGGCATGCATTGCTCGATGACGGAGCGCCGTGCGGATGAAGCTACGCGTGATGTGGCTGACTGGCTGAAATGCGACTTTATGCAGGATCACGTGGGTGAGGTCTTTACGGGGATTATCGCCAGTGTGACTGGTTTCGGTTTCTTCGTGCGCCTGAAAGATCTGTTTATCGATGGGCTGGTGCACGTTTCCACGCTGGATAATGATTACTACCGCTACGATAATATCGGCCAGCGGCTGATCGGCGAATCGCGCGGGCAGGTTTATCGTCTGGGTGATGAAGTCGAAATTCGTGTTGAAGCGGTTCATATGGATGAGCGCAACATTGATTTCGCGTTGATCTCCAGCACGCGCAAGGTGCGTGGCGAAGGGAAAACCGCACGCGATCGTGTGAAGAAACCGGAGTCGCGTGAGGCCAAGCCAGCTCGACGTCGTCGCAGCGCGAGCAAAGCGCCGGCCAACTTTGAGCCGGATGCCGCATTCCGCAAAGAAGGCGATAGCAACGCGAAATCGGATAAGCCAAAAGCCAAGCCGAAAAAGAACCGCGATAAAGCGAAAAAGAACGCGGAAAAAACGCGTAAAATCGCCGCCGCGACGAAGGCTAAACGAGCAAAGAAGAAATCTGAGGAATAACGAACGGCTTGACGTTGTAGAGACTTCGGTCTCTACAACCCGCAAGACGCATGTTATCTCGCTTTACACAATTTGAAGAGTATCAATGAGCGAAATTATTTACGGTATCCACGCGGTTAAGGCACTGCTTGAGCGCGATCCACAGCGTTTTCTGGAAGTTTTTGTTCTGAAAGGACGCGACGATCGTCGCCTTCAGTCCGTGATTGCGGAGCTGGAAGCGCAGGGCATCGTCATTCAAGTGGCGAATCGCCAATGGCTGGATAAGCAGGCTGAAGACGCGGTGCATCAGGGGATCGTAGCGAAAGTCAAAGAAGGGCGGAAATATCAGGAAAACGATCTGCCTGCGATGTTAGACAATCTGGAAACGCCTTTCCTGCTGATATTGGACGGCGTGACCGATCCACATAACTTGGGCGCTTGCCTGCGTAATGCGGATGGGGCGGGCGTGCATGCGGTGATTGTGCCACGCGATCGTTCCGCGCAGCTCAATGCGACGGTGAAGAAGGTGGCCTGTGGTGCGGCGGAAACCGTACCGGTTATCAGCGTGACCAATCTGGCCCGTACGATGCGCCTGTTGCAGGAACGTAATATCTGGATCGTTGGCACAGCGGGTGAAGCGGATCATACGCTGTACCAAAGCAAGCTGACTGGGCCGCTGGCGCTGGTCATGGGCGCGGAAGGGGAAGGTATGCGTCGTTTGACCCGTGAACACTGCGATGAATTGATCAGTATTCCGATGGCGGGCAGCGTGTCTTCACTGAATGTGTCGGTTGCGACTGGCGTGTGTCTGTTTGAAGCCGTTCGCCAGCGCGCATAGTTGCTGTAGTTATCAATCATAACGAGGTGCCATCAGGCACCTCGTTGATTTTTTTGGTTGGTGTTCTAAATAGTGCTTATGCTGCTGGGCTCGCCAGTCTGCGAACGTCTTGCTGCGAAGGCTGTAAAAGCCGGAAAACAGACACCGCATCAGACAGCACGATCGCCTGCTGCTCCAGCGACTGAGCGGCAGATGAGGATTGCTCCACCAGCACGGTGTTTTGCTGTGTGTTCTGATCCATTTCTATAATGGCCTGACCGACCTGAGAAATGCCGCGATGCTGTTCGTCAGAAGCGGTAGTAATGTCTTTCATGATGTCGTGGACCTGTGTCACTGACTGGACAATCCCTTCCATCGTTTTCCCCGCGCCGTTAACGAGTGCTGCACCGTTATTAATCTGCGAAACCGACTCGGCAATCAGTGTATCGATCTCTTTGGCTGCCTGTGCACTGCGTTGTGCCAGACTACGCACTTCGCTGGCGACGACGGCGAAGCCACGACCTTGTTCACCGGCTCGCGCTGCCTCTACCGCGGCATTCAGCGCCAGGATATTGGTTTGAAACGCGATACTGTTGATCATTGAGGTAATTTCAGCGATGCGGTGGGAGCTTTGCGCGATATCGTGCATGGTGTTGACGGCTTTAGAAACCTGTTCTCCCCCTTGATTCGCAGTGTCAGAAGCATCCATAACCAGTCGATTAGCCTGATGGGCGTTATCAGCATTCTGTTTCACCGTTGACGTCAACTGCTCCATACTGGCGGCGGTTTCTTCAAGCGCAGCAGCTTGTTGCGTTGTGCGAGAAGAGAGGTCGGTATTACCGGCAGAAATTTCCCCTGCGGCATAGGAAATCTGGTTCGCGCTGAGGCGAATTTTATCAATCATGCTGTGCAGATTGCTGTTCATCTGCCCCATGGCTGAAATCAACTGGCCTAATTCATCATGACGATCGTTGTGAAGCTGCACGGTGAGATCGCCTTCCGCAATCGCACGGGTGGCGTGTAATGCCTGATGCAGCGGGCGTACGATCTGCCGTGAGATAACAATGGCTGTGGTCAGGCCGAGTATGATGGCAATCAGCGTAATCACGCCCAGCTGTATGTCGCTGCTAATGACGTTACGGCCCGCGCGGTTCTCTTCCGTGAAGTAAAGTTTGTTGATGTTTTCCTGCAACACCGCCATCTGCTCGTTCAATTCACTGAGCCGCTGTTGGCTCACTTCCGGGCTCATCACCTGCTGACGCTGTGAAATATAAGCGCTGAGTGACGCATTGATATCCTGAATGGCACTTTTGTCTTCCGCTGGCCAATGGCCCGTGTCGATCGCTTTCAGCAACGCGGACAGCTCTTCCTTAATGTTACCGATCGCACTGTCGTGCTGTTCCAGATATTGTGCTTTACGCTCCAGCGCATAACCAAAGTTGCCTTCCCGCGCGACCACTGTCTTGTCATACATGGCACCAAGACGGCTGATGCGTTTTAACGATTGGTCGCTATTGTGTAATCCGTAAAAGCCGACCATTGAGAGGATGACTCCCATGATGAGCAATAAACCAAACCCTACCAATAACTTTCGCGTTACAGACAGGTTTTGAAATGACATCCAGCGCAGCATAAACCTCTTCCTTTCGTTCATTAATTATTTACCGTCATCGCAGGTCAATAACGGATTAGTTGTTGTTGTGTGTTTGCATAAAAAGCAGGTGATGAAGGTGAAACAGGCACTATCTAACTGATAAAAAATGCCTTATCTGTTATCGGCATTTCAGGCGCAATGCTTATCCGTTTTCTTAAAAAATGTGAGGAGACTCGTGCGGGTATGAAGGCTGGGGGTAAAGTGTTGCGCTGGGGATTCCTGCGTTGTTTATCACGTAAAGTCATGTATAAACGCTTTGCTATGCAATAATCATCTATATTCTTCATGCTTCCTCTTATTTATTGCTGATGCGCCAACGGGGCTCATTTAAAAGGAATATCGCTATGCCTATTGTTACGTCGCTACTCGCTTTCGCCTCCTATTTCTTTATCGGGTTTGCCATGGTGCTGGCCTTTCTGTTTATCTACACCCGCATCACGTCGCATGATGAGTGGGCGCTGATTAAAGAAAACAACGGTACGGCTGCTATTGGGTTCGGTGGGGCGTTAATTGGCTATGTGATCCCGCTTTCCAGTGCGGCGATTAATTCGGTGAGTCTGGTGGATTACATCACCTGGGGTGCGGTTGCGCTGGTGGTGCAATTACTGATTTATTTCGCGGTGCGCCTGTATATGCCGCGCCTCAGCCAACATATCCAGAATAACGATATCGCCACCGGTACCTTTCTCTGTGCCGCCTCGCTTAGCGGCGGGATTCTGAATGCGGCGTGTATGTCGTATTAATTTGCTGTTGCATGACAATACCGGGAATCTGCCCGGTATTGTTTGGCGGACACCTTTGCCTGCCAGCCTTGTTTACCACGTTTTGACAACCTGCCCGTATATTCAGCGGTATAGCACGGCGCGCGCGAACCACATGCCGGGGAGCGTTGTGGCCTCGGATTTCAGTACAATCACATAATAATGCGCGCCGGAGGCATCGGCTTTTTGTTGAAGGGCGCGATCCACATCATCAGCATTTCCGCGCATGCTAACCGAAATCGTCCCCATTTTTTCCAACTGGCTGGTTTGTGCATAGCGAATTTCGAGCGCGTTCTCCGCAGGCGGTGGTGGCGCGACAGGCTTCCCTTGGATGATCTGGCAGCCGGACAGCATCAGTATTAAGGGTAAGAAAAGTATCCGCACGATGTTCATCGTTTCAGCCTGACAGGGGTAGATAGCGGGAGTGTAGCGCCATCATCGGGTCGATGGTATTCTCTTTAAGCGGGAAAATGACAGGCGGGCAACGAGTGCCCGCCTGTGAGTTGAGGTTAGCGCGACGTGACCAGCGTAAAGTCTTCGCCTTTGAAGACTTTTACTGGATTGCCGCGTTCGATCTGGTGGTGGAACAGACGCCGCTGTGCCCGTAGTTCAGCATGCTGCTGTTGCTGTAACGCTTCCAGACGATAGGCGATGAGATAACAGGCCAGACGCTTGTTAGCATGCTGGCTGCGTTCACTCTGCACCTTCACCGTGATGCCGCTGGCGACATGGGTGGCGCGGACGGCAGACTCGGTTTTATTCACATGCTGCCCACCGGGACCAGAGGATTTGGTGGCTTCAAAGCGAATCTCGTTATCGGCAAATGCCTGTTCCTGATGAAAGCGTGCGACGCCGATAAACCAGTTCTTACGTCCGCCACCCTTACGCCAAGGGCTATTGCACGTCCACTGGAGTGTACCGCACCAGCTGGCAGCCAGCGTTTCCGCCAGTTCACCGTTTAACAGAACCAATGCGGAACGTAGTGTGCCAGCGCGTTTCCCCGCTTCGGTTTCGATAACTTCACATTCGATGCCTTGCCGTGCGGCATCTCGCGTCAGAGCCTGCAAAGCCTTTGCGGTTGCCAACATGCATTCGTCCGGCCCCTGCGCGGCGGAGAGTTGAAGTAATATCATTTATCCTCCCCGCGCGTTTTGTAGGTGAGTACCGGTTTCAGGCGGGCAATCAGCGTGATTAATCCCGCCTGCTGCATCGCACCGATCACACTGTCTATTGGCTTGTAGGCTTCCGGTGCTTCCTGAAAAATCAACTGCCTGTCCTGACAAATCACGCGGCTGCCGAAGCGGGTACGCGCGAGTTGTTGGACGCTGTAACGTGAAGACAGCCGATCTTTACACTCCGTGCGCATCCACTTCCTGCCCGCGCCATGTGCCAGCGAATACAGGCTGTCGGCGTGAGGAATAGGCTGCACGATATAACTGTAGTCGCCGCGTGAGCCGGGAATGATGACCGGACCACAGTCGGCGGGTGTCGCGCCTTTGCGGTGCAGCCAGCCGGAAATACCCTCAATTGTTGCTGATGTCACCAGATTGTGGTTCACATCCAGTGCGGCATCGCCTTCCGTATGCCAACGTTCCAGCATCCGTTGCGCGATCAGTCGCCGATTGTGGGTGGCAAACGTCAGTGCGAACTGGTGCTGTTCCAGATAGGACTCTGCGGCAGGCGTGTTGGCTTCAAGCCCCTGATGGCCGAATTCCCGCACGTGAGCTTCCAGTATGGTTTGCCCTAATCCGCGCGAGCCGCTGTGGACGAGCAACAGCAGCTGTTTAGGATCAAGGTGCAGAGCGTGCAGCGTATCTGGCTGATAGATCTCATCAAGCTGCTGCAATTCCGCAAAGTGATTACCGCCGCCGATGGTGCCCAGCGAATAGCGGAAATCCGCCAGCGATGCGGGAATCTCGATATCGTCTTCCAGTGGCCCATCGATATTACCCAGCCGTTTCTCCAGCTTATCCAGCGAAATTTTGTTGGCGTTCAGGCTTGTGCGCCAGAGCGCCATGCCGCAGCCGATGTCGTTTCCGACCAGCGCCGGATAGAAACGCTGCTGTGAAAAAAAGGCGGCACCGATAGGGTAACCCCGGCCTGGATGCAAATCTGGCATGCCGGCCACGCGAACCATATCGGGAAGTTGTGATGTAATTTGAAGCTGTTGGATTGCTTTATCTTCAATCCAGGTATTTTCCGTCGCGATCACACTGACGCGCGCCGAAATAGAGCGAATAGCATTGCCCATAGATCATCCTGCTGATCAATTTAAAAATAGGGTAAGGCAGGCTACAGCTGGGGGGGATAACGCAAAGCGGAAAAGAATGCGGAATTAGTCCCGAGATGTCCTGCAAAGAATCAGAGTAAGTGTTGTCATGATGTCGTCTCCTTTGTCAGTGTGGGGGATAGGTGAAAAAACGTCGGCATAATACGTAAATGGCGGCCATCGTGCAATACCTATGACACGATGGCCATGACGGACGGTTAAATACGGAAGACGCTGACCAGCTCGCTGAGGTGGTGGCCCTTCTGGCGCAGGTTATGCGCGGTGTCTTCCGAATTGTTGACCAGAATGGCGTTTTCCTGCGTTGCCTGACCAATCTGTACAATCGCGATGTTCACCTGACTGATACCGGCGGACTGCTCGCGTGAAGCGATATCGATATCGTTCACGATGGTGCTGACTTGCAAGATGCGGTTACGCAAGTCGTCCATTACCGCCTGCGTTTTTTCTGAGAAATGATAACCCGCTTCGATTTTCTCCAGTGATTCATCAATCAGGGTTTCAATCTCTTTCACCGCAGTAGAACTGCGCTGTGCCAGCGCCCGCACTTCAGCGGCAACCACGGCGAAGCCTCTACCGTGCTCACCCGCACGAGCGGCTTCGACTGCGGCATTCAGCGCCAGAATATTGGTCTGGAAAGCGATAGATTCGATGACTGTCGTGATATCAGCAATCCGCTGCGATGAGTTCTTGATGTCGCTCATCGTCGAAACGGAGTCGGTAACGGTCTGGCTGCCGTTTCGTGCTGCGGCTGCGCTCTGCTCTGCCAAATCTTTGGCGGCGGAGACGTTATCGGCATTCTGCTTCACGCTGGCGGAGAGTTGCTCCATGCTGGCAGACGTCTCTTCGACGCTGCTGGCCTGACGGGCAATCTGCTCGCTGATGTTTTCGCTATCGGCAGCCAGCGCATCGGTGCTGGCACTGATTTCTTCGGACGAATTTCTCACCTGCGACACGATGGTCGTTAGCCCTTGCCCGATGCCGTTAATGGCATCGATCAGGCGGCCAACTTCATCGTAACGGTTGCTGGAAAGCGTCGCGGTCAGGTTACCAGCAGAGAACTGTTCCGCCACTTTGACGATTTCAACCAGCGGCTGGCTCAACCATTTGCGCGTCAGGACGACAAAGAATCCAGCGAAGAGCAGAACCAGAATAATGCCGCCGCCCAAAAACAAGTTACGGGTGTGATTAATTTCTGCCATTAGGCTTTCTTTGCTCACCGTGCCTGCAACAATCCAGTTCCACTGCGGAATACTGCGGTACACCATGATTCGGGTTTTTTCTTCGCCCGTCATCGTGTTGTTGTCGTATTCGATCGTACCATTACCGGTTGCCAGCACGTTCTCTAACGCACCTTCTGACCAGTCAGGGCGCTGGTTAGCATTGCTTTGGTGGTAAAGATAGTTGCCCGCATCCTTTCCTTTTTTCGTGCTAAGTACAAAGAAATGGCCGGTTTCACCCATTTTCTTGTTCAGAATCGTTTGCTGCATCTCGGTAAATTGCTTCGTGATGTCGACGCCGACGAACAGAATACCGATCACCTTGTTTTCACTATCGCGTATCGGTTGATACTGGGTGATGTACTGTTTGCCGAATAGCGTGGCTAACCCGCTGTAGGTGTCACCTTTCATCACGGGCGCATAGGCTGGGCTTTCACGATCGAGCTTGGTGCCCATCGCACGCGATCCATCTTCTTTTTTCAGCGACGTGGTAACGCGCGTAAAATCCTCTCCATCGCGGACAAAAATCGTTGAAATCGCGTGAGTACGGCTCAGAAAGTCGTCCGGGACTTCAGTATTGAGGTTCAATACCGTATCGCCAGCTTTAAGCGTTGGGTGAGAGGTGTTACCAAAAGGCGTGCGGTTAACGGTATCCAGCGAAAACCGCGTCGGCAGAAAGCTCGCCAGCAGCCGCGTATAGTTGCTGACCTCGGCTTGTAGGCTGGTATCGTACATGTTGATCATGTCGGTGACGCCATTCACCTGGCTCTGCATGTCGTTAAGGGTCAGGGTCTTGAGCTGATTGCCTGCTGATCGGGTGAGGGATAGGGTGAATGCAATGAAAAGTATCGCCACGCTCAGTGAAGCGATGACTGATAGCTTGATACCCAGGCCCCAGTGTTTAAAAGAAAGTCCCAACATATGTGTGTCTCTTATAATAAAAAAGGTTATTTTTTAGTCTTGCTTCACATGCGTTAACGGCAGTAAGTGAAAAAAAATTAATCACGGAGTGTAAACATTCATTTCAGTTATTGATCTAGATCAATGTGATTTTTTTATTTACATAAATACGCCGATTAAACCAGCACGGAATCAGTGACGACACGGAGATAAGAAAATGGCTGTGAGTGGGTTATCGTAGAAGGTCATCCCCTTTCTGCTAAATACGATTTCGCTACATAAGCATAGGCTGACAGAACAGAAAACGAGGGAAATATGGTCGAAATGTCACTGGATAAACTCGGTAGCGGTATTGAAACGATTCACGCGGCACCTGCGGGAAGGAGAGAGCAGCCCCTTCCGACGATTTTTTTCTTCCACGGTTACACTTCATCAAAAGAGGTGTACTCGTATTTTGGCTATGCGTTGGCTCAGGCCGGGTTTCGGGTGATTTTGGCCGATGCGGCCATGCACGGTGCGCGCTATGACGGAGATGACGCACGGCGATTGCGTCACTTCTGGGATATTCTGCAAACGAATATTGAAGAACTCCCCGGCTATGTAGCGGAATATCGGCAGCGTGGCCTGATTGATGGCGAGCGGATTGGCGTTTGCGGCGCGTCGCTTGGTGGAATGAGTGCGCTTGGGTGTATGGCGCGTTATCCGTGGATTACCGTAGTGGCAGCGTTTATGGGATCGGGCTATTTCTCTACGCTATCGTCCGCGCTGTTTCCTCCGGTTCCGGCCGATAGTGAGGAAAATCAAGCGGTGTTGCAGACGTTAGCGAGCAAACTGGCTGATTATGATGTCACCACACGTCTGGACGCGTTGTCCGAACGTCCGTTGCTGGTGTGGCACGGTGAAGCGGATGATGTTGTGCCGGCGGCAGAAAGCGTCCGTCTCTATCAGGCATTACAGGCGCGCGATAAGCTGGCTAATCTGACGTATTTGACCGAGCCGGGCGTGGGGCATCGCATTACGCCAACGGCGCTGCAGGCGGGCGCTGATTTCTTCCGGCGGACGCTGTAATCCTGCCCCGATGGCTTAAATATTGCCACGCAGAAAACTCCTGTGTTTCCTCCTTGTGTTCTTTAATGTCGGGCACTATACTTACGCGTCATTTTTTCAGCCGCACATACACACGTTCCTTGCCTCCACGGGCCGCGGTTGACCCAGACAGGAGGCTGAATAATCCGTAAGGAGCAATTCGATGCGTCATTACGAAATCGTATTTATGGTTCATCCTGACCAGAGCGAACAGGTTCCGGGCATGATCGAGCGCTACACTGCCACTATCACTGGTGCGCAGGGCACGATCCACCGTCTGGAAGACTGGGGCCGCCGTCAACTGGCTTACCCGATCAACAAACTGCACAAGGCACACTACGTTCTGCTGAACGTTGAAGCGCCGCAGGAAGCGATCGATGAGCTGGAAACAAACTTCCGCTTTAACGATGCCGTTATCCGCAGCATGGTTATGCGCGTTAAGCACGCGGTAACTGAAGCATCTCCAATGGTGAAAGCGAAAGACGAACGCCGTGAGCGTCGTGAAGATTTCGCTGAAGCTGGCGATGATGTGGATGCAGGGGATTCTGAAGAGTAATTGTTGTGGTGACGGTGAATCGTCTGGTGTTGTCCGGCACAGTGTGCAAGACGCCCATTCGTAAAGTCAGCCCGTCAGGCATTCCTCACTGTCAGTTTGTGCTTGAGCACCGCTCGACACAGGAGGAAGCCGGATTGAGTCGGCAAGCATGGTGTCGTATGCCCGTGATTGTCAGCGGACTCTCGTCACAAGCAGTTACCCACAGTATAACGGTCGGCACGCAACTTACCGTGCACGGGTTCATTAGCTGCCATCAAGGGCGCAATGGCTTGAGCAAGATAGTGTTACATGCCGAGCAGATTGAATTGATAGATTCTGGAGACTAGCCACATGGCACGTTATTTCCGTCGTCGCAAATTCTGCCGTTTCACCGCGGAAGGCGTTGTAGAGATTGATTATAAAGATATCGCTACGCTGAAAAACTATATCACTGAAAGCGGCAAGATTGTTCCGAGCCGTATCACCGGTACTCGTGCAAAATACCAGCGTCAGCTGGCCCGCGCTATCAAGCGTGCGCGTTACTTGTCTTTGTTGCCGTACACTGACCGTCATCAGTAATCGGCCACTGTCCATTAACGAGACTTTGAGAGGATAAAGTAATGCAAGTTATTCTGCTTGATAAAGTAGCAAACCTGGGCAGCCTGGGTGATCAGGTAAACGTTAAAGCGGGCTATGCTCGTAACTTCTTGGTTCCACAGGGCAAAGCTGTCCCGGCAACCAAGAAAAACGTTGAGTTCTTCGAAGCACGCCGTGCTGAACTGGAAGCCAAATTGGCTGACGTTCTGGCTGCTGCTGAAGCTCGCGCTGCTAAGATCAAAGAACTGGGTAGCGTTACCATCGCGTCTAAAGCAGGCGACGAAGGTAAACTGTTCGGTTCCATCGGTACTCGCGATATCGCTGATGCGGTAACGGCTGCCGGTGTTGACATTGCTAAGAGCGAAGTTCGCCTGCCGAACGGCGTTCTGCGTACTGTGGGTGAGCACGAAGTGAGCTTCCAGGTACACAGCGATGTCTTTGCTGAACTGAATGTAGTTGTTGTTGCTGGAGCGTAATTCACGTTTATCGTTGAATTAACACTTTAGTTAACATGTGAAACGCTGGCCTAGTGCCAGCGTTTTGCATTTTAGGGATCGGGAAATGACCTATCATTACCTATACCTAAAAGCAGGCCGGAGGCCGCATGTCTGACTTGATTCATCTCACCCGCGTTTATGACGCGCACGCGCCTTTCTCTTCCCCCACTTTTCTGATTGACCGTCTGTGGCCGCGCGGCATCAGCAAAGCGCGTCTGGAGGGTGTTGAGTGGTTTAAAGATATCGCGCCGAGCAGCGAGTTGCGGAAATGGTTTCACGCCGATCCTGAACGCTGGGCGGAATTTGTGGATTATTATCGTAATGAGTTAGTGCAGGGCTCGGCGTGCGACAGGCTGCTGGCGTTACTTGAGCAGAAGCAGGCAATCACGCTGCTTTATGGCAGTAAAGACGCGCAGCACAACCATGCTATTGTCCTGCGCGATTTTCTATTGGAACGGCTGGCTCGTTAGCGAGTACGAGTAAAAGCACCGTCCGCACCGCGGGTGAACCGAATCGTCTGGTTCGCCGTGGTTTCGATCTCCAACTCGGCGACCATACCTTGTGCATTCAGCTGTAATTTGACTGCCTGACCCGCCCGTAAATTGCTGAGCGGCTTATCCCTGCCTTCCACCTGAGCCATCGCGAACACATCGCTGACGGGCAGATTGTTATCGCGAAAGAGCTGGGCCAGCGTTTGCCCCGAGGCGATCTCATACTGTCGCCACGGTGCTGATGATTGTGCTGGAGGCTCGGTAGCCGCAGGTTGCTGCTGGGGTATGGAAGGCTGGTTTTCAATAATCACGGCCTGCATCGCCGCCTGATTATCTGCCTGCGTAAGAGGGACGGGCGTGGTACGGGCAGGCTGCGGATGTTGGGCACTGTAAGGCCAGAGCAACACGACGAGCAGCAGTGCGATAGCGATTAAAATCCAGCGACGATGGAGGAACGGCAACGGTTCCATCCAGTGATAGCCATCGGGCAGATGCCAGATTTTTTGCAGTATGGCACCAAGACGCTCGCGCAGGGAAGGAGAAGGTAACTGTTCCTGCTCTTCGCGTTCCCCGTCGTTTTCTACGGCTACAGCATGTGAGGGCTGCCGCTGGATGATTCGCTGGCAGAAGCGTACTAGCGTTTGATAATCCCAGGTGGTTTTCCGCTTCCTGGGCGCAATTCTGCCCATGGTGACCTCTCTTACTACGGTTTAATATAAAAACAGTTCAGTATAAAAACAGCATCATATAAAAATGATGCCATTAACAACGCTATGCCAGTCACTAAAACTATGCCAGTAACTAGGCTACATCACTAGCCAGACGGCGTCGGCATAAAAACAGTATCGGGATAATAACGCAATCCAGTATACCGATAATCCGTATTAGCTGACCAGTTAACGCGTTGATGATTAAGGCAACCGGTGCGATAGAAACATCAGAACTACCAGTATAGGCCAGCTTCCCGGAATGGCTTGGCTGGCGTGCGGTTAACGTGATTACCTGCACACAGGATTTTACCCCAATCCCCGTCGCTGTTATGCTGCGCTTTCAGTTTTTTACAGATTAAAAGGAACATCCATGACAACTCCTTCTTTTGATAGCGTCGAAGCGCAGGCAAGTTACGGCATCGGCTTACAGGTTGGTCAACAGTTACAGGAATCAGGTCTTGAAGGCCTGATCCCAGAAGCCCTGCTTGCTGGTCTACGCGATGCGCTGGAAGGTAATGCGCCAGCTGTGCCTGTGGATGTGGTTCATCGTGCGCTGCGTGAAGTTCATGAACGTGCTGATGCGGTACGTCGCGATCGCCAACAGGTGCTGGCGGTAGAAGGTCAGCAGTTCCTGGCCGAAAACGCGCAGAAAGAAGGCGTGAACAGCACGGAATCTGGTCTGCAATTCCGCGTGTTGACTCAGGGTGAAGGTGCGATCCCGGCTCGTCAGGATCGCGTACGTGTGCATTACACGGGTCGCCTGACTGACGGCAGCGTGTTCGACAGCTCTGTTCAGCGTGGTCAACCTGCTGAATTCCCAGTAAGCGGCGTGATTCCAGGCTGGATTGAGGCGTTGACGCTGATGCCAGTCGGTTCCAAGTGGGAACTCTATATTCCGCACAATCTGGCGTATGGCGAACGTGGCGCGGGTGCTTCCATTCCGCCGTTCAGCGCGCTGATTTTTGAAGTGGAACTGCTGGAAATTCTGTAATCTCCAGACAACAAGAAAGGCGCTCACTGAGCGCCTTTCTTGTTTTTACTGAATGGTTTCTACTGACTTTCTTTTTTTATTGAAACGACATTACTCACCGCGCAGCGCGCGTGGGAACAGCAAATTGTTTTCCAGATGGATGTGTTCCATCAGGTCGGTAATGAACTCGTTGATACCGGAGTACAGCGCACGCCAGGTATTGCAGGCCCCTTCCGGTGGTACGACACCGTTGGTCAGTTCTTTGACCACTTCCACATCACGCCCAGCGTCATCGTGCTCATGCTCCATCATTGAAATCGGTGCAGCAGCATTCGCGCCCATTCCCTGACTAATCATTGGGAAGAGGATGCGTTCTTCTTTCATCATATGCTGAGACAGCTCGTTATAAATGGCGGTCAGCTGGTTTGCGAGTCCGTGCGGGCAGTCGGCTTTATCGTGATGCACACGCTCGACTTTTTCTGCCATCAGAATCAGCTCTGGCAGTTGTTCGCGGTGACGATCGTGAAAGCGAGGGATGATGTACGCGATAATGTCAGCCAGCGGCGCTTCACGCCAGTCCCGTGCGTCAGAAGGCTGCGCGGCCAGTTTTTCTAGCTGTGCTTCCAGATCGTCAAGATTGAGATCTTTTTTGCCAGCGGCGCGGCTGAGCGTTTGCTTTCCGCCGCAGCAGAAGTCCAGATTGAGTTCACGAAAGAGTTTGGTCGCGCGCGGAATAGCGATAGCCAACTCACCCAGGGATTGATCGCGGTATGCCATGATGATGCCTCTCAACGAATGCAGTTTATAAATTGCATTTTAAATGCATCTTTAATCGTTGAATATACCGCTTACGAGGTAGGCGGTAAAAAGTATGCCGAGGTTGCTGACAAAATCCGTATGGCGGTAGTAACGGATAGATCGTAAAGACGCTGTAAATACATCCCTGTACGCTCGGATTGCGCCATCCCTGGCGCAAACGCTTTACTCTTCTATTCCGTTACTCCCGTTCTCGTTCAATAAATAGGTTCGTTAACAGTCTGACCGTTCTACTGCACGGTATTGCGGGTCTCAAGCGATTGCGTGATGGTGTGTAAGAGCGCGGGAATATCCATTTTCGGTAATACCACCTCAATGAGCGAGAAGCGAGATGCGGCATTCACCTGTTCAAGCACCTGCGCGAGTGCCGCTGGTGAACACACCTGTTTACAGAGTATCTCGTTTTCATCTGCTCCTAGTGCAGCGGGAAGCTGTGTCCAGTTCCAGGCGGCAATATCGTTGTAACGCTGTTCTGGGCCGTGAATGGCGCGTTCGACCGTGTAGCCTCCGTTATTCAGCACCACAATGACCATGTTCAAGCGATCCCGAATGATAGAGCCAAGCTCTTGTACGGTGAGTTGTAGCGAGCCGTCGCCGATCAACAGCACCACACGCCGTTCTGGTTCAGCAATTTGTGCGCCAAATGCGGCTGGTAGAGAATAGCCTATCGATCCCCACAGCGGCTGGACGATGAAGTGGCAGTTATTCGGCAGCCGGAGTGCCGCGGCCCCAAAACAGGAGGTGCCCTGGTCGGTCACGAGAATATCGCCAGAGCGGAGGAAGCGCTGCATCTGTTGCCACAACTCCCGCTGATTGAGTGTGTCTGTGTGCTCTGATGGCGGTAAAGCCGGAGGCGTAATGGTGCGGTGATCCCAAAGGGGCGCGAGTGTCGCGGTGATGTTTTCCAGCGCGGCGATAGCGTCTGGCATTGGAATAGCTGGGAAAACCTGACCTCCGACGCGCGCCAGCGTGGGCTGGATATCGATGTTTTTTTCGCTGGGAATCTGGTGGCTGAAGCCAGCGGTAATCGTATCGGTGTAACGTACGCCAATGCTGATGATGGTATCCGCATCTTCGATGTGTGCCCGGATCGCTTCGTGACTGCCGCCACCCGCGTAGGTGCCGGTAAAGCTATGGTGCTGTTCGTTTAGCGTGCCTTTTCCCATCAGCAAGGTGGCGTGGGGGAGTGGCGTTTTATCGAGCCAGCGTTGGATTTGCTCTGCAACGCCAACACGCTGAGCCAGAAAATCAGCCAGTAATGAGACTGACTTTGCCTCGCTCAGCATCGCTGTGGCGGCGGTAACAAAGGCTTGCAGCGACTCATCAGAGCGTAATGGTTCAGGGATAACGAGCGAATACGGTCGTGTACCAGCGGGTGCCGCAGCCACGTCCAAGGGCAGAAACAGGTAGACCGGCTTGTGTTGAGCAAGCGCTTCTCCAATGACCCTGTCGATCTCCGTGGTGGCGTTCTCGACGGTGAGGCTGGCTTGCGCAACGGTGACTTCTGCCGCCATGCGGGAAAAGTGGCTAAAGTCGCCGTCGCCTAATGTGTGATGGAGTAATTCACCGTTGTGTTGTGACGCGAGACTGGGCGCAGCGGCAATGTGAATGACGGGCAGGCATTCCGCATAGCTGCCTGCGATACCGTTAATCGCACTGAGCTCGCCCACGCCGAAGGTGGTGAGCAGGGCTGCTGCCGGACGGCATCGTGCATAGCCATCGGCGGCGTAAGCGGCGTTTAATTCGTTCGCGCAGCCCACCCAAGTGATTTCCGAGTGCCTGATGACATGATCGAGAAAATGCAGGTTGTAATCGCCCGGCACCCCGAAGAGATGCTGAATACCAATCTGTGTCAGACGATCCAGTAAATAGTCGCCTACCGTATAGTTTTCGCCCATCGCTGCTTCCTCTATGAATGACGGATATTCTGAAATTAAGTATTAGCGCTAAGGTGAATATTTCTAATATTTATTCCCTATGGTTAATCCTTAAGTCGGCATTTATTCGTGCTTGAGCGGATTTTTAGCATTAAATTTATTAATGAATTAATAGGGTGCTGATGAATAGCGTGCATTGGCGTTAGCGAAACGTTAAGAAAGGTAAAATCAGGAAAATAAGTATTTATCTGATAGTGGCGCAGAGGATTTCCCCGTATATCTCTGTCAGGCCGCAGTCGCGGTGAGCAAGGAGTTACCCTATGTTTAAGCCACTCGTCATCAGTGCCCTGTTTGTGGGAATGTTTGCGGTCATGCCAGCGCCAGAGGCTAAGGGTGCCAGCATCGATCTGATGCCCGGCGTCACGTTGAATATCGGCGAGCGTGACAGACGAGGTAATTACTGGGATGGCTATGACTGGCGCAGCGAGCGCTGGTGGCAGGAGCACCGGGGTTACCAGCGTGGTGAACGTAATCGGCACGGTTACTATTGGGATGGTTGGCGCTGGCGCGATGCCCGCGAGTGGCGTGAGAGTCAGCGAGACAGACGTGATTATGATAAGCGCCGTTTTGATCCCCCTCGCTACGTTGACGATCGCGGTCCGCGTCGCGGTGATTGGGACAGACGCGGGCATGAGCGGGGTAAGGGTTACTATCGCAATGGCCGGGGATCGTTTCGCGATTAGTGGATAAAAAAAGCGCCGCGAAAGAGCGGCGCTTGTGCGTTGGATAAGGGTATTTAGATTGTATCGCTGACTAGTTAGCCAGTTTTGCGGCGATGTCAGCGATGCGCTGACCATACAGCTTACCGGTCGCCAGATCTCCCGCGACCACTTCATCTACGCTGGCGTCGGACGGCGTCTGCGCCAGCAGACCGACAGAACCACCGAGGTTATTCAAATCATCGCGTTTTGCCGCTTTGGCATTGGAAGGCAGTTGGTTCAGGCTGACCCAAATTCCGCCGTGCTGTGAAGCCAGCGTTTGCAGATAAATCAGGGTGACCTGCTTGTCGCCGTTCAGGCTGGCGCTGTTAGTAAAGCCGCCAAACACTTTGTTGCTCCAACTGCGGGAGAACCAGGCTTTAGAGCTGGCATCTGCGAATTTCTTGAACTGCCAGGTCGGGCCGCCCATGTAGGTCGGTGTACCGAAAATAATGGCGTCAGCCGCGGCGAGTTGCTCCCACTCGGCATCGCTGATATTCCCTTCCGCATCGATGGCAATCAGCTCGGCATTAGCGCCTTCGGCAACGGCAGTCGCCAAACGCTGGGTGTGGCCGTAGCCTGAATGATAAATAACGACTGCTTTTGACATAACCTATCCTCATTTCTCTGTGTTTATCAACGATACGCCGTGGCCGTTATGTAGCCTGCGAGTGATACGTGCTTTCTAATGGATACTAACTCTATAATGTGAGGACTATATCGGAGCCTCATGGTTCTGTTAAGACAGCACTTTTAAGTGAGTTGGTATCTTCAAGGTAACCATACCCGTCATACTTCAAGCTGCTTGTACGTTGGCCGCCCTTACTCACCCCAGTCACTTACTTATGTAAGCTCCTGGGGATTCGTGCGGTTGCCGCCTTCACGCAACTCGAATTATTTAGGGTACAGATGGAAACTCGATAATGAGCAAACGCTATGATGTTTATGCGCAAAACTGCCCGACCCGTATGATTTTGGATCGCGTGGGGGATAAATGGACGTTGCTGATTCTGAATATTCTGGTTGAACGACCGATGCGCTTTAATCAGTTAAAACGCGACGTGGAAGGGATTTCACAAAAGGTGCTGTCACAAACGCTGAAGAATCTGGTGCGCGACGGTTTTGTCGAACGAACCGTCTTCCCAACCATTCCGGTGACGGTGGAATATGCCTCAACAGCGATGGGAAAAACGCTGGCCAAGCCGATTGCTGAACTTACCTATTGGGCCGAGCAGAATATGGATAACGTGCTGTTGTCCCAACAGAAGTTTGATGCGTCAGCAAATAGTGCGGTTGAGCCGCTATAAGACCACTATTCAGGCTCCTGCCGAAACAGGAGCCTGTGGATGACATCGCTGTCAGTCTTTATTTCGCGTGTTGCAGGTCAAGGCGATAAACCGCAAAGCCCGTTTCGTCATTGCCGACGGACGTCATCGGGTACTGTGCTTTCTCTTTGATAAACGCCGTGGCTTTCTCAGACGGTGAGGTTTCAAAACGGATATCCAGCGGCGTATCGCTGACGATAGGGGCCAGACGCCAGTTGTTATCCGCCTGCGGCTTCACTTCTCCCGATTTTTGCGTTTCCGCGCTGATGTAAGCCGCCAGAACAGAGCGGTTTTCATCCGGCGAGGCGAAGGCCACGTACTTCTCACCCGTACCGGCAAATTTCTCACCGTAGGCGCGATAGTTATTGGTGGCGATCAGGAAGGTCGCTTTGGGATCGATCGGTTTGCCGTTAAACGTCAGCCCTTTGATACGGTGCGATTTATCATTGATCAATGCGCACTCGCTGTCATAGCGGGCAGGCTGCGTCACATCAATCTGATAATTAACACCATCGATCACGTCGAAGTTATAGGTGCGGAAGCCGTCCCAGTTGAGTAAGGATTGTGGTTCGCGCTTGCTTGGATCGATTTGTTTGAACTGACCCGCAGAGCATTCCAGCCACTCCTGCACCTGCTGTCCGTTGACTTTCACCACCACCAGCGTATTCGGGTAGAGATACAGATCGGCAGCGTTACGGAAGGTGAGCTGGCCTTTTTCTACTTCGACATAGCTGGCCGGATCGTTTTTACGTCCACCGGCTTTAAACGGTGCGGCGGCGGAAAGTACCGGCAGATCGGCCAGATCGGGATCGCCCTGAATAAAGTGTTCGACATAGGCGCGCTGCGCATTGTTGACGATCTGCACGGTAGGATCGTCCTGAATCAGCGACAGGTAGCTATACATGTTGTCGGCGGATTTGCCGATAGGCTTGCTGACAAACTCGCGCGTATTCTGGTGCGCATCGGACAGCACTTTCACCAGTTTGTCGTCTTCCGCCGCCAGTGATTTCTTCTGCGCTTTGTCATAGATCGGTCTGGCTTCCGCTTTCGCCTGTTCCACCTTCCATGTGCCGCTGTCGTTATTCAGCGTGAAATCGACGACGCCGAGGTGGTCACCCCATTGCCCCGGCATCACCGCAGGCACGCCGTTGAGCGTTCCCTGTTTGATGTCGGCACCCTTGATGTTCGCAAAGTCATTGCTAGGGAAAACGGCGTGAGCATGGCCGAACATGATCGCGTCGACCCCAGGAATTTGGCTGAGGTAGTAAACCGAGTTTTCCGCCATCGCCTTATACGGCTCGGCAGAAAGGCCGGAGTGAGGGATAACGATCACTAGATCGGCACCTTGCTTACGCATTTCCGGCACCCACTTTTTGGCACTCTCCGTGATGTCTTCGACGGTGACTTTTCCTGTCAGATTAGCTTTATCCCACACCATGACCTGCGGCGGGACGAAACCAATATAGCCGATACGCAGGGTATGCTGTTTGCCATCGCGATCCGTAACTGACTTGTTTTCAATGTGGTAAGGCGTAAACAGCGGTTTACCCGTTTTCGCATCCAGCACATTGGCATTCACATAAGGGAATTTCGCGCCGGACAGCGCCTTGTGCAGATAGTCCAGACCATAGTTGAATTCGTGGTTACCGATGTTGCCGACAGAATAATCCAGCGTGTTCATCGCCTGATAAACCGGGTGCACGTCGCCCGCTTTCAGCCCCTTCGAGGCCATGTAATCGCCTAACGGGCTGCCTTGGATCAGATCGCCGTTATCCACCAGCACGCTGTTGGTGGCTTGTTCGCGTGCGGCGTGAATCAGGCTGGCGGTACGCACCAGACCAAATTTATCGGTTGGCGTATCCTTGTAGTAATCGAAATCCATCATATTGCTGTGTAGATCGGTGGTTTCCAATACCCGCAGATCAACAGTAGCGGCATGAACGGTCGTGGCGACCAGCGTAGCAAGCAGGCTGAGTGCCAGTGAATGCTTCATTGCGTAACTCCTTGTGAGGTAATTGTCGACGCGTGAGGCGATCGGGGGTGTTTTTCATATCATGATGAAGTTAAAGTGATTATCGTCTCTAAATGCTGAGGATGACATCAATAATGGCAATAATCGTAGATTGCCTCACAGATGTATAATGAATGACAGAGATGAAGTCTGCGTTACGCGCAACCCATAACGACGAGGTCGATCATGCTAGAAACTATTTGCCAACTGGCCCGTGACGCCGGTGCCGCCATTATGCAGGTTTACGAAGGGCAACATCCTGTGGATGTCGCGCACAAGAAAGACGATTCACCGGTGACTGCTGCTGACCTTGCGGCGCATCGAGTGATTAAGGACGGGCTGGCTGCGGCGTATCCCGATATTCCTTTGCTGTCAGAAGAAGATCCGCCTGAATGGGAAATCCGTCGGCACTGGCAGCGCTATTGGTTGGTCGATCCGCTGGACGGCACCAAAGAGTTCCTCAGCCGCAATGGCGAATTTACGGTGAATATTGCGCTGATCGAGAACGGTGAAGCCGTGCTGGGCGTGGTGTATGTGCCGGTTACGGGCGTGATGTATTCTGCGGCGGACGGCAAAGCTTGGAAAGAAGAGAGCGGCCAGCGTCGGCAGATTACGGTGAAGCAGGCTAGTCTGCCGCTGGTTGTGGTCAGCCGCTCTCATGCCGATCGGGAATTAAAGGACTATCTCAGCCAACTGGGCGAACACCAGACGGTGGCGATTGGGTCATCGCTAAAATTTTGTTTGGTGGCGGAAGGCGAAGCGCAACTTTACCCACGCTTCGGGGCGACTAACATCTGGGATACCGCGGCAGGTCATGCGGTGGCAGTCGCCGCCGGGGCGCAGGTTAACGATTGGCAAGGGCGTCCGCTGTCCTACACGCCACGTGAATCGTTCCTCAACCCCGGCTTTCGCGTCTCTTTATTTTAATCAGCTAGAGTCTAGATTCGTTATTTCTCTTCCAGTAACTGGCGCAGCAGGGACATCACCTGCTGCACTTCCTGTCCGCTCAACGCGCCATCCTTCACGAAACGGATTTTCCCCTGTTTATCCAGCACCGCGATAGCCGAGCTTTGTGGCTGGAGCTGCCAACTCTTCCGCACGTTACCGTTGCTATCGACAATAAATTGCGACCACGGGAAGGCTTTCTTGTTGTCCTCAAGGCTACTGCGCACAAACATGCTGGTGCCAATGATGGCATCGTCGGTATTCACGATTGTCGTCGTTTGGTAATAATCATGCGGTAGGTTAGCGGCCTTCAGTGCGGAGATGAGTGGATCGTTCATCTCTTTGGCAGAGGTGCGGCCAGCGATATGTTGTATCACCCGTACTTTTCCGGGTAACTGCGCGCTGTTCCAGTTTTTATAACTAAACTGATTATTAAGGTACTGAAGTTCTCCCCGGTCTGCGACGCCGACGGGAGGAACCAATTGGTTAAGTACCAGCGTATGGGCCGAAGCTGGGAGTGAGAGCAGCCCCAACAGAGGCGTGATAGAGAGCGCGAGGAGCAGGTGGCGTATTTTTATCATGGTATGTCCTTCAGTGTGGGTGGCCCGATGCGATGTCAATGATGGGAAATATCGGGCTATGGAATAAGCGTAGATTCAGGAAACTGGTCTGTCCTGCTCCGCGATAAAACGCTTTGTGCCCGAGTGCACAAAACCCTTATTTTTGAAGGTTTATACTGATGACTAGGGGTTTCCTTAAACACTACTCTGTAAAAATCTGTAAAAGCAGTTAAGAATACTGAATAGTGGGGAACTAAATACTGTTTTACGGTACTAATTAGCAGTATCCGTTATCTCATTAGCGCTCCAGAACCTCAGCCATGTTGGCGAAAGGGAGAGCGTAGAAAAATAAAACGGGAGAGTAAAACGATGAGGATCTTCGAACGTTACAATCCTTTGAAAGTCGCCAAGTATGTGAAAACCCTGTTTCGTGGGCGGCTGTACATAAAAGGGGTTGGTGCTTTTGAGTTCGACTACGGCAAAATTCTATTGCCAAAGAAACAGGATAAGCAGCATCTTCTGGTGATGTCAGAAGTCAATCGCCAGGTCATCCGGCTTCAGGCCGAGATGGGATAAGTGATAAAGAAACGGCCCGTAGCGGGCCGTTCTGGTTTTTATGATATGCATGTCTGTTAGCGGTTAATCGTCGCTATCAATCTTCGCGCTTGATGAGACAATCGGGCGGTCTTCCAGACGTGTTACCAGCAGCTGATCGATCTTGTAGCTATCGATATCTACCACTTCAAACTTATAGCCTGAGAAGCGCACCGCATCGGTACGTTTCGGGATTTTCCGCAGCGTATACATCATGAAGCCGCCGATGGTTTCGTAGTTGCCGGAATGCGGGAAATCATCAATGTTCAGCGCGCGCATCACGTCTTCTATTGGCGTGCCGCCTTCAACCAGCCATGAATTCTCGTCGCGTGCGACAATCTGTTCTTCCATTCCCTGACCGACGAGATCGCCCATCAGCGTCGTCATCACGTCGTTAAGGGTGATGATGCCGACGATCAGCGCGTATTCGTTCAGAATAACGGCGAAATCTTCGCCCGCGGTTTTAAAGCTTTCTAACGCTTCGGACAGTGTCAGCGTATCCGGCACGATCAGCGCCGGACGAATCTGTACGCCGCTACTCAGCGTCAGGCTCTGATTTCCCAGCACCCGAATCAGCAGGTCTTTAGAATCCACGTAGCCGATGATCTGATCGATCGTGCCATCGCAAACCAGAAACTTGGAATGTGGCTGCTGGGCGATCTTTTCCTTAATACTGTCTTCCTGCTCGCGCAGATCGAAATAGACCACGCTTTCGCGCGAGGTCATCGAAGACGGCACCGTACGGGATTCCAGCTCGAACACGTTCTCAATAAGCTCATGTTCCTGTTTACGCAGTACGCCAGCCAGCGCACCCGCTTCCACTACGGCATAAATATCATCGGACGTAATGTCATCTTTGCGCACCATTGGCAGCTTGAGCAGGCGGAAAATGACGTTAGCCAAGCCGTTAAATACCCAAACCAGCGGACGGAAGAGAAACAGGCAGAAGCGCATGGGGTTGATTATGCGAACCGCGACGGTTTCCGGCGCAATCATACCAATGCGTTTCGGGGTGAGATCGCCAAACAGGATAAACAGGCTGGTGACGAGGACGAATGAGCAGATGAAACTGACTTTATCTGCGGCTTCGGGTGACATGAAGCGTTCAAACAACATGGAAAACGTCGGGGAAAATGCCGCATCACCGATGATACCGGCCAGAATCGCGACGGCGTTGACACCAATTTGAATTACGGTAAAGAAGATGCCCGGCGTTTCTTGAAACTTGAGCACCAGATCGGCATTGAGGTTTCCCTCATCGGCCATCAGTTTGAGTTTAATTTTACGGGATGCCGCCAGCGAGATCTCGGAAATCGAGAAAAACGCACTGATGGCAATAAGAAAAAGAATCAGTAATAGACTGTTTAACATCATTTTTAAAGTTTTCGCATGAGCCTAAGTTAGCGCAGCGATCCTCAGAAAGGTGAATATACTCGTCATACTTCAAGCTGCTTGTGCGTTGGCTACACTCAGTCACCCGAATCACTTACCTGAGTAAGCTCATCGGGACTCCTTCCCTTGCCGCCTTCACGCAACTCGAATTATTTAGAGTATAAATTAATAGCAATAATTGAAGGACTATAACCGGGCAACGATCCGCCCGGTTCGGACGCAGTATAGCAGGAGCGGTGAAATTACCGCCAGTGGTCAACGCTGAGGCGGAAGACAGACGCCGATGCCGCCTAATCCACAGTAGCCGTTCGGGTTCTTGTACAGGTATTGCTGGTGATCGTCTTCCGCGTAATAGAACGGACCCGCAGGCTCGATTTCTGTGCTGATGGCGCGGCCGTCACCGTTTTCCCTCATCGCCTGCTGAAAGCGTTGAAGGCTTTCCTGTGCCGCCTGTTCTTGCTCAGGCGTGAGCGTATAGATAGCGGAACGGTACTGACTGCCGATATCCCCGCCCTGACGCATACCCTGCGCGGGGTCGTGATTTTCCCAGAACAGTTGCAGCAACTGTTCGTAGCCGATCACCGTAGGATCGAAAACGACACGCACCGCTTCGGCGTGGTCGGTCTGCCCGCTGCACACTTCACGGTAGGTCGGGTTGGGGGTATAACCGCCGATGTAACCCGCCGCCGTGCTGTGGATCCCCGGCTGTTGCCAGAACAAACGCTCCGCGCCCCAGAAGCAGCCCATCGCAAAAATCGCGACAGACATCGAGTCCGGCACATGCGTCATGGAATGTTCATGCACGACATGCAGCCTGGCGACGGGCATAGGGGTGGAACGCCCCGGTAAAGCATCGGATTGCGTAATCCGCTGCGTTTTATCAATTGAATTCATCACGTTGTTAACTCCAGCTAGACTGGGTAAATAACCCGCTTTCATGGAAAGCATAACCAAGAAGCAAGGTGCTGTCTTTATATCTTCATGGTGTTTAATGTTAAGGTAATGTTTATCTGTAATGCCGCATATTGATGTTTGTAGGTGAAAATCTATTCTTAAGATAGAAAATTAGTATTTATCACTAATATCATGCAAAGTTGGTAGGAGATTTCGGCGCTGCGTGGCGGATTGTCAGGTAAGCGTAAAGCGACGGCCGTCAATGCGGCGGGCGAAGTGATAAAAGCCATGCTATAGGTTTTAGGCGACAGACCGATTTATCAGGGAGCTCAGTGACTATTTTCATCTCAACGAAAAGTTTCATTGGAAAAAAAAGCGTTACCGGGCAAAAAGGCATAGCAGGACAAAAAAATAGCTTTGCTGGCTGCGGTGCGCCACGATACCGGGTTCTTGGCCTGATGTGTGCGCTGCTGATGCTGGCCCCAGAGAGCCAGGCGGCGAATGTGCGTCTGCAAGTCATGGGGCTGGAAGGGCAGTTACAAAAGAATGTACGGGCACGCTTATCGACCATTTCGGTCGATGAGATTAATGCCGATGGGCGTTTCCGCTCACGCGTCGATGAAGCGATCCGTCAAGGATTGCGCGCGCTCGGCTACTACGATCCACAGATTGGTTTCGAATTCCGGCCTGCCGTTAATGGCGGACGACCCGTATTGATTGCCACCGTGACTCCCGGTGAACCGGTAAAAATTGCCGGGGTGAATATCACCCTGCGCGGCGGTGCGCATGACGATAAAGACTACCAACAGCTGGTTAAAGACGATCGCCCTGAAATCGGTTCGGTGCTGAACCACGGTGATTTCGATCGTTTTAAAAGCGGGCTGAACGGTTTGTCATTACGCAAAGGCTATTTCGATGCGCGCTTCCAGCAAAGCCAGCTTGGCGTGATGCGGGAAGAGAGAGAGGCGTTTTGGGATATCGACTTTGACAGCGGTGAGCGCTATCGCTTTGGTGCCGTACATTTTCAGGGCGCACAAATCCGCGATGACTATCTGCAAAATCTGGTGCCGTTTCACGAAGGTGACGCTTACACCAGTGAAGATCTCGGTGAGTTAAACCGCCGTCTTTCTGCAACGGGGTGGTTTAACTCTGTCGTGGTCTCGCCTGATTTCGAACGGTCAAAAAGCTCCAAGGTACTACCGCTGGAAGCCGTGGTGACGCCACGAACCCGTAACCGTATTGAAACCGGGGTCGGCTATGCCACGGATGTTGGCCCACGCTTTAAAACGACCTGGAATAAACCTTGGGTGAATTCACGGGGCCACAGTCTGGAAAGCAGCCTGAGCGTGTCCGCGCCGGAGCAATCGCTCGATTTTAGCTACAAAATCCCCTTACTGAAGAACCCGCTTGAACAGTATTACCTGCTGCAAGGCGGTTTCAAGCGCGAAGATCTCAACGATACCAAATCCGATGGCACCACGCTGAACGTGGCGCGCTACTGGGATCTCTCCAGCGACTGGCAACGGGCGATTAACCTGCGCTGGAGCCTCGATCACTTTACGCAGGCAAGCGTGACGGATACCACGATGCTGATCTATCCGGGCGTCAGCATTAACCGAACTCGCCAACGCGGCGGGCTAATGCCGGTGTGGGGCGATACGCAGCGCTATTCTATCGATATTTCTGACACCATTTGGGGATCGGATATCGACTTTGCCGTGGTTCAGGCGCAAAACGTCTGGATTCGTACGCTGGCGGATAAACACCGTTTTGTCGCGCGCGGTAATCTGGGCTGGATTGAAACCAATAATTTCTCCCGCGTTCCGCCTTCACTGCGTTTCTTTGCCGGTGGCGATCGCAGCATCCGTGGCTATAAGTACAAATCGATTTCGCCGCGCGACAGCGACGGCAAACTGACCGGTGCGTCCAAGCTGGCGACCGGCTCGCTCGAATACCAATACAACGTCACGGGAAAATGGTGGGGCGCAGTTTTTGTTGATTCAGGTGAAGCAGTGAATGACATCAAACGCAGTAACTTCAAGACCGGCACGGGCGTCGGCGTACGCTGGGCCTCGCCGATTGGCCCAGTGAAACTCGATGTTGCTATGCCGATCGGCGATGCAGAGAAGAAGAACGATGTTCAGTTCTATATCGCGCTGGGGCCTGAATTATGATGGATGAGAAAAACGAAAAAAAAGCCCAGGATCCGGTGACAGAAGAACACGTCGCACAGGATAACGCGACGACGACGCCAGCACGAAAAGGGCGCTGGTGGAAAAGAGTCGGCATTGGGTTTGTTGCCTTCTTACTGCTGCTCGTGGTTGGGCTGGGATTGTTGGTAGGCACCACGCCGGGCCTGCATCTGTTGCTGAATACCGCAGCACGGGTGGTGCCGGGGTTGGATATTGCCAGCGTGAGCGGCGGCTGGCGTGATTTAACGCTGAAAAATGTCAGCTATGAGATGCCGGGCGTGACGGTAAAGAGCGAGGAGTTTCATCTGTCGCTCGCGCTCGCGTGTCTGCGTAAAAGTCAGCTGTGCATTAACGATCTCTCGGCAAACCGCATTGATGTGGTTGTGGATACCAAAGCCTTGCCTGTGGCGGCAGAGCCACCGCCACCTTCAACGCCGGTCACGGAAATCTCTGCACCGTTCCCGATTTCACTGCGTCAGCTAACGCTCAGCAACGTTCAGGTTACCGTGGATGACACGGCGATTTCACTGAGCGAATTCCGCACGGGTATGCAGTGGGAAGGGCGCGCATTGACGCTATTGCCGACCAAAATCAGCGCACTGCTGGTGGCCTTACCGAAAACCCCTGTGGACGTGCTGGAAGATGGCAAAGTGACAGCAGCGGAAATGGCCGCGGTTATTAAAGAAACGGCGGCGAACGTACGCGATGCGGCGGAGCAAGGCACCTCGCAAACCGTTCATATCGATAACGCGCTGGCGGCAAATAATAGGGTCGCGGCAGCTACCACCACGACACCGATACCGACGGCATCGACATCCAAAACGGATAGCACTTCTGACAAGCCAGCCGTGCCTGAAAAACCGCTGGGTGAACGCCTTAGCGAGCTGTTCTCCAAACCGCTATTACCTGATCTACCCCAGTTCACGCTGCCGTTGGATCTGAACATTGTCGAGATTCACGGCGAACAGCTGCGGCTGACGGGCGATCAGGACATTTTGATTAATAACCTGTTCGTACAGGCCTCTACCCAGCAACAGCATTTGCGTCTGGACAAGCTGATCGTGCAATCGCCGCAGGGCGGACTGAATGTTCGCGGTGAAGCGACGCTCAGCGATAGCTGGCCCGTCTCGCTGACGGCGAACGGCGTGTTGAACGTCGATCCGATCAAAGGCGAGAAGCTTAAACTGACGGTTGATGGCGGCCTGCGCGAACAGTTGAATGTGGCGCTGAATCTCTCGGGACCGCAGCGTGCTCAGCTGGATTTGCAAACCAAACTGGCGGAAGCCGGGTTGCCGCTGGCGTTGACGCTGCAAACCGAGCGCGTGCGCTGGCCGCTGACTGGGGCAACGCAGTATCAAGCTGACAACGTCAGGCTGCGTTTTAACGGCAAAGCGACCGACTATGCGCTGTCGCTGCGCGGCGATTTGAGCGGGGCGGACATTCCCCCGCGACGCTGCTGCTGGATGGCAAAGGCAACGAACAGCAGTTTACGCTGAGTCGCCTGCGATTGGCGGCGTTGCAGGGGCATGCCGATCTGGCGGCGCTTATCGACTGGAGCAAAGCCATAAGCTGGCGCAGCGAGCTGCTGCTCAACGGGATTAACACCGCGAAACAGTGGCCTGAATGGCCAGCTAAAGTAGACGGCAAGATTACGACGCGTGGCAGCGTTTATGGCGGTAGCTGGCAGTTGCAGGTGCCGGAACTGCGTCTGGACGGCAACGTGAAAGCGAATAAGCTCACGGCCAGAGGCGAACTGCGCGGTAACGCGGCGGGTCAGTGGACAATTCCAGCGCTGAATCTGGCGTTAGGCCGCAACCAACTGAACGTCAAAGGTGACCTGAGCGACAAGTGGCAGTTGGATGCGGACATCAATGCGCCGTCGTTGGACGGCATGTTGCCCGGTCTGGCGGGGCGAGCCATCGGAACACTCAAACTCCGCGGCAATCTGCGTGAACCGCAGATGCTGGCAGACATCACGGCGTCCGGTCTGCGCTGGCAGGCGATAACGATTAGCCAGGTGAGAGTAGAAGGCGATGTGCGTTCCGAGCAGCAGATTCAGGGCAAGCTGGCCGTTCGTCTTGAAGCGCTCAAGCAGGACGGCCTGAATATTGCGCTGTTGACGCTGGATGCCAGCGGCAATGAAAAGCAGCACCAGCTTCGGCTGAATATGCAGGGTGAACCGGTCGCGGGGCAACTGGCACTTTCGGGCAGCTTTGATCGTCAGGAACAGCGCTGGCGCGGCACACTGAACAATACCCGCTTCGACACGCCGGTGGGTGAATGGCGTCTGACGCAGGATATGGCGCTGGATTACCTGAATGCGCAGCAGAAGATCACTATCGGCACGCACTGCTGGCGGAATCCGAATGCAGAGCTGTGCGTACCAAAAGCGATTGAAGCCGGGCCGAGCGGACAGGCGAGTATCCGACTGAACCGCTTCGATCTCGCCATGTTGAAACCGTTCCTGACGGCGGATACGGTGCTGGCTGGGACGTTTACTGGCGGTGCCGATATCAGCTGGCAGGCGGGACAAGGCTTACCGCAGGCGAAAGTGTCGCTGGTGGGTAACGGCGTCAGCGTTCGCCAGCAGATACAGGGCAACACGCTGCCGATTGATTTCGATACCTTTACGCTGAATGCCGGGCTCGATCGCGGGCGGGCGCAGCTCGGCTGGCTGATGGCGATTCGCGAGAACGGACGCTTCAGCGGTGATATTCAGGTGACCGACCCACAGGGCCGACGTAATCTCGGCGGCAGCGTCACGATCAACAATATTTCGCTGGCGCTGCTCAACCCTGCATTGAGTAAAGGCGAGAAAGCGGCGGGGATACTGAATGCGAACCTGCGTCTGGCGGGGGATGCGGCGCGTCCTCAGCTCTTCGGCCAGATGGTGCTGGAGCGGTTGGATATTGACGGCAACTGGATGCCGGTCGATCTGACCAACGGGCGGCTGGCGGTGAATTTCAGTGGAATGTCGTCAACGCTGCAAGGCTTCCTGAAAACGGATAACGGGCAGTTGAACCTTGGCGGGAATGCGGACTGGTCGCAGCCTGATGCCTGGCGTGCGCGGATTGCGGCGAAAGGCCAGAAGCTGCGGGTCACGATTCCGCCGATGGCGCGGCTGGATGTCTCGCCGGATATTGTCTTCGAGGCTACGCCGCAGCTGTTCGCGTTAAACGGATCGGTCAGTATTCCGTGGGCGCGCATTGTGGTTAAAGATATGCCGGAAAGTGCGGTGGCGGTATCATCGGATGAAGTGATGCTGGATGCCCAGCGACAGCCGCTGAAGAAAGCCAGCGCCGCGATTCCGATTAACAGCAACCTGACGATCCGCGTCGGTAATGATGTGCAGTTGGATGCGTTCGGGCTGGCGGCTCGCCTACAGGGCGACCTGAAAATGGTTCAGGACGAGCGCGGATTAGGGCTGAACGGCCAGATCGACATTCCGTCTGGCCGCTTTAAAGCCTACGGGCAGGATCTGATCGTCCGCAAAGGGCTGATTCTGTTCTCCGGCCCGCCGGATCAGCCGATCCTGAATATCGAAGCCATTCGTAACCCAGACAACACGGCGAATGACGTCATTGCCGGCGTGCGCGTCACGGGTATGGCCGCGACACCGAAGCTGGAAATCTTCTCCGACCCAGCGATGTCACAGCAGGAAGCGCTCTCTTATCTGCTGCGTGGACAGGGTTTGGACAGCGGTGGAGCAGATAGCTCGGCAATGACCTCAATGTTAGTCGGTTTAGGGGTTGCACAAAGTGGTCAAGTTGTGGGTAAAATCGGCGAGGCCTTTGGCGTAAGTAATTTAGCTCTGGATACACAGGGTGTTGGCGATAATTCTCAAGTTGTCGTCAGCGGCTACGTCCTTCCGGGTCTGCAAGTGAAATATGGTGTTGGCATATTCGATTCTTTGGCAACGTTAACGCTACGTTATCGCCTGATGCCAAAACTATACTTGGAAGCGGTGTCTGGCATTAGCCAGGCATTAGATGTGCTCTATCAGTTTGAGTTCTAGCGATGCGAATTATTGTTTACGGCAGTTTACGACGCAAACAGGGAAACAGTCATTGGATGACAAATGCGCAATGGTTAGGGGACTGTCAGCTCGCAGGTTTCGAGCTGTACGATCTCGGCCATTATCCGGCAGTCGTACCCGGCGATGGAGAAATCCATTGCGAGGTCTATCGCATTAGTTCGTCGATTTTGACAGAGCTGGATGCCTTAAAGCGGGACGGCCACGAATACCAACGTGAGCTGATTCGTACGCCTCTGGGCAGTGCCTGGATCTATCTGTACAAGCACCCTGTTGTAGGGCTGACGCGTATTGCCAGCGGTGACTGGCTAAAGCGCAGTGAAGAAGAGGCTTGAGGCAGAGTAGCCAATCAAGTCATGGTCGCCATAAATAAAAACACCGCGCAAGGCGGTGTTTTTGATCATGCGATATCTTGAGCCCGTAAGGGCTTTAATGCATATCGTGTGGCGCTTATTTGTTTTTCGCGCGCTCGAAGGAAGCAACGATCTCGGCTTTCGCCGCAGCCGCGTTATCCCAACCTTCAACTTTCACCCACTTGCCTTTTTCCAGATCTTTGTAGTGTTCAAAGAAGTGGCCGATCTGTGCACGCAGCAGTTCAGGCAGGTCGTTAACATCTTTAATGTGATCGTATTCTTTGGTCAGCTTGCTGTGCGGAACGGCAACCAGCTTGGCATCTTCGCCCGCTTCGTCGGACATTTTCAGCACGCCAACAGGACGGCAGCGGATCACTGAGCCTGGCTGCAACGGATACGGGGTTGGAACCAGAACGTCAACCGGGTCGCCATCCAGAGACAGCGTGTGGTTGATGTAGCCGTAGTTGCATGGGTAGAACATGGCCGTAGACATGAAACGGTCTACAAACAGCGCACCGGTATCTTTATCAATTTCATATTTGATCGGATCGGCGTTCGCGGGAATTTCAATCACTACATAGATATCTTCCGGCAGATCTTTACCCGCCGGGACATTGTTCAGACTCATGTCGGTTTCCTTCTCTTAAACCTGAAATAGCGTGGCCGTCATTATAGCCAAAAAGCGTTTAATGTCCCCGATTTTTAGCGTGTGCAAGGCGCGATGCGCTTGCGCGAGTCGTTTAAGTAAAAATACTTTCGTTACTAAAGTTTCTTTAAAGAAAGCAGGTTTGTTACCGATAGGAACATGATCTAGATCACGTTATGCGGAGCCTTTCTCCGCATTTATTTATCATTTGTAATGTCAGGGAAACAAAAATGTTAAGAAACATCACAATCAAGACGAGCTTGATTGCTTTGTTAGGAACGATGGTACTGCTGTTATTGCTGGTGTGCGGAATTGGCATCACCTCAATCAATCAGGGAATCACTTCGCTTACGACAATCGACAAGATTCAGGGCAAAGAAGTCACGGCGCTGGCGGGGAGCTATACCGCTTCACTGCGTGCAAGAACCGGGGCAGCGTTGGCTGCTCGTCAGATGGAAAGCGGGCTGACCGATCTGGCGAATGCATCGGTCGCGCGGGCAGAAGCCTACACGGCGCTTTCTCACAAAGAAATGACACGCTTTCTTTCCTACGGCACCGTAACGGAGCGCGGTGCCAAAATGGCCGCAGAGGTTAAAAGCAACTACGAGCAATACATGAATCTTGGCGTTCAGCCGATGGTTGATGCGCTGAAACGTGGCGATGTCGCAGCCTATTACGTGCTGTTGCAGGACGTTTTACCACCGCTCAGCGTTAAGATGGATAAGGTGGCGAACGAATTCCGTGATTTCGGTCTGGAAGTCGGGGAAAACATGCTCGCAGAAGCGGAAAGCTTCGCGTTCAACCGCCTGATGATCATCGGTATTGCCTGTATATCCGTGCTGCTGCTGGTGTTAGCTGCCTGGATTGCCTTGAAGCGCTCTATTCTGTCTCCGCTTGAAGAGACGGTCGGCCAGCTGGAGTTTATTGCCCGTGGTGATTTGACCCAGCGCATTGCCGATGGCGGTAATAATGAAATTGGCCGCCTGATTCAGGCGATGAAGGCCATGCAGCATTCGCTGGCAACCGCCGTGGGCCGCGTCCGTGATGCTGGTATGCAGATTGACGTCGGCACGCGCGAGCTGTCTTCCGGCAATACCCATCTGGCTGCGCGTACGGAAGAGTCAGCTTCCTCGCTGGAAGAAACCGCAGCCAGTATGGAGCAGTTGACCGCGACGGTAACGCTGAATGCGGAAAGTGCGGAACAAGCGCATACGCTGGCGCAAAATGTGTCCGACATCGCTAATAAAGGCAGCGAAACCGTGGGGAGCATGATTGAGAAAATGCAGATGATCTCCAGCAGCTCCGCACGCATTGGCGATATTCTGGCGGTGATCGACGGCATCGCGTTCCAGACCAACATTCTGGCGCTGAATGCGGCGGTTGAAGCGGCACGTGCGGGTGAGCAGGGGCGTGGATTTGCGGTGGTTGCGGGTGAAGTCCGCAGTCTGGCGCAGCGCAGTGCGCAATCGGCCAAAGAGATCAAAATGCTGATGGAAGAGTCTCAAAGCCGAGTCAGTGAAGGCACCGTGATGGCGAAAATGGCGGGCGAAACGATGAACGATGTTTCTGATGCCGTGGCGCGCGTGACATCCCTGATGCGTGAGATCTCAACGGCCACGCGTGAGCAAAGCAATGGCATTGGGCAGGTAAATCTGGCGGTATCGCAGATGGATGAAGTCGCACAGCAAAATGCGTCTCTGGTAGAAGAGTCTGCCGCTGCCACGCGCTCACTGGAAGATCAGGCTCGCCTGCTGGCAGAAAGCATGTCTCAGTTTAAAGTGCAGTCGCAGGAATTTGCCGCCATCGGCCGATTCTAATTTCCCCTTCATACTTCATAAAAAAATTCCCGTGAAAACGGGAATTTTTTTGTCTTATTCTTCGGAGGACGTCTGTTCGTCTTCTGGCTGTTTCTTCTTACGTAGCTTATTCCAGATTTTACTTTCCTGTCCGCGCCAGAGGCGTTGGATATTGTCATGATGACGCATCAGTATCAGGCAAGAGAGCATCGCGACGGGGAAGGTAAACTGTGGCTTGAACCACCAGACATAAAACGGTGCGATGAGCGCACTGACAATTGCGCCAAGCGAGGAATAGCCGCTGAGCAGCACGGTCAGTAGCCAGGTGCCAGTCATCAGGCCTGTCAGATCCCAGCCAATCGGGGCGATGGCACCCAAAGCCGTTGCTACACCTTTGCCACCGCGAAAGTGGAAAAAGACCGGATAGATATGGCCGAGGCAGGCAGCGATAGCGGTTAACCCGAGGTACAGCGGGGGAACGCCCAGCTCGTAAGCGGCCCAGACTGGCAGCATGCCTTTCAGAACATCAAACAGCAATACGGTGGCAGCGGCCGCTTTGCCGCCAATACGCAATACGTTAGTGGCTCCGGGGTTCCCAGAACCATGCTGACGCGGATCGGGCAGCCCAGCAATTCTGCAGAACAAAATCGCACTGGAAATAGAGCCACACAGATACGCGATTAACATCATACCAAGCGCGGTAACACTCATAACGCTATTCCGTTTAGTTTGTATAGAGAGACGTTTAATAAGGGTCGTTTTACTCTTCTCATCTGTGGATAATACGCACATTCCGTCGGAAGTGGTATCCGACAGCGACAAAAACAGAGAATGGCGTGATGGATATCGTATTTATTGAAGAACTTACTGTAATCACTACTATTGGTGTTTACGATTGGGAACAGACCATCCAGCAGAAACTGGTGTTCGATATCGAAATGGGCTGGGATAACCGTCAGGCAGCCGCCAGTGACGATGTGAATGACTGCCTGAGCTATGCCGATGTCAGCGAAGCGGTGATTGCCCACGTGGCAAACCAGCGCTTTGCTCTGGTGGAGCGCGTTGCTGAAGAAGTTGCACACATGCTGATGCAGCGCTTCTCGATTCCCTGGCTACGGATCAAGCTCAGCAAGCCGGGCGCTGTCGCACAGGCACGTCAGGTTGGCGTCATTATTGAGCGCGGCACGCGATAAATCTGATTTAACAGAATAAATACTGATTTACGTGCAACTAAACCGTAACCCAAATAGTCTATAAGCCAGTTATACCCGTCATACTTCAAGCTGCATGTGCGTTGGCTGCGTTCACTCACCCGAATCACTTACTTGAGTAAGCTCATCGGGACTCATTCGCTTGCCGCCTTCCTGCAACTCGAATTATTTAGGGTGTGTAGCGGCTCGCGGAAGTACGCGGCCGCTTTTTTGTGCGCTGCATTTTCGTTTTTATTAGAGGCAAGGATTTTTAGATGACTGACCTGCATTCATTGCTAATCGCATTTATTCTTGGCGTGGTCGAAGGACTGACCGAGTTTTTGCCCGTATCGTCTACAGGGCATATGATTATTGTTGGTCATTGGTTAGGGTTTGCTGATGAGAAAGCCAAGACGTTTGAAGTTATCATTCAGCTTGGCTCAATTCTGGCCGTTGTCGTGATGTTCTGGCGCCGCCTCTTTGGTCTGATAGGGATTCACTTCGGTGAAGTTCCGCACGAGGGGAAAACTGCTGGGCGTCTGAAACTGACGCACATCTTGCTGGCAATGATTCCCGCAGTGGTGCTTGGCCTGATTTTTCATGACTTCATCAAGTCGCTGTTTTATCCGCAGAACGTGATGTATGCGCTGGTGATCGGTGGCTTCCTGCTGCTAGCGGCGGAATGGTTCAAGCCAAAAGAGCCGCGTGCTGTCGGGCTGGATGACATCACGCACCGTCAGGCATTTATGATTGGCTGTTTTCAATGTCTGGCGCTGTGGCCCGGCTTTTCACGTTCGGGGGCGACTATTTCCGGCGGGATGCTGATGGGCGTCAGCCGCTATGCCGCTTCTGAGTTCTCTTTTATTCTGGCTGTTCCCATGATGATGGGCGCGACCGTTCTGGATCTGTATAAAAGCTGGCATTTCCTATCGCTGGCCGATGTGCCGATGTTTGCCGTTGGTTTCGTGACGGCATTTATCGTAGCGCTGATTGCGATTAAAACCTTCCTGAAAATCATCAAACGCATCTCGTTTATCCCGTTCGCGATTTACCGTTTTATCGTCGCGGGCGTGGTTTACATGGTGTTTATGTAAGACTGAGTGCGTAGATTTTAGATAGACCGTTATAGAGAGAAGAGGCCACGCATTAGCGTGGCCTCTTTGTTTCAGGACGTGCCCGAACTATCCGGCTGTTGTGCTTTCCAGTCTGCCAGTGCATGAATGCGGCGACGTGCCAGTTCGTTGCGTACGTCAATGCCCTTAAACCCATCGGCAACGACGTCCGCACTGCTGACCTGAGTGGCGACACGGAAGGCTTCACGCAGGTAATCACCTTGTGGATACGGGTTCTCTTCAAAACCGGCACGGCCTCTGGCATCGGCTTCGCTCGTGAGCGCTAACTGCTCCAGACGTTGCGGTTTACGCCAGACGTCGATCGCATCAAATAACTTCAGCAGGGTTTTGGGTTGCAGCACCTGCACGGTATGAACCAAATCATGATATTCAGCAACCAGCTTTGCCAAATCGCGAATCGGATTTGGCACGCGCAGGCGCTGGCACAATGCTTCAACCAGTTTGACGCCCGCTGGGCCGTGGCCAAGATGACGCGGCCAGAGTTCAGGCGGCGTCAGCCCTTTTCCTAAATCGTGGCACAGCGTTGCAAAACGTACGTCAATCTCAGGGCTGAGGCGTGCGGCCATCGCCACCGTCATCATCGTATGAATGCCGGTATCAATTTCCGGATGCCATTTTGCGGGGGCGGGCACGCCGTACAGGTTATCGATTTCAGGGAACAGCACGGCTAGTGCGCCGCAGTCTCGCAGCACCTGAAAATAGACATCTGGCGACGATGTGCCGAGTGCTTTCTCTGTCTCTTTCCAGACGCGCTCTGGCGTCAGGTAAGCCAGCTCGCCTTCATGCGCCATTTTTTGCATCAGCGCCATGGTTTCTTCTGCAATCTGGAAGCCGAGATGAGCAAAACGCGCGGCAAACCGGGCGACGCGCAGCACCCGTAACGGATCTTCGCTAAATGCCTCGGAGACGTGGCGCAGCACGCGATTTTCAAGATCGCGACGGCCGTGATAAGGATCGATAAGGTCGCCCCGCTCGGTGCGAGCAATGGCATTGATGGTCAAATCGCGGCGCAGCAAATCCTGCTCTAACGTGACATCGGGGGCGGCATGGCAGACAAACCCGGTATAGCCTTTGCCAGATTTGCGTTCGGTACGCGCGAGGGCGTATTCATCGCGGCTAACGGGGTGTAAGAAGACGGGAAAATCCTTTCCAACCTGCTGGTAGCCCTGCGCAAGCAGGTTCTCCGGCATCGCGCCGACCACCACCCAATCTTTCTCGGTGACGGGTAAACCCAGCAGGCTGTCCCGAACAGCGCCGCCGACAAGGTAAATCTTCAACGTCGGGCTCCTGAATAAATAACCAATACTTCACTACATACTACCATCTTTGCGCCGCAGCGTTGGCCGCAAAGAAAAATGCCTGCAAGAAGCAGGCACGTGTTCTGATTAGCTCATCCAGCGATCATTTTTCTTTTTGCGAGGGATGATGTGCGGTAACAGCAGACCCAGCAGCAAACCTATGCCAGCAACACCGCCGCCATACATAAACCACTGTAAAATGATGGTGCGCTGCTTATCGTCAAGCTGGACATTCGCCGCGCTGACTTTCTTCTGCGCGATGATAAGCTGATTTTTCAGATCCTGATTTTCCTGACGTAACCCGTTGATAACACTATCGCTGGCAGCGACTTTCTGCTGCATATCTGCGGTACGTTGATTCCAGGTCTGATCGATATTATTCAGTTTGTCAGTCAGGTCTTTGACCTGATTTTCCAGCGCCGGCACCCGCGTGCGCAGGCTCGGCGTATTGCTAAGCTGGTCGAGTGGGATCCAGGTCGTACGGTTTTTATCATCACGGATCTGCGCATAGCCTGCGCTTTCATTAACGCTGAGTAGCGTGACTTCAGCGCCAGCATTCACGGTGCCGACGATACGATATTGATTGCCCGGCCCGCTGTGGACATACGTCAATAACTCATCGGAAATGTAGCGTTTTTCTTCCGCTTGTGCGGTCCAGCTCAGCGTGAGAGAAAATAAAGTAAAACAGAGTAAGCCTAATTTCTGCATAAGATCATCATGTTGCGTTAATGGTGGTCCGATAGTAGAGGCTTAAGTCTGACGAGGCAATGTATAAACCGAAATGAGAACAGTCTTAGAACCTATCCCATGAGGGCTATTTCGCCCCAATAACGCCTACTGGGATAGGTTCTTAGAAGGCGGCGATCGGCGTGTTTAAGCGGGGTAAAACCGCGCAGTTGATGACAGGTTTGCATAAGAAATGCGCGCTTGTTCGCAGGTGAAAAAGAGTCTGTGCGGTAAGAGTAGTCAGGTAAGGTAAAATGTTATTTACTGACATAATAATGAACGCGGTCTTGGTGTTGTGAATGCTATGAGTGAAGAAATTGAGCTGAAGTTTATTGTTCATCCCGACAGCGTTGAATCGCTGCTGACGCAACTGGCTGACTGGGAGAGTGATTACAGTCAATATGAGCACATGCGTGCTCAGCGTCTGAGCAATACCTATTATGAAACGGCGGATAATTACCTGCGCCGCAATGGCATCGGCCTGCGTATTCGCGGCGAAAATGAACGCTACGAAATGACGGCGAAAACGGCTGGCAAGGTGATTGGCGGGCTGCATCAACATCCAGAATATAACGTTGAGCTGGAGAAAGCCGAGCTGGATCTCAGCCTGTTTCCAGCGGACGTCTGGCCGGAAGATTGCGATGTTAAGGTGCTGCAATCGTCGCTCAACCCGCTGTTTAGTACAGATTTTACGCGTGAAAAGTGGGTGTTTACTTACTATCAAAGCGTGATTGAGGTTGCTTTAGATCGCGGTGAGATTCGTGCTGGGGATCTGAGTGAACCGCTGTGCGAACTGGAGATGGAGCTTAAGGTCGGGCAGACCACCCATCTGTTGGAGCTGGCAAAGGAAATCGCAGAGTTTGGCGGTATGCGGCAGGGCAGCCTGAGTAAGGCAGCGCGCGGATACCATCTGGCTAAAGGTAACCCAGTTCGCGAGTGCCAGCCTCTCAATCGACTGGTTGTGGATCCAAAAACCAATATCGATCAAGCCATCCGCGCGGCGCTGGAACTGGGGTTGAGTCACTGGCAATACCACGAAGAACTGTGGGTAAGAGGGAATGCCTCTGCCCGTGAAGCTCTGCCAGAGGCCAGCGCGTTGATGCGCGAAATGCTGGTGCTGGTGGGAGGCGTCGTGTTACGCAAGGTCACCACACTTTTTCGCTCTGCACTCGCGACTCTGGAGGCTCGGCTACAAGGCCCCGATGGCGCGGATGTGTGCTACAGCGCTGAGTACCTGCAAAGTAAGTTAGTACTGACTTCTTGGTTGGTCGAGTCTGGCTGGCGTGACCATATGGGTAATAAAGATCGCATTAAGCTACAGGGCTCGTTCAAACGCTTTGCCGACATTATGCTAAGCCGCAGCACTGCGGAGCTGAAAAGCGCCTTTTCTTCTAAATTGACGGAAGCGCAGTACGAACAGCAGATCCCTCGCCTGCAACGTAATATCTACGCTTTTCTTCTCTTATCCGGTGCCTATCCGGCGGAGCAAGTGGAAGCCTACGTTGAACACTGGCAGGCGTTACTGCACGAAATTGAGCGGCTCGCTGCCGGGAAGGCTCCTTCTGCGTATCTGGAAGCCTACCGTAAAGAGGTGCTGAACTTGTCCCCGTTCTGGTTACATAGCGGCGGACCATCACAGTAACCGTTAACTGCCGCTTGTCAGTGAGGATAGGCGGCGCATCAAGGGAACCCCCATGTCGATACTTCCTTTGCCCGCTTTACCTGTGCTTCTGACGGAACAATCTCAGCGTGCTCTGTCGCGTTTGCGGGAAGCCGCACCTGATGAACCGATAACCGACAGTGACTCTGCTGTTCTGGCATTGAGCGATTTTGTCAGCGATGCGCTTGCGCTGCATCCTGACTGGTGGCAAGGGATTCATCAGCAACCGCCGCAGCCCGAAGAGTGGCAGCACTACGCCGACTGGTTGAGCAATGCATTGGCCGATGTTAACGATGAAAATGCGTTGATGGCCGCATTGCGACGATTTCGCCGACATATGTTGACGCGAATTGCGTGGTCGCAGGCGCTGCAAACCAGTACGACGGAACACACGCTGCGTCAGTTGAGTGAACTGGCCGAGGTGATGATTGTGGCGGCCAGAAGCTGGCTATATCAGGCCTGTTGCCGCGAGTGGGGTACACCTTGCAATGCGCAGGGCGTCGCTCAGCCTCTGCTGATTCTTGGCATGGGAAAATTGGGTGGGGGAGAACTTAACTTCTCTTCGGATATCGACCTGATCTTCGTCTATCCCGAAAATGGCCATACGCAAGGCGGGCGGCGCGAGTTGGATAACGCGCAGTTCTTCACGCGTCTGGGGCAGCGGCTCATTAAGGTGCTGGATCAGCCGACCGTCGATGGTTTTGTTTACCGTGTGGATATGCGGCTACGTCCCTTTGGTGACAGCGGCCCGCTGGTGCTCAGCTTTGCGGCGATGGAAGATTACTATCAGGAGCAGGGCCGAGACTGGGAACGCTATGCGATGGTCAAAGCGCGCCTAATGGGAGGAATGGACGATGCCTACAGTCAGGAACTGCGTAGTACGCTGAAGCCCTTCGTCTTCCGTCGCTATATCGATTTTAGCGTGATCCAGTCGCTGCGAAATATGAAGGGCATGATTGCCCGCGAAGTGCGTCGCCGGGATCTGCGCAACAACATCAAGCTGGGTGCGGGTGGGATTCGTGAAATCGAATTTATCACGCAGGTTTTCCAACTGATTCGTGGCGGACGTGAACCGGGATTGCAGGGGCGCTCGCTGCTGCCTACGCTTCAGCATGTAGGAGCACTGGGGTTATTAACGCCGCAGCAGGTGCTCGACCTCAGTACCTCTTACCTGTTTCTGCGTCGTTTAGAGAACCTGTTGCAGGCGATTGCCGATGAACAGACGCAAACCTTGCCGGGTGATGAGCTGAATCAGCAGCGGCTGGCATGGGGAATGGGTTTCGACAACTGGGACGCGCTGCAATCCATGCTGGAACAGCATATGCAGTCGGTGCGCCATGTATTTGATGACCTGATTGGCGATGATGCGCCGGACAATAATGATATCCCCGAACATGGCAGCTATAGCAGCCTATGGCAGGACACGCTGGACGACGGCGAACTGGCTCCGCTGACGCCGCATCTCTCGGAAAGCGTACGTGAAAAGCTGATGCGGACGATTGTGGAATTCCGTCACGATGTGGCGAAACGCACCATTGGGCCGCGCGGGCGAGACGTGCTGGATCAGCTCATGCCGTGTTTGCTGGCGGAAGTCTGTGCTCGCCAGGAAGCGGATACGGTGCTGTCTCGTCTGACGCCGCTGCTGCTGGGGATCGTCACGCGCACCACCTATCTCGAACTGCTGCTGGAGTCTCGCGCTGCGCTCGCTCAGTTGATTCGCCTGTGTGCGGCGTCGCCGATGGTTGCCAGCCAGTTGGCACGCTATCCCCTGCTGCTGGATGAATTACTCGATGCGTCAACGCTGTATCAGCCGACGGCACCGGGGGCGTACGCCGATGAGCTACGTCAGTATTTGATGCGCGTCCCTGAGGATGACGAAGAACAGCAGTTAGAAGCGGTTCGCCAGTTCAAACAGTCGCAGCAACTGCGTATCGCCGCAGGGGATATCGGCGGCGTACTGCCCGTGATGAAAGTGAGCGATCACTTAACGTATTTGGCAGAAGCGATTATCGCGGCAGTGGTTCAGCAGGCGTGGGGACAGATGGTGGCGCGCTATGGCCAGCCGTCCCATTTACAGCATCGTGAAGGTCGTGGGTTTGCCGTTATTGCCTATGGCAAACTCGGTGGCTGGGAGTTGGGATACAGTTCCGATCTGGATTTGGTGTTCTTGCTGGATTGTCCATCGGACGTGATGACGGATGGCGAACGCAGTATTGATGGCCGGCAGTTCTACCTGCGCCTCGCGCAGCGAGTGATGCATCTGTTTAGCACCCGGACGTCATCAGGCATTTTGTATGAAGTGGATGCCCGTCTGCGGCCATCGGGCGCGGCGGGTATGCTGGTGAGTACGGTAGAAGCGTTTGATGAGTATCAGCGCAATGAGGCATGGACGTGGGAGCATCAGGCGCTGGTGCGCGCGCGTATGGTGTACGGCGAAAGCGGCGTGCAGCAGACCTTTGAGTCTATTCGCCGCAGCATTCTGTGTGCCGAGCGTGATGCGGAGACGCTGCGAACCGAAGTGCGCGAAATGCGGGAAAAAATGCGTCAGCATCTGGCGAACAAAGATAAAGCACTCTTTGACATCAAAACGGATGCGGGCGGCATTACGGATATCGAATTCATTGCTCAGTATCTGATGCTGCGTTACGCCGCTCAGGAACCGCGTTTGACCCGTTGGTCAGACAACGTGCGTATTCTGGAACTGATGGCGCAATATGGCGTGATGGAAGAGAGTGAAGCCAATGCGCTCAAGCTGGCCTACGTCACCATGCGCAATGAACTGCACCATCTGGCCTTGCAGGAGCTGTCCGGCCGGGTCAGCAAGGATCGGTTTGTTGCGGAACGGGAGCAGGTGCTGGTGAGCTGGAATAAATGGCTGGTGGGAGCGTAAGTTCCTCCTATCTATTGGTCAAATGTGCCGTGCGGTTTAGAGCTGCGCGGCAGTGGCGTGTATGATACGTGCCTATGATATTATTACGCGCATTATGCGAAATAAGCCTGGAGTAGAGGATGAAAGTGACGCTGCCTGATTTCCGTCAAGCGGGTGTGTTAGTGGTGGGTGATGTCATGCTGGATCGTTACTGGTATGGGCCGACCAGCCGAATTTCACCAGAGGCACCGGTGCCTGTGGTCAAGGTTGATACGATCGAAGAGCGCCCAGGCGGCGCGGCGAACGTCGCCATGAACATCGCAGCATTGGGCGCGGGATCGCGTCTGGTGGGGTTAACCGGCATTGATGATGCCGCACGCGCACTGAATGCCAAACTTGGCGAAGTGAATGTGAAGTGTGACTTTGTTGCGGTTCCTACGCACCCGACGATCACCAAGCTGCGTGTGCTGTCGCGTAATCAGCAGTTGATCCGACTGGATTTCGAAGAGGGCTTTGAGGGAATTGATCCTCAGCCGATCATCGAGCGTATTCAACTGGCGCTGCCAAAAATTGGTGCGCTGGTGCTGTCTGACTATGCGAAAGGCGCATTAGCGCATGTGCAAAGCATGATTCAGACGGCAAAAGCGTCTGGCGTTCCGGTGCTGATCGACCCGAAAGGCACGGATTTTGCCCGTTACCGTGGCGCGACATTGCTGACGCCAAACCTGTCTGAATTCGAAGCGGTGGCAGGGCGTTGCAAAACGGAAGAAGAGCTGGTTGAGCGCGGTATGCAACTGGTGGCCGATTACGATCTGTCCGCGTTGCTGATTACCCGTTCCGAGCAAGGAATGACGTTGCTACAGCCGGGCAAAGCACCGCTGCATTTGCCGACGCAGGCGCAGGAAGTGTATGACGTGACCGGTGCGGGCGATACCGTAATCGGTGTGTTGGCCGCTGCGCTGGCGGCAGGCAACCCGCTGGAAGAGGCCTGTTTCCTGGCGAATGCCGCCGCAGGCGTCGTCGTCGGCAAGCTGGGTACGTCAACGGTCACGCCGATTGAATTGGAAAATGCTATCCGCGGCCGTGCCGAAACCGGATTTGGCGTGATGACCGAAGAACAGCTGAAACATGCCGTTGAACTGGCGCGTCAGCGTGGCGAAAAGATTGTGATGACCAACGGCTGCTTCGATATTTTGCACGCCGGACACGTGTCTTACTTGGCAAACGCCCGCAAACTTGGCGACCGATTAATTGTTGCGGTAAACAGCGATGCCTCAACCAAACGCCTGAAGGGGCCGACTCGCCCCGTCAACCCGCTGCCGCAGCGGATGATCGTGTTGGGTGCGCTGGAAGCTGTCGATTGGGTCGTGCCGTTTGAAGAAGATACGCCGCAGCGCCTGATTGCCAGCATTCTGCCGGACATTCTGGTGAAAGGCGGAGACTACCAGCCACATGAAATCGCCGGTAGTGAAGAGGTCTGGGCCAATGGCGGTGAAGTGAAAGTCCTGAACTTTGAGGACGGTTGCTCCACGACGAACATCATCAATACGATTAAAGCCAACACGTCTAAATCTTAAACGAAATAAACTGACGGTGCTCGAAGGGTTTCGAGTCCGTTCAGGCCGCAAGCTAATGATTCTCGCTCTGGTACATCACGGGCGAGAATCATAACAATCACGACGCCGACAGGGCGACACGTCAGATAAAACAGGTATGAAACCAGTGAAGAAAGAACCAGCCGAAGTGAATGCGGCCGCACTGCGGGTAGCGGAGTTGCGCCGGGTCTTACGCCATCACGAATACAAATATCACGTTGAAGATGCGCCCGAAATTCCTGATATCGAATATGACAAACTCATGCAGGAACTGAAAGCGTTAGAGGCGGATCATCCCGAGCTGGTGACCAGTGATTCTCCCACGCAGCGCGTGGGTGCGGCACCGCTGGCGGCATTTGAGCAGGTACGCCATGAAGTGCCGATGTTATCGCTGGATAACGTATTTGATGAAGAGAGCTATCTGGCCTTCAGCAAGCGAATTGGCGACAGGCTGAAGAACGGTGACGATCTGACATTTTGCTGCGAGCTGAAACTGGATGGTTTAGCCGTTAGCCTATTGTATGAAGATGGCGTTCTGGTACAGGCGGCCACGCGCGGGGATGGTACGACCGGGGAAAATATCACCAGTAACATTCGTACCGTTGCGGCGATTCCACTGCGTCTGGAAGGCGATAATATTCCGCGCCGTGTTGAAGTGCGCGGTGAAGTGTTTATGAAGCACAGCGGTTTTGAAAAGCTGAACGAAGAGGCTCGCCGTACGGGGAGTAAAGTCTTTGCCAACCCGCGTAACGCTGCCGCTGGATCGCTGCGCCAGCTTGACCCGCGAATTACGGCTAAGCGTCCTCTGACTTTCTTCTGCTATGGCGTTGGTCTGCTGGAAGGCGGTGAGTTGCCCGCAAGCCATTGGGAGCGGCTGATGCAGTTCAAGGCGTGGGGACTGCCGGTTAGCGACAGAATTAAGCTATGTACTGGTCCGGCCGAAGTACTCGATTTTTATCGTCAGGTTGAGCAGACCCGCAGTTCGTTAGGCTTTGATATCGACGGCGTTGTTGTCAAAGTTGACTCTCTGGAACTGCAGGAGCGGTTAGGGTTCGTTGCCCGTGCACCGCGCTGGGCGGTGGCCTTTAAATTCCCGGCGCAGGAACAGCTGACCTGGGTGCGCGATGTCGAGTTTCAGGTTGGGCGGACGGGCGCAATTACGCCCGTTGCGCGTCTGGAACCCGTCGCCGTGGCTGGGGTCATCGTCAGCAATGCCACATTGCATAATGCGGATGAAATTGAGCGGCTAGGTTTGCAGATTGGCGATCGCGTTATTGTGCGCCGAGCGGGGGATGTGATCCCGCAGATCGTCGGTATTGTGGAGTCTGAACGGCCAGAAACGGTGCAGCCGATCGTTTTCCCTACGGCTTGTCCCGTGTGTGGATCTGACGTTGAACGCGTAGAGGGCGAGGCCGTCACGCGCTGTACCGCTGGCCTGATCTGCGGTGCCCAGCGCAAAGAGGCACTGAAGCATTTTGTTTCTCGTCGCGCATTGGATGTGGAAGGCATGGGCGATAAGATCATCGATCAACTGGTGGAAAAAGAGTACGTCAAGACGCCAGCCGATCTGTTTCGCCTGAGCGCTGGGATCATGACGGGGCTGGATCGCATGGGGCCGAAATCCGCGACGAATCTGGTTAATGCGTTGGAAAAGGCGAAAAGCACCACGCTGGCACGTTTCCTCTATGCGTTGGGGATCCGTGATGTTGGCGAATCGACGGCGGCTAATCTGGCTGCTCACTTTGGTTCGCTGGAAGCCCTTTTTGCTGCCGATGAAGACGCGCTGCTGGAGGTGCCGGATGTTGGTAAAGTCGTTGCCGCGCACGTGCGTCACTTCCTTGAAGAAGAGCACAACCAAACCGTGATCCGCGAACTGACTGACTCCGCAGGCATCAACATCCACTGGCCTGAGGTTCAGGTCGTCAATGCTGAAGAGATCGACAGCCCATTTGCGGGGAAAACGGTGGTATTGACCGGATCGCTGAGTATTTTGTCCCGCGACGAAGCCAAAGATCGGTTAACGGCGTTAGGGGCAAAAGTGAGCGGCAGCGTCTCGAAGAAAACCGATATGGTGATCGCCGGTGAAGCCGCAGGCTCTAAACTGGCGAAGGCGCAAGAATTGGGGATCCCAGTGATCGATGAGGCGGAAATGATCCGACTATTGGGGGCGTAAACGGATGGAAAAAGAAGACCTGATAGACATTGCCACAATGCAGATGCCGTTTGGGAAATACAAGGGGCGAGTGCTGATTGATTTACCAGAAGAGTACCTGCTGTGGTTCTCCCGCAAGGATGAATTTCCTAAAGGTCGCTTAGGGGAATTGATGCAGATTACGCTGGCAATCAAGATAGAAGGTCTGCAAGGGTTGGTCACGCCGCTGAAGCGACCCCGTTCCTGATTATCCACTTCCTGCCACACCCTCTGACGAAAAAAGGTCGCTTCATTGAAGCGACCTTTCACGTTGACTGACTACCCCATCCCTGACGCAGACTACACGTAGATATTAATCTGGTTGTCTTCTGTCGGGCGGTTAACGCCTTCTTGTTTAGCACTTTGAGCCGGAGCAGAGGAATCAGACTGCTGTTCCGATTTTTCACTCTGCAAGCGGGCAATTTGTGCCTGTAACGCCTGAATCTGCGCTTGAATGGCCTGCTGCTGCTGTTCGATCAGTTTACGTTCATCATCGCTTTCTGCGCTGGAAGCGGATTCGGTCAGTTTACTCACCTGTTTGGTAAGCGCCTGAACCTGCTTGGTGAGCTGCGCAATCTGTTGCTCTGAGGTGTTGCTGCTTTTACTGCTGCTTGCCGTGGTTGTCGATACGCTGATACTGCTGATGGTGTTTGACATTTTCCCTCCTGAAAAGATGCCGATGTACCCGAATGACTTGGGCTACATGCCTGTGCATCGGCAATTTAAGCACTTTCTCGAAGGGGATATTGTTGGCAATGAAATATGAAATACTCACTTTCCTGACAGCTAATGTAATAAAATGTATCAGCCAGGAAAGAGAGAGAGAGAAAATAGGGGAATACGCCAGATATTGCAGTTAGACGTAGATATCAACACCGCCTTTTTTGTCTTTATTATCATTTTGTTGTGATGTTGTGCCTGACGCCACACTAGGTGCTTTCTTTTCCGCTTCTTCTTTTTGGATACGGGCAATTTCGGCATAGAGTGCTTGGATTTGCGCTTGAATCATCTGCTGCTGCTGTTTGATGAGTTTGCGCTCGTCTTCACTTGCATTGATGGCTGATTGGCCCAGCTCTGCTAGCTTTTTAGTCAGCTGTTTGATCTGATGTTGTATTGCGGCAATTTTTTGTTGAGCAGCACTACCCTTGTTATTGGCTACAGGCGTAGCCTTACTCGCGGTAGTCGATGCATCCTTACTAGCCGTAGGTGCCGCCGCTACGTTTGACACCGTATTCATTGTAATCTGGCTGATACCATTGGACATCACTTCCTCCTGAAATAGGTCAGTTCTCCGATCACTATCGGCTGTGTCACTCTTTTCTTTACGAAAAACTTACAAAACGTGAGGGGCAATGAGTTTGCTCGAAGGGAAGAAAAGGGGAAAGGGCGCTTCCCACGCCCTTGCCGCAATGGATGAGATGACGTCAGTTAACTACCGTACACGTTAATCGCGCTATTCAGCCGCCTTGCCTGAAGGTTGAGCCCTTCAGCTGCTTCTGTTGAGTGGGTAACCATATCGGTGTTGCGCTGCGTCATTTGTTCTATCTGTGCAATAGAGGTATTGATCAGTCCCAATGCCGAGGTTTGCTCATGCGTTGCGTTGCTGATCTCTTTGATCATGGTGGAGACTTGCAAGACTTCATCAACGATGTCGCTGATATGTTTGCCCGCATTCTCGACCATTGTGCTGCCCTGTTTCACACTTTCGACGTTGGCATCAATCAACGTTTTAATCTCTTTGGCCGCAGAGGCGGAATGCTGCGCCAGATTGCGAACCTCAGCGGCTACCACCGCAAACCCGCGCCCCTGTACGCCAGCACGAGCGGCTTCAACGGCCGCATTCAGCGCAAGGATGTTGGTCTGGAAGGCAATGCTGTCTATCACGCCAATGATATCAACGATTTTATCGCTGGCGCTGGAGATGGAATCCATCATGCCGATGGTTTCCTTCATGATGTTGCCACCTTTAAACGCAGTGCTGCTGGCGGCTTCTGCCATGGTGGTGGCTTGTGCCGCCGTTTCTGCACTTTGCTGCACGGCAACGGTAATTTCTTCAATGGCGGCAGCAGTTTGTTGCAGATTGGCCGATGTCTCTTCCGTGCGGGTATTCAGGTCGACGTTGTTTTCCGCCAGCTTATGGCTGACCTTGGTGATGCCGTTTACCTGTGTACTGACGTCGTCGACAAGCGAATGCAGGTTCAGGCCAAACTGGTTAACAGAGCGTAGCAGCAAGCCAATTTCGTCGACCCGGTTCAGGTGGACATGCTTTACTTTACGGCCCGATACCACATGCTGAGCCTGCTTCATTATCATCCTGATTGGCTGTGCAATTTGCTTTTGCAGAAACTGATCCATGATGACAATGAGTAACAGCGTCAGTGCCAGTAGCCACAGTGGATTCATGCCATTGAAAGCAAGTAGTGCAGGAATGAGTCCCACCGCTAAGACGGCTAAACGCAAGCGCCAGCGGACTGACAATTTCTGTAAGAGCGACAGTGGCGAAAAGAGTCCGGTGCGAACGACTAATCCTTTGTAGAATTTACGGCTGCCCGCCTGTTTTTTCTGCACGGCGCTATACAGCGTTTCGGCATACTTGATTTCTTCTGCGTTGGGCGTGTTACGTACTGAGATATAGCCTGCGAGCTGCTCCTGCTGGTAGACCGGCGTAACGTTGGCGCGAACCCAATAGTGGTCACCGTTGTTGCGACGATTTTTAACTAACCCAGTCCAGCTATCGCCTTGTTTCAGCGTAAACCACATGTCGGCATAGGCTTCAACGGGCATGTCGGGATGGCGCACAATATTGTGAGGCTGGTTGATGAGCTGCTCTTCGGAAAAACCACTAACCGCAATGAAGGCAGAGTTGGCATAGGTGATGTGGCTGTGAATATTTGTCGTGGACATCAATATGGTGTCCATGTCTAACAGATACTCCTGCTGTGTAACAGGTGTATTTAATCTCATTAGAAACCCCGGCGTACGTATCCCGCTCAGTTTCCAGGTTCAGACATGCTGGCCGCTTTTCTCGCCTTAGACGCTCTGGTTATTACAGAGGCTGAAACGTAGTGTCGCTGCCGAATGGTTCGTCCCGTGAAATCTGTCAGGCATATTGCTGTGTAAATATTCAAGTTATTCAAATGGGTATACTGAAATTTTTTGGGTGACTCGTTCATTTATATAAAATAATGTTATGCATTATTTATAATGATCGGCCTATTTACCCTATATTGTGCGTGATGGCGATTTTTGTAACTGTATCCGTCATACTTCAAGTTGCATGTGCGTTGGCTGCATTCAGTCACCCGAATCACTTACTCAAGTAAGCTCATCGGGATGCCTGCCCTTGCCGCCTGCCTGAAACTCGAATTATTTAGGATATATATTTTTGTAACAAATATTTCATCAGTGTTAGCACGCTTTTTCAGCACGCGTAAATTTATGATGAGGATGATTATCTGTCAATTGATTCATTTTATTAGCAATAAATAATTGGTAAAAAATGATTAAAAAATAGGTAGGGAGTAAAATAGGGATTTTTCTTAAAAGATGTTTTGAAATCGATGAATTTGACGCTAAGAAGAATAACTTGTTAAGTTTTTTTTATTTTTTCTTTGCATGAATGAAATTAAATGTTGCTGCCCTGCTATTTATTCTTTTAATTACGCCCTTTCTTCCATTTTTATTAACGCTGAATTTATTGTAGATCAAATAACGCGATCCGCAGACCAGATAATGACGCTGGCCTGCGGAGAACGGTAATCAGGTTACTGGCGCTGGGTTGAAGACGGCTAGGGCGTTATGTAGCCCCCACTGATCGGACCAGGTTTTTTTCCTGCCGCTGGCGATATCCAAAATGAAGTGGAAAAGCTGCCAGCCTACGTCTTCGATCGTGGCCTCTCCGGTAGCAATGGTTCCGGCATCAATATCCATCAGATCGTGCCAGCGGTTTGCCAATGCGGTTCGGGTCGCCATTTTGATGACGGGGACAGCCAGCAGGCCATAAGGGGTACCGCGACCGGTGGTGAAGACTTGCACGGTGATACCAGAAGCGAGCTGCTGGGTGCCGCACACGAAGTCGCTGGCCGGTGTTGCGGCGTAAATCAAGCCACGTTTGGTTGGGCGCTGTCCGGGGGACAGGACTTCGACAATCGCGCTGGTGCCGGATTTGGCGATGGAACCAAGCGCTTTTTCCACCACGTTCGCGAGGCCACCTTTTTTATTGCCCGGCGATGGGTTGGCGCTACGGTCGGTCTGGCCACTGTCGAGATAGTTATCGTACCAGGCCATTTCTTCCAGCAGACGTTTACCGACTTCTTCATTGATGACGCGTGGCGTTAACAGATGAATGGCATCGCGCACTTCGGTTACTTCGGAGAACATGACGGTTGCACCGCAGCGAACCAAGAGATCGGAGGCAAAACCAACGGCTGGGTTCGCGGTGACGCCGGAGAAAGCATCGCTACCGCCACACTGCATGCCGACAACCAACTCAGAGGCCGGACAGGTTTCACGCTGACGTTTGTTCAACCGTTGCAGGTGCTTGTCTGCCATCGTCAGAATGTCATCCACCATCGATCTGAAACCAACGTGGTGTTCATCCTGCAAGCGGACAATGCTGGTGTCGTCGAGGGAGATGGCTTGTACATCAGGCGTCCCTTCCAGCAGACGCTCCGGCTGTAATTTTTCACAGCCCAGGCCGACCACCAGTATCTCGCCGCCAAAATTCGGGTTCAGCGCCAGATTGTGAATGGTACGGATGGGAACCACCGCAGCAGGGGCATTGATTGCCACGCCACAGCCATAAAGATGGTTGAGTGCGACCACGCCATCTACATTGGGATATCTCGGCAATAAGTCTCGCTCGATAATTTTGACGACATAGTCCACCACGCCCGCGACGCAGTGTACGCTGGTGGTAATGCCCAACAGGTTTTTCGTCCCTACGCTGCCATCGGCGTTGCGGTAACCTTCAAAGGTGTAGCCTTCCAGCGCAGGCAGCGTGGGGGGAATTTTGGTCGCCAGCGGCAGGGTTTCTAGCGCGGGAGCCTGAGGCAACTCGACCAGCGATTCATCGATCCAGCTTCCTTTGGCAATATCACGCAGTGCATACCCGATAATTTCACCATAGCGGATGATGGCACCTGATTTGGCGATATCCACAAGGGCTACTTTGTGACCTTGCGGAACATGCTCAATTAATTCCAGATCATCATTAAAACGGGTTCCAGCACGTAAGCCATTATTATTAACAACAATGGCAACATTATCAGAATCGTGAACCTTAATATAAAGTGGCTGCTCTTGTGCAGCATTACTTTCTGATTTATCTGACATGATGCAAGCCTTTATTATTGGTTTATCAGAAACGCAGTGGTAATGATTACCACGCTATTATTTCATTGCTCGCTAACGAGTATACGTGAGGTTCTCTTCTCGTACATTATGCAATTGACCTAAGCCAGCGCTTTTTGTTTCTTATTTATCAGGCGAAGACCCAATTTTCGGTGAGTTTGATCACATTCTGACTGCGCACGGTTTTTCAGGAGGAAATAGCAATAATGTGTATAAATGTAAAAGAGAACGGCGGTGTTTTTCGTGAAATACCTCGCATTATATAGGGCAAGTGCACCAACATATTCAAAAGGACATTTTTAATGTTGTGCTTTTAGCTAGTGAGCAGTCAGTGGGTAAAAATTATAATGTTCCTGCGAGTTGAAGATGTCAGCTAATTACTCTGATGCTATATAGCCTGGCTATTCGCAAAAAAAATAAAAATGGGAATGTTAACTATCCACTGATCTTCATTCTGATAACCCTACACCGTTATCTGTTATTCGGAATGAATGAGCGAACCGCGATTGAAGCAGGAGTTCATCATGAATACAGTAAGCTCAGCAGCTGGCGCGATACAAAAGAGAACAAACGCCCGCTACTGGATTGTCGTGATGTTGTTTATTGTCACGTCATTTAACTATGGAGACCGCGCGACCTTGTCCATTGCTGGTTCAGCAATGTCTAAGGAAATTGGGTTGGACGCGGTGGGGATGGGTTATATCTTCTCAGCGTTCTCCTGGGCGTATGTTATTGGACAAATACCTGGGGGCTGGCTGCTCGATCGCTTTGGCTCAAAGAAAGTCTACTTCTACAGTATCTTAACCTGGTCGATTTTTACCTTATTACAAGGCTTTGTCGATATCTTCAGCGGCGCGGGCATCGTTATTTCTCTGTTCCTCCTGCGCTTTATGGTCGGCCTGTGTGAATCACCTTCCTTCCCAGGGAATAGCCGAATTGTGGCTGCCTGGTTCCCTGCACAAGAACGTGGTACTGCCGTCGCGATATTTAACTCGGCACAGTATTTTGCCACGGTCATTTTTGCACCGATCATGGGATGGTTGACGCAGGCAGTAGGCTGGGCGCACGTGTTCTGGTTCATGGGCGGACTGGGTATCATTCTGAGCTTTGTCTGGCTGAAAGTGATCCACGACCCGAAAGATCACCCTGGGGTGAATCAGGCTGAACTGGATTACATCGAAGCCGGTGGTGCCCTGATTAATATGGACGCTAAAGGGACGAAGAAAGCGACCGAGAAAGGCGAAAAATGGCATCAGATCAAGCAATTAATGCAGTCTCGCATGATGCTGGGTGTGTATATCGGTCAATACTGTATTAACGCACTGACCTACTTCTTTATCACTTGGTTCCCGCTTTATCTGGTTCAGGCTCGTGGTATGTCGATCCTCAAAGCAGGATTTGTCGCCTCGGTTCCTGCTATCTGTGGTTTTGTCGGGGGCGTTCTGGGCGGCATTATTTCCGATTACCTGATGCGTCGGACCAATTCCCTGACCTTTGCCCGTAAAACGCCAATCGTTCTCGGTATGTTGCTCTCCATGTCGATGGTGATTTGTAACTACGTTGAAACCGAATGGGTCGTTATTGCGGTGATGTCTGCAGCCTTCTTCGGCAAAGGCATTGGTGCGCTGGGCTGGGCGGTTATGGCCGATACCGCACCAAAAGAAATCAGCGGGTTGAGCGGTGGACTGTTCAATATGTTCGGTAACGCGTCTGGTATCGTGACGCCGATTGCGATTGGCTACATCATCGGAATGACCGGTTCCTTCAATGGTGGTCTGGTGTATGTCGGGATCCATGCGCTGGTTGCGATCTTCAGCTACCTGTTCATCGTGAAAGATATTAAACGTGTCGAATTGAAGCCGTTCGTTAAGAATTAAGGCCAGTTGTTACCGTATTCGTTTGAATATAGGCAATAACACAAAACGCTGCGCTATCGTACTGATGGCGCAGCGTTTCGCTATTGGATTTGCCGTTTATTTACCTCATGGAAAGCTGGGTTTTACCTCTTCGAAATCGGGTGCCAAGGGGATGTATTTCGGTGTTTATAAGGCGGAAATTCGCTTTTCCCGGTTTTCGTGAAACACCTCCCATTGGCCTGTGATAATGACATATTTAATCTGCATTTCGACAGGGAATGCTGTGCTATTGCCCAATGAGTTGTGAAATAAGAAAACTTATACTTTTTACTGAGGTTGGTGAGGCGGTACGAATTACAACACCGCATTCCTGACTGGTTTATTTCAGTAATAACCTGTTTTTATTCTGACAATCTTACAAGCCCTACAAGCATTGTTCAGTTCAAATCAGAGTAAAAACAAGGTCGCGCTAATAAAGTAGGAAAACAACATGAAATCATCTACTGGTGCACCATCCGTTTTTTCTTTCTGTATGACTGAATTATTTTCATCCGCCTCAGCGCGCCCTTGCGTTGTGGCAACCATCGGAAACCTACGCGTCAATCCTGTGCGCGCCATTCATGACGGGAGCCTGTCATGACAAACTTTTCAGCAACGCCTGTGATTACCGACATGAAAGTCATCCCCGTTGCGGGCTATGACAGCATGTTGCTGAACATCGGCGGTGCGCATGGTGCTTACTTCACGCGTAACCTCGTCATTTTAACCGATAGCGCCGGGCATACCGGTGTCGGCGAAGCGCCCGGTGGCGAAGTCATTTACAACACGCTGGTTGAGGCGATTCCCCGTGTGAAAGGCGAGCAAATCGCCCGTATGAACCGTCTGGTTCATGACATTCATGTCGGCAACCAATCTTCTGATTTTGATTCCTTCGGCAAAGGTGCCTGGACGTTTGAGCTGCGCGTGAATGCCGTGGCAGCGCTTGAAGCGGCGTTGCTCGATCTGCTGGGGCAATTCATGGGTGTTCCCGTTGCCGAGCTGCTGGGGCCGGGTAAACAGCGTGATGAAGTCACCGTGCTCGGGTATCTGTTCTACATCGGCGACCGCACGAAGACGGATTTACCTTATTTATCAGGTGAGAAAGGCAAGCACGAGTGGTATCACCTGCGTCACCAGCAGGCGATGGACAGCGAGGCGATTGTGCGTTTAGCCGAAGCCACGACTGACCGCTACGGATTTAAAGATTTCAAACTCAAAGGTGGCGTACTGCCCGGCGAGCAGGAAATCGATGCCGTGAAGGCGCTGAAGAAACGTTTCCCGGATGCGCGTATCACCGTCGACCCAAACGGTGCTTGGCTGCTGGATGAAGCGATTGAATTGTGCAAAGACATGAAGGGCATCCTGACTTACGCGGAAGACCCGTGTGGTGCCGAACAAGGTTTCTCCGGTCGTGAAGTGATGGCGGAATTCCGCCGCGCCACTGGGCTGCCAGTAGCGACCAACATGATTGCCACCAACTGGCGTGAAATGAACCATGCCGTGATGTTACAGGCAGTCGATATTCCGCTGGCCGATCCGCATTTCTGGACGATGCACGGTGCGGTGCGCGTCGCCCAACTGTGTGATGAGTGGGGCCTGACGTGGGGCTGCCATTCCAATAACCACTTCGATATTTCTTTGGCGATGTTCACGCACGTGGGCGCGGCGGCACCGGGTAACCCGACGGCGATTGATACGCACTGGATCTGGCAGGAAGGGCAGCATTTGACCAAAGAGCCGCTGCAAATCGTCAACGGAAAAATTAAGGTGCCGGATCGTCCCGGTCTGGGAATTGAGCTGGATATGGAACAGGTCATGAAAGCCCACGACTTGTACAAAAAATTACCGAGCGGGGCACGTAATGATGCCGTCGCCATGCAGTACCTGATTCCTGGTTGGACATTTGATCGTAAACGCCCGGTTTTTGGCCGCTAACCCTACATAGAAAAATTAGAGAGAAAGGATAAGAAAATGACATTGCAAAGTTCAACTCCGGTGATTACCCACATGCAGGTAATTCCGGTTGCAGGTCACGACAGTATGCTGCTCAACCTGAGTGGCGCACATGCACCTTATTTCACTCGCAACATTGTGATTCTGAAAGATAACGCCGGGAATACCGGTGTCGGCGAAATTCCTGGCGGTGAGAAAATCCGTCAGACGCTGGAGGATGCTGCCGCGCTGGTGGTGGGCAAAACGCTGGGCGAATACAAAAACGTGATGACGGCGGTACGTGCGCAGTTCGCCGACCGCGATTCTTCTGGGCGTGGTTTGCAGACGTTCGATCTGCGTACCACTATCCATGTCGTCACGGGGATCGAAGCCGCCATGCTCGATCTGCTGGGGCAGTTCCTCAACGTCAGCGTGGCCTCGTTGCTGGGCGATGGGCAACAGCGTGATGCCGTCGAGATGCTGGGCTATCTGTTCTACATCGGCGATCGTAATAAAACCGACTTGCCTTACCAGAGCCAGACTAATGAGAAATGCGATTGGTATCGTCTGCGTCATGAAGAAGCGCTGACGCCGGAAACCATCGTGCGTCTGGCTGAAGCGGCGTATGAAAAATACGGTTTCAACGATTTCAAACTGAAAGGCGGCGTACTGGCTGGTAGCGAAGAGGCCGAAGCGGTTACCGCGCTGGCGAAACGCTTCCCACAGGCCCGCATCACGCTGGATCCAAACGGTGCCTGGTCGCTGGATGAAGCCATCGGTCTGGGCAAACAGCTGCGCGGCGTGCTGGCGTATGCCGAAGATCCGTGCGGCGCGGAGCAAGGTTTCTCTGGCCGTGAAGTCATGGCGGAATTCCGTCGTGCGACAGGGCTGCCTACCGCGACCAACATGATCGCCACCGACTGGCGACAGATGGGTCACACTATTTCGCTGCAATCGGTCGATATTCCGTTGGCCGATCCGCACTTCTGGACGATGCAAGGTTCCGTTCGCGTGGCGCAGATGTGCCACGAATGGGGCTTAACCTGGGGTTCTCACTCTAATAACCACTTTGATATTTCATTGGCCATGTTTACTCAGGTCGCCGCGGCGGCACCGGGCAAGATTACGGCGATTGATACGCACTGGATCTGGCAGGAAGGCAATCAACGCCTGACGAAAGAGCCGTTGCAGATTGTTGGCGGCATGGTGGAAGTGCCGAAGAAACCGGGTCTGGGCGTTGAGCTGGATATGGACCAGGTGATGAAAGCACATGAACTGTATAAAAACATGGGATTAGGCGCACGTAACGACGCCATGGGAATGCAGTACCTTATTCCTGAGTGGACGTTTGATAATAAACGTCCGTGTCTGGTTCGCTAACGTTCTGATTTTCCGTTTTTTGAGCGCGCCGCTTCAGGCAAGCGGCGCTGGAATGACCGAGGATAAAAAATGAAGACTCCGCTGTTACCTAACCGTTTTCGCCAAGATTTGCTGCAGGGGAAAACGTTGATTGGCTGCTGGTGTGCGCTGGGCAACCCGATTTCAACTGAAGTGCTGGGGCTGGCGGGATTCGACTGGCTGGTGCTGGATGGAGAGCACGCGCCTAACGATATCGTGACGTTTATTCCTCAGCTCATGGCGCTGAAAGGCAGCCACAGCGCGCCTGTTGTCCGTCCGCCGTGCAATGAGCCGATCATCATTAAGCGACTGCTGGATATCGGGTTCAATAACTTCCTGATTCCCTTCGTGGAAACGGCAGAAGAAGCCGCGCGTGCGGTTGCATCAACCCGTTATCCGCCAGCGGGTATCCGCGGCGTTTCCGTGGCGCACCGTAGCAACAGCTATGGCACCGAACCGGACTACTTCGCCAAGATTAACGACAACATTACCGTTGTGGTGCAAATCGAAAGTCAGGACGGCCTCGACAATCTGGATGCGATTATCGCAGTTGACGGCGTAGACGGCGTGTTTGTTGGCCCGAGCGACCTGTCTGCGGCGCTGGGCTATCTCGGTCAGCCTAACCATCCTGACGTGCAGAAGGCGATCCGCCACATCTTCGATCGTACCGCCGCGCATAACAAGCCGTGCGGCATTCTGGCTCCGGTTGAGGCCGATGCGCGTCGCTATCTGGAATGGGGCGCAAGCTTCGTTGCGGTCGGTAGCGATCTGGGCGTGTTCCGCAGTGCAACACAGGCGCTGAGCGACAAGTACAAGAAGTAATTCATTAATTCCGTGCGAATCGGATCCGCTATGAGGCGGGTTCATCGTGAATTGAAGTGATATCTACATCAGACAATGAGGTTAGGGCGATGAAAATTGGTTTTATTGGATTGGGCATCATGGGAAAACCGATGAGTAAAAATCTGCTGAAAGCAGGTTACTCATTAGTCGTGATGGATCGAAATCTGGACGCGGTCGCGGAAGTGGTTGCGGCGGGTGCCACGGCGGCTGAAACGCCGAAACAGGTTGCAGAGCAGTGCGATGTCATCATCACCATGCTGCCTAACTCTCCGCACGTTAAAGACGTGGTGCTGGGTGAAAACGGCGTCATCGACGGTGCACGCGCCGGAAGCATTGTGGTGGATATGAGTTCAATCGCCCCGCTTGCCAGCCGTGAAATTGCTACCGCACTGGCGGCGAAAGAGATCGCGATGCTGGACGCGCCAGTCAGTGGTGGTGAACCTAAAGCGATCGACGGCACGCTGTCCGTGATGGTCGGTGGTGAGAAAGCTCAGTTTGATCGCTGCGTTGAGATTCTGAAATCCATGGCAGGTTCCGTTGTTCATACCGGTGATATCGGCGCAGGTAACGTGACCAAACTGGCGAACCAGGTGATCGTGGCGCTGAACATTGCCGCCATGTCCGAAGCGCTGGTGCTGGCGACGAAAGCAGGCGTTAACCCGGATCTGGTTTATCAGGCGATCCGTGGTGGATTGGCGGGCAGCACTGTGCTGGATGCGAAAGCGCCGATGGTGATGGATCGTAACTTTAAGCCGGGTTTCCGCATCGATCTGCACATCAAGGATCTGGCAAACGCGCTGGATACCTCACACGGCGTTGGTGCGCAGCTGCCGTTAACCGCGGCGGTGATGGAAATGATGCAGGCGCTGAAAGCGGACGATCTGGGATCGGCCGACCACAGTGCGCTGGCGTGTTACTACGAGAAGCTAGCCAAAGTTGAAGTTACGCGATAAGCCGTGAAGCGATAGTCACGAGGCTGGCACAGGATGCCAGCCGACTGGCAGATAATCACTCTGATCTACCTACTGGGTTTCAGGATTTGCTGCCCTGAACGTTGGCAGGTATAAGCGCCGTTTCATGAGCGCGCGGATTATTGATGCAATCGGAACGTTGATGAAATCGGATCGTTTATGAAAATAGTGATCGCACCGGATTCTTATAAAGAAAGCCTGTCTGCACAAGATGTTGCTACGCAGATTGAAAAGGGATTTCGTGAAATATTCCCCGATGCCTGCTATGTCAAATTGCCTGTTGCAGATGGTGGGGAAGGCACCGTTGAAGCCATGGTCGCTGCGACCGATGGCAAGATTGTGAATGTTAAGGTAACAGGGCCGTTAGGCGATAACATCGATGCGTTCTTTGGCCTGTCTGGCGATGAAAAAACGGCTTTTATTGAGATGGCGGCGGCAAGCGGTCTGGAACGTGTGCCTTCGCAACAGCGTAACCCGTTAAAAACGACCAGCTATGGTACGGGCGAGTTGATTCGCTGCGCGTTAGATCACGGTGTTCGGCACTGCATCATTGGAATTGGCGGAAGCGCAACCAATGACGGCGGGTCGGGCATGGTGCAGGCGCTGGGCGCGAAGTTGCTGGATAAACAGGGCGAACAGATTGGTTTCGGCGGTGGTGAGCTCGATAAACTCGAACGCATCGATATCAGCGAGCTGGATGAGCGTATTAAAAGCTGTCGCTTTGAAGTGGCCTGCGATGTGACTAACCCGTTGACGGGGAAACAAGGCGCATCGGCAATTTTTGGCCCTCAGAAAGGGGCAACGCCGGAGATGATTGAACAGCTGGATAATGCGCTGAAGCATTATGCGGCGGTGATTCGCCACGATCTGGATATGGACGTGGAACACGTTCCCGGTGCGGGGGCTGCGGGCGGTATGGGCGCGGCGCTACAGGCTTTTTGCGGCGCAGAGCTGCGTCAGGGCATTGAGATTGTCACGGAAGCATTGGGACTGGATGAACTGGTACGAGATGCCACGCTGGTGATTACCGGGGAAGGGCGTATCGACAGCCAGACGATCCACGGCAAAGTACCGATTGGCGTGGCGCGGATTGCCAAACAGTATAATAAACCGGTGATTGGCATTGCTGGCAGCCTGACGGCAGATGTTGCCGTGGTGCATGAACATGGCCTGGATGCCGTATTCAGCGTGCTTTACAACATCTGCTCACTCGAAGAAGCGCTGGATAATGCAGCAGAGAATGTGCGGATGACGGCACGTAATATCGCTGCCACGATCCGACTGGCGCAGTCGGTATCACGTTGATCGCCATCGTAATTTAGCAGCAATATTGTTAAGCAGTAAAAGCAGGTAAAGGTAAAGGGCAGGCGTCCGCAATACGCCTGCTTTACTCTACGTTCATCACTGCGCGTTCATGATTACGAATGCATAGGGTTGATATGCGGCTGGGCGGCTTTGTTGACGTTGTCGATTTCGTCCAGCAACTCCAGCCATTCGGGTTCCAGATCGCTGGCGTGAACGCCTTTACGCAGCTGTTGTTCCAGATAGCGGCAGATGCGTTGCAGACGCGGAACGCCGCTGTAGCTGCAACTGCCGTGCAGTTTATGAACCAAATCGATGATGTCATCATCCGTCTGACCCTTCAGCACGTTTTCTATCTTCCGCCGAACCTCTGGCAAGAAATTCAACAGCATTTGCAGCAGGTCACGCGCCAGTTCCGGCTTGTTGGCCGCCTGTTGCTGTGCCAGCGCCCAGTCGAGCGATAGCTGGCTATCGTCGTGCTCGTTCAGTAATCCCGTCATATCGCCCCGACTGCGCTTCAACGGATCTTGCCGTGCATGGCGTGTCAGCACGCTTTTCAGCATCTGTTCGTCTATCGGTTTAGCCAGATAGTCATCCATACCCGAACGTAGCAGATGCTCGCGCTCACCCGTCATGGTCTGTGCCGTCACCGCGATGATCGGCGTGGTAGCGTGGTGAGGAATCTGACGGATCAGCTCGCTGGCGCAAATGCCGTCCATACCCGGCATCTGAATATCCATGAGGATAATGTCGCACTGATTCAGTTCTGCCTGTGCAATCGCATCTTGTCCGCTTTCACACAGGATAATCGTCTCGACCTGCTCTTCCAGCAGTGTGCCGATCAGTTTCAGATTAGCCGGATTGTCATCCACCGCCATTACTCTCAGCGGCAGACGGGCAGGATGGCGTACGGCACCCTGATTCGGTGCGGTATCGTCCGGCAGAAAAGAGAGCTGGAACAGCGTGCTGTCCTGTAACAGCGGCAGCAGGCGTGACGCGGCGAGCGGTTTGCTCAGGCAGGCATGTACGCCGAAGGTTTTCAACTGCTCGGCATCCATTTGCGCGAGGCTGGGCAGTGCCAGAATCACACAGGGCGAACGGCGACAGATATCGCGCAGTCTGGGTGTGTAGTCGAGCAGAGAGTTGCGGTATTGCACGGGAATACCGAGCAGCAGGATATCGAATTCCCCTTCCGGCAATTGCCCAAACGTCGGGCTGTAGCTCACGATGAGCGGCGTCTGGCTCAGGATATCCAGCGTGGCCTGCGCGGCGATGGGATGGTACTCGACGTAGGCCAGATGTTTGCCTTGTAGCATCGTGTAGGCTGGCTCGGTCGGCATGGCGTGTGGGTTGAGCGGCAGCGTGATATGGAACCAGAAGGTCGATCCTTTGTTGAGCTGGCTCTGGAAACTGATATCGCCACCCATCTCTTTGACGAGACGCTGGGTGATGACCAGCCCGAGCCCCGTGCCGCCATGACGGCGCGAAATACTGGTGTCGGCCTGACGGAAAGCCTGGAACAGCTGCGATTGCTGTAACTCGGCAATACCGATGCCGGTATCGCGTATTTGCACCTCTAGCTGCACCTGATGCGGTTCCTGCCGACGCTTCTCCACTCGAATATCGATGTTGCCCTGTTCGGTGAATTTAATCGCATTGCCCAGCAGGTTGGTGATGATTTGCTGTATCCGCAGCGGATCGCCGACAAACTGTTCGGGCACGTCATTCTGAATACTGAGCGTCAGCTCCAATCCTTTTTCATGTGCCGTATGCGCCAGCAGCATCACCACGTCGTCCAGCGTGTTGTGCAGCGAGAATGGAATATCCTCCAGCACCAACTTTCCAGCTTCTAGTTTCGAGAAATCCAGCACATCGTTAATAATATTCAGCAGGTTATTGGCGGATCGTTCGATGGTGAGCAGATAGTCGGTCTGCGTGGTGTTCAGCGGCGTCTTCAACGTCTGGCGGGTGAAACCGATCACGCCATTCAACGGCGTTCTCAGTTCGTGCGACATATTTGCCAGAAACTCTGACTTGATGCGCGCGGCTTCCTGCGCGCGCTTTTTGGCTAGATCCAGCTCAACGTTTTGGATCTCCATCTGCTCCAGCGTTTCCCGCAGATCGTAGGTCGCCTGATCGATATTTTGCTGCATCTCTTCGTGGTAGGCGGTCAGTGACATCGCCATCGAGTTGATGCCGTTTTTCAGCATATCCAGCTCGCCGAGCATGTAACCTTCGACCCGGCTATCCAACTGCCCACGGCGAATGCGGTCAACGGTATCCACCATATTACGAATCGGGGTGGTGACATCCCGCATCAGACGATAGGCAAAGATGACGGCGGCCCCCAAAGAGAGCAGCAGCAGGAGCGCGGCGATGAAGATTTCCTGATACTGCTGAAGCCGAATGGTGCTGGTATCCAGTTCGATCACCAGATAGCCGAGAGGCGTGGCTGTACCGGGCAGCACCGGAGTCGTTCCGCCTGGCATGAATTCGCTGTCATTGACGATCGGCATGTGCAGAATCAGCGCGTCATTCGTGTGGTGCAGGTGCAGTTTATTGTGTGCAAGCGCATCGTTGCTGAGCGACTGCAATGTCACGTTGTTGCGTACGTTGGTGGTCGCCAGGAGCTGATTACGCGCATCGAACACGCTAATGGTACGAATAATCGCGGAGTGGCGGCGATGAAGCGTATTGATTAATGCTGGGATCGTGTCCATCTGGCGATGGGTAATGGCGTAAGCGCTGATGGTCGCCAGCGGCTCAATGATACTGGCGCCTGAATCGGCCAACTGCGACTGCAACTGATTGTAACGATGAATGACGAAGAACGAACTCAGCAGTAGCCCGATCATCAGCGTCGGTGCCAAAATCAGTATCAACATCCGTGCACGAAGACTGTATTTGGTCATGGGGTTCCAATGTGGGAGAATTAGAGGATGCTAGGCACCCTATTATTTAATTTAGTTATCGGGTACAGCCGTTCAACTCAAGAGAAAATCGATAGTACATTATGGCGCAATTCTACTCTCCAAACCGGCGTGTGACGACCCGGAAAGCGATTCCTGCTAAGAACCTCACTGTTACGGTCACGTCGCTTGATCCGTTTGGGCAAGGGGTGGCGCGTCACGAAGGCAAGACGGTGTTTGTCACGGGTGTACTGCCGGGAGAGCAGGCCGACGTTCAGTTGACGGAAGAGAAGCGTCAGTTTTCACATGCAAAACTTAAACGCCTTCTGACGCCTAGCCCGCAGCGCGTTACGCCGCCGTGTCCGCATTTTACCCGCTGTGGCGGCTGCCAGCAGCAGCACGCAGACATCACGCTGCAACAGAGCAGCAAAACGGCTGCATTGATGCGCCTGATGACGCGGGAAACAGGTGCAGAACTGCCAGAAGCCTCGCTGGTTGCCGGAACACCTTATGCCTATCGGAGGCGCGCGCGGCTTGCGTTATACTTTCAAGCAAAAGAGCAGCGTCTGTTGATGGGCTATCGACAGTCAAATTCTCACGATCTGGTGGATATCAACGCCTGTCCGGTGTTGCGCCCCGAGCTTGAAGCGCTGTTGCAACCGCTGCGCGACTGCCTGAGCCGATTAAAGGCGGTGAAGCGTCTTGGACATGTGGAACTGGTGCAGGCGGAGAACGGTCCGCTGCTGGTGCTGAGGCACCTTGACCCACTCCATTCATCGGATCAGCAGGCGCTGCGTGACTTTGCGCAGCAGCAGGGTGTTTCGATTTATCTGGCACCGGATGCCGACTCGCTGACGTGTTTACAGGGTGAAGAGCCGGTTTATCACGTTGCCGGGCTGACGCTGGCCTTTAGCCCGCGCGATTTTATTCAGGTCAATGACGCGGTGAACCAGCAGATGGTCGCGCAGGCGCTGGCATGGCTGGATGTGCAACCACAGGATAGAATATTAGATCTGTTTTGTGGCATGGGTAACTTCACGCTACCGCTAGCACAGCGTGCCGCCAGCGTCGTCGGCGTGGAAGGCGTGACCGCGTTAGTTGAGAAAGGACGCGAGAATGCCCGACGCAATGGGTTGTCCAATGTCACATTTTTTCACCAAAATCTTGAAGATGACGTCACGCAGCAGCCATGGGCGGCTCAGGGTTTTGATAAGATATTACTTGATCCAGCACGTGCGGGCGCGGCAGGCGTGATGGAGCAGATAACCAGACTGGCACCGAAACGCGTGGTGTATGTCTCCTGTAACGCCACGACGCTAGCACGCGACAGCAAAGTATTACTGGCCGCTGGTTATCGGCTGGCGAATGTCGCCATGTTGGATATGTTTCCACATACCGGTCACCTTGAATCGATGGCACTGTTTTTGCACGATACCGGCACGCGAAAGGCGTAATAGGCAGCAAAGCGGCGTCGTTTGCAAGGTGAAGGGTAACGTAGGGAGAAATTATGGTTGCGGTAAGAAGTGCGCATTTGAATACGGCAGGTGAGTTTGTCCCTGACGCGTGGATTGCTTCGCTGGGTATTTCCAGCCAGCAATCGTGTGAACGTTTAGCCGAAACCTGGCGTTACTGTGAGCAGCAAACGCAAGATCACGCCGATGCGCCGCTACTGCTGTGGCGCGGCATTGAAATGGTGGAAATCCTGTCCACGCTCAGCATGGACAATGACAGCATGCGCGCGGCGCTGCTCTTTCCGCTGGCCGATGCGAACGTGGTCGATGAGGCGACGCTAGAAGCCGCGTTTGGTAAAAACATCGTTGATTTGGTGCATGGCGTGCGCGATATGGATGCAATCCGCCAGCTCAAAGCGACGCAGAATGATTCTGGCGCGTCTGAGCAGGTCGATAACATCCGCCGCATGCTGCTGGCGATGGTGGAAGATTTCCGCTGCGTGGTGATCAAGCTCGCCGAGCGGATCGCGCACCTGCGTGAAGTGAAGGATGCCCCGGAAGAAGAACGGGTATTGGCGGCCAAAGAGTGTACCAATATCTATGCGCCGCTAGCTAACCGCCTGGGTATCGGCCAGTTGAAGTGGGAGCTGGAGGATTTCTGCTTCCGCTATCTGCATCCTGATGAATATAAGAAAATCGCCAAGCTGTTGCACGAGCGCCGTATCGATCGCGCGCAGTACATTGACGATTTTGTCAAAACGCTGCGCAACGCGATGAAAGAAGAGGGCGTGCAGGCGGAGATTTACGGTCGTCCCAAGCATATCTACAGCATCTGGCGCAAGATGCAGAAGAAAGCGCTGTCGTTCGATGAGCTGTTCGATGTACGTGCGGTGCGTATTGTCGTTGAGCGCTTGCAGGACTGCTACGGGGCGCTCGGTATCGTGCATACCCATTATCGCCATCTGCCGGACGAGTTCGACGACTACGTCGCTAACCCCAAGCCAAACGGTTATCAGTCTATCCACACCGTGGTGTTAGGGCCGGGCGGGAAGACGCTCGAAATCCAGATCCGTACTCGCCAGATGCATGAAGATGCTGAACTGGGCGTGGCAGCACACTGGAAATACAAAGAAGGCACGGCTGTCGGCGGGCGTTCCGGCTACGAAGGCCGCATTGCCTGGCTGCGTAAACTGCTGGCCTGGCAGGAAGAAGTGGCGGATTCGAATGACGTACTGGACGAAGTTCGCAGTCAGGTGTTTGACGACCGGGTTTATGTCTTTACGCCGAAAGGTGATGTGGTGGATCTCCCCACGGGCTCCACGCCGTTGGATTTTGCCTATCACATCCACAGTGATATCGGGCACCGCTGCATCGGAGCGAAAATCGGCGGACGTATCGTGCCGTTTACCTACCAACTGCAAATGGGCGATCAGATTGAAATCATCACCCAGAAGCAACCGAACCCGAGCCGTGACTGGCTGAACCCGAATCTGGGGTATATCACCACCAGCCGCGGACGTTCGAAGATTCAGAACTGGTTCCGTAAGCAAGATCGCGACAAGAACATTCTGGCGGGTCGACAGATCCTGGATGACGAACTGGCGCATCTGGGTGTCAGCCTGAAAGCAGCGGAAAAACTGCTGCTGCCACGCTACAACGTGAATTCGCTGGATGAATTACTGGCTGCTATCGGCGGCGGTGATGTTCGCCTGAACCAGATGGTGAATTTCCTGCAATCGCAGTTAAAACAGCCGAGTGCGGAAGAGCTGGATCGTGAAGCGCTGCGCCAACTGACGCAAAAATCGCATCAGCCAGCGGCACGTAACACGAAGGACAACGGCCGCGTGGTGGTGGAAGGTGTCGGCAATCTGATGCACCACATTGCCCGCTGCTGCCAGCCGATTCCGGGTGATGAGATCACCGGGTTTATTACGCGCGGACGGGGCATTTCGATTCACCGCGCGGACTGTGAACAGCTGGACGAACTGCGCGCCAGCTCGCCGGAACGCATTGTCGATGCCGTTTGGGGCGAAAGCTACTCCAGCGGTTATTCGCTGGTGGTGAGGGTGATTGCTAACGATCGCAGCGGGTTGCTGCGAGATATCACCACGATTCTGGCGAATGAGAAGGTCAATGTACTGGGCGTCGCCAGCCGCAGCGACACCAAGCAGCAGCTGGCAACGATTGATATGGATATCGAGATCTACAACCTGCAAGTGCTGGGCCGCATTCTGGCGAAGCTCAACCAACTGCCGGATGTGATTGACGCGAGGCGCCAGCAAGGAGCGTAAGTATCGATGCTGTGTTTTGCCTCAAGCGTAAAAATTACGCTGAGGAAAACAGTCATCCAGGATGAGTGGCATGGATGCCACGAAAGTCGCTGCCGCGTAGGGAACGCGTCAGCGACGGTCCGCCAGAAGACTGTTTTTCCGAAGGCACCGCGAAGCGGCGTAATTCCCGCGAAAAAGACAGGGGTCACGGGGCGGCGTCGATTGGACGCCCCGTGTCGGGCGCGACGCAGTTGCGGAAGTGATCGTTGGAATGTATCGCGCACGAAACGTCTCTATCTTGTCTGTCATCTCTGTAGAACAATAATTGTTTGATTTCCAGGAATATTATGACTGTATCTTTGACGAACGTATCCTCCGTCGAGCGCCTGCTCGCCATCATGAAAACCCTCCGCGATCCTGAAAACGGCTGCCCGTGGGATAAGGAACAGACGTTTGACACCATCGCGCCTTATACATTGGAAGAAACGTATGAAGTGCTGGATGCCATCAGCCGTCAGGATTTCGATGACTTGCGCGGTGAGCTAGGGGATTTGCTGTTTCAGGTGGTGTTTTACGCGCAAATGGCGCAGGAGAAGGGCTTGTTCGATTTCTCTGACGTGTGTAACGCCATCAGCGACAAGCTGGAACGCCGCCACCCGCATATTTTCGGCGACCTGACGCTGATGGACAGCGATGCCGTGCTGGCCAAGTGGGAGCAGACAAAAGCGCAGGAGCGGGCGGAGAAAGATCGTCACTCGCCGTTGGATGACATTCCAGATGCGCTGCCTGCCCTGATGAAAGCGCAAAAAATTCAGCAGCGTTGTTCGTCTGTGGGCTTCGATTGGGACAGCCTGGGCCCAGTGCTCGACAAAGTGTATGAAGAGATCGACGAGGTGATGCACGAAGCGCGGCAAGCCGTTGTCGATGAAGAAAAATTAGGTGAAGAGATTGGTGATTTATTGTTCGCCACAGTCAATCTCTCTCGTCATCTGGGACACAAGGCTGAGAATGCATTGCAGGCGGCAAATCGCAAGTTCACTCGTCGTTTTCGTGAGGTAGAACAAATCGTTACGGCATCGGGAAAAACGCTGGAACAGGCGACGCTGGATGAAATGGAAGCCGCATGGCAGCAGGTGAAAAAACAGGAAATAGGTCATTAATCTATTTTTAATCACAAACCGTGTTTTTATCGATTTTAATGAGTTTATTTCATTGTTATTAAAGGTAATTATTGGTTGTGGTAAGGGCGGTTTTACCTCGCCTTCGAGTGTGTTGGAATCGCCACATTGTGTAAAACGAACATTTGTGGCGTTCATCAGGTTCAGGTATACTACTTTCCCGTCTTGGTACCTCCATCGTCTTTAAACCTAAACTCTCAGGTTCAGCATGACAACTAATTATATTTTTGTGACCGGCGGGGTCGTTTCCTCTCTGGGTAAAGGCATTGCCGCAGCCTCTCTGGCGGCTATTCTTGAAGCCCGTGGCCTCAACGTTACCATCATGAAACTGGACCCGTACATCAACGTGGATCCGGGCACGATGAGCCCGACGCAGCACGGTGAAGTGTTTGTCACCGAAGACGGCGCCGAAACCGATCTGGACTTGGGTCACTACGAGCGTTTCATCCGCACTAAAATGTCGCGCCGCAACAACTTCACCACTGGCCGTATCTACTCTGATGTCCTGCGCAAAGAGCGTCGTGGTGACTATCTGGGCGCGACTATTCAGGTGATCCCACATATCACCAACGCGATTAAAGAGCGCATCATTGAAGGTGGCGAAGGCCACGATGTCGTTCTGGTCGAAATCGGCGGTACCGTCGGCGATATCGAATCTTTGCCGTTCCTTGAAGCGATTCGGCAGATGGCGGTGCAAGTGGGCCGCGAACACACGCTGTTTATGCACCTGACGCTGGTGCCGTATCTGGCGGCGGCGGGCGAAGTGAAAACCAAGCCGACGCAGCACTCCGTTAAAGAACTGCTTTCCATCGGTATTCAGCCTGACGTGCTGATTTGCCGTTCCGACCGCACCGTGCCGGCCAACGAGCGTGCAAAAATTGCTTTATTCTGTAATGTGCCAGAAAAAGCAGTAATCTCCCTTAAAGACATTGATTCGATTTATAAAATCCCGTCGCTATTGAAATCACAGGGGCTGGACGATTATATTTGTAAACGATTCAGCTTGAACTGTCCCGAAGCGAACCTGTCAGAATGGGAACAGGTTGTGTATGAAGAAGCGAATCCGGGCGGTGAAGTCACTATCGGTATGGTCGGCAAATATGTTGCGCTGCCGGATGCCTACAAATCCGTTATTGAAGCCCTGAAACACGGCGGGTTGAAGAACCGTCTGACGGTGAATATCAAGCTGATCGACTCACAGGATGTTGAAACCCGTGGTGTCGAAGTATTGAAAGATTTAGACGCTATCCTGATTCCGGGCGGTTTTGGCTATCGTGGCGTCGAAGGGAAAATCATGTCGGCGCGTTACGCCCGTGAGAACAATATCCCTTATCTGGGCATTTGCCTGGGGATGCAGGTCGCATTAATGGAATTTGCCCGTAACGTTGCCGGGATGGAAGGGGCAAACTCAACGGAGTTTGTGCCAGACTGTAAGTACCCAGTGGTTGCGTTGATCACCGAATGGCGTGATGAGAACGGTGAAGTTGAAATCCGTGATGAAGCCAGCGATCTGGGCGGCACCATGCGCGTTGGCGGGCAGCAATGCCATCTGACCGAAGGCAGTCTGGTGCGTCAGATGTACGGTGAGCAGACGATTATCGAACGTCACCGTCATCGTTATGAAGTTAACAACATGCTGTTGAAACAGATTGAAGCGGCGGGATTACGGGTTGCTGGTCTTTCCGCCGACCGCAAACTGGTGGAGATTGTCGAGTTACCCGATCATCCCTGGTTCGTTGCCTGTCAATTCCACCCGGAATTCACGTCAACGCCGCGAGATGGACATCCGCTGTTTGCCGGCTTTGTGAAAGCCGCTGGCGCGTACCAGAAGCGTCAGATGAAGTAAGAGTTATATCAGCAACGCGCGATCGCTATCGCGCGTTGTTCGTCTAGGGTTTTAGTTCTATCTAAAGTTTTAGTTTAACTTGTACTGAGGAAAATCTAATGTCCAAAATTGTTAAAGTCATCGGCCGTGAAATCATCGACTCACGCGGAAACCCAACTGTTGAAGCGGAAGTTCATCTGGAAGGTGGTTTTGTAGGTCTGGCTGCTGCGCCATCAGGAGCTTCTACTGGCTCTCGCGAAGCACTGGAACTGCGTGACGGTGACAAATCCCGTTTTCTGGGCAAAGGCGTAACGAAAGCTGTTGCTGCTGTTAACGGCCCGATTGCTCAGGCTGTACTGGGTAAAGACGCGAAAGATCAGGCGAACATCGACAAGATCATGATCGACCTGGATGGTACTGAGAACAAATCCCAGTTCGGTGCTAACGCCATTCTGGCCGTTTCTCTGGCAGCCGCTAAAGCAGCCGCTGCGTCAAAAGGCCTGCCGCTGTATGCTCACATCGCTGAACTGAACGGCACCCCAGGCAAATACTCTATGCCACTGCCAATGATGAACATCATCAACGGCGGCGAGCACGCGGACAACAACGTTGATATCCAAGAGTTCATGATTCAGCCTGTTGGCGCGAAAACGCTGAAAGAAGCCATCCGTATGGGTTCTGAAGTGTTCCACACCCTGGCTAAAGTGCTGAAATCCAAAGGTATGGGTACCGCTGTTGGTGACGAAGGTGGCTATGCGCCAAACCTGGGTTCCAACGCCGAAGCGCTGGCTGTTATCGCTGAAGCGGTAAAAGCAGCAGGCTACGAGCTGGGCAAAGACATCACGTTGGCGATGGACTGCGCAGCGTCTGAATTCTACAAAGACGGTAAATACGTTCTGGCTGGCGAAGGCAACAAAGCGTTCACCTCTGAAGAATTCACCCACTTCCTGGAAGATCTGACCAAACAGTACCCAATCGTCTCTATCGAAGACGGTCTGGACGAATCTGATTGGGCTGGCTTCGCTTACCAGACTAAAGTTCTGGGCGACAAAATCCAGCTGGTTGGTGACGATCTGTTCGTAACCAACACCAAGATCCTGAAAGAAGGTATCGATAAAGGTATCGCTAACTCCATCCTGATCAAATTCAACCAGATCGGTTCTCTGACCGAAACACTGGCTGCAATTAAAATGGCGAAAGATGCAGGCTACACGGCTGTTATCTCTCACCGTTCAGGCGAAACTGAAGATGCCACCATCGCTGACCTGGCAGTAGGTACAGCGGCTGGCCAGATCAAAACCGGTTCTATGAGCCGTTCTGACCGTGTTGCTAAATACAACCAGCTGATTCGTATCGAAGAAGCGCTGGGTGATGCTGCACCGTTCAATGGCCTGAAAGAAGTTAAAGGCCAATAATTACGTCTCTGGTGTCATCAGGCCGCTGAGAAAACGGCCTGATATACGCCAACGTGATTAACCCTAAAAATCCAGAAGCGTGAAAACGTTTCTGGATTTTTTTATGACAATCCCCGCTACGCTTATCGCCCTATACTTGCCATGTTTCCTGCCGTGCGGATGCCTGATACCCACGACGTAGTACCTTTCCTACTCCCTGTTTTTATATTTTAATTTTTAAAATTCAACGTTTTATAAAATAAATCCCTCTATGGCTCGCCTTATTTTCTTTTTGTCATGTCTGTATAGTATGCATCGATATATAAAAACTTACATATCGATTATTGACATAATATTGACCAACAGGGACATAGCAGATGAAGGCCCCAAGAAAAAATAATAGAAAAAAAGCACAGTGGTTATTGCCAGCATTGATGGTGGTTGTTCCACCCGTATTGAGCGCTGAACCGACAGCCAGCAAGGTCAACGAAAAGGCAAAAGCGGCCGATGTTATGGTCGTCAAAGCGGAACGCAGTGAGGCGAATGCGAATCTGGCTGGCGCAGGCATGACGACCGATGATGTGGAGATCGGGCCGCTGGGGAAACGTTCACGGCTGGATACGCCGTATTCGACCACGACCGTGACAGAAGCCATGATTGCCAATCAGCAGGCGAAGAACGTTAACGACCTCCTGAAATACAGCGCGTCCAGCCAGATGCAGGCACGAGGTGGCATTGACGTTGGCCGTCCACAAAGCCGCGGTATGCAAGGTGATGTGCTGGCGAACAGCCGGTTGGATGGATTAAACATTATTTCCACCACGGCGTTCCCAGTCGAAATGCTGGAGCGGCTGGATGTGATTAACAGCCTGACTGGCGCGCTGTATGGGCCTGCCAGCCCGTCCGGCCAGTTTAATTTCACACAAAAAAGACCCACCGCACAGACGTTGAACCGCTTTACCGCAGGCTATTCCGGTAAAGGTGCAGCGATGGGCCATGCCGATCTCGGTGGACATCTGGGTGATGAAAACCAGTTCGGCTATCGCATCAACCTGCTGCACGATGAGGGCGAGGGGAGTATCAGCAACAGCACGCTGAGACGGCAACTCGCCAGCGTCGCGTTTGACTGGAATCTCTCACCCGACACGGTGTTGGAAGTTAACGCCAGCGAGTATCGCTTCAGAAAAATGGGTTATGCCAGTGGCTTTTCCTATGGCCCGACGATTCAGTTACCTAGTGCACCGGACGTGACGAAACAGGGATACGGGCAGAGCTTTGCGGGTCTCGACCTCATTACCAAAACGGCCAGCACACGCCTGAAGCACTACTTCAACAATAACTGGTATGCCTCGGGCGGGGTGGGTTATCAAACTGCCGATCGTGGTATGCGCTCGCTGTCGAATGCGATTACTAACAATCAGGGCACTGTGAGTACCTCTCTGACGCAGCCTTATACCGCCGGACGCTTTAAGGTATTGAGCAATACGTTGCAACTGAACGGCCATATTGATACGAACGGGCCTTCTCATGATGTGGTATTCAGCACCACCGGATACCAATGGACAATCTATAACGGACTGGGGAATAGCAAGCGCTTCCCGTTGGGAAACAGCACCATTGATTCACCGCGTAGTTATACCGATCCTAGCGATGGGCGTTTCTATCTGGGATCGGGTCGCTATAAATCCAGTCGTACCAGTCAGCAGGCTATCACCGCTGGCGATACCGTTACGTTCAACGATCGCTGGTCGGCGATGGGCGTGGTGAGCCAAAGTTGGATCACCTCACGCAGTTTTGGCTCTGATGGTGGAGTGATACGCGATACTGGCACCAGTCCGACTGTGTCATTGATGTATAAGCCCTTGCCTAACGTGATGACCTATGTCGCCTATGCTGATTCACTGGAACAGGGCGGCACTGCGCCAACAGATGATTATGTGGTGAATAAAGGGCAGACGCTGAAGCCTTATCGCAGTACCCAGTATGAAGCGGGTGTGAAATCACAGTGGGATGGGATGAACCTGAACGCGGCTATTTTCCGTCTGGAACGTCCCTTCGCGTATGTTGCATCAGATAACGTATTCAAAGAGCAGGGTAATCAGGTCAATACAGGTCTGGAGTTAATGGCGGATGGTGAAGTGTTTTCCGGCTTGCACCTTTACGGCAGCATGACGCTATTGGATCCCAAGCTGAAGGACACCGAATTAGCCGCAACGCGTGATAAGCGAGTGGTTGGGGTGCCGAAGCTTCAGGCCAATCTGCTGACGGAATACAGCCATCCGTCTGCACCCAATCTGGTCTATATCGCGAATCTTCACTACACCGGTAAGCGTGCGGCCAATGACACCAACACAACCTGGGCAGACAGCTACGTCACGCTGGATTTGGGCACACGCTACGGCTTCAAACTGTACGATAAGCCTGCGGCATTTCGTGTTGCACTCAATAACGTCACCAATGAACGTTACTGGGCTTCCATATTCCCTGGCAGCACGGACGGCATTAACGGCGGTGCCAATGCGTTTGTCGGTGAACCGCGTGAAATCCGCGCTTCTCTGACCGTTGACTGGTGAGTGCGATGCTGAAACGTAACCTTACCACGCGGTATCGCGGGCTTCTGCTCAATGCGTTAGTGCTGTTGGCGGTGAGTTTCTCCGGCGTGCATCTGGTTCAGGCGGAAACGCCTGAACCTGCTACGCGGACGATTCACTATTACGGCGATCGCACGGTGACGGTGCCCGCGACGGTTGAGCGGGTTGCCACCTCGTGGAATGCGCAAAACTCGATACTGGCGATGCTGGGCTATGGCGATCGTATTGTCGGGACGACGAAGCTCGTACGCGATATGCCGCTGTTCCGTCAGTTTGTTCCGTCCATTACGCAGGCGTCGCTGGTTGCTCATAGCGGAAACATGGGAATTAATACGGAAGCGCTGATTTCTCGCCGTGCTCAGGTCTTTTTCGTGTCGGACAGCGTGCCGGTTGCTGAAGCGGAAGCGCTGAATAAGGCAGGGATTGCCATCGTACCGCTCCGCTATAACTCGCTGGCGGCGATGGTGGAGCGCACGCTGATTACCGGTGAGGTTCTGGGGCCAGACGCATCGCGTCGGGCACAGGATTTTGCTGCCTACTATCAGGATAACGTCAGGCGTGTGACGGAGGTGATCCAGAACATTCCGTCACAGCAGCGTGTGAAGGTCTACCATGCGGTTGGCGATCCGCTAACGACATCGGGACGCCCTTCGCTGAATCAGGACTGGATGGATCTGGGCGGCGCGATCAACGTGGCGGAGCCGTGGTTTAGCCGTTCTGGCGTGACAACGGCACCCGTGTCGCTTGAGCAGATTTTTCAGGCCGATCCCGATGTGATCATTACGATGCGGGCTGACGATGCGAAGGCGATTCGGCAGGATGCGCAGTGGCAGCAGCTACGTGCGGTAAAACAGGGGCGCGTTTATGCGAATCCGCTAGGGATGTTCTGGTGGTGTCGGGAAACGTCGGAGCAGGCGCTGCAGTTTCTTTGGCTGGCAAAAACGCTGTATCCGCAGCAGATGCAGCACATTGATATGGCAAAAGAGACGCATGATTTCTATCAGCGCTTTTACGGCTTCGATTTAACCGCGCAGCAGGTGGATTCTATTTTGTATCCCCCTTGAGATATGCCGAGGTGGATGACTTAATGACAGGGCCGCATCGTGATGCGGCCCTGTTTTTTTAGACACAGACAAATGAGGGGATAGCGCGGATTAAGCCAGCTGCTTGAGAATCGCTTTGGCGACGACTTCCGAGCTTGCTGGGTTCTGACCGGTGATCAGCTTGCCGTCTTCAACGAGGTACGGCGCCCAGTCTGGGCCTTTTTCATAGAGGCCGCCGAGTTTCTTGAACTCATCTTCAATCAAGAAAGGCACCACGTCCGTCAACTGAACTGCCTCTTCTTCACCGTTGGTGAAGCCCGTCACTTTGCGGCCTTTAATCAGCGCGTCGCCGTTTTCTGCTTTCACGTGAATCAGTACGCCCGGCGCGTGGCAGACAAAACCTGTCGGTTTGTTGGCGCGTACAAAGGCTTCGATGAGCGCGATAGAGACCGGCGATTCTGCCAAATCCCACAGCGGGCCGTGACCGCCAGGATAGAAGACGGCATCGAAATCCTGTTCGTTGACGGTATCGAGTTTTACCGTATTGGCCAGTTCCTGCTGTGCAGCAGGGTCCGCTTTAAAGCGATGCGTCAGTTCAGTTTGAAAATCGGCCAGATCGCTTTTTGGGTCGAGAGGCGGCTGGCCGCCAGCAGGAGAGGCGAGCACCAGCTCGGCACCGGCGTCTTTAAAGGTGTAATAAGGGGCGGCAAACTCTTCCAGCCAGAAGCCGGTTTTATTGCCTGTGTTGCCCAGTTCGTCGTGAGAAGTCAGTACCATTAAAATTTTCATCGTTTTTCTCTCTATGGTTGCAGGATGATCGGGTGAAAGCTGCCGATTACCCTTTGAGGACGGCAACAATCGCGTCTTGTTTTTCATGGTAAGGCGCACGCAGTGTCAGGTTAGACGCGCCATCTTCACTTTGTATGACAATCGGTTTGGCATGGCTGAAACGGCGGAATCCGTGAACGCCGTGATATGCGCCGATGCCCGATGCACCAACGCCGCCGAACGGAAGTGTGTCGATAGACACGTGCGTCATCACATCGTTGATGACCAGCGCGCCTGATGTCGTTCTGGCAGCGAAACGCTGCTGCATGGCTTCATCGTTGCTGAACAGATACGCCGCCAGCGGGCGTGGATGCGCGTTGATGTAGTTAATCGGTTCTTCTGCCGCCTGATAGGTTTTAATCGGCAGCAGCGGGCCAAAAATTTCTTCCTGCATGATCGTCATATCATCATGTACGCCGAACACCAGATGCGGAGCAATTTTGCGGCTTTTCGCATCGTAGGGCGCTTCGCCTTCCGGTGCCAGACTGACGACGGTCGCGCCTTGCTGTTCAGCCTCTTTCAGAATACGAATCAGGCGATCGTAATGCTTGTCAGCAATGATAGACGTGTAATCCGGGTTCGCCTGTAGTGTCGGGAAACTTTTCTGCATAAACGCTTTCGCCGCATCGCGGAAAGCCTGCTCTTGACCTTCGGGCAGCAGAACGTAGTCCGGCGACAGGCAGATTTGCCCGGCGTTGAAGGTTTTCACCGTCAGCGTGCGTTCAACGGCTTCGTTGATGTTTGCGCTGAAATCGATGACGACGGGGGATTTGCCACCCAGCTCCAGCGTGACCGGCACCAGATTCTCTGCTGCGGCGCGCATCACATGTTTCCCAACGGCGGTGCTGCCGGTGAAGACCAGATGATCGAACGGCAGTTCGCTGAATGCCTGACCAATTTCTGCATCACCCAGCACTACGGCCAATTCCAGCGGATCAAAATAGTGGGCAATCAGTTCTGCCAGCAGTTCAGACGTACGCGGCGTGAGTTCTGACGGTTTCAGAATCGCGGTATTACCAGCGGCAAAAATGTCAGCCAGCGGACCGAATGATAGGTTTACCGGGAAGTTCCACGGGCTGATCACGCCGATCACGCCCAGAGGTTGATGCTGAATCCACGCCTGCATGCCGGGAGCAGGTTCATCCACGGGTTCTGGCTGCATCCAGCGTTCAACGTTGTCGATGGCGTTCTGTAGCATATTCAGCGTGATGCCGATGTCGGCAGCGAACGAGTGATACAGGCTACGATGGCCGAAATCGTCACTCATGGCCTGCGCGAGCACCGCATGGTTTTCACGGAGCAGGTTGATGCTGCGCTGTAAGCGATCTTGACGCAGCGCGGCATCGGCTGGGCCAGATGCAATGTGAGCACGCTTCATCGTATTCAGGATGGCTTGTAAATCCTTTTTGGATTGTTGTGTCGACATGTTTTGTCCCCTTTTAGTCGTCGATTACCAGAGAAAACAGAAAGTTAGCCGGGGTTTCCGGGTCACTCAAGATGGGATAAAGGATACGGCAGGGGTTGATCCGTCCGCCAACAAGATTATTATTCGGGGGTATAAATAATTTTATGGGTATAACCTCTCTATAGGTCTCGTATGTCACTCATCCGTCTACGCACGTTTGTGGAAGTCTATCGGCAGCGCTCGATTAGTGGAGCGTCGCGCGCGCTCAATTTGACCCAGCCAGCGGTGTCGCAGCACATTGCCGGGCTGGAGGTGGCGGTGGGGCGACGTCTCTTTGAGCGTCAGGCAAATGGTGTGACGCCAACGTCAGCGGCAGACGACTTAGCGGCGGATCTCGGGGACAAGCTCGATGAAGCCGAGGCGGCGCTGGCGTCTGCCCGCGCGAGGTCAATGGACGTCTCAGGGACACTGCATATCATTGGTCATGCGGATTTCATGGCTGAAGTGGTGTCCGAGCAGCTATTGCCACTGCTTGAGGCGGGCGTGCGGGTGCATATGCATACCGGCGACGGCGATTTGATTAAACAGATGCTGCTGGAAGGGCACTGTGATTTGGGCATAACGGCGCACCCGGTGACGGATAAGCGGCTGAAAAGCGATCTGCTAAAGAGCGCGACACTACAGGCGGTGGCGGCTCCCGCGATTGTCGAGCGACTATTGCAGACGGGCGATCTGCCGCAGGCGCTGGCACAGGAACCGATGCTGGCGTATGACCTTGAATTTCCCCTGATCGATCACTGGTTGAAGAAGAACCGCATGGAGGAGAAGGGGCTGGTGCCCGCCGTGGTGAGTCAGGATTTGCGTGCGCTGCGTCGCGTGCTGACCAGTGGATTTGGCTGGACGGTGATGCCGGTGTATTTATGTCAGGATCTGCTGGATACGGGGGATCTTGCCATTATTCCGCCTCCTGTCGGCACAACGCAGCTGGATTATTACCTGGCTTGGGTACCGGGCGCACTGCGCCAGCCGCGTTTAGCCCACGCGCGGCAAACCTTCCTGTGGCGATTACAGCACGCTGAATAGCGCTAGTCTCTGCTAAAAAAGCGCCATTTTTCAAGACATCGCGAGGCAACGTCCGTTGGTGACGCTGCCTTTCTTCCTGCTGACTTCCCATCTTCTATCCTGTGATCGCCATAAACGAACTGTTGGTTTCGTTCAGTTAAAATGGCTTTTTATAAAATCTTTGAAGCGGATCGCACCAATCTTCCCTGTGCTGCCAGCGTGGGGCGCGTGGTGGCAAAAGCGCAAAGGTTTTCACGATCGCCGGGCGCTACCGTATCAGCGTGACACCTTCATAATTAAAAATGTTCGGGGAAGGATGGCGATGAAAACGCGTAAGATCGGTTTGGCTAACTATTTAGCCTACGGTTCAGGGGACTTTCTTGGTGCTGGTACAACGGCGCTGACGGCCGCTTGGTTACTCTATTTTTACACCACGTTCTGTGGCTTAACGCCGATTGAGGCAACGTTTATTTTTGCGATGGCGCGTGTGCTTGATGCCGTCGTCAGCCCGCTGATGGGCTTCCTGACCGATAACTTCGGTTCAACCTGGCTGGGCAAACGCTTTGGCCGCCGTAAGTTCTTTATTCTGCTCGGTATTCCCTTCGTGTTCAGCTACAGCTTCATGTGGGTCGGGGATATGAGCTATTGGTACTATCTGCTGACGTACCTGCTGTTCGATGTCGTCTATACGATGGTGCTGGTGCCGTATGAAACGCTGGTGCCGGAAATGACCGACGATTTCAAACAGAAGACCAAGTTCTCTGGCGCACGCATCGCGCTGGCGCAACTGTCTGCGATTTTGGCCGCGTTCCTGCCGGGCATCCTGCTGGGCTACTTTGGCAAGGACAATGCAGTGTCCTTCTTCTATTCGAGTCTGGTGTTCTCCGTTATCTGCGCGCTGGTGCTGACGCTGGTCTATTTCTTTACCTGGGAACGGCCGCGCGATCAGATGTCGGAAGCGTCGCTGCGGGCGGAGAAAGAGCGCCAGTCTCTGACGTTAGGCCAAAGCCTGAAACGGCTGAACGTCGAGCTGGTTTCCACGCTGCGTATTCGCATTTTCCGTCAGCATCTTGGGATGTATCTGGGCGGGTATATCGCGCAGGACGTGTTTAACGCTGTGTTCACTTATTACGTGGTCTTTGTGCTGATGCAAAGCCCGACCATGGCGTCTAACCTGATGGGAACGATGGCGATTCTGCAATTCATTGCGGTGATCGGCATGATTCCGCTGTGTATCCGCTTTGGACCAGCTCTATCTTACCGCTTGGTCGTGTGCCTGTTTGGCGTGAGTGCGCTTTCCTACGCCGTCCTGTGGTACAGCGGTCTGCATGACACCTTCTCTCTATTGCTGTTGATTTCTGCGCTGGCTGGCATTGGGCGCGGCGGGATCAACTACGTGCCGTGGAACACCTACACTTACATCGCGGATGTGGATGAAGTGATCACCGCGCAGCGTCGCGAAGGGATCTTCGCTGGGATTATGACGCTGACTCGCAAAGCCTCTCAGGCTGGAGCGGTGATGCTGGTGGGCGTGGTGTTACAGCTCTCCGGCTTTGTGTCCGGCCAGAGCGTACAGGCACCGAGCGTTAGCCACACAATTCTGATGATTTTGAGCTTCGGCACCGTGGGCGTGCTGGCGCTGGGCTTCCTGGTTTCTCTGCGCTTTAAACTCAACCTGCAAACGCACAGCGTGCTGCGAGAAGAGACGCTGAAAATGCGTGAAGCCGGGCGTCCTGTGCCGGAGAAGATTACGCCGCAGGCGCGGGCAACGGTCGAAATGCTGGCTGGTATGCCGTATGAATCGCTGTGGGGCAATAACAACATCGGCTATCTGAACCGCCATAAAGGTGACAAGCCGGTCGCGCACGCCACGCAGTCGTAACTGTATTGAACTGTTAACTGATAACTCAATTGGATGAATGACTATGACCGTATTCAGTGTAAAACATAGCCCGCTTTTATGTCAGCCAGAACGCTTCATCTCCCGTGAGGATCTGAAGGCGCTGATTTGCCGTATCACCGACAATCTGGTGAATATTGAGGATAAAACCGGTGAATTCTTGTTACGGCTGGACGATGGTCGGGTAATTGATACCAAAGGCTGGGCGGGTTGGGAATGGACGCACGGGATCGGGCTGTACGGGATTTATCAGTATTACCAGCAGACGGGCGATGAGCAGATGCGCGCCATCATCGACGACTGGTTTACCGAGCGTCTGGCGGAAGGTACGCCGACGAAGAACGTGAACACCGTGTGCCCGTTCCTGACGCTGGCTTATCGCTATGAAGAAACGGGCGATGCGCGCTGGTTGCCGTATCTGGAGCGCTGGGCGGAGTGGGTGATGTACGAAATGCCGCGCACGGACAAGCAGGGCTTGCAGCACATTGTTTATAACAATGAAAACCATCAGCAGATGTGGGACGACACGCTGATGATGAGCGTGCTGCCGCTGGCGAAAATCGGCAAGCTGTTAAACCGGCCGGAATTTGTGGAAGAAGCCACGTATCAGTTCCTGCTGCATGTGCAATATCTGATGGATCGCGAAAGCGGCCTGTGGTTCCACGGCTGGACGTTTGAAGGGCAGCACAACTACGCGAAAGCACGTTGGGCGCGTGGTAACAGCTGGTTGACGATCGTTATTCCTGAATTTATCGAACTGCTGGATCTGCCGGAAAACAACGCGACGCGCCGCTTCCTGTTGCAGGTGCTGGAAAGCCAGATTGAAGCATTGGCGAAATATCAGGATGACAGCGGCCTGTGGCACACGCTGATCGACGATCCGAATTCGTACCTTGAAAGCTCGGCAACCGCCGGTTTTGCCTACGGAATCCTGAAAGCGGTACGCAAGCGCTACGTCGACCCGAGCTACGCTGAAGTGGCGGAGAAAGCGATTCGCGGCGTGATTAATCACGTCAATCAGGACGGTGAACTGACGCAGGTATCATTCGGCACCGCGATGGGCAACGATCTGGATTTCTACCGCAACATCGCCCTGACCTCCATGCCGTACGGCCAGGCAATGGCGATCCTGTGTCTGGCGGAATATCTGCGGGTATATTTGTAATTAGGTCATCGCTCTGGTCTGTGAGAGGAGAATTCTAGGCTGGATAGAAGGTACTGAGCTCATTTTTAGGGGAAACACAGGGGGAGGTTCCCGTAGGGACGCCTCACCCCTGTGGTAGCCCCGTGTATCTCAATCTAAACGATAGATACTGTAAGATAAGAGGGATGTTTCATTTCCCACCCGCGAGATCGATAAAATTCCCTGTGACATAGGACGCCTCATCCGATAACAGCCAGCCTATCGCTTGCGCGACTTCCATCGGGTGACCACCTCGCTTCATGGGCAGCGAATGTTTGATGCGATCGACTCTTGCCGGTTCACCGCCGTCAGCATGCATATCGGTATAAATAAAACCGGGCCGCACGGCGTTAACACGAATGCCCTGATCGGCGACTTCCAGCGATAAGCCAATCGTCAGCGTATCAAGCGCGCCTTTTGATGCCGCATAATCAATATATTCATGCGGTGAACCCAGCCGGGCGGCGGCGGATGACACGTTGACGATAGCACCGCCTTTTCCGCCATGACGGAACGCCATACGCTTGACCGCTTCCCGAGCACAGAGAAAACTGCCCACCGTGTTGGTCGCAAAAATATCGTTAAGCCGCACGGCATCAAGCTGTTCAATGGTGGCTTGAGGTTTAAGCATCGCGGCGTTATTCACCAGACCTGTGAGGCAGCCAAGTTCTTTATCCGTCCGCTTAAAAAGCTCGATAACCTGCTCTTCATCGGCGATATCGACCTGAACGGCGATGGCCGTCCCGCCACTTGCGCGAATCTCTTCGAGAACGCTATGCGCACTGTCCTGCTGGGTGCGGTAGCCGATGCAAATCTTGTGGCCTTTTCCTGCCAGATAGCACGCGGTTGCGCGGCCAATGCCGCGCGAACCGCCAGTAATCAACGTAATGAACGCCATTCTGATACCTAGTTCTTTAGCCCTGCCACACTGTAATTAACCGGAAGCCAGCGATAGCCGTTGGTGGTGCCGTTGCGTTCCAGACGCGTACCGACGTGGCCGATGCCGGGGAAGGGCAGGTGAGCGCCTGCAACCCAGTAACCCTGACTGGCGGCGTCGGCCAGCACTTTATTACGGGATTCCGTTGCCTGATCCATATTTGAGTCAAAGCTGATGGTGGTGGCCGGTAAGCTCATTTGCACGGCTTCCGCATGAATGATGTCTCCCCACGCCAGCAGTTTTTTGCCTTCGCTCTCGATCAGAAAAGATGTGTGCCCCGGCGTATGTCCCGGACTCGGAATCGCGGTGATGCCGGGTAACAATGCGGCTTGCTGAGCTGGGAACGTTTTCAGCTTGTTCTCTTTGCGAATAGCATCAAAGGTACTTTGCACGCGCTGGAACGCGGATTTTCTGTTCTCTGGTGCGTTCTTCAGGTTATCCGGGCTGAGCCAGAAGTCGGTTTCTGGCTGGCTGACATATACGGTGGCATTCGGGTAGCTGAGTTTCTTGTCCTGCACCAGACCGCCAAAATGGTCGCCGTGCAGGTGAGTCATCAATACGGTATCGACCTGTTCAGGTTTGTAGCCCGCCGCAATCAGATTCGGCAGCACTTTTCCAACCGTAGGGTTGCTCTGCTTACCGTTACCGGTGTCTATCAAAATCAGGTGTTTACCAGTATTGACCAAATAGGCATTGATGGAGGTTTCCACCTGCGGCGTCAGCGATTTCTCTGCCAGCAGTTCGGTGATTTTTTCCGGTGGAGTGCGCTGTAACAGTTTGTCCATTGGCATGGTGTTGGTGCCATCAGACAGCGCGGTAATTTCAAACTGGCCCAGCATCATGCGGTAATAACCCGGCTGAGTTTTAATCTGAGCGATATCCTGCGCCTGAACAAATGCAGGCACAAAGGCGCTCGAGATGAGTAATAGGGCGAGAGGTTTCAATAACTTCATTGATTCTTATCCTTGTTAATAATGAAACATATGAAAGCAGGTGAAGTTGTAACAACAGATTGATTATTGACGCACGGGCCAAATTACTCAACTGTCCTGACGTTGACGTGTTCCCGCCAGATTTGTCACGGTGTTTCCGCCATCCTGCAACGCGAATGATTTAGGGTATAATGCATTTTTAAGTGAGAGAGACAGTGAAAACCATGCAGTACCCGATTAATGAAATGTTCCAGACGTTACAGGGCGAAGGCTATTTTACCGGTGTGCCGGCGGTGTTTGTGCGCCTGCAAGGCTGCCCGGTCGGCTGTAGCTGGTGCGATACCAAACATACCTGGGACAAACTGGCAGAGCGGGAAACCTCATTGGATCAGGTGCTGGTAAAAACGGAAGAGAGCGATGCCTGGGGCGCGGCGAGCGCGGACGACATTCTGGCGCTGATGGTGCAGCAAGGTTATACGGCACGCCACATTGTGATCACCGGCGGTGAACCCTGCATCCACGATTTGGCACCGCTGACGCTACAGCTGGAAAAGCAGGGCTTCAGCTGCCAGATCGAAACCAGCGGCACTCATGAGGTGCGCTGTTCGCCAAAAACCTGGGTGACGGTATCACCGAAGGTGAATATGCGTGGCGGTATGAAAGTGCTCGATCAGGCGCTGCAACGGGCGGATGAAATAAAACACCCGGTGGCGCGTGAGCGTGACATTGAGGCGTTAGATGCATTACTGGCGCGGCTTGATGATGATAAGCCGCGCATCGTAGCGCTACAGCCGATCAGCCAGAAAGACGATGCGACCAAGCTGTGTATCGAGACCTGCATCGCCCGCAACTGGCGGCTGTCTATGCAGACCCATAAATACCTGAATATCGCCTGATATTCATTTACTGATAATAGCGACTGAACGTCGCGGCGTGAGAGAGGGATGCTCACGCCAGACTACAGCACCACCACTTCTTTATTACTCGCCTTTATAGACGCAGCCGGCGGTGCAGGTTTCTTTCACCATCACGGCGCTGAGCAGCGGTAATGTCGGCTTCAACTGGTGCCAGATCCAGTGCGCTAGCACTTCGCTGGTCGGGTTTTCCAGACCGGGGATCTCATTCAAATAGTGATGATCCAACCGTTCCCACGTAGGTTTGAACGCGGCTTTCAGCTCAGAGAAATCCATCACCCAGCCGGTATACGGATCCACTTCACCGGTAATTTCCAGTCTCACCATGAAAGAGTGCCCATGCAGCCGCCCGCATTTGTGGCCGTCGGGTACGTGGGGCAGATGATGCGCGGCTTCAAACTGAAAATCTTTAAAGAGTGTAGTGACCATAGCGATGTTCCCGGTTTCGTTCTGAAAAAGGAGCTCTCAGAACATAGTATGCAAAAAACCGTCGCATACTACCCGAAAGTGCTTATTCTTCCAACTGCACGATCTCCGCATGATGCCAGCCGGAAGGCAGCGGATCGGGACGGCGGATCGTCATGTGGCGGGTAGTCAGGTTCAGGACGCCACGGGCAAAGAGCGCGGGCATGCCGCCAGGGTAGTGCTCAACGCCGAATGCGCGTCCCGTTGTGGGATCGACCCGATACGCATTGTCCAACCCCATACCCGTCGGACGTTCTGGATTACAGGGCGGACGCACATCGTACATGCCCTGTTCCGGTGAGTCGCTCTGCCGCTGTTCGAGATGCACGGCATAGAAATGAATATCCCGAATGTAGCCTGCGGGCGTGCTGTGCAGGTTAATCGCTCCCTCGCTGACACCGGCGATCTGAGAAAACTGTACCGCTTCGATCCGACCCGGTTCGATGGCGGGATCGCGATAGCGCACGGAGATAAAGATCGGATCGGCCTTGCCCCAGTGGCACGGATGCGCGGCGACGCACTGGAATGTGATGTTGCTAAATTGCAGGCGTCGAAACGCGCCGCCATCGCGTGAGATCAGGCCGATCGCGCGGTTGGTATCGTAAATGGCGCAGTTGCTGACGGAAATGTCTTCAATGTCGGCAAAGGTTTCGGTGCCGATCTTCAGGGCGCAGCTCTTGGAGCGCAGCAGGCAATTGCTGATGACGACCTGCTGCACCTTACGTTGCAGATGGGGCGGCTTATTAGTGGTTTTGATGCACAGCGCATCGTCGGCGGCGCTCAGCGAACAGTTGCTGATTTGCACCTGCTGGCAGCTGTCGAGATCCAGCGCATCGGTATTTGCCATGCTCAGATCGTTATCAATCGTCAGACGTTCGACGATGATTTGGCGACAGCTGACCAGATGCACGGTCCACATCGGGGCGTGTTCAATCGTAAAATCACACAGGCGGACGTGTTCGCAATCCTCAAAGACCACAATACGCGGGCGATGCTGTGCAGGCAGGCGATAGCCTTGATCGTCGGGCTCCGCAGAGAAATAGGCATCGGCATTTCCCATGATCTTACCCTGACCGCAGATCGTGATATTGCGCTGTTGGTAGGCATAAAGAAATGCACGGTGCGACAGCTCAGCCATGCTGATCGTCGTGGCCTGCGCAAATTGTTCATAGTCACCGCTGACGATTAACTCAGCCCCCGCCTCCAATTGCAGACAAAAATTGGAAGGCAGCAGTAATCCCCCTAGCAGATAGCGGCCCGGTTCCACCGTCAGGGTGCCACCACCCTGTGCCGCAATCCGATCGATAGCCTGCTGAAAGAGGGCAGTATCCGGCGTGATGCCGTCGGCGGCGGGGGAGTATGACTGAATAGAGTGCTTCATCGCTGTATCCTATCTGATCGAACCTGCTCCGATTGCAGCACGTTTTCTGGCCTTTGGCTGTGGCTGTCGTAGTGAAATCTGCGCAGGTTGGAGCAGGCTTCACAGCGCACAACGCGCGGCGTCAGAGAATGTGAAAGGCATAACGAAGAGGACGATGCGGCGCGTTATGCCGTGTGTGTTTCATCACACTTTTACGCCGTTTTTTCTCTTTCGCCGCGCACATGGCGTGGTTTTGTTGTTTTTGTGTTTCTTATTTGTGAATTAAATCTCTTTTTGGTGTGGTGCGTCGGTTAATGATGTGAGGCACCTCCCTGCCGCGTTACATATTGCTTACACCGTATGGTTGAAACGTCCACTAACACGGTGCGGTCATCAGCATTTCTTCCGTCAGCCCCGCAAATCACACGTTTTCCCGCCGTGATGACTAGCGCGATAAAAAGGGTTCTGCCTATCTTGTCAGGGTCAGGGAGAGGTTGATTCCCAAGACAATAGGCGGTTGTGTACCCGACCTGCTTTCTCATCCATACGCCACACCAGTACGCCAGACACACGCACAAACACAATAATAATGTCGTTGGGGGAAAAATGAGATTACCTGGACTGATTGTCATCGCCTTCTCTGCGCTCTGTTCGTTCGCGCAGGCTGCTGAACCCGTGGAATTACGCCTCTCCTGGTGGGGAGGAAACAGCCGCCATCAGGCGACCTTGACTGCGCTGGAAGCGTTTCAGAAAAAGTATCCGCACATCAGCGTGAAACCAGAATATACCGGTTGGGACGGGCACCTATCCCGCCTGACGACGCAGATCGCCAGCGGCGAAGAACCGGATGTCATGCAGGTTAACTGGAACTGGCTGCCGATTTTTTCCAAAACCGGCACCGGCTTCTATGACCTGAATAAGCTGACTGATACACTGAAATTACAGGATTTCCCCGAAGATGCGCTGAAACCCGCGACGATTGACGGCAAGGTGAACGCGATTTCCACCTCGTTGAATGCGCTGGTGATGTATTACAACACGGAAACCTGGAAGAAGGCCGAACTGGCCTATCCCACTACCTGGGATGAGCTGTTCCATGCGGGCAAGGTGTTTAAAGAGAAACTGGGCGATAACTATTTCCCCATTGCTTCACCTGCGCAGGACAGCGGTGAAGGCATGCTGGAACTGATCAACTATTACATGACGCAGAAGTACCAGATCGGCATGATCGATGAAAAGAACAAGCGCTTTAACTACAGTGAGGCACAGTGGATCGAGGCGTTTCGCTTCTATAAGCGTTTGATCGACGAACATGTGATGCCATCTTCGAAGTATTACAACGCGTTCGGCAAAGTCGGGATGTATGAAACACGCCCTTGGATTAACGGGGAATACGGTGGGGCGCATCTGTGGATTTCGGTTGTGAAGAAATACGCCGATCCGCTGGCGGCACCCGGTAAGCTCGAATTAGGGCCATATATCATGACGCCGGGATCGGATAACTCCGGGCAGTTCTTCAAACCGTCAATGCTGTTTGCCATTAGTAAAAATACCAAGCACCCGAAAGAAGCGGCGCTGTTGTTGAATTATCTGATGAACGATCCTGAAGGCGCGTTGCTGATGGGCACCGAGCGCGGCATCCCGCTCAGCCGTATCGCCAGACAAGAGCTGGAAGAAAAGCAGAAGCTGGATACCAACGATCTGTCGGTTGCCGGGCTCTCAATGGCGCTAGAAAAACCAATGAAAACGCCAGTGTCCTCGTATCTTGAAGATCCGCAGTTGGCTAGCCTGATCCTGCAAACCATTGAACAGCTCGACTATGGCAAAAAGAGCGTGGAAGAATCGGCGAAAAACTTCAGCAACTCTGGTGAGCGCATTCTGAAGCGAGTGATTCGCTAGCAAGCGACTGACTAAGATCGTTATTGATTCAGAGCGTTATTGATTAATGTAGTTATCGATTAGGGTAGGGACAGCCGGTGCGTTACGTGAGTTCAGCCAACTGCTGTTGCAGGCTATCGGCTAATGCGCGTGGACGCCCGGCATCAAACATCACATGCAGGCTCACCGGGTAATCTCGGTGTTGCAGGCAGAAATCCTCCATTTCATGCCCAATACCGTACAGCGCCTGAATATTGGTTTTGGCGATTTCCCGCAGTGTCCAGTTGTTCTCCACCTGTTTGCAGTAGTGCAGCGTAAAGAAGGCTTTCTGCGCGTGAACAAAGGCGCGGCAATACAGCGTTAGGCCGCGCCATTCCTGCTGCCAGCGCACGCTAAGCGCTTCCGGCATCGCGTGTTCGCGGGAGAATTGTAGGGCGGCCTGCTGGCACTGTTCCGCCAGCTGCCAGGCGGCATCTTTCTCTTTCGCAATGTGATAGAGATTCTGCGACGCCAGCTCGGCATGCTGCGGATCGAACGTAATATCCTGACCGGAACCCGGTAGCCAGTGGTTACGGTTGAGCTGACCGTATAGGCTCCAGATCGCCTGACCAAAGCTGGTTGGCAGCAGGCTGTGACGATGGAAAACGTGGTGACGCGCATACAGCGACAGGGAAATGGCCTGATGAGCCTGATCCAGCAAAGCGAGCATCGTATGCAGCACGGTATCGTCCGGCTGCCATTGATAACGCGTCATTAGCCACTGTGCGAACAGCGTGCTTTCGTTTGCCGCTGCGGTCTGGTTCGTCAGCAATCGGGAACAGGCAAACAGCGTAAATTCGCTCAGCGTGCCGATCACGCTGTGATTATCGACCCCTTCCCAACTGATGCGGCACAGCGCACTAACAATCGCGGGATTTTTCTCCCGGCACCACAGCAATCGCCCCTGAACTTCGGTGTAGCGCAGGAAGGGGAGATTGCCCCAGCCGACTTCTTCGCCAGCCAGATCCAACTCAACCCAGACTTCACGCCCGCTGACGCCCAGCAGTGCGGGGTTATTGGGAAACTCGGGCCAGAAGCGTTCCGGCGTGACTTTGATGGCGACGGAGACCGATTCTGGCAGTGTGCGAATGGCGTTCAGCACATTACCGATATCCTGATGGCTGGCGGGAAACGCACGCAATACCAGATGGCGTTGGTGGTAGTGCATCACGCGGGCGACGGCGGAAAATAAGCGGTGATAGATCTGCTCGCTGTCGGCGTGGGTCGGCCAGAGAGTGGTAACGGGAACGATACCGTTGATCGCATCGCCGGAAGGGGCGGAAAAGCGCAGCAGGCTATCGCTGTTGGAGATCGCCAGCAGCAGGCCGCTCAGCCGCGGGATCTGCTGCATCAGCAGTTCGACTTTGGCGGCAAGGTAGTCGCACCAAAAATCGGTATCCATGCGGAGGCTATGTTTGTCGTCGAGCAATTCCGGGTGATGGAGCAGTAAATCTGTGGGAAAGGACAGCTCTTTGCATTGCAGATATAGCGCCAGCCCCTGTTCACGGCAGTGCGCCGCGACCTGATTCAGGTAAACACAGCGTGAACGCTGCTGGCTGCTGATGCGATCGTCAAAACGCGCGTTATTGTAGGCTTCCGGCGTCACCAGCTTATCCAGCAAATCCGCCGCGCCCAGCACCAGCGTATTGAAACCCTGTTCACGGGCGTAATCGACGACCGAAATGACCTGCTGCCAGTGCCAAATATCCTGCGTATTGAGTTCCAGCGCGCGTCGTTGCCACATCATTTTTCTCCCGTTGCCACTGGCGTGAGTATCGCATTGATGTGTTATCGCAAAGGAGAAATTCCCAGAGTGAACGCCAGAAATGTGAGCCTGTTCGCTAATCGCGATCGTCTAAGGTGTTGTTGGCGAGGCAGAAAAATCGAGGATGCCAGCTAAAAGCCTTCCAGCAGCTTTAATTGGCTGAATGTGAGTGGGCGATAGAAGATATATCCTTGAATCCCAATGGGGTGATATTTATTTAACCGGTTCAAATCGGTCGCCTTCTCAACGCCTTCACAGATAATGTTTACGCCAAGAGGAATGAGCTTGTTCAATAAGACCTTTAGTTTTTGTGATTTGATCTCTTCTTTCCCGATGCCATCGATAATAGAGCGATCGATTTTTATGGTATCGAAGTCAAACAAACTCAGGCTGTCTATTTGTAGATTTCCTGCGCCGAAGTCATCTAATGAAATCATAAAACCATATTTCTTGGCCTGATTTAAAAAGGGTATCCCATCTATTAGCTGCTGCCGGGTCGTTTTTTCACTGATCTCTATTTCTATATTCTGTGGGTTAACCTCATGCATGAGGCATTTTTGGTATAACGTTTCCAGATAGGCGGAATTATTAAAGAGTAAATGTGACAGATTGAATGATATTGTCATGCTACTTTTGTTTTTTATTACCTGACAGACCACATCAAACATAAAGTCTGTCACTTTATCGATTGCTTTACACTCCTCAATTTTATCGATGGTCTGCTGAGTCGATGTTAAAACGCCTTCTGAGTTATAAAACCTGGCGAGGGCTTCATAGCGGAATATTTTATTTTGAGGGAGATGGATAATAGGCTGAAACTCTGCTGTCAGCCTAAGAATTTTTCCATCGATATTTAATGTTGTTGTATTCATTTTACTGATTACTCACCCTCTCCCTGGAAATAGAAACTCGATAGTGTGACTCGTTTGGATTCTACACAATGATTTGGAATATTTGGAAATTGTTTTAAATGATCAATTATTCATGTTTGATAGTCTTTAGCTATTGAATAAAAAATAATGATCGCTTAAATCTATGTTTGCTTTGGTTCTTTATTCCATTAATTATCGTTTAACTAATTTTTAATTTCATTGTTTTTTGTTTAATTGGTTTTTATTTTGTTTTTGTTTGAATTTTAACCAATTTGGTGGGTGTGTGCGAGCGTTGTGACTTCATAGCATCCTTGTTAGGATGATAAATGACGTAAAGATCGTCGTTTCGTCATGGTGTTAGGGTGAATAAAAATTAATAAATTAAATCTTGGAGGCTTTTCTCAGTAATGATAGGTGTTTTTCTATCGTGTTTGATTTTTGTGTAAAAATTTAATTTCGTGTAAATATTCGTTTCTATTAAAAGAGAAATCCTTTTTGGATTTTGGGGTATATCACTGTCGCGTTAATAGGTAGATCTTATCGTGGAACACTTTTCTCCTCCTCCCGCTAAAGTGATTAGCGCATTACTGCAACATCCCTATGTGATGTCTATCTATGCCAAGGATATGCTATATGCATTAAAGGCCGACGTTGCGGAATTGAATCCGGATAAAAACCGTATCGTGTTAGATGTGGAATACTCTGGCTCGGATATCGACAGATATCTTGCCGATGGTGGTTTGAATTTTGATCTGGAGGCGCTCAAGGGCACGGATAACATCGAACGAGAAACCTACAGTCTGTGTAATATTTCTACCCAATTATTCAAGACGGACAGTATGTTTTATCGTCTGGAATGTCGTTTGCCAGAATCTGTTTTTGTCACTGAGAACAGAGGGGCGATTCGTATTCCCTTTATTCTTGGCATGCAGGCTCGTGCTCGCATTGAAGTTTATCTACACACGCTGAATGTGCCCGGAACGCTACGTAATTTATCGACCGGTGGATGTCTGGTCGAAATCGATCTGGTTGAGAGTATTGCGATTGAAGTGGGCCAAGATATCCCCGGCATTACGCTTGAATTCCCTAACGGAGAAAGCTTTTATGCCGAGGGGAAAATCCGCCATATACGCCCCTTTGGAAATAATGGCTATGCGGCCGTCGGCATCCAATTTATCCATTTATCCTCATCCCAGTCTGAAGCCCTACTTCATTATACGAATGAGTCGGAAAGAGAGGCTGCATACCGAACCGGCATTACTGGCAGCATGGTGTATTCATCTCCATTGTTCATTCCGGGCACTAAGGAGAAAAATCTGTTGCTGCGAGAAAGTCAGGAACGAGAGAAACGTACCCGCCAGACGCCGATGGAACGCGGCGTCATGGAGGTTGCCCATCGGCTTCAGATTGGGCTGATGTACATCAAAACACGCAATCAACTGCCCGTTGAGATCTTTTATGACTGTGTCGATACCTTGCTGTATATGGTCAAAAAAGATCGAAAGGCTTTTCTGTATGCGCTGTCGTTCCTGCGCGATGAGGCGGACTGGGTCAGACATGCGGTGCAGGTCGCGGGGAAATTGGCCGACATGCTGTTAATTGCCGATCCACACGATCCTCATGTCCGCGAGGCGGTACTTGGGGCGTTGTTACACACCATGGGCAAGCCGCTGCTGGTCAACGCCCGTCTTCCGTCGCTGAAGGTCAATATGAATCCGGCGCAGAAAGCGATCCTTAGCGGCCATGTGGAAGTGCTGTGCGCGAAGTTACGTGAGCTAGGCTGGTCGATAACCCCCACCTGCCGCGATGTGATTGAGAATGCCAATGAGCGTTTGGATGGCACGGGTTATCCACAAGGTAAAAGCGGCGATCAGCTATCGGCGTTAGTTCGTCTGGTTTCTGTGATCAAGGCGATTAATAAGCTCAGGCATGCGCGTAATGGTATTTCTCCCCGCACGCCATTGGCCGCCTATCGCAACATCTATGAGGCTAACGCGGCCTATGATAAGGCCGTGCTGGTCAAATACGTGCAGATTTATGGCCTCTACCCCATCGGCAGTCTGGCGAAATATTCGGGAGGCTTCATCGGGTGGGTGATGGATATTGATAAAAAGGGTAAGCCTATCGTGGTGCATCTCATCAAGAACCTTCGTTTTCCTGATACCAATATCAGCAGTGTCGTTTCTAATGGCGACTTGCAGCAGGTCGGTCAGCTCGAAAACATCGTTCATCCTGACGATTTCGGCATGAAGGTCCTGAAAATTTAGCGAGTATCGTCTACATAGAGGGCTGCACGGCAGCCCTTCTTCCTCACGACATCCTACCGACATTTCTCCCGCAACAGGCATGAAGCGCACGTGCTATCAGGCATAACACTTTAAGCAATAAGGACTATCAGAAAAACCATTTAGTCATTTTGGTTATTTAATATTTCCATCATTTCTTTAATTGTTAAGATGCAGATCGTTACCCTTATCCTCCATCCATCTTTTTATTGCATGTTTTTGTATTAGCGTCGTTGGCTAACAGCACAGGCACAAGGAAACAGAAATCACAATGACTACTCCGGTTTCCCCCACTTCATTGCTTCCGCTGAGTGTGGAGCAATTAACGCGTTTACAGGCGGCAACCGGTGATTTCTCATCGACGCAGCTGGCCTGGCTATCCGGCTATTTCTGGGGTTTAGTACAGCAGCCAGGGAATGTGCAGCCGGGGGCGATCGCCGCCACGGCAACGACAGCATCCGCAGTCACGGTGCCAGTACAAACGATTACGCTGATTTCCGCCTCACAGACCGGCAATGCGCGTCGGGTGGCGGAACAGCTGCGTGACGATCTGCTGGCAGCCAAGCTGTCCGTCAATCTGGTCAATGCGGGTGATTACAAATTCAAGCAAATCGGGCAGGAAAAACTGCTGCTGATCGTGGCCTCGACGCAGGGGGAAGGGGAGCCGCCGGAAGAAGCCGTCGCGCTGCACAAGTTCCTGCTGTCCAAAAAAGCCCCGGAGATGAAAGACACCGCGTTTGCCGTGTTTGGTCTGGGTGATACCTCTTACGAATTCTTCAGCAAGGCGGGTAAGGATTTTGATAGCCGTCTGGCTGAGCTAGGCGCTGAACGCCTGCTGGATCGCGTGGATGCCGATGTCGATTATCAGGGGCTTGCCGAACAATGGCGACGCCAGCTGGTCGATATTTTGCAGGTACGGGTGCCGGTTCAGGGTGAAGCCGTCGCGCAGATTGCCGCTCAGGGCGCACTGGATGAAATTACCAGCAGCCCGTACAGCAAATCCTCACCGCTGCATGCTACGTTTGCCGTAAATCAGAAAGTGACCGGGCGTAACTCCGAAAAGGATGTTCGCCATATCGAGATCGATCTGGGCGATTCTGGTTTGCGTTACCAGCCGGGAGATGCGCTGGGCGTGTGGTTCGATAACGATCCTGCGCTGGTTCAGGAATTGCTGGAACTGCTGTGGTTGAAAGGCGATGAATCCGTCAGCGTTGACGGTAAGACGCTGCCATTATCGCAGGCGCTGAAAAGCCACTTTGAGCTGACGCAAAACACCGCACCGATTGTCGAGAAATATGCGGCACTGTCGCGTAATGAAACGCTGTTGTCGCTGTTGGCCGATAAGCCTGCTCTCCAGCAGTTCGCACAGCGCACACCGCTGGTCGATATGGTGCGACAAGCGCCGACTGAGCTGACGGCGGAGCAACTGCTGGGCCTGCTGCGCCCGCTGACGCCGCGCCTTTATTCTATTGCCTCCTCGCAGGCGGAAGCCGAAAGCGAAGTGCACATCACCGTTGGCGTGGTGCGCTACGAATATGAAGGCCGCGAGCGTGCCGGTGGTGCTTCCAGCTATCTGGCCGACAGGCTGAGTGAAGATGATGAAGTCCGTGTCTTCATCGAACATAACGATAACTTCCGTCTGCCAGCGAATTCCGACGCGCCGGTCATCATGATTGGGCCGGGCACCGGCATTGCGCCATTCCGCGCGTTTATGCAGCAGCGCGATGCCGATGGGGCTGAAGGGAAAAACTGGCTGTTCTTCGGTAACCCACACTTCACGGAAGATTTTCTGTATCAGGTTGAATGGCAGCGCTACGTAAAAGATGGCCTGCTGACCAACATCGATCTGGCCTGGTCACGCGATCAGGCGAACAAGGTTTATGTGCAGGACAAACTGCGGGAAAAAGGTGCGGAAGTCTGGCGCTGGATTCAGGATGGCGCGCACCTGTACGTGTGTGGTGATGCTAACCGTATGGCGAAAGACGTCGAACGGGCACTGCTGGAACTGATAGTTGAGCATGGCGGCATGGACAGTGAACAGGCCGATGAGTTTTTAAGCGATCTGCGCCTTGAGCGCCGTTATCAGCGAGATGTGTACTAATGAGTGAAAAATACGTTTTCAGTGAAAAACACCCCGGTCCCTTGGTGGTAGAAGGGAAACTCGCTGACGCAGAGCGCATGAAGACAGAAAGTAACTTTCTGCGCGGCACGATTGCTGAAGATCTGAATGATGGTCTGACCGGTGGTTTCAGGGGCGATAACTTTCTGCTGATCCGCTTCCACGGTATGTATCAGCAGGATGACCGCGATATTCGCGCCGAACGTGCCGAGCAGAAGCTGGAGCCGCGCCATGCGATGCTGCTGCGCTGCCGTCTGCCCGGTGGTGTGATGACGCCAGAGCAGTGGTTGCGGATCGACAAATTTGCGACTGAAAATACGATCTACGGCAGCATTCGTATCACCAACCGCCAGACGTTCCAGTATCACGGTATTCTCAAATCGAACGTGAAACCGGTACACCAGATGCTGAATAGCATCGGACTGGATGCGCTGGCGACGGCGAATGACATGAACCGTAACGTGCTGTGTACGTCTAACCCGATAGAATCCGAACTGCATCAGCAGGCGTATGAGTGGGCGAAAAAGATTTCTGAGCATCTGCTGCCGCGAACGCGTGCCTATGCCGAAATCTGGATGGATCAGGAAAAAGTGGCAACGACGGATGAAGAGCCGATTCTGGGCTCGACGTATCTGCCGCGTAAGTTCAAAACCACGGTGGTGATCCCGCCGCAGAATGATATCGATCTGCATGCGAACGATCTCAACTTCGTGGCGATTGCCGATAACGGCCGTCTGGTGGGCTTTAACGTGCTGGTGGGCGGTGGGCTCTCTATCGCGCACGGCGACAAAGAAACTTACCCGCGTACCGCCAGTGAACTGGGCTACATTTCCATTGAACATACGCTGGCAATCGCGGAAGCGGTGGTGACCACACAGCGCGATTGGGGTAACCGCACCAACCGTAAAAACGCGAAAACCAAATACACGCTGGAGCGCGTGGGTGTAGACAACTTCAAGCAGGAAGTGGAAGCGCGTGCCGGTGTGAAATTTGAAGCGGTGCGCCCTTATGAATTTACCGGACGTGGCGATCGTATCGGCTGGGTGAAAGGTATCGACAATAAATGGCATCTGACGCTGTTTATCGAAAATGGTCGTGTGCTGGATTATCCGGGTCGTCCACTGAAAACCGGGCTGGCGGAAATTGCCAAGATCCACAAAGGGGATTTCCGGTTAACGGCGAACCAGAATTTGATCATTGCGGGCGTTCCTGCGCGTAGCAAAGCGAAGATTGATGCGCTAGCGCGTGAGCATGGCCTGATTGATGACGGCGTCAGCGAGCAGCGCAAGAATTCGATGGCCTGCGTATCGTTCCCGACCTGTCCGCTGGCGATGGCGGAAGCCGAACGCTTCCTGCCGGAGTTCGTCACGAAAGTGGAAGGCATCATGCAGCAGCACGGCGTGGGCGATGAACACATCGTTCTGCGCGTGACGGGTTGCCCGAACGGCTGTGGCCGCGCAATGCTGGCGGAAATCGGTCTGGTGGGCAAAGCGATGGGGCGTTATAACGTGCACCTTGGCGGGAATCGCGAGGGGACACGCATTCCGCGTATGTATCGCGAAAACATTAATGAAACCGAAATCCTTGCGGAAATCGATCGGCTTATCGGGCTGTGGGCGCAAGATCGCCAGCGCAATGAAGGCTTCGGGGATTTTGTGATTCGTACCAACATCATTAAACCGGTGCTGGATCCCGCTCGCGATTTCTATGACTAACAGGAGAGTCTGATGGCCGAATTTAATCTTGAGGCGCTCAACGCGTTACCGAAAGCGGAACAGGCGGCAGAGTTGGCAGCGGTGAACAGCAAGCTTGAATCGCTGTCTGCGCAGGAAAGAGTGAGCTGGGCGCTGGAGAATCTGCCGGGCGACTATGTGTTGTCGTCCAGCTTCGGCATTCAGGCGGCGGTATCGCTGCATCTGGTGACGCAACAGCGCCCGGATATTCCAGTTATCCTCACGGATACGGGCTATCTGTTTCCTGAAACCTATCAGTTTATTGACGCACTGACGGAACAGTTGACGCTGAATCTGCAAGTGTATCGCGCTGCTGAATCCTCGGCCTGGCAAGAGGCGCGCTACGGCAAGCTGTGGGAGCAGGGTGTGGAAGGCATTGAGCGCTACAACCTGCTGAATAAAGTCGAGCCGATGAATCGGGCGCTGAGCGAGTTAAAGGCGAAAACATGGTTTGCTGGCCTGCGTCGTGAGCAGTCCGGTAGCCGGGGTGAATTACCGGTGCTGGCGATTCAGCGCGGCGTCTTCAAATTCCTGCCGATTATCGACTGGGACAACCGGACGGTGTACCACTATCTGAAAGAAAACGGCCTGAGCTACCACCCGCTGTGGGAGCAGGGCTATCTGTCAGTCGGCGATACGCACACCACCCGCAAATGGGAACCGGGTATGGCCGAAGAAGAAACCCGTTTCTTCGGCCTGAAACGCGAATGCGGACTGCACGAAGGGTAAAACGCCCCAACAACGTGCTTTAGACCGATCACAAACCCCATGTTCTGCATGGGTTTTTTTATTTTCGGCCACAGAGTGCGAACGCGATGTTTTACTTGTGATGTTTACTTCAGACAGGCCGCCAGCCACTTTGTAGCGCCATCTTCTGCTTTTTACCTCCCCTCTGTCCTGTCGCAATAAGCGAATTGTCGTCATAACACCGTCATCTTGCAAAGATAGGATTTGGTCAACATTTGATCGTTATTTAAACAAATTCGAGCGTGTTCAGTAGCGGACGCGACTTGGCGAACCCGCTGACTGAGGGAGTGCTGACATGAAGAGAACGAGCTTTATCGGTGCCGTGGTGCTGTTTGCTGTTTTCCTCTCTGGTGGCATCGCGCTTGCTCAGGAGGACACGCGTCCTGAGTTACGGATCGCGGTTCAGAAAAACCCAGAGACACAGGAACCGGTTGATGCTGCGTCCAATGTCGCTTTCCGCAACAATCCGTCGATCCACGAAACCTTACTCAAGCTCGATATTGATGGCGATTTCTCGGTACAGCCGAACCTTGCGACGGCGTGGAAATGGATCGACGATAAAACGCTCGAAGTGACGCTTCGCAAGGGCGTCATTTTTCATGATGGTCGCGAAATGACGGCGGAGGACGTCGCCTTTTCGTTCGGACCGGAGCGTTTGACCGATCCGAAAGCGCCCGGTTATCCCGCCTATCTGACAAATTTTAGCAGCCTTGATCATGTCGAGGTGGTGGATCTAAACACCGTCCGTTTCGTCACGAAGTTCAAAGATCCGATCTTGTTACAGCGACTGGCAAGCTATGCCGCGGTGGTGATCAGCAAAGATGCCTGGGTGAAGATGGGCGGTGACTGGGCTAAGTGGAAGCAGAAGCCGGTCGGCGCGGGTCCCTATAAGGTTCTGGAGTCGGTAGCCAATGACCATGTGACGCTGGTGGCGCACGATCGGTATTTTGGTGGCAAGCCGAATGCGAAGCGTGTCATCTTCAGAATGGTGCCGGAAGTCTCATCGCGTATCGCTGGCCTTATCGCGGGGGATTATGACATTGCCACCGATCTGCCGCCGGATCAGCTTGAGATGGTGAACCAGTCGGGTAACGCGAAGATTGTCGGCGGCCCTGTTCCGAACAACCGTATCCTGTTCTTCGACAAATATAACCCCGCACTCAAGGATCCGCGTGTTCGTCAGGCGCTTATCCTTGCAATTGACCGTCAGGCGATCGTCGATTCTATCTGGAACGGACGAACCGTGGTGCCGAATGGCGAGCAGTTCAAAGTTTTCGGCCCTATCTACATGAAGGATCGCCCAAAATACGAATATAACCCTGACAAAGCGCGGCAGCTCTTGAAGGAAGCGGGCTATCACGGTGAACCGATCGCGCTCCGCTCACAAAACAATTACTACACGGCGGAAAACTCGGTGAGTGAAGGCGTGGTGGCGATGTGGCAGGCGGTGGGCGTCAACGCCCGGATGGAGTTTGTTGAGTCCGGCAAGCTGTTTGAAAATACCTCAAGTCGGGCGGTGGGTAACTGGTCCAGCACCGCCGCGATTCCCGATCCTTACGTTTCCGTCTATGCGATGGGGTTCGCAAAGACCGCAGCGCTGGGCACGCAGAAAATCTGGGTTAATGATGAATTTGACCAGCTCGGCGCCAAGCTTGAACCGACGGTTGCCCCAGCGGATCGCGCCAGGATCTTCTCCGAGATGTTGGACATTATTGAATGGAAGGATCCGGGGATCACTGTGCTTTACCAGAACGCCGTCTTCTACGGGGTTTCCAACAAGGTGAAGTGGAAGCCGAAGCCGGTTTTCGCGATGGACCTTGGACCACAAAACCTCTCCTTTGTTAATGCTGCCAAGTGAGGGTGTCATCATGACTGAATCCATTCTTTCCGTTCAAAATCTGAGTATTGCCTTTCTCGCGGGGAAGGCCAGAACCATATCGGTGAAGTCGATATCCTTTGAGGTCGGTGAAGGTGAAATTCTGGGGATTGTGGGTGAGAGCGGATCTGGAAAATCGCTTTCATGCCTCGCGGTAGCTGGTCTTTTGCCCGCGACTGCGCTTGTTTCTGGTTCGGTTACGATTGGCAGCCAAACGTTCGCCGCTTCCGAACTGCATAATGCGCTAGTGGCGAAAAAGCTCCCGCCGATCGGCATGATCTTTCAGGAACCGATATCCTGCCTTAATCCGGTACGTACCGTTGGCGAACAAATCGCTGAGGCTGCGCGAAGTGCCGGGCATTCAGTGGCGGAATCCCGCGAGATTGCGCTACAGATGCTGAAAGACGTCGCTATCGACCAGCCAGAGAAGCGCTACCATGACTATCCTTCGCAATTTTCTGGCGGTATGTGCCAGCGTGTGATGATCGCGATGGCACTTGCTCTGGAGCCGCAGCTCGTCATCGCAGACGAACCGACGACGGCGCTGGATGTGACCGTCCAGCAGCAGGTCGTGTCGCTGCTTGTCTCGCTGGTGCGTCGCCGCGGCATTGCCATGATCTTCATCAGCCACGATCTCGACCTGGTCGCGGAGGTCTGCGATCGGATTGCCATTATTTACGGCGGCGAGATCGTGGAGATCGATACGACTGAAAATATCTACGAGCGATCGAGCCATCCCTACGCTCAACTGCTGCTGGACGCGATGCCGGGAAGCGGTGAGCCTTTAAGCCGATTGGTGGAGATCCCCCAACATTGGCAGCGTGATACGGCGACCTCATTACTCTCTGTGGGGAGCGTGTCATGAGTGTGAACGCGATGGACAGAATGCCCATTCTCGACGCCCGCGATCTGGATTTCACCTATCACGCTGGATTTTCGCTGCTGACAAACCGTCGGGCTGGCAAGCAGGCGGTACGCGGCGTGTCTTTATCGCTTGAGCAAGGTGAAACGCTCGGTCTGGTTGGTGAATCCGGGTCTGGGAAATCGACCCTTGCCGCGCTACTTTGCGGTGATCGCCAGCCTGATAGCGGAACATTGTCACTCTTTGGCGAGCCATTTTCCCACTATCTCAAACCGAACCGTCGGCGTTTGGCGCGTGTGCTTCAGGTCGTGGCGCAGGATACGCTCGGTGCCTTTGATCCACGCCACACCATTGGTCGGCAGATTGCGGAAGTGCTCTTGATCCACGCTATCGGGTACAAGAATGAGTGGCGCGATAGGGCTAAGGAAGCACTTAGCGCTGTCGCTCTCCCCATCACCATGCTGGATCGCTATCCGCATCAGATGTCAGGCGGGCAGCGGCAACGCGCCGCTATCGCTCGGGCGCTGGTCGCTGAGCCAAAGGTTCTGCTGTGCGATGAACCTGTCTCGGCGCTGGATGTGTCGGTTCAGGCACAGGTGCTCAATCTCTTGCTCGATCTTCAAGAGAAGCGCGGTCTTTCGATCCTGTTGATCAGTCACGATGTGCGTGTTGTACGCCACGTGTCGCATCGGGTCGCCGTGATGCAGGACGGCGGCGTGGTGGAGAGCGGACCAACGTCAAGTGTGTTTGCCGAGCCTTCCCATCCTTACACCGTAAAACTGCTGGCTGCCGTGCCGAAAGGAAGGCGTCGGCCGATTGCTGCGGATGCTGCGCACCGCCGCCCCATTTTGGCGGAGAGAGCGGCATGCTGAACACCCTGTTTGGCTCAGCGCTGCGTGCAGTAGTGACGGTGTTCCTTGCTGTCACCTTTACTTTCGTCATGCTGCGCATCAGCGGTGACCCGATGACGTCGCTCCTGGGTGTCGAAACGCCGCCGCAGGTTATTGACATACTCCGCCAGCAGTGGGGGTTGGATCGCCCTGTGAGCGAACAGTATTTCACCTATCTCGGGCGCATAGTGACGGGGGATTTTGGTACATCGCTGCGAAGCGGTCAGGATGCGCTTGCCATGATCATGGAAAAGATCCCCGCAACGCTGCGGCTGATGGCGGCTTCGCTTGTACTGGCGCTTGCGGTGGGGATTCCGCTGGGTGTCGTCGCGGCGCACTATCGCGGTGGGGTGATTGACCGCGCAGTAATCGGCCTCGCCGTGCTGACGCATTCAATTCCCACTTTCCTGACCGGCATTCTCCTGATCCAGCTTTTCGCCGTACAGTTGCGGATCCTGCCATCGGGGGGAGGCGCGACGCTTGCCCACATGGTAATGCCTGCCTTGGCTATCGGGCTTTACAATGCCGGTGTTATCGCGAGATTCGTTCGCTCAAGCGTGCTTGAAGTCATCGGGCAGCGTTATATCCTTGCCGCTCGGGCGAAGCGTGTCTCCGAGTGGGGGCTGATCGTCAGGCACGTGATGCCGAACGCGGCACTGCCTTTGCTGACACTGTTCGGGTTCTTGCTCGGCGGAATGATTGGCGGCTCCGCCGTGATTGAAGCGGTATTCGCCTGGCCCGGCGTGGGCCTGCTGCTCATCAATTCTGTTGCTGCCCGCGATGTGGCGGTGGTTCAGGCGATTGTCATTCTCATCACGGTAGCGATGGTCAGTGCCAACCTGTTCGTTGATTTCCTGCATGTGATGATCGATCCCCGCCTGCGCCACTCACAGCGGTCTCGGGGGCGTGTGTCATGACAGATACGCCCTCTGCGTCAAAGATGCCTTCTGGCTTATTTGCCCGGTTTCCCCACGCTAATCCGCTGTTGCTCGTGTGTATTGGGATCATTGTGATGGCCGTTGTGCTCGCTGTCTTTGCTGACACGCTTTCGCCCTATGGCTTTGCGCAGATAGATCTGAGAGCGCGAAATATGCCGCCGTTCCACCTTGGAACCGGCTCTCGGCACTGGCTTGGCACCGACGAGATGGGACGCGACATCTTAAGCCGCGTCTTCTATGCGCTGCGTATGAGTCTCTTTATCTCCCTTGGCGCATCGATCATCAGCCTGATCATCGGGACGTCGCTTGGCCTGATCGCAAGCTTCCGTCGCGGTTTAGCGGATGCCATCATTCGGGTGGCGATTGATTTTCAGGCATCGATGCCGTTTATCATCATTACGCTCACGGTGCTGGCTTTTCTCGGAAACAGCCTCACGCTTTTCATCTGCCTGCTGGGGCTGTTTGGCTGGGAGCGTTTTGCTCGCCTGACGCGCACGATGGCCAGTCTTGAACTGGAGAAGCCGTATATCGCCGCCTTGTTTCGCAATGGTGCGGGTGGCTTTCGTATCGCGATCGTCCACGTTTTTCCCAATATCTTTGCCGTCGTGCTGGTCACCTTCACGGTGGTGATGCCTGAAATCCTCATTTTGGAGTCGTCGCTGAGCTTCCTTGGCCTCGGAGTGCAACCGCCACAGGTCAGTCTGGGATCGTTGGTGGGGGCGGGGCGCGACTACATCATGACCGCATGGTGGATATCCATCGTGCCGGGCATGGTCATCTTCATACTGTCGCTCACTATCAGCCTCATTGGCGATCGGTTACGTGATCTTTCCGATCCGACACTGAAATGAGGAACCTTGGTTAAACGCAATAAGGTTAAACGCAATAAAACGAGGAGAATGACAATGAATCCACTACGAATGACGCCTGCGACAATACGCCTTGGAGGTCATCGAGGCCACAGTGCTGGCGCACCAGAAAACACCCTTGCTGCGTTTAACAAGGCGTTTGAACATGCGGGTTTCGGCGTTACCTGCGAAACCGATCTAAGAATCACGCGTGATGGTGAATTAGTCCTGATTCACGACGAGACGGTTAACCGCACCACCAACGGGCGAGGCCTCGTGCAAGGCATGACCTATTCTGAGCTTGCCAAACTTGATGCTGGGCAGTGGTTCAGTCAGGAATTCGCAGGGGAACGCATCCCGCTGCTCAGGGATGCCCTACTGTTTGCCCGCCAGCTCGGCATCATCTATCAGCTTGAATTCAAAGTGTATGATTGCAATGAGATACTCTTCCCGAAGCTGAGGAAGCTCATCGATGAACTGGATTGTGCCGATCTGCTGCAATTCGCTTCGTTTGACTATGTTCAACTGAGAGCGGTAAAAGCGGCGATACCTGACGTGCCAACCGTTGGCCTGATGCACTCGCGTTTGATTGACCCAGCGGCGCTTGCCCGTCAGGCCAATCTTGATGCGATGAGCATTGAGATCGACCGCTTTGCCCGTGGAGAAGCGCGCCAGCTGCATGATGAGGGATTTGCGGCCTTCCTCTATTTGCCCGGCTCATACCATCAAGATCTTCAGGACCACGCGGTGGATATCGAAGTCCAGATCGTGCAGTGGATTCGTGAAGGCCAGTTGGATCAACTGCTCGGTGACGATGTTGCACAAGTGGTCAGGATCAAGAATCAAGCCTGTAGCTGAACGCCGATGGCGCAATCAAATGGATGCCCGATTGCGTCAGGCGTCCTGCTGGCGGTTGTAAACGTGTTGTTATTCCATTACGGAACTTGTCATTCCAATTCGGCATTTCATAAGTGTTCTGTCCTCACCGTATAGTCGCATTATCTATTTTTTTGCTTAGTTAAGGCGACTGTGAACTATCTCCCTTTATTTGCCGATCTTCGTCAGCGCCCAGTACTGGTTGTTGGCGGCGGCGAGGTTGCTACGCGCAAAATCGATCTGCTGCAACGCGCGGGTGCGGAGGTAAAAATTGTCGCGCAGGCGCTGGCGGAACCGTTGGCGGCGCAGCATCAGGCCGGGCAGGTTGAGTGGCTGGCACACTCTTTTACACCGGAACTGTTATCCGGCGTGTTTCTGGTGATTGCCGCTACGGATGACGCCGAGCTGAATGCCGCGGTATTTGAGGCCGCGAATCAGCGTCATTTGCTGGTGAACGTGGTGGACGATCAGCCAAAGTGCTCGTTTATTTTCCCCTCGATTGTCGATCGCTCTCCGCTGGTGGTGGCTATTTCCTCGGGTGGACAAGCGCCGGTGCTGGCGCGTCTGCTGCGTGAAAAGCTGGAATCCTTACTGCCCGCCAGTTTGGGCACGATGGCGGACATCGCCGGAAGCTGGCGCGACAGAATTAAAACCCGACTGCATTCGATGCCGGCACGCCGTCGCTTTTGGGAACGGCTGTTTGTCGGACGCTTTGCGTCGCTGGTGTCCGCTGGGCAACTGGCGCAGGCCGAAGACGAACTGCAACAGCAGTTGGCGCTTCAGCAAGAGGAACAGCAGCAGCCAGCGGCCGCACGCGGTGAAGTCGCACTGGTTGGCGCAGGCCCCGGTGATGCCGGACTGCTGACGCTGCGCGGATTGCAGGTGATGCAGCAGGCGGACGTGGTGCTATATGACCATTTGGTCAGCGCCGACGTGTTGGATCTGGTGCGCCGCGATGCTGAACGCATCTGCGTGGGGAAACGCGCCAGCGCGCATTCGTTGCCACAGGATGAGATTAATCAGCTACTGGTCAAGCTGGCGCAGGAAGGAAAACGGGTAGTGCGCCTGAAAGGCGGCGATCCCTTCATTTTTGGCCGCGGCGGCGAAGAGCTGCAAGCGGTGGCGCAGGCCGGCATCACGTTTCAGGTGGTGCCCGGCGTGACGGCTGCGGCAGGCGTCACGGCGTATGCGGGGATTCCGTTGACGCACCGTGACTACGCGCAGAGCGTACTTTTTATTACCGGACATTGTCGCCCGGATGGCGACGAGTTGGACTGGTCAACACTGGCGCGTGGCCGTCAGACGCTGGCGATTTACATGGGAACGATGAAGGCCGCCGAGATTTCGCAGCAGCTGATCGCGCATGGTCGTTCATCGCAGACGCCCGTTGCCGTGATCAGTCGCGGCACCCGACACGATCAGCAGGTGCAAATTGGCACGCTGCAACAGTTAGAACATTTGGCACGGCAAGCGCCGACACCAGCACTACTGGTGATTGGCGAGGTGGTGGATCTGCACCATCAGATTGCCTGGTTTGGTCAGACAACGCCGACGGTGCCGCAAGACAGCCGCCCAGCGGTAGTAAACTTGGCTTAAGGAAAGGGTATGGACGAGAAACGACTCACGCATTTACGGCAGCTTGAAGCCGAAAGCATTCACATCATCCGCGAAGTGGCGGCCGAGTTCAGTAACCCGGTGATGATGTATTCCATCGGCAAAGACTCTTCGGTGATGCTGCATCTGGCGCGCAAGGCGTTCTATCCGGGATCGCTGCCTTTCCCGCTGCTGCACGTTGATACTGGCTGGAAATTTCGTGAAATGTACGAATTCCGCGACAAGACGGCAAAGGCCTACGGCTGTGAACTGCTGGTGCACCGCAACCCGCAGGGTGAAGCGCTGGGGATTAACCCCTTTGTGCACGGCAGCGCCAAACACACCGACATCATGAAAACGGAAGGGCTGAAGCAGGCGCTGGATAAATACGGTTTTGATGCCGCGTTTGGCGGGGCGCGCCGCGATGAAGAGAAATCGCGTGCCAAAGAGCGTATTTACTCCTTCCGCGACCGTTTCCACCGCTGGGATCCGAAGAACCAGCGTCCGGAGCTGTGGCATAACTACAACGGCCAGATTAACAAAGGTGAGAGCATCCGTGTTTTCCCGCTCTCCAACTGGACCGAACTGGATATCTGGCAATACATCTATCTGGAAAATATCGATATTGTTCCGCTGTATCTGGCCGCGCCGCGTCCAGTGGTGGAGCGCGACGGTATGCTGCTGATGGTGGATGACGATCGTATCGATCTGCAACCTGGTGAAGTGATCGAACAACGCATGGTGCGCTTCCGCACGCTGGGCTGCTGGCCGCTGACGGGCGCGGTGGCATCGCATGCGCAGACGCTGCCGGAAATCATCGAAGAGATGCTGGTTTCCACCACCAGTGAGCGTCAGGGAAGGGTAATTGACCGCGATCAGGCCGGTTCAATGGAGCTGAAAAAGCGTCAAGGGTATTTCTGAGGAATCGTCGAATGAGCCAAATTTCTTTAAAAGACACAGCGGCAGACAATGCGGCTGAGAAAGATGCAGTCGTTATCAATAATGCGATTGCACAGCAGATCGCCGAGCAGGGCGGTGTGGAAGCGTATTTACACGCGCAGCAGGATAAAACGCTGCTGCGTTTCCTGACCTGCGGTAGCGTCGACGATGGAAAAAGTACGCTGATTGGCCGTTTACTGCACGATACGCGCCAGATTTATGAAGATCAGCTCAGTACGTTGCACAATGACAGCAAGCGTCTGGGCACGCAGGGCGAAAAACTGGATCTGGCACTGCTGGTCGATGGGCTTCAGGCCGAGCGTGAACAGGGCATCACGATTGACGTGGCCTACCGCTATTTTTCCACGGAAAAACGCAAATTCATCATCGCTGATACGCCGGGACACGAGCAGTACACCCGTAACATGGCGACCGGCGCATCAACCTGTGAGCTGGCGATCCTGCTGATTGACGCTCGCAAAGGCGTCTTGGATCAAACTCGTCGTCACAGCTTTATTGCGACCCTGCTGGGGATTCGCGATCTAGTGGTGGCGGTGAACAAAATGGACTTAGTGGATTATCAGCAAACGGTGTTTGAGCAGTTTAAGCAGGATTATCTGGATTTTGCTCAGCAACTGCCTGCCGACCTGAATATCACCTTTGTGCCGATTTCCGCGCTGGATGGCGACAATGTCGCAACGCCAAGTACGACGATGGGTTGGTATACCGGACCGACGCTGCTGGACGTGCTGGAAACGGTCAATGTGGCACAGCGTACGCTGGAACAGCCGATGCGCTTCCCGGTGCAATATGTGAACCGCCCGAATCTGGATTTCCGTGGCTACGCGGGAACGCTGGCATCCGGCATCATCCGCGTTGGGCAACGGGTTAAAGTGCTGCCGTCCGGCGTAGAATCCACCGTCAGCCGTATTGTGACCTTTGACGGCGATTTACCGCAGGCGCAGGCGGGTGAAGCTATTACGCTAGTGCTGGCGGATGAGGTAGATATCAGCCGCGGTGACCTGCTGGTCGACAGTAGCGAATCGCTAAAAGCGGTGCAGCATGCGCTGGTGGATGTTGTCTGGATGGCGGAGCAGCCGCTGGTACCGGGACAAAGCTACGACATCAAGATTGGCGGTAAGAAAACGCGCGCTCGGGTCGAGAATATTCAGTATCAGGTTGAGATCAATACGCTGACGCAACGCGTAGCGGAGAACCTGCCGCTGAATGGTATCGGTTCGGTTGAGCTGGTTTTTGATGAGCCGCTGGTGTTGGACAACTATCAGCACAATGCGGTGACGGGCGGGATGATCTTTATCGACCGTCTGAGCAACGTCACGGTCGGTGCTGGGCTGGTGCGGGAACCTATCGAACAGGTGTATCAGGAACCGGGTGCACACAGCGCGTTTGAGCTGGAACTGAATGCGCTGGTACGTCGCCACTTCCCACATTGGGGTGCGCGCGATCTGCTGGGAGGCAAATAACGTGTCTTTACGCGATGAACCGACTGACGATAACGTCGTCTGGCATGCGCACGATGTCACCCGAGAGTCGCGCGAGGAGTTGCATGGTCATCAGGGCGTCGTTATCTGGTTTACCGGGTTGTCTGGATCCGGTAAATCCACGCTGGCGGGGGCGCTGGAACAGGCGCTACATCAGCGTGGTGTCAGCACCTACCTGCTGGATGGCGACAACGTGCGGCACGGGTTGTGCCGCGATTTAGGCTTCACCGACGACGATCGGCGCGAAAACATCCGTCGCGTGGGGGAAGTTGCCAAACTGATGGTGGATGCGGGTCTGGTAGTCCTGACTGCGTTTATCTCGCCGCACCGCGCCGAGCGTAAAATGGTGCAGGATTTACTGGGCGAAGGGCAGTTCATCGAAGTCTTCGTGGATACGCCGTTAGCGACCTGTGAAGCACGTGATCCTAAGGGGTTGTATAAAAAAGCCCGTGCCGGAGAGCTGCGTAATTTCACCGGAATCGACTCGGCGTATGAAGCGCCGGAAGCGCCGGATAGTCATCTGGATGGCGAACAATTAGTAACAAATTTGACAGACCAATTGTTAGATCTGCTGGGCAAGAGAGCTATTATCAAGCTCTGATATCCCGCTTTTTTCACCGCGCTTGTGGGTGATGAGGGGACGAATGGGAAAGATTATGCAAAATGCCACGCAGTTAACGATTAGCAAGACTCGGCCAGCGCAACAAGAAGAAGATGACGGCGTTTCCTACCTGTTTATGGGGGCGGTAACGGGGTTCTCCTTTTATTGGTTGGCCTTTACTATCCCTTTTCTGGTATACGGCTCTAATACCACGTTTTTCTTCATGCTCTACACCTGGCCGTTTTTTCTGGCGCTGATGCCGTTTTCAGTGCTGGTTGGCGTCGGGTTTAGCTTTCTGTTGAGAGGCTATCTTTTTTATACGCTTTTTGCGACAGGGCTGACGGTGGTCTGCCTGTTTTGGCTGGTATTTTCGTTTCTGACGGGGTGGTAAAAGAAAAAGGCTGCCAGCGTGGAAGACGCTGACAGCCTGTGGTTTACCGTTTTACAGTATCTTACTTAGGAAAGCCTGCGTACGCGGGTTACTCGGATGAGTAAAGATCGCTTCTGGCGTCCCCTGTTCCTGAATAATCCCCTGATCGATAAAGATCACTCTATCGGCCACTTCTCTGGCAAATGCCATTTCATGGGTCACGATGACCATCGTCATGCCTTCATTCGCCAGCGTTTTCATAACCGCTAACACTTCGCCAACCAGCTCCGGGTCCAGCGCGGATGTCGGTTCATCGAATAGCATGATCGCGGGTTCCATCGCTAACGCGCGGGCAATCGCGACACGCTGCTGCTGTCCACCGGACAGGCTATTCGGCCAGGCATCGATTTTATCCAGCAGGCCGACCTTGCTGAGCAACGCTTTCGCCCGTTCAACGGCCTGCGCACGCGACAATTTTTTCACATCCATCGGCGCCATAATTATGTTTTCCAACACCGTCATGTGCGGAAATAGATTAAAGCGCTGGAACACCATCCCCACGCTTTCGCGCACGCGATTGATGTTGGTTTTCTGATCGTGAATGGCAAAACCGTTGACCGTAATCTCGCCTGCCGACAGCGTCTCCAGTGCGTTGATGCAGCGCAGAAAGGTACTCTTTCCTGAACCGGATGGGCCAATCAGGCAGAGCACTTCCTGAGGCGCGATGTCGCAGGAAATACCGCGCAGGACATGCGTATCACCAAACTGTTTTTGCAGGTTTTTAACGTGAATCACTTTTGCCAAACCTCATTTCCATGTGCCGCACCAGCAGCGAAAGCAGGAAAGTAATAACCCAATAAACGATAGAGATCGCCAGGTAGGGTTCCCAGTACGTGGCGTAAGCCCCTGACACCGTACGAGCGGCATAGGCGAGATCCGCCAATCCGATTGCTGAAGCCAACGATGAATCCTTCACAATCGCGATGGCGTTGTTGCCCAGCGGTGGCAGCATGCGGCGAAAAGCCTGCGGCAGAATGACTTTCCGCATCGTACGGCCATAGCTCATTCCGAGAGAGCGTGACGCTTCCATCTGGCCGCGATCGATCGACTGAATACCGGCACGGAATATCTCGGAGACATAGGCACCCGCATTCAGCGTAATTGCCACGATGCAAGAGAGGAACGCGCCGTAATCTGAGCGCAGCGTACGGGCAAGATCGGCCGACATAATATTGCTGGTCACCAGCAGCCCGTCACGCGGATTGATGAACAGCGGCACTAGCGCGAAGTGCACCACCATGATTTGTACAAACAGCGGCGTGCCGCGGAAGGCGCTGATGTAGATGCGTACCGGCCATTGAACACCGTAGTGCAGGATATATTTCCACGGCCCGTGCGGTGCCTGCGCTAAGCGGCCTAATCCGAGCGTTAATCCCCAGCAGGTGCCAAGAATGACACAAATAATGGTGCATTTGATGGTCATCCAGGTGCCTTCCATAAACAGCGGGGCATATTCCTGAATGATCTCCCAACGAAATCCCGTCAAGATCGTTTCCTTTTTTGAATAGGCTAACGTAATGATTATTCTAAATTAAACCGGACAGGCTAGCTGTCCGGTTGATGCGACCTCTCGCTGAGGCGATGGAGACCTGGAGAGGTGCGCAGTGTGTTGCAGGCGTTATTCTGCGGGTAAGGTCGGAACGTTGTTATCAAACCAGGTTTGATAGATCTTGGCGTAGGTGCCATCAGCAACGATTTTTTTCAGCCCTGCGTTAATCTTCTCACGCAGCTGATCGTTGCCTTTCGCGACGGCGATCCCGAAATACTGGCGTTCGAATTTGGCGTCGGAAACCAGATTGAACTGTTTTTCAGGGTGAGTCTTAATGTAAAACTTCACTACGCCCACGTCGCCAACCGCGGCGCCCACACCATCTTCATACAGCTCTTGTAACATTAACGGGGTGTTATCAAAGCGCTTAATCGATGTACTGTTTTTGCCTAATACATCGGAGACCACGATATCGGCGGTACTGGAGTTCACGACACCGACTTTGTGATCTTTCAGCGCAGCAATCGAGTCGATCGTCGAGCCTTTAGGCACCACAATGGACTGCTCTGCTGGGAAATACGGTGCGGAGAAATCGACCATTTGCTTACGTTTGTCGGTAATTGTGATACCGGAAATGATAATGTCGCGGTCGCCGGAGTTAAGGGTCGCGAAGATCCCTTCCCACGGCGTATTGATCAGCTTGATATTAAAATTCTCCGCCTTGGCGATCGCTTTAATAATATCAATATCAAAGCCTTCCAGCTCTTTCTTCGCATTTTCAAACTCAAAAGGGCGATAGGTTCCGCCAGAGCCAACAACATAAGTGGGTTCCGCGGCGAAGGCGCTGGTGGGGAGTACGGTAGTGGATAGTGCGGTAGTGAAGAGCGCACCAACGAATAACAGTTTTTTGAACATGGTTTTCTCCTGGTTTAAATGTAAAACTTTCTTTTTTTATGCACTTTGTATGCATAAAAATACACAGATAGCATTAATGGTTCAACTGACGTTTTTCCTATGGACGGTTTTAGCCAGACGGATGCTATGCGCTTACGTCTGCTGATGAACAGAAAGTACAAGGGGATGAATGGATGAGGTGAGTGTGACCTGAGAGCACGTTTGGCATGCTTTTCTGCCCGGAATATCTCCATTTGCGCACGCGGCAGGGTGAATATTGCCTCCCACTGCCGGACACAGTGGAGTCGAAACAAAAGTTATGGGATGATTAGGCGGTTTTTCAGGGGGCGGGATGGGAAAGCTTACGCTGTTATTATTGATATTGCTTGGCTGGCTTCAGTACTCACTGTGGCTGGGCAAGAATGGCATTCACGATTATGTTCGGGTGAAGGATGATGTTGTTGTCCAGCAGGGGAACAATGCCAAATTAAAAGACCGTAACGAACAACTGTTTGCTGAAATTGATGACCTCAATGGCGGGCAGGAAGCGATTGAAGAGCGTGCACGCAATGAACTGAGTATGATCAAACCCGGTGAAAGCTTCTATCGTCTGGTGCCAGAATCGAACCACCGTAACGCGAATACGACGTCATCTAATAACGATTCATCTAACAACACACAACGTTGACGCATGCAGATACCACGCCTTTCCCCGCCTGACATTGTTGCCGTTTTGCCCGCTGCGGGCAACGGCAGCCGGATGCAAAACGATCGTCCTAAGCAGTATCTGACGATTGGCAATGATGCGACCGGCCATAAAACCATTCTTGAACATACTATCGACGCGCTTTTACGCCATTCACGCGTGCAGCGTGTCGTCGTCGTTATCAGCCCTGATGACGCATTTTTTCATACCTTGGCGATTGCCAACGATCCCCGTATTTGTGCCGTGACGGGCGGGCAGCAGCGTGCGGATTCCGTGCTGGCTGGGCTGTCCGCCGTTGCCGATAGCGCATGGGCGTTAGTGCATGACGCGGCGCGTCCGTGTCTGCATCAGGACGATCTGACGCGCCTGCTGGCGATTGTCGAGCAGAGTGACGTTGGTGGAATTCTGGCTGCGCCGGTTCGTGATACCATGAAGCGCGGCACGGACGGGTTTATCGATCGCACGGTAGAACGTAACGATTTGTGGCATGCACTGACGCCGCAGCTTTTTCCCGCGGCGCTGTTGAAACAGTGCCTGCAACGGGCGCTTCAGGATGGCGTTGCCGTCACAGATGAAGCCTCCGCGTTGGAATATTGTGGCTATCGCCCGCAAATTATCAGCGGACGTTCGGATAATATCAAAGTCACTCGTCCAGAGGATTTGGCATTAGCCGAATTCTATTTAACCAGTTTGCAGTAACCTCATTTTATTCGCTAAATTTATTCGTTAAATACAGATAAGGAGAACGCGCGATGCGTATCGGTCACGGTTTTGATGTCCATAAGTTCGGTGGAGAAGGTCCGCTGGTGATCGGTGGCGTGCGAATTCCTTATACTCAAGGCCTGCTGGCACATTCCGATGGGGATGTGGTGCTGCATGCGGTGACCGATGCCCTGTTGGGGGCCGCCACGCTGGGTGACATTGGCAAGCTATTTCCTGATACCGATCCGGCTTTTAAAGGAGCGGACAGCCGTAGCCTGCTGCGTGAAGCCTGGCGTCGTATCAATGAAAAAGGCTACCAGCTAGGCAATCTGGACGTTACGATTATTGCGCAGGCGCCGAAAATGGCACCGCATATCCCGCAAATGCGCGTGAATCTGGCGGAAGATTTGCAGTGTCACATGGACGACGTCAATGTGAAAGCGACCACGACAGAACAGCTGGGCTTTACTGGTCGCGGCGAAGGCATTGCCTGCGAAGCCGTTGCTCTGCTGGTGAAAAAAGAAACGGGCGAAATTGTCGCGTGGTAAGTGGTCGTTTTGTTAACGATTAATTATCAGTAGTGCCTCATTAATAATAGAAAATTAACGGTATAAAAAACACTGTCGTGGCCGGGTGTCATCCGGTCATGCACGTTGTAGGATAACGATGGAAAATAGCGAACAACTCGTCTGGTTGCACGGTGAACCACAGGCTACCGGCTCATTGAAATCCACTGCTGAAGATTTTCTGGTGGTGGAAGATCTGGGATTTCAGCCAGATGGTGACGGTGAACAAGTATTGGTACGTGTACGCAAGCGCGGCTGTAATACGCAATTTGTGGCCGAGATGCTGGCGAAATTTGTTCGTCTACCGCTGCGTGCCGTCAGTTATGCGGGTTTGAAAGATCGTCATGCTGTCACCGAACAATGGTTCTGCCTGCACATGCCGGGAAAGGAGACGCCAGATTTCTCCTTGTTGGAGCTTGAAGGCTGTGATGTGCTTGAGGTGACTCGCCATCGTCGCAAGCTGCGGATCGGTACGCTGCGGGGTAACCATTTTACTCTGGTGCTGCGTCAGGTCAGCGACCGAAGCGAGGTTGACGCTCGTTTGGCGCTGATTGCCGCGAACGGCGCGCCTAATTATTTCGGCAGCCAGCGTTTCGGACGTAATGGAAATAATCTTGAGCAGGCTCGTCTTTGGGCAAATAACGAGATTCGAGTAAAAGAACGCAGTAAGCGGAGTTTTTATCTTTCCGCCAGCCGCAGTGCGATGTTTAATCAGGTTGCCAGTGCACGACTCGCGGGACAGCAGGCGAAAACCGTCTTGTGTGGTGATGCATTGCAGCTAACAGGGCGCGGCAGCTGGTTTGTTGCTAAGCCTGACGAATTAGACGTTTTACAGACGCGCCTTGATGCGGGTGAACTCCAGATTACCGCGCCGCTGCCTGGTGATGGTGAACTGGGCACGCAGGATGACGCGCGGGTATTTGAAGAACAGGCTTTGGTCGGACAAGACACGCTGTGGTCTTTGGTTAAGCGTGAGCGGGTCGAACCTGCCCGGCGTGCGGTGCTGCTGTATCCGCAGCAGATGCACTGGGAATGGCAGGACGATGCGACTGTGGAAGTGACGTTCTGGCTACCTGCGGGCAGTTTTGCGACCAGCGTGGTGCGCGAATTGCTGCATTCACAGCAGGATACCGATCTCGGTGCCTGATGTACTGCGAGACGTTTTTTGCAGAAAAGAGTTGAAGAGAATAATGCTGGCAACCGTGCGATAGCGGCGGCTGGCTTACCCCTGTGCGGGAAAATTGCTGTATTGGTGACGAGGTTAACCAGAGCTGAGGTCGGCGGGGAATGGTAAACAAGCGTATAGAAACGTTGTTGGCACAGCTGCGCCAGCAGGGCATTCAGGACGAACGTCTACTGAGTGCGATAGAAGCCGTACCCAGAGAACGTTTCGTTGACGAGGCGTTCGAGCATAAAGCGTATGAAAATACCGCTCTGCCTATTGGTTCCGGTCAGACGATTTCGCAGCCCTATATGGTCGCGAAGATGACGGAATTGCTCAGCCTGACGCCTGTTTCTCGCGTGCTGGAAATTGGCACTGGTTCTGGTTATCAAACGGCGATTTTAGCGCATTTGGTGAGGCACGTTTGCTCGGTTGAGCGTATTAAAGGGCTGCAATGGCAGGCTAAACGTCGCTTAAAGCAGCTTGATCTGCATAATGTTTCTACCCGTCATGGCGATGGGTGGCAGGGCTGGGCGTCGCGCGGGCCGTTTGATGCCATCATCGTGACTGCTGCACCGCCGGAAATTCCCCGAGCGCTGATGGAACAGCTTGATGAAGGCGGCGTGATGGTATTGCCCGTCGGTGAACAGTCACAATACTTACAGGTTGTTCAACGCCATGCTGGCGAATTTATTATTCAAACGGTTGAAGCTGTTCGGTTTGTTCCGCTGGTCAAAGGGGAATTAGCCTGATACCGTGGCGTTGGTATGCACTTGTTGTTAAGTCTTTAAAATTTCAACACAACTGTTTTATAGTGCGAACTTGTTGATATTGTTAGCATCTAATCATCGTGGTGCCTTTCCCGTTTTGCTTATGCGCCAGTGATGGTGAAGTAGCGATCTTTCTCGTTCTAATTAACGAATAAATCACCGAATACCGGTACGCTACAATCATTTACGCTATAGGCAGTTGAGCTACGGCCAGTTAAGCGAGAGCAGATGCGAGGCAGACATGTCCGAATTGAGTTCTGAGTATTACTGTTTTTTGAATGTTATCGACACTTTTTTGAACGCTATAGTTATAGGGGAGTAAGGCGCATGGGAAGCCGAATGATGAATTTGCGTCATATTGCTGCTTGTACGGTGATTGTCTTAGGATTGGCGGGATGTACCAACAATAATTCCAAATCCGCACCGATCAGCAGCGTTGACGGAAATACGGGCAGCCGAGGGGGATGTTATCTGCGCCACCATCACGCATTTCAACAGCGGGTGAAAGCGTTTCAACAACGACCGACGGCCGAATTGTTTACAACCGCAGCTACGGCAATATTCCGAAAGGCAGCTACAGCGGCGGTAATGCCTATACCGTTAAACGGGGCGACACCCTGTTTTATATCGCGTGGATTACTGGTAATGACTACCGGGATCTGGCGCAGCGCAACAATATTCCTGAGCCATACAGCCTGAATGTGGGGCAATCACTGAGCTTAGGAAACGTATCCGGTAACAACGCTTCGGGCGGTGGCCTGACGAGCGGTGGTGGAATGTTGGCAACAACGGATGCTACCCGAGGTGGTGTACCAACGCCGCCATCAAGTGCGCAAATACAAACTACATCGGTTGATTCTCAGTCAACTAATGCGTATTCTGGTAATCAGGGTAAACAGAATGTAGGTAAGATGTTACCTACGACAGGGGCACCAACAACCGCTCCTGTTTCCGCACCAGCGGCTGTTGCCAGCAGCAATACGGCTGCTGTCGGCAGTTGGCGTTGGCCTACCGATGGGAAAGTCATAGATAGTTTCTCCGCTTCCGAGGGGGGAAATAAAGGGATTGATATCGCCGGCTCACGTGGGCAACCGATCACCGCAACCGCCAGTGGGCGCGTGGTGTACGCGGGTAATGCGCTACGTGGTTACGGAAATCTGATAATCATCAAACATAATGATGACTACCTCAGTGCCTATGCCCATAACGATACGATGCTAGTCCGTGAGCAACAAGACGTCACGGCAGGACAAAAAATCGCTACGATGGGCAGTACGGGCACCAGCTCAGTTCGCTTGCACTTTGAAATTCGTTACAAGGGGAAATCCGTAAACCCGCTGCGTTTTCTGCCGCAGCGATAAATCGGGCAGAGTATTTCGGTATTCTGCCAAGGGATCACGGGTAGGAGCCACTTATGAGCCAAAGTACGCTGAAAGTTAACGAGTTACATGAAGATACCGATTTCGAAGAAAATGGACTTGACGTTTTTGACGATAAAGCGCTGGCAGAGGAAGATACCAATGATAATGACTCGGCGGAAGACGAGCTGTTATCGCAAGGGGTCCCACAGCGTGTCCTTGACGCAACACAGCTCTATTTAGGAGAGATCGGCTATTCGCCGCTTTTAACCGCAGAAGAAGAAGTTTATTTTGCCCGACGCGCGTTGCGTGGCGATGTCCCATCGCGCCGCCGGATGATCGAGAGTAACCTGCGGCTGGTGGTGAAAATTGCCCGCCGTTACAACAATCGTGGTCTGGCGCTGCTGGACCTGATTGAAGAGGGGAACCTCGGCCTGATCCGTGCGGTTGAAAAATTCGATCCAGAAAGAGGATTCCGTTTTTCAACCTATGCAACCTGGTGGATTCGACAGACGATAGAACGGGCGATCATGAATCAAACCCGTACCATCCGTTTGCCGATTCACATTGTCAAAGAACTCAACGTTTATCTGCGCACCGCGCGCGAACTGTCTCATAAACTGGATCACGAGCCGAGTGCGGAAGAAATCGCCGAACAGCTTGATAAGCCCGTTGATGACGTCAACCGCATGCTGCGCCTGAATGAACGTATTACTTCCGTCGATACCCCGTTGGGTGGTGATTCGGAAAAAGCGCTGCTGGATATTCTGGCAGACGAAAAAGATAACGGACCTGAAGACACTACTCAAGATAACGATATGAAGCAGAATATCGTAAAATGGTTGTTTGAGCTGAATGCCAAACAGCGTGAGGTGTTGGCGCGTCGTTTCGGCCTGCTAGGGTACGAAGCGGCTACGCTGGAAGATGTGGGTCGTGAAATCGGCTTAACGCGTGAACGTGTTCGCCAGATTCAGGTTGAAGGCTTACGCCGCCTGCGGGAAATTTTGCAGGTTCAGGGGTTGAGCATTGAAGAACTGTTTCGTGAATAATTCGTGACGCGTTACTGATGTCTTGAAATAAACGTCTTGAAATAAAAAATGGTGGGGAAACCCACCATTTTTTTATGTCTGTATTCGCCCTTTCGCGTGAAAGGGCGGTTCGGCGGCAATTAGCGTACGATATTCGCCAGCAGGAAATCGACGATTTCGCTGGTTTTAATCATTTGCTTTTCACCGACCCGACGGTTCTTATATTCAATCTCTTCGCTATCCAGATTGCGATCGCCAATGACGATGGTATGCGGCACGCCAATCAACTCCATATCGGCGAACATCACGCCCGGACGCTCTTTACGGTCATCAAGCAAAACTTCAATGCCTTTAGCGCGCAACTGCTGGTAGATATCCTCAGCCACTTCCTTCACGCGGAAAGACTTGTGCATGTTCATTGGCAGAATAGCAACGTGGAAAGGTGCAATCGCGTCTGGCCAGATGATGCCGCGTTCGTCATGATTCTGCTCAATTGCCGCCGCGACAACGCGCGTCACACCAATACCGTAGCAACCCATCGTCAGCGTCTGGTTACGGCCGTCTTCACCTTGAACCGTCGCTTTCAGCGCTTCAGAATACTTACTGCCCAGTTGGAAAATATGGCCCACTTCGATACCGCGTTTAATTTGCAGTGTGCCTTTGCCGTCTGGACTGATGTCGCCTTCAACCACGTTACGGATGTCTGCAACCTGCGGCAGCGTAACGTCACGTTCCCAGTTGATGCCAAAATAGTGTTTGCCATCAATGTTCGCGCCAGCGCTGAAATCGCTCATCGCCGCAACGGTACGATCGACAACAACCGGAATCGTCAGCTTGACTGGGCCAAGTGAACCTGGACCTGCACCGATAGTTGCACGAATCTCTTCTTCCGTTGCGAACGTCAGCGGGCTGGCAACCTGAGCGATTTTCTCCGCTTTGATTTCATTCAGTTCGTGATCGCCACGAACCAGCAGCGCAACCAGTTTATGGCCACTTTCTTCCGTCGCTTTAACCAGCAGCGTCTTCACGGTTTTTTCTATCGGCAGCGTAAACTGTTCAACCAGCTCGGCGATAGTCTTGGCATTTGGTGTATCAACCAGACGCAACTCTTCTGTCGCTTCCGCGCGGCCTAACTTCGGCGCGACAGCTTCTGCCAGTTCAATGTTTGCCGCGTAGTCGGATTCCGTTGAGAAAACGATATCGTCTTCGCCGCTGGTCGCCAGTACCTGAAACTCATGGGATGCGTTACCGCCGATAGAACCGGTATCCGCCTGAACGGCTCTGAAATCCAGATCCATACGGCTGAAAATCTGGCTGTAAGCGGCGTACATTGCGTCGTAAGTGACCTGCAGCGATTCCTGCGAGGTATGGAAAGAGTAGGCGTCTTTCATCAGGAATTCACGTGAGCGCATGACGCCAAAACGCGGGCGCACTTCATCGCGGAATTTGGTTTGAATCTGGAAGAAATTCAGCGGTAGCTGCTTATAAGAACTGACTTCATTACGAATCAGATCGGTAATCACTTCTTCATGTGTTGGGCCGAGCACAAATGGACGCTCGCCACGATCGACAAAGCGCAGCAGTTCCGGACCATATTGTTCCCAACGTCCACTTTCCACCCATAAATCGGCAGGCTGAACAACGGGCATGGAAACTTCAATCGCGCCAGCGTTGTTCATCTCTTCGCGCACGATATTTTCAACTTTTCTCAAAACACGTAAACCGGTTGGCAACCAGGTGTAAAGGCCTGAGGCCAGTTTACGAATCATTCCTGCCCGGAGCATCAACTGATGGCTGATGACTTCTGCATCGGCTGGCGTCTCCTTGAGTGTGGAGAGCATGTATTGGCTAGTACGCATGGGGTTTTAGTTCCGTTAGAACGATAAATAGCATAGGGCTGCCGCGCAGCCGAAGGCACATAAAAAGTGGCTTAGTTTACCAGCGTGGGCGACGTGTCAAAAGAGAGCAGGGACAATTTTAGAATATATTGCTGTGGTTCGTGTATTAACACGTGTGTGACGGGTCGAGGCTTAACACTTCGGTTTGTTCTTCGCATACGCGCCAGCGCACATTGAACTCCAATAGCAAAACGGCGTATTCCCGCGTGGTACTTTCCCCTTTACGGTAGGCGGGGCGCGGATCTTGTGCCAACACCTGCGAGATAAAGCGTTTTAACTGGGGATATTTCTTTTGATGTTCTGCGATCTGGCTTTCCGCAAGGGGGGAAAAAGCGACTGGCATCGCGGCATCAGGTGCCATTTGGGCAAAACCCGCTCGCGCCTGAGGATGGCTTTCCGCAAAGGGTAGGTAAGGTTTGATATCGACAACCGGTGTGCCATCGACCAGATCAAGACTGCCTAAGTCGAGCGTAATGGCATCGCCTTTTGCTCGGATCCCTTTTAATTCAACCAGCGACATGCCAACAGGATTGGGACGGAAGGTGGAACGCGTAGCGAAAACGCCCGTACGTGTGTTTCCTCCCAGACGCGGTGGTCGAACCGTCGGACGCCAGCCGCCGTCCATCGTTTGATGAAAAATGAACAATATCCAAATATGGCTGAAATCTTCCAGCCCCCGCACACAATCTGCCTGATTGTACGGCGGTAATAGCTGAAGCTCTCCGCCTCCGTCTTCAATCAGACCCGGCTGCCGCGGAATGGCAAACTTTTCTTTATACGGTGAGCGGATAATCCCGATCTGATTGAAAACAAATTGACTCATTGTGCAGAGACTTTCAGCGCAGTGCCTTGGCAAACGACCTGGCTGTAGCAACCCGCTACGCCGCTGACGGTTTGGCATTCATGCAGTAAAACTGCATTGGCTTTCATTGCGGTTGCGCGGTTTTGCATTCTTTTACGCGCATTTGCCGCGTTAGGCGGAGAGTCCTGAGCGCTGACCTGACATGAGGAGCCTGACACTTCGCCCATATCACGGAAAGGTTTACCGACTAATTCTTCTGCACTTTTATATAGCACCGCTGGCGTCGGGCGAGCCGCTGGCTTCGGTTTAGGCGCAGGTTCTACAGTTTTGGTTTCAATAGCGGGTTGAGGTGTCGGTGCCGGTGGCTTCTGAAATAAAGAACAGCCTGTTAGCGACATGGCCAACAATATAAAGGGAACAGCACGCATTAAGGATTCCTCTGCTTTTTCTCAAAGAGCGGGTATTGAAGCAAGCAATTGCACAAATAACAAGACGGGCCGTAGCCCGTCTTGCAGATATCTTTTAATTAAACGCGTTAGGGTGGGATTACCAGCCTTTCACTGCGCCGCCATTAAAGATTTTATTTGCAGCGTCATTCACTTCATCAGATTGATAAGCCTGAACGAATTTCTTCACGTTTTCAGCGTCTTTGTTGTCTTCGCGTGAAACCAGCAGGTTTACATACGGAGAGTCTTTCTCTTCAACAAACAGGCCATCTTTAGTTGGCGTGAGGTTAATCTGGCTAGCATAAGTGGTGTTGATTACAGCCAGCGCGATTTGCGCGTCATCTAAAGAACGTGGCAGCTGTGGTGCTTCCAGCTCAACCAGTTTGATGTTTTTTGGGTTTTCAGTGACATCCAGTACGGTTGGCAGCAGACCAACGTTGTCTTTCAGTTTAATCAAGCCGACTTTTTGCAGCAGCAGCAGAGAACGACCCAGATTGGTCGGGTCGTTTGGCAGCGCAACTTGAGCACCATCTTGCAGCTCATTCAGCGATTTGATTTTTTTGGAGTAGCCCGCGATTGGGTAAACAAAGCTGTTGCCGACAGAAACCAGCTTATAACCACGATCTTTGATCTGCTGATCCAGATAAGGTTTGTGCTGGAAGGCATTCAGGTCAATGTCGCCTTTGCTCAGGGCTTCATTTGGCAAAACGTAGTCGTTGAATGTGACCAATTCAACGTCCAGGCCGTATTTGTCTTTCGCCACTTTCTGCGCGATTTCCGCCACTTGCTGCTCTGCACCAACAATAACGCCGACTTTAATATGATTAGGATTCTTTTCTTCCTGACCACATCCCGCTAGCGCCAGAGCACCAATAAGTGCGCCAATGGTCGCAATAGATTTCAGTTTAATCGCCATATCCTTACCCCTAATTAATTATTCTCTTGGCAGATGCCTGTATGGCAAATGCGTATTGTGATGACTACTTGTGTGTGACAGCTTTTACTGCCCTGTCGCCGCAGAATTGAATCAGGTAAACCAAAACAACCAGTAATATTAATACCGTATTCATGACCGTCGCGTTATAACCAATATAACCATACTGATAACCAATTTGACCTAAGCCGCCTGCGCCCACGGCTCCACCCATAGCAGAATAGCCTACGAGTGTGATTAGCGTGATAGTTGCGGCATTAATGAGTCCCGGTAATGCTTCCGGCAGTAATATCTTTCTGATGATTTGCATCGGCGTCGCACCCATTGCACGAGCGGCTTCGATCAGGCCGGTCGGAATTTCAAGCAGTGCATTTTCCACCATGCGGGCAATAAACGGCGCGGCACCTACGGTGAGAGGAACGATAGCCGCTTGCAGGCCAATCGAGGTTCCGACAATGATGCGGGTAAAAGGAATCATCCACACCAGCAGAATAATGAACGGAATTGAGCGGAAAATGTTTACCAGTGCAGAAAGGGTTCGGTAGAGCTTTGGATTGGCGATGATTTGCCCCGGACGCGTGGTATACAACAAAACGCCCACGGGTAAGCCAAGCACAAAGCCAAAGAAACCAGAAACGAACGTCATCGCGACGGTTTCCCATACTCCCTTAGCCATTAACCACATCATTGCTTCAGACATAACCCAGAACCTCAATTGTAACGTGACTTTCCTGCAGGAATTGGATTGCGGCTTTGATATCCGCATCGTTGCCGTGCATTTCTGCCAGCATGATGCCGAACTTGACGCCACCGGCATAATCCATCTGGGCGCTGATAATGTTGTTGTTGACGTTAAAGCGTCGGGCAACCTCGGACAGCAGCGGAGCATCCACCGATTTACCCGTAAATTCCATCCGTAATAATGGCGTGGTATCCGGGTGAGAGTCAGGGGACAGACGGGCGAGGTAATCGTCTGGGATATCCAGGTGTAACGTTGACTGAATGAATTTCTGCGCCAGCGGCGTTTTCGGGTGTGAGAAAACTTCGCTTACGGTGTCCTGCTCGATGAGACGTCCGTCGCTGATCACCGCAACCTGATCGCAAATGCGTTTCACCACGTCCATCTCATGGGTAATAAGAAGAATGGTGAGGCCCAAGCGGCGATTGATGTCTTTCAGTAACTCGAGAATCGAACGGGTTGTTGCTGGATCTAATGCGCTGGTTGCTTCGTCACACAGCAGAACTTTAGGGTTGCTAGCCAGCGCACGGGCAATGGCGACGCGCTGCTTTTGCCCGCCGGATAAATTGGCTGGGTAGACATCATGCTTATCTGCCAGTCCAACCAACTCCAACAACTCATTGACTCGTTTAGTGATGTCGGCTTTCGGCGTGTTATCCAATTCCAGCGGTAGTGAAATGTTGCCAAAAACGGTGCGCGAAGCGAGCAGGTTGAAGTGTTGGAAAATCATGCCGATTTGACGGCGCGCACGCGTCAGTTGGCTATCTGAAAGCTGAGTCAGTTCTTGGCCATCGACCAGCACTTTCCCTTCTGTCGGACGTTCCAATAAATTGACGCAACGGATCAATGTACTTTTACCTGCGCCTGATGCGCCGATAACGCCATAAATTTGCCCGGTGGGAACATGAAGGCTGACATCAGCAAGCGCGGTAATTGTTCGCCCGTTTTGCTGAAAAACCTTAGTAATATTAGAAAGTTCAATCATATGTTTTTATCGTGAGTGCCTATGGCTGGATAAATCAGTTTCTGAATTAACAGATATTGAATGGATGTTAGGGCGTCTAGACGTCTAAGTCAATCAGGATTGTCATGGCTCTACATTCTCCCTAGGCGTGAAAACATGCGATACTACTGCGTAATTTAGGCATTCAGGAGCAAAGTCAGTGGCACAAAGCGTTCCAGCAATTTTTCTTGATCGTGACGGCACGATCAATGTCGATCACGGTTATGTTCATGACATTGACCATTTTCAATTTATTGATGGCGTCATTGATGCCATGCGTGAGTTGAAAAGCATGGGGTTCGCGCTGGTTGTGGTGACGAATCAGTCCGGCATCGCCCGCGGTAAGTTTACAGAAGATCAGTTTATGCAACTGACGGAGTGGATGGACTGGTCGCTGGCCGATCGTGGTGTTGATCTGGATGGCATCTATTTTTGTCCGCATCACCCTGAAGCTGGGGAAGGTGAGTATCGCCAGAGTTGTGATTGCCGTAAGCCAGAACCGGGCATGCTGCTTTCCGCACAGCGTGAGCTGAACATTGATATGGCGGCTTCTTATATGGTGGGAGACAAATTAGAGGATATTCAGGCTGCAATTGGTGCTGGTATAGGAAAGAAACTGCTGGTTCGTACCGGTAAGCCTGTCACTGAGCAAGGCGAGGCACTGGCCGATGGTGTGCTGGAAAGCCTCGCAGAGCTGCCAAAATGGATAAAAACGCGCAGTTAACAAGCGGAACGAATGAAAGATGCGCAAACAGAAAAAAGTTTACGATATTTGCTTGCGCTTCTGAATCGGCTCCCTATAATGCGCCTCCATCGACACGGCGCTGTGAACACACAACCGGGTCGATAAAGAAAGAGAAAATGCTTTAAAATAAGCGTTGACTCTGAAGGTGAAAAGCGTAATATACGCCACCTCGCGAAGTGGTTAAGGCCATAACGCAATGCTCTTTAACAATTTAATCAGACAATCTGTGTGGGCACTCACAAGACCGTATCTTAACGATATAAAAAGTCTTGAAGAGTGAACAACAGTAAAATTCATTACGAATGAACAGTGACTAATTCTTTGAGCATCGCTTCTCGAGTAGAAGCAAATCAAACAAATCTTAAATTGAAGAGTTTGATCATGGCTCAGATTGAACGCTGGCGGCAGGCCTAACACATGCAAGTCGAGCGGTAGCACAGGAGAGCTTGCTCTCTGGGTGACGAGCGGCGGACGGGTGAGTAATGTCTGGGAAACTGCCTGATGGAGGGGGATAACTACTGGAAACGGTAGCTAATACCGCATAACCTCGCAAGAGCAAAGAGGGGGACCTTCGGGCCTCTCGCCATCAGATGTGCCCAGATGGGATTAGCTAGTAGGTGAGGTAATGGCTCACCTAGGCGACTATCCCTAGCTGGTCTGAGAGGATGACCAGCCACACTGGAACTGAGACACGGTCCAGACTCCTACGGGAGGCAGCAGTGGGGAATATTGCACAATGGGCGCAAGCCTGATGCAGCCATGCCGCGTGTGTGAAGAAGGCCTTCGGGTTGTAAAGCACTTTCAGCGGGGAGGAAGGCGATAAGGTTAATAACCTTGTCGATTGACGTTACCCGCAGAAGAAGCACCGGCTAACTCCGTGCCAGCAGCCGCGGTAATACGGAGGGTGCAAGCGTTAATCGGAATGACTGGGCGTAAAGCGCACGCAGGCGGTCTGTTAAGTTGGATGTGAAATCCCCGGGCTTAACCTGGGAACTGCATTCAAAACTGACAGGCTAGAGTCTTGTAGAGGGGGGTAGAATTCCAGGTGTAGCGGTGAAATGCGTAGAGATCTGGAGGAATACCGGTGGCGAAGGCGGCCCCCTGGACAAAGACTGACGCTCAGGTGCGAAAGCGTGGGGAGCAAACAGGATTAGATACCCTGGTAGTCCACGCTGTAAACGATGTCGACTTGGAGGTTGTGCCCTTGAGGCGTGGCTTCCGGAGCTAACGCGTTAAGTCGACCGCCTGGGGAGTACGGCCGCAAGGTTAAAACTCAAATGAATTGACGGGGGCCCGCACAAGCGGTGGAGCATGTGGTTTAATTCGATGCAACGCGAAGAACCTTACCTACTCTTGACATCCACAGAATTCGGTAGAGATACCTTAGTGCCTTCGGGAACTGTGAGACAGGTGCTGCATGGCTGTCGTCAGCTCGTGTTGTGAAATGTTGGGTTAAGTCCCGCAACGAGCGCAACCCTTATCCTTTGTTGCCAGCGATTCGGTCGGGAACTCAAAGGAGACTGCCGGTGATAAACCGGAGGAAGGTGGGGATGACGTCAAGTCATCATGGCCCTTACGAGTAGGGCTACACACGTGCTACAATGGCGTATACAAAGAGAAGCGACCTCGCGAGAGTAAGCGGACCTCATAAAGTACGTCGTAGTCCGGATTGGAGTCTGCAACTCGACTCCATGAAGTCGGAATCGCTAGTAATCGTAGATCAGAATGCTACGGTGAATACGTTCCCGGGCCTTGTACACACCGCCCGTCACACCATGGGAGTGGGTTGCAAAAGAAGTAGGTAGCTTAACCTTCGGGAGGGCGCTTACCACTTTGTGATTCATGACTGGGGTGAAGTCGTAACAAGGTAACCGTAGGGGAACCTGCGGTTGGATCACCTCCTTACCAAAAAAGATGTGTGTTAAGTGAAGTGCTCACACAGATTGTCTGATGAAAATAACGAGCAGAAATACCTTAATAGGCTTGTAGCTCAGGTGGTTAGAGCGCACCCCTGATAAGGGTGAGGTCGGTGGTTCAAGTCCACTCAGGCCTACCAACTCTTCCATGAGTGGTATTTAAGGTATCTGTAAGCAACGATGGGGTTATAGCTCAGCTGGGAGAGCGCCTGCCTTGCACGCAGGAGGTCTGCGGTTCGATCCCGCATAGCTCCACCATCACTACTCGCTATATAGAAAACTTCAGAGTGTACCTGTTTGGGTGCACTGCGAAGTTTTGCTCTTTAACAATCTGGAACAAGCTGAAAATTGAAACATGACAGCTGAACATGCATTGATACCTGCGGGTATGAATGGTGTATCAGTGTGTCAATGAGTCTCTCAAATAATCGCAGCACGACAGTGACTTTGATTTATCAAAGACACCTTCGGGTTGTGAGGTTAAGCGACTAAGCGTACACGGTGGATGCCTAGGCAGTCAGAGGCGATGAAGGGCGTGCTAATCTGCGATAAGCGTCGGTAAGCTGATATGAAGCGTTATACCCGACGATACCCGAATGGGGAAACCCAGTGTGTTTCGACACACTATCATTATGTGAATACATAGCGTAATGAGGCGAACCGGGGGAACTGAAACATCTCAGTACCCCGAGGAAAAGAAATCAACCGAGATTCCCCTAGTAGCGGCGAGCGAACGGGGAGGAGCCCAGAACCTGAATCAGTTTGTGTGTTAGTGGAAGCGTCTGGAAAGTCGCACAGTAAAGGGTGATAGTCCCGTACACAAAAATGCACAGATTGTGAGTTCGATGAGTAGGGCGGGACACGTGACATCCTGTCTGAATATGGGGGGACCATCCTCCAAGGCTAAATACTCCTGACTGACCGATAGTGAACCAGTACCGTGAGGGAAAGGCGAAAAGAACCCCGGCGAGGGGAGTGAAATAGAACCTGAAACCGTGTACGTACAAGCAGTGGGAGCCTTGATTAATCAGGGTGACTGCGTACCTTTTGTATAATGGGTCAGCGACTTATATTCTGTAGCAAGGTTAACCGTATAGGGGAGCCGTAGGGAAACCGAGTCTTAACTGGGCGTTAAGTTGCAGGGTATAGACCCGAAACCCGGTGATCTAGCCATGGGCAGGTTGAAGGTTGGGTAACACTAACTGGAGGACCGAACCGACTAATGTTGAAAAATTAGCGGATGACTTGTGGCTGGGGGTGAAAGGCCAATCAAACCGGGAGATAGCTGGTTCTCCCCGAAAGCTATTTAGGTAGCGCCTCGTGAATTCATCTTCGGGGGTAGAGCACTGTTTCGGCTAGGGGGTCATCCCGACTTACCAACCCGATGCAAACTACGAATACCGAAGAATGTTATCACGGGAGACACACGGCGGGTGCTAACGTTCGTCGTGAAGAGGGAAACAACCCAGACCGCCAGCTAAGGTCCCAAAGTCATGGTTAAGTGGGAAACGATGTGGGAAGGCACAGACAGCCAGGATGTTGGCTTAGAAGCAGCCATCATTTAAAGAAAGCGTAATAGCTCACTGGTCGAGTCGGCCTGCGCGGAAGATGTAACGGGGCTAAACCATGCACCGAAGCTGCGGCAGCGACACTTAGGTGTTGTTGGGTAGGGGAGCGTTCTGTAAGCCGTCGAAGGTGGCCTGTGAGGGCTGCTGGAGGTATCAGAAGTGCGAATGCTGACATAAGTAACGATAATGCGGGTGAAAAACCCGCACGCCGGAAGACCAAGGGTTCCTGTCCAACGTTAATCGGGGCAGGGTGAGTCGACCCCTAAGGCGAGGCTGAAAAGCGTAGTCGATGGGAAACAGGTTAATATTCCTGTACTCGGTGTTACTGCGAAGGGGGGACGGAGAAAGCTAGGTTATCCGGGCGACGGTTGTCCCGGTTTAAGCGTGAAGGTGGATGACTTTGGTAAATCCGGGTCGTCATTAACACTGAGGCGTGATGACGAGTCACTACGGTGATGAAGTAACCGATGCTACGCTTCCAGGAAAAGCCTCTAAGCTCCAGGTAACATCAAATCGTACCCCAAACCGACACAGGTGGTCAGGTAGAGAATACTCAGGCGCTTGAGAGAACTCGGGTGAAGGAACTAGGCAAAATGGTGCCGTAACTTCGGGAGAAGGCACGCTGATGGTAGGTGAAGTGACTTGCTCACGGAGCTGAAATCAGTCGAAGATACCAGCTGGCTGCAACTGTTTAATAAAAACACAGCACTGTGCAAACACGAAAGTGGACGTATACGGTGTGACGCCTGCCCGGTGCCGGAAGGTTAATTGATGGGGTCAGCCGCAAGGCGAAGCTCTTGATCGAAGCCCCGGTAAACGGCGGCCGTAACTATAACGGTCCTAAGGTAGCGAAATTCCTTGTCGGGTAAGTTCCGACCTGCACGAATGGCGTAATGATGGCCAGGCTGTCTCCACCCGAGACTCAGTGAAATTGAACTCGCTGTGAAGATGCAGTGTACCCGCGGCAAGACGGAAAGACCCCGTGAACCTTTACTATAGCTTGACACTGAACCTTGAGCCTTGATGTGTAGGATAGGTGGGAGGCTTTGAAGCGTGGACGCCAGTCTGCGTGGAGCCAACCTTGAAATACCACCCTTTAATGTTTGATGTTCTAACGTGGGCCCGTGATCCGGGTTGCGGACAGTGTCTGGTGGGTAGTTTGACTGGGGCGGTCTCCTCCCAAAGCGTAACGGAGGAGCACGAAGGTTAGCTAATCCTGGTCGGACATCAGGAGGTTAGTGCAAAGGCATAAGCTAGCTTGACTGCGAGAGTGACAGCTCGAGCAGGTGCGAAAGCAGGTCTTAGTGATCCGGTGGTTCTGAATGGAAGGGCCATCGCTCAACGGATAAAAGGTACTCCGGGGATAACAGGCTGATACCGCCCAAGAGTTCATATCGACGGCGGTGTTTGGCACCTCGATGTCGGCTCATCACATCCTGGGGCTGAAGTAGGTCCCAAGGGTATGGCTGTTCGCCATTTAAAGTGGTACGCGAGCTGGGTTTAGAACGTCGTGAGACAGTTCGGTCCCTATCTGCCGTGGGCGTTGGAAGATTGAGAGGGGTTGCTCCTAGTACGAGAGGACCGGAGTGAACGCACCACTGGTGTTCGGGTTGTGATGCCAATTGCATTGCCCGGTAGCTAAGTGCGGAAGAGATAACCGCTGAAAGCATCTAAGCGGGAAACTTGCCTCGAGATGAGTCTTCCCTGGGCACTAGATGCCCCTGAAGGGCCGTTGAAGACGACGACGTAGATAGGCTGGGTGTGTAAGCGTAGCGATACGTTGAGCTAACCAGTACTAATGACCCGAGAGGCTTAACCTTACAACACCGAAGGTGTTTTGAGACGACTCAAAAAACAATACTCAGCTTGTTCAAAGATTGGTTCTGATGGTTGTGCGAGCGCGTAAGCAACGTATAACGGTTGGAATGAAACAGAATTTGCCTGGCGGCGATAGCGCGGTGGTCCCACCTGACCCCATGCCGAACTCAGAAGTGAAACGCCGTAGCGCCGATGGTAGTGTGGGGCTTCCCCATGTGAGAGTAGGGAACTGCCAGGCATCAATTTATACAGGTGCGCTGATATGGCTCAGTTGGTAGAGCGCACCCTTGGTAAGGGTGAGGTCCCCAGTTCGACTCTGGGTATCAGCACCAGTTATTTGGGTTAATGTTCGGCTTAAAAAAGAATTTACCTGGCGGCGATAGCGCGGTGGTCCCACCTGACCCCATGCCGAACTCAGAAGTGAAACGCCGTAGCGCCGATGGTAGTGTGGGGCTTCCCCATGTGAGAGTAGGGAACTGCCAGGTTTCAATTAAGATAAAAGGCCATCCTTAACGGGATGGCCTTTTATTTATTTCTATTTCAGGATAGTAAACTCTTTCTTTTACCTGAATAGATTCGCTTATCTTCTTATTAACCCACCTCATAATAACGTCCTGTTTGTTGCTGCTTTATTTATCCGTGTTTCAGTTAAGGGTAATAAAAGCACTGTTTGCGTTGTTACATTAATAAATTATTACAATCAGGAACTTTTTGCCTCAGGGTTTAAGTGCTGCTTTACTATAGCGGGCATCGTTTTATGCCCGGAAAAACAGGAGAATAAAATAGGATGACTGATCTAACGGAAAATGCGAAAGATACGCGTCAGCGTATCCGAGCTATAGTTGGCGCTTCATCGGGTAATTTGGTTGAGTGGTTTGATTTTTATGTTTATTCCTTTTGCTCAATCTATTTTGCCCATATCTTTTTCCCTTCGGGAAATACCACCACTCAATTACTACAAACCGCAGGGGTTTTTGCAGCAGGCTTTTTAATGAGACCGATAGGCGGTTGGCTTTTCGGTTACATTGCAGACAAGCATGGTCGTAAAAATTCAATGCTAATTTCGGTTTGCATGATGTGTTTTGGATCTCTGGTTATTGCATGCTTACCGGGATATGAAACCATTGGTACCTGGGCTCCTTTTTTACTGCTATTAGCCCGTTTATTTCAGGGGCTTTCTGTCGGTGGGGAATACGGCACCAGTGCAACGTATATGAGTGAAGTTGCCGTTGAGGGAAGGAAGGGGTTCTATGCTTCTTTCCAGTATGTCACGCTGATTGGTGGTCAATTGCTGGCGCTGTTAGTCGTTGTGATATTACAACAGGTTCTGAGTGATGAGGATTTGCGGGCGTGGGGATGGCGTATTCCTTTTGCTCTCGGTGCTGTTTTGGCGATTGTTGCGCTTTATTTACGTCGCTCTTTGAATGAAACCTCTGATAAAACAACCCGCGGACATAAAGATGCTGGCTCGCTTGCAGGGTTGTGGAAACATCGTCGCGCTTTTATTACCGTACTGGGTTTTACGGCCGGTGGTTCTTTAGCTTTTTATACGTTTACCACTTACATGCAAAAGTATCTGGTGAATACGGCCGGAATGGATGCGAAAACGGCTAGCGGATTAATGACCCTCGCACTGTTTATCTTTATGCTGCTGCAGCCGTTCTTTGGTGCGATGTCGGATAAGATTGGCCGTCGTAGCTCAATGCTCTGTTTCGGCGGATTTGCAGCATTGCTGACAGTTCCCATTCTGACGGTGCTACAGAGTGTGACTAGCCCTGTCATTGCCTTCTCGTTAGTCATGCTTTCACTGATTATTGTCAGTTTCTACACGTCTATCAGCGGCATTTTAAAAGCAGAAATGTTCCCGCCTGAAGTCCGGGCGTTGGGCGTAGGCTTATCTTATGCCGTTGCTAATGCGCTATTTGGTGGTTCGGCTGAGTATGTTGCACTTTCGCTGAAATCGTTTGGTATGGAAACGGCTTTCTTCTGGTATGTCTCAGTGATGGGGGCGATTGCGTTTATTGTGTCATTGACGCTGCATCGCAGAGGAAAGGGAATGAAGCTTTAGTTTTCAGATCGCTGACATAACGCCTGGCCGATAGCTGCACCGGCCAGGCTCCCAAATGACAATAAAAAACCTCGGCTTCCGAGGTTTTTTTAAAGCAGAGCACAGGCGTTAGAGGATACGACTGATGAGTCGATCGATACGGATACGGCGCAGACGTCGTATCAGCTTGCGGACTTTCACTGGATATTGCGCAATGCTCTCAAGTTCCATATAGCTTGTTACGACGTGGGTGTGTGTCCTGATTGTGTCCAGTTCGTCCAGACGCTGCTGCAATAGAACCTTCTGAGGATCGTGAATCAGGATGGCATTTTCCAGATCAAGACGCCATGCACGCGGGTTAAGGTTATTCCCCGTCAACAGTTGCCACTTGTCATCAACCCACATACCTTTCAGGTGGAAGCTGTTATCACCGTCTTTCCATAGCCGCACAACAAGCTGCTGATTCTCAATGTAGCGCTCCAGACGACTCAGGAAACGGCGAAGGTTGATCTCATAGAGATACGGTAACGCGCCGATGATTTTGAAAGGCTGATCTTCTGGAATATAGAAATCGTTAGCGGTCTTATCACCGATAATAATTTCTACTTTTTTACCGTCTCGTAATAGCCGGATGATATTTCTCACCAGCAGCGCTGGCAGGTTGAAATATGGGGTACAGATAACCACATGCTCATCAGCGCAATACATCAGGTGATGTATGGTCTTATTCAGCGGACTTTGTTTTCCTAACCCGACCAGTGGCGTGACGGTTAATTCGTTCGCATCCGCGCTGTGTTCCGGAGCCTGATAATTGGCAGTACGCAACGTTTGGCGGAACTGCTTAATATCATTTTTGATTTCTAGACTCTTCGGGCGGTCGGTATGATCCAACCGCTGTACTGCCGGAGCCGACAGCATGGTCTGAATATATTGCACCATCGTATCGGCCAAAACCGGATTATGAATCAACTGATAGCGGTCATAACGGTATTTTTGATGTTGGTGCAGATAAACATCATTCAGGCTGGCCCCGCTGTAGATGACTGTGTCATCGACAATGAAGCCTTTCAGGTGCAGCACGCCCAAGGCTTCGCGCGTGTTGACAGGAATACCATAGATAGGGAAATGCGTGTCTGGATGTTTTTTCGCCATATCGCAATACCAATCGGCATTGGTATTTTCTGCCACTGCGCCGATCCTGCCGCGCTGAGCACGATGCCAGTCTACCAGAACACGGACATCCAGCTCTGGGCACTGCCGTTTGGCTTCATAAATTGCGGATAGAATCCCCATGCCGCCATCATCGCGCTCAAGATATAACGCCACGATATAGATGCGTTTTTTAGCACTCAAAATGGCGTTAATCAGCGTCGTGCGGAAAAGCTCAGGCGAATGCAACGTCTGAACATCATCTGCGTTCTGAGGAATTCTGGGCAGTTGTGCAAGGTGCTGTTGGTATTTATTGCGTTTAAAATTTGACAGCATCACAGTGCGTTTCTTCTCTCATCAGTTTATACCCACCATACTTCGAACTGAATTAGGGTATATGACCTTCTGGTCATTATCAAAAGTTAAGGAGTAGCCGAATGGGCGATAATACCATTACTTTCCGGCTGTTGTGAGTCTGTTTTGCCATTGAATCGGTATCACAATTCCCGTTGCAAGAGCCATGTCACGTCTTGCTATCCATTCTTCAGCGGCAATTCCAGTGTCACAATTCCCTCTTCTAATTGTACGTCGATGTGAAAACCGAGCTTTTTGGACAGCTGGATCATGCCTTGATTATGCGGCATGGTGATGCCAGTCAAGCGGGAGAGACCATGCGCTTTGGCGTAATCAATCAGCTTTTCCAACAGGCGTCTGCCAAGGCCCAGCCCTTTTAGATCGGATCGCACCAGCACGGCAAATTCCGCATCCGTATTATCCGGATCGGAAATCGCACGCGTCACGCCAATAATCTCAGTCTCCTCACCGAGCTGGCGCACGGCAACGAATGCCATCTCACGATCGTAGTCAATTTGTGTCATATTGGCTAAGTCTTCGTGAGTAAATTCATTAATTTCGCTGAAATAACGGTAATACAGGTCTTCTTTCGTCACTCTTGCAATGAACGAACTGAGCAGCGGTTCATCTTCCGGCAAAATTGGCCGGAACAGACAGCTATCACCATTTTTGAGGGTAACCGTTTCTTCCAGCTCGTGTGGATAAGGGCGGATTGCCAGCCTTGACTGCGGATCGCCACTGAACGGCGTCAGATGTAGCGTAACGTCCAACAGCGTAAAGGTGTCCCCAGATGCCAGCAGAGGATGAATATCTAGCCGGGAAATTTCGGGGCAGTCGAGAATCAGGTTGGATACCTGAACTAGCAAGCGGCTGAGTGCGGGAATGTCCAGCGGACGCAGCGCGCTGTATTCCCGAATTTTGCCGCCTTTCACCGCTTGCAGCACCAAATAACGGGCCAGCGTCATATTCAGCGGAGGCAGGGCGACGGCAGCCTGTTTTTCTCGCCACTCAACACCGCCTTCTCCTAGCATAATCAGCGGGCCGAAAACGGGATCCTGCTCGACGGCAATCCTAAGTTCCTGCGCACCAGCGCGATTTGCCATGCTCTGCACTAACAGGCCGTAAATGCGCGCCTGTGGGTAAGTGCGTTTCACTCGGTCAAGAATAGCATCTGCCGCCTGCTGGACTTCTCTGGCGGTTCGCAGGTACAGCATGACGCCCTGAACTTCCGATTTATGCGGAATATCCGGCGATCTCAGCTTAATCGCGACCGGGTAGCCAATTTGTTCGGCGATATGGACGGCTTCTGCGCTGTCGCCTGCAATCCAAGTGGGTAACGTATCCAAACCGTAGGCTTGCAGGATCGGCTGAACTTCATGCGTGTCGAGCTGCGTCACGCCGTCTGACAGCGCCTGATGAATCAGCACATGTGCCTGGCTGGCGTTGATGCCTAAATTCAGCGGTAGCGCCGGAGTTTCCTTTAGCTGTTTCTGATTCCGCCGATATTCGACGGTATGCATAAATGCCGTGACCGCGCCTTCCGGCGTGCGATAGGTCGGAATGCCTGCGTCGTTAAACAAACGTCGTGCTTCCTGCGAGGAGAACTCACCGCACCAGTTGGTCAGCAGCGTAATTCTTTTCCCACGCGGATGCTGTTGGAAGAGCGTGATCAACTGAGCTGCGCTATCGGTGCCGGGAGCCGCGGCGCTGGGCGCGTGAATGATTAAGAGTGCATCGACTTCATCGCTGTCCAGTAATGCCGAAACGGCTGCCAGATAGCGAGCCGCGGTCGCATCATCACGCAGATCGAGCGGATTGCCGATAGTAACAGTCGGCGGTAGCGCCTCCTGTAGCGCTTGTCGGGTCTCCTCGCTGAGCTGTGCCAGCTTGCCTTGTCGACTGAGGAGCTGATCCAACGCCTGTGCAGCGGGCGATGCGCCGTTGCTTACTAGCATCAGGCGTTCACCACGCAGCGGTCGCAGGTGGCTTAAGGTTTCTACCGCAGAAAAAAGCTCATGTGTATCCCGTACCCGTAACAAACCTGCACGTTGAATTGCTGCATCGTAGGCGGCATCCAGACCGTGGCGCTGGTCATTCAACAGTTGCTGCGCCTGCTGGCTGCGCCCGCTTTTTATCACCAGTATCGGTTTATTCCGGGATGCGCTACGAGAAGCGGAAAGAAAGCGGCGCGCATCGCTGATATGTTCCAGATGCAGCAGAATCGCACTGGTTTTTCCATCGCGTGCCAGAAAATCTAACAGGTCGTCGACATCGATATCCAGGCTGTCGCCCAGAGCGATGAAATAGGAAAAGCCAATACCGCGCTGCTGCGCCCAGTCCAGTATCGTGTTGGATACTGCGGCCGACTGCGAAATGAATGCCAGTTTGCCTTTCATAATCGGGACAGGGGAGAAACTGGCATTCAGGCCTTGCCAGGGCGCGAGTAGCCCGAGGCTGTTGGGGCCAAGCAGGCGCATGTGGTAGCGCACGGCGCAGGCCTTTAATTCGCTAAACTGGGTTGGCGGTGCGGAGAGGATGATGACCGTTTTGCAGCCTTTCTGTCCTAGATCTTCTAACAGCGTGAGATTACGGCTGGCGTTGGTGCAAATCACGGCAAGATCGGGCGTCATCGGCAGGCTGGTGACCGTCGGATAGGCCAGCACGCCGCAAACGGCACGATATTTCGGTGTAACAGGCAGCACGGGGCCGCTGAAATGGCCGTCCAGCAAATTTTTCATCATCAGAAAGCCGGCTCTTCCCGGTTTTTCTGACGCGCCGAGAACGGCGATAGACTTAGGGCGTAACAGTGCTTCCAATCCGCGCTGGCTCATGCGTCACTCCTTCAGATCAATCCCCTTTGATACTAAACGCTTTCTGCTGCTTGTGCTGTGACGGTGGGTAAATTTTCCCGCAAGCTGTGATGCGGTTTCCCTGCCAGATAGTGTCGTCGGAAACGGTCAAAATGCTGTGATAGTGCGTCGGCCGCGACGATATCCCCCGCCTGTGCAAGCAGAGCGATGGCAATTTCAGCGGTGCAGTGCTGTCCTGCGCTGCTGGCTTCACGCAGTTGATAGCGGGACAGAGCCTCTACATTCAGCGACAGGATTGGCAGGTTGTCCAGATAAGGGCTTTTGCGGAACATTTTACGCGCTTCCGGCCAGGTACCGTCGAGTAAGACAAATAGCGCAGGCTTTTCCGTTGCGGGAAGCTGGTGAAACACCTGACGTCCTTCTTCCGCTGCATCGGCAAGAAAAACCAGATACGGCTGAACGTCCGGGTTTTGCAGAGTAGCAAGCAACTCGGGATCGGGCTCGGTGCGTGACCAGCGAAACGCCTGCGTCTCAGGAAGAATATCGGCGATAAGACGTCCGGTATTGCTCGGCTTTAACGGTTCGGTATCAAACATCACCAGACAGACGCGGCTGCGGGACTCCTGCGCCTGAATAGTGTGGCACAGGCAGTTAATGGCGGGTAATAAACACAGCTGACAGCGTACTACGCGGCTGCCGCGGGCGCGGAACGGTTTGGTTGACTGCTCAAGACGTTGCTGGCGCAGGCGGAGTACGGCATTGTCCGTGAGGGGACGGTTAACCATTAAAGGATGGTTGATCATGAAATAGATGACGCCATGAGATTCTGCAACGAACCGGCTTCTTTCTCATCGTTGAGAAGCCGATTCAGAAAGGCGACATTCTAATCGACAGGCGGGTTGACCAAAAGGGTAGGAGGTAATAATACCTCCTACCCTAATTCTCTACAGTGATTCGTCCAGCCAGCTCTCGAACTGTGCTTTTGGCAGCGCGCCGTTGAGGATGTCGGCCATCTGACCCTGTTTGAAGATCATGAGGGTTGGAATGCTGCGGATACGGAAACGTGCGCTGAGTGCCGGTTCGGCTTCGGTATTGACCTTAATAAAGCGGATTTTCCCGCTACGCTCCTGCGCGACGTTTTCAAACACCGGGGCAAAGTTGACGCAGGGGCCGCACCAGGGGGCCCAGAAATCGATCACGACGGGAAGATCGTCCTGTAACAGCTTATCGAGCGTCGCTTCTGTGGCATTGGTAACGTTACCGCTGAATAAGGTTTCTCCGCAACGACCACACTTTGCATGGTCATCAACACGCTCTTCTGGCAGGCGATTGGTTGTTTGGCAAGATCCACATACCGTATTCATAACAGGGCCTCAGATAAAAGGGCTAAAATAGAGATGTCGCTGATAAAATGCACGCAATGCGGCATTGGAAAGTCAACGGCATGTTGCTTAAGCGTGAATAAATTATGGTGGGGAGACATTATGGCAACAACGTGGTTTGCCCAATAGCTACAATAGCTTCTGACTGTTAGCGCTCTTTTACCACAAGCGTGTGGCTAAGCGGGTGTACATAAGGTAATCTTCGCGCCCAGCGCGTAGGTGGAGAGAACAATGAGCGATTCATTCAATAGTAAAAGCGGCAAAGTCCGTGTGATGTACGTCCGTAGTGATGATGAGGGCGAGAAAGAGAATAAAAACAAGCGCCCAGCTGACAAAGATCGCCGTGGCGATCGGCGTGATGGCGGTGGCTCTCGCGATCAACGCGAAAAGCCGAAGCATCCGCGTGATGTTAACCCGCGCTATGCCCGGGAAAATCCGTCCCGCGACGGCGATAGCAATGCAAAATCGCCTTGGGGCAATAAAGATCGTAACGAGCGCAGCGGTGATAAGCCTCGCCGCCCGCGTGGTGACGATACCGGTGGTTATGAATCACCGTGGAAAACCGTATCTCGTGCGCCAAGCGACAGCGAAACGCCAGACCATGGTGGTATCACTGGCAAGAGCCATATCGATCCTGAGCAACTGCGTCGCCAGCGTCAGGAAGAAACACGTGTCTATGGCGAAAATGCCTGTCAGGCACTGTTTAAAAACCGCTCTGAGGTGATTGTTCGTGCCTGGTTCCTGCAAGAAGTGACACCGCGTTTCCGCGATGCACTACGCTGGATGGCGGCAAACCGCAAGGCTTACCACGTTGTGGAAGAGGACGAGCTGGTTAAGGCTTCCGGCACCGAGCACCACGGCGGCGTTTGTTTCCTGATTAAAAAGCGTCAAGGAATGGATGTGCGTGAGTACCTGAAAACGGCTGGCGAGCAAGACTGTGTACTGGCGCTGGAAGATGTGGGTAACCCGCACAACCTCGGCGGCATTATGCGCAGTTGCGCGCATTTCGGCGTGAAAGGTGTGTTGGTGCAGGATGCGGCGCTGCTGGAATCTGGCGCGGCTGTGCGTACGGCAGAAGGCGGTGCGGAACACGTTAAAGCGATTAACGCTGACGATTTCCTGTCCGTGCTGGCGGAATTCCGTAATGCAGGCTATACCATCGTGACCACCTCCAGCCATAAAGGCACGGCATTGTCGCAAGCAACGCTTCCGGCGAAAACTGTGATCGTGCTGGGTCAGGAAGGTGATGGTCTGTCGGATAGCGCCTGGCAACAGGGGGACGTAAAAGTCTCTATCGGCGGTACTGGTAAGGTGGAAAGCCTGAATATTTCGGTCGCAACGGGCATTTTGCTGTCCGAGTGGTGGCGACAGAACCAGGCCTGATATCACGCGTCGATGCTCAGGGCGAATTCGCTCCCTGAGTAGGTGTAACCACGGATGAGAGGACGACTGATGAAGCAGAAAGTTATCGCGGTATCATTGCTGTTGGGTACATTGCTGGTAAGCGGTTGCAGTTCGTTGCCGCACTCGTCCGTTGCCGCTAAGCCAGCCGCTGATGCGTGCTTGGTTGGCGACAAACAGGTGCAGACCACGCTTTATTTTGGTTTGAATCGTCCCGCTGGCCCGGTGATTTCAGATGCCGAGTGGAAAGCGTTTTTGGATGGTGACGTTACGCCACGTTTTAAAGACGGGCTGACGGTGTTTGATGCCAAAGGACAATGGCTGGGGAACGATGGCGTGGTTGCCCGAGAGAACAGCAAGGCGCTGATGTTGATTCACGGCCCCGATCGGGAGCGTGATATTGAAGCGCTGCGCACCATCTACAAATCACGTTTCGCGCAGGAATCCGTCATGCGGATTGACGCACCCGTCTGCGTCGCCTTCTGATTTTTCCATCAGCCCCTTTTCAGGGGCTGATTATTTTCAATATATAAATACTACAGCACCAATCCCGCCACTGCCGCAGACAGTAAACTCACCAGCGTAGAACCATAAACCAGCTTCAGACCGAAGCGCGATACCACGTTGCCCTGTGCTTCATTAAGCCCTTTGATGGCACCCGCGATAATGCCGATTGACGCGAAGTTGGCGAAGGAAATCAGGAATACGGACAGAATCCCCAGGCCGCGTGGCGACATCTCTGCCGCGATCTTCTTCAGTTCGATCATGGCAACGAATTCATTCGCCACCAGCTTGGTCGCCATGATGCTGCCTGCGTTCAAAATATCAGAAGACGGAATGCCGATCAGCCAGGCTAGCGGTGAAAAGACATAGCCCATAATCGCCTGGAAGCTAATGCCGAAGACCGTGCTGAACAGCGCATTCACGGCGGCAATCAAGGCCACGAAGCCGATCAACATCGCCATGATAATCATCGCCACTTTAAAACCGGCAAGAATGTATTCCCCCAGCATTTCAAAGAAGCTTTGGTCTTCATGCAGCTTTTCCAGCTTCAGTTCTGGTTCGTCGTCAGGCTGGTAAGGGTTGATGATCGACAGAATGATAAAGGTGCTGAACATATTCAGAATCAGCGCAGCAACGACGTATTTAGCGTCCAGCATGGTCATGTAGGCGCTGATAATCGACATGGATACGGTCGACATTGCCGTCGCGGCCATTGTGTACATCCGCCGTGGCGACATGTCGGCAATGATGCCTTTATAGACGATAAAATTCTCTGACTGCCCGAGCAGCAACGTACTCACGGCGTTAAACGACTCCAGTCTCCCCATCCCGTTCACCTTGGACAGCAGAGTACCGATGCCTGTGATAATCAGCGGTAAAATTCGCCAGTGCTGCAAAATGCCGATCAGCGCAGAAATAAAGACGATAGGGCAGAGCACGTTGAGGAAGATAAAGGAAAGTCCCTGCGCGTTCATCCCGCCAAACACAAAGTCGGTGCCTTGATTGGCGAAAGATAAGAGCTTTTCAAACAAACCGGCAAAGGAACTAATCGCGTTAAGCCCGATGCTGGAATGTAAAAGGAAATAGGCCAGCAAAATTTCAATCACCAACAGTTGCACAATAAAGCGCAGTCGGATGCGTTTTCTGTCGTGACTGACGAGCAGTGCCAGCAAAAAAATGGCTGCTGTTGCCAAAATGAAATGTAAAACCTGTGACATAAAAGAACCACGTAATCCCCGAATAAAAGAGGCGCATTGTAAGCGGAATGTGAAAATATGTTTATCCCGAATCTGTAAATCCTTATTCGCTACAGCGCTATAAGAATGGGGGACGTCTTCGAGTCATCAGGGGACGGTGGGAAGGGTAAAAGAAGGTTCCCCTTCGGCCCGTTGCTGGCAGAAGGGGAAAGAAAGCTTACGGCGAGTTAGTGCGCGCCGCCGCCTCCACCGCCAGTGGTAAAGGGCGGTTTAGCGAACCAGACCAGCACCAGCAAGACCAAAAATACGGCTGCCGCGGCCCAGAAGATTTCGTTGGCGGAAATAATCAGCCCCTGTGCGGTAATCTGCTCTGCGATGTAGGCTGAAGCCTGCGTTTGGCTCATCCCCATCGCCTGAAGCTGTTGGTACGTTTCCTGTGCTATCGGATTATAGGGTGTGATAGATTCCGTCAGGTGCGCATGGTGTAGCGATTCGCGCTGTGTCCAGAGCGTGGTGGTCAGCGATGTCCCGATCGATCCCGCCAGCGTTCGGGTAAAGTTCGATAGGCTCGATGCTGCCGCCAAACGTTCAGGCGGAAGACCCGACAGCGTGATGGTCGTCAGTGGCATGAAGAAGCAGGCGACGGCAAACCCCTGAACGAACTGCGGCCAGGCCGATGCACCGAAATCCATGCCCGGCTCGAAGGTGTACGCTCGCCAGTAGAAACAGACGGCGTACATGATAAAGCTGAACGTCACCAGTTTGCGCATATCCAGACGCGGCGCAAATCGACCAATGATCGGCGACAGCACCACCGGCATCAGCCCAACCGGCGCGGACGCCAGCCCCGCCCAGGTGGCGGTATAGCCATACACCTCCTGCAACAGCTGCGGCAAGAGCACGATCGCCCCGAAGTAAAACATGTAGGCAAGGCTGATACACAGACAGCCAATGGTGAAGTTGCGCGATTTAAACAGCGACAAATCCACCACCGGGTGGTCGTCCGTTAGCTCCCAGACAATCAGGAACGCGATTGCAATCACCGCCACCACGGTCAGGGTGATGATTTCCGTCGAGTTAAACCAGTCCAGCTCTTTGCCGCGGTCGAGCATCATCTGGAGGCTGCCGATGCCGACAACCAACAACGCCAGCCCGATGGTATCGATGGGCCTGATCTCGGTTTTGGTTTCCCGTCCGCGCAGCGTTTGCATGGCAATGAACACCACGGCGATGCCCAGCGGGACGTTGATGAAGAATATCCAGCCCCAGTGATAGTTGTCGCTAATCCAGCCGCCCAGAATCGGGCCACAGATCGGCGCGACGACCACCGTCATCGACCACAGCGCCAGTGCGATGCTGCGTTTTGCGGGAGGATAATTGCTTAACAACAGACTCTGCGACAGCGGGATCAGTGGCCCGGCGACAATCCCCTGCAACACGCGGGCGAAAATCAGCATTTCCAGGCTGGTGGACATTCCGCACAGCCAGGACGTCAGGGCGAAGAGTGCCGTTGACCACAAAAACAGGCGGACTTCACCAAATCGTTTGGCCAGCCAGCCGGTGATAGGAATAGAGATGGCGTTAGCGACCCCGAACGAGGTGATGACCCACGTTCCCTGCGAGTTGGACGCACCCAGATTACCGGCGATGGTCGGAATAGCGACGTTGGCGATGGTGGAATCCAGCACCTGCATAAACGTTGCCAGCGACAGAGCAACGGTCATCCAGGCCAGACTCGCGCCTTTAAGCGGTTCTCTCTGCACGTTTCTCTCCTGCCCGATTAACCGGCGTTCGCCTGAATAATGGCGCTGATTTCCTGATTAACAGGTGTGAGATCCAACGTCAGAGCATCACTTTGGTAGGCCGGCGTGGTGCGTGAGGTTTCTGCTAACGCACTACCTTCTGTATTGGCGGTATCAACATTAACCAGTGCGGACAGACCGATACGCAACGGATGTTCGGCGACCTGCTTCGGATCGATCTCAATACGCACGGGCAGGCGCTGTACAACCTTGATCCAGTTGCCGGTGGCGTTCTGAGCAGGCAGCAGAGAGAACGCGCTACCGGTACCCATATCGAGGCCGACTACTTTTCCCTGATATACAACATCGTCACCGTAGATATCCGCGATCACGGTAGCCGGTTGGCCGATACGCATATTGGCTAACTGTGTTTCTTTGAAGTTTGCATCGACCCACAGATGATTGGCCGGAACGACGGCCATCAGTGCTGACGTCGAAGAGATACGCGCGCCAATCTGCACGCTGCGGCGTGAGACATAGCCGTCAATCGGGCTGACGATTTTGGTGCGCTGTAGTGCCAGCCAGGCATCGCGCATTTCTACGGAGGCTTGCTGTATGGCGGGTTGCTTCTCAAGCGGCGTATCCAGAATCATTGCCTGATTCGCCTGATATTGCTGTCTGGCGACTTCCAGCGCGGCTTTGGCGGTCGCGACGGCATCACGAGCATGCTGCACTTCTTCACGCCCGATAGCATTGGCGCTGCCGAGTGCTTCCCGGCGGCTCAAGTCACTTTGTGCCTTGTTCAGCTCGGTCTGGCGCAGCTCAATATTGGCCTGATACTGCTTACTGTTGATGATCAACTGGTGCGTCTGGCGGACGCTGTTGGCCAGCCCGGTTTTCGCACGCTCAAACGCTTGCAGGGCATCGGTCGGATCTAACTCCACCAGCACCTGTCCCTGCTTAACAAAATCGGTATTGTCGACGTTAACATGGGTGACGCTGCCGCTGACCTGCGCCATGATCTGAATCTGATTGCCTGCGACGTAGGCGTCGTCGGTGCTTTGGTGGTGTCTGAGCACCAGGAACCAGTAAACCAGCCAGGCACAGCCCAGCACGACGAAAATAAACGTCAGCAGTGATAACACGCGTTTGCGCTGCTGTTTTTTGTTTTTCTGTGGCGTCTGCGGCACCTGATTTTCCACACTTTCACTCATGCTGTTCTCTCTCTTTTTATTTTCTTTGTATCGGCTATCGCACCAGACAGAGCAGTCTGGCGATAGTCGCAATGAATTCATTTTGCTATGCGGCCCGGGGGCTTAAGGTCGCCCGCCCGGAGCGTGAGATTGCCGTTTTGCTAAGCCGCATATCGCGGTTGCGAAGAGGTTATGCCTATTTTTTGCAGCAAAACGCCTCCGCCCGATACATAAGCATCGGGTCATTCCGGGTGGAAAGGTGCTGACTATTGTTTTTTGTTGTTGTTTTTTCTGTTATTCGTTGACTGACTCGTCCATCTCATCCAGTCGGACTAGCATCTTTCTCATCAGGCTTTCGAGCTGCTTTTGCTCACCAGATTCAAGCACGGAGCAAAGCACATGGAGGCTATGGTGCTGCGGTGGAATCAGTTGACCAAGAAATGCTTTGCCTTCTTCCGTCAGATGCAGATGCAGGCAGCGTCTGTCGCTACTGCTCTCACGTCGTTCAATCCAGCCTCTTTTCTCCAGATCGTCGGCAATGCGTGTCGCATTGGTGCGTGACGATCCCAGTGCGGCACTGAGTTCAGAAGGCTGAATGCTATAAGACTCTTGAGATTCCAGCGTCAGCAATGCCATGAAGAGGGTTTCATTGATGCCCTGTTCTTTCAGCATTCGGTTTCTGTGTTCCAGGATTTTGCCCTGTACGTGCATGAATAAACGCAGCAATAGCACTTCCTGACGTGGGAAATCGGGCTTACGTGAAGCACGCAGGTCGAGCATTTGTTCTATAGGAGTGAATGAACTGTCCATTTTTTATATAAACCTCATTAATCACGGTGTGCATAGTAACTAATGTTACTAACTGGGTAAACGGCATTAAGGTGGGAAATTGTGCTTATTTCTGTGACAGAAAGTAAGCGGGGAATCTCTGAAAATGAAGTTTATTCACCACTTACTTTATTTAAATCAAAATGTTAACTGATAATTTACACTGCGAAATCAAAGCAGTTTAAAGGCAACGCCGTAGCAGAGTGCGCCCAGTAACGTCGATAAGACGATACTGCGGGTTTTATAAAAACAGGCGGTCAGCGTAATAAAGCCTACCAGCGTTGGCAGCAGCTTTTCGTGATGCGCGAGAATATCCGGCACGCTGGAAACAATCAGCAGCGCACAGATGGAAGCAATGCCGATGCTATCAAGCAACAGCGCTTTTTTGCCGCGTTGCAGCGAACCGGAAGCGCGTGAGGCGCTCAACCGTAGCGGCAGATAGCGGAAGAGGTAGTTCACCAGCCCGACAATCAGCCCGATAAGAATGACTTCTGTGCTCATGCGTTCACCTGTGGTGTGGCAGGATTAACCAGCGAAGCCAGACAGCCGCTGAGAATGCCGAATAGTATTGCGGCTGGGATGGAGGAAAGCAGCAGACCGAGCAGCGCGCCCCGAGTGCGCAGGCGACGACCAGACTCTGTTTCCGCCTGAAGGACGCGAGTAAAAAGCTCAGGAACAGTGCGGGCAGCATGAAAGACAGCGCCGCTTCTACAGCAGGGTAATCATTCAGCGGGCCGTTACCGAACACGGCTCCGATCACCGTGCCGAGCACCCATGAAAGCCAAGCGAGCAGTGACACACCCATCATCCAGTCTTCTGACCAGCGACGGTTATCTTTCGCCAGTCGGGTGGCGGCTGCGGCAAAGACTTCGTCCGTCAGACCGAACGCCCACAGCGCGGTTTTTCGGGTCGGTAGCCGTTGTGCAATGCGATGCCGTAACGCCGGCCCATACAGCACATGGCGGATATCCATCGCCATGACGGTCAACGCCGCTACCCAGATGGACATGCCTGCGCTGAGCAGGGCGGTGATGACGAACTGGCTGGCCCCAGCGTAAATGATGCAAGAAAGGAAAATGCCTTCCAGCGGGGTAAATCCTAGTTTGACGGCATTCATGCCAAACGCGAATGCCACGGGCATGTAGCCGATAACAATCGGCAGACTGTCAAATACGCCTTCGCTAAAAGATGCAGATTTTGTCGGTGCAGATGGGGTTAATGTCTTCACTGGCTTGATATGTTTTGTTCTTAAAGGAAATTAACCGGTAACACTAGCAAAGCGTCACCGGAATTTCACGTTATTGCGTAACTGGCGTGATGGTTTTTGACGAAATGGTATCGGGTGTAATTTTCTCGCGAGAAACTGTCTCAAATAAGACAGTCTCAAGCGAGTGTGTTGCAAAGGCGAAGGTCTATGAGGGCACTATAGCGCCGCCATCGCTTCCTGCGTTTCGTGATGATGGCTTCGCCACCACACCAGCAGGTTCAACAGACTGATAATGCCGCCTGCGGCACAGACGCCGAGCCAGCCCCACTGCTGGTAAGCTGATGCTGAAAGGAGCGAGCCTAGCGCGCCGCCAATAAAATAGCTGGTCATGTAGCCTGATGTCAGGCGATTACGTGCTTCAGGCATCATACGGTAGATCACGCTCTGATTGGTTACGTGTACGCCCTGAACTGCCAGATCCAGCACGATGATACCAATGAGCAGCGCCGCCACGGAGTGAATTCCGAGCGCGATAAAGCCCCACGACAGCAAAAGCAGGATAATCCCCACGCTGGTGGTCGGCTTGGCTTTGCCCTGATCGACTAAACGCCCAGCACGTGATGCCGCTAAGGCTCCGGCCGCACCAACCAACCCGAACAGGCCGATAACGCCTTCGGAGTAACCGTAGGGCGGCGAGGCCAGCAGGAAGGCCATTGACGTCCACAGAATGCTGAAATTGGCAAAGGACAGACAGCCGAGGATGGCCCGCGTGCGCAGAAGCGGGGTGGTGGAGAACAGGCGGAAGATTGAGACGAGCAACTGCGGATAGTTCAGCGTGTTTTGCTGAGGAATCCGCGGCAATGCTCGCCACAGAATCAGCGCCATGATGACCATCAGCGTGCTGGCAACCCAGTACACAGTGCGCCAGTCACCGAGTGAAGCCAGTGCACCCGCGACGGTACGCGCCAGCAGAATTCCCAGCAGCAGGCCACTCATAATCGTTCCGACGACTTTACCGCGCGTTTCCGGCGTCGCCAGCGTGGCGGCCAGAGGCACCAGCAACTGCGCGACAACGGAGAACAGCCCGGTTAACGCCGTACCCGCAATCATGATCCAGAGTGTGGGCGCAGAGGCGGTGATCAGCATCCCGCCTGCGGCGAGTAGCGTCATGCCGACAATCAGCGTCCGGCGTTCAAACATGTCCCCTAGCGGCACCAAAAACAGCAGACCGACGGCATAACCCAGCTGCGCTGCGGTGACAATGAACCCCGCCTGATTAACGGAAAGCGCAAAGACTCTGGCAATGGTCTCCAGCAGCGGCTGGGCATAATAGTTACTGGCGACGGCAAGACCAGTCGCGACAGACATAATCAGGGTCAAAGACAGGCTAAGCCCTTGTTGCGGTTGGGGTGATACAGATTGTTGCTGAAGAGACATAGTGTGAACGTTAATATGATGTTAAAAGCAGAAGGTATAGTATCCGGCAGAGCCTAATGAGATACCAGAATATCTTTACGCTTCTTAAGTTTGTTTTGTTTTGAATGATATTGATTTAGCTTATCGCCAGCGTCATAACATTATCGACAGGGGACATTATGCTTAAGCATTATCAGATATTTAAGAAAAAAAGCGTTGCAGTGTTAATGGGATGTGCACTTCTGCCCGCAGCAGCGCTGTGGTCGATGGGCGCACAGGCGGTAACGGCCGTCTACGTCTCTGCTGCCACTGACGGCGCAATCGATGCCTACACACTCAACACGCAAAGCGGCGAATTAACCGCTATTGGGAAAGCAGTCGCAGGCGCGAAAGTGATGCCGATGGCCATTAGCCCCGATAAATCCTTCCTCTATGCCGCGACGCGCGGTATTCCTTACTCGGCGGTTAGCTATAAAATCGATCCTAAAAGCGGCGTGCTGAGCCCGTTAGGCAAAGCGGAATTGCCGGACAGCATGGCCTACATCTCGACGGACCGCACGGGGAAGTGGCTGTTCAGCGCCTCGTACGGTGGTAATAAAGTCGCGGTTAATGGCATTGATAAAGACGGTAAGGTGAACGCGAGTGTCGTCACCGTGGTGCCAACAGGCGAGAAAGCACACAGTATTATTGCCGATCGCAAAAATAAGTTCGTTTTTGCCAGCAACCTGGGCAGCGACCAAATCGTACAGTTCCGGTTTGATGCGAAAACCGGCACGCTGACGCCAAATGAACCGGCAGAAATTAAGCTGCCTAAAGGAAACGGGCCGCGCCATCTGGTGTTATCACCCGATAATAAAACGCTCTACGTGAGCAATGAACTGTCTGGCAAAGTTGCGCGTTTGGCGCTGAATGAAAATACAGGGCAGCTCACGCTGTTGGACTACACGGACACCGTGCCAGCCGATGCAGGAATGCGAGCGGGAACGATTACGCCGGATAAAAATAGCACCGACAGCCGTCCGCAGATCTGGAGCGCCGATTTACGTCTGACGCCAAATGGAAAATTCCTGTACGTATCGGAACGTACCAAAAGCACGATTGCGCTGCTGCGGGTAGAAGCGAAAACCGGACAGCTGCAATACATCACGCGCTACCCGACGGAAACGCAGCCGCGCGGTATTCAGATCGATCCAAGTGGGAAGTTCCTGATCGCCAGCGGTGAGAAATCGACGTCACTGTCGGTGTATCGCATCAATCAGGATAACGGAGATTTAGTGCGAGTCGGGCAATATCCTACCGGAAAAGGCGCGAACTGGGTCGAAATCGTTAATCTGCCGTAATTATTACCCATCAATGAAAACGCCCCTTTCTGTGAAAGGGGCGTTCGTCTACCAGTGATTATTTCGCGGCATCAGCGGCGGTTTTCACCCAGCCGTCAAACAACTGCTGGTGGGCTTTGATCCAGCCATCAACATGACGTTCGATATCCTTCTGTGAACCCTGACCTTCGTGCATACGCAGGTTCTGCGCATTCACATCAGCAATCGGCAGCTTCATGATAGCGAACAGCTTCGCCGCTGCTGGGTTTTTCTCGGCCCACGCTTTATTCGCGGCAATCTTCATCGTGTTGACGGGGAAGCCGTAGTCTGCACCGTTTGGCAGCTTGGTGCTGACATCTTTCATTTCACCGGGTTGAGAAGAGAAAGGTACCTGCAACCAGACGACGTCACGTCCTGGAACCAGGACATCACTCACCCAGTACGGCGTCCATGTGTAGTACAGAATCGGTTTACCTTCTTTATAACGGGTGATGGTATCGGCAATCATCGCCGCATAGTTACCCTGATTATGTTCTACCGTATTGGTTAAGCCATAGGCAGGGAGGTGATGATTAATCGCCGCTTCACATCCCCAGCCCGGCGTACAGCCCGTCAGATCGGCCTTGCCGTCGCCATTGGTATCAAACAGCTTGGCGATTTTCGGATCTTTTAGCTGCGCAATATTGGTGATTTTGTATTTATCAGCCGTTTTCTTATCGATCAGATAACCCTGCGCGGCACCAGAGACATATTCACCTTGACGGTAGAACTTCGCGTCTCCGCCAGCGGCTTTGTACTGATCGGCGTGTAGCGGATCCCAGTTTACAGCGATAAACGTCGCATCGCCGGAGGCAATTGAGGTGTAGGCCACGTTGTAGTCCACTTCACGCGGAGGCTGCACGTCATAGCCCAGCTTTTCCAACGCGCGACTGACCAGCAGCGTCTGGAACGTTTCCTCGGAGATGGTGCTTTGCACCGGAATAACGGAAATGCCTTTACCAGGTTGCGCGGTGTCTGCGGCGTAAACCTGCGTACTCAACAGGGCGGTAGTCAGGGCGGCGGCCCAAAGTTTGGTGTTACGCATCATGATTCCCTCTGTTTTTATCGTGCGTTATTGCTTGATGAAAGGACGGGTCAACAGTCCAATCGGGCCGCTGGCGTACCAGCTTTTGTTGCCTTTGCTGCGACGATCGCGTCCCAGAGACTGCGTCAGGCGGTCAAGAATAATCGCCAGAATAACGATCCCGACGCCGCCGACGGCAGCCAGACCCATATCCAGACGGCCGATACCGCGCAGTACCATCTGGCCCAGACCGCCTACGGCGATCATCGAGGCGATAACCACCATCGACAGCGCTAGCATCAGCGTTTGGTTAACACCGGCCATGATGGTCGGCATGGCAAGCGGGAGCTGAACCTTAAACAGCATCTGGCGCGGACTGGCACCGAATGACTCGGCGGCTTCGATTAAATCGGCCGGCACCTGACGAATACCCAGAATCGTTAAGCGAATAATCGGCGGCAGGGCAAAGATTATTGTCACCACGACGCCCGGCACGTTACCGATACCGAACAGCATGACGATCGGCACCAGATAGACGAACGCGGGTGTGGTCTGCATGGCATCTAACAGCGGCCGGATAAACTTCGCCGCCCGTTCGCTACGCGCCAGCCAGATCCCTACGGGAAGTCCGATGAGTACGCAGAAGAACAGAGCAGTAAGCACCAGTGCTAACGTGATCATGGCCTGCGACCAGGCACCAATCGCACCAATCGCGATCAGAGATAGCAGCGTCGTGATACCCATACCTAAGCTGGACATCTGCCAGGCAATCAGCGAGAACACCAGAATGGCGATCGGCGCGGGCATTCCCAGCAGGAACTGCTGGAAGCCGCCCAGAATAAAGTCGACCGGGACGCGAACGCCCTGAAAGACCGGTCTGAAGTGCAGCACAACCCAGTCGATCCCGTGAGTGACCCAAGTGTCCAGCGGGATCAGCGTGTCTTTAAACGGATCGAGCAGGTTGAAATGCTCGGGTGTCGCAGGGGCGGCGCTGTTTAACCAGTCACTGCCGGATTGTGCAGCCTGATGAGCGGCATCGGCGGAACCATCGGGAGCTGGTGCGGTGCTCCAGGCATCGCTGCCGTTAGCTGGTGCATCCTGAGCGGGCGCGCCAGTGGACCAAGGATCGCTCTGCGTTGCGCTGTCAGGCGTCGTACCATGCTGTGCGGGTGCGTGATCTGCGGGTGCGCTCTGCGTGCTGGCTGCCCACGGATCGTTCTGCTGTGCGCCATTAGCCTGTTCAGGGGTTACATCCTGATTGGCTGGCTGATTTTGTGCCGTGGTGTTGTCCCACGGATTTGATGTTGATTTACTCATTGGTCACTCCTTCCTTATCCAGTGCCTGAAGCAACATTCCTTTGGAAATGATGCCAATGTACTCATGGTTCTCGCCGATGACAGGAACGGCACAGGGAGCCTGTGCGACCTGAGAAATCAGCTCGTTGAGTGACATATCTGCGGGCACAGGAGCAGGTTCGGGCAGTAACGCCTGTTCCAGCGGCTGCTGTTCTTTCAGCGCCTGCTTCAGTGAATCAATCGAGACGACGCCAATGAAGCGTTTTCCGCCTTCCAGCACGTAGCCGTAATCACGGTCTTCATCCTGAAGGATTTTCAGCGCGGAGCGTGGACCCACGCCGGGCGTTTTACGGATTAAGGTGACCGGGCGACGGCGGGCGATATCTTTGGCACTAAATACGTGGCTGATATCGACACCGCGGAAGAAGGTGCGCACATAGTCATTGGCTGGGTTATTCAGGATTTCATCGGGTGTACCGACCTGAATGACTTCACCGCCGTGCATGATGGCAATCCGGTCACCGATGCGCATCGCTTCATCCAGATCGTGCGAGATAAAGACGATAGTGCGTTGATGACGAGACTGGAGTTTGACTAACTCATCCTGCATTTCAGTACGGATCAGCGGATCGAGCGCGGAGAACGCCTCATCCATCAGCAGGATATCGGGGTCATTCGCTAACGCACGTGCCAGACCGACACGCTGCCGCATCCCGCCGGACAGCTCATCTGGGTAAGACGCAGCGTAGGCTTCAAGGCCAACCTGCTGCAAAGCATCCAGCGCTTTTTGCTCACGTTCCGCTTTCGGCACGCCAGCCAGCTCCATACCAAACGCGGTATTGTTGAGGATATTCAGATGCGGCATCAGCGCAAAGGATTGGAACACCATACTGATCTTTTTGCGGCGTACGTCACGCAGCGCGGTATCGGATATCTTGGAGATATCCTCACCGTCGATCAGCACCTGACCCCGAGTGGGTTCGATCAGACGATTGAGAAGGCGTACCATGGTTGATTTGCCGGAACCGGATAATCCCATGATGACAAATATCTCGCCTTCTTCAATGGCCAGACTGGCATCTTTCACGCCGACAGTAAGCCCTGTTTTTTCAAATACCTGATCTTTGCTCAGGCCTTTATCAATCAGTTTAAATGCTCTGTCAGGATGCTCGCCAAATATCTTATAAAGATTCTTTACTTCAAGTTTAATTGCCATGAAATTATTGTTTTCCTGTGTCGTTTATAATTCTATAACGTAACCCTGATAATGATTAAACATAATCTACCCTACCATACTCAGATTCTGAGACAACCCTTGATTGCCTCAGGGATGTTTCCCGATAGGCTAATATTTGCGATAACGGCAGCACTATTATTACTGCCTTATCTTCATGATTTACGTGATCTTTATGATTTTTGATTGAAAGGGTAATTCTTTTTATAACAGTGTGTTACCTGTTGGTTTCTATGTGTTGAATTCGCGGGGGATATAACCTTTTCTGATGGTGGATAAACCGCGAGTTATAGCGAATTCCACTAATGGAATAATATGATAAATAAATCACATTTTTCGGGTTATAGACACTCAAATAGACCGACGTAAGTACATTTTTTACTTATGATATCTGTCGGTATTTTATACAGTATAGCAAAGATATAGTGGGTAAAATGATTGCGTTAATTCCCATCAATAAATGAGAGTGTTCTGAATAATATATCTGTCATATTTAGGGGGAATAAAAGCAGAGTGGCAGCGTTGATTTGATGGGATGTTTCGTGAACTATCGCGTGTTTCTCTTTTGCCGATCGCGATCATATTGTCCATGATTAAGTTGTGGTTATAGTGGCTAAATATCACCCACAATGATTATCGAAAGGAGCCATCGTGTTAGATCACCTGAGCATTCCGGTGAGGGATATTGCCCGTAGCCGACAATTCTATGAAGCGGCGCTCAAGCCGTTGGGCTATCGCCTGATTAAGGACATGTCATTTGCCGTCAGCTTTACCGTGATGGAAGGATATGGGCAGTCCAGCGATCCCGGTGGCGAGTTCTGGATTTACCAGTCGAAGGGCGAACCGTGTCCGGCGGTGCATTTTGCGTTCAGCGCCGCCTCGCGAGAGCATGTTGAAGCTTTCTTTGTCGCCGCTATGGCGGCAGGAGGCATAGATAATGGGCCGCCGGGGCTGCGCCCGCATTATCATCAGGATTATTATGCCGCCTTCGTGCACGACCCCGATGGCTACAACATTGAAGCGGTGTATCACCGTCAGCCTTGAGGATGTGGGTCGGTAGATATGGCAAGAGGGGGAGAATCCTCCTTTGCTACTCGCTCATCAGGCTGACGTGGGCGGCGACAACGCGCCAGCCTTCGGGCATTTTTACCCAGGTTTGCATTTGGCGACCAATCTTCGTACTGCCTGCGCGGGTGAATTCCGTGCTGGCGACGGCCATATCATGACCATAAGTGGTGATGACCGTATTACGCAGCGTTCTGTCCAGACCGGCAGAGGGGCGAGCGAGGCGAAAGGCGCGAATTTCTTCGATCCCGTACAGATTTTCTCCCGCACCGTAGCGCACCGTTTTTTCATCGTGCCAGAACAGTTCATCCAGCACTGCAACGTCATTACCCGTTAAGGCTTTCTCATAGCGATAGAACGCGGCGGTCACGTCGGCCAGCACATCCGGTTGGTTAATATCCTCAGGCAACATATTTTCTTTCCTCTACTGTGTAGACTATTTTTTGTTGTTCCAGCGCCCATGCCGTCCGCAGGCAAAGATCCTCGCGCCACGGTGCGGCAATAATCTGCACGCCTATCGGCAGGCCGCTCGCGGTCGCTACCGGCACCGTCACGACGGGCAGCCCGACGAAAGAGATCGGCTGTGTCAGCATGCCCATGCTGGCGCGGACGGGCAGGTCGGTATCATTAATACGCATGGTTTCCTGCCCAATGAGCGTGGCGGAACAGGGCGTTGCTGGGGCGATCAGCAGGTCGGTATGCTCAAACAGCGCCAGCGTCTGTTGGCGGAAATAATTACGGAAGCGCTGAGCCTGCACATACCAGGCGGCGGGGATCATCGCGCCTGCCAGCAGCCGCTCGCGCGACAGCGGCTCGAAGCGCTCAGGCTGCGTGCGTAAGGCGGGCAGATACTGATTGCCCCCTTCGCTGGCCGACAGAATAAAGGCGGCGCTACGTGCCAGTGCGGCATCGGCTAACGTCAGGCTGTCCTGCGCGCCCAGCGCCAGTGCGATCTGACGAACGGCGGCGCTGGCCTCCTCACTGGCCCACGTGGAGAAATAGCCATCGAGCACCGCGTAGCGCAATCCGTCACTGCCCGCTTCCAACTGTGTGGCGGTATGCTGCGTTTCCCGCTTGGCCTGAAAACGATCGTGTTCATCGCGACCTTGTAAGGCGTCGAACACCAAGGCCAGATCGTCTGCGCTACGCGCCAGCGGGCCGATATGGTCGAGGCTGGCGACAAACGGGTGGCTGCCGTGGCGTGATAAACGGCCAAACGTCGGCTTTAGTCCGAAAATGCCACAGAGTGACGACGGCACGCGGATCGAGCCATTGGTGTCGCTACCCAGCGAGAAGTTAACCAAGCCTGCTGCGACGGCGGCTGCCGATCCGCCAGACGATCCCCCCGCAATGCGCTGTGTGTCGAGTGGGTTGTGCGTGGGGCCGTAATGGCTGTTTTCGGTGGTAAAGCCGTAGGCATAGGCATCCATATTCAACATACCGGACAGCAGTGCACCCTGACCAGCAAGCTGGCGAATGGCAAAGGCATCCTGTGCGGCGGGCGGTCGCTGGCTGAAAAGCTCGGCACCCGCCAACGTGGTTTCGCCGCTGACGTCAAACAGGTTCTTGACGGCGTAAGGCACACCGGCCAGTGCGGGCAAGGTTTCCCCCCGTTGGTGGCTGGCATCAATACGCTCAGCCTCTGCCAGCATGCGTTCGCCGGTGACATGGGTGTAGGCATTAATGGTGGGGTTGGCCTGCTCAATGGCGCCCAGCGCCTGCTGTGCAAGCTCTCTGGCGGAGAACGTGCCGGCCTGCAAACCTTGCTGAATCTGCCGGATAGATAATGATGAGGACGCGCTTCTGGCGTGTAAGCTCATAGCGTATAAGCTCCTAGCGTATAAACCCCGGCAATTTCCTGATGCTCATCAAGAGGAAAATCCATCAGCGGCTGTGCCATGGCGTGAATGCGGCTGAACTGAACTAATAGCTCCTGACGCCGTTCCTGACTGAGTTGCAGCGCCAGCAGCGTTTCCATGTGCTGAAGATAAGCGGCTAACGTGTCGTTATCGATAGATGGTGTCGTCATGCGGTGTTCTCCCTGTTGAGTCATGATTAAAAACCTGCCGCGCTGCCGTTGCTGCGCGGATCGAAGGCACCTTCCAGCATGCCGTTGGTGTGCCGTACGATGGCCCCCGCGTGGCCGACCGTTTCACTAAAGCTGCTCAAGAGCTCGACGTCGTGACCGAGCTGACGTAGGGCATCCACGGTGGCGGGTTTAAAGCGATCTTCGATCTTTAGCGTATCGGAGACCTGTCCCCAGGTGCGGCCCAGCAGCCAGCGCGGGGCGGTAATCGCCTGTTGCAGCGGTAGCCCTTGCTGAACGTGACGGATAAAGATGGCCGCCTGCGTCTGCGGCTGCCCGTCTCCGCCCATTGATCCGTAGACCATGGTACGTCCGTCGGACAGGCGTGCGGCGGCAGGGTTTAAGGTATGAAACGGTTGTTTGCCCGGTTCTAGTGCCAGCAGGTGTGCCGGATCGAGGCTGAACGAAGCCCCGCGGTTTTGCCAGAGCACGCCAGTTCCCGGTAAGACCACGCCACTGCCAAACTCGTGGTAAATGCTTTGAATGAAAGAGACGCACAGGCCGCTGCTGTCGCATACGCCCATCCAGACAGTGTCGCCGGGGCCTTTGCCTTCTCCCCACAGTGCGGCTTTTCGCGTATCGACCTGCCGAGCCAGCACGCCGAGCGCATCGTTTTCCAGCAGCGCCTGAACGTCCTGCGTCATCAGCTTGGGATCGGTAATGAAGCGGTCACGCAGACCAAATGCCAGCTTGGTCGATTCGACAATGCGGTGGATCGCCTGGCTATCGTTCAGATCTTCCATGTCCAAATGATCGGTCAGACCGAGAATCGCGAGCGACACCAGGCCCTGCGTCGGCGGCGCGAGGTTATAGATGTCGCCTTTACTGTGTTTCAGCACCAGCGGTGTTGTCCGCTTGGCGCGGTAATTTGCCAGATCGTCAGCCGTTAGCGGCATACCGAGCTGCGCCATCTGTGCCGACAGTTTGGCAGCGACGGAGCCGCGATAAAAACTGTCCAGCCCTTCAAGGCTCAGTGTCGTCAGGGTATCGGCTAAATCCGACTGTGTGAAACGACTGCCCGCGCGCGGGATATTCCCCTGCGGCATAAACAGCTGACTAAAGGCCGGACAATCGTTCAGCTCGTGATAGCGCTGAGTGAGTGCATCTTCCTGAGACTGTGTGACGGGAATGCCGTCAGCCGCATAGCGAATCGCGTCAGATAACAGACGGGCCAGCGGCATCGGTGTACTGTCTATTTCTTGTGAATAGGTTAGCGCTTCCTGCCAGCCGCCAACGGTGCCCGCGACCGTCAGCGCCGCTTTGGGGCCACGATGCGGAATGCGGTTTTCGCCCTGATAGTACTCACGGCAGGCCAGCGACCCCGCTGCCCCACTGGCATCGATAGCAATGGGCTCACCGTGTGGCGGCACAATCAGCCAGAACCCGTCGCCGCCGATCCCGTTCATATGCGGGTAGACTACGGCAATGGTTGCCGCTGCCGCGACCATGGCTTCAATGGCGTTTCCGCCTTCACGCAGAATCGCTAACGCGCTGGCACTGGCTAAATGATGAGGTGCGACCGCCATGCCCAGCGGGGCGGTGTTGCTTTGCATCATTTCAGGATTCCTTTTTAAGTTTTATGTAGGGTAGGTTGGTTCTATTAACCCTAGCTATAAGCAAACGGCGTTCCAGTTTTTCGGTGCGGTGGAAAGTCTGTATGCGGTGCCAGAGGAGGTATCTATATCATCCTGACAATCCTGTGCTATGTTCTGCGACATGAAACAAACGTTACAGCAAGCGCAACGGATGAGAGACGATGATGCAAATAGATGAACGATTACGGGATCGCTACAGCGAGCTTTCACCGCAGGAGCAGCGCGTCGCGGATTTCATCTTCGATCACTTTGACGATTTAATTAGCTACAACAGTGCCGAGCTGGCGCGGCTGAGCAGCGTCTCCAAAGCGACCGTCAGCCGGTTGTTCAAACGGCTGGGCTACCCCAGCTACCGTGACATGCGCGATGAACTCAGAACGCTGCGCCAAAGTGGGATGCCGCTGGCGGATAACCGGGATGCTGTGCAGGGGAACACGCTGCTGGCGCGGCATTACAAGCAGGAAATGGCGAACCTGACGCAGTGGATAAACCAGATTGACCCTGTGCAGTTTGGCGCGGTGATTCAGGCGCTGATGCAGGCGCAGCGCCTGTGTCTGATTGGGCTACGCAATAGCTACCCGGTAGCGCTGCACCTACGTCAACAGCTGCTCCAGATTCGCCAACAGGTCACGCTGCTGACACAGCCGGGACAGACGCTCTCCGAAGAGCTGGTGGATCTCACTGCGCAGGATGTCGTGATTGTAGTGGCTTTTCGCCGCCGTCCGCGCCTGATTCAGCCGCTATTGGCACAGTTGCAAAAGCGTGGCGTGCCTGTGCTGCTGCTGTGTGAACCACAGGTGAGTACGCTAATGTCGCTGGCAACCTGGTCGCTGTGCGTCCCACTGGACAGTGTCTCGGCGTTTGACAGCTATTCATCTGCCATGAGTCTGGTAAATGTGATCAGCAATGCGCTGCTGCATGAAATGCTGCGTGACGGACGCCAACGCATCCACCAGATCGTGGATCTTTATGGTGAATTGGATGAGCTTGAGCAACGCTAATGGGGCGCTGGGATGGTGCCTTTGCACCTTAATGGTGCATTTAACTGATGTGCTATATAGCCAGGAAGCTCGTTTCGGGCGTGATCGCTCTGGATTATTTTTGTGACGCAGCGTTGTGGATTGTTTCTCATTGTTATCTGTTCATCGGCGTAAAAAATTATGATGAGAAACGTGGGGCATCCCGAATGAGCAGCATGGACGCTGCGAAAGCCTGTGCCGCGTCGGGAGCGCGTCACAGGCGGTTCGACAGGATGACACGCGTTTCGAATGTACCGCGTAGCGGCATAATTCACGCCGAAAGCCAGGGTTCGTAGGGCTGCGGCGACTGAGCAGCCCTACGTCGGGCGTGGTGCATGAGTTGCATAAATTATCTTTCTGCAATCACGCACGAAATTTTTCACTGATATTACATATCCATAGCGCTATCCCATATTTTAGAAAAACTCTCTGACTCCTCATGTTGTTTCTTCATAACCAACAGCACAAAAAGCGCAAAGGTAATCTGGCATGCTCCTTGCTTAATATCTGCAACGATGGTTTCAATTTTTGTTTTTAAAGAATCTTTCGTTTCAATTATACTAACCGGGGGCAGAGACGATGTTGATCAATAAACTGGGCATCAAAAAAGGGTTACTGGCGGTGATGGGCGCGGCAATGTTACTGGTTCAGGCCGGTAGCGCGATGGCCGATCAGTTACAGGATATCGAGAAGCGCGGTGTGCTGCGTGTCGCTGTCCCGCAGGATTTCCCGCCGTTTGGATCGGTGGGAACGGATCTGCAACCGCAAGGATATGACATCGATATCGCTCACTATCTGGCGAAAGAGATGAAACTAAAGTTGCAGCTGGTTCCGGTAACCAGTGCTAACCGCGTGCCGTATCTGCAAACCAACAAAGTTGACCTGGTGATCTCCAGTCTGGGCAAAAACGCCGAACGTGAAAAAGTGATCGATTTCAGCCGCGCCTACGCGCCATTTTTCCTCGGTGTATTTGGGCCGAAAGATAGCACGCTGACATCGTCTGAAGCGCTGGAAGGCAAGAGCATCGGCGTCACGCGCGGTGCGGTAGAAGACATGGTACTGACGGATATCGCGCCGAAGGCCGCACAGATTCGACGCTACGAAGATAACAACACCACGCTGTCGGCGTACCTGTCCGGGCAGGTGGAATATGTTGCAACGGGTAACCTGGTTGTGGCGGCTATCGCCGAGCAGAACCCGACGAAAGCGCCAGTCGCGAAGTTTATGCTGAAAGATTCGCCGTGCTACATCGGGCTGAAAAAAGATGAGCCTGCGCTGAAAGCGAAAGTCGATGCGTTGATCGAGCAGGCGCTGAAAGACAATACGCTCAATACCCTGTCGGAAAAATGGCTGAAAGCGCCGCTGCCGGCCAGCATCAAGGCTTAACGGGAGCACGCCATGACCTATCAGCTTAATTTTTCCGCGCTGTTTCCGTTCTGGCCTGAGCTGCTGGAGGGGTTGTGGGTCACCATTGAACTGACGGTCATGGCAACCCTCGGCGGCATTGCTATCGGCATCTTCGGTGCGGCTTTGCGCAGCGGCAAGCCGACTCTGCTGAGTCGGCTATGGGGTGTCTACGTCGAGCTGATCCGCAATACGCCGTTTGTGGTTCAGCTGTTCTTCATCGTTTTCGGCTTGCCGAGCCTGGGCTTGAAGCTCACAGCGGGAGAGGCCGCGCTGTTGGCGATGTTGATTAATCTGGGGGCATACAGCACCGAGATTATCCGCGCGGGGATTCAGGTGACGCCGAAAGGCCAGTGGGAAGCTGCCCGCGTGCTGGGGCTGACGTGGATGCAAACTTTCCTGCGTGTGATTCTGCCGCCCGCGCTTCAGCGGATTTATCCGGCGCTGGTTAGCCAGTGCATCATCGTCATGCTGGGATCGTCGGTGGTGTCGCAGGTGTCTTACGAGGAATTGACCTTTGCTGCCAACCTGATTCAGTCCCGTACGTTTTTGAGCTTTGAAGTGTATCTGGCAACCACGCTGTGTTACCTGATGCTGTCTGTTCTGATGCGACAACTCTTACTGCTGGCGGGTCGGCGCTTTCTGGGGAATCAGTCATGATGACATTTACCGACTGGGATATTGTGCGCAACCTGCTGTTGGCGGCACGTTGGACGCTACTGCTGTCGCTGACGGCTTTCATCGGCGGCGCGATAGTGACCTTTCCGCTGATGCTGCTGCGGCTGACTAAACGCAAATGGCCGACGCGCCTTGTCCATCTGTATTCCGAGCTGTTTCAGGGCACGCCGCTGCTGATGCAGCTGTTTCTCGCCTTTTTCGGGCTGGCGCTGTTCGGCATTGATGTGAGCCCGTGGACGGCGGCGGCACTGGCGCTGACGCTCTTTACCAGCGCCTTTCTGGTGGATATCTGGTGCGGCAGCGTGGAAGCCTTGCCGAAAGGGCAGTGGGAAGCGTCGCGCTGCCTCGGGCTGGATTTTGGTCAGACGCTCTATCGGGTGATTGCGCCGCAGGCGATGCGTATCGCCATCGCCCCGACCGTGGGGTTCTCCGTACAGGTGATTAAAGGCACCGCGCTGGCGTCGATCATCGGATTTATCGAACTGACCAAGGCGGGAACCATGTTGAATAACGTGACCTATCAGCCGTTTAAAGTGTTCGGATTGGTGGCGCTGGGCTATTTCCTGATGTGCTATCCGCTCTCTTACTACAGCCGCTATCTGGAGAAGAAATTCAATGCCGCTCATCACCATTAATCAGGTTCAAAAATATTACGGCCAGAACCACGTCCTGAAAGGTGTGGATCTGGATATCGAAATGGGTGAGGTCATTTCGATCATCGGGCGCAGCGGCTCCGGTAAGAGCACGCTTTTGCGCTGCATGAACGGTCTGGAAGGCTATCAGGATGGCAGCATCAAGCTGGGCGGAATGACAGTGACCGACAGGGATTCGCAGGCGCGGGAAATCAGCCGCTCGGTCGGGATGGTGTTCCAGAACTTCAATCTGTTTCCGCACATGACGGCGCTGGAAAACGTGATGTTGGCGCCGCGCCGCGTGCTGGGTAAAAGCGCGGCGGAGTGCCGTGAGCTGGGCGAGCGGGTGTTGAAAAAGGTGGGGCTGGGCGAGCGCCTTCACTATTACCCTGCCAACCTGTCGGGCGGCCAGCAGCAGCGCGTCGCGATTGCCCGTGCGCTGGCGATGAACCCGAAAGTCCTGCTGTGCGATGAAATTACCTCAGCACTCGATCCTGAGTTAGTCGGCGAAGTACTGAAGGTGCTGGAACAGCTGGCCGCAGAAGGCATGACGCTGATTCTGGTCACGCATGAAATGAATTTTGCCCGTGAAGTGGGCGACCGCGTGGTGTTTATGCATCAGGGCACGGTCTGGGAGCAGGGCGACAGCAAAACGCTGTTCGCTAACCCGCAGACCCGCGAACTGAAACAGTTCATCGCCTCGGTCCGAGGACTATCGGAAGCGTAAGGCTTCTCTCTTTTGAGCTAATCACGCCCGGAAACGCGCATGACATCATTCGATTAGCAGACCAGTAACGTAAAGAATCTGGAGCAGATAACCATGAACAGCGAACTGTACGCGCAAATCAATCCCCCTCATCGCCTGCTGATGGGGCCGGGGCCGATCAATGCCGATCCGCGCGTATTACGGGCAATGGCTAGCCAACTGGTGGGTCAGTACGATCCCGCGATGACGAACTACATGAATCAGGTCATGGAGCTCTATCGTCAGCTTTTCCGCACGGAAAACCGCTGGACGATGCTGGTAGACGGCACCTCGCGCGCGGGCATCGAAGCGATTCTGCTGTCGGCGATCCGCCCCGGCGATAAGGTGCTGGTGCCGGTGTTTGGTCGTTTTGGTCATCTGCTGTGCGAGATTGCCCGTCGCTGTCGTGCTGATGTTCATACCATCGAAGTGCCGTGGGGCGAGGTGTTCTCGCCAGACCAGATCGAAGATGCGATCAAATCGGTACGCCCACGTTTACTGCTGACGGTGCAGGGCGATACATCGACCACCATGCTTCAACCGCTGGAAGAGCTGGGCGAGATTTGTCGCCGTCACGGCGTACTGTTCTATACCGATGCCACGGCGTCTTTTGGCGGCAATCCGCTGGAAACGGATAAATGGGGACTGGATGCGGTTTCCGCCGGATTGCAGAAGTGTCTCGGCGGGCCATCTGGCAGCTCACCGATCACGCTCAGCCCGCAGATGGAAGCAGTGATCCGCCGTCGCAAATGTATTGAGCAAGGGATCCGAACGGACGCCCATCAGGACGGCGACGACGAGATGATCTATTCCAACTATTTCGATCTGGGCATGGTGATGGATTACTGGGGGCCAGAGCGCCTGAACCACCATACCGAAGCGACGAGCATGCTGTTTGCCGCACGCGAGTGTGCCCGAACGATCCTAGAAGAAGGATTGGATCGCAGTATTGCCCGCCATGCGCTGCACGGCAGTGCGCTGGTGGCGGGGGTTCAGGGAATGGGGCTGGACACCTTTGGCTCGCTGACCCACAAAATGAATAACGTACTGGGCGTGGTGATCCCTGACGGCGTTCACGGCGAGCAGGTGCGTAAGCTGCTGCTGGAAGATTTCGCCATTGAGATCGGCACGTCCTTTGGCCCGCTTCAGGGCAAGATCTGGCGTATCGGGACGATGGGCTACAACGCGCGTAAAGACTGCGTGATGCAAACGCTGACGGCGCTGGAGGCGGTGCTGAATCGTCTTGGTTTCCGCACCGTGCAGGGCGAGGCTTTGCAGGCCGCCTGGAATTGCTACGCGGCAGATGAGGGACGTGCATGAGTGAAATGTTGATGTTGCCCGCTGCTGCACAGGCCGCTGCTGAGCAGATTATGTCGCGCTGCGATGCGCTGGCTGAAATCAGCGAAACGCCCGGCCAGCTGACCCGCGTTTATCTGTCGCTGGAGCACCTGCGTGCCAATGCGCAGGTGGGAGAATGGATGCGCGAAGCGGGCATGAACGTCTGGCAGGATAGCGTGGGCAACATTTGTGGTCGCTATGAAGGATTAACACCGGATGCGCCAGCGCTGTTGCTCGGTTCGCATCTGGACACTGTGCGCAATGCCGGACGATATGACGGCATGCTGGGCGTATTGACGGCGATTGAAGTCGTGCGCGCATTCCATCAGCAGGGGATGCGTTTGCCTGTGGCGCTGGAAATCATCGGCTTCGGCGATGAGGAAGGCACGCGTTTTGGCATTACTCTGCTAGGCAGTCGGGGATTGACGGGCACCTGGCCGGAGAACTGGCTGGAGTGTCAGGATGCCGAAGGCACCAGCGTGGCGCAGGCGTTGACCATTGCGGGACTGGATCCGCTTGAGGTGGCACTGGCGGCACGTCCGGTCAGCGATATCACCGCCTATCTGGAATTGCACATCGAACAAGGGCCATGTCTGGAGCAGCAGGATCTGGCGCTGGGCGTGGTCACCGCGATCAACGGGGCGCGGCGGCTTAACTGCACGTTCCTCGGGCTGGCGGGGCATGCGGGCACGGTGCCGATGACGCAGCGGCAGGATGCGCTGGCGGCGGCAGCCGACTGGATGGCGCAGGCAGAACGGATCACGCGGGAAAGCGATCCGCATCTGGTCGCCACGTTTGGCACATTACAGTGCTTACCGGGCGCAGCGAACGTCATTCCCGGTGAGGTGAAGATGACGCTGGATATTCGCGGGCCGGAAGATGCGCCGCTGGATGCGTTGCTACAAAAACTCCTGACGCTAGGGCAGGCTATCGCGCACCAGCGCGGCTGCCAGTTCAGCGCCGAAGAGTATTATCGTATTGCAGCAACCCGCTGCGATCCCGCGTTGCAGTCGGTATTAAATGACGCGGTGACGCAGGTGCAGGGGAAAACGCTGATGTTGCCAAGCGGCGCAGGGCACGATGCGATTGCTATTGCCGAACGCTGGCCGGTAGCGATGCTGTTTGTCCGCTGTCGCGGCGGCATCAGCCACCATCCTGATGAGTCCGTTACCACGGCAGATGTGGCGCTGGCGCTACAGGCGTTCTATCAGGCGGTGCGTCATATGGGGAATAAAGACCATTTTTCTTATGACGACGTTTAACCGAGTGCCACTTGTTTGATCTATCAATGCCTGTTTTTTAGTTTTACTACGTTGTGCATTCACTAGTCTCGAGTTTGATGCCGCTGTGACGGAACTTCGAAGCAAATAACCGTATGCAACACTAGTGAGTAATCATCAATATAGTAAAAGCAATAAGTTAAAGATGTGTCTGGTCAGTTTGGAATGACGAAATCATCGTTCCCTGACCACTATCAGCGGGGCAAAGTAAGATGCCGCATGGCCATAGCAGGCGTTCTACATGGATATTCAGGGCATATAGATCTTCGCGCGTCCATGATTCTTTCTTCCAGAATTTCTGTAAATCATATGCAAATGCATTGATCCACCCTGTAAGTTGTCGCGATATTATTGCATTACCAGCAGATGTTTCTGGAGTTGGCAAGGGGGGCTTTCCCATGCCATCTAGGTGTCCGAGTAGTCTGGCCGAAGTAGTCAAAATATCTGTTACAGCATCATGGACGGTGTTAAACAGTTTGGGGTAATCATTGTCTGCCGCATGTTCCTCTTTTGCTTTGGCGATATTTGCATAAGCCAAATCAAAGCATTGAGTAAGATAATTTGAGAATTCTTGCTCAAATAAATCTTCTGCTCCAAATGTAGCGCTGATATTAGCGTATCGATAAGCGCGCAATGCCTTACGCATGGCGCAATGTAATACTGCGTCATGATTGTCTACCATTACTGGTTCCATCAGAAAATTGGGTAGAGTGTTTTCAAATTGCTCTACCATATGCACGATAGACAGCCCCGCAACAATCAGGTGCAACGCAACTCTTGTATTCTGTGTGTCCTCTTCAATCAAAGACAAGGCATACTCTTTATTGAGCACGACACGTACCTTGAGCTTTCCATCTCGTATAACCAAGAGAGCTGAAGCTCCCTGTACAATATGGTCAGGAAGACTTTCTGACGTTGTATGTACGTCAAAACCACGTTCTGTTTCTGTAATCGCCTTTTCAAAATCAGATGTAAATGTAATGCCATCTAATCGCGTGAGGTCTAGATATTGGCATAATTCTTTTATAATAGATTGAATAGTCCCACTGATATGGGAAATGTCTTCCTCTGTAGACCAACCAATGAAAGTGAGCTGATAACTAGAAAGTGTTGCCGGAAGTGATGGGGCGGCAGTTTTGTTTTCTGGGGGATTGTATGTCTTGCTGATACTACTTAAAGCATCTTGGACAGCAGAGTCCATCTTGCCTTTCCAACGTTTACCAATGTTATTGCTAAAAGCCGTATGAGTCGATGCTGACGCGATAAAAAGTTCATCGCTACACTCCGACGCTTCATGATTAAAATTAGATAGGTCAGATAAAGTACTTCCTGAGCGTATCCCTACAAGCAATTTTTGTGATGTCAGGGGTATAATGACCGTAGATGCTTTCGAGGTCATTATGTAGGGTAGAAATATGCCTTCTTCTTCATCGAATCCAAGCGCAATACAGTCAGGCATGATTGCTCCATCTGCTGGTGCAGGAAGGATGCTCCATGTAAATTCTTCTAAGTCCTGTTTACGTGGTTCCGCAATCAATCCATTACTCAACATCTGTTTATGCCCACTACTTACAATATCGTCAATTCGAGAAAATAGGCTAGAAAAAAACAATTGAAATTGGTCGAATATAGGGTTTTTATCCCCTAGCATGTATTCCTTTGCAAACATAAATAATACCCGATCAAATGATGATTTCGGGATTTTTGTTTTCTCAATAATCAGTTCAATAAATTGAGTTAACCTTTCATCTTCACTAAGATTTGATGCAATATGCTTATTCCAAGTTTGGTTCGGCACAGGTTCTTCCAAACCAAGTAATGAGGCAATCGCCTCTTTGTCAGAGAAAATATCGGATATGCCCATCATGAGTTTCGTGGTACTACTGCCGAACATGCGACGTATACTATTTCCTCGGGGAGTTAAGTGCGCAATAACTTCCGCAGCTATGCTAGCGTCTACCGCTCCGCCCAATTCGATACCGCGTAGTATTATTAACAACTCGCCTAGTCTGTTTTCATAATTAGTGATTATGTCGTCAAGATTTTTTTTTCCATCATTCGATGGTTCAGAGTAAAAGTCACGTTGTGCAGCCACGCTGTCGATATTAGATGGATAATTTCTGTTAGAGTGATAGACATACGTCTGGTTAGATTTTTTGTGTATAAGAAATCCACGTTGGAAGGATTGTGGAATATAATGCTGTTTTCTACCGGACACAATATTTCCTTCTACGTTATGCCACATAAGGGACTACAGTATTTGTAGTCATATGGAATGATATTCAGTAAAGGTTATTTCCTTGATGCTAAATGTTATTTAGGCAGATGTATGCTTGGATATGTTTACCTAAAAACACTTCCTTATGCCTAGTTTATCGTAATTATTTGAAATGATGCTCACCAATACTGAATAACGTAACATGCGCCACAATATATACATTGCTGGGCGCATAATTCTCTGCTTTACAGCGTAAAGCGGTCGGCATCGCGCCAGGCGGGGAAGGATTCACGGTAGCTTTGCAGCGCTTCCAGCGACAGCTCGGCGTCCAGGCGGGCAGGCTGGTTGGGAGCGGCAGAGGCCAGAATTTCCCCTTGCGCATTAATAATCAGGCTGTCGCCACGGTAGCTGTGGCCGTTGCCGTCGGTACCGACGCGGTTGCAGCCTGCAACGTAGGCCTGATTCTCAATGGCGCGTGCCGCCAGCAGCGTCTGCCAGTGTGCAGCTCGTGGCGCTGGCCAGTTGGCGACATACAGCGCCAGATCGTAGTCCTGTCGATTGCGCGACCAGACCGGGAAACGCAGGTCGTAACAGATCATCGGGCAGATGCGCCAGCCGCGCCACTCCAGGGTGACCCGCTCCGTGCCAGCCTGATAGTGGTGGTGTTCATCCGCCATACGGAACAGGTGGCGTTTATCGTAGTGATGCACCTCACCGTGCGGATCGACCAGCAGGAACCGATTCACCGCACCTTTCGGCGTATTTACCGCGACGCTGCCGCCGATCAGCGCATTCGTCTTCTGCGCCCACTGGTGCAGCCACGCCTCTACGACCGACTGATCCAGACTGCCTTTGGCGGCTTCCATCGCAAAGCCAGTGGTAAACATCTCCGGCAGGACAATCACATCACGCCCGCTCATCTCCGCTAATAAGATATCGAAGTGGCGCAGGTTAGCTTCGCCATCGCGCCAGACCAGCGGCTGTTGCAGCAATGAAATCTTTAAAGTCGACATAAACGCTCCGCAGCGGCATCCAACGTTGCTTCCTGTTTAGCAAAGCATAGTCGAATCAACGTATGTGGGAACGGATCGGCGCAAAAGACGGACAGCGGAATCGCGGCGACGCCAACGTGTTCGGTTAGCCAGCGGCAGAAGCTGACATCGTCTAAATCGGAAATCGCCCGATAGTCCGCCAGCAGGAAGTAGGTGCCTTCGCAGGGCAGGATGTCAAAACGGCTGCCTGCCAGCGCCTTGATGAAGCGATCGCGGCGTGCGCGGTAAAAATCGGGCAGTTCGCGCCAGTGTTGCGGCTGTTCACGCAGCATGTCGGCAATGGCGAACTGTGCGGGCGTGTTCACGGAGAACGTCAGATACTGGTGAACCTTACGCACTTCCGCACTCAATGCCGCTGGGGCGACGCAGTAGCCGACTTTCCAGCCGGTCATGTGGAAGGTTTTGCCAAACGATGAAACGGCAATCGCGCGTTGGCGCAGCGACGGATGGGCCAGCACGCTGGCGTGTCCTTCACTGTCGAAACAGATGTGCTCGTAGACTTCATCGCTCAGCACGAAGATGTTACGCACGGCAATCGCCTGCCACAGTTGCTCAAAATCCGCCTTTTGCCAGACGGTGGCGGACGGATTGTGCGGCGTATTCAGGATGACCAAACGAGTGCGGTCGCTCAGCACATCGGCAAAATGCGACCAGTCCACGCGAAACGCAGGCGGCTGCAAGGCGATGCGCTTGAGTACACCGCCTGCCAGCGTGACGGCAGGCGCATAGCTGTCATAGCTGGGATCGAAACAAATGACTTCGTCGCCGGGGCGCACCAGCGCCGCAATAGCGGCAAACAGGGCTTCTGTTGCGCCTGCTGTGACGGTCACTTCGCTGTCGGCATCTGGCCGCCAGCCATACAGTTCTTCTGTTTTTTCGGCAATCGCCTGACGCAGCGGCGCGACGCCAGTCATTGGCGCATATTGGTTGGCGCCCTGACTCACGTGATACGCCAGACGCTGTTGTAAATAGTCCGGGCCGTCAAAATCAGGGAAACCTTGTGATAGATTGATGGCCTGATGCTGTTGGGCCAGCGCACTCATCTGGGTAAAAATGGTGGTGCCCAGCGAAGGCAGTTTACTGTCGGGGATCAGAGCGGCGCTCATAGCGGGGTGGAACTCCTGCAAGCCTGTATTGCTTGGTAATATAACATGCTGTTAGTATTTGGCAATCAAGACGCTTGGACGTTTAAACGGCTAAATGCTTTTATGTGCTAACACATAACGAAAGCGTCTAAATCGCCAAAAAGCATCCAGAAAAGTAGCGAGAAAAATGGACCAAAAACGGGAAGCCTCATGACTGAAAATCAACAATTGACGGCGCTGCTTGCGGCCTGCCACTGGATAGGTGAAAAGGGCTGGTGTCCGGCGACGGGCGGCAATATGTCCGTGCGCCTTGATGAAGCGCAGTGCCTGATTACCGAATCGGGTAAAGATAAAGGCAGCCTTCAGGCAGAGGATTTCCTGCTGGTGGAGATTGCCACTAACCATGTGCCGAGTGGTCGCACGCCGTCGGCGGAAACGGGGTTGCATACGCTGCTGTATCGCCGCGAGCCGACTATCGGCGCGGTGCTGCACACGCACTCGGTGAACGCCACGGTACTGTCTCGGGTAGAGAAGGGCGCTGAACTGGTACTGCACGGCTACGAAATGCAAAAATCTCTGGCGGGGCAGACCACTCATTTGGATCGTGTGGCGATCCCGATTTTCGATAACGATCAGGATATTCCGGCGCTGGCGCAGCGGGTAACCGAGTTCGCTAGCCACACGCCGCTTCGCTACGGCTTTCTGGTGCGGGGCCACGGCCTTTACTGCTGGGGCGCGACGGTGAAAGAAGCGCGTCGTCATCTGGAAGGGCTAGAGTTCCTGTTCCAATGCGAATTGCAACGTCGGCTGCTGGAGGCGAAAGCATGATTAAGGCAATTGTGACCGATATTGAAGGCACCACCAGCGACATCCGTTTTGTTCACAGCGTGCTGTTCCCTTATGCCCGCGAACGTCTGACTGACACCGTGCGGCAACACGGTAGCGATCCGGAGATCGCGCAGGCGCTGGATGCGTTGCGCCAGGAGTTAGCTCAGCCCGATGCGGATAGCGAGACGCTGATTGCCGCGCTGAACCAATTTATGGATGAAGATCGTAAATCCACCGCGCTGAAGCAGCTGCAAGGCATTATCTGGCGTGCGGGCTACCGTAACGGCGATTTTCAGGGGCATCTGTATCCTGAAGTGGCTGCGCAGCTCGCCGCATGGCAGCAGCAGGGCCTGCGTCTGTATGTGTACTCGTCAGGGTCGGTGGAAGCGCAGCAGTTGCTGTTCGGCTATAGCAACGCCGGCGATCTGCGCCCGCTGTTCAGCGACTATTTTGATACCCGCGTCGGTGCGAAGCGGGAGACCGATTCTTATCGCACGATTGCGCAAGCCATCGGGCTGCCTGCTGAGCAACTGTTGTTCCTGTCGGACATTCGTCAGGAATTGGATGCCGCGCAGGAGGCCGGTTGGCACACCTGCCAGCTTATTCGTGATGATGCGGATAGCGTAAGCCGTCACCGTCAGGTGGCACGTTTTGACCAGATCGACTTACCGGAGTACGCCCAATGAGTGGATTAACCATTTTTAGCGACAGCGATGCGAGCCAGCCGATTTGGCAAAGTCAGGATGCCGAGGCAATTCAGAAGCAGCTAAACGAGATTGATGTGCGTTTTGAACGCTGGGAAGCTAGCCAGAAGCTGAGCGATGCACCATCGCCTGAAGAAGTGCTATCGGCCTACCAGCATGAAATCGACAAGCTGGTGGCAGAAAAAGGCTATCAGAGCTGGGACGTTATCAGCATGCGTTCCGATAATCCGCAGCGTGCGGAGCTGCGCACCAAATTTTTATCCGAGCATGTGCATCACGAAGACGAAGTGCGCTTTTTCGTGGAAGGCGCGGGGCTGTTCTGCTTGCACCTGAACGGCAAGATTTACCAGATCCTGTGTGAGAAGAACGATCTGCTGTCCGTACCCGCGGGCACAGCGCACTGGTTTGATATGGGGCCGGAACCGCACTTCACCGCCATCCGCCTGTTCGATAACCCGGAAGGCTGGATCGCGCATTTTACCGGCGATAAGATCGCGGATGCGTATCCGAAGTTGGAGCGCTAACGCACCGCTAATCATTTAAGATGAAAGGGAATTTTTATCGGTCAGATGTTTGTAAGCATCTGACCGATTTTTTATAGGCGTAAAAAATTGTGCTGAGGTGGGCATGAGGGCTGGGTGAGCCGCATGGACGCGGCGAGAGCCAGTGCCGCGTCGGGAACGCGTCACTGGCGGCCCCCAAGCAATCATGAACGCCGAAGGCACCGCGTAGCGGCACAATTCACGCCAAAAGCCAGTGGTCAAGGAGCTGCGGCAATTGAGCGCTCCTTGTCGGGCGTGTGATGAAATCACAGAAGAATCGAGCAATTAACACGCCCGAAATATTCGCGCTATCGGACATAGAAAAATGGCGTTCTCTACCACTCAATTGCTTTTCAACGCTGCCTGAAATATCCCTTCTTTGACCTCTTGTGGCGTGACCACGCCGGTGTCGAGTACCCAGCCGCTGATTAATTCGGCGGGAGTAACGTCAAACGCTGGGTTGTAGACCGCGGCGTTCTGCGGTGCCCATTGGCAGTGGCCGAAGCTGCCGGAAACGCCAGTGACTTCGGTGGCGGCGCGCTGTTCGATAGGAATCGCTTGACCGTCCGGGCATGCGGGATCGTGCGTGGTGTGCGGTGCGGCGACGTAAAATGGAATCTGGTGATAGTGCGCCAGTACCGCGAGGCTGTAAGTGCCAATCTTATTGGCGACGTCGCCGTTGGCAGCGATACGGTCTGCGCCGACCCAAATCGCATCGACCTGACCCTGCGCCATCAGGCTAGCGGCCATCGAATCACAGATGAGCTGATAAGGAATGCCTAACTCACCCAGTTCCCAGGCCGTGAGGCGTCCACCTTGCAAGAGCGGGCGCGTTTCATCGACCCACACTTGCGCGACTTTTCCTTGTTGGTGCGCACGCAGCAGCACGCCAATAGCGGTGCCGATACCTGCCGTCGCCAGCCCGCCGGTGTTGCAGTGGGTTAGCAATCGACTATTGGGTTTCACCAGCGCAGCGCCATGATCGGCAATGCGTTCACACAGCGCGCGATCTTCTTCTACCAGGCGCAGAGCTTCCTGCACCAGCGCATCGACAAACTGCGGCTGTGCCAGCGCCAGCTTCATGCGATCCAAATTGTTCATCAGGTTCACGGCGGTAGGGCGTGATGCCCGCAACGTCTCCAGCGCCAGCGCCAGTTCAGTCTGCGATAACCCTTTCTCCGCCAGTAGCGCGAGTAGTAGGCTGGCGGATAGGCCAATCAGTGGTGCGCCGCGTACTCGCAGCGTCTGGATATGCTCAACCAGTGACGCCACATCCGGACACGGGCTCCAGCGTTTTTCTTGCGGTAGCGCCTGCTGGTCGAGGATCCACAGTTGGTTATCAACGATTTTTAGGCTAGTTGTGTTAAGTGTCTGCATAGGTCGTTAAATCCATGTTGCATCGATATTCTTATTCTGCCAAGATGCCTGATAGATGTATAGACGTCCGAACGTTTTTATGTCCGTGTTTTTAATTCCAGAATAAGTTTGATTTCAGAATAGCGAGGGGTTGGAATGTCACTTTACCGCACTTTTACGGCGGATGACGCTGTTGAATATGCCCGCCAGTACGGCGGTGTCAGTCAGCCGCACACGCTGGTAGCCGCAGAAGAGATCGGCGATGGCAATCTGAATCTGGTGTTTAAAATTAAAGATGAAGCGGGCGTTAGTCGGGTAATCGTCAAACAGGCGCTGCCCTATGTGCGCTGCGTCGGGGAATCCTGGCCGCTGACGCTGGACCGCGCCCGCATTGAAGCCGAAACGTTGCTGACGCACGCGCGGTTTTGTCCGCAGCATACCGTGACCGTGCTCTATCACGATCCTGAACTGGCGGTGATGGTGCAGGAAGATCTCTCCGATCATCGTATTTGGCGCAGCGAGTTGGTTAACGGTGCGGATTATCCTCAGGCGGCGGCACAGCTGGGAGAGTATCTGGCGCAGACGTTATTCCATACCTCTGATTTTCATCAGCATCCGCATGAGAAGAAAGCGGCGGTAAGCCAGTTCACCAACCCTGAACTGTGCCAGATTACCGAAGATCTTTTCTTTACCGACCCTTATATCGATCATGAAAGAAACCAGTTTGACGCTGCGCTGACGCCGGATGTGCAGGCATTGCGTGACGATCGGGCGCTGAAGCTGGCGGTTGCCGGACTAAAACACGGTTTCCTGAGCAAAGCTGAGGCGCTGCTGCACGGCGATATCCACAGTGGATCGATCTTTGTGGCAGAAGGGCGCTTAAAAGCGATTGATGCTGAATTCGGTTTTTACGGGCCGATTGGTTTTGATGTCGGCACGGCAATCGGTAATCTGCTGCTGAATTATTGCGGCCTGCCGGGGCTGTTGGCACCGCGCGAAGCGGCGGCGGGGCGCGAACGACGTCTGGAAGATATCCGTACGCTATGGCAGACCTTTTCCGCACGTTTTCTGGCATTGAGCGAAAATGAAAGCCGCGATCCTGCGCTGGCGGAATCAGGTTATGCCGCGCTGTTTTTACAGCAGGTTTGGCGGGATGTCGTTGGTTACTGCGGCACCGAACTGATTCGCCGCACGATTGGGCTGGCGCACGTCGCCGATCTGGACGGCATTCAGGAGACGGAAGCGCGTTTAGCGTGTCAGCGTCATGCTATTTCGCTGGGCAGAACGTTAGTGCTGGCGGCTCCGCATATTGCGGATGTGGATGCATTGCTGGCGCGTGTACGACAGAGCGGTGCTTAGTCGTCGTTAGCCACGCTATTTTATAACCGCTCCCGTCATAGAATCTGATGGGAGCGGCAAACCGATTATTTCTTCCCTTTATTCATCATGGCCTGCAAATTCGCGAAAGGATTATGGGTGGCAACCCCGACATCCTTCTGCGCATCTTCACCTGCAACGACGGTCGATCCGTACATATCCGCATCGGTATATTTCGAATGCTCATGGTCGTGGCAGTAGAGGCACAGCATTTCCCAGTTACTACCATCTTCCGGGTTATTGCTGTGATCGTGATCGATGTGGTGAACGGTTAATTCACGCAGGTTGGAATAGACGAATTCGCGTGAACAACGACCACATACCCACGGGAAAAGTTTGAGCGCTTTTTCGCGGTAGCCGCTTTCAAGTCTGGCGTAGTTCTTGGGGATGTAAGCCATGTGTCGGGTTTCATTCAGAAGGAAAGATGCCGTAGATTTTACAACTGATGTGCGTCTAAAAGAAAGAACAGGCCGCCATATTGGCGGCCTGATTCTGTTTATGCTGCTTCGGTTTTTCTTTCCGGTTGCGCTACGGGCGCAGGCTTGTTGGCGGCCAGTGCGTCGAACGCAAAGTCATCCACGTTGATTGAACGTAAGCGGTTGGCTTCGGCTTTGGTCAGAATATCCGCTTCTTCTGCGGTAATCTGACCTTCTACCAGCGCCTGCTCTGCCAACTGATCCAATCGCATGAATGGCAGCGCTTTGTCGCTGGCCTTCGACAGGCGTTGGTAAATCGGCTCGGCGGCGATGATATCCAACAGCGCCTCTTCCAGCAGCCCGACAGGGTTGTGCTCGCTGGCAACCAGATATTGGCCGCGTCCCAGACGGCTGCGCGTTTCTGACGGCGTTTGCAGAATCTTCGCGACTTCATGATCGAGGCGGTCAGACGGCGCAGCGCAGCGCAGACCCAGCGGGAAGATGATAAAGGTCAGCAGTCCTGCGACGGCACGGTTCGGGAAGTTGCGCAGCAGATCGTCCAGCGCCTGCTCGGCCTGATGCAGACTGTCCTGCACGCCCCAGTGCACCAGCGGTAAATCCGCTTTCTGACGCCCTTCGTCCTCATAGCGTTTCAGCGTCGCGGAAGCTAAATAGAGCTGGCTGAGAATATCCCCCAGACGCGCAGAGATACGCTCGCGACGTTTCAGGCTGCCACCCAATACCGCCATCGACACATCCGCCAGCAGGGCCAGATTCGCGCTGAGTCGGTTGAGCTGCTGATAGTAGCGACGTGTTTTGTCGTTCACCGGCGCACTGCTTAGGCGGCCGTTGGTCAACCCAAGCCAGAAGCTGCGCACTGTGTTGCTGCCGACGTGACCGATGTGACCCACCAGCGAACGGTCAAAGCGTGATACGTCGTTCTCCTGCGCGGCTGCCATCTCTTCCAGCACATAAGGGTGACAGCGGATGGCGCCTTGCCCGAAGATGATCATACTGCGCGTCAGGATATTCGCCCCTTCCACGGTAATCGCAATCGGTGCGCCCTGATAGCTGCGTGCCAGGAAGTTGGATGGGCCAAGACAGATACCTTTACCGCCGGCGATATCCATCGCATCCAGCACGCTGCGCTGACCACGGTGGGTACAGTGATATTTGACGATCGCGGAGAGCACCGCCGGTTTTTCACCCTGCATGATGCCGCTGGTAATCAGCGTTGCGGCGGCGTCCATCACGTAAGCGTTACCCGCGATGCGTGCCAGCGGTTCTTCGATACCTTCCATCTTACCGATGGAGATTTTGAACTGGCGGCGAATGTGCGCGTAAGCACCGATGCCGAGGGCAATAGATTTCAGCCCACCGGTAGAGTTAGACGGCAGCGTAATACCGCGCCCGACCGACAGACACTCCATCAGCATACGCCAGCCCTGACCCGCCATCTTCGCACCGCCGATGATGTAATCCAGCGGAACAAAAATGTTCTCACCCTGCGTCGGGCCGTTCTGGAACGGCACGTTCAGTGGGAAATGGCGGCGACCGATTTTAACGCCGTCGGTGTCCGTCGGAATCAACGCACAGGTAATGCCTACGTCGTCTTGATCGCCTAACAAATGATCAGGATCGTACAGCTTAAAGGCCAGTCCCAGCACGGTGGCGACCGGTGCGAGTGTGATATAGCGTTTATTCCAGGTCAGGCGCATGCCCACGACCTGTTCGCCGTGCCAGTTGCCGTAGCAGACAATACCCGTATCGGGAATCGAACCTGCATCCGAACCCGCTTCCGGGCTGGTCAGCGCAAAGCAGGGGACTTCCTGACCGCGTGCCAGACGTGGCAAGTAGTGATCTTTTTGCGCTTCTGTCCCGTAATGTTGCAGTAGTTCGCCGGGGCCGAGTGAGTTAGGGACGCCGACGGTGATCGCCACAATACTGGAGACACCCGCCAGTTTTTGCAGCACCTGCGCCTGTGCATAAGCAGAGAATTCCAGCCCGCCGTACTGCTTCTTGATGATCATGGCGAAGAAGCGATGTTCTTTTAAATATTCCCACAGTTCTGGCGGGATATCAGCGCGTTCGTGGGTGATTTCAAAGTCGTTTGCCATTCGGCAGGCTTCAGCAACCGGCCCGTCGATAAAGGCCTGCTCTTCGGCGGTCAACTGCGGGCGCGGGTAGTTATGCAGCTTTTTCCAGTCTGGCGCGCCGCGAAACAGGTCGCCTTCCCACCAGGTTGTCCCAGCATCAATCGCTTCTTTCTCCGTGTTCGACATCGGCGGCATGACCTTCTGGAACATGCGCAGCGCGGAAGCGGAAACCAGCTTTTGACGCAGAGAGGGAACCGTAATCGGAATCAGCAGAATCACGAGCGGAATCATCAGCCAGACGGGCCACAGTAACATGGCGGACATGGCTGCAAAGTAGGCCAGCAGGATGGCGCTGCCGAGCAGCAGACTGAGCCGATGGTAAAACATCGCTCCGATGATAATCAGTAGGAGGAGGATACTGACAGCAACCATAACGTGTCTCCAGCATTGTGATCGAATTGAGGACTTTCACCTTTCCATCAAGCGTTGCGTGGTAGTGGAAAGCGAGAACCGTGTCATCAGTGAAATAAGGCGTAGTAGGTCAATATCGTAAGAGGTCTGACCTGTTGCTTATATTGGTTGTAGTTTATCTGATTATTTTTATCAATTCGTTTACATCATAATTACAACTCACTTCACAAACCGAGCGGCAGTCGTGCGTTTTCTGACGGGCATCAGCGATCCTCTCAATCCCGTGATTACGCGCTTCTCGCTGTTGGTACGATCCGCTACACTGCTGGACAGTAGAGAATAGAATGTTGTCACCAGACAAAATGAGAGGATTCCATGTATCAGGATTTAATCCGTAGTGAACTGAAAGAAGCAGCAGAAACACTGAATAATTTCTTGAGTGATGATGCGAACATTCAATCGATTCAAAATGCTGCGGTGCTGCTGGCTAACGCGTTTAAAGCAGGCGGTAAAGTGATCTCCTGCGGTAACGGTGGTTCACACTGTGATGCTATGCACTTTGCCGAAGAGCTGACGGGCCGCTACCGTGAGAACCGTCCAGGCTATCCGGCGATTGCGATTTCCGATCCAAGCCACCTGTCCTGCGTCAGTAACGATTTTGGCTATGATTTTGTCTTCTCTCGCTATGTTGAATCGCTAGGGCGTGAAGGCGATGTGCTGCTGGGGATTTCCACGTCGGGCAACTCCGGCAACATTATTAAAGCCATTGCCGCAGCAAAAGCGAAAGGTATGAAAGTCATTACGCTGACTGGGAAAGACGGCGGTAAAATGGCGGGTTCAGCCGACGTGGAAATTCGTGTTCCTCACTTTGGCTATGCTGACCGTATTCAGGAAATCCATATCAAAGCGATTCACATCCTGATTCAACTGATTGAAAAAGAGATGGCGGATCAGTAAGCCGCTTAATACGCTCTAAAAGGGCAAGAAGGGAAGGGTAGAAAGTCAGATGTGTGAACTGCTGGGGATGAGCGCGAATGTACCGACGGATATCTGCTTTAGCTTTACCGGGCTGATACAGCGCGGTGGGAAAACCGGACCGCATCGGGATGGCTGGGGCATTACCTTTTATGAAGGGAACGGCTGTCGTACGTTCAAAGATCCACTGCCAAGCTATAATTCGCCGATTGCGCGATTGGTACAGGATTACCCTATCAAATCGTGTGCAGTGGTTTCACATATTCGACAGGCGAATCGCGGCGCAGTGTCGCTGGAAAATACCCATCCCTTTACGCGCGAGCTGTGGGGGCGGAACTGGACGTACGCCCACAACGGGCAACTAAAAGGTTACAACACCCTGAAAACGGGCATGTTTCGCCCTGTTGGCCAGACGGACAGCGAATTTGCTTTCTGCTGGCTGCTGTCCCAACTGGCTGAGCGCTACCCGCGCACGCCGGGTAACTGGCCAGCGGTATTCCGCTATATCGCCAAACAGGCAGATGTCTTGCGGGAGAAAGGCGTGTTTAACATGCTGCTGTCGGACGGGCGCTTTGTGATGGGGTATTGCTCAACCAAACTCTACTGGATTACTCGCCGCGCGCCGTTTGGTAAAGCGACGCTGTTGGATCAGGATGTAGAGATTGATTTTCAGCAGCAGACGACACCCAATGATGTCGTCACCGTGCTGGCGACGCAGCCGCTAACGGGCAACGAAACCTGGCATCAGATTATGCCAGGTGAATTCGTTCTATTTTGTTTCGGCGAGCGCATACTTTAAGGCCGGCTGGCTAGTCATCAACGGTGGGTTAACGACGTATTGCCCGTTAAACACCGTGACGGCCGGTGGCTGATTGTGCTGATTAAAATAGGTGTACCCCGGCTGAAGCTGTTTCCAGAAGCTGGCGTAGGTGGAATTACGGTGGCGCTGCATGTTCTGTTCCGTCATACGGAACGGGTAGATGGCGATATCAATCTTCGCTTGCCCGTTACGTAATGCGGCTTCGGCATAGCGATAAATCTCATCCATATAGGTGTTGGTCATGGCATAGCAGCCAATCGACACACATTCGCCGTGGATCATCAAATAGCGACCAGAATATCCCTGTGATTTATCATAGTCGTTGGGGAAGCCGATATTGATCGCGCGATAATATTGGCTGTCTGGCTTGAGCTGACGCAGGTCAACCTGATAGAAACCTTCCGGGCTTTTTAAATCGCCTTCAACGCGTTTTGGCCCTAATCCACCCGAATATTTACAGATGGGGTATTGTTCCAATAAACGATATTCGTTACCGACTTTCGCATAAAGTTCGAATATCCGCTCTTCTTTAAAGATCTGAATATAGATCGGAGAGCCTAATAATTGCTGTTTTAATTCTTTTGCTATCGGCGCTAGCGGCGGTGCGGTCTCGCTGGCGGCGCTGGTAACAACAAGAGAAGGCAAAAAAAACAACATCGCAAACGACAGCGCGATTTTTTGCATTATGGTTCCTGATAATAAAATTGCCTGCTATATGCGGCATCCGCATCGCGTTCTCCATTCGTTTAGCGAGAAAGCGTTGGAACAACCGTTATCGGTATCTATTTCGTCGGCGAATAGGTAACGACGAAAACGAAATCACATTATCATTGGTTTCATATTAATCAAGCGTTGAAAAGCGCTAAAAAATAACATTTACAAAAAACGACCCGAAAGAATGCGGGCCGTCCAATTTGAGATCGTTTTGAGGTCGTTAATTGCGGGAAAAGCGTATCAGGCGCGGGTGGCTTCTATCATCATAATGTCGGTGACAAAGGAACCGTCTGCCTGTACGTCAAAATGCTGTGCCACCTCGTCCGGCAATGTTTTTTGCAGTTCACGAATCGCGACAGCGAAATGTTCTGGTGTGCGCATACGTGCGATCCAACTGCTGAACTCCAGCGTTAGCCTGTCACTGGTGACGTTACGCACGATAAACCCAGCGTCGGTAAACAGGCTCAGCCATTCGCCCGGCGCGTAATTGCGCACGTGTGAAGTGTCGCGCAGCTTCTCTACCGTCTGCAAATAGCTGTCCAGCAGTGGATGACCGGGCGAAACGACATCCATCATGATCACGCGCCCACCCGGTTTCAGGACGCGCCGCATTTCACGTAACGCCTGTCCGACATCATGCCAGTGATGCGCAGAGTAACGGCTGATGATGATATCTGCGCTGCTATCCTCGAACGGTAAAGACTCGGCTACGCCTTGCTGAACGCGGATGTTATTCAGTCCTTTTTCTGCGGCAGCCTGACTCACCACGTCCAGCATTTGGGAAGACAAATCGTAGGCGATAACCTCCGCGACGGCTTGTGCAGCGACAAAGCTGGCATGTCCGGCACCGCAGCCGAGGTCGATCACGCGCGCCTGCGGAAAGGGCGCTAATAAAGCAGCCAACTGGGTTAAATCTTTGCCCTGCGCATGCACCGCACTGGTCAGGTAATTCTGCGCCTGTGAGCCGAACTGGTGTTCGACGCGATGATTATGGTTCTGTTTTTCTTCCATCATTGCTCTCGCTTTATCTGAATTGCTTTCGTTTCATCATGGGTTAAACGGCGGCGCGCCAGCCACTAAAGAAGACGTCGGTCTGAGAACACTATCCTTGGTCTAAGAACACTATAGTCAGGGAAAAATACGGGTACAATATGAGCATTTATACGGGTATAAAATACTCCCTGTTTGATTAACACCTCTTTCACTCATGTTGTTGTCGTCTCGAGCTCGCCTTGACGAGCAAGATGAAAAGGACACCTGGCTATGTCTGCACATTCGTTTATACCTGCCAATTCTCTGAGCGGCCCAAAAGCGCTGGGGGCTTTCTTACGGGCGCTGCGTGAGCGGACTACGCCGGAAATGGTCGGCTTGCCAGCCTCTGGACGGCGGCGCACCAGCGGGCTACGTCGCGAAGAGCTGGCGCAAATCGCCCGCATCAGCACCACCTGGTATACCTGGCTTGAGCAAGGACGCGATGTATCCGCTTCGGCATCGGCGCTGCTCCGCGTATCGCAGGCATTAAAACTAGAACCCGCAGAGCACGATTATCTTTTTAGCCTTGCTGGCGTGAAGGATCCTCAGAAGCAGAGTAGGGCAGCGTCGCCGGATGCGCAGGTTGCCGCTAGCCTGCATCACATTACTTGTCCTGCGTATCTTCTGGATGGCAGTTGGAATATGCTGGCGTGGAATGCACCGTCGGAACAGCTGTTTGCCGGATGGCTAGGACACGATCCCGAGCCGAACCTGCTGCGTTTCATGTTCTTGAATCCGCTGGCCCGATCGCTAGTGGTCAATTGGCCGGAACGAGCTAAGCGGGTGGTGGCGGAATTTCGGGCTGAATCAAGCCATTACGCCCCGACTGACGCCGTTCGGCAAATCGTGATGTCGCTGTGTGAAGAAAGCCGTGAGTTTAATCTCTGGTGGTCACAGCAGGCGGTAACCGCGCGTGAAGGCGGCGAGCGACGTTTCCACCATCCTTCGCTTGGCGATATTGCCTATCATCAACAGACTTTCCACCCTGCCGTGCAGAGCGAATTTAAGCTGGTGATGCTGATCGCCCAGTAAACGCGGCAGGCATCGCGCAGCTTGTCTATACTGACTTTGATCTGTATATTCATACAGTGTTGTCAGAGGGCCAGTATGCGCAAAATCATTCATGTTGATATGGACTGCTTCTACGCAGCAATTGAGATGCGTGATAACCCGCGCCTGCGCGATATTCCTCTGGCAATTGGTGGGAGTGCCGATCGCCGTGGCGTCATCAGCACCGCTAACTATCCTGCCCGACGCTACGGTGTCCGCAGCGCAATGGCAACGGCAACCGCCTTACGCCTGTGTCCACACCTCACGTTGTTGCCGGGGCGCATGGAGGTGTATAAATCCACCTCGCGCCAAATCCGCGAGATCTTCTCCCGCTACACGTCGCTGATCGAACCCCTTTCTCTGGATGAAGCCTATCTGGATGTCACCGATAGCCCGCAGTGCAACGGTTCGGCGACGCGCATCGCCGAAGACATCCGTCGAACCATCGCGGATGAACTGAATCTGACCGCCTCGGCGGGGATTGCGCCGATCAAATTTCTGGCGAAGATCGCCTCTGAGTTAAATAAGCCGAATGGACAATATGTGATTACACCGGAGCAGGTGGATGATTTCCTGCTGGCGCTGCCGCTGGAGAAGATCCCTGGCGTTGGGAAGGTGACCGCAAAACGGCTGGAAGAGCGTGGCCTGCACACCTGCGCGGATGTTCGGGTGTATGCGCTGGCGGATCTGCTTAAAGAGTTCGGCAAATTTGGCCGCGTGCTGTGGGAGCGATGTCAGGGGATTGATGAGCGACGGATTTCACCCGATCGGTTGAGGAAGTCGGTTGGCGTGGAAAAGACGCTGGCGCAGGATATTCACGACTGGGAACAGTGTGAAAACCTGATCGAAGAGCTTTATGAGGAGCTGGAAGTCCGCCTGAAACGGGTGAAACCCGATCTGCATATTGCGCGTCAGGGCGTCAAACTCAAATTTGATGATTTTCAGCAAACGACGCAGGAGCATGTGTGGCCGGTGCTGAATAAACAAGATCTGTTGAAGATCGCGCAACAAACCTGGCAGGAGCGGCGTAAATCCAGAGGCGTCCGGCTGGTTGGGCTACATGTGACGCTGCTCGACCCGCAAATTGAGCGACAGCTAGTGTTTGATTGGGGATAAGGCTGTTGAGTTGAGGATAAAAAAGGGCGACGTCTCTACGCCGCCCTGATTTTTACGACTACGTGATTACGCGCGTGGCGGAATCGCTTTCAGCAGCGCTGTCAGCAATTTCCAGTACAGATCGACGCTGCCGATATGCACTTGCTCATCCGGCGAGTGTGGCCCGGTGATGGTCGGCCCGATGGAAACCATATCCATGTCTGGGTACGGTTTCTTGAACAGACCGCATTCCAGACCCGCGTGAATCACCATGATGTTTGGCGTCTTGTTGAACAGCTTCTGATACGTTTCGCGTACCAGCGCCATGACCGGTGAATGTGCATCCGGCTGCCAGCCTGGGTAGCCACCTTTCGGTGACGTTTTCGCGCCAGCCAACTGGCCCAGCGCCGTCAGCGTACCAACGACGGCGTCTTTACCGCTGTCGATCAGCGAACGAATCAGGCAGATAATTTCTGCATGGTCGTCTTCCATCGTAACAACGCCGAGGTTCAGCGACGTTTCCACCACGCCTTTGACTTCGTCGCTCATGCGGATCACGCCGTTTGGCGTGGCATTGAGCAGTGCCAGCAGGCGATCGCGGCTGTCCTGCGTCAGCGGGTGCTCGTTGCTGTCGCTGGCTTCCACCAGCACGGTCACGTTTTTCTCAACGGCGGACAGCTCATTTTTCAGCACGGCCAGATAGTCCTGGCTCAGCGCTTTCAACTGCTCGACGTTAGCGGCAGGCAGTGACAGCGTGGCGAAGGCTTCACGCGGAATCGCGTTACGCAGCGTCCCGCCGTTCAGATCGAGAATGCGGATATCCAGCGCTTTCGCCTGCTCGAACAGGAAACGTGCCAGCAGCTTGTTGGCGTTGCCCAGCCCCAGATGAATGTCACCGCCAGAGTGGCCGCCTTTCAGCCCCTTAATCGTCAGCTTCAGCGTGTGGTAACCGGCAGGTGGCAGTTCGCGCACCAGCGGCAGGCGGGTGATAAAATCAATACCGCCAGCGCAACCCATGTAGATCTCACCTTCTTCTTCCGAATCGGTATTGATCAGGATTTCGCCCTGAAGCCAGTTAGGTTGCAGGCCAAACGCGCCATCCATACCGGCTTCTTCCGTCATGGTCAGCAGCACTTCCAGCGGACCGTGCTCGACGCTTGGATCGGCCAGCACCGCCAGCGCAGAAGCCATACCGATGCCGTTATCCGCGCCTAGCGTGGTGCCGCGTGCTTTCAGCCACTCACCGTCAACATAAGGTTGGATCGGATCGGTAGTGAAATCGTGTACGGTGTCGTTGTTTTTCTGCGGCACCATGTCCAGATGCGCCTGCAACACGACAGGTTTGCGATTTTCCATACCTGCGGTTGCCGCTTTGCGCAGCAGAATATTGCCGACCTGATCGCGCTCGGTATAGATGCCTTTTTCTTTAGCCCATTCCAGAATGTGCTCGGCCAGCGCTTCTTCATGATAAGAAGGGTGCGGAATAGAACAGATCTTAGCGAAAATATCCCACAGAGGCTGGGGGGAAAGTTGAGATAATTCAGACACTATTTGAGTCTCCTTTTTAGCCACCTATCTTCGCACTCTGGCGTGCAGGCGCTACAGGTTAAAAATCAATCGCGGTTAGCCACGGAACATGGCGCGTCAACGCAGAATATCATTTTCCATCAAAGCAGGGGAATTGCCGTCAGTCCCGTCTTACTTTTCCTGCTGCAATATGAACCAATGGGCCCGGCAGGGCGCAGGTTGTCAGGAAAAACTCGATTCTCACGTTGAGAAAAACTGGTTTTTATGTTGTTGGCTATCTATAATCTCGCGCAACCTTTTTCCCCCCTCAGACTCAACTTAAGCCGTTTTTTATTCGGCTGGGATATATTTTATGAGCGAAAAGTACGTCGTAACCTGGGATATGTTGCAAATTCATGCCCGTAAACTGGCACAGCGTTTACTGCCTGCCGATCAATGGAAAGGCATCATTGCTGTTAGTCGTGGTGGTCTGGTTCCTGGCGCGCTGTTAGCGCGTGAGCTGGGCATTCGTCACGTTGATACCGTTTGCATCTCCAGTTATGACCATGACAACCAACGCGAAATGAAAGTCATCAAGCGTGCCGAGGGAGATGGCGAAGGATTCATCGTAGTTGACGATCTGGTTGATACTGGCGGTACGGCGAAGGCGATTCGTGATATGTACCCGAAAGCGCACTTTGTGACCATTTTCGCCAAACCTGCTGGTCAACCGCTGGTCGATGACTACGTGATTGATATTCCACAGGATACCTGGATTGAACAGCCGTGGGATATGGGCGTGGTGTTTGTTCCGCCTTTGTCTGGCCGTTAATCACCCAGCGATAATCATCATCGATTTCCCCCAATGCTCGGTTTAGCCGGGCATTGTTGTTTTTGATGATTATTGCTTCTTATCCCTCGTAATTTCTGCCACAGGATTTGATCCGATCGTGTGTTTCTGCCGTTGATATTTGTCTTCTCTGGCCTGAGTTCGTTACACTTTAACAGGTGACGAAGAAGTCGTCTGATGTCCGCTAACAGCGGTTTACATTAACGGAGGCTGCTGTGGCGCAAGCTAACCTGTCTGAAACGCTATTCAAACCATCCTTTAAACATCCAGAAACCTCGACGTTGGTCAGGCGTGCGCGGAATAGCCCGGATGTGCAGGGGCTGCATTCTACGCTGGAAGGGGAGAAGACCCGCAGTTGGTATCGGTTGATTAACCGGCTGATGTGGATTTGGCGTGGTGTCGACCCGTGGGAAATCGAAGATGTGCTGTCGCGCATCGCTGCCAGTAAGGCCGACAGAAGCAACGAGCAACTGCTTGATACGGTGATCGGCTACCGAGGCGGTAACTGGATTTATGAATGGGCGAAGCAGGGCGCAGACTGGCAGCAGCGGGCGCTCGAGAGCGAAGAGGATGCACAAACTGGGCAACTCTGGTTGAATGCTGCCAACCTCTACAGCATTGCTGCCTATCCGCATATTAAAGGCGATGAGCTGGCGGAACAGGCGCAAACGCTGGCAAACCGCGCCTATGAAGAAGCCGCTAAGTACCTGCCTTATGAACTCAAAGAACTGGCCTTCCCGATTACGGGCGGCGGGACGCTGACCGGTTTTCTGCATATGCCAGCGCAGGCGAAAGCGCCTTTCCCAACGGTGCTTATGTGCGGCAGCCTGGAAATGTTGCAGAGCGATTATCATCGCCTGTTTCAGGACTATTTTGCGCCAGCGGGCATGGCAATGCTGACGATTGATGTTCCCTCCGTTGGATTTTCTTCCCGCTGGAAGCTGACTCAGGATTCCAGTTTCCTGCATCAGCAGGTCTTGCGCGCGCTGCCGGATGTCCCGTGGGTCGATCACACCCGCGTTGTGGCGTTTGGTTTCCGCTTTGGTGCCAATATTGCTGTTCGGCTGGCGTATCTGGAATCGCAACGCTTACGCGGCGTGGCCTGTCTTGGCCCCGTAGTGCATCACCTGTTAAGCGATCCGAATCGTCAGCAGCAGGTGCCGGATATGTTTATGGATGTACTGGCGAGTCGGCTGGGTATGCCGTTCTCGACGGATACCTCGCTGAAAACCGAGCTGGGGCGCTATTCGCTGAAAACGCAGGGGCTGTTAGGGCGCCGCTGCCCGACGCCGATGCTGGCAGGCTACTGGGATAACGATCCGCTTTGCCCGAAAGAAGAGGCCAGCCTGATTGTGAATTCATCCGCACAAGGGAAACTGCTGCCGGTTAATTTCTCGCCGGTGTACCAGAACTTCCACCGCGCACTACAGCAAATCAGCGGATGGTTGCAGGATAAAGTGTAGAAAAGCGGGCGTAACGCACGGTCTGTGCAGGCGAATCTTCGCTACACAGGCCGCTGTTCCTGCCAGACGAACACCGTCGATCACAGGATCTTTTTGGCGTAGCAAAGCCTGTCCATATCAACCACTTCAACCGTCACTGACAGATTCTTCAATCCCAGCGCTTCAATCTTCTGAAGTACCAGATTGGAGAGACTGCTTTTCTGCTCTCCCGTCCGCCCTGACAGTATCTTGATTGCCACATGAATAAAGCTGGCTCGTTCACCACCTGTCGTGTAGTTATCGTAAGCGAGGGATCTGACTTTGATATCACTGCCGTCACTGGCAAACAAACCGGATTCGAGCGCACCGCGATAGATCGCAGGAAGTAGGGCATTGATATCAATGTCTGAGGAATGTTCGGCGATACAATGTGGCATAAGGTGTCACTTCTCAATAAACGAAAACGAAGAGACCAGAGTATTAAATACCCCGTGTCGATCGGCAATGCTTTTTCAGGAAAGCCTGCGCGGACAAAGTGGAGACGTAAGTTGTTATGCAGGTGGTTGATAAATTGCCATTCTCTGCTAAAAAGAATGTTCAACCAGAGGAGATCGTAGATGATGTTACCGAGTGGACACCCCAAAAGCCGACTCATGAAAAACTTTACGTCGTTGGGGCCTTATATCCGTGAAGCGCAGTGCGAGGATACCGCGTTCTTCTTTGATTGCCTGGCGGTCTGTGTCAACATCAAGCCTGCGCCAGAACAGCGGGAATTCTGGGGCTGGTGGCTGAATTTGGAAGATACCGGCACAGGTTTTGCCTATGAGTATCACTACGGTTTGTTTGATAAACAAGGCAACTGGCGTGAGGAAAAAATCAAGGACAAAGCCGTGATGGAACAGGTGGAAAATGCCAGAAAGGCTTTCCATGTTCGATTGGAAAAGCAAGTTAACGCGCTGGAACCCGCCTGTACCCTCGTCGCTCGACCGTGATACTTCCCTGACGATCCCCGATTTATTCGCAGGTTTTCGCGTTGTGCCTGTTGGCATAACGCGTCTGTCCTGCTACAACGTTTTCCTTATTCTTATTTTTTGACATTCAACGGCAGAAAAATTATGAGCGGCAGCCAGACTTTGGTTGTGAAACTGGGCACCAGCGTGCTAACCGGCGGTTCGCGCCGTCTTAACCGCGCCCACATTGTTGAACTGGTGCGCCAGTGTGCGCAGCAACATGCGGCAGGGCATCGGATTGTTATTGTTACCTCTGGGGCGATTGCTGCCGGGCGTGAACATTTGGGTTATCCCGAACTCCCGGCCACGATTGCGACCAAACAACTGCTGGCCGCCGTGGGTCAAAGTCGCCTGATTCAACTGTGGGAACAGCTGTTTTCCATCTACGGTATCCATGTCGGGCAGATGCTGCTGACGCGTGCGGATATGGAAGATCGTGAGCGTTTCCTCAACGCTCGCGACACCATGCGAGCGCTGCTGGATAACAATATCGTCCCGGTCATTAATGAAAACGACGCCGTTGCGACCGCCGAGATCAAGGTCGGTGACAACGACAACCTGTCTGCGCTGGCGGCGATTCTGGCCGATGCAGATAAGCTGCTGCTGTTGACCGATCAGGCTGGGCTGTTTACCGCCGATCCGCGCAATAACCCCGATGCGGAGCTGATCCGTGAAGTCACCGGCATCAACGATGCGCTGCGCAGCATTGCGGGCGATAGCGTGTCTGGCCTCGGAACGGGTGGTATGTCGACCAAATTGCAGGCTGCCGATGTGGCCTGCCGCGCCGGTATCGACGTGGTGATTGCCGCAGGCAGCAAACCCGGTGTGATCGGCGATGTGATTGCCGACATCTCCGTCGGAACGCGTTTTCATGCACTCGATGCGCCACTGGAAAGCCGCAAACACTGGATTTTCGGTGCTCCACCAGCGGGGGAAATCACCGTCGACGATGGCGCGCTCTCGGCGATCCTCGAACGGGGCAGTTCGCTGTTGCCTAAAGGCATCCGCACCGTAGAAGGGAACTTCTCTCGTGGTGAAGTGATCCGCGTGCGTAGTCTGGCTGGTCGCGATGTGGCGCATGCCGTGACGCGCTATAACAGCGATGCACTGCGTATGATTGCCGGACACCATTCTCAACAGATTGCCGATATTCTTGGCTACGAATACGGTCCGGTGGCTATCCATCGCGACGACATGATTATTAATTAAGGAGTTCGCGATGCTTGAACAAATGGGTAAAGCGGCAAAAGCGGCCTCTTATCAGCTGGCGGTCTTGAGCACGGCTCAAAAAGACCGCGCGCTGCTGACGATTGCAGATTTGCTGGAAGCCGAGAGTGCGACGATTCTGGCGGCTAACGCGCTGGATTTAGCCGATGCGCGCCAAAATGGCATGAGTGAGGCGTTGCAGGATCGCCTGCTCTTAACGCAGGACAGACTGAGTGCGATTGCCAGCGATGTGCGTCAGGTCTGTCGCCTGACCGATCCGGTAGGGCAGGTGATTGACGGCAGCATGCTGGATAACGGGCTTAAGCTGGAGCGTCGCCGCGTGCCCCTCGGCGTGGTCGGTGTGATTTATGAAGCGCGCCCAAACGTCACCATTGATGTGGCGTCCCTGTGCCTGAAAACCGGTAACGCGGTGATTCTACGCGGTGGAAAAGAGACGTACCGCACCAATGCGGCGACGGTAAAAGTGATTCAGCAGGCGCTGTCGCAGTGCGGCCTGCCAGCCGCTGCGGTGCAGGCGATTGAAAGCCCGGATCGTGAGCTGGTCAATCAACTGCTGAAGCTGGATCGCTACGTGGATATGCTGATTCCGCGCGGTGGTGCAGGTCTGCATAAGCTGTGTCGTGAACAATCGACGATTCCGGTTATCACCGGGGGGATCGGCGTTTGTCACATCTATGCTGACGACAGCATAGATTTCGACAAGGCGCTGACGGTTATTGAAAGCGCCAAAGTGCAGCGCCCTAGCGCCTGCAACAGCCTGGAAACGCTGCTGGTCAATCAACAGATTGCCGACCGCTTCCTGCCAGCGCTGAGCAAGAAAATGGCGGCGGCAGGCGTTACGCTCCACGCTAGCCCTTCGGCGATGGCTTACCTGACCGGTGGTCCGGCAAATGTTGTCGCGGTGGAAGAAGCCAACTATAACGATGAATGGCTCTCTAACGACCTGAACGTTACGCTGGTGGACGATCTGGATGCGGCGGTTGCCCATATTCGCGAACATGGTACACAGCACTCTGATGCGATTCTGACGCGCTCCTTGAGCAATGCGGAACGCTTCGTGCGTGAAGTGGATTCCTCTGCGGTGTATGTCAACGCCAGTACGCGCTTCACCGACGGCGGCCAGTTCGGTCTGGGTGCGGAAGTGGCGGTCAGTACCCAGAAACTGCATGCGCGCGGCCCAATGGGACTGGAAGCGCTGACCACCTATAAGTGGATTGGTTATGGTGACGATTTGATTCGCGCCTAATTACTTAATGGCTGCGTATATCGAAAGATATGCGCAGCGTTATTTTTATTCCGCTTTTTACTTCAGATATTTTCTAAATAAGACATCTCATTCCAACTGTGACTTTCTGCTGTGTTATATGTAGTTAACTTAAAATTTAATACAGCAATAGAAACGCAATAAAATAACCGCATAAGAAAAATATCCTCCAATAGTAACAGGCTATGCTTTGTGGGCGTTTCACAAATACATAACCTGTCTTGCTATCGGAGGATAAAGGGTAATAATTACTTATCCTCTATTACAATAACGCGTTATTTCACATTAACGCTGATGCTTCTCTGCGGCAGAGTGGATTGAGTCGGCGGTTTCACGAGCATTCTTTTCCGCACGGTTGTTAAAACTATCCGCTTTAGATTTGACGTCGGCCCAGCCTTTTTCGGCGTCTTTTCTGGCTTCGGATTCTCTGGATTTCACATCAGCTTTGACTTTGTCTGCCCGCTCTCTGGCTTCTGGTTCCCTTGATTTGAGATCGGCTTTGAAATCATTCGCTTTTTTCCGTGCTTGGGCTTCATGCTCATGCGCCTTGGTTCGCGCTTCTGACGCTTTTTCTCTCGCTTCAGTGCGATCGTGACTGAAGGCCGATTCTGCTGACGCCCGGGCGGAATCCAGATCATTTGCTGCCACCATGCCAATGTAACTGGTTCCCAGAATTAAGCCTAAAAACAGTGGTTTCATATTCATGGTCTATTTCCTCTTACAGCGCTTTATGACTACGCTAACAATAACCTTGCCGTCGACAACGTATTATTGAAAGCTTCATGTTAAGACCGCCTCCTTGTCGTCTTGGTCATTTAAGTAGAGCAAAATAGAAAATAAAAAGAATAGGGAATTATCCTAAACTGTACACTTGGGTTTTGTTATGTATTGCATTTATATCGGAAAGGTAAAAAGATATTTTTATTGTAAATATCACCTTTTATAAAGCAGGAATGTTTATATGAAAATAAAACTGAATTTTCACATAATTAGGGCGTGTTTTTCTGGTACTTCACCCGAAGAAGAGGGCGACTATAGGAAACATGCTCTGCATGCATGTCCGTTAAGCCGAAAAGCTATAGCCTATGACGCTATTAGTACGGAAAATTATCAGAACAGCGTGGATGCTGATAAAACCAGCAGACGATCGGCAAACGCTTGACTTGACGTATCATTATCACTAATTTGTCACCCCGTAGTTCACGTCTGGCTCTCGCCACGACGATCCCAAAGCCGATATAGCTCAGTTGGTAGAGCAGCGCATTCGTAATGCGAAGGTCGTAGGTTCGACTCCTATTATCGGCACCATCCTACCTATTTTAACGTCTCCCTAAGTCTACTCAAACACCCTTTAAACCCTTATAATACGCGGTTTCACGGCCCTTATTGTCTCTGCTCGTCTACTCACGTTCACAGAAATCTACGGTGAGTTGGGGGTATCAATGGGGGTATTCGCTGTTCGGTCTAAATAACTTAGCACATTGATGCTTCACTTCTCATCGCTCAAAGCCAGCGCTGGTGGGGTGCCATCTCACGCAAGTGTAGCGCTATTATGCAAAGCTATTTAGTATGTGCTTGCGATGCCCGTTGGCTGATTGCCATCAGATCAATTATTTTTCCTGTGGCGGTATAATTTTCCCTATCTGACACAAGCTGTCAGTGAGTGATATTATATTTCTGGTTAGGCGTCGGAAATTGTAGGCGTTAAGATTTTAGTTTCCGATTTTTTAGCCGTTAACTATTGCTGGCAATCAACTTGAAAAAATTGAGCAGCGGAAAAATAAACCGCTGTGATGCTTGTTAATGTTTTTTGAGACGGCTTTTTCTTGGACAAATAATGAAAGACAACACGAGCAAAAAATACGATCTACTTATTGAACGTCTGTGTGAAACGTTTGGTGCTTTATATCAGGGAAAGGTGATCGATAGATCCTGGCTCTGTGAGAAGTTTGGTGTAACGGAGCGCACGGCGTACCGTGATTTAGCCAGGTTGTCGCATCTTTTGGAGGAAGTCTCGGTCGGGCGCTACAAACTCAGCGGGCATTTGCTTCCCGCATTGCATACCGGCCACCTCGCTGAGTTTGCCAGCTTTGCTGGCGTTGCCCATATCTTTCCCCATAACGATGGGCGATCGCTACGTAACCAAATGAAAAAAGGCGAAAATATCACTATTCATGGGGCAGGAAGCCGGGATAATCGTCAGTTTAGCGAACTAATGAATGCACTTGATAAAGCCATTACCGCTCGTCAGACAATAACCTGCGACTATCGTGGTAAATCCCGTGTTATTCAACCCTACCGCCTGATTAACCACTATGGGCTATGGTATCTAGCCGCAGTAGATGAAGGGCTCCTGAAGGCGTTTGAACTGGCGCGCATTGAGCGACCAACTGTGATGGATAAATCTTTTTGTACGAACCCTGCTGTGATACAGGAACTCAATGAGAGCATCGGCATTCGCTTTGGCAAGCGTCTTGAAGCCACGTTGTGGGTTTCCGCTCATGCTGCTACTTATGTTACACGACGCCCGCTTTTCCCTGAGCAGCGCGTCGCGCAAACCCATTCGGACGGAAGTCTGACGCTTATCACCGAGATTAGCGATAAGCACACACTATTTCGCTGGCTACGCTACTGGTTACCCGATATTCGCATATTGTCCCCGACTTCGCTGAAGGAGGCGTTCAGTACGGATTTCTGTGCGCGCGCGGCAACTCATGCCGAGAGTGAACCAACCACTGTTTTACGCTAATGAGAGAAAAAATGAATACAGCAGAAGACTTTAACCGCCTCTATACCGACGTTTCACGAAATATTCAGCAAACGCTGGCTGATATTGCCAAGCTTCACGTTGAGAATAAAGACGGCAAACAGCACATGAACGCAATGACTGAGAAACTGCAAACTTTGCAGGATAATTTCAATCAGAAACTTTCTTATTTAGAAAAACATGCCGAGTGGGATAAGTTCACCCTTGCGTTCTTTGGCGAAACTAATGCAGGTAAGAGTACGATTATCGAGTCCCTTCGTATTTTGTTTGATGAAGAATCCCGCCGACAGTTATTGCAAAAAAACCATAACGATCTGGAGAAAGCGGAGCAGGAACTACGTGAAACCTTAGAGCAGTTGCGTTCTAATTTAGGGGAGGTTTATTCTGATGTGGTGAGTAAAATCACCGATATCAGTTTCTCCGTAATGCGCCTAACGCAGATGATCGACAATGAAAGCACCCTGCGTCTGAAAATAGAAGGCGAGGAGAGTAAAGCGCGTCTGCAACTTGAACAAAATGAGAGCCAATCGCGCTTGAACATTTTGCAGAGAAAAACCAGTGAAAAAGCTCGTTTAACTTTGCTTATGACAGCAATTGCTGGCCTTGCCGTCGGTTCTGGCGCGGTGACATTGGTTAACATGCTGGCGGGGCAATGAGAATGAGCGATGCATTGTACCTTCAGGATGATATTGCTGAAAATGCTGCCGCTTCCAGGCAAACAGAAAGGAAATCATCGCTCAATATTCAAGATATACTGGAAAAAAACCTATCGCGTCTTATTCAGTCGATCATTAAGGCTGAGAAATTAAAAAACACGGCGAACCGAGTAGATGGGTTAATTATTGGTACTGGTGAGGCAGATTTTACCAAAGGGAATACTCGCTATACCTTACATATTGACGATAAAACCTTTCAACTGGTCGATGTGCCGGGCATTGAGGGGAATGAGTCGCGCTATGTGCACCAAGTGAAAGAAGCCATCGCTGAAGCGCACATGGTGGTTTACGTCAATGGAACCAACAAAAAGCCGGAAACGGCCACCGCCGAAAAGATAAAATCCTACCTTGAATACGGCACGCAGGTTTATCCGCTTGTAAACGTGCGCGGTTTTGCTGATGCCTATGAGTTTGAGGAGGATAGACAGGATCTTGCGCAGCAGGGAGGTGCCGGAGAAGCGTTGCAACAGACTGTTGGCGTGCTTGCGCCGGTGTTGGGGCAGGACGTGCTGTTGCCTGGAAATTGTGTCCAAGGGCTAATGGCTTTCTCCGCGCTGGCTTGTGATGACATTACGCTGAGTACCACCATTCATCCCTCTCGGCATCATAATCTCGCTGCACAGCAGAAGCACTACTTTAAGCATTTTCCCACCCGCCAGGAGATGTTGGATTTCAGCCAGGTGAATGCGGTTGCACACGTTATTAGAAGTAAGGCTGCCACCTTTCGAGAAGATATTGTCGAGAGCAACAAAGGTAAAGTGCGCGAGTCGCTTGGTCAGTATTTGCAGGTTCTCAAAGAACAGTTAACCAGTCACCGAACATTCCTGAAAACTACAGAACCTGAATTTGAAAAATGCCATGTAGCGTTCAGAAACGCGATTGCTGCGTTTGAGCGCCGAATTGTGAACAATCGTCGTAACCGCTGGAACACCTTTTTCAATGAGTTGATGGATAAAAGCGACGATATTGTTGAAGACGATTTTGGTGATAGCGAGGCGATCTCTCGGCGTATTAATCAGGAATTTAAAACGCGACGTACCCACGTCGAACAACTGATGCTGGAGGATACCGAGGAGGGGGTTAAGGCGTTGCAGGAGCAGATGCTTCAGGCGGTTACCCGCCTGCTGGAAGACATTAAGCATGTCGAGTTTCAGCAACGTGTCAGTTTTGATCGTCATGGTGGGTTCGATTTTGGCAGCGATATTGAGCTGGGCTACGACCTTGGGTTAGGTGATTTTGGTTCAATGGTCTTTAAAATCGGCGGCTATGCGCTAACTGGCGGTACGATCGGCAGCGCATTTCCTGTCATTGGTACGGCCATCGGTGCCATCGCAGGGGTGCTGGTCGGCGTGGTCATGACCGTTGTCGGATTTTTTACCAGTAAGTCTTCAAAAATTCGCAAGGCCCAGGGGAAAGTTCGCGACAGGCTGGAAAGTGCGAGGGATAAGGCATTACATGGCGTCAGTGATGAAGCTAGCAAGTTGGTTGAGGCTATTGAAAAAGAGCTTCAGGGCAGCCTGCTACAGAAAGTGAACGAGATGCACACGGCGTTGCAGCGGCCAATTTCGATTTTCGAAGAGCAAATCATGCGAATCACAAAACTAAAAAATCAACTGGAGAAGATGCCTTATGGAACAATTCAAACAGTTCAGTATTGAGAAGCAGGCCGCAATTGGCTCGCTACTAAAACTGCGCGGTATGCTGGAGACTCTAGGCGAGATGGAGATGGACGTCGGCGACGATCTGCAAAAAATCTCGTCTGCTATTGCTTCCGTTGAATCTGACGTTCTGCGTATCGCCCTGCTGGGGGCCTTTTCCGATGGAAAAACCAGCGTTATCGCTGCCTGGCTCGGTAAGATCATGGAAGATATGAATATCTCAATGGACGAGTCTTCCGATCGGCTTAGTATTTACAAACCGGAAGGGCTGCCAGGCCAGTGTGAAATCGTGGATACGCCGGGGCTATTTGGTGACAAAGAGCGTGAAATCGACGGTAAACAGGTGATGTATGAAGATCTCACTAAACGTTATATTTCCGAAGCGCATCTGATTTTTTATGTTGTTGACGCCACCAATCCGTTGAAAGAGAGCCACAGCAGCGTTGCTAAATGGATACTGCGCGATCTTAACAAGCTTTCGTCAACCGTCTTCATCATCAACAAAATGGATGAAGTCACCGATTTGACCGATCAGACACTGTTTGACGAGCAGGCGGCGATCAAAAAAGACAATCTCAAAGGCAAATTGCAGCGTGCCGCTAACCTGAACGCAGCGGAACTCGCTCAACTCAATATCGTCTGTATTGCCTCTAACCCGAATGGTCGTGGTCTGCCTTTTTGGTTTAACAAACCAGAGCATTACGAGAGCCGCTCACGCATTAACGATCTCAAAAATACAGCCGCAGATATTCTGAAAACCAATGTCCCCGGTGTGCTACTGGCGAAAACCGGCATGGATGTGGTGAAAGATATTGTCAACCAGCGTGTAACGCAGGCTCGACAGCAGCTCAACGAACTGAATACTTTCGTCGAGAAAAATGACGAAGATACGCTACGTTTCAGAAACGATATCACCCAGAGCCGTACAGAGGTTAAGCGCCTGGCTGGTGAACTGTATGAAGAATTAAATTTGATGGAAAACCAGCTAATGAGCCAGCTGCGTCCGCTGGAGCTGGAAGATATTCGCCCCTTTATGGATGACGAACTAGGGTATACCGAAGAGGGCGTTGGCTATAAGCTCCACCTGCGTATTAAGATAGCGGTAGACCGCTTTTTTGACCAGTCTACCGCGGTGACGCAGCGTCTGTCGGACGACATTACCCGCCAACTGAATTCCAGTGAAAGTTTCTTAAGCAACCTCGGTGAAGGTGCGTTTAAATCTCTCGGCGGTGCCTTTAAAGGTGTGTCCAAAATTAGCCCAGCGACGATCAAAACGACCATTTTTGCCGCGCGTGACACCATTGGGCAATTAACCGGTTATGTCTATACGTTTAAGCCTTGGCAGGCAACCAAACTGGCTGGAGGCATTGCTAAATGGGCCGGTCCTGCGGGTGCCGTATTTACCATCGGTTCCGATCTCTGGGATGCGTATAAAGCGCATGAGCGTGAGCGGGAAATCAACGAGGCGAAAGAATCGCTTGGTAAAATGATCAGAGATCCGTTTAAAGATATTTATCTCATTTTGAGTTCGGATGAGAAGATGTTCGCTTTCTTCGCACCGCAGATTCAGAACATGGAAAAGGTCATCTCTGATCTGACGGAGAAAAGTAACGCCATCCGGCAAAGCCAGCAAAAGCTCGGTTTACTTCAGGGGCAGCTTGCGCAGTTAAGCTTGCCCGCCCCAGAGCAACAGCCAACCTGATTCGTGGGTCGCGATACTGTCACGTGGAGATGTGACGGTATCGCGGGTGGAGGCTGTACCGGCATATTTATACCCGTCATACTTCAAGTTGCTTGTACGTTGGCTGCCCTTACTCACCCCAGTCACTTACGTATGTAAGTAACTTGGGACTCGCGCGGTTGCCGCCTTCACGCAACTCGAATTATTTAGGGTATATTGTGATATTAGTATTTGTCTCGACGGGTATGCATATGCTTCCCTTCTGCCAACCTTGTTGTGTAGCCCGATTTTAATCAGGTTATCTCATACTTAAGGGGGCATCTACTCTTGTTGGGCTACGGTCACTTTTCACTCATTATTTTTAAATGACGAAGAAAATATCTCATCAAAAAAAGGAACTGCGTCCATAAATTTCTCCATTGCATTATTAAGCGGGGAAAAAATTTCATGATCCGCAGGAAAATAACCATATTCTTGCCAACAATCGGCAAGCTGGTTTGCATTTAATAAGACCGGGAAAAAGAATTCACCGTTTGCAAGAGCATCAAAACCTAAAGAGCGAAGTTGCTCGCGATGAAGGGGATTAATATTCTTCACAAACTCAGTAAATTTCCGTTTCCCTCCAAACAGTTCGATATTAACCTTAAAGCGAAAACCAAAACTGGCTTGTTCTGTACCTATTCCGGTAATTACCGCTAAACAGTAATCAACTTCCGAAACCACTGTGGAATGGGTTTCAAAAAAATATTTCGGTACATCTGGTATTTGTTCCCAACTCTTGGGTGCTAGCCAACAATACTCTTTTTGTTCATATTCAGCTTCGCCTTTCCAGTTTTTATCCTTTAAAAACCAATCGACACATTGGTCAAAGCCTTTCCAGAAAGCCCCATCAATTTGATTTTCAAACACGACTACGGCTTCATTGAACATTTTTAACTGAGATAGAATCATTGCGCCAGCCTGACGCTCGATATCACTATATTGAGTCATATTTTATCCTTGATTAAAATTGGCGCATATGTTCAAGAAAACAAAATGCAGCATGAGCGGCCATTTGCTGCGTAGGCGACATATTTTTAGCGGTAAACGTGTTTCGGTAATGTTCCTGCATTGAAGATTCAACTTTTTTGGCAAAATTTCGCCAGGAAAGGCAAGAGATATAATGATTGGTCTCAACGTCACCACTGAGAGGGTTGCCACCATGTGGTGTTAAGAAAACAACAGCCCAAGGACGCCCCCCAGCCCGCTTTTCCGCATCCTGGCAATAACGCGCTATTTGTTGATCCTGCTCGTAAGCATCGATTTTTACCTCAATTAGTAAAAAGAAATTGCCAGCGTCTATTTCAATATCAACACGATTGCCATTATCCCCGTTGGGAGTGGTTTCAACACCCACTCGACAATAACGTTCAAAATTTGGAGGGAAAATAGTATTTTCTGATGTTCGTATCGATTTCAACAACGTGTTTAACGGCTTTGCTCCAAAGCCATGTGTTCCCTCTGGATTAAGTAACCACGCGAGTACGGCAGAATTACGAACCTCGTTTCGTTTAAGACCTGCTATATTCCAAGGGTCAAAAGAGAGTGAACGATGCTGTACCGCCTTAAGCGGTTCTGTCAGGTTACTGAAAAAGTGTTTTAACTGGTCTGGATCGATATTGATCTTGTTTTTCGGCGTTTTTCCTGTACTCAAAACACCTTTCGGCCATTGCTTAAAAAAGGCGGGTAGCCAATCAACCAATGCGGTATTTATTATTTCCATACAAACAACCTTATATTGCTTAAAAGTGAAATTCGCCACTTACCAGATCCTATCAAGCCATGAATTATGACTTTTCTGGTAACACGAAACGCACTTCTATACGACGCTGACGTGCATCTTCTGGTGGGACTCCTGGGATCGGCTGAGAATCACCGTATCCAGCAACAATCACCCGACGTGCAATGGCAGGGGCAAGATCGCCCACGATAAACTTACGTGCTTCCCTCGCACGAGCCGCCGATAGCGTGAAGTTGTCGTCATAAACAGTGCAAAAGCTCTCAAAGTTTGTCACCGGACGTGTTACTGGCAAGTTATCGGTATACCCTTCAATAAACACCTGTCCAGTGGTGAATTCGTTGAGAAACAGCACCACCTGTGTCTCAATCGTGGCAAAAGCTTGATTGGCCTGTGGCGCGATACACGCACTCCCGCGATTGAATACACCGTCACGCAAGGTGATTTTTTGTGAGTTTACATCCAGCGCTACTAGCCCCTCGTTTGCTGTGCCATTAAGCGATGCTTTGATATTGCCCAGCATCTCGCCGACTTTCGCGCGTTGTGCGTTGGCTCCTTGTTCCATCTCTTGCTTATGTTTGATATCTGACCAGGTTTTCTGTAACACCGACATCACCAGCAGCAACATCACTACCGCCATCACGCCCGACATCAGGTCCGAGATGGAGACCCACTCATTGGGTTTGTCTTTCATGAGCAATCCCCTCAGGCGGCGTTGTCAGCTGTATTCAATGTCATCAACGTTTTATCAAGGCTTTTTAACGTTGCCGCTATCGGTTTCAGGGTCAGTTCGAACTGCTGAGCTAACCGTTCCCGTTCTGGCGAAGAGAGGGTTTCACGGATCACGCTCAACTCTTTGAGTGCATCAATTAACCTGTCATCCAGCGAAGAGAGTGCCGTGGCGGCATCCGCACTACTCAGCATATCATCACACAATGATTCAATACTGCGTACCAGTTGGCTGATTCCCGCATTAATGACGTCCATACTCGGTTGCAGAGGACTACGCTGCTGCATCGCTTGCAGTTCGCTGACCAACACTTCGAGCGCTTGTGCATTTTTCTCGCCTGATTGCGCACTTGCTATACTCGATTTAGTTACCTCATCAAATTTACTAATAACGTTTTTAATCTTTAGATTACTACTGGATATCGAACTGAGGGCGTTAATAATTTGATCACGTAAATCATAGACTAGCGTCGTCATAGACAATACTTTCTCGCTCAGCACTCCACTAGTGAGCGTGAATTCATTTTGTGCTTTAGTTTGTATTTTCATTGAGTCTTCGATAGAGGTTCGCACTTCGCTCATGGTGGTGCCAACGTTTTGCGAAAGATCGGAAACCGCATGAGAAATACCATCCGTCGCGTTTGCCATACTGGTGGATATCGAGCCCATATTCTGGCTAAAGCTTTCACCCATTTGATTAATGGTGGAACCTAGATCGTTTTTCACCGTTCCCAGCATATCGGTAATACCTGTACGGAAATCACCAATTGCGCCTTGTAAGTCTCCTGCTGAATCGCCCATTTCCTGCGCAGCGTGAGCCATTTTCCCTGCTGACTCCTGAATAGCAGTAAGGTTATCGCTATTAGCATCGATGAAACGTTGCAGTGATTCACGTGTTGTCGCTAGTTCAGTCAATTGTTGCCGATTCTGTTCCGATTTAGCCTGATCGCTAGCAATCAAATGTTGCTGTGTGGCTTGCAACATATCGCTGAGTTTTGCCAGGTGATTTTCACGGTTCTTGTCTTGTAACGATGCCTCATAACCTTGATTTACAAGAGTTTTTAATAAAGGCTCTAACCCAGAATGCAACGTTTGTAGCGATTGGCGTGTTGCTTCTCCCTCACGTTGAGCGCAATCCAATCCTCCTTGCAATGCATCAAGCAATCGCTGCTGTGCCTGTTCATGTTCGATACGTTTATTCTGGCGAGATAGCTCAAACGCGACTTTCATCTTCTGTGTACACCAGCGCAGGCGTTTTTCGTCATAGCCTTTGACGGCAACCCAGGTCTTTAGTATCAGGAATGCACTGATCCCCCACGTAGAGGTCTTAAATTTTGTCCCTAGTCCTTCCATCATTCCCATCAGGTTGGACATGGCGCTATCCATCCCTGCGGAATTCGCATCAATCAATATGTTAGAGGCTTTGTTAAGTGCGATTCCGAGGCCAAGGAACGTTCCCAGTAACCCTAGAATCAGTAAAATTCCAGGCATAATATCAGCCATTTTTTCGGCTGGGCTGGCGACAACTTCACTGATCTCATTTACCGAACCATGTTCAACATCAAGCGCGTCCGTAGATTCTGAGGATACGTTACCCTGCCATTTATTTTCCCAAAACCTGACGTTAGCCTGTCGTGAAAGCTGTACGATTGTCAGGAGCACCAGAAGCAACATTACACCGCCAAAAAGCAATTGGATGATGTCGAAATCAGGCAGAAGAAAAGCGAGAAACTCGTGAAAAGTCATGCTGCCACCTCAACCAGTTTACTGGCACGTTCACGGCTGGCTTTTTCAAAGATGTTGGCAAAATCGATAATCAAGCTTTGCTGTTCACTATCAAGATCCTCCCAACGTTTACCAAACTGCGCACATTCAATAATCACCATACCGACCGCACTGCTGTCTTCCATCAGGTATTCCTGGCCCTCAAATTCTTCTGGCTCTTTTTCCAACATCTGCAAAAAACCTTCTGCGGCAAAAACATAGTTGCGCATTTCATTGGTATGCTTACGTTTTGCTTCCATTGTGGCTTGTAGCTCAGGCAAGCGAGTTTCAAGCTCACTGAGCATCACTACCTCTTCTGCTTGAAGATCGTCAAGGCGCTGACCGATCTGTAAACGGCGCAGTAATACCTGCTCTTTGGAAAGGCCATCATTCAACGATTTCCAGTCATTTTCCATATCTTGCAGGTTATAGCCCCAGGCCATGATCATTTCTTCAAAGACAAAAGGAATAAGTTTCTTACCGAAACGCGCCATCACAACGCGATCAAGACGTTGTGCTGCTTCATCACTCAATTGTGGATTGAGCTTCAACAATTCGTTGCCAGTTTCAATCAGGAACAAATCGTCGTCAGTTATCGCATTAATGTCCTGTGCGCGCGTCAGATGTTGTTCGGTATCTTTCAGCAGCTTTTGAGACGCACGCAAACGAAGGTAATGCTCAAAATCGTTGATTTGGATATTCTCCACTACATCCTTAATTTTTGTGGAGAGTTGAGCATAGAGGGTAATCAGGCTAGCGAGATCAACGGCTCTGGCAGCTTCACCACGCATTTGGCTGCGAGCTTCGCGTAACGCTTCTTCATGCTCACGCACTTCGTCCATTTCTTCCTGCGTGAGGAACAAGTCTTTAAGCTGTTTAGCTTTTTTTATCGCCCATTCAATGGCTTTACCAATGCGTTTAGCTAACTCACCTTTGTCCCATTCAACTAACAGCCCAAGCGCTTTATCAAGTGCTTGCAATGCACCACCAATCCACGGGAATTGCGGTAACACTTTCCCTGCCAGTTTTGCTGCGTTCTGAACGATAGGGCGGATCACATTGCTGATAAACGGCTTCACCTTCTCCCAGACGCTTTTTACACTTCCTACAAAGGTTTCCGCTTTTTCTGCCATCCAGGAAATGGTTCTTGCTGCTGTTTCTTTGACCCCATCCCACACCCGCCCAACCGTGCTTGCCACAGAACTGACTGTATCACTGACCCAGCTCACACAACTTGAAAGCCATCCCATTTTCCTCTCCTATTGTTTTATTGAATACCTAATAATTTTTTTGCTGTGCTGACTTCACTCGCTGTACGCCCTGAATGCGTGGCAATCGCTTGATGAGAAGCAAAAACTTGTTCGATGGCACTGCGTAAGTGACTGATACTAAGTTGTGGCGTTATCTCTTCCTGTTCGGCTTCCAGCAACACTTTAGGTAGGGCAAGACGCATACAAGTACGAATTTCACGACCGGCAAGCCCTTCAGAAAGATCGCTGACAGCCTCTAATAGCGTTTCTCTCGCCTGAGATAACGGAATCTCCGCAACCAAAAATTTGTTCCATAGCTGCTGACGCGCAGCAAGATCAGGCAAGGTAAATTCAACGTGGTAACCAATGCGACTACGAAAGGCTTCATCATAATTTCGGGCAAAGTTAGTAGCAAAAATGACAATTCCTTCAAAACGCTCTAACTCAATCAGTAAGGTCGAACGCATTGCATTCACCTCATTGTCGACACCTTGTGTGACAGAAGAGAGTCGTTTACCGAGTAACGTGTCGGCCTCATCAAAAAAGAGTAACGCGCCAGTTTCTTTTGCCGTGGCAAACGCAGCCTGAATATTCTTAGCCGTTTCCCCCATAAATTTACTTTCCAGCTCAGCAATGCCGAGCGCAATGAAAGGCATGCGAAGTTGCCCTGCCAGCGCTTCAGCGCACAGGGTTTTTCCCGTTCCAGGCGGACCATAAAAATTAAGAATGGCAGTTCTTCCCATCGGATCGACACAGGAAAAATTCCACTGTTGGTAGATAGTTTGATGAAAGCGGAGTCGAGCCAGACATTCATCCAATGCAGTGCGTGTGGAGTGCGATAAAATAACGTCTTTATCAAGGGTAAATCGCGGGTTTTGTATTAACCCAATCCCTGAGCCTTCTTTATTACTTTCCCCTCGTTCAAGTGAAGATAATGGTGGTCTGGGCGGCGCGGGGGCGTTGCTTTGTGTTGTCATGAGTCTTTCATCCATGGAAAGAAAGGAAGCACTTAATAAAGTTAGCCTGCTAAATATTCAGTATTGAAATTTCCAGGCTAATTATTACTAACAATTTGACTTAGGAGTTATCGGCTAAAAGCTTAAGCACTTGAGTAAAAATCGACATGTATTGTCGCATTTTCGCTACCGTAGAGTTGTGCGTTTTTTATCCTTTAAAAAGTATGGTTTTTTTATTTCTACGTCATCACACAGCTTGTAATGTCGACAATCAATATTACCGCTAATTTGTGCCGTTTTCATTATAATTGCAATGGCTGCTGTGGTTTCTCCTTCTAGCCAATATATATAAACCAACATCAAAAAAACAATATGCATATCTGTATTTAGTTGATGAGCAAAGAATTTAAACGCACCACGAGTCAACATACAGTCACTAAAATATCAATGTTCATAAAGCAATCTTATACAAATCATGGTCTGGACTGTTTAACAGAACATGCACAGAAAGATCATCGCCAAAAGACCGCGTTATCTACTACATGTTGGTGACTATTTTACAGAGTGTGGCGACAATCTATGTCGCCACATGAGCAGAAGAATGAATTTGACACATTAGATGACGCAATAATGAATGATTATCGCTTTCTCAATTCATCATTGAACAGAAAGCCTTCACCAATTTCTTGTGAAACTCTTTTCCGAATTTGATGAATCACCATGATGGACGGAATGGTTACAGAAAATGCAGGGCCACTAAAATATTTCACGCCTGAGCCCAATAAAGACACCGCCCCCACCAATTGCCCAACAACAGGAATAGAGCCAGCTGCGATGCGACCCGCAATAAGTGAGCCTATTGACAATAGCGCACTTAACGAAAGAGCCGAATAATGTAATGCACCCTGGGGAATTTCTCCTGTTTTAGCTAAAATCTTAAGGTAATCTATTTTTTCTTTCTCAGAAGTCGTTTCAAGTTTTTCCCGAATAAGAGATACAACTTTGGCATAGATGGCTTTTTCTAAGGAAATGAACCCAAGGTTCTCATGTTGAGGAATGCCCAACTTTTCGGCAGCATCATCCAGTATTTCTCGATAGCAAACGCCATGTCCCCTGGCTTTGTTAGCAACTGAATCTCCCCCATCAGTTGGAGTTCGTGAGTTAGCGAAACAGGGTTGGTTTCATCTTTCTGTATTGCTGCACTTTTTCTCTGGCACAATATACCAGCGAGAACTTTCTTTTCCTGCTCAGTCGCGTGACACAGAGGTAAGTACAATCCAACATCCTGTACAGCAAAAGGGTTCACAACTTGGCTTCCCTTTGTGCCCAAAGGAATGAGACTGTGCGTACTCGCATGATCCAAATTCAGGTAATTGATAATGCCATGCAAGTTATCCCAATAGTCCATGTGACCAAGCCAGTGAAAGGCATGGTTTTTTACTCTCTCAATGCTATCGTTTGGTGCTTTAATAGGGTAGCGACCAATACATTTTTCCAGGTCAGGTTTGATAAACTGTAATATCCTATCTCCATCAGAGTGGATATTAAAAATAGAGCCGGATATAGTATTCAATATTACCTTACACTCTTCCGTCTCAAGCGGACGCGCCCCCCCCATAAAGACAACATTATTTACATTGAGGGATTTAAACTTATTGGGGAGCTTAAGAAATGTTTCAATGATCATTCTGGCACCTAGCGAGTGCCCATAAAAATTCAATTCTTTATAGGTTGTTTTTTCTTTGTTTATAAATTCATTGAGTTTTGAAAGAAACTCATCTGCCTGTTTAGGTATGCTTTTCTCTGTATCTAGATAGCTATTTATAGCATCCCACGTGAGACTGGTTGTTGCCCCTACTACTCCAGCAATATTTAGCATGGCGTAACCAGCCAATTTTTTATAATCAATATCCTTGGCATTTCCTGCTGGCCAAAACATAAAAGCATTTGTGGTATTACTAGCACGAAGAGGAACTTTTGTTTTCAGTTCTTTTTCTTCAGCATCATTGGTAACAGCAGAATATCCGTGAATATAAATATTTAGAATGTCCCCACGAGAGGCATTACAAAAATCAAAGAAAATCTCACTCCTAGCCATAATCACCTCAAATAAAATTATCCTCTTGATATAAATCAAGCATCTCTATTACTTATACATCTGAACCATTCGCTGAACTTTTTCCCTAATAGCCTCAACCCATTCGCTGGGTTGGTAGACACGGATATTGTCATTGAGCCCTAAAATCCACCACAGTGTTTCACGATCGGGGGGAATATCTGCATGTAGACGTAGCCAATCACTGTTTGGCAAGGGTTCTAAACGTTGCATGTGGCTAAGTGGCGTTTCACGCAGCAACCAAGCTATTTGGGGATGAACATCGGCAACTAATTCAACAAGTGGCTCAGATTGTCCCGATGTAAAGGCACCAGAAGCAATGTAATCATCAATATTGAAATCATCGTATCGAGCTACTGGTTCATTCAATACGTGTGCCTGAAGAATACGCTGTAAAGCGAACTGACGTAGATCACTATAGCCATCAACAACCCCGACAACATAGCTAATAGAATGACGAGCAATGATACCTAAAGGCTGAATGCATAACTGTTTGAATTCACCTTTGCTCCGACTGAGATAACTGATTTGAAGTTTATTTTTTTGCATCAATGCGGTAGCCACTTTCTCCCAAACAGCTTCATCTATCTCTGCTGGCAAAAGTGTTTTACCATTCGGCAATGCTCGTACACGCTCCGCCCAACGGGTGAGGTTATTGTGCTCCAGCCCTTGTAGTTGCTTATGCGCCATACCGAAATGAGGCCGGAGATGCTGCAATACACCGGGCGGCAATAATTTCTCCAAATAACTTTCTCCAAATAACTTTCTCCAAATAACTTTCTGCAAATACGAAAGCCAGCGCTGTTGAGACATCCAGTGCAGGAAAATCGAATTGAGGCATCTCCTTTGGAAAACTCCATTGATAAGGACGCTGGCTCTCATCGCAAAACAATGGGAAATCAACCCCGAGCCTGCCAACAAGATCCCGTTGCAATGTACGCAGGTCGATATCAAATTCTAGATCTTTGAGTTTTTGCAACAACTCGACAGTTGAAATGCTTTTGGGCTCGCGAGGTATCAGGCGAAGCAGCGCCAAATGCCGAAATAATCTATCCTTAGGTTCTGACATAATGCTGTGTTAATCATATTCTGGTTATTGTAATAATTCGGCAACATCTATTATTAATATTATGTGCCCCCCATCTTCATGGCTACATTAACGTCAATGACGAGACTGGGCTTGTTCTAGATCTTTTTTCAAATTATCTATCGTATTCTGGCTCTTCATCAGAAGAACCCCAACAGTAAGACCGATAGCAAAGCTGAGCAATTCTTTCATAGTAAGTTCCTCATTTAACGGATTACCTTTCGAGGACTATATTTACTAGGTTAAAGCGACAATCTGTGTCGCCACTTGCTGTTATCCCAGAGATATATGGATGCCATACTCAATTTGAGCGAAAAGTGAACTTCGCTAGTCATTCACAATGGACTAAAACTATCGAGCTAGGCTTGTCAAACTATAGCCATAACCAATATCAGATAAAAAGCTAAATGAATCAATCGAATTGGTGATCTCATTACTAACCATCAATGTGGTATCCCCAGAGAAAGAATATTTTCAGATAGATATTATCCCATGCACACCCCAATCTGTGTCGGTTTTCAGTAGCCGCCACGCCGTTCTGTCTGAGAAATCCTTATGCCCAACCACGAGAACCTGCGAGAGATACAGGCGTCGCTGTCAGTATGGCCCGATAGCCTGCACCCAGCACGCCCTTGCGTTCGGCTGTCATCAGGACAACGCAGCATACTGTTTGTTGATTTAACCGGTGTCGGTGAGAGTGAGGAGCGGGATCATGACTTTTGCCATTTTTTGTAGCTGGAATAGTCCAGCGATCACCGTTGATTTGATCCCAGCGTTCTGACCGACGAACACCGGTGAATATAATCAGACGAAGTGCGTCCGCCACTGATAATGACATCACCACGCTGGATGCTACCACGCGCGCCCCCGCAGCAACGGAACCTCCGCCAACAGAGGTTTCATTCAGCGCTTTCCAAAGCATGTGGAGTTCATCTTGCGGTAACCAACGTTCACGCGGTTTCCTCATTGATGCACCAAACATGGCCGGTTTGAGCATCAGTATTCTTCAGTGCATTATCAGGTGTTGCTGAGGCAGTATACTTTGCGTGTCTGCATGAGAGTCAAAAAGTGTTGTTATGATGATGCCTGCCTGGAAATTTTTTCATTTTCTGAAATGGAATGTATCTGCGGCGAGTACATTGTTAGTCGAGAAGAGATGAGAACGGTGATGTTTAATTATATCGAGTGAGATTACAATTGCTGGTATCGCCACAGTGCTTGGGCTGCGCTACAGCAGCGTATTAAATTTCGTGGCACGCGTGGTTTAGGGTATTAATTTTCACTGAATAAACAGGAATGTCTTATATGGAATTACAATCTGGGCAAAATATTGCGTTAAACCAAAGTGTATTACGTATCTCTGTGGTGTATCCAAAAACAGCAACATTTCGTAGTGATATCGATGCTTCCGCCTTTATGCTCTCGGCTCAGAATAAAGTGAGAGGAGATAATGACTTCATTTTCTTCAATCAGCCCTCCGCACCGAACGGAAGCCTTAATCTTTCTTCATCCGGAGAAAGCAGCCTCTTTACGCTAGACCTGAACCGGATTGACAGCGACATCGTAAAGATTGCCATTACTTTGGTGATCGACGGCGCTGATTCAGTATCAGGCTTACACCGTATTCAACTGAATGTTGAAGGCGTGGCGACGTTTAATGTGCCTCCTCTTGCTGGACGAACTGAGAAGGCGCTGATTCTTGGTGAGGTCTACCGGCACAACGGCGGCTGGAAGTTCAGGGCTCTGGGGCAGGGCTTTAATGGTGGTCTCGAGCCGCTGGCGATCAATTATGGTGTTGACGTGTCATCTCCTGCACCAACGCCTGCTCCGGCCAAGCCAACGGTCAGTCTGGAAAAACGCATCCAGGAAAAAGCGCCACGTCTTGTCAGTTTGGCTAAAAATGCTAGCGTTAGCCTGATAAAACATAACCTCCAATCTGTTAAAGCGAAGGTTGCATTCGTGCTGGATGCCTCGGCTTCTATGACCAGAGAGTTTAAGAAAGGTCATGTTCAGGCTGTACTGGATCGTATCGCCGTACTGGCTGTTCAATTTGATGATGACGGGTCCATGGACGTCTGGGGTTTTGCTGAGAAGAATCGTAAATATGAAGACGTGACGCTGGATAATCTTGATGGTTATATCGAACGGATTCAGAAAACCGGTAAGCGCGGCATGTGGGAGCTGTTGCCGGGGTTAGGGGGGACCAATAACGAACCACCATGTATGACGGAAATCGTTGATTTTTTTGAAGACAGCGAGTTGCCAGTCTATGTTGTTTTTATTACCGATGGTGGTATCAGTAAAACCAAAGCCATTAAAGATGCGATCCGCCGTTCGGCAAATCATGCCATCTTCTGGAAGTTTGTCGGTTTGGGCGGCAGCAATTACGGCATTCTTGAGCAACTGGATGATTTCACCGATCGCCGAGTTGATAACACTAACTTTTTTCCGATTGATGACTTTGCAAAAATGAGCGATGAAAAGCTCTATGACCTGTTGCTCGAAGAATTTAATGACTGGAATCAGGTTGCAAGAAAAGAAGGCATTATCGCCTAATGAGAAGCCCCATTGCCGGGAGCTTCTTATTTTAAAGCCTGAATTGAAATTGCTTCATACGGCGCTATTTCAGAATGTCTTTGATTTTGGTAATTGGGGGAGATGACGTCTCCCCCAAGCACGATGAAAGATCGGCCAGCCTTCTCCGGTTCGTCAGTAGGTGATGTCACCTGCTTGAGAATTTACTCACTTAGTCGCGTGCTCACTGTTTCTGGGTAGGATCAAGGCGAACGCCTGCATCGAATCGGTCGGCCAGGATATTGCGGATAATCCGCTTCACGATATCTTTTGATGGCTTAATGCCTTTTCCCTCATTTTCCCCTTTCCGTCGTACCCCGAGAATCACATTCAGTCTGGAATCGTCTTCTGCGGGATAGCTGCCATTTTTTAGCCTGAAAATGACGTTAAAAAGATCATTTCACTACATCTCTCGGTGATTTTTGTTATGAAATAACGTAAAAACACCACGGTAAGTCATTAACTCTTGATTAGTGTTTTTTGATAGTATAAAAAACTAATAATTTCCATTAAAAAATCAATGATTGCTAAACTATCTAATATTTATTTCTTAACAGGGAAATAGTTTATTAAGGTAATGGAGTTATTTGTTCTGTAAAAAGTAAAAAATAGAGGGTAAATATTTTCACTAAATTAAAATTAATGGGCTATTTGTAATTTCTAATTTTTATTAGCGTATTAAGTATTTCGTTTCTAACGAAATTAAAAGGCACAAAATATATGCCTTTTCCGCTAATTGAAAATCATCGGTATATTCTTTTTTCTGCTGTTTATTTTTACTTAGGGTTAATCTAATTCATTGTTTTTGTTGTTATTTGTGTTTTAGTGGTTCGATTTACTTGCTCTGCTATATAAGCATTGACCGTGTGTTTGTGTTGTGTGTATGATCTAAACTCAAAATATAAATGTATTTAATTCCTTCTTGGTGTGATTCTTTTTACGCCGATATAAGCCGTAACATTACGGTTTTATTATGCTTTTTAATTCGGTTTTTAATTTATTTCATCTCGCTGGTCGAAAAACAAATGCGTTATTTGTTTGCCGAATCGCTGCCGTTCTTATGGATTATGGCGGGCTTTTGGTAGGAATCGACTTTACTTCTCCGGGCCCGAGTGCCCTTACGTTGGTATAGACACATGGCAAAAGGAACTGATGGTGCATCTGTCGCACCAAAGGAACGTATTAATATCAAATATGTTCCGGCCACTGGTGGTCAGCAGGCGGAAATAGAATTGCCGTTGACGCTGATGATCGTGGGAAATATGAAAGGGCGCACAGAGGAAACGCCGATCGAAGAACGTCAGACCGTATCGATCGATAAGAACAACTTTACCTCAGTGATGAAAGAAGCAAATCTGGAATTGAATTTCAGTGTGCCAAACCGCCTTGAAGAAGAAAGCCAGGATGACCTGCCAGTGAAACTGAGCATCGGCGGTCTGAATGATTTCTCCCCTGACCGCATTGCCCAACAGGTACCTGAATTACGTAAGTTGCTTGATTTACGTGAAGCACTGGTCGCGCTGAAAGGCCCCCTCGGCAATATTCCCTCATTCCGTAATCGTTTGCAGGATCTGTTGTCCAGCGAAGAAGCCAGAGAGCAGCTTTTGAAAGAGCTCGATCTGGTAAAACCCGCCGAATAATTGATGTTTATTGACGAAATAGGGAAACGAATATGTCAATAGTTGAAGAACAGGTTCAGGCAGGAGCCGCCAGTGCTTCTGGATCGCTGCTTGATGACATCATGGCTCAAGCGCGTATCAGCCCGGTTGATGAAGGCTACAGCGTGGCTAAACAGGGCATTGCCGCGCTGGTTGCTAACATTCTTGATAGCGGTAACGCAGCAGAACCCGTGAACAAAGCGCTGGTCGATAGCATGATCGTCGAACTGGACAAAAAGCTCAGCAAGCAGATTGACGTTATTCTGCATGCGAAAGAATTACAGGAACTGGAATCTTCCTGGCGTTCGATGAAACTGCTTATCGATCGCACCGATTTCCGTGAAAACATCAAACTGCTGGTGTTGCATGCGACGAAAGAAGAGCTGTTGGAAGATTTCGAATTCGCGCCTGAAATCTCACAGTCTGGCTTCTATAAGCACGTGTATTCCAGCGGTTACGGCCAGTTTGGTGGTCAGCCTATCGGTGGCGTGATCGGTGACTATGCGCTGACGCAAAGCTCACCAGACATTAAGCTGATGCAGTATGTCAGCGCCGTTGGTGCGATGGCGCATGCGCCGTTCATCTCTTCCGTTGCTCCAACCTTCTTTGGCGTGGATCGCTTCACCGATCTGCCTTCCATCAAAGATCTGAAGTCCGTTTTCGAAGGCCCGGCCTACACGAAATGGCGCTCGCTGCGTGAGTCCGAAGATGGTCGCTATCTGGGGCTGACGGCACCGCGCTTCCTGGCTCGCCTGCCTTATGACCCGGTAGAGAACCCGATTAAGGGCTTCAACTACAAGGAAGATATCAGCACCAATCACGAACACTATCTGTGGGGCAATACCGCCTATCTGATGGGAACGGCGCTGACGGACAGCTTCGCAAAATACCGCTGGTGTCCGAACATCATTGGCCCGCAGAGCGGTGGTGCGATTACCGACCTGCCAGTGCATGTTTATGAAGCCATGGGCCAACTTCAGGCCAAGATCCCGACTGAAGTCCTGATCACCGATCGTCGCGAATATGAAATGGCCGAAGAAGGCTTTATCACGCTGACGATGCGTAAAGACAGCGACAATGCGGCCTTCTTCTCGGCTAACTCGGTGCAGAAGCCGAAGGTGTTCCCAAACACCAAAGAAGGCAAAGAAGCGGAAACCAACTACAAGCTGGGTACGCAACTGCCGTACATGTTCATCATCAACCGTCTGGCGCACTACATCAAAGTGCTACAGCGTGAACAGATTGGTTCATGGAAAGAGCGTCAGGATCTTGAGCGTGAGTTGAATACCTGGATTAAACAGTACATCGCCGATCAGGAAAACCCGCCGGCAGATGTTCGTAGCCGTCGTCCTCTGCGTGCCGCACAAATCAAAGTGCTGGATGTAGAAGGAGAACCAGGTTGGTATCAGGTCACCATGTCTGTGCGCCCGCACTTCAAGTACATGGGGGCGAACTTTGAGCTGTCGCTGGTAGGGCGTTTGGATAAGGAATAAGACTTATGCCGTCTCTTTCTGCCTGGGAAAGGGGAAACGCGGCAAGTCTGTTTGATCGTATCCGTGGGGAGGAGCGTCGCTCCTCCCCTGAAACGGAAGTTGAAGCACTGATCGAGTCCGTTAAGCGTCAATTGGACAATGTGCTCAACACCCGGCCCGGAAATTGCCGCAGCGCACCTGAGCTTGGCGTGATTGATTTTAATGACGCGACGCAGGGTGGTGCGGACATTCGAGGGAAGATCCGGGAGGCGATCCGACAGTGTATCTGTCGCTTTGAACCTCGAATTGTTCATGTGGATGTCAACACGTCGGACTATTTATCGAATCCGATGGAGATGTCGTTTCAGGTTACCGCTCGGGTCAGATTGGAAGATCTGGAGCAGGTTGCCTCTTTCAATATCCATATGGATAGCCACCGCCACTACAGAATGATCTGATTATGTCACTGGAACATTTTTTCAGGGATGAGCTGACCTACTTGCGCCTGCAAGGGCGTGAATTCGCCAAGGCGCACCCTGAGCTTACCCGATTTTTGTCAGAACAAACCACGGATCCAGACGTCGAGCGTCTGCTGGAAGGGTTCGCCTTTTTGACAGGGAGCCTGCGGGCGAAGATCGAGGATGAGTTTCCGGAACTGACACACGGTCTGCTGGGCATGCTGTGGCCTAATTACCTGCGCCCCGTACCGAGCATGACGATTATGCAGTTTTCGGTACTCCCCGGCGCGATTGCCCAGCCCGCGTTTGTTGAACGTGGCTGTGAGCTTGATAGCCTGCCGATTGATGATGTGGTTTGCCATTTTCAGACCTGCCACGATGCCTGGATTTATCCGGCGGATATCCGTGATATCAAGGTACAGAGCGGCAACGATCTTTCCACCATTACGCTGGATATTGGGCTGCATGGCCCGTTATCGCTAAGCGATCTGCAACTCGACAAACTGCGCTTTTATCTGGGCGGTGATACCTATACGGCCAACGAACTCTATTTCTGGATCGCCAGCCAGCTGTCGCATATTGAGCTGGAAATCGATGGTCAACGCTTCCGTCAGGAAGCCAGCGTGCTGAAGACGGTCGGCTTTGAGCGGGAAGATGCGCTATTGCCGTACCCCGGCAATGTCTATTCTGGCTACCGCATCCTGCAGGAATATTTTTGTTTTCCTGAAAGTTTTCTCTTTTTCCAACTCGCTGGCGCGGTATGGCCAGATCTCCCGCTGACGGTAACGGAATTCCGTCTGCATTTTTGCTTTGACCGCCCGCTGCCAGCGGAACTGAAGATTCGCCCTGATTCGTTCATGCTCAACTGCGTGCCGGCAATCAATCTCTTCCAGCATGATAGCGAACCGATCAATCTCAGCGGACGCCAGACGGATTACCCGTTGAAGGCCAGCTACCGCAACGCCGATAGCTTTGAAATCTTCTCTGTGGATAAGGTTGAAGGCTGGGTTGAGGGGAATTCCGGCCGTGCTCGGGGGATTCCACGCACCTATCAGCCTTTTGAGAGCTTTCAGCACCAAATCGAACGAGCCAAAGGACGGCTGGCGCTCTATTACCGCATCCGGGTAAGAGAAGCGGTGAACGGCAACGGGTTTGATCACATGCTCTCTTTTGTCCGTGGCGATGAGCAGGAAGTGATTGATTTGGATGAATCCATCTCGGTCACGCTGACCTGTACCAACCGATCGCGTGCGGCAAAATTGCCCGTTGGGTCGATCTGCGTGCCCACCGGGAATTCGCCGTCTTTCGCGACGTTTCGCAATCTGGTGCGGCCGACGCGACCGCTGCGGCCTGCGATGGATGGCAGCCTGCACTGGACGCTGATCTCCAACCTGTCTCTGAACTATGTGTCGCTGCTACAGCGCGATGCGTTGGTGCAGATCCTGCGTACTTACGATTTCCCGGCGCTGCACGACAAGCAGGCGGAGCAAGCCTCGCGTAAGCGTCTGGCAGGGATCGAATCTATCGAAACCACACCGATCGACCGTCTGGTTCAGGGGATGCCGGTTCGCGGCTTGAAATCCATCCTGTCAGTACGGCAATCCGCGTTTTCCAGTGAAGGAGAACTCTATCTGTTTAGTACGGTGCTGGCGCACTTCTTCTCGCTATACGCCAGCGTCAACGCTTTCCACCTGTTGGAAGTGGTCAACATCGATAACAAGGAGCGCTACCGATGGCCGGTACAGATAGGTCAACACTCAATGATGTGACGTTCCGTCAGGATGTCTCACGCTTTAATTTTTTCCAATTGGTGGAGTTACTTAACCAGCTGGAAGGCGTGGATCTGGAACAAGCGCTGGATTACCGCCCTGAACAAGAACGCCTGCGCTTTCGCTCTACGGCGTCCATCGGTTTTCACCCCAGCGATGTCTTGCAGGTGGGATGTGATGAAGAGGGTCGTCAGGAGCTGGAAGTCGCGTTTCTTGGCCTGCACGGCAGCCAGTCACCGATGCCCGGTTATTACCTCGAAGAACTAGCCTGGGAATACGCGCAGGGCGAACAGAAGCTGGGCGTGTTTCTCGACTTCTTTCATCACCGCTTACTCACGCTGCTGCACCGCGCATGGCGTAAATACCGCTATCACGTCCGCTTTCAGAATGAGGGTGAGGATGGATTCTCCCGCCTGATGTTTGCGCTCGTGGGGTTAGGGAATGATGCCGTACGCGACAGTCTGCCGGTTAACCGCGCCAAGATGCTTTCCTACGCTGGGGTGCTTGCCAGCCCCAGCCGTTCCCCAGAAGTGGTCGCGGGCTTGGTTATTCACTGTTTTGACCTGGATGACGTGTCTGTTCTGGCCTGGCAGCACCGTCGTGTGCCCATTCACGAAGGGCAGCAGAACCGTCTCGGCAAAGGAAACATGATGCTGGGCGGTGATTTTGTTATCGGCGACAAAGTGAATGACTGTGCCGGCAAGTTTTTGCTCAAGGTCGGCAATCTCAGCTTTAGCCGCTTTCTCAGCTTTCTGCCC